>CAWCIG010000001.1:0-508832 GCA_963795535.1 Candidatus Acidiferrales bacterium
CTGATTCCGTCAACCTAATTTGGCCCACTTTGATCACCTATCTGGCCACCACCTGGGTGAATCAACTCCCGCATCCCGGTCGGAGCGAAGCCCTGCGGCGCCCGTAGGGCGGCGCGTTTAGGGCGTAGCGTAGACCGGGATGCGGGAAAAGTTCTAGAAGCGTGGCGTCAGCGTCTCCCAGGAACGACGATCTCCAACTCGGTCGACTCGTAGCATCCCCGTTTTCCGAGGAGCTCGCTACCCGTTGCCTCATCCCTTGCCGCCTTTCTTCTTATTCAGGGTTCTGCGGAAACGATACGACTCCGTGCCGGTCTCGATGATGTGCGCCTGGTCAGTCAACCGGTCGAGCATGGCCTTGCACAACCTGGCGTTCGGGAACATCGTGGTCCACTCCGAGAACGGCAGATTCGTTGTCACGATCACCGCCGCTCTCTCGGCCCGGCCAGCGATGATCTGGAACAACAGCTCGGCAGCTGCTTCCGGCATCGCTACATATGCCATTTCGTCGATCACGATTAACTCATAGCGCATCCACCGGTTGGTCACACGATTCAATTCGCTCTTGTTCTTGGCTTCGGTCAGTTCATTCACCAGCTGCGCCGCCGTTGTGAACCTTACCCGTTTTCTCTGGCGACAGGCGGCAATCGCCAGCCCCGTTGCCAGGTGCGTTTTACCCGTGCCAGTCTCCCCGAGAAAAATAACTGGCTCGCTGCGGCTCAAGTACCCGCCTTCGGCCAGGTTCCGGATCTGGGCAGCAGGAAGGTGCGGCGCATCAGCGAACGCAAAGTCCTCCAGTGTTTTTACCTTGGGGAAATGGGCATCGGTTATCCGCCGTGCTACCCCATGCTGATAGCGATCTTCCACTTCCGCTCCGAGCAGCGCTTCCAGATAACTCAAGTGCCCCTGCTTCTGCTTGGCTGCTTCTTCGGCCATCGACAGAAACTGCCCTCCCACCGTCGCCAGCCTCAGGTCTTTGGCATACTGCCGAATCGTCGCCTGTTGCACGGGAACCGTCGCGGCGCTCATTGAATCACCCCGTTCCCGGAATAGTTCTCCAGCAACTGGTCGTAGTTCCTGGTGGTCGGTTGTGGCCGGTCATACACTCGCAAGGCCCCGACCTCGACCGCTTCACGCGGCTCTCGTTTCCCGTTTCGTTCCGCCTCCAGGAGTAGGCGCACGGCTTCCACATCGAAACAACTCATCTCCAGAGCCTTTTCGATCGACACTTGCAGTTGCGGGTAGCCGTGCTGCCGGCCCAGCAAAAGCACCTCGATCATGGCCCGTGTTCCGGGTTGCTGGCCCCTTCGTTGCTTCAGCATCTCCCAGTAGCGATCGAAACTGGCCGGCCAACGTCCTTGCGCCCGCCACTGCTCGAGCGGTGTCGAACCAGCGAACGCTCCGGGCTTCTTGGTCAGCGCCTCCAGGTAGTGCTCCAGGTTGAGTACTTTCTGCTGGCGGTTGAAGCACCGTTCATGCCGCGCCACACACTCTCCCTGATGCCAGATCTCCACGTAGGACGAATGCACCTTGGCCTGCACTTCCACTCCGACGGGAAGAGGAGCCGAGTAGAAGTTGGTCAGCACCTTCACGCAGCCGCTGGCGTTTACCTGCGGAAAGTGGACCGCAGCGAGGTCGAAACCTTCCTCGGGCAGCGTGCGCAGATGTTCCCGTTCAAGGTTCATCCCCATGCCGACCGTCTGCGTCCGCCCGTTGATCATCCGTTGCTCGTCGCCCTTGGAAGCCTCCAGCAGCAGGGTGTTCAGCTCCTCCCAGCTGTCCACTTTCGGCACAGGCACCAAGTGGTTCCGGCGAAAGTAACCGCCTTCTCCCTCCACGCCGCCTTTTTCGTGCCCTTCTCCTGGTGTGCAGAACTCCGACTCGAAGCCCCAATGCGATCGGAAGGCGATGAATCGCGTGGTCTCCTCTCGCTGGTGTCCTCGCAAAATCTTCTTCACTGCACTCGTGAGGTTGTCATAACGGCAGCGAGCAAATACGCCGCCAAAATAGGTAAACGCCCATTCGTGCGCTTCCAGAAACGCTTGCTGACTTGCGTGTGGGAAAGCGCAATGGAACGCTCCTCCGCTGGCCATACTGCGCATGCAGAATACGTAGGCCAGCTCCCGCTCTCCGCAGATATCTGCGTAAGCTGCATACCAATCCACCTGCGCTTCTCCTCCCCAAGCGTAGGACTGCGGAATGAACGTCTCGTGCCCGATGAGTTGTAACTGAATCTTCCGCTCGCGCACATAGCGACGAATTGATGACTCGGCGATGCTGACTTCCGGAAGTTCCTTGCGGATCCGGCACCAGATCCGATGTGCGGTGTGTCGCTGCTTTCTTGGTGCCTTCTGATCGGTCTGCAGAATCGCGTCGATGAAAGTCGCCGCTGCTTCCAATTTCGGCTTCGGTCGAGTGTTGATTTTTCGCTCCCTCGGAACCGCGTCAGCCAATGCTTCCCGCACCATGCGCCGATGAATTCCAAGCTTCCTCGCCACCCCTTGGATAGTCCCCACACCGTGGTTGTACTCCCGCCGAATCTGCTCAAATAGTTCCACTTTGGCTCTCCTGTTCAACCGGGTCTCCTCGGGGGCTCGCCAGCCCGTAACGAGATCCACGGTATATAGTTTTCAGTAGGTGGGCCAATTTAGATGATCGTTGGTGGGCCAAAATAGAGTATCGAAATCACCTCCAGCATCAATTTACGAAGATGGGTCACAGGGACCTCCTTGTGACCCAAACTTATCTCAACCAACAAGCAACCACTGCTCCGTTCATCCCACGCGAAGCGTCCGCCGCCGGGTGGCTACGTTCAAACGCGCTTCCCGGTTTGACGGTTGCCAAGTTTGACACAGTTTCCGTAGTAGATAGCAGCACAGCTTCTCCTTTCTCGTTGTTTCCTTACCCCTTCAGGCTGGTCCGGTTTTGCACGCAGCAGGACAAGAAAGCGTTTGGAGCGATTAGTCGCACAATCCGGTCTAGCGCCACGCGAGGTGCAGCACCATCAAGCCGGTAAGCCTATCAACACACCTGTACCTTCGGGCTATTCAAGGTTTACTGAAAGAACTTCAGACTTAGGTGCATTGAGCCTTCGACCATGACGAACGCTTTGTGAGGAGACAAAATGAAGAAGGTCTTTTTATTGGTGTCCATAGGCATCCTGTTCACTGTTTTGGGTTGCTCGGGAAATTCCCAGAAAGCCGCGTCGAAGAGCGCACCGGCAGTTGTGCAGGCATCGACTGTGCCAGCCAGTACATTTCCTGCTGTAGACCCAGCGGCTGCGCTTCCTGTACCGTCGCTCGGACATGCAAATCAGCAAGCCTGGAGCTCTGAAAAGGTCAACGACCAACTCGGAAACGCCATTGCAGTGAAGGGGACCTCGCTAGACGGCAAATTTGATTTGGTCATCCTTCAGAGGGGCACGCATTCTTTTTTGTCATTCTTCAGGCACTCGCGCTGGGAGTCTGTCTATAACCAGCCGGCTAAAGGCAAGTTAATGTATCTCCGCGTAAAATTTGAGGACGGACAAGAAAAACGCATCGAGTGGGACGAACTGGGATTCGCCACGGAGAACCTATACAGTGTTCTTTGGTCATATCCCGCCAGGACAGACGCTCCCATTGGTCCTGTGCTGGTAGGCCCCACAGGTGATTCTGTTGGGGGTGACCAACAACTTATTCAAGACATGATGAAGCACAAGACGATGCTTTTAGAAGTCGAACCGGGGGTCACGACGCAGTTCGACATGACCGGGCTTGCGCACGAATTAGAGAAGGTTCGTACTGCCAAATCGCAGCCAGTCCTTGAAGCCAGACAAACCGCCGAATAGGTAAACCCAATCAATTGAAATTAGCAATTAGCTCCAGATAGCAGGTCAGTGCTTGAACGGCAAAACCGCCGAAGTACGTACTAGCCCGAACCTTTCCGGTTTCGCCTTGCGCCCTTCGGGGGTGCGGTGCAATTCATGTACAAAATCGATTTTCTACAGGAGAATTCCCTTCTACTGGTTGTAGCGATGGCGTAGAATCGACGCATCGCTCCAAAGTGCGTCCGATCCGCGTGGGTCGCTCAATCCACGCACTGAACGAAGTTCCAGTGACGAAGGGGCATAAGGTCACCGTTTTGGTAGAACAGGGCAGGGAACGAGGATATGTTGCTTTTTGGTTATTTCTCGGTGTGTGTCTGCTCGTCTGCCCGGCTATATTTGCCTCATCTGGGTGGACCGGTGTCGCTACCACGGATGCCGGTTCACCCGTTGCCAATGCCACCGTCGCTCTTCACTCCAACTCGGAACAGCCGGAATATCACGCCACAACCTCTCCGAATGGAACTTTCACTTTTGCGGAAATCAAACCAGGCAGCTATCGCGTTTCCGTCGAGACCAAAGGGAAAGTTTGGGCAGCTCCGGAGCCGTTCGTCGTCCCGGAAAACGCCCAGCTCAACGTCAATCTTCACCTTTCTTCGCAAGATCAATCGCTGAAGCTGCTGACGCCATCGGGCCAGGTATCCACTGAAGCCGCCGGAGGACTCCGCCTCTCCAGCAAGCAAGTTTCGAATCTCCCCCTGAACGAGCGCGACTTCAGCAAACTACTTCTCCTCGCCGCCGGCACCATGACCGACACCAATGGCGCGGCCAACTTCACGCAACAATTCTCAATCAACGGCCAGCGCGGCGTCACCGCTGTCTTCGCCACCGATGGCACTGACTCCAGCGATCCGGAACTCGGCGGCGCCACCTTCCCCAATTTCAACGTGGATGCTATCCAGGAAGTGCAGTCAAGCTCGGGAGTCATGCCCGCAGAAATCGGAGAGGGGGCCGCCGGCTTTACTAACGTCACCACAAAGTCCGGAAACGATGATTATCACGGCACTCTGTTTGAATTTGTGCGCAATGCCGCATTCGATGCCCGCAATTTCTTTGACTACAGCAACGGCATAGATACGCGGCGCATTCCGCCCTTTGTTCGCAACGAATTTGGCGGCACCATCGGCGGGCCGTTGGTGTTGCCCAAGGTCTACGACGGCCACGACAAAACTTTTTTCTTCTTCGAGTATCAGGGTTTTCGCCAAGTTCTCGGCACCACCCAGGTCTTTGCCGTGCCCACTCAAGCCGAACGCCAAGGTATCGATACCACTACCTATCCCGGCGATGTCTTATACGTCCCCGTCAATCCCGCCATCGCGCCGCTCCTCAATCGCTATCCTCTGCCCAACGATCCTCAAGGCGCATTTGGCGCCCGCACTTACGCCACATATTCAAAGATCGACACCAGCACCAATCAATTCTCCATTCGGGTCGACCAAAAATTGTCGGACAAGTCCACTCTCTTTGGCCGCTTCAGCCTCAACCAAGTTAACGGTCCCATCACCAATCCCGACCAGACCGCCATCGATCCCACCTTCGGCGTAAATTTCTTCGATCACCAGCGCATCGCCACCGTCGGCTATGCGCGCAACATCACTTCCCGCCTCACTCTTAACACCGCGTTTGGCTATGTCCGCAGCACTCCGATTTTTCCCACGCAAAACACCACCGATCCGGCCTTGGTATTCGGTGATGGCCTCTACGAAGGCTTCAACACCGCCGACGGCTCGATTATCGGTTCGTATGGAAATGTCTATCAAGCCAAGACCGACATAGCTTGGGCCCACGGCGCTCACACGTTCAAATGGGGCCTGGACATCCGCCTCAACAAAGACGCCACCATTTTCGGCACCAACCCGAACGGCCTGTACACCTTTGGCGGCGGCACCGCGTATTCCCCGGTGCAGATTCTTTCCGCCAGCGGCCAGCACAATATTCAGCCAGGCCAACCCCTGCCCGATGCGCTCACCGGCCTTCTCACCGCTACACCTTATTCCTACACCATCACCGCGGCCGCCAACGTTACCCCGCAAGGTAACAAGTTTGACGAAGCTGCTGTTCGCCGCAACGCTTATGACTTCTACTTCCAGGATGCCTGGAAAATTTCTCCGCGTTGGGTCCTCACCTACGGCCTGCGCTACGAACTCAACTCACCCATCCGCGAAGCCCACAATCGCACTTCCGTCGGCTTCCCCGTCGATGCTCAGGGAAATTCCAGCAGCTATTTCGCTCCCGGCGCCCGACAGATTTACACCTTCAATCCTCAGCCCATTTATCCCACGGACTGGCGCGGATTCGGACCGCGCGTTGCCATCGACTTCGCCGCCACCAAACACACCACCTTTCATGCCGGTGCCGCCATTACCACGCTGCTCCCGAATCTCTGGCAAACCAATTTTGTTACCGGCGGATTCCCGCTGGTCTTTCAGCCGCTCATCACCGCGTCTCCAGGCACTCCTGTTCCCTTTCACACCACCGCGGTCCCCTTGCAGCTTCCCCCCGTCTACACCACCAGCGGCCTACCGCTCTTCCCCGGAGGCGACAGCACCAACGTTTTTCCCAATACCCAGATCGATGTGCAACGCTACCAGGCCGATGTGGAAGCGCTCACTCCCGGCGACCAAACGCAACTCATCAATGCCTCCTTCATCGAACGCAACTTTCGCGACGGCTACATCGGCACTTACACTTTGGGCTTAGATCACGATTTTGGCGGCATCCTCCTGAGTGCCTCCTATGTCGGCACCGCGGGTGTGCACTTGCCCAGCGTTTTTTCGCCCAATGGATACGCGGGGGCCGATCCCGCTTTCGCTCCGTTCACGCAATTCAATGCCGCAGGACAAGCGATTGCCGGTTACGGCCCGGAATCGGTGATGCAGTCCGCTTCGCACTCGTCCTACAACGGATTGCAGAGCAGTTTGACGAAGAACAGCGCGCGCTACGGCTTGGGCTTTCAGGCCAGTTACACCTATTCCAAGTCGCTCGACGATACGAGTACCGTTCTCGGCGGCATTCCCGCAAATGCGGGAGTCATTTTGCAGGCGCTGTCGCAGAATCCACGTGATCCGCGCGCCGAAAAAGGTCCGTCGACTTTCGACACAGCCCAGGCCTTCTCTCTGAGCCTGATTTGGGCGATTCCCCTGGATCGCGTCGACTTCCTGCAACCGTTGGGCACCAGAGTCACGCAAGGCTGGCAAGTCTTAAACGTCACTTCCGTCATGACCGGCCCGCCGTTCACCGTTTACTCCGGAATTCAACAAACGGGAGCCGGCGCGGGTGGAACCGACCGGCCCGATTTAGTGACCATGCCAGACTTGTCCACCAGTCGCACCATTCGCGAGGATTACTTCGGCCGCGGCGCAAACAACAGCTCCTTCTTCTCTATTCCCATCAATCTTCCCGGCGGGACCGGCCCCAATCAAGGCTACTTTGGCACGCTCGGGCGCGATACTTTTCGCGGCCCCGGCTTCCAGCAATACGATATCGCTTTGATCAAGAACACTCCCATCGGCCGCGGCGGCGCCGAATGGGCTGTCCTGCAATTTCGCGCGGAGTTCTTCAACATTTTCAATATTGTGAATTTCGGATTGCCTTCGAACACTTTGCTCGGCACCGGCTTCGGTATCATCAGCAAAACCGCCGGGCCTTCCCGCCAAATCCAATTCTCCCTGCGCCTCGCCTTTTAGAGATAATTCGCAAAATGGGCGGATCGCCCTAAAAAACAAGGGGCTGCGGCGAGGGGCGAAAGTCTCTGGACTGGTAAACGGCAAAACTGTCCATCAAGTGGTTCGGTACCCAAGTTCACTTCTCGACTATGGAGTTGAAGGCTTAGTTGCCTTGACTTCTCCCTTCGGGATTGTCGTGTCGCAAGGGAATATTTTTCCAAACGCTTCGGCGGCCAACATTGTCCTAGATTCGTGCAGGCGTTGTTCATGTTCACTGAGCCATCGATTTAGAATAACGATGAGGTCATTCGTTTGGGGCGGATGGCGGAAAACAGGCGATCTGAAGTTTCGCTGAAACTGCCTGCTTGTCGTGATTACTCCCTGAAAGCGTCACTCCGAACTGCTGGAGCAACCTCGAGTGCGACGTGCGCGTGAAGTGCGGCGTCCCTCGTCGATTCGATGTAACCGAGGCACCAGTAGTATTTATCCAATATCTCCTGATAGGCCTTCTCACCAAGAATCTTTCTTGTTTCTGGCGGCTGTTTTACGACCTCGGCGGCGCGGCAATAATCCAGAAGGCCGAGTCCGTCGACTGGCCCCTCCGCCAATTGCGCGCTAGCAACACTACCCGCAGTGAGCAAAATCAGGAGAAGGAAGGCGATTCGCGCAGAGCTCATTTTTGGGTGCCTCCAGCATTTCCGGAGCGTATCACGCTTCCAAATCAAAGCAGCTGCCACAGCGTTCGGGGCTGCGCCGATATATCTCCTCAAGTCTTGGTAAACGGCATATCGGTAAAGTGGGAAGTGGAACGCGTTGAGTCTGATTGCCTGATGATCGAGGAAGCAAAGCATCGGTCCGTCTCCAAATCACGAAATAGCTCGTGTGACAAAAACCCCGCGCGTGACACCCGCGCAAGTCATTGAATCCGCAAGCGTGAACAGGCGATTTCGCTGCGTGGCGAAATCAGATGCTTTTGGGTGGGCTCACCGGGAAGTTTCGCTCACAGCGGCTGCTGAAAATGGCAGAGCGCCAAGCTGAGCTTCACCGCCACCACATTCGCCAGCCCCGAAGGCAGGACTTTCTCTTACCCTACATTTCCTGGGCTGTGTAGACTCTGAATGGTCGGCAGCTCGGAGGTGTTCATGGAAGCAAGAAGCAATGCGCGATTCGGGGCGGTAGTTCTTGCGGCGGGGATGTCTTCGCGAATGGGAGAAGCGAAGCAGCTCCTGCGGCTAGGAGAGAACACAGTTCTCGGCGAGGTTTTGGAAAACGTGCGCAGCTCGCGGGCGAAGGACATCGTCCTTGTGCTTGGGCACGAAGCTGAAAAGATCAAGGAGCGGATTTCTACCCGGAATCTGACGGTGGTGATCAACGAATCCTATCATCAGGGAATGGGGACTTCATTGCGTACGGGACTTGCTGCATTGCCTTCTGGCGTGGACGCTGCGCTGATCGTTCTAGCGGACCAGCCGTTCATCCGCCCCGGGACGCTCGACCTGCTGATGGATCATTACATGCGATCCGGCGCTCAGATTGTGATCCCAACGTATAAGGGCTTCCGGGGCAATCCCGTTCTTTTGGATCGCTCTGTGTTCTCCGAAGTTATGGCGCTCACGGGAGACATCGGCTGCCGGGCCATATTCGGGAATCACCTGGAAGGGATCGTCAAATTCCCGGTGGAAGACATCGGAATTCTGCTCGACATGGACAGCAAAGATGACCTTCAGCTGCTGCACAATTTTGGCAAAGGAGAGGTGAGTGAGAATGTCCTGATCGAGACTGCAAACCGGGGGGGACGGGAAACTCCCGGACTAGCGGAGCCTCCGATGGGACGCGATCTCATCATCGTTGGCAGAGAGCCGGTGGCGATCGCGCTGGCAAAATTGGGGAAGTTGCTGAATTTTACTGTGACTGTTGTGGCTCCATTGGCGAAACTCTCCGATGTGCACGATGCGGACAGATTGCTGAATTCCCTGGATTTTTCACGCCTGCCTTCAGCCTCTGCGCGGTACGTGGTCGTGGCTAGCGGGGGAAAATTTGACGAAGAAGCCGTGGAACAAGCTTTGCAGGTGAACTGCAGCTACATCGCACTGGTGGCGAACAAGAAACGAGCGCAAGAAATTCGCCGCAGCCTGGTACTGCGGGGCGAGTCTGCAGAACGACTAGCAAGTGTGCGGGCGCCTGCTGGACTCAACATCGGCGCGGAAGGGCCGGAAGAAATCGCTTTGAGCATCTTGGCGGAGATCATCGCAGAAAACCGGCGCAGCCCGGAAGGCATGCCACCCGCGGGGTAAGCTTAATTTCAAAAAAAAGGCGTAAAAGAAAGCGTCAGCGAATCCTATCGCTATCGCACTGCTGAACTACCTTGTCTCTGGGGAAACCCTTGGAGGCCGACTCGGATTCTTTGAGGGCCTTGATGCTGCCGCCGCGGCGCAACGCCACCATTTGACTCACGATACTTAGCGCGATTTCCTCCGGCGTGGAGGCGCCGAGATCGAGTCCTGCCGGCGCCCAAACCCTTTCGATCTTTTCCGCGGACATCCCCGTCGCAAGAAGATAATCGAGCACGAGCCGAGAACGATGGCGGCTGGCGATAAGAGAAACGTATCCAGCATTGCATTCCAAAGCCTTTTGCAGCCAGAGGTGATCCTGCTTGTGCAGCGTTGCGATGACTACAAACGTTCTGGAATTGATGGAAGTCCGGGTAAGATCGAAATCCTCGGTCACAAGACGCGTGGCTTCGGGATAAGAGGCGCGGTCGACGGCGGGGTCGTTGACGGTGACGGAAAAATTCATCAGCGCGGCAATCTTTGCCAGCACCTCGGCGATCCGACCGTGCCCGACGATCAACAACTCGGGCTGCGGAAGAACGGGCTCGATATAGACATCCATTTTGCCGCCGCAGGGCATTCCCACTCCGAGCAACTCATCGGTCATATCCAGAGTAATCAGCTCGGGCTTGCCCAGGTCGATGCATTTCAAGGCTTCGTTTCTGACAGTGCTCTCCGCGCAGCCGCCCCCGACCCATCCCAGGACGATCTTCCCTTGCTCGTCGATGATGGCTTTGGAACCAGGCTTCGCCGAAGAGGAGCCCTCCGCTCGCACGATGGTAGCCACGGCGAAGTATTTCCTCTGTGCCGCGAATTCAGCCACCTTGGAGTAAAATTCGGCAGACATAAACAACGCCTTATCATATACCATGTTTTTGATGCCGACCCAGGGAGTAGCCTTGTATAGCGAGCAGATTCGCGATCATTTTGCCACCCCGCGTAACGTGGGCAGCCTGGAAAACCCTTCCGGCAAAGCTATCGTCCGCAGCCCGGTGGATAGCGACACGGTTCTAATTACCCTCCGAATTGAGGATGACGTTATTCAAGATGTGAAATTCAAGTGTATGGGCTGTGCCGTGGCTATCGCCTGCTCTTCGATTGCTACAGAAATAGTTCTGGGCAAGAGCGTCGTCGAAGCTTACGAAATAACCAAACAAAACGTAGCCGAGAGTTTGGGAGGCATTCCGGAATACAAGATGCTGTGCAGCAACCTTGCTCCAGATGCGATCCGCATGGCCATCGACGACTGGCGACTACGCCAAAGCACGAACAAGAAGGCGATGCAGTAAACGGCCGGCAAACCCGTGCTCAAGCCGAGACAACGAGTTGACAAATTTCAAACTGGACAAAGACAGGAGGGGAGGACTATAAGCTTCGTTGGGAGCTGGTTCTTTGGGTATCGGGAGTCGCCAATGCAGAGCGCCGGTTTTTCCCTGAGATTGAAAGAATGGAACTCCCGATTGCCGCGATAACGCGGTGAGGGTGATTTTAGGGGAGTAGTCACGCAAGAGCGAAGATTGCTTCGGTCCTCTCCGTGTAGCGGAGAAGAACGAAAATCATGTCAAGACGGACAACCCCTCTTCAAACACAATCGGGCTCCATGATGCGCTTGGGGTTATGAACGGTTCAACACGCGTAAGGGACTCATCGGGAACGGGCAAAGGCATTACCAAGCGCACAAATCTCTTGTTCGCTTGCGAACCTGCGTTTTCTCAAACTACATCCCACTTGAGGTGAGAGGCGAGAATGATCCCCCCATCCTTTGAATACCTACGGCCAAAAACGGTTCCGGAAGCGGTGGCCATGCTGCAACAGCACGGTGACGAAGCGAAAATTCTAAGCGGTGGGCAGAGCCTAATTCCCATGATGAAGCTCCGGTTAGCCCGGCCGGGCTTTCTGATTGACATCAATCGTATTGCAGGACTGTCGTATGTGAAGGAAGAGGGAGGTTATTTGAAGATCGGCGGGTTGACGCGAGAAGCGGAACTGGAAGCTTCGACTGTGGTCCGCTCCAAGTATGCGATCCTCTTGGACACCGCACACGTCATCGCCGATCCGCAAGTGCGCAACTTGGCCACAGTCGGGGGCAACCTGGCTCACGGCGATCCTGCCAATGACCATCCAGCCACGATGGTGGCTCTCGGCGCGCAGATAGTAGCAACTGGACCAAACGGCGAGCGAGTTATTCCGATTGAGAATTTCTTCGTGACTTTATTTACCACTGCACTGCAACACGAGGAAATTCTCACCGAAATTCGCATACCGGTACCACCCCCACGAAGCGGAGGTGCCTACTTCAAGTTGGAGCGCAAGGTTGGAGACTTTGCGACAGCCGCCGTAGCAGTTCAATTAACTTTGGACGACAAGGACATCTGCCAGAAAGTGGGTATCGGCCTAACAAATGTGGGGCCGACTCCGATGAAGGCCCGAAAGGCCGAAGCATTCCTGCGCGGCAAAAAGCCGGATGAAGCCAGCATTAATCAAGCGGCGCAGCTTGCCGCTGACGAGGCGGAGCCCAGTCCCGATTTGCGGGGCCCAGTGGAATACAAGAAGGGTATGGTCAAAGAGCTGGCGAAGCGGTCGTTATCGCGTGCTGTTGAGCGTGCTGGCGGCAACTAGAAGTCTGCAGCGAATCGGGGGAAACGAAATGGCAAAGAAACAAACAGTACGCGTCAATATCAACGGCCAAGGGCGGGAAGCCGACGTAGAACCCAGACTTCTGCTCGTTCACTTCATCCGGGACACGTTAGGGCTGACCGGCACGCACGTCGGTTGCGACACCAGCAACTGCGGCGCTTGTACGGTCCTTTTAGACGGAAAATCCGTGAAGTCTTGCACGGTCTTTGCCGTGCAGGCGGACGGAGCGGAGCTTCTTACGGTGGAGGGACTATTGAGCAACGGAAGCCTTCACCCGCTGCAAGAGGGCTTCAAACAAGAACATGGTTTGCAATGCGGCTTCTGCACGCCGGGCATGCTGATGTCGAGTTACGCGCTACTGAAAAAGAATGCACAGCCCACGGAGACTGACATTCGGTGGGGAATCTCGGGTAATTTGTGCCGCTGCACCGGCTACCAGAATATTGTGAAGTCTGTTCAGTACGCCGCGAGCAAGATGGCGCAGCAGGGAGGGGCAAAGTGATTGCGAAAACATCTCCCGAAATTGGTGGAATGGGTCATTCGATCAAGCGGAAGGAAGATTCGCGATTCATTCAAGGCAAGGGCAATTATGTGGACGACGTGCGGCTTCCGGGCATGGTCTATGGCCACATGGTGCGCAGCCCGTACGCCCACGCTCGGCTGAAATCCATCAACACGGAGAAGGCGAAACAGCTTCCCGGCGTGCTAGCGATCATCACCGGCGAAGACCTTGCCAAGGCAAACCTCGCCTGGATGCCGACGCTCTTCTTCGATAAGCAAATGGTGCTGGCGACAGGCAAGGTGCTCTTTCAGGCGCAGGAAGTCGCGTTCGTCGTCGCCCAGGATCAGTACACCGCTGCCGACGCCGCGGAACTAGTGGCAGTGGAATACGAGGAACTCCCCGTCCTGGTTGACCCTCATAAAGCCACAGACCCAAGTTCCCCCATCCTTCGCGAGGATCGTGAAGAGAAGTCCAATCATATTTTTCATTGGGAAGTCGGCGACAAAACGGCCACCGACAAAGCGTTCCAAAACGCTGCAGTAAAGGCCAGCGTCCACGCCATTTCTCAGCGATGCCACCCTGCGCCGCTCGAAACTTGCGGCTGCGTTGCGGACTTCAACAAAGCTACGGAAAAGCTTACAGTTTATCTCACATCGCAAGCGCCACACGCTCACCGCACGCTCTTTGCTCTCGTGGGTGGTATCCCAGAGCAAAATATCCGTGTAGTCTCTCCGGACATTGGCGGCGGGTTTGGCAACAAAGTCCCCATCTATCCCGGTTATGTCTGCGCAGTTGTCGCTTCCCTCACGCTGGGCGTGCCCGTGAAGTGGATTGAGACGCGCTCCGAGAATCTCCAGTCCACCGGCTTTGCCCGCGACTATCACATGACGGCAGAAATTGCCGCCGATCAGAACGGCAAGGTGAAAGCCTTGCGCGTGAAAACGCTGGCCGACCATGGAGCGTTCAACGCGGCGGCGCAACCCACCAAATTTCCGGCTGGATTGTTCAGCATGTGCACTGGTTCTTATGACTTTGGCGCTTCTTTCTGCGAAGTAGACGGCGTGTACACCAACAAAGCGCCGGGCGGAATCGCTTACCGCTGTTCGTTCCGCATCACAGAAGCGGCTTACCTGATCGAGCGAGTGGTCGACATCCTGGCCAACCAGTTGAAGATCGATCCGGCCGAATTTCGCCGCAGAAATTTTATCCAGCCTGACCAATTTCCCTACAAGACTCCGTTGGGCTGGACCTACGACAGCGGAAACTACGAAGGGGCTATGAATAAGGCCCTGGAAATGGTGGGTTACGCCCAACTGAGAAAAGAGCAGGAAGAGAAACGCAAAAAGGGCGAGTTCATGGGCATTGGCATCTCCAGCTTCACGGAAGCGGTCGGTGCCGGTCCGGCTCATACGTTCGACATTGCGGGCATCAAGATGTTTGATAGCGCGGAGATTCGCGTCCATCCCACTGGAAAAGCCATCTGCCGCATGGGAACCAAGAGCCAGGGACAAGGCCATGAAACCACCTACGCGCAAATCGTCGCTCAGGAGCTGGGCATTCCCGCTTCCGATGTAATAGTAGAAGAGGGCGACACAGACACCGCGCCCTACGGGCTTGGAACTTATGCCAGTCGTAGCACGCCCACCTCTGGCGCGGCCACAGCGATGGCCGCGCGCAAGATTCGCGACAAGGCAAAAAAGATTGCTGCTCACCTACTAGAGTGCAGCGAAGCGGATTTGGAATGGGAGACCGGCAAGTTCTTCGTAAAGGGCGCGCCGAGTAAATCCAAGACCATCCAGGAAATCGCGTTTGCCGCGTACACTAATATTCCCGATGGCCTCGAAGCGGGGCTCGAAGCCGTGAATTATTACGATCCGCCGAATCTCACTTTTCCGTTCGGCACTTACATCTGCGTGGTTGACATCGACAAAGGCACGGGAGAAGTGAAGGTCCGGCGCTTTGTGGCCGTGGACGATTGCGGCAACGTCATCAATCCCATGATCGTTCAAGGTCAGATTCATGGCGGCCTCACGGAAGGTTTGGCCATCGCCTTCATGCAGCTGATTGATTACGACGAAAGCGGAAACGTCCAGGGTGGCACTTTTATGGACTACCTGATCCCGACGGCAGTCGAGACGCCGCATTGGGAAACGGGCAGCACGTGCACGCCATCCCCGCACCATCCCTTTGGGGCCAAGGGGGTCGGTGAATCTCCCAACGTGGGCTCCCCGGCTGCTTTTGTGAACGCGGTTGTGGATGCCCTGTCGCCCCTGGGTGTGACACATATTGACATGCCCATCACTCCCTGGAAGGTGTGGAATGTATTGAAAGAGAAAGGTGTGGTGAGTTAAGGCGATGGCAATGCAGATCGAAAAAACCTTCCAAGTGAAGGAGCCCTTGGAGAAGGTCTGGAGCTTCCTGAGTGATCCGCGGAAAGTTGCGGGTTGCGTGCCCGGCGCACAGATCACTGAACAGGTTGATGACAAGAGCTACAAAGGTGCGATCAGCGTAAAAGTTGGACCAAGCGTGACCGATTACCGGGGTGAAGTACAGATCGTCCGCCTAGACCCGGAGAACCATGAAATCGAAATTCTCGGCAAAGGCCAGGATGTGCGGGGGCGCGGCAGCGCTTCCATGAAGATGACCGGAAAACTTCGCGCGCTCACCGGGGGCGGGACCGAAGTTACCAGCATCTCTGAACTAACCGTAGTCGGCATCCTGGCGCAGATGGGTTCGCGGGTGATCAGTGAAGTTTCTAATATTATGTTCGGTGAATTCACTAAGAACTTTCAGGCTCGGCTTTCGCAGCCCCAGGATGCTGGGGAGGCACCCGCAGATGTCGCTGCTAGACCCATCAGTGCAACTTCTTTGGCTTGGCAAGCTGCAAAAGGTGTCTTTCGCCGCGATAGCTGATCATTGATTTCTAGTACCATTTGAATTCGACCTAACATGGCGACATCTCCAACCTCTCCCCAGGACAAGCAAATCAAAGATGTAGATAACCTCATCCTGCGCTTCGAGCAGTTGGGATACGTCACGGACCGAGCCCTCGCTACAGCCATTTTTCTGGTCACTAGACTAGGAAAACCTCTGCTGATCGAAGGCCACGCCGGATTGGGGAAGACGGAAGTGGCCAAAGTGCTCGCGGCCATGCTGGGCACCCGTTTGATCCGTCTGCAGTGCTACGAGGGATTGGACGTGAACTCCGCCGTTTACGAATGGAATTACCAGAAGCAGTTACTGGCCATCAAGATCGAAGAAAACATTGAGCGCACTGTCGAAGAGAAGGAAAAGCATATTTTCAGTAAGGAATTTCTTCTCCAGCGCCCATTGTTGCAGTCCATCCTCGTCGAAGACGCTTCACCCGTACTTCTGATCGACGAAATTGACCGCGCGGACGAAGCATTCGAAGCATTCCTTCTTGAGTTGCTCTCCGATTTTCAGATTACCGTGCCGGAGATGGGAACCATAAAAGCCAAACACGTTCCCTACGTCATTCTCACATCCAACCGTACTCGGGAATTGAGTGATGCGATGAAACGTCGCTGCCTCTACCATTGGATCGATTATCCCAGTTATGAAAAAGAAATGAAGATTGTTCGAGCCCGCTTGCCCGGTATCGAGGAAGAGCTCGGCGGCCAAGTCGTGCATTTCATTCAGTCCGTGCGGCAACTGGATCTTGCAAAACCTCCGGGTGTGACGGAAACGCTTGATTGCGCGCAGTCCGCAATGGCGCTGGGAAAACACCGCCTGGATATTCAAGCAGTTGAAGAAACGATCGGTTGCGTTGCGAAGTCAATGGAAGACACCACCAAGCTCCGGGCCGCGGGAATTGAGAAAATACTTTCGTGACCGTTCGCTAGAGTGAAGGAATAAATGCTTCAGGCAGAACAAAGCCGTTCAGCTACCACCATTACGGCGTTCTGCCGTTTCGCCAGGGAAAACGGATTGTCAAACGGTGTGCAGCAGACTCTACTGGCTCTCGAAGTCGCCAGGACAATGGAATTTTCGGACCAGCAAACGTTCGCCCTTGCTCTGCGGACTATCCTGGCTTCTTCGAAAGAGGAATGGGACATTTTTGATCAGATCTTCGATTTATTTTGGAGCGCTTCGCAGAATACCTCGAGTCCTGATTCGAAAGAAGCCAAGGATCCCAAATTCAGCACCTACCGGGCGGGAGCCAGCCCGCAAGCTTTGGTGGCCTTGTCCACCAGTGACTCTTCCCTAGCGGAACCCGAGGGCAAGGCGGTCTCTGGTGCAAGCACCCAACAGCGCATGCAGAAAGTGGACTTAGCAGATGTGCCGCAGGACGACCTGATTGCGCTTGAGCAAATTTCCATGCGCCTGTTCCGCAAAATGAGCCGGCGGCTTTCGCGTAGACGTAGGATCAGAAATCTCGCCGAACAAGTCGATATGCGTAGAACCATCCGGCGAAGCATTTCTCGCGGCGGCGATCCCATCGCCCTGGCTTTTTGGGTGAAAAAACCACGGAAGCGCAAGTTGGTAATTTTCCTCGATATCAGCGGCTCCATGAATTCCTACAGTTTGTTTCTGGTCCGGTTTGCCTACGCCCTGCAAAAATCCTTCAAACATGTAAATACGTTTCTGTTCAGCACAAATGTTCTGGAGATCACCGATCTGCTTCGCACGCGGGATTTGCCGGACGCATTGCGCGGACTTTCACAAAGGGCCGCCGGATGGGCGGGCGGCACCAAAATTGGCGATTCTCTGAAGGAGTTTAATCGTCAGCAGGCAAGAAAATTGCTTTCGAACAACACAACGTTCATCATTTTGAGTGATGGATGGGACACGGGTGAACCCGAGAAGCTGGCTGCGGAACTGCGCGACATCCGGCGCCGGGCACGCGAGATCATCTGGCTGAATCCGCTCTTGGGACTGGCGGAGTATGCGCCGGTTACTCGCGGTATGAGCGCCGCCCTTCCCTACGTTGATGTGTTTGCTCCGGCCCATAATTTGGAAAGCCTGGTAGCCTTGGAAGGATATCTTTAGTTCGAGAGAAGGTTATTCGAGATGTTCGATCAGTTCCTGAGTAAAGCCGATGAGCTCGTGACCAACGGACAACCCTTTGCCGTCGCCGTGGTTGTGCGTTATGAAGCGCCCATCTCCGGCAAGCCTGGCAACAAAGCGATCATTTTCCCCGATGGCAAAATGTGGGGCTGGATTGGCGGCGGCTGTTCGCAACTGGTTGTGATCAAAGAAGCTTTGAAAGCCCTGGCAGATGGTCAACCCCGTTTGATTCGCATCAGTCCTTCCTCATCTCCTGAAGAAGGCATCGTGGATTACACCATGACTTGCCACAGTGGAGGCACGTTGGACATCTTCATCGAACCCGTCCTGCCCAAGCCACACATTCTTATCCTTGGCCGCTCTCCTGTTGCAAAAACATTGGCGAAACTCGCCACGGCAATTAATTATGCGGTTTCGGTTGTCGTTCCAGAAGCAGACCGCGAGAGTTTTCCAGATTGCGACTTGGTGCAAGCCGATCCGGATTTAAGCCAGCTCAAAATCACGCCGCAAACCTTCATGGTCGTATCCACGCAGGGAGAAGGAGACAAGGAGGCGTTGGAAAAAGCTCTTCGCACAAAAGCGGATTATGTGGCCTTTGTCGCCAGCAAAACCAAGGCGAGCAAAATCTTGGACGCCTTCAAGGAGGAAAAAATGCCCGCTGATAGGCTGCGCCAAGTCCGCGCTCCCGCGGGCCTCGACATCCGTGCGGCCTCACCGGAGGAAATCGCCGTCAGCATCCTTGCCGAGATAATCCAAGTGAATGGAACGAGGTCCGTCGCGTCAAAGGCACAGGCGCAGCCACTTGCCCGGAAGCAGGAAGCCAAAGATCCGATTTGCGGGATGATGGTGGATGTCGGCGTAGCAAAATACAAATCAGAGTTTCGCGGAAGCCCCTTCTATTTCTGCTGTTCCGGTTGCAAGCAGAAATTCGACAAGCAGCCCGAGACTTACGCTTGCCTATAGTCGCCGTACACAACCGTCCGCGTTTTCAACACCAATTGCCCAAAAACGTGTGATTTTGGGCGCTTGATGCATCTCGATCTTCTAGAATGAGCGAGTTGCGAGCGCGAAGATACTGAGGTTTTTGGGCAGCCAAAATATCTCATACTTCTGAGTTGCCCTGCGAATCTTGAGGAGAATCTGTTCCAGGCTTCGGTAGAAAAAGTGATAAGACCGCCTCAAATCGGGAGTTGTTCCGGTGGCGGATAGCCATGCTGCTCTCGCCCAACTCTGCCGTCGTATTTTTTTGTTGTTTTGAACAGCTCGAGATGCCCATCACCCGAACAAGGCCTGCATCGCTCACGGAGCGCCTGCATCTCTTGAGACGCCATCGGCCTGAAGTCGCGCGCAATTCCCACGTTCTGACGCAACACGTCTAGCGAATCGATGCCGCAAATTGTGGTCGCCACGGGTAGACTCATCGCGTAGCGCAGCGCCTCTTCCGCCCTCACCACGCCGTATTGGATCGGCTGGCCGTCGCCCCCCAGACTCTTCATGCCGAGAGCCGCGATGCCGCGGCGCTGAAGTTCCGGCAGCACCTGCTGCTCGAAGCTACGATAGGTCGCGTCAAAACAGTTCAGCGGCATTTGGACGGTATCAAACGCGTAGTCGTGCGCCAGCATTTTCAGATGGATCGCCGGGCTCTTATGTCCGGTGAAACCAACAAAACGAACCTTGCCCTGCTGTTTCGCTTCATCCAGTGCTTCGACCACACCACCCTTGGCGAAATGCAGGTCGGGGTCGTTCTCATAGATGACCTCGTGAATCTGCCATAGGTCCAAATGGTCGGTGCCCAACCGCTTCAGGGACTCTTCTAATTGTTGCATGGCGACCTTCTTATCCCGCCCGTGCGTGCAAACCTTGCTCATCAAGAAAACCTTATCGCGCCTCCCTTGTAATCCGAGCCCCATCCATTCTTCGCTGCGATGGTCGTTATACTCCCATGCGTTGTCGAAAAAGGTGACTGCAGCGTCCACGGCTTCCTGAACCAGACGCACGGCAACCTCGCGCGATTGCACCGTCCCCAGATGATATCCGCCAAGACCGATGATGGAGACCTGTGCGCCCGTTTTTCCGAGCGGCCGCCGTGGAATCTGGTCGGCGCCGTTGTTTGTCATTTGCGGCGGAAGTGCAGCCGATGCGACTTGGCTGTGCAAAACTGAAGTCGCAAGCACCGTCCCTGCCGACGCCAGGCCTGCTTGTATGAAGTTCCGCCGTTCGATCCCGGAAGTCGCTTGGGATTGCTCGTTCGGTTGACGTTCATCTGCCATTCTTCATCTCCTCGACGTCTCCGGCGTCGTCTCCGGCACCAACCAAGGGCCGTCCGCTTTGTCCAACATCTCGGTGACTTCTCTTTGCGTGTGGTCGAAGGGGAAGCCGTGAGGCATGCGGGTCATCGGGTTGTCGTATCGCAGAGACACCTTGTACGGCTCGAAGCGCCCGTCGGCCGCCGTCGGCGCACAGCGAACTCGCAAAGCCTCCATCTCGCTCTGCGTCATCGGCTGAAAGCTCTGCACGAAGCGCAAATTCTGGTGCAGTACGCCCAGTGAGTCCATGCCGCAAATTGTGGTCGCGACAGGCAGGCTCATCGCGTAACGCAACATTTCCTCAGCCTGCACAACGCCGGCCTTTATCCCCCACGCAGTACCACCCATGCTCTTCATGCCCAGCGCCGCCATGCCCCGCCGGTTCACCTCCGGCAAGACCTGCTTCTCAAAACTGTGGAAGTTAGCATCGAAGGGATTCAGCGGCATCTGCACGGAGTCGAATGGATACCCGAGTTCGAGCATCTTTACGTGAAATGCAGGATCCTTGTGACCGGTGAAGCCGACGAATCTGACCTTCCCTTCTTTTTTGGCTTGATCAAATGCTTCCAGGACGCCACCTTTCGCGTAGGCCAACTCTGGGTCGTTGTCGTAAACGATGCCGTGGATCTGCCAGAGGTCCAGATGATCGGTTTGATACCGCCGCAGTGAGTCTTCGAGCATCTGCATGGCTAATTTGGCGCTTCGTCCATGGGTGCAAACCTTTGTCATAAGGAACACTTTGTCGCGGCGCCCGTCCCGCAGCGCCCTACCCAAGATGGTCTCGGTCTTGCCGTTGTAATACTCCCAGGCGTTGTCGAAGAAAGTTACGCCTGCGTCTATCGCCTCGTGAACAAGTTGCACCGCCTCATCCCAGGTCGTTACATCGCCGAGATGATGACCGCCCACTCCGATCGCGGAAATGTGCGCGTCCGTGCTTCCAAATTTGCGATAAATCATGTCGCCCGCCTTCCCAGTCGGCCCTGTCGTTCGTTGCCCTGACGCTGTCGAGCAGGCGATTTCCTTCGGGTTGGCTGAGACGCCCGATGTCGCGGCCACCGCAACCGCACTGGCTTTAAAAAACTTTCGTCGCGTCGTACTCATCCTTACGTCTCCAATTCCATCCATCGCCGAGTTGGCTTCGCACTAGAAAGTGCGGAAACAACACAGACTCGATTTCTGCTCAAGTCCTTCAGAGCTTTCGATGCGCGTCCGTTGAAAAGGATGACGGCAATTCCAATTGTCTACAGCCCCCCGGTAAGTGGGGTATGCGGAAAAGTCCGTACTAAAACCCACTTCTCCTGTTTTCGCGTCAATCCAGTACTTGACTCAAGGAAAAAAATCCTTAAAGTATCGAATCCTTCGCGTCGAATCGACCTTGCATGGCGCGAATGACGGAGGCAAAGCCAGAAATTGAAAAGGAGGAGATACTCCAATGAATGCACCGAAGGAATCCAAGCCTGCCAATGCCCGAGAGAATCAAACAACTGAAACGCAAGAGAGCAAAACTGGCGTTGAAGGATTTTCGAGACGCACGTTTTTAGGTGTGGGTTCCGCTGGATTAGCTTCGGCTGCGCTGACCTCCTTGGCCATTAGCGCCCAAGAGAGGGCGAACATTGCGAAAGGAGAACAGGATCATTCCGCCAGTAATCCTGGCCCGGAAAATAAACCGCTTTTGGATGAAAATCCTGCTTCAAATCTTCCGCCCCCGACCGACTACGGAAACATCCTGCCTGTCTGGTACTCCTTCGATTTGCCTCACATGCGCATAGAAGAAGGCGGTTGGACGAACCAGGTAACAGAAACGGTCCTACCATCTTCAAAAGACATTGCGGCAGTCCGCATGCGGCTTACGGCGGGCAGCTTTCGCGAGCTGCATTGGCATACGTCGGATGAGTGGGCCATCGTACTCACCGGAAGTACTCGCGTCACGGTTCTGAATCCCGATGGGACCATCTTCATCGGCGACGTGGGCAAAGGTGACCTTTGGTACTTTCCGGCAGGATTTCCTCACTCGATCCAGGGATTGGGACCAGATGGTTCCGAATTCATGCTGATATTCAATCAAGGCGATTTTTCAGAAGACGCCACCTCCCTTATTTCTCACTGGCTGGCGCATACCCCGCCTTCGGTGGTTGCGAAGAATTTTGGCCTACCTGATAGCGCTCTTAAGAACTTGCCGACGGAAGACCTATACATCTTCCCGGCAGACCTACCCCCATCCTTGGCACAGGACAAGGCCGCTGTTGGGGGTAGTGCGGTTGAATCACCTTACCAATACACCTTCCGAATGAGCGCCATGACTCCTACGAACAAGACGAGAGGCGGCGAAATTCGCATGGTTGACTCTCATACCTTCAAGGCGGCGAAAAACATCACGGGAGCTTTGGCAACCATCAAGCCGGGTGGCATGCGTGAAATGCACTGGCATCCGAACGCTTCGGAATGGCAATACTACATCAGCGGTAAGGCGCGTATGACCGTAGTTTTGCCCAACGGGGCACGCACTATGGACTTCAACGCAAATGACGTCGGTTTTGTGCCAAGGGTCGTGGGCCACTATATCGAGAATATGGGTGATACTGACGTTCAGGTTCTGGAAATGTTCGCCACGGGCGACTTTCAGGAAATTTCTCTGAACAACTGGATTCGGCGCCTTCCTCCCGAGATGGTTACAGCACATCTAAAACTAGAGCCGGATGACATCAGCAAAATCTCAGCGGACGCAGGAGTCTACATACTCCCTCGCTAACCTCATGGTTGGGCATTAGGTCTTCCAACGGACAGCGACGTGGCCGTCAAATCCTGGTTAATCGCAATGCCGATTCAACGTAGTGATGGTGCGGTTGGCCAGCTTTCTATCCCTGGTGCAAAGACCCGCAGTCGCCAAAATTCCCGGCAGCAAGCCGGTTGATTGGGTTGCAATCTTCGCCTGCGTACGGGCATCTGCCAGTCGGGCCAACCAATCATCAAAAACATGATGAGGAATTTAGCTTTATAGTTATTTGACTCCAGTTGAACCGCGAGAGCAGGCGGTAACGCCTCGATTTGGAGGTTGTATTTTTGGATTCATATTGCACCGGCAACAAGCGCGTCAGCGCGAGAGCCAGCCGCCATCGACCGCAAGCACATGCCCGTGCACGTAATCGCTGGCTGGAGAACACAGAAAAACCGCCGCGCCCGCGAGATCACGAGGTTCGCCCCAGCGCCCGGCGGGAATGCGATCGAGGATTTGGCGACTGCGTTGCGGATCGTTGCGAAGTGCAGCGGTGTTGTCGGTGGCCATGTAACCGGGCGCGATGGCGTTCACGTTAATCCCTTTCGCCGCCCATTCATTCGCGAACGCCCGCGTTAATTGCACCACGCCCCCTTTGGCCGCGGCATAAGCGGGCACCAGAATTCCGCCCTGGAACGAAAGCACCGAAGCAATATTCAATATTTTTCCGCCCATGCCTTGCGCGAACATCCGGCGCGCTGCTAGTTGCGACAGGCGAAACACAGCGGTCAAATCGACCGAGATTACCGCGTCCCAATCCTCCTCAGAATATTCGGCCGCGGGTGCACGCCGGATGATGCCGGCATTGTTGACCAAAATGTTCAGAGATCCAAATTCCGCTACGGTTTTCTCAATCAGTGCCGAGCAGGCGTCCGCCTCAGCAAGATCAGCCGTAAAATAAGCCGAGCGGCGCCCCAGCGCCTGAATCTCCCCGCAAATCATTCCGGCGTCCAAATCGCGGCCGTTGCACGCAACATCGGCGCCGGCCTCAGCAAGCGCCAGCGCAATGGCCGAGCCAAGTCCTCGATGGGAGCCGGTAACCAGCGCATTTTTGCCGTTGAGTTGAAAAGCGCTGAGGCTCATCGATTTACTCCCCATGGCAAATCATATTGCACGAACTTGTCTCACCCCGCACGAACTTCAAATCCTGCGCAGCAGTCCACGATCGGTGGCCTCTGTATTGCGCACCAGCAATAAAACAAGAAGCATCCCAACAAAGGGAATCAGCCCGGCAATGATCATCAGGGGATCGAATAGATGTGTGCCGGTGGCGAGCCGCGCATCGGAAAGCCGACCTGCCAATAAATACACAATGATCGTGCCTACCGACGCGCCCGTCCCGCTCAACCCGCTGACGGAAGCCACAGAATCGCTGTGAAAAATATCGGAAGGCAGCACATTCGCGATGGTCGTGAACGAACCATAGGAGAAAGTCGCCAGGCTAAAGAGAAGCGCAAGCAAGGTCAGGTTCACCGTGAAGATCGTGGGAATCAGCAGCGTCACACCGATGCCTCCAAACACCGCCAGCGCCTTGCGCCCGCTGCCGACGGACCATCCTCGTTTGATCAGATAGCCAGACATAAGGCCGCCAAAAAAATTGCCAAGATCGGCCGCAAGAAAAGGGATCCACACCGCGAACAAGCCCGTCTTCAACGAAATGCCCTTGGCCACCAGATAAATCGGAAACCAATCCGCGATAAAAAAGAAAACCGGGTCGGTAAAAGTTCTTGCGACAATCGTTCCCCAGGTCTGCGGCAATTTCAGAAGATCACGCCACCGTGGACGAACCCTGCTGGCAGAATCCGGCAAGTCCGCGTCAACGTCAGCAAGGATCATGCGCCGCTCGGCCTCTTCGATGCGCGGATGTTGTTTCGGCGTATAGTATAGCCAGCGCCAAACTACCAACCAGGGGATACCCAGCAGCCCAGGAACAACAAACGCAGCGCGCCAGCCAAACCGGAAATAAATCCACAGAACAACGAACGGCGCAATCGCCCCTCCAATGGAAGATCCACTGTCAAAAAACGCTGTGGCCAACCCGCGCTCGTGTTTCGGGAACCATTCGGATACGGCTTTGGTGGCCGCGGGCCAGTTCCCGGATTCGGCGGTGCCAAGGAAAAAACGAAAGCCCACAAAAGAGTAAAATCCGCGCGCCAGTGGCGTCAGCAGTGAAACAAGCGAATACCACGCCACAGTGATCGTCAAGCCGCGTTTTGTGCCGACGCGATCCATCAACCGGCCGAACAGCGTCTGCCCCACAGAATAAGCAGCCCGAAATGCTATCACGATGGCGGCGTAATCGGTGTTGGTCCAATGATAATCGTGCTTAAGGAACGGAGCGAGAAGCGAAAGCGTCTGACGATCAACATAATTAATGACCGTGGAAGCAAAGAGAATTCCCCCGATCCACCAGCGCAGATGGGGAATAGAACGGCGCCGGCCGGAATCATTCTGCACTTGGCGGGAATGTGCAGCATTCTCCATCAGCAATCCGCCGAGAGCAAAGAACGCGCGATCATTTTTCAGGCCGACACCGTCAGAGCCGAAAGTGTTGCTGGGCTGAGCAATGCGGAAGATTGTCGGTCGAGATAAACCGTAGCGTTGGAATGGTTTCGCAAAATCGAAGAAGGCGCCATCGGACTGATAGGCCCATCAAAACAAAGTTTAATAGCGGCAGCCTTCCGCGCGTCTGGAACCACCGCGAGTATTTCCCTGGCCTTCAGAACCTGGCGCACGGACATGGAAATCGCATGTGTCGGTACAGCGTCTAGGTCCTTGAACCATCCCTCGCCAACCTGTTGCATGCGACAGGCGTGATCGAGCGCCACTGTTATGTACGGCTCTTCGATTTCAAAATCGGCAGGAGGATCGTTGAACGCAATATGTCCATTTTCGCCGATACCCAGGAAAGCGATATCAATCGGCGCGGAACTGATGGCCTCGCCCACGCTACGGATAACTCCGCCGGGATCACGGCTCCCGTCGAGCAGGTGGTGATGCACAATGCCTGTCTTCCCTATCAAACGTTCCTGAAGAAATTTGCAGAAACTCGCCGTATGCGTCATCGGCAGCCCAATATATTCGTCCAAATGGAACAATTCCACTTGCTTCCATTGCACGCCTGGCGACGCGGTCAGCGCTTCCAGAAATTCGAATTGAGAAGCGGCGCTGGCGGCCACCACGCGCGCTTGTCCCCGCTCCGCAATCGCCGATCGAATCGCCAACGCAGCCTGAATGGCTGCCGCTTTCCCAAGTGAAACTTTGTCATCGAAAACTCTCAGAAGCATTCGTCAGTCTCCTCCGTAAAGACTTTGCGGATCGTGAGAGAAAGCAACACCAGCTCGTGAAAATTCGACTTAAGAAACCTTGACATCATATCAGACGCGTGATGTTCTCTTGCTTCCCCTCGGCAAAGGTCAGCGCGTCGAAAGGGAATTGCTTGGCCAAGCTTTTCAAAAAATTAAAGTATTTCCGAGGGCGCATGAAAACGGAAATCGTAAAAGCGTCAACCGTGTTTGCGTTGCTGGCTCTTCTATTCCTGAGTTGGCCCCTAACCACCAAAGCGCAAACGATCCGAGTGGACGCCACCCCCAGCCATGTCGCGAACACCTTCAGTCCGTCCTATGCGCTCGGATCAACAGTCGATCGCGTGCCCAGCAACGCCACCGATGCCTTTTTCAAGCCAGAAGCAATTCAGAAAATCTTGTCAGCGGGATGGGGTGCGATCAGCTACCGCCAAAACACGGATCTATTCGTCCAAGCGTGGCACTGGAACCCAAAGGGAACCTGGAGCGATCCAGCAGGCCGCGGCTATTTCACCGGCGATGCCAACCCCACGGAAATGATTCGCCACTCCTTCGGTTATGCCCTGCAGCATCGAGGATTCACGCGCAACGGCGGCCTAGAAGACGAACTTTTCTCTCGCCTGAATGACGGCGACCTGAATACCTACTGGAAGAGCAATCCCTATCTCACCGAGGCCTTCACCGGTGAAAGTGACACGCTCCACCCGCAATGGATCGTGATGGATTTGGAGTCCCAGCAAACGGTCAACGCGATCCGCATTGCATGGGCCGAACCCTACGCAACCACCTACGAAGTGCAGTACTGGTCGGGCACGGGTGATGCCATGGACGAACAAGCTTCCGGCGAGTGGAAGAATTTCGCGTCTGGCGCAGCCGAAAACTCAAAAGGTGGAACGGTCACACTGCGCCTGGATTCATCCGGAGTCGCCGCGCGGTGGGTGCGCGTGCTGATGACCAAATCCTCCAACACGTGTGACACGCACGGAAGCGCCGACAAACGCAATTGCGTCGGTTACGCCATCAAAGAAGTTTATTTGGGCGCAATCGACCAAAAAGGTGAATTCAAGGATCTGTTGCGGCACTCCAAAGACCAGCAGCAGTCCGCGACCTATTGTTCTTCCGTCGATCCGTGGCACGAACCCAGCGACCTCTTCGTTGCCCCGGACCAGATGGCTTCTGGCGATCAGCCCGGTTTCGATCTGTTCTACACCAGCGGCATCACCCGAGGCATGCCCGCCATCATTCCGGTAGCCATGCTCTACGGCACGCCGGAAGATTCTGCGGCGCAAATCGCTTATGTAGAAAAGCGGGGGTATCCCATCGCGTATGTGGAAATGGGAGAAGAAGCCGACGGGCAGTACATGATTCCGGAAGATTACGGAGCGTTGTACTTGCAATGGGCCAAGGCCCTTCACGCTGTCGATCCGAATTTGAAACTCGGCGGTCCTGTCTTCCAGGGCGTAACCGAAGACATCAAGGTCTGGAAAGACGCGCGCGGCCGCGATTCCTGGTTCGGCCGGTTTCTCGATTACCTCAGAGCCCATCAGCGTTTCTCGGACTTTGCCTTCATGTCCTTCGAGCACTATCCCTACGACGGCTGCGAGACTCCCTGGGAAAACCTGTACCAGGAGCCCCAGTTGATCACCCACATCATGCAAGTCTGGCGCGACGATGGGCTGCCTCCAGGAATCCCGATGTTTGATACGGAGACCAATGCGCATGGCGGAGAAGCGTCTGTCGATGTGTTCGGCGCGCTATGGTTGGCCGATTCGTTCGCCGGATTTTTGACTGCCGGCGGAAAAGGCACGTTTTATTACCACGCTCTGCCGTATTCCCCGCCGCATCCCAATTGCAAAAACAGCTGGGGCACCTATCGAATGTTTATGACCGACGAGAAATATGAAATCGAGACCCCGACGGCGCAGTATTTCGCCGCGCAAATCCTGACCAAGGAGTGGGTACAGCCAAAAGACGCCGAAAACAGGTTATTTCGCGCCGTGGGCGACATCAAAGATTCCAGCGACCATGTTTTAGTGACGGCCTACGCCGTGTTGCGCCCTGATGGACAGTGGTCCGTTCTATTGATTAACAAAGATCACGATCGCGACCACGCAGTAAGCATTGTCTTCGATGATTCCGAATCCAAAAAACAGAGCGGCTTTGCAGGCCCGGTTGCGATGATCACCTTCGGCAAAAATCAGTATCACTGGCATCCAGCCCGAAGGAACGGCTACGCTGACCCTGATGGGCCGGCACTCAGTTCCACAATCGAGGGCGAACCAAACTCCGTCTACACTCTGCCGTCTGCTTCAGTCACCGTATTGCGGGGCAATATCGCAGCGGTGGAATCAAAGTACGACCAGGTTTTGGGCGATCTCATGGATACACGAGGAACACCCATAGGCGAGGGTGACACGCGCCTCGTCCAATGAGGGCAGGCCATCACTTCGAACCTGCATAACCTCGCGCGAACTTTTGTCACCCTAGACCACTTCTTCGCCACATCCGAAGTCAGTTATGACGGCTGGCGGTAGAGCGCCTCTGTGTCCCGGCCGGCTGCCTGATCCCCCTGGCAGAGATGATCGTGCCCAAGTCAACGCACAGCGCAGCATACTGGGCCCTCGTCACCAGAGGATTGGACTTCTCCGACGCCGATCTCGCCGATCCTGTCCAGTCTAATCGCATCCTGTAGAAAGGGATGATTGGCAACAAATCGTATCCCGTGGCGCTAACAGAAATAATTTGCGCGCAACTCACGCAAACCGGCGAGCTACCAGCAGTCGTCGAAACAAGAGGTGGCGCAGAAACACAAACCGGATGGCGACTGAGTTCAAACTTTACACTTGGATTTCGGCGTTGGGATACTTTCGTTGCCGCCCAAGCCTGTGGGGTACAGTGCTGCTGCGAGCGCTATCCCTTCCAGACATACTTGCCGCAGGGGCAAGGAACCGTTTCCGCGGGGTGCTTCTTTTGCAAAGGATTCCGGCAAACAGGACAATTCTTCTGCCACATAGCTACACCTTGTTTTCTCTGACGAATCAGCCAAAAACAACCCAAATTTGGCGCGGGCCCTTGCCGTACTGATCAAATTTCAGGGCTCTTTGGCGTAAGGGCCGTTCGGATTGAAGCGTCGCAGCAAGTAGCCCGCAGTAGATAGCGTGTGCAAATTTCATGCCACGCCAAGAAATAATCTCTTCTCACCGTAAACACCGCTAACTCAAACGAATGACGCCACATCCCGCCGCCGGAGGTGAGATTGCCCTCAAGTCTCTCGGAATTCCGCAGGCCAGCCTGGAAAGCGTTTTCCCTCGGTGCGCACAGGATTATCATGACCGTGTCGTTGCAAATCCTAAACCGAGTCAGCAAAGCCTAGGCTTTTGGCGCCACTCCGAAAATCTCCACCAACCGCTCGGCGATCAGTTTGTCCTCGCCTTCCTTTAGCTGCCACACGGCAAACCCGAAGCTTTGCGGATCGCTTGGATGACCGTGATGGCCGCCGTGATTCTCCTCGCCGGCGGCCGCGTTCGGATCCCGCCCCCGCATTCCGCTCGCACCGGCACCCATGCTGCCAATCCCAATCGGCCGAGTGTCCGCCAGCTGCTGCATCACTGCCGGTCCGGTAATCTTCAGTCTGGACGGATCGATGTGCCAGCTGTACCGCGGCGTCACATTCCCCAGCGCCTGCGGATTGAACTGCCGCGGCAGCGCCGTCACCCCGAATTTCTTCACCGCATCCGTGATCGCCTGCGCCCGCGCGTCGTATATCTTCAGCATTTCATCGAGGTCCTCATTTACGAACATCTCCAGGGCTTTCAGCAGCCCGAAAATCGTCTCCTTCCCAACCTTGCAGCAGCGCCCGATGCGATCCTCCTGCGGGCTCATGTTCAACAGAGCGTAATGAATCAGATCTTCCTTTCCTATCAAAACTCCCGAAGCCTGTGGGCCCCGGATATCCTTCCCGCCGCTGAACGTCACCATGTCGAACCCCATTGCCGGGTATTCCCACAGCCGTTCTTTCGGCGGAACGTCGGCGGCCGCATCATTGAACGTATAAATATTGTGCTCCTTGGCGATGGCCACGGTCTCCGCTCCGCTGACCTTTCCATTGGCGGATAAAATATTGGTGAAATGGATCGCTACGGTCTTCGGGTTAATCGCCGCAATCATCTCCTCTCGCGTTTCCACCTCGACCAGCTTCGCGCCCGTCTGCCGGATTTGGTGGTCAAACGGATACCGATGGCTCTTTTGGATGATCACTTCGTTTCGAGGAAAATTGCTCAGGTCGGGAATGTCGCGCATACGCGGTTCCAGGTCCTCGGTCATCATGCCCGCGTAGCCCACCACCATTGCCGCCGCCGCGCCGCCCGTCACCAGCCCTGTGTAACCCGCGGGAGTTTTACAAATCTTCGCGATGAATTTCCCGGCCGCAACCTCCAACTCGTCGATCAAAACAAAATGTTCGTTGCCTCGCCGGATCAGTTCCATCACTTCGGGCTTCATCACCGACCCGCCAATCACCGTCACCGTGCCATTGATGTTGACGAGCGGCGTGACACCCAACTCCGCGTAAATATCTCCCGTAGAGCCAAGCCCGCTGGTAATTGGCACAATCGGACTGCCATCCACGCCAGCGGCGACCCCCTTATGCTTCTTTCCAAATACACCCGCCGCACTCAACTCCCCCGGCGCAAACAATCCGCCCGTGACCGCTCCAAGCGCACCCAAAAATGCCCGTCGATCCCACCCAAACCTCAAGCCCATAAGCATCCCCTCTAATGTACTGGCCGGCCTTTAGACCTGCACGGTCCCGAGCGAAACGAAGAATCCTACTCGTTACCGTCTCTTACTCTCCCCCCGCTGCCACATTCACCACCTTCGCGCTTCCCACGATCTCAATCAACGAATCTCCCGGAATCCACTCCAGCGCCATGCACGCGCGTGACGGTGCCTTCCCCTGCGAAAAGTATGTTCCGTAAATCTTATTCAACGCATCGTACTGCGCCTTGTGTGCATCGAATCGCGCCTGGCCGGTTGGCATCGGCACACCATCCGCCAAAGGCAAACATAGAAACACGGTCAGGTGCAGAATACTGTCCATCGTGCACCCGTTGCGCTCCACCGATTTCTTCAGCGCGTCCATTGTCCGCGTGACATGCTTCTCGAACGGGTCCGTCACCAGCACATGATCTTCTTTCGGGTAGCCGTCATTTGCGCCAGTTCCAGAGAAATAATAAATTCCGTCATGCACGTGATTACTTCCGCCAGCGCGCCGGGGCATTTCTCCCGCGGCTCCTCCGGCGCCGGAAGGTGTGCTCGCAGGTGGACCCTGTTGAGCGAGGAGTTTCGTCGCGCCGGTCACACCAGCCGCCAGCACCGCGATCTTGCCAAAAAAGCTGCGCCGAGTATCGTTCTCCATGTAACTTCTCCTTAGGAATTTTCAGTCAGGCAAGCGAAAGACAACCAATGATAACCCAAGCACCGGCACAATCACGCCGATCTGCCCCCCACCGCAAATGATCATCCTGAGGAACGCCTCTGCGACGAACTATCTAACCGATTCACGCTCTCCAAAACTTTTCTCTCTAGATTTCAAGCGCTGAATCGTTCAGCGGACTTGGCTTGCCTCTTGAGCCTTTCTTCTTCCCGGTTCTTCGGCGTTGCGTGCGTCTCCAGAGAATGGAGGAGTTGACCAGAAATTGCGGCGATTCCATCGACAGCGGCCAGGAACGCGGCTTCATTTGTCTTCGATGGCTTGGTAAACCCGCTGATCTTGCGCACGAACTGTAGCGAAGCGGCTCGCACCTCTTCGTCCGTGACTGGTGGATCAAAATTAAACAGAGTCCGAATATTTCGGCACATCAGCTCTGACCTCCGCGGCCGCCTGCCAACCCAACAATCCGCCAGCAAAAGCGAATTTTATCCCCGATAACCGTCGTCAGCAACCACACCGATCTTCCTGGGTGGCCCATTCTGAGCGCCTGTTGCGAAGGGTGGGTCGCGGGTTTCTTACTCTTCGCAGGCGCATAGCTCCAGCCATGCCAGCAAACTCCAAAAAATTTCTGGATATCGCGATCCTATTGATTCGGCAGCACGTCATACGGCCGCATCATCTCATTATCTTCATGCTCTAGAATGTGGCAATGCCACACATACCGGCCTGGATAGCCTTCAAATCGCGCAATGATCCGCGTGATCATTCCGGGATACGCGCGCACCGTGTCTTTCCATCCAACTTCGTCCGGATCGGGCGGAACCGGCGGCCCGGTAAACCTGATCTGCTGGTGGCTCACATACGCAAAGTTCTCGATCTTCCGACGATCCAGAATCTGAAATTTCACCAGATGCAGGTGGATGGGATGCGAATCGTCCGTAGGATTAACGAATGACCATATCTCCGTTGAGTTCAGCACCGGATTTTCCGTAACCGGATCGTGCCAACTCTTTCCGTTTAGCAGCATTTTCACGGGGTTTTGCACCAGATCATCCACTTCATCCAGCGACAAGTACCGGGTTTTCACAGCCGCGGATTCCTGCAGCTTCTCGATGGTGCGAAGCGTACTTGGCAATGCGCTGTCATCGTTCACGCCAGTTCCGGAAACACGAAACTGCAGTAAGGAAACAGCGTCATCGTTGAGAGGGATTTTACTCCCCGCGCTGTCCTTGAAATCGACGACCAGGTCCAGACGTTCCCCGGGCGCGATCATGATTTTAACGATCGAGAGCGGAGCGCCAATCAGTCCCTGGTCCGTCCCAATCAGATGAAACGGCAACTTATTTGACAGCGACAAATGGCAAAAGCGGCCATTGGAAGCGTTGAGCACCCGAAACCGGTATTTCCGCGGCCCCACTTCCAGAAACGGAAACAACTTCCCATTGAGCAGGTTTGCATTGCCAAAAAATTCCGGAATCCACGGCGACTCCGCCTTGTCGGACACGGGATAATAAAGCTGGCCATCTTTATCAAACATGCGGTCGCAAAGCACCAAGGGAATTTCGTATTTTCCGCTGGGTAAGCGCAGCACGTCTTCGTCCTTATCCCGGAGAATATAAGCCCCGGCAAGCCCGGCAAAAGTGTTCAGGCGATTAATTCCCATCGCGTGGTCGTGATACCACAGCATCGCCGCCTCTTGCTGATTTGGATAGTGATATACCGCGGATTTTCCGGGCACGATCCAGTTCTCCGGATAGCCGTCGCTGTCGGGAGGAACCTTGCCGCCGTGCAGATGTGCCACCGCCCGCACCGCCGGTTGATCCGCCTCAGCGCCATGGAGCGTGTGGTCTATCGGCAAAAAATGCTCGCGCGGCAGTTCGTTGGCCCACTCCACCAGCACCGCTTGCCCGCTCGCAAGATCAAATGTGGAGCCAGGAAACATCCCGCCGAAGCCCCACATTCGTGTCGGCTTCATATCGCGGTGAACGCTGGTCTCGAAGGCGCGCATCGGCACACGATAGTAGGGAATCTTGATCCCCGAATTTTCCGCAATGGACCGCGATCCGTTGCTCCGTGCGAGAGCAGGAATCGGCAAAGCGTCTACGAACGGCGTCAGCGTGTTGGGGTCCAGTGCCGGTCGCGCCTGAGTGAACGCGAGCTTGCCTCCTCCGTGTTGCGACAGCACTGCTCCGGTTGCGAGTGTGCCCGTGCGCAAGAACTCGCGCCTGCTGATCGGCATGCCTGCCCCTTTCGACAAAGAGTGCCATCAGACACAAAAAACAACGGGCGCAACGAATACGAATTCGCCCGCCCGCTGCATTTTATACTCAGTCGACTTGTAGCACAGCCACTCTCGGCTGTGTTCTTGCAATCGTCTGGATTACCACCCGTGAGACGCCGCGACCTGCCCGGTCGTCGGGTTCAGGATCAGGATGCCATCCTCCTCCCGGCAGTGGTTGAATTCGAACATGTTGGTGATGGTTCCGGCAATGGAGTCGAACGAACCGTTTCTGATGCGCTCGCCGCCCAGCCAATTGTCCTCGATGAAGCGGATTATCGAGCTCTGATCCGTGGTTGTGTGATCCACGAAGTTCGGCCGTGCGTAGGGCGAAATCACCACAAAGGGCAAACGTGGGCCGTAGCCGCAACGACCCTGCGCCGCTGCCGCCCCAGTGGCGCCCGGAAGAATGTTCGTAGCGCTTTGGCCGCAAAAGCCGGTGCCATTCAAGGCGTCCGCAGGCGTCTGGGACTGATTCACAATGGGACTCATCTGGTGGTCGTACCAGCCGTCGGAGTCGTCATACGCAATAATCACCGCGGTATTTTGCCATTCCGGAGTCTTCTCCAGGAAGTTGATGGTGTTGACGATAAAGGTCTGCTCGTCGAGCGGATCCGAATAGCCGGCGTGGCCATCCTGATAGCCCGGGGCCTTCAGGAAGCTCACGGCGGGGAGGTTGCCCTTGCTTACGGCATCAAAAAAGTCGTGCGAATCATATTGGTGATTCGCCGGACCTTGGTTGCCGATCTCGGCAATCGACGCCGGACGAATGTGGTTGGGGTTCGCGGTGCTGGCGTAATACTGGAACGGTTGGTGATGCGGGATATAGTCTGCCTTGGTGATCGTTGTGATTGCAGAGGTTGTGCTCCTCTTGCAACCCGTTGTGCCGTTGCTATTTGTGACCGTCAGGTCGAAGCCGCCCTCGAAAAAGCCCCAGGTGATCCCGGCCGTATTCAGCAGGTCCCCGATGTTCTTGCCGCTCATGGAGAACTTCTCGCCCGTGGACGTGGAGCACACATCCCCGGCCGGGTCGGCGTCGCTGTTCACGGTATATCCGCCGTTCCCATCCTCGACCAGGGATCCGGTCCCATTCACGTTATCGATCGCGCCATTCGTCTGGCCAGAGACCAAGTTGAGCGCTCCTGGCGTGGAAGGGCCGAAGTTCGAGTCGTAGGAATTGTCGTTCATCGCGAAGTGCTGGGTAGTTCCAGAACGCCGTGACAGTATTCCCGTCGTAGTAGCCGAGCGCGAGACCCGTGGTGTTGAAAACTGCGGGGGAGCCGGTTCCGCCAGCCGCTGTGCCTCCGGCGCCCGTGAATTCCGGGAACAGGTCCATCACGCCGCCATCGAATGCCTGCTGTTCTGGGGTGTAGTCATGATCCTGGTCCGCTGTGGACGCCTGGGATGGGCTCAGTCGGAAAGGATTCGTGGCTCCCGCTTTATTGGCGGGATTGAGGCTGGGATTGTGCGTCAAAAGAGCCGGCCCGTAACCATTAACCGACGGTGTTCCGGGTGCCGCGTGAAACGGGGACTCCCCCTTAAGATTCAACGCATTGGGATAGGTTCCAAAGTAGTGGTCGAATGACACATTTTCTTGAAAAATGACGACAATGTGTTTGATTGGCGTTGCAGTGGGACTGTACCCACCCGGTGCAGCGTACATCATCCCCGGGTTGAGCAACACTCCCGCAAGCAAAGTTGCAAAAACTCTGCGCATATTGGTCCAGGCCTCCATAAGGTTCCGACATTTACCTGTGTTTGCACAGGCAGCGCGGACAAAACAGACGAAACTCTATCGGCGAAACGTTACGTCCGTGCGAAGACACTGTGGACGGCCCGTGAAGGCCTTGCCAGTACCATCCTGAGACTCCCCAATCTGCAACCCTACAAGCTTTCCCTGACTTACTTGAAATCAGAAAAATGTTAATTGGATATGCCACCACGTAGGAGTAGACTCCTGCAACATACCCAGGCGACCGCCTCGCCTTAGGCGTCGAGGGGAGCAATTGTGAAACCTTCTTTCTTTCTCCTGCTGTTTTGTCTTGGCAGTCTGTCCCAGACCGCTTCGAGTCCAGTTACTCGAGCTGCGACACCTCCGCATTCTTCCTCTCGATCGGACCAGTCCAGCCAAAATGCGAATTCGTCGGTAGCCGAACATCAGGTAACGATTCCGGGTCCGCTGCGGTCATTCCTGCGCATGAGTGGAATCAGCCAGGACGTTTCGTCGGAAGAAGTGTTGCCGATCCTTGCGCACAACGTGATTCTGCACGGCTACGAATTGGGCAGATCGACCGAGTATTTGATTTTGTTGCGGCGCTATGTCCAACAAGCAAAAGACCTGACCACTCTTGCTGGTCAGCCCGCAACCCTTCGCGTGCAAGGCTGCAAAGACGCGGACGCACTCCTGCGTGTCTTGGGATATAGGACGGAAGGGGAGTGTGGGCACGATGGCATGAGTTTGGTCACTGCCGATCCTGAAAGAGCCTTTCTGACCATTGATTCAGGATTTCCGTTGCTGCAACTGGAGGAAGCGCTGCAGCACGATGCGCCCTTTACCTATGCCTATCAAGGCAGCAATGTTCCGGTGTTATTTACGCCAGCGGAGTGGGTCGCGGTGAACGCAAAGAAGGGAGATCAAAAGCGGGACTTTCTGGAAAGCCTGTTGTACGAACCACAATTGGCGCGGCTGTACTGGGCGATGGCGCGAATCGAACCGCAGACGCGACTTGCCTTGCAAAGACAAATCGGGTTGGAAAAATTGCTTCCCATTGCTCCCACGCTCGATCTTTACGGAAGCCAGCTCTGCATTCGCGATGGTGCCGTCGTGGTCCCCGGCGGAAAAGAGGCGGAAAAGGATTGGCAATTCATGGTAGGTGCGAATCCACGCGCGCCCGCGGACTTCGTTCTTCGGCTTCTGACAGCGGACCGTGGGTGGTTGGCCGCGTATTACGACGCGATGGCGCGAACCAGCTCGAGTCAGCAGGCACGCTTCGCCGCAAACCATGGATTGAAAAATTATTATGCTGCTTTCCGTTCCCCCGGAGCATCGGCAGAAGCGGGCGCGAGAGTGGCTTTCCGGCCTGCGCCTGCCTTGATGGTGTTAGCCACCCGGTTGCAGTGGGATGCCAACGGCGATCCCTATGTGCCCGGCAGCTTGCAGGTCTGGGGAGAAATTTTGCGTCAGAGGGCGGATAACAAGTTCATGCACAGCTGGACCAAACACTCTTCGGATTGGAAAAATCCGGACCAGTTGGCGGAAGCCATGTTTGTTTTCTCGCGCATGGAAACCGATTCCGGCCCGGTGCAAGCCTATCTTTGTTTGAGCGAGTTGGATCACCGGCGCGGGCCGTCGCGACGATTGAGCACTGCGGCCGTTCTGTTGATGGCGGAGCGCTACGCGGATTTCAGCGATCAATATCTGATCTTCAGTGAATTCCCAGAACTGAATGACGAGTCGATCACTCACTTTCTACGGACGGCAGAGGCCTTGAACAAAATCTCCGATCACACGCTGCGGGGAAACGCGATGGGAATATTCCAGGCCAACGTCGGCTTTTGGCAAATCCTTGCGCGGCAGGGAGAGATCGACCCGGCGCACTTGAATTCTTCGTGGATGCAGGTGATTCAGCCGTTCGATGCCATCCCATCAGACGCTCAGCTCGTTACGGCTGCGCGCGCTTCCCTCGAGCAAGTGTTCCATGCGGCAACCGGGAAAACGCACGGAACCCAGGACGAGCTAATTAATTTGCTCGCTGGAGCGCCGCAAGTCTCCGCCGAAGGCCAGCAAATGCACAAGGAAATGGCCAATCGCATCCGGTTGGTCCTGGACGATCAGCGGCTCGTTTCCCTGGACACGTTATTTGCCCTGGACGACGGTCTGAAAAAAATCGAACAAGGCGACAGCGCCGAAAGAGCAGGGGTAGAAGCGCTGGCGGGCGAACTTCGCGAATTCGAAATGCCGCGGCCCATCTTTACCAACAGCGAGCGCTCTCGCTGGGCTGCAGGCACATACAACAACCGTCATACTGAACAGCAGATGCGCACCGATTTGCTGAAAACTCTCAAGCCTCCCACTTCGCCGAAGCAAATTGAAGCCGCCCGAGGGCAGCTTGCCACTTTTATCAGAGATAGTTTGGTCGGCATGAATTACGCTTACTACGAGCCGCCCGGTTCGCAGGTCTTGCACAATAACCCGCTCTTTGTCCGCTCGCATGATTTCTCCGGAGACACCGTAATCGGCGCGGACCACCTCTGGCAGGCGCCGAGACTTTTTGGTTCCGGCTCTCCTGCCGGAGGCGGCGCGCACCTGATCGGATCGCTTGCCGATCTGCCCTACGCGCTTTCGGAGGCGGAACAGGACTTCATTGCGCCCGATCACGTGCAGGCGTTGATCTGGCAGCAATTTGTTCCGGGCCTGCTGAGCAACGCCATCGTGCCGCGCTGGTGGAACGTGAGCCGCAATGAGGTGCATGCCGTCGCGCTCTATCAACGTGCGGGCGAGGAACTGCTGACCGCCTCATTGAATGACGAAGAATTGCGCACCAAGGTCGTCGGCGTACTTTCCGATCGCATGTTACCGGAGCGCCGGGCGTGGCTGGAGGAAACTCTGCAATCGGGAAGAAGAAGTGAAGTGCTGGATGGTGTTTCTCCCGCAGATACTTTCTTCCTGACGGCGCAGTTCCTAACGAAATATCCGGCCGACCTCGAACGGGATAGCCCCGCAGGCAAGGAACTCGATGGGTTGATCCAGCAAGATCCGAAAGAGGTCAGCTGGGAACGTTTGTCGCGAGACTTTGGCGTAATTCACCCGGTATTCACGCAGACGTACGCGCGCGAGTTCATCAGCGTGAGGCCATTCCCCGCATTGGGCGGCAACTACAGCCGCTTGATGGGCGAGTGCTGGGATTCCGGGAACCTCTATTGGGCGCGCCTGGCGGATGAAATGGGTTATTCCCCGGTGGTGCTGAATCGCATGGTGCCAGACCTGACGCGCAGGATGGTGGAAAGGATTGCCGCCAGCGAATTGGAAGATTGGCCGGCCACGCTGCGCGCGTTGCGAGAGACTGGCGACGAAGTCCGCAAGGGAAAGACGTCGTTGTCGGCGGGTGTGGCCGTACCGGTTAATTAGTCCTGAGGAGATTCCGCGCGCAAACGTCTGGGATAAGGATAGCGACCGTGAAGAAACTATTATTCGTTTCAATTCTGAGTGCATGTGCAGCCTTGTGTCTCTATGTGGTGCAAAGCATAACGGCACAGGAACCCGTGCCGTTGGATTCCCACATTCACGTGATGGTAGATCTGGTGCAACTCAACGTGGCCGTCACTGACAGTCATGGGAATTACGTAACGGGGCTGCAGCCCGGCGATTTTTCGATCGTGGAAGACGGCATCTCGCAGAAGATCGCGACCTTCGGGGAAGGGAACGAACCCAGTCGGCAGTTGATCGAGGCGTCGTCTTCCAAGGGGGACTTGAACAATGGCAGTGCCGCTCCAGATGAGAAAAGCGGCAAGCAACTGACGGCAGCCGAGCTGAACTCTGTGATCGCTGGAGCAAACGTGTTTGTGCTGTTTGACACCAGCAATTATATGTATCGCGGATTTGTATACGCCCAGGACGCCATATCCGATTTCATCCGTTCTCTGGAAGGCGCCGACCGCATCGCTTTTTATTCCTACAGCCGCGATCTTTCGCGGGCGGCGAAGCTGACTTCTGAGAAGTCTCAGGTGCTGCAGGGCGTGCGCACAACCGTCGCGGGCGACGATGCGGCCCTATACAACTGCCTGCTGCTCACCGTGAAAGACGCCGCGCAATATACCGGTCGCAAAGTGATCGTGGTTTTCTCTAACGGTCCGGACAATGCCAGCATCGTTCCCCCCGAAGATGTGGCGGAACTGGCGCAATCAACAGGCACGGCAATTTATATGGTCAGCACGCAGCAGGCGCAATTGGAGCCGATTTCAACGGCGGTATTCGAGCGCATGACTGCGGCCACCGGAGGCAAGGCCTACTTCGCGAAAAGCTGGAAAGACGAGCAGCGAGCTTTTGCGTCCATTCGCGACGATCTAGCCCATCTGTATTCGTTGAGTTACTATCCGCAACCCAACCCGAATCGCGGCTGGCGCAGCATCACCGTTAAATTGAATTCGCCGCGCCTCAAGAATTGCCACGTGCGCACACGCAACGGCTACCGTCTCCAAGGTTCCCGCTTCTCCAAGCCGGGAAACCCAATGGTAGGCAGTTCGAAATAAGCTGAGATAAAGGCTTTGTCTTCGTCAGGCCGCGAGTCGGCCGGCGGGTTCCGCTTCCAGCTTGGGCCGCTTGATGTCCCAGGCGAGTCCGAGAGTGCGTAGCGTCCAGATCCCGTACCAGTTCATGTCCACTTCGTACCACGTGAAGCCGTGGCGTGCTGCCTGTGGATGCGCATGATGGTTGTTGTGCCAGCCTTCGCCGAAGGTGAGGATAGCCACCCATAGACTGTTCGTGGAAGTGTCGCCCGTGTCGAAGCGCTGTGAGCCCCAAATGTGCGTGGCGGAATTCACAAGCCAGGTGAAGTGCAGGCTCATCACCGACCGCAAAAAGACGCCCCAGAAAACCCAGGGCCAGCCACCAATCGCATAGAACAGGATGGCGACGGCCACCGAAGGAACCACATGCCACTTGCTGATCCAGAGATGAAACTTGTCTTTGCGAAGGTCGGGCACGTACGGAAGAAGTTCGGTACGGTCGCGGTGCATGGCCCGGCCAGTCAGAATCCAGCCCATGTGAGCCCAGATGCCACCGTCTCGCGGTGAATGCGGATCGCCTTCTTTGTCGGTGTTCTGGTGATGAATGCGATGCGTGGCGACCCAAGCGATCGGCCCGCCTTCAAACGCGAGCGTGCCGCAAGTGGTGAGGAAATATTCCATCCACTTCGGAGTCTTGTAGCCGCGATGGGTCAGCAGCCGGTGGTAACCCATGCCGATGCCAAGGCTGCCGGCAACCCACCACATCACGATGCAAACGATCAGCGCCTTCCACGTGAAAAAGAATATAGAGGCAAGAGCGCATAAGTGGAGGGCGATCATGATGGCTGTCACGCCCCAATTGACGGGCTGATGGAACGTTTTGTCCTGCTTTAACGAAGAAAATATGCTCATAGTGGTCTCTCTACTCTAACAGCTTCCGTCGTTCTTCGTTGGAAAATCGTGGCAGACTTGTGCAAAAGAGCAGGTAGACGGAACGAGCGGGGCGAGATAGCGTCCCGTTCCCCTTTTTGAAACTTCCGCCAGAAAACTTGCGTACCTGCTGATGGATGATTGTGAGTACACTCATCCGTTTGGCACGGAGGGACACACTGTGAAAAAGACGATCCGTATCGTGGGAATATTCGTTTCAGCCGGAATCATGCTGCCGGGAATGGCGGCGGGACAAGCAAGGCACACGCCGACAATCGAAGAGTCCATCAGCTTGAAGTCCATTGGGTCCGCTAAGATTTCGCCGGACGGCAAATTCGTGGCATACGAAATCCGAGAAACAGACTGGAAGGACAATGAGTTCGTGCAGCAACTCTGGTTGGTGAATGTGGAAACCGGCAAAAGCTTCCAGCTCACGCGCGGCAAAAAATCGGCTGGTGGAGCGGACTGGTCGCCGGACGGACGTTGGCTGGCATTCGTGACCGAACGGGAGCCGGCCGCCATTGAGCCGATAACGCCAGCGATAAAAGCGGAAGAGAAGAAAGAAGAGAAAAAGGAAGACAAAAAAGAGGCCGACAAGGAACCGGGCAAGCCTGCAAGCCATCAGATCTGGTTGATTTCGCCGGACGGCGGCGAGGCCTGGCAACTGACAAAATCCGAGACGGATATTGGCGAGTTTCACTGGTCGAAGGATTCAAGGCTCATCGCCTTCACCGCGGATGCTCCGGAAACCAAAGCGAGCAAGGACCGCAAGGAAAAATACAGCGATTACGAAGTGTTTGAGAAGGATTACCGGCAAAATCAGTTGTGGTCGGTGGACGTCACGGAAGCCGAAAAGAACTACCTTCCGCCAGTGGGAAAACGCTTGATAACGGACCTCTCGATCAATGTGACCAGTTTCGCCTGGTCGCCGGATTCCACACAGATCGCCTTCAGCGCAACCGCGAATCCGTTGCTGTCGTTCCGCGGAAATCAAGACATTTATCTGCTGGAACTTTCCAAAAACAACGCCATGAAGAAGATTGTGGCGCTGGAAGGCCCGGACTCAAATCCCATGTTTTCGCCCGACGGCAAGGAGTTGGCATTCCAGACCGCGCTCGCGCAGCCTTACTTTTACTATGCGAACGGCCACATTGCAGTGGTTGAACTCGCCAAGGTCGTGAACAACCCGGCAACCACGCCTGCTGACGTGCGGGACCTGACCGCCAAATTTGATGAAGATCAATATCCCCTGGATTGGGGCCCCGACGGCATATATTTCGCGGCCGTACAGAAAACCAATGTCCATTTGTTCCGCATCAATCCACAGACCGACGACATTCAGCGCATTAGTTCTCCCGACGTGTTCATTGCGGAGGACTTTTCCTTCACGACGGATTTCAAAACCGTTGCGATCGTTACGGAAGACGCAACGCACATGAGGGAATTATCTGTTTCTCGCGTTTCGCCATTCCTGCCAAAGAAACTGACGGAGATGACCGCTCAGGTAAAGGACTGGAATCTGGGCAAGCCGGAAGTGATTTCCTGGAAGAGCCAGGACGGCACCGAAATCGAGGGTGTGCTGTACAAGCCCGCCGATTATGATCCGGGCCGCAAATATCCTCTGTTCGTGGATGTTCACGGTGGTCCCACCGGAACTTCGGAGCCACTGCTTGCTGCGGCGGGCTACGCTTATCCGATTCAGCAATTTTTGTCCAAGGGCGCGCTCGTGCTGGAGCCGAACTACCGCGGCAGCGCGGGTTACGGCGCGGCGTTTCGCGCTCTGAATGTGCGCAACCTGGGCGTCGGCGACATGTGGGACGTGATGAGCGGAGTGGACTTTCTGATCAGCAAGGGCATCGTCGACCCAAGCCGTATGGCTTCGATGGGCTGGTCCGAGGGCGGCTACATCTCTTCGTTTTTGACGACGCACACGGACCGCTTCAAAGCAATTTCGGAAGGTGCGGGCATCAGCGATTGGATGACCTACTACGTCAACACCGATATTACGCCGTTCACGCGGCAATATCTGCACGCAACCCCGTGGGACGATCCGGAGATTTACGCCAAGACGTCGCCGATAACCACCATCAAGCAGGCCAAGACTCCGACGTTGATTCAACAGGGCAGCAACGACAAGCGTGTGCCCGTGCCCGACAGCTTCGAGTTGTATCGTGGCTTGCAGGACCAGGGAGTGGAATCGCGTATGGTCCTTTATACGGGCTTCGGACACGGCGTGAATAAGCCGAAATCGATCCACGCACTGCAGCGATCCAACCTCGATTGGTTCAACCACTACATCTGGAACGAGCCGATCCCGAAGGATTCGCCCATTTACGGCACCAGCGAGTTGGAAACCAGCAAGTAGGGGTTTGATTATGTTGGGCCCGCCTTGCCATGCGGGTCGTTCTCTTTATCCAGCATGATTTTTTCATCCGCACTCAAACGCCGGTGCGCGCCCTTTGCCAGATCTCCCAACTCCAAAGGGCCGACAGACACTCGAACCAGCCGCAGGACTTCAATCTCAAACGCATCGAGCATCCGGCGGATTTGCCGGTTCCTGCCTTCGTCCAGAACAATCTCCAACCAGGAATTTTTCTCGCCAGTGCGAAGGATCGACGCACGCTTGGCTTTCAGTTCTCCGTCTTTGGGAGTTCCAATTCCGCGCTCGAGAGCATCGAGAAGCTGAGCATCCGCAACCGCGCCGATTTGTACGTGATACGTCTTATCCAGATGCGAAGCGGGATCGGTGATCCGCGCGGCCCATTCCGAATCGTTTGTAAACAGCAGCAAGCCCTCGCTGGCGCGATCCAGTCTGCCAACGGGCGCGATCCACTGGAGATTGGAAGGCAGAAGTGAGTAGACCGTGTCGCGTCCCTTTTCATCGGCGGCGGTGGTAACGATGCCGCGCGGCTTGTTGAGAATCAGATAGATTTTTTCGGCGGCGGCAACGGCCTGGCCATCCACATCGATACGATCTTTGCCCAGGCGCACGGGAGCCTCTGGATTCCTCACAATCGAGTTGTTCAGACGTACCTTCCCATCGCGGATCAAGCCGAACGCTTGCGACCGGGAGCATAAGCCCAGCTTAGACAGCGCGCGGGCGAGCCCAACATGCTTTGCGCCAGTGTCAGTTCGCGGACCGTGCTCCGTCTTTTTCATGGATCAGACTGGAAGTGTAACGCGAAACTCCACGCGATTGGCCACCCGACCCTCCTTCGCAAAAATCCACTTGACAACTATATCTGTTACTGATACATCTGCGGTCGATATAAGAGACCTGGCGGTTACGATGAAGCCAAAGCGAATTCCGGAAGATCTGCAGCAGTTGTTGCCGCTGACACCGGCCGTATTTTTTGTACTGTTTTCCTTGGCCGATGGCCAAAAGCACGGCTACGCCATCATGCAGGAAACAATCGTCTTGTCGAACGGCGAAGTCCGCATGGGCCCGGGAACGCTTTACACCACGTTGCAACGGCTGCTGGACCTGAGCTTGATCGAAGAAGTGGCGGCGCCCGGTTTAGCCGGGCAGCACGACAGCCGCCGACGCTATTACCGGCTTATGGGAAACGGCAAGCTCTTGCTGGAAGCGGAATTGAGCCGCATGGATTCCGTCGTGCGTCTAGCGCGCAGAAAAAAATTAGTGCCTCGGCCCGCGGAGTAGCGCCATGGAACTGATCATTCGCGGGAGCGGCTGGATATATGGATGCTTGCTGATCGCGTACCCTCGCGAGCTGCGCCGCCGTCTCGGTGCAGACATGGTAGAAGTGTTTGAAGATCAACTCTACGAAGCCGCAGTGCAAGGCGGCCGCTTGGGGATCGTATCGCTCTGGCGCACGGCGCTGTGGGAACTGGCCAGTGTAGCCGTCCCATCGCGGTTGGAATCGACCACCGTGATCGCGGGCGCAGTGTCGTTCCTGGTTTCGTCGGCAATCGCCTGGGTATTCTTTCGTTCCGTCGGATAACCGTTTTCACATCCCCATCGTTTCAGGAGGCTGCACAATGCGTGGTCAAATGGCCGTCGCGCTGTTCGCAATTATATTTGGTGCACTGCAAACCGCTGGTGGTATGCAGGAACTCGTCTATCGAGGCATCCTGAACAGCGAGACCGAGCCTATGATCATCGGAACGTTGGGAACGCTTGGAGGCGTTCTGCTATTGGCCGCGGGAATCGCGTTGCTGGTCGGTTCGAGACTGACCAGTGTTCTGGTGCCGTCGGCAGCATACGTCGGCGTGCCCGTCGCTATTCTCTGTGGCGTAATCAAACATTATGCCGGTTGGCCCATAACCCTGGTGGGCATTGTGTATCCGGTATTCCTGTTCTTCTTCTGCTACAAGTTTGAGAAAACGACGCTACTGTCAAAAGCCTGACCGTGGTCAGCTTTTCTTTGCCGCCGCCGCAGGGGCAGGGGTGGGTTCTGGGTGCTGTACTTCGCCGTAGCGCCGGGCGAGCCAGGCGCGCACTTCCTTCGGATCGTATTTAAATGGGCCGTTGCCGCCTTTGTAGCAGATATGGCCGTTCTCGTCGATGACGTAGAGGCGTTCCGGCCATGCGGCGTACGCGTCATTCGCGGCGTTGGACATTTCGTCGATGCCGAAGGGCACGGCAAATTTGTAGCGCTTGGTGAAATCGTTGGCGATGGCTATGCGGTCTTCGATGTTTTTCGGCTGTTTGTAGCAGACATCGTCGCGGTCCTTCTCATTGGACTTCATCATCCACTCGTCGGTGGGATGCGCTTCGCGTATGTAGATCGTCAGGAAATCGACGTGATCTTCATAGTCGGTGTAGAGCTGAGCTATGTCGCCAACCTGGCGACGGAACGGCGGTCAAGTGAAGCTGCCGAAGACCAGCACCAGCGGGCGGCCTGCGGTTCTCTCTCGAATGTGAAAGCGCGTGGATCCATCGAGCGCGACCAGTCGCGCATCCGGCGCTTGATCTCCAACCTTCAGATTGCCGCGATGCATGTGCGGAAGCGCGTAGCGCACCATGTACAGGGCGTCTTTGGGTCCGCCCGCCATCATGCTAAGCAGGAAAAAGACAGCGGAGACCAGCAGCGCCAGAGAAACCAGGATCCATTTGAGCGTGGCAGGCATAAGGTTCACGAGTTACGGTTGTGGCGCGCGAAGCTCCTCTTTCATCGCCTGGTAGCGCGCCAGTGATTTCTCAATGATGTTCATGGCGGCATACGCGGGGCGAATATCTTCGACCTGGACCTGCTTGCCCTCCAACTGCTTGTAGTCCTGGAAGAATCGCTTCACGACCAGCAAGCGGTGCGGCGGAAGGTCGCGTGCCTCGATGTAATCGCTGAACTCGGGATTTGGTGGCGACGGCGATGATCTTGTCGTCACTCGCGCCGGAATCAATCATGGTCATCACGCCGATGGCGCGGGCCTTGATGAGCGCGAGCGGCTGCACGGCTTCTTGGCACAGCACGAGCACATCGAGAGGGTCGTTGTCTTCGGCGTAGGTCTGCGGGATAAAGCCATAGTTCGCGGGATAAAACACGGCGGAATGAATGATTCGATCGACCTTCAGCAGCCCAGTTGGTTTGTCCAATTCATACTTGACGTTCGAGCCTAAGGGAATTTCGATAAGCGCCTGAAAATCGCGGGGCAAATCTTTGCCGGGAGAAACGTCGTGCCATGGGTGCATTAAGAGGAAGCCTCGCAACGGAAATGGTGAGCTTCCATTATCGCCTGAGAACGCCCGGAAACGTAAGGGCCGGCAATCAAGCAGGCTTCTTGGTCCAAGCGCCGATGATGGCGCCCATCAGGATAAGCCCAGCGAGCGGATAGAATTCGTTGATAGCGAACAGCGTTTTCGGACGCATCTCGAACATGTAATTCATCAACGTAATCGGCCCTATGAAGCCGATCCACACCAGAACGCCGACCGAAGCGCCCCGGCCGATGGTGTTGGCGTTGCGCCAGATACAAAGTTGCGCAAGCGAATAGGCGATCAGCAGTTCCAGCAGAAACGCGATGATGTATGGGACGGTCGGATTCACGCTTTGCGCCTGCTCGATGGTCATGTGTTCCAGCGCCATCCAGGGTTTGTTGAACAAAACTCCATACCACAACGCGCCAAGCACCCAGTAAGCAACAGCGGCAACGAAAACGGCCAGGTAGTTCGTTCGCATTAGCGATCCTCTCTTTTTGGTGCCGCAAGATAGAGGAGAAGGTGCGGCAGCGGCTCGTCGGGCAGAGTCTGTCGCCTGCCCCGCGGGAAGTCAAGCCATCTGATTCGCGCCGAGATAATGCTCGGTGGAGTGAGCCGGAGCGTGATATGAGCGTCCCGAATTCGCGGAGCACGGAGGTGCTATGGGTCAACCTGTAATGTACTGGCAAATTTTGAGCAAGCGACCGGCGGATCTTGCAAAATTTACGGCTCCATTTTTGGCTGGAACATTTCGCCCCCGGATGCTTTGGGCAGCCGGTCTGTACAAACCGGCAGCACGGAAGGCATCGCGGGCGGGATTTGGCAGATTCCGAGCGAAGCGCACGCCATGATGCAGCTGTTTATCCGTACGGACGACCTGACAGCTTACGTGAAACGTGTGGAGGCCGGAGGTGGCAAAGTGCCGTTTCCGCCGCAAGTGCTTCCAAGCGGCGATGAAGTGAGCATCTGTCAGGACCCCGAAGGCATTCCCTGTCGAATTTTCCAGCCGAGCAACAGATCCTAAAGCAGTTTCAGGCGCGGGCTTTATCGATCATTTCTTCCCAAATGCCTTTGGATTTGAGGATCAGCTCGATCGCATCTCGAATGGCACCGCGGCCGGCAACGGATGGCGTGATGAAGTGCGCCGCCTTTTTGACTTCGGGCACGGCGTCGCCGACGGCGATGGCCAGGCCCACACGGCGCAGGATCGGTAGGTCGGGAAGATCGTCACCGACGTAGGCGACGTCAGAATCGGCCACTCCGGCTTTGCGCAGGATTTCCTCGTAAGCAGGGATTTTGCTGGGCTGCTTCATATAGATGAATTCCATCTTCATTTCGTTGGCGCGGCGAAGAAGCGCACCGCTTTCGCGTCCGGTGATGCAGCCGGTCCGAATACCCGCGGTGTTCGCGAGCGTCAGGCCCTGACCGTCATGGGCATCGAAAGTCTTGATTTCGAGCGCAGAGCCATCGGGCTGCGAGAGAAGCGTGACGCCACCATTGGTCATGGTACCATCCACATCCATTAACAGGACTTTGATCACCGCGGCGCGTTTCTTGAGTGCGGCGGAAACTTTCGGGCTGGGGGACAAGGGAGCCTCCATCGGGGGAATGAGTCGTAAAGTGTATCAGAAGGCCCGCAGTGCAAGGCGTGTCCCCAAGCCCTGCAGTCCTCCGATGCTGTGGCCACAAGTGCCCGAAATCAGATAAAAATGCTGCTTGACTCTTACCTTGCGTCAGGCTTGAGCATGCGTCTGGAGGAAGCCGTGAACACCGGAACCAAGGAAGTTTATCGTGCGAAGGAATTCGCCAGCCTGGCGGGCGTGACCGTGCGGGCGCTGCATCATTACGACCGGCTGGGACTCTTGCGGCCAAAACAGCGCTCCGAAGCGGGATATCGCTTGTACGGCGTGCGAGATTTCGCGCGACTCGAACAGATCGTGGTTCTGAAGTTTCTCGGAATTCCCCTGAAGCAGATCCGCCGCTTGCTGGAACCAGACGCAAAGCTTGCCGATGTTTTGCACAAGCAGCGCGATGTGTTGTTCGCGAGGCGCCTGCAACTCGACAAAGCGATTCGCGCCATCAGCAATGCCCAGCGGTCGATTCAGTCCAGGAAAGATCCGGACTGGAAACTGTTTCAACTCATCGTTAAGGAGTTCGAAATGCAAAAGAACATCGAATGGAAGGGGAAGTACTTCAGCACGGAGGCGCGGGCAAAGGTGGCGGCGCGTAGAAGCAATTTGTCCGCGGAAGACCTGGAAAAGGCGAATAAAGACTGGGCAGCGTTGCATGCGGATATCGAAGCATCGCTCGCCGAAGATCCCGCGGGACAGAGGGGGCAGGAACTGGCGGCTCGCTGGGAGAAGTTGATCGAAGCCTTCACCGGCGGCGATCCGGAAATCCTGGCGGGCCTGGAAGCCATGATGGCCGACCGGGCGAATTGGCCAGACAAGATGCCAGGCGCGACACGGACCACGCCGGAAGGTGAGGCGTTCCTCAAGAAGGCGGTAGAGGCAACGCGGTTGAAGTTGGTTCGATAGACACAATATAAACCACGTCATTCCGAAAGGAGTCTGCGGAGTGAGGAATCCCTCTGTCTTCGTCAATCCAAGAGGGATTCCTCGCTTCGCTCGGAATGACGGTTCTTATTTTTCGCCGGAAAATTGTTTTGTGCCAGCCGGGAAAGTCGCGGGCTCGCGGCCTCATCCGCACTACAAGCGTTCCTCTATCGCTAGATCAGTTCCAGGGTCCACAAATCGTGGAGGTGGACTACCCCCAGGACTTTTTGCGTGGTGGGATCGACTACCACGATCGAGGTGATTTTTTTCTTTTCCATCAAGTTGAGTGCTTCGCTGGCGAGCAGGTTGGGGTCGATGGTTTGCGGAGTGCGAATCATGCAGTCGCCCGCGGTCATGGAGAGAGTAGCGCCTCCGTGCGTTTCCATCAGCCGGCGCAGGTCACCATCGGTAATGATGCCGGCGAGTTTGCCGTCGGGAGAGGTCACTGTAGTCATGCCAAGTTTCTTGGCGGACATTTCGTGGAATGTGGCGGGCATCGGGGTGTCTCGCGAAACACGCGGCAAGGCATCGCCAACGTGCATGAAGTGTTCGACGCGAAGGAGTTTCTTGCCGAGGCGTCCCGCGGGATGAAGTGCGGCGAAATCGTCGGGTTTGAAGCCGCGGCGGTCGAGGAGCGCGATGGCCAGCGCGTCACCAAGAGCCATCGCGACGGTGGTACTCGCCGTGGGAGCAAGATTGAGCGAGCACGCTTCTTCTTTCACACTGGCATCGAGGACAACTTCGCTGGCGCCCGCCAAGGTGGATTTCAAATTGCCGGTCATCGTGACAATCGGAATTTCCAGACGCTTGAGCGCTTCGAGTAGGTTGAGGATCTCCGCGGTCTCGCCGCCATAGCTGATGGCAAGCAGGGCATCGCCACGGGCCAGCATGCCGAGGTCGCCGTGCAACGCTTCCGCGGGATGAAGAAAGAACGACGGAGTGCCGGTGCTGGAGAGTGTGGCGGAAATTTTTCTGCCGATCAGGCCGGACTTACCCATCCCGGTGACCACCGAGCGGCCTTTGCAGGCGAGAAGCAAATCGACGGCGCGATCGAATGAGGCGTCCAGGCGCGCGAGGAGATCGGTGATGGCTTGCGCCTCGATACGCAGGACGCGGCGGGCGGAGTCTAGGTTCACAAACGGCTCCAGCGGCGGACCAGCGTGGAGAGCTCCTTGATGCGGGAGAGCAGCTGCGGAAGTTGGGCCAGGGGCAGCGCATTGGGGCCGTCGGAGAGGGCCGCGGCAGGATGGTCGTGGGTTTCCAGGAAGAGGCCGTCGACTCCGGCGGCTACTCCCGCGCGGGCTAGCGTTTCGATGAATTCAGGCTGGCCGCCGCTGGCATGGCCCAGGCCACCTGGAATTTGGACGGAGTGAGTGACGTCGTAGACGACGGGATAGCCGAGTTTCTGGAGGATCGGGAAAGCGCGCATATCCACGACGAGATTGTTATAGCCGAAGGAAGCGCCGCGCTCGGTGAGGATAATGTTGGGATTGCCGGAGGAGGCGACTTTTTCCACGACGTGGCCCATGTCCCACGGGGAAAGAAATTGCGCTTTCTTGATATTGACGATGCGGCCGGTTTTCGCGGCGGCAAGGAGAAGATCGGTCTGGCGCGCGAGGAAAGCGGGGATCTGGAGAATGTCCGCGACTTCAGCGGTGGGAGCGGCTTGGGAGGCTTCGTGGATGTCGGTGAGGATCGGGAGGTGGAGACCGGATTTGATTTTCGCGAGGATGCGAAGGCCTTCGACAATGCCAGGGCCGCGGAACCCTTTGATCGAGGATCGATTGGCCTTGTCGTAGGAGGCTTTGAAGATGTACGGCATGCCGGCGTCGGCGGCAATTTTCGCGACGTGTTCCGCCATCAAGCATGCGTGAGATTCGGATTCAATAACACACGGGCCGGCGATGAGGAAGAGCGGATTTCCTCCTCCGAGGTGTAAGGAGCCCACTGGGATTTCACGGGTGGCAATCATCTATTAAGCGAAGATATCACAGGCACTGCTATGGCCGCGCAGCGGGAAGAATTCCGAAGCGATGCTTGCCAGTGATCTGGCAGGTCTCAAACTCCGAACGGTCAGTCGCGAAAATAACGGAAAGCGGTTCACGCTCGGCTAGACAGACGATAGCCGGAGTGGGTTCTGGTGCAAAAAAAGCGTATAAGAACATTTGTTGATTCTAAGGGGCAAAGTGTCGGCAGGATCCCTTTGTTTTCGTTGAGATTTAATCTTCTAGATTCTAAAGGGGTTAAGGCGTTTTTTAACTGGAGGGGTAAAACAGTAGGGCTCTTCGCCTCCATTTAGGCGGATGCTTGGGGGGCAGCGCGCAGGGCGGGAGCGTGAGGTTGAGGCTCCTGGGCGCTGGTGGCGTTGGTGGGGCGCGATTTTTGGATTTTGTGTTCCAGTGAAGCGCCTATGAAGGCGGCGAATAGCGGATGCGGCTCCAGCGGCTTGGATTTGAACTCGGGGTGGAACTGGCAGCCGAGGAACCATGGATGGTTGGGAGCCTCGACGATTTCGACGTAATTTTCGTCGGGAGTGCGGCCGGTGATTCGAAGGCCGGCCGCCACCAAGGTTTTCTCATATTCGCGATTGAACTCATAGCGGTGGCGGTGGCGCTCGCTGATTTCCGTCACACCATAGGCTTGGTGCGCAAAAGAGCCGGGCTCGAGCCTGCAGGGCCATGCACCGAGGCGCATGGTGCCACCCATTTCGTCAATACCGAGCAACTCGCGCAACTTGTAGATGACGCGGTCCGGCGTTTGCGGATCGAATTCGGTGCTGTCCGCCCGCGAAAGCCCCGCGGCATCGCGAGCATATTCAATGGTGGCGCACTGCATGCCCAGGCAAATGCCGAAAAAGGGAATTTTGTGCTCTCGGGCGTACTGAATGGTGTGAACCATGCCCTGAATTCCGCGTTTGCCAAAGCCGCCGGGAACGAGGATGCCATCGTAATTTTTCAGGCGCTTTTCCGCGGTCTCCAGCGAATCGATTTCTTCGGATTCAATCCATTCGATAACGGTTTTGTGATTGTGCGCCAGGCCACCGTGCAGTAACGCCTCGCGCAAGCTTTTATAGGCGTCTTCGAGTTGAACATACTTGCCGACTATCCCGATGCGCACTTCGCCCTTGGGATGGTGCAGGCGATTCAGCATTTCCAGCCAGGGCTGCATGTTTGCAGGGCGATCTTCCAGGCGAAGCAGGCGAGTGATCTGGGCGTCCAGGCCTTCCTTGCTGAGCTCCACGGGAACTTCATAGATGGTTTTCACGTCTTCCATGGAAATGACGCAAGATTCTGCGACGTTGCAAAATAGGGCGATTTTGCGCTTAAGGTCGGCAGAAATGTGGCGCTCGCTTCGGCAAAGCAGGATGTCCGGCTGAATCCCGATGCCAAGCATTTCCTTGACGCTGTGCTGCGTTGGTTTGGTTTTCAGCTCGCCTGCAGCCGCGATATAGGGAACCAGGGTGACGTGGACAAAGAGGGTATTTTCCGCACCCAGTTCCAGGCGCATCTGGCGAATGGCCTCCAGGAAGGGAAGCGATTCGATGTCGCCGACGGTTCCGCCGATTTCCACGATGACCACGTCGACGCCTTCGGAAACGCGCTTGATGCAGCGCTTGATTTCATCGGTGACGTGGGGAATGACCTGAACGGTCTTGCCGAGATAATCGCCGCGACGTTCTTTCGAAAGGATGGTTTCGTAGATACGGCCGGTCGTCCAGTTATTGTCGCGAGAAAGTTTGACATGGGTGAAGCGCTCGTAGTGCCCGAGGTCGAGGTCGGTTTCGGCGCCGTCATCGGTAACGAAGACTTCGCCGTGCTGAAAGGGACTCATCGTACCCGGATCGACGTTGAGGTACGGATCGCATTTTTGGATAGTAATTCTAAAGCCGCGACTTTCGAGGAGACATCCGATGGAAGAAGCTGCTACGCCCTTGCCAAGAGAAGAAACAACACCGCCGGTAACAAAAATATATTTTGGCGCCATCCAGGTCACTCGCGTCTGCCGGGCAGATTTGAGCTTGTCGAACCTCCGCAGGATTGACGTACATACAATTATGGTCGGAACGCGGGAGAGTGTCAATGCAAAGTCTTGAAAGCGAAGAATCGGAATTTTGGTTTGGTGACCGCAGGAAGTGGATGAAGGATGCGGTTGCGGAGTGGGATCGGTTGAGATTTTTCGTCGCGCGTGAGGCAAAAACGCACTCCTCAAAATGACAATAACCTGGAGTGGGGCATAAGAGTTTGCAGAGGTGCTGGAAACGATTATGCTGGAGAGCGCTTGGAATTGGCTGATGCCTTTTTTTAGCTGGAGATGGCTGGTTCGATGAGCGATGGCGCGGAGACGCTCACAATGCGGATGGGAACGCGATATCGGGTAATGGTAGCGGTTGCCGGTATGGTGTTTTGCTGCGCGGCAGCCGGGCAAGACAAGACGCCTGCTGGCGCGAACGCCGCCTTGGCTTCCTACGACTTGGCGCGGGAAGGGACATTGGTGGGTACCGTGGAGGTGTTTGCAGCTCCTGCGGATGCGCCACCGCTGGGGGCGCGCGTGAGGGTACGCACCGGCAACGGGATCGTGGACGTACACCTTGGAGACGCGCGGCTGCTGTCAGCGAACCACTTCACGTTGCAGAGCGGCGATTCGGTAAGAATTGTAGGAGAAAGCGTGGCGTACGGGAATGGGACGCAGTTCGTGGCGCGCATCGTGCAAAAGGGCACGCACGTACTGGCGGTGAGAAGCGTTCGGGGAATGCCATTGTCTTACATGGCGCCGCGGCAGGGAGAACAGGCGAAATCGCAAGGCGGCGCGCTGTGAGGAATCTGCTTGGCGCGGTGCTGACCGCACTGGCAACGCTGACCCTCGTGGCCTGCGGAGGGTCGAAGCCTCCAACGCCACCTTCTGGGCCGTTTTCGGACGCCAGTTTGAAGGGGCAGTACGCATTTTCCCTGAGCGGAATCGATTTGTCTGGCGCCTATTTCGCGCGCATCGGATCGTTCACGGCCGACGGCAACGGAAACATTACCGGCGGCTTGCAGGACTCGCTGAACCTGAGTTCGGGTGCGCCGGCTTCGATCGTGTCGTTCACGAGCGGGACATTCGAGGTGCAGTCGAACGGACGCGCGACGGCGACGATAACGGTTGCGGGTGGGGGTTCGTTGCAAATCGCGCTGGCAATGCAGTCGACCACCACGGGATACATGGTAGAGACGGACCTGAACGCGTCCGGTAGCGGAATGTTTAACCAGCAAACAAGCGCGGACTTTGCCGCAGCGGCGCTCGGACATCCCTACGTCTTCAACGTCTCGGGCGTCTCCTTTCTGAACACGAAGGCCGCGCCCATTAATATGGTGGGTCAGATGATTGGAGACGGGAACGGCAACATTACCGGCGGGGTGATGGACACGAACGATGGTAGCGCCGCGGCTCCCTCAGGAGCGACAGCGATTGCGCCGGGGACCTACGCGTTAGATAGCAACAACGGAAATGGCACGAGCTTTGGTCGCGGCACGATGACGTTCAACGGGCGGGCATTTGCGTTTTATATCGTGGATGACACGCATTTCAAAATGCTCGAGGAAGACACGCTGGGAGGAAGCGCCGGGGATGCGCTTCAGCAGGCCGCGACGATTCCGACCGAGAACTCGCAGTTCACCGGGAGTTTCGTGTATCTGATCAACGGCGACGGGATCGTGGGAACCTCGGGCAACGTTGGCCGCGCGGCGCGATTCAGCGCGGATGGGAACGGTGGGGTGAGCACGATTTCGCTCGACACCAATAATGACGGCAATTACACGCATGTTTCGCAGGGAGGAAACATTTCCGCGGCCACTTACGCGATTGACACGGCAAATTCGGGCAGCGGGCGGGGCACATTTACTTTCAAGGCTTCGGGATTGCCGACGTTCTCCTATGTGTTTTACATGATTTCGCCAGCCCAGGCCGCGCTACTGGAGACGAGCGCCGGATTTGTGGGTGGCGGGGCGATGTACGCGCAGAGCGCAGGGCCGTTCACGGTAAGCGGAGGCGTGGGTAATTACGTTTCGGGCTGGAGCGGCATCGAGTTAGGTACAGCGACGGCCGTGCCGTATGAGGAAGACTATGTGGTGCAGTACGGCCTGTCTTCTTCCGGCTCGAGCAATATTTCTGGCGGGTCCGACTATCAGTACCTGGGTCTGTCCACGAAGACAGCGGCTTCAAATGTTCCGGTTGGTGGGACGCTTACCATCAACCAGAACGGCACACTGAACAACCACTACCAATTCGCTGTGAATGGATCGCCTTCGCTGACGCTGGATTTTCAGGCGTATTTCGTGAATGCGGGCATGGTGGTGATGGTGTGCTCGGACAACGACCGCACGACCACGGGAATTATCACGCAGCAGTAAACAAAGAATTGCGCCTCAATATTCCGACGAGTCACAGCCCTGATAGTGAGGTTTAGGGATACGGATCGGTTGAGATCCATCGTCGCAAACTACCCTCAGGATGACAGTTTAGCGGTTGGTGGGAGTGGTTGGCGTGGAGAGATAGCCCCGCAGATCGGTTTCTTCGGACCGTGTATTAATTGAGCCGTTGCCGCTTAATTCTCGGTGTGCTTTTCCTCTCTTATCAGCTTTTCCACCCGAGGGATGTCTTCCGGGACATCCACGCTGACGGCATCGTGGGGAACTTCGGCAACGCGAATGCGCCAGCCGTTTTCTAGCCAGCGAAGCTGTTCGAGTTGCTCGATTTTTTCAAGTTCGCCCTGAGGAAGGGTCGGATATTCGAGCAGTGCATCGCGTTGGAATACATAAAGACCCAGATGTTTCCAATATTTGACGTGGAGCTTTTGTTGGGTGTCACGGATCCAGGGAATCGGAGCGCGGGAGAAGTAAAGGGCGTAGTCATCGAAATCGAGCACGGCTTTGACGACGTTGGGGTCCATAACGTCGGCGGCGTGTCGAATAGTTGTCGCCACGGTGGAGATCTGAGCGGGAGGTTCTTCGAGGAGCGCGCCTACGGCGGCGTCGATGGCGAGAGGATCGATAAGAGGCTCGTCGCCTTGAACGTTGACGAAAATATCGCCGGGTTCGTGGGCGGCTACTTCGGCAATCCGTTCCGTCCCGGTGCGATGGTCGGAACGAGTCATGCGAGCGTGCCCTCCGAAGGCGAAAACCGCGTCCATAATCCGTTGATCGTCGGTGGCTACGAGCACTTCGTCTACGGTTTGAGCGCGTTTGGCCCGGTCATAAACGTGCTGGATCATGGGCTTCCCAGCGAAGGAGACCAGCGGCTTGCCGGGGAGTCGAGTGGAACCAAAACGCGCGGGAATTACGACGACAACTTTCGGATCAGACATGGCAGAAGCACTCCGCAGGGGTACTGGAGCCGATGCTAACACAGGGCGGCGGGCCGTGATCCGGTCTAAGGGAAAAATAGATGCAGCGTGCTGGAGGTGCTGGAGGAATGGGACTTGCCTTCCGAAATCCCGGTGCTATGATGTGGTCTCCGCGCGGCCCTTCCGGCGAACCGGAAGGATGGGGGAAGGCCGTGAAACGCGATTGGTGCAAGACGCGTGAACTCCGTTGGCTTGCGAAAACCTGCCCCATCGCGTGCCTGTTGGTTTTTTGTGCTCTAAATCCTCTTTTCGCGCAGGAAAACCCACCACCACCAAAAATAGAGGCAACACCCGCCTCAGCGACCCAGCCAGCCTTGACGAATGTTTCGGGAGACACGCCGTCGGTGAAAATCGTGCCGGGAAAAGTGATTCGCGCCGATGTGGACCTGGCGCTGGTGAATGTGACGGTCACGGACCCCTACAATCGCCTGGTGACCGGGCTGGAGCCGGACAACTTCCGCGTTTTTGAAGACAACATCGAACAGGAAATCGTTAGTTTTTCGTCGGAGGATGTGCCGATTTCGATTGGCGTGATTTTCGATTTCAGCGGAAGCATGGCCAATAAGGTGGACAAGGCGCGCGAGGCGGCCCTGGAGTTTTTTAAGACCGCGAATCCGCAGGACGAATTTTTTCTGGTGAGCTTCAACGAGCGCGCGGAGTTGACCAGCACGTTTACGAACAGCGTGGAAGATCTCCAAAGCCGGATGATGCTGACTGCCCCAAAGGGCAGGACTGCCCTATTGGACGCCATCTACCTTGGGTTGAGCCAGATGAGGGGTGCACACAACGCCAAACGTGCCTTGCTCATCCTTTCCGATGGAGGAGATAATCATAGTAGGTACAACGAGAACGATATCAAGCGGCTGGTGAAAGAAGCCGATACCCAGCTCTATGCCATCGGCATTTATGACCCGCTTGGATATCGCAATCGTACGCCGGAAGAGCTCAACGGCCCTTCGCTGCTCGCCGAGATTACGGAGTTGACGGGTGGCCGAGTGTTTGCCGTGGAGCATCTAAATGATCTGCCGGACATCGCGTCCAAGATCGGCATGGAGCTACGCAACCAATATGTACTGGGATACCGACCAAGCAACCACGTCCACGACGCCCGGTGGCGCAAAATCAAAGTTAAGCTGCGCGCGCCCAAGGGGCTTCCTCCGCTCTCTGTGTACTCCAAGACCGGTTACTACGCGCCGGCGCACTGACGTTCGGTTCGTCCATTCGCGGGTCGCCGCAATTTTCCTGCTCACTTCCCTGTTGTATGCCGGCAACGCGCTGGCGCAAATACCGGTGTCGCCGACGGCGCCCCCGCCTCCTCCCGGTCAGGAACCTGCCGACGGAAATAAGCAAGGGGGAAAGATAGCCGTGAACGTGGACCTGGTGGTGTTGCACACCAGCGTGCTGGACGATCGCGGAAAATTCGTGGATGGGCTGACGCAAGACAACTTTCGCGTGTACGAAGATAAAGTCGAACAGAAGCTTGCGATTTTCAAGCGCGAAGACATTCCCGTCAGCATGGGGCTAGTGATCGATAACAGCGGCAGCATGCGTGACAAACGGCCGCGCGTAAATGAAGCGGCGTTAACTCTGGTGCAGAGCAGCAACCCGCAGGACGAAGCGTTTGTCGTGAACTTTAACGACGATTTTTACCTGGACCTGGATAAGGACTTCACAAGCAGCGTTCCGGAATTGAAGGAAGCGTTGGAACGCATTGACGCGCGCGGGAGTACGGCGCTCTACGATGCGATTATCGGTTCGCTGGATCACTTGAAGAAAGGCAACAAAGAGAAGAAGGTGCTGCTGATCGTGACAGATGGCGAGGACAACACCAGCCGGAACACGCTCGAGAAGACCATTCGCGAAATCCAGAAGACGGATACGGTGATTTACACGATTGGATTGCTGAGCCAGGAAAGCAAGAAGAGCGCGAAGACGGCGAAGCGGGCGTTGACGGAGATTGCGCAGGCGTCCGGCGGCGTGGCGTACTTCCCGGAAAATGTGGAAGACGTGCATGCAATCTGCGAACAAGTGGCGCATGACATCCGGCATCAGTACACACTGGCGTACTATCCTTCGAATGCGGCGCGCGATGGAAGTTTTCGTAGTGTGCATGTAGACGTCATTCCTCCGCGCGGCCATGGGAAGTTAGTGGCTCGCACGCGGAATGGGTATTACGCTCCGGGCGGGGCGAAGACGGCGTCGGGTAAGTAGTAGAGTTTCGAGGTTGGCGGGCGTTCCGAGGAATCGGGGCGCCTTTTTTTGTTTTTGGTGGATTGCTTGTACGTCGCAAAAGCGCTCCTCGGGATGAGAGCGTGAGCGTTGCAGTGAAGTTTAGTGGAGTTGGGGGAGGAAGCTTGTGCCGTGGGGAATTGTAGTGCCGAAATTTTCGGCAATAGTTTGCCCCATGTCGGCGAGGGTGGGGCGAATACTGAGGTTGTTGCCGGATCTTTGGGCGGGCGAATAGGCCAAGATAGGGACGTACTCGCGCGAGTGATCGGTGGTTTCCCAGCGCGGATCGGGATCGCACCCGTGATCGGCGGTCAGAATGAGGAGATCGCGCGGGCCGAGTAGCGGAAGATAACCGGTGAGCGCGGCGTCGAATTCCTCGAGAGAGCGAGCGAAGCCTTCCACATCCTTGCGATGGCCGTAGAGCATGTCAAAATCGACGAGATTGCAGAAGATCAGACCGTGCTGGCGATCGCGCGCAGCGGCGGAAAGTTTTTCGATACCGTCGGCATTTGATTTGGTGGTGACGTAGTCGTCGACGCCGCGGCCATTGTAGATATCGTGGATTTTGCCGATGCCGAACACCGGTACACGGCGTTCCTTCAGCACGTCGAGGAGCATGGGCTTCGGCGGATCGACGGCGTAGTCGTGGCGGCGCGAAGTGCGTTCGAAATTTCCGGCGGGTCCGGAGAAGGGGCGGGCGATCACGCGACCGACGCGGTGCTTGCCATCGAGAAGTTTGCGGGCGATTTCGCATATGCGGTAAAGTTCGGCGATGGGAATCACGTCTTCGTGCGCGGCGATCTGAAAGACGCTATCGCCAGAGGTGTACAGGATGGGCTTGCCGGTGCGCACGTGCTCCTCGCCCAATTCCTTGATAATTTCGGTGCCGGAAGCGGGCTTGTTGCCAATGGTTTTGCGGCCGCTTTGCGCTTCGAACGCATCGATGATTTCCGGCGGAAAACCATTCTTGTAGACGGGGAAAGCCTGGTCCAGCCAGATGCCGGCCATTTCCCAATGACCGGTGGTTGTATCTTTTCCCGGGGATACCGTGGCACCTTTGCCGAAGGAAGCGAGCGGAGCAGCGGCGGGCTGGAGATGCGCGAGCGGCGCAACATTGGCCAAGCCAAGCCTAACGAGATTGGACACGCGAAGCGGGCGCGCTTCCGCGATGTGGCCCAGGGTGCTACGGCCGACGTCGTCGTAATCGGCCGCGTCCGGCAGAGCGCCGATGCCAACGCTGTCGAGAACGATCCAGATGACGCGGTCGAACATGGCCATGGCTTGCGCGCTCCTTCGGTCGAACTCTAGCATGGGATGTGCGCGGAAGGGAATTGACGGCGCCAGGGAGTGGGCCTACGATGGCCGCGTCGTTGCCGTCGGGGGAAGTGGAACATTCGGACGGTTTTCTGCGTAGTAGAGAGAAGAAGGGGCAAGCATGCCTGATGACTACCGCAAGCCGCGCAGTTCGGTGGTATTTCCGCTGCTGCTAATTGCCGTTGGTTTGTTGTTCTTGATGACGCGCTGGATTCCGGACTTCTATCCGTGGCCGGTAATCTGGAAATATTGGCCGCTGGTGTTGATCTTTATTGGTGCGGGAATGTTCTGGGACCGCGCGCAACGGACCAATCATCCGGACCGGGCGCCGGCGTTTCCGGTTGGAACGGCGATCGGGACGGTGGTGTTTTTAGTAATCCTGGGACTGCTGATGTGGCACGAACGCGGCATCGCGCGGCGCGATTGGATGCACGTTTCCGCCGGCTCCGGACATCGCACGCACGAGAACCATGTGGTGGAGTTGAAGGATGCGAAGGCTGTGCGCATAACCGTGCACATGCCGTCGGGGGAATTGCACGTCGACGGCGGAGCGAGGCAATTAATGGAAGCGGATTTTTCGCAAGGGGCGTCGTGGGCCGCACCATCTGTCGATTATTCGGTGGACGGCGGCGTGGGGTCGCTTTCGATCAATCAACAGAGCGCGAACCAGCTGATGACCAACTCGGACAATGTCTGGAAGCTGAAGGTCAACAACCGCGTGCCGCTGGAGTTGGAAATCGATGTGGGCGCGGGGCGCGGCGATTTGAATCTGGCGAATGTGGATCTGACGCGGCTGGAGCTGAATATTGGCGCTGGGCAGGCCAATGTCGATCTAACCGGCGAACGCGGCAAGGATCTCCAGGCACAAATTCATGGTGGCGTGGGCGAAGCGGTAATCCGGCTGCCGAAGAATGTGGGCGTGGTGGCCACAGTGCACGGCGGGCTGGGATCGGTGGATGTGCATGGATTAAAGGAAGAAGATGGCGAGTACACCAACGCTGCGTACGGCAAAGCGCCCAACACGATTCATCTGACGGTTGAGGGCGGTATCGGGCACATCCGGTTGGAACAAGAATAACGATCGTCACGACCGCCCGACTCGCGATGGCTCCGGGGATCCAGAAAGAGAAATCATACACAAAGAAGCGAGTGGGCATGGTTGTACGGTGCGCGCTGCCGAATTCTTTGAAAAAAGACTTGACAACTTATACTGTGCGGCATACAGTGTGTTACGTACAGTAGATGGCGCACAGTATATGACCGTTGATTCCAATCTTTTCGAGAATGTTCGCATGGAACTTCGCCGCGGCAGCCTGGTGCTGGCGGTGCTGGCGCAACTGCGCGCGGAGCAGTATGGCTACACACTGCGCAAGGCACTGGCCGAACATGGCATGGAAATCGACGAGGGCACGCTATACCCGCTGCTGCGGCGCCTGGAAAGCCAAGGCCTGCTCGTGAGCGAGTGGCGGGAAGAAGACAAGCGCAACAAACGCTTCTATGTGCTTTCGGCGAATGGCAAGCAACTGCTGAAGCAGCTTCTGGCGGAGTGGAAAAACATCGATGCGTCACTGAACGGGATTGTGAGGGGGTAGCTTGGGTGCATTTGGTTTCATGTCTTCGGAAGTCAGGAATGTAAGGAGCACGTCATGGAGCTGCTGGATCGTTACTTGAAAACAGTGCGAACTTATCTGCCCGCCACGCAGAAAGACGACATCATCCGCGAGCTATCGGAAAATATCCGCTCGCAAATCGAAGACAAGGAAGCGGAACTGGGCAGGCCGTTGCAGGAGGCGGAGATCGAAGCCATTCTGAAGGCGCACGGCCATCCGCTGATCGTCGCGGGACGCTACCGGCAGGACGAGCGCAGCTTCTCGTTTGGGAAGCAACTGATCGGTCCGGTGCTGTTCCCGTTTTACGCGAAGGTGCTCGCGTTCAATCTTGGAATCACCAGCATTGTCATCATCTTCCTATTCACGTTATTGGTGGTGAACGGGCAGCCCGTCGGCCGCATTGCCGGGCTCCCGGGCGTATTGTTTTTCCAACTGGCCATTCAATTTGCGATTATTACCGCCGTTTTCGTTGGGGTGGATAGGCAATTGGCCAGGCATCCGGATCGCTGGGATCCGCAGAAAAGCGCCCGGACGTTTTACCCGCGCGTGGCCGATGAGGCGGGCAAGCAGCGAGTTTCGCGGATCGATTCTTTTTCGAGGTTGATCGCTTTGGCGGTGTCGGTTGTGTGGCTGCGCGCCGTGCAGCAGAACCCGTTCCTGATCCTTGGACCCGCCGCGGCGTTCCTAAAGCTTGCCCCGGTATGGCACGAGCTTTACGTGCCGGTGGTGCTGCTGGCGTTCGCGGGGATGGCGCAAGCAGCGATTAATCTGATTCGTCCAGATTGGATTCACGTGCGCACGGTGACGCGCATCGGTATGGGCATTGCGGCGGTAGCGATATGGTGCTACCTCCTCAAAGCAGGGAATTGGATCGTTCCCGGGAACGCGAGCACCAATGGCGCCGCTGTGAGCGCGCAGACTCTGGAAATCATCAACCGGTCATTCTTTTATAGCTTGCTTGTTGCGGTTGTGATCTCCGTCGTGCAACTGCTGCGCGTCTTGTTCCGCTTGGTTCGGGAAACGCATCACCGTGCCCCATCGCAGGCCATATGATAAGAGTCAATTTCAAGGCTGTCTGGACGGGACAGAGAAGCGCAATTGGAACGAAGTATGATTTCATGAGTCTTGGTAGATTCGGAGACCGCACAGATTTTTTGAGCAGGCCTTGCCGCCGAGCATGACAGCGGGGGCACCTGAAAGTAAAACGACGGAAGTACGCGTAACACCGCCTGGGGCAACTGCCAATGCGGTGTGGCAGGGAATCGAAGGTGCTACCCGCGAGTGCTCCCAAAAAGAAAATCACCACCACGAAAGCTGGTCCCACTTGGTCCAGAGTCCTGTCGTTTCAGTTGGAGCAGCGAGATAGTCCCAACTATTCGCGTAAGGCAATGAATCTGGATTCTTCCCCATGAAAATAGAAAACTACAACCTGCGCATGGTAAACGGTCAGTTCGCCCCGGCGCAATTATGGAGGTCCCGATAAACACCATGACCGACCGCTCACACCAGATTTGGCCAATTTGCTCGGGTTGCCAGGTGGTCTTATACTTTAAAGTTTAGGCAGTGCGCGCAGAACGCGCTGACTGGGCTTGCCATTGGCCACGAACGAAATCATCGCTCCTCCCTTCTCACAACAAGAAGTTCTACTTGTGCGCGGCGCGCGTGTTCACAATCTGAAGAACATTACGGTGGAGATTCCGCATAACGCTCTGACGGTAGTTACGGGTGTGAGCGGATCGGGGAAATCTTCGCTGGCGTTTGACACGGTGTATGCCGAGGGACAGCGGCGCTATGTGGAATCGTTGTCGGCGTACGCACGGCAATTCCTGGAGCGCATGGAAAAGCCGGACGTGGACGAGATTTCCGGGATTGCGCCGGCAGTGGCGATCCGGCAGAAGAACTCAACGCGGAACCCGCGTTCGACCGTCGCTACATCCACCGAGATTTACGATTATTTGCGGCTGTTTTTTGCGCGCTGCGGGCAGACGTTCTGCATCAAGTGCGGTGCGGAGGTGCGGCGGGATTCGCCGGATGAAATTGCGAATCGCATTCTGACGCTGAAGCCTGGGCGGCGATTTTATGTGTTGTACACGCTGAAAGTGGCGGCACCGGAATCGCCCGCGACAGGGAGGAAGCCTTCGAAGAAGAAAGCGGCGGCACCGGCCGCGGATGTGTTGCGGCCAGTTTTGCTGGAATTGCAAAAGCGCGGGTTCAACCGGCTGTATCAGGACGGAAAGGTGCATGAGTTTTCGTCGCCGGAAACGCTGCTGGACGTAAATTTCGCCAGACCCGTGTATGTGCTAGTGGATCGGCTGGCAGTGAATCCGGAGTCGCGGGCGCGACTCGTGGATTCGATTGAAATTTGTTATCGCGAAGGCGGGGGGGAAGCGATTCTGGAATTTGTGGCGGATTCGGCCGGGAATCCGGCGGAGCGCCTGACGTTCAACGAGCGATTCGAATGCAAGAACGACGGCACGCTGTATCAAGAGCCGGAGCCGCGGCTGTTTTCGTTCAACAATCCGTATGGAGCGTGCCCGCGCTGCCAAGGATTCGGAAATACGATCGATTTCGATCTGAACCTGGTGGTGCCGGACGCCAGCAAATCGCTGGATGATGGCGCGATCGAGCCTTGGACCAAGCCGCGCTATAAAGTTCTCATGCAAGAGGCGCGGAAATGGGCGCGCGCGCAAGGTATTCCGACGAACGTGCCGTGGCGGCAATTGAGCGCGGAGCAGCGGCGGCTGATCCTCGAAGGCGATCCGGAAAACAAATATGACGGGGTGAAAGGATTTTTCAACTGGCTCGAACGCAAGAAATACAAGCTACACGTGCGCGTGTTTCTGAGCCGGTATCGCGGGTATGCGACTTGTCCGGAGTGCGGTGGAACGCGGCTGCGAGCAGAAGCGCGCGCGGTGAAGATCACCGGCAAGGCGATCACGGACTTGTGCAAGCTAACCGTGAAAGAAGCGCGGCGATTTTTTGCGGAATTGCAGCTGACGGAAAGCCAAGCCAAGGTTGCCGACAAAATCCTGCACGAAATTCGGACGCGGCTGCAATTTCTGGATGAAGTGGGCCTCGATTATTTGACGCTCGACCGGCTCACATCGACCTTGTCCGGCGGGGAATCGCAGCGGATTCAGTTGGCCACGTCGCTCGGCTCGCATCTTGTGGGTGCGTTGTACGTGCTGGATGAGCCGTCGATCGGACTGCACCCGCGAGATACGCAGCGGCTGATCGATATTCTGAAATCGTTGCGCGATTTGGGAAATACCGTGCTGGTGGTGGAACACGACCCCGACACGATTGAGTCTGCCGACCGCATCCTCGATCTGGGGCCGGGCGCGGGGGAATTGGGCGGAAAGCTGTTGTTTTCCGGGACTTATGAAGAAATTCTGAAGGATCCAAAATCGATTACCGGGCGTTACCTGAGCGGCGAGACGAAAATTCCCGTGCCGCAAACCAGGCACAAGCCTTCGGGAAGATTTCTGCGGCTGTATGGCGCAACGTTGCACAACCTGAAAAATCTGGATCTAATGGTGCCCTTGGGGACGTTGACGGTGATTACCGGCGTCAGCGGTTCGGGGAAATCGACGATAGTGCACAACGTTTTGTTCAAGGCGCTGGCAGCAAAACGGAATGGCGGCAGCATCACAGAATTCTGCGACCGGCTGGAAGGCGACCAGCATATCCAGGACGTGGTGATTGTGGATCAATCGCCGATCGGGCGGACGCCGCGTTCGAATCCCGCGACGTATATGAAGGCGTTCGATGCGATTCGCGAATTGTTCGCGGAGACGCCGGACGCCAAGCGGCGCGGCTATGCGGCGGGACATTTTTCGTTCAACGTGCCGGGCGGTCGATGCGAAACGTGCCAGGGCGACGGAACGGTCACCGTCGAGATGCAGTTTCTAGCGGATGTGGAGCTGGTCTGCGAAGAATGCCGGGGGCAACGCTTCAAGAGCAGCGTGCTCGAAGTGCGCTATCACGGGAAAAATATTCACGACGTGCTCGAAATGACGGTGCGAGAAGCGCTGGCGTTTTTCGTAAACGTGCCAAAAGTGACTGCGAAGCTGCGCGTGCTGAACGAAATTGGTCTTGGATATTTGCGGCTGGGGCAATCGGCGACAACTCTTTCCGGCGGCGAGGCGCAGCGGCTGAAACTGGCGTCGCACCTGACGCGCACCGAGAATCAGGGCATCCTTTATATTCTGGATGAGCCGACGACGGGTTTACACTTCGACGATATCGCCAAGCTGCTGGCGGCGTTCCGGAAATTGCTGGAATCGGGCGCTTCACTGCTGGTGATTGAACACAATCTGGACGTGATCAAGTCTGCGGACTGGCTGATCGATTTGGGGCCGGAAGGCGGCGAACAAGGCGGTAAGATTATCGCGACGGGTACGCCGGAACAGGTGGCGCGCAACGCGCAGTCTTACACCGGGAAATATCTGGCACGCGTGTTGGGGAATGGCAACGGAAAGCGGAACAGTGTAAAAGAGGGAAAACGGCCATCGAACGAGGGTTGAAGCGCGCGCGAAGTACTTTGGTTTTGATGGTGCTGTGTCTTTTTTTTGCGACGGCCAGTCCGGTGCACGGGCAGCAGCCTTCGAAGAATTCTCAGACAAGCTCGCAAAAGGTTCGCAATCCCCTGAACGATCTTCTGGACGAAGCGCAAGCGGCACTGGACAAGAATGATTACAACTCCGCCATCCCGCCGCTGCAAAAATTCATCGCGGAAAAGCCGGACGTAGCTTACGCGCATTTTCAGCTTGCGTATGCCTACACCGCATTAAAGCAGGTGGAAGAGGCGCGTGTGGAATATGAGAAATGCGTGGCGCTCGATCCGAAAATGGCGGAAGCGCAACTGAACCTGGGCATTTTGCTGCTGGAGAAAGACGCCACGGCGGCGGTTGCGCCATTAAGCAGAGCCGTGGAGCTGCTTCCGTCGCAAAGCAGGCCGCGCTATTTGCTGGGCCTTGCGCAAGAGCGTTCGGGAGACTTGAAGGGAGCGGCGGAATCGTTCGAAGGAGCGACGCGGCTGGATCCCAAGGATGGCGAATCGCTGCTGGAGTTGGGGCGCATCTATATCAAGAGCAACCGTGCGGGGGACGCCGAAACAAAATTTCGCGCGGCGCTAACTTTGGAACCAAAGTCACCCGAGGCGCTGCAAGGATTGGCGCTGAGCCTGGACGATCAGAAAAAGCCGGAAACCGTGAGCGCCTATCGCGATTACTTAGCCGAGCAGCCGCAGGACAATGCGGCGCGCGCGCGAATGGTGCACCTGCTGGTGGAACAACAGCAATACGATGCGGCCCTCGCGGAGCTGGATAAGACCGCACCCGGACAAGCTCCAACCCTGGAATCGTTGAAGCTGAAAGCCGACATTGAACTTGGGCAAAAGAAACTGGATGCGGCCATCGTCACGTTAAAGCAAGCGGTGGCGCTGGCGCCGAGCGACGCGCAACTGCATGGCGGGTTGGGGAGGACGTACCTGCAGACACGCGATTTTGTGGACGCGGAAAAGGAGTTGAAGGCCGCGCTGCTGCTCGACCGGAACAATCTTACGTACTGGAAGGATCTGAGCTCCACATATTATCTTGCCGGGAATTGGCAGGGCGCGCTGGCAACGCTGGACGTGATTGCGAAAGCGGAAACGCCGGGAGCGGGACCCTGGTTTATCCGGGCGCTTTGTTACGATAAACTCAATCAAGTAGAGCCCGCCCTTGCAGCGTATCGTAAATTCCTGGAGCTGGACGGGAACAAAAATCCCGATCAAGTTTGGCAGGCGAATCAGCGGATTCATGTACTGGAAAAGATGGAAAAAAAGAAGTAAGGGCCGGGGCGGACATTGGGGCTTCTGGGCGGGGTTATGCGCGATGGTGTTGGCCGCGGGGACGGTTGCGGGCGTCGACCGAATTAGCGATTTGCAGGAACATTTTGACAAGGAAACGCACGCCAGTGGAAAGATTAAAGCGCTGGACAAACTGACGGAAGCGCAGTTCGATGCCACGCGCAAGGAGAGCGCCGCCGGAGATTTTGTGAATGCGGGGCTGACTTTCGAAAAGTACCGGGACAACGTGCGGGCCTGTTTCGAGCTTCTGAGAAAGCAGGAGCCGGACGCGGACAAACATCCGAATGAGTACCGGCATCTGGAGCTGCAGACGAGGCGGGGAATCCGCGAGGTCGAAGACACCCTGCTGATCGCGCCTCCGGAAATGCGGCCTCCGCTGGAAATTGTGCGCAAGGATATTCTGGACATCGACGACGAACTGATTCGTATATTGTTTCCGAGGAGGACTCCAGAACCGGAGAAAGTGCCGCCCGTGCCGGAGGCGAAACCATGAGTTGGCGGAAAACTTTTGTTGGAGTGACAATGGCGACGGCGCTGTTCGCGTGGCTCGGAACAGTTTCGCCTGTGCGGGCGCAGCGGCCGGAGAAGGATTACCTGACCGATTTGGAAGCGGACAAAATCCGCGATGCGGATACGCCAAACGAGCGCGTGACCTTGTTCTTGACGTTCGCGGAAGACCGGCTGAAGAAATTTCAATATGAGCTCGAACATCCTTCTGCGAACAAGCACCGGGAAATGCTGAATTACCTGATGAATTCGTACGGCGGGTGCGTAGACGATGCCGCCGATTTGATTCAAGTGTCGCTGGAAAAACAGGAAAACATCCGGCAGGGAATTGACCTGATGACCACCAAGGCGAAGGCGTTCCTCGAAGTGCTGCAGAAGCTGTTGAGTTCGGGGCCGGAGTTGGAAGTATACAAAGACAATCTGGACGACGCGATTGACGGCACGCAGGATGCGCTGAACGAGGCGGAAAAGGCCAAGTCCAAGGCCGCACCGCCACCGGTGAGGCGGAAGAATTGAGCACGCGACGAGGGAATCCCGCACAAGTGCCGGGCGGTGAGGCGCTGCTGCAGAGAATGTTTACGCGCCTAGGGTGCGACGGGCGGCCGCCACATTTTCAGGTAGAATTTTATCCTTACAGCAGCCTGGTGCTGACCATTCGTCGGCGCGAGGAATTGGTGTTCGTGCGCTTTTCGGATTTGCTGAAGCGCGCGCCACTGGAAGTGCTCGAAGGGGCGGCGGCGTTGCTGCTTTCCCGCGTATACCGGCGGAGAGCCCCGCGAGCGCTGGTGCAGCAGTATTTGGGATATGCGCGATCGGACCGTGTGCGGTTGCGAATCGACCGGATGCGCAGCCGGCGGGTGCGGCGCGTGCCGACGCTCGCGCAGGGCCAGCACCACGACCTGTCCGTCATGTTCGAACGATTGAACCGAGCATATTTCGAAGGAAAACTGGAGCGGCCGCACATCGGGTGGAGCACGCGGACCTGGCGCCGGCAGTTTGGCTGTTACGATCCGGGACCGAATCAGATTGTACTGAATCGCCGGATGGACCGGCCGGGAATTCCGCAATTTGTGGTGGAGTATGTGCTGTACCACGAGATGCTGCACGTGAAGCATCCGACGCGGCGCTCGGGGTGCACGCTGGTGTCACACTCGCCGGAGTTTCGCGCGGAAGAGAAGAGGTTCGCGCACTTTATGGTGGCGAGGAAGTTTCTGGATCATCTGGCGCGGTGAAAAGGGTTCGGGCGGATGGGCTGTTGTGGCGGTTGCAGTTGTGATCCTTCGTCGCAAACGACGCTCCTCAGCAATGACAATATCGCGTTGTTACCGTGAACCTTCTTAGCTGTCTTTTGTTTTTTCCTTGTCGATTTCTTTGTGGAGCTTTTCGATTTTCTTGCGAATTTTGTCGCCGTCTTCGGCTTTGGGGTAAAGGTCGAGATAGCGCTGATAGGCCTTCACGGCCGGCTTCTTTTGGCCTTTTTTCTCGTAGACTTCCCCTAAATAGCGATACGGAATGGCGTAACCGGGCTTGGAATCCGCCGCATCCATAAAGCGGTCAATGGCGGCGTCAAAATCGCCTTTGTCCATATAGTATTTGCCGACCTGCAGATCTTTTTCGGCGCGAAGCGGATCCCATTTGGGTTGATCCGGCGCGGATTGCACCGCGGAATCGGTGTTTGGTTTTGGCTTCGCCGGTTCCTGCGGGCCGGGCGGCGGTTGCGGCGGAGGAGGCGGCTGGTCCTGCGCGAACGCGAGTGGCGCGGCGAAACATACGGCCGCTACCGCGATACAAGGGGCAATGGAAAACTTACTGCGACCGATCAACGCAAGAACCTCCTGTCCGTGCGATTCGAAATTACCGCCACTGAGTTGCCTGCTCGAGCTTATTGCCCGAGCAGCTCGTCGACCAGCTTCTGCGCGCCGTAAAGTTTCTTTAGCGCTTCCGTCATGCCCCCGGTGTGAACGGCGACGGCGCGGTTCTGATAAGAATCGTAAACGAAATCGCCGACCAGCGATTCAATGTTGCCATCAAAAATCAGTCCTACGATATCGCCGTTGCGATTCACAACCGGCGAACCGGAGTTGCCGCCGATGATGTCGTTGGTGGTGACAAAGTTGAAAGGCGTGGAAAGGTCGAGTTTTTCTTTGCCGTCGAGATAGCGCTTGGGAAGATCGAAGGGAACTTTGTAATCGAAGCTGGCGGCGCGATCGTAAAGGCCATAAAAGGTTGTCTTGTAAGGCGCCACGGTGCCGTTCATGGGATAGCCCAATACCTGGCCGTAGGAAAGCCGTAGAGTGAAGGTTGCGTCGGGATAAGTGTTCTTGCCGTAGACGGCGAAGCGCGCTTTGCCCAGGAGTTCGCCGGCGCGTTGTTCCACGCTCTGGACGTTATCCTCGAACCATTTGATCTGCTCACGGCGAATGGGATCGATGCGGCGCGCCATCGCGATCATGGGATCGGTGGAAGCATCAACGGCAGCCTGTCCGCCTTCGACAAGGGATTTGCGGAATGCAGGGTCGGCCACTTTCGTGCCGTTGACAAGATAGTTGGCCGCGTCTTTGGGAGACTTTCCATCGAGTACACCCTTCAGGAACGGGTCATCGGGCCCCAGTTCCTTCAGATCGAGTTCGAGGGCGCCGTTCATGCGGGCAATTTCCATTTCCGGATAGATGGGAGCGGGAGAAAACAGGCGCTGCTTCAGCGAATCGAGTTGAGAATCGTGGAAGCCTGCGAGACGCTCGCCATCAGGCTTCTTGATTTCGGCGACGTAGGTGACGATTTGAACGGCGAGAGCGGAAAGTTGCGAATCGGTCGAGCGAAAGAATTGCTCCTTGATGCGAGGACGCTCCTTTTGCAGCGCTTCTTCTTCCATGGTCCACGCGGTGCCGTATTCCTTATTCCAGTCCGCGTTGGCGTCGACTTTGCCGCGGAAATCCTCGTCTTCCTTGCGCTTCTTCTCCATTAGATTTTTGTCCTGCAGCCCGTCACGACGTCCTTCGAAGACCTTGCGGCTGTTTTCCAGGCCGAAAATCTGCGTGGTGGCCTGGCGGGACTGTTCGGGACCGCGTGCGGCATAGTCCTTAAGGACGGCGATGCGGCTCTTCAATAACTCGATGATATTGGCGAGCACGTTATCGCGAAGGTTGGCGAGATAGGAGTACGTGACCAACCGCTCGGTGCCGCCGGGATTTCCTGAGACAAATACGAGCTCGCCATCGCCGGCGCCCTTGGGATTCCACTTCAAATAATCCTTGCTGTCGATGGGCTTGCCATTTTCGTACACGCGGAACAATGCCATATCCAGGTCGTAGCGCGGGTAGGTGAAATTATCCGGATCGCCGCCGTAGAAAGCGGTTTGTTGCTCGACGGCAAAGACCAGACGCACGTCGGTGTATTTCTTGTAGCGGTAGAGCCAATATTCGCCGCCGGCATAGAGCGTAACGACGTCCGAGCGCAGGCCGGTCTTGTCCGTGCTTTCGCGCTCGATATCGGCAATCGCCGCTTTCCTCTTGCTGAATTCTTCTTCGGGAGTCTTGGCGCCCTTGACAGCCGCATTCACGCGATCGGTGACATTTTCAGTGGAGACCAGAACGTTGACTTCGAGGTCGGGCGACTTCATTTCCTCTTCCGGCGTGGCTGCATAAAAGCCATCCCGGACGTAATCATGCTCCGCGCTGGAATTTTTCTGCAGTTGGCCGAGGGCGACGTGATGGTTGGTGAGCAGCAAGCCATGAGGGCTGACGAAGGAGCCAGAGCCGCCGTCATTGAGCCGCACGGAGGAAAGCCGCAAATGGTCCAGCCACTGTTGGGTGGGCGTGAAATTGTACTTTTGCTGGAGTTGCTTGATGGGAGGGTTGTCGAAGGTCCACATGCCTTCGTCAGCGGTGATGGCGGGGCAGAGTAGCGCGGAAGCGAGTAGTGCGGCCGAGGCTTGCCGGGCAAGGTCCATAAATTTCACAGGAGGAATCCTCTTTTCTGAAGGAATGAAGCCGTGGAGAGCGGCAGTTGAAAGTATATATGAGTCTGGGAGGCGAAGCGTGTGCGGGCGGCTCGCGGTCGTGCCGACGAGGCTCGAAGCTGCGAACGCGGCAAGACGCTGTGGTTAAAATCCTTCGTCGCAAAAGACGCTCCTCAGGACAACAAATTTTGGGGTGGGTGACAGAGGCGGCGGAAAAATGCCCGGGAATTGGCGCGGAAGGGCGGGATTCGCATCGAATAAGGAGTGGCCGTAAGATGAGGGATACGGGCTAGGGAATGCCCGGACAACACAAACAGCATGGAACCGCGAGAAAAAGCCGCGTTGTTACCGGAGAAGCCGGGTGTTTATCTGTTCAAGGACGCCGGCGGGGACGTGCTGTACGTGGGCAAGGCGCGATCGCTGCGCAGCCGGGTGCGCTCGTATTTTCTGGAGTCGCGGTGGGTGGACGCGAAAACGGGTTCGCTGGCGCGGGAAATCGCGGATCTTGAAACCATCGTGGTGGATAACGAGCGCGAGGCGCTGGCGCTCGAAAATAATCTGATCAAGCAGTACAAGCCGAAGTTCAACGTGATGTTGCGGGACGACAAGACGTATCCGTACATCAAGCTGACCATGGGTGAAAAATACCCGCGGGTGTACTTCACGCGCAAAGTGAAGAAAGACGGTGCGCTGTATTTTGGGCCATATTTTCCAGCGGGCCTGGCGCGGCGCATCATTCATTTCATTCACAAACGATTTCTGGTGCCGTCTTGTTTCGTGGATTTAACGAAGACGCATGTCCGCCCGTGCCTGCAGTTTTATATCAAGCGCTGCCTGGGGCCGTGCGTGGAGGGACTGACGACCGACGAGCGGTATGCCGAAGCGGTGCGCGATGTGCGCATGTTCCTCGAAGGGCGCCGTCACGACCTGATGAAGAGCATTGAAGAGCGCATGATGGCCGCGGCGGCGCAGGAACGATTTGAGGAGGCCGCGTCTTACCGGGACCTGTTGCGCACGATGGAGGATATCGAGGAGCGGCAAAGGATCGCGTCGGCGCAGGGAGACGATACCGACGTGATCGGCTATTACGCGGAACCGCCGTTGGTGGCCGCCAATGTCTTTCACCTGCGCGGCGGGCGCATCATGGACCGGCGGGAATTCTACTGGGAGACTCTGGACGCTTTCGAGCCCCACGAATTTGTGGATTCACTGCTGAAGCGGCTTTACCTTGAGGCGGAATACCTGCCGAAGAAGATTCATGTGCCCATCGATTTTGAAGATGTGGAATTGCTGGAGGAAACTCTGAGTGAACGCGCCGGCCATAAGGTGGAAATCTTCACGCCACAACGGGGAAGCAAAGCGGCGATTCTTGAATTGGTCGAAAGCAACGCCAAGCATTCGTTCGAACAGCGATTCCGGGTGATGAAGCCGACGTCAAAGGCCATTGCGGAGGCGTTGCAAAACGCGCTGAACCTGCCGGAAGAGCCCAAGCGCATCGAGAGCTTCGACATTTCGCACATTCAGGGTACGGACACGGTAGCGTCCATGGTGGTGTGGGAAAGCGGGCGTATGAAAAAGTCCGACTACCGGAAATTCATCATCCGAGGCGAACCGGGACCCGGAGGACGGCCGCGCAGCGAGAACGACGACTTTGCGAGCATGCACGAAGTGGTAATGCGACGGTACCAACGGTTGCAGGAGGAGCAGAAGCCGATGCCCAGCCTGATCTTGATCGATGGTGGCCTGGGACAATTGCATGCGGCGGCGCAGGCGCTGGAGGAATTGCAAATCATCAACCAGCCGATGGCAAGCATTGCCAAGAAAGAGGAAATACTTTACATACTGGGGCAGGAAAACGAACCGTGCGTGCTCGATCGTCATTCGCCGGTGTTGCACTTGATCCAGCAGATTCGCGACGAGACCCACCGCTTTGCCGTCAGTTTTCACCGTCAGCGGCGCGCCGCCCGGCAGACCCATACGGCGCTGCTGGACATCCCGGGAATCGGGCCACGGACGTCGCAGAAGCTGTTGCAACGATATGGGAGCATTGCGAATTTGCGGCGGGCCACGGCGGAGGAGTTGAGCCGGATCGTAACGCGCAAAAGCGCAGAAAAGATCGTGGAACACTACGCAAAGCGCGAGGGAAGCATGTAACCATTATTCGCTGTAATGGCGGTTAAGGCGTATTGTCACCTACATCTGTCTATGCTACGGTTTTTGTGGAGGTTAACATGGCTGACAACGTTGGATCCAAAGTGAGCTTTTTCCTTGTAGGCGTGGGCATTGGAGCGCTTCTCGGCGTCCTGTTCGCTCCGAAATCCGGTGAAGAGACCCGGGAATACCTCGGCAAGCGCGCCGATGATGGCCGCGAATTTGCACAGAAAAAGGCGAAGGAACTGCGCGATCGCGCGGATGAATTGATCGAACGCGGCAAGGACGTAGCCAGCCGCAAGCGGGACTCCCTCTCGGCGGCGGTCGAAGCAGGCCGGGAAGCGTTTCTGCGCGAATCGAAGTCCTAAAGTTTTTTGGCGTGCAGGGCGGTTCCGTGTGTTGAGCGGAAAGGGTGGGGTGTGAATGCAATTCTGGATGGAGTTCTTTAGCATTGTCGCCACCATTGCGTTGATCGTGCAGGTGGCAATCCTGATTGGGTTGTTCCTGCAACTGAAGCGCACCACCGAGGCTATCAACCGTATGATCGCGGATCTGCATACACGGATCGGACCGATCCTGACACGCACGCAAATCCTTTTGGACGACACTCAGCCGAAAATTACCAGCCTGGTCGACGACGCGTCGCATGTGGTTTACCTGGCGCGCGTGCAGGCGCAGAAAATGGACAAAGTGTTCAGCGAAGCGTCGGATCGTTTGCGCGGGCAGTTGCTGCGCGCCGACCGGATTTTGACGGGAACGCTGGAGGCCGTCGAAGACGCAGGCACGCAGGTGCGACGCACGATTCTAGGGCCAGTGCAGAAAGCCTCGGCGGTGGTGCAGGGTATCAAGGTGGGGCTGGATTTTTTGCGCGCGCGCCGAAGCCGTCGGGACAGCGTAGAGGAAACCCTGGAGCAGGATGAGGAGTTATTTATTTGAGAAAGTTAAGAAGTCGGGAGTCGGTAGTGGGGGAGTCTGGAGTTTCAGATTACGGCGTCGGCAATTTTGCTGGCGCCGTTTTTCGTTTGCGACGTCAACGGTCGACTACAAATGTGCGTTAAGAAACTACCGACTCTCGACTCCAGATTACAGATTTTTCTCGATCCAACCGCCGGCTAGAACTATGTCGACGTCGTAGGCAACGGCGCCTTGTCCGGGAGTGATGGCGCGTTGCGGAGTATCGAACGTGACGCGTGCGCGATTGCCGGGGAGCGCTTCCACTGTGGCTGCGGCGGGTTCGTGCTTATGGCGAATTTTCACCTGGGCGCGCAAGGGAGCGGCGGGCTCTTCGATCGAAATCCAATTTACATTTTCCAGTTCGACCGTACTGGCGCGTAGGGCGTCGTCTTCGCCAACGATCACGCGGTTTTTCTGCGCATCGATGGCCAGCACGTAAACAGGCTTGCCGGTGGTGAAGCCCAGGCCCTTGCGCTGGCCGATGGTGTAGTTGTGCACACCGGAATGGCGGCCGAGAACGGTGCCGTCTTCGGTGACGATGTCGCCTTCTTTGTCGCTGAGCGGTTTGCCATCTTCGCGTGCATAGGCATGAATGAATTGCACGTAGTTGCCGTTGGGCACGAAGCACAGCTCCATGCTTTCGGGTTTTTCGGCTACGGGAAGACTCACGCGGCGGGCAAGCTGGCGCACTTCTTCCTTGGTGAGTTCGCCGAGAGGGAATTCGCTTCGTGAGAGCTGCTCTTGCGTGAGTCCCCAGAGAAAATAGGATTGGTCCTTCGAATCGTCGCGCGCGCGCAAGAGTTGGTAGCGGCCGGAGCGGTCATCTTTGCGGATGCGCGCGTAGTGTCCGGTGGCGAGGCGTTCGGCGCCGATCTGGCGAGCCATGCGAAGCAGCGGCTCAAACTTCACATCGGTGTTGCAGTTGGTGCAGGCGATGGGCGTGCGGCCGGCGAGGTATTGCTCGACGAAGGGGCGAATGACGCGCGCTTCGAATTGCTCTTCGAAATTGACGACGTAGTGCGGAAAATTCAGATGCTGGGCCACGCGCTTGGCGTCGTACACGTCGTCGAGCGAGCAGCAGCGATGCTGAGCGGGGCCGTCGGCTTGCAGTTCGGGGAGCCGGCGTTGATTCCACAGTTGCATGGTGAGGCCGACCACGGGCCGTTGCTGCTGGAGCAATACGGCCGCAACGGTGGAGGAATCCACGCCGCCGGACATGGCGACAGCGACGAGTCCAGGCTGTCGGTCCGTGGCCACCGGCAGGGAATCGAGATGTGTTTGCGTGGACATGCCTATACTTATTTTACAGGGAAAGCGTCAGCGATGCGCGGAAGCTTCCGCTTTATACGCCGGGGCAAGGCGGCGGAGTTGGGCCACGGCGGCGGGAACGATTTCGAGGGCGGCGTCGATTTCGGCGGCGGTATTGTGGCGGCCAAGGCTGAAGCGGACGCTGGCGCGGGCTTCAGAAGGGGGCAGACCGATGGCCATGAGCACGTGAGAAGGCTCGACGGCGCCCGAAGAGCAGGCTGCGCCCGTGGAGCAGGCCAGGCCTTTCAGATCGAGAGCGATGACGAGCGCTTCGCCTTCGATACCGAAAAACGTGATGTTGCTGGTGTTGGGTGTGCGCGGGGCAGCGGTAGCGTTGGCGCGAGCGTCGGGAACGCGGGAGACCAGGCCTTGTTCGAGTTGGTCTCGTAACGCGGAGATGCGCGTGGCATCTTCGGCGCGGGCCAGTCGCGCAAGTCCCGCGGCTGTGCCGAGGCCGACAATGCCCGCGACATTTTCGGTGCCGGGGCGCAATCCGCGCTGGTGGTGGCCGCCATACAAAAATTGCTGCAGGCGGGTGCCGCTCTTGATGTAGGTGGCGCCGACACCTTTGGGTGCGTAAAGCTTGTGCCCACTGAGCGAGAGCAGATCGAGCTGGCACGCTTGCACATCAACCGGAGTTTTTCCAACCGACTGTACCGCGTCGGCGTGGAAGTAGACGTCGCGCTCGGCGGCGATTTCGCCGACCTGTTGCAGGGGCTGAATGGTGCCGAGTTCGTTGTTCGCGTGCATTACCGAGATCAGAACCGTCTCCGGGCGTATGGCTTTGCGCAATCCATCGAGATCGATCAATCCATCGCGGGAAACGGGGAGGAACGTCACCGCCACGCCCTGCATTTCGAGCGCCTGGCAGGTGTTGAGGACCGCTTCATGTTCGATAGCGGTGGTGATAACGTGCGCGGCCGGAGCGCCGGCGAGGGCCAACCGAACAACGCCGAAGATGGCGTGATTGTCTGATTCCGTGCCGCCACTGGTGAAAATAATCTCCTGTGGGCGTGCATTGATGAGCGCCGCGACCTGTTCGCGGGCTGTTTCGACGGCAGCGCGGGCACGCTGGCCGAACGCGTGGATTGACGAAGCGTTGCCAAAATCGCCAGAGAGATAGGGAAGCATGGCTTCAAGGACCGTGGGTTCGACCGGCGTGGTGGCGTTGTGATCGAGATAGATGCGCGTCATGGATTCGACCTGATTCAGGATAGAGGCCGGGCCGAGTCATGTCCAGGCCCGGCAACCCGCACGCCAATTTTTGAGGCGGTGGTCGCAAAACGCTAAAATGCAAGGGGTTAAAATGACTGGAAAGTATAGCTGCGCTGGAACTATCGGTTAGCCTGGAGCGTATATACTCAGCGGGTAGTTCGTAGTCGGGCTGTCATCGGGGAAAGCACTTCATACGAAGGGGAAGACCATGAAACGGATTTTTGCGCTGGCTCTGCTGAGCCTGGGGACCTGTGTGTACGTTCGGGCCCAAAGATTGCCGGACACGGTGGTGCCGGAGAGCTACGACCTGACGTTTACGCCGGACCTCGCGAAGGCTACTTTCACGGGCGACGAGACCATTCGCGTCCAGGTGCGCAAGGCCACGTCCGCCGTCACTCTGAACTCCGCGGAATTGGAGTTTCAGGACGTGACTATTACTGCCGGAGGCGCAACGCAGAAAGCTACGACGTCATTCGATGAAGGTAAGGAACAGGTTACCCTGACCCTGGGAAAGGAACTGGCGGCGGGACTGGCGGAAATACACATTCACTTTACGGGGATTTTGAACGACAAGCTGCGCGGGTTTTACCTGAGCAAGTCCGAGCGTCGGAGTTATGCAGTAACGCAGTTTGAGGCCACCGATGCGCGGCGCGCGTTTCCTTCGTTTGACGAGCCGTCACTCAAAGCGGTGTTCAACATCACGCTCATCGTAGACAAAAGCGACACGGCCATTTCGAACAGCAAGATGGTTTCCGATACGTCTGGCCCGGGCGACGGCAAGCACACGTTGAAGTTTTCTCCGTCGCCGAAAATGTCGAGCTACCTGGTGGTGATGCTCGTAGGCGATTTTGTGTGCCGCGAGGGTGGAGCGGACGGTACTCCGATGCGCGTGTGTTCTTTGCCTGAGCAGAAAGATATGACCGGTTATGCGCTGGAAGCTTCGGAAAATGTTTTGAAGTATTACGACAAGTATTACTCCATCGAATATCCTTACGGAAAGATGGACCACATCGTGTTTCCGGATTTCGCCGCCGGGGCCATGGAAAACGTGGGAGCAATCACCTATCGCGACAGCTTTTTGCTGATCGACGAGAAGAACGCTTCGTATGATTCGAAACAAAATGTGGCCAACACGATTGCGCACGAAATGGCGCACCAGTGGTTTGGCGACCTGGTGACCATGCAGTGGTGGAACGACATCTGGCTGAACGAAGGCTTCGCCACATGGATGGCCTGGAAGCCGCTGGAAGCGTGGCAGCCCGAATGGAATGTAGGACAACAGGAGATTGCGGAAACTCTGGGGGCGCTCACGGCCGACTCTCTTGACTCCGTGCGAACCATTCGCGCGAACGCGGAAACGCCCGCGGACATTCAGGCGCTGTTTGACGGAATCGCGTATGGCAAGGCTGCTTCGGTTCTGCGCATGGTGGAAGCGTACGTTGGCCCGGATGTGTTTCAAAAGGGAGTTAATGCTTATCTTGAGAGGCACAAGTATGCCAATGCTACCGCGGAAGATTTCTGGAGCCAGATCACCGAGACTTCCGGCAAACCTGTGGACAAGATCATGAAGGGTTACACGGAGCAGCCCGGAGCGCCGCTGGTCAGCGTGAAGAACGAATGCAAAGGCGACAAAACGGAAGTGACGCTGACGCAGGAACGCTACTACTCCGACGCGGAGAAGATGGCTGCCGGCTCCGATGAGATTTGGCCAATTCCGGTGAACCTGCTGCCTTCCGCGACGAAGCAGCCGGTGTATCACCTGCTTACGAAGAAGACGGAAACCTTCGCGCTGCCTGGCTGCTCGGCGTGGGTTTACGGAAACGCCGGCGCGCGCGGGTACTATCGGAGCAGCTACGATCCGGCCGCGTTCGCGAAAATGAGCGCGGAAGTGGAAAGCACGTTTTCGGCGGAGGAACGCGTGCGCGTCCCGGACGACGCCTGGGCGCTTGTGCGGATCGGGCGTGTGAACATCGGAGACTACTTGAACCTGTTGCAGAAAATGCAAAACGAACGGTCCCGGCAAGTGCTACAGACGATGCTCAGCCATATCCCGGCAATTCACGACCGGTTTGTGGCGCCCGCCGACAGGCCCGCCTTTGAGAAATGGGTGCGGGATTTCCTGAACCCGATCGCGAAGGATTTGGGCGATACGCCGGTGGCAGGCGAAGCGCCGGAACGCCAGGCTTTACGCGGCGACATTTTTGCGATGGTCGCGCAATATGGACGCGACCCTGTGCTGATTGAAAAGGCACGCGCCACCGCGGAGCAATACATGAAGGACCCGCAATCAGTCAGCCCGGAAATTGCGGGGAAATCCCTGATGATTGCCGCGATGAATGGGGGCCCGGCACTGTACGACCAATATGTAGCACGTTTGAAAGCCGCGAAAAATCCCGAGGAGTACGGATTTTACCTGCAGGCGCTGGGCATGTTTCCAGAACCGGAACTTGCGAAGCGCACCTATGACCTGGTACTTGGACCGGATGTGAAGAATCAGGACTTGTACGCGCTGTACTTCCCGCTGATCAATTACCGTGTGCAGCCGCAGGCATGGGAACTTTTCAAAACTGATTTTCCCGCGATCATGAAGAAAGTGGATGGCCCGGACGCCGTGAGCCTTGCGCAGGCTGCAGGAGCGTTTTGCGACGCCGGGCTTCGAGACGATTCGCAGAAATTTTTTGCTGCGCAGAAACTGCCGGGCACCGAACGCATCTTGCAAAACGCAAAAGATCAGGTGAATGCCTGCATCCAGGTGAGAGATTTGCAGCAGAAAAACCTATCCAGCTATCTGGAGAGATAGCTCGAGGCGACGAAGCAATCCACCGAAAAGCGAAAGGCGCCGGCCGATATCCGACGCCTTTTTTGTTGACGGCTAAGAACTTGTCAATGACGCGAACTACCATGAATCATCTCCGCTATAGGCCAAAATGGCGCGGGCAGAGTGGCGAAGAATGGGCGGAATCAAGTTGCTCATGCGCGAGAAGGGTGCGGAACAATCAGAAGCGATCCTCAGCCAGAAAGCGCTCGAAGAACAAGGCGGCACGGAAGCGCAAGGCGCCTAAACGCATATGGATTACGCAATGTTTTGCGCGTGCGATGAGGGGCGTGTTAGTGTGGGCCGTTGAACGCCGTGGCGTGGAAGTGTACGGAGGAATGCGGTGGGATATGCGGATTTGCGGGAGTTTGTGAAGCGGTTGGAAAAAGAAGGCGAGTTGCGCCGCGTGAAGGTAGAAGTCGATCCGGTGCTGGAGATTGCGGAAGTGGGGCAACGCGCGCAGGCGCTGCCAGGGCCGAAGGGAAATCCCGGCGGGATGGCGTTGTTGTTCGAAAAGCCGAAGGGCTCGCGGTACCCGCTGTTGATCAATGCGTTTGGCAGCCAACGGCGGATGGAGCTGGCATTCGAAGTGGATAAATTGGACGACGTTGCCGCGCGCATTCACGGATTCCTGAACATGCAGACGCCACAAGGGCTCTTCGACAAGATGAAGATGCTGCCGAAGCTCATGGAACTGGGCTCATTTTTCCCGAAGTCGGTGAAAGAAGGACCGTGCAAGGAGATCGTGCGGAAAGGCAGCGACATAAACCTGTTCGAATTTCCGATTCTGAAATGCTGGCCGCAGGATGGCGGACGGTTCATCACGTTTCCGCTGGTATTCACGAAAAATCCGGTGTCGGGAAAACGCAATGTGGGCATGTATCGCATGCAGGTGTATGACGAACGCACCACCGGGATGCACTGGCAAACGCAAAAACATGGTGCGGAACATTTTCGAAGAGCGCGCGCGGCGAATCCGGAGGGAAGAATCCCGGTTAGCGTGGCGATTGGCTCCGATCCAGCCACAACGCTGGGCGGCATTCTGCCTATTCCACCCGATCTCGACGAAATGATGTTCAGCGGATTCCTGAAAAAGGAGCCGGTGGAGCTGGTGAGATGCGAAACCAACGAACTGGAAGTGCCAGCGAATGCGGAAATTGTCCTGGAAGGCTACGTAAACCTGAATGAGATGCGCACGGAAGGGCCCTTTGGCGATCACACCGGCTTTTATTCGTTGGAAGGCGAGTTTCCGGTTTTTCATGTGGAGTGTGTGACCCACCGGAAAGATCCAATTTACCTGACCACGGTGGTGGGACGCCCTCCTCAGGAAGATTTTTATATGGGCTACGCGATTGAGCGCGTGTTCCTGCCGCTGATGAAGATGACGCATGCCGAGATTGTGGATGTATCGATGCCCGCGGAGGGCATTGTGCACAACCTGATGATTGTGTCCATCCGGAAATCGTTTCCCGGGCACGCGCGCAAGGTGATGAACGCTATCTGGTCACTGGGGCAAGCGATGTTCACGAAAGTGATTGTGGTGGTGGATCACGACGTCAATGTGCACGATTACCGCGAAGTGGCGTGGAAAGCGCTTTGCGCCATCGACCCCGAAAGAGACGTGCAGTTTTCTCTTGGGCCGGTCGACACGCTGGATCACGCCGCGCGCATGCAGGATTTCGGCTCGAAGATGGGTGTGGATGCCACGCGCAAATGGCCTACGGAAGGATTTACGCGGCCGTGGCCAGACGAGATTCTGATGGATGACGCGACGAAGGCGCAGGTGGACGTCCTGTGGAAGAGTTTGGGAATTTAGGCTTTGTTTGGGTGGCCGAGGGTTGTGTTTTGGTGAGACAGCGGCTGAGATCCGTCGTCGCCGAAGGCGCTCTCAGGATGACAACGCGGTTTTGACGCTAACGCGTGGAATCGTTGGGTGGAGCGAAGGCGAGGCCGTCTACGCCCTTTGTCAGGCGGATTGGTTGTTCCAGTTGCCAGGTTTTGAGATTGAGGATTTCGATTGTGCCTGCTTGCGGGCAACTGATGTAGGCTAGCGCGCCGTCGGGTGACACAATCGTTTCACCTGCGGACGCGGGAATATCGTACGAGTGCGCTACCTGCCCCGACGAAGTATCCATAACGAACAATTTACCGGAGGGCGCGTTGGCCACGAGCCAGCGGCTATCCGGTGTCGGTGCGGAGGAATACACTACCGCGGGGATGTCCCACCATTTGGCAATGGCGTTTTTCGATGTGTCGATCAGCGCGATGCGCGGTTGCTTTTGGTCGTGCGTGTAGACAGTGCGGCCATCCGGCGAAATCGAGATGCGCTGGACTTCTCCGGCCACGGGGATCGTGGCGAGCAGCGAATGCTTGCGTAGGTCCACGACGCTCACGTTGCCGGCGAAAACATTGGCGGTGTACGCGCGGGAACCATCCGGAGTTAGCACGAACATGTGTGAATCCACCTGCCCCGTGGGAAGTTCGGCGACTACTTTTCCCGCACTGGGGTCGACGACGTCGATCGATTTGCTAAGCTCGGCCGAAACGTACAACTTTCCGTCCGGGCCGAATTTTGCGCAATGCGGGCGGACCGGTTTGCCGAGATCGATGATGTGAATCGCGCGGCCGGAAGCAATGTCGATCACCTGTACAGTGCTGCCATCGGTGCCGGGTTTGCCTACGCCGGAATTTCCGTAAATGGGCACGTAAGCCAATTTGCCGTCAGGCGATGCGATGACTTCGTGACCGTTAATATCGACGCCGACGGCGGCGAGGGTCTTGCGCGAACTGGTGTCGATGACGAGCAGCGTGTGATCACCCTGATTGGCGACCAAAAGATTTTGCGCGGAAAGTAACGACGGAAGCAGGAGTACACTAGAAAGCAACAAGGGCGTCTTCATCAGGCATCTCCAAATACAGCGGAAGTAATTTGACGCGAACAGTATAAGGGCGGGCGAGGGAATTCGCTTGCGAGAGAATCGGAAGCGGTGAAATTTGGGGAACAAAACGGGGTATTGCATTTCTTTTTCGAAAGATAGAGAGTGAAGCAACGACGTGTGCGGATAAAGAATAACCGTCCCGCGGGACAGGGCGAAAAGCCCTGAGAAATACAAGTAATAGAAGTCCTGATGCACTAGCACCACTACCGGTTGATATACCTGCCTACAATACCAGGTCAATTGCCTAAGATTGCCGATGTTCTTAGGACAACTCCGGGAGAGAAAGGCTTGACGCTTATGAGCACTCAGTGACATAACGGGATCAAGGTCATGCCCGTCAGGTTCACGGATTTTTCGCGGAGCCAACGGGTCAGAACATGTCCGAAACTGGGGCGTGTGGGTCAAGGATGGGCGTTCCTCGTGAGCGAATCGCGCGAAGTGATGAACGTACGACAGGCGTCCCAGTATCTGGGGATCAGTCCGGATACCTTGTATCGGTACATCACAGAGGGCGAAATACCTGCGTTTAAACTGGGCAATCGTTGGAAACTTAGGAAGACGATCCTGGATCGATGGATGGAACGCAAGATGAGCCAAGCGGTGGCACGGCGCCGCTAGGTTCGCCGAAGCGTGAGGGAAAGAGGCCGCGATATGTGGTTACTCGGGGGCAAGAAAAACAGGCAGCTTGTCGGTCTGGACATCGGTTCCAGCTCCATCAAAGCCGTGGAGTTGAAATCGACGAAGGCAGGCTATGAGCTGCTGAGTTACGGGATGGAGTCGTTGGCGCAGGACACAGTGGTGGACGGCGCGATCATGGATGCGCCGCAGGTGGCCAACGCCATCACAAAGATTTTTGATCTGGAGAAGATCAAGACCAAAAGCGTGGCCACATCCGTATCGGGCCACTCCGTGATCGTCAAACGGGTGCCCTTGCCGCTGATGACCGAAGAAGAACTGTATGACCGGATTCCGTCCGAAGCCAGCCAGCACATTCCGTTCGACATCGCCGACGTGAACCTCAGCTACCAGTTGCTCGAAGCGATGGATTCGCAGATGGACGTGCTGCTCGTGGCCGTAAAGAAGGACAAAATTCTGAACCACACCAACGTGCTGGCGCAGGCCGGGAAGACGCCGGTGGTGGTGGACATCGACGCTTTCGGATTGCAGAACTGCTTCGAAATCAATTACGAACCGGACGCCGGGCAGACAGTGGCTTTGCTGAACATCGGCGCCAGCGTCATGAATATCAATATCGTCCGCGGTGGAATTCCGCTGTTTACGCGCGACGTCAGTGTGGGCGGCAACCAGTACACGGACGCGCTGCAGAAGGAATTGGACCTGAGCTTCGACGATGCGGAACGGCTGAAGAAGGGCGAAACCCTGCCGAGCGTGACCGACGAGCAGAAAGGCCAGATTCTGCGAAGCGTTTCTGATATCTTGACCCTGGAAATCCAAAAGACATTCGATTTCTTCCGGGCCACGGCCAGCGGCGAGAATATTCAACGCATCATGGTCGCCGGCGGCACGGCACGCGTGCCAGGCCTGGTGGACCTGCTGCGCGAAGAATTTGCGATGCCGGTGGAAGAGCTGAATCCATTCCGTAAGGTGTTGATCAACCCGGGGAAGCACAGTGAAGATCAGATCCGGGAATTGGCGCCGCGATTGGTAGTGGCAGTGGGATTGGCGCTGAGGAGCTTCGACTAGCCATGATCCGCATAAACTTACTTGGACAAATACGGCCAAGAGCCGCACGCAGGCCGGTGGATACCGGGGCAGCCATGCCCGCCGTGTTCATCGGAGCCGGTTTGCTTCTCGGATGCCTGTTCCTGTTCTACTTCTACCACTCGTGGCAGACGCAACTGAACGAAGAAAACGCACGGATCAAGCAACTGCAGAGCCAGAAGACGGAACTGGAACAGATCAAGTTACAGGTGGAAGCTTTCGAGAAGCAGAAGCAAGTGCTCCAACAGCGTGTCAGCACCATCGAGCAACTGCAGAAAGATCGTACCGGCGGCCAGGAGCTTTTGGACCAGATCGCCAACACGGTTTCCCGCGCAGAGAATCTTTGGCTGACCTCCATGACCAAGAAGGGTACGGAGATCACGCTCCAGGGCGCGGCCGCTTCCATCAATTCCGTGGCTAACTTCATTACCGCCCTAAAGCGCTCCGGTTATTTCCAGAAGATCGAAATCAAGGAATCGAAACAGGACGATAAGAACACCGCGGTGCAAACGTTCCTGTTCACGATTGATGCCGAGATCGCTCCAAGCGGGCCTGACGTAACAACTCCACAGGCCAAGCCGGCAAGCGCGCCGGCCCAGGGTGCCTCAGGTTCGGCACCGGCGAAGAAGGGATAAGAGGAAGCCATGGCCAATCCTTTCCGAGATATGTCGGTGATCATGCAGGGGCTGGTAGCCCTGGCGATCGCGGTGATTCTGGTGCTGGTGGGCTTGTATGTTCCGTTCTCGCCCGTGGCCCAGGAGCGCACCGCGTACGACGAGGCAGTGCAGCAGCGCACCAAGCTGAACCAGGAAGTGACGCAGCTGCAGGTATACAAGCAGCGCTACGGTGAGCTGAAGCAGCAGATGGACGCTCTGAGCAAGCAACTGGACACGCTGAAAACGATCGTGCCGGAAGAAAAAGAAGTGGACGAATTCATTCGCCAGGTGCAGGGAGCGGCGAGCGCCTCGAACGTGCAACTGCGCCGCCTGACCGCGATGAACATCGTGCCCAAGGATTTTCACTACGAAATGCCGTTTGAGGCACAGGCGGACGGGTCCTATTTCAACGTGCTGGACTTTTTCTCCCGGTTGAGCCGACTGTCGCGCATCATCAACGTGGGCGATCTCCAGTTCGACGATCCGGCGGGCGGCACGGTCAAAGGGGCGAAGTATCCGATTCGTCCGGGTGAAACGGTGTCAGGCGTATTTACGATTACGACGTTCTTTACGAAGCCGGCGGATACGGCTCCGGCTGGAGCGGGCGGGGCAAAAACAACCAAGCCGCCTGTGAAAAAACCATGAGCAGGAACGAGCGAACTATGAGTCGACTGACAAGACTGCTTATCGCAATACTGCTAACCGCGGTCGGAGTGGGCTTGCAAGCGCAGACCCCGCCCGCACTGGCGAAGCCTGCTGGCAAAGGGCACAAGAAACCGGCCGAGGGCAGTACGCCCGGTGATGCTGCGGCGCCCGCTGCCAAAGTCGCGCGGCGCGATCCGTTTGAGTCTCTGACCAGCCGGCAGGATGCGGCGGCGAAAGTCTCCGCCAATTTGCCTCCTGGAAAAGCCGGCCTGCAAGTAGCGTCTTTGCGGCTGGACGGCATTGTGAAGTCGCCCAACGGCATGATCGCAGTAGTCACCAATCCTCAGGCGAGGACCTATTTTCTCCGTGAAGGCGATCAGTTGTATGACGGAAAAGTGGACAAGATTGCGTTAGATGGTGTGTCGTTCCACGAGGTTGGGAAAGACGCATTCGGAAAACCAGTAGAACGACAAGTGAATAAGAGAATCTACTCCAGTGCAGGAGAACAGCAATGACGACGAACTGGCGGGCCTTACGGTGTGGCTGCCTGATATTGACGAGCGTGATGCTGGGCGGGAGCCCCGCGATCGTTCGCGGGCAGGAGTCCTCCGCGGCTAACACGATGGCCGCGGTGATCTCCAGCGTGGCCATCACGCAGGATACGCAGCGGGCGGCCGTTCGCGTCGAAGGGGCGGGCAAGCTGGACGTCCACGCGGTGCGGATGCAGAATCCGGAGCGGCTGGTGCTGGACTTTACGGGCGCGAGGCTCAGCGTCCAGAAAACCAACATCCCCGGCGTTTCGGCCCCTGTGCGCGGAGTGCGCCTTGGGCAGTTCCGGCCGGATGTGGCGCGCGTTGTGATTGACCTGACGGCGTCGGCGCCTTATCAGATCACGCATGACGGCGGCGCGGTTGTTGTGTACGTGCAGGTGCAACCCGCAGATGCCAACGAACCCACGGCCGTGGCCTCCACCAAACCGGTGAAGACTACGAAACAAGCTGCTTCGACTGCGACAGCGCAGCAGGCGAACGCGCCCAGCGACAAGACCAGCAATGCACAAGCCGCACATTTTCCCTTGCCGAACGAACTGACCCAGCCCTCAGCCACTTTGGCGACAACGAACTCTTCTCCTGAGCCAGCGCACGCGGAAACCAGTGCGCAGCAGGCAGTGCAGCAAGCGATGCAGCAGGCGGCAACGGCGGCATCGACAGTCGCAGCACAACAGGCTGCGCAATCCTCCACGGCCGGCCCGACGCCATCGAGCGGGAAGTACACGGGCGAACCGATTTCTGTCAACTTGAAGGACGTGGATCTCAAGGACTTCTTCCGGTTGATCCACGAAATCAGCGGCCTCAACGTGGTGCTCGATCCCAACGTGAAGGGCACGCTGACGATCGTGTTGGATGAAGTGCCATGGGACCAGGCGCTGGACATCGTGCTGGTCAACAACGGCCTGGACAAACAGCTCAATGGCAACGTTCTTCGCGTGGCCACGAAAGATACTTTGAAGAAGGAAGCGGAGACAGCCCGCGACCTGCAGAAGGCTCAGGCGGAAGCGGTAGCGCCGATCACCACGACGCGCGTTCTCAGCTACGCCAAGGCTTCCACGGTCAGGGACACGCTGAAGAAGTTCCTGTCTTCCCGCGGCGACATTTTCTCGGATGACCGCTCCAACCAGCTGATCATTCGCGATATTCCTTCCAACCTGCCGATTCTGGACAATTTGATTCACCAGTTGGATCGCAAATCGCAGCAGGTGGAAATCGAAGCGCGTGTTGTTCAGGCAACGCGCTCCTTCAGCCAGGATATCGGCGTGCAGTGGGGCTTTGCAGGCACTACCACGAGCGGCCGCACGATCTTTGGCGGCACTCCCGGGGTGGGTATCAGTCCCATCACCACGGGCGCTGGGCTGCCGCAACCTCCACTTATTGCCACTTCGACGAACAGCAGTTCGGCCGGCACCGGTCTTCCCTTGAACGTGAACCTGCCTGCGGGCGCGCCCACTAGCGGCTTCTACTTCGGGCACCGTTCGCCCAACTTTGCGGTCGACCTGTACATCACAGCGGCGGAAGCGAAGGGCGTTGGAAAATTGCTCTCGAAGCCGAAGGTGATCACGCAGAACAACGAAAAGGCTACCGTGAAGCAAGGTACCAAGATTCCGATCCAGACGACCATCAACAACACGATTTCGGTGCAGTACATCGACGCGGTTCTGAAACTGGAAGTGACTCCACAGATTACCGCCGAAGGCACCGTGTTCATGGACGTGATCGTGGAAAACACCCAGATCGACAACGGTATTCCCCGCGTTCAAGGTATCCCGGCATTGGATACGCAGTCCGCGGAAACCAAGGTTCTTGTGGCCGATGGCGGGACCGTCGTGATTGGCGGCATTATCGTCACCCAGCAACAGACGAGCATCACGGAAGTCCCGGTTCTCGGCAGCTTGCCGGTGATCGGACGCCTGTTCCGCGAACAGGCGGTGAACATCAGCTCGTCGGAACTGCTGTTCTTCCTGACCCCGCGAATCATCCCTGGGTAATTTTGAAGGTGTAATTCCGCGGGATTTTCGCAAACCTAGAAGCCTTCAGGTAAACTGGAATCGAGGAGACACAAGTCTCCTCGATTTTTTTATGAGCAATTCCTACACAAAAAGACGGCGCAGTTTGCTTCAAGAACTGAAGCGGCGGGAACTTGATTGTCTGCTGGTGACGCACCCGGCTAACTGGTATTACTTGACGGGCTTTACCGGAGAATCCGGCATCCTGGCGCTTTGCGCCGGCAAGACCGCACTGATTACGGATGGTCGATTCACGACGCAAGCCAAGGAAGAGTGTCCCGAGATTCCTCTGGAGTTGCAGAAGGGCGCGCTATACGGCTCTGCCGGGGAATGGTTGAAGAAACACGGGATCGCCCGCGTAGGGTACGACCCGGAGCAATGGACGGTGGCACAGTTAAAGGCGCTGCAGAAGGCGTGCGGCGCGAAATGCCGGGCCACCACGGCTGCGGGAATGGTGGAGTCCCTGCGGATGAAAAAAGATGCGCAGGAACTGGCGGTGATGCGAAAGGCGGCCATCCTGGCCGGGGAAGTGGTGGAAAGCGCGATCAAGCTGCTGAAGCCGGGAGTCCGCGAGATCGAAATCGGCGCGGAAATTGAGTATCAGATGAAGAAGCGGGGAGCGAGCGGCCCGTCGTTCGAAACCATCGTGGCGTTTGGCGAACGGGCGGCACTGCCTCACGCACGTCCGACCTCTAAACGCTTGAGGAAAAATGAATTGGTGGTACTGGACCTGGGTGTTATACTCGGCCACTATTGCAGCGACATCACGCGTACCGTACATGTGGGCCGGGCTTCACGGCGCACCCGTCAGTGGTATAACGCGGTTCTGGATGCGAACCTGGCCGCCACGGCTGCAGTCAGGCCGGGAATCACGGCCGGTGAGGTGGATGCCGCGTCGCGCGAAGTCCTGAAGAAAAACGGGCTCGAAGCATATTTCGTGCACAGTACCGGACACGGTTTGGGGCTGGAAGTGCACGAAGCGCCGCGGTTGGCCCGCGGGCAATCGATTCGACTTGAAGCAGGAAATGTGATTACCATAGAACCTGGTGTGTATGTCGAAGGGGTCGGTGGCATTCGTATAGAGGATGACGTAGCAGTCGGGGTAAGGGGCAGCGAAGTTTTGACCCGCGTCAGGCGGGATCTCATCGAAATCTAACACAGGCATGAAACGGAAAAAGCCGTCGAAAACGACTCGAAGTGGGACGTTTGCGAGCCCGGAAATCGGGCAGATCGAGCAATTGCTGCGATTCATGAGCGAGCATAACCTCGAGGAGTTTGAATATTCGCGCGGGGATTTGCGTATCCGACTGAAGAAGCCGGGCGCCACGATGGTGGTGGCCGCGCCACGGCCTGCGGCAGAGATCATTGTGCCGGCGGCGGTGGCTGCTCCTGCGGCACATGCCGCGGAGGCACCCGCGAGCTCTACAGAATCGGATTTGCGCGGCGGGGAAGATCTGTTCCTGGTGAAATCGCCGATCGTGGGCACCTTCTATGGCTCGCCGAGTCCCGGGTCGGAGCCCTTCGTCAAGATCGGCAGTTACGTGGATGCCGGGCAGACGCTCTGCATCGTGGAAGCCATGAAGCTGATGAACGAAATCGAATCGGAGACCAGCGGCGAAGTTCTGCGGATTTTCGCGGAAAACGGCCAACCTGTCGAGTACGGGCAGCCGCTGTTCGGCATCCGGCCGAGCCGAAAGCGGTAAGCGGCCCACCCGACTATGTTCCAAAAGATTCTTGTAGCCAATCGCGGGGAAATTGCCCTGCGAGTCATCTGCGCGTGCAAAGAATTGGGAATCGCGACAGTGGCCGTGTATTCGGAGGCGGACCGCAACGCCTTGCACGTTCGTTTCGCCGATGAGGCCGTGTGCATCGGGCCGCCGCGCAGCAGTGAAAGCTATCTGAACATCCCGCACGTGATCAGCGCCGCGGAAATCACCAACGTGGACGCCGTCCATCCCGGATACGGTTTCCTCTCCGAAAATGCCAATTTTGCGAAGGTTTGCGAAGCGTCGGAGATCACTTTCATCGGGCCGAAGCCCGAAGTGATCGAGATGATGGGAGAAAAGGACCGCGCGCGGCGGGAAATGAAGATAGCGGGGCTGGCCACCATACCCGGCAGCGACGGAGTGGTGGAAGGCGAAGAACATCTGGCAAAGGAAGCCAAGCGCATCGGCTATCCGCTGATCCTGAAGGCGGCCGCCGGCGGCGGCGGGCGCGGCATGCGGGTGGTGCGAACCAACGAGGAACTTCTGGGCGCTTACCAGACGGCGCGCAGCGAGGCGCAACAGGCTTTCGGCACGCCGGATGTGTACATGGAGAAATTCCTGGAGCATCCGCGGCACATCGAGTTTCAGGTGCTGGGCGATCAGCATGGCAAGGTGATTCACCTTGGCGAACGCGAGTGCACCATCCAGCGACGCCATCAGAAGCTGCTGGAAGAATCGCCATCACCTGCGGTCGACGCCAAGCGCCGCAAGGAACTTGGCGCGAAGGTCGTCAAGGCGATGGAAGAGATTGGTTACACCAACGCGGGAACCATCGAATTCCTGATGGATCAGGATGGCTCGATCTATTTCATCGAAATGAATACGCGCATTCAGGTGGAGCACCCGGTGACGGAATTTGTAACCGGTGTGGACCTGGTGAAGGCGCAGATTCGCATCGCCGCCGGGGAACGGCTGGAAGATGCCGCGGGAGAAGTCAGCTTCAGCGGGCATTCCATCGAATGCCGCATCAATGCCGAGGATCCGGAGACGTTTGTGCCATCGGCGGGTCGCATTACCACGTTTCAGGCGCCGGGCGGCACCGGTGTGCGGGTGGATTCCGCGGCCTATTCGGATGCGGTGATTCCGCCTTATTACGATTCGATGGTAGCGAAGTTGGTGGTGAAGGGGCGCGACCGGGGCGAGGCCATCAGCCGCATGAAGCGCGCGTTGGAAATGTTCGTGATCGAAGGGATCAAGACTTCGATTCCGCTGCACCGGCGAATTCTGGCGCATCCGGATTTTGCCGCTGGAAAAATGGATACGCACTTCATCGAAAAGCTGCTGCACGTCAACGGAAAATAAACCCACCATGCGCCTTGTGATGCCCAGGCTCTATGTGATATTAGATGCCGGGCTGGTTCAGGGGCCTGCGACGGAAATTGCCACACAATTGATGGAAGCGGGAGTGCGCTTGCTGCAGTATCGCGCCAAAAATCTGGCTGCGGGGGAGATGCTGCGAACTGCCATTGAAATTGCGAAGATCGCGCGGCAGCAAGGCGCGATTTTTTTTGTGAACGACCGTCCCGATGTGGCGTGCCTGGCTGGGGCGAATGGCGTTCATGTGGGACAGGATGACTTGAGTGTGGAAAACGCGCGGGCCCTTGTGGGGCAGAATCGCTGGGTAGGCGTTTCGACACATAACCAAGAGCAATTTGAGCGCGCAAAGGCCACTTCGGCGGATTATGTTGCTATCGGACCAATCTTCGCCACGACCAGCAAAGCCAATCCCGACCCGGTGGTGGGTACGGAGGTATTGCGGCGGCTACGGCCGTTGACGAGCAAGCCTATCGTGGCCATCGGAGGAATCCGGTTGGAACACGTGGCCGAAGTGATCAAAGCGGGCGCCGACTCCGTCGCGGTGATCAGCGACATTCTGCGAGCGGCCGATCCCGCGCGGCAGGCCAGGCAATTTATCGAACGACTGGAAGCCGTGAAACCTCCGGCAAACCGCTGAGCGAGAGAAGAATGGCAGAGTCCACCATCGTTTCCAACACGCCAGCCGCTAAGTCAGAACATCAATTTGTGCGAGCCATCGGCTTGTTCGACGGCACCATGATCGTCGTTGGCTCGATGATCGGCTCCGGGATTTTTATCGTGGCCGCGGACATCAGCCGGCAGACGGGTTCAGCTGGCGGCTTGCTGCTGACCTGGATCCTGACGGGGCTTCTGACGATTGCCGCTGCTCTTTCTTATGGGGAATTGGCGGCGCTGTTTCCGCATGCCGGCGGGCAGTATGTGTATTTGCGGGAAGCGTTTTCGCCGCTGTGGGGCTTTTTGTATGGCTGGACGCTGTTCCTGGTGATCCAGACGGGAACGATTGCCGCAGTAGCTATCGGCTTCGCACGCTATCTCGGCGTGTTGTTTCCCTCCATTTCGCCGAATACCTGGATCATTCCGCCGCTCAACTTCTCTTCGAAGTTCGCGATCAGCTTGTCCGTGCAACAGCTTGTCGCTGTCGTGATGATCCTGTTTCTGACGTTCCTGAATACCCGCGGGGTCCGGCTCGGTAAATGGATTCAGAATATTTTCACTTCGGCGAAGATGCTTTCTCTGCTTGGGCTGATTCTGCTGTGCGTGTTCGTGGCCAGAAACGCGACGGCGATTGCCGATAATTTCTCTCATGTTTGGGCGATTCGCGGGGCGAACACCATCACGCCTGGCGCGGGATTTCTGCGCGGCATTTTGCCTACGGTGACCGCGGCGAGTGGTTGGTACGGCTTGCTGCTGGCTCTGGCCGTTGCGCAGGTCGGCTCGTTGTTTTCCGCCGACGCCTGGAACAACATCGGATTCACGGCGGGGGAAGTGAAAAATCCAAAGCGGGACGTGGCGCTATCGATGGCCTTTGGGACCATCATTGTTATCTCGTTGTACTGCCTGGCCAACCTGGCCTATTTGTGTGCGCTGCCTTTGAACCAAATTCAGAATGCGCCGGACGACCGTGTGGCCACCGCGGCGCTTTCTGCGATCTTCGGTGCCAAGGGCGCGGCGATCATGGCTGCGGCGATTATTATTTCCACCTTCGGCTGCAACAATGGCTTGATTCTGGCGGGCTCGCGCGTTGCCTATGCCATGGCCAAAGATGGCTTGTTTTTCAAGGCCACCGGCAAACTAAACGATCGCGGCGTGCCCGGTGTCGCCCTCGTTTATCAAGGTGTCTGGATTGTGGTTTTGATTTTGCTACGCACGCGCAAGCCCGATGGGACCTACGGGAATTTGTACAGCAATCTTCTGGACTACGTCGTGTTCGCGGCACTGCTGTTTTATGTTTTAACCATCGTCGGAATTTTCGTGCTGCGCATCCGACGGCCAAATGCGGAGCGCCCGTACAAGGCGTTTGGGTATCCGGTGGTGCCGCTCTTGTATATAGTGGCAGCCACGGGAATCATGGTCGTGTTGCTGCTGTATGAAACGCAAACTGCCGGCATGGGCATGATCATCGTGGTGCTGGGCGTGCCGGTGTACTGGCTGTGGAGTCGCCGCAAACGCGACGCCGCCGGTTGAGACGGAACTTTTATAGCTTCAGGGGTCCCCAATAAAGGAGGAGTTGCATGAGCAACCCCTTGTTTGCAAAGAAATCACTAAACCAGTTGATCGCAGAATCGAAGGTGTCCGGCGAGCACAGCCTGAAGAAAACGCTGGGGCCATTTCAGTTGACGGCTTTGGGCGTCGGCGCGGTGATTGGCGCCGGCATTTTCGTGTTTTCCGGCCTAGGCGCGCATTACGCCGGGCCGGGCTTGATGCTTTCGTTCGTGATCTCAGGGCTCGGTTGCGCGTTTGCGGCTTTGTGCTATGCGGAGTTTGCCGCGATGATCCCGCTTGCGGGCAGCGCTTACACCTACGCGTATGCCACGCTTGGCGAACTGTTTGCTTGGATCATCGGCTGGGACCTCACGCTGGAATACGCCATGGGCGCGAGCACGGTTTCCTCAGGATGGTCGAACCATTTCATCGAGCTGCTGAATATATTTCACGTCAAGATGCCTTTATGGCTGGCGTACGACCACTGGACCGGGTTGCACACGGCGGAAAAACTGGTGGCGCGCCAGATGGCCAGCACTGCCGACCCTTCACTGGTTCCGGGGACGCAGGCATTCCTCGACAAAGTGGATTCGATCATGGGAGCACATTCGCCGGAGCTGATGCAGCGCGCGCACGACCTGGTTCATGCCCCAAGGCTGTTCGGGGCGGAGATTGGTTTCAATTTGCCGGCATTTCTGGTGGCGCTAATTATCACTGCGATTCTGGTGATCGGGATTAAGGAGAGCGCGCGATTCAACGCCACCATCGTGGTGATCAAGGTGGCTGTTGTGCTCTTTGTGATCGCGCTGGGGGCCCATTACATCAACACCGCGAACTGGGGCACGGACTGGCATTCCTTCGCACCCATGGGATTTGGCGGGATAGGAGCCGGCGCGGCGTACATATTTTTCGCCTATATAGGATTCGATGCTGTTTCCACAACGGCGCAGGAAGCCAAGAATCCGCAGCGAGACTTGCCCATCGGCATCATCGTTTCGCTGGTGATTTGCACGATTCTCTATATCGCTGTCGCGGGCGTGCTCACCGGAATGGTTCACTGGCAAGACGTGAATATTGAAGCGCCGGTGGCGGAGGCGTTCCTCGATCGCGGCCTTGCGACCGCGTCTCACATCATAACGCTCGGCGCGTTGGCGGGGTTGACCAGCGTTATGCTCGTGATGCTTCTGGGGCAAACGCGCGTGCTGTACTCGATGGCCAACGATGGCTTGTTGCCTCGTAAGTTTTTCGCGGATATTCACGCGAAGTTCCGGACGCCGTACAAGAACACGATCCTGGTGGGTCTGCTCGCGGCCATCGTGGGCAGTATTACGCCCATTGACGACATCGGGAAGATGGTGAACATAGGCACGCTGCTCGCGTTCATCATGGTGTGCATCGCTGTGATGGTGATGCGGCATACAAATCCGGACCAATCGCGCCCTTTCCGCACGCCGTTTGTGCCGTTGGTACCTATCCTTGGGATTCTCTTCAACGGCTACATGATGTACAAGCTTGGATGGATCAACTGGGCCCGCCTGATCGGCTGGCTGGTCATCGGCCTGGCGATTTATTTTACCTACAGCCGCCACCACAGCCGGGTCCGAAATCCCCAACTGCGGGAAGAATAGATGTCAGGCCGCGGCATGGCTTCCCCACGCCTCTAACAGCAGGCTCGTTTGACTTGTGCGAATCGGGTAAAGTGTTTGTGTACCTTTTTCTGCCATGACCGGGAGAGAAAACCAGCAAAAGACGTTTTGGAAGGGCCTGTCCGGTGTGGACTGGCTGGCCGCAGGTGTTTGCCTGTTGGGCCTCCTGGCCATGTGGGAGGCGGATTATTTCTACGGGATACCCGGCATACGGCTGCTTCGGCTTATTGCGGTTATTGCTGCGTTTTATCTGTTCTACCGGTTCTGGACGCATTGGCGCAGCCAGCTTTTGTGGAGCCTGCGAAACCGCCTGATCGTAGCTTACCTGTTCATCGCGGTTGTGCCCATTATCCTGCTGCTGATATTTGCCAGCCTGCTAGGCCAGATCATTTATTCGCAATTGGGTGCTTATCTTCTGTTCCACGATGTGGAAGACCGCTTGGAGATGTTGAGCAATTCCGCGGAGGCCATTGCCGCGGCGGAATCCACGCTGCCTCCGAGCATGGATGAATTAACCATGGACCGCGCGCTTGCTGGGCAGGTGCTGGTAGCCGAAGAGAAACAATTGCCCGGACTGATCGTGAATTTCGGTGCTGACCCCGGATATTTTCATGCCGTAGCAGGGAAGGACGGGCGCGCGTTCAAGGGCTTGGTGCAGGAAGGCAACGAACTGCGCCTGGTGGCCATGCGGGAAGCAGATTCGCCGCGGGGCAGGCAATATATCGAGCTGACGGTGCCGGTGACGACGGAGTTCCTTGAAGGCTTAGCCCCGGATTTGGGGCCGGTGGACTTCACGCTCTGGCAAACCGTAGAAGGCAGTTCCACAGAGTCCGCTGTTCCCATCGGCGAAAAGCGTTATCGCGCCGTCACGCGGGTTACCACGAAAAAAAGAACATTGTTGCCGCCGCAAACGTGGATGGATCCGGTGGTCGACGGGTTTTCGCAGCTGGACGCGGTCTTTCTGGCAGAGAGCCAGGTGAAAAACCGCAATCATCCTGTATTTGCGTTCTTCAAGGCGCGGCGATCGCAGTTGAATCACCGGCTGTTCGCGTCTCTGGGGGAACTGGGCGGCGCGAAAGGGTTCGAACTGCAATTGATTGGCGCGTTTTTCCTGCTGATCGAGTTGGTGGCGCTGATTATTGGCGTGCGATTGACGCGCGCGATCACGCGAACGATTTCGGATTTGTCTCGCGCCACGCAGGCGGTGCAAGAAGGGAACCTGGCTGCGCGCGTTCCCGTGGAGCGTCGCGACCAGCTCGGCATGCTGGGAGAGTCGTTCAATTCCATGACCGGCTCGATCAGCCGGCTGATTACCGAGCAGAAGCATTTACAGCGCCTGGAAAACGAAATTTCCATCGCGCGCGAAGTGCAGGATCAACTTTTTCCGGAGAATCTGCCGCACGTGGAAGGTGTGGACATCGAAGCGATATGCAAGGCGGCACGAAGTGTAAGCGGCGACTATTACGACTTTATTCAGCTGAGCCCGACGCAGGTGGCCATTGCCATCGCGGATATTTCAGGGAAAGGAATTTCCGCGGCTTTGCTGATGGCCAGCTTGCAGGCGGCATTGCGCAGCCAGTTGCTGAGTCCGGGCAGCGAGAACATCACCACGTCGGAACTGGTTTCGCGGCTGAACAAGCATCTGGTGCGGAACACCGGCGACGATCGCTTTGCAACGTTTTTCATCGCGATTTACGATCTGGACGCCCGGAAACTGCGCTACACGAATGCCGGCCACCTGCCCGGCTTCTGTTTATCCGACGGCAAAGCGCAGCACCTGGATGTTGGCGGAATCGTGCTGGGCGTGGTGGATGACTACGAATTCAAAGAAGGCTGCGTGGATGTACCTCCGAATGCCGTGTTGATTGCCTACAGCGACGGATTGGTGGAACCGGAAAATGCGTATGGCGAAGAGTTTGGCGTTTCGCGCCTGGAAGCGGCCGCGCAACGGGTGCGTCAGGCCTCACCGCGCAGAATTGCAGAGTCTCTGATGACCGCCGCGGAAGAATGGTCCGGCAGCCCGGAGCAGGCCGACGACATGACAGTGATCGTCGCAAAACTGAAATAGCAGCTTTGCGCCAGGAAACGGATTCGGCAGGAATCCGCGCTATGGAATCCTCAGAGTGTTGCCTTCTTTCACCGTGGCCGTTTGCTCTCGTGCGTTCACCCGGTAAATCACGGTCAGGACTTTGTCCGCGCCGGGCCAGGGATCGCCACCCATGTTTCTGTTGTTCACTTGGATGACCAACGTGCCGTTGTTGATCTGACCGCGCAAAAGCTGGGAGACGTCGTTGGTTCGGTTGTTGAGCCCGTAATATGCCCGAACGATCTGCAGATTGCCGTAACCGGGATTCGGCGGAGGATAGCCGGGCCCAGGCCCAGGACTTGGACCGGGGTAGCCGCCATAGTTATAAAACTGGCTGGCGTCGATGCTCGCGCCTTCCTTGTACGTAAATTGCTGCACCGCTCCTCGGGCATCGCGTGCGGAGATGCGCAGCGTCTTGTCCGCGCCAACTGCGGGATCGCCGCCCAGGTTCTGATTGTTTACTCGCACCATTCCGTTCCCAGAGAGCATGGTGCGTACACGCGCGGTCACGTCGACGCGGCGATTTCCAGCGCCCCAATCGGCATACATCACTTGCCAGCCGGGACCGTTGTTTCCAGGATTGCCGCCACCGCCGTAGCTATAAAACTGGCTGGCATCGACGGAGCTACCTTCCTTATAGGTGAATACACGAGACTGCCCCTGATAATTTCTCGCCTGGATGCGCAGAATTTTGTCGGCGCCCACCGCGGGATCACTTCCCATGTTTTGGTTATTCACTTTTACCATGCCGTTGCCGGACAGCAGAATGCGCACCTGGTTGGTGACATCCATCCAGCGATTTCCAGCGCCCCATTCGGCCTTCATTACTTGCCAGCCCGGCCCGGGCATGACGTTATTTGAGTATTGTGCGAAGGCGGGTGCGGAAAAAATCAGAACGAACACCAGCATAATCGAGAGACGGAGAATACCCCAACGGTTCCTCATCGAATGCCCCTTTCTGGATGCATAGAATGGCAGGACGAGCGCACAACGCGAAAGAAATGGGAGTCCGCACCATTCCGAATGATCAAGACACAACGGAAAATGGGCGGAATGTGGGGTTTTCCGTGGACTCTGGGCGAACGGCGATAAACTAACAGCAATCCCACAGGCAGTCAATCGCGGTGCTCGTGCTAAGATCGCCAAATTGAACAGTACAATCCAAAATTCTCAATCGCGATCCTCGAGGTGGTTTGCGGAGAACTGGCCTGGGCCTACAGGTTTGTCTTTCTCAGGCAGGGACACGGACTACATAACTCGCGGCCTTGGAATCTCACCGGGGATTGCGAAACTGGAGATGAATGGCGATGTCGAAGAAAAAAAGCGGCGAACGAGCTGCATGAGCGAATGTCCAGTGGAGACTTTGACGCCATCTATGACGCAGTGACGGACAACATAAAGGCGTCGCAAAGCCGCCTGGAGTTGTGGGAGTTTTTCCAGCGGATCGGCGTTAGGTATGAGAGCTGCGAGGCCGGTTCGCTAGTGAATATGAATTACGCAACAAATGCGGAGGGCTATTTTGTGGGACTGATCTATGACCGGCAGTGCCAATGGGAATTTGGAGGAGAAGCTCTCGTTTAAAATTGTCGACGGAAAAGCGCTGCTCCGCGGATTTCACTAATCGGTATGGTCCCGGGAAACTGACCGGTTGGGGAAATTGAGGTAAGGTAGTGGAGGCGGACGGAGTGAGCTATACTGGCACGTTTTTGCGAGGATGACGAATGTCGTTGCGAAACCGGGTGGCGGTCGTAACCGGCGGTACACGAGGGATTGGCAGAGGAATCGCAGTGGGGCTGGCGCAGCAGGGGGCGCGGATCGCGCTCGTTTATCGCACCAATAAAGCGGCGGCGCAGATGGCGTTGCGGCAATTGCAGGCCGCGGGCGCCGATTGCGTGGCGGTGGAAACAGACATCACCGGACCGGCACGTGCCGAGCAATTGATCAAGACCGTGGCGGATCGCTACGGACGCATCGACGTGCTGGTAAATAATGTTGGCGAATTTCGCTGGGGCACACTCGTGGAGTCTTCCACGGAAGAATGGACACGCATCTTTGATTCGAATGTGCTCACGGTATTCCACATGTGCCGGTGCGCGGTGCCGCTGATGCGCAAAGGGCGCTGGGGCCGAATCATCAACTTAGGCGCAGTGGGGGCGGAACGCGCGTTTGGCCAAGCTAAAATTTCGGCGTATGCCGCGGCGAAGGCGGCCGTGGTGGCGATGTCCCGCTCGCTGGCGCTGGAAGAAGCGAAGAACGGCATTACCGTGAACGTGGTGAATCCCTCGAGTATTGATGAAAAGGATTTGACACTGGAGGAAGCGCGAAAGCTGAAGGATGCGCGCTATCCTATCGGACGCCCGCCCACGGTGGATGACGTTGCCGCAGCGGTTTCGTTTTTTGCCTCGGAAGAAGCGGAGTACGTCACCGGCCAGGTGGTGAACGTCAGCGGCGGCTGGATGCTGTAGTCCTCTTCGGAAATAGATATGAAAGCACTGACGGCTGCGGAAATGCAGGAAGTGGACCGCCTGACAACGGAGCGCTTCGGCGTGTCCGGTGAGCAATTGATGGAAGCGGCGGGAAGAAGTGTCGCGGAAGGTTTTCTCAAGAAATATGGGCACAAAATGCCCGATGCTCCTGGACGCGTGGCCGTGCTCTGCGGAAAAGGGAACAACGGTGGCGACGGGTTTGTGGTGGCGCGCCACCTGAAGGAAGAAGTCGAGCAGGTTCACGTGTATCTGTTCGCCAAGCCGGAAGAATTGCATGGGGACGCGCTGAAAAATTTTGAGCGCTGGCGCGAACTGGGCGATGTGACGGTAGTGCATAACGAGGAGCACTGGAATAAGGCTTGGGCGGAAGTGTCCAGCGCGGAAGTGATCATGGACGCGCTGCTGGGAACCGGCGTGCGCGGCGCAGCGAGCGGTTTGATCGGACAGGCGATTGAAGATGTGAATCGCTTGTCGCATGGCGCCACGGCTGCGCGGCCCGGATGGATTGTGGCCGTGGACACGCCGTCGGGATTGCTGGCCGATGGCGAAGCCACGACGGGGCCGGTGCTCAAAGCGCACTGGACGGTGACCTTTACGGCGCCCAAGATCGGGCAATTGATTTCGCCGCAAGCCGGTTGTTGCGGGCAGCTCGTGGTGCGAGCGATTGGATCGCCCGCCGCGTTGGTGGAAGAAGTCGGGAAGGGAACTCTGCGTTCGGTAGGCCCTGACGAATTTGCGGGGCTGCCTTTGATCCGGGCAGCAGACGCTTATAAAGGTTCGTACGGTCACGTACTCGTCGTGGCCGGTTCGCTGGGCAAGAGCGGCGCAGCGGTTATGGCGGGCTATGCGGCGATGCGCACAGGCGCGGGGCTGGTCACGATCGCTACGCCAGAGCCGGTGTTTGCCCTTGTGGCTGGCGCTCATCCGGAATATATGACCGAGCCTTTGCCGGCAACGAGCGAAGGCACTCCCAGCATGGACGCCATTCGTTCGGGAAAATTCGCTCGCGTACTGAAGGGCATGACTGTGCTCGCCGTCGGACCGGGGATTGGCCAGCATCCTGAGACGCAGGAGTTTCTTCGAAGCGTAGTCGCGGAGACGGAGCTTCCCGTCGTGCTCGATGCCGATGGTCTGAACGCTTTCGCGGATCACGGCGATTTGTTGCAACAGAAGAAAACAAAATTTCTGGTGGTGACGCCGCACCCCGGCGAAATGGCGCGCCTGCTGGGCAGCACGATTCCCGAAGTGCAAAAAGATCGTGTAAAGACAGCCACCGAGGCGGCGAAGCGTTGGAACGCGCACGTGGTGCTAAAAGGTTTTCACACCATCGTTGCTGGTCCGGACGGCCGCGTGTTCGTCAATACAACCGGAAATCCCGCGCTGGCTAAAGGCGGTTCCGGCGATGTTCTCACCGGACTACTCGGCGGCCTGATCGCGCAGTTTGGCAAGGAAGATTTCCTGCGCGTCGTGGCGCTGGGAGTGTATCTGCACGGGTTGGCGGCCGATCTGCTCAGCGAACAAGCGAACAATTCTGGAATTCTGGCCAGAGAAGTGGCGCATGCCATCCCGTTTGCGCGCGCTAACTTGCTGCAGGAGCTGCAGGGGCGTGACTGAAGTGACCGAAGAGGTGATCACACATTCGGCCGAAGAAACCATCGCGTGGGGAAGAAAGCTTGCCGAGACGTTGCAGCCACCACTGCTGGTCCTACTCTCCGGGGAATTGGGCAGCGGCAAAACTACGCTGACGAAGGGCATCATAGCGGGCCTGCACGCGGCGCAGGAGGAAGAAGTCACCAGCCCGACCTTCACGCTGGTTCATGAATATGGAAGCGGCAGTAAGGTTTTCCACGGCGACCTGTACCGCATCGAGAGTTTTCACGATTTTGAGACGCTGGGCCTGGAAGACGCCTTCGCGCAACCTGCCGTTGTGATCCTGGAATGGAGCGAGAAGTTCCCGCTGAAGGCACGGTGGCCGCAATTGCGCGTGAGGCTGGAGCACCTGGGCGGCGACTCCCGCCGAATCATATTGGTAACCCCCGCCGTTTGAACCCCATAGCGCTTACTCTCTCGCCACGCCTGTACTTCCGGTTCCTTGCTGCCCGCAAGGCCTGCTGCTAGGTTGAGGAGGAGGGTAAGCGGACCGCGGTATGTCCAATGGATTTCTCCAGCTGAGCGTGACGGATTCAGGCCGAATCACGCTGAAAAGTTACAACGTGACCTTGCCGATGAGCTCGCTTGCCATCGGCGTGGATAACATCCGCCATGACGTTTTTCTCAGCCCCAAATTTGTGCAGATCGCGCGGGATTATCTTTTTGATCTGATCCGCCAGAACGCCTCCAACAGCTATCTCTCGGGCATTGAGTTTCGCAGCAGTAAACCGGCGGATTCCACGTCGTTCCGCAAAGTGCTGGCCGATTTGCTGCGTAATTCGTTGACCACCGCCAAGCACCAGAAGAACATGGAGATCGACCTGCTCTTCCGACTGGCGATCCTGAAATTCCTTACCAGTGAATTGCAGAATCAATTCGCCAACGTCATCTTGGATGGCAAGGAATACATCCGCAAGCGTGGAGAATATTTCGAACGCAGCCAGCAGGCTCACGTCATCAAGGCGCGTTTGACCGAGATGCAATCCGCGCGTCGCGATGTCTTGCGGCTGATCGGCCAGACGGTGGCGCAGATCCTGGTGGATATCGAAGAAAACGTGGTGGCCAAGGCACGCCGTGCGCTGTTCGGGGAAGATTATGCGCCGTATTACGAGCTGCTGAAGAACCGGCTGATTTTTCTGGACGGTGGCAAAGACGATTTTTATTTTCTGGAACATTATGTGCTCCTGGGAAATTATGCTCGCGATCCCGACCGTTTTGAGGCGATTGATGCGCTCTTTCAGGAATTTCTGAAGGAGGCTGGGATTGCACTTCCTCAGGAAACGCCAACGACGAAGGCAGGGGACGATTTCCGGCAGCTGACAGCGGAGGCGGAGAACGCGCAAGCGGAACTTGCCGCTCTAGATGAGCAACGGGAATCGCTGCGGAAGAAACTGGAGCGCGGCGACGGCTTGTTGAACAAATTTCTGAGCGGCGCGAACCCGGCGGAACTGCGCACTTCCTTGACGAGCGCGGATAAGCGCATCAAAGAACTGCAACTGAAGCTGGAGCAATTGGCTCCGCAACTGGAATTGGCAAAACAACAGGCCGATTTCGTCAACAAGGATACGCAAGGCAAGCTCGGCGATTATCTGAACGATCCGGATAATGCGCGGCGCTTGTTCGATACTGCCATTGGTGACGAAGCAGAGCGTGCGTTTCGAGCGCGACTGCTTGCGCAGCTGACGAGCTTGCTCGAAGCGCGGGAGCTAACCGCACATCTTCTGGCGAGCTACGAAATTCGGCCCATGGCTGGCGATTTTTGCCCTCCAGTGCACTTGCAGCAATTGAAGAAAGCAGTGGTTTCGCGCGAAGAAGCGCGCCGCGTGGAAGAATTGCTGAAGCAAGTGCCGGCGCGGCGGCTGTCCATGAAGCCGATTGAGGAATTGACCAAGCGCGTGCGGCGCTATTCGAAGGAAGAGACGCAGGTCATGGTTGCCAAGTTTGCCGGAGACTTCCTGCGCTTGCGCCGGGATTTGCGCGATGCGGAGCATCTGACTGCTTGCATGGAACGCATCAACCTCATCACAGCAGAAAAAGTGCGCGAGCTTTCGCGCTTGAACAACAAGCTGTATGAATGCCTGCTGCGCGAAGAAGCACGGCCCGAGCACGATCAAGTGGTCTCGCACGTGATCATCAAGGCCGACGTGCGCGGTTCCACCAAGATGACCCAGGACCTGCTGAGCAGGGGACTGAGCCCCGCTTCGCACTTCAGCCTGAATCTGCACGAGCCGGTGAAGCGATTGCTGGACCGCTATTCGGCCAAAAAAGTCTTCATCGAGGGCGATGCCATCGTCCTGGCTGTTTTTGAAACCGAAGCGAGCCGCGCGTATGCCCGGCCGGTGGCGAGGGCCTGTGCGCTGTCCCGGCAGATTCTGGCCGTGTGCAATTCCTATAACGACCAGGCCGTTTCGTCGCAACTTCCGCCGCTGGAAATCGGGATTGGTGTGGCGTTCCAGGGTTCTGCGCCCACGTATTGGACAGACGGGGAGTCGCGCATCATGATTTCCAAGGCGTTGAATTTGTCCGACCGTTTGTCCGGCTGCGCAAAACTGGCCAAGCGCATGCTTTCCGGGCAGAAAACGCTCTTCTCCGTCTTCCAGTTTCTCACCGCGATGGAAGGTGCTTCCGCCGAAGAGTTGGACGAATTCCTTGTGCGCTACAATATGAACGGCATTGAGCTGAACGAAGAGGGTTTCGAAAAACTGTCTGAGGAAATTTCGCTCGAAACCATTCACACCGCTTTGGAATATCCCTGGAGCAAGGAAGAAATGATTTTGTATTATGGCGAAGTGCCCATGGGCGAAAGCGTGGAACTATTGGTGTTGCGTAAGGGCGTGGCACGCGAACTGCTCCCCGACGGTAAAATTGGCAAAGCATCCGGCCACAATTACTACGAAGTCTGCACCAATCCAGCGCTGTACGATCTAGTCGCCACGCTGAAGCGCAACCAACCCGCCGCGGTAGAAGCCACCCGCGCCTAATGTTGCATAGTTTGGTTTCAACTGGATTTCCGAAGAATAAATACGCTTATGTTGTATTCTTTTAGAATCTTGGGCGGCATTCTGTTCACGGCCGTGTGCCCTCTCTCCTGCCCGGCGCAAATTGCTTGAACTTCTTGAAATCAAGCCGTATCGCTTTGCGGCCCTTGATGAGGTGTTGTCCGACCCCGGCCACAAAACCCCGGATGCTTTTATACCCAAGTTTGCCAAACATGGCCCAATGTGGGGCTACCGCTGGGCCGAGGAATTCGGTGTCAACATAAACGGAAGGTTGGAATCAGAGCCATCGGTCTGGGATTTCAGTACATTAAGGATCACTACTAAAACCACAATGGCATTCCAATTGGTCAATTTCAGACCGCATGTCTGGAGGCTCCACTGTGATCGGGCAACAGGCGCGCACCTCGCTCAGATTGCAGCATGCTGTGGAGGTCTCGCGGCCAAATGGGCGCGCTGGGAACCGGCGTTCCACTTCATTGCCTGCGCGATGCAAATGAAATGGAAAATGGCAAAGAGCGGTACAAGGAACGTGGGCACCATGCTTAATGGGAGCACCGTCATGGGGAGCATGGAAGCATCGTGCGGGCTCAGCAAGCGAGCGGTCGTGCCGAGGGCGACAGCACTGACCAGGTCCACGATACCCAGCACCTGCCAGAAAATGAAGGCAGTGCGTTGTGTGGGATGGGCGAGTTTCCATGCGACGAACGCGGCAGTCGTGCCGATCGCCATGTCTCCATATCCCGCTGGCAGCGCAAAGATAGCGGGAAGGACCCCTCGCGCTTGGAGCAGAACGAAAGTGAATCCGATCAGCCTCCAGGCTTGCGCCGAAGTCAGAATCGCGGGATCCAGAGACAGCGTGAACTGGCGAAATTTCTGCGATCCGGCGAACCACAACGAAAAAATAAGAATCGGCGTCACCGCGGCGATGGCAACCGCAATGCCAACGCGGTTCGCATTGTTTCTGAACAACTGCCAGGCCGAAGCGGACGCCACCGAAATAAACCAGACAACGATCAGCACCGTGACGAGTCGAAGATAGTTTTTCATAGCGAGGCTCCTTGAGTCTTGATCATGCGAGTTACTTCGTGCGTCAGTTGGAAAAGCTTGTTCCAGACCTGCTCTCCCAACTGACGCCGCAGCCGTGATTGAACCTTCTCCCACGCCGGCAAAACGCGCTCGAGCTGTTTTTGTCCGGCGTTCGCCAGCCGCAGCAATCGTTCCCGCCGGTCTTCACCAGGCCGCTCCCGGATCCAGCCGCGGCGGCGCATGATTGCCAGAGTGCGGGTCAGGCTTGTGCTGTCCATCGCCAGTATCTCGCCCAGCTTTCGTCGAGACACCTCTCCTGTCCGTGCCAGTGCTTGCAGGATGGTGAGCTGTGTAGCCCGCATCCCAAACGGCCGAAGTGCGTTCTCGTAGAGTTGCGTAAGTGCCCGCGAGGTGCGTCGGAAGTTGCCGCACATACAAGGCAGGATGGGAAGAAATGGTTCGCTCATGCCAAATAGATGTATATACAACTGTTTCGTTACATGGAAAATTGCGCGTCGTCGAGGTTCGTATTACCGAAGATGGGAGCGAATCATTCTGGTTGCGGGCGGTGGTAATACTTGGAAGTGGGCTGGCCCAGCAGGACATAGCCGATAACAACTAGAAGCACAACGTGCGGCATGGCAAATGACAATGATTGCAGCGCGCCCGCGACAACGTGAAACGCGAGCCACGCTAAAACCAGCCAGCGGACCCATCTGGCGCCCCTGAGCAGAAAGACCCCCGCCACGACCGCGATCGCCCCGAAAAGCACAATGGGGAAGGTCCAACGATCGAGCGAACCTTTCCAAAGGTGATAGGCCGTACTGACGATTCCCACGACGATGAACAGCCAGCCCAGGAATGTGACCTCAAAGGGGCGCTTCATGGAATCGAGATTCGGCACAGAAGTCAGGCGCTACGCAAGTGTAAATGTCCCGGAGCTCAGGCAGAAACCGCGACACCTTCCGCCACAACGGCACGGGCGGGTTTCGTGCGGCTCTCCAGCAGAGCCATCTTCTGTTCGTGGCTCATGGGCTCCCACGGAACAAGCTTCTCGGCGAGCACATGCATTCTACGAAACAGGGTCAGCTCGATGAACAGATCCATAAAATCCATGTCGCGGAAGACCAGCGATCCGCACTCTTTCATTTTGTCGCGAATGCGCTCCAGGTGCGCCGGCATCTCGGTCCAGTGTAGGCCAGACCGGTGGTGATGGCAGAGGTGGTAGCCCTCGTTCATGAAATTCACTTCGTCCACGACAGTTACCGTATTTATAAAATAATCGTCGGGATGTTCCGGGTCACAGAAGGCGTGTTGCACCCAAGAAGTGATGGCCATGATGAAGTTCATGGCCAAAAGAGGAATGACCACGTAGACGATTCCGATCCGCCAATTGAAAAGAAAAATTGCCGCGAAATAGATCAGGTAGCGCGCGATTCCCCAGAACATTCGCTTGCGGTTCTTTTCGTCGCCTCGGGCTCTAAAGTAGGCGTAGGGAGCGAGTCCGAGGGTCGTCCAAATATTGTCCGAAAGGTACAGAAGGAAATGTAGGCGGCTGGTTCGATCGTAGCAACTGGTGGCGGCATTATCGTCGGGTCCACCATTTTCTTTGTGGTGCAGGCGGACATGAACCGTGCGGCCCAGTTCCGGAAGATCGCCATAAAAATATCCCAGAAAGAATTCGGCGTAGCGGCCGAACACCTTATCGTAGGCCCCCGAGAAGTATCCCTGAGGCCGGTGCGCTTCCAGGTGTTTCGTGCTGAACATTCTTACAGAGCGCTGAAACTTGGGGCCGCACAAAGACAGATAGAACGCGATGGCCAGCAAAAGCCGGGGTTTCCCTAAAATAAGCTGGATCACAAAAATCGGCACAGTGGTAAGGCTGAGGGAAATCATGAGCCGTAAGGCGGGAGTGTCTCGGGAGTCTCGTAGGACCTTGTGGCCGAGCCGGTCGACGAAACGGTCGTAGGCGCGGGACAGAAATTGATACGCGTCGCACAGGGGACGAATTTTTCCGAGCAGCTTGGCCGCGCCATAAAACACAAAGGAAAGCGCGCCCACGATGGATATGGCCGCAATGCTTGCCAAACCCATCAGCAGGGCAAAGGCGCGAACCATGAGTTTGAGGATGGCAGCGGGACTGAGGGCACGCCAAAACGTCTTTGAGCGCGTGTCTTTTTGCACGTCGTTCAAATCGGCTTCGGTTAGCTTTCGTACTAGTTGCATGTCTGTCGGTACACCCGTTGACAAGCTTCGCCCGGCGTCATACGCAAAAAAGATTCTATGATGAAGGAGGACAAAGTGCCAGTGCTCGAAGGGTTGTGCGTGGTAAACCCGTTAACGGTAAGGGTGGTAACTGGCAAGCGCGTGCTCTCAGTGGTGCCACTGGGTTCTATGACGGGTCGAGACCCACGCTACCCCATGGCGTGCCCTACTCGATGTGCAGTTGTGATTTCATCAGTACGACAACGTAGGGATTCCACGTTGACAGCGTGTAGTAAATGCTCAGCTCGGAACCTTATACTTTTGTCCATCGCTCGACCATATACGGCGCATAGGCGCCACCATGAACGGCGCTGGGATTCGCCTGGCCTTTTCCAATCACGGGCCCGGCTAGTCCATCATCCGGAATTGCCTGGGGATTGTGGATGAATTTGCCGATGGCGCCGTCGCGCATGGCGTTGAAAATGATTTGCGGCTCCCTCCACGGTCCCCAAGGTGAGGGCGAATAGGAGAACAAGATGCCCCGCGGCGCCGGCTCTCGACTGTCGTACGTCATAAGCCATAGGCGAAGATCCTTGCACCACGTTACGGACAAATCGCCCACCGTGCCGTTTTGCACGATGGCCCGGGCGTCCGCTTCCTTCTCGCTCCAGATCGGAGCATTCCCCGCATCCAATCCGGCGAAGTACCGCGCGCCCTTGCCATTTTCAAATTGTGCCGCCGGCACGATGGATAAATACGCGTCGCTCTTGCGGTAGGGGCCCGTGCCCCAAACGAACACAAATGGCCCTCCCGGAGGCAGTCCAGCGATGTTTTTGGGTTCGATGTGCAGCGACATCTTCACCAAGTGTCCTTCGGGAAGCTGAGAGATCGTTCGCAACGGCTGAAAGGTTTCCGGCGGAGTAAATTTCGTGAGCACCGACCGGTCCGTCGAACGGTCCTCGGAGTGGTTCGTCGAAAGGGCGACATACACCTGGCCGGTGAGGCTGATACCTGCCACCGGCACCTCGAAGGCGCCCATACTGATGCCCGGGGGTTGAATCGTCACATAGTCGTCGCCAGATTTCAGGAAATCCAATCGGACGCCTTTGTCAGGATCGTCGGCATCGGTTGTTGCGATCGTGTCCAGCGCGCGACGCAAACGCCCAACTGTGTCACCAAACAGAAAATATACGCGACCGTCGTGCTCAAAGGAATTGCCTAGGTCTGTGCCTTCGATTCCGTATCGTGTGACGGTTCGGCTGAGGGTCGGTTGATGGAGCTGCTTATCTTCTTCGCCAAGAAGCTGTTCCATCTTGATGGTCGAACGAGGCACGTAGCGCAATACCGGCGCGGTCGGCGATGGCAACCCGCGCAATGCAGCTTCAGGATTAGAAGCCCCCGGAAGAAAAACTTGCGTGCTGGGTTGGATGCGCAGCGAAAACGTGCATGTGCTCAACGGTAGTCCCAGTAGAACTCCTGACAGGGATTTCATGACGAAGCCTCCACAATTCGGGGCGGAGCGCGACACGTGGCACTCTAGCGTTTATCACCGATGTGCAGAATCGTTAACTTGCATCTTGCCAGGGCGAGTTGGCGGCAGTGCCTTCGTCCCCGAAAAGGCAGATAATGGAGCCAACCGAGGTCGCACGTGAAGTTCACCCGCATTGTCCTGGCCAATCTGTTGCGCAAGAAGATCCGTCTCCTTCTTACTGTTGGCTCTTTCGCGGTTGCTCTTTTTCTCTTCACTTTTCTGGGCGTCGTGCGCAGCGCCTTCAGCATAGACGCCAACACCGTCAAGGCCGATCGCCTCATCGTCGTCAACCGCACGTCTTGGTTCAACCCCACGCCGTTGGCCTACAAAGATAAAATCCAACAAATCCCGGGCGTGAAGTGCGTCACGCATTACACCTGGTTTGCCGGCGTCTATCGCGATGAAAAAGATTTCTTCCCGCAATTCGTCATCGACCCCTCAGGCCAGCGCCAGGTCTATCCCGAATTTCTTTTGCCGGAAGAGCAGTGGCAGGCATTTCTCCATGATCGTCAGGGCGCGATCGTTGGTAAAGAAACCGCTGACCGCTTCCAGTGGAAAATCGGCGACCGCATCCCCATCAAGGCTCCTCAATATGGCGCGGGGATTTGGGAATTCAATCTTGTGGGCATTTACCACGGCGAACTTGCGAAAACCGACCAAACGCAATTTTGGTTTCGCTGGGATTATTTCAACGAAAAAGTTCCCCAGGACATGAAAGGCCAGGTGGGCTGGTATGTCCTTCGCGTCGACGATCCCTCCGACGCCGTTCGCGTTGCGAAAACCATCGATCGGGAATTCGCTAATTCGCCCTACGAGACCAAAACGGACAGCGAATCCGTTTTTGCCGCCGACATGGTCAAGCAATTCGGCAATATCCGGCTGCTCATCGTCTCCATTGGCGTGATCGTTTTTTTCACTCTGCTCCTCGTCACTGGCAACACCATGGCCATCGCCGTCCGCGAACGCACGCGCGAAATGGCGGTCTTCAAAGCCGTCGGCTTCTCGGATTTCGCCGTCCTTCTCCTAGTCCTCGCCGAGTCCATCCTCATCGCCTTAGTCGGCGGCACCTTAGGAGTGCTTCTGGCCTTAATCGCCATCCCGCCGCTCGCCAGTAGCTTGAGCGGCCTCCTGGGAGGCCTCGTCCTCTCTCCGGAAGCTCTGCTCTTCGGATTGTTGCTAGCGCTGCTCGTCGGGCTGGTCAGCGGCCTGATTCCCGGCGTGATCGCCATGCGCATGCGCATTGTCAGCGCCATCCGTCACATCTAAACAGGGCTTGTTGTTGGCACGCTGTGGTGGAACCAATGGCGGGGTACCCATGGCTTTGATTTCTAGCGATGGATCAGTTCTGCAGCTTGGTCGTGCCTTGTTGTTGCGCGTAAAGGCTCAATCGGAGGAGTTGCGGCAGCTCTAGCGCGAAAGATGATTGAGCTGAGCAGGGCGGCGGCGTACAGTCCGAAGGCGATCAGATAGAGCATTTGGAAGCCAAAGTACATTGAGTTGTACTCCAGGATGCCTCCACACATGGCGCCGACGAGGTTCAGAGACATGGCGCTAGAGATTTTCGAACCCCGGCCAAGCAAAGTGGAAAACACGATGCCTGAAAAGAACAGGGGAGAAGTAAGAATGATCGCAGTGAGCACTCTGCCCGAAGCAGTGGAGGGTAGGCCGCCAATGCGCGCGACCCACCAGCCAAGGATCAGCGTGGAAAAGAGAAAGAGGTAAGGCAAGTAAGGCGAGCGTATTTTGAACAGCTGCACCGCGCCATTCCCAAGAAATGCCATGAAAAGGATGCTGGCGATGGCCACGGCGATCACTTGCCAGGTGTTGCCGAAGGTCAGACCAAGCTCAGTGATGGCCTTGGTCTCGACGAGCATGAAGCCTGCGCCGAGAAACAGAAACGGGAGATACGACACCTGGGGCGTATCCGGCAGAAAGCTGCGGTACAAAAAGAGCGAAAGAAACAGCAGCATCGCAAAGGTGATGAGGTAAGAAGTGGGGTAGATTCGGCGCGGCATATAGAAAAAGGGCCAATCATCCGTCGACAAGCTCACCTTGGCGTTCGAATTGCGAAAAGTTGAGGAGATGTCGGAAAGGCCGCTATCTGCGAGGAAGGTAGGCGGCAGCTTCAAATCGCCGTTCTTGGACTGGATGAAAAGAACCGAGCCATCGTACTGCGTCCTGATGCAGATGGGATCTTTTCCACCAAAAGCGGCGCGCATCATCTGAAAGATTTTTGTACCGAGCTGGTTGTTGATGATGCAAAAGGAAAGAGAAAGCACGCCGTCGTCTTTGAGCCTGGCGCGCGCTTCGCGAAGGCCTTCGACGGTGTAAACGAAGGAATCCAATCGAACGCTCGAAGCCTGACTGAGAAGCGTGTGGGAATCGAGCAAGCCGTAAACGATGACGTCATAACTTCCGTGGGCGTTCCGGAAAAACGAGCGTGCGTCATCGAGGATCGGCCGAACGCGTGCGTCGCTGTACGGATGTTCGGGGTGATATTCCCGGCCTGCGGCAAGAATGGCAGGATCAATTTCGACGGCGTCCACGTGAGCCGCGCCGGAACGAAGAGCGGCGGCCACGTCGTTGCCGCTGCCTGCGCCTACGATAGCAATGTCGTTCTGGCCGGGATGGATGTGGTAAGGCAGATCGTAATAGTTGCGCGTTTCAAGCAAGCCTTTATCCGTCGTGCCAGCCATGGCGGCGACAGAAAAATTGTGGACGCGCTGGTAGTAATTGCCGGCGGCGCGGATGAACATCAGGCCGGTGTCTCCGGAATTGCCGATCTCGAGCAATTGATAGGGCGAGTACACCTTGTTCCAGAGCGGCGCGACGGGCCACGCCAGGATGATCAAACAGGCAACCGCAAGCGCAGTGCCCACGAGCAGCGTTTGGGGTTTGCGCGTAAAAAAGAACAGCAGCCCTACAAGGCAAAGGCCGAACCACACAATCGGAGGAGTCCAAAGAAAGCTCATCAGGAAGACCAGCGCAACGCCCGCGAGGCTCCCGAGCAGGTTCCATCCGTAGGAGGAAAGCTGGCTGCCGCGCTCCATAAGGCGCCCGCAAAGCTGGCCCACCGGAAGAAAGGCTAGGGCCGTCAGAAGGAACACAACGGCAAGGAGCAAATGGATCGCCCAAACTTTTTCCGTGGATGCTACCTGAAAGACTCCCATATTGAGCTGTTCACGAAAAGGGACAACTTCGAAGGTCGATCCACCTTGAAAGAAGCGGAGATACAGCAGAACCGCAAACTGCCACGCACACAGTGCTGGCGTGAGTGCCAGCGGTATCACTTCGCGGTTTCGTGACAGGGCATAACCAAGGCCGAGCCCAGCGAAACAAGCGAGCAGGCCGTAGTTCTTATAAAAGGCGAAGAATTGGAAGATCGTTCCTTGCCAGCGTATGATTGAAAGCTCCAGCGCAAGGCTGATCGCCGCGGAACCTGCAATGGCTAGCGGTAGGAACCGCTCCGGCAGGCTGTCGAACCAGTAGATCTGTTCATCGGCCTGTGCAGCGAGCTTCGGCTGAAGAAAAACGAGTAGTCGGTGAAACTCGTATGTCAGTAACAGGCCTACAAACAGGTAGAGCAGGCCGAACAGAACGCCTGTGAATTGGTCCTTGGTGAAGGATATGGCGATGTACGCACCGCAGGCGGGAAGAATAGCGCTTCCAAGGAAGACCCATCGAAGCAGATTGCTGTAGGCACGGAGCATTTCAGGGGCAACTCCATTTCTGGATTAGGAACAAGGCAATAACCAAAAGCAGCGACGAGCTCCCAAACCGGGAACCCCGATACTGCAACGAACTAAGCTCCTGGATACAGGATAAGGCGCGGCCTCGAGCATAGAGTTGTTTTCGGTAATCGTATACCTTGGTGGTTAACTGACCGACGGGACAGGCCCTAATATAAACGCCAAATTCGTTGTGTGCACGGATGGCAGGAACCTTATGATGGGGGACATAGAGATCCAGATCGCGCATTCCGGGTTGAGCTTTCCGGGCGATTTGTTTGCAGGATACCCTTGAACGAAGTCCAAAAACCACAGGTCGGTGCCCTAGCCCAGGATTTTAGTCTCCCCGATTCCACGGGGACGCTCCGCACGCTATCTTCGCTCCTCGGCGATGGCTCACTTCTGCTGATTTTCTATCGCGGCTACTGGTGACCTTTTTGTCTCCGTCAGTTGGCGGAGTTCCGCCATCTTTTCGATGATTTCCGCGCCGTCGGTGTTCAAATCGCCGCGCTGGCTGTCGATCCCCCTCAGCAGTCTGAACGCGTACGGCGCCAGTACGAGTTACCATTCCCAATTCTGTGCGATACGGGGAAGGACCTGGTCCGCGGATGGGGTCTGTTCAACGCGAAGGAAAAAGGCGGGATTGCCATCCCCGCAGTTCTTCTGATCGGATGTGATCGCCGCATCCAATTGGTTATGATCGAAGGGATCGCCACGCGCGTGCGCGCCGCCGAGCTGCTTACGTCTCTTCCTGCTTATGCTGCCGTTGCCAATTCTGCGGAGGCCTGGCCCGCCAATACACACCGCCAGCGCGTCATTTTTCCATCGCTGGTGGATTTCGGCCGCGCCATCTGGAATACCCTCACCCAGCGTTGACGATTTGCCAAACAGGAAACTGGCGCATCAGCCGCGCGTCTCGGCCACCACGTGAAGCCCGTGGCGTGGTCGCAACGTGATCGAAGCGAGCGGCACCGCCGTGCGCCCCGGAATCAGGCGAAAGCGGAATCGTTGCGCGATGGTAGCCAAGACAAGATTCGCTTCCATGAGAGCAAAGGTATTGCCGATGCACTGGCGGGGCCCATAGCCGAACGGAAAATATGCGAACCGCGGAATTTGCCGCAGCAGGTCGCCGCTTTCCCAGCGTTCGGGAATAAACCGTTCCGGATTTTCGTACCAGCGCGCGTCACGATGCACAACCCACTGGGCTGCTGCGATGCCCGTGCCTTTCGGCACCGGGTAGCCGCCAAGCTCATGATCTTCGACAGCCAGTCGTGCCATCGCCCATGCGGGTGGATAAACCCTCATCGATTCCGACAAAATGCAACTGGTGTACTTCAGTTTCGGAAGATCGTCGACAGTGGGAACGCGGCCGCCGAGAATTGCGTCGAGTTCCGCGTGCAATTTGTCTTCGACTTCGGGATTCTGCGCCAGTAGCCACCACGTCCACGAAAGGGAACTGGCGGTGGTTTCGTGCCCTGCCAGAAATAGCGTCAGCGCTTCATCGCGAAGCTGTTGCGCCGTCATCCGCGATCCGTCTTCATCCTGGGCGTGTAACAACATCGACAGAAGATCGCCGGTATCTTCCTTCGAATCCCGGCGCTGCCGGATTATGCGGTCGATGATTTGCGTAAGTTGGTGAACGGCGCGGCTTGCCTGCCGATTCAGGCGTGTCGGCAACCATTTCGGCGTCATCACCAGCCTTCGAAAGTCGGAAGTGAACTCGAGCAACACTTCCAGGGTTTCGCCCACTTGCGGCGCGTCGCGTTCGACGTCGGCGCTGAACAACGTTTTTCCCACGACTTGCAACGTAAGGCGCATCATCGCGTCGTGCAAATCCATGGGATCGCCGGGCTTCCACGATTCCATCAACCGCGTGGCGCACGCCGTCATCTTGGAGGCGTAGTTGGCAATGCGCGAACGGTGAAACGCGGGCTGCATCATGCGGCGTTGCCGTAGCCAGAAGTCGCCTTCGCTGGTGAGCAGGCCATCGCCGAAAATATGCCGGTTCGCGCGCAGCACCCGCCCCTTGATGAATTTCTTCGCATTCGTCACCAGCACGTCTTCGATCAGATCGGGATTGCTGATAAGGAAAGTACGAATGTGGAAGAATCGCAAGCAAACAATGTCTCCATACTGGCGCGCAATTCGTGTCATAAACGTCAGAGGATCCCGGCGCATCGGACTTCGTAGTCCGTCAAAGAATCCCTGTTCTGGACCGGGCGGATAATTCGGCATGGACAGATGGTAAAGAGGAACAACGCAAAACCCAAGCCCTTTGCCAGCGTGTGACGTTGGGTCCGATTCCCACACCGCCTCACGCGAAGGGGTTCGTCAAGAATATTTCTGGCACAAGCGATTCGATCCTGTTCAACCCGGGACACCATCTGGTCGCCGTGGCGGCGCAGCTGCCGGACGGCTCAGAATCGGATTTAAGAAGATGCACCGCCATTGTGAAAATCCTCTAGCGCGTCGGCCATCTTTTCTATTGGTGGTAACGCGGCTAGCGGCGCTAAATCCGAAATAGATGGGGCGATCGTGCGGGCGGGGATCGACGCAAGGCTCGTGAAGTAATTTGTTGGCGCCATGTCGTGACGGCGATTGCGACTCCGCATCACTTTCGCGCGTGGCAGCGGAGTGCGGCCTCAATAGCCTTTTACTTTTATTACGATGTACGTAATCTCCTTTGCTCCATCGAGAAAAAACTGATGAGGTTTCTTGGGCGGGATGCGAATCAGGTCTCCGGCCGCGACCTTCTGGCGAACACCGCCCTGAATCGTGCCATTGCGCTTCTCGTGAGGCGCAACCGTTTCTCCGTTAACAAGTGTGCCACCCACAAGGAGTGTCGCCGAGCCGGATTGCACAAAAATAACGTCCACCTGCGTTTCATGCCACTCGGCCTGACCGTCGGCTTCACGATGAACCAGCAGAGCAGCCTCGTCGGGAAAATCCGCGAGTTGCTCGACAGCGAAATGGTGCGGATCGGACGCTGCCTGTCGAGATAGGTCTTGCGTAGCCTGATTCATCGATGCGGCCGACCAGAAACGAAACCCCTCCGGTGAAATCGCCTGAGCCGCGAAGCAAAGCACAGGAACCGCGAGCAAGCAAAAGAGACAAAGTTTTCTCATTGAATTTCACCTCAAGAGGTTGTTTCGCGCTGAGCATAACACGATGCAAGTCTTCTCCCTTTTAGTCTTTAACCGATGCCTGATGGAAGCGTTGACTTAGTCAGTGGGACTGTTTCCGCATTTCGAGGTTTGTGGTTGTACTGTCTTCCTTATTCTCATAAGTACCTCTGCGGACAAATTTTTTGGAATTTTCACTTTGCGGACGCCAGTCACTAAGTGAGGAGGTCAGGTGAAGCTATCGACACTGTCCCGCTGCTCGTCGGACATCTTGGTAGTGGTAGCCACACATTATAAGAGGGCGCCCCCTTGGAGTAGGTTTTGACTCCTGGCTCATTACCTACAAGAAAGGAACAGCCTTGTGTATATCGGCATGGACGTACACACGGAAGGCATTACCGGACCGTTCCCGCACGATTCCTTTCGACGAGCTGCTCGATTACTTTCTCGAGGTCTGGATACCCTGCGCCAAAGCTCCGCGTGAGCCAGTTTCCGCCGCGCTCGGCAATTTTTTCGCCTCCCGCTATCACATCGAACTGGCCAGTCTTGCCAGGCGTACAGACAACTTCAATGTTTAGGCGCTGCTTGATTAGGGTCACGAGACTCGCGACCTTGGCACTATTATTCTGTCACGTTGGACAGTGAACGATTTCGACCTTCATAGTGCTATCTATTCTACTCGTCCAAAAGCGGTACCGAAACCAACTTTCCGGTTACGTCGGGATTTTGCACAGCTGAGTATCTGAGAACGGGCGACATCATTGACTTGCCTACAAGTCGCAACCTAAGATGACCCAACTATGGCGGGGGTGGATCCACTCATCGGACAGACCGTCTCCCACTACCGCATTTTGGAGAAACTCGGTGGGGGAGGCATGGGCGTCGTCTATAAAGCGCAGGACACGCGCCTCGACCGCTATGTGGCCCTCAAATTCCTACCGCAAGACATGGCGGAAGATCGCCACACGCTAGAGCGATTTCGGCGTGAGGCCAAGGCAGCGTCGGCGCTGAACCACCCGAACATATGCACACTCTATGATATCGGCGAAGATAGCGGGAAAGCCTTCATCGCCATGGAATATCTCGAAGGCAAGACCCTAAAACACACCATCATGGGCCGGCCGATGCAACTAGATACGCTGCTGGCGTTAGGAATTGAAATCGCCGACGCGCTCGACGCCGCTCACGCAAAGGGAATCGTACACCGCGATGTTAAGCCAGCGAACATCCTTGTAACAGGGCGAGGTCACGCCAAAATTCTGGATTTTGGATTGGCAAAAGTCACGAGTTTGAGTGGGCCAGGAGCGGAGACAGTGTCTTTGGAAGCCACGCTCGAGGATTCGGAGGAACAACTGACGAGCCCGGGAACAGCGCTGGGGACAGTGGCGTACATGTCCCCGGAGCAGGCGCTTGGGAAAGAGCTGGACGCACGGACGGATCTTTTCTCGTTCGGAGCGGTACTGTATGAAATGGCGACAGGAAAGCTGCCGTTCCGGGGATCAACGTCAGCAGGGACCTTTAATGAGATTCTTCACCGAGAGCCGGTAGCACCAGTGCGACTGAATCCGGAATTGCCGAACCGATTGGGAGAGTTAATCAACAAAGCACTGGAAAAAGAACGAGACCTGCGCTATCAGCACGCATCAGAAATCCGAGCGGACCTGCAGCGGTTGAAGCGCGACACTGCTTCGGGCCGAATTCCTGCCGCCGCCAGTCCGTCCGATGCAGTTCAGGCGCTGCCCGTAGCCGACCCCACGGCTGCCGTCGCCCTATCCGTTCCGTCGGCTGCATCCATTCCGTTGCCTTCGAGCAGTTCGGCCGTGACCGCGGTTGCAAAACAGTACAAGTTCCAGGTGGCGACGACCGTTTTGATTGGGCTCGTGGTTCTCGCTGCCGCCGCTTACGGCGTTTACACTCTGATTCACCGCGGGCCTCCCCCACCGTTCTCTGACTTCACGATGACCCAGGTCACGAACAACGGAAAATCGATCGCAGCGGCCATCTCTCCCGACGGGAAATATCTTCTCAGCGTTCTCCAAGACAAAGGCAAGCAAAGCCTCTGGCTTCGTAATGTACCCACCAACAGCGACACACAAGTGCTTCCGCCGGCAGACATTTCTTATGGCAGTCTGATTTTTTCACCCGACGGAAACTACATTTATTTCTGCGAAGCCGCAAACAGACTCGGTGGCAGCTTCAACGACGCCGCTGGGCGGAAATTCGATCTCTTTCGCTCGCCCGTGCTGGGGGGCAGCCCGCAAATAGTCGTTCGCAATGTCGGCGGCGGCATCAGTTTTTCTCCCGACGGCAAGCGTATCGTTTTTATGCGTGCCAACGACCCCGAGGTCGGAAAATTCCAGGTGTTCACTGCCAATGCGGATGGAAGCGAGATAAAGCTGCTCTACGGTGGGCTCACCTCAGTTTTCCAGGGCGTCATGGCATGGTCGCCGGATGGCCGTCAGATTGCTTCCCTTCTTTCTCACGCACATAACGCGCTAAGCGTCATTGATCTGGCGGACATCACTTCCATGAAAGTGCGCCCATTCCTAAGCACCAATGATCGCGAACTCGATGAATTGTTGTGGGCTTCAAATGGTAGCGGATTTTTCACGACCTTCCAATCCGCCGACTCCCCGCCTCCCTCCCGCACTCAGATTGGATTCATTGCCTATCCTGGCGGAGAATTTCGTCCAATCACCAAAGATACCAACGCCTATCAGACCCTGACACTCTCGGCCGATGGAAGGACATTGGCAACGGTACAAAGCAAAGCCGCGCAAACCATGTACCTTTTCGGGGCAGAAGGTTTTACAGGCGCTCTTCCCGCTCCCGCGGCGGCCCAAAGCAAAGACTCGCATTTTTTCAGCTGGGCCAATGACCACGAGCTTTATTTCGACGGTGCGCTGGTGCGCGTTTCTATCGACGGAACCAATCGAACCACCCTCTTCAGCGATCCAGACAGTCCCATGTTTAGGCCGACACCTTGCGGGCTGGGACGGTATATCGTCTTCGTGTGGCGGGGACGCTCGGAAAACAAGAAGACCAACCTTTGGCGCATCGACGCTGACGGTGCGAACCCAAAGCAACTGACCCAAGGCGGTGCGGATGTCGGCCCTTATTGCTCTCCGGACGGCAGCTGGGTGTACTACAGTGACGTGCTCGCTGCTCGACCGATGCGCGTGTCCATTGATGGGGGAGATCCAGAGGCTGTTCCCGGCGCGGCGAAGACGAACATTCTTCTCGCAGGGCCGGGCGTGGCGCTTTCTCGCGACGGCAACTTCGTCATCTTCATGGCTCTCAAGAGGGGTGCCGCCGGTGGGTCGCAGGTCGCCATTGTGAACTTGGCTGCAACAGCCGGGCCGCAGATCCGCTTGCTAGATGCGGATCCCCGGATCGTCGCCGAGCCTCGTTTCACTCCCGACGGCAAAGCTGTGACCTATGACATTCACGAAAACGGTACGGACAATTTGTGGCTTCAGCCGCTCGATGGCTCGGCAGGACGCCAAATTACGAATTTCACTTCTGACGAGATCCAGTTTTACGAATACTCGCCCGATGGCAAGACCCTCGGCGTGATGCGCACGCACGTGGAATCGGACGTAGCTCTCCTTCGCGACACTGGGGCACCGTCGAATTGAGGCGCAAACTGGACACCGAACGCACATTCGGCCCGTTTGTCCACGCGCACACGCCTTCAAGTGTCAACTCCAGGTTTGTCGCCTAATCGGACAAGTTCGTTCCAGTACGAACGTTTGTAGTAAGGGCGGCTAAGCCTCGCCGCCTTCATCACCGGGTGTCAGGACGCACGGATGCCACTCCTCGTTCTCGGCGTGGGCATCGCAGAACCACCTCCCGCACGTCGCGCAGTGCACAGTCGCCGGATAATCACACGGCTCATCTTTGGGCGACACGCCTTGGCATAGGCGCTCGAGGTCTGGAGCTTCCGATTCATCCAATTCTTCCCGCATCGGCATGCCTGAAGGCAGCATTATACGCGCTTCTCAGATCCAACCCGCGAGATGTCCCTCTTCGTGTCCTCTTCGTTGACTTGCCTTCTGGCGCGACCTAATATGTGCGCCAAATGGCAGGCACCGATTCTCTAATCGGCCAGACTGTGTCTCACTACCGCATTCTCGAAAAGCTCGGCGGTGGGGTATGGGCGTGGTCTATAAAGCTGAGGATACGCGGCTCCATCGTGCGGTGGCCCTAAAATTCCTGCCTGCCGAAATGCTTCACGACGCCGCTGCACTCGAACGCTTCCGCCGCGAAGCGCAGGCCGCATCGGCACTGAATCACCCGAATATCTGCACCATTTACGACATCGGTGAGCAGAACGGCCAGCAATTCATAGCGATGGAGTTCCTCGACGGCGCAACGCTGAAGCACCGTATTTCTGGCAAGTCCCTGCCGTTTGGGGAGCTGCTGGAACTTTCAATTCAAATTGCCGACGCGCTCAGGGCAGCACATGCCCAAGGCATCATCCATCGGGACATCAAGCCAGCAAATCTTTTTGTGACCAAGCAGGGCAACCCTAAAATCCTCGATTTCGGGCTGGCGAAGTTTTCTCCTGTCGCCGAGGGTGGTGTCTCTACGATGCCAACAGAAACGGAAGAGTTTGTGCTCACAAGCCCCGGCGCGACAATGGGCACCATCGCTTATATGTCTCCGGAACAGACTCGGGGCGAAGAACTGGATGCACGCACGGACTTGTTTTCATTCGGTGCGGTGTTGTACGAAATGGCAACGGGCCGGATGGCATTTTCAGGCAAGACGACAGCCATCATTCATGAGGCGATTCTGAACCGAGCACCTGTTGCTTTGGCAAGCCTGAAGCCGGAACTCCCGCCGAAACTAGAAGAAATCATCAACAAGTCTCTGGAAAAAGACCGCGACTTACGTTATCAGCATGCCTCGGACATACGCACTGACCTGAAGCGCCTACGGCGAGATACCGATTCGGGCCGAATTTCCTCATCGAGGAGGAGGGCGGCTCAGCCGTCGACGGGGCTTGCATGGAGGCGGTTCATTGTTTTGGCTATTTGCGTCGCACTCCTGGCAGCAGCCTTTGCTGCCTATCGCTTCTGGCTCCGCTCGAACCCCCCGAGCAGCCCCGCAAAAGTTACGCAAATTAGCCAGTGGAACAAGCTGATGAGCGACGCGAGACTTTCTCCCGACGGCCACAGCGTGGCGTTTGACTCATCGGTAGGCGGCATCGCGCAAGTGTTCCTGATGCTCACCTCTGGTGGCGAGCCCCTGCAACTCACGAATGACGCAGGCGACAAGGACGTAAGCAATTTTTCGTACGACGGCAAGGAGGTCTTTTACGGAAGGTCTGGCGGCGACGAGGTCTGGGCTGTGCCTACGCTCGGAGGCAGTCCCCGGCGGGTGGCAGCTGGCCGCGGCGTCGTCCCCTCTCTGGATGGCGCATTCATTTACTATTGGAAGCCTGATAGTCCCGGAATTTTTCGGGCGGGAAAATCAGGACTGAACGAGGAATTAGTGTACAAGTCCGAAAGCACTGGCCAGTACTCCATCCCGCTTTTGCTATTTCCCGGCGGCAACGACCTCCTCGCTGCTGGTGTGCGAGAGGACTCGTCGAATTTCCAGTTTTACAGAATAAACGTGACCAGCCATGAGGCGCTTGATTTAGGAGGGGTAACCGGGAATGCGGCTGACGTCGTGTGGGCCGAACCAGGGAACACGGTACTGTTCAGCCGGACTGTAAACGGGCTGACGAACATCTGGAATTACAGTTTGCAGGACCGGAGTCTGACACAGATTACTTTCGGAGCGGGACCGGATTACTCGCCCATGCCAGACCCGGGAGGAAAGGGGATTTACTTCGTGAATGGCAAATCCTCCGGGTTCCTGACCGCGTACCATGTTCATTCGAAGGAATCGACGGACATCGTGTCGGAGGACGCAACTCAGCCTATTATCTCGCCGAATGGAAAGCACGTGATGTACATTACGCGCCCCGCACCCCAGAGGAATGAACTCTGGGTGTCGAGCATCGACGCTGGCAATAAACTGAAAATCGCCGCCGGAGAATCTCTGTCTACTGGGAATTGGGCGCCGGACAATTTTCACCTGTCTTTTCACGAGGATGGAGCAGGCGCAGGGTCCAAAGCCTACATCGTCGGGGCTGATGGCAGCGGTCTTCGTCAGCTCCCCTCGATGGGAGGTGAGCCCGATACTTCGGTATGGAGCCCAGACCAAAAATCCTTATATCTGAGTGTTGCGGAGAAGGTGCTGCCGATGCCCAACATTTGGAAATGGAGCGTGGACGGTTCGAATCTGGAGAAGGTCGTGGACAACTGCTGCTACGTTTTCGATTCTGACCCCGGCGGGCAGTACCTGCTTGGCGTCGTAGGGGCAGGAGAAAAGACTGGAATCTACGAGGTCTCCATCTTCGACAGGAGATGCATCACATTGATTCCTGGCGCGGTGTCCATGTTAATTTTTGCCCCGGATGGCAAGTCGTTCTTGTATACAGTTGCTTCCCGCGGTGAAGTCACGATCTACAGTCAGCCCTGGAGAGACGGCAAACTCGTCGGGGCGCCCCAGGTTGCATTGAAGGTCCCCTTTGCTTTTCCCCTGGGTTACTACGGCAATGCCTATGATTTTTCGAGGGACCTTTCCACTATCGTCTATGCGCGTCCAGGCGGTCACGCCGACCTCTATCTTTTGAGTCAGCAATGACTGACTCCCCAGTTTCCGACTCCAGATGGCAGAGTGGCTTGCGCTTACGCCATGCGGGGCGACACCGCCAAGGCCAAAGCTGCCTACAGGATTTCCTGACGCTCTGGAAAGACGCTGACCCTGACATTCCCATCCTCATCGCTGCCAAAGCGGAGTACGCGAAGCTGGAATAACCATTAGACCTTGCGGCAGGTCGGAATCACGCACACGTAGGAGCGCAGCACGCCATGCTCACTGCTCGGTCAGCTGACCGCCGGTCACTTCAGTAAGTACTCCTGGAGAAACTCGACCGTCGCGTAAAACTGAAAGTCCGCATTCGATTTCTTCTGGAATCCATGGCCCTCATCCTTTGCCTTCAGGTACCACACCGGTGTTCCCTGCTTCTTGAGCCCTGCCACGATCTGGTCCGATTCGCTTACTGGCACACGCGGATCGTTCTGTCCTGCAACAACCATCATCGGTTGCTTAATCTTCTCGATGTTGTTCATGGGAGCGATTTTTTCTAGGTACTCGCGCATCTTTGGGTCACGCTCATCTCCATATTCCACTCTTCTCAGGTCGCGCCGGTACTCCTCTGTGTGCTCCAGGAAAGTTACCAAATTGGAAGGCCCCACAACGTCAATCGAGCATCGGATGCGATCACTGTAAAATGCCGAAACTGCCAGTGTCATATGTCCGCCGTAGCTGCCTCCCGTTACCGCGATTCGCCTCGCGTCCAGGCTGGGCTGCGCTGTGATCCAGTCGAATAGCGCGTTGATGTCCTTGTACGTGCCATCCCTCAGGAACCCGTTGTCCAGTTTTGTGAACGCCTTGCCGTATCCCGTGGATCCCCGCACGTTCGGCAGAATCACGGCTATTCCCAGTTCATTTAGATAATAGTTGTAACGTCCTAGAAAATCGGGTCGTGATTGACCCTCCGGGCCACCGTGAATTTCAACCAAGACAGGTCGCTTGCCTTCGAACTTAGCGGGAGGCCGATAAAGAAACCCTGAAATCATTTTTCCATCGAAACTCTTCCACTGAATCAGCTCCGGTTCCGGAAATGCACTCGTATTCACTGCCGTTTCACTCATCGTCCAGCGGTCGAGTTTTCCCGTTGCAGTATCCAGGGAGTAGGCGTCTCCCGGCGAACTCGCCGAAGAAATTCCGAAAAGCAGATCCTTGCCGTTTTTGTGCCAGATCAACCCGCTCACCAATCCGACTGGCAGTTTCGGCGCGGGTAACTCTTTCGCAGTGCCGGTGTCAAGCATGTGGAGCACGCTGAGTCCGTCCTCATTCGTAATGAACGCAATCCTCTTGCCATCCCAGGACAGCGCGAATTCGTCCAAGTCCCAGGGAATGTTGGGCGTCAATATCTTCGTCTCCTTACTCGTAAGATCCATATACATCAGCCGCTGGAACTCTGAGTCCTTATCTGCTGTGTAGTAAATCCCTTTTCCGTCCTTACTGAAGCGTCCGTTCGCATACGCGACCTGTTCATCGGTTTTCCGTGGAGTCAGTGCTTTCTTCTCGCCCGTCGTCGTATCGACCAGCCAGAAATAGGTCTCGTTCACCGAGATGCCTTCAAGCAAGAGAATGTCGAGGTCGTCAGGGGACCAGTCTTGCGGCTCCCATCCTCCGCCAGTGAGTTGCGTGAGAAGATGATCGGTCTTCGGCTCTGCCGGATTCGTTACCCAGAGGTCCGTATCTTTTCCCGTGCGGCGTGTCGAGACGTAGGCCCACTTGTTCCCCCCTGAGGACCACACTCCCGAAGTATTCCGAGACTTGCCATCGGTCAACATTGTGTTGTTGCCGGTGTCCATGTCATATCGAAAAAATTGGTACCACTCTCCGCCACCGACATCTTTCTGGAACACCATGTATTCCCCGTTGTTGCGGTGAAACGATCCTCCATAAACTGGCTCGGTGAAGAACGTTAGCTGCTGCCGTGCACCTCCCGGCATTTTCACCAAGTGTGTCTGGTAGGTATTTCCGAATCGCGTTCCAATCAAAATCTCTCGGCGCTGTGGATGCCAATCCGTAGGAAACGCCGATCGGTTTTCGCTGTAGCGCCCCGCTGTCTCTACCAGGGATGCCGGTATTTTCGGCACTCCCTCCACAACCATGTTCTCGGGAGGCGCGATCGTGGCCTCCTGAGCCGCCAGAGGCACCGCAAACGAAAGAACCAAACAACCCAAGAGCGCAGCATGCTTCTTCATGACTTGTTTTCTCCCCGCCGCTCGCGCCACCTTCTTAGGCGATAAACAAATCGGCACGCAAGCTAAATCAACCCGAACTCCCGACTTGGACCTCGGCCTCGCAAATCCTACGCTTCCTCTGGCCTCGACGCAACGAACATGCCAGCGGGGCATTCTCATCGCTGCGAAGGCGGAATACGCGAAGCTTCATTAGTCCGGTGCAGGCTTAGTTGGCAGGCTCGGCGTGAGGCAGGCTGAAACGGCTGCGATGCCGCGACGAGAGCCGGCCGGGCCCGAAGATCGTGCTTGAATAGGGATTCAGCCCTGCCACAATAATTCCACTGGCTCTAGAGGTGAAAAACAGCAATGAACGAACAGGCAATTGCGGTAGCTGGGCAGCGTGGCACCACTGGTGCTGACATGGTGCGGGCCGAAGTGCTCGCTCGCGTCGCGCTCGGCCACTCCAAGCGCAAGATAGCCCGTGACTTGCACACCGGGCGTCACAGACTCGACGCCATTCTGGCGCAGCACCAGTCAGCACCGCTCGGCACCACTCGGGTCGCACGTATCACGCCCCTGGCCTACGATGCGGTGGAGAGGACACTCACTACGAACGAATGGCCGCACGCCGGATCGCTCGGGATGCGTTGGCTGGAGCGCACGGACTTAGCCGTGCAGCAGGGCAGTCGATACAACATTGAGGGCGACTTGGTGCTACAGCAGGGCCTCACGTTCATGCCGAGTCGTCCGGCGCTGCGTGCTCTCACAATTCAATCCGGAGCGGAGCAGCCCGCCGACGCGTCGCTGGATATCGGCGCGGCGGTGACCGTTGGGGCCGAAGCGGAGCTCGCTCCCGCCGAGCCAACTAACCCTCGAAGCAGAACGCCGCGCACCTAGCCTCTCAAAAACGGAAACCCCGGCTCGCTCCAATATAGCGAGGGAAGAAGAGACCAGCCAATCGAGGAGAAAGGTTGTGGAATCTCAATTACAGGCTTTGCACGTTAAGAGTTAATCATCAGTTCTAATAGCATGTAGGGTTTCGTGGCGTTGCTCAGCGTTCGTGGCAGTAGTGGCATCCACGTTTCTTCCGGGTGTTGTGCGACGGCCGCCCTTTCTTTAGTTACTGTCTCAGAAAAGTCCAAGCAGCCAGTGTACGTTCGATTTGGAAGGAATTTGAAATCAGCGAGATCGGGGCGGCGGTCACCAGTAAGGGTTATACCAAGGATATCTGTAGACGGCATCCTGCGTCGTCGCGTCCCCGTGAGCTACAAACCGCGCTGCAAGCTCCTCGACGTGCAAGTTTCCGACCAGAATCAGCATACTACAAGCTTCGCCAGCGCCTTCCAGTGCACGGGCAAACATGTAGTCCTCTCGGACAGAGTCCGAAGGCACACGCGGGCACGAGAACACCGGATAATTCCAGGTCCTCGAGGGCAACCTTTCCTGACAGGAACGTTTTAGGGGTAATCTCGTCCACGAAACACACGCGCGGCAGCCCTCGAAAACCCTCCAGCAAGGCAGTTTTCATCGAGCCAGGCGGAGCTATTGCCAAGTTCCGTACGGGCGGAAACTCCTTAATTGCGTGGCTCGCTATCACAGCGCAAAGAATGTGAGCAGCTTCAATATCGGGATTTGTGTAGTGTTTGTTCAGGACATCTGTGACTTTTCGCCAGCCTGAAGCTCCTGCGAGAGCCGCAGCGCCGCTTTCCGCATCGGGTGCTTCGCCGCGGTTTAAACAAGGGTGAGCGTCCAATTCTTGTAGCTTGAGATCGGTGCTCATCTCGCGCCCCCTTGCACCGGAGCCGACTGCTCTCGTTCCCAAGCCTCAAACGCCGGAAGGACGGTATCTTCGACGTCACGCTTGAGCTTTGTCGAGAGAATGACCGCTGGCAGGTAATCGTAGGAGCGCCCGCCATTCCGGAACCGAATAGCTAGGCATGGCGAGCCATAGTTGGGCGTGCTTGTTTCGGAGCACGCGAGCATCGTCAATGACGATGGAATCGCCATCTTCGAGTGCAATTTCGAGGCGAACCGAGGCGAGTACGGCGGGCTTATTGCTACGGGAGAAGCTGAGAACCTTCACCAGCATTGTCGTTCCCCTTCCGTTCTTGTTTCGTTCGGTGGTTGCGTCGCGCGAATCTTTCAATCTCGCGTGTTTCAAACAGCACCCGCCGCCCGATTCGGCGGGGGATGATCTCCCGCATTGCCACTAAGTTTTCCAGCGTCCGCACAGATATGCCGAGCGTGGCCGCCGTCTCGCGCTTGCCATGAAAGATTCGATCCATCTTTGCCTCCCTTCGACAGAATGCGATTCTAGCGTCGCACACGAGCCAAAGTGCGAACATGACGCGAAATGAAAAAGTTTTCGAGGTCTAAGGAATCAGTTCTGCGGAGGGAGCACCTGGAAGACACGTAGACATTTGGCCTTGAAACTAGGCGAAATCCCGGCCAAGAAACGTGCCAAGGTGCGGGCATCGAGGTTTGAATGTGGATCGGCGCAATAAGCTAAAGCGGTCAGCCGCTCTTACCCCAATCGAACGCCGCCGTTTTTCGCGTAACAGAGGACAACGAATAGCCAGAACTTTTGATCTAAGATTGGACTTCGCGGGCCAAGCGAGGCGAACGCCTTCCGTGATGCAGGCAGGTCGGGCAATCCCTTCCCGGCTACCGTCCGCGACAATGCCCAATCGCCGACTACGATCCCGTCATCTGCAAAAGGCATCTCCGAACGCAGGACAGCCCTGTACTTTCCCAAAGCACGGTCAAAGAATAGAGCGGCCCTCCGGTCGTCTGCTCTGTGTCTTTCTTCGTCGATCTTGTTCGCCCGAATCAGAGCCCGGATCTGACGGTTCACGCGCTGGCCTTGCGTTGTTCCTTTTTCACGTAATCCGTTGGTGCGTGAGAATATGTTCGGAGTGCACGCAGAGCTTCTGCTTCTAGGCCCGCTTCCTTCAGCATCTCCCACGCACGGCGAGCCGTCCCGTCCTCGCTGACGTTCCTACGGAACCCAGCCAGCCATTTGCTCCTGCCGCCATTCGCAGAAGGAATTGAATGCTGAGTAATGGTGCGCTTCGGTGCGCTCATATGCGGATTCTAACAGACTGGATTCGGCTTGAACATCCTAACCTGTTAGGTTTATGATCAGCCTATGCCAAGACTCACGAGATGTAAGATTCACGGCGTTCCCCTTGTCTGTTTCTGCCCTGCCTGTCGCGGTTCGGCGCGATCCCCGCGCAAATCCCGCTCCTCGCGGCGGAATGGCAAGCTGGGTGGGCGTCCGCCTGAGAAAGGAAAACGCAATGCAAATTGAGACTCTCGGTGTTCCTACTGCAAAGGGTGAGGCCAAGAAAAGCCGCGCGAGGGCAGGGAAGCCCGACCGGGGCATATTCGAAAAGATCCCTGGTTCCGGTATTTGGTGGGCTTTCGCGGAATTGGCCGATGATGCCGTCAAGTACGTTGAAGGCCGCTACGCTCGGCCAGCCGATGACGTCGCACGGATGAAACTCTTGAAGGGTCCTTCTCGAACAGCGCAGCGGATGCAATTACGGCAGGCGAGATTCAAAACACGCTGGACGCGCTCACGGTGGAAAGAAGTGGAGCCCTTCCAGCCGCAACCACCACCACAACCTTCTTTCGCTGGCCTACCGGCTTGGCATCCTACACGGCAAGGTCAAAGAGAGCCCGCTGCGTGGGCTCAGGCGCAAGACCGAAAACAATTCGCGTGTTCGATTCCTCACACCCGAGGAAGAGAAGAAACTGCGTGACGCGATCTGCTCGAAGCCGGAATGGGCAGAGCATGAGCCGGAGTTTGATCTTGCACTCCACAGCGGATTGCGCCGGGGAAGCATGTACCTCGATCTAACCTGGGAGAACGTCGATCTCAAGAATCGTATCGCGGTAATTACTAGAACGAAGAATGGGGCGAGCTTGGTGGTGCCGCTGAATGCAGACGCCATGCGTGCTCTTGCGATTTTTCGTTCCCGTGGAGATGGGACCGGCCGAGTCGTGCGCAACATGGCGGGCGAAACTCTGAACGTGAATGCCCACTGGTTCGTGCCCGCCGTGCGCCAAGCAGGAATCACGAATTTTCGTTGGCATGATCTTCGCCACACCTATGCGAGCAGATTGCGCCAAACCGGTGTGCCGCTCGGGAACATTGCGCAACTACTTGGCCACAAGGGACTAGCGATGAGTCGCCGATACACTCATCTGTCCATTTCCAATCTCCACGAGGCTGTCTCCAGAATCGAGAATAGCACCCCAGTAGCACCAAAGCCGATGCGCGAGACTCGCGCTGATGGCTACCTCAACTAAGCTTTTTGGAATGATGTTATTGTAACGATGGGGGCGAAAGGGGTCCGGTGACCTTCCCGGCCTTCAAAGCCGGCGACGCGTTCCTTCGCGGAACGGGTGGTGGATTCGACTTCCACACGCCTCCGCCACTTTTTATGCGGCTTTTTGATGATTTCTATGAAATTGTACCGCTTTTGTACAAACAGTTTCACTAGCGTGTGGCGCTCAGGACGGCACGATCTAGCGCGTCCTGCCTGGTCTTAACCCAAGGGTTGTAGTGCTTTTCCGTCACTCGAACGCTCTGATGGCCGAGTAGTATGCTCACCGTTTCTATGCTGGCCCCGCCTTCTAGCAGTGCCACCGCAAACGTGTCTCTAAAACGGTGTGGATGCCCCGAGACTTTCGCTATCGTCAGAACATCAGATATCCGCTCACGCCAAAACCCCGTCACGGTCTCCAGCCTTGATTCGCCACTCCAGAAAAAGTACTTCGGGTTCGAATGCTTCACCGCGAGCAATGCGTCGGCAACATCCTGCGGCAGCAGAACGCTGACGGGCTCTCCCGTCTTCGCCTGATACAGCTTGAGCCGATTACCCTTGAGACTTTCGACGGCCAACGTGGCAACGTCCGATATCCGCAATCCTGAATGACGCATCGTCAAGATGAACGCCTCGACGCGGGGGTCCACCTCGTCCGATTTTGCCGCCTTTAAAATTCTCGCCATTTCGTCTTTAGGGAAGGGAAGTGTTGGGTTTCGTTTTAGCTTCGGTCCTACCAGACTGAGCGCATGGTTCTCTTCGACCATCTTTCGTTGGACAGCAAATTTGAATACGCCACGCAACCGTTCCAATTTCTTCGATGCTGTCAGCGGACTAATCTTCCAGCCAGCACGAAAGTCTGTTAGCGCATCTAGGCCCAAATCATTGACAAACTTGATTCCACGATCTTGCGTGAATGCGAGCACTTCACGAAATAGCAATTTGTAAAGCCGCAACGTTCCGTTGCTTAGATTTCGCGCTTCTGCATCCTTCAAAAATTGATCCTTCCATTCCTCGACTGTCGTCCGCACTCTCGCCTTCGGTCGTTCGCCATCAACATCCCATTTCCGAACAATCGACTGCGCCTGGTTCCAATCTCTGCTCTTCAAGGCCTCGCGTATTCGTCTGCCGTCCTTCGTGCCAGAGACCCATATTGGGCACTTACACCGAAACTCCGACCGAGACGTGAAACGGCACTTTTGTGGGTTGTGGCGGCGGTAGATGATTAGCATCTTAGGCCGACAGCCGCTTGTGTACGCGCTCTGCGACAGACTCTGGGATGCGAAGTGAAACATACGCCCGCTTCCCGTTATTGTTTCCCAACTTCAAAACCCCAGGCTCGTTGCGAAAGACGTTACGGATTGTTTCGGGGTCCACGCCCCACAACTCAGCGATTTCCGCTGGGGTGTAGTGCTTCTCCGCCATGATGCAGGGCCTGAGGATGTCTTCGTCGGAGAAATCGTGGGGTGCAGAACGCCAAGCGCGAAATTTCGCGGAAGCTTGCAAAACCGCTTCATGGTCTTTTACGAGCATCGATCCTCCCGCTTCCCAAACCTACCATAAAAAGTTCGAGGGCTGCCCTTCAGTTTACCGCCCCGTTCTCCAGCGGTATTTCCCACGGCTTTTCCCAAAATTTTCGCGATAGGTGAAATTTTTCGCAGCGCGTGCAGAATCTGATCTCGTCCGCGCCGTACACCAGTTTATTCTCAGGCCGCCGCTGGAAAGCCAAAGCATCTTCCGCCGTCGCGAAGTGCGCGCGAAGCGATCCGTCATCTGCGCTTGCACGGCGATGTCATGTGCGCTCCCGTAAATCTGGGCACGAAGGACACATCGCGCTCTCGTGGTGACATCCGTGCGAATGAGATTCCCAGGTGGCGGCACCACAATCATCACAGGCGCTGAAATTCCGATTTACATTTTCAAACCTGTACAGCCGCTCCCGCGTGATCTTCTCTCGATGAAGGTGAAGATGTTGACGGTGGAGCCCATACGACATGGGAACTTTCTGCCCATTGCTGAGGATCATATGATCAGCAGCGAAATGCCCCTCGGGCTTTTTGACGTACCGCACCAGGCCGCAGTCGCACCAGTACGAGTCGCCGCACCAGTTCTCCGCATTCATTTCCCGCTCAATGTCGCCGAGAGGATCGCGTGCAGGCGCTGCAGGCGCAGGCGTGTCGGCGCGCAGCAGTCGAGGGACTGCCACGAGGGCCGCTGCGCCAGCCGCCGATTGGAGAAAATCACGTCTTCGCATTTTTGCCCCTTGAGGCCGCTATCGCGGCGACGATCAATTCTTGTGCGCTCCTTTTCGGCACACGGATGTGGTGGCAGACAGTGCGGTGGCGGCCAACAGCGGTCGTCGAGTGCTCGCGCAGTGGCTGCGTAGGTATTTTCTTTATGAGGTTATTGAGAGCCACGGGATCGATGATCTCGATGGAAATCTCGGCAGACGTATCGATGATGTTCTTCGAGAGTTCGGCGTGGACGATGGAAAATTCAGCGCGAATTTTTGCAGCCACATCCGCCAGCCCCTCCCCCTTTTGCAGCTTACCGCCATTTTTTGAGTCCATCTTTTCCCCCTTCCTAATTTTTGTGCCTCGAATCCGTTTCGACTAGAATCCCTTCCTCGATAAGTCCCTCAACTTCGGCGTGGTATTCGCCAAGCAGATCGTCAAGTTTTAGCGGCGAACCGTAATTAATTTCGCAGTAGTTCGCGACGGTGAGAAGGATGCCGTTCGCGATCATGAAATCAATGACGTAGTCTTTCATTGAATTGCCTCCATTGGGCACACTCGACAACGTCTCACCTTTCTCGGTTCCGCCTCGACCGTCCCTCGCTGCTGACCGCGTACCGCCTCTTGCTGCGTCGGCAGCGCGAACAGATGCTCTCGCCTGGGGCGATGGCCGTTGTGCAGCCGCCGTTCGAACAGAACGGCAGGCGCGGGATTCGAACATCGGACACCCAGAATCGTCATCATTGGAGTCACCTCCGTCGGGCACTCCGCTGCAAGCAGTGTCCGCTCGCGAACTGCGGCCTGGAACCGCGCCAGTTCTTCGGGCGTGGCCAGTCGGATGGCCTCTTCGAGTTCGTCTAGGAACCGAGAGAACCAGCCGCAAAAGGAGCAATTGCGGTTCGCTGTCATGAGGGCCTCACAATGTAGCCCTGGTCTTGCAAGGCTTCGAGAATGGGCCAGAAATAACGAGCCTCGATGACGATTCCGTGACCGAACGTCATGCGGTCGGCGGGGAGGTTTTCATCGCACCAGAGTTTTGCGGAGTCCGAGATGGGGAATAAGAGGAAAAGCGAGACGTGGTTTTGAACGAGGAAATCCAGGGAAGCGCACGCCCCTGGAGAAGTGCCGGATTCGACGTGGTTATCTTGATTGTTTTGCACAGGGCGCTCTTTCTTGCCCCGTGTCAGACTTGAACTGCCGTGGGAACTACCAGTAGATTTGTGTGCAGCCATTTGGAAACTCACCTTTCCTTGTGGTTAGAGGCCCCGGGCGGCTGCGAACCGTCTGGGGTCTCGCTTGCTATCCTACCAAAAACGTGTCTCTCGCACTAGTGCCCCCGCGCCATCCACTGACGCGCGCGCCTTATTTCCGCGCTCGTTGTCTCCATTTTGCGGACATCCTGTTCTTTCTCACACCAATCATAGGTGTCAGCTAGCTCGCGGAGTCGCGCGTTGATTTCGTCAACGGATGCGGTCTCATAATCCTCGTCACTCCACGCATCAAAGGCGCTCCATGGACCTGGTGTTGGGTCCATCGCAGACGGCATGGGTGGCGTGGGGATCGTGGCGGGCACGCGCGGCGGCATGGGAACTTGGCCTGGAAGCCTCCAGTACGTGGTGTAGACGCGAGACGAGACCACCCCGAGTTCGACGGCACACTGCTGCAGCATCCGTTTGCTGTAGCGCTCTTGTTTCGTGCCCACCATATAGATGTCCGTCAAGGACCGCTGGCCGCTCGACAGATAGCCTTTTAGCCAAGCATAAGCCTTGTCGTGGATGGTGGTGGGGCGGCCAGGGGGAGGTGTCTTTGTCTTCCCTGGTATTCCGCGCGGCTTGGGTTGGAAGGTCATTGTGGTCACTTTTCCAAGAACCAGGATCACCGCTTTTTAGTCGTTTGTCAATATGATGTCCTGCGCGCGCAGAATGCAGTAATTGCCCCTGAGACAGTGACGGAGTGTCTTTATAATCTCGCAAGCTCCTTTTTAATTTCTATCTTATAAGAAACACAAGACTTGTTAATTTTGTCAAAAGTCGAGCATCGGAGATAGCGGTGCAAAATCAACCCCAAAACGCTGTTTCCCCCTGTCTGGAGGAGTTATTGCGCGCTGGGCGCGCAGTAATGTATTTTCGTTTTTCGTTCGCCTAGCCGTCCCGACAGGCGTCCAGCCGTCGGACGGGTATCATCCCAGGGTAGGTAGGTACTGGGTCTTGACTTTCTTCTTGAATCGTGCAACGTGCGAGCAGCTTTGCTGACCACAAGCTGTTGTGTATTCTATGGGAGAAACAGGCGAATCAGCGGCGAAATAGCGCAACTGATTGTGGTTTGACAAATCGTTCGAAGTATGCTAGGATGATTTCAGCATCGAGACAGGTTTTAACCTGTGGGGATGCCCCGTGGTGTGCGGGATATCGCACCCCTGGAGAGCCGTACAGGTTAACCTATCGGCAAGCGTTTCACGCACCCTAGCGGGGTGCCCCGCGAAACGTCATCGCGTCATAGTCGGCGGTATGGCATCCGCCCAATCCCCTGGTACAAACAAACAGGGTGAACCCGCAAAACTAAAACTTTGCGAGGTTTCACCGTGCCCAAATCAACTGTAGTGACTTCTGTTCCACCGTCGCGCCCGTTGCGCGCTCGTGAGCACGAGTACCGTGGCGACGACAAGCCCTACCTGTCCGCACCGTATCCCAGAAAAAATTGGTTTCAAGTCGCGAGCGCGGTGGATCGCGTTTATGTTTCTACAACTGCGCCCCGCACCAACGGCGTTCGTGTGGGCGGAGGTGCGTGATGACGCTCAAGCGAGACGTGAAGCAGTGGTGGACAAATCCCCACAGTAAAACAGGGCGCACCGAGCTCCTTGGTCTCGTTCGCCACGAAGTCGGCCACGCCGTGGCAATGGCAGCGTTCGGTGTCCGTGTGAAGGAGATCAAGATGGAGTTCGCATTCGGCACTGGGAGAGTGCAAGGGAACGATAACCATCTGCCACAAAGAGATCAGATCATCATCCTGTTGGCAGGACTCGCGGGCGAGCGTATCAACCATAAACGTCCTGGCTCTGTCTACGGACGTGATGGGAAAGTCCATTCAAGCATCACAGGCAGCGACATCGATGACTATGCACATTACGGTGGCGTGTTGGACGAAGAGGATTACGGAGACTTCGAAAAAGCTATGGACCTTATCGATCTTTCAGTTGTCGATGAGGACGTATATCTCGATGGTTGCTTGAAAGAGGCGTGGCAGTTATTGCGACGTAATCGCGTCGCGTTCAACGCGCTCGTTCGATACATCGACCCGAGTGACGACGAGGAAATCCTCGAAGGGTTCGACGCGGCATGGGAGTACTTTCCCAGAGGCTTCAATCCAATCCTCCGCAAGGTCAAACCCGTAACTAAGGCCCGATGCAAGAAGGCGGCATAAAAGGTTTTCGAGTACGACCGCGAGCACGCAGCGGGCACGATTAAAGCGGCAAACTAATCCGCTTCGGCGGAGAAAGAAGGCAATATGAGCGAAGCAGCAACATCAGCCGTAGCATGGCCAGTTGACCAACGTCGAGACGGTTGCACCTGCACCTCGGGCATCAACACGCTCGAAGAGCTAGTGGGCGTGATCGAACTGGCGCAGGAGGAGTACAAAGCACAGTGGGCGGCGTTTGAAGAAACCGCCAAGTTACTGGAGTCCTTCGGCTGGAAGCACGGCGTCAACGTGAAGGATGAGTATGGCATCAGCACGTACGACGCTGATGACCCATATCAACTGTCATGGGTTGTTCAAGAGGGCGTCTACCTTGCGACGGGTCACGGTAACATCGGTGATCTGAACGGCGGCTACCAGCAAGGTGATTTCGACGTTGCGGAACGCCCGCTGATCAAGAAGGCGCTCGATTACATCCAGGCGAATCCTCGTTGCCAACGCACCAAGCTGACCAAGACGCAGCAAAAGCAGCTTCGTGAATCCTTCGAAATGGCGTACCACATGCACCTACACTTTCACGCGCCCATGTCCCGTATATGGTTCTTCATTCATCAGAAGCTAGGTCAATTCCCGAACAGCATGGCGATCCCCGATGACGTTTACGAGGAGATTCGTGACTGGTTCTGGGAGGTTCGTCACGAGTTGACCAGCAACAAACCAGAGCTTTACAAGTACACCAACCGTGGCAGCGCCGAGGAACTGATCGAGATGATCTCAAAGGCGCAGCCTCTCGTTAGCAAACGCGCGGTGGTGAATGGATCAGATGATTAAAGATTCCCAAACAAAGCACGGGGTCGAAATTCTCGATAACCCTATGAGAATTAAGATCACGAATGATCTGAACGCGTTGTTCGCATAGTCGTAGAAGCAGCACCCCGCCCTCGATCAGTTGAGATGGGGGCGGCGCGGGCGAGACCCGCACAAGGAGGAACACATGACGAAGCGAAATCATACATCATCGAACGGTACGATATTCACGGGCGTTACCGACCATCCAGACGGCACCAGCCACATTGAGCGCATCGACTTTAGCACTGCATTCAGCGACATCTTCAAGACCTTCCACAACGCCGTTCAATATCGCGACGGCACGCGAACAGTGGACCGCGTTGACTTCCGCGACGGTAGCTCACAGACCGACGTGCGTTTCGACAAACAGGGCAACGTCATCGCAGCAGGGGATACATTCCTGTCCGATGGCACTGTGCTCACCGACGATATGCGGCGGCGATCAACGATAATCAACACGGGCGGAGTTAAGCATTAAAGCCAGCGAACGAGGAAAGAAAAATGGACACAATCGGCATGAAGCTCCTCTTTTCTGATGGGCGGTACAGCCTATTCAGAGACGGACAGAATTTGGTCATCACGAGGGACTTTCACTTCGTGACGATGATCGACAATCCGTTCTCGGAGAGCTTTGGTGAGAAGTGCATACGGTTGTGTCGGCAGTATCTTGACAAACTGGAGGAAACACTATGACGCTCTGTCGCCATAAAAATGACGCGGGCAACTGCTTGCTGTGCGGCACCAAGCCCATACGAGAGCCTGTGCTCAGCGTAGGGTCGAGCAACCTGCCACTTCAACCCGTCTATAAAAAATGCCCCCACGGGAACTGGGGCGCGTGCTGGCTGTGCGAATGGCTGTCTGAGAAATGGCACGCGGAAGAGGATGCGCGTCAACGGATGGTCGATGAGATCAACGAGCGCTCGAAGCCGTTGTGGGACGCGATACGAAAAGCCGAGTACGACGAACGCTGGCCTGGTGGCAAGTGCGCTCACGGGGTGTACCTGAAGGACTTTTACTGTGGCGTTTGCTCTCTCACCATCGTCGAGCCCGATTACAACATCAAACTATATCGCAGGGCCGTGTCGATTGCCCTCAAGAGCGCGCGACGGGTGCTTGGCGGCAAGGTCAGCTACAACAGGGCGGAAAGCCGCAAAGATTTGCAAGATGTTTGGTTGCTTGCGGACTTCGAAGTTTGGAAGGCGACTAAAAAATACGGCGACAAGATGAACGACGCTCTCGCGTACACAGTCGCACACAACACGGCTCAGAAATTTCTGGCAGACCTCATTGAGGAAAACAGTGTATTGGTCGGCTTCGATGTGGAGTTCGCCGACGATCATGAACGCGATCAGATCGAAATGCTGCTTCGCACACACGGCGACGATTTGCAAAACTGGAGCCGCGATGTTCTCGACGAGGCGCGGCCTTTGATCATCAAGTACGGTAGACGAATCCCGCGTAACCTGTCCTTCGACAATATTCCCGAAGACGCCGAGTACTCCCAGGCCGAGCTAGTGATCGCCAAGAAGATGGAACTGGAGGCTCAGTGTGCCGAAGACCCCGCCCAGACGTTAGAGGGCGCGCGTCCCGCGCTCCAAGCCTTGGTGGCGACTTGGCGCGGCGAGATGCGCGCGGTTGGCGAGGCGATGTTGCGCCCAGGTTTCAACGTCCGAGGTGTCCCAGGCATGAGCAAGAGCCAAGTCAGTCGCTCCTACCAGCGGGTCACGGCGGCCTTTAGGGCACTGATTGCAAAGGGTTTATAAAATACTTGGGACAAGTCGTCTTTTGGGGGACATATATATAGTAGAGAGGGAATAGAGGGCTAGAACCCTTCTGATCCCTGACACGAACCCAAAACATTTTTAGACGTATCCGGGTGGGCAGTCTCTTCATGGGCTGCCCGCCCCCTTTTTTTACTTAGTGAAATTTTACAAAGGACGTTTGCATGAGCGAGCCGTACATTTCGACGATTGACAAGATCAAAACGCTGCTGCAAGAGACGTCTCTTTCGGCCAGCCAGCTTGTCGCGATCTGCGAGGTGTTCGGGATTAAAATCAGCAACGCAAAACTCTCGCGTGCGCTCGCCGACGGTTCGTTCACCGTTCATAGGTTCGATGAAGAGATCAGGCCGCTGATTTTGAAGCTGGAGGACCTGGTCGAAAGATTTGCACCCGCGCCGATCTCTTTCGAAGACGTGGAGCACATACAACGACTCTTCGTCTTACTTGATATCGGTGTCGACCTCGGGGTCGGCACGCGCAACACCAACAGCAGTACAGAAGAAGTTCAACAAGGAGTTAGTAATGAACAGCTATGAGGAATTGATCAATCGAGTTTTGCACAGCCGCGCGGCCAGTTACGTCTACGGCAACTTCATGCCGAACATTTTGATCGGCGTCGACGCGGTGAACGAGAATCCCGTTCCCGCCGAAGAGAAATGGTTCAAAGAAATTGTCGAGGACGTGATCTTCGCCATCGCCGAAACCAGTAACAAAGGGATCAGCGCGCGATATCAGTTCTGTGCGAACCCGAAATACATCGCGACGCTCGACGCGGTTTTTAAGCAGTTCCACCTGGCGCACACCGAAGGCAATCAACAACTGGTCATCGGCGCTGCTCACGGGCGCGCGGACCTCTCCGACACGCTCGCGGTGCTCGACATCATCGCCGAGGAAGAGAATCTCGGTAAGCTGACGAAAGCGCCTGCGTTCGTCGACGCGCAAAATGAGCTACGAGCGCGTCAGCGCAAGATCAGCGAAATGACTAGCGGCGGTGCGAAGAATTTTTCCGTCCGTACGGGCAACAGCAACTCGATCCGCTACGATGTGAACGGCTTCGAGCTTCAGTTTTCCTCTAGCGGTGGGACCCGTCGTGCGGGGAAAGGGTTCGATGCGATGTCGGACAGCGAAATCGACGCCCTCTACCAATCGTGGATCACCGAACAACGTTATAAGCAGATGACCCCAGCGCAGTTGAAAGAGATCGTCCGCAATGGTGTGCAGCAGGCCTACCAGGACCGCACAGGACTCGATCCCAACACCAACACGCCGATCAGCCGCGCGACCGAACAACTTCTCGACCCGCGCGATGGCTCTCCGATCACGACCAGGCGGCAACTGATCGCGTACATCAACTCCAGCCAGGATGCTTCCAAGCGTCTACTTTGCACGCCACAAGGGAAGAGCATTCCTCAGAAAATCCGCGCCTTCGAGGCGTTGTTGAATAGCCGCTAAGGAGGCTGCCATGGATAAGAACGACGCGAAAGACCTACTCGATTTATTTTACCGCCGAGCAAAGAGCACCGCGCTGCTAACCGATGCGCAGCGCAACACCGTGCTATCCACAATAATGAGAACCTACGACGACGCCAGCGAGGTCACGATTTCCGACGTCAGACGAATCGTCGAAAAAGAAGTTGCGCCACCAGCGCCAAGGAAGATCGAAATGCCAGCAACACAAAGAAATGAATTTACAGCACAAGAGCAAGCCGAGCAACAGCGGATGCTAGCCAACGTCTTCCGTAATCGCCTGGTGCCTGGTCTAGCGAATCCCTTCGCGTACGACCAACAAGGCAACGTAGTCGGCGTCGACAACTCCGTCGCGTTCGAATTAATGAGCGCAGGTCTAGGCCGCTGGTACAAGTTCTTCGGTAACAAGCCTATGGTCGAAGGTCGCATCGTTGAACTGATCGCGCGCATCGATCTCGAAGGTCTGAGCATGAAGATGTCGGACGGTTCGGAGCGCATTGTACGCTGGCCTCACGTGGCTACGGTTCCGCCTCGCGTCGACGTTAACCCGCCTGCGCCCGCAAAGCTCGATGACAATCAGATCAACAACCAACGCCTGGAGCGCGAACGTCAGATGAACTCGCAAGGCGATTCTCCGATTCGTGGCGCGCGCACAACGACAAAGACTGTTGCGACCCGTGAAGAACTTGAGAAGGCCGCAGCCGACGACACCGCCGAAGCTGCAGCCGCTGCGACGATTACCGCGATGATCAAGAACCACACTGGGAAATCCCACGGTGCCAGTGCCGCAGAGTCGAAGCTGTTGGCGCAGCTATCCGAACAGGCGCGTGCCGAAGGGAAGTCTTTCACAGAGACCCAGGCGCTTATCGTCGCCAAGAAGGTGGAAATGCTGAAGTGGGACGCACAGCGCGCGATTCGCGAAGTGTACGCACCTGTGGCCGCTAAGAAAGGTCTGTCCCTCGACAAGACGCCCAAGGCTTTCCAGCCAGAGGAATACTAAGATGACCGAAGTCAAAGCTGAAACAATACGATTGATCCATACGGGTGCGCGCGATTTGCAAATCGCAAACCTGCTAAACGAGAAGTACGGTTTTCCAAATCGGGAAAACGATTTCCTCGGGCCAATCACCCAATGTCGCGCCGAGATTAAAGCGTTCCTCGCGGAAGCGCCTGACTTGGCTCGTCAAGCTTTCGAGCACGGCTACAGTTGGTCGCAAGTTGTCGAAGGACTCGAAAAGAAGGAGCTTTTGCACAGTGGCGAGTTGATCGCCATCTGCGTCAAAGCCCGCGACTCCGTCTTCGGGAAGACGGTCGATGAGAAGCACATTGACGATGTACTCGACCAGCAGCGCAAGATGCTCGACGACATGAACAAGAAAATGATCGAAGCGGCTCACGCTCTCGCGGCTCAGGTCGAGGGCACGACGGTCGATCCAGCACTTCGAGCGGGCATCAGCGCGTTCGAAAGCATGATCAGCGAGAACGAGCAAGACAAGCACGACAACGCAAATCGTAATCGATAATCCGCTCAGCGGCGCAGCACAATGAATGTCCAGGCGTAGTCAACTCGGTTCGGGACTTTTAATCCCCGACGCGGAGAAATCTCTGTTGGGGAGAGCCCCATGAAGCGGAAACCAGTATTGAACGAGTACGGAGCCGAAGTACTCAGTCCCGAAGAACGCTGCGAGCATCTTTTCGAAGACAAGGACGGCATCTTTAGATGTTCGAAGCGGAAAGGTCATGGTGGCCGATCCACGGGCAGGGCTGCCAAGCATCTCTGTCTCGATGACTGCTGGGTGGCTTGGACGACTTTTTTCAGCGTGAACAAAGAGGAATTGGCTCGGACAGCAGGCTCCCTGGTGCAATCGGGGGATTAGAAAAACGAAAAGCGAAAATTAGAGAAGGGACGCACGACTCGGCGAATGAGTCAACGCTCCAATCGGAGCAATGTGAGGTTCATATGAGCGGTATACGTAAGCAAGGCGTAGTGAAAAAGTACGATAAAGAAAGAGCGTTCGGGTGGGTCCAAGAGGAAGACGGTCGTCGTCATTTTCTGCACCTGCGCGAATGTGTTGACTTCGTGCCCAGCGATGGGGTTGAAATGACGTTCGTCATTGGGCCAGGGCGCAAGGGGATGGCCGCTTGCGACGTCCGCAAGGTCCTGAGTCCGCTGGAACAGGCCGCTGCAGATTTGGTTGCAGCGACGACCAAGGCGGCACAATGAACATTCAACACGTGAAGCTCGCAGTTGAGTTGATTCACCAAGGTACCTCGCAGGCGCTCATCTATAACAAGCTGAGCACAGACGCAGGTTATGGTGCCAACGTTGAAGAGGTTGGCCGCGTTTACGCCGCCGCTCAAGCAACGCTGCTAGTGGGGAAGTTCGTCAAGCAGTCGCTGCAGGCAGGACTATCGGAGACGGACGTCTGCGCCGAACTCGAAAAGCTGAAACTACCGCACGACATGGCAGAGAACGCAATCGAGGTCGTAAAGCTTTTTATGGCTCAAGAAGCCGAAGAGGCTGCCAAAGCTCCGAAGGTCGAATCACTGCTAGATAAGTGGCTGGCCAATACGACGGAGTTGACCAACGAGCAGGTGCAGCAAGCTCTTCCATGGCTGACCGAGCAGATTCAAGAACAGAACCTGAGCGAGGTCGATTACCAATCTCGTCGAGAGGCTATCAAGGCTAGAACTCGTTTGCGCCTACCGTCCATCGACAAGATGCGCGCCACGAAGCAGCAAGCTGATCCAGCGCTCATCGATCCATATCCGCAGTTCCCAAACGAGCTAAAGGCCTTGAAAGCGTTCGTCACCTGGAAGGTCACCGTCCACGACAAGCAGCCGTACATCTCGGGAACGATGATCGGTGCGTCATACAAGAACCCCGATCACTTGGTGACCTACCAGACCGCGTTAGAGAATCTCGCGTCCAACAAGGGTTTTCCACGCCTCGGCATCGTCCCAATGGATGGATACGTTGGGCTAGACCTTGACTCGTGCGTGAACCCGCAGACTGGCGAGGTCCTGCAATGGGCGAAGAGCCTGACCGCTCTCGTTTTGGAAATCACCGCCACGGGAACATACACGCACTTCACGCCTTCGGGCACAGGCTTGCGCGTGTGGTTGCGTGTTCCATCTATTGCTGAACGGAAAGATTCGCGTATATCCATTTGGTTCGGAGATCGCGGCTGTTGAAGGCAAGGACCCTCAAGTCGAAGTGCTGACGGGCCGCTATGCGACGATGGATGGGGGCGTGTACAACGGCGCGCCATCGAGCGTTGCGGAGCTAACAGCCGAGCAGTGGCAGCGCGTGGAAGACATGTTAGTGAAGCTCGAAGCGGAACATCCGCGCGGGAATCCTACACAGAAATCTGCAAAGAAGAGCGACTTCCAGGCTGACCCTGGCTTCGCTTTGCTGCAAGAAGAGGTCGGCTGGGACCCATTCTTGGCGCGCCTCGACAAGATGGAGGATACTCGCTTCCATAACTTTGACCTTTCAGAGGGCAAGGTTCTATATTGCCCAATGCCAGGGCACGGTGATCGCGGGCCGCACATCAAATACACCCAGGAAAAGTTCGGACTGCTTCCAGGTAATTCGAACATGGTCCACTGCATCGTGTGCAACTTCACGGGCGATTTGTTTACGACCGTTCGTGCGTTCGATGGCGGCGAAGAGGGCGGCGGCAAAGAGTACAACAACTACTACGAAGTCGCGCGACAGAAATGTCAGCAGCATAAGCTCGATTACGGCAAGTTCTTCCCGAGCATCTCGGTAGCTGACGTCGAGAACCTACGACAGGCTGCAGACGAAGCAACAACAGGGACGGGACAAGCATCAAGGGTTACTACCTCCGACATCCGAGAGCAGATGGCGGATGTCATGGCGGGGCGCGATACGTGGGAGCACGCACAAGCAGCGGAGTTCTTCGAGATCATCCTCGGCAGGAATTTCCGCTATGTTACCCAAGAACGCGGCGCTGGCGAGTGGTACAAGTGGAACGGCCATAAGTGGTCGATCACGAATCCAGCGAATCTTATCCGCATGATGCAAACCTTATTAAAGAAAATCAGAACGGAGATCATGCCATCTTTGCCAGCGGATCGCAGGGACGAGTGGAGCAAATGGCGCGGTCTCGATACGAAGTGCAGTAGATCAGACTTCCTAGAAGGTACGATGAAGATGTTGCGTAGCAACTTGCTCACCGAATTCAAGGAGTTTGATAAACCCGAACGCGCGCACTTGGTGAACTTCCTGAACGGCACCTACGATTTGGAAAAGCAGGTGTTCCGTCAGGCCGAACGCGAGGACTATCTGACGCAGTCGTTGGCGGTCACGTATGACCCAGCGAAGGCGGGATGGAACCCGACGTGGCATAAGTTCTTCCAAAACTCATTTCCAGACAAGGACGTTCGTGAATTCCTCCACAAGTTCTTCGGCTACATGCTAGAAGGAACAGGCCGCGAGAAGGTCGCAATTTTCTTCCACGGTTATGGCGACAACGGCAAGACCGCGCTCGTAAACCTGTTAATGAGCATCTTTGGCTACATGTCGGACTCGTCGTACGGCAAGTCCATAGGCTGGGACAGCATCTCGAACCTAAGGGACGGTGCCATCCGCAACCATCTGGCCCGCCTCTACAACGCTCGCGCAGCCTTCTGCGATGAGTCCCAGGCGAACATGGTCTTGAGCGAAAACACTTTCAAGGCCGTCTCGGGAATGTCTTTGATCACCGCGAGGTTCCTACACAAGGAATTCTTCTCGTTCAAGAGCCGCTTCGTCTTCGTGCTAGCCACGAACCGCTGCCCGCGTATTATTGGCGGGGACGATGCAACTTGGAAACGTGTGCTCAAGGTCCCAATGACCCAGCGATTCGTGAAGGGCCACCCAAAACGTATCGAGAACCTAGTGTAGTGTCCAAGAATTAGCTAGACAGTCTCTTCTCTCCTTTTTCTTGTTCGCGGTTTGTACATCCGGGCTGGATCTGCTCCAGGGTCTGGCGGCAGCGAGAGAGTTTAGCTTGAATGGATTCGACCGTGGCCGTCCAGACGAAGGGTTTCGGATCCTCGTTCCAGACATTCAGAAAATCCCGAATGGCGCTTTTTGAAATCGTCGACACTGAGAGTCGAACCTCGCCGCACACGTTTGGAAGTCAGCTCTGCGAACCAGCGTTCGATCAGATTCAGCCAACTGGAGCTGGTTGGCACAAAGTGAGAGATAAAGCGAGTGTGTCGTTTTAGCCAGGCCACTGTCCGTGGATGCTTATGCGTACCGTAGTTATCCATCACCAAGTGCAAGGGAACGTCCCCGGAAACTCCTCTTCGAGTCGGCGGAGAAACTTAAGAAACTCCTGGTGTCGATGCCGCTCATAACACTGCCCAATGACCCGACCCTGTAAAACTTCCAGAGCCGCGAACAGTGTGGTCGTGCCATGGCGCTTATAGTCATGCGTCATCGTGCCGCAACGACCCTTCTTCATCGGTAACCCAGGCTGCGTGCGGTCCAGCGCCTGGATTTGGCTTTTCTCGTCCACGCACAACACCAGTGCCTTTTCTGGCGGATTCAGATACAGCCCGACCACATCGGTCAACTTCTCCAGAAACTGGGGATCGCGCGACAGTTTGAAAGTTTTGACTCGATGCGGTTTCAGATTATGGCTGCGCCAGATATTGCTGACCGTAGACTTGCTCAACCCCTGGTTTTTCGCCATCAATCGACAGCTCCATTGGGTCATTCCTTTGGGCTTGCTCTGTAAGGTGGCCTTCACCACGGCTTGAATTTTCTCCGGCCCATAGGTCGCCTTGCGGCCCCGGCCCGGCGCCACCTCCCACAAACTCTCCTTACCTCCTTGCAGAAAACGTTGCCGCCAGAGAGTGACGGTATGGCGGTTCACCTGTAACTGACAGGCAATGGCGCTGTCAGAACGCCCTTCCGCTGCGGCCAGCACGATGCGGCCCCTCAGCACCACTTGCTGTGGCGTTCCATGGGCCGTCAACCATCCCTGAATCTCTTCCTGATCACCAAGACTCAGACTCACAACAGGAGCGGATCGGGGCATGGACTCACGATACACCAGGCCATTTTGTTTGTCTAGTCATTTGTTGGACATTGCACTAGATGCCCTCCTGGCCGCTGAACGCGAGGCTATCGTGCTTTGGCTGATCGAGGGCTATCGCAAATACAAGACCGAGGGGCTGACGGTGCCCGCTCAGATCGCGGAAGCTTCCTCGGAATACCGCCAGAACTCGGACATCACCCAGTGGTTCTTTAACGAGAACGTCAACGACCTCCGCGACTCTCAGCCCGACGAGAAGACGAAGTTCGAGGACTTCTACGACCGCTATGCTGCATGGTGCAAGCAAAAGAACGAAAAGGAGAAGCTCCGCCGACGGGCTTATGGACATCTTTCGCTCGCGCGGGTATTCGGTCACGTGCGCCAAGAAGGGCCTGCCGTACATGGTGCGCGGTGCGACCCTCATTGAGCAGGTGTCGGCACACGGGCCGTTTGGGTCTGGGCGCGCAACAGACAACCCTGCCGTTGACCAGGACGGGATCGACCTCAACGCAGGGGTGGTGAACTGATCAGAGGAGCGCGGGGGGTGGGGGACGGGTTAGCGGGTGATCGGGCGAGCAGGTTGGGGTATTGGGCGGGGCGGCTGGGACCGCGATAGCGGGAGCCGTACGCCCAAATAACACGCCCCCTAGTGAGGAAGACGGTAGGGGGGCGCTTTGTATCCTGGCTGGGGAAGAAAGCGTCCCCCCACCTTGAAAAAGGTTGGCAGCTAAACCCAATTGGCTCTATAGACTGGAACCGACGAGCTTTTCAAGTAGGTCCTCCTAGGCAAAATTTCTCTATAAGAGAACACTTAGTTTCTCTAAAACTCGACTGAAAACCGAGAAAAACAACACGTCCCCCTACTTCGCTGGAGGTTAGGCCAGTTTTGGGTCGCTAGGACAGGCCTTGAGCGTATTTTCGCTGCTGAAACCGATCTTGGATGCATTTTCTCACGAATTTCGCCGCAAACCTATGTAAACATTACCTTTAGTGTAGAAAATGCACGAAAACGCACAGGAAGCCCGCAGAAACGTCTCAAACGCAAAACGACCCCGGGGCGAGCCGAGGTCGGTCAAGCGGTAGGTTGTGGGGTTGGTTTGTTATGCTGTAATAACACTGTTATGGTTCAGGCGGGCGAACGAGGTAGCCATCGCGGCTTTGGCCTTGGGCAGTTTCGGTGCCTCGTCTTGCGAGACCGCTGTGTATGCAGCCGTTGACTTCAAATCGCGGTGATGGCCGAGTTGCTGAAGGGTGAAAACGTCAAGACCAGCTTCCCATCCATGGCGGATAACCGCGTGCTTTGCACAATGTGGGTTCCGGCGGCCGGGCTCGATGCCAGCGCGGAAGGTAGCATCCTCGAAAATATTGTAGACGGCGCGGCGCGTCATGCCCTTGCCAAGCCTGGAAACGAAGAGCGAGTTGTCGCTGGAATTGGGACGGACGCGAAGCCATGCCTGGAGGGCCTTGCGGCAGTCAAGCAGCGCGATCTCGTTCGATTCGATCACGGCGTCAACAGGCAGGCTGTTCTTCTGAGTCTTGCACACCAGGCGGCCCGTCTGGACGTTTTGAACTGTTAGATTGGCGACCTCGTTCGACCGCAGTCCAAACGTGTACGCGAAGAGGATTATGCAGTGGTTGCGGATGGATTCACGGCGCGCTTCCGTGAGTATTCGAAGGAGTTCATCTTGCGACCAGTATTTGATGGTGCTCATAACGTGCCTCGCTTTCTGATAACACTGTCGTCGAGAACGAGGGCAGATGCAATGGTACGACGGTACTGCCCAGATGTGCTTTTTGAGCAGTTCGTACGCCCGTGGAATGTGTGATATAGCATCGCTATGTCGGCGACCTCGTAAATCTTCGCTGTTGAACATGTTATCCATGCGCGGTAAAATCGGCATCATGGCTAAAGACCTTACAGCAGTCCGCATCGATGGTGAACTAATCAAAGGCTTGCAAAAGATCAGCGCGAAGCCTGGAACGTTCTATTCTGAGCGCACGGTCAGTTGGTTGATATCGCAGGCCGTCAAGGAGTTCATCACGCAGCACGTGCACGGCAAGACGAAGCCGCTGCCCAGCATCGAGGATGATGACCTGTTCGAGCAAGTGATTACCCCCCTCCCTGCATGCTGGCGCAATGCTCGCGACGCGCCGGTCGCGGACGGAAATCGGGCTAGGTGACGAAATTCGGTTTTCGTTCGCCCTGGTCGCGCGAGCGATTTTTGCTTTAGCGCTGGCAATGGAAAACGCTCGAACCAGGAGGTACATCGCTTGGCCGAAGGCCCGTGCGGCAAGCCCCCATACGACCCTCCGACCGGCCTACGTAGGCGTGACCTCGCGTCAACCATAAAATTTTAATTTTCTAAAAGGCGTCTACCTCCTTTTCCCGCCAGCAGGAAGACCAGGGGGACATCGCCAGTAGTAGGGTCCCGCTACCCGTGACCACCCAGAAGGAATACGGGACGCTTAAAAATTTCAGCAGTTCAGGAACATCCAGCAGCATAGGAAAACCATGACAAACGAAAAAGTGAAATCGGCAAAAGCCGAAGCAGAGGGTGTCACCAGAAGTGCAAAAGACGGAGGTGGCCACCGCCCAGGCACGTCCGCAGGCAAGGTTTGCAAGGAGTGTGGCGAACCCACGATACCGAAGGGCTCCGCGCGGAAGTTCTGCGACAGATGTAGAGACGCCCGTGCTGCGCGCAAGGCGGTCGAAGTGCGTCAAAAGCAGAAAGATTCGAAGAGCATCGCGAGCTACCGGTATTCCGGCGAAACCACGCCCACAAAAGCCGAGGCCAAGGAAATCCTAACCGAGCGCGGCCTAAGCCAGCATCTCGTTGACGTCTGCTACGACCTCGCGATCTATGCTGCGGAGCAAACTGGGCTAATCGCCAACCGATTCTTTTTCGCCAACGGGGTGATCAAGACCCAGGAATCGTACGCGGCTGGAAAGCCCGTGGAACTCAAACACATCCCGAGCGATGAAGTACCTGGTGAGCTATCGAACCTCGCAGAGTTAAGTGCGTCTACGACTTCTCTGTCGCCTTGCCGAGGGTACCGAAGATTGGTGCCCATCGTGGGAGGAGTTCCTGCGCTTGCGTCACCTGTGCAAGACGGACGCATTCGAACTCACCAAGCTGCTCGACATGGACTTCGAGGGTGTGCCAAGGGGAATGGACGAAATTCTTCCCGAGGTTCACGCCCGATCTCAAGCCCAACTATTCGCAAAAGGACATGCGTCACTGGCTGGATTCGATCAGCCCAGTGAAATCATATCTATTGCTCGCATCTAGAAACAGCATGAAGTCGAGCTTCACGCTGATCTGGTTGGCCACCCTTCACTTGTGCGCACCAGACGCCCGAGCCACGCTGGCCTCAGAAACGCGGCGTCTTTCGGCTGGTTTCATGCGCGGCTACAGGAACCTGTGGGAGGTCCAGCCACATACGAAGAACAAGATGCACATCCTGTTCCCAGAATACGTGATCCAGCCAGGCGACGGGAGCCAGGAGTCGTTCTCTTCGCCCATGGCGCACTTGAACCTGATCGCTCCCAGCGCGAGCGCGACAAGCTTTGAGTCGTCGGTTGTCGGAGGTCGATGCGACGTACTGATCGAGGACGACCCCATCAGCAACATGACGTGCGGCACGCAAGAGCAACGACAGAAGAGCGTGGACTTCCACGACCTACTCGAAAAGACCAAGGAAGTTTTGGGTAGCTTCACGATAACAGTGGGCACGCCTTGGTTCGCCGACGAGGATTTGTACGCGGTGCTTATCGCCCGAATGAGAAGGAAGGCAATAATTCCTTCGCTGTGCGTATCGATCCAATCGTCACGCTGGTGCCACAAGCGCGACACAAGCTGACGCCTAGGCTGTTGCCAACTGTAAGAGAAAGACGTGGAGTCGTACCTGCTCCCAGTCAGAATGCCGTGGCGTTTCGTTCGAAAGGAAATCATCGCAAATCCTGCGTTCGCTTTGAGCCAAAATTTTATCGTGTTCCCGAAGGAGTCGGACACCGTATCCATTATTTTTACGGAAGACGACCTCCGCAACCATCTCCGCCGTCGTGAATTCTTCGCGGGCTCGTCTGCGGCAACAACGGTATTGGTCTTGGACCGAGCTACAAGTTAGCGGTTGGTGCCGACTACACGTTCCTGGGTTGTCTGAAAATAATGCCAGTCGCAGCGCGCGAAGGCGCGAAGCCAATGATGTCGATGATCTTGTGGGACTGCGTTCTAGAAAGACTCAAGGAAAACCAGATCGTGGACCGCGTCGTCGGCTTCTGTAACCAGTACCATCCGATAAAGATGGTCGCCCAGAAAGATCGCGGCAACGAACTAGACTTCGACTTGGCGATCCGTAAGCGCGCTAACATTCGCGGCGTGGCGCTGCCGTACATCAGATGGACGCCAACCAACATAGGCAACGTGCCTTTGCAAAAAGCCACACGAATCAAGAAGCTTGAATTGCCCCTAGGGCAAGACTTGCTCTGGTTCGCCCAGGGCCCGTATGACATTGACGCGGTGTTCGAACAGTTCATTAAAGTGGGCGGTGGAGCATGGAAGAAAAGCTCAAGTCGCCACGACGACGTGCCCGACGGCATCTCGCTAGCATACGAACACTTTTTTCCAAAGATGCTCACCGAGCCCGAAGACGCAAAGACCAGACAGCAACGCGAAGACGACGCAGCCGAGGAATATCGCAGAGCGGCTCTCGCAGACCACCACAGCCGGATGTTCTCAGATTACGTTCCGTCTCAACCGACGACGCGCACGCAATACGAAAAACAGCAACGAGGGGAGGATTCACGCCGCCACCAGAACCGCGCCCAGCACCAGCACCAGCACCCGTGTACCGCCCAAGACCAATCGGTGGCGGCAGTTTCGCGCAGTTGCCAAGTGGCTTTCGCGCTTGGAATCCGAAAAATAGAGACGAGGGGGCGCAGTCCAGTTCGAGTTAAAGCCTCGAACCGCCCCAACCCGGAAGTCATTTTGAAGGAGAACAACGTGGAAACGAAAACAGTAACACTCACCGAAAGCCAGTCGACCGAATCATCGACTCTATAAAAGCGTTGATGACCGAGATCGAGATCGCAAAACATCGCGCGTTAAGCGGTGCGGAGAAGGACGAATTGCAAAGGCTGTTTGTGCGAGTGGGGGAGAACGATGCGCGCGTGCTCGCGTCGGAGCGCCCGTAAAAGTTTTCATGGTCGAGGAGCCGACCCGGAGAGCCTAGTCTCCGAAGCCTCGGGCAGGAGAAAGGCCCTAGAACTGCCATGTTCAAGGGAATATAATCCTGCACAAAGGCGAGGTATGCAATGGCGAAGCCGGAAGTAAGCAAGGAAACCCAGCAGCTTTTCCTGAAGTTGCTCAACTTTACGCCCGACTTGTTGGCCAAGACTCAACACGAAGCCAAGCTGCATAACACCAGTTTTGATGCTCTGGTCCGCGCCGCAGTGGAGAAGTATGTAAACGCTTTAACGGTTGCGCGCGAACAACGGGAAGCGGAGTTTAGCGAGTACGTGCGTATGTTGTTGTACGCCCACTTCAAAGAGGATAGGAACGAGTTCCTGACCGCCGACGCTATCTGTGCCATAGGTCAAACACCGGCTGCTATCGGCGACGGTAAATCGGTAACCTATTCGCAAGCTTTAAAAACCTCCATCCCCACTCGCTAACCACTCAGTTTGCCAGCCAATGAGTATTCGCTACTGGACCGAGAAGTCGTAGATGTAGGGTGCCGTTCCTTGTCCCCGTTTGAGATAAAAGCCGTATTCGCCTCTGGCGAGTCCTGCGGAAGGCGTGACCTTAAAAACGCCAGGTTCGACCTCGGACCGCGACAGTTGGGTCTGGTGAGTCAGCGAGATGCCTTCGCTGGCGCGCCCCGCTCCCTCGGCACCGACCTCAAATTGCCGTCGTTCTTTCTTCTCTTCAAGCGAATTAAAACCAGGTCCCCAGCATTAATTCCCCAATCCGCTTCTAGCTTGGCGGGAATAAAGTAAAACTCGGGATTCGATCCGGTGACGACCTGTGCATGCGCCCCCATGAGTTGGTCATTTTCTTTGCTTGTCTTGATGTGGAGGGTCAGACCGGATACTAGTCGGCTGCCGGTCCGCGTAAAGTCAAGGATTTGACCGAGGATTTTGGTAAACCCTTCGGAGGTTGCCACGTACATTCCTGGTTCAGTAGGAAACTTCTCAGCCGGTGCGCCCACCTTAATTGTCCGGTGATTTTTACCGGGGCCTCATTCTTGAATGTCACGACTTGTGGTGAAGTCCGAACACTTGCGTCAAGCATGGCCGCAATTACCTTTGGTGAAACGCCAGACTTTTTCAGATTAACGAGGTCGGCGTCTTCTACTTGGAAAGCGCAGCTTGCGTTTTTGATTTTGGCAATGATGATATCGTCGTCGAGACCAAGTTTCGACATTTCAATCACTCTGGTATTTGTGATACTCGTTGCATCCACGGATGTTGGCTGATTTCGATTGCCGGAAGCAGGCGACGTGGGCTGGTTTGCTGCAAATTGTTGTTGAGCAGGCTGCAGTTTGACAACTTTGCATATCATGCCGTTCGCAATTGTTTCGTCTGGGCCAACAAAGTTTCCTGCGGATTCTGGGGTGTGGCAATTCGTCAAGCCGTTGCTCTGCGAAAAAGCTAGAGACGGAGTTAGGGCCACGAACGCTATCACCAAGTGCAAAGGCTGGGGTTTCATCATTCATCCTCCTAGTTAGAGGATAAAGTGCAACGTCAGTTACAAATTTATTTTTGGCAGCGAGATACCTGCGTCGTTACCTGAACGATGGTACAGCGCCAAACGCCAAGCTATTTTTTGTCAAATCTCTTCATGCACTCTTGAAAAGGTGGGCCGTGTGGGTCATTCGGGTCCATAACATCCCAAGTGGCGACGTGACATGATTCGTGTCTCATCGTATCGAGTGCTTCGGCTTCGACATGTTCCAATACGGATCTAGAACGATAACGAATCTATCCTCTGTCTCTTTGTAGGTTATACCCTCCGCTTTGTAATCGGACAGGAGTCTCGATTCCACGACAACATCGCGCAGCTGACCACCAAAAAACTCCTTATTGGTCTCTTGATACAGGGTGTGCAGATCATTGGGGTCGCGAAGTTGCTCGCGTCCACGGCATAGCGGACTCCGAAACAGATGACTGCCAAGGGCACCAGCGGAGCTAGCGTTCTCACGCGCACGTCTGATTCTCAATCAATCACGCGGACTCCGAAATAGTACCTCGGTCCAGTCCAACAATCTGGGACCGTCCGAATGTCCAGTTAGCTGTAAAGAGACATTTACGCCAGCAGTACCATCGTCTCAACATGCTTAACTTTGACAACCTATGTATGAAAGAGGAAAAGGCCGCGTTCAGCTTCACGCGGTATTCCGACGCTGGCGCCATCGGTTCATCTCCTTTTTGCGTTTCGGGCCGTTTTCCGAAAACCCTGTCAAGAGGAAACTGTTAAAAATTATGCGATTCCAACTAGGTCAGAAAATACGTTAATATGAAGTATTCGTCAAGAGGGAGTTGCCACGCGATGGGAACCTGCCTTTACACTGCCGCCATCATGCCTCGGAAGAATGCACCTAAAACCGTCTCTGGACCGGAGTCCGAAACCCCAGGCGAACAGCCGGCTCGTCTACGGAAAGAGCGTGGTTGGACTCAGGTGGAACTAGCGGAGCGTGTCGGTATCACACAGACGTTGCTCTCTGATTATGAACGTGGCAGGCTGCGGTTGAACGCGAAGTTGATCGTGCAGTTCGCTAACGCGCTGGAGACCACCACCGATGAACTGCTGCAACCGAAAGGGTCGCGGTCTCCTCTTCGCCGCAAGCCCAGCCTGCGCGTGCAGCGCCGCGTGGAAAAGATCAGAAGCTCCCGCCGCACCAACAGAACTATCTGCTCAAGACCATGACGGCTTCCTGAAAGGCGTCACCCGCTAAATCGTCCCTCATGTGCTGCGCGGTTTGGAGACGCGCGCCTCAGTGTTTTGGGCGCAGAGAGGCGTCAGCCTCTCATGGCTGGAGCACGCCCGCAGCGGAAGCGTAAGCGTCCGGTTCTGACCGTCTGTTAGAAGTGTGAGTGGTCAGGGATGATGGCCCTTGTGGGCACAAACGGAAGTGTCCACTTGGGGAATAAGTGGACACTTCGGAACGGATAGTTGTTAGCGGAGCCGCCGCGGAGACGGCAGTCAGTGAAGGAGAAGCGGCGGATCGTCGAGGAGACGATGCAACCGGAGGCGTCGGTAGCGAGAGTGGCGCGGGCGCACGGAGTGAATGCCAACCAGGTGTTTGCGTGGCGGCGCCAGTATCGGCAGGGGTTGTTGGGTGAGGGGCATGCGGAGACGGTGAACTTACTGCCGGTGCATGTGACTGGAACGCGGGCAAGCAAAGTACATCGCTCGGTCAAGCGGCAAGCTACACATCGAACCACCGAAGCAACGGGCGCGATTTACGTGGAACTTCCCAAGGGACATGTTCGCGTCACGGGGCGTGTGGATGCGGAAGCGTTGCGTGTGGTGTTGGAGCAGTTGCTGGGATGATCGGGCTGGCGGCGGGGACGCGGATTTCGAATGGTGCCCGGAGTGACGGACATGCGGCGCGGATTCGTGGGGCTGAGCGGGATGGTGCAGACGGCGCTGGCGGAGAATCCGTTTTCGGGGCAGGTGTTCGTGTTTCGCGGGAAGCGCGGCGATCTGATCAAGTTGCTGTGGTGGGACGGCGACGGGCTGTGCCTGTTCGCGAAACGATTGGAGCGCGGAAAGTTCACCTGGCCGCAAGCGGCGAACGGCACGGTTTCGCTGACGCCGGCGCAGTTGTCGATGCTGCTGGAAGGCATCGACTGGCGGCGGCCGGTGCGCAGTTACGCGCCGCAGATGGCGGTGTGAGCAAAATAGTTTTTCGCTTTCCTGTGGATCTTAATTTTGCTGTAAAGAAACCCTGCTAGATTCGCGGCAATGGCTGCTGCCAACCATCCCCTTCCCGATCTCGACGCACTGAATCCCAACGAACTGAAGGCCCTGATCTTCTCGCAGCGTGAACAGCTGGTGTCGCGTGACAACGAAATCGAGCACTTGAAGCTGCTGCTCGCCAGGCTGCGCCGGGTACAGTTCGGGCGCAAATCGGAAAAGCTGGATCGCGAGATCGAGCAGTTGGAGTTGCGGCTGGATGAACTCGAAGCCGCGCAAGCGGAGAAGGATGCTCCTTCGCAAACGTCTGCTGTTGCCGCGCCCGCCGTGCGTGCAGCGAAATCCGCACGTCGGCCACTACCGGAGCATCTGCCGCGTGAAACACGAAAGTATCCACCGAAGCAGAGCGCTTGCCCGGACTGCGGCGGAGAACTGAAACATCTGGGCGAAGATGTCTCGGAAATCCTGGAGTACGTGCCGGCGCGCTTCAAAGTGATCCGGCAGGTTAGACCGAAACTAGCCTGCGCGTGCTGCGAACGCATAGTGCAAGCGGAAGCGCCAGCCGTCCAATCGAGCGTGGCGTTGCCGGGCCGGGGCTGTTGGCGCATGTGCTGATGTCGAAATACTGCGACCACTTGCCGTTGTATCGGCAGTCGGAAATTTACGCGCGCGAAGGCGTGGAGTTGGAACGCTCGACGTTGGCGGACTGGGTGGGTGGAGCAAGCGCGGTGCTCGCACCGCTGGTGGAAGCGCTGCGTCGTCACGTGATGAGCGCGACGAAGTTGCACGCCGACGACACGCCGGTTCCGGTGCTGGCGCCGGGCAACGGCAAAACAAAAACGGGGCGGCTGTGGACCTATGTCCGCGATGGTCGTCCTGCGGGAGACACCACGCCTGCGGCGGGGTGGTTCGCCTACACGCCGGATCGCAAAGGCGAGCATCCAAAAGCGCACCTGAGCAAGTTCACCGGGACACTGCAGGCCGATGGCTACGCGGGGTTCGATCGGATCTACGAAGCCGGACGCATTCGGGAAGCGGCCTGCTGGGCGCACGTGCGCAGAAAGTTTTACGACTTGATGGCAGCGCACAAATCGCCAGTCGCAGCGGAAGCGCTGGAGCGCATCGGCGCACTGTATGTCATCGAAAAAGAAATTCGAGGGAGCTCACCCGAAGAGCGGCGCGAGGTGCGCAACCAGCAGGCGCGACCGTTGCTGGAATCGTTGAAACAATGGCTGGAAGCTACGCTAGGTAAACTATCCAGAAAATCGGACACCGCGTTGGCGGTTCGTTACGCGCTGGGACGGTGGGAAGCGCTTCTGCGCTACCTGGACGATGGCGGCATCGAAATCGACAACAACGCCGCGGAACGAGCGCTGCGCGTGGTCGCCCTTGGCCGCAAGAACTACTTGTTCGCGGGCTCCGATGCCGGTGGCGAACGCGCCGCCGCAATCTACAGCCTGATCGGCACCGCCAAACTCAACGGCATCGATCCCGAAGCCTACTTGCGCGAAGTGCTCGCGCGCATCGCCGACCACCCCATCAACCGCATCGACGAACTCCTGCCCTGGAACATCGCCCCACAACTTGCTCCGTTAACGTAATCTGTCAAGACGGTCTTCGGATGACGCTTACGCGGAAGCCGCAGTCAAGGGCGAACGAAGTGAGCCGCGTCAGCGGGCCTGACCCTTGACGGCGGCGCGAGCGCAGGGAAGGATTTTCGCGTTGGTGGGGATGGCCGGCGGCGCGTGCCGTTTTTTTCCTTTAGCCGCCGCGCTTTGTTTTCAACAAGTTCCCATATAGGAACCGTGCGGCGCTCTACAGCGCCGGAAGTTTTGTAAGTCTCTGATTTCTTGGATGGTTCCTATACAGCAACCAAAGTTGCTGTGCAGCACCCTTTTAGGGGTGACGTGTCATAGGCCATCCCCATGCCGGAGGCATGGCTCTTCGGCGCTCCGCGTTATCCCCGCTTCAAATGCACGCCGACATACAACGCTAGACCCATGCCAATGAGGAAGATTGACCACCACAACAAGGACTTCCAGACCTCAGGTGGTTCGGTGGAGATACCAAGCGCCTCAGCGGGTCAGTCTTCTGGATTATTTCTAGCTCTCGCCGCTGCTCTTCAGCTGTGGGCCAGAGCATCTGCACGAAAGGCTTGAGCAGAAGTCGCCCCAAAAACTGGCCGATAGGATCTCCCTTCATCATCAGGAACTCTCCGATGGGCCTCATAATTTCCTCCCTCGAAATCGAGCAGTCATCGACAATTTATCGCGGAGCCGATCACCAACCCAGCAGTGGCAGCACCGGCTACCGCAAGAGCATAGCCGCCTCCTTTGGCTACTGCTAGCACTGGTCTAGCAACACTCATTGTTCCAGCCAATCGAGCCGCCACGCCGGCCAGACCAGCAGCAGCCGCCTGAAGGCCGTTGATGCTGACTGCTGACCCATCCGACGAGCCTAAAGGCACATTTGTACTTGCTAGGGCCCGCTGCTGTAGCTCTTGCCTGGACCAGCGTCGGATTCAGTAGCTTGCCGGGGTCCACCGTGCCAAAAGTCGTGCTCTGGATGTTTTGGTCCACACACGCCGCAAAACTCTGGCCCGGCTGTCTATTGCCATGCAGGACGCCGTTGACAAAGGTCTTGGTGAACGTCCAGGCCCAACTGCTATTGCCGCGATGCACCACCTACGTTCTATCCGTATCCGGCTTGCTCTGCCGTATCACCAGCCTGTCAATGATCTGCAAAGCGATGTATGCCTCAACGAAGATTCCCATTCCCAGCAGCAGTAGTGGTACCCGAGTGAGAGCATGCAGAATCGCTGCAGTTGTGACCGAATGCACCAACGCGACACACAACGCTGATAGCAAGATGGTCCATATTCTGAGATGTCGCCTTTTTAGATCTTGGGCCACGTACGCGACGAGAATGACTGTCGATACAACGAGCCACGCGGGCTTCAGCGGGAAAGCGGGAATATCCGTGCCCCGACTGATTGCGTAGATAAGGGGGCCTAGTATGATCGCGGCAATACCTAGAGCGATTCCTATGTAGAGCAAGTTGTCTTTGGTTTTCGCCTTCATCCTGCCCTCAGAAGATTGGGAAAGCCGCAGAACACTGTCCATTCCTGGCTGCAGCTGAGGTCGTATATGTTCGATAAGCAGCCGAGAACGAAGTTGCAACAGCAATGCTGCCAACACCTGTCTCTTCTGCGAGACTTTTCGATCCTTCTAACATTCCCTGGAAAACAGTAGACTTCCATGGGGAAGTTAGACCCTTCCCTGCCGCGTAGGCTAGCGTCCTATTGAACTGGACAGCGGCACCGTAGGTCGCTGCAAGTTTTCCAGCCTCAGCTGGGCCGAAGTCCGTTGGGACCGGATTGAGGACATCATCTGCAATATCGCGAAGTGCTTGGCCCGCGCACGTTGGCACATTGCCAGGGCCACCCGAGAACTTGAAGAACTCCTTCGCGAAGGTGCCCCACCAACTGCCGCTGGTATTGCCGCCTCCACCACCGCCGATGCTGAAGCTCCCGGGCATCGTAGTGAATACCCCTAAACTAACGTCAATCGTATAGACGGATAAACCATACGAATAGCCGAACTCAGCCCAATTTGTGAGTCCACCGACTATCCCGTTGACGCCTGTCACGGGAAAATCTCCCGACATCGAGGTATCGGAAGCGCCATGGAAGCAGGACGGGCTATTCGACTGACCACCACTGTTGTTCGGAGCGCACTCACGCATGCCTGAAGGATCGATATACGCCAACGGATTGTTGAAGACGTAGGCGTAACGATTCCACGATTGCGGATTCGTTGGATCGACTGCGGCCATACCAGCCGGGTCGGGAGATGGCCAGCGGCCCTGGTAACCATATTCGCGAGCGGGGAAATCGTACACAGTCGCGGCAGTGTCTGAGGTCATTCCGGTGAATGCTGCCGTGCCTGTACCCGTCTGGGCGTATGTTACTCCAAACGGCGCATAGGCTGCGTCATAAAGCACCGTTCGTGTGGTACTCGACGAAAGGCGAAAATTGCCCAACCAATCCATGTGGTGATAATTGTTCAGCCCTGAGGAGTTGTATGCGGCCACCTCGCCTGCTGGAAGAGGGATATATGCCTTAGAGAGCGTCTGGCCATTCATCAAGGCGAATTCCTGCCCAGTCGGCGAATAAACAAATTGCGTATACGTCCCGGATTTATCCTCCTCAGCGATCCGCCCGAGTGCATCGTAGGTCACGGCGATGCCGTCAATCACTGTTGGTCTGGCATTTGAATCCCATGAATAGGTGTTAAGAAAATCGTTCGTGACATTGCCATTCAGATCGTAAGTGGGGGTCGAACTTCCAATCTGAGTCATCCGGTTTGTGGTCGAGGAGTAAGTAGCCTGGAACGAACTGCTTCCGCTGGCCACAATGTTGCTAAATGGGTCGTAAGTAAAAGTCTGGGACCAAATCGATCCACAACCTGCACTGGCCAGGCGCACCAAATCATCGTGCGCATACTTGCAGGTCTGGTTGTCCCCACTGTTGAAAGGATCGGTGATCACTAATTGTCCGAGGGTGCCGTTGGGATTCCACGAGAGCGCCCCAGTTTCTGACTGTCCGTTGATGTTGAATTGGTACAAGTTCATGCGACCCATATTGTCGTAGCCAAATGTATCGCTGTCACCTGAGCCCAGGTACAGCTGGGTGACCTGGCTGGCAGCATTGTAGCTCGTTCCAGGTGTGGATCCGTTTACGATGACCAGGTTCTGCCCGGACGAAGCCGACACAGTATTAATGCGTCCCTCGCCATCAGGGCTATAAGTTATCGTGGGCACGCCGGGCACGCCGCTAAGTTGGTTTAGCAAGCCATTCGCCCAATAGGTAGCTGCGACATTGTAGTAGGGCCCAGAGTTTGGTGTGGACTCGTACGCATTAGCCACTTCGCCGCGGGCGGTGTAACTGAAGCCTAGGTCAGTGATTTTCGACGTGCATGATCCCGTACACGTGTAGGCCTCGGCGAGGCGGCCTTTCGCATTCGCCATCGCGACGCTGTTGACAGTGGCAGAGTCATATACAAAAACTCGTGTAGGCGTATTGGCCGCATACCCTCCTGATGGATACGACATCTTTGTCATGCGCTGAAGTGGGTCGTAAGCAAAACAGATTACGTCACCGACTGCGTCAACTTTCTTCACTAGGTCGCCATTGTACGTCGTTCCGCATGTCGCATCGGTATCGTACGTATATGTTGTTAAGCTCGATTCAGGATTCGTTTCCGCGGTAAGTCTCCCCATCAGGTCGTACACATATGCTCTTGTTTGTGTACTCGACGACTGAGCGTTCTGAGTAACACCGGTAATTTGGCCGAGCGGCGTGTACGCGTATTTCGTCCAGTAGCCACTTGTGGCATTCGTTTGACCACAGGTTCCATACCCAGGCAGAACTGACGTAACCTCGCAGACTGATGTGAGCTGCCCAATGCTGTTGTATTCAAGTTGGCGGCTCTTTGCGTTTTCGCCAGTAGGTGCGGGGCTAACGGTCACGAGCACATCATTATTAGAGTATGTGTAGGTGGTTATCCCGTTGTCCTCTGTGGTGACCTTAGACACGCGATTCAATGCGTCATATTGGGTTGTGGTAGCAGTGATCGGGCAACTCCACGATCCTGTCGTAACGCAGGGCAGACTGGTCGTGGCCAGTCTGCCGTTGGAATCGTAACCTTGAGCCACCTGATCCCAGGTCGACGCGCCCGGAGCCTGAATGCGAGTCGCCGCGACCACTCGGCCAAGCCCATCATTTCCCCACGTAGTGTTCGCTATGGAAGCAGTACCATTAAAGTATAAATCATAGTACGCTCCGATTTCGTGGCCGCCCGCTACGACGTAACTCAGATATGTTTCGTTGGTTAGTGGATCAGTCACAATGTTTGGTCGCCAAAAATATGGATCATTGTAAGTGGTCGTTGTGGTCTGACCGTTTTCATCGACAGAGGTCAGTTCCACTCCGCCTGTGCAATTCAATGTCATGGAACTGGAGAGGCCGTTGTAAGGCACACTGATTTCGGTAGGAAAGGAGTTTCCGCAGGAAGTGGTAGCACCGTAGGCATAAGTGTATGGCTCGCCGTTAACATCGGTGAGAATATCAATATTTCCGGTATCAAAGTAAGTCATGGTCTTCGTGAGGTACGCGGAACTTGTAGAGTATTGATTAGTACTGGTCAGATTACCTCTTGAGCTGGTAACAGAAGTGTGTTGCGGAGTTCCGGAAGTAGTCACAACAGCAGTTTGGTCGTAATTATAATTTGTCTGTGTGACAGTAATGCCGCCTCCGTTTGTCGTTGTCACGGTTTGCTGGAACGCTTTGATATTTCCAAGAGTAGGCATAGGAAATGACGGTTTTGTCCAGCAAGCTTCCATACGCACCTGAGCCATAATCGTAATCATCTTGCTCTATGACATTTCCGTAGTCATCATATTTCTGGACATGCAGATCAGTCATATTTTTGGACCCTCCCAATTGGTTTGACACGTTGCGTTGTGTGATCGGCAGTGTAATGGCTGTTCCGGTACAAGGTGAGGCTGCGGCGTTATAGCATGTGTTGGTCGTTTGAAGCACGGTACTGGAGCCTGTATTCACCACACGGCTAGTTTCGTATATTCCTTGGAATTGAATGGTCGAGACATTTCCTTGTGGGTCGGTCATGGTGGTTGTTGATGCAGCCCCTGAATTCTTAAACTCGGGCAAACTTCCATGTCCCGTCAGGAGTCGTCCGAGTTAAAAGTGGCCGCGCTGCCGTCAGGCAGAATGCCGTTATTGCCGCCGGTGTAGGAATATGTGATCTGGCCTGCAGTGGGAAGTGTGACCGATACCAGCCTTGAGGTAGTGCAGGTTGTGCCAGCATAGGGAGTACAGGTTCCAGGTGTGGTTTCATAAGCGAAGGTGTATTGAGTTCCATCCGGCAGGGCAATGCTGGTGACGAGTGGAACGGCTGCGCTCGATTTGTACTCTGCGATTCCGGAGATGCCTAAATTGGTAGCAATCGTGTAGTTCGTATAATTCATTGTATAGGCCACTGCAGTGTTGGACGGTGGCATATAAGTGAAGGTGGTTGGACTGGTCGGAGTGCCTGACCCCGCCACTGTAAGAGCTGTCGTTCCAAGTGTGTCAGTGAACACGCCACTGCTACTGACGGAAATAATGTTCCCGTTTCTGTCTGTAGTCGAGGCAGCGCCAGCGCCGACCACCACAGGTGGATTGATGATTTTTCCAATCGTCGTCGTAATCGTAGAGACGGGACCCACCTGGCCTGTCGCGTTCAAGATGAACCCGGAGCCATCTGTCGCAAGTGAATTTGTTATTCCCTGATTCGTGCCGACGATACAGCTTCCTTGGGAGGAACCCTCATAGGCGACGACTTCACCTCCAAATGCATGCGGTACCCCCCAAGGGTCGTGGTAAACCCAATCAGCATATTGATATTCGGTATACCCGGTATACTCAACACGACCCACATAGTAGTGACAAATGGTCTCTGCCAAAAAGTACGACAGGTATCCGCTCTGAATCTCCGTAACACCTCGCCACCCGTAATTGTAAACAGGATACCAATAGTGACTTCCGGTGCCACCAAAGCACCTGCCACACGGAGGAATCGTAACTAAGATCGTATGTAAAGTTGACCTCCCGTCCGGCTTTGTTAACCACGGGAATGTCCAGATGGACATTAAGATTGGCGAGATCAATTGCCTCTGGGCCACCAGTCGAGGTGCTAGAGCTAAACGGAGGAGTTCCAGTGGGTACCTGGGCAAAAGCCCAGCCTGCACAGAGGGCAATCACGACGGTCAAAAGCAAAGTCCGCACGAACTGTCTCATAATGCCTCCGCTCTCAAACAAATTTGTCATGGCGCCACCTGCACGGTGAATTGAGTTGCCGAGAGGCCTAAATTCGAAGTCGCTGACTGCAGCTGCAGGTCGAGCGACAGGGTACCGTTCACGGGGCCCTGAACGTGCAGGGGAATTGGACGCCGCCAATAGTTTGATAATTGGAAAATTGGATTTGCACAGAAATGTCCAGCAACTCGGTGTTATCAGGATGAGTGCTGAACGACAGTGCGACAGGAAGGAGCGTAGTGGGATCCAAATAAAAATTCATCTGGGCCAAATGCTGCATGATGGCAGCGTCCGGTGTAGTGGCGACGGCAGGTGTTTGGGAGACCGAAACGTGAAAGACTGATTGTCCGTTGAGAGTTTCTTGACCAATGTACGTTCCGACTATCGTTGGATTGCTCGCTATTCGGTTCAACGTGAGTGCCGGAAAAAACCATGCAGAGTCGGTCAATAGATTGTGAAAGGAAATCGGGTGCTGAACTCCGTCCAGACCGGACCAAGCGCCTACCGTATTTCCGTTCGCGTCAATGGATCGGATTTGGCTGCGATCCCCGCCAGAAATGCTAGGTCCATCCGACTCTCCCCCGCAGCCATCGCCTTGAGAGTGACGGTTCCAGATTCGTTGTCAGATCCCGCAATACTCTGCGCATTGCCGGTCAGGGTCACGTCCGAGATCGTGGTTGAGCCGGTTAGCGCTGCCGCTGCCTGCGCCAGCAGCGTCGACGCTTGAGGCTGGGACGTAGCCGTACTCCCGGTTTGAGCGTTGACTGAGCTTCCTTGGGAGTAGAGAAAGATCGCAAAGAGGATGGAAAAACATCTGGATCGCATGGTTCCTCCCAAGACAAATTCGTCCGAAGACACCACTACATCAAGTTGGTCGTGCGGTTTGGACTTGCTGTCGAACTTTTAGAACCGAAGGTATGCCCGAGAGCGGTTTCCTCGCGGCAAGGCAACCATCTGAGCACGTGCTTATATTTCTAACTGTCTTGCTTGTCAAGAGTACTCGTCACAGGAATTTTATTTCCTGTGGATATGTTTGGAAAGGTAAGCAAGGGAAGGCCGCGGGAGCGATTTGCTCGCCAATATATCTTTGCTGCGGTGAAAGACCTGTAACTTTCTTCGGATTTAGGGAGTCAGACGACATAAGCAATGCATATCCGATTAGCCACCCTCCGTCAGGCTAATCGGCTTCCCCGAAAGGGGAATAAAACGGGAGGCAGGAAACCTGGCCTGCCTCTCCTGCCTTCACTTCTGGGATTTGATCCGAATCGCACCGACCCCATTTTTCTTGCGCTCCTTCTCTGGATATTTCGAGCGCGCTTTCTCCGCGAGCTGTTTCGATTTGAATGGCTTCGACAGGAACGTGATCTCGCCATCGATGTACTTGAACAGGAGCCACTGCACAACGGGTTTGGGCATCTCGAATTTATAGCATGAGCGCAGCTAATAATTAAGAATCCGAAGTATTCGCAGGCTGAAGGCAAGCACGACTTGTTTAAGAGAAAAAGTGAGCGAAGCGAAAATGGCGTACCTTGGGATTCTAGGTTCTTTAGTTGCGTCAGACGGAAGGGTGAGCCGAGATTCTCGCGGAGTTCGATCCAGTGTTGCTCGGGAATGGACATGAAAACTTCCACGATTTTGGGGTCGAATTGCGTACCTGCACAGCGCCGTATTTCCTCGCGCACATAATACATAGTAAAGGCCTTGCGATAGGGCAAGTCACTCAGCATGGCATCGAAAGTATTGGCGATGGAGATGATACGCGCCCCAAGAGGAATCTTTTCATCGCGCAAGCCACGTGGATAGCCCGTGCCGTTGAAGAACTCGTGGTGGGCGAGGACGATATCGGCGGCATCGCGAAGGAACGGGATGCGCGTGAGGACGTTATATCCGATCTCGCAATGGGTGCGCATGATTTGCTTTTCGTCATTATTGAGTGGCCCGGGCTTGCGCAGGATAGAATCTGGAATCGCCATTTTGCCGATGTCATGCAGAAATGCCGCGCGTGCCAGAATCGGCAGATAGGCGAGCGGCACCGGAACCGTCTTGGCTATGCAGATCGTAAACGCCGTAACCCGCTGGCAGTGGCCTTGCGTTTCCGCATCCTTTAAGTCCAGCGCGCCGCCCAGCGCTTCCAGCGTGTCGTCGTAAGACTGCTCCAACTCTAAGTGCTTGGCGACCAATTCGGTGTTCATCCCTGCAACCCTAGCACCCATATGCGACGATTCGCAATGGTACCGGGACAGGTAAGGATGGAGGCTTGAATGGATAAACTGGCGAAGATCGGGAAGGAATTGCGGCTGCAGCACTTGATGGATCGCGATGGGTTCGACGCACCCGTGAAAGCGGCCGCCTACGATGGCGCGAGACGTCGGCTCAGTGCATTGCAAGCGCAACAAGAAGGTCATGCGGATAGAGAGCTTCGGATACCCTTACAGGCTGCGGCCCCGCTTCATCTCCCGACCCCATCGCTTTGATAGAATCTTAGTAGCCCTTCCTCTGCCAGAAGGGACCGCCATGCAGAGTGTTGGTACCAGCGAGTTCAATCTTGAAAATCTTCGTGAACGACTTCGCCGGTTGTCTGACGATGAGTTGATTCAATTCGGAAAAGCTTGCCGGGATATGTTGACGCCGCAAGCGAATCTGGGCAGACCGCCGCGTGAAGTGTTCGTTATTCAGTTGCAGGAAGCGCGCAAGGAATGGCGAAGACGGCATCCGAAGAACGGCTGATAAATACAAACTTGGCGGCTTTCTTACCATGAGAAGTGCTATTAAATCGTTACTGATTGTTGCATTTCTCGCGAACCCGTTAGTTGCTCAGAAAACGACTGACGCCTGCCGAGCAGACATGGAGAATCTAAAGTTGCCTGACCACGCGTTTATTGATGAGGTGTTGGGTCTGAACCAGCCACCCTTGGCGTTTTTGTTTTCCCAAGATGGGATTGATGTATATTCCGCCACCGATTTCAAAGCGATGCAACTATTTCAGAGAACTGGAATGTCATTTGCGAATGCCTTCACAGTTATTCTCGTCTATCAGGATCAGCAGATACGACAAAAGAAAGTTGAATCTCTGTTAAAGCAGAATCCCTATGCCCCGTTCGAAGATTTGAAATTCGCGACGTGGCGTTTCGAGTTGACTCCTGTGTGGGCTAACAATGTGCTGGTGAGAAAGTGGCTGGTGGCCGGGATAGCTTATTTCAAGCCGTCGTCTTGCGTGTCCGTGGAATCGAGAATGCCTGCGGTATCGGAAGGCTATCTGGAAGCAACGATACAGGGAAACAATCGGATTGCAGGATGGATGCCTCCAATGGAAATTCCAGAAAGTCAACGCTTGCCTGTCGCCCCCAATTCGGTCCTGAGTAGAACCCTTGAGGTCATGCGGCACCAATTGCAGTCCTACGGACTTCCGAATTAGGTCGCGCGTGGATAAACAATACAAAGTCGGCAACTCAATCACCGTCCGCCTGAATGACGGGCGCATCGTAGAAGCGAAAATTCGGGCTGTGATCGAACAGACGAACGGTCTACACCTGCAAGTGGATTACGGGCGCGATGAGACCGCGCTGGTTCATGAGAGGCAAATTAGGAACGAGTAGCCGATCAGACCATCCGCTCTATTAGCTTTGTAGGCACACTGACCAACTGGTGTAGTCTCCGTTGAGTAGAACCTTGCCGTAATCTCAGACCAGGAGATATCAGAATGCGAATTCTCAGCACCTTAATAGTTTTCTGCCTGCTCAGTGTCGCCGCGCTACTTGCTCAGCAGAACACAAAGCGAATTTATCTCTCGCCGAAATCCAACATTACAACGTCCGAGATTGCCGAGGGGTTTTCTAAGTACTGTCCTAACGTCGTATTGACCCAGAACGAAGCCAAAGCAGATTATGTTCTAGAAGCCGCTGAGACAATGAGTGCCGACGAAGGAACGACCTACAGGCACTGGCATTTCAGTTTGATGAATGCAGACGGCGACGTACTCATGACTACCCATCCAGAGGCTCATTTCACCCACAAATTCAAACATCACTTTGAGCAGGTCTGCAAATTCGTTAACAAATAGTCTAGGCAACGATGTGAACCGCCAACATCGGACGGTCCCGAAACACAAAAATGAGAAACACGATTCTAGTCCTCATGGTCTTCGTGCTCATCGGCTGTTCGGATAATTTTTGGACAAGGTCACGGACAACGAAAAAGGCCAACGCCTACTACCTTAAGGCATACCGCGACGGTAAATTTATATTTGTCCATAGAGGACATGTCATTACCGCGAAGTGCCGCGTCACCTTGACTTGGCTGAATGGAGACGATAAAGAGGGCGAGCCAATGACGGGACCCGGGGAATGCACGTACGTCACACCGGAAAAGATTGGCACATATTACGGAGACGACCTGATGCTGAACTACGGGAGCGAACTGCACTTTTGCCCTTGGATCGGCGAAAAGACCACGCAAACGGCTGACATCTTGGATATCGAGTCCGAAGAACTGGAAAAGTGATGAGAAGGAGGCATCCCAAGGAGCCGAAATGAAGGCGAGGAAGATATCGAAGTGAGGAGACCGGGAATGTACATTCCGACTTGGGGCCTTGTTGTCCTGGTGATTCTATTCATTTGGGTTTTCTCCGTCATTAAGGAGTTGAAGGACAAACATGACGAACTAGAAACCGATGCGAGCGACTTGCAAACCGAAGTGGCTAGCCTGCAAACCGAGGTGGATAATCTCCAAACCGAACTAGGCTCTTTGCAAAGCGACGTTGACAATCTGAGGACCGACGTGGACACGCTGCGGAGTGATTTGGATGGCTTTAGTGGCTCCAGCGGCTCGACATATATTATTCAGCCGTAGGCGAAACGCGAACTGCGTGTTGACATCCACGCAACCCAAGTTCAATGATATTGTCGACGCGTTGCGCGACGCAAACATCCCTACACTTGCTAGGTCTAGCGCGTCTTGTGAGGTGAGACGTGTGTCCTTCTGGGACCGTATTCCAATCCTCTCGGACTACAAGCGAATGTACGACCGTATGACTTGGGAAGTCTCCGTTTTGGGTTCGGATTACGCCAAGGCACAAGCTACGATCACACTGCGCTCATCGAAGCGCGACAGCGCGGGGGCATAGTCCTCTCTGCGCCGGTTTCTTGGAATACACAAAGCAAGCGCGCAGGAGAAGTAGGAACAACTTCTGGAGGCATCTGTGAGCGAGGCGAAGAAAGCAATTCTGTTGTGGGGTGTTTCGTTTCTGGTGGGGTTCTACTGCGTCTTCGTGATCCAGCAAATGTGGAACTGGTTCGCTGTCCCGTTGCTGCACTTTGGCGAAGTGTCATATCTGCAGATGTATGGTCTGAATATTCTTTTTGGTCTGGTCACAGCACGGGACGCAGGAGAAAATCCCGTAGACAATATGCGCTGGAACAGGGCGCTTATCGTCCTGGATGCCTGCGTACCCTCTGGAAGTAGGGAGATGGTGACGGAGCAATTGAAGGAAGAGAACGACGGGCAGTGGATGAATCTGGGAACGTGGGTATTATCACTGGCGTTAGGGTATTCGGTGAGTCTGGGGTTGGGTTTCCTGATCCATGTGTGGGCTTAAAATCCTTCGCGCAGAGGAGTCCTCATGAACATCATCCAAGCGTTGAAGAAAGAGCACGCGCGGCTGGAGAGGAATCTGGAGAGAGTTGCCGCTGCGATCGCGGTGTTGGGCGGGAGACGAAAGAGGCGGAAGACCGGGAAGATGAGCGCCGAGGTGAGGAAGAGGATCTCAGCAACGCAGAAGGCGAACTGGAGAAAGAAGAGGGCAGGGAAGTGATCCTGAAAATTGTGCCCAAATTGTGCCGAGACTCTCCGTTTTATCCCTTTTCTCCCTTTTCTCCCTACGTAAAATCAGTAACTTACGCGTTATCAATGGGCAGGGCAGATTCGACTTCCACACGCCTCCGCCACAAATATGCACGCCTGCTTCGCGATTTGTGGTGCAGACAGAGGGTGTGCCGTGAACGTGCCAGACTCTATGCCGTCCACGTACCCCGAATAGCCTTCTCAACGGCGGCTTGGCGCTCATGAATCCACTTCGAATAGTGCTTCTGACAGATGATTTCGGAGTGTCCCAGCAGGCTCGCGACGTAACCAACGGGAATACCGGCAACGAGCAAACGTTTCGCTACGGTGTGTCGAAACTGATGCGGTGGACCGACACGCCCCACAGTTTAGAAAGCTCCTGCGGCGAGTAGTGTCTTTCCGCCGCTATCAGACTCCGCAGCGCGTCCTCCGCCGACACTGGTTCCCAACTCATAAACTTTGCGGAAGCCCGCAAAAGCTTTTCGTGCTCCCTAACCGCAATCATCAAACTGATCCTCCACCACCTAGGCTATCACCAAACGATGTGGAAACGCCCGAAGCCGAATCCCGCGAAGCGTTGGACAAGTTGATGGGGCTGATGGGATAATTTTCTTACGCCAACTTAGCTCAGTTGATAGAGCGTGCGATTTAATCGCAAGGTCCCGAGTCCGACTCTCGGAGTGGGCTCAACGATTAGTCCACCAGTACCATTCCCTCTCCCGTCGTAGCGGGCGAGAATCGAGAATAACGTATGCGCCGCCCCCTCCAAATCGCCGTCTCTGTGGCTTGTTTAGGCGTGATTTTCTTCAGCGCACGGTATGCCACCGGGCGGGAGCGGGTACGCAAGACTGACCTTCCGGGTTTGTATCAGCGGATTAATTTGGAGAGTTTCGACGGCGCGCTACCTGATGTGGTGGTGGAGTGGGGCAGTCCGAAGGACGGCGAAACCCAATTCTCAGACGGCTCCACGGTGATTGAGATCGACCGTGCGTCGGTCACCAGCGAAAAGCAGCTTGTGAAGACTGTGCAACACGAAGCGTGCCACGTTTACACGCGCACAGTTGTGGAGGAGACGGGGCAAGATGCGCACGGGGAAGCGTTTCAGAGCTGCATGGCGAGATTTGAATAGCCCCGCCTAGACTGATTGACCTAGAGCAACGACGGCTCTTGGTGTCGCTGATAGCCTAAAAACACTCACTCTCTGCTGGCTCGCGAAGCTAGCAGTTGGACAGCGGGAGCGGCGACAAAGGAGTTGTCGCTCCGCTTTTGACATTTGTGGGAGAAAGACTCGGTGTGAACGTGTGGCAGAAAAATTGCCCGGTTTGTCAGAAACCGTTGGAAAAGAAACATCCTGCGGAGACGGTCCCCTGCCCCTGCGGTAAGTATGTCTGGAAGGGATAACGCTGCTGTTATTTCAGTTCCTTGGGATGCCGCCTTCTCCACTCTTTGCGTGCTTCCTGCAACTGAATGACGAACACTTCACGCGGCGGTCTGCCCAGATTCGCTTGCGGGGTCAACAATTCTCGGCAGGCTCTTCCGAACTGAATCGATTGTTCGTCCGACATGCGTTGTAATCGTGCACGAAGATTTTCTAAATTGAACTCGCTGGTGCCAACACTCTGCATCTTGTCCCTCCCGGTAGAGAAGGGGCAACGAAAATTCTACCAAATAGCCAGGCACTATTTGGAATTCTCCTAAATGTAAAGATATAATCGCCGCCCTATGCGCAACATCACAAAAAAGATAGTCACAGGCCTGCTCCTCGCGAGCGCCGCTGTTCGCCACATAGACGAATTGAGCATACGATGCGGCAGGCATCAAGAATTTCCGCTCGCATCAACATGGGAGGCGCTCCTTCAGCCCAAATGTCCTGTTGTATTCTTGCCCGAGAGATCAGGACTTCGGGAGTTGATGTCCCCTCTTTGCTTGCGGAACAAGCGCCACCAATAACAACGTGATAGACCCGGGATGAAATGCCAGTTAGTAAAGCGAGGCGAGTAGGAGTGGAGGTTTGCCGAAAGCACACTGCTCGCCTCGAAGCAAGACTGACGGACTGCTCGTGGCTATTTGTGCGTCGACCTGAACTGTCTGTAACGCCATCAGGCGAGTCCGCAATCCTCATCGAAAAAGACAACACCGGGAATGAGTACCCTCAAAGTCCTAGCAAACGCGGTAACCGCCGAAGTGGGTACCGAGACGGACTCGGGCGCATTGGGTGGATTCGAGGGAGCACGGCTGATTCTAGCATCCGTGGGCGCATCGGCTGCTGGGGATTAGCCGCCACCTTTTCGATTACGCGAAATGTCAGGAGTTAGGCATCCGCTTCGGGATCGATTACTTGATCTTTTTGGCGTGGATTTCCTGTCCGTCCCAGCGGTGATAGGTGTAGCCGGTCACGTGGCCCCGAGCGTCGCGGACAAATGTGACGCTTCCCAGATCATTCTTCACGAAAAACGTCTCAGACCCTAGCGGAAAATACTCCTCGTCCACATTTTCGCCGAAGTCTGTCCAGAGCTTCCCGTCCTTCACCGTGACGGTCTCCAACTGATCCAGCGGACGCCACTCATATTGGCCAACATAATCTTTATAAACGCTTGTATCCACGGCAACCGGCTTGTGGAAATTTACCGGCAGATTACCCCACTGCCTCGCAATGAGCAGCCACGAGCCATTTTGTCTGATGTAAGTCTCCGTGGCACGCTGTTCGCTGATGATGTCGGCATCCGTAAACTGCTCGTGTATGGTGACTCGGTAGTTCAGCACGGCTGTATTGCCGTAAACGTGGACAACGTAGTCACGCGGATTCACTCCGTGATCGTACGCAAGGGGAAGCTTCCACTCTTCCATGATGTGGGCCTTGTGATTCGTATCAAGGACTCCATCGTCGTCGCTGTACATGCAATCATCCGCTACAAGGCGGGAGTAGGTTGCGTAGTCCCGCTTTTCACTAGCCTCCACACGTGCTTTGTGGGCATCGAGTACTTCCTGTTGCCCGGGGGAAACTTCGGCTGATCTTGAGCACGAAGCGTAATGGCGGATATGCCGACCGCAACCGCGATGCAGATGAACTGACCCATGTTTTGTCCTTTGTGTGAGAGAGTGGTAGACACAGCCCAGTCGGCCAGCATTCTACTCCAAGCTCAGTGATTAATCGCCGAAGTGTATTGGGACGGACTCGGGCGCATTATGTGGATGCGGGGGAGCATTTGGGCGAAAGGGCGGCCTACCGTCTATTTCTGTCTATTTCTCTTTTGGATGGTCTTCGTTGAATGCCTCAATCGCGGCCTCCATCTCATACCAGATAAACACAACCTCCGATTTGTCCACTATTAGAACGGCCCTGTGTCATGACGCTCCGCGACGCCGCAGCAAGAATGGAATTGCCTGAGCGGGTACACCGATACCAGAAGTGTGCTGAGAATCCCTAACCCGACTGCGTGGATTGGAGCCTGCAGTACCCAAGTTTCCGGTAACCCCGTTTCTCATGGAAGGACTTGACGCCTACGAGTACTTTGTGCCATAAAGTTACATGCGCAAGCGCGTCATCGCCGTTATGGAACTGGTGCTCATCTTTCCCGCTGTTCTCTTTATGACTGCGCTCGTGTTGCGCAATCTCCAGCCGCTGCAATACGAACCCGCTCGCAGCGCTCAGCAGCTAGTCATGTGGTACGCAGGCCGGATGTGGACGTTATGGTTTCTGTTGTTCGGCCTGCCGTTAATTGTACTTGTCAGCGGCTGCGCCGAGTTGCTACGCAGCTACAACCGGGACATTATTCTGCCGCTTCCATCGCAGAAATCGTTAGCCATGGTCCGTGCGCACTTGTCTTCCCTTTTCATTGCGGCGACGACACTGATGGCCGGTGTCATCCTGGCGATTGTCGTCTTGCACGTCCTAGCGAACTAAAGAGCTTCGTGACGAGTTGGCGCGAAGTTTCTTCAATGGCTCACCATCAGATCGATCTTTTGTGCCGAACGCCTCGGCGCAACTTTTACTATAGTCTTTGTTATGCTCGTGCCGCTTTGCCGTCCGCGTCGGTACTATGAGCCACTTCGGCGGTTAATCGGGAGCTTGCCTGCAATTCTGTAACTCTAATTGTCAATCATGGCCGCACCATTGAAAGTGGTAACCGTAATCGTAGCCCGCAGGGCTTTTCATTCATAGCGCAGCGCGACCAGAGGGTCGACCCGCATTGCCCTTCGTGCCGGCACATACGTCGCCACCAGCGCAATCGCCCCCAATGCCAGCGACACGGCGAAGAACAAAACCCCGTCGCCAGGATCGAAGCCGAACAGCATCGCGGCAAACACACGCGATATTCCTGCAGACGCAACAACCCCAATCACCATGCCCACAAAAATCGGACGGAAGCCCTGAATCATCACCAAACGCAGCAGCTGCAGTTTTCGCGCTCCCAACGCCATTCGAATACCAATTTCCCTAGTCCGCTCCGCCACGCTGTAGCTCACCATGCCGTAGATTCCCATACACGCCAACAGCAATCCCAACCCGCCGATGATGCTGGCCAGAGCGCCTCCCACCCGAGACGTCACGAAGTGCGGATCCGTCGACAGCATCATCCTCAGCGGCGCACCGAGCATCGGCAGACTGGCGTCCACACGTCGCACTCGCTCGCCAATCGTCGGCAGTAGTGTTGCCGGGTCACCCTCCGTCCGCGCCAGCAATACACTGGTCCATTGCCGTGTATGAGATAGCGGGAGGTACAGATACGATTCATCGACTTTGGTCAGGTCCATGCTGCGCACATCGCCCGCGATTCCAATCACCTCACTGCTTGGCAGGACCGGCTCCGCTTGACCGGGAAACGACATGCCCTCCGTTTCCGATCCGATCTTCAGCCGTTTGCCGATGGGATCCTGGCCCGGCCAGAATCGTCGAGCGGTAGCCTCGCTGATCACCACAACCGGAGCCTGTGTTTCCGCCTCCCCTGCTGTGAACACTCGACCTCGAAGAATCGGAATTCCCATCGTCTCGAAGTAGTTGGGAGCGACGTAGCTGTACCCGGCCCCTAGTCCCTGGTTCGCTCGGTCCGAAGGGGTCGCGACTCTATCAACAGGCGTCGCATCTACCCAACTCATATTCCCAATCGGTCCGCGCGAAGCTTGCGCTACTGAACGAACTCCAGCCACGCTTTCAATACCTCGAATCAATTCCCCATTCAATTGCTGCAATCGTGCTCGCGAGTAATGCAACTGCTCGGGATTGTACATTTCCAGATAGACCACGGGTTGGATCTCATACCCCGGATCGATCTTTACCGCCTTTTGTGATCCACGCAGGAGCAATGCGGAATTGATCAGCAATACGAGGCAAGCTGCCATCTGCGTCGCAATCAACAAGCCCCGCAATTTCGAGCGACTGATCCCGCTGCCCAACGCGGAACCCTCTCCCTTGATTGCAGAGTTTACGTCTACCTTCGACGCCTGCGCCGCGGGCACCAGCCCGAACGACACTCCCGCTGCGCACGAGATCAGCAGTGTGTACGTGAAAACGCGAATGTCCGGAGTGACTTGCAATGCGATGCTGCCCCAAAACGATGGTACAGCCAAGCCGATTTCGACCATCAGTAAGTGCAGCATCCAGCTCGCGAACGGTAAGCCCAACGCGCCCGCCAGTAGGCCGAGTAGCAGGCTCTCCGTCAACAACTGTCGTAACAATCGCCCACGGCCCGCACCGAGCGCCAGTCGTACGGCAATCTCCTTGCGCCTTGCCGCTGCCCTAGCCAGCATTAAGCTGGCCACGTTCGCACAACCAATCAGTAACAGCAGCCCGACCGCTGCCAACGATGCAACAATCAACGCCCATTCCATCGGCCCCAGCAACGCCAAATCATTTTTGCCTGGAACCACGCTGATGATTTCGCGCTCTTTGTTTTCTGGATGCGCCGCCCGCCACCGTGCTGCCAATACTCCTAGCTCCGCTTGCGCGTCCGCAAAAGAAACGCCGGGCCTCAATCTCCCCTGCGGTTCTCCCACAATTACACGCCGACTTTGCAGTTCTTCGGCAGAAATACTTCCCAGGTGCACTCTTGCCGCCACCGGTGCCCATAGGCTGGGCACATCCGGACCAGTTCCCATGTAGTCCGGCGGCGTTATCCCTACAATCGTGAAGGGCACTCCATTCAAATGAACCACTTCCCCCAACACTTTTGGATCAGAATGAAATTCGTTTTGCCAGAGATTCCCGCTCATCAGCACGACAGGAACTGCGCCGGGAACGTCATCCGTGGGCTCAATCAAGCGACCGTGCAGCGGTATCGCGCCGAGCATTGGAAAATAATTCCCCGAAACGAAGAAACACATCAGCGGCTGCGCGCTGCCTGGCAGAAGCTGTGGTAGTTGAAGTCCTACCGCGCGGGCTACCCGCGACTGCGCTGCCTTGCTGCTCGCGGGCAGGTCCGAAGAGGTCACTGCCATCCCAAACGCAAACAGCCCCAGGTCGGAAAAGGATTTGCTGTGGTCTCGATAATAGAGGTAATCCGGATACGAAAATCGGCCGTGTGCATCGTCGCCCGTGGCGCGAAAAACAAACGCCAAACGATCTGGATCAGCCACGGCCCGCGGTCGCAAGACCAACGCATCAAACGCCGTAAACGTAGCCGTGTTTACGCCGATACCCAGAGCGAGCGTGAGAATCGCAACTGTGCTGAAGCCCATCGACTTGCGCAGCATCCGCAGCCCGAACCGCAAGTCCTGCAAGAAAGTTTCAATCACGTTCGTGCCCCGCGCTTCGCGGCACTCCTCTTTGGTTTTTTCCACGCTGCCGAATGCGATCTGCGCGCGACGCCACGCTTCCGCGCGATCCACGCCGTTGCTCATCAAATCTTCGGCATACGATTCCACGTGAAAACGGAGTTCGGCGCCCATTTCGCGCTCCACATGAGATCGCCGGAAGAGTGCGCGAAGCCAAGTTCTAAGGCGGCTGGCAATGTGCGACTGCATTTACTCTCCTAGATGATCTAGGGATGGTACGTTTATTCTTGCAGTGATTCAAGGAAAATGCGGCAACCAAGTCCCGATTAGTCGGGTGGATTCAATGGGTCGACGCAACACTCAGGTCGAACCCAATTTGCCTTGAAAATAAAGACTAAATCGCTCCCCGAGGTTAGAAGAGCCAGAGCACTACCCTGGCTAGGTTTTGACTTACTATAGCAAAACAGATGGGTTCCTCCGGGGAAGCATCTTCGAATCAGCGCAATGGATAGTGTTGCATCGACCGTTTGAGCCGGCACGCATTACCGGTAACTTAGGTACTGGGCCTCGATTCGGTTTCCGCTGAATTTTTCCGAGTATAAGTGGCAGGTGCTTCCGGTAGGATGAGGCTGACTTGGCTCTTAATAGGCGTGGATCAGCTCAACACTTACGCCACCGATTTTGTCCGTGTCCATATAGTGGTACTGCCCGGAATCAGACTTTCCGATATCCCCCCATGCTCCGGCCTGCCACACCGGAAAGCCGAGTTTTTCATATACGGCAGTAGCTTTGGATAGATCGTCTACAGGCATGCCAATGTGCTGGATGCCTTCGCCATGGCGCTTCAGAAAATCTTCATAAATATTGGCTGGAGTAGATGGTGGCTGAATCCACTCATAACTGATGGCGCCGATCCGTTCAAAGCCCACTTCAAACGCCAGCGAAAGCGGCTGGCCGCGATAGCGCGAATCGTCGCGTGGCGTAGCATGCTCCAGCTCAAAACTAGGGAAGCCAAGCTTCTGCCAGAAGTCGGTAACCGCAGCCGCATCGCGAACAACAGGAGCGATGTGGGAGACGGTTTTCAGCTCCAGAGGCCTGGGCGCTCCGCCGGGCCAGTAGACAAGGCCAAGAACGTATTTGCCCTGTGGTTCCGTGTCGAAGTAGGTGTAGGTCACCGGCGTGTGGTCGATTTCAAAAGTTACCTGCTGCAGGACACTTACTCCGAGGCTGGCCATGCGCTGAATCTCCTTGTCCATCGCCTCCCTGGTGGGAACCTCATGCACAATAGAAAAAATGCCGTCCTTATGCCTTTCCAGAAAATCATTGTAGGAGTTCAACTGGCCTTCGGCTGGCTGAAGGAAATTGACGGTCAGGTTGCCGAGGCGTCCGGTAACCTGCCATGTATAGATGGTCGCGGGCTTGCCATGATCAGTCCCCACGGCCTTGATGTTCGCGTACTTGTGGATATCGGTCATTCCGAGCGCAATCCACGTGGGCAAAATCGCGTCGATGTTCTGCGAGAGCCACGTGACGCGATTGATGGTTTGATAGTATTCCGGCAACTGGGCGTGACAGGTTCCTACCAGAAAGCACATTACTGCAAGACAGCGCAGAAGCTTCATCTGCCTCTCCGTTTCTCAGAAATTCCCATGCAAGTCGGTCACAAAATGAAAAAGTTGCGCCGGAGACAGTTCTTCGACACTCAGGAGTTCATCGAAGCCACTCAAAAAAAGTAGTGGTCACTGCAAAACCAAACTGGAATCGCATGGGTAGAGACTAGCAGAGTTCTCTTGTTGGGTCGAAACCGACTCAAGTCCAGATGAGTCGGGAAGGAAGACGGTAAGCTACTGTTCGAAGAAATCTGCAACGACGATTTGGAAGGCGTCGCAGCGAAACGTAAACACGGCATCTATAAAAGCAATAGCATTGGTTGGCGCAAAATCAAGAACCCGAAGTATTCGCAGGCGGAAGGGCGGCTCGAGATGATGACGAGAACTAAAAAGAGATAAGCGGGACAAGGCGCGCTGACTGAATCTAGACCTCAAGTTTTGTAAGGATTGCGCGACACCGCTCGCATATATCGCTGAGGTTGTTTTGTATGGTTTTGGCGACCGAATCGTTGCGATAAGTTTCTCTGGTGGAACTAAACTGGTCAATCATTAGGGATACGTCGATGCATGCCCTACGAACGGCGAGTAACTCCTCGAAGAGTTCTGGCGATTTACTTCTCGCGTGCTCGATCTCGACCGACCACTCCTGCGGAAGAATACTTGTTCCACTTTGCGGAGTTTCCCCCATTCCGTCATCCGATGCAGCCACGAATTTGCTATCTGTTGCAGCTCCGCAATTTTTATCCTGAATCAAGAAGGCCATGCCGTCAACACGCCAGGAGCGAGGGTTACTCTCTACAGGATAAAGATCACTAACTGAAAGCATCCCTCTGAAGATTTCCAGGAACTTCGACGGATATATGAAAGGCCTAAGGCAAAGCGTCCTTGAACTCGACACCCATGTTCCAGCGGATATCTACAATGATCAGTTGGCGCAAACAAATATGATCGCTGGCATGAAATTCTGCGGGGAACGCGGAAAAGATCTCGACGCATTTCTACCTCCAATCTACGCAAGCGGCAACGCAGACCGAGAAGGGAAATTTTCTTTTGGTGTTTTCCCTGGGAGTTATCTTGTCTACGCGACTGCAGAAGCTGGTAAGACCCATGTAGAGTGGTACGAGATTGCTCACGTCACATGGCGACAGACGCTGCATCTTGTGCAGCCTACTTGCTCATACACTTACATAGAATAAGCGAATAAGCGGACTGTCTATTCGAACCGATTCATGCGCCTCGGAACGCCGACTCCAATCATCTTCCGCCCGTCGTTCATCTTCGGCCAATGAGCCTCGTCTGACCGAAGAATGTAAGCATGCCATCCTCTTTGCCGGACCCAATCCTGTTTTGCTCCGAGGCGTGAGCTGTCTTCTGAAGGGACGGATGGCATTCCAGCACGGTGAATTTGCTGAAGCCGCGTGCATTTACTTATGGATTGCTCTTGACGCGGCGCACAGTCTGGTCCTAAAGAGACTGCGCGACGAAGGAGTTGTCAACCCGACCTCCAAGGATGCGGCAAAATACTTCGAGAAAATATCCGGTTTTGAAACAGAATGGGAAAAGTTCTTCGAGGACGATTACGAAAAACGAATCCGCGCAATCCACCCGGACAATAGATTTTGCGCGGAGGCGATTCCCGAGTTTTCGGCCGATGATTTCCTCGAACTAAACGACGTGCTAATTTCTCTCTTTGATTACATTGTTTTTGAGTTCCCCAGGTAAGGCGTCGGTCGCAGCGAACGCAAGCGACAACGAATAAATTACCGCGTAGGGGCCGTGACAACGTCGCCCTTCTCTTCCGCGAGCATGTTCAAAACCTACAGACTCGGGAGGCGTGGGCCTGAACCTGACCAAGGACTCCCTCGCCTCCTCCCCACCGACCGCGCAGGAAAACTGGAAGACTTCCAGAAGTCCATGTCCAAATATCGCAATTCCAAAATCCTTCAGAACGTGTTGGTTGTGGATGAGCATAACTACAAGGATATTAGGCTGCAGCGGGATCGGAGTCTAACCTCCTATGAAGCTCGGCAAGCGATCAAGGACCTCGCGACTTCGCTCATCGAGCGGTTGCACTCATTCGCCCGGTGGAATCTATCGTCGAAAAAAAATGGAAGCGCGGATAACGGTGCCGATGCGTCACACGAGGGTGCCACGCAAGTCGATAATTCTCGGAACTCTTCGCGAGGTTCCCGCGGGGATTGAAATTTGGCAGGTCGTCGACAGCGGCACTGTCTATCATCCCCAAACACACCTCCCGACCGGGCCGTCGCGTGGCAATCGAGCGTTATCATAGGTGGGGCGCCGATTGGCAGCAATGCAAATCAAGAATTTACTATTCACGTGTTAGCCGTAACAGAGGGCGTCAGCACTGCGTTTGAACGCTACGCTAAGGACTCCGGAAAACGGAAAGAATGGCACGGTGTTCCAAAACCTCCGGACAGCAGAATCCTCGCGACACTGCGTCTGGTACGTGACGATTCGGTCTCGATGTTTGATTTTATGAAGGGCGTTTACGATGAGTATTTGCCGAACGGAACACCCACAGGTGGCATGATTCAAATGAAGACGAACGGAAGGCACCTACAGCTATTCGGAGAAAGCCGATGCGGGCGAGCATCGTTTGATAATCGAACCCGCTACGGGCGACCTGAGGATCGAAGGAAAAAACGTTAGCCACGCCGGAGGAACATCTTTCGAAACAGTTTGGAAGCGAAGAGGCTCAGTCACTATGGGGACAGAGTAGGCAATGCAGGCAAGCTGGCGCTGACTCGTCCACATCGGCAGGAAAGTTCGGATCAATGACAACCCCTGACACACGCGTCATCCTGAGTGCAGATGACCTGATCGCCTCCGGCGTTTATGCGGATATCTTCGGGCCATCCGACGGACCATTTGTCTACAAGCTGTTCATCGGCTTCCGGCATGAAACGACGGTCAGGCAGGGGCTGACCGATCCCGAAGACGATCTCCGACGCCGGAAAACCTTCGTGTCGGAATGCCGGGCTTACGAGATCGCCGCGCAGGACGCACTACTCCGCTGGCACATTCCCTGTTCTTTCCGGCGCTGTGAGATCGCAGACGTCGTCGAATACGATGAAAGCCTCGGCGCAAAATACCTGCTCGAATGCTGCTATGCCATGGAATACATCGAAGGCATAGCCACAAAGCTGAGAGCCGTTGATCATCTGGCTCATATCAGGGAAGCGGAGCTGGCTTTTCACGGCGCAGGCATTGCCCATACAAGCGACGCCTCGATCTTCTTTGCCAACGATCCGCAGAAATTCAAATTCATAGACTTCGCCGTAGAGGCGTTTCCTCCGCCGCCCTGGATGTTCAAAACCTAAGAACAGCTAAACACTCAAAGGTAAGGCGGGGTAATGATTGGCCAGACCATGTGGGTTGCAACGCCGTCAAAACACGGTACTTTTAAGCAAGCATCGTAGTTTCGACTTCCACACGCCTCCGCCACTTGGAGAAGGGAAGAGTTGGGTTATGCTTTACCTTCGGCCCGACCAACCCTACCGCGTAGTTCTCTTCCACCATCTTCCGCTGTAAAGCAAACTTGTAGATGCCGCGCAAACGTTCCAGCTTCTTTGTTGCCGTCAGCGGGTTGACTTTCCAGCCCGCCCGGAAATCCGTCAATGCCGCCAGATCAAGGCTATTCACGTATAGAATGCGATCTTTCCCGAACTCCGACAACTCCCGAAACAGCAGTTTGTACAGCCGCAGCGTACCGTTGCTCAGATTTCGTGCCTCCGCATCCTTCAAAAACTGATCTCGCCACTCCTCTATGGTTGCGCGGGCCCTTGTCGGGCGTGAATCTTCGACGTCCCACTTCCGCACCAACTCCTGCGCCCGATCCCAGTCCCGCAGCTTCAACGCTTCTCTGCGAAACCTGCCGTCCTTGTCGGTTCCCGTAACCCAAATAGGGCATTTGCAGCGGTACTCGGTGCGGGCGGTAAAGCGGCACTTGGCCCGGTTGTGGCGTCGGTAGGTGGTTAGCATCAGGATTTACTCAGCCGGGTGTAGACGCGATCCGCGACTGACTCCGGGATGCGCAGTGTCAAGTGCTGCTGCTTGTGCTTCGGACCTCTCTCGCCCATCTTCAAAACGCCCGGTTCCTCTCGGAAGAACGTCGAATCGAGTCCACGCTTACACCCCGCATCTCGGCCAAATCGTCGGGAGAGTAGTGCTTTTCCTTCATCAGGGGGGACCGTTCGATGCTGGGGGTCCGGGGTGACGGCGTCGGCTGGGATGGCTTCCACTCCCGGAACTTCGGAGAAGCCCTCAATTCGGCGACTGCGTCGGCGATGCTGTCATGTGCGTGAATCACTTGGACCTCCGCAGCTTGTCTTGAATGGCTTCGATCACCGGCGCAGTGTCTTGCCTTGGAGCGCGGCTACGCTCTTGATCTTGCGCAGGAGATCAGGAGAAAAGTTGCGGATGTTGAGATTGGTGATTTCGGGCGTGATACGGGTGGATCATCAGAGACAGCCGCCCGTCAATAGAACCGACAGTACTATTGGTCTACGCGTGCGAATCGGCCATCCTCCGGCATGCGCCGCCTCATTCACATCACGGTGTCTCTCGTCTGTCTGGCCGCGATTTTATTCGGTGCACGATACGCTTGGGGGCGTGAGCGCCTGCGGCAAGCCGACCTTTCGGGTTTATATCAGCAGATCAATGAACAGAGTTTCGACGGCTCACTACCCGATGTGGCCGTCGAGTGGTCGGAATTGCCGGACGATTATGGCAAAACCACATTTTATGATGACGGTCGGGTAGAAATTGGGATTGACCGCGAATCGGTTACCGACGATGAGCAGTTAACGGAGACGATGCAACACGAGATGTGCCACGTGGCGACGAGAGACGAGGTCGTGAAGACGGGGCAGGATGCCCACGGCGCGGCGTTTCAAGCGTGCATGAACAGGTTTGAATGACTATTGGTTATTCCTTGCCTACTTGCGCCTCGTTGGCACTTGATTGACCACGCCACAGTCGCGCAGCCAGTACCACAGAAAGTGATATCGAAACGTTCAAGCCAAAGAAACCGAAAATCATGATTAGGATTCCGTCGCCGGGTGCGGGGTGTTGGCGGTTGAACGCATTATTCTGGCCTTGTAAAAATTTATGACCTGAACGGCGATGCCTCCGACAAGAAATCCCGCTATGATTCCGAGCAACGGGCCGAACAGCATCACAGCAATCACTTTCGCGATTCTCAACTAGGGTTCCTTCCGCACCTGCTTCTCGTGAATCAGCGCGGTCTCATCGTGGCCGTAGTCCACTTGCAGGTGTAAGCCGTTCGTTTGTTCAATCACAGCCCGAATCTTCGCTTCCACGATGCGCCTATCATTCAGACGAACGATAATTGGGTTGCCACCTTTATATTCAGCAATGCGGACCTCACGGCGCATAATACAACACTCAGGATTTTTCAAGATTGGAAGAAGCGCGGCCCTGGTAAAAGTTTGAACCACGAGGTCGCGATTACTCTTCACTACATGCCCACAACTGCCGCATCCACAGCACACTGCGGGTGTCACCCGCGATGGAAGCCGGAATCAGCGATTCGGGTTTGGAGCCTAGAAGAGCTTGTGGGCCTGTTAGGAGCGTGCGAGCATGGCTGGCATGGATCGTTTGTCATTCCTGTTTACACCGGGGTACAGATCGTTCCTTATTGGTACCGTTTTCATATTGTTGGCTCTGTTTTCGGCATATTTTGGAGTGTGCCCCGGGCGGGGAGGCCCAGCATATCGCGCCAAAGACCAGAAATCGTTTTGGTTTGGCGTCTCCATATATTTTTTGGTGGAGCCTTCTTCTGGATAAAGTTCTGGTATCAGTCCCAGTGATTTTCAAACTTGACCAGTACCAGAAACGTGGGGCTGTTCTTTCTTCAGCTGGTGCAAACGGTCGAGCATTTCACAGTGAGGACACTTGACGCTGCATGATACCCAGACAAGTGCCTTGTAGGTGTCCGGTTTCAACGGATTCAGGCAATCCAGCCCCTCGGCCATTTGAGTCAGTCCGTTAAGAATGTCTCCCATGTTTGGCTTGCTGCCTTGACTCTTTTTAGGTGTACGGCTGGAAGGCTCGTGCGGAATGAAGTTTGGCACTCTTCATTTGGTTTGGCGCGGCACAGTGGGCAAGGCAAGCTAATCGGACCGATGGGAAGCACCGAGATTGACAATTTCGACTTCGCCATGCCGGAATACTATCGTTCAGGTCTACCTATCTGACATCGGGTAGTCTTTGCATTTGCAGCCGGGATGATTGCACGGGTGGTGGAGCACTACTTTCCCCTTACCGGGTTTCGGGGGCATAGGCGGATTTTATCAGTTCGTGGCGTCCTTCCGCCTGCGAATACTTCGGATTCTTGATCTTGAGCCAGCCGATGCTGCCGCTTTTGTAGATGCCGTGCTTGCGCTTCGCAACGATTCCTTCCAAATCGTTGTTGCAAACTTCTTCAAACAGCAGCTTACCCTCCCGTTCGACGGGTTGAGCATAAATGATGCTTTCCGGCTTGTTTCTCTCGATTAATTCCCGCAGGCGTTCCTTCCGTTCGATAAGCGGGTGATTTCGCAAATCTTCATGATTGAGCCATAACAGATCGAACGCATAGAACACAGGAGTGCCCTGTCGAGAGAAAAGCTGGTTGAATTGGCTGATGCCATGTCCGTCGATACAAATAATCTCGCCATCCAAGATCGCGTTTTGAACTCGAAGCTTGCCTAATGATTTCTTCAAGGATTCGAACGATTTAAACAAGTCAATCATTGGCTCGGCCGATTCCGGTAGGGGCCGGTCTTGTGCAGAATGGCGTGAAAGCGCGGATCGGCGCGCATAGGATCGAACACCGAGTCGTTGTTGAGGAGTAGGTTCGGATCTCCCACTCCTGGTTTGCCAGCGGGTCGATCTCTGCGAGTGCAGCCTCGTGGTCTCCCAGGATGTAGCGGGTCACGGGGGCCAACACGCTATCTTTCCGCTGCGGCTGGAGCAGGAGCTGGCGCGCCAGCGTAGTCTTCCAACTGCCCGGCGCACGACTGACCAGGATGATGGAAGCTTCGCCCGTAGATCGAATCGTCCGGGCAGTCGTCCGGTGACTTGGGCTGGTCACTCATGTGCCGTACCTCAACGTGATTCCACTTTGTTATGTGATTGAAGCTACTTGCTCGCGTGCTGAATCATCCGGTCCAGCAGGTCCTGAAACCGTGCATCCTGGCGCGACGCAGTCCACTACGGATCCGTCGCAATGGAGATGAGGAATCGGGAACGGTCTGCGTAGGCTTTATCCAGCCATGCGTATGTACTGTCTGTATCTTTCACCGACAGATAGATCAACGCAACAAGCTAGGGGTCAACGTAGATGTGTGCAGAGGCGCGCTGCAGCATATGCGCGACCTCCAACGCCGCCTTCCGGTCACCGGATGCTCCTTCTGCATAACCAATCCCAGCAGTGATGATGGGCGGTTCGAAGCCGTTGACTCTCTTGAACCGACGAAGAATCTCCAACGCCTCTACAGAACGAGTGTGATTGAAGCGGGGCGTGATGGGCTTCAGCCTCCGGTGGGTCAACGGCAGGTCGTGCCTTGACTCCAACATTTCGATGTAATAACAATCCTTCGGGCAACCCGGCCTCGGATTCATAAGGCCGTCCGGACGGATGTGACCTGATGGGTTCAGCCGGGCGGACCGACTACCGCTTCCGAGGCATAAGTCGGTCCAGCCCTAGCTCCGAGGAGACTGCTTCCCGAGCGTAATTTCGCTGCTTGATTGATTTACGCCGACCGGTAAGGTTCCAATGGTGGCCTTCCCGAACGGTCTTTGCAGGACATTGCCGCATCCACATACTGGCTTTTCTGTCTGTCCAAGTCGGGAAGACTTGATAACCACAATTTCGGTTCCGCAATTCGGGTTCGAACAAAGCCATTTTTCGCCTATGCGCATGTCCACCTCATCAGGCTCCGGTATAAGGGAGCAAACATCGAGGCTCGTGAGTTTTAGAAAAACTGCTTGGCATACCAAGCAAGTCATCGGTGGCGAACACTACCGGGATGGACTCGGGCGCATTTTAGCGAGCTATTTCGCCCTCGTCATCAACTCGTGCCGCCTTCCGCCTGCGAATACTTCGGATTCTTAATCTTCGAGCTGCGCCCATGCTATAAATTCGAGATGTCCAAACCCGTTGTGCAGTGGCTGCTGTTCAAGTACATCGATGGCGAGATCACTTTCCTGTCGAAGCCATTCAAACGAAACAGCTCGCGGAGAAAGAGCGCTCGAAATATCCGGAGCGAGATCGGAAGAAGATCGGGGTTGGGGTGGTTCGGATTACGTCCTAGGTAGGAGGCAGGTTTGGAAAAAGCCATCAGGCCCGTGGACTACGGTACCGAGACCTTACCGATTCCGCCGTTTGGCTCTACCGGACGCGCGCAGAACTCCGCCTCCCCGTTCACTGCTGAGCGAGAACGCGCCTCCAGTAAACTTCCAACTTCTAACGTTTACCAGATGGGCTACTTGGAAGTCGGCACTCGCAGGCTACGCCAGTTCCACACGTTGTAAGAATAAAGCGCAATGCAGAATAGATTCGCGGGTATGAATCCAAATTGCGCTGTTCGGGCAGCAATTACGCAGACGATCACGCTGTTTGCAGCAGCTACCGTCCACCCCTGCCAGAATTTCCTTCCTATAAGAATGGTCGAAAGGACTGTAAGAACGCACGAGATGTAATCCAGTCGCAGCACCTTAACCTATGCCTCACCGCTGAGCCTTTGGTGCTAGTTTGCACCGGGCCACGTCTTCGTGGCTTGGAGTCAGGCTAGCATTTCAGGTTTCAGTCAATAACTGTTCTGTGGTTCAGTTGCGCTGACGTAGTCAACTCCTGGCGAGTTGCTCTGCCAAGCAACTCAATCGACGGGTTACTAGTTACGCCGTTAACCACGAGTTGAGGGCTCCTCTGTGGCCTTACTGGTTGCTGTTCGGACTGGGGCGCGATAAAGTGCACCTGCCAAAATTCACTTTGGCTTCTCTTTTGCTGACCGTGGGGGACGGAGGCAACATGAAACATGCACTTCTGCTCGTAGTGCCTTGCCTGCTGTTCTGGAGTGGTTGTGCGAACTATGGATATAGATCGAACGGCATCACGGACCCAAATGTAATCGACGGCACCAATAATCCGGAAAAAATTCCAACTCATGTTGCAGCATCCCTCTGGTTCAATAGCGCTGCGAGATACATGAATGATGCGGAATATCCGAATCGCTTCGTTGCGGCCCTGTACGATACCGGAGTTAACGAGGCAGATCAAGGAGCGCTAAAGGCCATCATCTCCAGTTACTATGAGACTTACGCGAAACTATCCGCTACCTACGACGCCAAGGTGTCTCTCGGTGAATTGACTCCAGACGATATGCACGCGCTTCGCAAGGAAATGTACCTGCTGGCCTTGGCTGCGCCTGAACAAACGAAAAAACAACTGTCTCCAGACGGCGCACACAGATTCGCTGATTACATAGAAGCCTACAAGCGCCATATTTCTATCGAATCATCAATCGGAAGTGAACTGAATCAGTAGTCTCTGGAAAATTGACAGCACTCTCGCCAGCATAATCCCACCGGCGACCAGTGACTGTCCCAGGAATTGGGTCCGATGGCTAGCAAACCCGCTTTCTGAAAATTATCTGTAAACGCTGCACGACATATGAACGACGCTGTGGAGAATTACTTCCTGCCTTGGCCATCGCTCCAAACAGGGTGCCGTGGTATCTTGGCCGGGAAAAGATCATGTGCATTTCAGAACCCAAGTCTGATAGCCCGAATACTCTGCGGAAGGGACACGACCAACCTGCGGCCACTTCGGTACATGGCTGGCGGTATCACCACATCGGCATCCCGATCCTGATTCTCGGGGAGGTCTGAGATTCCCTTATCAATCCGTTTCCAGTAGGGATGCGACTCATATTTCTTGTACGGATGTTCAGGTGCTTTCTCGCAGACGATTTGGTCCGACCTTGGCTCGCTTAGTTCTCATGGAAACTCCAGATTTTCCACGCAGTACAAGGCAAGGGGGGCCAAGTCCTGGTAGTGTCTCAGTTTGAAATTAGGTAGGGTCTGAACTCGGATTTTCTGGGGTCGCTTGCGCAAAGTGCCACAGCACCCCCGACGGATCGAATACGTAGGCTACGGTGAGGCCCCACGGCTCGACCCGGGGCGGGGCCGGGGGCGAAACGTCGAATTGACGGGTCAGAGCCAGTGAATCGATATGTCGCCACCACGCGTCGACATCCTCGACGAGGACATGCATCACAGTGTTTTCGGCCCATTCCTTAACGTAGTAGCCTTGGAGTAGGAAGGCGTGAGACCCAAGACTTAGTTCGGCGAGAGTCTCCCCGAGCAGATAGGCTTCGAAACCAAGCGCCTTGTAGAAGCGCAGACTCGTCTCGAATTCCCTTGCGGGAAGGAAAGGGCGAAACGCACGAATTTCGGCAACAAGACCGGTGACGTCGTCCATCGAGGCTTCCTTTCGACTGCGTCAGTATACAGAAAAGGCGGATTGATTTTCAGCGTAAGGCATAGCAGATTTTCAAGCTGAGACACTACCCAAGTCCCGGTAACGGCATATCGCCGAAGTACGTCCTAGCCCGAACATGATGTCCGGTTTCCCGGGTGGGATCCGATAGGTCGATGCAACGCCATCTAAGAACTCAAATCGCATTTGGTAAGTACCCCATGCTAGACTGGGCAAAAATGATCCGCCCCAAATCGCTGTTTCTGTTCTTGCTTCTTACGCTTCTTTGTTTTTCTTGTATTGGCCGCGCCAATTCACAACAGTCGAATGCTTCCATTCAGCCGTCGACCAATTTAGCGCCCGATTTGCTCGCGTCACTTGCATTGCAAATCAAAGACAACGCGCAGCAAATTGATTGTAAAGCCGGAAAATGCGCTGCCTGTAAAATCAGTAAGTTAAGTTACGCGGAATCAGCGAGGCGTTTGAGTTCGACTTCCACACGCCTTCGCCACATTTGCGCTGGATTTGCGGGGACATTTTGCAACTAGATTTGAAGACGTGGCACACACGTACCCGTTTCTCCTGCAACGATTCGGTTCCTGCCAACGCTTGGTGGAGATACCATCCCTATGGTTGCAGTGACGAGAACAAGCTCGAACAATTGTTTGCCCGCGGGATTTGCTCTGCCTGGGGAACTGCATTTTGTCAGTTCGTCACTTATCTTGTGGACGCTCTTCATGCGGAAAGAAGAGCTTGCAGAGAGGTCGAACCGTCGATTATGCGAAGGAAACTCTTTCGCATCACCTTGGTGCTTCTGCTGGTTTGCGCCACGGCAGCGGGACAGCCGCATACGCGGCCGCAAATTCCTTTTTTCCCGGTCGCGGTATGGTACAGCGGTGGAAAAGCGCGCGCTCCCATGTTGGAAAACATCAACCCAGAATCCGCGCGCTTATGGAAAGCGGATTTGCTAAAGATTAAGGGCCTCGGATTCAATACCGTTCGCACTTGGGTGGAATGGAATGTGGGAGAGCCGCGTGAAAGGGAATACCACCTGGAGAATCTGGATTTGTTGCTGCGCTTGGCAGACGAAGCCGGCCTGAAAGTAATCATTCAGGTGTATGTCGATTCTGCGCCGGAATGGGTGGGCGCGAAATATCCTGAAGGGCGATACGCCGCGCAGGATGGCCAGCCGATTCCGTCCCAGGCAGCTCCCGGATTCTGTTTTGACAATAAGAATGTGCGCAAGGCCATGCTGGATTTCTTCCAGGAGGTTGCGCGACACGCGGATAGGCCCGCATTTTATGGCTGGGATTTGTGGAGCGAGCCTGCAGCGTTGAATTGGGCTCGCGTGGGATACAAGTCAGAGCCCATGTTTTGTTATTGCCCGGCAAGTATCGAGCGCTTTCGCGAGTGGCTGCAGAAGAAATACGGGACGCTCGACAAGTTAAACACCGCTTGGCATCGCACCTTCACGGATTGGAAGCAGGTCGAACCTCCGCGATTCGGCACGATTCTGACCTATACGGATTTCATGGATTGGCGCGTCTACTACGGTTACAAGCTCGCCGAAGACCTGAAAATGCGCAGCGACGCCGTACGAGCCGTGGATGCCTCGCATGTCACCACGAGCCATGCGCCAAATCCTTCTCCCCTGGTGCGCACCCTGGCCGACCCGTACGATCCCACGGACGATTTTCTAATGAAGGATTCGGTGAATTTCTTCGGAACCAGTTTTTATCCGAAGCTGACAGCGGTCGAATACAACTGGACATTAAACCGGCGGGTGCTGGCTATGGATTTGACTGCGGCAATAACCGGAGGACGCGGGTTTTACGTCGGCGAATTGCAAAGCGGTTTTGGTGTGCACGGAACTACAATCGGGTCAGAAGTGTCGGCAAGCGATCTGCAGATGTGGACCTGGGGCATGGTATCGCGCGGGGCCCGCGCCATTAATTACTACGCGTTCTACCCAATGAATGCGGGGTACGAGAGCGGCGGCTACGGCATGATTCAGTTGGATGGAACGTTAACAGAACGAAGCCGGCGGGCTGGCGAGACCGCGAAAGCGATTGAGGCGAACGGCGATTTGCTGTTGGCCGCGAAACCGAAGGCGGCCGAGGCGGCGATTGTTTTCAGTCCCGTGGTGCCCCTTCTCGGCGGATACGACGAGGAAAATTCGCGCACTGCCATGCACAAGGGACTGGCGGGCTATCACCGCATGTTTTTTGAACGAAATATCCCGGTGGAAGTCCTGAGTTCCCGCGAATTGGCCGGACAGAACCTGCAGAAATATAAGCTGATTGTGCTGCCCTACCCTTTGATGATGGCGAATGAGGAAGCGGCGGCTTTGCGGGAGTATGTCGAAAAGGGCGGCCATTTGTTTGTTGAAGCGCGGCCCGGCTGGGTGAACGAAGAAGGACACGCGGAACCCGCGATACCCGGATTTGGATGGACCGAGATTCTCGGCGTGCGCGAAACTTCCATTGATCCTGCGAAAGAAGTGGCTGTGAACTGGGATGGCGCTTCCTTCACAGGGTCGAGCTTCGCGGAACATTTTACCGTCCTCGACGATAACGCAAAGGTGGTGGCGAAATTCGCGGACGGAACTCCGGCGGCTTACGAACACAAGTACGGAAAGGGGGAAGCGATTCTGCTGGGAACCTTCGCAGGCCAGTGGAACGAGGCAAATCCCGCGCCCCTTCACCCGCTCGGCAATATTTTGGCGAAATGGGCGGGCTTGACCCTTCCCAGCCTGAAGGCGCCGGCGTTACTCGAATTGCGAGAGATGAATGGGCCGGACGGCCAGTTTGTATTTCTGTTCAATCACGCAGACACGGCCGCGAAAGTGGAGTTCGTAGAAACACTCGAGAAGCCAGCGGTAAAGGTTCGGGAGATTATTTCGGGTGACACACCGTCGGGTGCCACGCCAAAGGTCGAAGGCAAACGATTTTCCGTGACCACGGAAGTGCCGGCACAAGCCGTGTGCATTTACCGGATTGAGTTTTGAATTGAACAACAAATGTCGACAGGGAGGATGATGTGAGTGCTCGCGCTTACCAAGAGCGGATCAGTGGGGTGTTGGCAAAAATCTGGGAAACACAGATCGAGAATATACAAAAGGCGTCCGCGGTGATGGCGGACGCCATATCCAACGGAGGGTTAGTGCACCTTTTTGGAAGTGGGCATTCCGTGCTGCCGGTGCAGGATATGTTTCCGCGTTACGGATCCTATCCCGGTTTCCGGCCGTTGATGGATATGCGCCTGATGTGGACCAACGTCATCGGCAGCGGCGGCGCGAAGGGGCTGCTATGGCTGGAGCGAAGAGAGGGATATGCTCAGGTGCTGTTTGAAAACGAGCCGATCCGCAAGGGTGACGTGATGCTGGTCTTTTCGCACGGAGGATTGAACGCCGTAGGAATCGAAGTTCTGATCGAAGCCAAGAAACGCGGATTAAGCACCGTAGCGGTAACTTCCATGGACAACTACACCAAAAGAGCGGCGACGCATTCTTCAGGAAAGAAATTGGCGGATGCCGCTGACATCGTCATCGACAATTGCACGCCGGCTGAAGACGCCCTGGTGAACATCGACGGGTGGAAAGCGCCGGTGGCTGCCGGATCGACCGTGGCTTGCGTCACAATCGCGATGTCAATGGTCGCGCAAGTGGCAGCGAATTTGGCTGCGAAGGGCCGCACGCCCCCGGTGTTTGTTTCGCCCAATGTCCTTGGTATTCCTCCTGACCAGATGAACCGGGTGTACGAGGAGTATGAGCAACGTTTGAAAAGGTGATCCGTGACTCAGATGATTCGACGCGGCATCTTGTTCGGAGGCGCGGCGACCGGAATTTTTGTTTTTGGAATTGTTATGGCCGTACTCGGCACGCTGTTCGGACTTCCAGAAATGCGAACGAGGCTGCGGATAGATCTAGCGCAACAGGGGAATCTGTTCCTGGTGTTGTATGTGGGAATTTTCATTGCCACGTTGGTGGCTGGACCGGGAATCGATGTTGTCGGCAATAAGCTGATTTTGGTCGGGTCAGCGACCCTTGTGGCTGCGGGAATGTTGGGCTTCGCTTTCGCCAATTCCTATGCCAGTTCGGCAATACCGGCGCTGCTGCTCGGATGCGGGGGCGGAGGGCTAAACACCTCGACCAACGCGTTGATCTCCGATTTGTACCCCGACCGGCGCGGTCCAATGTTGAATGTCTTGGGCATTTTTTATGGAATTGGCGCTTTATGTATTCCTTTGTTAGCGGCAACCATCGTGGCTCTTGTTTCGGTCAGGTCGCAGTTGTTTTGTTGCGCGGGCCTCGCTGCTGGATGCGCCATGTTGTTTTCGGCTTTACGTTTTCCACCGGCGGCTGCAGCGCAGAGTTTCTCCTGGCGCGAGGCCCTGCAGGTCGCGCGGTATCCTGGCGTCCTGGTTCTGGGATTTTTATTGTTCTGCCAGTCGGGGAACGAAGCAAGCATCGCAGGTTGGACTTCAACCTACGCTGGAGAGGCAGGATTTCCGGCCCGGACGGCCACATTCATTCTGGCAGCGTATTGGGCTGCGCTGATGACGGGCCGGTTCGTCGTGGCGCGATTGCTAAAGTCCATGAGCAAAGAACGATTGGTGCTCGTAAGCGGTATAGGAGCGTTTTTAGGTGCCGGGCTTTTGCTGGCGAATCGTTCGGCAGTCATGTTGGGCTTAGGAGTGCTCGTTCTCGGATTTTCCTACGCAGGGGTGTTCCCGACAGCGCTTGCCATCGCGGGAGATAGCTATAGCAAATTGTCGGGCACTGTATTTGGACTCATATTCGGTATCGCTTTGGTGGGAGGAATGTCGTTCCCGTGGACGGTGGGACAGTTTTCGCAAGCGTGGGGAGTTCGTTACGGAATGATGGTTCCGCTGGTGGGGGCGGCCGCGATATGCGTTTTGGCGCGGAGAATCCTATCGTCGAGGCGTGCGCAGACTCCGGCTTCGGTTGGTGAATGAACGCGATGGCAAAAAAATATGTGGTCGCCGTCGATTTGGGCGGCACCAAGCTGGCAGCAGCGCTCGTTAATGGAAAGGGTCAAGTATCAAAACAGATGACCCTTGTTGTGGACACGCGTTCTTCCTTGGCGCCGGTGAATCAGATCGTGGAAGTCGCTCGCGAGTTGATCCGTGCGAGAGGAGGAAAGAAAAACATTTCGGGAATAGGTGTAGCGGTGCCGGGCCTTGTCCGGCGGGACGGCACGGTTTGGGCTCCGAATTTGAAGGGTTGGAGAAGGATGGCGTTGGCCCAGCGGCTGAAACGCGCTCTCGGACTGCCGGTCATGGTAGAAAGCGACCGCAACGCGGCCGTGCTCGGTGAGATGTGGTGCGGCGCGGCGCGAGGAAAGAACGATGCGATTGTATTGATGTTGGGAACGGGAATTGGCGCTGGGATATTGAGCGGCGGCAACCTGGTGCGGGGTGCGCATGAACTTTCTGGCTGCGCGGGATGGATGGTGGTGACGGAAACAAATGGAAGGACAGCGCAAAACGTCGGGCAATTGGAGTCGCTGGCTGCGGGTCCAGCCATAGCGCGTGCGGCCGGGGCTTTGAATGCAGAAGACGTAGCCGAGGCGGCCAGGCGTGGCGACCGGGCGTCCATCAACATCTATGTTGAAGCAGGACGCATGTTGGGCTATGGCGTTGCAAATCTGGTGAGTTTGTTCGATCCGGAAATTGTCGTAATCGGTGGAGGACTGGCAAAGGCCAGTGATTTGTTTCTCGATGCACTCCGGAAAGGCGTGAAAGAACGAGCGCAACCGATCGCGGCCAGTCGAGTGCGGATTGTGACAAGCCCTTTGGGGTCGCATGCAAATTTGTTAGGCGTGGCGAGATTGGCAGGTCCAATGGGGCAGATTGGCCGGCGCGGCAGAGGCTAAGATGGCATCCCACGCCTTTTCATTGTGCTTGCGCACGACAGACATTTCTTCTTCGAAAGGAAGGACGAGCCATGTCTCCAACACGGCGTGACTTTCTAACAATGGCAAGTGGGAGCGCAGTTGCCCTATCGTCGACGACCGAATTCTTCAACGTCGCGCAGTTACCAGGTCGCCCTGCAAACATAACTTCAGGATCGCAAGATCGAGACTTCTCGAACGTCTTAGTGATCGCGGCGCATCCCGGCGACGCATTTTTTGCCATGGGCGCGCCCGTCGCCGTCGCCACTTATTTGAAAGGCGAAGGCTACTTTCTGAGTCTCTCATTAGGCGAACGGGGATCTCCCACAGTTCCGGCTGACCAGTATGGTCTTTCTCAACACGAAGCAGCCGAGAAGGCTGCCGCTGCGCTCGGTGCGAAGGCTCTATTTCTTCACTATCCAGACGGTGAAATCCCTGTTAATGACGAGGCAAAGTTTTCTGTCTGCGATTTGATTCGGCAGTGCAAGCCTTCGACAATCGTTACCCACTGGAAGGGAAGTTGGCACAAAGACCACCGCGCTTGCTACGAAATCGTCCAGGATGCGATATTTTATGCGGGACTTCCCGCCATTGTCCGCAAGAAGCCGGCGCACACTGCAAGAAAGCTCTACTTCGCGAGCAATTGGGAAGACGCCGTGGGCTTTGGCGCCGATACGTATCTGGATATAACTACGGTCTGCAACGACTGGTTGAACGCATGTAGCGTATTTCCCATGTGGCGCGGAGAAAATGGATTCCGTTACAACGATTATTATTCCAGTATGGCAGTCGCTCATGGCTGTTTAAGTAACTTCAAGCGCGCCGTCGCATTGATGTCGTCCGAGGATCAACGCATCCGCAACATCCCTAAGTCGTAGTGTCGTTGCGCCAAATTGTCACCCTTCGAGACCGCTCCGTTTCGTGATGGAACGAACACAAACGGCTGTCCTTGGGGACAGTAACTAAGTTGCGGCGTGTTGTGGTGAAGACCGCTGCGTCGCATTCGCGCGTCACCTAGAATGATTAAGCATTTTCTCAGAATCCTTCGGGCTTCGGCTACTTGGGTTGCCGTTTCCCACCTGCGTTCCCCGGGCTCCGTTCACAAAGGCAGGCCATGACCATTGCATCTCCTCCAGGACTGAATCCAAAAAGCGAAAATGTATCTGCAGCGAGCACACCTACGGCGCGGGTGAACGGACAGCAGCCGGATGCTCCGGCAAAAGCAGCGCCGGTCTCCCGCACGGTCCAACTGATCACGGCGATGATGAAAGCCCATCCGCAAATCAGCGATTTGATTTTTTCTCCTGGGCGCTTGCCGCAGATTGAAGTGGATGGCGAATTGGTGGAGCTTGCGTTCAACGGGCTGAATCGATTCAGCCCCGACGACACGATGGCGATTGCGCGCGATCTGATTGGCGACAGCCAGCATCGCCTGAAGCAGCTGGATCAGACCGGATCGGCCGACCTTTCCTGCGGAATTTCCGGCATCGGGCGTTTTCGCGTGAACGTGTTCCGCCAGCGCGGCACGTGCGCGGTGGTGATGCGTGTTATTCCCCAGAAAATTCCCACGATCGAAGGTCTTGGCTTGCCCAAGGTAGTCCAGGAAATTGTGCACCTGCGAAACGGACTGGTGCTGATGACCGGCCCCACCGGTTCTGGAAAGTCGTCTACGTTGGCAGCCATCGTCGGACAAATGAATGAAGAACGGGCCGTCCACATCCTGACCATCGAAGATCCCATCGAGTTTGCGCACCGGCACAAGAAAGCGACCATCCATCAACGCGAATTGCACATGGACACGCCGACGTTCGCGCTGGCGCTTCGCGCGGCGTTGCGGCAAGCGCCGAAAGTGATCCTGGTTGGCGAAATGCGCGACCGGGAAACCATCGAAGTGGCGCTGGAGGCGTCCGAGACCGGGCACTTGGTGATGTCCACGTTGCACACGATTGACGCTTCGAAGACCGTTGAACGCATCATCGGCGTTTTCCCGTTGGGCGAGCAGCAAAGCATTCGAGTGCGGCTGGCGAAAGCGTTTCGCTTCATCGTTTCGCAGCGTTTGCTACCACGCAAAGGCGGGCAGGGCCGAATCGCAGCATTGGAAGTGTTGAAAGGAACCTTGCGAAGGCGCGAATACGTGGAAAAAGGCGAGAGCGAGGGCAAAACGTTGCTGGACGCCATGCGCGATGGTTCGCAAGACGGAATGCAATACTTCGACGCCGAAATCGAACGGATGATCCGCGAAGGCGCGATCGACTTCGAGACCGGGATGAGCTTCGCGACCAACGCTGGAAACCTGCGCCTGCAATTGGCCGATTACCTAGACGATCCGAGACAAAGCCGCAACAGAGCCCCGGAACGCGAAACGGAATTAGAGATCGAACGGTAGTGCGGCCAGCGCACCCTTGATACGTTAAGGCAAATTAGATGCCGAACCCTTTGGTTTTTGAGGGTGCACGTTTTCTCTTGGGAGAGTTGCGCCTTGATCTTGTTTCGCCGACCTATTGGATTTCCTCTAACTACTTGAATCAACGTGACGCGGAATGTTGCTCTTGCACTGGTGGGATGTACGATGCAGGCGGAAACAGCTCAACTAGATTGAGCGTCTCTACCGGAAACCTGTATGGCTTAGCGACACGTAACGAGTCCAAAGTGGACAACAAGCCTTCATATCGATTGAGGGTCTGGGGAAGCGAGAGATATTCCAGCCTTCATCAGAAGCAACCGTTTTTTCAGATCGAAAAAACAAATTCGAGAGTGGCTCCTCCCCTCGGAAAGAAGAGCCACCTCTTTGCGATTTCAACCGTGCGATTCACTCCGCCCTGGAGAATCGCACCAATCGTCCTCGCAAACCGTTGTGCACCTTGTTCTAAATTTGTTTGCGCACGACCACTCTGCCTTCACTCCCGCTTTTCATCAATGCACCGCGGGTGACCTTCCGGTGAACTCCGGCTGAACTCAGATGTTCGCGCGAAGGCCCCGGTTGGCACGGGAAAGCAGCCTCGCCCGGTTTTCACAACTTTTTACAATCCACGTTTTCGGCCATAATCACCGCTCCAAAATCCATAGCCGCTACAAGGAAATGGAGCCATATTCCAGAAATTTGGTGCAAACTCTGCGATTTTCGCCGTAAGCCATTGAAACAATTGCCTCAACATCTTTTACAAATACGCAACTGTTTTGGCGCGCAGATTGCTCCCTCCAAATCGCCTGCAGTCTCTCTAACAGTGTTGCTGAGTTTCTCGCCAGGTGGGGTTGGATTCCTCAGTAACGGACCTGGAGCGCGTCTTCGAAGCGGTTGACGTTCCGGTTCGTGTTTCGCGTCCTGAAAACCTGTACCAAGCGACTGGTCTACAACTTGCGTGGAGGCGTCTATGAAGCCCGTGTCCCGGAGCATGCGTACAGCTCTGTTCGTTTTGTTCCTCGCCCATTTTGTCATCACTTCGCCATCGTCTTTACTTGCACAAGTGAGCACAGGTTCCATTTCTGGCGCCGTCGTCGACGCGCAGAATGCCTTGATTGCCGGCGCGGATGTCGAGCTTGTGAATGCGCAGACCAACGCCGACTATCACACCACCTCCGATGGCAACGGCGCATTCCGTTTCACCCTCCTTCCGCCGGGCACGTATCACTTGTTGGTTTCCAAAGCCAGTTTCCGCAAACTGGACATGGATACTGTCCCCGTGCACGTCGGTTCCGACACCGGGCTTGGCAATCTAGTTCTGGTTGTGGGTTCCGTTAGCACTTCCATCGAAGTGACCAACGCGCCGCCGGAAATCGAAAACACGCAAGCGCAAATCAGCACGACGCTGACCGATTCCACCATCGCTGTGTTCCCCGGCATCCTTGAAAATCAGGGGCTCGACATGCTGGCGCTCACTGTTCCTGGCGTGGTCAACAACCGCGACCTCGGCTTTGCTAATCCGAACGGCGTCGGCTTCGCCGTCAACGGCATTCGTGGCCGCAATAACGATCAGCAGATCGACGGTCAGAATAACAATGACAACTCTGTGGCCGGCCCCTCGCTGTTCCTTTCAGACTCCGAATTCGTCTCCGAATATCAAATCACCACAAGCAATTTCGGCGCGGAGTATGGCCGGAATTCCGGCTCGGTCGTCAACATTGTCACCAAATCCGGCACCAACAATTATCACGGCTCGCTTTACGCAACGGACAACAACCAGCGGTTCGATACCCTCAGCAACACCCAGAAAGCGTTCGAAGGACTCACGTCCGTTCCCACATTTAACGATCTCTTCCTCGGCGGCACGATTGGCGGCCCCATCATCAAGGACAAGCTTTTCTTCTTTGCCGGGGATGACGCGGAAATCATTAATTCTTCAAACGTTTATGGCACAGGCTTGCTCACGCCGACTCCCGCGGGCATAGCTACTCTCGCGACGTGCTTTCCCGGAAGCGCCGGTGTTGCCGCTCTCCAGACCTACGGTCCTTATTCGATCAAAGGCGGGAATCCCATCCAGGAAGGAACGCCTCAGTTAGTGAATGTCACCGGTTGCAACGGCGTTGAGGAAAACGGGATTCAACGCACTTTGCCCACGGATTCGCGGCAATACAATTTTGTGGTGAAGATCGATTTTCAAACCACGAAAAACCATTTCTATGGCCGTTACATTTATAACAACACCAATTTCTTTAACCTCGATCCCGGTGGGGGGCTTGCTGCTGCCGGTTATCCCTACAACGAACCCGCTCTGGCGCAGGACTATGGCTTCAGCTGGACGCGAGACATCAACAATCACATGGCCAACGAATTTCGCGCTTCTTACGGCAGGCTCAGCGTCGGCTTTGGCGGCAACACCATTGGCAATACCACTCCTCCCCCTGCCGACGTCACTTCTTCTCTCACTAGCTTCGCGTTTACCGATCCAAGCCTCTTGCCCTTTGGTCCGCTGAACTCCTTCCCGCAAATCCGTGTCGTGAACACGTATCAATTCCAGGACAACTGGACGTACTACAAAGGCCGCCACTCCTTCAAAGCCGGGATCAACTTCACGTATCAGCGCTCTCCCAACGACTTTCTTCCCAACGCGAATGGTCAGTATTCCTTCACCGATTACGGCCAGCTTGGCGAAAATGCTCCTTTCCAGATTCGCATCGCCGCCGGCCAGCCTAGTTTCGAATTTCGGGAGAAAGACACCTTCCTCTATTTCCAGGACGACATGAAGGTCACGCGCAACCTCACGCTGAACCTCGGCCTGACCTGGTCTTACTTCACGCAGCCCGCCAATCTCTTCCACCAGAACACTGTGAAGAATGAGACGGGCAGTTCACCGCTGTGGGATCCCTCGCTGCCGCTCAGTGTCACCACATTTCCTTCTATTCCTTCGCCCACGGATAATTGGGGGCCCAACATCGGCTTCGCGTGGTCTCCCGGCAAGAGCCTGTTCACTTCCGGTAACGGCAAGACCGTGATCCGTGGCGGCTTCCGCATGGCATACGATCCCCCCTTCTACAACATTTATTCCAACATCGCGGAATCCGCCCCCATAGTGTTGAACGACACGCTGTCCGGGACCGTGGCGGCTTCGAATCCGGTGCCGCTCAATCCTTTTGGTCCGCAGGTGCGTGCTGCGCTTGGGCCATTTTTGCAGACCGGCGTGTTCGATCCTCGCACGTTTGATAACACCACCATCTCGCCCACGTTCAGCCCCGACAAGATTTACTCCTGGTCGCTAGGCGTGCAGCAGCAAGTCGCCAAGAATGCTGTCGTGGAAGTGCGCTACGTGGGCAACGCCGCGCGCAACCTTTTCCAGACCATCGATGCCAATCCCTATATTCTCGGCCTCGCTAATCTCTATCCGAACCTTGTTCCCGTGGGCGACAGGCCATGCCCCGCCGCGAATGCTGCGATTCCCGAAGCCGTCGGCACCATCAATTGCAATCAAGGCGTTCTGCTGAGCCGCACGAATACGGGCTTTTCCAATTACAACGGCCTGCAGACGGAAATCCGCCTGAACCGGGTGTGGAACCAGCTCACTCTTAAATCCGCATACACCTTCAGCAAGACTCTGGACAACGCCAGCGAAATTTTTAGCACGCTCGCCGCAGGTGGCACGAATGCCACCTCGCAAAGCCAAGTCAACTACACTGGCCAGGAATATGGTCTTTCCGGCCTGGATTTTCCTAACAACTGGGTGCTAACGGTGATTGAGGAACTTCCGTTCTTCCGCTCGGAGCATGGCTGGCTTGGCCACATGCTCGGCGGCTGGGCGGTTTCCGCCGTTTACACGCTTTCTTCGGGCCAACCGTACACTCCCTCGCAATTCCAACTCAATTGCGCCAGCGGCGGGGGAGCATGCTCTGCTCCGCCGAGCGCGACCAATCCGTACGATTCGAACTTCAACGCTGGATTCACGCTTCCCGATGGCGCGCTGCGTCCGTTCGTCGGCAGCACCAGTGCTCCTGCGAACTCTGTGGGAATTTACGCCGGGGATGCCTGCACGATTTACGGTTCGGCTTGCTCGCTGGCGCCAACGCAACTCGTCAGCCTGAACGCCATCAATCAGGGCGATAAGGTTGGCACGCCTGCGGCCAACGGCTCCGTGCGCTTCATCGCCAACACCGCCATCGCCGATCAAGTGTTCGGTACTCCGTTCGGCGACGCCGGCCGCAACGTTCTGCGCGACTTCCACACCAATGTGCTCAACCTGGCCGTCTTCAAAACCTACAATTTCTCCGAACACTATCGCCTGCAGTTCCACGCGGACTTCACCAACGCCTTCAACCATCCCAACTTCGGTTCCGTCGTAGGGCAGGGAATCGATCCCTTCATCGACGACGCAGGCCTGGCCAGCGAAGGCGTAGGCTTCGCCAACCCACTCGTGCAAAGCGGCGGCGCCCGCAACATTCGCCTGGGCCTGAAGTTTTTGTTCTAGCCCGTTGGAGTGCCGGCCAGCCGCCGTTACGGACGACACCCTAGAGCGGGCGAGGTCGCGCGCTTCAAAAGCGCACCCTCAAATACCAAAGGGTGCGGCACCCAGCCGGCCTTCGGCAGCGTCGACAAGTAGCGGCGTGTGACTCAGCCTTGTTGCGATAAGATGACACCTGCAACATTACGTTCTCCGGTGGAGAGGTTCGCTTCACCTGATGGTGTCCAATGCACAACCAACAACCTTACCGACGCGGCGGCGCCGGTGCCTGTGCCTGCGCGCGATTGGCAGGGTTGGGCGCAGTTTTTTCTCCGGCTGATTGCCATTTGGCTTTAAGTATCACCGCGTTGCGGCGGGCTTGGTGGTCTGACCCGGATTACAATACGCTTTTTTGTTTCCGCGTTATCGGCCGTAGCGGTTTGGAAGGAAAGCGCGCGGCTGAAGAAGCTAACGCCGCAGCCGTCATGGATTGGCCTGGTCGTCATTGTTGGGGCCTTGCATTCCCGTCAGCATCCTTTGATAGTTTATTGTGAATGCATGGTTTAGGACCTGACAGGGTTGTGGAAGTCGACGATGTGGACAAGAACCAACCCCGTCTTGGGAATCAAGTGAGATGGCCCGCTTATAGGTAGGCGTTAACTCAAGTTCTTTGAAACGGTTTGGGCGATGCGGTGCGTCTATAGTAGGAGGATTTCGGCACGAACGGGAGGGGTGTATAGGGCGCCCTTTTGCCCTTCCTGCCAATGCAGTTTTGGGGAATTGAATGCAAGTCTATGAGATGAATCGATTTCGCTCGTTTGAGCGCCTTGTCCTGGCATCGGTCTGCGCCGTGCTTTTCTCATTTGTCGGCTTGACGGCCGGGATGGTGGCGGCGCAAGCCCCTGCTGCCCAGCGAACACCTCCCGCCGTCGGTACCATCAAGTCCATTTCGGGGGACGTTTTGACCCTCGCCACCGATAGCAATGGAGAGGTTAGGTTTCAACTGTCGCCAGAGGTAAAGGTGCTCCGCGTGCCGCCCGGATCGAAGGATCTGAAGGCCGCGACTCCCATCCAGCTTAGCGATCTGCAGCCTGGTGACCGCATCCTGGTGCGCACTAAGCCCGGTGCGGACGCTTCCACCCCCGTCGCGATCATGATCGTGGCAATGACCAAATCCGACATCGCCGCCAAACAACAGAAGGATCGAGAAGAGTGGCAGCGCCACGGCATCGGCGGCCTGGTAAGCGGCATAGACCCCGCGCAGAACACGGTCACGATCAAGACCATGACCGCCGCAGGCAGCAAGGAAGTGATGGTCCACGCGGGCCAAAGCACCATCCTTCGCCGGTATGCACCGGGCTCTGTGAATTTTGACGAGGCCACTGTCGCCCCCATAACCGAAATCCACACGGGCGACCAGTTGCGGGCGCGGGGCACGCGCAGTGCCGATGGCGGAGAATTCACCGCCGATGAAATCGTCTCTGGCTCGTTTCGAAACATCGCGGGGATGGTTACCGGGGTGAATGCTTCTGCCGGCACGCTGACGTTGACCGACCTGGCGACCAAGAAACCGGTGGAGCTGAAAGTCACTTCCGATTCGCAAATGAGGAAATTACCGCAAGAGATGGCGCAACGCATTGCGGTTCGATTGAAGGACGCAGGGGCTGCACCTGGCGCGGACGCAAACGGTGGCGCCAAGCCAGCGGTCGGGCAGCCGGGCGGAACTCCACCCGCGAATCCCAATGTGAAAGCAGGGCAGGGGGCGGCCAGCAACAGCGGCGGCCCCGGCATGGGCGGTGCGCAGCGTGGAGCAGGCGGTGGCGACCTGCAGCAAATGCTGACCCGCTTGCCCGCCAGCCCCTTGAACGAGTTTCAGAAAGGCGATGTAGTTATGGTTGTCGCGACTTCAGGTCAAGGTGATGGATCATCCACGGTCATCACCCTTTTGGGCGGAGTGGACCCGATCCTGCAAGCCACTTCGCAAGGACAGGCAGCGTCCATTCTGAGTCCGTGGAGCCTTGGCCAAGGGGGCGGTGGCGATATGGGCACCCCGTGAGAAGTGAACTACATCCTATCCCCACGGAGACAGGAAAGAATCGTTGATGAGAAAAAGTGATTGGAGAAGATTTCTGAACGGTCTCTGTGTCGCCTGCCTGGTGCTTCTGCTGGTCGGAAAAATGGTTGCGGCGCAGACCGCGGCGACGGGTGGAACCCTAAGAGGCCAGGTGACCGATCCGTCGGGGGCATCGGTTGCTGGCGCGACGGTGCTCTTGACGACGCCCTCGGGTGCGGCGATGGACACCATTACGAATAAAGACGGAATCTACGAGTTCAAGAATCTCGTTCCCGGCAAATATGAGATCAAAGCGGTGGCGCAAGGATTCTCTTTGTTCACGCAGCCCGATGTCGTGGTGTCCACAGGACAAATCACGCGCACCAACATCACTTTGCAGATTGAAGTGCAGCAGGAAAAAGTGGAGGTGAATTCCACCTCAACCCAAGTGGATGTGAATCCCGCAAACAACGCCAATTCCATTACCATTCAGGGCAAGGACCTGGACGCGCTGTCCGACGATCCCGACGAGATGGAGTCCGAACTTCAAGCTTTGGCGGGACCTTCGGCCGGGCCAAATGGCGGACAGATTTACATCGATGGCTTTACCGCTGGCCAGTTGCCGCCAAAAGCTTCCATTCGCGAAATTCGCATCAACCAGAACCCGTTTTCTTCTGAGTACGACAAGCTCGGCTACGGCCGCATCGAAATTTTCACTAAGCCGGGCACGGACAAGTTTCACGGGCAGTTCATGGTGCTCGGGAACACGGAACAATTCAATGCGCGCAATCCATTTGAGATTTTGCCCCCAGGAGAATCCACGCCCGGCTACAACTCCGAACAGTACAGCGGGAACATCGGTGGCCCGATCAACAAAAAAACCTCGTTTTTCTTCACGCTGGATCAGCGGGACATCGGCGCGCTTGGTATCGTCAGCGCTACCGTCGTTTGCGGCGATCCTTACCTGTTGATTCCGTGCAGTTCTTCGCAAAACAAATTCAGCATCGTGCCTTTCAGCCAGGCGGTGACCAATCCGCAAATGCGCACGAACCTAAGCCCACGCATCGATTACCAATTGACGCCAAACAACACGCTGACCGGGCGCTATCAATATTTTCGCGATTCGCAAACCAATGAGGGAGTCGGGCAATTCACTTTGGCGGGGCAGGGAACCAATGTTTTGGAGACGGAGCAAACGGTGCAGCTCACCGACACGCAGACCGTCAATCCCAGCACCATTAACGAAATTCGCTTCCAGTATCTACACGACAACACCCTCACCAATCCTGTGAGCACCAGCGTCAGCGTGAATGTGGGCGGCGCGTTCAATGGCGTCGGCAGCGGCGGCGGCACGATCTCCGATATTCAGAATCATTACGAGATTCAAGACACCGTCTTCAAAACGTTCAGCAAGCATTCCCTGAAGTTCGGCGGACGTTTGCGCTCCGTCACCGACAACAATTCCACTGCCGCGAACTTCACTGGCGTATTCACGTTTGGCACGCAGTCAGAGTTTGGATGCACTTCCACACCGCAAGTCCCCTGCCCGACGGAAACGCCCATTCAGGTCTATCAAACCACCGTCGAAGGACTAGCGGCGGGGCTGACGATTCCGCAGATTCAACAAACGTATGGATTCGGCGGCGCCAGTTACTATTCACAGACCGCGGGCGCTCCCGCTACTTCGGTGACCATCGCGGACTTGGGCTTGTTCGCGCAGGACGACTGGAAAGTTCGCCCAAACCTGACCGTCAGCTACGGACTGCGCTTTGAAACGCAGAACCATCTGGCCAATAAAGTGGATTTTGCCCCGCGCCTGGGCATCGCCTGGGGAATTGGCGGCGATGCGAAACATGCGCCAAAAACGGTTCTTCGCGCCGGATTCGGCATTTTCTATGAGCGCTTCACCTATAACCTGCTGTTGCCGCAGGATCGTTTTAACGTTATCGCTCCCATGCAGCAGCAATACCTGATTCAGAATCCTAATTTTTTCACCGGCAATCCGAACTGTGTCCCACCTCTTCCTGTGCCCATTCCTCCGGCATGCGCGGGCACAGTCGCCGGCAGCGAAACCATCGATTACCAATACAATCCCAATCTGCACGCGCCGTACATCATGCAGACCGGTGTCACGCTAGAGCGCCAACTGACGCGCATCGCCAACATCGCGTTTACCTATCTGAATTCGCGCGGCGTCCACCAGTTTTATACCGACAATATCAACCCGATCGATCCCGCAAATCCACCGGTCACGCCGACCAACCCGATTTTCCAGTATGAGTCGGAGGGAACCTTCAAACAGAACCAGTTCATCGTGAATGGCAGCATCCGCATGGGCGCGAAGCTATCGCTGTTTGGCTATTACACGCTCAACTACGCCAACAGCGACACGTCCGGGCCCACCAGCATGCCGTCCATTCCCGGCGAACCTTGGAAGGATTATGGGCCCTCGGAATATGACATTCGCAACCGCATTTTTTTTGGCGGAACGTATGGCATGCCTTACAACTTCCGCCTGAGCCCGTTTCTGATCTACAGTTCCGGAATACCCTTTAATATAACCACGGGGCAGGATCCCTTTGGAGACTCCACGTACAACGTGCGGCCGGAATTTGCGCCGTGCACGACAACTACACAAACTAAGTTTGGGTGTTTCGCGTTTCCAGCAACAGCCAATTATCTTAACTACACGCCGATTCCGGCGTATTACGGCGTTGGCCCCGGTCGGTTCGCGCTGATGCTTCGCCTGAGCAAGACGATTGGATTTGGACCTGTCGTAGAAGGCGCGAACAATGCCGGCGGCGGGGGTCCCAGCGGCGGAACGTTTGGTCGGCCCACTCGCGGCGGTGGCGGCGGGCGCGGCGGCGGTTTCTTCGATTCGGGCACGTCGAATAAGCGTTATTCCTTGACCTTCGGCATTGTCGCCAGGAATGTGTTCAACAACGTCAACGTATTGCCACTCGTCGGCAATCTGGGCTCGCCGCTATTTGGAGAAGCCAACGGATTGGTGGGCCGCCCGTACAGCGATCCCACATCGAATCGCCGGATCGACCTGCAGGTCACGTTCAGCTTCTGACCAAGGGAGAAGACAGAAATCTTACCGATGGGTTCGCGGGCGAGATTGAAGTAAAAACAAAAAAGGCCTCTCCCCGTGGTGGAAGCGCCCCGGATAACCGTTAACTTGGATGCTGCTGTAATCGTTCTCATCACCCACGATCCCGATGGCATTGCCGCCTTCCTGCCAAACGCGCGAGGCTTTGATGCTCTTCACCAGCCGCTCGATGGCCACATCCCCTTGCTCGATCAAGCCGGGATTCAGGCCAACCGATTTCCCGTGTACTGAGGAAAAGTCCTAAGGGGAGCAGTGCCGGCCGAGAGACGCTGGCTTTCGAACCGTCATCAATTAGGCTAAGCTTTTTGCAGCAATCCAATAATCTCCTTGAGTTTTGCGCGCCGAGGTCAGGGCACACCTCGGCAAAGGCAAGGGATCGGAATGAATGACGGCAAAAAAGATCGTGAATTAGGGATGGACCGGGCGATCCGGAGGCGAGATTTCCTGAACGGCGTGAGTGCGGCCATCGGCTCGACGCTGCTGCAACCCGGCAGCTTCTGGGCACGCGTTCTGCCGGATTCCGATAACGCCTACGCGCCGGAGAAGGATCCCGGCTACTATCCCCCCGCAAAAACCGGCATGCGCGGCAGCCACGATGGATCGTGGGAAGCGGCTCACGCGATGCGCGACGGGAAGACCTGGGACGACCCCGAGCCAGACTCGGACGCTTACGATTTGATTGTTGTGGGCGGCGGTATCAGCGGACTGTCGGCGGCCTATTTCTACCGGCAAAGCGCGGGGCCGAAGGCAAAAATCCTGGTCCTCGATAATCACGATGATTTTGGAGGCCACGCGAAACGCAACGAGTTTCACAGCGGCGATCGGCTAATCATCGGCTATGGCGGCGCGCAAACGATCACCGGCCCGAACCTGTACAGCGCGCAGGCCAAACAGCTGTTTAAAGATCTTGGCATTCAGGTGAAGAAGTTCGAAACCTATTACGACCAGAAATTTTACGAATCACGCGGCATGAGCCAGGCGATTTTCTTCGACAAGGAAACATTCGGCCAAGACTGCCTGGTTCCCGAGGCCTACGAGACGCCGTGGCCGGAATTCCTGGCTAAAACGCCGCTTTCCTCCGCGACCCAAAAGGACCTTTTGCGGCTTTTCAGCGAAAAGGTGGACTATCTCGCGGGGATGAGCCCGCAAGAAAAGAAAGACTATCTGGCGAAAACCAGTTATCAGGATTATTTGCTGAAAAATGTGAAAGTGGTTCCAGGGGTCATTCCGTTTTTCTTCACTTCCATGTATGGGCTCTATGGCGTAGGTATCGATGCCGTACCCGCGGGAGACATGGCGGGGCTTGGGTATTTGCCGGGATTCAACGGACTGGGCATCAAGGATACGGACGGTCCCGGCATGGGGCTGGAAGTCACCCGACAGGATCATGAGCCGTACATTTATCATTTTCCAGATGGCATTGGTTCCGTGCCGCGCTTGCTTGTACGCGCGATGATTCCCGGAGTCGCGTCGGGAAACACGATGGAAGACGTGGTCTTAGCGAAATTTAATTACGCCGAGCTTGATGATTCCAACTCCGCCGTGCGAGTGCGGCTGAACTCCACCGCGGTGCACGTCGCCAACGAGAAAGCCGGCGGCGTGGCTGTCACCTACGTCAGGGGAGGGAAGGCGCACATCGTGAAGGGCGCCAAGTGCATTCTCGCCTGCTGGAATATGGTGATTCCGTACATGTGCCCGGAAATGCCGGAGCCGCAAAAACAAGGCCTGGCCTACAACGTGAAAGTTCCGCTAGTCTACACGAATGTTCAAATCAAAAATTGGAAGGCCTTCGAAAAGTTGAAAGTACATGAAGTCCGCTGCCCCGGCGCGTTCTTCTCCGAAGTGGCGATGGATTTTCCAGTGAGCATGGGCGGCTACCAGTTCACGCAGAACTCCGACCAATCCTGCGTGCTTCACATGCAGTATGTGCCGGTAGGTCCGGGGGCGACTGCGCGAGAGAAACAACGCACCGGGCGTATGAAGCTTCTGACCATGGATTTCAGCACGTTCGAACGAAACATCCGCGATCAGTTGGCACGCATTCTGGGCAGTGCGGGCTTCGATCCCGCCCGAGACATTGAGGCCATCACCGTGAACCGCTGGCCGCACGGATACGCTTACGAATACAATTCGCTCTACGATCCCGTTTGGCCCGCGGGACAAGCGCCCAATGAAATTGGGCGCAAGCCGTTTGGAAATATTCATATCGCCAATTCGGATGCGGGCGCGTTTGCGTATACGAACGAAGCCATCGATCAGGGTTATCGGGCTGTGCAGGAGATTGTAAGTAAGAAGAACTGACGCTAATGAAAAGCCGCAAGAAGAAGTTCGATAAGGGCACCGAAGCGCGAAGAGTGGCTCGGAAATCCGGTTTGGCCCCGGCCGCGACGCGCGTGATTCGCGACAAGCGGAAAAAACCGCCCAAGCACGCCCAAGATCTGTTGCGTGAAGAATCAGAGATTTAAGATTTTGTTAGGTCCGACCGGACCTAGTTTTTCGATCCTCATCCAGGTTTATGGGATGGGACAATTTCGTCGGGACGGAACAGCGGGGCGGCGGCGACTTTCTGCTGCCGAGCCAGTTCGCTGGCGATCTTTTCCAGGCCCGCTTTGTCGAATCCCATACAACTCATCGTGACCGTGCCATCCGGCGCGATCAGAAAAATCGTCGGCACATTCGTCAACCCGAACGCGTTCGAAGCGGGATAACCGTCGTCCAGCAAAGTCGGAAACGTAATGCCATACTCCTGATTAAATTCTTTTGTGTCTCGCGCAGTATCCTGGGAAACGCCGACGACCGAAGCGTTCTTGCCCGCGAAGCGCTCGGCAATTCTTTGCAAAAACGGAAACGTAAACTGGCAGACCGGGCACGAAATCTTGAAGAAAGCCAACACCAGCGGCCCGCGCGGCAGCAGCGAATCGAGAGAATATTGTTTTCCGTCGAGCGCTCTCAGGGAAAAATGCGGAGCGGTGTTTCCAGCTTCGATGTTCGTCAACGGCGCCTCCAGCCCGAGTCTCCGAGCGAGTTTATTCCACGGCGGCATAAAATCATTTTAGGGCAAAGGAAAAAAACGTGCCCATCCCTTCCCGGGATGCTGGGAAGGGATGGGCGATGGTTGCAGTTACTTTGAGCCTTGAGCGCTCGATTGCTGGTTCGCTGCTGCGTTCTGATCCAACTGCAGGATCGTGCGTTTGCCGCCGATATAGATGGCGGTCAGCGACCGCGTCCCATCCGGCGCCGAGACAGAACCATATGCATTCTCCGTGTTTTGATTCGCGGACTCAGCCACCTGAGCAGGGAAAGTCGCTACAGTGTCTTTGCCCTTTAGGATGTTGACCTGGACGTTTGGTCCGCTTCCGTTCCATTCGACCCGGTAGGTTCCGGCGTCCAGCGTCTTGCCTTCGACGTTGATCTTCTGCTCGAGGTTCAGCTTCCCTTTATTGACGTCTCCAGCGAATGTGCTGGAAGCAAAAAGAAAGGCCGCCCCAAAAAGTGCGACTGAGATTTTTGACAGTTTCATGAACAACTCCTTTTAATTTATCCGCTGGTACGCTGATGCAGGACACGGCAAGCGACGGCGCGGAATTGTTTAATCTGTTTCTTAGAACATTAGACGCTGAAGTGAGTGCAACGAGGTACGCGAAAACAACCATATTTGCCCGCAAAAACGCGAATCGAATAAATCAATATTTCTATGTATCCCTTTGGTTAAAGACAGCATCGGCATCGCGATTGCTTTCGAAAAACAAAGCTAAAGCATTCAGGGTAGGCAAGTAAGGTGAAGAAGTCTTTCTCGTGCACTCAGTGAATTGTTTTGGTTTTCCGCTGCATGTAATCCATGAGCAGATACTGTCCCAGCGTGTACGGCGTGGTGAAATACGCTTTCCCTTTGCACATCTGAGTGATTTTTTGCACGAATTGCACCAGGCTGTAATCCGTGGCCAACATAAACGTGTTGATCATGATCCCGGCGCGCTTGCACTTGTTCACTTCTTCCAGCGTCTCACTGACGACGAAGGGATCAAGCCCGAATGCATTTTTGTAGATGCGTCCGTCCTCCAGCGTAAGCGCGGAAGGCTTGCCGTCTGTGATCATGATGATCTGCCGCATGTCCTTACGCTGCCGCAGCAGAATGCGCTGCGCCATTCGCAAGCCTTCGCGGGTATTCGTGTAGTAAGGTCCAACCTGCACGCGTGCCAACTGTCCCAGCGGAATTTCTTCCGCTGAATCGTGAAACAGCACCAGGCTGAGCGTGTCTCCCGGATACTGCGTACGAATCAGGTGCGAAAGCGCTAGCGCCACTCGCTTAGCCGGAGTGAAGCGGTCCTCGCCATAAAGAATCATGCTGTGGCTGCAATCCAGCAGAACCACGGTGGCGCAGGAGCTTTGGTATTCGCACTGGTGCACCATCAAGTCCCGATATTGCATGTCGATCGGAACCTTTACTCCTTCGCGGCGAATAGCATTCGAAAGCGTCTGGCTGATATCCAGGTTCAGCACATCCCCAAATTCGTACAGCCGGGAAATGCCGCCGGATTCCACGCCCGTCGAAAGATCGCGCGTGTCGTGCCGGCCGAAACTGCTGCGGCCGAGGGAACCAAGAAGGTCCCGCAAAGTTTTGAAGCCGAGAAAATCGATGGCTTTGTCCGTGATCTCAAACCGCGCATCCGGATTGCGTTCCGAAGGCTGGCCCAACATACCGCCGGGAGTGACCTGGGGCGGCGGAGTCACCTGGGGAGGCTGCTGCGGATTGATGAACCCTTCCTGAGTGAGCCGTTGAATGATTTTTTCGATCAGGTCACGCACATCTTGATTGTTAAGGGCGCCCGGATCCTGCAGCATTTGTTGCAGTTCTTCGTTCATCAGGTCTTCGGGAATCAACTCGCCTTCTTGCAGGGCGCGAAGAATCGCGTCGCGCAGCGCTTCCATGGATTGTGCGGCGTCGAACTCGGACATGCCGTAGTACTGCGATTCGAACCCGCTCTGCAGCAGAAAATCGCCCAGGCGCTTCATCAGCTCGTCGAGATCGACCTCGTCGGCGGGCTCGCCCGTGTACTTCCGGTATTTGACTATCTTCATCGCGCTACCTCGGACTCAACATCCCTTCGCAACATCTTGTGTCTAATTGTACGTGCGCCGAGGCCGGTTGGGATTTTCGCGCTCACGCTGTTCCGTGGCGCGCTGCGGCTTCTCCGCATAAAAGCCGCGCTCCTCGCTACGTCCCACACGCCGGTGCGCCCACAGCCCCTCCAGGACCATTTCCGAGGCGGCGGCTGCGGCGGCTTCATCCTTACGATTGGTGACGCCTAGTTTGCCAACGTGATCCATCAAAGTGTGCACGCGACAAAGCTGTTGGAAACGGTGATTCGTGGAAACATCGTCGGGAATCTTCAACTCATTTCCCGCCTCAAACCACTGAACCACCGGCTGAAAGACCACCTCTCCAAAATATTTGCTGAACACGCGGCCAATCGCAGTCCGAATCAATTCCCGCGCAATCACCTCTGCGCCTTTCAGCTCGCCTTCATATTCTAGCTCCAGCTTGCCGGTAATCGCGGGCATCGCGGCATAGACGTCAGCAACGCGCGCGACTGCATGAGTTTCTCCAGTGCGCGCGGCGTGTTGTTCAGCGCTGCTGACCGCGCTTTCGAGCGCCGTTATCGGCAGTCTTTGGCTTACTCCGGAGCGGCGATCGACGCGCTTGTCTTCGCGTGCCTGAAACGCAATCTCCTCTACCACTTGCCGCAGATAATCCGGCACCTCCACCCTGATGTGAGCGTTGCGATTCGTCCAAGCTTCCTGGTTCGTGATGGTCATCCCTTCTTCGACGGTCGTGGGATAGTGCGTGCGGATTTCCGCGCCGATGCGGTCCTTCAGCGGCGTAATGATTTTTCCGCGCGCGGTGTAATCCTCGGGATTCGCGGTGAACACAAGCAGCACGTCCAGCGGCAGCCGCAACGGGTAGCCCTTAATCTGGATGTCGCCCTCTTGCATGATGTTGAACAAGCCGACCTGAATCTTACCGGCGAGATCGGGCAGTTCGTTGATCGCGAAGATGCCACGATTGGCGCGGGGAAGAAGGCCGTAGTGAATCGTCAGCTCGTCGGAGAGATCGCGCCCGCCGCGAGCCGCGCGGATCGGGTCGACGTCGCCAATAATGTCCGCCATGGTGACGTCGGGAGTTGCCAACTTCTCGACGTATCGCTGATCGCGGGGCAACCAGGCAATCGGAGTGTTGTCGCCTTCGACGGCGACCCGCTCGCGGCAAGAGCGGCAAATGGGCTGCAGCGGATTGTCATTAATCTCGCAACCCGCAATCACAGGAATTTCCGCGTCCAACAGCCGGATCAGTCCGCGCAAGATGCGGCTTTTCGCCTGGCCGCGCAGGCCCAGTAGAATGAAATTGTGCCGCGAAAGCACGGCATTCACGATCTGCGGGATCACGCTATCTTCGTACCCATGGACGCCGGGAAACAACGGCTCGCCCCGCTCAATCGCCCGCAGCAGGTTGCGGCGAATTTCATTTTTTACCGGCAGAGTGTTGGTGGGCGCGTCGAAGTCGGGAATGCTTTTCAGCTCGCCAATCGTACGCGGTTTCGAATGAGCTGCCGTATGCGGTGAATTGCTTGCTGTCATGAAGCCCCTATCCGCGGGTCGAGCCAAAACCCGCCGAACACTAATTCAATCCGTGGTCCACGCCTTCCCCACGATGGCGCCGGGTGTCTATCTTGTGTAGATGCAGCGCCCACTCCCGAAGATACCTGACTAGTCGATCCTGACGTTCCGCTTCGGAACGCAGTTCCAGAATTTGCTGTTTCCACAGCAAATCAAGCGGAAGCCCTCCGGCAACCGCAAACGATAGTGATTCCGGAGGAGACTGCGCAAGGTTCCCAGGCATTCCAGAAAAAAGCAGCGTGTAGCAGACTTCGTACAGCTGAACCAGTTGCTCCTGATTGCCCGGCTCAAGGCGCGAATCTTCATCCTCCAGGTAATCGACCGCACCCTGCAGGAGCGGATCGTCGTCGTAAAGATCGACGATGCGGTAAGGCCGCCGTCCAACGGTGAGAATGTCCATGCGCCCGTCGTCGTAGCGCCGCGTAACTTCCAGAATTTCCGCCGTGCAGCCAACGTGCACGACCCCGGTCGGCAGCGCCAACAGCATCCCGAATGGTGACTTTTCGTCCAGGCACTCGCGCACCATGCGGCGATACCGCGGCTCGAAGATGTGCAGGGGAAGAAGCTCGCCGGGGAAAAGTACGACGTTCAGAGGAAAGAGCGAGATGCGATCTGGCCGCATGTGTGCCAGCGGCCATGATACCAGAGGGAAGGGCACAGCGCCCGAAACAGCGACGGAAAGCAGCGGTGGAAAACTGGGGAAAACACGCGTCGCGGGCCTACAGCGCGATGGCGTGGGTGGTATTCGATGCGAAGCGCGAACGCAGCGAGAAACGAATATTAAAGAATGGCGCGGCGGCGACCACGGCCTGAAAATCCGCGTCATCGGTGTAGCGCCGCTTGGGGATGCGCCGGGCCAGAATCGCGAATTGCAGAGGATCGCGCCGAAACGGGTACGGATGAATGGTGAACTGCCCCTGGCCAGTGGGACGAATTTCCCAATCCACTTCCTTGCCGTCGTCATTTATCGGCACGCCCTCGATTGACGCGTCTTCGGCGGTGCCCAGGCAGAAATAGAGCGACAGGCGATCGAGGGCCTCCAACCTCTGCACGTTGGCTTTGATCAACTTTTCGTCGGTGAACGGCTTTGTGACCGGATCGTTGCGTAGATCTACTTTCAGGCGCAGTTGCTGCAGGCGCAGCCGCTGAACGAAGTCGTTCGCTACGTGCTGCTCCTGGGATTTCACATATTTCGATGAATACCCGGGTATAGTGGCACGCGAGCGGTCGTACAGTCCCATGCAGTGCGAAACAACCAGCAGGCCAGCATACAAATCCACTTTCAGAATGCGATCGATGCCGCGCTGGTACAGCGCAATATGCTCTTCGGTGGGCACGGTCATAAAGCTGTACGGCGCAAACGCCCTGGGATCAACACCCGGCGCAAGTTCCCATTCCTGCCAGCCATTATCGTGTTCGGCCGCAGCGAGACAAAACGAAGAAAACGGCTCCGGCCGCATGAAGTAGTCGTTGCCGAATTCGCGCGCAAAGAAACCGGAGAGAAACGCGTGGTCGGTCTGGCGAATCGCCAGGATGGGATCGGTCTGCTGAAGGATCAAGAGTTTGCCTTCTCTGGGCGGTTCATTCCTTGGTGCTCAATATTATCCACTCAGCCGTCAGTTGTTTCCAGTACAACCGGCCGCGGTGTTCGCTGGCTCCTTCAGACTTGCTTGCGTTCCCCCATCGCCCATCGTACGATTTGAAATTGGTGTGTCGCACGGATTTTGCTCCATAGACTTCTGTCCGGTGGATTCTTGCTGGGATTCCGCCGCCTCGGTCTCGAGCCAGGAGATGCTCCGCATGAAATCGGTCGTTGTGGTCGGCGCGCAATGGGGCGACGAGGGTAAGGGCAAGGTTGTCGATTATCTAGCCGGGTCGTTTGACTATATTGTCCGTGTTGCCGGCGGCCACAATGCGGGCCACACGGTCATCATCGGCAAGGATCGCTACGTGCTTCAGCTCATTCCCTGTGGCATCCTGCGACCGCAGCAGCACGCGGTCATCGGCACGGGCGTGGTCATTGATCCCGCGGCGCTGGTCGCGGAAATTGAAACGCTGGCGCAAGCCGGTGTCGACGTCAAAGGCCGCCTGCACATCAGCAATCGCGCCCATCTGATTTTTCCGTATCACCGCGAACTGGACATGGCGGCGGAAGTGGCGCGCGGCGCCAACAAAATCGGCACCACTTCGCGCGGCATCGGCCCTGCTTATGAAGACAAGATGGCTCGGCGCGGATTGCGGGTGGTCGACCTGCTTGATCCTGTCTTGTTCCGCGAAAAGGCCGCACGCGTTGTCGCCGAAAAGAATCGCATCGCGCAGGGTGCGTATGGAGCCCAAGTCGATTTCTCGCATGAAGTCGATGCTTCGCTGGCCTTCGGCGAAAAAATTAAGTCCTACATTTGCGACACCGCCGAACTGGTGAATCGAGCGCTCGACAAAGGCAAATCCGTCTTGTTTGAAGGCGCCCAGGGCACCATGCTGGACATCGACCACGGAACCTACCCCTTCGTCACCTCTTCCAGCGCTACTTCAGGCGGCGCGACTACTGGCGCAGGCGTGCCTCCCACGAAAATCCGCCACGTCCTTGGCATCTCCAAGGCGTACACCACCCGCGTCGGCGGCGGCCCGTTTCCGACGGAGATGCCCGATCTCGACGCCAAGGAAGTCCGCGAACGTGGCAAGGAATTCGGAGCGGTCACCGGTCGTCCTCGCCGCTGCGGCTGGCTCGATCTGGCGGAATTGCGCTACGCCAAAATGATCAACGGCATCGATTCGCTCGCCGTCACAAAGCTCGACGTCTTCGACACGCAACGCGAAATTAAAGTGGGCGTCGGCTACACCTACAAAGGCTCGCCACTTCACGAAATGCCAGCATCGGCCGAAGTCTACGAGCACGTCACTCCGGTCTACAAAACGCTGCCCGGTTGGTGCCAGGACACCTACGGCGCCAAGGACGCTGGCGACCTCCCCAAAGCCGCCATCGATTACCTGCGCTTCGTCTCCGACTTCCTCCAGGTCGAAATCGGCATGATCTCGACCGGCCCCGAACGCGACGCGACCATAGTCCAACCAGGCACGTTGCTGGCCCGCTGGCTGTAGCCCCCGCGTAGCATAGGCTTTAGCCTGTGATTCTTGAGGTTCTCCAATCTTTCGGGACAAACCTCCCCGAGTCCAAACTGCAGGCGCGAATCCTGGCTTACCTCCTCGTCCTTTTCCCGTCTGCGCTACAATATTCCCGCGCATGCTCTCCGTCGAAGATGCCCGCCAACTTGTAATCTCTCAAACCAAAACGCACGCCACCACACGTCGCACGCTCACTCTTCCTGTCTCCGACGCCTTCGGCTATATCCTCGCCGAGGAAATTCGCTCCGACCGCGAATATCCTCCTTTCGATCGTTCCACCCGCGATGGCTACGCGGTGCGTGCCACTGAAGCCAAGCAAGGCGCCAGCCTCCGCTGCGTAGCCGAGATAAAGGCAGGCGATACGGTTTCCGAGCCAGTAGCTCCCGGAACTTGCGTGCAAATCATGACCGGCGCGGCGATTCCTCCCGGCGCAGATGCCGTCGTGATGATCGAATTCACGAGCCGCGAAAACGAAAAGGTTACCTTCGATCGCGGCACGCAACCTGGGCAAAATTTCGTGCCCCGCGGCAGCGAAGCGCGTTCTGGCGATTTGGCACTTCCGTCCGGCTTGCGGCTCGGTTTCGCGGAACTGGCCGTTGCCGCACAAGTCGGCGCCACCACACTGCGCTGCCACAAGAAACCACGGGTTGCCATACTTTCCACCGGCGATGAAGTCGTGCCCATCACCGAAACGCCCGGCCCATTTCACATCCGCAACAGCAATACCATCTCGCTCTCCGCGCAAATTCGCCTAGCGGGCGGCGAACCCGTTCCTCTCGTTAACGCGCTGGATCGCGCCGACGACCTCTCCGTGAAAATTCAGCAGGGCCTGCGCGAAGATATTCTGGTCTTGTCCGGTGGCGTCTCCATGGGTAAGTACGACCTCGTCGAGCCAGTTCTGAAAGGCATGGGCGCGGAGTTCTTTTTTGACGCGGTAGCCCTGCGCCCGGGAAAGCCGACTGTTTTCGGCCGCTGCGGCACCACTTGGCTTTTCGGTTTGCCCGGCAACCCTGTCTCCACCATGGTCACGTTCCAACTCTTCGTCGTCCCGGCTATGGACATCCTCAATGGCGCTGCGGCTCGCTCGCTTCCGCTGCTTCAAGCCACCTTAGCCGAGGCGGTCCAGGAAAAGCCGGGCCTCATGCACTTTCTTCCTTCCCGCCTCGAATGGCAGGCCCAGAGCCCGCAGGTTCGCGCCCTGCCCTGGCAAGGTTCGGGAGACATCTCGACCCTGACTCGCGCCAACTGCTTCCTGGTGGTCCCCGCTGACCGCCCGGACATCCCCGCTGGCGAGAAAGTTTCCGTTCTACCCCGGTTCGACGTACTCTAACGGGGTACTCATACAACGTTCTAAGATGCCCAAGCTTTCCCACTATTCTTCCCGCGGCGAAATCACCATGGTTGACGTCTCGTCGAAAGCCGTCACCGCCCGCACCGCCATCGCACACGCGTTCGTCCGCATGTCTCCCCGCGTCGTGCGCGCCGTCCGCCGCCTGGAGAACCCCAAGGGCAATCCCCTGGAGGTGGCGCGCATCGCCGGAATCGCCGCTGCCAAACGCACCTCGGAGTGGATACCTCTTTGTCATCCACTCCCCATCACCCACATTGATGTGACCCCACGCCTATGCAAAGATGGGGTGGAACTGGTTTCCAGGGTTACGGCCACAGCGCAAACAGGCGTGGAGATGGAAGCGCTGGTTGCCGTTACTTGTGCCGCCCTCACGGTCTACGACATGTGTAAAGCCCTTGATAAAGGTGTAGAGATCACCGCTGTTCACCTGCTGGAGAAGACTGGCGGGAAGAGTGGGGATTACCGTCGCGCCTCGAGGAAACCGTCCCGGAGATTCAAGCGATGAGCGCGGCCTCCGGTAAAACCGTCAAGCTCCTTGTCGCCGAAGACAATCCCATGGTGCGCGATCTTGTCGCCAAGGGCCTGGAACCCTTCTGCGACGTCATGATCGCGGCCGACGGTGCTGATGCGCTGCTGAAAGTCATCGACGAGCCTCCCGACGTGATCCTGTGCGACTACAACATGCCCGGATTGAATGGCCGCCAGCTGTTTGAAAAACTGCGCGGGCGTGAAGCCACTCGCCACATTCCGTTTCTCTTCATGGCCAGCCGCAGCGATATCGAAGAGCGCCTGCGTCCGTTGGTGGAAGGTGCCGAGGATTTCATCGCCAAGCCTTTCCTAATTAAGGATCTGGTGCGCTCGGCTAAAAAGGTAGTCGACCGCCTGCACCTGGAGAAGTTGCAGAAGCAGGCCTCCCGTCCTGGCGTGATTCAGGGGCGTCTGGAGGAAATGAGCATGATCGATCTGCTGCAATCCCTCGAAATGGGGCAAAAATCCTGCCGGCTGGTGGTGCAGAAGGGCAGCGAGCGCGCCGAACTCTATTTCGCCAGCGGCCAGTGCCGCGACGCCAAGATCAAGGATCTCTCTGGCGACGATGCGGTGCTGAAAGTTGTGCTCTGGACCGAAGGGGAATTCGAAATTGATTTCAACGCCGCCAATGCTTCCACCGCCACCACTACGACGCGCACCACCACCGGCCTGTTGATGGAAGCCATGCGCCTGCTAGACGAAGCCAATCGCGACACGGTCGGCACGGGCTGACGAAGCGTTTTGAGTTTGCATTTCTAAGTTATAAGTAATCAGTCCTTGTATACTAGTGCGACCGTTTTGTGCGCGGTTTGGCTTTTTTCTTTACTTAGAAACTTGTAACTTAAAACTAACAAGCCCAGAAACTTCCCATGCGCGTTGCCATTTTGACCATCAGCGATTCCGTAGCTCGCGCCGAACGCGAGGATCTTTCCGGTCCTGCTCTCGTCGCTCGTTGTCGCGAACTCGGCTGGGAGGCGAATTCCGCGTTGCGGTGCTCCGATAATCCTGAACAGGTCCGTAATCAGATTCGCACTATTTCGGACTCCGGCGATACGGATATGCTCCTCACCACCGGTGGCACTGGCCTCGGACCTCGCGACAACACTCCCGAAGCTACACTCGACGTTGCCGACCGCGCCATCCCCGGCCTCGCTGAGGAAATTCGCCGTGCAGGTGCCGTGAAAACACCCACCGCGCTCCTTTCTCGCGGCGTCGCCATCATTCGCAACAAAACCATCGTCATCAATCTACCCGGCAGCCCCAAAGGCGCCATCGAATCCCTCAACGCCGTCGCGCACCTGCTCCCTCACGCGGTAGAAGTCCTACGCGGCGCGCGCCACGACTAACCTTTGTAGTGAATTGGACGCCTTGGCTTGAAATTCAGGCAGGCCGCACCGAAGATTCCACCCGCGCGTCGCCAGTCTGTTTAGACTTATCGGCCAACGTCATTTTGTAGTGTAAGCGCAGAATGGTGAGTCCCATAAAGCTGATGGTGTGGTCCGTGCGCAGCACGCCTTCCTCATCGACATACACACGGAAAACTTCATGCAGCGTCGTGAAGTTCCTCACTCGCCATGCTTCGGGACTAGCTTCCACGAGGCGGTAAAATCCCGATCGCCCAAACCGCGCTCCCGTCGAAACCAGTCCGAACGATCCATCCGCGTGCCAGCACGGCCGCAAATAAACGTTGGCGCTGCCCCGGCAGGGAAATGTTACCTTCACACAAGGATCGGTCTCGCCGGGAATACGCTCCACAGAATAAATTCCAGCATAGATGACTTTCCCATTCGATTTGAAACGCCGCAGCCAGCCGGTATAAGCGAGCCGCCCCGATTCCGGCTCTCGCAATTGCACCACTTCGCTGCTCATTCCCTTCGCCACTTCCAGGGAAGAAATCGGAAAGTTCAGCTGGTCCATGCGCCGGCTGATGAATTCCACCAGGAGCCAGAGGAAAAATCTTCCCGCCAGGTACACCTCGCTCCAAACTTCGAGATTGTACGCAGCGGCGTGTTCGTAAAAATGCCGGACGCGGGGGTGCACCGCATCTGGATTGAACGACGGTCCCCGCAACGCCTCGAAGTCCGCGATAAGGCCCGCCCCGGGAGGCGCGCTCAACTCCAAATGGTTCGTCGCAGCGATCCGCTGGTACACGCCGCCGCCGATCGCGCCCGGCTGCCCAAGAACGCAATCCAGCCACGGCGCATCCGCACGGCGGATCTTGCGGCCGGACAGCCGTACCATCCACTCGATCCCCGTTTCGAGAGTCCAGGCACACGCGTCGTGAATTCTTCGCCCGATCCCGCGTTCGCCTTTTTCAATGGGAAGGGAAGCTGAATCGGGAAGCGGTCCTGCCTGATTTGCTGGGAAACTCATCTTTGCGTATTATGCCACCCGCGGCGGAGCGCGAGATTCTACCGTTCGACACTGTGTTCCAATTCGACACGTCAGTTGACCATCTTCGCTTACTCCGTAACAATGTTCTGACCATGACTCCCAAACTTTCTGAGCAGCGTCTCGCGGTGCTCGGCACCGGCAAACTTGGCGGCATACTTCTCCGCGCCTATCTCAAGCAGGGGCTGTTTTCGCACATACAGGTCACCGCAACGGTCCGTCACCCGGAAAAAGCCGCCGCGCTGTCGAAAGAACTCGGCGTCAACGTCACGACGAACAATCGCAGCGCCGTGAAAGGCGCCGACGTCGTACTTCTGGCCGTGAAGCCTCAGGTTGTCGGCGACGTGCTGAAGGAAATCAAGCCTGCCCTCGGCAAGAAAACACTGATCATTTCCGTGGCCGCTTCCGTCCCGACGTCCTACATCGAGCAGCGCGCCGGCGCAAAAGTTCCAGTAATTCGCGCCATGCCCAACACCTGCTCCATCGTTGGCTGCGGGATGACCGGCATCTGCCCCGGCGCGCACGCTTCGGCAGCGCACCTCGAAATTGCCGAGGCCATGTTCACGGCCGTCGGCCGCACGGTGGTCGTCGACGAAAAAAACATGGATGCAGTCACCGGCCTGTCCGCCAGCGGCCCCGCGTTCGTCTACATCATCCTCGAATCGCTAGCCGAAGCCGGCGTCAAAGTCGGCCTGCCTCGCGACATCGCCACCCTTCTTGCCGCTCAAACCATGAAAGGTGCCGCCAGCGTCGTTCTGGAAACGGGCGACCACCCCGCTCTGCTCAAAGATTCCGTCACCACGCCCGCAGGGTGCACCATCGACGGCATCCTCGAACTCGAGGAAGGGAAGTTGCGCGTCACGCTGATCAAAGCCGTTGTAAAAGCCACGCACCGTGCCAGCGAACTTTTGTTCGAAAAGTAGCGGATTGCCTATTTTCGAATTTCTGATTTCCATTTTTCTGAACTTTCTGTGACCTCCATCCTTGCGCTGCGCCCGCTCTTGTGTGCTAGCATCGCTCAGGATGCCCACGGCCTACATTCCGGTCTTTATCTTCGCGCTGCTCGTGCTGTCCTTTCCCGTCGTCACGCTTCTCGTTTTCAAACTGATTCGCCCGGAATCGCGTGGCGGCCCGGCAAAATTCCTGCCGTACGAGTGCGGCGTTCCCGCCGAAAGCAACGCGCGAGGCCGCTATTCCGCCCGCTTCTATGTAGTCGCGATGCTGTTCGTCATCTTCGACGTGGAAACCATCTTCATGTTTCCGTGGGCGATCCTCTACCGTTCCTGGCTGGCGGCGCATCTGGGCTTCTTAGCGCTGATCTCTATGGTCGTCTTCCTGGGCATCCTCCTGGTGGGCTACGTCTGGCTCTACAAAAAGGGCGCCCTCGATTGGGCCTGAGTTTGCAGTGCGGCGGCTCGCCGCCAATTTCACGTTGCAGCCCGTGACTCCCGAACGACCCGATAAGCAACAACTACCCGTAACAATCCAAAGTCAAAACGAAAACGTCCAGACTTTCCCACCGCTCTGTGTCCCCGCTCATTGACTGACCTTACCGCGTATGTTAGAAAGCCAAGGAACGATGAGAATAGCTGCCAGGTCGCGGATGCGTGCATCCGCAATACAGGATGGCGTTTGCGTTCCTCCTTCCTTGCGCATGCAGCCTTTTTATTCGCCATCCGGAGCTAGTCGAGTCCGCGGTTTGCTGTTGCTCTATTTTTAATAGTTGCGTTGCAGTACATTGGTCCCAGGGTCCATGGCAGACGAGCCTAAGCCATCCCAAGAGCCTGAAACTACTCCGCCGGCGCCAAAGGGCGCTTCGCCCACGTCTCCGCCGAAGAGTGCCCCCGTGCCCGCTGCTCCCACGGCGGCGAAGCCGGTTGCTGTCGTGCCAAAAGCTCCCGCGCCCGCGCAGATTCCGCTCGATAACGATCTTGTCCGCCGTTACCGCGAGCGTTTTGGCGCCGCTATCCTCGATGCGCTCGAGGATCGCAAGCAGCCCTACCTGGTGATCGACTCCGCCCAGCTCCAGGACATCGCCCGTTATTCTCGCGACCACGAAAAATTCGATCTGCTCGAGGATTTTACCGCCGTCGATTGGCCGCGTCGCGAAAAACGCTTCGACCTCATCGCCATTCTCTATTCGTTCCCGCATAACATTCGTCTGCGGCTCAAGATTCCCGTTGCGGCAAACGACCAGCCCCGCAGCCTCTCAGAAATTTGGCCCACGGCGAACTGGTTGGAGCGCGAAATTTTTGACCTGTTCGGCATCGAATTCGCCGGCCATCCCGGACTGAAACGCATTCTGTTGCCCGACGGTTGGCAGGGCCATCCCTTGCGCAAGGATTACGACATTCTTCAGCAAGACACCGCGTGGGTCCGGGAAAATCTCGGCATCGATAGCGGCCAATAGGTTTGCGGCAAATAGTTTTGGGAGAAGTGGCAAACACAGTGCAGCAAGACGCATCACGAAAAGATACGCTCCTCGGCGCCGACGAGCTCGTGCTCAACATGGGCCCGCAGCATCCGTCGACGCATGGAGTGCTGCGCGTCAAACTAAAACTGGATGGCGAGCGTGTCCGTGGAACCGAATGCGTAATCGGCTACCTTCATCGTGGCGTGGAGAAAATAGCAGAGAATCGCACCTATCAGCAGTTCGCCCCATACGTCGACCGCATGGATTATGTGGCAGCCGTGAGCAACGGCCTCGGCTATTGCGAAGCGGTCGAAAAACTTCTGGCTGTAGAAGCTCCGCTGCGCGCCAGAGTGATTCGTACAATTCTCACTGAGCTTCAACGCATCGCCAGCCATCTACTCTGGCTCGGCACGCACGCGCTCGACATTGGCGCGCTAACCCCGCTGTTCTACTGCATGCGCGAGCGCGAAGAAATCCTGAAAATTTTCGAGAAATATTGCGGGGCGCGCCTGACCACGCACGCCTTCCGCATTGGCGGTCTGCAATATGAGGCTTACGACGGCTTCGAGAAAGACGTTGAGCGTTTCTGCAAGGATTTCGAACGCCGCATTGAAGAATACGTGACCCTACTCACCGGCAACAGCATATGGATCGGCCGCACGCGCAACGTCGGTGTCCTCAACGCCGCGGACTGCATCGCCCTTGGCGCAAGCGGACCCATTCTGCGTGCCGCCGGCGTGAAATGGGATCTGCGCAAAGCCCAGCCGTACGCTGCCTACGATCGCTATCAATTCGAAATCCCCGTGGGCACCAACGGCGACACCTACGATCGCTACATGGTGCGCATGGAAGAGATGCGCCAGTCCCGCTTGATTTGCCTGCAGGCCATCGAAAATATTCCCGAAGGCCCGATCATGGGCAAAGTGGGCAAGGTGCTGAAGCCTCCACCGGGCGAAATTTATCACTCGATCGAGGCGCCCAAGGGCATTCTCGGTTACTACATCGTCAGCGACGGCACCATTCAGCCGTATCGCGTGCGCATTCGTCCTCCATCGTTCGTCAATCTTCAGGCGCTGGACAAAATGATTCGCGGCCATCTGGTCGCCGACGTGGTCGCGGTCATCGGCACTCTCGACATCGTGCTCGGAGAGGTGGACCGCTAGCCCCATGAATCCCACCGCCCAAGCCCTTCTACATTTCTTGCAGACTTGGTGGGTCGAACTCGCCTGCGCCGTGGTCATTGTCGCGATCGTTCCGTTGATCGCAGGCTATGTGGTTCTTGTCGAGCGTAAGCTGATGGCAGACATGCAAGCCCGGCTCGGGCCAATGCGCGTGGGCCCGCACGGTCTGTTGCAGCCCATCGCAGACGCTGTGAAGCTGCTGATCAAGGAAGACCTCGTTCCACGAGACGCCGACGGTTTGATTTTCTGGTTTGCTCCTGTCATCACCATGGTTGCCGCGCTCACAGCCATGGGCGCGCTGTACTTCGGCCCTGCTTTCCGCGTCGCTCAGGACATCGACATTGGCATACTGTTCGTCATCGGTGTCAGCTCACTCGGTTTTATTGGCATCATTCTTGGCGGCTGGGCCTCCAATAGCCATTACTCCATCATCGGCGCCATCCGCAGCACCGCTCAACTTGTCAGTTACGAAGCGGCCGGCGGCATCGCCATTGTCAGCGCTTTGCTCCTCGCCGGTACGTTGAGAATTCCTGATATCGTCGCTGCACAATTCGACAATCACGTTTGGTTTATTTTTCTGGCACCCGTGGGCTTCTTCATTTTTCTGGTCGCCTCCATCGCGGAAACCAATCGCGCTCCCTTCGACCTTCCCGAAGCGGAATCCGAACTGGTCGCCGGCTACATGACGGAATATAGCGGTTTCCGTTGGTCGCTCTACTTCCTAGGTGAATATGCCAACATGATCGTGGTCGCCTCGGTGGCAACGACGCTCTTTCTCGGCGGCTGGCTCCGGCCTTTTCCAAATGTCTACTGGCTGAGATGGTTAGATTTCCTGCCCGCTGTGTTCCTCGGCCTTGTCGGTGTGTATTGCATTTACAGGGCAGGGAAGCAGCCGGTGAAAATTCAAACCGCGTTCATGTGGGCCGTAGCGCTGGCGTGCTTCGGGCTCGCGGCCGTTTTTGGGGCCCCTCTACTGATCAACATCCTGCATAAATTCGGACTGGTGCGCTCACTTAGCCTCGATTTCGTTAGGCCCGGCCTTTACGGCGCCTTCTGGTTCCTACTCAAAGTTTCCGCGTACATTTATGTTTTTATGTGGCTGCGCTTCACGTTGCCGCGCTACCGCTTCGATCAGCTCATGCATCTCGGATGGTACATTTTGATTCCGCTGGCCATCGTCAATGTATTCTCCGTCGGATTGGCCCTATTGCTCGAATCGGAATTCGCCTTGAATCGCTGGTTCGCCATGATTGTCACCACCGCGTTCACCTTGGCGATTTCTCTGTTCCTCGTTCGCATGCACGATAAACGCACCGCCGCGGCTTCGTCTGCCGCCACCGTCCCATCGGATTCCCATGCTGGATAGCATTATTTTTTACTTTTTCGCCGGGGTCGCGGTGCTCAGCGCCGCGCTGATGGTCACGCGCCGCAACGCGATTCACTCTGCGGTTTTCCTGATCACCACGCTGCTGTCCACAGCAGGCATTTTCCTGCAGCTTCGCGCCGAATTCCTCTTCATCACGCAGATCATTCTGTATGTCGGCGGCATCATGGTGCTGTTCATTTTTGTCATCATGCTGGTGCGCCTGGATGCGCCCATTCACCAATTGCGATTTCGCACGCAGAGGCTAGTCGCCATTCTGGTCGCCGTGGCACTCGGTCTGGAAGTGACCGTAATCCTGCTTCTCGCCCGCAAATTGCCTGGGGGTGGCCTGCTGATTCAGGGGAGCGCGCCCGCGGATAAGTTGCCGCCAAATTCCGAGGAATTGGCGAAAAGCCTGTTCAGCAATTACCTGCTGCCCTTCGAAATGGCCAGCATTCTGTTGCTCGTTGCCATGATTGGTGCTGTGGTGATGGCCAAGAACCGCAGAAGGACGGACGAATCATGATGTCTCCGGCGCATTATCTGTTTCTCAGCCTGGCGCTGTTCCTGATCGGCTGCATCGGCGTGGTGACGCGCCGCAACGTCATCGTCGTTTTGATGTCCATCGAATTGATCCTGAACGCCGTGAACATCAACCTCGTTCTCTTCTCGCGCATTTTCGGCGACGTATCCGGGCAGGTTTTTGCCCTGTTCATCATCGCGGACGCCGCTGCCGAAGCTGCCATCGGTCTCGGCATCGTGATCGCCTTCTTCCGCAACCGCGAAACCGTCCTGGCCGACGAAATGGACCTCCTAAAATGGTAAGCGCCTCAAGTCTGAATTTGTCGCACAGGCGCTCTTGCCTGTGCGCGGGCAACTTCTGGCTCTTTAGGGGGTCGGAGCTTCAGCTCCGACATTCAAATCCTGCCAACACTAGGGCTTTAGCTCCTGAGGAACCGTCGTTCCGCAGTCGAGGAAGCAGCCGCCCATGAGCTCCTCCAACTATTTCCTCGAACATCTCTGGCTTATCCCGCTTTTTCCTCTGATCAGTGCGGCGATCATGTTGTTTATCGGGCGTCTTCTTCCCAAGGAAGCCATCAACTTCTTCTGTGTGGGCAGCGTTTTCCTTTCCTTCATCCACGCTGCGGGTGCCGCTCTCGCGCTGTTCGCCATGGACCCCGCCCATCGGGTCTTCCAGCAAATCCTGTTCGAATGGGTCACCCCCGGCCCCATCCCCGCCACCGGCGGTCCCGTTCCTTTCATCGCCGACTGGGGCTATCTGCTTGACCCGCTTTCCTGCGTGATGATTCTTGTCGTCACTGGCGTCGGTTTCCTGATCCACGTCTACTCCATCGGTTACATGAGCGACGAAGGCGGCTACTATCGCTTCTTCGGCTACCTGAACTTGTTCATGTTTTCCATGCTGATCCTGGTGCTGGCCAACAATCTTCTTCTGCTCTTTGTCGGCTGGGAAGGCGTTGGCCTTTGCAGCTACCTGTTGATCGGTTTTTACTTTCTGAAGAAGTCCGCCGCCGACGCAGGCAAAAAAGCATTCATCGTGAATCGTGTCGGCGACACAGGTTTCCTGCTCGGCATTTTTTATATCGCGATCACTTTTGGCACGATCCGCTTCACCTCGCAGGGCCTGACCGATCCCGTCGCCTATGCGGGTATCAATCAAACGCTCGCGGCCATGTTGGAACAAGGGCGCGTGGCGTTTGGCGCGCCGGTCCTCACCGCCATCGCCTTGCTTCTCTTCATCGGCGCCACGGGAAAATCCGCCCAGCTTCCTCTCTACGTTTGGCTGCCCGACGCCATGGAAGGCCCCACGCCCGTCAGCGCGTTGATCCATGCGGCAACGATGGTGACCGCCGGCGTTTACATGGTTGCGCGCATGAACGCCATTTATCAGCTTGCGCCCGCGGCCATGGACGTCGTCGCCATCGTCGGCGCGCTCACCGCCATTTTCGCCGCATCGATTGCGCTCGTGCAGAACGACATCAAGAAAGTTCTCGCGTATTCCACCATCAGCCAGCTCGGCTACATGTTCCTGGCCCTAGGCGTGGGCGCGTTTTCCGCTGGCATTTTCCACCTGATGACGCATGCCTTCTTCAAAGCGCTGCTCTTCCTCGGCGCAGGCAGCGTCATTCACGCGCTCTCCGGCGAACAGGATCTGCGCAAAATGGGCGGCCTCTGGGACACGGTTCCCGCCACGTCACGCCCATTCTTGATTGCCACGCTCGCCATTGCCGGCATGCCGCCGCTCGCGGGATTTTTCAGTAAAGATGAAATTCTCGGCCATGCCTTCTGGCGTTCCGCCAGCATGGATCGCTACCTCTTTCTCTGGATCGTCGGCCTGATCACCGCGGGACTCACAGCGTTCTACATGTTCCGCCTGTTGTTCCTAGCTTTCTTCGGCCTTTCCCGTGTCTCACCCGAACTGGAGCACCACATCCACGAATCGCCGAAGACCATGACGGTTCCGCTCATGATCCTCGCTGCTCTTTCCATCGTGGGCGGCTGGTTCGCGCTGCCCACTCTTTGGGGTGCTAAGAGTTCGTTCGAAGAGTTTCTTGAGCCGGTCGTCAGCGGCGTCATCCCGGAAACGATGAGCGTCAAGTTTGCGCATCACACGTTGCTCGTCGAATGGTTCCTCATGGCCATTTCCGTGAGCATCGCAGGGTTCGGCATCTGGCTCGCGTACAACCTCTACCTGAAGCATCCGCAACTGCACTACAAAGTTTCCGCTGCGTGGCCGAGCCTTCACAATCTTCTGATTCACAAATATTACGTCGATGAGATTTACGACGCGCTCTTCGTAAATCGCATCAAGGATCTCAGCACCGCTTTCGCTCTCTTCGATTCGAACGTGATTGACGGGCTCGGCATCGACGGTGCGGCCTGGCTGGCGCGCATGCTTTCTCGTATTTCCATGTGGTGGGACAAGTGGGTTGTCGACGGCCTCGTGAATTTCGCCGGCAAGTTCACTCGTTCGCTGAGCCATCCGATCCGGCTGTTTCAGACCGGCATTTTCTCCAGCTATGCCGTCTTTATTCTGATCGGGCTGGCGATTTTGCTCGCGTATTACGGACATCACATGCAGGTTTTAGTGCGCAGTTTGCGCTGAAAGGCGATTCGCATGCAGCTTTTTTCTCATCATCTCCTCAGCGTGGTCCTCTTCACGCCGACGATTGGCGCGCTGGTTCTCCTGTTCATTCCGCGCGGCTCGCAAACCCTTCACCGCTTAGTGGGCAATCTCTTTGGCGTGCTTGGCTTCGTTGTCTCCCTCCCGCTGGTCCTGCATTTTCCCGTGGGCTATCAGGGTTACGCCTTCACTGAATCCGCGGACTGGATTCCCTCGATCGGCGCGCGCTATTCGCTCGGCCTCGATGGCATCAGCTTGCTTCTGGTCATGCTCACCACCTTGCTCGGCACGATCGCCATCCTTTCCTCCTGGTCCGCCATCCAGACGCGCACCAAGGAGTTCTACATTTTGCTGCTGCTTCTGCAGACCGGGATGCTCGGTGTGTTCATGTCCCTGGATTTCTTCCTCTTTTATGTTTTCTGGGAAGTCATGCTGGTCCCCATGTATTTCCTGATCGGCGTTTGGGGCAGCGACCGCCGTCTCTACGCCGCCATCAAATTCTTTTTGTACACTCTCGCCGGTTCCGTGCTGATGCTCCTCGGCATCCTGGCGCTGTACTTTAATGCATCAAAGGCCAGCGGTGTTCAGACGTTCGACATCCCCACGCTGCTTGCCGCCGCGCAGCATTTTCCGGACTCCTTGAAAGTGTGGCTCTTCTGGGCGTTTTTCTTCGCCTTCGCCGTCAAAGTGCCCATGTTCCCGTTCCACACCTGGTTGCCCGACGCCCACACGGAAGCTCCCACGGCCGGCTCCGTCATCCTCGCCGGTGTCCTCCTGAAAATGGGCACTTACGGTTTTATCCGCTTCTCTTTGCCGCTGCTTCCTGCGGACACCGTACTACGCGCCAAGATCATCCACATCCTAATCGTTCTCTCGCTCGTCGGCATAATTTACGGCGCAATCGTCTGCCTCATGCAAAAAGACATGAAGCGCCTGATCGCCTACAGTTCCGTTAGCCATCTCGGGTTCTGCACCTTGGGCATCTTTGCGCTTACACCCACCGGTCTTTCTGGGAGCGTGCTGCAGCAGATCAACCACGGAATCTCCACCGGCGCGCTCTTCCTGATCGTTGGCGTCTTGTACGAGCGCCGTCACACGCGGCTCATCTCCGAATTTGGCGGCCTGGCCACGCCCATGCCGAACTTCGCCGCGATCTACCTCATCGTCAGCCTCAGTTCCTTGGGCATGCCGCTGCTCAACGGATTCATCGGGGAATTCACCATCCTTCAAGGCGCCTTCATCGTCAACAAAGCCTGGGCCGCTTGGGGCACGCTCGGCATCGTTCTTGGCGCCGCATATTTGCTTTGGCTTTACCAGCGCGTGATGTTCGGCTCGGTCACGCACGACGCAAACAAAGCCCTTCCCGATCTGAATCTTCGTGAGTACGCCATCCTGCTTCCCCTGGTGGCCCTGGCCTTCTGGATCGGCATTTATCCCAAGCCCTTCTTCAACTTCATCAACAGTCCCGTAGACAAAATCGTCCACCAAGTGAACCCCAGTTTTTACGAACAGAACGCCGCGATCCCAACCACCGTCCCCGTAGGATCGCAGCACTGCTGCGCCCCAAACACCCAGACTGCAGCCATAACTTCCGCTCCCTCCGAGTCCTTTACCTCCTCTGCGGCCTTAACCTCCTCAACCTCAGCGGTTCCAACCAGCGGGGTCAAATAGCTTACCCATGCATTCCGCCTTCAACTCCGTTCTCACTTATATCCAAGGCGATGGCCTGGTCATCCTGCCGCAGATGGAACTGGTCCTCTTCGCTCTAGGCATCCTTATCTTCGATTTCCTGTTGGATAAAAAAGAAAAACACTTCAACGCCTATCTGGCACTGCTAGGAGTTGCAGCGAGCGCGATCGGACTCGGAATGCAGATCCTGAAGTACAACGTGCTGCGCCTGAATCGAGCGGGGCCTCCGGGACTTCTAGGTTTTCACAACACCATCATGGCGGACGGCTTCTTTATCGTCTTCGCCATGCTCTTTCTCGCAGCCGCTGCCCTCGTGATTCTGCTTTCCATCCGCTATATGGACCTGGAACATGAACAGGAAGGCGAATATTACGCGCTCATTCTGTTTGCCTGCACCGGCATGATGTTCATGGCTTCCGGCATCGACTTGATCGTTCTTTTCCTCGGTCTGGAAATCATGGCGCTCAGCTTTTACGTCCTGTCCGGATTCCTACGCCGCAATAAGCGTTCCAATGAAGCCGCCATGAAATATGTTCTCCTCGGCGCCTTCAGTAGCGGCATCCTGGCCTACGGTTTCTCCCTGCTCTACGGGCTGAGTGCTTCCACTAACATTTTCGCGATCGGTGACATGCTTGAGCGCCGCCTGCGCTACACCTTTGCGCACAGCTTCGTGGATTGGCTGGTCGTTCTTGCTTTCGTTACGGTCGCCACCGGCCTTTTCTTCAAAGTCGCCGCCGTGCCTTTTCACCAGTGGGCCCCCGACGTTTACGAAGGTGCGCCCACCCCCATCACCGCATACATCAGCGTCGCTTCCAAAACTGCCAGCTTCGCCCTGCTCCTCCGCCTGATGTTCTACATTTTCGGTGGCTCGCATCCCACGTGGCTTTACCTGATCGCCGGTGTCGCCCTTGCCTCTCTCACGTGGGGAAATCTCGCGGCGCTTACGCAAAATAACGTCAAGCGCATGCTCGCCTATTCCTCCATCTCTCACGTAGGCTACATTCTTCTCGGCCTCGTTGCCTGGGATCCCACCATGCAGCGCAACACCGCCGTCACCGGCATTTTTTATTATTTGATCGCCTACGGCTTCATGACCATGGGCGCCTTCGCCGTGGTGATTGTCATGCGCCAGCGCGGGATCAATGGCGACACCCTGGACGATCTGGACGGCCTTTATCAGCGCAATCCCGCTGCGGCTCTTCTGCTTCTCATCTTCATGCTTTCGCTGGCGGGCATTCCACCCACGGCCGGCTTCATGGGCAAATATTTTATTTTCCAGGCGCTCATCGAAACGCATCACCCGATTCTCGCTGTGTTCGCGGCGCTCTACATCGTTCCCGCGCTGTATTACTACTTCCGCGTGGTCGTGCATGCCTGGATGCGCAGTCCCGGCGATGCTCCCGCGCCGCATCTCACGAGCGCGCAAGCCATCGCTCTCGGCGCTACACTGTTTGTAACCCTCGCCGCGGGGTTGTATCCTGAGCCATTCGCGCGCCTGGCCCGCTATGCCTTCGGACAATAACGCCAACAAAGACGACAAGCTCACACCCGCAGAGCAAGCTGCCTCCGGTGCCAGCCGCCAATTCGCCATGGCGCTGGAGCTGCCGTTTATCCTCGTCGCTGCCATTGTTGTCGGCGGCCTGGTCGGCTATTTCCTGGACAACCGGCTGCACACCAGACCCTACCTGATGCTCGTCTTCGGTTTCCTTGGCTTCTTCGGCGGCCTGCGAGACGTCCTCCGCCGCGTCTCCAAGCGATAACGATGGTTGATTCCGCCGCCGCTGATTCCAACGATCTCCGATCTGAAGCCCGGATTTCCTGGGTGACGCTTCTCCTCGGCGCGCTTGCCGCTGTTCCGGTCGCCTATTTCAACGGCTGGCGCTGGGGCATTGGCATTTTCATCGGTTCGGTGCTCGCCTGGTTCAATTTTCGCTGGCTTAAACAGGGTGTCGACGCGCTCGCCGAAGCCTCCACCGTGCAAGCCAACCAGAAAAAAGCCGTTGTTCCCGTTGCCACATATTTCAAAGCTATGATCCGCTACGGGTTGATAGCCCTCGTTGTCTATGTTATTTTTAAATATCTGAACGTTCCCGTTTTAAGCATGGTTTTAGGTCTGTGTGCCCTGGGAGCGGCCACAATCGTGGTAAGTCTGCACAGCATCTTGCGTCCTCCGGACTGACGAATGGAACATGAACTAAAACATCTTACGAATTGGCTTAATCATCATCTGGGCCCTTTTGCGCTTTATATTCTCCACGCGCTCCATATCCAGCCCGCTGATTACGAACATCCCATTCCCGAATATGTCGTGATGTCTCTGGTGGTTCTGCTGATCGGCACGGTTCTCGCTCTCGTTCTTCGCTCGCGCCTCTCCGTGGAGCGGCCTGGCGGCTTTCAGCAAGCAGCGGAGTTACTGCTTACGAATCCCATGGGCTTCGGAATCAAGGATTTGCTGGAAGAGAACGTCGGCCACGGCGCCAGTAAGTTCATTCCGTTTCTCGGTTCCATTGCCATCTTTGTGCTGCTCTCCAACCTGCTCAGCATTTTCCCGGAATTTTCTTCGCCCACCGTAGAACCCTACGTGCCTCTGGCCTGCGCCACGCTCGTCTTTCTCTATTTTAACTGGCAGGGCATCCGCCATCATGGTGTTGCCCACTATATGTTGACCTTTGCCGGTTCCCCAAAAACGCTTGGCGATTGGGCCCTTGCGCTTCTATTGTTTCCCGTAGAAATTATTTCCACCTCGGCGCGGCTGCTTTCTCTCACCGTTCGTCTGTGGGCCAATATCTTTGCCAGCGACCTCATCTACGTGATCTTCCTGGGACTTTTGCTCGGTCCCTTCGAATGGGCATGGACCAAGAACCCGGTTCTTGGCGTCATCGCCGCCATTTTTCCGGTCGTTATTCCGATCGTTTTTGTTGGCCTGCACATTTTTGTTTCGGTAATTCAGGCCTATATTTTCACGGTTCTGCCCGCGATTTATGTTGGGCTCGCCGTTGCCGACGAACACTAGGGCATTTCTCCGCACGGCTTCCGTGCGGTTCTTTTTGTGGCTGGTCCCTCGACTGGCCTCAGGTTTTGGTTAGGCCGTTCAGCGTGAGACCGGTTTGTAACACGCACATCCGGGAACCACCCACTGGCGGCTATTCTCAGGGAGGTGTTATGAAGAAGGCAGTCACGTTGTTCGCTGTATTTATGGTCGTCGTTTTGCTCGTCGCTCCGGCGGCGTTTGCTCAAGACAATGGAGCAAGCTCGGGCAAGGGCCTGGCCGCCATCGCAGCAGGACTCGGTATGGGTATTGCCGCTTTCGGCGCGGCGCTCGGTCAGGGACGTGTTGCTTCGTCCGCCTGCGAAGGAATAGCCCGTAATCCCGGGGCTGGCGGCGCCATTCGCGCCGCGATGATCCTTGGCCTGGTCTTCGTTGAAACCCTCGCCCTCTTTACCCTGGCGATCATCATGCTGAAAGTGTAAGCCACCTCAAACGAAAACGAGAAACGCCCGCTCCGGCCAAGCTGGAGCGGGCGTTTGATTTTCGAGTGCGCGCGCCACGGCTACGAGGCAACACTCCTAACTTCGCGCCATGTATCCCGACTGCACAAAAAAAAGGAAGGTTCGACCTGGCGATGCTCCCCTTGCCAAACAGAACCCCGCTATAGTGTCGCGAGCGTCTCTAACGCCGCCTTATCTTGCACCAGCAGTGTCGACCCGTTCACTTCCACCAGCCGCTTGCGCTTAAACTCGCTGAAGCTGCGGCTTACCGATTCCCGCGAGCATCCGATCAATTGCGCGATCTCTTCATGCGTTAACGCCAGCTTCACGCGCAATCCACCATTCGTCATTTGAGCGCCGGTGGACCATTCCACCAGGAACCGCGCCAACTTTTCTTCCACCGAATTGCTCAGCCCGATCGACCGGATCACTTCATAAGCCAAGTGGCAGTCGCGTCCCAAATGCTGCGCCACCTGCAAGCACGCGTCTCCATGTTCCTTGATAAATTTCAGAAAATCTTCGCGGCTCGCATACGCCAGTTGCGCCGGCTGCAGCGTTTCCGCCGTAATTTCATGCGGGGTTCCGGAGATGGCAGGATTCAGTCCAAGGATGTCCCCCGGCTTGGCAATCTTGAAAATTAGCGTCTTGCCGTCGCTGTTTGTTGTCAGCAGTTTTACGCGCCCCTGGCAGACGATGTAGACGTCCCGCGCAGGCTCTCCTTCCATGAACAGAATCGCCCCCGCTGGATAGGACGTCGTGCGCAGGATCTCGCCCAGCGCGTTCGCGGTAGCTTGCGAAACGGTGCAAAAGAAGCTATCTGTCCGCATATCGCAGCTCGTACAATCGTCTACAACGGGGAATCCGTACGGTGTGCGCGATTTTCTCTGCGCCGCTGTCGGCAGATAGCCGCCCATATGCTTGGCTGTCATTGTGGTGCTGGCCATTGGGTTATCCTTTCGTTTCCTCTTGGAATCAAGGTTGTCGTATTGGGAAAAAGCATGCGGCTGGCCACTCTACGCCGGATTCCGCCAATTCCCTTATCTGGATTAACCTCAATGGAATAGATGACTTAGCAGGCAGGCGTCATGAGTGCCGTTTCGCAAAAGTCCCAAAGCGGCGCCCCAGAGTGGGTCATATCGCACAGAGCTGTGTGATCTTCATCACTCTAGGTATGCCCAGCGCTCTTTTTTTTTGGTTAATCCGAAGATTCCAGCAGCTGCCGAATTTTCCGCGCCAGCCCGTCATGGGTGAAGGGCTTTTCGATAAACGCCACGTCCTCTTCCAGCAGCGCGTTTTGAGAGATCACTCCCGCCGTGTGCCCGAACATGTACAGTACCTTTACGTCGGGCCGCTTCTTCAGCAGCTCCTCGGACAATTCCCGGCCGTTCATCTGCGGCATAACTACGTCGGTCAGCAGGATGTGAATGCGCCCGGGATACTCCGCGGCAATGTGCAGCGCCTCCGTCGCTTCTGCCGCAGCCAACACGCGGTACCCTGTCGACACCAGAAAGTCCCGCGTCACCCTCGCGAGCAACTTCGAATCTTCCACGGGCAGGATCGTTTCGCTTCCAATCAATACTTCTTTCTCTTCGGCATTGAGGACCTCTACACCCGCATCTCCCGATGCGCGAGGCAAGTAAATCTTCAACGTCGTTCCTCGCCCCGGTTCGCTGTACACCCAGATGTGGCCTACGCTTTGCCGCACGATCCCGTACACCGTGGCCAAGCCCAACCCGGACCCCGATCCCTGCCCCTTGGTCGTAAAAATGGCTCGCAAATCCGGCTGACCGTTTCTTTGTCCATTCCTTCTCCGGAATCGGTCACGGATAGTTGCACGTACGGTCCTGGCACAACGTCCAGATGATCGCGTGCATACGCTTCACCCAAATACGTGTTGGACGTTTCGATGAGCAGCCGCCCACCCTTCTTCATAGCGTCTCGTGCATTCGCCACCAGGTTCAAAATCACTTGCGACAACTGGCTGCGGTCATTCTTGATGTCGCCCAGATCCCGCGACAGCGCCATTTCCAGCCGGATGTTTTCTTCCACGATGCGTCGCAGCAATGGATCGAGATCCGTCAACACAACATTCAGATCCAGCGTCTGCGGCCCGGACACCTGTTGCCGCGCAAACGCCAGCAATTTGCTTGGTGACCGTCGCTGCTTCTTCACCTGCCATCTTGATCTGTTCCACGCGCTCCACGTGCGGCGCACCCGGCGGTCCGGCCTTCAGCATCATTTCCGCATTTCCCAGGATCACGCCGAGCAGGTTGTTGAAGTCGTGCGCAATCCCGCCCGCCAGCCGTCCGATCGCCTCCATCTTTTGCGAAAGCAAAAGCTGCTCTTCCAGGCGCCGCGGCCGTTCCTGCTCGCTGTCTCGCTGCCGCATGGCCAGTTCGCGTTGCATGATCTCGCCTTGCAGCGCTTCGTTTGCCGTTACTATTTCGGCCGTGCGTTCGCGTACGCGCGTCTCCAGCGCTTCCTTGGCTTCGCGAAGCTCGTTCTGCGCCATTTTTTGCAGGGTAATATCCGAATGGCGCTGAAGACCAGCATGCCTCTTTCGGAACGGAACGGACTCAAGCTGATTTCTACCGGGAATTCGCTGCCGTCTTTGCGTAGGCCATATCATTCCCGCCCGGCACCCATCGGCCGTAGCCGGGGCGAATCGGCGTAGCCACGACGATGATGCACATGCCCGCCGCGATAGCGTTCCGGAATCAACATTTCTACCGGTTGGCCCAGCAGTTCGTCGCGGTTGTAGCCGAATAGCTTTTCCGTTTGCGCGTTGACCAGCGAAATCCTGCCATCTGCGTCGCCAATGGCCATGGCGTCGGGAGCGGCTTCCAGGAACGCCCGTAATTCGTCGTGCACACCCTGTTCGTGGTTAAGAAAACTCGGATTGGCGGAGCGACGCCGATCATCCATGTGGTGGGTCGAGGTCCTGACCTTATCTTCTGATTAAACTATACGCGCCATCAACGATTCAAGTGCGGGCCTTGCGCCGGTCCCGCGAAAAATTGGTTTGTAACGCCTTAGCGCGCCGACAGCATCAGCGGCTGCGAGAGGACAATTCCCAAAATGTGATTCGGCAGCAATCCCAAGTACAGCGTGATCAGCGCCGCCACCGTCACTACCATGGCCGCCGTCGGGCTCAATCCCTTGCTGGTGTCTGCCGGCACAACGCCCTTGTACTCGCGCATGTACATCACCACGATCAACCGAAAATAGTAATAAGCCCCGATCACGCTGTTGATCGCCATCAACACCGCTAGCCAGATCAAGTTGGACTTCACCGCCGCCGTGAAGATATACAGTTTGCCGAAAAAGCCCGCCGTGATCGGCAGGCCCAACAGCGACAGAAGGAACAGGCTCAACGCCGCTGCCGCAAACGGTTGCCGCGTCCCGAGCCCCGCGTAGTCGTCATACGTCAGATAGCGCTCGCCACGCCCGCCAATTTCCGAAACCACCGCGAACGCCCCGACGGAAACCAACGAATAGCTCGCAAGGTAGAACAGCACCGCCGCATACGCCGGCGCCACCGCATCGGGATCGTTTCGCACAGACGTTACCGCCGCAAATGCCACCAATGTATATCCGGCATGCGCAATCGAGCTGTACGCCAGCATGCGCTTCACGTTGTTTTGCACGATCGCGCCCAGATTTCCCACGAACATCGTGAGTACCGCCAACACCCAGAACGCCCAGAACCAAAAATCCGTCGCCGCATGCACGGTGCTGAAAATGCGCAGTAACAACGCGAACGTCGCCGCCTTCGGCCCGGCAGAGAATAGCGCCGTCACCGGCGTAGGCGCGCCTTCATACACGTCCGGCGTCCAGATCTGGAATGGCGCCGCAGCCACTTTGAATCCCAGTCCCACCAGAATCAGCGTCAGTCCCAGCCGCAGCAGCGTTCCATTCGCGTTTGCCAGCGCCATAAGATTCGTCGATCCCGTGACTCCGTAGACTAGCGCGATCCCGTACAGGAAAAATGCCGTTGCAAACGAGCCCAGCAGGAAATACTTCATCGAGGCTTCGCTGGACTTGATCGAATCCCTGCGATAGCCCGCCAGAATGTAGCTGGCAATTGACGACATTTCCAAGCCGATGAACGCCGTCAGCAGTTCCTGCGCGGAGGAGAGCACGCCCATCCCGGCGGTCGCGAAAAGAATCAGCGCGTAAAACTCCGCGCCTTCCAGGCCTTCCCGTTCCAGATACGAATCGCTGGACAGAATCACCAGAAACGCAATTAGCCCCACCAGCCAGTGGAAGAACAGCGCGAACACGTCGAACTGAATCAGCCCAGAAAAACCGCTGCCCGGCAGCGTGGAAAATGTGACCAGCGTGCCCGCCGCCGCACCCACCAGCGCGGTAAACGTCAACGCTTGCCGGCTCTTCACGAACGGCTGCAGCAACATCAGGATCACACCGAATCCGCACCACACCAGTTCCGGTAGCACGTGGAACACATTCTGCAGCATCACCTGGTTCATGGATTGCATTTAGCGCGCCGCCAACCTTTCCACCGAATTCTCTGCGTGAGCGCCATCCCGCGGCACGTCCACCCGGGGCACTGCCGCCTCATGCATCACGTTGGGGTTCATCTGCTCAATCACAGCTTTGCACGGAGCAGCAAACCGCCGCGTGAAGAACGGAGAATTAATCCCCGTCCACAGGATCACCACGGACAGCGCCACCAGCATTCCGTTCTCTCGTGCCGAAGTGTCTGCCAACTCGCGGTTTTTCTCGTGCGTCACCGGCCCGTAGAACACCCGCTGATAAGACCATAGCAAGTAGCACGCCGACAAAATCACGCCCGTCGCCGCCCACGCCGCCCAGTTCCAGTGCGTTTCGTACGTCCCCAGCAGAATCAGAAATTCGCCCACGAACCCGTTTAGCATGGGCAGGCCCATCGAAGACAGTGCCACGAACAGGAAAAAGGCCGCCAGTCGCGGCATCGGTGCGCACAGGCCGCCATACTCGCTGATCTCAAATGTGTGCCGCCGGTCGTGCAACATGCCCACCAAAAGGAACAGCGCGCCGGTGGAGATTCCGTGCGCCAGCATCTGGTACACCGCTCCTTGCATGGAAATTTCACGAAACGCAAAAATCCCGAGAACCACGAATCCCAAGTGGCTCACCGAAGAGTACGCCACCAGTTTCTTCAGGTTCGGCTGCACTAGTGCCACCAAGGCTCCATAAATAATGCCGATAATCGCCAGCGCCGCCACATACGGAGCCGCGCGATGCGATGCCTCCGGAAACAGCGGCAGGCAGAAGCGGATCATGCCGTACGTGCCCATCTTCAGCAGCACGCCCGCCAGAATAATCGAGCCTGCCGTCGGCGCTTCCACGTGTGCGTCTGGCAGCCACGTGTGCAGCGGGAATAGCGGCACCTTGATTGCAAACGCCACAAAGAACGCCAGAAACAAAAGAATTTCCGACCGGGCCGACAGTTGCAACTGCCCGCTCTGAATCATGGTCTGAATCGTCGGCAGGTCGAATGTCCCGGTGGCGTTATACAGCCAGATCATCCCGACCAGCATTAGGATCGATCCCGCCATGGTGTAAATCACGAACTTGATCGCCGCGTAGATGCGCCGATCATGGCCCCAAATCCCGATCAGGAACGCCATCGGGATCAGCATGATTTCCCAGAACAAAAAGAACAGGAACATGTCCAGCGACAGGAACACGCCCACCACGCCGAGTTCCAGCAGCAGAAGCATCACGTGGAATTCTTTTATGCGGAAATGCACGCCCTTGTACGACGCCAGCACGCAAATCGGCGTCAGGAATGTCGTCAGAATCACCAGGAACATGCTGATTCCGTCCACTCCCAGGTGATAATTGATGGCCGGAGACCCGATCCACTTCGTAAATTCCTCGACGGGATACCCGGTCACGCCAATGGGAACGATTCGAAGCAGCAGCAGGGAAGCGATAAATTCCACCAGCGATACGACCAGCGTAAACCGCTTGATCCAAACAACATCGTCTCCGCGCAGCCACAACAGCGCGAGCGCCCCAGCAGCAGGGAAAAACACCAGAAACGTCAGCAAATGTCCGTTGAGGGCCATTACCAGATCCCTCCGAACAGCGCCGGCTTCAGAATCGGCCAGAAAATAATCCCGAACACCAGAACGGCCCCGATCAGCACCCACACCGCATAACTCCGCGTGTTTCCGGATTGCGCGTGCCGCACCTTGTCTCCCACGGCGGTTGTACCGCTGGCCACGCCGTTCACTGTGCCGTCAATCATCCCCACGTCCACGACCTTCCAAAGCACATTCCGCGAAATCCAAAGAAGCGGCCCCACGATCACGGCGTGGTAAAGTTCGTCCACATAATATTTTTGGTACAGGATCTCGTGCAGCCCTTTCGAGGTACCGCGCTTCACGTCCTTCGCATACATCCGCCAAGCCACAACGAGGCCCGCCAACGCCGCAATCACGGCCACAAACGAAAGAATATGTTCCAGTGAGGCAGCCTCTCCCACAGGAGACTCGGCTGCGCCAAGGACGGGCGAGAGAAAGTCCGCAAAGTAATCCTTGCCACCCCACAGCGTCGGCAACGCGAACCAACCGCCCGTCAGCGAAAGGAATGCCAGAATCATCAGGGGCGTCGTCATGTTCAACGGCGACTCGTGCACGTGGACGTGATGCTCGTCGTAGCGCTTTTGCCCGAAGAACGTCAGCCAAATCAGCCGGAACATATAAAACGACGTCAGGATTGCCGCCGCCAGACCCACTCCGTACAGCACCTTTCCGCCATGTTCATAATTGAATGCCGCCGCCAGAATTTCATCCTTCGAAAAGAACGCAGCAAACGGAGGGAATCCCGTAATCGCCAGGGTGGCGAACAGCATGCACCAAAACGTTATCTTGATCTTGGACGCCAGCCCGCCCATGTGCCACATGTCCTGCTCGCCGCCCATCGCGTGAATCACGCTGCCCGCGGACAGAAACAGCAGCGCCTTGAAGAACGCGTGGGTCATCAAGTGGAAAATTCCCGCGCCGAAAGCGCCCACTCCGCATCCGAGGAACATGTAGCCCAGCTGGCTGACCGTCGAATACGCCAGAACTTTCTTGATGTCAGATTGCACCAAGCCAATCGTCGCCGCAAAGAACGCCGTGGCGCAGCCGATGATCGCCACGATGTACATCGCCGTCGGCGCATGCAGGAACAAAACGTGGGAGCGCGCCACAACGTACACGCCCGCGGTCACCATCGTCGCGGCGTGGATTAACGCGCTGACCGGCGTTGGGCCTTCCATCGCGTCCGGCAGCCACACATACAACGGAAGCTGCGCCGATTTTCCGGTGGCGCCCACAAACAGCAGGATGCACGCCACGGTAATCGTCCCGAAATGCCCCATAGCCTCCGTCGGCAATGGCCCCGCCTGCGCAAACACCGCGTTAAAATCTAGCGTATGGAATGTGCGGTACAGCAGGAACATCCCCAGCATGAAACCGAAATCACCAATACGGTTTACGATGAACGCCTTATTGCCGGCGTCCGTCGCCGACTTCTTCAGATAGTAAAAGCCGATCAGCAGGTAGCTGCACAACCCCACGCCTTCCCACCCCACAAACAGCAGCACGTAGTTCGCCGCCAGCACCAGCGTCAGCATGAAGAACATAAACAGGTTCAGGTAGCTGAAGAATCGCCAGTAGCCTTCTTCGTGCGCCATATATCCGGTTGAATAAACGTGAATCAAAAAGCCCACGCCGGTCACCACCAGCAACATCACCACGGTCAGATGGTCAAGCTGCAGGTCATAGCCGGCGCGGAAGCTGCCGGCCACGATCCAGTCGAAGAACGGCTTCACGAACGCTTTGTGATTTATCTCGTAATAGCCAAGGAATTCGCGCACCGCTTCCAGCGCGCACGCAAACGACAATCCCGTGGCCCCGAGCGCCACCGAATGCACGATCTTATTCGGCCACTTCCAGCCCAGCAGGCCATTGATCGCCGAGCCGAGCAGCGGCAATAACGGAATGATCCAAAGATGTTCGAGTATCGGCATTAGAGTTTGAGCAGATTCACGCTTTCCACGTTGAGCGAACGGCGATTCCGCGCGGTGAGAATGATGATTCCCAGTCCCACGGCCGCTTCCGCTGCCGCTACGATGATCACAAACAGCACAAACACTTCTCCATCGGGCTTGCCCAGCGCCTGGCTGAACGCCACAAACGCCAGGTTCACCGCATTCAGCATCAGCTCTATGGCCATGAAAATCGTGATGATGTTGCGCTTGAATACAAACGCCACGATTCCCAGTCCGAACAGAATCGCGCTCAGCAATAGATAATAATTTGTCGGGATCATCTTCAGTTCTCCCGCTGGGCCAGCACAATCGCCCCCAATATCGCCACCAGGATCAAAAACGAGGTCAGCTCAAACGGATAAACAAATTCCGTAAACAAGAGCGTCGAAAGCGTTCTCGTGGACGTCAGCGTTACGGGCGCCGCCGGGGGCATTGTGGCCGCCACGCGCGAATTCACAATCGCCGCTGCAATCATCCCAGTCACTGCGACCGCCAGGGGCACGCCGGCATATAGCGCCAGCTTCGAAAAGTTCGTACGCTCTTCCTCGCCTGCATTCAGCAGCATGATCACAAAAATGAACAGCACCATGATCGCGCCGCCGTACACAATGATCTGTACCGCGGCAACGAATTCCGCGCCCATCAGCAGGTACAATCCCGCCAGCGCCACCATCACCACAATCAAAGACAGCGCGCTGTGAATCGGATGCCGCTGCAAAATCAGGCTGATCGCGCCCAGAACCGCGATGGCCGCCAGCACGAAGAAAATCACCATCTGCGCACTCATCAGTGCATTCTCCACAGGATCACAACGCTCGTCAGAACCACATTTGCAATGGACACCGGCAGCAAGAACTTCCACCCGAAACTCATCAACTGGTCATAACGAAAACGGGGAAGCGTTCCGCGCATCCAGATGTACACGAACAAAAACGTGAAAACCTTCGCCAGAAACCAGAAAACGCCTTGAATAGCATCGTTCACTACCGGGAACACCACCAGGCCCGCGCCGATCAGCGTAATAGCCGTCCCCACGGCCGGCAGCAGCAAACGGCCAAACAAGTTCTCGTAGCGAAAGCCGTCAAAAATCATCCAAAGCCCAAGCGGAATCATCAGCACCGATGGCAGGTAATGCGTGAATGTCCAGGAATCCGGAAACGGCGACAGCCAACCGCCAAAAAACATGATCGTCGCCAGGCAAGACACCGTAATCATGCTGGTGTATTCCGCGATGAAGAACATTGCGAACTTCATGCTGGCATATTCCGTATGAAAACCCGCCACCAGTTCCGATTCTGCCTCCGGCAGGTCAAACGGCACGCGGTTCGTTTCCGCAATCGCCGCAATAAAAAAGCAAACGAATCCGATGACCTGCGGGAAAATGTTCCAGCTCAACAGCCCGTGCCGTCCAGAACCCGCTTGCTGGTCCACAATATTTCGTAAGCTGAAATCTCCGGCAATCAGCAACACGCCCACGACGGAAAGCGTCAGCGCCAGTTCATAGCTGATCATTTGCGCCGAGCTGCGCAAGCCGCCCAGTAGCGAATATTTGTTGTTCGAAGCCCAGCCCGCCAGCGCCACGCCGTACACCGACAGCGCCGTGATCGCGAACAGCACCAGCAGGCTGATGTTCACGTCCGCGATGCCGACGGTCGTCTGGTACCCAAACACCGTAAACCGTTGCGGCCCAAAGGGAATCACTGCCAGCGAAGTCAGCGCCAGCATCAGCGTGATAAAGGGCGCCAGAAAATACGCCACCTTATCCGCGTTCGCCGGCATTGGGTCTTCTTTGAAAATGAACTTCACGCCATCCGCCAGCGGCTGCAGTAATCCATGTGGCCCTGTGCGGTGCGGTCCCCATCGCGCCTGGATATGCGCAATCACTTTGCGCTCCGCCCACGTCAGGTAAGCGTCCAGCGTCAGCACGATGAAAACCAGAATCGCGATCTTTACGATCGGAACGATTAGGAACGCATAGTGAGTCAGGAATTCGTTCACGATTTTGCTTCCGCCTCCGGCAAGGACTGCATCATAGTGCAAAATCGCCCGAGCGAGCCGCTGGTAAAGAGAGTATCGTTCGCGGAGCGAATCAGTTGAACCGGCACGTCATAGGGGGCGTGGCCGTTCTTCGAAAAATGCGGGATGGTGGGCTCCGCTCCACCCGTCAAAAGTCCGGCGAGCTGGACGTCGTATCCCGGCACAACTTTGCGAATCTCTTCGAACACTGCAGCCGGACTCTTGTAGTGCAGCGCTTTGCCCAGCCCCGCCTTCTCCAACTGGTGAGACACGATGCGCAGCAAATCAAAGTCCGTGCGCGTGCCCATCATTTCCCCCGCCTTGCGCAGCAGCTGAATTTCACCGGCGGTATTCGTCACGCTGCCGTCTTTTTCATATGCCGAAGCCGCGGGGAACACGATGTCCGCCTGCAGCGAAGTCTCCGTCAGGAACAGGTCATGCACAATCAGCAACTGTACCCTGCCGCGGCCAAAGCCGATCGTTCCATAGTGAGCCAGTGGGTTCGCTCCGACCACATAAAGCGCGCTCAGCTTTCCCGATTGCGCTGCTTCAATCATTTGCGGAGCCGTTAGCCCGGCCTTAGAAGGCACCTTGCCTCCCCAATGCTTTTCCAGTGCTGCCACCGTAGCCTTATCGTCCAGGTAGGAATATCCCGGCAGCCGGTCGGGCAACAGCCCCATGTCCGCCGCGCCGCGCGAGTTCGCGTAATCTCCCAGAGCCATGTAGCGCGTTTTGCCCGGCAACCTCGATCCAAACTCAACCAGGTTCGCAATGGCCGCGCCCGAAATCGCCGATCCAAATACGATCGCCACGTCCGATACCGCTTCCAACGCCTGCTTCAACGCGCCCAGTTGCGACGCCAGTTCCGACATCAAGTTTCCTTCGCCAGTCGCTAGCCAGCGCACCGCCGCAGCTTCCAGCGTCGGGCCAAGCACCACGGCCTGCGTCGCCTTGCGGTCCAGTTTGATTTCTTGCGTATCAATCACGAACAATTTCGTCCCGTGATGCCGGATTCCCGACCGGATCTGCCACGCCACCAGCGGATTCTGATTCGTCGCATCGTTGCCGATGAGCAGTACAGTCTTCGATTCGTATAATTGCTCCATCGTCAGCTGCGAATCGCCCGCCCGCTCACCGAGCGCCGTTATCAGTCCGGTGTAATCCGCCGTGCGATGGTGATCGATGTTGTTGGTGCCAAAGGTGCTGCGCGCCAACCGCTGCAGCAGGTAATTTTCTTCATTCGAAGTGCGGTTGGAGCCGATAAATCCGATGCCGTCTGGGCCCTGTGCTGCCTGCAAATGGTGCAGCCGCTTCGCCGCTTCCTGCACCGCTTCTTCCCACGAAACCGGATAAAGCTGTCCGCCCTTACGAAGCATGGGCTGCTTGATGCGTTCCGGATGCTGCGTGAAATCGAAGCCGAAGCGCCCCTTCAGGCAAAGAAATTCCTTGTTAATGCCGGAAAGATCGCGGTTATTCGCCCGCAAAATTTCGTGATTGCGCACGCTGAACGTGGTCTTGCAGCCGTTCGAACAATGCGTGCAAATGCTGGAAACGTATTGCATCTCCCACGGCCGTGTCTTATAGCGATACGTCCCGCTGGTCAGCGCGCCAACGGGGCAAATATCGATGCACATGCCGCATTCTTCGCAGTTCAGGTGATCGCCGCCGTTCGGGATGATGATGGAGTGTGCGCCGCGCATTCCCACGCCTAGCGCCTTAACGTCCATGCCCTCGTCGCACACGCTCACACACCGGAAGCACAAAATGCAGCGCGGCGAATCGTAATAGACCAGGTCCGACCATTTTTCTTCCGGTCGGTGTATCTTTTCCTCAACGAAACGACTTGTCTCCGTCCCGTACCGGAAAACCATGTCCTGCAGCTCGCATTCGCCGCCCTTATCGCAAACCGGGCAATCCAGCGGGTGATTCGTCAGCAGGAATTCCAGATTGGACTTCCGGGCGTTCTTGACCTGCTCCGTATTCGTCTTTACCACCATGCCTTCGCCGGCCACCAGCGTGCACGCTGTCTGCAGTTTTGGCATTTTTTCCACTTCCACCATGCACATGCGGCATGCAGCCTTCAAGGAAAGTCCGGGGTAGTAACAAAACGAGGGAACCTCCACGCCAAGTCGCCGGGTCGCTTCGATGACCGTCGTTCCCGCGGGCACCTGCACATCCCGGTCGTCAATCTTTAAATTGATGAGTTTCGTTTCTGCCATGGGTTCCTACCGCGAACTCAGTAAAGCTTCGGCGGATTTGTATGCGCACTTGCCCTGCAAGTGGTCTTCGAATTCGTTCCTGAACTTCGTCACGATGCTAATCGTCGGCATGGCCGCAGCATCTCCCAGTGGGCAGAACGTGCGGCCCAGCATGTTTTTGGAAAGCTCATTCATCAGGTCGATATCCTCGACGCGCCCGTAGCCGGCGTGAAAACGGTCTAGCATTTTTTGCAACCACGCGGTTCCTTCACGGCAGGGAATGCACCACCCGCAAGATTCGTGCGCGTAAAAATGCATGATGCGACGGGCCATATCCACCATGCAGGTGTCTTCGTCGATCACCACCATGCCGCCGGATCCCAACATCGATCCCGCCTTCGCGATGGTGTCGTAATCCATGGCCAGATCGATCTCGTCCGCCTTGAAGACCGGGCACGAACTGCCGCCGGGAATCACGGCCTTCAGCTTCTTTCCTCCACGGATTCCGCCGGCCACTTCATCGATAAATTTTTTCATGTTCATGCCCAGCGGAATTTCATAGATGCCGGGCTTGTTCACGTGGCCGGACACGCACAACAATCGGGTCCCGCCGTTCTTCGGAGTACCGCGATTGGCATAGGCTTCGCCGCCCTCGCCAATAATGGCAGGTACAGCGCTCAACGTTTCTACGTTATTGATGACCGTCGGGCAGCCATACAGCCCAACAACAGCAGGGAAGGGAGGCTTGATGCGCGGATTCCCGCGTTTGCCCTCGAGCGATTCCATCAGCGCGGACTCTTCACCGCATTCATAAGCACCGGCGCCCGTGTGAATGACCATGTCAAAATCGAATCCGCTGCCGAGAATGTTTTTGCCCAGATAGCCCCGCGCATAGGCTTCGCTGATCGCACCATCCACGATATCCAGCACGTAGCGGTATTCGCCGCGAATATAGATGAACCCGTGATGCGCGTTGATGGCCCGCCCCGCAATGATGATCCCTTCGATCAGTTGGTGTGGATCCATTTCCATCAGCGGCCGGTCTTTGCACGTGCCTGGTTCCGATTCGTCCGCGTTGCAGATGACGTACCTGGCCTTCGGCGAATCCTTAGGCACAAACGACCACTTCATTCCGGTGGGAAATCCCGCTCCGCCTCGCCCCCGCAGGTTGGACTTTTTCACTTCATCGATGATCTGTTCCGGGCTCATCGTCTTCAGCGCTTTTTCCAGCGCTTGGTACGCGCCTAGCTGCAGGGCCACATCAATCTTGTGCGAATCCTTGACGCCAAACCGCTTGCTGATCAGCGGCGTCTCCAGTTTGTTGCGTTCGTGCAACGCTCCCGTAATCACTGGCACCGGCTCGGGGTGCCGTCCCTTGTCGAATTCCTCGATAATCTTATCCAGGTTGCGCGGCGTCACGTTTTCGTAGAAGTCGTAATTCACCTGAATCGCCGGCGCACCAGTGCACGCGCCGATGCACTCCACTTCCTCCAGCGAAAACATGCCATCCTGCGTGGTCTCCTTGTTGCCGATTTCCAGGCGCTTCTTCGCGTGTTCCAGTAACTCGTTTCCGCCCCGCAGCATGCACGCAATATTGGTGCACACCTGCACGTGGTGCTTCCCTACCGGCTTGCGGTGCAGCATGGAGTAAAACTCCAGCGTCTCCTCGATCTGCACGGTGTTCAGGTCCAGCCGCCGAGCGATCTCCGCGATGATTTCGTCGCTTACCGATCCGTATTCGTCCTGCGCATACATCATCATCGGGATCAGCGCGCTGCGCTTTACCGGATAGCGGCTCTGCAACTGCTCAAACTTTGCCTCGAGTTTTGGGGAAAGTTCCATACACCCTTACCTGTCTACCTCTCCAAGGACGATGTCGATCGTGCCGATACACGCCACCGTGTCGGCAATCAACTGGCCCTTCACCATATCCGGCAATGCCTGCAGGTTGATGAACGAAGGTCCACGGAAATGCACGCGCAGCGGTTTCGGGGAACCATCGCTGGCGATGAAGCAGCCAAGTTCTCCTCGTGGCGATTCCACGGTCGCAAACGCTTCTCCCGGCGGCGGAGAAAATCCTTCTGTGAAAATCTTGAAATGGTAGATGAGCGCTTCCATCTCCGTCTTCATCTTCTCGCGCTCCGGTGGAGTCACACCGGGAGCATCGGCCTTGATCGCTCCGTCATCCGTGATCTTGTCCATCGCCTGGCGGACAATTTTCAGGCTCTCGCGGATTTCCGCCACGCGCACTAAATACCGCGCAAAACAATCGGATTCCGTGCGCGTCGGCACGCTGAACTCGAATTCTTCGTACGAGGAATACGGGAACGCCCTACGGTTATCGTACGCCACGCCTGCCGCGCGAAGGCCCGGACCGGTTGTGCTCAAGCTGATCAGCTTTTCGGCGGGAAGATAGCCCACGCCCTTCAGCCGCCCTTGCCAGATGCGATTTTCCGTCAGCAGCGCTTCATACTCGTCGACCCGCGCCGGCATCATGTCCACGAACCGCTTCACCATTTCGCGCCAGCCGGCCGGAGGCTGCAGGGCAACGCCGCCGATGCGGATAAAGCTCGTCATCATGCGCTGGCCGGAGAAGCGTTCGAAAATTTTCAGGATTTCTTCGCGCTCGCGGAAGCAATAGAGCATCACGGACATCGCGCCCATGTCTAGCGCGTGCGTTCCCAGCCAAACCAGGTGCGAAGAGATGCGCTGCAGCTCCACCAGCATCACGCGGATATATTGAGCCCGCTTCGGCACTTCCAGCCCCAGCAGCTTTTCCACGGCCAGGCAATACACTAGGTTATTTCCCAGCGGATTCAGGTAATCCATGCGGTCCGTCAGCGTGATTGCCTGCGAATACGTCTTGTCTTCGCAGCTTTTCTCGATGCCGGTGTGCAGGTAGCCCAGATCTGGAATCGCTGAGACCACGTTTTCCCCGTCCAGTTCCAGCAGCACGCGCAGCACGCCGTGCGTCGAGGGGTGTTGCGGCCCCATATTGAGGACCATCGTTTTCGCGCTGCCAGTAGGTGTTTCAACCGTTGTCATGGTTCACAATCCGCCTGCCGTTCTAACGTTTGCCTTCCACTGGAAAATCTCGCCGCAACGGGAATCCTTCAAACTCTTCCGGCAGCAAAATCCGACGCAAGTCCGGATGCCCTTCGAAGCGAATGCCAAACAGGTCAAAGATCTCGCGTTCCAGCCAATTGGCGCCGGTCCAAAGCGGAACCAGCGACTCGATAACCGGCTGTTGCCCGCTCACGCTGGTCCGCAGTCGCACGCGTGCCAGCCTGCTCAAAGACACCAGTTGATAGTTCAGCTCGAAGCGCGGCTCAACCGGAAACCGGTCCACGCACGTTGCGTCGCTCAGAAAATTGAAGCGAAGTTCAGGATTGTCTCGGCATTCCCGCGCCGCCGCGCGCAGCAGTCCATGCGGCACCACGATCGTTGTTTCGTCGCGATATTCAATGACTTGCGACACCGCTTGTGCGTTCCACCCACGAAGCCGTTCGACTACAACATTAGCGTTTGCGTTGGCGAGCTGCGTCACGTAACTGTGATCCTCAAGGGCCGGGACCGGCGGTTACTTCTGTGTCTTATGCCAGTCGAGCGCGCCCTTTTTCCAGAGATAGATATAACCGACCAGCAGGATGGCCACATAAAACATCATTTCTACGAAGCCGAACCAGCGTGTTTCCACGTTTCGTGCCAAGTCTTTGAAAATATACGCCCAAGGATAAAGAAAAATCGCTTCCACATCGAACAATATGAACACCATCGCCACAAGGTAGAACTTCACAGAAAACGGCTCCCGCGCATCTCCCGTCGGGGTGATTCCGCATTCATAGGGTTGCGCCTTCACTTTGCTTGGCTGGCGCCACCCGATGAACGTCGAGACCATGATCAGCGCTCCTGCCAAAAACGCGGCTATCAGCAGGTGTATTAGTAGGGGAACGTATGCATGCAAGCCAGAGGGGGTCATGGTCGAAGAGTTATAATAACGAGTGAGACGCCACCGGTCAAATGTTCTGAGATTTTCTTCCGGACGGGTCAACGGCAGGTCTCCGGCTCAATACCCTCTTGACCGGGAGCGAAAGCGGACATGGTCTTCGGCCACAACAGCAACCTCAAACACGGCGCGGTCACCTTCCATATACAGACGGAAGATCGTGGCGAACCTCACTCCCTGATCGACACCACCGTGTACTATCAGGGCCGCGTCCTGCATCGCAGAACCAACAATTATTTCGATTTACTGCCGATCGATGAAGACCGCGAGCAAGCCCTGAAAATGCGCGTGGAAGAGCAGCACCGCACGGTCATCGAGGAAATTCGCTCCGGATATTTGCAGCTTCCTATTCCCGCAGCAACCAGCGCCATGCATTCCGCGGAAACGCGCTCGTCGCAGCTCCAGCAACCGGTGCCGGCGATCGTCGAGCCCAAAACACTTTCGCTGGAATTGACCAACGCGAAATCCTGGCTTTCCGGCAGGCACGCGAAGCTGCTTGTCACCGTGAGGGAGCAAACCGGCGAGGCCGTCGCCGACGCTGATCTTCTGGTCCAAATTGAGGGCGGCGCGAACGACAACACCTTTCGCGCACAAACGGGCCCGCAAGGGCACGCCCTGGTTGAATTCGATATGCCGCGCATAATCGGTTCAGATCCTGCTCTCGTGATTTACGCCGAACATCGCGCCGCAAAGGGCCATCTTCGGTTTGCACTTCGCTCCAAACCTCGGGTAGCCTGACAGCGAGGCGCCATGCCAGATTCCCTAATCATTCATGTGAATGGAGAAAGCCAGCAAACGCCAGCAGGCACCACCGTAACCGCCCTGCTCGCCCAGTTAGGCCTGAACGCCGGGCGCGTAGCCGTCGAGCACAACCTCAAAATCCTTCCCAAGTCCCAATGGGACCAAACCCAAATCGCCCCCGGCGACCGCCTGGAAATAGTCCAATTCGTAGGCGGCGGCTAACCTCCCGGCTTATTTTTTGAAGTAGGGGCACGATACATGGCGCCCGCGGGCGAATCTTCGCGCCCGCGTTTTGGCTCTCGCTAAAAAAAGTAAACCGACCTGTCATCCTGAGAAGCGTTTTTTGCGACGAAGGATCTCAAAGCGAACTTCAACCGAAATTTATTGCACGTCGCCGCCGCTCGACGAGACCCCCTACACTCCTTCCAACAAATGCCCCATCTTGCTCTTCTTCGTCTCCAAATACTTCCGCGAAATCTTCGAAATCCTCGGCTGACAGGGCACCCGCTCCACCACCTGCACCCCCGCCGATTCCAACTGCTTCACCTTATCCGGATTGTTCGAAAGCAATCGAATCTTCCTCGCGCCCAATTTCTTGAGAATCTTCGCAGGAAACTCGTACTCCCGCGCATCCGCCGCGAACCCCAAAGACACATTCGCTTCCACCGTATCCATCCCGCCATCCTGTAATTGGTAAGCGCGCAGCTTGTTCATCAATCCGATGCCCCGACCCTCTTGCGGCAAATACAGCAAGATTCCCGCAGGCGAATTCCCGATCTTCTTTAAAGACAGTTCCAGTTGCGCCCGGCAATCGCACCGCAGCGAATGCAGCACGTCGCCCGTCAAACATTGCGAATGCACCCGCACCAGCGGGGCCGTGCTCCCTGTAAGCTTCCCACGAACAAGCGCCACCGCTTCTTCCTGCGGCCCGCCCCGAAATCCATAAATCCGGAAGCGCCCATATTTCGTCGGCAGTTCTGCCTGTGCAATCAATTGCGCCTCGCTTGGCTTCCGCGAATGTTTTCCTGGTTTTTTCTTTGCCATGGTCTCTGTTCAGTATAGCAGGGAGGGGAATTACGCCCGGAGCCACCTTCGTCAAGATTCATGCAGCCTTTCGAGCAATTTCTTTACAATAGAACCTGGCGATAGATACGCCGTCATTCCGAGCGGAGTCCCCGGAGTGAGGAAGCCCTCTTCGATTTAAGCGACTCCACGAACCCTTCATGGAAACGACACTTTCAATCCGCGAACTTCTCTTTACCCTGCTCCTCAAAGTTGGCGTGGCGTCCTCCATCGCTGCCCTACTCGCCCGCTGGAACACCTTCCGCCGCGTACTCTTCACCGAAGAGCGCGATCCTGACCAGAAATTAAAGTTGATGCTGTTTTTAGTTCCGGCTCTGCTCGTCGGTGTAATCCTTCGCCTCTATCGCCCCGCCTATCAGTTCGCGGACCTGTCCCTGGAAGGCGCGTTCCTCATGGGTTTGCTGGGGGGCCGCGTCGTCGGTCCCATTGGCGGCGCCATCATAACGATTCCCGCCTTGATGGCGCATGAGTGGCTTGCCATGCCCGCCGCCGCCACCGCCGGCCTGCTCGGCGGCTTGATTCGCCAACTGATCCCGGACAAGGAAGATCTCTGGAATTTCGGCCCGTTCACTTTTCTCAACATCCCCAAAGCCGTCATGCGCATGGTCAATAACGCCGAAATGATGTGGGAAATGTTGCCGCTGCTGACCTGCGTCGGCCTGGAACTTGGCCGCGTCGCGCTGGTCATGGCCACCACGCCCCGTTGGTTGTTCGCGCTCGACCCGCAATGGAATTGGAAGCTCTGTCTAGTAGTGCTTGGCACGCTCATGTCTGTTGCCGCGCCTTTGAAGATCTGGAACAACACCCGCATTGAAATGAATCTCGAGCGCCACCAGCAATTGCTCCTTCGCGCGCGCATGGACGCCCTTTCTAGCCAGATTAATCCGCACTTCCTCTTCAACACGTTGAACACCGTCTCCGCGCTGATCCGCATGGATCCCGATACCGCCCGCGGCGTGGTCCTCAAACTAAGCAATATTCTTCGCCGCCTGCTTCGCAAACACGAAACCTTCGTGCCTTTGCGCGAGGAGCTTTCCTTCATCGACGATTATCTCGACATCGAAGTCGCTCGCTTCGGAGAAGACAATCTCGACATCGTCAAGGAAATTGGCGAAGACACGCTCGAAACCTTCATCCCCAGCATGCTCCTTCAGCCCATCGTGGAAAACAGCATCAAACACGGCCTCGCGCCCAAGCTCGAAGGCGGCCGCATCTTCCTCCGCACCTCCAATCGCGATAGCCGCCTGCACATTGAAATTGAAGACAACGGCGTCGGCATCTCCGAAGAAAAATTGCCCCACGTGTACGTCGAAGGCATCGGCCTCAGCAATGTCCGCGAACGCCTCCGCGTCCTCTACGGCGCCGATTTCAACCTGGACATCACGAGCCATGAAGGCCAAGGCACAAAAATCCGCATCGACGTCCCCCAGTTAGTCCCGGTAATCCCCGAAGTCAGCGTCTTCTAGCCAAGTTTCCCTGAGCCCGGGAGGCGCGACAGAATTAAGCCCCGCGCGCCAGCGCTCGGAACACATCGAAAACCAATCCACCACCGTGGGTGCGGCGCATCTTCCTCGCGTTTGACACCGACCACCTGCCCTCCGAGCCCCTTGACAACCGCCTCGCGTGACTGTATATTCTGTTAAGACTGAAATGTCAGATAGAACCATAGTCATCGCAACCGACCGCCCCACCCTGACTCCACGTCTCGTCCGCCCCCTCCGCGTCATCATTCCCGGCGGCGAAGGCCACCTGGGTCGCATCTTGGTCCGCCATCTTTCCGCCCAAGGACACAAACTAACTACTCTCAGTCGAAACCCAGGCCCAAAGGCCCATCCTTGGAACACGCTCCCATGGGACGGCCAAAGCCCCGGTGCCTGGACCGCAGCCCTCGAAGGCGCCGACGTCCTCATCAATCTGTCCGGCCGCAGCGTCGATTGCCGCTACACTCCCGCCAATCGTGCCGAAATCCTGCGCTCTCGCGTCGATTCCACGATTGCTCTCGGGCGCGCCATGCAATCCCTGAAGCACCCGCCCCGCCTGTGGCTGAACGCCAGCACCGCCACAATTTATCGCCACACCTACGACCGGCCCATGGACGAGTTCACGGGCGAACTCGGCGGCCAAGAGCCTGAAGCGCCTCCAACCTGGCGATTCAGCATCGATGTAGCCCGTCAATGGGAGCAAGCCTTCTTGGGTTCGCCCACGCCGGAAACGCGAAAGATCGCCCTGCGTGCAGCCATGGTCATGAGTCCTGAGCCCGGCGGGATTTTCGCCGTCATCCTACGCATGGTCCGTGCCGGACTCGGCGGAGCCTGGGGAAACGGTCGCCAGTACATGTCCTGGATTCACGATGTGGACTTCGTCCGCGCCATCGAATTCCTGATCGAGCACGAAGAAATCTCGGGAGAGGTCAACCTCGCGTCTCCCAATCCGCTTCCTAACAACCAGTTTTTGGCAGAGCTCCGCGGCGCCTGGGGAATCCGGCTAGGGTTGCCTTCTCCCGCGTGGATGCTGGCCCTCGGCGCACTCGTTCTGCGCACAGAGACAGAGCTTCTGCTCAAAAGCCGGCGCGTGGTTCCGGCCATCCTTCAACATCACAGCTTTCCGTTTTGCTTTCCTGTATGGTCCGAAGCGGCTCAAGACCTTGTACGACGCTGGCGCATCAATGAAGCGGATTCACGGCAGTCCGGAGGAAAAAAGTGAGCGAACAAATGAACGAATCGGCACCAAAGCTTACGCCCGTAGCGCAAAAATTTATTTTGCATTGGGGCGAGATGGGCACCAAGTGGGGCATCAACCGCACCGTCGCTCAGGTCCACGCGCTGCTCTTTCTTTCGCCCAAGCCCATTCCCGCCGACGAGATCGCGGAAACTCTCGCCGTCGCCCGTTCCAATGTCAGCACCAGTCTCCGCGAACTCCAAGGCTGGGGCATCGTGCGCGTGGTCCACATCCTCGGCGACCGCCGCGACCATTTCGAAACCTTCAAGGACGTGTGGGAAATTTTCCGCACCGTCTCCGAAGAGCGCAAGCGCCGCGAGATCGATCCTACTCTGCGTGTCCTCGGCGAATGCGTCCAGGAACTCAAGAACAGCGCGCCAGCCGACGCCTACACGCGCGAGCGCCTCGAAAGCATGCTCGAATTCCTCGGCATCATGACCGGCCTGTTCGACGAAGTCCTGCACATGCCCGAGGGCGCCCTCAAGAGTGTTGGCAAACTCCGCGGCAAAGTCATCACCCTCCTAGGCGCCGACAAAAAGAAAGCAGGGTAGGTCGTGTCTCGTTAGGGGGTCCTGAGCTTCAGCTCCGACATCACCGCCAGGCAAGATTCGGGCGTTAGCCCCTGAGGAATCTCTTCTCGCCAGAAAAGGGAGCGACTCCATGATTTCTCTAGCAAGCGAATACACCGACACAAAAGGCCGCCACGCTAAAGGCTGGCTCTTCTTCGACGCCGACTGCAACTTCTGCACCCGCCTTGCCCGCTGGCTAGCACCGATCCTCGCACGCCGCGGTTTCGCCGTAGCGCCGCTGCAAGATCCCCGCGTGAGCGCACTACTCGGCCTATCGCAACAGGAACGCTTGCGCGAACTCCGCCTCCTCCTCTCCGATGGCCTGCACTACGGCGGGGCTGAGGCAGTCGTAGCCGTAGCCCGCCAGATCTGGTGGGCGCAGCCTCTCGTATGGCTCACGCACCTACCAGGCGCCAAGAATCTTCTCCGCAATGGGTATTGCTGGGTCGCCGTGCATCGCAGTTGCACCACATCCGCCTGTCTAGGTCCGCAACATTAGTGAACTCTTCCGGGAAAGAACTTCCGCTGGAAAAGGAGACGCCACGTGCAATTCACAAACCTCTGGGACTGCGACGGTCGCATTACTCGTCAAATCTATTTCCTCACTGGACTCGTCGCTTTCCTGGTCAAACACTATTTCGATCGTGCCCTGGCCTCAGGATACGGAATCTCCTGGCACATCTGGAATTATTGGGAGCCGCTCACCGGCCCAACCGACCTCGGGATCTTAACCACGGCTCACCTCGAATTCTTTGTTGTGCGTCTGCTCAGCGCCCTCCCATTCATCTGGATCGGCGTTACCTTGACGGAGAAGCGACTGCGTGATGCCGGCCAGCCACTGTGGCTCACAGTTTTATTTTTCGCTCCCGTCGTGAATCTCCTCCTCTTCGCCATTCTCTGTGTGCTTCCCAGTCGAAATCCCAGTGACACATTCGCCCATTCAACCAACGACACTCCAAGCTCCTATTGGCCTCAAGGCCGGTTGGGCAGCGCAGCTCTCGGGGCGATCGTAGCGGGAGGATTAGGAATTGTCGTGACTTGGTTCGACCTGAGGTATTGGGGCATCTACGGCCTGACGCTTTTCATCGCTCTCCCGTTCGTTATGGGCTATTTCGCTGCCTGGGTGCACTGCCGCCAACATCATCGCAGTTTTACTGACATCCTCGCCGTCTGCACGCTCTCCGTACTTATCGCAGGCATTGGCATCCTTGCCATCGCCATCGAAGGTGCGGTCTGCCTGTTCATGGCGGCTCCCATCGCCTGGATTCTGTCTTGCTTCGGAGGTTTGCTCGCCTACAAAATTCACAACGATCCAGCGGTGCATCAACCAGCTCCCACAACCTTTGCGGCCTTGCTCCTCGCACTTCCCGCGCTGTTGGGTGCCGAGGGCTTCGCTCCGCCGCCCGTCCCTCGGTATCAGGTTCACAGCACCATGGACATCACTGCGCCTCCCGATATTGTCTGGAAACACTTGATCGCTTTTCCTCCTATCACGGCCACCAACGAATGGCCGTTTCGCTTCGGAATCGCTTACCCCATCGAGGCGCAACTCAAGGGCGAGGGACTGAATGCTGACCGCGAATGCCGTTTTTCCACCGGAACATTTAGGGAACCGATTCTCGTGTGGGAACCAGGCAAGCATCTTGCCTTTGCTGTCGCGGATGAACCGCTGCTAATGAAGGAGACTTCGCCCTATCGAAACATCCGTGTTCGGCACCTTGAGGATCACGATTTTCAACCCGAGCGCGCCGATTTCATTCTTACCCGTCTTCCAGGCGGTGGCACTCGCCTGGAAGGCACTACTACCTATCAAAACAAAATGTGGCCTGGCCCGTACTGGCACCTCTGGACCGACGCCATAGTCCACCAAATCCACCACCGCGTGTTCCGTCAAGTCAAGAGTCTCTCCGAAGCCGACGCGCGTGCTTTATAGCCCCGCGCCATCAGGCCGTGGCTCTCGTCGAGCAGCATTATTGAAGTGTCCGAGACCAGGATCGGAGGCCAAGCACGGTGAGCGCACAAAGTTCCGCAGCAAAAAAAGCCGTCATCACCGGCGCGTTCAGCTACACCGGCAAATATGCCACGCGCTTATTGCTGAGCCGCGGCTATAGCGTCCGCACCCTGACCAATCATCCGCGCCAAAATGACTTTGGCCAGAAGGTAGAAGTATTCCCCTGCAATTTTCGGGAGCCCGAAGAACTCGAGCAGTCGCTGCGCGGCGCGTCCTGTTTAATCAACACATATTGGATTCGATTCCCACATGCCCGTGCCACCTTTGCGGCCGCGGTAAGAAATACCGTCACACTCATCGACGCTGCAAGGAAAGTAGGCGTCCGGCGCATCGTGCATGTAAGTATTGCGCATCCCTCGATTGACTCGCCATTGGCGTATTACCGCGGCAAAGCCCACGTCGAGCAGGCGGTGATCGATTCTGGTCTCGCGTATACGATCCTGCGGCCCGCAGTCATCTTTGGACCCGAGGATATCCTCATCAACAATATTGCCTGGTTCGTGCGACATCTTCCGGTGTTTGGTATTCCCGGTGACGGCCGCTACGGCATCCGCCCTATTTGCGTCGAGGACATGGCGAACCTGATCGTCGATTCGATCGAAAAACAAAGCAACGAAGTTATCAACGCGGTAGGCCCAGAGACTTTCACCTTTGAGGAACTCATCCGCAGAATTGCCTTGGCATTGGACAAGCCGGCCCGCGTCGTCCACGTGCCAACACTCGTGGCCTATCTCTTCACGCGCTTTACCGGACTGTTCGTGCGGGATGTTGTTCTGACTTGGGAAGAATACAAAGGTCTGATGGCCAACCTGCTAGCGCCCGAAGGACTAGCAGCAGGAAAGACGCGCCTGACCGAGTGGCTCTCCCAAAACCGCGAGCGCCTCGGCCTCCACTACGCCTCCGAACTATCGCGGCATTACTAGCCGGAAATGGCAGTTTCATCGCGCCAAAAACGCTTCATAAATAACCCACCCAATAGCGGCAAGCACCAGCACCGGTGGCATATTTGTCCTTTCTCAGTCGACCGTTTGCCAGTATCCAATCAGGAGAGCGAAACCATGCCTGCGGTGAGTTGAGCGTAAAGAGCGTTAACACTCGCCACCAATGCAACAGCAACAAAGATCAGCCAGCCGAATATTTTGACCATTGGCCGCCACAGTTATCCACCACCTGCAGTTGGCTTTCTCACCTGCCTACCCCTTCACCGACATTCCCACCGCCATATCCTGATAGCCCAGCACCCGCTCGTAATATTGCTCGTACTTCGGAATCACATCGTTTGCGCAGAATTTCTTGCGCGCATCGATACGCGCGCGCTGCCCCATCTCGCGTCCACGATCCGCCCGCGACAACAAATCAATTGCATATTTCGCCGCCAGCTTCACGTCACCCGGCTCCACCAAATATCCGTCCACGCCATTCTCAACCACCTCTGGCACGCCGCCTGCATTCGTAGCGATCACCGGCACTTCACAAGCCATCGCTTCGAGCGCCGCCAACCCAAACGACTCGAGCTGTGAAGGCAAGAGAAACAAATCCGCCTGCCCCAGTTTTTCCCGGATGCCGTTCTGCTTCCCTAGAAAAATTACGTCTTCTTCCAGGCCCCGCGTACGCGCCAATTCTTCCGCCGGTTCCCGGTCTGGCCCATCCCCGATCATTACCAGCTTGGCCTTCATCTTCTCTCGCACCAGCGCAAAAATCTCCACCGCGTCCAGAATGCGCTTCACGGGACGGAAATTCGAAAGGTGCATCAGGATCGGTTCGCCATCCGGAGCCCATTGCGCCTGCAGTTCCGGATTTGGCATCCGGCAATACAAGTCGCAGTTCACAAAATTGGGAATTACTTCGATGGGACGCTTGATCCCAAACTCTTCAATCGTGCGGCGATACAAATATTCTGAGATAGACGTGACACCATCGCTCTGCTCGATCGAGTACCGCGTGATCGGCAAAAAGTTTGGGTTGTTTCCCACCAGCGTGATGTCTGTCCCGTGCAGCGTGGTAATAAACGGCAGGCGCCGTGGCGCAGCCATTTGCCGTGCCAGCAGCGCGCTCACCGAATGCGGAATCGCATAATGCACATGCAGAATATCCAGCGATTCCGTTTCGAATACTTCCAGCATCTTTACCGCAAGCGAAAGCGTGTACGGGGAATGATCAAACAGCGGGTATTGCACCACTGCGGCCTGGTGGAAATGAATGTGCGGGTCGTCGGTTTTCATCCGGATCGGTGGCGCATAGGTGATGAAGTGCACGTCATGCCCGCGCGCGGCCAACTCCTGGCCCAATTCCGTCGCCACCACTCCCGAGCCGCCGTAAGTCGGATATCCCGTTATGCCGATGCGCATCTTGAACCTCTGTTCTGAGCTGGCTGTCGCACTCTCGTTGTGATGGGCTCGCTTGCGGGATGGCGATCCCGGATGCTAGAGTCGCGCGAACCGCAGGCCGCCTTGCCTGCCAGCGGTGAATGGTACACCGATTAGACGCAAAGGTGGCGTTCCGCGTGACACGTCTCCAGGGGAAAGTCGCGATTGTGACCGGCGGAGGCAGTGGCATCGGCCGCGCGATCACCCTGGCGTTCGGCCGCCAGGGCGCAAAGGTTGCCGTTTTGGGCCGCCGGCAGCAAGCACTCGCCCGCGTCGTGGCCGAATTGGCTCAAAATGGCGCGACGGGCCAGGCCGTCCTCTGCGACGTCACCCGGAGCAGCGATACCGTGAAGGCCGTAGACGAAGTCGAACGCGCCTTCGGTCGTCTGAACGTGTTGGTGAATAGCGCGGGCACGCTCAGCGTCTCCACGATCGAGACTATCTCCGAGCGGGACTGGGATCAGGTGATCGAAACCAACCTGAAGGGACCCTTCCTGATGTCCCGCGCCGCACTTCCCGCTTTTCGCCGCGCCGGGGGAGGTGCCATCGTCAATATCGGTTCCGTTTTGGGCCTAATCGCCATGAGGGACCGCGCTGCTTATTGCGCCTCCAAGGGTGGCCTCACCCTGCTGACCAAAGCCATAGCCGTCGACCACGCCCACGAAAACATCCGCGCCAACTGTATCTGTCCCGCCATTGTAGAGACCGAACTCGTGAAGGGCTTGTTCAGTGACAGCCCCGAAGGCCAGAAAGCGCGAGCCGCCAGAATCGCCACCCTGCCCACGGGAAGGTTTGGCAAGCCCGAAGATGTGGCCGAATTGGCAGTTTTCCTCGCCTCGGACGAATCTTCCTGGATCACCGGCACGGCCATCCCGGTCGACGGCGGCCTGTCGGCTTATTAAAATTGGTAGAGAGAGGGAGCGAGCCTGGATGCGACGAAAACTGACTAAAGAAGAGATACGGATCACGGAAGTGGTCCGCCAGCGGATGAAGGACAGCAACTCGACCCAATTGTTCGGCTTCGACGTCGAAAGCGTCCATGACGGCCGCGCCGTCTTCCGCCTGGATGTCCGCCCACGCCACAAGCAGATTCACAATGTTGTCCACGGAGGAATCTTGGCTGCCTTGGCAGACACCGCCGCCGCCATCGCTGCCTACACCATAGTCCCTCAAGGCGTGGAACTAGCCACCCTGGAATTTAAGATCAGCTATCTGGAGCCCGTTCCCGGAGGCACAATCAAAGCAGACGCACACGTTTTGCGCGGCGGCCGAAATTTTATTGTGACTGAGTGCGAGATCTTTAACGAATCCGGATCTTTAGCGGCCAAAGCCCTGCTTACCTTCTCTGCCGCCGCCGGCCACAATCTGCGACCGTAACGGTCTAACGTAGGCGCATGGCTTCAGCCATGCCAGCAGCTACCGGCAACTATTCGTCGCCCTTTTCCCCGTCTTCATCCTTTTTATGCACGTACCGGATATGCCGCTTGAACACCATCAGATTCGGCGCGCCTTCACGAGTCAGCTTGACGCAGTCGCGGTCATACCACTCTATGATTCCGTGCAGCACTTCACCGGAGTCCAGCACCACCGACATAGGCGTGCGGCTCTGCATCTGCTTCACCCAGTAAAAATTTTCCGCGTGGGTAATCTCGGGAGGGGCGGGTTTTTTGCTCGGCAAGGGGCCGCCATTGTGCTGGGGTCGGGGACTGGCCTGCTCCTTGGCTTCCGCGAAGCTGGGACGAAACATGCGGCGATTCACCATGACTGCTCCTTATGTCAATGAAGGTACGATCCTGTCCTTGAGATGCGGCCAGCGCGTCTAGGGTTTCGCTTATTATGTAGCAGAGAATTGCTGTAGGCGAGAAAATCTATTGATGTGCCTGGGGGTTCCTGTGGTTCGAAGACAGCGAGAGCGCCAGGGAATCCAGCCCCAGTTGCCGGTTCAAGTTCCTCCGCAAACCACCCGCCAACCGGTCCATCCCGGCGATCGCCTGCCGGATCCATGCCGCATCCACGGTGCGCGCCAGTGCCTCCAACTCCTTGGTAAGGTGTGGATTCCTCATCGACGGCAACCGCACACCCGCATTTAACTCCAATAAGTCCGACAGCAAGCCATAAAACACACCAAGCAAGTCTTCAAAGGACGATTGGCGATCCTTTGCGAGCGCCGCTGTGTCCGCAAATAACTGTGCAAATCCCTGGCCTCGCGCCGCGCGTTCCAGCACCCGCAAAGCCGTTCGCCTTTTCGCAACCGCGTCTTCCAGGTCCAGTTCCAGAGCCAGCCCCGGGCTGCCTTCCGATAATTGCGCGGCTAATTTGATTTCTGCTGGCTTGCGGTCGGTGTGCATGCTCAGAATTTTCTCGACTTCGGCCACGGGCAGCGGAGCGAAATGAAACTGCATACAGCGCGACAGGATCGTCGGCAACAGGCTGAACGGCGACGTCGCCGTCAATATTAATGTGGCGGATTCCGGCGGTTCTTCCAGGATCTTCAGGAACACGTTGGCCACATCGGCGCGCATCGTGTCCGCGCCATCCAGGAGAAACACTCTGCGCCGGCCACTCGGCTGAAAATACGCTGCCCGCCGCACCGCTCGCACTTGCCCGATGCGCAGCATTGGCCGCGCCACCGGGCTCTTCAGCCGCACCGGATCGGGCACCAGCGCCCACACGTCCGGATGGCTCTGCAAAATCAGTGGGACGCGCTCGACGGTCGCGGCGTCGGCGCTCTCCCCGCGTTCCGCCAGCCCCTGTTCCATGAGTTTTTGAGGATCGGCCAGTTGCGAGACTTGCAGGCAGGTGGCGCATTCGCCGCAGAAATCATCCGTCATTCGCTCGCAGTTCGCGGCCTGTGCGAACATCCTGGCCAACGTGTATTTCCCAACGCCCCGCGACCCGGTAAATAACAGCGCGTGCGGTACACGCGAAGCGCGGAGCGCTCCCCGCAACGCGGCCACAATTTTCTCGTTACCCAGGAACTCCGAAAATCCCATGCCTCAGGCCTTCTTTGCGGGTTCCAGCATTGGCACTACTGCCGACATGACCTCCGCGGCGATGTCTTCCGGCAGCCGCAGGGTATTGTTCTGCGCGTCGTAGCACTGAATCGTAGCCCACGGCCGGCTGCGCGAAAGCATGTCGTACATTTCCGCCGCGTCTTCCAGGTGCGTCAAGCTCTTTTCCTGAATGTCGTGCGTCGCTTGCGTGTATTTCCGTTCCGATTTCCGCGACACCAGCCTTTGCGACTGGCTGGGCGGCACGCGGAGATAAAGAATCAGGTCTTCGCGCGGCATCCCGTAGATGGAATATTCAAGATGCTCGATCCAGCGCAAAAATTCAGAGCGCTTTTCGGCGCTCGCCCGCGCCACCTGGTGCGCCAGGTTCGAAGCCACGTAGCGGTCCACCAGCACAATCTTTCCTTCGTTCAACAAAGTTTCAATGCGCGCCTTGGACTCGAAGCGGTCTCCCGCATACAGCAGCGCGGAGAAATGCGGGTCGACTTCCTCCAGCGGCCCGTAATCGCCGTTCAGGAATTTGCCCACCATGCTGCCAAACCACGAATCGTATTGCGGAAATCCCGTTGCATACACCGGGAATCCCTTGGCTGAAAGTGAGTGTTCGAGGAGTTTGGCCTGCGTGTGCTTGCCGCTGCCATCGATTCCCTCGATGCCGATAAGTATTCCGCGTGTCATCATTTAGTGCGGTGGGGGGCGCCATCCGTGTCAGTCAGTGTACCCGGAGAAGCCATGCCCTGCAACGAAAGGAATCGTATCGTTGCCCTGTACCGAACCAGAGACGGGCTGGCGACTCTGACATGTTACGATTTTAGGTTGAAACTTCCGGTATGACGCAAACGACGATCGCCGAAAATTTGCTGCGGGTGAACCAGCGCATCGCCGCTGCCGCGAGCCGCGCGGGCAGGCGCGCCGAAGAAGTCACCTTAATCGGCGTTTCCAAAACTCATCCCGCCGAAGCCATTCGCGATGCCCTTGACGCCGGCCTCCGCCAGTTCGGCGAGAATCGCGTGCAAGAGTGGGAAGGGAAGCGCGCAAGCATTGCCGAACTTCCTGCCACATGGCATCTCATCGGCCATTTGCAAAGCAACAAAGCCGCAAAAGCCGCAAATTTATTCCACAGCGTTGACGCAGTGGATGATTTTGCACTCGCGCAAAAGTTGGACCGTGCCTCCAGCGCGCTTCCACACGGCAAACCGCTCCGAATGCTCATCGAAGTCCACCTCGGTGGCGAAGCAACAAAAAGCGGTGTGTCCGAAGACAACTTGCCCGCGTTGGCCGAGCAGGTCCTGACGCTGCCACATCTCGATTTCGCCGGCCTGATGTGCATTCCTCCTTACCTGGAAAATCCCGACGAAGTCCGCCCCTACTTTGCTCGGCTGCGAACCTTGCGCGACCAACTGGAATCGCAGTTGCTCCGCAAGCTGCCGGTGCTCTCCATGGGCATGTCGCACGATTTCGAAGCCGCCATTCTCGAAGGAGGCACCGAGGTCCGCGTCGGCACCGCTTTATTTGGTACCCGAGCCGCCCCGCAATGAATCCAATGACAGCGAAAGTGAGTCTGCGGCTATCAAAATGAATCTCTTCGAACCATTTCGTCTGCGCGATACCGAACTCCAAAACCGTATCGTCGTTTCGCCCATGTGTGAATACTCGGCGAAAGACGGCCACCCCACCAGTTGGCACATGGTCCATCTGGGCAGCCGCGCTGTCGGCGGTGCCGCGCTCGTGTTCACGGAAGCCACCGGCGTCAGCGCCATCGGGCGAATTTCCCCGGTCGACACCGGCATCTATCTCGATTCGCACGTTGACGCGTGGCGCCCCATCGTTCAATTCATTAACGAGCAGGGCGCGCTCGCCGGCATCCAGTTGGCGCACGCAGGGCGCAAGGCCAGCACTGCCGCGCCGTGGCTAGGTGGCGCGCCAATACCTCCAAGCGATGGCGGCTGGACGCCCGTCGCACCGAGCGCTTTGCCCTTCGACACCGGCTACAATTTGCCGAGAGGACTTTCCATTGCGGAGATCGACCAAGTGGTCGCGGATTTTGCCGCCGGTGCCCGTCGTGCGCTCCAGGCCGGTTTCCAGGTCGTGGAAATTCACTCCGCCCACGGCTACCTCCTGCACGAATTCCTCTCGCCATTCAGCAATCAGCGCACAGACGACTACGGCGGGAGCTTCGAGAATCGCGTTCGCCTTCTTCTGCGCGTCGTCAGCACCGTGCGCGAAATCTGGCCGGAGCAGCAACCAGTCTTTGTGCGCATCTCCGCTACAGACTGGAAAGAAGGTGGCTGGGATTTGCCGCAAAGCATCGAACTGGCGCGGCAGTTGCGGCACGTCGGCGTCGACCTCATCGATGTGTCCAGCGGCGGCGCGATTCCCAACGTTCGCATTCCCTTTGGCCCCGGCTATCAGGTCGGCTTTGCGGAAGCCATCCGCCGCGAAGCGGGCATTCCCACCGGCGCGGTCGGCATGATCTCCGAACCCACGCAAGCGGAAACCATTCTCCGCAACGGCCAAGCGGATATCGTCCTTCTAGCCCGAGAACTTCTCCGCGATCCTTACTGGCCCAGGCGCGCCGCGCAAATCCTCGGCGTAAAAATCAAGCCGCCGGTACAATACGAAAGAGCGTGGTGATCGCATGAGCAGGGTGACACGTTGAGCTTCGTCGATTTTGCCGTCGACCCCGCGCGCGGCACTGTCACATTTTCTGTGCGCGTGCAACCCCGTGCTGGCCGCGACGAAATCGCCGGCGTTATCGACGGCGCCATAAAGATTCGCCTCTGCACTCCCGCCGTGGAAAATCGCGCCAATGAAGCGCTCGTCGAATTCCTCGCCTCCGTTTTGAAAACCTCGAAATCGGCTGTTAGAATCCGGAGCGGTGAACAAAGCCGCACCAAGCGCGTCGAAATCATTGGCGTCACCCGGCAACAGATTGAAAACCTGCTTCAGACGGAAGCGTGAGTTGCGCGCTCTGGGAAGGAACTGCTCTTGATGAAGGCCGCCATCAACGAATTACAAAAAGATCTGCGCGCCGCAAAAATAGACGGCTGGCTTTTCTACGATTTTCGCGGCCGCGACCCCATCGCCCAGCGCATACTCGATCTTCCCCCCGGCATGCGCACTCGCCGCTGGTATTATTTTGTTCCCGCCAAGGGCACGCCCAAAAAACTCGTCCACAAAATTGAAGCCGGTTCGCTCTCCGCCGTTCCGGGAGACACGCTCTATTACGCTGGCCAGAAAGAGCTACGAGACAATCTCAAAAAAGCCCTCGGCAAATCCAAAAAAGTGGCCATGCAGTACTCCCCGAAAAATGCCATTCCCTATGTCGCCATGGTCGACGCCGGAACCGTCGAACTCGTGCGCAGCCTCGGCCGCAAAGTCGTCACCTCCGCCGATCTCGTGCAGAAATACGAAGCCTGCTGGACCAACGCGCAGCTCGAATCCCACGCCGCCGCCGGCCGCGCCATCGATCGCATCGTCTGCGAAGCTTTCGAACACGCCGCCAACGCCGTCAAGCAAAAGCAGCCCCTCACCGAATACGATCTGCAGCAATTGATGCTGCGCAAATTCGACGAAGCCGGAATCGTCACCGAAGAAGGCCCGGATGTGGCCGTCAATCAAAACGCCAGCGACCCACATTACGGTCCCAGCAAGGAAAAATCCTCATTCATCCGCGAAGGCGATTTGCTGCTCCTCGACGTTTGGGGCAAGCAGAAATCTCCGGACAGCGTCTATTATGACGTCACCTGGATGGGCTATCTTGGCTCCGCAGTTCCCGAAAAGTACGCGAAAGTGTTCCGCGTCCTTTGCGAAGCTCGCGATCGCGCCATCGAACTGATTCGCTCCAGCGTGAAAGCCGGCAAGCCCCTGCAGGGTTGGCAGGTGGACAAGGCCGCGCGCGGCGTCGTGGAAAAAGCCGGCTACGGAAAATATTTCTTCCATCGCACAGGACACAACATTGGCACTTCCGTCCACGGTAACGGCGTCAACATGGACGGGCTGGAAACGCAGGACGAGCGCCACCTGATTCCTCACACCTGCAATTCCGTCGAGCCGGGAATTTATCTGCCGGAGTTTGGCATGCGCACCGAAGTTGATGTCTATGTGGACGACACGGAAGCGCGAGTCACCGGCGCGGTCCAAACGGAAATTTTGCCGCTCCTGGCCTAAAATGAGATCACGCCAAATCGCATGAGCCAGGAACTCAACGAACCAACGCCTCTCGAGCCGCCTCCCTCCGCTGCGCCCGCGGAGCTTCCGGCGCTTCACCCTCCGCACAAAACTTATTCGGAAGCCAAAGCCTGGGCCATCGCCATTGCCGGCTGGCTCGTTCCGGGTCTGGGCCACGCTCTGCAGCGTATGTGGGGACGCGCTGTCGTCATCTTTCTCGTGGTTGGCCTGGTCATTCTCGCGGGCGCTTCCATGCGGGGCAATTTATTTACTTCTGACGGCACCGACGCGTTTGACACTTTGGGCTACGTCGCCGATCTGGGCGCCGGCAGTTTTTATTTTCTGGCGCGCGCCGTCGAAGTTCAGGGCGCGGACGTTTCTCACGCCGTCGGTGATTACGGCACGCGTTTCCTCGCCACTGCCGGCGTTTTGAATCTTCTGGCCGCCTTGCATGCTTTTGAAGCGGCCCGAGGCCGCAAGGCATGATGCCGTGGCGACAACTGACGCCCACGCATTTTCAGGCCTTCTTTTTTTTCGCCGCCGTCATTTCCGTTGCATTCGGATTCCTCGGTCGCCGCCAGCCCAAAGATCGTATCAAGTACATCCTCTGGTCCTTCCTGCTCTTCCTGCTGATCGGCATCGGTATAGGCTGGGCCATGTATCCGTTCTCCCACTAACTCATGGCACAGGCTCTCCTGCCTGTGCTCTGGTGTGTCGAAGAGCATCGCGAATTGCTGGGGACATCCACTGGACGATTCCGCTCTCCAATAAATTATGCTCGCGCGCAATAAAAAAGGCAGAGCGGGGACAAACCCGCTCTGCCAAATTTTGTTTCACCCGACAGTACAGCGATTTAGAGCGCTGTGCTGGCGTTCGTGCAACCCGTGCCCGACAGGTCGTAATACAACACGCCGGACTGGTCAGAGCAATACGCGTTCTGACCGGTGGAGCCCTGAACCTGAGGCAGAGCCAGCGAGGTGTACGTCACGGCCGGAGTTCCGCCACCGCCTGCCGCCGTAAAAATATAGCCGCTCTTGGTGCCCGTCGCCAGAACGCTATCGATCAAGCAAGCGTTCGTCGAAGAGGCATACGTGGAGCCAGCGCAAGAAGCCGCCGCACCACCAAGATTCGTCAAAGCTGCCGCATAACCAACCGCCGGATAGTTCGTCGAATAGGTCACCATCGCGGTGTTGATCGTGCGCAGGGAACCGACCGCCGAAGATTGATTAGCCGCCATCTTGGAGCGCATTAAGTTCGGAATTGCGATAGCCGCGATGATCAGAATGATCGCCACGACGATCAGCAACTCGATAAGAGAGAAACCCTTCTGCTTTTTCATTGAGAGCTGTCCTTGACCTGAATTTGAGTCCTGCGCTAGGAGCGCGCACATGCACTGCGTGATAGTGCACGCTAGCGGCCGTCTTAGTACTCTCAAACGAACTCCTTGCAGATTTGTAATATCCCTGAAAACAAATGGCTTATAGCTTCATCAACGTGACGGTAGGGGCGACAGCCTCCCGTTTTGATCCACGGCGATTTTCGTTAGCACTTTGCGTCTGATTACGTGACACAAATTGTCAATCTCACGCGTTCTTTACCCCAGATCAGAATTTACCTTGATTTCCTAGCGCCGATGGCCGAAAGAGTATTCAGAGGCACCGCTATCCCCCGCCTGACCTGGTAAAACTCTCTCAAGTCCTACGGCTAAACGAAGGCGCGGCGCCCCGTGTCATCGTACACATGCGCAACCTCGCAGTCTATGTCGCAAGTGGACCGGAACCACCCTTCCGCGCGCCAGCTTGCTCAAGCCTCAAGATCGTATCGCAGCATCTCAGCGCGCCGAATTGTGCAGTCAGCTGTAAATTCTTCGTTGAAATTGCGCACACCTTCCTTCGCCCTAAATTGACAGGCATTTTCAGCGGATGCTATCGTGAACAAGTGGGCCGAGGTAGCTCAGTGGTAGAGCAGCCGATTCGTAATCGGCAGGTCGTGGGTTCAACTCCCACTCTCGGCTCCAACTTTTCAGCAAGTTACGCATCCTAATTCACCGGGCCTTTCGTTTCCGTTGCACTCTCGTTGCACAAATCGAAGGTTTGAGATAAAGAATCGAGCGCGCTTGTCTGCGACTCGCTTACACTCTTAACGTAAATGTTCATAGTTAGTTAGCGCAAGCGTGCTGTGCCGCAAGATTGCCTGAATTGCCTTTCCGTCAACTCCGAGGGTGTGAAGATTCGTTGCAAGGCCGGCGCGTGTCAACGACTTTGAGACAGGTGGTCATAAAATTTAGTGAGTTTTTCATGCATTGGGTTTTTCACAAAGAAATTTCGCGCCAGGATCGCTTAGGAACGACGATCGCAAACTCGGTTGACCCACAGTATCCCGACTTTGGTTTTCCTCAGACGCATTTCGCTTTTCCAAAGTAGATTGCTGTTGGCAACTGGCCGGCTTGTTAATCCAGACTTCGCTGGGAAGAGCCGGTGGTTTGGGAGTGCTTCGTACGAAGCGCTCCGGGTGACGTTGGTAAGCAACATCGAGCACATCCTGGCGCTGCCGCAAGACGTTTTCCGCTTGGCCATAGTGAACCGTCGCTGGCGTCAACAAGCCTATGCCGGAGTGACGGTGCTCTTGGTTGTACCACCGAAAAAAACTCTGAGAGAAAGCACGACTGTCCTGGAGGCACCCAAAGCGGTCCGGGAACTCCGGCCGATACTTCATGGTTCGGAATTGGCTCTCGGAGTAAGGATTGTCGTCCGAGACGTGTGGCCGACTATGCGTTTTCGTGACCCCCAGATCGGCGAGTAGAAGAGCTACCGGCTTGGACCTCATCGAGGTGCCACGATCCGCATGGAGCGTGAGTTGATCGGGTCGGATGCATTGTTTCTTGCAGCTCTCCTCGATCAATCGCTTGGCCAGCTCGGCGCTTTCGCGATAAGTGACCATCCAACCGGTGACGTAACGGCTGAAAACATCGAGGATCACGTACAAGTAGAAATACGTCCATTTCGCAGGGCCGAGTAGCTTGGTTATATCCCAGCTCCAAAGTTGATTCGGAGCCGTGGCCAGGAGCTCAGGCTTCTGGTAGGGCGGATGCGTCAACTGGTCGCGGCGCTCGCGCACCTCGCCATGCTCGTCGAGCAAGCGATACATGGTGCGAATAGAGCAGTGATACTCGCCTTCATCGAGCAACGTCGCATAAACAGCAGCTGGAGAACGATCCTGGAAACGTTCTTCGTGTAGTCGAGCCAGAACCGCTTCCCGTTCTGCCGGGCGGAGTGCGCGTGCCGGCGAAGGCCGCGACGCGCTCACCCCCGGAAAAGAAGTCTTACGGACATCTCGATAGTAAGATGCGCGAGGCATACACAGAGCTTGGCAAGCAGCGCTGGTGCCGACGTCGTTCGCTAGCTCGGCGACCGCAACCATCAGGATTTCTCCTCCGGGTCCTGCTCCGGAATCGGATGACCCAACAGCGCAGCCACTTTTTTTTGGACGTCGATGATGATGTGCGCCTTACGCAGATCTTCGGTCAAGCGGGCGTTTTGTCGGCGAAGTTTCTGGACTTCTTCTTCCATCGGGTTGCGCTTGGACTTCGGCCCGCGTTTCTGTGGGGTCAGAGCCTCGAGGATTCCCTGGGCCCGCTCTCGTCGCCAGTAGGTCAGCAGAGACGAATACAGACCTTCGCGGCGGAGAAGGGTGCCAAGGCCACCTCGCGTCGTCGCAACGACTTCGGCTTCATGTAAGATGCGTTGTTTGTACTCAGCTGTGTAGGTCCGCCGCTTCGGTTTGGCAACTACTTCGGGATCCGGCCGCAAAGCCGGCCCCAAATCGCCGCCCGCTTTGGCTGCCGCTGCACTCCGCTGCGGCTCGCCAGGAGGCGAGCCTCCGCTCCGTTCCGCGGCAGCCAAACCCCCAGGGGAAAGAGCAACACCAAGAGAATTCCCGATCATCTCTGATCTCTTCTTTCTCGCCCTTCTGCTCATTAATTAAGAGTACTAAACCTGTCTCAGAGATGTTGGCACGGAGGGGGCCACGGCGGAATGCGTGCCAGCCATGCCACAGGGGAAGGGAAGTATCCCGCTGGAAATTGTGTCCCTCCTAGCTGACAATTCTAGTAATTTATTTCGTCGCTTCTGAGCCAACCCGTGATTCCACCGGGCGTTCTAACTTGGACGTTCTCGAATATGGTATCCAATCGGATTATTCGGACGTGCGTACCGCTTTCGACTTTACCGAGCACCTGACCATCAGGGCCATCAGGAGAACTCTCGCTGTAAACTACGGCATCTTTTGTGACAGTGCCTTGTATGGTTTTTCGACGGACCGGAGGAAGCCCAGTTGACTGGGGAGCGCTAGACGATCCCTTTTCGAAAAAGTCTGGCGGTAACGTATCGGGGATAACTCCAGGAGGAGCGAGGACTTCGCCCGGCTTGAGCTCTGCTGCTTCCTCGGGTGTGATATTTGGATTGGCTCGACAACGATCAGCGTTGGCTAACCGTTCGAACATACTTTCCATCGCATCTCGAGAACTCACTGCATTCAATCGAGCATTGCAGTCGTCTTGTTTCTGTTGCTGAATTGCCGCCTCGCGGGCCATGGCCCTGTGCTCTCGCCAATCTGCCACCCATATATATCCATAAACTAAGCCACAGCAGACTGCGGAGATTGCCGCTGCCCAAAGGAAGAATTTTCGAAATGGCTTGTTCAATACGACAAGCACCAAAACGACGGAGAGGAAAATCCAAGCACCCAATGTCATGAGGAACTACCTCCTCTGTTGGTCAGAGGCCCGGGAAGTCGCAGTGTGCGTGCATCCCGTTTTCAGACTTTCTTTTTCCTCCCAGGCTTCACGCCCGCTAGGACCTTCCGGGCTCTCTCAATATCGCGGGGCGTCCAAAGCCTGACTCTCACCGTCCCCACTTCCATGACTGGCGGCGGCTTGATCGTTCCCGCTCTAATGTGTCGTTGAAGGGTGACTAACGTTCGACCTAATTTCTTGGCAGCTTCGCGGGTTGAGAGCCGTTCCTTCATACATACACCTATATTACAATTCAGCCGGACGGGCAAGAGAAGCGCGTTGCACTTTGCGTTGCACATTCGACTGGCGAAAGGGAGCGAAAGGTAGTGAAAGAGGGAGAATGACGGCGACTGAAAGCAAAAGGGATAGAGGAAAACAGCTCATTTCGTAATCGGCAGGTCGTGGGTTCAACTCCCACTCTCGGCTCCAACTTAACCTGTCTCTTACGAATCGGTTGCGACATTTCAGCTCACTCACTCGTTCGGCTTCGTTGCGTATGCGTTGCACATTGACGATTTCCCCGAAAAATCAGACCCTCACGGGACCAACTCACTCTCCATTTTTTCGGCCGCCAGATCGAGCGCGGCGACAGTTGAAGAATACTTCCCGAATCAGTCCCGTGATGGGCGCCAGGCGCATCTTGTCAATCTTTTTCCGAGACTTGAAATTGCTCGCGCTCAGTTCCGTCAACCTCATCAAGAGTACAGTGGCGCGATACTATAACTCGGCTGGACAGGGTTGACTGATGGGTCGCAGCAGCACGGGTCGCCTCAGGAAATTAGCGAAGCGAGACGTTGGAAAATATTCTATATTGTTCCACAAGTAAAACGTCTAAAATGCAACGCTCAAGCACCAGATCCGCCCCTAGCGTAGCGATCAGTCATGCCACGGTAATCTCCAACCCCACTGATATATATTCGTCCTCGGCAGCGTAATAGATGTAGGGCTGATCGGAGGCAACATGCCAGCGCAAACCCAAATTTCAGCCGCGGATGCGATAAACCCTGCCTTTCAACACGCAAAGAAGCAGCTGTTTGAACCGTTCCGCTTTGCCCAATGGGCGCGCCTGGCTTTCGTCGGACTTCTGGCCGGCGAGATGGGTTCCGGCGGCGGATGCCACTCTGGTTTTCATCCGGGCCCGATCCATCACCATGGCGGAGCAGCGCCGTTTGGCTCTGGCTTCCCTTGGCACTTCGCGCATCATGCTGCGCTGCCCGCTGGAATGATCGCATTTCTGCTGGTGTCTGGATTTGCCCTGTTTCTGCTTTTCACCTACATCAACAGCGTGATGCGCTTCATCCTGTTCGACAGCATCGTTTCCAAACAATGCCACATCCGCCAAGGATGGGTCCGCAACACGGGTCGCGGCCTCCGTCTGTTTGTCTGGCAGCTGTTGTTGACGCTGGCAGCCTTCTCGGCTTTCTTCGTCCTTATCGGGGTTCCAGTCGCAGGTGCCTGGTCCGCCGGTTGGTTCTCGAATCCCCGTGAACACGTGCTGTCCCTTGTGCTCGGCGGCGTGGGACTGTTCCTGCTCCTCGTCGTCTTCGTGGCGCTGTTGGCCGTCGTCCATGTAATGACCAAAGATTTCGTCGTTCCGCAAATGGCGTTGGAGAACATCAGCGCCATCGAGGGTTGGCAAAGGTTATTGTCGTGGCTCAAAGCGGAGAAACTTAGCTATGCCGGCTACATCGGAATGAAAATTGTGATGGCTATGGGCGCCGGTATCGCCATCGGCATCGTCGCGCTATTCGTGCTCTTGATGCTGCTTGTCCCTGTTGGCGGCATGGGGGTGATAGCTGTCCTCGCCGCCAAAGCAGCTGGCCTAACCTGGAATTTCCAAACCATCGCGCTGGCTGTGATTGCGGGTTTTATTGCCCTTCTGCTCCTCATGCTTGCAATTTCACTCATCGCGGTACCCGCCATCGTATTTTTCCCCGCATACTCCATTTATTTCCTGGCGCCGCGCTACGCGCCTTTGGCGTCGCTCCTGTGGCCCCAATCGGCCTCATCGTCACCTCAGTCGCTGCCTCTATCGCCTGCATGAGCGAATTGCAGGTGAGCCGGAAGAACATGACTACTTTGTCTCCCCTCCCGACTGTTTTGCCCGCTGCAACAACTCATCGAACCGAATCTTCGCTTTGCGAGCGGCGGAATCATGGTCAGCCGACCAACCAATCTCCCGCTCCCTCCACTCGTTCAATTCTCAGGGGCTGCACAATTCCGCAATCTTGCGAATCAGATCATCGGCTTCCTGTCCATAAACTCTGGCTTTGTGAACCAATATATCCGTAAGCGGATGGTCACTCGTTTTCCATTCGGCATTAGTGCCAACGATTTGCTCCCATGGCGCCGAAACCGCCGTCAACAGAACGATGTTGAATTACAGGTGATCGTTCAAGGTATACTTCCGCAGCTTGTATCATTACTCCGACGTCCAGGTGAACAAAAAATGATCGCTCCCCAGCAAAATCCTCCCGCACACATGCGCATACTTCAGCTCCTTAATGGGGCACACGTCGCGGGCGCTGTCTCCTGCCTCGCGCAACTCGGTATCCCGGACCTTGTCGCCGCCGCTCCCAAATCTGCGGACGAGCTGGCCAGCCAGATTGGCGCTGATCCGCAAGCCCTCTACCGGCTGATGCGCGCTGCCGCTAGCGTTGGAGTGCTTTGCGAAGGGCCCGACGGCAAATTTTCGCAAACGCCTATGTCCGCTGTTCTGGGCAGCAGTGCCACTCCCAGCCTGCGCGCCTTTGCCACCATGACCGGCAGGGACTGGCACGGGCGCGGCTGGTCTCACTTGGAATATTGTGTGCGAACCGGCAAGCAGGCGCTTGACCACATTTACGGCACGCATATTTTCGAATATCTAAAGCAGAATCCAGCCGAAGGACAAATTTTCAACGACGCCATGACCGAGCTATCCATGGTCGATGGCCCCGCCGTAGCCGACGCATACAATTTCGAAGGCATTCGCTCCATCGTGGATGTAGGCGGCGGCCACGGCTTTCTGCTCGCCACCATCCTCGAAAGAAATCCGCATTTGCGCGGAACGCTCTACGAGGCGGCTCACGTTGTCGAAGGAGCCGCAACCGGACCGCTGAAGCTGATGATGGAACGCTGTACCCTCGCGTCCGGCGATATGTTTTCCTCGGTTCCCGCGGGCGCGGATGCCTACATCATGAAACACATCATCCACGACTGGCCCGACGATCTTTGCCTCCGACTTCTCAAAGCCTGCCGCAAAAGCGTGAATCCCGGCGGCAAACTTCTGGTGGTCGATAGCGTAATTCAGCCCGGCAACGATTTCTCCCCAGGCAAATTCCTCGACCTCCAAATGCTGATTTTCCCCAGCGGCTGCGAGCGCACCGAAAAACAATTCCGCAACCTCTTCGCCGCCTCCGGCTGGCAGCTAAGCCGCATCATCCCCACCGCAGTCTCCGATTCCATAATCGAAGGCGTCCCCGCGTGACGGCCACACCTCAACCGTTCCAGTTAGCTCCGAGCGGAACATGTGCGGCAACAGCGTTCCCCGGGCACTGGGTGAACCTATATTCGTTTCTCAATCCGTGCGAGTACCCGATAAGCGAACGACGACAAAGGACAGCCCACACCTAGCAGCAGCGAGTGGGCGAAGTCATCGGGAGTTCTCAGGGCAGGGGCGAAGCGGTGATGAGTGTAGTTGTACGCGAACAACAAATTGTTTACGTGGTCCAGGAAAAATATGCAACACACCGTGGCCCTGGCTAATCCCAGCAGTCGAAAAGCATATGTCAGCGGCGGAACTCCTTAACGTTCTCCTGAATTAATCTGCCTCGATCCTATTTGGCACTCCTGGCATGGTTGGCGACAATCCAGGAGCCACCGCACATCCCAAGAGCAATAAATGCGCTGGACCACTCGTCCCCACTATGAGGATCTGCCGCAACTCTTGGCGAGTGGAGAAGCACAACCCAGAGCAGGAACATGACTCCGAGCAAGAACCCCGCCCACTGATCCAGCCGCCGAATGGCAATGCCGATTCCTGCCGCGATGAGAGCCGTCCCGGTCAGATAGGCCCAGAACAAACTGCCTGGAATCCAAGCAGGTATCAGGCTGGCAATGAAACGCGCAACGACGAAGTGAATACTGCCGAAAACGACTAAGGACATGGCGAACAAGTAAGGGCCTGACACAGTCACCTTACTCAACCCACTTTCCCACCGCGAACTCTCGGGAGGCACGGTTTGCACTAACGTCCAAGCCGAAGCGCCCAAGGCCAATGCTTCGAAGAGAACTCCGTACGCGGTCCAATCCCCGGGATGTGCGACTACCAGTGGCAGCTCAAGGAACAGCACATACCCCAAAAACAAGTACCCCAAGAGCATCGCCGTCAACCGTGCATGGAGCTTGGCCGCTATACTTAGACCAGCCGCGCTCAGCGCCAGACCGTTTATATAGCCGAAAAATGGGTTTACTGGAAACCAGGGAACGCCGGGGTCCGTCAGCGCAAAGTGAACACAAATCAGATTTTCGACTCCCAATGCCACTATGGCAATACCGAACAAAAGCTGCCCTGTTGTCACGATTTTCCCCATCGATCAGCTCCTGAATACACGAATTGCACGGAAACGAGACGCGCCCCGCGAACGGGCTTGGACGAATAAGCACAACAACAATGAGATGTGGACGAGCGACGTTTATCGCCATCGCAAGTGCTTTGCCGCCACCTTTGATCAACTCGTCTGCCAACGATCTGAGGCACTCGACACGCCTCGCGCCCAGCGCAACGCTTGCGTTCGGTTCCGTATATTGGCACACACATGGGCAGTTTACTCGCCGACATCGCCGTCAATGATCGTTGGTAAAATCTGGCGTGCCGTCGGACCATTTGGCGACCGGAACTAGGAAGACGGTTAATCTGTCCTCGGTGGCCTCGGATCCTAAAACCGGGGAACCCGGCAAGTTTGCTCCCCACGTGGCAGAGTCCGTTAGCGGAATGAAAAACATCAGGTGGGGATGCCAGTGCCCGTCATGGTCGCTCAAGTACGATTCTTTGGACATCATGTAGCACATCGCGCCGGTTTCCAGCGGCGGCAGTTCCTTCTTGTCGAAGGCGATTTTGATACCTAGAAATATCTGCGCTTTTGATCGTCCGGCCAATACCAGTGCAGTCTTCTTGATGGTGATGGGAAGGTAGGTTCGCGCGGCAGGCGCGTTGAAGCAGATAGCCGCGCGTAGCTTAGGATTCCAAAAATCCGGATCGTCGATTCCAGCGGTCCAGGATCGTTCGACCATGCACACAAATCCGTTCTTGCCCTTGTCGGCGCTTTCGTAACCGTGCCGTCCGAGGACCAGGACTTCGGCATCTCGTGAGATGGATTCCGGGGCAGCGCTGCGGGCCAGCGCTATCTCGGCATTTCGCTCCATGAGGTATTGATCAAGCGGGGCCATACTCGGATAGGGTGTTTCGGCATTCTGAGCATGTGCATGTGCCTGCCACGCCGCGCTGACCATGACCAGCAGCCCAAGTCTTGTTAATGCGCTCGTCCCGCGAAGGTTTAGCTGCATGGTTTCTCCTGCAGTAGGGTTCTGTCGTTATACCACTGAAAGGCCTGGGCATACTCGTTCAAGCAATTTAGCGATGTGGGTACCATGAGCCGCTTGGACGGAACCGCGATTATAGGATGTACAGGATGTAAAACGTTGTGGTCGTGGTTTCGAGGGTGTAGCATGCGCTGAGAAAGTGTTGTATGAAAGTTCGCATCGACACCGCGGAACTCGCAGGATGGCAAAAGCTGGGAGCAACATTGTCGTTGTCTTTGAGCCTGACGTTACTGGCGCCCGCATTTGGCGTGATCGCGCGATCCCAAGAGCTACCGAATCCTGAGCAATCCGTAGCGGATGCCGCGCGGAACGCTCGTGAGCGCAAATCGAATTCGACAACGCCCGCAAGAGTGTTCACCAACGACAACCTCGGAGGACAGTCTTCGTCGCCAAACGTTGCAGCGAGTCCTCCAGAGCCTCAGCCAAAGCAGGCCGAAGTACCAACACCGCAGAAAACCAATTGCGATAATCCTGACGATGAGAGACTTAAAGCAGAACTGCAGGCCGCCCAGGAGGAGTTGGACCAGATCCGCCGCGAGCTTTCCTATGACCCTAAAGCGATCTCCGATGGCGATGTAGATTTAAAGAATTTCAAACCAGGATCCTCGGGGCTGAGCTTCGGATCTCCACCGTTTTCACAAGCGCAGCCGCAGGTCCCTGGGCGCGTGCAGGAAGCCGTTCTTGAGGAGAGGATAACGGCGCTTGAAAAAGCCTCGAGCATTGCTTGCGATTCCCCCAAAGACGCAGCGATTCAGACGAAGATCGATTCCGCAGAAAAAGAGCTAAAGTTATCACAACGAGAGTTCGATCTGGACCAGTCCGCTTACTATTCCAAGCCCAATTACGCCGGAGACGCCTCCGGCAAAGCCAAGCTCGATGCCGAACAGCAGCAGATCGAGTCCTTACAGTCAGAGATAGACCGGCTGAAGGACGAGCTTCCTTCCGCGAAAACAGATCAAGTCGCTGAGTAAGCCATTGCGGTCAGTGGTGAGACTATAGGCGCAACTGAGTGCTCGCCGTCACAGAAAAAATCATGATATGGGATTGCCTGCGCTGCGATTTCCTGCCGGATGAGGAACGCCGATGAAGACCAGTACTGGAGGCTTCCTACAAGAACAAGGCTAGAAATTCGCGCTGCTGTGGATGCAGAACTCGAATAGCCTGGGAACAGAACAGTTCATTCGATTTAATGTTCAACCACGCCCTCTTCTATCCCGCCTTGGACTGCCTGATGGTGCTCGGCTTGCTGCGTGATTGGGTGGTGGATAGGCGCGTCCACAATTTGTGCAGAGTCTTGCAATCCACGCCTAGAGGATCGATCCAAAGTGGTGGCAAGGGATCACCCAGGCGATCCTGCGCTCGTGACAGCGCTTGATGCCCGATTAGTGTGCGGATTGAGGACCCGGAAAGGTTCGAGGTAGGTTAGGCTCATTTCCCGGCCCCTCTCGTTGCAGATTGAGCAAGGATGGGCCGGGCCACGGTCCCGTGAGAATCGTCAAAAGTAACAATCTCCCCTTTTTAAGGGTGCTTCCGCAAGATCGTCACCGTAAGTTTTGGCGGTTGACCCCGTCACAATTACCAATGGCGGAAAATCGGCCACGAGCGTAACGTGTCTGCTTCAGCTCGCCCGGCTTGAGAGGGAATCCGTGCGCCAACCCGCGAAACGAGGGCTGCGATCGAACGAAGAGCTGTTCCGCTCGATCTTCGAGAATGCGCAGATCGGGATCAGTGTCTTCAGTATTGATCGCCACGAACACTACTCCAATCGTGCGATGAGCGAAATGTTGGGTTACAGCGAGGAAGAACTCAGCCACCTTGAAAAATGGGATGAAATCACTCATCCGGACGACCGTGCCGCCTGCGCGGAACGTTACTCCGCACTCTTGCGGGGGCAGCGCGAAAAAGACGCATACGAACAGCGCTTCATTGCCCGCGATGGCACCGTTGTCTTCGCGAATGGCCGGTTTACCTTGCTGCGCGACGCTGCAGGCAAGCCGGAATACGTCGTCGCCCTGACAGAAGACATTACCGAGCGCAAAACGGCGGAAGATCTTGTCCGAAAGCGCGATGAAGAACTCCGCCGCGGAAATTTCCTCGCGGAAACCGCTCTGGAGCTGACCAAGGCAGGCTACTGGCACGTCCCGCTCGACGGCTCTGGCTGGTACAACTCTTCAGCACGCAGGGTCGCAGTTTTTGGAGATATCCCGCAACTCGACCATCGTTACAAACTCGACGACATGTTCGCCCATGCGGAAGAAGCGGACGCGGACGCGGGTAAAGCGGCGCGCAAAGCTTTCGACGCCGCCCTGGATGGCACCGCGAATTACGATACTGTCTTCGCCTATAGGCGTCCCACCGACGGACGCATCGCTTGGGTCCACGCGGTTGGTCACGTTTTGAAAGATGCCAACGGAAAGCCCACCGATATGTACGGCGTCTCCCAGGACATCACAGAATTCAAGCGTCTGGAAATGGAGCTCTCCGCCGCCAAACGGATCGCTGAGGCGGCAACCAAGGCCAAGTCCGATTTTCTAGCCAACATGAGTCATGAAATACGCACGCCGATGAATGCCATTCTTGGCATGACCCACCTGGCGCTCAAAACCGACGTCACACCAAAACAGCGCGACTACCTCACCAAAACAAAAGCTGCCGCTCAATCTCTCCTCGGCATCATCAACGACATTCTCGACTTTTCCAAAATCGAGGCCGGCAAGCTGGATATGGAGAAGACCGATTTTCGCCTTGAAGAAGTTATTGCCAACGTCTCCAGCATGGTTTGTCAGAAAGCTCATGACAAAAATCTGGAGTTCCTCATTGCTTCCCCTCACGATATTCCTCCCAATCTCGTCGGCGATCCTTTGCGGCTTGGTCAGATCCTGATCAACCTCGTCAGCAATGCCGTGAAGTTCACGCAAAAGGGCGAGATTGTTTTGACTATCGCGTTGTTGGAAAAGGTCCTGGACAGAGTGAATTTAAAGTTCTCCGTGCGCGACACGGGAATTGGGATGACAGCTGAACAATCGGCGCGCCTGTTCCAGGCGTTCAGCCAGGCCGACAGCTCCACAACCAGAGAGTACGGTGGCACCGGCCTCGGTCTCTCGATTTCTAAAAGACTGATCGAAATGATGGGCGGCAACATCTGGGTGGAGAGTTCTTATGGAGTCGGCAGCACGTTTCATTTCACGGCTTGGTTCGGCATTGGCTCGGCGGAGACTAAACGCAGGCTTTTGATTCCGGACATCGCTGGCATACGGGTACTTGTTGTCGATGACAATCAGCAGGCCTTGGATATTCTCACGGATTTTCTCAAAGGGCTCGCTCTCCGCGTCAAGTCGGTTTCCTCCGGCGAAGACGCAATCCGCGAACTCGCCGCTGCCGACGAGCAAGATCCTTATCAACTTGTGATGGTGGACTGGCAAATGCCAGGCATGAATGGTTTGGAAGCCAGCCAAATTATTAAACGCGGCAACCGCCTCAAGCATATTCCCAAGCTCGTCATGGTCACTGCTTTCGGCCGCGACGATATTTACTCACAAGCCGGCGAAGCGGGAATTGACGCTTACCTGCTGAAACCGGTCACGCCCTCCACGCTTTACGACATTCTCGTCGATTTATTTGGTGTCGCGGACCGCCAGGCCGTTGCGTCGCATCCCACAAAAACCGCTGCAGCTCCTCATGACGCCAACGGAATCCGCATACTTCTGGTCGAAGACAACGAGATGAATCAGCAAGTAGCCACCGAACTTCTCGAAAGCGCGGGCGCCACCGTCACAATCGCCAACCACGGCGCCGAAGCCGTAAAAATTCTCACGCAAAGCGAACAGCCCACGCCATTTGACATCGTCTTCATGGATCTGCAAATGCCAGAAATGGATGGCTACTCCGCCACCCGGTTAATTCGCGCTCACCCTGCAACCCGCCAGTTGCCCATCATCGCGATGACCGCGCACGCCCTGGTCGAAGAGCGCCAACGCTGCCTGGAAGCCGGCATGAACGAACACGTCGGCAAGCCCATTGATCCCGATGCGCTGTTTGCTACGCTGCTGCGTTGGGCCAAGCCGCGCCCGCAGCCGAACGTGCCCGCCCGCAAACCTGTCACGCCGGTGGGCGATGTAGTTCTGCCTGAAATTGACGGCATCGACCTGGCCGCCGGCCTTCACCGCGTCAACGGCAACAAGCAGCTTTACCGCGACCTCCTCACGCAGTTCGCCAACCGGCAATCCGGCGTGGAGTCGCAGATCATCACCGCACTCCACGATGGGGACGCCGCTCTCGTAGAGCAAATCGCCCACACGGTAAAAGGCGTCGCCGGAAATATCGGGGTCAGTGATGTCTTCACTGCCGCCGCTAAACTGGAGCGTGCCGCTCGCGAGGAGGATCCAGCCGTCCCCGCGCTCGTCGAAGAATTTACTCTGGTATTATGCCGTCAGATTCACGCTATTCGTTGGGCATTGCGCGATGTTGCTCCGGAAGAGGAAGCGCAGGCAAAAGCTGCACATGATCCGCGGGCTATCTCAGCGGCAATCGCAGAACTCCGGGCCTGCCTGGAGTCGGGCGACGTCGAAGCTTTGGAGGCATTCGTTGCACTGGAACGTGCCATGGCCGGCAATTGCGACAGACTTCGCGTCAATGCTCTCCGTGCCGCCGTCGACGAGTTCGATTTCGAAGGTGCGCTCTCCAGGCTGGACGAGATCGCCAAGGAATACATCGCAAATCAGGAGCAATCCGAATGATCGCCCCATCGGAGAAAAAGCTGGTTCTCGTGGTGGACGACGCCCCGGTCAACCTTCAGGTGGTCAGTGCAATTCTAAAGGACGACTTCAAGGTCCGCATCGCCACCAGCGGCGCAAAGGCTTTGGACCTCGTCAAAACCAAACCGTATCCCGACCTCATCCTGCTCGACGTCACCATGCCCGAAATGGACGGCTACGAAGTCTGCGGCATATTGAAAGCCACTCCGGAAGTCAGAGACATCCCGGTGATTTTTCTCACCGGCAAAACTGAAACGGAAGACGAAACCAAAGGCTTCGAAGTGGGAGCTGTCGACTACATCCACAAGCCGTTCTCACCTGCAGTTGTGAAAGCCCGTGTCCACACCCATCTCGTGCTTCGCGAAGCACGCGAACAACTGGCTCGCCAGCTTCTGGACATAAATAACGAACTGGAGATGGCTCGAGAGATCCAATTGGCTATCCTGCCGCATGAGATTCCCAGGATCAACGGTCTGGAAATCGCCGCGCGGTACATTCCCATGAGTCTGGTCGCCGGTGACTTTTACGACTTCATCGTTGTAGACGAGAAGCACGTAGGGATTCTGGTGGCCGACGTTTCCGGACACGGCTTGCCTGCGGCTCTTATCGCGTCCATGCTAAAGGCTGCGTTCGCCGCGCAATCCCCGCACGCTTGCGATCCCGCGCTAGTCTTGTCCGGATTGAATCAGTCGCTGTGCGGAAAATTCAAAAACCATTTTGTTACCGGCGCTTATGTATTCGTGGACATGGAGAAAAACTCCATAAAATACGCCGGTGCAGGCCACCCACCGCTCTTGCTCTGGCGCCAGTCAGCGGCCGCCGCGTCAGAGGTCCTGGAGAACGGTCTTCTGCTTGGTTTCTTCAAGGATGCGCCGTACTCGGTTGTCGAAGTCCGCGTCCAACCGGGCGACAAGGCTGTCCTGTACACCGACGGAATCCTCGAAACGCGTAGCCCCTCCAAGGAAGAATTTGGCCCTGACCTTTTCAAAGCGTTTTTGGAGTCCTACCACAATCTCAAAGCGGACAAGTTTGCGGACTTGATGATGGAGGAGTTGACCGGCTGGTCGGAAAATCACAAAGGCAACGGGCAGGAGGATGACATAACTCTCTTGGTGATCGACTTCCAGACTCACTGATCTCAGCCGCTTACGAAAAACTCCCGATGGCCGTTTGCTCGTCCGTGTACACCTCGAAAACTTTGTCCAGCTGGGTAATCTGCAGCACTCCGGAAACTTTTTTCGTCGGATTCAAAAATTTCAGCTCTCCGCCAATGGACTTCACCGGCATATATGCGCCTGCCAGCTCGCCAACCCCCGCGCTGTCGATGAAATCCACTTCACGAAAATTGAGGATGATTTTGATCCGCCCGCTTTCCACCAAATCGCGAATCGTTCGCCGCAGCGTCAGGCTGCCTTCTCCGAGGCCAAGGCTTCCGCGTAAGTCCACAATCGAAACTGCGCCCGATTGCCGGTGATGAGTGTTCAAGGATGGCATACTCGTCCCTCTACCCGCGTGTCGTTCGAGACTCAGAATCATACATGAATCCCTAAGCTTCACACCTGTCACTATTGCCAATACCCGTATATTTTCGCGAACTTAGCGTAGCCCACGATCCGCCACTCGGCGGGCGTAGGTGAGACATGCCTGACTTGCCCTGGATCGCATTAATCAGGCGGTCGATCGCATCTTTCGCCGTTTTCATTGCAATCCCGACGCCAACTACGGCATCGGCGTTGTCAGCAAGTAGCGCTCTGCTCGCTTTGCGCTTCAACACCTCATGGCCACCGCTACACTCGCCATATGAGCGATAACTCCAGAAATTGCTCGTGTTCATTGTCACTACTGAAACCCATCACGTGCTCAACACGGCGCGGTTGTACCAACCACGCTCAAAGATCACGATTTCGCCAAGCGCCGGGGAATGTTGCATGTAAAGCCGGAGATACACCTGGCTTTTTCCCCGGTCAGAAGGTGCAGGAAGTGCAACGAGTCCGAACGCTCGAGGCCTTTTCTGGCTCTAGGGCTCGGCGTGGGCTGCTTTCTCGCCGCCTGCTGACGCTGTCAGATTGAGTCTCGTTCGAAGCTGTGCGATCTCCTTGCCTTCTCCAGCAATTCCTCCTGCTCGAACTCGCGTTTCGCCCGCGACTCGTCATCTTCCAACTGCCCGCTCGGATCCTTCAGGAACGCTCGTTCGTCGCAGACGAATATTCGCATCAGAAGTTCAATCTGCCGTCGTTTCTCTTTGACCTGGTGTTCGAGCGCCAGGATCTCCGTTTTTCTGTTCTCCGGATCTTGCGGAACTCCCACGGATTCCTTTGCCGCAGGGTCCGTGGCAGCTTCTGCCTTCAGAGGCTCCGCTGACTTTGCAGGTTCGCGCACTGGCCAGGCTTAAACTAGCCGAACATTACGTTCCATCGTCTTAATGACTGAGTCGAAGCGGCCGGACAGCACCTGCTTGGTGAGACTCAAGGTGTAGCCCTTCACTGTGTGTAAGGGCACGTGCGACGGCAGCGAGAGCGCAAACGGATCGACCACTGCATCCAGCACGACCGGCCCGTCCTTGTAGGCAAGGGCCTCGGCGAGTGCTTCCTTTACGTCGCCAGGTTCTTCCAAGCGTATGCCCTTCGCACCCATTGCTTCGGCCACACGGGCAAAATTCGGGTTCTTAAATTCAACCCCAAAGGGAACCAATCCGGCCTCTTGCTGTTCGATGTTGACGAAGTCGAGCAATTCATTGTTGAAGATGATCTGGACGACAGGGGATTTGCGCTGAACCTGAGTTGCGAGATCGCCGAGCCCTAGCATCGTAAAACCGCCATCGCCACAGAGGGCGATCGTCTGACGGCCTGGGTACGCCAATTGTGCGCCGAACGCATTCGGCGCGGCACAGGCCATTGACGCCCATGAAAACGAACCGAAAAGCCTGCGGTTCGCGCCTCCCTTCATGTGCCTTGCCAACCAGATACACGGAGTGCCGGTATCGGCGAAGAACATGGCGTCGTCCGAGGCCATTTCGGCAAGCATCGCTGTCAGGAATTCCGGCCGGATGGGTTTTATGCCCGGTCCTTTGTCGACGTAATGGTTCAACAGTGCAGCAAACTCGCGCGTCTCGCCTAGATGTTTCTCCAGAAAACGCGTCTCGCTTCTTTCGCTCACCATCGGTAGCAATGCCGCCAGCGTTGCTTTAACGTCGCCTACCAGTGCGAGGTCGACCGGAGTACGCCGTCCGATGTGCTTGGGGTTCAGATCGATTTGTACCTTCTTTACCTCGTCCCCAGGCAGAAATTCCGAAAAAGGGAAATCGGTGCCCAACAGAAGCACGAGCTCGGCCTCATGAATGGCTTTGTACGCTCCGCCGTAGCCGAGCAGTCCGGTCATTCCCACTGCATATGGATTGTCGTGCTCCAGCCACTGCTTGCCGCGAAATGAATAGCCGACGGGCGCTTTCAGTTTGGCCGCAAGTGCCATCACCTCGTCGCGCGCATCCCGGCAGCCGTCCCCTCCAAAAATGGCCACGCTCTTGGCATCCCTGATCATCCCCACAAGTTTGTCGAGATCCGCATCGGCAGGACGGAAGACCGGCGTGGCTGGAATTGTGACCTTGTGGACGCCCGAAGGCATGTCGGACGCCGCTATATCGCCGGGCAGGGAGATGACCGTCGGGCCGTGGTCGATCACGGAGGTCAGAATCGCCGTGTTGATGACCGCCCGCGCCTGCTCCGGGTTCACCACGCGTCCAACGTAGAGGCAGGCGGTGTCAAAAAACTTGTAAGGGTTCAGCTCTTCGAGCGCGGCCGTGTCGATCAGCTTTGTTTCCACATCGCCCGCAATCGCAATCACGGATGCGCCCTCCTTTTTTGCATCCATCAGCCCGTTAAACAAGTGCGTGACTCCCGGGCCCGCCGTGCCGCACACCGCCACCGGCTTGCCCGTGAAATATGCGTCGGCGACCGCGGCGAAAACTCCGTATTCCTCGTTACGCACGTGGACGAACTCGATCTTCCCGTTTCGCTGAAGGGCGTCGATCACGGGATTCAGCGCATCGCCTACAATGCCGTAACACCGTTTCACGCCGGCCTTCTCGAACATCTCCCACATTACGTCCGCAACGTTCCGAGCCATAAAATACCTCCAATTCTTGGAAAAACTGTATTTGTCAAAAGAGACCACTGAGTCTAAAGATGAGATAACTGTTGCTGAGCAGCGCAATAACGGAAGTTCCTGCGATTTGGTTTCCTGGACATGGCTAACCCTTTTAAGATGCTGCCCTCGAAGACTGACCGCCGATCCGACATGCGTCCCCTCTTATTCCGGGAACGCACGACTTTGATGCCCCATACCCGAGCTCGATGCAAAATTCTGAAGCTTGGTAACAGTTGACCGGCGACTTGGGTGCCGGCTCTCACCCGCTTCACCGGAGGAGGGCTGGCGAATACCCGTTTCTTCGACATGCGCACTAGCCAGGAATTTGCGGACCCCATGGCGACAGTCTTCCCCATTGACGTATCCTTGCCACGATGGACCCAATCCAATCGCTGGACGAGTGGCACGTGACAAATAGAACCGTCGCTTCGCTCCGGGAGAAATAACATGAAGACGCTCTTCGTGCTTGCGCTGCTTGGCGTACTTTTGTTCCCGGCCGCACTGCGCGCAAGTCCCCCCAAGCCCCCGTTGGAAGTCGTGGTGCTCGGCTCAGGCGGCCCGCGTCCGTTCGGAAGAGCCGGCTCCGGCTTCCTTGTGCTTCTCGATGGCACACCGCGCATCCTGGTAGACGCCGGACCGGGCGCGTTCCTGCGAATTGGCGAATTGGACCTGGATTTGGAAAAAGTAGATACGGTTCTGCTAACGCACCTACATATCGATCACAGCGGAGACTTGGCGGCATTTTTCAACGCACGCGCTCTCACCAGCGATGGTCCCATCCTGTACCGCATTTTTGGCCCGGACGCCGCCGGACCCTTCCCCAAAACGTCGCGCTTTGTGGATTTGCTGGTCGGAGATCACGGCGCCTTCGCCTATCAAAAAACCTTTGGCGCGGACGAAACATTCGAGGTCCGCGATCTACCAATCACACTCGATTCGCCGCCCTCCAAAATTGTCAATGAAGATGGCCTGGTGGTGGAAGAAATCGCGACGCATCACGGCGACTGCCCGTCGGTGGCTTATCGCATTTCCTACCGGGGCGTGTCGGTAGTCTTCTCCGGCGACATGGATGCGTCAGCCCTCACGAATCTGGCGCAATTGGCAAAGAACGCCGATCTACTAATCTTCAATTGCGCTGTGCTCGATCCTCCCGCTTCGCCATCCCAGTTGTACGATCTGCACACGCCACCAAAGAAAATTGGCGAAGTCGCGCGCGAAAGCACCGTGAAAAGTTTGCTACTGAGCCACATCGCGCCAGATGTGGAAGGCCAGGAAGCGGCCGTGCGCAAATCGATTCGCGCCTCCTACGAAGGCCCGGTCGCATTCGCCACCGACAAGCTCCGCGTCACTGTCGGGAAGTGAGAGCAAGCCTCACTCCCGGTCGCGAGCAGCGCTATCAGCATCAAGACCAGCAAACTCTAATAAAAAACGTCCGATTGGCGGCCGCGGGAGCCACGATGGGTCTATAGCTGAACCATGAACGCCCTTCAGGAATTTCAAACCGTTGATCGTGCCGGCGGGTTCGTAATGTGGAAGAATGCGGAGACGGCACTGTCCTGTGGCTCAGAGAAATACCAGACGTCGCAACAAAAACGCATCAGCCCATATGCATGGACAACTCGCTGAAAAGCGTTACCTTCTACCGGATGAACGTTCTCGGGAAAATAGACTCGAAGACTTTTCGCGCATCCGCCGGCTTGCAAGAATGGATTACGACGTTGCATCCCGCCACGTAATCACCATACGTATTTTGGCCGCCATCCACGAAACGGAATGAAAAACTCCCATCAAAACAGAAGTCAACGGTCACGGGAGCCTTCCATGACTCTTCAGCAAAAGCTAGACGGCTTTAAGGCCAACTTCGAATCCGGTGGCCCGCCCTACAACGCCCCCAAAGCCGCTATCGAAACGATGCATCACGCTACCGACGAACTACGCCAGTCCGGCTTGGCCGAACGCGCCCTCAATGCAGGCGATCGCGCTCAACAACCAGGACGGAAACCCAATTCCGCCGACCTCCTCGCCAAGGACCCGCTGGTCATCACTTTTTTCCGTGGCCATTGGTGACCCTACTGCGTGATGGAGCTGGAAGCGCTAGAAGCAGCGTTGCCTGATATCCAGCGCCTCGGCGCCGACCTGGTAGCAATCTCGCCGCAATTGGAGAAGTACGGGCGCTTCGTCCCTCGCCGCCTAAATCTGAGCTTCTACATCCTGGCGGATCACGGGTTGCAAGTAGCGAGTCAATTCGGCGTGGTCTTCAGACTTCCCGATTACCTCAAAACGCTTTATTTGCAATTTGGAAGTAAATTGGACGAGTTCAACGGCGAGGACGCGTTTCGCCTGCCGATGCCCTCGCGCTACGTTCTTGACCAACACAGCGTGATTCGCGGCGCCGATGTGAACCCGGATTACACCGTCCGTCCCGAACCAAGCGAAACCATCAGCATTCTGGAGCAACTTCGCGACAAATCCTGATCGCTGTTCGTTTGCCAGATTCGTCCGGCCGTGAACGGTGAGTTACGCGCTCTACGTCCGCCGTTGTACAATACACTCTCCTGGACAACTGAGCAGCCGGAAATGCCGGCAAGGGGAGCAATTGCCCGATTCCATTGATTGGCCACGCACGCCTCCGCCGCACCGCCGCCGTTTCCTCCTCATACTCGCCGCAATCGTCGGCATCCTTTTCGCCGGCCGTACCGCGTTTTCCTATTACGTGGATGTCTTGTGGTTCGGGTCGCTCGGCTACGGGGAAGTGTTCTGGAAATCGCTGAGCCTGCAGTCCGGAGTGTTCGCGGCGTTTGCGGTAGCAACATTTATTGTTCTGTACGGATCGTTTCTGCTTCTCAAGCGCGCGTATCTCCCGGATTTGCCCAGCGGCCAAACGATTTTCGTTGGCGGGCAACCGATCAAGCTGCCGGTCGAGCCCCTGTTGCGCCTGATCGCGTTTCTGATTTCGTTGGCCATTTCCGCGGCGGTCGGTGTGGGCTTAATGGCAGAGTGGCCGGCGCTGGCGCTCTTCTGGTATGCACCGAGCGGGGCCGGCGGCGGAGTCGATCCCATCTTCAGCAAGCCGCTGACCTTTTATCTCTTCGCTCTTCCTGCGTGGCAACTGATTGCCGGATGGCTGTTGCTTCTCGCCATCCTTACCTGCGTGCTCGCTGTTTTCTTTCTCTTCATCACCGGCGGCGGCCGTTTGCTCAGCGTGCGGCGCAGCACCTCTGGATCCGCTCCTTGGCGTGGGCTTGGCATCGCGTTTGCCTTTCTATTGCTCATCTTGGCTATACGCACCTATATCGCCCGGTTCGAATTGCTGCTCGGCGATCACACTATCTTCGGCGGCGTCACCTATACCGACGCGCATGTGATGCTGACAGGCATGCTGATGGTTTGTGCCGCCCTGATCGTCGGCGCGATCATCGCCCTCGTCAAAGCCGTGCCGGCGCAGTCGGGAAGAGGCGGTGCGCGTTGGCTTGTAGTCGCAATTCTCCCAGCGGCGGTGTGTTACCTGGGTCTGCAAGTCGTCGGATGGTACGTCAGCAGCTTCATCGTGAAACCAAACGAACTGGTCCGCGAGCAACCTTATATAGCGCACAACATCGATCTGACGCGCCAGGCCTACGGATTAGACCGCATGGCGCAGCGCGAGTTTCCCGCGGAAACCACGGTCGACGCGGCCGACGCGGCCAACAATCAAGCCACGCTGCAGAACATCCGCTTGTGGGACTGGCGCGCGCTTCAGGACACGCTGCGGCAGATTCAGGAAATCCGCACCTACTACGATTTTCCGGACATCGACATCGATCGTTACGAAATCGAGGGCACAACCCGCGAAGTGATGCTAGCCGCGCGCGAACTAAACGTGGAAAAGCTGCCAGAGAGCAGCCGCAACTGGATCAACGAGAAGCTCATTTACACGCATGGCTATGGCATCACTATGAACCCCGTCAACGGATTCACACCCGAAGGTTTGCCGACATTAATTCTGCGAGACATGCCGATCCAGAGCACCGTGCGCGGTCTTAACGCAACGCGCCCGGAAATTTATTTCGGTGAGCTGACCAATACTGATGTGTACGTCAAGACTCGCCAGCAGGAATTCAATTATCCGCAGGGGCAGAGCAACAGCCTCACGTCCTACGAAGGCACCGGCGGCATCGGGCTGGGCGGTTTTCTGCGGCGCATCATGATCGCGCTGGACCGAGGCGACCTGGCGAAGCTCCCCTTCAGCGACGACGTGAACAGCAACAGCCGCCTGCTGATGCGGCGCAACATTCGCGAGCGTGCCGCCACCCTCGCGCCGTTTCTCACCTACGATCCCGATCCGTACATCGTGCTGGGCGACGATGGCCGTCTGTCATGGATCATGGATGCATACACGGGTTCGGACAGCTATCCATATTCCACGCATTACCATCTCGGCGCCGACTCCATCAATTACATGCGCAACAGCGTGAAGGTGGTCATCGACGCGTACGACGGCACGACAACCTTTTACGTGTTCGACAACGATGATCCGATCATCGCCACGTATCGTCACGTCTTTCCTGGGTTGTTCAAGGATGCGGCGACAATGCCGCCGCAACTTCGCAAACACGTGCGCTATCCGGAGCTGTTGCTGAAACTGCAAGCCGAAGTCTACGGGCTGTATCACATGACCGATCCCGAAGCTTTCTACAACCGCGACGATCTCTGGACCGTGGCTACCGAAGCTGGGGTAAGTGAAGGCGGCCAGCAAACCACGCAACCGATGCAGCCGAATTTCGTGCTCATGAAATTGCCGGGCGAAACGGGCGTTGAGTTCGTGGAGATTCTGCCGTTCACTCCTGCGAACCGCAACAACATGATCGGCTGGATCGCAGGCCGCAGCGACGGCGCGCACTATGGCACGTCAATCGTCTACAACTTCCCCAAAACAAAGCTAGTCGACGGCCCGCTGCAAATCGAAGCGCGTATCGATCAGAACGCGCAGCTCTCCGGACAACTGACGCTGTGGAATCAGCAAGGCTCGCATGTCCGCCGCGGGGCACTTTTGGTAATTCCATGTGGCCGTGCGCTCTTATACGCCGAGCCCATTTATCTGCAGGCCGAGCGCAGCCCGATGCCGGAGTTGCGCCTGGTCGTCCTGGCGCTGCAGGACCGCCTTGCCTACGGACCAACATTCGAATCAGCGATGGAATCTCTTTTTGGCGGAGCCGTCTCGTCCATGACTGCCGCGCCCGTTTCCACCGAGCAGTCGCGGCGACCGGCATCAACCTCGTCATCGTCGCAGCCCGCCGAGGATATCCACGCGCTCATCGGGGAAGCGGCCAAAGATTTAGCCGACTACCAGCGCCTCACATCGGAAGGCAAGCTCGGCGAAGCCGGCCAGAAGCTGGAAGAATTAAAGCGCGTAATCGAACAGCTGAACAATCGGCAAAAATAATCGAGCTGCGAAGCTGCCCTATCCATTCACGCCGTTGCGCAAACGCCAGTACACGCAATAGCGCTGGTCGAACAGCCGGTAGAACGGGCTCAGCGTCACATCCGCCGGCCGCCCCGCACCCACCGTGCGAAACGTCAGCGGTTTCTCCTTAGCGGAAGCCGGCTGAATCCATTTCTCCAGCGCGTTTCGGTCGCCCGCAAGCTCCGGCACAACTATAGCCACAAACCCACCGTGCAGCACTTTATCTTCGGAATAAATCTTCTTGGGATCCAGGTCTTGCGTTCCCAGTTCCCCCGCCAGCACCACCGGGCCAACCATCACAGCGGCGAGTGACTGGTCATCGGGAATCGTCTGCAAATGCAAACGCATCGGCAGCTTCACTTCCACCACGTCGCCGTTCTTCCACGTGCGCTCGATTTTCGCGTAGCTCGACGGCTCCAGCTTTTCCTCAGCCCGGAAGCGCTTGCCATTAATCGTCACGCTGGCGTTCTCCGCCCAATAAGGAATGCGCACATTCAACCCAAATGCGGTCGGCGCTTTCGTCTGTACCACTAACCGCGTCCCCGCCTCGTCCGGGAAATGCGTTTCCTGACGGACGACCACGCCCTTCTCCCGCCAGTTCACTTCCGAAGCAAAAAACTGATTCACCCAAAGGGATTGCCCATTGTGGAAATAAAATCCCTCGCCGAGTTTCGCGAAATTTTCCAGGCCAGTACCGCAGCAGCAGAAGTAGCCTTCATGCGGCACAAAGTGTACTTTCCACTGCCCCGGCTGCATTCCCAAATAATAAAGCGGCGAACCCTGCGCCGGGTTAGGCGTGGCCAGAATGTGATTTAGGAAAGCCCGCTCGTAATAGTCCGCATATTTCGGCTCTGCCTGCCAGCTGAACAAATGGTTGCTTAGCTTCAGCATGTTGTAAGTGTTGCAGGTTTCCTGCGTTAGGTCCGTCAGTTCCGGCGCCAGCACGTCCGGCGGCGTCCGAAAATGTTCGTTCACGCTGTCCCCGCCAGTCACGTAACTGCGGTGCACCACCACCTGGCCCCAGAAAAATTGCGCGCCGTCCCGGTAATACGGATCGCCCGTCAGCTCATACTCTCGCGCGGCTCCGATGAACTTGGGCACCTGTGTGTTGGCGTGCAAGCCGGTTAGCGTGTCACGACCCTGCGCGGCCGGGTCCATCACCACGTGATGATCGAAGCGTTTCGCCACCACCAGGTACTGCGGATTCCCCGTTACCGCCGACAGGTTCGCCAGCACTTCGGCCATGCCGCCAAATTCCGTTTGCAGCGTGCGCTGCATTTGTTCTTCGGGCAGCCGTCCCGTGCGCCAATCCGTCCACGCCGCCATGCCTTCCAGCACCTGAAGCGCTTGCGGATTCTTCCAGCTCTCGTATACGTCTAGCAATCCCGCCATGATTTTATGCAGCGCATACCACACCACCGCCGCCGGCCGGCCCTGCTCAAGATCATCGAAGCCCGATTCTGGGAACGCCGAAAGATAGCCCTTGTCGCTCAGCGCCTTTTGACAGTTCGCGAGCTCCGCCACCATCGCGTCGGCCTTCGCCTTGACCCGCGCATCTCCCGTGGTCGCATACATCTGCCCGCTCGCGGAAAGAAAATGTCCAACGTAATGCCCGCGCCACCCGTTCGTCGGCGACTCGCGATTGTAAAGCGGCTCCGCCGTCGACGGCAGCTTCGCGTTCACGCGGAAGTTATGCAGCAGCCGGTCCGAATCCAGCGCGAGCATATAAGTAAGCGTTTGCTGTCGCATCCGCAAAAGTTCCGGGTCAGCTATCTTCAAATCCTCAAGCGAAAAAGGAACTGCCGTCAGGGCGGGCTGCGCATATTTCTTCTCCTCGTTGCTTCCGGTCAGATTCGCAAAATCACGCCCACTAGCCGCTCCACCACCCAAAGGCTCCTCATTCGCCCGCCCCGCCACTGTCGCAGCAGCCAGCGCCGTCCCCCCATAAACCACGCGCCGCAAGAAATCCCGTCGGATCATAATTCCACCTCTCACCAGTGCCCAAGCTCCAAGTAAACGCTTTCCACACGGCTAGTATAACTCGTGCCACCGGGACCGTAAGGAGCATCTCCGCTACCTCGCAAGTTTCAGACCTACGTGCCCCGGAGCAGAGCAGGCGAGAACTTCCTTGTCCACATGGACGGCATAACCGTCCATCTGCTGTTCCCACGGTTCCCACGTTAACTCATGCGTAGACTCCTCCTGACATGCTCGCTGCCTGGAAATAGCTAACCGGACAACCTGGTGGGCAATCCTGAACCCGGCGGACCTCAATCCCCGCTCTGCCCGATCAGCGCGATCAGCCCATCCGCAAGCGACCCCCGCCAATATAAATAATCGTGGCCGCCATCAAATTCACGATAGGTCACCACATAACCTTTCAGCAGCAAAACGTCCCGCAACTCCCGGTTGATACCAACCAGCCCATCGAATCGACCCACCTCCATATAAAATTTGATCGGCACACGCGGACTGTCGCGGAAAGTAAGCACCATGTCGCCAGTATCGAGGGTGATCGGCCACGGCGGCGGATTTTTGTCATCATTTCTGACCCAGAACGCCCCGGACTGCGACAGCACATTGCCGACGACATCCGGGTGATAGAACGCGCATTGACTGGCGGCAAGTCCTCCACGGCTTGATCCGGCTAACACGACATGGCCGGGGCCGTCCTTGATTCGGTAATTTGTGCGCACCCACGGTATCAACTCCAGCGCGAGAAAATCCGCAAAGGGAGCGTAACCGCCGAGGTCACGATTGCGCTGGCCCATGTTGTTTACAAAAATGGCCACCGTCGGCCCAATCTTCTTCGCGGCAATCAAGTTGTCGAGAATCGTGGGAGTGGGTATCAAGCTGGCGGCGCTCCCATCATAAGTTTCGCCATCGAAAACGATCAGCAGTTCCGCGGCGGCGCCTCATGGCCAGGCGGAGTGTACACGGAGATCGTCCGCTCTTCCTTCAATTTCGCGCTTTTGAAACTCGTAGGCGTCACCTTCCCATGCGCCACGGAATCGCTTGGCTTCACGTAAATCTGCGAAGGCGCTTCGGGCAGACTCAAGACGGAAAGTCCGCCGAAGCTTTCCACATTAAGGTCGTCCATCACGTCGCGTTCTTCGGAAATTTGGGTGGTCCCCTTAGGGCCGAGAAAAGACGTTTCCGTCACGGAAAATCCGTAACGATATCTGGAATCTTTAGGAACAAGTTCCGTGCCGAAGAACAAAGGAGTGCGCATGAACCGCTGCAGCGAAGTGCCTCCCGTGCTCGCATGCGTGCTGCCAAAAACTTCCACTTTCTCTGTGTTCTCGTCTCCATAGTAAAGATATGTGACGTTCAAATTGTTGGCGTCGTCGTGCACTTCATCGATCAGCGGTCCCTTTCCTTTCCTGCTAGCCACAAAACGATCAATGGCCCTCGGATCGTTGACATATTCCTTCCACAGCGTTTGCAGCGCGGGCGGATAATTTTTCTCCGCCATACGCAACCCGTTCTCTTCGGCGTTGACCACGCGATGAACCTTCATCACGTATTTGCCGGGCTTGGCCCCGGCATCAAGCGTATGGATCACCAGCTTGTATTGGCCGGCCGCAAACGCAGTCAGGTCAATCGGCTCGGGTCCTTCGGTGCCATTGGGACTATCGACCGTGCGGATCAACTTGCCATCGGGCCCATATTCGTCGATTACGAGATCCACCCCGTGCTGGTCGGCCTCGCCAACAACAGCTGCTCCCTGGTCCAGCGACACCGTGTAAACATGATTTTCCCTTGGACCAAGAACTCGCTCCTGCGTGAATCCCGGGCTCAGTTTGGGGGGCTCTTGTCCTTTGGTGAAGGATGATGTGCAAATAACGATCGTAGCCGCCATTGCGGCAATCCCAGCAGGGCGCATAAGGTTCAGACGCCTCCAGTCCATCGCGGATATTTGCCCCCTTCTAACCCATTTTCAAAGAATCGGCAATCCGTTTTACCAAGCGATTCGTGCTACAAGCGGGCAAGGCCTCTAAGCAGGAGGCACAATTCCACATTCGCTCCAGCTTTTTCCAGCAGGCGCGTTAACTTCTCGGATTCCTTTTGTCGCCTGCCAAGGCAATCGCATATCTGGACAAATTGCCCTTTACTGCATGGCCGTACGGTTTAGTCGTAGCGGTGGGAGAGAACGGTGTACGCGCTCCCGGCAGCGACCCGCAAATCATTTAGGTGCATCCGTAACGGAGCGGTGCTTAGCTGGGTCGGCAGGCGGGATGCGCTTCTCCAGCGTCGACGATGTTCCAGCGTCGACTGCTGTCGGTAGATGCGCGGGTTGTGCGCCGGAAACTAACGCGATGGTCATGCCTAAGCAATCCGCGAGTCGCCGCGTGCATCACATTTGAGCCTGATTCATCCTCAACGCCACAAGCCCCTGCGACCCTGCTCGACAAATTATTGACGCAAAAAAATCCCCGGGCAAGTTTGCACTTCGTCCGGGGACCATTAGCGGCGTACTGGCGTCTCAGTCCGCAGCTACCACCGATCGCCGTCGCGATCGCCTGGCGCCAGCGCCACTCCGCGAAATACTTCGCGTTGGCAAACCAGATCCCAAACGGAAACGCGGTGGAAGTACTCGCGTTGTGCTCGGGAATCCCGGCAAAAAGCTAACGGGCACAGTCGCCAGTTCGGTCGCAGCACCCGTCGGCAGCGTGCCTGTGCTACCGACCTGGTAGACGCTGTTGATGCCATTGCCCCCGCTGCCCTTGGTGATGTGCAGCGTGTTGTTGAAGATCGTCATTGCGCGAAAGTTCGTATCTTTCCCCGGCTTATCGGTTCCAATTTGAAGTCGCCCGATGGTGATATTGGGCGGCACGGGCGCCACTTGCGCACAAGCAATTCCGAACCCGTCGCATTCACAAGGTTGATTCCATCCTGCGTGGTCGATTGTAGTACAAACCGTTTCCGCCCTTGATTGCCGCGCGGCCATTATCCCCGCTATACGCATTTCCATCCGTGACGCCAAGGTTTCCGTCTTGACCCACTTCCGCCACCGCCCTGTAATAGGACGTGGGCACAACTCACGTGCTAACATAGCTTGAAATCACCGGGTTTGTCGGGTCGCACACGCCCGGCGTGTTGGAAGCGGACACGTCGATCAAATTCGGCGCGGTCGGAGAAACCGGAAACCCACCGCAGCCTGGTCCACCCCGATAGCCCATAAACGTGATCGATCTTCGGTCGATCGAGCGGTTCAGCGCCAACTCCGACTTCGAGCTGAAGCTGGTCACAATCTGATTGGTCGGGATCGGCAGCGTTCCCAAAAGGCGGCCATCGCTGGAGAGGTTGTCCAGGAAGATCGGCGAACTGATTCCAAAACTTCCGTCAGAGTTGGCGTTGTTCCACACGTTGTGCGAATCCGTAAGGTTTGGAAATCCTCCGTTGTCGGACGCAATGCCGCACGCAACCACCACGCTCGTTTGTACCTCCCGCGGTGGTGGGCACCTGGACCGTAGTCGTGCCGTTTGCCCCCCGGCACATCCGGGCGGCAAAGTCTCTCCGATGACTACCGTCGAAGCTGTTCCGGTGTAAACGCTGCGGCTGCGCACAATACTATCTGGTTGAAATTCAGAATGGCCCCAACCATCTTGATCGCCGGCCGACACTTTGACTACGGTCGCTGCTGTTAATGCGACTGCGCTTGTGACAACCAACAATCCAAGAGTTCTACGTCTCTTCATTTTCTTATAGCCCGGCGGAAGGATGTTCCTGCACCCGGAGAATCAATCGTTTGCAGCTTGATTGAGACTCTGTGAAAACGTCGTTTTGCCCTCACACCCTGTATAATGGCGCTCTTTGTAGGCGCCGATCTTTAGACCGGCCAGCACGACTCTCCACCAGACCCCCAAGGAGAAAACGATGGCATCCGTACTAATCACCGGCACCAGCAAAGGAATCGGCCTCCAAGCTGCCTTGGCTTTCGCGCGCGCCGGCCACACAGTGCACGCCGCGATGCGCAACACATCGCAATCTCCAGAGCTTGCTCGAACCGCGGCCGAAGAAAAATTGCCCATCACAATCATCACCATGGACGTGGACCGCGACGACTCCGTTCGCGATGCCTTCGCCGCCATCCACGGACAACACGGCCCCCTCGATGTTCTGGTCAATAACGCCGGTATCGAACGCGCAGGCGCCATCGAGGAACTGCCGCTCGCCGAGTTTCGCGCCGTCATGGAGACCAACTATTTCGGCGTGATCCGTTGCGTTCAGGCCGTGGCGCCGCACATGCGCCAACGCCGCAGCGGCTGCATCATTAACATAAGCTCGGTCGCCGGACGCATCACGAATCCGCCGTTGGCCCCGTACACCGCCTCCAAGTGGGCGCTCGAAGCTTTGACTGAAGCCCTGGCCGCGGAAATGAAGACATTCGGCGTGCGCGTGGCCCTCGTTGAGCCGGGCATCATCGATACCGCTATGGCCCATCGCATCGGGGAATCTCCGGAAGGTTCGGCGTACCGTCAGCGCGCGCGCTTCGGCAAACTTTTCACGGCGTCGCTGAAGAATCCAGTTCCACCTTCTCTCGTCGCCCAGAAAATCCTGGAAGTCGCCGAGAGCGGCACATCGACACTCCGCCACCCGGTGGGCCCGGATGCGCTTCCTTTGCTGCAATGGCGAAAAAGTATGAGCGACGAAAAATGGGTGGAATTGAACTCCAGTGACGACGAAACCTGGGCTCGCAGCGTCGGCCTCAATCTGGGCCTCTGAAGGGCTCGTGCGAATACTCGTGTTTGTCGTCAGAGCATGGCTTCAGCCATGCCGTAACCGCCGTAAAAGCAGTTCTTCAGCTGCTGAGGGCATACTTCTTCAGTTCTCACACTAAGCTTTGAAGCTCCGAGTTTTATAGCCTGCACGTCTCGCGTGGGTGTCCCGTCCTCGGATTTGTCAGGGTGGGTCTTGGGTGCTCTGTCCGGGTTGGCTGTGTAGGGGCCGGAGCTTCAAACTCCGAAGTTCTTATGGTCTATTTGTCTCTTGGAACATTCACCCACCAAGACGTCACCCTTACCGCTGCTGCATTCCCCCCACAAAATCAATCTTCTCAAATATGAAATACGAAGCATGCACTCCCGGCGTGCCCTTGAAGAATCGCGTCCCATCCGAGTAATGCACCAGCACGTAATCCGCCGATCGATACGACTCAATCATCGGAACCGCTTCCTGCGGTCTCTCGTACTCCGTGGCCACAACAATAAACGGCGGCCCGTTCCGCGCTTGCGATTCCGTGATCACATCCGCGCGCTTCTGAAATTCCTTCGAAAAATTATAGAACGCGGGCGCGTCCGGCCCCCCGTAGTTCAGGAAAATATTGTGATCGAAGTACGGCTGCACTCCCACGGCCCAAAACAGGTAGCCGCTGCAACCCAATTTGTCTGCATTCATCATTTTCAGGTATTGCGCCGCATCCAGCGCCCCCGAATAAGGTCCAGCCCAATCTCCGCGCACCGCCTTGTACGACCACACGCAATGCCAGCCAAAAGTCACCAGCAGCGCCACAAGCAATGCCTGGTGCAACAACTGCGAAGAGCGCTGCAAGCTTGCGAGCTGCTCCTCCGTCGGCCACACTGCCCACAGGAAAACGACAAACGCAATCGTGATCAACCCCTGGTGATGACCGAAGCCGCGCACGAATCCATATTCCAGCGCCGTTCCTCCCACGGTCAGCAACAGCAGCGGCAACCCCCGCCGCTGATAAGCCCAGACGCCAGCCAGCACCAGCAACGGAATCGCCGGCGACATCCCCTGCGCGAACGCTCCCGTCAATCCTTCCGCCACCAGATGCAGGTGACGAGACAAGCTCGCGTGCGTCGCCTCCGCCATTAGAGGCGAATCCGCCTTCGGAAACAGCACAATCACTCCAAACATCAGCGACGCCGCGATCACTGCTCCCGCGCGCCAAACGCGCTTGCGGTCCTCCGCGGAAATGTCCGTCCATCTACGCGCAATTTGCCACGCATAAAAAAAAGACAAACCGAAACCAATCACCGCCGCATAAGTACTGTCCTGAATCAGCAGCGCAGTCGGAATCGCAAAGGCCGTCACCCTCGCCAGCCCCTGGCGATAAAAATAAGCCGCGAGAAATCCCAGCAACGGCATCAGTACATAAGGCCGAGCCACCACCGCATACTGGTACAGAAAAAAGAACGATGCGGCGATGACGTACCGCAATGGCCGCGGGAAAGGCCCAAGAAAAATAAGAACGGCGAGACCGGCAACCGCGCAAACTCCTCCGATATAAACAAAGTAGGCGTACGGCATGCGAAATAAATGTATGGGCACCCACACGATCGCATGCCACAGCGGCAAATGACCGTCATAGCGAAGCTGGCTGAACACCAGTCGCAGCCACGGAACATCGCGCACCTCCACCCAAGTCTCGGCTTCATCCGCCCATGGCTCGTGTTTGGAAACGGTATAAAGCACGATCGCAGCCAGTGCCACAAACACAGTTGCATCCGACAGCAACGCGTATGGCCATTTCGCCCGCTTCCAAACAACCATCCAGCAACCTCTTTCTAGTGGCCGAACTTCAGATCGGCCAGCCCGCAAGCGGCCAAAAAAAACAAGAAATGCCGCCAATTTCATCCCAGCTACCAGCTTAGAAGCTAACCATGCGCAACGAACAACCCTCTGTGACCACCATCACGCCGAATTCGATCGCATTCCTAGACTTCTTCGATAGGCGAGCAGGGAACTGGGCGGGAACTTTTTCCGATATTTGCCAAACAGTGCGAGCACACTTCCGGCTAGTCGGATTCCTCATAAGAGGAAGAAAGGGAGGTCGGGAACCTCCTGTCTCTCTTTTCTCTTTTTCTTTCGAACTATCGCTCTGCATTTTCCGAAGAACCTGCCATCCACAAAATCCGAAGCCAGAATTCTATCGGGGAGACTCCATAATCAAATGGCGTGTTCTATAGTAGGCGACCCCGACAACAGAAACTTCGTGCTGTCTTTCCGCTAGTCACCAGTTTTTTGTAATACCACGCGCGCCACAAGAAACGCATTCCATTTGCACGCGAAAATTGGCAGGAACGATCATCCGCATTGTTATTTTTGGCAACATGGAATCCTCGGGACATCCGAGAACATAGACAAAGTCTAATCAATGGCTCAGGAACAGCTCTTCGCACCCGCTCTGCGCTGGGCATCCAGTTCCCCTGTACTTTCGCTCAAGCGACTCAGGGGAAAATCCAAATCTTGAAGGCGCTTTACATGAAGATCAGAAATGCGCTAATTCTCGGGATCGCTTTGCTATTTGGAACGGCAGCATTTGCCCAGGACAGCGATCACAAGATTGAAATCACAGCCGATTATTCCTATATCCACGCAAATCCCCAAAATAACAACATTATTCCCACATTCTCCCTGAATGGCGGCGGCGGTTCGGGCGTTTTTTACTTCAGCAAGTACATCGGAACGAAGGGGAATTTGAAGGGTATGCAGCTACACCCACAACGTTATTACTCCCGCTGCGAGGGAATCTGTTTACCTACAACGTCGGTCCGATCGTTAAGTTCCGGACATCGCATTTCGAACCATTGCAGAGGCCTTGTTCGGCGGGGCGCACAGCCATTCATCGACAGAAGCTACCTGCCATCGCGCTACAACCTGCTGCGTAACAACACTTTAGAACAGCCCAGTCGCGCCAATTTCCGCAGGCTTACAAATTCCTAACGGAAGGCTCAGGATTTTTTCAACGCGTTTTTTCTATCCTTGCATTGCGCTGATTGAAAGCCGGCGAAGCGCAGGCCATGGAGGAACTTCAATGCGATGCGGTCCGAAGGGAAGTGCGGAGCCGTCCCATTTACAATGCGAAGTTTGTGGACATCGGGGCGAATTGTTTGACCTGCCGGGGAGAAAAGAAAAATATTGTTTGGAATGTAGTGCGGATGTCGCCACGTCAATCCTGTTGACGACGGAGATCGACGCTGCAACGAGTTCAGGGGAAGAAACCGCAGGCCTGGTATCGGAATTTGTGCAGCTCGGCAGACGGCTGCTGGCAAGAGCGCAGTTGCAATAGATCTCCGCCAATAATCACTTCAATTTCGGAGGGTTGGCTTCAGCCTGCCTCATGACGCGGAGTCCCATTCCGTCACCGTGGATGGAACAGCTGCCGCGCCAACAGAGAAACGAAAAGCATCGCCAGCACGATTGCTACCACTACCTGTACCACCAAGTTCTTAATGCGCTTTGCTTTCATGATGGAAGACTATCAGTATTCCACCGCTAGAAAATTGCTCCGACCAACAGGAAGACAAGGCCCACCACAGAGGCGACCACCCGAATCACATGACGCCTGCCAGCGGTTGCGAAGCCGCTGCCAGTCGCCCGGTAGAGTCGAGACCGTCCATGTCTCCATTTGTTTGACGATCGGTACCTCAACAAACATCGTTACCAGCAGGGCCACAACGAACAGCGCAAATCCCATCAACGTCGGATAAAACCTGCTCGCTCCTTCGTGGAAAGTCCGCAACGGCGCCGGAACCATCGACAACAGCGCCGCCGGCATCAGAACAGCCATGACCGGCGCGATATTTCGGCTCAGCCGTTTCACAATCGCGAGAAATACTTCGGGCGCGAACGTGTCTATGGACCTGCTCAAAGCCACCCACGGCCCCCAGAAAACTCCCATGACCATAGCTGAGAGGACGATGCTGATGAGCTTCCATATCTTCAAATTCATGCACACTCCGTCCAATCCCTTATCTTCACCTTAACGTACCATTGGCAATGCATTATGTAAGCGCCGAGCTGCGAGGCAGGCAAATCGCAAACTCCGGCGATGCCGGAAGCTGCAGTAAATTTCCACTGAGGACTGTTGCAAAATGCTGAACATCAAGAAAATCCTTTTGCCGGTTGATTTTCCCATCCCTTCCTTTGCTGTGATTCATCAGGCCGCTGCATTGGCGCGCCATTTCAACTCGGAAATTGTGATGTTGCACGTCGTGACCGCGTTGAGCCAAGCCGCGGGTGTGCCGGAACCCGACCACAAGCCCGCCAACTGGGATCTGCTCACCATGATCCTTGCGAGCGCCAGAAAGCAAAATGACCAGTCTCTCGCCTCAGATCTCGACGGCCTCGTCATGCATCGCCTGTTGGGCCAAGGCGATCCGTCATCCACGATCATTCAGGCCGCCGCGCTTCAAAATGCCGACCTAATCATGATGCCGTCCCACGGCTTCACCTTCGATCAATTTCTCCTCGGCTCCGTCACGGTAAAAGTTCTGCACCGTACCGAATGCCCGCTCTGGACTGGCGCCCACGTGGAAGCATCACAGGAGCAGCTGTTCGCGATTCGAAGCGTATTGTGCGCCGTCGATCTGGGCCCGCGCAGCGATCAGGCCGTCGCTTGGGCTGCCCAAATCGCCACCGAATTTAATGCGCGTCTTACGCTCGCGCACGTCACGGATGGCGTGGAGATTTTTGGGCCCGGCGGCTGGCACGTTGACCAAAAGTGGAAAGACGCGCTCGTTTCTGACGCTTCCCAGCGTATCGCAAAGCTCGAACGCGACACCGGCATCAAGGCCGGCGTGTTCATTGGCAGCGGTGATGTGGCAAAGGCCCTAAGCCATGCTGCAAAGCAAACAAACGCGGATTTGCTCGTCACAGGCTGCTACCCCTACGGTGGGAACCTGCGCCTTCACGGTTACGGCATCATCCGCACAGTCCCGATTCCGGTTCTAAACGTCTGAGCCTCGATCGATACGCGCACCATTGAAAGATCTTACAAATTAATTTCGTTCTGTTCTCCTTCTGGCCACCGGCTGAGCCTTGCGGTATCCTGATCTGAAATTTCCTGCAGCAATCGATTGAAAGCCATGACCGCATCAGACTCTCCCGTCGATCGTCGCGCCCCCTGGCGGGACAAGCTTTACGAAATTATCTTCGGCCACGTCACCTTCTTTGGGCGCTTGTTCGATCTCGCCCTTCTTGTCCTCATCCTTCTCGGCGTCCTCACAGTTCTCCTCGACAGCGTCCGCAGCCTTCACGACGCTTACGGTCCTTACCTCCAAGCGGCCGAATGGATGGTCACCATCCTCTTCACTCTCGAATATGCCGCGCGCCTCGCCTGTGCCCCGAACGCGTGGCGTTACGCCATCAGCTTCTTCGGCATCGTGGACTTACTCGCCGTCCTACCCATCTATCTCGGAATCTTTTTCGGCATCACGCACACGTTTACATTGGTGCGCACTCTTCGCCTTCTCCGCGTCTTCCGCATTCTCAAGCTCACGCAATTCCTCGGCGAAGCGACTGCCCTGAAGCTCGCTCTCCGCGCCAGCCTTCCCAAAATTACCGTATTCCTCTTCACGGTATTGACCATCGTCACTCTGGTTGGCGCAATGATGTACCAGATCGAGGGCGAGCAAAACGGTTTCACGAGCATTCCCTCGGCCATGTACTGGGCCATCGTCACCGTCACCACCGTCGGTTACGGCGACATCTCGCCGCACACCGTCCTCGGCCGCTTCATCGCTTCCATCCTCATGGTGTTGGGCTATGGAATCATCGCAGTGCCCACCGGCATCTTCTCATTCGAACTGGCCCGCGCCGCCGGCCACGCACACCCGCGCTTCTGCCCCGGCTGCACCTTCACCGTCCACGACAAAGACGCCACCCACTGCAAACACTGCGGCGAACTCCTACCCGCCTCCTGATTTGCTCCTGCCGTCAAGTGCAGCGTCGATCCCAAGGTGCTCATAACAAAGTGCATATCGCACGACGCGAAACTGTTATAAGCCTTTTGTACAACCGCCCTTGCCGTTCTGATGGCACCCAGTCGTCCTCCCGGTACAGTTAGATCAAGGAGTTTCCTCCCATGCGATCCGTGACCAGGCGTGTTGACCGCTGTTTTTCTGACCGTCTTTACGGCTGGCTCACCCGTCAGCCTGCTCTGACGTCTTCCGTTGCAGTCATTGTGCTTGTGGCCCTCTCCGGATGTGCCGGAGGCTTCCAGGGCTACCGGCCTGTCGCTCCCACCATCACGCAACCTGCCAGCATCACCATTCCGGTCGGCCAAACCGCCACGTTCAGCGTCACCGCCACCGGTACGGGCGCCATGACTTACCAATGGTTCAAAAACGGTGTTGCCATCAGCGGTGCCACGTCCAGCACTTACACAACGCCCGCCACCGTCGCGGGCGACACCGGCTCCGCGTTCACCGTCACGGTCACCAACTCCGCCGGGTCCGCCACCAGCGGCCCGGCAACTCTCACCGTTCTGCTTCCGCCGCCGCTAGCCAAAAGCCTGGTTCCCAGTTCAACAACGCCGCCTTACAACTCCTCCGTGCAGTTGTTTCCCACATTTTCCGGCGCCACTACCGCGGTCATCGGCTCGCACGGCGTCGGCAGCTCCGACATCACCACGTCAGCCGCAAGCGGTGCTTCCTATCCGACTCCACCGCTCACGGCCACCACAACCTACACGCTCACCGTTACTGATGCCAAAGGCGACGTGGTCTCCACCACCTGCGTGGTCACGCCAACGCAAGTTACCTTGACCCCGATCGCGCCCGCCAACCAGACCATTGCGCCGGCCCAGACTTCCTTTAGCACCACCGCCACCGGCGGCGCCACCGACTCCGTCTCGTGGTCCGCGACCGCAGGAACCTTCAGCGGCAACGTGTGGACTCCTCCCACAACTGCCGGGCCCTACACCATCACCGCCACCAGCGTCGATGAGCCTTCCGTCTTCGTCACCACCACCATCACGCTCAGCGCTCCCGTCATCATGACGCAGCCCGCCAGCCAGCGCCTTTGCACCGGCAGCGTTCTCACGCTCTCCGTGACCGCCTCTTATGTCGCCAGCTATCAGTGGAATCTCAACGGAACTGCCATTCCCGGCGCAACCAGCCCGACCTACAGCGTTACCTCGGCACAATCCGCGAACGTCGGAAACTATTCCGTCACGGTAACGAACGGTGTGGGCAGCGTCACCTCGAGCCTGGCCGCCGTAACCGTAGGAACAACAACCATTCTCGCGAATCCAACGAGTCTTTCCCTGATACCCACGCAAACCGGCCTGTTCACCGTTTCCGGTCAAGGCATCGGACAAATTTTCTACCAGTGGTATCAGATTCCTTCTGGTGGATCGAACGGCGTTGCGCTTTCCGGCGCAATCTCCAGCAACTACACCACGCCGCCCGTCGACACAACGTATGACGGCGATCAGTATTACGCGACCGTCACCGATTCCTGCGGCACGCTAACCAGCACAAACGCCACTCTCACCGTTACCGCGGGCAACGCACCTCCGACCATTCTCACTCAACCGGTTGGCCAGACAGTCGCTCCCGGCGGCACCACTTCCTTCACCGTCGTGGCTTCGGGCACGCCAACCTTGTCCTACCAGTGGTATCGGATTCCCGCCGGACAAACAGCCGAGACCGCGATCCCAGGCGCTACGTCCGCCACCTACAACGTTCCCTCCACCGCAACCAGCACCGCGAACGATCAGGATTCTTACTACGTCATCGTAACCAACAACTACGGCCACGCCAGTTCGCGACCCGCTTCGCTCGCCATTGGCAACGGCATCCAGATCACGCAGCAACCTGTCACGCAATATGTCGACATCGGTGCATCCGCCACTTATCAAGTCACGGCGACCTCGGCTCTCCCGCTGACCTATCAGTGGTACGAAGCCGCTCCCGGCACTTCCACTTTCACGGCAATCCCCGGCGAGACCGCTTCGAGCTACACAGAGCCATCCGTCAGCAGCACCGACAATGGCGCCGTTTTCTACGTTGTCGTGAGCAACGGCGTCACCACTTCCGTCACCAGCAGCTCAGCGGGACTCTTCGTCGGCCCGCTCTCCAACGTTCCTAATCTTTGCAACGCCAGTTGGTCTGCGATTGGTGATGCCGTCGCTGCTCCGTCCTGCAGCTACCAACTAACCACCGCCACAAACGACCAGCATGGTGAGATGGTCTGGCCCTACCTAATCTCCACCGGTGACATACAAATCAGCTTCAGCGTCACGTTCAGCAATCCTAGCGCTCTCCCCGCTGATGGTTTCACCGTGCTCCTGGCCGATCCATCCCTCGGTGCCACGACCACCAGTTTGGGAGCTGTCGGAATGGGCTTGGGCGCGAAAGGCATCCCCGGCCTTCTTTTCGAATTGGACACTTATCACAACGCCGGTGAACCGCCGGTGCCCTATATCGCCGTTACTCGCGGTGAATCCGCACTCTTCGAGAATCCCTATTTCAACGTAAACACCAACATTCCCGCCGTTGTCTCCAGCAGCGGGCCTATCACGCACAGTTACACCTATTCGATCAATCAGGGCCAGATGACCGTAACCATGGACGGCAACCAGATCTTCTCCGGCACGGTTACCCCTCCACCGGTCGCTTATCTCTACATCACTTCTTCCACCGGTGGCTCCTACGAAGACACGATCGTCAGCAATGTTTCAGCCACAGTTTCGGTCCCGGCAAACTGATGCGAGCTCAAGGAGAATTCGCCATGCGTTCATTTTTGCTCTCCACTCTATTGTTCCTCGCGGGCACTTCGGCAGTCCGCGCCCAAGACTCCTATGTCGGCGACGTCGGCGCCACTTATCACTGGGTCCGCACCAACGCAGGTCCCGGCGAATGTGGCTGCTTCGGATTGAACGGCGGAGGGCTGTCCGGCTCGTGGCACTTCCATGGTCGCTGGTCCGCTGTCATGGATTTCAGTTCCGAACACACTGGCAGCGACGGTCCGCTCGGCAACTCTCTCACCCTAACTTCCTTTTTGGCCGGTGCGCGTTACCAGATTCCGCAAGCGTGGCTGGAAGGCGACCATCAGCCGCAACCCTTCGCACAAATCCTTCTGGGTTCAACTCATGCCGGTGGCGGAGTGGCAGGCATCGCCGATGGAGCCTTTCAGTTTTCCACCCGCATCGGCGGTGGCGTCGACGTTCCAATCAATTCCCGCTTCGCCGTCCGCGTCATCCAAGTCGACTACTACCTCACCACCTTCGCCAACGCCACCAACAACCACCAAAACAATTTCCTCATCGGCGCTGGCCTCGTCTACCACTGGTCGTGGTCGCGTTAAGAAGCGTGGATCTCCCGAGTTTACATCTCATTTCCACACACATGTCGTCCCCCGCGCTTTTTCGGGGTGAGAGATCTGCTTTTCGCCGTCTGCCTGCAGTGGCACAGGGGCTCCTACCTGTGCTCTTGGGTACTCCCGCAGTTTAGCGGGTTCAGGTCCGACATAGAATCTTCCGAAGCCAAGGCTCCAGGCCATGAGGACTCCGTCTCCTCAACAACCCGAATCTCGCAGAAATTCTTCCTCAGCATTGCTATCGTCCACACTTTTAGTCTATTCTGGCGATTCGGCAGCTACTCCACAATCAAGACGGATCAAACGCCATTAACGAAGCGCAAGACAAGCAAAGGAAATTCCCTGTGGCGTCACGCGCGGTGCCTCGATCCACGCACTCTCGCTCGCCGAAGACTCACGGAGATTCTGCAAAGTGACCCGTGTTTCTCCGCCTCGCATGCTGCCGCTTCCTCATAGCCAGAGAGCACTGAACATGCTTAACATCTCTAACGTGTCATCCCGAGCGGAATCCGCCAAGCGAGGGATCTGCTTTTTCTTCCTGCCGTGCGCCGCGTTGCTCGCCGCAAGCTCCTCCGCACTTTTCCTCGCCCCCGCGCACGCACAACAAACGACTACCGCGGCCCCGGTTATCGTCCAGCCAGGCGCGCCAGGTCAGCCAACAAAGTCGCTGCCGCCATCAACCAAAGGCACGCTCCCGCCGTTGTCACCAGCCGATGTGGAGTTCATGCAGGGCATGATCATGCATCACTCGCAAGCCGTGGAAATGACCGCGATCATCCAGTCGCACACAGACAACAAAGATCTTCGGCTGCTAGGTGCGAAAATCAGCAGTTCCCAGTCCGACGAAATAAAATTCATGCAGCGCTGGCTCGCCGCTCGTGGTGAACCTCTTACCATGCCGATGCCCGATACGCCCGGCATGGATATGTCGCACCAATCGATGGCTCTCATGCCGGGTATGCTTTCGCCGGAACAGATGGACGCGCTGCGCAAGGCCAAGGGCCCTGAGTTCGATCGCCTATTCCTGGCCGGAATGATCCAGCATCACAATGGCGCCCTCATCATGGTGAAGGATTTGTTTGACACTGCGGGGGCGGGCCAGGATGCCACGCTGTTCGATTTCGCGACCGATGTAGACAGCGGGCAACGCGCCGAGATCAGGATTATGCAGTCCATGTTGCAGAAACAAACTTCAGAGGAGAAACGATGAATCGAGTGCCCAGTCTAGCCTTTCGCGTCATGGTGGCCGCGTTTGTTTTATCTTCCGCCGGTGTCGGCCGCATGTACGCGCAAGCGCCCGCACAACCGCCTGCGCAGACGCCAGGGCCATCGGCTGCAACCCCGCCGCCGGCCGCCGAAACTGCGAAGCCTGCGGAAGACGAGAATCCCTTTGCCGTGAAGCCCGCACCTCCACTTCCGCCGGGCATGACCGGCTCGGACGCCACCGATGCGCGTTTCAAACTCACGCCCGGCTTGTACGACGCGGGCGAAGCATCCATGGGCATCAAGCACCTCCTGCTTCTCAAGAAGCCAGACGCGTTTCAGCTAGGCTCCGCTGACCCCGATGATCCGAAAGTGCAGAAGACGCTGGCCCAGCTCGGTGTCGGCAATCCCGCGAAGATGTCGAAGCCGCTCCAGTTGGAGATCGCGCAACTCGCCTTCGCGAATTCAGACTTCGCCTTCCAGGGCACTCACCTGTTCCAAGGAAATTTTTATGGCGTGAATATCTACGACATCTCCAATCCCGCCAACACCCAGTTGCTCACGTCGATGGTCTGCCCCGGCGGCCAGGGCGATGTCTCGGTCTACAAAAACTTGCTCTTCATGTCCGTGGAAATGCCGAATGGGCGCCTCGATTGCGGCACTCAGGGATTTCCAGCAAATCCTCCGCCGGAGCCGGGCCATGAAAAAGAACACCGCCTGCCGGCTGCGCAAAAGGACCGTTTCCGCGGCGTGCGCATCTTCGATATTTCCGACGTCAAGAACCCCAAACAGGTCGCCGCGGTGCAGACCTGCCGCGGTTCGCACACCCACACCCTGGTCCTCGATCCCAACGACAAGGACAACGTTTATATCTATGTCTCCGGCACATCCTTCGTACGTCAACCCGAAGAACTCGCCGGCTGCTCCGGTGAAAAGCCGGATAAGGATCCTAACACCGCACTGTTTCGTATCGATGTGATCAAGGTTCCGGTCGCCGCCCCTCAGGACGCAAAGATCGTCTCTAGCCCTCGCGTCTTTATGGATGTGCGCACGGGTGCGTTGAACGGCCTCAGCAACGGCGGCAGCCATGACAAGGACGAGCAGAAGCCTGAGGACTCCAACCAGTGCCACGACATTACCGTCTATTCCGCAATTGGCCTAGCCGCGGGCGCGTGTTCCGGTAATGGAATTCTCCTCGACATTAAAGATCCCGTTCATCCGAAGCGTGTCGATGCCGTCAACGATCCTAATTATTCCTACTGGCACTCCGCTTCCTTCTCCAACGATGGATCGAAAGTCGTCTTCACCGACGAGTGGGGCGGCGGTCTTGGCGCTCGTTGCCGGCCGAACGATCCTAACAAGTGGGGCGCGGACGCCATCTTCCGCTTGAAAGACGACAAGCTCAGCATGGCCAGCTATTACAAACTTCCCGCTGCGCAGGCCGACAACGAAAATTGTGTGGCGCACAACGGCTCGCTCGTTCCGGTTCCGGGCCGCGACATCGAAGTCCAGGCCTGGTATCAGGGCGGCATCTCCGTAATGGACTTCACCGACCCGTCACACCCATTCGAAATCGCCTACTTTGACCGCGGCCCGATCGATCCCACCATTTTGGTGCTCGGCGGAGACTGGTCCGCCTATTGGTACAACGGCATCATCTACGCTTCGGAAATTGCGCGCGGCCTCGACGTCTTCGAACTCACGCCCACCAAATTCCTAACACAAAACGAAATCGACGCGGCCAAAGCCGTTCGCGTCTCTGAGCTCAACGTGCAGAACCAGCAAAAAATCGAGTGGCCTTCGCAATTGATCGTCGCGAAGGCCTACCTGGACCAGCTCTCGCGCTCGCAAGCTTTGCCCGCCGATCGCATTGCCTCTCTGCAAAAAGCCATCCAAAACGCAGAGAAGTCCCACATGAACAAAGGCAAAGTAGCCAAGCTAAACAAAATGGCGCCTTCCGTTGAAAACAGCGCCGCCACAGCCAAAACCCCAGGCGACGCGGCGCGCCTCCACGCCCTGGCCGACATCCTGCAACATCCGTCAGCCTAACCAACCCTCAGCTCGAACTTCGAGTCCCGGCGAGATCGCAGGTTTGGTTCGCGGGGTGGGCCAGCATTCCTCCGCACTCATTCCAGCGCGAGCCGAAATTCGCTGCGATTTTCCTAAACTCCCTTGGGTGTTCAATGATATATAGCAAAGTATCAACCAAACCGCATTCCGAGGACTCAAAAATGAGCCGACTGACCGCAACGTTTATCGCCCTCGCTCTAGCGGGAGCCATTTCTTCGCCAGCGCAATCCACGCAAAGTAAAGAAGCGCAAGCCAGCGCTGCCGCCGAGAGAACCGAAAACCTTCCTAAGGGAACCAGGCTTATGGGAAAGTTGACGACAAAACTTGATACCAAATATACGCAGGCCGGCCAGCCTGTCGTCATCGAGGTGGCCAAAGACGTCAAGTCCGGCGATCAGATTTTTTTGAAAAAGGGCTCACTGATCAAGGGAACCGTCACCCAGGTACAGGCGTTTTCCAAGGGAAAATCCGATGCCGCGTTCGAGATCAGCTTGGACAGGGTGGTTCCGAAGGGCGGGGAACAATTTCCGGACCATTTCGCCATCTACGCGTTGTCTGCCAAGCTGGAGGAACAACCGGGAGATATGTACACCAGTAAAAAGGGGCTGGCGACCTCAGCGGGTATCTCGGGACAGGCGGGCGCGCCGAAAAATACGGACATAACGCCGGAAACAACAGGCATCTACGGCTTCGACGGCGTGCAACTCCATCCCCTCGTGCGCATGACGCCACCCTCCGCCTCCGTAAATTCCAGCACCGGTAACATTGTCCTGGAAAAAGAAACAACGTTTGTCCTCGAATCCTTGGGTCAATAACTTCAACCCACAATAAGGAATTCAGGAAATCAGGAGCAAGTAGGATGAACCGCCGCCCACCGCCGATGAACTGTTTTTCCTCCTCAGCGAAGTAACCACCAAATAATTTCCGCGCCTCTTCGCTCCTCTGTATAGGGGCGCCGCACGCCGCGCCCCGTGTCCGCAAAATGACTGGGCCGTGGCTTCAGGCCGGCATCTTGGGGTTCCGGCGGGCGTAATGTCCACCTTCCAACGCGACCGGCAACCTACGGCAAACTCAACCGTGACAACGCCCCCCACCTCGTGTCCCACTTGTCCCTCCCCGACCTCGTTGTCTCCACCGCCGCGCTGCGCTATCCTGCCTGCAGGACCCCGCACCTGGAGGCACTATGACCCAATCCTTCACACCCCTCGAATCGCTCCTCTTCAACATTATTCTCGCCACGCTCACCGTTGGCCTTCCCATTTTCCTGGTGCTGTCCATCCGTTTTCTCTGGGAACGCAACCTGACCCTCGGCCGTTCGAAAGAACTGGAAAAACTTATCTGGCAGTTGCACCGCATCGCCAGCGCCATGGAGCATCAAATGAATTTGTCGTTCCCCGCCGTTCAGCCAGGCACGGAAGAAGCACGCGATCTAGCTTACCTCCAGCCTATCGCCGCCCAGCCAACTCCCGCCGCCCCCCGCGCCGCAAGTGCCGCGGCTGCGGCCTCAGCCCCAACACCCTTCGCCTCACAACCCGCCGCTGCAGCATCGGCCGCCACGCAACAACCCGTTCCTCCTGTACCCGCCGAGCCCGCGGCTCTTCCTCCGCTCGAACGCCGCGATCCCGCTGTCGAAGCCCCGCGTGCCGGAGTCAACTCCATGTTCGGCCTGTAGCCACGACCGAAACCCTGTCATCCTGAAGCGAAGAATCTCAACCACCGCGTCTTAGCAGCACGAAAACGACGACTATTACGGATGCTTTCCCCTATGAATTTTCCGCCGAATGTCGGGCCAGAATTCCTTGGCCACGTTGCACGCCGTATTCAACAGGACGTCCGTACCCCAGACGCTCAACGTGTCGTGTAAAGTGCGCTGGCTCTGCGGGTGATATGTGTTCGAAATACCGGCTGCTACCGCGTTGCCCACGATCTCCGAATAATTGAATTGAACCTCGCCATTATCCGCGCGAGTCACCAAGATGCGGCTAACGGCGTACATCGCGCGGTGCCAAGTACTGCCCGTTCCCAGCTGGAAATAGCGCGGGTCTTGATGCAAAACCGTCGGGAACACAGATGTTGTCATCAGCGTGCCGATTCCGGTATCGGCGAATGACGTGCCATAGCGCTTCACATAACCCTGCAAGCCCTGCCCGTACGACGGGTCATTATTCCGGGCTTGTCCCATTAGCGCCATCACCCCGATGAACGAAACCGTCACGGGATCGGACATTGTTTTCGCGGACAGTTTGAATTTTGTCTTCGCGGACAGCGCCGCAAACTCGTCCGTGTGTTCAACTGTCGTGTAATTCGCCATCACGTAGAAGAGCCGATCGTTCTTCAAAGTAATTTGCCCCGGTACGGGAGCGACAGCCAGCGCCTCGGAACCCTGATTCGATTGTTGCTGCGCGGGAACGGGGAGCGTGCATAGAAGTATCACCCCAGCGACCGCCGGAAAAATCCTGCTCGCTGCTCGTAACACAAACTGCATTTGCATCGGAGTCGTCCCCACTCAAACCAAGACGTTGTCGATGGGATGACCCGATAGTGACAGCTTTCGTTGCGCGGCAAGCCTGACCAAAAGTTCAGGTGTTTCCAGGCAGCAACCGTCCCTGATGGACACAAGCCTGCCACCTCGCATTCCGGAATTTCCGCGTGGATTCTTCGTTCGGCGCCTACTCGAGGTTTGCCTTGGCCAGGGCGGCGCGAACGTTTCGCTCATAGTCGGCGCGTCCGAATGGGCTGCCGAGGCCAACCGGGAAGCTCTCCAGGAAGTTGACGAGTGTTTCCAGCCTGATCTTCAGGCGGGCGACTTCCTTTTCCAGTTCTTCTTGAGTCATGGGTGCTCCTTGATCGTGGGCGGGCAGCATTGTACAACGAGTGTCCAGGTTACTTGGCTTTTCGATTTGGATTCAGCGCATGGCTAGGCGGGAGGTTGATCGGTGTTTTTTCCTCGTATACTCTTCGTTGGTTCTACAAGACTCACTGAAGTCCTGAACAGTGTAAGGTGCATCCATGAGCGACCTGCACAAACTAATCAAAGCCATCGAGCAGCGTGACATAAATCAAGTTCGCTCCATCCTCGAACAACACGGCGAACTCGTGCACCAGCGCGATGAAATCGGCGCCACCGCGCTTCACTACGCCGCCTTCGGCGGAAATCGCGAAATCACCTATCTCCTGCTCGGCAACGGCGCGGATATCAACAGCACAGACGGCAAGTTCGGTGCCACACCCGCCGGTTGGGCCATCGAGTATTTGCGGGAAAAGGGCGGCTACCTCGGCATTGAACTAAGAGATTTTGCTTACGCCATTGAAACCGGAGACGCCCGCTGGGTAGCGCGATTCCTCGAACGTTTTCCCGGTCTTCGCCAAGCCACAGCCACAAACGGCAAGCCGTTTCGCCAGTTAGCCGAAGAATCCGGCAACAGTGAAGTGATCGCCCTCTTCCAATCATCCCCCAATCCGAAAGGCTAACCGGCCGCTCTTCCGGTCGCTTCGCGAATCGCCAAGCTCCCGTCCCGCCGTTGTGTTTCCAGCCGCAAAAGCGCGTCTCCTCGAATAATAGAATAACGTGTGTCATCTGGTAGTCGACCAGAACGGGTTGGCTTGTTGCCGACTTCCGCCGGAGGCGGCGTATACAACTTGCTGTAAGAGCTCAGCGGCACTATCGTGAATTTGTCCTGAAGAAGTGCACCGCCTTGTAGTCTTCGCGAGTTCCCGTGCAGTAGATGCGCCCAAGTATCCAGACAATCCCCATCGGCGATTTATATTCCGTCACGCCAGCGGGAAGCGTCCCGGTCCCACCCGGCCGGTAATGGCGTACTTCTGTGCTTTGTCTCCGGTGGTGCGCTTGCCCGGCACATGGAACACATCCGTCCATCCACTCAGCACGGGAAACAGATAATAGCGATCGCCGATATCCGGAACGCTGATGATCCACGGTTCTTTCGAATTGTCGAGCCATGTAATCGTATAAAGCGTGTCCGCGTTCGGTGCGGTCACCGCATGGTTGTCCACCGCCGGGTAAGTGCGCAACTTTAGGATCTGCTCCATCGGCGCATTTTCGGCGTTCGCGGTTGCCACACTGGTCATTTGCTTCCGCGCCATGTCTATCGTCACCAGCGGATATCCGTAGATGTAAGCGTCCTGTGCGATGCTGAGCGCCTCTTCAACCTCCGGCGACTTCGTGCTGCTTGCTGGTTGATTCCCCGCACATCCCACCAGCGCGACGTGCAAACAAAAACAAAGCCGAAGCCCTTCGGCAAAAGAGCTTCATTGATTCGATCCTGTCGATGAAAAAGCTCTCCGGGTCGGCCACTCGCTTATCGGTGCCTCGCCTGCAGGCACACACCGCGATTCCGCCTGGTCCAAGGGAGGAGTACCGACAAAATAGGCAAACCCCGAGGGCTCGAACCGAAAATAAAAATGCGCCTGTAAGGGCAAAAATGGGCTCTCGCGCAACGATGTATCGAAATGCCACTCACCAGTTAGCAAGATAACTCGTCGGAAGCACCTGACCCGTGGACCAGTTCCGCTTTCAGGACGACAGGCCTTAGCCTGAATAAATGATGGCGAATCGAATTGGCAGGCTGGAATTTGCGTTTTGGTGCGGCGCACCCATTGTCGCGGGCTCCATCGTCCTGGATATAGTAGCCGCCGCGGTCGGGGCGCCAGATGGTCCCACGGCTGGCTCGCCGCTTCACGGATTATTTACCATCGTGGTCCTGGCCGCGTCGATTGTGATCCTCAAGGCAGAAGTTTCCCGGCTTCACGATCTCGGCTGGCCGGGATGGACAGTCCTGCTGGCATTCGTCCCTTTGGTGGACATCCTCGTCTTCCTGCTGCTGCTTCTAGTACCCGGACAGAAAACAAACAATCCATACGGCGACCCGCCAATGTTTCTCCAACGATTCCGAAAACTGGCATAAGTTCCGCCGCCATCCATTCACTTCCCAGCTGTCTGCACCCTGGCTTCCGAACCATTCGCCACGAGATGCAGTGGTACCTCGACCAGAATCTCCGTCCCTCGCATGGGCTCGGACTTGATCAACAGCCTTCCCCCAACCAGCCGAATCCTCTCGTGCATCCCGATCAATCCAATTCCAGTGCTCGGTGTGGTGCGGTCGGTGCGAAAACCTCTGCCGTCATCGCGGATGCGCAGGCTCAATCCGTCCGCGCTCGCGCCAAGTTCAACGTCCGCGTTCTTGGCCTGACTATGTTTGACCACGTTGCCCAGCGCTTCCTGCGCCACCCGAAATAAACACAACGCCACATCTTTGGGAACCCTGCTACGAAGCTCCGGTCCCGCAAATAAAATCTTCAATTTGTACTTCTCGCTGACTTCCTTGCAAAGGCCCATGAGCGCGGACGCCAGCCCAACATGCTCCAGCCTGCTCGAGTGTAACTGGTGAGACAGCGCGTGCAGGTCAGACGATAAGTCCTTGATTCGCTCCAGCATCTCCTGCACTCTGTCCCGCTCTTCCACGTTCGATGTAGGAAGCGATCTCCATATTTGTCCGGCGCTGATGGCCAGGATCGCCAGCCGCTGGCTGAAGTCGTCGTGCAGTTCTCGGGCTATGCGTGTGCGCTCTTCATCCTGTGCATGAATCAAGCGCCCCGTCAAAATCTGCAGCGATTCCGCCGACGATTTCCGTTCCGTAATATCGACGCACGATCCGATATATCCGCAAAAGTTGCCGTCAGTATCAAACCGCGGCACCCCATAATCGACGATCCACCGATATTCTCCGTCGGAACGCCGTAGGCGATATTCCATTTCGAAGTCCGCTCGCGCCTCGAATGAAGCCGAATAGATTCCAACGCAACGCTGTATGTCCCCTGGATGTACGCCGGAAACCCATCCTTCGCCCAACTCTTGCTCAATCCGCTTGCCCGTAAAGTCCAGCCATCCCTTATTAAAAAAATTGAACTTTTTATCCAGTCCAGACATCCAGATCAACACTGGGGCAGTGTCTGCAACCAACCGGAAGCGTTTTTCGCTTTCACGCAGTACTTTTTCGTTTCTCTGTTGCTCTTCCACAAGGGCCGCCAAAACCATGAAGGGCACCGTCGTCGAGAGCAAAAAAAGCTGCAGCCACAGCACATTGTCGATCGGAGCCTTTTCCGTGAACGGGCCTCGCCCGTGCGCCGCGCCCCAAACGGACAGAAAAGCCACGATCGCCGCCGAAGTCCCGGCTCCGGCGGAGCCAAAACGTAGCGCGGACCATACAAGAAATGGCACAAGAAAATAAAGTAGTGCTGGCAGCGTGCTCGCCCAGCGCGACACGAATGCGAAATATCCCAACCCGATAATCGCCGCCACCAAGACGATCCCTTCCACATAATCCGCCCGCGATACGCGCACCCGCCGCTGCGCCCGGCCAATCCAACCCAAAATCGCCGGCATGATCGTGAAAAACGCAATCGCTTCCGAAAAAAACGAAATACGCCAGCTCGTCAGGTAATTTCCGCTGGTCGAAAGCGCGCCGAAAATAGCTCCCGCCGCCGGCGCAAGGATCGCGGCGAACACGGAGTACTTGGCAAGTGCCTTAGGGCTGTTCAGTTGCGGCACGCCCTCGAAAAAATAGTTCAGGCCCAGTGCGGCGATCAGAATTTCCAACGCATCGGACAGGGTCAGCCAACAGATCGAACGGATGCTCACCCCTGATTGCAGGTTATAAAACACAAACGCGGCAAACGCTGCCCCCATCACGATTGGCCATGTTTTCCGGGGTACCAGGAGCAACGCTGCCACAACGATCACGTTTGCCGGCCAAAGTGGCCAGTCCGCCTCAGGCAGTATTTCCAGCGTCGCGCCTAATCTGGCGCCTGCGTAAGCCAGTGCTGCCACCAGGCATGCCAGCAGGCCCACCCGCAATCGGGGATCGAGCCTCGACAAGTTCCACACGGAATCTCTATGGACGGTTTCCGTCATTTTGCTCCGGCGCGCCACTCGCGAATGAGAGCGGACTTCTACCGTAACGCCGCTTTCATTGGGGATCTTCAGAACAGGGAGTGCGACTGCTGCCGCGCTCGGCAATATACATCTTTAAGCCCGCCAATTGTGCAAAATAGTTGTTTGCGACGCCGTAATACCGGCCACTGACCTGCTTCAGCCGTTTTCGGGCTCTTTCAGATACTCATCGGGAAGTGCGATCCCAAATCGTTCGCATAACGCCCGCACATCGCGAAAATCGTTGCGGTCCAATTTGTAACCGGTATGAAACTTCACCAGCCACTCAGGCGGAACGTAGCGAACCGCGTAGCCGTTGATGAACCACTGTCGTTGAAATGTTTTTGAATCAGGAGTGAGCTTCAACGCCCGGAAACCGCCGTCAAATCCCGCAGCCGCTCCACCACATCGCGATGGATCTGCTTTTCCTCAAATCGCCAGTCCCAATTTCCCTTAGCCCGCCCCGGCATATTCATCCGTGCTTCCGAACCTAGTCCCAGTACATCTTGCAGCGGAATAATCGCGATCTCCGCGACCGACGTCAGCACCGCCTGAATGAACGACCAGTGAATGTTCTCGCCCTTCGTCTGCAAAAAACTCTTCACCCGCTGTACGGTCGCGCGTTCCTCCGCATTCCCCCGCAGTTGTGCCGCACGCTGCACTGCCTTCCACCACCCGACCGTCGTGTCGTTGTCATGCGTTCCCGTAAAGCTCACCAGCTCCGGCACATAATTGTTCGGTCGGTGCGTGCCCCAGCGGTCAAATCCAAATTGCAGCACCGCCATCCCTGGAAAACCAAAGCGCTGCCGCAACTCTTCCACCGCGGGCGTGATCGTTCCCAGATTTTCCGCCACAAACGGCACGTCCCCCAGTTCCTTGCGCACTTTTTCGAACAACCGTGCGCCCGGTCCCTTCACCCATCGCCCTTTTCGAGCGGTCTTCTGATCCGCGCGCACGCTCCAGAACGCCTCGAATCCCCGGAAGTGGTCTAGCCGCAGCAGATCCACCGATTCGAAGGCATTTCGAAATCGATCGATCCACCACTTGAAGCCGGTTGCCGCCAACTTGTCCCACAGGTACACCGGCGTGCCCCAAAGTTGCCCATCCTTGCTGAAATAATCCGGTGGAACCCCGCCCACATATCGCGATTCTCCATCGCGCCGCAAATCAAAAAGCTCGCGATTACTCCAAACGTCAGCGCTGTTGTGTTCCACATAGCACGACATATCGCCTATGATCGATATGTTCCGCTCTCCGCAATATTTGTGCAGCGCTTGCCACTGTCTGAAAAATTCGTACTGCTCGAATTTGTGATAACCAATCGTTTCTTGCGACGCGTTCTTTCGCGGGTCAAACTTGGTCCACGCCACGCCGCGGTTCACCTCTTGCAACGCCATAAACAACGCGTATTTCTCCAGCCACCAGGAGTGCTTCCGCTCAAACCGCAAATAATCCCCAGTCGTCGTGAAATTGCGAAACGCCTTCTTCAGCAGCGATTCCTTGTAATTCCGCACCTCCGCAAACTCCACGCGTCCGCCAGGGAACTGCGGCGCCCTTCGCAACTCCCCGCGCGAAAGATATCCCTGCTTCACCAGCAATTCCGGGCTGATTAGCAAATAATTGCCCGCGAACGTCGAGCAGCATTGGTAAGGAGAATTTTCCGGCCCGGTAGGACTCAGCGGCAACACGCACCATAGCTTTTGCCCCGCCTCCGCCAGGAAATCAACGAATCGCCGGCTCGCTGGCCCAAGATCGCCAATGCCAAATTTCCCCGGAAGAGAGGTTGGGTGTAGCAGGATTCCACTGCGGCGGCTGATTTTCACAAGGAACCTGTTGGTCTCAAACCAGTTTGCTGTTTTCCCGGCCCATTTTCAAACTCGTTTCAAGCTCGTTTCGAACGCGCAATTTTCACCAGCGAACGTAGCACTTCCGCCACGCTCCACGCCTGCGCCACGCACCCGCCGTGCGTATACGGCGGCTCCGCATCGAAAATCTCGCCGATCGAGCCCACGGTATTGTTCATCAGCCGTTTGTCGAACGCTCCCAATAAATTGGGCGCCTCATCCAGCGCCTCCGGATGTAATTTCAGCCATGCATCGATATAGGGGCCGATCAACCATGGCCATACCGTTCCCTGATGATAAGCGGCATCGCGGTCGCGCAAACTCCCAAAATACTTCGCCTTAAAATCTTTATCGCGCGGTGAAAGCGATCGCAAACCAACTGGCGTCAGCAATTCGCATTCCACGCAGCTCATCACCGAGCCCCACTTTTCCTTCTCCAATATGGGAAAATCCAGCGAGATCGCAAAAATCTGATTCGGCCGCAACGCCGGATCGTCTCCATTTTCTCCATCCACCACATCGTACAAATATCCGCCCTGCTCATACCAAAACCGCTTCTGAAACGACTCCCGGCACTTCGCCGCATGTTTTTTCAACTCCGCCGCTTTTTCTGCCTGCCCGTGTTTCTCCAGCCACTGGGCCACATAACAAAGCGCGTTGTACCAAAGCGCGTTGATCTCCACCGCCTTGCCACGACGCGGCGTCACCACCCAGTCGTCCACCTTCGCGTCCATCCACGTCAATTGGTATCCAAGTGCGCCTTGCTTCAATAATCCATCCGCCGGATCCACGCCGATTCCAAAATCTGTTCCCTCCAGGTGAAAACGAATAATCTCTTGCAGCAGCGGCAACATTTGCGAAAGAAACAGCTCGTCGTCGGAAGCCGCCAAATATCTCGCGATCGCATGAAAAAACCATAGCGTCGCATCCGCTGTGTGGTACAAGCCTTCCGCGCGCCCCTCCGGAAACATATTGGGAATTAGCCCGTGCCGCACGTAATGCGCAAATGTGCGCAAAATCCATCCTGCTTCCGTATGCCGCCCGGTCGTCAACGCCAGCCCTTCAAGCGTGATCATCGTGTCCCGGCCCCAGTCCGTGAACCACGGATAACCCGCGATGATCGATCGCACATCATCCCCTGCGGCCCGCGCGCGCAAACTATCCTCGCCACGTCCTTCAGGAATAATGATGAATTGGTCCGCCGCCAGCACCAGTTCCGCCGCCGTGCTGTCTTTCGGCACGCCCGTCGCCCGCGCCAGCAATCGTTTGCGCCTGACTATCTCCGCCGAAGTCGCATACTCCGGCGTAATAGCACGAATCGCATCCCAAGATTCGCTTGAGGCCACCAGCGTCACCGGATCATTCGGCGTCAGCAACACCGAAAAATATCCCGGGCTCCATAAATCGCCACGCGCCGCATACCCTCGGCTCTCCTCAATTCGATAGATAATTTCGTGAAACCGCGTGCGATCCATCGTCAAAGACTTGTTTCGCCCGTGCAGCACCATTCTCAATGGAGGAATATTCGTCTGCGACGAAATCTCAAACGTATCTTCAATCACCGTAAACGCGTAATTTCCCGCCAGAGGTGTGTTCACCGGCGCTTCATGCGGCCTGAAATTGATCGATGGCCGCAAACTCAGATTGATTCCTACCCCATTCTTCAGCCGGTAATTTACGTGCACCGTATTTTGTCGGTGCACCATGATCACGCGTTTTTCCATGAGCAATTCGCCAAACCGGAACATCCACACCGGAATGCCGTCCTCCAGCCGAAATTCCTCCAGGTATTCCGCGCCTTGCGTCTTCAGCGGAGCATTTACCCGTTCTTCTCCGCTCAATTGCACCGATAAACCGTTGGGAATCTCCACCCGCTCAATCAAATCGTTCAGCATCATGATACGGCCGAGCGGCGTCGGCAGCGCGGCTACCAGGTAACCGTGAAATCCTCGCGTGATTACTCCCGCAAGAGTTCCGGAAGCGTATCCGCCTAGTCCGTTCGTAACCAACCACTCTTTATCCAGTAAACTCGCATGCGATTCCGCGTCGGATTTTCGATATGCTACTCGGCACAATGTTTCTCTCATGACGCCGCCGGACCCTTTTCTTTCTTCACTGGTCGCAGCACCACCGCCGCCTGCGCCGGAATAATCCAGTTCAACTCCTCCGCATCCAGCGCCGCCGTCCCATTTCCGCCATATTTCACGTCTTCCGTCGACCACAACGTTTCCCACGCCCCATTTTCCGGCGGCGCCAGCAGCGGCACCGGAGCTGGATTCAAAAACAATTGCACTCCCAGGTTCACCACCAGCAACCGGTCGTCTCGATAATCCGGCGAAAAAAATCTGACCACAAACGCTTCCGGAGACAAAACCGCGCCATCCAACTCCCTAGTCTGCCGGGCAAACAGCGCTTCGTTTTTCCGCAGTTTCAAAAGATCGCCATGCAGCGCATAAATCTCTCCATGCTTCTCCCGCTCGGAAAAATCCAGCTTGCACTTTTCAAAGGTGGCTCTCGCGCAAGGATCGTCGTAACGAATCCGGCCCGTCGCCAGGCTCCGCCACTGCTTCAAAAAATCCGCGCGCCCCTTGCGAACCAGCTCCGCCAGCTGTGGCTCGTGATCCGCGAAAAAAAGGAATGGCGCCGACGACGCAAATTCCTGTCCCTGGAACAGCATCGGCGTCCCCGGCGTCAGCAGGCAAACCGCCGTGAGTGCCTTATATCGTCCAAACGACGTCAGCTCATGAATCCGCAATCCCCGTGCGGAATTCGCCACCTGGTCGTGATTCTGCAGAAACGTCACCATCGCCGCAGCATTAATTCCCAACGTGCTCGCGCCTCGCCGCTTTTTCTGCCAGCTATACCACTGTCCTTGATACAAGAAACCGTGCTTCATGCACGACAATAATTCTTGCGACGAACCAAGATAATCCCCGAAATACGCTTCCCGGCTCCCCGTCGCCGCCACCATCGCCGTGTGATGGAAATCTTCGTTCCATATTGCGTCTAGCGCGTAACCGCCTGCCGCTTTCACTCTCACCAGCTTTGTGTCCTGCGTCTCGTTCTCCGCCACCACAATAATGCCGCGCGGTTCTGCGGCCCGTCGCGCCTTTTCCGTAATCTCCTGAATAATATGTGTCCTCGACGAATCCGAAATCGAATGCGTCGCGTCCAACCGCAACCCATCCAGGTGAAATTCCTTGATCCAGTAAGCCGCGTTGCAAGCGAAGAATTCCCGAACCGGCCCGTTTTTCTCACCGTCAAAATTGATCGCCGCACCCCATTCCGTCTGACGCTCCATGGAAAAGTAGCGTTCCGAAAACGTCGGCAGATAATTTCCCTCCGGGCCCGCGTGGTTATAAACCACATCCAGCAGCACGCCGATTCCACGTGCATGCGCTTCATTCACAAAAGCGCGAAAATCGTCCGCCGTCCCGTAATTCCGCGTAGGCGCGAAATAATCCACCCCGTCGTATCCCCAGCCAAAGGCCCCCGCAAAATCGCAAACCGGCATCAACTCAACCGCCGTGATCCCCAACTCTGCCAGATGAGCCAACTCGCTGATCGTCGCCCGCCAAGTGCCCTCGCGCGTAAACGTGCCGATATGCATTTCGTAAATGACCTGGTGCGCCAGCCGCAGTCCCGGCCAGTCCCTGTCATTCCATGAAAAGCGGTTTGGATTTGCGATTTGTGACGGCGCGTGCGGACCTTCCGGCTGAAAGCGAGACGCTGGATCAGGAAACGGCCCTTTGCCGTCGAGCAGAAAAGAATAAAGGTCGCCTTCGCGCGCGCCTGTGACAAAGCCCGAAAAAAATCCATCCACATCCACGCGTAGCGCGTGCTCGCGATCCTTTAAACGAACCGAAACTGCCTCATGCCCCTCCGCCCACACGCGAAAGGCAACCCCATCTTCATGGAGTTGCGCACCAACGGGGTACCACCATGGGAAGGGAGATGGCATTTATCGCAATGGTTGCTCGCGTCGTGTCGACTTATCCTCGGTCCGGGGGAAATTCATACCTTGGCCGACGTCGCATCCGCTCGCTTCGCAGTTAGCCTCAAGCTTTCATTCTTCAAATAAGCGCTCGCTGTCGCTGGATCGATCGCGCTCGGCCAGTTCGCCACCAGATAAACCGATTCCACCGAGCGTGTCTGCATGCCATCTCCTCCACGTCCGTCGCTCGACTTCGTTTTTTCCGCCGCAACCAGCGCCCGCACCGAATCCACGTTCACACGAATCTGCTCCGCCGCAAATCCTGGCAGCGGCACATTCACCGTGTACCACGAAGCTGCCTCGCGAATATCGGGAATCCGCCGCAGCACTTCCGATTCGGCCTGCAGCCAGTGTGTAAGGTCCTGGCCATCCTGGCCACCAGCGGCCAAAAAGAACGAATACGCTCGGCGCTCAACCGCATCGTTCGCGCGGTCCGCCAATTGGTTATCGTTCCTCCGAACTTCCACCTCCGCTAAACTGTCGTTCGATCGTGTTGCTCCCGTTTGGCTTGCCATGGTCCCTACTCTTTTGTGAGAAACTTAACTCCAACTCCTTTGTAAGCGGTTGCCCCTATGCGAACAATACAGTAGAAGGTGTACCGCGCACGCGGGCGCCAACTCCAATTCCAACTCCAACCGCTGCCACAAGCGCCACAATAATCACGATCTTGTCATCCTGAGGACCGCAGCTCGCGACGAAGGATCTCAACCGCCACGCCCTCTCCATACCTTAACCGCCAAGATGCGTTTCCGCTTTACAGGCGAGCCGCATCTTCCCTTGAGGGGTCGGAGCTCCAGCTCTGACAATCGCAGCCAAAGAAATCCGGGCTTTAGCCCTGGGGACTCTCCTCGGACCACCGCGAGGCCACAGGAATCAGCAACGCAACCGGCACCACACTGAACACATTCGCCAAATCCACTCCCTTGCTATCCCCAGAAATCGTTCGCTCCGTAATCACGTCCCGCCACCGCGTCACATCCTCCTGCGACCCAAGTCTCAGACGCGCCCGCGGATAATCGCCAGCCCCCGCCTGCGCATCGAGCGACGCAATCGCCAAAAATCTTCCCCCCTCGGTAGTCCGCAAGAAAGCGCAAACCCGGGGTGCGCCCTGATCCGAGATTTGCAAAGCCTCATAATTGCCCCGCTCAAACACCTCGGAGTGTTCTCGCCTGAATGCCAGCAGCATCCGAATCAACTCCAGCTTGATCGCTCCCGGCGCGCTCCGAAATCCACCGCCCGCCGGTCGTCCTGTCAACAGGCCTTCCAGAAACTCAAACACGCTCCGGTCCACTTCCTCTGCATTCCTGCTTGCCTGTGCCGCCGCCCAGTGAATGTATCGTTTATCCTCTTCCTGTGGCCCCGATTCGTCTACGTAAGTCCGGTACACCGGAAAACACGCGATGATCTGCAGCAACGCCCGCCTCAAAATGTGCCGCGTAAAATCCGTTGTGCGTAAATCCAGCCTGGCGACGCGCACCGCGTCTCGCGCCAGCGCCTCCAACTCGCTTTCCAACTCGTTTTCCATGATCTTGATTTTGGATTTCCGCACAATTTCGCTGAAAGGCTGCGTCTCGTCCGTAAATTCACGATAGAACCGCGTCAGTGCTGGCTCCGCCGAAGCATCCACCAGCAAAGCCGTAAGCTGCGCGCAGAATTCATACCCCGTGGTCCCGTCCACAGGCCAACTCTCGCGCAAGCTTTCATGGGCGCTCAGGATTTTCTCCACCACCACGTAAAACGATTCTCCAAAACCTACGCGAAGATTTTCTAAATACTCCTTCGGGTTGTAGCTGCAAGCTGCCTTCCTTCGCCAGCCGCAAAACGAGCCGGTGCGTGTGCTCAAAAACCTCCGGCAGCTCCATGCGAATTCCCGCCAATTCACTGATATTAAAAAATCGCCGGTTATCGCCGGTAATTAATGTCATCTGCGGCCACTCGAAAATGCGTAGGCCTCCAATGCTGCAAGCGAATCAAAGAATCAAGGCTGTCCCACGACTTCACCTCGCCGGGTTTCCCCTGAAACCGCCTCAATGCCCCTTCCACCGCCCCGCGCACCCGCACGTCCTTGCCGAAGCAATCCGCCAAATCTCTCTTGAACTCCGCGGCGCGCCCCTGTACATCCGGCAAATGATCCCGCAGCACAGCGAATTCCCCTGCCAGCTTCCTCTCGATCTCTGTGCCGCCGCCAAAAATTTCCGGGTACGACGGCGGCGTCACCGGTAATTTGTGGGTGCCATACAGCCAAACACTGAACGCCCCGTCATTCTCATCGAATCGCAATTCAATCTTGCCGGACTCCAGCACCGCCCCATACTGCTCCCCCGAGAAATGGCACCAGCAATTTGCCGCTCAAATATTCCGAATACGAATCCCAATCAATGTCAAACCATCCCGCGTACCGTGACTCGCGCCCCCAATCCAGGACATCAAGCCACAGCGGATTGTCCGCGCCTCCCACTCCCATATGATTCGGCACGAAATCCAGAATCTGCTCGAGCCCATTTTCCCGAAACGCCCGATTCATCCGCGCAAATGCCCGCTCATTTCCCAGCTCGCCATTCAGCGCATTGTGATTCGTAACGTCGTATCCATGTTTGCTCCCGGGTCGAGCCAACAAATAAGGCGAAGCGTATACTTGGCTGATCCCCAGTTCGGCCAGATACGGTGCAATCCCAGCCGCATCGTCGAATCGAAGATCTTTACCAAACTGAACGCGGTACGTAGCGCGGGGAATCATGGACAATTGTTATTTTCTTCAATCCGGGCGGCGACTCTTCCAGAATCCATTTAGCTCTATTGCCATCTAACATCCCGCACCTTTTCCGGGGTGAGGGATCCGCTTTCCGCCTTTTGACAAACCCGCCGCAAGGATCCCAGCAGACCCAATCTTCTAGACGCAGTTTAGGGGGGCGGAACTTCAGCTCCAACATTCAAGAGCAAAATAACCGGGCTTCAGCCCCTGAGGACTTCTGTCCTCAAAATTCCTCAATACATCAAAAACACACTCACCGACCGCTCCGCAATCTCCAGTTCCTCAAGCGGCGAAAATTGCCGGTCCATCGCCACACCCGACGACTCGTTCGTATCCAGCTGCAACTTCCACCCCTTCCCATCCACGGGTTGCGGCAACACAAATTTCACTGGCTCGGTTTTGCCGTTAAAAATCAGCAGCAGCGTCGCGTCGCTTCCGCGTTCCCGCACGCCGCTAGCCTGCGCGCGTCCGTCAATCAGCATCCCCACGCATCGCAAACCCGCATCTCTCCACGTCTCATCATTCATCTCGGCTCCCGAAGGATGAATCCACGTCACATCCTTCACGCCAAGTTCTTCGTTGTACGCCCCGGTCAGAAATCGATTGCGCCGCAACACCGGATAATGCTTCCGTCGCGAAGTTAGCGTCTGCACAAAGTCGATCGTCGGCCGGTTTTTCTCGGCCAGCGACCAATCCACCCAGCTCAATTCATTGTCCTGGCAATAGGCGTTGTTATTCCCACGCTGCGTGCGGTGAAACTCGTCGCCCGCCAGGATCATCGGCAATCCCTGAGCCAGCAACGTAGTCGCCAGAAAATTGCGAATCTGTTTTTCGCGCAATCGATTGATGGCCGGATCGTCCGTCGGGCCTTCCACGCCACAATTCCACGAACGATTGTCCGACGTCCCGTCCCGCCCGTCCTCGCCGTTCGCTTCGTTGTGCTTTTCGTTGTAACTCACGAGGTCATTCAACGTGAACCCGTCATGTACCGTCACGAAATTCACGGACGTCCACGGCTTGCGCCCTTTGTGGTCGAAAATGGCCGCCGACGCGCATAGCCGCTGCACCAAATCTCCGATGGACGAGCCATTCCTCCAGAAGTCGCGACCGGTATCCCGAAACTTGTCGTTCCATTCCGCCCATCCTGGCGGAAACGCGCCCAGCTTGTATCCGTCCGGCCCGAGATCCCACGGCTCCGCGATTTTCTTCACTTCTTGCAGCACGGGATCCTGCCCGCACACTGACAAAAACCCGCTCTGCTGATCGAAACCGTTCGGCTCGCGCGCCAGAATCGTCCCCAGGTCAAACCGGAATCCATCCACCTGCGTTTCTTCATCCCAATAACGCAAACTGTCCGCCACCATTTGAATCACGCGCGCGTGTGAAATATTCAGCGTGTTCCCCGTTCCCGTGTCGTTCACGTAATACCGCGGATTATCCGAATTCAGCCGGTAGTAGCTCGCATTGTCGATTCCTTTGAACGAAAGCGTCGGCCCCAGTTCGTTGCCTTCCGCCGTGTGGTTGTAAACTACGTCCAGAATCACTTCAATCCCCGCGTCGTGATACCGCGCGATCATCTGTTTAAACTCATTCAGGGTATTTCCGGAGTCGGCCGCATACCGCGGGTCCGGCGCAAAAAATCCTATCGTGTTGTATCCCCAATAATTCGTCAGCCCTTTTTCCTGCAAGCTGCGATCGTCCACAAACGTGCACACTGGCAAAAGCTCAATCGCCGTCACCCCGAGCGACTTGATGTATTCCACCACCTGCTTCTGCGCCAGCCCCGCATACGTCCCGCGCCGCTTCTTCGGAACCATCGGATGCCGCTTCGTGTACCCCTTCACGTGCAATTCGTAGATGACACTTTGATTCCACGGCGTGGCGTGCCGCCGTGTCGTGCTCGGCCGCCAACGAAATTCCGGATTCACCACAACGCACTTCGGTACAAACGGCGCGCTGTCTCGTTCATCGAATGAAAGGTCGGTATTCGGCGCTCCCACCGTATATCCATAACAAGCGTCGTTCCATCGCAGCGAACCCACATGCTGGCGCGCGTAAGGATCGAGCAACAGTTTGTTGGCATTGAACCGATGCCCCTTCTCCGGCGCATACGGGCCATGCACGCGAAATCCATACACCGTCCCGGGCCGTAGATCCTTCACGTAACCGTGCCAGATTTCATCCGTGAATTCGGGCAACTCAATGCGCTGCTGTTCTTCTTTGCCCGTGTCGTCAAACAGGCACAGCTCCACCTTGGTCGCATGCGCGGAAAATAGCGCGAAATTCACGCCCTGCCCGTCCCATGTTGCCCCGCGTGGATTCGGCAGACCTTCGCTGATCTGAAGATCTTTCGATTTTCGGAAATGATTCGAGCCCCAATTATACAAATCTGCCAAACCGACCCGGTCCAGGATCTGATCCTCGATCATGTTTGTTTTTGCACGCACTCCTGACAGAAGGTTGAGCCCGTATTGTTCCCAGATGCGTCAATGCTGCGGTATTCGCCACCGGATTGCCATGAACGCTTCTCCGTAAAGCCCGAAGCAATACCCTGTATACCATCTTCGCCGCATTTAATCTGATGCCGCGCAAATTTCAACCGGCGCATCGGTGTATCGACTCATCCTTTTACCGCGGCCCGGATTTTTGGCGTGCCCGCAACCGCGCTCGCCAGTTCCTCGTTCCCATGGATGGCGTCCATCAGCGCCTTGCTGATCTTGTCGTCCATTTCCGCCGCATGGTTCAGGTCCACCGGATAGCGCGCCACCAGTTCCGGCCCGCTGTCCGCAAATTGCAGCCGGTGTTCCGGCGCTGGCGGGTCGATCGCAATATCGGTCGGATCAAAATTTCGCCGGTGCCACAGCGTGTCCAAACTATATTCCTTGTACACGGGACTCACCGCTGCATCCAGCGCCCCCTCTACCAATCCGTAGTCCGCCTTCGCCGACAGCGGGATCACCGCCTCATGCCACGTATACCGCGTGCCCGGCAGTTGCTTGTACAGCGGAGTTGTCGCCTGGAACAACACCGCATTCGAAAACACCACGATTCTTCCCGTCGGATACAAATCTGCTCCCGTTCCCGCGAATTCCATCAAATAAAATCGCACCAACCCAACATCGATCACGTCGCCCGTCACTCCGGCTACGCTCACGCGATCACCCACACTGATTCCGTATCGCCCAATCACAAAAAAGTACGCCGCCACAGATAGCAGAATCGTCTGCAGTCCCACCGCGATTCCCGCCGTCAACAAGCCCGCAAACGTCGCCAGCGAACTAAATTCGCTCGCAAATCCCATCACGATCACCAGAAAGATCAGAAAACCCATCACGAATCGGCGGATTACCATAAACTGGCGCCGCCTTCTCGGCTCGTGTATGTAACGGAACGTCAGTCGCCTCCAGATTTCCGCCAACCCCAGCACCAGGCCCACCGCCACCAGAATCACCGCCACTCGCGACAGCAAAGCGATCAGCGTCCCGCGCGATTCGTTCGTATGCGCTTTTCTCCATTGCAATAAGTTCGACCGGCTCTGGTCGAGCACCAGCACTTCTTCGCTCAACGGCACTAGCGCTCCAGATATCGCTTTGAAGCGCTCCGTCAACGCGTCGTATTGATCCCGCGTCACTCCCGTCTTCGCCGCCAGATCCTTCTCCTGCTGGAAAGTATTCGTCAGCGCATTTCGTAGCGGCGTTCTTAAATCAGTCGCAATCTTTTGTACGCTGTCGTTTTCATCCAGCCGCTGCTCATTAGATCGTATGCTCTGCATCTCCCCATACAGCGTAACTAATTGCCCCAGCAGTCCCGCCCTCGGCGCAGCCACCGCAGCCTTCGCGCTCGTCGCTGTCCCCGGCTTTGTATTCACCTGCGTTTCCAGCACTTCCGGCACCGACCGCGCCAGCTCATTGATGCTTCCTTTTAATCCCGTCCCACCCACGGCGCTCTGTTCCACGAACGCTTTCAACTGTTGCACCGCGCTGAGCGTCGCTTTGTCCAGCGCCAGCTTGCCTTCCAGCGATTGCTGCTGCGCCGCAACGTCGCCGGCATGCTTTCCCGTTGGCCGTTTCTGCTTCAGCGCCGCAATTTGCAACTCATCGTCCGCAATCCGCTGCGAAATCTCGTTCTCCATCTGCGTATACTTCTGAGTCGGTCCATTCGTCACGCCGTCGTTCGCCCCGCTTCCCCCCGCACTAGTCTGTGTCGCCAGAGCCGCTTGCGCCCGCGCCGACTGGAACGCCAGCCGCACCACTTGCGCCCCATAATTTTCCGCGTTGCTAAGATAAATCGCATCGCTCGGTTCCGTTCCCGCCGGCACCTTCGTAGTCAAATTCTTGTACCAGTTGATTGCCGCATTCAGGTGCATCAGCACGTCGCCGTTGTCGTTTCCCCCGCCGTCCTGGCCGCTTCCCCACGGCGCCACAATCGCCAGCGCCATCGCCACAAACCCCGCCGCCCCGAATCGCATTCGGTTTCGCCTCTTCACGATTGCACTCCCACCGGCCCCGCCACCGCCGCATCCGTCTGCGCGCCCAGCAACATGCTCAAATTCAGCAGGTAAATCCACAGCATCATCACGATAAAACCGGTCAACGTTCCATAAATCCGCGAAATGTTTGGATTGTGATTCGCATACAAGCTCAGCAGCGCGCTCGCCACCACAAAACACAGTGCTGTCAGCAATGTCCCCGGCGTAACCCACCTCCACGGCAGCTGCTTCCTCGGCAAGAAATAATTGATTAAATCTACAGCCAACGAAATCATCCCCAGTGTCACCACCCAGCGAACCAGTCTCCATCGCGTATCAAGCGGCAGCATGTCTCGAAACAACAATCCCGCCACCATGTGCCCAGCGCTCCACACACCAAAACAAATCACCAAAAACACCGCCGCCACCACCGTCGCGCACACCGCAATCACCCGCCGCTTCAAATAACTTCGTTCATCCTTCACTCCATAAATCTTGCTCAACGCATCCATCAAGCTCAAAAATCCCGTCGACGCGCTCCAGATCGTCAGCACCAGCCCCAAGGAAAAAAATCGCCCCGAATCTTTCGACAATTCCTCCATCGTTGTCAGCACCGTGTCCCGCGCGCTCGTCGGCATGTAATCCGTCAGCCAGAACGAAAACGCATACCATCCGGACGTGCGGTGCATCCACGACAGCAATGCCGTCAGCACCATTAGGAACGGAAAGCACGAAAGCACAAAGTAAAACGAAACCTCCGCAGCCATGTCCGTCGCGGCCTGCACCTGCCATCCCGCCCAGAACCGTTCCGCCACTCCCAGCAATTTCCGCAGCCACCTATGTTTCTGGTGGCTTCCTAATCCCCAGTGAGTTCTGATCCAATCTGCCGCAGCGATTTTTGCGTTCAACAGATCACCCACTCACAACCCTGCGAAAGCCTCGCCCGTTCCTACACTAAGCGCGACCGAACCAAAGCAGTCTCACCCTCAAGCTTGCGTTCGGGAAGCTACAGCCACAATCCAGCACATCCCCGATGTCCCCTACAGCTATCCCTGTAGAACAATCGTCCCTGCTCGCTTTGCTTCTCGTAGGCTCGCCGCTTTAGGGTGGCCCTTGGGTTTCCTTCACCCCAAAACACAAACTCCGCCGCCAATTTGCTATCCTGGCCGCCGATGACTCGCCGCTTCCTAATCGACACCGACACCGCCTCCGACGACGCCGTAGCCCTCATCATGGCTCTCCGCAATCCCCACATCGACGTCGTAGCCATCACCACCGTCGCCGGCAATGTCGCCGTAGCCCAGGCCTCCCGCAACGCCATCTACACCGCCGAACTCTGCAATTCCACCGTCCCCGTTTTCACCGGCGCCGAAAAACCCCTAACCCGCCCGCTCCACAACGCCGACTGGTTCCACGGCCGCGACGGCTTGGGCGATCACGGCTATCCTCCACCCACGCGCTCCTCGGAACACCGCAACGCCACCGACGCCATCATCGCCGCCATCGACTCCCACCCCGGGCTCGTCCTGGTCACGCTGGGCCCGCTCACTAACATCGCGCTAGCCATAGAAAAACGGCCCGCCATCGCCGCCAAAGTCGGCCGCTGTGTCGTCATGGGCGGCGCGCCGTGCTGCGAAGGAAACGTCACACCCGCCGCCGAGTACAACATCTGGTGCGATCCAGAAGCCGCTCGCATCGTCGCCCACAGCGGCCTTCCTATCGAACTTGTCGGCTGGCATCTCTGCCGCGACGAAGCGGTTCTGAATCCCTCGGACATCCGGCGCGTCCTCAACTTCAACAATCCTGTCGCCACATTCGCCATCGAATGCAACAGCCGCGCTCAGGAAGCCTTCTTCGTACAAACCGGCCAGCGCGGCATTTCCTTCCCCGATCCTATAGCGATGGCCGTCGCTTTGGATCCTTCCATCGTCACCGCGCAGTCCGATCACTTCCTCGAAATCGAAACCGACAGCGAACTCACCCGCGGCATGACCGTCGTCGATCGCCTCAACGTCGCCTCTGACGAACGCAATCGCGCCTTCTGGGCTCAAGCCCTCTCCACCGGCCATAAAGCCGACATCCTTTGGACCATCGACAACGCCCGCTGGAAGCAAGCCCTCTACTCCGCCCTCAAGTAGCCCCACGCGCGCACATTCCCTCCATTCCTCGAGGCAACTCCCGAATCGTCGGAGTTTCCTCCCGCTTCCTCGTCCTCAAAACAAATTGGTTGTCAGCCGCCTTAGAAAATGGCATCGTCTCCCAACCGGGGGATCGACTACATTCCCGATGGTCACGGAGATACACGGTCGGGTGCGTGTCCCGAAGCCACTTCAGAAGCTCCAGGGGAAGGGAACGCGGCCGCGCGCCGAACTACTGCTACGGTTGTCTCTGCAAAGTAATCCCGAAGCGCTTTGTCTCGTTCGCGCCACGATGCAACGAGCCACCGAGGTCGTACATTTTCCTGAAGCCGAATCTCGCGCTATTGTCCGCTCTGTCGACGAAGCCCTCGCCAACGTCATTCGCCATGCCTACAAAAGCCAACGAGGCCTCCCTATTGAAGTCTCCTGCTGGCGCTTGCCTCCCGACCCTCTCGCCAGTAAGCCGCGCGGCGGCCTGGAAATTCTTCTTTCGGACTCCGGCCCTCCCGTCGACCTCGTCAAACTTCGCGGCAGGCCTCTCGAAGAAATTCGCCCCGGCGGTTTGGGGCTTCACTTTATGAAACAGAGCATGGACGTAGTAGAATTTCGCCGCAAGAATGGCAAAAATCTGCTGCGCATGGTGAAATATCTGGCACCGTCCAAGCCGGAAGAAAAACCTCAAGGAGATTAGACTGTGCAGATTGCTGCCCGACATTCTGACCGCATGACCATTTTGGATATCTCCGGCGATATTGACCTGGCGAATTCTCCGGCCATGCGCAAAGTGCTTTTGGGAGAGATCAAGGACAAGCACACGCCCAAAGTCCTCCTCAATCTCAAAAACGTGCGTTACATCGACAGTTCCGGTATAGCTTCCCTCGTGGAGGGCCTCAAGGCCGCCCGCGATAACGGCGCTCGTTTGATTCTCTACGGTCTAAGTCCCTCGGTGAGGGAAGTATTGGAGCTCTCTCGCCTTCAGAAGATTTTTGAAATCTACGATTCAGAAGAACAAGCCCTCGCGTCCTAAGGGCCGCAAAGTTTCCGGAATCAGGTCAACACTTACTTGGAACTTATTCGAAAAATCGGTAGTACCGTGCTCGGTGGTATTTCTTACGTCGGCGAGCTGACGATGTTGACTGCTCGCGCCGTGTATTTCACCTTCATCGGCCCATTCCAGGGTAGACACTCGCGCATCCAGAAAGCCGTCTCCCAGGCCATGGAAGCGGGCGTGCGCGCCCTTCCCATTCTCTCCCTCATCACCTTTTTCATTGGCTTGATCCTTGCTCTTCAAGCTGCCTATGAGTTGAAGCGCTTTGGCGCGATGAGTTTCGTCGCCAGCGCCGTGGCTCTTTCCATGACCCGCGAATTGGGACCGCTGATCACCGCCGTCATCGTCATCGGCCGTTCCGGTTCCGCCTTCGCCGCCGAGATCGGCACCATGAAAGTTACCGAAGAAATCGACGCGCTTGAAACCATGGCCATTGATCCTGTCGACTTTCTCGTCGCCCCCAAATTTGTTGCCATGATCGTCATGTTGCCTTGCCTCACCATCTGGGCCAATTTCATGGGCATTCTCGGTGGCTCGCTTTTCGGTGTGCTCAAGGCGGACTTCACCTTCCAGCGCTACATCAGCGCCTCGCTCGAAGCCCTCTTCCTGCGCGACGTGGTCACCGGCCTGATCAAGAGTTTTATGTTCGGCGTTACCATCACTGCCGTCGGTTGTTTGGAGGGCTTCAATACCGGCGGTGGCGCGGAACAAGTCGGCCGTTCCACCACCAAAGCTGTCGTCGTCTCGATTTTTCTTGTGATTTTGGTTGATCTCATCTTTACGATGCTGTTCTTTGTTTTGTCGACTTAACCCTTATGGCCAAACTACCCACAACTTCGTCGGTGGAACTTTCGGGTCCCATGATCTCCATACGCGATCTCCGCGTCAGTTACGATGGAGGCCGCGAAATTCTTCACGGCATCAGTTTCGACGTGCAGCGCGGCGAAACCCTCGTCATCCTCGGCGGCTCCGGCTCCGGCAAAAGCACCTTGCTTCGGACTCTCGTCGGCTTGCAAATTCCCACGTCCGGCGAAGTCTGGATTCGCGGCAAAAATTTCGCCGCCATCACCGGTGCCGAACGCGACGAAATTCGCACCCGGCTCGGCATGTCCTTTCAAGGCGGCGCCTTGTTCGGCTCCATGACCGTCGGGGAAAACGTCGCTCTCCCACTCGTCGAACATACGCAACTGGAACAGTCCACCGTGGAAATCATGGTGCGCCTGAAACTCGACCAGGTCGGATTGTCCGGCTTCGAGGATTATCTTCCTTCTCAACTCAGCGGCGGCATGAAGAAGCGCGCCGCCGTCGCTCGCGCTCTCGCCATGGATCCCGAAATCCTCTTCTTCGACGAGCCTTCCGCCGGACTCGACCCCATCATCGCCGCCGGCATCGATCAATTAATTCTGGAGTTGAAAAAGGCCTTTCACATGACCATCATCGTGGTCACGCACGAACTTGCCAGTGCGTATTTGATCGCCGACCGCATGGTTTTGATCAACAAGGGCGATGTCGTGGCCATGGGGACGGTCCAGGAAATGCAAAACAGCAAGCATCCCAAGGTGCGGCAGTTTCTCGATCGCGTCCCCGAACCCGCGGTTGCACAGGAATTGGATTATCTGCAAATGCTGACGGAACCTTCCTCCAAACTGGGTGAGGGCCGTCAGGGGAAGAGCAGGTAGAGATGGATGCTAGGCGTGAGCAGGTCTTTGTCGGTGTCTTTGTTATTGTCGCCGTCGCGCTCTTGGTCTTCGCGGTGTTCGTCTTGGCCGGCGTCTTTACCACTTCCGCCACCATGTACCATGCGAAGTTTCACAACGCGGCCGGCCTCGAACCTGGCGCCACCGTTCGCTTCGAAGGCGGTCCCAAGGTTGGACGCGTCGAAGCCCTTAAGATTGATCCCAGCGATCCTTCTCTCATGGACATGCAGTTCAGCGTCAAAAGCGATATTCCGGTGAAGACCGACAGCCATGTTTCCATCCTAAGCTTCAGCCCGCTCGGCGATAATCACCTGGAGATCAGGGCAGGTTCCCCCAGTGCCCCGCGCGCCCCCAATGGCGCTCTGCTACCATCCGATCCATACATCGGCTTCAATGATCTCACCGCGCAAATCAATAGCCTGGCGCCCAAAGCCCAGGAATTACTCGCGAACCTCAACGATCGCGTCATTCAGCTGAAAATCACCGTCGATCGCGTGAATGATCTACTCAACGACAAGAACCGCGAGAACGTTTCCGCTTCTCTCTCTAACCTCCACGGAATGCTCGAGGAGAATCGCCCCCAGATCAAGCACACCCTGAACAATGTCAGCGCCGCATCCGACAAAATCGCTCCGCTCCTCGATCAGATCCAGAAGACCATCAACCAGGCCGATGGCACCTTGAAAAAAGTCGATAGCCTCGTTGGCGACAACAAAGACGACATTCGCGCCTCCGTCATCAAGCTCAAGCAATCTCTGGAAAATGTGAACGCCATCACCAACCAGATCCAGAGCCTGCTGGACAACAACGATTACAACATTGAGGAACTCTTGAATAACCTGCGCATCGTCTCTGAGAACTTGAAAGAGTTCACCGACACCATCAAGACTCGTCCCTCAACTCTCATTAGTCCCGCTTCCCGTGCCGACCGCAAGCCTGGAGACAAGCCATGATCGCCACTTCCTTCTGTTTTCTCAACTCAGTCCTTCGCCGCCACTCCTCGCCGACTCGCCGACTAGCCCTTCTTGCCGCGTCCGCTCTTGTTTCTTCTGCCCTGGCCGCTTGCGGGGGTTCTCGTCCCATCAAATATTACCAGGTCAGCTATCCGACAAAGTCTGCCGTCGCACCGGACGCCATAAACACGGCCCTTATGGTCCGTCCGTTCGAATCCTCCCATCTTTATCTCGACGACAAAATCGTCTACGGCTTTGATTCTCCGGAAATGGGCACCTATGAATACCAACGCTGGGCCGATCCGCCGGTTGAAATGCTGCAGTACGCCTTGGTCCGTGGCCTGCGCGCCTCCGGCCGGTTCAAAGCCGTTTACACCCTGCGCGCCGATCCCGACGGCCGATACATCCTGGCCGGGCGCCTCTACGATTTTAAGGAAGTCGATGGCCCCACCATCGTTGCCCGTCTCAGCTATGACGTTCGCTTGCGCGATCGCAAGGCCGGCGCCACCGTCTGGGAACATTCCTATAGCTACGATGAGCCGGTCGCCGAGAAAACCATCCCGGCCTTCGTCGTCGGCATGGACAAGAACATTCAGCGCAGTGTTCAGGAAATCCAATCCGGTCTGGACGAATACTTCCGCGCCAATCCAATCCAATAATCCAACGCCAAAGCCCATCTGGTTTACACTGTCAACAGGGAAGATTGGGAAAGCGAGAAGCTAGGGTGTTTCCCCCTTCTCGCCTCTTTAGGAAGCCGGGCGTTCAGCCCCGGACAGAATTCTTTAGAGGGAAATTCTCTCCTCGCTTTAGGGGGCCAGGGCTTCAGCCCTGGCATAAGAAGTCAGCAAGAATGGGCTTTAGCCCCTGAGGAATCTGAACTCCTGGAACACAACATTTATGACACCTGCAGAGGTCGACAAAAAAGCTCCATTTCCTTTCCTGGACCTCAAAGCCCAGTTCGCCTCCATCCGCGAAGAAGTCCTCGCCGCCGCCACTACTGTCCTCGAAAGCCAGCAATTTATCCTCGGCCCCGAGGTAAAACTCTTCGAGGAAGAAATCGCCGCCAAACTCGGCACAAAATATGCGATCGGCTGCGCCTCCGGAACCGACGCTTTAATCCTAGCCCTCATGGCCGCCGGCATCGGTCCCGGCGACGAAGTCATCACCACCCCCTTCAGTTTCATCGCCACCGCCGGCTCCATCTTCCAACTCGGCGCCATGCCCGTCTTCGTCGACATCGATCCTGTCACTTTCAATCTCGATCCTAAAAATATCGAACCCGCCATCACCGCAAACACCAAAGCCATCATGCCCGTTCATCTCTTCGGGCTTCCCGCTGATCTCGCTCCCATTCTCGCCGTCGCCAAATCCAAAAATCTTCTTGTTGTGGAAGACGCCGCGCAAGCCATCGGCTCTCTCTACAACGGCCGCTTCACCGGAACCTTCGGTGATTTTGGCTGTTTCAGTTTCTTTCCTTCCAAAAATCTCGGCGCTGCCGGCGATGGCGGCCTGATCACCACCAACGATGCCGCCATGGCCGAGCGTCTCCAGATGCTCCGCGTTCACGGCAGCAAACAAAAATATTTTCATGAAATTCACGGCGTCAACAGCCGCCTGGACGCGCTGCAAGCCGCCATCTTGCGCGTAAAACTCCGCCATCTCGACGCTTGGGCCGCCGGCCGCGCCAATCGCGCCCAACGTTACCGCCAGCTCTTCGATCAAGCCGGCGTGGCCCCCTTCATCACTCCTCCGCCAGTTCCATCCTCCGCCTACCACCACGTCTACAACCAATTCACCATCCGCGCCCGACGCCGGGACGAACTAAAAGACCACCTCACCAAATCCAACATCCCGTCCGAAATCTACTACCCATTGTGCCTACACCTTCAAAAAACCTTCTCCACCCTCAACTACCGCCCCGGCCAATTTCCCATCGCCGAATCCAGCAGCCACCAAGTTCTCTCCCTTCCCGTCTACCCCGAACTAACCGATGCCCAACAAAACTCCGTAGTCCAGTCGATATCCAAATTCTACCTCCCCACATCAATCCCGGATGCCCCGCTCCGAGTCCTCGAAGGGTAGGTCTCCTCGGTGGCACAGGCAGTCTTGCCTGTGCTCTTGGCTGTTCCGCTATGCGACCACAAAACCAAAAACCCCCCAAAAAACGTGTCATCCCAAACGGAGTCTGCGCCATGAGGGACCTGCTTTTCTTCCCCCCTGGGTGCACCCTCTCTGAGTTCGCCGATAGCGGGCGCTGGGTCCGAGATCGACTCCACCAAAACAAAAAACCATTGTCATCGTGAAGAGTCCGCCACAAAGGATCTCAACGCCAACTTCAACACCAATCGCAAATGAAATGCCCAGGGTACAAAGCTCCGCCGGGTGCGCCACGCTCGGGTGTTTGAGCGTGGGTCTTGGAGTTTTTCCACCACGCCCACACCGTAACCCTCTTCTGTAGGGCCGGCCTTCCGAGGCGGCCGTTTCCCTAAACCCACCAAACCTCACAAAAGCTCTGCAGCGAACGGCAAGGCCGCGAGCCCGGTGGCTTTCTATGTGCCCAAACAATTCTCGTCCAGCGCCGGAGGCGCGGCAAAAATCCAGTGCGTAAGCACTGGGAACAATTAAGCACTACGCCGCGGGCCGTAGGTGCGACACTCTCCGCACACACCCCATGCCCAAGCCGCATGTCCGCACACCCCAGCCCGCATGCGCAAACTCACTTCGACCACACATGTAAATCTCAACGCAAATTATTCTTTGGATTTCCCGAAATACGCCTTCAATACATATCGCTGGCGTCGATCTTCTTCCCCGACAATCCCAGCTGCAACACTTCCACTTTCTCCGGCCGGTCAAACACTTTCCCCGGCCACCAATGCTTGATCAATATCCGGAATCCCCCGAACGCGATTCCCGTCACCGTCGCTACCACCAGGAACAAGCTCGTAAACAAAAATATCTTGTACAACATCTGCACCAATGGCGGATCGGTCGCCGACTGGTGCGGCTCGTTCCACGTCACCGCCGTCTCGTAATTCACCGCGTCCCGGATCGCCTGCGCGTGCATCTCCGATGTCGCCGCAAACACCAACGACAACATCGACGCCTTCCGCTCTACCGTCACGCCCGCGCGTTTCGCAGACTCCGGCAGCGCCTGCTCCAGATGGTCCCGGTGATTTTCCGCCACCTGCGGCGTGGGATACTGCAGCAGCAGCAACACGCCGCTGCCATGCTGACCCTGATACCGCGCCAGCATCGCCTCTGCGTCCGAAACGCCAAAACCTACTTCCTTTGCCAGATCCGCATACGCCCCCTCGCCCAGCGAACGCATCGCCGAACGGAACCCCTCGGGCCCCAGCGCATATTTCTCCGATCCAAACGTCCGCCACTCTGTCGGCAAATAACTCCTCAAAGGAGGCAGTGGCGTCGGGTCGGCTTTTGCTTTCAACGCGCCCGCAAGCTCGTCCAAGCTTTCCGGCTTCGTCTTTGTGGAAAGCGTGGCCTGCACCACGAAATTCCCAACAAGAATCCGCCCATCGTACTGGCTCAAGGCGGAATCTTTTCCCACCCCCATATTCCGCATGCCAGGCGCCAGCAAAAATGTATAAAACTCATAGGCCGCGCTCGGATCCTTCAACTGGAACACCCGCAGCGTCACCGAATCCTGCCCGTTGCGATAATCCCGCTGTTCGATCCCGCGTAACCCGCATTCCTGCAGTACCTGCTCCCCACCTGTTGCTTGCGCCCAATCGTCGCCCAGGTCTTTCACCGTAATGTTTTTTTCAGGGCCTTGCGCCTCCCAAGGTCCAAAGCGGTCAGGCAGTATCGCTGTGCCCGCAAAGGTGCCAGCGCACCAACAAAGAGCCAGCACAAATAAAACTATCAGCTTTCGCATGTCTATCTTGTTGTTAGATGCCAACACTCTACTTTTGGTTCCCACCGCCCGCTTTCGCCCCAAATCTGCAGACTTTTGTAAACATCCTATCGCAGAAAAGCGCGCAGCGAAGAACGCAGTCCCTAAACAGTAGGGGCGCAGCACCGCTGCGATATCACAGGATCCCTCGCATCATCGCAAAAAATACACGTCATTCCGAACGGAGTCCGCGACGAAGGATCTCAACCGCCCCACCAAGCAAAACTCACGCCCCTAACCACCACCCCCAACCCATTTTCGAGTTTTTCTTCTCTATTTTCCGTTCTAATCATCACTTCTGGTTCCGTGACTGCTCCACGGCAGGCATCACTGGCGTCCGCTTCGGCTGCGCCGCACTATCGATCGCCATGCTATTCATGCTCTCCAAATAGGCCGACACGCCCTGAAACACGCCCTCGGCGATATGCTGCCGATGCTCCGGCTTCTTCAACAATTGCTCATCTGCGGGATTGCTCAGGAACGAAATCTCGGTCAGGATCGACGGCATATCCGCCCCAATCAGCACCACAAAGGGCGCCTTGCGCACGCCGCGGTTCCTCACTGGCTTCGCTGTCTTCTGAATCCGTTTCGAAAGCGAATCTTGAACGTCCTCTGCCAATTCCTTGGACTCATCGATCTTTTCCGTGCGCGCAATCTTCATCACCAGGTCTTCCAGGTCGTGAATGCCTTCTTGTGACACAGCATTCTCTCGCGCCGCCACTTCCATCGCTTCTGGCGAACCCTTCATGTTCAGATAGTAAGTCTCCACGCCCCGCGCCCCATGGTCCGGGCTGGAATTCGCGTGAATCGAAACAAACAAATCTGCCTTCGCGTCGTTCGCAATGTGTGTCCGCTCTTCCAGCGGAATAAACGTGTCGTCCGACCGCGTGTATACCACGTCAGCGCCTGGCAACTTCTGCTCGATCAATTTCCCCAGCCGCAGCGCCACGTCCAGGCACAGATCTTTTTCCATCAGCCCCGTCGGCCCGATCGTCCCCGTATCATGTCCGCCATGTCCGGCATCAATCACAATCCGGCTGATCTTCAATCCTAGCGCCCGCGTCAATGTCGATTGCCCGTCGCGCGTTGGCATCGGCGCCGCCACAGGCTGCACCAGGTCTGGCCGGTTCTTCGAAGATCGCGTCAACGATGTTTTGCTCGGTTCCGGTAACGTCTTCGTCGCGGGAGTCGCCGGAGGCGCTTCCTTCACCGCAATCGTGTCATCCGCCTGTTGCTTCGAGGAAGCTGGCGCTGGCGCCACGGTAGCCTCTTCCACCGTCGCCGAATCCGCACTCTTGTTCTTCCGCGCGGTCTCCGTTTCATTTGCATTTCCACGGTTCGCCGCGGGATAAAGCTCAATCACCAGCCGCGTCGGCCTCTTCGTCAACGAAACCGCGTAATCTCGCACGCCATCCACATCGAGCACCACCCGTACGACACCGGCCTGATACTGCGCCGCCCGCACCTTCGTCAGCATTCCGCCGCTTACACGAAAATCCGCGTGCTCCACCGCCGGGCTGAGCTTCGCCGCATGCAGGTCAAAATAAATCCGATCCGGGTTCGCAATCCGTCCCGCTGAATACAGCACCGAATCTTCCAAATCGATAATCACTTCCGTGCTGTCCGCCGTAACATTCGTTCGAATCTTCTGCACCCGCGGCACAGCCACAGTCTTCGCCGCTTCGCCGCCACTCAAGGTCTTTCGCGAATTGTCCACCGAAAGCGCAGCAGCCGCAGCCACCGTCGCATTCGTTGCCGCGCCTTCAGCCTTGGCAGTGGGTGTCGCCGCATTTCCACTACCCGACGAGCTCTTCGCCGCAACCTCGCCCGTCTCCGCTCCGCGCCTCAGCGCCAGCTCCGCTAAACCCTCCTGCACTTCGCGCTTGTGCGTCGAGTGTGGAAACTTCTTCGAAAAATCCTGGTACGTCTTCGTTGCGGCGGCCAGATCGCCCAGTTGGTCCTTCTGCAAATTCGCCAAACGCAGCATCGCATCCTGTACGTGCTTGCTGCTCGGGTAATCGTGAAGCAGGTACGCATACGTGTCCGCCGCGGTCTGATAGTAGCTGCGCCCGAACCGGTCGCCCATCTCCGTGTTCAGTTCTCCCACCGCAAACAACGCATCCGGCACCTCTGCCGCATGCGGCGTGATCATGTAAACCCGCTGGTATCCCGCCACAACTTTTTTGTACTCGGAAAGTGTTCGTGAATCCGGCGGCTTGCTGTTCAGGAGCCCGCGCAATTCTTCCGCGCGCGCAAATTGCGAACTCGCCGCTTTAATCGCACTATTTGATGTTGTTGTATTTGCCCGTGCAGGAAAGGGAATTAAACCTGCCATCACCAAGCCCAAGCCAAAACCCAGCGAAACCACGGCGAAACTCTTGTGGAAATTTTTTGCTCCCCAGTTCATCCGCGCCCCAGAACTCCCCAGCTTCCATCCCCGCTTCCCGGCCGTTTGTTGTGAAGCGATCGTCGTTTGTAAATCAGTAGTCGTTCGTGAAAATAATTCGTCCGCTGGGCTCCACAACTTTGTGGATTTGATTCGTCCGCGAAAACGCGCTGTCCAGCCTGCCGGACCCGGGCCGGTAGTAGGCCTCCTGCACCCGCTGCACATAATTCCGAGTTTCTCGATAAGCCGGAACTCCATGTGCCCGATCCACCGCCCCTTCCCCTGCGTTATAAGCCGCCAGCGCCAGGTCCAGATTCCCGTTGTAGCGCTCCAGCAAAGTCTTTAAATACCTAACCCCTGCATCCACGTTTTGTTTTGGGCTGAACGCGTCGTTCGCTCCAAAACGTTGCGCCGTGGTCGGAATCAACTGCATCAGCCCAAGCGCTCCCTTTCGCGACACCGCCGAAGGATTCCAGTTCGATTCCGTCTGGATTACAGCCCGTACCAGCGCTGGGTCCACCTGGTGCCGTTCCGCCGCTTCCCGCACCAGCTTTTCCACTCCGTCCCGATCGATGCTCACCGCCGGCCGGTCTCCCCCTAAAAAGGAAACCTCGCTCGGCATGTAAATGCTCGTACGTGGCTTAGATGCCTCGAACTTCACTGTCGGTTCCGCGTTCACGAACATCCGTCGTCCCGAGTCGTCCGTCAGTGTGGCAATCTGCGCCGAGATGACCCAGGGCAAGGCGAGTGAAACCGCAATGCCGACGGCACACAACACTCCTGCCCGCACCACCATATAGTTTCGAGTTTGGCACATTCGCCTTGGGGAAGGCATTGGTTTGTACAAGAATTCCGCACATGTGCTGTCCCTCAGCGGTTCGTCTTGAGGGCTGGCACATTCCTAACTATAGGACCATGTCCGCACGCAAGTAACTTTATATCCGCCACTTGCGAGAATACGTTCCCGGCGCTACTCCGAATTATAGCAATGGTTCCAGTAAGGAGGGCACACTTTGCAAGGCACTTTTTAACGCTGATGTGTCTTTTCCGCCAGCTTCTGCCAGGTCCGGCCGTCCACCCCCGGAACCCCCCACTTGCTTCGCCAGCGACTGTATCAGCTTGCCAGCATGGACTTTACCCGTCAGGTCCTTGGTGACGCCTACGATCAGGGCCACTTTTCCGTCTTCTGGCATCCCGAGCGCCACCACCCCGGATCCCAGCTTCTGCCTGAGTGAATCCACCAGCTGACGCAAACCCTCGCGATCCACATTGCTCACTTCGCCCACCACCGCCTTCACGCCCTTGATCGTCTGCGCCTGCACGAACAGCTCATCCAGCTGGCCTAACGCACCTTTGCGCTTCTGTTCTCCCAGTTCCTTTTCCAGTTGCCGCGCCGTATGCGCCAGTTTCTCCACCGAAGCGAGCAGCGAATCCTCGGCCACATTCAATTGTCCCGCCAGCGCGTGCAGAATCTGCGCCTGATTCTGAAAATGTTCCACGGCGCTAATTCCTGTGACCGCCTCAATACGCCGCACTCCCGCCGCCACGGATTCTTCGCTCACAATCTTCAGCAAGCCAATGTCTCCTCCGCGGCCCACGTGCGTTCCGCCGCACAATTCCTTAGAATAAAATCCCCGTGGCGCGTGCGGATCGGGAATCGTCACCACGCGCACGTTGCTCTCCGGATATTTATCGCCAAAGAACGCCAGCGCTCCCGAATTCAGCGCCTCCTCCAGTGACATCACCCCAGTTTCGATCTGCGTGTTCAGCCGGATCTCTTCATTCACCTGCTGCTCTATGTCCTTCAGTTCCTCTTGCCCCACCGGCGCGAAATGCGAAAAATCGAACCGCAGCCGCTCCGGCGCGTTCAGCGATCCCGCCTGTTTCACGTGCGTCCCCAGAATATTTCGTAGCGCCGCATGTATCAGGTGGGTCCCCGTATGATTCCGCATGATCCGCGCGCGCCGCTCCGCATCCGTCACCACCGTCACGCGATCCCGCACGCGCAGCGTTTCCTTCGCCGTCACGCGGTGAGCTATCAGTCCCGGCACTGGGTAAAATGCGCCAGTCACTTCGGCAAGCTGCTGTGCCGAAGCGTCGTAGAATCCGCCGGTGTCCGCCATCTGCCCGCCAGACTCCGCATAAACTACCGTGCGATCCAGCACGACCTCGCCGATTTCGCCTGCCTTCAAGTCGCTCTGCGAGCCATCCTTCGTGATAATCGCCTCAATCCGCGAATCCTTCACCTGCGTCGCGTTGTAAAAATCCGGCTCCGTCCGAAACATCTCCGCCAACTTCGCATAAGCCGGATTCGCCGCCTCTTTATGCACGCCCTTCCACGAAGCCCGCGCCCGCGTCCGCTGCTCGTGCATCGCCTTCTCAAATCCAGCTTCATCGAACTGCACGCCCAGGTCGCGCGCCGCGTCCAGAATAAAATCCATCGGCAATCCGTACGTGTCATACAAACGAAACGCCGCTTCGCCCGGATACACCGCTTCTTTTTTCCCAGCCAGCGGCCGCAGTTCCTCTTCCAGTTTGCGCAAACCAATATCCAGCGTGTGCGCGAAGCGCTTCTCTTCGGCCAACACAATGTCCGGCACCCGGTCGGCCGCGGGTTCCAGCACCTCCGGATAAGCTCCGCCCATCAGCTTCCGCACCGTCTCCACCATCTCCGCCAGAAACGGCTTCGTCGCGCCCAGCAATCGCCCGTGCCGGATCGCCCGCCGCATGATCTTCCGCAGCACATATCCGCGCCCTTCATTCGAAGGCAATACTCCATCCGTAATCAAAAAAGTAGTCGCTCGCGCATGGTCCGCAATCACCCGCAGCGAAGCCGCCGCCCGCCGGTGCTCCTCGGCCGCAAGCTCTTTCTTCTCGTCGACGCCCGTCAACTGCGCCGCGCGATCGATCAGCGGAGTAAACAGATCCGTGTCGTAATTCGAAATTACTCCCTGCAGCACCGCCGCCACGCGTTCGAGCCCCATCCCCGTATCCACGCACGGCTTCGGCAGGGGAGTAAGGCTACCCTTCGCGTCGCGATTAAACTGCATGAACACCAGATTCCAGATCTCCACATAACGCCCACAGTCGCAGGGAAACTTACAACCGATGTGGCCCAGGTCCGACGCCGCCGGCCCCATGTCGTAATGAATTTCGCTACACGGTCCGCAAGGTCCCGTGTCTCCCATCGCCCAAAAATTATCTTTTAGCCCTGGAATCGCAAAAATCCGCTCTGCTGCCACGGGTTGTTCCAGCCAGAATTTCTCCGCCTCTTCATCCACGCCCAGTAGCGTTCCCGGCGCAACTTCCGCCCCGCCAAAAATCGTCACATACAGCTTGTCTTTCGCAATTCCAAACCACTGCGGCGAAGTGATCAGCTCCCACGCAAACGCAATCGCTTCCTTCTTGAAATAATCCCCGAAAGAAAAATTTCCCAGCATCTCGAAAAATGTGTGGTGCCTCTTCGTGAATCCCACATTTTCCAGATCGTTATGTTTTCCGCCCGCCCGCACGCACTTTTGCGCCGTAGTGGCCCGCGTATAGTCCCGCTTCTCCAGTCCCAGAAACACATCCTTGAACTGGTTCATCCCCGCGTTCGTAAACAAAAGCGTCGGGTCGCCATGCGGCACCAACGAAGACGACCGCACACGGCGGTGCCCCCGCCCCTCGAAAAATTGCAGGAATTTCTCGCGCACCTGATTGCCGGTCGGTTTGCTGGCTTCAGCCGTCACGTCTGCCTCATTCCAAACTTTGATGGAAATACTTGATTATCGCAGAGCCTTCGCTGACCCGGCAAACCTCTCCGGCTACTCCGGTTCGCTTTCCACTTCCGGCACATCTTCCTTCGTCAACTGCTTCAATTCCCGCCGGATCAATTCCGTCGGAAACCCTGCTCCCACCAGCGACCGGTACAGCGATGCCAGCTTCTTCTCATCGATCTTCCCGCGGTACATCCGCAATTTCCGTTCGATCCGCTGCCGGACGACCGCCGCTGAATCGCTCTCCTCCGCCGCATCTTTCAACGCCGCCTCAATATGCTGCTCCGGCACGCCCCGCGCCCGCAGTTCCCGCGCAATTCGAAACTCCCCTTGCTTACGAGACACCGCCCGGTGCCGCGTAAACTGCCGCGCATACCGTGCGTCATCAATCAAATTTTCGCGCTTCAACCGCTCCACCACGTTCTTCACCATCTTTTCTTCTTCGCATCGCCGCGCCAGCGCCTTCTTCATCTCCGAAACCGAATACGCCCGCCGCAGCAACATCTTTATCGCCGCCTCATACAACCCCGCCTCAGTCTCCACCAACCGTGGTTTCCCAAACATCCCCGAAGCATAGAGCAACCATAAGCATCTGACCAGTGCCACCGGCACAACCGGCACAACCACTGCTCCTGTTCTCGTGAGTTTCCCGGTAACGCGCCGCACCTCCGCACCCCAGTAAGCAATGCCGCAAATCCCAAGACCCCTCCCATCACCAGAAAAATACACGTCCCGGTGGGCGCGTAAACACCGCCCGGTGCGCCAGAGCACACACCCCAATCTAGTCCGACTTCCCCTTCTCCACTGAAAACACGCCACTTCCTACGTACGCCAACTGGCACACCGATTGCCACTTCTACCACTCAGGGGAGAACCTTACTATGGCTTACGTCATCACAGACACCTGCACTAAAGACGAGCACTGCATCGAAACTTGCCCTGTCAACTGCATCCATCCCACCAAGGATGAAGCCGATTTCGCCAGCGTTCCTCAGCTTTACGTGAATCCGGCCGAATGCATCGACTGCGGCGCGTGCATCCCTGTCTGCCCCACCGGCTCGCTGTTTGTTGTAGAGGAACTACCGGAAGAACTGCAGCCCTTTATCGAAAAGAACGCCGCCTACTACAACTAATTTCGCGCTTCCCTCGGCCCGGGAGTCTACCCCAGCCCAGCACTGCGCTCCCGGCGTAACTCGGTCATTTCGAATGAAGTCACGGCAGTGAGCGCGCGTCTCACGCCTCATCACAAACAAAAAACACGTCCCTCCGGACGGAACCCGCGATGTGCGGAATCCCTGTTCGGCTTCAACCACACCGCCACAACCCGTCACTCCCCCGCTTTCGCCCCAGGCAACCGGCTCTTCAACAACTTAATCTGCCCATTGTGATTCGCCTCATGCTCCGTCACATGAAACCACTTGCAATAGTTATTCGTCGGTCCCCATCCCCAGGTCTTATCCACCGACATCAGCCACGCGTCATCCCGCTTCCGAAATTCCTCCAGCGTCTTCTCCCGCGTCTCCTTCAAAATATCCACGTAATATCCCAGGTCTTTGCCCACAATCCCTTTCCTCGCCGGCTCTCCCAACTCCATCGCCATGCCCCACTTTTCCTTGAACGCTTCCGGAATCTTGTCCGTCGCCAGCCCGTCCAGCGTATTCAACTGATAAAACTTCTCCACCGCCACCAGGTGCATCAGCAATGCCCCAATACGGTTCGCCTTGTCATCCAGCAAAAAATCCAGATCCTTCTGCGTCATCCCCTTCACCGAAGCCAGCACCTGCCACCGCATAAACGCCATTTCGGACACCAGGGTCCCAAGCTGGGGCGTATAGCCCTTCTTCGGCCCCACAATATACAGTTCCGCATCGTCCGAGTAGCCCGCCTCCGCCATCAACCCGCAACCAGCCACCCCCGCCGTAATCGCAGCCGTACCCTTCAAGAAATCCCGGCGCCCAGGAAACGCCAAAATCTTATTCATTGTCATCTCCACAGGATGTGTCGCTCTGAAAGGCCATCCGAACGCGCGAATGCGCGCATCATACCAACCCGCGGAATGCCCGAGCAAGGAAGGAAAAAAAGGAAAGAGTCCGGGCTGAACCCCAGACTCCCGGCTGCTCTTAACTACTTGTGCGAAAATCTCTCGAAATCCGCCATCTGCGACGCCATTTCTTCACGGGCCGCATCCGCCGCTGACCGTATACCCTGAATCCGCAGCTTGAATTCATCTGGATTCGACGCCCGCAGCAACGCTTCATCCAGCGTGATCAATTCCTTCGTGTACAAATCAAATAGCGACTGGTCGAACGTCTGCATCCCATATTGCGAAGTGCCTGCCGCGATGGCATCGTGAATCAACCGCGTCTTGTCCGGATTGATGATGCAATCCCGGATATACGCCGTCGCGATCATCACTTCCACCGCCGGCACGCGTCCTTTATCGTCTGCCCGCCGCACCAACCGTTGCGAAACCACCGCCTTGAGCGTCGCCGCCATCTGCAATCGAATTTGTTTCTGCTCCGGGGGAGGGAACACGGCGATAATACGCTGAATCGTTTCCGTCGCGTCCAATGTATGCAAAGTCGAAAACACCAGGTGGCCCGTTTCCGCCGCCAGCAACGCCGTCGAAATTGTTTCCAGGTCGCGCATTTCGCCGACCAGAATCACGTCCGGGTCTTGACGCAGTGCAGCGCGCAACGCCGTCGAAAAATTCGCCGTGTCGACTTCCACTTCGCGCTGGTTAATAAAACTGCGCTTGTCGCGGTGCAAAAATTCAATCGGGTCTTCAATCGTAATTAAATGGTCGGAGCGGCTCGCATTGATCCGGTCAATCATCGACGCCAGCGACGTGGACTTACCCGAACCGGTCGTCCCCGTCACCAGCACCAACCCGCGTTGCTCTTCGCAAATCTTAGCGATCACCGGGGGTAGGTTCAATTCCTCAATCGTTCGAATCTTCGTCGGGATCACGCGCAAAACCATTCCCACGTTTCCACGCTGCTGGAATACGTTCACACGAAATCGTCCCAGCCCGGCAACGCCGTACGCCATATCCAATTCTGCGGTTTCTTTGAATTTCTGTTTCTGCCGGTTGGTCATCATGCTGAACGCCATCGACAGCATTTCTTCCGGCGTGATGCGCGGCACGTCCGTCAGCGGGGTAAGCAGCCCGTCCACTCGCAGATAAGGATGGTTGCCGACCTTCAGGTGTAAGTCGGAGGATTTGTTCTCAACCGCGCGCCGTAGCAAATCATCAATACTCAGAGCCATGTGCAGACACCCCGCAAGAATGCGCTTCTTCACTGAAGCTAGCATCCCCCGTACACCGCAACAACAGAGCCCGCAGCCCTCGTAGCCGCTTAGTTACCTAGTCCACAGTACAGGCCGGTTTTAAGAGTCTGTATGACTAATCGTGTTTTTCCAAGGGGCATGGCTTCAACCATGCCGTAACAGCCGGAAAATCAGCGCGGCTTTAGCCGCTGAGGGCAGTCTTCTTCAGTTTGACACAGACAGAGACTCTAAACTCCAGCCTTCCTCAATCCTCAGCTTTGCGCAGGTACAGCGAATCGTACAGCAGACCTGCCAGGAACCCTCCCCCGAGCGGTCCGACCCAATAAATTCCCCAGTTCAGCCAATGACTGGAAGCCAACGCCGGCCCGAACGCTCTTGCCGGATTCATGGCTCCGCCTGTCAGCGGCCCGGCCACCAGCATCCCAAGCGTAATCGTCAGTCCGATCCCGAATCCCGCCACCGAACGAAATGTCCCTCGTTCGTCGACCATCGTCGCGAATACCACCAGCACCAGGAAAAACGTCGTCACTCCCTCCAGCGCCATCCCCGACCACCGCGGAAAATCCCGCATCAGTTCCGGCGTCCCCAGAAACACGTTTGTCGCGATATCCTCAGGAATCACCAGCTTCAACAGAAACGCCGCTGCCGTAGCCCCCGCTAGCTGTGCGCCCCAATATGCCAGCGATTCGAGCGTCGACAGTCGGCGCGTCACCCAATATCCAATCGTAATCGCTGGATTAAAATGCCCGCCCGAAATGTGGCTCAGCGCCGACACCATGATCGCGAACACCAGCCCGTTGGCCAGCGCAAGCCCCAGCATTCCCAGTCCCCCGGAGCTGCGCAATTGAAAATCCGCGCAAACCGCCCCTGCCCCAAAAAAAACCAACGCAAATGTGCCCAGAAATTCCGCGAACAGTTTTTGAAGAAGGTTGTACATCCAAAGGCCTCCCGGCTACTCCCGCATGTACAACGCGATGTGCAAATTCTATCCGGAATGCCCCACCCACGCTAGGAAGGAGAATCATCAACGTACCGCAAAAGTCAGCCACCCATGCAACCAACAAAATAAAACGTTGTCATCCTGAGTAGTCCGCGACGAAGGTCATCGGTACCATCCGTCTCAACTTCCGTGTGGGGGCACAACACTGTTGTGCCCAATGTCCGCAAGATCCCTAATCTCAAGACTCCTCGTATCCCCACCCAAAAAAACACGTCATTCCGAACGGAGTCCGCGCAGCAAGGAAATCCTCTTCAAGCCCAACCGGACTCGCATGCACCTATTTTCAATTTTCTATCTTCTACTGTCCCGCCGCCACCGGCGCATTCACCGTCGTCAACCACCCGTGCCGGTCCGCCTTCTTCCCACTCGTCAACGCGAAAAACTCTTCCTGAATCCTCCGCGTCAGCGGTCCCGCCACTCCATTTCCGATCGTAATCTTGTCGATCGAGCGGATCGGCGTAACTTCCACCGCGGTCCCCACAAAAAACACCTCATCCGCCAGATAAACCATCTCTCGCGGAATCACCAATTCCTTCACGGGAATATTCAGATCCCCCGCAATCTTCACGATCGAATCCCGCGTGATCCCCGGCAAAATGCTGGCGGACAGCGGCGGCGTAATCAGCGCCCCTTCGTGCACCAGGAAAAGATTCATCCCCGATCCTTCGCTGATATGTCCGTTGGAGTCCAGCGCGATTCCTTCGGCAAACCCGTTCAGCGCCGCTTCCATGCGAATCAGTTGCGAGTTCATATAATTCGCCGCCGCCTTGGACATCGCCGGCAACGTGTTCGGCGCAATCCGCGTCCACGAACTCACGCACACATCCACGCCCTTCGACAACGCCTCCGGCCCCAAGTACGCGCCCCATTGCCAGCACGCCATATAAATCTCAATCGGCGAACTCAGCGGGTTCACGCCCACTTCTCCATATCCGCGTAACGCCATCGGCTTCACATAACAAGCGCCCATCTTGTTCAAGCGCACTAATTCGCAAGCCGCAGTGCAGAAATCGCCCAGCGAATACGCAAACTCCATCCGGTAAATCTTCCCGGAGTTGATCAGCCGCTGCATGTGTTCGCGCAGCCGGAAAATCGCTGGACCCTGTGGTGTGTCGTAGCAGCGAATGCCCTCAAACACCGCCGATCCATAGCCCACCGCATGCGTCAACACGTGGAGCTTCGCATCATCCCAGAGGATCCATTTCCCGTTGTGCCAAATTTTATCCGTCTTTTGTACTGGCATAGTGTGTTCTCCGTGTGTTTCGGATGCCGCCGCTCGCAATTTGAGAATAAGTCACCCGTCGAAGACCGTCAATGAAATCAACGCATCGTCACAATCCATTTTTCAACCATTTTGGAGGTATATCTTCTGAAAAGCGGGCCAATTTGGAACGGTTACTTTTCTGGCGCTGGTGCGCTTTTCGGAGGTCGATCGCCCATCATCGAAGCCGCCGTCGCCAGCAGCTTGCCATTGTGATTTTCCCAGATTCCCAACAGGATGAACGGCAGTATCGTCGACACCGCCCACAGCTTCGCATTTCGCGGCAGCTTCGCCTCAGGTTCCCAACGAAATAGCAGCGACGAAATCGTAAACGCCAGCGCCGCCCAGCATCCCAGCGAAACAATTTCTACGCCTAACGACAAAATTCCCGCGTGGTCCACCATCGCGCGCTGGATTCCGCTCACCAGGTATGTCGCCGGCAAAAACAATCCCACCCGCTGCACTGCCCGCGGCAGCAGCGCCAGCGGCAAAGTCGCGCCAGATAAGAAGATCAGCATCAGCCACAGCATCTGGTTGATGATTTGCGTCTCCTGCATCGTGTTCGTCACGCTTGCCACGACCAACCCCAGTGCACCAAAAGACGTGATTCCCAGGATCGCCAGCACAAACACACTCAACAGGTCGCCGAACTGCGTCACGTGATAAACGTACCGCGCCAACACCAATTCCAGGATCACTGTAGGCAGGATCAACGCGTAATTTGCAATCACGCTGGACGCGATCATCTTCGACGGCGGGATCGGCGCCAGCCGGAATCTTCGCAGGATTCCTTGTTCTCGCCAGGTCACTAGCTGCATGCTCAAACCCCAAAACGTTCCCATCACCGTCAGCGACAGCACCGGCCCCATCAATATGGTCACAACCACCGGGTTGCCCTTCGCGAATACCGACCCGTACAAAAAGAAAAATAGCATTGGCATGAACAAGCTGAAGAACAGGAACGCCTTGTTCCGTAACGTAATGCGGATGCGCATGGCTGCGAGTGTCAGTATGGTCTTCAATCCCGCAGTCTCCTTCCCGTCAGCTCGATAAACACGTCTTCCAGTGACGGCGTCGCAATTTCCAGGCTCACCAACTCGTTGTTCTCCGCTTCCAGATGCTTCACCAGCGCCACAATCGCCGGCGCCGTCCGATGGCAGTGCAACACGTATCCGCCATCCAGTTCCCGCGCGTCCACCACGCCATCCAGATTCTTCAACGTCCCATTCGACGCCGGCTTGCTCAGCCGCACTTCCACGCGCGTAGTGTTCGCCGAAGTTTGTTTCAACTCCCGCGGCGTCCCCGCAGCGATCAGTTTCCCCTGATCGATAATCGCCACGCGGTCGCACAATTTTTCCGCCTCCTCGATGTAGTGCGTCGTCAGCACGATCGTCTTCTTCTCCGCCTTCAGTTCCTCGATAATCGTGTAGATTTCCCGCCGTACCTGCGGGTCCAGCCCCGCCGTTGGCTCGTCCAGAAACAGCACTTTCGGATCGTTCACCAGAGCCATCGCTAGCGCCAGCCGCTGCTTCTGCCCGCCGGATAGCTGGCTATAAAAACTGTTGCGCTTCTCGTCCAGCCCGAACCGCGTCAACAGTTCATCCGTATTCCGCGACTTCTTATAAAAGCCCGCGAACATTCGCAGCGCCTCTCCCACCCGCAACTTGTCGGGAAGGGAAGTTTGCTGCAGCGTCGCCCCAATCACGTTCTTCAACTCGTTCGGACTCTTCTGCGGATCAAGCCCGCACACGCTCACCCGCCCGCCGTCCGGCACGCGCAATCCCTCGATCACTTCAATCGTGCTGGTCTTTCCCGCGCCGTTCGGCCCCAACAGCCCGAACACTTCGCCTTCCTGCACCGAAAAGCTCACGCCGCGCACCGCGTGCACGTCGTCGTACCGCTTCTCCAAATTTTCCACCAACAAAATCGGATTTGTCATATAGAAGAGCTTCCATGGTAACTCAAAGTGCCGTAGGCGCGACTCCAATGTAGCGCTGGCTTTCAGCGCTTTCCTAGAAACGCCAAGCGCCTTTGGCTCGCGACAACCTAGCGCAGCGCGTAAGCACTGGGAAAAATCCGCAAAACAACAAGCGCTGTTGGTGCGACACCTCCTCCACCAATCCTCGTCACACCCTCACCCCTTCTTACTACGCTTCACCTGCCCCCGGGATTTCACCCCCGGCGTCCACCCAAATTTCTTCAAATCCACGCGGAACTCCACCAACTCCACGCCTTCCGTTTGCAACAATTTTCTTTGTAGGGATCCGTACGGTTCGGGAATCAGCAACTTCCCGCGGTCGCCCACCACCCGGTGCCACGGTATGCCTTTTCCAGAGGGCGTTGCCGCCATTGCTCTCCCCGCGGTTCTCGCCCCACCGCGCAAGCGCAACGCCTTGGCTAACGCCCCATAAGTAATAACCCGGCCCCGCGGAATTTGTTTCACCAACCGATACACCGGATCCCAACTCATCGAACCCCCTTTGGACTGCTAACCGCATCCGCCAAACCACCCGCCAGCCCCACAACACCACACAGAGATTCTTCCGCCACACCCGTGTTTAATACAACAGCATCAAAACATGTTGGGGCACGATACATCGTGACCCCGGCGAGTCCGCGAGCCGCAGAAAAACGCAACGAAAAAGGAGCCGCGAAAATTTCCCATCACCAAAAATGAACCGAGGTCGCCAACATGCCAACTGAAATTCCAATCCGTCGCAGCGAAAATTTGCAGCCTCAAATGTTAACTGATTCGTCTCCTCCTGACTTGACCTTCGTAGTGGAACAACTTTACACTACATCCAGGGGGCAAATCTCCGGCGAAAACCGGCAGGTTCGCAGAAGAAGGAAGATGGCCTTTATTCGCCGTAAAGGAAACTCCTATTACTTGGTGCACAACGTGCGCCGCGGCAGTAAAGTGCGCCAACTCCATCTCGCCCGCCTCGGCGAACGCGCCCGCATCACCGATGCCGTCGTCCGCGAAGTCACCAAGAAGCATCCTTTCGTCGAACTCAATTGGCGCTCCCTGCGTGAACAGGTCAATAGCCAAATCGATCTCGCCGACCCGCAATCCCCCGCGCTCCACAAACTCGTCCAAACCTTGCGTAATCTCAATCTTGATCTTGCGGACCTCTTTCCACCGGTCCTGCGACTTTCCGAATCGCCTGCGGTCGCACATGAACTTCTTGTGCAGCTGCGCTTGCTCAATTCCACTATCCAGGTGAAGCTCGATCAGTTCAGGCAACGCCATGATCTGAAGCGCATCACTCGGGGCAGCGGGCGTTTGGGAAATGCGCATCCCGCATTGCGGGATCGCTGAGGGAGGTTGTCATGGCTACTGGTGATTTCTCACTGAATCCGAATATCCGCAGCGCGGAGACCATCGAGTTCCAGAAGAATCTGCGCTCGAAGATCGTCGGTCAGGATGAAGGCGTCCAGGCCTTGGTCGAACTCTTCCAGGTATTCACCGCCGGGCTCAATTCTCCCGGCCGTCCCGTCGGCAATCTCCTTTTCCTCGGCCCCACTGGCTCGGGCAAAACCCGGCTCGTCGAGGCCGCCGCCGAAATCCTGTTTGGCAGCTCCCGCGCCGTCATCAAGATCGATTGCGCCGAATTCCAGCATTCCCATGAAATTGCCAAGCTCATCGGCTCGCCCCCGGGTTATCTCGGCCATCGCGAAACGCATCCTTTGATCACCCAGGAAGCCCTCGCCGCCAATCACCGCGAGGATCTCAAACTCAGCTTTCTGCTCTTCGACGAAATCGAAAAAGCCAGCGACGCCCTCTGGCAGCTTCTCCTCGGCATGCTCGACAAAGCCACTCTCACCCTCGGCGATAACCGCCGCGTCGATCTTTCGCAAACCGTCATCTTCATGACCTCCAACCTCGGTGGCACGGACATCACCGAGCTCTTCAGCGGCGGTTATGGCTTCATCAAATCCCAGGACAAACCGCAGACCGACATCAACCAAAAAGTCGAACGCACCGCCGTCGAAGCCGCGCGCCGCAAATTCTCACCGGAATTCATGAACCGCATCGACAAAGTCGTCGTCTTCCAACCGTTGGATCGCGATGAACTCCAATGCGTCCTCGACATCGAGCTCGGTATGGTGCAGAAGCGCGTGCTCGACACCGCCACCGGAAAATTTCTATTCCGCGTTACCGACGCCGGCCGCGAATTCCTTCTTCAGGAAGGCACCGACCAGCGCTACGGCGCGCGTCATCTCAAACGCGCCATCGAGCGATTCCTCGTGTACCCGCTAGCCAATCTTCTCGCCACGCAACAAGTCCGCATGGGCGACCTGGTCCGCGTAGATTGGGACGGCATTCACAAAGAACTGACTTTCGTCCGCGAGCGCGAGGGCGCCTTAATCACTCCCGAACCGCCCGCCGAAGACGTAACCGCCGCCACTCCAGGCATGGACGGCCTGGGCAAAGACACACCCCTCGAAGCCATCTCCGAAGAAACCGCGCGCCCAGCCGCGCTCCCGGCCTCCACACCAGCCGCCGCCCGCCAATCCCTACAAGGCCGCAAGAAAGACGCCAAGTAGCCCAAGCGGCATAGCCTACGCGCGGCAGCATAGGCTTCAGCCGGTGCTCCGGGTGTTCTCCTCCTTGGGGCAGGGGTAGGGCGCGACTTCCGAGGAGCGCCGTTCTCTTTCTATTTGACAAATAATGACCTCGTCATTTCGAACGAAGTCCGCGAAGAGCGGAATCGCTCTTTCTTGGTTCCTCAAATAAAATCTCCCGCGTTCCATGAACACAACCAGTTCACCGCCCCCCACCGCCCCTTTTTGTCATCCCCCCATGGACACAAACTGTTGTTCTCCTCTCACATTGGCACACCTCTCGTGCCCCGTCTCACCGGTGAGACACTTCCCCTAACCCCCTTGCTCGTATGTTGTTGACCGCAAGGCTCTTTCCGTCTCCAAACCGCACACAAGAATTGGCACGACTCATGCTCCTGTCCTCAACGCGCACGTTGCTTCAAACCAACGTCGCCTGCGAACTGGCCCTGACGCGAGCAGATGGATTAAAGGAAAGGGTCGGTTTTGCCGAGGATAGAGTTATGAAAGCTGCCGTTCGCCATCAACTGGACCCCAGCATCCGTAGCACGGATACCCGCGATTTTCATCACGCCATTCGCGGCAAGATTGTCGGCCAAGAAGAGGGTGTGCAAGCCCTCGTCGACCTCTATCAAGTCTTTTGCGCCGGCCTCAACTCGCCCGGCCGCCCCGTTGGCAATCTGCTCTTCCTCGGGCCCACCGGTTCGGGCAAAACGCGCATCGTCGAAGCCGCCGCGGAAATTCTTTTCGGTGATCCCCGTCTGGTCATCAAGGTCGATTGCGCCGAATTTCAGCACTCCCACGAAATTGCCAAGCTCATCGGTTCGCCGCCGGGCTACCTCGGCCATCGCGAAACTCATCCTTTGATTACCCAAGAAGCCCTCGCGGCATCGCATTCCGATAAGCTCAAACTCTCCTTCCTGCTCTTCGACGAGATCGAAAAGGCCAGCGATGCTCTCTGGCAACTTCTCCTCGGCATCCTGGACAAAGCCACGCTCACCCTCGGCGACAATCGCCGCGTCGATCTTTCCCAAACCGTCATTTTCATGACCTCCAACCTCGGCGGGGTGGAAATCACTGATCTCATGGCCGGCGGCTACGGCTTCGTCAAATCCGATGACAAGCCCAAAACCAATCTCGACGAAAAGGTCGAACGCACCGCCGTCGAAGCCGCGCGCCGCAAATTTTCCCCGGAATTCATGAATCGCCTGGACAAGGTTGTGGTCTTCCATCCTCTCCATCGCGCGCAGCTCGAGCAGGTGCTCGATATCGAACTCACCATGGTGCAGCAGCGCGTTCTGGAAACCGCCCGTGGACAGTTCCTCTTCCGCGTCACCAGCTCTGGCCGCGAGTTTCTTCTCCAGGAAGGCACCGATCAGCGTTATGGCGCACGTCATCTCAAGCGCGCCATCGAACGCCACGTCGTCTATCCCATGGCCAATCTTCTCGCCACGGATCAAGTGCACTCGGGCGATCTAATCGGCATCGATTGGGACACTTTCGCCGATAAGCTTTCCTTCACCCGCGAAGGCGAAAACCTCGCCATGCCAGCCCGTCGGCCCGAACCCGTAGTCCCCGCCCGCGCCACACAAGCCCGCGGCGGCCGCCCCGTAGAAGCCCCCGGCGCCCCACTACCAGAACCCACCCCGCGCCTAGCCCGCTAAATTTCCCCCGATCCGCACAAACCGTAGGGGCGGGGGGTGCCCACGCGCCGCCGTTGCGTATGGGTCTTGGGTTTGTAGGGCCGGCTTTCCATGGCGGGCCGTTCTCTTCCTCATTCCACGAAATAAAACACACACGTCATTCCGAACGAAGCCCCCGAAGTGAGGAATCTCTCCTCGATCCAGCCGTTATGCACCCACCCACAACGCAACACCCGTATAATCCCAAAATACAAATTCCATGCCCACCTACGCTCGCATTACAACCGCCACCACCTTCGCCCTGCTCCTCCTCTCGCCCAACGCCTTCGCCGACCGCACTAACCTCAAGCCCGGCATCAACGCCTTCACCCCCCAACAAGACATCCAGCTCGGCCGCAAAGCCGCCCACGAAGTCGAACAAAAACTCCCCCTCTGCAACGACCCCAAAGTCGATGCTTATCTCACCAAGCTCGGCCGGCGTCTCGTCGCGCATCTGAACACCCGCGGCATCGATTACCCTTGGGAATTTCATTGCGTCAACGACAAAGCCGTCAACGCTTTCGCACTCCCCGGCGGTTTTGTCTTCATCAACCGCGGCGCCATTGAAGCCGCCGACAACGAAGCCCAACTCGCCGCTGTCATGGCCCACGAACTCTCCCACGTTGCCCTCCGCCACGGCACCAACCAGGCCACCAAAGCGCAATATGCTGAGTTAGGCGCGGGAATCATGGGTGCCGCGGGCGGAATTTTCGGAGGCGCCGCGGGCGCAGCCGCCGCCGGAGCGGGCCAGTTCACCTTCGGCAGCGTCCTCCTCCACAATTCGCGCGGCGCGGAAACCCAAGCCGACGTCATGGGCACGCAAGCTCTCTACGATGCTGGCTTCGATCCCCGCGCCATGGCCGCCTTCTTCGAAAACCTCAACGCTTCCACTGCCGGCGGCAAGGCTCCTCCTGAATTCTTTTCCGATCATCCCAACCCGGATCACCGCATCGAGCGCGTCGACACCGAAATTCGCAAGCTCGGCGGCGCACCCGAAGGCGCAGAGAAAGATTCATCCGAATTCGAAGCCATCAAGCGCGAAGTCATGGCCCTCCCTGCCCCGGTGAAGGCAAAGCCCTCCACAAATTCCAGGTCCTCCGGCGCAGGCGGAGTCGACGCCCCCGTGGATATCCCCAAGCCCACGGATCCTTCGCTGGACGTAACGCGCCTCCGCTATTCGAAAGCCTCGCTCGCCTATCCCATCAACTGGAAAAATTACACTCGAAAAAACAGCGTCGTAGTCGTTCCCGTAGGCGGCATCGTCGATGCTGGCAACGGTCAAGGCATTTTGGCGTGGGGCATGATCGGTGGGATCGCGCAAGTCAAAGGCAAATACTCGCCAGACACACTGCGCGATCGAACCCAAAACGTGATCGCCGTCCTTCAAAAGGAAAATGAATCCATGGAAGTAGACAAGCCGCCCGTCGACACCACCGTCGATGGCCGTCCCGCGCTTTCGACGTATCTCCGCAACGATTCCCCTGCCGGTGGTCCCGAAACTGATTGGCTAGTCACCGTAATCGCCCCTCAAGGTCTCTACTACTACGTCTTCGTTTCCCCCACCGAAGACTTCCCCCGCTTTCAATCCGCTTTCCAACAAATCCTAACCAGCGTCCAATTCCAGTAATAACCAAAAAATCCCTGCATAAACAAAAAACTTGCTGTCATCCCGAGGAGTCCGCGACGAAGGATCTCAACCCACGCGTCTTGCTTCCCAACTTAACCAAAAACGGGAAGGCCCAAGAACCACCCTTCGCGGACTCAGAGTGGAGCACCCAGGAAGGCTCACACGCACGTCAAGTGTAGGGCCCGCCTTCTGAGGCGAGCCGTTCTCTTTCTCGTTCACAAACCTAAAAAAAACACGTCATTCCGAACGCAGTCCGCGAACCGAGGAATTCGTCGATCCCTAGGCCATCGCCATTTCCCGAAAAAAATCCCTCTCAACCACACCCCTCTCTCGCGCACCCACTACCGCCCCACCGCCACCCCCGCCACAATCTCCTCCGCCCGCTTCAACGCCTCGGTAATGTTCTCGCAAATATTTTCCGCCCCCACATGTCGGTCAAACCCCGCTTCCTTCATCAACTCCGCCGGCTGTGGCTGCGCCCCGCAAACCAGCATTACCCGGCCGCTCTTGTGCAACTGGTCCGCCAACTCCTGCAGCGCCGCAATCCCAGTCGCATCGATCGCCGTCATATTCCGCAAACGCACAATCACAATATGCGGCAACTGCTCCATGTCTTCCGTAATCGCCGAAATCTTGTCTGTCACGCCAAACAAAAACGGTCCATGAATCCGGTAAACCGCCGCATGCTCCGGAATATCCTTGTCCTGCAAGATATGCACGCGCCCGTCTTCAATATATTCTTCGGTAACCTTCGAAACCGTGGTCGTTTGTGAGATTTTCCGTATAAACGTAAACGCCGCCAGGATCATCCCCACTTCCACCGCCAGTGTCAGGTCCGCGAACACTGTCAACCCAAACGTCAGCGCCCACACCGCAATATCCGCCTTCGTCAATTTCAGCGTCTCGGGGATTTCGGCCCAATCCCCCATGTTGTACGCCACCATGAACAAAATCCCCGCAAGCGCGGCCAGCGGCACATTCTTCACCAGCGGCGCCGCGAACAGAATCACCGCCAGCAGCGTCAACGCGTGAATCATTCCCGCCACTGGAGTCTTCGCACCTGCCCGCACATTCGTTGCTGTCCGCGCAATCGCTCCCGTCGCCGGTAATCCGCCAAACAACGGCGAAAAAATATTGGCCACACCCTGCGCCACCAGCTCAACATTCGGGTTGTGTTTGTCGCGCGTCATGCGGTCCGAAACCACTGCCGAAAACAGCGATTCAATCGCGCCCAGCATCGCTACCGTAACCGCCGGCGACAGCAAGTGCAGCAGCAAACTCGGCTGTAGTTGCGGCATCGCGATGTGCGGCAACCCGCTCGGTATCCCGCCAAATCGCGTGCCAATCGTCTCCGCCGGCAGGTGTAGCAAACTCACGGCCGCCGTGGCCCCGAAACACGCCACAATCGCGCCCGGCACGCGCTTGAAGTAGCGCGCGCACACGATCATCACCGCCAGCGACGCCACGCCAACCGCCGTTGCCGTCCAGTTCAATGTATGGAAATTTTCCGCCACCGCACCCATGCGGTGGAAAAAATCGCCCGGCACATGCTCCATGCGCAATCCAAAAAAATCACGGATCTGCGTGCTGGCAATCAGAATCGCGATTCCGTTCGTAAATCCCGCCACCACCGGCCGCGGAAAATACCGCACCATCGCGCCCAGCCCGGTCAAGCCCATCACCACCAGCAGCACTCCGGCCAGCATCGTGCACGTGAACAGCCCGTCGATCCCATACTTCGCGATGATTCCCAGTACCACCACCACGAACGCGCCCGTCGGCCCGCCGATCTGCGTCTTCGATCCTCCCAGCGCTGAAATCAGAAATCCCGTGACAATCGCGCAGTAAATTCCCGCTTGCGGCGGCACTCCGGACGCAATCGCAAACGCCATCGCCAGCGGCAGCGCCACCAATCCCACGGTTACGCCCGCGATCAAGTCCGAAATAAATTTGTCGAATGTATACTCGCGCAGCAGGATGACCGACTTCGGCATCCACGCCTCAAACGAAGAACTCATGTGCACAAAACCTGCTTCCGTCCAGCTCCTACACCAAGTTTAGCAGGCCGCACCCGAACCGCAGCATCCCATCATCCAACCCAGCAACCTCCCAATCAAACGCGAAGCATAGGCTTCAGCCTGTGTTCTTGGCGTTCCCCAAACCACACCCCTACACAATCCACATCCAAAACAAAATCCAAATTGTCATCTCCTGAGTGCCCACCGTGAGTCCGCCAAGGGTGGGTCTTGGTTTTCAATTTTCAAAGAATCAAGAAAACTGTCCTTCCGAACGAAGTCCGCGGAGTGAGAAATCCCTCTTCGATCACAACGCCATCGCCCTCTTGCGGAAACAATCCATCTTTCCGTCACCCACCTGCGCCCCCACCGACCTCAACACGTAGGTACCACCGGCCCCGCCACCACCGTATGCGGTGCCTCTTCCACCTTCAACCCCTTCTTCCATCTCAAAATCGGCTTGCGCGCCGCCCCCACCTCATCCAATCTCTGAATCTTCGTCGTATGGGGCGCGCTCTTTACCAACTCCGGATTCTTCTCCGCCTCTTCCGCCACGCTCTTCATCGCATCAATAAAATAATCGCACTCTTCTTTGCTCTCCGATTCTGTGGGCTCAATCATCAGCGCCCCCGGCACGATCAACGGAAACGCCGTCGTATAGGGATGGAATCCGTAATCAATCAGTCGCTTCGCAATATCCATCGTGTTCACCCCTCGCTTTTTCTGGATCGCGTCGCTGAACACCACCTCATGCATCGACGGCCGCGTGTATGGCAGTTCGTACGTTCCTTCCAGATGCTTCCGAATATAGTTCGCGTTCAGCACCGCATCTTCCGTCGCCTGCCGCACGCCCGGTCCATACGCCAGAATGTATGCCAGCGCCCGCACCAAAACGCCAAAATTTCCGCCGAACGCCCGCACGCGCCCGATACTATCTTTTCTTTGATAATCCAGCGCTAGCCGCCCGCCCTCTTTCTCCACCAGAATCGGCACCGGCAAAAACGGCTCCAGTATTTTCTTCATTGCAACCGGACCCGCGCCCGGCCCGCCTCCGCCATGCGGAGTGGAAAAAGTCTTATGCAGGTTTAAGTGCATCACATCTACGCCCATGTCGCCCGGCCGCGTCACGCCAGTCAACGCATTCATGTTCGCGCCGTCCATATACAGCAGCGATCCGTTCGCGTGCAGAATTTCCGCAATCTCTGGAATCTGCTGCTCGAAAATCCCCAGCGTCGATGGATTCGTCAACATCAACGCCGCCACGTCCGGATTCACCTGCTCCCGCAAATGCTCCATATCCACCTGGCCATTCGCGTCGGACTTGATATTTTCCACCCCGTATCCCGCGATCACCGCCGTCGCCGGATTCGTTCCGTGCGCCGAGTCTGGAATCAGCACGATCTTCCGCGGATTTCCGTGCTTCTGAAGGTACGCGCGAATCAACAGCAATCCCGTCAACTCGCCCTGCGCTCCCGCAGCCGGCTGCAACGTGATCGCGTCCATCCCCGTAATTTCCAGTAAACATGTTTCCAGCAGCGAAAGTATCTTCAGGCATCCCTGCGACAATTCCTGCGGCTGATAAGGATGCTCTGTCGCAATCCCCGCCAATCGCGCCACATGCTCATTTACACGCGGATTGTATTTCATCGTGCACGATCCCAGCGGATACATCCCCAAATCGATCGCGTAATTCCAGGTCGAAAGCCGCGTGAAGTGCCGGATCACCTCGATCTCGCTGACCTCCGGAAATCCATCGACCCCCTCCACTCGGTAAGCCGCACCCAAAGCTTTTCCCGCGTCTACGGCCGGCACATCCAGCGGGGGCAATTCAAAAGCGCGTTTCCCCTTCGAGGATTTTTCAAATATCAAACCCTCATTCTGACTAACATGCCGCCCAGCCTTCTTAATCTTCTCGTTCATCCCAGAGTCTCGTTTCCTATCTTCAAAGAAAATAAAAGTCCGTCACTCCGAACGGAGTCCGCGAAGGGAGGAATCCTTCCGTCCCTCTTTAAACTCCACCCCCACCACCCTCACCTACACCGGCACCGCCAGCGCCGCCCGCACCGCCCCCACAAATCTCTCAATCTCCCCGCGCGACGTTGTCTCCGTTACACAAACCAACGCATGTTTACTCAACTCCGGATACGCGCCACCCAACACATACGGTCCCACAATCTTCGACCGCAACAACTCCGCATTCACCATCTTCACCGACCGCGGAAACTCCACCGTAAACTCATTAAAAAATGGCGAGGCGAAACTCCGCCGCACTCCCGGAATCTTTTCCAATTCGCTCAACGCAAATTGCGCCTTCGCCAGGTTCTGCTCTGCCATCTCCCGGATTCCTTCTTTTCCCAGCAGCGTCAAATGCACCGTAGCCGCTAGCGCGCACAGCGCCTGGTTCGTACAGATGTTCGAAGTCGCCTTCTCTCGCCGTATATGCTGTTCTCGCGTCGCCAAGGTCAACACAAATCCCCGGTGTCCGTTCTGGTCGGTTGTCTCTCCCGCCAATCTTCCCGGCATCTGACGCACAAATTTTTCGCGCGAAGCAATCACGCCAACAAACGGCCCTCCATAACTCGGCGCCAATCCAAAGCTCTGCCCCTCCATCGCCACAACGTCGGCTTCCGCTGGCGACTTCATCAATCCCAAGGACAACGCCTCCGCCACCGCCACCACCAGCAGCGCTCCCGCCGCATGCGCTGCCTCGGCCAAAGGCGCTAGCTCTTCAATCGCGCCAAAAAAGTTCGGTGATTGCACCACCACTGCGCACACATCGTCGCGCAGCGCGCTCTTCAGTCCGCCCAGGTGCAAAGTCCCCTTCGCCCCGAACGCAATCTCTTCCACCACCAGTCCGGAATTCTTCGCATACGTCCGCAACACTTCGCGATATTCCGGATGCAACGAACGCGCCGCCAGCACGCGTCTCCGCCGTGTTAGCCGCTCCGCCATCAGCACCGCTTCTGTCGTGGCCGTCGAGCCGTCGTACATCGACGCGTTCGCCACCTCCTGCCCTGTCAACTGGCACATCAGCGTCTGAAATTCAAAAATAGCCTGCAGCGTTCCCTGCGAAATTTCCGCCTGGTAGGGCGTGTACGACGTCAAAAACTCCCCCCGCTGCAGAATCGCGTCCGTCACCACCGATCGCAAATGCGAATAAATTCCCGCGCCCAGAAAACTGCTGTACCCCACCGAATTTTCCGCGCCGCGCTCTTCGAAGTAGCGGATCACCTCCGCCTCCGACAGCGGCCCCGGCAATTTCAATGGCTCCTTCAATCGATAAGCTTCAGGAATGGACGAAAACAATTCTTCGATCGATTTCGCCCCGATCGCCGCCAGCATGTCCTGCCGTTCGGCTGGGCTCTTTGGCAGATAGCGCATCAGGCCGACGCTTCCTTCTGCTTCTCGGTGATGTACGCCTCATACGCCGCCGCGTCCATCAGCCCGTTCACTTCCGCCGGATTCGCCAGCTTGATCTTCACCAGCCATCCGGCGCCGTGCGGGTCGCTATTGATCGTTTCCGGCTTGTCGTGCAATGCCGCGTTCGCCTCTGTCACTTCGCCGTTCGCCGGAGCGTAAATCTCGCTCACCGCTTTCACCGATTCCACCGAGCTGAACGTTTTCCCGGCCGTCAGCGCCGTCCCCACCTTCGGCAGTTCCACGAACACCACGTCGCCCAGTTCGTGCTGCGCGTAATCGGTGATCCCGATCGTCGCTGCCGCGCCCTTGGCGTCGATCCATTCATGTTCTTTCGTATAGCGATACTGCGTCGGATATGCCATGTCATCACTCCTTGCCGTAGAGTTCCCGGTCTTTGCTGCTGGATTCTTTTCTTACTTCGCGCTGGCCTTACGTATTCTCTTGTAAAACGGCGTCGCCACCACCTGCGCCTTGCATTTCCGTCCGCGAATCTCCACGTAAATCGCTGTCCCGATTTCCGCCTTCTCCGGTGGCACATACGCGAGCGCAATATTTTTGCACAGCGTCGGTGAAGGCGATCCGCTTGTCACCACCCCGATCGCATTTCCATTTTCATCCACCACCCGGTACTCGTCGCGCGCAATTCCGCGTTCCACCATTTCCAATCCGACCAGCGTCCTCTTCACACCCGCCGCCCACGCCTTTTCCAATCCCGCGCGTCCCAGAAAATCGCCCTTGTCCATTTTGCAGTATCGCTCAAGACCCGATTCCCATACATTGATCGTGTCGCTGATCTCGTGTTCGTACAGCGCCATTTTGGATTCCAGCCGCAGCGTGTTCCGCGCTCCCAGTCCGCAAGGCACAATCCCAAACTCTTTCCCCGCTTCCATCACCGCTTTCCACACGCGATCGCTCGTCGCCGCGTCCGACGGTACGTAAATCTCGAATCCATCCTCGCCCGTATAACCCGTCCGCGCAGTCAACGTATTCTTCAGCCCGCAGACCGTTCCGTGCGTGAACCAGTAATTCTTCACCGCATCCAGATTCGCGTCCGTCAGCTTGCGCAATACGTCCACCGCGCGCGGCCCCTGGATCGCCAGTTGCGTGTAGCTGTCGCTCAGCTCTTCGACTACACAATCGAAGCCCGCGGCATTTTTCCTCACCCAATCAATATCTTTTTCCCGCGTTCCCGCATTGATTACCAGCAGGTAATCGTCTTCGCCCAGCCGGTGCACGATCACGTCGTCCACAAACGTGCCTTCCGCATACAGCATCGCCGAATATTGCGCCTGCCCGATCGTCAACTTCGAAGCGTCGTTCATCGTCAGGTGTTGCACCGCAAGCAGCGCTCCGCCCGGTTCCTTCGCTGTATGGATGCGTATGTCGCCCATATGGCTCACATCAAAAACTCCCACGCCGCCTCTCACCGCCTTATGCTCCGCCACCAGCCCGCCGTTCGACGGGTACTCCACAGGCATATCCCAGCCGCCAAAATTGACCATTTTGGCCCCAAGACGACGGTGCAACGCATTTAAGGGCGTTTTGCGAAGGACTGAATTGGAGGGAGAGTTAACGGATTCCATTCCGCGCGCTCGAACAATTTTCGATACTAGCACGCGTTCCCACCACCGTCAAAAAGGTAGCATAGACTGCAGCCTATGCTCTTGGGTTCTGCTGCCTTCGTAGGGGCCGCCTTCCGAGGCGAGCCGTTCTCTTCCCCTTTCTACTCCCAAAAACCCCCACCACCCGACCGCCGTGCCAACCCCGCCACCTCTCCCCCTCTTCCGCTTGCCGCTCTCCATTCCCTCAGGTAAAGTTTCTTCCGGAGGGCGCAATGGCGGCCAATCGTCAGCAGGTACTTTGCTCCCAGTGCGACAAGACCGAGGAATACTGCACCTGCGAAAAGTATTGCACCATCTGCAAAGGCCAGAGCAATGTCCGCCTCGGCATCGACGGCCTCTACTATTGTCCTGAATGCCGCGAAGCCTGTGATGTCGCGCTTGCCAACGATCGTTAGCCGTGTCTACTTTGCCCCATCAAATCTCGCTACTGATGGACCCGGATGATCGCCTGGTCGCCGCCGTAGGTGGCGCCGCGCGCTATTTTGCCGACGCCGCCGGCCTCGGCAATGAAACCATCCTGCAATTCCAGGCCTCCGTAGTCTCTGCCTGCAAACACTGCTTCCATTGCCACTCTTCAGGCATCCCGTGCGGCATTATCCTCCGCCGCTCCCTCGATCGTCTCGAAGTAGAAGTAAACCTCCCCGGCACCGAACCTCCCGACCAGGAAAAACCCGCCTGGGCAGGCATCGACGAAGTCGAATGCGAAACTCGCGACCACGCCGCTATCCTCCGCCTTACCAAATTTGTAGCGCCCAATCCCCCCGCCGACTAATCCACACAAAAAACAAAAAGGGCGCCAATGGCGCCCTCATGTAGCGCTAGCTTTCATGCCAGCGCTCCTCGGTTTCTCCCAACCAACTCACATCTTAAACGCGAACGTATTCCTCTTAATCAACGACGTCATCTGATCGTCGCTCACGGTCAACCCAATCACCACGCGATCCCCCGACGGCGTCACATTCGCCTGATCCAACAACTGCGCCAGATCCGGATTCGACTTGCTCGCCTCATACTTCTTATACAGCAGCCCCGCCGCCATCAACTGGCTCAACGTGTTCGCATCCTGAGTCGACCCGCAAACCGCCTGGAATTTCGCATCTACACCGCTGCTCGCATTCGCCGTGATGATCATCGCCTGCATCCGTTGACCCAGCGCCGCCGCATCCGGAAACTGCTGCACTTCCGGCGCAAGCTGTCCCAACGCCAGCCGCGAATAACCCGGACCGAGCACCGCCCACACCACGCTGGATCCATTCACTTCATTCACTAGGTTGTACATCTGCTCGTTCCGCATGAAGCCGTCTTCTTTGCCGAGCCGGATATCCAGCAATTTCTCGAGCAGCGGCTTGTGCCCGAACACTGCCTTCGTCGAGTCCAGGAAGAAGAAATACAGATCGCCTTCGCCAGATCCGGATCCAAACGCGAACAGCGTGTAGTTCTGAATCTTCGTCACCGACAAGTTCTGCTGCTTGAAATAAGCCTCCGTCGTCTCCGGATTGTAATTTCCCATCGCAATTCCAACTGTCATCTCGCTCGAGGGAATATCCGTGGATACGCCTTTGTCCGTCTTCGTCGTCGATTCCGGCACCAGTCCCCAGATCAATTCATCCACCTGCGTATTAGGATCCACTCCCGCCGACGCCAAAAACTTCTCGAACTGCTTGAATCGATCCGGCAGCAGTTGCTCCCGTAGGGCAGGGAACCACTTCTCGCCGCGCGCCGTCTTCAGGTCCACGTAGCCAAGCTCTCCCGTATTCTTCGGGAATAGCGCGATTGTGTCCGCGCTCACGCCAGTCGCCTTTGCCGGCCGCACCAGCACTGCACCCATCATCAGCAGCGCGCACGCCGCGACCATTCTCATGCCTGTTTTCCTCATCCTCATCTGTTGCTCCTTTTGTGCGGCCGGGGGAACGATCCTCGAACCTCTATTTTACGCCACGCTTGTCCCGCTAGCCTAACCGAGTGCGCAGTTCGGCAACCTTTGTCTTCATCTGCCCGACCGTAGCGGTGTCCTTTAATCCTTCCAGGTTGATTTCCACGTTGGCCAGGGCGCCCTTTGCTGCCGCTACTGCCATTAGACGTGCCACTTGCAAATCTGACTTCATAGATGCCGCCGCGATCCGTTCCAGTTGCAACAGCCGCTCGTTCAGCCGCGCAGCCCTTTCCGCCACCCGCAGCGGTACCTCCGCCGCCCCCTTCGTAGCCGCCTGAATACTCGCTTCGCGTTTCGCGATCTCCTCGTCATTGCCTTGCGGCAGTTTGAACGCCGCCATTACCGCGTCATACGAAGCCGCGTCCTGATCGATCGCCACCGTCAACTCGTCCGCGGTCACCCGCAATTCCTCCAGCGCCTCGGACAATTTGTCCACATGTAAAATTTGCGATTTCTTTTTCCGCGAAAGTCCCGCCACCATCTGCCCCAGCCCCGCCGCCAGCGCTCCCACATGCGCGGAAACACTTCCTCCTCCCGGCGTAGCCGTCGGTGCCGCAACCGCTTCCAAAAACGGCCTCGCCAGTCCAGCCAGCTTGCCCTCTTGCGATTCAACCGGTGCTCCGCCCAGCGTGGCCTCAAGCTTGTTTTCGAACACCTGCGACGGCGAAAAATTCTCCAGCTGCAGAAAATAATCCGCAGCCATCTCCATCGCTTTCTTCGGCACCAGCCCCACAATCTCGCTTCCCACCGGCACCACGCCGTACCGCTGCGCTTCCCGCTTCACCATCTCGTACACCCGGTGCATCGGCGTCTGCTCGTAATCCGTCAAATTGATCGACACCTGAGCCAGATTCCGCGCCTTCAATTTCACTCCCATCGACTTTACATACCGCAATCCCCCGCTCGAATAGCGAATCGCCTTGGCAATCTTGTTCGCGATGCTCACATCCGAAGTGTTCAGGTTCACGTTGTATGCGATCAAAAACTTCCGTGCGCCCACCACCGTCACTCCCGCCGTCGGGTGCAGCTTCGGCTCGCCGATGTCCGGCTGCCGATCGTGATTCTTCTTCAATTCCTCCCGCAATCCCTCAAATTGCCCGCGCCGCACATTTTCCAGGTTCACCCGGTCCGGCCTCGTCGCCGCTGCCTCATAAAAAAAGATCGGAATCCGGTGCCGCTTCCAGATTTCGTTTCCCACACGCCGCGCCAGCGCCACGCAATCTTCCAGCGTCACCCCCTCAATCGGAATAAACGGCACAACATCCGTCGCTCCCACGCGCGGGTGCGCTCCCGTATGCGTAGTCATGTCGATCAACTCGAGCGCCTTCCCGGCTCCGACAATCGCTGCTTCGCCCACCGCTTCCGGGTCGCCTGCCAGCGTAATCACGCACCGGTTGTGGTCCGCGTCCATTTCCCGGTCCAGCACATACACCCCGGGCACGCTGCGCATCACTTCCACAATCGCATCTACCTTGGCCGGATCACGCCCCTCCGAAAAATTCGGCACGCACTCAATCAATCGTTTCATCAGCCCTCTTTATGACCAATCTTTGGATCAACCAACTCGTCATCTCACTCAACGCAACAAGCCCAACCAACGCACCACAAAAAAGCCGCTATCCCGAACGGAGCCCGCGGAGTGAGAAATCCCTCTTCGAACAATGTGTTTTGCCGCCAAAAAAACGCCACCATCCTGCCACCGCAACCTCAATCGCCATCCACAACCCATCACTCCCGCATCCAAACAATCTCACCCCTCTTCATCGTCAACCAACACCGCGCCGTCCCAAAATAATAGGGAATTTCACGATAATCCTCCACTTCGAACACCGCCACATCCGCCTCTTTCCCCACTTCCAACGACCCAATCCGCTTCTCCCTCTTCAAGGCAAACGCGCCATTGATCGTCGCCGCCGCAATTGCCTCCGCCGGCGTCATCCGCAACTCCGAACACGCCAACGACAAAATCATCGGCATGCTCACCGTCGGACTCGTCCCGGGGTTGTAATCCGTCGCCAGCGCCACCACGGCCCCCGCGTCAATCAATTTCCGCGCCGGAGCGTAATTCCTCCAACCCAAATGGAAATCGCATCCCGGCAGCAGCGTCGCCACCGTCCGCGATTTAGCCATCGCCAGTATATCCGCCGCATTCACGTGTTCCAGATGATCGCAACTCGCCGCTCCAAGCGCCACGCCCAGCAAAGTCGCGCCCGTCCGCGAAAGCTGCTCTGCGTGCAACCGGGGCGTCAGCCCAAATTCCTTCGCCTTACTTAAAATCTTCCGCGCCTCCCCGTGCGTAAACGCCCCGCGATCGCAAAACACATCGCAAAATTCCGCCAGCCCCTCATTCACCACTTCCGGCAGCATCTGCTCCAGCAGCAGCGCAATATACCGCTCCGCCCCATCCGGCTTTCCGCGAAATTCCGCCGGCACAACGTGCGCCCCCAAAAACGTGGACACAATTTCCAGCGGCTGCTCGCCATTCAATTCCCGCTGCAGCAGCAAAATCTTCAACTCGTTCGCAACATCGAGCCCGTACCCGCTCTTTGCCTCCACCGTCGTCGTTCCGTAACTCGCAAACTCCTCCAGCGCTGCGCGCGCCCTTCGTCTCAACACCTCCGCGCTAGCCGCTCTCAGCTTCTTCACCGAATTCAGTATCCCGCCGCCCTTTCGCGCAATCTCCTCGTAACTCGCTCCCTGAATCTTCAGCTCATATTCTTCCGCGCGGCTTACCGCATGAATCAAATGCGTGTGGGAATCCACAAATCCTGGCAGCACCACCCGGCCACCCACGTCCAATTTCTCCGCGGCTCGCGCATCCTTCCGCGCCTCGACCTGCGCGCGCATGCCCAGTGCCGCGATCTTTCCTTCGCGCACCAGCAGTGCTCCATCCTTCACGATGCCCAAGTTTGAAAGGGAATTGCCTCGCCGGGGCGCGCCTCCCCGCAGCGTCAGCAGTTGCGAAGCACCTGTAATCAGCAAGTTCTCGCTCAAAGCGTCGTTATCGCATCTCCGCAGGAGACGAACTTCGCTTACGCACCCACTCCGACCCCTTGATAGGCCGGCACAAACACTTCTTTCACAAATGTCTCGATCGAAGTCGGGGTTGTGTTTTCCGCCGAACGCGCCTCGGTCGGCACTACAATCCCATCATTCAGTCCTTGGAACATTTCAATGAAATAAGCCGCGGTCTTCGGCGGCGTTCCCATTTGTACCAGCACCTTCTGCACCTGGTCGTACGGGAACTGCGCATACCGCAGGTCCGGCTTCTGCAGCGCCCTCCCGATCAGGGCCGTCACTTCATTCATCGTCAGGTCGCGCTCGCCCAGCAACTCTTGCGTCTGCTTTCCCTTGAAGTCCAGTTTCAGCAACCGTTCCGCCGCGTAAGCCCCAATGTCCCTCGTCGCGATCATAGGTAACGGCAAATCCGGCTTTAGCGCTCCACCGTACAATCCCATCATCTGAATCATGTTGATCGCCGCCAGGTGATTTTCCATAAAGTATGCCGCCCGCAGGTGCAGCACGTTCAGCTTCTCCACCGCGTTCAACTTCTCTTCCGCGCGGTGACACCCCAGAATGGGCCCGGTCCCCACCGGCGCCTGCGCCCCAAAACTGCTCAGGTTTACGGCGTAGTGTAGTCCCGCATTCCGCGCTGCGCTCGAAATGGCAGTGTTTTCCCGTTCCTGTTCCGCGCGGTAATCCGGCGAAGTCATCCCCGGCGGCAACATCAAAAACGCCGCGCGCACATCCTGCAGCGCCCTCGTCATCGCCTCCACGTCCGCCACATCGCCGATGAACGCCTCCGCGCCCTTTTGCACAAACGGCTGCAATCGCGCCGTGTTTCTTCCCACGACGCGTACCTTCTCGCCCTTTTCAAGAAGTCTCTTAGTAATGACAGAGCCGATATGCCCTGTTGCTCCCAGCACTGTATACATATATCTACTCCCCCGACCGAATTCTCATCCCTGGCCCAACAGCACACAACACAATCCCTGCCGGAATCGTCCGCGTCGCATGCACCTGCGTCCGCGTCCGATTCCTCAGAGCATCGGAATCTTCACACCTGTCTGCTTGGCGAACTCGATGGCTTCACCATACCCTGCATCCGCGTGGCGCGCCACCCCGATTCCTGGATCGTTCGTCAACACTCTTTCGATGCGCTTGCCCATCTCTTTGGTGCCATCCGCGCACGTTACCTGTCCTGCATGTTGTGAATATCCAATCCCCACTCCCCCGCCATTATGGATGGACACCCACGAAGCGCCGCTCGCCGTATTGACCAGCGCGTTCAGCAGCGCCCAATCCGCTACCGCGTCAGACCCATCCTTCATCGATTCCGTCTCTCGATAAGGCGAAGCTACCGAGCCGCAATCCAGGTGATCCCGGCCCATCACAATCGGTCCGTTCAACTCGCCCTTCGCGACCAGTTTATTGATCGCCATTCCGAACTTGTCCCGCTCCCCGTAACCCAGCCAGCAGATGCGCGACGGCAATCCCTGGAACTTCACCTTCTTCTGCGCCAGCGTGATCCACCGCTTCAAATGCTCGTTTTCCGGAAACATTTCCAGCACCAGCCGGTCCGTCCGCGCAATGTCTGAAGCCTCTCCCGAAAGTGCCGCCCACCGGAACGGTCCTTTTCCCTCGCAGAATAAGGGCCTGATATACGCCGGCACAAATCCGGGAAAATCGTACGCGTTCTTCACTCCACCCTCAAATGCAAATGTCCTTATATTGTTCCCATAATCAAACGTCACCGCGCCCAGCTTCTGCAAATCCAGCATGCCTTGTACATGCTCGGCGATCGCCGCAATCGCCCGCTTCCGGTATTCCTGCGGATTCGTCTTCCGCTGCTCCGCCGCCTGCTCGAGCGTCATCCCATTCGGCACATATCCATGAATAGGATCGTGCGCGCTCGTCTGATCCGTCAGTACGTCCGGCACAACGCCGCGTTTTGCCAACTCCGGTATCAGTTCCGCGCAATTTCCCACTAGCCCCACCGAAGTCGCTTCGCGTTTTCTCACTGCATTCTTCAGAATGCGCAGCGCCTCATCTAGAGACGTCACCATCACGTCGCAATATCCCGTTTTCACCCGCTTCTTGATTCGTTCCGGGTCCACGTCAATCCCCAGAAACGCAGCGCCATTCATCGTCGCCGCCAGCGGTTGCGCTCCGCCCATTCCTCCCATCCCACCGGTCACCACCAGTTTCCCGCTCAAGTCCCCGCCAAAATGCTGCCGCCCCAGCGCTCCAAGCGTCTCATATGTCCCCTGCAGAATCCCTTGCGTCCCGATGTAAATCCAGCTCCCCGCCGTCATCTGCCCGAACATCATCAGCCCGGCGCGGTCCAGTTCGTTGAATTTCTCCCAGTTGCTCCAGTGTCCCACCAGGTTCGAATTGCAAAGCAGCACCCGCGGCGCATATTCATGCGTACGAAACACCGCCACCGGTTTCCCCGATTGCACCAGCAGAGTTTCGTCCCCTTCCAGCGCCCGCAGCGATTTCACAATCGCATGAAAACAATCCCAATTCCGTGCCGCTTTCCCCGTCCCGCCATACACCACCAGCTCATCCGGCTTCTCCGCCACTTCCGGATCCAGATTATTCAACAGCATTCGCAAAGCCGCCTCTTGCTGCCACCCCTTGCAAGAAAGATCCGCCCCACGAGGCGCCCGAAAAGGCCCCCGACCAACCGCCGGATCACTCATAGCCGCCGCCGACAACGTAGCCATATCCAAATCCTCTAGCCCATATCTTATCCCACCTAACCACCACAGGCACTCCCGCCCCTCCTCCTGAGTCACCCAAAAAAGCCACGTCATTCCGCACGGAGTCCGCGACGTGAGGACCTCCGCACCCTTTGCGGAAAGAATCCCCTCTTCAATCGATCCGCCATAACCCTCCCTCAAAAAACGCGCGTATGTCATCCTGAGGAGCGCTTTTTGTGACGGAAGCTCGCCACAGACCACCGCCATCCCTGTGCGCGCCGCGCATCTCCCCACAACCCAAATCCCCCGCAAGCCAAAGCGCTAGCGGGCCGCCACAACCTAACCCCGCCCGCAAGGGCCGTAGGTGCGACACCTCTTCCCCAACCAACCAAGCACCACCCCGCTAAAAAATAACCGTCATTTCAGACGGAGTCCGCGAAGTGAGAAATTCCTCTACGCTCGATCCACCTCAAAAACACCACCACCTCTCCCCACCGTTGCGCCCTTTTTCCTTCTAAGGTACATTCAAATTTCGCATGGCCTACACTTCACTCGCAGCCGCTCTACTCCGCGCCTTCGACCAACATCCTTCCCTGCGCGCCCAGATGTACCGTTCCGCTGACCGTTGGGAAGCCGTCTCCTCCCAGGAACTTCTCCGCCGCATCGCCGGCTTGGCCAATTGTCTCGTCGAACTCGGCGTCAAATCCGGCGATCGCGTCGGCCTGTTCGCTCCCAATTGTCCCGAATGGCACACCGCCGATTTCGCCATCAACGGTTCCGGCGCAGTCACCGTCCCCATCTACTTCAACGAATCTCCCGACCGCATGACCTACATCCTTAATCATTGCGGCGCGCAAGTCGTCTTCATCGCTGGCCTCTCGCAACTGGAAAAATTTCTCCAGATCCGCCGACAACTCGCCCCCGTCCAGCACGTCATCGTTGCCGGCGCCGGCGCTGTCCTCCCCGAAGAATTCCTTCGCTACGAGACCCTCCTCGCCGCTGCCGGCCCCGCGGACATCGCCTCTTACCGGAAGCGCGTTGCTGACGTCGTTCCCTCTCAACTCGCATCCATCATTTACACTTCCGGCACCACTGGCGAGCCCAAAGGCGTCATGCTCTCGCACTCCAACTTCACCTCCAACGTCGCCGATTCCTGCGAGAACATCATTCTTCATCCCGAAAGCGATATCGCCGTTTCGTTTCTCCCGCTCGCCCACGTCTACGGGCGCATGCTGGATTATCTCTACCTCTTTCAGGGCTGCCCCATCGCCTACGTCCCCATCGTCGAAAACGTCGCGCAAGCCCTCACGGAAGTCCGTCCCACCGTCGTCGCTGCCGTTCCGCGTTTCTTCGAAAAAATTTATGCCCGCTTGATGGAGCAGGGAAGTAAGGCCACCGGAGCCAAACGCAAGATTTTTGATTTCGCTATGCAAACCGCCCGGGAATCCGCCGGTTGGCGCACGGGCGAAAAATCCGGCGGCCTTCTGTTGAAATTGAAATGGGCCATCGCCGACCGTCTGGTTTATTCCAAAATTCGCGCCGGCACCGGCGGACACTTGCGCCTGATTCTCTCCGGCGGCGCGCCTCTTTCGAAGGCACTCGGAGAATTTTTCTGGGCCGTCGGTATTCCCATCTATCAGGGTTACGGCCTCACAGAAACTTCTCCCGTCCTCACCAACAATTACCCACACAATCGCGTGGGTAGTTCCGGCCGCCCCATCGCCAACGTGCAAATCCGCATCGCCGATGACGGCGAAATTCTCGCCAAAGGCCCCTGCGTCATGCAGGGCTATTACAAGAATCCTGAAGCGACGCGCGAAGTCCTCTCCGCGGATGGCTGGTTCAAAACCGGCGACATCGGCTATCTCGACAAAGATAACTATCTCTTCATCACCGATCGCAAAAAAGATCTGCTCAAAACTGCCGCCGGCAAATTTGTCGCGCCGCAGCCCATCGAAAATATTCTCAAGACCAGTCCCTTCATACTCAACGCCATGGTCGTCGGCGACCAGCGCAAATTTGTAGTCGCTCTCCTTGTCATTAATCCCTCCACTCTCGCCTCCAAACTTTCTGAAGAAGGTCTCACCCCTTCCTCCAACGCAGAAATGGCCGCGCATCCTCGCACCTATTCCCTCATCGAAAACGAAGTCTCCCGCCTGACCGCTCACCTCGCCCAATACGAAACCATCAAGCGCTTCGCCCTGCTCCCCGACGATTTCACCTTCGACAACGGTGCCCTCACCTTCACGATGAAACTCAAACGCCGAGTCGTCGAACAGCAATATCACCATCTAATCGACAAACTCTACTCCGACGTAACCGAACCCCGCCCCCTCATCCCCAGCTAACCCACTGAAAAAAACACCGTCATTCTGATCGGAGTCCGCGGAGTGAGGAATCCTTTTCGATCGATCCACCATGACCCACCCCAAAAAACACACGCGTGTCATTCTGAGGAGTCCGCGACCAAGGATCTCAACCCACACGTCCTGCCACTAACCAACCGGTCACCCCTCTTCGATCCCAATCCAATTCACACCCCCAAATAATCGTATCCACTCCCATTCCGACAGCATCTACCCAAGAGTGGCCAATCCGCACCTTCAGGAGGTCTTATGCCAAAAGCAGCCACCGCCACCGCTCGTACCTATCCCACAAGCATCGGCGTACCCGAACACAATCGCCAAGCCATCATCGCACTCCTAAACGCCCGCCTGGCCGACAGCACCGACCTGCGCACCCAAGTAAAGTGGGCCCATTGGAACGTCAAAGGTCTTCACTTCATCCAGCTCCACGAACTCTTCGATTCTATTGCGTCCCACCTCGAAGACCAGACCGACACAATCGCCGAACGCGTAGCGGCCCTCGGCGGAGTAGCCAACGGCACCGTCCGCGAAGCCGCCGCCAAATCCGGCCTCAAAGAAGCCGACCTCGCCGCATCCGACGGCCCTTCCATGCTGAAATTCCTCGTCCACAACGTGGCCCACCACGCCAACGCCGTCCGCACCGCCATCCAGGAATCCGACGACTTGGGCGACGCCACCACCGCCGACCTCTTCACCCAACTCTCCCGCGAACTAGACAAAGACCTCTGGTTCCTCGAAGCCCATCTAACCCAAACGTAATTTCACCCCACCGTGGTCACAGGCACTCCTTGCCTGTGTTCTTAGGGCTGACCTGCCCTACCGTCGCGTCCCATTTCCGCAAAACCCCAAATCTAAAACTGCCTCACCTCACCACAAAAAATACGTCATTCCGGGTGGAGTCCGCGGAACGAGGACCGCCGCCCCCTCCCGCGTTTTTTGCGGAAACAATCCCTCTTGAACCCCCGCGTCGTGTCTCCCAACCAACCCCATTTTCAATTCTCCCTTTTCCAATTTCCAAACCTCGCGCCCTTGCCTCTTCCCCCACTTCCCGGCAAACTGTTCCCACGCGCACAGAATCGAGGAACTTCTCCCATGCCAAGTCCATCCCTGTCCAACCAAGAGCCGCGCGTCTCCTCTCCCTCGCGTTTCCAGTGGCTCAACTGGTCCGGCTTTTTCCTGGCCTTCCTCCAAAGCGTTTGCAGCACCTTCATCGCCCTTCACGGTATCCGTCTCCTGGTCGGCATCGGTGCCGTAGTCCTGGCCTCTTCCGCCTGGCATCTAGCCGAACGCCTGCACGCCGACGCTATCCGCATCCCCATGATGCTCCTAGCTCTAATAGGCTCTCTCTTAAACCTCGCCGCTCTCTGGCAAGTGCGCAGGCTCCGCCGTCGCGGGTCCTCCGCCTGGCGCCAGCAACCTCTAACCCAAAGGAAGCGCCGCTCAGAGGCTCTCCAACTAGCCCTATCCGTGCTAACTCTTATCCTCTTATCAGCCGAAGAAATCGCCCACTACAAACTAAAAGGCAATCCGTAACAAAAATTGCAGCTCCGAGCGGAGTCTGCGAAGTGAGGAATCCCTCTTTCTTGGGTTCCGCTGCAAACACCAACGCTATTCCCAACTCACCTCACCACTCCCACCTCACCCTCGTCCCTCAATCACCGCCGCAATCCGCTCATGCAATCGCGCGCTATACCCCACCGGCAACTCATACACCCGGTCGTCCGCCGTCAGCACCAGAATGTTCCGCGTCGAATCCAATATCGCCGAACACACTTCGCAGCTCTCCAAATGCTTCTCCACTGCCGCCAGCAGCTCCGTATCCAGCTGCTTGTCTAGGTACCCGGAAATATGCTTCCAAACGTTTTCGCATTCTAGCTTCATTGGAACCACCTTCGGAAAAATCCGCCGCGTGCCGGCTTACCTTGACCAGGGAAGGGAAAATCGCTCTTCAAGTAAGGTGCCAGCACCTTTTGCAGCATCATTCGAGCGCGATGCAACCTCACCTTCACCAGCGTCACATTGATTCCCAGCGCCGCCGCCGTTTCTTCCTGATTCAATTCCTCAACATCTCGCAGCACAAACACTTCCTGGTATTTCTGCGGTAGCGTCGCCACCGCCTCCTGCAACTTTTCCCTGAGCTCTTTTCGCTCCAACGCCTCCAGCGGAATCTCCCGCCAATCCGTCAGCACTTCTGGCGTGAAATCTCCTTCGCCGTCGTCTCGCGGCGCATCCAGCGAATCCTCCGCCGCTGTCTTCGCTTTCCGTAGACGCTTCCGCGCCTCATTCATCGCAATCGTCACCAGCCACGTGCTGAACTTCGCCTCGGCTCGAAAACTTTTCAGATTCCGGAATGCGCTGATCATCGCTTCCTGCGCCCCGTCTTCTGCCTCCGTCTCATTCTTCAGAATCGCGAATATCGTTACATACACCAGCCGCTCGTACGGCCGGATCAACTCGTGGAATAGCTCGCTCTCCCCGGCCACCACCCGCGCGATTAATGCTTTCTCATCAGTTGTCGCCGCTGCTTTCATCCCACCCTTTTTACAATTTACAATTCAAATCGGGCAATCCAAAACCGTTCGTTCCAGCGTACTTAACCTTCTCCATGCGAGTCCATCTTCGGTCAAAAGTAACAGAAATTCTTTTCCCATTTGTCATACGCCGCCCCTCGTTCCCCACACCTCACAATTTTTCTCCTCTTTTTCATTCCACGGGTGTAACCTTCCCCCTGCCCTTGACTCACACAGGGGCAATCGCTTTCCGGCCACTGGGTTTGCGAGCCTAGACGGGCTCCGGGCGTTTCCGGGACTTCGCTGACCCTCCCGGCCGAGATTCCGCTCTGGCTTCTTCAGGCTGGTCCCTGTCCGGACGGCGATTTCAGTTTCCGAAACTTCAAACTGGAGGGAAGAAACACCCATGACAAAAACCACCAAGGCTCTCATCACTAGCGCAGCGGTTGCTGGCCTGCTCGCAGGCACTGGCGTCGCTGTTCGTGCTTCGACTGGATATAACACGTCCAAGACGTCGCTCTCGGCTCTCAGCCAGGACAAACCGGACACCACCAAGAAGCCCGAAAAGCATGCCTGTAAAGGTCAAAACTCCTGCAAAGGTAACGGCGGTTGCAAGAGCGGTGACAATGGCTGCAAAGGCAAGAACAGCTGCAAGGGCAAGGGCGGCTGCGCTACCGACGGCTCCAAGATGCCAAACTCGTAATCCCGACCGACCCACACAATCCTCCGCCGGAGAAGTGGCACCCACCCGCCACTTTCCCGGCGGCTCCGCACAACAAAAGTGAGGACCGCCGTCCCCTTTCCGCGCCCTTTGCGGAAAGAATCCCTCTTTCTTGGGGTTGTTCTCCTCGCAACACAACTTGATGAATCACCCCGGAGTAAAGCAATGCCCGCAAACCGCTTCAACAGTTTCACTACCTACGCCGCCGGCATCGGCCTGCGCATCCCTCACTACGACCACATCCTCACCCGCAAACCCACCTGCGACTGGTTCGAAATCATTTCAGAAAATTTCATGGTCGATGGCGGCCGTCCTCTCCAGATCCTCGACCAGATCCTAGAGCGCTATAAAGTCGTCCAGCACGGCGTCTCCATGTATTTCGGTTCCGCGGAAAAGCCCAATCGCGAACATCTCCGCCGCTTAAAAAATCTCGTGCGACGCACAAAAACTCCTTGGCTCTCCGATCACCTCTGCTGGGGCAGCGTCGACGGCCGCTACACTCACGATCTTCTCCCCATGCCATACACGTTCGAAGCCGCGCGCCTCACCGCCCAAAAAATTCGAGAAGTCCGCGACTTCCTCGAGGTCCCCGTAGTCGTCGAAAATGTCAGCAGCTACGCCGAATATCACGTCTCCGAAATGTCCGAGTGGGAGTTCCTCAACGAAGTCGTCGAGCGTGCCGATTGCGGCATCCTTCTCGATGTCAACAATATTTACGTCTCCTCGCAGAATCACAGTTTCGATCCCGCCGTCTACGTCAACAGCGTCCCCGTCGATCGCGTCGCGCAGGTTCACATAGCCGGCCATTCGAAATATCGCAAATATATTCTGGACACCCACGATCACCCGGTCATCGATCCCGTCTGGAAACTCTATGATCGCGCCATTCAGCGCGTCGGCCACACCGCCACACTCCTTGAATGGGATGATCGCATACCCTCGTTCGACGAAGTGCACAACGAGGCGCTAAAGGCCAACAAATATCTTGCCAGTGCTTCTCTCGCGGCGGCCGTATGACAGAACCGATCGAATTTACATTCTCCGTCCGGGAACAGCGTCAGCCGTGCCGTATGTGGTGCAAGTTCAACGCGGCTTGTGCCGCCGAGGGCAGACCGCTATGAATCTCGGCGCTCTACAGCGTCAAGTCGCCCGCGCGGTCATGACTCCGCTCGCTCCCTCCGACCGCATGCGTCGCACCGCCCTCGACGGGCGCTCGCTTGCCAAGCTGGCCAAAAAAATCATCAAGCCCAACGATCGCCTCACGTCATTCGAACGCCTCGAAATTTACAGTCGCCAATATTGGTTCCGCGTTCTCGACGCCCTCGCCGACGATTTTCCCGGTCTGCGCGCTGTCCTCGGCGATCGCCGCTTCGACGCCCTCGCCAAACGTTATTTGACGGATTGCCCCTCGCGCTCCTTCACCATGCGCGATCTCGGCTCGCAACTCGAAGTCTGGCTCCGCAAACATCCGCGCTATGCCCTCGGCCGCCACCAGCTAGCCATCGACATGGTTCGCCTCGAGTGGGCCGAAATCGAAGCCTTCGACGGCGCCTCCGAACCTCCGCTTACCGCAGCCTCGCTTGCCAACGTAAATCCCGCAAAACTGCGCCTTTGCCTTCAACCTTACATTCGCCTTCTCAGTCTCTATTTCCCGGTAGACGATCTTCTCCTCGCCGTAAAACATGACGCTCCGGCCGACATCGCCAGCAACGCCATGGAAGAGCGCCGAAAACGCAAAAAAGTTTCCGCCGTAGCGCGCCTGAAACCCGCCCCGGTCTTCCTGGCCATCCATCGCCTCGAAAACACAGTCTATTTCCGCCGTCTCGAAAAAGAAGAATTCACCCTCCTGCAATCACTCCAAAAAGGCCGCACCCTCGAACGCGCCATAGTCTCCGCCTTCCGCTCCTCAAAAATTCCCCAGCAAGAGCGCGCAGCCTACGTAGCCTCCTGGTTCCAAAATTGGTCCTCCCTGGGCTGGTTCATCGTGTAACCCAAAACGCTTTTCCATCTCCTATGGAGTGCGGCGGGGCTAGCGTCGCTTACCCCCGGGTTTTCCCGCAGTAGCTTTTTCCTGGGTGCCCCCACGCCGCAGTCGCGTGTGCGCCCTTGGGTTCAACAAACGTAACGCCCACCATGAGACGGGCCTAATTTTCTATTTTCAGTTTTCTTTTTCCGATTTCGAAAAGTCGAGGAGCAGCACAACACATGAATCCCGCCATCAACCAAATCCGCAAACTCTACGCCGTCGCCGTCCGCGCCGCCAATTCTCTCCAATCGCTCTTCCTGCTCTTCGTCCGAGCCTACTGGGGCGTCCAACTCGCCCAAAACGGTTGGGGCAAACTCCACAACCTAGGCCGCGTCACAGGATTCTTCTCCAGCCTCGGTCTCCCCGCTCCCGGCTTCACCGCCACTTTCGTCTCCGGCATCGAATTCGTAGGCGGCTTGCTCCTCGCCATCGGCCTGTTCTCCCGCTTCTTCGGCCTGGTCATCACCATTGACATGCTCATGGCCTACATCATGGCCGACCGCGAAGCCCTCTTCTCCTTTCTCTCCGATCCTGGAAAATTCTACGTAGCCGACCCCTACACTTTCCTCTTCGCCGCCCTCCTCATCCTGATCTTCGGCCCCGGCAAATATGCCCTGGACACCTACCTCCTCCGCCGCTATCCCGACCGCCAACTCTAATCCCACGACCTGAAAAGGTAGCGGCCGGACTTTAAGCCGGCGCCTCTGCCCCCAGCGCCGAATCTGCGTGGGCCCTGTAGCATAGGCTTCCGCCTGTGCTCTTGGGGTTATCTCTTTCCTTGATAAAAAAAAACAGGCGAGAAAAATTCTAGCTCCCGACTCCCACCCTCAAACCCTACCGCGCCCGATACTCCCCAAACCCCGGCCCCACCCTCATCGAATGGTGCCACGACAACGGAAACGCCCACCACACCAATGCCCCCAACACCGCCTGCCCCAACGCCAACGGCAAAATATTCCGCTCCGTCGCGAACAACCACGCCATCGCGACTCCGCCCACAAACGTCAGCGGCACCAGCACCGGATTCGGCCAATGCAACGCCGCAAACACCACCCCGGACAGCACCGCCGCAGGCACCGGCTTCTCAAACGCCGCCAACAGCCGGTTCGTCAAAAACGAATTCAGCCCCACCTGCTGCAGCAAACAAAACGCCAGGTAACCCACGAATCGTTTCGGCTGCAGAAAATGTGTCGGCATCCGGTGCAGCATTCCCAAAAACAATCCCGCAAAACAAATCAGCACCGCGCTTGGCACAAAAAAACACGCCGCCCGTTTAGTCGCGCGCCACAAATTATCCGCGCGCCACCCGATCGTCTTCGGCGTATCCCTTCGCGCCACAAAACTCACCAGCAGCCACACCACGAACACCCACCACGTCCACGACGCGACTGCCTGCAACTTCCATATATATGTCCCAACGAATCCCGCGAAGGCCAGCGATTCCAGCAGGCACGACCACCGGTAAACACTCCACTTCACGCCGACTGTCCCATCGCCTTGCGGTTCTGTTCCGGATACTCGCCCGTCAGTTCCAGCAAATGCTCGAATAACGTATCGATGTCGTCCGTTGCCCCGCTCTGTCCCAGATATTCTTTCAACTCAAAGTCCGGAAATCCCAGGTTCGTCACCCTACCCGGCAGCAATTCCCGCAACCGTCGCGCCGGTACTTTCCCCACTCCCAAAATCGCTTCGTAAACTGCCCCATTCAACTGATCCGCAAACGCATAACTCTTCAGCAATCCCGCCAGCCGCTCCCGGTTGTCCGGCTCAATCAGGTCTGAACACAACAATCGCACGGCATCTTGCTCGAATTGCTCGCGCGTGGCCCTGTATCTCTTCATCGTGGCCGTCATCTAAATAATGGCCCATCCCTGCCTTCGGGCACAATATAGGCTTTCTCTTGCGCAACGGAAGGGGAAACATGCCCGGGCAACATCGCATCCTTATTCTTGGCGGCGGCTTCGGCGGCCTGGTCGCCGCGCAAACCCTCAAACGCGCTGACGCCGAAATCACACTCATCGACAAGCGCAACTTCCATCTTTTCCAGCCGCTTCTCTACCAAGTCGCCACCGGCTCGCTCTCGCCCGGAGAGATTGCCGCTCCCCTTCGTGCTGTCCTTAGGCGCCAGAAAAACACCGAAGTCCTTCTCGGCGAAGCCCATGATCTCGATCCCGTCGCGAAAACCGTCACCCTTCTCGACGGCGCCGTCTTCCCCTACGACTCTCTTATCGTCGCCACCGGTTCCAAAACCTCCTACTACGGCAAAGACGAGTGGCGCGACGATGCCCCCAGTCTCAAAACTGTAGAAGAAGCCACTGCCATCCGCCACAAACTGCTCTACGCGTTCGAACGTGCTGAGCGTGCCAGCACCGAAGAGGAAGCCCGCGCCTGGCTCACCTTCGTTATCGTCGGCGCCGGTGCCACCGGGCTCGAACTCGCCGGCGCTATCGCCGAAATTGCCAAAGAAACCCTCCGCCACGATTTCCGCCGCATTCGTCCGGAAGAATCGCGCATCATTCTGCTCGAGGGCGGCCCGCGCGTCCTCGCTGCTTATCCCGACGATCTTTCCACCAAAGCCGAACAGCTCGTCACCCGTCTCGGCGTCGAAATCCGAAAGAACGCTTTCGTCACGGACATCGATCCCCAAGGCCTCACTTTCAAAAATGGCGACACCACTGGCCGCCTCGATGCCAAAACTATTCTCTGGACCGGAGGCGTCGTCGTCACTTCTTTCGGCCGCCGCTTAGCCGAACGCACTTCCGCCCCAACCGATAAGTCCGGAAAAATAAAAGTTCTTCCCGACCTCACGATTCCCAATTTCCCGAATATTTTTGTGGCCGGCGATCTCGCTCACGTTGAGACCAAAGACGGCAATCTCGTCCCTGGCGTAGCCCAACCCGCTATCCAGGAAGGCCGCTACGCCGCCAAATTTATCCTCGCCCGCCTCAACGGCCAGCCGGAACCCGATCCATTCCACTATTTCAACAAAGGCGATATGGCCGTAATCGGTCGCGCTGCCGCCGTCGCCAACATCTTCGGCATTCACGTAGCAGGCGTCATGGCCTGGCTCATCTGGCTCTTCATCCACCTGATGTACATAGTCGAATTCCAAAGCCGCATCCAAGTCTTCATCCAATGGGGCTTCGAATACCTCACTTTCAGCCGTGGAGCCCGCATAATCACCGGCCCCACAGAAACCCAACCCAAATCGCAATCTAAACCCGAAACAAAATCCCAACCCCAACCCAAATCCAGATTCTCCGCTGCGCCCTAAATCCACGTCCACGAACAAGACCCGGGACTTCGAACTTCAGATCGGCGCCTCTGCCCCGAGCGCCCGGCCTCTTGGGGTTTCCTTTCAACTTTGACAAATAGAAAAACCGTCATTCCGAACGAAGTCCGCGCCATGAGGAATTTCGATCTCATCCCAACGGAACCCCCGTCGTTTCTCCCACGAAACCCATCCCCCAGTCCTACCATCAGCTCTGCTACTCTTTCCTCATGCCCCGCCCCGATCACTGGACCCGCGTCTCTCGCCCCGGCGCCGCCATTGTCCTCACTCTCTACTTCCTCTTCCTCCTCTACGCCGCCCGCGACCAATCCGGCTTCCTCTTCCTCGATTACGCCAATCTCATCATTCACGAAGCCGGCCATTACTTTTTCAGCTGGGGCCCGCACTTGTTCATGATTCTCGGCGGCACTCTCGGCGAACTCATCGTTCCATTCCTCTGCGCCATTTTTTTCTTCTACCACCGCCAAACCTACGGCCTCGCCTTCTCTCTCTTCTGGTTCTTCGAAAATTTTCTCTACATCGGCACCTACATGGCCGACGCACGCACCCTCTCACTCCCTCTCGTCAACTCCGACGAAAGCGATTGGACCATCCTCTTCTCCCACTGGCGCATCCTCGAATACGATCAAAAAATTGGCCATCTGGCCCGCCAACTAGGCTGGCTCGGCATGCTCTCCATCCTCGCCTGGCTCTCCTACCGCCTTTACCAAGACTCCCAACCCCAAGAAAACGCCGAGTCCCGCGCCCCGTCATCCTGACGTGTCCCCGACCAACTAATATAACGGCGTCATCGCAAGGACTCCGCGACTAAGGATCTCAACCTAGCGTTTCGCCTCCCAACAATCCGCTGCCATCCGCGTCGGGTCGCAGCACCGCTGCTCCCCATCTCCACAAGCTCTCAAATCCAAAAACTCCCCGTATCACCACAAAAAACCGTCATTCCGAACGCGGTCTGCGAAGTGAGGAACCTCTTCGATCACCCCCCATACAACGCCCCTCCACCCCCACCCATCCCACTCCTGTACCATCTCCCCATGCGGCCATCACTTCACCGCACCCTTCCCCCACTCCTTGTCCTCGTCCTCTTCTCATCCATCGCAACGTTTGCCGACACTGCCCGCATCTCTGGCACCATCTTCACCATCGATCCCAGTCGCGTTCAAACTCTCTGGCCCAATGCGCGCATCACCCTCAAAAACCTCGCGACAAAAAGGGAACTAACCACCGTCTCCGATGAGCTAGGCCAATATTCTTTCTCCGGCATACTCCCCGGCGATTACGAAATCTTTGTCACCTTGGCCGGATTCGCTCCCGCCTCTTGCCGCATCACGCTCACCGCCGCCTCTCCCTCCACCGCCGATTTCCAACTCCTGCCGCAAACGCAATCCGAATCCGTCACTGTCACCGCCAATACTCCTGAAGCCGTCGACACTTCATCCAGTTCCGGCGGCGGCCAGGTCCTCACCACCGCCATGCTCAAATCCCTCGTGCGCCTCAACGACGATTTCCAGGAAGCACTGCCGCTTCTCCCCGGCGTACTCCGGGGCCCCGACGGCCTCATCCGCATTAAAGGCGGCAACGCCAATCAAGCCAACGCCTTGATCAACAACGCTTCCATAGGTGATCCCTTCACCGGCCAGCCCGCGCTTCGCCTACCCAACGCCGCCGTCGATTCCATGCGCGTGCTCTCCAATCCTTTTTCTTCCGAGTTCGGTGATTTTTCCAGCGGTGTCATTGAAGTCACCACGCGCGGCGGCGGCGATAAATGGAAGTGGCTCTTCGAAGATCCCATTCCGCGTTTCCGTTGGATCGATGGCAGCACTCACGGAATAGAGAGCCTCACGCCGCATCTCGCCTTTTCCGGCCCGCTCATTAAAGGCAAACTCTACATCTTCCAATCGCTTTACCTGGGCTACGACACTCTCCGCGTCCCGTCGCTCCCCAATCCCAACAACGTTCGCATCGACGAGCGCGTCAACACCCAAACGCAACTCGATTGGGACATCAACCCGTCCCACCGCCTCACCGCCATCCTCACTCTCGATCCCGAAAACACCAATTACGCCAACATCGACACATTCGATCCGCAACCCGTCACCAACGATTTCCGTCAGCGCGGTTTCTTCGCTTCCGTTTCTGATCGCTGGATCCTCCCAAACGGCGGTTTCGTGCAAACTCTTTTCTCCGTCAAGCAGCTTGACTCCCGCCTCTTCCCCGCCGACCTTCAGCCCGGCGCAATGACTCTTTTCCCCGAACAGAATTCCGGCAGCTTCTTCGAATCCCAGCGTCGTAACACATGGCTCTATCAGTGGAACCAGGCCCTGCATCTTCGCCCGCTCTCCTTCGCTGGCCGCCATCTCCTCACCCTCGGCTACACCTTCACGCGCTCCACCTACGACGGTTCCGTCTCCAATCTTCCCGTTCGCGTTCTCCGTGAAGATGGAACGCTCTCCAGCGAAATCACTTATAACAATCCCGTTCTCTCCGCTTCCGCCTCAAAAAATGATGTTGCTGTCTATCTTCAGGACAACTGGCAACTCTTCCCGCGTCTCACCCTTGATCTCGGTGTCCGTCTCGAACACGACAGCCTGTCTTCAGACGTGCTCGTCGCCGCTCCCCGCATCGGCTTCGTCTTCGCTCCCACAAAAGACGATCGCACCGCCATCCGTGGCGGTGTCGGCCTTTTCTACGACAAAATTCCCCTCAACGTCGCCGTCTTTCCAAATTTTCCCGCGCAAACCATCACGCAATTCGCCGCCGATGGCATCACCTTGCTCCAACCTCCAACCACCTTCGTCCACGCCATCGACAGATTCAACGGTGCCCTCCGTCTTCCCTACAGCCTCGGCGCCACGATCCAATTCGATCGCCGTCTCCGCCAAAATCTCCTCCTCCGCTTGGGCTACGAACACCGCCAGGGCTACCGCGAATTCTTCGTCAACCCCGTCTCCCCGCCCGGCACCACAGTGTTCGCCGCGCCGTGCAGTAATAGTGCGACCATTCAGAGCGGTGATAAAAAAATTGTCATCCCGAGCGAAGCGAGGGACCCGCTTTTTCCTCTCTCAACTCCACCACAGCCCCAAAACATCGCCCAACTCCAACTGCTCAATTCCGGTACGCAAACCTACGACGAATTTCTCGCCATGCTTCGCTGGAATCCCGCCGAACGCACCAGTCTCGTCGCCAGCTACGTTCGTTCGCGCGCTTTCGGTGAACTCAACGACTACAATCAATTCTTCGGCAATGATCCGTACGCGCTCATTCGCCCCAATCAATACGGTCCGCTTCCCAGTGACGCGCCCAATCGTGTCCTCTTTTGGGGCATTATCGGCCTCCCCTACAAACTCCAGTTGATTCCCATTCTCGACGTCCACTCCGGCTTCCCCTATTCCAGGCTCGATGAAAACTGGAATTACATTGGCGCCCGCGATGAAGCCGGCCGCTTTCCCACGTTCGCCAGCCTCGATCTGAAACTCCAATATCCCTTCGACTTCAAATTCCACAACCACCGCATCCAATTCCTCGGCGGCCTGAAGGTCATCGACGTCACCAATCACTACAACCCCCGCGACGTTCAACAATATTTCGCGTCTCCCAACTACGGCGTCTTCTACAACTCCGTAGGCCGCCTCTGGCGCATAGACGGCGACTTCGACTTCTAATTCCAACTCCCCTCAGCCGGACAGTGACACAGGCCGTTCTGCTTGTGTCTTGGGTTTCCTGTGTCTTGGGGTCTAATATAGGCGCCGGGCTTCAGCCCAGATCATCGCACAGGCCACCAACGACAAAAATGTACCTTCCCACCCCCAACCGCGATCTATATTAATGATAGGGTTCGCACCACAACTCAAGTTGCGTCCCACAAAATTCCAATCATCCAAGAGGAACAATGAGCGAAGCTGCAAGAACCGTCCCCACACCCGATTCCCAAAAGCCCAAAACCTTCACCGCCAAAGCCTACGCCGCACACAGCGCCACCGCTCCTCTCGAACACCTCACCATCCCGCGCCGTTCTCCCCGCCCGCAGGATGTCCAGATCCAAATTCTCTTCTGCGGAGTCTGCCACTCCGATCTCCACCAGGTCCGCAACGAATGGCAAATGGTTATGCCCACCGTGTATCCCTGCGTTCCCGGTCATGAAATCGTTGGGCGCGTCGTCAGGGTCGGCGACGCCGTCACCAAATTCAAGGAAGGCGATCTCGCCGCCGTTGGCTGCATGATCGATTCCTGCCGCGTCTGCGCCAGTTGCCGCGATGGGGAAGAACAATATTGCGAAGTGGGCATGACCCTCACCTATAACGGCGAGGATAAAATTCTCGGCGGCGTCACCTACGGCGGTTATTCGGACAGCATCGTCGTCGACGAGAACTATGTTCTGAGCGTCTCTCCCAAGCTCGATCTCGCCGGCACCGCGCCGCTCCTCTGCGCCGGCATCACCACCTATTCGCCGCTGCGCCACTGGAACGTCGGCAAAGGTCAGAAAGTTGGCATTGTCGGTCTAGGCGGCTTGGGCCACATGGGCGTCAAGTTCGCTCACGCTTTCGGCGCTCACGTCGTTCTCTTCACCACGTCTCCCAACAAAGCCGCCGATGCCCGACGCCTCGGCGCCGACGAAGTCATCGTTTCCAAAGACGCCGACGAGATGCAGAAGCACGCCAGAAGCTTCAATTTCATTCTCGATGCCGTCTCCGCCGAACACGATTTGAACGCTTATCTTCAGTTGCTGAAGCGTGACGGCACACTCGTCCTGGTGGGCGCTCCAGAAAAGCCATCCCCCGTTTACGCCTTCAATTTATTAATGGGACGCCGCAGCCTCGCAGGCTCTGCCATCGGCGGCATTCGCGAAACTCAGGAAATGCTCGATTTCTGCGCCGAACACAACATCACTTCCGACATCGAGCGCATTCCCATCCAGCAAATCAACCACGCCTACGACCGCCTCCTGAAAGGCGACGTAAAATACCGCTTTGTAATCGACATCTCCACTCTGCCCCAATAACCAGTGGCGCCTGTACTGTTGGGTTCGCGATGGCACGGGCCCGCTTTCCGAAGCGGGCCGTTTCTTCTCCCCCGCGTAGGCTGCAGCATTGCTGCGTCCCATGTCCGCCCAACTCAAAACAAAACGCGTCATCCTGAGGAGTCCGCGACGAAGCATCGCAACCCCAGGGTCTGGTCTCTAAGAAAAACACGTCATTCCGAACGGAGTCCGCGAAGGGAGGACCACCGCCCCTTTCCGCGGCCTTTGCGGAAGAATCCTTCTTCGATTGCACCAAAAACGCCATCACCAGCCCGCGCGCCTCACTCTCCCGGTACCTTCACCCCTCCATCCTTTCTCAACCTCGAATAATCCTTCGCATACGCCCGCAACCCAAAATTCGCCGTAATCCGCGAATACCCCGCCACCAACTGCTCCTTATAATGATCCTGATCCCACTCGAGCGTATTCTTTGGATCCACATCCAACACCGTTAAATCCGTGGGATCCATTACCAATGTCCCAAACTGCACTTTGCCACCCTCAAACGCCATAAAACTCCCGGTTTCCTTTGGCGTCGGCAGTGACTTTCCCCCATCTCCAAACGTAGTCACAATCGCATTCTTTTCCACTCTCACTCCCGTCAACTTTCCCTTGATGTGCGGCGGCGGCAGCAGCGTTCCTAAATCCATCAGCAAATCATTTTTGTCCGTATCGATTCCCGGAGTTTTGCTGGTATTCACCACATTCGCCAACTCCACCCCAAACAAACCCATCAAGCCTTTCACCGGAACCTTCAGCGCCGTGATCTTTTCCGTGTGTACCCGGATCCGCCCGTCGCTCGTAACATTCAGTGTTCCTGCCGTCGCAAACGAAATATCCCCCTTGGTGTGCAATTTCCCCTTGATGATCAATCGCCCGTTGTCGATTGAAACTTGCAAATCCTTCAACGGAGCATCGCTTTTCTTAAAAACATAATTATTCATAATATCCGTCAACGCTTCCGGCGAAATCGACACCGTCCCCTTCGTCACTCGCACCTCGAACGAATTCTTATCGTCAAACACAACCATCCCGTTTTTCCCGGCAGGCCACAATTCTCCAGACAGCACCACCAGGTGCGCCGCCGCCACCGGCGTCAAATGAAACAACACATTCCGCATCTCCGCGGTCACGCCGCGATTGCTCTCCTCCGCTTTCGCCGAAGGTGCCCCCGGCACCATTCCCGTAGTCGGATTGGCCGGGGTCGGCGCCGCGGGCAATGCCGAAGTCTGCACATTCACCCGCGTCTCGCTTTTAGAACAACCCAACAAGCAAAACACGCACATCACCATCAACACAAAATTCTTAGTCTTCATCGATCCCCCACGAACAAGCCTCAAGCAACTTACGCCGTCCCGCAACCTCATAGCAAGCCTCACCCTACATTTCCCCGCAGAAACACAGGCCGTCCTGGCCGTGTTTTGGTCTAATGTAGCGGCCGAACTTTAAATCGGCCAACCTTCCTCAAAAAATTAGCCAGGTCATTCCGAACGCAGTTCGCGAAGTGAGGACCGCCGCCCCTTTCCGCGCGGCTCGCGGAAAGAATCCCTCCTCGATCGATCCGTCTTCCGTGTGTCTCTTGGGTTCTCTTGTCAAGGGTCGGAACTTCCAGCGGCAGCAGAACCCGGGGCTTCAGCCCTCGAGGGAACCTCCTCACTCTCTTGCTCTCCTCCATCAAAACAATTCATGAGATAGTTCTTCCCGCACTTATCATGACCTGGACCCAACTCTACGATCCCCTCGGCCACTGGTGGCTCTCCACCCTGGTCGCCGCCCTCCCCATCGTCATCCTCCTAGGTCTCCTAGCCGGCCTGAAAATCCGCCCCCACTGGTGCGCCATGGCCGGCGCCACCGCCGCCGTACTCTGCGCCGTCTTCATCTTCGGCATGCCCGCCAAACTCGCCGTCACCAGCCTCTTCTACGGCGCCGCCTTCGGCCTCATTAAAATCGTCTGGATCGTCATCGCCGCCGTCTTCCTCTACGACATCTCCGTCGACACCGGCCAGTTTGAAATCATGAAGCAGTCCGTCGCCTCCATCACTCCCGATCGCCGCCTGCAACTTCTTCTCGTCGCTTTTTGCTTCGGCGCATTCATCGAAGGCGCGGCCGGCTTCGGCGCTCCCGTGGCGATCGCCGGAGCCTTCATGATCGGCCTCGGCTTCAAACCCTTCCACGCCGCCGCGCTCAATCTCATCGCCAACACCGCTCCCGTCGCCTGGGGCGCCATCGGCACTCCCGTTCACACCCTCGCCGTAGTCACCGCGCTGCCCGAACACGACCTCAACGTCATGATTGGCCGCATCCTTCCACTCACCTCCGTTCTGGTTCCTTTTTGGTTGGTTCGCGCCATGGTCAGCTGGCAGGAAACATGGGAAGTTCTTCCCGCCATTCTCGTAGTCGGCATTTCCTTCGCCGGAATGCAATTCTTCTGGTCCAACTATATGGACAGCAACTTGGTCGACATCGCCGCTGGCGTAACTTCCATGATCGCCACGCTGATTTTTCTTCGCTTCTGGAAACCAAAACGCATCTGGCGCTTCGAAGACGAACGCGAACCCGACCTTCCTTCGCAAAAAATCATTCCTCCCGGCGTCCCGAAAAATCTCGTCCTCGTCGATCAAATGGATGACGAATGGGACATCCGCCAACTCCAGCAACGAGCTGCCGCGCGCGCCTACACTCCCGCGCAGATTGCCAAAGCATGGCTCCCCTTCGCCATTCTTTCCATCTTCGTTCTTCTCTGGGGATTGCCTTCCATCAAAAACGCCATGGGCCGCGCCACCACTCCCGCCTTCGCCACCGGCGGTTGGGAAGTTCCGTATCTCCACAAAACAGTTTTCCGCGCCCCGCCCGTAGTTGCCAAGCCCACCGCCGAACCAGCCAAATTCGATTTCAACTGGCTCACCGCTACTGGCACCTCCTGCTTCCTCGCCGCCCTGCTCTCCGGGCTGATTCTCCGCGTAAAACCCCAAAAACTCCTCGCCATTTTCGTCCACACCCTCTTCCGCATGCGTCACGCCATCGTCGCCATGTCCTTCATGTTGGGTTTGGGTTATGTCACGCGTTACTCAGGCATGGACGCCGTCCTCGGTCTCGCCTTCACGCGAACCGGCTGGCTCTACCCCTTCTTCGGCACCTACATCGGATGGCTCGGCGTCGCTCTCACCGGCAGCGACACCTCCTCCAACGCCCTCTTCGGCGGTCTTCAGCGCATTACCGCCGAACAACTCAACCTCAGCCCCATCCTCATGTGCGCCACCAACAGCGCCGGCGGCGTCATGGGCAAAATGGTCGATGCCCAATCCATCACCGGGGCCACTGCCGCCACTAACCAGGTCGGCAACGAAGGCCTAATCTTCCGCTACGTCTTCTGGCACTCCATCTCCCTAGCCGCCATCGTAGGCGTCATAGTCCTACTTTACGCCTACGTCTTTCCCCACCTTATCCCTCCCATGTAAAGTGGCGCAGCCACTCCGCAGATGCCCCGCGCCCGGGTGTTGGAGCGTGGGTCGCACTTGGTTCGGAATGACGGGAGTTTTCTTGGCCGGCCGAGGATGAGTAACCCAAGCGAAGCGAGGAATCTCCCCTCCGCAGCAACAGCAACAACTCACGTTCATAACGCCCTGACCGTTGCCACTCGGGGCGCCGCACCCTTCGCCGTTCACGCCCCTCCTCCCCGTTTGACCTTCCTCCTCCAATCAGGCAATCTGCTCTTCGAACCCAAATCCTTCTCCGAGGGCAAGCCGCCGTGCAAGCAAACCTCTTCAAACAATTCCGCGCCATCCTCGGCCCTCACGCCCTCATCTCTTCCCCCGAAGAACTCCACACCTACGAATGCGACGCCCTCACCAACTTCCGCGTCCTCCCAACCGCCGTCCTCCTCCCCTCCACCAGCGACCAAGTCCAATCCATCCTCCGCCTCTGCCATCGCGAACACATTCCTTTCGTCGCTCGCGGTTCCGGCACCGGCCTCAGCGGCGGTGCGCTCCCTGTCGATAACGGCATCGTCATCAGCCTCTCCCGCATGAATCGCATCCTCGAAGTTGACATCCCCAACGCCCGCGTCATCGTCGAACCCGGTGTCATCAATCTCGACGTCACTGCCCGCGTCCAACCTCACAATTTTTTCTACGCCCCCGATCCTTCTTCGCAATCCGTCTGCAGCATAGGCGGCAACGTCGCGGAAAATTCCGGCGGCGCTCACTGCCTCAAATATGGTTTCACCACCACGCACGTACTCGGCCTCGAAGTCGTTCTCCCCGACGGTTCGCTCATCCACCTCGGCGCAAAATCTCTGGACGTCCCGGGCTACGATCTCGCCGGCGTCTTCGTCGGTTCCGAAGGCACTCTCGGCATCGCCACCAAAGTTATTCTTCGCATCCTCAAGCGCCCCGAATGCGTGCGCACGCTCCTCGCCGCATTTTCCGGTACCAACGAAGCGGGCGCCGCCGTCAGTGACATCATCGCCGCCGGCATGCTCCCCGCCGCCATGGAAATGATGGACAACCTCGCCATCCAGGCCGCTGAAGCCGCTGTCCACGCCCACTATCCCGATTGCGGCGGCTTGCTCCTTGTCGAACTCGATGGCCCCGTCGCCGAAGTCGAATTCCTCATGCAACACGTCGGAGAACTCTGCCGCAAAAATGGCGCCACCGAAATTCGTCTCGCGCAAAGTGACGCCGAACGCGCCCTGGTCTGGAAAGGCCGCAAAGCCGCCTTCGCCGCTATGGGCCGCATTTCCTCCCACTATATCGTCCAGGACGGCGTGATCCCGCGCACCGCACTTCCGCAAGTGATGAGTGAAATCAGTCGCCTCAGCCGCGAAGCCGGCCTGCGTGTAGCCAACGTCTTCCATGCCGGCGATGGCAATCTCCATCCGCTAGTCCTCTACGACGGCCACATCGAAGGCCAGGCCGAAGCCGCGGAGTCTCTCTCCAACAAAATTCTCGAAATCTGTCTCGCCGCTGGCGGTTCCATCACCGGCGAACACGGTGTCGGCGAAGACAAAAAGTGCATGATGTCCAAAATGTTTAGCGAGCCCGATCTGCGCACCATGCAGCGCGTCCGCTGCGCCTTCGATCCCCTCAATCTCTCGAATCCCACAAAAATTTTCCCGACGCCCCACCTCTGCGGCGAAAAGCCTGGCGAATACGTTCCGCATCCTCTCGAATCCGCCGGCCTCGCCGAGCGATTTTAGCCGCATGCCCACCACCGCCTCCATCGAACAGCAACTGGCCTCCATCGTCGGCACAGGAAATCTCCGCGCCGCCAGCGCCGAGGATTGCATCTGCAACCTGCGACCCAAATTCGTAGTCGAGCCTTCGACCGAACAACAATTAGCCGCGGCCCTCGCCTTCGCCAACACTGCAGGCCTAAGCGTAATTCCTCGCGGCGGCGCAACAAAACGCGATTGGGGCAATCCGCCAAAATCCGCTGACCTCATCCTCTCCACCGCCCGCCTCAATCGCATCCTCGAACACGCCTGGTCCGATCTCACCGTCATTGTCGAAGCCGGTTGCACCCTGCAATCGCTACAACAAACTCTCGCGCAGCACGGTCAGCGCCTGGCCCTCGACGCCCTCTGGCCGGATCGCGCCACCATCGGCGGCGCACTCTCCACCAACGATAGCGGCGCGCTTCGTCTCCGCTTCGGTTCACTCCGCGACCTTATCATCGGCGTAACGCTGGCACTCCCCGACGGCACCCTCGCCAGAAGTGGCGGCAAAGTTGTAAAAAATGTCGCGGGCTACGATCTTCCCAAACTAGCCACCGGCGCTCTCGGTACTCTCGGTATCATCACCCGCTCCGTCTTTCGCGTGCACCCTCTGCCTCACGCGGCCGCCACGCTCACCTGCGTTGCGAAGCAAGCCTCCGATGCCGCGCGCTTGTTCGCCCAATTGTTGGACTCACAACTCGCCTACTCCGGTCTACAGACGCGCGTTCAAGCCAACCACAATCCCGGATTTCTCGTCGACGTCATCTTCGAAGGAACAAGGCAGGGAATTGCCGCGCAAGTAGCGCATCTGCAGTCGGTGGCTTGGCCTCTGTCCTTCTCCGAGGCAGACCACTCCGTCTGGCAAGCGAGAGAACAACTTCATTCCGCAATCTCGCCGACAAACACATTCTCAGCACTATTCAAAATGTCAGCCGATCCAGTCGATGCCATCCCCGCAATTTCAAATCTAGCCACGATTGCCACCGCCAACGTGAATTACAGCGCCGTAGTCCAGGCAACCGGCCTAGCCACGGTTCTTCTCACCGGCGACAAACAGCAAGTTTCCTCTGTTTCCCAAACATTTCGCAAAAGAATGGAAGGCGCCGGCGGCTCGCTCGTCGCTCTAGGCAACGCTGCCCTCACCAGCGAATTCGACGCTTGGGGCCGTCCCGGCGACGCTTTACCACTCATGCGTGCCATCAAACACCAGCTCGATCCAAATATCACTCTGAATCCCGGCCGTTTCGTTGGGGGAATCTGATCGCATGTCGGAGGAAAACAAAATTCCTATTCTCCCCAGCACCTTCGATTCCCACCAGCCTCCCGCGCAGGAACTGATCGACAAATGCGTCCACTGCGGGTTCTGCCTTCCCGTCTGCCCCACCTACGTCCTTTGGGGCGAAGAGATGGATTCCCCGCGCGGCCGCATCTATCTCATGAAAATGGCGCTCAACGGGGCCACCCCACTTAGCGAAAAATTCGTTAGCCATTTTGATTCCTGTCTCGGCTGCGTGGCCTGCATGCCCGCCTGTCCTTCCGGCGTCGAATACGGCAAACTCATCGAAGCCACTCGTGCCCAAATCGAACGCAACTACCATCGCCCCGCGTTCGACAAATTCCATCGCCGCCTGCTATTCGAAACCTTCCCGCGTCCCACTCGCCTCAATGTCCTTCGCTGGCCGCTCCTCATCTACCAAAAATCCGGCCTACAATCCGCCCTTCGCGCTATCGGCTTCTTCAAACTTCTTCCCAAATCCCTCGCCGCCATGGACACATTACTCCCTCCCGTCATGACTACCGAACCCGTCGCTCCCATCACGTTCGCGCAAGGCGAAAAGCGCAGGCGTGTCGGCCTCCTCCTCGGCTGCGTCCAGCGCACCTTCTTCTCTCACGTCAACGCCGCCACCGCCCGCGTCCTCTCCGCCGAGGGCTGCGAAGTCGTCGCCCCACAAAATCAAACCTGTTGCGGCGCGCTCTGCGTCCACGCCGGAGAAGAATCCGCGGCGCTTGCCTTCGCCCGCCAAACGATCGACGTCTTCGAACAAACCAACGCCGATTCCATCGTCATCAACGCCGCCGGCTGCGGTTCCAACATGAAACAGTACGGCCATCTTCTTCGCAACGATCCTGCCTACGCCGACCGCGCCCAGCGCTTCGCCGCCAAATGCAAAGACGTTACCGAACTACTCGCTGAACTTCCACCGCGCGCCGAGCGTCATCGCCTCCAAGCTCGCGTAGCCTTCCACGATTCCTGCCATCTCCAAAATGCACAGAGTATTCGGACGCAGCCTCGCCAGCTTCTCGCCCAAATCCCCGGCCTCACCCTACTCGAAATTCCCGAATCCCCAATCTGCTGTGGCTCCGCAGGCATCTACAATCTGGTCCAACCCGAAGCCGCCACAGAACTGGGCAATCGCAAAGCCGCCCTGATCTGCGCCCTCGCGCCGACCCCCGATGTAGTAGCCACCGGCAACCCCGGCTGCCTGCTCCAACTCCAATCCTGCTTAGCCAAAACTCCCCACCCCATCCCAGTCCTTCACACCATCCAACTCCTCGACGCCTCCCTCCGCAGCGCTCCCCTAAACTCTCTCCGCTAACTCCAGAAATAAAAGCCGCGTCATTCCGAACGAAGGCCGCGTGTAATGGCCGAACTTTACATCGGCCAGTCTTTCCCCACAAAACCAACCCCTGTCATTCCAAACGAAGTCTGCGCAGCGAGGAATCTCTCTTCGATCAACCCCTATTGGCAAACCCAAAAAAAACACTCCCCGTCATCCCCGCTCCCGCACCCGTAGGGAAGCCAACCACCCCTCTACAAATACCGCCGGATCGCCTCCGAATACCGCGTATACAAATAGGAAACCAACAACAACGCCACACCCAAAATGATAAACGTAATGAACCGGTCCGATCTCTCTTGCCGCCACACATCCAGCACCACAATCTTCGCCACGCACACCAGCAACAACCCAAGCCCCGCCAACCGGAAACTCCGCTCGCCCACAATCAAAGCGAACAAAAACGCAGCAACCGCCTCTATCCCCCACCCGATCGTCACCCGCCCCTGCGTAACGTCATTCAGGATCAGCCACGTCACAACAATCATGGGCAGAAAAAAATAAATCTGTTCCGGCCGCTGCAGCAAATCAGGAAGCTCCAACTCCCTAGCTGAGCGATTCGATCGCACCGCGGCAAAACGCGCCCGCAAAGGAAACGCAAACGCCTGCGCCGCAAAAAGAATAGCCGCTGCCACAGCCACATAGAGCCCATGGTCGGCTTTCCATGAAGGGCGACCTAGATTGCTGGCAATCGCTTCGTATGCCAGGCACTGCAAGAAAACCAGAAATGCCACAATCACGCTATGTTGCAGAAACACGTCTTTCTTCGCGCCCCACGAGACCGCAATAAACGCCAGCGAAAGCGAGGCCCATGCCACCACCACCCACCCATCCGCGAAATAAGATCTCGCGAAAAGCACCAGCGTCGCCGACCCCAGATATGCAAGAATGTTGCCAGCGTAAATCTGGCGGTCCAGCACAAATGGATCAGACGCAGCGCCGGCCCTTTCGCCATCAGTGAGGCGCGCAAGCCGCGCATACACAAAATAAAAAACGAACGCGACAGGCAGCGTGGTAAGCAACAATTCTCGCGGTCCGAATCCCAAATTGAACGCCGCCAGCCGCACAAAGCTCAGTCCGAACATCGCATAACTCTGCAAACGCCAGTTGCGCGAGTTCCACTGCACTCCAATCTCAAACAACGCCAATCCAAATAGCGCCCACCCCAGTGCCACCGCATGCGGCGTCAATTCGTAATACAACAGCAAAACAACCAGCGCAGACGCAGTCCACGTGTACGCCGCCCCCGCCGACCGAGCCTGTTCGAACTCGCCTTTTGCCCCCACCGCGCGCATGAATAAAAAATCGCCGCTACCAGCGCCACCGTCACAAGTCGCAACGAAACCCGCGGGTAGAGACTCCACGGTCCAACCGCGAGCAAATTAACAGTCGCAATTTGGAATAACGCCGACACCGAAAGGATGTACGCCTGGAAATGCAGCTGGATGCGTTTCACCCGGTCGCCAATAATCAGCAATAGCAGTGCGAACACCGCCCACGCCACCGCAATCCACGGCGACGCCACTTCCTTGAACGCCAGCACCCCGATCAATATCGAACCAGCCCACGTATGCAGCGCGGAAAACAGTCGCGCATAATCCGCATCGCGCGGCCCGCTGAAATACGCGCACAAATACAGCAGCACCGCCATCAGCGTAAAAGTCAGGAAGCGCGCCGTGAAGTGGTGCCATTCCTGTGTCGCGTCGATATTCACAATCAACGTCCGCGCGAATCCAGCCAGCACAATCACATGCGCCTGCAAACTGAGATCCCGCCCCTCGCGATAAATTCCAACAACCGCAAGTACCAGCGCGAACCCGCCCCACGCCACCACAATCCAAGCCCAGTTACATTCGCGGTAAGCCAGCAAAACCACCAGAATCGCCGCCGCCGTAGTGTAAATTTCGGATGCATCGATCGCATATTCCGCCGCCTTTACGCTGAGCCACCGCGCGCAAAGGTAGAAAAGCGCGATCACCAGTGACATCGTCACCAGCCGCAGCGACACCCTCGTGTGCAAAAACGCCGCTGCAAGAAAATAATTCACCGCAATCGCCCGGCTCACCGTCGCCAGCGCGAACAGATGCGCCTGATACCTCAAGTCCTCCGCGGGAAGCGCGCGCGATAGCACTACCAGCAAAAATGCCGCCGCCGCCCACAGCACCGCCGTCCACGAATCCGGAAACGCCAACCACAGCGAAACGAGCAGCATCACCGCCGCGAGATAAGACAACGCGCGAAACAGCGCACCTTCGCTTTCCGATGTCAGCAAATCTTTCCATCGCCGCGGAATCACCAGCGCGTTGCCATAGAAAAGCAGCGCCGCCACGAGAAAGCTCACAGCCAATTGGAAACCGGTCGCGGGGGCCGTTTGCTTCAAGCGATCGAACACCGTCAGTGCCGGCACCGAGATCTGGTCGTACAGCCTCGGCAGCGCCTGGTTGGTCAGCATGTCCCCGGAAGTCAGTAGCGCTACCAGCAACCCGAATCGTCGGAACAAAACTTCGCGCGTAACAACCCCGGCCATGATCAGCATTTGCGCTTCCGCCAGCCAGATCACTGCCGTATCCATACCCGAATATTTGAAAGGAATTGCCGCCACCAGCAGAACGATCCCGATGGTCGACAGAATAATGAACGCCACACGCCGCCGCCGTGTCGCAGGCAACTGCCCCAGCGTCAACTCAATCGCGCCGAGCGCCAGCAACGCATAAAACGCCAGCTGCGGCCGCAACGACTGGTATTTGAAAAGTCCCAGCAGCAAAGACGTGTTCAGTACCGCCGCCAAGGTCGAAACGCGTTCCTGCGCCGCGTTCTGAATGCGCCGCTCCATATACGACCACCGGTAAACCGCCCAGTACATGCACAGCAGAATCGTGCTGGGCATAAATTCCGGAAACACTCGTCGGTGCCCGGCCATCGGCAGGATGACGGTGGCCAGCCAGATGAAATGATTAATGTACGAAGCCAAAATGCCGAACACTTCCAGCTCGAACCAATCCCGCCGGTGCACGACCGCCACCAGCCCCAGCGCAAGTATGGCGCCCGCCGAAAGCGAGTAAATGGTGTTCTGGCTGATCGCCACGGTCGTGAACGCCAACAAAAACGCCAGCCCGGTCACCACCTGCGAGTCATACCGCAGCGTGTGTGCCACCATCACTCCCGCCACCACGAACAGCAGCACCAGGTCCACCCATTGCGTATCAATCACCCGCGTGTACGGCACGAAATACATCGCGTAAGTCACAAAAAACGTTAGCGCCCACCCGCCACCGATCAGCGCCCGCGCGAACACCCGGTAACGATCGCTGCGCTCCAGCCAGATTCCCAAACCCAGAATCGCGAAGCCAAGCAAATACCCCAGTCCAATTTTTTCCGGATTGCTGAGCGAAGGGAATTTGTATGCCAGGAAAAGCGAAATGCCGATCACCAGCGCGATGATCCCAAGTTTATTCAGCCAATTTTTGCCAAGTGTCTCTTCCAGCTGTGAACTTAGCTCGCGGCCGGAAACCGTCGCCGGTCGCCCAGGGGTCGAAAATGGCGGTGGCACAACTCGCGCAGGCGCGGGTGGATGTGGCGCGGGTGGATGCGGCGCAGTAGAAGCCGGAGGCGTAACAACAGGTTTCGGTGGCGCGGAAGGTGGCGGCGTCGAAGAAACAGAAATCTTCGGCGCTCGCGGCCCCGCAGCAACCGACACAGGCGGTGGCACTACCGGCTTCGCAATCTCAGTCGCAGGCGGAATCGCTACAGGAGCAAGTGGCTCCACCGCTTTACCCGCAGGCGAAACCGGAGCAGGAGGTTGTGACGCGGGAAGGGAAGCGGCAAGCCGATGTTCCAATTCGTGAACCCGCGTCTCAAGTTTCGTAAGATCATTCAGCCGCGGCTCAAGCTTGTTCAGCGCCTCAATCACACGCGCAAATCGCTCATCCTCTTTCTGCCGCCGGATGCGCGATTGCACCCAGCAATAGAAAGCCCACACCGTCAGAATGAGCACCCAAAATTCCATGGCGCCTCAGGGCCTGGATCTGTCGGCCATGTTTTCGATAACCAAAGTGTATAGTCTGCATCGCCCGTCCGCTCGGATTTCGCGCCAAAAATTCCACAACAGAAACGCCACAGCAAAGACACAAACACTCGCCGCGGATCGCTTCCTCCTGGCCGCAGCCTCTGCTAATGTGCCAAGCACGCAATCGCGCGGCAGGGAACTGCCCGCCCCGCAAGTTTCTTTGATCGCCGGAGAGGTCTTCACAATGTCCGAAAGTGGCGGTTCGAACATCGAACTCGCTCAGCGCCTCAGCGAACACAATCATTCGTCCCACTCTCTGGGACACGAAATTTTGGAGATCGCAGAGGCCGTTGTCCTGGCCCTCGTCGCCATCGCGACTGCCTGGAGCGGCTATCAAGCCGCGCTCTGGACCGGTCACCAGGAAGAACTCTACGGCCAGGCCAGCAAACTCCAGGTTGAAGCCGAGGGCGCTGCCACATTTGCTAATCAGGAGCGTCTATATAACGCCGCGACCACCGTAGAATGGTTAAAGGCCGAGGCCCACGGCGACAAGAAACTCGCATACATTTTCGAACGCCGTTTCCTTCCCGAGTTTCGTCCCACCTTCGAAGCCTGGAAGAAGACCGACCCGCTCAACAATCCCAGGCTCCGGCCGGACCGCAGTTGATGGCGGACTACCGAAGCCCCAAGGAGGCAGAAGCCCTCAAGTTGACTGGCGAGGCCAAGGGAGTCTTCGAACAGGGCACCCGCGCGCGCCAGCACTCCGACCAATACGTGCGCGTAACCGTCACGCTCGCCACCGTTCTACTCCTCGTCGCCATCAGCCAGCGTTTCAAAAGTCGTGGCGTCCGCCTCGGGCTGCTGGTCATCGCCACCCTTTTGCTCTGTCTTCCCGCCTACCATCTCCTCACGCTGCCGCTCGCATAGGCCAGCCTGCCAAGCAGTTGCCCAACAAATGAAATCCGTGCGCAATTTCACCTGCCGTTTAGGTACTTTTGACAGTTCTCAGCAGCGCCCACTGCCTTTATCCTCTCGCCAACAACACCAGTGGGAGGATCCGGCTCGAGATACCCCCTACCTCCGGAAGAACGCCTTACCAAAGGCACAATTCTTTCCATCGAGTCGACCGGATCCTCTCGCTACCGCCCCGCGAGCTAGGACGCAGCTCACGTCCAAGGAGAAGCGTCTATGTCGGCCCCGGGAATTGCCATCGTACCCACAGATTTGAAACCTCAATTCCTCGATGGCCTCGTTCCTCAAGCCCGCAGGGACATCCTTGATGCTGCGGTTCAGCGTCGCTACCCCACCAATTTTGTCATCACAAACCATGGCCACGCCGCCAATCATTTTTTCCTTCTGACCAGAGGCCTTGCCCGTTATTTCTTTGTCACCGAAGAGGGCAAGAAACTTCTTTTCCAGTGGATTGGGCCTGGAGACGTTTTCGGCGGCCGCGCCGTGCTGTCACGCGGCACTTCCTATCTCCTCAGCACAGAAACGGTGACGGACAGTTCCGTCCTGGTTTGGGATCGCTCCACAATCCGAAGTCTCGTCGGGCGCTATCCTCGATTGCTGGAGAACTCTTTGTTGACCGCGTCAGACTATCTGACTTGGCATCTCTCCTCCTATGTAGCCCTCGCTTGCTACACCTCCCGCCATCGCGTCGCTCTGGTGCTCGTGACTCTCGCCCGCACCATCGGTCAGAAAGTTCCAGGTGGTATTGCGTTCCAGATCACCAACGAGGATTTGGCCAACGCCGCCAACGTCACCCCGTTCACCGCAAGCCGCCTGATCAGCGAGTGGCACCGCGACCATATCTTGCTAAAACGTCGCGGCAAAGTTCTCCTCCGTTCCCCGGAACGCCTCTTCCTCCGCACCATGTGACCCCGGTCGCTTTCCCCACCTACGCCTTCCTTGATTGCTTTCGCGCAATCTCAAACTTGCTTTCGCGCAACGACACATTCCCGCCCGAATGTGATCATTCTCTTGCACCAATGAGCCCACTCCCGCAATCCCCTAATCTCGTCTTGAATGCCTTTCAGGAGGAGGCTATCAGCGATCTATCTCTCGTCCGCATTCTTGTAGTGGATGATTTTGTCGATTGGCAACGCTGTGTCTGCGACCATCTTCAGCAGAATCGCCGATTCCACGTGGTCGCCGTTGCGTCCGACGGTCTTGAGGCTGTTCAAAAAGCCCAGGAACTACAGCCGGATCTGATTCTGTTGGACATCCGCCTTCCCCATCTCGATGGCATCGCCGCTGCCTGCCAAATTCGTAAAGTCGCCCCCGATTCCAAAATACTTTTCTTGACGCAGGAACTCGACCCCGCCGTGGCTCAAGCCGCCCTGAGCTCCGGCGGGGACGGTTACGTCCTCAAGTCCGATGCAACCCAAGAATTGATCGCCGCTATGGAAGCCGTTCTGCGCGGCAAGAGATTTGTCAGCGCAAGGTTGACTGATCGTGGATTCTGAATTTCCAGTCGCATCATCACCGCAGTGAAAGGAAACTGTTCGCTCAGCGCTCTCTTTCTAGCGCCGGCGAACAAACATTGCCATGCCAGCCTACTTCAGAATCGATAAGGAACGCCGGTTGGTCATGAGCACCTTCTCCGGTGTCTTCACAGTCGCCGACGGCTTTTCGCATCAGGAAAAACTTCTTAAGGATCCTGCGTTCGACCCCAGCTTTTCTCAACTCCTCGACTGTACCCACATCACCAAAGCTGATCTCGTACCCGATGATGTCCGCAGATTGGCCCAAAGAACGGTCTTCTCGCCCAATGCCCGCCGCGCCATCCTCGTGTCCGGCGATTATGCTTTTGGGTTAGCTCGAATGTTTATCGTCTTCCGCGAACTCGCAGGTGAAAAAGGAATTCGCGCCTTCGACAACCTCGATGAGGCCCTCTGGTGGGTCTTTTCCGGTAACACCGCTCCCTGAAAAATCTTTCCTCCACCATATCCCCGCGCTCCCTTGGCTACGTAAGTCTCACTTCGCGTACCGGACACTGGTACTTTTGACGATACCCGCTACTCCCAACTACCTCTTATCCTCGGGCAGTTTTGATGTTCACTGACCAATAACCATGAGTTCCATCACCATCAGTCTGATTACGTTCGCATTTGTCTTTGGAGGCGCCATGCTCGGCATGACCCTTCGTTCCATTTTGCCGCCGGGTCACTTCGATGGTGATTCCAAAGATGTTGTAAAGCTGGGCATGGGGCTGGTCGCCACCTTGGCCGCACTCGTACTCGGCCTGCTCACCGCTTCTGCCAAATCATCTTTAGACACCCAGAACACCGAGCTCACGGAGATGTCCAGCAAAATCGTCATGCTTGACCGCGTCCTCGCCCATTACGGCCCAGAAGCACAACAAACCCGCATCCAGCTACGCAGGGCCATCGTTGGCACTCTTGATCTGGGAGCGCCCACGGGTGAAACCCACGCTTCCCGGCTTGAACCGCCCGCGGATCGAGAAGGTCTTTATGACAGCATCGAAAAACTCCCTTCCACAGCCGATGAGCAGCGTTTCATCAAGTCGCAAGCCATGAGCATTCTGATGTCGTTGGGTCAAACGCGTTGGTTGATTATGGAGCAGCGAGTCAGCGCGGTCCCGGTGCCGCTTCTGATAGTCTTGGTCTTTTGGCTCTCGATTATTTTCACCAGCTTCGGCCTGTTCGCTCCGCGCAATATCACTGTGGTGGCCAGCCTCTTGGTCTCCGCCCTCTCGGTTTCCGGCGCAATCTTCCTCATTCTGGAAATGTACTCGCCCTACAGCGGACTCATTCGCGTTTCGACCGCTCCCCTCCGCGAAGCCCTCACCCATCTCGGCCAGTAGCGTGTCCATTCTCGTGCTTTTTGTCAGGGCATGGCTTCAGCCATGCGGTAAGCCCCGCAAAATCAGTGCGTCTTCAGCTCTCAAACAGACTCTCTGTAGCCACCTCCGCAGTGCATCTGCAGGCGCCGCAATAAACCGGCTACCTCGCGCCACGCCACATGTTGATTCGTTCGCGTTTAACTCTTGGGTCTCGGAAAAATTCCGCCCACATGCGCGTAAATTTCGTCGTAATACTCTGGATGTTTCACTAGAATCGTGGAAATCTCCTGAGCCAACGGACTGTCCGCTACCCACTTCTTTTGCTGGTCCGGAAACATGGGTGCCATCAGCGGTTTCGCCTGTGCCAGCAAGCGCGTTAGCTCAATATAGTCTGGATGCTCGTTTTCGCTCATTTTCGGTCCTCCAACCGGCGTCGTGTGCGGTCTGCTATCAACACTAAGAGGCAATGGTTTATCACGCCGACTACGGCAAGGCAACCGCGAACTTACCGCGTCAACCAATCCTTTTTGTGCTGTTGAGTCCTGCGTCCTCCAGCACCCGTCCTCTCCCCCACAAGCCCGCGTATTGTCACTTTTGACGATTACAAGGCCCTTCGATGTCGTTCAGTATCGCTTAACCAATTGCGATCCGTCGTGCCAAATCCGCGGGAATCAGCCCGCACCCGTCCTGCGGTCAGTTGAGAAAGAAGGCGAATCTGTGAAGTGGATGGAAAAGAACACCCTTGGTGCCGCGGCGCTCCTTGCGGTCCTGGGACTCACTGCTTCTCCACCCGCGGCCGCCCAGCAAGTCACCGGCACGCCCGGCTCGCCTAGCGCCACCAGCACCATTGACGGCAAGCAAATTCCGCCGCCGCCCCCGAAGTTCGATGGAGTTATCAAGGATGAGGCCAAGGACTCCACGCCCTGCTGGCCGCCTCGCATCGTGCCCCCCAGAGGCGCTCCCAACATTCTCCTCATCATGACCGACGACCAGGGCTACGGCGTCTCGGGCACGTTTGGCGGCGTCATCCCCACGCCTGCGCTCGACCGCATCGCCAAGGCAGGCTTGCGCTACACGCAGTTCCACTCCACAGCTCTCTGCTCGCCGACGCGTGCCGCGCTTATCACCGGCCGCAATCATCACTCCGTCGGATTCGGCGTCATCGGAGAATTGTCTACCGGTTACCCTGGCTATGATTCCATCATCGGTCCACAGAGCGCCACCATCGACGAGATTCTCAAAGAAAACGGCTACGCCACTTCTTGGTTCGGCAAGAATCACAACACGCCAAGCTTCCAATACAGCAGCGCGGCGGGCCCTTTTGAACAATGGCCCTCAGGCATGGGCTTCCAGTATTTCTACGGCTTCATGGGTGGCGAGACCGATCAGTGGACGCCGTATCTGTTCCGTGATCACACGCAGATATTCCCATGGATCGGAAAGAAAGATTACAACCTCATCACCGATATGGCGGACGATGCCATCCGTTACATGAACGAGCTGAACGCAGCGGCGCCGGACAAGCCCTTCTTCGTCTATTACGTCCCCGGAGGAAGCCACTCTCCGCACCAACCCAAGCAGGAGTGGGTCGACAAGTTCAAGGGCAAGTTCGACATGGGTTGGGAAAGGTTGCGCGACCAGATTTTCGAAAATCAAAAGCGACTCGACGTAATTCCGGCGAATACCACGCTGACACCATGGCCGGACGGACAAGCAGAATATGGCGGAGCCAGACTGCCGAGGTGGGACACGCTCCCCGAGTTGGAGAAGAAAATGTATGCCCGTGAAGCACAGGTGTTTGCGGGGTACACCGCCTACACCGACTATGAGATTGGCCGCGTCATCCAAAACGTCGAGGACATGGGCAAGCTGGACAACACACTGATCATCTACACCGTCGGCGATAACGGCACCAGCGCAGCAGGCAGCTTGTACGGCAGCTTGTACGGCACCTTCCACCAGATGACCGCCTATAACGGCATCCTGACTGACCCGGCTGTCAAGGCCGTCAAGGCCATCGATATGTTGCATTTCGCAGATTGGGGCTCGGACAAGACCTACCCGCACATGTCCGTGGCCTGGTCTGGGCATTTGATACGCCTTTCAAGTGGACCAAGCAGGTCGCGTCTCACTTCGGTGGGATCCGCCAGGGCCTCGCTATTTCGTGGCCCGGCCATATCAAGGATGTGGGCGCGATTCGCACCCAGTTCCACCACATGATTGACATTGTTCCGACCATTCTTGAAGCCACTGGAATCCAGGCCCCGGATACGGTCAACGGGATCAGGCAGAAACCGATCGAAGGTGTCAGCATGGCCTATACGTTTGATCAGGCAAACGTCAATGCCCCATCAAAACATAACACCCAGTATTTCGAGATGGTCGGCAACCGCGCTATCTATCACGACGGCTGGGCTGCCGCGACCACTCCGCCTTCCCCATCCTGGGAGTTGGGCACAGGCACGATGCCCGCCCTCAACGACTACCACTGGGAACTCTACAACATCGCCGAAGACTACTCGGAATACAACAACCTGGCAGCCAGCGATCCCGCAAAGTTGAAAGAGTTGCAGGCATTGTTTCTGACTGAGGCCGCCAAATACCAGGTTCTCCCCTTAGATAATTCCGGCTTCGTCCGCCTGCTCGCTCCGAAACCCAGCGCGGTCGCCGGACGAACTGAGTTTACCTATACCGGTGTAAATGTCGGCATTCCCGTCAGCAATGCTCCCAGCCTTCTCGATCGCGACTACACCATCACCGCCCACATTACCGTCCCGGACGGCGACGCCGAGGGCGTCATTGCCACCTTGGGTGGCCGCTTCGGCGGCTACGCACTCCTGCTGAGTCACAGCTTCAATTGGTGGCTCAAGTCGGATCTGTTCAAGAAAATCGGACTGGCCTTGCTGATTCTGGGACTTCTTCTCGTCTGGCTCGGTAAAAACGGCAGGTGGAGGCAACGTTTCGGCTATTCCCTCTTGTTGATCGCCGCGCTCGGACTACTGGCCGTATTTGCCACCGACCTGTTTGGTATCGGCAAAGGCAGACCGGTTATTGTTTACAACTTCCTGGGCCTGGAGCGTTTCCGCTGGGCAGGCCTCTCCGGACTCAGCGCCGGCAAGCACGCCATCGTCTTCGACTTCAAATACGACGGACCCGGCCCCGCCAAAGGGGGCACGGGCGTGCTCTCGGTGGATGGACAGGAAGTCGCGCGCAAAACCATCGAGCACACGATTCCGCTACTGATGTCCATCGACGAGACCTTCGACGTTGGACTCGATACGCGCACGCCGGTCGATTTTACCTACGACGTTCCCTTCCGCTTCACCGGAATCATCGACAAGCTGAACTATAAGCTCGGCCCAGAGCAGCTGTCAGCCAAGGATAAACAGAAAGCGGCGGAAATACTCGCCAGGGCCAGAGACTGAACCACGCATGGAAAAGGGGATCACTCGATGAGCCAAAATCACTTCACACTTGCCTTCCCGCTCAAGTCCCCCGCGGACGCCAAAGCTTTATCCGAGCAACTCCCCCCGCTCATGCCGGCGATGTTCAAGGCCGAAGACGCCATCGGCACAGTGCACTACTCCCGCTTCACCGTCCTGAGCGACAAGACTTTACTCTTGCTCGGCGATTTCGACGGCGAGTTCGCTCATCTCATGGCCGACCTCGCCAGAGTCTCCGGACCAGTCTTCGACGCCATCTTCCAGCACGTCAGCGATCCGCCGCCTTCTCCCGTCTCCTCCAATTCCGAAGCCTTCGTCGAGTGGGCCGCCGCGCATCTTCTTACCGCCGTCAACCTCTACACCGCTTACCCGGACGTCACCGCCAAAGAAATCAAAGCCCTTGCATCCGCCGCGGACATCAACGGTGCCGGCGAACTCCACCCCTTCCTCGTCATCCTCCCCATGAAATCAAAACTAGCATTCATCGAAGTCGAGCTGATCCTTCGCGCCCGTGGCAGCGGCACCACCAAAGATCTTGACAAGGTCGGCACGCCCCACTTCGCCCAGTTCGTCAAGCTCGAAGACAATCAAATTGGTTTCTTCACCGTATACGACGGCTCCTTCGATAAATACATCGCTGATTTCACCAAAAATATTGGACCCATCTTCGATCTCCTGTTTAAGTTCACGAAAGGTGCGCCGCCTTCCCCCTGCCGCAAATATCTTCAGGAGTTCATCGATTTCGCGGCCGCTGCCAACCGCACGTCAATCGGCTTCTACCAGGCATACCCGGGCCTTAGCGTTCAAGACATTCACGCCCTCATCGCCGACAGCAAATCGCAAGCAGCCACGGGTGCATAAAAAAACCTTAGTCGCAGTTGCTTTTTCCAGAACGCGCATCCATCAGGAGTCAGGCAGTGAGTCAGGACAATAAGACATCAACGGGGCCCCCGAAGCAAGGCAGAGGATTCCTCGACCGCTTCTTCCCGCGACAGGGCCATGACACCGCGCAGAACGACGCTCCCCCGCCAGCGCGGAACACTTCCACACTCAACCTCGCCGATATTCAGGGATTCGTTCTCCGCGGTTATCGTATGCCTCTGGTCCGCCATTTCTTGCTCACCGTGAATGACCCCGCGCAAGCGCGAAAACTCCTCGGCAGGCTTGTCAGCGGCGATGAATCGGACACCCCTCAAATCACCACCGCCGAAAATTGGCATGTAGGCTTCGAGCCCGGCCCCGGCGACAATCCCGCCGAAGCTCCTCGTCGTAAGCCCGACTATTGCCTCAACGTAGGAATCACCTGGCCCGGAATGATCGCGCTGGAAATAGAACAACGCGTGCCAAATTTTTCCTTCAAATCCTTCGACGCCTTCACCCAAGGAGCAGCTGAACGCGCGAAATTGGTGGGCGACACCGGGCCATCCGCCCCTGCACACTGGATCGACGCGTTCCAAAAATCCGGTGACCACGTGATGATCACTCTTCACGCCATCAGTCCGGATGCGCTGAGCGCCTACACCGCCCGCCTCGTCGCGCTCTTTTCCGAAAACCACGCGTTCCAGGAAATCTGGCGGCAGGACGGCGCTGCCCTCATCGAAATGCAAAACGGCCGGCCCGTACCAACCGCCAAAGTTCACTTCGGCTATACCGACGGCATCAGCATGACCACCATTCGCGACGGCCCCGAAAAATATCATCCCGATCATCAGGAGCCCTGCGATTCATGGCTTTTCGTCTTGCAGGACGAAGCCGAAAACTACATCGTGCCCGAACCAAAAGAACTCGGCCTGAACGGCAGCTTCGCCGTCTTCAAAATGATCGAGACCGACGTCGTTGCCTTCGAAAATTTCCTCCAATCCAACAAAGACAAAATCGACCCCGAACTTCTCGCCGCCAAAATGTGCGGACGTTGGCGTAACGGCGTTCCTCTGGCGCTGTCCCCGGACACAGATAAACCCGTCGGCCTTTCTCCTGATCAAATGAATAATTTCGAATACGTAAACGCCGACGGCTCCGGCGATCCAAAAGGCTTGCGCTGTCCCGTGGGCGCCCACATGCGCCGCATCAATCCACGCGGCCAGCCCGTCACCGGCCAGGGTGTCCCCGGTGGCAGCAACAACACGCACCGCCTCGTTCGCCGTGGCCTGCCGTACGGCCCCACCTACGACCCTATGAAACCATATGATGGCGTCGAACGCGGCCTCCTCGGCTACTTCATCAACTCCAACATCGAGAACCAGTACGAGTTCGTCCTGGGCCACTGGGTAAATGACAGCGAATTTGCCGGCGCCGTCCGTCTCAATCCCAAATCCAAAGATCCCATGATCGCCACGCAGGATCCCGCCGAAAGCATTTTTGTAATCCCGCAGCCCGATGGCGCCCCGCCCATCAAAGTCAGCGGCCTCTCTACCTTCGTAAAAACCAGGGCCGCCGCCTACTGCTTCCTGCCCAGCTTCACCGCGATCAAATTTATCGCCAACTTGGGAGCGCGCCCATGATTCTCCCCCACTCAGGAGCGTTCGAATGCTCTTCGTAACCAAATGGTTCGGCGTAACCGCGACCGACGCCGAGCGCAGTCTCCCCAGGGAAAAAGTCATCGTCGACCAGATCGTCGAAAAAGTTCTCTTGCTGCAAAGGAATTCCGCCGCGCAACAAAAGCGCCCCCTCGGCCGCGGCACTCACGTTAAGGGCATCTCCGCCCGAGCCCATTTCGAAGTTTTGGACGTCACCACCGGACGCGACCGCAAACTGGCCGAGCTCCTCGCAAAGGGAATTTTCGCCAAGCCCGGCGTCTACTCCGCAATCGTCCGCTTCGGCAATGCCGATCCCAAGGTCAACTCCGATTTCAAAGCCGATGTCCGGTCCTTATCTTTCTCCGTCGATCTTACGCGCGATGGCGCCGTTGTTCCCGACGCAAACATCACTCGCCACGATTTCTCTCTCCAAAACACTACAACGCTCCCCATCAACGACGCCCCCGGATTCCTTGCCATCATGAAACTGCTCACCGCTTCGAATCCAGCCTCCGGCCTCTTGTCTCTGTCGTTCAAAGACAAATTGCGCGCGTTGAGAATTCTTACCCTTGTCCAGATACAAGCCCACCAGAAAATCGGCCCCTATCAGAAACTGCGCTACGGCAGTAACACTCCGTTCCGCCACGGCCTCAACGACGTCGTGAAATATTCCGCGACTCCGTTCCCGGATAATCCAGCACGTCCTCTGCAAACGGACAACCCCAACGCCTTGCAAGACGAACTCTCCCGCCACCTCAGGGAAGACGGCAAAATGAGCGGCTTCGACTTCGGTGTTCAGTTTCTCGATCCGGCCAAGATGACTTATTGGGGCAAGTCCCACGACGCAAATTTCTGGACGGAAAACGCCAGCATCAACTGGAAGGAATCCGAAGCGCCTTTCCACTCCGTCGCGCGCCTCACTCTCCTCGCCAACTCCCGCCTTACGAAGGACGCCGCCGATGCCGTCTATTTCGACGTTACCGGCCACTGCACTGCCGACAGCACGCCTGTCGGCAGCATCAATCGCGCCCGCTGGCGGGGCGAAGTCGCCAGCAAAAAAGCCCGTACCTCGGCTGACGAACGAACGGAAAAGTCCTCGAGAGATCCGTATGATCTGCCAGGACCAAAAGCGGCAGGCCAAAGTTTTGGTGAATCGAGATAGGAATCTGAATTTTAGGAGGAAGTTATGAAGAAACGTTGCTTGCCACTCATCGTCATGTTCGCGCTGTTCTCTCTCTCGTTCCTTGGTCTCACTCTGCTGCGCATCACCGATGTCATTGCCAAATCCCAGCCACCCCAGCAGTACCCGATGATGGACAAAGTCGCCGACAAGATCATCATGAAATACACCCAATCCACCTGCGAACAACTATGGGTGAAAAAATCCGAAAAAGCCCCGCCCACCGCCGAAGAACAAAAAGCCATCGCGTTTCTGAAGAGCGATCCTCAGATGCGCGCGGCATTTATAAACAGAATTGCTCCCCCCATCGCCAACAAGATGTTCGATTGCGGAATGATTCCCTGAAAGTCACGAGCCGAAGGATTCGTCTGATGGAATCGAGGAAACTATGAACGTTCGAAGCAAATTATCTGGAGCGTCGCTGCTATTGTCCTTGACAGCGCTCTCCCTCGGCACTGTCGCTACCCACGGCCAGAGCGCAGCGCCACCCGCGTCCACCCCAGCTCAAACCAAGCCCGTGCTGGAACCCAAAGCCATCGAGCTGCTCAAAGCTTCCTGTGCCCGTCTGGCCGCCGCTCACTCCATGTCTTTCACCGCGGAAGTCACCTACGAGAGCCCCAGCCGCATCGGCTTTCCCCTCGCCTACACCACAAAATCCGAAGTCGTTATGCAGCGTCCGGACAAACTTCGCGTCATCACTCTCGGCGATGGCCCGCCGTCCGAGTTTTACTACGACGGCAAAATGATGATGGCTTATGCGCCAACGGAAAATCTAGTCGCCGTCTCCGACGCTCCTCCCACTCTCGATGAAACCATGGAAGTCGCCTACCACATAGCCGCCATCTATTTTCCCTTCGACGATGTCATCGTCTCCGATCCCTACAAAGACATCTCCGACGATCTGCGCAACGCCTTCTACATTGGTCAGTCCAACGTCGTTGGGGGCACCACCACCGACATGATCGCGTACGACACCGGCGGCGTCTTTATCGAAATCTGGATTGGCGCCGACGATAAATTGCCCCGTATGCTCCGCGCCATCTATGGCGACGACCCTCAGCACCTCCGCCACCGACTCGAACTCTCCAACTGGCGCATCGACCCGAATGTCACCGCCAACGCCGCCGTCGCAGCCGCCAATGCTAACGCCGCAGCCGCGAACGCCAACGCCGCCGCTGCCTATGCGAATTACACCATGGGGGAAATCGTTCCGGCCATTCCCGCCGGCTGCGCAACCCCCGTCGTTAACGGCATCACCTACTACCTCTGTGGCAACACCTGGTTCAGCGCGGCCTACGGCGCCAACGGGGTGTATTATCGCGTCGTCACAACTCCGTAAAACAAACGAATCGCCAGAATTCGCACCACGCAGTTTCGAAAGCTTTTGACTCGCACCAAGGAGAAATCGTATGACCTGGGCTCGCAGCATGACCAAAAGATTGCCGACCGGCGCGGGCATCCACGCGACGTTCACAAAAAGAGTTTTCATTAGCGCCGCGGCCGTTCTCGTCTGTTTTCCAGCCATGGCACAGAACCCTGAATTGCAGCAGAAGCTCGCGGCAGTAAAGGCAGTCGCCGCCGAAAATAAACAGCAACTCCAGCAATATCAGTGGACCGAAACCATACAACTAACCTTAAAGGGAGACGCCAAGGAACCGCAAAGCAGCCTCTGCCAGTACGGACCCGGCGGCCAAGTTCAGAAAACTCCCATCGGTGGTCCTCCGCCGGAGCCCAGCGGCGGCCGCCTGAAGCAAAGAATCATCGAGAAGAAAAAAGCCGAAATTCAGGGCTATATGGGCCAGGTCAAAGGCCTGCTTTCTCTCTACGTCCCGCCCGACGCGCAACGCATGCAAGACGCCTATGCGGCCGGAAATTTCGCGTTAAATCCCATTCCCGGCGCGGTGAATCTGGTGTTCACCAATTACGCCCAGCCCGGCGATCGCATGACCATTAAGTTCGATACCGCCGCAAAGAAAATCCTAACCGTCGACGTCAAAACCTACCTCGACGAAGCCAAGGACACCGTAACCCTCCACGTCCGAATGGCCACCCTTCCCAACGGTCCCAACTACGCCCAACAAAGCGTTATCAACGCAAAAGCCAAAAGCCTGGTAGTAACCACCACAAACTCCAACTACCAAAAACTCTAAACCATCCTAGTCCGCTCCTTGGGGACGCAGAACTTCAGTGTCTGTGTGAGAATTCGACGTGTTCGGTATACTGCGAGCCCTCGGGTGCCCCACCCTCGGGTTTGTTCTTGGGGTCCGCGTCCTATCCTGGTGCCCACTAGGAAGTTAGGAAGTTTGGGGTCGGAGCTTCAGCTCCGGCATTAGGCGCTGGGAAATTGGGCTTTAGCCCCGAGGACACTCTTTTTCCTAGTCACAAAAAAACGCCTCAGTGCTCCAATCCCGCAATCGCCAGCGCTCTCACTCCACTGGCCTGCAGCACTCGACCCTTAACAACAATCCCAGGAACGCCAATCTGATCAAGCACATTCTTCGGCAGCGCCACGCCATTCCGAGAAGACAGCACCACGTAAGTGTGCCCATCTCGATCTGCGATAAACACCAGTGCGCTACCCGCCGCGGCACAAAGTTTCGCGCAAAAAGCATGATCGTAAGAGTGCGTCTGCGTTCCAAGATAACAATTCGCATCCGTAAGCTCGCCTCGCAGGCGCACCGTCTCACCGCGCACAGCTTCTCCGGCAAAGAAATCAATGTTGCCTTCGTTCGCCAACCTCCGCGCCTTCGCTAAATCCGATACGAAAGGCCGCACGTCCCTGAACGGCAAACTATTCAGCCCATATTTGTCGCCGTATTGAAATGCGCAAACTCCCAGCACCGCAACCACCAGCAGCAACGCACTCAGAACGTTGCTACCTCGCTGCGTTTTTCGCGGAGTCGCTTCCATCGCTTTGCCCGCTGGTGCTTTTCTGCCCGTTCCCGGCGGTATAAACGACGCGCCAGATCGAGTTCGACCCGTCATCGCTCACCAGCAACGATCCGTCCGGTGCCACCGCGATGCCCACAGGCCTGCCCCACACATGCCCGTTATCCACCGCAAATCCCGTGACAAAATCTTCATATTCGCCGCTTGCCCGCCCCGTGTGATGCATCGGCACTCGAATCACTTCATATCCCGTGCGCACCGACCGATTCCACGAACCATGCAACGATGCGAAGATGTCTCCCTGATACTCCGCCGGAAAGTCCGTCCCCTCGTAAAATGTCATTTCCAGCGTCGCGACGTGTGGCTGCAACAGCACGTCCGGAACAATCACTTTATCTTTCAATTCCGGATGCTTCCCCGTGTGGCGAGGATCCTGATTGCCGCCCATATAAAACCACGGCCATCCATAAAATCCGCCTTCCTGCACATGCGTGATGTAATCCGGCACCAGATTGTCCCCCAGCCCATCTCGCTCATTTACCGAACACCACAGTTCGTGCGTCGCCGGATGCACCAACAAACCCGCTCCGGCATTTCGTATTCCGTACGCATACACCTGCATTCCAGATCCATCCGGATTAAATTCCAGAATGTCAGCGCGATTCTTTTCCGCCGGCGCGGTATCCGGATCATCCACATTCGAAGACGATCCAACCGCCACAAACATCCGCGTGTTGTCCGCCGTGAACTCGATCGCGCGCGTCCAGTGCCCGCCGCCATGTGGCAAGTCCGCAAGATGCTGTGCCGGCCCGCTAGCCTTCAAATCCCCATTTTTATAAGGAAACCGGACCACGGAGTCTGTGTTTCCGATGTAAACCCATTGCGGATTTTCTCCCCGCGGATAAAACGCAATTCCATAAGGACGATTCAGTCCGGTGGCAAACACGCTCACCTGCTGTGCTTTCCCATCGCTGGTAATCCCGCGAAACGCTTTAATCTGCCCCGCGCTGCTTTCCGCCACGAAAAAATCCCCGTTCGGTGCCACGCGGATCATTCGCGGATTATCCAGCCCCGTCGCGTACAGCTGCACCGTAAATCCCTCAGGCGCTTTCGGCCACGCATCTGCCGGCCGCGCCACCAGCTTAGGGGCGTTGTTCGCGGACGACGACGCATAAGGCGCGGGCAATTCTTGCGCCGTAATCTTTCGAATCGTTCCCGGCGCCTCATAGCGAAAATCCGTAAACGGCGGCTGCGGCGCAGGTGCATTCGTGCTCACCGGCGTGTAATCGGCCGGTGGGGCGGCTGCGGTCGCTGTGCCCGCTGAATCCTTCAGCGATTTCAGGAAAGCCACAATCTGCCAGCGCTTCTCCTCGGACAAGCTGCCCCATCCCGGCATTCCGTTGCCGATCGATCCCGTCGTGATAAACCAAAAAACTTCTCCATCCGGCGCCGTTTGGGTTGCCCCTTTAGCAACTGGCGGAATGTTTCCTGTCCCCTCGCCATGCGCGCCATGACACGCGGCGCAGCTCGTCGCGTACAGTTTCGCCCCCGCCGCGATAGCCGCCGGCTGTCCAGCAAATGGATTCCTTTGTTGCGCGCTCGCCGCTGGCGCGTTATGAAAATTTGCATCTTGCGCCACAACCGGCCCCACAAAGACGCAAGAAATAGTGAAAATGAGTGTGAGTAATGAATTATAGCGTTCGTATAGTTTCAAGACTGTCCTCCAAAATGGTCCCGCGTTCAACATCTGCATAACCCGCCGCAAACAAATCCCACGCCAGGTAACGGCCGCGTTTCTTCAGGCAGCCTCTTTCAACCCAATCCTCGCCGTCGCCAAACTCGCGTCCCGCTTGGCTCGAGGCGCAAGCGCTACCCGCAACACCGGTGTGATTCGCTTCAAAGCGCGAAACAGCCGCGCCTTCAACGTTCCTTCGCTGATCCCGAGCCGTTCCGCCGCCTCTCGAGTACTCAATCCTTCGACAACGCGCAGCCGGAATGCCGCGCGGATTCGCGGCGACAGTTTTACCATGGAGCGTTCCAGAACTTCCCGCAACTGTGTTTTGCGCAGTATCTCTTCCGGGTCCGGGGAATCGTCCGCGAACGTCTCCGAAAAATCCAACCCTCTTGCGTCGTGCATGTCCAGCGGTACGAGCCGGTTGCTCGACCTCCGCCGCAACTGCATCCTTGCGGAGTTCAGCACGATGCTCGTCAACCAGGTCGAAATATGCGAGTTGCCCTTAAACTGATCCAGGTGTTTGTACGCGGACAGCAACGCATCCTGCACCGCGTCCTCCGCGTCGGCCTGATTACCCAGCTTGCGTAGTGCAACCTTATAAAGCATCGCCGAATAGCAAGAGAACAATTCCTCCAAAGCCTTCCGGCGCGCGCTTTCCGATTGCGAAAACGGGGACGGAATCGCAAAGGTGCCCCTTTTCGTGCAATTAGTTTCGATCATGTTCATCCTCCTGCAAGCTGAGAGGCTATCTGGAACGAATCGTTCCATTACTGCCAACCACCAAGCGGACGCTTGTGCTTCCCTGAAATAAATGCAATCAAAGACGATAGCGGTGCGAAGGGAACTGCCCCGCACAGCGCGAAAGCGCCTCTCCTGTTCGCATGTCGACACTTTGTTGTCATGGAGTCACCCTTCACCGCGGAATTAAACAGCTAAGCCCGGCGCCGGCCGCGAAAGTCCCAACCGCCGCATCCTGCTGATCAGTGTGGTTCGCTTCACGCCCAGCCGGACCGCCGCGCCCCGCGGCCCTCCCAGCACCCAGTTTGTTTCGCGCAGGGTTTTAAGAATGTGGCTGGACTCCGCCTCGTTCAGCGTCACCGCCGATGGATCCGTTCCCACATTTATCTTCAAATCTTCCAACGGCGCGCGCAGGGTTGGGCCACTCGTTAGAATCACCGCGCGCTCCAGAAAGTTTTGCAGCTCCCGTATGTTTCCCGGCCATGCATACTGCGTCAGCTGATTCATCGTCGCCGCCGGAATAATCTCGATTCGCTTCCCCATCCGCTGCGCGAATTGCTGCACGAAAAACTCCGTCAGCAGCGGAATATCTTCCGGCCGTTCCCGCAGCGCAGGAACCGTAATCGGGAACACGTTTAACCGGAAATAAAGATCGCTGCGAAATTCGCCTTCGGAAACCATTTTCGCCAGATTCCGATTGGTCGCCGACACAAATCGCACATTCACCCGCTGCGTTTGTGTGCTCCCCAGCTTTTCAAATTCCTGCTCCTGCAGCACGCCAAGCAGTTTTACCTGGATCTCCGAAGGTATTTCCCCAATCTCGTCCAGGAACAGCGTGCCCTTGTCCGCCAGCTCGCACCGTCCTACCTTGCGCGTCATCGCTCCCGTGAACGCGCCCCGCTCATGTCCAAACAGTTCGCTTTCAAGCAGCCCTGCCGGAATCGCTGCGCAGTTAAATTTCACGAAATTCCGTCCACTGCGCCGGCTGAGCTTGTGCAGCGCTCGCGAAATCAGTTCTTTGCCTGTTCCAGTCTCGCCCTGAAGCAATACCGTCGAATCCGTCGCGGCTACCGACCGCACCTCGTCCAGCACCCGTTTCAGCGCTTTACTCGAACCCACCATTCCTTCAAAAACGTGCGACCCCGGACTTGCGCCAGGCACACGCACGCCAAAGCCATCCTTCGACCCCTCGAACCGAAAGCTTCGATCCTCTGTGGCGATTCCATCCGCCGCATTCTCGGGCCAGTGTGTTGGAAGCGAGCTCCGATATTGCATAACTGCTGAAGCCATTCCATCCTCCTGAAGCAAAATTTCCGCTGGGCCGTGGCCGGAACCCGCAAAACCCTCAGCGCTCAGCCCTCGTCCCGGTTGCCAGTCGATTGCTGGCCGGCCTCCCGAGTCACCCAATCGCGGATGTGGGGCGCGCAATTTCGCAAAACCACTCCGTCTTTTTCGCACCGGGCCAGAAACTGGACAGCGCTACGATCGACAAGCTGCAATTCGCGAAGATCGAACTCAATCGCTCCCTGCTCCTGGCGAATCAACTCGCACACCGCATTCACATGCTCGGCTTGGAGACGCCCGATGAGCGCGAATTCCATACCCCCTTCCCCCATTTGTAGTTTCACGATCTTGAGCATGGCCCCCTTGCGTCGACAACGCAGTTAACTATGCAGGATAGCTGCCACTCTTAGTTATCTGATTTAAATGGAGTTACTGTGGTAGGGGGGCGCGGAATTTCGCGAATTCGCGAAATTCCGATTGTCACGATCCCCGACACTTTCGCTGACACTGGCCCGGCCAGCCTCGCCAGCTTCCTACGCCGTCTTGAACTTCGCTTTCCGTATCCCCAATGTCTTTATCTTTGATTCCAACGTCGACGCTGGCACTCCCAGCCGCGCTGCCGCCCCGGAATTTCCAGCCACGCGACCTTTCGTTTCCGCCAGAGCCGCCTCAATCATCTCTCGTTCCTGTTCGCCCAACTTTTTATTCAGCAGCGTCCGCGAACCATGCGCGCCGGTGTGCTGCTCGGCAAACCAGTTCGGTTCCGCCGCAAACACGTCCGAATCGCACAGGATCACAGACCGCTCAATCACATTTTGCAGCTCGCGAATATTCCCCGGCCACTGGTAAGCGCTTAACAAATCCATCGTCCTCTTTTCAATCCGCGTAATGTTTTTTCCCACTTTCAGCGAATAGCGGTCGATAAAATATCTCACCAGCAGCGGAATATCTTCGATCCTGTGTCGCAACGGCGGAACATCAATCGGGAATACATTCAGCCGGTAAAACAGGTCCATACGAAACGTGCCCGCCGCGGCCGCAGCCACAAGATCGCGATTCGTCGCGGCTATCACCCGCACATTCGCGGTAATCGGATGGCTGCTTCCCACTCGTTCAAACTCGCGTTCCTGCAGCACGCGCAGCAACGCAATCTGCGTTTCCGCGGACAGCTCGCCAATTTCATCGAGGAAGATCGTTCCTCCCTCCGCCAGTTCGAACCGCCCGATCCGCCGTTGCAGCGCGCCGGTAAACGCCCCCTTCTCATGCCCGAAAAGCTCCGACGCGATCAGCGATCCCGGAATAGCAGCGCAATTCACGCTCACAAACGCGCGCCCGGCCCGCTGCGATCGTTTGTGAATAGCCCGCGCAACAAGTTCCTTGCCGGTTCCGGTTTCCCCCGTAATCAAAACCGTTGAATCGCTCGGTGCAACCTTCGCAATCCGAGACAGCACCTCCTGCAGCGCCGAAGATGACCCAACGATCTCCTCAAACATCGACGCCTGGTCAATCTCCTCGCGCAACGCAAGATTTTCCTCGTACAGCTTGTCCTTCAACTCCCGTATTTCTTCAAACGCTTTCTGCAACGCCGCGGACGCGAGCGTCTGCTCGGTAACATCCACCCCCGTGCCGACGAGCTCGACAACCTCGCCCGCTTCGTTCAATACCGGGTGTCCCACCGTCCGCAGGTATTTCAGCGTGCCGTCCGGTAGCACCACGCGATAATCAAATTCGAAATCGTGTTTTCCCTCCAGGGCCTTCGCCAGACGCTCCAGAAATCCGGGCCGGTCGTCCGGATGAATGCGCTCAAGTGCCGTTTTATACGTCGAAGGATCGCGGGCGGGATCGAATCCGTAGAGCCGGTACTGTTCCTCCGACCAATACACATTCTCCTGCCGGGCCACGTTCCACGCCCAGCTTCCCGTGTGCGTCAATCGCTGGCCCTCTTCCAGATAAGCCTGGCTGCGCCGAAGCGCTTCCTCCGCCCGTTTGCGTTCTTCGCGCGTGCGCAGCGTCGCAATTCCATATGCCAAGTTCTCCGCCAGCTCCACATACTGCTCAAAACTTTGTTCGTTGAATTTCTCCGCCTCCCCGGAATACAGAGACAACACGCCAAACGTTTCTTCACCGCGTTTCAATGGCAGCGACAACGAAGACGCATATCCTCGCGCGATCGCATGTTGTTGCCATGGTGCAAACTTCGCATCCTCGCGAATATTCTTCGCCCACGAAGGTCTCCCCGTCCGCACCGCCGTCCCCGAAGGCCCTTGCCCGCGCTCGTTGTCCGCCCAGGTTATTTTCAGCCCCTGCAAATAACCATCCTCTACCCCCGCAAAAGCCACTGGCCGCACAGATTTCTTCTCATCGTCCTCTCGGTAACCCACCCACACCATTCGAAATTCGCCAAATTCCATCAGGATTTGGCAAATGGACCGCAACAATTCCTGTTCCTCTGTCGCATGAATCAACGCAAGGTTGCACTGGTGAAGCGTCTGCAGCGCCCGGTTCAACTCGACAAGTTGCTCGTCCGTGTACTTCGAAGTCGCGTCCATCACCGTGCCCCAAAAACTCGCAAGCCCATCTGCTCTAGCAAATATACATACCACGGTCAGCCCAGGTTCAGGGGGAACAGTGGGCAACCTCAGGAACCTCGGTAGTTCGCCAGCATATCGACATTGTGTCGAACAAACGACACTCCTAGATTCCTGATCCGGCAAATCGCTTTAACGAAAAACAGTAACAACTTCATCCGCCAGCAGATACAGAACCAACACGCGCTGCCCCATATGGCACTAAACATGCCTTATTTCAGCGAGAGACACTTCACGCATGGGAACAAACCCCGCCCTCGAAATCGGCCCCGGGAAAAGCCTGCGAGCTTCTAGGGAATTCCTTGCTCGCCCATCAGTCCAGGAAATTTCGCAAGCATGGGCAGTTCGCTGGACGCAAAATACGCTCGCCGCCGTAACCTCCTCGCCCTGGTGGGCATTTGTTGTGGTGATCCTAGCGATCGCCTGCGTTGGTTACGCCGATAGCAAAGCACAAGACGTTTCGCTCGGCTACCTCTACATTCTTCCGCTTTCCTTCAGCGCGATCCTCCTCTCCCGCCCGATCACATTCGCCCTCGTCGCCGCGTGTATTTTCCTCCACGATCTCGTAGGCCCACCCATCCACCATATTCCCGCCCGCATCCTCCACAATGTGGACGCCCTCATCGGCTTCATTTTTGTCGTCCTCATTTTGCAGCTTTTTGTGGCCCAACGGAATTCCCTGAACGATCTCGCGCGCCATCAACGCGACGAATTATTGAAAGAAGTCGAACTCGCTGCCGAAGTTCAGCGAATGTTCCTTCCCAACGGCGATCCACACGCCGCTGGTTTCGAAATTGCCGGCGCCATGCATCCCGCCAGGGTAGTCGGTGGCGACTATTTCGACTACGTCGTAAGGCCCGACGGCCGCCTCCGCCTTGTCATCGCTGATGTTTCCGGAAAAGGTGTGTCCGCCGCACTACTCATGTCCGCGACAGCCGCCGCAGTGCGCCTGGAGACCAACGAGCCTCGCAAACTCTGCGAAGTCGCCAAACATTTAAACGATGAACTCTACGCCATGCAGGATGGCGGCCGCTTCGTCACCGTGCTCCTCGGCGAAATCGATACCCGCTCTGGCCGCTTGACGTATATCAATTGCGGTCACAATCCCCCTCTCCTCCTTCGTCGAGATCGCTCCGAAGTCCAATGGCTTCGCGCGTCCTGCACGCCCGTCGGTCTATCCTCGGAATTAAATTGCAGGCTCGAAGACATCGCCCTCGCGCCCTCTGACATTCTCGTCTGCTACACCGACGGAGTCACCGAAGCCAGCGACGCTGCTGGCCAGGAATTCGGCGCCGAGCGCTTGCTCAATGTAGTTCGCGAACATTCCTCCAGTACCCCTCGAGAAATTTGCGATCAACTCTACAGCTCCGTAACCGAATTCACCCGCCGTGATTCCTTGGACGACGATCTTACCGTTATGGTCGTCAAGTTAAAGGAAGATCCCGAATCTCTCTCTTTCCAAGCGTTTTCCGATTGAGCCCCCGTCGAGGGGTGTCGAGCGTCGTCTGCGCGCCAGAATTGTCGACAAAGCGCCGCGAAGCCCCACCCTCGTTTTCGGCGATGCCCTAAGTGCTTGCCGCAGATTAATTTATCTCAGAACGCGAATGGAAATCCGCGTGCCCAACTATCTGGTTGAAATGTGCCGGCGACCGGCGCGTCAAATGTCTCGGAAAGTTTTTGTCGAATCGCGCCTGGTCCGGGCATCTGATAAATAACGCGAGCGTCGGCAAAGCGGACCGAAACGCTTAAGGGGGGCAACATGAATTCTTTCGAACCGAGCGCCACCAAGCTTGGCTTCATCGGTCTCGGCAATATGGGCAGCCGCATCGCCGCGCGCTTGCTGGCCGCTGGCTATTCCGTTTGCGTGTACGACAGAAATAAATTCAAAGCCAAAGGTGCCCCGTCATCGGAATCCATCGCGGCCCTTGCGGAATCGGTGGACGTACTCCTGTCTTGCCTCACGGATGATCAGTCCGTTCGCGATGTATATTTCGGCTCCGCCGGAGTCTTGGCCAATACCAAGACTGGCTTGGTGATTCTCGAAATGACCACCGTCATGCCGGCCACCTCCCGTGAACTCGCCCTCAAAGCTGCCACCCTCGGCGTTCAGGCACTGGACGTCGCCATTTCCGGCAGCACCCCCGCCGCCGAACAGGGCACTCTCACTTTGTTAGCCGGCGGCAATCCCAACGTCTTCGAGCAGGCCGCGCCCATTTTCAAATCCATCGCCGCCAAATATTTCCATCTCGGTCCCAACGGCGCCGGCACTACCATGAAACTCGTCGTCAACACGATTCTCGGTATCGGAATGCAGGCCATCGCCGAAGCTGTCGCCATGGGTGAAAAAGCCGGACTGAGCCGCGATGTGCTTCTCGAGGTCCTGGCGCAGACTGCCGTCATCGCCCCCGCCCACGCAGGAAAACTTTCCCGCGCCACCCGCGATGACTACAGCCCTCAATTTCCACTCCCGCTGATGAACAAGGATTTTCGCCTGATCCTCAATCTCGCCGACGATGTTCACGCGGTCATGCCCACAACCACCGCCTCTTGCAAAATCAACACCGCAGCCCTCACTGCCTACGCCGACCAGGATTTCTCCGTAGTCATGGAACAAATGGAAGAAATGTCTTCCGGCGAAGCCGCAAAGAAATCTGTAGCTATATGAAGTCTTGCAAATTCCACGGAGACCGCTTCTTATGATTACTCTCAAAGTGAACGGCGTCGATCGCACTTTCGATGGCGACCCAAACATGGCGCGTTTGCCAAATGCAGTTATATAAAAACAGGAGCAGTTCGATGAACCTAAATCAAGACGATTCAAACGCAGGCGTAAGCCGAAGGGAATTCATTGGCATGACCGCTGCTACTCTGTTCGCCGCCGGCGCGCTTCCCTCAAACACTAAGCCAGAAAACAAAAACGGCATTTCCTATCGTACGCTCGGCCACACCGGTGAATCCGTCTCCATGGTCGGCATCGGTGGATATCATCTCGGCAAGCAGAGCGATCCTGCGGAAAGCATTCGCATCATTCGCGCCGCCATCGATGAAGGAATCAATTTCCTCGACAACTGTTGGGACTACAACGGAGGCGAGAGCGAAATCCGCATGGGCAACGCCCTTCGCGACGGCTACCGCCAGAAAGCTTTCCTTATGTCCAAAATCGACGGCCGCACAAAAAGCGCCGCCGCCGCCCAGATCAACGAATCCCTCCGCCGCCTGCAGACCGATCACATCGATCTCATGCAATTCCACGAAGTCATTCGCGACACCGATCCCGATCGCGTCTTTGCCTCCGGTGGCGCGCTCGAAGCCGTTCAGGAAGCGCAAAAAACCGGCAAAATCCGCTTCATCGGTTTCACTGGCCACAAAAGTCCGGATATTCATCTCAAAATGCTAGCCACCGCCTCCCAACATGGCTTCCGCTTCGACACCGTGCAGATGCCACTCAACGTAATGGACGCGCACTACGACAGCTTCGAAAAGAAAGTTCTGCCAGTCCTCGTCAAAAACAATATCGGCGTACTTGGCATGAAACCTATCGGCGATCGCATCATCCTCGACAGCAAAACCGTCACCGCCACCGAGTGCCTGCACTACGCCATGAATCTTCCCACCAGCGTCGTCATCACCGGCTGCGATTCGCTTCCCATTCTTCAGCAAGCTCTCGCGGCGGCGCGCAGTTTTCAACCCATGGATTCTTCCCAGGTCGTGGCTCTTCTCGCAAAGACCGCCATAGCCGCCAAAGGCGGCCAGTTCGAGCTTTATAAAACCAGCCACAATTTCGACGGCACGTATGCCAACCCGCAATGGCTGGGTTGACGCGCGCGCCAATTTTCAAACACGCAGGAGATACAGCATGTTGGAGTTCATAAACATTCGCGGCACCACCCTCATTAGCTCTCGCATCGGCCTTGGCACTTGGGCTATCGGCGGCTGGATGTGGGGCGGCAGCGACGAAGGCGAATCCATACGCACCATTCACGTGGCTGTCGATCAAGGCATCAATTTGATCGACACCGCTCCCATCTACGGCAACGGCCGCTCCGAAGAAATCGTCGGAAAAGCCGTCCGTCAATACGGCCGCAGACACAACATCCTGCTGGCCACAAAAGTCGGCGTCGATTGGACCACCGGCCGCGTCGAACGCAACTCGACCCGCCAGCGCATCCTTCAGGAATTCCACGATTCGCTTCACCGCCTCCAGACAAGTTATATCGACATCTACCAGGTTCACTGGCCCGATCCTCTCGTGCCCATCGAAGAAACCGCCGCCACACTCCGCGAACTCTACGAACAAGGAAAAATCCGCGCCATCGGCGTCAGCAATCATTCCCCCGAACAAATGGCCCGCTTCGAAACGGTTGTCCCGCTGCACACAATTCAGCCTCCCTACAATCTCTTCGAACGCGGAATCGAACGCGACATTTTGCCCTACGCGATCACTCATCGAAAAACCACGCTCACCTATGGCGCGCTCTGTCGCGGCCTCCTCAGCGGCGCCATGCGCCCGGATCGCCAGTTCTCCAAAGACGACATGCGCAAAACCACCGACCCGAAATTCCAACCGCCGCACTTCGCCGAGTACCTGAAAGCGGCAAACAAGCTTGATGCTTACGCTCGTGAGAAATTTGGCAAGCGGGTAATCCATCTCGCTGTTCGATGGCTCCTCGATCAACCCGGTGTGGACATCGCGCTCTGGGGCGCCCGCCGGCCCGAACAGCTCGCCCAGATCAACGAAGTAGGTGGGTGGTCGCTCACGCAGCCCGACTTAGAAGCTATCGACGCCATCCTCCGCGAAACCATTCACGATCAGGCCACCCCGGAATTCATGGCGCCCCCGGTTCGCCAGGCCCATGCCGTCGCCTAAATAGACGCGAATATAGAAAGGAGCAGCTTCTTCCGTGAATCTTCAATGTTGTAGTTACATTGCGGCGCTTTTCTTGATCGCAGGCGCCGCTGCTGGCGATCGTGCCGTCCCCTTGGTCGAGCCTCCCGAAGCCCGCTCACACTCCAGCGTAGTCTCTCTCACGCTGAATGCGACGCTGAATGCCGACGGCAAAGATTCCTTCGCCTACAAAGGCCGTACCATCGCCCCAACCATTCGCGTTTATCCGGGCGATACCCTCAAAATCGCCTACGTCAACCACCTCCCCGATCACTCCTCCGAAACCTGCGCGATCAATCCCTGCAAAGACATGACGAATCTCCATTTCCACGGCCTCGAAATCTCGCCGCAATCTCCGCAGGACGACGTCATCGACATGATGGCCATGCCCGGCCAAACCCTTCACTATGTCGTCGAAATTCCGCGCGACCACCCACCCGGTCTCTTCTGGTATCACACCCATCCCCACGGCGAAAGCCATCGCCAAGCACTCGACGGCATGTCTGGCGCAATCGTCATCGAAGGCATAGAGCGCTATTACCCAGAAGTCCGTAATCTGCGCGAACGAATATTAGTCGTCCGCGGCGTATCCACCGAGCACGACCCCGGCGCCGCCGCTCTTCTCCAAAAAGTGAATGCCCAAACTCCGTCGTGCGGTAACGAGCCCGCACCAACAGAACGCGTCTTCACGGTAAACGGCCAGCTTCGCCCCACAATCGGGATCAATCCGGGAGAGCGCCAGTTCTGGCGAGTCGTCAACGCCTCCGCCGACCAGTACGTCGATCTTCAGCTCGACACGCAAAAGCTCGAAATCATCGCCATGGACGGCATGCCACTCGCTTATCACGATCCCGCAAAACCCAAACAAATCGTCGAGCACGCCTTGATCGCTCCCGCCGGACGCCTTGAAGCCATCGTCACTGGCCCCGGAGCCAACGCCACCCTCCGCACGCTCTGCGTCAACACCGGCCCGAGCGGCGATCCAAACCCAGAAATGGTCCTCGCCGATGTTCGCCCGGGCTCTTCCGCCTCACACGCCACCCACGAAACGAATCGCGATTCGCGCAAACCCGAATTCAAGCAGGTCGATCTACAATCCTTTGAAAAAACCGATCCCGATTTCGTCGTCACCTTCACCGAAGACAAAAACGGCTTCTACATAAACGGCCAAAAATATTCTCCCGACGCTGCGCCCATGACCACCGTGCACATCGGCAGCTACCAGCACTGGCGCATTCTCAACATGTCCGGCGAACTCCACCCCATGCACATCCACCAGACGCACTTCCTTGTCTACTCCCAGAACCGCGTGCGCCTCGATCAGCCCATATGGATGGACACAGTAAACGTTCCCACCGGCGGATCGGTCGATGTCGTGATGGACTTCACCGACCCCATAATCAAAGGCATGTCCCTATTCCACTGCCACCTCCTCAACCACGAAGACAAAGGCATGATGGCCAAAGTCCTCTTCCAATAGCCCAGCCACGAGCATCTCTTCGCCTCCATTTTCGAATCATTCCCAGCCAAAAAAAGTAGCCTCTTTTCCACCTCCAATCTCTAAATCTCCAACGGAGAAATGGCGAAGCAGCGTAAGGAGAACTTCTATGAGCACTCAACCTCAAGTCGTCCTGGCGCCACCCTTCAGTCGACAGACCGCCGCCCAGAAAGTCCGAAAAGCCGAGGACGCTTGGAATTCACGTGACCCGCAACAAGTTGCGCTGGGCTACACCGTCGATAGCCACTGGCGCAACCGCGCCGAATTCATTAACGGTAGGGAACAGATCATCCAATTCCTCACGCGCAAGTGGAATCGCGAACTGGAGTACCGCCTGATCAAAGATCTTTGGGCCTTCGACAACGACCGAATCGCCGTCCGCTTCGCCTATGAATGGCGCGACGATTCCGGGCAGTGGTATCGCTCCTATGGCAACGAAAATTGGGAATTCGATCCCCAAGGCGCCATGCACCATCGCTATGCCAGCATAAACGATCTACCCATTCGCCCCGAAGATCGCCTCTACCACTGGCCGCAGGGCCCTCGCCCGCTCGGTCATCCCAGCCTCACCGAGTTGGGATTGTAAAAGACAAAGTCGCCGCGCCACATGGCTCGCCATGATTTTCAATCCTCAATTGTGGTCTCCTAAAAAACTCCGAAGCGAGCGACTGACACTCGTCGACAGGTTGGCTTGCCCGATACCCGTCCGACGATCCCAGCATTCCCTAGACCGGGGGGGGCAGAAGCAGTATTCGCTATGTGGATCGTTAGACTCGCATTACGCCGTCCATACACCTTCGTCGTGATGAGCATCCTCATCGTCAGGATGGGAATCTACGCCATATTCCGCACCCCCACCGACATATTTCCGAACATCAACATCCCCGTCGTCAGCATCATCTGGAATTACGCCGGTCTCGTCCCCAGGGACATGAACGACCGCATCATCTACGTCACCGAGCGCGCCCTCACAACCACCGTCGACAACATCGAGCACATCGAATCTCAATCTCTCTACGGCGTCGCCGTCGTCAAAGTTTTTCTCCAGCCCTCCGCCAACGTCGAGCGCGGCATCGCCCAGATCACCGCCGTCTCGCAAACGCAACTCCGCCAACTGCCAGCTGGAACCACGCCGCCACTTATCCTCGCCTACAGTGCATCCAGCGTCCCGGTTCTCCAACTCGCGCTCTCCGGTCAGGGACTCTCCGAGCAACAGCTGAACGACTACGGCCTCAATTTCATCCGCACCCAGCTCATCACCGTCGAGGGAGCATCCGTCCCCTATCCCTACGGTGGCAAGCAGCGTCAGGTCCAGGGCGATCTTAATCCCGATGCATTGCAATCCAAAGGTCTTTCCGCCTTGGACGTAGTCAACGCCATGAGCCTGCAAAATCTCATTCTCCCTACCGGCACATCCAAAATCGGTGGGAAAGAATATGATGTCGATGTTCCTAACGCCGCCCCGCAAACCATCGAGGAACTAAATCGCATCCCCATCAAAACCATCGGCGGCACTACCATCTATGTCCAGGACGTCGCCTGGGTTCGCGACGGTTTTCCTCCGCAAACAAACATCGTCCGCGTCGACGGCCAGCGTTCCGTCCTCCTCACCATTCAGAAAGCAGGTGACGCCTCCACGTTAAAAGTAATTGCCGGCATCAAATCGCTCCTCCCGCAGATCGCCAGCACCCTTCCACCTCAACTAAAAATGGATCCTCTCGCCGATCAATCCATCTTCGTCTTGGGCGCAATTAACGGCGTAGTCCGCGAAGCCCTCATCGCCGCGTGCCTCACCGCTGTGATGATCCTCGTGTTCCTCGGCAATTGGCGCAGCACTCTGATCATCGCCACCTCCATCCCCCTCGCCATCCTCACCTCGCTCATCATCCTCAGTTTAATCGGCGAGACCATCAACATTATGACCCTCGGCGGATTGGCTCTCGCAGTCGGCATCTTGGTCGACGACGCTACTGTCGAAGTCGAAAACATCAACCGCAACCGTGAACTCCACCCCGAAGATAATCTCGACGAAGTTGTCCTCCTTAGCGCCTCGGAGATCGCCGCGCCCGCCTTCGTCTCCACTCTCTCCATCTGCATCGTCTTCGCGCCCATGTTTATGCTTTCCGGTGTCGCGCGCTATCTCTTCCTGCCATTAGCCGAAGCCGTTGTCTTCGCTATGCTCGCTTCCTATTTTCTCTCGCGAACCGTTGTTCCCATGATGGCCAAATATCTGCTCCGCCATGAAAAAGTCGGCGATCACGCCGAAGTCAGCCGCAATCGTCTCGTCAGGTTGCAAAAACGTTTCGAAGCCGCCTTCGAACGCCTTCGCGAAAACTATCATCGCCTGCTCGAACGCTGCCTTCATCACCGGCGCGCTTTCTTGCTGCTCTTTCTCACGGCAGCTCTGGGCTCGCTGGCTTTGCTCATCCCATGGCTGGGTCAGGATTTCTTTCCTAGCGTCGACGCTGGCAGTTTCAAGCTTCACGTCCGCGGTCCCACGGGGTTGCGCATCGAAGCCCGCTCAACCTGTCGTATCAAGTGAACGCCTGGGGCCGCATAAGCAAAAACGTCGAATACTATCGCGAGCAAGCGCAAGCCAGCGCCGCCGATCTCGCCGTAGTCAACCTCACCATGCACGCCGATCTCGCCGTCGATTATTTCGCCGCCCGCAGCCTGGACGCTGAAGAAAAGCTGTTACAGGACACCGTCGTGCAATACGAACAAGCCCTGCAGCTCAACGATGATCGCCATCACGGTGGAATTGCTTCAGAGGTCGACGTCGAACAAGCCCGCACTATCCTCGAAACAACTCGCGCCGAAGCCGTCGATGTCGGCGTAGCTCGCGCCCAGTACGAACACGCGGTCGCCGTCCTGATTGGCAAGCCTCCCGCCGACTTCACTCTTCCGCCGCTCCCGCTTACCGCTCCCCCGCCGCCAATTCCAGTCGGCCTGCCCTCCGAATTGCTGGAGCGCCGTCCCGACAATGCCTCCGCGGAGCGCCAGGTCGCCTCAGCCAACACCCAAATTGGCCTCGCGAAATTAGCCTACTACCCGGTCATCAATCTCACAGCCTCGGGCGGCTTCGAGAGCGCCCGTAATCACCACATTGTTCCAGGGCCCCAGCGCGATGTGGTCCGTCGGGCCCACCGCCGCCATGACCCTCGTTGACTTTGGCCGCCGCCGCGCCTTCAACGACGAAGCGAAGAGCGGTTACGACTATGCCGTCGCAAACTACCGACAAACCGCCCTAACCGCGTTCCAACAAGTAGAAGACAGCCTCGCCGCGCTAAGAATCCTCGAGAACGAAGCCGGTGTCCAGGCTGCGGCCGTAGAAGCAGCGAAGCGCTCGCTGGATCTTTCTGTCACGCGCTACGAAGGTGGCGTAACCAGCTACCTGGAAGTAATCACCGCGCAAAATGCCGCACTGACGAACGAAGTCACAGCCGTAAACATCCTCGGCCGCCGTCTAGCCAGCGCCGTCCTACTCGTCCAAGCCCTCGGCGGCGGTTGGGACCGCTCCACTCTCCCCCAACGCCCCGAATGCTGCGGCAAACTCCAACACGATTCCAACAACTAGCAACCCGCACAACGGCATCGTCGCGTGCTCTTACAATCCCGCAATAAGACCTGTCATTCCGCGCGCAGCGAGGGATCTGCTTTTCTCTCCCCTCCTGGGTGCCCCACTCTGAGCGCCTTCCAGGAACGGTGGGTCCTGGGTCTTCTTGCCGTTGTATAGGGCGGCAATGTTGGGTTCCCCCAACAAAAGCACCCGTCATCCCGCAGGGAGTCCGCGTAGGGAGGTATCCTTCTTCGATCGTCCCAACCCTCCGCAATCGTCTCATCCCCCGGGATGAAACGGCATCCCCGGGTGCCCAGCGCTCGCTGGCTCCGGCGTTTCCACGTCAAGATTAACCACCACCGGCTCCTGCCCGTTTCTCACCACCACCGCCTCGCAAATCTCATTCCGACTGGCATTGATCTCCTGGTGCGGCACGTAAGGCGGCACATAAATAAAGTCTCCCGCCCGCGCTTCGTCGCTTAGTTCCAGATGATCGCCCCATCGCATCCGCACCCGCCCCTTCACCACATAAAGCACCGTCTCCAGCTCGCCGTGATGATGCGGCCCCGTTTTCGCATCCGGCTGCACTACCATCGTGCCTGCCCACAATTTCGTCGCGCCCGTTCGCGCATGCGTAATCGCCGCCGCCCGCGTCATCCCCGAAGTCTGCGGGGTATTCATATCCAACTCCCCCGCATGCACGATCTTCACTCCGTGTTCCTTCCAGTCCATATCCGAATCCCTCTCTCCACAGCACCGACCGCGCCTCCACCCTCTGCTAGCGCCAAACTATGTCATCTCGTGAGCGCTCGCTGCAACTGTTCTTGACGGATCGGGCCACGCAGCATATCGTGGCGATATTGGGCTCCGTGCTACGACGCAAAGCCTGGGGGCGAAACAATGTACCTGGTCTGGTTGACGGCGTTGGTTCTGGGCTCCGGGTTCGCCATCTCCGGCGGACACAAGATATCAGGCAAATTACTCAACCTACTTATTATCTTGGGCTGCATGGGCCTAGGTTTCGGCATCGGCTATGCTGCTGGTCTCGGTAGCGGCAATATGGGAAGGATCCCCGATGTCGGTGTGCCTTTCTCGATGATGTTCGGAATCGTCGCAGCGTTCGGATGCGTATGTCTGAACAACTGGCGTCAAAAGCATGATAGTGCACCAATCGACAGCGCGGACGTCAGACACGCGACCGGTCAACAACGCATGGGTCCTCCGCCCAACCAATCACAACTGTGACAGTCGTTGTCGCTTTTAACAGTTCCCAATGCCACTCGCCCGCCCCATACTCTTTCCAACAATGACCGGAGGATCCGGCTCGACATACCCCCGAACCCCGAAGAACGGCCTCCAAGCCTGTATTCTTCAACTTGTCGCCCGGATCCTCATCTCCTATCCAGCCGACGAAGGCCGAAGGCCAACGAGAAGACACAGAGACCCGCCCGCGCGGTTTAAGAAAACCCAACAACACATTTCCCACCGCGCGCTACCAAGAGCATTCCGATGGTTCTTTCGTTGGCTATTCTTGCGTCTGCACCAGCGGCAGCTGCGATGACAGCTGCAAATCAATCACCGCCTGGATGCGCCGTTCGATTTGAAAGAACGTCGCCACTTTCTTCCCCGCGACCACTTTGCTGAAGATCGGCACATAACGAATCCTCAAGTCCGCCACATTTTTCTCCACATTCAGCGCCCGGTTCGTCAGCGACAGTGCCTGTTCGTCGGTCATCGTGCCCCAAGTGTCCGCATATTCCTTGATCAGCGCGTACTTCTCATTGTTGATCTTCACCAAGTCGGCGGTGTACTGATCGTAGACCGGCCAGAATTTCGTAGCCTCCTCGTCCGTCAGTTTCAGATTTGCCGCAACCATCTGCTTTTTCTTCGACCGGATGTCCTGCCGCAATAATTCGATGTCCTGGTCGATCGCCGCCTGCGAAGTTCCCGACTGTGAACTCGTCGCCGCTTGTCGTGCGTTTGGTGCAGGCGGCGTCTTTGCGGCAGACCCACTTCCGAGATAAGTAAGGCATCCCACCATAGCGCATACAAAAATAATCTTCCTATGCATTTCACTCTCCCCTGTTAGCCCATCCGCGTAACGGCGATGTAGGCGCGACCTGATCACCACTACGAAAGCCCATCACGAATCGAATTACTGCGCAGCTGGCGGCAGCGTAATCGACTTAGACAACGTGAACGTAAGCGCCGTCTCCGCCGGAATCTCGATCTGCTTGTTCCCGGTCATGGCGCCGCCCACGAAACCTCCCGCCGCGCCTACCAGCGCCCCAATCCCGGCCCCTTTTCCTCCGCCGGCGATTCCGCCAATCAGCGCGCCTCCCGCGGCCCCACCTCCGGTCGTCACCGCTGTCCTCTTTCCTTTTCCTTTTATAGTGCTGTCGAGCGTGCCCGTCTGAATCGAGTAGTTTTGCCCGCGAACCGTGATGCTCGTCAGAGCAAGGGACAATTCGCCTTCGCCTTTGATTTTTCCTTTCTGCTTTGCCGTGATCACCGTCCCAGCCACACCAGATCCCTTCGGTATCGCCGTAACTCCGTCCAAAGACACAGGCCGTGCCAATGTAGCCAGGAAAGTTTGCCCAGCCTGACTCGTTTTTGAACTCAACGCTTGATCAACTGTCACAGTCAGTGAAGTCCCGGCAGGCACAACAGTCGGCTGAGGCGGTGGCGGCGCCACCGGTGCCGTTGCGGGTGTTGGTGACGGGGTATTCGCAGCCTGATCCGCCGCCGCTGCTGCGGCCGCCGCACCCGCGGACACCACCGCAGTCTCGTCGACCACGCCTGTGGCTCCCGGTTCGTCGTGCGCAATCTGTTCCACTCTCTTTTGCGTGGCCTCATCCTTCACCGTGCCACGCAATGTCACCTTGCCGTCTTTCGCTGTCACGCTCACGGCGGAATCCTTCGTCTGGGGATCCGCTGTCACCTTTGCTTGCACGTCCTGCGCAATCGTTTCGTCGTTCGCATGCTTCGAGCATCCAGCCGCGAAACTCAACAGCGCGCCGACAAGCACAATGGAAACGTAGGGCAGATGTACGCCAAATTGTTTTCGCATCTTAAATCTCCTATTCCTGCAACCAAATAGCAGCGTCGTTAGTTCCGTCCATACTTTAACTCATGCGTCGCTGACTTACAGTCCCACCACCACGCCAAACAGTCCCGCAACTTCTTAATTCGCTCACAACGAAAAATGCAGCCCCGGTATACACACTTCCTCACACAGAGGGATTCCTGGGAACAAGAATTCGCGGGACATACTGCCCGTTCGGCGGAACGGCGGGATAAACAGATATGCCCAGGCGGTGAGCTGAGCGAAATTAAAGCCCCAATCCTCTTCAAAGTCAATACTCTCAAATTCATACCCCGATATTGGTGAGCTATGCGCCCTCTGACCAAACCGCCGCTTCCTTCAAATTCGCTCATAACCCGCGAAAGATGAGTCACAGTAAATTTCCTGGACGAAAAATCCCGGTAGGCGCACGGCTTCAGCCGTGCCCAACCCCGTACCGCAAGACGAGGCCGCGAGCCCTGCCTCACATCTGAACGTTTTAAATATCTCTAGGCGTAAAGTCCGGCAGCGACCGCACTCTGCCAAGGAGTGGTGCCGGAGGCCCGGATCGCACCGTTCGCACCACGAATTTCTCACAGTTAGTTGCGACGTAAACCTGCTGCTCGCTCCGAGACCGAGCACATTGCGTCCATCCAAATTCTTGCCTCGACTCCCAACTTTCTGCGACCCCGTTAGGATGTAGCCGCCCGGCGGCGGAAGTCTCCTCCTTCCCGCCGAACAGATCTACTCGTTCGGCATCTTCAACCACGCTTTGCAAGGTCCTTTTGTCTCCGTAACCCGCTCGTTAGCGCGTCGCGTCGTGTTTTGCGGTCGGCAGCACAGTCTCCGAGCACCTCGAGGCCGCTTCTCCCCGTCATTGAATTTGCATAGGGCCCGCGTCCGCCGCAACACGGGCGGCCACCCCAAACGGCTTTATCGGCCCGCAAGGAGTTCCTCGCCCACGTTCGCTTCGCAGCGAGAACGCGCATCCTGTAAATCACAATCGTTTCTGGCCGACGTCCTCGTCGCTCACGGCCCGCCCGGAACGCACGCTGTCGGCTTCAGGAAGCGATTTTCGTCCCCCAGAAAACGGATAGTCCTGAACCTAGAAGAAGCTGGCTTTGAAAGCCTCGTGACGGTGGCGTGCCACTTCCAGAATCGCAGCGAATTCCGTTTCGTCGCGGAGGCTGTTCAAGAGAGGGTCTGTCGCAATATAGGGATATGAGAAAAAGCCCGACTCCACGCTATGACGTAGCGCATGGAGAGCGGAAACTTTGTCTCGCAGTACGGCATAGCCTTGCGCAATTTTGTACGCCCCTTCAGGATCGCCGACTCCGCGTTCTTTGATCTTGCGTTCCAAGCCCCGCAGGATTTCGAGTGCTTGAGCGTCTCGATGGACGATCGATTCGCTCAAGGCCTTTCCGACTTGCGCGTACAGAGTTGGATCGATTTCGTAGGCGCGATCGAAGTCTTTGGAAGCCCGGTCGAAATCCTTCTGGTAGTACTCTCCAAAGCCGCGGTAGAACAAGAGGAAAGACGAATCATTGACGTCTGGTAGGCTTTGAAGAAACTTCTCGTACTCTCCGAGATAAAGATAGGTATTCAAGACAGAACCGTTTGCCTTGACCAGAGGATCGATTTGGCGCGCGCGTTCACATTCGGTGACCGATTCGTTCAACATGCCCGCAAAGCGGTAGGCGTATCCCAGTTCCCAGTGAACTGGTGCGTAATTATCATTTGCTTTCAATGCGTTCCGCAATAATGGAATAGCCTTTTCAACTTTCCCCGTATCGACTAAGAGGTTGGCGAGGAATATCTGCGCATCCAATTGAGACGGGTCTATTGCGTGTGCACGCTCGTAAGCGGTTTGGGCGTGAAGGTACTGTTCACGCCCGCCAAGCTCGAAAGCAGCGTCGGAGGTGTAGGAAGCCCCAAGGTAGGCCCACGCGAGAGCGTAATTCGGATCAATGTCCGTCGATTTTTCGAGCATCTTGATCGCTAGCGGAAACTTGTGTTGGCTATGGAGATCGACTCCGCGCAGATAATATTCATACGCAAGCGGACTGATTGAGGTCTTTGGTTTGATCCGTTCGGCTTCGGAGGGCGACAGACTCAACTCGAGCTTTTGCATGATCCGTGCGGCCACGGTGTCCTGGACTTGCAGAAGGTCGTCGTACTTCAGATCCATTATTCCGCCGTCCAGAATTTTCTCGCTTTTGACATCGATGAGTTGATAGGAAATCCGCAGGTTGTCGCCTTCGCGCATGAAGGTTCCAGCGAGAAGAGTATCCACTTTCAGATCCGCACCAACGGATTGAATGTCGATGTATCTGTCTCGATACTTCTCCACGGCCGCAGAGGGTCTGACGGTCAGTGAACTCACATAGTTAAGCCTCGTAATCACGGCGTCGGCGAGTGAGAAACCCAGAAAGTCGCTGTTCGGGTCATTCCGCAAGTTTTGAAGCGGAAGGATCGCGAGGCTTCGCGTCGTTGGGGATTGCATTATCTTGCGTCGCATCAGATACGACGACTTCACAATTGATATTGCAGCGACAATCAAGACTGTGACTATGAGAATCGAGAACAGGGCCCATAGTTTGTTCTCGGATTGCCTCGAAGTATAGGGTGCAACGCACTGATCTGGGAGCACCGTTTGCTGGGAATCTCTTTCGGCTGCCGCTACATGCTCCTCGTCGCGTCGGCGTTGTCCGTTTGAACGTAGCCACCCGGCGGCGGACGCTTCGCGTGGGATGAACGGAGCAGTGGTTGCTTGTTGGTTGAGATAAGTTTGGGTCACAAGGAGGTCCCTGTGACCCATCTTCGTAAATTGATGCTGGAGGAACTCCAGCGCCTTAACTACTCTGAAGAAACTATACGCAGTTACATCCACTCCGTCGAAGATTTTTCTCGACGGTTCAACTGTCCGCCGGACCGCTTGGGTACTCGGCACATTCGTGAATACCAGGCCGAGCTATTTCAAAAACGGAAGTTGTCATCGGGCACGGTTACGATCCGTCTGGCGGCCTTGCGGTTCTTCTACACCAAGACGCTAAGAAGGGCGTGGAGCGTCGCCGACACTCCTTATCCAAAAAGGAGCCATCGCCTGCCAACGATCCTCAGCCAGGAAGAAGTCGCTCAGCTCATTGATGCGGCTTGCCCTTCTTTCCATCGGACGATACTGATGACGCTCTATGCCACCGGCGCGCGATGTTCCGAGCTGACGCATTTGAAGGTCAGCGATGTCGATGACCAGCGCATGGTGATTCACATCCACAGTGGCAAGGGACGCAAAGATCGCGATGTCATGCTCAGTCCCAAGCTACTCGAAGAACTCCACACCCATTGGCAGCGCTTGCAGGGAAAACCCAGCGTGTGGCTCTTTCACGGCAACCATCGCCACAACAGTGATCTGCCGATCGATACGAAAACCGTTTGGCACGCGTGCTATAACGCCGCCAAGAGAGCGGGACTCGAGAAAAGCGTCCATCCTCACACGCTTCGCCACTGTTTTGCTACACATCTGCTCGAGGCTGGTGCCGATCTCCGAACCATTCAGATCCTGTTAGGCCATGGAGATCTGAAAGAGACCACCCTCTACCTGCATCTCTCCCAACGTCACTTGAACACTGCCGCCAGTCCGTTGGACTTACTGAAGCTCAAAGACCGCTCACCGCAGGAGCAGTAGATGAGCCGGCCCCCTCTCGAGGTGGCCGATCTCATCCGCGCTGCGGGGGAAGCATTCATCGAACGAAACCGCCACTGGATGCGCTGGAAGCATGTCAAAGTGCTGCGCGCCATTGCGCGGTGTCGCACTGCCGCTCTCGGCGGTCATCTCGATGAATGCACCCGCTGTGGACATCGTGCCATCTCGTTCAACAGCTGTCGTGATCGCCACTGCCCGAAGTGTCAGATCGCTGCCCGGGATCGCTGGATCGCTGCGCGTCAGCGAGAACTTCTTCCCACACGCTACGCGCACGTGGTCTTCACACTCCCCCGCCGGTTGGCGCCACTGGTCCTGCAGAACAAGAAGCTCCTCTACGATCTCTTGTTCCGTACCAGTGCAGAAACTCTTCTGGAAGTCGCCCGCAACCCGCTACGCCTGGGCGCTGAAATTGGATTCTTCAGTGTGCTGCACACCTGGAGTCAAAAACTCGAACTTCACCCGCATGTTCATTGTGTCGTTCCCGCCGGCGGCCTTTCGCCCGATCACACCCGCTGGGTTCGTTCACGAAAAAACTACTTTCTTCCCAAGAAGGTGCTGCGCAAAATCTTTCGCGGCAAGTTCGTCGATGCACTCAAACAGGCCTTTCAGAATGGTCAGCTCAACTTCCAGGGAGACCTTCAGCTCCTCGCTCAGCCCAAGATCTTTGCCGCCTGGCTACGGCCTCTGTTCCAACAACACTGGGTGGTGTACTTGAAACGCCCCTTCGGTGGCCCCGAATATGTACTGCAATATCTCGGCCGCTACACCCATCGCGTGGCTATCTCCAATCATCGTCTGATCTCGTTTACCGATGGCCACGTCACCTTTCGCTGGCGTGATTCGGCCCACCACAACGAACAGAAACTCATGGCCCTATCGCTCGACGAGTTCTTGCGACGCTTCCTACTGCATATCCTTCCCCAAGGCTTCGTGCGCATCCGCAACTTCGGCTTCCTGGCCAACCGCCGGCGTGCCACGCTCCTACCGCTTTGCTTTCACCTTCTCGGCTCGGCTCAACAGCCGCAAACTGAACAAAACCTCTCCTCCACCGATGCCCCGTCCGATCTTTGGTACTGCCCCAAGTGTGCTGGTCCGATGAAGGTTATCGAGCGGCTTACCGCTGCCGAAATCCAACTGCGCTCTCCACCCATGGTCACCGCTGCAGCATGAAACCGCTCTCCTCAATGCGTGTTCTTTGCGTGCCACGGCGCGGTTCGCACCTCTCCGCCTTGCCATCGGATTGCTCTCTTCTCTCCGCTTCTTCAACCGTTTTTTTCATCATTCTTTTCTGCCATAACCAGCTTCCACACGCCAGGTGTTACGCGGTGCACCCTGGCGCTGGGCCGGCGCGAACCTCGACGCCGCACCTTCCCATCATTGAATTTGCATAACACCCGCGCCCGCCGCAAACCGGCCGGCCACGTTCAAACGGATTAATCGAACGCGCCCGGAGCATCCCGGCTAAAATCTACGTTTCGGTGAAAACGCGCGTCCGATTAATCACTAGCGTTAATCGGAAAATGTTCAACGGGTTCGACCGGCGTCATGAACCGATAGCCTCGCCGACCTATAGTTTCAACAAACTTGGGATTCTCGGCGGAGTCCGCCAAAGCGTCTCGCAGTTTCTTGACTGCCGCGGCGAGGCGGTGATCAAAGTCGACAAAAGTATCAGCGGGCCAGAGTCGCCCGCGAAGCTCCTCACGCGTAACCACCTCGCCAGCCGATTCCAAGAGAACGGTCAATAGTCGAAAGGGCTGTTCTTGGAGACGTATCTTGATGCCTTGTTTTCGCAGCTGGCCGGCGCGAAGGTCCACTTCGAAATCGGCGAAGCGAACTAACGGTGGAAGGGTTGACGGCATAATTGCTACATGTATTTGTGATGAAGCTTATCACTCCGTTTCAAGAAGCGGGAGTGCTCTTAATTAATTGCAAATAAAGATCTTATCTGGGGATTGGGAGAGTATCCACAGAGAAGCGCTCGGGCATTGACCCCAACCGTTTGCTCGCGGGACAAATACGGGACACAGTGCGGCTTCTCAACATATTCCGACGCCGCAAGCAAGCAACAAAAGCAGGAGAGACGGATGACGGGTCAAGCACAGGCAATAACCACACACGGGGTCATGGAAGGCGGAGGCTCTTACAACCTATACCCCAAGGTTCCGGCAGCAGGCGGAGAACTAGCGTTGCCATTCCTGGCAGAGGCAGCACGAAACATTGCGTTTGAGGTAGAGGATCGCCCCTTGGTCATAGCCGATTACGGATCTTCGCAAGGGAAGAACTCGCTCGCGCCCATGCGCGCGGCGATCAAGGCTCTACGGCCACGAGTTGGCCCCAGCAGACCGATCTTCGTCGTGCACATCGATCAGGCAGCAAACGATTTCAACACGCTCTTTTGCGTTCTCCACAGCGACCCGGAACGCTACTCCATTGATGACGCTCATGTATTTCCGTGTGCAATTGGCAGGTCGTTTTATGAAAGTGTTTTGCCGAGAGAACATGTTCATCTCGGATGGTCGTCTTATGCGGCCGTGTGGCTGAGCCGTGTTCCGATGCAGATTCCGGGACACTTTGTGGCCCTGGCCAGCGCGGGCGAGGTGCGCGCGGCCTTTGATCGACAGGGCGCTGAAGACTGGAAATCTTTCCTGTGCCTGCGCGCCGATGAATTGAAACCGGGCGGGCGCTTGGTCGTTGTCCTACCTGGCCTGAACGACGAAGGCAGGGCTGGGTTCGAACCGCTTTTTGGCCTCGCGAACGAGGTCCTTGCGGAAATGGTCTCCACGGGTTCCATCTCTGCGGAAGAACGCGCGCGAATGGTCCTTGGAGCTTATCCCCGGCGTCGAAGCCAACTTCTGGCGCCGTTTAATGCGCGCGGCGAATACTCCGGATTGACCGTGGAACGGTGCGAACTCGCAGAATTGCCTGACGCAGCGTGGGCAGACTACGAACGCGACGGAAACAAGGAACTGCTGGTGAAGCGACAGGTCGGGTTCTTCCGCGCCATCTTCGTACCATCGCTGGCGACGGCCTTTGAGGATGTCGAAAAGAGTCACGCCTTCGCGGACGAGTTGGAGGAAAGACTCGCACGGCGATTGGAAGAGCGGCCAACACCATATCACTCGTTTACCCAGACGATCGTGGTGGCAAAAAGAAGCTAAATTACCGCTTCCGAGAGGCGACACAAGAATAAAAGGCAATGAGTGCCACGCCTTTGGAATCCAATTCCGTATCGCCCTTGCCAGCCGCCGGTGCGAACATCCAGCAGCGCCGTTTCTATCATGGATGGTAGATCGTGCTGACGTCGGCTGTGGGACTTTTCTGGGGCGTTCCCATTTCGGTCTATTCCTTCAGCGTGTTCCTCAAGCCCCTGATGCACGAGTTCCGCGCTGGTCGTGCTGCGGTTTCGCTGGCTTTCACTCTCCACCTTATCGCAGGCGCAATCAGCGCTCCTCTTGTAGGATGGCTCATTGACCGTTACGGTTCGCGCCGAGTGATCCTGGTAGGCACTTTCTTATTTGGATCGATTTTACTCAGCAACAAAGTTTTCTCAGCGAGCATCCGCCAGCTCTATATCTATTACGCGCTGCTAGGCGTGGCTCTGCACGGCGTCGGCCCGATACCTTATGGTTCCTTGGTCTGCCGCTGGTTTGACCGGCGTAGAGGTCTCGCCATAGGGCTGATGATGTTGGGAATCGGTTCTGGCGCGATGATCGTGCCTGCCCTAGCGCAACAACTCATTCGAAGATTTGGCTGGAGAAACGCGTACGCCATGTTTGGCGGCGCAGTTCTGCTCGTCGCTCTACCGATTGTGGCGGTGTTTCTCACGGAAACGCCGGCAGACGGGTTCTCACAGAAAAACTCGATAGGCACGAGTGAAGGTTCTGAGCAGGGCCTTAGCGCGGCTGGTGCCTGGCGTACCGGGACATTTTGGATCATGGTTTGTGCATTCTTCCTGGTAAGTGCGAGCGTGCAAGGCTGTTTAGTTCACATCGCAGCGATGTTCAACGACCGCGGAATGAGTCTTCAGACTGCCGCCTTAGCTGGCTCGCTGGCAGGAGCGGCGGTCATGATAGGACGAGTAGGCACCGGATACTGGCTTGATCGACTTTTTGCTCCTCATCTAGCAGCTGCCGTCTTTGGAGCCGCCTCGCTTGGAATCGGGATGCTTTGGCTGGGTTCAGCGCCGATTGCTTTTACGGGTGCGTTCCTCGTCGGTCTCGGCTTGGGCGCGGAGGTCGACCTGATCGCCTACGTGACCAGCCGCTATTTTGGCCTGCGCGCGTTCGGCAAAATCTACAGCTCGATTTTCGCAGCATTTGGTTTGGCGGCAGCGTTGGGCCCGCTGATGATGGGGGCCGGTTTCGACCAGACCGGCTCTTATCGCGAGCCTCTTGTCGTGTTCTTGGCTGCAACACTGCTCGCGTCTGTTCTTATAACTCGGTTGGGCCCGTATCGTTACCGTGCGCCCGAAGGTGCAGGAGAATGACCAGATGAGATTGGACGCGTCAACAGGGGTTGTGTCTGTGCCGGACCGACGGAAGAACCCCCGGTGAGCCCATCTCCTTCTCTCATATTTGCTGATCCTCAACTGGCTAGTAGGCCAGCTGTTCTGCCTTCAAGGTAGAATTTATGAACGCACCACATGCTCCAGATAGCCTAAGATCGCTGTATAGTACAGTTCTGCGACTGTCAGTCCGAAGGACAGTCTCTGGTCGGAGCGATGCTGATGAGTAACGGCCCTGAGATTCGGTGCTACGACTACGTGAACCATCCCTACGCACGCGTCCGTGATGTGTTGAGCGCGGACGCCATCAATGTGTTTCAATCGGCTACGAAGGCTGCCGCCTCCCGGGCGCAATCGATTGCTGCTGAACTACATGTCGACATCGGCGGGGTAGGGGTCAAGAGCGATATCAAAATTTCCGTTAAGAACGTCGAGGAGAAGCTTCTTGACCCAATTCTGTCGACTCCGGTCACACGGTTGCGGCTCGAATGGGAGGGCGCAACCATGCCAAGCCTGTTCCCCGTCATGAAGGCCGAGCTCGCCATCTACCCACTGACCGCTACTGAAACGCAGTTGGATTTCTGGGGCGTATATGAACCGCCGTTCGGCGCCGTGGGAAAGGCCATGAATACGATCGTTGGCCACAGGATTGCAGAGGTGACTGTTCACCGCTTCATCACCGGTGTGGCAGAATATCTCCGGCATGCCCTTACTTAATTAGCCGCATCTCGAAGCCGTTGGCCTCGGCCTCGCGCGCCCCTATGCGCGAACATGGAAAATAATCCGCTACTCGCCAATGATGGGCTGAAATTCCTCGTCGGGTAACGGACGGATCTCTGGGTTGCGCATAATGAGGCGCGCACACGCGTTCCAGCGCAGGATCGCGTCATCGTTGGCAGGCGGTCGCAGAGGTTCGGCTCGCTCGTAATGTTGCATGGCCTCGCGCAGTGCATGATAGGTGTTTGCGTTGCTGCAAAGGCCGCCTCGACGTAAGTACGCGTGTGCCTGGCGTTCCCAGATAATGCCGGCGTAATAGGCGCGCTCATATTCGCCCTCGATACGAAGCAAGGCCTCTTGAGCCGATTTCATAGTGACGCCGTTGTCTAGTTGATCGGTTCGCGCGAGCAGTAGCGAAATGAGTGCCTGCTGATGCCCTGGCAAAACGGTCAGAATGTCTACACAAATGCTTTCGGCAAGGCTCGGTTCGTTCAAAAGGCGGTAACGCTCGGCTTTCTCCAGGGCTTTGGGAACGCCTTCGGTTGAGATGGACTTCAGGTCGAAATGCATGAGCACCCCCTAGCCGCTATTCGGACGGAACACGCGGAAGAGTTTCGACAACGGATCGAAGAAACGATCGACGACGCGCTCTTTCAAGGGAATGATGGCGTTGTCTGTGATGGTGATGTTTTCCGGGCACACCTTGGTGCAGCATTTCGTAATGTTACATAACCCGATGCCGTCCTGCATTCTCAGTTCGAAGAGGCGGTCTGCGTCGTCCAGTGGATGCATTTCCAGCGCGGCGGCATAAACCAAGAACCGTGGGCCGATGAATTGATCGTGCATGTGATGTTCGCGCAGCACGTGGCAGACGTCCTGGCAAAGATAGCACTCAATGCATTTGCGAAACTCCTGAACACGATCGACATCTGCTTGCGCCATGCGCCACGTCCCATCCGGAGCATCCGGACGGCGGGGCTTGAATGCCGCTATGCGCTTTTTCACACGATAGTTCCAGGACACATCCGTAATCAGATCTTTAACGTGAGGAAAGGCTCTCAGTGGCTCGATGGTGACGGGCTGATCAAGCGGAAGGGAATTCAGACGCGTCATGCACATCAGTTTTGGCATTCCATTAATTTCGGCGGAGCACGAGCCGCACTTGCCGGCCTTACAGTTCCATCGCACTGCGAGATCGTTGGCCTGCTCAGCTTGGATATGATGAACGCTATCAAGCACCACTAATCCGGGCGCGACTTCAGCGATATAGTCGTGAAACTTTCCTACGCCTTTTTCCCCGCGCCAGATTCGGAACGTCGCCGTGGTCATCACTTCATCTCCTCGATGATTTGCTTCAGCTCCAGCGGCATCGGCGGAATGGGCTCGCGCATAATTTGCATTTCACCGTGGGGGTCCTTGCGGATCACAATGTTGAACGAGCCGTAGTTGCTGTCCTTGGAAGGATAGTCGTCGCGGAAATGCGCGCCACGGCTCTCTTGTCGCTCCAAAGCGGCCTTCGCTACCATTTCGGAAACAGTCAGCAAGTTATTCAGGTCGATGGCGGTGTGCCAGCCGGGGTTGTATTCGCGATTCCCGGTTACGCCAACACGCTCGGCACGGGTTTTTAATTGTTGGATTCGTTCGAGCGCCTCTAATATTTCATTTTCTCGGCGGACGATGCCGACGAGATCTTGCATCATGTCCTGCAGAGCATGCTGAACCGCGTAAGGTCCCTCTCCGTTATCGCACTCGAACGGGGACAGCGCGTGCTTTTCCGCTAATGCAACTTCACCCGAATGGACGGAACCCAGCGAGTTGTCTTTCGCATAGAGAGCCGCGTATTGACCTGCACGTTTGCCAAACACCAAAAGATCGGAAAGAGAATTGCCCCCGAGGCGATTCGCGCCATGCAATCCCGCGCCGCACTCTCCAGCGGCAAACAGCCCGGCAACATCGGACATCTGCGAGTCTGGATCGACGCGAACACCGCCCATCATGTAATGGGTGGTAGGCCCGACTTCCATCGGTTCCTGCGTAATATCAATGTCCGCCAATTGTTTGAACTGATGATACATGCTGGGAAGTTTTCTTTTGATGTATTCGGTGGCGTTGGGAATTCGCTCCTTGATCCAAGCGATGTCCAGGAACACCCCACCGTGGGGGCTGCCACGCCCTTCCTTCACTTCTCGTCGGATGCAGCGGGCTACGTGATCGCGGGTAAGCAGCTCCGGTGGGCGGCGCGCGTTCTTGTCTCCTTGCGTATAGCGCCAGCCTTCTTCTTCGGTGTCTGCCGTCTGATTCGCGTACGCCGCAGGAATATCGTCAAACATGAAGCGACGCCCGTCCTTATTGCGCAGTACGCCGCCCTCGCCCCGCACTCCTTCAGTAACCAAAATTCCGCGGACGCTAGGAGGCCATATCATTCCCGTCGGATGAAATTGCACGAATTCCATATCCATCAGCGCTGCTCCCGCGTGATATGCGAGAGAGTGTCCATCGCCAGTATATTCCCAACTGTTGCTGGTGATTTTGTAGGCTCGGCCAATGCCGCCTGTCGCTAGCACAACGGCTTTGGCGCGGAACACATGGAATCTCCCGCGTTCCCGATCGTACCCAAATGCACCGGCGATTCGGCCGCCATCCTTTAATAGAGTCACGACCGTGTATTCCATGAATACGTCCATGCCTAAATGAATATCGTGATCTTGCAAGGTGCGGATCATCTCGAGACCCGTGCGATCACCAACGTGCGCCAGCCTCGGATAACGATGGCCGCCGAAGTTCCGCTGCAGGATGCGGCCGTCCGGCGTCCGGTCGAAAACCGCGCCCCATGCTTCCAACTCTCGGACGCAGGCCGGCGCCTCTTTGGCGTGCAATTCGGCCATCCTCCAACTGTTTAGGTATTGGCCGCCACGCATGGTATCTGCGAAGTGCACTCGCCAAGAGTCGCGTTCGTCGACATTGGCTAAAGCAGCGGCGATGCCGCCTTCCGCCATCACGGTATGGGCCTTTCCAAGCAGGGACTTCGAAATCACAGCGACTCTGGCCCCGGCAGTAGCGGCTTCCGCGGCGGCGCGCAAACCGGCACCGCCCGCTCCAATCACCAGCACGTCGTGCTCATGCGTGAGATATTCGGTCACTAAAGAATCCTCCAATCCGTCCAAATGCCCATGGAGCACATGCGAACGTACAGATCTGCAAATCCCACCGAAAACAAACTGAACCAGGCGAACATCATATGGCGGCGGTTGAGGCAACTGACGCAATCGTAAGCGCGCATTCGGGCCGGTGCCCCGGAAAGCCGGTCTCGAAATCCTCCGATCAGGTGGCGCAAAGAGTGGCATCCAAGGGTGTAGGAGCTCAGCAAAATCACGTTGGCAAGCAGGACCAACGTGCCGACGCCGATGCCGAAGTGGCCGTCAAACCAAAGCGCATCCCACACGTCGTGGGCCAGCAGAACCAAAAATACCAGTGCAAGGTAGAGGAAATACCGATGCACATTTTGCAGGATCAGAGGAAACGAGCGTTCACCAAGATATTTCTTGCGAGGTTCGCCAACCGCACAGGACGGAGGGTCCGCCCAAAATGCCTTGTAATATGCGCCGCGGTAGTAGTAGCACGTAACGCGGAAGCCTCCTGGTGCCCAGAGAATGAGCATCGCTGCGGTAATCCACACCGGAATCCAAGCCGGCTTGATGCCGAACCAGGAGCGCAGCGGATCACCAAACAGCTCCGGTGAATAAAACGGAGAAAGATATGGGCCGAACCGATAATGCTGGCCTTGCATCGCCGCCCAGGTCGAATAAATGATAAAGGTGGAAAGCCCGAGAAAGACGGTGAGTGGTTGGATCCACCAATTATCGCGTCGCGACGTTTGAGCGAACTGCGAACGCACCAACGGAACGTCAACCTGAGCCATTAGTTCTCCTTATTGTACGGGCTATGCTCGGAGGTAATAACAATTGCGCAGCCTGAGGGACCGAAGAACCTTTCTTAACCATGCGAGACAGCGCAGGGAGCTGATAACCTTTTTTGCGACCTAGGTCACCCCCCAAGAGATCGTTCATGGAAAGAGTAATCAATTGGGGTAAGTATCACGATGGAATTCACCTGTCAATCAGGCACTTCGATGGTGGACCCTTCGAATCCGACGCCGAATCGAATTTCCCAGCTCGTGGCCCATTTATCGTCGAAGGCAACTTCAACTTCGCATCTGAAACTCCTCTCGCTGGGATCACCCGAATGAACGCGTCACTCCATCTCGGAAAACGTCATCCCCTCGCCTTAGTACTTTTGCATTATTGATGTTCTCGGTTTTTCAAATCACAGTTTACAACTTCAGGATTCTCAACTATGCCTTTGCCAACCGAACCGATCGGCAGCATCCCGCGCCCACCTCAACTCTTAGCCGCCGCATCAGATTTGTCTGCCGGCCGCATCTCTCTCGAACAATTCCGGTCCGCACAAGATTCTGCTTTGCGAGGCACCATCTCTCTCTTCGAACAAACCGGCTCCCCAGTCATCACCGACGGCGAACAAACCAAGCCGAGTTTCGCAACCTACCCGCTTTCCGGGGTGACTAACCTAGCGCCGGACGGAGTTGTGATTTCTTTTGCCGACGGTCACACGCGCCAACTTCCCAGACTGACAGCCGGCCCGTTCCGGTATGGAATCCACGCCGTTTCCTACCTAAAGACCGCGCGCCAGCTTACCAAGCGCCCGTTGAAGCAGGCGGTCATCTCAGCATCGGCGTTGAGTTTGCTTTATCCGCAGTCGGGTATCGCCCAATACTCGCGCGAAGCATTTCTAGACGATCTCACTCGCGAAGCCGTGCGCGACATCCGCGAGTGCCTCGATGCCGGGGCTGACAACGTTCAAATTGATTTCACGGAAGGGCGGCTTGCGCTCAAGCTCGATCCTCCCGGCAGTCTGCTCAGTGCCTTCGTCGACTTGAATAACCGCGTCCTGGATCATTTCGCGGACGCGGACCGGGCACAAATCGGGGTCCACACCTGTCCCGGCGGTGATCATGACTCCACTCATAGCGCAGACGTGGATTACGTCAATCTCTTGCCTTTTTTGTTTCAACTCAAAGTCGGCCGTTTCTACCTTCAATTGGCCAGCGAACATGACCGGCCGAAGGTTCTCAAGACGGTCCGAAAGGTCTTGAAACCTGGCCAGAAGCTCTTCGTTGGGATGATCGACCCGATTAATCCCAGAGTCGAAACTGCCGAGGAGGTGCGCGACCGCATACTCGAGGCCGCCGAGTTTATTCCTGTCGAGTCCCTTGGCACAACCGACGACTGTGGGTTTTCGCCGTTCGCTGACGACACCTCCACATCACGTGAGACTGCGTTCGCAAAGATTCGAAGTCGCGTTGAGGGTACGCGACTGTCAAATGCGGTCCTCAGAATATAGGTGGCTTTACGGTACATCGGAACGGCTGCATGAAAAACACATTCGAAAAGGAGTTACTGCTCATGCCACACATTAAATTGCCGGAAGGTTTTCCCGGTATTGTCGGACCGATGGTGTACAGCCCAGAAACCGCAAAGCCCCTGAACGAATTGGCCGAAATATTGTTACGCGGGCCGAACACGCTGACTCCCGGAGAACGGGAGATGATCGCAACGTATGTTTCGTCTCAGAATGATTGCTATTTCTGCCAGACCGCTCATGGAGCCGCGGCCGCTCATCATCTCGGTGGAAATGAAGATCTGGTTCAAGAGGTAAAGCGCAATTTCGAAGCGGCAACCGTGTCGAACAAACTCAAAGCCTTACTGGCGATCGCCGGGAAGGTGCAGAAGGGTGGAAAGCAAGTGAGCGGCCAAGACGTGGCGCGTGCCCGCTCAGAAGGTGCCACGGATAAGGAGATTCACGATACGGTCCTGATCGCCGCGGCGTTTTGCATGTATAACCGCTACGTCGACGGTCTGGCCACCTGGGCTCCAACGGATCCGGAAATTTACCGGGCAACTGGAAAGCGTCTGGCCGAAGAAGGCTATGTCCATTCGACAGATCGGCTCTCGATGAATGCGGGGAGCTAGCAACTATCTCGGTGGCAAGGTGGCAGTTGCCGCGAAATTTATTGGGCCCGCAGACAAGATTCCTTTTCCTTCGTGAATCGTTAGGAATTGGTTCGGCTTCGCGGCGGTGATTGCATCCTTGCGACCGCTTGGCCAAACGATCTTTAGCTGCACATTCGACACGCTACCGGGCTTGCCCAGGCCAAACGTCAAAGGCAACTCGCTTTGCGATAAGTAACTCGATCCGCCTTTAACCATCCGCACCAGGATATTGCCCGTGTTCGTGGTAAGCGTGACTTTCGCTCCGATCGCGTCGCGATTGGATTTTGTGCCGATGAGTTTTACTCGCACGACGTCGTTTTGATTGGCGTTGTCATTGCGAAGAAGCCGCGCGGGACCGTTGTTCGAAGTGATGATCAGGTCCAGGTCTCCGTCATGGTCAAAATCGGCAAACGCCAACCCCCGGCCCACCACGGGTTTTTGGATTGCCGGCCCCAGCCTCCCGGACACGTTTTCAAATTTTCGATCGCCGGTATTCCGGAAGATACCCATCGGCTGTGCGTATCGCAGGGTTGGTTGCTCCACCGCAATGTCGTCCGACACATGACCGTTAGCTGCGACTATGTCGAGCCGGCCGTCCAGATCATAGTCTAGGAAGAAACAGCCAAACGTGAGCGATTGCACGGTCATCTGCCCTAAACCAGATCGCATCGACTCATCGGTGAACAAGCCAGAACCGTCATTCTTATAAAGCGACATGCTTTCATTTGTAAAATTCCCGATCACGAGACTGGGGAAGCCCGAGCCATCGAAGTCCCCGGCATCCGTGCCCATCCCGGCGCGCACCCTCCCGGAATCGCTGAACGCCACACCAACATTTACGGCCACATCGGTGAACGTTCCATCATGGTTGTTGCGATAGAGCTTGTTGGGTTCAGTGTCATTCGATACGAACAGATCCATCCAACCGTCATTGTCGTAGTCAATCAAGGCTACCCCGAGGGCCTTGCTCGTGGGATCGAAAAGCCCAGCTTGTTTCGTGATGTCCTCGAACACGCCGTTGCCCATGTTGTGATAAAGATGGGAACTCTCGCCTTTATACGTTTGCGGAGTGCAGTACGACTTGTTTTTGTTGTCGAGCGAGCAGTACTGATCTTTTTCGACAGACCATTCGATGTAATGCGTGACGAACAGGTCGAGCTTTCCATCGTTATCGTAGTCAAACCATACCGCGCTCGCGGAAAATCCGGGGCTGGCCACGCCCGCTTTGGCCGTAACATCCGCAAACTTGCCATTGCCGAGATTGTGGAATAAGTGGTTTGACCCCAGCGTAGTTAGGTACAAATCGTCGTAGCCGTCATTGTCGTAGTCGCCCACCGCGCAGCCAAGCCCGTACGTCTCGATCGCCAGACCAGCCTGCCGCGTTACGTCCGTGAAAGTGCCATCGTGATTGTTGTGGTACAAAGCAGGAAACGACTTGCTGGTTTGGTGCTCCGGCCAGTCCATCGAATTGACAAAGAAAATGTCCGGCCAACCGTCGTTGTCGTAATCAATTACGCAAACGCCGCTTCCCATCGTTTCCGGCAGATACTTTTTCCCAAATGCCCCGGTGTTATGTTTGAAGCGGATGCCCGCCTGTGCGGTAACGTCCACAAATTCAATCGGGCCGGAGGCCCTGGCCGCTTCGGACCGCGCCGGCGAAGCACTATTGCCGGTTGGCGTGGACGACGACGAAGGTGATGCTTCTGTCGATGGAGGGCTGGCCGTTGACGAGCTCTGGCTCGTTCCCTCTGAAGGTCCGTGCTGGCAGCCAACTGTCAATAATGCCAGCAGCAAAAGCGGAGAGAAATAGCTCAGCGTCTCTGCGACCATGGATCGTCGTGGGAAACGTCGCGAATTCATGCTGCGACACGCGTCGGAACGGCTCTCCGAGAATCCCACCACATCTGGATAAGTAGCGCTGCGGGGCCGACAAGAAACAACGCGTAAAATGGCGCGTAAACTACCTGCGACAATCGCAGAATCATTTCCACCAGAGCGATAATGGCAACCACGATGCACTGCCATTTTGTCGAGCGCACCGTGGTCTTCGGATCCGTAATCATGAAAAAAATAAAGAGCTGGTACATTGGCCCGGTCAGCGGTGCAATCTCCGACTGCCATGGACTGCCAGTCAGATAGCTGCGCAGAAAAGCAAACGCGATGAAGCAAGCGACGTACGTCCCTGTAATGTGGAAACGGCGCACTCGCCAGATAATGATCGACCCTAGAATCCAGATCACTACCATCGGCATAAGGTAGTTACCCCATTGAATGCTTAAGCTGGCCACCGTTTCCGGAGCCAGAAACAACAATGCCGAAATGCCAAAGTTAGAAGGATTCCAGATGTGGCGCCCCTTCACGCGAAGAACATACTTCGACATGATGGAAACGATTGCGCAAATCGCGTAAGGCCAGAAAGCGGGCGAGCGTACAAGGATGCCCACACTGATGCCGGTAATGTATGCGCTGGATAGATTCGGCCACTTGCCCACGAATAGCCGCCCCAGGATTAATTCCGTGAGCAAGCTCGCAACGATTGCGAGTCCTGTTTTTTTGGAGCTCTCCAGCATCCCGAAGGACAAATGGCCCACGACCAGGATGCACGTTATCAGTATCGGCGCCAGGTAACGATTCTCCGGGCTGAGGAATCGCTTCCACGCGACCGGTTGGACGGTTTGCGGCGGCGTCATGGGAATGCTCTGCTGGCTCATGAGGGCTCCTTTACCTCATGAATTTGATCAAGTGCGGGATTCTCGATGGTCTGGATTGTGCCAGAGGGCCAGCGAACCACCACTTTCTCGATCCGCGAAGTTTTCCCCAATCCGAAATGAAGGCGTCGCTGATTTTGCGCCGCGAAGCCGCTACCCCCGGAAACTTCCTGTACCTGCCGCTGTCCATTCCAAAACACCGTGACTTCCGCTCCGATCGCACTTCGATTGCTCTTCGTTCCTTCCAGTGCAAACTCGATCCAGTTGTTGTCCGCCATGACTGTGTTCTTGTAAATCAGCAAAGGCCCGCGTTGGTTCGCCACAATGACATCAAGTGCGCCCCGATTCCACAAATCCGCGAACGCCACCGCGCGCCCATCGTATGTATCGGTAACGCCGACGGCTTGCGCGACATCCACGAATTTTCCACTACCGTCATTCAGCCAGACGTGCTTTGTTTGATAGCCCGACAAACTTCGTCCTTCCATCGACGGCCAATTCTTTGCATCGCTGATGATAGCGCTGTGACCGCCGGCGATTTTGGAAAAATCGTACCAATAACTCCGGTCGCGATCGAGGGAAACGTACCCGTTGGTCAGATACAAGTCTAACGTTCCATCATTGTTTAAATCGCCGAATTGGGCGCCGAAGCTCCAGCCACCGATTTCGACGCCAAAATCACGCGCTAGATTTTCGTACTGCAAATTACCGCCATTCGTCCCTTCCTTCGGCACCCACAAATTATTCCCCTGAATAAGCACGCCCTCTTCCGAAATGTTAGAGACATACACGGAGTAGCGCCCCCGATTGAGAATATCGCCGAAACTCGCATTCATCCCGCTTTTGGGAGCGAATCCTACGCCGGTCTGCTCGCCCACTTCATGGAACCGCTTGCCGTCGTTGAAATAAAGTTCGGACACGCCGTAATCATTCGCAATGAAGAGGTCAGGATGACCCGTACCTCGAAGATCAGCCGCAGCGGCGGCCAACGCCCAACGCCGGCTGTTGATCCCCACCTTTTCGCTGACTTCCTCAAATTGTCCGTTTCCGAGATTGTGAAATAGATACTTGCGGCCGCCATTTTTTGCATATTCGAAACTGTCCGGCATCATCTTGGTGCTCTTGAGGTGCCACAGATCAACATCCTCGGAGTAGTAGCCGCCAATGAAGAGATCCAGCAACCCATCGCCATCGTAATCGAACCAGAGCGCCGTGTTGGCGTTGATCCAAGGCGGCAGGTCGACTTGCTCCGTGACGCGCGTAAAGCCGCGCCCTCCATCATTGTGAAAAAGTTCCGGCTTTCCCCACTTGATCAACAGCAGATCCTCATAACCGTCGTTATCGTAATCTCCCCACACGGCGCCCATCGAGACGCCGGTGCCGGGTCGATTGACGTCGGCGATTCCCATTTCTTCCCCCACGTCCTTGAAAGTGCCGTCGTGCATGTTGCGGTAAAGCGCGTTCTTTGTTCCTTCCTTGCTGCTGGTCACATAAATGTCCGGCCAGCCATCCCGATCAAAGTCGACGATGGATACGGAAGCGCCCATCGAGGCAACTTCCGGCATAATGTGATTCAGTTGCGGATCGAGCGTCGGCCCTTGGTGAACAAAGTTCACTGCTGCGGCGTGCGACACTTCCTGCAGATAAAAACCGTGGCGCGCCAAGGCATCCTGCACACGAAGGCGCGATTTCGCATGTTCACCGCGAGAGGTAACTCGTTTGATGATCAGCGGAGACGCCACCAAGACGGCGAACACAATCGCAAGAGCAATTCTTGACGCGGGACCTCGCATCATTCGGGTGTCGTGCTCCTCAACGAATTCTGAAACACATAAGGAGTGATGAATCGCGTGTGGTACTTCTGCCAATCCTCCGGGTGCTGGCGATAGACGTACTCATCTTCCAGCCTGCCAGGCTGATCCACGTAGTCATCCTTTGCGTGGTACGGCAGCGGCAACACTGTCTTGGAAAATGTAGAGTTGAAGTCCCCATCCTTGATCCATCCATCGCCCACAAGGATGAAATCCCGCAACCATCCAGCCGGCGGCGGCGGTTGCTCCGGGAAACGCAGTGAAAGTTCGTCGCCAGAATCGACAATGACGTAGCGGTCGTCAATGCGCTGCAGGAGTTCGCGCACGTCTCCATAGCGCGTGTAATAGCCAATCAAATCCCGCCAGCGCTGTTTTGTGCCTAGAATCTGGTAATAGTCCGGGACTTCGGGAGCTCCCGCGTCCGGCCGGTCGATGACCGAATAGCCGCGATAGTGCAAGTCTGCCACCGAAGAGCCCAGCGTCTGCGTTTTCACTTCAGCCTCTGGTTTCCCTTGTGCCCACTCAATGCAGTCCCAATAAATTTCCAGATTCGTGCGCAACCGCACGCGCCGCGGAGTACCGGGCCGGAAAATGTTCGTAAGGTCAAAGAGAACAGTCTTTTTCCGTCCCGCCGGAAAGCCAAGATTGGCTTGCGCGGTTACCCACCCAGCGTGCCCATCCGGAACTTCAACGCTCATGCCATGGGCGCGCCAACGATTTCCCTGCGTGATAGCCACGTTCAGGGATGATTCCGTGTCGTGAATGGAGCCCTGAGCGATGAGGTACAGCGGACCGCTTTTAGGTGCGTCCTCGCCGAGATCGATTTCGACGTAGTGATCGCGCGTTATTCCCTGATACTGCCCGCGGCCAAAGCTGTCGAGCGCGTGTCCGTCGAGCGTGCTGACAATCGCCGTGACATCGTTGCCGTTATCATCTGTTGCGTGGGCGATGTGGTGCGGCGTCGCTACCGTGGTGAAGCCCAGCTTGGCCGGGGGTATCACGAACCGTTCGTCGACGTAAATCTCCGTGCCACCCGGGTGGTCCACAGTCATCAGCGCGATGCGATCGTAATAGTAGACTTCCCAAAGTTCAGCGGTGATGCGCAGATCATAGTAGCCGTCATGAGGAACCAGTTGGTCCCGGCCAATCTTGTACCACTCGCCGGTAGCGGCAATTTTCGCGGATCCGAGCGTGTTGATGCGCAACCCAATCGCGGAACCCCACGGAACGGCGTCCTTAATGAATTCCATCCGCTTACCATTCCACGTGAACAGAAATGGGCAGGACGCTTTCAGGCGCTGTTCGGTGACGACGTCCTGGTCCGCCTGCACACCGAATTCCGCGCGCACGGTGCCATTTGGCCAAACAACGCGCACGACTTCCGCGCTGGTCTGATTGCCAAGGCCGAAATGAAGCTGTGGCCCGTTGATAGCCTGCTTCTGGACAAGCAGCCCCGAGCGAATCTCAATTTCGCCGCCGATGCCGAATGGATTGATGCGCTGATCGCCGACAGCCTGTTGCGCGTGAGGCCGCACGATCTGCCAATGATAATTCTTCGAACCGTGGCTCACAGCTTGCCCAGGCTTGCCATTCGCGTCAAATCCGAGCAGATCTAGTCTGCCGCCAGCGCCTAAATCCGCGACGCCATAAATGGTGCTCAAGTCCAATGCGCCATTCAAAAGTGTAAACTTCGAGGTCGTGTCTCCTAACCAAATGAGTGGCGAAGTCGAATTCTGCCCGGTCCGCGCTCCTACGGAACTGAGGATCAGATCCATCGCACCGTTATTATCCAGATCGGCGATCTGCAGTCGAACTTCATCCGCTAGAATCACATTTGAGTTCGGGATTTGCACAAGCGGCGTAACACTCCAACCCCGCTTTTCGGAGTAGAACACGCTGGAAATCGTCCCGCTGGACTCGACTGCCACTAAATCCAATACGCCATCGTTATTCGTATCCGCAACGCCAATCGCTTTGATGGACGATAGACCCGCAGGCAGGCTGACTTCGCTGAATTGGCCTTGGCGTTCATTGTGAAAAATGTGCAGGCGGCCGGAACCATCGACGATCGCTGCGTCCGCGTTGCCGTCCGAATCGAAGTCCGCCCAGGCAAACGCCTGCAAGCCAGAGATTCCAGGAAATGGCTGGATCACCGTGAAGGTGTCGTCGCCATTATTCCGTAGCACCTGCGGCACACCCTGTTTTTTCCCGACGACCACATCCAGGTCTCCGTCGGCCTCTATGTCGGCAGCCCACGCACCGGTATAAGCCGCCCTGACAACGTTGTTCGGCAACTTCGTGTTCGCGGTCACGTCCGTGAACTTCTCCGGTGAATCCTGCCGCATGAAGCGCAAGCCGCCGGCACCGGCAAGCACAAGGTCGGTCTTGAAATCGTAATTAAAATCAATCTGTAAAATTCCTTCCGGCAGCGGCGCCACCGCGGAAGGCCCGCCAGGAAACGGGGAAGTCGCGCCGGTAAACAGGCGCACTTCGCGGCCGTTCGCCAATGCAATCACGGGAGATCCCGCGCTGCCCAGAGCAACAGCTCCAACCCAGGACCACGGCGCCGCGTCTCCATTCGCAACCGGCTTTGTGCTAAATGCCAGAGCGGTGTCCGGAGGAGCGGGAGCGAACTCCGGAACCGGCAATCGAAGAAAATGTGTGAAGGATTCCGCTTCATCACCCGGAGGCGCTTTCAAGACCGCGAGGCTTTCGCGAAATTCCGGGACGCGCATCAGCGCATTGTGCAGGAATGTAGTTCGTGTGGCCGCTGCGTGGGGATCGGAGCCATTTGCCGCCGCTTGCAGAGCCATCAACTGGTCCTTTACCTCGGTCGGCCAATTCCCGGAGCGCGTGCTGATTTGGCTTAACACCGATTTCAGAGTCGTGGTGTCTCCAGTCTTAGCGGCAACACGCGCGAGCTCCAGTTGCGCGGCCAGGTTGTCGGGCTGCGCCGCGAGAATCTTTTGGATCAACTGTTTATAGTCAGCGCCACTATTGGCGCCGCCTTGGCGCTCCACTTCTTCGGCAAGTTGGTAAGCGGCGCGGTAGTTTCCAGGGTTAATCTCGATCGCTTTCCGCCAATCCGCCAGGGCCGCTGCCGAATTTCCCCGGCCGCTCTCCAGAAGCCCTAGCAGTTGATAAATGTGATCGTTGTCGGGAGCCAAACCACGGGCCTTCTCCAACCGCTCAGCGGCGACATCCAATTTCCGCTGGCGCAACGCCAGCACTCCCCAATTCGCCCATCCTGCGGGTTCTCCCGGCACCAGAGTAGTTAGCTCGGAGAGTTTGCTGTCGGCGTGAACATCGTCGCCCACCTGGAGCGCGCCAAGTCCGATATAAAACGCAGAAACAGCTTGTGCATATTCCTTCGAAGACTTATCCGGAAGCCTGTTGCGAATCCCACAGGCCGACAAACCGAAAGAAAAGGCAACACACAGAAAAAAGAACCTGAACGAACGTCCCGTGTGCTGTGATCTGGATTCGCTGCGAGCCATGACCACTCTTTGTCTTGATCCGCGACAATTTCGAAATAACACGATGTTTCAGTCTCTCCCGGAAAACTTAACGGCAAAGGTCCGCGATCGTGTCTCACCGCTCTCGGACGGCAATGGCTAACCTTAAATAACTATTGACGAAAATCGGCCACATCGACAAGATGTCTCCTCACTTCGAGGACCGCCGCGTGTCCGGGTTGCCCTCAATACGTCTACTTGATCGCAGGAGGTTGCCAGCAAATGTCGGAACGCGAAGTTATCAACAATCAGAAGCAAATTCTGAAGAACCAGAAAGCCATCCTTTCCAACCAGAGCCAGATCAAAGCCAATCAGGACACGATCAAGAAAAACCAGGCTTCGATTCTGAAAAATCAGAACAGCCTGAACACCATCATTAAGAACCAGGAACAAATCCTCGCGTTGCTCAAGAAATAATTTCTACCTGCAGCCGCATCCGAACGAATCGAGGAGGTCAGGCGGTCCGCTCTTCCGTCACCGTAAAGCCCATTTCGCTTATGAAAGCTTTGATCTGGGCCTCGGTGACCTCCTTCGGATCGAACTGGATTTTTGCGATTCCGTCCGGATAGCTGGATTTGGACCACGCAACCCCTTTCTGTTTTCCCAGCATCGTATCCAGTCCGACGGCGCAAGTAACGCAGCTGAATCCCTTTACTACATAAGTCACGGCCTTCATTCCCTCTGTGTCGGCTGCCGCGATGGTGGCCACGCTGCTGGCTCCAAGCGTTGCTACGAATTGCACGAATTGTCTGCGAAACATTGCGTCCTCCCTTTCACCGAAAATGGCTGTCATCGCGAACTCGCTCACTTCGCCGATGCAATTCCCGCTTGATACCTCCACGGAGACTGCGTTGACGCGGCATCGGAAAAGCGTGTATCGGTATACTCGCTGAACTCAATCTTCTTGTTCAGCACGCCGGTTTCGATCATCAGATCGCGAACCATGTCGAAATCGTCCTTGCGCGGAGCGAGCGGGCTATAAACTACACGATCTATAGGTTTCGTCAGAGCCCACCGCAGCAGCGCAGGTTTTTGATGGTAGTAAAAGCGGCCCACGAAATCGGCCGCGTCTTCGCGATTCGGCTTGCCTTTGTCCAGCCACAAGCCAGAACGTGCGATGCCGTCCACGAGAGTTTGCACGATATCCGGCCGCGCGTCGATCAGGTCCTGCCTCACCACCAGAATGCAGGACATATAATCCGGCCAATAGTCCCGCGCCTGAAACAAGATCCGCCCATAGCCCGCCATTTCGGCTTGCGAGGGGAAAGGTTCGCCCATGGAGAATCCGTCAATTGCTTTCGCGGCCAGAGCGCCTGAAACATCCGGCGGCGCCATCTCCACCATCTTCACTTCACCTGGTTTCAGTCCCCAGACTTTCATGGCGCGGAACAGAAGCAACCGCTCATCGGAAAATCGGCTCGGAATGGCAATCGTGCGCCCGCGCAGATCGGGGATGGTCTTGACCGGTCCGTCCTTACGCACAACCACAGCGCTTCCGTACCGATGCCCAAGATAAACCACCTTGATCGGAACTCCCTGCGATACAAGCGCAATCGCGAGCGGCGCCACGATGAATGCCGCCTGAACTTTATTCGAGATAAGCGCTTCCTTGATCTCCGGAAAGCCCTGGAACAAACGCGGCAGAAAAATCTCGCCGTTATCGGAATACTTGGATATGTAGTCGGTCACGGGACAGGTGAGCTGGCAAGTTACCGGAATGTAGGCGACGGTAATCTTTCTCTTCGAGACTGGCAGATGATCATTCAGAACCGCCGGCCAATTCACGTTGAGGTAGCCGTGAAGCGCGGAAATTAACACCAACCATCCCACCCCGAAGATCAGCACTTTTTTCTTAAAACTCATTGCGGAATCCCCAGCGGATCGATTTGAACCGTTCGAGCCGGCGAACACCAATATCCAAAATCAGGCCGATCACTCCGATCATCAACATCGCCGCGACAACAAGGTCGTATCGTTTCCCCGAATTTCGTGAATCGATCACAAGGTATCCAAGTCCGGAATCCACTGCCACCATTTCCGCTGCGACCACCACCAGCCAGGCGATTCCCAGCGCCAATCGCAGCCCTACGATGATCTGCGGAAGCGCTGCGGGAAAGACCACCTTAGCAAGAAGTTGACCCGGAGAAAGGCCAAAGTTGCGGCCCGCGCGTCGATATACCGAGGGCACATTCGAAACGCCGTCCACACACGAAACTACAATGGGGAAAAACGCCCCGAGAAAAATCAGGAAAATCGCGGCATTGTCTCCCACGCCGAAAAAGATGATCGCCACCGGAATCCACGCGATCGGGCTGATCGGTCGCAGGATTTGCATCACTGGATTTACAACCTGATTTGCCGCAGGATACCAGCCAAGGCTCAATCCCAATGGAATGCCCAATAGTACTGCGGCGCCAAATCCTATAGCTACGCGGCGTAGGGAATTCGCGATGTCCGGCCAGAGAACATTTTTGTGGGACAGTTCAACGATGCCTTTTTCCACCTGAAACGGCGCGGGGAAAACTTTCGTTCCAGACCAGATCACCAGGTAGTGCCACAGCCCCAGCAATACCGCAAACGCCACTACCGGCCAGAATAGCTGTTCCCATTTGTTCGGCGCGGCAAGCACTCTCATATTTTGTGTGCCAATCCGATTTGCTGAAGGATGCCATCGCGAAGCTCCAAATAACGCGGCGAGCTGATGTCCCGGGGGTGCGGGATATCAATACTCACGATTTCCTGAACAACGGCCGGCCGCTGGCTGAGCACCACCACGCGATCCGCCATCTGTACCGCTTCGTCGATATCGTGCGTCACAAACACAATCGTTTTGCGCTCCGCCTCCCAAATGCGCAGCAATTCTCCCCGCATGATGTGGCGCGTAATGGAATCCAATGCACCGAACGGCTCGTCGAGGTACAGCATGTCGGGATTCACGGCCAGGGCCCGTGCCACTTCGAGCCGCTGTTTCATGCCACCTGAAAGCTCCGCGGGATAGGATTCCTCAAAACCCTGCAAGCCTACCATCTTGATATAGTACGCGACGCGCTGTTTGCGCTCCCCGGCCGGCAGCTTGAATAGACCGAAACCGATGTTGCCTTCAACCGTTAGCCAGGGAAAAACGCCGCGCTCCTGGAAAACGAAAACGCGACGCGGATCGGGTCCATGCACAACCTCGCCGTCGATTTTGACACCTCCGCTTGTAGGGGAAAGAAATCCGCCCATCACGTTCAGAAGCGTCGATTTGCCACACCCCGAAGGTCCAACGACGCAGACAAACTCCCCGCCGGACACGTCCAGATTTATGTCCTGAAGCACAGGCGTGGCCTTGCCGTCCCGGGTGAAAACGATATTCAGGTTGTCCACCTGCAGTTTCGTTCCCACAGCCGGAAGTGCGTTTACGGTTTCACTTACAGCCATTCTTAATCCTCTGAATACGCCCACCGGAACGATCTGACCTTTTCCAACGAACGCATCGCGGTATCGAGCAGCAACCCAATCAGACCTATGATCACCATACCCGCCACCACCAGGTCATACCGGTTTCCCGCGTTGCGCGCATCTACAATCAGGAAGCCAAGCCCCGAATCCACTGCGATCATCTCCGCCGCCACCACCACCAGCCAAGCCACGCCCAGCGTGATGCGTAAGCCGACGAGCAACTGCGGAACCACCGCCGGATACAACACCCGGTAAACCAGCGCGGCAGGACGCAACCCAAAATTCCGCCCCGCGTTGATATACACCGAGGGAATGTTCCGAACCGCGTTGATGGACGTCAGAAGCAATGGAAAAAAACACCCCAGGAAAATCAGAAAAATCGCGGAAGCGTCTCCCACCCCAAACCACAGAATAGCCAGCGGTATCCAGGCCAAGGGAGAAATTGGGCGAAATACCTGCAGCATCGGATTCAGCGCCATCTGCCCACGGCGATACCAACCAATCGTAAGTCCCAGAGGAATCGCAAGAAGAGCCGCAAGGCTGAAGCCCCACGTCACGCGGAAGAGTGATGCCACCACATACTTAAACAAGAATCCGTGACGCACTAGGTCGGCAATCCCACCGACTACGCCCCACGGGCCGGGCAAGATATACCCAGGGTGGCGGCTCACGGCCACTTGCCACGCAACAATTAAAGCCGCGATGAAAACAACGGGTCGGAGCCGCACCATCAGTTTCAAGACCGCCTACCTCTTCTCTCCCAGTTTCGACCTGACGGTCCACGGCCCGGTCGTATTTTCCAAAGGTCACACGTCTTACTCGAGTTCGCGCAAAATAAGGAGCTTGGAGACACTGCGCCTCGTGTCCCCAACAGCCTTGCGTCTTCGAATGAGAACACCATGAGTGTCCGTTCCGGCTTTCGACGAGGCGCGAGGTTACCATCCGCTGCTGAAACCCAGCAATAATACAAAACCATTATGCCCATGCTGGTCTTGACGCCGGTTCCGCCGACAACGCCCAACTCAAGTGACTCTATCGGACCGTCGCAGGCCGCACTTGAGAACGTTGGCTTCGCGCCTCATGCCCACTCGGTCTTCACCGGATAGTATTTATGCAGTATTGTCCGGTGGTCTATGATCCGTAAAACTCCTCGCGTCTTTGTGGAATCGTCAAATCAATCCGTGTCCTGATTGTCATCCCAGGCCTACTGACTCGCCTTGGGCAACGCTTATGCTTTTGGACTAAGTTGAAGGGAGTTAATTTCCGATGCCGCATCGCAAAATCATTCTGGTCAGTGCGCTAGCCCTAGCCGTCGGCGCTGGCGCCCGTCAAGCGTCAACGATCGGATTCGACGGGTCCTCTTGGTGGGGCTACGTCAAGGTCCTGGCGGACGACAATATGGAAGGACGCGAAACCGGCAGCGAAGGACTGCGGAGAGCGGAATCATACACCGTGGAACAATTGCAGAAATACGGCCTCGAACCTGGCGGCGAGAGCGGCTTCTATCAAACCGTGAAATTCGACCAGCGGCGCGTGGATGAGAAATCGTCTTTTGCAAAGCTGATTCGCGATGGAAACGAGGTCCCCATCGTTCTGGGCCAGGACGCTTACTTTTCCAGCACCGTCGACTTGCCTTCGGCAGAAGTTACAGCCCCTTTGGTGTTTATCGGCTACGGGTTGAAAGTCCCTGAAAAAAATGAAGACGACTACGCTGGACTCAATTTAAAAGGCAAAGTTGTGGTTTACATCAGCGGTTCCCCGGAAGACATTCCGTCGGCTCTTTCCGCGCATTCCCAAACAGCGATGGAGCGCGGCAAGTCCTTGCGCGCGGCCGGGGCGGTCGGCGTGATTCGCATCTTCAACCCCGCGGCCATGGATGCCCCGTGGGATCGCATCGCCTTGAATCGAACGGCTCCGGCGATGCAGCTTGCTGACCCCCAAATGCAGGACTTCGCTGGGATTGAAATCGCTCTTACCTTCAACCCAACGCAGGCAGAAAAACTCTTCAGCGGTTCCGGGCACACGTTTGCGGAAGTCGCGGCGCTGGCGAAGGATCGCAAGCGGTTAACGAGTTTCCCACTCGCAAACACGCTGAAGGCCCATGCCGCCATCGAGAGTAAGACAGTTCTATCGGACAACGTCATCGCAAAGCTTCCAGGCAGCGACCCCGTCCTGAAGCACGAGTATGTAGTTCTTTCGGCACACATCGATCACCTTGGTATCGGAGCCCCCATCAACGGAGATAGCATTTACAACGGCGCGCTGGACAACGCATCTGGCAGCGCCCTGCTGCTGGACATTGCTGCACACCTCAAGGCGCATCCGGAAAAACTTCGTCGATCTGTATTGTTCGTTTTTGTCACGGCAGAGGAAAAGGGCCTGCTTGGCTCGCGCTATTTCGCCGCCCATCCAACGGTTGACCCTCGATCGATTGTGGCGGATATCAATACGGATATGTTTCTACCCATCGTGCCCTCGAAAACCTTGCTCGTTCTGGGGATCGACGAGTCGACTCTCGGAGCCCGTGCTGCGGCTGTCGCGAAGTCGGTGGGCGTACATCCGATTCCCGACCCGATGCCACTGCGCAATATTTTCATCCGCAGCGATCAGTACAGTTTTGTCCTGCATGGTGTGCCTTCCGTGATGATGAGTGTCTGGGCCGAACCGGGAACGCCCGAAGAGGCGGTGCTCGAAACCTGGCTCAGGACGCGTTATCACGCCCCCTCAGACGATGTGAACCAACCGATCGATTTGCAAGCCGCCGCACTGTTTGAAGAAATCGTCTTGCGCCTACTAACAGACACTGCAAATGCAGATGCGCGGCCACAATGGAGGAAGGATTCCTTTTTCCGGCGTTACGCGGCTACCCACTGAGAGCTCGTTCTTCCTCTAATGCGTTCGCGTTATGGCGCCCGTGCTGTCTGCCTCCTAAACTTCTGTCTCGATCCTCTGAGGCAATGGTACGGGTCCGGAGTGGCAACGCGATGGTTTATAAGTCCACAAGGGTTTGCGGTGTTGTGCTTTTGCTAAGCCTCGCTTACGTCGATGGCTATGTCCCAGTCCCCAGAAAATTCCACATCCGGCGCCTCGCTCCAAGTCATCCTTGTGCTCTCTGCCGAGGAAGCTCGGGAGGTTGTCGCGAGCCTGAATAAAGAAGACGACTTCGCACAGGTCGCTCGTCAAAAATCCATCGATCCCACCGCCGATCAAGGCGGCTACCTGGGCTTGCTCAATGCCGGGGAATTGCGGGAGGAAGTTCGCAGTGCGCTGCGCGGCACTGGCCCAGGGCAGATTTCTCCGGTCGTACAGATTCCCTCCGGCTACGCCATCCTGAAAATCACCCAGAAAGAAGCAGGCAATGTGGCAAAAGACGTGATTGTCTGCGGTGTGGTCTGCGTGGAAGCTATCTCCGCATTTTGGGCTTTTCACGGCGTATTACTGTTCACTTCAGTACGCAATTCCGCTGGAGGAATCCGACGTAGTATCCACATTGGGACAGAACTAATGCACTCCGACCTACTACGCTTAGTTCTTGGTAGACTTATTCGCTGAAGAAAAGACAGGCTGTAGATATGTGGCGGAGAAATTGTCCAATTTGTCGCCGCCCGTTGGAAAAGAAACAACCCGTGGAAACGATTCTCTGCCCGTCGGCAAGTACCTCTGGAAGGGGTAGCCTGCCCTATTGATCACTCAACATCTAATCGCCTTGGTGCTTCCCGCTGCAGTGCGCAGTCTGAGGCGCTGGCTATTTCACCTGGGTGGCGTGGGTCTAATTCCGCTTGGGCTCCTTGACAACTCCCCGATTCCGCTTCCGGGCATCATGGATGTGGCGACGATTGTCTTATCTGCACGCCAGCAACAGTTGTGGCTGTACTACGCCTTGATGGCAACTGTCGGCTCGATAATTGGAGGCTTTGTCTCGTACCGGCTTGCCCGCAAAGGCGGGAAAGAAGCGCTCGAGCGCAGGTTCTCCCGCCGGAAAATGGACAAGGTTACCAAAATCTTCGAGCGCTGGGGTTTCGGCGCTATTGCCATTCCAGCTTTGCTGCCCCCGCCCGTGCCTATGGTTCCATTTCTTTTCGCCGCGGGCGCTATGCAATATCCGGTAAGAAAATTCCTGATTGCGCTCTCGCTCGGCAGGCTGTCCAGATACTTGATCTTGGCCTTCTTGGCGGCGCGTTACGGACGGCAAATCATTAGCTTCATCACCGGACATGGACATCCCGTGACTGTGGCGATCGTCGTGGTAGTGGCGGCCGCGGCTGCGGCAGTTTTCTACTTCCGGGGTGGATCGCGAGCAAAGAGTGGAAAAAGAAATTAGCGACGGACGGGCTTGCCAGCCGAAGAGTTTGTGTGAATACTCGTGTTTTTCGTCGGGGCATGGCTTCAGCCATGCCGTAACTGCAGCAAAATCAGCGCGTCTTTAGCCGCTGAGGGCAGTCCTCTTTAGTTTTCACACAGACTCTGAAGTTCCTGCCCGGCTTCGACTAGAGGTAAAACTCGCAATATGAAGCGATCCCGACGGCAATCTCGTCAACATTTTGCGCGCCTGACAACCCGGTCAGCGGCCCTTTCCGAAATCCTGGGCTCGCCTTTGGAACGACGTTCACACGTGGACCCACAATTCACTTGTGATCATGCGTTGCTGCTCTCTTTGACATTTGTTCCCTGCCACTTGGTTGCCGTGAATGCAACCCCGTGAAATCCTCAGTTTTACGGTCGCCAAAGCAAGATCGCGCTCCAAGATCGGGATGAAAAGATCACGATGGTGGATGTAGCGTTACTATCTTAGTCGCGGTTCACTACGACATGATATGGGTGCTCACGAATGGAAACTGCGCACTTCAGGACAGACTGCAGGAAATTTACTTATTACCCCGAGCACTAAATTGGTGACACTTTTCAACTGGCGGCGTATCGGACGTGGCGTTCGCAAAAGTAGTTCTTTACCACCATGGGCCTTGCTTGTGTGATCCGAAGGTAGGAGCGAACGTTGTCCATCATTTCCTGGACGTTTATTGGACGGACTCGGCCGAGAGCGTTCGTCTTCACATCCTGGTTCAGCAATTCATCCGGATTCAACTCCGGACTATATGACGGAAGGAAGAAAATCCGGATTTGTTCACGGTGCTCGTCCAGCCAACGCGTCACTGATCGCGCCTTGTGGACTGGGTGACCATCCACAACCAGAAACACCTTCTTTCTGGTCTTCCGTGTCAGGCGTAGGAGACGGCCAAGAAAATTCAGAAACACCCGCGCCGTAAAACGTTGTCGGAAAATCATGAAGGCCAAGCGCCCCCGGTTGGTAATGGAAGAGATCATGTTGCAACGAAAGCGCTGACCCGTACCAAATACGACTGGCGTCTGCCCGCGCCGTCCGTAGGATCGCCCCGCTTGATGGTCTGAACGGAGCCCCATCTCGTCTAACCAATGAATTTGCGCCTTAAACTGTCGTGCTTGTGCTCGAATCGATGGATATTCTTCCTCCAGCCATTTCCGTACCGCCGTCGGATTTTGTTCGTACGCTCGTCGCACCGGCTTCTGCGGGGTCAGACCCCAGGCCCGCAAATAGCGTCCCACCGTCCACACCGAAACCTGCACATCGAACTTTCGCGACAGCAACTCTTGCACCGCTTCTCTGGTCCACAGCGCAAAGGGCAAGCTCAACTGGTCTGGGCAACCGCTGAGAATGTGGCGCACCGTCGTGGCTGCTTGATGCGGTGCCAATCGCGAAACCGGCGGTCGTCCTCGCCGTTGGGCTTTCAGCGCCCGTCGTCCTTCCCGTTCCACCATCCCCATCCAGCGGCTCACTGTACCTCGAGCTACCCCGAAGACTCGAGCCGCCTCAGTTTGCGAAAGACCTTTCTGAACTGCCTCAACGACTCGTCGGCGAAGATCTTCTTGAGCTTCCGCTGGCAGCGAGCGAGCATCTTGGTTTCCCATGCCCGACACACTAACACATTATTTTCTGAATGTCACCTATATTATGCTCCGATTAGTAATAGGGTTTGTTTATCTCTGACGAACTCCAACGCAAGGCTATCTTTGTTCGAGTCCCAATGTGACGGAGTGGGCCGTGTGAGCTGATTTAACGAGTGCGAACGCGGAACGATCTGCGTCGCATCAGAGAGGTCGTGCGCCATGACGGAGACAGCCGCCGGCCTAAGCGGTCACTTCGCAACAATACTCAACGGTACGATGGACCAACTGGACGTCAGCATCCGGGAACTAAGCAAGCAGGTCGGTATTTGGTGCGAGCACGCCCGAAGACTGCAGGCTGGCAAGGTTCTTCCCGGCGAACTGTTAGTGGAAAAAATAGCAATCGCTGTGGGCGTGTCCTTAGAAGAGTTACAGGTGGCAGTCCAGCGCAACAGGATGCACGGTGCGCAATAGTTGCGGCCGCACGAGATTCGATGTTGCAAAAACTTCATGTAACCGCCACTTTTAACGTTGCGCCAAGACTGTTTGTTCGAGACTCCTGCCGCAAAGCCGGCATAGCGAGCGTATATCTTGACCACGAACGACCCAGGACCGTCGCTCAATGCCACTGAAACGGCAGGGTCTAAGGCTGCTAGCCCTGCGCCTATTCCTACGAAACCGAAGAATCAACATATCCAAGTTTCGCCCGAGGTCCTGTCAGCCACACGCAAAGACGGCGAAGACCTGCTCCGGGACTTGCAGACGTCTCTGGGGGGCCTAACCCAAGCGGAGGCCGAAGACCGGGCTCGCAAGACGGGACCAAATGAGGTGGCACAGGAACGGAAGCAAGGTTGGCTCGTCCGAATTTTGAAAATCATCCGCAACCCTTTGGTCATTTTGCTGACCACTTTGTCTGCAATCTCTTACCTCACGGGCGACGCGCGCGCCGGTTCTGTGATGGCGGGCATGGTGGCGTTGAGTGTGGGACTACGCTTCTGGCAGGAAGCCAGGGCGGATTCCGCCGCAGAGAAGCTGAAGGCCATGATCCATGTGACCGCCACTGTCGTTCGGGACGGGGCGGCGAGGGAAATACCACTCCGGGATTTAGAGCCTGGTGACCTCATTAAGCTGGCCGCCGGAGACATGATCCCGGGAGACGTGCGACTGCTCTCGACGAAAGATCTGTTCGTCAGCCAGGGTAGCCTCACCGGTGAGTCGCTCCCGGTCGAGAAATTCCACGACCCCGAAACAAAAGAAGAGAACTCGGCGACCGAACTCAAGAACACATGCTTTATGGGGACCAGCGTGGAGAGCGGCACGGCGACCGCTGTTGTGGTCGTGACCGGCGCACAAACCTACCTTGGCAGTATGGCGCACTCGATCACCGGAGAACGAGTACAGACGAGTTTCGACAAGGGCCTCAACCGCTTCACATGGCTGATGATGCAATTCATGGTCGTGATGGTGCCTTTGGTTTTCCTCATCAACGGTTTCACCAAACACGATTGGAAGGGGGCATTCTTCTTCGGATTGGCTGTAGCGGTGGGCCTCACTCCCGAGATGCTTCCGATGATCGTCTCCGTCTGTCTCTCGAACGGCGCGCTCGCCATGAGTCGCAAGAAGGTGATCGTCAAGCGTCTTAACTCAATCCAAAACTTCGGTGGTATGGACGTACTGTGCACAGACAAGACGGGGACGCTCACCGAAGACCGTGTTGTCCTGATGCGGCATTGCAACGTCGCAGGCCGTGAATCGGATGACGTGCTCTTGGACGGATACTTAATCAGCCATTTCCAGACAGGTCTGAAAAACCTTCTCGACCGCGCAATTCTGGATAGTTCCGACTTCCACGGGAAAGCAGTCGTTGAGAAATATAAGAAGCTGGACGAACTCCCGTTCGATTTCACTCGACGCATGATGTCTGTACTCGTGGCTGACCCCGAAGGTAAGCCAATCCTTCTGACCAAAGGGGCTCCAGAGGAGATATTCCTCCGGTGCTCGCATTTCGAACTCGATGGAAAGTTGTCTGCGATGGATCCAGACTTAGTGGTCGGGCTGAAGCAAGAATACGACGACCTCAGCAACGATGGATTCCGCGTGCTGGCAGTGGCGACAAAGGATCTTCCCGGGAAACAAATTTGCGCAAAAGAGGACGAGCGAGAACTCTTACTCCGAGGGTACGTTGCATTTTTGGATCCGCCCAAAGACACGGCGGCTCATGCCCTTGCCGCGCTGCACGAACATGGCGTGAGTGTGAAAATTCTCACGGGGGATAACCGGCTCGTTAGCCGCAAGGTATGCAGAGACGTCGGTCTCTCACCAGACCCCATGTTACTCGGCGGCGATGTAGAGAAAATGACCGACGCCGAACTGGCGGAGGCAGCGGAGAAGGCGGCGCTATTCGCCCGCCTGTCTCCTGCGAACAAAGAGCGGGTCATCCGTATTCTTCGGGCCAAGGGCCACGTCGTCGGATTCGTGGGCGACGGAATCAACGACGCTCCCGCCTTGCGTGCGGCGGACGTCGGCATCTCGGTGGATACCGCTACTGATATCGCCAAGGAATCGGCAGATTTGATCCTGCTTGAGAAGGACCTTATGGTGCTCGATGGGGGCGTCATTGAAGGTCGCAAAGTTTTTGCCAACATCGTCAAATACATCCGCATGGGAGCGAGTTCCAACTTCGGGAATATGTTCAGCGTGCTGGGGGCGAGTGCGTTTCTGCCGTTCCTGCCGATGGCCCCGATTCAAGTGTTGACGAACAACCTGCTCTATGACTTCTCACAGGTACCTATACCGGCGGACGCCGTGGACGAAGAGCAAGTCACTCGGCCGCGGCCCTGGAACATCGGTGAAATCAAGCGCTTCATTCTCTTTATCGGCCCCATCAGTTCGATTTTCGACTATACGACTTTCTTCGTCATGCTGTGGCTATTCAAATGCTGGGATCCATCCAAGGCGTCGCTATTTCAGACCGGTTGGTTTGTGGAGTCGTTGATGACGCAGACGCTCATCATCCACGTCATTCGTACTAATAAGATTCCCTTTCTACAAAGCAGAGCGAGCTGGGCGCTGACGGCTACAACGCTAGCAATCATGGCTCTTGGAATGTGGCTGCCGTATTCCCCCTTGGCTTCTGCGCTGGGTTTCACGCACCTGCCGGGAATGTACTGGCCAATCCTGATGGTTACGCTGTTCAGCTATGTCGGCCTTACGCAGGTCATAAAGGTGTGGCTGCTGCGAAAGCAATGGATTTAACTCGTTAATCTGGCGACGGCAGCCAGCTCACGCAGGCTAAAGGATACCCATGGTCAAGAAAGAGCAACACCACACAAGCCGCATCGGCTGGATGCGCGCCGCGGTATTGGGTGCAAACGACGGTATACTTTCCACCTCGAGCCTTGTGCTTGGTGTCGCGGCGGCGCATGCAACTCACAGCAGCGTACTAATCGCAGGCGTTGCCGGTCTGGTAGCCGGGGCTATGTCGATGGCCGCCGGTGAGTACGTTTCCGTCCACTCGCAGTCAGATACGGAAAAGGCTGAACTGGAGCTTGAGCGAGCGGAGTTAACGGAAGACGACAAGGGCGAGCACAAGGAATTGATGGCCATCTATGTTGCTCGTGGACTGGAACCTTCGCTCGCGAAGCAGGTTGCCGAGCAATTGATGGCACACGATGCGTTGGGCGCGCACGCCCGCGACGAACTCGGCATCTCCGAAACATTTCGTGCGCGTCCCATTCAGGCGGCGTTCACATCAGCTGCCAGTTTTGCTGCAGGGGCGGCCATGCCTATTTTGGTGACGGCCATCGCACCAGTCACCAGACTGATCCCCTTTGTCGCTGTAACTTCCCTAATGTTTCTTGCGCTTCTCGGGGGTTTGGCCGCGCGCGCCGGCGGCGCCAGAGTCGCCATCGGCGCGATCCGAGTAACCTTCTGGGGTGCATTGGCCATGGCACTGACCGCTGGAGTTGGATGGCTGTTCGCGTGATTTCAACTGCCTCGAATTTGTACTGCAAGTTCGGTCCTATCCGAGTTTGCAAACTGTGCAGTTTTGAGCGGTAGCGTTCCACACTTATCCGCGCCCAATTCCTTCCCCCGTGAAAAACCTCCGTCCGGCGCGCGACTCTTATGAACATTGCCACTGGCCCCAGCGCTTTACGAGCGACAAGTTTGTCGCAAAAACGAATTACACGGATGACGAGAAAAACACGCCGCAGACTACAGTTCTCCTTGTCAACGTAGGTGGCCGCACTTGGCAGGGCTCGGTGGGAATTCATGGCCGCCATCTGGATGATGGCTCGCGAGTTCATATATCGCGAGCGATGAGCAACGGCAGGTAATTCCTCTCGTTTATTACACGGACGACAAAGGGAGGACCACGGAGTTTCTCTCGACGGATAGCAAGGTTCCGAAAGGGAACTCGAAAAAGGTGAGAAGCGGGAAATGGACTGCATTGATTGCCACAACCGCCCCACGCACACTTTTGAAATGCCCGACAACGCAGTAGACGAGCAGATGTCCGTGGGACATATCAGCCCAGCGCTCCCCTTCATCAAGAAAAAGGCTATCGAGCTGCTGAAGGCGGAATATCCCACCGCGACGCGGCAAAGCAGCGCATCCTTGGCGGAATAACGAGCTTCTATCAGACGAGCTACCCAGCGATCTATCAGTCTCAGCGCACCGTCGTCGAGCATCGGGAGAAGAAATAATGGCGATCTACCTTCGTAACATCTTCCCAGACATACGCATGACTTGGGGCATTCACCCTAACGATATCGGCCACACTGATTCACGCGGCTGCTTTCGCTGCCATGACGGTAGTCATAGCAGTGCCGATGGCCAGACCATTACGAATGACTGTTCGGTGTGTCATCAACTTCTGTCTGCGGATGAAGACAATTCTAAAATTCTGAAGGAACTGGGTTTGACGAGGCATGCGACCTTCGGTTCCAGTGAGAACGCAATGTTGACCTACGATGTCGATTTTGGCGAGCCTGTGGGTGTTTGGCACGCGGCCGTGTTGATGACATTTAAGGACGGATTGATCGCCAACCTGGAGCTTTTCTACGATGCGCGGCCGACCGAGAAGAATTGAAGAGGTGCGAGATCTTCGTCGAGTTGCGTAAAACTAAAGCGCCCAGGGGTGAGGCCCAACATGAGTAACAAGTCTCGATTAATCGTTCTGTTTTTCGGCATTGCCGTAAGTTTGTTCTGGCGGCCAGCGCTGTGGATCGTGGTTGCGGTTCTCGCCTGCGAGGCGGTGGAGCGTGGTTGGAGGCAACTGCTCGAAGCAATTCGTGGGAGACAATCATCATCGGAATCGATCCAGGGTGACGGGGAGGTTGAGCAGCAACGGGCATTGGACCAGGAATTTCAGCGCCAACAGGAAGAAGACCAGATAATTGAAGCCGCTCACCGGCAAAGCCCCTACGAACACGTCCCTGGCACGTCGTGGGGCGATCCCGCTTCCTAACTACGGCATTTCGCGATAAGACATACCCTTGCTTGGTCAGCGATGCGGATCGAAAGCATTGGCCAAGAGTGTTCAACGAATTGGTGAGTAATGACAAGACATAAGCCAAAGATACTGTTCCTCTCCACTGGCAACGCTACCAGGAGCCTGATCGCGGAAGGGTGTCTACGTACCCTTACCGGCGACCGCTTCGATGTCGTAAGCGTCGGCGTCGAGGCCAGCCCCTCGAGTCCCTTGGCCGGTGAAGTGATGAAGGAAATTGGCATCGACATCTCGGGCCAGAAGGCGAAGAGCGTCGCGCAATCATTGAAAGAACCCTTCGGTCATGTCATCACCATCTGTGATACGGCTAAGGAGAGAAATCCGATATTTCCATTCTCGCTAAATGTTTTGCACTGGAGCGTGAGCGATCCAAATACCGCCAGCGGATTGCCCGAACGGAAAGCTGAGGTTTTCCGCCGCGTCCGGGACGAGATCAGGGGCAAGGTTGAGCAATTCGTAGCGGACAATCAGCAAATCAAGTCTAGTGAGATTTCCATCGCGTAACGCATGCGCCTAATGGCCTCACTCGACGTCCCACGAGAACGAAGCGCGTCAAATCCGGGTTCGTCCTGCGTAAATTCTCGTAACACTCGGCCCAGCATCTCAGGACTCAGTGATCGGAAATCGAGTTCCAATCGACCAAGGTCGGAAATACTATGCCAAATGAATCGCATCAAAGAGCTGCGGAGTTCCATGAACTCGCTGCCCATGCACATCGTGCCGCCGTCGCTCATCACGAAAGAGAAGATCACCAAAGCGGACACGAACATTCCAAACAAGCACTGGAACATGCCAACAAAGCATTGCTATGGTCACAAGAAGCTGATCGGGAGTCCGTGAAGGCGCGGGAAAAGGCATAAGGGCGCGCGTCCGCACCGAAGAAATCGACGGATGTAGGAAAAACTTTCACAGAATGTGAACGCGCCGGGTGTGCGCTTTATTCGTGACGACGATCACCTTCTGGGCGCCCCTGGCTTTTAGCGTCGCGCTCATTGCGCCCAATTCGTCCGAGGTGATAATAGTTCCGAAACCGCTGTAGCTCGGTGCGACGGATTGCCGCTGTGGCGCTATGGTGTGTAAACTGCGAGTATGCAGGCATACACGGTGCTGGATAGGCTGTCGATCCGATGATTCGCGGCCTGGTCAGTTATGCGCTGAATAATCGATTCATTGTGTTGGCCCTGACGGTGCTTCTGCTTGTATGGGGTGCCATTGCATTCCACAACTTGCCGGTGGAGGCGTATCCCGACGTAGCAAACAATTATGTTCAAGTGATTACGCAGTGGCCAGGGCACGCAGCGGAAGAAGTCGAGCAACAGGTCACGATCCCGATCGAAATTCAGATGAACGGAATACCTCACCTTGAGCATCTGCGTTCGGTGTCGTTGTTCGGACTTTCCAGCGTCATGCTGATCTTCGATGACGATTCGCTGAATGATTCTAACCGTCAAAAGGCGCTGGAGCGGCTATCCCAGGTGGTGCTGCCCAACAATCTGCAGCCGCAAATAGGGTCGGATTGGAGTCCCGTCGGGCAGATCTACTGGTATTCGCTGAAGAGCACCAATCCTGAATACGACCTGATGGAATTGAAGTCGCTGGAGGATTGGACCCTCGAGAAACAGTTCAAGTCTGTTCCCAACGTTGTAGACGTGGTCAGCTTTGGGGGAACGACGCGGGAATATCAGGTGCAACTGGACCCGGACAAACTCATTGCCTACGGCTTGAGCCTGGCCCAGGTGGAACAACAGCTTAGTAACAACAACAGCAACGCTGGTGGCAGCTTTATCAAATCCGGCTTGCAGCAGATCAATGTTCGCGTGGTTGGCCTGTACAAGAGCGTCCAAGACATCCAGCGGACGGTGGTCACCACCAGAAATGGCACCGCGCTTCGCGTCAAAGACATCGCCACGGTGACACAGGGACCCAGAATCCGCCTGGGGCAGATCGGCAAAGCGATACGTCGCGACGACGGAACGGTGGTCGACAACGAAGACACGCTTGAGGGAATTGTGCTGCTGCGCAAGGGCGCAAACGCGGATGAGACGCTTGTGGCGATTCACGAGAAGGTTAAAGAACTTAACGACCACATTCTGCCACCCGGAGTAAAGATTGTGCCTTTTCTGGACCGCAGCGACCTGGTGCATCTGACGACGCACACGGTATTGCACAACCTGACGGAAGGCGTGCTGCTGGTTTCCATCATTCTGTTTTTTTTTCTGGGCAATCTGCGCGGTGCAGTGATCGTGGCAATGACCATTCCCTTCTCATTGCTGTTTGCGGCGATTTGCCTCGACCTGAACAAGATTCCCGCGAATCTACTTTCGTTGGGCGCACTGGACTTTGGAATGGTTGTGGACGGCAGCGTGGTAATCATTGAGAACATCGTGCGGCACTTCGGCCTGCCGGCCAATGCGGGAAAAACTCCGTGGGAACGCATTCGCGATGCCGTTTGCGAAGTGATCCGGCCAGTATTTTACGCGCGCGCGATTATCATCACTGCGTACCTGCCGATCTTCACGCTGCAGAGCGTGGAAGGACGTCTTTTCAAGCCAATGGCCTGGACGGTGAGCTTTGCGTTGATCGGCGCACTGATTTTTTCGATCGCCATTGCTCCGGTGCTTGCGCTGCTGCAGTTCCGCCGCGGAATTCACGAATGGCGAAACCCGGTGATGCAGTTTTTGCGAGAGAATTACCGCATCGCGGTTCGCTGGGCGATCGAGCAACGGGGCGTCACCGTCGGCGTCGGGGCCTTGGCGTTTGCAGTTGCGATTCTTCTGATGTTCAGCGGCGCAATCGGCTCTGAATTCCTGCCGCATCTTGATGAGGGCGCCATCTGGGTGCGCGGCACGCTCGCGCCAAGCACCGGCCCGGACGAAGGAACACGCGTAATGAACGAGGCGCGCATCTCGCTTGCGTCGTTTCCCGAAGTTACCAAGGTGGTTTCACAAGTTGGCAGACCGGACGATGGCACGGATACCACGGGATTCTTCAACACCGAATATTTCATTGATTTGAAACCGAAGGACGAATGGCGACCTGTGTTTCATAAAAACAAGGATGAGCTGATTGGCGCCATGGATCACGAGCTCAGCAAGTATCCGGGTGTGCTTTGGAATTTCTCACAGCCGATTGCAGACAACATGGAGGAGGCTGTCAGCGGTGTAAAGGGAGAGCTGGCGGTGAAAATGTACGGGGACGAGCTGAAGGTGCTTGAGGAAAAGGGCGATGAAGTCGTCAATGTCATGCGCGACGTTCCCGGGATTGAAGACCTCGGCCTTTTTCGCGTGCTTGGCCAGCCTAACCTGAATATCACCATCGACCGCGAGGAAGCCGCGCGTCATGCCATCAACGTGTCTGACATTCAAGACGCGGTGGAAACTTCGGTGGGAGGGAAAATCGTAAGCCAACTGTTACAAGACGAGCGGCGCTACGACGTGGTACTTCGCTACCAGGAGCCTTATCGCGACACAAAGGAAGCCATCAAAAATATACGCATGCTTTCGCCTACCGGCGAACGCGTCTCTCTCGGCCAGCTTGCCAAGATCGACTCCGTCGATGGCGCCTCGGAAATCTATCGCGAGGCAAATTCACGGTATGTGGCCATTAAATACAGCGTGCGGGGACGCGATCTGGGCAGCGCGGTGGAAGAAGCCATGAAACTTGTTGGCCAACGCGTAAAGCTTCCAGCGGGCTATCACATGAAGTGGGCCGGGGAATACGAAAGCCAGAAACGCTCTCAGAAGCGACTCATGATTGTGGTGCCGATTGTGCTACTGGCCATCTTTGTCGTTCTTTACACCATGTTCTCTTCGGCAAAATGGGCTGGTTTGATTCTTGCCAACGTGGCTATCGCTCCTATCGGGGGCCTGTTGGCTTTACTGATGACCGGAACTCATCTTAGCGTCTCTTCCGGCGTTGGATTTCTTGCACTCTTTGGAGTTTCCGTTGAAACCGGTGTGATCATGCTGGAGTACATCAATCAACTTCGCGCTTCCGGTCATTCCATCGAAGACGCGGCGATTGAAGGCGCGGTTTTGCGACTCCGACCTATCATGATGACAATGCTGGTGGCCAGCCTTGGTTTGGTACCGGCGGCACTCTCACGTGGTATCGGTTCTGATTCGCAACGCCCTTTCGCAATCGTGATCGTGGGTGGGCTGATGGGCGCGCTTTTGCTCAGCATTTTCTTGCTGCCCGCGCTGTACGTGTGGGTGGCGCGAGACGGCGACACGTTGCCGACTACAGAGGGGTTCGAAGACGTTATTTAACGTGAATCTCTACGATTAGGTGCGCTCTTCGCCAGCTCGAAAGGGCAATCAATCCGCTTCCAGCTCTCGGCGCCTTCGCCAACGCCTTGGGTGCAATTCGCCCACTCTGTGATCTGGGTGCTCAACTCCCACTCCGGTCTTATGTGCAGGCCCGAATCCTTGTTAAAAAAGTGATACGCTGTGTTCGTTCTGAGGTGAAAGTTAGGGGAATGCGTATGGCTGCCTCGGTAAAACGGTCTTAGTCTTGGGCGGGCGAGTCAGGAAGGATTCGAGCTACTTAGCCGGAACAAAAATGATGAGCAGTGTGGCACCCTGTCTTGGCGGGTCAGGCTTCGGTGGTGGCGCTGTCCCCGTACGTACCACCTCTTGTGACACGACCGTTTCAGGTGTCTCGGTGACCGCGGTTGCCGAAATGTTCATTCCTTCTTTAAGGCCCCATGCATCGGTCTCCTGGTCGTTGACATTGAATTTCTGGCCCTTAGGAATGTTAAAGGACTGATTCGTACCATCTTCCAACGTTAGAATGACTGAGTTCGGTGGACTGACGCGCCAGACCTTACCGGTCACGGTCTTTACCGTGGTGATCATTCTCGGTGTGGTGCTCGTGATCGTGGTGCGCTGCAGCATCATGCCAGGTTTGAGATCGTGAACCGTCAATTCCTTGCCGGCGACGGTCACGGTTTTGTCGTCTGAAACATTCGGGAAATGTCGAAGTTCCCCGTCGTCGGTCTTGACGACGAGATCGCTGCCGGAAACATACATCACCTCGGCAGTCTCGATCTTGACAGTTTGAGAAGCCGGGCCCTCTTCGACCTTCGTTTCTGTTTTTACTTGCGAATTTGCGGAAAACGCCAAGGTGATGCAAAGAACGCCCACCGCGGACAGGCTACCTGGGATGCGTGGCCAACCTTTGCGTGAAATCATGTTTAATTCTCCTCCGATGATAGCTTTCTTACTCGACGTGGCCTTCTGATACCGAACTGATCCTGCGTGTGAGGCGCCATGGCGATCAACTCAGCATCATCTAGGACGTTCTGATCGACTCCCGCCTGCATCAACGTACGTCGCTCGTTCCGGATAGTCTACGCGCTCACAGGCGCGAACTCTGGTTGCCTGGCCCTGATCCGGTTGGTGACCCACTGCTACGATTTAGCCGTTTTATTCAGGTCGTCGTCCTTGTAGTACTTCGTACCCTGCAGGGTCAACTGAAGTGCGAGGCCATTCTTGGTGATCTGGTAGACCCAAACTCCCGGGGCAACTTCAGCTGCTCCCGAGAAAGCTCCGCCCTTCTCGCCCGCTTTGGCGGCAGCGTCCGCTTGCCCTGAACCAGACCAGCCGGAATCCAGAAATTCTGCCAAGGCCTTCTCGTTCTCGAAGACGAACACCACGACATAGTCTTTCACTCCCATGCCCACACCGACACCGGCCGAACCCATCTTCATGAAGGTTTCTTGCTTGGTCTTGTTGTTGACGGCCAGTCCCGAACCACGTGCCGTGCTCAACAGCAATACGTTCACCCCCATATTGTCGAAAACGGCGTATCCCGCTGCTTTCTGGATAGAAGCTTGGGCAGCGGGTTCCAGCTTGTACAAATCCTGCAGGGCCTCGGCTGCCATCTTGCGGGTTTTCTGCCTTTTTTCCTCGTTGTCATCGGCGGCCATGGACATAACTGCGGAAAGCATCGTCATGGCGAGAATCGAGGCGATCATCTTGGCTCTCATCGGAATACTTCCTTCCCGGAGTGCGGCGGCGAGGTGCCGAGGTGATTCAGTCCAGTTGACGCGTCCTGCTAACGACTCGACGACTCGACTAAAACTCCAGGTTCCCGTGTACGCTGATTGCAGATCGACGACAACTAGGGAAATCCCTGGGAGTTCCGAAGTGGCATTCGGTTTCTACTTTAGTTTGCATTGCTCGCGCCTTCAAACGGGGCTGTAGGAAGCCACAGCAAGGTCGGGGGCGTTTTGTCGCCAACTCGGATTGTGCCTCGAGCACGTCGAACTCTGGGGGCGTATCGCATCCCGCGGGAGGCCGGCTTCTCATCTCATCTTATTTGTCCGGAAATCGGAGAAGTAAAGTGGTACTTCACATTGACGGGAAGCGCGTTTGTTATCGGGAGTCAGCAAAACGGCGGGAGCCTTCAGCGCTCTGTGAGCCCGTTCCGAGGTGCGACCATCCTCTACGGCTCAATCCAAGAATCAAGACGGCCCTTCCCATCGAAGGTGACGCGTCCGCCCGAGTAATCCCACGATTCAAAGAACCTGGAAACAGAGACTCTATCCGGCTCGCCAAGCAGCTTCCTTACTTCATCCTTTGACATGCGTCTGTGCATCATACGCCATTGACTCCTGTCTTTTCCGGCAGGAGTGCTGCTCTGTGTCAATCGCGCGGCCCCAAGCAGCCCTGTAATCTCGTCAGCCAAAGCCTGTTGTTCCGCGGCAGTGAGTTTGTCCAGACCCGTTCCTGCCCACTTCACTCGTGGGATGAGGTGATCAAGCTCCACTGCGGATGAGTGAGTGAGCCGGTTTGCCGCTAATGCGCCACCCGAGGCAACGCAAGCAATAAAGGTGAAGAATAGAGCAGTGACCAACTTGCGCCAGGAATCATGGATCATGGTGTTCTGACCTCCGGCAGCGGTGCGGGCGCGCAGGTCGCAAAGCCGCTAAAGTTGCCCTTGCTCGCTGATCGTAGCGGTTATAACGCATTTCCCGGCGCGATGCGAGCACGCATCGGCGCAAGGGGAGAACAAGGACCCACTCGGCAAATCGTTCATGTGGGTTCCGGCACATCTCCGGTAACCGCGTTTAATCAGCACTTTCGATGAGATCTACGCGCCCATCGGAGTCAAGTTGTAGCATCGCGCAAGGTCATTGATATTCGCGCGCAAAGCGGCCCAGTATTTTTCTGCCTGACTACCGTATTTCCTCTTGGTCATCACCTGATTGACGCGGCGAGCGCTGTCCATGACCTGCTCCATTTGTGCCTTTGTTTCGAGATAATTCGACGTGGGGTCGAACTTGCGTCGAAGACGGTTTGTCGTGCGATTCAAATCGTCCATGGCATTTTCAAGGTCGTCTTTTGTTTCCTTGGCTTGGTTCGCCCGAGCGTCTGTGTTCGCAGAATTCGAACCCTGGCGGGAGCAATTCCATTTTCCTCATCCCAGTGAAGAGCACGTCAACGGCAGGAACTACGATCTCGTCGCTCATCTTGTCCACGTCGACGCGGACGGGCACAATGCGGTCGTTGCCATTCTCTTTGAGAAGGGCGCCGCTCCGAGCCCGCTCTTGGATGATGCGGCCTGTGCTGGCGGCTCGACGATCAGTGACCGCTCCAACTCAATCGGGTCAATTCCGCCCCGGGTTTGGCTTAAATTGTCTGGTCACGTTTGCAGCAGAAATCGATTTCCTAGAGTCCTCAGTGTGGTTGATTGGCATTTTTGGGCTCAATCCAAACTGAGTAATCCCAGGCGGAGCAACGTTCTGGAATGTGTATAAATCTTGATGAGAGATAAAATTAGCCACAAAAATATACTCTGCGACTCGTAAGCTTCCGTCCAGTCTCCTAATCTCGCATTTACCATACTTCTCGTCTCGCCTTATGGCGAACCATTTCCGCCGAAGTTCTAGAATTCGACAATGTGAAAGGAAGGCGTCGATGGTGAACTTCCTCATGTTCAATTCCGAGACACCGAGTAAATCTAAGGCTTTCGGATTCGCGCAAACAAGGCGATGGTCACCGTCCGTCACAACGATTACATCGAGAGAGTTTGCCAGTAACGTTCGCAAATCATTCTCACTTGTGCGGCGTGCTTCCTGTAGTTTGTCAGCTACACCGATTCTCAGGCTCGCGAGCACCTGCTGTAATCGCGCAAGATGTACCATCGCTTGTTCCAACGCGATAGAAGCTCGCGATTTGGTTTTGATTTCCATAGTACGGTCAGCGGAAAGTCTACGCGAGCTACCTGGCGTAAATGCGGATCAGGAGACTCTTGTTCGCGATAGTTCTCCTTAATAGGCACAGCGCACTCAGCCTGCCGTGGCGACGGCTGAGAAAACCTTACGTTTGGTTTTGTCTCTGAACAACTAGGGGAATCCCTAGTTCTTGGTGGAGGGCCGCGTTGGGTTCGTAATTAGGCCCATTTATCGCCTCTCGTCGAAAGCCGTGACGGTGCGAAGAATTTTTTAGTGGTACACGGCTGGGGAATCGCTGAAGCGCGTCGCCATCGATCTCAATGACGAAGGCATTCAGTCCCCGCAGCCGCAGAAGGGAAGAGTCTCGCGGGACTGGTGTCCATCCTCGATCCACCACATTTTGTACAACGAACGCTACTGCGGCGTCGTGATCTGGTGAAAGAGGCAGAAAGCCCGATCGCAGGAAACCGGCAGGCGAATCTACCGGAGAAAGCCTACGAGCGAGTGGCGGCGCACAGACTTTCCCGGGCAGCGGATCGTCACTGACGAGCTTTGGAACGCGGGGAATACCCCCGCGGAGGTCGCGCGGCTGGCTCACCAAATCTTTTCACTGGGCTTTTGGAGTGCTCACTCTGTCGTGGAAGCATCACGATTGTTTCTGGACTGTGGAAGAAGCGGGAAGATGCGAGCTACGGTTGCTCGATGCACGCCAATCGCGGCGGAAAAGTTTGCAGGAATGGCCTACTCGATAACGTCTGGACTAAGAACGCGCTCCTCCCTGCGAGCAGCTGGCCTTCCAGGGCTCCGCGTCCAACGAACGCTTCAAGCGTGTACTCGAGGAACAGTTTCTCAGCGCTGTTAGTCGCGAGGCATTTGGCAACCCAGACTTGCCGCGAGGCGATTTGCACTCGCGCCCGATTCTCGTTAGGGCCTGGTGCGCGACTTGATCGAGAACGAGGCGAACTGCGCTTACATGCTGCTGGTGGGCGATGAGGAGACGGCAACTGACTTCGTCAAGTATCCGCAATACTGGAACCATTTCCTTATGGGAGGCCTCAACTCCGTCGATGAGAGCCGATTTCGAAAGCAAATTTCCGTAGAATTGGAGGACGAGACCGGAAACGAACACGAGGCCCTCCATCCACGTTTCAAGAACAGGCGGAATGGCGAATGGTGCGTGGATGCGAATCTCCACGCACGTGCACGAAACGTCGACGAGAAGCTGGCTAGAATCGCCAAACAGCCTTACATCGAGTTTCGTTGGCTGGTGAAGTCAGAGTGGCGGTTCGCGGGCTCCCAAATTCACGGAAGCCCAGACGCGCTCCTTGAACAGGTCAGTCGGTCCGAAAACGTGATAACGATTGAGTAGGAGTACGACCCCAGGGATGCAGCCGAAGCGCTCTACGCTGCGAACTTCGCCCTTGGCCTAGTTCTCCATCTCATCGGCAGCCTGCTCGGAGGGAAGAACGCGCCTGCGGTATCGGAGCGATTGAAGAAATTCAACAGCTACTAATCGGAGCATAATATAGGTGACATTCAGAAAATAATGTGTTAGTGTGTCGGGCATGGGAAACCAAGATGCTCGCTCGCTGCCGGCGGAAGCTCAAGAAGATCTTCGCCGACGAGTCGTTAAGGCAGTTCAGAAAGGTCTTTCGCAAACTGAGGTGGCTCGAGTCTTCGGGGTAGCTCGAGGTACAGTGAGCCGCTGGATGGGGATGGTGGAACGGGAAGGACGACGGGCGCTGAAAGCCCAACGGCGAGGACGACCGCCGGTTTCGCGATTGGCACCGCATCAAGCAGCCACGACGGTGCGCCACATTCTCAGCGGTTGCCCGGACCAGTTGAGCTTGCCCTTTGCGCTGTGGACCAGAGAAGCGGTGCAAGAGTTGCTGTCGCGAAAGTTCGATGTGCAGGTTTCGGTGTGGACGGTGGGACGCTATTTGCGGGCCTGGGGTCTGACCCCGCAGAAGCCGGTGCGACGAGCGTACGAACAAAATCCGACGGCGGTACGGAAATGGCTGGAGGAAGAATATCCATCGATTCGAGCACAAGCACGACAGTTTAAGGCGCAAATTCATTGGTTAGACGAGATGGGGCTCCGTTCAGACCATCAAGCGGGGCGATCCTACGGACGGCGCGGGCAGACGCCAGTCGTATTTGGTACGGGTCAGCGCTTTCGTTGCAACATGATCTCTTCCATTACCAACCGGGGGCGCTTGGCCTTCATGATTTTCCGACAACGTTTTACGGCGCGGGTGTTTCTGAATTTTCTTGGCCGTCTCCTACGCCTGACACGGAAGACCAGAAAGAAGGTGTTTCTGGTTGTGGATGGTCACCCAGTCCACAAGGCGCGATCAGTGACGCGTTGGCTGGACGAGCACCGTGAACAAATCCGGATTTTCTTCCTTCCGTCATATAGTCCGGAGTTGAATCCGGATGAATTGCTGAACCAGGATGTGAAGACGAACGCTCTCGGCCGAGTCCGTCCAATAAACGTCCAGGAAATGATGGACAACGTTCGCTCCTACCTTCGGGATCACACAAGCAAGGCCCATGGTGGTAAAGAACTACTTTTGCGAACGCCACGTCCGATACGCCGCCAGTTGAAAAGTGTCACCAATTTAGTGCTCGGGGTAATAAGTGGTAGAAGTATTACACCGGCTCGTTTCCATGACAACCGCTCGTTAGACGAAAAAAGCTGCGGGTGGCGCACTTTGCTTTTCTTTGCCTCTCTTTGCACGTTGCGCTGAGATGCATGACGGGCCCAGCATGCCGTCACGAGCCATCCAACCGGGTGCACCATTGCGTCGTCGTGATCGGTCCTCCCAATAGGTGGCTCAATCAGAAGCGAGCAGCGACCAAACTTGCCTCTGCTACTGACGGCACCCCACGGTAACGTATTCCCGCTGACGAGCGTTTTGCCAGGTCACCGCAGACTGTCCGCCAGTCAGTAACAACGCTACTTTCGTCCCTCAGGAGGGCACATGATTCGTACATTATTTAGGGATCACGTAGGCACGCTTTCGTTACTCGGCTGGCGAAGAACCGGCGCGACTATTCGGACCGCAATGCTGATGCTGATCGTGGCGCTGCTCGCCACCAGTCCCCTACCGGCGTCGGCGGCCACGCCAGACCCTGTGCTGGAGTGGATCGGCATCATGAACACAACGGTCATTGCGGGCGGCAGCAGTCCGCTGGTGACCAGCCGCGTGGTCGCATTGGTGTCGGCATCGGTATTCGATGCCGTCAACGGCATCGACCCACGATTCCGGCCACTACATGTAAAACCGGACGCGCCGCATCACGCGTCGCAACGTGCCGCGGCGATTCAGGCGGCTTACGCGATTCTTCTGGACCTGTATCCAGCACAGACCGCCACGCTCACCACGCAGAGGAATGGATCGCTCGCGGCGCTGGCGTTGACCGAAAATGCTAATTCCATCTCGGCGGGTATCACCTGGGGACAAACTGTTGCTGACGCCATCTGGGCCTGGAGGCTGACCGACGGAAACTCGCCCTCGCCGCCGCCATTTGAAGGTGTGCTGGGCGTCGTCGGAACACCGGCCGCCGTGGGCGTTTGGCGCCCGACGCCGCTGCTTAACGCATCAGGCGCGGGGCCGCAGTACGCCTCGATGACGCCGTGGGTACTGACGCGACCATCGCAGTTCCGCTTGCCACCGCCACTGGCCCTCAACACCCCAGAGTATGCTGCAGATTTCAACGAACTAAAGGTTATGGGCGTCTTCTCTGGCTCGGGGCGCACACCGGATCAATCGGAGCTCGCACTTTTTTGGGCAGGGAACACTGCACTTTACTGGAACCGTATCGCCGCGCAGCTTGCCGAAGCACGCCAGTTGAGTCTGACCGAGAACGCGCACCTATTTGCTCTGTTGAATGTCACCATGGCCGACGCGGCAATCGCGTGCTGGGATGGCAAGTACCGCTACGTTTTCTGGCGGCCGATCACCGCGATCCGAGCGGGTCTCACCCCCGCGGACGCCGACCCGATCTGGGTGCCATGGCTGGACTTCTTTCCGGCGGGCACTCCAGCCCATCCTGAATACCCGTCGGGCCATTCCACGGTGAGTGGTTCAGCCGCGTTCATCCTCGCCGCCGCGTTCGGAGATAACACGGCGTTTAGCGTCACCTCGGATGTACGTCCTGGCACTCGTTCGTTTTCGAGTTTCTCGGACGCGGTAGCGGAAATCGCCGATGCGCGCGTGTTTGGCGGCATTCACTTCCGAACCAGCTGCGTGCGTGCGAATACGCTGGGTAGAACTGTGGCGGATTACGTGTCGAGACACGCGATGCGTGAGCGAGGCGACGACCGAGACGATGACAAAGATTAGGCTCGAACGCTCGGTTATTACGGGGTCGACTGATTCATGACAGAGCGCTCTCGGATTCGTACCAGCGACGCGATGCTGCGGCGCTTCGCTCATGCCGGACGCTCAACCAAGGCCCAGTTCGTCAGGGTTTACGGGTCGAAGGGACCGACGTGAACGGCCCGCAATGCCCTCTCATACTTTCACACTCCCGTAGTCGCGGTTCGGAACTTGCTCGCGGCCGGGCCACCCGCAACCACATGCTTATCATTTGATCCAGTCGAGCGTTGATCGGCGAGCATGCGCAAGTAAATGCGGATAGCCGTGGCAATGTTGATGAGAAGAAACAGCAACGCCGCTTTGAAAAAGCTCATATACCAGATGGTTGTTCCTTGTATCACCGTTCCAGGCAACCAGACCCCAAACGCGTTGAACGTCCGCATCACCAACGCAATCACCGCACTCACCAGACCGAGCCAATAACTCCACCGGTCGATGTACATTTTCACAACACGTCTCCCTTCTGCGTATTGAACATTCTATGGGGGAGGTCGCCTACGGTACGTTCAGAACTGCATTTATGTCAATCACAAAGGTACTTACCGGGCGAGGTGATGCCCGTCCGTGCTTAACTTTCATTCCGCGCTCGTTGCGCACAGGCTAACCGATAGAAACGAAAGGACAAGGCGAGACTGAGCGGGACACGCCGGGGATCGAACACCAACGCGTCTCTAACCCAATTGCACAACATGGAGGTGCAACCGGGATCAGACAATGGTTTCCGTAGGACGAAGGACAAGAACTTCGAGGATACCAAGACCAAGGGCGGGCCCTCGCAAAAATACTATTGCGTTCTGAACCCGCAACTTGCCCAAGGACTCTTTCATGGATTGGAATGATCTAAATTGATTGCTGTTGCGGGAAACCAGCTTGCACCGTTTTCCCTCGATGTAAGCGAGCGAGCGCGCGGAAGCCGGTCGTGTTTCAGCTCGAAGATGTGCTCAGGATCGTCAAAGGGTTCTTTGACAAGCCGGAGCCGCATGGGATGAATCCGTGGAAGCACACAGTCTATTTTCACGCTGTTTGCGCGCGGGCAAGTCTCCCCTTCACTCCAGCCGCATCGAAGTAAACCCAGTCCTCTACGACCTTGCCCCGTTCGATACGGAGGATATTCACACCCTCGAAGACAATTGGTGTGTTGTCCCGTTTACCCGTGGTCTTAAACCGATAAGCTATTTTGTCGTCCTGCTCGATGGTATCCGTGGCCTCGGTGTGGAAGTCAGACACTATGCTCCGATAGCCCTTCAGGGCTTGCTTATATTCTTCTCTCCCCGTGGTTTTGCTCCCCATCTCGGGTTGGTGGCGGATGAAGTCCGGAGAGAGCACATTATCAATATCCTCCAGCTTGCCCGTGTTCCAGCAATCGATCAAACGTGCAATAAGGTCGGTGTTCGTCATATTAACCTCCGAAGAAAAACTTGGAGGCCTAGGGACGGAACGCTAACACGATGCAGCGCTGCGAGAAAGGCAGAGAATTGGAAGCCGTCGTGTTTCAGTCGAAGACGTAGTCTGGATCGTCGAAAGACTTAGGGACCAAACGGAGACTCATTGGGTTGAATCCCAGGGGAGCACGGCCTGAAGTTTAGCATTCGGCATCGCTCGATGGTCTCGTGGTCGGGATGTTAACCGGCGATGTTCGGGACGTCTCCCGTATGATGGTCCACGATTTGAAACAGCAGGAACGCATGCACTGCGTCCGTGGTTTCCGGGCTACTCGTGAGGATGCGAATCTTAGCTCCTCTTTCCGTGTCGGTGATGGTGTAACGGATGTCAGACTTCAGGCGCGTCATGGTCGCGACACCAGGTGGGTTGGTATCGTGAATCAGCATGGGGGCGTCAAAATCCCCCTTCGAAAACATGCCGACGATGTGGGTCAGGTGAATCCGAATTTGCTCGATGCTGGCCTTGTTGTTCGGGTCGTTCGCCTCGACGATGATCTCGCCGCCGTCTTTGAGAAGCCGAAAATGATGTGTGGTCAGGTCGTGCGGAAAGCCCATCACATGGTCGCCACGCTGTGCGACGCCATTTTGCCGCGCAGCCTGATCGGGCTGCGGATTTTGTTGTGCCGCAGAACAGACAGGCAAGACGGCCAGCAATAACACCAAAATCATCGTTTGCATTTCAAGCTCCCCCTCTCTGCTGGAGATGATTCTAGGGAAGTGGACCACACCTGTCATTAAAGGGGCAGAGGAGGTCTGGGCTGCCCCCTTCAACGTTATCTCGGAGGCCAGACTGCACTGAGGGACCGTCTACTCGAACAGGCCGCTCAGATCCATCTTCAGGTGTTGATACGGATCCCCAGGTCCGGTCGGCAGCAAATCCGGATAGTGCTTTTCCAGCCATGCATAAAAAAGCAAGACTCCCGTTTCGGTGTGTTCTTCGGAACAGCGTACATCAAATAACTGACGCACGCGCAGGACGCGCATTGGCTCATCGCTTTTCAGGGTCATGTGGGCGGCTAATCCTACAGTTGATTCTACTCGCTTGTCCCGGCTGGTTCTATAGTGGGTGTTCTAAAAACAGATGAATGTCGAACACCAATAATCCATCGATCTCCCTTCATGATTTCAATGCGTTAGAAGGCCACAGATTGTGGGGATTCTTGAACACCAAGGAACAGGAGCCATTTCCCAGATCCCAATCTCCGGCCAACTTCTCCGAGGGTTGATCGGTCCGGTAAACACTAGCGCGTTTGTCGGTACTAACCCGACGGGCGAACTGATAACTTCCGGTTCGTCCTTCATCCACCCGGAATCGGCGAGACGCGACTTTGAAACTTCTCAAATTCGACCTTCTGAAAGTAAGATTTTAGAGTCCAAGTCGCCGCCCTTTGACAATAGGTTGATCAGAACAATCTCACAATTCCCAACAGGCGCGCGTACAGACAGGCCTACCATCTGGGTCCCCACTGTGCCTTGGGCTACCATAGAAATAGTCGAGCATTGTGGAAATGAAGTTCTACACGTTGAAGCTATAGAGCTTTGTGCAACTGCGGTCGGTCATTTAGCCCGAGGAAAGGTGGATCAGATGAGCAAAACGGGGCGCGTAGCGGTCATAACGGGCGCGGCACAGGGCATTGGAAAGCGCACCGCGGAGCTCTTGGCAGAGAGGGGATACGCTCTGCTACTCAACGACCTGCGTTCAGCGGCGGAAACTCTAAATGCCGCGCGCGTTCCTGCGGTAGAAGTGCTCGAAGTGTTGGGTGACATCTCCGATGAAGTTGTTGTCGACAAAATCGCAGCGGCAGTCAGGGAACGGTGGGGCCGCACGGATGTATTGGTGAACAACGCCGGCATCAGCCTAATCGCGCCGGCCGAGAAGCTTTCCGCCGCGGAGTATCGGCGCGTTCTGTAAATCAACCTGGTGGCGCCCTTTCTACTGGCCAAAGCCTTTGGCGCGATGATGCTCCAGCAAAGATCTGGCAGCATCACCAATGTAGCCTCTGTTGCGGGACTGGTGGGGGTCGCGGACCGTGCGGCTTGCAACGCCTCGAAGCACGGCCTCATCGGTCTGACCCGGACACTCGCGTCCGAATGGGGAGGAAGAGGTGTGCGCGTCAATGCGGTGTGTCCGGCATGGGTGAAAACCGAAATGGATGTTGCTGATCAGGCAGCAGGAGGCTATACAGACGCTGACATCACGAAGCGAGTGCCGATGGGGCGATTCGCCTCACCGGATGATATCGCACGGGCAATTGCATTTCTGGCGGATCGCCAGGAAAGCGGGTTCATCAACGGGCACGCCCTTGTTGTCGACGGAGGCTGGATTGCCGACGGAAGCTGGGAAGCGTTACGTCTCCGCCATCGCTAACGCGTGGCGACGAATATCGAGGGTTCTCTCTGGCTCGCGCATGGAATCGATTTGTCCTCCTGGCAGTATGGTAGAGAAGCGCATGAACGACAACATCACACAGTCGATTCGAGAAAGCTACGATCGCGTTGCCGATGAGTATGCAGTCCGAATCTTCCCCGAGCTTCAGCACAAGCCACTTGACCGCGAATTACTCAATCGCTTCGCCGGTGACATAATAGGACGTGGCGTAGCGTGTGACATGGGCTGTGGTCCCGGTCAGGTAGCCCGTTACCTCCGGGACGCGGGCGCAACTGTTTTTGGGCTAGATCTTTCTCCCCAAATGATAGAACAAGCTCGACGACTCAACCCTGACATTTCCTTCCGGGAAGGAAACATGATGGCACTGAGCCTTGAGGACAGAACGCTCGCGGGGATTGTGGCTTTCTATGCCATCGTGAATATTCCTAAAGAATCTCTGCCCTTAGTGTTTCAGGAAATGGAGAGAGTGTTGCAACCGGGTGGACTGCTGTTGCTTGCATTCCACATAGGTGATGAAGTTCTTCATGAGAAAGAGTTGTGGGGTCGACCAATCTGGATGGATTTCTTCCTTTTTCAATCATTGGCAATCCGACGGTACATAGAAGCTGTGGGGCTTGCCATTGAAGAGATTATCGAGCGTGAGCCCTACGCGCCGGAAGTGGAGTACCAGAGCCGAAGGACTTATATTTTTGCGCGGAAACCGGGCTCCCTGACAAACCAGTAGAGACGATCGCAGGTTCGTTAGATTGCCGGGCGCACGCCCATTGCGATTGACAAACAGCAGTTCACTCCGCTTGCGTTGATCTATACCATTGGTATATATTATCTGGGGAGGGTTTTTGAATGGTTAAAACTCGGGTGGCCAAACTATTCCGCAATGGACGCAGTCAAGCTGTTCGGCTGCCGCAGGAGTTTCGCTTCGAGGGTGATCGAGTACGGATTCGGCGTACTGATCAAGGTGTGTTATTAGAGCCCCTAATCCCCAATGCCGCCAATTGGTTTGATGAACTGGATCGGTTTAATCCGGAACCGTTCATGGCTAAACGTCGCAATCAACCAATCACGCCGCGCCGCGAGATCTTTAAGTGAACTATTTGCTCGATACCAATGCGTGCATTGCGCTCATCAACGGGAATCCACCTTCTGTCCGCGCCAAATTTAAAAGGGCCACAGACGCTGGAGCTCAAGTTTTTGTCTCTTCCGTCGCCTTGTTTGAGCTCTGGTACGGCGTTGCGAAGAGTTCACGCCGAGAATTCAATAAGAAGCGTCTTGAGGCATTCTTTGCAGGTCCGGTCCATCCCCTCTCTTTCGAGGATGGGGACGCCGAACTCGCCGGCGCAATTCGAGCCGACCTAGAGGTCGCGGGAAAACCAATAGGTGCTTACGACGTTCTGATCGCTGGACAGGCGATGCGCAACAAGTTCACGTTGATTACCGCTAATATTTCAGAGTTTGCTCGAATTAAACAATTGGAGTGGGCTGACTGGGGGAAGCCTTGACGGCCTTCCGGATGGCTCGAACTCTCGCGAATCGATCACGAATTGCTCGAGGAAAGTTCTAAAATCGTCCCCTTGGGCGCACCATTCTTTCCCAGTTTTTCCTAAGCCAGGCAAAATCAATAGACTGCAAACGAAAAAAGATTCAATTCCCATAGCCGTTAGATCGGTGCAGCCACTAGCTCGCATCGGTCGCAACCGCCAGCGCCCGCCTTCAAAGCTCTATCGAACGCGCGCAGAGCACCTCGCCCGGACTTCAGGTTGTGAAAACGCGCCTCCGATAGAGTGCTCACGTTAATCGGGACCTATCGCGACTTTTGGTCATAACTTCCAGCTTGCTGACTTGATCGGGACTTAGCCAGAATTGGGAACTGCTAGAGTCAACCCCCACGCAGGTTGTAACTATCATTGGTGGGATATGAACACCGGTCATGGCGTGAAACATTGTCGTGGAAATGAACTTTTTGGGCGCCAAACCCGAATATCAGTGTGGAGTTAAAACATTGGCTGACGACCGTGAACTTTGGGAACGGATTTGTCAGGGAGACCGGCGTGCGTTTGATGCGGTCTATCGAATGCATGGCCCGAAGCTAGAGGCCTTTCTAAGACAAATCCTACGTAACCGGCAAGCTGCGGAAGACGTGATGCAGGAGACATTTACGCAGATTTGGCAACGTCCGAATGGGTTTCAACCGAGCCGGGGAACCCTACGCGCCTATCTTTTCGGGGCGGGACGAAAACGCGCCGCGGAATGGTGGCGCAAACAGGAAGTACTGAGCACTGCTCTGCGGATTGAACCTGTCAACTGCAATGCCGAAACTACGTCGCTCGTCAACGATGGGTTCGAGCACTTGCCAGAAGAACAAAGAACACTGATGTGGCTGAGAGAAGTTGAAGGACAGTCTTATGCGGAATTGGCAGAGATTTTGGAAATACCTCTTGGCACCGTGAGATCGCGTCTATTTGCGGCTCGCGAGAACTTGAGAAGGGTGTGGCAACCAGCGCCGAAAGCAAAAAAGGAGGATGCATGAAGTGCGAAGACGCGGCGGAATTTGTCTCTGCTCTATGCGATGGAGAAGTCATCCCTCAGGAGGCGGCTGAGCACATTGGCGATTGCGAAGTGTGCCAAGCACGGCTGGGTGCATTCTCGACTATAGGCGTGGAACTGCGGCGCGTAGCGAGCCTACAAGCACCAGGAGAAATGAAAGCGGGTTCCTGGGAGGAAAAGCAGAGAGTTCGGGTGAACTGGTGGCAGAAAGGGAGTGCAACGATGAAAATCCCGAGGTTTGCGTTCGCATCTATGCTCGGCATTATCTTGCTGTTATCTGGCGGTCTCGTTTTGGTGCGGGCACGCCCGGCCACAGCAGGAGCGGTGCTGCTGTTGACGTACAAAATTCCCCCTCAAGGCAGGGCGGTGCATTGCGCCGTCACCACAGACGCAAATCCCAAGAGCAATCATTGCAGCTACAGCACCGGCGGGCCCTCGGGTACCGTTTTCATGAACACACGTTTCGTAACGAAGGAAGGAGAGCGGACCGAGTTGGCTGTACGAGCGCGGTATGAAAGCCAGCCCCGCAGTTTCGGGGGAAGCGAAGACGACCAGATTCTGAAAGATGTTCCTGAAGAGAGGGTTCGGATTGAACCCGGTGAGAAGCAGGAAATTTCCGTCGCGGGGCTAGGGAGTATTGAACTGACGGGAGAATACTTGGATCACATGCCCGCGTATCTCTTCCGGCCCGAAGAAACCCTTGATCCGGAGAGAAATGAGTTTCGGATTGTGTCGCCGGTGCTCATTCGTGGGAAGGAGGTTGTGTTCAATATGGACGGATCTTCCTCAATCGATTCGGACGACCAAAGTGCTGCCTTGATGATCTATTTCCCAGGCGAGGGCCGCTTCATCATTTCCACGGTTCCGTTTGAGGGCAGCGTTCAGGGAGGCGTTGAACTTGGACAAATCAAATTCAGTTTGGACGGCCAGGACTACTTACTCTTGACCGCTATGCCGACGACCCGATCAGAACATGTATGGGTCGTTCATGAACCGCATTACAAGTTATCCGAACATATGCCGGGTGCTTCTGATAACGAAGCCATGTTTATGATCAGAAGGCTGAGTAGTCTGCTGGAAGTGCAAATACGTCACTAGATTAGAATTCCGCGAGGAGCGGGGGAAAGCCCCCTTCTAACCTCCTCAGTGATTGCTTTTCTCATATCGTAGGTTAGCGTGCAAAAGGTCTTCACGCCGTCAAGCATTGGTCTGCCCGCATCGGCCTCGCTCGTTAGGAAAACCGGTTCTGAACGAGAATTCGGAGAGACCCGCATTTTAGGCTGCTTTCTGAAGAACGATGAATTCGGTCTTGGTGACCGCCATGCGTTGTGCCTTGAGCAATAGATAGCCGAGATTCTTGTAGCCACGGCCCCTTCTAAGCAGAGTTTTGATGTTGCCGTTGATGGCTTCCACCACTCCGAAAGGTACTTTGGTGCGGCAGTAGTTTAGAATGCCGTCGAGATGATCCAGCAGCATGAAAGCGAGTTTTTGAAAGGGTGCCAACCGTTGCCAGCGCAGTTGATCGATCCAACTTTGCAGATAGCGCAGCATGGCTCCCTCATAGCGGTAGGTCCATAACCGCTCCAAGCTTTCCTTTAGAAGGTAGGCTTTCATCACCCGCCGATTGAGGGCGAACAACTCGTTTAACTGCTGTCGTTTTTGGCTGTCCAGATTCATCCAGCGCGTCAGCAGCAGCCAGCGCTTGCCCTTCACGACACCGCGCATGCGCCCGCCTTTGCGGAAGAACTCCGCTCGGCGCACTTCATCGATGGCTTTGTTGGCATGCTGCAGAATGTGGAACTTGTCGTAGATGATGCGGCAATTCGGGGCCCATTGTTCAATGCTGTTAGTGAACGGCCGCCACATATCTACGCAAGCCGCCTCGATGCGCTTCCGCTGAATTTCCCCCAGTTGGGTTCGGAAAAACTCATCGAGCGTTTCCTGCTTGCGATCCTGTCCGAACCACAAGGGCTCGCCGGTCGCCAAGTTGCTGACCACGGTAATGAACTTCATCTGCTTGCCAAAGTAGATCTCATCCACACCCATCTGCTCTAAGCGATCCTTGCGACGCGTCGCATTCCATCGCTGCAGATACCGCAGGTCGATCGCTCGCACCGTGCTGGCAACCAGTCCGAACTGCCTGGCCACCTGGCGAACCGATGCGCTTTCACACGCCAATCCCACCGCATCCTCAAAGTCTTTGCTGAATGGCGCTTTGCCCGGCAGTTGCGGAACCTTCTCGATCCTCACCCCGCACTCGGGACAGCACACCCGGTTTAGTTCGATGATCACCGTGGTCCGATACTTCCTCCACGGCAAGTCGCGCACCTCGCGCTGGTAATAATCATGGGCGTCGCTAAACTTCCTTCCGCATCCCGAACAGATCAGTTTGCGGTTGCCCCGTTTTCGCCTCACCCATAAACGCAACGTCTTGGCTGTTTCATCGATTTCGTGCCGAAAGACTCGGTAACCCGGCCAATCTAGGATTCTCGTGAATTCGTTGTCGCGCATTCCCCCGAGTCTAGCCGAACAGCCCCATCTCGGAAACCCGCTCTCTTATTGGGCCTCTACAAATTCTCGCTCAGAGCCGGAAAACCAATAGGCTCCAATAAGCACCAATTGGATTTGGGCGGTGATGCTACGCCGTTTCCAGTGAAGGACTTAGAAGTTAGGGATGCAATTTCGATCCCCACCGCCCCTACGCTCCCGCACTCCACAATTTAGTTGACGTCGACGGTAACCGTCGAGGTGGTTCGTCCGAACGCGTTGGTCGCGTAAAGCGTGTAGGTAGTAGTCGCAGTCGGCGAGACGGTGACGCTCGTGCCGCGAGTGGCTCCAACCGATGGGGAGACGATCACGTAGGACGCTCCGGAAACATTCCAGGAAAGCGTCACTGGTGTGCCGGAAGAGACGGAAGTCGAGGATGCCGTGAAGCTGCTGATTTGCGGGCCCGGCCCGGTGGGCACGTTGGATGCTGTGTACACGGGCGACTCTTGGATCACCTCAAAGTCTGAGGTGACCGCGCCGTTGAGGTTATGAAGGTCTGCGTTGTCCCACCGATCGTCTGTTGTTCCGCCGATGAACAGCGTCGTGCCGTTATCGGCGACGATCAAGCCATACTTCTTCATCGCGTTCAGAATAATTTGATTGGTTGGCGAGAACCTGGATACGTCAAAGCTGGCTTTCAGGCGCAGACGCATACCCATAGGGGGCGCCATGGGGTCGTTGGACCTTGGCGCCCAGTGGGAAGCCGGCGGAATAAAGGCAGCGCGAGAGTAGGCGACGGTGACGCGAATCGCGTGGTTGATGGTGCCTGTGGCGACCTCGTCATACCGAACCAGGCCGGGGAATATCGCCATGCCGGCGGCGTCCGCGCTAGTCCATTCATACGGACGCTGCTCGACGTTGAGAAGGTCCCACACCGCGCCACCGGCTGCGGTCCAATCTGTGCTTCCCGGTGTCGCGGAGAAAAGTTCATAGAGGAAGCAGTTGGACTTGTCCAGGACGAGAACGTGGCGATCGCCCGAGCTCACCAAGGGATATCCCTCGACGATCGAAGACGTGGGAGGAATGGGCATCGGGCCTGGGTCGCTCTCGCTACCATACTCCGTGTAGGTGACGGGTACGGCTGCTTGCGTGCCATCGACGACCGTATAGGGGATGCCAATGGAGGCGCCCTCGTAAAGCCCGGAGCCAAAGTCCGGATGGAGGCCCCGACCGGAGCCCATGAAGGTGATGATCGCGTCGGAATTGGGATCAACCGGCGCGTTCGAGATATCTTCCGTCCACGGGCTGTTCGGTCCAAAAGGAACAAAGCCGTTCAGATCGGCGGTTTGGCCGACAGACATTTGGGAACAACCCGAAGAGGTCTGCGACGGAGAAGAAGGAGAACTGGGCGAAGACGGCGGTTGAGTCGGAGGCGGCGGTGGCGGTGCCGCATTCACCTCAAAACTGACGGCCAGGGAGGTGCTTCCGCCGGGATCGGGATTCTGGACGGTGATGGCGAATGATCCCGCCGACGAGGAGCTGCCAGAAGCCGTCAGGTGTGTCGAGGAGACGAAGGTAGTATTGAGATAGCTGCTGCCCATAAGTACATGGCCGCCAGGGACGAATCCAGAACCCGCGATGTTCAAGGTGAAGCTACCGGCTTTAACGGAAGTCGGAGAAATGCTCGCGAGAGCTGGCGTCGGGTTCAGGAGCGTGACAGCGCTCGGGGCGGAATTCGTTTTGTCGGTCACGGTGGTCGCGGTCACGGAGATAATGTTAGGCGAAGGAATCGAAGAAGGCGCGGTGTAATTGCCGGAGGCATCGATGGTGCCGACAGTCGCGGATCCACCGGGAGTGGAATTGACGGCCCACGTGACCGAAGAATTGGTTATGCCCGAAACGTTGGCCTTAAAGCTTATCGTCGAATTCGCGCGAAGGCTGGCCGAGGCCGGCGAAACGGTGACCGTGACCGAAGCCGGCTGTGGAATTTTAGCCGGTTGATCGGGGGCCGTGGTTTTTGTTAGTGGGGAGCCGGTTGCGCAAGCAACGAGATAAGAGGACGCGACGAAAATTGCAAGATACGAAAAACATTTGTTGGTTGATGGAGTCATGACCGGGACTAGTGTCTGGCGGCGTAGGAAAACACAGCAACTGGACGAGCGAACAGAAATAGTTCAGTTGTACGATTGGACTACAAGACAGTTGACTTTTAGACACGTACAGATGGGTTTTACGACACCTGCAGGAGGAATTTCGGTGCGCGGTTCGGTGGCGCTATGCCAGATGGCGAAGCGTCGTATGATGCCCAAACGTCCAGCCCAGGTAGCGGGTTGGGCCTTCGCGGGCTGGGTGGCCCAGCGAAGCGCCACTTGCCTGGTAATGTAAGCGACACGTTCGGCCTGGAGAAACGCTATAAAATTCCTCAGCAGACCTTCCGTTCCCGGAGCCGGTTGTGCCTGGTGACTTCCATGTTGCACTGTGGGCGACAATCGGAGAAATCGGAGCGAACACAACGGAAATCTACGCAAAGGTCGACTTCGATGGCCTGCGCTCACTGGCTCACTCCTGGCCGATGGAAGGTGCACAGTGATGCGACTGGAACAGGCATTAAACGATTACTTACGCATCCGCCGAAGCCTTGGGTCCAGTGGAGGACTCCGGCAAGACCGATACTTATGGTCGGCTTCTGATCAGTGGTGTGCGGCTGGAAATCGTGGACTTCACACTGGAGGAAGGTGCTTCGGGTATCGCAGCATTTCAACGATCGGTATCGCGGTACCGTGATTTAAAGCGGTCCAGCTCTTTAAGGCGCGTCAGAAACTCACGCAGGATAGGCCAATTGAACTGTTAGAACTCCACGCCTGAAGATTTTGGAGTGATCCAACGGGTAAGAGGCTTGGCTCCCGCGTTCGTCGCTCAGCGGCGGGGCTCAAAAAAACTTTCCAAGCTTGGGACGTGGGTTCGATTCCCGTTGCTCACCACTGCGACATCACTCCTGTTTCGACCGTAGACACACGTGGTGCTGTCTACTTGCCGTCCGATTCCTCGACTGGAGCGAGATTGGTCCATTCGCACTCATCAAAATCAGTTACGATTAGACTGAACTCGAACCCACATTCACCTGCAGAAGCAACGGCGGCGTCATGGGCGGCTCTCAACACCATGTCCGTGTTCTGGATTGCGTAGCTGCCAGTGGGTAGCCAATAAACTTTCCCGTCATCGTCCCGTATTTGAGGCAAGAATCGACGCTCTTGCATGGCAGCATCCAATTGTTGGAAATCTCCTTCGTTCTCTGCGTCGTGAAGTTCGATGATTGCGATGTAGTTGGCCATACCCTCCATTTTCAGGCAGCCTCAATGGGCTGTCTACCACCACCAACTGATTAGATACCAGCGTTGCTCAACCGCCAGTTCGCTGCCGGGCGCACGCAGCCGGTTGATGGTCAGCAGTGCAGCGATACGAGACCAGGGCACATCGGCGGGAGCGTCATCGATGGCTTGTTCGAAAAAGCGTTCCAGTTCAAGCCGTTTCCAAAGTTCCAGACCCAGATAGCAGGCACCGAACTGCCGCGTTCTTTCCAGGCGCACCTTGTTCAGCAGAACGCGGGCTACCTGCGGACCACCGGCCGGCGGCTCGATATGCGACGGAAACAGCTTCAACTGTTCCGCTTCACCCTGTTCGTTGAAAACCTCGATGGTCTTCAACCAGCGTGCCTGCGCCGAGCCGTTCAACTCACCCAGATAACACAGCGTCTTCTGTCGTGGTCCGTCCGGAGTTCGCACGGTTTCAACCAGCGACCAGCAGGTGTGGTCTTTGCCATCCTTGACTCGATGGTTCGGACGCAAAAACATTCTGCACGCATCGTGTCACGCGGATACTAGCCACCACAAGAGGGCAGGTCTACACTACATCGCTATTTTCGATAGCCGCTGTTGTAAGCGCAGGGTTTGCTATCCTTTTTCGACCGAAAAAACCTTGAATCACCGGAGCCATGACGAACTTCGGCTAGAACCCGAAATATCGGGCAAACGAGTTTAAAGCACTGACGTTTATCGGGCAGTGGTCGTGAACTTGGCGGGTATTTCCGTGCGGCGGGAACTCAGACTGTCCTTCAGGTTCGCCCAACTCTTAAAGCCATAGCGCCGGGCTACGATGTACTGGGCGTCGGCAAGCCTCGCATGGAAATTGCCCTCTATGACATCAGAGTGTCGGTACAGTCTGGTTGTAGCGAAATCGTTTCGTTGTAGAGCGCGCAACAATCCTCTTGCTTCCTTCTGGATTGCTTGGAGATCCTGACGCATCATAGTTTTTCTACGCTCCTTTAAAGTCGGTCGGTTCACGAAGGGTGATCTATTGTCCCCCGAGGATGGACCTAGTTTGTAACTGTAAGAAGTTACAGTTTGACGGCACGGACTCAAGATGAATGAGCAAACGATTACGCCAGGACAAACCCATTGATCATGAGAGTTCTACGATGTCCCCATCTCCTCTCGGTAGTAAGCGATCTCAGAGCGCCGGGTGCTGACACTTATAATGGCAAAGAAATTCCGCATATCGGCTACAGTCGCCAAGTAACCCACTTCGCGACAGAAACATCCGAGGAAAGCCTGGCTCAGAATTTCCCGGACTACCGCCATTTCGAGTTTCAGCAGCAACGACAACAATGGCACGTCCTCGCTTGCCGCGACGATTTGGCTGACGATTGGCACGTCAATGGAGCTCAGAACGAATGTCGATTCGTCGCATAGGTAAGTGGCTCCGGCGAGGGCTATGCGCTTTCGCCCTTGAACGAAGACGTTGAGGCTGGGCTCATACATTGCCGGATAGCAAGGACTCGGTGCAGTTCGGCGGTACAGGGTGAGGCCTAGTATCGCGGTTGCATGCGCTCCTGCGTTCGAGGCGTGGGCGGCAATCTTGCGCCGGAGTTCTTGCCTCAACTCAGCCACGCGTGGAGACTGCTCTTTGTTTCTAATTTTTTGAGTTTCCACGTGTACCACGAAGTGCTCCTTTGAGGATCAAGAATAGTGCTGAATCGTGAATAAATCTGCACGAAATCGTAGGCAGCGACAGGAATAGGCAATGAATCGGAAGGATCAGGATACCGGTTCCACGGCGCTCGGCCTTAGCCTTGAGATGAGGAAAACACCCCGAAGGAGAAACAATGCAGAAACGCAAACTTGGAAACGGCAACCTGGAAGTATCGGCGATCGGACTCGGCTGCATGGGAATGAGTTTTAACTTAGGTCCCGCCATGGACAAGAAGGACGGGATCTCGCTGATTCGAGCGGCAGTCGAACCAGGGTGTTGACTCGGACAGTTCCCAAGCCGAGATTCTCTTGGGCGTCAGTGGCCTCATTGACAGCCTGTATTCGCGCGAGCTTGGACTGAAGACCCACCGCGGCATGCAGGGCTGCGCCATTAAAGCGCACCACACGGGCGGCCGGGTGTTCGGGTATCGCAACGTGCGCAACGTCGACGGCGTGAAGCTCGAGATCGTTGCGAGCGAGGCGGCAACAATTCGGCGCATGTTCGAGTTGTACAGCCAGGGGCAGTCCTTGAAGCGCATCGCGTTCCTACAGTGAAGTCACCACAGCCCCAAAAGGGACGAGTGAGTCAATCAGGGTGTGTCTCTTCCGTCCGCCACATCTTGAAGAACCGCCGATACACGGGGCAAATCATCTGGAACACGAAGCGCAAGGTGCGAGCGCCAGGAACAGGCCGGAGGGTTTATCGGCGCCGACCGGAGTCAGAATGGGTTGTGACCCCCGCGCCGGATTTGCAAATCGTGCCAGCCGAACTGTTCGCCGCGATTGAACGGCGATTCGAGATCACTCAAAAGCTATGGGGCGCTGGCGTGGAGGTCACCGGCCTGACGCGCGGGCATGCGAAGCAGGCATACCTCCAGGTCGGAAAGTTCGCCCTGGAAAGAGTCCAACAGGATGGAAAGATTACCTTTAAGGCCAACGGGAAAATTGATTTCTTCGGGGATGAAGCCCTTACACGACTGAGTGGTGCCGGGGGCCAGAATCGAACTGGCTACGCCCGCCTTTTCAGGGCGGCGCTCTACCACTGAGCTACCCCGGCTTTTCAATGACTTACAGGTGATCCGCTATGGCCGGTGTCACTTTTAGTGTCAGTTCAATTTCCCAGCCACAACGTTAAGAATTATATCGGCTGAGGCGCTCGACCGCAACTTGGTTATGCTTCGGTGCAAGGTGCGTGTAGCGCATTGTCATGGCGAGCGTGCGATGCCCCAATAGTTCGGCAACTGTTCGAATGTTTACGTCGGCCATCACCAGTCTGGATGCAAAGGTGTGCCTTAAATCGTGCCACGTGAAGTCAGTAACGCCCGCCTTCTTTACTGCGCGCAGAAACCAGTGTTTCGCGCCTTGCAATCTATTACCATCCCTCCCGATAAAGATCGCACCTTCGGCGCGAATTGAGTTTCTGTCATCATCACCAAACCGCTTCCGGCGAATGGATTCAAAGGCTGCTCTTGCCATATCGTTCAGCCGGATGTGCCGTCCCTTGCCGTTCTTGCTCTGAGGTATCCGCAGGTCTTTCCGGACTAGATCGACGCAGGACCAATCAATTCGGGTGAACTGTTCTTTCGAGCGCATACCAGTGTTCAAGGCGATAACGAATGATTCCGCGTGCTCAGGGAATTCATGCTCGATGACAGCTCGTAGCCGCGCCTCTTCGGTTTTGTGCGCCTTCAGGTATTTGACCTTGGTCGGTAGCGGCTCGAACTGATTCAGGAAGCGTATTCGGTCATCAGAAACCTTTTTGCGCTTAAGTAATTTCGCCGGGTTAAGACTCACCTTTTGATTTTCAATTCCCAATCGATAGATAGAAAATAGAACGGTGCGCATCCGGTTGAAAGTTCCATCCTTCCAGCCCTGACCGCTGAAGTATGTGCGAAAGGCTTCGATGGGAATGGATTCGGCGGCCCGCTGGCCGAATTCTGTTTTTAATTGTCCAATGCGAATTACATCGTTCTTGAATCCCTCATTGTTCGCAGTCGCGTATTTCTCGGCATTGTCGCAAAGTTCAGAGAAGGGAACTGCTCGCTTACGCAACGTCTCGGGGAGCTTTTTCCCTTGTAAGGCTTCCAGTTTGCGCTTGTGATACAGATCGCGAGCCATGCTCCAACTGCCCGCTTTTTCGCGCCGGATGCGGCCAGTAGAATCTGCATACCGACACCACCACACTCCGGGGAATCGTTCGTAAATGCCTCGCTGCTTCTTTTTATTGGCCGGCACGTGCGCAGTTTAGCAAATTTCTGGCTCGAATGGTTTTGCAGACGTTTCCTTCGGGATTCACAGGAAGTCCAATTGACGGGGTTTGTACCAACTTGCTATAAAAGCAACGTACAAAGTTCCAGCAGAGAAGCTGGTGGCGCTTGCTGAAATAACGAGCGCGGTGGCGCTACAGGGCAGCCCCGTTGGTGGTCGGGAGTTTGGGCGGGGAAAGGACTGATACCTGTTAATCACCTTAACTGAAACCGTACTCCCGCTTGCGTAGCCGTTGCCGGTGAGAATCGGCGTCCCAACAGGCCGCGAACCAAAACCGCATTTATCTCTAGCCCAGGAAAAAGGGTGGGCGGGGTAAAAGCTTCCGAAATCAACTTTGGAGGCTTTTTGTGTCTAATGCCGTTCAAGATACCAACGACAATTTAAACGGAAAACTGCTTGTCAGTGTGGGTACGGCTGCGCGTGCGCTTTCCATTAGCACGCGAACGGTCAACGCATACATCGCCACAAAACGACTTGTGTCGAGGAAATTGGGGAGGCGTCGTTTAGTCTCAGTAGCTTCCCTTAAGGCCTTCTCCTCAAAAGATCAGCCCGGCATTGCGCCGTGGTCGGGCGCAACCAAGCATGGGGCTGGCGCAAATGATTAATGCGGCACTGTTGTTTCTGCTTGCCGCACCAAACTGCGTCCGCTGTGCGCGGCCTAATGGGGCGTGCTTTAAGACGTGCGCGATTTGTAGGGAGCAGAATCGTGCTGCACGACGGCGTTACGAATTCGGCGAAAAAAGCCGCTGTGTACAGCGCCGATATAACGCTAGCGAAAAGGGGTGCCGTCGCACGCGGCCGTACAGGCACAAACTGCGCATGGACCGCTTGTCCCGGGACCCGTGGTATCGCCACCCGGGCGGTCTGAAAATATTCGAGATGTGGACGGGCATGAAAATCAGCGGGCTGGATTGGCCGAAGCAGGAGACTGCTCGGTGAGCTTTCTTGCTGCGCGGCTGCTTGAACCAATTAATCACACGGTTCGCGTTACGTTTCGCACGGTCAACGTGCAGTTCTGTCCAGTATGCGAAAGGCCAATGATATTTACTCGCGGATCGCGCGAATTGGGATTCCCTAGGCGGATGGAGTGTTGGATGCACGGGTATCCGTGCGAGCAGCGCGAAAGCCTCAATGCAAAACGCTCTTACCTTTTCGAGTGGGACAAGCTTATCAAACGGCCCGACGAAGCCCCTGTGCTCTTAAAGCCTGATCATAATGCGAGCGGCAAGCGCCAACAGTTTATTGATGGGCTGTTGAACGGATTGCGAAAGCGCAAGGCCGTTGTACGCAGTGTGCCTGCTTACCCATATCTTTGCCCGCCAGGGTGGCAATCTCGAATCTGTAAATGGCCTGCCAAATGGGCCGTGGACACGGTCACAAACGACAAGAAGCCCCATTCTGAGTACTTGCACTTCTGGCAAGCAGATATGCGTCACATGCACGCCAATGACACGCCCAAGGCCGCGCAGGATACGCAGGATGAAAAAGAGAAGCCACCCAGTATTCCGTGGAGCGCGAATAACGAATTGAGACTCATCGACAAGATGGCAAAGGACCGTAAGCGTGGGCCGTGGCTCCTGGCAATGATTGCCTTCCACCTTGGAGCTGACTGGGAACGTCCTGAAAATCCTCTCAAACTTTACGACTGGAGAATGTGTAACTGGTTGCCAAAATACCCCACAGTTGGTGCGTTTTGGAGCGATCTATTGAAGTGGCAGGCCAACGAATTCACTGAGTCGGAAAAGGAATTGAGTCGTTTCGCTGGCCTTCCCTGGGAGGTTGACGGTAAGTGGTATTCGTTCTTGCATCAAGACAAGAACGGAAATCCTGTCGGCAATTACTTTACTGCGTGCAATTATACCGAGGAAGGCGTGCTCGTCCGTCGCACGCGGCAAGAGCCCAAATTGCCAGCAATAGATAAGTGGCTGGAATATTTGCGCGAAAACTTAAGCGGCGCTCTATTTTTGGAAGTACTGCCGATCTACCGGCACCTGTGCTTAGGCCATCGAATTGTCGATATGGCCGAGGAATACGGTATCTCTGACAACACCTTAACGCAGCGATTCCGGCGGGCGGCGGCAAAGATGTCGCGGGCGAGATTCATACGTGGCCCGATTTTTGGGAAAAAAATGCCGTCAATGAACTGGAGTGATCGAAGTCCTGTCACCTTTTGTTGCTAGGGTGAGGGGAGTACCAGTACCAGCTTATGGAGTTCCCTGCAGCTCCCAATCTGGGGGAATGGTGAAGGTGTTCAGCCAACGGCCCCCCTAAAAGCAGTTTTGGTTCTTTGCCCTGAAATGAACTGAAAATTTAGAAGGAGCTTTAAATGTCGCGTGCAAGGTTAAGGTATCTATCTGATCAGCTATGCACAATTAAAGAGCTGTCCGAGCTGCTTGGCACAAACCCGACTCGTTGCTGGCTGTTTCGAAAAGGTTGCGATTCGTTGTCCGCGGAAGAGGTCGCCGTCGTGGAGGCGCATGTGATGGGCAAGCTGCAACACTTGAACGAAATGGTTTCGCCGTCAGAAGTTTGCGCGGCATGAATTAGCGGGAAATAAAAAGGGGAACCGTTGCTGATAACAGCGGCTCCCCGAAAAACTAAAGGAATTTAACGCAAATGAAGGATACCGTTGTTGCTACTGCAAGTCAAGAAGTTCGCTATCGCGGCACAGTCTACACACTCAAAACTTTACGCGGTTATGGTTTCCTGCTGGATTTTGAAACTAGGCGAACGGTATTTTTTCCGTTTTCGAAAATGGTGGATGGCATTGTCCCGCGTGTTGGCGACATCGTCTCCTATGAGCTGGCTTATGACCGCGAGGGCCGGAGCCTTGCCTACAACATTCGAATCGAAACGGCGGAAGGCGGTGCACTTTAATGTCCGCCATCGAGCAAAGTCACCTCTTGAAAGTATTCCCCGACGCAAAGCGCAGCGGATCAAATGGCTGGTACATGGCATCGTGCCCCGCCCACAACGACAATAAACCGTCGTTGGCGGTTATAGATGCCCCGAATGAACCGTATGGCCTGCATTGGGAGTGCAAGGCGTTATGCACAAACGAAGCCGTTGAAGCGGCATTGAGCGAACAGGGGAGATTACCGGAACGTTCAGCGAACGGAAACGGCAACCACCAACCACAGAAAAAACGCGAGGTTGACTGGTACGACTACACCGACGAAAACGGTGCCTTTCTTTTTCAGACGGTGCGTTACGAACCCAAAGACTTCAAGCAACGCACACGCGGCACTCATAATGAGTGGATTTGGACGATCAAGAACCTCCCTAAGGTGCTCTTTCATTTGCCCGCAGTGATGAAGGCCGATGAGATAGTACTAGTGGAAGGCGAGAAAGATGCGCTCACAGCAGACAGGCTTGGCTTTGTTGGCACTACTGCTCCGTGTGGAGCCAAGGCAGCGTGGCTTGATGCTTACACGAAAGCACTGCACGGCAAGAACGTAACCATCATTGCCGACATCGACCAAAATTTTGCAGGCCAGATTCGTGGCCAAGTGGTTGCCAAGGCCCTGCATGGCAAAGTCGCCTCATTCCGCGTAATCGAAATGCCCAACAGGCCGGAAGGTGTCTGGAAATGGGACCTCACAAAATGGGTTGAAGCCGGTGGCACTTCGGAGCAGTTGCGGAAGTTGATTGACGATGCGCCACAGTGGACGCCAAATAGCACGCCGCAGTCATTTCCCGTTGAGAGCGTTAGCTTAAAAGAATATCTCGAAAAAACTGAAGAGAAACGGCCTTACATCGTCGAGGACCTATTCTATCAGGGAATCTCGCATCAGTTTATGGGCACGATTAAGGCGGGTAAAACAACATTCCTGCTGCGGTGCGTCAAAGCTATACTGTCGGGAGATGACTTTCTGGGCAAAGCAACAAACCCCGCGAACGTACTTTACGTCACGGAACAACCAAAAGCCTCCTTCGAGTCACAGTTGCTCGAATCCGGCATCTATTCCGACGACAACGTTCGGGAACTGTACATCATCGACGTGGCGATGCTGGGCATAATGGACTGGCCCACGCGGGCGCAATTCATCCGTGACGAAGCAAAACGCCGCGATTGCGGACTGGTCGTTATCGACACGTTCGTGAAGATCGCCCTAGTTAACGACATAGCCAACGCAGGCGAAATGAATCGGGTCATGGAAGCGATCACTCCGTTAGTCAACATCGATGGCAGAGCGCTTACCCTTGGCTGGCATGAACGCAAATCAGGCGGACGGATCGTGGAAGCGGCAGCGGGTACGGCAGCGGGCGGTGGGACCGTGGATTTAATCTATCGCTTGCAAACCCCAGGCGGCGAAAGCGAGAAAACCCGCAAGCGCACACTGGAGTCCATTGGTCGGCTTCCCGCAATGGGCAGCGACGAAGCCGTAGTTATCGAACTAAGCGAAGAGCTTCATGGCGAGTACCGCGTCATTGGCGACAGGGTATCAGCCAAACGAGCCACCAACGAGCAGCGGGTTCTTGACGTGGTGCCTGAACAAGAGCCCGGTATAGGCAAGTTCGAGATCGTCAGCCGCATAAACCAGGACGCCAAGAAACGGAACTACGTGGCCCCTTCAAAAACTACCATTGGCCGGACCATTGACCGACTCGTAGCACAAGGGCCCTTGGTGAAATCGCCCACCGAGGACAGAGCCGGAAACGAGCGCCGGCCTCACGGCCTCTATTACGCCAGCAACGTGCCGTTCTGAACCAAAAAAGCCATGTTCCAAAGCCGACGTCCACCGACGTCCACGCTATTCTGAATTTTATCCAATTTTCAGATTGGTGTGGACCACGGCGGCCTATGGGAATGGACCACGGCTTTAGTAATGGAATCAATAAGTTAGAGCCGACGTCCAAAATGCCAATTTTAGGTTTCTTGGTGTGGATGTCGGGTGAGCGATACGTGAAGTGCAGGTGCTATGGATTGGGAGGAATCGGAATACCTAGAGCAGCGCACCGGGCGATATGAGCTTGTTTCCAACGATCGGGAAGCCAGGCGTCGAGGTCACGGGCTGGCCAGGTCGGGAGGTTGATCAGCAGTTGCATGAAATAGAGATGTGGATCCATATCATGCCGGCGGCAGCTGCTGGTCAAGCTGGCCAGGATCGCGGCGGTCCTTCCGCCGCGGGGGTTGCCGACGAATAGGGAGTTTTTGCGATTGAGGACAACGCGCTTCATCTCCCGCTCGCTCACATTATTATCGATGGGCACGGCGCCATCGCTAGTGAACACGGTTAGCGCATCCCATTGGCCGAGCGTATAGTTCACGGCGTCGGCCATGGGATGCTTCGGCAGCAACTGATCTTTCCAGGTCAGCAGCTTGCGATGCAGCTCCGCCAGCAGCGGGACCGCCTGTTTCTGCCGCAACTCCATTCGCTCGGCCACGGAAACGTCTTTGGCTTGTCGCTCCACCGCGAAGAGTGCGTCGATCCAAGCGACCGCCTCGCGCGCCATCTCCGGCGCCGATTTCTCCGCCTCCACGAACTTCCGTCTGGCGTGCGACCAACAACCTGCGCGGGTGATGGCGTTGCCGGCCACCACCCCGTTGTAACCCCCATAAGCGTCGGCCAGCAAAACCTGCGTGTAGTCTTTCAGAAATTCCTTCGGGCCTTCTCGACTGCGGTTGAGAGTAAAGTCAAAGACGTTATAGGGATTTGACTCGTCGCCCACGTACACCCACATGCGTGCCGACTGCGTTTGGCCCGGGCTCAACATCGGCAGGACGGTGTCGTCGGTGGCCACTACGTGCGATTTCCTCACCCGCTCGGCCATCCGCCGGTACAACGGCTCGACCACATCGGCGACATCTCCGCACCACACCGATTGTGTGGCTCGTGAAATCTCAAAGCCTTGCCGCTCAAAAATATCTTCCAGTCGATAGAGTGGGAGGTAATCGGCGAACTTACTGGTCACGATAAAAGCCAACAACCCGGGGCCGGCAAAGCCTTTTTCGATGGCCGTCTCCGCTTTGGCAGCCACCTCGATCTGCGGATTCTCTCCCTTCCGCTCACAATGGGGGCACGCATACTTCTTGCGGACATGTTCGAGGCGTTCGAAGTGTCCCGGAATGTATTCGATCTGCCAGCTCTTCTCGCTGCCGATCTCTTTGCGCTCCACACCGCAACTTGGGCAGGGCCGCTCTTCGGCGCTCAGCTCGTATACGTGTGTCTGGACCGGAAGGTTCTCGAAGTTCGCCAGGGCCCGCCGCCCCTTGCGACGCTTCACCCGCCGTAACTCTGGTTCCGGTTCTGCTTGCCGAAGATCTTCCAAGTGGATGGGCTTTTGTTGCAAGGTCTCGGCAAACTCCAGCAGCATCTGGGCCAGCTGATTCATGCTTAGACGGTCCGCCCGCGGCCCGTAGGTCGCCTTCTTGTAGCGTTCCAGCTCCATCTGCAGTCGCAGCTTCTCCAGATACAGTTCGTCGGCACGCTTGCGCTGCTCTTCGGCTTTCCTAAGATATTTTTCGGCGCGCTTCTCCTGGCGCTCGCGTTCCTGCCACAGCGAATGCAGCATGGCCTTCAGTGCTTCTTTATCGTCGGGCAAGTTGGTCAAGAAGTTCTCGTTGGTGGGCACATCTACTATACGTAGCAGAGCAAACTTTGTTGCGCACACGGCGATTATTTTATGCGTTATTTTTATTTTTTTCTTGGGCTAGCTTTTTTCTTCGCTGTTTCACACGGCGCGTTCATAGCGTCGCACGCGCTTCAGCTTCGAAACATCGATCCCATCCAGAATCATCGCCAGCTCGCTGGCACGCAACTCCACCGATCGCGCCCCCTGCTCGACTCGCGGCAGTTTGAAAACCCCAAGTTCCAGCCGCTTGTACCACAGTACGAAGCCGTCCCGGTCCCACACTAGAATCTTCAACCGATCGCCGCGCCGCGAACGGAACACAAACAGATGGCCGCTTTGCGGGTTCTCCCCAATGACCGCTCGCACACGTTCCGCCAGCCGATCAAATCCACAGCGCATATCCGTCGCTTCGCTGCTCATCCAGATCCGCGCTCCTTGTGCGCGATCCATCGCCTGCAAACTTGGCAGCCCGATCACCCCGCTGCCTCCACCACCGCCAGCAATGCCCGCACATGTTCTGCATCGAATCCGGGCCGCACCATTAGGCTTCGTCCATTCTGCAATCGGATTTCAACCGCGTCACCGGATGGCGCGCCCTCGGTTACCTGCACTTCCAGAAACTTCGCTTGCGCATCTTCCTGCAACCGCTTCTTCCACGTGAAAAAATACGGCCTGCACAGCCCGCGCTCACGGCAGAATGCCGTCACCGTCTGTCCGCTACGCGCATGTTCTCGGATCAGTCTTCGCCACTTCGTCCACGCCTTCTTTGCGCGCTTGGTCATGCCGCAACAGTGCTATGGGCCCGACCCTTTTACAAGATGGGGTTCGTTTAACGCTC
>CAWCIG010000002.1:0-721885 GCA_963795535.1 Candidatus Acidiferrales bacterium
GCTCGCGGGCTTTTTCTTTTCGAGCGACGCGCCGGGATGCGTGGCCGCGTGGATTTGTTTTAGTCTGCCGGATGGACACTTGCGTGTAGATTTGCGTGCTCTGCAAGCTCGCTGTGGCCGAGCATCTCCTGGATGAAGCGGATGTCCGCGCCGTTCTCCAGCATCAGCGTCGCCATGGTGTGGCGCAACATGTGGCACGCGCCGCTCTTGCCGAGATTGGCCTGCTCCACGTAATCGCGCACCAGCTTGCTCATGCGGTCCAGATGGAACGGCCCGCCCTCGATGCTCAGAAAGAGCGTTCCTTCGTCCGGCTCCATCACCAGTTGCGGCCGCGCTTCGCGCAGATATTTGTCCACCCACGCGAGCGCCCGCTCGCCGATGGGCACCACGCGGTCCTTCTTTCCTTTGCCCAGCCAGATCGAAAGCGTCCCGCGCAGATGGTCCACGTTGTAGAGTTTCAGATGCACCAGCTCCATACGGCGGATTCCCGTCGAGTAAAAGGTTTCGAGGATGGCGCGGTCGCGCACTCCCAGCGGATCGCGCAGGTCCGGCTGGATCATCACGCGCTCGGCTTCTTCCTCGTTCAGCACCGCGCGCGGCAACCGCTTCTCGAGCTTCGGCATGTCCAGATCGGAGGCCGGGATTGTGCAGGATGTGATTGTTCCGCACCAGCCAGCGGAACCACACCCGCACCGGCACGAGGCGCGCGTACTGCGTGCGGAAGGTCAGCGGCTTTCCGTTTCTCTGCCGGTAGTAGTAGAGATACCTCTGATAGCTCTCCAGCACCGGGCGCGTCACTTCCATGGGGTCTTCGATGCCGCGCTCGTTGGCCCAGCGCACGAACTGTGCCAGGCACGCGCGGCGATTGTGCTGCGTGTACTCCGCCGTGTTGCGCACGCGCATCCACGCGATGAACTCCTCGATCAAGCTGCCCATGCGATTCCGCGGCACCGGCTGCGGCTTGATAGTTTTGTTCCGCATCACTTCGCTCCAGCAGCCGCGCCGTTGGGCTTCGCGGCGATGGACGGTACGACTACGACGCGGTTTTCTTCTTCGATCTCCCTATAAGTGTTTTTTTCTGGATTTGGCCTAAAATCACCATTGCGCCGCGCCAGTGCTGGCGATTCCTCACCCCGCGCACCCCCCGCTACCCGCCCGCTACCGGGCCGCGCTCCCCCCGCGAAGTTCTCCGTTTGCCCCGCGAAGTTTGCATCGTAGGCGTAGTTTTCTTCCATGCGCAGCTGATACTCATAGCTCAGGCCCTGCCCGCCTCGGCGCACCAGCAGATATTCCATCTCTTCCAGCCGCCGCAGATGCACCCGCAACTGCGTGTCGCCCCAGCGCGTATGCTGCCGTACCGTGCGCCGCGTGAAGCGATACTCGGCGCACTCCATCTGCAACCGTTCGCATTCCTGCTTGACCATCTCGGCCACCAGCAACAGCAGCCGCCGCGTGTGCGCGGGCAGCTCATCGAGCGATGGCCCCAACACTTGCCGCACCAGTTCGCGCGCCAGCTTCACGTCTTCTTTCGTGGCCTCGATGTATTCCAGCGTTTCGCCGTTCCGGGTGTCCGTCTTCACCGGACGCTGATACTGGTGCAGCAGCGCGATGGCGTTGATCAGCGTTAAAAACTTCATGTGGTCGCGCCGCGTCCGCGTCATGTAATCGGGGAAGTCTGGATCGTCCTCCACGTGGTTGTTGACCACCTCGATCGGACGCAGGAGCCGCTGCGCGTTGCGGTGCAGCTTCACGAGTGTTGTTCGCTGCCGCCGCGCCCACAGCCCCTCGATGGTTTGCGCTTCGCGCTGCTTTTTGTGGATCGCCCGCGTCTGCTCCTGGTCCTCGTTCACCGTCAACACGATGCTTCGATTCACCAGTTCTTCGTCCACCTCCTGCGCCGTGGTGGTGAGGAAGATCATCACCGGGCCTTCCACCAGATATTCGTGCGTCACCAGCTTGCCGCTCACCGGGTCTTTGCCGGTCGAGGCGATTTTCAGCACGCCTTCGCTCTGCAACAGTTTCAGCGCGTAGGCCGCGCGCGTGGCCCCCTGTTCTTCCGACACCGCCAGGATTTTGTGCTTGAGATTTTTTTGTCCCATGTAAAACAACGCCTGCCCGGTCATCGCCGAGTACTCCTCGCGCTGCTCTTCCGGCATGAAGTCCAGCACCGCTTCCATCAGCGAACTCTTGCCTGCCGACGAAGACGACTGCACCACGATAGCCAGTGGTTTCTCCAGCAGGCGCGACACGGCGGCCAGATAGCTCACCCGCTTGTTGGTTTCCTCACCCACCACGCCGCATCTCTCGAAGTCAGAGAGCACGCGGTCCAGCAACTTCGGATCACGCAGCAGTTCCATCGCTGCCGTTTTTTCTTCCGCGCTCAACGTGATCTCTTCTTCCTTCGGTTCCAGCGTTTTTTTCATGAGCTGGCGTTGCAGTTCTTCGAGCTTCCACAGCACCTTGCCCAGGTCGCGGCTCACGACCTCTTCCTTGACGCCCAGTTCCTCTCCCGCCTGCTTGCTGTACATCACCCGATACCGCGACGCGTACAGATCGAAGGTGTCCACATGCAAGCGCTCGCCCCGCGTCACCAGCACGTTCACCCGCAAGATTCCCAAGCTCGTGTTCTTCTCCAGGCCTAGCACGCGATAGCGACGGTCCCCTTGTGTGATCGTCACCCCGTCGCCGTTGATTTCTACCGGCACTTCGAAAGTGGATTGTGATGTCCCAGGCATTGCGGCGACCGCAACCTCCTCGATGGTTTCGGAAGAGGCAGCGGCTAAAGGAAGAACAGCTTCCTCTCTCACTGTGGCCTTGATGGATTCGGGGATTTTTTCTTTAGCTGCTGGTGTGGTTGTTGCTTCGGAGATTTCCTGTTTAGCCGCTTCTCCGTTTTTTTCTTCGACGACCACGACAGGCTCACTCATTGCGACTGTGGGCCGCTTGCCCGTGCCGAGCCATGCGGCACTGTTCAAGAGCACGCGTAAAGCTTTCGCTGCTGGATGCGTTTTGAGCGCGTACTCGTTCGCGTCCATGCCTTTCGGGAACTGCACCCGGAAGCACTCCAGGCCCAGCGCCATGAGTTCTTTCGCAAGCGACTGCGCCGCTCGCTCGCCGGCGTCGTCGCGGTCATAAGCGATGTAGATTTTCTTCGTGCCATGCTTTCGAAACGCGGCTCGATGATCGTCCGTGAAGCCGTTCACCCCGTAGCTCGCCGTGACGTGGCGATAACCAGCGCACCAGAACGTCAGCGCGTCGATGAGCGCTTCACACAGGATGATCTCCTTCGACGCCACCAGCGCTTCCTCATTCCACACGCCGCGAAGTGGCCCCGCAAGGTACGAGTGCAGCGGCGTGTTTTCCCGCAACGCTCGCGTGATCTTCCGCCCGTACATCTCCACCACTTCGCCTTCGAGATTGAAAACCGGGATCACCACCGAACCGTTGAAGTGTTCGTGCCCGCTCTCGCGCAAGATGCCCAGATTCTCCAGCCGTCCGCGCTGCTCCTCACCCTGTTTGCGGTTCTTGTCCGGCACACGGTAGGTCAGCGTGCGATTCGAATAGCCCAGCCGGAACTGCTGCACCATCTCCGAGGATTGCAGGCCGCGTTGGATCAGATATTGCTGCGCTTGCGGCGAGTTCTTCAGCGTCTCGTGGTAGTAGCTCACCACGATCCCCAGCACCGCTTGATCGCCCGCTGTCGGCCCGAACAACGGCGGCAGTTTTGGCACCGTCGATTCCTTCACCACGGCGCCTGCGGGCCTGGCTGTGAGTGGGGCTTCGTTGCGCAGCAACTCGCACGCATGACGGAAGCTCACACCCTCGGCCTTCCTCACCCACTTGATGACATCGCCCCCTTCGCCGCACGCTCCTTTGCAGTGCCATACGTTCTTCACCGGATCGATGCACAAGCTCGGGTTCCTGTCGTTGTGAAAAGGGCAGAGGCCCAGCAGCTCCTTGCCGTGCCGCTTTAGCTTGATCCCCCGCGCTTCGGCCAGACGTTCCAGCGAGACTTCGCGCTTGAGCCGCTCGACCTCCTCATCCGGGATGTACGCCATTCGTTGAACCTCCTTTTCTGGTGTTTCCGAGCTTTTGCGAAAACCCTGTCAAGAAGATTTTGCACCTTCGAAACGATTGATAAAATACTACCTGTAGTATTATGGCGTCAAGCTGTTTCTAGGCTACGCCTTAAACTACGTCCATGAAGAAAGCAACGATAAGAAAGCCGCCCCTCGATTTCGGCGGCGAGACTCTTGGTCAGCGGCTAACCCGGCTTCGCAACCAACGCGGCTACACCCAAGTCGAATTTGCAAAGAAAGTCGGGATAACTCAGGTTTTGGTTTCTTCTTACGAGACCGATCGGCGGCAGTTCTCCGTCGAGATGGCCATTCGCTTCGCTCTGGCCCTCGATATCAGCACCGATGAACTGCTGCATCCGAAGGCGAAGAGAGTTGTAGGTAAGAAGCCCAGCCGCAGAGTCATGCGCCGCGTCGAGGAGATCGAAAAACTGCCGCCCTATGACCAGCGCGCTCTGCTGACCACGATTGATAAATTCATCGCGACAGCACAGGACAGATGAGCGGTCTTAGGCGCGGTATGTGAGAATGGGGCGAAAGGAAGATTCATGGCCGACACCAAAGAGCACGCTTATGAACTGATCGACCGGCTTCCGCCAACGCAGCTCTCCGCCGTCGTCGGCCTGCTCGAAGCCATGCTCGATCCCTTCTCCCTCGCCAACGTCCCGGTGGAAGAGGAAGAACTCACACCTGAAACAGCCGCAGCGCTGGAACGCGCCCGTGCTTCGCTCGCCCGCGGTGAAGGCATTCCCCACGAGGAAATTCTGCGCGAGTTCGGCGTGAAGAAGTGACCGAACCGTCCGAACAGCCCGCGCCCGAACGTATCGCAGTTCATTGGTCCCCGGAGGCCCGCGCCGATCTCCGCGCCATCGACCGCGAACCGGCCCTGCAGATTCTTTACTGCGTGGATCGCTATCTCGCCAACCGCACTGGTGACGTAAAAAAACTCAAGCCCCCGCTGACCGGCTTTCGTCTCCGTTGCGGCGACTACCGCGTGTTCTTCGACCTGAAAAACGACGACGCCATCGAAGTCACTGCCGTCCGCCATCGCAAGGAAGCCTACCGCTGACGCTCGTTTTTGCCTTTCCGTGAAAATCTGTTAAGAGCTTTCTTGAGATTCTGAGAGCAGGGATTTTTGTGTGCGCGGCGTCCGGCGTTTATACGTTTATGTATATTTGCGGCGAAGGATTCGCACCGAGAGGCGTCAGCCTCTCCTAGTTGGAACTCCTCCCGCAGCGAAGCCGCAGTCCAGGGCGACCATCGGGAGCCGCGCCAGCGGGCCTGGCCCTGGACGGCGGCGAGAGCGCGGGGAACACCCACGAAGGGACTTGACTTTCTGCGAACTATCAACAACACTGTTGGCGATGGCTACCTTCTCTACGCGTGACGCTGCCAAGCAACTGGGTTTGGATGTCTCTACCCTTAGCCGCTACATCGCCGCTAAAAAAGTACCCGCACCCAAGACCCTCACGACTGGCGGCATCACGGTTCACATCTGGACCCGCCGCGACATTGAACGGGTTCGCAAGCTCCTGCCGAAGCTCAAAAACGGCAGGAAGCTCCGCTACAAGAAGATCAAAAAGGAGAAGTAAGGGACATCAAAAGCGGGACGCGCCAGTGTTCTAAGCACCGACGCGGCCCTCACCACAGTCGCTCACAGGAGGAGCAACGATGGCTACCAACGAAGGTATCCGGTCCCCTTTTCCCACGCAACCGTCCGCACGTTCCCCGAAGCTGCGCATCTACGAAAGCCTCTTCCTGCTGAACCAGGGCGTCGATCACGTCGTCGCGCTCTTGCACGGCATGGAGAAGTTTCCCTTTGCCCATAAGGAGTCGTTGCAGTCCGCCGTCGCGGAGATCGAAGAAGTTCGTTGCGACATGAACGCTGATTTCACCGAACACCTGGCCGACAGCGAACGTCACGACGAAGGCCGCTTCTGGAAGCAGCGACGCGCCTTTGAGAAGAAGTGGCGCGACCCCGACGACGTGTACCTCAGCGTCGAGCAACGCGAGGAAGAACGCAAGAAGCAGGGATTGCCGCCGCGCCTTGGCATCCTTCCTCACTCCGCCGTCGCCGAAGATGAACAACGCTGGGAAGCCCAGCAAGAACGGAAGAAAAAGCGCGCCCGGAAGTCTAAGCGCCGTGCGGGAGGACGCTCATGACACGGATCACCGCCGAGGAACGCACACAGATTGAGAAGCGCAGCAAGCAGCGGGAGGCACGGCTGCGCGGGAAGTATCCCGAAGTTCACGGCAAGGTCGTGGACTTCATCACCCACACCATCGACGACGGAACGCTGTATTTCACCGTCCGCTTTACGGACAAGACGAGCTTTTGTCTCCGCTACGCCTGCGACATGTTCCCCGTGGGAGCCGACCTCAGCGATTGGCGGAGCGGGGACTTCCACATCCTTCGCGAGTACATGAAGCCGATTCCGAGGTAGGACGATGGAACGATTTTTGAGAGCCTGGAATAAGCAGCGCGCCGGGAAGCAACCGAAGTAACCGGCGCGCTGTTGTTTTTTTCCTTAGCTGCTGGGCTTTGCTGCCAGTCGCTCTGCTGCCTTTTTTGCTTTCCCGGCGTCGGCCCGGTCGATGAACGACTGCAACTCTTCCGCCGTCAGCTTCTCCCTCTCTGCCAGCCTGTAAAACGCATTCAGCAGGATCGTGCGCAGCGCCAGCACCTCCGCCAGCAACGTTTCCTCTGCGGGCCGCGCCTGCCTGCCGTCCACCTCGCGCAGCAACACCTCGCGCACCCATTCGCTCAGCGCACGGCCTCCCGCCAGCGCTTCCAGCCGCGCGTATTCTTCCTCGCTCACTTTTGTGCCGATCGATTTCCTGCGGAATACCGGCTTCACCATGCGCGCCTCCTGCCCTGGGGATCGCAACGCGCAGCGTAGCAGGAAGCCTTAAAAATCAACAAGTTCCCCTATAGGAACTTCCGGCGCTCTGGAGCGCCCGGATTCTTGCATCTGCTTTGTTTTGTTTGGTTACCCTACAGCAACCGCAGGTTGCTCTGCAGCACCCAACTTGGGGTGACGTGTCCTACCCCCACCCGGTGCCGTAGGCACCGCTCTTCCAGCGCTACCCGGCGCTGCCCGTTAACCGGGCGCTGACAGGCCCCCTCGGATCGCGCAAGGGACGCTGCCACTGAACGCACTGGACTCCTGGATGCGATAATGGGGATCGGAGCCTCCTGATGGCACGACTCAAGAGCGTCAAGCTGCTACGTGAGCGAGTAGCTCGCTGGGACGAGTATCCTTTCAGCATACCGTCCATCGCCTCCCTTCAAGCCCTTGAGCTTACGAGCGCGGTTTGTTTCTTCGTCGGCGAAAATGGAACTGGCAAGTCCACACTCTTGGAAGCCATCGCTGCTCACTACGGTTTTGGGCGAGAAGGAGGTAACCGGAACTTCGTCTTTGAAACGACTTCGAGCGTGCGTTCCGTTGACCCACTCATAAAAGCTTTGCGAATGGCGTTTACAACAAGAACGGGCTCGGGTTTCTATCTAAGAGCGGAGAGCTTCTTCAACGTGGCGAGCTATGTGGATGCTGTGGGCGGATCAGGCAGCTACGGCGGCAAGAGTCTCCACGATCAGTCGCACGGGGAGTCCTTCCTCTCATTGCTGCAACATCGCTTCACGCGGTCCGGCTTCTATGTCATGGATGAACCCGAAGCCGCACTGTCTCCCCAACGCCAACTGAGTTTCCTTGTGCTGTTGCACGATCTGTTGGACAAGAACAACTGCAACATTCAGTTTCTCATCGCCACACATTCGCCGATTCTGCTCGCGTATCCCGGCGCGCAGATCTTCTCGTTTGACGGCGGACAAATTCACGAGATTAGCTACCGCGAAAGTCAGCCTTTCCAACTCGTCAGCCGATTTGTGGGTGCTCCCGAACGATACTTGAACGCACTGTTTTCCGATTCTGGTTCAAAATGACAAAGCACCTTCGGCCTAGACTCCGGTACAACAGCCGTGAGCCTTCGCACTTCCAAGCCCACGACCCACGTCTACTCAGGGTTCCAGTCCGAGTTCTCGTAGATGGTTTTCTTCCTGAGCCGTCAGCGGTCTGTTCAACTCTGCTAGGTACCCCTGAAATTCCTCGTATCTTTTGGTGAGTCCAAAGCACAGCGCTAACGCGGCTTCTTTTAGCGCCGCTACTTCATTTGAATCTTCCGGATACTGCTTAGCGATCTGTTCTAGAACCTGTGCTTTTTGCTCGTACGCAGCAAATCTCTCAGTCGGCCGCATTTAATCCACCTCCCGCTTCAGTGCGCTGCTCCAGCAATCACCGGCCCCAAAATTGGTCCGGTCTCCGGTTGAAGAATGATTATGCCAACGCCAACACCAATAGCCACACACGCCGCGGGATTCTGAGCACAAGCATCGATCAGTTTCTTGCCCTCGTTCTCGGCTTCGCATTCCAGATAGAGAGCTAGGCATTTGCTCTGGCAATATGCGTATCTGCTCCACTTTCGGACCTTCGGATTGCTGCTGCAACCGAATGGCCACGGCAGGCTCCCCTGGTAGCATTTATTGAAGCAGTCAATTTGCTCCTGGGCGCAGTCGCGTATGAGTCCCAGAGGGTCTCTGTATCGAGTCGGTCTGTTGTCGACGTACGGATAGAAATTTGGTGCAGCTTTGAAACCCAGAGGGTCTTCAGTAAGGAATCGACCCACGCTTGGATCGTAGTATCGGAACCTCGAAAATTGGAGGTTGGTCTCGGTGTCCCATTCGCGACCGGTGTAGCGGAACGGATTGGTCAGGGAACCGCTCGACGCCGTCAGATTACCAAACGAATCGAACGTGTATGTTTGCGCCAGCGCTCCGGCGGCATTGCTGAGTGAAGTGGCCGTGCCCAGTCCATCGACCTCGTAGTAGCTGGTGGTTCCGCTTCTCAGCATGGCCAACTCTTCGTCCATCTTGAGACCCTGAGCGTAACGAGCGACGACAGTACCGCTCGAATTGGTTTCTTCGATTAGATTGTTTTTGTCGTAAGCGTAGATCGAAGTGCCAGCCGAAGAAGTTTTCTCGATTCTTCTGCCGAAGGGATCGTACTTGAAGCTAACCAACGTTTACGGCCCTCCGAAGACCTCAAAAGCGCAGCGACTCATTGATTACCAGGCAGCTCAGCTTCCTGGTAACGAACAAGCTCTGGCTCCGACCCGCCTTTGCATTTCACGCTGTAAGTCCCCTTGCGGAGGAGGGTAGCAAAATGCTCGCTACCCTGCTGAAGAGGGCGCAGGTCACCTACCTGCACCACTAAGTCGTAGGTACCCGAGGCTGATTCGATAGTCGGCCCAATGATCGAGATCACCAGACCACGTGGACCCTGGTTGCACCAGTCGCTAGTATGCATTTTCAGCTTTCGGCTCCTCAACTCGGAAAGGATTCCTTGCTCATCCACCGCTAGACCATGGCCAAATGCGATGCACACGTCCGTCCTGTTTTCTAGTCGATTTGCATGGGCCTCTACGTACACCGCGAACGCTATGGCGCGGTCTAATGTGCTCATTCGACCGGCGGGCGCGTTCTCCTTAGCGGAGGCAAATGGCTGACATGTGAGGATCACGAAGGCGATGATAATCGATTTGATGCCAGTCCCTCGCATCTACTTACCCCCGCAATAGTTGTCGATCTGCTTCTGAATGAATTTCTTTCGGTCTCCGATTTCTTTTGTGTTGCCTGGAGCGGGTGCAAGACATTCAAGTTCTTTGCGGTAAGCCGCACACTCTAATTCGCGCGCCGTCGATTGTGGTACTTGTATCGGACCGTCCGGTTGATCTTTGCAGGGAGTTTTTCCACCGCAGGTCATGTCCTTGATGTGCTGCTTTTCGTGCTGCCGCATGCAATCGAGTACCCATCCATTACCGTACGCTCCGGAGTTCTTGTCACAGACGGCAATCTGCCCGCCCTGGCAGCAGATGAAGAACACAGCATTCGATCCGGGTTGCGTTTGCTTCGGCTTTGTTTGACTTAAGCCACTAGGGTCATAGAGATTGAGGGGGTTGTTCCCGACATATCGGAATAGGTTCTCTCTTCCACTTGTTGCGCTGGGATCCTCGCTGAGGAACCTGCCAGCAGACGGGTCGTAATACCTGGCGCGGTAGAAGTAGAGATTCGTCTCGGTATCGAGTTCGCGACTCGTGTATTGGAACGGATTCACAAGAGTGCCGGTCGGCGTCGTCTTGCCGAAGGAATCGAAGCTGTAGGTTTGTGCCAGCGCACCGGCACCGTTGCTCAGTGACGTGATCGACCCTAGCCCATCCGCTTGATAGTAGCTGGTCGTCGAACTGCGCAGCATCGCCAACGGTTCGTCGATGTTGAGTCCCTGGGAATAGCGGGCGACCACTGCTCCCGTGGCATTTGTTTCTTCGCTGAGATTGCCTCTGTCGTCGTAGGCGAAGATCGAAGTGCCAGCCGATGACGATTTATAGATTCTTCTGCCGAAGGGATCGTATTTGAAGCTGACCGTGCCGCACTCCCGCATCGTGATAGGAAACGCATTCAGTAACCGAATTCGGCACATCCCTTGAGCCAGTCCTTCTCCAGGGGCTCGCCCGAAACTTCAGCTCTAATTTTCCACACAGTACAACCGAGCTTTTCCAGCGGCTTGGGATACGGCTTGCGTTCCTTTCGGGCCAGGAAAGGCTGGAAATTCACAAGCTTGACCTCTTTGTGAAGTGTGCCGGAGATTGTGACGATGTAGTTGGATCCGAAGTCTATATTTCCCCAGGATCTCGAATATTCTGGCTGCAGTTTCGCAATCTCGGGATCGGATAACAGATTACCGAGCGCCGCAAGCTCGTCCTCCGAAAGCTGCTTTGTCGCAAATTGAATACTCCGAAAGTCAACTTTTCTCATCGAATGAGCCTCTGCAAACCCGTCGGAATACACGCGCACGTACACCAGCGTCTCGTCTCGCTGAACATCCCAGGAATTACGGACGACCTCCAAGAGGACAGTCCTCGACGGAGTTTGCTTTCCCGGCTGTTGCCCAACAAACAATGCAGTTGCTAGGACCATCACTCCAATGCACGACTTCCAGGCAAAGGTAAGCACGTTCTGCTCCTTTTGGCGTCAGCAGCTTAATCCGCGCGGCTGGCAGTTAGTAACCGCATTTCTTGGGATCGCGAGCGCAATTGCAAGCTAACCCCCACAGTTGGCACTCGATTCCGTAAGCTTGTTTCTCCTCGTCGATGGTATTCATTCTCTGAGGTTGCGACAGGTCATTTTGGATGCAAGAGTGAACCATTTCGTGGGCGATCGTGCCCTTAGCGCCGCCGCATCCCCCCTGGCCAGTACTCCCGTTAGGTGTGATGAAGATCGTTGAAGGAGAAAATGGTTTGTGATATCCGCAAGCCGTCGGTTGATTCTTTGGTGGAGGACCACATTTCACGTCTGGGTCATTGGCCAGCTTCTGGAGACAATTGGCGTATTTTTGAAAGACCGCGCTCTTAGTAGCAGCTGCGCTCGCAAACGCGTCTTGAACCTGCTTAAGCCCTTGCTTCAGCTTCTTTTCGTCGCAACATGCGCCGCTAGGCTGAGCCTGTAGTCCATTGGGATCTGTGAAGCCCAAGGGAGAATTCTCGACATACTCGTAAAAATTGATGCCACCCGAGAGAAACCCGACAGGGTCCTCGGTCAGGAACCTTCCAGCGGCGGGATCGTAGTATCTGGCACGATAGTAGTATAGGCCCGTTTCGGGATCCGATTCGCGAGCCGTGTACTGGAACGTGTTGGTCAGCGAGCCAGAAGAACTTGTCTGTTTACCGAACGAGTCGTAACCATAAGTTTGGGCCAGAGAGCCTGCGCTATTGCTCAGCGACGTGACCGAGCCCAACCCATCAACATGGTAGTAGCTGGTGGACGCACTCCGTAACATCGCCAACGGATCATCGACACTTTGGGTTAGCTCGTAGCGGGCAACTACTGCTCCGCCCGAATTGGTCTCCTCGATCAGGTTTTCTCCATCGTAGGCGAAGATGCTGGTGGCGGAAGAAGATGACTTGTAGATACGTCTACCGAAGGGATCGTATTTGAAGGTGACTATGCTGAGTCTACTCAATCTTCGTGTAATACAACCCTCGGTCGTAGGAGACATAAAGACGGATCCGGCCCCAATTCTTCTCGACTCCCACAAGTGTACCAATTGGAGCGGTTTGGGAGCTCCCAGGAAAGTTTTGCACGAAATTGTCCAAGAAGACTTTGGGTTCTCCCCCATACGGATCGAATTTCCACGTAGATGTATTTTGCGTTTCCTGCCCATTTAGTGCTTTGAAATTTTGTGTGTAAGTTCCACCTGCGCGCAACTCCAACGTTTCAGCACCATTCTGGTAGTGCGCTTCATATCTTCCGACGAGTTCTGAACTGTTGCTCATTTGGGAGCACCCAAAAACGAAGATTAGGCAAATCAATGGTGGGAATATCAGTCCCCACCTGCGAACCCTCAGTGTTTGCACCCACAACCTCCTCCCGGCTCGGTCCATTGGTAGGTTTGGCTTGTCGTGCCGAAGGGTCCAAAGCTACTCCTGTCATGCGACGGAACTCCTGCTTGGTAAAGAAGTGAAGTCACGCTGGTGTTGTTGGTAACCGTGAATGTCAAAGTCCCATCTGAATTCGGTGTTATCTGCCAATCGTAGCTACCGACAAACTGGAGAGTTGGATCAAGACCAGACTGCGCAAGTCCTTTGAGTCCAAACTTATGGCCACCTGTTCTGGGCGCAGGATTACCAGAGCTGTCGCAGCCGTGGGCGCTGTACCATTGGCGGGCCTTGTTTATTCCTGGCGAATTCCTTAGGCTGTCAACTTGGACGGTACCTGGCCCGAAATCACGATGCTGAGGTCCCGTTCCCGAGAAAAATTCCCACGTCATTTGACCTGCGTCACTGACTCCTTGTCCCCAATTCTTGAGGCCCGAAGGCCAACTCGGCCATAGCCCGCTCGGATCCGAAAAGAGTGTGGAATTGTTACGAACATAACGATAGAAGTTCGAATCCTCCTCAAAGCTCAAGGGATCTTCGGACGAAAATCTTCCCGACTGAGGGTCGTAGTATCTGGCTCGGTAGTAATATAGGCCGGTTTCGCTATCAGATTCGCGGGCAGTATATTGGAACGTGTTCGTCAGAGACCCTGTCGAATTTAACTGTTTGCCGAACGAGTCGTAACCATAGGTCTGGGCTAAAGACCCAGCGCCATTGCTCAAGGACGTGACGGAACCCAGTCCATCCGCCTGGTAATAGCTCGTCGTAGACGCACGGAGCATGGCCAGCGGTTCATCAATGTTCAGGGTTTGAGAGTAGCGAGCGACGACTGCACCGGATGAATTGGTCTCCTCGGCAAGATTGTCGCCATCATACGCGTAGATCGACGTGCCGGAGGACGAGGACTTATAGATTCTTCTGTCGAACGGGTCGTATTTGAAGGTAACTCCTGACCCTACCGCTGTTTTTCCGCTAGACTCCTCGCAACCCCAACGCAGTTCTATCCTTAGCGGCCCGATTGCACTAGAACAGTGCACGTTTTCGGGCTTTGAACCCCAGACGCGAGTTTTTGGATACACCCCAGCGGCTAAAGGAAGAACACACGGAACGCTCGACGCGGCGAACGTCTTTTCTTTAGCTGCTGTCAGCATTACCCCGATTCTACGTGCTGAGGGATGGACCTCGGAAGCAGTTTCCGAAAGCGGTGTGCTCCGTGGGGCACGCAGGTAACATAAAGCAGTTTATGTTGAGCGGAGTGCGGGAAGGCTCGTGTCGTTCGAGGCCGCGTCGGATAACGAGCGAGTTATCGGATGCGCCGTGCGCAGCGTACTGCGTGCCTCACGGTCTCTATGCGGTTTCTTCTGCGGCTTCCGCGTCGAGTGTGGCCAGAAGATTTGCGCGCAGTGATGCCTCGTCTTGCGTTGTGGCGCTGCTCGCGGGCTTTTTCTTTTCGAGCGACGCGCCGGGATGCGTGGCCTCGTGGATTCGCTTCAGTCTCCCGATGGATACCTGCGTGTATATCTGCGTGCTCTGCAAGTCCGCGTGCCCCAACATCTCCTGGATGTAGCGCACGTCCGCACCGTTTTCCAGCATCAGCGTCGCCATGGTGTGCCGGAACATGTGGCACGCGCCGCACTTCCCGAGGTTGGCCTGCTCCACGTATCCGCGCACCAGCATGCTCATCCGGTCCAGATGAAACGGCCCGCCTTCGATGCTCAGAAAAAGCGTTCCGTCGTCCGGCTCTATGACCAACTGCGGCCGCACTTCGCGCAGATATTTATCTACCCACGCCACCGCCCGCTCTCCGATGGGAACGACGCGGTCCTTCTTCCCCTTGCCCAGCCAGATCGATAGCGTGCCGCGCAGGCGGTCCAGGTTGTAGAGTTTCAGATTCACCAGCTCCATGCGGCGGATGCCCGTCGAGTAAAACGTTTCGAGGATCGCCCGGTCGCGCACTCCCAGCGGATCGCGAAGGTCAGGCTGGATCATCACCCGCTCGGTTTCTTCCTCGTTCAGCACCGCGCGCGGCAACCGCTTCTCGAGCTTCGGCATGTCCAGATCGGACGCCGGATTGTGCAGGACGTGATTGTTTCTTACCAGCCAGCGGAACCACGCCCGCACCGGCACGAGGCGAGCGTATTGTGTGCGGAAGGTCAGCGGCTGCCCGTTCTTCTGCCGGTAGTAGTAGAGATATCGCTGATAGCTCTCCAGCACGGGGCGCGTTACTTCCATGGGGTCTTCGATCCCGCGCTCGTTGGCCCAGCGCACGAACTGCGCGAGACACGCGCGGCGGTTGTGCTGCGTGTACTCCGCTGTGTTGCGCACGCGCATCCATGCGATGAACTCGTTGATCAGGCTACCCATGCGATTCCGCGGCACCGGCTGCGGCCTGATGGTCTTGTTCCGCATCACCGGCTCCCTGCGGTTGCATGTACGACACGATTTTCTCTAGCTGCCCTGGTAGTGATTTTTTCGCGATTCAGGCCCAGATCGCCATTCTGCCGCGCCAGTGCTGGCGATTCCTCACCCGCACCACCCCCGGACACCCCCCGAACTTGGGGCAGACTTGACCCGGACTTCTCCCCTTCGAGGCCAGACTTCTTTGCGTCGTAACCGTAGCCCGTGAGCTTTTCGATCTCGATCAAGCCGGGCAACATCGGCTTCCCGCTGTCGCCCTGGCCCTCGAACACCAACTCGTAAACGAGACTCTGGCCACGCCTGCCGTGATGCACCAGGAGATATTCGAGTTCTTCCAGCCGATGCAGATGTCTCTTTAGCTGCGAGTCGCTCCACTTCGTGAACGCCCGCACATCCTTGCGGCTAAAACGAAAGTCCGTGCGTTCGATCTTCTGCCGCTCGCATTCGGCGCTCACCATTTCATCGACGAACAACAAGAGCCTGCGCGTCTGCGGCGGAAGTTCGTCGAGCGAGCGGCCCAGCACTTCATGCGCGAGACGGTTCGCTGTCGCGATATCGTCGAGCGCGACTTCGATGTATTCGAGCGCCTTGCCGTTGTGCGTGACGGTTTTTCGTGACCGCTGGTGTTGGTGCAGGAGCGCGATCGCGCGGATGAGCGTGAGGTATTTCATGTGATCGCGCCGCGTGCGCGTGCGGCTGTCGAGGAACGTCAGCTCGCGTGCGTAGGGGTTCACCACCAGCACCGGCTTTAGCAGCCGCTGCGCGTTGCGATGGACGCGCAAGACTTCTTCGCGTTCGTGCCGGGCCAGCAGACCTTCGATGGTCTGCGCCTCGCGTTGCTTCCGGTGGATCGCCTGCGTCTGTGCGCGGTCCTCGTCCACGGTCAACACCAGGCAGCGATTCAGAAGCTCTTCGTCCAGGTCTATCGCCGTGGTGGTGAGGAAGAGCATCACCGGACCTTCGACGCGATACTGGTGCGTGATAAGTCGTCCCGTTGTTGCGTCCTTGCCCGTGCTCGCGATGGTCAGCACGCCTTCGCTCTGCAACAGTTTCAGCGCGTAGGCCGCGCGCAACGCGCCCTCCTCTTCCACGATGCCCAGCACTTTGTTTTTCAGATCGGTCTCGCCCATGTAGAACAGGGATTGTCCGGTCATCGCCGAGTATTGCACCTGTTGCTCTTCGGGCAGCAGCGCCAGCACTGCCTCCATGAGCGCCGATTTTCCTGCCGCGGAACTCGATTGCACCAGGATGGCCAGCGGCGATTCGAGAAGCCGCGAAGTCACGGCCAGATAGCTCACCAGTTTGTTGGTCTCTTCGCCCACCATCCCGCATCGCTCGAAGTCTTCGAGGATGCGGCCAAGTAAATTCGGATCGCGCAGCAGCTCCATCGCTGCCGCTCGTTCGTGTTCCGTGAGTTGAACTTCTTCCTCCTTGGGTTCGAGTGCTTTTTGGATGCGCTGGCGTTGCAGCTCTTCCAGCTTCCACAGCATCCGGCCCAGGTCGCGCGACACCACCTCTTCCTTGACGCCCAACTCTTCGCCCGCCTGCTTGCTGTACATCACGCGATGCCGCGACGAGTACAGATCGAAGGTGTCCACATGCAAGCGCTCGCCCCGGGTCACCAGCACGTTCAACCGCAAGATTCCCAAGCTCGTGTTTTTCTCCAGGCCCAGCACGCGGTAGCGGCGGTCTCCCTGCGTGATTGCCACTTCATCGCCGTTGATCTCCACAGGCACGTCCAGAGGGGACGGCAACGTCGCGGGCGTCGCGGCGACTGCAACCTCTTCGATGGCCTCGGAAGATGCAGCAGCTAAAGGAAGAACAGGTTCCTCTCTCACTGTGGCCTCGATAGGTTCGAAGATTTTTTCTTTAGCTGCTTCTTCGGTTTTTTCTTCGTCGACTGTGGGTTGTGGCACGATCACGGCGGCTGTGGGCCGCACGCCTTTGCCGAGCCACGCGGCTTTGCCGAGCAACGTCCCGAGACTCTTCGCCGCTGGCGTCACCTTCAACGCGTACTCGTTCGCGTCCATGCCCTTCGGGAACTGCACCCGGAAGCACTCGATCCCCATTGCCAGGAGTTCCTCGGCAAGGGATTGCGTCGCTCGCTCGCCGGCGTCGTCGCGGTCGTACGCGATGTAGATTCTCTTGGTGCCATATTTTCGGAACGCGGCTCGATGATCGTCCGTGAAGCCATTGATGCCGTAGCTCGCTGTCGCATGACGGAAGCCCGCGCACCAGAACGTCAGCGCATCGATCAGCGCCTCGCACAGGATGATTTCCTTCGACGCCACCAACGCTTCTTCATTCCACACCCCGCGAAGTGGCCCCGAAAGGTAGGAGTGTAGCGGCGTGTTTTCCCGCAACGCTCGCGTGATCTTCCGCCCGTACATCTCCACCACTTCGCCTTCCAGGTTGAAAACCGGGATCACCACCGAGCCGTTGAAGTGCTCGTGCCCGCTTTCACGCAGGATGCCCGCCTTTTCGAGGCGCCCGCGCAGTTCCGCTCCCGCCACACGGTTTTTCTCCGGCAGCCGGTAACCCAGCGTGCGGTTCGCGAAGCCCAGCCGGAACTGCTCCACCATCTCCGAGGATTTCAGTCCACGCGATTCCAGATACTTCAGCGCTTCCGGCGTCTCTTTCAGCGTCTCGTGGTAGTAGCTCACCACTTGCAACAGCAGCGCTCGGTCGTCGGCATCGCGGCTCACCGGCGCGGGCAGTTTCGGCACGGACGAACTTTTCACCGGACGGGAAGACGCCGCTAAAGGAAAATGATCTTCTCTCAGCAGCTCGACCGCGTGACGGAAGCTCACGCCTTCCGCTCGCATCACCCACTCGATCACGTCTCCACCGCGGCGGCACGCTCCCAGACAGTTCCACAGATTTTTCTTCGGACTGATGACGAGTGACGGCGAGTGGTCTTCGTGGAAGGGACAGAGGCCGATGAGGTCCGCGCCGTGCCGTTTCAGTTTTACACCGCGTGCCTCGGCCAGGCGTTCGAGAGAGACTTCGCGCTTGAGCCGCTCGATCTCCTCCTTCGCGATCCGCGCCATCGATTCCCCCCTTTCCTGCCGCTTCCGGGCTTTTGCGAAAAACCTGTCAAGAACTTTCTGAGTTTCCTCGGTTTTTTCTAGCCGTGCGCGAATATAAACCATTTTGGTATATACTGTCAAAGAGTTCTCTATGAGCCTCCAGGTGCCGCTTAAAATCGACGCTGCGATGCCAGCGAAAACGACTCCAAAGACATCCTTTGGTCAGCGCCTCTTTGCGTTGAGAACTGCGCGCGGCTACACCCAGGTGAGCTTGGCTAAAGCCCTGGGAACCACCCAGCGGGTCATTTCCTATTACGAGACGAAAGGGGAGTTGCCCACCCCGGATTTCCTAGTTGCTCTGGTTCGCACGCTCGGAGTCACCGCCGATGAACTGCTCGGCCTGAAGTCCTCGAAGATCGAGCACAGGAAGGAAGACCCGAAGCGGCGGCGACTGTGGAAGAGATTTCAGCGCATGGCTTCTCTGCCGGAACGCGATCAACGCGCCGTCATCCGCCTGATTACTTCGCTGGTGACCTCGAAGGGACCGCGTGCCGCTGCCTGAACTTCGTGGATTGCGTGGGGAGTCTTTCCCGAGGAGAGATTTTTTTCTTTAGCTGCTGCTCTCTTTTATTTTCAACAAGTTCCCGAATGGGAACTTCACGGCGCTGTAGAGCGCCGGAGATTTTGTAAGTCTCTGATTTCTGGATGGTTCCTATACAGCAACCAAGGTTGCTGTGCAGCACCCTTTTAGGGGTGACGTGTCATACCCACTCCCGGCGCGAACGCGCCGTTCTTCCCGGCGCTCGGTCTCAAACACCACCAGGCAGCTCAGGATGGCTTTGCGAAGTGGCGAGCCACTTCTGAGGCGTACTGACTGCCGACACGCTCACTGTTGGACGCCAGCCACTGGCTTAGGCGGGTTTCCCCTGCGGATGGACCCTCGGGAGCAAGCAGGTTCGCCATCAGGCCCTTGTATTCCTCCCAAGTGAGGACAACGTCTCGAACGAACCAGCCCGTCAGGAACGTGGAAACATATGCCAAGGTCATCGGCAGATGAACAAGGCGAATGGAACGGCCCACCTGGGCGGCGATGAGTGTTACCAGCTCCCCGAAGCTGAAGGTCTCGGGTCCAACAGCGTCGAGCACGGTGTTTCCTTGTTGGTCCACGGCATCGGCGATCAGTTGCGCCATGTCCTCGACGTAGATGGGGCGGATACGGTAGCTGCCGTCACCGGGGATACCGAACACCGGAAAACGGCGGACGAACCAGGCGATGTTGTTGATGAGAATGTCTTCGAGGCCAAAGATCACGGTGGGCCGCAAAATGGTGTAAGAGAGACCTGAGTCGAGCACGGCCTGCTCCAACTGAGCCTTCCCTTTGTAGTAGCCCAGAGGGGATTCTAGTGATGGGTTGGCGATGCTGACATGAACGATGCGTTTGACCCCAGCGTTCTTTGCAGCATTGATCAAAGTGCGAGTGTTTTGGACCGCAGCCTCAAAGGTGGACGCTCCGTGGGGGAAGCGTACCCAATAGGTATTTACCAGCGTTGACGCGCCGCGAAGAGTTTCGGTGAGCTGGTCGGGATGCTCGAAGCTGTAAGGAAAGACCTGAACATCGCCACCGAAAGGATTCTCCCGCTCAGGGTGGTAGGTCAGAGTGCGGACTTTATGTCCACCGCTGAGGAGAAGTCGCGTGGCGTATTTCCCCGTGTAGCTAAACGCACCCGTGATGACAACCGTCATCCCGGCGTCCGCGTATTTGCCGGACTCTGTTCTCGCGAGAAAAGAACGGCGAAGATGATTGCTGCAATGGGCGTCACAAACATTGACGCCCATCCAGGACTGTTCGCATGCCTCGAAGAAAACCAGCCAACAAGGCAGCCCGTGAGCAGAGTCGCAACGCCTATGTAACAAAATCGCTCAAATAGCATTTGGCGATTGAGGGCGTAGAGAAGCATTGGTCCCAAGAAAAAAGCGATGGCCGCACCAATCATCGCAGCCCCTTCGCCAAACGTGACCTGATAGATTTGGTCGGGTCCGCGGGCCACGATCTCTCCCTGCACAAAACCTATACCGGCCCCGAAGACTGCACAGCATATCGCAATCACAGCGAGCCGCAGGAACCCAATCAGAAAGCGTCTCAAGTGCTTCACCACCCTTGAGGCCCAACGCCTCCAGGATTCGGTCCCGCGTTCGCCCAGAAATTGCCGGTTGACCAGGCAAAAGCTTCCGAGATGGCCGCAACATAACCCGTAAAGGTGTTCCATGCATTTGTTCTTTGCCGACCGTTGGCATAGCAAAAACTGTGGGCAGTGCTTGCGTCGACTCCGTGACGGTACATGCAGACTAGACAGCCACGGACGATATTCCCCCACGGACCGTTGCCGCCATTTTTGAACATGTCGTTGGCTGAAACGCCCATGTAAGTGTAATTGTTTGGATACGGTGGGGCTCCCGCGCTCGACATTAGATTCGTTGCCACAGCAAGTTTTCCCGGCTTGAGCTCCTTGCTTCGGACGACCCTGGCAATCAGTGCAGCCCTGCGGCTCGAAACCGTAAGGATCGTTGAAATTAGTCGGAGAGTTCGCCGCATAGACATAGAAGTTTATGCCGCCAGGGAACCTTAGAGGATCTTCGGATATGAAGCGTCCTGAGTTTGGATCGAAGTAGCGCGCACGCATGAAGTACAGCATCGTCTCGCTGTCGAGTTCGCGGCCTGTGTAGCGGAACGAGTTCGTGATGCTGCCAGTTGAAGCCGTCGTGTTGCCGAAAGAGTCGAACGTGTACGTCTGCGCCAGAGCGCCAGCGGTATTGCTGAGAGAAGTGAGTGAGCCGACTCCATCGGCCTCGTAATAGCTGGTCGTGCTGCTCCGCAGCATAGCGAGCGGCTCGTCAGTGGTAAGCCCTTGTGAATAGCGGGCGACCACGCCGCCAGAAGAATTCGTCTCACCGAGTAGCCAGGCCCCATTGCTGGGACCCGGCCCTCTCAGAACCGGACGTGAGACTTTCGCCTCATCCGGCTCAAGCCCTTCCAATGCCTCTTTCAGGGAGACGCGGTTTCGATACGGAAAAATGTTGGCGGTGAACCCTGTCGTGGCACTCTGGATGGAGCAGGACGCGGTTTTCTGCAGCCGTGGAACCACCCATCACACGAGGGATGCAATAGTGAATGCGCCAGCCCGTGATCCGGGTGATTTTGGTGTTACATACGGGGCAGATCCCGCGTTGGAACTTCCAGAGAAAGCGAAGAGTCCGCGTACCCCGAAACGATCCCGCCATATAGTCCCCTTCGCGTTTCTCGAAGTAAGTCTCATGGGCCGGATCATAGGGATTAGCGTTGCTCTTGATCTTGACGTGCCTTTGAATGGGCGTGCTGCTGGCGAGCAGTAATCTCACTTTGTGTGGATTACCCTCGTCGTCACACCACTCCCCGAAGAAGGCCCAGTTTCTACCTCCACTCTGCTCAAAGTATTTCCGTTTGAGCCAGCTGGGAGATTTTTTCGGGTGTCTTCGCCGGGCCCATTGCCATAGACGAATGAAGATAGCGTTGTCTACGCGTGAAAAGATGCGTTTACTCACTACGTGCCGATGATAGTTGGACCAACCTCGTATTTTGGGGTTGAGCCAATGGATCAAGTCGGCGGCGGACATGCCCAACGCGGCTTTGATGTGTTCGCGAATGCTATCCAGAAAAGTCTTAATGTTCTTTCTGGAAGGCTTGATGAGCAATTTCCCATTGGGATACTTGCGCACCGTTTGTCCGAGAAAATCAAAGCCTTTCTCCACATGCGTGATGACTGTCTTCGCAGGAGAGAGCTCCAGCCCTCGTTCGTACAGAAATTGCTCGACGAGGGGCTTGATTTCTCCTTCCAGTAGTTCTTCCGTTCTACCGGTGATGACAAAATCGTCGGCATAACGGATGAGATTCACAGCGGGATATTTACCTCCGAGAGACGGGAGCCGTTTCTTTGTCGGGAACTTTTCCCGCAAGAGTTGCTCCAGCCCATCCAACGCACAATTCGAGAGCGCTGGGGAAATAATTCCGCCTTGCGGGGTCCCATCCGTCGTTTCGTGAAGGACGTGTTTTTCCATATATCCGGCTTTCAACCACTTTCGGAGAATGACTCGGTCCATGGGGACATGAGCCAAAAGCCAATCGTGTGAAATTCGGTCGAAACAGGACTTGATGTCACCCTCTAGAATCCACTGCGTGTTCGGTGCGTGAGACAGCGTATTGAAACACTGTTCGATCGCATCGGCACAGGACCGCTGCTGACGAAACCCATAGGAGTTATGGTCAGCAGTAGTTTCCAGCACGGGATCGAGCGCCAGTAGATGCAGTGCCTGGTGGCTTCGATCTTTCATGGTGGGAATTCCCAGAGGGCGCATCGTTTTCTTGTCCGATTTCAATATGTAAACACGTCGGAGAGGCTGAGGTTGATAGCCTCTGCGCCGAAATGCATGTACTGCCTGTATCTTCTTTTCTGGTGTGTCCCAAATTTCTTGGTCCACACCCGGGGTTTTCTTGCCATCGTTTTCCGTCACTCGTCGAACGGCGAGAACTTCGCCGCTATACGAGTGAGTCAGCAGCCGTTGCAAGGCTCGCACCTTGCCCCATCGGCCGACCTTCGTTGCCTGCGCGATACGCACTTGGAGTCGGCGAACGTTACGGTGGATGGCCTGCCAGTCAATGGCATACCATTCCGCTGCTTCGCTTGAGACTGCACCAACGGCTGTCGCCATCGTCATCTGCTTTGTCTCATTTGCCGATTTGCCTCGTTCTCTCGCGTGAAGCACCTCAGGGAAGTGGGCCCGCTTTCGCGTCCGGTGATGTGGTCGATGCGACTGACGCAACCGGTATCTACTCCATTACAGAGCAGCCTTCGCTTTCTCCCTGACTGCTGTCCGCACCACCGTCAGTCCATCTTGCGATGTACTGCCCCCTTGTTACAGGGGAGCGGTATGGATTTATCCTGTTCCACTGGAATGACACGATAGTTTAGGCCCACTCTGTACGCCGGCAGTGTTTGTTACCCATGACGGCGGAATCAAAAGCCGCCGCACTCACTGCAAGAAGAGCCGCGCAGCATATTAGGCTCCTTAAATCTAACGACGCTTACGAGTGTTTGTGTATTCTGGCCATGCTACCAGAGCCTAGCCCCATCTCCGCACTATGCTTGCAGATACACCGTCTCCTCACGGTTCTGGTGCCACTCTCGCGAGTGTGGGTACATTGTCCGAGGGCTTCGAACGGTCTGTTGCCTCGCCGCTCCAACCTCATAGGCTACGTGCAATGGGATGCACGGTTTGATCGATTCCTCCTTTGTCAAACAATCATGTCCAGCAGCTTTCCAGGTCGCAGCTCGATGAGATTATCGCCGTCGTAGGCGTAGATGCTCGTGCCGGAAGAGGACGATTTGTAGATTCTCCGTCCGAAGGGGTCGTATTTGAAGGTAACTCCTGACCCTACCGCAGTTTTTCCGCTAGACTCCTCGCATCCCCAACGCAGTTCTATCTTTAGCGGCCCGATTGCCGTAGAACAGTGCACGTTTTCGGGCTTTGAATCCCAGACGCGAGTTTTTGGGTACACACCGGAGTCAGGAACAGAAGCGGCTAAAGGGAAAAACACACACGGATCGCTCGACGCGAAGAACATTTCTTCTTTAGCTGCTGTCGGCATTACTCAGATTTTAATTGCTAAGCGATGGACCTGGGTAGGGATTTTGCAGAGCGGTGTGCTCCGTGGGGCACGCGAAGGACGCTCCGCACGGCGCATCCGATAATGAGCTCATTATCCGACGCGGCCTCGAACACCGCGAGCCTTCCCGCGCTCCACTCAACATAAACTGCTTTATGTTACCTTCCTGCCCCACGTTCGATCGATTCGGATTCTTCTTGCGCTTCCGCGTCGAGCGAGGCCAGGAGATTCGCTCGCAGCGATTCTTCGTCTTGTGTCACTGTGTTCGTGCTCGCGGGCTTTTTCTTTTCGAGCGTTGCCCCCGGACGCGTGGCTGAGTGTATTTTCTTCAACTGCCGGATGGACACTTGCGTGTAGATTTGCGTGCTTTGCAGTTCGCTGTGTCCGAGCATCTCCTGGATGAACCGAATGTCCGCGCCGCCCTCCAGCATCAGCGTCGCCATGGTGTGCCGCAGCATGTGGCACGCGCCGCTCTTGCCGAGATTGGCTTGCTCCACGTAGTCGCGCACCAGCTTGCTCATGCGGTCCAGATGGAACGGCCCGCCCTCGATGCTCAGAAAGAGCGTTCCGTCGTCCGGCTCCATCACCAGCTGCGGCCGAACCTCGCGAAGATATTTATCCACCCACACGAGCGCCCGCTCGCCGATGGGCACCACGCGGTCTTTCTTGCCCTTGCCCAGCCAGACCGACAGCGTTCCGCGCAGATGATCCACGTTGTAGAGTTTCAGATGTACCAGCTCCATGCGGCGGATTCCCGTCGAGTAAAACGTTTCGAGGATGGCACGGTCGCGCACGCCCAGCGGATCGCGCAAGTCCGGCTGGATCATCACGCGCTCGACTTCTTCCTCGTTCAACACTGCGCGCGGCAACCGCTTCTCGAGCCTCGGCATGTCTAGATCAGAGGCCGGGTTGTGCAAGATGTGATTGTTCCTCACCAGCCAGCGGAACCAAGTTCGCACCGGCACCAGCCGCGCATATTGCGTGCGGAACGTCAGCGGCTTCCCGTTTTTCTGCCGGTAGTAATAGAGATGCCGCTGATAGCTTTCCAGCACCGGGCGCGTCACTTCCATAGGGTCTTCGATGCCGCGCTCACCCGCCCAGCGCACGAACTGCGCCACACACGCACGGCGATTGTGCTGCGTGTACTCCGCCGTGTTGCGCACGCGCATCCAGGCGATGAACTCCTCGATGAGGCTCCCCATGCGATTCCGCGGCATTGGTTGCGGCTTGACGGTCCTGTTCCGCGCCATCATCGCCCTCCGGCAGCGGTACGTACGACAGGATTTTCTCTATCCACCCTGGTAGTGATTTTTTCGAGATCGAGGCCCATTTCGCCATTGCGCCGCGCCAGCACTGGCGATTCTTCACCCGTACCACCCCCGGACACCCCCCGAACTTGGGCCAGACTTGACCCGGACTTCTCCCCTCCGAGGCCAGACTTCTTCGTGTCGTAGCTGTAGCCAGAGAGCTTTTTGATCTCGATCAGCCCCGGCAGCACGGATTTCTCGCTGTCATCCCGGCGCTCGAACACCAGTTCGTAGACCATGCTCTGACCGCGTCCGCCGTGATGCACCAAGAGATATTCCAGCTCTTCGAGTCGGCTGAGATGCCGCTTTAACTGCGAGTCGCTCCACTTCGTGAACCGCCGCACATCCTTGCGGCTAAAGCGAAAGTCCTCGCGCTCGATCTTCTGCCGCTCGCATCCCGCGCTCACCATTTCGTCGGTGAGCAAGAGCAACCGCTTTGTTTGTGGCGGAAGTTCGTCGAGCGAGCGGCCCAGCACTTCATGCGCGAGGCGATTGGCGGTCGCGATATCGTCGAGCGTCACTTCGATGTATTCGAGCGCCTGGCCGCGATGCGTCACGGTCTTCCGTGGCCGCTGGTGCTGGTGCAACAGCGCGATCGAGCGAATGAGCGTCAGGTATTTCATGTGGTCGCGCCGCGTACGCGTCTGGCTGTCGAGGAACGTCAGCTCTCTCGCGTGGGGATTGGCTACGAAGAGTGGTTTCAGAAGCCGTTGCGCGTTTTTGTGTACGCGGAGGATTTCGTCGCGTTCCCGTTTTGCCAGCAGCCCTTCAAGCGTCTGCGCTTCGCGCTGCTTTTTGTGGATGGCCTGCGTCTGTGCGCGGTCCTCGTCGACCGTCAACACCAGGCAGCGATTCAGCAGCTCTTCGTCGAGGTCTATCGCCGTCGTCGTGAGGAACAGCATCACCGGGCCTTCGACGCGATACTGGTGCGTGATGAGCCGTCCGGTCGTGGCGTCCTTGCCGGTGCTCGCGATGCTCAGCACGCCTTCACTCTGCAGAAGTTTCAACGCGTAGGCCGCGCGGGATGCGCCTTCTTCTTCCACGATGGCCAGCACTTTGTGTTTTAGATCGGTCTCACCCATGTAGAACAAGCTCTGCCCGGTCATGGCCGAGTACTGCACGCGTTGCTCTTCGGGCAGCATCGCCAGCACTGCTTCCATGAGCGCCGATTTTCCTGCGGCGGAACTGGATTGCACCAGGATGGCCAGCGGGGCATCGAGCAGCCGCGACACCACGGCCACATAGCTCGCCAGTTTGTTGGTCTCTTCACCCACCACCCCGCAGCGCTCGAAGTCACTGAGGATGCGGTCGAGCAAGCGCGGATCGCGCAGCAACGCGAGCGCTTCGTTTTTTTCCTCCGCACTTAGCGTGACTTCCTGTTCTTTTGGTTCGAGCGTTTTCTGGATCATCTGCCGTTGCAGCTCTTCGAGCTTCCACAGCACCTTGCCGAGATCGCGCGACACCACCTCTTCCTTGACGCCCAGCTCCTCGCCCGCCTGCTTGCTGTACATCACGCGATGCCGCGACGAGTACAGATCGAACGTGTCCACGTGCAAGCTCTCGCCCCGCGTCACCAGCAGATTCACTCGCAAGAGGCCCACAGTGGTGTTTTTCTCAAGACCCAGCACGCGATAGCGGCGGTCTCCCTGTGTGATCCTGATTTCGTCGCCGTTGATTTCGAGAGGCACTTCCAGGGGAGAAGGCATCGCCACAACCGGAAGGGATTCCGGCGCCGGTTCGCATTCAGCGGCTAAAGGAAGATTGCTCTCCTCTTCCGTGTTGGCCTCCATGGTCTCCGTGATTTTTTCTTTAGCTGCTGCTTCTGATTTTTCTCGGGTGTTCTGCGGTTCGATCACTCCCACTGTGGGCTGCTTGCCTTTGCCGAGCCAGATCGCGTTGTTCAAAAGCACGCCAAGACTCTTCGCCGCTGGCGTCACCTTGAGCGCGTATTCGTTTGCGTCCATGCCCTTCGGGAACTGCACCCGGAAGCATTCGATCCCCATCGCCATGAGTTCTTCGGCGAGAGATTGCGCCGCTCGCTCGCCGGCGTCGTCCCGGTCGTAAGCGATATAGACTCTTTTTGTGCCGTACCTCTGGAATGCGGCCCGGTGATCATCGGTAAAGCCGTTCACGCCATAGCTCGCCGTCACATGACGGAACCCCGCGCACCAGAACGTCAGCGCATCGATCAGCGATTCACACAAGATGATTTCTTTCGAAGCCACCAGCGCCATTTCGTTCCACACACCGCGATGCGGGCCGGGTAGATACAAGTGCAGCGGTGTGCCGGGCCGCAGTCCGGGCGTGATCTTCCGTCCATACATCTGCACCACTTCGCCTTCGCGATTGAAGATTGGGATGACCACCGAACCGTTGAAGTGTTCGTGCCCGCTCTCGCGGAAGATGCCCAAGCGCTGCAACCGTCCGCGAAGTTCCGCCCCTGTGCTCCGATCTTTCTGCGGCAGTCCGTATCCGAGTGTGCGGTTGGCAAAGCCCAGGCGGAACTGTTCCACCATCTCCGCCGATTGCAGACCACGTCTTGCGAGATACTGCTGTGCTTCCGGCGTTTGCTTCAACGCCTCGTGATAGTGCTCAACCACACTTTCGAGCAGCCGCTGGTCGTCGATGCTGCGTTCCGCCAGTGGCGGCAGCTTCACCGTCGTGGATTTCTTCGGCGGTGGTCCGGCAGGCCTCGCGGCTAAAGGAAGATGCTGCTGTTTCAACAGCTCGACGGCGTGACGGAAGCTCACCCCTTCGGCGCGCATCACCCAGTCGATCACGCTCCCACCTTTTCCGCACGCCCCCAGACAGTTCCAGAGATTTTTCTCCGGGCTGACGACCAGAGAAGGCGAGTGGTCTTCGTGGAAGGGACACAGCCCGACCAGGTCCGCGCCATGGCGTTTCAGTTTCACCCCACGCGCCTCGACCAGGCGCTCGATCGAGACTTCCCGCTTCAACCGCTTGATCTCATCCTCTGCGATGCGCGCCATCAATTCCCCCTTTCCTGCCGCTTCCGGGCTTTTCCTAAAACCCTGTCAAGAACTTTCTGAATTTCCCCTGGTTTTTCTAGCCGTGCGCGAATATAGACCATTTTGGTATATACTGTCAAAGAGTTCTCCATGAACCTCCAGGTGCCGCTTAAAATCGACGCTGCGATGCCAGCGAAAACGACTCCCAAGACATCCTTTGGTCAGCGCCTCTTTGCGTTGAGAACCGCACGCGGCTACACCCAGGTGAGCTTGGCGAAAGCTCTGGGCACCACCCAGCGGGTCATTTCCTATTACGAGACGAAAGGGGAGTTGCCCACTCCGGATTTCCTTGTTGCTCTGGTCCGCACGCTCGGAGTCACTGCCGATGAACTGCTCGGCCTGAAGCCCTCGAAGATTGAGCACAGGAAGGAAGACCCGGAGAGACGGCGGCTCTGGAAAAGATTTCAGCGCATGGCTTCTTTGCCGGAACGCGATCAACGCGCCGTCATCCGCCTGATTACTTCACTGGTGACCTCGAAGGGACCGCGCGCCGCGGCCTGAACTGCGGGGATCGTGTGGGGATTTTTCCTTTAGCCGCTGCTGCCGGCCACGCTTTTCAACGCTTTTCAACGCGGTTCAACGCGGTTCAACAGTTGTCATCACCATGCAACATTTTTCGACAACAGCAGCAGTTGCATGCACGGAATGCAGGCGGATTCGTTGGCGAAAGATGGGTATTGGAACATAAAGGGTTGGGGCCGCTTGCTCGTGGGTTTCTGCTTTAACTGCTTTCATTTTCACGTGCTTGGAGCGGCACCACTTCGAACAGACTGTGGTGCCGCTTCGGTACCACTCTTTTTCCCTTTTTAGCTGTCTCTCTTTTCAACAAGTTTTCTTATAGGAACTTCCGGCGCTCTGCAGCACCCATTCTGGGGTGACGTGTCACCCCCTACTCCCCATGCCGAAGGCATGGCTCTTCGGGCGCTCCCCGGCGCGAGGCGTTAACCCGGCAGCAGATTCACCGATGAGGCCGGAACCCCGCACCGATTTTGTAGACATACTGCGCGGCGAACCCTTTAGGGTCCACATCGCCATACCCGGTGACTTGGCAGAGGATCTCATCGCCACTGAGCCAACGCTGCGCTGAAAAATATACGTGGTGGTTGTCCAGGACGCTCTTTGTTCCACGCCCGGAGCGAAGGTAGCCGATCAGCTTCTCCCTCAGATCAACGGGTTGGTTTGTCCACGGGGCTGAGAAGAGTACCGGGTGTGCCGCGTCGCTGCCTTCGTAGTCATTCACAACGAAAGCCCTCGAAGTGGGCGACCAGAGAACATCTACGCCGCGCGGATACGAGGTAAGCGCTCGGCCAGTACATCTTGACGTCAGGTAGTTGACTATGCAGCGCGGCTTGAGTTTCCGGCGAGTTCCGCTGCGAGGTTCCATGGCAACAGTTCCTCGATGCGGTTGATAGGATGATCGGCGATGCGGGAGAGCACCTCGCGCAAGTACGTTTCGGGATTCAAGCCGTTGAGTTTTGCTGTCCCTACCAAGCCGTAGATCGCTGCTGCGCGTTCGCCTCCGGCATCCGATCCATGAAACAAGTAGTTTTTCCTTCCCAAAACAACTGTGCGTAACGAGCGTTCCGCCGCATTATTGTCGATTTCCAGGTGGCCGTCATCGCAGAAGCGCATTAGCGCCTCCCACCGACCCAGTGCGTAGCGAATGGCCTTGGTGGTATCGGATTTTCTCGACAACTTGCCCAAAGTCTCTTCGAACCACTGCTTCAGCGATTCCAGCAACGGTCGGCTGCGCGCGTTCCGGACCTCTCGCCGTTCCTCAGCGGAACGGCCCCGGATCTCTTCCTCAATGACATATAGGGCCGCGATCCGCTCGAGCGCTTCTTTCGCTACCGCAGACTTGTGCGCCTCGTACAGATCGTAGAACGGCCTACGAACATGAGCCATGCATGCGACTTCTTTCACTCGGCCATCTTCATAAACCGCATCGTATCCCGCGTAACCATCTGCTTGCAGCTTGCCCGTGAACTCGCGCAAGTGAGCTTTCACATGTTCGCCTTTGCGATCCGGCGTGTAGGCGAACCACACGGCGGGCGGGCTCTGATCTCCCCAGGGCCGGTCATCCCGCACATAGGTCCACAGTCGCCCCGTTTTTGTTTTACCCTTGCCCGGTGCCAGCACCGGCACCGGGGTATCGTCGGCGTGCAACTTCCCGGCACTCATCACGTGACGCCGCAACGCCTCTACCAAGGGTTCCAGCAACCGGCTGCATCCCCCGACCCACTCCGCCATGGTCGAGCGATCCAACTCCACTCCGTCCCTCGCATAAATCTCCGATTGTCGGTACAAGGGCAAGTGGTCACAATATTTCGAAATCAATACATGGGCGAGAAGTCCTGGGCCCGCCATTCCGCGCACGATCGGACGGCTCGCTGCTTCCGCTTGTACCATCTTGTCGCAACCTGCACAGCTCAGTTTCGGCCGAACCTGCCGGATCACTTTGAAATGCTCCGGCACCCACTCCAGCATCTCGGAAACATCTTCTCCGAAAGGCTTTAATACACCGCCGCAGTCGGGGCAAGCTTCCTGTTTCGGCAAAACCTTGTGCGTCTCTCGCGGCAGGTGCGCCGGCAACGGCTTTCGCGCATGTTTCGCCGCTCGATTCACGTCCGACGCGGCCAGCGGGGTTGCCGAAGCAGCCTGCTGCTGCGCGCGACTGGTCTCCAATTCATCCAGCCGCAACTCCAACTGCTCAATCTGCCGGTCCAGCTTCTCCGACTTGCACCCGAACTTCATGCGCCGCAGCTTGGCGATCAGCAGTTTCAGCCGGTCGATCTCTTCGTCTCGGGAGGCAAGTTGCTCTTCTTTGGAAAGAAGTTGTTCGTGTTGTGCGACGATCAACGCCTTCAATGCTTCGGGGTTTAGCGAATCGAGATCAGGAAGGGCCGCGCGATGTGTCATCGTCGCGCAGTATGCCACGACTAAAATTCTTGGCAAATGAATTCTTTATCAACTCTGCATCGCCGCTATTTACACCGCCAGCTGCGGCGTCTGTGTGCGCACCGGCCTCCGCCAATCGATCCCTTCCAACAACATGGACAGCTGTGCCGGCGTTAGTGACACCGTCCCACTCGTCGCTTGCGGCCACAGAAATTTTCCTCGCTCAAGTCTTTTTGAAAAAAGACATAGCCCATCGCCATCGAACCACAGTACTTTGATCAAATCACCGCGTCGCCCGCGGAAGATATACACTTGGCCCGAAAATGCATTTTCGTTCAGCGCCGTTTGCACCATCCCGCTCAACCCCACAAATCCCCGTCGCATGTCCGTCACTCCTGCGACGATCCAAATCCGCGTCCCCGCTGTCAGCCCGATCATCGGAGCAAGTTCTCCAGCACCATGCGCAGTGCTTCTCCATCTACGCTGCCTGAGATGCAAACATGTCCCTTGGGAAATTCCACCTGGATCGTGCCCGCTGTGGGTACAGCGACTTGCCGGCGGTCCGATCGATTCACTTTGCTTGCCTGCACTTCACTCACATGCACTGGCAGCAATTTAACCGGCTCAGCGTTCCTCTCACTCAGTAGACCCTGGCGATACTGCCGGCGCCAAGTAAATACCTGGTTGGCGTTTACTCCGTGCGCCAGTGCCACTCTCGCAACCGATGCGCCCGGCCTTAAAGTCTGTTCGACGATCCGACACTTCTCTCCCGCCGGCCACCGTCGTCTCTGTGGTTCTCTCTTAACAACTGCCCGCTCCGAAGTGTCCATTTATTCCCCAAGTGGACACTTCCGTAGGTGTCCACTTCGGGCCATCTTCCACATCGACCCACTCTTCGTCCAGATGTACTGGCCGAACGCTTACGATACGAGTAGAGTTTTGTGGTTGAGCCGTCTTTCGCGTCGATGAGAGTGAGACTGTGTGCGGGTTCCTGCTTCTCGTCATCCGCATTTCGAATGGTGTAGCGGCCATCAGGCGACTTCGTCTCTGACCTGGACCCAGGGAAAGAGATTTTCTGACCGTTCGCGGCACCGAATACCACCGCACATAGGAGCGCCCCGATTAGCCACTTATTTGCATGAGTCATGGTAACGACAGGCGCGCTTGGCCTAGCTACTTTCGGCCCGATCCAGCTTTGCTGGTGCCATCGGCTGGCTGCGGACTATTGGCCACATTCCCGAATATCGCCGAAGGAAAATGCTGTGCCAAAAACACCAGTTCAAGGTGTACCAGAGCAAGCAGGGAGGCAAGTCTCTGGGGGGCTTCCGTATCGGGAGATTCGGCAAGGCGCTCGAAACCGCGTAGGAACCTTTCTCGCAACGCGGGAAAATCCCAGCGTGTGTGTGGCTCAAAGGCCCAGGTATCTCGCGGAGTGTTGATGACCTTGCAGATGTAAGCGAGAGCGAAGAACTCGTCCATTCCAGACCTGATCGTGTCCGTTACATAAGTGACTTCTCTTGCGGGAGGGTTCTCGCCCGACTTCACGAGGAAATTATAGAAGTCCCCTGCGATGCGGACTGTTACATGCAGATCCTCTCGGATGTTCGGTTCATCAAAGAAGTCTTCGGAACCCGCGACGATTTGGTCTTCTATGTGTTTAACTTGGTCCATTCTCCACTCCAGATAACCCCGAATCACGGAATAACGGGCACTGGCACAGGTATTGGAATTGGGATGGGCAGAGGGACGGGCCTCGGACCATATATGCTGGGCCAGTTCTGCCGTGGATCGTTGTTTAGCCAGTTCCAAATCTTGATTCCGATATCGTTAAGATCGTCGCCGAGTGATTTGAGCGAGTCCAATATTTTCTTCATATCTTCCGCCGAAATGCACTTAGCAGCCTTAGCAACTGCATTTCGAACGCGGTTCTTGGCTTGCTCGATTGATTTGTCGTGTTGTCCTGGGTCGCACTTTGTCCCGCCATGCGCCGCGTGCTCTGCCTCGCGTTGCGCAAGGTCCTTCAATGCGTCTGCTAGTTCTGCAAGGGCTTCCGCACACTTAATAAAGCCGCATCCGCTTGGGTCCACGTTGTCCATTGGATCGTTGCCCGCATACGCATAGAAGTTGGTCCCGTTCCCACCAAAGCCCAGAGGGTCTTCCGAAATGAACCTCCCGGCCTGCGGGTCGTAGTATCTGGCGCGGTTGTAGTAGAGATTGCTTTCAGGATCGAACTCGCGACCGGTGTAGCGGAACGAATTGGTCAGCGAGCCGGTGGAGGCAGTTTGGTTTCCGAACGAGTCGAACGTGTACGTCTGCGCCAGAGACCCGGCACTATTGCTGAGCGAAGTGACGGAGTCCAGCCCATCCGTTTGGTAGTAGCTCGTCGTGCCGGAGCGCAACATTGCTAGCGCCTCATCAGTGTTTTGGGTTCCTGCATAACGAGCCACGGCTGCGCCCGCCGCATTCGTTTCCTCGATCACGTTCTCGTGGTCGTAGGCGTAGATACTCGTCGTACTCGAAGTGGTTTTCTCGATTCTTCTGCCGAAGGGATCGTATTTGAAGGTTACGGTCCCGCCGGAACCCGGCAGATTTGCACTCGTGAGTCTGTTGTCGTAGTCCCAGGAATAGTTTGTCGTACCGGTGGAGTCGGTTTTGGAAGTGGTGTCGCCGTTTGCGTCGTACGTGTAGCTCATCGAAGGCCGCGAATTGAGCTCATTTGATGTGTTGTAGCTCCATCCCGAGCCCGTGAGATTGCTCAGCCGGTTACCCACCGGATCGTAGGTGTAACTTTCCGTTGTCGTCCCGGCTTGGGTAGCGTTGAGCAGTTCGTAGATTGCGTCGTAGCCATAATTCGTAGTGACGCCCGCATAGAGATCGCTCTTCGCCGTGCGATTCCCGGCGCTGTCGAGAGTATAGGTGGCTCCGTCCAGTGTCGTTCCGGCCATCGCATGAGTAACGCTCAGCAGTCGCGACAAATTGTCGTAGCTGTAGCTGGTATTAACCGCGTTGGGTCGCGTCAGACTGGTCCGGCGGCTCAGGGCGTCATATCCAAACCCAAAGTTGCCGCTACTACGGCATCCGCCACGACTTTCCAGCAACACTTCTTCTATCCCTAGTGCCCTCGCGGAGTTAGACCACGCACTGCCCCGATGCCGTGCCGTTTTTCTTGTCGCGGACCCCAGATGCGAGTTTTCGCCTACACCCTCGAACGCGGCTAAAGGAAAAAGCACGCACGGATCGCTGCACGTCGAGAACATTCCCTCTTTAGCCGCGAGTAGCATGGCCGAGATTGTAACTTTCCAGAAGAGTGAGAGCTACTCTTTTTCTTCCTCTTCTTCTTCGGCTTCGGCGTCGAGCGTAGCGAACAGTTCCTCGGCCTCTGGAACGACGGCTGGCGCTGGTTCGTGAGGAAGAAGCGGCGCGTTTTTCTTGTCGAGCGACGCTGCCGGATGCGTAGTGCTGTGGACCTGCTTCAGCATGCGGATCGAGACGTGCGTGTAAATCTCCGTGGTGGACAGGCTGGCATGGCCGAGCATTTGCTGGATGAAGCGAATGTCCGCGCCGCCTTCCAGCATCAGCGTCGCCATGGTGTGGCGGAACAGATGACACGATCCGGTCTTGCCGATCTTGGCGTGGACTACGTACGCGCGCACCGTGGCCGTCAGATGATCGCGGCTGATCTCCTCTCCCGTGCTGGCGAGGAACAGCGTGCCGTCGTCCGGCTCCACCGCGAGTTTTGGACGCGCTTCCCGGATGTACTTCTGCACCCAGGCTGCCGCCCGGTCGCCGATGGGTACGAAACGGTCCTTCTTCCCCTTGCCCTGGCGGATCAGGATGGTTCCGCGCTCCAGGTCCAGATCGAACAGTTTCAGGTGCACCAGTTCCATCCGCCGTATTCCCGTCGAGTACAGCACTTCCAAGATGGCGCGGTCACGCAGCCCCAGCGGATCGGCGAGGTTGGGCTGCCCAAGCACCTGCTCGGCCTCCTGGATGGTCAGCACGTGTTTCGGAAGACGGTGCCCCAAGCGTGGCAGTTCGATCTCCGACGCCGGGTTGTGCAGGATACGATTCTGCCGCGTGATCCAGCGGAACCACACGCGCAACCCCACCAGGCGCATGTACTGGCTGCGGAAGCTGAGCGGTTCGCCGTTGCTCTTGCGATGGTGGAACAAGTGCCGCTGGTAGCGTTCCAGCACGGGCCGGGTAATTTCCGTTGGCTCGGTTAGCCCGCGTTCGGCGCACCACTCTAGGAAAACCCGGATGTTCATCTTGCGGCTGCGCACCGTGTTTTCGGAGTAGTCCTTCACGCGCAGCGCGCTCAAGTATTCGGCCAGCAACACGGCCAGTGGCGTTATCGCTGGCGGATCGGGTTTGCGCTTTTGAGTGACACGCGCCATCACCGGCTCCCGTTGGCTGCGTGTACGACGCGATTCTCCTCAGCCGCCGGTGTAGTGATTTTCCCGAGGTTTAGGCCCAGATCGCCGTTTCGCCGCGCCAGTGCTGGCGATTCCTCAGCCGCACCACCCCCGGACACCCCCCAGACTTGGGGCAGACTTGGCCCGGACTTCTCGCCTTCCACCCCGGACTTCTTTGCGTCGTAGTAGCAGCCGGAGAGTTTTTCCGCTTCGAGGAGGCCGGGCAGCACGAGCTTGCCGCTGTCGGGCTGGCGCTCGAACACCAGCTCGTAAACGAAGCTCTGGCCGCGCCCCCCGTGATGGACCAAGAGATATTCGAGTTCCTCCAGGCGATGCAGATGTCTCTTTAGCTGCGAGTCGCTCCAACCCGTGTAGTGGCGCACATCGCGGCGGCTAAAACGAAAGTCTACTCGTTCCATCTTCTGCCGCTCGCACTCGGCGCTCGCCATGCCATCCAGTAACAGCAAGAGTCTCCGCGTCTGCGGCGGGAGTTCGTCGAGCGCACGCCCCAGCACCTCGTGCGCCAGACGGTTGGCCGTCGAGATGTCGTCCTTCGTGACTTCGATGTACTCCACTTCTTTGCCGCGATGCGTCGCCGTCTTCCGTGGCCGCTGGTATTGGTGCAAGAGCGCGATGGCCCGGATCAGCGTCAGATACTTCATGTGATCGCGCCGCGTGCGCGTCTGGCTGTCGAGGAACGTCAGCTCGCGCGCGTAAGGATTCGCCACGAAGAGCGGTTTCAAGAGCCGCTGTGCGTTCTGGTGGACTTTCAAAACGTCTTCGCGTTCCTGCCGGGCGAGCAGTCCTTCGAGGGTTTGCGCCTCGCGCTGCTTGCGGTGGATCGCCTGCGTTTGCGCGCGATCCTCGTCCACCGTCAGCACCAGGCAACGATTGAGAAGCTCTTCGTCCAGGTCGATGGCCGTCGTCGTGAGAAAGAGCATCACCGGGCCTTCGACGCGATACTGGTGCGTGATGAGCCGTCCCGTGGTCGCATCTTTTCCCGTTGAGGCGATGGTGAGCACCCCTTCGCTCTGCAACAGTTTCAGCGCATAGGCCGCGCGTAACGCGCCTTCCTCTTCCACGATGGCCAGCACTTTGTGCTTGAGATCGGTCTCGCCCATGTAAAACAACGACTGCCCCGTCATGGCCGAGTACTGCACGCGCTGCTCCTCGGGCAGCAGCGCCAGCACCGCTTCCATGAGCGCTGATTTTCCCGCGGCGGAACTGGATTGCACGAGGATGGCCAGCGGCGCTTCGAGGAGCCGCGAAGTCACCGCCAGATAGCTCACCAGTTTGTTGGTCTCTTCTCCCACCACGCCGCAGTGCTCGAAGTCCGCCAGGATACGGTCGAGCAACTGGGGATCGCGAAGAAGTTCCAGCGCCGCCGCGCGCTCGTCTTCGCCCAGCGCAACTTCTTCCCGTTTGGGTTCGAGGGCCTTCTTGATCTGCTGCTCTTGCAGCTCCTCGAGCTTCAACAGCACATGCCCCAGATCGCGGCGAATGACTTCTTCCTTCATGCCGAGTTCGTCGGCGGCTTGCTTCACGAACACGGTGCGCTGCCGCGCCGAGTACAGATCGAAGGTGTCCACGTGAAAGCCGCTCTTGTTCGTGCTCGATGCCGATTCGCTTGGCTCGCGGTGAACCAGCACGTTTACCTTCAACAGCTCATAGCTCATGTTCTTTGCAAGCCCGCGCACACGATAGCGTCGGTCTCCCTGCGTGATGATGATTTCCTCGGGCTTGATTTCGGTGGGCACTTCGATGGTAGGCGAGAGCGCCGAAGGCAGCGCGGCTTCTTGGATCGGTTCGACGGATTCAGCGGCTAAAGGAAGAACGGTTTCTTCTCTCACTGTGGTCTCGATGGGTTCGGGGATTCTTTCTTTAGCTGCTGCTTCCGGTTTTTCTCCTTCGACTGCTGGCTCCGGTTCAGTGATTTGCGGCTCGATCACCGCAACCGTGGGCCGCTGGCCTTTGCCGAGCCACGCGGCCTTGTTTAAGAGGATGCCCAGGCTCTTCGGTGCTGGCTGCACTTTCAGCGCGTATTCGTTCGCGTCCATGTTCTTCGGGAACTGCACCCGGAAGCACTCGATGCCCATCGCCAGCAGTTCCTCCCCGAGCGACTGCGCCGCTCTCTCGCCGGCGTCGTCGCGGTCGTAAGCGATGTAGATTTTCTTTGTGCCATATTTCTTGAGCGCCGCACGGTGTTCGTCGGTGAAGCCATTGATGCCGTAACTCGTGGTCACGTGGCGATAGCCCGCGCACCAGAACGTCAGCGCGTCGATGAGCGCCTCGCACAGGATGATTTCTTTCGACACTGCCAGCGCCTCTTCGTTCCACAGGCCGCGATGTGGCCCTGGCAGGTAAAGATGAATCGGTGTCCCGTCCCGCAGTTTGGTGATGCGCGCCGCTTTGCGCCCGTACATCTGCACCACTTCACCGGCGAGATTGAAGATCGGGATCACGATGGAGCCGTTGAAGTGTTCATGCCCGCTCTCGCGGAAGATGCCGAGTTTCTGCAAGCGCCCGCGCATCTCCGCTCCTGCCACGCGGTTTTTATCCGGCAGTCCGTAACCGAGCGTGCGGTTGGCGAAGCCCATGCGGAAGTGATCGATCATCTCGGAAGATTTCAGGCCGCGCTCTTCGAGATATTTCAGAGCGTCGGGCGATTTCTTGAGCGTCTCGGTGTAATAGCTCACCACCTGCAAGAGCAGCACGCGGTCGTCCGCGTCGCGGCTCACCGGCGCGGGCAACTTCGGAACTGTGGAGATTTTCACCGGACGGGAAGAGGCCGCTAAAGGGAGATGGCCTTCGCGGAGTAACTCGACGGCGTGGCGGAAGCTGATGCCCTCGGCCCGCATAACCCAGTCGATGGGCGAACCTCCCGCGCGGCACGCGCCGAGACAGTTCCAGAGATTTTTCTTCGGGCTGATCACGAGACTCGGTTCGTGATCGTCATGGAAGGGGCACAGCCCAATGAGGTCCGCGCCGTGCCGCCTGAGTTTCACCCCGCGCGCCTCGGCCAGTCGTTGCACCGAGACTTCGCGCTTGAGCCGCTCGATCTCCTCATCCGGGATTCGCGCCATCGGTTCGCCTCCTTTCCGCGAAAACCTGTCAAGTAAAAATCGCGCCCGAAAACAGTTTCTGAACCGATGCGTAAAATACAGTGTTATACTGTTTTCGTCAAGGGAGGAATTTATGCTGACGGAAAACTGCCCCTACACTCTCGCTGCGATGGCTAGAAGATCCAAACTGAAGCTGCCACCTGTGGACCTGGGCGGTGAGACCCTGGGACAGCGAATCGCCCGGCTCAGGAAAGAGCGCGGCTATACCCAGACCGAACTCGCCGAGCGCATCGGCATCATCCAGGCCTTGGTCTCCGACTACGAGTGTGGCAAGCTGCGCCTCACAGCGGAGATGGCTATTCGGTTTGCCATGGCTCTCGAAGTCACCACCGATGAGCTGCTCCGGCCCAACGGCTCGAAGCCCCTGCGCCGTAAGCCCAGCCGCCGCGTCCTCCGCCGCATGGAGAAGATTCAGGAACTCCCGCCGCGCAGACAGTATTTCGTTTTGAAAGCCCTCGACGCGTTGTTGAGTAGCTCCGCGAAGTAGAAGGGAGATTGCCCCGGAGAGGCGTCAGCCTCTCATAGCTGGGACATTCCCGCAGCGGAAGCCGCAGTCAAGGGCGACCATCGGGAGCCGCGTCAGCGGGCTTGACCCTTGACGGCGGCGCGAGCGCAGGGAAGGATTTTCGCGTTGGTGGGGATGGTGAGCGCGGCGCGTGCCGTTTTTTTTCCTTTAGCTGCCGCGCTTTGTTTTCAACAAGTTCCCGTATAGGAACTTCCGGCGCTCTACAGCGCCGGAGATTTTGTAAGTCGCTGATTTCTGGATGGTTCCTATACAGCAACCAAAGTTGCTGTGCAGCACCCAACTTGGGGTGACGTGTCATACCCCCTCCCGGCGCGTCAGCGCCGCTCTTCCCGCTTGCCCGAGAGAAAGAAAGAAAGTGACTCCCCAAGGGTCTGAGCTTACGAGCTGGGCCGCCCTACCGGCCTGGTACCGGTCCACGCTAAGGCGGCGATAGTGTAAAAAGCGGCCAACACCAGTACTTCGACGGCGATGCTAGGCCAAAGCCAGTCAACGAGAAAGCATGCAGGGGCCGCGATGGCGAGGCGGCGCAAAAGATCGCGCGCATTTAGGCGGTCAAAGTCCTGCACTGCCGCGTCAGAAATCTGATCCGGCTTTACTCCAAGCTTCTCGGCTGCCTGTTTCTTGATGACAAACAACGGTCCAGCGGTCAGACGACCGGAGAAAAAAAACCTGCGTAACTGGAGTGCGAGCCCAACGAGGACGACGGTGGCAACGAAGCCTCTCGCAAAACCGTGGTTGACGAGTGTCCTTAGGGCAAGATAAACGAATACGACCAGCAAGAGGCCGGCTGCATAGATCGACCAGCGTTTCCAGTGCCTGGCTAGCACCTCCCGGTCCTCAATGTTCTCAGCAGGAATCCCCATTTCAGCAGCCATGAATTCCCTAAGCCAATTGATGTTCCGTGCATTCATCTATTTCACCTGCAACTGACGAGAAATCCGCCTTCGATTCCTACACCGATGGCGGTTAGGACAGACGCAAACTTGCCGAGGAAATTTGCGCCCTTTACCGCTGCAGCGCCAACGTCGGCGGGAACGCTGCCTGCCGCGATCCCTTCGTTGATCGCGTTCGCCGCGATGGAGGGTTTTGGGACGAGCTGGGTCTGGATTACGTCGCCAGAGATTTGCGCGCCCAGATTGTTCACAACCTCACCCTGTATCTTGCCTGCGGCGGCCAAGGTTGTGCCGGGGGATGATGTGAAAATGCTCGTTACAAGCGAAGCGCCAGTTATGCCTCCAAGCAAACCTTTGCCCGTGTCACCAAGCAATGCTGTCTGCGTACGGTCGACGCAAGCACCGAAACTCTCGCCAGGTAGGCGCAGGCTGCTCGGAAAGAGCTGAAAGTGGTAACCACTGCTATTGCCGCTACTACGGCATCCGACACCACTTCCCAGCAACACTTCTTCTATCCCTAGGGCCCTCGCGGAGTTAGACCACGCAGTGCCCCGATGCAGGGCAGTTTTTCTTGTCGCGGACCCCAGACGCGAGTTTTCGCCTATACCCTCGAACGCAGCTAAAGGAAAAAGCACACACGGATCGCTGCACGTCGAGAACATTTCCTCTTTCGCTGCGAGTCGCATTGACGGAGATTGTACGTCAACAGCACGGAAGACCAGAACGGTTTTCTGCGGTTAGAACTGCGTGACGGTTAGGCCGGGGATCAGCCGGAAGTGCCGCACGTTGGCAGTCAGGATGGAGTAGCCGACTTCGAGCGCCGTTGCTCCGATCAACAGATCGCCGAAAGGGATGATGATCCCCTGGCTCTGTTGCTCTCCGTCGATTTTTCCTGCCAGCAGTGCCGTCTCTTTGGTGTAGGGATAGACTTCCACGTCGTTTAGCAGTTCACGGATGAAGGAGTCGCGGCGGCTGCGCGCCTGTGCTGTCTGTGCGCGGTAGATGCCATGCACAAGCTCGGTCAGGCCAACCGAAGAGAGCATCGCGCGCTGGTCGCCGGTTGCAGCGACGATTTGCTTGAGCATCTGCGTTACGTTATCGCCTCGGCGTTCTGCAGCGATGACGACGCTGGAGTCCAGGATTAGTCCCATGCGGGCGGGTTGAGCGGTTCGCGATGGCTATTGATGATCTCTTCGAGGTCGCGTCCGAAGTCTCCGTCGAGCGTCACGGTAGAGCCGTGGGCTTCCGCCAGCGCGATGGATTCCGAGAGCAGACGGCCCGGATGCGGCTCCGCAGAGCGCAACACCGCCACGGGCCGCGCGTCCTTTTCGATGACGACTTCCGCGCCAGCGCGCACGTGGGCTAACAGCGTCGCCACGTTGGTCGTGGCGGCTTCCGCTTCGGAGATGTGGACAACATCCTTCGCCATGATCTGATTATACACCGCTACTCCTCCTCTTCTTCCTGGGCTTCGGCGTCGAGAGTGGCGAACAGTTCCTCGGCCTGTGGAACGATGGCTGGCGCTGGTTCGTGAGGAAGCAGCGGCGCGTTTTTCTTGTCGAGCGACGCTGCCGGATGCGTAGTGCTGTGCACTTGCTTCAGCATGCGGATCGAGACGTGCGTATAGATTAAATGTGCTGCAGCACATTTAAAATATTATGTGCAGACAGTAGATATGTGCAGTGGGAGTCCTTAGTCTCCGATTGTCAACGCGCGCGCTTGGCTGGACTCAGCATAATATTCTCGGTTGGTTGGCGGAGCTCGGGTCAGTCTTGGCATGCACGCGTGTCCTTGGGGAGAGTTACAAGGAATGAAGCCAGTCAAGAAGGCCCTTGTTATGCTGCCAGCACGGGATCATCTGGACTGACGAAGGCTCACTGATCTTTTCAAGTGCGCGTCGCTTCATCTCCAGATTTGCCCTCGCGTAAATCTGAGTCGTCTTGGCATCCTCGTGACCGAGGAAGTCGCGGATCATGTCGAGCGAGACTCCGCTCTGCAACAGGTGCATACCCTTCGTGTGCCTCAGCGTGTGCGGACTTACGGTTCGGTTTAAACTCGGACACTTGCTTCGTGCCAGGACGACATATTTGTGAAGGATGTAGCGGATTCCTGAACGCGTCAGTCGCTCGTGGCGCGCGTTGTGGAAAAGCGGCTTGTCGAACTGTTCGGGATGATCGAGTTGGTTTTCCTGCATGTGACTGCGTAGAAGCAGAACCGTATTTGCCATCAAAGGCACAGCTCGCATTTTGCGCCCCTTTCCCAGAAGGCGAATCTGAGCGGGTGGATCCAAACGCGCGTCTCCGACGGAAAGATCGACCAGCTCCTGAACACGCGATCCCGTGTCGTAAAGTACGCTCAGCATGACTGCATCTCTTCGACCCTCTGGCGTGTGGAGATCTGGCTGCGCCAGGATCTCAGCCAACTCTTCTTTGGAAAGGTAGCCGACGGTTGGGCGAGCATGTCTGCGCAGCGGGATCGCGAGGATTTTTTGACACTGATGCATACGGGCGGGTTCTTCCGCCTGAACATATCGGTAGAATGCGTGTAAGGCTGCGAGCCGATGATTTCGTGTGCGGGGTGAAGACTTTCTTTCTCGCTCCAGGTAATCCAGGAATGCTTCGACGAACGAAACGTCGATCTGTTCGAGACGTAATCGTTCCGGAGCGATTCCCTGCACATCACGGCAGAATCGGAGAAGGAGAGTGAAAACGTCGCGGTATGCCTTGATGGTGTTTGGGCTGACATTCCGCTGCGCAGCCAGATAATGCGTCAAAAAGCTCGTCACGTGGACGGAGAAATCGGTCGGTTTCATCGCTCGACCCTCCGCGGAATGACGTCACCAAAGGCTGCGTCCGCTCGTGCCGTAATCTCGGGAAAAAGCTCGGCGGTAAGATGAAGATAATGCTGAGTCCCGGAAAGATTCACATGCCCGAGGTAGGTCGCCAGTAGGGGAAGTTTGGCATCCAGATCCTCACCGTCTTGGTACCACCGTCGTAAGGCCTGAACAGCAAATTGGTGACGTGCGTCGTGGATCCTGGGCCCCTTGCCTCGGCCGCCGTGAGAAATTCCACACTGCAACAACAGTTGACGAAACAGCGTGTAAACGGTGCGTAAGCTGAAGGGCCTTCCATTCGGTCCCGGGAAGAAGATTGCATCGGGCGGACGATTTTCAAAATGGGCAGCATATTTTCGCAAGCGGTTTACGATGGACAAGACAGGAGGAACCAAGCGATCTTTGCGGAATTTCCCCTGGCGAACCGTGAGGATGCCTTGATTCAGATCGACGTCTCGAACCCGTAGTTTCAGCACTTCTCCGAGACGAAACCCGCAGCCATATAGGAGCCGAAAAACTTCCGGCATAATGAGATGACGCAAAGGCGAACGCGCCGTAGGCTCGAGCGCGTCCACTGCCTGAAAGAACCTTCGAAGCTCTTCGTCGGTCAGCATTCTGGGTGCAAAACTCGATCGATTTCGAGCCGCCAATGTGGAATCGGGCACATACGCGGAATAGCCGAGCCGCATCAAAAATCTAGAGAACTGCCGAGTGACGGTGATCCGTTGCTGTTGGGTTCCTGCGCTTTCGTGCGCTTTCTTTGCTAACCACTTTCGGGCGATACGGCCAGGTAACTCTTGCGTCGTCAGTCCCTCCTGCACCAAAAAGTCGTCGAGACGCCGCAAGATTCGAGTTGCCTCCTGATAGTCGTATCCACAGGCGTGCTTTTCCTGAAGAAATTTCTCTATGCAACCAGATAGAACGCTTTGGAACCTGTTGGACGGATCAGTTGGCATGATTCAGCTCCTCTGGATCCAATGCGACATCCCGCAAGGCTTCTACATCCGCCTTCGCGTAGATACGTGTTGATTCCAAACTGGTATGACCTAAGATCTCCGCGATGGTCGGAAGCGGCGTACCTTTTTCTAGGAGCCGAGTCGCTAGAGTATGGCGAAGCGAATGGAGGCCTCGCTTCTGTGAACTCCGAAAGGTGATCCCAGCCAGCCGGCGCCAATACGTGACAATGTGGTGCAGATTGTTGTTTTCCTTGAAAGGATCAAACGGCGGGGAGACTTTGAGGAAAACGTCTCTATGTGTCGTTTGGGGGCGGCCCGATTTCAAGTAGTCGATCAGGGCCTCACCGACCTCGCTGGTCAAAGGCAGAGTCAATGGCGTGCTTGTCTTCGCTTGCGTGATTTCTATGGTCGACTCCGCCCAACGAAGGTTGTCCAGTTTCAGCGTGCGAATATCTCCAGCGCGCAATCCCAATCGGCATGCCAGTAAGAGGATGGCGTAATCTCGTTTCCCTTTCGCGGAACTGCGATCAACTGCGCCGAGAAGCCGGACGATGAGTTCCTGATCCCACACCGATGGAATCGTTGCATCCCTAGCAACGCGGATTTTAGGCAGCTCCGCACTGAGATCTTTTTGCAAAATTCCACGCATGGTGAGAAATCGGAGAAAGGAACGCACATCGGATACGATTCGCGCGACCGTCTTCGGCTTTAAGTGCTCCCGACAGGATACGAACTCGGACAGATCTGCCGCCTGAATTTGGTCCAGTGTCCGCGCTTTCTTTGAATGGAGAAAATCCAAAAAGATCGTGAGTTCTGTCGTACGCCGGTGAAGGGTCCAAGGTTGAAGGTGGAGTCGATCTTTGCAGTACTGTTCGTAATCACGAAGTGTGCTCTGCATGGCGGGAAGAAGATGGATCGCCTGGACCTCCGTGAATGCTCTTTCGATGCGCTCGTTCTTAGCGAAATCGGCAAGCACCCTTACGCTGAATACCATATGCCGACGCCAGCCATCGCCCGGCCCATCCACCTGCTTATCCCTGACGCAATACTCCTCTAGAAAGCGCGTCGCCAAATCTGCGGAAAACTCATCTCCCAGTTTTTTCCCGCGGGCAAACGCGATTAGGTGTTCCCAGGTTGCTCGATACCGATTCCGTGATCTCCTGCTGTAGCCTAACCGCTCGATCTCGCCCAGCGCACCAGTGACGAGTCGCCCCAGTTGCAAGTTTTCCGAACAGGTTTGTTCCATGACGAACCTCCTATGAGATGTGGCTCCTTCGATGGCCACGTAGGAATGCATCATGAAATCTTATGTGCTGTGATCCAAGCGGAAGGGACTGACTGCCAAGTACTTACTGCAGCGACTCTACATAACGCTCCGCTGCGCATAATAGATTTCCGTCGTGGACAGGCTGGCGTGGCCAAGCATTTGCTGGATGAAGCGGATGTCCGCCCCGCCTTCCAGCATCAGCGTCGCCATGGTGTGGCGGAACAGATGACACGATCCGGTCTTGCCGATCTTGGCGTGGACCACGTACGCGCGCACCGTGGCCGTCAGATGATCGCGGCTGATCTCCTCTCCCGTGCTGGCGAGGAACAGCGTGCCGTGGTCCGGCTCCACCGCGAGTTTCGGACGCGCTTCCCGGATATATTTTTGCACCCAGGCCGCCGCGCGGTCGCCGATGGGCACGAAACGGTCCTTCTTTCCCTTGCCCTGGCGGATGAGGATGGTCCCGCGTTCCAGGTCCAGATCGAACAGTTTCAGGTGCACGAGTTCCATCCGCCGTATTCCGGTCGAGTACAACACTTCCAGGATGGCGCGGTCACGCAGCCCCAGCGGATCGGCGAGGTTGGGCTGCCCAAGCACCTGCTCGGCCTCCTGGATGGTCAGCACGTGTTTCGGAAGACGGTGCCCCAAGCGCGGCAGTTCGATCTCCGAAGCCGGGTTGTGCAAGATGCGATTCTGCCGCGTGATCCAGCGGAACCACACGCGCAACCCCACCAGGCGCATGTACTGACTGCGGAAGCTGAGCGGTTCGCCGTTGCTCTTGCGATGGTGGAACAAGTGCCGCTGGTAGCGTTCCAGCACGGGCCGGGTAATTTCCGTTGGCTCGGTTAGCCCGCGTTCGGCGCACCACTCTAGGAAAACCCGAATGTTCATCTTGCGGCTGCGCACCGTGTTTTCGGAGTAGTCCTTCACGCGCAGCGCGTTCAAGTATTCGGCCAGCAGCACGGCCAGCGGCGTTATCGCTGGCGGATCGGGTTTGCGCTTTTGGGCGACACGCGCCATCACTGGCCCCCGTTGGCTGCCTGTACGACGCGATTCTCCTGAGCCGCCGGAGTAGTGATTTTCCCGAGATTCAGGCCAAGGTCGCTGTTTCGCCGTGCCAGTGCTGGCGATTCGTCACCCGCGCCACCCCCGGACACCCCCCGGACTTGGGGCAGACTTGACCCGGACTTCTCGCCTTCCATCCCGGACTTCTTTGCGTCGTAGGTGCAGTCGGAGAGCTTTTCCGCTTCAAGGAGGCCGGGCAGCACGGACTTGCCGCTGTCGTCGCGGCGCTCGAACACCAGTTCGTAAACGAAGCTCTGGCCGCGCCCCCCGTGATGCACGAGAAGATATTCGAGTTCCTCAAGGCGATGCAGATGTCTCTTTAGCTGCGAGTCGCTCCACGCCGTGTACTGGCGCACATCGCGGCGGCTAAAACGAAAGTCTACTCGTTCCATCTTTTGTCGCTCGCACTCGGCGCTCACCATTCCATCCAGTAACAGCAAGAGTCTGCGCGTCTGCGGCGGGAGTTCGTCGAGCGCGCGCCCCAGCACCTCGTGCGCCAGACGGTTGGCCGTCGAGATGTCGTCCTTCGTGACTTCGATGTACTCCACTTCTTTGCCGCGATGCGTCGCCGTCTTCCGTGGCCGCTGATGTTGGTGCAAGAGCGCGATGGCCCGGATGAGCGTTAGATACTTCATGTGGTCGCGCCGCGTGCGCGTTTGACTGTCGAGGAACGTCAGTTCGCGCGCGTAAGGATTCGCCACGAAGAGTGGTTTCAAGAGGCGCTGTGCGTTCTGGTGGACTTTCAAAACGTCTTCGCGTTCCTGCCGGGCGAGCAGTCCTTCGAGGGTTTGCGCCTCGCGCTGCTTCCGGTGGATCGCCTGCGTCTGCGCGCGGTCCTCGTCCACCGTCAACACCAGGCAGCGATTGAGAAGTTCTTCGTCCAGGTCGATGGCTGTGGTGGTGAGAAAAAGCATCACCGGGCCTTCGACGCGATACTGATGCGTGATGAGCCGTCCCGTGGTCGCATCTTTTCCCGTTGAGGCGATGGTCAGCACCCCTTCGCTCTGCAACAGCTTCAGCGCATACGCCGCGCGCAAAGCGCCTTCCTCTTCCACGATGGCCAGCACTTTGTGTTTTAGATCGGTCTCGCCCATGTAAAAAAGAGATTGCCCGGTCATGGCCGAGTACTGTACGCGCTGCTCTTCGGGCAGCAGCGCCAGCACCGCTTCCATGAGTGCCGATTTTCCTGCGGCGGAACTGGATTGCACCAGGATCGCCAGCGGCGCTTCCAAGAGCCGCGAAGTTACCGCCAGATAGCTCACCAGTTTGTTGATCTCTTCTCCCACCACGCCACAGTGCTCGAAGTCCGCCAGGATACGGTCGAGCAACCGGGGATCGCGCAACAAGTCGAGCGCCGCCGCGCGTTCCTCTTCGTTGAGCGCGATTTCTTCCGCTTTTGGTTCGAGGGCCTTCTTAATCTGCTGCTCTTGCAACTCCTCGAGCTTCAACAGCACATGCCCCAGATCGCGGCGGATGACTTCCTCCTTCACGCCGAGTTCTTCGCTGGCTTGCTTCCCGAACACCGTGCGCTGTCGCGCCGAGTACAGGTCGAAGGTGTCCACGTGGAAGCCGCTCTCGTTCGTGCTCGATACCGATTCGCTTGGCTCGCGATGAACCAGCACGTTTACCTTCAACAGTTCGTAGCTCATGTTTTTCGCGAGGCCCCGCACACGGTAGCGCCGGTCGCCCTGACTGATCGTGATTTCGTCGCCTTTGACTTCGGCGGGCACCTCGATGGTGGGCGAGAGTGCCGAGGGCAACGCGGCCTCCTGGATTGGCTGGACGGATTCAGCGGCTAAAGGAAGAGTATTCTCTTCTCTTACTGTGGCCTCGATGGGTTTGGAGATTGTTTCTTCTTGACCTGAGCTGCGAAGGGTAACCGCTGCTGTCGCCGTGGTTTCTGAGATTTCTTCTTTAGCTGCTGGTTTCTCCTCGATGACTGGCTCGATCACCGCAACCGTGGGCCGCTTTCCTTTGCCGAGCCACGCGGCCTTGTTCAGCACGATGCCCAGGCTCTTTGCCGCGGGCTGCACTTTCAGCGCGTACTCGTTTGCGTCCATGTTCTTCGGGAACTGCACCCGGAAGCACTCGATGTCCATTGCCAAGAGTTTCTCGGCAAGTTCCTGCGCCGCGCTCTCGCCGGCGTCGTCGCGGTCGTAAGCGATGTAGATTTTCTGCGTGCCGTACTTTTGGAACGCAGCCCGGTGCTCGTCGGTGAAGCCGTTGATGCCGTAGCTCGCCGTCACGTGCCGGAACCCCGCGCACCAGAACGTCAGTGCGTCGATCAGCGCCTCACACAGGATGATCTCCTTCGATGCTGCCAGAGCCTCTTCATTCCACACGCCGCGATGCGGGCCGGGAAGATAGAGATGGAGCGGCGTGCCCTCGCGCAGACCTGGCGTGATTTTCCGCCCGTACATCTCGACCACCTGGCCGCTGGCATCGAAGATGGGAATCACCACCGAACCGTTGAAGTGTTCGTGCCCGCTCTCGCGGTAGATGCCCAGCTTCTGCAACCGCCCGCGCAGCTCCGCGCCGGTCACACGGTTCTTGCGTGGCAGCCGATAACCCAGCGTGCGATTCGCGAAGCCGAGTTGGAAGCGCTCGATCATCTCGGAGGATTTGAGGCCCCGCGCTTCGAGATACTTCAGCGCCTCCGGCGTCGTCTTGAGTGTTTCGTTGTAGTAGCTCACCACTTCGAGAAGCAACGCGCGGTCGTCCGCATCCCGGCTCACCGGCACGGGCAGTTTCGGAACGGTCGAGAGTTGCGGCGGTTTGCCACCGGAGCGAGGCGCTGCGGGAAGATGATCTTCTTTCAGCAGTTCGACGGCATGACGGAAGCTAATGCCTTCCGCGCGCATCACCCACTCGATCACATCTCCACCACGGCGGCACGCGCCAAGGCAGTTCCAGAGATTTTTTTTCGGGCTGATGACCAGACTCGGTTCGTGGTCGTCGTGAAAAGGACAGAGACCGATGAGGTCCGCTCCGTGCCGCACGAGTTTCACCCCGCGCGCCTCCGCCAGACGTTGCACCGAGACTTCCTGCTTGAGCCGCTCGATCTCCTCCTCCGGGATGCGCGCCATCCGCCCTCCTTTCCGCGAAAACGTGTCAAGTAAAAATCGCGCCCGAAAACAGTTTCAGAACTGATGCGTAAAATACAGTGCTATACTGTTTTCGTCAAGAGAGGAAATTATGCTGACGGAAAACTGCCCCTACACTCTCGCTGTCATGGCTAGAAGATCGAAGCTAAAGCTGCCCCCGGTGGACACTGGCGGCGAGCCCCTGAACCAACGGATCGCGCGGCTCAGGAAAGAACGCGGCTACACCCAGACCGAACTCGCCGAGCGCATCGGTATCATTCAGGCCCTGGTCTCCGACTACGAGTGCGGCAAGCTCCGGCTCTCTGCTGAGATGGCCATCCGCTTTGCCACGGCTCTCGAAGTCACCACGGATGAACTGCTCCGGTCCAACGGCTCGAAGCCCCTGCGCCGCAAGCCCAGCCGCCGCGTGCTTCGCCGCATGGAGAGGATCCAAGACCTCCCGCCACGCAGACAGTATTTCGTTTTGAAGGCTCTCGATGCATTGTTGAGTAGTTCGGCGAAGTAGAAGAGTGGCGCAGACCAAGAACGCGCTCCCGTTTTTCTCTTTAGCTGCTGCCGTTTGTTTTCAACAAGTTCCCGTATAGGAACTTCGCGGCGCTCTACAGCGCCGGAGATTTTGTAAGTCTCTGATTTCCTTATGGTTCCTATACAGCAACCAAAGTTGCTGTGCAGCACCCATTCGGGGGTGACGTGTCATACCCCCACCCGGTGCCAAAGGCACCGTCCCTCCGGCGCTCTAGGGCGCTCTCCATTTACCCCCCCAGCAATCGGCATCACACGAGGTCAGCGCGACTCTTCGGGCAGATCATAAGATCGGATCGGCTGGGGAACTGGCAGGACCTCCCAGGTGGTGACCGGACGCATTATGGCCACGACGACGCTGGATGCGGTCGTAAACCCAGGCGATGAGCAAGCAACAAAGACCAATGCCCATTGTTATAAGTTCGATGGAATCAAATGGTGCTGATCTACCCCTCGCTTGTTCTCTGGCTGAATTAAATCCGATCAACAATGGGACACTGAAGGCAAATGCCAGCAGGGCCACGCGATCAACCACATTCAACCTCCGGTCTTTGAAGGTCCGTGACAGTTGACTGCTCCCCAAGAAAAAAAGCGTGATAACCAGTGCGTCTAGCCGGGAGATTGGAATCGAAGAATCATTGAGGAGATGCCCAGTAAAGAGCATGAGTAGACCATTCAAAACCGCAAAGCCAAGAATGCCCGGAAGCACTTTCACCCACCGATTCATCTCCACAACCATTACCGAGGTCGAGATGATGAGAAATACCAGCCCGAGCGCCCGAGAGTGGCCGGTCGGAAAAAATGAATAGGTCACCCCAGCAAAAAACAATCCCGCTATCCCCAAAAAAACGAGAGTGAGTGCTGCTAACCGTAGCCCGCTTTTTACCTGCGACATCGTTCCTGGTTTCTGCATATGGCTACCGATGAATGGAACAACCTACAATTTCAGCGCCCGCCAATCCGGCATCAATCGCGGCCTTTAAGGAAGCTTCCAGCCCGAGATTCAGCGCCTTACTCGCGGTGCCGAGCAATGACTTTAGCCCGCCTGAAGACGAACTGAGCGCTTGAGGGAGTCCGCCCTTTCCGGCAAGGTTGAGGGCCAGTATATTCGATGTCCTTCGGCCAAACGTCGTCGTGGAGCCGATTGCCGAGTTAAGTAGATCGGGGGCCGCCGTACCCGCCACTGTGGCTGCGTCCCCTACCGAACCGGCGAGGGCGGAATAAGCGCCGGTAAATGTGTTTCCGGCCAAGACTTGCCCGGCAGTGCTGTTTCCTATAGTGGTTCCGGCAGCTAAGTCGAGTACACCACCTGCGCTGTAGTTTGCCGCGTTTTGAACAAGGCACTGGTTGAACGTTTGGCCGGGTGCGCGGATGCCGAGAGTGAAGCCGCTGGTATTGCCGCAAGAAATTGCACATCCCTGCCCTACAGCTTGACCTTTCCAGGCATCACATTTAGACAGAGCTTTACGATGGCGGCTACTAGCATGATCTCCGCCGGCACTGTGAACAAGAATAGGATGGTCGGGAATTGAGGCCAGTGCTCGAAGGTAATCGTATGGAGAGCGATGTGTGCGATAAGAAGTAGGGCGAGTAACGTCCATAGCTTCCCCGATCTTCTTTGGTGCCAGTACATTTTCGAGACGAACAAGAACAGAAAAGCAGTGGCCCAAATGAATATGAACCAGGCATGGCTAACATTCGGCAGAAAAAGGGCTAGGAGCAAGACCACCGTCACCAACCCAATTCCGATAACTATGTAAAAAAGAAAATTGCGTATTCCCGGTCTCAATGACATTCTCCCTTGAGAGCGGCGGCTGCCTCCTTATAGAGACCAAAGGATCCCTGCGCCTCAAGATAGACCGGTGCAAAATACGTTGCGCCCGCCTCGCCTGTTTCGAGGATGCCGCGCACCACTGACGAACGCAGCGGAACAGTTAAGGCACGACTAGCGGCGTAATTGGCCGCGTACGTCGCGGCCGTTCCCTTGATCGCGGTTTCGGCGAAGCCAGGCGAGCCATTCAGGACAGGGCCCAGAACGTCAGCTTGATCTACCCCCTCCAAGAAAGTGTTGAGGCAGCCGCCTTCCCCAAGCTCCTGTTTGTAAAAGGTGGGAGAGACAAGGTTTGAGACGAAGGTCTTGGTGAATGTCCAAGCCCAACTGCTATTGCCGCCACTAATCGCTGCCGGTGGCGTCAACGTCTGCAGCCGGTTCAGCGTGTCATACGCGTAGCTCGTCGCGCCACTCTCCGGATCTGTAAAGCTTGTGCGGTTCGACGCTGCATCGTAGCCATAGCTTGTCGTAAACGTCCGACTTGTCAGAAACGCGTATTGTGTGGAAGTGCCCGAGAGCCGTCCCATGTTGTCGAACGTGAACTGATATGTGCCCGTGGGATCGGTCACCTGGGTGAGGCGCGAATCGTTGTCGTACGTGTAATTCACCGTGGTGGTATCAGGATAGGACTTCTGCGTGAGCCGGTTCAACTGGTCATAAGTGTAGGTGATGAGCTGGTTCTTGCGATCGGTTTTGCTGGTCAAATTTCCGACGTTGTCGTAGCCGTAGGTTTCAATATAGCCCGACGGGAAAGTCGTTTGAATGACCCGGCCAAATGCATCATAAGTAAAGCTGGTGGTGTTGAGGTTCGCGTCCTGGATGCTGGTCAGATTGCTCTCGGTGTCGTAGCCGTAGGTGGTCACGTTGTTTGCAGCATCCGTGACGCTAGTCAGCCGGTCGGCACCGTCGTACGCGTAGGCCGTCACCTTTCCATTCTGATCAGTAACGGACGTTCGACGGCCTCGGTAGTCATAACCAAACTGCGTGGTCGTCGAATCGGGATAAGTGATCTGGGTCAACCGGCTCATGGAGTCGTATGTGAACGTGGTTTGTTTGTTGTTCGCGTCCGTGACGGAAGTGCGGTCCCCTCGGCTATCGTAAGCGTAGGTCGTCACGTTGCTCTGCGCGTCGGTTATGGTCTGGATGAGCCCTGCCGTGGTGTATGTCAATGTCGTCGCATGTCCGAGCGGATCGGTGATCGTGGTCAACTGGCCGAGAGAATTGTAGGCGAATTTGGTCACACTCGCAGCCGCGCCGTTGCCGGGAGCGGGAGTGGTCACGGAAAGCAGGTTTCCGTTGCCGTCGTAAGTGTTCGTGGTAACGAATCCCATAGGATCCGTCGCTGTCAATACTTCGCCGAAGCTGTTGTATGTATAGGTAGTCGTGGCGGAATTGGTAGCGCTGATTGGAGCCGTGACCGTCAACACATTGCCATTGGAATCGTAGGTATAGGTCGTGGTGTTTCCATTTTCGTCCGTTCTTGAAAGCGGATTTCCCTTGGCGTCGTACGTGTACGTAATGTTGCCACGTTGCGAGCATGTGGAGCAGCCCGATCCCTGGCCACTCAAGGAGAGCCAAAGTCCACCGATCAGCGCCGAAGTGTAATTAGATTGATTGCCCAGAGAGTCCGTCAATTGGACCGTCGTCGTCATCGTGAATTGCGGTCCGTACCAGGTTACGCCTCCAACCGTGACATCCACTGAACCGCTGATAGCTCCAGGAGGGACGAGCACCGTAATTTGCGTGTCACTCCAGCTCTGCACACTGGCAGCAGTTCCGTAGAACATTACGGAACCGTTGGTCTGCGTTGATCCAAAGCCGGTCCTGGAAATTGTCACCAGAGTTCCTGCAGGTCCAATGTTCGGAGAGACGCTCGTTATGGACAGTGGCTCTACGCTGAAAGACAGGCCATTGCTCGTCACTCCGCCCTCGGTCACAGTCACAGGTCCACTTGTTGCACCACTGGGAACCGCGACCGAGATAGTTGTATTGCTCCAACTGATGACTTCACCCGCTACGCCGTTGAAGAGCACTTCACTCGTGCCTTGGTCTGCGCCGAATCCCGAACCAGTCAGAGTGATGGTAGCGCCAGCCTGGCCGGCTACCGGAGCGATAGTGCTCAAAACTGGATTAATCACTGTGAACGTAAAGTTGGTATTGCTCTCGATGCCGCCCACGGTAACTGTCACGGGTCCAGTGGTGGCGTTCGTCGGCACGGTGGCCACAATTTGGCCGCTACTCCAGCTCGTGACGGAACTTGGTGCGACGCCGTTGAAGTCCATCGTGCTTGTTCCCTGGCTTGTACCAAAATTGCTCCCATTAATCGTCACCGAAGCGCCGAGCCCTCCGGCACTCGGGCTGATGGACGAGATCATGGGCATTGTTCCCGGAGTGAAAGTTTGATTGTTGAAGGTCGCCGTGGCCAGAGTGGAAGTAGTTCCGTCGGTCACTGCCAAACCAATGTAGACGTTTTGAGCCATGTTGATGTTCTGGCCGGTACCCAACTGTGTCCAGTTCACACCATCCGGACCGATAAAACTGGTGAACGTACTCCCAACGCGAACCACTTTGAGCCAGTATGGGAGAGATCTTCCCAAGGGACTTGATTCACTCGAAGAAGCTCCGGTGGTCGTGCGGTACGAGAAATAGGTCTCTCCAGTCCCTTGGTAGTTTGTGTACGCGAATGTGGAACCAGGAGTAAGCGTCTCCCTGATCATCACTCCTGCGCTCGAATAGGTCCCTCCTTGCAAACTCACTATTTGCGCAACGATCGTGCCGTTTCCGGTCAGCGGCTGGTACACGAAATGGAACCCATCACCAGTAGTGCCTATTCCCGTTCCAGCGCCATTCACCGTGTACGTCCCACTTGAATATGTGGCGCTACCCGCCAGACCAACGGTACCAATGTCCTGGTCCAACCAGCCTGAAGGCAGCGGCTGAGTGGTCACGGAGAAGTCAACCGCATTGCTGCTGTTCATGGTTGGTGCCAAGAGTACTTCCAACGGTCCGGATGTGGCTCCGGTTGGAATGGTTATGGTTATTGAGGTGGGACTCCAGGAATTGATCGTCGTGGCAACTCCGTTTAGCAAGACGAGGCTGCTCCCCTGCGTTGTCCCGAACCCGGTTCCGTAAAGCGTAACTTGACTGCCGATGCTTCCCGTTGTGGCTGAAGATTGGGTGATGATGGGCGAAACCAACAGATCAGAATTGATCGATACGCTGTCGAATGTCGCCGTCGCGAGACCAGTCTTGACTCCGTTCGTCACCGCCAATCCCACAAAAACGTTCTCCGCCATGTTGACGGTCTCACTCGTACCCACTTGGACCCAATTCACGCCGTCAGGGGCTGTATAGCTGGTGAATGTACTTCCGTTGCGTACAACCATGATCCAATAAGGAAGCGTCGCGCCCTTTGGGTTGGATTCACCTGCATTGCCCCCAGTACTCGTCCTATACGCAAAATAAACGCCGCCGTACCCCGATCCGTAATAGCTGCTAGCAAACATGTCGTCGGCTGCTAGAGTTTGACGTATCATCACCCCGGCGGTCGGCGAGTTTCCTGAACCGTTCCCTTGCAAGCTAACCACGCGAGCCACGATCGTGCCGTTTCCAGACAACGGCTGATAGACGAAATGGAAGGCATCACTCGTACCACTGCCCATCCCAGAGCCTGCGGCCTTTATAGTAAATACCCCATTCGCATAGGTGGCACTGCCCATGAGGCCGACAGCCCCAACATCCTGATTCAACCATGTGGTGGGCAACGGTTGTGCAGTCACCTCAAACTGAATCGGGTTGCTGTCGTTCATGCTCGGAGCCAGCGATACCAATAACGCTCCAGATGTCGCGCCTGTGGGAACCGTGGCCGTGATCGAAGTGGCGTTCCAGGAATTGATCGTCATCGGGGCATTGTTCAGCATCACTGAACTTCCGCTCTGCGTCGCCCCGAACCCTGTCCCGGTGATCACCACCTGACTACCGATTGATCCCGTCGTCGCAGAGACACCCGTAATCAAGGGCGCTGGGTTATCAGCCGGATTAACGGAAACGCTATCGAATGTCGCGGTCGCTAAGCCCGTGTTGCTTCCGTTTGTCACCGCCAAACCTATATACACTGTCTGCGCCATATTGATTGTCTGGCTGGTTCCCATCTGTATCCAGTTCACTCCATCCAGCGCAATGAAACTGCTGAACGTAGTGCCACTGCGCACCACCATGAGCCAATAAGGTAAAGGCACACCTTTGGGATTTGATTCCCCATAGGAAGCCCCAGTCGTCGTTCGGTACGTGAAGTAGACACCGGCATAGGACTGAACATAGTCCGTGTAGGCCAAAGTGGAATTCGTATTCAGCGTCTCGCGTATCATCACCCCTGCAGTCGGGTACGTATTCCCTGAGCCGCCTTGCAAGCTGACTACGCGAGCCACGATCGTGCCGTTCCCCGACAACGATTGGTACACAAAATGGAAAGAGTCGCTGCTGCCGGTTATTCCCCCTCCTGCCCCCTGAACTGTGTACGTCCCGTTCGCATAGCTTGCACTCCCGGTGACACCCGCTAAACCTATGTCTTGATCCAGCCAAAGCATCGGCAGCGGTTGACTCGTTACCGTGAACTCGATCGGGTTGCTGTCGTTCATGCTCGGTGCAACCGATACCAACAGCGGTCCCGACGTTGCCCCCGTCGGAATCGTGATCGTGATCGATGTCGCACTCCAGGAATTGATCGTCATCGGTGAATTGTTCAGCGTCACCAAACTTCCATTTTGTGTCGCCCCCAATCCTGTTCCCGTGATTACCACCTGACTCCCCACCGATCCCGTCGTTCCTGAAACACTCGTAATAACCGGTCCTGGGTTGGCCGTCGAATTCACCGACACACTGTCGAATGTCGCCGTCGCTAAGGCCGTAGTTGTTCCGTTTGTCACCCCCAAGCCCACGTAAACGTTTTGGGCCATGCTAATTGTCTGGCTCGTCCCTACCTGCACCCAGCTCACACCATCCAACGCAATGTAACTGCTAAACGTGCTCCCGTTGCGAACCACCATGATCCAGTACGGCAGTGTTTGATTGCCCGATGCACTGGAGCTTCCTGCACTTCCACCGCTGGTCGTGCGGTAGACAAAATTATAATTAAGGCTCGCCTGGTAGTAGTCCGTGAAAGCAGACATATCGTTCGCAGTCAGCGAGTTTCGGATCATCACTCCCGCCGCCGGGTATATGTACCCTGATCCACCGCCTTGCAAGCTCACCACGCGGGCTACGATCGTGCCGTTTCCAGACAACGGCTGATAAACGAAATGGAAGGCGTCACTCGTGCCCGTTATTCCCGCTCCAGCGCCTTGCACGGTGAAAACTCCATTTGCGTAGCTCGCATTTCCCGCAAGCTTTACGGAACCGACGTCTTGGTCGAGCCAACCGGTCGGCAACGGATGACTTGTCACCGTAAACTCGACAGGATTGCTGTCGTTCATGCTCGGTGCAACCGATACCAAGAGCGGTCCCGATGTTGCCCCTGTCGGAATCGTGATCGTGATGGAAGTCGCGCTCCACGAGTTAATCGTCATCGATGAATTGTTCAGCGTCACCAAACTTCCATTTTGTGTCGCCCCGAATCCCGTCCCCGTGATCACCACCTGACTCCCCACCGATCCCGTTGTTGCCGAAATACTCGTAATCACTGGCCCCGGGTTGGCCGTCGAATTCACCGACACACTGTCGAACGTCGCTGTCGCTAAGGCCGTAGTTGTTCCGTTTGTCACCCCCAAGCCCACATAAACGTTCTGCGCCATGCTAATTGTCTGGCTCGTCCCTACCTGCACCCAGTTCACCCCATCCATCGCAATGTAGCTTGTGAATGTGCTCCCGTTCCGGACTACCATGACCCAATAGGGCAGGGTTTGGCTGCCCGATCCGCTCGCACTTCCCGCACTTCCGCCACTGGTCGTGCGGTAGACAAAATTATAATTAAGGCTCGCCTGGTAGTAGTCCGTGAAGGCTGACATATCGTTCGAAGCCAGCGAATTTCGGATCATCACTCCCGCCGCCGGATAGATGTACCCTGAGCCACTGCCTTGCAAACTCACGACACGAGCGACGATTGTGCCGTTTCCAGACAATGGCTGATAGACGAAATGGAAGGCGTCACTTGTGCCCGTTACTCCTGCGCCTGCACCTTTAACCGTAAAGACTCCATTCGCATAACTCGAACTCCCCGTCTGGCCAACAGTTCCAATATCCCCATCAGACCAGCCCGAAGGCAGGGCTGTGACGGTGAAGCCCACGCCATTGCTGGCTACGCCACCGACGGTCACGACCACATTTCCTGTGGTGGCTCCTGTCGGGACGAGCACCGAAATGCTAGTAGCCGACCAACAAGTGCCGCACGGAGAGGCGGCCGTGCCGTTGAAACTCACGGTGCTGCTCCCCTGCGTCGACCCAAAGCCCGTACCCGTAATTGTGACGAGAACGCCGACCGGACCAGAGGCTGGCGAGAGGCTCGAAATCGTCTGAGCATTGGCACCGGCTGAGAACGCAAGAAACAGCAAGAATTGCAGAGCAAACAAGATCTTGTGCATCGACTTGCAACTCACGAGATTCATCGGGCAGCCCTCTCAAATCGCGCAATTAGATTTCCTGCATTACGGGCACAGCAGTGCTGTTTATTAGGGATAGGTTATGCTGAAGGCGTTGACACCATTTGCAAGGGATGAGGTTAATCCGCGGCCGCTTGAGTCATAAGTATGTGACTCCAAAACCAATCCGTTGTTGTCGGTGACTGAAGTAATCTCGGATTGCGCGTTGTAGACAAATGAGAGCGTTGTGAGGTCTGGTTTCGTAACCTGAATCAATCTGCCATTCGTGTCATACCCATAAGACAACGTGATGCCGAAATCGGAGGTCACGCTCGTCACGAGTAGGTTCAACGAGCCCGTGCCGTAGGTGAAATAGAGATGCTGCGACGCGGGGCTGGTAACCGTGACAAGTTGATTGGAGCTGTTATAGGTAAGTTGTGTTGTATTTCCGTTGCGATCGATAATCGAAGTCAGTAGGCCAGTGGTCAGACTGAACTGTCGTCGCTCACCGCTCTGAAAAGTAAGTACCCAATTCGTGGAGTTCTGGGTTAGCGTGGCCGCTGCTCTCGCAGGTGCGGCAGGAACCAATGTCCCATTCGTGCCCAATCCAAACGACCAAAACGTTCCGTCAGCCCTGCCATATTTCAGGTAATTGTCGGGGCCCATGAAGATCTTCTCTTCATAAGTTGACCGCCAGTTGGGTCCAAAGATTCCGACCGAATACGCAGCCAGCGATGAAGGCCATTGACTGTTCCACGTTCGCGTGAGACTGAGTCCACCACCTAAACCGGGAACAGTTGCGTCCAGCTGAGCAACAGAGGTGTTACCGGTCGCCATAGATGTGGGACCGCTCGCTGCGCCGGGCGGCGAACTAGGCGCCGCTCCTCCAGGCGATCCGGATCCCGAACCTGATGGCGCTCCGCCCGACGACCCGGAGCCGGACGGCGGTGTTCCGCCTGCTGAGGCAGTGCAAGGGCACGGGACCGGCGGCGCGCAGGAGGCCAACCAGATTCCGATTTCGGGTAGACCCCAGTTGTAAATGTTGCCCGTATAAAACCAACCAGGCGGAAGAGGAGCATACGGCCACGAAGTCCACATCTCCAACACCAGGCAAGGATTGCTGGTCTGGGCCGAGCTAGTTGGACCCAGGGCAAGAATCAGCAGCACTAAACAAAACGTCCCTAGTAGAATTCTGTTAGACACAACTCCTCCCTTAGGCCGCCTGGCTCTCAGGCAAGGGCCGTGATCGTGGACACAAAATAGTAAGTCCCTATCGGACGATAAGGAGCTCTTCCGTCACAGTCTTAATCGTTCAAGTAGCGCGGATTTTATTTATGAATCGGATAAATTGTCAAGGGCGGCAACAAGAAAAATTAAGAACACGTTGTGGTGCTTGGCATGACAAGCAGACGTCTTCGCGGTGCATTCTAACAATTCCGAACAGCTTTAACCTAGCTCCGGAGCGCAGTCGCGCTAGTGAAAGTGTCGTGCCTTTGAGTCTGCGCGACGTATTGATAAACGATAAGATTTGAGGCAAAAGTGCAAGGTGGGAACCTGGAGGTACGAAAGGATGTGTCGAGGAGAAGGAGAAAGTTGACAATCCATAGCAGTCAGTTGGCAACAGAGAGTTGCAGCCAACTGCTGCACCTGCTTCGGGCATAGATGATAAATGATGACCAAGCGCTCCCTATCAAGGCTGTGGAAAACTTGGCATCGCAAGCAACTCTTGAGCGTTTTCGATTCTGGGGATGCCATCCTTGGCCGCCACCGACAATCTGCAGCAGGGCTACCTGAGTGGTTAGGAGAAGCCACGTGATGTCACCCCTGTCGTCGGTGCCGGGATAGCCGCTCGCATCGCCCGCGGAGATACCGCCAATCAGCCACTTCTCCTCTTCTTCTTCCTGGGTGAAATTCAAACTATTTTCGATCTTGAGCGACACGTTTTTCCTGCTCTGCGCTGATTAGATACATAGAGGGACAAATTGTTCCATTGGCCCTCTATGGAGGTACATACACCTAATGCGTCGCCCTCCGTTGCCTGCCACAACGTCCCCGAAGCACGCCTACCGACCGGAGTGGGACCTGACAGCCCTTGCCCAGTTGTCAGCGGAGCAGTTCCATCTCCGGTCCACCCCAAGGCATTCCCTGACGAAGGCCGGGTGGACAGAATCGGATGAGGCCCTCGGGGAGTTGCCCGGCGCGAAGAACGAAGGGAACACGCCAGCGACAGGTGAAGCGTGCTTCACCTTGGGACTTCACGGGAAACTTCACGATGAACGCCATCCATCGGTAGCAGTGAGGTGCAGAAGACGACTAGAGATAAGTGCGGAAAGAACGCGGAGTCGGCACACGGCCAAAGCCTCTGATGAGGCGGGAGCGACCCCACTCTTTGCCGCACAGTGCGTCACGAGTTCCGTGGGGTCGCTCCCGCCTCATCGATTCTCGGAATCCACGAGGAGATTATCGAAATCGACACGCAAATCATCTTTCCTCAATTCTCATCTGCGTGCTGACACGGTGACGGGTGCACCAATGACACGCGTCACTGTCGCAGTCACCAATGCCGTCACCTCGGATGCGCGCAAAACCACACGCGACACAGCAGTTATGAATCGGATTGGACGCGGGGAAAACTCCGGAATGGGCTGGAGCGACCCTGCTTTTGGCCAAGTGCTTGTGGCCAAGAGACCGCAACGGTCGCTCCAGCCCATCACGCTATTCGTGTGAATGTGTTATCCCCGCGTCCAAGAGTCGGACCAAGGAAGGTTGCATGCGCAAATTAATAACGCGCGTATGCAGGAAAGGAAGAGAACATGGCAATTCTCAAAGCTGCACCCAAGCCACCGAAGAATGAAACGCTCCAACTGCGGGTTGAGGAGGAGATCAAGTTGAAGCTCGCGAAGTACGCTGAGTTCATTGACTCCTCGGAATCCTATGTTGTGAGTGAGGCGTTGAAGCTTGTCTTTAGGAAGGACGATGAATTTCGTGTTTGGTTGGACGAGCACAATGGCAACGGTGACCATCCTAAATCGAACGGTGGCTCTCTTTTTGAAGCCGTCACTAAGGCTTGAAGTGCTAAGGGGACCACAGGCGAGAAGAACAGAAGGGAAGACTCGCGGATGACCGGCTGTGTGGAAGTCTAGAGCCCGAACATATTTTTCCAGAATAGTGCCCTCAATGCACCGAGTGATGAACGCAAATTCTGATAAACTCTCGCCTCATAGGGCAATTGAGTCATCGAGCGAAAGAGGCTCGATGGCACGAAAGAGGTATCAGAAAGGGCAGTTGTGGTTGGAAGGGGAAATTTGGTTTGGCCGATGGCGCGAAGATGTTCTCATTGATGGTGTTCGTAAGCGTGTCCGAGTTCAGAAAGAGATCGGTACACGCCGGGAATATCCAACGAAACGGCTTGCGCAGCGTGAGTTGGATAGGCAGATCGAGCATGTCAACGACCTCAGCTATCGCCCGCGACCAACGGCCAGATTCAGGGACTTCGCAAAGAAGTGGGAAAGGGACGTGTTGAGTCAATACGGGCAATCAACGGCCATCAACTATCGCACCCATATTCGGAAGCATCTTGTTCCGTTCTTGGGTGAATACGCACTGAAGGACGTTAACCCTGAACTTGTCCAACATTTCGTTTCCTGCTCGGCAGTCTCGCCGAAGACCACTCGAAACATCTGCATCACACTCCAGAGCATGTGGGCTACGGCGAAAGCTTGGCACTACGTCGCTCATGACATCATGGAAGGCGTTGTGCTCCCCGACAGTAAAAGGAGACAGCGGTACTTCGCATCACAACAACAAATCCAACTCATTATCGCGGCAGCAAAAGAGCCATACCGGACGTTCTTCGGCCTCGCATCGGAAACGGGATTACGACCCGGTGAACTGTGCGGGTTGACCGTGGACGACCTGGACCTGGAACGCGGACTACTTCAAGTGCAACGGAGTGCATGGCGCGGGAAATTAGGCGATCCGAAAACGGACGATTCCATTCGTGTCGTTGAGCTATCGCCAAATGCCTGCGAACACTTGAAAACGTTTCTAACGTCCTGGCGTCCCAATGAACGCCGGCTGCTCTTTGCGACGCGCAATGGAACTCCGTGGGACCAGAATCTACTTCTCAAACGTAAGTTCAAGCCGTTACTAAAGGCGCTCGGCATTCAATTGCCTCGCGGTGATGGCTTCTACATTCTGCGTCACGGAAATGCCACATTGATGAGCAGCTTCGGCGCTCCTCAAAAGTTACGCCAGGAGAGACTCGGACACGCCGACGGTTCGCCAGTCACAGAAACGGTATACACACATGTGATCAGCGAGGATGGAAAGCGTGTTGCGGCTCAACTGGGTAATGCAGTCTGGGGAGTTTTGGACTCAATTGGACGCCAGTTGGACGTAAATGGACGTAAAAAGAAAAACGGCCTAGGAGTGGAGTCTCCTAAGCCGTTGTATCTGAACTAACTTAATTGGTTGCGGGGGTCAGATTTGAACTGACGACCTTCGGGTTATGAGCCCGACGAGCTACCAGGCTGCTCCACCCCGCAGGATTACTATAGCGAAGCGGCACGATTCCGTCAAATTCTTAGGGATTTTGCCTGCCCCTGTTCGCACGCAACCGGCACTGCGACATTCACCCAACAACAGAGCGAAAATCACCAGGTGTTGTACGCAGTCCCGTCGCTTCCCATCTGATCTGACCCGGAATGCACATCGTCCATGCCGGTGCTGGTTTGATCCGGAGACAGCACCGCATCGCCGTAATGAGGCACCCAGTCATTCTGCTGATTGACGGGATCGATCGGCACCTGCCGCAGGTAATGCGCGTCCACCAGATCCTGCAACGATTGCGGAGCCTGCTGCTTGTCTAGGGTGTAATTGTCGATGGCTTCGCGCATCGTCTGCAGGTCTTTTCGCAACACCGATTCGCGCGCATGCTGGATTGTCTTCGAATAAATTCCTGCAGCCATTCCCACCAGAATGGCGATGATCGCAATCACGATCATCAGTTCGATTAGCGTGAAGCCGCGCTGCCCGCGTGCAGGGGCGTCGCTACCTGAAGGGCATCGACGAAAACGCAACGGAAGGAATGTACGTCTTTGCATCATTTCACCAATCCGAATACTTTGTGCCATCCATGGCTGTCCCAGTCGACTTCGAATACACATCGAAAATATCTTTGCCGCCCCAGCTCGTGGAGTCCGGATCATCTTCCACGGCGCGCAAGCCCCAATCGGCTTGTTTGGTCATCGGATCAATCGGGATGCTGCGCAGAAAATGAATCTTCTTGCCCTGCGCACCGCCCGCCGCCCCAGCCAGCGGAACTCCCTTCACCAGCGTCTCCAGGTCGGGAGGATAACCGCCAGTCAAAATGTCGACGCGGATTTGGCCGCGATCGGCCAGGTCCTTGTAACGATCAATCGCCTCTCGCATGTCCAGCAGATCGCGGCGCAACTCTTTTTCGCGTTCGCGGTAAGCGGTCCAGCGCGCAATGGGCAGAGCTGCCGTAGAGATTATCAGCAGGATCGCGCAGGTAACAATCAGCTCAAGCAGAGTCATCCCTGCTTCCGAACTTCTTCGCCGCTTGTGATGAATGACACGCATCGGATGCCCGAAGAGCAAGGCCTACTGCACGCGAACCGTCGCTTCAGTCGTTACCAGCGGAATCGATCGTTGCTGCGAATCTTTCGCATTTACCTGCACAATCGACAGATTCGAAGTGCCCGGCCCAATCGCTTTAATCACGATGCCCAGCAGCGTGCCGCTTCCACTTACGCCCGGAGTGTTCGGCTGGCGCGTGGCGGAAATGATGGCCTGTCCGTGCTCCTTGTCGACGCGCTGCACCACGGCAATTTCCTGTGTACCGCCGGAAAGGAAAGTGCCATGGCGAGCTTCTTCAATGCTGATCACCGCGGGGTTGTACTGAATCATCAGCGGTATTGAGAACAAGTCAGACACGTTGTCGACCGCAATTCCAACCGTCGAAGTCTGTCCCGGACTCAGATTGAGCATCGCGGGTTCAAAGTGAATTCGCGGGGTGTTAACCGCGGGAGCGGGTGCCACGCCGGCCGCCGGAACCGCTGGAGCGCCCGGAGGCGTAACCTGCGTAACTGGCGGCGCTCCGCCCGTGTTTGAAAAGGTGGCCGGAGCCACCGTTCCTGGTGTGGTAGCAGAGGGCGAAGGATTCGCAGTGGGCGTCTTGACGTCCAATTCCTTGCGAACTGCAGGCATCGTCTCCGTGCCCGAATACAGCGCGCGCAGATTCGCCTTCGTCCATTCGGGCATCCGCACGATGCGAGGTGTCAGAACGATCAGAACCTCGCTGTCCTGCAACTCTGTATTCTCCGCGGAGAACAAGTAGCGCATGATCGGAACGTTGGCAAGCCAAGGCCACCCATTCAAAGTCTTGGTGTCGGTGCGCTGGATTAAGCCGGCCAGGATGCTGACTTCGCCTTCCTTCAACCGAATTTCCTGCTGCGTTTTATTCTGCGCGATCACTGGCTGCTGAATGCCGCCGATGGTCGCATAGCTCGCCACGGAAGAAACTTCTACCTGCAGCTTCATGCTCACTTCGCGATTTGGATGTATGTGCGGGGTCACATCGATATTCACGCCGACATCGATGTACTGGAATTGGGTATTGACCAATGGGTTGACGGCCGTAGTTCCGACTCCGACACCCGCCTGGAAGCTGCCCGTCGCCACCGGGACGCGCTGCCCGATGTTCAGTTTCGCCTGCTGTCCATCCAGCGCTCGAATCTCCGGATTCTGAATAATCTTCGTCGACGAATCCGTCATCAGGAAATTGGCAGTGGCGCTGGGTATGGTTAACACCACATCACTCTGATTCAGGTGTGTCAACTGGTTCAGCTGGATGCCGTTGGTTGTGCTGGTCGTCGTGGTCGTAGTGGAACTACTGGTGGTCGAGTTGTTGGGATTGATCGTCGCGCTGATGGTTTGCGGCGGCAGAATTCCCAGGTTCTTCAAATTATCCGTGCTGGCCTGCAGAATTTCCACCTGGATAATCACTTCAGGCTTGGCCTTGTCGATATCCTTGATGATCTTATCGATGAGTTCCAGTTTATCCGGAGTGTCGCGTACCACGATCGCATTCTGCGCGTTCACCTGCGAAATCCTCTTCAAATCCAGTAATTGCCGAAGGCCGGTCGTAATTTCCGTAAGGTCCTGCGCCACGGCCACATTATTTAGGTAAAACGTGCGCACCACCTGCTCTTCATAATCTCGGCGCTTTTGCGTCTGGTCCGGAATCACCATAATGGTGTTTTCCGTGATCGGCTTCCAAAACGTCTTGCTCTCCAAAGCTGCAATGTCCAGCGCCTGCTCCAGCGTAGCGTTACTCACTTCGAAAGGAATGCGCCGCGCCTGCAGGTCAGGATCGTAAATCACGTTTATGCCCGCGAGTTTGCCGATGGTGTCAAAAACCACTTTCGTGTCGTTCGCCATTTTCAGGTTAAGCGGCGCGCGCGACAGCGGCTTCAATTCCGGCGGCGCGGAAGCCAACGTAGCCTCGCCATTTTCCATCAACGGCTGTTCGCTTTGTTGCTCGCTGGCGCGTGCACGTTCCGCAAGCATGTCCAAAGTTTTCTTCAATTCCTGGTCATTAATGGTGCTGGAAGGATCGAGAATCTGCGCGCGCTGAAACTCCGAAATCGCGCCCTGTAAATCACCCTTTTCGCGTAATTTCAGGCCTTGATGAAGGTGGATTTGACCGGCCTCGAAACGGGCGTCATTGAGCTTGATGCGATAAAAAGGATTATGCGGGTCTGCAGCGAGGGCTTTGCCGTAATAGTCCACCGCGGCGTCGTAGTCCTTTAGGCCCGCGGCTTTTTCGCCGGCCTTGTAGCTCTGATTGCCATTGCCATGTTTGGGGCAGCCGGCAAGAGCCACTCCCACAGCAATCCAGACCAACAACAGACTCCAGCGGCGCATAGACTCTCCGGGATTAGTCCTGGAAGCAAACTCCGTCTTTCCTTGCCTTTGGAGTCTAGCATCGGCCTTATCAGCCCGGCAAGCAGGCCGCCACAAACCACTTCTGCTAAGCCATCGTCCCATGTATTAATGTCCCCTTACCGTTACAGCGGGGCTTGTGCGCGCGTTAGACCACCCTAAAATAACTGCAAGGAGCGAGCCGCGGAGGATCGAGGGGCAAGGCTTAGGGCCACCCTTCCGCTTCACTGTCTTTAGACGCAGCATCAGGTAAAATGAAAGATTGTGACCAAGCCTATTAAGAAAACTGAGAAGGCCAAAGACGCTAAAACGCCACGGGAGCAGATCGTCGCTCAAAACCGCGCCGCTTCTTATAATTACCATATTCTTGAGAAGCTGGAAGCCGGCCTGGTGTTGCACGGCACGGAAGTGAAGGCCTTGCGCGAAGGCAAGGCCAACATCCGCGATGCTTACGTGGACTTCAAGCCCAGCGGCCCTTTTCTCGTCAACGCCCACATTGCACAATACATGCCGGGTGGTCCATGGAATCACGAGCCGCTGGGCGAACGCAAATTGCTGCTCCACAAACGTGAAATCCATAAATTTTCGGGCCGCATCGAATCCAAGGGTTTGACCGTCATTCCCCTGCGGATTTATTTCCGCGACGGCATTGCCAAGGTTGAAATCGCCCTGGCACAGGGCAAGAAATCGTGGGACCGCCGCCACGACGAGCGCACCAAGGAAGCTCGCCGGGAAGCGGAACAAGCTATGTATCGCAACCGGAGGCGATAGAAACACCATGCAAACCACCCTAGAACTCAAGCCGATCGCTGCACTGGAGGCTGAAGCACTGGTTACCTACGTGTTCGAAGACAACAATGGCCCCCAGGGCCGTGTCGCTGAACTCGATCAGCTCACCGGCGGCCTGCTCTCTCGACTGCACAAAAGCGGAGAGCTTACCGGGAAATCGCTCGAGACTACTCTCATCCACGCGCCCGCGGGACTCAAAGCCGCCCGCCTGCTCCTCATCGGGGCAGGGAAACGCGAGCAGTTAAACACCGCCACGCTTCGGAAAGTTGCGGGTGTAGCGCTGCGATATCTGAAATCTCGCTCGGTCCACAATTTCGTATTCGCCGTCCGCGAGGGCGCCGCCAACGAAGAAACCGCCCAGGCCATCACCGAAGGCTTTGTCACCGCTGATTTTGAGACCGATAAATACAAGAGCGAAAAGAAGAAAGACAAGTCCATCGATTCCGTCGCCATTGCGGGCTACATCGATTCAGAGAAGGTTGCGGGTGAGAAGGGAATTGCTCGCGGCCGCATCATTGCGGAAGCGCAAAACTTCGCGCGCGATCTCGTGAACGAGCCTTCAAACAAACTCACTCCCAAAATCCTGGCCGACAAGGCCGAAGCCATGGCCAAAGAAGCCGGTCTAGCCGTGGAAGTCCTCGACGAAAAGAAAATTGCGGATCTGAAAATGGGTGCCTTGTTAAGCGTAGCTCAGGGCAGCGTCGAGCCTCCCCGGATGATCGTGATTACCTACACCCCCGCTCAAGCTCCTAAACCTGGTGCCCCGGTGGTCGGCTTGGTGGGCAAGGCGGTCACGTTCGATACCGGCGGTATTTCGATCAAGCCCGCCGATGGCATGGAGAAGATGAAGTACGACATGGCCGGTGGCGCCACCATGATCGGCATCATGCGCGCTCTTGCGGCCCTCAAGCCCAACGTCAAAGTGATCTGCGTTGTACCCGCCACAGAAAACATGCCCGGCGGCAAGGCGCAAAAACCTGGCGACATTCAGACCGCGATGTCCGGCAAAACCATTGAGGTGTTGAACACCGACGCGGAAGGCCGGCTGATCCTCGCCGACGGCGTGCACTATGCAAAACAGCTGGGTGCAACACATCTTGTCGATGCAGCCACGTTGACCGGCGCGATCGTAGTGGCGCTGGCCAACGTAAACGTGGGAGTCTTTGGCTCCGACCAGGCGTGGACGGACAAGTTACTTGCAAGCGCCAAACAAGCGGGCGAAAAAATGTGGCAACTGCCGATGGACGATGAATATCGCGAGTTCATCAAGGGCAGTTTTGCAGACATTCAGAACATCGGTAGCGGCAAAGGCGGCGGTTCCATCACCGGCGCATGGTTCATCCGCGAATTTGCCGGCGACACCCCGTGGATCCACCTCGATATCGCGGGCACCGCCTGGAACGACGACGCCAAGCCCTGGCTAGCCAAAGGCCCAACCGGCGTAGCCCTCCGCACAATTGTCCAACTCGTGATGTCGCTGTAAGTTTTGTTCCCGTAAGGGCGCAGCACCGAGGCGCCCTTACATCCTCTCTGGCGTCTCAATGCCAAGCAGATTCAGCGTCTGCACCAAGCGGTGTTCGACCAATTCCGTCAACGCAATCAGAAACGCCCGCTTCTGTTCGTCTGTCTCCGACAGAATATGGTGCTTGTGATAAAAATTATTAAAAGCCTGCGCTAACTGGAACGCATACTTGGCCACAAATGCCGGCTCCTGCCCACCGATCGCAGCATCTACGGCATAGTCCAGCGAACCATCAAGCAGCACAAGTTCCCAAACATCAGCGTTATCCGACCCCTCCAGAGATTTCTTCAGAGAATCACGCGTGATCGCGGCCCGATCCGCCGCCACTTCCGCACCTTTCCTTTGAATGCCGCGAATACGCACGACCGCATATTGGCAGTAAGGCCCCGTTTCGCCCTCAGCCTTCAACGCATCCTCAAAATCGAACGCGATAATCGTATTGCGCGTGTACTTTAGCAGGAAAAAACGCAGCGCGCCCACGGCCAGGGCATTCGCCGTCTCTGCCAACTCCCCCGGCGCCATCGTCGCTTGCTTCTGCAGCACCCGCGCTTCGGCAGCCTGCAGCATGCGCGTGATCAAATCATCCGCCTTCACCCCCAACCCTTTGCGCCCGCTAACCTCCACATACGATTTCGATTCTTCCTCGCTGATGTCGTATCCCATCTCCGCAGCGCATCGCGGCGTGAGCGCCACAATCTCATAATCAAAATGGATGGAGTTGTCGGCTTCCTTGGGATAACCCAACGCGCGCACGCCCTCCGCAACGACGTCCTGCAGATAAGCCTGCCGCGAGTCAATCACGTTATAAACAACATCCACGCTGCCAAAATGCGGCGCACCGGGCTCATTGGGCCCCGTCGTTGTCGTCCACAGGATTCTGCCGTCCGGAGGATCGGGCCATTTCGCATAGTGAAAATCCTTTCCCAGCAAGCCAAATTTCCAAAGTTGGTAGGCTATATCCTTGCCAACGTATGTCACAGTCCCGTTGGACCGAACAATGATTTTAGCTTGGTCTTCCAGAGACGATGAATCGGTCTCTTCCGAATCCTTTGCTTCCTTCGCCTCCTGTGCCTCCATTACCTCCTTCTCCCAAGGCATTATCCAGCAACCGGCATTCTTCCCCGACGTCGCATACTGAATCGCCCCTCTAGCCTTCAGCTTTTCGAACGCCGCATCCCAAAAATGCAAATGCAGAATTTCGCTCTCGCGTGCCACCAGCTCGTAATAAATGCCCAGCCGCGCCATCGTGCGCAGGTGATAGCCCACAACCGTGTCGCCGATCACCGCCGCCATTTCCGCGGTCTCACCCGTGCCCGCCTCGATTGCTTTCAGCGTTTCCCCGCGAAGCTGCCCAGCGCGTGTTTTGTCTTCCTCAAAAAATTGCGTGGCCCTTGCGTAAAGGTCCCAGCACAAGTAATCAAAATGCGGTTCGGCGGCGAGCTTCTTCACATCATCGAGGGTCTTACTTTCCATCTGTTGAAACGCAATGACCACGTCCGCAACCTGCACGCCCGTATTATCAATGTAATTTTGCACCACAACCTCGCGCCCAGCCTCGCGAAGCAGCCGTACCATCGTGTCGCCCAGCACCGCATTTCGTAGGTGCCCGATGTGAGCAGCCTTATTGGGATTAATGCTGGTATGTTCGACGATCACTTTCTGTCGCGCCTCAGTACCTGGTTGCGTCGCGGCGTTCTGCGCCCTCGCGAGTGCTTCCCAGAAAGCAGCGCGGTCGAAAAACGCGTTCAGGTAACCACCGCCCGCCACTTCCACGCGAGCGATGCCGTCGATCTTTGGCAACGATGTGGCAATGTCCTGCGCGATCGCCCGGGGAGCCTTCTTCAATCGTTTCGCTAGCTCGAAGCAAACGGGAGAAGCGGCCTCGCCCATCTCCAGCTTGGGCGGCTTCTCCAGCACGATGGCAAGTTCGATCCCATAGGTTTTCTGAATGAAAGCTCCAAGCGCGTCGCGAAGCCGGTTCCTGATCGTTAGATACACGGTGCCTCAGTCTGTTCTTGCAGGAGTCTGGAATTTTCCAGTATACCAGTAACGATTCCATGAACGAGCCAGGGCCACCGCCGTAGCCCTACCTAAAATTTGTTCCTCCATATTTTCGCGTGGTGTAAACTCTCGCACCTAGGCAGCCGTCGGATCCGTCTAGGCCGCTGCACAACCGAGGTCAGGAAAGCCTGAGCGGGAGAGCTTCTGATGAGAAAGTCGTGGGGTGTATTGTTCTGTGTGTTCGTCTTTTGCGCGGCGACCGCCTGCGCAGACACGATCGTCCAGCGCGACGGCGCCAGCTATTCCGGACAGTGTATGGGCCCGAATAGCGGCCAGATCGCTTTCACCGACGGCCAGGGAATTGAATATAAGTTTCCGGCAAGCGACGTGCAATCGCTAGCCTTCGGCCGCATTCAGGACACCGTCACTCTTCGAAATGGAAAGATCTATGCGGGCCAATACAACGGTCCGGAATATGTCGCCTTTCGCGATGGACAGGGAATCGACTACAACTTCCCTGTCCGCGACCTGGAAACCATTATTTTCATACAAAACTCTGCGCCGCCTGCGGCCACCACCGGTGTTGCCGTCGTCATTCCTCGCGGTACCGAAATTGTTGTCCGCAACGACGAAACCATCGATTCGGAGAACTCTTCGACCGGCCAATTATTTTCCGCTGTCGTCAGTGAGGATGTTCCGGACAGTTCCGGCGGCATCGCGATTCCCCGTGGTACACGCGCAAGACTCGTGGTCAGAAACATCACCAGTGGCGGCACGGTCCACAGCCCGGAGCTTGCCCTCGATCTTTTTTCTGTGGACATGGGCGGCAAAGAGTAGCGCGTGGACAGCTCCGATGTAGACGTAAACAGTGGCAGGGGCGTGGGAAAAAATAAACGCACTTTGGAGTATGGCGCGGGCGGCGCCGGATTTGGCGCGCTGATGGGCGCAATCTTTGGCGGCGGCCGCGGCGCGGGAATAGGCGCAGCCGCAGGGGCAGGCGCGGGATTGCTCACTCAAATCTTTACCCGCGGGAAACAAGTGAAGGTCCCCGCGGAAACAACCATGCGCTTTCGCCTGGACCGCACGCTCGTTCTGAGGCTTAAAACTTAAAACTGTCTCCCCCACGTTTGACGCCCTGAACCGGGGCCGATAGTATCAATGAGAGCCTCTCCTACAATGAAAGCAGCCTATTTTGATTGTTTTAGCGGGATCAGCGGAGACATGACGCTTGGCGCCTTGGTCGATGCAGGCTGCTCCATCGACGTGTTACGCACAAAACTCCGGGGACTCCAGGTGCCTGGCTGGGAGATTTCGTCTGAAAAAGTCTGGAAGAACGGTATGGCCGCTACCCATGTGCGCGTAAAAACAGAAGATAGCCACACGCACCGTTCCCTGACTACGATTCTTGGAATTCTTCACAAATCCAATCTGGACACAAACGTAAAGGAGCGCGCTAGCGCCATTTTTAAAAGGCTCGGGGAAGCAGAAGCCGCGGTCCACGATGTTCCCATCGAAAAAATTCATTTTCACGAAGTCGGCGCGGTGGACGCGATTGTCGATATCGTAGGGGCCTGCATCGGATTCGAAGAACTGGCCTTCGAGAAATTTGCTTGTTCCGCGCTCAACGTAGGAGGCGGAACCGCAAAAATGGCACACGGCATTCTGCCCGTGCCCGCGCCCGCAACCGCGCGCCTGCTGCTCGGCAAACCGACATATTCGAACGGCGTGCAAAAAGAACTGGTAACCCCAACCGGCGCCGCCATCGTGGCCACCCTCTGCAATCACTTTGGCCCACAGCCAGCCATGAAAATAAGCGCCATCGGCTACGGCGCCGGCACCGCCGATCTGGAAAGCCAGCCAAACGTCCTGCGACTAATGGCGGGAGACCTCGCCGAGGCAACCACCGACACTCACGGCGGCGCGATTCGCGTCCTCGAGGCAAATCTCGACGACATGAATCCCCAAATTTTTGGCTACCTACTCGAAAAGGCGCTCGCCGCCGGTGCCCTGGACGTCTTCGCAACTCCAGTGCAGATGAAGAAAAATCGCCCCGGCACGCTTGTGACAGTATTATGCAAGCCCGAAGACGAAGCAAAATTCCAGGAAATGCTGTTTGCGGAGACCACAACCCTCGGCCTCAGAAGCCACCTTGTTGAACGACGCGCCTTGCCGCGCGAGTTTGTTACAGTATCCACGCGGTTCGGCGAAGTGCGCGTTAAGCTGTCGCGAGACGCCGGCCGCGTCCAGCATGCTTCGCCGGAATTTGACGATTGCCGTAAACTGGCAGAGGAGAAAAACGTGCCACTCCACGAAGTGATGGAGCAGGCCATGCTTCGCTTCGAACAGCAATACAAAAGCTGAAAATCGGCAACATCGAGCCCGACATTGCGGCTCGCAAGGCACACCAGGGACAGGGAATGGCTGAGAGAAAAGAAAAATTCTATATCACCACGCCGATCTACTACACGAATGGCCTGCCGCACATCGGCCACACGTACACGACGGTTGTAGCGGACGTGATTCGCCGCTACAAGAAAATGCGCGGCTACGAAGTAGTGATGACCACCGGCACAGACGAACACGGCGTCAACGTCGAACGCGCGGCGCAAAAAGCCGGCATTCCCGAATCCGAGTTTGTCGCTCGCATGGCGGAAACCTGGCGCGCCCTTTGGGACGAATTGGGTTTGACCGCCGATGAATTCGTCCGCACCACGGACCTGTCGCACGTCCGCACCGTCCAGTGGCTCTTCAAGCTTTGCAAAGAAAATGGCTACGTCTACAAAGGCCATTACACCGGCCAATACTGCATCTACGACAACGCCTTTGTGAACGATGCAAAGCCCGGCGATCCCTGCCCGGATTGTGGCCGCCCCACTGAAACCGTGACGGAAGAGAACTACTTCTTCAAACTTTCCGCCTTCCAGCGATCGTTGCTCGATTTCTACAAGAAATTCCCCAATTTCATTCAGCCCGAAAGTCGCAGGAACGAAATCGTCAGCTTCGTAGAAGGCGGCCTGAAAGATCTGAGCATAACGCGCACCACAATCCGCTGGGGCATTCCCGTCCCAGGCGAAGAGCCCCACGTCTTTTACGTCTGGTTCGATGCTCTTAACGCTTACATCAGCGCCGTGGGCGGTCCGGAATTCGAGAAGCGCGGCATGTGGCCCGCCGATGTGCACCTTGTCGGCAAAGACATCATCCGTTTCCACACCGTCTACTGGCCTGCATTCCTGATGGCCGCGATGCTCCCGCTACCAAAGCAAGTGTGGGCGCACGGCTGGTTCCTCATGGACGCGGCGAAAATGAGCAAGTCCAAAGGCAACGTTGTTCTGCCGCGGCCGATCGCCAACATGCTGGGTATGGACGCGCTGCGCTATTTCCTCCTGCGCGAAGTCGTCTTCGGCCAGGACGGCAATTTCAGCTACGACGCCCTCGTCACCCGTTACAACAGCGACCTCGCCAACGGTCTCGGCAATCTTGCAAGCCGCACCGCCGCAATGCTGGAGAAGAATTTCGCCGGCAAAGTCCCGAAACCGGGCAACATTCTCCCGCAGGATGATGTCCTTGCCAAAGAAGCCCAAAACGCCATCGGCGAAGTCCTCGAGCGCTACGAAAGATTCGAATTCGCCCGAGCTCTCGAAACGATTTGGAGCGTCATCGCGGCAGCGGATAAATATCTGACTACCGAACAGCCCTGGGCCCTGGAAACTTCGCCGGATGAGGAATCCCGCAAAGCCACAATCTTGTGGACCACCGCGGAGCTCCTCCGCATCGTCACCGCCTTGGCGCATCCAGTCCTCCCGGACAGCACCGCCAAGGCATGGAAGCTCCTCGGTCAGGCGACCGCGATTGGCGCGACATCATTGGACGGATTGCGTTGGGGACAATTGACGCCGGCAATAAGTCTAGGAAAGTTCCAGGCGCTGTTCCCACGCGTAGAAAAAACCGAAGCAATAGAGAGGATCGAAGCCATGGCAAATGAAGAACTCAACCTGACACAAGCGGCTCCTGCGGCTGCTCCGGCAACCACTGCTCATGCTGGTACGGGAGCTGGAGCGGCTGCCGTAGCGCCCCCGGCCGGACCAGCCGAGAAAATCGGGATCGAGGATTTTGCGAAAGTCGAAATGCGCGTTGGCCAGGTCAAAACCGCCGAGCGCATCGTCGGCGCAGACAAACTCCTGAAGCTCACCGTCGACATTGGCTCGGAAGTCCGCCAGATTTGCGCGGGAATCGCCCAATTCTACGAGCCGGAATCGCTGATTGGCCGCAAAGTGGTCGTCGTAGTCAATCTCGCGCCGCGAAAGCTTCGCGGCGTTGAGTCCAACGGCATGATCGTTGCCGCTTCGGTAGGCCCGGACGGTCGCCCGGTACTAGCCGGCTTCCACGAAGACGTGGAGGTAGGGTCGCGCCTTAAATAGGGAACCGTAGCCCTCCCCACACAATCAAAATGTCCATGGACCTGATCGATTCACATGCGCACATCGATTTCCCCCAGTTCGACGAGGACCGCGACGCCGTGCTCGAACGCGCCCGCGCCGCCGGTGTGAACACGATTCTTGCCATCGGCGTAGGTCCCGGCCCGGAAAAGCTCGACGCCGCGATTCCTTACGCCGAAGCGCACGACTGGATCTACACCACCGTCGGCATCCATCCCCACGAAGCCCAAGAAGTCACGCCCGCTCATCTAGACACTCTGGCCCGTCTCGCGAAGCATCCCAAAGTGATCGCCTTCGGCGAAATCGGCCTCGATTATTTCTACGACCACTCCCCCCGCGACGTCCAGCAGCGCGTCTTTCGTGACCAGATGCAACTCGCCGACGCCGCCAGGTTGCCCATCATCATCCACTGCCGAGACGCGTGGTCCGATTGTCTCGATATGCTCGAGACCCATTGGAAGCCCACCGGCCTCGGCGGTATTCTCCACTGCTTTACCAGCACCATCGAAGACGCACGGCGCGGCTTGGACCTCGGCTTCATGGTCTCTTTTACGGGCATTTTGACCTATCCAAAAGCCCGGAACATTCGCGACGTTGCGAAAGTTTTGCCCCTGGAAAATCTCCTGATAGAGACGGACTCTCCATATCTTTCGCCCCAGCCCGTGCGCGGCAAACGAAATGAGCCCGCCTTTGTGGCGGAGGTGGCCAAGGCCCTTGCGAATGTGAGAAACTTAGGGACCGAAGAAACGGCCGCAATTACAGCCGCCAATTTCCGGCGTTTTTTCAAACTTACCCAACCGGCCACGAATCCGGTTACGGTGACGCGCGGGTCCAGGGGCGCGAGTTCAGGAGAACGGCCATAGCATTACTCACGGTCAAAGAAATTTTTGAGCTTGTGCGGGAAGACCTCATCCTGGTCGAACAGGAATTGTCGCGGCAAAGTGCCTCGGCCTATCAACCTGTTTCAGAAATCACAAGCTACTTGCTCGGCGGGGGCGGGAAGCGCCTCCGGCCTGCCCTCCTGTTGCTGTGCCACGGCTACGCATCGGGCCACCAAGTAAGCCGGCGCAGCGCGATCAAACTCGCCTCGGTCGTCGAATTGTTGCACAGCGCCACGCTGATCCACGACGATGTGATCGACAGCGCAGACACGCGCCGCGGCCGTCCTTCCGCAAATACCCGCTGGGGAAATCATCGCAGCGTGCTCGCGGGGGACTGGCTATACATGCAGTCCTTCCAGATTGCGTTGGAAGAACGAAATTTTCATGTGCTGGATATCCTCATCGACCTGACCCAGAAAATGGTCGAAGGTGAGCTCATCCAGTTAGCCAAACTTGGCCGCATGGACGTCACAGAAGATGACGCCCTGAAACTCGCCGCCCACAAGACCGCTTGCCTCTTCAGCGGTTGTGCCCGTCTAGGTGCGGTTCTTGGCGGATTTGACGAGCAGCACGAAGAAGCCCTAGCAGAATATGGCCGCTATGCCGGCCTGGCCTTTCAATTGGTAGACGACCTGCTCGATTTCACTGCCTCCAGCGAACAACTGGGCAAACCAGTCCTCAGCGATTTGAAAGAAGGCAAGGTTACGCTTCCCCTGATTTACGCCATGGAAAACGGCCACCGCGAAGCTCGCGAAATGGTCGCGCGCGTCCTCGAAGAAAAGGAGTTCCACTCTGTGCAGCCGGAAACCCTGGTCGCCCTAGTTCGCGATTCCGGCGCTCTGGAGCGGACCCGCAACCTCGCCATCGATTACGTTCGTCGCGCGAAAGAATGCATCAACGGTGGCGGCGAAGCCGAATACGGCCGAGCCCTACGCACCTTACCCGACTTCATCCTCGAACGCGAATACTAAAGCTTAATCGTTCGCCCAACAAAAACTCCGTCATTCCGAACGAAGTCCGCAGAGTGAGGAATCTCTCTTCGATCAAAGTGCGAAGTCCAAATCGTGGTGCCGAACCTTCCGCTCAGCCTCCATCCATCGGTGAAGAATCAGAACCGTCCAGCTCAGTACCATTTGGGTAGTAATCCGCGGAGAATCCGAAGGCAAATCGAATACCCGCAACCCATTCACAATTCGAGTGGGGTGCCGGGTGTTCAACGCCCAACGCAATGCGTCATTCTCATGAAAGCATCTGGCATTAATAAATCGCGATGTCACACTATGTGTGTCCCCGGAGGCAAAACCATGCTCCCCTTCAAACTCATCTACCACGAACGCTACGACTTGAATCTGGGCGCCCATGTGTTCCCCTCGCAAAAATTCAGACTCCTGGCGGAAACCCTCCTCGCCGATGGCCCTGCAACCAAGCAAGATTTCCTACGCCCGGAACCCGCCTCCGACGCCGACATCCTTCGCGTTCACACGGCCGGCTGGGTGAACAAACTAAAAACTGGCACGCTAACTCGCAGCGAGGAAATGAAGCTCGAAGTCCCCTACTCGCCAGAATTGGTAGAAGCCTTCTGGCTGGCCGCAGGCGGCACCATTGCCGCAGCCCAGTCCGCCCTACGTGACGGCTTCGGCTGCAATCTCGGTGGTGGCTTTCATCATGCCTACCCAGGCCACGGTGAAGGTTTCTGCGCCATTCACGATGTCGCCGTAGCCATCCGCCGGCTCCAGCACGACAACGCCATCCGAAAGGCCATGGTCATCGACACCGACGTCCACCACGGCAACGGCACCGCCGCCATCTTCTCGAAAAACGACTCCGTCTTTACCCTGTCGATCCACCAACTCAACAACTACCCCGCGCACAAACCCGCCTCAAGTCTGGATCTCAACTTGGAAGATGGCGTCGCTGACGAGGAATATCTGCAAGCTCTTCTGCCTGCAGTCCGCCACTCCCTCGATAATTTCCAACCCGACATGGTTTTCTACGTCGGCGGTGCCGATCCCTATCGCGACGACCAGCTAGGTGGCTTGGATATTTCAATGGAGGGTCTAATGTCACGCGATCGAGGTGTGTTCGAAGCAGCAAGAAAACGAAAAATTCCCGTGGTCACTACGCTCGCCGGAGGTTACGCGAGGCGCATCGAAGATACGGTTCGAATCCACAGGAACACAGTTTGTGCCGCACAAGAAATTTCCGCGGCATTCCCGCAAGCACGCCCGGCAGGGAATTAAGGCCGAACCGCCGCAGCCGCCGAAGCACCCGCTGCTGCGAGCGCTCGATCAATCGCGTTCCCCAGCGATTTTTCGAAATCGTCGGGATCAAATCCATCCGACCGAAACGCAATCTTTCCGCTACGATCCAGGATCACCGTAGTGGGAAACGAATCCACTCGCAAAAGCCGGTCAAGGCCGTCGGCGAATAACGCGGGCGTCTTGGGCTTTTCTTCCGCCAGAAATGGCGCCACCAGCGATTCGTCGTCGTCGCAGTTCAGCGCATAAAACACAACATCGGGCTTCGACGCATAACGCGCTGCAACTCTCTCGAAGAGTGGCTCCAATTCCTTGCAAGGTCCGCACCACGTCGCCCAGAAACTTAGCACCACAATCTTCCCTTTGGCATCCGCAAGCCGCACCGAAGTCCCGTCGCTCACTTTCCGTAACACGAAATCGTAAGGTTCTTTGCCATGGGGATTGCGCGCGGGCTTTGTGGAAGTGGCTTCAGCCGTGCTCGCGTCGAACGCGTGCAGCATATAGTCCCCCAACCCGTCTTCCGATCCATGAGCCAGCCGCCACACATTTCCGATTTTCTTGCGTAGTTCGGCGCGGGAAGTGGCGCTGTTGGCCCCATCGGTCAGCGCAAAAGCCCGCGCATATTGCTGGATCGCTGCATTTGGGTCCTTTTTCAATTCGGCGAGCTCGCCTAGCCGCTCCGCCGCGTTGGCGTTGGGCACGAGGGCATAGCTCGCCTCAAAATCCTTTTGCGCGTTCACGTTGTCGTTCAACTTCTGATAAAGGTCGCCGCGCACGAGCAGCAAGGAAGACTTGTCTTTTTTCTTGGAAGCCTCCCAGTCCTCGGGGGAAACCCTTGGTGACTTATCGACCGAGGTCGTGTGGTCGATATACTCCAGCACGCGGCTGCAGTAGAAAACCGCGCGCCGGTAGCCCGGCACATCGCCATAACGATTCAGAAGCTGGATGGTGAGAACGGTATTGGAAATGTCGTCGGGGTTTAGCGAAACCAGCCGCTCGGAATAATCCAACGCGCGCGGAAAGTCCCGCAGTTGCAGGCTGGATTCCACCAGCGCCCGGTAGATCTGCGGCCGCTGCGTGGATTCCGGGTATTTCTTTAGAAACACCTCAAGATTCTTAACTAGCGCCGCGCGATCGTTGGACGCGGTGTCGATCGCCTTCTGGAGATCCAGTTTCTCGAGGTCCTGTTGCTGTGGATGTTTTTCAGGTGCGGCATGCTGCGGCACCGGCACTGGCGCCGGCGGAGCTGGTGCCGAAGGTGCCGGCATCTGACCCTGCTGACACCAACCTACTGCCGGCGTGCACAATACCAGCCAAATCAGGAGTGGGAATCGGCGAACGATCAGGTTGCGGCGGATCAACACAAACTATATTGTACCGGGGTGAAAGCACTTTTGCAGCGGGCCGGAAGCGCGTCTTCCAACATCCGGCTCTACGATCCCTGAACGTCAACGCCGCCGGACACCGTATGCACTTCAATGCGGCCCGAAGAAGATCCGATGTGCGCGCGCAGAGAGTGTTTGCCCTGTTCCTCAAGGATTACAGGGATATTTGTGCGAATATCCCCGGAAGTCGTTTCGGCAGTAAACAGAAAGCTCGCGCTGGGCGGCACGCGAATATCGATGGAACCAGATACGGACTTCAGTTCCCAATAGCGGCTGGCGCTAGGGTCGCCCGAAACGTTGACGGAACCCGAAATAGCATGAACCTTCAGGTCGCTCTTCGCCCCGTTTACCTCAATGGAGCCGCTGGCCGCCGATGCCTCCACGCGATCGCCCGGGTTGGTAATGCGAATGGATCCTGAAGCCGCGCTAACCTGCAGGTCGCCCTTCACATTGGCCACAACGATTTCGCCCGAAGCGCTGTTCACCCTCAGGATTCCGCCGATACCGGAAACGTCGATGCCGCCGCTGGCCGCGGACACTTGCGTGTCGCGCTCCACGTTGTAAACGTGAAGGTAGCCCGAAGCAGAAGAAGCTTTGACCGGCCCGCGAACACCGTCGATCGTCATGCCGCCCGAAGCCACGCTGGCATCGATGTCGGTATCGTGCGGAACTTCGATCTTGTAATCGATGGAGACATTCCGAAACATCGAATTGTTGCGACCAATGTGCACCGCATTGTCATGTTGTTCCACGGGAGGATTCGCCAGAACCTCCTGAACGTTTTTCTCAGAGCCGCCGAACACCGACCATCCAGGCGTCACTTTGCCGACGATATGCACCTTGCCATCGGCGCTTCCGCGAATCTCGACGTTGCCCGATCCATTATTCAACTCCAGCCGGACGGCGCCGGAAACGGTAAATGTACGCTCAAAAGTATTATCCGCGGCAGCAACGCGGGTGGGAGCCAGCGCAACGCTGGCAAACAGCAGTAAAGCGCCTGGAACCCAGGCTTGGCGGATCGTTCTGGTCAGGGAAGTCATATGCTTCGCTCTGCCCTCCTGTAGAAAAGATACGCAAGTTGAAGCGATTATGTTCCCGCGGATTTGCTCAGCGTTTCATTCAAGGAACCCTGGCGGTATCCCTCCAGGTCCAAGGTTACATACGTAAATCCAACTGCTTTCAGAGCGCTGGAAATCGCCGAAGCCATCTCCGGCGTAAACGCCCGGGGCAATTCCTCGGCTGCCACCTCGACCCGTCCCAGCGTGTCATGCAGCCGCACGCGGAACTGCCGGAATCCCAATCGCCGGAGCTCCGCCTCCCCCCGTTCTACCAGCGCCAAACGCTCCTCGGTTACTACCGTCCCGTACGGTAGCCGTGATGCCAAACACGCCGAAGCCGGCCGGTCCCACATGGGCAACTCGGCCCGTTGCGCCAGAAACCGAATCTCCGGCTTATGCAATTGCGCGTCCAGGAGGGGCGTCAGCACCCGATGCTCCGTAGCCGCGCGCTGGCCAGGGCGAAAATCCGAAGTGTCATCGGCATTGACGCCATACGCGACCGCGGCAAACCGTCTCTCCGATGCAATTGCATCGAGGACGGAAAACAGTTCGTCCTTGCAGTAATAGCACCGATTCTTGTCATTCACGCGATAAGCCGGATTTTCCAGCTCACGCGTTTCCACAAATTCGTGCCGCGCGCCGGTCACGCGAAGGAAACTCTCCACCTGTTCCCGATCAAACGCGGAATAGCTGGCCGAAACGGCCGTAACCGACAACGCGCGATCACCCAGAGAACGATGAGCAGCCCAAGCCAGATACGCCGAATCAATGCCCCCCGAAAGCGCCACGATCAGCGAAGGGAGTGCAGCCAGCCGGTCAAGCAAACCCTTTTGTTTTCCCGCAGCCATCTCAGCCGATGGCTCACCCATCCGAATTTGCACCAACGCGCTCATCAAGCCTTGAGTATATCTCAGCCCGAATTCACAACGATACCAGGTAATAACCGTAGCGCGTCATTCGAACTCAATTGCGTGCCCCCATGCCGTTGTTGCTTGTGGACTCTTGGGGTTTTCCGGTCTGGTACGGGCCGGTTCTTCCGAAGCCGTCCGTTCGCTTTGAATCGCGCCGCCGCTCACCACCCCGACCGAAAAATCCATCATTTAAAATCCAGCAACGCGTCAACCGTCCCCTTCTCCGCATCCGTCTGCAACCAATGCCCCACGGTGTCGTAATGCACCGGCAAGTCCTTGAAAATTACTTCGCGGTGCGACTCCAACCGCATCAGGAATTCTTCGAACACGATTTTGTCCATCACGTCGCCCGGTTTGATCGGCCATGCCTCGCGGATCATCTTTTCTCCGGCAAGCGACATCCCCGTGATCGTGATCTCGTGAAACCGGTACTGCTTGCCCTCCGTGATCGCAACCGTATACGTAACCGTGTGAGCCTGATCGTCGTACTTCGCCACCGGCTCGACCTTAGCCTCCAGATAGCCAAGGTGCCCGTACTGCTCTCGCACGCGTTCCCAACCGCCTTCGATCGTCATGCCATCCGCCACATCGCCGGGCTTGAGCCGCATCGCGGCCTTAAGAGTTTCCGTCGGCAGGGCGCTGTTTCCTTGCCACTGCGCCTCTTGCCAGTGATATACAGGTCCGGGCGTACACGGGACAAAAACCGGAATCTCTTCGGGGAATTTCTTGTTCGGGTCGCCCGAAAGCCGCACCTGCGCGGGCCCTAGCTTCGCGCGAAGATAGCCTTGCTCCAGATAAATTGGCCGGATAGCCTCCGCCAGGAACACATCAATTGTCAGCCGCGAGTAAGGCTTGCGGAGCACCTCGGAAAGATGCTGCTGCACGGCAAGATTGCTGGCCAATGCGGGATCGCTGAACTCCATGCTGGCAATCGTTTGCGTCACCCCGGTAACCTGGAACTCCTGCTCTGAACCGACGATCAGTGGATTCGCCAGAACATAATGTTGAATCTCCGCCTTCAGGCCATGCGCGGTCAAAAAAGACGCCAGCGAATTACCTGCGAGGTCCACCACCGTCCCCCCTTCAGGCAAAGTCCCATCGTAGAACGGCAGATCCTTTCGAATCGAATCTGCCAATTCGCTGTCGTCGAACCAGGGAAAATTATCGTAGGCCACAGGCAATCGTGGCGTTTCTCCCAGATGAAACGTCAACGTCACGTCATTATTGTGAGTGTCAAACTTATAGTTCACCTTGGTGAACAGTCCGCTGCGCAAAAGCAGGTCGGCAGCATCCTGCAGCTCCTTTCGCCCAACCTCAGTTCCGATTTGTAGTCCGGACAGTGAAGCCACCTGAGTCTCGCTGAATGTCTTCAATCCTTCGGCGCGAATTTCCTTAAGGGTAGCTGTCTGTGGATAGGCGTGGGGTGCAAAGCTGAGGAAGAAAAGTAGCGCAAGCGGAAAGACCCGGTAACTGGACCGCATGAACCTATAGTAGCTCATCGCTATAATTTATGCTGCTTCACCGAACACCGCGCCGCTTCAGTGCGAAGCCGCTGGCGGGTTCTTGCTGTGAATCTCGCGCGACTTGTCGATCACCCACTGCGGAAAAGTTGGCTCTCCCAGTGGTGGCTGCCCGCGCGTAATCGCCCAATGGTCGATCCAGCCGGTGCCCTCACCCACATATTCGTCGGGAGTGCTATAGGCCGGGTCGCTGATCGCGTTTTGCAGCGTGACGAACTGATATCCGCGCTTGCGCAGCAGGTCTAGAACGTCGCCAATGTGATCGGCCTCCAGCCACGTCGCGTGAAGCAGTAAAACCTGCTTGGGCTCGTAGCCGAGCAAGCTCTTCGAAAGTTTCTCATAATAGTCAAAAATTGTGGTGGTGTAGGAAAGATACGAGCTCACCAACTGTTGCTCCATGGCGGTGTCCTGGCGTTTCCGCGCGTCCGCATACACGCCGGCGTACATCCAGTCCCACGCATCCATCGTCACGGGTGCCACCTGATACCCGCGTTGAGCAAGAAACGCCTCCGCCTCGCGGCGGGTTTGCAGATCCATCCCCGCATCCAGGTACGGGTGCCGTAAGTACCGCAGTTTCATTTTACGCTGCGCCATCAGCAGTCGCGTAACCGTCTCCCCGCGGACAACCTCCTCTTCCCATGCCGGCAACGCCACGCGATTCAGCGAAGTATGCGCGAAGGTGTGATTGCCAAGCTCAAAACCATCGTCCAGCCACAGGCTCAGCGACCTGATGCGATCGTCCACTTCGCCAACCTTGTACAGCTTCTGCTCGTTCACAAACCCGATCGCTGGAACTTTTTGCTCTCGCAGCGTCGTCAGCAACTTCGTGGTCATTTCCACGATTTCGGCGCCGGTCATCGAATTCGCATCTCCGGCGGGTAGATCATCAATGGTGATGGCGACAAAGCGCGGTGAAGTGGTTTGCGAAAGAAGGGGAATACCTGCGGCCAGCCATGCGAGCAAAGTAAACAACATGCAGCGAGCTTGAATCGCTTTCATAGCCAACCCCCGGATAAACCAAACTGGCCGTCGAAGCCTTCTTACCGGTTTGATTCTAGTTCTTGCCACAAAGGATGGCAAAGACCGGTGTACAAAGATGTGACGGAAACACTATTCGACGGTGACAGATTTTGCCAGGTTGCGCGGTTGATCTACGTCGCAGCCTCGCCGCACCGCGATGTGATAGGCCAGCAGTTGCAGGGGAACAATTTCCAGCAGCACCGAAAGCAGATCGGAAGTCGGCGGCAGCTCGATCAAGTGGTCCGAAGCCTCCCGCGCCAGGTGATCGCCTTGCGTTGCAATCGATATCACGATCCCGTCGCGTGCCTTCACTTCCTTGATGTTCGAAACGCTCTTCTCGTAAAGCGTCATGGACGCCGGATCGGATTCATCGCGCGTAGCCAAAACCACCACTGGCAGATTTTCGTCAATCAGCGCGTTCGGCCCGTGCTTCATCTCGCCCGAAGGATAGCCTTCGGCGTGAATATAGGAAATTTCCTTCAGCTTCAACGCGCCTTCCAGGGCAATAGGGTAGTGAATGCCGCGTCCTAGATAAAGAAAATCCGACTGCCGGAAAAATTGCCGCGCCAGGGCATCGTACAAACCAGTAGCATCGGCCTGCAGGATGGTCTCCATCTTGTGCGGGATTTGCAGTGATTCCAGCATTAACTTGCGAGCATCGTCCGGCGACAGTCTGCCGCGGATCTGCCCAAGATACGACGCAAGCAGCAGTAACGCCGCAATCTGTGCCGTGAACGCTTTCGTCGAGGCCACGCCAATCTCCGGCCCTGCATGGGTCAGGATCGTTCCCGCGGCCTCGCGCGTAATCATCGAACCCTTCACGTTGCAGATCGCCAGTGTCGGCGAGCCTTTTTGCTTCGCCTCACGCTGGGCCGCCAGCGTGTCCGCCGTTTCTCCGGATTGACTGATGCAAACCGTAAGCGTCTTCGAATCGAGAATCGGATCGCGATAGCGAAATTCGCTGCCGTAATCCACTTCCACGGGAATCCGCGCCAGCCGCTCAATCATGAACTTCCCGGCCAAGCCAGCGTGCCAACTCGTCCCGCACGCGACCATGCGCACATTGTGGAAACCGCAAAATTGCTCCTCGGAAATCTGCATATCGTCCAGAAACACTTTGCCGGTGTCCTGGGAAATCCGCCCGAGCAGGGTGTCCCGGATCGCTCGCGGCTGCTCGAAAATTTCCTTCTGCATGAAATGCTTGTAGCCGCCCTTTTCCGCCATGATCGGATCCCAGGTAACCTGGTGGGCGGGCCGCTTCACCGGGTTGCCTTCCAGGTCCGTCACGCGAACGCCTTCCCTGGTCAGAATCGCAACATCCCCATCCGCCAGAAAGAAAATGTTCGGCGTGTGCTCCAGCAAGGCAGGAATATCGCTGGCCACAAAATATTCGCCTTCGCCCAGGCCAATGACTGACGGAGGCCCAATGCGCGCCGCGATCAGCTTCTCGGGATCCTTGGCCGACAAGAACACCAGCGAATAGAGTCCTCGCAGGTCCTTCAGCGTTTTGCGAACCGCCTCTTCGAACGGCAAATCCTTCGCATATTTCTCCACAAGGTGCGCCACGATCTCGGTATCCGTCTCGGTAACGAACTTGTGACCTTCTTTTTGCAGCCTTTCCTTTAATTCCAGGTAGTTTTCAATGATTCCGTTGTGCACCACCACATACTGCCCGGTGCAATCGCGATGCGGGTGCGCGTTTTCTTCTGTAGGTCGTCCGTGCGTGGCCCAGCGCGTGTGGCCGATTCCGTACGTGCCGTCAATGGGCGAGTTTTGGATTACTTCTTCAAGCTTGCGCAGTTTCCCGGGCGCCCGTCGCAGGTGCAGTTTCCCGGACGTATCGACCACCGCGATTCCGGCCGAGTCATAGCCACGGTATTCGAGCTTCCGCAGCCCTTCGATGATCACCGGGACCACCTTCTTCGAGCCGATATAGCCGACTATCCCGCACATGCGAACGCTCTCTTGTTTGCCAGGCGTTTAGCTTAGCACGGGCCTATTCGGAACCACCCCAAACCGGCGGGTCGGAAGTCGCAAAAGTTACTGAGGAATGGGGTCGTTCAACGTACGCATGATCTGATAGCTAGTGAGCTTGCCGTTCGCGTCAAAATGAAAAGTCACGCGCGCTGTGACCGGTTGCATTCTTTCCGTATCGATATGCCGAATCCTCGCGATAATCGTATCCGCCTGGTCTGAAGGCTCCATCGGGTATGCGTGCGAGGACAGAAATTCGCTTACGGTCCCTTGTGTGCTCCCCAGCGGCAAATGCTCTTCTAGCATCGCCTGAATCGGTTTTAGCTGAGGATCGTCCACCGCCGGCAAACCGGACTGCTTGCAACCACACAGCAGCGCTCCAAACAAAAAAATAGAAATTAACCCTAGCTTAGATCGGTTACGTGTGCCGCGCGGCAAGGAAGCCATGCACTCAGCCTATTCCACAATTTCGAAGCGGTATTCTTCAATCACCGGATTGGCCAGCACTTCTTTGGAAATACGTTCAAGCTGCGATTGCGCTTCGTCCCGATTCCAGCCATTCAGGTTTAGCACGAAGAATTTGCCCTGCCGAACATCCGCCACCTGCGAATATCCCAGGCCGGAAAGGGCATGTTGAATGGTTTGACCCTGCGGATCCAGCACAGTGCGTTTTGGCATTACCCAGACATGAGCTTTCATAAAGTCAGTATAACATCGGCCCTTTCTCGCGTGGAGTACGGCAACACCACAAGTCTACCGGATCACTTCCGCAAACGAAAAATCAAAACTGTTCGACACTAGTTTTCCGAGCTCTGCCTCGTTCAGCCCCATCTCGCTCGCGTGCTGGTATTGCTCGCGCAGTGACGTGTGAAACATCGAAGGATCGTCCGTCGAAAGCACCGTAGGAATTCCATGCCGGACCAGCTGCGGCAGCGGGTGTTGTCGGATTGACGGTGCATCAACCCGAAGTTGCGTAGCCAACGCCCCCGTCCGAACATTGCTCACCGGGCACACTTCCAGGACAATCCGGCGCGCCGCGAGCAAATCCATCAGCGCCGGATCATGGATCGCCGCGATTCCGTGGCCAACGCGTTCCACGCCCAACAATTCCACAGCCTCCCGGATTTTTTCCGGACCACCAATTTCTCCCGCATGCATCAGGAGGTGCAACCCGCAATGCGCCGCGCGCCTGTAAACGGTCTGGAAATTCTTCGTAGGCACGCTCAACTCATCTCCGCCGATGCCGAACGCGACAATGCGCCGCGAATTGCACTGCTTCGCCCAATCAACAACCTGCATCGCGAAATCGGCGCCGAATTGCCGCACCGCGTCAAACACCCAGTTCAACCGCAGGCCTTTCCGCTCAAACGGCTCGGCCGCCGCCAGAAGCGCTTCGAAATTCGCTTGCGGATTCTGCTGCCGTAACAACATCACCCCGATCGATAGCGTCACTTCGGCATACACCACGTTTTCCGCCAACAACTGCTCGGCCAGGTCCGTCACGATCAGCGCGAAGTCGGCCGGTTCCCGCACGAACGAAGTCACCCACTTGAACGCCTCAATAAACGCGGCGAAATCGCTGTAAGCATAGCGTTGACGAACTTCTTTTTCGCTTATTGCGATGCCGTGCCGCGCGGCCAAAGCTACGGCCGTCGCCGGACGAATCGAACCCTCCAGGTGCAGATGCAACTCCGCTTTCGGCAGTGCGGCGATTTTGTCAGAAAGGGCGTTATGTTCCACGGGAACCAGTTAGTGCGGCAACGGCGGTTTTCCGGCGTTGGTCCAAGCCGTCAACCAGTATGAACCAACGTCCGTCGAGGCATCGGACAGTTGCTTGATCAGCGGAGCCGCCGCCAGATTGTAGAAGTGATCGTAATATTCGTCCGTGTAGGAACTTTGCCCACGTTTTGCGTTGCGATCAGCCAGAAGCACAGCCTCCAGCATGCTGTGTGCGTTCAGGCACATGTCAAACGCGTAGTCGGTCGGGTCCGTAATAAAGACAGCGTCGTGCGAGTTCAACGGGAAAAACGAACCGTAGCGGTCGATCAACATGGTGTTAAAGCGCTCATTTACGCCCGTTTGTCCGGTCAATCTGCCGTCATAATTCTCTGTGGTGTTAAACGGGTCGTGCGCTTCCGCGACATAGTTCGCCAGGAACGCTGCGTCAATCTTTGCCTCATCCCAGTGGCCCGTCTTCATATCCTCGGTCAGCTTGGCGCTGTACACGCCGATTTGCCACGGCAACGTTCCAGTGGAGTCGATTTTGGATTTGCTGTATTTAGACAGCGCGGCCTTGTAGCTGCGCGGTAAAGCCTCAAACGGGAATTTGCCATACTTATCCAGCTCAACGAAGTGGTTTTGCCGCTCGTTCGGATGCTTATCCAGCACATTCAGTGGATCGTTTACGTGTTGGATGAGGAAGCTTCGGTTCGCCTCGAAAAAACTCCGCAAATCGTAAGGAAGTGTATCGACGGCATGGTTCACGATCAGCCGCTGCGTATTCGTGCCCCATGCAATGCCTTCGCCCGGGTTGCACAGTTCGACCAACGCAAGGAACAGTAAAGCCTTGCCTGTACCTCCCACCTTCCAGAACCGTTGCCGGGGCATGAATTGTGTCCTTGGCAGGGCTCACCTGCTCGGGGCGGCCAACCTAAGCGTACTCTTTCTACGCCCGTAGAAATAATAAATCACCAGCCCGATGATCAGCCAAGAGAAGAATCGCAGCCAGTTCATGATCGGCAGGCCTGCCATCAACAGCAGGCAAGTCAGGATGGTGAGCACGGGAGCAATCGGTCCGCCGGGCGCGCGGAAAGCGCGTGGCCGGTTTGGCTCACGGTAACGCAAAATCAGCACGCCGCCGGCAACCAGTGCAAACGCGAACAGCGTGCCAATATTCGACAGATCGGCCAGCGTGCCGATATCCAATAGACCCGCGGGAATCCCAACTACAAATCCTGCCAGCCATGTGGAAAAATCCGGCGTCTGAAATCGGGGATGTACGCGGCCAAAAATTCGCGGTAGCAACCCGTCGCGAGACATCGCAAACCACACGCGCGCCTGCCCCAGCTGAAACACCAGCAGCGATGAGATCATTCCCATCAGCGCACCCAGCAAAACCACCAGCCGCACCCCGCCAAAATGCAGCTTCTTCATCGTGTTGACAACCGGCGCCGCGTCGCCCATCAGCGTTTGCCATGGCACTAGCCCGGTCAGCACCACCACCACCGCGATGTACAGCAATGTGCAAACCACCAGTGTCGCGATAATCCCTCGCGGCAAATCCCTCTGCGGATCCTTGCATTCCTCGGCCGCCGTCGACACGGAATCGAATCCAATGTATGTGAAGAATACGATTGACCCGCCCGTCAAAATGCCCGGCCATCCGTTCGGCGCGAATGGATGCCAATTGGCCGGATGAATAAAACGGGCGGCAAACATCACAAACACCATGATCGCCACGATTTTCAAAAACACCATGATGTTGTTGGTTTCCGCCGATTCTTTGATCCCCCGCACTAGAATCACCGTCAGCAGCATCACGATGATGAATGCTGGCCAGTTGAACCCGAAATGCCATCCGGGCCCATAAATGTCACTGCCCTGCAAGTCCTGCAGCCCGGTGGGAAGATACGCGGGAGAAATCCATCGCGGGTCGGGATGCCATCCGAACCAGTCTAGTAGCGCCACAACGTGCGCGGAGAAACCCACGCTCACCGCCATGTTGCTCACGGCATATTCCAGAATCAGGTCCCAGCCGATAATCCACGCGATCAGTTCCCCCATCGTCGCGTAAGTGTACGTGTAAGCGCTGCCTGCGATCGGGATCATAGCCGCCAGCTCGGCATAACACACGGAAGCAAATCCACAAACAATGGCAACCAGCACGAAAGAAAGCGCGATCGCGGGTCCGGCCCCCGGCCGTCCGAACGAAGTGGATCGCGTCAGAAGATATTGCAGCAGTGGCGCGTTGAGGACCGACGAAACCTGCATCGTCTGGCCCGCGATCGCCGTTCCCACGATCGTGAAGATCCCCGAACCGATCACCGCGCCGATTCCCAGCGAAGTCAGGCTCAACCAACCTAATGATTTTTTTAGTTTGATTTCCGCGTTTTCGGAGTCGGACAAAAGCTGGTCGATGCTTTTACAGCGGAACAGTGCTGACGCCACTCAAGCTCTCCGATCCCATCCGCGCGCATGCGTGCCCACCAAAAAGCCCGCCACGGAATTTACAAGGAATGATCGCGCCCACTTTATCGCGAACACCATCCAAGGCGCAACTTTGACCACGGCAAGCACCTGTAGGCGCGGGTCTTCAGACCCGCCAGCACTCCTGAGTTTCTCCTGGGTTCGATCTCAACCCGGTCGCCATTCCCACAGAGCACCCGGCCGCCCCTGCGACACCCTACAACGGCTGCAGCTGCGCGTACCTCTCCACAAACTTCTTCGTCCCGCGCCCCGGAAAACTCACACTCAGCCGCCGGTCTTCGTCCTCTCCCTCAACTCCCACTACCGTCCCCACGCCATACTCCGGGTGACGCACCTTCTGCCCCAGCAACGGGTCTGCATTCTTCCCGCGTTTAAACGCCGACGATCCAAACGAGGGCGACGGAGTCGAAGCGCGCCGCTGCGGGGCACGCTGTGCTGGAGGCGCTATTCCCCGAGCCCGCCGCACAAACTCTTCAGCGGAATACGAGTATTCCGGATCGGGCTCGTAACGCCGCGATTCGCCAATCTCCGCCATTGATCCCCGCACCGTATCCACAAGTTCCGCCGGCACCTCGGCCAGAAACCGGCTCGGCAGGGAAGCGCGCATTTGCTGTTCGTTTCCGAAAATGCGGCGGTACACAGCCCGCGTCAACGTCAGCGAATTTCGCGCTCGAGTCATTCCCACGTACACAAGCCGGCGCTCCTCTTCAATACCTTTCTCTTCTTTGACCGAGCGGCTATGCGGACAGATGCCTTCCTCCAATCCAGTCAGAAACACGTGATCGAACTCCAACCCCTTGGTGCTGTGCAAGGTGATCAGCGTGACGCCCGGCTTGTCTTCGAACGAATCTGCATCGCTGACCAGCGCCGCTGCGTCCAGAAAATCCGTAAACGATTCGCCGGTCTCCTGGCTCTCGGCCACCGCGCGCGCCAATTCCTCCAGGTTTTCCATCCGCGCCACGTCGTCTGGAGTGTTGCGGTCCCGCAGCATGGGCATATAGCCGGTTTCTTCCAGCAGAAACCGCAGAAACTCCGCCGGTTCCTTGGTGTTATACGCCTCTCGTAGCCGTACCACCAGCTCGTGAAATGCCCGCACCGGCGCGGTGGCCCGCGTGGAAGCGGGATTCGTCATCAAGGATTCAATGGAATCCCACAAAGAAAGCCTTTCGCGATCGGCAATCTCCCGCAACGCATCGACCGTCGTCTTCCCAATCCCTCGTGCCGGCACATTCAATACCCGCAGCAGCGAAATATCGTCTTCCGGATGCAGCGCCAGCCGCACGTACGCCAGCGCATCCTTCACTTCCGCGCGGTTATAAAAGCTGAATCCTCCAACCAGCTTGTAGCGAATCCCTCTCCGCCGGAACACTTCTTCGAACGAACGGGACTGGAAATTCGTCCGGTATTCCACCGCGCACGTCTGGTCCGGATCGTCGTTCAAAATCCGTTCCATTTCTCCCGCCACAAACTCCGCCTCCGCCTGCGCATCTCGCGCTTCGTAGTAACGAAGATTTGAGCCTTTCTCTTTCTGTGCCTGCAGGTTCTTGCCCAGTCGCCCGGGATTATTCGACACCACCGCCGCCGCCGCATCCAGTATCGCCTGGGTCGACCGGTAATTCCGCTCCAGTCGCACCACCTTCGCCGAAGGATAATCCTGCGAGAAGCTCAACAAAATGGAAACGTCCGCGCCACGCCAACGATAGATCGATTGGTCTTCATCCCCAACCACGCAAACGTTTCTATGCTCGTTGGTCAACAAACGCAGCAGGTCATACTGCACCCGATTCGTGTCCTGATATTCGTCCACATGAATGTAGGCAAACCTGGCCCGCCAGCGTTCCCGCACATCCGTGGATTCCCGCAACAGCCGCGCGGAACGCAACAGCAGATCGTCGAAATCCACCGCCTTGCTGTTCTTCAGTAACTCTTCGTACCCGACGAAGATGTCTGCGACCTTCCGCATGTCCGGCCCCAAAGCCGTGGCCCGCACCTGTTCCGGCGTCTCTCCATGATTCTTTGCGTAGCTGATCCGGCTCAGCACGTTGCGCGGCGTCAGTCCGTCTTCCTCGATCCTCAGCCGTCCCATCGCCAGCTTCACCGCGGCAATCTGGTCGTCGTCATCGTAAATCGCAAAATCTTTCGGCAGCCCGGCGTGAATTGCCTCACGGCGCAGAAGCCTCGCGCACAGCGAATGAAACGTCGAAATCCACGGCCTCGCGGGCGGTACCCCGGCACGCAGCAGCAGGTCGGTCACGCGGCTCTGCATTTCTTCCGCGGCCTTATTCGTAAACGTGACCGCCAAAATCCTTTCCGCCGGCGTCCCCTGCGAAATCAGATTGGCCATGCGAAACGTGATTGCGCGCGTTTTCCCGGTACCGGCTCCGGCAAGAATCAACACCGGCCCTTCGGTGGTTTCCGCAGCAACGCGCTGTTCTGGGTTCAATTGTTCTAAGAGATTTTGCATTTGGGTTTGGAACAACGATTTGTTCGACACTCCATGGTAGCCGACCCTCTGGGGTCCGGCAAATCGGCCAAAATTGCGCTGTGGATTTATCAGCCAGTCGAAGATGCGATTTACTCGGATGCTCCGTGTCCGAGCGCGATATCGAAGTACGAAAGCGGCTGGTTATCTCCCATGGAGATGATATTGGGCAGATACAGGTGAGAGTTTTGCAATAGGTCCACTTCTCCGCGCAAATCAAAATAGATCAGTCCGGCCACCGTACTGTGCGCAGCCACCACCGTCGTCGGCATTCCCGCATTTTGGCAAGCATCCCGCAGCGCCGTCCAATTCGAATCCCGCGCGGACTTTGGACCAGTGTTCGGTATCGGTATCGGCAACGGAATGCGTTTGGCGGTTGGATCCTTTCCGTTGTTTTTCAACATCACCGTGTCTGCAACCTCCTCCGGGGTAAGCGACGCGATTTCCTGGCGATTGTCTTCACTCAATTGCACCAGCAGGCGGATGCTCTGGTAATTCACTTTCAGCGCGTAATTGTTGTCGTTGCGTAAACTCACATGAATCGCCACCACGCCCTTCGAAAATGGTGACTTCTTCGGGAATTTCTCCTTGTACTCGTCCGCTTGTGTCCATGGATCAATTCCGATGGTCACCCCTTCATGCGAATCCATGATTTTTTCATGTATCGCCGCTGGAGAGTTCCCCTCAGTCGGTGTGGCATCTTTGTTTTGGGCCGAAAGCGAAGCGGCGATAAAAGCGGCGAGAAGACAGGCGAGGGCGTTTCGCATGAGGCTATAATAGAATGTTTGCATCCTGAGGCCTTCGATTCATGGGGAAGAAGCGGGGTTGCCCCTGCTTGTTTGACCTCGGGCGCTCACAAATCCCGGATCTAACCGGAGTCCAAATCGAGTGTACTTCGTTTATAGCATATTGATGGGTCTGGCGGCCCTGTTCACGGCACCGTATTGGCTGATTCAGGGCATGCGCCACGGAAAATATTTTTCCAACCTCGGAGACCGGCTCGGCTTCGTAATCACCGCCACGGACCGGCTGCCAACGGACCGCCCCGGCGCGATTTGGATTCACGCCGTGTCCGTAGGCGAGGCGCTTTCCGGAGTCGCGTTGGCCAAGCGCCTCAAAGAAGCGTATCCGAAGCGTCCCCTTGTTGTATCCACCACCACCCAAACCGGCCACGCGCTCGCGAAAGAACGTATGCCATTCGCCGACGCCGTGATTTACTTCCCATTCGATTGGGAGTTCAGCGTTCGAAGGGTTCTCAACTCCGTGAAGCCCGCTCTCATCATCATTGTCGAAACTGAAATATGGCCTAACTTCCTCCGCGAATCCCGCAAACGCAATATCCCGGTCATCTTCGCCAGCGGGCGTATCTCTGACGGTTCCTTCGCGCGCTACCAGAAATATCTCCGCCTGTTTGGCTTTTACCTCCGCCCATTTCTGGAATCTGCTCTTCGAAATGCTGCCGCCTTTCTGATGCAAACGCCCGCGGACGCCGACCGCATTCACGCACTCGGGGCGCCCGCGGATCGCGTCAAGGTCATCGGCAATCTCAAATACGATATGAGCCTGCCCGACGCGACGCCTCTCTCTCGCTGGCTCGCCGAAGAATGCAAACGCCTCCAAAAGTGGCCAGTGATAGTCGCCGGCAGCGTCGTCGCAACAGAAGAGCCGCTCGCGCTGATCGCCTTTGGCGTGGTCCAGGGCGACTTTCGAAATGCACTGCTGGTTCTTGCGCCGCGCAAGCCGGAGCGCTTTGTCCCGGCAGCGGAATTCATCGAGGAATCTCACCGTAAATTTATTCGCAGATCGGAATTGCCTGTTCCTGGCCCAGGTATCACCCCCAAAGCCGACGGAAATTCTCATGCCATCTCCGCGGACACCACCGTCATTTTGCTCGATAGCATCGGCGAACTCGCCTCGCTCTACCCGCTGGCTGATGGCGCCTTTGTCGGTGGTTCGTTAGTTGAAGCCGGTGGCCACAATATTCTGGAGCCCGCCGCGTTTGGAAAAGTTCCCGTCTTCGGTCCTTCCATGGAAAACTTTGCGGAAATTGCCGCCCGCTTCGTGCAAGCTGGCGCTGCCATCCAGGTGGAAAGCCCGGAAGACGCCGGCGTCGAGTGGATTCACCTCCTGAAAGATCCCGCAAAAATGAAGCGCATGGGAGATTCGGCGAAGCAACTTGTAGAGACCAGTCGCGGCGCGCTCGATCGTGTCATGGCTGAAGTCGCCAAGCAGTTCGGTGGCGCCTCGCGATGAATCTGCCGCCGCTGCTGCGGTTGCTCCTCTGGCCGCTATCGGTGTTGTACGGTGCTGTCACGGAATGGCGCGCGCGGCTATACGAAAAGGGAACCCTTCGCCAAAAGCGATTGGATCGTCCGGTCATCAGTGTGGGAAATCTTACCGTCGGCGGCACCGGCAAGACGCCCATGGTGATCTGGTTGGCCGAACGGCTGCTCGCGGAAGGGAAGCGGGTAGGCATTTTGAGTCGAGGCTACAAAGGCGCCGGCGGCACCAGTGATGAAATCGAGCTAATGAAATACCGTCTGCAGCAGCGCGCTGTCTTCGGCGTAGGCCGGGACCGCTACGAAGAAGGCAAGAGGCTTGAAGGGAAGGTCGACGTGTTTCTGCTAGATGATGGCTTCCAGCATCTGCAACTGGCGCGCGACGCGAACGTCTTACTCCTGGACGCCGCTCAGCCCCTCGCGAAACAAGGCATGCTACCCGCCGGCCGTCTCCGCGAACCCATTTCCGCCATGGCCCGGGCCGATTTGCTCGTCTTCACCCGCATCGAAACCGTCCCCGGTACTGCCGCGGCCGTCGAAAAGTTTCAGGACTATCCGGTATTTTCCGCTACCACAAAATTGCTCGGCTATCGTCGCTTGGATGAGGCGAAGGAACTCATGAGCCGTGAAGAACTTAACGCCGGGCCGTTCTACGCGTTTTGCGGCATCGGCAATCCGCTGGCTTTTTTCCAGGACCTGAAGAATTGGAATCTCACGCTCGCGGGCCAGGCCGAATTTCGGGACCACCATCATTATGACCAGCGCGATGCGACTGAATTGCAAGCGGCTGCACGCGCTGCGGGTGCAAAAGCCCTGGTTACCACGGAAAAAGACGCGCAAAACCTCTCCGGGATTCATTTCTCCGAGCTTACCGTCTACATCGCGGTAATAGATCTATTGATTTCCAAAGAAGCGTCGTTCCTGGAATTGATTTACGAGAAGCTCGCCGCCGCCGGTAACCTCGTATGAAAATTATGATCCGAGCCACAAACTGGGTTGGCGACGCGATTATGGCGATGCCCGCCTTGTGCGCGGTGCGAGCGAAGTTTCCGGATGCGCATATTGCCATTGTCGCGCGCTCTTATGTCGCCGACATTTATCGCGACCAGGCCATCTGCGATGAGCTGATTCCCTACAATCCTAAAGGTCCGCACCGCGGCTGGAAGGGAAGAGAAGCGTTAGCCAAGGATCTCCGCGTCAAGCGATTTGATGTTGCGTTGCTTCTGCAAAATGCCTTCGACGCGGCCTGGCTAGTCTGGCGTGCACACATCCCGCAACGAATCGGCTACGCACGCGATGGAAGAAGCTTCCTGTTGACCCATGCTGTCGCCGTCCCGAAACCCGGCGAAATTCCCTCGCACGAAAAATTCTACTATCTCGAATTGCTCCGTCGCGCCGGATGGATAGACGCCTTGCATGACGACGCGCACATCAAGTTGCGCGTAGGCGACCCTGAGCGTGAACGAGCCGCGACAACTCTACGCGAGGCCGGTGTCCGTCCGGGCGCTCTCCGCATAGCCATAGGCGCGGGAGCCTCCTACGGTTCCGCCAAGTGCTGGCCTCCAGACCGTTTCGCAAAAACCCTCAATGCCATACTTTCTCAGGTCGACGCCGACATAGTCCTGTTCGGTACGCCCGTCGAAGCCGCAGTATCGTCCGCGATCGTCACGGAATTGCGCCATCCACCGATCGACCTGACGGGAAAAACGACAATCTCCGAACTGCCCGCGCTTTTATCGCAATGCCATCTGTTTCTGGGAAATGATTCCGGCGCAATGCACGTTGCCGCCGCCGTCGGCTTGCCGGTCGTCGCGATCTTTGGCCCGACCGACCCCGAAGGAACCGCGCCTGTAACGCCCTTCGCGACTCTCGTCCAGCAAAAGCCCTACTGCAGTCCCTGTTTCCTGCGCCGTTGCCCGACGGACCATCGCTGCATGACCGCAGTGACGCCGGAAATGGTGGAAGCAGCGGTGCGGTCGTGGCTGTCGGAGGTGGCTTCTGTCTGAACTTTTCCTGCGCAAGCCCGCCGTGTTCCTCGACCGTGATGGCACCATCGCCGAGGAAGTGGGTTACTTGAATCATCCCGACAGATTTCATATGTTTCCGTTTGCGGGTCCAGCCATCCGCCGACTGAACGAAGCGGGCCTGGCTGTGTTTGTCGTAAGCAACCAATCCGGCGTAGCCCGTGGCTATTTTCCGGAATCGCTCGTACAGCAAGTGCATGAGCGCATGCAGCGCGAACTACAAGCGGATAGCGCGCATGTGGACGCGGTTTACTATTGCCCGCACGGTTCTGCCGACGACTGCGATTGTCGCAAGCCGAGAACGGGCATGATCGAGCGCGCGGTGCGCGAGCATCACATCGATCTGCTGCGCTCCTTCGTGGTCGGCGATCGCTACGCCGACATGGAATTGGCATTTCGCGCGGGTTGTAAAGCGGTCTTCGTTCGCACCGGATACGGTCGGGGCGAAGAGACCTGGCACTCCGGCCAATGGCCTCGGCAGCCCGACGCGATCGTCGAAAATTTGCAGTTAGCCACGGATTGGATTCTGGTGCAACAGGGATGAAACGCAAAAAGGAAAACACAAACGCTTCCGGCGCCCCCGATCTTCTTTCGCTCGCCGATGTTGTGGAACGCTTCGAAGGCAAACGCGTCGTGCTCCTTGGGGATTTCGTCGCGGATTCTTTCCAGTACGGCACCATCACTCGCGTGTCCCGCGAAGCTCCTGTCCTGATTCTGCGCCACCGTGAAACGCGCATTCTTCCCGGAGGCGCCGCCAACGCCACCAGCAATTTCGCAGCCCTCGGCGCGCGTGTCACCCCGATTAGCGCCGTCGGAGACGATGAAGCCGGCGATTTGCTGCTCCACGCGTTCCGCGAAATGCGCGTGAACGTCTCTGGAATCGTTCGCATCAAGGGCGGCATAACTCCCACGAAGACGCGCTTTCTCGCCGGTTGGGCGCATACCGTAGGTCAACAGGTATTGCGCGTCGACTACGAACCGCAGTCACAGGTTACGGAATCCCATCGCAAAAAAATCCAGCAACTGCTAAAGACAAAGCTCAAAAATTCCGATGCGCTGGCAATATCCGACTACGGCCTGGGCATCGTGAATCCGGAAACGGTACGCGAAGCGGTCAGCGCACAGCTACGACAGATTCCCGTGAGCGTCGATTCCCGCTACCAACTGATGGCCTACAAACGCGCGGGCGTAACGGCTGCCACCCCCAACGAAGCCGAAATCGAAGCTCTTCACAACATCGCCATTGGCCAGGATCTCGCTCAACTCGAACATTGTGGCCGCGAAGTCTTGCGCGAATTGAAGCTCAAGTCTCTCGTCATCACGCGCGGCAAAGACGGCATGGCGGTATTCCAGCCCCAGGAAAAGACGGTTCACATTCCCGTTCACGGCAGCGACCAGGCAGTCGATGTGACCGGCGCCGGCGACACTGTCTTGGCCGCATATACGTTGGCGCTGGCAAGTGGTGCTTCAGCCGTAGAAGCCGCCCACATCGCTAACATCGCGGGCGGCCTCGTAGTCATGAAGCGCGGCACTGCCACCGTTTCCCGCAACGAACTCCTCGAAGCCATCCGAAAAGCAGCGGCGGGGGTGGCCCCTTAGGCAATTTCTATGCGGTCCGCCCAATCCAAAATTCTTTCTCGAGAATCTGTCCGCGCTGCCGTCAGTGAGCTGCAGCGCCAGGGCAAACACGTTGTATTGGCCAACGGTTGCTTTGACACATTGCACGTCGGCCACGTTCGCTATCTTTCTGGCGCCAAAAAAGAAGGCGACGTGCTGGTTGTCGCTGTGAACGCGGATTCCAGTGTCAGAAATCTAAAGGGCCATGGTCGGCCGGTCCTCGACGAACACGCGCGCGCGCAATTGGTCGCTTCCTTGCGCGATGTCGATTTCGTCCTGCTCTTCGCCGAACCAAACGTCGAGCAATTGCTCGAGGAACTTCGACCAGACGTTCACGCCAAAGGCACCGACTACGCCGCCGAAACCGTTCCCGAACGCGCCGTCTCTGACCGCCTCGGCATCCGTGTAGCCATCGTAGGCGATCCCAAAGGCCACTCCACCCGCTCCTTCCTCGCGGCCATCCGGAAAGGTCTCCATGGCTGAGCCGCGCTTCGTGGTCGTTCGCCTTGGTTCCCTCGGCGACATCGTGCACACTTTCCCGGCCGTCGCGGGTCTGCGTGCATCGTTCCCCGACGCTGAAATTGTCTGGCTAACGCATCCTCGTTGGGTAGATTTGGTCTCCAGCAGCGGCCTCGCCACGGAAATTTGGCCTGTGGATTCGCGCGACCTGGCCTCGGTCCGCCGCATCGTCGGCAAACTACGCTCGGCCAAATGGACCGCGGCCATCGATTACCAGGGTTTATGGAAGTCCGCGTTTCTTGCTTTCTTCGGCGGCATTCCCAAGCGCATCGGTTTTTCTTCCACCACGATCCGCGAATTCGGCGTTCCGGTTCTTTACACCGACAGCGTCCGCTGCCAGACCACGCACATCGCCGATCAGAATGGCGAACTGTCCGCTCGCGCAGGCGCAAAACAACCGGTGGGAGCGGTAAATCTGAAAGTGAACGATGCCAGTGCAACTCGAGTCCGCGAGGACCTGGCCGGGGAAGGCTTGGGCTCCTACATCGTGCTCAGTCCCGGCGGTGGCTGGCGGGCCAAATGCTGGCCTTCGGATCGCTTCGGCGCCCTCTGCCAGAAAATTCGACGAGAAATCGGCCTTCCCTGCGTCGTCAACTACGGCCCCGGCGAAGAATCACTCGTAGCCGAAGTAAAGTCCACCAGCGGCGACTCTCAACCCATCCCCTACGACGGCGAAATGGGAACCCTCATGGCCCTCTTGCGTGGTGCGCGGTGCATCGTCGGAGGAGACACCGGACCTCTCCACCTGGCCGTAGCCCTCGGCACTCCCGCGATCGCGTTGTTCGGTCCAACCGATCCCACGCGAAATGGCCCCTATCCTCCGGGCCAGCTCGTATTGCGTAGTCCCAACGCAGTCACTACCTACGGCCGTTCGAATGTAGCCGATCCTTCCTTGCTCGAGCTCTCTGTAGACGCCGTGTTTGCCGCTGTGAAGCAACGCTTAGGGGCTGCCGAATGACTGCGCTCAATTTCTTTGCCCGCTGGCGTGTTCGTCTGGGCTACATAGTCGCGGCCGTCACGCTGTTCCTCGCCCGCCCAACTCCACTCTCGATCGCAGTCGGCGCGCTAGTGGGGATCATCGGCCTTTGCATGCGCGCGTACGCCGCGGGCTACCTTCACAAGCAGGAAGTGCTGACCACCACCGGCCCCTACGCTCGCACGCGGAACCCGCTCTACTTTGGCAGCAGCTTTCTTGCACTCGGAGCCGCCCTGGCCATGCATTCGGTATGGGCCGCGGCGCTGCTCCTCGTGTATTTCGCGCTGGTCTACACCTTCGTCATGCGCCGCGAAGTAATGGAACTTCGCCAAAAGCACGGCGATACCTTCACCGCCTACGCCGCCGCGGTTCCTCTCTTTTTTCCAAGGCTGTTCGTCGCACAGCAACCGGCCAATGGCTCGGCCTTCTCCTGGACCCAGTACAAAAAAAATCACGAATACCAGGCCTCGCTCGGTTTTGCCCTATTGCTCGCCGGGTTGGTTCTCCTCTGGTGGCTGCGTCTTCGCTGAAACCGCAGCCAGCCCCGGGCAAGCCTCGAAACAACTCACCTGCAGATTCTCCTCATCCGTCAACACCTCCGCCGCGCCATGCCGGTCCGTCCGGAAAATCCGTGTCCCGCTTTCGTCGGAGTCGCTAGAACAAATCCAGGAATCAAAAGGAAAATAACCGCCACGCCTACAAAACGGAGAGGGAAGAGTGCGCAGCGTGAAAAGCTCGAAGCGGCTCCAGCTCGAGCAAAGTGCCGCCGGCAAATGCGGCGACAATCGCAACGGCCGGCAGCTTCATGAAACTCTTCGCAACCTCACCAACGTCTCGACATGGAAAGTCTGCGGAAACAAATCGAACAAATGCACTTCCGCAATCTCGTATTTATGCTCGGCCAAGACTGGCGATTCCGGCTTTCGTTCTGACCCCGTCAGCACCGCCAGGTCTCGCGCCAAAGTTGCAGGATCGCAAGACAAATACGCAATATCCTGTGTGCCGAGATTCGCCAGCCGCGCCGCGGCCTCAGCCCCAAGCCCCGCCCGTGGAGGATCAAGCACCACCAGGTCCGGCTTATCCTGAGCCTTCTTTAGAAAATCTTCCGTATGCTCGTTCTCGGAAACAATCAAAGCTCCAGCAATTTCCGCATTTTGCCGCAGATCGCGCGTCGCCGAAAGATTCGCATCCACGCTCACCACCTTCGAAAACACCTTGGCCAAGGGCAAAGTGAAAAATCCAACGCCCGCATACAGATCGAGCGCATAGCCGCCCTTCACGCCATCCACCATCGTCTGCAGCAAATCTTCCACAAGAAATCGATTTACCTGGAAAAACGACAAATGGTTCACGCGAAACTCGAAGCCGCCCGCCTTCTGGACCAAGTAACCCGGACCTTCCAATTCAAACCGGTTTTTGCTTTGATCCAGCATCAGCAAACTCTCCAGAGCCGGCAGCGCTTCCTTGAATTTGGTTGCCAGTGCTTTTGGTGGCCCGGGAAAGCGCTCAAAGGCCACATTCAAAGCAATCTTTTCGTCCGCTCCATCGGCAAAAGCCTCAATCTCCAGCACTCCGGGCGGAAGGGAATTGCTGCGCGCCAGTTCCTGGAATTGCAAGAAAGTCTCCGCCAGTCGCGGCGACAGCACCGGACACTGATCGATCGGCAGAATGTGCGCGCTCTCCGGCAAAAAATAGCCGAAAGCGCGCGGCAACGCGTCGCGGTAAGCCCACTGCGCGCGATTCCGGTAGCCATACGGCTGCGCCGTATGTTCCTTGATCTTTCCCGGCCATTGCATTCCCCCCAACCGCGACAGCGTTTCCCGTAATATCTCTTTTTTCAACCGCACCTGTTCGCCAATTTCAATGTGCTGGTAATGGCATCCGCCGCAAACGCGGAAATGTGGGCACTCGGCGGCAACGCGCGACGGGGAGGCCTTCTCCACGTTCACCAGGTTGGCGTGAATGAGCTTCTTCTTCCGCGTGCGCACCGCGGCGCGCACCTGTTCCGCCGGAAGCACGAACGGCACAAAAACGGTATTCCCATCAGCGTGGGCCAATCCTTCACCGCCGTAGATCATCTTCTCAATTGATAGATGTAACTCATCAGCCATATAGGATCAATCCTGTCTTTCCCCCGCAGGGCAATCGAACTCAAACAACGATCAACATCTCGGGAGGGCACGGCTCCCGCCGTGCCGAATAGCCCAGAAAAAAGGCGTTTTTAATCTCCGAAGTACTCGCCCAATTCGACGAATCTAAAAAACTCAACTTCCTCTACCAACCAACAGCCCGTCATCCTGAGTCTATCTGACCAGGATAGCTGATGGATCTCAACCGATCCGCAAGCTCCAAACCTCAATTTGCAGAGAACTTGCACCCCTAAAAACTACGAAAAGTAATACAGACTCAAACGCGGCAATCGAAACTCATCCAGCAACCGTTTCTGTGAGTACTGCTTCTCCACCAGCGCCAATTGTTCTGCTTTCATTTTGCGCCGATAAGTGGTCAATTGCGAATCCACTTCGTGCCGGATCTTCAGCAGCAACTCCTCGGAAGCATGCGTCAACAGCGCTGCATGGATCTTCTCGTCCAGAATCGTCAACCGTCGCTCCAGATCTTCCAGATCGAGCGCACCCGGAGCCTCCAGCAAAGCTTCCGCCGAGCGCAATTTCTCCGCCATCTCCCGCAAAAATTCGCCAAGCCCCGCGCTCGCATCCTTCTGAAGTCCCGCAGCCTGGCGCAACATCTCTGCGTTTCGCTGCAAATAAGCGCACAACTCCGCGCGCGAAAAGGGTTCTTTCGCTTCGGCCTTCACCGCCGGCTGAGCCCCTGCGGCCGCTTGCTGCTGTTCCTGCGCCGCTTCGAGCACTGCGTCCGTACAATACGCCAAGCTCTTCAACGTCTTTCCCGCGCCTCGCCGTGACCGCTGGTAACTTTCGAACGCCGCGTCAATCCCCTTTAGCGCCGCATCCAAAGGTACGCCCGCCTTCTGCCACGTCTCCATAATGGCCCAATCCAACGGAGAAACCAGCAAGTGTGCCCCGCGCTTCTTCCAGAAGTGCTCTTCAATTTCCGTGAAATAGTTGAAGTAATTCCAATTGTCCATAGTCGCCATTTCTTAAATTCCGATTAGGGGTCGGGGCTTCAGCTCCGACATCAGGGCTGGGGAAAGCCCGTGTTTAGGCCCTGGGGGCTGCTTTACATACCGATCCGTTTATACGACAAGCCAGCCCGGTCGACCTTCCGTTCAGATACAGCGCTGAGCACCGCCAACCCCCGCCACCGACCATAAAATTGTCATCCTGAGGCGCGTCTTTTGCGACGAAGGATCTCAAGCCTTCCGCCGTCTCCAGATCTCTGTTAGCGAAGACGCCTTTCCTCTCTTGCGTGCGCCCGTCAGCGCGACCCCTTCTTCAATTTGGCAGCATCGCCTTTCGCAACCGCCGCGGGTTTTGCCATTTCGCGATGCGCTTCTGACGGCTGATTCTTTTCCCAGATGTATCGCAAACCCGTCAACGTCAAAAACTCATCCACATGTTGGATGTGCTTCGATCCCCTCGCCACCAGCCGCGCCTGCCCACCTGTAGCCACCACCGTTGGGTCCGCGTTCATTTCCGTTTTAATGCGCGCCAGCATTCCGTCCACCATATCCACGACCCCGTAATACAAGCCGGCTTGCATATTCGTCACTGTGTTCGTGCCAATCACCTTTCCCGGGTCCTTAATTTCCACGCGCGGCAGGCGCGCCGTCCGCGAGAACAATGCCTCGGACGCTATGCCGATCCCTGGCGCGATCACCCCGCCCAGAAATTCGCACTTTGCGGAAATCACGTCGAACGTGATCGCTGTGCCAAAGTCCACCACAACGCAGGGCCCGCCGTACTGGTGAAACGCGGCCACTCCATTTACAATGCGGTCCGCGCCCACTTCCATCGGATTGTCCACGTGCACGGACATCCCCGTCTTCACACCCAACTCCACAAACAGCGCTTTCTTCCCCAAGTAAATCCGAGACATTTCCGCAAGCGTCCAATTTAGCGGTGGCACCACGGAGCTGATGATGACCCCACTGATCATTTCCTTGTTCAAGTCCGCGATAGAAAAAAGGTTGCGCGCCAGCACGCCATATTCGTCCACCGTCTGCGTGCGTGCAGTCGTCAGCCGCCAGTTGGCGATGAGCTCCTCATCTCGGAAAACGCCCAGCACCGTATTCGTATTTCCCACATCGATGGTCAGCAGCATCGTTCAGCGAACCTCGGACACATCCCCCGCGATAACCGTCACCACTTGCCCATTGTCCCTGGCCACCAATAGCATCCCCTCCGGGCTCAGCCCCGCGGTAGTTCCCATGTAGCTTTCCACGCCTGTATCCACACGAACCTTCCGGCCGCGAGCAAACGACGACACACTTTCAAACCGATCCACCACATAGGCCGGGCCTTCGCGCAGAAATCGATTGTAATCGGTCTCGAATTGCGTCAGCAACCGCACCAGCAGCTCCAATCGATAACTCAATCGGCCGGTTTCTTTCCGTATCGATGTCGCAATCGCGGACAAAACCGGCGGAAACTTTTCCTGGTTCACATTGATCCCGATGCCCACGATCACAAACCGCACCACGTTCGGCTCCGCATGCATCTCCGTCAGAATCCCGCCTAGCTTTTTCCCATTGAGCAACAGGTCGTTCGGCCATTTCAGCTCCGGCACCAGCCCCGTCTGCGCCGCAATCGCCGAGTACGCCGAAACTCCCGCAAGCATCGTCAGCAGCGGAGCCTGCGCCGGAGACAGCCGCGGTCTCAGCAGCACCGTGAAGTACAATCCCGTGTTTTTTTCCGAGTGCCAGCTTCGTCCCGACCGTCCGCGCCCCGCCGTCTGCGCCTCCGCCATCACCACGGTTCCTTCCGGTTCGCCCGCATAGCCCAATTCCATCGCCACTCGATTCGTGGAATCGATCTTGAAAAAATGAAACACGCGCTTCCCGAACAGATTCCCCTTTAGCCTCTGGCGCAGAAGGTCTGGTGTCAGAATATCAGGCACCTTTTCCAGGAAATATCCGGTGCTCCGCTGTCCCTTCACCTGCACGCCCAGTTTCCGCAGTTCCTGCACCCACCGCCACACCGTCGAGCGAGACATCCCCACTTCGCGCGCGATTCTCGCACCGCTGATCACAATCGTGGCGTTCTCTGAAAGCAGCCTCAGAAGCGCTGCCAGCCGACGGTCAGTTATTCCTGGTAAAGAGGGTGATTGGGGCATTCGGCCCTGGTCCTGTGATTTCGCCGGTCCCTAGCTTACTTTCACTGGACGCTATCGACAAGCAGACGGAAGCCTCCACACGGACCGCAATGCATAAGCAGTTCTCGGGAAAGAAAATCAGCCCCGGTCTCCGCATACGCGCGGACATTCTGAATCGTGATACCGCCCGAAATGTCAACAATACAGTCAGGCCGCGCCTCCCGAACAATCTCAACGCAACGTCGCGCGTCCGCAAGAGCCATGTGCTTCAGCACTACAGATCCCGCACCAGCCGAAAGCGCTTCCCGAAGCTCGCCCTCGTTCCGCACCTCAATCTGAATTGAAAGGGAGTTGGCTTCGGTTTCCCCTAGCGGTGTTCCAGCTGCTTCATACGCAGTCATCGCCTGCAGCATCATCTGCGATGAAACAAAACTATGCGCCTGGTCCAGAGCCGCCTTCACCCCACCTGCAATCGCAACATGATTTTCCGTAAGCAAAATCAATTTGCCCTCGCGGCAGAATGCGCCGCCCGCCACCATCGCATATCGTTCAAGCAAACGAAGACCCGGCGTTGTAAGTCGCGCGCAGCAAATCTTTGCAGATGTACCCGCGACAGTGTCCACAAATTGCCGAGTCTCAGTCGCAATGCCACTAAGTCGTCCGAGAAACTCAAGAGCCGTCCGTTCACCCGTCAAAATCCCCGAAGTCCGACCCTCCAACTCCAAGACCGACTGCCCGACACCAACTGCCGCGCCATCGCTGGCCAGTAACTCCATCCTCATTTGAGTATCAAGGGTGTGAAAGACTCTCTGCACCAACGGCAAGCCCGCGCAGATCAAGTTTCGCTCAGCGATAACACGTGTTTGGACGCGTGCGTCCGCACAACCAATGGCACTCGCAGCCAAATCGCCCGAACCAACCTCTTCCGCCAAAGCCACAGCCAGCAACCGCTGGACAGCTTCTGAATCAAAGTCCATGCATCAAATCCGTATTGTCGCAGCACTGCTGCGTCCCATGTCCGCAATATCACTACCCTCGAACCTCACCCCTCACCTAACTGCCTCAACCGCTCCACCAATTTTCCTAATTCAATTTGCTGCCCGTTCAACGCCTCTTCCATCTGCGCGATAATCGACGCCGGCGCTCGGCTACGAAACGTCTCATTCCCCAACTGCTTTTCCTTCGACGCAATGGCCTTCTGCAGCCCCTCGATTTCTTTGTTCAGCCGCCCCTTTTCTGCCGCCACATCAACCGTGTCCGCAGCATAAGGGATCCGCACATCAAACTCCGCTGTTGACCGCGTGCCCCCGCCGCCCTCAGCCAGTTTTTCCGCCCGCACTTCAAACTCCGACAGAATCGCCATCCGCAAAATTCCATCCTTGTTCGCTTCCATTACCTCGCGCGCCCACGTATCTGCGCTCGAAAACTCCGCCACCACCTTCTTCTTCGGATCCAACTTCATTTCCGCGCGAATCGTCCGCAAACTCTGAATAATCTCCTGCACCAGCCCGTACTCCTTGATAGCCTCCGGATCATTCCAGGAAGCCAGAGGCTCCGGATAACTATCGAGCGCAATCGATTTCGCCCCGGCCCTCTGCGGCAATTGATGCCACAGTTCCTCCGTCAAGAACGGCATGAACGGATGCAAAAGTCGCAGCGCCGCATCAAATCCCGCGAACAGATTCCGCCAAGCCACCGTGGCCCCCTCACGATCGACCTTCTGCAGTTCCGGCTTGATCCACTCAATGTACCAATCGCAGAAATCTCCCCAGAAAAATTGGTAAACGTTTTGCGCCGCCTCATGGAAACGGTAACTATCGAGCGCATCGTTCACCGTCTTCACCGTCGCCGCCAAACGCGCAAACAGCCAGCGATCCACCAGCGGCACGTGCCCCTGAAACGCGTGTGGTGCCCTCGCGCGAATCGCCGGATCGGCCAATTCTTCCAGCGCAGTGCCGCCCTGCTCAAACTTGTCCAGGTTCACAAACAGAAAGCGAGCCGCGTTCCATATCTTGTTTGCAAAAGCCTTCGCGCCACCCAGCCGATCGTCGGACAGCACGATGTCCGTCCCCGGCGCGGCCATGGACGCCAGGCAAAAGCGCATCGCATCGGTCCCGTACTGCTCATTCAAGGCAACGGGATCGAGCCCCGTGCCTTTCGATTTGGACATTTTCTCGCCGCTGGCCGTGCGCACCAGCGAATGCAAATACACCACCCGGAAGGGAACTTTCCCCGTGAAATGCAGCCCCAGCATGATCATCCGCGCCACCCAGAAAAATAAAATGTCGTAGCCCGTGATCAGCAGGCTTGTCGGGTAGTACTTCCGATAATCGGCCTTATCCTCCGGCCAGCCTAGTGTCGAAAATGGCCATAAGGCTGAGCTAAACCACGTATCCAGCACGTCCGGATCCTGTTCCAGTTCTTCCGACCCGCACCGCGAACACTTCGCCGGATCCTCCCGCGCCACAATCACCTGCCCGCATTTCTGGCAATACCACGCCGGGATGCGGTGCCCCCACCACAGTTGCCGCGAAAGCGTCCAGTCGCGGATATTCCTCATCCAATTAAAATATTCTTCCCGCCGGTTCTCCGGAATCACCTGAATATCGCCGCGTTCGACCGCCGTAATCGCTGGCTCCGCCAACGGCTTCATCGAACAAAACCACTGCGTCGAAATCCGCGGCTCCACAATCGTATGGCTGCGTTCGCAAATTCCGATCGCATTCGTATGATCGGTGATTTTCTCGAGCAGTCCCTCGGCCTGGAGGTCCTCCACAACTTTCTTTCGCGCCGCGAATCGCTCCAGCCCTGCATACGCCCCGGCGTACTCGTTCATATGCGCGTCTTCGGTCATCACCTCAATAAACGCCAGATTATGCCGCTTGCCGGCCTCAAAGTCGTTCGGATCGTGAGCTGGGGTAATCTTGACCGCCCCGGTACCAAATTCCCGGTCCACCATTTCATCGCCGATAATCGGAATCTCTCGATTCATTAGCGGCAATATTGCATTTTTGCCAATTAAATGCTTGTAACGCTCGTCTTCCGGATGCACAGCAATCGCCGAGTCGCCCAGCATCGTCTCCGGCCGCGTCGTCGCCACAACCAAAAATTCGTTCGATCCCACAAGCGGGTAGCGGATATACCACAGGTGCCCGTGACGTTCCTCGTGGAGCACTTCCAAATCGCTTAACACCGTGCGACACCCGGGACACCAGTTCACCATTCTCTTTTCCCGGTAGATCAGCCCCTGTTCATACAGCCGCACAAAAACTTCCCGCACCACCCTCGACAATTCCGGCGAAAGCGTGAATTTCTCTCTGCTCCAGTCGCACGATTCCCCGATCTGTTTCATTTGCCGCTGGATCGTTCCGCCGCTCTGTTCCTTCCATTGCCACACGCGCTTGATGAATTCCTCGCGTCCCAAATCCCGGTAGTGAATCCCCTGGTGAGACAACTGCCGCACCACCACCCGCTGCGTCGAAATTCCTGCGTGGTCTGTGCCCGGCAAATACAGCGTGTTGTACCCTCGCATCCGGTGCCACCGCGTCAACACGTCGATTTCCGTGTGATCCAGCATGTGCCCAATGTGCAGCATCCCCGTCACGTTCGGCGGTGGGATTACAATAGAGAAAACCGGTCCCGGCGCGTTCGGATCCGCCTTGAACAGTTCTTCCTTGACCCAAAACTCTGCCCATCTCGGCTCGATTTGTTTCGGATCGTACGCTTTGGCTATCTCTCGCGGCATCCCATCCTCATGTTCCCATCACGCGCACAAGGCCAACTCCATCGCTCGTAGGGGAATCTTTGAATATACGGGCAGGCAGTCCAGCGCGTCAATTCGTTCGCTGGATGGATAGCAATTGTGGATGTAAGGGAATCAGGACTTCTTGGAGTTGATTTCGTCGCGCACGATGGCTTCAATCACCGGCTTCAGGATTTCTCGCGTAACTCGCTGCAGCACCTCGGGGTTCATCTTCCCAAGTACGCGCGCAACCAGTTCATCCATATCCGGCTCGGCCTGCTTCGCCGCCTCCGGCTCAGCTACAGGTGTTTCCGCCGGCGCCGTCGCCACGACCTGCTCTTCGACCTGTGGCGCAACAGCGACCGGTCCTTCAACGTGCGGCGCTTCCACATGGGCTTCCATACGCGGTTCTTCCGCGACAGGCTCTTCCGCGTGCGTCTCGGCGGCAACGGGAGCGGCCGGCTCCCACGTCTGCAAAGTCTTCGCTTCAGCAGCTTCGAGACCCGCGCCAGTCTCGACTTCGCTCACCGCAGCTTCACTCGCCACAACCGTCTCACTCACGGAACCTTCAACGCGCTCCTCGGCCTCATGCGCCGCGATCAGCTCCGCCGAATAAGGCGATTCTTCCGCCGGAGTTTCTAGCAAAGCCTCGGCCTGTTCTGCCACGGGCTCTGCCGCATAAGCGGGAACTTCCTGCGTCTCGTCAACAGAAAACGGTTTCGGCGCATCCCACGTGGACGCGAGCAGCGCAGCCTTCTTCGCTTCGCTTTCCCACGCCATCTCCGGAGCCGCGGCCCAATTCGCGGGCTCGGAAACCGCAGGCTGTTCGAACAAACGCGCCGCTGAATCAGCAACACGCGCGCCCTGGTCAATCCCCGGCGCCACGTCCGGAATCTGCTCCGCAAGCTGTTCGCGAACTTCCGGCGCAGCATCAGCTACAGCCTCTTGCGTCGCTGCCGCGTGAACCTCCGGCGCCGCTTCCGCTTCAGGGACAACAGGCGTCACGGGCGCGACCACTTCCGCAAGCTTGTCCTCAACTCCCGCCGCCATGGCTGCGGCCCACGCGTCGCCCGCGAAGGGAACTGGGCTATCCGCAGGCTTCGGTGCCGTCGCCACCGCGATAGAATGCGACTCCGCCGCCTCTGGCTGCTCGGCTGCCGGGACCCACGGCGTAGCTGGGAAACTCTTCGCCGGCGGATTGCCGTGGAATGCCTCATCGCGCCAATCCGGCGCAATAGCTACCTCGGGTTGAGTAACGCGCTCGATTGCTTCGTCCAGTCCACCTGGACGCCATCCGTCGCCTGTTTCCTCGCCCTCTTCCTTCTCTTCCTCTACCTCGTCCTCTTCCTCACTCCATTTGCTGCCCTGGGACAGATTAATCATCGGCTTCGCGGTGATCGCCATGTCTTCCGAATCCGACGTGTCCAGCAAGCTTCCAAATGCCAGTGGCTCGCTGCCCGCCGCAATCTTCAAATGCGGCGCAGCCGAAGGAAATTCTTCCAACGGTTCTGGGGAAATTTCGGGCAATTTTTCCGAAACAACCGGCGTCAGCTTCGTGCCCATTCCGCCGCTCAGAAGGTCGGCAGTGGAACGCTTCGGCATCGCGGGCGCTTTCTCCGGCGCCGCAGTTGCTGGTCCGAGCGGAATTCCCGCGCGTTGCAGCGCGGACTTCACCATCGAAATCAGCGGGTCGGGCGGCACAAACGGCTTTTTTAAAACGCCGTCGGCGCCAACTCGCTGCGCCTCTTGTTCATCCAGCGGATCAAACGCGCCCACCAGCAAAATGACCGGAATATGCGCGAGCGAAGAATCTTCTTTTACGTACCGGCAAACTTCATATCCGTTTCGCACCGGCATGAACACGTCTGCCAGAACCAGGTCCGGGCGAATATCTGAAATCTTGCGAACGGCCGCTTCGCCATTTCCCACGGCAACCACGTCTATTCCCTGATCTTTCAGGGCTAGCCCCACCATTTTCTGGATGTTACTGTTGTCGTCCGCAACCAGTATCTTGGCCACCGAACTTCCTCCGGGCAGTCGCCACCGCCCATAGTGCTAGCTGCAAACCCAATTGGAACACTCGGTACGGAAGCCGTCAATTGCACTACACGCGGGATGTGTCGGAAGTAGACATGGTTTGTTCCATTTCGTAACCCTGTCCCAACGGCCAGTCCCTAACGCCGCCACTCGTCTTCATGCGGGGCAAGGCGAGTCCGCGAGCCCTGCGACCTCTCCCGTCACACGACTCCCAACACCACCGACTCCTAAAACGTGTTATCCCGAGCGGAGTCCTCGAAGCGAGGGATCCCTTTTCATTTCCTGGATGGCCCACTCCAAGCGCCTTCCGCGAAGGGTGGGTGGGTTTGCCGTTGTAGCGCCGTGCCTTCAGACCGACAGCTTGGGTTTTCCCTTCTGCCTATCCCGCCCTTCCGAGGCGGGCCGTTCTCTGGTCGCGCGGACACGCGCATGTATCGCCCTACCTACCAGGGCAAGAATTTCTTCAATCCCTTTTTCTTGCTGCTCGATTCTTTCTGATTTTGATTCTGCGTGGAATCGGCCGACGTAGCTTGCGTATTGTCATCCTTAGCGCTATCCGTACTGGACGACGAACCATCCGAAGCCGCTCCGCTAGCTGCAGTTCCACTAGCCGTTGCACTGGCCGCCGGTGTTCCCGCCGCCGGAGCAGTTCCATCCGCCGCAGCAGGCGCCGGATCAGTTCCAGAAGTAGCCGTCCCTGTTGCCGCAGGCGCGGAGCCGGTTGCAGCATCACCGCCCGCCGTCGAATTCACATCTTCGCTTGGTGCCCCGCTAGGCGGCGTCCCAGCCGGTGGCGCGTCGCCCGGTTTCACCACGTCCACCACCGCGTTCGTGCCGCTGCCACCAGGTGCAATTTGAGAGTGATTCGCGCCTCGCAGAATATCGCCACCCGTATCGTCGTCATCCGGTTCCAGGTTTGGCAAACCGTGCGCGGCTGCCGCATGCACGTCCGGCGCATTGTGCAGCATCCCCATCCCTCGGTGCACAACGGTTTCCTTCGGACGCGGCGTGTTCTGTTCCGCGGTCATCCAGGCCAACGCCTTCGGATCCGGCTGCGGCACGGGCATCCCGAAATCTTTCAGCTTTGCTTTGGCATCGGCGTCGTGCACCGACAAAGGATAATTCTTCACGATCTGAGCGTAGTAGCTTCCCGCCAGATCTTTGCGTTCGCTCTTCTCGAAAATATCCCCGAGCATCCACAAAGCCGTGTCTGATTTGCTGTACAGCGGGTAGCGGTGCACTAACGGCATCAAACGTCCGGCGGCCGCCCGGCGGTCGCCTTTCACGTAATAATAATAAGCAACTCGAAATTGTCCCTCGGCCAGCACTTCTTGCACTTCGCGCAAGTGTTGCTCGGCCTCCGGCGCAAGTGGGTCCTTAGGATACTTAAGCAAAAATGTCTGGAATTCTTCTTCGGCGGCCTTCGTGTGAGTCGCGTCCCGATCGGCCTTTGGCATTTCATCGTAGTTCGCCATGGCCACTTGCATCTGCGCATATGCCGCTTCCGGCAGGAACGGGAAGAACACGATGAAGTCTTTGTACCCGTTAATCGCCAGGGTGATGTTGCTGGATCCCCCCTGCTTAAAATAAGAATCCGCGATTGCCAGCTTAGCCTTAGCCAGATATTCGCTGTCCGGGTAGGTATTGATCAGGGTCTGCAGGCCCAGTCGTCCGACCTCGTGACGGCCATGCTTGATGTCATTCATGGCCTTGTCGTACAGCTGCTTATCGGGCTCGACGGTATTGGTCGCGTCCGTGGACTTGTCGACCGGTTTCTTCTTTTGGATGATTGGAATCTGGGCGGTGCACTCACTGGCCACAACCAACCCGAGCGCACACACAAGAAGAAGCGCAAATCGCCGCAATCTTCACCTCTCTTACTTTCCGACTTACCGGTCCCTGGCCTAAGCTCTTGGCCGAACTGGGAATCCCCTTACCTGGCTCGGACCGTTCTCAGTATAACCTGAACTTTAGCACAGGTAAGCAGAGAAGCTAGACCCTTGGTACAGGGGCCCATTCTGGTCGTTGTGATGCTACCGACCCTCAACGCGGTTTCCTCCGCAAACTCGAACGCCCCTCCTATCCGGTCGGAACTGGTCTCCCACCAGCTTGCTCCTGCAAAATTAAGGCCATGTCATCCCCAGGAGCGCCTTTTGCGACGAAGGATCTCCCACCGCTCCGCCCCCTCCAAACCGCAAATCCGTTGCCTGTCCTTCCTCTTGACCCACGCGCATCCCCCGACAGACTTTTTAACGTTTTGTAATATCCAACGCCGCCCTCTCTAACTACAATGGTTCCATACCCTTCGCCGCAGCGCGTAAGGGCCTCACTCATGGAAAAACGAAAATTTCTATTTGTTTCACTCTCGAGCTTGGTCGGAGACATCGCCTGGCAGGTCGTCAAGGAAGGTCACGAAGTCCGCTATTACGTCGAGAATGAGAAGGAGCGCGACATCGCCGACGGCTTTGTCCCCAAATCCAGCGATTATGAAAAAGACGTCAAGTGGGCCGACATCATTGTGTTTGACGATACCCTAGGGCAAGGCACCAAAGCGCAAGCCCTCCGCGCGGCGGGAAAACCCGTCATCGGCGGCAGCACTTACACAGACAATCTCGAAGACGACCGCTCCTTCGGCCAGGAAGAACTGAAAAAAGCCGGCGTCACCATCATTCCGTACCAGGATTTCGATTCCTTCGACCCGGCGATTGAGTTCGTCAAGAAAAATCCCGATCGCTACGTCATCAAGCCCAGCGGCGAGGCGCAAAACGTCAAGCGCCGCCTCTTTGTCGGAGAAGAAGAAGACGGTAACGACGTCATCGGCATGCTCGAAGCCTACAAGCGCGCGTTCGCCGACGAGATCAAAATCTTTCAGTTGCAGCGTCGCGTTAACGGCGTCGAAGTCGCCGTCGGTGGCTTCTTCAACGGAAAAAAATTTATTACCCCGATCAACATCAACTTCGAACACAAAAAACTTTTTCCCGGTGAAGTCGGCCCTCCCACGGGAGAAATGGGCACCGCCATGTTCTGGAGCGAGCCCAACGCGCTCTTCAACCGCACATTGCTGAAGATGGAGCCTAAGCTCGCCGAAGAAGGCTACGTCGGCTATATCGATGTGAACTGCATCGTGAACAACAACGGCATCTATCCATTGGAGTTCACTTCGCGCTTCGGGTATCCTACCATCAGCATCCAGCAGGAAGGTATTCTCACGCCAATCAGCGATTTGTTCTGGGATCTCGCCAACGGTCTGGAACCGAAATGGCGTACGCGCAGCGGCTTTCAGGTCGGCGTGCGCATTGTCGTCCCGCCATTTCCCTTCGATGATGAAGCCACTTTCGAGTCCTTCAGCAAGAATGCCGCCATCGTTTTCAAACGCCCGGTCTTCGAAGGCATCCACATCGAAGACGTAAAAATCGTCAATCAACAATGGCTGGTGGCCGGCACATCCGGCGTGGTCCTAATTGTCGTGGGTATCGGTCAAACCATGAAACAAGCGCAAGCCCAGGCTTACTCGCGCATCAAAAATATCCTGATCCCCAACATGTACTACCGCACCGACATTGGCGACCGCTGGGGTGAAGACTCAGACAAACTCCACAACTGGGGCTACCTCCGCTAGCGTTCTCGAGTGCGGCGGCCTGCCACCGCTCTTACGGTCAACATGCGATCGAAAAATATTCTCGTCGTACCACAACTGGGCCACGCCTATCCCCGCTTCTTCTTCGCCTTCGCATGCAAACCCAATTCATTCCCGGCATCCATGTTGTGCTGGTCCATCTCCGCCAGCAGCCCTTCATCTGTCAAATCCAATGGATGGGAATGCTTCCAATCGTGATGAGCCACACTTTCTAGCCGGTGCACCACGTTTGACGCATACACCTCAATTGCCAGCTCCCGCCTGCTGTCAAAACTCCCCGGCGCAAGGTTGATCGATCCCACGATCCCGCGCGAATGATCCGCCAGCAGCATCTTCGCGTGCAGCTTCAAATGCTTCAGCTCATGAACTTTCACGCCAACATCGTCCAAAATGCGCAACCCGCCCACGCCTTCGGTCAGTTTTTCTTTCTTCAGCTTATGCGGCGGCCGCGCCATCACGTGTATCTTGACGCCGCGCTCATGTGCGCGTACCAGTCGCTCGATGATCACCGCGTCCTGGTACCGCTCATTCTGCACAAACAGCGTGTGTTTCGCTTCATCGATAAACTGCGATATCCGGTCCCGCCCGTTGCCTTTGCACCAGATCATTTCCCCGTCATCGCTCCCATCGAACGGCTTCCGCTTCCAATCCGCCTCAAAGCATTCAATGATCTCTCGCACTTCTTTTGCGCGCGTGGTGGCCACCGCATAGTCCCGCGTTTCCGTCAGGTTTTTCGCCACCCAGTTGAACGATTTCACGAACGCGATCTGCTCATCGACAACCATGGACTTTTCATGAGTCACATCAAACGCCGGGTTGCTGTCCAGCACTTCTATGTCTCCTGCTTCCAATCTCTTCTTAGTCAGTTTGTTGTCCGTTTCACCATTGCGCCGCGCCGGATTCAGCATCACCCGCACATCCACGCCCCGTTTTCTTGCGTCAAGCACAGCCTTCAGCAGGGAAGAGTCGGAAAACAGAAACATCTTCACGCGCAAAGATTTCCGTGCCGCAGCGATCGCCTTCAACAGCGGCGTCGCAGTATCATCAGGAAGCACAATCAAGCTGTGCGTCACACTGCCTCCGCAAGTTCTAGTCTTCTCTTCACTTCACTCCTCTTTAGGGGTCGGACCTTCAGGTCTGACATAAAATTCTCCTAACCTTTGGGCTTTAGCCCCTGAGGAAACTCCGATCTTGATGCCGTTCAAGAAGCGATTTTTCCGGCCTGGCCGAGCGGTTCCTTTTCGAATTGTACACGATAGAGTTCCGCGTAAATTCCGCCGTGCGCCAACAACTGTTCGTGTGTCCCTTGCTCCGCCACAATCCCTTCTTTCAGTACCAATATATTGTCGGCATCTCGAATCGTGCTCAGGCGATGCGCAATGGTAATCACCGTGCGCCCCTTCATCAGCCGCTCCAGCGCTTCGATCACCAGTTGCTCCGATTCCGTATCCAGTGCCGCGGTCGGTTCGTCCAGAATCAGGATGGGGTTATTTCGAATAATCGCCCGCGCAATTCCGATGCGCTGCCGCTGTCCACCCGAGAGCGTATCGCCGCGGTCGCCCACCATCGTGTCGTACCCATGTGGCATTTTCGCGATGAACTCGTCGGCGTTGGCAAGTTTCGCCGCTGCTATGATTTCATCCCGTGTCGCTCCGCCCCGCCCGTATGCAATATTGTCCGCCACCGTTCCGCGAAATAGCACCGTTTCTTGCAATACGTAAGCGATCTGATTCCGTAGCCCATCCAGTTTGTAACTGCGAACATCGGCGCCATCCACCTGAATCGTTCCGGACGTCGGGTCATAGAACCGCGGGATCAAGCTCACCACCGTGGATTTTCCGCTCCCGGTCGGCCCCACAATTCCCACCATCTGCCCGGCTTTAATCTGAAAGCTTACATCCTTCAATACAGCCGACTCCGCCGAATAAGCAAAGCCCACATTCTGGAACATCACATCCCCACGAAACGGGTGTGGATCGACCGCATCCGGCTCTTGTGGAATCACGTCGTCGGCCTCCAGTATTGCCCGCACTCGCTCCACACCCACCGCTGTCTGCGCGATGGAATTCGTCATCTTCGCCAGATCCTGCACAGGTTTGAAAAAGTTTGCCAGGTAGTACAGAAAGACGGTCAACGCCCCGGCCGTCATCGCTCCACGCAACATCAGTGCCGAACTTCTCCACAGCACAAACGCCGTGCACAGCGAAACCGTTACGGTCACCAGTGGCGACAGCAGCGCCTTCACCTTGCGCGCTCGCAAAGCCGCCTCCACCGTGGCTTTGCTCACCTCCGTCAATTCTTCAACCTCCAGGTCCTGGCGCCCGAACGCCTTGATCACCCGCATCGATTGCAGATCCTGTTCCACCACCTGCACAATGTTGCTCTGCTGCTTGCGCACTTCTCGCGTAGCTTTCTTCACCGCCTTCTTGAACCGCGAAATCAGCAGCAGCATCACCGGCGTCAGCGCCACCACAATCAGCGCAAAATCCCAATTCAGCCAGAACATCACCCCGAGCATTCCCACAATGGTGAACAGATCGACCAATATCCCCAAAGTAGACGAAGACGCGAACGCCTGAATCGTTTGCACGTCCGCTGTAATCGTGCTCAGCAATGTTCCTGTCTCATGCCCGCTGTAGTACTTCAGCGAAAGCTGCTGCAGGTGATGGTATGTCCGCAAGCGCAAGTCATTCGCCACCCGCTGGCCCACGCTGGTGGTGTAGTAATTTCCCACGTACGAAGCCGTAGCGCCTAGCAGCGCGATCACGACCGTCGCAATCGCGGCCGCCGCGGCGATGCTCATTTTGTTGCTCTCGCTCAAAAATGGATGCAGGAAGTGCGCAAGCCACGCCGGCAAATGGTGCGTCCCCGCCACATTGTCCAGGATCACTTTCAGCGGCCACGGCGCCGCTACTGTCATCGCCATTTGCAGTAGCATGGCGACAAGAATAACCATCAGGATTCGGCGATACGGACGTAAGAGACTTGCAATCAAAGTCAGCATGCGATTCGACTCAGGGGACAGCTTGCCATGCGGGCCTGACGCCGCCCGTCATTGGTGAGGGAAGTTTAACCCATACGCCGGCCTCGTGCGCAACCGGTCTCTGCCGTCCGCTTATTCCGAAAAATAGCCGGTCTTTACCCTCACCTTGATCGACTCATCCTTCGGCTTGATCCGGATTTTACGAAACGTCCCATCGTGCGCCTTATTCGTGGGATAGTAAGCCAGCTCGTAGGAAGTCCTCAGCTTCTCCGCAAGTTGCTGGAAATACGTGTGCGGTCGGTGTACTGTGCATCGATGTGCGCGCCGCCGGTTTCCTTCGCGACCCGGTCCATCACGCTGATCCCATATTTGTTTGGCGCATTCAAGACGCCGTGCTTGTTCGTCTCCCTGTAGCGGATCGTGTACACGATCACGTCCGCTGCCTGCGCCGCCTCGAACGCTTCCATCATATTGTGCGAACTCGAATTGTCCTCTCCATCGCTGAACATCAGGATCGCCTTGCGCCCTTCGCCAATTTCTGTGTCACGCTGTAATAAATAGAATCGTAGAAAGCTGTGCCCAGATCACGGTCTTCGTCCGGCCCGATCAACGGAAAGTGCCGCCTACCTTTATCGAAATCGTTGATAGCCAGAAACTATCCCGTCCGGCGAATTCGTATAGTCGCTCACCAGTCGCAAATCGTTTCCGAAGCAAACCATAACTGCCCGGTCCTTCGGCCCCAGGACTCACACACCTCCACTAGTGCATAGAACGAGTCAAAACCGCCACTTGTTCCTCAATTTTTTTGGTAATTCCAATTACCGAGCGGAGAACCCGCTCAGTTAGAGATCGTCAGCTCGACTTCCGTATTCACCCCAATTCGCGTTCCTGCCAGCGGCGATTGGTCAATCACAGTGCCATGCGGCCATTGCGGAGCCGCCACGTAATTAATCCTGCGATGTAAATTCGCCTGGTCTAGCCGGTGCTGCACGTCGATCTCGTTCAGCCCCATAAAATACGGCATCACATACGCCGGCTCTTTGGGCCCAGCCGACACCAGCATGTCCACCCTCGGTGTCGCTGCCCCCCGGCCCGGTTTCGGATTCTGCTGCAGCACCACGTCCGTTCCCAACTCGGGTAGATTCACGGACGTAACCTCGCCCACCTGCAATCCGCCTCGCAGCAATTCAATGCGAGAAACCCGGAGCGAATTTCCCTCGAGCGGTGGAATCTCGAGCTCCCGCTGCCCCAGGCTCAGCACCACGTGCGCCTGTTGCGAAACTTTCATCAGCATTCCCGGCGGCGGAGTCTGCCTCACCACCTGGTTGATCGGCACGTCGCTGTAAACGCGATCTGCCACCCGCAAAATCAAACCCTTCGACCGCAAGGCCTTGCTGGCCTCGCCCACATCTTTTCCCACCAGGTTTGGCATAGTCGTCTCGCGCCCGTGAATGGCGATGCGCATCGCGGTAATCGCGCTAAGAAAGGCCGCCGACGCCAGGATGAACACTAAAAACGCCATCCGCGTGGCCCACTCAAGTCGCTCGCGTACCGTCATATCTTTACTTTCGTTCGCCGTCGCTCACGGGTCAACGATTTTCTGTCCGTCGGGTTTCTATTCCGCGCCACCACTCACGGCTTCAAATCCGGCGCGGGATATTCAGGAAGTTTTTCCTTCGTTGTATCCGCCCGTTTTACTTCCAGCTCATCGAATAGCAAGGACGGACAAATGATAGTTTCCGGCAATCCGCCCATGCGATTGCTGACCAGCGGATCGTCGCCAACGGCCGCCAAATCATTTCGCAGCGCGCGCACATCCAACTCGTTGAATACCGCCCCGCGCACCAACTCCTCGTGGCCATCCTTCACATACACGCGATACAACAGCCGTGGCGCATTGCCCGGCCCCAACGTATCCACTCGGTAGCCATACGCTTGCCCTTCATCGGCGGCCATCTGCCTCAACTTGCCGTTCAACGCCTCCACCGATTCTGGGTCCGAACTCTTTACCATCAGCACGCCCAAACTCGGTATGGGCGAACTTCCGGGCGTCGCCCGCGCATGCCCATTCGATTCCGGGAAATCCCGTAACGGCTGTCGGCTGAGCAAATAACTGACCAGCATGCCCTTGTCCACTACCGTCACCGCCTGCGCCTTCACTCCTTCGCTGTCCACCGCATAGCTGCCGAGCAGCGCCTTGCCGTCAAACGTCTTCATCGTCGGGTCGTCGACGACGGTCATGAACTTCGGCAGTACGCGCGTCTTATAGCTCGTTGCAAATGCCCCCACGGTTCGGTTCGGCCTTCCGGGCTGCGGCTTTCTTCCGAGCACATTGTCGCCAATCAGTCCCGCAACGATGTCGTTCGCCGCGTCCGGCGCGAATAGCACCGGCCCACGATACGATTCCTCCACAATCGGCGCTTTGCCCAATGCCTGCAAAGTGTCCAGCATCTTCTTCGATTCTTTCAGCAATTCTTCGTGAGAGGGAAGTTCGTCCGGCCGCTGTTCCGTCCAGAAGGGGCTGCGTCCCAATCGCATTCCATCCGCCGCCTGCGTCGACCCCGAAAGCGTCACCGTCGCGGTAGTGCGTCCCTGTCGCACAATCGTTCCCTCGGAATTCACAAAATATTCATTCACCGCCGTAAACCGCGCGGACGCATCCACCAACTGTATTCCCGGATATTCCCGGTAAAGGTCAGTCACATCCTGCAAAGTCTTGTCCCACTGGCTGGAATCGACCTTCAGTGCCACAGTCTCGCCAATGGAAGTCACTACCGGCGCGTTGGCAAAATCGTCCACAGGGTTCGCGTCCGGCGTGAACTGCTTCAAGGCCGAAAGCTTTTCCGCGTATGCATCCGCCGCGCTCTTGTAGGCCTCATCCGTTAGCAGCCAGATCTGCCGTCGCAGCGCGACTGGGTTGTTGTCCAACGGCAGAATTGATCCCGTGCCCACGCCTTGTCCGTAAAAACTGTCCTGCTTGTAATCCCCGATGCGCACCACCACGCGCAGAAACCGCAGGTGCGACCGGTCGCTCTCCCGGAGCGCCCCAAACGCCGCCTCCGAACTGAATGTATCCATATCGTTAACGCGGTATTCGATGTAGTACGGCGGCTTCACCTGATCCATTTTCAATTCCGACTTGGATCGGTCGAGTTCCGTCAGCAGTGCTTCCAGCAGCGCATCTCCTTTGGCTGCCTCACGCGCCGCGTCCAGGCTGGCATCATTTCCCGCGTCGCCGGGCCTCGCCTTCGCCAACCCGACCGTCGCACCGCCCGTCAACAGCAGCGCCGCAAGAATCAAACGCAAAGAGGTAGCCGTCCGCGTCATGGCTTTACCTCTGCCTTCTTCACCGCATCCTTCGACACCGCCGCGGTTTCCACCCCCGGCGGCGGCAAAATCGGTGGTCTATCGTGTCCGTGCGCTCGTTTCTGCACTTCCATCTCGCTGAACAGCATTGCCGGCGCAACCGCCGACACCGGCACATACCCGCTCTCCGCGCCGCACACTCCATTAAACACGTGCTGCCTGTCGCCTGTCGTCACAATGCGCGTCAGCGCTGCCAGCGGCGTCCCAACGATGTCCACGCCGCGCACCAATTCGTCGGGCCGCCCGTCGGCATAAATCTTGTAAACGATCACCGGCAAAACCTGGAACGACTGCGGCGAAGAACGCGTCGTCAGTGTAAACCCGCCCTGAATGTCGTCGAAATAAAGCCCGTACGGCTTGCCTTCCTTCTTCACTTCGTCGATAAGCTTCTGCCGCAATTCTGATTCCGGCACCGTCTGGGTCGAAGACACAATCAGGTTCCCCTGTCGCCCGGTCGGCATCGATCCCGGTTGGTTTCTCCCGTGCCCATTTGAATTGTCGAAATCCTTGATGGGCATGCGAGACATGAGGAAATTTTTCAGCACTCCGTTCTCGATCACTTCCACCCGCTGCGCCGGCACTCCCTCGTTGTCATACGAATACGTTCCTGCCAGCTTGATGCCGTCCAGTTCCTTGATCGTCGGATCATCCACGACGCTCAGGAACGTCGGCAGCACCTGCTGTCCCACTTTCTTCGTGAATGTTTGTCCTTCTTCTTCGTCCTTCTGCCGGTGACCCTCCAATCGGTGTCCTAAAACTTCGTGAAAAAATACCGCCGCCGCCCGTCCGCTCAATAATGCCGGCCCATCGTAAGGCTCAGCAACCGGCGCATTGCGCAACGCTGTCAGATCCGCGGCCATCTTTTCGACTTTGCCCATCAACTCTTTTTCCGGTGGCAATCCCCCCGCCACAGGCGCTTGAAATGTTTCCACGCGCAACAGGTCCATCCCGTCTTCCGCCCGCGTCTGCGCTTCCATCACCAGCCGCGCCGTGGATCCCGGCATCGCCAGTTCCGTTCCCTCACTCGTCACCGTTCGCGAATTCGACGTGGACACCTGCAGCACCACCGTCGAATAATACACGTCCGCATAATTGCGAAACGCTCCGGACAGTCTCTTCACTTCCTGTTCCCACGCCGCGCGATCGAACGGAGGTTCCTTCAGTTTCGCGTCGCTGTGTACTTGCGGAGCGTCTTTGGAAAAATCGGGAGACTTATCTTCTTCCTCCGCTTCAACCGCGGCGTTCGTCTTCACGTTCAGATAAGCAGGCGCGGCGCGTTTATAAGCGCGATTGGTCAGTTCCCACAGCACGCGCGCTTCTGCATCGGGATCGTCATTGAGCGGCAATGATCCGGAGGTCATGCCGCTGCCTCGGCTTTGCCCGTGCGTGTTGTCGAGTTGCGGCGTTCCCACGCGCATGGTCACGTCCGCTGTCCGTCGCCGCGTCGTGGAATTGGACAAAATCCCTCCATACGCGGCGGCAATCACAATTTGATCCTGGTCATACACCGTGTAACTCAAGAAATACGGGGCGGGATCGCTCTTTGAAAGGTCAGCCTTCGCCCGGGTCAGTTCTGTGCGCATCGTGGCGAGCACCACATCCGATGCCCCAGCGGAGACAGGCTTATCGGCCGGCGCGGGCCCAGCCGCCAGCGGAAGTGTAGTGAGCTGCAGCGCCATCAGCACAGCGCCCATCGGCCGCAACCGCCGCCGAATGGACAGAGAAACTCCCGCTTGTATTCCTGCGAGCTGGCTGCGTTTCATGTGTTTTTTGCTCCCTGAACCACGGTGAGTGCGGCGAAACAGTCGTCTCATAAATACCGGCTAAGGGGTCGGAGCTTTAGTTCCGACAGCAAGAGCCAAGAAATTCCGGGCTTTAGCCCCAGAGAAGGCTTTTCTCCTCCTACCGGTCCATGGATAAGACAACTTCTACAAATCCTTACCTGCAAACTTGTTTTCATCTGTGAGCTACACACAAGATGCCAAGTGAGCCACGAAAGTGCTACAAATCGCGAGTATGCCTGACCAGGTGGTGTTCTGCAAATTAGCTGTGCCCAAACCGTTCGCCAGGTTTTAGATGCGCGCCGTTGGCAAATTCTCGCGCGGAAACTTCTTTGCGTCCCTCTACTTTGACGCGCGACAGCTCCATTACGGTTGCTGCCCCGCACGCCACGGATAACTTCCCCTGCTCCGCCACCAGTGTTCCCGGCCCGTCCGCACAGCTCTCCTTCGCCAGCGGCCGCCCCAAAACATGGCACGTCTGCCCGCGAAACTCCGTAAATGCGCCCGGCCAAGGCGTGAAACCTCGCATGCGGTTGTAAATTTCCGGCGCCGGGCGCCCCCAATCGATTCGTCCGTCTTCCCGCTTCAGCATAGGCGCATAGCTCGCCCCAGCCGCGTCTTGCGGCCGCGAAGCCAGCGTTCCTGCCGCCACCCCGCGCAGGGTCTCGATCATCAACCCCGCCCCGGCCTCCGATAGCCTCTCGCTTAATTCCGGTGCTGTCTCGTACGGCCCGATGGCCAACTCCTGCGCCAATAGCATTTCGCCAGTATCCATTCCGGCGTCGATGCGCATCGTCGTGTTCCCGGTGATCGTTTCTCCGTTGGCAATCGCCCAATGAATCGGCGCCGCTCCGCGATATTTCGGCAGCAGCGAAGCGTGAAGATTGATCCAGCCCAGCCGGGAAATCGGCAGCAGCCGCCCCGGTATGATCTGGCCATAGGCGATAATCGCAATCACGTCGGGTGCCAGCGTGCGAAGTTGCTGTTCCGCTTCTGGCGCGCGTATTTTCTCCGGCTGATAAACAGCAACCCTCGCCGCGCTCGCTACTTCCTTCACCGGCGAAAAAGACACTTCATTGCCGCGGCCTCTCGGCCGGTCGGGCTGCGTAAACACACCAACAATCTCAAACTCCGGTTGTGACAGAAGCTTCTTTAAGGAGGGAACCGCAAACTTCGGAGTGCCGCAAAACACCATACGTAGCCGGCTCACACTGCCACCGCCTGCGCACTCGCCGAACCTACCACTCGCCTTCTTTTCTCAACTTCTTGATCTTTCTCTTGATCAGGTCGCGTTTCAGCATGCTCAGATGCTGCAGGAAAAGCACCCCGGCCAAATGATCGATCTCATGGCAAAACGCCCGCGCCAGCAAATTCTCGCCGCGAATATCATACGGCTCGCCCTTCAAGTTCTGTGCCTTCACGGTCACAAACTGCGGCCGCACCACGTATCCCCGGAAGCCCGGAATCGACAAGCATCCTTCTTCCTCGCGCACTTCGCCTTCCGCATGCACGATTTCGGGATTCACCAGCACGATTTTCGCTTCCGGATTCTTTCCGTTGGAAACGTCGATCACCGTCATCCGGATACCCTTCCCGATCTGCGGAGCCGCCAGTCCCACGCCCTGGGCTGCGTACATCGACGCAAACATATCATCTGCAAGTTCCTGCAGCTCGGCGTCAAAATTACGCACAGTCGCTGCTGGTTTTTCCAGCACGGGATCGCCGTATTTCACGATGGGATAGATCTTCCGCGGCGGCGCTTCCGGCGTCACCGTCGTCTTTGCCACGGTTGTGGCTTCAGAACTCGTCGATTTGTCGGCCATAGCTTTCGAAATTCCGTCGGGTCTCGGCGAGAGAATCTCCTCCAAATTTTTGCAGAAAAGCATCCGCCAGCACAAGTGCCACCATGGCCTCTCCCGCCACTCCCCCTGCCGGCACCACGCACCAATCCGATCGCTCGTAAGCCGCCCGCACCGGCTCCTTGGTCACCATGTCGGCCGTGCCCAATGCCTTTCTCAGCGTGGATATCGGCTTCAGATACCCTCGAATCACCACATCCTCGCCATTCGTAATGCCGCCTTCCAATCCGCCGGCGCGGTTGCTGCTCCGCTGAAATCTTCGCTCCGTTCGATCGTAGGAAATCTCGTCCTGCACTTCGCTTCCGTAGGATCCCGCCGCCAGTATCCCGGATCCAAGCTCGACCGCCTTCACCGCCTGCACGCTCATCAGCGCCTGCGCCAGCCTGCCATCCAATTTCTCATCCCACTGTGCGTGCGAACCGAGCCCGACCGGCACTCCATGTGCCACAATTTCAAACACGCCGCCAACCGTATCGCCCGCCTTCAACGCCGCATCCACTTCTGCCTTCATTCTTTCCTGTACTTGCGCATCCACGCAGCGCAATGGCGATTCCAGGTCTCCGCAAATCGTTGCCATCTCTTCCCACTTCACCGCGCGTTCCAGCCGCACATGTCCCACTTGAATCGTATGGCTGGCAATGCGCATCCCGAATTGACTCAGCAGTTGCCGCGCGAATCCTCCCGCGGCCACCCGCGCCGCTGTCTCCCGCGCCGAAGCTCGTTCCAGCACATACCGCGCATCATGGAAATTAAATTTTTGCGAACCCGCCAGGTCCGCGTGTCCCGGCCGCGGCGCTACCACCTTCTTCGAACTCGCTTCCGGCGCATCCGAAGCTTCCACCGAAAGGATCTTTTCCCAATTCGCCCAGTCGCGATTCTCAATCCACACCGCGATCGGCGCGCCGATCGTTTGTCCGTGCCGCACTCCAGCGAAAATCTCGGCGCGGTCCTTCTCAATCTTTTGCCGCCCGCCGCGCCCGTATCCGAGTTGCCTGCGGTGCAGTTCTTGATTGATGGCCTCCACGTCAATCGGCAATCCGGCCGGCAATCCCGACACAAATGCCAACAATGCCTGTCCGTGCGACTCACCCGCAGTATAGAAGCGCAGCATAAACTACCAAGTGTATCATTGTCCGCAAAAACCTCCCGGCCTCCCACCCTCTCGCATCGCCTCGAAACGCATCCTATCTTGACGCCTCTCGCTGCTCCAGTTACGCTTCCTGCGAGGTTTCTCGAGAGCCCCGTGCCAGACGCGCCTTCCCAGGTCACCCCGTCCCATTCGTCCGCGCTGGACACCCCTTCGGTAGTCCAGATTCTGACCGAAGCCTTCAAACAGTTCGTCCTGGACGTTCAGAACTACGTCAAAATGTCCGCGCTTTCGCTCACCAATCTCTTCACAAGGCCGCGCTATACCCAGGACACCCTCGACCAAATGGACGACATCGGCGTCGGCTCACTTCCCATCGTGCTGCTTTCCGGATTCTTCATCGGCGCGGTTATGGTTCTGCAAACCGGCCAGCAATTCCAGCGTTTCGGGCAAGTCTCGCTCACCGGTGACATCGTCTCTCTCGCTCTCGTCCGCGAACTCGGCCCCACTATCACTGGTTTGCTGGTTGCAGGCCGCTGCTCTTCCGGCATCGCTTCCGAATTAGGCTCCATGCTCGTCACCGAACAGGTTGACGCCATGCGCGCCATGGGCACCGACCCGAGCCGCAAATTGATTTCCCCGCGCGTCCTCGCCTCCCTCATCACCTTGCCTCTGCTCACCACAATTTCCGTTTTCGTTGGCCTCCTCGGCGGCATGGTTGCCAGTGTCTTCTCTCTCCGCCTAAGCCCCACCACATTTTGGCAACGCGCCATTGCCATCCTCGAATTTTCTGACCTGATGCAGGGCTTCACCAAGTCCTTGCTCTTCGCGTTCATTCTTTCGACCGTCGGTTGTTACAAGGGTCTCAACGTCCGCGGCGGCACGCAGGGCGTTGGCCGCGCCACCACGCAATCCGTCGTCGTCTCTTCTGTCATGATCATCATCGCGGACACTTTCCTCACCAAACTCGCACTCTTTTTGGCGGACAAACTTTAACGATCATGTCCTCACCTCCTCGAAGCCGCAACACCCCACCGCCCGCCGACGCGGATGTTGCCTTGCGTTTCGAGGATGTTTGGATCGGTTTTGAAGAAGGCCCGATTCTTCGCGGTCTCACGTTTTCTGCGCGCCCCGAAGAAACCCTCATTCTTCTCGGCGAAACTGGCACCGGCAAAACGCTCGCCTTGAAACTCGCCGCTGGCCTGCTCATTCCAGACCGCGGCCGCGTCCAGGCTTTGGGCCACGAGGTTTCGGACAAATCGGAGCACGAGCTTTTAGAGTTTCGCCGCCAGGTGGGTTTCGTGTTTCAGGAAGGAGCCTTGTTCGATTCGCTCACCGTGGCCGAAAACGTGGCTTATCGCCTCAAGGAAGATGGCGCCAGCGACGAAGAAGTAGCGCCAAAGGTTCAGGAAGTCCTTCGCTTCGTCGAACTCGAGCACACCATGGAGATGCTGCCGTCGGAACTCTCTGGCGGCATGCGTCGCCGCGTTTCGATCGCACGCGCTTTGATCACTCGCCCGCCGATCGTTCTCTACGATTCACCCACCGCCGGCCTCGATCCCATCACCTCGCAGACCATAATCACTCTCATCCTTCGTCTGCGCGACGTCTACGGCGTAACCGCGCTCATGGCCACGCACCGCCTGCAAGACGGCTTTGCCCTCGCTAATTTTCACTTCGATCCCAAAACACGTACCGTGCGCAGAGGCGCGTCCGGCGATCGTGGCAAGCAGCCAATCACTCGCTTTCTTGTGCTCCGCGATGGCCACATTTATTTCGAAGGTAGCCCCGAAGAAATGCTGAGAACCACGGACTCGTATTTGCAGCGGTTTTTAATTTGAACTCTTGTATAGTGTTGCGATGGTGCGAGGTAGTGGCCTGCTCCTTGTCGGAGGACTTCAGTAATGGCGCGCAGTAAACAATTGACCTGGTCCGAATTGCGCGTGGGGCTATTTGTCCTCGTCGGCCTCTTGATTCTTGCCGTCGCAATCTTCTATGTCACTGGTGCTGGCGTCTGGGGCCCGAAGTATCGCCTCGACACATTCTTGCCAGAGGTCGCTGGACTCGCCAAAGGCGCGCCTGTTCGCCTCGATGGTGTGGAAATTGGCAACGTCGAGCGCATCACCCTTGTTCCGCGCCAGAACGGCAAGCCGCCCGACAAAATGCATAATATTGAAATCGTTATGCGCCTCGACAGGCATTACCAGAACGACATTCTTACCGATTCCGTCGCCACCCTCGTCACCGAAGGTTTGCTCGGCAACCGCTACGTCAACATCCAGCGCGGCTACACCGGCGTTCCCCTCAAAGACGGCCAATCCGTCACAGGTGGTCAGGAAAAAGCCATGCAAGAAGTCGTCGAGCGCAGCGCCGATGTTCTCGCCAACCTCAAAGCGCTCAGCGAACAGATTCAAGACATCGTTTCGTCCGTCCAGCAGGGCAAGGGTACCATCGGTAAATTGCTCACCGACGATCAGGCCTACAACCGCCTCAACAGCATCCTGGGTAAAGCCGATCAGATCGCCAACACCGTGCAATCCGGACAGGGAACCCTCGGCAAGCTCATCATGAAAGACGACATGGGCAACAAGGTGGAAACGACCGTCGATCAGATCAACACCATTCTTGCCGATCTGCGCGCGCAAAAAGGCACTCTCGGCAAACTTCTCTACGATCCCACTCTCTACGATCAAGCCAAAGAAGCGCTCACCAACAGCAACGCTGTCATCGGCGACGTTCGTGCCGGCAAAGGCACCCTGGGCAAATTAGCCACCGACGAAACCCTTTACAACAAGCTTCGCGACACCAGCTCCAACCTCTCGGAAGCCACCGCTAAGCTCAACAAAAGCAACAACACCGCCGGCAAACTCTTCAACGATCCCCAACTCTATGACAATCTCACCGGCCTGAGCGGCGATATGCGCACCTTGATCGCCGACTTCCGCAAAAATCCTAAAAAATTCCTATCCATCCGCCTCACCTTCTTCTAAGCTCTGCCCGCCTTCTTTCGTAGGGACGGCGCACCACTGTGCCCCATGTCCGCAAGATCCAAATCTCCAGAATCCCCATTCCGAACGAAGTCCGCGCCGTGAGGACCGCCGTCCCTTTCCGTGCCCTTTGCGGAAAGAATCCCTCTTCGCTCCCAAATTCAATCACCCAGAACCCGTCCCCGCTTTGCCCGTCCGGTCCCATCTGTGTTGTAATGTTCCAGTAACAATGACAGATTACGCTCAACGGTTCGAAGGGCTCGCGCCTAGCCCGCTCATGGACAATCAAGACACCACCACACTCAAACCTCCTCGTCCGGACGCCTCGAAAACCACGCTGCCGCAACCCGGTCGTCCTGTCCCCAGCCGCGCCTACCCCGGGGCCCTGATCGTCGTTGAAGGCACTGACGGCTCCGGCAAAAGCACCCAACTCTATCTGCTTAAACGCTGGCTCGAAATTGGCGGTTATCGTCTCCATTTCACGGAGTGGAACTCTTCTCCACTGGTTAAATCCGCCACTCGCCGCGGTAAACAAAAGCGCCTGCTCACGCCTACAACCTTCTCCCTGTTGCACGCCGCCGATTTCGCCGATCGTTGCGAACGCCAAATTATGCCGCTCCTCCAGGGCGATTATCTCGTCCTCGCCGATCGCTACATTTACACCGCCTTCGCGCGGGACGCGGCCCGCGGCTGCTCTCATCGCTGGCTGCGCAATTTGTATCGCTTCGCCCCTATTCCCGACATCGTATTTTATTTCCGCGCGCCTCTCGACGTCGCCGTTGATCGCATCCTTAGTGGCCGTCCCAAATTGAAATATTACGAAGCCGGAATGGATCTTGGCCTTTCCTACGATCGCTCGGAAAGCTTCAAACTCTTTCAGGCACGCATCCTCGAAGAATACGATCGTATGGTTGACAGCGATAATTTCGTAGTTCTCGATGGCACCCTGCCCGTCAACAAGCTGCAAAAACAGATGCGCGATATCGTCGCCTCTAAAATCGATCTCAAGCGCTTCGCCCCGCGCCCCGATGTGGTGGAGTAATCATGTCTGACCAGGAGAAAGACAAAGAGAAGGTCACCTCCATCGTTTTTTCTTCGGAACAGCCTTCCAAGCCGCACGCGGAGCCTGAAGACGCCCAATTTTTCTTTGGCGAGCATCTCGTCGGCCTCGATCCCACCGAACTGCAGGGCAATCTCATTGTTATAGAAGGTCTCGACGGCTCGGGGCGCTCCACGCAGATCGCCCTCCTCCAGGAATGGCTGGAGTCGGAAGGCTTCGCCGTCCAGACCAGCGGTCTGCGCCGTTCCAACTTGGTCGGCCGCGACATCGACGAACTCCTCGCCAAAAATGCCGTCACCCGCCTTACTCTCGCCTTGATGTATTCCACCGATTTTTTCGACCAACTCGAACACCGCATCGTTCCGGCTCTTCGTTCCGGCGCAATCGTTCTCGCCGACCGGTTCATTTTCACCTTGATCGCCCGCAGCGTCGTTCGCGGCATCAATCGAGACTATCTCACTGGTCTCTACGCCATGGCTCTTCGCCCCAATCTCACTTTCTGGCTCAACGTCCGCCCGGAAACCGCTTTCGCTCGCGAATTCAAGAAAGCCCAGGCCATCAGCTATTGGGAAGCCGGCCGCGACATGTCCCTCTCTCACGATCTCTATTGGTCTTTCGTTCGCTACCAGACCATGATCAAGCGTGAATTCGAAGTCATGGCCAAACGCAACGCCTTTATCGAACTCGATGGCGAAGCCAGCGTCTCCACCGTCAATAAACAGCTTCGCCAACGTGTCGGCGAGCATCTTGGCATTCGTGCCACCAAGTACACGCCTTCTTCTGCACTCGCCCATCTCTGGCGGTAACCTCGACCATGCCAGAGCCCGTTCACATCGCCGCCATCGACGCCGGCTCCAATGCAGTCCGCTTGTCGATTGCCCGCGCTTATTCTGGCCTCGATATTGAACCGCTCATCACTGAACGCTATCCGTTGCGCCTTGGCGAAGGTGTTTTTGTCCGCCATCGTTTCATCGAGGAAATTCTCAAAAAGGGTGTGAAAGCCTTTCGCCATCTCCACGAAATCATGGAAGAATTTGGCGTCACCAAGTATCGCGCCGTGGCCACCAGCGCCTCTCGCGAAGCCCAGAACCGTGGCACGCTCATCCGCCGCGTCAAGCAAGCCACAGGGATAACTCTGGAAGTCATCGGCGCGAAGGAAGAATCCCGTCTCGGCAGGGAAGCGGTGTTTGCCGCTTTGGGCCCGGAAGCGCCCGCCGGCTGCATTGCCGATCTGGGTGGCGGCAGTCTGGAACTCAGCATCCTGCGAGACCATGCCCTGACTCACGCCGCTCAACTCCCGCTCGGCACCGTGCGCTTGATGAGCACGCTGAACCTTCCCGGCGTGATAGGGCCTGCGCAAGCCGAACAGGTGCGCCGTTACGTTCGCGCCCTCTTGGAATCGCGTCTCCCCGTGCGTCCCAATCTTGCCGATCGCGTAGCCGTGGCTCTCGGTGGAAATGCGGAAACCCTGGCCAACGTTGCCCCCGGACCGCGCCAGGACGGCTTGCCAACCCTCGAAGTCTCTCTCCTTCGCGAACGCTTGCCGGACATTCTAAAGCGCGATGTTCGCTCGCGCATGAAAGCTTATGGAGTCCGCCGCGATCGCGCCGATGTCATGGCCGTTGCCGCCCTGATCTTCGTCACCCTCGGCCGTTATCTCAACATCCGCACCTTTGCCATACCCAGCGTCGGCCTCCGCGAAGGTCTCCTTCAGGAAATCGCTCGCGATGCCTTCTCCCGCAAAGAGCCGCATCGCTACAATGCCGACGCTCGCCAGATACTGGTCGGTACGCGCAGTTTCGGCCGCCGCCTGGAATACGACCAGCGCCACGCCGAGCATGTTCGCGAGCTCAGCCTCATGCTCTTTGACCAGCTCCAGCCGCTGCACCATCTCCCGGTTCAGGCACGTGTCCAGCTCGAAGCCGGGGCCCTTCTTCACGACTTGGGCCATCGCATCAGCCACCGCGGGCACCACAAACACGGCGAATACTTGGCCCTGAATGGCGACATTCCCGGTTTGGAAGGCCGAGACCGCAATATCGTTGCCGCCATCGTCCGCTATCACAATCGCAAGTCCGAACCCGACGGGCACCATCCTGCCTATTCAGTCCTGAACAACAATGACAAGCGCATCGCTCGCCGCCTAGCCTCCCTAGTTCGCATCGCGGAAGGGCTCGACCATTCCCACCGCCAGCGCATCCTCAGCCTCCGCGCCACTTTCCAGCGCGGTGCGGTCACCCTCCAGGTCGAGGCACGTGGCGATGTCACCGAAGATCTCCGTGATGCCGAACGCAGCTCCAACCTCTTCGAAAAAGAATTCCACCTCCAACTCTTCTTCCGCCGCCCCTCCCCCACCGCGTAATTATCACTACGATATATACACAAATAAGTACGACAATGCGCGCATACATCTCTGCGTGCGGGGCTAAATCCCGGTAGATGCCTTCGTAGTGGCCGGTCATAACCAACCACCCGATACAAAAACCCATCATGCCGAGCGGAGTCCCGGCGGCGAGGAATCTATTTATCTTGGGTGCCCGTCTCCATATTTCAGCGACACACCCTCCCACTAACTCCTTCAGAATAAATAAGATGCAGTCTACGAGAATACAATGCCTTACATCAACAGATTTTAGAATCGCGTTTTTCCGTGCCCGTTGAGCGGAGACCCCGAAGACCCTCACGCCAACCTTACTCATACACACCCCAACCCCTCTTGTTACCCCCTATACACATTTGCTTTTGTAAGATGTAACCAGAGGAGGATCGCCGCCAATGGAGCTGTACATTGTCCGCCACGGAATCGCCGTGGACCGCGAAGATCCAAAATGTCCCTCGGATCCCGAGCGTTTCCTCACCGACGAGGGCATCGAGAAGTCCCGCCAGGTGGCCAAAGGCGTCGCCGAGGTCGCTTCCGTTCCCGACCTGATCCTCACCAGCCCGTATTTACGCGCGGTTCAAACTGCTGAAATCTTTGGCGAAATCCTCGAATACTCGAAACACAAAATCCGTAAGTCAGACCTGCTCCTGCCTGGTGCCGAACCCCTGCAACTGTTTCGCGAACTGGCCAAAGATAAAGATCTTTCCAGCGTCTTTGTCTTCGGCCACGCTCCGCACCTCGATGACCTCATCGCCTCATCCATCAACTCGAAGCACCACATCTCCTCGCTGAAAAAAGCAGGCGTAGCCTTCGTCCAACTAAAACGTCTGAACCCTCCGAGTGGCGAACTAATCTGGCTAGCCACCCCCAAACTACTCCGCAAAGCCGGAAAATAAAGCAGTGATTTCGTCGTGGCCAGCCTTCAGGCTGGTTGCCAGGTTTTGTCCTGGTTTAAGAATCTGTGACCTTGAGGAGCATCTTTTGCGACGAAGGATCTCGATGTAAAGGCAATGGAGAACCTAGCGCGGCGCCGCAGCAACCCCTAATCCGAAGCCGCCGCGCTAGCCTGTGGCGCCTCTTCCTTCCGTGGCAGCTCCACCAACTTAGGCGCCAACGCCGCTGCCTTCACAATGACCGGCTCCCCCAAACTGCTCTCCAGCAAAAATTTCCCCGCTGCCAACCGCGCCGCCGTCTCCTCGCCCTCTTGCAGCCCGGGCACATGAATGATCAGCGCATCCACAGACTTCTCCACGCGCAATCCCTTCGTCAAGGAAACTCCAGACTTGCTGATCGCCCGCGCCAAACGCAAAATCCCCGCCAACAAAGAGATCGTCTTCTGCTCCTCCGGCTTGAATCGGGCGAAGGACTTTTGCCTTTGATCCGGCAATGCGCCGCGATGATAGCGAACTATGTTCGCCATAATTTCCCATTCCGTCTCTGTCCACCCGGGCGGCAGCACCATACTCTTCAAATATTTTCTGGCCGCCTTTTGCGGTGACTTGGAATCCAACCCCGCTCCGATCGCGTGCAGCCGCGAAGCGGCCTGCATGATTTTCCGGGAGTCTTTATTCGACAGAGCGGCGTCCGCATGCAGCCTCATCAGCGCGTCAAACAATCGCATCGCGAACTTGCAGACCAGCGTCGCCCTCCGTGTATTTACTTCCAGCGCTCGAGCCGTCGCTCGCAAGCGCGCCAACGAAGCCGCTACCAACCGATTGCCTTCTGGCAGTCCGCGCCTCCAGTGTTGCCATAGTCCGCCTTCGCCGATCGCCAGCCGCCGGTAATTTTCGATCCGTTCATGCCGCTGAGACGCAATGCGCTCGCCCCAAGCGCTTCGTGATTCGTCCAGTTCGCCTTCCACTTCTCCAATCTTTCCAGACAACACGTCCAGGTCGTGCACCTCGCCGAGCAAATCCTGAACCCGTTTCAGGTTCTCTCCCCACTCTTCATAGCGCGTCGGCAGCAAACTCTCCACGGTATAGCGGAATCGCTTCACGCCGATGCGCAGTTCGTGCCATGCCTCCGGCTTTTCCGATCTCAGTGCCCGCACGTGCAGTTCCTTCGCGGCCTCCAGCCGTTCCAGCGCCAGGCATTCCACTGCAAGTTTGTCCGGGGGTACCAACCGGCTCCTCCGCTGTAGCTTGCGTTCCAGTTTTCGCCAGGATTTTTGGTCGAACCTCTCCGCGGCCTTCAAGGCCGCTTGCTGCTGTTCTTTTCGCTCTGTCGCGAACGCCGCCAGCAGCCGCTCTCTCACCGGATCGGACTCCGGGCCCATGCTCTTCGTCCACTCTTCCAAAACCTGCGTGTCCCGCAGTTCGCCTAGCTGCCGGAAGAGCTTCTTTCCCAACTTGCGCATGTCCGGCCAGGCCGCGTCCGGATCCACTTCTTCCATCACAGATGCCACCGAGCGGCACCGCCGGATAGCGACGCGCAGGTCGTGTACGGCGTCCGGCTCGGGCGACTCGCGCACCGACTCTAGCTCCTTCAGAACCCGCTCCATCCAATACTGCAAGCCACGGACCTCTGGTCGCGAGGCCGATCCTGTACTTTCTGTTTCCATTGTTAAGTTCCAGCGAGGCCGGCCCCTGGGCCGGCCGTTCCAAAATCAGACAGCTATAGGCTAGCCCGTTGTCGCAGCCTCGTCCAGTACAGCGCGCTCGGCCACAACTCCGGAAGCATCCGCGCCAACACAAATCCCATACCAATGCACGCTACAGAGCAGATCAGGAAAACATGGCCCGGGTCCGGGTGGCCAAGCTGCAGCATCGCGTATTGCGCCAAGGGTTGTAGCGCGATCCCGCCGAACGAAAGCAAGTTCGCTGCTCCAATCACGCGTCCCTTTACCTCTGGCTTCGGCCGGTTTTGAATCAGCGCGTTGATCGGCACAACGAAAAATCCCGCGGAAATTCCCAGCGCCACGAGCAGCACCATCACCTTTTCGTAGCTCAGTCCCGGCACGAACAATGCCCCGGTCGCCAGCACAATCCCCGACATCCCCGGCAGTATCATTCCCATCTCGATCTTCCGTCCGGAAACGTGCCCTGCCAGAAAACTTCCCATTCCAATCCCCAAACTCAGCGCCGCCAGCAGATAACTGCTCCGCGCCTCGTCCACCTGAAGAATATCCGTCGCATACAACACAATGTTCAGCAACAGAATGGCCCCCAGAAACCAGAAAAAAGTATTGGCGATTACCGCCACCCAAAGCACCGCATCCCGCCGCATCCTCTGGATCTCTTCCACAAATTGCTTCGCCCAATTCCATTCATAACGCCGCTCCGCGTCCGCCGCCGGTACCCAGCTGATTCCCAGGCTGGTCATCAAACCCACTAGCGAAAGCGCCATCAGGAAAATTCCGGACCATTGCTGTTGTCCGCGAAAATGATGCGCCAGGAATCCCCCCGCGAGCGTTCCGCCAATAGCCGCCAGCAACGTCCATAATTCAATCACGCCGTTTCCCCAGCTCAACTTACTCGTGGGCAGCAGCTCCGGCAACAAGCCATATTTCGACGGCCCGAAAATCGCTCCCTGCATGCAAACAAAAAACAGCGCCACCGCGGCCAGGTCCAGCCGGTTCATCCACAGCGCGCAGGTCGCGCCGCCCATGGTCAGCAGTTCTAGCAGCTTCGTCCATCGCGTCACGCTGCGCTTGCTATAACGGTCCGCCAAATATCCGCCGGGAATAGAGAAAACCAGGAAGGGCACTGCAAACACCAAAGGCACAACCAGTACAAATAAAAAGTCGCGTCGTTCGCGCGAAATGCTCGATTCCAGGACCAGAAAACTGACCAGCCATTTCAGGGCGTTATCGCTGAACGCGCCCTGGAACTGCGTCGCGATCAACGCCCAAAAGCCCAACAATCTTCCGCGCGGGTCGCCAAGCGGCGCTCGATTCACTACCTGACCTGAAGGAGTGTTCATTCTGGCCGCGAGTCTATCTCGTCCAACCGAGTCAGGCAACCACGCAGGCCGAAACTCACGCGAGATACTGCAACGACGCCGCGATCAATGTCTTCGTGCCCTCGTATGGATCTTCCGGTCCTTCCCACTCCATCGAGCAGTAACCCTTGTAGCCGCTGGCGTTCAGGATGCCGAAAGTTTTCTTCAAGTCCACGCGAAACACTTTTCCCCCATCGCCCGCTTCGGAATCCTTCACATGGCAAATGTTGTAGGCGTGCTGGAACATCGCTGCGACCGCGTCGTAATTGAACTTCTCATTTCCGCTGGCCATCGAATTACAAAAATCCGGTAGGGCGTGCACATACGGATGGTTTACCTTCTCAATCACCCGCACCACGAAAAATGCATCTTCACTGACCAAATTATCGTTTTCAAGGTTTACCTGAATGTTTTTGGCGGCCGCATAGTCCGCGAGTGCCCGAACGCCCTCCGTCGCTGCGTCGACATTCGGCTTGGAGTTCTTCGCTTCCGCTATCGACGTGCGCACGCTCGGTGATCCGAGAATCACCGCAATATCTACCCACTTCTTTCCGTTGTCCACCGCCTTCTTTCGCGTCGCGGCATCCGCGTCATAATAACTAGCCGAATTGTCCACCGGAATGTTTACTACGTGCGCGCCGGCCTTTTCAATCGCTTCGCGGAATCCCATCAGGTAGCGCTCGTCTGTGGAAGGGAAGTGCGCGCTCAACGGCTCAACTCCCGGCACTCCGAATTGTTCGCGCACCTTCACCGCAAAATCGCGCAAATCCATTCCCGGGCGCTTCTTGTCGCGGTACTCGTTGTGGGCGCTTTCGATTTCCGCGCGAAATGGCCAGGAAGCCACCGCCAGCCGCTCCCGCGCACCGGTCGGAAAATTCATATGAGGCGCTTCCTGCGCAGCGAATGTGCCGGCAAAGACCTCGAATGCGTTCGGCCGCCACGCAACTGCTCCCGTCGCCAAGGCCACTGACGAACGCAACACAGCTCGACGCGATATATTTTTCATCCCCGCCTCACTTGGAGCGTTTCGTTCCTAAATCTCGCTGGTATTGAACACCCGCCTCTTCTCGAAAGCAAACGGCCCGCCGCGCAACGTATATTTGCAGACCTGACAATCGCAGCTCTTTGGCGAGCCGCCAGCTTTACCCGCCTCTCGCCTCATGCTATTTTCAATAGTGTTCTCCCGGAGTGGCGGAACTGGCAGACGCAGCAGACTCAAAATCTGCCGGGGATCACTCCCCGTGTGGGTTCGACTCCCTCCTCCGGGACCAACAAAAACCCTTACAAACACTAGCGATTTCGCATCGAGAATTCCAGCGTCACTCATCCGTCACCGCTGGGGGCTTCTCTCCAAGCCCTCGAACGGCGTTCTCCAATGCGTCCCGACGACCCTGAGTGAATGCTCTGTAGTGTTTCTGTGTAATCTTCAAGTTCTTGTGGCCCAGAAGGGAACTGACGTGTTCCAAGGAAGTTCCTCGCTGTAGTAGGTCCACGGCGAGTGGCGCAGTTGGTGGCTATGCCCCCCAACTCCTGCCCGTTTGAACATCGCCTTAGAGTCTTCCCAGACGTCCACCACCGTCCGGCGTTTCGATTCGCCGCTCCAAAAGCAGTACGGACTTGACTTGGGTATTTCGTTCAAGGCTCCCACCGCGTCTGGATGGACAGGAACACGGACCTCAGTGCCGCCCTTCTCCGCCCTCAAGGTCAGCAACCCGTGGTGTATTCGGTTGCGCTCCAACGTGCAAGCATCGCCGATGCGCAAACCTGTGTGCCGCATTAACAGAACCAGCACACGAATTTGCGCGGCACGATTCTCCCCCGACCAGATGAGATGAGGCCGCAGCCTGCATCCCCCCATCGAAATAAGGCAGGCGCACAGCCACTCGGGTAATGCAGGACTGAAGACCCGTTAAGTTGGGACCGATGCAAGGAATCTATAACTGGCGCTGATTTCGCTGCTAGGGCTTCCCCCAGTTGTAGCGGAGTGTAACTAAGTCTCAGCATGGTGCACTTGACCAGAAGGCCCGGGAACGGGGTCAACCCCCTCCTACCTGTGAGCGTTTCCGGGCCTTTACTAGCTTAAGAACCGCTACGGCATGTCGGGGAATATGTTTGACCGCTTCCCCACATACCCTCTCGAGTCTGCGTTCAGCCTAACGCGTCGTGGCAGATTAGGTGCTGCATGAAAATATTTGAACACCAAACTGTCAGAACTTACAGTTACAGCTGAGAGTGGAAAGAGGGTAGGCTACGCCGTAAGTCACAACCTTTCATAGGCCATATCTTGTCCGCCTCCTATGGCCTCCATCAGCCGCCAGTGTCGGCCTTCGAAGGTTTCGTTGATCGCACAGAGGAGCCTTATGCAAACCGTGTCCCCGCGCAGCACAGGTCCCCGTTTCTTGATCGCAGATGATCACGCGATGTTCGCCGAAACATTGCGAGGCTATCTGGAAAAGACTTACACCGTTTTAGGGGTGGTGCTGGATGGTCGCGCTATGGTTGCGGAAGCCATGCGACTCCGACCGGATGTGATTCTTGTGGACGTCGGTATGCCGTTATTGAATGGGCTGGATGCGGCCCGGGAAATCAAAGAGCAAGTCCCAAACATCAAATTCGTCTTCCTAACGATGCGAGATGACCCAAATCTGGCTGCTGCTGCTTTTGAACTTGGGGCAATCGGGTTCGTCCTAAAACACTCGGTGGGACTGGAATTGTTGAAGGCGATAGATCAGGTGTTGCATCACAAGCCTTATTTAACTCCCAAGCTGAGAGCCGAAGACTGGGTGGCGACGAAGGCTAGAGCGCGTCAATACTCGAAGGCGATGACTCCGCGACAAAAGGAAGTTGTTCAGTTGCTAGCTGAGGGGCGATCTATGAAAGAGACCGCAGATATCTTAGCCTTAAGCGAAAAAACTGTGGAGTTTCACAAACATCAGATCCGGGGATTGTTCAACCTTCATAGTACCGCCGACATAGTGTTATTTGCATTGAAGCAAGGACTGATCTCGATCAACCCCGAATAGTTCGTCCCGCCCGCCTACGTTAACTCCTGCTAATTCCACGGCCCAGGGATGCACCGAACCGAAGAGGAAGGGACTGCCATTTCTCCGCGCAAGAAGGCAACGGCAGCCCAAGTTCGGACGTAAGAAGGTCACGTCCGATTCGGGAATTTATAGCGTTCCAATCTCCGCTGCTACTAGGCCTTTCCCCAGTTGCAGGTCACATTTCAATTCATTCTCATCTACGTATGACCTTTACCGACCGCCCAGATGGACACGCAGCGTGTCAGCATACGTGAACGGGCCACGTTTCCTGATCGCAGATGACCACGCCATTTTCGCCGAAGTGTTGCGGGGCTATCTGGAGAGGACTTATATCGTCGTCGGGGTAGTGTCGGATGGTCCCGCTATGGTGTCCCAAGCCATACGACTCCAGCCGGACGTGATTCTTGTGGACGTCGGTATGCCGTTATTGAATGGGCTGGATGCGGCCCGGGAAATCAAAGAGCAAGTCCCAAGCATCAAGTTCATCTTCCTAGCGATACGAGATGACCAAAATCTGGCTGCCGCAGCTCTCGAACTCGGCCCCGTCGGTTTTGTGTTGAAATACTCGAGCGGATCAGAGCTACTAAATGCGATTGATAGTGTCTTGCGTGGCAAGTCCTATTTAACGCCCAAGTTGAGAGCGGAGGACCATGTTGCGCCGAAGGCTAGAGTGCGGCAGTTCTCCAAGGAATTGACCCAACGACAGCGGGACATCGTTCAGTTGTATGCTGAAGGACTGCATATTAATCAAATCGCGGTGTTGCTCAACGTAAGTAAAAAGACTGTGGAATTCCACAAGTATCACATCATGAGAGCTTTCAACCTTCGGAGTAACGCAGACCTGGTCTTGTTTGCCTTGAAGCAAGGATTGATCTCGATCAAGCCCTAGATGTCCCGGCGGTTGTCATCCTAGGGATTTTCCCCAGTTGCGTGGAGATCTGATTAAAGCATCTCTCATTTTCATTTCGCCCTCGTCATCATTTCGTGCCGCACTTCAGCCTGCGAATACTTCGGATTTTTGATCTTTAGCCATCCGATGCTGCCGGATTTATAGATGCTGTACCTGCGCTTTGCAACAATTCCTTCTCTAGATCGTTCCGGCAGATTTCTTCAAACAGCAGCTTTCCGTTTTCTTCGATATGTTGGGCGTAAAGGATTTTTTCCGATTTGTTTTGTCGGATCAATTCACACAGATGTTGCTTGCGTTCTATCAGCGGCACGTTCCGTAGGTCTTGATTGAAGTCAATTACGTGGCCTTTCACCGCGTGGCTAGGGTCGGCAGCAGATGGGCGCGTGCGGTGCCAGCCGAAGCATCCTTCACCCTAACAATTTCGGGAGCATATCCGTCGCGTACAAAGAGCAAGTCAAACCACAAGCCAGAATCCAACGTGTCAATTGTGTAAGACCCGGAGGCATCTGTTTTTTCCCGCTTGCCGCAGTCTTGTAGCGTCGGGTATAGGACACCCTGAGGCGTCAGCCACTCTGCCCGTTATGGTGAGTCCCGGAATACCCACCGATACGGCTGAGACCAGCAGCAACAGAACCACCGCAGAGACCGCCTTAGTGTGCAAACACATGGCAGTTGACCGCTTGAACTCAGCAAATGCTCTAATCAATCGAACAGTATATAAAGCCCAAACCGAACTCGTCCGGTTTGCCGACTTTCGCTTAGACGTTGTGGGGTTGGAACGCCCTGATGATGGTCGTTCCACAATTCACGAAAAGAACGGCGCAACCTAGCAGAAAACATAACAACCCGAGTGTTGCCGCGAGAAAGGCCCAATGATTGATCGATTGAATTGTTGACGGGCCACTTGCCGCCGGAGTCCGCAGAGCGGAAAGGGAAGCCGAGAGCATTACAATCCCAGTCGTCGCCAGAACAAAATGTATGAACCCTAGAAAATTGCGAAGTAAATTAGCCCAAACAAACCGCTGGTGAGGGCTAACAAAAACTCCAGGTTAACTCTCGAGACTACGAAATAGGTTGTGTGAAAGTATCGAATGATGCGTCTTACTTTCGAGAAGCGTCATGGCAAGCTGCAAAATCGCCAGAGTCGCAAATACTTTTGCATATGACAATTCAGCTCTCCGCTAGCGCCAACTTGCGGGCTAAACCAAGGCTGATTCTAGTCGGTGCTCCAGAGGTCGGCAAGTGCTTGGTAAACGGTGCTGGCATTACCATCCAGAGATGCGAGTTGCCCATGTTTGGCCGACGGAGGGGGTTGATAGCTCCTCTAATGCCGGATCGAGCTGAACCCGAGACATCGAAGAACCGTTCCATAATTGAATCGATTTAATGTACACTGGCGCCAGTTGTTCCAGAACATTACATTGCCGCCATTTTGTTTTGCGAGGGATTCCATGCCTTCACTCCGCTTTTTCCGTTTCTCCGCTTTAGCTCTGCTCGTCACCCTAGTTTCCTCAGCTTTCGCATCGGCGCAAACGCCTGCCGTTCGCGAGGATCTTCACGGCACATGGCGCATGCAGTCGTCTTGCCGGGATAGCGCCAAGGGTGATCAAATCTCTGTCGCCGACTTTGACGCGTCCAAGTGGCACCCCGCCGAAGTGCCCGGCACCGTTGTCGGAGCGCTCGTCACCGACAAATCGCTTCCCGATCCCAACTATGGAATGAATCTCAAGTCGTTTCCCGGGTTTGTCTCGGACACGAAGGGCGTGTTCGCCACACGAGATATGCCCTCGGACAGCCCGTATCGTTGCTCGTTCTGGTTTCGCACTGAGTTTACCGCGCCAAGCAGCGCAGGAAAGCCTGCGGCGTGGCTCCATTTCCTCGGCATCAACTATCGCGCAAACGTTTGGCTGAACGGCACGAAAATTGCCGATCGCGCCGACGTGGCCGGCGCTTATCGCACCTTTGAATTTCGCATCGATCAGCTGCTGAAAAAGGACGGCCCGAACGCTCTCGCTGTCGAAGTCTTCGCCCCGGAAAAAGATGATCTCGGTCTCACCTGGGTCGATTGGAATCCCACGCCTCCTGATAAAGACATGGGCATCTGGCGCGAAGTCTTTTTGTCGGAGACCGGCGATGTTTCCCTGCGCCGTCCGTTCGTAAGCTCCAACCTCGGCTCGGATTACAAGTCCGCGGCGCTCACCGTCAGCGCGCTTCTGACGAACACCACAGATCACGCGGTAAAAACAACGCTCGAAGTCGATCTCGCCGGCGCGAAAATCAGCCAACCGGTCGAACTCGCCGCCACGGAATCCAAAACCGTTCGCCTTACCCCTGAACAGTTTTCGCAGCTGAAGCTATGGCAACCTCGACTCTGGTGGCCCTACCAGATGGGCGAGCCGTATCTCTACACCGCAAAATTCCGCGTCGTCTCGAGCGGCGGCGAATCGGATAGCGCCAACGTCGATTTTGGTATTCGCGAAGTCACCTCCGAACTCACCGCCAGCGGCGGCCGGCTCTTCAAGGTCAACGGCAAAAACGTCCTGATCCGGGGCGCCGCCTGGGCCCCTGACATGCTTCTTCGCTGGTCCTCCAAGCGTCTGGATGCCGATTTGGATTATGTCAAGCATATGGGCCTGAACTCCATTCGTCTCGAAGGCAAAACCGATCGCGACGAGTTCTTCGACAAAACCGATCGTATGGGAATTCTCGTGATGCCTGGATGGATTTGCTGCGATGCTTGGGAACGTTGGAAGCACTGGACTCCAGAAACCAAGTCTATCGCCGCCGCCTCGTTGACCGATCAGATCTCCCGCTTGCGCAATCATCCCAGTGTCTTTGTCTGGCTCTACGGCAGCGACAATCCGCCGCCACCAGAGATTGAAAACATGTACCTGGGCATTTTGAAAGATCTGGAGTGGCCGAATCCCACGGTCTCTTCGGCCAGTGAAACGCCAACCACCGTCACCGGCAAATCCGGCGTGAAGATGACCGGCCCATATGAATATGTTCCTCCGGTTTATTGGCTCACGGACACGAAAGCCGGTGGCGCGTACAGCTACAACACGGAAACCAGTCCCGGCCCGGCCATTCCTCCCAAGGAAAGCCTCGAGAAATTTATTCCCAAGGACCACTTATGGCCCATCGACGAATATTGGAATTTCCATTCCGGCCGCGACCGTTTCGCCACCGTCAACGTCTTCACCGACGCGCTCACGAAACGCTACGGCGCTCCCACCTCCCTCGATGATTACGAGCGCAAAGCCCAAGCCATGGCATACGACAACCAACGTTCGATGTTCGAGGCCTATGCGCGTAACAAGTATGCGTCCACCGGCGTCATTCAGTGGATGCTGGACAATGCCTGGCCCTCGCTCATCTGGCATCTCTACGATTACTATCTCGTTCCCGCCGGCGGCTACTTCGGCACCAAGAAGGCCCAGGAAATCGTGCACGTGCAATACGACTACAACGACAACTCTGTCGCCGTCGTCAACGGCACCTACGAGCCCATCAAGGGTCTGGAAGCCACGGCGCGACTCTTCAACGTCGATGGCAAGGAAATCGATCAACACAACGCCAAAGTCGATGTGCCGGCGGACGGCGTGGTCAAGGCTTTCGATTTATCCTCACCGGCCAATCTCTCCCGCACTTATTTCCTGAAGCTCTATCTCCACGATGCCTCGGGCAAGCTGGTCAGCGACAATTTCTACTGGCTCTCCACCAAACTCGACACGCTCGATTGGTCGAAACAGCGCGACACCGTCTATACGCCGCAGAAGGAGTTCGCAGACCTGACCGGGCTTAATTCCATGCCGCGGGTCAAACTGGAGCTGAATTCCTCCCCCGTGCAATCCGGCGAAAAGGGTACGATCACTGTTAAGGTCAAGAATCCAAGTGAAGGCATAGCGTTCCAGGTCCATTTGCGCGCCACCAAGGGCAAAGAAGGGGACGACATCGTCCCCATTTTCTGGGATGACAATTATTTTTCGCTTTTGCCCGGCGAGGAAAAGTCCGTCACCGCCACCTACGACCTTAAGGACGCAGGCAGTAAACCGCCCGTCCTCGAACTCGACGGCTATAACATCGCCCCAGCAACCGTGCAGCTAACCGATTAAAACGCATCGGAATCCATTCCCGGTAGGGGCACGGCACTGCTGTGCCCCAGGTGCGCAACATCCCGGAACCTTGAAGCCTCTTAACGGTCCCAACTCGGCCGCCAGGCCTCCAGCCACGTGCTTACGGCTCAAAACCACTCCCGGTTACTTTTAGGAACACTTCGTCATCCTTTCGCCCTTGCCACGCCTACTGTTAGCCACTAAGCTACTGTTTCCGTTGGAGGAAACCGTGCCTAAAGAGAAACCACAAGTAAACATCGGCGAAGTCATCAAAACCTATCGCAGCCAACGCGGCCTTTCGCAGGGTGACATTGAACGGCGCACCGGCCTGCTCCGCTGCTATCTTTCCCGCGTCGAAAACGGACACACCGTTCCTTCGCTGGAAACTCTGGCCAAGATCGCCGAGGCCATGGAAATTTCCCTCGCTGATTTCTTTCCCGGCACGGAAACGCCGCGCGACAAGGAAACCCAGAAAATGCTCGGCGAGCTTTCTCAGGACGAAATTCGCTTCCTCGCCGAAATCAAGAAGTACAGCACCACGCTCTCTGATGGCGACAAACGCTTGGTGCTCGCCATGATCCGCAAAATGGCCACGTTGCTGCCCACGCAAGCCGCGCAGGCGAAGAAGGCGGTCAGCATGCGCCGCCCGTCGCTGTAACAGATTCTCAGGTCTTTAAGATTTCGATAAGTGAAGGCGCTTGCGGCCGCTCAGGAATTCTGCGAGCGAATCAGGCGGATCGCTTCCGGTAGACCGCTTGCGCCGGGACCGCTTCCGTTGCTTTCGCCCGCTTCTCCTTCCGTCTTATCGCCTTCGCCCGGCGCCAGAAACAGATTCGTCTCGACCGCGTGCTGTTTGTTGTAAAGCTCAAAATAGCGTCCCTGCTGCGCGTACAAGCTCTCGTGAGTCCCGCGTTCCAGAATACGGCCGTCCTGGACCACCAGGATCTGTTCCGCCCGCCGGATCGTGGAAAGCCGGTGCGCGATCACAAACGTGGTGCGCCCACGCATAAGGTACCGCAAGCCTTCCTGAATCAACGCTTCTGATTCGGAGTCCAGACTCGACGTGGCTTCATCCAGGATCAGAATCCGTGGATCGGCCAGAATCGCGCGAGCAATCGACACACGCTGCTTCTGACCACCGGAAAGCTTCACGCCGCGTTCGCCCACGAACGTGTCATACTTCTTGTCGAAGTTCTCCGCAAATTCATCCACGCGCGCAATGCGGCAGGCGGCCATGACTTCTTCTTCCGTCGCGTCCGGCCTCGCATACGCCACATTGTCCCGGATCGTACCGTCAAACAGAAACGTTTCCTGCAAGACAATTCCGAGCTGCGTTCGATAAGAATTAAGTCGGACCGTCGCCACATCGATGCCGTCAACCAAAATCTGTCCATGCGTCGGCACATAAAACGCCGAAATCAATCCAATAATCGTGGATTTTCCGGAGCCGGAGGGCCCCACAAGCGCCGTAACCGTCCCCGGCTGGGACATGAAGCTGATTCCGTGCAGAACTTCCTTATTCGCCTCGTAGGCAAAATGCACATCCTCAAATTGCACGCGGCCTTCAATGCGGTGCAGTGTCACGGTGCGCTTCGGATCCTGATCCTCTTTTGATTCGTTGAGTATTTCCCGCGTGCGCTCCAGCCCGGTAATGGCTTCGGTAATTTGCGTTCCGATGGCCACGATCTGGAATACCGGCGCCACCATCAACACCAGGTACGCCGAGTAGGCAATTAGTTGGCCCGGCGTCATCGTTCCTGCCAGAATCCTTCGCGCGCCCAAATACATAATGATGGCGCTCACAATGCCCATCAGAGTCGCCCCGGACAAGCTCATGAACGACGTCGCGGTCAGCGTCTTCAGCACATTATCCAACAGACGCTGCACTCCTCCGGCAAACACAGCTTCCTCGCGCTCTTCCGCGTGATAGCCCTTCACTACGCGCACGCCACCAAGTGACTCGGTCAGCCGGCCCGTCACTTCGGCGTTGATCTTTGGCCGTTGCCGGAAAATCGGACGAATCGTCGTAAACGCTTTGTTCAGCCCAAACCCGAATCCGAGCAACACGGCAAATGCGATCGACGTCATCACTACGCTCGTGCGGAGCAGAATGATCAGCGCCAGCACCGCCGTCAGCAGTCCGCCGACAAACTCCACCAGCCCCGTGCCGATCAGGTTGCGGATGCCTTCCACGTCGCTCATGATCCGTGACACCAGCACGCCTGTCTTGTTGGCATCGTAAAAGCTAATCGGCAACCGCCCAATGTGCGCCTGCACCTGCTTGCGCAATTCCGTAATCATTCTTTGTGCGGACTTGGACAGCACTTGCGTCAACGTGAACGAAGTCAGTCCTTGTATCAGCGTTGCCCCGATCACAATCAGCACCAGCGGCGTTAGCAGCTGCACTTGTCTCTTGGCAATCACGTTGTCGAACAAATATTTGCTGGAACCGGGCAGGACAAGCCCCGCGATGCGATTGATCGCCACCAGCACGAGTCCGAGGGCGAGCACAGCTTTGCGCGGTCGTATCAATGCCCAAATTTCCGGCAGGGACTGCCAATTGATCTTTTTCTTTGCGGGTTTAGAGGGAGCCGCTGTTGTCGTGGTAGCCGTTGTCGCCATGGGGTTCCTAGTCACTTCGGAGAATACCGCGTTCGATGCGGCTGGGGTCAAAGGTACTACGAGTAGCCCTTCGGCGTTGCTCGAATGGCCCTCCCTAAGCCTGACATCGCAAGTCTGGGACTGCGCAATAAACCCAGAGTGCCAAACGACTTGCGGAGTACTAGGCAGGTCGCAACAGAGGGCCAAAGCAATGAAAACTGTTTCCGGCGTTCCCTGCACCTGCCTCCGGCCCGATCTGGAAGTGTCGCAAAATGAGAAGGATACCTCCGGCCTGGTGGCGGACGGATCGTTATCAAAATGCTCAACCTGCACTCGGGGGAATGGGACGGCAAGATACGGGCAAGCCTGCCACCGCCTACCCGAGCCGCCGGTGTGGATGTTGCTCTGGAGCCCTGGTTCGCGTAACTCCTCTTCAATCTCAAATTCACCAATTTCGGCTTCGCGAGCGAGGCCGAATACGGTTTAGGAATAGTCGAAAAGGGTCATGAAGCCGAAGTCCATGTGCAGTTGTTGGTGGCAATGAAATAGGGTTCGGCCCGGATTATCGGCGACGAAGTCAATTTCGGCTTCCTGGTAACCGCCGAGCATCACCACGTCCTTCAAAATTCCCGTTGACGGCACTCCCGCAATCCGTATCAATTCAAAACTATGCCGGTGAAGATGGACGGGGTGAATATCGTCGCTCGCGTTGCGCATCTTAAGTCGGTAACGCTTGCCTTGTTTTAAGGAAAAAGTGGCGGGACTAGGGCCCTCCGTCATGGGATACGCGGCGCCGTTGATGGTCCACAGATTGAAGCCCTCGTGGGCGGCGTTCTGTTTTGCAAACGTCATTTCAATCAGGTCGTCGGCAGGCGCAGCCGAAGCATTCGCTTTCGCAAACCGCGCATAGCTCCATTTGAACGGTGGCGGCGCAGCCCACGTCGGAGCGCCCTTGTGATTGGCATATTCGATGACGATGCCCATGCCGTGGCGCCGATCATCGTTGTCCAGATCGCCCAGAATCCAGACGCCTGGATGATTCATGTCCACAATCGCGGAAATTCGTTCGGCGGTTCCAAGCCACAGCACCGGCACCTTCACAGGATTCGGCACTTCATTCCCATCCAGTGCGATTACCTGGAACGTGTGACCCGGAAGAGCGAGACTGCGAATTTCTGTCGCGCTGCCGTTTAACACGTGCAGCAGAATGCGTTCGCCCGCCTTCACGCGAATTGGATCGCCATGGCCCAACAGGCGGCCGTTGATGGCGAATGATCCGTAGCCGACCTCGAAGCCGTGAGGCATGCCCTTGGCCAAAGACGCCTTCATCGAGGACTCACCTGCTTCTTCGAGCGATTTCACGCGTGTGGGCGGAGAAAGAAAATTCATGTCCATATCGCCGCCTCGGCTGAAAGTGGGCTCAAACTCTTTCATAACGAGAAATACTTCGCGATCGTAATTGCCCGGAGAGGATTTCGGCTCGATGTAAACCGGCCCGACCTGGCCGCTGTATTGCCCGGCAGAAAGGTTTGCGCCGGCTCGATTGTGGCTGTGGTAGAAGCGTAAGCCCGAAGGATTGGGAGTGAAGGAAATCCGGCGTTGGCCGTGAGCTGGAATATACGGCGTCCCTTCCTCAGCGGCGCCATCGACGTCAGTGGAAACCTTTTGGCCGTGCCAATGAAGCTGCTCGGGAGTGTCAGTGTCGTTGAAGATGTCGATCGTGACCGGCTGGCCTTCCTTGAAGCGCAAAAGCGGACCAGGGAATTGCCCGTTGTAGGTGGTCACGCCCACGATGCGCTTGGGTGCAATTTCGACCGTCGCGTTCTGAATACGCACTGAGTAGTCGGCACGAGTGGCGTCTTGCCTCGGAGCAGCAATGGAAGTGCCGAGCGGTTTCGGCAGAAGAAACGCGCCAATGGCAAGGCCGGCGGTTCGTAAGAACTCACGTCGAGAGTCTGACATTCTCTGCATGACCACGCGGCCATCCTGGGTTTCCATCTCAGCAAAAAAAACTAACCGTCATTGCGAGCGGAGCGAGGAATCCCTATGCAATCTAAGCCACATCCTCTCGAGCTCCCTGCCATCGCGCCATGCTCCTCTGCGATCTGGTTGCCAGGCTAGTTATCGGGACGACCGTCGAGATTGCTCAAGGGCCCACGTGCCGCCACCTGAAAGAATCAGAAATAGTAGCGAGCAGAGCATAGCAAAATCCGTGCGCGCATCGCTGACCATGTACCAGAAACCCTGAGCAGGCCGAGAAAGCTCCGGCAGTTTGGTTGTGACAATCGCGGTGACGATGATAATCAGCAGCGGAATTGACGCGGCGCGAGTCCATAGCCCGATGACAACCAGCAAGCCGCAGATTATTTCGAACCAACCAACAAAGTGAGAGGTGAAAGCCGGGTGCGGAAAGCCGATACGGGTAAAACGAATGACACCCATCGCCGGATCGGTGAACTTCAGCACGCCCTGCGTGAAGAAAATCACCCCCACCGCCAGCCGGATGAAGAAAATCGCAGCAGGACCCGACGGTGGGTGAAAGAAGAAGCGAAAAGCGAAATTCATGAGCAGGGTCATCTCCGTCAGTAAGACGCGAAACGCTGCGGGTTTGATACCGCGGGCGAACGCTTCTGCCGTCTCAGCCATCGCCCTTAGGTATTGCGCATTTTGTGGCCAAAATGCAATGATTTCAATAGTTCCTGCCGCACGGCGAAATGGACGGCCTCGCCGGTGCTCGTGTCCCCTAGCTTCGAGGACTTGGGACCTGAGAGCAGACGCTCCAGTGGCTCGAGGTCTCGCAAGAGCCTCCCGCAACGGACATGGGCAAGGAACCAGGTGATTTATGGCACTCACGGAAGAACAGTTGCTCAGCGCAAAGGATCTAATCGGCCTGGAGGACGCCTATGGTGCTCATAACTATCTTCCGTTAGACGTCGTCGTGGAGCGGGCCGAGGGCTGCTGGGTGTATGACGTGGAAGGGAAACGCTATCTCGATTGCTTGGCGGCGTATTCGGCGGTCAATCAGGGGCACTGTCACCCGCGTATCTTGGCGGCGTTGATCGAACAGGCGCGCAAAGTGACGCTGACTTCGCGTGCGTTTCGCAACACGCAATTGCCGTTGCTTTATCGGGATTTACATGATCTGACCGGAATGGAAATGACCTTGGCGATGAATTCCGGCGCCGAAGCGGTGGAAACGGCCTTAAAGGCAACGCGGAAATGGGGCTACACACAAAAAGGAATCCCGGACGGAAAGGCCGAAATCATCGTGTGCGGTGGAAATTTTCACGGCCGCACGCTGACGGTCATCAGTTTTTCGAGCGACGAACAATATCGCAGCGGCTTCGGCCCACTGACGCCTGGATTTCGCATTATCCCGTTCGGCGATGCGCAAGCGCTGCGTGACGCCATTACGCCAGACACGTGCGCATTTCTGTGCGAGCCGATACAGGGCGAAGCCGGCGTTGTGATGCCGCCCGATGGATATTTGCGGGATGCGGCAGCCATCTGCCGGGAAAATCGCGTGCTGCTGATGGTGGACGAAATTCAGTCCGGCCTGGGGCGTACCGGGAAATTGTTCGCCTATATGCACGAGGGAATTCGGCCCGATGTTCTGATCGTAGGCAAGGCGCTCGGCGGAGGTTTCTATCCAGTTTCGGCAGTGCTGGCGTCGAAGGAAATCCTGGGAGTTTTTGGCCCCGGCGATCATGGCAGCACGTTCGGCGGCAATCCCTTGGCCTGCGCCGTGGCGAGAACTGCCCTGCGCGTGCTCATCGACGAAAAACTGTCTGAGCGTTCCGAAGAATTGGGCGGCTATTTCCTGGCGAAGTTGCGTGGCCTGCATAGTCCTGTGATCAAACAGATTCGCGGGCGCGGCTTATGGATTGGGATTGAGTTAAACACCGAAGCCAGGGAATATTGCGAAGCGCTGAAGGAAGAGGGCGTGCTCTGCAAGGAAACGCACGACCATATTCTTCGCATCGCGCCGCCGTTGGTGATTCAACGGGAAGAAATTGATTGGGCGTTCGAACGCTTTCAGAAGGTGCTGGAGTAGTGGCAGAGCTTAATCTGCCGCGTCAGAGGTAGGCGTTTTCGCAGCGGGATGATCGAAGCGAAGCACGCTATTGACAAACTGGCTCAGCGTCCCGCCCAGGTGGCTGAGCACGCGCTGCTTCAGCGTGGTGTAATCCTGGGTTCCACAGAACAAATCCGACAGAAGTTGGCGAAACACGGCGTTGCGCTGCAGGAATTGCACCATGCGGGTGGTGACCGCAGTGCCCAGGAATGAGCCGCGATAGAAGCGCCGCACGATACGAGCGGCAAATTCCAGTTCCAAAGAAAATGAAGCGCGAACGCGCGTCGGATATTTTTCCGGGCAGCCTTCCGCGAGAGACTTGCCAAGAATTTCGCCCGAGCGCATGGCGTAAAACAGTCCTTCGCCAGTGAGCGGATCGACCCAGGCGGCAGCATCTCCGCAAAGTGCCCAGTTGCGACCGATCACCGCCCGATCAGACAGCGTGCGCACCTGCGGGGAAGGCAGGACGTGGCTGTAGAATTTGGCGTGTGCCGTCTCAATTTTTTCTGATCCTGCAAATTGGTGGAGATGGTTGCGCAATTCATTGCTGGTATGCGCTTGCATGCTTCCGCAAATGCCCAGGGAAAGATGGTCCGCCCGCGGGAACGACCAGATGTAGCCTTCGAATTCCGGCAAGAACTTGATCAGGATCTGATCCGCGGTCTGCGGAACGAAGTACCCTTGGGTCATTTCGAGTTCGTCGCGGGCCAGCGCACGCGTGCCGGGCAGGAATTGGTTGCGCGCGCCACCGGCAAGTACCAGGAAGTCGGCGGTCCGCCACTGGTTATCCACGCAAAAACGCGGTTGGTCTGCAGATGTCTCGACGCTTTGCACGCGGGAATGATGAACCCGGCAACCGGCGTCGCGAGCGCGGTCCAGCAGCAGGCCGTTCAGAATAGTGCGGGAATAAATGACGATAGGATGCAGCAGGTCCAGTTGCGCTCGCTGATTTTCGGCGCTGATCAGTTCTACCTTCTGAATTAATTTCTTGGGAAGAGGATTATCGAGCAGGAAAGGGAAGCACTGGGTGGCCTTGTACGTCAGACCGCCGCCGCATGGTTTCTCCCACGCCAGATGCTCATCAAAAATATCTACGGAGTGGCCGGCACGAGCGAGTTGTTCGCCGCACATGGCCCCAGAAGGCCCACCACCGACAATGACATAGTCAGCCAATCGTCACCGCAATTTCAGTTATTTCCATCTCCGGCGCAGGAGGGACGGCCCCCGAATTCGGGGAACCAGCGTCTGTCAGGATAAAGGAAAGAGCACCAGACAAAGCCCCGCAAGAAGTATAGCACCGAACAATGCGGCGGCTGACGGCGAGCCTGACTCGCGACGTACCAATTGGATACCTAGTCCCGAAAGCAGGAAAAGCAGGGCGAAATAGGGCGACAGCAGCAGGAGCAGAATTTCGCCGCTCTTCAAATACATTATGGCGCCAGCCAGAGACAGCCAGGCCAGCACCACCAGTAATATCCAGAACGGAAAGCGCGCGCGCCAATTCACTGCGGGACCGGCCACAAGTTCGAGCCCATAGAGGAACAGAAACACAGCCAATAGAAAAAGCGGAAAGCGTTCCCAACGCTGCAGGTTGAGCCATGCGCCCGTGGCCGTCAGTTCGAACCAGCCGGTGGCCAAAAAGTGCAAAAGCAAACCGGCAACTGCCGCTCCGATCAGTAGCACCGGGCGAGTGCGGAAACCTTCGCGCGCGGGCTTCAGGTGAAGCAAGATCAGGCCCACGCCAACGATGAGGAAGAAGCTGGCAAGATAATCCCCCTCGAAAAGGTGAATGATCCGCAGTGGCTGCCAATAATGCAGAAAATGAACCGCAACCACGGACAACAGCAGAAGTTCAAGCGCACCGCGCAGCTTGGGCACGGGAGTCGCGCCTTCTACGTCAGGCAGTGGCTGGCCGCCGACCATTTCGCGCAGGAACGGACCCGCGATCAGCAGCAGGCCCACAATGCCCAGAAGGCAGCCGGCAAGGTTAGCGTTTGAAGGCAGTTGCGCGTTGTCTGGAATGGAAAGAACGTGCGCGGCCCACGCCTGGGTTTCGCGAGCGACGGCGGGAGAAAATAACATGCCCACGTGGGTGTTCCCGGGCACTTGCTCAAATTTCACGCTCGGATCGTGGCTGTTGGAAACGAGATCGGCGGCATTTCCGCGAATCCATTCGGGTTCCAAACGCCCAACGATGATGAGTGAGTTCGGCGTCAGGATCGGTAGCGCGTGGAATAAGAGATTTTCATGAATCACGCCATGCGCGGGAATCATGGGCGCGGGCGAAATCGCAATGACACCTGCGGGGCGAAATTTCTCGGCGATGCGCAGGGCAATGGCTCCTCCCATGGAATGGCCAGCTATGATGGTGCGATTGGGGACAATCATTCCGCGTGCCGCCAGGCCACGTAGGAGGGAAGCCGAACACGATTCGGCTTGCTCCGGCGAAAACGGCCCAGGTGAACGGCCGTGGCCGGGAAGATCGGGGACGTACACGCGCAGACCCAGTTCCGCAAGGGACCGCGCCAGATATTGCATGATAATTTTGTTCGCGGAGATTCCGTGAAGAAGCACAACCGATCCGGTATCCGGCCTGGCCAGCAGATCGGCTCGGCTGACCATCAAAAGATCCATGCGGCAAGCGGCGGCATCGACAATATAACGGTGTTCTTCATATCGGCGCGCGGGGTACAACGCGAGCAGCGCCCCGGCGACAAGGCAAACGATTCCGCCAAGCGCCTGAATCAGCTGTTTTTTCTTGTTCAAACGCCGCGCTCCCGGAAACAGCCAAATTTGAGAGCATGATAAACTGATCTATCGGCGGTCCTGCTTGGTTCAGCAAACATGGAGAGCCTTTGCATCCAGCGGTTTTGACATTAGAAGAAATAATTGTGCGGTTTGGCCGGGAGAAACGCAACGGCAAGCGCGTCGTGTTCACCAACGGAGGCTTCGACCTGCTTCATCCGGGACACGTTCATAGCCTGCAAGCGGCCCGCGCGCTCGGAGATTTTCTGATTGTAGGCATCAACAGCGATGAATCCATGCGCATCTTGAAGGGCGAAGGCCGGCCGCTGCTTCCCGAACAAGAACGTGCGGAGATTCTTGCGAATCTGGAATGCGTGGACGGTGTAGTCATTTTTGACGAGCTGACACCGCAGAAGATGATCGCGGCACTGTTGCCCGACATTTTGGTGAAGGGAAGCGATTGGCCGGGAAATCAGATTGTGGGACGTGAAGAAGTGGAAGCGGCGGGCGGAAAAGTTGTGCTGGTTCCCAATGTAGTCGGTTATTCCACAACGGAAGTTTTGAAACGAATTCGCGAATCAGGAAAGTGAACGGGCGCGCCGGACCAAGGGACTGATCTCGGAAGAAATGATACTGCCGGCGGTGAGAGAACGACTGGAAGCACTTCTGCGCCACCCTTCCGTGGAGGGCGTGGTGGGAGAGGTGCGCTCGGGCGCGAACCTGGTCGGCCTTTCCGGCCTGCACGATGTGGCAAAACCGCTCGTGGCGGCCTATGTCGTCCACGAACTAAGGCGCCCGGCGTTCTTCATCACGGAAAACAACCGGCGCGCGGAGGAATTGGCGGAAACGCTGCGGTTCTTCGCGCAGATTTTGCCTGGTCCTACGGGCGGCATCGCGGTGCTCCCAGCCTTTGACAGCCTTCCTTGGGATCCGCAGCCACCTCACGCCGACATCTTGGAACGCCGGGCCGCCACGCTCTATCGATTGGCGAATGGGGAAGTGTCCGTTGTGCTCGCGCCGGTTGCGGCGGCGCTGTGGCGTTATCAGGATCCGTACGTGTATCTCACTTTGTCGCGCACGCTGGCCAAGGATACCGAGGCGAATCACGAAGAACTGATCACGCACCTGGCAAGCATCGGTTACGCTCGGACAGAAATGGTGGAATTGCCTGGGCAATTCGCCGTGCGCGGCGGGATTGTGGACGTGTTTTCTCCGGAAGCGTTGCGGCCCGTCCGCATTGAATTGCTCGGCGATACCGTTGAGTCCGTGCGCGAGTTCGATCCTCGGACACAGCGATCGATCTCGCCGGTAGTCAGAACCACGATTCTGCCGCTGGCGGAATGGAGCGTGCCTGCTCCCGGCAGCCGCGAGGCGGAAGAGTGGGAACCCGGCGGATGGTACGGGACCACAAAAGAGCCAGCTGTCGCATCGTTGTTTGAGTTGGCGGAAAGCTCGCTGAAGCCCATTGTGTTTGTGGACGAACCGGAAACACTGCACGAGACGCGAAAGAAAATGCTGGAGGCAGCGACAGAGAACTACGAGCGCCACGGCCAAGCCAATGCGCCGCTGGTCTCTGATTTTTTCTGGAACGAAGAAGGATGGGAAAAGGCGCTCCACAAGACCTCGCGCATTGAACTAGAACAATTGAATCTGGCGCAGTCCGGTGGTCAGCGCTTTGAACTCATTTCCCGGCCAAGCACTCGATTCCATGGAGACGTCGTGGCGTGCCTCGGCGATATCCGGTCACAGATTTCCGTGGGTGGAACGGCGTTCCTGACGGCGGCTAGCACCGGCGAACTGGAGCGCTACGCCGATATTTGCCGCGAATACGAAGTACCTTACGTTTTGGGCGAGACGGAAGAAGCGGCGGCAGGTTTCACGGCGGAAAGCGCATCGGAGACAGCGCGCCTCTTGCTGGTGCGTGCGCCTTTTGCTGCGGGCGTGTCCTTTCCGGAAGTGAAACTAACGCTGTACGGCAATGCGGATTTGTTCGACGTGGCGCCGGCGGTGGAGCGGCCCGGCCGCAAGATTCGCACGTCCGGATTCTTCGCGGACTTTGCGGAACTTAAGCCCGGAGATTATGTGGTTCACGTGGATCACGGCATCGGCCAGTTTGAAGGCCTGCGTTTGATCGAATCCGACGGGCGGCGAGGTGAATTCATGCTGCTGCGTTACGCCGAAGACTCTCGCCTGTACGTCCCGCTCGAACGCATGGATTTGGTGCAGAGCTACCGCGTGGTCGAAGGAACGCATCCGGCTCTCGACAAGCTCGGCGGTGCGGCCTGGAACACACGTAAGACCCGCGTCCGTAAATCGCTGGAGGACATGGCGGACAAGCTCCTGGCCCTCTATGCGGAACGCAAGACCGCGCCTGGTTTTGCTTTTTCTCCCGACGGCACGTGGCAAAGAGAGTTTGAAGATGCGTTCGAGTTTGAAGAGACTCCGGACCAACTGACCGCGATTGCCGACGTGAAGCGCGACCTGGAAAAGGCGTCCCCGATGGACCGCTTGCTATGCGGCGACGTCGGTTACGGCAAAACGGAAGTCGCCATGCGCGCGGCGTTCAAAGCGATCAGCGAGAACAAACAGGTGGCGGTGCTGACGCCGACAACGGTCCTCGCTTTCCAGCACTTTGAAACATTCAAAAAGAGATTCGCGGCTTTCCCCGCGAGAATTGAAATGCTTAGCCGTTTCCGCACCGCTGCTGAACAGAAATCCATCATGGCGGACCTGGAGACCGGCAAAATCGATATCGTAATCGGGACTCACCGGCTGCTCTCGAAAGACGTGAAGTTTCAGGATTTGGGCTTGCTCATCGTGGATGAAGAACAACGCTTCGGCGTCGCCCACAAGGAACGTCTGAAAGAAATGCGCAAAAACGTTCACGCTCTGGCGCTTTCCGCCACTCCGATCCCGCGCACGCTTCATATGTCCCTGGTGGGCTTGCGGGATATGTCCGTAATCGAAACCGCGCCGCGCGACCGCTTGTCGATCCAGACGGTTGTTTCGCCGTTCAACGAAGAGCTCGTGAAGAAGGCTATCGAAAATGAATTAGCGCGCGATGGTCAGGTCTATTTCATTCACAATCGCGTCGAGTCCATTTATTCCCTGGGAAACCTGGTGAGCAAACTTGTTCCCCAGGCCCGCGTGGTCGTCGGCCACGGCCAATTAGGAGAAAAAGAGTTAGAGCAAGTGATGCTCAAGTTCATTCGCGATGAAGCGGACGTGCTGGTGGCCACCACGATCGTTGAAAATGGGTTGGATATTCCCCGTGCCAACACGATCCTGATCAATCGAGCGGACCGCCTCGGCCTGGCGGAGTTATACCAGTTGCGCGGGCGCGTAGGTCGCTCAAGCCAGCGTGCCTATGCCTATTTGTTGGTGCCGCCAGAGAAAGTCTTGAGCGATGTTGCCAGGAAGCGGCTGGCGGCGATGAAGGAATTCAGCGAACTGGGCGCAGGCTTCCGCATCGCAGCCTTGGATTTGGAATTGCGAGGCGCGGGCAACATGCTGGGCCGCCAGCAGCACGGCCACATCGAATCGATTGGTTTCGACATGTACGTACAAATGCTGGAGCGCGCCGTGGCCAAGCTCAAGGGTGAGGAGGCAGCGCCCGAGCTACGAACCACGTTGAGCCTTGGAATGGACGTGCGCATTCCCCCCGAATACATTCCCAGCGAGAATCTGCGGCTGCGCACCTATAAGCGCATTTCCTCGGTGGCCAGCGAGGCGGAAAAAAAGGATGTCTACAAGGAGCTGCAAGACCGTTTCGGAGCTTTGCCGAAAGCGGTGGAAAACCTTCTGGAGTTTGCGGTGCTCAAATCCATGTGTGAGCGTCTGAGGATTGCCGGGGTGGAGCGGCAGGGAACGAAGATCGCCCTGCGCTTCCATCCGGAGACGACCCTGGAGCCGGCGGAAGTGGTTAAGGTGGTGCGCTCGCGCAAGGGAATCAAGCTCGATCCGAGCGGTGTGCTCTGGATGGAAGTGGAGCGGGGAGAACCGGTTACGGCGGCCCTGCGCAAGGTTTTGCTGGGTCTCAGTGGGCAAAGCGAAAGCTGACAGGGCGGGCAATCCAAGTTAAACTTCCGAAGTGGAGAAAACGGGGAAAACCATGAAAAAAGTAGCATTCATTGCCGGATTCTTGATTGCGTGGCCGCTGCTGGCCCAGAATCCACCGGCGCAAACTCCGCCGGCGCAGAACCCACCGGCCCAGAGCCCGGCGCCGCAAAACCCTCCCGCGCAGAATCCTCCCGCTCTCGAGAAGCCACAGATGGAAACGCCGGAACCGGCGGTCACGGGGGACACCAAGATCACTGCGCCGAAGAAGGCCGATGCCCCCACAACGCCGCCGAAAAAGACCACCGGCGAAGGTAAGGTGGTCGAAGAAATCGTGGCCCGGGTGAATAACGACATCATCACGCAATCGGAACTAGAAAGGGCGAAGGCAGCGGCAGCCGATGGCGCTCGTGAAGAATGCAACGGCAGGTGCTCGCCCGAGCAATTGCAAGTAGCCGTGGAAGATGGGCAGAAATATGCTTTGCGTGATCTGATCGACCAGTCTTTGTTGGCGCAGCGCGGCAAAGACATGGACATCAACGTTGAGCCGGAAGTGGTGAAGCAGCTGGACCAGATCCGCCAGAAAAACAATTTGAAGGACCTGGACGACCTGGAAAAAGCCGTGTCCTCGCAACCGGGTATGAACTGGGAAGATTTCAAGAGCCAGATCCGCAATCGGTTGCTGACACAGGAAGTGATTCGTCGCGAAGTGGGTTCGCACATCACCATCACGCACGAGGAAGAGATGAAGTATTACGAGGACCACAAGAAGGACTTCGTCAAGCCGGAGCAAGTGGCCCTCAGTGCGATCGAAATCAAAACGGAAGGCAAGAAGGAATCGGAGATACCGGAATTGAAAGCCAAGGCCCAGAAGCTGCATGATCGCGTGAAGGACGGCGAAGACTTCGCGGAACTGGCGAAACGCTTTTCGGATGGTGCCACGGCGCAACAAGGGGGATTCCTGGGTGTTTATAAGCGCGGCGAACTTTCGAAAGAGTTGGAAGATGTCGTCTTCAAGATGGACAAGAACCAGATGACCGACGTGATTGAAACAAAGCAAGGCTTCCTGATCCTGAAAGTTCTGGAGCACTACGATGAAGGACAGCAGCCGTTCGACAAGGTTGAAAACGAAATTCAGGATCACCTGTACAGCCAAAAAATGGAACCAGCACTGCGTGAATACCTGAAGACGCTGCGGGAACAGAGCTATGTTGTGATCAAGCCGGGCTATCAAGAGATGGCCGGCGGAGGTAACTCCGAAATTCAGGAAGTGAACGCTACGCCCGAAGCAACGAAAGAGAAGAAGGGCCACAAAAAATACCTTCTTTTTGGGAAAACGACGGGATCATGAAGAGCCCTTTCGTCAAGGACCTGACTGCGGATCAGGTAATCACCGGATTTTTCCTTGTGCATGAGAAAGAAGTCCGCAATACCAACACGGGAAAGCCTTACCTGCGGATGGAACTCGGTGATCGCAGCGGCACCATCGAAGCGCGCATGTGGGAACAGTTCGAGCCTTACGCCAGGGAAGTGAATCGCGACGATTTTGTGAAGGTGCAAGCGCGCGTCGAGATTTACCGCAACAAACCCCAACTGTCGTTGCAGCAGTTCCGTGTAGCGAAGGCGGCAGAGATCGACCTGGCGGATTTTCTTGCGCATACTCCATTCAACGTGGATGAGATGTACCAGGGCCTGTTAAACACGGCCGAGGGCATGAGCAATCCGCACCTGAAAAAGCTGGTGATCCAGATATTGAGCGATGCAAACATTGCGTCGCGATTTAAGCGTGCCCCTGCGGCGAAGGTGATGCATCACGCGTATCTCGGCGGGTTGCTGGAGCACGTCGTGGGTTTGTGCGGCCTGGCCAAACTGGTGGCGGCGCATTATCCGGAACTGGATGTGGACCTGTTGCTGACGGCCGCCATGCTCCACGACGTGGGGAAGCTGGACGAGTTGTGCTACGAGCGTTCCGTGGGCTACACGGTCGAGGGACAACTGCTGGGTCACATTGTTATGGAATTGGAAACCGTGACCAAGGCCATGGACGCTATTGAAGGTTTTCCGGCCAAACTAAAGACGGTCGTGGAACATATGTTGATTAGCCACCACGGACAGTATGAGTTTGGTTCGCCCAAATTGCCCATGATCCGCGAAGCGCTGGTATTTCATTATTTGGACGACATGGACTCCAAGGTGGCAGCTGTGCGTGCAGCCATGGCCATCGAATCCGGGGAAGACAATTGGTCGGCGTACAGCGGCGCGCTGGGCCGCAAATTCCTGAGACTGGAACGATATCTGGCGGACGAGCCGGTGGAAACACCGAAGAAGGAACAAAGAAATTAATTGCGACAATCCACATTTCACGGAGCGGGCCCGCGACATATTCGGCAATAGCGAGCGCCTGATTGACGCGACCAATTCCGCGATGATCCCCGCGGAATATACTGTGCGGGATTTGTGTATCCACCCGGCAACAGTGCTCGCGCCAATGGCGGGAGTAACCGATACCCTGTTTCGCCGCGTGATTCGCAGCCTTGGCGGCTGCGGATTGCTAATGACCGAATTCACCAGTTCTGAGGGAATTACGCGCAACCCGACGAAAACGCAGCGTTACCTTTACTTCCAAGAAGACGAACATCCGATCGCCGCACAATTATTCGGCGCGAATCCAGCCGTGATGGCGGAAGCCGCGCGCATGGTGGAAGACCTGGGCTTCGACGCGGTGGATATCAACCTCGGTTGCCCGGCGAAGAAAGTCGTCAAGTGCGGCGGTTCCGGGTTGCTTCGGGAATTGCCTTTGCTGGACAAGATTTTCCGAAGCGTCCGTGCCGCCGTGAAGATCCCGCTGACGATCAAATTGCGCGCGGGCTGGGACGAAAGTTCGATTGTGGCGCGTGAAGTGGTGAAGATGGCAGAGCAGGCTGGCGTGGAAGCCGCCGCGATTCACCCGCGAACCCGGCTGCAAGGTTATTCCGGTAAAGCCGACTGGAAAATTATCGCGGAAGTAAAACAGTCCGTGAAAATTCCGATCATCGGCAACGGTGATATTCAGTGTCCGGAAGATGCCGCGCGCATGGTGCAGGAAACCGGATGCGATGCGGTGATGATCGGGCGCGCCGCCGCAACCAACCCCTGGATTTTCGCGCAAATGAAGGAATTTCGCGAGACCGGGCGCTACAGCGTGCCCAGCGAGGCTGACCGCCACCGTTTACTTTCTGGCTACTACAGACAAATTCTTAACTCCAATGCGCCGGATAGCATGGGAAAAATGAAGCAGTTCGCCTGCTGGTTTACCCATGGGGTGGGAAATGGCAGCGAACTGCGTAGGATCGTGCATTTGGCACGCACGCCGGGGGAAGTGGTCGAGAACGTCGAGCGCTTCTTTGAGCGGAAAGCGGCCGTTTGGGGGAATCCAGCCCATGAGCAGCCAGAAAACCGAGAGGTCCCTGCGACAACGCTCCGAACGTAGAATTTCCGTGCGTCTGCCGCTGCGCGTTTGGGGGAAAGACACGCGAGGCTTCAGCTTCGAAGAAGAAACCGCGAGCGAAAATTTATGCCGTAGTGGAGCAGCGTTCCGCACCCGCTTCGATGTGGCCATTGGTTCCAGCCTGCAGATCCGCATACCGCTGCAAGGCCCAGCCATGCGACGCGACGAAAGCGACTTCGAGACGCAAGGCCGCGTCGTGCACGTAAGCTCATCGGAACCCGATGGCGAGCGTGTCGTCGGCGTGCAGTTCGTAGGCCCGCGCTTCCAACGAATGTTCCGTCCCGAAACCGCTGCCTGAAGTCGGGTCGGCCGGCCGTCAAATCGAGCGCAGCGCCCACCCACTGACGAATGCCATTTGCCATTTTCAAAAATGGCGTTATGACTGACAAGCTTATTCCGCTGCGATGCAAGATGTCGCGGATAAAGGTGTCTCAGGCGAGGGGTATACGATGCTCTACTTTTAGCCTGCGCCGCCAAGTGCAAAGCTGAAACTATCTACATTTGGATTCTAAAGTATTATCGGAGGACTGCCCCGCACATAGCTTCCTCGATTCATAGCGCGTGACCGAAGTTAGCATTGAATGCCGGGTTGCGACCGTCAGAACGTTTGCTATTCGGTGGCCGGTGGATTTTCGTCCAAAAGTTGGCGATAAGCGTCCCGCCTGGTCATGCCGCGTTCCTTAGCCGCTAGTTTCAAAGCTTCCTTTCGATCGAGTTTTGCCTGGTGCATCAGCTCATCGACACGCGCGGCAAGCGATTGCGCGGTATCAATATTTGCGCCGGGAGCACCCTTTTCAGGCGGCCCGATCACCAGAGTCATTTCCCCTTTAGCCGGATGCTCATTCAGAGTCTGAAAGATGTCAGTGAGCTTGCCGCGCCGGAACTCCTCGTGTAGCTTCGTCACTTCACGCGCAAGGCATGCAGGCCGGTCGCCCAGAATCGCCACAGCATCGGCGATCGTATCGGAGATGCGGTGAGGGGCCTCGTAAAAAATCAGCGTGCGGTCTTCGATGCGCAACCGCTCCAAGGCGCGCTGGCGTTCTCCGCTACGGGCGGGCAAGAAACCTAGAAACACAAACTCTTCGCTTGGCAATCCGGAAGCCGACAGTGCCGCTAACAGGGCCGCAGGCCCAGGTACGGGTATCACCGGAATATGGTGGCGAATCGCCAGTGTCACCAGACGATGGCCGGGGTCTGAGACCAGCGGCATGCCCGCATCGCTGACCAGCGCAACGGTCGAACCGCGTTCCATCGCCAGTACCAGTTCAGAGGCGCGAGTCAGTTCATTGTGCTCGTGGTAGCTCACCAGCGGTTTGTGAATTTCAAAATGATTGAGCAGCTTCAAGGTGTGCCGGGTGTCTTCGCACGCAATTTGATCGACTTCTTTCAAAATACGCAACGCGCGCAGAGTGATGTCTTCCAGGTTGCCGATCGGCGTGGCGACGAGGTACAAACAGCCGTGGAGCTGCGGGGAAGATTCGGAATGCGCATTTCCGTTCATGGAATTGGCAGGAAGCCAGTTTAGCATGGCGGAACGAGCGTGGCAGCGCGTGCTATAATCGTTCTTTTGACATATACGCGGGAGGACGGACTGTGCCGTTGTACGAGTATGAATGCACGAAGTGCCACAAAAGGACCGAGAAAATCGAGCCGGTGGCCGGGCCCCACTTGAAGAAATGTCCGCATTGCGGCGGGAAAGTCGAGTCGGTGATCACCGCACCTTCCATCCAGTTCAAGGGCGCTGGATGGTACGTCACCGATTACGCGGGGAAAAAGAGCGCGGGAAGCGACAGCAAGCCGGCGGAGAAAGAATCAGGGAAGGACGGAGGCAAGGATTCAGGGAAAGACACTCCCAAGGAAACCGCAAAGGTGTCTGACTCCAAAGAATCGAAAGATAAAAAGTTGTCGAAGGAGTAGCAATAGGCTGGCGAAGCCCCGTAGACGAACCACCGACGAAAAAGACGCCCAAAGAAATGTCATCCTGAGAAGCGCGTTTGTTCCGCGACGAAGGGTCTTGACCCGAAATTCAATCGAGGTTTCTAGAGCTTCAACGTCTTGAGATACGCGCGAAAATCCTGGCCGAATTCCTTGTTCTGCAGCGCGAGTTCCACCGTAGCTTTCAAGAAACCCAGTTTCTCCCCCGCATCGTAGGAAATTCCTTCATAGATCAAAGCCCACAAGCCTTGTTCCTTCGCCAACAGCCGCAGCGCATCCGTGAGCTGGATTTCGCCCCCGGCGCCCGGCTTGGTGCGCTCCAGGCATGCAAAGATCGCAGACGGCAGCACATAGCGTCCGGTGATCGCCAGGTTGGACGGAGCCGCATCGGGCTTGGGTTTTTCGACGAGGTCGCGAATGCGCAACAAACGTTCGCCGAAGGGAGCCAGTGGCGCCGCCTCGCCATCCACGATTCCGTATAGATGCGTTTTCTCGCGGGGAACTTCCTCCACCGCGATGGCGCCCGTGCCCGTTGCTTCATAAACGTTGATCAGCTGCTTGGTGGCTGGATTTGGTCCGGGAATGAGCACGTCTCCCAGGAGCACCGCAAACGGTTCGTCGCCGACAAGATCTTTCGCGACGAGAACGGCATGGCCGAGGCCCAGCGGCTCTTTTTGACGCGTGTAACTGACTTGCACCATGTCGCTGATATCGCGAACCATTTCGGCTTGCTTGGTTTTGCCTTTTTCTTCCAGAAATCGTTCGAGTACCGGCGAATAGTCGAAATGATCTTCGATCGAATTTTTGCCTTTGCCGGTGACGATAATGACGTGTTCGATGCCGGAAGCAACGCATTCCTCCACGACATATTGGATTTGCGGCTTGTCAACAACCGTCAACATTTCCTTCGGCTGAGCTTTCGTGGCCGGGAGAAAGCGCGTGCCAAGACCGGCGGCGGGTAGGACGGCTTTGCGAACTTTGCGGTGCTTCGGAGTATTCAGCAGGGACGGCTTTTGCTCTTCAGTCATGTGATCGGCTTTTGTTCGTGTGGGCGGCCCAAAAAATTTTGCTCCTCATCGACAGTATCCGCGGGGGCTAAGGTTTGTCAATAATCAGCACCAGTTCCACCGACTATCAACCCATCAAGCAGCGAATGGCGACCGATTGGCCCGATCAGCAGCGAATAGCCAGTCAGGCTAAAATAAGAGTGTGGGAATCAAATGAGCGCGAACGTGACTGCTGAAACTCGGATTCTGGGGATTGAGTCATCATGTGATGAAACGGCCGCGGCCGTGGTCGTCAATGGCCGCAGGATTTTGTCCAACGTAGTCGCTTCGCAGATCGACATTCACCGCAAATATGGCGGTGTGGTACCGGAATTGGCTTCGCGGGAGCATTTGCGTCAAATCGTGCCGGTGGTGCGCGAAGCGATGGAGCAATCCGGGCTACGTTTCGCGGAATTGGACGCCATTGGCGTGACGCAGGGCCCTGGACTGGTGGGCTCTCTGCTTGTCGGAATCACCTACGGAAAAACGCTGGCCGCGGCGCTTGGCAAGCCGCTGATCGGTGTGAATCATCTCGAGGGGCACATCCACGCTGCGTTTCTCGAGGCTCATCAACACGGCGATGCACCGAAGCTTCCGGCGGTGTGCCTGATCGTGTCTGGTGGGCACACGGTCTTATATGAGGTGAAGGCCGCGGATGGTTCGCAGAGCGAATCTTTTGCGTACCGCAAGCTTGGCCAGACGCGGGATGACGCCGCGGGCGAAGCCTATGACAAAGTGGCCAAGCTGCTCGGTCTCGGCTATCCAGGTGGGCCGATCCTGGAACGGCTTGCGGCATTTGCAAACCATGTGCCTGCCCCGACAAGGTTTGGACCGACGAAAACGCGCGGCAATAAGCTGGATTTCAGCTTTAGCGGACTGAAAACCGCTGTGTTGTATCACGTGCGCGAACATCCCGAGTACAACGCGGAGATTCGCGAGAGAGAAGAGGCACTGCACCGCGGCCATCGGACCTTTCAGGAATTGCTGGGGCTCTGCAGCCCAGCCACCCTGGGCCTCGCGCGCGAATTCCAGAACGCCGTTGTGCGGGATTTGGTGGAACGCACGATGATGGCGGCGGAAGAATGCAGCGTGGAGACGATCCTGGTGTCAGGCGGAGTAGCGGCAAACAGCCAGCTTCGTGCCATTTTTGAAGAGCGGGCACGGTCTCGCGTTCTAAAAGTCTATTTCCCTAGCCGCGCATTGTCCACGGACAACGCGGCGATGATTGCCGCCGCGGCCTATCCGCGATTCGAACGTGGGCTATTTGCCGACAACAGCTTAAACGCTACAGCCAGCTTGCCTTTGGCGTGAGTCTTTGTGTATCGGGCGGCGGAGGGCAGTCATGAAATGGGTAGTTTTTGGCGCTCTGGTGGTTTTGTATCCGCGCGAGTGCCGTCGCCGGCCGTGACAGTGACGATTATTGTGATGGATCGAACTGGGGCGTTCGTGTTGGGGCACCGCTACGAATCTCGCCTCTCTTTGCGAATTTCCCGAAAATGCAGAAAGCGCTCAAACTGTGGGATGCTTAGGGACGATCACACCTGGAAAGTACAACATCTTTGTCTCTGCCTTTGCATTTGCAGCTTGGGGAGGATGTGCGGAGATCAATCCGGAATCGAGGACCAGCGACATGGTCTTGCGATTGCAGAAAAAACGTCGGGGGTGGCCGAGTTTTATTACAGCATGAACACACCCTCTTCTACTGCCTCGGCAAGGACAGGCGTCGTCATCGAGGTGAAGGACATCAGTCGCCGTGCACTTCCGCATGCAAGAGTCTGCGTGGAGGGCGACGAAACAGCACGTTTCCTCGAGACAGATGTGGACGGTAGGGGGTCCGCGACTGTCTGTCCGGGCTAGCGATCGATCGAAGCCGTTACCTTGGCTTGGGGCATTGCCGTAGAAGAGTCCAAATCGCAACGAGTTCGAACGATCCGATAAGTATTGTTCTGGAACCGTTGGACTTGGGAGTACAGGAGTATGTAGACGCTAGATGAGCGAGGACAGCCGAAACAGTTCGTTGCTTATCGTGTGACGGCGAACCCGTGCCAAGCCCCGCATAAAAAAACGGGCAACCCAGAGGGTTGCCCGCGGATCAAAACAGAACCGATTTCAGTTAGTCGACTTTTTCCTGCAAGGTTGGGAACTGCAATTTGGCCTTTGCCAAGGATTTGACTACTAACCCCTCAGCGTTTTCCGCGGTAAGGTTGCGCGCCGTCGCCATTTCGCTGACCAAAAGATACTTGGCGCGCTCCAACATTTTCTTTTCGCGGAAGGAAAGTGGTTTGCTGCGGCTGAGGGACACGAGGCTCTTTAGCACGACAGCCACTTCCAAAAGGGAACCCGTGCGCATGCGCTCAGAATTCTCCTTGAAACGATGTTTCCAGTCATGATGCGAATTGAGCTTGCCTCTTTCGAGGAAGCCCAGCACCTTGACAGCATCGTTAGAACGAATGACAGATCGCAGGCCAACCGCTGGCGCGTTCGAAGAAGGAACCATAACGCGCAAACCGCTGGAGATAATTCGAATCATGAAGTAACGTTCCGTTCTGCCGTTCAAAACGCCGTAACTGATTTGTTCTACTACCCCAACGCCGTGATTCGGATATACAACCTTGTCGCCGATCTTATATTCCATAAAGTCCGCGCCCCCAGGAAGATAAATCGAGTGTAGAGAAGTGTGTTGGAAGAGTCAAGATATATCCAGTGGAATCAGGAAGATAGAGAGAGTCGCTGCGGGATTTGGCAGTCGAATTGCTCAGTGAGCACCTGATTTGGTCTTGAACGTCTGCCTGAGGACAACCTTGGGCACCTCTGTAGTTTTTTGCAAGATATTCAGTATGAAGGAGTAAGCTGGACGGGAGTGATTGCCTGACGTGATTACTTTAGGCATCGATACCAGCGAAGCGCGCGGAAGTGTGTCCCTCGTGCGCGACGGTGCGCCAGTCAGTGGAACACGGCACGACGACGGCAGCGATTATTCGGCATGGTTATTGCCGGCGGTCGCCCGAATCCTGGCAGCAGCCGGAATACGTTTGGAAAATGTCGACGTTTTGGCTGTCGCTACCGGCCCGGGATCGTTTACTGGCCTGCGTGTTGGGCTTACGACCGTCAAGGCCTGGGCCGAAGTGTATGAGAAATCGGTCGTGGGAGTGCCCCGACTGGACGCCCTAGCCCGCTCCGCGAACATTGGCGGCGGGCTCGTGGCCGCTTGCTATGACGCACAGAGGGGGCAATTGTTCGCGGCGCTGTTCGGGCGAACTGCGGGTGGCCTAGAGCGCATGGGAGCCGAACTTGTGGCCACACCCGACGAGTTTGTGGAGTTTGTCGACAGCCAGGTGGGCGGCGAAGGTGTTGGCTGGGTGTCCCTGGATTCAGAGCTGATCAAACCGATCGAGAGACTCAAGGCTCGTCTGCAGTGCGGCGACGAACTGATCGCTGGCTCGCCAGAACTGGCACCCACGATAGGACTACTGGCCGAGGAAAGCGCTTCGCGCGGCCAATTCAGCGACCCGCTGGCGCTGGACGCCAACTACGTGCGTCGCTCAGACGCGGAGATTTTCTGGAAGGGAGTCTCCACCCGAGTGCGCTAGTTCTTGGAGAAGCATGTCAAAGTATGGGGTGCGATTTGGCCGCGAACAGGACCTCGCCGCAGTTGAAGCAGTACTTCAACTGTCTCCGGAGGCCGCGAACTGGCCTATCGGGTCGCTGACCCAGGCATTCGAGCAGAATCCTTCTTACTTTCTCGTGGCCGAACAGGATGAACAAATTACAGGATTTATCTATGGACGGCGAATTCTGGATGAAGGCGAGATCCTCAATCTGGCAGTGAAACCCAGCGAGCGAAGCGCGGGCGCCGGGAAGGCGCTTGTTCAAGCCCTGCTTGAACGATTCGGACGCGAGAAAGTGCTTCAAGTCTTTCTTGAGGTGCGTGAATCCAATTTTGGTGCGATTTCATTTTATCAAGGTTTAGGATTCAAGCAGGCAGGTAAGCGACCGGGTTACTATCAGAATCCCCCCGAAGCCGCGCTCGTTTTGGAGCTGAAAACGGGTTCTGCGGCAAGGCGTTGCTAAGAAAACGAAGGTACCGCGAAAATCCACAGCGCCGGTACCAATTTACCCTTGACGCGGAGATTCCCGGTGCTAGTCTGCGTTCATGTAGTGTTCACAATCCAAGTCGTCAGGAGACACGCATGGCAACAGCACAGCGGAGTCCTCGGGACGTAATTTTCGAAGCAGACGCCGAGTATCAGCGTCTGGCCGAAAAGCATAAGCAATACGAGTCCGAACTTCAGAAACTCTCTCAGTCGCCTTACCTCAATTCAGAAGACCTCATCGAAGAAATCCGGTTAAAAAAACTAAAGCTTCATGTAAAGGACGAAATGGAGCGCATCGCTGCGCACTTCCAGAGTGCGCGTGCTAGACATTCGCAGTAGCCCGCCGTTAAACGCCCTCCCGGTTGAGCGAAGTATCGTAGAATGACCAAGTCCTCCCGCGGCACCGAGCCGCGACGGAGATGGGGAGGCTATGGTCCGGGAAGGGTATTCGTTCGGCTTACCACCGCTTTTGATCGGTGTTTTGCTGTTGGCCATCGGCCACGGTTGGATCCTTGCCGCGGGCGTGCTGCTGATTTTTCTCGGCCTATTCGTCTTTAGCTTCTTCCGTAATCCAGACCGAACCATTCCGGGAGAACCGGGGCTGATCGTTGCGCCGGCCGATGGCCGCGTGGTCGTCATTAAAGACGAAAGCTACAGCGGCCGGCCGGGAAAACGCATCAGCATTTTCCTGGCGATTTGGAACGTGCATGTCAACCGTGCTCCTGCCGCAGGCAAGATCACTCACCTCGAATACAAACCCGGAAAATTTCTTGCGGCTTGGGACGAAGACGCATCACTCCAGAACGAGCAGAACGTGTTTAGGCAGTCCACCGAACACGGCGAAATTGTATATAAGCAGATCGCCGGCTGGGTGGCGCGCCGCGTGGTGGCATGGAAGAAGGTGGACGATGAGGTCACGCGTGGGGAGCGCATCGGGTTGGTGCGCTTCGGTTCGCGCATGGACCTGTGGCTGCCGGCCGAAGCGGAATTTCTGGTGAAAGTGGGAGAAAACGTGAGAGGCGGGTCGAGCGTGCTGGCGCGAATGCCCGAAAGTGCGCATGTGCGGATGCCGGCCGCGCGTCGGCAATCCAAGCAAGCCGAACAGAAACTGCAGGACGACACGCGCTCGTAGTACTCTGTGGTGGGACAAAGGAACCAGATGGACGCCATCGAACAGCAAAGCATGCCGTTTCCTGAGGGCAAACGACGCCAGAACCGCATGAGGCGTGGAATCTTTCTTTTGCCAAGTATCCTGACTGGCCTGAATCTGCTCTGCGGCTACTACGCGTCGCTCGCGGCGCTGGTGGGCCGGAGTGAAGATTTTGATCACGCCGCGAAGGCCATCGGCATCGCCATTTTGTTCGACTCACTGGACGGGCGAATCGCGCGCATGACCGGAACCAACACTGAGTTTGGTGTGCAGTTCGATTCTCTGGCTGACGTGGTGAGCTTTGGAATCTCCCCGGCGATACTCGCGTATGCCTGGGGCTATCGCAGTATGGTGGCCGGCAATGCCGATTCGTTTTTGGGCCACTTTGCCTGGCTGTGTTGCCTGGCGTTCCTGATTTGCTCAGCGTGGCGGCTCGCGCGTTTCAACGTGAAAGGCATGGAGCCAGGCGGCAACAAGAATTTTGTGGGCATGCCGACGCCCGCAGCCGCTGGAGTTGTCGCCGCGATCGTACATGCCTGTCACTGGTTCGGCCCCCTCGACAATCAGAAATGGGCGTATGCGTGGTTCGTGCTGCTGCTGGCGTTGGGCGCGCTGATGACCAGCACGGTGCGCTATTACAGCTTTAAGGACGTTCCGTGGGCGCGTAAGCAGCCATCGATAACCATTATCCTGGTGGTGATGCTGGTGGGAATTGCCTGGCGCTATTCCGAATACGTTCTGGTGATTTTTGCAGGCACTTACGCTGTGGCCGGAATCGTGCTGCATATCTTGCGAGCGTTTCGACATCGCAGCGTGGCCAGGGCTGCCTGAGCCATGGCTTTGGACCGTCGCTCCCAGAAACTTGTCATCGCTGGTGCGTCCTCACTCCTTGGGGCCGAATTAAAATCCCTGTTGGAAGAAAGCCGATTTGCGGCGTGGGACTTTCGGCTGGTGGACGAAGAAATTGTCGCGGGTACGCTGACCGAAGCAGGCGGCGAAGCCACGGTGATCCAGCGCGTGGAAGAAGATACGTTTCACGGCGCGCGCTTCGCATTTCTGACAGGCTCAACGACCTTTGGTAAAAAATGTTTGGGGCCTGCACGGGAAGCCGGTGCGAAAATTCTGGATCTTTCCGGAGCGAGTTTGCCGGATATTGACGCGCTGCCGTGGTTTCCGCGGATCGACACAGTCAGCGGCAGAAGTGTTGCTAAGGACAGAAAGACCTATTCGGTTTGTTCCGCCGGTGGCACGGCCATTTCTATGTTGGCGATGACGTTGCAGAAAATCGGTTTGCGAAGGCTTGTGGCGGTTGTGTTTCAGCCGGTCTCGGAAGCGGGAAGGGAAGGGATCGAAGAACTGGAAACGCAGACTTCCCAATTGCTTTCGTTTCAAAATATAGGTTCGCCGGTGTTTGGGACGCAGGTTGCATTCAATCTGTTGCCACGCTATGGAGAAGAAAGCCGCCACAATTTGCGCGAGAGCTTGCTGCGACTCCGCGCCGAAGTCGGCAACGCGCTGGGCGATGTCGCTGAGAACGCGAAAATAGCGCTGAACCTGGTGCATGCGCCGGTGTTTTATGGAATGACATTTACCGCGTACGCGGAAGTGGATGAGGCAAAAGAGCACGCGAACCTCGTCGATGTGTGTAAGGAAGCCGGGTTCTCGCTCCTTCCAGCTGCGGAGGCGGCACCGAGCAACGCCAGCGTTGCGGCCGAAACCACCGTGTTCCTGCGCGAGCCAGAGGCGGACAGCGCCCTTCCCGGCGGCTGGTGGTTCTGGGGCGCGGCGGATAATTTGCGATTGCCGGCATGGTCTGGCTGTAAACTTGCCGATTGGTTGGAAGGCTGATGAGTCGAACCTTTCACTTGTGGAGTCTGTCTGTTGCTGTAAGCATGGCCGCCGCCGGCTGTGGCTACCACATTGCCGGGCACGGTCCCGACGCGCTGCCGAAGACCATTCATGTGATTGCGGTTCCCGCACTGGAAAACAAAACCAACACATTCAAAATTGAGCAGAGACTGACAGCCGCAACCATTCATGAATTTCTGGCGAAGACGCAATACAAAGTGGTATCCGACCCGGACGCCGGCGACGCCGTGCTGACCGGGAAGGTGCTCAGCCTGGAAATTTTGCCGCTATTGTTTCAGACGCCCACGGCAACAACTTCCACCGAGCAGGCTACGGCAATGATGGTGACCATGAAATGTGAAGTCACCTTGACCGAGCGGGACAATGACAAAGTCCTATATCACACCGACAATTTCGTGTTCCGCAACGAATACCAACTTGCTACAGCAGGGCAGACAACCAGTGATTCCCGTGCCAGCGTGGAGACATTTTTTCAGGAAAGCGACCCGGCCTTCGATCGCATGGCGCAGGATTTTGCCAGCCGGTTGGTGGCGGCCGTGATCGAGAACTACTGATGGCTCGTGTGAACTTGGAACAATTGAAAGAACGCCTGGAAAAGGGCAAGCCGGTTCCGGCATTACTGCTGCTAGGCGACGAGCCGTACTTGCGCGAAGCGTGCCGGGCTGCGCTTATAGATCGTTTCGTCCCGGAAGCCGCCCGTACTTGGGCTGTTTCTCGCTTTTCCGCGCAACGCGGAGAGACGCAATCCGCTCTGGACCAATCGCAAACCTTGCCGATGCTGTCTTCCCAGCAAGTCGTATTTCTGGAAAATGCCGAAGCCATCGAGAAGTTGGGGGAAAAGGCCAGGGAAGAAGCCATCGAACGTATCGTGGCGTATGTGCAGGATCCCGCGCCGTTCACCGTTTTGGTGATTGAGGCAGAAAAGCTGGATATGCGCATGGTGCTTGGCAAGAAACTTGCGGACCTCACCCTTGTCGTGGAAGTTGGACTCGGCGACAGCGCCGATGAGCGGATCATCGCCGCGGAAGCCTTGGCGAAAACGATGGCCAGGGAACAAGGCGTGAGCTTTGAAAAAGGCGCTGCCGAAAATTTAGCGGAATTTGTAAACGGCGACCTGATGCGGTTGAAGAGCGAAGTGGATAAATTGGCGACGTTTGCGGCCGAGCGGAAAGTGGTCCGACGGGAAGATGTCAGTCTACTGGTGATTTCCGAAAAGACGACAACCATCTGGGAAGTGACGGAATTGTTGGCCTCACACCAACCGCGCAAAGCGCTGGAGTTTATTGACCGGTTGCTGCGCGAGGGCGAAGAGCCGGTGCTGATGGTCGGCGGCATGGCCTGGATGTACCGCAAATTGGTGGAGGCCAGCGAAGTGCGTGGCGCCACCAATGGATGGCAGGCAGCCAAGGCTTTGGCCATGCGCCCGGAACAGGCGGAGCTGGCCATTCGCTGTGCCCGCAGGATTCCTCGCGAGCGATTGCTGGACGGGCTGCAGGCGCTGCAAGAGGCGGACAACCGGTTGAAAGGCGGTGCCAAAGACGTGCGAGCGATCATGGAGTTTCTGGTGTGGCGGCTGAGTGGAGATCGCGCCGCCGCGGCCGGATGAATGGATTGCAGCCGGCTAAAAGCCGCAGCGCACAATAAAAAGCGGGCAACGTGTTGCGCTGCCCGCAAGGAATCAGTTTTGTTGAAATTTACTTCGCGGCTTTCGCTTTGAGCGAGTTGTAAGCCAGCGCGAGGCGCGACTTGTAGCGATTGCCGGTGTTTTCGTGCAACACGCCTTTGGCAATTGCACCGTCAATAGCCGACAGCGTTGGATTCAAGAGGTTTCCGGCGGCCGTCGCGTCTCCCGCGGTGATAGCGGTACGCAGGCGTTTGATGACGCTGCGGACGCGCGTGCGGTTGGCCCGGTTCACTTCGTAACGCTCACGCGACTGCGCTGCGCGCTTTAATACCGACTTTTTCTTCTTCTTGATCTTCGTAGACTGACCCTGCGCCATCTATTGCTCCTTATGCGTATTTCTCAAACTATTAGTTTGAAGGCTGTGCCTACGCTTTGTCAAACGACGAGCTATCCCTGCAAAACATGAAACCGTCATTCCGAACGGAGTCCGCGCAGTGAGGAATCCCACGGAAGTTCTTACAAAAAAAAAGGCCCGGCGTGGGGTGCGCCGGGCCTTTTTGTCCAGGGAGTTGTTATTTTTTCTGTTCGAAGGAAAACGGGAAGTCGAACACCATGTTCCCCACGGGCACGCGCAAAGAAAGCTCGTGGGCATTGTTGTCGCGTTCAAACCACATCACGCCGGCGGTAATCTGCCCGGAAGGCAGCCCCGTCGTCTTGAGAGCAATCGATTGAACGTCAACGGACTCGCTGCGCTCGAACGCGACGTGGCGCGTGGAAGAAGTCAGCGCAAAATGCGGGCTGAGATAGTCGGGCGCGGCGGAAGTGCGATTCGCCAAACGATCGGCGTTTGAAGAATTCGCCACTGCGCTCGGCGAAGGCACGGCGTCGACCAGCGTCCACAATACCTGGTGCGTCATCGTGTGCTCCAGCTTTTCCGGGCTGACCGCATACAGCGTCTTCATGTTGGGCGCAAGCTCATCCAGCGTCACGATTCCGGGCAGCACATCAACGCGCTCGCCCGATTGGTTAGAGACGGCTATGTTCGCGCGATTCTTCCATCCGCTGTCTTGCACGGAAACTTGCACGGTGATGCCATTGGCGGTGACCGACTCCACGTGACGGCCATGGCTGATGAACTCATCGCAACCCGGCTGGCCTGCGGACCAGCGGACGACGCCATTGACCGGCTTGGCCGAGGATGGCTGAGCCATTTGTTGCCTCGCGGGTGCGCTTTCCGTCGCGGCAAGATACATCTGCGCGACGTAGCCTTCCTGACCGTCCTTCGTGCGAATCTCCGACGTGTAGCCTTCGCCGCTGGAGAGAACGACGACGGTCTCGCCACAGGTGAGTGAGCCGACGACGCGCAACGGCAATGCTTGTTCCGCGTCGGAAGTGAATGGGATGCTGGTGACGCCGGTGACGCCGGAACACTTCACGATCGCTGTCGGTGCCGTCGCGGATGGCGGCACATTGGGCGTTTCTTCCTTATTCGCGAGCGCTGGAAGCGCGGCCAACAGAAGCGCCGAACTCAGAACCAGGTATTTTGGAGCGATGCGAGTCATACTTTCCTCCCTCAGTGCTTTCTAATCCCCACAAGTGCATCTCGGTACCTTTGTCATTTTTGAGGAAGCGATCGTTTGCGTCTATAGTCCCAAAGTCCCAGAGTCCCAGAGTACAGGTAATTCTTGCGATACTGACCGCGGCTCGAATTTTCGTCAAACAGGTACAGGTGAAGAATTTACGAAGTGCGGCGCGCTGAAACGAACGCTGGTGTTGTTCGCGAGCGTGATGTGCGTTGGCGGAAATGCAAGGGGACAGCAGGAATTGGCGCGAAGTCCTGAGGCGCGGAGTCAGCCACGCCGCGGATGAGGCTGTCACAATACTCTAACTTGACCCTGCCGGGTGGGTGCGCTACGTTGAAAGTAGTTTCTCCCGATTGAGGCTGCCGAGCAGCCGGAAAGATTCAGGAGGAAACCCATCGGCCACCCATTGCGGGAAGCAACGCAACGTTCCAATTGGATGAAGAGAACGATACATATCACCGGGCAACTGGAACCCTTCTTCGGGACTCTCGACGAAAATATACGCATGCTAGAAGATGTTTTGCAGGTGCGAACGCATCTGAGCGACACCCGTCTGACCGTTGAGGGCGTGCAGGAGTCGGTCGACCAAGCCGTACGCATCATCGAGGAATATAACCATCTGACGCGGCACGGGCGCGTGCTCTCCAGCGCGGAAGTGAAATCCTTGATGCGCGTGGCTACGGAAGAGCCGCACACTTCCCCGCGTGGTATGTTCGAACATGTGCGCGCGCGTTCGTTCGGCAAGAAGACTGTCACGCCGAAGAACGCCAGCCAGCGCCGCTACATGGAAGAGATTGAGAGTCACGACATGACGTTCGGGATCGGCCCGGGCGGCACAGGGAAAACGTATCTCGCCGTGGCAATGGCGGTGAGCGCATTGCTGACGAAGCAGGTCAACCGCATCATACTGGCGCGGCCGGCGGTGGAAGCTGGGGAGCGCCTTGGGTTTTTGCCGGGCACCTTGCAGCAAAAGATCGATCCTTATATGCGGCCGCTCTACGACGCGCTGTACGATATGTTGGACGCGGACAAGTTGGAGCGTTTTCTGGAGAAAGGCATCATTGAAGTGGCGCCGCTGGCCTTCATGCGCGGTCGCACATTGAATGATTCGTTTGTGATTCTAGACGAAGCGCAAAACACCACCAGCGAGCAAATGAAAATGTTTCTGACGCGCCTGGGATTCAATTCCAAGGCGGTCATCACCGGAGACGTCACGCAGATCGACCTGCCCGCGGGGAAAAAGTCCGGCCTGGTGGAAGCCATGGAAATTTGTGGGCGGATTCCGGGAATCAGCGTGATCCAGTTTGGCGAGAAGGACGTGGTGCGCCACAATCTGGTGCAACAGATTATTCGCGCGTATGAGGAACACGACGCCACGCACCCGCAGCGCAACGGACATGGGCAAGTGAGAGAGACGGCGCGCGAGCCCGTGAAAGACATAGGGCCGCCGGCTCCAGAGAAACCGGCATCGTAGTTCTCCATGGACAGTAAGCGGCGTGAGCTCACGGCCTCCAGCGTGCCAAGCAAGTTTCATGTCATCGAAAATGACCAGAAGCGCGTGCCATTGCCTACGCCCCAATTGGAGCGTTTCATGAAGCGGATGAATCGCGAACTGGGCCTGCGCAAGGGTGCGGCGTTCGTGCGGTTTGTCAGCGATGCAGAAATGAAGCGCCTGAATGTAAGGTTTCGCAAGAAGCCGAAAACGACTGACGTGCTTTCGTTTCCCTCAGAGGATCGCACGCGGCCACGGAGTCTGCGCATGCGCGCGAAGCAACTGCGCGGCGCGTTTCTGGGCGACATTGCCATTTCCCCCACGGTAGCCGGGCGCAATGCGAAAGCGTTTGGCCGAACGATGCCAGAAGAAATTTGCGTTCTGCTGCTGCATGGGGTTTTGCACCTTCTGGGATATGATCACGCGACCGATCGTGGCGAGATGGAACGAGTGGAAGCCGCGCTGCGAACCCGATTGAGGCTGAGCTGATGTTGCTGTGGACCTACGTCGGCAGCTTGTTGGTTCTGGCTCTGGGCTTGCCGGTCTTTTCTTACCTGACGCTGATTTACCGTGAACTCGGGCGCATGACCACGGGGCGCGTCCACGAACATCTGGAAATCTTCGAAGCGGAAATCGAGCCGAAGCTGAACATCAATCGCCGGAGCGGCGGGCGCACCTTCCGTATCCTCGGACATTTCTGGCTGGCGTTTGTGGTGCTGGAAACGACGCGGGGCGTGGTTTACCTCGTTCCGAATCGTTGGGAAGCGGGCGTGCAGTTTCTGGTCTTCCTATCGCTCGAAGTCGTGATCCTGATGCACTTCGTTCCGGACATGTTGTTGTACCGTACGACGGGACGCTGGCTCTTGCCACTGTTGCCGCTGGTTCGCGCGGGCATGTGGCTTGTCTGGCCCATTCGCATTTTCCTGGAAGGGGCGGAGTCGCTGGCGCGCATTTCGGAGCAGGAAGTGGAACGCACCGAAGAGCAGCGCACCGAAGAGGGAATCGAAGCGCTTGTCGAAGTGGCCGAAGAGGAAGGCATCATCGAACCGGAGCAGGCGGACCTGATCGAGCAAGTGGTGGAGTTCAGCGACAAGCGTGTGCGTGAGGTAATGACGCCGCGGCCAGACGTCGTCGCAATACAAGCTGACGCATCTTTGGAAGAAATGCACGCAAAATATGTGGAGACGAATCTGGCGAAGATGCCGGTGTACGAGCGATCGCCTGACGACATTGTTGGCGTGGTGCACGCGCAGGATTTGTTGCAGGTCGCCGATGCCGATTTGCCAAAACGCAAAGTGCGGGAGCTGATGAAACCGATCCTGTTTGTGCCAGAAACTAAAGTCGGCTCCGACCTTTTGCGGGAAATGCGGCAGAAGGGCCAGTCGATGGTGGTGGTGATCGATGAACACGGGTCGGTGGCGGGCATTGCGACCGTGGAAGACCTCGTGGAAGAAATTGTGGGAGAAAGCGCCAGGGGCAGCGTACAACCAGCGCCGGATGCCGTGCGAGAAGCGGATGGTATCATGGTCCTGCGCGGCAGCATGTCCATTTCGGACGTTGAAAAATTATTGTCGGTGCAGTTTGGCGAGCATTCCGACGATACTGTCACCACCATGGCGGGATTGATGAGTCACGCGCTGGGGAAAGTGCCCGCGCCGGGAGACCAAATCGATCTGGAGGGTTATCGTTTCGAAGTGCTGGAATCGAATCAACGCAAGGCGTTGCGTTTGCGCGCGCGGCGCTTGGTCGCTGCAGGCTCTTCAGGAAAACTTTGAGGTTAGAGTGGCGGAAAAAAAAGCAGGAACGTGGGAGAAGAAGCGAGCGGGGTTCGTGGCCATCATTGGCCGTCCGAATGCCGGAAAATCTACGCTGTTGAATCGCTTCGTGGGGCAGAAGGTCGCAATTGTCACTTCGAAGCCGCAGACTACGCGCAACCGTATCCAAGGAATTGTGACGCGGCCGGAAGGCCAAATCGTGTTCGTGGATACTCCGGGATTGCATGACGCGACCTCAGCGCTGAATCGCCAGATGATGCGTGAAGTAGCCGCGGCGCTTGAAGGGATCGATGTGTTGCTCATGATGGTGGACGCCAGCCGCACGTTGCCGCACGCGGATACTCTGCTACTCGATAAAGGTCAGCGGTTCGGCGGCAAAACAATTCTGGCCCTGAACAAAATTGACTTGGTCCCCAAACCGAAGCTGCTGCCGTTGCTCGCCGTGTTTGGCAAGGCGTTTCCCTTTGCCGCGCTGGTGCCGATTTCCGCGCGCAAGGGCAACGGTTGCTTGGATCTTCTGGCAGAGATTTTTAAACAACTGCCGGAGGGCGAGCCATTTTTTCCGGAAGATCAGATCACCGATCAGCCGGAACGGTTCCTGGTGGGCGAAATCATCCGCGAAAAGGCCATAGATCTGACCTATCACGAAGTGCCGCACGCGCTGGCCGTGGTGATCGATCAGTTTGAGGAATTGCCGAAGCTGTTGCGAATTCACGCCACCCTCCACGTCGAGCGCGATTCACAGAAAAAAATCCTGATCGGCCACAAAGGCGAGATGCTGAAAAAAATCGGCACCGCCGCGCGTAAAGAACTGGAAACGCTGCTCGGCAGGAAAATCTTTCTTGCCATGTTTGTGAAGGTGGTCGCCGATTGGCGTGAGAATCCGCAAAAAGTCCGTGAACTGGACTGGCATGCGCAACTCGAAGCCTTAGCGGAAGATCAGGGTACGAAGTACCACGAAGAATAGGCTACTCCGGAGCTGCAATCCCCAACGACTTCATTTTGCGGTAGAGGTGAGAGCGCTCCAGGCCCAGCGCTGTCGCAGTCTGCGTCATGTTCCAACGATGTTCCTGAAGTTTGCGCAAGATGAACTCGCGTTCGTAAGCGCTTCGGGCTTCGTGTAGCGTGGAATAAGGATGCTGGGGGCTTTCGGCCACGCCCCGGAAGAGTTCTGGCGGCAAATGGTGTGGCTCGATGCGCGCTTGAGGGCAGACAATCACCAGGCGCTCCACCAGGTTTTTCAGCTCGCGTACATTTCCCGGCCACGGATAGCGCATCAGGATTTCCAACGCGCCATCGCTCAACTCGCGCGTTTTCTTTCCATATTCCGTGCTGAACTCATTCAGAAAGAATCGTGCCAATACCGGAATATCTTCTTTGCGATCGCGCAGGGGCGGAACGTGGAAGGGAATCACGTTCAGGCGGTAAAACAGGTCTTGGCGGAAGGCGCCCCGCGCAATCTCCTGTTCCAGGTTTTTATTGGTTGCCGCAATCACGCGAACATCCACCCGCAACGTCTGATTCGAGCCGATCGGTTCAACCCGCTGCTCTTCCAGCACGCGCAAAACCTTCGATTGCGTGCGATGGCTCATGTCTCCCACTTCGTCGAGAAATAATGTGCCGCTGTCGGCCTTCAGAAATTTGCCGGTCTTGTCTTCTGTGGCGTTGCTGAAGCTGGCCTTGACGTGGCCAAACAGTTCCGATTCGATCAAATCCTCGGGAATGGCGGCGCAACTGACTTCTACGAACGGACCTTTGTTGCGCTGGCTGTTCGCGTGCAACGCGCGAGCGACGAGTTCCTTGCCGGTGCCGCTTTCACCGTAGATCAACACGCGCCCGTTCGTGGGAGCCGTCACGGCGATTTGCTGGCGAAGGGCTTTCATCGGCACGCTGTCGCCGATCACTTGATAGCGATGTATTAGTTCGCTGCGCAGCGTCTGATTCTCGTCCTGCAGGCGGCGCTGTTGTACCGCATTCCGCACCAGCACATTCACTTTCTCCAGCGAGAGAGGCTTTTCAATGAAATCAAACGCGCCCAATTTTGTGGCGCGAACCGCGGTTTCAATGCTGCCGTGTCCGGAAATCATGATGACAGCGGGCGGTCGAGGCAAATCCTGGATGCGCGTAAGGGCTTCCATGCCATCCATGCCGGGCAGCCAGATGTCCAGCAGCACCACCTGAAAATCGCTCTTGGCAATGAGCGTCAGTGCGTCCTCACCCGAGCCAACAGTATCCACGGAGTAGCGTTCGTCGCGCAGGATCGACGCAAGCGATTCGCGGATGCCCTCTTCGTCGTCAACAATCAAAATTCTAGGGTGAACGGTCATCGATCGGTGTCCGCTCCAAATCGTTCCGTTCCGGCGGTGGCGGACAACTCCGCAACGGGCAGTTCAATCAAAAAGCGTGAGCCAACGGGACGATTATCTTCCACGCGCAAAGAGCCGCCATGCTCGGAAATAATCCGGGCGGCAATGGCCAAGCCCAGCCCTGTGCCCCGATCCTTGGTGGAAAAATGCGGCAGAAACAGTTTGTCCTTGTCCTCGGGCGATATGCCGTGGCCGGTGTCGGCTACGGCAATCTCAATCGTATCCGATTCTGGCCGCAGATGCGTGGCAATGGAGATTTCGCGAACTGTCGCGTCTTCCAATGCTTCAGCGGCATTGTCGATCAGGTTGATGATGACGCTGCGGAGCAGTTGGCCGTCCGCGCGAACCGCGGGTAGATTCCCCTCAAGCAAAGTTTTCAGGCGTATACCATCCAGCCGGCCAGAGAAAACCTCAATCGCCTCGTTGACCGTGGTATTCGCGTCCGTCGGGTGCAGCTTCGCCGTCGGAAAGCGCACAAACTGGGAAAATTCGTTGACCAGCGCCGAGAGTGTAGCCACTTCGCGCAGGATGAGCTTGGCACACTCCTGAGCGACGCGCGCGATCTCCGATTTGGCATTTGCTTCAGAACCGCCAGTACGAAGCTCCAGGTGATGCAGAATGCGCTGCGCGGAAAGCTGGATTGGCGTGAGGGGATTCTTTATTTCGTGGGCGATGCGTCGCGCCACTTCCTGCCACGCAGCCGATTTTTGCGCGCGCAGCACTTCCGTAAGGTCGTCGAATACGATCACGAAGCCGGTGTTCGCGCGCCGCGGGCCGAGTGAGCTAACGGTTACCGCGAGGTGCAACACGCGATCGCTCACCACAAATTCAATTTCTCGCGTGACCACGCCCATGCGCAGCGCTCGCCTCATGAGTTGCTGCAGTGTCCGGTGCGCGTCTATACCGACCAGCTCCTCGAGCGAGTGCACTTCTTCCGACGCGCCGGTGAACATGCGCTCCAGTGCTTTGTTCGTCCGTTGAATCGCACCAGCCGAGTCCAGGTAAATCACACCAGCAGGAATATTCTCGAGCACCGTTTCCATCAGCTGGCGGCGGCGTTCGAGCTCCTGCACGGCTTGCTGCAGATTGCGCGTGAACTCATCGATCTGCGCGCGATTGTCACGCAACTGGGTGGTCATCGAATTGAAAGAGCGGACCAAAATGCCAAGTTCATCCTGCGCTTGCTCCGGAACCTGATATTCGAAGTTTCCCGCGGAAATTTCGCGCGTGCCTTCAGCGAGAGCCTGGATGGGGACGGTGACCTGCTTGGCGAGGAACAGAGCGACCCACGTCGCGGCGGAAAGGACGAGAACGGTGAAAAAGAAAAGAATCAGCAACATCTGGCGTTTCAACGCGCGCAAATTTTGTTTGAGGTTTTCGTATTGCTGCGTCTGATCGCGGATGATGGTCCAGCGTTTCAGAAAGTCTGGATTAGTGCGAAAACCCGCAACGAGAGTGGAGTTGGGATGGTCGCGCAAGTTCACTGGCAAGCGCGCAGTGAAATAGGTACTGTTCTTGGCCTCCCAAATTTCCACGCCACTCGGCAAGGTGTTCTGCAATGAACCCTGGACGCCGCTAACGGTACAAAGCTCTTTGGTCCGGTCGTCGGGTTGGTCGGCGCAGAGCACTCCGCCTTTCAGAAATGCCCCATGTGCGTCGTACAGCCACGCCGCGTCCAGTCCCAGGCTCAAAGCGTGCTGCAAGAACGGTTCTGCCGCTTCGTCGGCATGCAGAGCCGCCTGATAGCCGAGCGTGCGCAGTCGAGGAAGGGTACCGCGGCCAAAATCGTTCAATAATTTCTGGGTTTCCTCAGAGGCAATTTCGAGAGGCCGGGGGAACCACCTGCCCAGCGTGCGGTTGAGCAGGGAATAGCTTACGAAGAACATGAAGATGACAGGCAGCAGTGAAACCGCCATTGCGCCCAGAACCATCTTCGTTTTGAAGCGCGCACCCAATTGCGCCTTGCTGCTCTCCACGCGCAAGCGCACGAAGCTGCGAATCAGGATCAGGCTGAAGACCAGCAGCGCCGCGATGATGAAACAAGACACGGCATACAGCACCATGATGTCCGGCCAGGAACGAGGCTCGATCGGCACGTCCAGCGAACCCAACGTGAACACCGCGGCGAGCAGCAGCGTCACCAACACGCCGCCAATCACCAGTCTTGTGCGATTCTTGGTGGAAGCGGGACTCATGGTCGCGCCTCCACGGGACCGGGAAGAAATGACTTCAAGGCGCATTCCTCGCAGCGCGGAGCGCTTTTGCGGCAGAAATGCTTGCCCGTATGTACGATCAACGCGTGATACTCATTGAACAGCGGCGCGCTCGCAGGAAGACTTTTCTCGAACAGCCGCTGGATTTCCTCGTAGCTTTGTCTTGCGCGCTCCAATTGATGCCGCGCCAGGATTCGTCGCGTGTATGCATCCACCACGAACACAGGATGATTGCCTGCGTACAGCAGAATGGAATCGGCGGTCTCCGGGCCAATGCCGTGGACTCCGAGAAGTTGCTCGCGAAGCTTTGAGGTGGGCGTGGCGAACATCCTATCGAGCGAGCCTCGATACTGTTTTCGAAGAAAATGAACGAATGCTTTGAGCTTGCGAGCCTTCTGACGGAAATAGCCCGACGAACGGATCAGGCGAGACAGCCGGGCCAGCGAAACGCGCTCGAGAGCAAGCGGGCACAAGAGTTTTTCGCGGCGTAACGCGACAATCGCCAGCTCCACGTTCGACCAACTCGTACTCTGCGTCAAAATCGCTCCGACGATCACTTCAAAGCGCGTGCGCCCCGGCCACCAGTGTTGCGGGCCATAAGCCTTCAACAGCGCATCATAATATACGGTTAGTTCCGGCAAAGCCGCAGGTTCTTGCGAAGCGCCCAGCCGCCGCGGAGCATGCGCGAGCCGATTGCGAAAATCGCTCTGGGTCGGCAAAATGCGGGTAGCAGGCATCTCTTTCGCAAGATAGCGACGCAGGTGTTGCAAGTCAAGAAATAGACACTGGCCCGACGCTCCAGACCTGTTCCGTTGGGCAGGTATTAGCGAATTCACAACGATGGTTCAAAATCGAACGACGCAAACGCGGCCCCTTTGCTATGTTGAGCGTTGGGTGCACTGTGTTTAGGGAGTCCTACGGATGTCTGTCCGTCTTGGTGAGATTTTACTGAAAGAAAGCCTGATCACGCAGGACCAGTTGGAGAAGGCGCTCGAATTTCAGCGCTCCAATGGCGGGAAGCTGGGAAGCTGCCTGACGAAGATGGGCTTTATTACGGATGATGACATTACGGGTGTGCTTTCCCGGCAGTACGGCGTTCCCTCCATAAACCTCAAGTATTACGAAATCGATCCCAATGTCATCAAGCTGATTCCACAGGATACCGCACTGCGCTATCAGGTGATTCCGCTCTCACGCGTCGGGTCTGTGCTGACCATCGCCATGACCGACCCCACGAACGTGTTCGCGATGGACGACATCAAGTTCATGACTGGTTTCAACGTGGAACCGGTCGTGGCCTCGGAATCCGCGATCGGCGAAGCGATCAGCCGTTTCTACGGTGGGAGCGCATCCAGCCACGAAGAACTTAGCTCCTTGATGAAAGACCTGGTCGATGAAGACCAGGAGCTGGAGTTGGCCGCCGAAGAGCAGGAAATGGACGCGGCCATGCTCGAGAAGGCCGCCGAAGAAGCGCCCATCATCAAGCTCGTGAACTTGATCCTGACGGACTCTGTAAAGCGGGGGGCCAGCGATATTCACGTGGAGCCGTACGAGAACGAAATGCGCGTACGCTTCCGCGTTGACGGTGTGCTGCAAACGGTCATGAGCCCGCCCTTGAAGCTGCGCGACGCCATTACCAGCCGTATGAAGATCATGGCCAAGCTGGACATCGCCGAAAAGCGTTTGCCGCAAGACGGCCGCATCATGATCAAGTACAAGGCCGAGGGTAAAAAGAAGGAATTGGACTTCCGCGTATCCACCGTACCCACGCTGTACGGCGAAAAGATTGTGCTGCGGTTGTTGGACAAGGAAAACCTGCGGCTAGACATGACCAAGCTTGGTTTCGAACCGGAATCGTTGAAGAAGTTCGAACGAAACATTTTGCGGCCGTACGGCATGGTGCTGGTCACGGGTCCGACGGGTTCCGGTAAAACCAACACACTGTACTCTTCGGTCTCCCGCCTTAATCAGGTGGATACCAACATTATGACCGCGGAAGATCCTGTGGAATTCCAATTGCAAGGCATCAACCAGGTACAGATGAAGGATCAGATCGGATTGAACTTCGCTGCTGCCTTGCGCGCCTTCCTGCGGCAAGACCCCAACATCATTCTGGTCGGTGAGATTCGAGACTTTGAAACGGCGGAAATCGCGGTGAAGGCAGCACTGACCGGCCACTTGGTGCTTTCGACCCTCCACACCAACGACGCCCCGTCCACCATCAGCCGTTTGATGAATATGGGTATCGAGCCTTTCCTGGTCGCCACCTCTGTGAATCTGATTTGCGCGCAGCGCCTGGTTCGCCGGGTTTGCGGCAACTGCAAGGAAGAACTGGACATTCCGGAGCAAGCATTGATTGATGCCGGCTACACCCCGGAAGAAGCCAAGACCACCAAGGTGTATCACGGCAAGGGTTGTTCTACCTGCGGCAAGCGCGGGTATAAAGGCCGCACCGGCTTATACGAGGTGATGGAAATCAATGATGAGTTGCGCGAGCTGATTCTCGTTGGCGCCTCGGCTCTGGAACTGAAAAAAAAGGCCATCGAGCAGGGAATGATCACATTGCGGCGCAGCGGACTGATCAAATCGGCCCTAGGATTGACGACATTGGAAGAAGTTATCCGCGAAACGGTTTTATAGAACGGAGAACAAGAGATTATGGCTGGGATCACACTGAGCGAGTTGCTCAAAAAAATGATTGAGATGGGAGGCAGCGACCTCCATATCACCACCAACAGTGCGCCGCGCGTGCGCGTACACGGCCGGTTGCGCCCGCTCGATATGCCGCCTCTTACCGCCGCGGACACGAAATCGCTGGCCTACAGCGTCTTAACGGACGCGCAAAAACACCGTTTTGAAGAAAACCTGGAATTGGACTTTTCCTTCGGCTTGAAAAACCTGGCGCGCTTCCGTGGCAATGTGTTCAACCAGCGCGGCGCCGTCGGAGCTGTATTCCGCACCATTCCTTGGGAAATTAAAGGTTTCGACGCCTTGGGTCTCCCGCTCGTTGTGAAGGGTCTTTGCGACAAGCCGCGCGGTCTGGTTTTAGTTACTGGGCCAACCGGTTCGGGCAAATCCACCACGCTTGCGGCGATGCTGGACAAGATCAATGCCGAACGCGAAGAGCACATGATCACCATCGAGGACCCCATCGAGTTCCTGCACAACCACAAGAAGTGCCTGGTGAACCAGCGCGAAGTTCATGCAGACACGCACTCGTTCGCAAACTCGCTGCGCGCCGCATTGCGCGAAGATCCTGACGTGGTGCTGATCGGCGAAATGCGCGATTTGGAAACCATCGAATCCGCGCTGCGTATCGCGGAAACCGGCCACTTAACCTTCGCCACCCTGCACACGAACTCCGCTGCCTCCACCATCAACCGTATCATCGACGTTTTCCCCTCTCACCAGCAGCCGCAGATTCGCGCGCAACTTTCCATGGTGCTGGAAGGCATCCTTTGCCAGGCGTTGTTGCCACGGGGCGACGGGCGTGGCCGCGCGATGGTGATGGAAGTTCTGATCCCGACACCGGCGATCCGCAACCTCATCCGCGAAGACAAGATTCACCAGATCTATTCGGCGATGCAGACAGGTACTGGCCAGACTGGCATGCAAACCTTCAACCAGGGACTGGCTGCGGCTTATTTTGCTAAGCTCATAACACTGGATATGGCATTGTCTCGTTCGTCAAACCCTGACGAATTGCAGGACATGATCAATCGCGGAGTCTCGAACGTGCAAAGCGGTGGGAAGGGCCCGGTGGGCAAGTCGCCCGTGGGCGCGCGCCACTAATTTTGATGAGTTTGGATGGACCCGGGGAAGTGCGAAGTTCGATAGAAGGCTTTCGACCGCTGAGGAGGAGATGCCATGCCGGTCTTTACTTATAAGGGAACGAATCGCTCAGGCTCGTCTGTTGCTGGGGAAATGACGGCCAACAGCAAGACGGAGCTGCAGAGCCTGCTGAGGCGGCAGCAAATCACGCCCACACGTGTGTCCGAAAAAGGCAAGGAATTCAACCTGCCCACCTTCGGCGGCGGCGTCAAAGCCAAGGAACTCGCCATCTTCACGCGGCAGTTCTCGGTGATGATCGATGCCGGCTTGCCGCTGGTGCAGTGCCTGGAGATCCTGGCCAGCCAGCAGGAGAACAAGACCTTCCAGAAGGTCTTGACCGGCACGCGCAGCGCGGTCGAGGGCGGCAGCAACCTTTCCTCCGCCATGAAGCAGTATCCCAAAGTATTCGATCCGCTCTACAGCAACATGGTCGAAGCTGGTGAGACGGGCGGTATTCTTGACACCATTCTCCAGCGCCTTTCCACGTACATCGAAAAGAACGTCAAACTCAAAGCGGCGGTGAAGTCCGCCTTGATCTATCCGGTCGGAGTGTTGTCCATCGCTGGTGCCGTAATTACGTTGCTGTTGTGGAAGGTGGTTCCGATTTTCGCAACACTGTTTGCCGGCTTGGGCGTGGACCTGCCTCTGCCTACCAAAATCGTGATTGCCCTGAGCCATTTTGTGGGCAGCATTTTCGGCCTCCTGATTTTCGTGTCGCTCATTGCCGGAATCTTTGGCCTGAAGATCTGGTATGGAACTCCGGGCGGCAGGTTTGTCTTGGACTCGATCGTCTTGAAGTTACCCGTCCTCGGTATCCTGATGAGGAAGATCGCGGTCGCACGGTTTACCCGCACGCTTGGCACGCTGATTGCCAGCGGCGTACCGATCCTCGAAGGTCTGGACATTACGGCCAAAACCTCCGGCAACGCGGTTGTTGAGCGCGCGCTGAACCAGGTTCGCAAATCGCTGGAAGAAGGCAAGTCCCTCACCGAACCACTGAAGGAATCCGAAGTGTTTCCGGGCATGGTGACGCAGATGATTGCGGTCGGCGAACAAACCGGCGCCATGGACGCCATGTTGCAGAAGATCGCGGACTTTTACGAGGACGAAGTGGACGTTGCGGTGAAGGACCTTCTCACCGCCCTCGAACCGATCATGATCGTTTTCCTGGGCTTGGTCGTCGGCGGCGTCGTTATCTCCATGTACTTGCCGCTGTTCTCCTTGATCGGAAAACTCAGCAACTCACACTGAGCGCACTAAGCGGGATAGTTAAGCTTCGGAAATGGGAGGGCAGGTGGAGGGCTCCTGTCCTCCCATTTCTTTTAAGATAGGGTGGGGGAGGGAAGCGGCAGCAATACCGCGCTTCCACCGCATGGAGCAAACATTAACGCGCCGGGAATGGTTGGAGTGGCTGACCAAGGTCAGGCTGCTCATGATCGCCCTGATTCTGGGTGTGGGCGTGGTCTGGCCGCAGTATTCTCCGCCGACCGGCAGTACCCGCTATTTCCTGCCGATCATCATTCTGTGGATCACCATTGGCATTCTCCATCTGATCCTGGTGCGGTTGCTGCCAACGGCTTCCTGGCTGGGTGCATTGCAAGTGTCCTGCGATGTGGGGATGATTACCGCGATTGTCTACGCCACGGGTCTGCAGGACAGCAATTTCGTTTCGCTCTACCTGCTTGTTATTCTCGTAGCCAGCATCCTGTTCTCTCGCCAGTTAACATTCCTGACGGCGCTGTTCTGCCTGTCATCCCTGGCGCTGACGACCGCGCTGGTCTACAGCGGCAAAATTCCCAGGACATCGATCGCGGCGCCGACGTTCGACAACATCCGCCTGTGGTTTCTGTGGAACACGTTTGGTTTTCTGGCAGTGGCCTATTTATCCAGCCTGCTCGGTGTCTCCCTGCGCAAGAAAAGCTCGGAACTGGAACAGAAAAGGGAAGAGTTGCGGGAGTTGCAGGAGTTCACCGCGGACATTATTCATTCCATGCGGGGCGGCCTTGTAACCACGGATATGGAAGGGATCGTTGTGCTGCTGAATCGCACCGGGGAAGAAATTCTCGGGCGGTCTTTCAGCGAGTTGCGTGGCAGGAATCTGCGGGAAGTGAGCCCGGATTTCTGGATAGGGGAAATGTCGGAGCTGCCGGGGAGGCTGTCGCTTCGACGCGAGATCGAGGTGCGCATTCCGGGCGGGCAGAGACGCTATCTGGGTATTTCGGTTTCGCCTCTTCGAACGCGGGAAGCATCTCGCAGTGGGTACGTCTTCAATTTCCAGGATCTTACCGAACTGCGGCGTTTGGAGCAGGAAGTGGCCACCAAAGAGCGCATGGCAGCGGTGGGACGCCTGTCGGCCGCGATTGCCCACGAGATCAGACAGCCGCTGACGGCCATTGCCGGTGCGGTCAAGGAGTTGGGGCGGCTGGTGCCACTGGAAGAAGATGAGAAGCATCTCGTGAGCATCGTCAGCCGGGAGTCTGAGCGCCTGAATCACATCATCACCGACTTCCTGAACTATTCCCGAGAAAAGAGCTATGCCTTCCAGCAAGAGGATGTGCGTCCGCTGCTGGAGGAAACCCTGATGTTGATGGAGCGCAAGCCGGACGTGGTGAAAAACGTGCAGTTGGTGCGCGCCTTCAACGGAGAAGTGTCTCTCGCGCGAGTGGACTCCAGCAAGATCAGGCAGGTGTTCTGGAACCTTTGCGACAACGCGGTGCGGGCCATGCCGCAAGGCGGCACGCTGACGGTCGGAATCGAGCACGTCCCGGATTGGCTGCGTATTTCATTTCGCGATACGGGCGTTGGCCTGGAGCCAGATGAACGCGCAAAGATTTTTGAGCCCCTGCAGTCGAATTTCGAGGGTGGAACCGGGCTGGGGCTCGCCATCGTTTACCAGATTGTTCAGGCCCATAGTGGACGCATCACCGTATTCAGCGAAAAGAATAAAGGCGCGGAGTTTGTAATTGAACTCCCGCGCATTGAATGAGGCGCTATGCAAGCAACGAAAACCGCTCCGAAAGACTCCAGCCGCGAGATGGCCCATATTCTGGTGGTCGACGACGAAAAGTCCATTTGCGAGCTTCTGGAGATTACCTTTCGCAAGGAAGGACACCGCGTGGAAGTGGCGCACAGCGTTGAAGGAGCCAAGCGCAAACTGGAAGGCTCGCTGTACGACATCATCATCTCGGATGTGCGCATGCCCGGTGAAACCGGTGTGGAATTGCTGCGCTTTGCGCGGGAAGTCGCGCCCGATTCCTACTTCGTCCTGATCACCGGAGTTCCTTCGCTGGAGACTGCCATCGCAGCGGCCAATGAAGGCGCGAACCGCTACGTAATTAAGGACCACGACTTGGTGGAACAACTGCGCGTGGCCGTGCGCGAAGTCACCGAAAGCATGAGGTGGAAGAAGGAAGCCGGATACCTGCGTCGCGAATTACGCCGTCTGACCGGCCTCGACAACATCATCGGCCAAAGCCCCAAGATGAAGGCCATCTTTGACCTGATCCAAACCGTGGCGCCGCAGAATAGCCGCGTGCTGATTACCGGCGAAAGCGGCACCGGTAAGGAATTAGTGGCACGAGCCATTCACGAAAACAGTGCGAGATCCGGCACTCCCTTCATCACCATCAATTGCGGCGCGTTTCCGGAAACTCTTCTGGAGTCCGAACTGTTCGGTTACACCAAAGGCGCGTTTACCGGGGCCAATGAGAATCGGCGCGGGCTATTCCAGGCAGCGCACGGCGGCACCCTTTTCATGGACGAGATCGGCAACATGAACCAGGCCATGCAAGTGAAGCTCTACCGTGTACTCCAGGAAGGAAAAGTACGCCCGCTCGGAAGCACCGAAGAAATCGATGTGGACGTTCGCGTCATTGCGGCGACCAATAAAGATCTGGAGAAAGCCATTGCGGCGGGGGAATTCCGGGAAGATCTTTTTTATCGTTTGAGCGTTATCCCGTTACACGTCCCCGCGCTGCGCGACCGGCGAGAAGACATTCCGTTACTGGCGCGGCATTTCCTCGAGTCCTTCCGCAATTCCATGGGGAAGAAAATAGTCGGGATTTCACCGGAGGCCATGCGCCGCCTGGAGTCTTATGACTGGCCCGGAAATGTTCGCGAGCTGGAAAATACCATCGAGCGTGCCGTGGCCCTCGAAAGTGGTTCCGACATCTCGCTGGCCGTGCTTCCGGATCGCGTCGCGGGTTCTTCTTCCGTGTTTGGCCCCGCCATGGGTGAATCCGCGGGCGTGCAGATTCCCGCCGACGGTATCAATTTTGAGCGGGTGATCGCGGAGACGGAAAAACGGTATTTGCGATCGGCGCTCGAGAAATCCGGTGGAGTTCGTACCCAAGCCGCCGATCTGCTGAAGATCAGCTACCGGTCGTTCCGGCATTATGCGAAGAAACACAACCTGTAGAGCTTTCGCCTTATAGGTGCGTTCAGAGCTGTGAGCGAGTCGCCGAACCTGTGCAAACGCACGAGCACAGAAGGGCACTTTGCGCGAAGTCCAGGGGATACCGCGACATGAATGACAAGAAGCGCATAACACTGCTGTTGGTCGTGACCGTAGTCGTCTACGCCAACACGCTGTTCAACGGTTTCACCATGGACGATGATCCGTATATCCTCCATAACCCTGCGGTCACAAGCCCTTCCTGGCACGGTTTCTTTGTGCCGGACCAAGTCACCAATCTTTTTCGACCCATTACCTTCGGCAGCTTCGCCCTGAACTGGGCCATCGGAGGCGACCATCCGTTCGGCTATCACCTCGTCAATGTTTTGCTTAACGCGATCGTCGCGTTGCTGCTTTATCTGGTATTGCGAAAGTTGCTGGAGAATGTAGCGAACGGCGAGCTTTTGGCCTGGATCGCCGCCTTGCTCTTCGCGCTGCATCCCATTCATACCGAAGCTGTCGCCTCCGTCGTGGGGCGTTCGGAGTTGCTTGCCGCAGCCTTTTTGCTCGGTGCGTGGCTGCTTCACTTGCAGGACCAGCCATATCTTGCGCTGCTCTGCTTTCTCTTGGCTTTGCTTTCGAAGGAATCCGCAGTGGTGTTTGTTCCGCTTGTGCTTGCCGGCGACTATGCTCAGGGTAAGCTTAGATCCATTCGGCGGTACGCCAGCATCGCGGTTGTCGGGGGCGCGTACCTGGTCGTGCTCCGGAGGATACAAGGTGGGCATTACGGACCCAATGGCATTACCTTTCTGGATAATCCGCTTGCCCACATCCCCGCCAGTCTGAGAATTCTTAATGCTTTCCGTATCGCCTGGAAATATGTGGCCCTGCAGGTTTATCCGGGAACGCTTTCCTGCGACTACTCCTACAATTCCATCTTGTTGTATGGGAACTGGCACCGCAACGCCCCTGCGGTGATTGCGGCGCTTTTTGTGTTGGTCCTTTGGATCTGGGCGTTCTGGACCAAAAAGAAAGAATGGTTTCTGGCCGGAGCGATTTACCTGCTCGCGTTTTCTGTCACTTCGAACCTGCTTACGGCCACGGGAACAATCATGGCGGAGCGGCTCGCGTATCTTCCTTCGGCGGGCTTTTGCCTGGGCGTCGCGCTGACCTGGATCTGGCTGGAGAAACGCCAACGGACGACGGCCTGGGCGGTACTCGGGATTGTTCTGCTGGCCTTGGCTGCGCGCACCGTCGTTCGCAACCGCGATTGGCGCGATAATTTCGCGCTTTTCACCGCTGGCGAACGCGCGGAACCCCGGAGCGCAAAGATGCACGCGGGCATCGGCGAGCAGTACCTGGTTCGCGGGCAGCTGGATCAGGCGCGCCAGGAACTGCAGACGGCTCTCCACATTTTCCCCGATTACCCGCAGGCCATAGGCGTATTGGGAATCGTCGAGGCCAGCCTGGGGAATGACGAAGAAGCGCTGCATCTTTTCAAGAAAGAATTGGCGATGACGCCGAAAACCGACGCGCATTACAGCGCTATACAAATAACTCTGGCGGCGCAGTTGATGAAACTCAAGCAGAACGATGATGCCTTGAAGATTCTGGATGAAGCAATCGCAAAGTCTCCCGACAACGCGCGCGCCTGGTCGAACCGGGCTGCCACCCGATTCCAGCGGGGCGAGCCGCAGGCGGCCCGCTCTGACGCGGAAACGGCCTTGCGTCTTGACCCCGGCAACGCCCAGGCGCAAAACGTACTTGCTGTGCTGAGCGGTCGAAGCGCGTTAACACCTCAACCGTAGCTGGCGTTGCGCGGAAGGTGGTCCGTCGGAATTGTGGGTTGATTAGGCTTTCCGGCCGCTTTCCTGCATCTCTCTCGTCTGCGAAGAAAGATAGTAATCCATCAGCAGCTTTCGCCCGGCGGGGCTGAACATGCGAAAGTGCGCGATTCCTGCGCGCTGCATGCAGCACTTTAAGGTTGTTCCCAACACGCCAAAGCCATATTTCACGCTGCGCGCGAAATTGATCGACGAAGCTTCGCCGAAATATCGCGTGGGACAGGAGAGTTCCCCGATGCGATATCCAAAGCAGAGGCACTGCGCCAGCATCTCGTTGTCGAAAACAAAATCGTCGGAATTTTCCAGCAACGGCAGAGTCGTTAGAACCTCCTTGGAAAATGCCCGGAAGCCGGTGTGGTACTCAGACAATTTGGCGCCCGTGAAAATGTTCTGAAAAGCCGTCAAAAACCGATTGGCAACGTACTTATAGAGAGGCATTCCCCCGCGGAGGGTACTGCCCCCTAGAATGCGCGAGCCGAGCACCACGTCGTACACGCCATACGCGATCATGCTGGCCATCGCGGTCACCAGGCCCGGGGTGTATTGATAATCGGGATGAACCATCACCACGATGTCGGCGCCTGCTGCCAGCGCTTCCCGGTAACACGTTTGTTGATTGCGGCCGTAGCCGTAATTCTTGTCGTGAACAAACACCTGCAAGCCCAGGGCTTCCGCAATCCGCACCGTCTCATCTTTGCTTTGGTCATCCACCAGGATGGTTTTGTCGACCGTGTCGGGAAGCTCGTGAACGGTCATCTCCAGCGTCTTCGCCGCATTGTAAGCGGGCATCACCACGACGATGTGCTTCCCGTTTATCATCTATAGCTCCGCACGCCTATGAGGCGAGAATATCATGGTGCTGCGCGGTTTCCGCGCTCCTATCGCAGATGCTGTCTGGAAGTAAACATTCCGGCGCCGTGAAACTACGAAGACACTCGGATGCGCGATCACGGCCCTAAGGCCAGCAGCCCAGCATGCAGTCGAAAGGCGTGGGCAAATGAGCCATGCGACTGAAGCAGTAGGCGAAAACGCAGAGGGCCGGTAGTGTGGCCACCACGCTGAGGCGAATGCCGTAAACACGCGCGGGCAGTCGATGCAGCGCGACCGGTATCGCTAGCCCCAGAAACATCGCGGCAGGGAAGTAATAGTAATAAAACATGCAGCTTTGTGGTGTCACCGCCCACTGAAGCAGATTGGCGCTGTACAACAGCACGATCATCGTCTCAGGAAGGTTGCGGCCGAGCCGGCGCAAACAGAACAAAAACGCCACGAGCCCGGCCCACATCACGTACCAGTTCCCGACAAGATAAGAAAGCGCGCGGGTTGGCTGCGTTTGCAGCGGCCATTCATACCAGGGCTCAATAATGGTGCGGTTTCCAACCACCGCCAGATGAAAGCGCCAAATATATGCGTTCAGGGATAGGAGCCCGGCACCAGAAAATGGCAGATGCAGCATGCGGCAATAGGGCCAGAAAGTCCCCAGGTACACCAGCGCCGGGAGCACGGAAAACGAAACCGCGAACCATCTGGTGCCTGCTTCCTGAAGATTTGCGGCGTACTGTGACGCTTCGGGATTTTTTGTCCGGCGAGGCCAAACGAGAAGGCCTGCTCCAATCACGATGACCACGCCGAGTTCGTCCATTCCGTTCCACTTGCAGGCACAAGCGAGTCCCAGAAGGATTCCGCTAAGCGTCAGAAGTGCTCGTCTTTGTTTTACGTCAAGGTCTTCCACCATCAACGCGGCGGCGAATGCCAGAATGGCCCACAGCGCAAAGCAAACTAAGAAAATATCCATCATCCCCGTGCGCGAGAATACATACAGAAAATTGTCAAGAAGAGTCACCGCGACGGCGGTCAGCGCGAGGGCGTAGTCGCTCAGGAGCAGTTGCGTCAAAAGAAACACGCCAGCCAGCGTGAGCGCTCCGAAAATCGCGCTCGGGATTCTCCATCCGAGCGGGTTGTCTCCCAACAATCGAATGCTGCTGGCAAGAATGAGTTTGCCGAGAGGAGGCCCGTCGGGACTGGTGTCATGAGTTCCGGCCAACATTGCTTTCGCTGGATCAACGTACTTGAATTCATCAAAGACCCTGTCGGCGGGATTGCCAATGCCCGGTAGAAAGATGACCAATGCGCCAAAGGCAACGAGGATTGCCGTCAGCCGCGTCCTGTTCGCGTTATTTCTAGCGCTCACGAATCGCACCGTGCCATTCTTATAAATTAAAGGAACACGCGGTGGAGCGGGCAATTTCCTCGAAACACCCGCGACAGGTGTCAGCTATTGTGCAATAATGAACACGAACCGAGGGGTCCTCCAGTTGACTCTTTTCGTCTCTCACCAGCGACAAAAAACGTCACAATACCCCCAAAAAGCCCCCTACTCGGCCCAAATAGTACTTTAACTTCGGCCCCATTGAACTGAAGATAAGAGTCCCGTTATCAGCACGTTGTCAGGTTTCTGGTACTCCAAAATCGGGCCACCTGTGGTTGGCATACCTATTGCTCATCTCTCAGGCGTGCTCTGGCACTAAACACTCTCTCAAGGAGATCTCATGAAGAAGCAGAAGGGTTTCTCTCTTATCGAGTTGCTGATCGTCGTGGCGATCATTCTGATCATCGCGGCCATCGCAATTCCGAACCTGATGCGCTCGAAGATGGCGGCCAATCAATCTTCAGCGGTCGGTTCCCTGCGCACGATCAACACCGCGATGGTGACCTATTCGACGAACTATCCGGCGGTTGGTTATGCGGCAGCTTTGACGAATCTTGGTGGTGCAGCGGCTTCTTGCGCTGGTTCCACCTACGCCTCTTCGACGAACGCTTGCTTGGTCGATAGCGTTCTCGCATCGGGCACGAAGAGCGGCTACATCTTCACAGCGGCAGGCGGTGGCGGAACTCCGGCCGTGACGTACACCTCGCTGGCTCTGCCTCAGGTTCAGGGCTCCACCGGTCAGAACGCGTATTGCTCTGACCAGTCCGGCGTGTTGTATTACGACCTGTCGGGCACGGGTTGCACGAACGCCAGCACAGCGCTCTAAATCGCTGTTCTGCTCGTATAGCAATTCAACAGAGCGGGTTGATTTCAACCCGCTCTGTTTTTTTTTGCGTTACATCTAATTCATCGGACTAAATTCATGAAGACGCAGTGTGGCAATGTATCGAGAAACTGACACTTTCCGTCCTCACTGTGACGGTTCACGGCACTGTTCGCTTCCGGCGAAATTTTCTATATACTTGCCGATGAAAGTAAAGCCTTTATATTGTTGTCCCGTACAAAAAGGTTTGGCAGCTCGTGTGCACTGATATAACTCGAATTCGTTTCCAATTATCCTGTGTGTTCGCTGGAGACAGCGCCAATGATAGGGCCAAAGACGGATCGACAGGGTGGGTTCTCGCTAATCGAATTGCTCGTTGTCGTGGCGATCATATTGATCATTGCCGCGATCGCGATCCCGAACTTTCTTCGGGCTAAAATCTCCGCCAATGAATCTTCGGCGGTATCTTCCGTTCACGCCGTGGACACCTCCGAGATAGGCTATTCGAGCATGTTCATCGACATCGGCTATTCGGTAAACCTGGCGGATCTCGGTACAGGCGGAATTAGCCCTTGCCCTGGAACTGCGACCGCATCCTGCTTCATCGACCCAACGTTGGCGACGGGCACAAAGTCCGGATACATTTTCACTTATGTGCAAAATGCTTCCGCGACGCCTTCGATCCAGTTCACGATTAATGCGGATCCGCTCACACCGAACGTCACCGGCCAGCGTGGATTCTATTCCGACGAGAGCAACGTCATCCGGTATAACTCCACTGGGCCTGCCAATATCGGCAGTCCCCCGCTCTAACGCGAACTGCTGGTAAACTGGTTGGGTGCGACTCGGGTTCACCCTTCTCTTGGCATCTCTATCGCTCGTTGTGGCCGAAGCCGGGGACGATCCGCTATTGCGGCAGTTCGAATCCCACTACAGCGCGGCGCAGACCCTCCAAGCCACCTTCCTTGAGCGCTATCTTGAAAATGGCCAAGTCACGCGTGTAGAGGCAGGCGACGCCTATTTCTTGCGGCCGGGCAAAATGCGCTGGGATTATCAGCAGCCGGAAAAGAACACGTTCCTGGTCGACGGCAAATACGTATGGTTTTATTCCCCAGCGGACCACACCGCAACGCGCATGCCGGCGAAGCAGAGCGAGGACTGGCGCACGCCCCTCGCCTTCCTCACGTCTCATATGAAGCTTTCGCGGCTATGTTCCGCGGTTGCAGCGGCCCCGGCGCAAAAACCAGCGCAGGCCGGCGACAGCGTCTATAGCTGCACCCTGCGTGGCGCCTCTGAATCGCCAGCGACCAAAGCAGTTTTATTCGAGTTGTCGCCACTGGGCGAATTGGCCAGGATTGTGATTCCGCAGGAGGGCGGCATTGTGCTGGAATTTTCCTTCACCGGTTGGCGATGGAATCCCCGCTTCACCAAGGAGGTATTTCAGTTTAACCCGCCGAACAATGTAGTGATCGTGGATGGCTTGCTACCGGATACGCCTGGGCTGCGTCAGTAAGCAATAGGAGCCATTGGGCTTGCCCTGAAAGGGAATTGCCTGCCTTCGCCGATTTCGGGTTAGGTCCGCTTGGGGTAAACTATCTAGCTATGGGTGAATTTGTTTGCCGCGTTGCCGACGCCAACGGCCGTGTATTCTCTCACGTCGAAGCGGCCTCGAATAAGGATGAAGCGCGGCAGAAGCTTGCCGACCGTGGCCTCTATGTGTATTCGGTCGATCCGCGCAACACGCTGGTCAGCGGCTTTCTTGGCGTGCGCCGGGAACGCAAGATTGGCGGCAACGACTTCCTGGTCTTAAATCAGCAATTCAATACGCTGGTCAAGGCCGGCCTGCCCATTCTCCGCGCCCTGGACCTGTTGGCCACTCGTGCGAGCGCTCCGAAACTTCGTCCCATCCTTACCCAGATTCGAGACCGCGTGCGGGAAGGGAAGTCGCTTTCAGAAGCGGTCGACGAAGCCGGTGTGTTTTCAAAAGTGTACTCGACGGCCATTCTCGCGGGTGAAAAGAGCGGCAACCTTTCTGGCGTGCTGGAATATTACATTGCCTACCAGAAAGTCAGCACCACAGTGCAAAAGAAGCTCGTAGCGGCGCTGGTATATCCGACGTTGTTGATTATCACGGCGACATTCATCGTCACTTATCTGGTCACGTTTGTTGTGCCCAAGTTCGGCCTGCTTTACCGTGATCTCGGTGTGGAATTACCGACGCCGACAAAAATTCTGATCGCCATTACCGTTGACTATCGCCTGTACATTCTGGCATTCATCGCGCTGCTGGCCCTCACAGGCGTCGGAATTTTCTTCTGGTCCCGCAGCGAACAAGGCGGAATTGCCTTCGATCGTTTCAAATTCAAGCTGCCGATCCTGGGTCAAACGTTGTTGAAATTTCAGGTAGCTCAGTTCTGCCGCACTTTGGGAACATTGCTCACCGGAGGCACGCCGCTGGTCGCTGCCTTGGCCACTGCATCCGAATCCCTGGATAGCCGGCTCGTGCGTGGGACAGTCAGCCAAGCCACGCAAATGGTTCGAGAAGGCGAATCGCTCCACGGAGCGCTATCGGCGAACCGCGTGATGCCAGAGATGGCGCTGGACATGATCGAGGTGGGAGAAACCAGCGGCGCGTTGGCTCCGATGCTGAACAGCGTTGCTGAATTCTATGAGGAAGAAGTTTCACTGAAGCTGGGCGCGCTGGTCTCTTTGATTGAGCCGGTGCTCCTGATTGTCATGGGTTTAGTGGTGGCCGGGATATTGATTTCGCTCTATCTGCCGATTTTCTCGTTCTCTGTGTCGGGCACCTCAAGGTAAGGTAAGTACAGTCTATGGCAACGGATCCAAATCTTCCGAATAGTGCGCTTCCCCCTGGCGCTCCGATGGACGTGGAGCAGGAGCGTGCCCAAGCCCGGCGGCTGGCGACGCGTTATCGCTGCGGATTTATCGACCTGCAGGAACAACGGATCGATCCGGACCTATTTCGAACAATTCAAGCAGACCTGATGTTCCGGTACAACTTTGTGCCGCTGGTGGAACACGATGGCGTCCTGGTGATCGCCGTCGCGGACCCGAGCATCGTCATCCTGAGCGATGAATTGCCGTTGCTGCTGGGCAAGAAACTCACCTACAAAGTTGCGACACCGCGGCAGATTAGCGATTTGCTGAAGCGCACGGAGCAGTCGCAGCGCGTGCTGGAGCAAGCCACCGAAGCGTTTACCCTGCAGGTTTCCAAGGAAGACGAAGAAGAAGGCGAAGAAACCATTTCCGGCGATCGCCTGACTCGTGATACGACCGTCAGTCCTGTTGTGCGCCTGGTGGAAACCATCATCTTCACTGCCCTTGAACGCCGCGCCAGTGATATTCACATCGAAGCGCGAGACAGCGAAGTTGCCGTGAAATACCGTATTGACGGCGTCCTCCAGCACGCCATGCAGCCCATCGCCAAGGAATGGCATTCGACCGTTCTGTCGCGCATCAAGGTGCTGAGCGACCTCGATATCGCCGAGCGGCGTGTTCCTCAAGACGGCCGCTTCCGCGTGAAATACAAGGGCCGCTTCATCGATCTTCGCGTCTCCATCATGCCTGCCAGTCACGGTGAAGACGCGGTCCTTCGCGTCCTGGACAAGGAAACTCTTTCGGAAAAATTTCAGAGCCTGAGCCTGGATGTTGTCGGCTTCTCGCCTGAAGAAACCAAGAGTTTTCGCCGCTACATTCGCGAGCCGTACGGGATGGTTCTGGTTACGGGTCCTACGGGTTCTGGAAAAACCACCACGCTGTATGCAGCCATCAACGAAATCAAGTCTGACGAGGACAAGATCGTCACCATTGAAGATCCTGTCGAGTATCAGCTTCGCGGCATCACGCAAATTCCCGTGAACGAGAAAAAGGGTCTGACCTTTGCTCGTGGCTTGCGTTCCATCCTGCGCCACGACCCGGACAAGATCATGGTCGGCGAGATCCGCGACCAGGAAACCGCGCAGATTGCCATCCAGTCCGCGCTCACCGGCCACCTCGTCTTCACCACTGTCCATGCCAACAACGTTACGGACGTCATCGGCCGCTTCATCAACATGGGCGTTGAACCCTACAATTTCGTTTCCGCGCTAAACTGCATTCTGGCGCAACGACTGGTCCGCCTGATTTGCTCCAATTGCAAGCGGCCGAAGAAGCTCATGGACATCGAGCTCAGCGAATCGGGTATCGATCCCTCCACCGCCGGGAATTACCAGTTCGCCGAAGGCGCAGGTTGCCTGGAGTGCTCCGGCACGGGCTTTCATGGCCGCAGCGCGATCTGCGAATTGCTCGACTTAAGTGACCATATCCGTGAAATGATTGTGGACCGCCGGCCCACGTCGGAGATCAAGCGGGCAGCCATCGCCGAGGGAATGATTACTTTGCGTGAAAGCGCATTGGCCAAAGTGCGCGCGGGAGTAACTACGCTGCGAGAAATCAATAAGGTGACGTTCGTTGAGTAACGGCACAGCCATTCGCGAAGGAATCTACAAGCTCGATGCCGTCCGCCGCTTCATGCGTTGGATGGATGCCACACCGCACCCGCCTCTGGCCATTGAAATCTCTCCGGAACGGGTCGCCGGAGTGCGTTTTGGACGCGCAGGCACGCACGTTTCCTATGACATTGAGGAGTTGCCCAAAGGAGCAATCGTCCCTTCTGCGATCGAGTCGAACATCGCGAATGCCGGTGCGGTGAAAGCGGCACTCGCCAAGGTGTGCCAGACATTAGCCGCAAAGGATGAAGATTCGGCGCTTCTGGTTCCAGATCCCGTCATCCGCGTGTTTGTGCAACACTTCGACGAATTTCCCCGCAGCGCGGAAGAAGCCGTTCCGATGCTCCGTTGGAAATTGAAGAAGAGCGTGCCCTTCGAAGTCGAAGAAACGCTGTTGTCGTACATGCGGCAAGCGCCCAAGGTCGAGGGCGTGGATGTGGTTACTGCCATCGCGAGGCTTCGCATCATCAAGGAATATGAGGCCCTGGTCGAAGACGCTTCGCTGCGGCCGGGCGTGGTCATGAGTACCACATTGGCGGCGGTCAGTCTGCTCGAAGATCAAAAGCCTACATTGCTGGCGCGTGTCGCGGGCACTTCGCTTACGACGGCGATCGTGAGAGAGGGCGTGCTTGCCGGATTCCGCTGTACGGAACTTCCCGTCCATACCGACGCGTTGACGCCGCACCTGCTGCTCGAAGAGATTTATCCACTGGCTGCCTATTATCAGGATACGTGGCAGGAAGGGATTCAAGCTGTACGCGTCGCTGGACTCGGGAACCGCTTGCCGGAATTTGTCCGGCCGCTGGAAGACGAATTCAAGTGTACAGTGAGGTCCCTGTTGAGCGCGGCGATCTCGGATGGAACCTTGAAAGCCGAGGCGCGGCCGCTAGCGGATCACGAATTGGAAGGCCTGGTGGGCTGGATGCTGCACCGGGACTAAAGGGGAATTGACGCGAATTTATGCAAGTCGGACTTAATCTTTCCACCAAACCGTTGGTGAGCCACCGGAGATTCCTGGTGGGTTCTGCGTTGCTTGGCCTTGTGGCCAGCGTGCTGTTCATCTATCTCAGTTGGCATTTCTATTCTCTGCGGAAAGCCGATGAGGAGTTCCGGGCGCGGCAAGGGAAGCTTCAAATAGAAATGACGCGTGTGCAGGAACAGAGGAACGAACTGGTGCGTTTCTTCGGAAAAGAGGAAAACCACAATCTTCAGGAGCGCGCCAAGTTTGTCGGCAGCGTGATCGAGGCGCGCAGTTTCAATTGGACGAAGATGTTCATGGATCTGGAGCACACCTTGCCCCCGGGCGTGCACATTGTGAAGATTGAGCCGAAGCTCGAAAGCGGCTCGGCGGCAGTGAAATTTGTCGTCGCCGGCTCCTCGGAAGAGGCGAAGGTAAAGTTGCTGAAGGCGTTTGAGGATTCCAGCTCTTTTTCGGATATCGAACTCACGGGATTGGGAACGCCTTCGAAACAATCTGCAACGCCAAGCACGGATGTGTTCGTGGCGGAATTCTCGGCGATCTATACGGGTATTTGAGAATGGGTGATTTTCAAACAAAGAAGCGGTTGATCATCGGGGGCTTGGCCATCCTTTTGCTCGCGGATGCGGGCCTCACGTATTTTAATGCCAAGTTAACCTCTCCGGAAAACGATCACCAACGGGCGCTCGCCGCGCAAACCCATCAGTTGGCCCTGGTGAAGGCGGACGTGGAGCGCGCTTCCAAAATTCGCCAGACGATTCCAGACATCTTGAAGAAATTTGATGCCTTTGAAGGAACGCTGCTACCGGCTTCGAAAGGCCAGTCCGTCATTGCTCAGGAACTCGATGAGTATGCCCATGATACGCATCTGATCGTGGACGATGTACAGATTCACCAGAAGGACGTTACCGGCAGGAATCTGACCGAGTTGCATATGGAAGCGTCTGTCACCGGCGAATACAACGGCATCGTCGAGTTCCTGAATCATTTGCAGCGGTCCAAGAACGTTTACATTGTGGACTCCTTGGCTGTGGAGTCTGGCGATGCGAGCCACGGGACGGCGGGGGTTTTGCGAGTAGCGTTGCACATGCGCACATATTTTCGGAAGGCTTAATGGCACAGGCCACCAAAGAACTGCGAGAGCGAATCCTGCTGGGCGTGCTGGTGGCAGTTGCCCTGGTGGTCTGGTATTTCTACTTTGGCCGCAGCAAAGGGCCCGGCAATGGCGTTACCGCAGCGGGATCCTATACGCCCATCGACGCCGAAGACTACAGCATCATCTTCAAGGAAATGGGCGAGTCTCAATCGACGGTCTACAAGGCCTCCGGCCGCAATATTTTTGTTGCTGGTCCTGCTGCTCCGGTTACTCCTGCCTCGATTACGCCGGGACGAGCAGTGAAACCCGCGCCTGATTTGCCTACCGTGCACGCGCCGCCGGAACCTCCACCACCGGTTCTGACCATGAAGTTCTTCGGATACGGCACGCTGCCGACGAATGGTCCGCGGCGCGCATTTCTTCTCGACGGCGAAGACATTCATATTGTCGAAGAAGGCGACGTGGTCCAGAACCATATCCGGATAACGCACATTGGCAACGACCGCATCGAATATGAGGACACGGTAACGGGCAAAAAGAATTCCACGAATCTGGAGATGCCGCCAAACGCATGAGGCCAACTCTTCACAACCGTCGAGCGCGCGAATCAGGGTACGCGCTGGTGATGGTGATGTTTATTCTGGCGCTGCTGGTTTTGACGATGGCCGAAGCTGCGCCCACCGTCCTCAGTAACATCCAACGCGAGCGCGAAGCGGAAATGGTGTGGCGCGGAAAGCAATATACCCGCGGCATCCGCATGTACTACGTGAAGATGAATCGCTTTCCGACTTCGCTGGACGATTTGACGAAGCCCAAGACGGGCATTCGCTTCATGCGCCAGGCTTACAAAGATCCCATGAACCAGGTCGACGGCTCGTGGAGACTGATCTACGTTGGGCCGAACGGCCAGCTCATTGGCAGCCTCAACAATCGCACCATTGGACTGGGCGGAATGGGAGGCGCTTCGGGAGTCGCCGGATCGCCGATGGCTGGCTCATCCTCAATGTCCGGAGGCAATGGGCTTTTGAGCTTTGGTTCCAATTCCGCGAACACCACGGGGTCTGGAATGAACCAGGCCACAGCAACACAGCAAACTGGCGCGGTTGGGACCGCCTTAACAGGCGCCACCGGTACGGGCGCAACCAATACTAGCCTCGGAACCAACGGCGACCCGACGACCGAGGATCCCACCCAGCCGCATTCAATTGCCGGCCCGATGGATGCCAGCAACACCATCGGCGGCAACATCATTGGTGTTGGCAGCAAGGTCGACAAAAAATCGTTCCGGATTTACGAAAAGGCGAAAAATTATAAATTGTTCGAGTTCATCTGGGATCCTTCGAAGGATACGACGGTCGGCCGCGCTTCCGCCGGCATCGGAACGCCGGTAAACTCGAATGGCATGAGTCCGGCAGGGACTTCGCCAACGGGCTCGCCATTCTCCTCAGGAATGAATCCCGGTCAGAACGGCACGCAGATACAGAATCCTTCCCAAAATCCCGCACAAAATCAGAATCCCAACAGTAATCCCGATCCGAATCAGATCCCGCCGCTGCAGGCTCCCACGCCTAATCAGTAGCCAGCCTCAAAAGTTTCTGGAGAACGCGCTTCAGCCTGGTTGCTTCTCCGCCGTGGTCTGAGACTTGATTTTCGCGTAGCTCTTCGCAATCCGCTGCACGTATTTCATGGTTTCCAGATAAGGGGGCACGCGCCGCCCATATTGGTCAACGCGTTCCGGCCCGGCATTGTAAGCGGCCAGAGCCAGCGTGAGATCGTGATATTTCGCCAGCAGTTCCTTCAAATAGCGGGTTCCGGCGTTGACGTTCTCTTCGGGATCAAAAATATTCTTCACGCCGTATTGCGCGGCCGTCTGCGGCAGAAGTTGCATCAAGCCGCCCGCCTTTTTGGAGGAAACCGCCTTCGGATTGAAATTGGATTCCACCGCAATCACGCAGTGAATCAAGTCCGCGTCCATCCCGTAGCGCTCAGCCGCAGCGCGAATGACCTTCTCGAAGGGGGTCTTGTCCGTCAACGGCACTTCAATGGGCTCGAAAATGTCTTCCGGCTCAATGCCCACAATTTCGCTCAACGGGACTTCAGCCACGCCGCCTTTAAGGTGCAGGATGTAGCGATCGGGCAGAATCTCGTAGCCGGTCACGTCGAGGCGCGCGCCGTTCCGCAGCACCACGTAGTCTGCGCGTGCCGCGGTTGCGCCCCCCAGCAGGAGCGCCAGCGCCGCCAAACTGCCTGCAAGAATGTGTTTCCGGATCAAATCTATTCCGTCGCTTCCGCCAATGCGAAACGCTCGATTGCCGCGGCCACGCCGTCCTCGTCATTGGAGCGGGTAACGTGCCAGCCGCGTTGCTTCAACTCCGCCACGCTGTTTTCCATCACCACCGGGACACCTGCAAAGGATAGCATTTCCAGGTCATTGTGATTGTCGCCGATGGCCAGGATTTCCTCGCGGGCGATAGCGCGCGCTGCTGTCCATTCGGCCAGGGTAGTGCCCTTGGTCACTCCCGGATGGATCACATCAATCATCGAAAAGTCGCGATCTTCGTAGACCGTTGCAGCCACCGTGAACTCCTCGGCAAATTGGACGCGCCTCAGAGTCATTTCGGCTTCTCGCATGGCGACAACCGACCCGGTATACATCACCTGAAGCGGGTCTTCGTTGAGGCAGCTCTCCAGTGGCGTAACCGCGGCCATGAACTGGCGGTTTCGAGAGTAGTAGCCACCTCGCGTCGGGTCCTCCCAATTAATCGATTCCAGGATCATCTGGTTCGCGCTGGGGCGATCAAACACGACGACTGTCGAGTCTCGCCACGGGGTCGTCGCCAAAATCACGCGCCTGGCCGTTTGTCGAGGCAAAAGATGCCGCAGCAATGTCTGGCCGTCCTTCGTGCGCACCAACGCTCCATTATTCACGATCATGGTGAGAGGCGCGTCGACCTGCCGAGCTACCGGCATCGCGAAATCGTATCGCCGCCCAGTCACCAGCGCGACTTCCACTCCACGCCGGGTGGCCTCGGCGATGGCCGCGCGATTGGCAGACGAAACTTCAAAGCGGCTGTTCAGCAGGGTCCCATCAATGTCCAAAGCAATAAAGCGAACGGGCATAATTTTAGTGTACCGGAATCGGCGCATGCACCCGCGAAAAGCGTCAGCGTTCGGCAAGTTTCGAAGCGGACAATTTGGTTGTGCTAAAATCTCGCTCTCATGGCCACGCATCGCCTGTATTACGACGATCCTTTCCTCCGCAATTTCACCGCTCGCGTGCTCTCCTGTTCTCCCGCGGAGCCCATGCCCACGGAATTTGGACCCAAGCCAAGCTGGGAAGTGCTCCTGGACCGCACTGCGTTCTATCCCACCTCAGGCGGCCAGCCCAATGACCTCGGCAAGCTTGCAGACGTAAAGGTTCTCGATGTGCGAGACGACGGTGAAGATGTCGCTCACATCGTCGACGAGGAGCTTTCTCCCGGGATCGTCGACGGCTGTGTGGATTGGGGCCGCCGCTTCGACCACATGCAACAACACACCGGTCAGCATTTGCTCTCGGCCATGTTCCAGGAGCGGTTTGGATTGCCGACGGTTTCTTTCCATCTCGGCGGCGAACTCTGCACCATTGATCTTCGCGGGCCAGAGCCTTCGCCGGACGCATTGCAGGGCGCACAACGCGCTGCAAATGCGGTGATCTTCGAAGACCGCCCGGTCAACGTGCGCTACGGAACCGCCGACCAGTTGGCGCAGCGCGGTGTGCGCAAGGAAGTGGATCGCGAAGGCATTCTCCGCGCCATTGAAATTGAAGCCGCTGATTTGCAGCCGTGCGGTGGCACACACGTAAAAAGCACCGGGCAGATTGGCGTGGTGTTGGTCCGCCGCTGCACCAAAATTCGCCAGGACTGGCGCGTGGAATTTGCCTGCGGGGCACGCGCGGACCGAATGGCCACCAACGATTTCCGCCTGCTGCGTACCATCGGAGAGCGGTTGAGTTGCTCGCCGGAAGAAGCGCAGGCAGCCATCGAAAAGCTCACCGCCGAACGCGACGCCAGCTACAAAACTCTCCGAACTACCTTGCAGCAACACGCAGTGGACCGCACGCAGTTGCTCCTGGCGGCTGCCGAAGCCGGAAATGATGGAGTGCGCTGCGTTGCTGCACTCCTGGGAGAAGAAAGCGCGGAGCTGCTCCTTCCGCTGGCAACCGAGCTGGCCAAGAACGAAAAAACCGTCGCACTTCTGGCTCATGAACCCACCGGCCAACTGGTTTTCGCCCAGGCCCCCGGTGGAAGCAAGGATCTAGGCACGATCCTCAAACAGGTTTTCGCGACAATTCCCGGAAAAGGCGGCGGCACGCGCGATTTCGTACGCGCCAAGCTATTTGATCCCAACCACTCGAACGGCGCCCTCACTCTGGCAAAGCAATTCGTGGCTGATTAGCGGAGAACAAGTTTACTCAGGAGGACAAATGAAATTCGTGAGGCGTTTGCTGATTGTTGTGGCCGGAATAGGTGCTTGGACGGCAACGGCTGCGGGGCAAATGACGCCGCAAAAGCCAGACGTGCCCGTGGAAAAGTGGACGGGCAAAACGATCGTGTTGATCGGCGCCCATGCCGATGACGATGCGCTTTCCCACGGCACACTCGCCATGCTGCAGGCGCACGGCAACCAGGTGTACATCGTGACCCTGACCACCGGAAACGTGGGCACGCAAGATCCCAAGCTTTCCCGCACACAGCTTGCCGAAATCCGGCGCCAGGAAGAATTGGCGGCGCTCAAGGATTTGGGCATTCCCGCCGACCATTACATCAATCTCGGCTATGACGACGGCCTGCTGGAATTCGAAGATCGCAAGGCGGTCGTGGAGAACCTAGTAAGGTGGATCCGCAAGCTGCGCCCGGATGTTTTATTCGCCTGGGATCCGGGAAAAAATTATCAGCGATGGCACAAATCCGACCATCGTGCCGCGGCTTATCTGGCCGCGGATGCGGCGCGTGCGGCAATGTGGCGGTTGCTGTTCGAAGGCCAGATCACGCAGGAAGGATTGCAGGAGTACCTGATCCCCGAATACATGTTTTATGATGATTTCGATTACCAGGACGAAAACGTCTGGGTGGACATCAGCGATTTCGTCGAAAAGCGGGTGAATGCGGACGCGCACTATATCAGCCAGTTCGGACCAGGATGGAAAAACTACAATCCGCATCCAAGCGAAGCCGAAGTGCAGCAGATGAAGGCGCAAGCCCTGGATTTTATCCGCACCCGTGATGGCAAGCGCATCGAAGGTTTCCGCTATTACAAAGGACTGCCCGACGCCATAGGGAAGTAGGGGGCTAGCCCGCAGGCTCTGGAATAGGCTCGATTCGCCCCAACAGCACCGCATAGCCCGTTATACCAATAAACAGAATCACCGCCGCGGTAATAAACGCCGAATCGAACGAGTGCGTCGCCGAAACGATGTAACCAGTGATAATCGGCGCGGAAATCGCCGCAAACTGGCCAGACATATTCGCAATGCTGGCCAGCGTACCCACGCTATTTTGCGGCGCGATCAGCGAAGGGACCGTCCAGGCTACGGGCGCCGCAGCCGCAAGCCCTCCGAGGGCCAGGCTGATCCACGCCAGCGCCGCTACCGGGCTGCTCGGCTGTGCTGCACCAAAAACGGCCAAGCCAAATCCCGTTCCCACGATCAGCACAGATTGCCGCACGCGGTTCGCATTCCAGCCACGTTGAATCAGGAAGTCCACCAACCATCCTCCCACCGCAATGTCTGTAGCCGTCGCAAACAGCCAGGGCGCCGCGGTGTAAAAGGAGGAATGAAGCAGATCCATGTGATGCGCGATGGAAAGATAGCTGGGCAGCCAGTTGAGCATAAGAAAAAAGCTGTAGTTATACGAGCCCCAACCCAGCGCGAGGCCGATCACCTTGGGTTGCCTCAGCAAATAAACAAGCCGGCCCAAGTCATCCGTAAACGTCCCACGTCGTCCGTGCGTTTGATCATCCGCCTGACCTCCCCCGTCACGGATGTACTGAAATTCCTCCGACGAAAGCTGCGTGTCTTCGCTGGGATTGCGGTAGCAAAGATAGAACAGTGCGAAATAGAGCAGACTGAGTGCGCCCGTGGCTGCAAACGTGATGCGCCAACCAAAATGTAAAAGCAGCATGCCAAGGAACGGTATTCCGATCGCTGGAGCAAATTTTGCGGCTGCGTCCGTGATGGAAATGGCCAGGCTGCGCTCGTGTCGCGGAAACCAATAGCCAAGAGCTTTTGCATTGCCGGGAAACACCGGCGCTTCTGCGACGCCGAGCAAAAAGCGCGCGCCAAAGAATACGCCAAGCCCGGGCGAAATCGCCGCCGCAAACGACGCGATACTCCAAAGAAACGTGCTGACGCTGCCGACACGCCGAATACCAAAACGATCGAGCAGCATTCCCGCGGGCATCTGCATCAACGCGTAGGTCCAACTGAAGGCGCTGGCAAGGTAGCCGAACGCGATCAGCGAAGTACCGAAAGAAGCGTGCAGCGCGTCTTGCGAGACCGCGACGTTAATGCGGTCGAAAAAGCCAATGACCACGCCGAAACCCAGCAGAAATGCCGTACGCCACCGCCGCCGAGGCACACCCGTGGTGCTGGCACCGGTTAGCGTCAAGCAGCATGCCTTGAAGGAGGGATTGCGCAGGAGGCAAAAGGAGTGCGCATAATGGAGCATAGTTTCGCACGGCCCACAGCGCTCAGCAATGCGCGGACAAACCAAGTACGCGCCCGGGTGAAAGACAATGACAATCGGCAAAGGATATCCGGACTCCACTCTTTCCGAAGAGGAACTGCGGCAACTCGTGGCCGCGTCGGTAAGGGACATGGAAATTAACGATAAGCGCGTTCTGATCGTCATCCCGGACGGCACGCGCACGATGCCCATGGCTCTGATGTTCGAACTCTTGCAGGAAGCCATCGGAGAATGGGCCGCACGATGTGACTACCTGGTCGCGCTTGGCACTCACCCGCACATGAGCGACGAGCAGTTAACGAAGCTGATGGGTAAGGCGGTAGAAAACGGAATGTGCGGCCGCACTCGCATTTTCAACCATCATTGGGAGAATCCCGGCACATTTGCCGAAATCGGCACAATCCCCGCCGGCGAAGTCGCCGAAGTTTCGGGTGGCCTGCTGTCGGAATCCATCACCGTCAAAATCAACAAGCTTATTTTTGAGTACGATCAAGTCTTGATCTGTGGCCCCGTTTTCCCCCACGAGGTCGTCGGATTTTCCGGCGGCAATAAATATCTTTTCCCCGGTATTAGCGGCGAGGAAATGATCGATCAAACGCACTGGCTGGGCGCGCTGATCGGCAGCTATCACGTGATCGGCACGGAAATAACGCCGGTGAGGGAATTGATCGACCGCGCCGCCGCAAAAATCAAGGTTCCCGTAGCTTGCATGGCGTTGGTGGTGACCGACGAAGGTGTTTCCGGACTTTATTTCGGTGGCGCGCGCGCAGCCTGGAAATGCGCGGCGGCTTTGTCAGCCCAGAAGCATATTGAATGGGTCGACCAGCCTTTCCGGCGCGCGCTCGCGATGATGCCGGAAAGGTATGCGGATATCTGGACCGCTGCGAAGGGCATGTACAAAGCGGAACCGGCAATGATGGATGAGGGCGAAGTCGTGGTCTACGCCCCGCACATCACGGAATTCAGTTACACGCATGGTCCGCAGATCGAGAAGATCGGCTATCACTCGCGCGATTACTTTGTGAAGCAATGGAAACACTTTGCGGATGTGCCTCGCGGAGTGCTGGCGCATTCCACGCACTTGCGCGGCGAAGGCGCTTTTGACCTGTCCACCGGATTCGAGCGAGACCGGATCCGCGTGACCCTGGCCACGGGTATTTCCGAGGAGCGCTGCCGCCGAATGAATCTCGGCTACCTGGATCCGAAAGACGTAAAGCCAAGGGAATGGATGGGGCGCGAAGCCGAAGGAATCAAACTGATGCCACACGCCGGGGAAACTCTTTATCGGCTAAAGCGATCCTTACGGCTACCCTGAAAGCAAATCAGTTTTCCGTAATCGAACTCTATGCTCAATCAGGCCGGCACGGACTTCTTCGCAGCTTCGGAGTCATAGCTCTGGCCATAGATCGCGGGAACCTTCCCGCCCATCGCGCGCAAGTACGTGGACAGCTGCCCACGATGGTGAATGGTGTGATTCAAAGAAAAGTTGAACCAGGAGACCGCTGGCAGTTGAAAAATGCTCCGAAAATCCAGGGTTTTTCCGAGGTGCTCCCCGGAAAGATTGGGGAACCGCTCAAAATTCTTATCGAACGATTCTCCATACCACTGCCCCACTTGCGCCGGTGTTTGCACACTCTCGGGCCGGGAAATGGGCGCAAAATCAAATGCACCGTCTGCAATGGCGCTGTAGAAGCGGTGTTCGGACGCCGCGATGTGCCAGGCAATTTCCATGGCGGTTTTCGCATGAGGGTCAGGCCGGTAATCGGGATTGGATTGCGGGATAGCTTCAATCATGGCTCGCGTGATGCGGTGTTCGTTCTTCACCGTAGGCAGCGTGTATTGCAGCAGGAAGTTGGCGTTTTCAGGAGTGATCGAAATCATAAATTTAACCTCAGGCGAGCCAGTCTACACTGCGCGACAGTATGCTACCAGCGCAGAAAACTGAGCGAGGTTGTCGGCGAAGGCTAGAAGAAGCGGCTACGGACGCGTTCCGGCAGATTCGCCAGATCGACCAGCGTCAGGAAATCGATGGTTTTGAATTCTCGGTCGATCGCCGGGGGCCCGCAAATGCGTCCCGAAATTTCCAGATAAGCGCGAAACAAGCGGGGCGGACGCGCCGCTTCCACCGCTGCCCCGGTGGACCGGCAATCGCGCCCGGGATGTGGCGTTGTGCGCAAAGGCGGATAGACAAGGTACTTCGTCTTCAGCCCCTCATACATCGCCACGCCAACGTTTTCGTCTTGAGAAGAAATGGAGCTGCAGCCAATCAGGTAGCGGGAATCGTTCCGGGTAGCGTAAACGGCAATGCCTTTCCATAGTGCATGCAGCACCATAATGTTGCGGTAATCGATATGAACGCACGCGCGGCCGAGTTCCAGAAGTTCATTGCGAATCGAGTCGTACACGGAAAAATCAAACAGCTGGTCACCGTAGTACCCGAGATTGTGTCGGGCCACTTTTCCTGTCTGCAGGCGGTACGTGCCCACAAGTTTCCCGGATTCCAGATCGCGAACCATCAAGTGGTCGCAAAAAGAGTCGAATGGATCGATATCCAGCCCCGCGCGGTCGGACGTGGAGAGACCCTCGCCAAGTTCAAGGTTAAAGACTTCGTAACGGAGGCGGTGGCACTCGACCAGATCCTGCGGAGACTGCGCAAGAGAAATACGGAAAAGAGAAGTTTCGGCTAAGAGTGGGTCGGCGGTTAGCGTTCTCACAGTTGACCCCTGGCTAAGCCAAGTTTCACTTGGAGCACGTTACGAGAGTGTTTCATCCACGTCATTTTCGTATGGTCGTAGTTACCTATTGGAAGCAGAACTAAGCTATCTCTAATTTTACTGAGATCAGAAAACAAAAGGAAGGCGACCGCTCCGCATCATTTACAAAGAAACAACCGCGGCCGTCACGCTTGCGGTAGACGCCCGAATGATCAGCTCCGGTTTCACGATGATCGATTTGGGGTATTCGGCTTGGCGTGGCGCATTGATTCGCGCAAGAAGCGTCTCCGCTGCGATGACGCCCATTTGCCGAAGCGGCTGGCGCACTGTCGTCAACCCGGGATTCTGATAGGCCGCGCTCTGAATGTCGTCAAAGCCGATTACAGAGACATCTTCGGGTACGCGCCTACCGGACTCGCGCAACGCCTGGATGGCGCCGATGGCGGAAATGTCATTAAAGGCGAATAAGGCAGAAAATGGTTCACCTCGGTCGAGTAACCTGCGTGTCACGCTGTAGCCAACCTGCGGCGAAGGAGAGTCATTGTCGAGCTGAACCGTCAGTTTTTCGTGGATTGTGATGCCAAGTTGCTTTGCGACGCTATGGAGCGCCCGCCACCGTATTTCGGTATCGGAGCTGAAGTCCTGCCCCTTAATCATGGCGATACGCTTATGCCCCGACTTGAGCAAGTGTTCCAAAGCCAGGTGCGCGGCCAGATCGTGATCGAGAACGATATTCGTTACGCCCGGCACGTGGCGATGGCCGGAGATTGCGACCGCCGGAATCACGCAGTCCTCCGTCAACAGAGTGTCCACCGCGATGATGCCCTCTACCGCTCGCTGTTGCAGCAGTGAGGGGTATTCCTCAATCAGGTCCGCGCGGTGCCGATGGCTGACAACAAAATAAAAATACCCTTCCTGGAGCAGATGGTCCTCAATCCCCGACAGCACCAGCGCGGCATAGCCCTCGCTGACCTCTGGAACCACCACGCCGATCGTCAAACTGCGTTTCTGGCGCAATGACCTCGCCATCAGGTTTGGCCGGTAATTCAGCTGCTTAGCGGCCTCACGCACCCGTTCCTGCGTGCTGTGGGGAATGGAATTGGCCCCCGGAGAGCGATTTATGACCAGGGAGACGGTAGCGGAGGAGAGTCCAAGATGAGCAGCCAGTTGCTTCAGGCTGATGGACGAATTGCCTGTAGAGCGACCGCCGTTAGGCTGGGTTTTCTTTGTCCGTACCATTGTGGTTCTTGAGGCGTAGTCTTGCACAACGGAGGGCAGGGGAGCAAGAAGGCATAGCAAGTTGCGTTGGCCAACCTCGTTCGATGGAAAAATGCTATAGATTTCAGCTAATAAATCGATTTATCATTGCAATGGTCCGGAAGTGAATGGCGGGCGATGCCGCTGGCGGCTCCTGGGTGAGGCGCCGCTGCTCTTCGCAATCCCGCTAGAATAACGATTTGCGACTCTCCGGCCGCCCCGGTTTTGACGAGTAGCAACGGGGTGCTTCCCAAAAGCAGTGCGTGCCGTCGCACCCAGACGATTGGGAGACCATGTGCACGCTGAGTAGGAGTCTGAAACCCGTGCCGCCTCGTACTCTACGCCCATCTCTCGTTCTTTGGCTGCTGGCCTTGCTCATTTTGCCTGGCACTCGTTGCCAAACTGCCCCAGAATCCGCCGGATTCCACGGGCTGCCGGTGAGGTCAAATCTTGCCTCATCCGCTGTCGAGAAAAAAATCGATGCCCTCCTGAAGGAAATGACTCTGGAGGAAAAGGTCGGCCAACTGGTTCAATACTCCGTTGGTGCTCCGACGGGGCCGGAAACTGGGCCTGGCGGATACGAAGAAATGGTGGGGAAGGGCCAGGTGGGCTCGCTCTACAACCTGCGAGGTGTTCAGGACGCCAATTTCTACCAGCATGTGGCTATGGAGAAATCCCGCATGCGCATTCCTCTCATCAATGGCCTGGACGTGATCCACGGCTACCGCACCGAATTTCCCGTTCCATTGGCTCTGGCATCAACGTGGGATCCGAAAATCGTCGAGAAAGCTGCGCGCATCGCGGCTCAGGAAGCTTCCGCTGCCGGTGTTCGTTGGACGTTTTCGCCGATGGTGGATATCGCCAGGGATGCGCGGTGGGGCCGCATGGTGGAAGGGGCTGGAGAAGACCCATACCTGGGCAGCGCCGTCGCCCGCGCGTATGTGCGTGGATACCAGGGAGCAAATCTTGGCGCGCCCGACAGCATCGCTGCATGCGTGAAACACTTTGTCGGTTACGGCGCAGCGGAAGCGGGCCGCGATTACAACAGCACGGAAATTTCCGAGCACACTTTGCGCGAAGTGTATCTCCCGCCATTCTATGCGGCGCTGGATGAGGGCGGCGCTTCCCTGATGAGCGCTTTCAATACGCTGAATGGAGTTCCGTCGAGCGCCAATCCGTTTACCCTGACGCAAGTCTTGAGGAAGGAATGGCGCTTTCCGGGTGTGGTCGACAGCGACTGGACTTCCATCGCCGAATTGCAAGCGCACGGCATTGCCAATGACGGAGAAACCGCCGCATGGAGAGCCCTCAGCGCCGGCGTGGATATGGATATGGAAAGCAATCTATACCACGAGCATCTGGTGGAGCTGGTCAAGAAGGGCAAAGTCTCGGGGGCGCAAATTGATGACGCCGTGCGCCACGTGCTTCGCGTGAAGTTCGCGCTCGGGCTCTTCGACCACCCGTACACGGATGAGTCTCGCGAAAATCATGGGCCGTTGACGAAGGAAAATCTGGGCGTGGCGCGCGAAGCCGCGGAGCGATCCTTTGTCCTGTTGAGAAATGAGCCACAAGGTTCCGTGCATCTTTTGCCCTTGAGCGGCCAGTTCCGTACCGTTGCGCTAATCGGACCGCTTGCAGACGACCCGCAGGAAATGTTGGGTGCTTGGGGCGCACACGGCCAACCGGCCGACGTGGTTACGCTGAGGACTGCCTTGACGCAGAGGTTGGGAGCGGAGCGAGTGAAATACGCGAAGGGCGCCGACTTCCGCACTGCGACCGACGAACAAATCAACGGGGCAATAGAAGCGGCGCGCTCGGCCGACGTGGCGATTTTAGCCTTGGGCGAAGAAGCAGGCAGCATGACCGGGGAAGCCGGATCGCGGGCGCATCTGGATTTGCCTGGACGCCAGGAGGAACTTCTGGAAAAAGTGACCGCTACCGGCAAGCCCGTGGTGCTTGTGTTATTCAGCGGGAGGCCGCTCACTTTGAACTGGGCCTTTGCCCATGTTCCCGCCGTGCTAGAAGCGTGGTTTCCGGGAGTGCAAGCAGGCCCGGCGTTGGTGCGTACCCTTTACGGGGATTCCGTGCCGAGCGGCAGGCTCGTCCTGAGTTGGCCGGATTCGATTGGCCAGATTCCCGTCTACTACAATGCTCTTAACACCGGACGTCCTGCGGGCAACGTCGATCTGACTCGCCCGGGCACCACGATTCAGGAAAAATACGTTTCGCGCTATGTGGACGAACCCAATGCGCCACAGTTCCCCTTCGGCTTCGGGTTGTCCTACACCACTTTTCAATATTCTGCGCCGCAGCTCAGCGCCACGAAATTGAGCTCCCACGAGTTGGCAGAAGCCTTGCACAGCCGAGCGACGGGGGCGAAAACGGTCATGACTGTGAGCGCGGATGTGACGAATTCAGGTGAGGTTGCGGCCGAAGAGGTGGTGCAGCTCTACGTAGGGTTGCGAGGTACGAGCGTCGAGGAGCCGGTGCGGGCGCTGAAGGCTTTTGAGCGTGTCGCGCTGGCTCCTGGACAGACGGAGAAGGTCACGTTTTCGCTTAGTCCGGAGGCATTCGCCTTGTGGGACATTCATAATGTGCGCACGGTCGAGCCGAGCCGTGTGCACGTTTGGGTTAGTCCGGATTCTCAGCGCGGGCAACCCGTCGAGTTCGAAATCACGCCATAGTCTGGTTGCCAGGTCGCTTGCGAGCTCGAATGGTGTAACCGACAGGATCGTAGCAAAACCGGAGAATCTTTCACCGACGAGCGAAGCTCCCGCGAAGATCACATATCCCTCCTCAGAAACCCAGTAGATCACCGTATAGGGATATTTTGCTTAGTTTTCTAAAATTTGCATGGTAGTGCTGGATAAGGCACAAGTAAATGTAATGTTATCAGCAGCTGAAATCGGCCTCAATATTGCCTCGGACGGAAGTTGAGGAACAATCTAGTGAAAAACTGGAAATTCGCGTTACTAGCCATAACCTTAGTACTAGGACTCACGACGCTTTTCACGAGCAACGCGATCTCCATCGTCGCGGAAGTGTTCTGTGTTGTGTCTGTTGTGGTGTTCGCGGCAGCCGCGCTCTTTGGCTTGGCCACCAAATTTAGCGCCTAGGGTCACCCCTGTATTGACCGCCTGACTATTGTATATTAGGGAGCTGCGTTTACGCGTGTGCAAGTTTTCGTCAGGAAGGCGTCGCTGTTCAGGTAGCTCCAGGTAAAACAATGCAGATTTTAGGTCAGCGGGGGTACCAACGATTTCAGGAGGCTTGGGCTAAGCGGTTAAATGCGTTGCGCAATGTTCCAGCCGTCGCGGGAATAGTGTGGGACTGTGGCCCCGCCGTGGTGTCATGGGGTCTTGCGCTCCGCGTTTTAACGGCGCTCAGTCCACTGGCTTTGCTCGCCGTCACGCGGATTATCCTGGACTCGATCGTCGGGTTTCTCTCAAAAGGCCAAGCGATGCGTCCGCACTTCTGGTGGTGGGTAGCACTGGAATTTTTGATCGCAAGCGCTAGCACCTTCCTAAACCGCGCCATTGATTTTTCCGACACACTGCTCGCCGATAAATACATCCAGCACATCAGCGTGCGAATCATGCGCCAAGCGGCTTCGCTCGACTTGGCCACCTATGAAGACCCTTCCTTCCATGACAAATTGGAACGTGCGCGGGTCCAGGCAACTGATCGTCTCGGGATGATCCAGCAGATGGGGCGCTTGCTGCAACAAGTGATTTCGACGGTGGCCTTGGCGGCGGGTATTGTGGTCTTTTCGCCGTGGTTGCTGATTGTGCTGATTCTATGCGTTATTCCTGCTTTTGTTGGCGAAAGCCACTTTGCGTTCTTGGGTTACAGCCTGGCGTTTCAACAGACGCCGGTGAAGCGCGAACTGGACTATCTGCGCTTTCTAGGGGTGAGCAAAGAGAGTGCCAAGGAATTGAAGGTCTTCGGGCTGAATCGCTATCTGACTGACCGATTCGAAAACCTCTCGGTTAAAATCTATGAGGAAAATGTAGGCCTTGCGAGGCGACGCTTTGTTGCGAGTTCGTTCCTCACTTTACTAAGCACCGTGGGATATTACGGCGCTTATGCGTATGTGATTTATCAAACACTCTCCGGAAAGCTATCGGTGGGTACACTGACGTTCCTGGCCGGAGCGATAGCCGGCGCCAGCACCAATTTGCAAAGTATCTTTTCAACCTTTTCAAGTATTGCCGATCAGTCTCTGTTTTTGGGTGATTTGTTGAGCTTTTTAGGGTTGCGGCCGACGATTCGTTCCAAAGAAAACGGGTTGAAATGCCCGCGTCCAATACGCGCTGGGATCGAATTCCGAAACGTCTCGTTTGCATATCCCGGTACATCGAGACTCGTGCTGCGCAATCTGAATCTCAGGCTGGGCCAGGGGGAACGCGTCGCGTTGATTGGCGAGAATGGCGAGGGCAAAACCACGATCGTAAAGCTGCTCACCCGTTTGTACGATCCGACCGAGGGCGCGGTTTATCTCGACGGCATTGATCTCCGAGAATATGACCTTGAGGATTATGTAAGTCAGATCGCGGTGATCTTTCAAGATTTCATGCGCTACGATATGACCGCTCGGGAGAATATTGCCATCGGTCGCATCAGCGAATCGCAGAACCTCCCAGAAATCAAATCCGCCGCGCGTAAAAGCCTAGCAGAAAACGTGATCTCGAAATTGACAGGCGGTTACGACCAGATGCTGGGCCGACGCTTCGACGGTGGCGTGGACCTCTCGGGTGGAGAATGGCAGAGAGTTGCGCTGGCGCGAGCGTACCTGCGCGACGCGCAAGTCTTGATTCTGGACGAGCCCACGGCTTCGCTCGACGCGCGTTCCGAGCACGAAGTGTTCCAGCGCTTCGCCGATTTGACCGAGGGCAAGTTATCCGTACTGATCTCCCATCGATTCTCTACGGTCAAGATGGCCGATCGAATCATTGTTTTAGAAAAAGGACAGATCACGGAGGAGGGGCCACACGAACTGTTGCTCGCCCGCGGCGGTCGCTATGCGGAGATGTTTGATCTGCAGGCTTCTAGTTACAGATGATGGATAACGGAATGGCCGCTACGCCAAAATTGACGGGAACTTCGTCCACCGGGGAGGCACAAACTAGCCTGCCGCTGACGGACGCGACCCCGCTTGAGCAAAATTGTGATGTGCCTGCGTCAGGTCCAATCGATCTACCGATTGAGGTGGGGGAACACGCTCGGACTCACGCGAGGACTTGGATTGCTGAGGAACGAGATTCGGATTGGGCCGCGCTGAAGCGCAAACTTCGAAAGGCCAAGAGAAGTTTGGAAAGCGCATACGGTAATCACGGGAGAAAGGCGGCCGCGTCTGACTTTCCGCCCCCCTTACGTGAGGAATTGCTAATTAACCGCTTGCTGGTGCAATCCGTCGTCCAGGACGTGCAAGATACACTGGCAAATAAACTGGTTGTCCCGCAGATCGTCGTTGGCGGGGAGAAGGTGCCGCGCGCCTATGTTGCTGCCAAGTCTTACTTGGCGGCCGTCGATTACCAGTTTGACGAGGATTCTTACCGCACCTACATGCAGTACGCTCAGGAAGACCGTGCCTTCGACATTGCAGAAGTCTGGCTACTTAGCCCCATGCTGCAACTGCAGTTACTATTCGAGCTTTCGAACACGCTCGATGAGGTGCGCGCACAGAACAATCCGGGTCCGCGAACACGAGTCAAAGCAGTTTGCGCTTCCCTAGTTACTATGCGGCATGTGAATTGGAAGGCGCTGTTCGTTTCGCTGAGCGCGACGGAAAAGATCCTGAAGGATGACCCCGTTGGTGCCTACGTCCGCACTGAGTTTGCAAGTTGCAATGCTTACCGTGAAGCGATCCAGGAATTGGCACGTTTTTCGTCGTCATCGGAGACGGACATCGCGAGGCTCGCCGTTTCCTTGGCCCAAACCGGTTTAAATAGATATTCCAAAGGTTCTCGGGCTTCTCAGCGGCGTGGACATGTTGGATATTATCTGGTGGGCCGGGGACGCACTCTATTGGAGCGGCAGATCAATTATCGCCCGCAGGGTGCTGCGTTTGTCGGCAATGTTCTGCGTGACGCGCCTGAACTCTTCTACTTTTTAGCGTTGGAGTTTTTCATTTTGGGGATTATGGGGTTCCTTTTGAGCGAGATCAGAGTGGGAATCCCACTTGTGGCGGTGACCTTGCTATTTCTTTTGCCTTCCAGCGAGGCTGCGGTCGAGGCCATCCATCAGGTACTGATGTTTTTTTTACCTCCGCGCAACATCCCCCGACTTGATTTCAGTGCAGGCATCCCCGACGAGTGCGCAACGGTAGTGGCTGTTCCCACTATTCTGATTTCTGAGGATCAAGTCGAGCATCTCATCCGTTCGTTGGAGGTCCGTTACCTCGGCAATGTCGACCGAAATCTCTACTTTGCGGTGCTAACCGACTCGCCGGATTCCGACAAGGCGTTTGACGAGAAGGACGCGCTGGTGTCTTTGTGCTCCGGGATGATTGAGGAGCTTAACGCGAAGTATGCCTCGTCCAGTGACACACGCTTCTTTCATCTGCACCGGTACAGAACGTTTAATGAAACCGAAAATTCCTGGATGGGCTGGGAGCGCAAGCGGGGCAAGCTTCTCGATTTCAACGAACTACTCCGCGACGGCGATGACAGGTTTCCCGTTAAAGTTGGGAATATGGAACTTCTGCGACGCTCACGTTTTGTGATTACATTGGATTCCGATACACAACTTCCTCGCGGTTCGGCGGCAAGGCTTGTCGGGGCGATGGCGCATCCGTTGAATCAGGCCATACTCGATGCCGGCACGAAAACTGTGCGCGAAGGCTACGGCGTGCTGCAGCCTCGCGTGGGAATCAGCGTGCAATCCGTGAACCGGTCGCGGCTTGCCTACATCTATTCCGGACAAACTGGTCTCGATATCTACACGCAATCGGTTTCCGATGTCTACCAGGATCTGTTCGGCGAGGCCATTTTCACCGGAAAAGGAATTTACGAGGTTGACGTTTTTCGAGAGACGATGAAAGACCGTTTCCCGTCCAACTCAATTCTCAGCCATGACCTCATCGAGGGCTCCTACGCACGCACGGGCTTGCTGAGCGAAGTCGAGATTGTTGACGACTATCCGTCTCACTTTAGCGCGTACAGCCGTCGCAAGCATCGATGGGTACGCGGCGATTGGCAAATTCTGAAGTGGTTGTTTTCACGCGTGCCTAACGCCAATGGCGAGCTCGTAGACAATCCGCTAAGCGTGCTATCTCGCTGGAAAATTCTTGATAACCTGCGGCGAAGCGTTATTGAGGCCGCGACGTTCGTGTTATTTCTCGCCTGCTGGTTTTTCCTGCCGGGCTCGGCGGTACGCTGGACCGCTGCGGCCGTGGCCCTGCTGCTAATTCCTAGCTACGTGCAATGCGCCCTGACTCTGATTCGGCAGTGGGATTTGCCGCATAAATTGGCTGCCATTTCTCAGGGACTTAGCGATTTTGTCACAGCACAAGTAAACGTCCTGGTGTTCCTGGCGTTCCTCCCGCATCAGTCCATGGTCACTTTGGACGCAATCACGCGAACTGTATTTCGTCTGACCGTGACGCGGCGAAAACTTCTCGAATGGCAGACTGCGGCTCAGTCCGAGATGGATAACCGTAGAAAGACGCCCGTAGACGTCTATCTCGACTTAACTCCGGCCCTGACGATTCTCATCGCCATTGCGCTGTGGGTGTTTCGGCCGCATTCGTTGCTGGTTGCGTCGCCAATCCTGCTATTGTGGCTGATCTCCAAACCCGCGACGAAATGGCTGGACCGGCCGTTGCGCTCCGTCCGCAACGTTCTTAGGTCCCGGGACCATGCGTATGCCAGGAAGTTGGCGCTTAAGACTTGGCGGTTCTTCGCTCAGTTTTCCAATGCCGATCAGAATTGGCTGGTTCCGGACAACATACAAGGCCGAGAGTGTCACGTTGCGCATCGCCTGTCGACGACTAACCTGGGTCTGTTGCTCAATTCACAGTTGGCTGCTTACCATTTGGGGGTGCTTACGCTGCCCCGATTCGCAACGCTTGCCGAACAGACGATGGCAACGACAAAACTCCTGCCGCGTTTTCAAGGCCATTTCGTGAATTGGTACGATTCGCGTACACTCGAGCCGCTTGAACCTCAGTTCGTCTCCACGGTGGACAACGGCAACTTAGCCTGTTGTTTGTGGACGCAGAAGCAAGGCGCCCTTCGCGCGGTGGAACGTCCCTTGTTCGACGAGTGGGTATTCGAAGCGATCACTGATCATCTCGATTTGGCTATTGAAGCGATGCAAACGGAACAATATCCAGCCGAGCTGGTCGCAATGGCGCAACGTGCACGGACGGACAGCTTAAAGCTTGCAGACGATTCCGTTTCGTGGAGCGAAGCGATAACTAAACTTCTTGGTTTGGTGACCAAAACAGTCGAGGGTCATGGCACATTGCCAGCTGCAGAAAGCGATGCGGCATGGTGGCTTGCCGAGACGCGCGAGCGACTAAATGATTTATCGTGGATGTTCCAATCGTTCAGTCCATGGCTCTCGCAGCAGTTCGCGGTTGTCAAATCGCGGCTTCCCGACCTCTGCACCGCGACCTTTGTAAATAAAATCACCATAAATTCGCTTCCAGAAATATTCAAGAAGATTGCGGCGACGGTCGACGGACCCGAATTCATCGAACTACGAAGACAACTGGCTTCCAGTATGATTGAGATAGATCGTGTGCGCACCCGCCTTACACGGATCGCGGAGGATTCAGAGCTTCTTGTCAGAGAAATGGACTTCGCACCGCTGTTTGACAAAGGCCGTCATGCCCTGTCGGTGGGGTTCGACGTCACACACAACAAATTGCAGAAGAGTTGTTATGATTTATTGGCTTCTGAAGCGCGAAGTGCGGTTTTTGTCGGCATTGCAAAGAACGAATTGCCTCAGGAAGCTTGGTTTTACATGGGTCGGACGCATACGCGTTATGCTGGGAAGGACGTACTGGTATCCTGGACCGGCACGATGTTCGAATATTTGATGCCCGCGCTGTGGTTGAAACACTTCCCTAGAACCTTATTGGAGAGTACTCTGCGCGGTGCTGTGGACTGCCAGCGTGCCTTTGTCAAGCGGCATAAAATACCGTGGGGAATTTCGGAGGGGGCGTGTACTGCCAAAAATGATTCAGGGCACTACGAGTACTACGCCTTCGGTGTGCCGCAACTTGCGATGAAGGCGGATATGCTCAAGCGGGCGGTCATTACTCCTTACGCATCCGCCTTGGCACTGGCGATCCAACCTGTCGAAGCGCTCCAGAATCTTCAAGCGATGGATGCCCGGGGATGGCTGGGAAAGTACGGCTTTTATGAGTCTGCGGAATTCAGGCGCAACGCTGAATCTGGCGAAACGTCGTTTGAGGTCGTACACTGCTGGATGGCGCACCATCAGGGAATGATCCTGATATCGATCTGTAATCTGCTAACGAACTCGGTTTTCCAGAAACTTTTTCACAATGAGGTACGCGTAGAAGCTACTGAACGAATCCTGCACGAGCGAACGTTGTCGCCATTCGCACGCGAGAGGGTGCGGAAATCACCAATGTTTGAACTGGAGGCGAGCGTTGCCGTCAATGAGCCAGCCTCGAAACTCATCGAAACCGATACCCAGCCTTGAGCTCACGTCGATAATCCTTTGCTTGCTTCTTTTCCACTTGGACTTGGCAATTAACCCAACTCAGGGTTGGAGTTGGACGCAAGGGAAACACGATAAGGGTGCCGTTCATTTCAGCTTCGATCGTGGGCCCCTTGGCCGTAGATGGTAATGTGAAATTCATCGCGCGCCCGAAAATGACAGGGAAAGAGCTGCGGACAATGGCATCAAGCGAGAGCGGAATACCTCGGCTTGAATCAAAAAAGTGGTGGTGTCGGACCAAGCGCGAACCCAACCTTAATGACACGTCCACTTTGATAAAATTCATCGGAATCAGTGCGAGTAAATGGGTGGGAAGTATAATTTGGTGGATGCGTTGATTCTGGCTGTCCGGCGGGCACGAATACAAATGCGCGCCAGGAATCGATTTGGGTATTAGCATGGTGCTTGCGGACTTGGTCTGGAATACCTTCATGAAGAACAGTGAAGCGCAGGCCGCCATGACAACGGTTGGATTTCACCGGTCATGAACAAATGCGTCAGCTTTTAATTTTAGCGGGCATGGTCCTGTTGTCTGCCCCCGGGCAGGACAAGCCGGCGCCCAAGGTGTCAAACGCGAACGGTGCGAGTACCATCCGCTTTGAAGAAATCGCCAACAAAGCCGGGCTTCATTACATCACCGCCAACGGAAACACGGAAAACAAAAATCAACCGCAAACGATGGTCGCCGGGATCGCGCTGTTCGATTACGATGGTGACGGCTACCTGGACGTGTATCTCGTTGGCGGAGCTGCGATTCCGTCGCTGGAAAAAGAAACTCCCGCGTATTGGAATCGCCTGTTTCACAACAATGGAGACGGGACGTTCACCGATGTTACCGAAAAAGCTGGCCTCGCGGGAATCGGCTATGGCAGTGGCGTCGCCGTTGGCGATTACGACAACGATGGATGGCCGGATCTGTTCGTGGCCAACGTCACCGGCAACCAGTTATTCCACAACAATGGAGACGGCACGTTTACCGACGTCACCGCAAAGGCGGGCGTCGGCGGCGCAAAACTCAATGGCAAGAAAATGTGGTCGGTGGGCGCGGGCTGGTTTGACTACAACAACGATGGTCTGCTGGATCTTTTCGTAGTGAATTATTGCGTCTGGGAAGTGAACAAGGATCCCTACTGCCGCGTCAAGGAAGGCGTGCGCGGCTTCTGCCACCCCAAGTATTACGCACCGACGCACAACACCCTTTATCGCAACAACGGCGACGGAACGTTCACCGACGTTTCCGAAGAGACCGGCATCGCCAAGCAATTCGGCAAAGGCATGAGTGTAACCTTCGCCGACTACGATGGCGACGGCTACCTGGATGCATTCGTGGCCAATGACACCACGCAGAATTTCTTATTTCACAATCTGAAAGGCAAGAAATTCGAAGAGGTCGCGCTCGATGCGGGCGTTGGTTACGCGCCCGACGGAATCGCGCGCTCCGGCATGGGCGCCGATTTTCGCGATGTGAACAACGATGGCCTGCCGGACATCTGGCATACTGCCGTAGAGCACGAAGAGTTTCCTCTGTGGATCAACCAGGGCAAAGGCGAATTTCAGGACATGACCGTGGCCAGCGGCTTGGCCAAAACCAACGACATGTCCGGCTGGGGCAACGGCATCGCCGATTTTGACAACGATGGCTGGAAAGATTTGTTCGTCGCGCGCGCCAACGTGATGGACAACATCAGCATACAAACCCCGTCCAGAAAATATCCCGAGCCGAACACAATTTTCCGGAATCTGGGCAATGGCAAATTTGCGGATGTCAGCGCGACCGCTGGTCTGGATTTTCAGATCGAAGCGGCACATCGCGGCGTAGCCTTCGGCGATCTGGACAACGATGGCCGCGTAGACATGGTTGTCTCTGTGCTGAATGGCCCCGCGGAGCTATTTCACAACATCACAGAAAATGGCAATCATTGGATCTTGCTGAAGCTGGTGGGAACAAAAAGCAATCGCATGGGCATTGGGGCCCAGATCGGCATCACGACCGCCGATGGCAAGAAGCAATGGAATGAAGTTACCACCGCGGTCGGCTACGCCTGTTCCAGCGATCCGCGCGTGCATTTTGGCTTGGGAAAAAACGAGAAAATTTCTGAAATTCAGATTCGCTGGCCGAGCGGCCTCACGCAAACCTTGAAGGACGTTGCCGCCGACCGCATTCTGACCATCGAGGAATCAACGGAGTAGTTTCCATGATCCATGCAGCCTGCATGCCCCGGGCGTCAATAGCCTGCGTCCGTGGCGCTGGTCGATTCCTGGCTGAGCCGCTGAAACATCGCGCGTGCCTTCTCCGCATCCTGACGCCGGCCCGCGCGAGAGTAGGCTGATCCAAGCGCAAAATACACCTTTGCATCCCGGGGGAATGCCTTCTCTGCAATCTCCAGTTGCGGAATTGATTTCTGATATTCGTCCACGTCCAGATAGAGGAGTCCAAGCAAATAATGCGCGAAGGGAATATGAGGATTGATTTGTACCGCTTGCTCCGCGTATGGAATACCCGCCGCCGAATTGATTTTGTACTGCGTGGCGGCAATCTCCAGGCGTGAATTGATGTCCTGCGGATTGTTTTTTATTTCCTTCTGAAATTCCGCCACCGCCGCGGCCGTATCGTTGGTCTCTGCCAAAAACTTTCCAAACACATAATGCAAATTGGGGTAGGCCGGATATTCAGCCAGTATATCGGCATACTCCTTGCGCGCTTCGTCGTACTTCTTCTGCACGCTGATACACGCGGCGTGGCCTGCGCGCAGCACCACCTGCGCGCCCGGCGTACCCTCCGCGGGTGCGTTGGGCGGAGCCACGCGAAACACCGCCAGTCCGAGCGCCTTTACCACCTCATCGTTCGGCACTTCCTCGCGGCAAAGGGCACCCAGCGACGTTTCAGCGGATTGATATTTACCGGCCCGGAGCAAAAGTATCCCGTCGTGATACAGCATTACCAGTCGCAGCTGTGGATTCGTGGACACCTGCAGCCGCTTGGCTTCCTCCAGATGCCGCAGCGCGGCATCATCCTGCCCCAGCTCAAATTCCGATAGCCCGAGCATCGCGTAGACCGTGCCATCGTTTGGCGTCAGGGGCAAAAGCTGCCGGAATGCGCTGGCGGCCACACGATAATTGTTGCGGTCATATTCGATGGTGCCCAGCGACCACCAGCCTTCCGCCCACTTCGGCCGCACCGCTAACGCATTCTTGTACAGCACCACAGCCTCGTCCAGCCGATCCGAATCGCGTGCTGCCTCGGCACGCTGCGCCAGCGAGTCAAAGCTCTCCGCGCCAGGCTTCGGCGGAGCGGACTGAGCAAAACACAAACCCACACCGCCGAGCAAGCCAACGAAAAGCGCAACCGCGATGCGCGTCAGAAATGGCGAGGAGCGCAAGAGGCTTTGCTGTGCGCCGGGATTGGCTACGCGAAGGATCATCGGCAAGCTTCCAGTGTAAAAGAAAAGCTGCCAACGAGAGAGCATCCCGGGGTGCGGGGGAACTCGTTAGCAGCTTTCGACTGCATCAACAGGGGCGCTGGGAGCAGCGCCCCTGGAAAGGGTTAGAAGCTAAACCGCGCCTGCAGCTCCATGGTGCGCGAACCCATGGCTTGGGTTGCCGTGCCAAACTGCGCGTTGTTGATGACGTTGTTGAATCCGTTCATGCTGAGGTTCAGGTTGTTGAACAGGTTGTACACGTTGGCGCGGAACTCAAACTGCGCGTTCTCGCCCAGCACTGGCATCTTCGGCAAGCCGAACGCTTTGCTGATCGTGGCATCGACGTCCAAGTACCGCGGTCCGCGGAACGCATTTCGCTCTATTCCCGGTGCGCCAGGGACGGAGCATGTCTCCGGAAAGGGAACCGTGCATGGGGTGTAGGAGGGTTGTGTGAAGTAAGGCCCGCCAGTCGGTGTGATACCGGGGAAGTTGCCTTTGTTCTCGAACATGCCTACGCTTTGGTTGGAACCCGCTCCTCCCGCATACGATGCCGGAAGCAGCTGAAAGAGCGAGCCGTTGGGCTGTCCGCAGCCTGTGTTATACGTGATGCTGCAGATCGGATTGCCGTCGATCACGGTGTAAAAGGGTGTCCACGGGAATCCTGAGTGCCAGTTAAAGATTCCGCTCAAGGTCCAGCCGCCCACCAGTTTATTCACCCACTGGCGGTCGCTGTGGACGTAGTTAGGGGTCCAAACGCCCCAAAGTTTGAACTGGTTCCTCACGTCCCAATCCGAAGGACCCCAAGCTGCTTTAGGATTCCATTGATAGTAGCTGACGCTGTAGGGCTGTGAACCTTGGTCCATGCTCGAGGCGTAGCGGTACTGGCCATCGATCGAGAAGGACTTCGAGAACTGGTGCTGAATTTCTGCCAGGAGCGCGTTGAAGTGCGCATTGGCGTCGGTCGCATACCAATCCACATCGCTGACCATGGGGTTGAGCGCGACGCCTTCGGCACCGAGTGTCTCATTCAGGTTGTATTGGCGAGTCAGATGGCGCGACTGGCTGCCCTGATAACCGATAGTGGCTACCCATGATTTTACGAATTCATATTGTGCTTCCATGGAGTAGCGGTAGGTGTAGGGCGTGCGGAAGATCTCCGGAAAACCGGTGCCACTGACCGGGGCGCCGCTCACCGGAATGTTGTTCACATTGAAGCTGGTCAATGTGTTGGGATTGGACGGGTAGCAGCCGAAGCAGTGCAGGCTGCTTGCCGGCTCATACAAAATATCCGAGCCAGTGAGGGTCGGGGCGAACGATACGTTTGGCACGTTTCCGTTTCCATTGAGTGTGATCGCTTCTTCTTCACCGGTATAGCCGATGCCGAAGCCACCGCGAATCACCAATTTGCCGGCTGTGCTGTGGTGCAGGAAAGAGTCCGGACTCCATGCAAAACCCAGTTGCGGACCGAAGTCTGCCTTGTCGGCGGTGTATAGGGGCCCACCCACGCGGAAGTACATTCCCGTGAGTTCCGAAGCGGGCGAGGAACCGAGTTGCAGCACGCCGAGATCGTTTTGCTTTGTCGTCAGCGGACCGAAGTATTCCCAGCGTAGGCCATAAGTGACCGTGAAGTTCGATTTCACCTTGTAGTTATCTTGAATGAAGAAACCAAGCAGGGTCGAACGGGTATCGTAGCGGAACGACGCCGGGATACCGGTAAGGGGGTCAAATGTCCCGTTCTCCGAATACGGAGCATCGTTCAGGAAATCCCAGTAATTGTGGAAGTTGTAGGAAGGACGAGCGCTCCACGGTGCTTCTTGGACAAACAACAAGCGCGTCACTTCGCCACCAAACTTGATGGTGTGCGCACCGTGTACCTTGGTGGCAACGTCCTTGCCGCTGTAGGTCCACTGGTCGAACACGCTGGGACCTGGAGGACCGAAGTAGTTGTTGTTGCCATTCACGATGGTACCGATATTGTCGATGTTGGCGGTTGGCAATCCCCAGGGTTCCTGGGGATTGTTGTTGATTTCGTTCCAGCGCCAGCCCGCGGCGTTGACGCGAACTTCATTCAAGAAGGTGGGAGAGAAGGTGTGATCCCACAACGCAGTCATAGCCTGGTTAATCGCATCGTGGTGCCACAAGTTCGCTGAGCGCACCGGGCCGTTATAACTGGTTGTCTGGACGGGCACATCATAGACGCTGACTGCCAGCAAGTCCTTGCTGGTAATATTGAAATCCAAACGGCCATTATATTGCGCTTCCGTGACGCTGCTCGGTGCCGTGGTGCTCACGTCCATGATCGTCGCCACGGGATTGGCTGGATTCAGTCCGCCGCCAACACCCGGAATGTTGGCGCTTTGCCACGTGGAGTCTGCGGTGCCCAGCGGCGTCGTTAAAGGCGAGCCGAGGTCGAGGCCTTGGCCAGGTACGGTGATGCAATCCCCAAGTTTGGTGGAAGCGTTGTACTCCACGAGACCAACGGCTGTGCAGCTTGTTCCCGCGTTGCTGATGATCGAAGAATACGACGCCCCTTCTCCAGGGAAAGACAGGAACTGAGAGGCAACGCTGTTCGATGGTGCCAGCTTGGAATAGGCCGGAGTTTCGTACCAACCGGTGCTGGTGGCTGTCGAATTGTTCCGGATCGTTTCATAAGCGAAGAATACGAACAGCTTTTTCTTGATGATGGGGCCGCCGATGCTGCCGCCGATCTGATTGAACTTCGCCGTATCCTTCTGCAAACCTCTTTCTTCGGGCGTCCCCGGTCCTTCTGAGCCGAGTCCATTCCACCGCTGGTAGGCATTAAAACCGGGCTGCGTATTCTTGATGAACGCGCTGCCATGATATTCATTGGTGCCGCTCTTGCTGGTCACTTGAATCTGGGCGCCACTGAAGCGGCCATATTCTGCGTCGTAGTTATTTGTTAAGACCTTTACTTCTTGCACCGAGTCTTCCGTCGGCGTAATAACTGCCGCTCCGCCCCAGGAAACGCTGGTAATGCCCACGCCGTCGAGTGTGATGTTGTTTTGCTGGAGTTGCGAACCGTTAGCGATAATCTGTGGAGCATTCTCGGTTTTGAAAATGCCGTCGGTCGAGCTGGACGCTGCGACATTCGTGCCGGGAAGCTGTGCGGATCCGCCGCCACCAGCTTGGGCGGCGTCTCCGAATACCCCGGGCGCGAGTTGCGCGAGCTGGTAGACGTCGCGGCCAAACGAGGGCAATTGCTGGATCTGTTGGCTGGTGACCGTGCCGCTGATTTGGCCGGATTCGGTATCAATCGGGGGCAATTCGGACGCGTTGACCGTCACTGATTCGCTGACTTGACCCACCTCGAGCGTGATATTCAGCGCCGTGATCTGATCGGCGATGATAGTCAAATCTTGGATCGTCTTCTTCTTGAATCCGCTTTTTTCCGCAGCGATCGTGTAGGGACCGGGAGCAAGCCGGTTCACGGAATACACGCCGTTATCGTCGGTGGTGGTCTGTTGAGAAACCCCGGTCTCTTGCGCGGTTACGGTCAGCGTTGCCCCGCTGACAGCCGCGCCTTGTGAATCCAGCACCGAACCTTGAATACCGGCGCGGTATTGGGCCCGAGCGCTGAATGCTGCGAAAAGAATGAAAGCCAACGCGATAAAGCTTCGTGAAAGAGTTCGTGCCACGGACATGTGCCTTCCTCCGCTCGACCAAAGTTCAATGAAGAAATTCAGCGAAGTAGCACCGGATCCGCTAGTAAATCGGTTGAGTAGCTGTTGACGGGAAGTATAAGAATGCGCTTTTTGAATGTCAAGCATCAGTTTGTCAAGTAGCCGCTAACAGCGTTCCCCAAACTGGAACAGAAGCCGCCCGTCCGGCCGCCATCCGGCTCGGCGACGGCGCGCCCTATAGGCTTCCGTCCTCATTTCTTCAACTCTAGTAGCGCCAAGCCATTAACCGGCAGCTTGAGCACCAGGTGTCCATTCTCGAGTTGCACCCTCTCGGGTGGCCCAAGGGATGATTCTTCATTGAGTTGGCGTACCTGCGCTTCGGTCGGATACTGCGGTTTCCCCATACGCGCGTAAGCCGCCAAGGTATTGGCATGTGATCCATCAATTCGGTATACCTCGGCGTGTTTGATGCCCGTCGCTCCTTCGAACGACAAGTCGAACGCCAGTACTTTGCCCGTTTGCGTCGGTGGCGAAAGGTTCCAGATCGCTACAGCAAACGAACCGTCCGCGCGGCGCGTGACCAATACATTTTCGGCCGGGTTGGCGATCCGCGTTGTCCCTAGTTTGTGAAACAGCGAAAACGCGTAGTAACTCGGCTTCTTGATTCCGCCGGGAGCGATGAATCCGAAGCCACCATAAAAAGGAGTGCGTGCCGGTCCGTCCTCTTCGAAAACATCACTGAACGTCCAGAACGAAAGAATATCCAGCATCCCATCGCAATCGTGAATCGTCTGCGCCGTAGCGGTTGCCGAATAGCTGGTATCTCCGGCATGCAAGTCGCCATACCCAGAAACGTTCCATTCTGTCCACAGCAGCGGCAGGTTTGGTCTCGGCGAAGCCTGGATTTGATGGTGTACCTTCTCCACCGCTTTGCACGCGCGTTGTTCAATGGGAATGTTTTCGTGCGTGCCGAACAGGTCTTCCACCGTATCGTCCGAGTAGCCGTGCGTGGACACAAAATCGACGGGAACATTTTCCTTCGCGCTGTACGCAAGGAAATCGTCCACCCAATGCGCGGAAGAAGTGGCTGGACCGCCCACGCGCAGCCTGGGACTGACCGACTTCAACGCGCGCGCGGTGTGGTCGTAGAGTTCAAAATAAGTGGACTGCTTCGGACCGCCGGACCAGAAGTCGATGTTGGGCTCGTTCCACACTTCGAAGTACCACTGGGAAACTTCGTCGATCCCGTAGCGGTCAACGAGGAATTGCCCAAAATTGCGAATCAGTGCGTCCCATTTCGCATAATCCTTCGGTGGCGAGACGTTTTGCTTGTACCAGAACGGATGCAGATCCTGCCGCGCCGCAAGCTTCTTCGGCATGAAGCTGATTTCCACGATCGGCCGCACGCCGTTGTCGAGGAGTCCGTCGTACACCTGGCCCACATAAGTGAAATTAAAGATGGGGTTGCCAGCAGCGTCCTCGTCATACACTCCAAGCTCGTCATGGAAAATGGCGTGGAATCGTACATAGCGAAAATCTGTCGCTTTCTTCACTTCGCGAAGATCGTTGCGATAAGACTCGCGAAGCGTCAGGATGGCCCGGCCGGAGCCAAACGCCTGCTCCCAGAAATGCGGAAAAGGCATGGTCCTCTCGGCGAGGTCGATCACAACAGGTTCCGGCGGCTGAAGCTGAGCGGTGATTGGCGAAATGCAGACAAACGGCAACGCTAGAAACAATGCGATTCGCATGAATTTCTCTTTCCGTGGGGTTGAATCTTCCTGTACAACGGGTGAGGATAACACGGCACAGACTCTTCGTTCCTCTTAAATGTCTCTACTCAATCGATTGATCTACACTTTACCCTGCGCTCCGCGAAAGACTTCGAGTACACTCATTTTCTGGGGTGCGATTAGACCCGTAAAATCCGTGAGAACCCTCGCATGAAAAGCTTCTTATTGCTCGGGCATCGGTCGCAGATGCAGCGGCGCTTCTGCCGATTCACCGCAGTGTTCTTTACCTTGCTTTTATCCTGCATCGCCGTTCGCGCCGACGACTATTATCGCCACACGTATTTCGATAACAGCCTGACCGCGGATGCTTATTTTTACAGCAGTGCCAGCGCCACCGCTCCCAGCGTTCTGGTGGACAGGAACGGGAAACTCCCGGTGGACACAAAGATTTTCTTCACGCCTCCAAACGCGCTTCGCCTGGAGTGGCAATCGCAGCCCGGTGGTGGCTGGGAAGCCGGCGTCCGCATCCTGAACTTTCGCAACCGCCATCCTGGCTTGCAGGGGGACACGCTTTCCTTCTGGTGCTACGCGCCCGAAGCGATTGCGGCGGCCGATTTGCCGTTGCTTACCTTAATGAATACTCGGGGCGGCCTGCAGGTCGCGGAATTTCCGGGCAGCTTCAGCGAGGCATTGCCTCTGGGAAAGTATATTGGGAATCTGCAGGCCAGCCACTGGATTCAAGTTCACATTCCGTTGGCGGAGTTTCAAAGCGCCTCCATTTATCCGTTCCAACCACTCTTTTTCCAGAACATGATCTTCCATCAAGGCAAATCGGACGGCACTCGGCACACGCTAGTGATCGACGAAATCCGTGTGGACGACCAACACGCGACAAACGCAAACCCCGCAGGGCAGAAACCTCTGCCGGCCCCGCAAAATTTGCAAGCCAAAGGCTACGACCGGCACATCGAGCTGATCTGGGACCCTGTCGACAACCCTCGCCTGACCCGTTACATAATCTACCGCTCCCTGAACGGCAGGGAGTTCGAACCGATCGGCATTCAGTTGCCCGGCACCCACCGGTATGAGGATTTTATAGGCAAGTCCGGAGTGCGCGCGGATTACAAAATAGCAGCATCCGACAGCAATTACCGTGAATCCGCATTATCCAAACCCGCGTCGGAGGCCACCCGCGAATTAAGCGACGACGAATTGCTGACGATGCTGCAGGAAGCATGCTTTCACTATTATTGGGACGGCGCCGATCCACACTCTGGGATGACGCGCGAAAGCATTCCCGGCGATGATCGCATTGTTGCTACCGGCGCCAGCGGCTTTGGCATCGCCGCGCTGGTCGTCGGCGTGGAGCGGGGATTCATCACGCGCCAGCAAGCCGTCGAGCGTTTGACGAAGATCGTCGGCTTCCTGGAGCACTGCCAACGCTATCACGGCGTATGGTCGCATTTCATGGACGGCAGCACCGGCAAAACCATGCCCGTCTTCGGCATGTTGGACGATGGTGGAGATTTGGTGGAAACTTCCTTCCTGCTTCAGGGCCTACTTGCGGCGCGTCAATATTTCCACCACGCTGAGCCCGAGGAGCAAGCGCTCTACCAACGCATCACTCATCTGTGGGAAACCGTCGAGTGGGATTGGTATCGCGAAAATCCGCAAAGTGACTTTCTGTATTGGCATTGGTCCCCGGACTGGTCCTGGAAAATTCATCACAACCTGATCGGCTTCAATGAAGTGATGATCACCTATCTTCTTGCCATCGCTTCGCCCACCCATCCCGTGCCACCTGAAATGTATTATTCCGGCTGGGCCAGCCAGTCGCAGCGCGCCCAGGAATACCGTGAAGGATGGTCTGGCTCGAAAGACGGCGACCATTACGGCAACGGCAACACATATTTTGGAATCAAGCTGGATGTTGGCGTGGGAACCGGCGGGCCGCTCTTCTTCACGCATTATTCGTTCCTGGGCTTTGATCCGCATGCATTGCATGATCGCTACACGGCGTCATACTTCGAAAACAATCGCAACATTGCGCTGATCAATCGCGCCTACGTCATCGCCAATCCCAAACACTTCGCCGGCTACGGACCGGACGCCTGGGGACTCACGGCGAGCGATGGACCCTTCGGCTACGTGGCATACGCGCCGGACGCCGCGAACGATCGTGGAACCCTCACGCTCACGGGTGCTCTCGCTTCGTTCCCCTACACGCCCGAAGCCTCCACGCAGGCGTTCAAACATTACTATCGCGATTTGGGCGGCGAATTGTGGGATATTTATGGTCCACGCGACGCCTTCAATCCAGGGCAAAATTGGGTGTCACCTTTTTATATGGGATTGAATCAGGCGCCCATTGCGGTAATGATCGAAAATTATCGCAGCGGGGTCGTTTGGAAATCGTTTATGGCCAATCCAGAGATCGGCGAGATGCTGAAGAAACTGAACGCCGTCAGTGGCAACTAATTTGGCGCGAATGAAAACAGACGCAGGAGAGAATATGCGGTTGATTGCTGGGGGTGGGCGAGGAGTGCTCTTGTTTCTTCTGGCTTGTACGGCGTTGTGTGCTCAGACTCGCGACTGGGTCGGCGGCTTAAGCGAACCACACGACTACGTCCAGAAGCGCGTCTCCAGTTACGATCGCGCTGGCGGGAACGAGGATTTCCGCACCATCGCCCCGGGCGAAACGTTCACCATTCTGGACGACGCCGGCCCCGGAATCATCACGCACATCTGGTTCACCTTTTCCTCCGACGAACCATTTCATCTCAAGAAACTCGTCCTGCGCATGTATTGGGATGGCGAAGCCACGCCCAGTGTAGAAGCCCCCATCGGCGATTTCTTCGGCCTCGGCCTCGGCGAATATTTCAGATTTGACGCTCTGCCGCTGTCCGCCGCGCCCAACCGCGCGGTCAATTCCTTTTTTCCCATGCCCTTTCAGAAGCACGCGCGCATCACTGTCGAAAACCAGGGCCAGATGAAGCTGGATGCGCTGTACTACAACGTTGATTACCAGTTGTATGCCAAGCCGCTCGCGTCCGATAGTTTGTATTTCCACGCGCAGTATCGCCAGGCTTCACCCAATAACGGTTTCTCCGGACATTGGAAAGACAACAACGATCCGCTGCAGAACGACAAGACGAATCTCAACGGTGAAGGGAATTACGTCTGGATGGAAGCCACCGGCCACGGTCACTTCGTGGGCGTCACCATGTCCGTTTTGCAAAATCAGGATTTCTGGTGGGGCGAAGGTGACGACATGTTTTTCATCGACGGCGAGAAAGCACCCTCGATTAACGGCACGGGAACCGAAGATTATTTCCTCGGCGCTTACGATTTTGGCGGCAAACCATTTTCTTATGCCCTGTACGGCGCGCCGGTCGTAGGCGACGAAAAAGCCGGCAGTCGCAGCAGCGTTTACCGCTTCCACCTCGATTCGCCAATCCCATTCACCAAATCAATCAAGGCCACTATCGAGCACGGCCATGCCAACGGCCGGTCCGACAACTTTTTCTCCGTGGCCTACTGGTATCAGACCGAACCGCACGCGCCATTTCCCCAGCTCCCGCCAGTGGATGATCGCCTACCGCGATTGCACCCTGTAGGCGGTCCAGGCAACGCCGCAAAATGATTCCTGGGTACCCCACACTCTGAGCGTTTTGAAGGTCTTGGGTTGTTCTCTTCCGCCCAACCGTCGCTACGTCTTTGCTTCCAACTCTGCCCACCGCGCGTACATTCCATCAATCGCCGTCTGAGCCGCTTCCATCTCCATCGTGATTTCGCGGATCCGCACCCCATCGCTCATAACCGCCGGATCGAGCAGGGAATCGTGCCGTGTCTGCAATTCTTTTTCAGCATCGGCAATACGCCGCTCGATCGTCTCCAACTCACGCGTCTCTTTGTAAGACAGCTTCTTCCTCGACACAGACGCCGTCGTCGCCGACGCGGCGGGAGCGCTGCCGCCAGACTGTACCCCCGCCGCAGCTTTATTCTTTGCGCCCGCCGTTTGCGCGCTTTGCCAAGCCTCCCACTGCGGATAATCGGCGAAGCGTTCTGCATGCCCCAAACCATCAAGCCCCAGCACCACCGTCGAAACGCGGTCGAGCATATAGCGGTCGTGCGTCACCAGCACCAACGCTCCACGATATTCCAGCAAACTCTCTTCCAGAATTTCCAGCGTCGGAATGTCCAGGTCGTTCGTCGGCTCGTCCAGCAGCAAAACATCGGCAGGCTGCAGCATCAGTTGCGCAATCAGCACGCGTGCTCGTTCGCCGCCGGAAAGTCGCCCAACCGGCTGATTCAGCTGCTCTCCCGTGAACAGAAATCGCGCCGCCCACGAAGCCACGTGCACAACGCGGTCCTGATAAATCACCGAATCGGACTCTGGGGCAAGAGCGCGGCGCAAGCTTACGTCTGGATCAAGCACGCGATTCTGATCGAAATACACAATGCGCAACGAATCCGCCTGCCGCATCTCTCCTAGCCCCGGCTTCAGTTTGCCCTTCAGCAGTCGCAACAGTGTGCTTTTCCCGCTGCCATTCGGGCCTACAAGGCCAACACGCATCCCCGAGGTAATGATGAAGTGCAGATGGTCAAACAGTTTTTTCTCGCCAAACGAATAACTCACGTCGTCCAGAGTGATGAGCTGCTTCGTTTTGCGGTCCGACGACGAAAAATCGATTTGCGCGCTACTCACACGTGTCCGCGCGTTCATGTCCGCCAGTTCGCCGATCAGCTGATGTGCCTTGTCGATGCGCGCTTTGGATTTCGTGGTGCGAGCCTTCGGGCCTCGCCGCAACCATTCGATTTCCGTATGCACGCGATTTTCCAGTGCTGACTGGCGGTTGCGTTGCGCATGAAGATATTCTTCCTTCGCTTCCAGAAATGCGCTGTAGTTTCCGGAGACGCGCAACGAACCATTCTCGTAAGCCGGATTTATCTCTACAATCTCGTTCGCCACATTTTCCAGGAAATAGCGGTCGTGGCTGACCACCACGCAGGCAAACGGCGCGTTTTGAAGCACCGATTCCAGCCAGTCGATCCCTGCAAGATCCAGATGGTTGGTCGGCTCATCGAGCAGCAGCACGTCCGGCCGCCGCACCAGCGCCTCCACGATGGCCAGCCGCTTTCGCCAGCCACCGGAAAGCGTGGAAGCGAGGATGTCCAGATCGTTGAATCCGGCGCGCCCCAGAATTGCGGCCATCCGCCCGGCGCGATCCTCCTCGGGAACTTGCGCCTCGTCGAGGGCCTCATGCAGAACCGAATGAATCGTCTCGCCCGCCTCATAGTCGGAGACCTGTCGCACCAGGCTCAAGTGCGTGCCCTTGCGGATCGCCAGATCGCCGCTGTCTGGCTGCATCCGCCCGCTCAGAATTTCCAGCAGCGTGGATTTGCCTGAACCATTCGGTCCGATCACGCCAATGCGTTCGCCTTCTGAAATCACGAACGCAAGATTCTCAAACAATGGCGATACGCCGAAGCGTTTGCCCAGACCTTGGGCGCTAAGAATAGGTGGCAAGTGGAGTCAGTGTCCCTCAAAAAGTGGATGAATCAAGAATAGCAGCACGGGGGATAGGAAGCGAAACAGGTCCCGGCAAGTAACTGCCCTGGTTTGTCGGTACGCGCCGTGTCAGCGGATAATTCGCCATGAAGCGCCCAGCCAGCCCAGGCTGTTATTCTGAAACGTGACTGAAATACCGAACACCGACACCCGGGCCCCGCTTCGGACGGGCTTCCTTCGATCCTTCCTTCTGTGGCTTGCCATCGGCGTAGTCCTTCTTTGGTCGCTTGCCGCACTGATCCTTGTGGCCGCGCGTTGGATCGACCCACCCACAACCGCGGTGCACATGCAGCGCCGCTTGCAGGCATGGATTCACCACACGCCGTATCGCGAACGCTACAAATTCATACCGCTCAGCCAAATTTCGGTCGATCTCCAGCACGCTGTCATCGCCGCAGAGGACGCGAACTTCTACCACCACCATGGATTCGATTGGCACGAGATCCAAAAAGCTGCCCAAGATGATATGGAAGGCGATCGCACTCGAGGAGCTTCCACTATTACGCAGCAACTCGTAAAAAATTTATTCTTTGGAACAGGCCGTTCTATCGTCCGCAAGGGCGCAGAGGCCACACTGGTGCCGGTGGCCGAATTCGTCCTCGGCAAACAGCGCATCCTCGAGATATACCTCAACGTGGTCGAATGGGGCCCTGGTATTTATGGTGCAGAGTCGGCGTGTCGTCACTACGACGACATCTCAACCCGGAATATCGGCCGGCAACAGGCGGCACGGCTCGCTGCAATCCTGCCGGCTCCCCTGAAGCGACGACCCGAGCGCATGAATAACTACAGCGCGATTATCCTCAAGCGCATGGACCAAATGGGTTGGTAATCGTGGCGGAGATTTAAAAACTCGCACTTCAGGCGGCTAATTTTCACCCGTACCGGCAGCCAGCAAGGGCAAAATGGCTCTGTCAATAGCCTCATCCGTAAGCTCTGTGAGTTGGACATCCCGGTGCAAACTCCAGTGCTCAACCTGGTCGGCAGTTTTGCCAGGGAGTACTTTTGCCAGGGGTCCAAGCGTCTCCATCTCCAGGAACTCGTTGTTTGTAAATTCCTCTTAGGAGCATCCGAAATCCGGATACGTCTCTCCACGCTTCGCCTGAGTCCGTTTGACGAACACCTCGTTATTTAAGACATAGGCGCCCCATGTGTCAGGGTTAAACAGGCCGATCTTTTGCGCTTCCGTGTTATTCGGATCCTGTTTCAAGGTCATGTATTTCTTTGTGAAGACCCAGCGTTTGTCCGCAAGGTTCGTATGCGCCCACATCACCAATGGGTTGGTGGCCTCCAGATTTGCCGGATGCCTGCCGCGCGGCGGAAAACCCGTGATGGAAACACCGCCCGGCGCCATCATGGTCAGCGACCATACCGAATACTCCAGTGGGAAGAGCGAACGGTTCGTTAAGCGATGAATCACTGTTACGTTCGTTCCAGAAATTGCCATCCTGACCTCAATCTCTTTCTGGAGAAGGGTTCGCGGCTCCACGGGTGCCTTAGCAATTGACCCGTTTGCAGTTTTGATGATTTCTACGGGAAGGTTATCTGGGGCCCAAGTGGCAACCGGATCCTCCGGCGCTTTCCATACACGATCACCGCCGTGGAGCTGAAACGTATCTTCACTATTCTTTCCGAGCTGTTCGGCAAATTCCTTGAACACATTCTGCCCGCCAATAAATCCAAATCGGATCACTCGCGGTCCGATGTCACCGGTAACAATTAGTTCCACTTCACCGTTGCTCACTCGGTAGCAATTAGGCCAACCGTTAAATTCAACTTTTTCCACCTTTACATCTGCAACGCATTCGATGCAACACTGTGGCCAAGCAGGATAAGGAAAATCAACTTTAACGCGAGGCCGAGACCGGATCGATAAGGCTTGAAGCAAGTGTTCGCTCGACCAAACCAACTCATATCTCTGCCCTCGGTAAGCTGCCCATCTTGTGAATATCCCTTTCTCCTCTACTGCTTTACATGCGCCAACGGAATCTGCGAAAATAATTGCAAATCGACGATCATGGACAGCCGCCGATCCAACTGAAAAAACGTCGCTGCTTTCCTTCCTGGCAAGACTTGGGTCACCGCCGGCACATATTTCAGCCGCAACGCCTGCGCATCAGCGTCCACTTCCATCCAATGCCGCACATAAATCAGCGCATCCTGGTCCGTCATCGTTGCCCACGTTTCCGCGTACTGCTTCAGCAGGGCATACTTCGAGTTGTTCACTTCATGCAAGTCGTCCGCGTAGTGTTTATAGATGGGCCAGAACTTCTCCGCCTCCGTATCCGATAGCGACATATTCTGCCCAATCACCTGCATTTTCATTTCCCGCACATCTTGCCGCAGCAAAGCAATGTCCTCGTCCGTCACCGTCGGGGTGAAGACCCTCTGCAGGGTAACTTGCTGCCCCTGCTCCGCCGCCCCCATCGTCTTAGCTCTCGCCCCAGCTATCCCCGCACCCAACACCGTCGCCACCACCATACCCGCCACAAACGCCCCAGCCAATCCCGTCGCTCCCGTCAGTTTGCGCTTCATAATCTTCTCCTTACCTTTGTCCTGTTGCCACAAAGAACCACTGAGAACAGCAAGTCCGACTGCATGTTAATGCAGTTGGGCCGCTAATGGATTGCTATCAGCATCAAGCGAGAATCAACAACTAGCTCAGGTTATCCGGTCAAGAAACACGATCACTTTTGCGCTGGGTTCGTCATCCTTGGAATCCAGTGGATCGCGTTATCGTGGTAAAGTTTGCGGAGTACAGACTCCGGCAACTGGAGGCCTTGGACCCTTCGTCCTTGAAACTCGACAGTTTCGTTCGTCGAAAAAAACTTCCAATCCCGCAGGTAGGTTGACTCCCAGTCTTGCAGGCTAGCCGAATCTCCGTTCCGCCCATATTCCAAATCGGTGCCGTAGAGGATGCGATCCTGGTACTTCAGCAAGAAGGCCCGTACTTTGTCACGGGGTTGCAGTGCCAAGTAGGCTACGCGGGCGGCCGTGTCGACGGCAAAGTTGGGGTAGCGATCGAAGCGTTTCGCTATCTGGTCAACATCCACTTCCATACTGCCAAGATGCGCCCCTACGACCCGCAACTTGGGATTCTCTGCGAGCAAGTGGTCCCGAGCCGTAAGTATCTGCTCTTTGGAGGGGCGATCGGTCTTGCCGTACATGTACCACTCGGGATGGTCTTTGTAATAGTCGTAGTCAGGACTGGCAGGGTTGGGAGGCTCCCAACAGGAATTCGGTTCCGCCAGGTGAGCGATCAACGTCATATTGTGTTCGGCGATGGCACGGTAAATGGGCGCAAACGCGGCATCGTCAGGCATCACAAATTTACCTTCCGGAGTTTTGAGTTCCATGCCGACGTTTTTCCAGATTTTCACGGCCACGGCGCCGTTTTTGGAATCTCGATCGAGCTGCCGAATGGTGTCCGCGGCAAAATGGGGCGAGCGAAATTTGAATGGATCGAAAGTCGTGCAAAAAGACACATGGCCATTGGAAGAGCGGGTCACCGTTAATGCGGAGTCGATCTGGGTCTGCAAGCTGGGGAACGATGGCACCTGGTCCGTGAAAACGCAGATGTCCACCAGGTGCAGGTGCAATCGGTCCAGCATTATATGAAAGGTTGGATCGTTCTGGAAAACGTGAGTGTGCGTGTCAACGGGATCAAGCATGGCAAAGTGTTTTAACTCGTCGCCCAAACCCTGAGTACTCTGCTGGGCTAAAAGTGATGCGGATGCGGAGACACTAAGCAGCCAAGGCAAGCTTGAGAGCGTAATCAATACGCCGATCATGACTAAGCCGGACAGTTTCTTCATGGTTCCTCCGTGGGTGTCTTGAGAATCTCGCGCCAGCAGATTAGCTCAGAACCAGCAAGATCGGCCATCCAGTGAAACCGACCGCCTGGGAGTTTTAGCGCTTACCTCAGTGGATATGCCGTGACGATGTAATCTCTCGACGCCACGTCCCCGAAGTCCTGAGTTGTTCGTCAGCTGACCGAAAAAGTTGATCTTGCACCACACGACGCGTGTACTCAATCAGTCACAGTCGGTGAATCGTATTTTTGCCATCGCAGGTCGCAAGTAGGAATTCGTCGGGAAGGAGCTGGATACTGCAGAATAACGCAAAGAAGAGCGTCCTGCGATGATTGTCATGGACATGCCGACGGGACGCTTTGCGTCAACGTCTGTTTCATGGACAAGACCCTGTTCTCACTCCGTTTCGCCTGCAACATTTTCATCACCGTGGCCGACATGAGCGATTGGAGGAGCGGAAATTACGAGATGATTCGCGAATACATGAAGCCGATTCAAAGGTAGAGCCGCTGACGGCTATCGAATCGAAGTGGCGATGGCTAAACGCAAGGAGGCAACATATGAAAACCAAGTGGAGGACCGCTTGTTCTCGTTGTGTTGGTCTTTTTGGACACTGCGGGCCTGGATGAAAAGCCGTCAGAATGATGAGTCAGACTCCCTGTTTACAGCCCAAAAGGGTGGGCGCCTTGATCGCCCCCAGTTCTTTCGGCCAGCTTGTGGCCCGAGACGGTCCCAAGCGGTTGTTGAGCAAGCCAGGTCTTGTCGACCGAGAAATTCTCGGTTTCGCACATGATGATAGATCGCTCAATCACGTTCTGCAATTCGCGGATGTTCCCTGGCCACCGGTAGGAGCGAAGTAAGTCGAGGCTTTCTTTGGGTATCCCTTGTATGTTCTTTCCCGCTTTCCTCGCGCAAAGATCGACGAAGTATTTGGCCAGCACAGGAATGTCTTCTCGTCGCTCCCGCAGAGGAGGCATATCAATTGGGAAAACGTTAAGCCGGTAAAACAGGTCACTACGAAAGGTTCTCGCAGCGATGGCTACCTGCAAATTACGGTTGGTAGCAGTTATCACCCGGACATCCGTTTGGATGGACCGAGTCCCGCCGACACGCTCAAATTCGTGTTCCTGCACAACACGCAAGAGAGCAATCTGGGTCTCGGCAGGAAGCTCTCCGACTTTATCGAGGAACATCGTGCCTCCTTGTGCAAGTTCAAACCGCCCCAGGCGCCGGTGCGACGCTCCAGTGAAAGAGCCCTTCTCATGGCCAAACAATTCAGAAGCAATCAAGTCGCGCGGGATGGCTGCGCAGTTTACACTTACAAAAGCGCGTAAGGAGCGCCGCGACTGCCGATGGATCGCACGCGCAATAAGTTCCTTGCCCGTTCCGGTCTCCCCGGTGATCAGCACGGTGGCGTCTGTGGGAGCAACCTTAGACACCCGAGACAGTACTTTTTGCAAGGCGCCAGAACTCCCGACGATCTCGTCGCACGTCGATCCCTTATCGATTTCTTCGCGCAGGGCGAAGCTCTCGTGCTTCAGTCTCTCTTCGGACTGCTTTGAATCCGCCATGATTACCGCGACGCTGGCCATGAGTCGCCTCACCGCGTTAGGAACGTTGCACGCTCGTTAGTATTTTGCACGTAGCCCCATCCGCGGACAACCCGAGATAGTCAGAGGCTGGGTTCGCTAGATGGGGATAGAGAGTGCTCCGACTTATGGGGGAGATAAAAATGCCTCTAGGATTCCGGGATATCGATGTACTTCCTGCCATAGAGCTGGGCATCGATGGACCAGGCACCTGGTCCGACCATTGCCAGAGTGGCGCCAATGGTGGCTAAAATGATGGGAATCCAGGGATCGCCGGCACGCGAGAAAGCGATCCACACCTCAACAATCGCTACCAAAGCCCCGGTTACTGGGGTCCAAAAGCCGACAAACAGAAGTATCCCCGCAGCGGCCGCAATGGTTTGCGGGGCCATGGAAGCAAATGCAAATTGATGTGCTTCACGAAGTTCGACGATTCCATAGTGAATTAGGGCGACGCCTGTAAGGACACGAAGGAGCAGAAGCCCATTGCCGGGCCAACCATGCGCGAAGGTCGAGAATAGACGTTGCAAAACAGTCGCTGACGCTCCACATTTACGATAATGGGTTCACAATATGCACAAAACACGTAATAGTTGGATCGGACTATCCCCCTTTTAGGGGATCGATAAATCGATAATTCCGCGCTTTAGCGCAATGGTTACAGCGTGGGTCCGATCGTTAGCGCCAAGCTTGGACAGGATGTTCGTGACGTGGGTCTTGACGGTTTCTTCGCTGATCGAGAGTAGGTCTGCGATAACTTTGTTAGCATTCCCGCCCGCGATCAGCCGTAGCACAGCGATCTCGCGTGAGGTTAGGTTGTCCTCTGCGGCATGGTCAGCTAGCTCGGCGGCGACTTCCGGCGGTATTCGCTTTTTGCCGGCATGCACGGCACGGATGGTCTCCAGAAGTTCTCTATGCACGTGCCCCTTCAATATGTAGCCCTGCGCACCCGCTCTAAGGGCCCGCAACACTTGAACGTCGCCAGTGTACGTGGTCAGAACAATGATCCGGGCGTCAGGAAATTCGTTGTGGATGTCGATGATTGCCTCGATGCCATTGAATCCCGGCATCTGCAGATCCATTAGCGTTACATCTGGACGGTGCGATCGGAACTGTTCGAGGGCTTCCCGTCCGTCGGACGCTTCCGCAACCATTTTCATATCCGCTTCCGCGTTGACCAGTGCTGCGATCCCCTCGCGCAGGAGCGGATGGTCGTCAACGCTAAGGATCCGAATCGGATTAGGATTGCTGCTCATGACGGTTGCTCTTGTCGAATAGCCGGAATCTTAAGCCATCACGGGGTCTTTCGGAGCCAACGGATACGGGAACAGTCAGTTGAACTTCCGTGCCAGCTCCGGCTTCACTCCAGAAATCCAATCGGGCGCCGATTTCCTTCGCTCGCTCACGGACACCCGGCAATCCCCAATGTCCGGGCTGTCCGCCTTCCTTCAGGACGTTTGCGTCCATACCTTTTCCATTGTCGCGAATAAGCACCCGAAGGAGGTGATGATCGTATCGAATCTCAGCCTCAATGTGTCGTGCACGCGCATGCTGAAACGCATTTCGTAGCAATTCACGGGCAATTCGGTACACTTCGTCCTGAAGAGCAGGAGACAGAGTTCGCCGGTCGCCCTCGACGATAACGCGAAACATCGGAGGGTTGCCATTTAGATCCGCATCGCTCTCGAGTTCTCTGCCGGTTTGCGTTAACAATTCTGCGAGATCAGTCGAGCTGACCCGTTCGGAGCGTAAGTCCTTAATAGTGTCCCGGCTCTCGGCGATCGCCTGCTCGGTTCTGCTGATCGCGCCATCCAGAGCTTCCATCGCCTCTTCGGTGCGCCTCGGGAGCATATTCCGGGCGGCCTGAAAACGAAACAGAAGACCGTGCAGATTTTGTAGAAGACTGTCGTGCAGTTCTCGCGCGATGCGCGTCCGCTCGTTTACGCGCTCTTCCAGGCGCACATTGAATTGCTGCGCCACCTGCCGCAGCCGCAGCCGATAAAGCGCCGACAGCAATGCCAGAAAGAGGGCCACGCACGACAAACGGAACCACGTGGTCTGGTAGAAATACGGCTGCTGCGTGATTTTGTACACGATGCCAGTCCGATCCCAAACTCCGTCAGCGTTACTTGCACGCACGTGGAATTCATGCGTGCCTACGGGTAAGCCCGTATAGACGGCAGTGACGGCCGCGTCCGCCTCTAGCCACTCCCGATCTACATCATCCAGGCGGTATTGGAACCGAACCCTCTCGGGTGACGTCAGCTCGATGGCGTCGAAGTGCAATTCGATATGGTGTGTGCCCGGCGGGACCACCAGCTCACGACCGACGGGTTGAGGCGTCTTTCCAACTACAATCCTTTCCATATAAATCGCTGGCTCTGGAGACCTGTGAGGCGGCGTGGAAGACTCCAGCATAGCCACTCCTTGCTCCGTCGCGGCCCAGACCCTGCCGTCGTTGGTCATGGCCATATTGCGAAAGCCGCCACTGCATTCCGCGGAATTCATCCCGTCCGCTCGGTCGAAGCGAGTGTAATCCGGAGGCGCGTCCGGATGCTTCTCCCATTCTTCAAGGCTGTCGGACGCGGCCCGGTAAATACCATCTCCGCAAAACCAAAGAGCGTCCGGTGACCTCAGCATCCCTGTGATCTTCGGCGCGACATCGAGCCGAACGACCCGCGTTTCCTGGACATGGAAAGTGCCGCCGAAAGGCCCAAATGCAAAGAGCTCTCCACGTTGATCCTCCCCGAATCCGAATCGCCCTGCCCCAATGGAAGCATTGTTGGTCTTTGAGACCTCGACGAACCTGTCCTTCTCCAAACGGTCGATCCCTCCGGTAGCCTCGACCCAAATCACACCTCGCCGATCCGCATACACTGATAACACGTTGTTGCTCGAAAGCCCGTCGGCGGTGGTGAATTCCCGCACCTGCCCATCCTGGATACGGCGAAGACCGTCAGAATAGGGAATCCATAGCGAACCGTCGCTTGCAGGTAGGATTGCCACCGCGACCTTGTCCGTCAGCTTGTCCTCTTTGAGGAATGGCGTAAACTGCCCTTTCCGGAAGCGGAAAATTCCGCCTCCGAAGGTGCCGATCAGAATATCGTGGTTTCGATCTTCGGCAAGCGAATACACGCAAGAGTTGGTAAGGCCATCCTTCTCTGAATAGGAATGAAACCGACGTCCGTCGAACCGAGACAAACCTCCGCAATCGCTGCCGACCCAAAGCTTGCCGTCGCTTGCAGCCAAGACCGCCCTGGGGACGCCAAGCGGCAGACCGTCCGCCGCAGTAAACATTTTTACCGCTTGTCTCTTGAATCGAAAGAGTCCCGACCCCTTCGTGCCGGCCCACACATCGCCATTGTGATCGAAGCACAGATAAGTAGCCGCCAAATTGGACGCTATCAACTCTCGACCAGATTTGGTCGCACGATATAAGCCGCCTGATTGGGAGAACCACAGCGTGCCTTGTGGGTCTTCATTTACCCGGAACACTGCATCAACGGGCTTCAACCGTTCAATCGACGCCCCCACTCGCCGCGCCAAACCTTCTATGGTGCAGTACCAAATCGTTCCGGCATGGTCCTCGAAAACGTGAAAAATCTCATTCTGCCGCACACCTAATCTCGCGGACACCTCCGGATGTTGAATCACTTGCGTGCCGTCCCATTCCATGAATCCTTTGGAGGTGATCACAAGGAGATGACCGTTGGAGGCTTCTTCAATCCGGGACGTCCAAAGTTTTGGGATGACAACTGAAAATCTATCATGATCGAATCGATACAGTCCGGTCATTGTCCCCACAAAGAGGGTGCCGGTGCGACTGAAGTGAAGACATTGAATAGAATCGCCTTCGCCCGAGTCGGGATGATAGAGGGCGGATATTAAGTGTCCCGGTTCGCTCATCCCTCCGCTCTGAATTCGCGCCAGGCCGGCTTTGGTCCCCACCCAAAGGGCGCCGTCCGGCGCTTCAGCCAGAGTATTTACCCAGACAGGCGACGCTTCCGGCAGAAACACGACCGGAGCGAAGTGCCGGCCATCGAAGCGCAAGAGCCCCTCTTCGGTGCCAATCCATAGAAAGCCATCTCGCGTTTGCACTATGGCGTTCACGCGATTTGATAAAAGCCCATCTTCAACGGTAAAGTTTTTGCGGATATAGATATTGTCCGATTGGGTAGGTTCACGCGCAAGCATCCGGTCGGCGATACATGCGATGAGACTTACGCCCAAGCAGGCAGTTCTTAGGAGACCGCGTCTCGCAACGAACGCATTACATACGAAGTGAGTCCAGGTCATGGGCACCTTTTACGCAGTCTCTTAGGTTAGTTTTCCGGGCTGGAGCATCCGGGTAGCTGCCTGTCCGATAATAAATAACTAGATCGTTCTTGCCAATGCTCTCGGTCTACAAGAAGCGTCGGGCGTCGCCATGGCCAACCGATGAAAGGCAGCCCGGGTGGAAAGAAATACGCGGGTGTCGGGCCGGTGCTCGAGACGCCTGGAGCAAGAGGAAAACTATTTCCAGATCGAGGGTGGCAAAATTATTTCGGCGGCTGGCTTTTGTTCGTCAGGATCATTTTGGGTACGGTGTAAAGGCCCGACATGAGCACGCACCTCAAGAAGTCTGATTGCCCAGGCGCTCTTGAGCATTTCTGGTCCGGACACGCGCAAACGCACGTCTCGGAGCGATACACAAAGTTGGTCCAGGATCGTGATTATCGGTTGGAGTGGGCCGAAAAGATTGGCGGGCTCAGTCGACCAACTTGGCCAACTCATCCAATTCAGAAAAACAGGCTGAACGGTTTTGAGCGACCTCGTCGTTGCGAACGATGGAAATCTAAGCCTAAGGCGCGGTATTGCAATCACTTAGATTTTTCGCAGCCTTCTGAATTGGCAAACTTGGCAAACCAGCGCGATTCTACACCAACACCGAGCTGTTCGTTACTGTTTCTGTGCTGAAGAGATAAGAAGAGGTGTCCGACAAATGGTGCGAGCACCGAATAGATCTCCTGGCCCAAACCACTGAAAGATTTCTTGCCCTCTTCTTTAACGAAGAAAATCTGGCAAGACCTTTCGTCAGCAGGAAAAAATGGTCGGCAGGATTACCCTGGTTTGTGATCACCAAATTGGCCGCGAATCCCCGTAATGTTGCAGCTGCCAGGATAGTATCGCGATCAGTCGGAGTCAGTCCGTCGAGGAATTGCGATCTCAGGCGCAGGGAAACGACAGCAATCCCTGAGGCAGGCATAGGTGCGTTTCCGTGTGAGTAAATGGGCAGAGTCCTTCCCTTATCGGCGTAAAAAAGGAGGGATGGCCCCGGTCAGGAGAGAAGCCATACCCTACCCAAGCCGTAGCGATTACCTCCGCCCGAGGGAATCGTATAGGCTGTCATTCCTGTTTAGACTCAGCCCCGCTATGAATCAACTGGGGGAATCCCTAACGCCTGTCCCATTTTATCCGTAGCACCTCGTAACACTCTCACCTAACCAACGATCCCTGATTGCTCCAGGGCAACGACAGACATGCTCCAGAGCAACGACAGATACCTGAACAGCACTCCATAATCCTCTCAAGTGGTGTTCCGGATGCAGGAATGCAGTTCCGGCGCAAGGCCGGCCTTCCGCCGGCCCTTTACAATTTTTAGAGTACGCGTGAAGTTAATCCGTAGTAGAAATATTCCCCCCGTAGCTCTTGCTAAATCTAAATCCCCTACTGCGCCCAGCGATGGGATGGTGTGGCTGGGTGCCGGTTATTTATCGCCGCGGTGATAATGACCATCTTAAAGATGGCGTGGGTTTCGGTCCTGCGAAGCTGATTCAATCCGCCACCGAGCTGGTTGGCTTGCGGTGAGATCACGAAAGTGGACGAAGCCAACGCCGCGCCGCTCTCCGTAATGGTATGGAGAGCCACCACCGCGAGAAGTCCCGGGCAGACGCCCAAAAACTGGCAGGGAAACCAAACCGCCCGTTCACCTCCCCGCGATCCAGCTGGCGCGAAACGCCTCTCAGTAGGCCGAAAACGACTCAGGCGACGTGGCCAGCATGCACTGGTATCCGGCGACGAACTTCCGCCACAATTCTGCTCGGAATGCCACTTGTTCAGCCGTCGGATTCACGGGATTCTCCAGCCTCTAATGTGCTGAATCCTTGGGCGGCAAGGAATGGTACGAGAGTACCTGACGTGTCGCGTGGTTGGTTCTGATGGTTGGAAATCAGAGAACCGGACGCACGAGGCAAGAGCGGCTTGCAGGCGGTGTCCGGCAGCCGTGGTCTTGTTGCCACTGGAAGATCACCTGCCGTTATCTTAGCACCAGCACAGCGGTCGAAGGCGCTGACTCCGCGCCCGTTGAAGGCCGCGAGTCCTAGTGACATGAGTCGGCCGTACCATTTGCTCATCAAGCCCCACACGCAAAAATGAATCGTGCGACGTCTCATCCAGATCGCCAATTTTCGCAGAGCAAGTTCGTCGTTGCCCAAGGGCAACGACGGCTCAAGCGCGTGTGCATGAAATCATGAATAACGTCAAGTAGGGGAGCGCTTTATGACACAGCCGTTTAGTTCATTCAACCAAGCGCAATCCATTGCCGACAAGTACGCTCTAGCCACCAAGCAGACCATGTACGTGGTCTGTGAAGCGAATGAGTTTATTGTTGCGACGGAAGACGACTTGAGTATCTTCTTCGTCGGGCTATCTGACAATCAGATCCGCTACTGCACGAGTGAGAAAGCGAGTTAGCGGATCGAGACGAGTTCTTGCCGATCTCGAAAAAACACTTATTCGTGGAGTTCCTGCGTCATTACAAATGCATCGCCACGGGAGCGATATACCCTAACGCAGTTCGACGATTATGAGAGATATGTCATCGGCAATGGAGCCGCTCCTCCAAGTGGTTACGCCCTCGAGGATTGTTTGTTTCATCTGGGCAAGGGATTGTGTCGCCGATTCTCGGACCAACTTCGCCAGGCCTTCAACGGCGAGCATTGCGTGACTCTGATTGAAGACCTCGACGAGCCCGTCAGTGTACAGGATTAGACGGTCGCCGGTTGCGAGGTCAATTTCCTGGGTCGAGCCAGACGGCGCTGTATCGGCAAGACAGCCAAGTATGCCATTTTGCGAATCGAGCAAGCGAAGAACACCATCGGAGACAATCATCGCCGGCGGATGGCCACCGGCAGCAAAAGTCACCCTGTGTCCATTTTGAGAAAAACGCGCTGCAGCCATCGTGAAACAAAAACCGTCAACTGCGAGGTGATCGTACACGAAATTGTGAAGGCGCTGCACCAAGGTGCCCGGGCCGGCCTTGCGTTCGAGCTCGTGCAGGGTTTCCGAGTAAATGCGATTCGCGACAAGGGCCGAACCGATGCCATGGCCGGATACGTCACACATCACGATGTTTAGAAATTCGTCGCCCTGCGAGAAGATCACGCCGAAGTCACCGCCTATGATACGCGCGGGGCAGTAGGAGGCCTCAACGGCAAGGTTGTTCCAAACCAAGCTGCGCGGCGCGAGTGATTGTTGCACGCTCGCAGCGAGCGAGAGTTCGGCCTCAACTTCCATTTGGCGCTTCTCGAGGAGCGCGTTGGATTCGCGAAGTTGCTTCTCGACATGTTTCTGCGCGCTGATGTCGGTTACGGTAACTATGCCGTACTCCTTTCCGTCAGGACCCTTAATGATACGCCCGCTGAAGATCGCTGGAATTTTCTCGCCGTCCTTCCGGGGGAAATAGAACTCGGTGCGATGGCGGCCGTATCGCTGGCTCAATTCGTGCTGACGCATTATGTACGGGACGTCTTCCTGCGGGAAAATCGCATCGGGTGTACGACCCTGTATCTCAGCACGTTCGTAATGACCTAATCGAACCAGTGCCTCATTCACGAAGATCAGACGAAGCTGGTCGTCAACGATAATCACTCCCTCGTTGAGCTCCTCCAGGATGCTCTCCATCTGGCGAAGCCAAGCTGGAGTTTGGATAACGCTGCTAGGCATGGTGGTTAGATGGCTGAGGTTGATTAGGAGTTTTGACAAATTTCTGGCAACTGTTCGCCGTGAGGGATGCCGGCTCGCAGAATCTGCCGGTTTCCTAAAACACTTGCCGGCTCAGACGGTCGATGCAACGCACCTCTAATCGAGGAAAGTCTACTAGTCCATATTGCGAGATGCCCGCGCGGAAGCCCGGGCAGGCAAGTCATTTTTTGGAGGTAATGTTAGGCAATTGCGGCTGCTAATTCTTTAGATTTCGTTACATTTCGTGGCGTTTTTCAAGAAATTTGCTGGATAAGAACTCACAGCCTGTTTCTCATTTGCAGTGGTGGTCTTGCCGAGTGCCTCCGACGTAAGTTCGGGGATGCGCTTCTTGATCTCCTCAAAATCCTCTGGACTGACACTTTCGTACTCGCCGAGGGACCAAAAAACCAAATGGAGATCAAATCGGTTTGCATGCACGGCTATGAGGCGATCTTTTCCCTCACGGCTGACTTGCCTTTTTAACGCTTCATCGACTAAACGCATAGCCTCGACTGAACGCCACATCCTAAGAGCCGTAAGAGATGGGTTAAAAAGTATCTTGTAAGGGACCTGTTGAATGTCATCGTATAACCTGTCCACTTCGCGCTTGGCCTGGACGCACAAACCGACGTCTTTCTGAGCACACGCAAGCGCTACGGCTGCATCATCAAGCGTACAACCTTCCGCTGGCGAGGGTTCACGGTCGCCAGTTTTGTACGCATGGAACTTTTCGCACTCAAGAAGCAATTCTGTTTTCAAGCGGTCCTGCTCAGGATCGAGTGCAGCGAAATCTTTTTTCTCAATTCGATTTTGGGTGTTAGCTTTCTGGTCCGGCCACGCGCAAACACACGTTTTCGGAGCGGTACACAAAACTGTGAGAGGACCGTGATTACAGATTCGAACAGGCGGAGAAGATTGGACTCGGCTTCGATTTATCCGCCCCAGTTGGCAAACTTGGCAAACTTCACGTTATGGAGCGCATTGCGTAAGATGTGGCGATTCAGAAGGTCAGTGGTGGACGTGACAGGGTTCGAACCTGCGACCTCGTCGTTGCGAATGATGTAAAGTCTAACCTAAGACGTGGCACTGCAATCACTTAGGTTTCGCAACGGTCCTCTAAATGGACTACTTGGACCACCGGAACGGGGCTTGCGCTCATCGGGAAGCCGCTGGAGTCGCACGTTGGCTACTCGAGAACCGCGAAGGACTGCTACAGCAATCCACCCTGACGTTAGAGGTCAGCGTACAAGACGAGCTTCCGGCCCTGGCCACCATCAAGGGGCCAAAGAAGGGCTCGATAGCTTGCTGGGCGGGTCGGCAAAACCTTGCGAGGAGGAATGATCTATGCGTGTCGTGATCTATGCGAGGCGGAAACGGCCAGTCGCCCGTGGCTGACTGCTACGTCGTTGCCGAAGATTCGACGCGGCGCAGATGCTTTTCAATGGTGATAAATGACTGGGTCCCTTTCTACGTACTTATGGCGAACTACTTCAACTCCTTAATCGAGGTTTGAACAAAATACCCGTTTGGCAGTTCTTGGTGGCAATGCTCGCAAACCAAGCCCGTGACAGCCAACTATCGCCGCCGATGTACTCTCCATTGACCCGAATCTCCGCCAATGGATTTTAGCCGGCTGTGGATAAGTCTTGGGCATACGATCGCGGCGAATCGAAGCTAGACATAGACGGAATCAGGTTGGAGAATACGGCGGATTCTGGACCAGGGCTTTGGAAGGTCAAACACCATGACGATCGCTGACATCGTGACGATCATCGGTTTGGCGCTTGGAACCTACGGCGGCTATTTATTAGCCATCGACCCGCTTTATAGGGCTGGCGCACGGTGGAGATTGCAAAATCTTCGCACGCAATTGGATAACTTCAGAACTTTTCGGCGCAATCAGCAAAAAGATATTCGAGCCCTTTCCCAGCCGCCATATACGCCGCAAGAAATTCACGAAGAACTTGATAACGAAGAGCGCGACAATCTGCCCAAAGAACAAGAATACATGGCAGACATCGACGGTTTCATGGACGACTTTGAAAAAGAGGTTCATGTGAAGGGTGAGCGGGGGATGAAGCTCATCGTTTTGGCCTTCGTCCTGCAAATTGTGGGTGTCTTGCTTCAAGCGATATTCAAGGAAAAGCCCAAACCTGTGGAGAATCCAATTCACGCGGAGCAGGCAAAGGTTCCGGTTTTTGCACTCCCACTGTGCATCGGACCGTTTGACCCGGCAACGGACCGCGGTCCCGCGCCCGAACAAGCGGTGCAACTCGCTGCCGATAAACTGAACGGCGATTTACCTCAACGCCGCCTCCTCTCAGTATTTGTTTTGGGTTCGGTCGATAAGCAGCCGCTTAGCCCTGCGGCCAAGAAGAAATTTGGTTCAAATCGCGGATTGGCTGATGCTCGAGCGTCTTGGGTTGAAGGTCAGCTACGGGATTTGCTGCGTGCGCCACCCGACAGGTTTTTGGTCTTGTCCTCTGGACCCACGATCGAGGCGAGAACCGTTAAGGACCGCCAACAGGACAGGTTTGTGGAAATTTACCCAGTCTGGGAGCAAGTCGGTGCGCATGCCGGTCAGAGTAAGGCTAACCTTCCCAATCGATACGCAATCGCTTATGGCTGTGCGACGGCACCATGAGCACTGCGTTGGTTTTCATTTCGGTCGCACTCACCACAGTTCGACTGCACGGTTTCACCGTTTCCATCAGCTTTTCCATGATCCATATTTTCTCTCAAGCTTCGTCGCCATGGCCTCGAGTAGCTTTATCGCGGCAAGAAGAGGACGATCCGTCAGCTCCTCGTCTATACGTTGCCGGTTGCTCAAAAATGTGGCCACTAGCGCTGGATTTGTCTCGCGTAAAGCGTTTATAAGAGCCTCTTGCGAGATCCTCATCCCGTCAATTAGCAGCGCTTGTGCTTTCAAGGCCTTGCATACCGAAACCGCAGCCTCTCCAAGTTCTTTCTCGTCGTCCGTCATGCCATTCTCCTTGGTAGTCAAATAAGTGCACTCGCCACAGTTCGACTAACGCGGTCTCATCGTTTCCGTAATCTACCTGCAGTTGAATCCCGTCGGGCTTTTCCACGATGGCGCGGACAGAGCCGTCAACGATGCGGCCCGTGTGCAGGGAGATGGACACGGGATCGCCGGCTTTGTATTGATGCTCTCTGTCTGGCTTTTGCGGGCTGGCACGGGGAGGAATGTACGTCGCATCCCGTAGCCTTTTCAATCGCTTACTTACTGTTGTTGGGATATCTGCCAAAATCCAAGCCTTTTCTGAGTAGGGCGTAGCGATTCTGAAAATCGGCCATGATATTTAGATTGTTCGGCGGTGGTACGGGTGACCAATCCGAGACTTTCGAGCTTACTGAAATATACTATCAATCTCTGAATCGACTCGTTCGCCCCACGGTCCGTTAGTCCAGAGAGACCACGCCTGATACCGGTCAATCCTCCCGGCCTCTTCCACGATTTTTGCCTTCCACGACAATGAGGTTTGCCAAAAACTGTACATCGTGTTCGGAGAGGGCCAGTGTGCCTCTGCCCGGGCAGACAGCTCCGTGCGTTCATCCATGGCGAGAGTATAGCAGCGTGTCAAATACACGCATTTTTTCGGCTAAGAGGATTGGTGGGGAGGTAGTGTGTCTAAGGCCCCGCCACTCCCGAGGAGGGTACCTGGCGTGGGGGCTTCTACCCCTATACCGGGTAGCCATAAATCCCTCTAAATAAGGTATACCTTCTACCGCGTAACCCGCTGATTCCGAAAGAGAACGGTGGTTAGGCTAACCAGCAGTCAGGTGCAGATGCTTGATTATAAAGAGCTAACAATCCCCGTTGCACGCGAGTTGCACAAATTCCCAGCTTCCTCATAAGTTTCCGGAAAGCTTGGTTTGCTCTGAGCGCGCGGGCCGGCTGGCGATAATCAGATAATCACCAGCAGCCGCAAGAACGATCTCCCACGGTGGGGATGTCCACGGATCTATAGTCGTGGCACGTCTTCCAACAGCCTGCGAGAGCGGAACGACATGGTGGAGGCTCGACTCCTTGAGGGCTTGCAAGAGGCTGCCTTGCAATCCGAAGCCCTCGAATACGCCCTCGTCCAAATTTGCGAGCAAACTCGGAAGAGAATCTGAGTTCGGTATCAGAAGAAATCGACGTCCGCCGCAAGGGCAGGAGTCTCTTGGATTGTATTCCGGCCAGTTCGATTCCGGGGCCCGGATCGCAACGGTCGTGCATACGCCTTTAGTTTGTCACTGGCCGCATGAGCGAAAATTTGCACACCACGGCGGGTCAATCGATCCGCGCCTCGTGCCCGACCCCGACGCACTACCCTAAGCGACGCAGAGCCCGGGTTCACGACTTCCACGTCGTTCGCTCTGCTGTCTGCCAGCATCTGCTTGTTGACTATACTCATATCGCTATCTTTGTAGCCCGCCGCTTTCAGAATGGTGACCGCCTTATTGGCGTGCTCCGCCATGCCGTACACCGTTACCACGTAGGGTTGCTTCAGGGATTTTTGCAGCCTAGTTATTTTCGGTCAGAGCGAGCACGGCAAAGGCTGTCGCTGCATCGCTCATAAAGCGTCCGACATTCGAGGAAGGATCACGCCGTTTGTTAACAGAGGAAGCGACCCAGAGACCTTCAGGTTTGTTCTGGTTCCGTATCAGCCAAGCCCTGCCTTGTTTGAGCTGAAGATTGTCGCGGGGAACGCCGGCCTTCGGCAAGACGAATAAGATCAAACCTGTGGCCAATCCGTCGCTCTGCAACTCCTGAGGGGTTCCGTCCGCTCGTTTCCACTTACCTAGAAGAGAAGAAGGACCCCAGTCTCGCCACGTCCTAACGAGCGGAAAGAGGCTCCAACCACCGTCAACTTGCTGTTTGCTCAGAACTTCATCGATGATGGATTTCTGGCGTGCTGGTGATAGGAGTCCCGGGAGTTTCGCAGAGGCCCAAAGCAGAGTCAGGCGATTGATGGTGGGCTGCGCGGGGAATTCGCGGTCGAGGTAATCACGGAGCCTTGTAAGGTTATTCTGGATTTCGGGTGTGGAGTGATAATTCCCAGGGGCTGTGCCCACGGCGATCGCGGCAAGAGTGGCTCCATAGTACGGAGAGATGTTTCCCTCCCAGGGATTCAGATCAAAAAGCTGCCAAAGCCATGCGCCTTTATTTTCTCCGGTAGTCTGCTGGAGCGCCCACATATTATCGAATGCGGTAAGCGTGTCGGTGCTGAGCTTCCCCGTCTGAGCATCATTGCTGGCGAGGATGAAGGCCAGGAGGACGGCTTCGGTCGCGCGAGACTGGACGCTCTTGTTGAGGCCGTATTCCTTGTCGTTGTACACCGGTGCGACCTCGTTCCAAAGACGTACGCGTTTTGAGACGTTTTCAAGGAGAAGGGCTTCGTCAGCGGAAGGGGTTGGTTCGGCGAGGACGTTGCGGAGAGCAGGCCTCGCGAGGACATATGGCAGAGTCGTGTGACACGAAACGCAAAAAGTCCCATGGTCGCGCGCCGCTTCCCGCCACCCCATCCACCAGCGCGCTCTTTGATCGAGGTAGGCTGCAGCCGCCTTTGGATCCCAGGAATTCGATGTTCCCAATGAGTCGAGGCTTGAGCTAGAGGCATGTACGTCGGCCGAGGCGACTTCCTTCAGTTTAGAGTGCGAACTGGCAATAAGAAGTCCTCCTGTAATTCCCATTGCGAGAGCAAATTTCACAAGTAGAGTTGTTGCCATGGGATCACCCTTTTTGCCAATCGAGAACAAATCGATCCGCAGGTGAGGGAGAAGCGAAACCAGAATCGGACAGCAAGGATGTTATCACGAACGATGTCCGCGAACTTGCGCCGGAATTTCCGATTTCAACTTTACCCTTGCGCTGTCCGAGCACACCATCGAACCGACAGCAGGGTGAGTAATCACCTGTAATGCGGGAAACATCCGGGAACGTTGGAAACGTTGCTTGACTCCCTGGTCGACCGAGAGTAGCGTAACGACCAACACGGGCCAAAGCTCAAAAAAGGCTGAATCTATAGTAGGAGATGAGAATGGAAAAACAACTCTCCACAATAGGTTATTGGCTAGGCTTGATCAGCGCTGTACTCGCGTTGATCTTTCGGATGTTCACGGCTCTTAATATGATTCCACCCCACATGGGTGTTCCTGGCGGCAATGCTATCTCCTACTTGAGCTTTCTTCACGGTGCTGTGTTGTTTTTCTTGCTGACGATTGCAAGTTGTTGCCGGACTGTGAAGTCCTAGGCTGGTTCCGCGGGGCAAACCCACTTTACCGCCTCCGTCTCACCGAAAGGCGAGCTAGGCCACAGCCGCTCTCTTTTGGGCGGGGTTAGTTCCAGTATTCGAGGTTCTAAAAGTCGATGAGTCAGGCCGGGTAAAATGTCGTGGCCAATTGGAATGTGAGCATATAGAACTTACTCGCTCCATGTCCCTTGAAGCGGCGCCAGGAGTTTTTCTATGACGACCGGAAAAACCCAGCGTTACATTCTGACGTTTCGCTGCGTAAACTGTGGAAAGCATGAAGTATCTGTTACCTACCCGTCTGAGGACATTGTGAATGAGGATGAACTCCGAGCGCGGATATATCAGGCGAGCTGCAATTCATGTGGATGGACGGGTAATGCCTGCGGTTTTTCAGCCATTCTCATTTCCCAAAGTGGAGAGTTTAAAGCAAGAGCAGCCGGGCATTCGAGTTAGGGTAAAGAAACTCTATAATGGAGATGCTTTGATGGATCCGGAGCCAGATTCGTCCGAGCGATGGCGGCCTGCTGGCTGCGGTGGCAGGTATAAGCATCCCAAGCTTCGGACGTGGGTTCGATTCCCATCGCCCGCTCCATAACTCTCGATGATTTAATTGCACTTACGCGGCTAAGTTACTGAAATCTCCTTACAGAATGGACGGTTTTGGACGCCAGATGGACGCTCTCTGTTCCAATTGGACGCCGTAAACAAAGCACGTGCTGGTTCCCGGTAAGGGTTCCCGTCATCTGCGTCATGTTGAGGCTGGATTGGCGCTGGATGTCGGCATTGATGGCGTTAGTCGTCGACTCGCGTTGTTGCTTGGCAAGATTGGTTTGCATTTCGAGAAGAGGGGCGAGGAGTTTGTTCGAGTCTTGGACGGTACGGAGGGTCATCACTCCCGCGGTGTTGATTTTGTTTTGAACCGAGACTTCGCTATTCAGGCCAGAGTCGCTGGAGTGCGAATCCTGTTCGAGATTGCCGATCTGTGTCTGAATATCCTGGGCGCTGCCCCGGATGGAGCCGATGGTGGTCATGGCGTTGATGTTGGCGCCGTCCACGAGTTGGACAGTGGCGTAGTTGGGATTGCACGCTCTCCAGCTCAAAAGGATCCATCCCGGAGAGATGGTCCGGGCTGTACGGGAGCAGTTGGGTTGTGGACTTGCTGACACAGCATGCCATCATCGAGCAAGCGCTCCGAAAGTTGCCGATGGCAATCACTTTTCTGCGGCCAGCATGGTTCATGGAGAACTCTAGCTGGGACGTTGCCCCAGCGAAGAACGGCGCGATTCAAAGCTTCCTGCAGCCCCTGGATAAAGCGGTGCCTATGGTTGCCACTTCCGACATCGGGCGCCTAGCTGCCGAACTGCTCCAGGAAACGTGGAACGGCCACCGGGTTATCGAGTTGGAAGGGCCGCATCGTGTGACCTCGACGGAAATCGCTGCCACCCTCGCTAGTCTATTGGGCCGTCCCGTGAGAGTGGAACGGCCGGTGAAATCTCAAGTGGTGCTGGAGAGTGCTGAAATGAAGATTGAGATGCTAGTTCCGGAGCGAACTAGCCCGCAGGCAAAAACCGACCGATTTAGCTTCATATGGCTATCCTTGATTGCTGAGGAGTATCTTAAGATGGCCCCGCGCCAGCGAGATCTCGGCCCAGAGCAATAATCATGAGCACACCACGATTGCGCAGGACAAACGCAGATATGGAGAAGCGCAAAGACGCGGCGGCGGCCGGAAATAGGCGTGTGGATCTCGTCTACCCGCAGCCGAGCCGCCTAACGAAGATCATCGGCATTTCCCTGATCGTTGTGTCGCTGGGTGCATGCCAGCGTCCTGCGAAAGAACCCGTGACGCTGACTTTCCTCGATCCAGAGTGGTCGCACGACCTGACAGAACGCAATGTGCTCCCAGACGAAAGATTGCAAGAGTTCATACGGCAAACAGGAATTAGGGTCAAGCACCTGCCGGCTTCGGAGACCGCTCTTGACCAGCTAGGCATGGCCCTGGAGCTATTACGAAAGGGATCCTCCAGTCCGGATGTGTCTGGCGTCGATGTGATCTGGCCCGGAACCCTGAGTGAGGATTTGATCGACCTCAAACCATATTTTGTGAAAGAACTTTCTTCGGTAGACCCTGATGTGGTCGCGAGCTATACGGTCAAGGGGAAGCTAGTCGCCGTGCCATACGTTGCCGATATAGGAGTCTTGTTTTATCGAAAGGATCTTCTTCGAGAGTATGGGTATGGGACACCACCCAGGACGTGGGACCAACTCGAGAAAATGGCCGCCAGGATCCAGCAGGGAGAACGCGCCAAAGGACAAAAAGATTTTTGGGGTTTTGTATGGCCGGGTGCGGCGGGCGAAGGTTTGACCTGCAACGCGCTGGAATGGCAGGTCGGGGAGGGGGGCGGGCGTATCATCGAAGGTGACAGCACGATCAGCGTGAACAATCCTGACGCCATCCGCAGCTGGCAACGTGCTGCTCACTGGATCGGCCGGATATCATCTCCCAGCGTGATCTCCTATGAGGAATGGGACGCCATCAACGCCTTTTACTTAGGAAAGGCAGCTTTTTATCGTGGGTGGGCTCGGTCTTACTTTCTGAGCGTCGAGGATAAGTGCGGGCCTGCATCGACGAGCCGGCGCATCTGCGGGCCAGCGGTCCGAGACAGGATTGGTATCAGTAGTGTCCCCAATGGCAAGGCTGCGCAGGTCTCTGTCTTGGGTGGATTTGGTCTCGGAGTTTCCCGATCGGCAGCTCATCCCGCTGAGGCGTTGGAATTGGTCCGATTTCTTGTCCGTAGAGAAATGCAGTTCGAGGCGGTTCGCCTGCATTCCGAATCACCGCTTGAGCAGTTGGAGTGGCCGGCCATTTTAAAGACTCACTCTGGTTCTGCTGACATTGGGCAGCACCAACTGGGGAGCGGCGTGGTGAGTCGACCCTCTACAGTTTCCGGACAGAAATATGAAGACGTGAGTCACGCTTATATCGGGGCAGTGCATTCGGTTTTGATGGGCAAAACCAGCGCGCCGCAAGCTGCGGCGGGGTTGGAAAAAGAACTCGTTGAGATCACTAGTTTCAAGACGGGACCGCCAAGCCGGATTCGTGGCCCCAAGGATTAACAGCTCGGAACAAGTTCGCTAGCGCGCAACCGGCAATCCCTTCGATGAAGGGAGTCCGTGCCGTGTGCACTTCAGCTAGAGGTAACGCATGACTCGTACCAACAGTCCGACTGGATGGCTGAGGCATGCGACAGCGAGCAGTCCATTCCTCAACCGTCTCAACATCCATCGCCGCCTGACACTCTGCTTTATCTTCATCATTGTGCTGATGTTAATTGGCAATGGCGTCCTCCTTTGGCAGTTGCACTTGATCAGTGCCCAGGTGGGACGATTGAACGGTGTGAACGAAGAGCTAATCGAAGTGCTGCGCGTACACACCGGTCTCCTGTCAGCTTATGAGAGGCTCGGTGCTGCGGCACGGTCGGAAGACTCTGGCCGGCTGCTGAAGGAGTGGGAGACACTCCGGGCGGGGCTAGTTGAGGACGCTCAGCGCACCCAGGCTGCCTTCAGCCACTTGCCTCCCGAAGTGAATGCGGATCAGACAGTTCTGCCAACTCTCGAATCAATCGAGCGTGCGCTGCCGTCACACCTGGATGCAATCAGAGCGTTGGCCGCATCGGGAGAGTGGGAGGCTGTGCGTATCCGGATCGAGGTACAAGTCCAACCGCTAGAATCCCTGAGTTCCGAGCTGGTCAAAGATGTCGCCCGCGAGGTTGAAGAGCAGCGCGCGCAAGCCACTTTAAACATTTCGCGTGCGGAACGTCGAATCTTTCTCGCTGTGCCAATCACAGGACTCGTCACGCTCCTGATTGCCGCTGGCCTCGGGGTAGCAATCACGCGCAGTATCACGCAGCCACTGGGGCGGTTAGTAGAGGGGTCCAAAGCGTTGGCACGAGGTGAATTTCAACATCAAGTTTCCGTGATCGGCCAGGATGAGCTAGCTCAACTTGGTCAGGTTTTCAACGCTACGGCCGGGAGATTACAGAATCTCTATGAGAACTTGCGCAAAAGCGAAGCTAATCTCGCCGAGGCCCAAAGGCTTAGTCATACAGGAAGTTGGGATTGGGATGTTGGCAGCAAGCGGATCTTCTGGTCGGCCGAAATGTTTAACATTTTTGGCTTCGACCCAAAAACCACAACCCCCACCCCGGAAAACTACTTGCAGAGCATACATCCGGATGACCGTGCCCCTATCGCCGCCGCCGCAAGTGAGCTCTACAAGGGGAACGATGCAGAATACAACTACCGCATTGTTCTTCCAGATAATTCCATAAGATATGTTCGCACCATTGCCCACGCCATCACCAACGACTCGGGCCAAGTGATTGAATTTGTCGGCACCGTTATCGACGTAACGGAACAGCGGAACGCCAGCAAAGCTCTGGAAAAGGCCTTCGAGGAAATCAAGACCCTGAAGGATCAGCTCTACAAGGAGAACATTGCGCTGCGCGAAGAAATCGACAAGGTATCCATGTTCGAGGACATCGTCGGGACTTCTCCCGCACTGCAAGCAGTACTTTCTCGTGTATCCAAGGTCGCTCCCACCGACTCAACAGTTCTCGTCACAGGCGAAACCGGAACTGGCAAGGAACTGGTGGCCCGCGCCATCCATATGAGGTCTCATCGTTCTTCGCGAGCTTTTGTGAGTGTGAACTGCGCTGCCATTCCGCGTGACTTGATCGCCTCGGAATTGTTTGGCCACGAAAAGGGCGCGTTTACGGGTGCAACTCAGCAACGTTTGGGCCGCTTTGAATTGGCCGAAGGAGGCACAATCTTCCTAGATGAGGTTGGGGAGCTCCCAGCCGTGACGCAAATCGCTCTCTTGCGTGTTTTGCAGGAACACGAATTTGAGCGCGTCGGCGGAAGTCGATCCATTCATGCTGATGTTAGGGTGATTGCTGCCACGAATCGTGACTTGCAAGCCGCCATTGCGGGGGGCACCTTTCGCAGTGACCTGTTTTACCGGCTCAACGTTTTTCCGATCGAGATACCTTCTTTGCGGGAAAGAAGAGAAGACATTCCCTTGCTGGTCGAGTACTTCATCGATCGTTACGCCAGGAAAGCAGGAAAGAGCTTTCAGGCGGTGAACAAAAAAAGCTTCGATCTCCTTCAGTCGTACCCCTGGCCGGGAAATATCCGCGAGTTGCAAAACATTGTTGAAAGATCGGTGATCTTGTGCAGCGGCGGCACCTTTTGGATTGAAAAGGCCTGGCTGGCACGCGAGCACGCACCCCGGCAGGAATTAGCAGGTCCTTTGCCGGATACCCTCCAGAATCAGGAAAAAGAAATTATTGAAGCTGCCTTAGCGGAAAGTAAAGGGAAAGTTGCGGGCCCAGAAGGTGCGGCAGCGAAACTCGGAATTCCCCGCTCGACGCTGGACTCGAAAATTAAACAGCTGAACATCAAGAAGCACAAGTTTATCGCGGAGGGGTAGTCGCCATTCCTTTTTGACTCCCGGAAATTCGGCACTTCCCGAATTTTCGTCATCCAATTTCCCCTCTACGCCTTTCATTTCAGTGGTTTGCATGTGGCCCCCACATTGCACCTTCATAAAACCAGTGCCGCGATGGCAACAATGCAACAACGCCATGGCTGCCTGGGCCAGACAACATACGATGACCTTGAGGATCGAGCGATCGGTGCGAAAGGGAATCATGGTTTTTACTCTAAGTGGGCGCATGAAGGCGGAGGAAGTCGCGGAGTTGAAGGCGCTCTTTGCTACGGACCACCGAAGCATCGTTTTGGACTTACGAGACGTGAGGCTGGCAGATCGCGACGCAGTGAAGTTTCTAAGAGATTGCGAGGCGGATGGGATGAAGCTGGAGAACTGTCCGGCGTACGTCCGCGAGTGGATGAAAAGGGAAAAAGATTGAGGGAGCCACTAACTGGCAGCCCCGATTTGAGGTTGGAGGTACAACTATAGTGATGAGTACATTTTTTTCGGCTCAGAGCGACATCGCAGCTGTTAGCGATCTTCGAGCATGGAACGAGGAGCAGTTGGTGGCAGCGGCCAAGACTGGAAGACGAGCCCCCTTCGGAGAGCTTTGCGAACGCCATGTAAAAAAAGTCTTCTGTGTCATCCATCGGATCATGCGAAACCGCGAAGACGCCGAAGACGCGGTCCAAGACTGCTTTCTGAATGCTTTCGTCCATCTCAAGGATTTTGATGGAAGATCCCAATTTGCAACCTGGCTGACCCGCATTGCGATTAATGCTGCCTTGATGAAGCTTCGTAAAAACCGCGGAGCACGAGAAGTTCCCATGGACGAGCCAAACTCGTCGTCTAAACCTTTAGCGCAACGAGAATTTCGGGACGATGCTCCCGATCCGGAAGAGAGTTGCTCCCTTCGTGAACGGAAACGGATCGTGAAGTCAGCCATTTCGGGGCTGTGCCCGCGAGCTCGCAACGTTGTGGAACTCTTCCACTTACAAGAACACTCCATCAGAGAAACGGCACAAATTCTGGGGATTTCGACCGCGGCAGTAAAGACTCGGATGTTTCACGCGAAAATCGCGCTGCATCGAATGCCTTCGCTGCAAAGCGTCGGCAGCTCCAATTGTTCTAGGCAAGCTGAGTAAAGAGGTATCCCAATGACAGCAACAATCAAGGCGGCAATTTCCCCTTTTGCGCAATCCAAGACTGCATTCGATTCAAATCCGATGCACTTCCTCGATGAAGACTCGGCGTCTGTGCCCGTTTCTGGCATCCCGGAAGAGTTTCGTAAGCTATCGCGTTACTTGCCGGTGATCGTGCTTGTTCCAAAATCGGCTGTTCATGATAAGACGACGCAGAAAAAACCGGGACCCAATAAGTCCGTCACTGGCCTCATGGATACCAGCGATGCCTGCTCACCGCTGGACGCAGCGAAGGCCTGGTTGAGAAATCCCGACGCCACCGACACGTTTGAGTTTGGGGGAGTGACAGGATGTTTTTCAACGATGGAAATTCATCGCCATGGTCGCCCCGTTATTCTCACATGTAAGGAATTCAAAACGCTCGCCTATCTGATCAAAAACCCGCGGAGAGTGATCTCACGGGACGAACTACTCAATGAAGTGTGGGGATACGAGAATTATCCTAATACAAGGACTGTCGATAACCACATTTTGAGGTTGCGCAAAAAACTGGAAACAGAGCCCGCGCATCCCAAGCACTTTCATACAGTCCATAGCTCTGGTTACAAGTTCTTACCGTAAATACCTACATTAAATTTTTACATAAGAGAAACGAAAGGACGTCCAACCCGCCGTGTTCCTAGAGCGAAGGAACTGAGAATGACATGGAAGAAGAACATGGACGGAAGCTTAGCAGCGACCTGGCATGGGTTTTGGAGGCATGCAAGAGCATCGGGCCGAGGGCGGCTGGTGCATCGACGGTCTGACTGGGTTGCCAGCCGACCATCATGATCACCTTCCCGGAAACACGGTGAGTAACGGTGAGCAGTTCAATTGAAAAAAAGCAGAAACACATGAGACAAGCAGCGACAACAGGGCAGGACAAATCACAACAACTCGGACTAGGACTGAAGCTCATTGATCCCCAAACCGCTTCCAAGCCGATCTCGGAAGCCCTCGCCTTACTCCCTGTGATCAATGTATTTCGCGCATTGGCCAATGCCGAGACTCTGTACCCCCACTTCAGCCAGTACATGCTGCAACTTTTCGGGCCAATGGAGCTCGACAAAGCCTTGGAACGGATGATTGTTCTTCATGTCGCGAAGCGCTCGGACTACTTCTATGCTTGGCGGCAAAACGTAGTGGTGGCACACAGCGTCGGCGTGAAAGATGAACAGATTGCCGCCTTAGAAAGAGGAGACGTCAAAGCAAGCTGTTTCTCAGAGGCAGAACAGGTTGCATTTGCTTTTACAGATGAAGTCATGCAACTGATCGAGGCCACGGACCAAACCTACGATGCCGCGAAGAAGCACTTTTCTGACCGAGCCCTGACCGAAATCCTGTACGTGATCGGTACGTATATGCTCATCGCGCGTGTCATCAGGACGGGGCGCGTTCCCCTGGACGACAAGCCCGCGGCGTCCCCAGAGTAAGCCACTTGAATACACGAACTGGTCATGTTTTGAAGCCAAATTGCGAAAGGAGAAAGAGATGTCGGAAACCTCAGATTTTGGGACGTTCGGTCGTTACACCGAGATTCCACTCGATCAAATCCCCCGAACAAAGGAAGGGTTATGACCTCGTCGTCCAGGAACGTGGCGAGGCACCGGGACCGTACAAGATCTTCATCCAAAATCCAAACCTGCTGCAGGTACTGGTTCCTGTCGGAAAGTACTTTCAACGAAGCCATTCTTCACTGTCCGACGCGGAACGGGAAATTGCGGTGAATTTGATCAATGCGAAATGGCACGCGGCCTATTCGAACTATGAACACGAGATGATCGGGGAGAGAGCCGGCCTTCCGCCAGAGAAAGTGCAAGCATTGATCGCAGGCTTACACACGTCTTTTGACGATCGACGACAACAAGTGGTCTACGACGTGACATGTGCGCTGATCAGCCCGCGCATCGTTCCTCAGGGACTTTATAAGCGTGCCGTGAAACTACTGGGGGATACGGGTCTTACGGACCTCACCGTACTCATCGGGTACTTCACCTCTATTTCCATGACGCTCGTGGCTTATGACGTTCCGCCGGATGCTGTTGGATTGAAGCGGTAACCTCGGCGAATGCACTCTCGGTTCGCTTGTTCTGAAACTCTCCCGCCTCTACGGCGCGGACAACTTATACCAAGGAGATGATGACGCTAACGGACAATGTGTTGCAAGCCAAGCTGACGACGGTCGCGACCTTCCCGAAGAATTATTTTCTGGAGAATCTGGTGGTGCGGTCAGATAACTCGATCCTCATAACGGCTCTGAACCACAAGGAGCTTTGGTATGTTCCGCCTTCGAGGCATGATTCGCCCGTAGAGCCCCTGCTCTTATTCACGTTTTCTCAACTGGCAATGGGGATTGTCGAGGCCGAACCAGATGTTTTCTACATTTCGACTTCCGACATCTACACATCGCACGAGTCATATCTTCATCGCTTGGACCTACGCGGTTGGGTGCCAGGCATGGCGGTCACTCCCGAAGCGGTCCTTCGCTCTCCGGAGCCCGTCCGCGCTCTCAACGGAAGCTGTGTAGTCGCGCCGGACATCATTTTAATCGCAGACTGCTTTTCAAGCTTGATCTGGCGTGTCGGCCTGAAGACGGCCGACGGCAAGCCAACAGCTCGTGTGTGGCTCAAACATGACAATATGGGTTACTTCCCCGGCCAGATGAAGCCCGAGCAGCCAGGAGTAAATGGCGTGAAGTATGCCCCAAAGTTGAACTATCTCTATTACACCAACACCGCCAAACAACTCTTTATGAGGGTGAAAACTGACCGCGATACTTTTGATCCAATCGGCGAACCTGAGTTCGTTGGGGGTGGAAGGATGTTCGACGACTTCTGCATCGATCAGGATGGTGGGTTTGCCTATCTGACGACTCACCGACAGAATACGATCGACCGTCTCTCACTGGAGCCAGGCCGAAATACGGACAGAGGGTGCAGTGTGGCAGGCGATCCTTTCACGGAGGAATTAATTGGCCCGTCGGCGGGTGCCTGGGGAAGGGCGCCCCGTGAGTATGGGCGAGTGGCCTACTTCACAACCGATGGTGGTACCGCTTCACCACCAGCAGGCGGAGCTCGACCAGCGCAGCTCGTGAGGGTTGAACTCCCGCGCTAGCCAACAATACCGGGACCAAAACTGCCGTCGCGTACTTCGGCTGCGATCCTTCTTTGAGCTTCGGAGGTCGCTTTAGTAACAGGGGTGCAAGCGCCCCAAGACAACACCGTTTGTCCTAGGCTAGCAGCCTCTGTCCGCGTCGATAACACAAGCCAAACACCTACCAGACGAAGCAATATGCTGGTCGAACTCGACGATATGGATAGCGATGACAGGCTTTGGCTGTAAGTCCAGATGTTGCCGCGAACGACCCCCTGGGCCCTAAGTGATTTGTTTTCAACAACCGTCGACGACCGCTCGCCGAGGTTTTTTCATGTGTGTCCGGTTGAAATGTGCGCCTAGTTTCTTACGCCCCCTGTCATTCCACATCGATTCGTCGCCATTTCCTAGAGCCTTCAGATCGACTTCGCACCACCCCATTTTCCCGCAAAAACGCGTAACACGCTCTGGGGATTTCGCGATGGCGATTTCCAACACATTGATTTTCCGTTCCCGCCTCCAACGCCTTCGCAAAGTGTTGTCCGGGGACGGGATCGCGTTTTGCGGCCGACATTCCGCTAAACGCTGACGTGAGACCGAGTCGGCGGTGCTTAACGTGGGTCCTCTCCTTCCCATCAGCGCGTCTGCCGACGACTCGGCTTTGACCCTAAAAAGAGGACTTCAAATGGCAATGCCACGAAAAGCTGACCAGCTCCACGACCTGCACAATACGCGACCTCACGATCGCACTGCGGACGTCAGCAGCGTACCGGCTGGCCGGCCACGCATACCCAAGGACATTTCAAAACTCGGGCTGCGCAAACCCTTCAAGAATTTTTGCCACATGTTCGCGATGGTTGTCTGGTTAGACACAATTTACATAATGGCAAAAAGCTCTCCTTGCACGATTCTCTACCTCGTCGTAAAGTCCGCGCCAAGCCGTATGAAGCGCTCCTCTCAAGCCGGGTTTGTTCTTCTCATGGACCTGATGGTGAGTTTGCTTCTGATGAGCGTCCTTCTTGCGATGGCGGTCCCTCAGGTCGTTCAAATCCAGCGAACCAACGAAATGATTGCGGCGAAGGCTCGCGTTGCAAATCTGGCCAGTGTCGAGAGTGCGATTAGCCTTTGCAATGCAACTCCCGGTTGTCACCCATCTGTTGCTCTGACCGCCCAAATACCTCCACTCGGAAGCACCGTTCGACAGGGAGCGTACCAATATACCTTCACGGATCTCGGTGGAGGTTTGTGGGCTTATCAGGCGGCGGCTACAGGCAGTGTCTTCAGTCCGACCGGCCATGATTTCTGGGTAGGAACCGCTGGAATCCTCTATTGCAGCGATTGGCCTGATACCTCGAATCCTTGTTAAACTACAGAATAGGATTTGCCTCATTGCATCCCCTTTTGCCCCATATCCTTGGCAAAGTCGTAGGTGTATTGCGGCTGTCTCTCTGGCGCCGTGTTCCTGGCCATTATGCCTAGGCCGGACATAATTAAGTACCTGCTGGCATCCATCAAGTGATCCGCTCTTTCACAACCTTATGTCTCTGCGATACATCTTCTTCTGACCCGCGACACCTCTCGCGCTGAAGTGTTCGGGCGTATCTATCCAGAAAATACAGAGCGCGAACTCGGCTGGAGTGATAATTCCACGGCTTTCGACTCAGCCCCGAAGGCGTCACTATCTTGCTGTCCCTCCAAGGAGAAGCGTCAGGTACGGGTTATGCCGTATATCTCCGCAAGACAGACGCCTCCCCCGTTGTCCGCTTCGGGACGGTCTCCCGATGCAGTTTTCGCCAGACGGCAAATGGGTTCTAACGACTTATCCTTCTGGCATAGAGCCGACATCGCCAGCGCAGGTTCTTTTAGTGCCCACGGGAGCAAAGACAGCCCGTCACCTTGACCCACGATTCCATCTCCCACGGTTTTTCGACACTGCTTCCGGATGGGAAAAGGCTCTTATTTGAGGGCAACGAACCTGGACATTCCCTCCGGATTTGGGTCCGCAGCTCCTTCAATCGAACACGCTGCAGGACAGCCTACATCCCATCCTCAAAAAGCTGGAACACGTTAAGGGTGGGTTCATCTTCCGGCGCTTCCGTCTCACACATCTTGAGAAGTCTGATTGCCCAGACGCGCTCAAGCATTTTTGGAGCGGACATGCACACGCGCACGTTTCTGAAAGGTATGTGAAGCTGCTTGAGGATCGCGATTACCGTTTGGGTGGGCCGAGCGGATGGCGATGGGCTTCCCACTTCCGGCCTCAATTGGACTACCCGGACTACTCCACGTAGTACGGAAAACCGCATAAGTCGTTGAAAAGATGGTGGACGTGACAGGGTTCGAACCTGCGACCTCGTCGTTGCGAACGACGCGCTCTCCCAGCTGAGCTACACGCCCACAAATAGCAAGCAACCCAATTTTAGCAGAGGAACAAAGGTATTCCAACCTATCCCGCGCTTTGCCTCACAGACAGGGTCCTCAACCGTCAGCCAAAAAAGAAAGGGGTGACTGCGTGCGTCGCCCCTTGGGCAAAAGCAAATAATGAATCAGGGTTGGCTCAAACGATTGTTGGACCCGCCGCTCTTCTGCGCCACAACTTTCCGCGCGTTTTCGTACAGCGCGCGGGCTTGTGGGATGGCGTCGACGGCCTTCTGTACTTGCTGGTCGGCTTCCAGCAGCACCTTGAACCCTTCCTGGGTGCCGAAGTTCGACATGAAAACTTCCTGCTTGATCTTGCGCTTCACCCAGTCCTGATTCTCGGCAAATTCCGGCTCAGTGAAGCGGATATTATGTTTGTTCAGGTAATCGCGGAATTCACCAATCACCTTATCATCCACCTCAAAGCTGTGGGTGATCACCGGCTTGGTGCCCAGGAAATAGCGTGTAAATCCTCCGACGCCTTGCTCCTGCGGAAAGAAAACGTCATCGCGATACATCTCGTCCTGGAACTTCGTCGGCTTGGGCGAATCGACAACGATATCCGGCGTGATGCCCCCGCCACCCGTCACCTGTCGGCCGCTGTCGGTTTGGCGAATTTCCGTCGGATGCTCGGGAACCTTTCGCTCATAGTGATATTCGTAAAGCGAAATGGATTTGTAATCGCGCTGGATCAGGCGGCCGCTGGGCGTGTAGTAACGCGCGGTGGTGAGCGCCAATCCCGTATTTTCTGAAAGTGGCGTAACGGTCTGAACCAGCCCCTTACCAAACGTGGTTTCGCCGACAACCAGCCCGCGGTCATGGTCCTGGACCGCGCCGGTCACGATTTCCGCCGCTGACGCCGAATTGTTGTTCACCAAAATAACCAGCGGCACTTCCATGCCCTGATTGCCGCGAATTGCGTAGAACCGGCGTTCCGGAGCGCTTCGTCCGTGATAAGAGACGATGAGCTGATTCTTCTCCAGGAAAATGTCTCCCACGGCCACGGCTTCATTCAAAAGGCCGCCCGGATTGTTGCGCATATCCAGAACCAATCCGTCGAGCGCATTCGCCCCCAGTTGCTTCAGCGCATCCGCAATTTCCCGGTCCGTCGTTTCGTTGAACTGCGTCAGCCGCACATAACCAATTCCCGGCTTCAGCATGGTGACAATATCAACGGAGTGGCGCGGAATCTCATCGCGCGTAACGTTGAATGACAGCGGATCATTCCAGCCTTCGCGCGTCACTTGAATCTTCACGATGGTGCCCTTCGGGCCCTTCAACATGTCCGCCACTTCCGTGGTAGACAGCCCATCCGTGGACTTATCGTCAACTTTGGTGATCACGTCGCCCGGACGCAGCCCAGCTTTAAATGCGGGAGCGTCAACATAAGGAGCCACCACGATCGTGTGAGTGTCCCGCGGCGCCACGACCATGCCGACACCATAATATTTGCCGCGTTGATCTTCGCGGAGCAGCGCAAACTGGCGGGAGTCGAAGAAATTCGAGTGCGGATCGAGCATCCGCAGCATGCCCGGAATGGCGCCCTGGTACACCGCGCGGTCAACATCCACCGGTTCGGCGTAGTTGGACTGCACCACATCGAGCACCGAAGTGAAGCCCTCGACCGAAGTGCGGAAGTCGTCCGTAGACGATGTCGTCGCGCGCACCGAGGGCCCATAAATTCCTCCCAGGATCGCCGACAAACCGAGCACTACGACGACTAAAATTACTCCACGCCGTTCTGGATTCATGAATACCCCCCGGCTCGCCTAAAGCCCCAATTATAACATGTGAATGCTATATAATCCGCGAATCCCAACTGCCGTTTGACACTGCTGCCTACCCTTTCTATGATGCAGGCAGGGCACCTTTAGGGCACCCAGGGACGTCTAAATCCATAATGCTCAGCATTCCCCACATGATCGTGGTCTTTCTGGTGGTGCTGGTCGTATTTGGCCCCCAAAAACTGCCCGAACTGGCCCGAAGCTTCGGCAAGCTCATGGCGGAGTTCCGCAAAGCCTCGAACGACTTCAAAAGCGCCTTCGAAGAAGAAATGCGCGATCTGGAACGCCAGGCTCGCATCGCCGAACTGAAAAAGCAAGTGGCAGAAGCGAACGCCGCCGCTGATGCGGCCACTCGGGGTACCGCAACTCCCCCGGCCCTCCCAGCCCCGGTCGCCACAACGGCATTGGCCCAAGCCGCGGCTCACAGTCATTCCGGCGAAGTTCCCGCGCTTCAGCCTGTGACGGAGTCTGTCCCTCGATTGGACGGCGGCGGCGCTGCAACGGAAGCGCCCACCGAATCTGCCGAAAGAGCCAAGGAAGAATCAGAGCCTGTGACGGAAAATCCTCCCTCTCATGACCAACAGCAACCAGCCTGACACCTCCATTGCCGGCCGACTGGAGGCAGCCGGGGGGCAGATGACGTTCTTTGAGCATCTGTCCGAACTCCGCAAGCGCATCATCAATTCCCTCTACGCGATCGGCATCGGCGCATTCATCGGTGTGTACATCTCGCCAAAAGTCATCCGATTTATCAACGAACCCATGCTGAAAGCCCTCAAGCAAGCGGGCTTTGAGTCCAAACTCTATTACAACCACCCTGCGGGGGCGTTGAACCTCGTCATTACCCTGGGCGTGTATATCGGCCTTGTGTTGGCCTCGCCGTGGGTGCTCTACCAATTATGGTTGTTCGTGGCGCCCGCGCTTTACAAACACGAGCGCAGCGCTGTCACCGGGTTTCTGTTCTCTACCGTGTTTCTCTTTTTGTCTGGAATTGCCTTCGGATACTTCGTCACGCTTCCCTATGTGCTGAAATTTCTGGTCGGTTTTCAGCAATTTGGGGGAAGCGTGGCACCGCTTCTGAGTATCAACGAATACTTTGACTTGATTTTGATGATCCTGTTGGGTCTGGGTCTGGTTTTTGAACTCCCGATCCTGATTTTCTTTCTTTCGCTTTTTGGAATTGTCACTCCGCAGTTTCTTTGGAAGAATTTTCGTTACGCCGTTCTCGTCATCGCGGTTGTGGCTGCTATCATCACACCCACTCCCGATGCGCAAACCATGCTGATTTTTATGCTGCCTATGGTGTTACTGTATTTCGTCGGAATCGGTGTGTCTGCAGTGGTTGTGCGCAAGAGGAATAAACGGCTCGCCGAAGAGGCTGCGGGGCAATCCACATGAGAAATTCCGAAACGTTTTCCCGCTTTGTGCTGGGAGCAGCCGTCTGCTGCGTGCTGGTGGCTCCCGGCTGCAAGTCAGACAAACCGGCGCCGGCGCAGCCTCCGTTCATGAGCGCCGTGGCCGGCAGCGCTCCCGTCATCGCCCCGGAGGACGAAGCGCCTTCCGCGGACAAGACCGGCGGCTTCGATGGCAAGCGCGCCTATGATCAGGTGGCCAAACAGGTAAGTTTTGGGCCGCGGCCGCCGGGAACTCCCGCGATCGCAAAGCTTCAGGAATATCTCGAGACGGAACTGAAATCCTACGGCTGCACCGTCGATACGGATTCGTTTTCCGCGGACACGCCCGACGGCCGCGTGCCCATGAAAAACATCTTGGTGAAAATTTCCGGCAAAACCGACGGCATCATTCTCTTGGGCACGCACTACGACACGAAGAAGATGGAAAACTTTGTGGGTGCCGACGACGCAGGCTCATCCACCGCCGTGATGCTGGAGGTCGCGCGATCGCTCTGCAAGCAGCCGCCGCAAAAGTACGCGGTGTGGATCGCTTTTTTTGATGCGGAAGAGGCTTTCAATACTGAGTGGCACGATCCCGATAACACCTACGGAAGCCGCCAAATGGCTGCGCAGTTGTCGCAGAGTGGCGATTTGCCGAAGATCAAGGCGTTCATTCTGGCCGATCTGGTGGGAGGGCGCATGCCGCATTTTCGCCGAGAAGCCGGTTCCACTAAATGGCTTGCGGATCTGGTGTGGGCCACCGCCGACAAGCTGGGCTACTCGAGCGTCTTCGTCGCCGATTCAACCGACGCTATCAGCGACGATCATTTTTCTTTCACCAAGCGCAAAGTTCCCTCGGTAGACATCATCGACCTCGACGCCGTCCATGACGTGCCCTACTGGCACACTGCGCAGGACACCCTGGACAAGATCAGCCCAAAAACCCTGGCCATTGTCGGCCACACTCTCCTCGAATCAATCAAGGAATTGCAGAACAAGTAGGCGAAATTCACTTTTCATAATGGGCGCCCCCGCACCAACCACAACGAAATTGTCATCCTGAGGGGCGTTTTTGCGACGCAGGATCTCAACCGATCCGCATTCTCCATCTCCAGAGATGTTTGCGCTTTCCTAACCGCCGGCGGCCTTTCCACTTCTCTTTTCGAATGCCACCTCATGGCCCTTCGTGGCGATCGAGTGCGTCTGAAACTTCTCGTCATCTCGGTATGGGAATTCGGAGCGATAGTGGCTGCCGCGGCTTTCTTGGCGCGCAAGCGCACTTCGAGCGACCAATTCGCCCAGCGCATGCAAATTGTTGAGTTCGTATTCTCGGCGGCCGCCTTTTTCCGATACCTCACACTGCATCGCGGCGATCTCTTCCACGGCCGCCTTTAATTCCTTCCCGTTGCGCAGAATCCCCACGTCCTTCCACATAATTTCTTTCAGCTTCTCCAGTGCCGATCCACTGACGGGTTTCGTCTTCGATCTATCCTTCTGCTTCTCATTGTCAGCCCAGGTTTTGGGAACCACCGATCCGGGTAAGTGCGCCGAACTCTTCTTCGACCCCGGCGCGTCCTTCATCATGGCGATTCCCGCACGCGCTCCGAAAACCAGCCCCTCAAGAAGGGAATTGCTCGCCAACCGATTCGCCCCGTGAACACCGTTCGCCGCCGTTTCTCCTGCGGCATACAGGCGCTCTATCGACGTGCGCCCCCAAAGATCGGTTTTCACTCCGCCCATGGAAAAATGAGCTGCCGGGCTCACCGGCGCAAGGTCCGACGCTAGATCGAGCCCATACGTCGTGCAGGTGGCGTAAATGTGCGGAAAGCGCTTCTCGAAAAATTCTTTCGATTTGGAAGTCATGTCCAGATACACATGCTTGCTGTTGGTGCGGTGCATCTCGCTGACAATAGCGCGCTCAATCACGTCGCGGGGAGCCAGCTCATGAGCCTCGTGATAGCGCTTCATGAATCGCTCCAGATTGATGTTGCGCAAAACTGCGCCTTCGCTCCGCAGCACTTCACTCAACACGAACCGCGGTGCGCGCGGAATGTTCAGGGCCGTCGCATGGAATTGCACGAATTCCATGTCGCTGAGAATGGCGCCGGCTTCATACGCAATCGCCATGCCGTCGCCCGTGCTCACTTCGGGATTCGTGGTTTCGCTGTACAACTGTCCGAGTCCGCCGGTGGCGAGCAGTACCGCGCCGGCCCGCAATTCGTGTAGCGATCCGTCCGTCTCGTCAAGAAAGTAAACCCCAACCGCCCGGCCTTTTTCGACGATGAGTCGCGTTGTAAACGCGTGCGGCCGAAGATGAAGATGCGGAATCGTGTGTGCCCGAGCCAGTAGCGCGCGGCTGATTTCGCGGCCGGTCGAATCGCCACGCGCATGCAGGATGCGCGAACGGCTGTGCGCCGCCTCTCGCGTGAATGCCAGCTTTGTCCCTGCTCGATCGAATTCCGTGCCCCACTCGATCAGTTGTGTGATGTATGTCGGGCCTTCTTCCACCATGAGGGCGACCGCTTCGGGATTGCACAACCCATCGCCGGCTTCGATCGTATCCTGCTCGTGCAGGCTGATTTCATCTTCGTCATTGAGCGCGACCGCTACGCCGCTGTGCGCATAAGCGGTAGCCGATTCGTTGAGAGAGGATTTCGCCAGCACCACCACGCTGCCGGCCTGGCTCAGTTCAATCGCCGCGCGCACACCCGCCACCCCGGATCCGACAACAGCGTAGTCGGCGTGGTGGACCTTGCGGGCTAGAGTCATGCAAAGCCTTCTTCGGGCGAAGGGGTATGGTAGCACGAAGATTTTTGCTATCGGCAGAATGTCGTCGTGCGACCGAAGCGGGACGCCACCGGTTTAGCGCCGTACACGCTTGTGCTACATTGGATGAATTCACTCATTGCGATGAAACTCACAGGATCAAAATCCATTCGCGTGCGCGCCGCTGCCGGCGATTACTTCGTGCTCTGTCGTCGAGGATTGTTGCGTAATGTTTCGCGCGAGATCGAAAGCCTCGGAAAGTTTTCCAGCGTTCATGTTCTGAGCTCGCCACGAGTCTGGCGTGCCCTTGGAAAAAAGGTAAAGATCGGGCTTTCTTCACACACGGACGTCCATCTTCATCTTTTCGATGATGCGGAAGCCGCCAAAACTCTAAAAACCGTTGAAACACTCGCACGAAAACTCGTGCGTGCTGGCGCTGACCGCAAATCGCTGCTCATCGCTGTTGGTGGCGGCGTCGTAGGAGACGTTTCCGGCTTTGTAGCCGCTTCCTACTTGCGCGGAGTCGCGCTGGTCCAAGTGCCGACCACGGTCGTCGCGCAAGTCGATAGCGCCGTCGGTGGAAAAACCGGCGTGAATCTGCCGGAAGGGAAGAATCTGGTGGGTGCGTTCTACCCGCCAAGTTTCGTCCTGGTCGATCCGGAAGTTCTAAGCACTTTGCCGCCAAGGGAATTTCGCGGAGGCCTCGCCGAAGTCATCAAGTACGGCGTAATTGCCGATGCAAAGTTGTTCGCCTTCCTGGAAAACAACATGCCCGGCATCCTGGCACGCGAGCAACAGCCCCTGGAGCACGTCATTCGGCGGTCAATCGAGATCAAAGCGCAAGTCGTCAGCAGTGATGAGCGCGAATCCGGTCTGCGCGAAATTCTGAACTACGGCCACACCTTCGCCCATGCCCTGGAATCCATCACCCGCTACAAAACATTTCAGCACGGTGAAGCCGTTGCCTGGGGCATGATGTGCGCGGCCTTGCTCGGCCATGAAACCATAAAAACCCCGCCCGATGATGTGGCTCGCATTATCGCCCTCGTTCGGCAAATTGGTCCGTTGCCCAAATGGCCCACCGCGCCGGCAGAAAAATTATTCAACTTGATGCGCGCGGACAAGAAAACCAAATTCGGACAAGTTCGCTTTGTCCTCTCTCCCCGTCTGGGCACCGCAAAGTCTTATGACGGAATCACGCGGTACGCCGCAATCTGCGTCTTGCGATTTGGGCCACGGATGGTCCTGCGCCCCATGGCAGCGCTTGGAAAGTGTTATGAGTAGCCCGCCGGCTCTGCCCAAAGGTACCCAACCGCAAGGGGCAAAGAACCAACAGGAAGCTTCACGGCAAGTGCGCGAAATGTTTACGCGCATCGCGCCTCGCTACGATCTGCTGAATCATCTGCTTTCCGCGCAGATGGACCGCCTGTGGCGGTCGCGTACTGCCAGAGAACTCAAGCCGATCTTGTCGCGTCCCGATGCCGTCGTGCTCGACCTCTGCTGCGGCACCGGTGATTTGGCTTTCGCGTTGCAGCGCAATTCCAAAGCGCGCATCCTTGGCGCGGATTTTTCCCACACCATGTTGGTGCGCGCTCTCGAAAAGGCCGCAGCCGCGAACGGCACCTCGCCCATGCCTTTTCTGGAAGCCGATGCGTTGCGATTGCCCTTTGCTTCCGGCTCCTTTGATCTGGTCACATCCGCATTCGGTTTTCGAAATCTCGCAAATTACGAAGAAGGGCTAAAAGAACTTTTCCGCGTTCTCAAACCTGGCGGCTCCATCGGAATCCTGGAGTTCGCGGAACCAGCGCCGGGATTGCTCGGCGACGCTTATCGCTTTTACACAAGGACGGTCCTGCCAAAGATCGGCGGCTGGATTTCCGGTGATTCCGAGGCTTACGCGTACCTCCCGAAGTCTGTCGCCCGTTTTTTCACTCCAGAGGAATTCGCTTCCGTCCTCCGCCAAGTTGGCTACAGAAATGTCCGCTATCACCTCATGACCCTAGGCTCCGTCGCGCTGCATCTCGGCATGCGCCCGTAGCTGCCGCGACTGCGGTATGATTTCGCCACCATGGACGGCGTTCACGTCTTCTCCGGAAGAATCTATAAAGTAGGGCTCATCCGTTTTGTCGATGTGCCCGCGGACATTTCTCGAGCCATAAGCGATCGCACGCCGCACGTCGCCGTTCGTGGCGAAGTCGAACGCATCCCATTCCAATCGACGCTCGTCTCGCGCGGAAAAGGCTGCTATCGCCTGGCCATTCACGGCGACATTCGCAAAAAACTGAAAGTGGATGCCGGCGGCTTTGTGGAAATTGCCATGGAGCGCGACGAGGAACCCCGCGAACCCGTCCTTCCCCCGGCGCTGGTCTTCGCTTTGCGCAACGATCCCAAGGCGCAAGCCGTTTTCCGCCGCATGACTACCGCCTTGCGCCGCCAGATCGTGCGCTACCTCACCTCGGTCCGCCAGCAAGCCACCCTGGAACGCCGTGTGGCCAAGTTCGTCCGCGCCCTCGCGCAACGCCACGCCAAATTACCGAAACCAAAGGCCCATCGAAAAGCATCTATTAAGTGAGGCACAAGAGCCGCCCACACCCGGCTTTGGAAATGTGTGCATTTCATTAATGGCTGGTACGCGGTACTTATTGTGGCTCGCACCCGGAGCCTGTAGTCTCACCGGAGACAGAGCACGCGGAAGAGTCCAAGTAAGGGAGACTCCGGCATGAACGAAGCTCGAATTGTGACAAACAACGGAATGGCGCAGGTCGCCAAAAGTGAGTTGAAAGGCCGAATTCGCCGCATCCATCTGGAAGACGCGCTCGTCGAAATGGCCTGTGGATTGTGCATGGAAGAAGTGCCCGTCGAAATGGCCTTCCAACAAATTCAAGACAGAGCGCTCGAGAAGTTGGTTCCCCTCCTGGACACAAAGATCTTGGGGAATCCAGAAGCGATTCAAGGCTGCCTCGAACTCGTGGCGGAAGAATCGGAGCGGGTGGCCTGGAAGGCTTTGCAGAAAGGCACCAAGCTCCTCGAAGAAGGCCTGGCCGTCCTGGAAGAAGGCAAGCTGGAACTTCCCGATAGCCCGTACCTAAACTAGGCTGCTTCTAATTTACCGGCCAACATTTCTAGATTCGTTTAATCACGATGGCTGTCAGGTCGTCGTTTTGCGGCGTTCCGCCCGAAAAAGCAATCACGTCCTGATACAGACAAGAGATGATCTCAGCCGCCGGTTTCTCCCGGTTGCTTCGAATACTCTTTTCCAGTCGCTCGCTGCCAAACAACTCTTCTTTGGCGTTGGCCCATTCGAAAAATCCATCGGTGCACAGCACCAGCATGTCGCCGCTGGCAAAAGGTAAACTCTGTGGCGGCTCCGACATCAGCTCGGGAGAAATGCCTAATGGCAAGCCCTGCGCCTCCATCTTGTCGAAGCGATCGTGCTGCAGCCAATAAATGAACAGCGGAGCGTGCCCCGCTGACAGGAGTTCCACTTGCGAACTCTTCGCGCCCACAATCGCAGCCACAAATGTCACGAACCGGCCTTCCCCCACGTCCGCCGCAATGGCCGAATTGATTCGTGTCATAGATTCTAGAAATCCCTCGTGCTGTCCGAAGACGGCGCGCGAATAAGCGCGGCAAACCGCCGCCAGTAACGCCGGTCCAATCCCGTGGCCGGTCACATCCGCCAGAGCCACCACGAAGCGGCCATCCGGAAGCGCTTGCCAGTCATAATAATCTCCGCTGGTTTGGTCGGCGGATTTGTTCCACGCGGCGATCTCAAAGCCAGGGACTTCTGGCATTGAAGCAGGCAGCAACGACCGCTGGATGGACCGCGCTACCTCGAGATCGTGCTGCAGATGCTCCAGCGCTCTCCGCGCTTCGGCTTCCCGCAGTGCGGCTTCCACCTGCTTGCGAATCTCCCGGGCCACAAGTCCCGCCGCGACGCCCGCCGCCAGCAGGATAATCGCATATGTAACCACGATTTTTTGCGGCGCCAGTAGAGACAAATTCCGCAGCGTATCGCCGGGCCGCCAGCCATGGTGGTACGCGGCCGCAAGATAACTCCCGGCCGCGCAAAGGCCGCACAGCCAGCTCACCCGCTCACTGAGCCGCAAAACCGAGAGGCTGATCAGCAGGAAATACAAACCGAAAGTTGGATTCGTGATCACGCGATATTCCGCAGGCGTCGAGGAACTCGTCATGAACGCAATGATCAGACCAGGTATGCAGGATTCGATCAGGATGTTGCCAAGCCACGAGTAGTGCGAAAGGTCCTTGCCCGTCTCGATCGCAGGGCGGATGGCTCGCAAAACATAGACTTCAAGCATTCCCAAGGCTAGCGCGAACGAGCCTAGCCAGAATAACTCCGCGGCATTTTCTGGATTCCAGGCGATCGCTGTGCGAACGACCCGCAGCACCAGAAAGGTTCCTAGGATCGAAAGAAGAATCAGGATGCGCAGGCGCTCGCTCTTCAGCAATGCCTGGCGGAACGCCGGAGACTGGTCGTGCAAAGTAGTCATAAATCTGCTCCTCGGCACACGGATCCGATTCAAGGAGTAGAAACTGAGCAGATGCGACAATGCTGGCAGGAGGATAGAAGGGAACAGCAGGGAATTACAAGAACAAAGCGCGGCAGCGCAGGGGCTTAGCGGGCCCAGCCCGGATCGCCGCCCGCTTTGCGCATCTCATCTTCCATATCGCTGAGTTGCTGCTTCAGGTTTTCGATTTCCTTCTTCTTGGCGTCGATTTTGTCCGTCTTGTCGTTAATGTCGGAGCGGTCGTGCTGTTGCGTCAGCGCCTTCTGCGGATCGCTGTAATATTGCACCTGATCCTTTTCCAGCTCGCGTTGCATCACATCAAGTTCTTTTTCAGATTGGCTTATCTTGTCGCGTGCTTCCTGGAAGCGCTTCTTCCAGTAAGCTTCGGATTTGGGATCGTTTTCATCCGCTTTTCCACCTCCTTTAGCGGCGTCCCCCTTGGAGGCATCAGTGCCCTCAGCGGGAGTAGTGTTCTTCGCCGCGGGAATATCGTCATTCGTGATGACCTTCTTCGGAGCAGGCGCAGTCTTCTGTTGTTCGCGCGCTTTTCGGGCGGCGGCAGCTACATCGTCGGTGCTTTGATCCTGCGCGGGCAGGCAATAGGGTGTGAATCCGAATATCGCGGCAAGCACGGTCAGTCGCAACAGCGATCGTAACGGGGTTGATAGGTGCATCATACCGACCTCCACCGGAGCCAGCCTTCAAATAGGGCCCAAGCACTGAGCTCCGCGAACACATTCTACTTTGACTAAATGACAGTTTACCCCGGAAAGGTTGCCAGCGGATGTAGGGCCTCTTAACAGTAACGGCACATGGTACTAAGAACGAAAGTAAGAGAAGCCTGGAGTGATCGGATTGCCTAGCCAGGGCAGCGCATAAACCACGATGAGGGCCGCAATGCCCAGAAACGTCCCAAGGGGCAGTTGGTATTCCGCGGCCAACGTCCAGCGCAGAGTCGCCACCCTGCCCAGCCCGCGGCGCTGCGCGCGCTGCGCTATCTTCTGCCGCCAGCCAAACAGGTACAGCAGCGAAACCAGTCCTATTCCAATCACGCTGCCCAGTAACGTGCCAATGAGGATCGTCAAAAAGGTCCCGCGAATCCCCAAAAACGCCCCCACCATCGCCATCATTTTTACGTCGCCCATGCCCATGCCTTCGCGCTTGCGCACCAGCTTGTAAAGCGTTGCCGCGAACAACAGCAGCAGGCTGCCGAAAGCTGCGCCCGCCAGAGCATCAAGAACTCCGATCAACATTGGCGGAATGGACCGGTTGTGCAGCCACACGCCGAAGAACCCATCTGGCGGCACACGCGTCGCAAACGCCAGCGCCAGGCCGAAGCCGAACCAGTTCACCGCATCCGGAAGAATGCGCGCCAAGATATCCGTGACGATCAAAATGATCAGCAGGCATCCGAAGATGAGAAATTTGAACGTCGGCAAAGTCAGCCCATAGGTGTAATAGGTCAACACGAACAGTGCGCCGGTCAAAAATTCCACGACGGGATACATCGGCGAAATCGGCAAATGGCAATTCCGGCATTTCCCGCCAAGCACCAGCCAGCTCACCACCGGAATATTGTCGTACGGACGAATGGCCGTCAGGCAGCGCGGGCAGCGCGAGCCTGGCGAAACCACGGACAAGCCCTCCGGAATGCGTGAAATGCAAACATTCAGGAAGCTGCCAATCACGATGCCAAAAAGAAAAAATAAGAAAGGGATCACAGCTTTGACTCTGCCACACCCGTGCGAACCGCTCAATGCGTCGAAGCAAACGCGGTGTCGGATGGCTAACGGTAAGTCGCTCCTCCGCCTGCCCGCCGGGTTCGAGGACGCCGCTTGCGCTAAACTAGATAGCTTATGGCCATGAGCAGGTACGAGCATTGGATCCGCCGGTACGAACACCGGCGCTGGACCACAGACGACAACCGCATGGTTCGCCCGTTCGAATGGGGTCTCGAGCACCTTGGTGGGCGTCCCGGCCAGGACGATCCTCACCGCTATGTCGCCGAATATGCCAGCGAAGCCATCGCGCGCAGTAAAGATTGGTACGCGCCAGCAGAAGTCAGCGATTATCACCTGGACAGCCACAACGTCGTTACATTCACGAGCCCAATCGCCTCGCCCTGGCCGGAGAACAATACTGTCCACGCGCAATTTTTCCCTGCTCGCAAGGCGGGTCCGGCCGTGCTGATCCTTTCGAATTGGAATGCCAAGTGGCATGGCCAAGTGGCGTTATGTCACTGGCTGCAGCGCATCGGCATCAGCGCCATGAAAATGAGTCTGCCGTACCACGATCGCCGCATGGCCCAGGGACACGAGCGCGCCGACCAATTGGTCGGCCCCAACATCGGACTGACGCTGGCAGCGAACCGCCAGGCAGTCCAAGACGCGCGCGCGTGCCTCTCCTGGCTCGAGCGCCAGGGCTACGACCGTTTGGGCATTTTGGGTACGAGCATAGGCTCCTCCGTCGGCTATATCGCCCTTGTGCACGACGAACGCGTTTGCGCCGGCGGCTTTTTTCACGTCTCCACCTATTTCGCCGATGTCGTCAGCCAGGGCATGACCACGAATCATGTCTGGGAAGGCCTGCGCCACGAAGTCAGCGTGGAAGAGTTGCGGCGATACTGGGCGCCGATCAGCCCAATGCCGTACGTCGAGCGCGGCATGGGCGCAAATCGAAACACCTTCATGGTTTACGGCAGATACGACCCCACATTTTTGCCCGAACTCACCGAGCAGATGCTCCGTGCCCTTCGCCAGCACGGCGCCCACCCTTGCACCCTGGAATTGCCAGTCGGCCACTATTCCCTCGAACTAGCCCCCTTCAGCTACATAGCAGGCTACCGCATGTTCATGTATTTCCTCGAAGCGCTGGGCTAGTCGACAACATTAAACATCGGCCGCGGTGCGGGTTTTGAGCTTGTCGCAAGCCTGAGCCAGAAGCCCTGGCCATCCTGCTGGCGAATATCGACTACATCGTGCGGGTCTGCGACGACGAAGTGGAAGAATCCATGCGCCACATGTTCACCGACACTCACAATGTTGTTGAAGGCGCGGGTGCGGCAGGGTTGGCCGCAGCGTTGCGAGAAAAGGAACAATTACAAGGGAAACGCATCGCTGTCGTGGTCACCGGTGCGAATGTCGATCGCGAGACGTTCGCCCAAATCTTGCTAGGCGCGGAACGCGTAGCCGCAATCAGTGCAAAATCCTCGCAATAGCTCCGCTGGCCACTAACTGCGCCACGGCATTGATGTCCCGCGCCAGCGGACGATCCGCGACAACTTTTGTCGACACGCCGCGCACTGCCTCTTGCGCCTTCTTTGCCAGCGCCCCCGTCTGCAATGGCGCCAAGAGGTCGATGCCCTGGCAAGCGCACAACAATTCAATCGCCAAAATATTCCGCAAATTCTGCAGCATGCGATCCAACCTGCGCGCCCCGCTCATACCCATGGAAACGTAGTCCTCCTGGTTTCCCGAAGTCGAAATGGAATCCACGGAATGCGGCGTGGCCAGCGCGCGATTTTCGCTGGTAAGCGCGGCCGCAGTCACTTGTGCAATCATAAAGCCAGAATTCAGCCCCGGGTCAGGGGTAAGAAATGCCGGCAGCATGCTCGTCAGAGGATTGGTCATCTGCTCCACGCGCCGCTCGGCGATGCCACCGAGTGTCGCTACGGCAATCGCCACCTGATCGGCTGCCATGGCCAATGGCTGCCCGTGAAAATTGCCGCCACTGATAATGTCCCCGCCTCCGCCTTCTTTCGTGAACACCAGCGGATTGTCTGTGGCGCTGTTCAGTTCCACCAGTGCCACCTCCCGCGCCTGCAAAAGGGAATCACGAACGGCTCCATGTACTTGCGGAGTGCAGCGCAAACTGTAAGCGTCCTGCACGCGCTTGTCCGCCTCCGGCGAACGGTGCGATTCGCGAATTTGGCTTCCATCGTTAAGATGAGCCAAGTTGCGCGCCGTCGTCGCCGCACCGGAATACGCTCGCGCATGCATGACGCGGGCATCGAACGCCCCGGGACTTCCACGAAGCGCGTCGAGCGAAAGCGCCGCGGCCACATCCGCCGTGTCCGCAAGCATATCCGCTTCGCGCAACGCCATGCTTAACAGGGACAGCATGCCTTGCGTGCCATTGAGCAGCGACAGCCCTTCCTTTGCCTCCAGCGCCACGGGCGTGATGTCCGCGCGCTTCAGAGCTTCGCCGCCGCTAAGCTTTTCTTCCTTGTAAATCGCCTCGCCTTCACCGATCACGACCTGAGCCAGATGTGCGAGCGGTGCCAGATCGCCAGAAGCTCCCACGGAACCTTGTGACGGAATCACCGGATCTACGCGATTATTCAACATCGCGCAAAGTGTTTCCACCACCACCGGCCGCACGCCGCTCAATCCCTTCGCTAATGCGTTTGCGCGCAACAGAATCATGGCGCGCGTTTCGGCCACGGAAAGCGCAGGCCCAACCCCACACGAATGAGAACGAACCAGGTTCACCTGCAACTCGCGCACCTGCTCCGCGGAAATTCGCACGCTGGCCAGCTTGCCGAATCCCGTATTGATCCCGTAAGCCGTGTGGCCCTCAGCCAAAAGTTTTTCCACCACCGCTCGCGAAGCATTCATGCGAGCAATGGCGTCCGCCGCAAGTTCCACGGCTTCGTACTCCAGCACCACGGCGTGGAGCTGCGCGAACGTCAGATCATTACCGGTCAGCGCAACGCTCATGCCTCGCTCCGGTCCGTCAGGGAAGCGGCGATGGCCAGAAACGCCGTTTTATATTTCTCCGGAAAATGGGTCACACGCCCGTCGCGATGGCAGGAAACGTGAGTGGTGTCACCGGTGGCCAGCAGCTTTTGATCTGCCTGCCGGATAACTTCGTAGCCGAATTTCAGCATCCTGTTCTTTGCTTCCAGGATGCGCGTGCGCACGGTGATCAATTCGTCGTAACGCGCCGGGTGGTGATAACGGCAGTGCACGTCGGCAACCACCAGGTAGCAATCATCCTCCGCTTCCATGCGCTTGTAGTCAAAACCCAGCGAGCGCATGATCTCCACCCTACCCACCTCGAACCAGATCAAAAAATTCGAATGGTAAACCACTCCCATCTGGTCGGTCTCGGCATATCGCACACGTACAGTCACATCGTAATATTCGATCATGAGTAGTTTCGTTGCCCGATACACTAGCAGCTGTCTTATAAATGACGGTTAGGGGGTCGGAGCTTCAACGCCGACATTTAGAGCCAAGAAATCCGGGCTTTAGCCCCAGGAAAGTCTGGTCTTTTTACCGATCCATCTACGAGACAAGTTCTAGTATGCAGCAAACAGTCAGTAGTCGGTAGTCGAGAGTCTGTAGTTTGGAACTTCTAGCTCTGGCCGTTCTCTCCGTGCCAAACTGGTTTGCGCTTTTCCAGGAATGCAGCCAAACCTTCCTTGAAATCTGGTGTGCAGCGCACCCTGGCACTTTCGAGAACCGCCCGCTCTAGATCGTGATCGACGCCAGCCGCTGCCGCGGAAACGAGCAAATGTTTGGCTCGCGTGACGCTGCTGGGACTCGCCGCCAAGATGGTTTCGGCTAATTCATGAGCTCGCTTCATCAGATTCTCCGGCGCCACGAGTTCATTCACCATTCCCAATTCCTTCGCTTCCGGTGCTTCCACCAATCTGCCCGTAAGCAAAAGATCGCGCGCCCGCTTCTCCCCAATCTGCCGGGTCAGGAACACAGACACAATCGCCGGTAAAAACCCGATCTTCACTTCGGTGTACCCGAACTTCGCTTCAGGCACAGCAAGTGTGAAATCGCACAGAGTAGCGATCCCGCAGCCGCCCGCAAGCGCGTGTCCATTTACCGCCGCGATCAACGGCCGCGAGTAACTCCAGATCTTCCGGAACATCTTCGCAATACGTTTGGAGTCTTCCTGATTCTCCGCCCCGGTTTGCCGCCCAATAGCTTGCAGGTAATCCAGGTCAATGCCAGCGCAAAACGCTTTCCCCGTCCCCGTCAAAATCACCACGCGCGTGGGGGTTTTCTCAATTTCATCCAACGCCGCCTGCAATTCCGCAATCATCTGGATGGAAATGGCGTTGCGCTTCTCCGGCCGGTTCAGCGTGATCGTGGAAAGGCGGCCAGACGTCTCAAATCGCAGTGTTTCAAAATTCATAGGCTCTCCTAACTTGCCACAACACCGTGTGCGTACTTCGCACGAATCTCGTTGGTCAATTCAATCATTTTCGCCAGCTTAGCCCCATCGAACCGCGGCTGGACACCAACCGACACCAGCGCCGCGTGCACGCTCTCCGTGGGAATATTCCCCACAAGTTCGTCCCCCGCAAACGGGCATCCTCCCAGGCCGGTCAGTGCGGAATCAAAACGCCGGCATCCGGCGGCATACGCCGCAAGTATTTTTTCTTCCGCATTGTTCGGCCGCGAATGAAGGTGCACCCCCAGCTCGATTCCCGCAACGTGATCCTTCACATCTGAATAAAGTTTGTGCACCACTTCCGGAGTGGCCGTTCCAACCGTATCGGCCAGTGAAACCGTGTCCACGCGAATATCCTTCAGCCAACCCAGCGTGTCTTGCACGATTTCCGGCCCCCAAGGCTCGTCGTAAGGATTGCCGAACGCCATTGAAATATAAATCACCAGTCCCTTGTTCGCCGCTTTGGTCTCTCGCTTCAGGGTTTCCACCAGTTGGCGCGATTCCGTGCGGCTCATGTTGGCGTTCGACCGGCGAAAATACGCGGAGATCGAATAAGGGTAACCAATCGTGGAGACGCCCGGCGCGGCTAATGCTCGTTCCAGACCCTTTTCGTTCACGACGATTCCAATAATGTCCGGCAATGTGCTCCCGTCGGGCAGAGAACTGAGCAATCGCGTCATCACTTCTTCGCTGTCCGCCATCTGCTTCACATGTTTCGGCGAAACAAAGCTCACCGCGTCGATGTGCTGGAATCCCGCGACGATCAATTCCCTCAGATAACGCGCTTTTTCTTCCGCGGGGATGATCTCAGGCAATCCTTGCCATGCATCCCGCGGGCACTCGATTAACTTAATGGGGTCCATGTATCCTCAAACTCTTAAGTTTGTAAAACGCCCGTCTTAAATTCGCGAATTTCGGTATTCAGTGCCGCCGCCTGCAGCGCCCAGATCAACGCGTCGCGCGTCTGCGCCGGATCAATAATGGCGTCCAGCCAAAGCCGCGCAGCCGCATACCGCGGATCGGTCTGATGCCCATACGTGGCCTTGATGGAATCCAGCAATTCCTTCTTCGCTTTTTCATCAACCTTCTTGCCCTCGCGTTCCAGTTGCTTGATCTTAATCTCTGCCAGCGTATTCGCCGCGGCATCCCCGCTCATCACCGCGAATTTCGCCGTCGGCCACGCAAACATAAAGCGCGGATCGTACGCTTTTCCACACATCGCGTAATTGCCCGCGCCAAAACTGCCACCCATAATCACGGAAATCTTCGGCACTACGCTGTTCGCCACTGCATTCACCATTTTCGCGCCGGCCCGGATGATCCCGCTCCACTCCGCATCCTTGCCGACCATGAAGCCGTTCACGTCATGCAAAAAAATCAGTGGGATGCGGTTCTGATTACAATCCATGATGAAGCGCGCCGCCTTTTCCGCCGACTCCGTATAGATCACACCGCCGAATTCAATGCGCTTCTCGTCGGAATGCGGCGCATGCGTCTGCACATGTTTTTTCTGGTTAGCCACGATGCCCACCGCCCACCCGCCAATGCGCGCATAGCCACAGAGCAGCGTTTCCCCATATTCCGCGCGGTATTCCTCAAACGCGCTCCCATCCGTGATTCTTGCGATGATCTCGCGCATCTCGTATTGCTTCCCGGGATCGCCAGAGAAAATTCCGTAGATTTCGCTCGCGGGATAAAGCGGTTCGGCCAGACGCACGTGGCTGAAGATCGGCGGATTCGGTGCACCCATTTTGTCGGCCAGCGCGCGAATGCGCTTCAGGCAAGACTCATCGTCCGCCTCCCGAAAATCAACCGTCCCGCTAATCTGTGCGTGCATTTTCGCCCCGCCCAATTCCTCCGCGGAGGTTTTCTGCCCGATCGCGGCTTGCACCAGCGCGGGCCCGGCCAGGAACAGCCCCGAACCTTCCGTCATCAAAATGTGGTCGCACATCACCGGCAGGTATGCCCCGCCCGCCACGCACATCCCCATGATCGCCGTGATCTGCGGAATGCCCATGGCGCTCATCACCGCGTTATTCCGGAAAACGCGTCCGAAATCGTCCGTATCCGGAAACACATCCTCTTGCAACGGCAAAAACACTCCCGCGGAATCGACCAGGTAAATTGTCGGAATGCGATTGTCGATGGCAATATTCTGCGCGCGGATCACCTTTTTCGCGGTCATGGGAAAAAATGCGCCGGCCTTCACCGTCGCGTCGTTGGCGATAATCATGAACATCCTGCCGGCCACGCGTCCCAGCCCCGTGATCGTTCCCGCCGCCGGCGCGCCGCCCCACTCTTCATACATCTCATAGGCGGCGTAAATGGCCAGCTCGAAAAAATGAGTGCCCGGATCGATCAACCCGACCACCCGTTCGCGTGCGGTCAACCGGTTCTTCTTGTGCTGAGAATCGACTGCCTTCGCGCCCCCGCCCTCGCGTATTTTTTCCTCCTCGTTTTTCAGCTCGGTCAGAAGGTCCACCATTTGGTGAGAGTTTTTCTCGAATTGCGGGGATTTGGGATTGACGGTACTTTTAAAAACCGAAGAGGACACGCGGTGACCTCGCAGAACAAAATCGCAGCTCATTGAGTATACGGAGGAAGCCAGGCGAGAAGCAAAGGCTGTGCCGAAAAGCTTCTAGGTGTCGGTGAGGGCACAGCTTCAGACGCGCCGCGACTGTCGGCGAAAGATATGAAATGACTTCATCCGCTGAGGGCCGCTTACTCTACACAATTGTTAGTCCGTAGGCATGATCCTGCCCACGGCAGCCTGTCGACGCAGCCTTGACCCTCGCGGCATGAGACGATACGCTCTCAAGCATCGCGGCCAGCTACGCCGCAATCTTCCGCCGGGGGCGCCTGTGCACAACACCGTAATAGATCGCAGGGATAAGTGTGTGCGCGGTTCCGCAGTTCGCTAACACACTACCCCAATCGCAAAATCCAGCAGCGAAATGAAGTTGGCAGCTTCGTAGAATCATTCCTACGGAGCACAGCGGCGCTGGCATCTCAAAGGGAGAGGCCATGCGCGCTGCCAGAAGGCAGCAGAAGGATTTCTCCGTGAATCTTCAACAAGAAAATCTGCAATTGACCCTGGACCTCGCCCGCGAACTTGAACTTGCCGAAGCCCAGGCCGCCGTAGGGTGCGCCGACAGGATGATCGCGATGCAATCCAACTCAGAGGGCGCCGTAGGAAGGATTGCCGGTGGTTTCGCCGTCTACTGCGGGGCAGGGAATCCCGTCACGCAGGCGGTTGGCCTAGGCTTGCTAGGCCCGGTAAGCGCGGAAGAGTTCAATCAACTCGAAGCGTTCTACTTCTCCCGGAACGAACCCGTTCGCGTGGAAACCTGCCCGCTTGCCGACGCAACGCTCTTCGAACATTACAAAGAGCGCCACTACTTCGTCAGCGAATTTTCCAACGTCATGGTTCGCCCGGTTCTCGATGGCGCAGCAACGCCATCGCCCACCGTTCCAGGAATCGACATTCGCCTTGCCGGTCCGGACGAGCTAGACCTGTGGGTCATGACCGTCGCGGAAGGCTTTGCCGAAAATTATCCGGTCACTCACGAAATACTCAGCGTGATGAAAATGTTCGCCATCGTGAAAAACACCCAGTGTTACCTGGCCCGCATCGATGGCCGCGTCGTTGGCGGAGCCACACTCGCCGTCCGTGGAAGAATCGCCGGACTTTTCGGCGCCAGCACTCTTCCCGAATTTCGCAATCGCGGCGTGCAGACCGCCCTACTTTACACGCGCCTCCGAAGTGCGGCCGAAGCGCGCTGCGAACTGGCCATGAGCCTGGCCCAACCCGGCAGCCACTCCCAACGCAACATCACGCGCCTGGGTTTTCAGACCCTATACACTAGAGTGAAATTCGAATGCGCCGCTCCCAGCACGGTAGGTGCACAAACCGCAACCTAGCGTTCTTGATTGTCTTCTTCAGCCTTGGGGGACGGGGCTTCAGCCTACCCCCCAATGAGTTGGGTTTTGACCATGAGGATTCCGAATTGCCAACCGATCAACTTTAGCTGGTTGTCGCAAAACGTTTGTGAATAAACTCTACAATATCCTGCGTAGAAGTCCCCGGCAGAAAAATTGCCGCAATGCCCGCCTGCTTCAACGCCGGAATATCCGCCCCCGGAATAATACCGCCCACGAGTACGGTAACGTCATCCATGCCTTTTTCATGAAGCAGCTTCATCAACTGCGGACACAAAGTATTGTGCGCGCCAGAGAGTATCGACAGGCCGATCACGTCCACATCCTCTTGCGCCGCAGCAGAAGCAATCATCTCGGGCGTTTGCCGCAGCCCGGTATAAATCACTTCCATGCCAGCATCCCGCAACGCCCGCGCAATCACCTTAGCGCCGCGGTCGTGTCCGTCCAACCCCGGCTTCGCAATCAGCACCCGAATCTTCTTTTCTGGCATCCTCTTTGGCCTCTGTGGTAAGGCGGCTCGCAAAATCCTGGATCAAGTGACAGCAACTTCTTCATAAGCGCCGAACACAGTGCGCATCGCCTCGCAAATCTCCCCCAGCGTCGCGTAAGCTTTCACGGCATCGTAAATAAACGGCATCAAATTGTCGCTACCCTCCGCCGCCTTGCGCAGCACCTGAAGCCGTCGTTCCACTTCGGCCCCGGAGCGGTCCGCGCGCAATTTCGATAGCCTCGTCTCCTGCCGTCGCGCCACGGTCTCATCGATCTGCAGCAATTCGATTGGCTTTTCCGGCGTTACATACTCATTCACACCGACAATAATCTTTTCCTTCTTGTCCACGGCCATCTGGTACCGGTAGCTGGCTTCCGCAATTTCCCGTTGCGGATAACTCTTCTCAATCGCCGCCACCATTCCGCCCATCGCATCAATCCGGCGCACGTACTCCCACGCCCCCTGCTCCACTTCGTTCGTCAGTGCTTCAACAAAGTACGAACCGCCAAGCGGGTCAACTGTATTCGTGACTCCGGTCTCATGCGCGATGATCTGCTGCGTGCGGAGCGCCACGGTCGCGGCAAACTCCGTGGGCAACGCCCACGCCTCATCCAGCGAATTCGTGTGCAGAGACTGCGTTCCGCCCATCACGCCGGCCAGCGCCTGGATCGCCGTGCGCACCACATTGTTGATGGGCTGCTGCGCCGTAAGCGAACATCCCGCCGTCTGCGTATGAAACCGCAAAGCCCAGGAACGCGGATTCTTTGCCTTGTACCGCTCGGTCATCGCCTTGCACCAGATCCGCCTCGCGGCCCGGTACTTCGCGATCTCTTCAAAAAAATCATTGTGCGCGTTAAAGAAAAAGGAAAGTTGCGGCGTAAACTCGTCCACCGGCAATCCGCGCCGCATGGCCCACTCCACGTACTCCATGCCATCGCGCAGCGTGAACGCCAGTTCTTGGATCGCCGTGGACCCCGCCTCGCGGATGTGATAGCCGCTGATCGAAATCACGTTGAATTTCGGAGTGTGTTTCATTCCAAATTCAAACGTGTCTATCACCAACCGCATGGAAGGTTCCGGCGGGTAAATGTATTCTTTCTGCGCGATGTACTCCTTCAAAATGTCGTTCTGCAGGGTACCCGAAATTTTCTTCCAGTCTGCGCCTTGTTTTTCCGCCACCGCCAGGTACATCGCCCAGACGACCGCCGCGGGCGAGTTGATTGTCATCGAAGTCGTAACATCGGCGAGCGGAATCTGATCGAACAACACTTCCATGTCCGCCAGCGAACTGATTGCGACGCCGCATTTGCCCACTTCGCCCTCGGAAAGCGGATGGTCGGAGTCGTAGCCCATCAAAGTCGGCAGATCAAACGCAGTAGAAAGCCCCGTCTGCCCGTGTTCCAGCAAATAGCGAAAGCGCTGGTTGGTGTCCTCCGCGGTCCCGAAACCCGCGAACTGCCGCATTGTCCAAAGCCGTGTGCGATACATCGTGGGATGAATCCCCCGCGTATACGGTGGCTGCCCGGGAAAACTCAAATCGCGTGCGGCATCCCACTTCCCCAGGTCCGCTTCCGTATAAAGCCGTCGGATGGGGTAACTGGACGTGGTCGTAAATTCTTTCTGTCTCTCCGGGCTTTTCGCCAGCGTGGGATCCAGCGTATTTTTCTCCCAGGATTGTTCGGCGGGGGAAGGATTGCGCTCATTCGGCGGGTTGGCAAGCATTTTCGCCTTCATATCCGACGGTTCACTCATGAATTGGCGCTCCCGGAGCGTGAAGTCGCAGCGTGCAGGGAACTGGGAAGAATAAGGAATTCAATATGGAGCATGTCACAAAAAGTAATGCTATGCGAAAGAACCGCACGGGGCAAGCGCACGGTACGCGCGCGCCTTCAACCTAGCTTACGACCGGGTGCCCCACATGCCGGTGTGGCATGTGGGCTCTTGGGTTTTCGTGCTTTTCTACGGCCCGCCTTCCGGGGGGGCCGTTAGAGTGCAACAATTATCTCTGTCCCGGCACCAATCCCTTGTCCAACGCCTTGAACAACTCTTCCGTTCCCAACACGCGGCCGTTCATCGTCCCGGGAATCAGCGTGTCTTTCTCCATGTCGCCTTTCTTGGCTCCCGCAATCGTCACGTTATTCACCTCAAGGGTCCGGCCAAGCGCTCGTTCGTAATTCGCCTTCGCTTCGGCAAGATTCGCTAGCGCACGCAATTCCGTGCCTTGTGCGGTAATCAGGTCGCGCTGCGTCAGAATCACGTTGTACACCGTCGAAGCACCAAGCTGGTATTTCTTCTGCTCGGCGTCAAAGGTTTGCTGCTGCAGCTCGCGCGCTTTGGTAGCCGCGTCCACCTGGGCGCGCCCTTGCTCCACGGCGATGGTCGTATTTCGCACATCGAGCAGCGCTGTGTTCTTGGTCTGCTGCACTTCCGCCTCAAATTGCCGCTCCACCAACTGCGCGTGAATGCTATCCGCCTGGTTTGCGCGATTGCGGATCGGCAGACTCAACGTCAGCTGCCCGGAATACACCGGGAAGTTATTGTGGAAGATCTGCGATTGCGCGGTGCCGAAGCCTTGCTTGGCCACACCCGTCGTCGGAGTGACGGTTTCCGGCAGGTAATATCCCGGAATCGGTACGCCATTGGCATCTACGATGGGAGCGCCAGGAACCGTGCTGGGCGTGCCGTTGATGAACGAATTCCCGGCCAGGCCGTTGGAAGAGTATTGCACCCCAAGCGTGGCGGTGGGCAACAGCGCGTTGCGAGTAAACTTGACGTCGAGCTCCGCGTTTTTCAGATTGAAATACTGTTCCTGAAGATCGGGCCGCTTCTGGAACGCCTCCTTCACCGCATCTGGGAACGACAAAGTCTCAACCGCCGCCGGACTCTCCGGCTTGTCTGTGGGCACAATCTCCACGTCGAGCAGATTCGAAGCCGTGGGATCCTTCGCAATGTAGTTCTTCAGCGTCAGCTCATCCTGCAACTGCGTCGTTTGCGCCACGATCAGATTCTGGCGGTCCGTAGCCAATTCGGATTCCGCGCGAGTTACGTCGAGCGGAGCCATGGTTCCGATTTCCAGCTGCTTTTTGTTGTCGTTGTAAAGCTTTTCAGACACAGTTACGGCCTGCTGCTCCACCTTCACGTTCTCTCGCGCATAAACCAGTTCCCAATAAGCCGTGATGGTATTCGTCACCGTAGTGATGGCTTGCTGCGCAAACTGCAGATCCGCGATCTTGCGGTTGTTTTCCGCGATGATGATGTTGCGCCGGTTCACGAAGCGACCCGCGCCCGCCAGCAGTTGCTGTTGAAACCCGATGTTTATCGAGGACTGTACGTAGGGATTGAAAAAGTTGTCCGCTGTAGAAGACGCTCGGGTATTGTCCCACGACACGCTGAGCGAGGAGCCCGTTGTGAAGCTTTGTGTGTAAGCGGTGTTATATTCCGCGGTGTGAGAGAACAGCGGCTGCGCCGACGTTGTGCCGCCCGAGGCGCCCAGGCCGGAAATGAAGGGGTTAGCAATCGGGGTCGCGGCGTCGGCGAACAACAGCGTCTGCGTGAGCACGGGGTCGTAATAAAGTTCCGGAAGGTTGGCCGTCGATCCCACAGCGATGCTTCCGGGGGTGCCGTAGCCGTAGCCCCCCGCCCGTGCTTTCAGCAGGCTGACGTCGGCCATCCATGGCGTGTAACGCTGCACCACGATGTCCATGCTGTTTTCCAGAGCCAACGCAATCGCGTCCTGCAAGCTCAGCGGCATCTTGCCGTCGTGAATCAACTGGTCCAAACGTGGTGAGTTCGTGAGCACGCCCGGATCGACATATTGCGTCCGGTAAGGATTAATGATGTTCGGAAACCAGCTCGGAGGCCGCGAAAAGTCAAACTTGGAGACCCCCAGCGAAATCGGCACTCCGCCCTGCGCTGCAGCATGCCCTTGAGCGGGCGAAGATGGTTCCTGCGCTAGGATCGGGGCCACAGGCGTTCCGGCCATTACGCCAACTAGGATCGCAGCAAGCAGGGGTCGAACTAACGGCTTCTTCATGGGATACCCTCACCTCAGACAATTGAAAAGACTTGGAGCGTAAATACAGCGATAACTGTAATTCCGATGCTTCTTCTAGTGTAAACGTTCGCAACGCCCAATTTGTTTCAAAAGACAGGATCTCAAGGAAGCGTGGCAACCGGCAAAAATATCCAACACGCCGGGAAAAGCCAGTCTAGCAAGGTGCCCTAACCTTGACAACGCGAGAACTGGCAGCTAATCTCCTGACGTTTCGACGTTTAGTTGGTGCAAAGGGTTAGCTCTGCGAACGGCGGAAGGTATGTTTACACGCGGGGAACTATTTCAGCTCTTTGAGATGGCCGGTGCCATCCGCCATGGCCATTTTGAGCTCTCCAGCGGCCGTCACAGTGACACCTACGTTCAATGCGCCCTGGTTCTGCGCTACCCCCGCTATGCGGAGAAACTCGGGCAGGCCCTGGCGGCGCTTTTTTCGGATGCCCGAATCGATGTCGTCGTTTCCCCTGCTCTCGGCGGCGTCGTTATCGGCCAGGAAGTAGCCCGCGCGTTGCCCACTCCTAATGATGAGCTTGGTGGCGGTGTCCCCGCCTTATTTGTCGAGCGCGACGGCAGCGGCACGATGACCCTACGCCGCGGCTTCTCCCTGAAGCCCGATCAGCATGTCCTGGTTGTCGAGGACGTCTGGACAACCGGCGGCTCTACGGAAGAAACCATCCACGTTGTTCAGGAAGCTGGTGGCCGCGTGGTCGCAGCCGGAGCCTTGATCGATCGCAGTGGCGGAACTATCGAGTTTCCCGTCGAGTCCAACGCCCTCATCCAACTCAAAATTGATAGCTACGAGCCCGAAGATTGCCCGCTCTGCCGCCAGGGCAACGTCGCGGTTAAACCCGGCAGCCGCTTCGCCCGGTCAGCCTCGTAACCCCATCCGTGGCCAGTTGCAAATGCCGGCAGAAGGAACTCTGCACTTTCGGTAAACTACCAACTACAAATTCCCGACTTCTTCATGCGCTATTTCAAACTCACCATAGCCTACGACGGCACAGACTTCCACGGCTGGCAGTATCAAGCTACCAAACCAACAATTCAGGGCGAAATTGTCGCCGTGCTTCGCCGCCTCACTCAGGAAAACGTGCAGTTGCTAGGCGCGGGCCGCACGGATGCAGGTGTGCACGCGCTTGGCCAGGTCGGCAGTTTCCGCACGCAATCGCCCCTCTCCGCTTTGGAATTTCAGCGCGCTCTCAACGCCCTCTTGCCGCCCGCCATCCGCATCGTGGCCAACGAAGAGAAAGGGCCAGATTTCAACGCGCGCTGGTCCGCAAAAGCAAAAATCTATCGCTACCGCATCTATCGCGGAAAAGTTGTCCCGCCGATGCTCTGGCGTTACGTTTTGCATTATCCATTTCCGTTAGACGAAGCCGCCATGAAAGACGCCGCGGCCCGTTTCGTAGGCGTGCACGATTTTTCTTCCTTCGCCGCGTCCACCGGTTCTGAAGACGACGACAAGGAACGAAACATGGTGCGCGAGATTTTCTCGACCGAACTCGCGCGCACCGAAGACGACCAGGAACTCTGGTTCACCGTCCACGGTCGTTCCTTCCTCCGCTACATGGTTCGCAAAATGGTAGGCACCCTTCTCGAAGTAGGCCGCGGAAAGCTGACGCCACCAGACATCGACAACCTCTACGCCTTGAAAGATCGCTCCAAATCCGGCCCCACCGTCCCCCCGCAAGGCCTCTTCATGGTAAGGGTAGATCACGACGAACCCTTCCGGCTCCCCACGTAATACGCTCACATAAATAAATACGTCATTCCGGATGGAATCTGCGGAGTGAGGAACTCTGCGGCATCGCGCGGATTTCGTGCGATGAATCCCTCTTCCTTTCACCACTATGCCAACGCTTCGGTACAACCGCCGCTCCACAAATACAAAAACGCCGCCGGCAGGTCTCCCTACCAGCGGCGCTCTTGTTCAAGGGGGAAGTTAGTTTGTCGTGGCCGACGCAAATCCCGTGAAGTACGTCAGCACGTACCCATTAATTGTGCCGTTGGCTTGCGGGATCCCGTAGGCCTTCACCGGCGTACCGGTAACGAGGTTCGTCGACAGCGTGTTCTGCCCAGCCGTGGTCGTGATGTCCACCGGACTGATCGTCAGCACGCCGTTTCTCCAATCCACCTGATAAACCAGGGTGGCGGAGCCGGAAGTGGTGTTCAGGTTCACCGTTACCGCGTTTGTGCCACCGGCGACGCTGACCGTGAAGGCGCCGTTGTTATACGACGTCGCTGCCATAGCCATCGGAATCGTGGTTGGCGTCAGCACTGCCGAAGGCGCGTTCCACGCCGCCGGAGCATTCTGAGCATTCCACTTGGCATATGTCTCGCCTGCCGCCTGCATCAAGCCGACGCTGCCGCCAAAGTTCACGGTTCCATTCGTGGCGTTATCGAAGTCCGGAATCGCATTCGCGCCACTGTCCACGATCGTCGGATACGTGAAGTTCCAGAACTTGAATCCGGTGATCGCGTTGCCCGATTGCGGATCGTCGCCGTTCGGCATCGTGGATGGAATGAACGGCAATTGCACGGTGTAGTCGTCGCTCGCCGTGTGGAAATCACGCGTGTAGTTGAAGCTGGTCAAATTGCCGCCGGTGATCGTTCCATCGTAGCGCGCGATTTCGATATCGATCTCACTGGCAACCAGAGGGCTGGCTAATGGATCGACCACGCTCGCATGCACTTTGAATCCGCGCACGAGGTTGGCCAGAAACGCCGTTCCTTGACCGATCGCCGTGGCATCCGATTGCGCATTCGAAGGCGTGCGGAAGAAGAACAATGTGTTCGCGTCCACCGTCAAGGCAACGCCCGCGCCCAATTCGTTTTCCACTACCAGCGTGTTGCTGGTTGTGTCGACATGCAGCACGTGACCCTCAGGGCTGATCCACACGCTGTTAAACGAAGTACTGGCCCACAGTCGTACGGCCACCAGCGTTCCGTCTTCCTGGTACCGCGCGGCCACGCGAATATATTTGCCGACGATGCCTGCGGCAATCGAGCTGAAATCGTGAATCGTAGCCACCGTCTTCGCGTCCACGTCATAGTAGAGAGTTCCATTCGTGGAATCCGCCAGAATCGAAAGCGCCTGATTCGTAGAGATGGCCGTTTCAGGAGTGGTTGGCGGATACACCGGATAGTCCTTGTCGAACGTCAATGTTGTGTTGTCGCTGGAAACTGCCGTCACCGTTCCGTAGTGATGGCGCAGAATTAGCCGCGTGATGTCGAAGATGCGCCGGTGACGCAGCGTTCCGTTGAAGTTCACCGCCCACATCGTTGTGCCGCCGCCCGAAGGAGGCACGTGCGCCACAATAAACGCCGGATGGGCCAGATCGAATTCCAGATCCAACGCGTTGCTCTGCGTCGCAGTCACAACCAGCGGCGCGGCCAGGTTCAATGTCACGGGCACCGTCAAACTTCCCACGCTGCCTTGCGTCTTCATGATTTGAATTTGGCCGGAAGGAATCGTAGAACCGGCGGGGGCCGCAAAGCCCGTCTCCGGATCAGACGAAGCGGTGAGCAGCACATCATCCGGATTGCCGCTTATCGTGATCGTCGCCGAAGTATATGTACCGACAGGCACGCTGACATTTCCAAGAATTTCGTTCAGCTGATCGAGTTGCAGCAAGTTGATGCTCGGCGCCGGGCTTGCTGCCGTGTACACCGTCACCGGAGTTCCAGCACCTTGCGGCGTCAACGCGATCGACAGAACTTTCACGCCGATCGTAGCCCAATCTTCGGTCGGCGCGTCGCTCACGATCAGACTGACCGTGCCGTTTTGCGCCTGAGGCGTCGAGCCGCCTGGATTCGAATTCGAGGTAGAAGTCCCAGAAGAGCACCCCAGAGAAAAGAGCGTCACCGCAGCCGCGGCCGCACCGAGCATCACCCGCGAATAAAGACACTTCATGTGTATTCTCCTGATGAGGGGCGAGCCTCACGCTATTAAATTGAGTTCGTGGTCTACTGCGATTCTGTTTCAACCACCGAGGCCCGTCAGAACTCGACAAGCCCGATTACCAGGTGAAACCCGCGTGCGCGCGAAAGGTTGCACGGGAATATTATTTTATAGGTGGTACCAAAGTACTACAGGTACAGCTGCCCTCGCTCCATGGCTGAGCTTGTAATTCCACATGTCTCGGATAAAATGCGCTATGAATCGTCACCACACAAACCATGCCTTGCGATTTCTCCCTATTTTTCTGCTTGTTTGCGCTGCTGGCGTAGTGCCATGTTCGGTCGCTGCCCAGGAAAAGCATCCTTTCGGTCTTGATGATTATTCCGCGCTTCGTCGCGCTCGGGCCCTCGCGGTGTCCCCCGATGGAAAATTAATTCTGTACAACGTCAGTTTTGACGGCGATAAAGGGCCTATAAAAAACGAGTGGCGGCTCATTGACATGTCCGGAGAAAACAGCCGCAAGCTCGAATTGCCCGAATCATTCCACCCTTCGGGATTCACAAAAGACGGCCAGTCTCTGTTCGGCACCTACGAAGTCGATAAGAAAGGTCAATTGGGAATCGTCCCCCTTGGCGGCGGGAATCCCACGCAAATTATTGCGCTACCCAACGGCATTCACGGAACCTGGATTTCTCCCGACGGCGACAAATTTGCCTTCACCGCGGATCCGAGCCCTGTTGATCCGCTGGCCGAAGTTCGTCATGTCGTCGAAAATGATGTGACCAGCGTTTACGTCGCAACCGTAAACGGCTCGCAAGGTGCCTGGTGGTGTCCGGATTTGAAAGACGTGTCGGAGTTGGCCTGGTCGCCCGACAGTTCGCAGCTTGCCGTGGTTACCCAATATCAAAAAATCGGCCATCATGACGTGCATTCTTTGGTTTGGGTTTGCTCTTCTCGCGGTGCTCGCAAAGTCGCGGAGATTCTGAACTCTGTTGCAGGCCTCGCCTGGGCGAATGGCGGAAAAGATTTGGCTTTCGGCAGCACCACAACGGATGTCCTGACTCCCGATCATCTCTGGACCGTTTCCGTTTCCGGTGGCACGCCGCAGGATCAGGCTCCCCATCTCGACGGAAGTATCATGGGCGGTGCTGGCGATCCTCACGGTAACGTTTGGTTGGAAATGCACAAGGGCACCATCGTCGAGGTGTATTCCTACCGCGAGGGGAAATTGTCCTCCGCTTATCGTTGGCCCGGGGGCACGATCGCTGGTCCGCCGGTCGGCTCACCCTTCACTTCCGCCTCGCCAGTCCTCGCGTTTACGGTCGGCGATCCTACGCACTCCATAAATGTGGCGGTGCTTCACGGAACGGAGCTACAAAAGATCACGCACGAAGGCGACGACACTCTTGCCAAAGTAGCGCTCGGCGAAGTTCGCGTCGTGAATTGGACCGCGAAAGACGGCACCAAACTCGAAGGCATCCTCACGCTCCCCGCGAATTATGAAGCAGGGAAGCGCTATCCCTTCCTCGTTCTTCCGCACGGCGGCCCGGAAGCGAATGACACTCTGGAGTTCGATCTCTTTTCCCGCATGATTGCCGGCTTCGGCTACGTCGTCCTGCAGCCGCAATATCGCGGCTCCACCGGTTACGGCACCGATTTCCTTCAAGCCATCTATCAGCACTTCGGCGATCGCGCCTACAGCGATGTCGACAGCGCCACAGATTTCGCCATCGCTCAAGGGTGGGCGGATCCGAACCGCCTCGCCATCTTCGGATGGAGCGCCGGTGGCTTCATGACTTCATGGACCGTCACACAAACGCATCGCTACAAAGCCGCCGTCGAAGGCGCGGGCATCACCGATTGGCTCAGCTTCATTCCCACCAGCGACATCGGCCAGGTTGACTATGACCTGCGCCTCCAGGAAAAAGATCCCACGCCGCTCCTGCAATTCTCCGCGGTCATGCACGCCGATCAGGTCACCACTCCGCTCCTGATTCTTCACGGCGAAGCCGATCTCCGCGTACCTACCTTCCAGGGACGCGAATTTTTTGTCCTCCTCGCCGAACGCGGCAAAACCGTCCGCATGGTCACCTATCCCGGCTCGCCTCATTTCCCACGCCTCGCCGAACAGCGCCGCGACATCTTCACCGAATTAAAATCTTGGCTGCAAAAATACAACCCGTAGTTAAGCAGCAATCTAGATAGCTCCGAAGCCTCGCCTTCATTGCGGAATCAGCGGCAGAGGCGCGGCAAATCTTAACCCAGGGCGCCAGCGCTGGGTGTCAATCATCCTCAGAACGAACGGCAGAGGTGCGACGCATCTTCACGCATCCCACTCCGCACGCGCCCTCCCGATTTTCTATTTTCCACTCTCCATTTTCTATCTGGTGAACGTGAAGTCTCCCCCTCATTACGCTAGAATCAAATCCATGGTCGCCTCTCCCGTCATTCTCGAACCTCTCCCTTCTATCGATCCGGCAACCGGCAAGGTCTCCGCCAATTACGAGCGAACTCCTCCCCTCCAAGTCCCTCAACTTATCGCCAAAGCCCGCGAAGCCCAGATCGCCTGGGCAAAAGTCCCCGTAAAAGACCGCTGTGCTCGAATCGGCGTCCTCCAGAGAAAAATCCTGGGCGCGCACGATACCCTGACCGACGCCGTCGTCCGCGAATCCGGCAAGCCTCGCGCCGAAGCGAAATTCGCCGACATCTTCGTCGCTCTCGACACCGCCGCCTATTACGCCAAGCACGGCCCCTCGCTGCTCAAACCCGAAAAAGTCCCCCATCACAGCATTGCCGCAAAATTGAAATCCGGCGTCCTTCTCTACGAACCGCTCGGCGTGCTAGCCATCATCAGCTCCTGGAATTACCCCCTGGCCATTCCTATCAGCCAGATCATCCCCGCAGTCGCCGCCGGCAACGCGGTCGTTTGCAAAGGCAGCGATTTCACTCCCGAATGCGGTGCACTCATCGAAAAATTATTTCGCGACGCCGGATTCCCTGAAGGCCTGGTCACGCTGGTGCAAGGTAGCGGCGACGTCGGCCAGGCCCTGATCGATGCCCACCCGGACAAAGTCTTCTTCACCGGCAGCGTTTTCACTGGGCGTCACGTTGCCGAAGCCTGCGCGCGCGAATTGATTCCTAGCGTCCTAGAACTCGGCGGCAAAGACGCCATGGTCGTTCTCGCCGACGCCAATATAAGTGTCACCTCCAGCGCCGCCGTTTGGGGTAGCTTCACCAATTGCGGTCAGGTGTGTCTGTCGCTGGAACGCGTCTTTGTCGAATCTTCGGTCAGCGAACAATTCCTCCAGGCCTGCGTCCAGAAAACGCAAAAGCTGCGCCTTGGTCCCGGCAACGATCCGCAAACCGACGTCGGCCCGCTCATCCGCCCCCAGCACGTTCAACGCATGAGCGATTTGATTGCCGACGCCGTCCAGCGCGGCGCAAAAGTCCTCTGTGGTGGCCACGCCCGTCCCGATCTCGGGCCCAACTTCTTCGAACCAACAGTTCTCACCGGCGCAGATTCTTCCATGCAGCTCTTCCGCGATGAAACGTTCGGCCCGATCCTGGCCGTCCAAGTCGTTCGCGACGCCGAAGAAGCGATTCGTCTGGCCAACGGCACGGAATTCGCCCTCGCCGCGAGCGTCTGGACACGCAACACTGCCCGCGGCACAAAGATCGCGAAGCAACTCCGCGCCGGCACCGTCATGGTCAACGATACCATTTGCGGTTTCGCCATCGCCGAAGCTCCGCATGGCGGCACAGGTCTCAGCGGTTGGGGGCGCACGCACGGCAAAGCCGGCCTCCTCGAAATGGTGCATTTGAAATATATGGATGTAGACAAGCTGCCGCGCATGGAGAAGCCCTGGTGGTATCGCTACGGCCCCGATCTTGAAAAGGCCGCCGACGCGTTTTTGCGCTTCGAATTCAGCGGCGGCTTGCCCGCGCGCCTCCGCAATGCCCGCGGCGCGATGAAAACCATGTTTCGCGACCGTGGATTTTAGAACGTCAACGAAGGAGATTACCCTTGGCCGAAGAAACAACTCCAACGCCCGCAGCAGAGACAGCACCGCCCGCACCTGCGGCGCAAGAAGAAGAAAAAAGTTCAGCGCCAAAGCTCAAAACTCGCAAACCCAAACAACGCGCCTGCGACGAAAAAGATGCCAAAGGCAAACTCTGCGCCGGCCATCTGAAGCGCTGGTTCGACTATTCTTCCGAAGTCACCACACTGGTCGGCAAAGGCGCGGAAATCTATCGCTGCGAGTTTTGCAAAACGGTCTACCGCCCCGATCCCAAGCAACAACCGAATAGTTTCACCGTCCGATACTAGCTGGACAGGGAGGTCGCTCCGCCGTGTCCGAAAACGAACTGATCTACGATTGGAATCTAGCTGGGCAAATCCCCATCCCTCCGGGCACGCAAGTCCTCGTCAATGACGAAACCTTGCGCGACGGCCTTCAGAATCCGTCCATCCACGATCCTACCATCGAAGAAAAAATCGAAATTCTTCACCTGATGGAATCCTTGGGCATCGATTCCGTAAATATCGGATTGCCCGGCGCCGGAGCACGCGCGGAAAAAGATGCAGAAGCGTTGGCGCGCGAAATTGTCACCCACCGCATGCGCATAAAGCCAAACTGCGCCGCGCGCACCGTCGAAGCGGACATTCGTCCCATCGTGGAAATTTCCCAACGCGTCGGCATTCCCATCGAGGCCGCCACATTTCTAGGCTCCAGCCCCATCCGCAGGCTTGTCGAAGATTGGAGTGTCGACCACCTCGAGCGCACCACCGAGGCCGCCGTAAAATTTGCCGTCGCCCATGGCCTGCCTTCCATGTACGTCACTGAAGACACTGTGCGCACCGACCCCGCCACGGTCGAGCGCCTCTACAAAACGGCGATTCGCAGCGGGGCGCGTGCCATCGTTCTTTGCGACACCGTTGGCCACGCCACGCCCGAGGGCGCTTACAATCTCGTGAAATTCGTGGTCGCCAACGTGGTGAAACCCTGCGGTGAAGACATTCGCGTCGACTGGCACGGCCATCGCGATCGTGGCTTGGCCCTCGCCAATTCACTGGCAGCCATCGCCGCAGGCGCGCGCCAGATCCATGGTGTTGCCTTATCCCTCGGCGAACGCGTAGGCAACACTCCCATGGAATTGCTTCTCATCAATTTGCGCCTCATGGGATTGCGCCCGAACGATCTCTCGTACCTCCGCGCCTACTGTGCCAAAGTCGCCTCGGCCACGCACACCGTCATCCCTCCGAATTATCCGGTCTTCGGCCGCGACGCTTTCCGCACCGCCACCGGCGTCCACGCCGCCGCCATTGTCAAAGCTCTGGGGAGCCACGACCGTAAACTCGCCGATGCGGTCTACAGCGGGGTTCCCGCGCATCTTGTTGGCCTGGAGCAGATCGTCGAAATCGGTCCGATGAGCGGCAAGTCCAACGTGGTTTACTGGCTCGCCCGGCACGGCATCGCCGAAACCGACGAAGTCGTGAACCGTATTTTTGAAGCGGCCAAGCAATCCTCGCGCGTCCTGACCGACGATGAAGTCCAAGCCCTTTGCAATGCGCCCGGCGCTGCCGCGTAACCTTTTCCTCACCCAACCCCACGCTGGTCCGGCAGCGTGTTATAGAATGCCGTGTATCCCCCCATGAACGCCGAATACAGCTCGTTTCCGCGGCGCTACCAAATTTTCCTGTCCTTTGTGACAGTGAAACGCTTTGCCGTTTGCGCTATCCTTTTGGCTATGCCCATTCGCTCTTCGGCCGTTCCCACTACAGCGCGGGCTATCCGTACGACTTCTCTTGCGGATCAAGCTCAGGTGCGCGACGCCCTCGATTGGCTGGACCACAATCTGGATTGGACCACCGCGCAGCAAATCCGCCTGACGGAAATTCCTGCGCCGTCCTTTCAGGAAGAAAAGCGCGCTCAGGCTGTGAAGGAAATTCTTTCCGCCGAAGGTCTCTCCGTATATACGGACAAGATCGGCAACGTCATCGGCGAACTCCGCGGGGCGGAAGATAAAGATGTTGTGCTTCTCTCCGCTCACCTTGACACGGTTTTCCCCGAGGGCACCGAAATTAACGTCAGGCGCGAAGGCGACCGCCTCGTTGCACCTGGCATCTCCGATAACGGCACCGGCCTCGCCGGATTGTTGGCCGTGGCGCGCGCGCTACACGTGGCGAAAATCAAGCCACAACGAACCGTCCTCTTTGCCGCAAACGTCGGCGAAGAAGGCGAAGGTAACCTCCGCGGGATGCGCGCCCTGATTGATGCCTATGGCCCGAAGTTGCGCGCCGTGATTGTTCTTGACGGCTCTGGCATCGACCATGTCACCACCAAGGCTCTGGCCTCCCGTCGGGTTGAGGTTGTCATCACCGGCCCGGGCGGCCACAGTTGGTCGGATTTCGGCATGCCCAATCCAATCAATGCTCTCGTTCGCGGTTCGGTGCGCTTCATCAACACCAAAATTCCCGCTGCCCCGCGCACGACGTTTAATCTTGGCCAGGTCGAAGGGGGCACTTCCGTCAATTCCATTCCTTTCGAAGCCAAGCTTAAGGTTGATCTCCGTTCGGAGAGTGAAGACGAAATCGTCCGCATGGAAAACGCCTTGCGCGAATGCATGGCCGCCGGCGTCAAGGATGAGATGGACAATTCGCGCGACCGTAGCCGCGGCAAACTGGAATGGAAACTCAATTTGATTGGCAGCCGCCCTGGCGGTGATCTCCCAGCCGATTCCGCGCTACTGGCTGCGCTTCGTGCCGCCGATGACGTCATTGGCAATAAGTCTCGCAACGAACGTTCCTCCACCGACGCCAACATCCCCCTCTCAATGGGAATCGAAGCGATCTCCATCGGCGCCGGCGGAAATGGCGGCGGCGCTCATTCGCTTCAGGAATGGTATGAGCCCACGGATAGGGAACTGGGCCTCAAGCGCGTACTCCTTACCCTCCTCGGCGTTTCCGGTCTGGCTGCGGAGAAGTCGCAATGAAATTGCCGCTGCGATTTTTTCCGCGCAGCGCGATTCTGTTTGCGGTGGCTTTCGGATGTGCGTCGCTCTCGCAACAAATCCTTGCGCAAACTGCGAAATCGAATCTCAATCCCACAACGTATTACCTCCACGGCCGCATTTACACCAACGATCCCAAACATCCCTGGGCCGACGCAATGGCCACACGCGACGGGCAGATCTTCTGCATCGGCACGATCACTCAGATTTTGCTGGATTGCGGCGGGGCCGAATCGAACGATGTAATACAATTGGCCGGACACTTCGTCATGCCCGGTTTCAACGATGCGCACACCCACCTCGGCGGTGCCGGCCGCGACAAGCTGACTCTCCAACTCAACAGCGCCACTTCCGTCGACGACGTTCTCAAACTTGTCAAAGCCGCCGCCGCTCAGCATAAACAGGGCGAATGGATCCTGGGAAGTGGCTGGGATCAATCCCGCTGGGCCGATCAGAGTTTTCCGACCCGTCTCCAACTCGACGAGGCCGCGCCAAACAATCCCGTTTATCTCGATCATGTTTCTGGTCATATCGCCGTTGCCAACTCCCTGGCCCTGAAGCACGCGGAGATTAATCCAGACACTCCGAACCCTGTGGGAGGCGAAATCGCTCGCTTTGCCGACGGGGAGCCCAACGGTTTGCTGAAAGAACGCGCCACGGAGATGGTCACGCAACGCATTCCCGATCCCTCGGAAGACGAACGTCGGAAAGGAATTGAACTGGTTCTGCAGGAGCTCGCGCATAACGGCGTGACTTCCGCTCAGGATTTTTCCACTTGGGAAGATTTTGGCGTGTACAACGATCTCAAGCTGGAAAAGAAGCTCACTGTCCGTATCACCGAGTGGTTGCCTTTCACGGCTTCCACCGACGATTTGCAAAACATGCGCGCGCAGGGCGGCACCACCGATCCGTGGCTCAAAACTGGAGCGCTCAAGGGCTTTCTCGATGGGGCCCTCGGCACGCACACGGCCGCGCTTCGCGCCCCGTATTCCGATGATCCTTCCACCAGCGGCATTCTCACCATGGATCCCGAGAAGGTGAAGGCCATGGCCATCGAGCGCGATCGCTTGGGATTTCAAATCGCCTTTCATGCCATCGGTGATAAAGCCAACCGCGTTGCCCTGGACACGTTCGAATCCCTCGTGCGCGTCAACCCCCCCCGCGACCGCAGAGACCGCATCGAGCACGCACAAGTTGTGGCTCCCGAGGATATGCCGCGGTTCGGGAAATTGCAGGTCATCGCTTCGATGCAGCCTTGCCATGAGACCAATGACATGCGCTGGGCCGAACAGCGCCTCGGTCCCGAACGCTCCAGAGGCGCTTACGCCTGGAAATCCCTGCAGAATGCCGGCGCCAGGCTTGCCTTCGGCACAGACTATGACGTCGAGCCCATTAATCCTCTCCGCGGACTCTACGCTTGCGTCACCCGCGAAGGTATTGACGGCGGTCCTGCCGGCGGCTGGATCCCGCAGGAAAAACTTCCGCTGACCGATTGCATCAGCGCGTACACGTCAGGGTCGGCGTATGCGGAGTTCATGGAAGGGAAGAAAGGGGAATTAAAGGTCGGCGAATTTGCCGATTTCGTCATTCTTTCCCAGGACCTCACGAAAATCGAACCTCGCGAGTTCCTGAAGACCGAAGTGCTTCGCACCGTCGTCAACGGAAAAACCGTTTATCAGAAGAATTGAATCGTATTCAGGTCGCCGATCACCCGTTTGTCCGTCACCTTGTAAAAATAAATGCGAACACGGCGGCCTTTCCACGCGTCGCAAGCCGGAGCGTTTCCGGAATCTTGTTTCGCGGTTGTCACTACTTCCACTCCCGCCATATTCTGAAAACGAAAACTGAGCGCGGAGGTGCCGACCGCGATCGTCACTTTGCCGGGACCACTCGCACAATCGGCGGACGAGATATTCCCCTCCACGGCATATTCAGACTCGCCGCGATGCGCATCAGCCGAAGCCGTCGCGTTGCCACTCGCGCCGGTAGCAGGCTTCGCCGAAGTGGGAGGACGATCATCATGCGTCGCCGGATCCTCAACGGTCTTCTGTCCGGTGGCGGTCACGGGTATGTCCTGCTGTTCGCTGGCGTGGCGATTCATCTCGGCAACCTGTCTGTCGTATTGTTCGCGTGCCGCAACAACCGCCAGAAGTTGCCGAGCGTTTGCGCGGTCCATAGGAGTTTTTGCCGTGTGCTGAATCCGTAGCGCCAGCGCCTTCGCATCCGCTGTTCTCCCCGTATTGGCCAGAACGTACCCATAGCTGGTCGCGTAGGTCAGATTGCCCGGTTCTAATTCAATGGCCTTCCGCCCGGCTACATACGCCTTCTCGTACGTCGCCGGATTCGCGGAATACACCGAAGCCAGCGCGGAGTAGGCCGGAGCGAATTGCGGATTCATCTGAATCGCTTTGTCCAGATAATCGATGATCTTTGTGGCCTGCTCCGGCGTCGGCCTTCCGTTTCTCAGTTGGGCCTGCGCAATAAAGTAATAAGGAAAGTAGTCTGTGGTTCTCAACTCTATGGCGTGCTGAAACGACGCTTCCGCTGGCAGAAATTCCTGCTGCGAATATGCCAGAAATCCCTGGGCCTCATAAGCCAGTGGCAGCTTCGGATCTTCCTTAATGGCGTCGTCAATGGCGGCCATTGCTTCTTTTGGCCGTGTGGTATGCGCATAAAAAAGTCCGCGTTGTGCATCCAATTCCGCCGGAGGCAGCGCCCGGCTGGTAAAACTCTTCGGGTCGCCGTGAATCGTCGTACTGATCTTGGTCACGTAAAACGCCCGCTGCCGCGCGTACGCTTCCATCATCGCTTCAAATTTCTTTAAATCGCCAAACGCTTTTCCCGCCGCGTCCAGCTGATCGCCGCTGGCGTCCCACGAAGTCAGGAATTTGGTGAACAGCTGCTGCTTGCGCGCCTCCGGATCCATCATCAGGTAATGCACGATCGCCCACGACTCCGCGTAAAACATCGTCGCGTGGTTCGCTTCGCTGTAATACGGCGAAGTCCGGTCCGCCATCAGCAGCTCATTGATTGGAATCAGCCGTTCCGTCTGAAGTTCCTGCAGGTGATACGGTGAAGGCTTACCGATTTCCACATCCTTCTCCTGAATTACGGAATTTCCATAAAACTCCGCCAGTCCTTCACTTAGCCATACGGGCAATTCACGAAAGTTCAGGTTCATGATCGCGTGCGTGTATTCGTGATACACGATCTGGTATGGATTGTCGGTCTCCACGTCTGTCCGCACCGCCACGTAGTGCCGTTCTTCTCCCGGCATGTATAGACCCGCGGGATGCGCGCGGCCCTTGCCCTCCCAATAAGCGGGAATCAGTGCTTTCAGTGAATCTTCGTTCTTCACCGCAAAAATAATCAGCGGCTTGCCCAGGTCCACGCGCCACTTCGGAAACGTGGTGTGAAACACTTCACGGAATTGCTCGAACTGGTCGGCCATCTTCCGCGCTTCCTTCTCGCCGGCATTGCTGATCACTGTGAAATGCGGGGAACAAACTTCGATCCAGATGTCTTTCGCGCGTGTTGTGGGTGTCAGGACACCGGTAAGGGGCAGCGCGAGAATCCAGCAAAGTGCCGCGCGAAGCCTGTGGCGGAAGGCCATACCACGAGAATGTACAGTACGCTCGGCTGGAGTCAAGTATGCCTAACCTAATCTTCTGGACATCGCTTCGTCCGCCGCGGCTTTGCGGCTACACTGGCGTGGACCTGGGACCGGGATTTCCCAATGAATCGCAAACTGCAAGCCGATCTGTGGCTCATGTTCTGTTCGCTCATCTGGGGCGTCACATTCGTCGTCGTGAAGACCGGCCTCGATCATTCCTCGCCGTTCGTCTTTCTCGCCGTGCGCTTCACCATTGCCGCCGCGCTGATGGCCATGTTCCGTCCCCACGTCGTGAGTAGAATCCAGCGGGGAGAAATTTTCCCTGGCATGCGCCTGGCCTTCTTCATGTTTTCCGGATATTGCTTTCAGACCGCAGGCCTGCAATACACGACCGCCACCAACTCCGGCTTCGTCACCGGTTCGAGCGTCGTCCTGGTTCCGCTGCTGCTCGCCGTATTCTGGGGTCGCACGCTCACAAAGTGGATTTATGCCGGTGCCTTCGCCGCGCTGGTCGGCCTGTATTTCCTGACCGTTCCCGCCGAAGGCCTGCGCTACCTGAATCGCGGAGACGTTCTCACCTTCATTGGCTCGGGCTTTTACGCTGTCCACATCATTCTAGTTGGCGAATATTCCCAGGAACATTCCGTCTCTGCGCTTAGCGTGATTCAAGTAGCCGGATGCGCGTTGATGGCTTGGCCGCTAATGGGTTTCGCGGCCGCAATCCACTGGCAACCGGTGCGCTTCGATTGGGGATGGCCGCTCTTCGCAGCGATTCTAATCTGCGCCGTCTTCGCCACCGCCGTAGCCTTCACGGTTCAACTTTGGGCGCAGCAATACACTTCGCCAGGCCACGCCGCCATCCTCTTCGCCCTCGAACCAGTTTTCGCGGTAATCACGTCCTACGTTTTCTTGCACGAACGCCTGAACTCGCGCGCCTGGAAAGGGGCCAGCATGGTCGTAGCAGGAATTGTCTTGGCCGAATTATTAGGTGAGCCCGCGGCCCCAGAAGCCCCCGAACCCATCTTCGAAGGCCGCGTTTATTTCAAACCCTGGTGGCGCGAAAGATAGGGAAATCACGCAGGTTTTGGTAATCAGTAGCTACTTTCCGGCGCAAAATAGGGCTGAAAAATAGTAGATTAGCGCGGATTCTCACCTAATTTTTCGACCGGCATGTCATTTTCTGCTTGACAGAATTTAAGAGCTGCCTACTATCGTTGTATGAGTAAGTCACAAAGCAAGCAGCAACTCCTACGTCGACTCCTGAAAACTGCGCAGCTCATGGTGCAGGGCGGCTTGTCGGAGACCACTCGCCGCTGTGGCAACCGGAATTGCATCTGCCACCGCGACCCCGCACAACGGCACGGCCCGCATCTCTACTTGACCTATCGTAGCGAAGGCAAGAGCCGTGCTTTGTATGTACCGCACCAACATGCCGAGCAGGCTCGCCAGGCACAGGCCGCCTGGAAAGAGTTTTGGGATGTGGCGTGTGCCCTGGCCGCAGAGAACCGTGAACAGCTGCGCGAACGCATGCAGGGACAAGAGCGGACCGCCAGGCCGAGGAAAGCCAATGGTTGAACTGCGTCATCACCAGCGGCTGGTGTGGGAGGGATGGTTTCCGGAACAAGCACAAGGATGGTGGGAAGAGTGGATGAGGCAGGCCGATCAGGTGCTGGACGATGCCGAGTTGTTGGAGCTCGTCTATGAAGCTCAGGGAAAACGACGACCAAAAAGCCGTTGTCATGGGCGGAAGCAAACACCGGCCGAAGTAGTTTTGCGACTGGCGGTGCTCAAGCACGTACGGAACTGGAGCTTTGAGGCAACCGAGCGGGAAGTACGGGCGAATGTGGTGTACCGGCAGTTTACGCGGATTGGAGCGGAAAAAGTTCCCGACGCCAAGACCTTGGGGCGGCTGGTGCAAGCGCTGGGTCCGGCAGTGATCCAACAGGTGCATCAGCGACTGGTTGCCATAGCCCAAGAAAAGAAGGTCGTGCGGGGACGCAGGCTTCGCCTGGATACGACGGTCGTGGAAAAAAACATTCACTACCCCACGGACAGCAGTTTGCTCGGCGATGGCGCGCGGGTGCTCACGCGCACGATGAGGAAGATCACAGAGCTGACGGGGAGAGCGGGAACGAAGTTGCGCAACCGTATGCGCACGATCGGGCATCGGTTGATGGAGATTGCACGGACCAGCCGCAGCAAGGGGCCGCAAGTTCAGGAAAAACTGAAACAGGGCTACCGAAAGCTGCTGACCACAACTCGCAAGGTAGTCAACCAAGCGAAGTGCTTCCGGAAAGAGATGGCCAGCGGTGTGAAGCGCGCTAGAGACCACGAACAGAAATTGGTTCTGCAAGCGCTGCGGAAAGATCTGGAAACCATGTTGCCGCGCGTGCAACAAGTGATCCGGCAAAGCAGGGCTCGCGTGCTGGGTGGAGACGTCCACGTAGCGGGGAAATTGGTGAGTGTATTTGAGCCGAGCACGGAAGTGATCCGAAAAGGGAAAGCGAGCAAGCCGACCGAGTTTGGAAAGATGGTTAAGATTCAAGAAGCGGAGAACCAGATCATTACTCACTATGAGGTGTTCGAGAAGCGGCCCAATGACGCGGATCTGCTGGTGCCGGCAGTGCAGAAGCATGAAGAGCAATTCGGGCGCGTTCCACAACTGGTGGCCGGTGACGCGGGGTTCTACTCTGCGGGTAACGAGGCCGAGCTGCAAGACATGGGCGTGAGGCAAATCTCGGTTCCGAACCGCTCCACGAAGAGTCCCGAACGACGACGACATCAGAAGAAACGATCCTTCCGTAGAGGCCAGAAGTGGCGAACCGGGGCAGAGGGTCGCATCAGCGTACTAAAACGGCGCCACGGACTGAATCGCTGCCGTTATCGCGGAGACGCTGGCATGCAACGGTGGGTGGCTTGGGCGTGATTGCAGACAATCTGATCAATATCGGTCGATTCCTGGCAGTAACCAACAGCGGATAGAGATCGAGCGGCGAGCGGCGATCACCAACAGGGAAAGAGAACAGATGGAGAAAAAATGGCAGCCCGGAAGCAACCCACGGGCTGGGTTCAGTATGTTGCTCCTCCCCGGCCTTCATTTTTGCGCCGGAAAGTAGCTAGTAGTTACGAACCGACTCATCTTGGCTTTCCGGGGTGCCCACCCCGAGCGCTTTCCGCGAAGGGTGGGTCTTGGGGTTCTCTGGTGGGTGCCCCACATCCCGGTATTGTATGTGAGCTCTGGGGTAAGCTTTTGCGTCTTGGGTCTGAAGGGCCCGCGTTCCGAGGCGGACCGTTCTCTTCAACTCTAAAACAAAGCCTCTTCACTCTCGACCATCTTCTAATAATTCTTCACATCCACGGCCTCATACATAGCCGCCGTCTTCTTATTCACTTTTTCATGCGCATCGATCTTGTCGATATGCAGCAGGGAAGTGCCAATATCATCTAGCCCCTGTAGCAGAACTTCCTTCCGCGAAGGCGCAATCTCAAACTTGAACTCCAACCCGTTCTTGTCCTTCACTGTCTGGCTGGGTAGGTCCACGGTCAGCGAATACCCTTCTTCTTTTTCGGTCCGCTGAAAAAGCTCTTCGATCTGCCCTTCTGTCAGCTCCGCGGGCAAGATCCCGTTCTTGAAACAATTGTTATAAAAAATGTCCGCGTAACTGGGCGCAAGAATCACTCGAAACCCGTAATCCCCAATCGCCCACGGCGCATGCTCGCGGCTCGACCCACATCCAAAATTCGCCCGCGCCAACAGTACTGACGCTCCTTTGTAGCGCGGAAAATTCAGCACAAATTCCGGATTCGGCCTCTCCCCCGGCTGGAGGTAACGCCAATCATAAAAAAGTATCCGCCCAAATCCCTGGCGCGTCAGCGCCTTCAAAAATTGCTTCGGCACCATCTGGTCCGTATCCACATTCACCTTGTCGATAGGTTGAACCAGCCCGGCATGCCTAATAAACGGTTTCATTTACAGATTCCCCTGAAATTCAGCAGCCTCTTACTACCGACTAGCCGCTACTCCACCTTCACCACATCAAATTCCCGCACATCCACAAAATGTCCCGCAATTGCCGCGGCCGCCGCCATCACCGGGCTCACCAAATGCGTCCTGCTATCGCGGCCTTGCCGCCCTTCAAAATTGCGATTCGATGTGCTCGCGCTGCGTTCGTGCGGTGGTAGAACATCCGCGTTCATGCCGATGCACATGCTGCAACCCGCGTCGCGCCACTCAAAGCCCGCTTCGGAGAAAATCTTGTCCAACCCTTCTTTCTCCGCCTGCGCCTTGATGCCGCGCGAACCCGGCACAATCAACGCTTGCTTGATGTTCTTCGCGATGTGCTTGCCCGCCACCAGTTGCGCCGCTGCCCGCAAATCATCGAGTCTCGAATTCGTGCACGATCCGATAAACACGCGATCCACCGGAATGTCCACAATCGGCGTACCCGGTTTCAGGCCCATATATTTCAGCGCGCTTTCCGTCGCCTTCTGATCGTTCAAGTCCTTGAAATCGTGCGGGTCCGGCACGCGTCCATTCACTCCGGTCACCATGCCGGGATTCGTGCCCCAGGTAACTTGCGGACCAATCTCCTCTGCCCGCAATTCCACGGTCATATCGAATTTCGCGCCATCGTCGGTCGTCAGCAGCTTCCACCGCTCCACGGCCTCTTGAAATTCCTTGCCGCGCGGCACAAACGGCCGTCCTTCCAGATACGCAAACGTCGTATCGTCTGGCGCCACCATCCCCGCCCGCGCGCCGCCTTCAATCGTCATATTGCAAACCGTCATTCGGCCATCCATCGACAGCTCGCGAATCGCGTCGCCGCCATATTCCGCCACGTGCGAAGTGCCGCCGCCGATTCCGATCTTGCCGATGATCGCCAGAATAATGTCTTTCGCGGTTACGCCCTTCGGCCGTTTTCCATTCACCACAATGTGCATCGTCTTCGACTTGCTCTGCACCAGACACTGCGTGGCCAGCACGTGTTCCACTTCGCTGGTGCCAATGCCAAACGCCAGCGTGCCAAACGCGCCATGCGTCGAAGTGTGACTGTCGCCGCAAACGATCGTCTGTCCCGGCTGCGTGATTCCCAACTCGGGCCCGATAATGTGCACGATCCCCTGATTCTTGCTGTGCATATCGAACAGGCGCACGCCCGTTTCGTGGCAGTTCTGCTCCAGCGCATCAAACTGCAGCTTGGCATCTTGATCCACAATGGGTAGCAGCCGGTCTTTCGTCGGCACAGAATGGTCCATCACCGCAAACGTCAGGTCTGGCCGCCGTACCTTGCGCCCCTCGGCCTTCAGCCCGGCAAACGCCTGCGGAGAAGTGCCTTCATGGATCAGGTGGCGGTCGATATAAATCAGCGACGGCTTTCCCGGTTCTTCATGTACAACGTGGCTGTTCCAGATTTTTTCGTAAAGGGTCTTGGGTGTCATAGTCGTATGCCATTAGTTTAGCACTCCGAAAACAACGGGCAAGCCACTCCACAGCGCTGGCTTTAAGGTGGCATCTTAGCTTCCCGTCCGCGGGTCACCAAAGCCCTCCTGGAGGTTCTTCGCTCACGCGAGCGCCTTCGCCGTCCGCCGGTCCTCGCACAAATCCACCACATAATGCCGCACGCGGTGGTCATACGACGTCAATAAATGTAACGCCTCATCGGCGATCACCGCTGCATCCCGGTCCGGTCCTGCGAAACGATCGATCGCTTCCATCGAAGACCACAGCGTCTCCGCGATGAATTGCACCACTACGCCATCGGACTGCGAAATCACCCGCGCCTCCAGGAAACCATCCACCGCGCGCAAACTGGGCAGCACGTTTTCGTTAAAGTGCCGGAGGTAATCGGGAAATCGTACTTGCGTTGTTCGGGCCGACCAGAATCGCACTACCATCTCAGGATTCTCCTTGGATCTCACTCACCTTATTTCTTGCTTCGCCTCCCACAACCACCGTCCACGGACGCACTTCCCAATGCTTCACCAGCCCATTCCGGACGTACGGATCGTTTTGTGCGAACGAGGAAGCGGCAGCAGGATCTTCGCCGCGAAAGATGATCAGTGCGCCATCTGCCGGTTCCGCCAGGGCACCCGCCAAAACCAGTTCGCCCCGTTGATTCGCCTGGTCAGCCAGTCTCAGGTGCTCTTCGCGAAATGGTGCGCGCAACTCGACAAAATTGTCGACAACTTCATAGAACAGGGCATAGTAGCCCATTTCGATCCTCCCAACCTGCAAAGGACCAACACGCAGATAGCCTACCACGGTGTTAGATCGGAAGAGACGAGCTCGCCATCCTGGGTGCCCGTTCCGAGGTCGCGACGGGTGGCGTCTTGGGTCTCGCTGAGTGCCATTTGCTGTGCGCTGGCAAGATTTCCTGACTGCAAGTCCTGGCCAAGCTACTGGAACTCTTGCTGAAATTGCTGGCGCTTGCTCTGCACGCCATTTGTCTGTGTCGGGTTTCCCTGATTACTGTGGGTGTTCTGAATCTGCGAAAGGAGACTAAACAAACTGCTACTCGCGATACTTAAAACGGAGATGAGCATGTCCTCCTCTGAGACGTCAATCAGCTACCAACGATTTTGCCGCCAGGCTCTAGTGCTCTCTCGTCTCAGGGATGGCAACCCGCTTACCAATTCCGCCCACTCGCAGCGTTCGCTCATTCAAACAATGCACGCGCCTCGCGAAAGGGAAGCGTATTTTCTTGGTCGGAACGCGAATTTCTGTGGGCAAAGACTGCCCATCGGCTAGGCCAATTCTGCCGCTCATCCGCCCGCGATCGATGGCACCAGCAACAACTTATCCCCGTCCTTCAACGCCGACGCTTCTCCGCCAAGGAATCGGATGTCCTCATCATTTAAATAAACATTGATGAATTGCCGGATCTGCCCCTCGTCATCCCGTACGTGCCGCGACAATGCCGGATAGCGCGTCACCAGTTCATTCAACGCCTCCGCCACCGTTTTTGCGCCGCTCTCTAGCTTTGGCGTTCCATCGGTAAAACGCCGGAACGCTGTCGGTATCTCAATCGTAATCGCCATCAGCCTTCTCCATTCCCCGTCAGTCCTAAAGGGTGTAAAAAGTCGCCATCCTGAGGAGCGTCTTTTGCGACGAAGGATCTCAAACGAAACGCTACCTCAAATCCTTCCTCGCCACCGCAACCTCAATTCGATCGAACGGTTTCGTCCAGTCTTTGCGCCACCAACGCCTCAAACGCTTCCAGCTTCGGTGGGATCGCTTCCGTCGCAGGAAAGTCCGCGGCAATCGCATCGGTTGTCTTCAATCCATTTCCGGTGATGGACACCACGGTCGTCTCATCCGGCTGGATGCGTCCCTGTTCAACGAGCTTCGCGGTCACGCCCGCGGTAACTCCACCAGCGGTCTCCGCAAAAATTCCCTCGGTCTGCGCCAGCAGCTTGATAGCGTCGATGATCTCCGGATCGGAGATGCATTCCGCCCAGCCACCTGTTTCCGTAATCAGCCTCCGCGCATAGTGCCCGTCCGCCGGATTTCCAATCGCCAGCGAACGTGCAATCGTGTTCGGCTTCTGCGGCTCCACGCGGCTAAGCCCGCGCTTCACAGCATCCGCTATCGGAGAGCACCCCGTCGCCTGCGCCCCAAAAAATTTCACTTGCTTCGGTTCCACCCATCCGAGATACGCCAACTCGCAAAACGCCTTGGCGATTTTTCCAATCAAAGATCCGCCGGCCATTGGCACAACCACGTTGTCAGGCAATTCCCAGCCAAGTTGCTCCGCGATTTCATATCCGTGGGTCTTCGACCCTTCCGCGTAGTACGGGCGCAGGTTCACATTCACCAATCCCCACTGGAAGCGGTCCGCAATCTGCGTGCACAGCCGGTTCACATGATCGTAGTTTCCGTCGACGCGGATAATCCGTGCGCCATAGACCGCCGTGTTCAAAATCTTCGCCGGTTCCAGGTCGGCCGGGATGAACACCGTCGTTTGAAATCCCTGCTGTGCTCCTTGCGCCGCGACCGCGTTCGCCAGGTTTCCCGTGGAAGAGCAACCGACGGTCTTGAATCCAAATCTCCGCGCTGCGGCCAAAGCCGTAGCAACCACCCGATCCTTGAACGAAAGGGTAGGGAAGCACACAGCATCGTTCTTGAAGTAAAGATTTTTGATACCCCATTGCGCGCCCAGTTTGCGAGACTTCACCAGCGGCGTGCCGCCCACCGCAGCTTTCGGCGTGAATCCTGCCGGCAAGGGCAGTAATTCCGCATATCGCCACATATTGAACCCGCGGTGCACCAGCGCCTCGCGTTTGGCGACACGGCTCAGCGCTTCATAGTCGTAGCTCACTTCCAACGGAGAGAAGCACTCTTCACAGAACGACTGCGGCGTATTCGCATACTTCTTGCCGCATTCCCTGCATCTTAGAAAATAGACTTCCTTCATAAGTCACCTCGAGGTAGGACCGCCAGGCAGGCCGGGCCTATCTGTCGAATGACGTGACAATTGACTGAGGGCAGCGCGGTGGGTTCAAATGAAAAACCCTCCGTGCCAAAAAGCTTGGAGGGTCTCAGAGTTTGCTTCTTCTGTGATCTCTACCAGCTCTTTAGCAGTTTTTTACGTGGAGCAAGTCGCCCTAAATCGCCACGTGATGCCGCTATCACGGCTACTTTATTTATGCAAGATGTCGAAGTTCTTGTCAAGTCAAAAGTTGGCGCTCCCTTTTATTAGCAACAGTTTGCTAATTTGAATCATTCTTTCTCCTTCTTCTTCCTTCTTGCGTGCTTGATAAGGATCAGGCCGACAGCCCAGCACACCCAGAACATCACGGTTCCCCATCCGAGTTCTCGAAAGGCAAAATAGCGGAGATATAGGGCCATCACGATAATCGCGACTCCTACTGCGAACTCTAGGCAGTCCATTCCCCAAACCTCCAGCGCGGCCATCAATTCGGCTCGTCGTGAGGCCGACCTCGTTATGACATCAACCGGCAATGTGGGTGCTGGCACCGGGGCCGGTTACCCAACATCGGGACTTAGGCGACGGGAGTCATGGGCAGTCTGCAGAACGATAGCTTGGGAGCATTTGACCCAACGGAAGAGCATCGTGATTTCCGGTTGCGGGACGTTCCAAATCGGTAGTGATTAGTTCTGCTTGCATTCGATTACCGCGATGTCTTTCGCGAGGTCGCCATCGAGTAGCACCAGATCCGCCTGCTTGCCTGCCGCCACGGTCCCAATTCGGTCGGCGCCGCCGAGCAACGTCGCGCCATTTTGCGTGGCGATGTGAATCGCTTCGACCGACGTGAATCCCCCCTCGACGAGAAGTTCCACTTCTCGCCGATCGCCCAAGCCGGCGCAACCTGTTGAGCATTTGCGCTTGAAGCAGCAAGAAGAAGAATGACGACGAGGAACGTTCGCATCGACCCCTCCTGTTTTTTTCGTTTTCTACTTCTCCGTTCACACTTCGACCGAACCTGTATTTTTCGAACATTCAGCGTGCTACCGATCGCACCAGCTCGGATACGTCAGTGCAAGTGGGACTATTTCTTGGCTGCTCGAGCTGCCATTTGAGCGCGGAAGTTTTTTTCCTTCTGAATTTCTTCGTCGTTGAAGGCAGATGCAAAGTCTTCAGGCTCCCAGATCTGGCGGATCTCTATGTCGGTGTCGCCTTCGTGGGGGTTGGGGCATCGGTTGACCCACTCGATGGCCTCTTCGAGAGACTTGACCTGCCAGAACCAGAAGCCGGCGATGAGTTCCTTGCTTTCGGCGAAGGGGCCGTCAATGACGGTGCGGTTCTTGCCGGAGAAGTGGACGCGGGCGCCTTTGGAGGAGGGGTGAAGACCGTCGTAGCCTAACAAGACCCCGGCTTCTAAGAGCTCGTCGTTGAATTTGTTCATGTCGGCCATGAGCTGGGGATCGGGGGGTGCGCCTTCGTTTTCGGAGTCTTTCGTGGCTTTGACGATGACCATGAATCGCATTTTGTTTGTCCTTTCGGGTTGAGTTGGTCTGACGTTCAAGTTCAGAGCTTAATTGATGCTCTACCGATACGTCGAACGAGAAGGTGCCGAATCGACACGGGTGACGATTTTTTTTTGGGTGGGGGCGAAGGCATACGTCGGGGGCTGAAGCCCGGCTTGTTGCGTGTCTGTAATGGCCAGGGCAGTCGCTTCATCAACACCTAGGGGCAACATGGCACGTGAGCCCGGAGTTCCCGTCTCCCACAAAGCAGTAACGGCGAGTTCAGGACACTCTGGCGGTTCTTTCCGCACCGTTCGTCTTGCTGCTCTAAACCTGCGAGCCGGACATCTTCGACTGAGCTCCTAGCGGTTCGCGGAAAGGATCCATCGGAATCGGCGAGTACTCGATCTCGATGATCTCGAGATGCTCCGTCTTCGCTGGCGCGCGCAGGTCCACACGGTCGCCGGGGCTCGCCTTCATCAGCGCATTGGCGAGAGGCGAGCGCCAGCTGATGTAGCCGCGGTCGAGGTCCACCTCGTCGATGCCGACGATCGAGACGACGTGTTCGAGGCCGGCGGCGTCCTTGTAGGTCACGGTTGCGCCGAAGAAGACGTGCGTAGCGGCTGACCCTGGCCGCGGAGCGGCGGGATCGACGACCACGGCTGCGTCAATGCGTTTCGTGAGAAAGCGAATCCGCGAATCGATCTGGCCTAACCGTCGCTTCCCGTAGAGGTAGTCGGCGTTTTCACTGCGGTCCCCGTTACTAGCAGCCCACGCTACAACCTCCACCACCGCGGGCCGCTCGCGACTCAGTAGGAACAGATGCTCGTCTTTCAGCCGCTGCAACCCGGCGGGCGTGATGTAGTTTTTGAGTGTCTGCCCCGCTTCCTCGCGCACCGGTCCTCGGAGCGGCCGCTTTGTTCGCATTTGCCAATCTGTCATGGGTTTTCGTGTACTTGTGGGTGACCCAACCTCGGAAGGTCCGCGCCTCGGTCCCGATAATTCCTCGCACGGTAAACGTGACGTACGCGGGCTGGATGTTGAATGATACATCGGTCTTTCCTGTGGCACTCTTAGAAAATGCGGTGACCCGTCCGATTGCATATCAAGGCAAAGAAGTATGCGGTTCACCTAAGCGATGAGCCGATGAGGTGCCCATTTCCAATGAATTGTTTGTTTTCGACCTGTAGGCTCACGCTGATTCCGGGCGGTTGGTCGGCGACCCGGAAGTTAGTCAGGAAGAATTCATCTCACCGTTATTTGAAAATGATCCTGGCGTGAGAAAAGCTTAGAAACCCCCTGATCCCTCGGGGGCCGGAATCACCCGATACCGGTCCTCCTCCCTCACTCCGCAGCGAAAAACTGCGTTTTTGCGAAGTGCGACTTGTTCGGGTCGATCAGCTTCCGCGCGCAAAGCCATTGGTCTCGGCTCGCACGATCACCGCCGTATGTTTCGCTTGGGGAACATGCGCTCCGCGTCGGGTCCAAAGAGAACTTCGCGATTCATAAGGATGCGAGCCTTTTCACAATAATTATGAGTCGTGTTAAAACAGAGGTGCGTCCCGACAGCCTGCAGCTTGCGCTGTATCTCTTTGTCGGAAATTCCCGACTCACTCTTCAGCCAGTCACGAATCAAGTTCACCACACGCCGTCGCTCTGCCCGTCGTTCTGCCCGCATCAGCACATCGTTCACGTACAGTGGTTGTACCCTCAGGATTGATAGAGCGGCAAGTCAGTTTGGGTTGATTTCTGCGCCGGGAATGGTTAATCCCCAGGTTAATCCACAGGCCCGAACACAAGACTTATAACTGCAACGCCCCCGCAACAAATCTGTGGTGCTATTGACGGCCTCAGCACAAAAACCAATACCTGTCAGTCGCCGAACGGAAGCGGTGATGGACAGCGAGGGCCAAATGATCTTCTTGAAAATCATCGTCTGGTGATTTGTTGTGACCCTGCTCGTCTTCGGCATCTGGTGCGCATACGCGCTGCACAGCGAGCAAGATGAGAGCGAAACAGCCCGCAAGGAGCCCGAACATGATGTGAAGGCGGAAGCGAGCCTCGTTGGCAGGGGACACCAAATAGACTTCGATGAGCAGACTAGCGCCGCTTCGCGACCAGCAGCGCAGTGAAGAAGATCAGTAAGCCGATCGCCAGGAACGCGAGCGACGACGGCTCAGGCGTTGACACTGGTATGCCATTGACGGCGATCAAATTTGTGCACAACACGATAGTTTTCGACGCACAACGATGCACAACAAGAACGCTCGCGAGTCGTTGGTTTCTATAGCACTTAATGCGCAAATGCGCTTCCTTCAACAACTTGACGAAAGCGCACAAAACAATTTGTTAACCTTCTGCGTCCAACTGTTAGGCGCAAAACGCTTCCAGTGGAACCCGGCCAGATGGCCAGTTAACGTCGAGGCGCATCATATACTGAGAGAAACCCCAGCTCGATGGCGGTGTTATACTCTCGGCAGGTGGACTGGGCCACGGTATAGATAGGAGCACTCCAGATGGACCAAGTTAGGAATGTGGTGGATTGGACCCGGCGTAGGAAGTTGATCGCTATCGTGTCGGTCGCGGCTACTCTTGTTATTGGAATCTTTATCGGCACTTTGGTGAACGGCAAGGTTTCCGCGATGCGCGGCTTTGCTTTTGCGGGAACCAGTGCGGCGCCCCTAGCGCTGCCTGATCCCATCCCGTCGTCGAATTCGTTTTCTTCGATTGTCAATCGCGTTGAACCGGCCGTCGTCAATATCGCCACCACCCAAGTGATTGATCGCAAGTCCAAGCGGCACCACGCCCAGGGTGACCCCGACGATCCCAGTGAAGATTTCTTCTTTCACTTCTTTGACGGTCAGCCCGGTGTTGGCGGCCAGCAACAGCCTGAAGCCGAGCGCAGTCTCGGTTCCGGCGTGATTCTCGACAAGGCCGGTTACATCCTCACCAATAATCACGTTGTGGATCAGGCGAGCAAAATTCAAGTGCAGCTCAACGGCGACACCACCAAGTACAACGCCAAAGTGATCGGCACCGATGAAGAATCCGACCTCGCCGTGATTAAGATTGACGCAGGCAAGGAACTCCCCTTCGCCAAGCTCGGCAATTCCGATGGCGTGCAAGTGGGCGATTGGGTGCTTGCGATTGGCAGCCCCTTCGGACTTAACGCGACCGTCACTGCCGGGATCATTAGCGCCAAGGATCGCGCAGGAATGGGCCGTCAGTTCCAGCACTTTCTTCAGACCGACGCCGCTATCAACCCCGGAAACTCTGGTGGCCCACTTGTCGATATGGCGGGCCAGGTCATCGGCATCAACACCGCCATTCTGACCGGCGGCCGTGGGTATGAAGGCGTTGGCTTCGCGATGCCTTCCATCATCGCCATTAGCGTGTACGATCAACTCGTCAAGAATGGCCGCGTCACCCGCGGCTCCATCGGCGTGCAGTTCCAGGAAGAACTGGGCACCAATCAGATCACGCTGAAGTCTCTCGGCGCCACCCACGGCGTAGTGATTGAAGCCGTCACTCCCGGAAGCCCGGCGGAGAAGGCCGGACTGAAGGGCGGCGATGTCATTAGCGCCATCAACGGTATTCCCGTTAAGACCGGCAATGATCTTGTGAACCCCATCGCCTCTGCTCCTATCGGCAGTAAGGTGAAGATCACCTACTTCCGCGACAAGGAACAGAAGGAAACCAGCGCCACCGTCGAAGATCGCACGCATGTCTTCCCGCTCACCGCTGGCCGCGTCAGCAATGCGCCAGACGATTCCGCTCCCGCTGAATTCGGCTTGCACGTCGAAAGCCTCACCCCGGAACGCGCGCAGCGTGTTGGCATCGAAGGCGTGAAGGGCGTGGTGGTCAGTCAAGTAGAGCCCACCAGCTTTGCCGATGATGTTGGCTTCGGCCCGGGCGATGTCATCTCCGAAGTGAACGGCCAATTCGTCGCTTCCGTTGATGATTATCGCAACGCCGTCAGCAAGCTCAAGCCGGGACAAAACGTCGTATTCAAGGTTCTGCGCCGCAGCAACACCGATCAGATCATGACCGTGTTTCTACCAGGCGTGGTTCCGGCGGCGGACAGCAAATAATCCTGGGGACATACGCTCAGTTATGCGTGAATTGCTAAGCAGGAGAAAACTTAGCGGACTGTTTCTCGCGGCTCTGACGGCGGGCACAATCACTGTGTGCGCCGTCTCCGCGCAGAGCACCACTACACCACCCCAACAAAAAGCCGCAACGACGCATTCCACGAGTTCGTCGTCGGCAAAATCGAAGCACACCAGTTCCAAAAGCTCCAGCAAACGAAAAACAAAAAAGGTCAAGGGCCAGGCCGCGCCCACTCCAGAGCGCATCAGCGAAATTCAGGAATCCCTGGCGAAAAAAGGTGTTCTCGCCGGCACACCCAGCGGCAAATGGGATGACTCCACCGTCGATGCCGTGAAGCAGTTCCAAGCTTCTAACGGCCTCACTCCTTCTGGCAAACTCGATGCTCTTACTCTCCAAAAATTGGGCCTGGGCTCCGAAACGGCCGGCCTCGCTCCCCCCACTCCTCCCCCCAACTCCACTAATCGCCTGCGCAACACCTCCTCTGAGCCCGTCACTTCCGAACCCAGCAATTAGTTTTGGGTGCGGTAGCCCGTCTCCTGCCTTTTACAGTTCAGAATTTCCTCCAATTCCTGGGCGCCCCACTCTGAGCACCGTAGCGAAGGGTGGGTTCCCTAAAAACTCTTAACTCCCGACTCCCAACTAGACACTTCCGACTGCCTACCCCCGCTCGTGCCGCGACAGAAATTCCCAAATCACTTCGCTGCCGTCCAAATTCCGCGTGGTCTTCCCGATAAACATTGCCGGCAGATACTGCATCCCGCCCGGCCATGTGTGCCCTCCTCCATTCACCACGTACCCTCGCACTTCGCTTCCATCTGCACACGGACCATACATCGTCACATCGATATTCGTGCCGTCTCCGGCCAGGTCAGGGATGTGCTCCGTCTTTGTGTTCTCTGCGCAATGATCCGCTGCGACAAATCTTCGTACTGCTTCGTCGTGCGACAACACCACTCCTCGCGCTCCCGCGTCTCCGAGCGGCCCGCCTGCAAACGGCACCACTGGGTCCGCCGTCCCTTGCACGATCAACACGGAAACCGGCTGGACCGGATGGCAGTCGCCAGCCTCTTTTTCCGACAGCGAAGCTCCCACAATAGCCACAGCCGCTATTTTGTCCGCCAACTCGCACGCCAGCCGCCCGCTCATGAATCCGCCGTTGGACATGCCGGTTGCATAAACACGCGTGTGGTCGATCTTGTATTTATCCTTAAGCTCATCGATTAACGCGGACAGAAATTTCACGTCGTCCACTTGGTTGCGGTCCGCGGGCGTGCCGCCGCGTCCATCAGCCCAGCTGCGGTCCAAACCATCGGGATAGACCACCAGGAAATCATGTTCGTCGCTCTGTTTATCCAGATGAGCCAGCCTTTCTTCCCCGAAGCCCGTGCCAAGCCGCCCATGCAAAGCCAGCAGCAGCGGAACAGCTTCCGTTCCGTCATACTCGGCCGGCACATGCAGTGAGTACGTGCGCTCGCGTCCGTCGACGCGAATCGCTCCGCGCTTGTCGTCGCTTCTTCCGCGTACCAGGTAGCCGCTGACCACCGCGACGCCCACGAATACGGGGACGGCCAGTGCCGCTTGCCACAGTCTCATTGCCTTGCGCCTCGCCTTCTTCTTCTGCCGCTGCTGCCGCGTCGTTTGATTTTAACCCTTGCATTGCCCAAAAGTTACGCCGGCCTTACCTAACACGTTCCCTATATTCCGACCAAAGTTGTCGCCGAAATCTTGCCCGACAATGAATTCTCGATGGCATCGATCGGAAATTTGCGTTTGCCGTCGACCCTCCTTCCACGTAGGCTTGCTACATGTTTAGCAACCCACCCAACGCTTCGCGCGCATGTTGCTGCCGCATGTGTTGCGCGCAAGTGTCTTCTGGTGTGGGAGGCTAAACCGCAAGCGAAGCAAGTTTAGCCAAATCGCAGTACCGAGCCCATCGCCAGAATGCCTGGTTGATGGGTTTTTCGTTTAAATGGCCGGCAATCGGGAATGGCGTTGACGCACGGCGGTGATCAAAGTTTAGAAAAAGGAGCGGCTATGTCGGATTACAAACATCCCGAAGTTCTCGTCAGCACTGATTGGGTGGCGCAAAATTTGAATTCCCCGGGCTTTCGCCTCGTCGAGGTGGACGTCGACACCACCGCCTACGCCAAAGGTCATATTCCGGGCGCCGTGGGCTGGAACTGGCAAACCCAGCTCCAGGATCCCGTTCGCCGTGATCTCATCGAAAAATCCGAACTCGAGCGTCTTCTCGGCGACTCCGGCGTTTCCAAAGACACCACCGTTCTGCTCTACGGCGACAACAACAACTGGTTCGCCGCCTATGCCTTCTGGCAATTGAAATATTACGGCCACAACGATGTTCGCCTGATCAACGGCGGCCGGAAAAAATGGATTGCCGAAGGTCTTTTGCTTACCACCGACCTGCCACAAGTGAAGCCCGTAACCTATCGCGCTACTTATCCCGACGAGTCCATTCGTGCACGCAAGGAAGACGTGCTGGAAATTCAGACCAAGCGCCGCCGCGGCGATCTCGTCGACGTGCGCTCGGTCGATGAGTTTACCGGAAAAATCCTCGCGCCTCCCGGGCTGGCGGAAACGGCCCTGCGCGCCGGACACATTCCCGGCGCCGTCAATATTCCCTGGGCGCAAGCCGCCAACGACGATGGCACCTTCAAGTCCTACGACGAACTCGAGCATCTCTACCAATCCAAAGATATTCGTGGCGCCGATGAAACCATCGCCTACTGCCGCATTGGTGAGCGCAGTTCCCACACTTGGTTTGTGTTGAAATACCTGCTCGGCTACGACAAGGTCCGCAACTACGACGGCTCCTGGACCGAGTGGGGCAATTTGGTCGGTGCGCCCATCGTGAACCTGAACGCGGCCTCTCTTCAGGCTGTGCCCGCGTGCCAGAGCGCGTAGGCAGGTCCTCGTTGCGTGCAGGGGGCAAGCAAGGCCCGTGTCATGGCGGGTCCTTGCCCCCAGAAGTAAGAAAAGAGGAAAGAAGCGGAAAATAGAAGAAATCTCCGCTTTTTGTAGCGCAGTTGCCCAAACGGTGGCGCGGTCGCCAAGTGGTAAGGCATGGGTCTGCAAAACCCATATCGGCGGTTCGATTCCGCCTCGCGCCTCCAATATTCACACCCATGTAGTGGGTACAGTGGGTACCCACGGCCTTGCTCACTCTCGCGATGGCGGCTATAATTCAGTTCGCCGTTACGCAGAATGCCTCAATCGCCCTTAGTCCACCGATGTGCGAGCAGCGCAGACAAACCCCGCAGAACATTCCTGAAGCAATCGTTAATCTCCGGCAGCCTGCTGATTTCCGGTCTCCATAAACTTCCATGGCCGCAGGCCGCTCCTGATTCAGATGCCCTCCGCGGTGGCACCAAAGTTGGCGTCTTGCCTTTCGCCGACGAAGGTAAAGTGCGCATGGGCCAACCCATCGGCGCCGAACTCGATGGCCGTCTCTTCACGGACCTTTCTCTACTGGCCCCGGAAAATCCCGTCACCCCCACCAACGAATTCTATATTCGAACGCGCGCCTCGGAACTTTTGGACACCACGAAACCATGGTCCATCCAACTACGCGGCTTCATCGAAAAGCCCATCACGCTAGGTGCCGTCGACCTGGAAAAAATGGCCCGGCCCATGGGGCTGCACCTCATGGAATGCGCCGGCAATTCACGGAGCGCGCATTTCGGAATGCTCAGCGTCGCAAACTGGCACGGCGTCCCCGTACAGGAAATTCTGCAAGACGCCAGACCTACTTCACCCACCGGACGAGTATTAATCTCCGGCTTTGACCAATACTCGACCGAATCCAGAAGCTCCATCCCCGGCGCCAGTTGGATTTTCACATCCGAGCAACTGAACGCTTCCGGCGCGTTTCTAGCCACAAAAATGAATGGCCAACCACTGACTCCAGATCACGGTGCGCCCGTTCGCCTGCTGGCTCCCGGCTGGTATGGCTGCGCGTGTATCAAATGGGTCAACGAAATTTCGGTCGTGCCCGATGACTCCCCCGCCACTTCGCAGATGCAGGAATACGCGAGTCGCACCATGCAGACAGGCGTGCCTGTCCTCTCCAAGGATTACCGTTCCGCGCTGATCGATCTCGCCGCCATGCCCATTCGCATCGAAAAGTGGTTTGTTCGCGGGAAAATCAAATTTCGTGTTGCCGGCATCCAGTGGGGCGGCTCCACCCCCATCGAAGGTCTGGAAATACGATTCAACCCCGAAGGCAACTTCGTACCCGTCGAAAACTTCCAGGCATCCGCAAACGATCTGTGGCGCTTCTGGAGCCATGTCTGGAGCCCGACAGCCTCCGGACAATATTCCATCCGGCTGCGCCCGAAAGGTCCAAACGTAATAGCCCAACGATTAAATTCTGGCTACTACGAGCGCGTAATTGAGATCACGAATCTCTGAAGGTAGCGCCGCGCCTTCAGGCCGGCATCTTGGGGTTGCTCGTTCCGGCTTTCAATTTTCCTTCTCAAATTGCCATCGGCCATCTTTGGAACAACCCGGCCCTCATCTGTGTATACAATGCATCACACAAGGAGCAATCTATTGAGCGATCCCACAAGCCTTCGCGCGAACGACCCGTTGAGCCCGCCGCCAGATCCATCCAACCAGCTACTACCTGAATCCCCGGGGCCATCCACACCTTATAAAATCTTTTTCGGTAAAGACGGCCTCCGTGCAGGCTGGGGCCTTCTCATCTTCATTGTGCTCATGTTTCTGTTTCTCCAGGGCATGACGGCGTTTCTCAAGCTCACACATCTCGTCCCCAAACCGAACCCTGCCCAAACCGAAATCAGCCCCACCTTCGGTTTCTACTCCGAATTTCTCCCCTTCCTTATCACTCTCATCGTCACCTGGATCATGTCGAAAATCGAAAAACGTCCGAACGGTGTCTATGGGCTAGGCGGCCAACGCCCTCTCTCCCGCTTCTTCGGAGGCCTGGCTTGGGGAGTCACGTGCCTCTCGCTCGTGATCTTCACGCTTTGGAAAACCGGCCTGCTCGTATTCGACGGCCGCCTGCTTTCCGGCACCGTAGCGCTGCACTACGCCCTGATCTGGCTCCTGGGATTTCTCATGGTTGGCCTCCTCGAGGAATATCTCACCCGCGGGTATCTCCTCTTCACCCTCACTCGCGGCCTCGCAGGAATATATTCCTGGCTCTTCAAGACACCCCACAGCAAGGCGCTCGGTTTTTGGACCGCGGCAATCATTCTTTCCGTCCTCTTCGGTCTTGGTCACGGCAAGAATCCCGGCGAGTCTCCCATCGGACTGCTCTCCGCAGGGCTTGCGAGCCTCGTTTTCTGCCTGAGCCTCTGGCGCACCGGTTCTCTCTGGTGGGCCATCGGTTTCCACACCTCGTGGGACTGGGCACAATCTTATCTCTATGGCGTCGCGGACAGCGGGCTTATGGTCCAGCGCCATCTGCTTGCGACGCACGCCGTGGGCACACCCATTATGAGCGGCGGCACCACCGGCCCCGAAGGCAGCATCTTCGTCCTGCCCATACTGGCCATCGTTTGTCTCATCATCATTTTCACCCTCTCGCCCACAAATTACGGCGACACCGCAGTCGTTTGACGCTCTCGTCGCCCGTCGTTAGACTCAATTCCTCTCAGGAGGAATTATGGCCACGGCTGTTCCCGCGCATGTCTTCAAAAATTTCATCAACGGGGAATGGATCGCCCCCACGGGCGGCAAGACCCATCTGAATCACAATCCAGCCAACGCCGCCGAAATCGTCGGCGAATTCCCGCTTTCCAGCCCATCCGATATCGATGCCGCTGTTTCCGCCGCGCGTGAAGCCTACAAAACCTGGCGCCTCGTTCCCGCCCCGAAGCGCGCCGAAATTCTCTTCCGCGTCGCCGAACTTCTGGTTAAGCGCAAAGCAGAATTTTCTCGCGACATGACCCGCGAAATGGGCAAAGTCCTCGCCGAAACTTGTGGCGACGTCCAGGAAGCCATCGACATGACCTATTACATGGCAGGCGAAGGCCGCCGCCTCTTCGGCCAGACTACGCCTTCCGAGCTTCCCAACAAATTTGCCATGAGTGTTCGCCAGTCAATCGGCGTCTGCGGCTTGATCACGCCGTGGAATTTTCCTATGGCTATTCCGTCATGGAAAATGATGCCCGCGCTCATCTGCGGCAACACGGTGGTATTAAAGCCCGCCGAAGACACGCCGCTCTCTTCCTATCACCTCGTCGAAACCATGGCCGAAGCCGGTGTTCCTCCCGGCGTCGTCAATCTCGTCAGCGGTGATGGCCCTGGCGCAGGGGCTCCGCTTTCCAGCCATAAAGATGTTCCCGTCGTCAGTTTCACCGGTTCCACATCCACCGGCCGCATCATTGCGCAAATCTGCGCCCCCGAGTTCAAGCATTACAGCCTCGAAATGGGCGGAAAAAATATTATTCTGGTCCTCGACGACGCCAATCTCGATCTCGCACTCGACGGCGCCATCTGGGGCGGTTTCGGCACCACCGGCCAGCGCTGCACTGCGGCCAGCCGGATTGGCGTCCACAAATCTCGGTACAGGGAATTCCTATCACGCCTCGTTGAGCGCGCCAAAGAACTAAAAGTCGGCAACGGCCTCGATGCCTCCAGCGATATGGGCCCTCTCATCAACGAGCAGCAACTCCAAACCGTGATGAGCTACGTAGAAATCGGCAAGAAAGAAGGCGCCAAACTGCTCGCCGGTGGCCATCGTCTCGATCAAGGCGATTACGCCAAAGGCTGGTTCCACGAACCAACCGTCTTCGGCGATTGCGATCCCCCAATGCGTATCGCCCAGGAAGAAATCTTCGGCCCGGTCGTCTCTGTGATCCCTATCGACAATCTCGAGCAGGGAATTGAAGTGGCCAACGGCGTCCCCTACGGCCTCTCCGCCTCCGTCTACACGCGCAACGTCAACGCTGCTTTCGCCGCCCTGCGCGATCTCTACATCGGCATCGTCTATATCAACGCCCCCACCATCGGCGCCGAAACGCATCTCCCCTTCGGCGGCACCAAGCAAACCGGCAATGGCCACCGGGAAGCCGCCGTCGCCTCCATCGACTTCTTCACCGAATGGAAATCCGTCTACATCGACTATTCCGACAAACTCCAACGCGCCCAAATCGATAACAATTGATCCGCTCCGAGGGCAGGACTTTAGTCGTGCGTGAAAACGTGAAACATCCGGGGTTCTGACCCCAGAGGTACGATGCTCGTCTTCTTGCGGGTGCGCGACTTACAAGTGGAACTTAAGCCGCCCGACGTAACTCCCAGTAATTTTCAAACTCGCCATTGAGATGGCAGCAGCGTAGAGCCAGGATCGCGTTCGCTCCTCGAACGGTCCAGAACATTCCTGACCTCTTGAGACGGAAAGCGACCACCGTCTTGCATCCGGCTTCAATGACGCCCGAACCAACAAATAGGTGTTGGCGGCGAAACTTAGGGTATCGCATGCGCTCTGCATTCCGTTCAAAATAATCTGCCTCGGTGCGAATCTTCTCCATTACTTCGGGGTTATCGGAGTCGATCGAACGGAGTGCACCAACCAGCTTTTCGATTTTCCCCCGATCCAGCAGGCGCTTTTGGTGGATCTTCATCCAGGCTTTTTGTTTCCCTTCGTTATTCGGGTACAGCTTGCGCGCGACCTCCCAAAGATGCTGGCGGGCGTGGTAGAGATCGACAATCTGCATGGCGTCGGAAAAATGCAGGGCAACAAGATTCCAAATCCATTCGGCGCCGTCGCCGATAACGACCTTCTTGAGTGCGCGACTCCAGCCGCGTCCCCAGGCTTCCCCATAGATTCGACGGCCAAACTCTTCCGCACTCTCGATGGCTCCGGCGTACGTGGTGGAATCGGGATCGCGGATTGGATAGCCTTCCTTATCCCACGTCGTCTGGGTGAACACGCATCCCAGTTTGACTTCCCGAGTATGGGCTGGCTGACCTTCCGTCTTGCCCTGCCGACCGACCGTCTCTTTCTTCACCACCGGAACTCCCGTCCCATCCATCTGCACGTACAGCACGGGAATCGGCTCGCCGGCAACCACGGGTAGTTCCAACTGCAGGGCTTTGTGAATCTCGGTTTGTTCGCGCTGAGCGATGTCGCCTCCGATGGCCTCTGCGGTACGCTCTACTGATTTAGTGGTCACTTCCAGGCCGGCCAGAACCTTCATCTGTTCGCGGCCGTGATCGAACGGTGCCTCCTGGCCCACTATCGCCTGCATGCGGCGTACGCCGGGAGAGAATTCCGTATTCTCGACATCCAATTCGACATCCACCGGAAATTGGCCGACGCCGCAGTGTGCGCATAAATAATAGGGACGTAAAACTTCCACCGGACCCACGACGGTCAGCACGGGCTTGCTGCGTTGCTCGCGGTAGTGGGCTTGTTGGCCGCAAGGGCAAGCCAGCCTGCGCCCTTCCTCGCCCGGAGCTGGGAATTGGAGCAGTTGGCTCAACGCAGTGGCGCCCGCCCGGTGTAAAGCCGAGCGCATGGCCATCTCGGTCGCTTCCAGATCGAGGCGCCCCGTGTTGCGCCGCTCCTGGAACACCACCCGCAAGAACTGTTCTATTTCGCGCGTGATTTCTTGCCGGATCGCTTCGACCGTTTTTTTTTCCGCTCCGTTTCTGCCTTCTCATCGAGAGGCCGCAAACGGCAGATCTCCGCGTTGGTTCCGAGAAACTCACGAGTGAGCTGCTGGAATTTCCGGAATTCCTCCACTTCTCGCTCGGCTTTCTGGATCGCCGCAGGGGTGGGCAACGCTTCCGAGATGGTCTTGCCATCGACCTTATAGGTGAGCCGGAAATTGGGCCCGTGACCCGGCTGACCGGGTTGATGGCAGTGACACTCTGGCTTACCGCATCGACCCGAGGTACCCGTAATACTGCCGGGGCGAAGGTCCCCGAGCTCTGCGATGCGCTGAGCAAGAAATTCACGTCGCTGTTCTAGATCAGAAAGGGAATCGGGCATGTGGTGGCCCTCCTATCCCGAGCGTATAATATACGCAAGGAAATGGCCACCCGAAAACGACATTAGCCCTTTCTCCCTTTAAAGTCGCCCGCCCTCTTCTTGCGCCCTGCTTTACTTTTTGCTATATTGTAAAGCATGGCTGAAGCTACTCTTTCCTCCAAGAATCAGGTGGTCATTCCTCGGGACGTCCGCAAAGCTTTGGGCCTCAAGGCTGGAGATAAACTCCTATTCGTGCTCCGCGGTGAGCATTTGATCGTAATGCCGAAACCGAAGTCGTTCGCGCAGGCCACCAGGGGTCTTAGTCGCACGAAATACCGCCGCGATTACCTGAAGAAGGAACGCGAAAGTTGGGAATAGAACACCTGGATCGGTTTTTTCGCAAGCATAACAAGGTAGCATTCGACACTTCTGTGTTTATTTACCAGCTTGAGAACGACCAAAGATATCTCCAGGCCACACACTCGGTCTTTTCGTGGCTAGAAAAGCCCGGCCACATGGGAATCACCTCCACAATCACGATGACAGAATTACTTGTGAAGCCCTATCGCGAGAAAAACGATAGGGAAGTTGACAGATGCTTCGCTCTCTTCTCGCGATTTCCCAACTTGGAATGGGTGGCACTCAACCTCGATATCAGCGATGCTGCTGCACGGATTCGCGCGGAGTGGCGGCTGAAGACGCCAAACGCCATCCAAGCGGCTACCGCAATCTATTGTGGTACTTCTGGATTTTTGACCAACGATTCGGTCTATCATCGAGTATCCAAGCTGGACACCCTGATCTTGGACGATCTCCTTTGACGTCGCTTGACAGGCTTTCTAAAATGGTAGTTAGCACCCGCTGGGGAGTGCTGCTTATGCGTTACCCTGCTCTTCAGGATCGCCGCAATCGCCAGGTTCTTGCCGATATCGTCCGTACATACATCGAGACGGGCGAACCGGTATCTTCGCGCGCGGTTTCCAGGCGTTTTGAAGAGCCACTGAGCACCGCCACCATCCGTAGCGTCATGGCCGACCTCGAAGATGGCGGCTATCTTTATCAACCGCATACCTCCGCCGGCCGGGTTCCTACAGCCGCCGCCTATCGCTTCTTCGCGCAAGAGATCGGCTCACAAGCCACGTTGAGCGTCGAAGACCGCGAGTGGATAGGCCGCGAAATGGCCAGCGGGTCTACCCCGGAGCAAATCACCGAACGCGCCGGCCACGTCTTGGCGGAAGTCTCGAAAGGACTTGGTATCGTGGTTTCGCCTCCCTTGCGCAAGGCCATCCTGGAACACGCGCGTATGTGGCTGATTCCCGATGGCCGCGTCGTCGTCGTACTCATTTCGCCCGGCGGCAACACGCGCGACAAAGTCCTGCGCCCGCCCCGGCTTTTCACTCAGCAGGAATTGGACGCAACCGCCGATTTCCTGAATCGCCACTACTCCGGCTGGACGCTCGAAGCGATCCGCACCGATCTGCTCCAAAAATTGGCCAACGAACGCGAACGCTACGAAAACATCGCTCGCAGCGCCCTGACCCTCTGCGATCCCACAATTCTCGGTGAAAGTCCTCAGTCCCAAATATACGTCGAAGGCACCGCGCAAATCGTCACGGCTCCGGAATTTGCCGACCAGGCCCAATTGGGCGAACTGCTCGCCGCCATCGAGGAAAAACATCGCCTCATCACCGTCCTCAACTCCTGCATTGAAACGCCCGAGCCTGTCTTTGTGCAAATTGGAGTGAAGGAAATATCCCAATCGGGAGAAAACATTGCGTTGATCAGTGCGCCATATTCCACCCACGATCGGTCCCAGGGTTCCCTCGGTATTCTCGGTCCAACGCGCATGCATTACGAGCGGGCCATGACCGCCGTTGCCTATGTCGCCCAGCTTTTTAGCGAGGCTTTAAGTAAGATTGATTAGTGTGGCTATCTCATCCCAGAATTGAGGAAGCGTTATGAAGGACCCCGAATTTGACGTCAACCCGTCTCAGGACAACGGCGAAGCCGAAGACTCTTCGCGCGAAGACGCCGACGCAAGAAAGCTTTCGTCCGAACTTGAAGAAATGCGCCAGTCGCTGGTTCGCCATCAGGCCGACTTCTCCAACTTCCGCAAGCGCGCCGAAAAAGAAAATCGCGAAGCCGGCCAGCGTGCCACTGCTCGCATCATCGAGCAACTCATTCCCATAGTGGACGGATTTGAACACGCCCTCGCTGCTCATCGCGAGCCTCAATACGAGGGCTACCGCAGGGGCTTTGAGTTGATCTACAAACAGCTGATCGACAACCTCGCGCGTCTGGGAGCCGAACGCATCGATCCACAGGGCAAGCCATTCGATCCGCACCTTCATCAAGCTGTGGAGCGTTCGGAAACCACCGAGCATCCCGACGGCACCGTTCTCGAGGTTTATCAGCCTGGCTATTTTTATCATGGCCGCGTTTTGCGGCCCGCCATGGTCCGAGTAGCGGTTCACCCGGGTTCTGCATCGAATAAAGCTGCAAACTAAACTGACTATGCCCCGATCCCAACAACGTGATTTCTACGAAGTTCTAGGCGTCACTAAAACCGCTTCCATCGAGGAGATTAAAACGTCCTATCGAAAGGCGGCTTTGCAGTGGCACCCCGATCGCAATCCCCAGAATAAGGAAGAAGCCGAAATCCGCTTTCGCGAGTGCACCGAGGCTTATAGCATCCTCAGTGACGCGCAAAAGCGCCAGATTTACGACACTTACGGTCACGCCGGTCTTGCTCGCGCTGGCGGCGCTTCCGATTTCAACGAAACCATCTTCCAGGATTTCCACGACATCTTCGGCGACTTCTTCGGTTTCGAAGATCTCTTCGGCGCTGGCCGCCGCGGTGGGCGCACTCGTGTTCAGCGCGGCGCCGATCTTCGCTATGACATGACGCTCTCGTTCGAAGAAGCGTCGATGGGCATCAACACAAAAATCCGCGTCCCCCGCCAGGAATATTGCGAAGCTTGCAACGGCACCGGAGCAAAAAAGGGAACTGGCGTCGTTGCCTGCCAGACCTGCGGCGGTCGCGGCCAGCTGATTTATCAACAAGGATTTTTCACCATCAATCGCACTTGCCCCGCGTGTCAGGGCGCGGGACAAATCGTCAAGGAGCGCTGCCCGGAATGCCGCGGCCAGGGTCGCGTCGACCGCGAACGCACCATTGAACTTCGCATCCCTCCCGGCGTGGACACCGGCACGCGCCTCCGCGTTCAGGGCGAAGGCGAACCTGGTCCGAATGGTGGTCCGGCCGGAGACCTCTACGTCGTCCTCGACGTCAAAGAGCACAGCTTCTTTGAGCGTCGCGGCGCTGATCTCTACTGCACAATTCCCCTCAGCGTCGCCCAGGCTTCGCTAGGCACGGAACTTCAGGTTCCTGGTCTGGTTGGCGAAGAACGCTTGAAAATTCCCGAAGGTACGCAAAGCGGCGCCGTCTTCCGCATCAGGGGCAAAGGCCTATCCGATCCGCACGGCGGTGGTCGTGGCGATTTGTACTACCACGTCCGCGTAATCACACCAACAAAACTATCCAAAGAACAGCGCAAACTGATGGAGCAACTCCACAACACATTGAAAGTAGACAACAAGCCCGCCGAGCGCGGCTCCTCCCTCTTCGACAAAGTAAAAGACATCTTCGGCTGATTTTAGGCTGCGGCGGCTCGCCCGGCAACGTCTCCTCGACGACACGCCGCTGTTGCGTGTGGTGTTGGGTTGTACGGCCCGCCTTCCGAGGGGCCGTTCTTGAAAAAAATCGTTATCCGAGCGGAGTCCGGGGAGCGAGGAAGTTCTCTTCTGGGCGGCTCACCCAGTCCGACCACCTTCACCTCCAGCCCAATCCATGCCAACATAACCTCACTCATGCGCCGCCGCTTCTTCGTTGACCAATTCGATAGCCAACACGCCGTGATGCAAGGCGAACCCGCCCACCATCTCGGACGCGTCCTCCGCGCGCAGCCCGGCCAACTCTACGAACTAAGCGACGGCACCTCCGTCTGGCTAGGCCGCATCGACATCGTCACCCGCGATCGCATCGACTTCGCCCTTCTCGAACAACTCCCGGGCTACGTCCCCGAACTTCAGACTACCTTGCTCCTCTCCGTAGTGAAATTCGACGCCTTCGAATGGGCCCTCGAGAAAGCTACCGAACTCGGCGTCGCCCGCATCGTCCCGTTGGCCTCAGCTCGCAGCGAAAAAGCCCTTCTTGCGGTCGCCGCAAAACGCGCCGACCGCTGGAAGAAAATCCTTCTCGAATCTTCGCAGCAATCTCGCCGTGTTCAACTCCCTATCCTTGATCCGCTCGCGAAACCAGACGCCGCGTTCAACCCATCCGGCGACGCCATTCGCCTGCTTCTTTCCGAATCTCCGGACACGCCTTCTCTTCGTAAAACGCTTTCCGGCGTCCGTGAATCCACCGCCGTCCTCGCCATCGGGCCGGAAGGCGGTTGGGTGGACTCCGAATTCGCCGCCGCCCGTGCCGCCGGCTTCCACGAGGCTTCGCTCGGAAAGCTCATTCTCCGAACAGAAACTGCCGTCGTCGCCTCGCTCGCCGCGCTAAACTTTGCCCTCTCAGCGGATTGACAAGCATCCGAACGCGCCATTTTTTCGTCTAACTAAAGCCGGGCTACGAAACTTCCTTAAACTTGGCCGCGCACAAGGAAGCTCGCAACGCGAATCCCATCGCTTGCGCCCGCTGCTTTGCCGTCGCTTTTCATTTCGCGACTGGCATAAAATCTGGACGCCGTGTTATAACTAAGAGGCAGTACGAGATGATTAAACCTGACGAGAACAACATCCCTTCTCCACAAGGCGATTCACCCACCGCCACCTCATTTCCTTTGGTTACAGCGCCTTCTCCCTGCGTCGCACAAGAACAATCTCCCACTCCGTCGCATCAGCTCCTGCGTCATGAAATTCGGGTTTGGACGCGCGATCTCCTCATCGCGATCGGTCTCGCTCTCGTCATCATCGTCTTCCTTTATCAGCCTGTGAAGGTCGAAGGCACCAGCATGGCTCCGCTCCTCTCCGATCAGGAGCGCATCTTCATCAACAAATTCGTCTACCGCTTCGAGCCCATCGATCGCGGCGACGTGGTGGTTTTCTGGTATCCCCTCGACCGCTCGAAATCTTTTATCAAGCGCGTCATCGCGCTTCCCGGTGAGACCGTGGAAATCCGCCGCGGCATTGTTTATGTGAACGGCAAAGAAATCACGGAGCCGTACGTCCCGCCGCAATACGCCGACGTCAGCGATTACGGCCCGACCACCGTTCCGCACGGCAGCTATTTCGTCATGGGCGATCACCGCATCAGTTCCAATGATTCTCGCGTGTTCGGACCGGTCTCCAGCCAGTTCATCTACGGTCGCGCTGTTTTTGCCTACTGGCCCGTGGACCACTTCGGTTCCTTGTCCACAACCGAGGCCAGCGACAAATGACGTTTGACGGAGGATACACTGACGGACGTTCAGCACAGAACCGCCACACTCGCGCTCGAAGACGGGCGCGTATTTAATGGCCGCGCAGCCGGCGCCATCACGCGCCGCGGCGGCGAAGTCGTTTTTAACACCAGCCTCACCGGATACCAGGAAGTTTTCACCGATCCCAGCTACGCCGGGCAGATCGTGTGTCTCACTTATCCTCACATCGGTAATGTCGGTGCGAATCTCGATGACGAGGAAGCTTCTCGGCCCTACATCGAATCTCTGATCGTCCGCGAATTCTCCCAGATCGCTTCCAACTGGCGCTCCGGCGAAAGCGCGCAGCTTTATCTCAATCGACACAAAATTCCGGTCATCTGGGACATCGATACGCGCGCCCTCGTTCTCCACATTCGCAAGATGGGCGCGCTACGCGGCATCGTCGCCACCGATGGCACGCCCGCCGATCAACTCATCTTCGAAGCCAAGCAACTCCCCCACATGGCTGGCCTCGAACTCGCCAGCCGTGTCACTTGCGTCAAGGCATACGATTGGCAAAAGGGTTCCATCGACCTTGCCACTTCTCCGTGGGCGGAAGAAATGGGAGAGTCCGGCGCGACGCCCGAGGATTACAAATTTAAAGTGGTCGCCTACGATTTCGGCATCAAGCAGAACATCCTGCGCTTGCTCTTCGATCATCACTGTGAAGTAACTGTCGTGCCCGCAAGCACGCCCGCCGAAGCCGTTCTCAACTTCAAGCCGGATGGGGTCTTTCTCTCCAACGGCCCTGGCGACCCGGAACCGGTCACCTATGCCCACGAGAATATCCGAAAGCTAGCCGGGAAGGTCCCCATTTTCGGCATCTGTCTCGGCCATCAACTCTGCGGCATTGCGCTGGGCGGCAAAACCTTCAAACTGAAATTCGGCCACCACGGCTCAAACCATCCGGTAAAAAATCTTCTGACCAATCAGGTCGAAATCACCGCGCAAAATCACGGCTTCTGCGTTGATCCGGAATCGCTGCCCTCCAGCGACCTCGAAGTCACGCACCTGAATCTCAACGACCACACCAATGAAGGCATGCGCCACAAAAACATTCCCCTCTTCACCGTACAGTACCACCCTGAAGCCTCGCCGGGTCCGCACGATTCGCATTACCTCTTCACCCAGTTCACCGACATGATGAAAGAATTCGCCCAACCCGGGAGCTCCCGCGGATGAGCCACAAGTCTGACAGCGTCGAGCGGATTGCGCAAAGGCAGAGTCTTTACGGCCTCAAAAAAGGCGGCATTTCGTCAGGGCACGACTTCAGCCGAGGCGGAAAGCAGAAAGAGAGGACGGCTTTAGCCGCTGAGGGAATGCCGATTCCAAGCAGACACCATCGCCTTCCAAGCACATACTTCGTGACCTTGCGTACCCTCCTCATCGGATCTGGCCTGATCATCATCGGACAGGCCTGCTTTGTTCTCCGCGCCTTTCTCTCCTTTGCCCTCCGCCGCTTCGCGGGCGAATGCATTGAGGTGACGTCCCCAATTGCTCCGGACCGAAGCGCGGAAGAGTTGTGCGTCGAGGCAAGCATTTTAGCCTGCTTCAATACTTCACCGGTGCTAAGGAATCTCGATTACCAAAATGCCTAAACGCAAAGACATCCACAAAATCCTGATCATAGGCTCCGGCCCCATCGTCATCGGCCAGGCCTGCGAATTTGATTATTCCGGCGCGCAAGCCTGCAAGGCTCTCCGCGCCGAGGGCTACGAAGTGGTACTGGTCAATTCCAATCCCGCCACGATCATGACCGATCCGGAATTGGCGCATCGCACCTACATCGAGCCACTCACCAAGGAATATCTCGAGGAAATTATTATCAAAGAGCGTCCCAACGCGCTGCTTCCCACCGTCGGCGGCCAAACCGCTCTCAATCTCGCTGTCGAACTCGCCGAGTCCGGCATTCTCGAAAAGCACAAGGTCGAAATGATCGGCGCCTCCCTCCGCGCCATCAAAGTTGCCGAAGATCGTCTCTGGTTCAAGGATGCCTGCCGTAAAATCGGTCTGGAAGTTCCCGCGTCCGCTCTCGTCAACAGCGCGCAAGACGCCATGCGCCTCTGCGATCAGCTGGGCTTTCCGCTCGTGATCCGTCCTTCCTTCACTCTCGGCGGCACCGGCGGTTCGATCGCCTACAACAAGGAAGAATTCCAGGAAGCCATCGCACACGCCCTGGACATGAGCCCCGTCCACGAAGCGCTCGTCGAAGAATCCGTCCTCGGCTGGAAAGAATACGAACTCGAAGTCATGCGCGATTACCGCGACAACTTCGTCGTCATTTGCACCATCGAAAACTTCGATCCCATGGGCGTGCACACCGGTGACTCCATCACAGTCGCTCCCGCGCAAACTCTCACCGACAAAGAATACCAGCGCATGCGCGACGCCGCCGCGGCCATCATCCGCGAAGTCGGCGTGGAAACCGGCGGCTCCAACGTGCAATTCGCCGTCAATCCCGAAAATGGGCGGATGACCGTGATTGAAATGAATCCCCGCGTTTCCCGCAGTTCGGCGTTGGCCAGCAAAGCCACCGGCTTCCCGATCGCCAAAATCGCCGCGCGCCTCGCGGTCGGTATGTCCCTGGACGAAATTCCCAACGACATCACGCAAAAAACTCCCGCCTCCTTCGAACCCACCATCGACTACGTGGTCGTGAAAATTCCCAAGTGGCAATTCGAAAAGTTTCCCGGCGCGGACAGCACCCTCGGCACGCAAATGAAATCCGTTGGCGAAGTCATGGCCATCGGCCGCACCTTCAAGGAAGCGCTGCAGAAGGGAATTCGCTCCCTTGAGCCGAGCACACCCTGGCGCGCCCCTGCCGAAACTCCCGATTCGCTTTTGCGCGAAAAACTCGCCACCCCACGTCCGAATCGCATCCACTGGATTCTCACGGCTGTCGAGCGCGGCATGCCCGCTCGCGACATTTGCGAACTCACCAAGATCGACCCGTGGTTCATCCACCAGATTGAAGAAATCATCCAGGTCAATCGCCGCGCTGCCGCTGTCACCGTCGAAACCGCCTCTAAGGAATTGCTGCGCGATGTAAAACGCATCGGGACCAGCGACGAACACCTCGCGCAATTCTGGAAGACCACGCCTGCCGCGGTTCGCCTGCAGCGCGCACGCTATGGCGTTGGCCCCGTCTTCAAGCGCGTGGACACCTGCGCTGCCGAGTTCGAATCCTTCACTCCGTACATGTATTCCACCTACGAGGACGAAGACGAATCCAATCCAACGCAAAAACAAAAAATCATGATCCTCGGCAGCGGTCCCAACCGTATCGGGCAGGGAATTGAATTCGATTATTGCTGCTGCCACGCCAGCTTCGCTCTGCGCGCCGATGGTTTTGAAACCATCATGGTCAACTGCAATCCTGAAACCGTTTCCACGGACTACGACACTTCCGACCGCCTTTACTTCGAGCCGCTCACCCTCGAAGACGTTCTCGCCATCGTCGAAAAGGAAAAACCCAGTGGAGTCATCGTCCAGTTCGGTGGGCAAACTCCTCTCAATCTCGCGCTCGAACTAAAACGCAACGGCGTTCCCATCGTCGGTACCGCTCCTGAATCTATCGATCTCGCTGAAGATCGTCGCCGCTTCGGCCGCCTGCTTGAAGAATTGAAAATCCCGCAGCCGCGCAATGGCACCGCTCTCGTGCCCGAAGAAGCCGCTCGCGTCGCCGGCGATATCGGCATGCCTGTCCTCGTCCGCCCCAGCTACGTGCTCGGTGGGCGCGCCATGGTCATCGCCTATGACGTCAACACCGTGCAGGAGTATGTCGCGCAAGCTGCCATGATGGGCCCGGCACGACCCGTGCTCATCGATCAATTCCTCGAGGAAGCCACGGAAGTCGACGTGGACGCCCTAGCCGACGGTTCTGACGTTGTCATCGGCGGCATCATGGAGCACATCGAAGAAGCCGGCGTGCACTCCGGCGATTCCTCCTGCGTCCTTCCGCCGGTCAGCCTCTCGCCCAAGGTTCTGGAAACCATTCGCGATTACACCAAGCGTCTCGCCATTGCTCTCAAAGTCATTGGCTTGATGAACGTGCAATATGCCATCCAGCGGGACACGGTCTACGTTCTCGAAGTTAATCCACGTGCCTCGCGCACAGTTCCGTATGTCAGCAAAGCGACCGGCGTCCCCCTCGCAAAGGTAGCCGCGCGCCTCATGGTCGGCCGCCGCCTCAAGGACATGAAACTCCCCATCGTTCATCACAATGGCGTTGCCGAAATCGCCGTTCGCGATTACTACTCCGTGAAATCGCCCGTTTTCCCGTTCAACAAATTCCGCGGCGTAGACACGATCCTCGGCCCTGAAATGCGCTCCACCGGCGAAGTCATGGGCATTTCCACCGATTACGGTCAGGCATTCGCCAAGGCCCAATTAGCCGCGGGGCAGAAACTTCCGCGCGGTGGCACCGTCTTTATCAGCGTGAACGATCGAGACAAGCGCCACATCGGCCCTCTGGGCAAAGAACTCGTCACCCTCGGCTTCAAGATCGTCGCCACGCGCGGCACCTGCGCAGCTTTTCGCGCTGGCGGTGTCCCGTGCGACGAAGTCTTCAAGGTGAACGAAGGCCGTCCCAACATCGTCGACCTCATCAAGACCGGCAAAATCCATCTCGTCATCAACACGCCGCTCGGCCGCGAATCGTTCTACGACGAAAAATCCATTCGTCGCGCCGCCATTCGTTACAACATCACCTGTATCACCACGCTGTCGGCCGCTCAGGCCGCGGTGCGCGGAATTCACTCCCTCCACGAACTCCAACGCGAGGTAAACTGTCTCCAGGATCTTCACAATTCTGGCGTGGCCACCGCCGGCACTTCCACCACCGGAGACTGATCGATGGACATTCACGGCGTCTTCCCCGCTCTCATCACTCCCTTCGCCTCCGACGAGTCCGTTTCCCTCGTCGGGGTAATGGACAATGTCTGCCGTTACAATCAAACTGCCATCGCCGGCTTCGTTGTTCTCGGCTCAACCGGCGAAGCTGTCATGCTCTCGCGCGAGGAAGCCGATTCGGTTCTCGCGGCCGCTCAGGAAGCCGCCGCGCCCAGCAAGATCCTGATCGCGGGAACCGGCGCCGAATCCACGACCGAAACCATCGCCCGCACCAAGCGCGCTGCCTTGCTCGGCTATGCCGCCGCGCTCGTCAAAACTCCGTACTACTACAAGCCCGTCTACGGTCCTGAAACCTACATTCGTCATTACCGCGCCGTCGCCGATGCCTCGCCGATTCCCATCCTGCTCTACTCCGTTCCGCAATTCACCGGCATCACCCTCGAAACTCCCGAAATCCTCACGCTCGGGCAGCATCCCAACATCATCGGCATCAAAGACAGTTCGGGAAACGTGCAGCGAGTCGTCGAAGTCGTTGCTGGTGCGCCGGCCAATTTCTGCGTCCTCACTGGAGGCGCCTCCGTCATTTATCCGGCCTTGGCTGTCGGTGCCCGCGGAGCCATTTTGGCCCTCGCCGCCGCACTCCCCGAGAAATGCGCCGAGCTGTACAACCTCGTCCAGCGCAACCAGCACGAGCAAGCCCGTCAACTCCAGCTGCAACTCGTCCACGCCTCCAAACGCATCGTCTCTGAAAACGGCATCGCCGGCGTCAAATACGCGATGGATCTGCGCGGCTACCACGGCGGCCTCCCACGCCCTCCGCTTCTCCCGTTATCGGAAGAAAAAAAACGCAGCATCGCCGATGCCGTGGCGCAATTCCATCCCGCTGCAGCGTCCGTCTAACACGTCCGACAAAGCGCCAATAACACAAATAAAAACGATGCCGGCCACCGTCACCCACCAAATTGTCATCCCTTGCGAAGCGAGGGATCTGTTTTTCGCAGCGGACCATTACCGCAGTAGGATTAGAATAGATTCGTCACCCCGAACGGAGTCCGCGAAGTGAGGAATCCCTCTGCAATCCCAACCGCAAGGAACGCGCGCCCACGCAGCCGCCTTTCCCCGTCACCTTTTTCGATGGCTCACATCTAAGCGCTCATGGACTGTCGCGCCTTGCTACCCCACCAGTTGCCTCACACGTCGAAGCTTTTCCGCGACTACGTCGAAAATTTCTCCAAACTCCAACCCTTCTTCGAACACTCACCCGATCTAGCCTCCGTTGCCCGCTATTCGAAAAAGGTCCGTTTTCCCGTCGACAGACGCGCTCAGGTAACCGACGTTCTTCGCGCGCAAAATGTTCTCTATGGTGCAGGCGCCGAAACCCTGAAAAATCTCGATAGCTTCGCCGCCGGTGCCGTCGCGGTGGTCAGCGGCCAGCAAGTGGCCCTCTTCGGTGGTCCCGCATTTTCCTTCTACAAAGCCCTCAGCGCCATCCAAACCGCTCACGAGCTTTCGCAAAAGGGCATTCCCGCCGTCCCCATTTTTTGGATGGCCACGGAAGATCATGATGTCGACGAAGTCCGCCACGTCTCCTGGTTCCACGAAGGCGATCTGCTGGAGCTCGCGCTTCCCAAGCCGGTCGAGGATGCGATTCCAGTCGGCCGTATTCGCCTCGGCAAGGAAGTCCACGATCTCGTCGTCCGCGCTCAACCCTTACTCGGCCAAACCTTCGGCGATATGCTCCATGAAACCTATACGCCCGTGGCTACCTACGGCAGCGCTTTTGCCGCGCTCTTCGCGCGCGTTTTCGCCGACCAAGGTTTAATTCTTCTCGATCCTCTCGACGAACAGCTGCACAAAATCGCCGCGCCGCTGCTGAAAGAAGCGCTAGTCCAGCGCGACGAACTAAACAGCCTCCTTCTCCAGCGCGGCAAGGAACTGGAACACGCGGGCTACGAAGCCCAGGTCAAAGTCACTTCCCACAGTACGGTTCTCTTTTCCATGGAAGACGGCCACCGCCAGGTCATCGCCGCCGCGAATAACGATTTCTCAAGTGGCGGCTTCACCGCTTCCCGCGCAGACTGGCTCCCTCGGGTCGAAGCGTCCCCCGAAAATTTCAGCCCCAATGCTTTGTTCCGCCCTGTCGTCCAGGATTTTCTGCTTCCCACTGTCGCCTATTTTGGTGGCCCCTCCGAAATTGCCTATTACGCGCAATCCCAGGCCCTTTACAGAAAGCTTCTCGGCCACATGCCCGTGATTCTCCCCCGAGCCGATTTCACCCTTGTCGATCCCAAAGCCGAACGCATCCTGAAAAAGTATCGCCTTGAAGTCGAGGATGTCTGGCGCGGCTCGCAATTTCTTCGCAATCGCATGTACAATTCCGCCGTGCCCCAAAAACTTGCACGCGAATTTGACGCCAATCTTCGCCAGATGGAAAAGAGCATCCAGAAGCTTCATAAAGCCATCGCCAAGGTCGATCCCACCATTCAAGGCACCATCACGCGCGCCGAAAAGCGCATCCGTTATCAAATCGAAAAGCTTCGCCACAAAACCGGCGCAGCGCTCGATCGTCACGAAAAGCTGATCGCCAAACACGAATCCTTCCTGGAAAAGTTGCTTTTCCCCCAGAAAGCCCTGCAATCCCGCGATCTTTGTTTCCTGCCCTTCCTTGGCCGTTGGGGCAGCGGCGGCCTCCTCGAACTCCAGAGACTGGCCAGCCCCAAAAAACCAGGTCGTCACCTGATCGTCCCCATCCCCTGAAACATGGTAAGCATAAAAATCCGTCATTCCGAACGGAGCCGCCGAAGTAAGGACCGCCACCCCTGTAGGCGTCCTTTGCGGAAAGAATCCCTCTTCGTTCGCGAACCACTAATCGAACCCTGGAGGCCCCTTGCAATCCATCACCGTCAAAACTTCACGCCGCACTCAACTCGTTGACATCAGCAAAGACGTCCAGCGCATCGTCACCGCTCTCGGCATTCGCGTTGGCACCTGCTTCCTCTACGTCCCCCACACCACCGCCGCCGTCCTCATCAACGAACATGCCGACCCCGACGTAGCCTCCGACGCTGAAGGCGCGATCGATCGCCTGATCCCGCTCTCCGGCCCGTATCGCCATGCCGAGGGAAACTCCGACTCCCACGTAAAAGTGATGCTCACCGGCACCACGCAATTCATCTTTGTCGAAGAAACCAAACTCGCCCTAGGTCGCTGGCAAGGCATCTTCCTTGCCGAATTCGACGGGCCCCGCGAACGCAAAATCTACGTAAAAGTCCTCCCCGATCGCGTCTAGTCCCGCCCTACCATGTAGCATGGGATTCAGCCTGCGCCGGCATTTTGGGTTGGTCACGAACCCCACCACAAAAAACCGTCATTCCGAACGGAGTCCGCGAAGTGAGGACCGCCGCCCCTTTCCGCACTCTTTGCCGAAAGAATCCCTGTTCGATCCCTCCGTCCTAAGTCTCCCAATCAAATTCTCACCCATTCGATGTGCTAAAGTTTTTAGGATGCAAACTCTAGGCATATACGTCCAGGTGCCCTTCTGCCAGACCAAATGCACCTACTGCAATTTCCACACCGGCGTAGTGTCCTCCGATCGTTTCGCCCCCTACACCCATGCGATCCAGCAAGAACTCTCGAGCGCCTCTGAATTGCACCGTTCCGCAGGCGTCCTCTGGCCCCAATCTGCCGAAGCGCGCACTGTCGATACCGTCTATATGGGCGGCGGCACGCCCAGCCTCCTGAATCCCGAACTTCTCACCGCTCTCCTCCATTCCATCCAGCAATCCTTCGAAAGCAACTGGCAAGAAGTCACCCTTGAGGCCGATCCCGAAACGGTCGATCCTCGCAAAGCATCGCAATGGTTTGCCGCGGGCATCAATCGCATCAGCTTCGGCACGCAATCTTTTGTTGACGAGGAATTAAGAGCTGCCGGCCGCATGCACCGCAGCGCGGACATTTTCAAAGCCGTGCCAATTCTCCGCAATGCGGGCATCGCTAGCATCAGCTTCGATCTCATCGCCGGCCTTCCCAAGCAAACCCGCGATTCCTGGCGACACTCTCTCGCCGAAACCATCGCCCTATCTCCCGAACATGTTTCGATCTACATGATGGAAATCGACGAGTCCTCCCGCCTCGGCCTGGAAGTCATCAACAACGGCTCACGGTACAGCGCCCACGAACTGCCCAGTGAAGAGTCCATGGCCGATTTTTACGAACTGGCACAACTCGAGCTGCGCGCTGACGGCTACGAGCAGTACGAAATCTCCAACTGGTCTAAGCCCGGCTACGCCTCGAAGCACAATCTGAAATATTGGCGCCGCGAACCCTACATCGGTTTCGGCGCGGGCGCTCACTCCTTCTCGGGCCATCAGCGCTGGTCCAACCTCCACGATGCCGCTGCCTACGTTTCCGCGATCACGTCCGGGAAAAGCGCGATTGAAGGTCTCCAGTTCGTAACCGCGCAAACCGCTTTGGAAGAAGAACTATTCCTCGGCTTGCGCCAACTCGCCGGCATTAATCTCGCGCGCATCCAACGCCAATATGGTGTCGATCTGCAACAGAAAGTAGATCGCCTGGCATCCACCGGCATGGTAGAACAACAAGGTGACGTCCTCAGGCTTGCCCCGGCAAAACTGAACGTCTCCAACGAAATCCTGGTCGAACTTCTACGCTAGCCTTCCGGGTACCCCACTCTGAGCGCTTTTGCGAAGGGTGGGTCTTGGGTTCCGTTAGCGCAATTAATTCAGAAAATAATTCGTTTCTGGGAGCAACACAACCAATGACCTACACCGTCGCCAAAGGTAATCAACTCGTAGATCCCGACCACGTCTCTCCCGTCGCCAACGCCGTCGATCTCCGCAGCGACACTGTCACGCGCCCTACGGACGAAATGCGTCAGGCCATGGCCTCCGCTAATGTCGGCGATGACGTCTACGGCGAAGATCCCACCGTCAATCTCCTCCAAAAACGCGCCGCCGAAATTTTCGCCAAGGAATCCGCGCTTTTTGTTCCCACTGGCTGCATGGGCAATCTCATTTCCATCAAGGTCTGGACGCACCACGGCGACGAAGTCATCTGCGAAGAGCGTGCACACGTCAATCTTTACGAACTCGCTTCCATGTCCGCCATTGCCGGCTGCACGCCGCGCGCTGTTCGCGGTGGCCATGATGGCATCCTGACCTGGGAGCAAATCCACGCCGCCATCCGCCCCAAAATCTATTACGATTCGCAAACCACTCTCGTCTGTCTAGAAAACACCAGCAACATGGCCGGCGGCACCGTCTATCCCACCGAACGCGTCCGCGAAATCTGCGATCAAGCGCACGCTCTCGGCTTGAACGTTCACCTCGACGGCGCGCGCATCTTCAACGCCGCCACGGCACTCAACGATGACGTTGCCCATATGACCCAAAAATGCGACTCGGTTATGTTCTGCCTCTCCAAAGGGCTTGGCGCGCCCGTAGGCTCCATGATCATCGGCTCCCGTGAATTCATCGAACGCGCCCGCGTGTATCGCAAAATGTTCGGAGGCGGCATGCGCCAGGTTGGCGTACTCGCGGCGGCGGGCCTCGTGGCCCTCGAAAAATCTCCCGCCCGCCTCCACGAAGATCACGCCAATGCCAAGCATCTCGCCGAAGGAGTCGCCAAAATTATAGGTCTTTCCATCGATCCCGCCGCCGTTCGCAGCAACATCGTCATCTTCGATTGCAAAGCCACCGGTTTCACCGCCGTCGAACTCTGCGACGCGCTCCACGCCAAAGGAATCTGGGCACAAGACACCGCCCTCTATTCCGTGCGCCTCGTCACTCATTGCGACGTAAGCCGCTCCGACATAGACCGCGCCCTAAGCGGAATACGCGCCATAGTCCAAAAGCAGCCCGCAGCGCATTAGTCCTGCGTGAGTTCGCGAGCCCTTTGGCACTTCCACCCTCAAAATTGTGTACGATACCCTCAGCGCGCACCCCTCAGAGCACGCACAAGCTACAAACGTTTGTCATTCCGAACGCCGTACGAGAAGCGAGGGATCTGCTTTTCTCATGATCAACTCACATAACCACAAGGAACGCCCAATGAATCACATCTCGAAATTTCCGGCGCTCGTGCTGTTCGTCATAGCCCTCTCCACGACTCCTCTCCGCGCGCAAGCGCCAAGTGCGGGGCCCACTCCCGAAGAAGCCAAAAAATTCATCGAAACCGCCGAGCAACGCCTCTTCGAACTCAGCAACAAAGCCAGCCGCGCCTCCTGGGTCCACGACAATTTCATCACCTTTGACACCGACACCATCGCCGCCGACGCCAACGAAGAAGCTAACACCGCCGCCACGCAGTACGCCAAGGAAGCCCACCGCTTCGATCACGTTCAACTTCCTCCGGAACTCGCCCGCAAACGCTACCTCCTCGAACTCGCGAGCGGCTTTCCCGCTCCCGATGATCCGAAAGCGGAAAAAGAGCTGGCACAGATTTTGTCCTCGCTCGACGGCGACTACGGAAAAGGGAAGTGGTGCCCTGATGGCAAACCCTGCCTCGATGTCACCGCCATCGAAAAATTCATGGCCACCAGTCGCGATCCCGAAGAGCTCAAGCGCGCCTGGATCGGCTGGCACGCCGTGGGCGTTCCCATGCGCCAGCGTTACGCCCGTATGATTGAGCTCGGTGACCAAGGCGCAAGCCAACTCGGCTATTCCGACGTCGGCGCGCTCTGGCGTTCCAATTACGACATGCCTCCCGATCAATTCGCCGCGGAGATCGATCGTGCCTGGGAGCAGCTCCGCCCGCTCTACCTTGCCTTACATGCTTACGTGCGCGGGCAGCTCGCCAAAAAGTATGGCAAGGACATCGTTCCGCCCAACGGTCCGATCCCCGCCCACCTGCTCGGCAACATCTGGGCGCAGGAATGGAACAACGTCTACGATCTGATGGATTCGCCGAAGCCCGCGCAATCCTTCGATCTCACTTCCATCTTGGTTCAACGCAAAACAGATCCCAAGGGCATGGTCAAATATGGCGAAAACTTTTTCATCTCTCTCGGGTTTGCACCTCTTCCCGAAACTTTCTGGGAGCGCTCGCTTTTTACCAAGCCCACCGACCGCGATGTGGTTTGCCACGCCAGTGCTTGGGACGTCGATTCCAAAGACGACCTCCGCGTCAAAATGTGCATTCAAATCACCGAAGAAGACTTCCGCACCATTCATCACGAACTCGGCCACAATTTTTATCAGCGCGCTTACGACATGCAGCCTCCTCTATTCCAGAACAGCGCCAACGACGGTTTCCACGAAGCCGTTGGAGACACCATTGCGCTCTCCGTCACCCCGGAATATCTGAAACAAATCGGCCTCATCGATACCGCACCGCCCGCCTCCGGCGATATCGATTACTTGCTGCAACAGGCCCTTGAAAAAGTGGCGTTCTTACCTTTCGGCCTGCTTGTCGACAAGTGGCGCTGGGAAGTTTTCTCCGGACAGGTCAAACCGTCTGACTTCAACAAAGCGTGGTGGGATCTTCGCCTGAAGTATCAAGGCGTTGCTCCGCCCGTCGGCCGCTCCGAAGCCGACTTTGATCCTGGCGCAAAGTATCACGTTCCTGCAAACGTCCCGTACGCTCGCTATTTCCTCGCCCGCATTTACCAATTTCAGTTTCAGCGCGCCCTTTGCAAAACCGCCGCCTTCCAGGGCCCGCTTCACCGCTGCTCCATCTACGGCAACAAAGCTGCGGGCGAAAAACTCAACGCCATGCTCTCGCTCGGCCAAAGTAAGCCCTGGCCCGACGCCCTCGAAGTCCTCACCGGACAAAAACAAATGGATGCCTCCGCGCTGGCCGACTACTTCGCGCCCCTGAAAACCTGGCTGGACGAGCAAAACAAAAAGAACAACTATCCCATAGGCTGGTAATCACCGCGTAGCGCCGCCGTCTTCAAAAGGTGTCATCCTGAGGGCCCGCGCCTTTCAGCGTGCCGACCGATCTCAACCTAAACTACATCGCAACTCCACGCGCACTCCCACGGTGCGCAAACCGAGCCCATAAGCTAAACTTTTACTAGCTATACGCAACACCAGCACGCGAGGCACACGTGGACTTCACCTTCACCGACGAACAAATCCATCTCCGCAAGTCCGTCCGCGAATTTGCCGAAGGCGAAATCGCTCCCCACGTTATGGAGTGGGACGAAATCTCCCACTTTCCCACCGAACTTCTCCCCAAGCTCGCCGAAATGGGCCTCATGGGTGTCATCTTCCCTGAGGAATACGGCGGTTCCGGCCTCGGCTACATCGAATACGCCGCCGTCATCGAAGAACTCTCCCGTGTCGATGGCTCTGTCGGCCTCTTCGTTGCCGCGCACAATTCGCTCTGCAGCAATCACATCTATAAATTCGGCAGTGATGAGCAAAAGAAAAAATATCTAGTTCCCTTAGCCCAAGGAAAAAAGCTTGGCGCCTGGTCCCTCACTGAGCCCGAAGCCGGTTCTGACGCGGGCGGCACGCGCACCACCGCCGTTCGTCAAGGCGATGACTGGGTGCTCAACGGCTCCAAAACTTTCACCACCAACGGTTCCTACGCGGACATCTGCGTCGCGATGGCCGTTACCGACAAAGCCAAGGAATCCCACGGCATCAGCGCCTTCATCCTGGAAAAAGGCACTGCCGGTTTTCGCCCCGGTAAGAAAGAAAACAAGCTCGGCATGCGTGCCAGTGACACTTCCGAAGTTATTTTCACCGATTGCCGGATTCCCGCTGCTCAACTCCTCGGCCCATTGGGCGAAGGCTTCATCGGCAGCCTCAGGATTTTGGACGGCGGCCGAATTTCCATCGCTGCCCTCGCACTCGGCATGGCCCAGGGCGCTCTCGAAGCCGCAACCAAATACGCCAAGCAGCGCAAGCAATTCAACAAACCCATCGCCGATTTCCAGGCCATCCAGTTCAAGCTTGCCGATATGGCCACCCAAGTCGAAGCCGCCCGCCTGCTCGTCTATCAAGCCGCATGGCTTGCCGACCAGAAAAACGTCCGCTTCACCCGCGAATCCAGCATGGCCAAACTTTTCGCCAGTGAAGTTGCCGTCCGCGTCGCCAACGAATGCGTCCAGGTCCATGGCGGCTACGGCTTCATTAAAGACTATCCTGCCGAAAAGTTTTATCGCGACGTCAAGCTCTGCACCATCGGCGAAGGCACGAGCGAAATCCAACGCCTGGTCATTGCGCGCCAGCTGCTCGGCAAGAAATAATGGAAGCAAACTTCGTGTAGTCTTAGGGGTTGGAGCTTCAGTTTTGACAACGACCATCCGGCTTTACTGAGCTTTAGCCCCAAAGGAAATGATTTATTCTCAACACCCAATGAAACGAATTCCATCGCCCTCTGGACGCCCTCAATGACCCTCCCCACCTCCGACTGGGCCGCCAAGGTCCTGCAAGGTGACATCCGCGCCCTCTCTCGCGGCATCACCGCCATAGAGAATCATTCTCCCGAATCCGAACAACTCCTCAAGCACCTTTTCCCCCACACCGGCCAAGCCTACCTCACCGGCATCACCGGCGCCCCCGGCACGGGCAAAAGCACCTTAGTCGACCGCCTCGCCGGCGTTTATCGCAAGCGCGATGAACGCGTGGGTGTGATCGCCGTCGATCCCACGAGCCCGTATTCTGGCGGCGCCATCCTCGGCGACCGTATCCGCATGCAAAACCACTCCGCTGACACGGGTGTCTTCGTCCGTTCCATGGCTACCCGCGGCTTCCTAGGCGGGCTAGCGCGTTCAACCTCCGAAGTCGCGCTCCTGCTCGATGCCGCGGGCAAGCGCCAGGTCCTCATCGAAACCGTCGGCGTCGGCCAGGATGAAGTCGATATCGTTCGTCTCGCCGATTGCGTTCTCGTGATTCTCGTTCCCGGCCTTGGCGACGACATTCAAAACATGAAAGCCGGCCTCATGGAAATCGCCGATATTTTTGTCCTCAACAAAGCCGATCGCCAAGACGCCGACCGCCTCGAAGAGCAACTCCATGCCATGCTTTCCTTGGTCATGCCGTGCGATGGCTGGCATCCTCCCGTACTCCGCACTGTAGCCACAGAAAATCGCGGCATCGACGATCTCGCCTCGGCCATCGACAAATTCCGCCAGCATTTCGAATCCAGCGGCCAGCGGCAAAAGAAGCAAATCGAACACTGGAAGACTCGCCTGATCGAAATGCTGGAATCTCGCCTTCTCGAAAAAGCCCTTCCTGGCAAAGCAGGCGAAGCCCGTCTCCAAGCTGCCGCAACCCAGGTCGCCGCCCGAAAAAAGGACCCATTCTCCGCCGTCAACGAATTACTGAAAAATGCAAATCTTCTGTAGCCAAACCACGGGCTTCCGCCCCTGAGGGACCTCATGCACTTCGGAGAAATCGAAGTTCGATATCTCGATGGCGGCCACTTCGGCCTCGATGGAGGCGCGATGTTCGGCGTCGTCCCTAAAGTCCTCTGGGAGAAAAAATCTCCTCCCGACGAGAAAAATCGCATTCACATGCGCGCCAATTCCTTGCTCGTTCGCGCCCACGGAAAAACGATCCTCGTCGAAACTGGCAATGGCACGAAATGGGACGCCAAGCAACGCGCCATTTACAACGTCCAGGACGGCGATCCTCTCCTGGACTCCCTCGAGCGCGCCGGTGTCCAGCCGGATCAAATCGATCTCGTAATCAACACGCATCTTCACTTCGATCATTGCGGCGGCAACACTCGCGTCATGAACGACCGCGTTCTCCCAACCTTCCGCCGCGCCCGCTACGTCGTCCAGCGCAGTGAACTCGAACACGCCATGAATCCCACCGAACGCGACCGCGCCAGCTACGCTTCCGAAAATTTTGCGCCAATCTCCAAGCTGGGTCTCTGGGATCTAGTCGAGGGCGACGTCGAAATTCTCCCCGGTATTTCCGTGGCCCGAATTCCCGGTCATAACGCGGGCATCCAAGCCGTCCTGATCACCGGCGGCGGCAAGACCCTCGCTTTCGTCGCCGACCTGCTCCCCACGCGCCACCACATTCCTCTACCCTGGATCATGGCCTACGACCTCTATCCGTTACAGTCGCTGGAAACCAAGCGCCTGTGGCTTCCTCCCATGGTTTCCCAGCAATGGATCGTAGTCTTCGGCCACGATCCCGACGTAGCCGCCGCCACTCTCCACGAACAAAACGGAAAAATCGAAGCCGAACCCGTCGACATCAACCGCTAATCCCCATTCCTGGGTGTCCCACACTGCCACCGTTCGTTTGGGCCTTGGGTTCGTAGGACGCGCCTTCCGAGGCGGGCCGTTTCCTGAACCCGACCGCAAATCCCGAGGATCCAAAAAAACACTGGCAAAGGCAGTCTCGCCGGTGCTCTTGCTCGACCACTCCGTCCGCCCAAGTAAGGAATCCATCCCCTCTTCTGCGCGCTCTCTGAGTCCAACCTTTGCGCCCTCTGCGTTAAATCTCTTCTTCCGCCTTAACGCGGAACATGAGCCGCGCACGGTCTTTGGTAGGCACATTTCCCGTTCCTTCGCCACGCGCCACTTCTTCCTACCCATCACTGCTACAATATTTCCTCGGAGAACAATCGATGCCCCAGCCCAAAAAGAAGAAAACCGCACGGGCCAAATCTCTAGCCGACATCGGCGTAATCGGCGGCAGCGGCCTCTATTCCATGTCTGGCCTGTCCAACACCCGCGAAGTCCGCATCAAAACTCCCTTCGGCAATCCCTCCGATGCCTTCGTCATCGGCACCGTGGAAGGGAAGCGCGTTGCCTTTCTTGCCCGCCACGGCCGCGGCCATCGCATCCTCCCCACCGAACTCAATTTCCGCGCCAACATTTACGCCATGAAGCTTCTTGGCGTGCAGCGGATCATTTCCGTCAGCGCCGTCGGCTCCCTCCAGGAAAATCTTCAACCCGGACAATTTCTCATCCCCGACCAGTTCTTCGATAGCACCAAGGGCCGCAAGTCCACCTTCTTCGGCAACGGCATCGTCGCTCACGTCACCTTCGACAAACCCGTTTGCCCGCAGCTCTCTGCCGTCCTCGGAGAAGCTTGCCGCGTGCAAAACGTTCCGGTCCACGAAAAGGGCACTTACATCTGCATGGAAGGCCCGCAATTTTCCACGCTGGCCGAGGCGAACTATCATCGCGCCATGAAGTTCTCTGTAATCGGCATGACCAACGCCACCGAAGCCAAGCTCGCCCGCGAAGCCGCACTCTGCTATTCCACCATCGCCATGATCACCGATTACGATTGCTGGCATCCCGAACACGACTCCGTCAGCGTCGCCGCCATCATCGCCACCCTCAACCAAAACGCCGCCAACGCTCAAAACGTTCTTCGCCAGGCCATCAAAACCCTGCCCTCCGAACCCAACTGCAAATGCGCGAGCGCCCTCAAACACGCCATCCTCACAGATCCAAAACTAATCCCCGCCAAGACAAAAAAGAACCTATCCGCGATAATCGGCAAATATTTCAAATAACCTCGACCATGACTCGTACGCCGACATCGCCCAATCCGTCTGTCATCCCGACGAGCGCCTTCCGCGACGAAGGATCTCAACCGACGCGTCTTGCCACAATCGGAAAAACTTGGTCCGCACCCAATAAAAACCCCGTCATTCTGAACCGAGTCTGCGAAGTGAGAAATCCCTCTTCTCTTCGATCTCCAGCATCATCACCAAACAATCTCACCAGGAGAATCTCATGTCCTTGCTCGTCGTCGGCTCTGTCGCGTATGACGCTCTAGAAAGCCCCTACGGAAGGGTCGAACGGACCCTCGGCGGCGCCGCCACCTACTTCTCCGTTTGCGCGGCTTTTTTCACGCACGTCAATCTCGTCGCCATCGTCGGCGATGACTTCGATCCCAAAGACGAAGCCCTGCTCCGCAAGCGTTCCATCGACATCGAAGGCCTCGAACGCGCTACCGGCAAATGCTTCTTCTGGGCCGGCCGCTATTCGGAAAATCTCAACGAGCGCGTCACCCTCACCACCGACCTCAACGTCTTCGCCGCATTCAAACCGCGCCTGCCCGAGAAATATCGCAATTGCAAATACGTTTTCCTCGCCAATATTGCTCCCGATCTCCAGCGCGACGTCCTCCATCAGGTCAAAGGCACTCCAAAACTCGCCGCCATGGACACCATGAATTATTGGATCGAGCGTACCAACTCCGAACTCCGCGAAACCCTCAAACACGTCGACATCCTCATGATCAACGATTCCGAAACACGCCAGCTTTCCAGCGAGCACAATCTCCTGCGCGCCGCTCGGCATATCTTTAAGATGGGCCCCAGCACACTCGTCGTAAAACGCGGCGAGTATGGCGCCATGCTGGTCGACAAGCATGGCGTCTTCTCGGTCCCCGCCTTCCCCCTCGAGGAACCGCACGACCCCACCGGTGCGGGCGACAGCTTCGCCGGCGGGTTCATGGGCTACCTCACCAGCGCCAGCGGCAGTGCCACCAATGACGCAGCTCTCCGTCGAGCCATGGTCTACGGCTCCGTCATGGGCAGCTTCACCGTCGAGCGTTTCGGCCTCGAGCGTCTCCTGATCCTGAAAAAATCCGAAATCCACGCCAGAGCGCGCCACTTCGCGAAACTAACCCAATTCAAACTCTAGTCCGCTGAGTCGTCCCCAAACCTGTAGCACTGGCTTTTATGCCAGCGCCTCTTGGGTTAATCCGACGGGTGCCCCACACGCCGCCGTTTGGGTTTGTAGGGCCCACCTCCGATGCGGGCCGTTCCTGCTGACCCTTGCTCAAGAACCAATACCCACATACCCTCCAGAGCACGCCACCCCGCAAAACTCATCCCCCTCCAACTCCGGTTTCGCTAAAATCGCTTTGCCCCACAAATCATGACGCCACCCTCCGCATCCCCGCGCAAACCCAAAGCCCTCCGCAAAGGCTCCAAGGTCGCCGTCTTCGCGCCATCCTCGCCCGCCGAACAACTCGACGTAACCGCTGGCCTCGCCGAATTGCGCCGCCTGGGCTACGAATTCGCTCCCGTCCAACTCCCCGGTTCCGAAGGCTACTTCGCTGCCTCCGCCGCATCTCGCCGCGAAGCGTTCCTCAAAGCCGCGCGCCATCCTGAAATCGCCGGGCTGATCGCACTTCGCGGCGGCTACGGCGCAAACTATCTCCTCGGCCCCGATCTCGCGACGCAATTACAAGAACCAAAATGCGTCATCGGCTACAGCGACCTCACCTCACTGCAAACATATCTCTGGCAGACCTCCGGCTGGGTCACGTTCTATGGCCCCATGGTCGCCGCGGCGCTCAATCGTGGCGCAGATGATTCTCACGGTTACGACGAACATTCTTTCCTCCAGGCCGTCGGCAACGCGGACTCCGGCTGGGAAATCCCGCTGGCTGGCAAAGCGTTGGCCAACGGCGTTGCCAATGGACGCCTGGTCGGTGGCTGCATCACTCTCCTCCAAACCACGCTCGGCACCCCGTGGGAAATCGATACCACCGGCGCCATCCTCGTGCTCGAAGATCGCGGCATGCGTCCTTATCAACTCGATCGCGCGCTTATGCACCTCAAGCAAGCAGGGAAGTTCGAATCCCTTCGCGGCATCGTCCTCGGCGATTTCCCGGATTCCGCTGCCCCAGTAAAAGACAGCCCATCCGTTCTCGATGTTTGCGAACGCATTCTCGCTTCCCTGAATATTCCGATCGTGTTTGGCGCCGCTATTGGCCATACGCAGCGGCCCATGCTCACTCTTCCTCTCGGCGTCCAGGCGCGCTTGATCGCTTCGGGTCAGGGCCAGTTGGAAATTCTGGAGTCGGCGGTAGTGCCATGAATGGTGCAATGAAATGAGGAACCTGCAAAAGAAAATGAAACACATCCACATGATCGGTATCGGCGGCTCGGCTATGGCGCCACTGGCAGGAATGCTTCGCGAACGCGGCTACAAACTCACGGGTTCTGACGCCGGCGTGTATCCGCCTGCGTCCACGCTACTGGAATCGTTCGGCATTGAGTACGCCACCACATTTGACGCTAAGAATCTCACTCCCGCGCCCGCTCTCATCGTCGTCGGCAACGCCATCTCTCGCGGCAATGTTGAAGTCGAAGAAATGCTTGATCGCAAGCTGCCGCATCACTCGCTCCCCGAAATCCTCGAAGAAGAATTCCTTCCCGGCAAACATTCCATCGTAGTCAGCGGCACCCACGGAAAAACAACCACCACCGCTATGCTGGCGTGGATTTTTCACGTCGCGGGTAAGCATCCGAATTTCCTGGTCGGCGGCGTCGCGGAAAATTTCGGCAAGAGCTATGGCCTCGGCGGTGGCCCTGAATTTATTCTCGAAGGCGATGAGTACGATTCCGCTTACTGGGACAAAGCTGCCAAATTCCTTCACTATCAGCCCGACGATCTCATCATCACTTCCGTCGAATTCGATCACGCCGACATTTACGCCGATTTCGCCGTCTACCAACTCGCCTTCAAGCGTCTCGTCAATCTCATCCCGCGCCGTGGCCGCGTCGTCGTCTGGGGCGATTCTGTCGCCGGCGAAGCCCCGCGCAACGTCACGGAAAAGGCCTTCTGCCCCGTAATCACCTACGGTTTTGAACTCCAAAACGATTGGGTTGCCAGCAACGTTTCCATCGTCGATGACCAAATGCATTTTCGCGTGCACTTCAAGGGCGATCTCTACGGCGATTTTTCTCTCTCCGCCTCCGGCCGCCACAACGTTCTCAACGCCCTCGCCGCCATCATCGTCGCGCAGGGAAGAGGCATTCGCGTCGAATCCCTGCAATCTGCGCTGCCCACCTTCCAAAGCGTCAAGCGCCGCATGGACGTGAAGGGAGAAATCGACAACATTCTCGTCGTCGACGATTTCGCCCACCATCCTACTGCCATCCGCGCCACCATCGAAGCTGCGCGGCTCCGCTGGCCCAACCGCCGCCTCTGGGCCATTCTCGAGCCGCGCTCCAATTCCATGCGCCGTCGCGTTTTCCAGGACGCTCTTCCACAATCTCTCGCGCTCGGAGACCGTGTCATCCTTGGCACCGTCCACCGCGCAGGCCAACTTACCGACGAGCAGCGCCTCGATCCTGAAACAATAATTTCCGCCGTTCACCAACTCGGCAAAGACGCTCGCGTCTTCCCGAGCGCCGACGCCATCGCCGATTTCCTGGCCGCTGAAGCGCGCCCCAACGATTTGCTCTTGGTTATGTCCAATGGTAGTTTCGATGGATTATGCGAAACGTTACTGAAGCGCCTTCACGCACGCCCAACCGCGTCTGAGGTCCCGGCCAAGTGAACCAAATCTCCGCCCAATGTAGTCGCCGAACTTTAGATCGGCCAGCCCAACCGGTAGCGCAGACCGAGTCCGCGAGCCCTGCGGCTTTATTCTTGAGCTCTTCCCGAATCTCCGTGGCCCTGTCATCCCATCACTGCACGTCCCCGCTAGAATTTGTCATTCCGGGCCGAGTCCGCGAAGCGAGGAATCTGCTTCCCCTCTGGTTTTTCGTCTTTCTCCTCCTCGCCGCTCCCACTCCCGCCGCCATCCGCTACGAAGTCTCCATCTTGCACCCCGAACAGCACCTCTTCCACGTCTCTATGGAAATCCCCAACGTCCAAAGCGAACTAAAACTCCAAATGCCCGCCTGGAACGCTCTCTACGAGATTCGCGATTTCAGCAGCCACGTCCAGCAGGTGGAGGCCTACGCCGATGGCAAGCGCGTCGGCATCGAAAAACTCGACAAGCTTACCTGGTACGTCAAGGCCTCCGGCACCATCACGGTAAAATACGCCACCTTCTGGGACGATTCCGGCCCTTTCAATTCCCAACTCAACACCGAACACGCCTTCATTAATCCCGCGATGATTTTGCTGTACGTTCCCGATCGCCGCGGCGAAGAATGCTCACTTCTTGTCACGGAAATACCCCTCGAGTGGAAAGTGGCCTCTGCAACGGCGGGCCAGGGACGTCCCATGGGTGCACGCAGCGTCTCTTGGGATTTCTCCGCTCCTTCTTTCGACGCCCTCGCCGACGGCCCCATCGAAATTTCCAACTTCGAAGAATTCACTATCCACGACCTCACTCCCCCCGTTCACATCGTCATCCACGGCGACAACTACAAACGCCGCGACGTCGAAGCTGCCCTCCGCAAAATCTGCATGTACGAAATCAAGCTCATGGACGGCGCGCCCTACGATCAGTACACCTTCATCTTCCACATCGGCAAACCCGCCGGCGGCGGAGGCGGCGGCATGGAGCATTCCAATTCGACCGCCATCTACATCCCATCCGGCGACTATCTCCCCAACGTTTCCGCGCACGAATATTTCCATCTCTGGAACGTGAAGCGCATTCGTCCCGTCACTCTCGAGCCCGTCGATTACACCCATGAGATGTATACCCGCGCGCTGTGGTTCGCCGAAGGCGTTACCAATACGTACGGCTCTTACACGCTCGTCCGTTCTGGCATCTGGAGCAAGCAGGAGTTCTACCAGGATTTCTCCTCCCAAATCACCGAGCTCGAAACCCGCTCCGCCGAGCATTGGCAAAGCGCTGAACAATCCAGCCTCGACACCTGGCTCGATAAATACGCGCTCTACAACCAGCCGCAACGGAGCGTCTCCTATTACACAAAGGGCCAGGTCCTCGGCGTGCTCCTAGACATCGTCATCCGCGATCGCACCGACAATCAGCACAGCCTCGATGATGTCATGCGCGCCATGAATCAGGATTTTGCCAAGTCTGGAAAGTTTTATCGTGACAGCCTCGACGTCAAACTCACCGCCGAGAAAATTGCTGGCAGCCCTCTAGACGATTTCTTCTCCAAATATGTCAGCGGCGCCGATCCGCTCCCCTATACCAAACTATTTTCCCAAGCCGGCCTGTCGCTCGAAGAGCGGGATTCGGTCCGCGCCACGCTAGGCTTCACGATGGAAAGGGAACAAGACGGCACGTTCTCCGTTGCCAGTGTCGAAGCCGGCAGCAACGCCGAAAAGAGCGGCCTGAAAGTGGGCGACACCGTTGCCCGCTGGAATGGCGGCGACCCGCCGCGTCGCTCCGACCGGTGGGCCGCGCAGCAGAAGCCCGGCGAGGATCTCCACTTGCGCATCCGCCGCGCGGGTGCCGACCAGGACATCGCCCTCCGTCTCGGCGAGCAACGCGAGAAGTTTTATCAGGTCGGCGAACTCCCCGACGTCAGCGACCGCGCCAAGCGCATCCGTGATGGCATGCTTCGTGGCACCACTGATCCGATTACCGCGCGCAGCCGCTAACTCGCTCTTTACTTAAGCCTACAGGTCATCTCATGGAGGATGTTTAGGGGGTCGGAGCTTCAGCTCCGACATTTAGAACCAAGAAAATCCGGTCCAGCCCCGGAGGAAACTCTTCTCTTCTTGCCGATCCATTTATGCGATAAGTTCTACAGGCTTATAACTTATAACCGCTAACCTATCTCATGCTCCGCACCGCCTTCATCGGCTTCTTCCTCTCTCTCTACATTCTCATCGCCGGCCCCCCGCTCATTCTCTACGCCTACTTCACAAAAAATGTCGATCCACTCTATTGGGCCGCCATCAAGGGCGTGATGTTTTTCGTGAACTGCGTCGGCGTCCACGTTCAGGTCAAGGGCGTTGAACGCATTCCCAAGGCTACCTGCATCTTCGCCGCAAATCATACCAGCTCCGCCGATGCTCCCGCCGTCGTTGGCGCTATCCCTCGCCGCATCGCCATTCTTCTGAAGCGCTCGCTGTTCGATTGGCCCATCGTTGGTCAGGCCTTCCATATCGCACACTTCATTCCTGTCGATCGCAACAATCGCGACTCCGCCATCGAAAGTGTAGACAAAGCCATCGACGCTCTCCGCAATGGCCAATCATTTTTGGTTTATCCCGAAGGCACGCGCAGCCCCGACGGCCGCCTTCAAGCATTCAAGAAAGGAACTGCGGTCATGGCCATAAAGTCCGGCGTCCCGATTGTCCCGGTCGCCTGCTCCAACGCCCACCGCGTCATGGAAAAACGGAAATTAAACATTCACCCAGGCACAATCCTCGTAGAATTCCTGGATCCCATCGACTCCAACAACTACACCCTCGAACAACGCGAGACACTGGCCCTGCAACTCCACGATCGCCTAGCCGCCGGCCTCCCCCCTGACCAGCGCCCCAGGGATTTTCCCGGCGCCACCTGACAAATAACGCAGCACGCCGCGCAGCAATGCTAAGGCTGCACGCTGCGGCCGAGTACCGAAAAAAAGCGATTTGTCATCCTGAAGTGTCCGCGACCAAGGATCTCAACGTCAGCATCTAGACAACCAAACAACCCGTCTCACGCAGCGGCGCCGTACCGTCGCCGCCCCATGTCCGCAAGATCCAATAAAGAACTCGTCATTCCGAACGGAGTCCGCGCAGTGAGGACCTCAGCCCCTTTCCGGGCTCTTTGCGGAAAGAATCCCTCTTCGATCGAAGTCAACTCCCCTAGCGCAACTACCCAACTGCACCCGCAGTTCTAAACTCCCGACTACCGACTTTTCTCTTCCTCCAACTCCGCCACTCTCCTCAACAACTCCGGCAACCGCCTCAACGCCGCCATCGTCTTCAACCACTCCCGATTCTCCACCGCCGGATACCCCGAATACAGCGCACGCCCCGGCACATCGTTCGGCACACCGCTCTGCGCCGTAATCACCGTTCCATCGCCCACCGTCAAATGCCCCGCGGTTCCCACTTGCCCGGCCAGAATGCACCCCTCCCCAATCTTCGTCGACCCCGCCAGCCCTACCTGCCCGCATAACATAGTATTTGGGCCCACCTGCGAAGCGTGCCCCACCAGCACAAGATCATCGATCTTCGTCCCGCGCCCGATCCGCGTCTCTCCCACCGTCGCGCGGTCTACGCACGCGTTCGACTGCACTTCCACGTCATCTTCCAGCACCGCCGGTCCCGATTGCACAAGTTTGTGCCACGTGCCATTCGCGCGTTTCGCATAGCCCAATCCATCCCCGCCAATCACCGCGCCGTTCTGCAGGATCACCCGATCTCCCAAGATGCAACCTTCCCGCACCACGGCATGCGCGTGCGCAAAAAAGTCTGCTCCAATTTTCGCGCCACCATAAATCGTCACGAAACTGTGTAACACCGCGCGCGCTCCAATCTCCGCGCTCTCGTCCACAAAACAATAGGGTCCAATATGCGCTCCTTCTCCGATCTTTGCCGATGCCGCCACGATTGCGGTCGCATGCACGCCCGGTGCATACACCGGCGCGGCATAAAACAATTCCAATGCCTGCGCAAAAGCCAGGTACGGATTTGCACTCCGCAGTGCCGCCAAAGGCTCCAGTCCGTCCTCGCGCTCCAGCTTTACTCCGTCTTCCACAAGCACCGCGGACGCGCGCGTGGTCTTTAGCAACGGTAAATACCGCCGGTTAGCGAGAAATGTCAACTGTCCCGCTCCCGCATGATCGATCCCCGCCACACCTTTGATGTCGGTCGAGGGATCTCCTTCCAGGTGGCATCCAAGCTTATGCGCGATTTCCTGCAATTTCATGGAGTCAGCTCCTGCACCTAACCCGTTTTCTGTTTTGGTGGGTTATCGTCAGAGTCTCGCACAGCCTCGAGAGGGAAGTACAGGCGGCCATCCACAGCCCGCGGCAACTTTGGTGTTGCCGCTCGCATCGGAATCGTTATAATGTTCCTGGTTTTTAGACCGCCAGGCTAATCCCAGTCTCTGCGACGCCCCGCAGGTACTTTCCGTAGTGCGTGTACGAAATTCAGTGAAGGAGTTTCAGGTATTGGTAAGCCCAAGGCGTATCTTGATGTTTTTTTCAGCCCTGGCGTGCGTTTGTCTGAACGTGCGTGGCCTCCTTGCGCAGCAACTTCAAGTTGTGAACATCTCCTCCGGTCCTCAAGACGTGTTGTACGCTCAGTCGGAGCTTCTGCAATCCATGGATGAAGCTTGGTTTGCTCCCCTCTCGCCCGCTTTTTCTGCGACTGCTCCCATCGACTCGCCCAGTTTCTTGACTCTACCGCCATTGCCTCCCGCGAATACGCGCGCAAATGATTCCAGCATCCGTCCGAATCCGAAAGACCAACAAAAAGAGGAAGGCACTCGCTTCCGTTGGAAGCCCGCGCTAGGCGAATCCCTGCTGTTCACGGGCGTCATGCACACGTTCAACCTCACCACCGAGGCTGGCACCCGCGATGCCCTCAACGGGCACTGGTTCACGCATTACATCGATTCGGTCTCCGAATTGCGCGGCTGGAGCGATAGCGACAAGTTCATGGCTCCCTACGTGGGCCATCCCATCGAAGGATCGGTCTTTGGCTTCATCGAACGGCAGAACGACCCTCAATTTCATCTCGTGCAGTTTGGAGACGGCCGCGAATACTGGATCAGTATGCTGCGTTCGATGGCGTACGGAGCTGTCTGGCATACACAGTGGAAAATCGGCCCTGCCAGCGAAGCCTCCATTGGCAACGTGATGCTCCACGCTTCCCCTGGGTTTATCACCCTCGTGGACACGCCCACGCTCGGCTTCGTCACCATGCTCGCGGAAGATGCCGCCGATCGCTACGTCATCATGGGCCTCGAGAATCGCACCAACAATCGCGTGATGATCATTCTGGTGCGCAGCTTCCTGAATCCCGGCCGGACTTTCGCCAATATGATGGCCTTTAAAGTTCCCTGGGACCGCGACACGCGCCTCGGCCTGTTCGGTTCTTACTACGATCTTAGAAAAGAACTGATGGAAGAGTATAAGAACGGCGATGGAGAGAAGCCGTTCGTCTTCGTTAAGGACGCCTGGAAGCCCGCCGGCATCGAGTTCACGCAGCCACGTCCCAAAGCTGCCGACATCGAGCTCACCGCTTTTCCATACTACGAAACTTTCCTCGGCGGCGGTTCCTGCATCGGCGGAGGTGGCTCTGGTGCCGCGCGCGTGAATCCTTCCTGGCAAGTGATCACCGAAGTCAGCGGCTGCCTGATCATGCACCAGCCGTTCTACAATTACAGCGCGGACAGCCTCTTCTACGGCGGCGGTTTCCGCTGGACCCCGCTGTCCGCTCATCGCTTTTCTCCCTTCGGGCAATTCATGTTCGGCGGCAGAAAAGTGACCTACGAAATTGACAATCTTCCTCTGAAGAAACAACTCCTCGACGAATGGAACAACGGAAGCGGCACGCTTGCACATTACCCCATGCGCAGCGCGTATGAGTTCGAAACCGCACAGAATGGCCCCAGCATTGCGGTTGGTGGCGGTTTCGATTGGGTAGTCACCCGGCCATTCGCGTGGCGCATCTTGAACGTCGAGTACACCCGCTCCTGGATGAACGACGTCGCTCAGGTTCATCCCCAGGAAGGCCTAAAAATTTCCACCCAGGCCGTCGTTCGCATCGGCACGTGGTAGCTCGTGTTTCCCATGCCAGACCCGAGTTGCAAATCCGATACAGCCTCGCGCATGTGCAAAAAAAATCTGGCATTCCGCGCTAAACTCCCACTTAGCTTCTCACTCAGAGGGAGAGTTCTATGCTAGATCAAGGCGTCTGGGCTGAAATCAAAGTGGGTGCCGAACACCTGCGGCTGTTCTCGGAGCAAAATGCGCAAGGGGTACAAGCCTCCGTCTACAACGTCAATAGCAAAAACTGGATCGCCCCGTCAGAAACCGTCGACGATATCGAAGCAGGCAAGGACCGCGCCACCGCGCACGCCATCGCCTATCTCCAGCGCGTAGCCAACGCCCAACTCCCCCCACTCCAATGGAAAAAATCCCGCTCCGCCTAGCTGCGATCTTTAGATCAGCTCTCCTGGGTGCTCCATCTTGCGCGCGGTCTGGAACTAGTAGGTAGTGAGGCTTCTTCACAAGAATTCCCACTAAAAACGCGCACCTCCTGTCGCAGTGCCGCGCTGGGTTCCGGCTTCAGTACGATGGTCTCTGCGATCCAACCTGCCACAGCAGAGATTCGCTAAGATTTCACAGAGAATTGATGTTCGCCTCCGCGCCCGGGACTAGTGTTTGCCGCGGAGGCTATACATGAAAGCGAAGAGACTTGTGCTTGCTGGTATCGCAATCGTAAGCACAAAGTGAGGGGGCTTCTAAGCCCCTTGCTCAGGAAAGCGACTTCATCCTGGGTGCCGCACTCCGAGTCTGGGGTTTCACACCTTAACGAACTACAACAAGAACTGTCATTCCGAACGGAGTCCGCGAAGTGAGGAATTCCTCAGAATTCTTGACGTTGACTCCCTCTCACGCACCTTCGTCCTCCGTAAACAGCCGCGGCTGAACTCCCGCGGTTGCCGACGGCTTCCGCCGCGCAATTCCCACCACGCCCAACACCGAAAACTCCGTCAGCGCGCTTCTCGGCACAAAAATCCGGTCCGTGTTCGAATTAAAATCCGGCGGCGTCATCTGCAGCCCGTTGTCCTGCAATCCCAGCAGATCATTCGGGATCACCCCTTCCAGGCTTTCCCCGTCCCGAAACCGCAGCCGCACCCACAAGCCGTCCAATTTCGGCCGGCTCAGGAAGCTCTTACGCTCCATCTCAATGTCTTCGTCCAGGTCCCGCACAAAATAAATGGCCCGCACGCCAGCCATCTGAATCTCCTCGTGCGCGCCTTCCGGCGTCAACACATCGACCGCTTCTGCCTGCGGCAACCGCGCTGGGTTCAGGTACCCCCGCAGCAGCTTCCGCTCCAAGAGTTCGATGATCACCTTTTTGTGGGTAGAGGTTGGGCTTTTGCTCTTCAAACCGGTCTTTTCCGCTTACATTCACGAAACAATTGCGCAAAATCGCAGATTATGTTAATTTAGCCCTGCCTTTCCTGTCAAGTTATTGTTTTTATTGGGTTTAGGTCCCCGAGAGCCGCTTTTGACCGAAAAGACGCAAATCCTCAAATCCGCCTCCATCATTTCCCTGGTTACTATCGTCAGCCGGATTCTCGGCTACGTCCGTGATCAGCGCATCTCCTTCCTCCTCGGCACCACGCTCTCTGCCGACGCTTTCGTTCTTGCCTACCGCCTTCCCAACCTTTTTCGCCGCATGGTCGGAGACGGCGTCGTCACCGCTTCCTTCATTCCTGTCTTCACCACCTACATGCGCGATTCCAGTTCCGAGGAGCTCTGGAGATTTGCCAACCGCCTATTCTGGACGCTCGCGCTGGTCCTCGCTATCGTCACCGTGCTCGGCGTAATCTTCTCCCCGGTCGTGATCCAGTCGTTCTCTTCCCCTCAGGATCGCGCCAGCAGTTGGAATGAAGCCATCGCGCTCAACCGCATTATCTTCCCGTATCTCTTTTTCGCCGGCCTCGCCGCACTCGGCATGGGCATTCTCAACTCCTACCACAATTTCGCGCTGCCCGCCGCCACCACGGCTTTGCAAAATCTCGCCATCATCATCTTTTCGACCGCTCTCGTGTGGCACTATTTCCAACGGCCCGCCGTCTCTCTAGCCGTCGGCGTGCTGGTTGGCGGCGCACTGCAATTCCTGATTCTCGTGCCGCAGCTTGTTCGCCGTGGAATGCGTTTCGATTTCGGTATCTCTTTCGCTCATCCCGGCGTTAAAAATTTCGCCCGCCTCATGTTCCCACGTTTCTTTGGCATGGGCATTGCCCAGATCAACTTTTTCGTGGACACCTTCTTCGTCACCGCTCCCCGTATGCCGCGCGGCAGCCTGGCGGCCCTGTACGTTTCCGATCGCGTGATGGAGCTGGTTCTCGGTGGTTATGCCATTGCAGTCGCCACAGCAATCCTGCCGATGATGTCTCATCAAGCCGCCGCGAATGATTATGAGGGCCTGAAGCGCACCCTTACTTTTGCCGTGCGCATCGTTGCCTACATCACCATTCCCGCCGCTCTCGGCCTCATGATCCTGCGCGAACCCATCATCCGCATGCTTTTCCAACACGGCCAGTTCGTTGCCGAATCTACCCGCCTCACCGCCCGTCCGCTGCTCTACTACGCTGCCGGTCTTCCCGCGCTCGCCTGCGTCAAGCTCATCGTGCCCGCGTTTTATTCCGCGGGAGACACCAAGACCCCCGTCATCGTCGCGCTCATGTCCTTTGCGCTGAACATTATCCTCAACATTATTTTTCTCAACTTCCTCTTCCGCCGCTTTCAGAATGGCGGCCCGGCCCTGGCCACCGTCCTCGCGACTTTCTTTGACTTTTTTATCCTGTTCTTTATCTTCCGCCTCCGCTACGGTGCTCTCGGCACCGTTCCAATTCTCCGTTCCATCGGAAAGATCACGCTCTGCTCCGCGCTCATGGGCGTCGCTTGCATGATCGGCAATCACTACGCCAGCTCGCCTGCCGCGCTGCAAGCTTCCTTCTTCGATCATCTGCTCATCTTTATCGCTCTGATTGGCGGGGCCACATTTCTTTACATCGGCCTCACCTGGATTTTCCGTTGTCCGGAGATTGAAGAAGTCTACGGAATCGCTACACGGCGTGAGACCGCCGAAGAATTGGCTGGTTCGTGATGGAAATTTCTGCTGCCGTCTCCGCTTATCTCACGCACGTTCGCGTCGAGAAGGGCTTGTCCCCGAACACCGTTTCCGCCTACGCGCGAGACATGTTCAAGTTCGAAGCGTTTGCCAAGAAGAATAAGCTCGCCCTCAAATCCATTTCTCGCGACGATCTTGTGGACTTCCTCGCCAGCCTCTATCGCCAGAAGCTCGAAAGCCGCACCGTGGCACGCCATCTTGTCACGCTGCGCAATTTCTTTCGCTTTGCCCAAATTCAGGAACTCATCACCGACGACCCCTCGCTCAATCTCGAATCTCCCAAAATCCGCCGCTCTCTTCCGGATTATTTACGCCTGGAAGAAGTGGAAAAACTCCTCGCCCAGCCCGATGACAAAACTCCCATCGGCCTGCGCGATCGCGCCATGCTGGAAGTCCTGTACTCGAGCGGCCTGCGCGTTTCGGAGTTGACCGGACTACGCGTGATGGACCTCGATCGCGCCGTCGGCTGCGTCCGCTGCATCGGCAAAGGCGATAAGGAACGCATCGTGCCCGTAGGCAAGAAGGCTATGACCCTCGTTGATCGTTATCTTCGCGACGCGCGCCCCAAGCTTCTCGCCAAAGGCACGTTGGCGCACTCGCCGGTTCTGTTTCTGAATCGTCGCGGCGGACGTCTCAGCCGTGTGGGTGTCTGGAAAATTCTGTCCGCCTACGGCCGTCAGGCGGGTTTGCGTGTGGCGCTTACGCCCCATATGCTCCGTCACAGTTTTGCAACGCATCTTCTGGAACGAGGCGCCGATCTGCGCTCCGTTCAGTTGATGCTGGGTCACAGTGATATTTCCACGACGCAAATTTACACCCACGTTGTGGAAGAGCGTTTGAAGCAGATTTACAAGGCTCATCACCCGCGCGCTTAGCGAGCGGGAAGGGAACTAACGTGGGTACGGGCGCTGCCGCTTCAGCCGCCCACCCTAATGTGGAAGGAGCGCAATGCCTGATTATATGTTTTTGCTCGAAAGCCGCCTCTCTCCGGAGCAGCGTGCCGCCATGCTCCGCGTCCAGGAATTGGCCGCTGCGATGGGCTTCAACGTTTATCTCACCGGGGGCACCGTGCGCGACCTCATCACCGGCGCAACCCTCCGCGATCTCGATTTCACCATCGAAGGCAATCCTTCCAAGATTGCACGCGAGCTCGAAAAGGGCGGAGCCAAAGTCCTCTCCGAGGATGAAAAGCTCCGTCACGTCGAAATGCTTTTCGCCGGAGAAGTCGAGGGCAGTCTTTCCGCCGCTCGCGACGAATATTACGTGCGACCTGGCACGCGCCCCGAAATTCGCTGGTCAACCATCATGGAAGACCTGCGCCGCCGCGACTTCTCTCTCAATGCTATTGCCATCTCTCTGAATCCCGCGTCCCGCGGCCTGCTTCTTGATCCCACCAACGGACTCTCGGACATCGAACATGGCGAAGTTCGCGCGCTCATCATTCACAGCTTCACCAACCAGCCCGTTCGGCTCATCCGCGCGTTGCGCATGGCCGCTCGCATGGGCTTCAAACTAGAATCGCGCACGCAGGAATGGTTCAACCTCGCCATCGAACGCGAGCTGCAAAAGACTATCACCCCCGAAGACGCCGGCTACGAACTCCGTGCCCTGGCCCGCGAAGAGCGCCCGCAACTCATCCTCAAGGAATGGGACGAACAAAACCTTCTCGAACTCGTTCATCCGCTGCTGGCCAAGAAGCATCCCGACTACGACGCCATTTCTCGCCTGCTGAAAGTCCGCGACGAACTCTTCATGGCCGGATTCCGTCCGCGTTTGGCCACGCCCATGATGCTGGCTATCCTTGGCCGCCTGAAAGACCGCGAGCTCAACCATCTTTTGTCCAAACTGGATTTTCGCGCTGCGGAAATCGCGGAGATCGAGGAATTTCCGGAGAAGGCCAACGAAGCCCAAAAAGATCTAGCCGGGAAAAAGGGCAAAACTCCCATCGACGCCTATCACTATATCGAGAAGCTTCCGCTCGAAGTGGTCGCTTATCTTCTCGCGGAATCCAATAATTCTGCGGCCGTCTCCAAACTGAAGGCCTTCCTCCATAAGTGGCGCCCCATTCGTCAGGCTCTTCCCGTAGTCGTCACCGAACTCGAAACGCTGGGCATGCCTCGTGGCCCGAAATTCGATCAGGTCATCAACGAAGTGTTTGCCGTCCAGTTGAATGGTCGCGGAAAAACCCCGGAAGAGCGCGAGAAAATCCTTCGCAAGCTCTCTGGCATTAAGGAACCACCTAAGAAAAAGGAAAAAGAGAAGAAAGCCACCCGAGGCGCGGACAAACATGCCGCTTCCGAAGCTATCCACGCCAAAAACAAGGCCGCGGCCGACAAAGCCGCCAAAGAGAAACAGCAAACCAAACAGCAAACCCCCAAGAAAAAATCAAAATAACCCGAAGGCCAATCATGCACATCGGCACCTGCGTATAGGTGCGCAGCAGAGTTGGCCCGATGGTCTGCAACCCTCCTGGGTGCCCCACTCTGAGCGTCTTTGCCAATGGCGGGTCTTGGCTTTTTCCCTCGGTTCCGACGAGTGCCCCACATGCCGCTGTTGCATGTGGGGTCTTCGCTGACAATCCGGCAGAATAAAAACCCGCGATCCCGAGCGAAGTCCGCGCGGCGAGGAACCCCCCTTCGATCTGAACCTCTCGCAATTAACAAAACATTCTCCCTCCAACCCACCAACGTTATCCACAATCCCGTTAATCCCATTCGCAATTCCCATCTCCGCGTTCTACAATTAAATTCCATGGGTAATCCGCAGTTCGTTCACCTGCACGTACACACCGATTACAGTCTTCTCGATGGAGCGTGTGAAACCTCCCAGCTCCTCGACGAAGCTTCGCGCCAAAAAATGCCTGCGGTAGCCATCACCGATCACGGCAACCTCTTCGCCGCCGCCAATTTCTTTTACGAAGCCAGCAAGCGCGATGTGAAGCCCATCATCGGCTGCGAAGTCTATGTCGCCAAGGGCAGCCGCCACGATCGCGGCGAAAAATCTGGCCCCGTCACCTCCGAAGATCGCGATGATTTTGAGCCTGGCACCCGCGGCAGCAATCATCTCGTTCTCCTTTGCGAAAATCTCGAAGGTTACCGCAATCTCATCAAGCTCGTCTCCGCCGGATTCCTCGAAGGCTTCTACTACAAGCCGCGTATCGATTACGAACTCCTCAGCAAGCATTCCAAAGGCCTGATTGCTCTCGGCGCGTGTCTCCGCGGCCCCGTCACTGAATGCATTGTCGAAGAAAAATACGACAAGGCTCGCGAAAACGCCTACCGCCTCCGAGACATCTTCGGCAAAGGCAATTTCTTCCTCGAGATTCAGGACCAGGGCCTGCCCATCGAAAAGGGCGTCAACACCCAGCTCATGCAACTCTCGAAAGAAACCGGCATCCCTCTCATCGCCACCAACGATTGCCATTATCTCCACCACGAAGACGCCCACGCCCAGGAAGTCTTGCTCTGCATCCAGACCGGCAAGACCATGAGCGATACGCATCGTATGAAGTTCCCTACCGACCAGTTTTACTTCAAGACTGCCCAGGAAATGGCCCAGGTCTTTCGCGAAGTCCCCGATGCGCTCTCCCGCACCGTGGATATCGCCGCTCGCTGCAACGTTAAAATCGAACACCTTCCCAACGCGCTTCCCGAATTCAAAGTTCCCGCAGGCCACACACCCGGCAGCTATTTTGAAAAAATGGCCCGCGAAGGTTTTGCGCAGCGCCTCCCCAATCTCGAACGCCTTGCAAAACAGAATCTCCTGCGCAATCCGCTGACGGATTACGAAACGCGCCTCACTTCCGAAATCGAAATGATCAAGAAGATGCACTATGAAGGCTACTTCCTGATCGTTTGGGATTTCATTCATTACGCCCGCTCGCAGGAAGTTCCCGTCGGTCCTGGTCGCGGCTCCGCTGCGGGCAGCCTCGTCAGCTATGCGCTGCGCATCACTGACGTCGATCCCCTCCAGTACAATCTTCTCTTCGAACGATTCCTCAACCCAGAGCGCGTCTCCATGCCCGATATCGACATCGATTTCTGTATGCGCCGCCGTGGCGAGCTCATCGATTACGTGACGCAAAAATACGGCCGAGACAATGTTTCCCAGATCATTACCTTCGGCACTATGGCCGCCAAAGCCGCCGTCAAGGACGTCGGCCGCGCCATGGATATTCCTTACGGCGATGTCGACAAACTCGCGAAGCTCATCCCGACAACCCTCGGTATCGATCTGGAGACGGCCCTCAAGGAATCCCCGCAACTAAAATCCGCCGTCGAAGGCGACGAAAAATTCAAAGATCTGATGAAGGTCGCACTGCGCCTCGAAGGCCTCTCCCGGCACGCTTCCACGCACGCCGCAGGCGTCGTCATTTCTCCGCAGCCGCTCACCGAACTCGTTCCGGTTTACAAGACAAACCGCGATGAAATCACCACGCAATACGACATGAACGCGCTCGAGCGCATCGGCCTGCTCAAAATGGATTTCCTCGGCCTCACCACGCTCACCGTTCTTTACGACGCGGTCAAAATGGTCGAGCAGAATCGCGGCGTCCAGATCGATCTCGACAGCCTCCCCTTCGACGACGAAGCTACCTATAAACTTTTCTCTCGCGGCGACACCACGGCCATCTTCCAGTTTGAATCGCATGGCATGCGCGATATTCTTCGCCGCTATCAGCCCACGCGCATCGAAGATCTCACGGCTCTCAACGCCCTCTACCGTCCCGGCCCCATCCAAGGCGGGATGATCGACGATTTCATTAATCGCAAGCACGGCAAAACGAGAGTCAGCTACGAACTCCCGCAGTTGAAGGATATTCTCGAGGAGACCTACGGCGTCATTCTCTATCAGGAACAGGTGATGCAAATCGCCAATCGCCTCGCCAGCTTTTCCCTGGGCGAAGCCGACATCCTGCGCCGCGCCATGGGCAAAAAGAAAAAGGAGGAAATGGCCGCCCAGCGCGCCAAGTTCCTCGCCGGATGCGACAAAAATAAAATCCCGGACAAAAAAGCCGTCCGCATCTTCGACTTGATGGAAGAATTTGCCGGCTACGGTTTCAACAAGTCGCACTCCTGCGCCTACGCCCTTCTCGCCTACCAGACCGCCTGGCTCAAGACGCACTATCCCGTCGAGTTCATGGCCGCCTTGCTCACTTCCGAAACCGGTAACGCCGAGAAACAGGTCAAATACATCAACGAGTCTCGCGGTATGGGCATTCCCATCCTTCCACCCGACGTCAACGAAAGCGATCTCTTCTTCACTCCCGTCGGCGATTCCGTCCGCTTCGGCATGGCCGCCATCAAGAACGTCGGCGAGAACACCGCCAAAGCCATTCGCGAATCTCGTCTCAATAGCGGTCCATTCAAATCGCTCTACGATTTCTGCGAACGCATCGAATCCCGCTTCCTCAACAAGCGCGTCTTCGAAAGCCTCATCAAGTGTGGCGCCATGGACTCTCTCGGTCCACGCGAACCCATGCTCGCCTCGGTCGATGACGCCATCGCCGCCATCCAGCGTGCCGCGCGCGCCAAGGAATCTGGCCAGCATGGTCTGTTCTTCGGCGGCGGTGCCGGCGAGCCCAAGGTTCACTTCGAACTCCGCGAAGCCCCTCCGTGGTCCGAAGAAGACCGCCTCACCAGCGAATATGCCATGCTCGGCTTCTACATTTCCGGCCATCCGTTGGAAAAATACGCGTCGCGCCTGAAAGATCTCGGCGTCATTTCTCTCGATGAAGTGGAAGGCCAGCGCAACGGGAAGGAAATCGCGGTTGCCGGCCTCGTCGTCGGCACTCGTCCCATGCGCTCCAAGAAAGGCGCGCGCTGGGCTATCTACACCTTGCAGGACAGGACCGGCGTCCAGGAACTTCTCGCCTTCCCGGAAAGTTTTGCTCGTCTCGAAAATCTCCTGAAGCCCGGCCAGCCGCTGCTTCTGAAAGTTCGTATCCAGGTGGAAGAAGCTGGCACGCGCCTCTCGCTTCAGGAAGCCCGCAAGCTCGAATCCATGCCGGAGTCCAATGGCGCATCCGAATTTCGCGTCAAGCTAGACCTGCAGCGACTCAACGAGGCAGCCCTGGCGCAGCTTGAGGATCTCTTCGCCAAGGCTGCTGGTCCCAGCACCGTAGTGTTTGAGGTCAAGGCCCACGATGGCACTACTGCCGTGGTGCGATCTCAGCGTAAGATACAGGTCACACCCGACTTCATCGCCGCTTTCGACCGCATCTGTGGCGACGAAGGTATCCAAAGGATTTCGTAATGTGCGCGGCGAAAAAAGATAAAAAGGGCCTCCCGACTCTCGAACGCCAGAAAGAGATCGCGCGCTTGGAAAAAGATGTCGAAGAACTGCGCCGCCTCTCCGCCGTCAGCCCGAACGGTGACGACACTGAACTCGAGCGTCTCAAACAGGAGGTTCTCGAACTTCGTCGCGAGTTTTATACTCATCTTGGTCCGTGGCAGCGCGCCCAGATCGCCAGGCATCCGCAGCGCCCTCATACGCTGGATTGGATCGGTCTGATGATTACGGACTTCATCGAACTTCACGGCGATCGCGGTTTTGGCGATGACAAAGCCCTCGTTGCCGGGCTGGGAAAATTTCGCGGTCGCCCTGTCGCCATCGTCGGGCAGCAAAAGGGAAGAGACACCAAGCAGCGCGTCATTCGCAATTTTGGCCAACCTAAGCCCGAAGGTTATCGTAAAGCGCTCCGTGTAATGCAACTGGCCGCGAAATTCGGCCGCCCCGTTCTCGCGTTTGTCGATACCCCCGGCGCTTATCCTGGCATCGACGCCGAAGAACGCGGCCAGGGCGAAGCCATCGCACGCAATCTTCGTGAAATGGCCCGCCTCCCCGTTCCCGTCATCGTTACCGTCACCGGCGAAGGTGGATCCGGCGGCGCGCTGGCCATCGCTGTTGGGGATCGCGTAAACATCCTCGAAAACGGTTTCTACTCTGTGATTTCTCCGGAAGGCTGCGCTTCCATCATCTGGCGCGACGCGGCCAAGGCGGAAACAGCCGCCATCGCCATGAAAATCATGGCCACCGATCTTCGTGAACTCGGCATCATCGACGAAATCATTCCTGAGCCCGACGGTGGCGCCCACGGAGACTACGAAACCGCCGCGAGACTTTTCGGCGACGTCCTCGAGCGCCAACTCCTCATCCTAACCAGTCACTCCCCCCGCCAACTGGTCCATGACCGCTACGAAAAATTCCGCCACATGTGCCAATTCTTCTCCCTAACTTAATCTGCGCCGGCCTCGTCCTGGCCTGCGAAGGGCCGCTGCTTTACAAACCAAAACCGAACCACCCAAGCGGTCCGCCGCCATTCTTAGGCGCCGTCATCCTGACGAGCGAAGCGTCTTTCGCGCAATGAGGGGATCTCAACGTAACGTTCACCTGCAAACGCCAACCACAAAGACTCCGAGGTGTCGACTACTGACTCCCGACTGCCTATCCCCACCCCCGTACCACTTTCGCCACTCTCTCCCCATCCTTCCGTTGTTCCTCGAATCTCCCCGCTCTACTCTGAAATGGCAGCGCGTGGCCCATCGCCTCGGGGAATCACACTCCGCACCGTTTGCAAAGGACACTGCATCATCATGTCGGAACCCTTTCGTCCATACGAAAAACTCGTTGACATCATCATCATGGGTAAGAAATTCCAGGTCCCGGAACGCAACTCTTTGCTGCGTTGCTTCCAGTTCATCAGCCCGGAAACGATTCCTTACGGCCGCTTCTGCTGGAACCAGGATTGCCAATATTGCCGCGTCTCGTGTCAACTCCCCGACGACGACGAGCCCCGTGAAATGCTCTCGTGCAAATTCATCGTTATGCCCGGCATGGAGATCACCGACCTCAGCCAGGAACTAAAATGGTGCCTCCGCGCCAAGCTTCCCTCAGACACCCCAGTCTCCAAATAATTACCTCTCCCACCAACCTGTCCGCCGCGTGTTTCTTTTGGCTTCGTCCCTTCTTCATAGGGGCGAGCCCCGCGTCTTGCCTCCCAACCAAAATCCGCTCGACAACGTCGTCACCGAACCTCGCTTTCCAACGCTTCTCCATTTCCACGAACAATTCCGGTCAGATTTTAATGGTCTTTCTTCCCTTAGCCGCAGAACGCACAATCCATTCCGCGCGAATTCCTCGTCCGCTTCCCCAGCCATCGCGCAATTCTCGGCCTACCTGCGCATGCATAGAGACGTGTACAAGTCGCTCATCGCCCGCCGCGGGGTGCAGCGCAATGAATCCCCATCTCTCCAGACAACCAATCGCAAATTTCATCTGCGTTACTGGCGCAAGCGCTCGCGCCGCCAGATCGCGCACAGAAACTCTGTCGTCCGTGACGAACCGCATCACGTTGCTCCAGACACCTAATGACAAGCCGGCCCCGCGATACCCCGCGGCCCCATCAGTCGCTCAAACTCGTTATCAAACTCAACCGTGTACGCTACCAATACTTGCGAAAGCAAAACCGACAATCCCCGAGGATTTTCTTCACCGCCTATGCTCGCCCGTTCTTTCAGACCCCGCCCCGTCATTTGTGTCCTCCTGCACGAGTTAGCCACACCCCCGATTTGCCTCTTCTCCTCTCTTGCTCTACGATTTTCACTTATGCCCCCTTCCCCACTCCTTCCCTGCGACGGCTGCGGCCAACTCGCCGACTCCGCCCACATCTCCCGCCGCCTCGAGCGCCTCGCCTGGACCACGCGCTTTCGGCCGCTCCACATCCAAGCGCTGCTCCTCTCCGGGATCGCGCCTCAACACGATTCCGACTTCCTTTATTCCCCAAACGAATCTTTCCAGGGCGAAGCCGCCACCGTTCTCCAAGCCGTCCAAATTTCCGCAGCAGGGAAGTCCCCAGAATCCGTCCAGACCGAATTCCAAAAACTCGGCTTGATGCTCACCCACGTTCTCGAATGCCCTCTCGACGAAAACGTTTCCCTAGCGCAAGCCCAAACCCTGCTGGCAAAGCGGCTCCTGGCGGCCATCTCGCGCATTCGTCGCTCTCTCAAACCCAAGCGCCTGCTGCTCCTTTCCGCCGAGCTCCTGCCACTGGTCGCTCAATTCCATAACACCACGCTGGGCTGCCCTATCCTGCCCGCTTCCGGCGTATTCCTACCCACCTCTACTCCCTCGGAAACCGATCTTCAAGCCTTCCGCGCCACATTGGCAATCTCCCCCGCCCCTGCCGTGTAAGCCACTTCTGCCCTGTGACACACGTCACTGTGCCCCGCGACCTTACTCCCCACACTGGTACCGTACCTACGTGCTTCTGGGTATGTTACTATTCATTCGGAGCCCACTCTTCAGGGGTGATTTGTGCAAACTCGTGCAAAATTCGGTGTTGGGATTGGCGTTATCGTGGTCTCCATGGCTTTCCTGGCTTGGCTTGGATACGGCGAGAGCAAGACTTACTATCACACCATCGCCGAATATCAGTCCCTCCAGGGTTCGGCCCGCAACCATCGTATGCGTCTGGCCGGCACTGTCGAGCCCGGTTCCATCAAACATTTGCCAGGCCGCATCGACTTTGTTTTGGAAGAGGAGGGAAAGACGCTACTTGTCAGCTATGTCGGCACCGATCCCTTGCCGGATACTTTCGTGGACAAGTCCCAGGCTCTCGTTGAGGGGCGCCCATCCGGCGATGGCAAGTTCGTTGCGGAGCATGTTCAGGCCAAGTGCGCATCCAAGTACGAGTCGGCGCCTGGCGGCGACAAGCCGGCTCCGGCAAGCGCGACGCAAACCAGCAGTAGCACGTACAGCGCCCAGTGATGGTTTCCTAGTGGCCGGTCTTTAGACCGGCAAACCTGCAATCCTAATCGCGCCGGTTGCGCGATGGAATAGCGGACCGCATTGGCGCGAGGGGGAGGGCGAACGGCCTATGGATGTATTCGGTAGTTTTTCGCTTTTGCTCGCGTTTGTCTGCGCGGTTTACGCCTTCATCGGCGGCATCTTCGCTATCAAAACGCGCCATCCTCTCCTGATCAAAAGCACTCGCCAGGCTGGCATCGCCACCTGCGTCCTGATTTTCCTCTCCACTCTCAGTCTCGAGTATCTGCTCTTTAGCGACAACTTCTCGATGGCCTATGTCGTTCAGCATTCCAATCGCGATCTCTCCACCTTCTACAAGGTCGCGGCTCTCTGGGCCGGCCAGGAAGGTTCGCTCCTGTTCTGGAGCACGCTCCTCTCCGTCTACGTCATTTCCGTTCTCCTCGTCTATCGCAACAAGAACGGTGAACTCATGCCGTACGTCGGCGTCATCCTCGCTGGCGTACAAATCTTTTTCCTCACGCTGAATAATTTCGTTGAGAATCCTTTCAAAACTCTCGCCACCGTCAATGCTGCAGGCGTCCTCGCTCCCTTCACCCGCATGGATGGCAACGGCCTCAATCCTCTTCTCCAGTATCCGGAAATGGTCATTCATCCTCCCAACCTCTATTCCGGCTACACTGGCTTCACCATTCCATTCGCCTTTGCCCTGGCCGCTTTGCTCGCCCGTTACCCCGGCGAAAAGTGGATTCACCTCACGCGCAAATGGACCATGGTTGCCTGGTGCTTCCAATCCCTCGGCATTCTCCTCGGCGCTCACTGGGCCTACGCCGTTCTCGGTTGGGGCGGCTACTGGGGCTGGGATCCGGTCGAAAACGCCTCATTGCTTCCCTGGCTTACCGGCACTGCCTTCCTTCACTCCGTGATGATGCAAGAGAAGCGCGGCATGATGAAGGTCTGGAACGTCTGGCTGGTATTCTCCACGTTCCTGCTTTGCATTCTTGGCACATTCCTTACGCGCAGCGGCGTCGTAAGTTCTGTGCACGCTTTCGCCAATTCGCAGATCGGTTCCTGGTTTGTGGGATTCATCCTTCTCACCATGGCCGTGTGCATCATCGCTTACTTTAAAAATCGCGATTACCTCAAGAGCGAAAATATGCTGGATTCCATGGTTTCCCGCGAATCCAGTTTCCTGTTCAACAATCTGCTTTTCCTCGTCGCCTGCATCGCCGTTCTTTCCGGCACGCTCTTCCCGGTCTTCTCCGAATGGTTCACCAACAATCGCATCAGCGTGGGTGCTCCCTTCTTCAACAAAGTGATGATCCCCATCGGCCTGGCCATTCTTTTCCTGACCGGCGTTGGCCCGCTGCTCGCCTGGCGCAAGACTTCCGGCGACAGCCTGAAGCGCAATTTCGGTTGGCCGCTCGTTGTTGGTGCGCTCTCTGGAATCGCCGCGCTCATCCTCGGCTATCGTGACGCCGCCTCCGCCTTCTGCTTCGCTCTTTGCGGCTTTGTTACTTGGACCGTCGTTATGGAGTTTTACCGCGGCGCGAAAGTTATCAGCGCCCGCACCGGCATGAGCAAAATGATGGCGGCTCACGAACTCGCCATGCGCAATACCCGCCGTTATGGCGGCTACGTTGTGCACTTCGGCATGGTCCTCATTTTCATCGGTCTCGCCGGCGCTGCCTTTAACACCGAAGCGCAAAAAGCCATGAACATCGGCGACTCCCTCAAGCTTGGCCCGTACACGCTCGTGCTTCAAAGCGGCGACACCAAGGTCGATAAGAATTACACCGCGCAGCGCATGATTATCGAAGTCCTCAAGGGCAACAAGCAGATCATGTTGCTGTACCCGGAGAAGCGCCAGTTCCAGGGCACCGAGCAGGCCGCCGGCACCATGGTCGCCATTTACTCCACGCTCCGCGAAGATCTCTACGTCGTCTATGCTGGCATGGACCCCGAATCCAACGTCCCGGTCATCCACGCTTTCCTTAACCCACTGGTCAAATGGATTTGGCTGGGCGGCGTGTGGGTCGTCATGGGCACGCTTCTGGCGCTGATGCCCAATCGCCGCGCCACGCTCGTCTTGTCCGCTGCCACGCAACCGGCCGCCGCAATCCCCGGCACGCCCGCGCTAACTCCTAATGTCACACTGCGAGAAGGCCATGATTAACCACCTTCGAGCGGAATCTTCGACGTCCTACTTCTCTCGGCCAATTCGCGTAAAACACATCGCGTTCGCACTCGCGCTTCTCGTCTTCGCTTCCGCGCCGCTCGTCACCGCGCAGGTCGGCTATTCGCAACGCGCCAAAGAAATCGGCACTCACCTAAAATGCATGTGCCGCGGGTGCGACATGAGCGCCGGCCTCTGCGCCCACCCCGGCGGATCATTTTCCGGCCCGTGTGACACTGCCAAGGCCATGCTCAAGGAAGTGGATCAGCACCTTGGCAAAGGCGAATCCGAGCAGCAAATCATAGACGCCTTCGTTTCCGAATACGGCACCGTAGTCTATGTCGAGCCGCCCAAAAGAGGGTTCGGACTCGTCGCGTGGCTCATGCCCGTTTTCTACGTGGTTGTCGGCTTAGGCATACTCGTGTTCATCGTGCGCAAATGGGCCCTTCGTCCATCGACGCTCAGTCCCGCTCCCGCTGGCCACGCTGCCGCCATCGATCCCAACGACCCTCTCGCTAGAGCCCGTGCACAAGCCGCTCGCGAGACCGAGGACTGACGGAATGCTCGCACTTTCTCAAATTTCGCTTCTCGCGGTTCTCCCGGACTGGGCCGCTCTCGGCGCATGTTTCGCCCTTGCCGCTTCCGTGTTTCTTTTTATCTTTTACATCCAACCCGACGCTTCCGATCTCGCTCCCCATCGCACCAAGCTCGACCAACTTCTGGAACGCCGCGACGCGATTTATGATAATCTTCGCGATCTTAAATTCGAACACCGTGCCGGAAAATACTCCGAAGGCGATTACGAACTCATGATGTCTTCTCTCGAAAACGAAGCGGCTGTGGTCCTCACCGAAATTGAACAAGTCACCGAATCGCAAGTGCGGCGCCCTCGCGCTGTCCGCCCTGTTACTCCCGAGCGGAGCGCTCGATGACGGGGATCCGTTCGCGCATCCTTCTCTTTCTCTCCATCACATCGTTCCTGGCAGCCACCGCTCACGCCGGTACGCTCAGCGGCACGGTCATCAATCGCACCACGGGCAAGCCCGAAGCCAACATCGTGGTCGATCTTCTCAGCCCCACCCAGGGCATGACCGAACTTGCCACCGCCACCAGCGACGCTCAGGGTCATTTCTCCGTCACCAAAAATTCCATTGGCACCGCGCCTATTCTCATTCGGGCCACGTTCCACGACGTCAGTTTTAACACATTCGCTCCTCCAGGCCGCCCCAACGTGGACGTCGAAGTCTTCGATATTTCCAAGGATCCCAAAACCATCTCCGTCCCGTCTCACGTCATCATTTTCGAGCCGCAGGACAACAAGCTCGTCGGCGCCGAAGAATATGAAGTGCAGAACAATGCACTGCCGCCTGCCGCCTACTTTCGAAGCGAAGGCAATTTTGATTTTGCGATTCCCGAAGGCGCCACCATCGGCCAGGTCAGCACCACCACCTCCATGGGCATGGCCGTCACGCAAGCTTCCATCGACAAGGGCAAAGGCCACTTCGCCATAGCCTTTCCGTTTCGACCTGGCCAAACCAATGTGCGCCTTTCCTACGGCCTCCCGTACACAAACAATGCCGCCACAGTGAAATTGCCCGCCACCTATCCCGGTGCAAAAATTCTCGTCGTCGTTCCTCCAGGCATCACCGTAACTGGCGATGGCTTGGCCGCAGCCGGCCAGGAACAGGGCATGATGGTCTACACGCACGACGCGCTTCACGCGAAAGGTGTTCTCACCGTTAACCTCTCCGGTGCCGCCACGGGACAACCTGCCGCCGACGATCAGGGCCAGGCCGCCCCGCAGGAAGGGAACTCTCGCCAGAATCAGGGTCCTGAAGTAATCTCCGCGCCTAGCCGCCTGAACGATTTCAAGTGGTACATCTTCGCTGGTCTCATCGCCCTTTTTGCCATGGGCGCGCTCTTGCTCTCCCGCAAACAAGTAGTCGTAGCTCCTGCCGACGGAGATGACGACATCGCCACACCTGCGGCAAAACCATCGAAGCCAGCCGCACCTTCCAAGTCGAAGAAGGCGCCGCTCGCCGCACCCGCGAACGTCTCGGCGCAAGTCGATCAGCACGTAGCCATCACTCTGGACTCGCTCAAAGAACAAATTTTCCGGCTCGAACTTCGTCGCCAGGCCGGCACCATTTCCGAGGAAGACTATGCCAGCGAAAAAGCCCGCTTCGACCGGTTACTTCGCGACCTGGTGCAAGGCTAATTCGCTGTCGTAGCGGCGGCTTGGCTTGACTGTGGCACAGACACTCATGCCTGTGTTCTTGAGTTTGTCTTTCTCTTGGGCTTGTTTTTCCTAGGGTGGCCGGCCTTTAGGTCGGTTCTTGGGTTCTCCTGGGTGCCCCGCTCTGAGCGCTTCTTGCGAAGTGTGGGTCTTGGGTTTCAGGTCTTCGTCTTGGGTTTTTGATTCTTAATCCGTAGGCGCTCCCAACGGAAACTACGCGGAAAAACACTTTGCCTTCTCTCTCTCCAACCGGCCTGCGCTTCGAAAACATCGATAAGCGTTATGGCGGCCTCTTTGCCCTCCGTCGCGTTTCTCTCGAAATTTGTCCTGGAGAATGCGTCGTCCTCGCCGGACGCAACGGCTCCGGCAAAACCACTTTCCTCCGTGTAGCCGCGCGCATCGTTCGTCCCACTGCGGGCGCTCTCTCGTTCCCCAGCCCCGATTCCGCCGCCTCCGCCAACAATCGCCCCGGCTACGTCGCGCACACCACTATGGTCTATGATGAACTTTCCGCCGAAGAAAATCTTATCCTCTTCGGGAAGCTCCAGAGCGTTCCGCAGCCCGCCGCCCGCGCCGAAGAATTGCTACGAGAAGTCGGCCTGTACGAGCGCCGCGCTTCCCTTGTTCGCACTTTTTCCCGTGGCATGCGCCAGCGCATCGCCATCGCCCGCGCGCTCGTCCACCGTCCCAGCGTTCTGCTATTTGACGAACCTGCTACCGGCCTCGATCCCCTCGGCATTTCCTGGCTCGCCAAAACACTCGGCGAAGTCAACCGCTCCGGCTGCACCATCGTAATGAGCCTTCACGGCGAGTCCGAAATTTCCGCGCTTGCCACCCGTGCCGTACAGCTTGACGCCGGCTCCGTCGTCGGGGACACCAACTCCGGCGCATCCCTCCATTCCATCCTCACCTTCGGAGGCGCCTGACGCACCGCCATGAGCCTCCTCTCGAACACCGCCACTCTGCTAGGCAAGGAACTGCGCACCGAATTTCGGTCCCGCGAACTCCTCACGACGACCGTCGTTTTCATCCTCGTCGTTCTCATCCTTTTCAGCTTCGCCATCAATCCCACCACCGAAGAATCTCGCGAATTCGGCCCCGGTCTGCTCTGGCTAGCCATTCTTTTCGCCGCCAGCCTGATGCTTCAGCCCTGCTTCCTCCACGAGCAATCCAATGACACGCTCAGCTCTCTCCGCCTCGCCGTCAGCGATCCCTTCTCCATATTCCTCGCCAAGCTCATCGCCAACACTCTCTTTCTCCTCGTCACGGAAATTCTAATGCTTCCGCTCTTCGCTGCCTTCTACAACATTCCGATCCTCCCGGAGCTTCACTATTTACTCCTTGTTCTTTTCCTCGGAAGCCTCGGCGTGTCTGTAGCCGGCACCGCGCTCTCCGCGATTTCCGCGCAAGCCCGCATGCGCGAACTGCTTCTACCGCTACTTTTGCTTCCGCTTCTTACGCCGGTCCTCGTCGTCAGCGCCGCGGTCAGCGTAAGCCTGCTTGATCGCGAACCCGTGATCCTTTGGAAGGGAATTGGCTTCCTTGCGGTTTTCGATCTCGTCTTTTTGACGGCTCTATGGCTTTTCGGCGAATATCTTCTGGAGGAATAAATCGGTCATGGTGAAACGCATACTCCTCGGTGCCGCTGCCATTCTGCTGCTCATCGCAGCCGGCTACGGGGCTTTCTATGTCGCCCCCGAAGAGCGCACCATGGGCCTTATCTATCGCATCTTTTATTTCCACGTCGCCAGCGCCTGGTCCGGCATGGACGCTTTCTTCGTCTGCTTTGTCTGCAATCTTCTGTACGCCTGGAAGCGCGCCCCCAAATACGATTGGTTGGCAGTTTCCGCCGCCGAAGTGGGCCTCGTTCTTACTACCGTCGTGCTGATCACAGGCCCCATCTGGGCGCATCCCGTCTGGGGCATCTGGTGGACCTGGGACGCGCGCCTCACTTCCACGTTCGTGCTCTGGCTTCTCTACGTTTCCTATCTTCTGTTGCGCACGCTTATCGAAGAGCCCGATCGGCGCGCGCTGCTTAGTTCGCTCTTCGGTATTTTCGCTTTTCTCGACGTTCCCCTCGTCTTCGGCGCCATCCGCTGGTGGCGCACGCAGCATCCTCAGCCGGTCATCATGGGCGGCCCTGGCTCCGGTCTCGATCCAACCATGAGCAAAGTCCTTTTCTTCTTCGTCTTTGCCATGCACGTTTTTGCCGCATTCCTCATCGTCGAACGGTACATCCTGGAAAAAATGAAAAACGAAGTAGACATCCTGCACCGCGAATCGGAGGCTCTATGAAAAATCTGAACAGCGTCTTTGCCGCCTACATCATTGGCTGGGGCGTGTTCTTTCTCTTCTACATCACCATTGCCAAACGCACCAACGACCTGCGCGGCGAAATCGACCGCCTGAAGAACGCCCTACCCCGTGCAAAATAACTGAGTCACTTTGTGCCACACCAGAGGGGGCGGTGGGTGAAATCGAAGAGGAATTCCTCACTACGCGGACTCCGTTCGGAAGGACGGTTTTTTGGTGTAGATATGTGATCGGGGCGCTGGCATAAAAGCCAGCGCTACATGAAGATTCGGAGGCGGTGTTGTTTTGACGGGCGGACCACCCACCAATCCTTGCTAAACTAACCCCAGCGCGCCCAAACAAAAAAGGATCATCGTGGCCACCACCAAGAAACGCGTCGGCATCGTCCTCTTCCAACTGGGCGGCCCGGATTCTCTCGCCACCGTTGAACCCTTCCTCCGCAATCTCTTCCTCGATCCCGACATCATTCCCCTGGGCCCGCTCAATTTCATCCGCGGCCCGCTGGCACGCTACATCGCAAAAAAGCGTACGCCTCCCGTCGCTGGACGCTACGCCATGATCGGCCGCCGCTCTCCCATCGCTATCCTGACCGAACGCCAGCGCGTGCGCGTTGTCCGCGCCCTCGAACCCTACATCGATCCCGTCGCCGTCACCGCCATGCGTTACTGGAAACCGCTTACCGAAGACGCCGTCGCCGCGCTCAAATCCGCCGGCCATCTCGACGAACTCGTTCTCCTCCCGCTTTATCCTCACTACTCCTACGCCACCACACTCAGTAGCCTCAAGGAATGGCGCCGCGTGTACGGCGAACCCGTCGACACGCTTCCCGAACGCAGCATCGAAGCCTTTTACGATCATCCGCTGTACATCGAAGCTCTGGTCACCAATATCGGAAAGTGCCTGCGCCAGTTTCCCGATGCCTCGCGCATCCATCTTCTGTTCAGCGCACACGGCCTCCCGATGAGCCTCGTCGAAAAGGGTGATCCATATCCGAAGCATGTAGCCGAAACCATTCGACTCGTTTGCGAACAAGGCGCCGCGCGGTACCCCAACTGGCCCAAAATCCACATGCTCTGCTTTCAAAGCAAAGTCGGCCCCGCCAAATGGCTCGAGCCCAGCTTCCTCTCCACGCTCGAAAAACTCGGCCACGAAGGCGTCAAGGAAGCCATGGTCGTTCCCATTTCCTTCGTCACCGAACACATCGAAACTCTGCATGAAATCAATATCGACGGCCGCGCCGACGCCAAAAAATCCGGCATCACCCGCTTCCGCATGATGCCTGCCGTAGGCGATTCCCCCTCCTTCATCGCCGCCCTTCAGGACTTAGTGCTCCGCGCCGTAGAAGTCCCCGCCATCCCAAAGTCCACCGCCACCACCAGTTCCACCGCCTAAAAGGGAATCGCTCCGGCTTCCATTTTCACCTGTCCATCTTCCATTTTTCCCGCCCCTTCTTTACGGCGTGCCCGGCTTAGCCGACGCGTTCTCCGCCGGTGGATTTGCTGGTTCCATCGCCACTAATTCGTACTCCCGCATCTTCTTGTCGCCATCGGCCACGCCGACCAACATGCGATCCTTCCTGATCTTGAAAACAACCTCTTGCCCGATGGGCAAAATTACAGGATGTTTCAAGTCCATCGGCCGGATCCGGTAGTCCATTTCGTCGGTCCTCAGCAAATATTGTGGGCACAGCTTCTCATCCGAATTCACATGCGTAATTCCCACGGACGCCCAGAAAGATCCCAGTCCATTCAATCCCTTCTGCTTGGCGCCGCAAGGCACTGCCTCCATTTTTTCAAGCATGGCGCGCTCGGGAACGCTCTTTTTCTTGCCTCCCGCGCTGACCGGAACCGCGGCAACCAAAACACAAGCCAAAATCAGTGAGTTCCTAAACTTCATAGTGCCTCCGATGAAAGGTTTTCCAAGCATCCCGCATTTGCCAGCGCCGGAAACTTCCGCCATCGGCTGGGAGGCCCTGTAATGGCCGGCACATCGGCCAACAGCCTCCCAGCCCGCGGAAGCGTTACTTACTGCTGCTTGGGTTTAGGTTCAGGCATCTGCGCTGTGGGAGCCGGTGTAGCCGGCTTTCCTGCCTGCCCGTTGTTGTTGAACAGCTGAGCGGATTTCACGAAGTTCTGTGGATCGTTCATCAGGTCCTGCCGTACCTCGGGATGTTGATTCAGATAATCTCGAAGTTCCGGATGGTCCTGAAGGTAATCGTCTCTCTTTGCCAGCGAAGGATCCTTGGAAAGTTGGTCGTTGATGTTCGCATGAGCGCCAAGGAATTCTCCAAAGCTGGCGGAGTGGCTATGATCGAAATCGCGTCCGCGATCGCCGCGGTTCATGCCGTTCTCATGTTGATCGTAGCGAGCTTCTTCCTGCATGAACGCGTTTGGATTGCTCTTCAATTCCTGCCGGACGGCCGGATGGTCCTGCAAATAACTTTGCAGGCTCGGGTGGTCCTTCAGGAATTCCTGGTTATCCACCAGCGCTGGGTTTTTGCGCACTTGCTCGGCGACTTCGCGATGGCTGTCGAGATACTGGTCGAAGTTCGCGAGTTCACGGCGAGTCGCTTCCCGGTCGCGATCGTTGTCGTTGCGGTCAAAGCGGTTTTCCTCGTGCATGAAACCGTTTGGATTGTTCTTCAATTCCTGTTGCACCGCCGGATGCTGCTGCAGGTAAGCCTGCAGCTCCGGATGATCCTTCAGGTATTGCTGGTTATCTGCGAGCGACGGATCCTTGCGAAGTTGCTCGGCGGTCTCGCGGTGGCTGTCTAAAAATCGATCAAAGTTCGCGAGTTCGCGGCGAGCGTTGTCGCGGTGGTCGTTCTCGCTGCGGTCATAGCGGTCTTCCTGCCGCATGAATGCGTTTGGATTTTGCTTCAATTGCTCGCGCACCGCCGGATGCTCTTGCAGATAAGTCTGGAGCGCCGGATGCGCCTTCACGAATTGTGGATTGTCCACCAGCGATGGATCTTTGCGCAGCTGCTCGGCTACCTCGCGGTGGCTGTCCAGAAATCGATCGAAATTCGCGAGCTCTTCGCGGTTGGCGTCTCGATCGTCCGCGCGACGTACATTATCGTGGTCCGGTGTGGACGGGCTCTGCGCAGTTGGATTTTGTGTAGGATTTTGTGTCGAAGGACTCTGAGCCGGAGCGGATTGCGCGCATACAAAACTCCCGCACCAGAAAAATGCCGATAACGCCGAATATGCCGGCCACTTCCTGAATTGCGCTTGCTTCTTCATGCCGCTTTCCTCCTAACGGTAGATTTAGCGCTGGGTGGAATCGCTGGGTGGAATCGCAATGGCAAAGTGCAACTGAAAGGCCGAACGCACGCACAATAAACAAAACCTCCCGTTCTTCAAGCACTTGCGCACCATCGGAAGTGTGCGCCAAATCTGCCAGTACCTGGGAATTTCTACATTTCCAGGAGAAAATCGCTATACGTGATAGTCCCTACAATAAATCTGCAAGTTTCACAGTCACTCCTGACTTCGTTCTCGGTTTCCGCAGCGCAAAGATTGGCTTACCCCATCACAAAAAAACAAAAGACTGTCATCCCGAGCAAAGCGAGGGACCAAGAGCGCTGGCATGAAAGCCAGCGCTACAGGGTGGATTTGGGATTGAGCGGACACCTGCTTTTCTCTTTGTTTTCCTGGGTACCCCACCCTAGGTTCGTCGGGGTGGGACGGAATTTAACGAACGCAACACAAAAAATAAAGCGCTCTGTCATCCTGAGCGAAGCGAAGGATCTCAGCCCCCGCGTCTTGCCACCGAACGCAGCCACATCTCCCATCCCAACAAAACCCCGTCACTCACCACCCCGCTCCCGCGGCGGTGGAACTCTCACCGACGCCATACTAGCCGCCTGCGCCGCCTGAATCCCCATCTCCGTATCCTCAAAAACCAAGCAATCTTGCGGCGCAACTCTCAATCGCGACGCCGCCAACAAAAAGCATTCCGGATCGGGCTTGCTGCGCTCGTACTCGCCCGCACAAACCATCGTCTCGAATCGATCGAGCAATCGCAGCGACGCAAGCGACGCAGTCACCGATTCTCGCGTACTGCCCGAAACCACCGCAAAGGGAATCCGACCATGTTGTGCGTCAATATGTTCCATCACCTCCGGCACAGCTTTGAGCTGGGGAAGCAATTCGCGATACAAATCTTCTTTCCGGGTAGCCACCCGCTCGACCGGCATGCTCAGCCCCTGCTGTTCGTTCAGCAGGGAAATGATCTCCGCCACCGGCCTTCCGCCCCAAGCATAAAAAAGCCTCTCGTCAAACGAACAATTCCATTCCGCAAGCGAATTCTTCCACGCAATGTAGTGAAGCGGCATCGAATCGGCAATCGTGCCGTCGCAATCAAACAAATAAGCCCGAAACGTACCAGCCGGCAATTCGAGTTTCACGCAAGCATCTCCTCTTTAATTTTACCTCCCCGCGCGGTGAACGCAGAATCGGAGCCCTTGTCCCAAATTGCACAGTTTGCCCACGACGCGATGATTTACACTTACGGCCGGGAACTAAAACCATCGCCGATTCCCCCTACATGCTTCTCGCTCACTTGTTCCAGCGTTTCCCTTACGCCATTCGCACCGATCATTTTGTACATTTGAAGCAATGAATCCAGCGCGCCAGCATCTGGCAGTCCCCCGGTGAGCGTCAAGAAGCTTGCGCTATTCGGCCTGCCTACACTTCCGTTGGCTCTGGCCGTTTTCGCCATTCTCCTCGCCCGCCATTGGCCGTTTTCTCGAGCGCGCGTCACGCAATCCCTGCAATCCACTTTTCCCGCCACCGTCACCTTCAAGAAATTCCGTTCGACCTATTTCCCGCATCCCGGTTGCGTAGCGGAGGGCTTGGTATTCACGCGCCTCGGTTCCACAAACGGCACGCCTCCGGTAGTCACCGTCCAGCAACTCACGATTCAAACCCACTACCTCGATCTACTTTTGCGTCCCGGCTATCTCTCTGAAATTGTTCTGAAAGATTGCCGCGTCCACATTCCGCCGATTGGCACGCCGGTTGATGCGTCCAATTGGCAGGAAACGCCGTCCAACACGCGCGTTGGCGAAATCGTAGCCGACGGTTCTTCTATCCAGATTGATCGCGCTCCCGGACCGCCGCTGCTCTTTGCGATTCCCACGATGCGTCTCGAATCCGTCGCAGACAATCAACCGGCTACCTTCACCGTTGCACTCCATATCCCTTTGCCGCCCGGCGATGTTCGTGCAACCGGAAAATTCGGCCCTTGGAATTACAACGACCCCGGCCAAACTCTGGTCGCGGGCGAGTACACATTTCAGAATGCCGACCTCTCCGTCTTCCATGGCATCGCCGGCATTCTTTCCGCCCACGACAGGTTTCAAGGCATCCTGCGCGAGATCGATTCCAACGGCACCATTGACATACCCAATTTCATGGTCACGCGCAGCGATCATGCCATCCATTTGAAAAGTTCGTTTCATGCCACCGTTGACGGCACCAACGGCGACATTCAACTCGACCGCGTCACCGCCAACTTCCTCAACACCTCTGTTCTCGTAAAAGGCCAGATTGCCCATCATCCAGGACAGGACGGCAAGCTCACCACTATGGATTTGTTCGTGCAAAACGGCCGCATTCAGGATGTTCTTCGAATGTTTGTCCGCGGCCACCACCCTCCCTTGCAGGGCACCACCAACTTCCGTGCACACGTCATCGTCCCTCCCGGTGATCAACCGTTTCTCCACAAACTTCGTTTGGTTGGCGATTTTGGTATCGAGGATGGACAATTCGCGAAGCCGGCAACGCAAATCAGCGTGGACACCTTAAGCCAGCGAGCGCTCGGTGAAAAAGTAAACCCAGCAGTTACCCAAACGATCAGCAATGATACTGACGCCAGCGATCCCGCGGGAGTCATTTCTCAACTGGCAGGCCATGTCGAACTTCGCGATGCCACCGCAACGTTGAACGATTTGCATTTTGCCGTACCCGGCGCTTCCGCCCAGATGCATGGAACCTACAATCTCGAAACGCTGGCGATCGATCTCCACGGCACATTAAAAACTGAAGAAGAATTCTCGGACCTCGCCACCGGCTTCAAATCCGTAATGCTCAAACCCTTCAACCGCTTCTTCCGAAAAAAACACGCCGGCGCCGTCCTGCCAGTCCATCTGACCGGCACCTACAAGAAACCCGAACCCGGCCTAGATCTGCCTGCAAAATAACTCCTACTCCCAGTCGAAAAAGATTGTCATACCAAACGAAGTCTGGGACCTGCGTTTCTCCCTCCCGGCCATCCTAAGTTTCATCCATGGCTTCGCCAAATAAATACACTCGCGCAGCGACGCCGCGGTACGATCACAAAATGACCGTGCCACCCATCGCAAAGCTCCCAAAGGCCGAGCGGCAGCAGCTGTTGGACGACCTTAATTACCTGAATACCGCTGAGATCAAATCCTTTTGCAAGCGCCACTCCATCCCATACACGATTGCCATCGAAACCAGCGATGGGCGCGTAAGAAAAACCAACGAGGACGATCGCAAAGGCGTGATTCTCAACCGCGTTCGCCATCTCTTGAGGACTGGCGTCATCTTGGGAGAAACGCGCTTTCCTGCCAAAATTGTATGCTTTGACGCTCCCCGCGAAACGATAACCACCAAGGACAAACTATTTTATGGGCGGTACGACAAAACCAACTACGCGATGATTGCCCTTCTGAAAAAATTGACCAACGGAACATTCCGCAACGGCGCCATCGCCAGAATCTTGGCCAGGGATTTCTGGAGCAAAGGTCAGGCCCCGACATTCAAACAATATGCGTCCGCCTGGCTGCAAGCCTCGAAGGATCACAACCGTCCAAATCCCGAATGGGCTTTCCTGTCTGACCGAGCGCGCGGCACCGCCCCGCAAAATTGGAAAAAGCTCCGAACAAAGAAAGCAGCAGCCGCAATAAGAACCCTAAATCGAATCACCGCTCCATGAAACTCTTCTCCCCTCACAATCCTCCGCCTAATTCCCGAACCAACCTCCGAAATGTTTCAAACCCAGGCTTCCGCCGATAATCATGCATGGTAATCCCAAAGAAACGAAACAAACCCCCGCTGTCTTCCTCCCCGCCAACATCCCGCAGATCAAACAGCGTGTAACGCTCGATGCCAAGCTGCTCCCGTAGTTCGTAAATCGTGCGAATTACAATTTCCAGAACTTCCGCCTGACGTTCCGGGGAACGGCCCTCTCCCGTCGGCCATCCATGCTCGGTAATGTGGATCGGCACGTCTTCAGCGATTCCCGCGGCCGGTAACTACACGCGACGCAAGGTTTCCAGGACTCCTCGCACCGATTGCTTCAAGTCTCCCTGCTGTCCGTCCGGCGCCAATGGGCGAAAAACGTCCGGGAAAAAATCCAGACCCACATAGTCGAGAGCCTCGTGAAACCTTCCGCTGGCAATATCCTTGATGCCGCTCCAGAATTCCGCGTCTGGGCCAAAGGTCGGTGTCGCGTGAAATCCAACCTTCACGCCCTCTCGCCCCAGCGCGCGCAGCGTTTCCTTGGCGGCAACGATTCCTTCCACGAACGCCTTTCGCACATTTGGATAGGGCCCATCAATCACCTCCGGCCCATTCACGGAATTCGCTTCTTCCGTGATCTGAAGCGCGTAAAGATGCTGGTGGCACTCCGCAATCTTGTGGCGCACGAAATTCAGATACAGAGACATCGGCAGTTGCCGACCGAAATTGCAGCACAAGCTCCAGCGGTCTCCGCCCGCCTAGCGCGTACTGAACATAGTTTTGCGGAGCCCGCGCAATTGCCCAGAGCGGGCTGCCCTCATCCTGGAAGCTGTCATAGCAACGCACCACGAACGGCCGAGCGTTGCCCTGCAACTCGTCCAGGCACGTCATTGCTTTTTCTGGATCGTCCGGCGCTCCCGAAAGCAAACCGCTGTCCCCACCCGCGCTTCCACCAGGGTAAATTCCAAAAATCAAGATCCGCCTCCCAAACACAACTCCGAACCAAGCCTGCACCGAAGCGGAATTTATCCTATGGCGCAAGGGTCTTGATCCACGAAGTAATTCTAGCCCCGTCAGACCCTGGCAAGTCGTCTCACCTCAAAAGTGGCGACTAGTACTGCTTAGCCGTGTCACCCTACAATGTGGGGACGGTAGAATGGCTGAGGCAGAAGAATGCGGATCAGAATTGAGCATAACCGGTCCAAGGCAGATGTCATCGAGTCCGTTGATCGTTCATTCAATGAACTGTTTCAAGGAGCCGAACGCCTTCCCGTTCGAGTAGTTGTGCAGCAAAAGAGCTGGCAGGGCTCGATACTCAGCTTTTCCGTTACCGCGGCGATCGGGTTACTGAGTACACCGATAAGAGGGACCGTCGAAGTCACCGACACTGAGGTCATAGTCGACGCTGATTTGGGCTTCCTAAATCAGTTCGTCCCGGAGAAAACTGCGCGTGAGGCAATCGCCAATCGGATCAAGGGGCTATTGAAGTAATCGCGGCCAATGCCGATAACGGCGTGTGCGTCTCAGGTCACTCTCCCAATTTTCCCTTTCCAATTTCCGCCTCTCTTTGACTTTCCCCCAACCCCTGCTACACTTCCTGCCGGTTCAGGGTTGTTCCGCCTTGCGTTATAATCTGTCTTTCGGGTTTGGGGCCCGAAATTGATGAAAGCTACGTACCATCCGGGTATTCACAAATACGCGGTCTTTGTAGTTTGCTGGACGGCGTGCCTACTCACCGCTGGCGCGTTAGTCACCTCCAACGACGCCGCGCTGGCCGTCTCCGATTGGCCCACATCTTTCGGCACTTTCTTTCCGCCACTGCGCCTGCTTCACGGCGGCGCCGGAATCGAACACACCCACCGGGTGGTCGCCGCCATTCTCGGTGTCTGGATCGTCGTTCTGGCGTTTCTTCTGTGGCGCTACGATGAGCGTCCCTGGCTGAAAAAACTCGGTTTGGCCGCTGTTGCTGGCGTAGTTTTCCAGGGCGTCCTCGGCGGCCTCACGGTTCGGCAGCTTCTCCATTATTGGCTCCCCGTGATGCACGCGTGTACCGCGGAACTGATGTTTGCGATCCTTGTAAGCATCGCCGTCTTCACCAGCCGCTGGTACATGCAGGATCTTCCGCAGTACGCCGACAGCAATTCGCCGTCGGTCCATTTCGTTGCCACCGTTAACGCGTGCCTCATCTTCTTCCAGGTTTTGCTCGGCGCCGGGTTCCGCCACCATTACATTTCCTACATTCCTCACGTCTTTGGCTCACTCATCGTTCTCGCCTCCGTGATCTGGACCGCAGGTACATTGCGCCGCCGTTTCCCGGAAGTTCCCTCCATCTCCCGCGCGCGCCTCTACCTCCACGCGCTGGTCGGCCTACAAATTCTTCTCGGTCTCGGTTCGCTCTGGTCGCGCATCACCACCGCCGACGCGCCTCAGCCCATGCCCGTGATGATCGCCTTCACCGTAGTCCACACCGTCGTCGGCGCGTTTCTCTTCGCCACGTCGATCGTCACCGTTCTGCTGTGCTATCGCCTCGTTCCACGTAAACGGGAAGTGTTGTTTGCCAGCACCAAGGGTGAGGTGCCTGCCTAATGTCGTCCGATCGCTCACGGGCCGCGTCGCTCCCCCAGCCTACCAAGCTCGGTGCCTACATCGCTCTTACCAAGCCTGACGTCTCTTTCCTCGTCCTCATGACCACTGGCGCCGGGTTTTACATGGGCGTGCGCGGCCCGATGCCCTGGCTGCACATGATCCACGTCGTTTGCGGTACGATGCTCATTGCCGCCGGCACCGCCGCGCTGAATCACTACATCGAACGCGAATCCGATCGTTATATGCGCCGCACCGCCAGTCGCCCGCTGCCCACCGGCCTGCTTATGCCCGCGGAAGCCCTGCTCTTCGGCCTCATTCTCGCCGCCGCTGGAGCGTTGGATCTGTATTTTGCCGCGGGCTATCTCCCGTGCACCCTTGGCATTCTCACCAGCCTCAGCTATCTCCTCGCCTACACGCCGTTAAAAAAACGCACCATCTGGGCCACTTTCATCGGCGCCATTCCTGGGGCAATCCCGCCCATGATTGGCTGGACCGCCGCCACCGGCAAACTCGATGCAGGCGCGTGGCTGCTGTTCGCCATTCTGTTTTTCTGGCAATTTCCGCACTTCCACGCCATCAGCTGGATGTACCGCGAAGATTACGCCCGCGCTGGCATTCTCATGCTGCCAGTCGTCGACAAAGACGGCACCCGCACTTTCCGCCAAATTGTTCTCTACGCCAGCGCCCTGGTCGCCGTCAGCCTGCTCCCCGCCATAATGGGCTTGGCCGGCGTCCTATACTTCTTCGGCGCCTTGGTAACGTGCACCGCCAGCCTTCAAGTGTGTCTCTGGGCCGCCACCGCAAAAACCAACACCCGTGCCAAGTGGCTCATGCACGCCACCGTAATGCACATCCCCATCCTCCTGGGTCTAATGATGTACGACAAACTCCACCGCTAATTTTGAAATGCGCCGGTTCGCCGGCCACGTTTACAACTTCCAACGCACCACTCATGACTCCCGTCGCATCCCCGTACCCACACCGTCATTCCGAGGGAAGTCCGCGAAACGAGGAATCCCACTTCGATTCTCGAAACGGCTCAAAACCCTCTTCGTTCTTTTACCTCCACTTCCCACAAACTAAATCTCTGCTATTCTGGTCCACCAATCTCTCAACAAAGGATTCGGACTATTCATGTTCTCCCAAGCCGCCCTCAACGCCACCCTCAACGGCACCAGCGCCATTCTCCTCGCCTGCGGCTACGCCGCCATCCGCTCCGGCAAAATCAATCTGCATAAAAAATTCATGCTCTCCGCCTTCTTCATCTCCTGCGCCTTCCTCGTCTCTTACGTGAACTACCACATCCGCATTCGCCAAGTGGTCCACTTCCAAGGCCAAGGCTGGATCCGTCCCGTCTATTTCATTCTGCTCACCTCGCACACTATCCTCGCCATCGTAATCGTCCCCCTAATCCTCATCACACTCCGCCGCGCCTGGCTCCAGAAATTCGACAAGCATCGCACCATCGCCCGCTGGACCCTCCCGCTCTGGTTCTACGTCTCCGTCACCGGCGTAATCGTCTACTTCATGGTCTATCAGTGGTATGCCCCTAAATAAGCTGAGAGCCCTCGTTTTTGCGATCGGCTTCTCGGTAGTGGGCCGTCTGCCCGACCAGCCTGCACCTATTAAATGTATCCCGCCGATTTCCGACCGGCGGAGCTAGTGATGTCTGGTAAACGCGCGTCTAGTCAGTTCGATTTCCAGACGAGATGCCGACTTATCAGGTTCTGGCGTTCGTTTTGTGATAGTGTTTTCGCACTCACCGACGGAACTCGCGCTTCGAGCGACGTAAAATAAAAATCGCCAGGTCAGCTTTGGAAGGATTATAGTAGCGGTCAAATGCGACGGCCAATGCCGAAAACCTCGACGTAGATGGCAGCCCCCGCGTTGGCCGTTGGTAGCCGACAGACGGTTCGCGCCTCAATAGGAGAGACAAATGAATCCAATTTCGAAAGAGCTGATCGAATTAGGACCACTACTTCCTGTTCTACTTGCGGCGCTGTGCCACCCGGGATAGCGTCTGGGTTGGAGCGGCCAAAAAGGAAACGCATTCGGCCTGCGCAAGTTCTTCGTTGAGAAATTAAGCGAAAGGATAATCGATATGAAACTCGCGATCCGCATGTTACTGGCGACTCTCTTTGTCCTGATTTTAGCCCTGCCGCCTTCTGGCCATGCGCAAACAACAACCCAAAAGACCACCAGCAAAGCGGCAACCCCTTCCGAAGCCGATACACAAAAGAAGAACGTGCAGTCTTACATAGACCTCCTGCGCCAGGACATCCGCCAGCAGAAGGATGAAATCATGGGCTCGATGATGCTGCTCAGCGCTGCTGACGCCGCCAAATTCTGGCCCATCTACAGTGACTACGATGTGGCTCTCGCCAAGCTGAACGACCAGCGGATCGAAAACATCAAGCAATATGCTCACAGTTACAACGATTTGACCGACGAAGAAGCGGACCGCCTGATTCAGAAATCCGTGGCTTTCCAGAAAGAACGTGCAGAACTCCTAGTTGCCACCTACGAGAAGGTTAAGCAGGCTCTCGGCGGAGTCACCGCGGCACGCTTCGCCCAAATCGAACACCAATTGCTCTTGATCATTGATCTCCAAATCGATTCATCTCTGCCCATCGCTGGGCAGGGTTCCTGAGTCTGGGCGGGAGGACATACACATGCGAAAGGCACTTTTTTGGGCAGTGATTTTATTCCTCGCGATCTTGGCTTCCTATCCAAATTCGATGGGGGCGGCAGCGCAGAGCAAAAAGCGCATCACTGTTCCCGCGGGAACTCGCATCTTGATCCGTACCGTTGATGCGATAGACTCCTCCAAACAAAAAACGGGCTTTCGTTTCACAGCCACCCTCGAAACCAATCTCCAAGCCGAAGACACGGTGATCGCTCCGCGCGGCACCACCGTTTACGGACGTCTCGCGCAAGCCTCCTCTGCCGGCAGAATGTCCGGCAGTTCCGAGCTGACGCTCGAGCTGACCGACATCGTCATCAACGGCACTGGCTATCCTCTTTTGACCAGCACCTATGAGGTCAAGGGCAAGGGAGAGGGTGGCAAAACCGCAAAGAAAGTGGTTGGCGGGGCGGGCTTGGGCGCGCTGGTCGGTGGCATTGCAGGAGGTGGAAAAGGTGCTGGCATCGGCGCTGCTGCTGGCGCCGCCACCGGTACGGCGGTGGCTGCCTCCAAGAAGGGACAGCAACTCCAGATCCCAAGCGAATCTCTGCTAGAATTTCGCCTCCAGCAACCCGTGGCCTTGCCGGTCGCAAGCTAGTCGCGCAACAGAAGAAGGGCAGCATCATGATCACTGGCGCCATGTACACTCTCACCAGCGGCATGATGGACTTTACCGCTAAGCCTTACGGCGCAGCCGCAAAGACTGCGGCCTCGCCGCCGAGCCACGCGTCCACATTACAAAGTTCCCACTTGTAGGATTCGAAGGGCGGCATCTTGCTGGTCCGGAGGCGTGACCAAGTCGCGCCGTAACACGACTATTGGAACCTGATCAACGCGCTAACCTCCGAACTGGGTATTAGCCGCCACATTTCCGATAATCCGACATCCACAGCAGGATAACCTGCTATAAGATTGCAGCAGGATTTAAGTGGGACAGTTCGAGGGTCTAAGAGTTGTGGTGAAACTCAACTCAGCTTTTCCGTTCCCTATGACCCTTATTCCTTATTCGCGGGTTCCGTACAAACCTGTTCATCAACAAGAGACCAGACGGCAAGTTTGAAGTGGCAAGGGTGTTGCCAGGGCCGGAAGAAAATGACTTCGAAGTTCTCCACACCTGCGACGACTACCAAAGTGCAAGTGAATGGGCACTTGAAGGGCTGAAAGAAAATCGGTTATAGCGGGACCGATCAGATTGGCTCGCAGCGACTCCAGTCGGAGAAAGTCGAGAGACAATGGACACACCTATCGGGATCGTTTTCAGGCTCGCGCGTTTCTTTTTTTGGCCGGCTGACTAGTGCCAAGGGCGATAGTGGGGCAAGCCTACAGCTTGCAACTTCGATGACCAGCAAGCCGAACACCATAGAACTCATCCCCGGCAAGCTAAGAGTAAGAATTTTCTGTCACGACGCAGAGTGTCAAATGGGAAAGATTCCGTGCTGGTCGTTTGTGACGGAGGGAATGACGGCCCATAACCAGAAGGAAATGATCCTGACACTGGTACGCGAGCAACACCACAAACTTGAGGATTATCCGATGCAGTTGGTCGACCTTTTGGCGACCCTCTTTCATCTTGCCGAGGACGGGCAGGTCGTGGACGTGGGACAGTCGACTCTCTTTGACGAGTCCGGAGTTCCCGGCCACCAAGACGTTCGCGGAATTGGCTACGTCGAACCCCATGGATTTCCGGGGGTAGAACCGAGTGGCGTGCACATCGCGAGCATCCTTCTCAAGGGCGATGAAGCCAAGATTGCTTGGGATTTCGGCCTCACTCGCATCACGGCCATGTTAGGCAAGATGTATCGTCACTACCCGTGCCCAACCTGGTCCGACGTAAAACGCGAGCCGGTGGCGACTCTGGAGGCCATGAAAGAAAGCCTCTTGGGGAAGATCGCAAGAGTTTACGCAGGGTCAAGTTACTATGAGGAGCAGAAGCACATCTTTCTATCTGTGCACCTCTCCAGCCGAGCGCAGCTTCGAAAGCTCCTTGAAGAGCTGCCTCCTACGACTCCGCTAGCTCTCCTCACTCAACCGGACCCTCGTGCCAACGCCTGTCTGGTGTGGCGCCCTGACGCGGGTCAGCCAGAGGCGATCACGCCGCTGCTAAGCGACGGGGCACGAAAGACCGGGGCTTTTCTGGTCTTCCTGCCGGAACAGAAAGAGATCGATGTCCGAATGTTAGAGGACGGCTTCGCGGTCTTTCTCAAGACTGAAGAATGGAAGACGATTCGTGAAGCGCTCCTCTCCGGAGCCGATCTTGTTGTTCCCGGGGCTGGGGTAACTGGGCCCAGGATATCGCTGACGCGGGTGAGGCCGCGAACATACATTAGTCCCGTTTCTGGGGATTCCTACACAGCCGAAGGCTGGACGACCTATGTACCTAGAGAACGCGCGCCTTCTAAGGAGCTCGTTGCAGTGAGCTTGATTAGAACCGTCTTGTTAAATGACGAACAAGCGCTCCAAGCGTACACTTCTGGCGATGACCTTGGCCGATATATCGTTGAAGCGGAGAGAGTTGTTGATGCCTTCTTCACTTCCGTCGAGCCAAGAATCGATCGCGAGCTATCTATTCAGCTCGAACTAAACTCCAAAGGGCATTCGGTGGGATTTGTCGCGGTTCCGGAGTTGGATACCAAGGCAGCTGGAGAATTGCGCGAAAGGCTTGAATCTGTGCAAGCTCCCACGGTCGGTGGACCCGTGAAACTGGATCTTATCTTGAAGGTCTGGGGAATTGCCAGCAAGCAATAGACACTGCGTTGCGACCTGAATCCAGCTAGCTCGTGCTGCGGGGAGTAGTATGGGTCGGCTCAGAACGCACCCGGGGTCTTCATCCAATCCTCGAATCACAGACTGAATGTGTTCATCTAACTTGCTAGAAATAACACGGAATGAGTTGACCGAATAGTCGCTTTCCAGAATAAGCTGATGGTCCTGTCTGGCCGGTGGAAACGATCATTTCTTCGCTTCAACGACGGTGCCCTCCGAGTACGTCTGCCCAGAAACAGGTGTCGAGTTGATCTTCGAAAAACCCGCACCGCTCGCATTGCTGCGGTATAGGTAGTATCCGGTTGCGGCAGGTGAAGGACTCGCGGTCACTGCGGCCCTTTTTCCAGTGTCTCGTCAATCAGTTCGCTGAACCGGGATTTGGCCTCCTGCAATTGCCTTTTGCTCATATTAGGATTCCTCGCCTCCTAGGCTATGACTAGTCAAAATTGGCGTCGAAAAAGCCGTCGCTCTGCAGCAAAGCGATGTCTCGTGTAAACTCAGGTCCGATGAAAATCCTTCTCTTTGGTTCCACTGGTTCGGCCGGTTCAGCCGTCCTTGACGCTTGCCTCTCTGCATCCGTTGTCGAAGAAGTTCGCGCCATCGCCCGCCACCCGCTCATGCACACCAATACCAAACTCCGCACTTTCGTTCACAAGGATTTTCTGGATTACTCGACCGTCGAAGAAGCCTTCCGCAACATTGACGCCTGCCTCTTTTGTCTAGGCGTCTCCGTCACGCAAGTCTCCAAACAGGACTACCGCACCACCACTTATTCCTACACGCTCTCTGCCGCCAACATGCTAAAGCGCCACAGTCCCAACGCGATCTTCCATTACATCAGCGGGCGCGGAACAAATCCCAAAAGCCGCATGTTCTGGTCCCAGGTCAAAGCCGAGGTCGAACAAGATCTAATCTCGCTAATCCAAGCCGACTGCTGGCGCCCCGCCTTCATCGACGCTAAACCTTCTCCCAATCTCCCGAAAGCCTACGCGCTCTTCTACCCAATCCTGCGCCTGCTGAAACCATTTCCCACCCTATACATCAATGGCCAGGACCTGGGCCGCGCCATGCTTCATGCCACCCTCGAAAATCTTCGTGGCCGGATAATCGAAAATCCCGAAATCCGCCAAATCGCCTCCCACGCCACTTTCTAACCGTCCGTTGCCGCAAAAAATGAACCGTCATTCCGAGCGGAGTCTGCGTAGCGAGGAATCCCTTTTCGTTCCGTCCTCACCAAAGCGTACTCCCAACCATCCGTCGAGCACCGCCAGCTCCATGCTCCCAACTCCCGACTGCCTTCCTCACACATGCGGCAGCGCCGCAATCACCGCATCCGTAAACTCTTCCGTACTCGCGTTTCCGCCCAAATCTCGCGTCTTATGCTTACCTTCGCGATACACCTTCCACAGCGCCTGTTCCACGCGGTCCGCCGTGAACGCCTCGCCAATATAATTCAGCATCAGGATCGAACTCATCAGCAACGCCGTCGGGTTCGCCACGCCTTTACCGGCGATGTCGGGCGCCGTCCCATGCACCGCCTCAAAAATCGCGCCTTCATCGCCAATATTTCCGCTGGGCACCACGCCCAATCCGCCCACCAACCCCGCCGCCAGGTCGCTCATCACGTCGCCATACAAATTCGGCAGCAGCAAAATATCGAACTGCTGCGGATCGATCACAATCTGCATGCACGCGTTGTCGACAATCAATTCCTTGTACTCAATGTCCGGATACTTTTCCGCAACGACCCGCACGGACTTCAGAAACAGTCCATCGCTAAGCTTCATGATGTTAGCTTTATGAATCGCATGGATCTTCTTCCGTCCGGTCTTGCGCGCATATTCGAATGCAAACTTTGCAATCCGCGTCGACGCCTTCTCCGTAATAATCTTCAAACTCTCCACTACGCCGGGTACCACCTCATGCTCCAACCCAGAGTACAAATCCTCGGTGTTCTCCCGCACGATCACCACATCCACATCGTCGAAGTGCGATTTCACGCCAGGCAAATTCTTCACCGGCCGCAAATTCGCATACAGTTCCAAACTCTTCCGCAGCGCCACGTTCACGCTGCGCGCCCCGCCCGCAATCGCCGTGGCCATCGGCCCTTTCAGCGCCACATGATTTCGCCGTACAGATTCAATCGCGGCATTGTTCAAAACTTCCGCGCCCGTCGTGGCCTTATCCGTATTCTCCGCGCGTGCTTCCAGCACTTCCCACTCAATCTGCACGCCCGAAGCATCCAGAATCCGCCGCACTGCCGCGGAAACTTCTGGCCCGATTCCTTCGCCCGGCAACAACGTAACTTTATGTTTGATCATGCATCTATTTTAAGGGAAGCACGAAAGCTTGTCTCGCGCTGCCGGGACCATGTTGTCGTGTTTTACCGCTACCCTGAGCGGTCCACGTCGCCGAGGGAAATATGTACGAAGTCATCCTGAAGCGTTTCGACCAACCCGACGAAGTGCGCACCTTCGACAAGGGCAAGTTCGAGCTCGTGAAAGTCGGCGACATGACGATCGGGCGAGCAACCTACGAGCCCGGCTGGAAATGGTCGGAGCACGTAGGAAAAGTCGCCGGCGCCAAAAGCTGTTCCGTGGAGCACGTTGGACTTGTGCTTTCCGGACGGGCGACGGCGGCCATGGATGACGGTCGCATCGTCGAAATGAAAGCGGGAGACCTCTTCTATGTCGCCCCTGGTCACGATAGCTGGGTGGTCGGCAATGAGCCGTATATCTCGCTTCATTTCCTGGGCGCAAATGAGTACGCAAAACAGAAATAGAAGTAAGGCGTTGATGAGGGCAGGGAATTACACAATCCGCACATGCTCTGGACCCCATTACGCTGTGTGCTATACTAAAAAAGAGTTCAGCTTGTGGATTAATTCCGCGAGCGGAGGCCAAACGAAACTATGGTTAATCTAACGCCTGTTGCCGCCATCAAGGTCAAGGAAATCATGAATATGCAGAGCCCCGTCCCGGTGGCTCTGCGCGTCGCCGTTGTCGGCGGCGGTTGCTCCGGTTTCCAGTATCACATGGCGTTTGAAAATCAGACCAACGAATCCGACGAAGTCGTCGATTTCGACGGTCTCAAAGTTGCGGTGGACCAGATGAGCTCCATGTATCTGGACGGCGTCGAAATCGACTACGTCGAAACGCTCGAAGGCGCCGGCTTCAAGTTCAACAACCCCAACGTAAAGAGCACCTGCGGCTGCGGCAGCTCCTTCAGCGTCTAATAGCACTTATAGCGGAGGGCGACTCCGCGAGCCCTGCAACGTCTCAAACAGCCCCACATCCACAAACAACACGTGGGGCTGTTTCTTTTGCCACCGATCTATCGTGAGGTCTAAACGGCGCGCCTTCAGTCCGGAATCTTGGGCTCCCGCGCAACAGAAAAACACACGTCATCCCGGGCGAAGTCCTCGAAGCGAGGAATCCCAGTTTGATTCAGCCCATATCACCACCCACCAAAACCACCCTTTACTTCCATCTCCTCCCGGGTCACCATAATCCCCCACCACCACAGGAGGAATCATGCCATCCAATCAAGTCGTTCTCATAACCGGCGCCAGCACCGGATTCGGCCGCCTATTCGCCGAAACCCTCGCCCGTCACGGCCATACCGTGTACGCCACCATGCGCGACCCCGCCGTGCGCAATGCCGCCAACGCCACCGAACTGCGCGTCCTCGCCGGAAAAGAATCCCTCGCCCTCGAAGTCCTTGAAATGGACGTCGCCGACGAAGCCTCCGTCGACCGCGCGGTCCACTCCGTCGTTGCACAAGCCGGCCGCATCGACGTCGCCATCAACAACGCCGGCTACGCCGTCCTCGGCCTCGCGGAAGCCACCACCGTCGAGCAGGCCCGCAAACTCATGGACACCAATTTCTTCGGCGCCGTACGCGTCAATCGCGCCGTGTTGCCCTTCATGCGCAAACGACGCAGCGGCCTCCTTCTCCACGTCAGCAGTGGCGCAGGCCGCGTAGTCGTTCCCGGTTGCGGTTTCTACTGCGCCAGCAAATTTGCCATGGAAGCTCTCGCCGAGTCCTATCACTACGAGCTCGCGGGGCAGGGAATTGAATCGTCAGTCATCGAACCCGGCGCCTACCAGACAGCTGTCTTCGGGAACATGGTCACGGCCGCCGACCGCGCGCGCACAGAAACCTACGGCCCTGCCGCACAAATTCCCGACAAGGTCGAGAAGGCTTTGACGGCAAGCGCCGCCAACGCGCAGGATGTCGCCGATGCCGTCCTCGCCATCGTCGAAACTTCCGCCGGCCAGCGCCAGCTCCGCTATCGCGTCAGCCCCACCGATCTAGGCGTCGACGCCATCAACCAAGTCTCCGCGCAAACGCAATCCCGTTTCCTCGAAGCCTTCGGTCTAAGCTCCGAAACGACCTTCACCCACTCCAAATCCGCCACGGCCGACTAACCCCTGTAGCATAGGCTTCCCTCTTGGGTCTCTCTTCGTAGGGAAACGATACATCGTGCCCTCAGCGAATCCGCGAGCCATGTCCACCATGGGTCCGCGAAGTGAGACCATGCGTGAGCTCCGTCCCCCCATTTGCATTCCCCCGCATCCCCACTTATCCTAATCTTCAACCCGGATGAAGATAGCCCTCGCTCAATTCAATCCCACTGTGGGTGATTTCGACGGCAATTCCGCGCGCATCCTCGCCCTTGCCGCGCAAGCCAAACGCCTAGGCGCCGACCTCGCCGTCTTTTCCGAGCTTTGCATCTGCGGCTACCTTCCCCTCGATCTTCTCGAACGCCCCGCCTTCATCCAGCGCAATCATGACACGCTCAATCGCGTCGCCTCGCAAATGCCTCTCCCCGCCATCGTTGGTTACGCCGGGCGCGTCAATCCTGATCATCATAGGGCAGGGAAGTTCATTGCCAATAAAGCCGCGCTCATCCACGAAGGCCGTGTGATCTTCGAGCAATCCAAAATGCTTCTCCCCACCTACGACGTCTTCGATGAATCCCGCTACTTCCAACCAGGCGACAAACAATATGTCTACGGCCTTCTCCAGGAGCAGCTCGGCATCACCATTTGCGAGGACGTCTGGAACGACAAAACATTCTGGGCCTCGCCCATGTATGCCCGCGATCCCGTCACCGAACTGATTCACCAGGGCACCAGCGTACTGATTAACATTTCTGCTTCGCCCTTCACGATTGACAAGCGTTCCCTGCGCCTCGGGATGCTAAGTTCCACCGCTCTTCATCACAAGCGCCCCGTCGTCTACGTCAACCAAGTCGGCGGCAACGATTCCCTCATCTTCGATGGTGCGAGCACCGCCTTCACCGCCAACGGCAAAATCGGCGCTCAGGCCAGAGCCTTCGAAGAGGATTTGGTGCTTTTTGACACCACTACCGGCGAAGGCGATATCCACGACCAGCCTCCCGACGAAATCGCCTGCGCCTACCAGGCCCTCGTCCTCGGCACTCGCGATTACGTTCGCAAATGCAATTTCGCCAAGACCATCGTCGGCCTCAGCGGCGGTGTCGATTCCGCCGTTGTCGCTGCTATAGCCGTCGAAGCCCTCGGCGCCTCCAACGTCCTCGGCGTCTCCATGCCCGGCCCGTATTCCTCCGAAGGCAGCAAAACCGATGCCCGGTCCCTCGCCCGCAATCTCGGTATCGAGTTCCGCACCATTCCCATCGCCTCCGTTTTCGATTCGTACCTGCAAACGCTAGCCCCCGTTTTTGCAGGCCTCGCGGCAGACGCCACTGAGGAAAATATCCAAGCGCGCATTCGCGGCAATTATCTGATGGCGCTTTCGAATAAATTTGGTTCCATGGTTCTCAGCACTGGCAACAAATCGGAAAATGCCGTTGGCTATTGCACGCTTTACGGCGACATGGCTGGCGGTCTCGCTGTCATCTCCGATGTTCCCAAGCTCATGGTCTACGAGCTTGCTCGTTACATTAATCGCGAAAGGGAACTGATTCCCCGCTCGACGCTCGAGAAACCTCCTTCCGCCGAGCTGCGTCCAAATCAAAAGGACACAGACTCCCTTCCTCCTTACGAGGTTCTAGACCGCATCTTGAAATCCTATATTGAAGAAGTGAAATGTCCCGAGGAGATCGCCCTCGAGACCGGTTACGACCTCCGCTTGATCCGCAACATCGCCGCACTCGTCGATCGCAACGAATACAAACGCAAACAAGCCGCCCCTGGCCTCAAAATCACCTCGCGCGCCTTCGGTTTCGGCCGCCCATTTCCCATAGCCCAGCGCTTCGTCCCATGACACCAGCGCCCAAAATCCTTCGTACTGGCCGTCCTTCAGCTCGGTTCTTGGGTCTCTCCAGGGTACGTAGTGGCCGGTCTTTGGACCGGTCTCTCTCGGGTTCCTGGCAATCCTACATGAAAATAATTTGTCATCCTGAACGCAGCTCCTTTTGCGGAGCGAAGAATCTCAACCACCACATCGCGCACAGTTCCACAACGATTTCGTCTTTAGCCCCTGAAAAACCAACTACGATCCACCTAAACGAGGACACGCGTGAAAATCACTAAGAACATCTTACTGATCGTATCCCTCGCCTTCGCGGCCACTCTCGCTCGCGGCCAACAACCCGCCGCCAGCACTCAAAAATCCATCGAAGCCTTCCTCCGCAATTACTACGCCCTGGGCTCCGACTACACCATCACCGTCGGCGCGCCCAAACCCATCGGCTCCTCCGGCCTCTCCGAAATTTCTGTAGACGTGAAAAGTCCCGACGGCGGCGACACCGTCAAAATGTATCTCACCGCCGACGGCCGCTATCTTCTGCGCGGGGAACTGGACGACCTCTCCACCGATCCTCTGGCCGCCAACATCGCCAAGTTCGATCTCAAAGGTGCTCCCGTCCATGGCGATCCCAAAGCGCCCATCACCATCGTCGAGTATGGTGACTTCGAATGCCCCGTCTGCCGCAATTTCCACGACGCCGTGCGTGGCATGCTCCCCAACTATCCCCAGGTCAAACTCATCTTCAAAGATTTCCCCATTGACCAGATCCATCCTTGGGCCCGCACCGCCGCGATCGCTGGCCGCTGCGCCTACCAGCAGGACCACCAATCTTTCTGGAAGATGTACGATCTTATCTATGACAACCAGGATTTGATCTCTGCCGCTAACGCCTACGACAAAATGATGGATTTCGCCAGCCGCGCCGGACTGAATCCAGAAACCTTCAAGGCTTGCCTGAGCAGTCCGCAGGCCACCGCCGAAGTAGACGCTAGCATCGAAAACGGCAAACTCGTCGGCGTCCGGAGCACGCCCACCGTCTTCGTCAACGGTCGCCCCTTAGCCGGTGCCGACCCCCACGCCCTCCAGCAATACCTGGACTTCGAAGCCAACAAACTAAAATCCAAAAAATAATCCGGACAGCGGGAGCCCAACTCCCTGCGCTAGCCGCATGCGGGTCCAATGGACTGTAGTGGCCGGTCTGCGACAAACTTTAGAACCGCTATCCTCACTAGGGGGCCATAGGCGCACTAAATGAAACCCCACTTCTTAGTTAACATAATATAGCTTATAGGACGCGCAGTATCGCCAAAGGCCGGGCAGTTTAACGCGGCATTAGACTCACACAACTGAGGGAGAACGCGAATACGACGGTGTGAGTAAACGCAATTTGAACGATACCCAACTTCGCCTTTTCAACGAATTGAAAAACTGTCGCCTGGATAATGAGAGAGCTAGGCCGCCGCACATTCCGGCCTAGCCGAAATCAGGCCGCGCAGCGAGGAATGCCTCTTCGATCTCAACGCCCGCCACAAAAAAACGCGCGGTCATCCTGAGGAGTCCGGGAGATTCTCAACGACTGCGTCTTCCCCCACCAACACCCTACCCCCCCTCTTCTGCTAGACTTTCCCGGTGTCTCTCACCACCCCGACGCCCCATCTCGCCCACATCCGTCTCCACCCCATCAAATCCCTCGACCCCGTCTCAGTCCCCTCAGCCCGCATCTCCCCATCCGGCGGCCTCGCCCTCGATCGCGCCTGGGCTCTCTATTCCGTCGACGGCAAATGGGTCAATGGCAAGCGCACTCCCGCAATCCATTTCATTCGCGCAAACTACTCCCCCGACGTCGCCTCCGTCACTCTCGCCGTCCCAACCGACCGCCGCAAGATTCCTCCCCGCACGTTTGCCTTCCCGCAGGACCACGAAGACGCCGCCGAATGGTTCAGCGTTTTCTTCGAGCAGCAAATTATCGTCCGATATTCCGAAGATGGCTTTCCCGACGACTCCATCGCCAGCGGTCCCACCATCGTTTCCACCGCTTCTCTGCAGGCCATCGCCGATTGGTTTCCTGCGACTCCGGACGGCTTTCCCGCCCTCTCGCTCGAAAATGTTCGCCGCCGTTTCCGCGCCACTCTCGAGATCGACGGCGTTCCCGCCTTCTGGGAAGACCAACTCTTCGGCGAGAACGAACGCAGCGTCATCCGCTTCACTATCGGCGAAGTTCATCTCGAAGGCAGCAATCCCTGCGCTCGCTGCCCCGTCCCTCCCCGTGATCCCTGCACCGGCATTGACCTAGTCGGCTTCCAGAAACATTTCACCCGCCAACGCGAGGCCACCCTACCGCACTGGTCCCCCCGCGACCGCTTCGACCACTTCTACCGCCTATCCACCAATACCCGCGTGCCAAGCACCGAATCCGGCAAGCTACTCCGCCTCCACGACCTCCTAACCTTCGCCTAAAAAGCCCACTCCGCGTTTCCACAACTCCTCGACTGCGTTTTCTATTCCTCTTTGCGTATATTTTCTCGGCCAAGTGGACCCGCTCACTTACAGCCTCTTCGTCAGGATCTTCTTCCCTGTCCGGATTTTCGTAATCTCCGGTGCACCCGCTGTACGCCTCCACCCGCATCCCCGTTTCCACAGTTGTTTAACCGTTCCGCCGTTCGGGAGGACGTGTCTCAGTTCCGCCCACAGGCCCTTGGGAATTTCTTCTCTCCGTTTCCTGCACCATCCTTCAGTCGTACGAACTCTCTCGCCTCGCTCACGCCGCCAATCTTCGCAAGGAAATCGCCGTGCTTGCTCGCTGGCTCATCGAACAGCGCGAACGCTCCATCCTCGCCGCGAAAAATCCCAGCCTTCGGAGGTATCACTTCACCTCCATCAGGCTGTGAAGAGGACTTGCACCTCCAAGCTATCGAACATGCTCGGCACACCAAAAAAATGGCCCCGATCCTTCGGGGCCACGAATCTCCAATTTCTATTTTCCTGCCCACGCAACCTACCGCGAACTAATCTCCGGCCGTCCCTCGGCCATCGATCCCACCGGCGGCACTCCCTTCAAACTCTCAAGCATCTGTTCCTTCCGGTACACCAGCGAATTGATGTCATACGTCGCCAGTTCAAATCCATGCCCGTGCGTAATCGCGTCTGTCGGGCACGCTTCCACACAATACCCGCAGAAAATGCACCGCGAATAATCGATGTTGTACACCTTCGCGTACCGCTCGCCCGCTGAAATCCTCTTGTCTTCGGTATTCTCCGCCGCCTCGATATAGATGCAATTCGATGGGCACGCCGCCGCGCACAAAAAGCAGCCCACGCACTTTTCCAACCCACCCTCATCGCGGTGCAACACGTGAATTCCACGGTACCGTGGTTGGAAATTCACAGGTGCCGCCGGATAATTCTCCGTCACCGTCTTCTCAAACATGGTCTTAAACGTGACGCTGAAACCCTTCACCAGCGCCACCGCCGTAGCCCCAATCTCACCCAAAAAATTTCCCATATCACCCTGTAAGGCCGATCTTCAGACCGGCTAAACCCACTCTGCCAGTCTAACAAACCCCAACCAACCCGAGCAAACATTCCAAGATCAGGTATCCTGCCGCGCCACCACCAACGCCCCATTGCACTCGTCATGCCGAGCGAAGCCGAGGATCTCAACCAATCCGTGTCCCAACCACCCGCCCACCCAGCCTGTCATTCCGAACGGAGTCCGCACAGGGAGGAATATCTCTTCGATCCCGACATGTCGCGACCAAACCCAACCGCTTGCGCTTTCCTTTATTCCCTGACCTCCGTTGCCTCCCAACCTCGTATCTCTCTTCACTTCCTCCCTATGGCTTCCACAATCTGCTTCCCATGAAATCTTCCATTCTCGATAAAAATCTCATTCGTATTCTTCCCCGCCACCACCACGCCCGCCAGATAAATCCCCGGCACATTGCTCTCCAACGTATTCGGATCCAGCGCCGGCCTCCGGCTCTCCGGATCAAGCTTCACTCCCAAACTTTCTATAAATTCATAATCCGGATGGTAGCCCGTCAGCGCAAACACCTGCTTCCCCGGCACCAATCGTAACCCGCCTCCGTTCTCCACCATCACGCCATCGCGCACAATCTCGTTAATCTTCGCCCCAAACACCGCCGCAATCTGCCCCGCCTTGATCCGATTCTCTATGTCCGGGCGCACCCAATATTTGATCGACGATCCCAATTCCTTGCCGCGCACCACCAATGTCACCCGCGCGCCATTCCTCCACAAATCCAGCGCCGTCTCCACCGACGAATTCTTTCCTCCAATCACCACTACATCCTGGTTCCAAAACTCATGTGGCTCGGTGTAGTAATGGCTCACATGCGGCTGGTGCTCTCCCGGCACTCCCATCTCATTCGGCAAATCGTAATAACCCGTAGCCACCACCACATTCTTCCCGGAGTATCTCTCCTCGCCCACGCTCTCCGTCTGTGTCACCACCGTGAACGCACCCGCATGCCCATCCACGCGCAATACTTTCTCGAACAATCGCAGCTCCAGCGCGTAATGCTCCGTCCCTTTGCGGTAATACTTCAGCGCCTCGGTTCGCGTCGGCTTTTCCCCACCACACACAAGCGGCAAATCCCCAATCTCCAGTAATTCCGGCGTAGTAAAAAACACCATGTTCACCGGATAGTGGTAAATCGAATTGCACAAACATCCTTTATCGATCACCAGCGCCCGCATCCCCGCCCGTTTCGCTTCCATAGCGCAAGCCAATCCGGTCGGCCCAGCTCCCACGCAAACAATATCGTATGTAATCATATCGCCTTAGATTTCCAACCCCCTCCCCGGTTACAACTCCACGTATCTCAACCACGCCATTCTGAACGGAGTTGGCGCAGCGAGGAAACTCTCTTCGATTTAAGTCAGCCAGCCTTTCGGGTGCCCTACACGCCGTTTTTTTTGTGTGGGCTCTTGGTTCGCTCTTCTCCGAAACTTGAAACCAAAAACCTACAATGTATAACTCTCGAGAACCCCCACCAACTCCTCCCGAAACTTCTCCAAGTCCTTTAACCGCTCCTCCGTAGCCGGCACTTCCGTCTTCTTCCAAACGAACACATCCCCGCCCGGCTTCTTTAACCTCACACTCAAATTTCCATCGACCATCACGGTCACCGGCGCCATCAGCCGCAACCCGCCATTCTTCACTGGCGCCAACAACGCTGCGCACTCCGCGCGATGCACGCACAACGCACTCTCATACGGCGGTATCGCAATCGGCCGAAATCCCGCCGCAAACAACCTCTTCAACACATTTGCCTGCCCCGCCGTAAATTCCATATCCAAAAATTATACAACGCCGCGTGGACGCAGAACGCCCCTCGATAGTGTCCTAATTTGACGCTTGGGCGGTTTTGTTGGATAAACGAGATCTTTTTGGGCGCAAAACAGAAAATGAGCTCGATTGGCCCGCCAGTGCCGGAGTTGCCGGTGGCCCAACACGACATTCCGAACGAAGTCTGCGAAGTGAGGAATCCCTCTTCGATTTCCCCGTCTCGCCCCCACGTTAGTCATAAGTGCAAAAAGAAAAACGGCGCGTCCCTAAGCCGCGCCGCCAATCCTTATTCAAAACTTAAAGCTAATTACTACCAATAACTTTCTTCACGCTGCCGTCGAATCCGCCTCATTCCCTTCCAACTGCGCCAATATATCCCGCAGCGTATGTATCAACTCATCCCTCGACACATGGCTCTTCTTGAACTGCAACCGGAACCGGAACGCCTCATTCTCCGGCTCATAATGAAAAATAAATGGCTGCGGCCGCTGCGGTCCGGTCTTTTCCTCCGCGCGTTCCTTTCGCGCCTGATCCCGCGTCAACCCGCCCTGCAAAATCCGCGCCAGCATTTCCTGCATCTTCTTCTCGGTCTGCTGTTTCGCAATTTGCAGCAGCACAGACTTGGACAGCACGCCATGCTCGATGCACTTCTTCCGGATCGACTCTGGAATCGTGCGCAGCATCAGCGTCTCGCTTACCGAACTCCGCGCCCGCCCGATTTTCTTCGCTACATCGTCATGCGTGTAATCGAACTGCTGCGCTAGCCGTTGCAATCCGTCCGCTTCCTCAAACGGCGTCAGGTCCTTCCGCTGAATATTTTCGATCAGCGCAATTTCCAGCGTTTCCGCGTCGTCCGCCATCTTCTCGATCGCCGGCACTTCCCGCAAACCCGCCGCGCGCGATGCGTGATAACGCCGTTCGCCGGAAATAATGTAGTAGCAATCTTCCCGCGGCATAAACCGCACTAGCAGCGGCTCCAGTACGCCCTTTTCGCGGATCGAATCCGTCAATTCACGCAGGTCTCCCAGCGTTTTTCGCGGCTGATCCGGAGTCGGCCGGATCTGGTCCACAGGGATCATCCGTCCCACCGCTGCCCCGCTATAGCTTGTCAATGATTCTACGTAGTGCGCGTCATGCCGCATCTTCAGCGTGACGGGCAACCCGGCTTTCTTCAACACGTTGGACGACCTCCGTGGCAAGTTTTTTGTACTCGATTGCTCCCGGAGATTTGGGTGCAAACGAAAATATCGTTTCTTTGTATGCCGGGCTTTCTTCCAGCCTTACATTCTTACTGATCTTCGTCTTGAACAGCACTTCGCCAAACACGTTGCGAATCTGTCCGTGCGTGTCCCGCGAAATATTCGTTCTCTTGTCGTACAGCGTGATCACCACGCCCAGAATCCGCAACTGCGGATTGGGTCGGGCCCGGATCCGTTCGTACGTCTCCAGCAAATCGTCCGTCCCTTCAATCGCGAAATATGCCGCCTGGATCGGCACCAGCAAATGCGTCGCGGACACTAGCGCATTCACCGTCAAAATCCCCAGCGATGGCGGCGTGTCGATCACCACGTAGTCGTAATCTTTCAGCACCGGTGCCAGCGCGTCCTTCAATCGATACGGCGCATCGAACTGGCCGCTCAACACCGTCTCAAGTTTCGCCAACGCCAATCGACCCGGCCCCACGCTCAACATCGAATCCTTGCTCGGCTTGATGATGTTCGCAATCGGCGTCCGGGTATCGCCGAGCACATCGAACATCGACTCTTTGACGTCTGCCATATCGAAAAACGCGATCGTCGAGTTCGCCTGCGGATCCAGATCGATCAACAGCGTCCGCCGACCCTTCGTCGCAATTCCCGCAGCCAGATTAATAGCCGTGGTCGTCTTCCCCACGCCACCCTTCTGGTTAGCAACCGTAATAATCGCCGTCATCTACTACCGCCTCCACTCCCCATCAAAAAAACGTCATTCCGGAGGAAATCCGCGAAGTAAGGAATCCCTCTTCGATCTCAACGCCACTACCAAGCAAAGAAGCCGCGTCCAACCTTCGAACGCACAAACTCCTCCTCTTGAGTCAAAGACACTGCATCAATTCTTTTGGTATTTATGCCGGCAGACAGGCCTAATGGCATAAGCCTACTCTATGTGCGCCACCCCAACCCACGCAAGGAAAAATTACCCGCGCCGGTGGAAAACTCCCCTCAGCCATCAAATTCCCTTTTCGACACCTCCCCGCAGTCGCGAACTCTAGCCCCGTGCCTCTGCCCACGGCGCCCGACGCGAGCCCCTTGGCTATACGTAGCATAGGCTTCAGCTCTTGGGTTTCTCTCTTATCTTATTTCCTCTTTGCGTGCCCCACATACCGATGTTGCCTGCGGGCTAATGGGTTCTCTTCCTGGGTGCCTCACTCAGAGCGCCTTCCGCGAAGGGTGGGGCTTGGGCTTTCCCTGTTGTTCTCTTGCAGTTGTAGGGCAGGTCTTCCGAAGCGGCCCGCTTCCCTACCTGCTCCCAGGACAATCGGTTGCGCGTCACTCCGAACGGAGTCCGCAAAGTAAGGAACTCCTCTCCGCCTCGTGCGCCCCACCTCAAAAAAAACGGCGCGACCCCAAGGCCGCGCCACGCACCAATCCCGCAATCTCGCCAAACCCCTAAAATTCCACTCCCCAAAACTCCGCCGGCGGATGCACCAACTCTAACCCCAACTCCCAGCCACTCCGTCCCTCATGCCCGCGCCAGATCAACACCGCTTCCGCTTCTCTCTGATTGCTGCCATTCTTGATCCGCATCTTCTGCCCCACCGCAAATCCCTGCGGCACAATCGCCAGGCATCCCTTCGGGCTGATATCCACCGTATAGCCTTGTGCCTCGTGGGTCGTCCCGCCTTCCGTCCACTCCACCGTCACCTTCACCCGCGAGTTCACCCGCGCGCCTGCTCGCATATATTGCAGCATCCTGAGTGCATAGTTCATTTCGTTCGTAACGTTCACGTCCACTCCTCCTGCCACAACCTCACGCACGACCACCAATTTCTCACCTTAGAGTCCCCTCACGCCTCGGTCAATGGAACTCCCCTGCCAAACTCCCCAATCAGTCATCACCCCACCACGCTTGGACTGCGTCGGCTGGCCGCCGCTTTACACATTCAGCCCGGCCACCAATCCCCACCACAACCAACAACATCCAAATAAGAAATCCGTCATTCCGAGCGGAGTCTTGCGCGGAATCCCTATCGATTCCAGGGTCTTGCCACCACCATCTTCTTCTCCCTTACCTCCTTTACTTCCTATACCTCCTCCACCTTCTTCTCTACCGACTCTGCTATCTTCATAAACTCAAACTTCCCATGTCCTTTTTCCCCATCTTCCGCCGTGAACTCCGCCCCACACTCCATCTGGCGCTTCCGCTCATCCTCGCCGAAATCGGTTGGATGAGCATGATCATCGTAGACACCATGATGGTCGGCCGCCTCCCCTACAGTGCCGAAGCCATCGGCGCCGTCAGCGTCTCCTCCAGCATCTTTATCGTCTTCGCCTTCTTCGGTGAAGGCCTCCTCGTCGGCCTAGACACGCTGGTCTCTCAATCTTTCGGGGCTGGGCGCCGCGAAGATTGCCACACCTCGCTCGTCAACGGCATTTACCTCAGCTTTGCCATCGCGCCTTTTCTTGCCATTCCGGTCTGGATCATTCCCCGCTATTACGAGCGCTTCGGCGTCACCCATCCCGTAGCCATCCTCTCCGCGCCGTACATGCGTACCCTTTCCGCCGGCCTTGTTCCGCTCCTTCTGTATTTCGCCGTTCGCCGCACCCTCCAAGGCATGAACCTGGTTCGTCCCATCGCCTTCGCCCTCGTCACCGCCAACCTCATCAATTTCCTAGGCAACTACATCCTCATCTTCGGCAAGTTCGGTTTCCACGCTTACGGCGTCACCGGCTCCGGCATCGCCACCTGCATCTCCCGCGGCTACCTCGCGCTGGTCCTTGTCGTTTATCTCCTCTGGTACGATCGCCGCCACAAAACCGAACTCCTCAATACGCCTCTTCAACCCAATCTCAGTCGCATTCGTCAGCTCATCGCTCTCGGCGTTCCCGCCGCCCTCCAGCAAACCGCCGAAGTCACTGTCTTTGCCCTGGTCGCGACGCTAATCGCAAGACTCGGCGCAGTCGCACAAGCCGGCCACCAGATCGCGCTCAACACCGTAGCCTTCACCTACATGATTCCTCTCGGCCTTTCATCCGCAGCCGCCGTTCGAGTCGGCCAAGCCCTGGGCCGCCGCGATCCTGCCGGCGCGCGCAACGCAGGCAATACCGCCATCCTGCTCGGCGCTTCCTTCATGTCCATGATGAGCATTGTCCTGCTGGTCTTCCCGCGTTACATCGCCCGCTTCTACACTGCCAACGAAGCCGTAATTCACAGCGCCACAATCCTTCTCATGGCCGGCGCCGCCTTCCAGCTCTTCGACGGCATTCAAACCGTAGCCACCGGCTCCCTGCGCGGCACCGGCGACACTCGCACTCCCATGCTCTGCCATTTCTCGGCCTACTGGCTTATCGGTCTTCCCCTTGGCGCCTACCTCTGCTTCCACAAACACTGGGGCGCCCTCGGCCTATGGATCGGCCTTAGCCTCAGCCTGATCCTAATCGGTATCCTCCTACTCCTCTTCTGGCGCCGCCGTATCCGCGATCTCCGGTAGGGGCACGATACATCGTGCCCCAGTGCGAGTCTCCGAGCCAGTGCGTTTGAATTCATCTTGACGTTCGATGCTGCTCAAAATACGGTGCTATGCGAAGTATTTGCTGAAGGACATGCCAACTCCAAATAATAATGGAGGTTGTGGTTCCGCGGAAGCTCCTCGAAGATAAAGCCCGGGCGGACGGTCTTTCTGTGCGCCCCAGAAAGAAGTTCCATGGGCCGTGTCTTATGTGGCCGAAAGTTGACGGCTGTCCGATACGGACGGATCAAGATGACGTGCTTTTCGAAATCGAGGGCGGCAAGATGCCTCTTGCGGTTGTCCACAAGACTTGGGGAAAGGAAACTGATCCGAGGTCGGCCGCCGCAAGACTTTTCCGAAGTTGGGACGAATGGGCTCGGGAGACGATGTTGCCTGATCATTTGGGGTTCGAGTGCGCCGACCGGTAGAACCGGCAGCTCTCACATCATCTAGCGGACCTTACCACCCCAAAAAAACAAAACGGCGCAACCGAACCCGCGCCGCCCAAACCGCCTTACTTAAACTTCTTACTTACAACTGAAAGATTCTTCACATCTTGTATCTACCTAAATCCTCATCACTCAGCCCTTCCAGATAATTCCGCAACTGCTCATTCGTCGTCCGCTCCGCCAACGCCGAACTCACCTTCGAATTCTTCAACACCGTTTCATCCACAAATATCGGGCAATCCATCCGCAGCGCCAACGCCAGCGCATCGCTAGGCCGCGAATCAATACTCATCAATTCCCCTTCGCGTTCCACCCAGATCAGCGCATAAAACGTATCGTCGCGCAAATCATTAACCACAATCTTCTGCACCGAAACTTCCAGCCCCTGCAGCACGTTCTTCAGCAAATCATGTGTCATCGGCCGCGGCGTCTGCACCTTCTCAATCTCCAGCGCAATCGCGTTTGCTTCATACGCCCCCACCCATATCGGCAGGATCGCCTGCCCCTGCACATCCTTCAACACCACAATCGGCATCTGCGTAACCGGATCCATCATCAGGCCGCGTATCTTCATTTCTACTTCCATCGCGCCCTCCTTGCCCAATGCCGAACACCTGCTGCTACTCCCAAACTCTCCGCGCTCTCCGTGGTCCGTCCTCTGGCCACAGATTCCTCGCAGCCTACCCAACAATCCTCAGCGCACCACTTCTCCCACCAAACTATTCGGCGTCACTCCACTCACCACAACCTGCACGTAGTTTCCCAGACTTTCTTCTCCGCGGGAAGTGAAATTCACCACTTTATTCGCCGACGTATGCCCAGACCACTGATGCTCTCGCCGCGATTTTCCTTCCACCATGACCTCAAATGTCTTCCCTACCAGCTTCTCATTCCGCCCCCGCTGAATTTCTCTCTGTCGTTCCATCAAAATCGCCAGCCGCCGCGACTTCTCTTCCTCCGGTATCGCATCTTCCATCTTCAACGATGGCGTATTCGGTCGCGGCGAATACTTGAACGAAAACGCGCCGTCATACTGCGCCAGATCCAGCAACGACATGGTCTCCTCGAAATCTTTCTCCGTCTCGCCCGGAAATCCTACAATAATGTCCGAAGTGACGCTGATCTCGCATTTCGCTGCCCGCATCATCGCAATCTTTTCCAGATATTCATCCCGCGTATAGGTCCGCGCCATCGCCCGCAGCACTTTCGTCGACCCGCTCTGCACCGGCAAGTGCACGTGCTCGCAAATGCCCGGCACCGCCTCGATCGCTTCCACAATGTCTTTTCCAAAATCCCGCGGGTGCGAAGTCGTAAATCTCACGCGCCGGATCCCGCGCACTTCCGCCACCGCCACCAACAATTCCGAAAATCGCAGCTTCCTCGCCGAAGGGTCCGCGTACGAATTCACCGTCTGCCCCAGCAACTGCACTTCCGTGTACCCCGCATCCGCCAGCTTCCTTACCTCGTCCAATATGAACGCGCTTCCCCGGCTACGCTCCGGGCCACGGGTAAACGGCACCACGCAATACGAACAAGCCTTGTCGCAACCCTCGATAATCGTCAGATACGCACGCCACGGATTGTCCCGCCGCGTGACCTCGGTCTCAAAAGTCTCATCCGTATCCGTATCGAGCCCTGTCACCCGCCGCTCCCCAGCCTCCAACTGCGCCAACAACTGCGGCAACTTCCGGTAACTAGCACTCCCGCAGACCAAACTAACCCAAGGAGCCCTGGCAAATATCCTCTCCCCCTCCTGCTGCGCCACACACCCCAACACCCCAATAATCTTCTCGTCCTTGGTAGCGCCGGCTTCCAGCCGGCTCCCCGCTAACTCGCCACTCGTCACTCGCCACTTGCCACTTCTTCCCTCCGGCTGGAACTCTCCCAACCGCGAAAACACCTTCTGCGCAGCCTTCTCCCGTATCGAACACGTGTTGTAAAGGACCACATTCGCCGCTTCCACCGACCCTACCTGCCGGTACCCTCGCGCCAAAAGCACCCCGGCCACCTTCTCCGAGTCATGCTCATTCATCTGGCACCCAAACGTCTCCAAATAAAATGTCCGTTTGCCGGTAGCGCAGGGCGAGTCCGCGAGTCCTGCCGCCTTCGCTTCAACCAAACCGTCGGCTAAACGAGCCTCTTCGCTCTGATCGCCAGCAGTCCCAGCCACACCCCCGGCCATCAACCGTTCCACTCCAATATCAAATAAATTCCCCATATCCTCGCAGTCTACCACAGGCCCTTTTGCCCCGCGCCTGCCGCCGCTGTTGCGCAACCACGCATTCCGTTCCACCAACGTAGGGGCACCATGGGTTGCACAGCCGCTGATCATCACCAAAAGCCCTATCTTCCCATCTTCTCGTTTCCATTTTCCAAGCTACTGCACGCCCACCAACTTTACCCCATACGCATACTTTCCCACGAACTTCTCCGGCAACGTAATCTCCACGTTCGCGCCGTCCTGCCTCCATGTAGCGCTGTCTTTCCCGCCACCACCTTCCAACATCGAAAGCTCAGCCCCAGTCCTAAGCCGCAAATCCTTAATCGTCACCACTCGCCCCTTCGGCTGTCCCAACAAAAACGCATACACCGTCCCATCCTTCTGCGTAAATCTCACCTTCAACCCATCCGTAGTCTGGCCCTCTGCCCGCTTCCACGGCCGCGTCCCATAAATCCCCTCGCCGTTCTGCTGCAACCAAACTCCCAACGCCTTCAACCGGTCCATCTGCACCGGAGGTATCGTTCCATCGGCCTCCGGCCCGACATCCAGCAGCAAATTCCCGTTCTTGCTCACAATATCCACCAGCAAATAAATCAACGCATCCTTAGCAATCGTTTGCGCCTCGCCCTCAGCCTGGTTGTACCCGAACGATCTTCCCAGCCCTCGGCATTCCTCCCACTTGTTGTCGCTGATCTTGCTCAAAGTCTCATACTCTGGCGAAACAAAATCCGCGTGCTTCACCCCGAACCGGTCGTCCACCACACCATCCGGGATCGCGTTGTAATACTCCGCCATAATTTCCAGCGGATGTCCCGACTTCGGATAATCGATGTCATTCCACAAAACCGACGGCTGGTATTTGCGAATCAATTCCCGCATATGCGCGTCCACGTATTTCCCATACACTTCGCTCTGCGGCTCCACCGTCTTCGCCTGGTTCCAGTCCGTGATCGGCCCCGGCACAAACGTCCAGTCGTATCCGCCCGAATAATAAAGTCCCATTTTCATTCCCCGTGCCCGCACCGCCGTCGTCAACTCCCCCACCAGATCGCGCGTCGCATGCTGCCGGTCCTTCGGCAAAGTCGGATTCGGCGTCTCACTCGGCCACAACGTAAATCCTTCGTGATGCTTCGAAGTCAACACCACATAGCGCGCTCCAGCCATCTTGAAAACGCGCGCCATCTCTTCCGGCTTCCACTTTTGTATCTCCTTATCGAACGTCTCCGCGAAATTATAGTAGTTGTAATTCGTCCCGTAATGTTCCTTCTGATATTCCTGGGTAGGCGATCCGTCCAGCCTCACCGTGTTGTAATACCACTCCGCATATGGATTCCTCTTCAAATATTCTACCGGTGAAAGCTTTTCCAACTCCGCTTCCGGCGTAAGCACTGCCCACCCCGGCACCGAATACAATCCCCAATGAATAAAAATCCCCAACTTCGCATCCGCATACCACTCCGGCAAAGGATGCGCATTCAACGATGCCAACGTGGCCTCATACTTCCCCGTCCCAAGCGCCGCATGCAGCGTCCGATCTTCAGATCGCCCAGCCAACTCCGCAAGCCCGACCAGCCCAACACAAACCATCAACCCAATGCCCATCACCGATTGCCCATTTCTCATGCGCCCAGTTCTCCTCTCTTAGATCTCCCAATCCCAAGCAACCTTCTCATCCCTATGCTCGATATTCAAAAAAAACGTCATCTCGAACGGAATCCGCGAAGTGAGGACCCTTCCCTTTCCGCGCCCTTGGCAGAACGAATCCCTCTTCGATTTCCGCGCCACCATGACCCATTCCCGGGTGCCCCACTCTGAGCAACTTTCGCAAAGGGGGGCTTGGGTTGCGGCCATCCTTTCAACCCTTTCTCCTCCGCGTTGAATCTCTTCACTCATCTCCTAGGGGGTCGGACCTTCAGGTCCGACACAGAATCCTCCGCAGCAAAGCCTTAGCCCCTGAGTAATCCGACTGCTCGACAAAACTAACGGCCCCGATTTTCAAATTTCTCTTTACAATTTTCCCACTACCACTTCCTATTCTTTCTCATTTCCGTAATCCTCTTCCTCCCCTTTTCCGACCACTCCACAACTCTCTCAATATTCCGCATCCACTCCGGCAAATTCATCTTCTGCCGGAATTCTTCCACGTACGGCTGTCTCTTTGCGTACTGAAAATACATTTCCTGGCAAGTGTCATACACCAATCCTTCGCTCAACGTTCCGTGCGGCACAAACGCGCACACCATGTCCCAATAGCCGTACACCTGCAACACAAATCCCGTCTCCTTCCCTCCCTTGCTCACAATCTCCACCAAATTCCCCACCGACGTAGGCGCAAACACTGCGCCCACAAAACTCCGCTCCTCCCGCATCACTGTCTCCCGCCGCAACTCATACAACCTCAAAATCAATTCGGCCTGCTCCGTCCCCTTCTTCCTCGGCATCGCGACTCCTCCAGTAGTGAAAATCGGTCATTCCGGAGTCCGCGAAGCGAGTAACCCGACTTCGATTTCCGCGTCTCCAGCACACCTCGCTACTCACTGGAATTCCTGCCAATTTCTATTTTCCCTTTTCCATTTTCCAACCCCTCCCGTCGCCACAAACGCGGACATAAACAAAATTCCCAACAGCAAATCCGCCCCCACAAAAAATAAATCCTGCTTCCGCGTCCGGCCCTGAATCACGAGCACCGCTACAGGAATCACGTAACTCAACTTTTCCACGACCGACGGAATCATCAGCGGCCGAAACCGCGCTGGATCCCGCGCAATTACAAAAAACACCAGCTGCCACGCCAATCCCGCTCCCGCAAACCCATAATAAAATCCCGGATGCGTAATCGCCGGAGGGTCCTGCCTTCCAATCAGATCTAAGATGAAATACAACGGCGTCAGCACTAGCACTCCCCAAATCGCCGCCACCCAAAAAACTACCTTCGCAAATTTCACCCTTCACCTCCTCTACTTCTTCAATCTCCTCAACCTCCTCTCGCCGCGAACTTCTCTTGCCTCTCCATCCGCTTCCGTGTAATTTACTCCACCTACGGTACCGCCCACGCCGAAAACATGTCGCACACGCACTCCTGCCTGTGCTCTTGGGTTTTATTTTCCATCAGGAGGGTATTCCGAATGCTCCGCTCCGCCGTGATCCTCGCCGCCATCACCGTGTGCATCGCCGTTCCCGCCGGCGCACAAGACAACGCCGCCGCCCTGCAAGCCTACTTCTCCGGCAAACAAGTCACACTCAAAATCGACATGCCCGGCACTCAGAAAGGCGTCGACCTCCGCTTCAACAAACCCACTCCCATGGATTGGAAAGAATATGGTTCGCGCATTAAGCAATTCGGCGTCGCGATCCATCAGGGTGATGTCGCCCGCATCACCACCATCGTCGTCAAGCGAGATATGATCGAATTCCAGCTCGATGGCGGCGGCTTCGGCACCGCCGGTGACGACACCAATACCACCGTCACCGCCAAGCCCGTCGAAAAAAGCGCATACGAAAAGGATCTAGAAAATCAAATCGCCAATACGGATGACCCCGACAAGAAAGCCTCTCTCCAGCGCGACCTCGATCGCGAGCGTGCCCGCCGCGAACGCCTGGATGCGTACAACCAGCACCAGGCCCAATATGCCAGCCAGCAAAAGGCCGCGGTCGTCGCGCAGAATCGCGCCACCGGCGGTTCTCGTTTCAACCTTCGCTGGTCCGACGCCATTCCCACCGATCAGCTCACTCCTGAAGGCGTCATGCAGCGCCTCTCCGAATACGTCAGCTTCACCAGCGCTCCACCCACCACCGCCGCTGCACCTGCTTCCAACGCAGCTGCCGCCACAGCCGATTCCTCCGCCGCGGACACCCCCGCCACCGCCAAATTAAAACGAGGCATGAGCATTCAGGACGTCACCGCTCTCTTCGGCCCAGGCAAACAACTCTCCGAATCCGTAGGCGACGCCGGCCTCAAAACTCAAATCTTCGAATACACCACCTCCGACCGCCGCGTGAACGTAACCTACGTCGACGGCGTAGTAGTCCGGTACTCCATCAACTCCCTTTAGTGCCACACTTACTCCTGCCCGCGCTCTTGGATGGAGGGTCGACCCCTTAGGGCCGTCGAACCTCCGCATTTTACAGATTGTCATCCTGAGGAGCCCGCGACGAAAGATCTCAACCACTCCGTTTACCCCAACATCGCTATCCGCCACGCACCAATCATTCCGAACGGAGTCCACGCAGTGGGAAACCCCTCTTCGATCCCTCCGCCTTGCCGCCAAACAGGTCTCACTCCCTAAACCATAAAATCTTCATTCTCAGGTTCTTACTCCCCCAACCTCATAACTCTTTGCTTCACCCCTGCTCCTCTGCTACGCTAATTTTGTCAGCAAATTTTGCTCACACTGAGGGGACTGACATCATTTCTTTGCTATCCGCACTTTACGTCGGCAATATCTTTGACATTCTTTCGCAAACCGGGTGGGTCGCCCGTGCCGTTCTCGGTATCCTGCTCTTCTTCTCCCTGATTTCCTGGGCGCTGATCTTCCAAAAACTCGGTCTCTTCGGTCGCATTCGCCGCCAAAGCGACCAATTCCTCAAAATCTTCCGCGCCACCAAGGGCGTCGCCAATCCTCAGGGACTCATCTCCGCCGGCTCTCCATTTGCCAACGTCTACGCCGCTGGCTACCGCGAACTCCAGTCACAAATGACCGGCAACAGCAATCCCGCTCCGCAAAGGGTCAAATCCCTTCAAGCCATCACCGTCAACATGCAACTTGCATCCACCGACGAGGTTCGCCGCGTCGAAAAAGGTATGTCCTGGCTTGCCACCACTGCCGGCGTCACTCCGTTCATCGGCCTATTCGGCACCGTCTGGGGCATCATTGACGCCTTCTCCGGCCTCGGCACTTCCGGTTCCGCCAGTCTTCGCGCCGTAGCTCCCGGCATCGCCGAAGCCCTAGTCACCACCGCCGCCGGACTCTTCGCCGCCATCCCGGCCCTCATCGCCTACAACTATTTCCTCCAGGACATTCGCGATCTAGCCCAGCGCCTTGACACCTTCGCCAACGAATTCACCTCCCAGATCGAAAAAACTTTCACCTGATAGGCTGAATCACATGCCGCAACTAACCAAATCCACGCAAACATCCCTTTCCGAAATCAACATGGTCCCGTTCATCGACGTGGTCCTCGTCCTCCTCATCATCTTCATGATCACCGCGCCCATCCTGCAATCCGGTATCGAGGTTGATGTCCCCAAAACGCACACCGTCAAGGAAATCACCGAGCAGAAACTCGTCGTCACCATCGACAAAAATCAGCGCATCTATCTCGGCAACGATCCCATCAACATTCACGACCTCGCTCCCAAAATTAAAAAACAATCCAAAAATCCCAACGGTGACGTCGTCTTCCTCCGCGCCGACGAAACCATTCCCTTCGGTGCCTTCTGCACCGTCATCGATTCCCTTCGCCAGTCCGGCATCTCCAACATCAGCATCGTCACCCAACCCATCACCGACCGCAATCGCACTCCCTGATCCATGACCGAAGCCGTTTACACCTCGGAAGATCTCAGCCTCAAACGCTACTTCTCCTACTCTGTCTTCTTCCACGTAGCGCTCACCGTCATTCTTCTCGCCAGCATCTGGCTTCAGCGTACCGGCGATGCCTGGGGCGGAGTCGGCGGCGGCGACACTGGCGTAAAGGTTTCCCTTGCCTCCAGTGCGGGCATCCCCATGCCTCCCACGATCAATCCCACCGATTCCCAAGTCGTCGATCCCACTAAGGGTCTCAACGTCGAAGAGCCGCCACCGAAACCTCCTGAGCCGCCCAAAGACACCACTAATATTCCCAAGTTCGAAAAAGAGAAAGTTCTTCCGCCCAGCAAAAAGTCCAAAGTCTTCGAAAAGAAAACTCCGCCTCCTCCCAACGCTGTTCCTTACGGCAAGGGCGGCCAGATGAACGTGCCCACCGGATATTCCGATCAACCAGGCCCGCTCAATGGCGGCGTTGCTGTGCAAGGTCAGGGTGGCGGCGATTTCGCGACCCGCTATGGCTGGTACATCGAAGCCGTTCGTCGCGCCGTCAATCAAAATTGGTTGCAGAACACCATCGATCCCGGAGTCCGCGCCGCCCGTCGCGCCAAAACCACTCTCACTTTCACAATCAATCGCGATGGCACCGTAAAAAGTATTCGGATCGCCGAATCCAGCGGCAACCGCTCAATGGACGATTCCGCCTCACGCGCGCTCCTCTCGATCGAGCACTTCCCTCCTCTCCCTGCTGACTATTCCGGCCGCTACGTAGACGTGACCTTCGACTTCGATCTGAGCATGACCCGATGACCACCTTTGGACTGCGGCGCCCCCTTTGCCCCAACCTCTCCATTCGCCACCAAGAATCCATCATTCCGAACGGAGTCCGCGAAGTGAGGAATCTGTCTTCTATCGCTGTGTCGTGCCACTCACTCCCAAAGCAATCACCTCACCCGCGTCCTTTGCTATTCTGTTTTTCCAACGTTGCAACCCCGGAGGATCGCTTGACTCTCAAAAAAACTTCGCTCCCTGTTGTCCTTTGCCTCCTCACCTTCCTTCTCTTCTCCTCACCTTCCTTCGCCCAAGACTGGTTCCGCACCGGCACTGGCCTCGGCGTCGAAAAACCCCGCATCGCCGTCTCCAACTTTGCGCCCAAATCCGCCACCGACCAGCCGCACGCCACGCTCTTCACCAACGTTGTCCGCGACGATCTCGCCTTCTCCGGCATCGTCGATCTCGCCAGCCCCGATTTCTATCCGCAAAAAGCCCCTTCGCAGCCCGGCGAACTCCAGATGCTCGATTGGTCGCAACCTCCCGTCAACGCCAATTTCCTCGCCTTCGGCAATCTCACCGAAACTTCCTCGGAAGTCGCCATCTTCGCCTGGATGTATGACGTTCGCAGCACTTCCAGCCAGGCCATCGTCGGCAAGGTCTATCGCGGGGCGCCCACCGATGCGCAGGTCCGCAAATTCGCGCATCAATTCGCCGACGAAATCATCAGCAAACTTTCCGGTGGACTCGCCAGCATTGCCTCCACGCAAATCGCTTTCATTCGCGGCACCTACGGCTCCAAGGAACTTTGGGTCATGGATTATGACGGCGCCAATCAACACAAGCTCACTTCTCTCGGTTCTGTCACCCTCACGCCGCGCTGGTCTCCCGACGCCTCGCGCATTGCCTTCACGTGTTTCGTCCCTGTCAGCGGGGTCACCAGTGCGCAGATCTGCATGTACTCCTTCGACGCAGGCAAACTTGTTTCCTTCGCTCGTTATCGCGGCACCAACAATTCTCCTACGTGGTCTCCCGACGGTTCACAAGTCATGTTCTCTTCTTCCATGCAGGGCAATCCCGCGCTGTACGTCAGCGATGCCAGCGGCAATCGTCCAAAGCGTCTCACCTACGGATCCAACGGCGCGGACACTTCTCCCGCATGGAATCCCAAGACCGGCCAGAGCGTCGCCTTCGTCAGCGATCGCGGCGGCGTTCCTCAGTTGTACACGATGAATTCAGACGGCACAGACACGCGCAAGATCGATCTTGCCGACATGGGCTACGTCATCGATCCGGCATGGTCACCCAACGGCCAACTTCTCGCCTTTTCTTGGCGCCGCCCTTCCGGCAATTACGACATCTACATCATGGACGTCATCTCGCATCAACTGCGCGAACTCACCCGCGATTCGGGCCGCAACGAACGCCCCAGCTGGGCCCCCGACGGCCGCCACATCGTCTTCGAATCCACTCGCGGCGGCACTCGCCAAATTTGGACCATGCTCGCCGATGGCACCGCTCCACACCAACTCACCACCACCGGCCACAACGAATCCCCCAACTGGTCCACCCGCTAACCATGGCCCTGCGCACAGAATTGAAAAATTCCCATCCGTGGCACGGCCAATCCTGCCTCTGCTATTGGGGTCCTCTTCCATGTAGTGGGCGAACTTCAGATCGGCCAGCCTTCCTGGCACCAAGCTCTGTCCGACCAACTCCTGGGTGCCCTACCCTGAGTCCGCAACGCGTGGGTCTTGTGTTCCCACTTTCAAAACTCCCCAAAATCCAACACCAACAAAACCTCGCCCGTACTTCTTCCAACACATTCTCTTTTGTTTCTCTCCCTTCCCCTATACAATATATATCGTGTCACGACATATCACCCGGACCCGGCCCTCTGGTGTTACCATCGTTCTGTCCAGTGGACCAAACACGGGATTTCTCGGTGTCTCAGGAGGACACGCAATGATTCAGTCACGCCGCCCGCTCGTTCGTTCGTTTCTCATATCACTTTCGGCTCTCGCTCTGTTCGTCGCTGGTTGTCACAAGAAAACGCCTCCACCGCCGCCTGCGGCCTACACTCCTCCCCCGGCGGCCGTAAAGCCCACTGCCAGCATCAATGCCGATCGCAATTCCATCAATCAGGGCGAATCCGTCAAGCTTTCCTGGACCACCACCGACGCGACAAACGTCTCCATCGCTCCTGAAGTCGGCGCCGTCACTCCGCAGGGGTCCACCAGTGTCACGCCCACGCAATCCACCACATACACGCTCACGGCCAGCGGCGCAGGCGGCAGCACCGATGCCACCGTCCGCGTTTCCGTCAGCGTGCCCGCTCCCGTGGCGACCGCGCCAAACACCAGTTTCGATGAACTCTTCCTCAAGGAAGTCCGCGACGCCTACTTCGATTACGACTCCGCCGCCATTCGGCCCGACGCCCGCGAAGCCCTGCAGAAGACCGCCGACTTCCTCAAAAATTATCCGAACGTGCGCGTCACCATCGAAGGCCATTGCGACGAACGCGGTTCCACCGAATACAATCTTGCTCTGGGCCAGCGCCGCGCCAACGCCGTCAAGGAATACTTGGTCAGTCTCGGCCTCCCCGCCGATCACCTCAACACCACCAGCTGGGGCAAAGAAAAACCTTTCTGCGGCGAATCCACCGAAGCCTGCTACCAACAAAACCGTCGCGGCCACTTCACCCAAGCAAAGTAACCAATCACCGTACGTAGGGCACGATAAATGGTGCCCTGGCACCACCACCCAAACCCAAGTGGCACAGGCACTCCTGCTTGTGCCCTTAGGTTTCCTCGCCGTTCTAAGGCCCGCCTTCCGAGGCGGGCTGTTCTCTTAGCACGTGTAGTGGCCGAACTTTAGTTCGGTCAGCCTCAGTTCCATGTCTGCACAACCCCAAATCTCTTTACCAAGCGTCACCATTTAAACAAACCGTCATTCCGAACGGAGTCTGCGAAGTAAGGAATCCCTCTTCGATTCCAACCACACAAAATTCTCCCCCTCCTCCCCGCGCACAATCCCACCAATTCCCCACACAACCACTTGCCCCATTCCTCCACTGCCAGTAAATTGGATAATGGGATTGTTCTTCCCACTTTGGAGGCCTGTTCATGCGTATGCGTAATATCGCCATCTTCGTCGGCACCATGCTTCTCAGCGCTCTTGCCGGCAGTCTCATTGGTCCCAAGCCCGCTCTCGCCGTCGCCCGGGAAATCATCGAACTTCAGCGCGACGTGACCACCCTCCTTCAGGGTCAAAAAGATATTCAAACGCAAATGACCCAGGATCACACCGTCCAGAAAACTTTGATCGAGCAATCCTCCGACTCCGTCAACAAACTCAACTCCACCATGTCCTCCCTGCAGAAATCCGTCCAGGACGTTCAGGCAAATTCCGGCACCCGCCTCGACACCATGTCCACGCAAGTCCAGGGGCTGTCCGACAATCTCGAGGAAATCAAATCGCGCATCGGCAAACTCAACCAGCAACTCGTCGACCTCCAGAATTCCGTCCAGAGCATCGACTCCCGTCTCGCCGGTGGCGCCCCGATGACCACCCCCAGCGGCGGTTCCGCGCCTCCATCCGGACCCACGGGCAGCAACGTTGCTCCCACGTCCGCGCCGGCCGGCCCACCGCCATCCGCAGACACGCTCTATTCCAACGGCCTACGCGATCTCACCAGCGGCAAATACGATCTCGCTCGCTCTGAATTTGACGATTATCTGAAGTACTACGGAGACACGGACCTGGCGTCGAACGCTCAATATTGGCTGGGCGAAATCGCGTACGCGCAAAAGGATTACAACACCGCCGTCCAGCAGTACGACAAGGTCATCACCAACTATCCCAAGAGTTTCAAGCTTGCATCCGCCCATTTCAAGAAAGGTATGGCACTTCTCGAGCTAGGCCAGAAAAATTCCGGTGTCAAGGAACTTCGTGAAGTCGTCAAGCGCTATCCCGGCACCGAAGAAGAAAGACGTTCCCGCGCCAAACTGAAAGACATGGGCGTCGCCGTCTCCGCGTCCACCGCTCACTAACTACACATCGAACCCACAATAGTCCCCGCTCCAAACGCTTCGCAAGATTCCTCGCAGCACTCTCCGCTTTCCTAATCTTCCTCAATCAATGATGGCCGCCCCCGCCGCCACTTCCACCTGCGCTAGCTCCGCCACCACCACCGCCACCTCCGCCCGAATGCCCACCACCTCCTGCACCTCCGCCGCTAGTTCCGCCTCCACCCGAATGCCCGCCACCCCCGCCACTGCCCCCGTTGCCAAAATGTCCTCCGCCAACTCCACCAGCGCCGCTCACATGCGCCATCACCACGCCATGCGCTCCTTCCACTCCCGCGCTCGACCGGCCCACAAAATTCCCCGACTTAAAATCAAATCGCGCCGCCGTCAGGTTCTTCTCCGCCTCCACGTGTGCCGTGCTCAACACGCTCTTTGGCACAATCGATGTCGCCAGCTTCGCCTCAATCACCGGCTGAGACACGCGCGGTGCATTCTCCGTAAGTCCTCGCTCCATGCCCCGCGGCATATTCGCCACCACTTTTACTCCGTTGCTTGGTTCGCGTTCCACTCCCGCTTGCAAATGTCCATTCGCAGACGTCAGCAATAAGATTCCTGATCTTGCATTCACCGGCGAATGCCCTGTTTTATCCAACGGATGCCGTGGCACGAGTCCGATTCCATGCTTCCCCGCCTTCACAAAATGACACGGATGACGGTGGCGCCTTCCCACCACCCACGTCCTATATGTCCCCTCGTCGCACGTCGCCCACAGCGCCGGATCCAGCATCGTTCTGTGGAGGCATGGATCCCAATCATTGGCATCCCAACTCCCCGCAAAGCAGGGCGCATACTGCAGCACGTTCCCTGCGCTTCCCTGTTGTGCCCTCGCTGCACTCCACGCCTGCATCGGACACCGCGTCATCATCGTTCGGTTCACATAAATATTCCCCAGCCGCTGTTGTCCGCGCGTCGCGCCGCTCTGCCCAACAGCGTTCACCGCCAGCGCTTCCGGCTTGGCCTCCCCTGTCGCCGCCTGAGCGATTTGTCCTGCGCCTGATCCCGGAGTCGCATTCGCCGTCCAGCATTTTCCGTACGGCGGGCAATCAAAAAATTTTCCGTACTCCACCATACTCGCCAGGCCCGGCAGCGGCTCCGTCAATCCCGATTCCTTCATTCCTTCCGCGATAAGCGCGCGCCTCGTCGCCATTCGCCCTTCCACCCACCGATCCCAATCATCATTCCCGGGCGTTTGCAAACTCTCCTGCCGTCGCACCGTGTTCCCTCTCAACGCATTCCAATCTTCCGGCACGTCTTCATTTCCCACACCACTCAGCGGTACCAACTTTCCATCCACGTAGGCCGCCGATTGGCCCGGCCGCAAGCTCGTCAATCCCTCCCTGGTATGAATCGTCCGCGTTCCCTGAATCGACGTGATCACCACCGCATCCAGTGCGCAGTCGACTCGCGTCGTGTCGTTTCCAATGAATCTCAGCCGCATCACCGGTGTCCCCAAATCCACTTCGTCACTCGACGCATGCGCTACCGTCGCCGTCCCCGTCAACAAATCCATGTACGTTGCTGTCCCCAGCGGCCCCACCCACAAATCCTCGAACTCCAGCGCTGAATTCTCCGCCAGATACACCACCGTCCCATTCTCAAACTCAATCTCCGCTCGGCCTTTCTCCGTCGCCAGCGTGTACCCTTCCTCCATCACTTGCCCACGATTCGCCGCGAGCCAGTCCTTCCCCAATTTCGGCTTTCCATCACGCCCGGGCGAAAATTTCACCGTCCCTTCCGCATAATTCAGCCACACCATCTGCGGCTCATCCACCTTCTCAGTTTTTTCGTTTTGAGCTACCACGGGAACAGCAGCAAGGAAAATCACTGCACAAAATAACAATGTCGGGGCGCATCGCAATGGGAACCTCCAGCACGATCCATTAACCCCTAGCTAACTTTACGACGCTAAAATCCCAGCCACGGTTACACTTTTCTCAATAGCCCAGCCACCCCCACCCGTGCTCCTGGCTTTTCCTGCTCCTGGGGTTTCCTTCTTCTGGGCTTTCCTCCTCGTGTCGTGGCCGAAAACAACCCGTCATTCCGAACGGAGTCCGCGAAGTGAGGAATCCCTCTTCGATCTAGGCGCCTTACTTCCCACGACAGAGAGCACCTCCTCTTCTTTACTCCTAAACCTCCTTCACCTCACCTCCACCTTCTCAAACACCACCCTCTCCACCACATCCTTCTCATGACTGCAAACCCCAATCCCCACATAAAACGGTTCCTTCAACGCAATCGCCGGACTCGTACCCGCCAGCACAAACTTCCCATCCTCCCCTGCTAGCCACATCGTAAAAACCGCGCCCTTCTTCACCAGCCGTATCTGCTTAGGCGCCGAAAAAGTCGCCTGCACCTCTTTCGTAATCGCGCCTTTCTCCTCGCGATATTGCAACGACGTCAACCCCACTCCATGCAGCGCCACGTCCGCGTACGCTGAATCTGCGTCCAAACTCTGCCTCACCATCACCACCGCCTTGCGGTGCGGATTCTTCCCCTGCCCCAAAAACGTAATCTCCGCCGACACCTCCACATTCCCGCTCATTTTCTTCCACGCCAACTGAAACTCATCCGCCCCACCCCACATATTTTCTCCGCTGCCCGCCACCAAGTAACTCTTCTTCGCCGCGTCATACTCCACGCTTCCCTGATAGTCTGCCCCCACATCCCCCACATCCCCATGACCCTCAAAAATCCCCACCGCCCCCAAATCCTGCGCCCGCAATCCCGCAGCCCACGCAATACCCACAAGCAAAATCCCCAAACCGAAAATCGCACCAACGCCCGCCCCAATTTTCCGCATCACAATCCCTCCGATCTCCGAACCGCCAACCATAGGTCCTCCTCAACTCGAAGTCAACGTGGCGCACCCACTCCTGCCTGGGCTCTAAGGTTTTGGTAGGGGCACGATATATGCGCCCCAGGCCCAATTCTCGTAGAGTTGTAGGTGCCCACACGCCGCAGTTGCGTGTGGGGTCCTGGGGTCCAAAGCGCGCCGTTGTCTTCGCGCAAGCCCGAACTTTAGGTCGGCCAGCACTAACTCATAGCCCCTCAGAAAACAACCCATCATCCCGAGCGAACTCCGCGAAGCGAGGAATCCCTCTTCGATCTCCCGTCACGCACCAACCCGGCCGGTACTATTGCTCCCCGTCCAATACCCTGCTATCTTCCCTCTCACCCCAGCGTCCTCGGGCCCCTGAACAACTTTTCATTCGCCCGGCGCCGCAAGCGCGCCAATCTCGCTTGCACGCTCGACCCGTCTCTGGTGTGTCACTCAAGGGGGATGACCATGAAATTCCGCACAACTCTGTTCTCGATTTTCGCTCTGCTCGCCATCGCTCTCTTCACGCAACCAGCTCTCGCAAACCAACTCCTCGTCGATGTAGATAAAGTTGCCTGTCCCGCCGCCGCGTACACTTCCATTCAGGCCGCCGTCAATGCCGCCTCACCCGGCGATCACATCCGCGTCTGCCCCGGCACTTACGTCGAACAAGTCGTTATCCAGAAATCGCTCACGCTCCACGCCGAAAGCGGAGCCATCCTCATGCCTTCCGCCCTCCAGCAAAACACCACCAGCCTCTTTGACGGTTCTCCCCTAGCCGTTGCTCTTCTAGTCGCCAACGCCACCGACGTCACCATCAGCGGCCTCATCGTCGACGGTACCAACTCCGGCATCTCCGCCTGCAGTCCCGATTTCTTTGGCATCGCTTACCAGAACGCTTCCGGCACCGTGCGCCACACCACCGTCCGTAATTTCAAACTCGGCACTGCTCTCAACGGCTGTCAAACCGGCACTGGCATCTTCGTACAAAGCGGCGGCGGTCAAATCTCCACTGTCAGCATCGATTCCACCTCCATCCACGATTTCCAGAAGAACGGCATCACTGCCAATGAAGTCGGCACGCAAGTTCTCATCCGCGGCAATGTCGTCACCGGTCTCGGTCCCACCACCGGAGCCGCGCAAAACGGTATTCAAGTCGGCTTCGGCGCCACCGGCGCCATCAACGGCAACATCGTCACCAACACCATCTGGTCTCCGTGCACTGCCGTCGCCACCTGCGCCGCCGTTGCTACCAACATCCTTGTCGACCAGTCCGACGGCGTCACCGTCTCCAACAATTCCGTCTCCGTCAGCCAGGTCGGCATCTTCGTCGACGCCAACTCCGCCGAGCTCTCCAACAATCAATCCACCGCGAATTCCGTTTTTGACGGCATTCGCCTTGAAGGCAATTCCAATCGCGCCGGGCGCAACACTGTCTTCAACGCCTCCGAATCTGGCATCTTCCTCGACGGCAACAACAACGTAGTCCGCGACAACACCATCACCGAAGCCTCCATCGGCATTCTCAAAACCACCACATCCTCCGGCAATCTCATCTCCGCCAACGACATCTTCGATTGCCCCATCACCATCCAGGACCCCAACGCCCACAACATCTCCAAACTCCTCTCCCCCCAACGGTAACCCAACGTCGTGGCACAGGCTTCAGCCTGTGTTCTAGGGGGTGAGCCCCTTTCTTGGGGCAAACCTCGGGTGCGTCTGGGGATGAGCCGTGCCTTGAATCGACTTCAGTGCAACAGACATTCCAACCTACGTTCTTAAACTTCCCGTAGGGACACGATAAATCGTGCCCCGAGCGAGTCCCCGAGCCCGGGTCTTGGGTCCCCTCCTATGGGGCCCGCTCACAAGGCGGACAATTCTCTTCGTGTAGTGGCCGAACTTTAGATCGACCAGCCTAGAGTTCCAGTCTTCCACAAAATAACACATCGCAATTCCGAGGGGAGCCTTCGCAGCAAGGACCGCCGCCCCTTTCCGTGCCTTCTGCGGAAAGAGTCCCTTTCTATCCATAACCTCCCCGCCCCCAAAAAATGCAATCCACCCCATTCATTCTTTGCGTGATCCCTCGCAATCCCTCCGGTGTACATTCACCGGCAAGGAGGCCACGCATGCTTCGTCCAACAAACAAAACCCGGATCATCACCATCACCGCCGTCTTCGTCGCCGCCGTCACCGTCTTCGGCACCGCTGCTGCGCAAAAAGCCAACGTCCCCAAGCCTCAAGACCGCCTCGCCCTCGGCGAAGAAAACGTCAAACAACTTCTTCTCCTCATGGACACCGACAAAAACGGCATGGTCTCCAAACAAGACTACTTGCGCTTCATGGAAGCCGAATTCCATCGCCTCGACAAATCCAATCAGGGCCAACTAAACGCCCGGCAGCTATCCCAATCCACAACCATCTCCGCCTCCCGCTTCACCGGCAAATAACCAATCGCCTCCCCCGTAAAAACCCTGAACAAAATAGCCATCACCATAAATCCTCAAACCAAAATAAACGCGTCGTCAACCTGAGGAGCGCCTTCCGCTAGGGAGGATCTCAACCCTAACGTCTTGCCTCCTAACACAACCACGTCTCCCGGTTTTCTAGCGCCTTCCAAGGCGGGCCGTTCTCTTAGCATGTCTAGTAGCCGAACTTTAGATCGCCAGCGAAAAATCATAGTCCGCTAAAAAACATGTCATTCCGAACGGAATCTGCGAAGGGAGGACCGCTGCCCCTTTCCGCGCGCTTCGCGAAAAGTATCCCTCTTCGATCCCCACGTCTTGCCGCTGCAGCGTACCCGCGTTCTGTGTGGCCTTTCCTTTGCGCCTTCTAGCGTCAAATCTCTCCGGGCACACTTCGAAATCCAATCGTCCTCGCATCTCAATGAAGCAAACGACCTCGCCCCTGCGTCTTGCCTGCAACCGTTCCACTAAATTTCTTTTTCCTCCCGCCCATGTTATCTTCCAAGGATCAGGATGCTTTGCACTCACGACCTTCAAGAGCAACGCGACGCACGATTCCGTTCTCTTCAAACTTCCTGACTTGGAGCGCTCCAAATGTCCGTCAATAAAGTCATTCTCGTCGGCCGCCTCGGCCGCGATCCCGAAACCCGTTACACCTCCGGTGGCCAGGCTGTCGCCAATTTCTCTGTCGCCACCGACGAATCTTACAAAGACAAAAACGGCGAGCGGCAAAAACGCACCGAATGGCACAAAATTGTTGTTTGGGGAAAGCAAGCCGAAATCGCCCAGCAATACCTGAAAAAAGGCTCCCTCATCTTCATCGAGGGCCGCATCCAGTCTCGCGAATGGCAGGATAAGGAAGGCCAAAAGCGCACCAGCTTCGAAATCGTCGCCACCAATTTCCGCATGCTCGGCGGACGCGGCGACGGCATGGCGGCAGGCGCAGGAGGCGGCACACACGCAGCCGGCCGCTCAGACGACTACGAACACGCCGCAGCCTCCGAGGATTTCGCCGCTCCCTCCGGCCCAGAAATCAACGACGAAGACATCCCCTTCTAAAATGTTGTGGCCGATCTTTAGATCGGCCATTCCCCCCTCCCCACCCCACGACCCCGTTGACCACTCCACCATTTCCTCTATAATGTATAAATAATGTCTTCCCGCGACTTCCTCGGTGAATTCGAGCACATCGTTCTCCTCGCCCTTCTTCGCCTCGGCGATAAAGCCTACGGCGTCACCGTTCGCCACGAAATTGAATCGCGCATCGACCGCGACGTTTCCATCGGCGCCATTTACGCCACTCTTGATCGTCTTCAATCCAAGGGCTACGTCACGTCGTTTCTCGGCGATCCCACTCCCGAGCGCGGCGGCCGTTCCAAGCGCTTCTTTCGCGTCTCCCCCAAAGGATTCGCCGCTGTCGATCGCACCCACCGCGCTCTCCATACCATGACCGCCGGGGTTCGTTCTCTAGCGAGGTACACCTGATGCCCACACCTCACGTCCCATCCACTCCGCGACCTCCGCGTCTAGCCTCCTGGCTCGTCGATCTCTTCACGCCCTATGACCAAGCCGAATCCATTCCCGGCGACCTCCACGAAGAATTCTCGAACGTCGTCTCACAGTACGGCATCCTCCGCGCTCGCCACTGGTATTGGCATCAATCCTTCAACTCCATAGCCCATCTCTTCGCCGCCGCCTTCCGCGCTTCCCCTCTGTCCATAAGCGGCTCCGTTATCACAGGATTTCTCCTGCTGGGATGGAGCGCCTCCTTCCCTGAACGCATAAAGTTCGCAATATTTAATTGGGGTCACATGTATCACGCGAATTGGTATGCCCATGTTTCTTGGATGAGAAACACAGACGTCGTTATCGGCCATTTACTGTCGTGTCTGCTCGTTGGTTCCATTGTCGCGCTACTCGCCAGGGGCAAGGAACTAGTTGCGGTTTTCACGCTCATCTCGCTCCAGATCCTCAGGGCGGCAGCGTTGCTTCGCTTCGCCCGGTACGTGACTCCCTTCCCCCATCCTGAAATCCTGCCAACAGTGCTCTTCATGATCGAATATCCGATCATGCTGCTTCTCGGCGCGTGGATCGTCCGCGACGCCCGCCAAACCAAATCAAGCACCCAATCCCACGCCTAATACTTCCTCGTAGGGGCACGATATATCGTGCCCCAGAAGCATTTCGAACCTGCGCCAGCCAGCCGCCGCTCTGACGCTGAAAGCCCAACGCCAATCCATCCCACAAAGCACCCCCAAAAAAACCTGTCATCCCGAGCGAAGCGAAGCACCTCGACCCCCGCCTTTTGCCTAAGCCGGCAAGCCACAACCGCTCTCTTGGGTTCCTTCCGCTCCCGCGTTACCATACTCCCCCATGAACATCCGTGACTTCCGCCGCATCGCCCTCAGCTTCCCCGATGCCGAAGAATCTTCGCATATGGGTCAACCCGACTTCCGAGTAGGCGGCCACATCTTCGCCACCCTAGCCTCCGCCAAGCAAGGCTACGGCAATCTCCAACTCACTCTCGAGCAACAGCAATCCTTCGTTGAAGAACTCCCCGAAATCTTCCTTCCTATCCCCGGCGGCTGGGGCCGCATGGGCATGACCCACATCCGCCTGGCCTCCGCTTCCGAAGACGTCCTCACCGGGGCTCTCAAAGCCGCCTACAGCTTCCGCGTAGAAAAAAACGCCAAGTCCCGTAGCAAATCCAAATCCCCCAATCCAAGAAAATCAGCCTTCCCGCGCTCCGCAAAAAATCCTAATCCACTCCCAAAAACTGGAAACACGTCATTCCGAACGGGGTCCGCGAAGTGAGGACCCCTTTCCGCGCCCTTTGCGGAAAGAATCCCGCTTCGATCGCAACATCCCCGCCCAACCCTCGACGACTACTCGGCTCAAAAAAAATGGCGCGACCAAAGACCGCGCCGCCAAACAATTTTCCTTTTTCCGATTTCTATTTTCCCTTCCCAGCCACCCCCGCAATCCACGCCGCCACCCGCTCATCTAACACATCCAGCGGCAACGACCCTCCATTCAACACTTCGTCATGAAACGCCCGCACATCGTACTTGCTTCCCAACTCATCCTGTGCCTGCTGCCGCAATTTCAAAATCTCCAGCTGTCCCAGCTTATATCCGAGCGCCTGCCCCGGAAACGCAATATACCGGTCCGTCTCCGCCTGCACGTCCGGCTCATCCTCCGACGAATACTCGTGGAAATAATCCACCATCTGTTGCCGCGTCCAATGCTTGTAATGCACCCCGGTATCCAGCACCAGCCGGATCGCCCGCAACATTTCCCCCGAAAGCCGTCCGTAATCTGAATATGGATCCTGGTAAAATCCCATATCCTTCCCCAATCGTTCCGCATATAGCGCCCAACCTTCGTCATAGGCGTTATAGCCACTCTCCTGCCGGAATCTCGGCAGCTCCGGCAAAGTTTGCGCGATCGAAATCTGCATGTGATGTCCCGGCACGCCTTCGTGATAAGCCGTCGATTCCATTTCCGGCGTCGAGCGGTGCTGGTAATCTCCCGTGTTCACAAAAACCGCGCCGTGCCGCGATCCATCCGCCGTCCCTTGGTAATACTGTGCCCCCGCCGCATCCTTCTCGCGAAACTCTTCCACCGGCTTCACGTCCAGCTTCGTCTTTGGCAGCAATCCGAAATATTTCGGCAGTACCGGCTCGATCTGCGCGATATATTTTCGATAGATGTTCAGGATATCTTCCCGCGAAGTCGGCACCAGTTTCGGGTTCGCCTTTAGCGAAGCCTGAAACGTCTTCAGGTCCGAGAATCCCAGTTTCTTCGCAATCGCCAACTGTTCTGCCTGCACCCGGGCCACTTCCTTCAGGCCCAGTTGGTGAATCGTTTCCGGATCGAGATTCGTCGTGGTCTGCTGCCGAACAAAAAACCGGTACAACGCATCACCGTTCGGCAGCGCCCAAACCCCTTCATTCTTCCGCCCCTTCGCCGCGTACTCCGTCGACAAAAACTTCTCCAGCTTCCGGTAAGCCGGCCGCACTTCCGTATCCACCGCCGCGATAATTTCATCATGCAGCCGTTTCTGATCCGCCGCCGGAATCGACGCCGGGAAATGCGCCACCGGCAATCCAAACGCGTTCGCTTCTCCCGCTGCCGCCGCAATCGCCTCGCACTGCGTCACCGTCTTGTCCAACAAATACGCGGGCGGCTCCATCTTCTCCTTCTCGCCTTCTTGCAAAACCTCCGTCGCCTGGTCGAGCACCACCGGAATCTTGCGCAGCCGCGCCAGATAATCCTCATACTGCTTTGTCGTATTGAACGGGATCAGATTCACAAACGTCGCCAGGGTTAGATGGATTCCGTTGAACTGATCCACCGGCATCAAATAAAGTTTCAAATCAATCGCTTCGATGCGCTCTTTCAGGTTGCGCACCATCAACTTTTCGCTCAGTGTTTCCTGCTCAGGAAATCCTGTCGTGTCCACTGCCTCAAATCGCGTCAGCCATTGCTGCAAATCAACCCGTTGCTTCGCCGGATATGCCAGCGAAGCATCGCTCCACCGGTCGTTGTATCGGTAATCTCCCACCGCCGTCGCATATTCTGGCGACTCCCGCATCTCATATTCCCACTCCTCGGCTAGCAACGAGTTGAACTGCTTCCGCCGCCCCTCCAAATCCGCCGCCCTACCAAACTGCGGAAAAACTCCCGCCACCAATATCAATCCCAACAAAATCCGTCCCAGTCTCATAATCTCCCCTGTCCCACCAATCTGCGCCGTCAAATCATAAAGCCGAACCCAAAATCCCGCCAGCGTAGGGGCACGCTATATCGTGGCCCGGGCGAGTTCTCGAGTCGGGTTCTTGGGTTCCTCCCGCCTCTGTAGGGTCCGCCCTCCGAGGCGGGCCGTTCTCTTGGCACGAGTAGTGTGGCAGAACTTTAGATCGGCCAGTCTGCAGCACCAAGTCCGCCACAAAATAAAACACCGTCATTTCGAACGCAGTCCGCGAAGTGAGGACCGCCGCAGTTTTCCGCGGCGGTTGCGGAGAGAATCCCTCTACGATCAATGCGTCATGCTCCGACTATCCCAAGAAAAGGGACAGTCATCCTGAGGAGTCCGCGACGAAGGATCTCAACCGATCGCCAACCACCAAACTCAATCAAAACCACCCACCCCACCCCCCCCCCCAAAAAAAAACGGCGCGGCAAGAAGCCGCGCCGCCAAAACCTGTTCAATCCCCACCACTACCCCATCGTCAGCACCACCCGAAACTCCGCCTTCCCGCTCTCCATCCTCTCGTACCCGTCCTTCACCTTTGCCAACGGATACTTTTCAATCATCGGGCGCACGCCCGCAAATTTTGAAAACTCTAGCGTGTCCTGCGAATCCCTCGCTGTCCCCGACGGCCAACCCTGAATACCTCGCCGCGCCAACAGCAATTCCAGCGCGGAAACTTCCAGCGGCTCCATCGGTGCTCCCACCACCAGCAGTGACCCTCCGACGCTCAATCCTGCCATCAACTCCGACATCGCTTTCGCGCTGGGCGCCGTCGCCAGAATCACGCGCGCTCCGCCCATTTTCTTCAACTCTTCCGCGGTATTCGTGGCTTTCGTATCGATGTAGGCAAACGCGCCCAGCTTTTTCGCCAGCGCCGCATTCTCGGGTCCGCGTCCGATCGCCACTACGCGATATCCGGCCTTTGCCGCATACTGAATCCCCAAGTGCCCTAATCCCCCGATGCCCAGCACGCCCACCAGATCGCCTGCCACCGCCCCGCTGTGCCGCAACGCATTAAATGTTGTGATTCCCGCGCACATCAGCGGAGCGGCCTCGGCCGGGTCCAATCCTTCCGGCACCAACGCCACGGCCTCATGCCGCGCCAACATATACTGTTGATATCCGCCATCCCTCGTCACTCCGGTAATCGCTTCGTTCACGCAAGTCATAAAGTCTCCGCGCCGGCACCGGTCGCACACAAAACAATGGCCGCCGTGCCATCCCACTCCCACGTGGTCCCCCTTCTTCCATTCCGTCACACCGCTGCCAACCTCATCCACAAATCCCACCACTTCATGTCCCGGCACCAGCGGATATTTCAGCCACGGAAACGCTCCACGTTTCACGATCGCGTCGCTATGACAAACTCCGCAAGCCTCCACCTTGATCCGAATCTCTCCCGCCCCAGGTTGCGGAATTTCCCGTTCCACCAACTCAAATTCCCCATTCGCCTTGGAAATCACCGCCGCCAGATTCTTAGCCATCACCAATCTCCCTCAAGTAAATTCCAACCCATTCCACCAAGCGGATTGGATGCCCCAGCCTCACACCCCGATATGCCCAATCTGGAATCAACATGTAGGATAGGCTTCCGCCTGTGCTTTTGGGTTCCCTTGCGTTTCCCATCTGGCTTTTCTCTGAATTCCCCACTCTGAGTTCGCGAAGAGTGGCTCTCCGGTTTCCTCGCTCTATAGGGTTTCCGTTTCTGTACAGCCCGCTTCCGAAGCGGGCTCTGTGTTTTGTGGCGATCCGAGTGCCTCGAGATTACAGATATTGCGGACATGGGTCTCAGCGGTGCTGCGCCCCTACAAAAACCCGTCACTCCGAGCGGAGTCCGCGAAGTGAGGAATCTCTCTGCCTCTTTTCCGCTTCTTCTGTCCGCCTCGCGCAAAAAAAAACAGCACACGCTGTCATCCTGAGGAGTCTGCGATCACGGATCTCACCCCTCGGCTCGCCATCCAACCCCTCCTCCCCCTCCACCGCCCCTAACCCCTTTCTCTCCTGTGGCATACCCACATGTCTAATGTGGCCATCCCACAGGTACTCTAACTATTCCCCTACTTTCTTGCATTTCTAAACACTTTTTTCATTCACCCAGCAAACTTTTCCCCCACTTCCTTCGTTATACCTGTAACGATCTGCCAAGCCGAGTGGAACAACAACTGGTTCACCACGCGTTTTTGCGTGCCGGGACCTCGTGTGCCTGCTCCGTTTCGCCGGCGCCCGCGATCCTGCTCCAACGCGCCTTCGCATTGGTGTGCCTCGGTGCAAACGGTTTTGCTTGGCCGCTGCATTCAGCCGGCAATTCCGAGCTGTAAAGGGAACGTAAGTCTAGTCAAGGGGGAACATCATGAACTCTCGTCAATCTCACTCATTCTCGTTCGTCGCTCGTATCTTCACGTTCATCTCATTGTGCGCAGCAGCAGCCCTCGCGGCCGTTCCACCCGTCCATGCCGCGCCACAAACTCCGCAGACAGCCTCCGTCTCGATAGCCAATCTTCAGGCCCGCGCCGAGCGAGGCGATTCCTTGGCGCAATACCAACTCGCAGAATCCTTGTTGGCTCATAACTCTTCCCCCGCGGACTCGCAATCCGCCCTCAAGTGGCTTCGCGCCTCCGCCGGACAAAATAATTCCAATGCCCAATTCCTTCTCGGCTATCTCTATGAACACGGCCAGAGTGTCCCGCGCGATTATTCCCAGGCCTTCCAGAATTACCAGGCGGCCGCGCTCCAGCATCACTCCACCGCGGAAAATAATCTCGCGTCTCTCTACGAACACGGCCAAGGCGTTCCCAAAAATTCCGCGAAAGCTTTCGAATGGTATTCCCTCTCCGCCCAACACGGAAACACCGTCGCCCAATGCAATCTCGCATCGCTCTACTATCTTGGCTACGGCACCCCGCGCAATCTCGAACAATCCATTCGCTGGTTCCGCGCGGCCGCTGATGCCGGCGCTCCCGAAGCGCAAAGCAATCTCGCCTATTTTTATTTCAACGGCCTCGCCATCCAGCGCGATTACACCGAAGCCGCGCGCCTCTTGAAGCTAGCCGCCCAGCAAGGCCTGCCCGCCGCCCAAACCAACCTCGCCTACCTCTACGAACAAGGTAAAGGCGTCCCTCTCGACTACATCGCCGCCTACACCTGGTATTCCCGCGCCATTTCCGCAGGCGACCGCTCCGGCCTCGACAATCGCGCGGCCCTCAAACGCCTAATGACCGCCAAACAGCGCGACGAAGCCACCACCTTAGCCACCACCTCAAGTCCGCAGCCAACCCAACCGTCCACCAACACCCTCTCCCTCTTGCCCCACTAAAAAATCCGCAACCATGAGGGGGCACGATGCATCGTGCCCCTCTCGGGGTTCTCTCCTCATCCCCCAAAAAAAACTCCGTCATTCCGAACGGAGTCCGCGAACTTAGAAATTCCTCTTCGATCTCAACAGCCGCTCAAAAAAAAACAAAACGGCGCAACCAAATCCACACCGCAAACCAATTATCCCTTTTCCCTCTTCCAATTTCCTCCCATCAAAAAAACGCCCGCCTGATGACTCAAGCGGGCGTTCACTCCAACTGCTGAATCACTCCTCACTCATTCGGCGGGCGGTACGTGCACGCATGTACCGCATTTGAATACTGCGGCTGTATCTCATAGAACGTCCCATTAATCGACGGTGTCTGGTACACGAACGTCGAATTCTGGCACTCATCCGCGATCTCATATCCATACAAATCCAGTGACACGGTATTCCACCACGCCGTCCCGTCCGGATCGGTAATCGTTTCGATCGTCTCGTGTGAAAGCACGCTCGCTTGCGAGTCTACCACCGGCCCATTCGGACTCGGCTGTCCCACCGCGCATCCGTTCACGTTCTGATAGGGCTCTACCGTAAACAGCACGTGTCCCACATCCGTGTAGTCGATGCTTCCGTGAAACGCGCAGAAATACCACGTCGCCAGATTGTCCGGCGAGTAGCAAACCGAGAGCGCTGCATCTTCGCACACGTCGATTCCCGGCGCGAAAAAGATATGATGAATTTGTCCATATCCGCTCCCGAACGCCTCCGCTGATGCGTGAACCAGCGTTTCGATATCCGTCGGCCCCAGCGGCCCGTTCACCGTGTACTCGATGATTCCGCTCCGACCGACGCTGTAACGGTTATACGCGTCCGTGCCCACGTATTGGTCTGTTACATGAATCAGCTGGCTCTTCTGCAGATTCCGCAGAAACTTCGTCGGGTGTCCAAAGCAGCTGGCGTTGCAGTTCACATACACCGCGTGGCTCACCGCCGACTCCACCACGTTCCCGCCCTGGTAGGTCAAATCACCCGGATAGTAGGAAACTCCATTGCCTCCCCATCCCTGCGAATTCTTCCCTGCTGGCACTGTCTGCTTTTGTAGCTCTCTCGCTTTCTTCCCGTTCGCCGTATTGGCTGGCATCACGTGCATCGTCAGCGTTTGTGTATTGAAATCCGTCGCCTGGATTTGCCGCCCCACTTTCAGTGGCAACGGCGTTCCTTCTTCCGGATCCTGCGCCGCCCGCGCGCCAACCGCGGCCGCCAACAAAATGGCACCAACCACAACCGTGCTAGCCGCCCAGGTCTTCCCCAGGCTCCCCCACCTCTGGTTCATCATCGTTCACCCCTATCGTGTTCTGGACTTGCCGCCCCGCTTCTCCACAACCCCACAGCGCGTCCTTTCTATTCGATCGCCTTACCCCCTGTCAACGCACATTCCCCACCGTCACCAAATTTTCACCCTCCCCACTCCCACATCTCCCAGTACCCGAAGCACGCACTCAAACAAACAACCACGTCATTCCGAATGGAGTCCGCGAAGTGAGGAATTCCTCTTCGATCCCACCATCTCGCCTTCCACTCCCCTAATTCCCCGCCTCCCATTTCCCCCTCACCTTCCCACAAAAAAAGCCCGCCAAAAATCTCAGGCGGGCCATCTCAATCCCAAACTCTCCCCGAACAACTCCTCCTACTCCACCCCCCAAGCTGCATTCTCTTCCCCCAACTGCACTTCGACAGCGCCCTCTGCCGGCATCACATCGATTGGCAATCCCCCGTGCCACAACGCCACTCCCAGCTTCAACTTCGTCAACCCTTTCAAGTTCAACGAATTTTTCCAGATCGCCACTTCCAAGGTCCGCTGAAACGCCGCCACCGCAATGGTAGCCGGCTTCAACAAACACACCCGGTTCATCTCCACCGCAAATTCCTTCATCCGTCCACGTTCCAGCTTCACCACCACCGTTAACTCCTCCGCCGCCCCTACCACAATCCGGAATTCCGGATCCTCCAACTCCGCCAACGAATCCGGAAAACACTCCACTCTCACCACAAAGCGCTCTTCCTCGAACCCATAGCGCAACTCTTTCAAATAAAACACGCGCCCGTGCATCGCCCCGCCACGTTGCAATGGCGAATACACGCCCGCGCCCAGCCACTCGAAATAACTCGAATCCACTCCATCCACTTTCACCTTCAAGTTCGCGCTCGGCGGCAACTGGTACGCGCGCTCCGGTTTCTTCTTGATCGGTTTCGCCAATTCCTCGGGCGCCACCAATCCCAGCGCCAGGTACATTCCCGTCAAATGTTTCCGGTACAGCGCATCGAACTCTGCATCATTCGCCGTGCTGTGTTCCGGCCCGTACCACCAGCACCAGTCGCTGCCCTCCGCTGCCAGCAGCGATTCCTGCGCTTCCTTCAGCCCTTCCTGCGATGGCGCGTCCGTCCTTCCCTTCGCCCGCGCGTCCACCGCATGCGCGTAGGCCTCTCGTGCATCCCACAACAATTCCCACGCCGCCACATCCTCTTCATTCCCGATCCACACATCAAAATTCGCATTAATCCACGACGCCGGAAAAATCCCGTTCGTCGTCGGCACATCTCCCGCCGCCGCAATCGTTTCGCTCGCCGTCAACGCCCGGAAATCCTGATCGTCGCTGATTGTCCGGTAAAACTCGCGCAAAAACTGCCTTCCATTCCCCGGATAGTATTCCCAGGCATTTTCGCCATCCAAAAACAAACAAATCGTCAGCGGCTTCCCCGTCTTCACCGATTCGCCCAGTTGCCGCAATCTCCCGTGCAAATCTGCAGCCGCGGCCGCGCTATCCATCCGGCTATACACAAATCCCACCAGGTCAGACAAATGGTGATCGCGGAACAATCCCGTGATCCCCGAATTCCCCAATTGCAGTCGCCACGGCTGGTACAGTCTCTCTGCATTCGCCGGCGTTCCATTCGAGTCTCGGAAAAATCCTACGTTCAGCGTCCGTCCCAGCACTCCTTCATCCGTCCCAAACCAACGAAACCCTTCTTCCGCCGCAATTGCCAGCGCTTGGTCAGATACCGATCCTTCCGACGGCCACAATCCCACCGGCTTCGTCGCAAACACCCGCTCGTGATATTCCCTAGCCCTCCGCAACTGTTCCCTTGCATCTTCTGGCCGCCGGAACGCCCGTCGCGGCAGCGGTGTTCCCGGGTTTGCCACGCGCGCAATATCGGAATCGCACAGCAACGGCAAAATCGGGTGATAAAACGGTGTCGTGCTGATCTCGATCTGTCCTCGCGCCGCCGCTTCACGGCATGTCGGCAACACCATGCCCATCAGCTCGATCTGCTTCTCCTTCAAGTCCGTTTTATCTTTTTCGGTGAAATCTTTTCCGCGGTTCGCCAGCCGGCACACCACCGCATCCTTCGTGAACCACTCCTCATCCATCCACGCCAGTTGCGACAGCAATTGCAAATCTCGCCAGTCCCGCGGCGTAAACGTCACCAGCGCCTGCGCCCCGCCGGCCACCCGCGACCATTCATACAACTCCACAAATCGCGCCCATCGCGCCATCAAGCGCTCGTGATTCACCTGAAACGCCCGGTCTAATATTTCCCGCTTCTCTTCCTTCGTCAGCTTCTCCGCCGGTTGAAACGCCAAGTCGAACCAAGGCTCCTTGAATTTTCCGCTCGCGTATTCCTCCAGCTGCATGCACAAAGACGGCACCATGTTGAACGTAGCATGAAACTTGGGAAACTCTTCGAACAGCTTCACCATTCCCCAATAATCTTTCGTCGCATGCAGCCGCGTCCACGGCAACACATATGCTCCCGTCTCCGGGTCCCGATATTGCGGCTGATGCATGTGCCACAAAACCGCCAAATGTATCCGATTCATCCGCAACCCTCTCCCCAACCTAGAACCACTTACCAACTCACCCGCAACGGGCCGTCACTCCCGGCGCTGCCCCTCAGTTACATAAGAAACCCGTCATTCCGAACGGAGTCCTCGCAGTGAGGACCGCCGCCCCTTTCCGCGCCTTTTGCGGAAAGAATCCCTCTTCGATCCAGCATCCTCCGCGCTGCTACCTCCGCTCTAAACTGCCTGGTCCCCGCCAAAAGCAAGCCAAGTCACCCAATCACAACTAAATGACCATCGCCCGCTCTCCTCCACTCCCTTCCCCTCCTCAACCTCCATCTCCCCCATGTTACACTCCTCCTTTCGCCCATGCGTCTCCTTGATCGCTACATAGCCCGCGAAGTTATCCGCCACGCCTTTCTCGGACTCATCATCTTCACCTTCGTCCTGTTCGTCCCCAAGCTTGTCAAAATCATGGAGATTTTCGTTCGCCATTCCGGCTCCGTCTACCAGGTCGTAGTCCTCTTCCTCTGCATTGTCCCGAGCGTCCTCGTCTTCACCATTCCCATGGCCGTCCTCATCGGCGTTCTTCTCGGTCTCGGCCGCATGTCCATGGACAGCGAGATCATCGCCATCACTTCCCTTGGCATCTCCCGCAAACGCATTCTCGTTCCCGTCGGTGTTCTCGCTGTGATCGGCGCGGTCCTCACCTTTATCATGAGCGCTTGGCTGGCTCCCTTATCCCTCCGCACCGGCCGTGACATCGAAGCCACCCTCATCACTTCCCAAATCTCCTTCGCCGTCCAACCCCGCGTTTTCGATGAACGCTTCCCGCACCTTGTCCTCTACGTCAACGACGTCGCCGTCAGCGGCACGCACTGGAACGGCGTATTCATCGCCGAGGTCAGCGGTGACAGCAACTCACAGATCACTCTTGCGGAAAGTGCGATTGTAATTGCCGAACCCGCCCTCGGCAAGTTAGAGCTCCATCTCAACGACGGCACCACTCACGAATTCGCCCGCGCCACTCCCGATCATTATTCCATCACGGCCTTCGGCCGCTCCGATTGGCCCATGGAATTTTCCACCATGCTTCCTCCGCAGGAGCGCGTCCGCAGTTATCCAGAGCGCACTCTCCGCCAGCTCTGGAAGGAACACGGCCCCAACTGGCGCGATGCTCACGTCGAGCTCAACCAGCGCTTTGCCTTCCCCTTCGCCTGTTTCGTTTTTGCTTTGATCGCCGTTCCGCTCGGCGCTCAACCACGCCGCGGGGGCCGCGCTGCCGGGACGCTCCTCGCCATCATCATCATCGCCGTGTATTACCTCATCCTCGTCACCGGCGCCGGCTTCGCTCGGGAGGGCGTTGTTCCCGCCGCCATCGGCATCTGGGCCGCCAACGTCATCATCGCCCTGGTCGCTCTCGTGTTCTTCCCCCGCATGGAGCGCTACCGCAGCGAAACTCGCACTCCCGCCATCTTCGCGCGCTTCACCGCCTTCCGCCGCCTGATTCGCCGCCGCTTCAAAGCCCGCCATTCCTCCACTCGCGCCGAAAACGGCGAATCTCATTTCCCTTCTTATTCCAGCCTTCCCTCCATCGTGGACCTCTACGTCCTTCGCCGATTCGTCTATTTCTTCCTTCTCATCATGGTCGCATTCCTCTTCCTGTTCGAAATCTTCACTTTCTTCGAACTCGCTGAAGACATTCGCCGCCACAATGTCCCTTTCATGATCGTCATCAAATATTTCGTCTTCCTCATTCCCTACTCCGTGTACCAGTTCACTCCTCTCGGCGCTCTCGTTTCGGTTCTCGTCACGCTCGGCGTTCTCAGCAAGAACAACGAAATTATCGCCTTCAAAGCCAGCGGCATTTCTCTCTATCGCCTGGCGATTCCTCTTCTCATCTCCGGCCTCGCCATCGCCACCGCGCTTCTCATCCTCGACGACACCTACCTTCCCTACGCCAACCAGCGTCAGGACGAGCTCCGCGCCATCATCAAGGGCCGCCCGCCGCAAACCCACACTCGCCCCGAGCGCTGGATCTTTGGCGAAAATTCCAAGGTCTATAATTACGATCTCTTCGACTCCAAGCAAAAACTTTTCGGCGGCCTCACCGTCATCGAACTCGATCCCGTCACCTACCAGATGCGCCGCCGCATCTATGCCACTCGCGCCACCTGGCTCCCCTCCGAAAATACCTGGGGCCTCGAATCCGGCTGGGTCCGCGATTTCTCAGGCGGCTCCGTCTCCCGCTACGCGCCCTTCAAGGTCACGTCGTTCCCCGAACTCACCGAACCTCCCACCTACTTCAATCGCGAAGTCATTCAGGCTTTCCAGATGAGTTGGCGCGAGCTTCGCCGCTACATCGCCGGCCTCCGTGACGCCGGTTTCGATGTTTCCTCGCTAACCGTCCAACTCCACAAGAAATTTGCGTATCCCCTGATCGCGCCCATCAGCATGATGCTAGCCGTACCCTTCGCCCTCTTCGTCGGCAGCCGCGGCGCCGTAGGCGGCATCGCCATGGGCGTAGGAATCGGCATTTCCTACTGGGCCCTCTCCGCCCTAACCGAAGCCATGGGCGGCATCGGCCAACTCCCCCCCTTCTTAGCCGCCTGGTCCCCCGATCTAATCTTCTTCTTCCTAGCTCTCTATTTTTTCTTCAAAATGCCCACCTAAAAATGTAGTGCCCGGACTTCAGATCGGCCTTCCTGGGTGCCCCACTCCGGGCGCCTTTTGCGAAGAGTGGGTCTAGCTCCTCACTCTCCTTTACCTCCTTCACCTCCCACCTTCACCTTCTGCTCCCCGCCGTGCAATCCCACCTTTTTCCCCGCCCACTCCAACTCCCCACTAACCCCGGTTGGCAACGTCACCTCCCCCTCCAACCCCTTCGCCCCGTTCCTAAACCGCACCTCCACTATCCCCCGCGGCGTCGGCATCCCCGCCTCGACATGCTGCAACCCGGCCAAATGCGGCGCAATCCGCACCTTCCCAAATCCCGCGCTCTCCGGACGTATCCCCGCCACAATCGTCAATAAATCAAAATTCGGATGGGCGCTCCACGCATGCGAATCCGATCGCGTCGGCTCCGGCGATTCCGCCCATGTCGACAATCCCAACCCCACCATCTCCCGCCACGGCCTTAGCAAATACAAATACCAATCGCCCATCCCCACATGGTCCACCGCTCGAGCCAGATAAAATCGAAAATAATAAGTGGCAAACGTCATCTTTGGCACCGCCTCATACTGATCATATTGGATATGGTATTTGGGCCAATCCTTCTGGCCTGGCGCCTCGCTGGCGATCAAAACCTCTTCCATCACCCGTCGCTGCCGCTCCTCCGGAATCACATCCAACCAAACTCCCAAGATATTCGCGTGTTGGCTGAAATGGTTTTTCGCCGGAGTATCCGCCAACAATCCATACTTCTCGTCCCAGCAGAATTTCAGAACTCCCGCCGCCGCGCGCCCCGCCGCCTCCCGGTATTCCTCCGCCAAATGTCGGTCGCCATACAAATCCTCCAACTCCGCCGCATACCGCAGCGCTTCCACAAATTGCAACGTCAAAATGGATGACCCTCCATCCACTTCCTGCTCTGGCTCGCCAAAATCAAAGTCCTTCCCCCAATCCACAAACGGCCACCACGCAATCTTCCCCAGCAAACCATCCACCCTCTGCCTGTGCACAAACCAGTCCAGCACCGTCCGCGTTCCCGGCAATTCCTTGCGCACAAAGTCCGCATCCCCGCGATACATCCAGAAATCGTGCACCATCCCCACCCACAACAGCGAAAACGTCGGGATCATCTGCACTAACTCCGACGGATACCGGCTTTGCGTTAATCCATCCGGCACGCGCGAATCGTTGAACGCTTCCATCGCCTGTCGCGCCAATCGATCGTCGCCCGCCACCGTGTACGAAATCAGCGCCTGGATCCGCGTATCTCCGATGTATTGCAGCCTCTCCCAGTACGGCGTGTCCATATATGTATCGTGTGCATCCAGCCGCGCTGTTCTCCACCCGATCTCCCAAATCTTCCCCGAGATTCCATCATCCGCCCGAAAATATCCCTTCTCCTCAAACGGATAAGCCGTAAACCAAATCTGCAATCCTTCGATCTTGATCGGCTGCTCCCCGGTCTCCACATCAATCTGCAAATATCTCCAGGTCCTCCATCCCAGCGGCAGAAATTCCGAATCCTTCCTTCCGTTCGGCAAGAACTCATCCGAAATCCCCACAATATGCTTCCCGGTAATCTCGTCGCGATTCCCCTTCTCTCCCTTCTCGTCGTAAAGCGCTTCTGAATACGTCACTCGAATCTTGGTGCCCGCTCCCGCACTCACCGTCAACGCGGGGTATGCGGTAACCAATTCTCCTCGGTCCATCAAAACACTGGCCTTCGTCTGCGCGGCCACTTCAAAACCTTTCGAAGGAAATCCCGCTGGCATCCCCACGCCCGTCGCGCGCACCACCCGCCCGCTCGGCACCGCCTTCATTTCCATCGCCGGTAAAGGATCAGCCACTAACTGCCAGTTATTCGGAGCGTCCCGTTCTTCGCGCATCGCGCCGTGTCCCAGCGTCACCGCCTTCGTCCATTCACCAGTCGTTCCCTCGCGATCCCAATCCCAATCGATTTTTGCTGCGTCCCACCGCTCGCCCGGCCCCGCCGCAAAATAAAATCCCCCCGCCCCCGGCCGCATCGTCGCAATACCCTTTTCCTCCTCTACATCCCAACTCGCATCCGTATCTGCCGCCCGTTCCGCCTGACTTTTCCCATGCACCAGAAATCCCGTGCGGTTGCTCATTTGCGCCACCGCCGCATGCACACCAAAATTCCACACCGTTGCGCCCAACACATTCTTCCCCGCATGCAAAAACGGTCCCAAATCCAAAACCTCATACCGCCAGTGCGCCAAATCTCCGCGGCTGGGTCCCGTTCCCACGCGCTTCCCATTCACATAAAACACAAACTGATTGTCCGCACTCACATCCACCAAAAAATGTTCCGGCACCCCCGCCAAGTCAATCGCCTTCCGAAAATGCAGCACCACTTCATCCCGCTGCGCCACTCCCTCCGCCGTAATCCATTCCGCCTTCCAATTCTTCCCCCCCGTATCCGGCGCATCCGCCCATACCCCGACCGCCGCACCCATCCACACAAACACCACCACTAAAACAAAAATAAGTTTTCGCATGCCCCTACCCTAATCCCCCAACCCCCAAAACAGCAAGCACCACTGGCACGGAGACTCCCGCCTGTACCCTTGGTTTGTAGCGCTGTCTCTCATGCCAACTCTTGAGGTTCTTCGTAGGGTCAACCTGAAAAAAAACATGTCCTTGCGAACGGAGTCCGCGAAGTAAGGACCGCCGCCCCTTTCCGCGCCTTTTGCGGAAAGAAACCCACCTAAATTGTCTTTTGGAATTTCCAACAGACGCGGAACATCACGAACAACACACCGAACTCCCGACTATAAACTCCCGACTGCCTTACAGTCCCCCCACCGCTCCCGTCGACCCCGCGACTCTCCGCATCGGCTTCGCTCCCGAAGCCGGAAACGTCATACTCCAAAATTTTTCTCCGCCCTCAATAAATTCAAACGACGCCTGGGCCTGTCCTTCGTTCGAACTGCGCACCGCCACAATCCGCGCCGTCGCCTTCCTCCCGTTATATTCGTTCATCACATGCAACGTCTGGCCCACCATCAATTCCTGTTCCAGCAGCACCACGCCACCATGCCCGCTCACGCTCACCGACCGGGTCCAATATCGAAACTTCTCTGCGCCCTCGACCTCGCCGAACACCAGCACATTAATGCACATCGCCGCCCGCCGGGTCCGTCTGCGTTCCACACGCCGAAAATGCAATAGGGACATCTGCGTCTTCCTCCGTCGTTCTCAGTTCAACGCGCCCTGGTATAGGTCACGCGCACCGCAGCCAACCGCAACCGTTGTACGCACCAATCGCTCCAAACCACAAAAACGAACCATTCCCACATAACCCCATTCTCCCCGCCCCTCCCGCGAACCCCAATAGCAACCCAGTACCATCCCCACCCCCAATCCGTACTACCCCAAACCGACCCCACGTGCCGCACGGGCTCTGCTGCCTGTGCTCTGCGGTTCGCTTGTTCTTGCATTGTTTCTTGGGTTGTTCTGTTGTTCTTACGGTTTTCTCATGATGTTTTTTGGTGATAAAAAGACCCGTCATTCCGAACGGAGTCCGCGACGAAGGGTCTCAATCCCTGCTTCTTGTCTCCCAAGCTACCGACTCCTCTGCACCTCTACCCCCTCCTCCAACCGCACCATCCTGTTCCCGCCTACCTCTACGCTCTTCCCGTTCTTCAGATACCCAGCCAGCACTCCCGGCTTCATCCAATCGAATCCCCACGCATCTTCCACCGCCACAATCGTGTACTTCCCCGGTATCACTCCCTGCAGCGCAAATGTCCCATCAAAATCGCTCTGATCCCGCCGAAACCATTCCACATGCCCTTCCGGATCATTCGGCACCAGGGCCACCATCACTCCCGCCACCGGCTTCCCATTCTTCACCGCCGTGCCCTCAACCAACCCGTCCCCCACCGCCAGTTCCGCCGTAAGATCGGTCCCCGCGCCAGACGCCACAGTCACATCGTGCCCCGCCGTCTCCGTAGTCCCCGCCGCAGTCCGCACCACCGCATACGTTCGCCCCTGCGCCAGCACCACCAACGCATATTTCCCTGGCTTCACCGCCTCAAAGGTCACGCTCCCTCTCGCATCCCCTGGCCGCAGTTGCGCCATTCTCTGCCCCGCATCGCGTAGCCCCACCACGTACATTCTCGGCAGCCCCTGTCCATCCGCCATTTTCACCATCACATTCAGCTTCCCCAGCGCCTCGCCCGCAGTCACATTCAAATCCTGCCCGTCGCGCCGCAGGTCCATCTCGCTGAATTCCTGCGCGGCTTCTGAATCGGCGCTCCGAATGCTCACGTCGTATCGCCCCGCCGGCACTCCTGCCATTTCCATCACCCCCGGTGCCACAGGACGAAGCTCTCCGACCGGCGCGCCTTCCGTCATATCGAACACATGCCGTTGCAATACTGGTATCTGCATACCACGCCCATCCTCTTCCAGTGACACGTGAAACAACAAATGCAGCGCCGCCACCGGGCTCATCCGGACATCAATCTCTCGCTTCTCCCCGCCCTGCAACTCAATCGCTGCGGCACCATCCGATTCCGTCGCTCCTCCGTAATACGTCGTCGGATATGCCACATCCAGTCCCGCCGAAACTTTTTGCGCATCTCCACTCGCGCCCCCGCTAGCCGGATGCACCGCGTACCACGGCTTCGCGCTTGCCGAAACAAAATACGTTCCCGGCTGCAGACCTCCAATATCGAAATATCCCCGGTCGTCGCTCGAAGCCCCGCCCGCATTATTCACCCGGCTCATCCCGCCGCTGTGGTCCTCCACAAACAATTGCACGTGCGCGCTTCGCACTGGCTCCCCGAACTCATCGAGCACGTGCCCGCTGATTGTCGCCATCGGCGTCAACCGCAGCACCAGCTTGTCCGTCGCGAATTCGGTTCCTGTAACGATCGCCGTCGAATATTGCTCATGCTGTTCGAAGAACGAAGTGATGTACCCCTGCCGCGATCCTTGCAGTGAATATTTCCCCGCCAGCAAATGCGCAAACTCAAAATGCCCGTCCTCGCTCGTCTCCATCTCGATTCTCTGCATCCGCGCCCGCGTATCCGCAATCGACACCCTCGTCCGAGCCAGCGGTGCCCCCGTAATCGCATTCACCACCGTCCCCGCAATCCTGTATCCCTGCGCCTGTTCCCCACCCTGTTGTGGCACAGGCACTTGCTCCCGTGCTCTTGCCTGCAGCACACCAACACACAACCCAATCCCCATCCACGCAATCCATCTCCGCCCCATCTTCATTCCCCACCCTCGGAAATCGCCTTCACCTGCACACTCACCTTCTGTCCCGCCTCCACATGAATCACTCTCCCTTTGCTTTGCAGCGTCTCTGTCTCACTTTCCATGAGCGGCCCTTCCGGCGCTGTTTCGTAGACCACTACCAGATACTCTCCAGGGGCTACCTGTTTAATCGACACGTTGCCCTCTCGCGACCCATATCCACCTAGCGGCATGTCAACATCGCTGTGGTTCATCGGGAACAAATACGCATATCCCAACCGCGAATTTCCACTGCTTTGTTCTGAACTTCCCTGCGCTTCCGTCGCTTGTCCCCACGAAACATCCACCTCCCCTCCGTCATCCCGCAAAGTTATTTCAATTGGCGCCGGCTCGCCTCCCAATGCCACCACGAGCGGTTGCCGCAGCAAATCCACCGCGCCCGACTCCATCGATGCCACATATCCCCGCCCTGGCGTCACTCTCACCCGATATCGTCCCGGCACCACATTTTCAATCACCTGTGTGTGTCCATCCAATCCTTCCGTAGGAACCGCGCTCGCCGAACCCATCCGCTGGGAATCTCCGATCGGAACCAGATCCACATGCACGTTCGACATCACCCTTCCGCCGACCGCCGTATGCGTTGCTCCTTCTCCGTTTCCAAAATTGCTCGGCTGCGATTGGAATACTTCCCGCACGTTCACCGTCACTTGTGCATCTGGGACAAGATTCAACACGGGCCCTTCCAGCGGCTTCCCTCTCACTGTGAAATTTAATATCCCCGTCGACTGCTCCTCGCCCAGCGCAGTCGCTTCCACCGTGTAACTTCCGTCCGGCAACAATCCTTCGATCGCTCCGTCGGCCGAGTTATATCCCAGCGACCACCCCGGACTATGCGTCCCCATCGGCGCCACCTGCAAATTCATCGGCCGTCCCACCGGAGCATTTCTCACCGCAATCTGCACCGGATAATATTCCCGCCGCGCCACCGTCAGATTCACCTGTGCTGTTTCTCCGGCCTTCACAACAATCGCGCTTGCCGTTGAAAAATCCGTAGTGTTCGAGTAATAAATCGGCGGGTACCCAAACATCGCCGCTCCCGGCATCTGCCTCATCGAATCGCGGTCCATTTGCTCGTGCGTGATCAGCTTGTACGTTCCCGCTCGCAAATCGCTGAACCGGAATTCTCCATTCGCCCACGTCCGAAACGTCCCCGACGGCGACCACGTCTCCTGCCCGTAATGAAACCCTTTCCGGTACAACTCGCACTCGATCTGCACTTCACCATCTGACCCCGGCACCTCCACACGCCCCACAATCAATGCCTCCGGCACCAATGCGATCGTCACTTCCGTCGCATTCTCCCCCGCGCCCCCCGCGTATGGAATTGATCTCGATAGCTGCAGAAATCCCGGCTTTCGCACCTCTAACCGCCGTCTCGCCCTCCCACCAGACATCGCCACCACTGCTATCTTCGACTGCGAAAGGTTCAACGCAAACTCCCCGCGATCATCCGTAAAGATCGCAGCCTCATTCCCAGCCGCAATCACCAACGCCCGCCCCACAGGCACCCCAGTCACCGCATTCACTACCCTACCCCGCAGCACACTGACCACCACCTCGTCGGCCGACCCACTCCCCTGTGCCAACACCACGCCACACAAAATCATCCCGCCACAAACCATCACCACGACCTTTCGCGCGAATCGCATTCCCTCATACCTCATAAGCCACTTTCCCCATCCATAACCACGCCGATTCTACTCCCGCAATTCCCAATTCCGCACAAAAAAAAGCGCGTCGTCCAAGCAACGCGCCCACGTCCCCCACAATCACCCGCTTCAGAAATCCTTTAACAACCAAACATTCCCGTCCTCGCTCTCCGCCTGGTACGCCAAATACTTCCCATCCCGCGACGGCCGCGGCCGCGTCATATACTGTGTCCGCGCATTACTCGACAGCACCTGCACCTTCCCCCGCATCGTCACGTGAACCAAATTGAACGATGCCGGCAAAAACGTGTCAACGAAAAATCCCTTCCCCTGTGGCGCCCACGCCACCGAATGAAAATCTCCCCACCCTGGCTCCACAGCAATCTCGCGCCACGTCCTCCTCGCAACGTCATAGATTTCGATTCTGTCCTCATGACGGTGATCCACAACCGCAATCTGCGAGCCATCCGGCGACACCGACCACCCAACCATCCAGTGCCGGTCTACCTCGATTCTCCCAAGCTCCTCGCCCTTCCCGCCCACGGGTCCGAGCGCGTAGAAAACCAGTTCGTTCCCGTCCCATCCATTCATGACGCAGAGTTCCCCGGCCTTCTCGGCACAAGAGAAACTAAGTTCCGCGTCTTCGGAGTACGGTTCCTCTAGTGTCATTTCCGGCGGCCCGCCCCCTACAGGCTGGCGCATCAGCCTAGCCTTATCTGGTCGTACCTTGTCTCCTATACGCACATACTCCCAATAAAGGATCCACGATCCATCCGGACTCAAGCCGCTTTCGGTTCCTAGTTTATTTCCCGCACCCGCCAGGATGCTTTCCGCCACTCCCCCGCTCACTCCCTGCCGGAACAATTCCACTTGTCCATTCCGGTTTGACGCAATCAGCAAGCTTCGCCCATCCGGCATCCACGCGTTCGGGAAGCTGTCGTGATTGTCCAAAGTCAACCGCCGCGCATGTCTCAGCGCCCCGAGCCCGCCATCCAACTCTCCGACATACACGTCTTGGCTCGCGCGCAGTTTCATGAACGCCAGAGTTTTGCCATCGGCAGTCGTCGTCAAACTCTCCGTCACCAAATCCCCCAACGTCGCAATCACCGCCGGCCTATTCGCAACCGCGCCCGTCTTCGCATCCACGCGCACTTTCCAAAGACTCCTCGTCTCTTTATCCCCAGCCGTCTCCGCCCGCTTCAGGCTCGTGAACGCCAGGTTCCAGTTGGACGCCCAATTCAAACAGCCGAATCCACTCCCTTCGCAGTCGAATGTGCTTCCGTCTGCCAAGCTCGCCTCGGACACCAATCGTTTCGAAGCCCCGCCGCTCGACGGCAGAATTTCAATCGAGCGCTCCGCCGTGGGCGCGCCACGTTTCCATTTTTGGTATGCGATCCATCGCCCATCTGGCGACCATACCGGGCTTCCCGCTCCCTGGTCCTCCGCCGCGTCCACGATTTTCCTCGCGGCTTCTCCATTCACTCCAGACACCCATATTTCTTTCGCTTGGTGCAGCGCCCCGCTTCTAAACACGATGCTCTTTCCATCGGGCGAAATCGACGGTTCGGACGCATCCTTCCGCAGCCTTTGTGGCGGCGCCTGCCCCAGCACCGCAACCGTCCACAAACTCGTCTCTTCGGAAACCGACTCGCGCCTAGTGATCAGCAGTTTTCCTCCCTCCGGGAACCAGCGCACCTCCCATATCTGCGCCGCCAGAAAATCCGCCGGCAATGCCACCGTTCGAACCTCTCCAGACTCCACCGACCGCACCAGTAGCGCGATCTGATCCACATACGCCACATACTTTCCATCCGGTGAGATCGCGGCAATCGCCACATAATCTTCCGGAGGATTCGCGGTCAGCTGTATCTCGCTCGGAGCGACGCGATTCTCGCTCGCACGATGCCTCCACCGGTTCCAGCCCAAACCCGCCGCCAGAATTACAACTGCCGCGCCAACCAGCAGCGCCAACCGCCAGTTTTTTCCCTTCAGTTCCTCGACTGCCGCAAATTTCGCCGCAGCTTCACTCGGTTGCTTCTCGCTAGCCTCACGATCCAACCGCTTGGCCTCTGGCCGCCGCTCCACAACAACACCGCCGCCCGTCGCAGTTACAACGTGTATTTGTCTCGTAGGAATAATCGTGGTCGAAGCGATAAATCGATACCCGCGCCGTGGAATTGTCTGCAGATAACGCGGATTCTCCGCATCGTCTGCCAGAACTTCGCGGATCTGCCTTACGCAGAAATTAATTCCCCCATCAAAATCCACATACGTGTTGTCGCCCCACAGGCTGCGCCGGATTTCTGCCCGGCTCACGATTTGCCCGGATCGCTCCGCCAGCAGCAGCAACACTCGGAATGGTTGTGGATGAATCTTAAGAAGGATGCCGCCTTTACGCAGTTCCCCGCTCGCTGCGTTCAGCTCGAACTCGCCGAAGCGCACCCCGAACGAAAGTTCCGCCCGTGTGGCCATACACGTCCTGGCGCGACCAAGATCAATTGCCGGGCATTCTACCACCACATTTCGCTATCGGCTTCTTCATTTCACTCCCATACCCAGCTACCCCTAACCACCTTATGCTCAATAAAGTAGCCCCTCATGTCACTCTCAGATCAATCTCACTCTCCCTATCATTGCCATTCCTTTGCCCCGTCGTTAATTTTGCCTCGCTTGGTCGGTAAAAACTGAACGATGCGAGGGATCCATGAAACCCAGCAGGTTCGCTCCTCTTGTCCCCATACTCTTATTCTCCTTCTCCAGCACCGCTGACGCCCAGCAGAGCAATACCCACCACCATCTCACGCAGTTCGATGTGCCCCAAGCCACCAAAAGCAATATCACCGGCTGTAGCGCCTCCTGCGGCACCTTCGCCGAAGCCAACAACGACGAAGGACTCATCGTCGGCTACTACACCGACGAGCAAATCGCCACGCACGCCTTCTTTCGGACTCCCGACGCTCACATCGAGTCCTTCGATGTCCCTCCAATCGACTCCAATGCCAACCTGGCTACCTACGCCTTCAGTGTGAACGACTGTGGCGCCATCACCGGGACCTTCGAAAACTCCAACTCCGTTTTTGTTGCATTCATCCGCGAACCGGACGGAAAATTCACAAATTTCGCCTTCTTAGGACCCGACGGCCTACCCGAACCCAACGGAACTGAGGCATTCGACATCAATCTGGAAGGAACCACCGCCGGCATTTATTTCGACACAACCGGCGAAGAGCACGGCTTCGTGCGTTCGCGCTACGGCAATGTCTCAACGTTCGACCCAATCGGTTCTGTCGCCACTATGGTCTGCGAGGAAACCTGCCTCAATGCCTATGGCGCCATCACCGGATTTTTTCTCGACTCTACGAACACCTGGCACGGTTTCCTGCGCGAGCCTTCCGGCAAAATCATAACCTTCGACGCGCCCAAAGCCGCAACCGGCTCCGGCTTTGGCACTTTTCCCGCCAGCATCAACCTCGATGGCACCATCACCGGCTACATCGTGAACAGCAAAAACGTTTCCTACGCCTTCCTGCGCACTCCTCAGGGCCGCTTTTCCATTTTCAGCGTCTCCGATGCTTCCACCGCCAACGGTGCAGGGATCGCTCCCTACTCCATCAATTTTTCCGGTGCTGTGGCCGGAGCCTATTACGACGATAAGCTAGCCGCGCATGCCTTCGTCCGCTGGCACAATGGCGACGTCACTACCTTCAGTGCTTCCAATGCCAACGACTCCACTCCCTATCAAGGCACTCGCCCTTCCACCAACAACGCTTCTGGCCAAGTCACAGGCTGGATCCTGGACAAAAACAACCTAAACCACGCCTTCCTCTGGTGCCCCTAAACCGCTACCACGATCCTTGCGTCTTGCCGCACTCACAACGACAACTCCCCCCCGTCTTTACTTCCTCCTCCCCGCATTCCATACTCCCCTCATCGGAGGACCCCATGCCCACCGTCCCCGCGCACGTACCGCATCCTTCATCCCACTTCACCCATACTGTCACCACACTGGCCTCTCTTGCCGTCGGCGCCGCCTTCTTCGCCCTCTGGTTCTGGCTTCTGCCGCCATGGCTAGGCTTCCAGACAGATATCACCATTCCCACATGGCGCTGGCTCATCGCCATCCCCTCCATCCTCGGCTTCGCTGTCGCACTCCGCTGCATCTGGGACTTCGGCCGCACAGGCCACGGCACACCCGCGCCGATAGCGCCGCCGCAAAATCTAGTTGTAGTTGGTTTTTACCGCTACGTCCGCAATCCCATGTACCTAGGCTTCTTCATCGGCTGGATCAGCCTCTGGATCGTCTTCGGCCAAGCCAATCCCATAGTAATCATCTCCGCCGCAGCCGTCGTCTTCGGCGTTCATCTATTCGTTCTCTTCTACGAAGAACCCACCCTACGCAAAAAATTCGGCCCCGCCTACTCCGTCTACACCCAAAACGTCCACCGCTGGCTCCCCCGACTCCGCCCCTGGTCCCCCCAGTAGCATAGGATCCAGCCTGTGTCTTGGGTTTCCCTTCTTCTCTTTAACTCCGGACTACAACTCCGGACTAGCAACCCCAAACTAGCAACCCCAAACTACTTACTACTGACCTCCACCAAATTATCCTCCGGATTCCGGTCAATCAACTTATTGTACGGGTCAATCCCCGCAAACGTCGGCTTCTCCTCAACCACGACTTCCACCGTGGACTTGTCCGTATCGAACTTCTTCTTCTCCATGTACAACCTCTTCAAATGCTCCTTCGTCCCGCTGAACACCCCCACATCAATCCAGTCGTGAATCGGCATCGCCGTCTCGTTCCCCGATCCATCTGCCTTCCGTTTTCCGGTCTCGACCATCAGCGTCACCTTGTACTTCCCGCCCTCCGGCGTGACCACCGCCGACGTCGCCTTGTTCTCATACAGCACGATCGATTCGAACATGTCGTCCACCACGTACTGCAGCTCCGGCGGCGTGGCCTCCCGCATCGCCTCCACAAATCCGCGCGTGTCCGGATACGGTCCCGTCGCATAGCGATTTTTCTCCAGGTACCCGCGCAGCGCCAAATTCAACTTGTCTTCCCCGATGTAGTCGCTCAGCGCAAACATTACCAGCGCGCCTTTGTAATACCAGACGTACGGCTCGTTCTGCACCAGCGCCAGTGGCGGTTCGTGTCGCACTTCTCCCGCGCGCCCCCGCAAATAACGGTCCAGCTCGTACTTCAGGTACTTCCGCGTATTCTCTTCCCCATACTTCTTCCGCATTACCTGCAGCGCCGAATATTCTGCCAGCGTTTCGGCCATCATGTTCGACCCCTGCGTCATGCTCCCAATCAGCTGGTGTCCCCACCACTGGTGCGCCAGTTCGTGCGCATTTACGAAGTACAACAAATCCAGGTCGTCGTCCTTCTTCATCCTCTCAATGAACCCGATGCCCTCCGAAAACGGCACTGTATTCGGAAACGATTGCGCAAACTGCCGGTAACGCGGAAACTCCAGCACGCGATACTGCGTGAACTGGAACGGCCCGAAATTCTTCTCGTAATAATCCAACCCCGCCTTCGCCGACTCCATCATCTTGTCCAGGTTATATTCATGTCCCGGCGTGTAATACACCTCCAGGTTCACGTTCTTCCACTTGTCCCGCTTCACGTCAAAGCGGCCGGACAAAAACGAATAAAAATTATTGATCCGCGTATCGCCCATGTCGTACGCAAAATAGCGCCGGCCGTTCTCCGTCCACTCCTTCGTCAAATAGCCCGGCGCAATCGCAATCTGGTCCGCCGAAGTGCTCACCACGCATTTGAACGTGATCCATTCCGAATCCGGCGTAAATAAATTCAGGTTCGAATAGTACGGATCGCCCCGCGGCGCCATCTCCTCATACTCCCCCAACTTCTCTTCCCGCCTCCGCACCGGCTCGTCCAGTTCGAGCTGCCGCGAATATCCCAGGCTCGGGAAATAATCACGGTCGAAAAACGTTCCGTTGTACGCCAGTTCCGGTCGCTCGCCGCCGTCCTTGAATCCCTTCGTCTTTGACGCCGCGCGAAAATCCATGCGCAGCGTTTCCCCCGGTTGCAGCGGCTGTTCCAGAGCATAAATCTCGTAAAAATGCACCTTGTCGCTCAGTTTGTTCTTGAACGGCCGGTCAAACTTCACTTCCTCGATCGATTCCTGCGCCTCCGTCAAATGGATCTCCGTGATCGGCTGGTCCGTGCGGTTCGTCATCATGTAATGCCCGTTCGCCGTAAACGACCGCGTCTCTGGATAAATATCCACTGCCACTTCCACGTCCGTGATTTTCGGCTGCGCAAACCTCTCATACTTCTTGTATCGCCGCTCGTACTCCGCCCGCCGGTCCCGCTCCGTGAACGTCGTTCGATAAACGTTCATCACATGCGCGTTGTAGTAGAACCATCCTCCCGCCGCCACCGCCAAGCCTGCGCAGAGCACCGCCGCCGGTGCCAGTCGCGGAAAGCGTTCTCGCATCAACTTCAGCCGTATCGCAAATCGCGTATCTGTCCCGCGCCTCGCCAGCGCGATCGCCAGCACTCCCAGCACTCCGCCAATCGCCAGCCAGTACAAATTGATCCATAGCAGCGCCTTCACAAAGTGCCCGTACCCGTTCATATCCGAATACGTATACGGCGTGATCTCCCCGTACAACTCCAGCCGGTTCTCAATCCCGTACTTGTACAACACCGGAATTAAAACGATGAATCCGATGATCAGCGCGTGCCCTACAAACTTGTTTCTCACCACGGTGTGGATGAACAGCGCCAGCAGCACCACCATCACGAGTTGCGGCAACCAGATCAGATACAGTTCCACCACATAATGCAAAATCTCATACCGGTAGAACCCCGCTACCGTTTGCATGATCACGCCCACCACCATCACGACCGTCAGCAGCAGCGTTTCCACCAGAGTCAACGCCAAAAGCTTGCTTACCCAATCCGTCCAGTCCTTTTCCGGCAGCGCATCGTGAATCTGGTCGAATCGCACGTCCCGCTCGCGCCAGATCAATTCCCCCGCATATAGCGCCACTACGATATATAAAAACAAAAATCCGCCGCCCTGCAGCACGTTCAACATCAAATACGTCACCGGCCAGACCTTCACCCCACTCGTTTCTCCCGCAAAGTAGCCGTTCACCGCGCAGAAAATCACCATCAGCGACGCAATCGCCCAGAACGGAATCTCCCGCAAAATGTTCTGCACCCGCATCTGGGTCATCGACCACAGCTGCATCCACGTGGTCGCCGCTGTAAACTCCTGGGTCACCGTAGGCAATTGCGCCACCGCCCGCGGCCGCGCCTTCTTCTCCTGCTCGTCCGCTTCCGCCGTGGCCTTCGCTCTGCGGTTCGCCCTTTTCCCCGTCAATACTTCCGCCGACATCGGGAACAGCACATACGTCAGCACCAGCGCCAAAATCCCCACGCCAATCCACAGCAGCCGGTTGTAGAGGAATACTCCGTTCCATTCCAGGAACTTGCTGTTCCGCTCCACCACCGTCCAGTAACGCGTTACGCTCACTCCCAAAATCAAGCACAGCGGATCGGACAACGACGCCCAGAAGCGATCTAGTTTGTTTGTCGTCACCACCGCCGTGAACAAAATCAGGTACAGCGCCAGCACTGCCACTCCCTGCAGGTACACCACAATGATTCGCCGCGACAGTGCCGCCGCACAGTAAAACAACGCACCCAGAAAAAATATATTGATTATCGTGATGTCGAAGAACGGCTTCAGGTACGCAACCAAGTGCACGGGCGCCAACCGTGTCTTGTCCGCCCACGGCATCCACGTCCCCACGATTCCGCCTACCACCAGCCCGCTGAAAATCAGCACCGTAACCACGAACGATGCCAGCCACTTTCCTCCCAGATAATCGAACTTCTTCACAGGCTTTGTGAAGATCAGCGCGTACGTGTCTTGCTGGAAATCCCTCAGGATCGCAGGTCCAAAGATCGCCGCCATCAGGATCGTTCCAAAAATCGTCAGCTGCGAAAAATTCAGCAGCAGGGAATACGGCCCGTTCAGCAACACTTTTCCAGCTCCGACCGGCCCAAAGTCCGACACCGACACCGCAAAAAACATCATCGCAAACGGGATCAGAAAAAAGATATAAGTCGAGACGCTCCGCAACCGCAACTTCATTTCAAACCAAAAAAATGTCCAAAACATTCCCACTCCTCTTCGTGGCACAGGTACTCCTGCCTGCAATCTTGGGTTCGCCTATCTCTTCCTAATCGCGCCCCACAGCCGCGGATCCCAATTCGTCCGTTCCCTTCTCACCAGAACAAAATTCGTCATTCCGAACAAGTGGGGAGTTCTTCTTTCAACGCCGCGTTTCGCCACGAACAAAAGCCGCCTCGATTCTTAATCCCGGACTACCAACTACCGACGCTCGACTTCGACCTCAATTCCTCTCAGCCTTTCCCAAATTCAAAAAATACACATCTTCCAGGTCCGCCTCCGCGTTCTCAAACCCCTCCCCCGGCGACGCCTCCGCATGCACCCGCACCTCATGCAACCCGCCAACCAGGTGCGTCGAAATCACGTTCATCGATTTCTCCAGCGCCTCCCGTTCTGCATCCGTTGCCACAATCTTCTTCCACACGTGCCCGCGCAATTTCTCCAGCGCCTCGCTCGGCTTCCCCTCCAGCAGCAATTGACCCTGGCTGATGATCGCCATCCGCGAACACAACTCCCGCACGTCCTCCACAATGTGCGTGGACAGAATCACCACCACATTCCGTCCGATCCCGCTCAACAAATTCAAAAATCGGTTCCGCTCTGCCGGATCCAATCCCGCCGTCGGCTCATCCACGATGATTAGCTTCGGATTTGCCAGCAGCGCCTGCGCAATTCCAAACCGCTGCTTCATCCCACCCGAGTATCCTCCCAGCGCCTTCTTCCGGCTGTCCCACAAATTCGTTTGCTGCAGTAGCGATTCCACAATCTCCTTCCGCTCTTTCCCGTTCGTGATTCCTTTCATCACTGCCAGGTGCTCCAGCAAATCAATCGCCGGCATCTTCGGATACACGCCAAACTCCTGCGGCAAATATCCCAGAATCTTCCGCGTCTCGTCCTTGTCCGACACCAGGTTCAATCCATCCAGCTGCGCCGTCCCCTCATCCGGCTCCAGCAGCGTCGCCAATATCTTCATTAACGTCGACTTCCCTGCCCCATTCGGTCCCACAAGCCCAAACAACCCCGTAGGAATATCCAGCGATATCCCCCGCAAAGCCTGCACGCCACCCGCATAAGTCTTACTCAATCCCCGAATAGTCAGCACATTCCCTCCTCTACGATAGGCTTCAGGCTATGCTCCTCGGTTCCTCTTCTTCTGCCCTGCAAATCGAAAACATGTCATTCCGAACGGAATCCGCGCAATGAAGACCCCCATCGCGTCTTGCCTCCCAAACAACGCGCCCGCCATAACGCAACCTATCGACGAACTCTTCCCCGGAATCGTCTCACCGAAAAACCCCCCGACTATACTCCACACCCCCTCAATCCCACGCCATAAATTTCCTCGAAGGGTCCTCCCCCTCGGGCCCTCGCTCTGAGCGCCTTTCGCGAAGGGTGGCTCTTGGTTCTTCCCCCGATTTCGTCTTTTCTCTTTTCCAATTTCCCGCCTTCGAGAATCTGCCAACCCCCCACTCAAATTTCTCCTTGCACTTCCTGCCCATACCTGCTATCCTGTATCTGCGTTTGTTGCTCTTGTTTCGCCTTTTGTTTTAAAAGCGCCGCAGGTTCAACTTGCGGCCTTTTTTTGTTTCCCATCCCGCTTTACCGCGGTGTCTGGAGAATCAGCGAAAGACGCCCGGCTTCCCTTCAAAAGGTCTCCGGAAAAAGAGTGCTTCAAATAGCTTTTACTTTTAAAGGAACACATCTGTGAAAGAACAAGGTACAGTGAAGTGGTTTAACGCCAGCAAGGGTTTTGGATTCATCCAACGCCAGAGCGGCGAGGACGTTTTCGTCCATTTCTCCGCTATTCAGGCGGACGGCTATCGCTCTCTCAATGAGGGCCAAGCCGTTGAATTCGAGGTTGTCCGCGGCCCCAAGGGCCTGCAGGCTTCCAACGTTCAACCTCTGTAAACCACTTCATCGAGCGGCCGGCTACTTCAGCGGACGCTTCATTCAATCTCCTGGCTACCTCCCAAGGTCAGCCAATTAACGATTCACCAAGGCGGGTGGCGCAAGCCTCCCGCCTTTTTCTTTCTCCCAAAATAGAAAACACGTCATTCCGCACAGAGTCCGCGAAGTGAGGACCGCCGCCCCTGTCCGCGCAATTGAAGAATCCCTCTCCGATCGACCCGCACCCCAGTACTAAAAGCGCGCGCTGGCATCCTGAGGAGTCTGCGACGCAGGATCTCAACCGACGCATCTTCTGTCCCAACAAAAATCCTGCCATCCCTACCGCGTCCCCGCCTGCGGAGGCGCGAACACAAACGCCACCGCCACGTCCGCTCCCACCGCCGTACCCTTATACGTCGCCGGCGTAAACCCCCACGTCTTCGCCGCCGCCGCCGCCGCATCAGCCAACACGCCGTTCCCATGCAACACCCGCACCCGATGTACATTCCCGTCGGTCCCCACGCGCAGCATCATCACTACCGTCCCCGACGCCACCGTGTTCGGCGGATAAGCCGCATACTTCGCCTTCACTAATCCCGCCGGTTGAAAATCTCCGCTCGCCGTCGTATTCGGTGGCTGCAACGACTCCCCAGGCAATCCGACTCCGCTCGGGTTATACGGATTGAACGCCACATCCACCGGCACCACACCAGGCGCAGCCTGTCCATCCGCAGTCGCTGACGTAAATTGCCAGTTCTTCACCGCTCCCTGCGCCGCCGCAGTTAACGGCGGAACATCCCGCACCACCATCACATTCTGTACAGCGCCGCTCGGATCTACGCTCACATCCAACGTTACAAATCCTGGTGCCTGGCTATTAATCGGATAAGGAATGCTCCCCGCCTGCGCCACTCCGGCCGCATGATACCCAACCCCTCCCGACTGCCCCTTCACCCACACTCCAGCCATCAAACTCAGCACAAACAACCCGCTCGCCGCCACCACCCACGCTCGCCTCATATTCTCCCTCTCCCGCACGCCACATGGCCGCCACCTTATCACACTCGCATAGCATAGGCTTCAGCCCAGTCTTCGGTTTACTCCCCCGGGTGCACCACACGACGCCGCTGCGTGTGGGTTCTTGGGTTCCTCTTCACGGGGGCGCCGCACCGACGCCCCCATCTCCGCAAAATCCGCAATTCGTCCGTCCCGTCTCGTCAAAAAAAACACGTCATTCCGAACGGCCGCGTGGTTAGGAATCCCTCTTCGATCGATCCGTCTTACTCCCACCCTAAAAGCCTAAACCCACGCCAAATCCACCCGGGTCGCAAACTCCTCACCTGTTGTACACTCTCTCTAATCGCGCATCTCTGTGAGGTCCTTTGCTCCCCACAAGGTGGATGTCTCGCCTCGTTGTCGCAGCCGCTGTTCTCCTCGCGCTGCTCCAGGTCTACGACCTTGAATTTGTCCGTTCCGCTTTCGGCTCTCTCCTCGCTTCCAACGTTCTCGACCTCGGCATGGTCCTGCTCGCCGCCTTCTGTTGTTTCTTCGCCGCCTCCCGCTCCGCCGGCTACGCCCGCCAGATTTGGCTCCTGCTCGCCATCGCCCTCACCCTCAACACCGTCGCCCAAGCCATCACCACCTACTACCAAAGCTTTGTCCCCGGTTCCTCGGAATCCGCATCGCCTTCGGACATTCTCTTCTTCGTCTGGTCCGCTCCCGTCTTCATGATCTTTCTTCCCCGCTCAGACGATCAATCCTCCGGCATCGACTCTCTCCGCCTACTCGATTTCCTCCAGGTCGCCATCGTCGCAGTCACCGTTTACGTTTACTTCTTTTACTCCCCCGATCGCTGGAAAGCTAATCCTCACGGCCTCCTCCGGCAGATTCTTATTCTCTACATCGCCCGCGATGCCATCCTTGCCTCCTCCTTTTTCCTTCGCTCGCGCGCTTCCGTGCCGTCCTGGCTTCGCTCTCTGTCCATTGTCCTCGCCTTCGCTTTCCTAGCTGCCGTTCTCTCAGACGCGGACTACCTCTTCACCATCGACTCCTCCGTCAGTTCCGCCACCTGGGGCGATCTTCTCTCGATGCTCCCCTATTTCATGGTCATTCTTCTCGCCGTGTACTGGAAGCCTCCCGAACTTCTTCCGCTTTCTCCCTCCAGTTCCCGCTTCGGCAGCATGGTGGCCACGCAGATTCTTCCCGTCGCCACTCCACTCATCGTTATTCTCATGGGCCGCTCCATCGCCCGCGAACAATTGCTCTTCGCCTGGCTTGCTGTCACCGCGTCGGTCCTCTGCTCCTCCGTTCGTCTCATCCTGACCAATCGCCGCCAGCGCCGTGTCGCGGACGACCTTCTCGACACCGAACGCGCCCTCCGCAGCTCGGAAGAAATCCTCGCCACCGCCTTTTTCAACAGTCCCGACGCCTTCAGCATCAATCCCTTTCCTAACGGCCCGTATCTCGAAGTCAACTACGGCTTCACCCGTCTCACCGGATACGCGCGCGAAGAAGTCCTCGGCAGAACTCCTCGCGAGATGAATCTCTGGGTCGATTTCGATCGCCGCGATCAAGCTCTTGCCTTGTTGAATCGCTCGGCGCATCTCCGCGATTTCGAATTCCGTTTCCGCAACAAGTCCGGCCAGACTCGCTTCGGCCAGATGAGCGCTTCCGTCCTTGACCTCCGCGATCAACGCTGCACCCTCGTCATCGTTCGCGACATCACCGAGCGCAAGGAAGCCGAAGACATTCTCCGTTCCAGTGAAGAGCGTTTCCGTTCTCTCGTTCGCGATCTTCACTTTGCTGTTGTTCTTCACGCACCCGACGCCCGCATCGAATTCGCTAATCGCGCCGCCCATTATATGTTTGGCCTTCCCGACGGCATTGCCATCGGCAAATACCTGCCCGATCTTGGTATTTCCACCGTCGATAAAGACGGCCGCGACATCCCTCAATCCGAAAGCCCCGTTTTCACTGTCCTCCGCACGCGCCAGCCCATTCAGGATGCCCTCATGGGCTTTCGTCATCCCGGTTCCAGCAATGTCCTGTGGACGTTTGGCAACGTCATACCTCAATTCGGTCCCAATGGAGAAATTGTCCGTCTCATCAGCTCGTTCGCCGACGTCACCGCAATGAAAAATGCGGAGCGCGCGGTCCACAATCTCTCCACGCAACTTCTGAAGCTTCAGGATGAAGAGCGCCGCCGACTCGGCCGCGAGCTTCACGACGGCCTTGCGCAAACCGTTCTCGCCATCAATCTCAGCCTCGCCCAGGTTCGCCAATCTCTCACATCTCAGGAAGAAGCCGCCGCGCGTTCCCTCGAAAAAGCCCGCGCCCTCACGCAGCAAATGTCTCGCGAAATCCGCACGCTCTCCTATCTCCTCCACCCCCCGCTGCTCGACGATCTCGGCCTTGTCTCGACCCTCAGGGAATATGTTCACGGCTTCAGTGAGCGCAGCGGCATCGAGACGCAACTCTTCGCCAACACCGATTTCGCCCGCCTCCCCCAGCCCATCGAAATCGCCCTGTTCCGCATAGTCCAGGAAAGCCTCGCCAACATCCAACGCCACTCCGGCAGCACCACCGCCCAAATCCATCTGACCACCCAAGATTCCCTCCTCACCCTCGACGTAACTGACCACGGCCAAGGCATCCGCCCCCCCGCCTCCGAATCCCGGAGGCGCACGACTTCAGCCGTGCCAGCAGAAAACGCAAACACGCCCACCCTAGACGGAAACGGAACCGAGCAACGACAAGCCTCAACCTCACCCGTCACACTACGCGAGTCAACCCCCGAAGGAAAAGAAAGGGAATCACGCAAGGAGAACGAACGTCAGGGCACGGCTTCAGCCGTGCCGTTGTCCGATGCACTTTCCGGCGCGTTAGCCTTTGAGGGAAACGGTCACCCCGAGCATCAAAACGCCGGGCCGTACACCCATTCAACCCTCACCACCTTCGCCCCCGAAGCCATCCGTCTCGGCGTAGGCATTCCCGGCATGCGCGAACGCATGGCACAACTCGGCGGAAACCTCGAAATCTTTTCTGGCCCTTCCGGCACCACCATTCGCGCTACTATCTCCGTACCTGTGACGGAGCCTCGTGATGCATCCTCTTCGCATCCTGATCGCCGATGACCATTCCGTTGTCCGCGCCGGCCTCCGCGCGCTCCTTGAATCTCGTCATGGTTGGGAAGTCGTCGCCGAAGCCTCCGATGGACGCGAAGCCGTCGACAAAGCCACCAAACTCAAACCGGACGTCGCCGTACTCGACATCGGCATGCCTCTCCTCAACGGCGTCGAAGCCACCCGCCGCATCCGCGCTGCCTCGCCTTCCACCGAAATCCTGATCCTCACCATGCACGAATCCGACGATCTCGTTCATCAAGTCGTCCAGGCCGGCGCTCGTGGCTACATTCTCAAAGACGAAGCCGACCGCGTCCTGCTGGCGGCCGTCGATGCCGCTCGCCATCACAAACCGTACTTCTCCACTCGCATCGCGCCCACCCGCTACGACGATCCCCACTCCTCAGCTTCCGATTCCGCCAAACCCGCCCGCCCCCGCTTAACTCCCCGCGAACGCGAAATCCTTCAACTCTTGGCCGAAGGCAAATCGAACAAAGAAGTCGCCAATCTCCTCGGCATCAGCGTCAACACCGCCGAAGCTCACCGCGCCAACATCATGCTAAAACTCAACCTCCACTCCCTAGCCGAACTCGTCCACTACGCCATCCGCAACCAAATCATCAAACCCTGACTGCCCCCGCATTCACTCCTGTCCTCGTTGGTCTTAACTTCGCGATCGAACCACTCCATCGTAGGGGGCACGATGCATCGTGCCCGGGCGGTTCCGCGAGCCTGTCTCGCTCTTCGCAGGGGCGTAGCGTTGCTGCGCCCCATGTCCGCAAAATCCCTAAGTCTCGCTCCCCACCGCGCAAAAAAAAACACGTCATTCCGAACGGGGTCCGCGAAGTGAGGACCGTCGCCCCTTTCTGCGTCCTTTGCGGAACGAGTCTCGGTTCGATCCAAACCGCACGCCACACACTCTCCCTTTCCTGCCAGGAAAACTCCCTTTCCTCTCACTCCTAGTGCAAATTCACTAGGCATTCCCCTCCATTCCTCTCTCTGCTTTTTTCCTTCACGATCTTTAAATCGGTTCAGGAAAAGGGATGCAGTCCACCAAATCGATTCGCGTACTAATTGCCGACGATTCCCCCACAGCGCTTCGCTCTGTGTGTGATTACCTCGAATTCGCCGGCGGATTTGAGATCGTAGGAACCGCCAGTGACGGCTTGAATGCTGTGCAACTTGCATCCGTCCACAAGCCGGACCTGGTACTTCTAGATCTCAGCATGCCGCGGGTGAACGGACTGGAGGCTGCCGAACAAATCCGCCTCTCCAGTCCGCACCCGCGCGTGATTATCTTTTCCGAACTCAATGGTCTTTCTCTTGCCGACGAGTGTCGTCGCCACGGCGCCGACTCCTTCGTTCACAAGAGTAATTTGCCGGACCGCCTTCTCCCGGAGATTGATCGTCTTTTTTCTCCCGGCGAGAGCGGCAGTCCAGGGTCCAGCGACAACTAGCAGTACGAGTTTTCTCTCGAACGCCACCCGCCGGCGTTCCTCAGGCCCAGTGCGTGTCCGATGTCTCCGCCAACATCGCCCCGCACACGCGCAACTCCGTAATTGCGCACGGAGATTGCGTTACAGCAATCTCCGCGAGACCGTAATTCCAACGGAGTCCGCGGAGCGGAGGAATCTCTCTTCGATCCAAGAGGAGAGCGCCCCCGAATTTTAACGAAGAGGAGCACTTAGACGTCGTCTCAAACTTGGCAGCGTGGGCTGGAGGGCCTCACTCTCGCTTGAGAGGCAAGTTCTAAAACGCAAGATCAATGCAAGATTCTGTCTTCCAAATTCTCTTCCTCGGCGAAAACGCCGCATGGTCCAAGCTTTCTCAAGCTCTCCTCGACGCGCCAGACTCTTCTCTCAACGTCCGCCGCCTCGATTCTCTCGCTGAACTTTTCCACGCGCTCGCCGCTGGACGCTGGCACGCCCTCGCCGTCGATGTTCACGCCTGGAATTTTCAGGGCCTGCACTTCGTCGAAAAAGTTCGCTCTGAATATCCGGCCTTCCCGATCGTCGCGATCTTTTCCCCTGCTCTTCCCGATCTCGAAAAAAAGGCCACCACCTCCGGCGCGTCTCGTTGCATCGCCCTCGATCGGCTTTCCACCGAATCTCTTCACGCCGCTATCGCTTCCGCGCTCGCAGAGACCAAGTCCCGATTCATTCTCGAGAAAGGTCAGCAAATGAATCTTCCACTCCAGAATCCCGACGGCGTCGCCATGACCTTCTCCAAAAATCAGGTCATCACGCACGCGCTCAACAATCTTCTCTGCGTCATCTCCGCCAATGCCGACCTTCTCGCCGACAAGCTCAGCAACTCTACCGGTCCCGGCATCGGCCCCGATGTTCGACCGCTTTCCGAAATCAAGAAAGCTGCCCAATCCGCTGCCGCCCTAATGCGCCACCTAAAATAACCCCCAAGAAACCAGGTCACACCTCTCTGCCTGGGTGCCCTATCACCCACGCCCACTTTCGCGGTATTTACTTCCCCGCATTTCCTGCCGTATCCTCCCGTGCTCGGGCCCGGGCGTGGTCCTTTGCGTGTTCCTGGAGTCACGATGCGGTTTCGCTCCGTTTTCCTGCTCCTTCTCCTTCTCGCGCTTCCCCACCGCGCTTTCTCTCCGTACGCCGATTTCACCTCCAACCCCACCGACACCGATCCCAACTCCAACAACAACTCCAACTCCTCTTCCCTCAATCTCGCCAACTCCACCGCCACCACTCGAACGTTTCTCCGCGATATCCACGAACTCTCCATCTACACCGGCCAATCCTTCGGCTATCCCCTGATCCTCAGCGATCTTCCCGGCCAGCGTCTGACCATCGTCGGCGCACGCCTCAGCTGCCACTTCATCGAATTCCACCACACCACGCTCAATTACAATTTCGATCTCAAGCCTCTCGCCATCTATTCCAACGATATTTACGGCCCGCGCAGATACACCTATGGTGTCGGCTTCACGTGCAACGCCGAAATCGTTCCTCACAACCACTTCCGATGCAAACCCGTCTTCCCTTCTCCAAAGACACGCCGATCCCTGCTACCCGCCGAATCAATCTCACCTTCGATTTCAATCCCGGCCTCATCATCGGAGAAATGGTAGAACCAGGCGCCGGTTTTAATGGAATGGGTCTCGGCGCGGGGAATGTAGAAGGGTGGGTATTCTGCAAAATTACCCGCCAAAAAAACACGTCACAGCCCGCGAACTGAAGAATCCCTCTTCGATCGATCCGCCTCCACCCAACGAAAACCAATCCTCAAAATTCATCACCCTCGAATCCCGTCGCCCAACCAACTTTCCATTTTCCTCTCTCACCCACTCCTCACCCGCCACCCTCCACCTCCCCAAACTTCGTCACCGCATCCTCATCCGCCGGCCCCGTAGCATCGCTCCCCATCCGAAGATGATGCCCGTCCAAATCCACCACATTCATCTCCCGCGTACCCCAAGGCATATTCGCCGGTGCCATGCGGATGATCGCCCCGCTCTTCTTGTATTCCTCATACAACGCGTTCACATCTTTTAAAAAAATCGATATCCACATCCCCGGGTGCCCCTGCGCCCCTGCGCACAGAAAAATATTGACGTTCCCTCGTGTCACACACCCGAACGTTGGCGGCGTTCCCCAATCCCACTTCTTTTGAAATCCCAACTTCGTCACGTAATACTCCATCGCCTCCCCAAAATTCTTCACCCGCAAAATCGGTATCACTCCTTCAAACTCATTCATTGCCATCCCTCCAAGCGCCACAGCTTACCACCGCCAACACACCGACTAATGATGCGTCATTCCGAACGGAGTCCCCGCAGTGATGAACCCCTCATTGTTCCCCGCGTCTTGCCTCCACCTTGGGGTGCCCCGCACGCCAGCGTTGCCTGTCGGTCTTGGGTTCCTCCCCCCGTCCTCGCCGAAATCCAGAACCAACCCACCACGTCCTCCATTCCCAAAACCAACCCCTGTACTTTCTCTTCCTGTCTTACCACTTCCCCGGAAAAAATTACCACTGTACTCCCTCAGCCTCACGTAACAATTCCTCAGCAGAATCTTGTACGCTGTCGCCGCTATCTTCCTCCATCCTCAAGCTCTACGAATTTCGCCCACACTCTGGCTCCCAATTTGCCTTTTTCCTCACCAGAAGCTGGCCAAGAAATCTACCAGCGAAGCACGAAGGAAAGGTGAACCTGATGCGTATCGCACGCCTAATTTTTTCTGCCCTCCTCTTACTAGGAATCGCCGCAATCCCGAGCGCCACACGTGCAGAAGTCGCCGTGGGCGTTTCCATTCGCGTTGGTCCTCCCGTCCTGCCCGTCTACGCGCAACCCATCTGCCCCGTTGCCGGTTACCTTTGGGTTCCTGGCTACTGGGCCTACGGACCCGACGGTTATTACTGGGTGCCCGGTGCATGGGTTGCGCCACCCGCAGTCGGTCTCCTCTGGACTCCCGGCTATTGGGCATTCACTGGCGGTTTCTATCGCTGGAACGCCGGCTACTGGGGACCCCAGGTCGGCTTCTACGGTGGCATTAATTATGGATTCGGCTACACCGGCGTCGGCTACGCGGGCGGTTACTGGCGCGGCAACAACTTCTACTACAACCGCGCCGTCACAAACGTAAACGTCAACGTTGTCCACAACACCTATAACACGTCGGTCCACGCCAGCGATAATCACGTCAGCTTCAACGGCGGTCGCGGCGGCATCAACGCGCGCCCAACAGCCGCTCAGGAACAAGCCGCCCGCGAGCGCCATGTAGCGGCCACTTCCGGGCAGCAGCACCTCGAAAGCACCGCGCGCGCCAATCGCAATCAGTTCGCCTCCGTCAACCACGGCCGTCCCGCCGTAACCGCCACAACGAAGGCGGCCACATTCAAATCTTCCGCGGCTCCCACAAGAACGGCGTCACGTGAGCGCACAACCAGTAAACCGTCCGAAGCTAAGCCACGCACCGAAACAAAATCCGCAAACACGCGCGCACGCACTGCAGAGTCCAGCCCTCGCACCGAAACAAAACCTGCCCCTACACGAGAGCCAAAGACCGAGTCGAAGCCAAGAACTGAAACCAGGTCAGCGTCCCGCGAACCCAAAGCCGGACCCAAACCTCGCACTGAAACAAAGCCCGCCCCTACACGAGAGCCAAAGACCGAGTCGAAGCCAAGAACTGAAACCAGGTCAGCCTCCCGCGAACCCAAGGCCGAACCCAAACCTCGCACTGAAACAAAGCCCGCCGCCACGTACCAACCTAAAGCTGCACCCACACCGAAACCTGAAAAGTCCGCGACTACGCACGAGACAAAATCCGCACCTAAGCCCCGCACCGAACCTAAACCAGCCGCGACTCACCAACCTAGCCCTCAATCACACCCACAACCGCAAAAATCAGCCGCCTCTCACGATTCCAAGCCAGCCCAACAACACGCCAATGCTCCCCGCGAAGAAAACCCCCGCAAACCCAGCTAACAAAATTCCCTGCGTACGAGCTGCCGTCCTCCCCGGCAGCTCCTCGCAGCATGGTTGCGCGATTCCCGGTGGACGCCCCACAAAATGGTATGGTTTCTAAGACGCTTCCCCAGCATCTGACCCTTCTTGACCACCGTAATTATCGCCGCCGTTCTCCACTCCATCTACAAATCCGACGGCTTTAACTAGTCGTGGGCGGTCCACTCTGAGCGCCTTGCGCGAAGGGTGGGTCCTGGGTTTGCAGCACAGGCTTCAGCCCCTCTGCACTTGGGTTTCCGTCCGGTCTTTTCTTCCGTAGGGCACAATACAGCATGCCCCAGTCCACCTCCGCCACCCGCCTTGGCGCAACCCCATCCATCGCAGTAAACTCTTTCCTCCGACACCATCGTCACGAATCGTACAAGGAGAGCCCCATGGCAAACGAACTCAACGATCGATCCGTCCTGAGCCACATCGACAGCCTCGTCAAAGAAGAAGAAAGCCTCTACGCTCGCGGCGAGCTTTCCGATCAAGACACCGCCCGCCTCGCCAAAATAAAAGTCGAATTGGACCAATATTGGGATCTTCTCCGCCAGCGCCGCGCTCTAGAAGAGTTTGGGGAAGACCCAAACGAAGCCAAGCTTCGTCCACCCAAAGTAGTCGAAGACTACGAGCAGTAGCCCTAAATGGATTTCTCCAACTACATCAACTCTCGGAGCGCAGCTCCGTGCGGAATCGTCAGCAGGAGTCCGATGGAAAAATTCCTTCTCGTTCTATTCGTAACGTTGCTATCTCTCTCGAGCTCACACCTCAACCATCAAGTGAAAGCTCAATCCGCTCCCACAGAGTAGAATGCGCGTGGGAATGCGAGCGCCGGGGACGGGCATCTCGGTGGGTTTGGAATGGGTGGTTCAGACCCAGCCACGAATTGCAAATCATCTGCCTCTTCGAGTCCACGCCAGGTAACACACTTCATGGCTCGCTCGCGGAAATAAACGAAAAGTTAAACGGCTTGCTCGATCATATCCGCCAGCCCACCCTGTTTCGGGGTGAACTCGGTGAAACCATTCTGATCGACCCGCCCGCCGGAACAATCGCCGCAAGAAAACTCTTGATCATCGGCCTCGGCGATTCCCAAACGTTGACTCCCCAACGCCTGGAACCCGTCGGCACGATCGCCTACCGTGAATCCAATCGCCTCCGAATTGCGCATCCTTATTTCGCCCCAACCATCCTCGATGGCGGCGTAACCAGGTGCAACACCGGCGAAGTCTCGGAAAATTTCATGCGCGGCTTCCTCCGAGCATCACGCACTCATAAACTCCTGTTTGAGGCCGGACCCGCCCAACCGCCCGTTCTCCACGATCTCACTTTCTTGGCTGGCCCGTCCCACGCCGCCGACACCCAACAAGGCCTCGCCAAAGCCTTCTCCCAACCACCTCTCTGCTAGGGACGCAGCACCGCTGCGCCCCATGTCCGCAAAATCCGCAAATCCCGTAGCACCGCACAAAAGAAAAACAGACGTCATTCCAGACAAAGTCCGCGCAGTGAGGATCCCGGGCCATGCCCTACATCTCCTGACTGCCCTTCACCCACATCCATGCCCCATGTGACAATCCCTCACGCACCACGCATCATATAAAACGAACAACAAGGAGCAAACCATGCCCATCCCTCCTGACGACCCGCAACGCCACCTCACAACCGCACAGCCCGACGCCGACAAAAATATCCCCCACATCGGAATCGTAGGCGACACCTACACAATCCTCCTTACCGGCAACGACACCGCCGGCCGCCTCTCTCTGATCGATATGTACGTTCCTCCCGGCGGCGGGCCTCCTCCTCACCGCCACGATTTCGAAGAAACCTTCACCCTGCTCGAGGGCCAGCTCGATTTTATTTTTCGTGGCGCGAAGCAAACAGCGCGCGCAGGCGAAACCGTACACGTCCCGGCAAACGCTCCCCACCAATTCCACAATTCATCCGCTCAACCGGCACGAATGCTTTGCATCTGCTCCCCAGCCGGCCAGGAAGAATTCTTCATGGAGATGGGCGTCCCCGTCGCCACGCGCACCACCCTCCCGCCCCCACTCGACGAATCCGCCCAAGCTCAATTCAGAGCTAGAGCCGCCGCCCTGGCCGCCAAATATCGCACCGAATTCCTCCAACACGCCTGACCCAGGTAGTGGCCGGACTTTAGATCGGCCAGGATTTCTTCGCGACTTCCTGCAAACCTGTAGCGCAGGGCGAGTCTTCGAGACCCGCGGCTTTTTTCGTCGCACCGAAGAAACCTTGTTCCCCATATGATCAAATCATTCAAACGACCAACAAAGGACCCACGCCATGCCCAACTTCACCCGTCGCTCGTTACTACAAAAAACTGCAATCGCCACCTCCCTCGCCACTCTCACCCCCGCTTTAAATTCCACAGCCGCCGACGCCACAGACACCGTCTTCCACGTCTTCGCCTTCCAATGGAAGCCCAACGCCACCGACGCGCAAAAACAAAAAGCCGCAAAAGACATCGCCGCATTCCAGGGCCATATCCCCGGCCTTCTCCAAACCCACGTCGGCCCCAACATTTCTCCCCGCGGCAAGGGCTACGCCTTCGGCGGCATCATGCAATTCAAAGATCAAGCCGCGCTCGACGCCTACGTCCAACATCCCTCCCACCAGGCCCTCCTCGCCTGGCTGGTCCCCCTGATCGACGCCGTCGAATTGGATCTTCGCGCATAAAAAAATCTTCACATCCACCAAATTCTGCGGGAACCAAATTGCCGTGTCAGCGGAATCATCTTTGTACGCGCGCGGACTAGATATCCGCAATTGTGTCCAAGGAATTACCGGCAGCGAGCAACTGGGCGCGAAAATTTCGCATTTTGGTCAGGGAAAGCAAGCTCTCGCCTCCAGCGTTGGAATGAATTGATCCAACCGCTTGCTCTCGGCGTTAGTCTCAAAGGGAGAAAACCGAAATGAGGAAATTTTTATTGCTGGCAGTTTTCTGCCTGGCGTCGGTGCCGTGTCTCAAGGCACAGGAGGACGACAGGTTTCAGGTAGGGGCGTTCGCGGATTATTTCCGGTCGGGGGCCACGGGAACAAACATGTTCGGCCTTGGGGGACGCCTGGGAGTAGGAATCTTGCCACACACCACGCTCGAAGGCGAAATGGCCTATGACTTCAACCGCGCCTTCGTCGACGCATTCACATATTCGCCGGGTGGCAGCGTGAACTTCATTACTTCCGGCGTGCGTACTCTGCACGCCATGGTAGGACCGCGCGTAACCTGGGAACACGGCCCCATTCATCCCTTCGCGGAATTAAAAGCCGGCTTCATCGACTACGATTTCAACAATGTGCCAACGGGATATACTTCGTATTCAAATCAAATCCAAAACTTGCGCACACAAGACGCGAACGGCGCCATCCTCGCTGGCGGCGGCCTAGAAGGAAAAGTCGGCCCCGTAGGCATGCGCATGGACGTAGGCGACGAAATGTACTTTAACCACGGCGCCCACCAAGGCCTAAAAGTCTCCGTAGGCCCCTACATCCGCTTCTAACCCCAACTCCAGAGTGGCCCACTGTGAGCGCCTTTTGCGAAGAGTGGGCCACGGGTTCCCACCCCAGGAATTCACCCATCACCTACCAATCGCACCCAACGTCCTAGCCCCCAGCAACCGCGCCGACTCCCGATCCAAATAAACCGTCGCTTTTCCATGCCGCCGTAAAACCGACGCAGGCGCCATGACGCTAATTTCCCCCTCAAAACACGCCTGCACCGCCTTAGCTTTCCGCGCGTCCGGGGCAATACAAATAATTTCCCGGCTCTTCAAAATCTGGCGTATCGACATCGAAATCGCTTGCGCAGGCACTTCCGCAAGATCCCGAAACCATCCTTCCCCTACCTGCTGCAGCCGGCACGCCTCATCCAAATTCACAATCATGTAAGGATCATCGGCCGCGAAATCCGCTGGCGGATCATTGAACGCCAAATGCCCATTCTCCCCAATCCCGACAAAAGCAATATCAATCGGTGTCGAAGAAATAGCCGCACTCGTCCCTCGAATTACCTCCGCCGCATCTCCCCGCCCATCCAGCAAATGAACATTCCTCATACCCGTCTTGCGAATCAACCGTTCCTCCAAATATCTACAAAAACTCGCAGGATGATTTGCCGGCAGCCCGATATATTCGTCCAGATGAAACAGCTCAACTTTCTGCCAATCGATGCCGGCAGCAGCGCTAAGCGCTTCCAAGAACTCGAACTGGGACGCTCCAGTAGCCGCGATCACACGCGCACATTCCCGTTCCGCAATCGCCTTACAAATCGCAGCAGCCGCCTGCATCGCCGCGTCCCTCGCCAGTGAAATCTTGTCCTCAAATACTTTCAGAATCATCTCGGCCACTTTCCGCCAGTCCGCAAACTAAATCGGCACCGACTTTGCCGGCCACATCTCCTCAAACACTTGACATGATATCAGCCGCGTGATGTTCTCTTCCCGTGCCGGCAATTATTTCTATGCACTCCCTATAATCCCGCCCAGGAGAAAAAAATGAGCGACCCCAAATCCACCATGAGCCGCAAAACATTCCTGACCAAATCCGCCGCATTGCTGGCCGGCGGCGCGGCCTCCGCAAGCAGTTCCCTTTCCTATAGCAGAATCACTGGCTCGAACGATCGCATCTCGCTCTGCCACATAGGCAACGGCAGCCGCGGCTCGGATCTTGATTTGATCGCATCAGAGCTAAAGACCTCCCACAACGTGGAGATGACTACGGTCTGCGACCTTTGGAGCCTCAATCGCGAAAAAGCTGTCGCGACCAACACGAAATATTACGGCCGCGCTCCCCGCCAATTTCAATACGTCGAAGAAGTCCTCGCGCTAAAAGACGTAGACGCAGTCTTGATCTCCACGCCCGAACACTCCCACTCGCCGCTCCTGAAAATGGCCGTCGACGCCGGCAAAGACGCCTACATCGAAAAGCCCATGGGCAACGTACTCGACGAGGTCAAAGCCGCCCGCGACGCCGTCATCACAAACAAACGCATCGTCCAAGTCGGCACGCAGCATCGCAGCGAACCTTATCCGATAGCCGCGCATGACTTGGTCCAAACCGGCGTTCTGGGCGATGTCAGCAAAGTGGAAATCGTCTGGAATTACCACGGCCCCCGCTGGAGAGGCCGCCCCGACTCCAAGCTCGTCCGCGAACAAGACACCGACTGGCGCAAATGGCTTCTCACCAAGCCCTATCGCCCTTTCGATCCCCAAATCTATTGTGAATTCCGCCTCTACAAGGAATTTTCCAGCGGCATTCCCGATCAGTGGATGAGCCATGGCATCGACATCGTGCACTGGTTCATGGACGACAACTTTCCCCGCTCCGTAGTCGCCAACGGCGGCATTCTCGCCTGGCACGATGGCCGCGAAAACCCAGACACCTTCCAGGCCTTGCTCGAATATCCGAAAGGCTTTCTCGTCAGCTACGCCACCAGCTTTGGCAACGACTCGCCGAGCTTCACCCGCTACATGGGGAAAAAGGCCACGCTCACCAACGTTGGCGGCGAAGGCAGCCCCCGCTATGAGATTGCAGAGGAAAAAGGAAACCACGAAGACGATCCGGACATCGACAAGCAGCGCACCTCAAAATATGTTTTGCTGCCCGGCCAAACCGCGCTTCCTCCCATGGGCATCGATGATCTGTCGACAGAACACATGGCCAACTGGTTCGAATGCCTGCGCTCCCGCCAACAACCCCACTGCACCGTTCACCATGGCTTCGCTCATTCCGTAGCGTGCATCATGGCCGCCCAGTCCTACTGGTCCGGCAAGAAACTCTACTGGAGCGCCACAACAGAAACCATCGCCGATCACGCGTAACCGCCCGAGCTGTGGCATAGGCTTCAGCCTGCGTTCTGGGTTTGTCGAAACACACGTCCTTCCGAATGGACTCCGCGCAGTGAGGAATACCTCCGTCTTGGGGTAGCCGCAATTAAACACCCACGACGCCATTAGCTTCGTGGGCCATTATCCTACAGCCCTGAAGGCGACGGCACATGCACTGAAGAACTCTGCGCCATCTCACAAACCACCCCACCTCCTGTCCTTCCTCCACCAAATTTATGAAACTTCCTGCCCAGTCTCCACGTCCAATTCACAAGGATCCGACAGCTACGGCACACGTCACCCACACCAAAGTGCCGGCGTCCAGCCCTCAACCAACCTCGCCCGGAAATCACTCTGAGGAGATACCCAAATGAGATCAAGAAACTATGCACAGGATTAGTCACGTTCGGAATGGTCGTCGCACTCTCCGTGCCTGCTGCGATCGCGAAATTGCAATCGGCCTCCGACCCCCAGACAGCAACCAAAGAACCCGGAATGCGAGACAGGTTGCAGGCCGCGGTCGAAAGCCTGAATCTCACCGATGACCAGAAACCCAAAGTGAACGACATCTTCGCCGACGCAAAAGGCAAGCGCAAAGCGCTCGTCAGCGACACCTCGCTCACCGAAGATCAGAGAAAAGCAAAAATGAAGGAACTCCACCAATCCACGATGGCCAAACTTAATGAAGTTCTGACCCCCGACCAACAAACCGAACTCAAAACCAAAATGGCGGCAGCCAGAGAAAAATCAGCCCCCCAGCAGTAATGCAAAACGAGTAGCATAGGCACTCCTGCTTGTGCTCTTGGCTTTCTCTTCGTAGGGGTACAGCGGCGCTGCGCCCCATGTTCGCAACATCCAAAATTTAGAGAGGCCCGAATATCACCTCAAAAAAAACACGTCATTCCGAACGGAGTCCGCGCAGTGAGGAAACCCTGTGTCTCGGGTCTAACCTAACCCACCCCAAAAACAAAAAGGGCCCAACTCACAAGAGCCGGACCCCAACAGCACACAATCAAATCAACAGCGCACCCTTCTAATTCCCCTTGAGCGAATACCCCGCATCAAACGGCAACTTCCCATCGATCCGCAACACCTTCACTGAACTATTAATCGCATACACATCCACCAATCCAACCGCGCCCGGAGTAGCCTCCACCGTGCGCATCAAATCTTCATCGTTCTCCACGATCTTGATCATCGGCCGCGATTCATTCAGCTTCGCCACCAGCGGCTTCACCTCGGCGGGAGCCACGCCGAACAGTTTCTGCACCGCCGCGCGCATCTCCGGCGATTCCGGATCGTGCATCACCAGCGTGAAATTCTTCCCATCCGGCCAAGCCTTCTGCGAGCCTTTGCAAAGCTTCTCGAAGTCCACGAGCGTAACGTCTTGCAGCTTGCTTCCGGCGGAAGCCACCAGCGCCCAATTCTTCGCCGCGGGAAAAAGTGGCATAGTACAAGCAAATAACACACACGCCCCTACAGCGAGTTGCAGCAATCGTACGGAGCGACGGTCGTTCATCCTTCCCACACGCAACCTTTCTGGGTAGGTTACGAGTAGTTTCAAGACTGGCGTGACCCCGCACAAGTAGCTTCTAGGACAATGTGCCCAACCTGACCACTCACAAAATGCGCACACCTGTCCCTCCGTCCAGTTTCCGCCGCAAAGCCTCACCCGATACCTTCAAGGAGTATCCCCAGTATCCGTAGGAAAAGCTCTGGCGGAAGAAAGTTCCGCTGGAAAACGAGGCGAGGAGTAGAACGCTTATGCGGCACACGGCAGCCAATGTCTTTATGCTGATTCTTACGGGCGCGTTTGCAGCCCCAACCTGGTCGCAGCAGACCGCTCACGTTACCCCCGCGAAGGCCACCACCTCCAAGCCCGCCGGCAAGGTCACGCCACCCCCACAACTCGTATTCGGCTCCATCGGAATCGCATCCAACTCCGTCGCCGCAAAGCAGCAACTCGAGATCGCACTGGATAGCTACGAAACCGCGCAATACGCCGAAGCCGTCAAACATGCCCAAATCGCCGCCGAAAAAGATCCGCAGAGCGCCCTCGCCTACGCCGTCTGGTCCTACGCCGCGCGCTGGATTGGCTCTGCGCCCGATGCCTTAGAGAAGGCCCAGGCTTTGTCCGCAAAAAGCGCCCCCGACGAAAAACTTCTCGTCGCCTTCATGGTCGGCACGCAGCAAGCCGATTCCCTTCCCGCCATCATCGCCATGAACGATCTGGTGCAGAAGCATCCCAAGGACAAGCATGTCCTTTATCTGGCCGGCGATTGGCTGTTCTCCCAGGAAGACTACGTGCGTGGCCGCAAGCTCTTGGAAAAATCCCTCGAACAGGATCCAAATTTCGCGCCTGCATTGAATTCGCTTGGCTACGCCTACGTGCAATCGCTCGAACCAGCCAAAGGCATCAGCCTCTTGCGCAAATATGCGGATGCGCTCCCCGATGACCCCAACGCGCAGGATTCCCTCGGCGAAGTGTTGCGCATGACCGGTGACGATGAAGGTTCGCTCGCCCGCTATGCCGCGGCACTCGGAATTTCCTCCACCTTCATCACTTCACAATATGGACGCGGCGACACCTTCACCCTCATGGGAAAATATTCGCAAGCCCGCGCCGAGTACGACAAAGCCCTGAACATAGCCACCAACGAACACGACATCCTGCACATCAAATTCCAAAAAGCGCTTGTCTTTTTTTGGCAAGGGGATCTCGGCACGGGACGCGCCGAACTAGCTGCACTTTCCGCCAAGGCCGCGGAAGCCAACGACATGATGGCTCAGGTTGAAATCGATTACGCCCGCGTTCTTCTCGCGCCAGACACAAAAACGGCCAGCGAACTCCTCGCCACCATGGAAGCGCACCTGTCCAACGTTCCCGCGGACAAACTCACTGCCGAACGCAACGAGGAATATGCCTCCGTGCTCCGCGAAGAAGTACGCCTCGCGCTAGCAGCTCACAAGCAGAATGATGCCGACGCCCTCATCCAAAAGCTCGATCAACTCGCGGCCGCATCCCGCGATCAGAAAGTCGAAAGCATCTACGAATCCGCCCGCGGATACGTCATGGCCGCAAACGGCGACTACGCCGACGCCGTTGACGAACTCACTTCCGACTTGCACTCGCCCCTGGTAGTTCAGCAACTAATCGTCGCCCAAGAAAAACTGAACAACCCCGAAGCCACAGAAAAAGCCCAAGTCCGCCTAAAATATCTACGCACCCCCACCGCGGAATGGTACGTAGTAAGCAAACACACCACGGAAACGGCCCAATCCGCCGCCAACTAGTAGGCTTCAGCCTGGCTCTTGGCGTCTCTCCTGGGTGCCCCACTCTAAGTCCGCGAAGGGTGGGTCTTGGGTTCCCGTCCATCTCCCAAAAAATAACGCCGTCATTCCGAACGGAGTCCGCACCGTGAGGAATCCCTCTTCGATGCCAACCTCCTCACCATCACCACCCCACTACAGATTAAACGCATAGAGCAGCAACCGCGTAATAAACAAATCCACAATCAGCACCACCACCGACGACACCACAAACGCCGTAATTGTCGCCCGCCCCACTCCCTCGGTCCCGCCTTTCACTCGAAATCCTTTATAACAACCCACCGACGCAATGATAAATCCAAACACCAGAGGCTTCGTGAATCCGATTACCAGGTCGCCAAACTCCAGCGCATTGATCGCGCGCGTCATGAACTGTTCCGCTCCCAGGTGCAGGATCGCCCACGCCACCACGAATCCTCCCAGCAATCCTGCGCAATCCCCCAGCGCCACCAGCAACGGCAGCGTCAATACGGTCGCCAGCACCCGCGGCGTCATCAGTTTACGGACGGGGTCGATTCCGAATCCTCGAATCGCGTCCACCTGGTCCGTCACCACCATCGATCCCAACTCCGACGCCATCGCCGTTGCGTTTCGCCCCGCCACCAGCAACGCCGTAAACACCGGACCCAGTTCCCGCAGCAGCGCCAGCGAAACCGCGTCCCCGGTCAACACCGTTTCCCCAAAACGCGCGAATTGCGACGCAGCATTCAACACCACCACGCCGCCCACGCAAAACAGCGCCACCACCACGATCAGCGACGATCCCACTCCTATCTGGTCCATCTGGTCCACCAGATCGGAAAAGTATCCCCGGCTCCCGAACATGTTCCGCACAGATCTCATCGTCAGCAGCGAGTAGTCCTGCAGTGAAAACGTCCACATCTTCAGTGCATTCCCAATCACCGACGAAACCGAACTTGAGTTCATAGACGCACCCTTTGTCACAGTGGCAGGTCCCACTGTCTGTAGCAGCTTATAACGCCTGACCCTCGAATCAACAACTACCCACCAACCCCCCACACCCTTTTCACAACCTTTGCCGGGCGGCCTGCGAAGCAAACGGGCTCTTCTCTTGAGTGCCCCACTCTGGGTCCGTGAAGAGTGGGCATTGGGGTAATGTCTGTTGGGGTGTTGGAGTTTGAGCACCAACATAAAGATCCGGTCTTAGGCCGCTGATCCGGGCTTTAGCCCCTGAGTCTTCTCCCCTGACCTCCTGCATCTACCACCAACACTTCCGCGCTATGATAAGAACACCCAAACCTTCACCCACGGAAACCACATGACCATCGACGAAGACCTAGAAAAAATTGCGCTCCAGGAAAAACTCCTCCAATTTAAATCCTTCGATGCAAACACCGCCTGGGCCTTCGGCATAGCCCTCAAAGCCGCTGCAGAAAAACGCCAGCTCGCCATAGCTATCGACATCCAGTTGCACGGCTTTCCCCTGTTTTATTACGCGATGCCCGGCACCACGCCAGACAATGCCGACTGGATTCGCCGCAAGCGCAACGTAGTCTCCCGCTTCCATCGCAGCTCCTACGCCATCGGCCTAAAACAGACCCGCGCCTCGACAACTCTCCACGACGGCACTGGCCTCGACGCAAAAGATTACGCCGCCCACGGCGGCTGTTTTCCCATACTCCTCGCAGGCACCGGTTGCGTCGGCACCATCACCATTTCCGGCCTCCCGCAACGCGAAGACCACGCCCTCGTTATTTCCGTCCTTCAGGATTTCCTGCAGGTCCCACGCGAAGATCTAGCCCTCGCGCCCGCCAAATCATCTTGAATAGGCGCATCGCCGTGCCCCCCATACACTGCAAGGAGCGCGCCGGATAATGCTCACCACGTGGCTGTTCGCACTCGCAATTTCCATCACCGTCTCCGTCGTCCTCCTGCTCCTTCACAATCCCAAAGTAAGCGTCCTGTTCCACCAGCACGTTCGCGATCGTCCCAAGCGCCGCCTGCTCCTCGCCACCATCGGATTTTTCTCCACCTTCGCGCTCGCCCGTGCGGCGGCCTACGCGGCATATCGTAAATTCGGCCCGTTTCACTACATCTACATTCACGGAACCCACATCCATCATCTTGTTTGGGGAATTTTGCTTCTACTGATCGTGGGCTTCTGCTGGCTGGTCGAAGTCGGCGACGGAGCCGACTCCTCATCGCTCTTTGCCGGCCGCCTCATGTCTCTGCTCTATGGCGTAGGCGCCGCACTCACCCTCGACGAACTAGCCATTTGGCTAAACCTCGAAGAAGGCATCTACTGGACCCACCGCGACCGCGCCAGCCTCGACGCCATAATCCTCTTCGGCGCCGCCCTGCTAATCACTCTCTGGGGCCGCACCTTCGCCAAAGCCCTAAGCGCAGAACTCTACCACTCCCCCAAACGCCAGCCGTACCAAACGAACCACACGCGCTAAACCTAGACGCGGGACGCGAGTCCCGCCCCTTTTCCTTCGCGTAAAGTCGCCCCGCAAAACTTACCCACGAATCCAATCAATCACCTCACAAAAACAAAAAACACAAAAATAAACTGTCATCCCGAGCGCAGCGAGGGACCTGCTTGTCTCTTCTCTCCTGCCCCACCCTGAGTCCGCGAAGGGTAGCTCCAGGGTTCGGCGTTGTAGCGCCATGCCACGACAAAAAATCCCCGTCATTCCGAACGCAGTCCGCGAAGTGAGAAACCGCTCTTCGATGTAAGCGTGGTCACGCCTCTCCCCACCAAAAATCTCCCCGCCCTCTGAAACAAACCCACCACGCCACCCGTAATAACCCACAGACACACCGAGGTCAAACCATGCCCATCGACAACCCAACCGCTCTTCAATTCTTTCATTCTTTCTGCAAAACCCCAAATCTCAAGACTCCTAGCGTCACCACAAAAAACGTCATTCAGAGCGAAGTCCGCGGAGTGAGGAATCCCTCTTTGGTCGTAACGCGCATTAAAACCCTACGGATTCTCCATCAAGGTCACATCCCCCTCCGCCGCCGTCATCCCACCCCCCACCGGCTTCCTCGCCATCGCCGCCAACTCCGACTCCGCCTGCTCCTTCTGCGCCTTCGACAAATGCCGCCCCAGCGCCTTCACGTGCCCTGCCGCCGACTTGTCTCCCGCCGCCACCGCCCGCGAATACCACACATACGCCGCTAGCTCATCCCGCGTAACGCCCATCCCGTGCTCGCACAAGTACGCATAATTCATCGCAGCATGCGGCAATCCCTGTTCCGCCGCCAGTTGCGACCAATGCGCCGCCAGCGCATAGTCAATCGGCACTCCCCTGCCTTTGAAATAGCAAATCGCCAAATTCGCTTCCGCTACCGCCAGCCCCTGGTCTGCCGCAGCCCGAAACCATTGCGCAGCCCGCTCCAGATCCACTGCCGTCGCATAACCCAACTGGTAAAACGTGCCAAGGTTATACTGCCCCATCGCATTCCCATGCTGCGCAGCCGCGCTGAACCACTTGAACGCAGCATTCACATCCTTGGCCATGCCGCGCCCGTACTCATACATTCCTCCCAGATTGTTTTCCGCTCCCGCATCGCCCCCCTGCGCCGCGGCCCGGTAATGTTCCGTCGCCTTGGCGTAATCGACCGCCACACCGCGCCCGTGTTCGTACAAATAACCAAGCAAGAATTCCGCCGGCGCAAAGTGTAATAACGCGGACGAACGCAACAATCGCAACGCCGAATCGTAATCCGGAGCCGCATGCGCATCGAACAGCAGGGCACACGCCCGCTTGTACTGCGCGATCGCGTCTCCCCCTGCAGGCATGGCCGGCAAATCAATATTCGCAATATCGGTTCTTTGCGCATTCGCATGCGAAGATCCCGCGTAACTCCGGACCGCGAACAAACAGATCACCACGAAAAATGAACAGGATAGAAACCGAATCAAAGGAAGACGCAGAGCGAGTGAAGTAGCCACGAGGACCTCCCCTATCAGTTCTTCTTTCGTTCCTCGTGTTCCGCGGCAATCCGTGTCGCCCACGTTGGCCGCGCCCGAGGGACGGGAGGCACACCACTACCAAAGCGTGACCCAGCGGGATGGCGAGACCGCAGCAATTGCGGAAACGAAGCACAGCCCTTCGAGACACGCTAAAAGCGTGATGCCCTATGGGACCACTGCGCTCGCCAGGGGGCGATATCGCAATAGACGAGCCACCCCCCAAATAAGTTCATCCACCGAAAGAGAATTTACAACTCCGTGACACTCCCGTAGGCGCACGATACATAGTGTCCCAGGCAAGAGTCCGCAAACCCTTTCCCGCGTGTAGGGCCGCTTCCGAGGTGCGTCGTTTTTTCTGCATCCATCCCGCAACAGAAACTATGTCATTCCGAACGGAGTCTGCGAAGTCAGGAATCCCTCGGCCTCGTGGCTCTCCCCACATCCTCCTTTCCTCACTGCCGCTTCGGCAAAAGCCCCCAAATCCCCGGATCCTCCTGCCCCAACACTGGGAACAAAATCCCTGCAACCCATCCTTCTGCACCAACTCATACCGGTCCCGAAACGTCCGCACAACCGTAAAGAAAATCCATTCCCGCATCTGGTCCCGGCGAAAATAAAAATACCCGCTGTGATCGTCCGGGTCCCACTGAATCTTCCCGCCATACACTTCCGCCAACTGCAACGCATTCGGAGCCCCAATATATACCGCCGTGGGATTCGGCTTCTCCTCGCTGCCCAATTCCGGCCCTTTCGCAGGCGTTCCTGTATACCAGTGATACCCATACAACGGAATCCCCAGCGACAACTACTTCGGCACCACTTTCGGCGCGTACTCCAGATTCTCTACCGTCCAATCCCAGCCGGCCACCGGCCCCGGCATCGTCCACCGCGTGTGCTGGTCATAAGTCATCAGGCAAACCAGATCGACATATTTCGCAATCGCCGCAATGTCATAAGCCCCGCGCCAGTCCGTATAAATCCACTTCGCAAATTCGCCCGACCCTGGATAACCCGGAGCATTCGGCACCGTCGCGATAGTCAGTTGCAGACCGGCCTTGTGCATCGCTTCCGCCGAAGTCTTTACCAGCTCCGTCAACCGGTCGTCCAATCGACATTCTCAGTATCCAACTGAAATCCCGTATGCCCATGAAGCTTGCTTTCGCGAATCATCGCCGCATTCATTTCGCCCAGCGCAACAGGATTCGTACCCAGCGCGTGGAACTTCGTCTTGTTGAACAGCGCGATGATCGGCATCACCGCCAGCTTTTCCTCCTGCGCCCGCTTCAACACCGTCGGTTCAGCTGCTCCGGTCACCAATCCGTTTTCATCCACGTCATACCACGCAGACACCAGCAGGTCGATCGGCGAAGAATGCGCCAAAAACGACCGGATCGACTCCGGCGAATTAGTCAAATAAAACAACGCCACCGGCGCAGCCCCAAAACAATCACCAACCACAAAAAACAAACAAACCCAAAACCGGGCAGCACAATCTCAAATCCCGTGTACCGTTGGCTTTCATGCTTGGGTTCCCCCCCCTCGTCACTTCTACCAATACCCAACCACCTCTCCGTCCCATACAATCCCACACGCTTATCCAAAACAAACGGAGCCTCCAAATGCACACCGCCGCCACCATCCTCCCCAAACCAATCGCCGCTCTCCTCCTCTGCCTCTTCGCGATCCTCCTCGCCCCGCCATCCCCCGCGAAAGAAAACGTCGACTTCAATCCCAATCTCGATTTCTCCAAATACAAGACTTTCGCCTACGTCGGCGGCGTCGAACACCTCGTCATGCTCCAACTGAATCCCAACGAAATTCGCGACAACATCCATGAAGCCGTCGCCCGCGAACTGACCAAACGCGGCCTCAAAGAAGTGAAACGCAACGAAAATCCCGATCTCGTCGTCCGCTATTTCGCCAACACGCAAGCCGATTCAAACTACGCCCCCACAAACGATTGGGGCGGCTTCGATCCTTTCATCTTCGATCAATGGGCCTATAGCTACGCCGTCTGGAGCGCCGCCACCACCACCCGCGAAGGTTCCCTCCTCATCGACCTAATCGATGTCCAACGCAAAGATCTAGCCTGGCGCCTCCTCCTCCAGCAAAAAATTCTCAATGTCGACAAAATTTGGGACAAAATAAATCAGGAAATCGCCAAGGCTTTCGAAAGCTTCCCTCCCACCGAAAAGGAAAAAGAAGAAATGCGCAAGCAACACGCCGACCACCGACCCAAACCCCAAAAGCCCCAATTCCAGTAATCAAACAGCATAGCCTCCAGCCTTTGTCTTGGGGTCCCAGCGCCATAAGCACTCCTGCCTGTGCTCTTGGGTTATTTCCTCGTAGGGGACGAGTCCGCGAGCGATCTCCCTGCTCTTGCAGGGCCGCCTTCCGAGGTGGGCCGTTTCTTCTCATCCATCCGACAAGAATAAAAGAACGTCTCTTCGATCCTCTCCACGCACATCTCCCCCCCAAAAATCCCGTTCCAATCTGAAACGATCCCGCCCCTACCCCCACTACTCCTCAAGCACACTTCTTCCTACCGCGAGTGCCACTCGCACGCAGGACCAGAAGCAAGCACCCAGCCAAGGCCCCATAACGCGGCACCGCAGAACCGCGCCACTCAAGAAGGAGCAACGCATGGCACCAGGCCAAAGCCCCAGAATCTCCGACATTCGCATCACCCCAGACAACGTAACCGTCCTCAAGCAATTAGGCCTTCTCTCTGAACTTGCCGGCACTTGGAAGGGCCACGGCTTCAACCTCGTCGCTCGTCCAGACTTCCACGACAGCACCGACCTCTACCTCCAGCTCAACCAAACCCGCGAAACCCTCAAATTCGACCCCATCGGCTCCGCTATCCCCAATCGCGGCTTCGGCCAGGATGACATCGCCCTGTTTGGCCTCACCTACCTTCAACAAATCGTCGACGCAGGCCTGGACGGCGCGCTCCACATCGAGCCCGGCATTTGGGTGACTCAACCCAACACCACATTCCCCGACGAAAGCGTGGCTCCTCCGGCGCAACTTGTCGCTCGCATGGGCACGATTCCTCACGGCAATTCTTTGCTAGCCGAAGGAATCGCCGCGCCCTTCACCGGATCGCCGGTACTCAGCATTCCCGGCACGCAATATAACGGCTCGCTTTTCCCATCCTTCAACAGCACTCCCTTTGCCGTTCCACCCACAGCCCCCGCTATCGTCTTCAACGCCGCCGGCTCGTCCGAAAAACTCACCGCTCCCACCGTGCCAGCCGTTCCATTCCCTCAGTACGACGTCACCGTCCCGATCGGTCCCATCCCGGCAGGGCCCTTCAACCCTCCGTTCACGCTCAACACCCGCACGCCCTTTGACACCACTCCCACAGAGCCGCCGCTTCCCGCAAACATTAACGGCGTCCCCATGCAGGACGTCATCAACGATCCCATCACGCTGCTTCAAAAAGACGTTCAGAGACTTCTCGACGATGGCTATACCTTCGAAGGCACCACTCTCAACATCGCCACCGTCTCTCTTCTCACCTTTCTCAAAAATGCCAACTCCGGCGCTGCCGGGCCGACCACGGCTGTCAGTGTTCCGCAATTCGGCGGCGGCATCGAAAACATTCAGTTCTTAATCGGAGAAGATCCCGTGGTCGCCGGCAAAACGCAGTTACAGGAAAACGCCCAGACCGCCGTCGTTTACGCCACCTTCTGGATCGAAAAGGTCACTCACAAAACCAACGGCCACAAGTTCATGCAGCTTCAATACGCGCAGATGGTCATCCTGAATTTCCCCATCTTCCACCTGCTCCACCAAACTCCATCCACCTACGTCAACCTGGGTTGGCCGCACATCTCCGTAGCCACCCTGAAAAAGAGCTTCAACTAGCCCCCGCAACCACCCCACAGCCGGTCCAGGTACGAATTGCACCATCCCCGTTCCCCCGGTGCAATTCGTATCCGCTGGCACTCCCACCCGGCGAGCATCCCGTTCCCCCAAAACTGCCTGCTCGCCACCCCTAAATATTTCAAAAACAAACCCGTCATTCCGAGCGAAGTCCGCGCAGCGAGCACCGCCGCCCCTAAGAATCCCTCTTCGATCTCACCGCAGCTTCCACCCGTACCACACGCACTCCTTCCTTCCAAACGTGAGCCAGCTCAGCCACAACCAGCGTCTCCCTTGCCTCTTTCGTCGATCCAGTACCTGCGGCCTATTTCCTTCCACCCAATCAGCCGTCAAGATAAAACCTGCACCGTCTCCGATCGGCCTACCGCGAACTCCGAGGTCTGCGATGAATCGTGAGCGACCAAACCCCAGGCCCGTGCAACAACCGCAGCGCTTTCCCACGCGAATATTCGCCCTAGGCCTCTTCGCATTTCTACTCGCAGCCTTTACAACGCTGGCCCAACAATCTTCCGCGCCCCCTCCGCCGTCAAAACCCGCAGCCCCCGTCGTCGACGCCGGCCAAAAATCCGAATCCAAACAAGACGAATCCATTGTTCCCCCAAAAAAAGCCATTACCAACGACGACCTCTCCTCACTACCGCGCGAAGACATTTCCGTCGCCGGATCGCCCTCCACACCGGCGGCCGACACGAATTCGCAAGCCGCAGCCGCTCCCGGCAAATCGCAGGAAAACGACTCCGCCAAAGCTGCCTATTGGAAAGCCCGCTTCACGGCCGCTCGTCAAAAGCTTGCCCAGGACGAGAAAGCCCTCCCCGCACTGCAGAGTCAACTCGAAGTCGAACGCGTTCAGGAATGTTCCGTGGATGAAGACACAGGGCAGGTCTACTCGGACGCTTTCATGGATCTGCTAAACCAAATCAACACCATGAAGCAAGCCGTCGAACACGACAAACAAATCCTAAGCGATCTCCACGACGAGTTCCGCCAGGCCGGCGGCCAGCCCGGCTGGATCCGTTAGCCCAATGGCATTGTTCTTGGGTCATCCTAATGTTGCGTCCAGTCTTTAGACTGGCCAGCCTGCCACAAGCCAGCCGAGTGGCACAGGCACTCCTGCCTTGGGTCACGCTCAACCCCTAAAAACCCTACTTCTTCGGTTGCGCCGTAGGCGGCAAAATCCCATTCAACCTCAAATACATCGCCGCCGCCCCATAATGGTCCGCCCACCCACCCGCCAAAAAGAAAACTCCCAACGCCCGAGGCCCCTGCACCCGCCCAAAATCCACATTGTCCCCCAGTTTCGAATCATCCACATTCGCCAACGCCGTCGAGCAAAACGCGAACGACGCCTTCGCCGCCGCCAGCAAAACATCCTTCGAATCCGTCTCCTTCAACTCCTCCGTCTTCGGCGCAGGCACGTCCGCGACCTTCGCGCACAATCCATTGTTTGACTGCGCAATGTGCATCACCAAATGGCCAAAGCTAATCTGGTCCGGCGTCGGCTTATAACCAAACTTATCCGATGGCATCGCCTCAATCGCCCCAATAATACTTTTCTCCTGCCGCGGCAACATCAACCGCACCACCGTCATCACCGGATTCGCCACCGGCCCGCCAGCCTGCGCAGCAGGCGCCGTCTGTCCGCTTGCCCCACCAACAAATCCCAAAACAAAAACAAATCCCAGAACTATCTTCTTCATATCTCCCCCCAACAATCCGCATTCCCAAAAACGCTCCCGATCATACACCCCCTAACCCACCCAATTGTGAAACCCAACCCGCCCCTACTCCTCGCGTAACGTCCGCACCGGATCAATTCGCGCAATCCTCAACACCGGCACCGTCGTCGCCACCACCGTCACCCCGGCCAGCACCGCCGCCACTCCTGCAATCGTCCGTGCGTCATAAACTCCAACTCCATAAATCACGCTGCTCATCACCCGCAGCGCCCCCGCGCAAAGCACCAACCCCACCAGCAATCCCGCCACAGACGCCGCCACTCCCAATCTCCCGATCTCGACCATTGCCTGCCCAACCGTTGATCCCAGCGCCATCCGTATACCAATCTCCCGCGTCCTTTGCGCCACCATGTTCGCCACCAACGCAAAAATTCCCACCGCGCTCAGCAGCAACGCCAGCGCCGCCATCGTCCCCAGCAGCGCCACTTCCACTCTCTGCGTCGCCAACGTCTTCACTAGCAAATCGCGCATGCTGTAGAACCCAGAAAACGGCAGGTTCGCATCCACGCTCCCCATGGCCCGCTGCATCTCTGCCGTCAATCCTTCCACCGGGCCCGCCGTCCGCACAATCCAGCTCGGCTGGAACCACACGTGAACCATGGACAGCAACCCTCCAGCAATCTGCGCTGCGGGAATATACATCGTCTCCTCGCCCGTAATCGGCGCAGCAGCATCCAGTCCCGGCGCAATCGCAACATCTCCCACCACACCAATAATCAACGTCTCCTTATCCAGGTGACGCCCGACCGGATTCTCCCCACCACAAAATTTGCGCGCAAATGTCTGGTTCACGATCGCCACGCGCTGTGCATCGGGTCCGTCTCCCTCGTTGAACGCACGCCCCATCAACACGGGAATCTGCAATGTCTCGAAATATCCGGGCGTGATGTACACCTCGTCAGTCTGCACAGACTGCCCTGCGGCTTTCCCGTCGCTGAGCGTCACAAGGTTATTCAACGCGCGTTCATACGGCATGCTCAGCGCCACAGCGGCGTGTTGTACGCCAGGAATCTGCACCATGGCCGCGGTGCTCTCGTCCAATAATCTTCGAAACGCCGCGGCATCGTGAAAACGAACATCGTCCAGCGAAGCCTTCGCCGTCATCACGCCATCCGGATTAAACCCAGGGGGGAGCGTTTCCAACCGCACCAGATTCCGGATCAGCAGCCCTGCACCGGCCAGCAGCACCACCGTCAACGCTACTTCTCCCGCGATCAATCCCTGCCGCAGCCGCAAGCTTCCGCCCCGAAACACCGCGCGGCTTCCCATCGACCACCGCAAGTCCATCGTCCCGCTTGCCATCGCCGGCAGCATCCCGAACAAAATACTCGTCAGCAGTGACACCACCACCGCGAACGTCATCACCCGCCCATCTAATTCCACTCTCGCCACCGGCAGAAAATGCTCCGGCAAAAGCAGCAAAAGGCCACGCAACGTCACAAATCCCACCGCAATCCCAACCGCTCCCCCCGCAATTGCCAACAACAAATTCTCGATCCAAAACTGTTTCTGTATCTGCCATCGCGACGCTCCCAGCGCCATTCGTGTAGCCACTTCCGCTGTGCGTCGCAGCATCCGTACCAGCGTCAACCCCGCCAGATTCGCGCACGCGATCAGCAGGATAAATCCCGCCGCCAGCATCAGCGCCAGCACCTCCGGACGCAGCGTCGCCGTCTCCCCCTTCTGCAGTGGTACCGAATAATAAGAAACGCGCGCTCCCGGGTTGTCTCTCAATTCGAAGGGATGGCTGTCGAGAGACCATGCTCGATTGATTTCTGCGTCAGCTTGTTGCCACGTCGCCCCTTCACGTAGCCGGGTGACGCACGCGAAGTTCGTCCCTTGCCCCTCGCCCTCGCGCCCGGGCTGCAGCGCCGTATAAACGTCCGCGTTCAACGGTGTGGTCGCGCCCTCCGGCAGCACACCAACCACCGCGTACGGCTCGCCTTTCAACAAAATGCCCTGCCCCAAAATCACCGGATTTGCCCCAAATGTATTCCGCCACAATCGATAACTCAGGATGGCGGCCTTCGGTCCATGCGGACGGTCCTCCTCGTAGGAAAAATTGCGCCCCAGAAAAGGCTGCAAACCCAGCACGTCAAAGTAATGCTCAGAGATCCGTCCGTCCTGCACATATTCCACGTGCGAACTCGTCTGCAGATTCACTCCGGAAGGTCTTGGGCTGGCGACCGCCGGCAGCAGTGAAGGAACATTGTCACGCAGCAGTTCCCAGCGCTCGCCATTCAGGCTGTGCCGCTCATCCTCAGGAATGGGGCCGACAATCCGGGTATAAATCGTGCCCATCCGCTCCGGATGCGGATACGGCAAACTCTTCAGCACCAACGCATTCACAATCGAAAAAATCGCCGTGTTCGCGCCAATCGCCAGCGCCAGCGTAAATATCACTGTCAAGGTAAACCCGGGATTCTTCCGCAGCATCCGCAAACCAAATCGGCAATCGGCCGCCACCGAGTGCAGCCAATTCCCCACCCGCTCTTCTCTAACCTGCTCCTTCACCTGCTCCACGCCGCCAAGCGCAATCCGCGCCGCTCGCCGAGCCTCCTCGGCCGTCATCCCCGCCCGAACATTCTCCTCAGTAAGAAGCTCCAGGTGCGATCGAACTTCCTCCTCCAGGTCTGCCTCTACCTTCCTACCGAAAAATAAATTCCGCCCCAAACTCCGCAACCTAACCAACACAGGCATGGCAGCACCTCCTATCGAAGGTCGATAGGGATAATAGTGCTCCACCTATAGACTGTCAATATGAGCCAATGTAGTGGCCGGTCTTTGGACCGGTCATCTCGGGTTCCGTACTATAGCCTTCAGCCTATGCGCCATGTTTCGTAGGGGCACGATAGGTCGTGCCCTCGGCGAGTCTGCGAGCCCTCCGCACTCGCCTGCCTAAGTCCGCGGGTGAGGACCGCTGCTCCTTTCCGAACCTTTTCTTGGGTTCATCGTCCCAAGCGAACAATTCTCCCTACCCCCACACCACCGGCAACCAAACCACCACCGTCGTCCCTTCCCCACCAGAAACAATTTCCAACGTTCCCCCAAACTGCCGCACGCGTTCCTGCATCCCCCGCACTCCAACCCCGGCCTTCGCCGCCGTCAAATTCCGTTGCTTCTCCTCTGCTATTCCCTTCCCGCGATCGCTGATCTCCACTCTCACGCGATTCTCCAACCTCGTCAGCGAAATTTTAGCCGTCGGGCTAGCCGAATGCCGGTGTACGTTGGTCAAGCTCTCCTGCACAACACGAAATAGCGCCAGCTCAATCTCTCGCGGCAGCCGCTCCATCACCCCCGGCAATTCCAGCTCCACCTGAATCTTGCTGCGCTCCGTAAACCCCTCCACATACCACCGCAGCGCCGATTCGAGGCCTGCCTCATCCAGCAGCGGCGGGTGCAACAAATAAGACAGCGTCCGAATCTCCGTCGACAGCGCATCGGAAAAATCTTTCGCCTCCGACGCTAGCGTTCGTATCGCTTCATCTGATCGCGCCGATGCCGCCTTGATCGCAGACAATTTCATCGTCAACGCCACCAGCGTTTGCCCGGCGTTATCATGCAACTCCCTCGCCATGTGCCGCCGCTCTTCGTCGCGCAGGTTCAGCACTCTCCCGGTAAGTTCGCGCAGGCTCATTTCCATGCGCTTCCTTTCCGCCACCTCCGCCTCCAGCGCCGCCGTGCGCTCCGCCACTTTGCCTTCCAGCTCGTCGTTCGCCTCCCGCAGTGCCGCTTCCGCTTTCTTCAGCGGCGTCAGATCGGTCACGAACCCCGCCACCTCCGCCTGCCCTCCCGGCATATCGATCACCGACGCCCCGATCAGGATCGGCACCGGTCGACCATCTTTCGCGACGAAAACTTTCTCATACACCTCGCAGCTCCCCTTAGCCTGCAGCTGTCTCACGGCATCAGCATCAGCCTTTGCGTATTCCAGCGGAGTCAAATGATCCCAGCGCACTTTTCCAGCGCGCACTTCGTCTTCCGAGTAGCCCAACCTCTTCCGAAGACCCGGATTGATGTACTTCAGCCTGCCATCAAACGTTCCAATCACCATTCCAAACGGGTCCGCGGCCGCCAGCGCATTGAATCGCGTCGCCGCGCGCACTAGTTCGAACCTCTGCATCTCACCTTGCAGCAACCCCGCGACCTTCGCCCCCACCAGCTGAAAAAAAGTTTCATAGCTCTTATCGAACGGCAATCGCGGGCTGATCCCAAACACCAGCACCGCCCTCAGCGCTGCTGCCGGTATCTCCAGTGGCAACGCATACGCCCGAATCACCGGCTCTGGCCACGGTTTGCAGATCACTTCTCCCACACGTTTGTCGAGATCAGTCACCCGCATCGGCATCTTTGTGCGCACTACTTCCCTCAAACGTGTCTCCAGACTCTCGCAAACTCCACTTCCCTTAGGAGTCGATCCCAGCTGCACTACTTCGCTTCCATTTACTTGATACAACGCGGCAAACGGAATGTCCGCAGGTTCGCGTCCAACCGCGGCCATAATTTCCTCAACAAAGCTCGCCAGGGCTTGCGATGGTGAAGCCAGAGTTTCTGTCTCCGTGCTGCCCGCAATCGCCAGCAGCGTTTCCTGCCGCCGCTCCCCCAACACCTGCTCGGTGGTTTCCGTGCACACCACTAGCGTCCCCTGCACGGCCCCATCTTCATTCCGCACTGGGCTGTACCCATAAGTCCAGTAAACCTCTTCTAGTTTTCCGTTTCGCTGGATCGGCACAAGTTGGTTGTTATGCCACGTCGACCGCCCCTCCGTCATCACCTCTTCGATTTGCGGCCCGATGATCGGCCAGACCTCCGGCCAGCATTCCGCCCCGCGCTGTCCCACCGCACTCGGGTGCTTGTCCGCCCGAATGCTCGGACGGTATCCATCGTTGTAAAACTGGATCAGTTCCGGCCCCCACCACAAAAACATCGGGTGCCGCGATGCCAGCAGCAGGTTCACCGTCGTTACCAGCGTGTCCGGCCACAGCTCAATTGGCCCAAGGCTGGTGCTGCTCCAGTCAAATCCTCGCACCAGGTCCGCCATTTCCCCTTCGCCAATAATGCGTAGACGTGCATCCGCCGGGGCAGCTGCAGTTCGCTGCCTCTTAGCTAATTTTCGAGCACTCACTGACATCGCCGGACGGGTCTCATGCTGGTTGGGGATTTCGACTCTAGCAGATCAACACAACCTCTTCAATGAACCTAACCATCAGGAAATTCTAATTAGGCCTCAGACACTCTCTAGGCTCCGTACGTCAACTGATACCTCTGGTAGGTCGCCCTCTTTCCACAATGCGGACACTCCAACTCACTCCCTCCCTCCGGAAACTCCGGCTTCGCCGGCAAAAAAATGTCCAGCGTGGTTTCGTCTACATCCGAATGCCGGAACCTCATCTTGCAATGCACACATTCAAGCTGCCAGGTAGCCACTCGGTCCCCATTTCCGGACAACTGCTGCCTTCCATTACTACGCCTCCACACCCCACCCAAGATGTACCGTAATTCCCGTATTTTCTATGCAATGTAGTCTTCTCCTGGGCTCGGAGTCCGCGAAGGGTGGCTCTAGAGCTCCTAAAACCTCGCGTCTCAGAAATACCCCGCTTCTAATTAGTAACAAAGAAAACCGTAATTCCGAACGCAGTCCGCGACGTGAGCAATCCCTCCGTCTTGGGTTCCTCATCCACCTAACAAAACATCCCGCGACCTCCACGCTCCCAATCTTCTGCTATCCTCCTCCACATGACCACCACCAATCACCACTGGATCCTCGCCTCCCGCCCCACCGGCCTAATCACCCCCGACGTTCTCCATTTCACCGAATCCTCCATCCCCACTCCCGCCGAAAACCAGGCCCTCGCCCGCGTCAAATACCTTTCCATCGACCCCACCATGCGCGTCTGGATGGCCGACTTTCCCCAATACATGCCTCCCGTCCAAATCGGCGAAGTCATGCGCGCCTTCGGTCTCGCCGAAATTGTCGAATCCCGCCATCCCGATTACAAAAAAGGTGACAAGGTCATGGGCCTCACTGGACTTCAGGAATATGTCCTTATCACCGGCAACGAAAAACGCGCCTTCCACAAACTCCCCAACATTCCCTTCCTCTCAGACACCAGCTTCCTCGGCACTCTCGGCATCAACGGCCTTACCGCCTATTTCGGTCTCCTCGAAATCGGCAATCCGCAAGCCGGCGAAACTCTAGTCGTCTCTGCGGCCGCCGGCGCCACTGGTAGCATCGCCGGGCAAATCGGCAAAATTCACGGCTGTCGCGTAGTTGGCATCACCGGTTCCGATGAAAAATGTAAATGGATTAAAGACGATCTCGGCTTTGACGCCGCCATCAATTACAAACATCCCGACTGGAAGGACCAACTCGCTGCCGCCACGCCCCATGGCATCGACATTGATTTCGAAAATGTCGGCGGCGAAATCATGCAAGCCGTCCTGGCCCGCATGAATCTTCACGGGCGCGTAGTCCTCTGCGGCCTAATCTCCAGCTACACCAAAGATGACCCCAGCCTAGCCAGCTTCGGCCAGATCATAATCAAACGCCTCCGCGTACAAGGCTTCCTGATCATGGACTACTCCGCCAAATTCACCGAAGCCGCTCAAAAAATCGGCCTCTGGAAAATGTCCAACAAAATAAAAGACAAACAAACCCTCCTAACGGGTTTAGACCAAGCCCCCCAAGCCATCAACATGCTCTTCCAGGGCGCCAACACCGGCAAACTCCTAATCCAAGTAGCATAGGCTTCAGCCTGTGTCCTGGGTCTGTAGGGGCACGATACATTGTGCCCGGCGAGTCCGCGAGCCCGCGATTGTGTTCCTCTCATACAAAAAGTTTCATCCCGAACGAAGTGAGGGATCCGCTTTCTCCCTTTCTCGGTGCCCCGCTCTGAGTCCGCGAAGGATGGGTCTTGGCTTTACTGCAAAAAACAAAGGCCCCGTTGTCATCTTGAGGAGTCCGCGACGAAGGATCTCAGCCGAAACTCAACACACAAATGCAAATCCGCGATGCGAATCAATGCCACCCCGAAAATTTTCCACGAATCCAACAGGAAGAACCGCCAACAAAAACCCCACCCTCGGGTTTGGGGGTGGGTGCCTAGGTCTCTCTGTCTTAGGTTCTCTTTCGTTCTGCAGGCGCAGCTATTCAAATCTTCCTTCCTCCAGTCAACCATCCAAAAAAAGAACCCGTCGTCCCGAACGGAGTCCGCGACGTGAGGGATCCCTCCGTCTTGGGTCAACGTACAAAACGAGGAACCAACAACTCAAAATGTTCAAGAATCCAACAGGAAGGCGATCTACTTTCTATTTGCCGGGGCCGCCCATCTGCGCCTGCTGCTTTTTCCTCTCCGCATCCATCTTCTGCACCAACTCTTCAAACTTCGGCTTCTGCTCCGACGTCAAAAATCCACGCATCTGGTTCCGCGCTTGTTCGCGTACCGCATCCACGTCGCTCTCCGCCTTGTCGCGGATTCCTTTCATCTCTTGGTGCGCTCCGCGGATAATGTTATCCATCTTCGCGCTCTGATCCGGCGTCAGACCCAGTTCCTTCGTCATGTCTGCCACGCGCTTGGCCCGCCGCTCCGGCTCGCTCAGCGCCGTCGTCTGCTTCGGTGCCGCATCTGCATAAATGTGGCTTCCAAAGCTATAGCCAAACACGGCGCCAATCGCGCATCCCACCAGAAATACAACGCCCAGCCACAACCGCGCCTTACGCAGTGCATCCTGGTTCATGCTTACTTCTCCTCAGTCGCGCTGGCAATAATATCGTCGTTCACCGGAGCAGTCGGCGCCGCTTCAAAAATTCCTTCCGCCGGCCCCATCTGTGGTCCATTTGCCCGCGCGGCTCGCCGTTCCTGGAACGCCCATGTTCCGCCCACCATCAGCAGCAGCGTCGCAAACGCCACAATGCGCGGCGCCAATCGCCTCACGCTGGTCCAGAAGCCGTTCTGCCGCTCTTCAATCTCTTCTTCTTGCGCGGTAATCGCTTGCATCACCCGCGTCGTGAACCACGGCCCAGCCCCCGGCAAGCGTTCTTTCATCTCCGCCAGCGCCAGCCGTGTGTCCACAAAATCTCGCACCGCGTTTTCGCACTCGGCGCATTTCGCCGCATGCTCCCGCGCAGCCTCCGGCAATCGCGCCAGCAACACCTCCGCGGTCTCGCCGGCGTCCTCACCACTCGGCAATTCCTCCAATTCATCAATCATCCATTCGCAAACCAATCGTTCGTCCTGGGGGAACTCTTTCATTCTGTCGTTACCTCGTTTCTCCCTGGTCTCTTTCACCGTACTTCACTTCAAAAACTGCAAAACCTCAAACACCTGCCGCACGTTTCTTCCGCCGTATTTTCTCCGCAATCTTCTGTCTGGCCCGGAATAATCTCACTTTCACCGTGTTTCCATTACTCCCCATGATCTCCGCGATCTCTTCCACGGTGAACCCTTGAACTTCCTTCAGCACCAGCATCGTCCGGTCGCGTTCCTCCAGGCATTCCAGCCAGTGTTCCAGTTGCTGCTTCGTATCTAGTTGTTCGCTGACATCCGGCGCGAATTCTGCCTTCTGCTCTGTGGACTGGTACGCGTGCGCCTGCTCTTCACTCAATTCCGATTCGAAAACTAGCGGCCTTACTTTCTTCTTCCGCAACAGGTCCCAGCATTCGTTCACCGTAATCTTGTACAGCCAGGTGCTAAACGCAGACCGCTGGTCGAACCGTTTCAGCGAAAAATATGCCTTCAAAAATACCTGCTGCGCGATGTCCTCCACATCTTCGCGATTTCTCAGGATTCCTCCCGCCACCGCAAAGACTCGCCCCTGATGCTTCGCTACCAGCACTTCAAACGCTTCCTTCTCTCCGTGCTGGGCCCTGCGCACCAATTCGCGGTCATCGCCCCTCCGCGCTGTTATGCCTTGCTCGGCCTTCTTGGCCTCCGCCGCTGCGACCGGCAACTCGGTATCCTCTGGTTTTGGGACGTTAGCCATCTTCTTTTGGTTACGCTATTTTAATCCCCTTGTCTACTCCTTCCCTCCCTCCTCCCCTCGGTTCCCCAGTGCCTTCTCATCGTCACACCGCTTAGAGATTTGCTCTTGCAATTGTTAACTAACTGTAGAATACTCAACCCATGATTATCGGTGACAGGCTTCGCGCTCTGCGCGAGGAAAAGAAACTCTCCCAGGGTGACATCGAGAAGCGTACCGGTTTGCTCCGTTGCTATATTTCCCGCGTTGAAAATGGTCACACAGTGCCAGCCATTGAGACGCTCGAAAAACTGGCGCGCGCTCTTGAATGCCCACTTTATCAACTCTTCTACGACGGCGAGGAACCTCCTCAGCTACCCAACCTGCCCAAGCGCAAGTCGTCTGACGACATCGCGTGGGGCACCTCGGGTAAAGAGGCGCGGTACCTCAACAAGCTTCGCCGCTTGTTGAGCAAAGCCGACGACGAAGATCGCAAATTGCTCCTCTATATGGCGCAGAAGATGGCCAATAGATAGCAGTTTCCTTCGGAGGCCTTCCTCCGGAACAAACTGAAGGCACCGTAGAAGGCCGCAAAAAGCCAGCCATTGCGGCCTTTTCGCTTGTCTGACCTTTAAAGTGTTATAACTAGTAAATAGGGAATGGGGAAATCCCCGCCACCGTGTCTCCCCTACTCCCACTCAATCGTACTCGGCGGTTTGCTGCTCACGTCGTACACCACCCGCGTCACTCCCGGCACTTCATTCACGATCCTCGTCGACATTCTCTCGAGCACTTCCCCCGGCAGCCTCACCCAGTCCGCCGTCATCGCATCCTCGGACTGCACCACGCGCACCGCCACCGTCAGGCCGTACGTCCTTCCATCTCCCATAACCCCTACGCTTCGAACGGGTAGGAGCACTGCAAACGCCTGCCATACCTTCTCATACAGCCCCGCCCGCCGGATCTCCTCCACCACAATCGCGTCCGCTTCCCGCAGTATGGCCAATTCTGGACGGGTGATTTGCCCTAATAACCGAACAGCCAAACCAGGTCCCGGAAACGGATGTTTCACCAGTATCTCTTCTGGTAAACCTAGGTCTTTTCCAATGCTCCGCACTTCATCTTTAAACAAATCCCGCAGCGGCTCAATCAGCCCAAAGGGCATCTTTTCCGGCAATCCGCCTACATTGTGATGCGATTTAATCGTCGCCGACGGCCCCTTAACAGACACGGATTCAATTACATCCGGATACAGCGTCCCCTGCACCAGCCACTGGATATCCCCGCCCATTTCCTTCTGCAGTTTTTCCGCTTCCGCCGCGAACACCTCGATAAACTCGTTCCCGATGATCTTCCGTTTCTTCTCGGGATCGCTCACTCCCTCCAATTTTCCCAGGAACCGGTCAGTGGCATCTACGCCAATAACACACAGTCCAAGCCTATCCCTATACATCTCCAGTGTGTGCTCAAATTCGTTTTTCCTCAGCAGCCCCGTGTTCACAAAAATGTTCGTCAGTCGCTCGCCGATCGCCCTGTGTACCAGTACCGCTGCCACCGTCGAATCCACTCCCCCGCTCAATCCGCAAATCGCGTGATGTGCTCCCACCTTCGCCCGCACCGCTTCTACCGTCTCCCCTATGAATGTTGCCCCGCTCCACTTCGGCTCCGCCTTGCACACCGTAAACAGAAAATTCCGCAGAATCTCCGTTCCCCGCTCTGTGTGCTTCACTTCCGGGTGAAACTGCACGGCATAAATCTTTCGCTTCGGATCTTCCGCCGACGCAATCGCGTTCGCTGTCATCCCCGTCTTGTAAAAACCTTCCGGCAACTCCAGAACGTTATCCCCGTGGCTGTTCCAGATCCGCAAACTGGCCGGGAAATTCTTGAACAGGTGGCTTTCGCACTTCTCCCTATTCAACCGCGCCGGCCCGTATTCCCGCCGCTCCACCGGCTCCACTTTTCCGCCCAGATTTCGCGCCACCCACTGCATCCCGTAGCAAATCCCCAGCACCGGAATTGCCATCGCCAGCACCGCTGGGTCGCAGTTCGGCGCATCTTTGTCGTACACCGAGCTCGGCCCGCCCGACAAAATAATTCCCGCCGGCTCCAGTTTTCGGATTTCATTCAACGAAGTGGTGCACGGCAAAATCGCACTGAACACCTGCTGCTCGCGTACCCTCCGCGCAATCAGCTGCGTATACTGTCCACCAAAATCCAGCACCACCACTCCACCCAACTCCGCCTTCATCTTCCCCACCGTTTCCGATTTCACCTGTGCCGCAGCGTCCATAAGTCCCACCTCATCGCACCACAACATTCAGCAACTTATCCTTAACGAAAATCACTTTCACCACTGCCTTCCCCGTCAGATGCGCCGCCACGCCGGCATCCGCCTGCGCCAATTTCATCACCTCATCCTCAATCGCCCCGGGCGCCACGCGAACCTTTCCTCGCACCTTGCCATTCATCTGCACCACAATTTCCACTTCCTCATCCTTCGCTAATTCCGCATTGAACGTCGGCCAGCTCATCGCCCACAATCCGCCTTCATGCCCCAGCATCTCCCACAACTCTTCCGCCAGATGCGGTGTCATCGGCGCCAGCATCAACACCAGAATTTCCAGCACCTCTTTTCGCACTTCCGCCCGCACACTCGCATCCGCCGCATACACCGCATTCGTCAATTCCATAATCTGTGCAATCGCCGAATTGAAATGCCACCGCGTCTCAAAATCCGCCGTAACCCGCCGCAAAGTCTGATGCGCCTTCCTCAACAGCCCCTTCTCCGCCTCTCCATAACTTCCCTCATGTGGCACAGGCACTCCTGCCTGTGTTCTTGGGTTTTCCCCGGGTGCGCCACGCTGAGCACCTTTCGCGAAGGGTGGGTCTTGGGTACTCTCCGCTTTAGTCCCGTCTACCCATTCCCGACTCCCGACTTCAACCGCCTTCTCCACCAACCGATACACCCGATTCAAAAATCTCCACGCTCCCTCAATGCTCTCCTCACTCCACTCCAAATCCTTCTCCGGCGGCGCCGCAAACAACGTATACAATCTCCCCGTGTCCGCCCCATACTTCTCCGCCATATCAATCGCGCCGACCACATTTCCCCGCGATTTCGACATGGCTTCCCCGCCCTTCAAGACCATTCCCTGCGTAAACAACCGCGCCGCAGGCTCACTATGATGAATCAATCCAATATCCCGCATCACTTTGCACCAGAACCGCGAGTACAGCAGGTGCAAAATCGCGTGCGTAATTCCGCCAATATATTGGTCAATCGGAAACCAGTAACCCACCTTCTCCGAATCGTAAGGTGCCTTGTCATTGTGTGGATCGCAATACCGGTAGAAATACCACGACGAATCGACGAACGTATCCATCGTGTCGGTCTCTCGCCGCGCCGGCCCGCCGCACTTCGGACATTTCACATTCACAAATTCCGGATCGGTAGCCAGTGGCGATTGTCCCTCGCCCGTCAACTTCGGATTCGCAGGCAGCACCACCGGCAAGTCCGCATCGGGCACCGGCACCATCCCATCCTTCTCGCAATAAATCACCGGGATCGGTGTGCCCCAATACCGCTGCCGCGAAATTCCCCAATCCCGCAACCGAAAAATCGTCTCCTTCTTCCCGAATCCCCCAGCCTCCGCATCCGCCGCCATCTTCTCAATCGCATCCGCAGTCCGCATCTCCGAATACGGCCCTGAATTTACACTGATGCCATACTCCGTAAACGGCTCCGCAGCCCCGTCCGCTGTTAAATTTGTCATCCCGAGCGAAGCGAGGGATCTGCTTTTTTCTTTCTCTTCACTCCGGACTGCCGACTCCCGACTACCAACTGCTTTCTCTGCCACCACCACCATCACCGGCAACCCATACTTCCTACAAAACTCAAAATCCCTCTCATCATGACCAGGCACCGCCATAATCGCCCCGGTCCCATACTCCATCAGTACAAAATTCCCCACCCAGATCGGAATCCTCTCCCTATTAAACGGATTCACCGCATACCGCCCCGTAAAAAATCCATCCTTTTCCGCGGTAGCAATATCCTCCATCTTCACCGAAGTCTGCTTCATCACTGCCAGCTTCGCCAACCGCTCCTCAGTCAACTCGTGCGCGCGATTCTCCCGACCAGCCAGTCCCTCTTCCTCCGCCATCGCGCCTCGAATCAACCCCTCCACCAACAAATGATTAGGCGCCAATATCAACGCACTCGCCCCATAAATCGTATCGATCCGCGTAGTAAATATCTCAATCTTCCCGGATGCCGCATTTGCCGATTTTGCAGGCGGGTCTTGGGTTGTCCTCGCCTCACTCCCAACTCCCGACTCCCGACGCCCGACTTCCCCTTCCACCGCAAACCAAACCTTCGCCCCTGTCGACTTCCCAATCCAATTCCTCTGCATGGTGATGACCCGGTCCGGCCAGCCACCTTCCAGCAATTTCAAATCATCCAGCAACTGCTCCGCATACGCCGTCGTCTTCAAAAACCACTGCTCAATCTCTCGCGCTTCCACGCGCGTATCCTCATGCCGCCAGCAGAATCCCCCATTCACCACCTGCTCGTTCGCCAGCACCGTGCAACATTTCGGACACCAATTCACCCGGCTCTTTTTCTTGTACGCAATTCCGCGCTGCAGCATCCGCAAAAAGAACCACTGGTTCCACTTGTAATATTCCGGCTCGCACGTTGAAATTTCCCGCCGCCAGTCGTACGAAAATCCAAAGCGCCGCAGCACTCTCTGAAATTCCGCAATGTTATTGTTCGTCCAGACCCGCGGATGCGTGTGATTCTTGATCGCGGCGTTCTCGGCAGGCAATCCAAACGCGTCCCACCCCATCGGGTGCAACACGTTATAACCCTTCATCCTTTTCACTCGCGCAACCACATCCCCAATCGTGTAGTTGCGCATGTGCCCCATATGCAGCGTCCCACTAGGGTACGGCAGCATCTCCAGAACATAATATTTTGGTTTTTCCGGTTCGGCTTCCGACTCAAACACGCGGTTTTCATTCCACCGCTTCTGCCATTTCTCCTCAATTTCCTGCGGCCTATAGTCCCCCACGCTGTCCCCGTCCCCTTTGGAGTGCGGTTCACCCTGAGCGTTTTCCGCGAAGGGCCGCCGCTTTTTACGCCCTAAAAAAAACCAAATCCAATCCCCCGTTCCTGCGAATTCCCGGCTTTCCCTTTTCTTTGTTCAAATCTCCTGAATGTCAACCAATTCCCTTGTTTCCCCAATATCCTCGACTTCCCAACATTCCTTTACTCCTTCCCTCTCCCTAGGGGGTCGGACCTTCAGGTCCGGTATAAAATCTTCCGAAGCGCGGGCTTAAGCCCTGAGGAATCCGCCTCTGTATTTTCCAATTCCCTTTTCCATTTTCTCAAACGCTTTTTACTTCCTTCCCTTCCTATTCTTCTTCACCGGCAAATGTCTCGAGCTAACTTTCTTCCCCGCCTTATCCATCGCCCTCTTCAACGCCAGCGTCAACATCGAAAATCCCTTTTCTGCCTCCGGCCCTTCCGCTCCCGCCAACTCCCAAAGCTTCGCCACATTCCTCCGGTCGTCTCCCGGCTCATCGATCGGTGTCTCCAGCAAAAACGCCCTCCCCGGCAATCCCTCCGGCGGCAACGTCCCCAATCGCGGGTGCTTCAACAATCGCGCAAACGCCTCCAGCCCGATCTTGCCTTCGCCAATATTCGCGTGACGATCCACTCTCCCGCCCAGCGGAATCTTCGAATCGTTCACATGCAGCACCGGCACATTCTCCAACCCAATTGTTTGCTCAATCAATTCAATCGTCTGTTCCAACCCCTTCTCGCTGCGAATGTCATAGCCCGCCGCCAGCAAATGCGCCGTATCGATGCAAACGCCCACCTCCAACGGCCTGTCATCCGTACGATTGATCCCGCCGCCGCGATTGCATCCGCTCACAATCGTCGCCACTTCCTCCAGCCGCGATCCCACGGAAGTCCCCATCCCCGCCGTGTTCTCAATCAAAATCCGCAGCTTCCCGAGCGGCACGCGTTTCGCCGCCTGTCTCACCGATTCCACAATGGACGCGATCGCACTCTCCAGCGACGCCTCGCCCCGCGATCCCGGATGCACCACAATATAATCCGCTCCCAGCGCCACGCCTCGCACCAACTCCTCGTGGAACGCCTGAATCGACCTCGTCCGCAACATCGGCTGCGTCGCCGCCAGGTTTACCAGGTAATTCGCATGAATCACCAGCGGCCCCAGCCCCAACTCTTCCCGGCGCTCGCGAAACGCCTTCGCATCCGATGACGGGATCCTTACCGTCGCCACCTGCCACATCCGCGGGCTGGCCGAAAATATCTGCAGCGCGTTCGCCCCCAGTTTCCGGGCCGATTCCAGTGCGTTCAGATAACTCCCCGCTATCGAAGTGTGTATCCCAATCCGCACACTCCCGTCCATCCACCCCGGCGCCCGTGGCTCCGGTTCTGGCTGAGGGATATACTCCTCATCCGCCTCAAATACTGTGTTGTCCACCAATGGATATTCCGCCATACCTGTTCCTTCTACCTACTCTTTCTCTATCTCATTAAACTTCCCATTCTACCACACCGCGCCAATCCCCACTTTCGCCCAATGCGTAGTGCCTGCATCCCAAATCAGCAGCCCAGAGCATCGCGAAATTGGTAGCGCCGGCATCTTGGCGGCTCCTTTTGGGGTTTCCCGTCGGGGTACCCCACTCTGAATCTGCGGAGGGAGGGTCTTGGCTTATTCCTCAAACCGAAAATAAAAACAACAAATCAAAAAGCAACCCCATCATTCCGAACGAAGTCCGCGAAGTGAGGACCGCCCCTTTCCGCGCTCTTGGGGGAGAGGATCCTTCCTTCGATCCCCGCGCCTTGCCTCTGCCTCCTCCACATTCAAGTTCTCACTTGCGCCATCCTACGCCTCCATGGCCACCAACCTTATTCCCACTCCCAACGTCATCGCCGTCGTCCCCTTCTTCTGGGTCACCGACATGCTCCGCTCCCTCCACTTCTACATCGAGGGCCTCGGCTTCACCTTAAAAAATAAATGGACCCCGGACGATCCAGACAAAATCCGCTGGTGTTGGCTAGACCTCGGTGCCGCCTCCCTAATGCTCCAGGAATATCCCCCCGCCAACCTCCCCAAAGATAAGCGCGGCGAAGGCGTCTCCCTTTGCTTCCAATGCCACGACGCTGTCGCGGTCTACCACGAATTTCGCTCCCGCAATCTCCGTCCCCGAGAACCCTTCGTAGGCAACCACATGTGGGATACCCTGATCATCGACCCCGACGGCTACCACCTCCACTTCGAATCCCCCACCACAGTCCCCGAAGAAACCAAACTCTCCGATCTGTGACATGCGCCTCCGCCCCTCCGGTGGCCTCTCTAATTCGTAAACCACGACGGCGTCCGCATCCCCAAAGTCATAAGCGCCACGCAACATGCGCTACACAAGCCGCTATCTCCGGCAAAATCGTAATTTCCGTTTTCACAACGAAAGGAAAAACCGAACCGTACCGCCTAAATCAAACAGCTAGACTCCGGCCTCAACGCTGCCTTATGTAGTGGCCGAACTTCAAATCGGCATCTCTGCTCCAGCGCTTTTCTTTCGCGGGTCCTGTTGGGGTACATACGCAGCATAAGGCTTCAGCCTGTGCTCCCGGGTTTTCCCCCTCCATGGTGCCCACACTGAGTCCGCGAACAGCGGGTCTGGGGTAATTCCTCAAACCGAAAATAGAAACGACAAATCAAAAAATAGCCCTGTCATTCCGAACGGAGTCCGCGCAGTGAGGACCGCCGCCTCTTTCCGCGCTTTTTGCGGAAAGAATACCTCTTCGAATCCCGCGCCTTGCCTCGATGCCCGTCAAGTCCCAAAAAACGGGCGACGCTCTCCGCTTAACCAGTCTCCCCTCACTTCTTCGCCAAACTCCTCACATAATTCACCACATCCCAAATCTGCGTAGGCTTCATCCTTCCTTCTTCCCCGCTCATCTGCCCTTTTCCTTTTTCAATCACCAAAAAAATCTCTCCATCGCTCATTCCCTTCAACGACTCCGGATCGCGATAATCCTTCAGCGTCAACTTCATATCCGTCGCCAGATCTCCGTCCCCTGCCCCCGTCTTTCCATGACACATCGCGCAATCCGTTCCATACGTTTTCTTCCCGCCCGCCAGCGATGCCGCCGTCGGCTTCACCGGATTCACCAGCTTCGGCGTATCCGCACTGGCCTTCGCCGCCTCCGCCGCAACCGGTTTTTCTTCCGCCTGCTTCGCCGCCTCCTGCTGTATCGTCGGCCACACCATCATCGTCACGCACAGAAATATCCATTTCATGCCCGCATCTCCTACGTAACTTGTCTCAGCAACGGTCCACCGGGCCGCAGTTCCGCCAAGTATAGTCCCGATTTCCCCTCGCCGCGCATGCCTCAAAGGCCAAAGTGTCTGTAGGGGCACGATACATCGTGCCCCCCGGCGAATCCCCTAGCCGGCCTCCTGGGTTCCTTTCCCGGATGCCCCACAGCTCGCGGCGTCGCCTCAATCAACACCACAATCACGCTTCTCCTTCACCTCCTCCACTTCCTCACTCCCCGCACCTGCTCTTCCTTTATACTCTCCCCACCATGCCCATCGCCCCTGGCACCAAGCTCGGCCCTTACGAAATCCTTTCCCCTCTCGGCTCCGGCGGCATGGGAGACGTCTACCGCGCCCGCGACACTCGACTCGATCGCACTGTCGCCGTGAAAATTCTTCCCGCGCATCTCTCCTGCGATCCCGCTCAAAGACAACGCTTCGAACGCGAAGCGAAAACCATTTCCGGCCTCAATCATCCCAACATCTGCACCCTCCACGACGTCGGCTCCCTCGACGGCCTCGACTATCTCGTCATGGAATGCGTCGAAGGCGAAAGCCTCGCGCAACGCCTAGAAAAAGGCCCACTCCCCTCAGCGCAAGCCATAAAAATCGGCGCCGAAATCGCCGACGCCCTCGACAAAGCCCACCGCAGCGGCATCGTTCATCGCGATATCAAACCCGCCAACATCATGCTCACCAAGTCCGGCACAAAGCTTCTCGACTTCGGCCTCGCCAAGCCCAGCACTCCCCAAGCCACTCTCGCCACGCTCACCACCGCCGCGCCCCAACAGAATCCCGTCACCCAGGAAGGCACCATCGTCGGCACTTTTCAGTACATGTCTCCCGAACAAATTGAAGGCAAGGAACTCGACGGCCGCAGCGACATCTTCTCTCTCGGCACTGTGCTCTACGAAACGCTCATCGGCCATCGCGCGTTCGACGGCAAGAGTCAGCTCAGCGTCGCTTCCGCCATCCTCGAAAAAGAGCCCCCTCCCATCACCGACACCGTTCCTCTCACTCCCGCCACTCTCGATCGCGCCATTCGTCGCTGCCTCGCCAAAGATCCCGACGATCGATGGCAAACCGCGCGCGACCTCGCCCTCGAACTCAAATGGCTAGCCACTCCTACCGCCAGCTCCGAATCCGCCCGCCTCGTCCTCGCAAAGCCCGCCAACAAACTTAGAAAATATGCTCCGTACATCATCGAAGCTCTCGCGCTCATCGCCGTCGCCTATATCGGCTTCAAGCCCGCACACACCACCACCGTCGAGCGGCCCACGCTTCGTGCCACTCTTCTCCCTCCCGAAAAATCTCAGTTTGCTTCCATTGAAACCGATGAAGGCGGTGTCCCCGCCGTTTCCTCCGACGGCCGCTACGTCGTCTCTCCCGTTCACGAAGCCGACGGCAAAGTTCGCCTCTGGCTTCGGGCGCTGCAATCCGCTGAAGGTAAAATCCTTCCCGGCACCGAAGGCTCCGGCCACGCCTTCTGGTCTCCCGACAGCCATTCCATCGCGTTCTTCTCCACCGGCAAACTAAAACGCACCGACGTTGATGGCAGTGCTGTTTACAACGTTGCCGACGCCAATCTCGGCCGCGGCGGCTCCTGGAATTCCGATGGCACCATCATTTTTGCTCCCGGCGGAATTTCGGCAATCGCAAAAGTGCCTGCCTCCGGCGGCACTCCCGTTCCTGTCACCAAGCTCGATCCCGCCGCCGGCGTCATCAGCCATCGTTGGCCGCAGTTTCTTCCCGATGGCAAACACTTCGTCTTCATCCTTCGTTCCGATAAAACCAACCCCACCGGACTCTACGTCGCTTCCCTCGACAATCCCGAACCTCACCTCGTTCTCCCCACCATCTTCAACGCCCTCTACGTTTCTCCCGGCTACCTTCTCTTCGTTCGCGACGACGGACTCTTTGCGCAAAAATTCGATCCCTCTTCCCTCAAACTTTCCGGCGATCCCATTCCTCTTCCGGACCGAGTCGGCACTTTTTCTCCCGCCAGCAATGCCCTGTTCTCCGCCTCCAACAATGGCGTTCTTGCCTACTATCCCTCGCAAACTAACGCCGAAGATGCCAATCTCGTCTGGTACGATCGTTCCGGCAAAAAATCTACACTCTCTTCTCACATGTTCCTCACCGCCTCGTCCATTTCTCCCGATGGCTCTGCCGTCGCTCTCAGTGGCTATTCCCCCAACGAGTGGATCCCAAGAATCTGGCGCATGGATCTTCAGCGCGGCACCAAGATCGCCCTCACGCAGGGATACGGCACCAGCCCCATCTGGTCTTCCGATGGCCAAGCCATCTTCTTCACCGGTGTCCGGCCTTCTTCCACCAACATCGCACAAATTCATAAAGTCAGTGCCGCCGGCGGTGGCACTGAAGAAACCGTCTTCGGCCTCGACGGCTTTAGCGTCGGCGCTGCCTCTGTGTGCCGCGATGGCAAAACCCTTCTCTTCGCTCGCGCGCCAGAGGCAGATGCCTCTCATAGCAGTTTGTGGGCTCTTCCTCTCTCCGGCGACACCAAACCCTTCCAGGTCATCGCCGACGATCAGCGCGCGACTCGCGCTGCTTTTTCTCCCGATTGTAATTGGATCGCTTACGAAAACCGCTCCACCGGCAACCGCGAAATCTCCATCGTCCATTTCCCCGACGGCGCTCACCGCTATCAAGTCTCCGCTTCCGGCGGTTTCAATCCCGTCTGGCGTCACGATGGCAAAGAACTTTTCTTCTACTCCCCCAGCGACAGTTCCATCTCCGCCATCTCCGTGGCCGAACACGGCCAGGAACTCTCCCTTGGCCAACCTATCCCGCTCTTCCAGGTCCATCCGTTCGCCCCGCGCCTCGGCGTTTTCGACGTCGCCCCCGACGGCCAAAAATTCCTGGTCTTCGGCGACACCACTTCCTACAACGGCACCCCCTTATTCATAGTCCAAAACTGGGACGCCGCCCTAAAGTAGCGCGCACGCACGGAGCATGGACTTCAGCCTGGTTCCTCGGTTCGGCGAAGTAGCACAGGCTTGAGCCTGTGCTCTTGGGTTTCTAGCGCTGGCTTTCCGGCCGGCTCTTGGGTCCCTTTCCGGAATGCCCCTCTCTGAGAGCTCTCGCGAAGGGTGGGTCTTCGGTTTCTCTTCTCCTTAGGGGGTCGGAGCTTCAGCTCCGACATAAGAACAAGAAAGGTCGGGCTTCAGCCCTGAGGAATCCTCCAACTGAGGAAGCAGAAAAAGCCCCTCGTCATTCCGAACGGAGCCGGCGCCGTGAGGACCTCCGCGCCCTTTGCGGAAGGAATCCCGTTTCAAACGATCCGTCCCGCCACAAAAAAAAGGACTTATTGTGATCCTGAGGAGTCCGCGACGAAGGATCTCAACCCATCGCGTCTTGCCTCAATTACCACGACGCCACTCCTCTGCTCCACCTCACCTCACAAACCCCATCCCGTCCGCATCCTCAATCCCTACAATCCCCCCCACCACCTCCCACGTCCCCAAATCCAACACATCCACTTTCCCCTCCCCGCTCACCGCCACAAACGCCTTCTTCCCATCCGGCGCCACCAAGATTCCCTCCACGCTCTTCCCCAACTTCACCTTCCGCGCCACCTTCCTCGTCTTCGTATCCACCACCACCAACTCCCCGCTCCCCATATCCGAAATCAATACCCACTTCCCATCCACCGTAAACTTCACCCGGTTCGATCGCTTCGTCCCCACATCAATCGTCTCCACCACCTTCTTCGCTCCCGTGTCGATGATCGACACCGTCCCATCTCCCGAATTCGCAGCCCACACTTCCTTCCCGTCCGGTGAAACCGCAATTCCCTCCGGCCCTTTCCCCACCGGAATCACCGTATTCGTCCAATGGCCGCCATCCCTGGTCGGTTCCACCGACGTCACCGAATCCGAATTCACATTCGACGTATAAATCGCGTGCGTCTTCTTCAAGATCACCAGCATGTGCGTGCGCTCCTGCCCGATCACTTGCATCCAATCCACTTTGTTCGTCGTAGGATCGTACCGCCCAATCTTCTTGCTTCCCTCCGCCGTGAAATAAAATTTCCCCTCAAAAAATTCCACGCCATGCGGCCCAATCAAATCCCCAAACTTCTCCCCCTTCGGCCCCACCACATGCAACAAATCCACGCGTTGAATTTCCTTCTTCGTCTCCAGATCGATCACACTCAACGTAGTCCCGTCCTGCCTCGCACCATAGTTCGTAACCAACGCAATCTTTCCATCCCCACTGACTGCCACCTCATGCGGCACCACCCCGGCCCCTACCCGTCCCACCACCTTCAACGTCCCCAAATCCACAATCTCCAACGCATTGGCCCCCTTACTAACCACAACCATCTCCCGGGGCCCACCCTGCGCCTCAATCACCACACACCTCGCCCCGGCCATCAATCCAATCAACCCAATCGATCCAATCATTCTCCAACCCATAACGCCCTCCTGGCCGCCACTTTTTACGCACAAAAAAAGAGCACGTCAATTCAGTGAGGAACCCCTCCTCGATCCCCCGCCTTGCCACCCCACTCATCCACTTCGGCATAAGACCACCCCGCCGCCGCGCCCCCCTCCACACAAACCCCCACATCAACTACCACACTCCCCCCTTCAAAAAACAAAAAAAGCGCGCACCAACCAGCACGCGCGCCATCCAAAATCCCTCGCGTTCCCTCACCTCTTCACAAACACTCCCGGCATCCCCTGAACCTTCCCGCCCGGCTTTGCATTCGTAATTTCATGCAACCTCACCAACACATCCCGCGTAACCTCTTCCCGACTCGGCGCCCGCAACCCCTCCAATCCTTCCGCAATCCGCGCCCGTCTCTCCCCCTCAGAGTCAGCAAAGAGTGGGTCTTGTGTTCGCATGTGGTGGCGAACTTTCGATCGGCCAACCTTCCGCAACAAAAAACAACTCCCGTTATTCCGAACGGCGTCCGCGCAGTGAGGGCGCCGCCCTTTCCGCGCTCTTTGCGGAAGGAATTCCTCTTCGATCGATCCCACGAGCAACAACCTCCGCTCCTTTCCTTCACATCCTTTACTTCCTCCCTCACTTTGCCTCCCAAACACCCTTCCGCTACACTAACCACACCGCAAAAGGACTCTGCCATGCTCGTTGTCATGCAATCCCACGCCACTGACGAACAAGTCCGCGCCGTCTGTGACCGCATCGATTCCCTCGGCATGAAAGCGCATCCCATTCCCGGCACCGCGCGCACCGCCATCGGCGTCACCGGCAATTCCGGCGTCGTCGACCTCGGCTTCCTCGAATCCATGCCCGGCGTTATCGAATGCATTCCCGTCACCAAGCCCTACAAGCTTGTCTCCCGCGATGTCAAAGAAGAAGATTCCATTATCAAAATTTCCACGCCCTCTGGTGATGTCCTCGTCGGCGGCAAGCACATCGCCATGGTTGCTGGCCCCTGCGCCGTAGAAACCGAAGAGCAATGCCTCGCCGTTGCCCAGCAACTCCAATCCACCGGCGTCCATCTATTCCGCGGCGGCGCCTACAAGCCCCGCACCTCGCCTTACTCTTTTCAAGGCCTCGGTCTGTCCGGCCTGAAAATTCTTTCCAAGGTTCGCAAGCAATTCGGTTTCGGCATCGTCACCGAAGCCATCGACAACGAATCTCTCGACCTCGTCGAGGAATATGCCGACGTCATCCAGATCGGCGCCCGCAACATGCAAAACTTTTCGCTCCTCAAACGCGCCGGCCGCGCCAAACTCCCCGTCCTTCTTAAACGTGGCATGTCCGCCACTCTCGACGAATTCCTGATGGCCGCCGAATACATCCTCTCCGAAGGCAACTACAACGTCATGCTCTGCGAACGCGGCGTCCGTACCTTCTCCGACTTTTCCCGCAACACGCTGGACCTAGCCGTAGTCCCCGCTGTAAAAAAACGCAGCCACCTCCCCATCCTCGTAGATCCGAGCCATGGCACAGGCAAACGCCACAAAGTTCTCCCTCTCTCACGCGCCGCAGTAGCCGTAGGCGCCGACGGCCTCCTGGTCGAAGTCCATCACCAACCCGACAAAGCCCTCTCCGACGGCATCCAATCCATCCTCCCCTCTGATTTCGCCAACCTCCTCCACGAAGTCCAACAAATCGCCCAAGTCCTAAACCGCCAAATCAACTGACTCCGAAAAAACAGTGCCGGAAGAACTAAACAACAATTTCTTCGAATTAACGCTGACACCGCAACGCGCGATCCGTGTTGGATACCTCATCGTTAATCTTCCCGTCGCAGCCATCATTAGGTTGGGTGCTCTACTCGGTTCCTTGTGGGGGGGGCGCCTTGGACACTCCGAGGTAGCTATCCGATGTAATTCCCCCCGGTGGAGATTCTAATGAAGTCCTGTTCGAACCACGGGTCTTGCGACCCATCCATTTCCTAATTTCCCCTTTCCATTTTCGCTTCTCTCCCTGCGCCACTCGTCACTTCTGTTATCCTTTTTCTATTCCATGTCCCACTCCAAAAACCCACGCCTCTATTTCGCTCTACTCATCCTCCTCGGCTCCGCCACCATCATCATTTTCAACGAGCATCGCCCCTCCTTCCTCCGTCCCAATCTCCACATGTACGCCTACGTCTCCACAGATGACGGTTCTCTCACCGTTCTCGATCTCGCCAAACTCCAGGCCGTTGCCAAAATTCCCGTAGGCCACGCCATTTCTGATCTCCGCGAACACACCAAGCGCAACGAAATTTGGGGCGTCTCCTCCGCTGGCGGCTACGTCTTCGTCCTCGACGCGCCCACCAATCAGATCACCCGCATTCCCGTAGGCCCTTCACCTTATTCGCTGGATTTTTCTTCCGACGGCAATCGCATCTACACCGCCACCGCCGCCTCCGATCAACTCGTCGCCATCGACGCCGTCTCCCGCCAGGTCCTCGGCCGCGCCCACACCGCCTCCGAACCCGTCCAGGCCCGTCTCACTCCTGATGGCAAAAACATCGCCGTAGTAAATCGGCGCGCCGGCATGCTCTCCATCCATGACGCGCGCACCCTCCAACTCCTCAACTCCATCCCCGTAATTCCGCAGCCTGACGAAGTCCTCATCACTCCTGATTCCGCACTCGCCTTCGTCATGAGCCGCACCCAAACGCGTCTCTCGGTCGTCGATCTCGATCGCACCGTTCTCCTCACCAATCTCGAACTAGCCGGAAAGCCCACGCAAATGCTTCTCAAACCCGACGGCGGCGAACTTTATGTCATCTCTCCCGACGCCCACGGCCTGCAAGCCGTCAACACTTGGACTCACGAAATGGGCGACTCCATGCTTCTCGGTTCCGCTCCCGCTTTCGCCATCATCAGCTCCGACGCCTCCGAAATGTACGTCTCCGACCGCACCGCCTCCCGCGTGATCCCCGTCGACATCCTCAATCGCCACATGCTTGCTCTTCCAATCTCCGTCGGCGCCTCGCCAAGCTTCATGCGCTTCTCCCCCACCGACCGCGGTGCAAAATCCCCCATGCTCCTCGTAGCCAACGAATCCTCCGGAGACATAGCCATAATCCGCACCCGCACTTATTCCCTAATCACTCTGATCCCCGCCGGCCCCCACCCCTCACACATAGCCGTAAAAACCTTTTAACGCCACCTTGCTCCACATTTCCCTTTTCCATTTTCCGCTCTGTGTCCCCCATCCTTGCCAACCCCACCACGCCGTGCTACCTGTATCTTTCGCTCCTCAAAGGTCCTCCCATGACCACCAGCGATCGCGCCCACTGGCTGCAAGGCCCCGTCGCTCACTGCACTGCTCACGCCGACAAACGCAACCCCGCCTGGCGTCTCGTCCTCCTCGGCCCTCCCGGCGTAGGCAAAGGCACGCAAGCCCAACTCTTCCACCACCAACTCGGCGCCTGCCACCTCTCTACCGGAGACGTCTTCCGCTCCGCCGCTTCCCGCAAAGATTGCGTGCCCTCTCCCGCCATGGCCGCCGCCCTCGAATTTATGCGTCGCGGCGAACTCGTGCCCGACGACACTGTCTGGGAAATGGTTCGCGAGCGTCTCGATTACCGCGTGCAGCGGGAGATTTTCCTTTTGGAGGAGATCGCGGAGGGATTCGGCTTGGCTTAGCGTCCGCGGGAAGCCGTCTAGGAGGAAGCCGCCGGAGCACGAACTCCCACTCCCCGAAATCATCTCCCGCCTCGGCGGACGCCGCACTTGCTCCCAATGCAAAGCCGTTTTCCACATCACCAACCAACCGCCCAAAAAAACAAGGCATCTGCGACCATTGCAACACCCCACTCTTCCAACGCGAAGACGACCGCTCCGAATCCATCCGGGTCCGCCTGGCCGCCTACAACAACTCCACCGCCCCACTAATCAATTTCTATCGCAACCAAAATCTCCTGCTCCCAGTCCAAGCGCTGGGCTCCCCGGAAGAAATCCTTCACCGCACCACCTCCACCCTCTCCACCAAATACATACACCCGGCACCGAATTTCTCTGTCTAGGGCGCGCTATATGGTGCCCCCGGCGAACGCACGAGCCGCTCCCCTATCGATCCGTCCTGCCAAAAAAAACACAGTCGTCCTGCGGAGTCCGCGACGAAGGATCTCAACCAACACGTCTTGCTTCAATCAAAAACCACGACAACCCCGCCATTTCCATCTTCCCCCGCCAATTCTCCATCCAAGCCACGCCGCTATATATCGCCCCCACCTCCAAATTCCAAAAAAGTCCCCACAAACTCCACTCTTGCCTCTCCTGCTATATAGGTCTATAGTCTCTCCGTCCGATTCTTCCGTCCCGAGGTGTGTCCTATGAAATTCCGTGCAGTCGCTGTCTTCGCAGTCCTTGTGTGTGCTCTATCAACCGCAGTTTTCTGTTCCGCCAACGAACCGGAAAAGCGCTCCAAAGTCGTCGGCGGTTATTTCGAAGAGTGGTCCATCTACGGCGCCAACTTCAACATCGCCAATCTCCAGGCCAATGGCGTCGCCGACAAACTCACTCATCTCACCTATGCTTTCGGTGACGCCACTCCCACCGGTTGCGCCATCGCCGACACGTGGGCCGACTACCAGGACCCCTATCTTCCCAGCGTCACCGGCACTCCTTACCCCGGCCCGCTCTACGGCAATTTCGCCGCGCTCCAGCAACTCAAAACGCTTCATCCAAATCTCAAAGTTCTCGTCTCCCTCGCCGGCGCTCCCGGTTTTTCCGCCGCGGCCAGCACTGCCACCGGACGCCAGGCCTTCGTCGCCAGCTGCATCGATCTCTTCATTAACGGCAATCTCGGTGGTGGAGTTTCCGCCGCCGGCATCTTTGACGGCATCGATATCGACTGGGAATTTCCCGCCGCCACGGACACCGTAAATGCCACGCTGCTCATGCAGGAATTTCGCAAGCAGCTGGACGCCCTCGGCGACGGCTGCAAAAAACACTATCTCCTCACCATGTTCGGTCCCGCTGGCCAGCAAAATTTCTCAAACATTCAGCTAGCCAAAGTCGCGAAAACTCTCGACTTCTACAACGTCCAGGGATACGACTTCCACGGCGATTGGGAAATGGCCACCAATCACGCTTCTCCTCTTTTCGATGACAAGCAGGATCCCGACTACTCCGAAAACTTCTATATCGAATACACCATCGCCTCGTACCTGAAAGCCGGCGTGCCTGCGGATAAATTGGTTCTGGGAATTCCCACTTACGGCTACGGCTGGACCGGCGTTCCCGACATCAACAACGGTCTCTACCAATCCGCCACCGCTCTAGCCACTCCGCCCGCCACTGACTATCTCGAAACGCAAGGCGTCGCCACTTATCTCACCATCAGCAGCCTCACCGGATACACCCGTCACTTCGATTCCAAGCGCATTGCCGTCTGGATTTACCAGCCCAGCACCGGCACTTTCTGGACCTACGACGACCCCGTCACCGTCTGGCTCAAAATGGGCTACGTCAACTTCCGCGCCCCAGGCGGTCTCGGGGGCGCCTACGTCTGGGCCCTCAAAGACGACGACACCAACGGCACCATAGTAAAAACCATAGCCGCCGGCCTCCACTAAATCACGCCTGCTCCGCTCAACCAAGGGGCGCAGCACCGCTGTGCCCCTACTCCATAACCTCCCGCACCGCCGCACCTATCACGGCTCAATCTCTCCTTGTAGGGAGCACGATACATCGTGCCCCCGGCGAGTCCACGTCCTCTGTTACTGTTCCCCTTCTTTAGCCTTTTACCTCTTTTCCAACGCGTCTTGTCTCCATACATCGCGACAAAAAAACCGTCATTCCGAACGGAGTCCGCGCAGTCAGCAATCCCTCTTCGATCCAACCTGCACCACAAAGCTAACCCCCTTACCTCCCGCGCATAGACTCAATCCAATACACCCCCAGCAACACCAACACCCCGCCAACCAACTCCAACCACGACCCGCGCTCCCCCAAAAACACAATACTCAACCCCGACGCTGACACCGGCAATAAATACGAAAACGATGCCAACTGCGAAGCCTCCAAATACCGCAGCAACCAAAAATAAAGCAAATAAGCCACAGTCGAACTCAACAGCCCCGTAAACAACACGCAAGCCCAAGCCTCCCATGGCAGACCGCGCCACGTGGAAAGAAATTGCATCGCCACAGCCTGCTGCAACGCCACAGGCAATAGCAGTGCCGACCCAAAAATAAAATTCCACGTCGTCATCGTCAGCGCGTTGTAAGTCGACGCCACCCGCTTCCCCAGCACCACATACATCGCAAAACCCAGTGACCCGCACACCGTGATCGCATCGCCCATCAAAGTCGGCGAATGGTGCGACAGTCCCGCAGACGACGCCAGAATCGCCACGCCCGTAAACGCAATCGCCATCCCGACCCCTTTACGCCACGTCAATTTTTCCAGCCGCAGCAACACCGCCAGCGTCAGCGTGTAAATCGGCGCCATCCCCACAATGATCGAAGAATGCGTCACGTTCGTGTAACGCAGCCCCAGCGTGAAACAAAATTGATTTACGGATACTCCGAAGAACCCCAGGTAAGCAAACGTCCACAAATCGCGCGCCGTGAAGTTTTCATTGGGATCAGCCGCGGAAAACATCGCCAGCCGCCGGCACAACGGCGCAATCGTCACCATAAACACGCCCGCGGCCACAATCCGAAACGAAGCAAACGCCAGCGCCGGCAAATACCGCAACCCAACCTTAACCACCAGAAAATTCACGGCCCAAATCGCCATCAACACCGTAATAGCCAAAGCAATCGCGCCACGCGATGGCGCCCGACCATTGCCGGCCTCTATTTGCACAGGAGTCGATCAACCCAAAACATCATCCCCCAAATTATACGTTGACTCCCTGCCGTAGCAGCACTTTACTCCCCCAACTTTTCCTCTATCACTGAAATATAAAGAACTGTCATCCCGAGCGCAGCGAGGGACTTGCTTTTCTCGCTCCTACTGGGTGTCCCACTCTGAGCGCCTTCTGCGAAGGGTGGGTTTTGGGTCCTCTCAGTGTCACCGGCACTATTGCTTCTGTCTTGGGTCTCTCTGGTAGCGCCGTGCCTGCACGCCGGCAACTTGGGTTTCAGCGAAAAAAACACCACAGGAGTCCGCGGCGAAGGACCTGGGCGGCCTCCTCCTGGGGGCGTCGCAATGCTGCGCACCATGTCCGCAAAATTCCAAAATCCAGCCATCCCAGCCATCACAAAAAAACTCTTCTCCCAAAACACCGGGGCGCGGCGCCGCCGCGCCCCGGATCCATCTACCATCAACCATTCGCACTCTTCGCAGCCTCGCTATGGTGTTCCACATGAGCCTTCGCGGCCTCCGCCGCATGATGCGTAGCGTGCTGCTGGTGCCCATTCGCCAGATGCGCGTGGTGCCCAGCAACATGGTGCTCGCCATTTTCGTGCTGACGCGCGGCCTCCCGATGATGACGCGCCGCGTGTTCATGATGCTCTGCTGCCTTATGGTGATGCTCAATCGCATGCTTGGACATAAATCCTCCTAAATGCCTAAATGTGTTCAGCGTGGGCGGGCAACCAAGGCTGAACCCCCTCCGTTACGCAAATATGAAAGAAACATGACAACTGTAGCGGCGCGACTTCAGTCGTGTGCTTTTTCTCTCGTAGCGCCGTACCTTCAGGCCGGCACCTTGGTCAAACCGCCTCATTCCGAACGAAGTCCACGCAGTGAGGAAACCCATCACACCAACTTCTCCTCCCGCACCGTCACACTGCCAATCCGATCCATCCGCGGCGTATACCCAATCCCAGCTCCGCTCGGCACCCGAATCGTTCCCGCCGGACTAACCGTGACCTCCGGTGCAATCACATCCTCATGCCAATACCGTTTACTCGCGGTCACATCGCCAGGCAGCGAAAAATTCGGCAACGTAGACATCGCAATATTCTGCGCCCGCCCAATTCCCGATTCCAGCATCCCGCCGCACCACACTGGCACGGCCTTCTGCTGGCAAAGATCGTGAATCCGTTTCGCCTGCAGCAATCCGCCCACGCGTCCCAGCTTGATATTGATAATCTTGCACGCACCCAGCGCCATCGCCGCCTCCGCCTGCTCATAAGTATGAATGCACTCGTCCAGGCAAATCGATGTCTGCAGATTTTTCTGGATCTCCACGTGCCCAAACAAATCGTCCCACCCCAGCGGCTGCTCAATCATCATCAGGTAGTACGCATCCAGCTGCTTCAGCAGCGGCAAATCCTCCACCCGGTAGGCCGAATTCGCATCCACCATCAATTTGATTTGCGGAAAATCCTTCCGCAGCCGTTGCACCGGCGCCAAATCCTGCCCCGGCTTGATCTTAATCTTGATCCGCTGGTAACCGGCCGACAGCTCTTTCTTCACCGCCGCCGAAAGTTCGTCCAGCGATTCCTTGATCCCGATCGACACGCCGCACGCAATTTCCTCGCGCTCGCCGCCAATCAACTTCCACAACGGAATATTCTTCAGCCTCGCTTCGGCGTCCCACACCGCGGTTTCCACCGTAGCCTTCGCCATGTTGTGCCCGCGAATTTGCCCCAGCAACGGCCAAACCTCGCTGGCCGCCCCCAACTCCTTCCCCTTAAGCCGCGGCCACACAAAATTCTTCAGAATGTGCCAAGCCGTTTCCGTATCCTCGGGACAGTAGTAAGGAGTCTCGCCCGCGGTGCACTCGCCCCAGCCCGAAACATTGTCAACCTGCACTTCTGCCAAAATAATCCGTCGCTCGCTGACCCGATCCATACTCGTCTCAAACGGCGTCAAAAGTTTTAAATGTATTTCACGAAGCGTAAGCCTATTCACTCTCATCGATCGTCCTAACCCACCAGTTTTTCCCATAACCCAACAAAACACGTCATCCCGAACGGACTCCGCGCAGTAAGGAACGTCTTGCCTTCCTAATTTTCTCCACCTCCCGTTCAAAAGTCCGAGTACGGCCCCAAACAATAATCCACCCCACCGCCACTCGCCCGCACCCCGATAACCGCATACCCCTTCGCAAACCAGCCCGTAAACTCCTCCCGCAATCGCGATTGCACCTCAATCAAGGCTACATCTCCACCCTTAGGCACATGCACCTGCGCCGGACAAGTCAAAGCCCCAACCTTCAAATCATTAATCGCCGCCACCACTCGCGGCGAATCCAGATGCCATTCCACCAGCAATCGATCCGTCGGCATCGCCCGGTGCAGCGGGCTCGTCGTTATTCCATAAAAATTCGGAATGTACCGCCGCGAAATCGCCCCAAGCCGGTTGATGTTAAAATGCGCGTTCTTCGTTTCCAGAGGATCAAAAGTCCACTCGATCAGCCGAAAGCCCCGCTGTAGCGCATCTTCCCGCTGAAAAAGTTTAAGCGCCCGCCCGACATGCCGGTCCCGGTGAGACGCAACCACCGCCGCCATATGCGAATGCAAATACGGTGTGCGCTCGTGCAGCCCGACAAATGCCTTCGTAAATCCCACCATCGTCTCCCCATCAAACGCGCCCAAAACCTGCCCGCCCGTATGATCTGCAATAACATAAGTAACGTGGGGCTCCGTCTCCAGCTCCGCATCGCCCCAAACTTCCCGCGCAATCTGCACGCACCCCTGAAACTCCCCCAACGTATGCAGCGCCCGAATCGTAATCTCATCATCCATAATCTCAACTCTTACTCCCTCTCGCCGTAGGGGTCACCGCGCTGCCGCGTCCTCGAAATCCTTGTAGCGCCGTGCCTTCCCAAAACACGTCATTCCGAACGAAGTCCACGAAGTGAGGAATCCCCGCCACCACCAAAAAAACACTCACTCCCCCCGCTTCGTCTCCTCCCAAAGCCTCTCCATCTCCTCCCGCGGTAGCTCCGCCAGCGTCGTACCCCGCTCCCGCGCCGCCCGCTCCATTTCTCGAAATCTCCGCGAAAATTTCCGGCTCGTCCTCTTCAACGCAATTTCCGGATCAAGCTCTAAAAACCGCGCCAAATTCACCGCCACAAAAAGAATATCCCCCAGTTCCCCCTCGATATCCTGAAGCCCAGGGCGAGTCCCCGAGCCCGACGGCTTTGCCCCAACACCTCCGCGATTCCCCAACGCTGCCTGCAACTCCCCAGTCTCCTCCGCCAACTTAGCGAAAATCCCCTCAACATTCGCCCAATCAAATCCAATCCGCGCCGCCTTCCGCGTAAGCTGATTCGCCTCCAACAAAGCCGGCAAAGTCCGAGGCACCCCATCAAGCACAGACCCTGGCTGCTCCGTTTTCCGATCCTTTACTTTCTTCCCCTCCTGAACTTCCTTCCTCTCCAGCGCTTTGATCTTTTCCCAATTCCTCAACACATCCGCTGCCGTCTTCGCCCTCTTATTCCCAAAGACGTGCGGATGCCGTCGAATCATCTTCTCGTAAATTTCGCGCACCACATCCGCAATGTTGAAGCGGCCCTCCTCCTGCGCAATCTGCGCATGAAAAAGCACCTGCAGCAACAAATCCCCAAGCTCCTCTGCAAATTTCAAATCGTCGCCGGAATCCATGGCGTCCAAAACTTCGTAAGCCTCTTCAATCAGATAAGTCCGCAAAGTAGCGTGCGTCTGCTCGCGGTCCCAAGGACACCCGCCAGGCGCGCGCAGCCGCGCCATCACCTCCACAAGCTTCTGAAACTCCCTGCCCACCGGAGTAGCAGTGAACGCCCTAGCCCTCTTCTTATTTTGAGTCTTAAACTTCGGCTTGCTCTTCTTAGTTTTTTTCTGAGCCATCGCCAACTCAGATTACGGTCACAGCCAACGATTTACAAGGCAACCCTAGCGCACGTCCCGCCTCTCCCGCTGGCAACAAAAATCTGTCATCCTGAGCGAAGGGAACAGGGTCTTGCCTCCCAAGCATCCGCGACCCTGGCTTAGGGTCGCAGCACCGCTGCGCCCCATGTCCGCAACACCCAGCCGGACTTATACTTCCTACTTGAAATTTAAAACTCCCGTCCTAACCGGCACCGCCCCGCCAAAACAAAAAAACGCCGCCGCTCCGTTGAGGGTGCCGGAGCGGCGGCTGTCAGGGGGGATTGAGGGAGACTATGCCTGGAGTTTTTTCACGGCCACGGTGCCGAGAAATGCCAGGAAACCCACGCAAAGCAACAGCAGCGAAGACGGTTCCGGTGTCGTGATCGTCAGCGAAGCTGGGATCAAATTTCCATTAGCGCCCAAATTCAGCGAATCGTACCCCGGATACGTTCCCAGCACAAAAACGGGATTGTCTTCCGGCCCCATATACACTTGGTTCGTTCCGCCAAGGCCGAAATTCAAACCCTCCATAAACCCACCGCCCGCCGCGTCAGAAAGAAACAGGAACGCATCCTGCGTCGTTCCCTCGTAGTGTCCGTTGAGAAAATACGAAGTGTTCACGCCGACTTCGGCGAATCCAATTCCCTCAAGGTACGTCGAGCTGGTCCCGGGAGCGGCCGGCAGTTGCCAGTCCACGGTTAGCGTTTGTGTCGGGCGAAGTTGTTCAGTGAAAGAAAAATTGTCATCGCCCCAGCCATCAGCGCGAACCTGCGGCGCCGAGAACAGCAGCAGCACAGCAGCAAGCAAAGCGCACACCGCTAGATAACGAGGCATCAATAGAATCTCCTAAAAAATCCGTCTCGACTCCGCCAGACTGGGGCGCAAAAGCCGTCGGACCAATCCTGAATGCCTCGTATGGGAGCAATCAACCGTCCAATTCGCGCCATCCAACCCACTAACGCTAACTACCATGGATTTCACACCTTAGTCTCAGGCTTAAGCCCGAACATACCGCGAAGTGTGCAAAGGAATTCCTACGCCAAGCCCAAAAAAGGAGGTAAATTGCCATAGGCGTATCATTTACAACTATGTGGCACAGACACTCCAGGAATGCCCCAAGAGGCCGCGCGCAAAAACGGCGGTGGCGGCAGAGACGCCGATCTGAAGCTCGGCCACTCCATAACCCAAGCGCCCACACTCTGAGCGTCGTTCGCGAAGGGTCTTGGGTTTCGATAAAGGGAGGTCCTGGACCCCCGATCTTGTAGGGCCCGTCTTCCGCCCACCATGACGCAGGAACGAAGCCGGCCTGTTCTCTTAACCGCCAAAGGAGAAACAACGAACAAATGAAAATCCGTCGAGCACTACCGATCGCAATGCTGATCGCACTAGCCCTCGTAACCGCATCATCCCACCCCCAAAAACCCTCAACCCAAGACACGCCCCTCGACAATCGCGCCGTCCAAACCAGCCCTCTCCGCGTAGTTGTCGTCGGCCTGGTCCACGGCCACGCCGAAGGCTTTTTCTCCGCCTCCGTAAAACGCACCGACATCTCCATCCTCGGCATCGCCGAACCCGACCGCGCCCTCTTCGATCAATACGCCAAAAAATACGCCCTCGACGCCAAGCTCTATCATTCCGATTTCGTCGAAATGTTAAACGCCACGTATCCGCAAGCCGTCCTGATTTACACCAACACCGCCGAGCACCGGAAAGTCATCGAAGCTTGCGCCAAGTTCAGCGAAACCGCCGGCGCCAAGCATCTCACCGTAATGATGGAGAAGCCGCTCGCCATCAGCGCCGAAGACGCCCACGCCATGGCCAAATCCGCTAACGCCGCAAAAATGAATGTCCTCGTAAATTATTTCACCACCTGGGAACCCAGCCGCCACGCCGCCTACGAAATCGCCACCGACGGCCAGCTCGGCGACGTCCGCAAAATCGTCGCCCACGACGGCCACATGGGCCCCAAGGAAATCGGCGTAGGTCCCGAATTTCTAAATTGGCTCACCGATCCAAAACTCAATGGCGGCGGCGCGCTCTACGATTTCGGCTGCTACGGCGTCGATTTCATAACCTGGGTCATGCACGGCCAGCGTCCGCTTACAGTCACTGCGATCACGCAACAAATCAAGCCCGATGTCTACCCCAAAGTAGAAGACGAAGCCACCATCATTCTCACGTATCCGAAAGCCCAAGGCATCGTCCAAGCCTCCTGGAACTGGGCTATCGGACGTAGCGACGTCGAAGTCTACGGCAGAACCGGCCAAGCAAAAACAGTCGGCCGCGACGCCCTGGAAGTCCGCAAAGCGTCCGACAAAGAATCCCAAAAAATACAAGCCAAAGGCCTGGTCCCACCCATGGACGACGAACTCCGCTACCTGACCGCCGTAGTCAACAGCGAAATAAAACCCGAAGGGCCAGGCTCCCTAGAAACAAACCTAATAGTAGCCGAAATCCTGGACGCCGCCCGTGAATCCGCCAAGTCCGGCAAAACCATAAAACTAGAATAACTCCCTAGATAAAATTGCCAGCATTCCGAACGACATCCGCGCAGTGAGGAAGCCCTCTTCGATCTCAACAACAAGCGCACGACGTCAGAGCGCCGGAACTTCCTTAGGGGGTCGCAGCGTCAGCTCCGACATTACAGCCAAGAAAATCCAAGCTCAGCCGCTGAGGGCTCCCTCATACTCTCGATCAACCCAACGTATAATCCCAACATGCCCCAAACGCGCATAAACTTGACCGCAACACTCCCTCTCCTCCTGCTCGCAACCACCATCACCACCAACGCCCAAACCACTCACCCCACCGCCCGCCAAATCGTCGCTGAGATCCAAAAACAAGTCGGCGTCCCCTGGCGCGCCGAAACCGTCGACACCTTCAAAGCCGGCAATCCAGACACGCCCGTAACCGGCATCGCCGTAACCATGATGGCCACCATGGATGTCCTCGACCGCGCCTCCGCCCAGGGCCTCAACTTCGTCATCACTCACGAGCCCACTTTCTACGCGCACGAAGACGTTCCCGAAGGCATGCCCGAAACCGATCCCGTCTGGGCCGAAAAGCGCGCCTTCATCGAAAAACACAATATGGTCGTTTGGCGTTTCCACGATCACTGGCACATGCGCAAACCCGACGGCATCGAAGCCGGCACAGCGAAAGCATTAGGCTGGGAAAAATTTCAGAATCCCGACAATCAATATTTCTTCACCTTGCCGGAAATCACCGTAGAAGATCTGGCCGAAGAAGTAGCAAAAAAACTCGATTCTCCCGTAGTCCGTGTAGTCGGCGATCCACAAATGAAAGTCACAAAAATAGCCCTCAGCGCGGCCGGGGCCGCCCGCGAATTTCAAGCCCTCGAAAGTGACAACGTGCAAGTCTTGCTGGTAGGCGAAACCCGCGAGTGGGAAACCGTCGAATACGCCGCCGACGCCGTTACCCAAGGCCGAAAAAAAGCCTTAATCGTAATCGGCCACATCCCCAGCGAACAAATGGGCATGCAAGAATGCACAACATGGCTAAAAGCTTTTGTAAAACAAGTCCCGGTAGAATTCGTCCCCACAAAAGAACCCTGGCACCCAGTAAAATAACCTTCCGCAGCGCTTTGGTCGTGGCGGGACTTTATTATAGTCCCGCGCCTCTGCCCCCAGCGCCAGACGCGGGGCCTCTTGCGGTTGTTGTTTCTTCGCGTTACCAATCCTCGAGGTAGCGCATAGTTCAGCCTGTGCCCCTGGGCTTTTGGGTTCTCTTGTGTTCCCTGTTCCGCTGCCCGACATGCCGGTGTTGCATGTGGGTTGTTGGGTTCTCTCCGGGGTGCCCACTCAGAGCGCCTTTCGCGAAGGGCGAGTCTCGGACCTCCTCGCCGCTGTAGCGCCCTGCCTTCAGGCGGGCATCTTGGGTTCCACCCCACAAAAAAACCGTCATCCCGAACGGAGTCCTCGAAGTGAGGACTGCCGCGCCTTCCGCACCTTCTGCGGAACCATTCCCTCGTCAATCTATCCGGCAAGTCTCCAGCCCGACCACGGAAACAGTTCTCATCAAAACCATCCATGCTAGACTGTCCCCCCCCCGCCCAAACCAAAAACAGGAACGCCCATGCGTCCACTCATCATCGCCCTCTTACTGTTCGCGGCCTCCGCTCCCGCCCAATCCGACAAACTCACCGTCACCGGCAAACTCACTCGCGTCATGGCCATCGGCGCGGAAACCTCCGGCTGGGCCATCGAACTCGATCCCGCCCTGACTGTAAACGACAACCACGTCACCTCCATCGAGATCCAATATTCCAACGCGCAAAAACTCGAAGCCCTGGCCAACAAAACCGTAAAAGCCACCGGCAAACTCTCCAACGCCGTAGGCGTAGAAACCGGCCACCGCCCCATCCTAACCGTCTCCTCCATCAAGCTAACAAAATCCACCGCCACCCCCGCCCCAACTCCATCCGATAAATAAATAAAACACCTTGTCATCTCGAGCGAAGAATCTGAACCCCACCGTTTGCCACAAAACCCACCACGAGCGCACGCGTGCCTACGCAGGTTGCTTGTGGGTCTGGCGTTTCTCAATTTTCCGTTGAAACCATAACCATTCCGAACGAAGTCCGCGAAGTGAGGAATCGCTGTTCGATCCCCGCGTCTTGCCGCGCCCTGCGGAAAGAATGCTTCTTCGCTTCAACCCTAAAACGCGACGCAACCCTACTTCGCCGTCCCACGCCCCACCGTCCCCGCCGGCTTCCACTTATTCAAAAACGCCAAAATATCTTCCGGCGCCATCGACCGCGCCGCCTCAAATTCCCCGCGTTTCTGGCTGAACAACAACTTCCCATCCGAATCCAGCACCGCGATCGCCGGCACGCCCCGTTCTAACGGAATATCGTATTTCTTCGCAATATCCAGATTCTTGTCCATCTGCCCGATGTCTACATGCACCACCAGAAACGATTTGTTCAGCGTCGGCGCAATCTCGGGCGAATGAAACGCCTCGTCCAGCACATGGCAATCGAAGCACCAGTTCCCGCCAAACACCAGCAGCACCCGCTTGTGCGAAGCCCCCGCCGTCCGCACCGCCTCCGCGATCTCCTCGTTCGCATCCACATTCGGCGGATAGATCTGCTTGTTCTCGACCGGCTGCCGCAGCTTCGTCGCCGCCGTGTGCCGCACTACCCCCAGGTACCAGTTATTTCCCTGCCGGAACCAGTTTTGCGACATCGCCACAAATTGCTTCTTTGTCGCGCCGCCGCCCTGCTTCGTAGTCAGCGTCAGTTGCAACACCAGCGAATGAATATCCGGCGTAGGCTGATCCTGCTGCACCACCTGCGCCGTAATATTCGTCAGCCCCTGCGCCTTCCAGGCCGTCCAGAACGCCACCTCACTCTGCGCAGAAATATTTTTCTTGTCCGGTCCGGTAATGTCCGGTGCCGGCGATTGCGTATAAAGCGCGGCCAGCGCCGCGGGATCACCCGCCAGCACCGCCGCCCGCCACTTCTCAAACGGCGCAAAGTCCGATTGCGCCCGAGCAACTCGCCCCGCCATCAACAGCAAAATCGCAAAAACAAAAATGATTATTCGTCGCATAACCCTAAAAGAATAACACGACCCTCCCAGCAAGTTGTTCGACGCCCGATCCCCAAACACGTCATTCCGAACAAAGTCCGCATAGTGATGAATCCCTCGTCGCGCAATCCATCTCCTCCCTACAAAAACACCATCCTAGGGAGTCCGCAACGAAGGATCTCAACAGCCGCGTCTTGCCTCCCAACCACTTCCGTCGTAGAGCCACAGCGCCGCAGCACCCCTCGCCCCACAACCTCAACCCTTCCCCGACCCATGATAAACTTGTAGCTTACTCTCCAAGCGAGGTAACCAGCGTGTCCGACAACAAAGACGAAGGCTTCAAGGTAATTGACCGCCGTCCATTCACATCCGAAGGCGAAATCCGCAAAGAAGTCGTGGAAGAGCAGGAACGCGAAGCGCGCCGCGAAGAAGTAAAAGCCGAAGCCAAGGCTGCCGCCAACGCCAACGCCGAAAGCGCAAAGCCGCCCGTCGACACCCCCAAAAAACTTCCCGCCTTCGAAAATCTCATCCGGATGATCGGCAGCAATGCTGCAATGGTTTTGGGCGCATACGCCGACCCCAACACTGGTCAGCCCATGATCGATCCCGACGCGGCCCGCGAACTAATCGATATGCTCGACGCCCTCCAACAAAAAACCAAAGGCAACCTGGCCCCCGAAGAAGACGACATGCTCATCGATCTCCTCGGCAAACTAAAACTAACCTACCTGGAAATTTCCAAAGCCATGGCCGCAGAAATGGCCAAAGTAACCGCCCAAGCCAAAGGCACCGCCAAGCGCTAACCGCGCCACACCACTCCGCTCTTGGGTCATGTGGTGGCCGGATTTCAGATCGGCGCCACCGCCGCCAGCGCCGTCGTTGCGCACCGCCTCTTGGCTTTCTCCTGGGTGCCCGACATGCCGCTGTTGTGTGTGGGGTCTTGGTTCTCTTCCTGGGTGCCGATCCTCAAACTCCCCAACCCAAATCCCCTCCGCGCCCCAACCTCGCTACAATACTCCCATGCCTCCCGAACCCATCCGCCTAACCATCCTCGGCTCCGGCACCAGCATGGGCGTCCCCACTCTCGGCTGCCACTGCGCCGTCTGCGAATCCCTCGATCCCCGCGACAAACGCCTCCGCCCTTCTCTTCTTCTCTCCCGCGCCGGCCAAAACGTTGTCATCGACACCGGCCCCGACTTTCGCACGCAAGCCCTCCGCGCAAACCTCGATCGTCTCGACGCCGTCGTCCTCACGCACTGCCACGCCGACCACATCCTCGGCTTCGACGATCTGCGCCCCTACAATTTCCGCCAGAAAGGCACCGTCCCCGTTTACGCCACGGAAGACACCTTCCACGTAATCCGCCGCGTCTTCTCTTACGTCTTCGACACGCGCCCCACGCTCAGCAGCATTCCCAGCGTCGAACTTCGCGAAGTCGACGGCCCTTTCGTCCTTCTCGGCATTCCCTTCATCCCCGTGCCCCTGCTCCACGGAGAAATGCAAGTCCTCGGCTTCCGCTTCGGCCGCGCCGCCTATCTCACCGATTTCAGCCGCCTGCCCGACGCAAGCGTACCGCTGCTCGAAGATCTCGACGATCTGATTCTCGACGCGCTACGGGACGTCCCCCATCCCATGCACCAAACCGTCGAACAAGCCCTGGCGCTAATTGATCACCTGAAACCCAAACGCGCATGGTTCACGCACATCGCCCACGACCTTCCCCACGAAGCCACCAACGAACGCCTGCGAAAACTCGGCTACCCACACGTACAACTGGCCTATGACGGCCTAACGCTCGAAGTAGCCACCGAATCTCAGGCAGTCCAAGTGAGCGGCCATCGTGCAACAGGCGGCATCAGCGTGTTCACCTCCGCCCAGGATTGGGCCGCCCGCTACCACCCGCCGTGCGGAGAATCCGCAGCCGGCCGCGGCAGTGTAATCGCCATCGGCACATTCGATGGCATTCACCTAGGCCATCAAAGTGTCCTGAAATACGCCATCGAACGCGCGCTCGATAGCGGTGCCGTCGCCACAGGACTAACCTTCGAGCCGCCGCCAATAAAAATCCTGCGGCCGGAATCCGCCCCGCCGCGCATTTCCACCAACCAGCAACGCATCCACTGGTTTGACGCCATCGGTATGGAAGCTGCCGTAGTGCTGCCGTTCACCAAAGAATTGGCGGAATTAACCGCTCAGGAATTTGTGGACGAAATTCTAGTGCGCCAATTACAAGTGCGCGCCGTAGTCGTTGGCGAAAATTTCCGCTTTGGCAACCGCCAGGCCGGCAACGTCAAATTACTCCGCGAAATGGGCATGCGCGACGGCTTCGACGTTGTAGTCCACGAACCGGTAACCCTCGGCGGAGAAGTTGTCTCCAGCACCTTGATCCGAAAATCCGTACGCGAAGGGGATGTCCGTCACGCCGCGCGTATGCTGGGGCGTCCCTTCGCGCTAACCGGCCTGGTAGTCAGCGGCACCGGCACAGGCCGAAGATTCACCTTCCCCACCCTAAATCTCCAGCCCGAGCAGGAACTGCTCCCCGCCCGCGGCGTCTACATCACACGCACTGTGCTCGAAGGCGAATCCAGCAGCCACCGCAGCGTCACCAACATCGGCGTTCGCCCCACCTTCAACGGCTCGGGCGTAAGCATCGAAACTCACCTGCTTGACTATTCCGGTAATTTCAGCCCGCGCAGCATCGAAGTCCACTTCTGGAAGCGCCTCCGCCCCGAAAAAAAATTCTCCAGCCCCTCCGACCTAAAACTCCAAATCGCCCAAGACATCCTCTCCGCCAACAAATTTTTCGCCCGCCTACGCCAAGCCCGCGCCCGTACCATGCGCATGCCCGCCGAATAAACACACACGCCACCCCTCCGTGTAGGGGCACGATACATCGTGCCTGCAGGCGAATCTTCGAGCCCGCCTCTTGCCCCCCTAAAAAAACACCGTCATTCCGAACGGAGTCCGCAAAGTGAAGAAAGCGCCACTTTCCGCGCCTTTGTGCGGAAAGAATCCTTTTCGATCGATCACCCTCCCCAATCTACGCCTCCCCGAACCCCGCCCCTATTTTCCAATTTCCCTTTTTCATTTTCTGCACCTTAACAACTTCCTCACGAACTCCTCATTACTTTTCAGCACACCAAATCCTAATCTCCAAAAAGCAGGCCATCCTGCGTACTTGGAGTCACCGCGATGTCGCTGGCAATTTTTCTCGCAATCTGTATCGTAGGCGTAGACTTCCTGATCTACGTTCTCTTCCAATGGACCTTCGGAGACAAACGCCGCGCCATCGCCCGCAAACTAGCCGCCTATCGCGAACAAACACAAGCCCAAGCGCAGCCGGAACCTCGCCCATTCCTAGCCCAAGCCGGCCCCCAAACCCGCGCCCGCCTACAAAAAGTCCGCGCCCGCCTAGCCACCCACTCCCACGAAAAACTAGCCTAGCCGCCTAATGCGAGTCCGCGACGACGGTCCCCGTATAGTGGTCGAACTTTAGATCGGCCAGGGCTCGTCTCCGAGCCCGCCTCTTGAGTGCGTTCTCCCCGTTGCGCACTGAAATTGCAAATCAGTCAACAAACACAAATCCGCTGTAGCACAGGCTTCAGCCTGTGCTCTTCGGTTTCTCTTTTCCGGGGTGCACCACTCTGAGTCCGCGAAGAGGGGTCTTGGGTTTATCTTAACTGATCCAAAAAGTAGAACTGGCATTCTGAACGCAGTGGGGAATCCCTCTTCAATCCCGGCGTCTTTCCATCACCCCTACTTCTTCTCCCTGTCCAAACAATCATTACAAATCCCGCCCACTTCCGTCCGCGACACCGTCACCCGAATATCGCAATCCCGCGCAATCTGTTCCTTCAACTGCTCATAGAGCCGCGACTCAAACTCGCGCACTTTCCCGCACCGCAAGCACGCCACGTGAATATGATCCCGCGGTCCATGCGTCTCGTAATAATGTCGGTCGCCCCGCAGATGCAGCAGATCGAGCTCATCAATCAAGCCTTGCCGTTTCAACAAATCAATTGTGCGATAAACAGTAACCAGGTGTACTTCCGGATCGATCTTCTGCGCCCGCTCCAGGATCTGGTCCACATCCAGATGCTGTTCCGCCGAATCCATCACCTGCAGAATCACGTGCCTCTGCCGCGTCAACCGTATCCCCCGCTGGCGAAGCGCGTCCTGCAAATGTCCGGAAGGCTCCGCCGCATTAATGCGTTCGCCAGAGGAGACGCGGCGGGATGGATTAGCAGCCATGGAGCGAATATCCTCGAAAACCAAATTGTATCATGCGCGGCGCCACTTCATTCCCGCACCTCTGCCCCCAGCGCGCCTTTTACACCGGCCTTAGCATAGGTTTCAGCCTGTGTGCTCTTCCGCTTCTCTCTACCGGCATGCCCCACTTTGAGTCCGCGAAGAGTGGGGTCTTGGGTTTATCTAACTCATAAAAAAATAGAACACGTCATCCCGAACGGAGTCCGCGCAGTGAGAACCGCCCCCTTTCCGCGCCTTTTGCGGAAACGATCCCTCTTCGATCCCCACCTTTCGCCACTAAACAAAAATCCACCGCAGACACTCCCGCCAGCGCCCCTGCCCTACGTAAATTCAAAATGAAAACGAATCACGAATGCCGGATCAGCATCCGTGCCACATCGTTATACGTCACATACGCAATCAGCGCCAAAAGAAACACCAGCCCCACCTGGATAAACCGTTCCTTGAACGCCAAACTGAAATCCCGCCTCCGAATTCCTTCCAGCGACAGCAACAGAATCTGCCCTCCATCTAGAATCGGTATCGGCAAAATATTCAAAATCCCCAAATTTACGCTGAGCACGGCCATCAGCTGGACCACGGCAAACGACCCCGCCTCCACAGCCTTCCCCGCCAGCGAAGCAATCCCCACCACGCTCTGCAATTCCTTTGGCGAAGTCCTCCCGGACACCAGCCGGTCCACCACATCCACCACCATCTGCGTCCCGCGCCAAGTCATGACGCAAGACTGCGCGAACGCCTGCCCAAACGAAATCTTGCGGAAATAAACCTCAGGCTTGCCCGGCGATCGGTGAATCCCCACCATCCACGCCGTTTCTCCAAGCTCGTTCTTCCCTTTTTGCGGTGTCACCGTCAGGTTCACGAACTGCCCATCGCGCCGCACGACAAATTTCACGGGCTTGCCTTGGCCTTGCTGAATGGCGTCCACGAACGCCCCCCAGCTGGCCACAGTTTCGCCATCGACGGACACGATCGTGTCTCCAACCTTCACCCCCGCCGCCCTCGCCGGGAGCAATGGATCAAGCTCGCTCACGACCGCCGGCGCATCCGGCGGAAAACCAAAAATCAATTCCGGATTCTTCATCCCCACCGAACTAACCGTCAGTGGACGCGTAACTCCCTGATGATCGATCGTAAGCCGATACGTCTGGCCCGCCGGCGCTTTCTCCACCACATTCTGCGCCGTTTCCCACGTAGGATTGGCAATCCCATCCAGCGAAATAATCCTGTCGCCGTGCACCACGCCATCCTTCGCCAGCGGCGAGTCCTTCTGCAGGTCCACAACGACCAGCGGATCCTGCTCGTACTTTGGCAGCGCTTCGCCCTTGATCACGTAATACCCGGTCAGCAGAAAAATCGGAAAAATCAAATTCACCGCCGGACCCGCCGCGCAAATCAGCGCCCGTTGCCAACGTGGCTTGGACATCAACTCATCCGGCGCGCCCGTCGGCTTCTGATCGCCCGAATCAATGTCCGTAATATCCTGCCCTGCCATGCGCACGTACCCGCCGAGCGGCAGCGCGCTCACGCGCCAGTCCGTTGCTCCACGCTTGATCCCAAACAGCCGCGGTCCAAACCCGATCGAGAACACATCCACGCGCACGCCAAAAAATCGCGCCACGATGTAATGTCCCCATTCGTGCACAAGGATAAGGACGCCCAGCACCAGCACCATGCCAATTATTGTGTTCATTCGATCAAGCGACTCCGCCAAAACAGTGTAGCAAACTCCCACCAACCCCAGCACCACCCGTGTGCCGTGAAATCAAACCACCCCAATTAGATGCGCCCCACCCAAAATTGGTAAGCGCCGTCCCACTACCATAGCCATCCGCCTGTGCTGTTGGGTTTGTCGTGGCCGAACTTCAGATCGGCGCCTCTGCCCCCTGCACCTCCTGCGCGGGGCAGACGTCCCCCCACCCGGAGTCCTCGCAGCGTGGGTCTTGGGTCTAACCCAGCGTCCTGCCTGCAATCAGCAAAAACCCTACGCATGCACCTTCCCCGCCACCTTCCCCACAATCTCCTCCGCCCTCCTCCGCGCCTCAACATCCGCCGCCAAAACATCGTCAATACTCCCAAACTTCCCCCGCGGCGTCCCCGCCAAAACGTCTTCCACCACTTCCGCAATCCCCAAAAACGGCAACCTCTTCTCCAGAAACGCTGCCACCGCCACTTCATCCGCGGCGTTTAACGCGCACGGCAGCGCCCCGCCCTTCTTCATCGCCTCTCGCGCCAATCGTAAACACGGAAACCGCCGCGCAGACGCCTTCTGAAAGTCCAGCCGTCGCAGCTCCCGCCAATCCAACCGCACCTGCTGCGATTCCACCCGCTCCGGATAGGTCAGCGCATACTGAATCGGCATGCGCATATCCGGCGGCGCAAGCTGCGCCAGCACCGCGCCATCCACAAATTCCACAAACGAATGAATTACCGATTGCGGGTGAATGATCACATCAATCTGTTCTGGCTGCATCCCAAACAGCCACCGCGCCTCGATCACTTCAAATCCCTTGTTCATCATCGTCGCGGAATCAATCGTGATCCTGCTCCCCATCTTCCAATTCGGGTGCGCTAGCGCCTGCTCAATCGTTACCTGCGCCAACTCCGCCAGCGACGTCTTCCGGAACGGCCCGCCCGAAGCCGTCAACACAATCCTTCGCACTTCTGGATAAAGTGCCCCGTCCCCTCCCGCCACTGTTTTATTTCCGTCATTGCGAGCGAACTCTTCGCAGCGATGAATCTGTCCCTCTTCCTCCTCCCCCGCCACTCCCCTTGATCCGTCATTCCGAACGGAGTGTGCGAAGTGAGGACCTCCGCCGCTTTCCGTGCCTTTTGCGGAAAGGATCCCACTTCCTCCCGCCCCACAAGCCGCCGCCCGTCGCGAAGCCCGCAGACATTGGTGCACCGCATTATGTTCCGAATCCACCGGCAGCAATTCCCTGCCAGACTTCGCAGCCGCCGCCATCACCAACTCGCCCGCCGCCACCAGCACTTCCTTATTCGACAGCGCCACCGTACGCCCAAGCTTCACAGCCTCGTATGTAGCCTCTAGCCCAACCACTCCCACCGCCGCCGAAAGCACAATGTCCGCCGCCGCGTGCGTCCCAACCACCAGCATCCCCTCGCGCCCATGATGAATCGCCGGCAGCGTCACACTTCTCTCCCTCAACCGTCGCGCCAACTCATCCGCCCGCTTCGCATCCGCCACCGACACCACTTCTGGCCGGTGTCGCTCGATCTGCCCTACAATCTCATCAAGATTGCCGCCTCCAGCCAACGCGACAATCTTCAATCGCTCCGACATCGCCTCCACCACGCTAAGCGTCTGCCGCCCGATCGATCCAGTACACCCCAATATCGCTAAGAGTTTTTGCCCCATAATCACAATTGTAGCTCACACCACCTTCCAGCATAGGCCTCAGCCTGTGCTCTTGGATCTCTCTTCGTAGGGGCGCGAAACACGTGCCCGCGGGCGAATCTTCGAGCCCGCCTCTTGGGCTCCCCACCAAAAAACACGTCTTTCCGAGCGGACTCCGGGCAGTGAGGACCGCCGCCCCTTTACGCTCCTTTTGCGGAAAGAATCCCTGTTCGATCTAAACCGCCCCCGCACAATCCAACCCGCAAGCCCTACCCTACACCCCCGCCAAAACCATGTAATACCAAACCACCGGCACACACAAAATCAAGGCATCAATCCGATCCAAAACTCCCCCATGCCCTGGCAACAACGACCCTGAATCCTTCACCCCCGCCGACCTCTTGTAGGCCGACTCCAGTAAATCCCCCATCTGCCCCGCCACATTCCCCAAAAACGCCATCGCCAAAAGATGCACCAGCGGAATCGTCAAAAAGAAACTCGCCGCATAACCAATCAGCAGCGACCCAACAATTCCCCCAATCGATCCTTCCCAAGTCTTCTTAGGCGAAATATGCGGCGCCAGCGGATGCTTCCCCACAGCCCGCCCCACGAAGTAAGCCGTAGTATCCGCAGCCCAGGTGATCGCCAGCGGAAAAAGCAGCAGCCGCTGGCCGTTCATCGACGACGCGTGAAGCCTCACGGCAAACGAAAGCGGAAACGCCACCAGCAGCAACGCGCTCGAGGAAATTCCCGCCGCTGGCAAAGTCTCCACCAGCGGTCGCCGCGTAAACAACGTAAGCACCGTCACGCCAAGCACAAACACGAAAAACAAAGTTTCCGACGAATAGATCGTGCCGTACCGATGCGCCATCGCCACCATTTGTGCCGTTGGTAACGTCGGCTGTGCTCCGGCGGAACTACCCCCGACCCACGCCGTAAAGAATGGTTTGGTGGCATGCAAGGTTTGCACGATCAGCAACACTGAACAAAAAATCGTCCAGCACCGGTAAGCCCGATGCCCAATCGCCTCACCCAACGCAAAATATTCCCGCAACGCCTGCACCGTAACCACCGCAAGCGCCACCGCCACAACATAGGTCGGAGTTAGAAGCACAACAACCAGAACAACAGGAATCAGCACCAAAGCGGTAAGAACACGCGTCCCAGTCATGGAAAAACAGCATAGCAGAACTGTGTAGCATAGGCTTCAGCCTGTGCTCTTGTATTCATGCGATGGCCGGAGTTAGAGCGGCGCTTGTGCCCCGGGACCCTCTGGTTCGTAGCTGGCTTTCATGCCAGCTCATAGGTTTCTCTTCGTAGGGGCACGATGCATTGTGCCCACGGGCGAATCTTCGAACCGCCACCTCGGTTCCTGGTGCACCACCCTGAGGCCGCGAAGTGAGGAATCCCCCTTCGATCTCCGCGTCTTGCCTCCCCACCAACCCGCGCTCACCAAACTCTCCGTGCGCTCCGTGCTCCCGTCTCCACGCTCTCCGCGTTAAAAATTCCCCGCAACCCACAACCCCTACTGCGCCACAGACGCCGGCGGCGCAATCGCCCCATACCGCCGTTCCCTTTTCTGATAATCCAACAACGCCTCCAACAACCGCGCCCGATTAAAATCCGGCCACAACGTGTCCGTGACAAAAATCTCTGCATACGCAATCTGCCACAACAAGAAATTACTAACCCGCATCTCCCCGGAAGTTCGGATCAAAAGGTCCGGGTCGGGCAAATCCGCCGTATAAAGATGCCGCGCCAGATCTTCTTCCGTCACCGGCCTCGGCGGCTGGTGCCCATTCCGCGCCGCTAGGATTGCGTTCATCGCATCCACAATCTCCGCCCGCCCGCCATAATTCAGTGCAATCGAAAGCACCATCCCGGTATTTTTCGCCGTAGCCGCCGTCGCCTCCCGCGAATCCCGTTGCACGGCCTCTGGCAACTCATCCGCCCGTCCCAGAAACCGCAGCCGAATATTGTTGCGTTGCAGCAGCGGCATTTCCTTCCGTATATATTCCCGCAGCAGCGCCATCAAAAACTCAATCTCTGTCTTCGGCCGCCGCCAGTTCTCCACCGAAAACGCATACAGCGTCAACGCCTCAATATTCAACCGCGCGCAAGTCTCAATCGCGATCCGCGCGGATTGCGTGCCATACCGGTGCCCCGCCACCCGCGGCAAATGGCGCTTCTGCGCCCACCGCCCATTCCCATCCATAATGATGGCGATGTGCCGCGGCAGCCGCTCCAGATCAAGCTTTTCAATCAGGCGAGACTCTTCGGCCGTAACCGGCCCGAGAGTTTCCAGTTGGATGCGTGGGTGCGACACGGTGAGATTCCGCTCAATCCTCTTTACGGCGCAAAGTTAACACGACAAACCCCCACAGCGCAATTGCCAACCTCTGCCAAGTACTCCAACGGTACCGCCCCAGCTCTCTCTTCGTAGGACACGATGCATCGTGCCCGCGGGCGAATCTCCGAGCCCCCTCCTGGGTTCGCCTTTTCCTTCCGCGGCTCGCCGTTCAAAGATGCCCCACCCCAAATCCCACGAACTCACCCGCCATCATCCCGCCGGTGGATGGAAAAACTGATTAACCGACTGCACGACCAACACCAACGTCACAACAATCATCGCAATCGCGGTAATCCATGCCACCAAATTAAAGAAAAATCCATTCGTATGCTCGCCCATCAAATCTTTGCGGTTCACCAGCAATAAAATAAAGATCAACACAATCGGCAGCCAGATCCCGTTCCCTACCTGCGAAAAAATCAGAATCTTCCATAACGGTGCATTTGGCAAAAGCACAATCCCGCCGCCAATCACGATCAGCAGCGTATACAGCCAGTAGAACGCCGGTGCCTCGCGAAACTTATTATCGATTCCAGCCTCAAACCCCAGCCCTTCGCAAATCACGTGCGCCGTAGACAGCGGCAGAATTGTCGCCGCAAACAGCGAAGCGTTCAGCAGCCCAAACGCAAACGTCAACGCTGCCCACTTCCCCGCCAACGGGATCAGCGCCTTGGCCGCTTCCCCCGCATCCGTAATATTCGTCTGCCCGTTCGCATGCAGCGTGGCCGCCGTGCAAATAATGATGAAAAACACGATCACCATGCACGAAATGCTTCCTAGCAGCACGTCCCACCGCGCCTGCAGATATTGCCGCGGCCCCACTTTCTTCTCCACGAACCCCGCCTGAATATAGAAAAATTGCCACGGCGCAATCGTCGTCCCCACCAGCGCGGTCAACGTAACCAGGTAACCGGTATCTATGTGAAGGCTCGGCACCACCGTCATCCGCGCCGCCAGCAGCCAGTCTGGGTGCGACAAAATAGCCGAGAAAAAATACGTAAGATAAAACGCGCACGCCACCAGGAACACCACTTCCACCTGCCGGTACGTTCCCTTCAGCACCAGAATCCACACCACCCCCGCCGCCAACGGCACTGCAATGTATTTGCTGATTCCGAAAATTTGCGCCGACGCCGCCACTCCTGCAAATTCCGCCACCACGTTGCTAAGGTCCACCAGGAAGCCCGTCACCATCACGAAAAACGTCGAACGAAATCCAAATTCCTCTCGGATCAGGTCAGACAGCCCCTTCCCCGTGATCACTCCCATCCGCGCGCACATTTCCATCGTCACGTACAACGCGATCGTCAACGGCACCAGGGACCACAGCATCGTGTACCCATACGCCGATCCGACCTGCGTATACGTACCGATCCCGCCCGCATCATTGTCTACATTCGAAGTAATAATCCCCGGCCCGATCACCGCCAGAAACAGAAACATCCGGTGTCGCCACTGGTTCCCGCGCGAGAAGAAACGCAGCACCCCACCACGCAACCGGTCAATAAACGCATTAATCGCCGAAAGTGTCATCGCCGCGAACTCAGTCCCCTAACCTCAATCCCCCGAAATAAAAACGCGTTGTCATCCTGAGGAGTCCGCGACGAAGAATCTCAACCGCCGCGTCTTGTCCACCAACCGTCCGCCCTCCTCCCTTTCGTGCGGCCGCAGCACTGCTGCGACCCATGTCCGCAACATCCCCAAATCTCGACAACTCACCCCCAAAAAAACCACGTCATTCCGAACGGAGCTCGCGAAGGCAATCCCTTTTCGTTCCCCTCATTTTCCGCGAAAAACGGCCTGCATTCCCCCGCGCCCTCTCACGCGTTGACCAACCGCGATACCACATCATCCACCGTAATCACCCCAATCGGCCGTTGGTCGTGATCCAGCACCGTCAACATCCGCAAATTGTATTTATCAAACAGCTCAAACACGTCCTTCTCACCCGCATCCGCCGAAATCGAAACCAGTGGCTCCGTTTTCAACTCGCTCATGTGCTGTTCCGGCGCGGCCAAAAAAATCCGCGCAATCGGCGCAGTCCCCGCAAAATGCCCCAGCTTGTCCAGAATTACGATCGTATCCAGCTGCTCGAGATTAAATTCCTGTTTCCGCAGCCACTGCAGCACTTCATCCCGCGAGATCAATTCGCTCACAAACGCAAATTCCGTATTCATCATCCCGCCTGCCGTCGAAGGATCGAACGCAAGCAACTCCCGCACATCGTTCGCCTCCTGGTTCGGCATTTCCTCCAGCAACTCCTCCGAAGTCTCCTTTGGCAAATCCGCCAGCAAATCCGCTGCCGCGTCCGGAGCCATCTCCTCGATAATGTCTGCGGCCTTCTCCGGATCGAGCTTTTCCACGATCTGCGTCGTCAAGCGTTCGTCCAACTCCGCCAGCACCGCCGCCGCCGTCTCTTCATCCAGCGAAGCAATAATTCCCTGCCGTTCCGCCGCCGAAAGCTCTTCCATCATCTCCGCCAGATCGGCCGGGTGCAGGTCCTCCAGTTTCTCGTGCGTGATCCGCAGCTTCACCCGCCGCAGCGGATCGGGCTCGATCAAATTCACAAATTCCCAACGGATCGACCGCTGCGGCAACTTGCTTTGCAGCTTCCGCACCAGGCTCGAAGGCGCAATTCCCTGCAGCAGCCTACGCACCGCCCCCGGAACGCCCACATCGACTTGCGCAATCCTCAATTCCACATGCTCATTCGCCGGAAATTCCGCTAGGTCCACATCATTCACGCGTACCACTTTGCGTCCGGCCGTATCGATAATCTGCTGGTCCAACAAATCCTTTTGTACCGCCAGCCACGCCTCATTCGGCTGGTAAGCATCCAGCGCCCGCTCCGAAGCATTCAAATCGATCCGCCCGGGCGCAACCTTGCCCACCTGGTCATACCGAGCCACCAACGGTTGAAAACGCCCGCGCGATATCAGGAAATGCGAAACCCGGTTCGGCTGCTCCGCCGGCTCAATAAAGAACTCCCGCACGCGCCCCACGTAATTCCCCTGCGCGTCATAAGCCGCCGATCCCATTAGCTCCGTAGCGTAAAGCAACCCTTATGCCTCCTCTCTGCCGCCAATCGCAGCGGCGATTGCACTCCCCCATGTAGCGGCGGGACTTTACTCCCGCGCCTCTGCCCCGGCGCGCGGCCGTAGCATAGGCTTTCGCTTGTGCTCTTCGGTTCTCTCCTCGGTGACCCACTCTTGAGCGCCTTTGTTGAAGGGTGGGTCTGGGGTCCCTTTCGTACGGTCGCAGCACCGCTGACCAAAAAAATCCCGCGGACGGTGCAACCGGCGCGGGTAACCTGCTCCAAAATTAAGCAATCGCTACCCTGGAGTCACTCCTCCATCGCCAAACAACCGGAATAATCCCCCATCGAGAACAATTCCGTCATCTGACCGGACGATCAGCGTCGAAGCCGTTGCTACTACCGGCACAGCGAACGACAGGCGGACCCGCACCCTGGGGAACCTAGGGTGAGGTTCGAATTCGCTTGGCGCGCTCATCAGAGAAAATGCACTCCGGCCCTAGGAATAAACCTCGCCCCAACAAGTTGTCAAGAACAAACCACATACCACATACGAATTTCCCGTAGCATAGGCTTCAGCCTGTGCTCTTGGGTCTATAGCGCTGGCTTTCCTGCCAGCTCTTAGCTCTCTCTTCGTAGGAACGATGTATCGTGCCCGCAGGCGAATGTTCGAGCCCGCCTCTTGGGTTGCTCGTTCTGCCTGCGTTCTCCGCTCACGGTCTAGCCAACTCTGAGTTCGCTAAGAGCGGGCTTGGGTTCCTCTATCACAAAAAACGTCATTCCGACCGGAGTAGGCGCGGTGAGGAATTCGCCTTCGTTCAATCCGCCCTGCCACAACACCAACGCACCCCGCTACTCAAACAACATATGCGAAGCCCCCACACCCTTCCTCTTACACTCCTCCACATACAGCACCAAATAATTCTTCGTAATAAAATCCCGTGGGTGAAACCCCAACACCCTCGCCGCCCGGTCAATCGCCTCATGCGGCCCCTCTAACTCCACAAATGTTCCAATCGGCGTCTCATCAAAATCGATCAGCAACTCCTTCGCCCACGCATAACGCCCCGGCAACTTATAAGGCGTCCGGTATTTCTCATACCGAAACCATCCGCGCAGCCCCAGCCCCTCAAAAATCTTCTGCAACGCCAACGGATCCGTCAGTACCGTCTCCAATTCCTCACGCACCTTGTGCCGCCGATTCCGCGCAGCCTCAGCCGGTACAATCGCCATTTGCTCCGGCGGCGACTTGAATGTCAGCAAATATCGCTCCGGCCTTTTCTTTGCCCCGCGCTTCTTCTTCCCTTTCCCAGCCGGAGCGGGCGTCTCCGTCCGAATCCTCAACAATTGCCCATGTTTCGCCAATCCTCCATCCGGCGTATCAAACAACAAATTCTGCTCATGCACCCGCGCCGCAACCGCCTTAGCGCCAACTTTCGCGAGCGTCTTCAAAAACTTCTTGGGATTACCGATCTGGAGCTTAATTTCAATCTCAGCGGCCATGCAGCAAATTGTAATCGAGAACCCCCACCCTCAGCTATCTTTGCATCGCCGCCGCCTTCACAATCGACTCCGCATCACCAAATTCGCCACAACCACCAACCGTACGGGCAGGATACATCGTGCCCGCGAGCGATCATCGCGCCCGCCTCTTGGGTTTCTCTCGTCTCCTGGGTGGGTGGCCCACACGCCGCCGTAGCGTGTGGGGTCTTGCGTTCCTCCACACAAGAAATGAACCCTGTCGTCCCGAGCAACGCGAGGGACCTGCTCTGCTCCCGTTCTCGCCCCCGTCCACTTTCCAAACAAAAAAACATCGTCATCCCGGGGAGCGCGCGACGAAGGATCTGAACCACAGCGTCTTCCCCACCACCCTGCCTCCTCGTAGGGTCCCCACCAAAATTTTCCTCAGCCCCTCCCAACCCGCCCAACCCGGCCCTACAAACTATCCCCGAACTCAGTTACGATATCCGCTCGGCCGACACCTGTAGCGCTGGGCGAGGCCCCGAACCTTGCATGTCCCGAGCATCGAGGGGCGGCTTTTCCTACAATTTGTTATACATGGCTTGTCACACATGGCGGGTCGTTTCTGCCGCTGGGGAACCGCAGTCTCGGGCATCGGTTGGCTCCCACGGAATCTTGTCGTGTGACTGGGGATGGCATGGGGAAATGGTCTGGCGATGGGGCCGCAGGCGGTCCCGCAAACGTGAGAGGTGCAGCGGTGGGCAGCGCAGGCGGTGGCAAGATGCAGGCTCCATTGGCCGACCGAGAGCCGGTCGAGCACGTCATCCATGGCGACCGCCGCATGGACCACTACGCCTGGATGAAAAATAAGAAGGATCCGCGCATCCGCGCCTATCTCGAAGCAGAAAACGCCTACGCTGATACCGAAATGAAAGACACCGAACCATTTCAGGGAAAGCTCTACCAGGAAATGCTCGGCCGTATTCAGCAAACAGATCTTAGCGTCCCTTACCACCTCCGCGGCTACGAATATTACAACCGCACCGAAGAGGGCAAGCAGTACTCAATCTATTGCCGCAGAAAATTGATCGCGTCCGAAAAGCCCGCCGCCGACGCACTAGCGCAGACCCCCGAGCACGGACACTGGGGCGAAGATTCGGTCATGCAGGAGTTGCGCGCCGAATTGCGCAAAGAATTTGCCCAAGGCTTTCAGGGTCACGAGGGCCGCCTAACCGAGATCAGCGTCGAAGCCACAACAGCAGCGCCCCTCGGTGAAAGCGAGAGCACCAACGCCGCCCCGCAAGAAGAAATTCTGCTCGATCTCAACGCGCTTGCCGTTGGCCACACTTACATGGGCCTCGGCATTTTCGAAGTCAGCGACGACGATCGCTGGCTAGCCTACGCCACAGACACCACTGGCTTCCGCCAATATGCCCTCGAAGTAAAAGATCTCGCCACACCCTCGACCATCGCGCCACAGTCCCAGCCCCACAAATTCCGCACCGAGCGTGTCACCAGCGCCGCCTGGGCCATGGACAACTGCACCCTCTTCTACGTCACCGAAGACGAAGTCACCAAACGCTCCAACCAGCTTTGGCGCCACAATTTCCCCGATCCAGCCGCCCCCGCTCCTCACGACTCCGTCGACGAACTTCTCCACGAAGAAAAAGACGAACGCTTCCGCATGGACGTCGAGCGCAGCCGCAGCGGCGCCTATCTCTTTCTCGTCATCAACAGCCATACCACCAGCGAAGCCCGCTATTTGCGCGCCGATTCCCCCTTCGGCCGCTTCGAATTGCTCGCTGAACGCGAAGACGAGCACGAATATTACGTCGATCATCATCCCGGCAACTCCAGCGAACCCGCCGGCGGCGTCTTCTTCATTCGCACCAACAGCGGTGGCCGCACCTATCGCGTCGTCACCGCGCCCACCTCCGATCCAGTCCAATCCCGTTGGCGCGAAGTCGTCCCCAACCGTCCTGGCGTAATGGTTGCCGGACTCGAAGCCTTCCGCTCCCACCTCGTCCTCACCGAACGCGAAGACGGCTTGCCCCACTTGCGCATCATCGATTTAACCCGTCAGGCTCGCACGGCCATGGAAGCATCGCAGCGCCTGCAATTTGCCGAGCCGGCTTACAACGCCATGCTCACCACCAATCTCGAATTCGACACGGATCTCGTCCGCTTCCAGTACGAGTCCATGGTCACGCCCCGCACCGTCTACGACTACGATCTCATATCGAAAAAGTGGCACCTCAAGAAGCAGCAACCCGTCCTCGGCGATTTCGATGCTGCCAACTACCTCAGCGAGCGGCTCCACGCCAAAGCCGCCGACGGCACCCTCATCCCCATTTCTCTCGTCCGCAGCAAAGACACCGTGCGCGATGGCAACGCCCCGCTCCTCCTCTACGCTTACGGCAGCTACGGCTTGTCCATGCCGGTAGTTTTCAGTTCAAACCGCCTGAGCCTTCTTGATCGCGGCATGATCTACGCCATCGCCCACATTCGCGGCGGCGGAGAACTCGGCAAGCCCTGGCACGATGCCGGCAAAATGCATCACAAGATGGACACTTTCACCGATTTTATTTCCTGCGCGGATTACCTCTTTGCCAGGCATTACACTTCTCAAGGACGTCTCATCATCGAGGGCGGCAGCGCTGGCGGATTGCTAATGGGCGCCGTCTCCAATCTCGCACCCGATAAATTCCACGCCGTCGTCAGCCACGTCCCCTTCGTCGACGTCTTGAACACTATGCTCGACGCCACGCTCCCGCTTACCGTTGGCGAATACGAAGAATGGGGCAATCCCGAAGTAGAAGAAGATTATTTCTTCATGAAGCAGTACTGTCCCTACACCAACATCGAACGCAAAAATTATCCCCGCATGCTCGTAAAAACCGCGTGGAACGACAGCCAGGTCATGTACTGGGAAGCCTCCAAATACGTAGCCAAACTCCGCGCCCTGAAAACCGATGGCCACATCCTGCTCCTCAAAACCAACATGGTCGCAGGCCACGGCGGCGCCAGCGGCCGCTACGACTTCCTTCGTGAAATCGCCCTAGACTACGCCTTCATCCTCCGCGAATCAGGAGTCCAAGAATGAAGCCCATGCACTTCGGCGGCTCGCCGCCGCTTTCACACTCCAAACCGGCGCTCCCAAACGATGGGCCAACAAGAAACGACCCGGCACCGACGAACTCAATACCTAAGACTAACAACTAAAAACTCTCTAATGTCCGAAGCCACCACACCCCTGATGCAGCAGTACAACGCCGTGAAATCCCGCTACCCTCACGCCCTTCTCCTCTTCCGCCTTGGCGACTTCTATGAACTGTTCTACGAAGATGCCATTATTGCCGCGCGCGAACTCCGCATCACCCTCACCTCCCGCAATCGCGAAAAGGGCCAGCCCATTCCCATGTGCGGCGTCCCCTATCACGCTGCCGACGGCTACATCGCCCGCCTGATCCGCGCCGGCTTCAAAGTGGCCGTCTGCGAACAAATGGAGCAGCCCGGCCCCGGCAAAAAACTTGTTCGCCGCGAAGTCTCCCGCGTAATCACTCCCGGCACCGCCACCGATGTCGCCGTCCTCGACGCGCGCGAAAATAATTTCCTAGCCTCCGTAGCGCACGACACTTCAATACGCGGCAGCCAGGTAATCGGCCTGGCCCTCGTCGATCTCTCCACCGGCGAATTTCTAGCCACCGAATTTCAGGGCCCGCAAGCCGAAGAAGAATTGCGCGACGAACTCCAACTCCTCCGCCCGCGCGAAACTCTGCTTCCCCGCCCTCAGCAACTCTTCGAGACCGCCAAAAACACTCTCCTCGATGGCGCAGGCGGCGTCGAAACCCGCCTCGAAGACTGGACTTTCCAGCGCGATTACGCCGAACGCATCCTCCGCGAACAATTTGGCGTCGCCGAACTCACCGGCTTTGGCTTGGACTCCCACGTCCAGGCCATGTGCGCCGCCGGCGCCGTCGTCCATTACTTGCGAGAGAACGCGGCCGGCGGCGGCGACGCCCCCAGCGTCGAAGCCCTCCAGCATCTCGACCGCATCCGTTATTACCAGCAGCAAGATGCGTTAGTCCTCGATCCCGTGTCCGTCCGCAATCTCGAATTGCTCTCGCCCATCTTCACCGAAGAAGCTAAGTCCACCGGCCCCACCACATTAATCGCCGCTCTCGATTCCACCGTCACCGGCATGGGCGCTCGGCTCCTGCGCGCCTGGATTCTGCGCCCGCTCATCGACGAACAAAACATCGAAGCCCGCCTCAACGCCGTCGAACATCTCCTCAAACAAACCGTGGTCCGCGGTGAAATTCGCAAAGAACTCCGCGGCATTCAGGATCTCGAACGCATCACCAGCCGCATCACGCTCGGGCAGGCCATGCCCCGCGAACTGCTTGCCCTCCGCAAATCCCTGGCACAGTTGCCCGTCGTTCGCGAATTCACGGGCGATGGCGTGCCTCGCAAAGACGCGCCCAGTTTCGACAACGCCGCCGCCGCAATCCCCAATTCGAAAGGCATGCTGCGCGAATTACACGAAGAAATCGACGAGCTAACCGACGTGCGTGAACTCCTCGAGCGCTCCATCGCCGAAGAACCTCCCGCCGTCGCCACGGAGCCCGGCGTAATCCGTTCCGGATATTCCGACGAACTCGACGAACTCCGCAATCTCAGCCAGCACAGCAAGCAGATCATCGCTTCCATGGAAGAGCGCGAGCGCAAACGCACCGGCGTCGGCTCACTTAAAATCCGCTACAACCAGGTCTTCGGCTATTACATTGAAATTTCCAAACCGAATCTGCATCTCGCCCCGCCCGATTACGAACGCAAGCAAACCCTCGTCAACGCCGAGCGCTTCACCTCCCCCGAACTGAAAGAATACGAACGCAAAATCCTCGCCGCCGACGAACGCATCTCCGAAATTGAGCGCCAGCTCTACATTGACGTCCGCTCCAGCATCGCAGGCAAAGCCTCTCGTCTCCGCCGCACCGCCGCGGCCATCGCCAAACTCGACGTCCTCGCTTCCTTCGCGAAACTCGCCGCTGACCGCAACTATGTTCGCCCGGAATTCACCGCTACCGGCGAATTGCTGATCATTGGCGGCCGCCATCCCGTAATCGAGGAATTGCTGAAACAAAAAGGCGAGCGCTTCGTCCCCAACGATCTCTGCTTCGAACCCGGCCGCCAGCAATTGCTTCTCATCACCGGCCCCAACATGGGCGGCAAATCCACATATCTTCGTCAAACTGCGCTCATCGTTCTGATGGCCCAAATGGGCTGCTACGTCGCCGCACGCCGGGCCAAACTCCCCATCACCGACCGCATCTTCACGCGCATCGGCGCGAGCGACAATCTCGCCCGCGGCCGTTCCACCTTCCTGGTCGAGATGAGCGAAGTGGCAGGCATTCTCAATCACGCCACTCCCTCCAGCCTCGTTCTCCTCGACGAAGTCGGCCGCGGCACCGCCACCTTCGACGGCCTCTCGATAGCATGGGCTGTTGTGGAGCATCTCCAAAAGCAAACACGCGCGCGCACTCTCTTTGCTACGCACTACCACGAACTGACCGAATTAGCCGAACTCCTCCCTGCCGTAAAAAATGTCCACGTCAGCGTAAAAGAAACTCCCAGCGAAATTATCTTCCTCCGCAAAGTCGAACCAGGCAGCGCCAACAAAAGCTACGGTATCGAAGTAGCCCGCTTAGCCGGTCTCCCGCGCAGCGTAATCGACCGCGCCCGCGAAGTCCTGAAAAAACACGAACAAAGCGAACACGCCCTGAGCGAAACCCTGACCCCCAGCGCTACCCCCAACGGCAACGGCACCCAAAACGTCCTCTTCACCGCCCTCGACCGCGCCGTAATCGACCGCCTAAAATCCGCCAACCTCGACGATCTAAAGCCCCTGGATGCCCTGAACCTCCTAGCCGACCTTAAAAAACAAATCACCTAACCAAGAAAAAGCCACGTCATTCCGAACGAAGTGAGAAACAACTCTTCGATCGATCCGCCCACAAAAAATACGCACTCTGGAGTCCGCGACGAAGCATCTCGACCATCGCCTCTTGCCACTCAACCAACCGCCACCACACCCACGGCGCCGTCCGCGCTAAATTCGCCTCTTCCCATTCACCACTCCGCACACCAACCCAACGCAACCATACCCCTGCCTAACGTCCTGTGTTACAAACAACACCATGCTAGTCCTCGGCATGATGAGCGGTACCTCCGCCGACGGCATCGACGTCGCCCTCGCCCAAATCCACGGCGCCCCGCCAAAACTAAAAACGCAATTACTCAAACACGCCTCTCGCCGCATGCCAGACGCCCTCCGCAAGGAAGTTCTTCGCATCGCCGAAGGCGCCCCTGCCACGGCCGGCGAAATCAGCCAACTCAATTTCCGTCTCGGTATAGCCTTTGCCGACGCCGCCATCAGCGCCTGCCGCGAATTTCGCGTAGCCCTCTCGCGCGTCGAATTAATCGGCAGCCACGGCCAAACCATCTTCCACCAAGGCAGCCCCGTCTCCTTCCTCGGACGCTCCACCTCATCCACCATGCAAATCGGAGAACCTTCCGTCATCGCCTCGGAAACCGGCGTCCCCACCGTCGGCGATTTTCGCGTAGCCGACATGGCCGTAGGCGGCCAGGGCGCCCCGCTAGTTCCCTATGCCGACTATCTTCTCTACGCCGACGAAAAAATCAGCCGCGTCTCCCTCAATCTTGGCGGCATCGGCAACCTCACCGTTCTTCCCGCCGCCGCCAAGCCCAGCCAGATCGTTGCCTTCGACAGCGGTCCCGGTAACATGTTGATGGACGCGCTCGTCTGGCACTTCACCCGCAAGAAACAGCGCTTCGATCGCGGCGCTCGCCTCGCTCGCGACGGCAAACTCAATGTAAAAGTCCTCAAAGAACTGCTACGCGATCCCTACTTGCGCTTGGGTCCGCCAAAATCGACCGGCCGCGAATATTACGGCCGCGCCTATTTCCAGGAATTGTTGCGCCTCGGCAAAAAACACGCAGCCGCCCCCAACGATCTGATCCGCACCACCACCGAATTCACCGTAGCCTCCGTAGTCGACGCGCTCCAGCGCTTCGTCCTGCGCAAAAATAAGATCCAGCAATTGATAGTTTCCGGAGGCGGCGCAAAAAATCCCCTGATCATGGCCCAATTAGCAGCAGCCCTAACACCAATCGAAGTAATCCCCTCCTCCAAACTCGGCGTCCCCGAAGAAGCAAAAGAAGCCTACGCCTTCGCCCTGCTCGCCTACGAAACTTATCACCGCCGCCCCGGCAACCTCCCCAGCGCCACAGGCGCCGACCGGCCCGTAATCTTGGGTAAAATCAGTTCGTGAGAAACCTGCTCCTCACTATCTGCGCCACGTGCCTGCTCGCATCCGCCTACGGCTGCTCCACTCCCCCGCGTCCGGCTGGCAACGTCGTCTTTCTAATCGAATCTAATCCCGCCAATCTCGATCCCCGTTACGCCACCGACGGCACCACCCAGCGCATCGATCGTCTCATCTTCAACGGCCTCGTCGTCCGCGACAACGAAATGAAACTCCACGGCGACTTAGCCGAATCTTGGGAAACTCCCGATCCCCTCACTTACATCTTCCACCTCAAACCCGGCATTCACTTTCATGACGGCCGCCCGCTCACCTCGCGCGACGTCAAATTCACCATCGAATTCATGATGGATCCCGCCAATCGCTCCCCCAAACGCGGCTCTTTCAACATGATTTCTTCCATCGAAGCCCCCGATGCAACCACCGTCATCTTCCACCTCAAAGAAACCTACGCCTCTTTCCTCTGGAACATGGAGCGCAGCGCCGTAGGCATTGTCCCCGCCGGCTCCGGCCGCGAATTCAGCGAGCATCCAGTAGGCACCGGCGCGTTCCAATTCGTAAGCCAAGCCCAGGACGATTCCGTAGTCCTAACCGCGAATGACGACGCGGTGCAAAACGTAACCTTCCGCATAGTCCCCGACGCCATCGTCCGCGCCCTCGAACTCCGCAAAGGCTCCGCTGACGTGGAAATGAGTTCCCTCTCCCCAGACATGATTCCTGTCTTAGCCAAACGAAAAGAACTGCAAGTGACCGAAGAACCTGGCACAAATTTCGCGTACCTGGGCGTCAATCTGGAAGATCCAATCCTCAAGAAAAAAGAAGTCCGCCAGGCCCTCGCCTACGCCATCGACCGAGACTCCCTCATAAAATATCTCCTCCGCGGCCAGGCGCGCAAAGCCAGCGGCATCCTCCCGCCCAATCACTGGGCTTACGACCCCGACGTCCGCAAATATGCATACGACCCAACCCACGCCGAACAATTGCTCGACGACGCCGGTTTTCCCCGCGACGCCAACGGTGTGCGCATGCGGTTGACTCTGAAAGTTTCCACGCAAGAACAAGCCCGCCTGGTAGCGGCCGCACTCCAGGATCAATGGAAACGGGTAGGCATAGCCCTGGAAGTGCGCCCCCTCGAACTGGCCACGCTATTTTCCGATCTCGATAAAGGTAATTTTCAGCTCAGCTATTCTATCTGGGTAGGCGCAAACAACGATCCAGACATCTTCGACCTCGTCTTCTCTTCAAACAAAATCCCGCCAAACGGTCGCAACCGCGGCCGCTACCGCAATTCCCAGGCAGACGCCTTGATCGAACAAATTCGCGGCGAAATGGATCAATCCAGGCGCAAAGAACTCTGCGGCCAAATCCAAAAAATCCTATCCGAAGATCTGCCCTACGTCCCTCTATGGTACGTAGATCAAGTAAGCGTCCATTCCCGCCACCTGCAAGTGCAACTAACCCCCACGGGCGATTTCGATTTCCTAACCACCACCAACCAAAATCTACGGAGCCGAAAATAGAAAACAAAAATAACAACCGGTGTCATCCTGAGGAGTCCGCGACGAAGGATCTCAACCGATGGGTCTTGCCGGCCAACGATCCGCCTACTCGTCCACGTAGGGGCGCCAAACTGCTGCGTCCCACGTCCGCAAAATCCCTAACCCAAGACCCTTCGCGTCACCAAGAAACCAAATCCCCCACTCCACGCACCCTATGCCGGCACCGCGTCATCCCCCTCTAACGTCTCTCGAATCACTTCCGGCGCAATCGCCCCTTCCCTCCCAACACACCAAAGATCCCCGCGCAACTCCACTATCGTCGAAGGCAAACATCCCGACGTGTTCCCGCCATCCAGAATCAACGGAATCCGGTCCCCGAGCTGCCGAAAAACTTCATCCCCGCTCTCGCACGTAGGCGACCCCGAAAGATTCGCGCTGGTCCCCGTCAACGGCACTCCCAACTCCGCAATCAAATCATTAACAACTCTATTCTTCGGCCACCGCAAAGCGACCCGTCGCGTATTTGCCGTCACCTTCAACGGCAGTCGGTTCGATGCATCCACCACAATCGTCAACGGCCCCGGCCAGCAAGCCTGCGCCAGCCGGTAAAAATTGTCTGGCAATTCCTTTGCCAGCACTTGCGCATAAATCAGCGAGTTGATCAGGATGGGCAGGGCGCGATGTTCCGGGCGCCCCTTCACTCGAAAAATTTCTTCTACCGAAGCTAAATTGACGGGATCGGCCGCCAGGGCATACAACGTATCCGTGGGCACAGCAATCACCGAACCACGGTTTAACCAGCCTGCTGCGTACCGAATCGATCGTGGATCAGGATTCGCGGAATTGACCTTCAATACCTCAGCGGACAATCGAAGGTACCCACCTTGTTCTGGAGCGACGCACGGCAGCACACCCACCACTCGCCGCTGCCAGCGAAACTATCACACGTCCCCCCCACGCGCAATCCAACAACCGCCTCCGCCTCACCGCTTCCCGACCACCAACCCCTCCACACTCCTCCTCAACTCCCCATAACCCGCCTCCGTCCACCGCCCATGCCCCTGCCAAACTACCCGCCCGTCCGCCGTAGCCACCACGACATACGCATCGTCCGCTCCGGAAAAATTCACCAGCTTCTTCCACTCTGCCTCATGGTCATAAACCGGCACAAAATGCGCATGGGCCGCGGCCGGCACGTTCCTCCGCATGCCGTGCAAGATCATCGGTATCACAAACCCCGGCGCGCCCTCCAGATTCGGAATCTGATAATACGCAACACGCGCGTCGGAGCCGTAATCCGCCGCAATCCGTTTGTTCCAGGATTCGCAACCGTCCGCGCTCGAATGCGAAAACCCAAGCGTCAAAATCAGTACCTGCTGCGTGCCAGGATTAGGCAACACGACACGCGATCCATCCAGCGCTATCGCATTCACAGCAGGAATCGACTGCGCCGCACACGAAGAAACCGCAAACCATAAAAGCAAGCAGCAGCCAATCGAAATCGTTCTGTTCATAACCATAGAACGCACCGCGACCACGGAAAATAGCAGCAACCCCTAAAAATTTGGTAGGCTCGCCAGCAGGAGTGTGCAATGCCGAGAGCACGCAACGGACGCGCCGGAGATTCACCAAATCCACAAACGACACCCTCACGCGTCGCCGCAACCGACATCGTCACCAGCCGCGAAAATCGCTGGCTCAAGGAATTCCGTGTAGCCCTCCGCGGCGGCTTGGCCACAACCTCCGGCGCCGTTGGTGTCGAAGGCGTCCGCCTTGTCGAAGAGGCCCTAACCTCCGGATGCCCCGTCGAAGCCGTCCTCTTCAGCGAATCCGGGGAACGTTACCGCGACCGCCTCGCCCCGCTAGTAGGCCGTCCCGAAACCGGCTTTCCCGTCCTCCGCACCACCGAACGCCTCTTCGAAGGCATCGCCGACACCGAGCATCCGCAAGGAGTAGCCGCCCTGGTAGTCCCGCGCGCATCAACCCTCGAGCAAATGGTCAAAGCGCGCACGCTCGAAGAAGTTGCAGGGCCCGCCTTCCGAGCCGGGCCGTTTCCCGAAACCAAACAAAAACCCTGTGCCGCCTTACTCGTCGTCCTCGCCGGAGTTCAAGATCCCGGCAACGTTGGCACCATCGTCCGCACCGCCGCCGCTTTCGGCGCCACCGGAATCGTCACCGCCGCCTCCGGTCAAAGCGGCACCGCCAGTCCCTTCGCGCCGAAGGCCATGCGCGCCTCCGCGGGCGCCGCGTTGCATCTCCCTATCCTCACTGGTATGGCCCTGGCAGTTTTACTAACGCAACTGAAACTTCTCGGCATCCGCACCGTGGCCTCCTGCGCTCATCAATTCGATGAAAAAAATTCCGATGTGCGCGCACCCTGGCAAATCGAATGGTGCGAACCGACCGCCCTCCTCGTAGGCAACGAAGGCGCCGGCCTACCCGAAGACATAGTCCACGCCGCCGACACCCGCATTCACATCCCCGTGGCCACCCAAGTAGAATCCCTGAACGCCGCCGCCGCCGCCGCGGTCGTCCTCTACGAAGCCTACCGCCAACGAAGCCAGTAACCGCTCTCCTGACTCCTCATGGGGGCACGATGCCTCGGCAAGTCTACGCCATTCCAAACGAAGTACGCGCAGTGATAAATCCCTCTTCGATCCTCGCGTCTTGCCTCCCAACAAAAATCCTACCTCTAACAAGCACACCCAACCCAAAATTCGAAATCCTCAACAAAAACCCCTAAACTTAACTCATGAGCCTTTTCGCGGGCATGCCCGAACCTGAAACCGCGCCCGGCTTGCAACCTCTCGCCGAGCGCATGCGCCCGCGCACCCTCGACGAATTCGTCGGCCAGGAAAAATTACTCGGCCCCGGCAAGCCCCTCCGCGTACAAATCGAATCCGACAATTTAAGCTCCGCGCTCCTCTGGGGTCCCCCCGGCTGCGGCAAGACCACTCTCGCGCGCCTCATCGCGCGCCTCACAAAAAGCGAATTCGTTTCCTTCAGCGCCGTACTGAGCGGCATAAAAGAAATAAAAGAAGTCATGGCTGAAGCTGAACGTCGTTCCCACAGCGGCATGCGCACCATCGTCTTCGTCGACGAAGTCCACCGCTTCAACAAATCCCAGCAAGACGCCTTCTTGCCCTACGTCGAAGCCGGCCACATCCTCTTCATCGGCGCCACCACAGAAAATCCCTCCTTCGAAGTAATCTCCCCCCTGCTCTCTCGCACAAAAGTCTACGTCCTCGAATCCCTCACCACGCCGCAAATCGTCGAACTCCTCCGCCGCGCGCTGAAAGACACCGAGCACGGCCTCGGCAAAGAAAACATTCATCCCTCCGACGAGGTTTTATTCCGCATCGCCTCCTTCGCCAACGGTGACGCCCGCTCCGCCTACAACACCCTCGAACTTTGCGTAAAAGGCGCCAAACCGCAAACCGAAAGCACCTCCGCAAAACAAATCACCCTCGACCTCCTCGAACAAATCCTCCAGCGCAAATTGCTGCGCTACGACAAAGGCGGCGAAGAACACTACAACCTCATCTCCGCCCTCCACAAATCCGTAAGAAATTCCGATCCCGACGCCGCACTCTACTGGCTCGCCCGCATGCTCGAAAGCGGCGAAGATCCGCTCTACCTCGCTCGCCGCATGGTCCGCATGGCCAGCGAAGACATCGGCATGGCCGAACCCGGCGCGCTCGCAGTCACACTGGCCGCCAAAGAAGCATTCGATTTCCTGGGTGCCCCCGAAGGCCATCTTGCCTTAGCCCAAGCCGTCGTCTATCTCTCCCTCGCTCCAAAATCGAACGCCCTCTACGTCGGCTACGGAACCGTTATGGAAGACGTGCGCAAAACCGAAGCTGATCCCGTTCCACTGCATCTCCGCAACGCCGTCACAGGCCTGATGAAAAACATCGGCTACGGCGAAGGCTACCAATACGCCCACGACTACGACGAAAAGATCACAAACATGCTGTGCCTCCCGGACAACCTTTCTGGGCGTGTCTACTACAAACCTACTGATCAGGGTTTTGAAGCTCGCCTGCGCGCCAGAATGGACGAATTCGCCAAACTGAAAAAGAAGCCCGCCGCCGGCTCCAAATAAATTCCTCGGTCCATCCGTAGCATAGGCCAGCCTGCGCTCTTCGGTTTCTGTTGGGTTTTGGGTGCCCCACTCTAAGCGTTTCGCCAAGGGTGGGTCTTGGGTTTTCGGGCCCTCGGTTTTTTCTTCGTAGGGGCAGGATACATCGTGCCCCCGGCGAGTCCGCGAGCCGCCGCGTGCGCAAACGCCGCACCTGCGCGGGCTCTTAGGGCAAACAAAAAAGACGCGCCACGAAAACATCGGACGCAGGATCGCAGACGCGGGACTTTAGTCCCGCCCGCAAACGGGAGACGCACCAAATGAAGCCCCTCGCATCCCTAGCCGCTCTCTTCTCCTTGGCCGCCGCCCTCTCTCCCTCCCTGCGCGCCTACCCACCCGACCGCCCCCACATCTACGGAATCGCCGGCGTCCGCGTCTACGTCACCGACATAACATCTGCCCGCGTCTTCTACTCCAGCGTGACCAATACTAAACGCGACTGCGATTGGTGCGAGAGTCAAGAACCCTCCGCCTTTCGCTTACCTTCCGGCCAATTTCTCCTCCTCACCCACATGGTTGTAAAAGACGGAATCAGCCGCATCGCTGAAGTCAGCTTCCGCGCAAGCAACCTCAAAGAACTCGCGCATATTTTCAAGGAAAACAAAATCCGCTACGAAGCCGACGTAGAGGACAGCGTGTTCATGATGATCCGCGTCGTCGATCCGGAGTCCGACCTCATCGCCTTTCTCGATAAAGACGCGCCCCGCCAATACAAGGCGTACTATCCGAATGCCGATTCCAACACGGCCCTCAAGGAGCGCATCCTCCACGTCGGCCTCGTTGTCAAAAATCGCGAAGCCATAGATCATTTCTACAAGGATATTTTGGGCTTTCGCTTGTACTGGCAAGGCGGCAGCGCCAAAGCCCAAACCGATCGGATGGATATGCAAGTCCCCGATGGCACAGACTGGATCGAATATATGTTGAATGTTCCTGCCGGCGCCGACCAACAAACGCTCGGCAACTTGAATCATATTTCCTTGGGAGTGGCGGACGTGCGCAAAGCCGGCGTAGAGTTAATGGGATCCCGTCTCAACCTGCGGGTTACCGAAGAACCAAAAATCGCACGCGATGGAAAATGGCAGCTGAACCTCTACGATCCAGACCAAACGCGCATCGAACTACTCGAGTTTACGCCAGTAGAAAAGCCGCGTTGCGCGGACTACACGTCCCCGCACCCGGCCCCGTAATAAAATGTCGAAGCCCAAATTCCCAGGCGCCCACTCCCGCGCCTTCAGCGGGAGGGTGGCTCTCGGGTACTCTAAGTAGCACAGGCAGTCCTGCGTGTGCTCTTGAGTTCTCGGCGTAGGGGCACGCTACATCGTGCCCCCGGCGAGTCCGCGAGTCGGCCGCGCGTCTAAATGCCGCGCCAGCGCGCGAGCTCATGGGGCAAAGAATTCGTAGACACGGGACTTTAGTCCAGGCAGCAAAAGCACTTCAGCATGGCGAAGCAAGGCGCACGACAAACAAGGAGCAACGAAACGAAATGACGACAACCACGCAGACAGAAACGCGCCTCATCCTCTCCGCCCTCGCCCTCCTCGCCACCGTCGCCCTAACCCTCCATGCCTCCGACCCCCGCCCCAAAATTCTCGGCATCGCCTACGTTAAATTCAAAACCACCGACCTCGAAAAAGCCAAAGGCTTCTACGGGGGCGAACTCGGCCTCCGCAACGGCAACACCGGCGACGGCAAGCAAGACACATTCATCGTCAACCAGGATCAGCGTGTCGAACTCGTCAAAACCGCTCCCGGCACCGGCGGCTCCTATCTGGTGGAAATCGGCCTCGCCACCGACAATCTCGCCAAGATGCGCGAATATTTAACCGCCAAGGGCGTCCCCGCCGACCGCATCATGACTCGCCCCGACGGCACAAAATATTTCGAGACCGGTGACCCAGAAGAAAATAAAATTGTCTTCGTCGAACAAAAACGTACCGGCGCGGAAACCGGCCCGGCCAGCGCCATCAGCCACAAACTGATCCACGCCGGAATCATCGTCAAAGACCCCGATGCCGAGAGCAAATTTTACGAAGGCATCCTCGGCTTTCATGTCTATTGGCACGGTGGAATGAAGGATGAACAAACTGACTGGATGGCCATGCAGGTCCCCGATGGCACGGATTGGATCGAATATATGCTTCGAATACCGCCCGACGCTGATAAGCGCACCCGAGGCGTCATGTACCACATCTCGCTGGGAGTGCCCAGCGTAGCCGCGGCCGCGAAAGAATTGGCCGCCAAGGGCTACACTGCCGAAGAACCCAAAATCGGAAAAGACGGCAAGTGGCAACTGAATCTGTACGACCCGGATCAAACCCGTGTGGAGCTAATGGAATTCACTCCAGTTCAAAAGCCCTGCTGTTCCGATTTTACCGGCACGCAACCAAAGCCGTAAGCAGCATCGCGCTATCATAGTAACCTCGGAGAACACAGGACATGTCGCGAGTGGCACCAAAAAGCCGTCGTAGGACCCGCCTTCTGAGGCGGGGCATTTCTGCGCCATTTCTATTGTCACATCTATTAATCTTCGCAATCCTCGCCGCGCTTTCCCTGTTCCCCTGCCCGAAACTGGGCGCACAAAATCTGGACAAGCCCGTAATGAACGTCGACGAGGAAGTCACCGCCTTCGCCTACGCCCCCGACGGCCGCATCGTCTTCTCCGTCCGTCGCATGTTCAAAAATAAAAAATACGATATGCAACGCGACGACATCTTCATCGCCGAATCCAACGGCAAGCGCCGCCGCATCCTCGAAGGCCAGAAATTCACCCACGGCGACAAGCCCTTCACCTACCAGGTCGAATCCTTCACCTGGTCGCCCAACGGCCACAACATCGCCGTTCAACTTTTCACCACCACCGTCGATCCTGAAGACGAGCACCACGACGACACACGCGCCCTGCTCATCCTCGATGATTCCGGCCACGAACTGCATCCACGCGGCCCAGATTCCCTCATCACCGACGCCGAACAGCCCATATGGCTGCGCGATAATGGCACCCTCGTCTATCTCACCGAGGAAATTTCCACCCGCGAATTATTTTCCATGCATTATCTCTACATTGGCGGCGGCCCGGACACCAAAGCCTTCGAAGGCCGCACCTTCACAGCAGCCGTCCGCATCCCCGGAAGCAATTCGGCTATCGCCATCGAACGCGACCGCAACATGGAAGGTCCCCCGCGCATTCAGCACCTTGATTTGTTGGCGCAAGACGATAAGGAACTCGCCACCCTCGACGGTTTTCAAGGCGGCCTCTCCGTCTCCCCCAGCGGCACAAAAGTTGCCTATTTTATCGATCGTGAGGTTCTGGAAATCCGCGATCTCGAACATCCCACTCGCGTAGCCCGCATGCGCGTGGGCCTCGGTGTCCTCCAGTGGAACGCCGAAGAATCCGAAATTTACGTCAAGCGCACAGTAGAAAAAAAATCCGCCGACCTCGTAAGCTTCCGCGTCCCCGGCCTCACCACTTTCAACCGGAACCAGGCCATCCCCGTCCTCGAACCCGAACCCCGCCAACTCCTCCACGGCCTCGCCATCCGCGAATACGCCCTCTCCGCCGACGGCCGCTACCTGGCCATAGTCCTCCCCGGCAAACGCAACCTCCAAGTCTTCAGCTTCTAACATAGTGGCGCTGGCACTCCTGCCGGTGGTTTTGGGCTACTCCTCGGGGTCACCATACATCGTGCCCCCCGGAAAGTCCGCGAGCCACCATCTTGGGTCTTCTTGCCTGCCTAGCGCCGCGCCTCCAAGCCGGCATCTTGGGTTCCATATCACAAAAAAACACACGTCATTCCGAACGGAGTCCGCGAAGTGAGAAATCCTCTTCGATCGATCCATCTCCTCCCCAAAAACCCATCTTCCACCCCCTACCCCCGCCTCTTCCGATCCTCCACAAACAAACACGCATCCTCCACCACCACCAATCCACCCGCCCGCGCCCTTTCCGCCGCCCGCGAGTTAAAAATCCCCTGCTGCATCCACAAAACCTTCGCCTTCACCGCCACCGCCGCAACCGCAATTTCCGGCAAAAACTCCGCCCGCCGAAAAACATCCACAATATCAATCCCTACGGGCACATCCTCCAGCCGAGCGTACGCCTTCTCCCCCAACACCTCCGTCTCATTCGGATTCACAGGAATAATCGTGTACCCTACTCCCTTCAAATAAGACGCCACCTCATAGGAAGGCCGCCGCACTTCAGACGAAAGCCCTACCACTGCAATATTCTTCGAATCGCGCAACAACGCGCCCACAGGATCTTCAGCTTTGCTGAAACCATCAGGCAAATAAAGTCTCATTTTTATTCGATGAACTGAACCACAATCAGGATAGAACTACCAAAACTTATACGCGTCATTCCGAACGAATTCCGCGACGAAGGATCTCATCCTCAACCTCTCGCCACCCAACCCGCCGAAAAACCCTACGACCCCACCGCCTCTGAATGCACCCGCAATCGCGCCGCCGCCAACCCCTGCAACAATTTCGTATTCTCCGCCGGACTCCCCACCGAAATCCGGATCGCCTCCGGAAATCCCATCCACGCCATCGGCCGGACAATCACGCCTTCCAACAACAACGCCTCGCACAGCGCCTTCGCACTCGGCCCAATCGGTACAAACAAGAAATTCGTCTCGCTCAGCACCGGCGCAAATCCCAGGTTCCGCAATTCTTCAAACAGCCGCCGCCGCTCGCTGAAATTTGCCTCCACAGACCGCCGCACATGTTCATCGTCGTCCAGCGCTGCCAACGCCGCCGCCTGCCCCACACTAGTCACATTGAACGGCGTCCTCAGTTTGTTCATCTCCGCGACCAGCGTCGGATGTCCAATGCCATAACCAATACGCAACCCCGCCAACCCGTAGACCTTCGAAAACGTCCGCAGCGTCAAAATGTTGTTGTACTCGCGAAACAATTCCAGCGCCCGTGGAAGATCGGGCCGCGCTGCATACTCATGGTAAGCTTCGTCGTACACCACCAACACATCGCCCGGCGCCTTCTTCAGAAACGCCGCAAATTCCTCATGCCCAAACGCCGTCCCCGTGGGATTATTCGGATTCGCAATGTAAATCACGCGCGTCTGCGGCGTCACCGCGGCCGCAATCGCATCCAGATCGAACGCATAATCCCGCATCCGCGTCTGAATCAAATTTCCGCCGCTGGCACGAATCGCAATCGAAAACAACGCAAACGATCCTTCGCTCGTAATCCCGTCAAGCCCCGGACGCAGCAGCACCCGCGAAGCCAGATCGATAATCTCGCTCGACCCCAGCCCTACAAAAACTTCTTCGAACCTCACGCCATTCCGCACCGCCAGCACTTCTCGCAGCCGTTTGCTCCCGCCATCGGGATACCAATTCGCCTCGCCGAGCGCCCGCCGCGCCGCCTCCATCCCTTTCGGCGAAGGCCCCAGCGGATTCTCGTTCGAAGCCAGCTTCACCGCATGAATCTTCAGGTCCTGCTCTACCTCTTCCACTGGCTTCCCCGGCACGTAAGCAGGCAGCCCCTGAATATAATCCGGTATCAACTCTTCGAGCGTGTGCGTCATAAATCTATTTTATGCCCACCATCAGATTTTGTGTAGCACGCATGCCGATTTCGTCACCTATGTAAGTGGCGCAGGCACTCCTGCTTGTGCTCTTGAGTCCCTTCTCGTAGGGGCACGATCATCATGCCCTCGGCGAATCCGCGAGCCTCCCGGGCTTCCGTGATCTAAGGTACCTTAGACCACAAGAGCGAAATCTCAGAGTCCGCCTCGAACGTCTTTCGCGAAGGGTGGGTCTTGGATCTTCCCGCTGCCCTCCGCGTTAAATTCCTCTTCAATCGATCCGTCTCCAAAAACTCGTCCCGCATCCCCGAACCTCCAAACAAAAATCCCGTCATCTAGAACCAACCCGCAATACCACCCGCCCCCACCAGTGCTACCATCCGAAAATGCTCCACAACCGCTCCGTACCCTCCGACATCCTCCTGCCGCACATCACCTATCGCGACGTAGACGCTGCCGTCGCCTGGTTAACCCGCGTCTTCGGCTTCAAAGAGCATTACCGCTACGGCAGCAATCCCACCAGCGGCGCGCAAATGTATTTAGGCAAAGCCTACATCATGGTGAATCGCCCAAAAGACCGCACCGCAAGTCCTGCGCAACAGGCCTCCGCCACACAGAGCCTAACCGTCTTCGTCGAAAACATCGAAGCCCACTACGCCAGCGCCAAATCCCACGGCGCCCAAATTGTCGAAGAATTACATGAAACCGAATACGGCGAATTCCAATACGCCGCCTTGGACCTGGACGACCACCACTGGCTCTTCTCCCGCCACGCCAAAGACGTCCCCCCAGAACACTGGGGCGCCACAGTCACTACCCAACCAAAATAAGTGGCACCGGCACTCCGGCCTGCGCTCTTGGGTTATTTCTTAAAAACACTCGTCCATTCCGAACGGAGTCCAAGTAGTGAGGGCCGCCGCCCCTTTCCGCTCCTTTTGCCGAGCGAATCCCTCTTCGATCACAACCGTTCTCAATCCCTGCACCAAACACAAACCCCACTTGCCCCCACTCAACCGCCCGGCACGACCGCCAAATTCTTCAACCTCCGCACTTCCTTCTCCGTCAACGCGCGAAACTTCCCCGGCGCTACATCCAACGTCAACGGCCCCAACTGCACCCGCTTGATCTTCTCCACCAGAAATCCCACCTGCTGAAACATTCGCCGGATCTGCCGGTTCCGCCCCTCAATCAATGTCACCTCATACCAGGGATTTTCCGCCTCCTGCAGCAAATGTATCTTTGCCGGCGAAGTCTTGACCCGCCGGTCATCATCCAGCAAAATCGTAATCCCATCGCGCAGTCGCTGAATCGCCCGTTCGTCCGGCCTCCCGCTGATCTTCACGTGATAAGTCTTCGGCACGTGCGAACCCGCCTTGGTCAACTTCTGCGCCAAGGCCCCGTCATTCGTCAGCAGCAACAACCCCTCGCTCGCATAATCCAGTCGCCCCACCGGATACACGCGTTCGCGCAATTTCCCAAGCAATTGCATCACCGTGGGCCGTCCCTCGGGATCGGAAACGGTAGTGACATACCCCTTAGGCTTGTTCAACAAAAAATAAACGAACCGCTGCGGCCCCTCCAGCGGCTTTCCATCCACACTAATGGAATCAACCGCCGCATCCGCTTTAGTCCCCAGCTCCCGCACAACTGTCCCATTAACCGCAACGCGCCCGGCAACAATCAACTCCTCAGCCTTCCGCCGCGAAGCCACTCCCGCCGCCGCCAATAATTTCTGTAAGCGCTCCATAAATCTCGGCCAACCCGGACCCGGGACTTCAGTCGCGCCAATCTCTCGGAGGTCCCTTCCTGGGTGCCCAACTCTGAGCGCCTTGCCCGAAGGATGGGTCTTGGGTCTTCCCAGTGGCACAGGCACTCCTAGCTGTGCCTTTGGGTAAATCTTCCGATTTTCCAATTCCTATTTTCGATTTTCTGTCTTTCGGCCCTTCCCCAATCCCGCCACGTCCCGCGCATCCAACACCCTATACCTTCCGCGCGGTATCCCCTCAATACTCAACGGCCCCAATCCAATCCGCATCACCTTCTCCAATGGATGTCCCTCGCGAAACAAAATCTTTCGCAGCGCCTCCAACTTCGACCCCGCCATCTGCAGCTGATACCAATAGTTCGCGCTATGCCTCCGCGTAGCCTCCGGCTGCCGCACCGTTTTCAATTTCACCCGCAATTCCTTATTCAATCGCTCCAGATCCGCCAGCGTCAACATCCCCTTGACCTTGATGTGATACGTCTGCTCCAGCTGGTTCCAGGTCTTCAGCATCTGCGCCGCCAAATCCCCATCATTGGTTAAAAACACCAGCCCCGACGCCGAGTACTCCAGATTCCCCACCGGATACACACGCTCCGGAAATCCCCGCAAAAAATTCCGCAAAGTCTTCCGTCCCTCCGGATCGGCCAAAGACGAAACCACCTCGGGCGGCTTGTGCAGCAGCAAATAAATCTGCCGCTCCGGTTCCTCAATCGTCCGTCCCGCCGCCTCAATCTTGTCCTTCGCTGGATCAGCCTTGCTCCCCAGTTCTGTCACGGTCTTGCCGTTGACGCGCACCTGCCCCGACAAAATCAACTGCTCCGCATGACGCCTCGAAGCAATCCCCGCCCGCGCAATTATCTTCTGCAATCGTTCCAGCATAAGCCGTCAAGGATAACAGAATCCCAGCCTCCCCACGTCCGTTGAGTCCGCGAAACGCGCCTCTCGGGGTTCGTTTACCTTGGACTGCGGTGGTCGCCGCCACTTTCACAACCGCCACATACTCCATCCACTCACCTCAAATGGCAAAGGCACTCCTGCCTGTGTTCTTGGGTTTCTCTTGGATCTAGTGTACTGTCCCATAAATAAGTGGCAATAGTATTGCTGGGAATTTAGGCATCTCCAGTGCAGAATGGGGGGTGTCTATGGCAATGGGACGACCGAAAGCGGCCTTGGTTTTAACTCCGGAACAGCGCGAACAGCTGGAAAGCTTGGCGAGTTCACGATCCCTTCCGGCGGGATTAGTGACCCGGGCCAAGATTATCTTGTTGAGTGCTTCCGGCAAGACGAACCTGCACATTGCGCGCCAGTTCAGACTGACCAACGCCACCGTCGGCAAATGGCGGCGGCGATTCCTGAAGCACGATGTGGCCGGTTTACATGATGAGTTGCGCCCGGGGCGCCCACGCCCGATTAACGACGAGCGCGTGGCGCACCTGGTGCGCAAGACCCTGGAAACAAAACCAAAAGGCGGTACGCACTGGAGCATCCGACAAATCGCCGCGGAGACGCGGCTGTCGAAATCGACGGTACACCGTATCTGGCAAGCTTTTGGATTGCAGCCCCACCGTCAGAAACATTTCAAGCTCTCGACGGATCCATTTTTTGTAGAAAAAGTACGGGATATTGTAGGGCTGTACTTGAATCCTCCGGAAAATGCAGTAGTTTTGTGTGTGGATGAAAAGAGTCAGATTCAAGCGCTCGAACGCACCCAGCCGCTCTTGCCGATGGGACTTGGCTATGTCGAGGGTGTGACCCACGACTACCGACGGCATGGCACCACCACCCTGTTTGCCGCGCTGGACACGGCCAAGGGCAAAGTGCTGACGCAATGCCGACAGCGTCACCGACATCAGGAATATCTGGACTTCCTCAGAGAGATCGAGAAAAACGTGCCGGAATGCTTGGAGGTGCACATCATCGTGGACAACTATGCCACGCATAAACATCCGCGCGTAAAACGCTGGTTCGCCGCACGGCCACGATTTCACGTGCACTTCACGCCGACCTATGCCTCCTGGTTGAATCAAGTGGAGATTTGGTTCAACCGCATTACGCAGCAGGCCATTCGTCGCGGCACGTTTCGCAGCGTCAAGGAACTGGTCGAGAAAATCGATCAATATGTGCGAGCTTCCAACACTCACGCGCAGCCTTTCGTGTGGACCGCCACAGCGGATTCGATCTTTGCTAAAGTCCAGCGACTATGTGAACGTATTTCCGGGACGGCACACTAGCTTGGCTTTCTAAATTCCAGCACCGAAACCGTAGGGACACGATACATCGTGCCCCTGGTCGAATCTTCGAGCCCGGCTCTTGGGTTACTTCGTTGGCCGACGACGAGGCGCACGATCCCGCCCGACACCGAAATTGTCTAGTTTTTCGGTAGATGCCCACTCTGAGCACCTTCTGCGCAGGGAGGGTCTTGGGATAACTCCCAACTTCTTACTTATTCCTTCTATTATATCTTCCCGTCACGACGCTGACGTCGACCGCGCATTCGGCGGCGGCGGATCCTCATCCAACTCCCCCGACGGCATTCCCTCATCCGTCGCCAGCGCCTCATGCTCCCGAAACGCTTCCGCCTCCGTCAACTCCTGCTCCACATGCTGCATCGCCTCATGAATCCCCGCGCCCGCGTTTGCCACATCCGTCTCCGGATGCAATTCCGAAACCTGCTCCTCCGACACGTCTGGGGCCACCACTTCATCCGACCCCAACGCCTCGCGCGCCAGCGCCTCAAACTCCTTCAAACTCGGCAGCTCATCCAGGTCGCTCAACCCAAACCGCATCAAAAATTCCTTCGACGTCTTATACAAAATTGGCCGCCCAATCACTTCCTTCCGGCCGGCCGTAGTGATCAATTTCTTATCCAGCAGCGTGGAAATCACGCCAGACGTATTCACGCTGCGAATCTCGGAAATCTCCGGCGCGGTCACCGGCTGCTTGTACGCAATCACCGCCAGCGTCTCGAGCGCCGGCATCGACAACCTCAGCGGCGGCCGCAGCGACTTGATAAATCGCCGCACCACATCATGATGCTGCGGCTTCGTATACATCTTGTAGCCGCCCGCAACCGCGCGCACCTCAATCCCGCGATCTTCCGCCGCATACGACGCAATCAGTTCATCCAGCGCCGCCTTCACCGGCATCTTGTCTTCGCCCAGCGCCGCCGCAAGCTGCTCCAGCGTCGCGGGCTCGTCCGCCGCATAAATGATCGCTTCAAGTGCAGCTTTAAGTTCTAGGTCAGTCATGAAAGCCCTTCAAAAATGACGTAAAGGAAGTACAGGGAGCTAAGGACGTAAAGGAGAAAACCAAGACCGTCGCCGCAGCCTTCCGGATCCTTTACCTCTTCCACTTCCTCTACCGCCTAAACCTCATTCTAAATCTCACTGATACTCCGCATCAATCCGTAACGCTCCACTATCGTCAAATGCCACATCAAATGCCTTCGCCTTCTTGATCACAATTTCCCCAAACTGTTTTTCCTGAGACAACGCAATCGCCTGCAGCTTCACCATTTCCAGCACCGCCAGAAAGGCCACGATCATCGCGTGCCGTGAAGGACACGCCTCAAAGAACTGCACCAGGCTCACCGTATTCGTGTCGCTAGACAATATCTGCCCGCGCAACTGCGCAATCATCTGCGCCACCGTGAACGACTCGTGCTGCAGCTCGATGCGCGTCACTTCCTTCTTGCGTTCCAACACCTGCTGAAAGACGCGCACCAGATCCACAAGCGAAACCACCAGCTCGCCCTCGGTTCCTTCGTCGTTATAAAGCGATTTGTCCGGCTTCGACCAGACATTCTCCTCAATCTGCTGTTTCTGGTACAAAAGCTGCGCCGCATTCTTGAATTTTTCGTGCTCCAGCAGTCGCTGCACCAGTTCTTCTCGGGGGTCCCCGGCCTGCTCCTCCGCCGTAGCCAGCGGGTCAGGCGGCAAAAGCATTTTCGATTTGACGTAAATCAGCGTCGCCGCCATATAAATGAATTCCGCGGACACGTCCACATTCTGCACCTCCAGCTGGTGCAGGTAATCCAGATACTGCGACGTGATCTTCGAAATCTGAATATCGTGAATATTCATTTCCTGCTTCTTGATCAAATCAAGCAGCAGGTCCAGCGGCCCCTCATAAAGCGGTATGTTAATTCGATAAGGCGATGCCATCGGTGAGCAATAGTTTACAGTGAATACCCAACACTGAACAGGCTTACTCCGCGAACTCCGCGAACAAACCCAAACCCCAGCAACAGCGTCGTAGCGGCGTCGCCTCAGCCCCGCAACCACAAAAATTCATCACCCATGTAGTGGCCGAACTTTGGATCGGCCACCCCCACCCTGAGTCCTCGAATAGTGGCTCCTGCATCCCCCAAGCGCCACAGGCACGCCTGCCCGTGCTCTCGGATCGACTCTTCGTGGGGTCGCAGCGCCGCTGCCCGCTGGTCCGCACAATCACAACACTCCTCTAATTCCGAACCTAGACGCCGGGCTTCAGCCCGGCAAGCCCGATCGTTCCGTCATCAACACAAAAAGACCAACGCTGTCATCCTCAGGAGTCTGCGACGGGGATCAGCCCCGGCGTCTTACCTCACAACCTAACCCAACTCACCGCCCACTCACACCCGCCCTCATTCAGGCCTCCCCACGCTTCTCTACCCAATGAAACACCGCCGCCCTAACCCTCTTCATGGTGTCCCGCGCACACTCCCTCGCCTTCCCCGACCCCGCGTCCAAAATCTCCAACACTGCCTTCGGTCTCTGCTCGAGCGCCACCCGTCTCTCCCGCACCGGCTCGATCCACCGGATCAAATGGTCCGCCATCTTCGCCTTGCACTCGATGCACCCAATCCCCGCCGTACGGCACCCTTCCGCCGCCCAATCCAACGTCTCTTTCGGCGAAAAAAGTTTGTGCCAGTCATACACAGGGCAAATATCCGGATTCCCCGGATCAGTCCGCCTCTTCCGCGCCGGATCCGTAACCATCACCTTGGTCTTAGCCCGAATCTCCGCATCGGTCTCCGACAACGTAATCGAATTCCCATACGACTTCGACATCTTCCTGCCATCCAGCCCGGGAATCCGCGGAGTCGGCGTGAGAAGCGCTTCGGGCTCTATCAAAGTGGGATCGAACGGAAAGAATCTTGCGTGATCACCAAGTTTTTCGTGAAAATTTGCAATCCCTCCTTTGAACGCAATTTCTCGAATGTCGGCCAGAAACTTTTCGTGCTTTTCTCGAATCCATGGTTGGATATCCAGAAGTCGCGAAATCCTCCGCATCGCAGAATCGTCGTTCAGAAATGCCTCGTCAATCTTCAGCCCGTAATGAAAATTAAACTTCCTCACCAACTCCCGGCTAAACTCCACATGCGAAACCTGGTCCTCCCCCACCGGCACAAACAATCCCTTCCCCGGCTCCGAATACATCACAATATCTGCCGTCTGCAGCGTCGGGTAACCCAGAAACCCATATGTATGCAAATCCTTGTTCGTCACATTCTCCAGCGCTTCCTTATAAGTCGGAATGCGCTCCAGCCACCCGAGCGGCGTGATCATCGACAACAACAAATGCAATTCCGCATGCTCCGGCACCAACGACTGCAGGAAAATCACAGACTTCGCCGGGTCCAACCCAGCCGCCAGAAAATCCATCGTGATCTGCAGCGAATTTTCCGCAATCGCTGAAGTATCCGCGTAATCGCTCGTCAGCGCATGCCAGTCCGCGACAAAATAAAAACACTGATAAGTCGGATCGCCCTGCAATCTAACCCAATTCTGCAAAGCCCCAAAATAATGCCCAATATGCAACCGTCCCGTAGGCCGCATCCCAGACAAAACGCGTTTCGTTGGAAGTGTCAAAGAGTCATCCTTGGTAAAAGTCATAAGCAAATGATCTTAAGTCTTAAGTAAAGTCGCTCCGCTCGCGCTCCCTTACTTAAAACGGATAAGTTTGAACTTAGAACTTGAAACTCAAGACTTCACTCGTACAACTTTAAACTGCTCTCACTTTGTGGGCAAATCGCGGCTGGACCGTGCGCGCTCGTATTTCAAGGTGATCAGACCCTGCGAGAAGGATTTGTTTTCGAGCAGGCGGAACTTGAGTTGTGGAAAACCAGAGGGAAACAGCGGTAAACCTTCGCCAAGCAGTATAGGGACGACACCGAGGTAGAGTTCGTCGATCACATCGCCCGCCAGAAACGCACGCGCCAATTCGCCGCCGCCCATGTGCCAGATATTTTTCCCTTTGCTCTTGCGAAGAGAGGCGACAAACGATTTGGGTGACTCGTTGACAAAAATGACCCCGTCGCGCTTGCCGGGAGCGAGTGTGTGTGAGAAGACATAGCTCGTTATGCCGGGATTGCTGTAAGCACCACCGCTCATGCGAACCACAACGTCGTACGTCTTGCGGCCCATGATGGCGGTGTCGATCGTCTTGAAGAACGGGCCCATGGAGTAGTTCTTGGGCATGAACAGGAAGTCCACCGAGCCGTCCAGGCGGGCAATATGGCCGTCGAGCGAAATACCGAGCCCAAGTACAACGCGGCGCATGCCGGAATTGTAAATCTAGAACACCCCGGGAGAAAGCCAGGAGCAGTGGCACAGACATTCCCGCCTGTGCTCTTGGTCCTTCACTCAAAACGCAAAACTAAATACTTAGAAATGACCCACTACTTCAACAAATCCCGCGCAATAATCGTCCTCTGCACCTCACTCGTCCCCTCATAAATCGAAATCACTCGCGCATCCCGATACATCCTCTCTACTTCCGATTCCCGCGAATATCCGAGCGATCCATGAATCTGCACCGCCTTGTACACCACTCGATTCACCATCTCGCTCGCATAAAGTTTCGCCCGCGAAGACGCCGACGCCGCCGAACTCACCGCCCGCCCCGCCCCCATACAATCCTTCCGGAAGGCTGCTGCATACAATAACCCTCGCGCCGCTTCAATTTCCGTATGCATATCCGCCAGCATCCACTGAATCGCCTGAAACTCTCCAATCGATTTCCCAAATGCCTTCCGCGCCTTAGCGTATTTTACCGATTCCTCCAGCGCGCCGTGCGCCAGCCCCACCGCCTGCGCCGCAATCCCAATCCGTCCGCCATCCAGCGCCGACAGAGCAATCTTCAGCCCCGCGCCTTGTTCGCCCAACCGGTTCTCCGCCGGCACCACGCAATCGTTCAGCAAAATTTCCACCGACGGCGAACTCCGCTGCCCCATCTTGTCTTCATGCCGTCCAATCTTCAGCCCGGGCGTGCCCGGCTCCACAAGGAACGCGCTGATTCCCTTCCCACGGGCCGCCACATCCGTCTTAGCAAAAATAATGTACAACCCCGCGTGCGATCCATTCGTTACCCAAGTCTTCGTGCCATTCAGCCTGTAGCTGTCACCCGCCCGCACCGCCGTACTCTGAATCCCCGCGGCATCCGACCCCGCCGCAGGCTCCGTCAAACAAAACGCCCCTAAAATTTCCCCCGAAGCCAACGGCCGCAAATATCTTTTCTTCTGCTCCTCCGTCCCATGCGCCAGCAACGGCAATTGCACTGCCGAATTCGTCACGCTCAGGGCCGTCGACATCGCCGCAAAAACCTTCGCCACTTCCTCGAGCATCAACACATACGAAATCGAATCCAGCCCCGGCCCGCCCCACTCCTCCGGCATCAGCATCCCGCAACAACCCATCTCCCCCAGTTTCCGGATCGCCTCGGCCGGAAAATATTCCGCCCGCTCCCACTCCTTCACATGCGGACGCACCTCCGCCTCCATAAACTCGCGCACAGTATCGCGAATCAACCCCTGATGATCAGAAAGTGAAAAATCCATACCGAAATGCTAGCACGCCTTGCGCCCCATACTAGCGAATCCAGAGGCGGGGCCCACAGTGGATTTAACGACGAAACTTCTTGTTTAACAAACTCATTTTAACAGCCCGGTTATTGCAGCCGTCATCGCAGAAATGCCGAAAAGGGCGAGGGAACGAATAGGTCGAACTGCCGGTCCAACAAAAGATAAAGCGCAAAGATGACGAGGAAACAGAGGACGCGACCAGAGGTGCTGATTTTTGTTGCTCTTTGATCGCCATGGCCCATTGCTCTGACTTCTCCCGCTTCTTAAGAGTGGACGAGCGGGGTGCCCTACACGCCGCCGTTGCGTGTCGGCTTGGGTTCTCCGGGTGGCACAGAGGCCCTCTATGGTCAACGACTCGATACGAGCGGGTGAGATCCCCCGCCCGCCTCTCATCCCTTACTTAGAGGTTAAACAATTCCCTCAGTCTCTTCGTCTGCTGCCGGCTCACCGGTATTTCCGACTGCTTCTTATCATTCATCTTCAACATGAACGACGACTTGAACCACGGCACCACTTCCTTAATGTGATGGATGTTCACCAAATACGACCGGTGCGGCCTCCAGAACGATTCCGAATCCAGCGCCTCCAGCAACTCCTCCAGCGTCCGGTAATTCGACGTCCCCTCCGCATCCTTCGCCGTTATCGAAATCAGCCCGCCCTCGATCGACGCAAAAATCAGATCGCGCGAATCCACTAGCAGCATCCTTTGTTGGGAACGCAACAGCACTTTCGCTGGCTGCGACGATGCCGGCTTCGGCGCCGCCAGTTGCGACACCAACTGCTCCAGCCGCTCGGTCGGGCTAGTCTCCGATTCAATCTCCCGCTTCACTTTCTGAATCGCACGGTTAATCCGCGCCTTATCGAACGGCTTCAACACATAATCCACCGCGTTCACGTCAAACGCCTGGACCGCATAATGATCAAAAGCAGTCGCAAACACCACGTGCGGCACTTTCAGTTTCCGCTCCACCAGCTTCTGCAGCACTCCAAACCCATCCAGCCCCGGCATCTGCACATCCAAAAACACCAGGTCCGGGCTGTGCTCTTTGATTAGGTTCACCGCTTCCACGCCGTTTTTGCCGGTCGCAAGCACGTTTATCTCCGGGAACGCTTTCAGCAGGAACGCCAACTCCTCGCGGGCAGGCTTTTCGTCGTCGACAATAATGGTATTGATCGGCATGGGCGCTATATTGGCAGTGATCCACTTGAGTATATGATGCGGTCGGGAACCAGGTAAAGGTGAGGAGCGCCATGGTCAAGGGCAAAGCGAAAATACTCAACAGCAAAATCGTCTTTCACGGCACGGTCTTCGGCGTTCGCCGCGACGAAGTTGAAGAACCCGGCGGCGTCCACGCCACCCGCGAAGTCATCACCCATCCAGGTTCGGTCGTCATTCTTCCCGTCTTCGATGACGGCCGCATCCTGATGATTCGTCAGTACCGTCACGCCACCCGCCAGTACCTATGGGAATTGGTAGCAGGTCGCATCGACCACGGCGAAACCGTCAAACATGCCGCCGCTCGCGAACTCAAGGAAGAAACCGGCTACCGCGCCGCCAAGTACCACGAGTTTTTGAACTTTTACCCCACTCCCGGCTTCCTCGAAGAGCGCATGCATCTTTTGCTAGCCAAAGGATTAAAGTCTGGAGAAGCCGAACCCGAGGCCGATGAGAAAATAATTTCCCATGCATACAGCGTCAACGAACTGAAAATCATGATCAAGCGTGGTGAACTCAAGGATGGAAAGTCGATTGCCGGAATTCTCTACTATCTTACTTTTCTAAAATAGTGTTCCTGCCATCCGTTTAAATTGTTTTTTTGTATAAAAATGCACAGTCGAGCATTTTTTTCGTAGCGAAAAAGAAAACCATTTTGATACACTCCACGCAATTCGTGCTCATGGCGGCGATTCGTTTCTGATCCGCCCCAAGAGTAGAAATGTTGGTCACCTGCCAAAGGAGACACGAAGTGCAAGGAACAGTTAAGTGGTTCAATAATTCGAAAGGTTACGGATTCATAGGGAGGGAAGACGGGCCCGATGTTTTCGTACATTACTCCGCGATCGTCGGCGATGGTTACCGGACGCTCCAGGAAGGAGATCCGGTAGAATTCGAGATCGTGCAAGGCCCGAAAGGACCCCAAGCGGCGAACGTATCCAAACCAGTGTCCTAAAAGTTTGGAATCAGAGGCGGCGGAAGCACAAGCCTCCGCCGCTTTTCAAATCATCCACACGAACTGTAGCGTTTTTTCTAACCATCCACGCCCGGTGCAGGCGCGCACGCCTGCGTGCGCCCACGTAAGCGCTGGACTCGAGCCCAGCCAGCCTTCCTTCCCTAGGGGCACGATACATCGTGCCCGCGGACAAGTTCGCGAGCCCGCCGCTTGGGTTTTTCTTCCCGGAATGCCCTCCTGTGGCTCCTGACGGTGTTGTCGGGGTTGTCTTCAAACCGCACCCTCATCCTCACGCAACCCCACCGCCACAAACTCCCTCCTTACCCACCCACGCAAATTCCGCGCTACAATTCCCGGCCATGGACAACAAACGCATCGCTCGCATCCTTCGCGAAACCGCGCAACTCCTCGAAATCGATGGCGCCATCATCGGCCGGTATCGCACCTACGAAAAAGCCGCCGAACTCATCGAAGGCCTTCCCCAGCCCGTCGAACAACTCGTCTCCAGTCCCGAAAAACTTCTCGAACTGCCCGGCATCGGCCAGGGCATGGTCGATCACCTCACCGAAATCGTGAAAACCGGCGACTACTCCCTCCGCCTCAAGCTAGCCAAAAAATTCCCCGCGACACTTCTCGAAGTCCTCACCCTCCAATCCTTAGGCCCCAAAAAAGTCGCCTTCCTCTGGAAACAATTCAAGTGCGCCACCGTCGCCGACGTCGAAAAACTCGCGCGCGAAGGAAAACTCCGCGACCTCGCAGGCTTCGGCGAAAAAAGCGAACAAAACATCCTCAAAGCCGTCGAAACCTTCAAGAAAGGTTCCGGTCGGTTCCTCGTCAGCGATGTCGAAGCAGCCGCGAAGGAAATCGCGGACCATATCAAGAAAGTGGGGAAAGTAGTGGAAAGCGTCACTCCTGCCGGCTCCCTACGCCGCGGCAAAGAAACCGTTGGGGATTTGGATCTACTGGTCACCATGGCCGAAGAAAAATCAAAATCCGCCAACAGGCAAGACGTCATCGACACCGTCGCCAAACATATCCTCACCTATCCCCGCATCGATCAAGTCCTCGCTCACGGCGAAAATAAAGTCAGTTTCACCTTGTCGAGCGGCCTGCAGGTCGATGTCCGCCTCCTCGAAAAAGAAAATTTCGGCGCCGCACTCTTGTATTTCACCGGCTCAAAGGAACACAACGTCCGCCTCCGTGGCCGCGCAAACGACATGGGCTGGACCCTCAACGAATATGAAATGGCCACATTGGACAAAACCGCAGCTGACAAAAACGCCGAACTAAAAGTCGAGGAACGTCCAACAAAAAGCGCCCGCGTAAGGATCAAAGCTTCCTTGGGAAACAAATTGAAAGCGGGCGAAGCGAAAAAGTCCGCAAAGAAAGAAGCAAGACCCACCGCTCTCGCCAAGCCCGCATCCGCCCCCTCACCCACCCCCGCCTCAACCGGCGTTCGCGTAGCCAGTCGCACCGAAGAAGAAATTTACTCCAAGCTCGGCCTCGACTTCGTTCCGCCCGAATTGCGCGAAAACACCGGTGAAATCGAAGCCGCCGAAAAACACACACTCCCCCAGCTCGTCGAACTCCGGGACATCAAGGGCGACCTGCAGATGCACACCACCGCCAGTGATGGAAAAAACTCCATCGAAGAAATGGCCGCGGCCGCCAAAGCCCTTGGCCAGGAATACATCGCTATCACCGACCATTCGAAAGCTGTTACCGTCGCCAATGGCCTAGACGACAAGCGCATGGCCGAGCACATCAAGAATCTTCGCGCCGCCGACGCCAAGGGTCTGGGCATCCGCGTCCTCGTCGGCTCCGAAGTCGACATCCTGAAAAATGGCAAGCTCGATTACTCCGACGAAATCCTCGCGCAGCTCGACGTTACCGTCTGCTCCATCCATTCCTATTTCAATCTCGAGCGCGCCGAAATGACCGACCGCATGCTCGCCGCCATCGAAAATCGCTACACACAAATCATCGGCCACCCCACCGGCCGCTTACTCCTCCGCCGCGACGAACTCGCTTACGATATGGAGAAAATCCTCGACGCCTGCGCCAAATACGGCGTCGCCATGGAGTGCAATTCTTATCCCGACCGTCTCGATCTGAAAGATGTCTACCTCCGCATGTGCAAGGAAAAGGGCGTAAAAGTCGTAATCTCCACGGATTCCCACACAACCGCCAATCTCGCCTATATCCGCTACGGCGTCACCGTGGCCCGACGCGGCTGGCTCGAGAAAAGGGACGTGATCAACACCCTGCGAGTAACCGATTTCCTGGCTTGCTTGCGGCCCAAGAAAGCCGCCAGCCAGCGCGGCTAGCGGAACATTTTTGCCCCATTCTGCGTTTCAAGTAATAGGACGGCACATACGGAGGTCTCAAGGGAGATGGCGATGCGGACGAACGTCAAATCGGTGAATTCCGTGCCCCAGCGCACGAAAGGGCAAAAAGCAACAAGGGCAGCATTGGCCTTGATAGCAATAGCGGTTCTCGCGCTAGGCACAGCTGTTTCCGCGCAAGCCGAAGAAGTAAGCAAAACCTTCACGATCGCCGGTCACCCCCGCGTAAAAATCGAAACCGACGACGGCGCCGTGCGCGTATCCACCGGCGACATCAAGCAAGTAGAAATTCGCATCGTCTACAGCGGCTACAAACTCGATCGCGATCTCCATGTCAGCACCGAACAAAACGGCGATTCCGTCGATGTCCTCGCAAAGACCTCCGGCGGCGGTTTCTGGAATTGGGGCCCGCGTCACACCAGTCTGCGCGTCGAAGTTCACATGCCCAAAGACGCCGACCTCACTGTGCGCAGCGGCGATGGCTCCGTCGAAGCCGAATCCATCAACGGCAGCGTCGATGTCACCACCGGCGACGGCAGCATCACCGTTCAGGGCGCCAAGGGCAATATCCATTTTCATTCCGGCGATGGCCACATTGAGGCGCGCGGCCTCGATGGCATCGTCGACGCCTCCAGCGGCGATGGCCACATCAACCTCCAAGGCCGGTTCGATGGCCTGACCATTCACACCGGCGATGGCAGCGTCACCGCACGCGCAGGATCGGGCTCGAAGGTCAACACCCCCTGGAATATCCGCACCGGTGACGGCAGCGTGGACCTCGAAGTCCCCGGCGACCTGCAAGCCAATCTCGATGCCAGCACCCACGACGGCCATATCAGCCTCGGCCTCCAAGTCACCGTCGAAGGCACCTTCAGCTCTTCCAGCATCCACGGCAAACTCAACGGCGGTGGCCAACCCCTCTCGATCCGCACCGGCGACGGCTCCATCCACCTAAACAAATCCTAACCTGTGGCACAGGCACTCCTGTCGGTGCTCTTGGGTCTCCATCGCCCGTCTTCGCTCACCAAAAACCAAAATCAACAACAAAAACAAGAGCTTGTCATCCCGAACGGAGTCCGCGAAGGGTGGTCTTAGGTCCTCTGCGTAGGAGCGCCGCACCGCCACTCTCCGTGTCCGCAAGATCCCAAATCCCAAGACACCTCGTACCACCGCAAAAAATACCCGTCACTCCGGACGAATGCCACCCAACCTCCCAAAAACTGAACAACTAATCCGACATTACATCCCCATTCCCATACACTAAATTCCAACCCAAATCCCACAACCAACAAAAAACACGCCACTTACCAAATGGCACCGCCCGTGCTCTCCAATACTCTTGCGGGAGGCCCCAACAGTGATCGTAATCATCCTGTCCATAGCAGTCCTAACCCTCTTAGTCCTATCCCTCACCAGTTCCATCTTGGGAACGCGCCGCCCGCGCTCCTAACCCAACTCACTCCATCCCAACAAAATGAATGTCATCCCGTACGAGGTGAGACACGTGCTTTCCTCCCGGGCTCTCAGCTTCCCAAAAGATACAAACGCCTTTAGGGGGTCGGAGTTTCAGTCCCTGTGTATACTCGTGTTTTCTGTTCGGGCACAGTTTCCGCCGCCTTACCGTAACCCGCAAAATCAGTGCGGCTGTAGCCGTTGAGGGCAGCCTTCGCCGGTTGTCACACAGACTCTTTAATTCCGATATCAAGGCGACCAACCACCGAGCTTCCGCCCCTGAGGACTCCCTCTTCAACGGCAATGGCACAGGCACTCCTGCCGGTGATCCGGCGTTACTCCCCCTACTCCTTCGAATGTGCCTCCACCGAATCCATCGCCCGCAGCGAATAAATCAATGCCGCCCCCGCATTCATCGCGATAGCCACCCCCAGCGCCTCCGCAATCTCCTCCTTACTAGCCCCCGCCTTCAGCGCCGCATCCGTATGAAACGTAATGCAGCCATCGCATCGCGTCGTCACCGCCACAGCAATCGAAATCAACTGTCGCATCTTTTCGCCGAGCAACGAATTCTTGGCATTCGCCGCCGAAAGCGTCTGGTAACCCTTCAACGAATCCGTCGACAGCTTCGCAAAATCGGGAATAGCCTTCGCAAGTTCCGCATGGTAAGCGTTCCAATCAAAAAGCATCTAATCCCTCCAATAAAATTTAACCCAAAAAGTATATCCCACCATCCCGCCGACAAATTGAGTCCGGTTCCCGTAAGAGCACCATACATCGTGCCCTCGGGCAAGTCCCCGAGCCCGCCATTTGGGTGATCACAAAAAAACTCCCTCATTCCGAACGGAGAACTGAGAACCGCACCCCTTTCCGCTTTTTTTGCGGTAAGAATCCTTCTTCGTTCAATCCGCACACCACAAAAAAAAGCCACATGTCATCCCAAGGAGTCCCCGACGAAGGATCTCAACCAACTCACAAGAACAACCTAACGGGCGAGCACACCGCCTCCGATTTCTAAGCCCGCCCTTGCCTGTGGTAAAGTTTTTGGTTCGCCATTGCTCCGCGAACTAAGCATTCATGCAGAGCAGCGCCACGCGCAGCGCCTGTCAGGGGGACCAAGGAATGAAGACCACGTATAACGGTGTTCCAGTGCCGGCCGATGGCAAGCCGATTGGCTACGCCAACAACACGCTGCAAGTGCCCGACAATCCGATCATCCCCTTCATCGAAGGCGATGGCACCGGCCGCGACATCTGGAAAGCCTCGCGCCGCGTGTTCGACGCCGCGGTAGAGAAAGCCTATGGCGGCAAGCGCCGCGTAGCCTGGTTCGAAGTCTTCGCCGGCGAAAAAGCCTTCAACAGCTTTAAGCAATGGCTCCCTGACGACACCGTCGACGCCGCCCGCGATTTTCGCGTGTCCATCAAAGGTCCGCTCACCACTCCCGTAGGCGGCGGCATCCGCTCCCTCAATGTCGCCCTCCGCCAGATTCTCGATCTCTACGCCTGCGTCCGCCCCGTCCGCTATTTGACCGGAGTTCCCTCTCCCGTCCGTGAGCCAGAAAAAATGAATGTGGTAATCTTCCGTGAGAACACTGAAGACGTTTACATCGGCATCGAGTGGAAAAGCGGCACCCCCGAAGTAAAAAAACTCCTCGAATTCCTCAACAACGACATGCTCAAAGGCACCAAGAAACAAATTCGCTGGGATTCCGGCGTAGGCATCAAGCCCATTTCGCCCACCGGCACAAAGCGCCTCGTCCGCCGCGCCATTCAACATGCCCTCGATCATCACAAACCAAGCGTCACCCTCGTCCACAAGGGCAACATTCAGAAATTCACCGAAGGCGCCTTCCGTGATTGGGGCTACGACCTCGCCCGTGAAGAATTTCGCGCGCAAACCGTCACCGAACGCGAAAGCTGGATCTTGGACAATCTCGACAAGAATCCCGGCCTCACCGTCGAACAAAATGCCACCATGATCGAACCCGGCCTGGAATCCGCCACCGAAGATTTCAAGAAAACCGTCTATGCTGAGGTCAAAGAAGTTCTGGACTCCATCGGCGCCACCCACGGTAGCGGCCAGTGGAAAAAGAAGCTCATGATCAACGATCGCATCGCCGATTCCGTCTTCCAGCAAATGCTCCTGCGTCCCAACGAATACAGCGTCCTCGCCACTCCAAATCTCAATGGCGATTACCTTAGCGATGCCTGCGCCGCACAAGTGGGCGGCCTGGGTATCGCCCCCGGCTCCAACATCGGCGATGGCTATGGCGTCTTCGAAGCCACCCACGGCACCGCCCCCAAATACGCCGACAAAGACGTAATCAATCCTGGCTCGGTCATGCTGAGCGGCGCCATGATGTTCGAATTCCTGGGCTGGGGCGAAGCCGCCAAGCGCATTGAAGACGGCATAGCCAAAACCATCCAGCAAAAAAAAGTCACCTACGATCTCGAACGCCTTCTCCCCGGCGCCACCAAACTAGGCACCGCCGCCTTCGCCACCGCCATAATCGAGAACATGTGATGCCCTCGACTCCACCAAGAAATTGTAGCAGCACGATACATCATGCCCCCGGGCGAGTCCCCGAGCCCGGCTCTCGGGTTTGCAAGTACATCCAAATACAAACCCGTCATTCCGAACAAAGTCCGCGCCGTGAGGGATTCCTGTTCGATCCAACCGCATCGCACCCAATCTCATCCTCACTGAACAAACGTTTTCATCCAAAGGAGACCCAATGAGCCGCAAGAAAGTCACAGTAGTCGGTGGTGGTTTCGTAGGCTCGACCACAGCGCAACGCATCGTCGATCTCGAACTCGCCGACGTCATCTTGACCGACATCCTCGACGGCCCCCCCGCCGGCAAAGCCCTCGACATGGTCGAGAGCGGCCCCATCACCTGCACCGATTCCTTCGCCACCGGAATTTCCACCGCCACAGGCGACTACAGCGCCACCGCCAACAGTGATGTCGTCGTCATCACCGCCGGATTCCCACGCAAGCCCGGCATGAGCCGCGACGATCTCCTCAAAGCCAACTACGACGTAGTCAAAGGCGTAGTCGAACAAATCGTCAAGCACTCCCCCAACGCCATCCTCGTCATCGTCACGAATCCTCTAGACGCCATGGCCCAAGCCGCAATGAAAGTGAGCGGCTTCCCCAAAAATCGCGTCCTCGGTATGGCAGGCGTTCTCGATTCCGCGCGCATGAGCGCCTTCGTCGCCATGGAATGCAAAGTTAGCGTCGAAAACGTTCACTCCTTCGTGCTCGGCGGCCACGGCGACGACATGGTTCCACTTCCCCGCTATTCGACTGTAGCCGGAATCCCGCTCCCCGATCTGTTGCCAGCGGATAAAATCGAAGCCATCGTGACACGCACCCGCAAAGGCGGCGCAGAAATCGTAAATCTCCTAAAAACCGGCTCTGCCTACTACGCCCCCTCCGCCGCCGCGGTAGAAATGGTGGAAGCCATCCTAAAAGACAAAAAGAAAATCCTCCCCTGCGCCGTCTACCTCGAAGGCGAATACGGCATCCGCGGCCTCTTCGTGGGTGTCCCAGTAAAACTAGGCGCCAACGGCGCCGAAGAAATAATCCAAATCAAACTAACCCCCGACGAAAACGTCGCCCTACAAAAAAGCGCCGCCAGCGTAAAAGAACTAGTAAGCGTCCTAGGCCTCTAAAATTCCGTTCAATGGGTCGGAGCTTCAGAGTCTGTGTGGATACTCACGTTTTTCGTCAGGGTATGGCTTCAACCGTACCGTGACTGCCCAAAGATCAGTGCGGCTTTAGCCGCTGTCAGTCCGCACACAGGCACTTCAGCCGGGGTGCCCCGCGCTCGGGTGGTGGGTCTTGGCTTCCTCCCGTAGCATAGGCTTCAGACGGTGCTCTTGGGCTCGCCACCTAGGGGGTCTCCCCGACGTTCACCACCAAGAGCATCCGGGCTTTAGCCCCTGAGGACTCCGCTCTCCCGTTCCGACCGACTCACCCTCGACAAACCCTCAAAACCCAAGCAACCTTCCCGCCAACACCACCAACACCAGCGTAAACACCGCAATCACAATCTCCCCAATAAATCCGACCACAAACGGCCGAAATCCCTGCTTCCGCATCTGCCGGAAATTCGTCCGCAGCCCAACTCCCGCAAACGTCAACAAAAACGCCCACCGCGAAAGATTCGCCAAAGCCGTGTTTTGATCCTTGGTAAAAAATCCCATGGTCGCCAGCAGCGAAATCAGCAAGAATCCCAAAACAAACTTGGGAAATTTCTGCCACAAAAACGCTGCCTTGTTCGTCACGTTCCGCGCCTGCCCTTTGCTCGCCCAATAAATCGCATAAGCCAGCACCACAAATCCAATCAACGCGTTCCGCGTCGTCTTCGTCAGCACCGCCAGTTTCGCCGCCGCATCCGAATACAGCGCCCCGGCCGCCGTAGCCTCCGCAGTATTGTCCACCGCCAGCCCCGCCCAAATCCCGTACGCGTGATCGCTCAAATGCAGCGAGTGCCCGATCAGCGGAAACGTGAACAACGCAATCGCCCCGAGCGCCAGAATCGCCGCTATAGCAAACGACGAATCTTCCTCATCCGCGTCGATCGCTCCCTGCGTCGCAATAATCGCGCTCACGCCGCACACCGCCGAACCCACCGCCAGCAGCGTCGTAAGCTTCGGCTTCAGCCCGAACAACCGTCCCAGAAAAGTCATAAACGCCAGCGATCCCGCAATCTCAATCCCCACCAGCAACAAACTCACCCCGCCAAGTTTCGCCACATCCCCCAGCAAAAATCGCGATCCCAGCAGCACAATGCCCGCCTTCAACCAAAACTCGTACGTAGCCACGCCCGGCCGGAAAATTTCCGCCACTCCGAACACATTCGAGATCACCAGCCCAATCAGAATCGCCCAAAGCACATATTCAATATTTGGAAAAGGAAAGTGATGCGCCTTCGCATACCCATTAATGTTCTTTTCCAGCAGCTTTCCCGCAAATCCAATCGCTGCGAGCAACGCAACCCCAGGCAGCACCCTCAAGAACTTGACGCTAAGCGATATCTGCGGACTCCGCGTCTGCGGCAGCGCAATAGTCTCAGCCATACCACCCTCTCCCACCCCAAAAATAAAAATCAAAACAAAAACCGGAAACACAAAATCAAAATCAGCAAATCACAAAACTACAACCCAATAAACATCCCCCTAATTCCACCCAAAAAATACACCCGTCGTTGCGAACGGAGTCCGCGCTGTGAGGCATCCCATCACGATCGCCCCCAAACCACCTCATGGGTCCTCTTCGTAGGGTCGCAGCACCGCTAGGCCCCATATCCGCAAAATCCCAAATCTCAACTCTCACCCCTCTTCGGGTGCCCCACACGGCGCCGTTGCGTGTGGGTTTTGGGTATGTAGGGCCCGCCTTACGAGGCTGAGTGTTTCCCTCAGCGCGACGCCCCTCCAACTACCCATCAGCCCGAACGAAGTGAGGGACCTGCTTTTCTTCACGGCTCCGACGTTCACCAACAAGAAAATCCGGGCTCCAACCCCTGAGGACTCCGCCTACCACGGAACCTTAACAATCACCCCCAACCTCACCAACACCGCCGCCACCAACGCCAACAACACCGCCCAAGTATCCACCGAAATCCGAATCTTCCCCGCCACTTTTCCCTCCATCACAAAATCGACAACTCCTTCGCACTTCCTTCGGCAAATTCCCGCAACCAAGCCGCCCCCGCACCCGCCGCCGCCGAATGCGAAGCCACTCTCCCAACAATCAGCAAGGCCGGCACAGCCAGCGCCGTAGCCGAACCCAGCTTCGCAAGCGTGGTCAACTCCACAGCCTGGTCCCGCTGCGAAGCCCGCGAAACCACCAAACACGGCGTCTCCTCCGGGATCCCCGATTCCACCAGCCAGTGAGACACGCTCGCATAATCCGCTCCAGGCATATAAACCACTACGGTCGTTTCCGAAGTGATTCCCATCACCGGCAGCACTGCCGTCTCCGGCGATCGCGAATACGTCGTGAATAACACATGTGACGCCAGCCGCCGGTCCGTCAGCGAAACCTGCGCCGCCGCCGCCGAAGCAAATCCCGCCGATATCCCCGGCACAATCTCAAAGAGAATTTTCTCCGCCCGCAACGCATCAATTTCTTCCGCCGCCCTCCCAAACAGCAACGGATCGCCGCCCTTCAGCCGCACAACAACGCGATATTTCCGCGCCGCATCCACCAGCAGCGCATTAATATCCGCTTGCGTCAGCAGCCGGAATCCCGCCCGCTTGCCCACATCAATCCGAACCGCCCCAGCCGGAATCATCGCCAGAATTTCTGCGCTCACCAGCGAATCATGCAAAACAATATCCGCCGCCTCAATCACTCGCGCCGCCTTCCGCGTCAACAACTCCGCATCCCCCGGCCCAGCCCCCACCAAATAAACCCCATCCCGTAGGCGCAGGGCTTCAGCCCTGCCAGCAAAATCCGAATCCGAACCAGCGGCGCAAGGCGAGTCCGCGAGCCTTGCTTGTCCCGAGCTTCGAGGGGCAGCCTCTCGCACCTCGCCCGCCAAAAATCTCTCAAACTCCCCTCGCGAGGCCAACTCATGCAACTTCTTCTTCGTCTTCTCCGCATCCGTACTCGCCGCCCGCTCTCGCAATCGCACCTCACCCAACCAATCCACCCACCCCGCATACTCCGGCCGAAACTGCTCCTCCAATTCCCTCCGCAGCCTCTGCGCCAGCGCCGGACTTTTCCCATTCGTCGAAATCGCAATCTGCAGATCGCCGCGCTGCACCACCGCCCCATAATAAAAATGGCAATTCTCAATGTCGTCCACCGCATTGCACAAAATCTGTCGAGCATCCGCCTCGCGAAACACCGCCGTATTCAATTCCGCAATCGCCGTAGCCGCGATCACCAGAAATTTTCCGTCCAGGTCGCCCGCCTCAAACGCCTTGCCCAGCCACGTAATCTCGCCCTGCCCCGCCCGTTCTGCAAGCTCTCCGGTGATTTCCGGCGCTACCACCGTCACCCGCGCCCCAGCCTGCAGCAACGTCGGTATCTTCGACGTAGCGATCGCACCCCCGCCCACCACCAGCACCGCGCGGCCTTCCAATTTCACGAACGCGGGAAACAAACTCATCGGTCCTCCACAGAATGCGGTGTAGCCGTCGTCGCCAAATCGCGTTCCGCCTCCGCCGCAGGAGCCCCAGCCAAAATTGTTCGCAGAGTCTCCGTCGTATGCCGCGCCAAAAACTTCTGCAGTGGCTCATTCCCTTCACGCTGTTCGTGAAAAGACTCCAACAGCCGAGTAATCGCGTCAGGAACCTCGTCCGCCGGGCACCGGTAACCCACCGGCCGCGCAATAGCGGCAAATTGGCCCACGCTCCCGCCGACGCAAAAATAATAAGCGTCCACCATCTTCCCGTTGGCCTTGATCTTCTTCCCTTCAATCCCGATGTCGGCAATCCAATGCTGCCCGCACGAGTTCGGGCACCCGGTAATGTGCAAGCGGAGCTGTTCCTGATAATTGGGAAACCGTTCCTCCAACTGCTCCGTCAGCCACCGCGCATACGATTTCGTTTCCGTCAGCGCCAGCTTGCAAAACTCAGATCCCGTGCAAGCTACAGTCCCGCGCACGAACGAAGAAGACTCAACCGGCAACCCAGCCGCCGAAAGCTCTTCAGTAACCGTTGCCACATGCGCTCCCGGAATATTCACCAGCAAAAGGTTCTGCATCGGCGTGTTTCGCACATGCCCGTCGCCATAGCGTTCCGCCAGATCGGCCGCCAGCGTCAACTGCTCTGGCGTAATTCGTCCGCGAATAACAGCCGCGCCAATAGAACAAAATCCATCCTGCTTCTGTCGAATAACTCCCAAATGATCGCGATGCACTTGCGCCGGCGGTTCCAGCGGTTCGGCAGGATCAAGCGCATACCCAAGCCGCGCTTCGATCGCAGCCAAAAACGATTCCGCCGTCCAACCATGTTCCAGGAAAAGGTATTTCATCCGCGCCTTGTCGCGTGAGTGTCGCAGCACCTCCGACTCCCGAAAAACCTCCGTAATCGCCCGCACCACCGAAATCACCTGGTTCCATCGCACAAACACATTCAGCGGTACAGCCAAATGAGGCTGCGTGGAAAGTCCCCCAGCCACCCGCAACGCAAACCCAACTTCTTCTTCCGCCGCGGGCTGCCTCACCCCCGCATGCGCCTCCTCCGCGTCCTCTCCCAGACCCGCCATTCCGAACGGAGTCCGCGAAGTGAGGAATCCCTTGTCGATCTCCGCCGCCGCACTCCCCGCGTCACGCGGACGCGCCCTTCGCGTAGCAATTAACGCAATATCATTAATCTCCGGATACGAGCACCAGTCCGGACAAGCCGTCACCGAAATCTTGAACTTCCGCGGCAAATTATAAAATTCAGGATTCCCGGCCAGCTCCTTATCCAACTCCTCCACCAACCCGCTCACGTCCGCCAGTTCATGCGCATGCACCCCAGCCAGCGGGCACCCCGTAATATTCCGCGGCACATCTCCGCAAGCGCCCGTAGTGCTCAGCCCGATCGCGTACAGCCGTTCCAGCAACTCTGGAATATCCGCAACGCGAATCCAGTGCAGCTGCACATTCTGCCGCACCGTAATATCCGCCACGCCGTTGCCAAACTCCGAAGACAGATTTGCGATCGTACGCACCTGGCGGCTGGTCAACAGTCCATTCGGAATCCGGATCCGCACCATGAAAAATGGTGTGGCTCGTCCTTCTCCTCCCGACCCGCCAACCACGCCCTTCCCATCCCCCTGCGTGTAAATTCCCCAAGTCCGGAAATAAGTCGTCAGCCACTCCCATGGAATCGATCCATGCCCCTCGCGCGCAAATCGCCGGATCTCATCCAGATGTTCCCAAGCATTCTTCTCCCGCTTGAGCCGCTCAACCCTCTGCGCCTTAGTTTCCTTAACCTCGCCCATGAACCGTTTCCTTTTCCCGTTCCTACGTCCTCTTCGCTAGGGGCACGAGAGATCGTGCCACCGGCGAGTCCGCGAGCCGGTCAGGCCCCAAACCCGCCAAAGATCCCAAGCCAAAAACAAAAAGCCCACCTGCCGCTAACTCTGGCAGGTGGGCTTCGAAATTCGCCGATTCGAGCGCGCTACGTCGCGAAGCACCGATTGCCAGAGCGGGCAGGCCGACAACAACAGCAGCAACACATGCCGTTCGCGATTCCCCAGTTCTGGCAATCAACCAACATACAAATAAGGGTACGCAGTGTCTCCAAGACCGTCAACCACCGCAACCCGCAAATATTAGATGTGTTTCATCAATCCTTTGGATACACCCCAAGGGGTCGTAGGGCCCGCCTTCCGAGGCGGGCCCTTTCCCTCAACACCCTGCCATCCACCAACCACTGAGACCACAAAAACTAACTAAAAGTGTCATCCCGAACGGCGTGAGGGACCTGCTTTTTCCCGGGGTTGTCCGGGTTGCCCCCACTCTGAGCGCGTTTTGCGAGAGGTGGGTGTTGGGTTTTCTTGCCGTTGTAGCGCCGTGCTTTCACGCCGGCATCTCGGGTTCCACTACAAAAAAGCCATGTCCTTCCGAACGGAGTTCGCGAAGTGAGGACCTCCGCCCCTTTCCGCGCCTTCGGCGGAAAGAATCCCTCTTCGACCTGAGCGTCTTACTCCCGCCACCCCTCTTCCATCCCCCCATCCCGACCAAAACAACCCGCAGCCCCCGTCACTTACTCCCCGCAACCCCACCAACAATCGTCGCCGACTTAATCGTATCCAGCTTTGGAAACTTCGTCGCCATATACTTCTCCCCGCCCTTCTCCATATTCTGCTGCTCTTCCCCCGCGGGATCCGGATACTGGTCGTAGAACATCTCCACAATATTGATTCCCTTCTCATCGATCGACGCAAACGGCGCAAATCCCTGCGAATCCAACGGGGTATTGTCCTTCAAATTGATAAACACTTCCGTCGTCCGCGAATTCGGCGCGCCCGTCTTCGCAAACGTCAGCGTTCCCCGCAAATTCTGCTGGGCAACTGGATCGTCCTTGATCGTCGCATGTACCCAAGCCGCATTCACCACCGGATACGCGCTGATCCCAAACTGCGCCACGAAATTCGGAATCACCCGGTACACCCGCATCCCGTCATAATAATGATGCTTCACCAAATTATAAAAACGGTCCGCTCCCTGCGGCGCCCACTCCCGGTGTACCGTAACCGTGAAATCTCCTCGCGTAGTCACAAACTTAACCTGGTAAGTCGCCGGCGCAACATCCTTCAACAACGCAGGCTTAAGCAAAGTCCGGTCATAAGGCGAGGCCGTATGTGTCGTAGCAGGCGCCTTAGGCTTAGCCGCAGGCGCAGGAGTCTGCGAAAAGCTAGCAACACAAGCCACCAAACCAAATACAACAGAACAAACCGTTACTGTCACAACGCGCATGGTAATCCTCCCATTTGGAGTGCGAAATCAAAACCGTAGGGGCACGATACATCCCCGCCCCCGGGCGAGTCCGCCAGCCCGGGCCGTCAGTGGTTGTTCATCTCCCGCGACACCCGCTGCGCCTCACTCAACACCCGCAGCGTATTCTCCCCCAATATCTTCCGAATATCCCCGTCCGAATAACCCTTCTTCAACAACGCATCGGTAATCTGCGGCAAGTGCGTCACGTCTTCCATTCCCAGCGGCATCACCGCGCCATCAAAATCCGATCCCAGCCCCACGTGATCGACGCCCGCAATTTTCACCGCATGATCGATGTGCTCCACAATGAGCGTCCAATCCACCTTCGGCAGTTTCCCTTCCTTCATGAATTCCCGCACCACCTGATCGCCGGCCGTTCCACTGCAAGCTTCATCCGTCCCGCAACGCTTCTTCACTTCCTCCGTAATCTGCTTTTCCACCTCGGGATGACCGTTTTCGAAATCGCGAAACTCCTGGCTCAAAAACCCCACATGATAATTGATCTGAATCACACCGCCGTGTTTCGCCAAATCACGAATCATATCATCGGTCATATTCCGTGCCGCATTGCACAGCGCCCTGCACGATGAGTGCGACGCAATCAGCGGCGCCTTGCTCGCTTCCAGTGCATCGTAAAACGTCTTGTCCGACACGTGCGAAATATCCACCATCATCCCCAGCCGGTTCATTTCCCGCACCACATTCCTGCCAAAATCCGTCAATCCGTTGTGCTCCGGTTTCGCCGTCGACGAATCCGCCCACTCGTTATTTTCCATGTGCGTCAACGTCATATACCGCACACCCAGGGCCGCAAACGTCCGCAGCACCGCCAAATCATTCCCCATCATGTGCCCGCCTTCCACTCCTATAAGCGCGGCAATCTTGTGCTCCTTCTTCGCTTCTCGAATATCGTCCGCGGTCGCCGCCAGCATCATCTCGTTCGGATGCTTCCGCACCGTCTCTCGTACCGCATCTATCTGATCCAACGCCTGCTTCACCGCATCCGGCCCCAAAATTTTTCCGTTGATCCAGATAGAAAAGAAAATCGCGGTTAGCCCGCCATCGCGCATCCGCGGAATATCGATGTTCCCGTCCGTATGCGGCACCGCAATATCAAAATGAGGATCGAGCAGCCGCTGCGTAGTATCGTCGTGCGTATCCACCACAATCGAACTAAAATGCAGCTTCTTCGCCTTCTCCGACACCGGCTCACTCTGCGCCGACACAAACACAGCCGCACCCACCACCAAACAAACACAAACCAACAATATCACTCTCGCCATCCCCACCCTCCCCCCTCCCGTCTAATGTATTGTCCGCCCTACCCGTCGCCGGCTTCAGCCAGGCAAGCCCTCAAAACTCCACAATCCCGGGTGCCCCATCCTCGGGTTTGTGAGGGTGAGTCTTGGTTCCCCACGCCAAAAAGCCGCGCGTTGTCATTCTGAGGAATACGCGACGAAAGACCTCAACCAGCGCGTCCTGCCTCCCCTCACTGTTGCATGGGCAACCCCTACCCCGTTCCGCCCGCAACCCTTTCCGGCCTCTCCCTCACCGCCGCCTTCACATAGTCCCCATTCGTCCGCGCTATCACTTCCAACGGGATTTGCTTCGGGCAAACCGCCTCGCACTCTCCGATATTCGTGCAATTCGCAAATCCTTCCACAGTCATCTGCTGCACCATCGCCAACGCCCGCCGGGCGCGTTCCGCCTGTCCCTGCGGCAAATGCCCCAGGTGCGAAATCTTCGCGCCCACAAACAACGCCGCCGCCGCATTCGGGCAAGCCGCCACGCAAGCCCCGCATCCAATGCACGCCGCGGCATCCATCGCCAGATCGGCCGCCTGCTTCGCCACAAGGATCGTGTTTGCGTCCTGCGCTCCCCCGGTAGGCGCGGTAATAAAGCCACCCGCCGCTATAATCCGGTCGAACGACCCGCGATTCACCACCAAATCCTTCACCACCGGAAATGCCTTCGCGCGCCACGGCTCCAGGTAAATCACGTCGCCATCTTTAAAATGCCGCATGTGCAGCTGGCAAACGGTCGTCCCCTTAAATCCTCCGTGCGCCTTTCCATTGATCATGAAGCCGCACATTCCGCAAATCCCTTCGCGGCAATCGTGGTCGAACGCAATCGGATCTTCACCCTTCTGGATCAAACTCTCATTGAGCACATCCAGCATCTCCAGAAAAGACATGTGCTCGTTGGCGTTCGGCACCTCATAACGCACCAGCCCGCCACGATCGTTCGCATTCTTCTGCCGCCAAACGTGAAGTGTCAGTTTCACTTGTAACTCCGTTGCGATGGGTGCACATACTCGAACGTCAACGGTTCCTTATTCAACGCCGGCGTCACGCCCTCGCCCTGATACTCCCACGCCGCCACATACGAATAATGTTCGTCGTCCCGCAACGCCTCGCCCTCCGGCGTCTGAAATTCCTCGCGGAAATGCCCGCCGCACGATTCGTTGCGCTCCAGCGCATCGCGGCACATCAGTTCCGCCAGTTCGAAAAAGTCCGCCACGCGCCCGGCCTTTTCCAAAGACTGGTTGAATTCTTCATTTGTGCCCAACACCTTCACATTCTTCCAGAACTCTTCCCGCAACGCCGGAATCAGTGTGAGCGCCTTCTTCAACCCCGTCTCGTTCCGCGCCATCCCGCAATAATCCCAAACAATTTTTCCCAACTCGCGGTGGAAAGAATCTACGGTGCGCGTTCCATTCCCATTCAACAACTTCTTCGTAATCGCCCCGGTATTCGCAAGCGCTTCCTTCACCGCCGGCGCATCCGCCGACACCTTCCCGGGCTTCGCCGTAGCCAGATAATTTCCGATCGTATAAGGAATAACGAAATATCCGTCCGCCAATCCCTGCATCAACGCGCTCGCGCCCAATCTATTGGCCCCATGATCGGAAAAATTCGCTTCCCCCAGCACAAACAGCCCCGGAATCGTCGACATTAGGTTGTAGTCCACCCACAACCCGCCCATCGTGTAATGAATCGCCGGATAAATCCGCATCGGCACTTCATAAGGGTTCTCGCCAGTGATGCGCTCATACATCTCAAACAAGTTTCCGTAGCGGTCCGCAATCTTCTGCTTCCCCAGTCGCTTGATCGCCTCCGAAAAATCCAGGTAAACGCCAAGCCCCGTCTCGCCCACGCCGCGCCCCGCATCGCATTCCGCTTTCGCCGCACGCGAAGCAATGTCTCGCGGCACCAGGTTGCCAAAACTCGGATACCGCCGCTCCAGATAATAATCGCGCTCGTCTTCCGGTATTGATGCCGGCGGCCGCTTATCTCCCGGCTTCTTCGGAACCCAGATCCGCCCGTCATTCCGCAGCGATTCCGACATCAGCGTCAGCTTCGACTGGTACTCCCCGGCCACCGGAATGCACGTCGGATGAATCTGCGTGAAACACGGATTCGCAAACAGCGCGCCGCGCTTGTAGGCCCGCCAGATCGCCGTCGCGTTGCAGCCCTTGGCGTTCGTCGAAAGATAAAATACGTTCCCGTATCCGCCCGTCGCCAAAATCACTGCATCGCCAATGTGTACTTCAATTTTCCCGTCGCACAAATCGCGCGTAACAATCCCGCGTGCCTGCCCGTCCACCACAATCAGATCCAGCATCTCCGTCCGCTCGTTCATCGTCACCGTGCCGAGCCCGATCTGCCGCTCCAGCGCCTGATAAGCCCCCAGCAGTAGCTGCTGCCCTGTCTGCCCTCGTGCATAAAACGTCCGCGAAACCTGCGCCCCGCCGAACGACCGGTTGTCCAGCAACCCGCCATACTCCCGCGCGAACGGCACGCCCTGCGCCACGCATTGGTCGATAATGTTCACGCTCACCTGCGCCAGCCGGTACACGTTCGCTTCGCGCGAGCGAAAATCCCCGCCCTTCACCGTGTCGTAGAACAACCTGAAAATGCTGTCCCCATCGTTGTGATAATTTTTCGCTGCGTTGATTCCGCCCTGCGCCGCAATCGAGTGCGCCCGCCGCGGGCTGTCCTGATAACAAAAACACTGCACGTTGTAGCCAAGTTCCCCAAGGCTCGCCGCCCCCGCGCCTCCCGCGAGTCCCGATCCAACAACAATGATGTTGTACTTGCGCTTGTTGGCAGGATTAATCAGCTTGAGCTCAAACTTGTGCTTGTCCCAAGCCTGCTCAATCGGCCCAGTTGGGACATGCGAATTTAATTCCATCGAATCGGGCTCCCTAAACGGGCTTTATGACGCCGGTCAACACCGCGACCGGGATCGAAACGTAGCCAATAGCAATCAGGATGGCGAAAACCTTCGCAAACAATCGCAACCACGGCGTGTACACCGGATGGCTAATCCCCAGCGACTGAAACATGCTCCACAATCCGTGATACAGGTGATAGCACAGCATCGTCATCGCAATAATGTAGAACAGCGATACCGGCCACACCGAGAATCCCAGCACCACATTGTTGTACACGTTGTGCTCATCGAACGGCGCTCCTGGATGGACCGCGCCAAATGTAAATTGCGCCAGGTGAAACACCACAAACGTCAGGATAATCGGCCCGCTCCACATCATCGTCCGCGAAGCGTACGTCGAATGAAGGTTTACCTTTTTCACGTACTTGATCGGCCGCGCCTCGCGCTGCAGAATCCACAATTGAAACGACGACCAGATGTGCAGCACCACCGCCACAAACAGCACAATCCGCGTGGTCCACAACAGCGCCCCCAAAGACTTCAGCAGCGCCGCATAATGGTTGATTTTTTCCGGTCCCTCAAAGATCTGCAGGTTCCCGGCCAGGTGTCCCACCACAAATCCAAAAAGCGCCACGCCGGTAACCGCCATGATCGCTTTTTTCCCAACAGTCGTCTGCCAGAAGCGCAAGCTTCCAGCCGAAACGTTCGCCGATGCAGCCGCAGCGCTCATGAATAAAATAGTCCCTTGAAATGTTTGTGTTTAATGCCCACAGTTGCGAATAAAAAGTGAAGCTCTCTGAACAAGCTACTCGAGTCAGGCCGGGTTGTCGTGGGAGACATGCCCTCTCCGCCGCCAATGTCCCGAAAAAAAAAATGTGGAGCGCAATCTCAGCGGCGCGGTGGGAAGCGGCAATTTCAGTATAGGCAGTCTGCCCCACCAACGCAACCCACCCCCGCAAAGTGCAAAGTCCGCGCACCATGCCCTTTCCGCGCCTTTTGCGGAAAGAATCCCTCTTAAATCCCCAATCTCGCAATAACTGTGAGCGCCTTTCGCGAAGCCCGGGTCTTCTCCTCCCCTCACCGCTAAATTTCTTCGCATCCCCTCCTTCAGGTCCGACGTAAAATTCTCCCATCCTCCGGGCTCTAGTCCCCGAGGAATCCGACTCCTCCACAAAACTCAAAATCTCCTCATTTTCCAATTTCCCTTTGCAATTTCCCTTTCAGAGCACCTTCCCCCACAAAAATTCTTGCGGGAACCCTCCGAACAGACGAACATACTCACTAACTCTACGGAGGCATCACCGCACCTCTCCCGCGATTTCCCTTCCTGCGGGACGGAGCTTCTTAAACCATGGCTACCACGTTAGTTTTGGAACTTGAAAAGCTCGTGTCCGCCTTCGCGGAAGATAAATCCTCCGCGTCAAAAATCTCCATGCCCACTCTCGCCGAAAAAATCGCCAAAGAACTTCGCGTGAAAGTAGAGGAAGTCGCCATCCTCGCCGTCTCCGACCGCTGGCGTCATCTCCATTTTCTCGTCCCTGCCGCCCTGAAAAATGTCGGGTTCGTTCCGCTCACCAGCAACTCCGCTCTCGCCGCGCGAACCGCCCGCGAAAGCCGCGCCGAAATTAACAATAATTTTTCCGCCGTGCGTCACGCCACCGTCTTCGAAGCTGTCAAAGCGGCCACCACCAGTGGCGAATCCATTCAGAAAATTATCAGCGCCCCCATCTTGAACGACGGCAAAGTCGTCGGCGTAATCCAGATCAGTCGCAAAGGCGAATCCGCCGCAACCGCCGGCCCCGATTTCACCACCGAAGATCTAGCCAAAGTCCAAGCCATCTCCCGCCCCCTAGGCAAACTCGTAGACGCCCTAGCCGGCGAATAACCCTCTTCGCTCAATTCGTCCCACTCCCAGTGCCCGTAGCACAAACACTCCTGCCTCTGCTCTCTCGGTCCCTCATCCCTCACAAAAAAATAAACCCGTCATTCCGAACGAAGTCCGCGAAGCGAGGACCGCCGCACCTTTCCTCGCCCTTTGCCAAAAGAATCCCTCTTCGATCCCAACACCTCTTCCAATCTTCTTCACTCTCAAATCTCCACCGAAGTACATTGACACTACCCCTCAAGCTTGTTACTTTTTTAATGGTGCAAAATATTCTGCGTGAAAAAATCCATCTGGACGGTGACCCAGCACAATGGCGTTCGTAGCGAAGAAGATTTTCCTGACCAAAGGTGTGGGGAAACATCGCGAGAGGCTTTCAAGCTTCGAGCTGGCACTACGAAACGCAGGTATCGCGGCTTGCAACATCGTCCGCGTCAGTTCTATTTTTCCGCCCAACTGCAAACTCATTTCTCGCAGTGAAGGTTTGAAGCTCATCAAGCCCGGCCAGGTCGCCTTCACCGTCATCAGCGAAAATTCTACCAAGGAACCCCATCGCCTCATCGCCGCCAGCATCGGCCTCGCTCTCCCCAGCGAACGCCCCATGTACGGTTACTTGAGCGAGCACCATTCCTTCGGGGAAACCGAAGAAGTCGCCGGCGAATACGCCGAAGAACTAGCCGCCGAAATGCTCGCCACCACGCTCAACGTCGAATTTGATCCCGACCTCTCCTGGGACGAAAAAAAAGAAGTCTATCGCATCTCCAACAAAATCGTCCGGACCATGAACATCACCCAGTCCGCCGTAGGCGATAAGCGCGGCCTCTGGACCACCGTCCTAACCGCCGCCGTCCTGCACGGCGACGACGACTAAATACCACACGCACTCCCGCCGGTGTAGTGGCCCGACTTTAAACCCGCGCTTCTGGCCCCAGCGCCCGGCGCGGGGCCACTTGGGGTACGCCCGTAGCATACGCTTCCGCTTGTGCTGTTCGGTTCCTCCCGCGTTCTCTGAAGTTCCCTTCCTCACAAGAAAAATTAATCCGCCATTCCGAACGAAGTCCGCGAAGTGAGGACCGCCGCCCCTTTCCAAGCCCTTTGCGGAAAGAATCCCGCTTCGCTCGACCCTTCAAGCTAAAAAACGGTATTGTCATCCTGATGAGCCCCCGACGAAGAATCTCAACCGCCGCGTCTTGCAAAATCCCAACGGAACGCCGCCCCTCCGCACATAAATTTCCATTTACCAAAACTTTTCCGTGTCACCATCCTCCATTCCCCCGCGTCCAACTCTATGTGCTCAGCAACTTTCCATTGAGAGGCCCCCATGGCATCACCCGCATTTTCCTCCGCACTTGACCCCATCACCGGTTTCGAAGATCTCCGCGATCTCACTCATCCTCGTCACGCTCTCACTCAGTTTTATCGCGCCTTCAACACTAGAGACATTATGCTCATGCGCCAGAATTGGTCCCCCTTCGATGACGTCTCTATGAACAATCCCCTCGGCGGCATCAAACACGGTTGGCCCGAAATCCGCCGCGTCTACGAACGCCTCTTCTCCGGCCCCATCCGGCTCACCGTCGAGCTCTACAATTATTCTCTCCACATCTCCGGCGAGATTTTTTACGCCGTAGGTCGCGAACGCGGCCGCCTCGAAACTCCCACCACCGTCTCCGAACTATCCTTCCGCACCACCCGTATCTTCCGCCTGCTAGATCACCACTGGCGCCAAGTCCACCACCACGGCTCCATCGACGATCCCTCCCAACTAGACCGCTGCCAATCTACCCTGAACGCCACCACCGAAAACCCCCTCCAATTCCCCGCAACCCAGCCCTGGCACACCAATTCATAACACCCGTAGACGCGGGGCTCTAGCCTCCCGCCACCTCCCTACGATACAGCGCGCCCACGGCGAGTCCGCGAGGCGCCACACGTGGGCATAGGCTTGAGCCTGGGCTCTTGGGTTCTCCTAGAATTTTCCTCCCTGCCTTTTTCCGTGTGCCCACCCTGAGTCCTCGAAGGGTGGCCTTAAGTTCGCAACTCAACACCAAGAAAATACACCGTCATGCCGAACGCAGTCCGCGAAGTGAGGACCGCCTCCGCGCCTTTTGCGGAAAGAATCCCTCTTCGATCCCAGATCCTCACCAACAAAATTCAACCTACCAGCATGTTTTTAAATGGATACTCTACAGAACTGCCCGAGCCCAACTGCCGCCGCCCACCGGTCATCGCCATCCGTTTTCTCTTCCTCATCTTCCACTCACGGATTAAACCAAAACTTCACCACCTCCACCGCCTTCCCCTCCACCGTCTTCCCTCCCTGCATCGCCGGCGCATACTCATACTGCTTCAGCGCCGCCACCGCCGCCTCGCGCAACGCCTTCGGTCCCGAAATCACTTTCACGTCCGTCACATGCCCCGACGCATTCACCACCACTTCCGCCTTCACATCTCCCGTAATGTAACTCCGCATCGCATCTGGTGGGTACACCGGATTCGTCCCCTTCAATAATTTCGCCGCCACCAAGGGCGCATCCGCGGGCACAACATCTGCCGCAGCGCTCTTCGGTTGTTCCGCCGCCTTCGCCGCTTCCTTCCGCGCCGCTGCACGCTCCCGCGCCGCCACTCTGCGTTCCCCCGCGCTAAACTCGCTCTCCCCCGGCCGCGCCGCGTCGTTTGCATCTTCCACATCCGCTGCATCGCCAGCCGCAGAATCTTTAGCCGCATTCACGGTCGCAGCCGCACCAGCGCCACCCGCGCCACTCGCATCTGCCGCGCCATTCCCCGCCCCCGCAGGTTTCCCCGTAACTCCAGCCGGCGCATTCTTCGCCGGACTCGGCTTCTTCACCGCGCTCGGCCTCGCCGACGCCGCGCTCTTCCCCATCGGCAGCAGTTCCCACCATTTTCCGTACCACGCCCCGCCCGCCAGCGCCAACCCCAGCATCGCGCTCAGCGCCATCACCCGCGCCGTGCTCATCTTCCCCGATTTCGCCGCCGGCGGAATCACCCTGGCCCCAGCCGCTTTTCCCTTCGCCTTCCCCTTCTTTGGCGTCTGTGAAAAATCCAGCGAAGGCTTCGGCAACAATTCCTCTGCCGCGTCTTCTGCCGGCACGTCCGCCGTAACCGGTTCCGGTTCCCGTTTCACTCCCGACGCCGCTTCTTCTTCCAACAATTGTTCTTCGGGCGTTTTCTCCAACTTCCACACCGGCAGAGACATCCCTACCACTGCCCGCGCCACTTCGTCCGCATCCTTCGTCGCATTCGGCATCAGCAGCGCTGGCTTCTCTTCTTCCGCGTGCGAATTTCCATGCGAGCTCTCGTGCGAACGTTCGCGTGAACTTCCGTTCGAAGCCACGTGCGCATCCTCATGCGACCCGTGTCCCGACTGCGCCTCCAGCGCGTCCATCGCCTTGGACGCCTCGCGCGCCGCCATTTCCCGCGCCGCCGCCTCGCGCGCCGCTTGCGCCTCCGCCATCGCCTTCCCCGCGGCCTCTTCCACGTTTCTCTTTTCCAGCAACGCCAGCTGTTCCCGCAGCGCTTCCACTTCCTGCTTCAACGCGTCCACATCCTCCGCGCTGCGCGGTTCCACCGGAGTCTCCGTCGGCTCGGCGGTGGTTTCCTCTGCCTGCACTTGTTCCTGCACGATAAATTCGGGCGTGCTCTTCGCGCCTTCCGGAAACGCCACGCCCCAGTAATCCGTCCGCTCTTCCGTGAACACCAATTCCACGTAGCTCGAATTCGCCTTGAAACTTTTCTTCTTCAGTACCTGGCACACCACTTCCTGATTGCTTTTCTTGTTCGTTAGAAACAGCAATTGCCCCACGGCCACCGGTGCCGCCAGACGGATCACCGCTCCGTCCTTAAACACCAGCACTGTTGATGTCTCTTCGGAAAACAGGTGCCGCGCGCCATCTTCTGCGCCCGCGTTCGCCCCTGTCACGTTGACCAGAACTTCCAATGCCACCGGGTTCGGCCGTGGCGTTCCGCTTCCCTCTTTCCCTTCAGCCTGTTTCCCAGGGCTCGCAATGTTCGCTGCGGATGACACGAAGTTCGATCCCCTGCGCCAATTCCCAAGCGCACAAAAGTTTTCGCGCAGACGTGCCACACACGTCTGCCTCCCCTCCATTTTTTCGGCAACCTCCAAATCGCGCCATAGTACGCAAGTACAGGCGTGACCAATCCGCCCACACAGTCTTCGTACGGGCACGCACTCCTCGTACGGACACTCTTGGCACGTGCACTCTACGTAGGGCCACGATACATCGTGCCCCAAGTGGGAAACTTCCCTCCAAAAAACCAGGCGCCGTAGGTGTGACCCTCGCACCAACCACCGCACCTCCGATCCTGTACCTCCTTACCCGCCTCCACGTCCTTAACCTCATCACGGAACCACACTGCCCCAAATCTGTCCCCCAGTTCAGTTCCCCAAGCCCCTGCCCCACGCCAAACTATCCTCAATGTCCTCCCCGCGTCGCCACCAACATCTCCCCGCCACGTCGAAACGATTTTCCATTTTCCTATTTTCCGTCGTCGCACTCCTCGCCGCCTGTGGCACCGCCTCCAAAACCAGCACCGGCCCCGTCCAACCTCCCGCCTCCGTCTCCGTCGCCATCTCTCCCAGCACCGCCAACCTCCGCGCCGGTTCCTCTTACATCTTCACCGCCATCGTTACCGGTTCCACCAACACCACCGTCTCCTGGTCCGTAAACTCCACCGCCAGCGGCAATTCCACCATCGGCACCATCACTTCCTCCGGCGCTTACACCGCTCCCGCCACTCTTCCTTCTCCCAACACCATCACCATCACCGCCACCAGCGCCGCCGATAACACCAAATCCTCTTCCTCCGCCGTCACTCTCTGGAATCCCACTCCCACCTTGGCAGGCATCTCTCCCGCCGCGACAAATCTTGGCGCCTTCACTCTCACCGTCACCGGCACAAATTTCATCTCCAGCGCGCAAATCTTCCTCAACGATTCTCCGCTCGCGACCACTTTCGTCAGTTCCACGCAACTCACCGCCACCGGCACTGCCTCCACCGCAGGCACCTTCCCCGTAGTCGTGGAAAATCCCGATCCCGGCGCCAGCGCTTCTTCGACTTTAAATTTTCAAGTGAATGGTTCCGTGCAATCTTCATCCTGCTCGCAGATGTCCACCGGTCAAGGGGCCAGCCTCGGTGGCTTCGTTCCATTTCCCTCCAATAATCTCTGGAACACCAACGTTTCGAATTTCCCCGTCGATCCCAATTCCGCCTCCGTTATCAATTTCATTGGGTCCACCACCACCGTTCATCCCGATTTCGGCTCCGGCGAATACAACGGCTCCTCCATCGGCATTCCCTACACGGTAGTCGACTCCACTCAGCCATTAATCCCCATCGATTACACCTCGTACGGCAGTGAATCCGACGCAGGCCCTATGCCCATTCCTCTCACTGCTTCCATCGAAGGCTACCCGAATCCCGGCTCCGGCGATCGCCACGTCTTAGTGCTTGATAAATCTAACTGCTTCCTCTACGAGCTCTATTCTTCCTATCCGCAAACCTCCGCTTGGGACGCAGCCTCCGGTGCGGTCTGGGATCTTCTCTCCAACGAGCAGCGCCCCTACACGTGGACCAGTGCCGACGCCGCCGGCCTTCCCATTTTTCCCGGCCTCGTTCGTTACGACGAAGTTGCCGCCGGCGCCATCAATCACGCTATTCGCTTCACTGTTCCGAGCACCAGCGCCGGGTTCGTTCCGCCCGCCTCTCATTACGCCGCCAACAGCACCAACGCTTACGCTCCTCCCATGGGCGCGCGCCTTCGCCTCAAAGCCAGCTTCGACATCTCCAGTTATTCCGCTACTAACCAGATCATCCTCACCGCCATGAAAAACTACGGCCTCATCCTCGCCGACAACGGTACCGGCATCTTCATCGGTGGCGCTCCCGACAGCCGCTGGAACAATAGCGATCTCCATCTCCTCGACGGCGTAACCGCAGCCGACTTCGACGTCCTCCAACTAACCCCTCTCTACACCAGCGCCAACATCCCCACCGGCCCCGCACCCACAATTACCAGCTTCACCGCCAACAGCAACACCGTATCCGCAGGCACCCCAGTAACATTAAGCTGGCAAGTAAGCAACGCCGACTACGTAATCATCTCCCCCACAGTAGGCGCAACACGAGGCACCTCAGTGCAAGTCTCCCCAACCGCGACCACGACGTACACGCTTTACGCCGCCAACGCCTACCACCAAACCACCGCCCAACTCCAAATCACCATCCAGTAGTAATGTAGTGGCCGAACCTCAGATCGGCCTCCCCTCTGGGGATGCCCCACTCTGAGCGCCTTTTACCAGTGGGGCCGTAAAGCCGCGTCCTTCAGGGCGGGGATATAAGGCCCTTTAGAGCGGAGTCTTTTGTTGCTCGACGTATTGCTTAATGATGCCCAGCGCACTGCCAAAATGATCCGGCAACTCCGAAGCCTCGGCTATCGGATCGAGCCACCGAATCCTCAACCCAGCCAAGCACAAGCGCAGTGATTTTCGAGGCTGTTCGCAACCTTCGGGTGATGTAAGCCCGTCGTGTCAGGAACCCACCGAAGGTATCCCCGCCTAGCGGGTGAGCCAGTAGGAATCCCCTCCCTTCAGGGCCTTCAGGGAGGGGAGGATGTCAATTCCCTCCTCGACCTCCTGAACCTATTCATGCAAACTTCCTAACTCTCTCCCAAAACTCCCCCCAACTCCGCCTCATCCCTCTACACACAAAAATGTCCGGATCCTCCACCGTCTCCTCATTCTTCACTGCAAACCGGTTCCGCGTCCGCCCCGCCACCACGCACGACGCAAACTCTCTCTCCAACAATTCCCGCGGATATCCCACCACAATCAAAACCTCGGGCGCCGGCTCCCCATACCCTCTCTCCCACGACGAATTCACCCCGCTGACCGCTCGCGGCAACCCAAATTTCTCTCCATACAAATTCAACGCCCCCACTTCCCCGTAATTCCCCACCAAAATTCCCAGTCGCCCTCGATCCTCCGCCGGCAACGCATCCCGCACTTGAGCCACCCCATTCACAAACTCCTCCCACCCAATCTCCTCGGGAAACACCCCATCCACCCGCGAAGCAAGCCTCCACCACGCCGAATTCACCGGCGCCACCGGCAATGCCACCGCCCCCGCCACCAAAATATCCAAAACCAAACAAACCCAAATCACCCCCCGCACCCACCTCCACCGATTTTCAATTTTCCCTTTTCCATTTTCAAACACGCCCTCCACCCACACCGCCCCTGCCGCATACAACATCGGATAAGCCGGCGCCAAATAATAATCCCGCCCTCGCATCACCAGAAACATCGCCAACGGCACCGTATACATCCATCCCAAAATCCGGAACCTCCTCCCCTCCTCCGAAAAAAAACAAAACCAGATTCCCGCCAAAGCCAGCGGCAACGCCAACAACGTCACCTCAGCCTGCCCCAACAAAAACCAATCCGTCTGTCCCGTCTGTACATCCCGCACATGCAAAAATTTCAAAAACTCCAACGACACAAAATTCCGCTTCCACTCCCAAAGCAAATTCGGCAACCAAATCGCCCACGCCAACGCCACGCCCAACCACAACCACCCACTCCGCAAATATCTCCGCATATTCGTAAACAAAACTCCCGCCACCACCCCGCACACCAAAAATCCCATCGTGTACTTCGCCATCATCCCCAACCCCATTCCCACCCCAACCCCCACCCACCACCGCTGGTCGCTACCCGCCACCCGCACCACACACCACGCCACCAAGACCCAACACAAATAATCAAACGAGATGTACTGCATCAACCCGCCCGCGCCCAAACAAAACGGCACCCCCGCCAACGTCGCCGCCACCTGCGCCCATTTCCCTCCACCCATTTCCTTCGCCATCCATCCCGTCAACACCAACGCCGCCGCTTGCGCCAACGCCGCAAACAATCGAAATCCTCCCAAGGAAGTCCCAAACAATCCCAGCGCCAGTCTCCCAAAAAACGCCGTCATCGGCGGATACTGCACATATCCCCAAGCCAGATGTCGCGCATCCTCCAACGCCATCAACTCATCGCGATCAAATCCATACCTCCACCCCAACACGAAATGCACCACCACTGTCCCCACCGCAATCCCCGCCACCCTCGCCATCCCACTCCTCCACCATTCCCCCAAACCATCCTCCTCAAATCTCGCTCATCAAAAAAATAACCCCGTCCCCCAAGAAAAATTCCTTACTCTTCGTAGTGGCGCCGCACCGCCGCGCCCCATATGCGCAACTCCCCAAAATCTCAAGACAGCTCGTATCACCACGAAAAAAACGTCGTTCCGCGGCGAAGAATCCCAACCGCCCGTCTTATCTCCAATGAAAATCGTCTCATCGCCGATGCCCCACTCCGACCGCCGGTAACACTCCGCTGCTTGCCTCTCTGATAGAGAATCTCCGTGAACTCTCTGGTCCTTCCTCAGCGGTCTCTGCGTTAATCCTCTCTCTTTCCTTCTTCACTCTGCCCCCGCACCCTGCCATCAAAAAACGCGCTGTCATCCCGACGAGTCCCCAACGAAGGCCACCGGCGCGTCTTGTCTCCGCTCACAACAAAAAACCGTCGCTCCGAGCGGAGTCCGCGAAGTCCGGACCGCCGCCCCTGTCCGCGCCCTTTGCGGAAGGAATCCCTCTTCGATCGATCTGCCTCACCTCAACCACAACCGAACTCTTCTCCTTCGCCTCTTCCTCTTTACTTCTGCAATCCACCTTTGCCACAATTCCTCGACCACTATGCGCCCACAAAAATTCGCCGTAATCCTTTCCCTCTTGCTCTTCCCAAACCTGCTCCATTCCCAAGCCCCTGCCATCAACCCCACCACTCCTCCCACCGCAACTCCCATATACCTCGATCCGTCCGCTCCTCTCGATCAGCGCGTCAATGATCTCGTCTCTCGCATGACCCTCGAAGAAAAAGTTTCCCAGGTGCAAGACGTAGCTCTCGCCATCGCGCGTCTGCAAATCCCCGCCTACAACTGGTGGAACGAAGGCCTCCACGGCGTCGCGCGTTCCGGTTTCGCCACCGTTTTCCCGCAAGCCATCGGTCTCGGCGCCACCTGGGACACCGGCCTCCTCCATTCCCTCGCCGATGTCATCTCCACCGAAGCCCGGGCCAAATATAACGACGCCATCGCCCACAACAACACCGGCCGCTATTACGGCCTCACTTTCTGGTCACCCAACATCAATATCTTCCGTGATCCTCGTTGGGGACGCGGCCAGGAAACTTACGGCGAAGATCCTTTCCTCACCGCTCGCCTCGGCGTAGCCTTCGTCACCGGCCTTCAAGGCGATGATCCTCACTATCTCAAAACTGTTTCGACTCCCAAGCATTACGCCGTTCACAGCGGCCCCGAAACTCTTCGCCATCGCTTCGATGTTCCCGTCTCCCTCCACGATCTCTATGACACGTACACGCCCGCCTTCCGCGCCACCATCGTCGATGGCCACGCCGCTTCCGTCATGTGCGCGTACAATTCCATTCTCGACGAGCCCGCCTGCGCCAATCATCTTCTCTTCGGCCTTCTCCGCAATCAATGGGGCTTCCGCGGTTACGTCGTCTCCGATTGCTGGGCCATCAGCGATATCTACCAGGGCCACGATTACGTTCTCTCGCTGGCGCAAGCCTCCGCTCTCGCCGTAAAAGCCGGCACCGATCTTTCCTGCGGCCCGGAATTTCAATCTCTCGACTACGCCGTCCAAGATCGTCTCCTCTCTATGCAAGACGTCGATCGCGCCGTCCGCCGTCTCTTCGAAGCGCGTTTCCGTCTCGGGATGTTCGATCCCCCGGCCAACGTTCCCTGGTCAAAACTCACTCTCGCCGATGTGGACATCCCCTCCAATCGCCAGCTCGCTCTCCGTGCCGCGCAGGAATCCATCGTCCTCCTCAAGAATGATCGCAACACGCTTCCCCTGAAATCCTCCGTAAAATCCATCGCCGTAGTCGGACCCACCGCCGATTCTCTAGATGTCCTCCTCGGCAATTACAACGGCACTCCCTCCAAATACACCACCCTCCTGGCTGGCATAAAAGCTCGTTTCCCCAACGTCACAATTTCTGCCGCCATTGGCGCGCCCCTAACCGAAACCCGCGCGCTAGTAATTCCCGGCACCTACCTCCACCCCGCCAATCCTGTACCTCCTTCCTCTCCTGTCTCTCCTGAACCTCAGTCTAGTTCAACTAAATCCAATGGACTTCTAGCTGAATATTTTGCCAATCCCTCGCTTTCAGGAACTCCAGTTCTTACCCGCGTCGATCCCAATCTCAATTTCGTCTGGAACAATATCTCTCCCGGCCCCGGTGTGCCTCTGGAAAATTATTCCGTCCGCTGGACCGGCGAGCTCACCGCCCCCGCCGACGGCGATTATCGCATCGGCGCTTCTTCCGACGGCGGCTATCGCCTCTACTTCGACAACAAACTTCTAATTGACGATTGGGTTCAATACCGCGAGCGCGGCGAACGCACGTTCACCACGCTGGTTCACCTTCAGGCCGGCCATGCCTATCCCATCAAGCTCGAATATTTCCGCCGCTTCCGCGAATCTTTCGCGCGCCTTCTTTGGCTTCCGCCAAATCTCACAGAAGAAGCCGTCGCCGCCGCGCGCAAATCCGATGTCGTCATCGCCGTAGTCGGCATCAGCCCCAGCCTCGAAGGCGAAGAGCGAGACAACAGCGATCCCGGTTTTTTCGGCGGCGATCGCACCGACATCGCTCTCCCCGCTTCGCAGCAGCAACTCCTCGAATCCTTAGCCGCCACCGGCAAACCGCTAATCGTCATCCTTACCAACGGCAGCGCCCTCGCCGTCAACTGGGCCGATCAACACGCTGCTGCCATCCTCGATGCCTGGTATCCCGGCGAAGAAGGCGGCACCGCCGTAGCCGACGTCCTCTCGGGCGCCTACAATCCCGCCGGCCGCCTTCCGGTAACCTTTTATAGGTCCATCGCCCAACTCCCCCCGTTCACCGACTACAGCATGGCCAACCGCACCTACCGCTACTTAACGGAACAACCTCTCTACCCCTTCGGTTACGGCCTCAGTTATTCCACGTTCTCCTACTCCTCTCCCGAAGCCACCGCAGGCCTAGCCGCCTACGCCGAAACCATAGCCTCCACCGACGGCGCCGATGGCCGCTATCACCCAATCCCTAACAACCAACTACTCAAAAATCGCCAAGCCCCTTCAAACGCTCCGGCCGTTTCCGCGAGTGATCCGCCAGCGCCGGAGGCGCGACACATTCCGTCCACCAGCACGCCGACCACAACCTTCCCCGGCGATTCCCCCATCACCGTCACCACCCGCGTCACCAACACCTCCAGACTCCCCGGCGACGAGGTCGTCGAACTCTATATCTCCCACCCCAACAGCGAAGGCGCCCCCCTCCGCGCCTTGGCCGGTTTCCAACGCATCCACCTAAACGCAGGGGCCTCCCAAATCGTCTCCTTCCTCCTTACCCCTCGCGAACTCTCGACGGTTACCCCCGCCGGCCAACGCCAGGTCCCCGCCGGCCCGATAGACCTCTGGCTAGGCAGCGGCCAACCAATCCAAATCCCCAACCACCCCGCCCCCGCCGGCGCGCACCTAAACCTAACCCTATCCGCCACCACCCCACTACCTAACTAGACAAGGGCTTTGCCCTTGATATCCCTGCGGAATAAAAAAGAGAGGCGTCCAGTAGGTTATGCTCCAGGGATCTGACCCCTCTGGAGGACCCATGAACGCCTTCTACGAACACCATAAGAATAACATCCGTTTTGTGTATCGTTGCTTCGATCGTATCCTGCTCCACGCGGCGATCCAGCCCTTTCAGCAGGAACAGCGGGCGGTAGGCTTCTTCTGGACCTATCGCCAAATTTATCCCGTCAGTCGACAGGTGTTGCGTGACATCGCTACGCAGTACCACAACTGGGTTAAGAACCGCTCCCAGAAATGGGGTGTACCCATTCAAGAAGATCCCCCAGGCCGACGCGATGACTTCGTGGCTCGCTACTTCCGACGTGCCCAACCCGATCAAGTCGTGGCCATCATCAAAGCGCGCGAGCCCGCTACCATCATGACCGCGATCGGGAAAGACGACCGCTGGCATCTGGAAATGAAGCGCCGTTGGGTCGAGCAATACAACTTCTATGTCCAGGACTCCCGCTGGGGACAAATGTTTGTACGGGTCTGTCCCTACTTTCCTTTCTCCGCCCGGGTCTGTCTCTCTGCGCATGCAAGAGCGTGGCATCCGCTTTCAGCAGTGCGCTAACGCTTTCTTGCAATGTTCTGATCCGCAGACCCTGCAGAAACTCGCCGATTCCCTCACTGCCCACGATCTGATCACTTGTGGCCAAAAGTGGTTGACCCGCTTCACTCCCTTTTTCACTTCCGAGGAGAGAAAACAAGCTGGCGTTCAGCACCGGCTGTTTTTTGCCCAAGTGGAGACCTGCGACAACCTCATCTTCTGTCGTCGCGCGGTCGTCGATGCCCTCGAGCAACGGCTCCTGGACGCCAATCGCACCATCGGTCAACCCAACAAACTCACGGTAATCTTCGGTCGCCGCATCACCCGTCGTCATGGCGACAAGCTCCAGACCGTGATCGAGGATCTGAACCTCCCCAACCCGGTGATCCGCAGCCATTACCGTAAAGGCTTCCTCAAACAATATGTCCGCGATCGTTTCTTGCTCCGCACCGAGTCTGCAACCAACAATATCTATACCGATTACGGCATTGGCAAGGCGGTGGAGAATCTTGCTCCCTTGCGGAACAAGCTAGACGGCATCATCGATCGCTATCTGGACGTGCAGCAAGATATTTTGGAAACCTTTGTGGATCGCCAACAACTTCGCCAACTCACCCAACCTACGCTTCTTCCCAACGGCAGACGCATCCCTGGTTTAAAAGTGGATCATCCTCGACAGTTGGCCCTTATGCACTCCCTGGTGCGTTTCTGCTACCTCGCGGCAGAAGGCACTTTCACCACCCGCAACTTATACCCACAAACCCTGCAGGCACTCCAGAGGACAGCGGAAAAGTACAAACTGGCATCCTTGCGTTATGACCTTTGGAAGCTGCGCGCCAAAGGCTTGATCGAAAAGATCCCGCACTCCCGACGCTACCGGCTCCTTCCCCACGGCTATCAAATCTGCCTGGTTTTCCTAAAGCTCTACGAAAAAATCTATGCTCCCTTGACTGCTGGCATTCTGCAGCCCTTTGCCGCGGATCAGTCCATTCCCAAAGAAAAGATCACTGCTCTTGATTCTCGCTATACTGCCGTCATTCAGGCTCTCGATGACCTCGTGGACGCAGTCGGACTCAAAGCTGCCTAAGCAAGACCCGCACTATGAAAACGAAATTCTCGTTTGGGGCCCTATAACGGAACTAACCCTCCTCCACTTCCGTCTCACTTCACGAACTCCCCCGTCCCCCCATTCCCCCACGGGTCATAACTCAACGCAAACAAAATCCGATCCGGTATCGCCGGATGCGTATAAAACAAAATCACCCTCCACCTCCCCGGCGCTGGATCCGACAAATCCACGTCCCCCAAAATATTGAACGACTGCGCCGCCACTTCCCCCGCATCCGGCGTCAATCCATGCGTCACTTCCAATCCATACTGATCCGCCTGATGCTCTAGATATCTTGAAAACGTATTCCCCACCGGCCCGATCACCGTCGCAACAAGCGACACCACCAGCAGCAGCGCCGGATACGAAGCTAATTCCCCGACCCCGCGAATTCCCCACGTCGGCCCCCACCGCGCCAGCACCCATCCAATCAACCGGTGTCCCAAATAAAACGTCAACAGCAGCACCAACTCCGCAAACGCAATTCCCTTCGGAATATGGTGCAGCACGTAATGCCCCATCTCATGTCCCGCCACAAACACAATCTGCGGCGTATTCATCTTCGCGATCGTCGTATCCCACACCACGATCCTTTTCGACGCGCCAAATCCCGTCACATACGCATTCAACTCCGTCGTCTTCTCCCCCGCGCCCATCCAGTACATGCGCTCCGGCGGAATTGCTTCTCCAGAACGTTGCACCATCTTCTCCAGTTGCGCCGTCAACGCCGGATCCTTCTTCTCGAGCGGCTCAAATTTATGGAACATCGGATCGATCACCAGCGGAGCAATAAATATCACCGCCAGGATCAACGGAATCGTAGCCAGCCAAAAATAAAACCACCACCACCGCGGCCGTTTCCGGATCGCCCAGTACAAAATCCCCACCACCACAATCGCCACGATCACCGACAAAAGTTCGCCCTTCGCCCAGTCCCAAAACCACGATTTCCATCCCTGCACCGACAATCCGTACGCCCGCGCCAGCCAATTCTCATAAATCCCGGTCGGCAGCATCAGCACATCAATCGTCAACGCAAGCAACGGCGCAAACACCAGCACCTGCACCGATCGCTTCCCCGAAACTTTCTCAGCCACATCCTTGTACTTCGCCCCCAACTTCCACCACAACACCGCCAGCAACACCACCAACCCATACACCAACTCCACTGCCCACTGCCGCAGCCGCACCGCCGCCAACGCACGTGCCTTCCTCTCCCTTTCCGCAGTCAACGTATACCGCGTAATCCTCTCCGCGTTCTGCGCACCCTCCGCGTCGCTACTGATCTCCTGCTGTTGTAGGCGCCGGGCTTCGGCCCCGCCAGCATTCCCCTGCCCAAAAATTCCGCGGTGTGGCACAGGCACTCCTGCCTGTGTTCTCGGGCTCCCCATCCACGCCCAAAAGATCCCCACAAAAATCACACTCACAAGAAGTTTCTTCACCAAGCAACCTCCAATAATTCCTGGGTGCGCCCCCTGAGTCCGTGAAGGATGGGTTTGGGGTTTTCTTGAATTCTTCGGGTGCCCCACGCGCCGCCGTCGCGTGCGGGCCGTGGGTTCTCTTCATACGCACACCGCACTGCCGCGCCCCAAGTCTGCAAAATCCCAAATAGCAAGCCCCTCGTGTCACAAAAATAAAAACACGTCATTCCGAACGAAGGCCGCTGCCGTGAGGACCGCCGCCCTTTCCGCGCCATTTGCGGAAAGAATCCCTCTTCACCGCTACTGCACCACCAACTCCACCTCCTTCCTCTCCCCCTCATCCACATCCACCACCGTCCCCTTCTCCCCATACTTCTCAAAAAATTCCGCCTTTCGCGTATCCCCATCCACCTCCGCTAGCGCCACTACCACGTACGCCCCCGGCACCAGTCCACTCAACACAAAATGTCCCCTCGCATCGGCTTGCCCCGTAACATACAAATCCATCCTCCCCGCTCGTCCCGCGCCCGGTCCCGTACTCGGCATCGTCACCACCGTCGTTCCTCCCAAGACTTTTCCATCTCCATCCACCACCGTCCCCTCAATCGACGCACCCTTCGCGCTCAACACCACATCGAGCACCATCTCTCCATTTACCGTAAATCCCGTGTCCACCACTTCGCGTCCGTCCAGCATCACCGATTTCAAGTAATACCCTTGCGTCGCCGAAACCGGCCCGCCCAGAAATACCTGGTACGTTCCGCCCGCCACATCCTTCACCGCGAACGAACCATCCTCCTGCAATCCCGAATTTCCTCCCAGCGCTCCCAAATCCGCCATTTGCGGCAATTCCTCCGCCTCTGCCACGCGCCCCAGGCTCACATTCAAATTCGTCCACTCCAGCGTCTCACCTCCCTCCGTGCGCACTTTCCCCTTCACCGATCCGCCCGGCTCCGGCTGCAACACCAATCCCGTTACGTCCGCTTCGCGCACCACAATCGGCGATCCAATCATTTGCGTGTGCGTCTCCGGCGCCCTTCCATCTCCCGCGCTACTCATATCCACAATCTGCGCCACATACGTTCCCGGCAGCACATTCAAAAACTCAAACTTGCCGCCTTCTCCCAACGACTGCGCTTCTGTCTGCCCCGTCGTCGACACCAAAAACATCTGCACATTCCGCGGATTCCGCGCCGCCATCACCGTCCCGCTCACGCGATAAGATCGGCTCGCCATCAAACTAAAATTCGCCGTAGCCGTCACTCCCGCCGTCACTTGCACCGTGCTCGCCTGCTTCACCTCCACCGTTCCCGGATAGTAAGTCAGCGCATACACCGGCTTCTCTCTCGGCTTCCCTTTGTCCGCCGGATCGGGCGCCGAACTCATCCCATGCGCCTGTGCCTGCACGATGTATTGCCCCGCGCTCAAATTCGCAATTCGGTATTCGCCCAGATCGTTCGTAGTCTCTTGCCCCGCCTCCCCCGCGTCATGCCCCGCGGTATCAAACTCCGTACGATTTTTTCCAATGCGCGTCACCCAAACGCTCACGCCCGGCAACGGATCGCCATCCGCCTCCGTAATTTTCCCCGCCACCACTCCCGTAAGTAGCATCTTGTACAGCAACCCCGTCACTTGCTGCCCCGCGCCCACGGTAATCCGCGCCTCCTCCGGCTTCCCGCTGGCAGGCACAAATCCCAATCGCTGAATCGTCACTCCATATTCCCCAGCCACCACTCCCTCAATCCGAAAATTTCCCAACGCGTCCGTGCCCGTCTCATACTCCTGCCTCAACTCCAAATTCTCCCCCTCCAAATGCACCAGCACCTTCCTAACACCCACCCCACTCCCCTCCAACACCACCTTCCCCGACACACTGCCCGCGGCCGACTGCGCAACCGCCTGCTGCGCAGCAGCAGGTCCTTGACCACCACCAGCCGCAGGTGCAGCCTGCGCAGCGCAACCCAAACACACCCCAACCCAAATCGCGCAAACCAGAACGCAAGCGACCACCAGAAAAAATTGTCGAATTAATTTCACATCAACACCCAAACATTCATCACAAAGGGGCACGATATATCGTGCTCCACTCCGATCCGCATCACACAATCACTTGCGTCGCAGCTCTCGCGCCCGGCGAGTCCACGAACCCGGAGCGCTGGCTCTTACGCCAGCTCTTGGGCTCCCTCCTGGGTGCCCCACTCTGAACACCTTTCGCGAAGGGCGGGACCCGGGTTCTGCTCGTAGGGGCGCCACACCGTCGCTGCCCCATGTCCGGAAAATCCCAACACTCCGATGCTTTACCTCCTAAATCTCCTGCCCCTCCTCCACCTCCGGCCCCGCTTAATCCACTCCCACCCGATACAAATTCCTCCTCACCCTCACCCTTGTAAACGAATACTCCTCCGGCGTCACCGCCGATTCCACGAACTCCGCCACCCCGTCCGCCTTCGCCAACGCCTTCGCCTCCCCCAAATTCCCAACTCCGTCCTCTGCCATCTTCGGCAATCCCACGCCTTTATCCGTGGCCAGAAAAAAACTATGCCCGTGGTCCCCGTCGAACATGTTCAACACCAGGTGCGTTCCACTGGCATCCCAGTTCACACGGCAAATCGTCCTGCACAGCAGCACTCGCGGCCCTCCTCCCTCCACCGGATACGCCGCAATGCGATACGGATGTTCCGCATCCTCGGTGTCACTCACCGCCACCACCACCCATTTCCCATCCGGTGACACCGCGGGCAATTCCAGGATCGTCTCCGCCAGCACCTGCTTCCCTTCGCCGTTTTCCGCACTCCTCTTGTACACGAAGTTCTTTCCTCCGCGCGCCACTCGGTAAATCAACTCTCCATCTGGCAACCACCGCGGCGAATCCTCATTCTCCGTCGACTCCAGCTTGTGCGGCGAACTTCGATGATCGGTCGGCGCAATCCACACGTGCGACATTCCCTTTTCGTCCCTCATCACAAACGCCACGCGCTTCTCGTCTTTCGACAGCGAGTAATTCTTTACGTCTCCCTCCGTCTCAACTCCATATCCCGGCAATAGCCGCTGGTTCTCTCCGCTCTTCAGGTCGATCCTCCACAATTCCGATTTCGGATCGCGTCCGCTCCGCTTCAGGTAGTACAACCTCGTCCCATCGCTCGAAAACGTCGTCGTCGACGCATCCCCTTCCGACGAAACCTGCCGGTCCCCTTCCTTGTCATGAATCCAGATACTCATGTCCGTCGTTCCCACCGACGTAACGAAAGATCTTCCATCGGCCGCCATCGCAAGTCCTTCTTCTTGTGTCGGCCCAGACGTCACCTGCTCTAGCTCTCCCTCCGGATATCTTTGTCGCCAGACATGAAACGCCCCGTCCTTCTGTGCGCTCACGTACACATATTTCCCGTCCGGCGACCATGCTCCGCCCGTACACGTTCCTCCGTCAGGCCCCACCAATTTTCCTTTTCCACTACCGTCGAACGCCGCCACCTGGCACTGCGTTAGCTTGCCCTGCGCGTTCATCTGCACCATCAGCGCCCATTTGCCATCCGGTGACAAATACGAATGATGCACCATTCCCCGTTCTCCCGGCGGCACATACACGTCCCGGCTTTGTCCACGCCCCTCATCCGTCGTCACCAGCACCATGTGCAATCCGGTCTTGATCTCGCTGAACAGCAGCCGCTTCCCTCCAGCAATCCAGCTCAACGAAGACGCGTTCTTCAGCATCACTTGCGGATCGCCCCCCAACACTCCCACTTCCCACACGTCCCACGGGTCCACCGTGCTATACGCGATCTTCGTCCCATCCGGCGCAAATGCCGGACTCAATTTCGTCTTGTGATCGTGCGTCAGTTGCACCGGATCGCCCGTCGGCAACATCTGCACGTACACGTCTCCCGGTCCCATGAACGTGCCCGCCCCGCGCAAATACGCCAGCATCCGCCCGTCCGGCGACAACGCCGGATACACGGCCGAATCCGTGAAAAACGTCAACTGCTCCCATTTCCCCGTTTGCACTTTTTCACTTTTCGCAAATTGCAAATACAAAATCGTTCCCACCGCTGCGGCCAGCGCCAATCCCCCTGCCACTTCCGCCCAAATCCATTTACGCTTTTTCCCGTCGCCCGCTGTGCCCGTTCTCCCGCTCGCCTGTGCCACCACTCCGCTTTCCGTGTCCCGCTTCAGCCGTTCCAGGTCCGTTCGCAATTCCGCCGCGCTCTGGTAACGCAGCCGCCGGTCTTTCTCCAGCGCCTTCTTCAAAATGTGCCCCAGCCCGTCGCCCATCACCGTCGAAGTTCCGCTCAATTCCGTCGGCTCGCGATTCAAAATCGCGTCGTGAATCATCGCCGCGGTGTTTCCCCGAAACGCTCCCCGCCCCGTCGCCATCTCGTACAGCACCGCGCCAAACGAAAACAGATCCGTCCGCGCATCCAGCTCTTCCCCGCGCGCCTGTTCCGGAGACATATACGCCATCGTCCCGATCGCATAGCCCGGCGTCGTCAACGCCCATTCGTTCGTCACCGTCGGCAGCGAAGACACACCCGCGCCGCCGTCCGGTGTCTGCTTCACCAGCCCAAAATCCAGAATCTTCGCGTCTTCTCTTTCGGTGATAAAAATGTTGGCCGGCTTCACGTCGCGATGCACGATTCCTTTCGCGTGCGCCGCCGCCAGCGCGTCCGCAATCTGGATTCCCCATTTCACCAGTTGCGTTCGCGTCACTTTCCCCGACTCAATCCGCTCTTTCAGCGTCTGCCCTTCCAGGCATTCCATCGCGATGAACGCTTCCCCCTGCTCATCGCCCACGTCATAGACCGTACAAATATGCGGATGATTGATCGCCGACGCCGCCTGCGCCTCGCGCTTGAATCGCTCCAGCGCTCCCGCGTCCCGCGCCAACTCTTCTGGCAGGAACTTCAACGCCACGGCCCGCTTCAGCCGCGTGTCTTCGGCCCGGTAGACGACCCCCATCCCGCCGCCGCCCAACCGTTCCACAATCCTGTAATGACTAACCGTCTTCGCAATTCTCGGGTCAAAATTCACCGCGCCATCTTACCCCAACTCCCAACCGCCAAATAGCCTAGCCTTCGCACTATCTCCTGAGTCCTCCTGCCCCGCCAAGAAATAACCGCCTCCCCAACCTCCTTCACTCCCTCCCCGATTCCTCCATCTTCCTCACCATCCCCAAAAACACTTCCCCATCCGCTTCGTCCAACGCAAACCTTCTCACCATCCGCCGCAACTTCTCCTCCGCTAATCTCTCGCTCCGCGCCGCCACATACCCGCTCCGCAGCAAACTCGCCAATAAATATTTCGTAATCCGCTCCACCGTCTCCATCTTTGCCGCGCGCCCCTTCTTCACTCCCTCTGCAAAACTCCTCGCCCCTCGCGCCAATTCCCACAAACACACCGCCGCGGCCTGCCCCAGATTCATCGACTGGTGTTCCCCGCGCGTCGGAATATGCAAAAGCCAATGGCAATAACTCAAATCCTCATTCGACAATCCCTTCTTCTCCGACCCAAACAAAATCGCCACGCGTTCCTTCGCCAGCCGCTTACGGATCACGACGCCAGTCTTATCCAGACTCCTCAACGGATGCTTGATCTCCCGATTCCCAATCGCCGTCGTTCCCACCACTAACCCGCAATCCGCCACCGCTTCTTCCACCGTCGCGCATTCTTCCGCCTCTCTCAGCACCGCCGCCGCTCCGACCGCCGACCGCGCCTCCCGAAACGCTTTCTCATACGGCTGCACCACCCGCAACCCACCCGCACCAAAATTGCCAATCGCCCGCGCCACCGCCCCCATATTCAACGGGTTCCGAGTAGCCACCAACACCACCCTCAAATTTTCCATCCCCAATCCAATCCTCCCTACATCCATCCGGTAGGGGCACCATAAGTCGTGCCCGGGGGCAAGTACGCGAGCCCGCCCGTAGTATAGGCTTCAGTCTGTGCTCCTCGGTTTTCCTCCCCGCACATAAATTAAACCCGTCATTCCGAACGGAGCCCTGGAGGTGAGGACGGCCGCCCCTTTACGCGCCTTTCGCGGAAAGAATCCCTCTTCGATCGATCGACCTCACCAAAAACAAAAACACGTTGTCATCCTGAGGAGTCCGCGACGAAGGATCTCAACCCACGCGTCTTGCCCAAAACCACGGCGTTCCGATCCTCCTCCTACCTCCCCGCCTCCAACAACCAAATCTCGTCTGACTCATCCACCTCATTCGTCGTCACCAACCACTTCCCATCCCGCGACACATCAAACGGATAATTCACCCCAGTAAACCGCAATCCCGGCAACACGCGCGTCTCTCCCGTCACCAACGTTACCACCGTAATCTCCACATTTCCTTCCGGCCCGAGCGTCTGCATCCCCATCTGCTGTCCACCCGGCCACCACACCGGCCAACCTCCCCGTTCCGTCACGCGTTTCAATCCGCTTCCATCCGCGTGTACCAAAAACACGCCGCCATCAAACCCGCGATCCGGACTGAACGCAATCCACTTCCCATCCGGAGACCACCTCGGCACCGTGCCCACAACATTCCCCACCCCCCGTGCTTCTCCCGTTCCATCCGCCGCCCGCACAAATAAATGTGAAACCTTATTCTCCGTCCTCACAAACACCAGCGATTTTCCATCCGCGGAAATATCCGCATACGAATCGCTCGTCGTCGTTTTCGGTTCCACCGGTCGCGTCGCTCCGCCCTTTGCGGTCACGCGCCCGATACTCAGCGGCTCCGGCCCCCACGTGCTGTAATAAATTTCTTGTCCATCCGGCGTATACCGCGCATAAATCTCGAGCAATTTTCCCGACGTCAACTGCCGTGCCGCGGTTCCTCCCCCCACCGGCAGCGTCCACAAATGCCACGCCCCATCCGGCTCCCCCCGCGAATACGTCACTTCCTTCCCATCCGGCGAAAACACCGGCCCCCACAAAATTCCCTGCTCAGATAAAATTGTTTTGCTTTGCCCGGTCGACAAGTCATACAGCAGCAGCACATACCGCGTCCGCGAATTCAGAAACGCCAACGTTCCATCCCGCGCCACGCTCGGAGTCGAGTCCGGCCCCGCTCCTGTCGTCAGTTGCGTCTCCCCTTTTCCATTCAAGTCCATGTACCAGATATTTCTCGCGCCTCCGCGATTTGACCGGAACACAATTCCCCTTCCATCTGCCGTAAACACCGGCATGTCGCTGGACACTCCCCCCGTCCCGTGCGTTATTTCCTTCGCGTCTCCTCCATCCACCGGCACCAGCCAAACTTCCCGGCTGTCTCCTCCACGGCTCCGCGCCACCGCAATCGTCTTTCCATCCGGCGACCACGTCGGCGCTCCCATGAACGGATAAATCGCATCGCCAGCCAAAATCGTTCGCACATCCGCCCCGTCCAACCCCACAATCGCCAGCGTTTCCGGCTCTCCCGGTTTCCTTCTCACGTATGCCAGCTTGTTTCCTTCCGGTGACCACGCCGGCATCGACCCGTCCTGCGTTACCGTCGCAATTCCTCCTCCCAGCATCGCAATCGTGCAAATCTCCGGCGTCCCTTCTCCCGGCAGTTTTCGTGCAAACGCGATCTTCTCTCCATCCGGCGAAAACACCGGTTCGCTTTTCCGCGAAATATCGTTTGTCAACTTCATTCGTTCTCCACCCGCCACGCGCGTCACATAAAGATCGTCGCTGCTGTCTCCTTGTTCCACATACGCCAGCATCTTTCCATCCGGCGAAAGTCCCGGCCCCAGAATATTTTTGTCCGTCGCCAGCAGTTGCCGCAATTTCCCGCCCGGCACTGGCGCTCCCAATTTCGGCTTGGCCCCCGGCACAAAATAAATCACCGCAGCCACCGCAGCCAGCAACCCCAATCCCCACAAAAATCCCAACCGCCCGAAATACCAACTCCGCGCCTCAGCCTCGGGTTCTTCCTCTCCCGGGTGCCCCACTCTGAGCGCTTTTTGCGGAGGGTGGGTCTTGGGTTCTCCCTCTTCCCATTCCTCCTCAATCACCCCCGCCGCCGCGGCCGCGGCGATCATTCCTCCATTCGAATGCAACGCCTCTAGCGCCGCCTTCACCTCGCTCGCTCTCTGATACCTCTGCTCCGGCTGCTTCGCCAAACACCGCAAAATAATCGCCCGCAATCCTGGCGGCACGTGCATCGGTAACGGCCGCGGTGCTTCTTTCAAAATCGCGCTGCACAATTCATACATCGTGCGTCCCGGAAACGGATGCGCCCGCGACGCCATCTCGTACAGCAACACTCCCAGAGCCCATATATCTCCGCGCGCATCGGCCGGCGTTCCGCTCAACACTTCCGGCGCAAGATACGCGAGCGTTCCCGGCGCTCCGCTCGTCGACGTCGGACTCGTCTGCGTCGCCCCTTCCACCGGCGCATCCTTTAAGCTCACCGCCAGACCGAAATCCAGCACCTTCACTTCACCGCTGGCGCTCTTTCGCACGTTCGCCGATTTCAAATCGCGGTGCAGCACTCCATGCGTGTGTGCGCATTCCAGGGCGCTCGCTATCTGCGCGCCATACTCCAATACCGTTTCTGTGGGTAATCCGTCGTCGGGGATGCACGCGTTCAGCGGCCGCCCCGCAAGGTATTCCATCGCGATGTACGGTTGCCCTTCGTAGTCGCCCACTTCATAAATCGTGCAGATGTTCGGATGATTCAGCGCCGATGCCGCCCGCGCTTCCGCCAGCCATTTCGCGCGCAGTTCTTCCGTCAGCAGCGCGCCCTCCGCCGGAATCTTCAGCGCCACATCACGCTGCAGCCGCTCATCCCGCACGCGGTAAACGACACCCATCGCCCCCGCGCCGGCCTGTTCCAGCACCACATAATGCCCAAACAATTTTCCAATCATTCACCCAGACCCGTGCCCGCATCCTAGCCCCCCAACTCCCCAACGTCAACGCCCCCATTCCCCAACAAAAGGCACGTCATTCCGAACGGAGTCCGCGCAGTACCGGCACTCCTGCATGCGTCTTGGTCAGCCTCATCCATCTCTCTTCGCTTCTTCCGGGTTGGACAGCCACGCCTGCTCTTCTGTGAAATAGAGCACCATGCTCTCAGCCTATTTGCGGTGTTCATGGTCTGGTTCCCTGTGGCGATAATGTGGCCACTCGCTCTGATTTCGCGTTTGTTGGACGGACGGTTCGGTCTCACTTTCGTGATTGTAGGGCTCTCCTCGCTCCTCGACAGATAAATCGCACGTAAGGGCTGGCCACTCCGATAAACCACGCCCTCCAAAAATGTGCCCTATCCACCGCTAACCAATCCGCCTCCCACCGTTGCTTCCCGCCCACGCCACCCCGATACTGACTAAGACGAATCGGCCTGTCGCGCCGTCGTGATCTGCTCGACGCCCGCGAGCCGCTCAACATCGCTACCAAAATTCCAGGTCCGGCACTGCGGAGGAAATTCTCGTGACCATCACCCGGAGCAATCTGACGCTTCTCGCGGCCCTGTTCGTCATCGCCATCAACCCGCGCCTCGCCCACGCGCAAGACGCCGCCAAACCGCAAATCGGGTTCTCCATCGAAGCCATGAAGGGCGAGCGCTGGCAGACTGACCTCGATTCCTTCGAAGTCCGCGCCAAGCAACTCGGTATGCAAGTAGTTTCCGCCGACGCCGGTGGCGACGACGATCGTCAGTTCCAACAGGTCCAGGACATGCTTAAATCCGGCATCAAAGTTCTCGTTCTTCTACCCCACGACAGCGTCAAAGCCAGCCGCATCGTTGACGCCGCCAAAGCCGCCAACGTTAAGGTCATCAGTTACGATCGCCTGGTTGTCAACAGCGGCGTCGATCTCTACATCACGTTTAATCGTCTCGAAATCGGCCGCATGCAAGCCGAATATCTTGTGAAACAAGCCCCCAAAGGGAACTACGTCCTCATCGCCGGTTCGCCTAACGACGAAGGCGCCAAAACTCTTCACGACGCGCAGATGAAAGTTCTGCAACCTTACATCGATCGCGGCGACATCAAAATCATCGCCGATTCCTACACCAAAGATTGGCTGCCTGCCGAGGCCTACCTCGCTACGCTCAAAGCGATCGAATCTTCTCAAGGCAACATCGCCGCGGTTCTCGCCTCGAATGATGGCCTGGCCGGCGGCGCAATCCAGGCCCTCCGCGAACACAATCTCGCCGGCAAAGTCGCCGTCTCTGGTCAAGACGCCGATCTAGCCGCTGTCATCTGCATCGCCCAGGGCACCCAGTCGATGACCGTCTACAAGCCCGTCTCCAACGAAGCAGTTATCGCTGCCGACGAAGCCGTGCGCCTCGCCAAAGGCCAAAAACCCTACGCCGACGAAACCATCGCCCACGGCGACGCGCAAATCCCCGTCCTCATGCTCCAACCCGTAATCGTTACTAAAGACAACATCAAATCCACAGTAGTCAAAGACAATTTCCAATCCCTGAAAAGCATCAACCAAGCCCTAACCTCAGCCCAGCAAATCAACTAACCATACAAAACCTCGGCATTCCGCACGGAGTCCGCGGGATGAGGACCGCCGCCCCTTCCCGCTCCTTTCGCGGAAAGCATCTCTCTTCGATCGCTCCGCCTCGAGAAAAAAATTGCCACCCGGAGGAGTCCGCGACAAAGGATCTCAGCCACCGCGTCCAACTCTTCCCACTCGTTAGCTCCTCCCCCAAATCCATCCACACATTTCCACACCCACTCCTCTTACCACCATCGCCCCGTGCGCCTAAACTACCCTTATCCAAAAACTTCTCGGGGGTTCACACATGCTATTCGCCACCATCTCTCGCGGAAAAAAGGTCGGCACCCGCCTGCTCCCTCATCGCTTCAAAGACAATCGCTACCGCGTCCAACTAGGCAAACACGGCCCCTACATCCCGCTGACCGATGACCGCGAAATCCCCTCCTATCTTGCCAACGGCTATTCCCTCCTCATGAGCAATAAAGCCGAACGTCAAACTCCCACCCTGATCAGCCCGCAATCCATCCAAGGCTGGAGCACCAACCCCAAAGACCTCTTCTTCCCCATCCTCTAATCCATCCCGTAGAGGCACGATACATCGTGCCCCGCGGGAGCCCTCGGGCCCACTCTGAGTTCGCGAAGGGTGGGTTTTGGGTTCTCTTCGTGGCACAGGCGCTCTTGCCTGTGTTCTTGGGTTCTCCTCCACCTCCTCCCCTAATTCCACGCCGGCACCTGCCTCACCATGTCCCATACCATTTCATCCAACGCCCCATTAATCTCATCCGACGGCTCCGTCCTCGTATTCGTCAACGCCGCCCAACACATCCCCGTCGACGTCCGCACCATGATCGTCGTCGTCCCCGGCAAACTCCCGGTGTGCCACCAATTCCCCGCGCCGTCATTCCTCACCATCCACCCGCGCGCATACTTCCCTGGCGAACCCGCTGGATAGGCCGGGCTCGGCGTGGTCATAATCTTGATCGTCTCCGGTTTCAGTAAACTCGGAATCCCTGGAAATCCCGTCACGTGATCGAGAAACACCACCAGGTCGTTCGAACTCGCGATCCACCCTCCATGCGAATCCATTCGGGTCACATTCATCTTGTACGGATCCTCGCCGTACTGCCCGTAGTACACCGCTTCGTTCGGATAACGCTCGCCTTCCTTATTCCTCGCGATATCCATGTCCGTCACTCCGCACGGCGCCAGAATCGCGCTCTGTACGTACGCCGCATACGGCTGCCCGGTCACCTGTTCGATCACCCGCCCCAGCACGCAATATCCGAAGTTCGAATACGCCCAGTGCTGTGCTGGCGGATACGTCAGTGGCAGATTCTCGAGCGTCCACGTAATCAATTTCTGGTGGTCCCACGAATTATTGCGAAACATCGGATCGGTCGAATCGTTCGGCCATCCCCCGCTCGTGTGCGTCAACAAATCATCCACGGTAACGTCCGTCACGTACTGCTTGTACGGCGGCTTTCCGTATTTCGTTCCCAGAATTCCCGACGGTCCGAACACTCTGTCGTTCAGATTCAGTTTCCCCTGCTCGATCAGCGTAAAAATCGTCACCGCAGTGATCGGCTTCGTCACACTCGCAATCCGGAACAAGCTGTTCGACCGCAGCTGTTGGGCATTGCTCCTGTCCGCCATCCCGAACGAATGCTCGTACACAAATTTCCCATTCCGCGTAATCGACACCGCCATCCCCGGCACCGAATATTTCTCCATGAACGTCCGCGCAAGATGAAACATCGCCGCGCGGCTCCCATTCCGCTCCTGCCCTGCCTCCATCCGTGAAGATCCATACAACCGCGAGACCCATCCCGCCGCCACCCCGCCGCACAAATCGCGAATCACCCTTCTCCTGCTCAGTCTTTGCGCCATCGCACCCTGTCCTTTTCTCCCGCGAGCAAATCTCCCTGCAAAAATTCCCTCCATCGGCCCGCGGAATGCCAGGATTTATACCACACCCTAACCTACGAATATCCGCACACATGCCCGCGATTCCCAATTTTCGTTGAAGCCCATTCGTGCTGGTGTGTAGAATCACGTGCGGGACGGTACTCATCTTCCTCCAGGGGAGTTGCCATGCGGAACTACTACTCGAAATCCCTGCTTCTTTCCGTAGCTTTTTTCTTCCTGGCCGTCAGCCACCTCTCCCTCGCGCAGCAGCCGCCCCCCGACCAACCTCCCGACAACGTCGGAGGCAAATGGACCATCTACTCGAAGAATGTTGATAACGGCAAAACTTCCACCAAATATATCGAGATCAAACAAAACGGCAACGAACTCACCGGACACTTCAAAGGACCCAACCAGTCCGGCGGCCTCGAAGGCACCATCAACGTCCACCACATCGTCTTCCGAACCAAAACCCGCAATGTCCTCACCTTTCGCGGCCGCGTCGATGGCGACAAAATGTCCGGCGAATACGGCTTCCGCGGCGAACACGGCGAATGGCAAGCCGAACGCACCAACTAAGTGGTACAGGCGCTCTTGCCTGTGCTCTTGAGTTGAATGTTGTTTTGGGTTCAATGTAGTCTCCGAACTTTAGATCGGCCAGCTGCCTCACGCGAAGTCCGGAACGAAGGATCTCAACCCCTGCCTCTTTGCTCCACTCACAGCGGCAAGAATTTCCGTCACTCCGTACGCTTGAGCCCGTAAGGAACCCTATCCACCTTCACCAATCCCCAAACGACGGAACTTCCCCACCCCTCCCTACGTATCACCAACAGCCAAACAAATCCACGGAGGACCTCATGCAACGTCGGACGTCCGCTCTGTTCGCCGCATTCCTTCTCTCTCTTCTCCCATCAGCCTCCCCCGCCCAAGACCAAAAAGATCAAAAAGGCGCAGGCATCACCATGGCCGCGGACGCCGACGCCAAAGACATCGGCCTCCCTCTCTATCCCGGTGCCCGCCGCCACAAGGGCAAAGATTCGGACTCACCCGGCATCAATTTCGATGTTTGGGGCGGCGGTTCCGGCGTGAAATTAGCTGTCCTGAAATTGGAGTCGGACGACTCCCCTGAAAAAATCGCGGACTACTACAAAAAGAAACTCTCAAAATACGGCAAAGTCCTAGACTGCTCCCATCCCACCGACAACGCAACCGACAACAGCGACAAAGATGATGACAACAAACCCCTGACCTGCGGCTCCGACAAACCCGAAAAAAACGGCCTCCTCTTCAAATCTGGCACCAAATCCGACCAACACCTGGTCTCCATCCAACCGGATCCCGCCAACCACGGCTCCCAATTCCAGCTAGTCCACGTAGCCCACTGGCAAAAATAACCCACAAAAAAAATCCGTCATTCCGAACGCAGTCCGCGCAACCAGGAAGTCTGGGCCATCGCACGGTTTTTGTGCGATGAATCGCTCTGCGATCCCAGCCTCAGGGAAAACTTGCCGCCAATAAAAAACGCCACCCGCCGTTACCAGCACCCCACCCCAAACACCGCTGCGCTCCCCGAATTCCCCGCCCACCACGCCACCCAATCGCCTTCCTGCCGGTGCGTCAACTCCACCAACCCCTCCCCCGCCCACCTCCCCAACTCCCGATCCTTCAGCACCTCAATCAGCAACGGCACGGCCGCCCGGCTCCCCGTCTTCCCCAATCCCATCACTGCATTCGCCCGCGCCGATCCATCCCCGCTCCCCAACAATTCCTGCAAAAACGGCACCGCATCGTCTCCCCCCAACTCCGCCGCCGCCATCACATACTCCCTTCCTTCATTCGCCGGTTGCTTCTTTGCAATCCCCAGCAGCATCGGAAAATATGTTTTATCCCCCAACTCCGCCAGGTAACGCACCGCCGTCAAATTCTCTTCCGTCTCCTCCGAGGTGTTACGCACAATCTTCGCCAATTCCTCCCGCGACCGCGCCGTATTCAAATTCTTCAGCCCCAGCAACGCGAATTCTCGCGATGTATACTGCCGCAGCATCCCCACAATCGTATCTTCCAGCCACGGCGGCGCACCGCTCACGACCGCTCGTTCCGCCTCTCTCTGAATCTCGTCGTCCTGTGAACTCAAATTCACCACGTACGGTTTATAAACCGCCTCCAACCTCTCGCGATCCGCCTTCATCAGCTGTATCGTAAATCGCTGCTCCACCTTGAACTGCTGCTGTGCCGCCGCCAGCCTCACAGCTCCGGTCGCCGCCGCATATTTCATTTCCTGCGTGGCACGAATTTCATATTTCCCCGCCTTCGATAAATCGTGGGCGTAATTTACCAGGATCAACTGGTGTCTCGTCTCCCCCGCCGCCAGAATCTCGCTCTCCGCGATGCACTCGCTCGCGCCGCCGCGTTCCCTGCAACTCGCTCTCTCCTTCGCCGCCACGTCCGACACCTCCAGCTTGTATCCGCCGCAACCCTCCGCATACGGGTCGCCTGCCGAATACTGCACCGGATCCTTCCCCACATTTGTATATTCAAACAGCACGTAAACCGGCTCGCCCGCAAAGTACACATCCTTCGCCATCGAAATATGTCCCTGCAATTGCGCCCGCGCCGCCGCCCCCACCAAGGCCAGCAGCAACGCCATCACCACCCTACCCACCATTCGCCAATCCAAACTCACCCGCCTCCTATCCGCACACAAAAAAACACGTCATTCCGAACGAAGTCCGAGGAGTGAGGACCGGCGCCCCTTTCCGCGCCCTTTGCGGAAACAATCCCTCTTCGATCTCAACATCTCATCCAACCCCCAAAAATCGATCCCCTCTGCCAATTTCCCTTTTCCAATTTCCCTTTCACCGCAAATTCTCACTCATATAAAACTCCCCCGCCGGATCCACATAATTCACCATCATCCACTTTCCATCCGGCGTAATCGTCCCTGCCTCCATCACCAACAACGCCCCTTCCTGCTCCTTCGGAGCGATCACTTGCCACAACTCACGCTTCTCGCTCCCCAAATCAATCTTGAAAATCTGCACATTTGTCGGACTCGCAATCTGCGTATACATATGATTCGGCTCTTTCGCCCAATCCACCGGCACTTCCCCCGCCTCGAGCGTCCGCGTCTTCGTCTCGCTTCCATCCTTCAACGATCTCTTCACTAGAGTATCTCCCACCAGCAGCAACAAATTTTCTCCGTCCGGCGTCACGTCCGCCCAACCCGGCATGTCTTTCACCAGCATCTTCGGCACGCTTCCGCTGCGGTCGGTCTCATACAATCCCACCGGCTGCCCCTCCGGATTGCCCCGCAGTAAAATATGTTGCGAATCCGGGAACCAGTTCGCCCAGACCACCTGAAAACCTTCCCACTGCAGCGTCTGCGCTTCACCCGCTCCCACCGGAATCACTTGTACTTTTCCCTTTGCCTCTCCCGGCAGCACCACCAACACCCACTTCCCGTCGTCGCTCACGTCCGTTCCGTAACCGCCTCCGCCAATTCGTATCGGCGCTCCTCCGCTCATCTTCTGCGCGTACACTGAATAGTCAGACCCGCCGCGCTCCGAAGCGTCCGTCACCACCACTTCCGTCCCGTCCGGCGTCAACCGCGGATTCAGTCTCTCCGCCAACCCGCTCACCGCTTTCTCTTCTTTCGCCCCGTGCTCCATCGTCACAATCGCCACACGCAACACGTCGCTCGACACCAGCGTCCGGCCCGCCGGCGATATATCATGTACCCGCGTTCCCGACGTTCCGCAATACACCGTGCGCTCCTCGCCTTTCATATTGCTCGCTCTCACGCAGTATTGGTCCCCGGCCGCCGCCGCTCCATACCAAACTTCTTTTCCGTCCGCCGTCCACGCCATTCCTTCCAGCGCTTCCCACTCCTTCGAAACCACTTTCTCCTTTCCATCCTGCTCCACCAGCAACACGTAACCGCGATCGTCCTTCCCCTCAGGCGGGTGACGAAACACCGCCACCGTCTTCCCGTCCGGCGAAACGCGCACGTCGCTCAACCAGTTATCCGTCTCTAGCAAAACCTTCCCGATCGGATACTGCAGCCTCCATTTGTCATTCTTGCGATCGATCACAGCCAACTGTTCTCCATCCGGCGCCCAATCCGCGTCGTAAACATTTTCCAGCAACTCCCGCGGCGTCGTTCCTCCCACGGGCACCCGCGCCAGCGTTCCTCCCCACTCGTACTGCGCCCAAAAATGCGGCCGCACCAGCACCGCCATATGATCCTGCTTCGAAATCGCCAGCATCATCGCGCCTTGCAATCCCGCCGGCACCGAAGTCGGATAATCCTCGCGAATCACATACGTATCCGGCACGCCTCCGCTCAACACACCGCTGTAGACCACTGTTCTTCCATCCGACGCGAACCGCCCTCGGATCATCGTTCCGTCTTCGTACGACACGCGCTGGAATGTCGGCACCGGCTTCGGCCCCGGCCGCAAACTCCAGGCAATCCCCGCGCCCACCGCCAAACATGCCAACCCGCCCACCGCAAACCCCACCCATCGCCGCGTCTTCGGAACTTCCGCCACCGCCGCGGCCACACTCGGTGAAGCTCCCGTCCCCGTTCCGCTCAACGCCTCAATCGCGAACGCCAGGTCGCTCGCCGACTGAAACCGCCGCTCCACGCTCTTCTCCAGGCATCGCGACAATATCCTCTGCAGCCCGATCGGCCCCTGCCATCCAGTCTCCAGCAAGTCCGGCGGCTCTTCCTTTAGAATTGCGGTCATCGTTTCCGCCGCAGTCTCTCTTTTGAACGCGCGCTTCCCCGTCAACATTTCGTACAGCACCGCGCCAAAGCCAAAAATGTCCGATCGCCCGTCGCTCACTTCCCCGCGCACCTGCTCCGGGGACATATACCCGATCGTTCCCATCACCACGCCCGGCATCGTCGACGGACTCGCCATCGTCATCGTCGTCGCCGTTTCCATGCCGCCTTCCGCGCGCGTCAGCTTCGCCAGTCCAAAATCCAGAATCTTCACGCGTCCATCGCGCGCGATGAACACGTTTTCCGGTTTCAGATCGCGGTGAACAATCCCCTTGTCGTGCGCCGCCGCCAGCCCTTGCGCAATTCCCAGCGCATACTCGATCGCGCGCCGCGTCGCAATCGGGCCGGCATCGATCTTCTGACGCAGTGTGTCCCCTTCCAGTAATTCGCTTACCAGAAACGGCGATCCTTCATACGTTCCTATGTCGTGGATTCCCAGAATGTTCGGATGGTTCAGCGCCGCAACCGTCTTCGCTTCTTGCTCAAATCGCCACAGCCGGTCCGTATCCTTAGTCAGCGCCGCCGGCAAAACCTTCACTGCCACATCACGTCCCAGCCGCGTATCGGTAGCCCGATACACCTCGCCCATTCCCCCAGCGCCAATAGCCGCCACCACCTCATACGGCCCCAGTTTTGTCCCAGCCGCAATCCCCATAGCGCCCGCGATTATACGTTACTCTTCTCCCACAGCGGCGGGTCTTTACTCCCACGTCTCCGCCCTGTGGCACAGACACTCCTACCTCTGTTCTTGGGTTCCTACAAAAAAAAACACTCGTCATTCCGAACGAAGTCTGCGCAGTGAGCAATCGCGACTCCCAGCCTCCATAGTCATAATCCCCTTTGAATCCCTCTTCAATCCAACCATCCTCGATCCACCCTCCGGTCCTTAACCTCCTTCACTTCCTAAACCTCCTACTAACTCCTCCCCCCATCCCAACACCACCGTCAGCGGCTGCACAACCCGATTCGCCACCAACGTGTTCACCAAAAACTTCTCCCCTCCCGGATCCACGTCATACGTGTACTGCTCCGACGTCGCCGCCGTCTCCTTCGGATTTGTCTGAAACAACGCCACCGCTGTTCCCGCGTCAAACTGGCCTCCCGTTTTCACCGGCGCGGCCATCAACCGCGCGTCCGCTCCCAGATAAAACAATTCCTTCCCATCCCCGCGCCACCTCGGCTGATCTCCTCCCGCCGAAGACACCTGCCGCTTCCCCTTCGCTTCTGGAAACGACGTCACGTAAACTTCCCATCTTCCGTTTTCATTCGACGCGTATGCCACCCACTTCCCATCCGGCGAAAATTGCGCGTTCTTCACCGTGCCTTGCGCCTTGATAAACAATGTGCCCTTCATTTCCGGCATCGCCAGATACTTCAGGTCCACTCCCTCCGTATACAAAATAGTTTTCCCGTCCCGCGACCACGAATTCGGATAGATGTCCTGCTCGCCCTCGGAAATCGCCTTTTCCTCTTGCGATCTATCCGCCTCTTTCAGATACAACGCAAACGCCGTCCCACGGCTCGACGTGAGCTCTCAACTCCTTCCAACCCGCCCTGTCCGCCGTATCCAACTCGCCACCCCACCCCGTCCCTCTCACGCCACAGGAGTACCTTCGTACAGGTGCCCCCTCCACTACCCACATGCTAAAAACATCAAAAGGGGACTTTCACCTATGAAGCGACTATCTCTGGCCCTTCTCGGCGCAATCCTGCTCACCGCCTTCGGCCCTGTGCCTATCGTCTCCGCGCATTGGTGGTGGCATCACCATTCCACTCCCCCACCCGCCGGAGTTGGCTCCGACAACAAAACCAAAAAATCCAAAAACCATCGCCAAAACCACTCCAAACAAGCCAAAAACGCGCCTCTCTACGCCACTCCCAAATCCGTAGGCTGGTGGCACAAATCTCCCGGCCCCATGGGCGCCGGCGCCAGCAACGATTCCAAATCAAACACCAAAACCGCCCACAACAAAAAACAAAAAGACGCCACCCAAGCCAGCCACAAATCCCCCTTCAACTGGCTCCACCACACCACCAACAACAACCCACAACCAACCGGCACCGGCCAATAGCAAATCACCCGTGGCACCCGGCACTCCTGCCTGTGTCCTGGGTTTTCTGGTAAGCGCACGATACATCGTGGCCGCGGAGTCCCCGAACCCGCAGTTGGGTTCTCCGCAATCGCGGGACCTAAAAAAACACGTCATTCCGAACGAAGGCTGCGGTGCAGAACTCCGTACCACCTCACGCTTATCGTGCAACGAGTTTCGCGCACAACAACAATCCCACCGCGCACTCCTCCGCTCATTTCCCCTTCACCTCCAACGCCACCAAATTCCTAACTCCCCTTGCCGGCCTCTTATCCTCCGTTGACACTAACCGTAACGGTCCCGTCCGCACATCCAACGCCTTCCCATTCATCGCGTCCACCACCAACACATCCCCTGGATGAAAACTCGGATCCAACTCCGCCAACGAAAACACCGCCTCATAGCCATCGGCTCCCGTCACCACCACGTAATACCCCAACGCGGCCCCGCGCAATTCCTTCCCCATCGGCGCTCCATACCTCAGCAACAAATCCGCCAACTCCACTCCCTCATAAGTTTCATCCGCATTCGCATGCGAGTTATGCACCGTAACCGTCTTCCGCGTCATCCCCTTCAACTCCTCCGGTGTTATCCGGAATTTCTCATCGAACGGCACCACCGTTAGCGCCAGCACACCTGCTTCCGGCTTCATCCCGACCACCGTAGGCCCGCCAGTGCTCGCAATCTGCAGCACCACGGGAAAAATCTGCGCCGCTGCGTCAGCCTTCACTTCAATATGCGCGCGCAACATCGCAAATCCCGGATCGCGTACGATCACGCCATGCCCGCCCGGCCGCAATTGCAGCTTCAACTCCCCATGCTCATCCGTCTCCATCTTCTCCGGCGGATTCTCCGCCACCGGAGCTACCCTCACCTGCGCCCCAGCCACCATCGCCCCGCTCTGATCCTTAACCACAATCACCACCGCCTGCGCCTTCCCTGCACCGCCCGGCGCCTGTTCCGCCTGCACCCAAACCAATCCACACGCCAAGACCGCCGCCACGCCGCCCATCGTCACAACCCTCATCTCAATCCTCCATGTGGCACAGTCACTCCTGACCGTGCTCTTGGGTTCTCGTACCATCCAACGCAAAACAAAAACGCATTGTCATCCTGAAGGGCGCCTCTTGCGACGAAGGATCTCAACCCCTGCGCCTTGCCACCCATCTAAAAAAAAGTGCCCGTCATTCCGAACGGACTCCGCGATGCGCAGAATTCATTACCATCGCTTATCGCCGCAAAGAGTCTCTCATCCCAAAGCGCCAGCGGCGCGACACAAGCCCAGCCCGTAAGGGTTGGGAAATAATCCAAAAGACCCCGCGCCGTAAGTGCGCCACCTCCGCGCACAACAACAATCGCACCGCTCACTGCTCCGCTCCTGTACTTCCTCCACCTCCTTATACTCCTTCTTCCGTACCCTTCCCATCCTCCCATTCCGTCGTACACTTAACATGAGGTGCTCCATGCGCCGACATCGTTTCGCACTGCTAACTGTTCTTGTCTTAACCTCCCCATTCCTCCGCGCGCAAGATGCGCAATCGTCCCCGGAAAAGCACGCAGGCACCGCCCCTCGCACCTCCGCAGAAAAATATCAAGCTCACGCAGAACAAGACGGCCTCAGCGTCGGGGCCGAACTGCTCACCAAAAAGCAAGCCGCGGACACTTTCGCCGCCGACGTCAACCACTGCTGCCTGATTGTTCATGTTGCTGTGTTTCCGAAGAAAGGCGAACCCATCGATCTTTCCTTCGCCGATTTCACTCTAGTCGAAGTCAAAACCGACGCGCCCTACCGCCCGGAGAGCCCTACCGTAATCGCCGCCAAGCTCGAAAAAAGAAAATCCTCCGGGGGCGGCGTGGATGTCACGGAAACCGCAGGCGTCGGCTATGAATCCGGCACCTACACCGATCCCGTGACCGGCCAACAAGTTCACGTGCGCGGCGTCAGCACTGCGGCCGGCGTCGGCGTTGCCGCTGGCACCCCGGTTCCTCCCGACGTCGCCGATCGCGACCGCGAAATCATCGAACGCGAGCTCTACGAAAAAGGTCTCCCCGAAGACAAAATCTCCATCCCCGTCTCCGGCTTCCTCTACTTCCCGATCCCCAAACCCACGAAAGACGCCAAATATCGCCTGCTCTACTCCCTCAAAGACCAGTCCTTAGTCCTCGCGCTCCCCTGACCATCAAGAAAGCCGTCATTCCGAACGGAGTCCGCGAAGCGAGGACCGCCGCCCCTTTTTGCGTCTGTTTCCGAAAGAATCCCTCTGCGATCCCCACATCCAGCCATCAACCCTCCGCTCCGTCACATCCTAACCCTCCTTCATTCCCCTGCCGATCCTCGTCTGCATCTCCCTCCGATACCTCCGGCTCAGCCGCAACCGCGCCCCCGTCGTCAACACCACTTCCGCTCCGCCATCTTCCCCGTTCTCCAATGTCCGCACTCTCTCCAGATTCACGATCGCGGACCGGTGAATTCGGCAAAACATTTCCGCATCCAATTCCTTCTCCACTGCCGCCATACTCCTCCGCAGCAAATGCGTCTTCGCGCCCACATGCAGACACACGTAATAATCCGCCGCCTCAATCCAATCGATCTCCGCAATCTTCAAAAACAAAACTTCCCCGGCATTCTTGATGGCAATACGTGAAACCCGCGCCGGACGCCTTTGCCCTATCCGTTCCTTCGCCCGCCGCAGCGCCCGCTCGAATCGCGCGTTATCAAACGGCTTCAGCAAATAATCCAGCGCCCCCGCCTCAAACGCCTGCAGCGCATACTGGTCATACGCTGTCACAAACACCACCGCCGCCGGCAAATCACCGCCCAACTGTTCCAGCACGTCAAACCCATCGCACTCGGGCATCTGCACATCCAGAAACACCAGCTCCGGCTTCTTCTTCCGAATCTCCCGCAGCGCCTCCGCCCCACTTCCGCACTCACTAACCAACTCCACCTCCGGATCGCGCCCCAGTAACACCCTCAAATTGCTCCGCGCCATCGGCTCATCATCCACCACCGCCGCCCTTATTTTCCTCTTCCCCATCTCATTCACTCCACCGTGGCACAGGCACTCCTGCCTGTGGTCTTGGGTTCTCTTCTCGTGTTTCTGGGTGCCCCACTCTGAGTCCGCGAAGGGTGGGTCTCGGGTCGCTCCTCTCCGAGCTACAGACTCCCGACTCCCAAACACTCCTGCCTTCACTTCCGACCCTTTACTTTCTTAATCTCCTTTACTTTCTTAATCTCCGCGTACGGCAAAAAAATCCTCACGCTCACACCACTCTCTCCCTCCGCCACCTTTAATCCCGCGGTCTTCCCGTACAAACTCCCCAGCCTGTCCCGCACGTTCTCCAACCCAATCCCCCGCCGCTCCTTCTCCCACTCCGCCGGAAATCCCGGCCCATCATTCGTCACGCACAATTCCAACGTCCCATTCGCCCGCGCCGCGCTGATCCCGATCGTCCCGCCCTGCACTCGCTTCGCAATCCCATGCTTCACCGCGTTCTCCACCACCGGCTGCAAAACCAAACTCGGCACCCGCGCGCCCTTCAACTCTTCCGCCACCTCCACGCGCACCTGCAACCGCTCCGCGAACCGCGCCTTCTCAATGTCCAGATACTTCTCCACAATTTCCAATTCTTCTCCCAGTGCCACTTCCTGGAGGTCTGAACTTTGCAGTGTCCGCCGCAACAATTCGCTCAACCCTGCAATCATGCCCACGGCGTTTTCGCCGCGCCCTTCGCGCACCAATCCTGCAATCGTGTTCAGTGTATTAAACAAAAAGTGCGGCTCAATCCGTTGCCTCAGCGCGCTCAGTTGCGCCTTCGCCAGTTGCTCGCTCAACTGCGCCGCCTCCATTTGTTGGCGCGCGAGCTTCTCCCGCGAATCCACCATCCATCCCACCAGCAAAATCGCGCCATACAAAAGCAACGACGCCAGCAGTTGCCCATAAAATTTGTTCCGCCACAATTCTACAAATCCCGGCGGCGCGCTGTCCGGCGTCCACGGATTCAGCCAAATCTCAATCGCCGTATTCCAGGTAGTCGCCCCCACCCAAATCGCGAACCACAATCCCGCATGCCGCAGCCATCCCCGCAGCGAACTCTCCTGAAACAGCGGGTACTCTCTCCCCACCCGCAACGCCAGCGGAGCCACCACCGCCCACGGCACCCACCCCAACAAAATCGTAAAAAACAAATGCACCCAAGCGTGATGCATCCCCTCCGCACGCATCACCACCACCGCCTGCGTCCCTTCAAACACCCCCAGCCCGCCGCAAATCGCCGCAGCCCACCACCACTTCCCCGCTATCGTTTTTTCCGGTTTCATCTCAGACTTAATCTCCTCGACGTTTACTGACTTCGGCTTAGGGATCCTTCACTTCCGCACCTTCCTCTGCGTCCTCAACCTCCATCGCGTGCTTATCGTCCAACAAATCCCTCTTCAATCCGAAAGCGCCAGCGCGCGCCACAACTTAGCCCAGCCCGCAAGGGCTGGGAACCAAAATCCATAAAACGAGCGCCGTAGGTGCGCCACATCCGCACACAAAAACAATCGCAGAGCGCGCTGCTCCGATCTTCCCCGCATCATACCCCTCTCAACTACCACCTCCCCCCCAAATGCAGCCAACCAACAATTCCCTGCAGCCAACGGTCTTCCCTTCCGCGCCCCTCTCCTCCAAACTCCACATCATGAAAACCAAACCAATTCTCCTCGTTCTAATCGCAATAACCATCGTGGCGGCGTTCACCACCTACGCCCAATCTCCCTCCCCCACCAACGGCCCTTCCTACACCTCTGACGGGCAGCTCCGTCTCCCCGCCAACTATCGTCAATGGGTCTACCTCACTACCGGCTTCGACATGAGCTACACTGCCTCCATGTCCATGGACCACCACATGTTCGACAATATTTTTGTGAATCCCGAATCCTACCAGGCTTTCCTGAAGACCGGCACGTGGCCCGACAAGACCATGCTCGTACTCGAAGTCCGCGGCGCCAAAAGCAAAGGTTCCATCAACCAGGCCGGCAATTTCCAGGACGCCGAAGTCATGGGCTTGGAAGTCCACGTAAAAGACCAATCCCGCTTCCACTCCCAAGGCAACTGGGCCTTCTTCGGCTTCGAAGCCACTTCCCTACCAAGCCCAGCCGCCACCAACGCAAATCCATACGCAAACGCCGCATCCACGGCCCGCGCCGCCGGCGCGCAGCCCCAAACGCCCACATCCAAAATGACGCCCACGTCCACCGCCTGCTACTCCTGCCATGCCCAACACGCCGCCGTCGATACCACCTTCGTCCAGTTCTACCCGACCCTACTCCCCATCGCCCAATCCCACTCCACGCTCTCCCCTTCCTACCTCAAAGATTCGACCACCACCAAATAGCGCGCGGCCGGGTGCCCCCAATCTCCGCGAACGCATCGTCGCCGGCACTCCCTACTTCATTCCGCCACCTTGCGAATCGCCTTCCGCGAACCTGACCTCCTCCGCTCCTTTACTTCCCCTCCTCCACCTCCTCATTTTTTTCCCACAAACCTCAACCGCGCCGTAAACGCCCTCCCCTGCCCGCCCGTAAACATTCCATAATTCGGCGCATCGATGTTATTCACCACCACATTCGGATTCTGCCGGTCCAACACATTAATCACCGAAATCCGCGCCGCGAAAATCCGGTTCTTAAACGTAAACTTCTTCTCGAACCCCACCGTCAAGCTCGCATAATCCGGAAATCGCAGCGAATTCGGCGCCCCAATCAAAAATTGCTGCTGGTTGATCGAGCTGTACGGATACCCGGTATGAAAATCGAATAAATATGCAAACAAAATCCCCCAGATCGGCGTCGGTAGGCTTCCCCAAGTCAAAAACCGGTTCGGCGCGTCCCAACTCAGCGCCCCCGGCTGTTGCGGCGCGAAATAAAGCGACCCCAGCGTCGGCTGCAGCACCTGGTCCGTGGTCGCCTTCGATCGCGTATAACTCCCGAACAGCACCGCCGTGTTCTTGAACGTGTGCCGCGCCGTCACCGTGGCCCCGCGATATTTATCCCGCCGCGAACTCTGCAGCAAAAAGTCCGATCCAATCTGCCCCGGCGAAAGCGTCTCGTACACCAACCCGTGATGTTCGTCGCGCGCCAGCAATTCCGCGCTCACCAAGGTATTTTCTCCGATCCGCTCTTCCCATCCCGCGCTGGCAATATCGAAATACGGTTGTTGCAAACTCGCCAGCCCACCCTCCGGCAATATAAACGCGCTCGTCGCCGGCCCCTGCAGCGGAATTTTTCCCGTCGGGTCGTACAGCGTGTCCATTTCTTGCTGGTCATAAGCCTGCCCAATCAACGAAAGATTCAGCGGAATGTCGTACATCCCCCAGCCGAGCGAAAATTTCGCGCGGTTATCTTTCCATGGCATCCAGTTCACGGCAGCTCGCGGCTGCACCAGCCCCGCCTGAAACAATCGGTCCCAATCCGCGCGCACGCCCACCTGCGCCACCACATGGGCATTCGGCGACCACGAATCCTGCACAAATCCGCCCGCCAGCGTATTCGCCAGGTGCAAATTCGCGTCCCCGGCGAACGTCGTCAGCCGGTCCAGCGTCAAATCCTCCCGTAGCGCCTGAATCTCCCCCCGTTTCGCATCCTGCGTCAGCTCCACGCCGGAAAAATTCGCTCCCGCGGAAATCGTGTGAGTTCCAAACCATTTCAAGGGCCCGCGAATCGCGCTGCCAAACAACTGATACCGCCGCGAGTCCTGTTGCAATGCCTGGAAATAATTCCCTTCCGCGCCATTCACCAGCAACACATACGGCGCTGTGCCCTGCGGCGTGGCATTATGCAGCGAATCCTCCACGGCAATCCCGACCTCCACCACCGTCCTCTCGAAGTTGCTCTGCTCCTTTACCACTCCAAACAGTTCCCGCCCGGTCGCATCCGTCGTCGTCGATTGCGGATGCAGCGCATCCAGCCCTGCGTTCCCGGCGGTTTCCACATTCGCCAGAAATCCCACATGCAAGCTGTGATTCTCGGACATCTTCCACAGCAGCCGCGACCAGCTATCTCCTGCCCAATTCCGCGCCTGGTCCGGTTGCCCAGGCGGCAATCCAGTTACTACCGTCAGCGTATGGAACAAATCAAACGATTCCGCAAACCACAACTGCCCCGGAACAATCGGCCCCGAAAACGTCACCCGTGGATAATAATTCCCCAGCTGCACGCCATCCTGCACATTGATCCCCGGAATAAAATCCACCGCGTTGAATCTCCAGTTATCGTCGCCCTCGCGCGTCTGGTAGTTCAGGATGGCCCCGCCCGGATGCGCATATTCCGCCCCGAACCGTCCCGTCTGGATTTCCGCCGTGCGCACCGCGTCCACGATCATCTCCGAAGTCTGCCCATTGCTCGCCGGGTCGCCCACCTCCACCCCGTCCAGCAGGTATTGCACCTCGGTGTTGCTCGCCCCCGCGATATGCAGCAGGCCCACGTTGTCCATCGTCACCTGCGGCATGGCAATCAGGCTTTGCGCCAAATTGTGCGAACTCGGCACGGGTAGGTCCGTAATCTCCCGCGCGCTTAGCGTCTCTGTGCTCTGCGTCGCGGTCGGCTCAATGCGGTTCTCCGGCACCGTCACGTCCACCTCCTCCCGCACCTCCTCCTCATGATTCAACGTGAACGTAAATTCTCCCGTCTCCGCCGTCAGCAAAACCTTCTCATCCGCCAACACGAAGAATCCCAGCTTCTCAATGCGCGCTTTATATTCACCAGGAGGGACACCCGCGATGGCGAAATACCCGGCATCATCGCTCACTGCATTAAAAAACTGCCCGCTGGCGGCCTCAAGCTTTACTTGAGCTCCGCCAACGGGTAGTCCATTCTCATCCACAATACGCGCCTTCAACACCAGGCGCGAATCCGCAGCAACGCCACCGCCCAAAAACAACACGAGCGCGAACAGCGCCGCCATCACCAGCCGAAGTCTCCTCACCGCAACTCCCTATGAGCCGGGCAATCGACTTCAAGTTCTACTTCAAATGGCAATCGGCACTCCTGCCTGTGCCACTGGGGTCATTCCTTGGTAGCGCTGGCTTCCAGCCGGCAAGACGTCGGCGCTATCAAAACTGCAAGCATCGCCAACAACGCCCCGCTACTTTTTCTTACTCTTCCCCTTCCTGTGCTTCTCTTCCACCACCGCCTGTGCCGCCGCCAATCTCGAAATTGGCACCCGGAACGGCGACGCGCTCACATAGTCCATACCGACCTGATGGCAGAACTTCACGCTGTCCGCATCGCCGCCATGCTCGCCGCAAATGCCAACCTTCAAATTAGGACGCGTCGACCTGCCCTTTTCGATGCCCCACTTAATCAGCATCCCCACACCCTTCACATCCAGCGTCTGGAATGGATCACCGTGAAACACGCCGGCCTTCTTCTCATCCACATAGTCCGGCAGGAAGCGCCCCGCGTCATCGCGAGAGAGTCCCATCGTCGTTTGCGTCAGGTCGTTGGTGCCGAACGAGAAAAATTCCGCCACTTCGGCAATCTCATTCGCCAACAACGCCGCGCGCGGCAACTCAATCATCGTCCCCACCAGGTACGGCAACTTCACGCCCGCCTTCTTCAGCAGATCGTCGGCAACCCTCCGCGTGGCATCGACCAGAATCCCCAACTCTTTTTTATCCAGAGTCAACGGAATCATGATCTCAGGTAACACTTTAACTCTGCCTTTGTGACATTCAATCGCCGCTTCAATGATCGCCCGCACCTGCATCTCCAGAATTTCTGGATAGGTGATGGACAACCTGCAGCCGCGATGGCCCAACATCGGGTTCGCCTCGTGCAATTGCTCCACGCGGCGCGCCACTGTCTCCACCGGGATGCCGAGTTCCTTCGCCAATTCCGCCTGCTTGGCGCGATCGTGCGGCACAAACTCGTGCAGCGGCGGATCGATCAAGCGAATGGTCACCGGGAATCCGTCCATGGCTTGGAAGATTCCGATGAAGTCGCGCCGCTGGAACGGCAACAACTTATCCAGTGCCTTCACGCGCTTCTCTTTGTCGTCCGCCAGGATCATTTCCTGGATCGCGCGCTGCCGCTCCTGGCTCTTCTCCGGAAATTCAAAGTCCGTGAAGAACATGTGCTCGGTACGGCACAACCCAATGCCCTCCGCGCCGAACTCGATGGCCTTGCGCGCATCCTGCGGCGTATCCGCATTCGTGCGCACGCGCAGCCGGCGGATGTCGTCGGCCCACTTCATGATCGTCTGGTAAGCCTTCGGGAATTCCGGCGTCACCAGCGGCAAAGCGTCGACATACACAGTGCCTTCGCTGCCATCCAGTGTCAGCCACTCCCCTTCCTTTACCACCTTGCCGCTCTTTCCATCCTTCATCGACTTGCTTTTGTAGTCGATGTCCAGCGTCTCCGCGCCCACAATGCAGCACTTGCCCCAGCCGCGCGCCACCACCGCTGCGTGCGAAGTCTTCCCCCCCGTCGCGGTCAAGATGCCTTGCGCCACGGCCATGCCGCCCACATCTTCCGGGCTGGTTTCGCGCCGCACCAGGATCACCTTCTCACCCTTCTTGGCCCACTCTTCCGCATCCGCTGCGTTAAACACCACCTTGCCCACCGCCGCGCCCGGCACCGCATCAATCCCGTGTGCCAGGATCTTCGACTGCAGCGACTTCTTATCCACCTTGGAATCGATTACCGGATAGAACAAGCGCTCGATGTCTTCCGGCTTCACGCGCAGCACCGCTTCTTCCTTGGTGATCAACTTTTCATTGGCCATATCCATGGCGATCTTGAAGGTAGCCGCCGGCGTCCGCTTGCCCGTGCGCGTCTGCAACATGTACAGCTTGCCCTCTTCAATGGTGAATTCCATGTCCTGCATGTCTTTGTAGTGGTGCTCAAGTTTTACTCGAACCTTCTCGAGCTGCGCATACGCCTTCGGCATGATCTTCGCCAACTGGGTCAGATGTACCGGCGTGCGAATACCCGCCACGACATCTTCGCCCTGCGCGTTCGTCAGGTAGTCGCCATAGAAAATCTTTTCGCCGGTGCTCGGGTCGCGCGTGAAGCACACGCCCGTTCCGGAATTATCCCCTGTGTTGCCGAACACCATCTGCACAACATTGACCGCCGTGCCGAGCAAGCCGGTGATCTTCTCCACGCGGCGATAGGTCACCGCCTTCTCCGCCATCCACGATCCAAACACCGCGCCAATCGCGCCCCACAACTGCTCCATCGGATCGTCGGGAAAATCTTTCCCCGCCTTTTCCTTGAAGTACGCCTTGTACTCCGCCACCAGTTCCTTCCAGCCGCTCGCAGGCACATCCGTATCCAGCTTCACGCCCAGGCGATCTTTCATCGCGCGCAGTCGGTGTTCCAAATCTTCCTTCGACAACCCCATCACCACCGTCGAATACATCTGCACGAACCGGCGATACGCGTCATAGGCGAAGCGCTCGTTCTTTGTGGCTCCCGCCAACCCCTGCACGGACTTGTCCGTCAGCCCCAGGTTCAGAATCGTCTCCATCATTCCCGGCATCGACCGCGCCGATCCCGACCGCACGCTCACCAGCAGCGGATTCTTCGGGTCGCCCAGCTTCTTCCCTGTCACCTTCTCCAGCTTGGCCACGTTCTCCTTCACCTGCTTGGCCAGCTCTGCGGGATACTTCTTCCCGTTCTTGTAAAAGTAGTCGCACGTCTCCGTCGAAATCGTAAACCCGGCGGGCACTGGCAGACCGATCTTGGTCATTTCCGCCAACCCGGCGCCTTTGCCTCCGAGCACGTCGCGCCATTCGCCATCTCCCTCAGCTTTGCCTGCACCAAAAAAATAGACCCACTTTTCCACGGTACGCCTCTCTCTATAATTTGACTTACTCTCTACCACCGGCCTCAACTCCAGCCCCTACACAAAACTCTGGTCGCAAACATTCTCGGTCGGCGCGCCGACATTTTGGACTGCGGCAGCTTGCCCCCCGACGCTCCGACTTTCGTCGCACCAACTGCCAACCCCTCGCCAGCCAGGATCTGCCCATGTAGGGCCGGCCTCCCGAGGCCAGCCGTTCCCTATTTCCAACCAACGGCGCAGTTCCGCGCTGGGCCCTACAAAATACGTGCGACACATTTGGGTGAGCGCACCAACCGAACTCAACCCCCACCTCAACTACAGCTTGAACCCTGGGCAGTGTCGTCCTGAGCGAAGCGCAGAGAATTCCAACCAGCCAAGCTCCAACATGCAACCCCTCTGTACCGCCCACTCGTTAGAGTGGCCCGCACTCTTCCCTGCACCGCCGGCCAATCTGACCATCCGCCACTACAAACTCTTCATCAATGTCGGCGCGCCGACCAAATCTCGCCAGCCCCACTCTCATCGCACGTCCTTCACTCTTGACCCAACCAAGCCGTACACAATTCTTGGTGGCGACGGCTTCCAGTCAGCGCCACGAAAAACCCCACCGGTGCCGTCTCGGTCGGCGCGCCGACCAACCTACTTTTCCTCCCCAGCCAACTCCGAAAAATCCGCAATCGTCGTAAACTCCCGCAGCAACTCCGCCAGCAACGCCAGCCGGTTCTTCCGCACCGCTTCATCTTCCGCCATCACCATCACGTCCAGAAAAAACTGGTCCACCGCCTTGCGCAACCCGGCAATCTCCTCCAACGCTTCCTGATACCGCCCGGCGCGCTTGTCCTCGCTGACCTTCCCCGCGGCCTTGCGCATCGCCGCATACAATTCCCTCTCCGCGTCCTTTTCGAACAGATCCTTGTCAATCGTCAGCACTTCCTCGCCAAGGTTCGCCTTCTCCAGAATCCGACGCACGCGTTTGAACGACACCGCCAGCGGCTCAAAGTTCTTCGATTTACGAATGGCCTTCAGCGCCCTCAACCGTTTCTCCGCGTCCACTAGATCGTCTTTGCCCGCGCTCAGCACCGCGTTCACTTCGTCATACGCGTACCCGGACTTTTCCCGCAGCACGAACCGCGCGCGCTCCAGCAAAAACTCCAGCACCTGCGCCTCCTGCTGCGAAGTGATCGCCTTCTTCGGCGCGTTCGTCAGCAGCGCTTTCGCCGCTGCGCCGATGAACAGCGACAGCGATACGTAGAGCTTCTTCTCCAGAATGATCTTCACGATTCCCAACGCCGCGCGCCGCAAGGCATACGGGTCGCTCGAGCCCGTCGGCACCACGCCCACCGAGAAGCACCCCACGATCGAATCCAGTTTGTCCGCCAGCGCCACCGCGCATCCCGTCAGGTTCCGTGGGATCGGATCGTCCAATCCCACGGGCCGGTAATGGTCATACACCGCGTCCGCCACTTCCTCCGATTCCCCTTGCGCCTTTGCATAGAGTCCGCCAACCACTCCCTGCAATTCCGTGAACTCGCGAACCATCTCCGTTGCCAGATCGCACTTCGCCAGTTCCGCCGCGCGATCCGCGTCCGCCACATGCGCCTGATGCACGCCCAGGTTGTACCACTGCTCCGCCAGCCAGCGCGCAATCGCTCTTACGCGCTCCACTTTGTCAAAGTAACTTCCCAGCCGTGATTCGTATGTGACCTTCTGGAGCTTCGGCAATATTTCCGCCAGCTTTACTTTCTGGTCGGACTCCCAGAAGAACCGTGCATCCGCAAACCGCGCCCGCAGCACGCGTTCATGCCCTGCGCGCACCAGCCCTTTCGTATCTTTCGCCAGATTGATCACCGCCAGGAAATGTGGCGCCAGTTCCCCGCCCCGCTTCTCCACCGCGAAATACTTCTGGTGGTCGCGCATCACTGTGATCAGAATTTCGTCGGGCAGTTCGAGGAACGACGGATCGAAGTCACCCTCAATCACGCTCGGGTATTCGTTGAGGTAGGTCACCAGGTCCAGCAGGTGCGCATCCTCATGGACGTGCGTGCCGGTCCGCTTGCTATGGCCTGCCAGCTCACGTGTGATTTTTTCACGTCGCTCTTCCGCCCGCACAATCACTCCATTCGCCCGCAGCTTCTTCTCGTAGTCCGCAAAGTTCGTCACGCGGATATGTGGCTGGCCCAGGAAGCGATGCCCGGTCGTAGTGTCCCCCGCGGCCACTCCCCCGAACGAAAACTTCAGTGGCTTGCCGTCCAGCAGCGCAACGATCCACCGGATTGGCCGGATGAACCGCGCGCCCTTCAGTCCGGTCCACGTCATGTTCTTCGGCCACGGCAGGTCATGGATCACCCGTGGCAGAATTTCCAGCAGAAGCTCGTGCCCGGTGCGTCCGCGCTTCGTAACCCGCGCCGCAATGCTCTCGCCCTTCGGCGTCGTCACCATAATCAGTTCATGCAACGCCACACCCTGCTTCTCCGCGAAGCTCACCGCTGCCCGGGTCGGCGCGCCTTCCATGTCGTAAGCCACAGCTTTCGGAGGCCCCGTCACTTCCATGTCCACGTCCGCTTGCTTCGCAATGATCCCGCGCACCACCGCCGTTAACCGCCTGGGGCCGCCAAATGTCTCAACGGTAGTTCCCTCGCTCAAACTTTCGGCGGTGAGGTGCTTCTCCAATATCGTCTTCAGCGCCGCTACGGCCCCAGGCAGCATCCCCGCCGGTATCTCCTCCGCCCCAATTTCAAACAACAATTCGACCCGCTTAAGGGCAGCATCGGCAGCCGCGCTCTTTGAAGGTACCCCCTTCTTCGAACCCACTGCCTTTTTCGAACTCTTCTTCACGGCACTCATCCGGCCACCTCAGACCAATTCCAGAATGAAAATCTCGGCGCGCCGATATTCTTTGGCCTGGGCACGTGCAGTGGTCGAACTTCAGATCGGCCAGCACGCTCACTGACCCGAATTCCCGCCATCACGCAAACAGGCCACGCTAAAGTCTGGCCACTACACAACCCACGCTCGGTCGGCGCGCCGACCAAACTCGCCACCCTCATCGACGCACCTCGTGCCGCTTGTCGCCCGGCAACGTCGGCGCGCCGACCAAATCTCTCCCCCCACTCTGCTCCAGATACGCCGCCGCCGTCCGGCAAGCCAGCGTCCGCACCCGCTGCATCAACGCGGCCCGCTCCGTCGTGGAAATCACTCCACGCGCATCCATCAGGTTAAACAGGTGCGAACACTTCAGACAGTGATCGTAAGCCGCCAGAATCGGGTAGCATTCCCGCGCTTTGGTCGGGGCGCCGACCAACTGCTTCCATCCGTCCAGCAGTTCCTTTGCTTCCCTCTCGTGCAGCTCAAACTCGGACCGCAGCGCCTTGGAGTCGCTCCTCTCGAAGCTGTACTCTGAAAGCTGCCGTTCTTCCGCCAACCGAATCTGCCCGTACGTCACTTCATTCGTCCAACGAATGTCGAACAGGCTCTCGACGTCCTGCAGGAACGAGCAGATGCGTTCGAGCCCGTAGGTGATCTCCGCGGAGATTGGGTCCAGGTCGATCCCGCCGCTTTGCTGGAAGTAGGTGAACTGGGTAATCTCCTGGCCGTCGAGCAGCACCTGCCACCCGATCCCCCACGCGCCAAGCGTCGGCGATTCCCAGTTGTCTTCCTCGAAACGAATGTCGTGCGCGCGCAGGTCCACGCCGATGGCTTCCAGGCTGCGCAGGTACAAATCCTGAATGTCCGCCGGCGACGGCTTCAGGATCACCTGATACTGAAAATGTTTGTAGAGCCGGTTCGGGTTTTCTCCATAGCGTCCGTCGGCGGGCCGACGGGACGGCTGCACGTACGCCACTCGATACGGCGCCGGACCAAGGACGCGCAAGAAAGTTTCCGGGTGCATCGTGCCCGCGCCGACTTCGGTGTCGTACGGTTGCTGTAGGATGCAGCCGTGTCTGTCCCAGTAATGCATGAGCTTGAGAATGAGTCCCTGAAAAGTGAGTCCATGAGACTTTGGCTTGGATTCAAGTTTTACTTTAGCTGTCACAAACGCTCCTAAAGCGATTCTTGAGCACAAAAATTTTCCACGCGTCGAGGGTCAAGGAAGTGGCTGTAGTTTAAATCGGCCAGCCCAATCTTCCAATACTGGGCCAGCCCAAAAACTCGTGACCACACAACCTAACCTCGGTCGGCGCGTCGACTAAGCCCCGCCGCCCCGACTCTAAACCACGGTAGCGCCAGCTTCCAGCCGACACAGCCACTCAGTCGGCAAGCTTCCGGCGCTGCGAACAATGCCCGTGCCCAATCACGTTTCAAGCAGCGTGCGGGTCGCCAGCCTGCGCTCCGTGTGATGCTCGATCCAGTTGAGCCCTGCGTCGCGCAACTCCTGCACTCCGGGTAGCGCCGCCAAGCCTTCGTCCAACTGGTCCAGACGCTGCTTGGCGAAAACTTCCGCCAGTTCTCGCGCTTCGTGGGACACTGGCTTCATCCCCGGACGGCGATGCTCCGTGTCGTACAAGCCGGGATGAAACGAATCCTGGAATGCGCTTGCCTTTCCGAACGGTTTGCCGCACGCCGCGCAAAGATCAAAGCGCGGCAGCCACCCCGCCAGACGCACCGTCCAGAACGCGAAGTACGCAAGCGACAGAGCGGTGGCGCCGCGACGCTCGACTTCCTTGCCCGTTAGCAAGATCAGGCGGAACATCGCTTCGTTCACTTCGTGTTCCGGTAAAACCTGCTCAATCGTTTCGCTGACCAGCGCGAGGCCGGTGCTGAGACGGTAATCGCTCTGGGCCTTGTTGAAGGAGTCGAGCAATTCGGCCTGCTGGATGCGCACAAGATCGCGCGTTTCCCGTTCGACATACCAGATCCGCACATGAGACAGCACCTGGAGCGTGGAGCCGTAGCGGTTCTTCAGGCGGCGCGCGCCGGCCGCTACACCACGCATACGTCCCGAGGAGCGGCCCAAAAAACTGACCAGGCGGTCCGCCTCACCCAGTGGGAAAGTCTTCAGGATGATGGCTTCCGTTTCGCGGGCAGGCATGCGCATTGTCGGCGCGCCGACCGCGTGACGGGCGAAGCGCGTACGGCGCTTCCCGCGCAAAACGAGCGCGCGTGCAGAACATACTTACTTACCATAGGCACTGTAGATGACGCAATGACGGCGTGCCATAAGTTGTGGAGATTAGCGGCATGGAAGCGAAGCACGCACAGTCGCGGTGACTCGGAGGCAGAAGACGAATCGAGGGTCGAGCGCGAGCAAACAATGTCGGCGCGCCGACATTGTTGTCCTCGCCTCGGCACGTGTAGTGGCCGAACTTCAGATCGGCCAGCCCTCCTCCCTTCCACCACCGCAAAGGGCCAGTCTAAGTCGGGCCACTACCGGACCAGCGCACCTATAGAGCGAAACCGTTGAGCCACGGAAATGTCGGCACACCACGTTCGCCGCGGCGTTGGCCTTCGTCCTAGCTCCGGTATCTCGCGAGCTGGAAGCCAGCGCTACCAACAGGAGTTTACGGTTTGATTCGGGCAAAGGGTTAGAGGCGAGCGATGAGAGCTGGCGGCAGGTCCGGTCGGTTCGATATTTTTTTGGAGTGCGGCGACTTACCGCCGATTTTGCCGTTGCCACCGCACCTGTCGGACCAATAGTGACGGCTGTCAGGCATCTGATCGTTTGCAGGACGGGCTTCTGAGGCCGCCCGTTTCTCTTCGGCTCACCGCGCGCCAGGACACGGACAGACCAGCTAACGGCCCCCTCAGAAGGCGGGCCCTACCACTCATCGTCTCCCGGGGGTCGCGCCTTGAGAACGGGGGGCAAGTCGCCACACTCCAAACGCGTTCAGGGCGCGACATTTCAACGAATTGCCAATAATAATGACCCCTTTCGAGGTGCCCCAGATTCTGTTAACCAGAATTCTCGCGAACAAATATTATGGGACACAGCCATTTGGGCGTGTACGGCAAAATGCGGCTCCGCTTCCCCGCCCTGGGATTTGGCGAACTCCTGGGCGGTTATAAAGCGTGCAGCGCCCACCCCGTTTTTCCTTTTCGAATTTCGGGAATTGCAGTAGCGTAATCGCATCTTGGTCAGGAAATTCTGGGGGAGTGCGATGCGTATCTGGCGATGTGGTGTCTGGCCATTGGCGGTGCTGGCTCTAGCGGGGGTAGCTAGGGCGCAAACGATTGCGTGCTCGTCGGATGGCACGAAGAAATACTGCGACGTGAACACCGAGCAAGGCGCGCACCTGGTGAAGCAGCGCAGCGACGCTCCGTGCAAGCAGGGGGACTCCTGGGGCTACGACGACAAAGGTGTCTGGGTGGACCACGGCTGCGGCGGAGACTTTGCGCCGGGCCAAGTGGCGACGACCGCAGCCCCTGCGGTGAGAATCGTGACATGTACTTCGGACGGCGGGAAGAAATATTGCGACGCGAACACGCACCACGGCATAAAGCTTGTGAAGCAGCATGGGGACGCGCCGTGCAAGGAAGGGTCGTCGTGGGGCTATGACGGCTTGGGGATTTGGGTGGACCAGGGATGCAGCGCGGACTTTGCCTTGGGCGGAGCGGCACAACCGCCAGCGGCGGGATCGCGCGATGAGGCGGCGGCCAAAGCAGCCGAAGACAAAACGTGCTTGAAGGAAGTGGGCAAAGCAAGGTCGGATCAGATGGTGAAGCAGTGCTTGCAGGTTTCTCCGGCAACGCGCCCGCCATGCAACGCCCAGAATTCCTGCGAGCTGATCACGGATGAGATTCGCCGCAGCTGCCAGTTGCTTGGGCAGGATGGGCCGGGATTTTGCAGCGGCTACATTAAATGAAGATGAGGATTGTGTCGGCGCGCCTGGCAACTTTGGTTTCGTAGTGGCCAGTCTTCGGACTGGTACGGAGATTTTGCGTTGGACATTATCAGCAGGTCTGGCCGATCTCAAGATCGGCCATTACATCACAATGTCGGCCCGCCGACATATTTAGAGCACGGCAGCAAGCCGCCGCACGCCAAGGTTCTGCGATGATTCCGCTGAAGGATGATAATCCGACACGCACGTTTCCGTATGTCAATTGGGCGTTGATTGCGATCAATGTGGCAGTGTTCTTTTACCAGGTTCGGTTGCCGCCGCAGGTAGCAAAGGCGTTCCTGCTGCACAATGCCACCGTGCCCATGCGCATCCCGGCGTTCCTGGCCGGATATCTCGGGTTCAAGATGGCGTTCTATCCGATGTTCGCCAGCATGTTTCTGCATGGTGGGTTGATGCACCTGCTGGGGAACATGCTGTTCCTGTATGTGTTCGGCGACAACGTCGAGGACTACTTCGGGCACTTAGGCTACCTGATCTTTTATTTGTTCTGCGGAATCGGGTCCGGGTTCATCCACGTGCTGTTCAACTGGCACTCTTCCCTGCCAGCGATCGGGGCCAGCGGGGCGATCAGCGGGGTGATGGGTGCGTATCTAGTGCTATACCCTCGGGCAAATGTGCTGATGCTGTTCTTCATCTTTCTGATTCCGATTCCGGCGGTGTTCGTTCTGGGCTACTGGTTCGTCCTGCAATTCCTCGAAGGCATCGGCGAATTCGGAGCATCCGCGACAGGCGGTGTAGCATGGTGGGCCCACATCGGCGGCTTCCTCATGGGCGTTGTAATTACGCTGCTCGTCAAGAAAAAATAGTCGGGAGTCAGTAGGAACTCCTTGCAGTTTCTTGAGATCCAGATGAAGCAACCCAGCGTTGCTCACAAGCGCGTGAGGATAGAGATTTCGTGATCGCTGGTGGTCCCTTCCCGAGATGCCAACTGGCGACCGACACCAAAAGTTAAACATAAATGATGTTCAAGTAATGATTGAACTACCACCTCTAATTCATTGACTACTGACTCGCAGCCCTTCATCACCCTTCAAGTAGTTCATGAATGTTTAGAGACGTAGTTGACCAGATAGTCGGAGACTTCTAGTGTTTGTTTAGATCCATAGAGGTCCGGGGTGGTGATGTCAGCGTGAAGGGCGGACTTCACGCTTTGCTTTAAGAGTTCGGCTTCCTCGTGCCAGCCTAGAAAATCGAGCATCATGCCGGAGGCTAGAACCGAACCAAAAGGATTGGCAATGCCCTTTCCAGCGATGTTCGGGGCCGAGCCGTGGACGGGCTCGAAGAGCGAGGTTTGGCCGGGGTGGATGTTGCCGGAGGGCGCAAGACCGAGGCCGCCTGCTAGTTGGGAGGTGAGGTCGCTGATGATGTCGCCGAAGAGATTGTTGGTGACGATGACGTCGAACTGGCGGGGATCTCGGACGACTTCCATCGCGAGGGTGTCTATATAAAGGTGGCGGGAATCGACGTCGGGGTATGCGGCACGGAGGGATTTGAAGGTACGCTGCCAGAGGTCACCGGCAAAGGTCATGGCGTTGGACTTGTCTGCCATGCAGAGGCGGAGAGGCTTGTGAGTGGCGTGGTGCGGCTGGGCGAGGGTTGAGGGAGCACCGGCCAAGCTTGGGGGTCCGCCTTTCGCTAGAGGGTCCAGGGATGCGCCATCGTTTAGACCCTGGCCGCGGGCGTAGTTGAATGCGAAGCGGAGGATGCGTTCCACGCCTTTGCGGGAATTGATGTCTTCCTGGGTGGCGATTTCGTCGGCAGTTCCCTTCTTAAAGAAGCCGCCGGCTCCCACGTATATGCCTTCGGTGTTTTCGCGGAAGACCATCAGGCGAATGTCATTCGGGACGCGATCCTTGAGCGGGGTGAAACGCTCGTGGAAAAGCTCGGTGGGGCGCGCGTTGACGTAGAGGTCGAGTTTGAAGCGCAGGCCGAGGAGAATGTCCGCGGCGTGCTGGTTAGAGGGGACGCGGGGATCGCCGAGCGCACCAAAGAGGATGGCATCGAACTCGTCGCGAAGCATTTCGACAGCGCCTTCGGGGAGGGTGATTTTTTCGCGGAGGAATTTGTCGGCGCCCCAGTCGAATTCGACGAAGTCGATGTGGCGATGGCGGCGGGCGGTGGCGGCTTTGATGACGTTGACGGCGACGGGTGTGACTTCTTTGCCGATGCCGTCACCGGGGATGACGGCGATGCGCGCGTTGGGACCGCCTTTGCGAAGGGGGATATTGGACAAGAGCGTGCCTCCGTAGACTTCGTAGAGAGGGTACGTTAGCACGGGACGCGCGGATGAGGTAAGGCGCGGCGGTGTGATGGTGAGTGGAAGAAATGTGTCGCACCTACGGCGGTCCCGGATCGTAGACTTCGCTAGCCCAGCCCTTGTCGGCTGGGCTAATTTGTGGCGCGGCTCCGGGGCTGGAATGCTGAGGCTACTCCTAATTATTTTTGAATGAGGCCGATGCCGTATTGGCCTCCGGGATTGGAGATGTATTCGCGGTGGGGGTGGGTGGCCGTGAGCGTGTCCCAGAAGGATTTAACTTGGGTGTCGGCGTAGTTGCCGGCAATGTCGTGGAAGATGATCAGGCCGCCGGGGCGGACTAGCGGTGAGTACATTTGGTAATCGTTTTTCACGCCGTCGTAGGTGTGGTCGCCGTCGATGAAAAGGAAGTCGATGGGTTGGCCGGCGAGGAGGCGCTTTGTTTCTTCCAGCGTAGTGACGGCGTGGGAATCGGCGCGGAGGAGATGGAGCGTTTGATTGCCGCGAGCGAATTTTTTGTAGATGGGAATGCGGAACGGAGAATAGCCGCTGCCAAATTTGCCTCCCGGGAGGTCGATGCTGATGAGTGTGGCACCGGGTTGCGCGAGGCGCGTCCAGAGATAGAGAGTGCCGCCGCGGTGCGTGCCAATTTCGATCACGGTTTGGGGATGCAGGGATTTCACGTCATCGAGGAGTTGAGCTAGTTCGTCGACGACCTGGATGGGGCTGAGGAAGCTGTCGCAGTAGTGGAAGGTTTCGGTGATCATTTCTTTGGGGTGATCGAGGAGGGCGTTGGTGCGGCGATCGAGGTCGCTCAGGTGTGTGAAGGCTTTGAGGTAGAGGAACATGCGGGAAAGTCCCATGTCGTGGTAGAGGCCTCCGGGGGTCTGGATAAATGGAGATTATATCATCCGAATTGGTCGGATGACGTGGTGGCTGGGGTGGAGTCGGTTTTTGGTTTTGCGTTTTAAATTTTAGTTTTAATAAAACTGCCCGCCTCCGAAGGCGGCCCCTGCGGAAGCCCAAGAGCCCACACGCAAGACCGGCATGTGGGGCACCCAAGACCACCCGCGGACTCAGAGCGGGCCGCCCAGGAAGAGTCGGTGGGACTGGGCTCGTTTTAATGCCAGGTAGGCCTATAGTTAGCTTGTTTGTACCTTTCGGGAGTTGGGGTTGCGTCTGGTTTAATGGGGCTTCGGATGGTGCGGTTTATGCGTATTGCATTGTGGTGCACACTTCCCTTTTTGTGCTTGGCTTTTGTCGCTCAGATAGTTTGGGCGCAGGATCCGATCCGGGTGCAAACGGATGAGGTGTTAGTGCCTACGGTGGTCTACGACAAGGAGCTTTACGGCAAACTGAACAAGATGAAGCCGCACCACCGAGATACGGCCGGCCACATCATGGAGAAGAATGAAAAACTCTGGGCGCAGATCGTGGTGAAGAATTTGACGGCGAAGGATTTTCACCTGTTTGAAGACGGACAGGAACAGAGAATCCAGAGAGTGAAACTGGAACCGCCTGGATTTCGCGTGGTGCAGGACAACCTGGGAAAACATCCGGAAACAATTGGAACGGGAGGCGGGATCTGGGCGTATCCGGATCGCCCGGCGACAGACCAGAGCACGTGGCTAGCATTGCCGCAGTATGTGATCGCGTATGCGCCGCCGAGATCGGTAGAGGGGAGTTGCCACCAAATCCAGGTGAAGGTGCAAAATGCGAAATTGACGGTGTGGACGCGCAGCGAGTATTGCAACACACCGCATCCCGCCAGTGATCCGCTGAACGGAACGGAATTGGGGAAAAAGATGGAAGCGGCGGCAGGTTCGGAGACCGCCGGCGCCATTGACGTGAAAGCGCGCGTGGCGGCGTTTGCAGACAATCCGGGCGACGCCCGCGTCTACGTGACGATGAGCTTTGCGGGGCAATCGCTGGCGCATGAAATCCACGGCGGCACGTTGTATGCCTCGATCGGATCGCTGGTGATGGTGTACCGGAGGGATGGAACGCTGACGGCGCGGTACAGCGATTTTGCGTGTTGTGATTACGGAAGTGAGGGCGCGCCCAGAAAGGAAAGGGAAACAGCTACGGCACATGCAGAGGAGGCCAGCGCGCTGATCCCGAATCGCTATCAAACGCAGTTTGCATTGCCGGCGGGGCAATATGAGATTCGCGTGGTCTTGAGCGATGGCGAGAAATTCGGTGTTCAGCGATTGGCGCTGAAGGTGGAGGCTTACGATCCGGGAAGGCTGGGGATCAGCGATGTTGTTCTGTCCCGGCGTGTGCACAAGGCTTCGACGGATACGACGGAAGCGGGCGAACAAGTTTCGGCGAGTTATACGCCGTTGCTCAGCCAAGGAGTGGAGATCACGCCTACGGCAGACTCGCAATTCTGGCCGGAGGATACGCTGTATGTGTATTTCGAGATCCATGATCCGCTGGTGGCGGGGCGGCCGAGCGCCAAGGTGCAGGCAAATATGAGAATTGTGGAAGTAGATTCCGGCACAGCAGCCGATACGTTTGCGCCGGTGGACGTGGCGAAATACAGCATGGCGGGCAGCCCGGTGATAGCGATGGCGCGCGGAGCGTTTTTGAACAAACTGCCGCCTGGCGCATACCGGATGGAGGTGCGGGCGAGCGATGCGGAGGGAAAGAGTACGACGTGGAGGTCAGCGGAGTTTGTGGTGATGGAGGCAGCACCATTAAAGGTGGGCGGTCCGACGGCTGAAAAGAAAGAGGAAGTGATATTGAATGTGACGGCGTTGGATGCGAGCGCGCATGCCGTGACGGATTTGACGAGCACGGACTGGCAGATTTTCGAGGATGACCAACCGCAGGGAATCACGTCTATCCGGGTAACTTCGCCGCAAGAAGAACGGGGCACTCCCGCTCCGCCGATTGTGATTTTGTTTGACCTGCTGAACACCGCGCCACTACAACGAGAATATATCGCCAGCCGCTTGATTAAGGCTTTGGAGCCTTTGGAGACGGACGAAGGTATCTACCTCTATCTGCTGACGAATGAGGGCAAGCTTTCTCCTGTGCGCCCCAAAGGAACGTTGCAGGCAGAGGCGATTGCGCAAGGAAGCGTGGCAGGCGGAAGCAGCGAAACAGTGGATGACGCGCTACCGTGGACGAAGGAAATTCGCCCATTGCTAGATCATGCGATCGACGAGGTGCATGGATTCCGGCTGATGGATTATAAAGACGTGGCCATGCAGGCGGTGATCACATTTAGCAGGTTGGGACAGATCGCAGGCGAGATGGCGAATGTCCGCGGGCCAAAAACGATCCTGTGGGTCACGCGCGGTGTGCCGAATTTCATTGTTTACCCATATGGCGGCTGCGTGGACCAGACGTTTTATGGAGTATCGAACAGCTATCTCGCCGGCAAATGCACCTGGGACTGCCATCCGAATCCGTCTGATACCAAGTGCCTGGACTACACGCCGTTTTTACGACACTTCGGAGCAGAGGCGGCGGCTACGGACACAATTGTATCTAGTTTGGTCTTGAATGCAGGGGGTCTGCTGGATTTCGACCGCGGAACTTCCGCGAACACGTTGCGGCAATTGGCGGATATCACGGGAGGCCAGGTGTACCTGGACAGGAATGGCGACGTGGAGAAAGCGATCCAAGAAGCACTGCTGGCGGCCAAGGGGCGATACCGGCTTGCGTATGCGGCGTCGGCGAGAGACGGGAAGTACCACAAAGTGCGGGTGGTGTGCACGAGGGCTGGAGTGCGGGTTGTGGCGTCGCAGAGATATTTTGCGGGTGGGGCGGTGAAGTAGGTGGGCGAGGTTTAAAGTTTATGTTTAAGTTTTGAGGAGGTCTAGACCGTGTATACGGCCGCCCAGGTTTCGTAGTGCGAAACAGACTAGATCCAAGAACCACCCATCGGGGACTCAGAGTCGGGCACCCAGAGAAGAGAAACCCAAGAGAGATCGATCCAAGACAAATCCAAGAGGCCCCGCGCCGGGCGCTGGAGGCAGAGGCGCGGGGCTTAGGTCCCACCGCTACATGGTAGCGCGTTGGTCGAACCTCGTTAAAAAACGTAGGGTTGGTTCTTCCAGAGTAACGGGACGTAGTAGGCCTCGAGGAGCCAGGCTAGGGCGAAGAGGAGGATTATGGCGGGGAGGGTGTAGAGGAAGATGCGGACAGGGAGCGTGCGAGAGAGCGGGACGGCGGGATTGGATTTTAGGCGGAAGAGGAAGCCACTGACGATGCAGACGCAGGCGGCGAGGACGACGCAGGCGATGGAGCCTTGGAGGCGTTGTTGCCAGGTGGTGGCGGTGACGAAGAAGGCGGCATTCATGAGGTACCAGAGGGAGAGGATGCTGAGGAGGAAGGAAAACGCTCTTCCGAGATCGAGAAGCATGCGGGGCCTCCGCGAGGGGTGAGTCTCCCGAGAGATCAGTATAGCGCGGTGGGGAGTGGTGATGGTGCGAGGGGCGTGTTGGCGGCCCCTCACAGATCACGGCAAGAAAAGGCGGCGCAGTCCAATGGGCTGGGAAGATTTGGAGGGATGGATTAGGATTTGCGCGTGGCGAGAGCGGGGTGGAGTGTGGGACGGGTATTTCTTTTTTTGGGTTTGGTGGTGGTGGCGGTGTTGGTTTATGCGGTGTTTCGGCCAGGGATAGTGCGGATTCAGCGGGCGGTGGTGATGGATGCTCCGGCGGAGAAGATTTTTGGATTGATTAATGATCTGCATTGCTGGAAGGCGTGGGCTCCGCAGGATAAGGGCGATCCGGGGATGGTAAGGACCTTTAGCGGGACGCCTGGCGGCGTGGGCGCGGTTTCGGAGTGGGATGGCGCGTCGAGCACGGGGAAAGGGCGGATGACGATTACGGAATCGGAGCCGAGCCGTCGAATCAAGCTGGAGGTGGATTTCGAGAAGCCGTTTGCAGTGCACAATGTGAATGAGTTTGTGCTCGAGCCCGTAGGTGGCCGGACGCGGGTGACGTGGACGATGCACGGGCCGAATGTCTATGTGATGAAATTGATGGGCGTGTTTGTGAATATGGATCGTGTGATGGGAAGGCATTTTGAGATGGGGTTGGAGAATTTGAAGAAGGTGGCGGAGGGGTAGTGGGCGGGATTGTTCTGGGAGCAATCAAAGGGGAACGCCTCACTTCGAGGTCCGTTCGAAATGACAGAGCTTTTTTGCCATGCTATGGCGTCGGGCGTAGACAAGTGGGATGGGTATACACTACGGGTAGCGGCGAAGGAATAAAGGATGAGACGGATCGCGGGATTGCTGGTGCTAGCGGGAGTGGTTCTGGCGTGCGCGCTGCCTGTGCGCGCGCAGCAAATGAGCGTGGCGGAATATAACAAGAAGTCGGCACAGGCGGGCAAGAAGCAAGAGAAGGACCGGGCGAAGGCGGCGAAGAACCAGCAGAAGGCGCAGAAGAAAGCGCAAAAGGCGCAGGCGAAACAGTTGAAGAAGGACCGGAAGTCGGATGCGAAGGCGAACCGGTCGTTGCATTGATGCGGTTGGTAGCGCAATTTAATCCAAAGACAGATTGGTCTTGTGATCGAAGAGGGATTTCGCTCTCCGCGGAAAGGGCGGAGGTCCTTGCTTACTTCGTTCGGAGGGACAGTGTTTCTTGTGGTGATACGAGGAGATTTGAGGGTTGGGATTTGGCGGACATGGGGCGCGGCAGTGTGGCGCCTATGCGCAGAGATGGTGACGGGTGGTTGGGAGGCAAGACGCGTGGGTTGAGATCCTTCGTCGCAGACTGCTTAGGATGACAGTGCGCGGTTTTTGTGGCGGCGGCAAGGGAACGGCCCGCCTCGGAAGGTGGCCCCTACAGAGGGTAGAGAACCCAGGACCCCACACGAAACAACGCCTTCAGGGGCCTTGGACAGACTGAAGGGAGTTTTAGTATGACGGTGGGGGTGTTGGAGGATGTTTTGGCGAAGTGGTTTACGCTGCGATCGAAGAGGGATGCTTTTCCGCAAAAGGCGCGGAACGTGGCGGCGATCCTCACTCCGCGGACTCCGTTCGGAATTACGTTTTTTTGGTGTGGTGATGTGGGAAGTCTTGGTTTTGGGATCTTGCAGACATTCGGAGGATTTGATGACGGGTATTGAGGCGCGGAAGTTTGCTGAGGAGTGGATTCGGAATTTTAGTGGGAAGGATGTGGAGGCGGTGCTGTCCTGGTTCGCAGAGAATGCGGAGTTTACGAGTCCGAAAGCGGTGGGGATTCTGGGGCGGGCGACACTGCGTTCGCGGGAGGAGTTGGGGGAATATTGGCGGGCGGCGGTGGAGGCGATCGGGACGATCCGGTTCACGCTGGATTATTTGGTGAACGATGAGGCGGCGAGGCGCTTGACGGTTGTTTATGTGTCGGAGATTGATGGAAAGAGAGCGAGGGCGGCGGAGTTGTTTCAGTTTGATGAGGGGGGCAGGGTGGTGCGGGGCGAGGCGATGTATGGGGCGGCGTTGGGGTGAGGGTTGGGTTGGAAGGCGGAGGAAGAAAGATTAACGCAGAGATCGCTGAGGAGCACACAGGTCACGGAGACGGCGGCGCGTGATTTGTTGAATGTGTGTTGCGTGTTAGGAATAACCCAAGATTTGACGTATTCAAGGTAGTGTGCGAAGAAGAGGGAAATGGAAAATTGAAAATCGGAAGAGCGACTTTGTGGCGTGGCGTGAGTGGAGGCAAGACCCGGAGATTTAAGAGATCGTGGACTCCGTTCGGAATGGCGTGTTTTGTTTTGTGGTAGGTGGCGGCGATTGGGTTGGGGCGAGGGAAATGTCCATTTGGTAGAAGTGGAAGGTGTGAGGCTGGGTCGTGATGTTGACTGGGGCTCAGTCGGCGGACACTTGGGCGTAGTTGGTTAGGACATCGTTATGAAGGCAGCCTTTTTGGATTCGGGTAGGGCCCGGGTCCATTGCACGAAGGTGACTTGGCCGAAAGCGAAGAAGTTCTGACAGGTTTGAAAATCCCAGGATTTGAGAGCGGTGTAGATTAGCTGCACGCGGAGGCCGTTGCGTTCGGCGGCTTGCGCGTGTTGTTCGGGCGTGAGGTGTAGGTAAGGATCGCGGAAATTCTTGTAGTAGGCCGCCCATTTTGCGGTGCGGCGTGTTTCTTCCAAAATAGTTTCGAGGCTTTTGCGTTCCCCATCGGGGACGAGGCGGAGCTGCGCGCGGGCGCTGGGTTTGAGGGCGGTGCGGATACCGCGGAAAGGCGGGTCTTGATCGGGAAGCCAGTGGAGGCCGTTGAAAGAGACGATGAGGTCGAATTCGCTGTGGAAGGCGAGATTACCGGCGTCGGCCACGGCGAATTGAAGATTGGGGAGCTGCGCGTGGGTTTGCACGTAGGCGATCATGTCGTGGGAGGAGGCGACGCCGATGAGATCCTTCGTCGCGGACTCCTCCAGGATGAAAGTGCCTTTTTTTCTGAGTTTTTCTGGAAATTTTCTTGCGGTGGGAAAAACCAGGACCCACCCTTCGCGGACTTAGGGTGGGGCGGCTGGCCAGTCTAAAGTTCGGCCACGTCATTGCACCGAAGAGTCCAAGCGAGGGTGCTTGTGCCACAGTGGTAGGGTTTGGAACGTGAAAGAGGCGAAGGGCTGCGGTACTCCAAAGATGAGGTAGAGTGTGTGGGGTTGGGGAGGCAGCGAGAATGGCAAGGATTATGAATCATCCTGGTGTTGTTTTGTTGTTGACGTTTATGGCGTTATGGGTGGCGTCTTGGGTGGGCGCGGAATTTCGGAAAAAGTGGGGAGTGTTGAGCCCGGATGAACGAGATGATTTGGGAGTGATCATGGCCGCAACGCTGACATTGTTGGGCCTGATTATTGGATTTACGTTTTCGATGGCCATCAGCCGTTACGATCAAAGAAAAAATCTGGAAGAGGAAGAAGCGAATGCGATCGGAACGGAATACGTGCGCGCGGATTTGCTGCCGGCCGCGAATGGAGAAAAAGTCCGCGAATTATTGAAGAGCTATCTGCAGCAGCGGATTTTGTTCTACAAATCGCGCGATGCGGTGGAGTTGGCACAGCTGAATGCCAGATCCTCGCAACTGCAGGCGGAATTGTGGAACGCAGTGAAGGGGCCGGCGGAAACGACGCCGACACCGGTGGCGGCGCTGACAGTATCGGGGATGAACGATGTGCTGAACTCACAGGGCTACACGCAGGCGGCGTGGTGGAACCGGATACCGACTGCGGCGTGGGTGTTGATGTGGGTGATTGCCATTGTCTGCAATTTGATGATTGGGTATTATGTGGGGCCGGCGGACCGGAAATGGATACGGCTGGTGGTGATGCCGCTGGTGGTGTCTGTGTCGTTTATGTTGGTTGCCGATATCGATAGTCCGAGGGCAGGGGTGATTCGAGTGAAGCCGCTGAATTTGGTAAGTTTGCAGGCGGGGTGGAAGTGACGTCGAGAGTCGAGAGTTTTGGTACAGAGAAACCAAGGAGCAGAGGCAGGGCCTGTGCCCTATGTCGCCGAGGTACTGCCGGTACTGCCAAGTTGTCTTGACGGAGTGACGGCGGGGATTTAGGTTATCGGAATTGAGTTGGGGTTGGAGGTGGCCATGAGACGCTACGGGGTTTGGTGGCTTGTGGTGATGGGGTTGGTTTTTAGTTTGGGTTCTTCCCTTTCCGCGCAACAGCCGGCTTCGGGTAACTCTTCGGCGAGGACTCCGGATGTGGCCGCGGACCCCTGGATTGAAAATATGTATGTGCCACCGATACCGTCACAACCGTTCACGGGAAAATCGGTGGTGACGTTAACGACTCGGGATGGGGCTACGCAGCAGTTGTTCATGAGCATGCTAGCGCGGACGCCGTCGGGGAAAATCTACTTTGAAAATCGGCGTGCGTTTTCACCAACGGGCGAGCTGGAACCGCGGACCTATTTCATCGTGATCGATCCGAACGAGAAGACGCGGACGATCTGCTACGTGTCGACGAAGACGTGCCGCATTAACGCCTTCCGGCGCATCAGTTATGGGCAACCAGAGAATGTGGAGGACGTACCACGGGCGGCGAATATGGAGTCGGTGAGTTTGGGAACGAGCGTGATTGATTCCCTGACGGTGACGGGAACGAAAGAGACGACGTCGGTGGCCGCGGGGGCTTACGGAAATAAAGAGGCTATGGTGATTACGCGGGAGGTTTGGCATTCGCCGGAGCTGGACCTGGATGTGTCTATCACAAAGACAGACCCGCGGTCGGGAACGCATACGAGGACAATTGAAATTATTTCGCGGGGAGAGCCAGATGCGGAATATTTCACGATTCCGACGGAGTATACGTTCTTTGATAACCGGCCGGTGGCGAAGAAGTGACGAGGATAAGCGGGAAGTAACTCAAGACCACCCTTCGCGGACTCAGAATAGGGCGGCTGGCCGATCTAAAGTTCGGCCACTACATTGAATCTAAAAACACAGGCAGGAGTACGTGTGGCACACGCCATTTGCGCTGGGAGGAGGAAGAGAAGAGTTAAGGCAGAGGCCGCTGAGGTAGCCCACAGAGTTCGCTGAGACCTTGCAAACCAATTGTGCACGCGGTACGAGGTTTGGTTAATAGCCGGTTTGTTGGTGAATCAGGGTACCGTCTACGAAGATGCGGTAGGTTTGGGCGCGGAGGTCGGCTAGGATTGCGGGGCGCTGTTTTTCGAAGACTACTTTGTGTTTTTCGGTGTGGCCCACTTCAAATTCGTAGTGGCGCCTTAATCTCAAACTAAAATGCGTCGAGGGCAGCAAGGGATTTTGGTGCGCGACAGTGCGGCCATCGACTAGAATTTCCATGGCACCGGTGAACCGTGGGAAATAGAGATTTTGGATTTTTCAGTGCGGCCGATTTCGAGATTGAGTTTCATGGGCGGTCCTTCGAGTCGGAATGATAGCGCTTGCGGCGGGGGTTGCCAAGGGTTTGAGGAAAATCCGGGAAGAACCCGCCCTTCGCAGACTCAGGGTGGGTGGGGCTGGTCGATCTAAAGTTCGGCCGCTACATGAAACCCAGGAGCACAGGCTGAAGCCTATGCTACGGGACCGCTGGCGGACTCGCTGCGGCACGATCTATTGTGCCCCTAGGGTGCAAGGTCGGTCTGGGGGCGGTCTGTGGTTAGTGGACGGGGTTGCCGTCGGGGTCGATTTTGTGGACTTCGCCTATGTTCAAGGAGCGAATGCCGGCTTCTACTTTACTCATATCGCCCACGACCACCCAGACAAGATGATTTGGCTCGATGTATTTTTTTGCTACTTCGTTGGCATCAGACGGGGTTACGGCCAGGACTTTTTGGGTGAAGGTGTTGTAGTAATTTTCGGGCAAATTGTATTGGAGGATGTTGGCGTAGGCGCCGGAAAGTTGCTGGGTAGTTTCGAAGCTGCCGGGAAGGGCTAGCGTCGCGTTAGATTGTTCGTTTTTCAGTTCGGATTCGGTGATGGGTTTGCCGCCGACGATATTTTTATACTCGTCGATGAGGACTTCCATGGATTCCTTGGTTTTGTCTGTCTGCACGGGGGAGAAGCTGACAAAGGGACGCTGGCCGCGCGCGGGAATGAGGCGAGAACCGACGCCGTAGGACCAGTGTTTGTCTTCGCGCAGATTCATGTTGATGCGGGAACTAAAGTTGCCACCGAAGATGTCGTTGACGAGCATGAGTGAAATCTGGTCGGGATTGTTGAAAGGCGGAGCGAGTTGCGCGGCGAGGATGAGGCTCTGGCCGGAGCCGGGACGATCGATGAGATAGACGACGTCTTTCGCCGGCTGCGGAACTTCCGGAACATTGACGGCAGGAACATCTCCGGGCTTCCAGGAAGCAAAAAGTTTTTCCAGCTTCGGAGTGATTTCGGCGAGCGTGGTGTCTCCCACGATGAGAAGCGTGGCGTTGTTGGGTTTGTACCAGGTGTCGTGGAATTTGGCGAGATCGGCGCGGGTCATTTTTTTGACGCTATCGGTGCTGCCGGTGCCAACGAAGGTTTCGTCGTAGGGATGACCTTTGCCGAAGAGGAGCGTAGGCAGAACGCGCAAGCCCATGGAGAAGGGCGTGACTTTTTCGCGCTGGATGGCGGCGAGGCGTTCCTTTTGCAGGCGCTCGAATTCTTTTTCGGGGAAGGCCGGATGGAGGATGAGGTCGGCGTAAATATCGAGGGCTTTATCGAGATTGAGCTTGAGGGCGTTGAGACTGACGCTGGAATAATCGAGATTGGCGCCGGCATTGAAATTGGCGCTGAGGGATTCGAGATCTTCGCTGATTTTGAGAGAATCGCGCGTGGGAGTTCCCTCTTCGAGCATGCGCTGGGCGAAGCTGCAAGTGCCGAGCGCGGCGGTGGAGTCGGAAGAATAGCCGCCTTTGACGAGCATCGAGAAATTCACAACCGGCGCGGTGTGGCGCTCCGTGAGGACGACTTTCAGACCGTTGGAAAGCGTGGCTTGTTGCATCGGAGGGAGCTTGAGAGATTCGGCGGAGCCTTCGGCGGGCGGCTTGGAACGATCGATGGCGGGACCGGTTTTGTAATCGGTGGGATAGGGCGTGACTTCGAGGACGTAATCGCCATCGCTGAGCCACTCGACGGCGGCTTTTTTGACGGAGGCCGGAGTGGCGGCTTGTATGCGCTTTAGATACGTTTTGTAGCAATCGGGATCGCCCTGGAAGGTCTGGCAGCTGGCGAGGATGTCGCTTTTGCCGCCGAAACCGCCGATGCGTTCCATGATGCGGGCGTAGCGGCCGAAGATTTGCGTTTTAGCGAGCTCGAGTTCGGATTCGGTGGGCCCGTCCTTCAGGAATTTCTGCAATTCTTCATCGGCTTCTTTTTCGACGACGGTCAGATCGCCGCCGGGCTTGGCAGTCAGCTCGAAAGAAAATTGTCCGGCAATTTCGTTGTTGTCGTCTTCGGCGCTGGCGCTCGTCGCGATTTGATCCTTGTAGACGAGGCGCTTGTAGAGGCGCGAAGTTTTTCCCTGGCCGAGAACGCGCGCGGTGAGATCGAGCAAGGCTTCGTCGGGCGAGCCGTTTTGGGGAACGTTCCAAACGCGATAGGTGCGGGCTTGCGGAACATTGTCCTGAACCGTGCCGCGATGCGTGCCGGTGCGCTTGGCGACCCAAGCTTCCTGGCGAGCGATGGGCGGAACGGCGGGAATGGCTCCGTAATATTTTTCTACTTTTTGGCGCGCAACTTCGGGAGTGATGTCGCCGGCAAGGACGAGGGTGACGTTGTTGGGGCCGTAATAACTTTTGAACCATTCCTGAACGTCGGTGAGAGAGGCGGCGTCGAGATCTTTCATGGAACCGATGACGGTCCAGGAATAGGGATGGCCTTCGGGATAGGTGTTTTCGGTGATGAGTTCTTCGCTGACGGCGTAAGGCTGATTTTCGTCCTGGCGTTTTTCATTCTGGACGACGCCGCGCTGGAGATCGAGTTTTTTCTGATCGAGGACGGGTAGGAGATGGCCCATGCGGTCGCTTTCGGCGAACAGGACGTAGTCGAGCATGGAGGTGGGGACGTTTTCGAAGAAATTAGTGCGGTCGTTATTGGTGGTGCCGTTGAGGTCGGTAGCGCCGATGCGTTCCATGGCGTTGATGTAGGTGAAATTGAAATTTTCGCTGCCGCTGAACATCAGGTGCTCGAAGAGATGTGCGAAACCGGTGCGGCCGGTTTTTTCGTTCTTGGAGCCGACATGATACCAAGTGTTTACGGCGATGATGGGGGCCTTGTGGTCTTCGTGGACGAGGACGGTGAGGCCGTTGGGGAGAACGAATTTGGTGTAGGGGATGTCGGGGATGAGGATGGCGTTGGGTTTGGTGGAGGATTTTGTCGTTGTGTATTTGGGTTTCGCGGCGGGAGCTTTGTCGGTGGTTTGGGCAACGGCGGGAATGGCGGTGAGAAGTGCAGCTGCGACGAGGATGATGGCGCGGATAGACGAAGATTTGTGGATCACGGTGTGTGCTCCTGAGAATTTTGGTGTAGCGCGGATATAGGGGACGGTCGTGAGTGCGTGTCCCGGCGAGGGGTATTTTACCTTTGGTTTGTGGGGAGATGCAAAAAGCGGTCGCGGGCATGGATGGGATTTTTGATGGTGGCGTCGGGTTGTGAAATTAAAAAGGGAAAATGGGAGCCCAAGATGGTGCGGGATTCTTGATCGTGGCAAGACGCGGGGATCAAAGAGGGACTCTTCCGCGAAAGGCGCGGAAAGGGGCTGTCCTCACTTCGCGGTCCTGGTTCCGAATGACGTCTGTCATTTTGGCGAACGAACCCAAGATGCCGGCCTGAAGGCGGCGCTACAAACCCAGCAACCACCCTTCCCGGACTCAGGGTGGGGCTGGCCGATCTAAAGTTCGGCCTCCATCGAACCCAAGAGCACAGGCTGAAGCTTGAGCTAATTTGCGGGCGGGAACTTTTTGGGGGCGGGGGGGGAATTTATGGGTGATGAACGGAAGGAATTGGAAGGGTTGGGACATGAAGATACCGATGAAAATGGGACTGGCGGCGCTGGCATTGGCGCTAAGTTGTGGAGCGATGGTGGCGCAGGATGGGCCACGAGACATTGCGGGCGCACCGGGCGGTGAGATGAAGGGAGCCGGTGGGCCGGGAGGCGGCGAGGAGGGATTTGTTGATCCGGGTGGACCGGGAGGACCCGGCGGTGCGCGGCGGATGGGACCGGATGGCGGGCGCGGGCGGGACAAGGGCCGCGCGAGTTTGGATTGTCTCGGATACTGAGCAATCCAGAGATTGCGCAGAAGGTTGGCGTAACCCCAGAGCAGGTGGCGAAGATTCGTCAGCAGGAAACCGCGTTCCGGAAGACCGCGATTCAACAACGAGCGGATTTGGAAGTGAAGCAGATTGATCTCCGGGATTTGCTGGCCGCGGATAAGGCGGACCGCGCAGCGATTGACCGGCAGTTGCAGGCGATCAGCTCTTCGCGATTGGCAATGGATAAATCGCGGATTGATTTCCGGTTGAATATGAAGGATGCGTTGACGCCGGAGCAACGGGAGAAGTTGCGGCAGGCGATGAAGGATCGCATGCAGGCGCGCCGGGGAGACCGACGGCGCGGGGGACCCGGCGGTCGCGGGCAGCGCGGGCCGGGAGCGGGTGGTGGTACGGCTGCGCCACCGGCGAATCCGGGGGAGTAGAATTTTTTTGCGAGGAGAGGTGGGCGGCGAGAGAGATCTCGCCGCCTTTTTTTGTGTGGTTGGGATCGAGGATTCTTTCTGCAAAAGGCGCTTAGAGGGGCGGCGGCCCTCACTTCGCGGACTTCGTTCGGAATGACGAATTATTATTTTCTTGGCGGGAGTTTGACAGGAACCCAAGAGCCACCCTTCGCGGACTCCGGGTGGGGCGGCGGGTCGATCGACTGAAGCCCCTGCTACGGGTGGTGGTTTAGTTGGAGGGGTGTCGGGCTTGGCGCCAGGCGAACATCAGGAAACTTGTGGAGGTTAGGTCTATGGCGGGTTCGGTGGTTACGTAGGATTGGACGTTGTCTTGATAGACGGCAGGGTTGCTGGGGTCGAAGGGGCCTGAGTTCCCGTTAAATTTCTTGAAGGTGTCTTTGTTGTTGGCGGGACAGAGATTCATGCCGTCGAGAGTACCGGAAGTGGTGTAACTGTTAGGGCCTTCGGTGGCCGCGCCCCAGAGGATGGGAGTGCCGCCGCTGGTGCCGTCGAGAGCGCCTGCGATGTTGGCGACTTGATGCTGGATGCAGTTCGGGAAGATGGTGCCATCGCCGACGATGAAGGATGTGCCCCAGGGATTTGTGCCGAGAATATTTGCCAGCCAACGTTGCGCGTATGTGTCATAGGAAGGCGCGCCGGTGATGTAGTGCGCTTCGCTGGCCATTACCGCGATGCCTGCGCCGTGGGACGTGGTGTCACCGGAGGCCCATTGATAGCCGAAACCGAAAGGATCGGAGGAGCCGATGGAGATAGCATCGGAAACCTGCTGGAGAAATTGTTTGCGGATTCCGGACTGAGAGATGGCAAGGCCGCTGGGATTTCCGGCTGCTTCGAGTGCGCGATAAAGTTCGAAGTGCGCGAGGCCGCTGACGTCGTAGAGATTTAATGTGTCGGTGTAGCCTTGGTGGTAGACGTTGGCGATGTAGCCTTGGGCGAATTGCGCGGCCTGGCGGAGGTAGTCCATGGGATTGGTGTGGGCCAGGCCGGCAGGAAGATTTTCGGGGCTGCCGCACGAAGCGAGCGCGAAATAAAGTTCGGTGGCGGCGAGTTCCATGTCGTCTTCCCAAACATCTTCGGGGTAGGCGTCAAAGGGAGTGGAGGTAAGGAGGCAATTGCTGCAGGAGCCGGATCCGACGGTGGGGGCGGGATCAGGGAAGGACGTGTCGGCAAGGGCGAAGATGTCTTCGGCATCTTTGAGACATTTGTTGGCGAGCGAAGGGTTGGAAGTGCGGTTCAGTTGATAGCAGAGAGCGAAATCGGCGGTGAGGCGTCCGGCGAGATTGGGGCTGATGGGCGAGCCTGCTTGCGCTGCGAGGAACACGGGACGATAGCAGATGAAATAGGAAGTGTATGGATCGCAGGGCTCGGGATCACCTGGCTGGAGATAATTGTCGGCGGCTTGCGGAAGCGTCCAGATGTCGTATTCGGTGAACAGGCAGTAGGGAGTGTTGAAGGTGCCGCCGCAATTGGGATTCGCGGAAGTGGGAGTGCCGTAGCCGTAGTAATTCCATTCCTGAGTGTTGTCGACCTGGTAGTAGAGAGTTTTGGTTTGGTCGTTCCACATTTTGAGGAGCCAGTTGACGCCGAAATTGGCTTCGTTGGTGAAATCGGAAGAGACCGGAGCGCCGGGAGCGCTGTTGCCGGCGAATGAAACGGAAGTAGGAGGAGCGGGGGGATTCACGGGAGCGTACGGGCCCATCTGGTTGGGAAAATCGCGAACGCCAACTTGCATGAGCGCGGCGGTGTAGCTGGTGGTCATCACATATTTTTCATAATCGCCGGCGTCCCACCACCCGCCGGAAGCGTCGATGTTGGGAATTTGCGCGGAGACGAGAGGAGGAGCGGGGGGAAGGTTGTTGATGTTGTCATTCACATCGAGCGGAGGAGTTTGGTAGATGCGGGCGTTTGCGTCTTTGAGGTGGCCGGGTGCGGTGCGCAGCGCGTTCTGGATGTAGTTGGCGCCATCGCGTTCGGTTTCGTAGAAGAAGAGGGTGTTGAGGAGCAGGCCGGAGTAGAGATTTTCGGGAGTGTCCACAGCGAATTTATCCGAGGTGGCGGAGACGGTGCCGGCGACTTTTATTTTGTAGATGTCGCCGCCGGGGACGGAGAAATCGAGGGCGTAGACGCTGTAGGTGACCGTGGCACTGTGGGACCAGGTGCCGAGGAAGGCGCCGACTTTGCCGGAGAAAAGAATTTTATTGGAGGAATTGAGGACTTCGAAAGTGCCGGCGGTGACGGGAGTGGGAGACATGAGATACGCGCGGAAGGGAGTGGCGCCGGTTTCGTAGCCGACCTGGCTGATGCGCACGTGGGCGGATTGCGCGTGCGCGGGCGGGGCGGAGAACGTTGCGGCGCATGCGAATGCGATGCTGGCGAAGAAACGAGTGAGGCGATGGTTGGAAGAGGACATGGCTCTCCTCGTTGCCGCGGGGTGGCAAGCGATTAAAACTGTTTAATGCAGGGGGGGAATAGTGATGGTTTGGAGGGGAGGTGTCAAGAGGAACGCTAAGGTGGCGTGTGGGGCAGCCGGCGTTTTTTGTCGGTGGAATGGGGGCGGATCGATCGCAGAGGGCTTCTTTCCGCGGAAGGCACGGAAAGGGGCCGCGGTACTCACTTCGCGGGCGTCGTTCGGAATGACGTGCTTTTTTGATGTAATAAGGACGAATTCCCCTTCCCAATTGAGAAGGAGGAACCCAGGATGCAGGTCTGTAGGTGCGGAGCTACAGAGCCAAGAGCCACCCTTCGCGGACTCCGGGTGGGGCGGCTGGCCGATCTAAAGTTCGGCCGCTGCATTCAAGACCAAATTGAAGCCAAGACACGGGAAGGAGCGGCTGTGCTATTGGAAAAGAGATTGTTTGTGGGGGTGGTGGGGTGGGCATAGAATTTGGGAGTGGAGGTGAGGGATGGGGATGGACCGGCGGGAATTTTTGGGGGCAGTGGGTGGGGCAGCGGCGATTGGTGGAGTGGGTGAGACGTTGACGGCAGCGGGAACGTGGGGGAAAAGTATGGAAATGGTGCCACGGCGGGCTTGGAAAGGTGGGATCGAGCTTTCGATTCTGGCTTTGGGCGGAATTGTGGTTTGCAAAATGCCGCAGGCGGAAAGTTCGCGGCGAGTGGCGGAAGCTTACGAGCGCGGGATTAATTATTTTGACTGCGCGCCTTCGTATTTTGATGGAGAGGCGGAGATGAAGTTGGGCGAGGCGCTGCGGCCTTATCGGAATAAAGTGTTTTTGGCGGAAAAGACGCAGAAGAGGGATGCGAAGTCGGGGCGCGTGGAACTGGAGCAGACGCTGCAACGGTTTCATACCGATCACGTGGATTTGTATCAGTTTCATGCGGTGGGTTCGATGGAAGACGTGGACAAAATTCTGGCGCCGGGTGGGGCGGCGGAATTATTTCTCGCGGCGAAGAAAGAGGGCAAGGCGCGGCACCTGGGATTTTCCGCCCATAATGCGCCAGCAGCTATCCGGTTGATGGACGCGCTCGAACTGGACAGCGTAATGTTTCCGGTAAACGTGAATGCGTGGGAGAACGGCGGGTTTGGTCCGCAGATCATGGCGAAGGCGAAAGAAAAAGGGATGGCGCGAATGGCGTTGAAGGCGCTGGCGATGGGATTGTGGCCGAAGGAGATGAAAGAGAGCGAGCGGCCGTGGGCGAAATGCTGGTACGAGCCGATTTCCGATCCGGAGATGGCGAAGCTAGCGCTGCGGTTCACGTTGAATCAGGATGTGACGGCGGCAGTGCCACCGGGGAATGAGAAGATTTTTGATATGACGATGGAGCTGGCGAGTGGGCCGCTGCCGGTGCTGAGCGCGGAGGAATTGGACGGGTTGAAGAGAAGTGTGGGGAAGGTGGAGCCGGTGTTTCGGGTGTGAGGGGCTGGGAGTTTTTTGGGAGTGGGTTTAAGACGGATCGATCGAAGAGGATTCCTCACTTCGCGGATTTCGCTCGGAATGACGGGTTATTTTTTTGCGGCGAAGGAACACAAGATGCCGGCCTGAAGGTGCGGCGGTGCAACCCCGGAGCCACTCTGCGCGGACTCTAAGCTTCGGCTACTACAGGTGACCCAGGAGCACAGGCTGAAGCCTATGCTATGCGGAGATTCTGATGAAATTGGTGGGAGGATGAGGCGGATGGCGGGGATTCGCGCGGGCGTCGTGTGTTTGGTGGTGGTTTTTTCTTGCTTGTTAGTTCCCTGCCCCGTGGATTGTTCGCGGCAGGACGCTGTGGCTACTGGGGAATCGGGTAAGGCTAATCCGGTGGAGAAGTATAAGGCTGCCGGATATGTGAATGATTTTGCGGAGTTGATTGATCCGAAGGTGCAGTTGGAGATTGATGCGGTGTGCACGGATTTGGCGGCGAAGAGGAAGACGACGATGGCGATTGTGACGGTGCCGTCGTTGGAGGGGATGTCGATCAAGGAATTTTCGACGGAATTATTTAATGACTGGGGAGTGGGACCGAAGGATACGAATCGCGGAGTGATGGTGTTGTTGTCTCGCGGAGACCGGCAGTGGCGGATTACGGTAGGGAGTGGGTTGGAGACAGTGTTGACGGATGAGGAAGCGGCGAAATTGGGGAAAGAAATGTTGCCGATGTTGAAGAAGGGGGAGTATGGAGAGGCGTTGTTGTATGCCGCGAAGAGGATACGGGATGAGGTAGTCGAGAAGGTGAAGTGAGGCGGAGTGCTGTTGGCGCGTTTGTTTTGATGGAGGTTGAGGCGGATCGATCGAAGAGGGATTCTTTCCGCGAAAGGGGCGGCGGTCCTCACTTCGCGGGCTTTGTTCGGAATGACGTGTGATTTTTTGCGGTCGGGAAGGAACCCAAGATGCCGGCCTGAAGGCGCGGCGATACACCCCAAAAACCACCGTTCGTAGACTTCGAGTGAGCGGCTGGCCGATCTAAACTTCGGCCACTACATCTGGGAGGCGCGAGTGGGGATGATGGAGGTGTGGGACAATGGCGGGATGTGGTTGTGCGGGCAGACTTGCTAGGGGTTGGTGCGGGAGATTATGAAGAAGAGCGACCGGCGGATGATTCGCGGGATTGCGCTGTTCAAGCTGACGAAGGCGGCGCTGATGTTTACGGTGGGAGTTGTGGCGCTGCGGCTGGTGCACACTGATATCTCCGGAGTTTTGGAGGAGTGGGTGCCGCGGCTAGGATTTGGACCGGCCAGCCATCATCTGGGACGGCTGATGTTGGAAGCGACGAAGTTGACGCCGACGCGGATTCGGGAAGTGGGCGCGGGAAGTTTTTTGTATGCGGCGTTGTTTTTGACGGAAGGACTGGGGCTGTGGTTTTACAAAAAGTGGGCGGAGTGGATGACGATTTTGTTGACGAGTTCGTTGTTGCCGGTGGAGATTTGGGAAATTTTCAAGCATCCGAATGGGTGGAAGGTGGCGGTGTTGGTGGTGAATTTGGGGTTAGTGGGGTATTTGATTTATTTGGTCAGGAAAGAGCGGGGAGTGGCAGTGTAAGTGACGCAGGAGTTGCGTTGGGAGACGAGGCGCTGAGGTTGAGATCCTTCGCTGCGGGCTCCTCAGGATGACAACGAGTGGTTCTTGAGGTCGGTGGATCGACGGAAGAGGGATTCTTTCCGCAAAGGGCGCGGAAAGGGGCGGCGGTCCTCACTCCGCGGACTCCGTTCGGAATGACGTATTTTTTCTTTGTGGCGATTCTATGGGGAAGTGGATTGGGAGTGTTGGAGGTGGGAGCGGAGAAAGGAGAGGGTGCGTTCGCGTGCGATTTTGGCGGAGGTAGGCTCGTAATCGGGGCGATGGTCGCAGTTGAAGCCGTGGCCGGCGTTTTCATAGACGAAGACAGTGACTTCGGGATGGGCTTGCTGGATTTTTTGAATTTCAGACATGGGGATGTGTTTGTCTTTTGCACCAAAGTGCAGCATGACGGGGCAGCGTGGTTGTTCACCAACAAATCTTGAGATTTGCCCGCCGTAATAACCTACAGCGGCGGCGGGATTAAGCCGCGTGGCGGCGAACCAGGCGAGAGTTCCCCCAAAACAAAAACCTACGACGGCGACTTTGCGGCCGGGAGAAGATTGCGCGGCGAAATTTATTGCGGCGGAGACGTCGAGGAGCGACTTGTCGATGCCGATCTGCTGGACGAGCTGCATGCCGCGGTTGGCGTCGGCGGAATTGTAGTTGAGCTCGATGCCGGGTTGCACGCGGTCGAAAAGAGCGGGGGCTAGGGCGTAAAAACCTTCGCTGGCGTAGAGGTCGACGACAGAGCGGATGTGGCGATTGACGCCGAAGATTTCCTGGACGATGACGACGGCGGGAGCGCCGGGGTTCGCAGGCGCGGGTTCGGCGAGATAGGCTGCCGGATGATGGCCGTCAGAGGCAGTGAGTTGGACGCGGGAACCCATGGGAGAGGGAATTCTACACTGAAGAGGAGTTTGGGCAAAAAAAATCGAGGACTAGGGGCACCCCCATCCGCCCAGAGAGAGCACCCCTAATCCTCGCAGTTACGATCGACAGAGTAGCGGACGAGGTGCGGAGGATCAATCAGGGTTTCCCTGTAAATTAAGTCGGGGGAATATGGGGTTGGATAGATTAGGGAATGGAAGAGCGGAGGAGGTGGGGATTTTTGGGTGGGCTGAGATGGGCTTAGAAGGAATAGGGATTGCATTTTTTTTGGGTGCAGCACGTTCGAAGAGTGACCCAAGAGCCACCCTTCGCAGACTCAAGGGCGGGGCGGCTGGCCGATCTAAAGTTCGGCCACAACATGAGTTCCCTTCCCTAGCGGTCAGATACCCAACAGCACGCTTGGCGCACCATCTATCGTGCCCCTACTCGATCCAGGAGCACAGGCTGAAGCCCGGCTACGAAACCCAACAGTCCCAGCGCTGGGCGCCTGGGCAAAGGCGGGGGACTAAAATCGTGCGGCGACGAGCTATAGGCTGGGTCGGAATAAAAAGGATTGCAATGGGGGGTGGCGGGGACTAGGATGGCGAAAATTTTGGTTTTGGGGGTGGTTATGAAGGTTGCGGAGCTGATCGGGTCGCGCAAGGATGTGTACTCTATTTCGGAAGAGACCACGGTGATGGAAGCCGCGAAATATTTGCGGGAGAAACAAGTGCGGTCGGTGGGCGTGATGGATGGGGCGGGAAAGCTAGTGGGAGTTGTGTCGCAGAGCGATATATCGGACAAAGTGGCGGCGGAGAATAAGTGTCCGGCTTGGATGAAAGTTTCCGAGATCATGAGCCGAGAGTTGTTGACGGTGACGCCGGAGATGACCTTTGAAGAGAGTTTGCGCTCGATGGAACAGAACGGCGTTTATCATTTGTGCATTCTGGATGGGCAGAGCCGGTATCGCGGGATGTTGTCGGTGAGCGATTTGCTGAAGGTGTTGGCGACAGATCATAAGGGCCGGGCGGATTTATTGGAATCCTATATGTTTCCTTCGAGGTAGGAAGTTTCCTGGGGATAGATTGATTGTAGTTTTCGGTTGGGTATGGGTGTGTTTGTTCGGAAGAGAGAAAAGGGAAAATTGCAATTCGGAAGAGACCCAAGACCCACCCTTCGCGAAAGGCGCTCAGAGTGCGGCACCTAGGAAGGAGGTTGCGGCGGGCACCCAGAGAGGAGTTAACGCAGACCGCGCTGGGTGTGGGCACAGGGCTCATGGAGATGCGGGGGTGGAGGCGGTGGGGGTTAGTTTTTGCTGGAGTTGGTCGCGGAGTTGTTTGGCGCGTTGGCCTGCGAGGCTGTAGGGATCTAGCGTTAGATAGGTGTCGAGATCTTCGAGCAGAGCGCTGTAATTTTTTTGCTGGAGATGGATGTTCGAGAGCAGGCGGTAGACGATGGGGGCGCCGGGAGCGAGGAGGCGGGCTTCTTCGGCGGAGGATTGGGCTTCGCTGAGGCGATTTTGTTTCAGGAGAAGGCGGCCGAGTTCGTAATGACCCAACCAGAGCGTGGGATTTTGTTTCACGCCAGCGCGAATGGATTGATCAGCTTCGGAAATTTTTCCGGTGTCCAGGAGAACGGCGCCGAGACCGATTTGCGCTTCGGGATATTTGTTGTTGCTGAGATCGACGGATTTGCGGAAGAAAGATTCGGCGTCCGGGCGATTGCCGAGAGTGAGTTGGGCCATGGCGAGCTGATAGGTGGCTTCGTAATATTCGGGAGCGGCGGCGACGGCCTGCTGGAAATCGGCGAGCGCGGCTTGCGCGTTTTTATCTTCATAAAGTTTCTTTTTGCCGGATTCCATGAAATCGCGGGCCTTGGCAGGCATGGTGAGTTCGTGGACGGAAACGGTTTGCGAGTGCAGGGTTTCGTTGGATGTGGGAATGGGTTTCAGATAGACCGTGACGTCCTTGTCGGAGGCCATGGAGACGTCGACATCGGTGGAGAAATGCTCGCAGCCGGGGGCGTCAATGATGATGAAATACTGGGCGCGGCGGAGTGCGCCGAAACGGAATTGGCCGGCGTCGGTGGTGGATTGGGATTCTATGAGTTGGTGCTGGCTGTCGTAGAGGGAGACGGTGACGTTTTTGGCCACGCTGTGCTCGTTGCCGTAGTAGACGTTGCCGGCGATGGTGGTGGGCTTTTGGGCGAGGATCGCGAGAGGGAGAAGAAGAAAGAGGACTGCAGCGAAGAGCCGGGACATTGTTGGGCCTCCTGCCGGCTGGGTGAGGAGGAGTATAGCATTGGTGATGAAGGTGAAGGGGGTATAGGAGGTGGTGCAAGTTTGGGAAGTAAAGGAGTGGAGGTGCTGGGATTTTTGTTGGAGTTAGGACGGGGTGATCGCAGAGGGAGTCTTTCTGCAAATGGCTCGGGAAAGGGCGGCGGTCCTCACTTCGCGGACTCGGAATGACGTGTTCTTTTTGTTGGAGCAGAGGGAGGAAACGGTGAGGAAAGTTTTGGTGGTGGGGATGTTTTTTGTGTTGGGTGGTGTGATGACTTGTGCGTTTGTGGGAGGGCGGCGCCCGGGCGTTAGGGGATGCGGAGAAAGACCGGCCGACGCTAACGTTGTATGCGGCTTCCGAGGAGCATGCGCCGGAGTGGCGGTGATTGTGATACCGGGCGGGAGTTATGAGTGGCTGGCTACGAATCATGAAGGACGGCAGATTGCGAATTAGTAGAATGCGATGGGGATTACGGCGTTTGCGTTGAAGTACAGGTTAGGGCCGAAGTATCGCCATCCGGTGGAGTTGGAGAATGCGCAGCGGGCGATACGCATGGTCGTTACCGGACAAAATCGGAGTGATGGGATTTTCCGCGGGAGGACATTTGGCGTCGACCGCGGAAACACATTTTGATGCCGGAAATGCCGGGGCGGCGTCTTGCGTTGCGGAAGGGGGGGTGCCGGCAGACCTGCATATTTTTGCGGAGGCGCCGCACGGGGTGGGGTTGGATTTGCGGGATCCGTCGGTGGGGATGTGGGGGGAGTTGGTGGTGGAGTGGATGAGGGGGAGAGGGATTTTGAAGTGAGGGGAGTGACCTGGGAGGGCAGGGAGATGGTCGATCGAAGAGGGATTCATCGTACAAAAACGGTGCGATGGCGCAGAGTTCCTCGCGGCGAGGACTCCGATCGCAATGGCGTGTTTTGTGTTTGGTTAGACGGGGACTTGGGAGGAGAGGGTTTCGTTTACAATTTTGCCGTCGAAGAGATGGACGGTGCGTTCGGCGTGGTTGGCGTAGCGCGGGTCGTGGGTGACCATGCAGATGGTGGCGCCGCTTTGGTGAATGTCCTGAAGGAGTTCCATCACGGAGTCGCCATTTTTGGAGTCGAGGTTTCCGGTGGGCTCATCGGCGAGCAGAATCATGGGATCGCCTACGAGCGCACGTGCCACCGCGACGCGTTGCTGCTGTCCACCGGAAAGCTGCGCGGGATAATGCTTTGCGCGGTGCGCCATCTGGACGCGTTCGAGGGCTGACTGGACTTTTTCCTTGCGCTCGGAGGAAGCCATGCCGCGATAGGTGAGCGGAAGTTCGACGTTTTCATAGACGGTGAGATCGCCGATGAGATTGAAAGCCTGAAAGATGAAGCCGATTTCGCGATTGCGGATGCGGGAGCGATCGCTGAGCTTGAGGCTGGCGACGGCCTGGCCATTGAGGGAGTAGTTCCCTTCCGTGGGCGTATCGAGGAGGCCGAGGATGGCGAGCAATGTGGATTTGCCGCAGCCGGAAGGACCGGCGATGGCGAGGTATTCGCCTTTCTTGATGGTGAGATCGACGGCGTCCAGGGCGTGCGTTTCCAGTTCGTCGGTGAAGAAGATCTTGGAGACGGATTGAAGATTGATTAGCGTGTCGTTGGTTGTGGACATTTTTTGTGTGCCTCCGATCGAGTTTGTGTCGTGTTGCTGGTGTTGGTTTTAGGTTTAATTTTCGGAACAGAGTAACGCCAAGAGAAACGGGTGGGAGAGGTGGGAATCGAAGAGAGATTGTTCCCGCGGAAAGGGGCCGCGGACCTCACTTCGCGGACTCCGTTCGGAATGACGTGTTTTTTTTCCATGCGGTTGGACGCATGACGTAAGGGTTGCGGAACGGCTGGCCGATCTAAGGTTCGGTCACGACATGAGAACCCAAGATCCCGGCGTGAAAACGCGGCACCACAACTGCTTGAGGAATGGTTGGGGTGGTCGGACACAAGATACCTCGAGGATTTAGACGTCCGAGGTGGGCCGACGGTTTGACGTGTGGACATAGGTTTCGTGATGCCATTTATTGATACGTAGGTGGGGTGGGGAAAGTTCAATTTGGGTCCTTAGCGGAGGCGGATGCGGTCGAAATTGTCCACGGCGGACATGTCGGAGAGGATAACTTTGTCGCCGACCTTAAGTCCATCTAGGATTTCGACAGAGTTAACCGAAGATTTGCCCAGTTTTACATTTACGCGGATGGCTTCGGAGCCGTCGTCGACAAGCTTGAACAGGCCGATTGTGGAATCGGACTGCCCGTGGACGGGGCGGCCTACGAAGAGGACGTCTTTTAGGTTTTCGAGTTCGATGGTGCCATCGACGCTAAGATCTGGGCGCGCGCCCACAGGGAGAGGTTCGGAGAATTGGACGTCGACGGTGACGGTGCCGTTCTGGACGGAGGGATCAACGCGGGAGACCAGGCCTTTTACGATGCCGTTGCGGGTGTCAACGGTGGCAGGCTGGCCGGGGATGACGTCTTTGGCTTGGGTTTCTGGAATTTTGATCTCGGCTTTGAGGCGCTTGGGATCGGCGACGCGGGCGAGGTTCTCGCCGGGCTTGACGTGCTGGCCGACTTCGACGGGAACGACCTGGAGAACTCCGCTGATGCCTGCGCGAACGTGGAGGGCATCGAGCTCGCTTTTCTTGAGATCGTAGAGAGCACGCTGCTGATCGACTTTGGATTGTTGCGCTTGGATGCGAGTGCCGGCGGAGTCTTCCGCGTTTTTGGTGCGATCATCTTCGAGCTGGGCGCGCACGGCGAGTTGCTGTTCCTTAACGCGGGAGAGCTGCTCTGTGACGTCTGCGCCAACGCCCTGCTGGCGAAGCTTTACGTCGACTTCGTGCTGAATTTTGGCTTGCTCGTATTCGCTGCGAACCGAAGCGGCGGTGGATTTCTGGTTGAGGAGATCGCTGTTGATGGTGACCTTGAGGCTTTCGAGATCGGCTTGTGCGGCTTTGAGCTGATATTCGGCATCGAGGGTTTCGCGCTGGAGAATGGGATCGCTGAGTTCGATGATGATGCTATCGGGCTTGACGATGGCGCCAGGGTGGAGAACGATTTTATCGACGCGCGAATCGGTTTGCGCGGGGATCCACTCGATATCTTCGGGGACGAGGGTGCCGATGCCGCGAACGTCGCGGACCATGGGCCCGCGCTTGACCTCGTCGGTCCAGATGGTGGCCTTATCGACGGCGGGCGCGGCGGGACGAAGACGCGAGACGCCGAAGGTGACGCCGGCGAGAAAGATGGCGGCGACACAAGCGTAGAGGATGCGACGTATTTTTTTGGCGCGTGCGTTCGATGGTCGTTGTATGTCCATGATTGCTCACTCTTATGTTACGGCGATATTGGGAGAAGTGCACCCGGAGAGAGCCCGGAAAAGAGGCATGGTCGGCAAGACGCGGTCAGGTTGCGGACCTGGGGCACTGCGGTGCGGCGCCCCTACCGGGGGAAACCCAAGGGCTGGTTGGGCATAGATCGAAGAGGGATTCTTTCCGCAAAAGGCGCGTAAAGGGGCGGCAGTCCTCACTGCGCGGGCTCCGTTCGGAATGGCGCGGTTTTTTATTGGATGGAGGGGAAACCCAAGACCCACTCTTCGCAGAAAGCGCTCAGAGTGACGCACCCAGGAGAATGCGTGTTTGTGGGTGATTGGAGTCGGCATGTTATTCGGACCTTAGGGTTATGGCTGGATCTATGCGGGTGGCGCGTTGGGCGGGGAGATAGGCCGCAGCCAGGGCTACGGCTACTAGGACTGTGATTACGGTGGCGAAGGTTGTGGGGTCGTTGGGTTCGGTGTGGAACAGGAGGGAGGCTAGCAGGCGCGAGGCTGCGACGGAGGTTGCAGCTCCTGCGGCTGCGCCTAGAGAGGCTAGTTTTAGTGTGTGTGCAAGGATTGCTCGTTCGACGATGGCTGGGGTGGCACCCAGGGCCATGCGAATGCCGATTTCCTGGGTTTGGCGGGTGACGGAGTAGGAGATTACGCCATAGATTCCGAGGGCCGCGAGGATCAGGCCCAGGGCGGCGAAGATGGCTACGAGGTAGACGAAGAATTTGCGTGGGGAGACGGCGTGGTCGACTAGTTGTTGGATGGGCTGTAGAGGGACGGAGGACTGCGCGGGATTTAGTTCGCGTAGGGTGTGCATCAGCATTGGGGTGAGAAGGTTGGGCGGGAGATTGGAGCGCACGACTAGCGAAGCGCCGTCGGGAGTGAATTGCGCGGCGGAGACGAAGACTTCCTGTTCGACGGAATTTTCGAGGCCGGTTTGGCGGACATCCGCGATGACGCCGATTACGGTGGTGTCTTTGTCGCCGATGTCTTGCGCGAGGCGGCCGATGGGACTTTGGCCGGGCCAGTTACGGCGCGCGGCGGTTTCGTTGATGATAATAACGGGCGCGGCGGAGGGCGAATCCTGCCAAGTGAAATCGCGGCCTTCGATCAAGCGCATGCCCATGGCCTGGATGTAGCCGGGAGTGACTACGCGAACGAAAGCGTCTGTGTTGTCATCCTTGCCGTGAACGGAACCTTTGGCGATGAGGCCCCAGCTGCGATTGCGATCGAGCGGCAGCATGTCTGACATGGCGGCGGATTCGATGCCGGGGATGGCACGAACGCGAGCGAGAACTTCCTGAAAAATAGCGGACCGTTTATCGGGTTTTCCGGCATCGTCGTAGTCGACGCGGATGGAGAGCGCTTGCGCAGGCTGGAAGCCGAGGTCGACATCGAGGACGCGGAGGAAGCTGCGCAGGAGCAAGCCGGAGCCGACGAGGAGAAGGCAAGCGAGAGCGACTTCACTGACTACGAGAATAGAACGCATGCGGCCGTGGCCTCGACTTTCACTTAAACCACGGCCAGCGTCCTTGAGCGTCTCTTGCGGATTACCACTGGAGACAGCCAAGCCCGGAGCTAGACCAAAAAGAATGCCGACGAGGAGGGTGATGAAAAGAGTCCAGAGGAGGGCGGCGGCGTCGACGCGAATGGTGTTGAGAAGGGGAAGAGCGATGGAGCCTTGATGCGCCAGATAGGAAGTGACAACAAAGGCTAACGCTACGCCGAGCGATGCGCCGATGGCGGACAGGACCAGGCTTTCGGTGAGGAGTTGGCTAACGAGGCGCGCGCGGCTGGCCCCGAGAGCGCTGCGCATGGCGAATTCTTTGCTGCGCGAAGCGATGCGAGCGAGAAGCAGGTTGGAGAGATTGACGCAGACGATCAAGAGGATGAGGGCTACGGCGCCCCAGAGGACGAGGAGAGAGCGGCGGAGTTTGCCGCTGACGTAATCCTGGAGCGGGGTGATGGAGGTGTTGATGTCGTTGGACCAGTTGGGATTGTTGTTCTCGGTTTCGCGGAGTTGCGGGAAAAGAATATTGGCTTCGGCTTGCGCTTGCGTGACGGTTGCGCCGGGCTTGAGTCGGCCGACAGCGGAGAGCATGTGGCCGTAATTGCGAATGTCGTCCATGACGGTGGGAACGAAGACGTCTTGCTTGGAGCCGGGAGAAAAGATGGACGCGAAATCGAAGGTGGCGGGGAGAACGCCGATGACGGAGAAGGCGCGATTATTGAGATTGATGGAGCGGCCGACGATGGAGGGATCGGCGGCATATTGGCTGCGCCAGAAAGCGTACGAGAGCAGAACAGCGGAAGGGCCTCCTTGGGCGCATTCATCGGGAGTGAAGAGACGGCCGAGCTGCGGCTGGACGCCGAGAGTCTGGAAAAAATTTCCGGCGACGTGCATGGCAGAGACGGGCTTGGGCTGATCGCCGCCGCTGAGTACGAAATCGGAGTAGGCGAGGAATGGGACGTAAGCAGTGACGGACTGAAAAGATTTGTTGTGGCGCTGGAAGGCTTCGAAGGCATCGACGCGATAGGTGACATCTGAGAGGCCGCCGGCGCCATTGTTGGCGGCTAGCCAGGTGAGCTGCGCGGAATTGTGAAACGGGAGCGGGCGCAGGAGGAGAGTGTTGACGACGCTGAAGACGACGATGTTTGCGCCGATGCCGAGGGCGAGGATGAGGATGGCGATAGCGGTGAAGGAGCGATCCTTGCGGAGGGTGCGGAAGGCGTAGCGCAGATCTTGCGCGAGAGTTTCGATCATGGGGAGGCTCCGGGCGTCACGATGAATTTCTTTGGCTTGTTGCGGGCCGCCGAATTGCGCGAGGGCGCGGCGGCGGGCTTCTTGCGGGGACATGCCGGACTTGAGATTTTCCTCAAAGGCTAGGTCGAGGTGGACGGAGATTTCTTGGGCGAGGTCATCGTCGAGTTGCTCTCGGTGGAAGAGGGCGGCGAGGCGGTGGATGAGGCGGAGGTTCATGGGCGGGCGCCCCCCGAGCTGTTAGTTAATAGTTTTGACCGTTTGGTTTTGCAGGCAAGAGAGATTGCTGCCAAGACGCGGTGAGGTTGCCGACATGCGGCCCAACCGTACGGCGTCTCTACGAAAGAGGACCCAAGAGGTCGTTGGCTGGGGATCGAAGAGGGATTTCTCACGGCGCGGACGCCGTTCGAAATGACGTGTTCTTTCTCGTGGTGGTTGGAGAAAAGACGCAAGGGTCGGGGGAAGGCTGGCCGATCTAAAGTTCGGCCACTACAGGAGAACCCAAGATGGCGGCCTGAAGGCTCGACGCTACCGGGGAACCCAAGACCCACCCTTCGCGGAAAGCGCTCCGAGTGGGGCATCCAGGAGAATGCGTGTCTGTGTGCGGTTAGAGTGGACATTTTTGGTCTATTCGGACCTTAGGGCTATAGCTGGGTCTATGCGGGTGGCGCGTTGCGCTGGGATGTAGGCGGCGGCTAAGGCTACGGCGATTAGGATAGCGATTACCAGGACGAAGGTGATGGGGTCGTTGGGTTCGGTGTGGAACAGTAACGAAGCGATTAGACGCGAGACCACCACGGAGCCTGCGGCTCCGGCGGCTATGCCGATGGTGGCTAGTTTTAGTGTGCGCGAGAGGATGCTGCGTTGGACTATGGCTGGGGTGGCGCCGAGGGCCATGCGAATGCCGATTTCTTGCGTTTGGCGCGTGACGGAATAGGAGATTACGCCGTAGATGCCGAGGGCTGCAAGGATTAAACCTAGCGCGGCGAAGATGGCTACTAAATAGACAAAGAATTTGCGCGGGGAAACGGAATGATCGATTAGCGATTGCACTGGACGGAAGGTGTTGTTGGGTTGCGCTGGATTCAGATGGCGAAGAACGGGCACGACCGAGGCGGTAAGGACGTCGGGAGGTAGTTTGGAGCGCACGACGAGTTGTGAGCCTTCGGGGCCGTAGTTGACGGGGAGATACATTTCGGGGCCCGGAGAAGATTCGAGGCTGCTGATTTGCACGTCGGCAACGACGCCGACGATGGTGGTGGGTTTGTCTCCGGCGCCGCGAGCGGGAAAACCGATGGGGCTTTGGCCGGGCCAGTGACGGCGCGCCGCGGTTTCGTTGACGATTTCGACGGGCTGATTCGTGAGCGTGTCTTGCCAGGAAATGTCGCGACCTTCGATAAGCCGAATACCCATGGTTTGCAGATAGCCGGGAGTGACGATGCGAACGACGGCGGCTTCTCCACCATCTTTAGCGACGTCGCGCGAGGGATTGACGAGTCCCCAGCTGCGTTCGCGATCGAGAGGAAGCATGTCCGCAACGGCGGCTGATTCGACGCCGGGAATGGCGGTGACAGCGGAAACAATTAGCTGGAGAGAGGCGGCGGTCTTTTCGCCTTTTTCGCCGGCTTCATAAACGACATCGACGACGTCGACGTGGCTCGGTTGAAAGCCGAGATCGACATCGAGGACGCGAAGGAAGCTGCGGAGAAGCAGGCCGGAGCCTACCAGGAGAATGCAGGCCAGGGCTAGTTCGACTACGACAAGGATGGAACGGAGTCGACCGCAGCCGCGCCCTTCACTGGTGCCGCGTCCGGCGTCTTTCAGAGTTTCGGGAACGTTGGCGCCGGAGAGCGTGAGGCCGGGAGCGATGCCGAAGAGAATGCCGACGGCGATGGTGATGAGGAGGGTCCAGAGAAGCGCGGCGCCATCGACGCGAATGCTGTGGAGAAGCGGAAGAATCAGCGAGCCTTGATGCGCTAAATAGGACGTGACGCCGAAAGTGATGGCTATACCGATGATGGCGCCGCCGGCGGAGAGGACGAGGCTTTCGGTGACGAGTTGACGAATGAGGCGGCCGCGGCTGGCACCAAGCGCGGTGCGCATGGCGAATTCCTTGCCGCGGGAAGCCATGCGCGCAAGAAGAAGGTTGGACAGATTGACGCAGACGATGAGAAGGATTAAGCCGACGGCGCCCCAGAGAACGAAGAGAGAGCGGCGCAACCTGCCGATGACGAAATCCTTCAGGTAGGAGAGGTCAGCGGAATACTCCATGAACCAGTCGGGATCGGGATGCGCGGCGCGAAATTGGGGAGATAGGAAATTGACTTCGGCTTGTGCTTGAGACAGGGGAACATTTTGTTTGAGGCGGCCGACGATGGCGACGGTGTTGCCCCAATTGCGAATTTGATCGAGATAGGCAGGGACGAAGAAATCGACGCGAAGGCCGGGAGAAAAGACAGCAGCGAAATCGAAGGATTGAGGCAGAACGCCGATGATGATGACGGATTGATTGTCGAAGTCGACCGTTTTGCCTAGGACGTTTGGATCACCGGCGAATTGTTGCTGCCAGAAGGGATAGGTGAGCATGGCGACGGGCGCGGCGCCTTTTTTGTGTTCGTCGGGAAGAAAAGTGCGGCCGAGAGCGGGCGTAACGCCGAGTATGCGAAAGAAATTGTTGGCGACCATAACAGCTTGGATGTGCTGCGGATCGCCGTGGCCGGTCATGTTGAATTCGGAGCTGCCCCAGAAGCACTGGTAGGCTGTGACTTCCTGGAAAGATTGGGCGTGGCGGGCGTATTCCTCGAAGGAACCGACGTTGTAGGTGGTGCCGGAAAGTCCGCCGACGCCGTGATTGCCGGCGAACCAGACGAGTTGTTCGGAATGCGGGAATGGAAGCGGGCGCAGCAGCAGCGTGTCGACGACGCTGAAGACGACGATGTTTGCGCCGATGCCGAGAGCGAGGATGAGGATGGCGATGGCGGCGAAACCGGGATCCTTGCAAAGCGTGCGGAAGGTGTAGCGCAAATCCTGGAGGAGCGATTCGATCATGGGAAGACTCCGGGCGTCACGATGCGATGGAAGAGGCGGTGGTTTATGGGATCACCGGCGAATTGGGAGTCGGGAGTTGGGAGCCCGAAGCTTCGGAGGGGGACTGCGTCCGGATTGACGGGGTGTTTTTTGTTTGGCTCAGCGGCGATCATGGTTGGCTCTCTGTTAGAGAAACGCAGGGGGGTGGGGAGAAGTTCACTGCTTGGTGGGAATGGATGGAAGTCGCGGATTGGTGGGATCGGCGCACAGGAAGACCCAAGACCGACCCTCCGCGAAAGGCGCTCAGAGTGGGGCACCCCGGAGACTTGTGGATTGGGCGTGGGGATTTGCATTGTGGAGGCTTATTCGGATTCGGGCATGGAGAGGACGCGGGACATTACGATGGAGAGGCGGAGCCAATAGGCGGCGTCCTCGAGGAGCTGTTTGCGGCCGCGTTTGGTGATGGAATAAAACTTGGCTCTGCGATTGTTGTCGGAAGTGCCCCATTCGGCGGAAATCCAGCCGCGTTGCTGAAGGCGAACGAGCGAGGCATAAATGGTGCCCTGGTTGAGGAGGACTTCGTTGCCGGAGACTTGTTCGATGCGGCGAGCGATGCCGTAACCGTGTTGGGCGCCCATGGTGTGAAGTGTTTGCAGGACCATCAGGTCCAGGGTGCCCTGAAGAAGATCGAGTTTGGAGTCAGGCATGAAGCCTCCTGTGTGGTTACCACAGGAGAGTAGCATGATTTGTGTGGGGATGCCACAGAGGGTTGGAAGTTTTGAGTTCGAAGTTTTTCGCGCGGCGGTCCTCACTGCGCGGACTCCGTTCAGAATGACGGGTATTTTTTGGAGAGGTCTGGCCGATCTAAAGTTTGGCCGCTGCATTAGGCCGAAGAGACTGGCTGACGCCTGTGCTATGGGGCGTGTTTTTTGGTTCGTTATTCGTAGCGGAGGGCGGTCATGGGGTCTAATTGGGAGGCGCGGCGGGCTGGGATGTAGCAGGCTAAGAGGCCGGTTAGGAGAAGGAGGACTGGGACAGTTATTAATGTGATCGGGTCGTAAGCGGAGACACCCCAGAGTTGGGTGGAGATTATACGGCCGAGGGCTACGCTTACCAGGATACCGACGATCACGCCTATGGCTACTAGTTCGAGGCCCATGGTTACTACCATGGTTAAGACGTCGGAACCTTGCGCGCCCAGGGCCATGCGGATGCCGATTTCCTGGGTGCGGCGAGCGGTTGTGTAGGAAAGAACACTGTAGACGCCGATGGTGACCAGGATCAGGCCGACGCTGCCGAAGATCATCATGAGGATCGAGCCGAAGCGAGGGCCGGCGTAGGAGAACTGGCTGAGGAAGTCGTCCATGGAGCCGGTGAGGGTGATGGCGACGTTGGAGTCGGTGGCCCAGACTTCGTGGCGGACGGAGTTGAGCATGGCAAGCGGATCTTGCGTGGTGCGCACGAGAATGCCGCGGAGCGCGGAGCCGGTGACGGTGAATGGAATCCACACTTCGGCTTCGGGAGGATCCTGGAGGCCGCGATTTTTTGCGTCGGCGACTACACCGATGATTTGAAACACGGGATCGGAGACTTTGTCTTCAAAATCGGCGAGTTGGACAATGCGTACTTCCCTGCCGAGCGGATCTTCCCCCTGCAAATATTTTTTGACGAAAGTTTGATTGACTACTGCGAGTTTGCGCGCGCCATCGACTTCGGCTTCGGTGAAGGGACGGCCGTCGAGGAATTGCAGACGGAGCACGTTGAAGTAGCCTTCGCTGCAGAGTTGAAAGATGGATTGCCATTTGTCTGTGTGCGATTTGCCGCCGGGGATTTCGATATCGCTGCCGATGCCGCCGTAAGGAGGGAGCGAACTGGTTTCGGTGACGTCAACTATGCCGGGGAGAGTTTTGAGTCGCTGAAGGAGCGGACGATAGAAGCCGTAAATTTGCGTGGCGGTTTTATAGCGCTCGACGGGGAGAGGAAGACGCGCGACGAGAACGTGATCGGAGCGGAAGCCGAGATGGACTTCGCGAAGGGCCACGAAGCTGCGCATGAGAAGGCCGGCAGCGACGAGCAACGTCAGCGAGAGAGCTACTTCGAGGATGACTACGGCGCTGCGAAGTTTGGCATGACGGAAACCGCCGCTGAGACCTTTGCCGACATCGCGAAGAGGATCGTTCAAATCCGTGCGCGAGGCTTTCATGGCGGGGAGAAGGCCGAAGACGAGAGCGGTGAGGACGGAGACACCGAGCGTGAAGAGGAGGACGGGAGCGTTGAGACGGATTTGTGCTTCGGCAGGAACGATACCTTGGGGCATGAGAGCGACGAGGGATTTAAGTCCGGCCCAGGCGAGCAGGGCGCCCATGGCGGCGCCGCCTAGTGCGAGAATGAGGCTTTCGACGAGGAGTTGGCGAACGAGGCGATAACGAGATGCGCCGAGAGCGGAACGAACGGCGAATTCCTTTTCGCGGGTGGTGGCGCGAGCGAGAAGAAGATTGGCGACGTTACCGCAACCGATGAGCAGGAGCAGGCCGACAGCGGCGAAAACGATATAGAGCGTGGTGCGGAAATCGCCGACGACGAGATCGGTGAGCGACTGCACCTGAACGGAGAAATGCTTTGGATAATATTTCGGATAAATGGGGGACAGGCTTTTGGCGATGACGTTGAGATCGGCTTCGGCTTGCTTGGTGGTGACGCCGGGTTTCAGGTGCCCCAGCAAAAACCAGAAGCGCTGGTTGGGGCTGGCCGCAGCGGCGACGTCGGTGCGCCTAGGTTTTTCAGGGATCCACACGTCGGAGTCTCCCCAACCGAAACGCGGGGGCATGATGCCGACGAGGGTGCGAGGCGTGCCATTCAGGACGAATGCTTTATTCAGGATGGCGGGATCGGCGACGAATTGGGTGACCCAGGTTTTGTAGCGAAGGACAAAGACGGGAGGTGCGCCGGGTTCGTAATCCGCGGGCTGCATGACGCGGCCTAGAAGAGCGGGCATACCCAGGAATTCGAAAGTGTCGGGAGTGACATAGCTGCCTTTGAGGAGTTGCGTGCCTGCGTTGGATCGGTAGAGGACGTCGGACTGGTCGTTGGCGATGACGCGATCGAAGACGTGGTTTTGGGCGACGTAGTCCAGAAATTCCGGGCCGATGAAACCACTGCGGCCGCCGGGGCCGTTTTGTTCGGTGTCGTGGATCTGGATACACATGAATTGCTGGGCGTCGGGATAGGGGAAGGGCTCGATGAGGATGTTTTCGAGGACGCTGAAGATGGCTGTCGAGGCACCGATGCCGAGGGCGAGTGTGAGTATGGCGACGAGGGCGAAGCCGGGGGAATTGCGGAGGTTGCGGAGGGCGTAACGGAGGTCGTGCCAGAGAGTGTGCATGGGTGCCTCGTTGGCGCTGCGTATTTATAAATACGTATGGAAGGGGAAATAGTTCGTGCGGGTTGCATGGGTTGAGGGAAGTAGTCGGGATTTGGGAGTTGGGTGGACGGGGAGGCTAGACGCGGGGGCGAGGAGGGATTGTTCCCGCAAAAGGCGCGGAAAGGGGCGGCAGTCCTCACTTTCGCGGACTCCGTTCGGAATGATGGGTTTGGTTTTTTGTGGAGGAAGAGCCGGAGGACTCGCGGACTCGCCGGCGGCACGATGTATCGTGCCCCTACGCGGAAACCCAAGACACAGGCTGAAGCCAATGCTACCGGGAACGGATTTTAATTGGAGACGGGTGGGCGATCTGAAGTTCGGCCACTACATTCGACCGAGGATTTTTATTCGTGGCGGAGGGCATTGGTGGGGTTTAGCAGGGAGGCGCGGCGGGCTGGGGCGTAGGAGGCGGCAGTGGCAACAACTAGCAGGAGAAGGGCTACTAAAGCGTAGGTTAGGGGGTCATTGGGGGAGATGGCAAAGAGTTCGGAGGACATGAAGCGCGTGAGGATTAGGCCACCTGATAGGCCAAGGAGGATGCCGATTGTTGTTAGTTTCAGGCCGTGGGCTAGGATGCGGCGGAGGACCTGGGCGGGGGATGCGCCGAGAGCCATGCGAATGCCGATTTCGCGGGTCTGCAAGCCGACGAGGTAAGACATTACACCGTACACACCGATGAGGGCCAGTAGGAAACCTAACGCGGCGAAGATGCCCAGGAGGAGAGTTTGCGAGCGGGGAGAGGCGTTTACTTCGGCTATGCGCTGGTTGAGGGTGGCGACGGCGGTGATCGGTTGGTTTTTGTCGATAGACCAGATGCGGTCCTGGAGGGCGGGGATCAGGGATAGGGCCGAGTTCGGAGCTTCGAAGGACCCAGGATTTAACCCGAGAATTGATTCAAGACCGATACGCGTGACCGGCGTGTGGGGCACCCGGGAAAGGGGTTTGGCACGAACTAGGAGGTAGATACCTACTACCCGGGAGGCTTGGTAGAAGGGGGCGTAGACCTGGGGCTTGACTTCACGTTGCGGGTCGAATTGATCGGTGCGGTGGAGATTGCCCGTTACGCCGATGATCTGGCCCCAGACGGGATGGCCGGAAGAAAAATCGGTGGAGAGGGGTTTGCCGATTACGTCGGTGGTGCCGAAATGTTTCTTGGCGAGGGATTCATTCACGACAAAGACGAAGGACTTCCCTTCCGCGTCGGCGTCGGTAAAATCGCGTCCGGCGAGTAGAGGGATTCCTAGAGTGCGGAAGAAACCGGGAGCAACGCGATTGGCGAGAGCAGATTGTTGGGCGTGCTCGGGATTGGCTGCGGTGGCTTCGGTTTCGAAGGTGGTTTCGGCGACTTCATCGGAAATGGGATAGACGAGGCCCACGGAAGCGGAGTCGACGCCGGGAGTGGCGCGGACACTCGAGAGGACTTGTTGGACAAAGGCGATGGCGTGGTCAGGAGTGGCAAAACGGAATTTGGGGAAATCGAGACGAAGGGTGAGGACGTTGTCGGGGCGGAAGCCGAGGTCCATGTGGAGGAGTTGGGAAAAGCTGCGAATGGCGAGCGTGGCGCCGATCAGGAGGATAGTGGCTAGGGCGATTTCGGCTACTACCAAGGACTGGCGGAGGCGATTGTGGGGGGTGGAAGTTTGGTGTTGGGCGGGGTCGAAAGAGAGAGGGTTGGGTTGGGATACGTAGATCGAGGAAAGATTCTTCACTCCGCGGACTGAGTTCGGAATGACGAATTTTAGTTTTGTGACAGCGGAAAAGGCGCTGGGATAAAAGCCAGCGCTACGCGTGGTTAGTAGGGCTGGTGCTAGGCCGGCTAGTAGGGCGGCGGCCATGGTGGCGGCGAGGGTGAATAAGGCTACGGGGGCGCTGATTTGGATTTGATCGAGGCGCGGGATGTCGGGCGGGAGAGTGGTGCGGAGGGCTTGGGTGGTCCAAAAGGCGATGAGGAAGGCGCAGGCGCCTCCGGCTAAGGCGATGCTTAGGGATTCAACGGCTAGTTGACGGAGGAGCACGCCGCGGGTGGCACCGATGGCGGCGCGAATGGCGAATTCGCGTCTACGGGCCCACCCGCGAGCGAGGAAAAGATTGCTGACGTTGGCACAGGCGATGAGGAGAACAAAGCCGACGGCACAGAAGAGGATGGCAAGCGGAGCTTGGGCGTCACCGAGAAGAAATTGTTTGAGGGAGGTGGCGTGAATACTCCAGCCCTTGTCGATGTTGGGATAAGCGGAGGAGAGGCGAGCGGAGATGCTGTTGAGTTCAGCTTCGGCGCTGGCGACGGAGGCGCGGGGCTTGAGGCGCGCGATTACGGAATAGGCGTGGTTGCCGCGATCGACGAGTTGTGCCTTGGTGGGAATGAAGGCAGTGAAGAGTTCGGAATCGGTGGCGAAACCTAGCGGAGGCTGCGCGGGCATGACGCCGATGATGGTGTGTGGCTCCGCGTCGAGCGTGATGGTTCTGCCGATAACGGCGGGATCAGCGGCAAAGCGATCTTTCCAGAGTGCGTTGCTGAGGATTACGGAGCGCGTGCCGGGCTGCATGTCCGCAGAGGTGAAGGCGCGGCCATAAAGCGGACGGAGACCGAGGACTGGGAAAAAATCTTCAGTGATTTCGCTGGATTCGAGACGCTGAGGCTTGCCGTCACTGGAGAGTTCTTTGGGGGCATCTTGAAAGACGGCGATGCCAGAGAAAGAAGTGGCGGTGGAGCGGATATCGGAGAGGTCGAGTAGAGAGAGGCCGAGGTAGGGGAAGTCGAAGAGCGTGCTGCGGGCGGAGAGGTAGACGAGGGCGGAGGGGCGCGAGAATGGGAGGGAGCGCAGGAGGACGGAGTGGACCACGGAAAAGATGGCGGTGTTGGCGCCGATGCCGAGGGCGAGGGTGAGGATGGAGATGATGGTGAAGGCGGGAGATTTTTTAAGGAGGCGGAGCGAGAAGCGGACGTCGCGGAGGAGGGAGTCTGGGAGCATGTGGAGTTTGGGTGGGGTCATGGGGATTTTAGTTTTAAGTTGTTGGCTTTAAGTTTTTAGTTTCGGAGGGGAGTAACCCAAGAGCACAGGCAGGAGTGCCTGTGCCACGAGAGGGCGTTGCTCGGATTGAGATCGAAGAGGGATTCTTTCCGCAAAAGGCGCGGAAAGGGCCGACGGTCCTCACTTCGCGGACTCCGTTCGGAATGACGGGGGTTATATTTGTCGCAGCAGCGCGGGTGGAATTCATGGTGTTACTCGTAGCGGAGGGCGATTATGGGGTCGACTTTGGTGGCTCGGCGGGCTGGGAGGTAGCAGGCCAGGACGGCGGCGGAGAGTAGGGCGATGGGAGCCAGAATTAGGGTCCAGGGATCGAAGGCGGAGACGCCCCAGAGTTGAGAGCTGAGGATGCGGACGGAGAGGAAGGAAACAAAGAGGCCTAAGAGGATGCCGCTGCCGACGAGCAGCAAACCTTTGCGAAGGACTAAAGAGAGGATGTTGGAAGGTAGCGCGCCCAGCGCCATACGGACTCCAAGTTCGTGAGTTTGCAGGGTGACCGAGTAGGACATTACGCCGAAGAGGCCAATGAGGGCAAGAGCCAAGCCGATGGCGGCGCAGCTGCCGAAGGAGATGAGGCGGAATTTTGGTTTCTGGAAGATGTGGAGTTGCAGCCAGGCTTCGAGTGTTGTGGGTTGCATCAAGACTATGTTCGGATCGACGTCCGCCATGACCTGGCGGAGTGGATTGATGAGGAAGTTAGGATTGGTGACGGAGCGAACGATGATGGCACGATCCGGAAAACTGCAGAATGTGTACGGAACATAGGCCTGGGGCATAACCGGGGCGTCGAGCAGTTCGGGGCCTTTCAATGTATTCACCACGCCGACGATTTCGAAATAAATGTCATGTGGCATCTCTGGCATTTGATCAAGGAGATTGAATTTGATCTGGCGACCGATGGGATCCTCGTTGGGAAAATAATTGTTGACGAGTTCGGTATCGACTACGGCGACGCGGCGCGCTCCGGCAACGTCGGATGCGGAGATGAGGCGGCCACGAAGCAACTGCAAACCGACGGTAGAGAAATAACCTTCACTGACGCCGTCGAACGCGGTGGTCCAATGTTTTTCGTGGGGCTTGCCGGGAATGGTGACATCGTCTGAGCGCGGACCGCCGAGCAGTGGGAAACCGAAAGAGACCGCAGCGTTAGTTACGCCGGGAAGAGCGGCAACGCGGGAGAGGACCTGATCGAAATAGTCTCGCTGGCCATCGACGGATTGGTGGCGTGGGAGGGAAAATGAATTTCGCCGTGAAGGAGACCTTGCGTATTGATGCCGGGTTTGAAACTGGTGACGGCGAGGAAGCTGCGAATCATGAGTCCGGCGAAGACGAGAAGGCACATGGAAAGGGCGACTTGGGCGACGACGAGACCGGCACGAACGCGCGCACCCTTTCGCGAAGTGTTTACGTTGACGCCAGAGGTTTGCAGGCTGGCGCGAAGATTTTTTTTGACCGCGAGAAGAGTGGGAGAAAGGCCGAATAGAAGAGTGGTGAGCAAAGAGAGGACCACGGCGAACAAGAGCGCTGGCAAGTTGAGGGACATGTCGGCTTCGCCGGGAACTTCCACGCCGGGAACCAAGCGAATGACTTGCAGACCGAGGTAAGCGAGGAAGCAGCCGGCTGCGCAACCTGCGATACCGAGGATGAGACTTTCCACAAAAAGTTGGCGGATTAGACGGCCACGACTGGCGCCGAGAGCGGTGCGCAGAGCAATTTCGCGGGCGCGAGCAGTGTGGTGCGTAAGGAGGAGGCTGGCGACGTTGCTGGAGGAAATGAGGAGCAAGAGAACGACGGCGGCAATGAGGAGAAACAACGTTTTCTTGAAGTCGGCTTCCATGGCTTCGTTGAGGACGCGGGCATCCATCTGGAAGTGTTCGGGAAAGTCTTTGGGATAGAGGACGGCGAGTTGTTTGGCGGTGACCAGCAAATCCGCGGCGGCGGTTTGCATGTAAATGTTGGCTTTGACGAGGCCGGTGGCGAAGAAATACCAGGGGTCGTCGTTGTCCAAGGCCTGCTGGTAGTTGGCGGGCTCGGGGCGGTTCCAGTCGATGGGGATGTAGAAGTCCGCGCCGTAGAGGCCGAAACGCGGAGGCATGACGCCGATGATGGTGCGGGGATGCTTGTTGACGATGATGGTGGAACCGAGGACGGATTTGTCTCCGTGATAGATCTTTTGCCAGAAGGCATAACTGAGGAGAGCGACGGGAGGAGCGCCGGACTGGGCGTCTTGTTCGGTGATGCCGCGCCCGAGAAGTGGAGGGACGCCCCAGAAGGACATGAAGTTGGGAGTGCTGACGCAGATGTGGACCTGCTCAGAAACATTCTGGTGGAGGAAGACGGTGTCCCAGCCGGAGTAGGCGACGATGTCTTCGAAGGTTCGGGATTGTTTGCGGAACGCGGCGACTTCGCTGAGGCGAAACATGGCGTGAAGGCCTTCGTTTCTATTTGGATTGTCGACGGAGATGACCGTGAGGCGTTGGGCATCGCGATAAGGGAATGGGTGGAGCACGCCATTGTAGAAGATGCTGAAGACGGTGGTGGAGAAGCCGATGCCGAGGGCCAGAGCGAGAATAGCGATGGCGGTGAGGGCGGGATTTTTGCGAAGCATGCGGAAGCCGTAGCGGAGGTCTTTGAGGAGGGGGTCAAGGTGGGATCGGGGTTTTGCGTTTGGGGTCATGGGGCCTCGGGAGTTTTAAGTTGTTAGTTTTAAGTTGTTAGTCTTACGTTTTCGGTTTGGGAGAAGAGTGACCCAAGAGGTCGTTGGTGAGAGATCGAAGAGGGATTTCTCACTTCGCGGAGTTCGTTCGGAATGACGGATTTTGGGGCGTGGGGCATGGCGGTTAGGCGGTTTGGGTGGTGGTGGCTGGGGTGGGGGAGTCAGGGAGGAGCCAGCCGTCGGCTAGGTTTAGGATGCGGTTGCCGTAGGCGGCGTTTTTTTCGGAGTGGGTGACCTGGATGATGGTGGTACCGGCGTCGTTTAATTTTTTGAAGAGCTGCATGATTTCTTCGCCCTGGGAGGAATGGAGATTGCCGGTGGGCTCGTCGGCGAGAATTAATTTTGGAGTCTGGATTACGGCGCGGGCGACGCCAACGAGTTGTTGCTGACCGCCGGAGAGTTGGTTGGGGAAGAGATCTTTTTTGGCGACGATGTTGAAGCGATCGAGGGCGTCGCAGACGAGGCTGGCGCGTGTTTTTTGTGGAATGTTTTTGTAAGAAAGCGGGATTTCGAGATTTTCGTAGACGGTGAGATTGTCGATGAGATGGTAGGATTGGAAAACGAAACCGATATTGTATTTGTGGAGTTCGTTGCGCTGCTTGTTGTTCATTTTGTGGACGGGCTGATCGAGAAAATGATATTCGCCGGACCAGGACGCATCGAGCATGCCGATGATGGAAAGCAGAGTGGACTTCCCTGCCCCGGATGGGCCCATGAAGGTGACGAATTCGCCGGGGTTGATGTCCAGGGAGATGCGGCGGAGCACATAGAATTTGTTGACGCCGGCGTTGAAGGATTTTTCGATGTTGCGGAGTTGGATGAGAGGTTGCATGGGGCTCCTTGGAATTGGCGCTACTCGTAGCGTAATGCGTTCATGGGGCTAATGTACATGGCCCGGCGGATCGGGAAATAGACGGCGACAGAAGCGACCATCCCCAAGAAACAAACTACGCCAAGGATGGTGAGCGGGTCGAGCGGATTCACACCGAAAAGAACGCTGGAGAGGACGCGGCCGGAGACGATCGCGAGAACGACACCGGCGAACAAACCCGCGGCTACGGGAAGTAGGGCTTGGCGGACGATAAGGCTGGCGATGTGGGTGCGTTGCGCGCCGAGAGCCATGCGGATGCCAATTTCGTTGGTGCGCTGGGACGTGGAATAGGAGACGACGCCATATATGCCCAGTCCGGCCAATAACGCCGCCGCGATGGCGAAAATAAGGACGAGGGTGGTTTGGAAACGGCGCGAGGCGACGGAGGTGGCAACGATGGCTTGCATGGTACGGAGATCGGACACGGGAACATCTGGATCGATCTGGCGAACTATGACGAGAATTTCCGAAGCTACAGTAGAAGGGTCGATATTGGTTTTGACAACGAGCGAAAGATTGTTTTGATAACGCTGCCAGTAGGGGACGTAGACGGTGAGCGTCGGATTGCGATTGAGGCCAGCGCCACGAATGTCTCCGACGACGCCGACGATTTCGATGAGCGGATTGTCTTTGCTGCCCAGGCGGAATTGTTTGCCAATCGGATTTTGGCCGGGCCAGATGCGATCGGCGGCCAGCGCGGAGATAAGGGCGATCGTGTGGCCGCGGTCGTGATCGTCGAAGACGCGGCCTTGCTTGAGGGGAATGGCTAGCGCGGCGAAGTAATCAGGGCTGGCGTTGCGAATGTCCGCCAAGGGGCGTTCGGTGAAAGGCACTTCGACACCTTCGGCAAAGACCAGGTTGTTGCCGCCTTCTCCAGTAAGCGGAAGATGATTGGAAATAGCGGCAGTGGCGACGCCGGGAAGCGCGCGGGTTTGCGCGAGAAGCGAATCGAGGAAGGGGATATTTTTGACGAGATCGGGATAGCGTGTGTCTGGCAAGTTCAGATCGGCGGTGACGATGTGCTGGACCTGGAAACCTTTGTCGACATCGAGCAGATTGAAAAAGCTGTGGAGGAGCAACCCGGCGGCAATGAGGCACGCGGCACTGAGAGCAGTTTCGAGCGTGACGAGTAGCGAGCGGACGCGGTTCATGCTGGTGTTGGATGTGGTGCTCTTCGTGGTTGACTTCATGGCGGAGATAGGATCGATGGCGGTGATGTGCCACGCGGGAAGGATAGAAAAGAGCAGGCTGACGACGATGGAGACGACGAAGGCGAAAAGCAGCATCCAGCCGTTGAGATGAACTTCATCGACGCGCGGGAGATCCGTGGGAACGTTGGCGAGTATGATGGGGATACCGGCCCAGGCGAATAGCAAACCGCAGAGCCCACCTAGAGACGAGAGCAACAAACTTTCTACCCACATTTGGCGAGTGAGACGGGCGGCGCTGGCTCCGATGGCGCTACGGATGGCGATTTCCTGGCCGCGTTTAACGGCTTGCGTGAGAAGGAGATTGGCGATGTTGACGCAACCGATGAGCAGGACGGCAGCGGCGGCGGCGAGAAGAAGCACCAGGCCAGCGCGAGACTTGCTGGTGATTTGGGATTGGAGCGGGACGAGCGAAGCGAAGAATTCGAGTTTTTCGGGAGTTTGGCGGCCGAGGTTGGCCTGGAGGAGATTTAGCTCGGAGAGAGCTTGGGAAGGAGAGACACCGGGATTGAGAAGACCGATGCAGGCGAAATTGAAATCGCCTTGGTCGTCGAGTTCGTCATCGCGAATGGCGAAAGGCTTCCAAATATCGGGCCGCTCTTCGGCGACGGTCATGGCGTAGAGCTGGCTGAGTTTAGGAAAGCGAAAATTTTCCGGAAGGACGCCGATGATTTCGAAGATGTTGTCATCGAGCAGGATGTGTCGGCCGATGGCGGAGGGATCGGAGGCGAACCGAGAGGCCCAGAGACGATGGCTGATGACGACGACATGGTCGCGGCCGGGGCTGTCTTCGTAGGGTAGGAAGGTGCGGCCGAGTTGAGGCCTGGCGCCGAGGGTTGAAAAAATATTCCAGGAAACGCGCGCGCCGGGGATTCGTTGCGCGTCGCCGGTGCCGGTAAGGGTGAAGGTGTTGCCACTGAGGAGAATTAGTTGATCGAAGGAGCGTGCGTTTTTTTGCCACGCGAGGAAGTGCAGAGCGTTGACGGGAAGGAGCGGGGCAAAGTCGCTGAATTTGGGAACGATTTCGTGGATGGCCACGAGGCGGTTGGCGTTGGGATAGGTAAGCGGGCGGAGGAGGAGGGCGTCGACTACCGAGAAGATGGCGGTGTTGGCGCCGATGCCGAGAGCGAGCGTGAGGATGGAGATGATGGTGAAGGCGGGGGATTTTTTGAGGAGGCGTAGGGAGAAGCGGAGATCCTGGAAGAGAGTGTCCATGGGTACCTCGTTGTGATGCGTATTGTTAGGTACGTAGCGAAGGGGAGATTAGTTTTGAGTTTTGAGTTTTGAGTTTTGAGTTTTGAGTTTTGAGTTTTGAGTTTTGAGTTTTGGAAAGGAATCACCCAAGACCCACCCTTTGCCGACGGCGCCGAGAGTGGGGCACCCAGGAGGGAGGAAAAGCAGGTCCCTCGCTGCGCGCGGGATGGCGGTCTTTTTCTGTTCGCGGGGTTGTGAGGAAATGGGTGCTGCGCCCGTATGGGGTTATTCGGAGCGGAGGGTGGAGGCTGGGTCTACTCGGGAGGCGCGGCGGGCGGGGAGGTAGGCGGCCAGGGTGGCTATTAAGGATAGGAAGAGAGGGGTGGCAATAAAGGTTATGGCGTCGTGAGGTTCGATTCCGTAGAGGATGGAACTGAAGAGCTTGGCTACGGCGTAAGCGGCTGGGAGACCGATGGTTAGGGCGATGACGGTTAGTTTCAGGCCTTGGAGGAGGATCAGGGATTGCACGTTTCTGGCTTGGGCACCTAGGGCCATGCGAATGCCGATTTCGCGGGTGCGGAGGCTGACTGTGTAATTCATTACGCCGTACAAACCGATGGCGGCGAGGAGGAGGCCGACGGTGCCGAAGACGGCGAAGAGTGTGCCGGCGAGGCGGGGGAGGAAGAAGGCTTCGCTGAGGTGGTGTTCCATCGTCTGTTCGTTGAAGACGGCCAGCGCGGGGTCCAGTTCGCGGATTATGGCGCGGACGGAGGGGGCGAGCGAGGAGCTGGCGTTTGGGGAAACCGACAACCCATCCTCAGAAACCGAGAGTGGGGCACCCAGCGCGGAGGAAGAGGAGTTGTCGGCAAGACCCGATGAGATTGCGGACATGAGGTGCGGCGATGCGGCGCCCCTACGCGGAGAGACTAGTAAAGTGTACCCCTCGAAGGAGGGGTCGACGGCGATGGTTTGGGTGAGGGAGCGGAAGAGGACGGGTTTGGGGGCTTCACCGAGGAAGCGAGCTTTTATATTGCTGGTGACGCCGATGATTTCGTAAGTTAGGCCGCCGCCGGTGATGGATTGGCCTATGGGATTTTCGTTGGGGAAAAGTTTTTCGGAGAGCGCTTGGTTGATTACGGCTATGCGGGGCGAGGTGGGGGATTCGTTGGAGAAATCGCGGCCGTTGGTGAGATGAATGCCGAGGGTATCGAAATAGCCGGGAGTGGCCATGAAGAGTTCGACGTCGGAATCTTGGCCGATGGGTTTGCGACCGACGACTGCGAAGGCATCGCTGCGATGGCCGCCGGAGAGCGGGAGCGCGTCGGTGAAGGCGACGGAGGCTACACCGGGAAGGACGGCGACGCGGCGCTGGAGTTCCGCGAGAAACTGCGCGGTGCGTTCGGGAGTGTAACCATGCAGGCGCGGATCGACGGACATGGCGAGAATGCCGCCGGAGCGGAAGCCGATGTTGATGTTGGCGGCGGAACGCAGACTGCGGAGGCAGAGTCCGGTGACGCAGAGCAGGACGAGAGACATGGCGATTTGCGCAACGACGAGGAAATTGCGCAGGATCCAGAAGCGGCCGGGGCGTGCGAGGACATCTTCGCCTTTGAGCGCGATGGAAGGAAAACGCCAGGCGGCGGTCCAGGCGGGGAGCAGGCCGAAAAGTAATCCTGTGACTAGGCTGAGAAGTAAGGTGAAGACGACAACGTTGGCGTCGACGCCCACGTTTAGATCGAGAGTGACAGGGGCAGGAAAACGGAATGCGGAGAGACCGCTGGTGGCCCAGACGGAAATGAGTGTGCCGAGAACACCCCCGGCCAGAGAGAGAAGAGTGCTTTCCGTTAGGACCTGGCGGAGGAGTTGCGCGCGCGTGGCGCCGAGAGCGATGCGCACGGCCATTTCATGCTGGCGTCCAGCGGCTTGCGCCAGGAAGAGATTGGCGACGTTGGCGCAGGCGATCAGGAGAACGAGGAAGACGACGAGCATGAGGGTGGAGAGAAAAAGGAGGAATGTGGATTTGTCGCGAGGAGGGAGCGAGCCAGCTTGTTCGAAACGGAAGCCCAGATTTTTATCCGTGTCGGGATGGGCTGCGGCAAAGCGTTGCGCAAGGAGATTCAATTCGGCGGAAGCTTCCGATTGCGAGGCGCCGGGCTTGAGGCGAGCGGCGACGACGATCCAGTGAAAGACGCGGGAATCGAAGTGGCTGGTGTTGGGCAGGAGTTCATCGATGTTGCCGATGGGAACCCAGAACTGCGTGTCGAGGATGAGATCAAGTCCGCGGAAGTATGGAGGGGCGACGCCGATTACGGTGTAGGGCCGGCCGGAGAGCGTGATGGATTTTCCGGCGATGTTGGGATCGGAGTTGAAGCGGGATTTCCAGACGCGATTGCCGAGAACGATGACGGGAGAGTTTTGTTCGTCGGAGCGGAAGCCGCGGCCGAGAGTGAGGGGGAGTTGGGTGACGTCGAAGAAATTGGTGGTCGTGGCCTGGCCCCAGAGGCGTTGAGGATCGCCGTTGCCGGAGATGGAGGCGGGGAGAAGTTCGACGAAGCCGGTGACTCCGGAGAGGGAGCGGGCGTTGTCGCGGACGTCGGTGAAGAGCGGCCAGGAGAAAGAGTTGCAGCATTCGTTGTGTTCGGTGGTGTGGAGGGAGAGAAGAGTTGCGGGATCGCCAACAGGAGCGGAGTGGAGGACGAAGCGGCTGACCATGGCGAAGATGGTGGCGTTGGCGCCGATGCCGAGTGCGAGCGTGAGGATCGCGACGAGAGTGAAGGTGGGTTTGCGGAGGAGAAGGCGCGCGGCGTGGCGCAGATCGCGAACGAGGGATTCGGCGATGGGCAGGGTGTGTTGATCGCGGAGGAGGAGTTTTGTCTGTTGCAGGCCGCCTAGTTTTAGGAGGGCTTGGCGGCGGGCTTCGGTTTGTGACATGCCGGAGCGGAGGTTGTCGTCGATGTGGAGTTGCAGGTGCGATTGGAGTTCGGCGTCGAGGTCGCGGGCGTGGTTTTTGCGGAGGGAGTTTAGGAGGCGTTGGATGGTGGACCGGATTTTCATTGGGCCTCCGGAGAATCGGGAGTCGGGAGTTGGTAATCGGCAGTTTCGGAGGGGAGAGACCCAAGAGCTGGCGGGTTTGAGATCGAAGAGGGATTCTTCCCGTGGAACGCGCGGAAAGGGGCGGAGGTCCTCACTTCACGGACTGCGTTCGGAATGACGGTTAATTTTTTCTGGTGGAGGAGTGGGGACATGGTTCGTTACTCGGATCTTAGTGTGTTGGCGGGGTTGGTGTGGATGGCGCGGAGGATGGACGGTAGGGCGGCTGCTGCCGCTGACGCGGCTATTGCTAGAGGGGGGAGGAGGAGCATTTGGGTGTCGGTGAGTTGGACTTGGTAGACGAGGTCGGTCAGGTAGTGGGCGGAAAGCTGGCCGGCTACGAGGCCTGCGGTGGCGCCGGCGGCGACTGTGGCGAAGAGTGGGACGGTGACCAGGCGGGCGATGCTGAGGGCTCGAGCGCCTACGGCCATGCGGATGGCGATTTCGCGGCGGCGTTGTTGGACGGAATAGTGGAGGACGCCGTAGAGGCCGACGGCGGCTAGGAGAAGCGCTACTACGGAGAAGAAGGAGGCTAGCGTGGCCAGGAGGCGTTCGCGAACGGTTTGGGCTTGAATGATTTCTTTTTGGGTACGGATGTTGCTGACGCGAAATTCGGCGCGAAATTGCGGGACGGCCTGGCGAAGCGTGGAGGCAAGAGCAAGAGGATTTGGCGCCGTGGTGCGGACGAGTAAGGTGGCGCCGCCAGCGCTCCACCACGGATCAGCGGTGGTCGAGAGGAATGGAAGGTAGGCGACAGGGAGAGTGTTTTCGCGAATGTTGCGATAACGAGCGTCGCGCACGACGCCGATGATTTGATAGTGCGCGCGCGCGCCATAGGGAAAGAATTCGTAAAAAGATTTACCGACGGGATTTTCGCCCTTAAAAAAAACTTTCACGAAAGTTTGATTGACAATGGCGGCGCCGGGTGTGGTGTCGGTTGGAACGAAATCACGGCCGTCGACGAGAGGAATTTTCATGGTTTCCAGCCAGCCGGGAGAGACGTGGAGGAAATAGCCGAGTGTGGGAGAAAGCGCGGAGCCATCGATCGAGATGGAATTGTTGTTGGACCAGTGGTCGAGAAGAGCATGGTTGGCGACGGAGACACGCTCGACGCCGGGGACGGAGCGGATTTGATCAGCGAGCTGCAGCCAGGCGACGGAAGAAACGGGATCGTGACTGACAGTGTCCAGGACGAGAAGACGCTCGCTGGAGAAGCCGGTGGGCTGGTTCGATAAATGCTCGAAGGTCGAGACAAAGAGACCGGCGACGAAAAGAACAAGACAGCAGAAAGCGACTTGCGCGGCGATGAGCGCGTACATGAGTCGCCGGCGAGTGTGGGGATCTTTCGCTCCGTCGGCTCCTCCTTTGAGGGCGCTAGCGGGTTGAATGGCGGAGGCGCGAAGAGCGGGGATCAGGCCGAAGAGACAAGTGACGACGAGCGTGAGTGCGACGCCGAAGAGCAGCACGCGCCAGTCTGCGGGAAGGGCGAGGCGCAAGGGATTGTCTGGAGGATTGATGGTGCTGACGACAAAGGGAGCGGACCACCATGCGAAGAGAGCGCCGATTGAGGAAGCGAGAAAGGCGAGGATAGCGCTTTCGACCAAAACGAGTTGGACTAGATGGCGACGCCCGGCACCGATGGAAATGCGCAGAGCCATTTCACGAGCGCGCGCGGCGGCTTGCGCAACCATCAGATTGGCGACGTTTGCGCAGGCGATGAGAAGGACGAGCAAGACAAGAACGCCGAGAGCGAGGAGGGCGCGGCGATTGTCTTGCTGAAAGCCGGAAGTGCCGGACGAGGCGGGAGAGAAATAGAGAGTTTGATCGAGTTCGCGGGAGATTTCCTGCGGAGTTTCGTTGACCCAGGATTTGGAGCGTTCGGTTTCAAAGGCATGCGTGATGGAATCGAGTTTGGCACGGAGCGGTTCGACAGCGACGCCGGGCTGGACAATGGCGAAGGTGCGATGCCAGGTGGAATCTTTTCGAACGGCGTGCGGATGCATCATGGTGGGAAGAAAGACGTCGGTCATGGTGCCGGGTTCAGTGCCGGTGAAAGGAGCTTGGGAGACGCCGACGATCTGAAAGATGTTGTTGCCGATCCGGAAAGTCTTGCCGAGAACGTTGGGATCGTTGGTGAAGCGGCGCGTCCAGTAATCGTGAGAGATGACGGCGACGGGATGACCGCCGGGAGTGGTGTCGTCATTTGGATAGAGGAGGCGGCCGAGGGCGGGCTGCAGGCCGAAGGTGGAGAACATGTCGCCGGAAACGTATTGGAGATTGGCTTTCTCCATTTCCTGATCAGATTTGTAGGTGAGGTCGATGCGGTCGGCGTAAGAGATGGCAAGGAGATCGGCCTGGCCTTTGGCGGCGTCGCGCATGAGTTGGAAATCGGGATAGGCCCAGCCGTCGAAGTCACTGGGCTGGCCGTCGGGATCGGTCCCGTGACGGGCGAGGGAGTAGAGCTGTTCGGCGTGGGTGACGGGAAGTGGGCGAAGGAGGAGCGCGTCGATCAGGCGGAAAGCGGACGTGCAGGCGCCGATGGTGAGGGCGAGGGAGAGGATGGCAGCGGCGGTGGTGACTTTATTTTTGGCGAGCTGGCGGAAGCCGAAGGTCGCGTCGAAGCGGAGGGAGTGAAGCCAGGGGATGAGGTGTTGGTCGTGGACGAGGAGTTTGGTTTGTTGGAGGCCGCCTAGTTTCAGGAAGGCTTGGCGGCGGGCTTCGGTTGGTGACATGCCGGCGCGGAGATTGTCGTCGATGTGGAGTTGCGGGTGCGATTGGAGTTCGGCGTCGAGGTCGTGGTCGGGCGTGGGGGAGCGGAGGGAGTTTAGGATGCGGTGGAAGGTAGAACGGATCATGAGGGCTGCTCGTTCAGGAAGCGGGCTAGGATCGCGGTGGTTTCGGCCCATTCGGTGGCTTCACGTTGGAGCTGGCGGCGTCCGGCGCGGGTAAGTCTGTAGTAGCGGGCTTTGCGATTGTTATCGGAGGTGCCCCATTCGGAGGAGATGTAGCCTTCCTGTTCGAGTTTGAGGAGAGCGGGATAGAGAGTCCCGTAATTGACAGAGAGGAGATCGCCGCTGGTTTGTTCGATGCGGCGCGCGATGCCGTAGCCGTGGAGCGGGCCGAGGGATTCAAGAGTTTTTAGGACCATTAGGGCGAGGGTGCCTTGGTGGACGTCTTTTTTGGGGCACACGGCAGGCTCCTATGGGATAGCAAGAGGAGGATAGGGGGCTTTGTATGGGAAAGCAATAGGGATGTTGGGGAGAGTTGGGAATTTCGGAGGGTGGCGTGGTTGGTGGGGAGCATTTCTGGCTGGGGGAGCGGATTTAACGCGGAGGACGCGGAAGGGGGATTGGAGTTGGTTCGGAATGATGGAGATTTTTGGCGGTGCCTCTGCGGACATGGGGCGCGGCGGTGCGGCCCCCCTACGCGAATCTGTTAGTTGGGGGCGGCTAGGATGTCGTTGTAATAGCTGAGGACGGCGCGGTGGGGAGGAGTTTTTAGGCCGCGCAGGGGGATTTTGTCTTGGACGGAGGTGGCGCCGGCGAGGTGCGCACGGCCGAGGAGGTAGATGTGGCCGTTGTCGAGTTCGAGGTAGATGGGGATGAGCATTTTGAAGGAGCCGTCGACGTTGGATTGGGCGAGGTTGAAGCTGAAAGAAATGTCGCCGTTGGGAGCGGTGTCGAACTTGTAGTCGAATTTGTAGGCGGGGAGCTGGGTGCCGTAGACGTACTCGTTGAAGAACCAATCCATTTTGTGGTTGCCGTCGAGATTCATTTGCTGGGACATGTGTTTTTCGACGATGGCTTTGAAGTCTTCCGTGGTGGCGGGCTTGCCGCGATAGGTGTTGACGAAATCCTGCATCATGGCTTTAAACTCGGCATCGCCAGTGTGATTGTCGTACATCATCATGCGGAGCATGTGGAGAACGTAGGCGCCCTTGGGATAAATGAGGCGGCGGGTGATTTCGTAGCCGGTGCGGGAATTGTTGGCGCGATAACCCATGGTGAGAGGGCCGACGTCGATGGCGCGGAAACCCTGAGCATCTTTTTCGAGGAGGAGTTCGCGTTCATCGTTCCAGAAGCCGATGAACTTCTTCTGATCCTTTTCGATCAAGGAAACATAGAGAGAGGCGGACATCTCGGCGAAACCTTCGCTCATCCATTGATCACGGCCGGAGCTGAAGCCGACGGTGTGACCCCACCACTGGTGGGCCACTTCGTGGGGAGTGACGACTTTCCAGTAGCCGCGATCTCCCCAATCGAGTCCGAGTTCGTGGCGGACGGTATTGTCAAAGTAATAGCAGATGGGAATCCAGACGAGACCGGGCCAGGATTGCCCGAAATTGCAGGCAGTTTGCTGAGTGATGTGGATTTGGGTGAATTGCGAAGGGCCGAAGTAATCGGTGTAAAGCTGGACGGCGAGTTCGGATTCGGCGAGGGCTTTCTTGTTGAGACCGGTGGTGCTCATGTTGCCGAGAGCAACGGGAGCGTCGCGTTGGCCGGGCAGATCGCCGGTGACACTTTGCTTGAGGGACTGAACCCACGCGGGAGGATTTTCGTTGGCGAAGGACTGGATCAGCACAGGAGGCTTGGTGAGCTTTGCTTCTTCCACTTTGAAGCGGCCGAAGCTGAAACCAGCGACGGTTTGCGGATTCTCACTTTTCCAGACCGTGACGTTTTGATTGCCGTCATTGGTATCACTAATGAGCGCGCCGGTAGCGGCGAGTTTCAGACCTTTGGGAATGCGGAACGTCAAATCGTAGGTGGCGTATTCACCGAGGCCGCCAGAAGCGGAATTGGGATACCAGTCCTGACGAGCGACGGGGAAATAATTGTCGCCGCCTTCGTCGGTAACGGCTTCCTTGCCCGCGTAGTTGGTGGTGAAGGTGAATTTTTCGCCGGCGGCGAGAGGCTTGGAGAGAATGACGGCGAAGTCCGCGTCATCGTGTTTGTCTTCCTGAATGAAGGGGAGGGGTTGGCCATCGGCTGTGACGGAGGAAACGCGGAGGGTGGGAAAGAGCATGAGCGGAACGACGCGCAGACCATCGCGCATCGAGACGAACGTGGTGGTGGCTTTACCGAAAAGCGCGCCACCTTTTTCGAAGGTGGTCTCAAGGGTGTGATGCTCCATGCGGAGATTTCTGCCGACGGAGCCGACGGGGTGAGGTTCGGTGTAGTTGAAGGAAGCCCATTCGCCAAATTTATTTTCGTCGTAGGTCCAGAAGAGGACTTGATCGAGATCGCGATTGGGATCGAGCTGGAAGAGTTCCTTGTCGTTGTAATTTTTGCCGTGGATGAAGGCGACGAAGAGCGGGCGGGGATTGGGGCTGAGAAGTTCGGCGAGAATATCGATTTCGAGATTGTGCTTTATTTTGTGGCGAGTGACCGTCTGGGAATCCTTGAGGATGTTGGGATCGCAGCCGCCGGAAGCGGGAGTGCTGGCTTTCTTGAGATCGTCGTAGGTGGAATCGGTGAAACGAAACAACGCGCGTTCGAAATGTTCGTTGAACTCGGGAGCTTTAGTGAGGTATTGGAGACTCTTGCGTTCGGAGTCCGAGGGAGGATTGAGCAGGAAGATGCCGTCGCCGACGAAGGCCGCGCCGGTTACTTTGTTATTGACGGGAGTGACAAAGCAAACCGTGCCGGAGCGGAGCCGGAAGGTGCCGGCATCGCGCTTGAGATCGTAATTTGTGATGGAGACGGATTCGGCGGAGAGCGAGAGATTGCGGAGGGCGGAGTAGGTGGCGTCGGCGTTTGCTTGCGCGAAAACGTTAGGCGCGAAGAGAAGGCAGGCGAGCAGAAGGCCAGGGCGGCGCGGCATGAGGGCTCCCGAAGAATGACGTGATACTTGTGAGGATACGTTAGCATGAAATGAGGTGCGGTGGAGGGAAGTTGTGAAAGAGTAATCGGGCGAGTTGGGAGTTTGTAGTTGGGAGTTTCGGAGGAGGGGATTCGACGCGGAGGGCGTGGAGGCGATGGGACGATCCGCGGAGTTTGTTCGGAAGGACGGAGATTTTTTGGTGCTCCTTGAGTTGGAGTGGTGGGAATCCTCAGGGGCAGAAGCCCGACATTCTTGACTCTTATGGCGGAGCTGAGGCATCGGAGAGGTATTCCTCACTTCGCGGACTCCGTTCGGAGTGACGGTCACTTTTTGCGCGTTGAGGTTAGGCGTCGAGGTGGTAGGCGGCGGAGAGCCATTTTTGGAGGTTGGCGTCGATTTGGGAGGGCTGGGTTATTTCTAGGCGGTGGGTGATGCGATCTTTTTTGGCTAAGCCGCCGGTGTCGATTAGTGGTTTGGGGAGTTCGCCTTTGTAGGTGGTGAAGCAGAGGCCGAAATCGATGCGGGAGTTTGTGGTGGGCTTGATTTGGGCGAAGACGTGGTTGCGGTAAAGAGGAACCATGGTCTTGCAGGGGCAGACTTTGCGGAAACTCATTTACCTGTTCTTGAGGTAGTTGATGCGTTGGAGGACGGCGCCTACCACTAGCGGGAGCGCTACGGTAGCGTCTTCCAGGACTTCGGCGAATTGGCCGCCTTCTTCTGGCGGGACAAATTTGCCCCAACTGACGGCTTCGGTGTAGGTGCTGCCGCTTAGGCCGCCCCAGTGGACGGGTTCGGGGCAGATGCGCACGCCGTAGTTGTAGCGCTTGAGGGGAAGTTTTTCGTAGCCGCGACGAGCCATGAGTTCGGCGTAGACACCGAATTGCTGGGACCAGTTGCGCGGGACGCCGCCACCGATCGTGAAGATGCCCATTTTTTTGGTGGCGAGCATGGTGTTGGCGAATTTCTCAAAATCTTCGAACGGATCGAAGCGGAGGGCGGGACGCTTGTCGCGTTTTCGGGCGTACTGATTCAAGGCGAAGTCGAGGCCGAGTTCGGAATCGGAGAAGGCGGGAACGAAGACGGGGACATTGTGTTCGAAAGCGGATTTGAGAATGCCGCGGCCCTTGGTGTTTTGCTGGAGGAATTCGCCGATACGTTTGTGAAGCTTCCAACTGCAGACGATTTCGTTGGGATCCCATTGTTCGAGGATGCCGTCAACGACTTCCTCGACGTGATCGAGATTGGTTTCGGGCTCAAGGGAATCGTAGACGCGATTATAGCCGGCACGGAAAAGTTCGTTGTCATCCATTTTACTGGGATCGTAACGGAAGTGGGAGAGGCCGGTGGCTTCAACGAGTCCGTGGGCCATGAGCGCACCGGTGGAGACGATAGCTTTGACGATGCCGGACTCGATGAGATCGCAGAAGACGAGACCCATTTTGCCGACGGTGAGAGCGCCGGCGAGGGTCATGACGACGAAACAATCTTTGTCGCGAGCCATGGCTTCGAGGACGTCGGCGGCATCACCGATCTGGCGGGCGGTGTAGGCGGTGTTGCCCATGGCGCGGACGAGGTCGTCGATGGTTTTGATTTTGGAAAGATCGAGAGGAAAGATGGGGCGGAGTTTGTCTTTTACGGGATCGTGGAGGACGCGGCCGGTAACGGTTTTGGATTTTGATTTGTGCTTGGAAGATTTGGGCATGAGTGCTCCTCAGAAAAGGCCGGTGCCATCATACACACGAATCAACGAGTGATGTGGCAGCGCGTGAAATTAGAGAACGGCCCGCTTGCGAAGGCGAGCGCTACAAGAACTGCAAGAACGATGAACGAGTTGTAACACAAAACAAATGCAGAATGCAGGCGGAAGAATTGTAAGGCTGAGGGGATTGATAGTACAAACGGGCAAGAAGGAAAGTAGAATCGTGGGAAGTTGGTTGGGAGTCGGTAATTAGTGGTTGGCGAGATAGGGTGGTTGAGGTCCTTCGTCGTGGAGTCGTCGGGATGACATGGTGGTTTTTTGTCGGGGGGGGGAGAGTTGGGTCGAGTTGCATCTAAACCCGCACCCTTAAAAAGCAAAGGGTGCGGCACCCGCGGATCTCTCGCTACGCCCGGGATGACATCTTTTGTTGTGTTTTTTTGATTGATAAACCGAAGACCACAGTCAGGAGTGACTGTGCCACTGCGCTCGGGACGACAAGGGTAGAGTTTGTGGCTGGATTAGTTGAGGATGAATCTAATTGGTGTGGATGATGCTGATTAATTTTTGGGGGAATGAGGATACAGATGGCTGACAAGTTTACGGTGGGATTGGTGCAAATGCGGTGCACGGCGAATAAGGAAGAGAATTTGGCGCGCGCGGAGGGGAAGATTCGTGAGGCGGCAGCGCGGGGGGCACAGATTATTTGCATGCACGAATTGTTTGCGGGGGAATATTTCTGCCGGACGGAGGATGCGGAACTATTTAATCTGGCGGAGGCGGTGCCGGGGCCGAGTACCGAGAGATTAAGCGCGGTGGCAAAGGAAAAAAAAGTGGTGCTGCTGGTTTCGTTGTTCGAGAGAAGAGCGGCGGGGGTGTATCACAATACGTGCGCGATTCTGGATGCGGATGGATCGTATTTGGGGAAATACCGGAAGATGCACATTCCGGATGATCCGCTGTACTACGAGAAATTTTATTTCACGCCGGGAGATTTGGGGTTTTTGAATTTCGATACGAAGTACGCGCGGATCGGCGTGCAGATTTGCTGGGACCAGTGGTATCCGGAGGGATCACGGATTACGGCAATGCAGGGCGCGCAGGTGATTTTTTATCCGACGAGTATAGGATGGCATCCCCACGAGAAGGCGCAGTTCGGCGCGGCGCAACTGGATTCCTGGAAGACGATCCAGCGGGCACACGCGGTGGCGAATGGAATTTATGTGGCGGTGGTGAATCGCGTGGGATTCGAGGGCAAGCCGGAGAAAGGCGATGCGGGATTGGAATTTTGGGGAAACTCGTTTGTGGCGGACCCTTCGGGGCAGTTGTTGAGCGAAGGGGCGAACGATAAGGAAGAGATATTGGTGGTGGAGTGCGATCCGGGGCAGAGCGAGGAGACGCGGAGGAACTGGCCGTTTTTTCGGGATCGGAGGATTGACGCGTTTGCGCCGCTGCTGGAGAGGTGGGGTGGGGCGAAGTGAGAGAGGTTCAGGAAGTGAAGGGATTGGAGAAAAGAGTTAACGCATTAGGCCGCTGAGGCGGGAGCGCAGAGTTCACGGAGACGCTGTAAATCGACTATGACCAAGAATAGGGATGGGAAGACGCCTGGAGAGTTGGGATTTTGGATGCCGGCGGAGTGGGAGAGGCATGAGGCTACGTGGCTGGGTTGGCCGCATGAGTTGACGGATTGGCCGGGGAAATTTGCGCCGATACCGTGGGCGTTTGCGGAGATGGTGCGGCTGCTCTCGCAGGTGGAGCAGGTGTTTTTGCTGGTGCAGGATGGCGCGGCGGAAAAACGGGCGCGAGGAATTTTGAAAAAGGCGGGAGCAAAGCTGGGGGCGGTGAAATTTTTTCGCGTGCCGACGGATCGCGGGTGGATGCGGGATTCCGGGCCGATCTGCGTGAGGAATGCGGCGGGTGAAGTTGCGTACAACCATTTTCTCTTTAAGGGATGGGCGAAGTACGCGAACCATAAAAAGGACGCTGCGGCGGTGAGCAAGGCAAATGCGCGATTAAAGCGGCAAGTGTTTTTGCCGACGCGGAATGGGTGGCGCGTGGTGCTGGAAGGCGGATCGATCGATGTGAATGGCAAGGGGACGCTGCTGACTACGGAAGAGTGTTTGCAGAGCAAGGTGCAGGAGCGGAATCCGGGATTTACAAAAGAAGATTATGCGGAAGTGTTTCGGAAATATCTGGGCGTGACGAATGTGCTGTGGCTGGGGAATGGAATTGCGGGGGACGACACGCATGGGCATGTGGACGATCTGACGCGATTTGTGAATGAGACTACCGTGGTGACGATTGTGGAGGAGGATCCGGCGGACCCGAATTATGCGGCGCTGCAGGAGAATTTGCAGCGGCTGCGGGGCATGAAGGATCAGGATGGGCGGGCGCTGCGGGTGGAGACGCTGCCGATGCCGCGGGCTGTGTATTTTGATGGGCAGCGATTGCCAGCTAGTTACGCGAATTTTTATATTGCGAATGGATTGGTGATTGTGCCGACGTTTAATGATGCGAATGACCGGGCGGCGCTGAATACGTTGGTGAAAGTTTTTCCGGGGCGGGAAGTTGTGGGGATACATTGCAGGGATTTGGTGCTGGGGTTGGGGACGTTGCATTGCATGACGCAGCAGGAGCCGGGATTGAGTAGGGGTGGTTGAGATTGGAAAAATGGAAATCGGAGTGGGAGGCACGACTCGTTGGTTAAGATCCTTCGTCGCGGACTCCCCAGGATGACGGGGCGTTTTTTTGAGAGAGTGAGAACGACGGAATGGATTTTGGTTGAGGATAAAGGAGAGAGGAATATGAGTTTGATGGCGGGGTTGGTGATGCGGCAAGCGGCTACTTCGTACGATATTCGGAGTTTGGTGGTGGTGTCTTCGCATGGATTGTTGTGGTGGATTTTGGTGGGGTTGGTGGCGGGATGGTTGGCGGGAAAGATTGCGCGGGGAAAAGGGTTTGGGTGTATTGGGGACGTGGTGTTGGGATTGATCGGGTCGGTGATCGGGGGGTGGATTTTTACGAGATTGGGAATTGTCCATACGGATACGTTTTTGTTTTCGTTAGCGGCGGCGACGTTGGGGGCGGTGCTGTTGGTGTCGATCGCACATTTGTTTTTTGGGGGGAAGGATTAGGAAGAGATGGGCTTTTAACGCCGAGGGCGCGGAGTTGCGGAGTCGTTCGTGATCGAGGAGGGATCTTTCCGCAAACAGCGCGGAAAGGGGCGGCGGTCCTCACTTCGCGGACTCCGCTCGGAATGACGTGTTCATTTGGGGTGGGAAACCCAGAAAGCCGGCTCGCGGACTTCTCGGGGCAACGATGTATTGTGCCTCTGCGCGGAGGACCAAGACACAGGCTGATACCTATGCGGCTGGGGCTGATGGCTATGCTACTTGGGGTGGGGCGGGTGGCAGTGTGATAGGATTTAGTGTTCGGTGGTGGAGAAAAAAAATTCATTGAGTAAGACTAATAGCAAGAGTACGCAGACGCTGACAGTTATACCGCTGGGTGGGCTTGGCGAATTTGGGATGAACATGATGGTGTTCCGCTACGGGGAAGATATCCTTGTCGTGGACGCGGGAATGATGTTCCCGGAATCGGAGTTGCTGGGCGTGGACCTGGTGATTCCGGACATTACCTACCTGAAGCAGAACCAAGAACATGTGAAGGCGATCGTGCTGACGCACGGGCACGAAGATCATATCGGCGCGCTGCCATATATTTTGCGCGACTTGAATGTGCCGATTTATGGAACGCGGTTCACGCTGGCGCTGGTGAAGAAACGGCTGGAAGAGGCGGGACTGCTGGAGTCGGCGAAATTATTTGAGGTGACGCCGGGGCGGCTGGTGGAGATCGGACCGTACGAGATTGAATTTATTCCGGTGACGCACAGCACGGTGGATTGCGTGGCGCTGGCGATCCGGACGCCCATTGGCGTGATTATTCATACCGGAGATTTCAAGATCGATCAGACGCCGGTGGATGGCGCGCCGTTTGACTTGCATGCGTTCGCGCGATACGGGACTGAAGGAGTGCTGGCGCTGTTCAGTGATTCGACGAACGTGGAGCGGCCGGGATTTACGCCATCGGAACGCGTGGTGGTGCCGCGGATCGAGGAATTGACGCGACAGGCGCCGAGGCGGGTGGTGCTTTCGTGCTTTGCATCATCGATTCACCGGATTCAGCAGGTGATCGATATTGGCGAGCGCGTTGGGCGCAAAGTGGGATTCGTTGGGCGCAGCATGGTGGACAACGTAGAGATTGCCCACGAGCTGGGATTGTTACGCATACCGGACGGGATCGTGGTGCGGCCGCAGGATATTCGGGGATTCGATCCGAAGAGATTGCTGTTGCTCGTGAGCGGTTCGCAGGCAGAGCCGATGTCGTCGATGTCGAGGATCGCGGTGGACAATCACCGGCTGGTGACGATCGATGAGAACGATACGGTAATTTTGAGCGCGAGAATTATTCCGGGAAATGAGAAGGCGATTTTCCGGATGCTGGATCACATGTTCCGGCGGCGGGCGCTGGTGTATTACGACAATGCGAGCGGGCCGATTCACGTGAGCGGACACGCGAGCCAGGAAGAACAGAAATTGCTGCTGCGGCTGGTGAAGCCGAAATATTTTATTCCGGTACACGGAGAATACCGGCATTTGTTCCGGCACGCGGCCCTGGCGCACCAGCTGGGTTGCGTGAGCGAAGAGATCATGTTGCTGGAAAATGGGAAGTGCGTGGAGTTTACAGAAGATGGGGCTTACCGGCGCGATCCGGTAGCGGCAGGACGAGTGCTGGTAGATTCGGGATCGCTGGAAGAAATTGAAGAGCTGGTGGTGCGCGACCGGAAACACTTGTCGGAAGAAGGAGTGGTGATCCCGATTATTGCGATCGACAAGCATACCGGGAAGGTAGAATCGTCACCGGAGATCGTGACGCGCGGGTTGATGAGCGAGAATGGAAATGCGTTTTTGGAAGGCGCGCGGGATGTGGTGTCGCGGACGGTGGAATCGTCGAATCTGGAAGAGCGCGGGGATTGGTCTGTGATTAAGGAAAAGATTCGAGTGGATTTGAAGAAGTATATTAACAAGCAGACGTCGAAGAGGCCGTTGATTTTGCCAGTGATTTTGGAAGTTTAGTTTCTTGAAAGAATCGTCGATTCACTTGGTCGGGCGTTCCGACCCATTCTCCCGCCTCGGAAGCCATCCAGATCAAAAGTAATTCCTCTATGCTGCGTGCTAGCGGCAGATCCCGGGGAAGAATAATAAGACCTGGGGAGACCTAGGGTGGGGGAATATAAAAGCTAGTACAATCTAACGCGCATGGGTGACATTGAGGCGGGTTCGGGTGGGGGCCAGTTCCCTGCTGATGCAGGTGGCGCGTCCGGTCCTCGGGCGGCGATGACATTTATTATTGTTACGGTGCTGCTGGATTTTCTGGCGTTTGGGATTATTGCGCCGGTTTTGCCGGACTTGATCAAACAGTTTGAGGACGGGAATATTGCGCGGGCATCGGACATGGTGGGCTATTTCGGGCTCATCTGGAACCTGATGCAGTTTATGTTTTTGCCGGTGCTGGGCGCGTGGAGCGATCGGTTTGGGCGGCGGCCGGTTATCCTGATTTCGTGTTTGGGATTGGGGCTGGATTACATTTTTATGGCGATGGCGCCGTCGCTGAAGTGGTTGTTTGTGGGGCGGCTGATTTCGGGGATAACGGCGTCGAATGTGTCGACAGCGTTTGCGTATATTACGGATATTTCGGCGCCGGAGCAACGCGCGAAACGTTTTGGGATGCTGGGCGCGTCGTTTGGCGTGGGATTTGTGGTGGGGCCGGCGGTGGGCGGGCTGCTGGGTCAATATAATTTGCGGGCGCCGTTCTGGGCAGCGGCGGCGCTGAGCATCGCGAATTTTTTGTATGGATTGCTTGTGCTGCCGGAATCGCTGCCGAAGGAAAAGCGAGCGAAGACGGCGTGGCACATGGCGAACCCGGTGGGATCGTTGACACTGCTGCGATCGCATCCGGAGCTGGCGGGAATGTCGATCGTGGTGATCCTTTATTACCTGGCGCACCAGGCGTTGCAGAGCGTCTGGGTGCTGTACACGGAATATCGGTACGGGTGGAACCAGCGAGACATTGGATTGTCGCTGGGGCTGGTGGGGGTGTGCGCGGTGATTGTGTCCGGCGGATTGGTGGGGCCGTATGTGAAGAAATTCGGAGAACGATTCAGCCTGACGAGCGGATTGTTTTATGGAGTGATGGGATTTTTGGGATTTGGATTGGCGTGGAGAGGTTGGGGGTCGCTGGCGGCGATTCCGTTTATTGCATTGTGGGGAGTGGCGGGGCCGGCGATGCAGTCGTTGATGTCTCAGAGGGTGGATGCGTCTTCACAGGGGAAATTGCAGGGGGCGATAAATTCGCTGCGGGCTTTGACGGGGATGGCGGGACCGGTATTGTTTACGCAGGTATTTTCGGCGTCGATTGGGAAGAATGCGTGGGTGCATGTGCCGGGATTGGCGTATTTTTTGGCCGCAGGGTTGTTGGTGGGGGCGATGGGGGTGGCGGTGGTGGTGATCCGACGACGAGGGGCGGGTTAGGTAGGGCGAGAGTTTAACGCGGAGGCAGCGGTGTTTTTTGGGTGAAGGGAAGAGTTGACCCAGAAGAAAACCCGCACCCTTTGAGCGCAAAGGGTGCGGGACCCGGGGAAACCCAAGACGGAGGGATTCCTCCCTTCGCGGACTTCGTTCGGAGTGACGTGGATTGGTTTCTGTAATTGGAGAGAACGGCCCGCCTAGGAAGGCAGGCCCGACAACGACGGGGACACCCAGATGCCGGCCTGAAGGCGTTACATCGGCTGACCCCAAGGCCCACCCTCTGCGGACTCTGGGTGGGGCAAGTTGGCCGATCTAGAGTTCGGCCACTACATTCAGGCCAAGTGCACAGAAACCCAAGAACACGGGCAGGAGTGCCTGTGCCACTGGAAATCAAATGAGATGTATCGGGAATGTTGATTGTGAGGCCGCGGGGGTGTAGCCTTGGCGGACCCGGCGAGTTGCGAGGAGGAACAGATGGCTACAGCTACTAGCGTGATTGAACCTAAGGTTAAGGTTAGTGCGACGAAATTGTTGATTAATGGGAAGTGGGTGGATGCAGCTTCTGGGAAGACTTTTCCGACGATTAATCCGTCCACGGGCGAAGTGATTACGCAAGTGGCGGAAGCGGATGCGGCGGATGTGGACAAGGCGGTGGCGGCAGCGCGGGCGGCGTTTGATCACGGACCGTGGCGGAAGAAATTGAGTGCGTCGGCGCGCGGCGTGTTGATGAACAAGCTGGCGGATTTGATTGAGAAGCATAAAGAAGAATTGGCGGAACTGGAATCGCTGGATAACGGGAAGCCTTACCATGTGGCGCTCGCGGCGGATTTGCCGCTGACGATTGCGTGTTACCGGTACTACGCGGGATGGGCGGACAAGATTCAGGGGAAGACGATCCCTGTGCAAGGGCGGTATTTCAGCTACACGAAGCACGAGCCCGTGGGCGTGGTAGGACAGATTATTCCGTGGAATTTTCCGTTGCTGATGCAGGCGTGGAAGTTGGGCCCGGCGCTGGCGGCGGGATGCACGGTGGTGATGAAGCCTGCGGAGCAGACTCCGCTATCGGCGCTGCGCGTGGGCGAATTGATTCTGGAAGCGGGATTTCCGGAAGGCGTGGTGAACCTGCTGCCGGGTTATGGACCGACTGCGGGAGCGGCGCTGGCGCGGCACATGGATGTGGATAAGGTGGCGTTCACGGGATCGACGGAAGTGGGCCACCTGATCATGAAGGCTTCGGCGGAATCGAACTTGAAGCGGGTGACGCTGGAACTGGGCGGGAAGAGTCCGAACATTGTTTTTGCGGACGCGAACATGGACGAAGCGATTGAGGGAGCGCACTTTGCGTTGTTCTTCAACCAGGGGCAATGCTGCTGCGCGGGATCGCGGTTGTTTGTGGAAGAAAAGTGCTATGACGAGTTCGTGGACAAGAGCGTGGAACGGGCGAAGAAGCGGACGGTGGGAAACCCGTTCGATAGGAATACGGAGCAAGGCCCGCAGGTGGATCAGGACCAATTTAATAAGGTGATGGGATACATCGAGAGCGGGAAGAGCGAGAAGGCGAAATTGCTGGCGGGCGGGAAGCGCGTGGGCGAGAAAGGATATTTCATCGAGCCGACGGTGTTTGCCGACGTACAGGACAACATGAAGATCGCGCAGGAAGAAATATTTGGGCCGGTGATGTCGATTTTGAAATTCAAGGACATTAATGAGGTGGTGGAGCGGGCGAACAAATCACTCTATGGGTTGGCCGCGGCGGTTTGGACGCAGGACATTAAGAAGGCGCACGCAATTGCGGATGGCGTGCGGGCCGGCACGGTGTGGGTGAACTGCTACGACGTATTTGATGCGGCGACGCCGTTTGGTGGGTTCAAACAGTCAGGGATCGGACGCGAGCTCGGGGAGTATGGGCTGGCGAATTATACCGAGGTGAAGACGGTTACGGTGAAGTTGTAGGAAGTTGGGAGTTTGTAGTCGGGAGTTGGGCGTTTCGGAAGAGGGGCACGTTTTTTTTTGCGTGTCCCTTTTTCTTTTTGGAGATCGTCGGGCTGGTTGGCGCAGAGATCGAACAGGGATTCCTCACTCCGCGGACCTCGTTCGGAATGACGTGTTTTTTTGCAAAGGGACGAGTCGACCCAGGAGAAAACCCGCAGCCTTGGAATGCAAAGAGTGCGGAACCCGGGAAAGCCAAGACGAAGGGATTCCGCACTTCGCGGACTCCGCTCGCAATGACGGTTTTTTTGTGCACTGGCTCTTGTGAGGTTTGGGTTGGGTTTGTTGGGTTTGTTTGCTTTGCGGTTTTGGGTGGGTTGGCTACACTTTGCGTGATAAGGGTTGGTTGGCTAGGTTTGGGTTGCAAAAGTGGCGGCGAGCCGTTGCAGTTCAAATATGAATATACGGGGATATGACGGTAGGGACTTTGCGGCTTTGTATAAGCTGGATCAGAGTTGTTTTCCGGCGGGGATTGCTTATAGCAAGTGGTCGCTGCAGTATTTTTTGAGTTTGTCCGCGGCGGATTGCCTGGTGGCGGAAGACGGAAAGCAGGTTGCGGGATTTATTCTGGCGGAGGAGAATCCGCCGCTGGCGCACATTATTACTTTGGATGTGGCGCCGGGGAAACGGCGGTCGGGGCTGGGATCACGCTTGCTGAAGGAAGTCGAAAAACATTTTCGGTTTAAGGAGGTGCATTCGGTGCTGCTGGAAACGGCAGTGGACAATGAAAGCGCGATTGCGTTCTGGGAGCATCATGGATATCGTACGGAGGCGGTGCTGAAACGATACTATTTGGGGAAAGTGGATGCGTTTGAGATGCGGAAGCGGCTTTTGTGAGGCAGTGGAGAGTGGAAGAGGAGATGGCGCTGCGAGCGGTCGGGAGTCGAATGCAGGTAGAAATTGAAGAGTTAAAAGAAGAGAGTTGTGGCTTTGGGTCGTAAGAGCCCACCCTAAAAAGGCTGCGTCGGGCACCCTCAAGATCATTTGTGTGTGAGATTCGACTAACCCCAAGAGCACAGGCAGGAGTACCCGTGCCACAGGAGATGATTGTGAATGATTATTTGATTAGTGTGATTTTGGGGATTGTGGAGGGGTTGACGGAGTTTATTCCCGTTAGTTCGACGGCGCATTTAAGGTTGACGGAGGCTTTGCTGCACTTTCATTACCCGCAGCTGAGTTTGGAGAGCGGGTACTGGAAGATGTATTCGATCGTGATTCAGTTGGGAGCGATTTTGACGCTGCCGATTTATTTCCGGGACAGGATCGCGAAATTCTTGTCGACGTTTCCAAAGGGCGAGCGAGGCGACCGCACGATTCTGACTCACCCGTTGAGTTTGGTGACGATCGCGTTTGTTGTTACGGCGATTCCGTCTTATTTGCTGGTGAAAGTGATCGGGCAACACCTGGAGAGCCCGTACGTGATCGGGTCGGCGTTGCTGATTGGCGGAATTGTGATGTGGTTCATCGATGCAAGGATGGCGAAGTCTGAGGCGGCCGGCGAGGGAGCGCCGGGGAGTTTGATTCATACCTGGCACATGGAAGCGATGAGTTTCGGGCAAGCGGTGTGGATCGGGGCGTGCCAGATATTGTCGGCAGTATTTCCGGGGACGTCGCGTTCGATGTCGACGATCGCGGGCGGGCAGGTTGTGGGGATGTCGAGGGCGGCGGCTCTGGAGTTTTCGTTCTTTTTGTCGATGCCGACGATGGCGATGGCGACATTGTACACGCTGTATAAATCGCTGCATGGAACGAAGACGGAGAATCCGATTGGTGTGGCGAGTATAGATGCGCACGGATGGATCGTGCTGGCGATTGGATTTGTGGTGTCGTTTATTGTGGCGTATGGAAGCGTGGCGTGGTTCATGGCGTGGGTGAGGAAGCGGGGGTTTGGGCCCTTTGCGGTGTATCGAATTATTGTGGGGATATTGGTGTTGTTTTTTGCGGCGAAGTTGGTGGGGTGAGGAGAATTCGGGAGTTGGGAGTTGGGTTGGGTGGCTAGACGGGTGATCAAAGAGGGATTCCTCGCTTCGCGGATTCTGTTCGCAATGACGGTGTTTTTTTGTTGCAGATTAATTGGCGGGTAGACCCAGGAAATGAGCGCATCCTTGAAGGGCAAAGGGTGCAGCAACCAAGCTTTACCCTTCACGGACAGAGTCGGGGCACCCGGCGAAACCCCAAGACGGAGGCATTCCGCAGTTCGCGGACCCCGCTCGGAATGATGTATCTTTTTTTGTTACGGGAACCCAAAAGCACACGCAGGAGTGCCTGTGCCACTGGTTTGGAAACTTGATGGAAGATGGGCTTGTGCTGGTGGGCGTGTTTGGTATGATCTCGATGTTCCTCCAATGAGGGGCGCAACAGCGCCGCGCCCCTGGCGGCACTCAGCCTTCCCCCTAGAGCTGAGGAGAAATTTCGTGCGCTTTCTGACACCTACTGAGAACAAGCGGCTGAATGAATTGATTGGATTTGTGTGCATCGCGGCGGCAGTGCTGCTGGCGCTGGCGCTGATTTCGTATTCGCCGCACGATCCGGCGTTCAATGTGAGCGCAGCATCGATGGGGGACAATACGGTGCGGAACTGGATTGGGCCGGCGGGATCGTATACGGCTGATCTGGGATTTCAGATATTCGGGTTTGCCGCGTTTCTGGTCCCGGTAGCGCTGGGGATACTGGGATACCGGTGGTGCCGGAGCCGTGCGATTGATTCGCAGTGGGCGACGCTGGCGGGATATGGATTGTTGCTGCTGTCGCTCCCTTCCCTGCTGGCGATGATTCATTTCCCGGATGTGCGAGGGGCGCTGCCCGCGGGAGGGCTGCTGGGCGGAGCGGTGTCGCACGGATTGCAGAGCGGATTTAACTTCTGGGGCGCGTTGCTGGTGGCGCTGATCATGATTGTGGTCTCGCTCTTTTTGACGACGAGATTCAGCTTCAGCGGGGCGCACGCGTGGGCGAGCAGCGCGAAGGGTCCGCTGGGAAAAATGGAGAAGATTGGAATATTGCAGCGGGCACGGGCGGGTTGGGAAGAATGGCGAGACGAGCGCGAAGAGGCACGAATGCGACGCGAGGTGGAAGAACGGAAATTGAGCGGGCGAAAGCCGGTGGCGCCACAGATCGTGGGTAAGGAAAAGGGCGAGACCACCGAGGCGGCGAAGACGATTCACTTAGAAGATATCGGAGACATTTTTAAGAGTAAGAAGGCCGCGGTGGCTGAAGCGGACGAGAAGCCAGCGAAGGATGGCGGACAGAAAGTGCCAGTGGTAATGCTTGGACCGGACAGGGAGAAGAAAGCGGCAGTGGTTGCGGGTAAAGCGGAGGCGAAGTCGGCCAAGAGTACGAATTACCGCTTGCCGTCAGTGCAATTGCTGCGGGAAGGCGAAGGCAGTCACAAACTGGACGAAGACGAATTGAAGATGCGGGCGCGAGCGATTGAGGAGAAGTGCCACGAGTTTGGCGTGGAAGGACGCGTAACGCAGATCAATCCGGGTCCGGTGGTGACGACGTTTGAGTTCAAGCCGGAAGCTGGGATCAAGTACAGCCGGATTATTGGATTGACGGAAGATTTGTGCCTGGCGCTGCAGGCCGAATCGATTTTGATCGAGCGCATACCGGGAAAATCTACGGTGGGAATTGAAGTGCCGAACGACCGGCGGCAAACGATTGCGCTGCGAGAGATTATTGAGGCGACGGAGTTTGCCAATTCGCCGAGCAAGTTGACGCTGGCGATGGGGCGGGATTTGCACGGACGAATTCGCGTGACGGACCTGGCTTCGATGCCGCACCTGCTGATAGCGGGCTCGACGGGCACCGGGAAGAGCGTGTTCATCAATTCGCTTATGATGTCGATTTTGTATAAGGCGACGCCGGACGACGTGAAGATGGTGCTGGTGGACCCGAAGCGGCTAGAGCTGAATTTGTACGAGGGGATTCCGCACCTGATCGCGCCGGTGGTGACGGACCCGAAGGTGGCTTCGAATGTGCTGCGCAACGCTACGCGCGAGATGGAGAACCGGCTGAAGCTGCTGGCGCAGCGTGGCGTGCGGAATATCGATCAATATAACCGGACGTTCCAGAAGCAGCAGTCGCTGTCGTTGTTTGAGAATGTGGAGGAAAGCGAACACAAGCCACTTCCCTACCTGGTGATTATTATTGACGAGCTGGCGGATTTGATGATGGTAGACACGAATAACGTGGAGGAATCAATCACGCGGCTGGCGCAGATGGCGCGCGCGGTGGGGATCCATTTGATTCTGGCTACGCAGAGGCCGTCGGTGGACGTGATTACGGGATTGATCAAGGCGAACTTCCCTGCGCGTATTTCGTTTCGCGTGGCGAGTAAGGTGGATTCGCGAACGATTCTGGATTCGAATGGGTCGGAGTCGTTGTTGGGTAAAGGCGACATGCTTTATTTGCCGGCGGGATCGGCGCGGCTGCATCGGATCCATGGGCCGCTGGTTACGGAAGATGAGATTACGAATGTTTGTGAATTCTGGAGAGAGCAGGCGCAGGCGAAGTATAACGAGGCTTTGCTGGAAGCGCCGAAGGACGAGGAGGGGAAGGAACCGGCGAAGGGCAAAGGCGGGACAGCGCGGTTTGATGAGGAGCCCCGTGAAGCGGGCGGCGGCGATGATGTGGACGATGAGTTGTATCACGACGCGGTGAGGATTTGCTGCGAGATGGGGCGGGCTTCGACTTCGACTTTGCAGCGGCGGCTACGGATTGGGTACGGGCGCGCGGCGCATTTGATTGATTTGATGGAGAAGGATGGGATTGTGGGGCCGCCGGATGGGACGCGGCCGCGGGAAGTGTTGAAGGGGAGTGAGTGGATGAAGGAGTTTGATGATCGGGAGAAGTGAAGGCTGTTGTGGGCGGCCGAGAGGGATTCCTCACAGCGCGGGCTCCGTTCGGAATAACGGTGTTTCTTGTTGGCACATTGATTGGCGGATAGACCCAGGCGGCACCCAAGCCCCACCCTTCGCGGACTCAGAGCGGGACGCCCAGGAGAGGAATTTGCCCAGGAAGTGCATCAGAGCATGAAGCTATTCTAGCGGTGAACTAGTTGACGTCTTCCCTTACAGGAGAACGCCCCGTCAGGCGGAACGCGGGGAGCGCAGCGGGGACGTTCGTAGGAACAAGGGGCCTCGTTAGCTGGAGAGTCTACCACCGCCCAAGTGTCGCGAACAGGATGAGAGTCACTGTAATCGCGGACAGGACGCCTACAACGTTGAGGATGATCTGAACTACCGGTCTTCGTAACTTCATGCGTATTCGATGCTTCTTCGTGCGTATTCGCATTTTCATGGGTATATGTTCGATTTGATGAGCAGTTTTGCGTTTAGCGACCCTAAGGCATTTGGGATTCAGCGGTGCTTAGGGCTTCACTCGCTACACCAAACAAGACTTTTTCGAGTTGGTCCATAGCGCTGCATCCTCTAGATACTGCGAGAGAGGGTGATTTCGTTTCACTTGATCTCACCCGACTTAAAATGGCCTTAAAACGAGCGCTTCTTCTCGTCGAATTCCCGCGTCAACATTAGCGAAACGAGGCTAGCCGCGTGTTCGCAGAGTTTGCGGTCATCGGGGCCGAAAGCGGCCTGGAAGTGGGAGTCGATGTCGAGTTCGCCGACGACTTTTTTGTGCGCGAAGACGGGGACTACGATTTCGGATTTTGTTTCGAGGGAACAGGCCAGATAGCGGGAATCGGAATTGACGTCGTCGACGACGATAGTTTTGCCGGTGGAGGCAGCTGCGCCGCAGATGCCTTGATGGAGAGGGATGCGCGTGTGGGGAGTCATGGTGCCTTTGAAGGGGCCGAGAACGAGGACGTCATGATCGCCGTCTTTTTCGAGCATGTAGAAGCCGACCCAATTGTAGCGAGTGAGTTTTTCGTGAAGAAGGGCAACGATGCCTTTCATGAGAGAGTCGGTGTTGGTGGAAGAAATGGCAAGGCTATCGAGAGCCGGGATCAGGTCGGAGGATTTTGCGTATGTGGTGGTGGTCATGAACAATAGTCGACCATAAATGGAGCTGGATCGGCAACTCGCGCGGAGAGAGAAAATGAGGGCGGCGAATTGACAGGTCGAGGAGCGGCCTCTACACTAAATAAACTGCGTGCCGGGGTAGCCCAGTGGTAGAGCGCCGCCCTGAAAAGGCATTCCCAGACCCTCCAGAACCACCCTGCATCAATGTGAAGTAACCTGCGATCTTCAGTGTTTATGTGGCTATTTCGCTGATTTCTTCATTGCACCAATCTGCAAGCAATCCCCTCAAAAGTAAGTCTCAACTGACACCAGAACTAGCACCGCGCCTCGTTGTCCGGAAGGGCACCAGCTCCCTCCCAAAATGCTCGTCCTTGCGCATTACAGCCGATTTGCGAGGCCCTAAGGTGCGCCAGGGTAAGTCGTCTCTCAAACGGGCATTTGGCTTAATGAAACGTACTATCCCATGCGCGATTCCTTCCGCGGAGGCTTTTCCAGTGCTAATCCTTACGCGTTCCTTCCGTGGTATGCTTCTCCCGCAAGTCATCGGGGTGGCACTATGAACCAAGAAGAATCAGATCGCTTGCGCAGGTATGATCGGGGATCTACACCGGAAGAAATAGCGCGATTGACCGAAATATGGAACAAGGTGACGGCGAACCCACGCCCGCTCGAACTTGGCCATCCGCATATTATGATGGTGAACTTAAATCCCCGTCCCGTGGCAAAGACCAAGCAAGAGCGAATCGCGCAGTTAGAGGAAATACACAAAGAGCGCGTGGCTTATTTTCATAAAAAGTGGGCGAGATTGCTTTGCCCGCCACAGCAGTAAATTTCCCATTCTGAGAGGCGCTCCACTCCAAGAGAGAGGGCCTAACCGAAGGTGGTTGCGGTTCTTCCAGTGCCCGGACTGCTGCCACGCGTTTGAGTTAGTGACGGAGCGGCACTGGGCACCTTGCGGCCACAATCCCGAGGCAAGGTTTATCCGCCACACGACGAACCTGCAACCCGGTCGCACGCGGGTCAAACAGGTTGGAAGTCGCCGCGGTTGATATTATTTCCTACGGCGCGCTCAAAATCTTATCGGTGCCTACAAAACATCAGCCCGCATCTCTGACACGGCTTTTCGCCGCGGCTCAATCGAAGAAGAAGGCTTCGCAACCAACTCAGCGTTTGCAATTGGGGCAACGATGACTCGTCAACAGTCTCTTCCACAATCTGAGCAAGCTGTTGGTTCGCTAACAGGCGTTTGACTTCGGCATCGGGCATTAGTCGCTTGAGAGTCGCGATCACCACATCCCATCTTTCCTGGAAGTCGGGGGACTTTCCGCCGTGGGTCACAGTAGGCTCATAAACGTTCAAATACCGAGAGTGGAAAAGATTTGCCGGTAATAATTACGCTATTGGTAAGTGCCTGTCAACCGGAATTGCGCGAATTTCTTCCGTGACCCCACTTTTCGGTTAAGTTTATTGTTTCTAAGGCGTTACACGAATATTTGCCCATATCGTCAAAACAGGCATGTGGTTTTCCCCATATGTCGAAAAACAGTGTTTTTAACTACCTGTGTTTTCAATAAGATTCGAGGGGTTTTTTGCTAACACCGAACCGTCAATTTTTTCGGGCTGTTTACTGCGCCGTTGCCGCATCAGGTTACGCTGATATTCCCTGCGGCTCGCGGTGGATTGCTTATGCTCTCTGGCTGTAAGCATTGGCCGTCCGCTACCGGACTGTACCTTGTCGGAGTCCCTGCAAAAGCGTGAACAAAATTCGCCGGACAATGTGCGCCTGAGGAAGGGAGCGTTTAGAATTTCACCGTTGCACTTGGAGCACTTCCCCACTGAGTGCCCACCAACCGACCCGGGAACAGATCCGCTGTCTCTCGATTGCGGAATGAGTTCGATTGCTTGCCACTTCCCGCATTGCTTCTGCTGCTCCAGGATTACCAGTGCTTTGCGAATGTGAAAATGCTTGCCGGAACCGTTAATTTCGTTCCCATCTAAATCGGTAAATCGAAAAGACACTTCCAGAACATCGTCGGGCAGCACGCACTTTTTCGCCGCGATAATCTTTCCGGCATTGTCGAGATATTGGACTTCGGCGACCGCAACCCAGTTCCCAGTTTTCTTGCGCAGCCAAACAGCGGATGGATAATCACAGATAATTTTATGACTAAAGGCAATGCGCTCAGTGACGGTCAACTGTTCGAGCGCGCGGCCCGCTTCCCATTCAGCTTTCTTGCCGCTACTTTCCCACGCAGCGAGTTGAGTCGATTGCTTGGCTAAAATTCCTTCAATCGATTCGGGAAATGCCGTAACACACGCCTGCATAAAATTCTCCTGGATTTGCCTTTTTAGATTTTGCGGATTAAGAGACTGCTTCGAACTGAGAAGTGTGGCAAGCAATGCCTAAAATTTTAGAAATATCGT
>CAWCIG010000003.1:0-302314 GCA_963795535.1 Candidatus Acidiferrales bacterium
CCTGCTAGAGTCCGTGACGCTGCACATCGCTTCGTAGGACATCAAGATGCACACAGGACGCGCTTCTACGGATAGCGCGTTTTTTCGTCCAGTTGGATGGTCCTCAAAGCATTCTTCGAAAGTTTACCGATAGTCGATCAAAATAGCCGGTAAAGATGCTTTCTTAAGATCGAGCCAGATGCGGGCATGTACGATCCCCAAGGACCGATAGCCAAGCATGGAGCAACGTGCTGCTGCTGATAGCTCGGAGATTACTAAGTAACTTCAGATTTCGCACCCCGCTTGAACCTTCATTACCACCAGCGTTATGTCATCGCGCTGTGGCTCGCCATTTGCAAAGTCAGATAGTTCGGCCAGGATGCGCTCAGCGATTTCACTTGGCGACATCCGACTGCAAGACTGCAGCAGGCACGCGAGCCTTTCCGACCCCCAGAGTTCGCCAGAAGAATTCGCTGCCTCCGTGATTCCGTCTGTGTAAGCGACTAGAATGTCGTCCTCTGTCAGTTGGAACGTTGTCGCTGCAAACTGAGAGTCTACAAACATGCCAATGGGGATTCCTTCAGCGCGCAAGTAAAACAGTTCGCAGGATTCCTTTTGGGGTCTTACGATGATCGGCGGGTTATGGCCAGCGTTGACATATTGCAAGGTACGACTCGCGGGCTGGTACTCTGCGTAGAACAGTGACGCGAAGAAACTCGTTGGCGATGATTCGTAGACGAGACGATTGACGTCCCCAACGAGCGTCGTAAGGTCCAAATGGGGGTGCAGCGCTTGCGCCCTAAGGGAGGCCTGCAGACTCGCCATCAGGAGAGCGGCACCAATTCCTTTTCCAGACACGTCTCCGATCGCTATGCCCCAGCGCGCGCCAGACAGGGAGAGGAAATCATAATAGTCGCCTCCGATGCCACGAGCGGGTTGATAAAACGTTTCACACGACAGACAGGGAATCGAAAAGCTTTGCGGCGGAAAAAAGGCCTGCTGAACGTCTTTCGCGCACTCTAAATCCATGCGGAATGCTCGTTGAACTCCCGAGTCGGAATCTGACTTCTTAAGGTACTCGGCAAAGGTTTCGACGTGGTTGCGTAACAATAGACTGGCTTCCCTCGCTCGGCCGTTGTGGAGCGCATCGATGATTGGTAGGTGAGACTCCACAACTTCGGGAATATCCTTAGACACCTTGCCAATTGAAATGCGAATACGTATGTCAAACGCCAGGGCCTCCCAAACCTGCAACAAGACTCCGTTCCCCGAAGCTTGGAGAATGCTTCTGTGGAACTTCGCGTCATGTTCCGCATAACCGTCCAGGTCGCCAACACTGACTGCGAGGCGCATAGCATTCAATGTTTTCTGCAACTCGCCAGTATTCCCTTTTAGCGTCTCGGCCGCTCTTCTACCCGCAATCTCTTCTAGCGAGGCACGTATCTCATACGCTTCATGCATCTCCTTGGTGTTCGGGAACTGGACGACTGCGGAGAAATTGCCCGACAGCGTAATCAATCCCAGCGATTGAAATTCTCTAAACAACTTCAAGATCGCTCGGTTGTCGAGTCCATATTTCGCAGCGATGTCCTTCAAGCGGACGCGTTGGCCGGGACGGTACTGTCCACAGAATAATTCTCTAGTCAGTCGGACTCGTCCCACTTCGTTTAAATCTCCATTTGCGCTAACCATCGAAATGGGCTTGCGCGTTTCACGGTTCAACAAAATCATCGAATTCTCTCCTTGAAGAAGTCGGACGGATTCGCATGGCCTATTCGACAAAACCGGCTGGCGGAGGTCCACCCGAAGCACGTGAATAGATGCTTTTCGATCTGCACTTCCCTTGCATGTGTTTGAGCATTCTTGTCTCTTGAGATTGTTTTTGCCGTGGTCCACCGGTCACCCGGAGGCCGGAACTCCATCTAACGACTGCCGAGATATTGCCTCAGCCGGGAGTTTCTGTTGAGTATAGAAGCGCGTATTCAGGTGCTTGAGGACCGAGAATGGGTACCTGCAAATCTGACCTATGGGCTCACCCGCTCTGTGTGGCGAGAAAGCAAACAGCTCCACGTGCTTGAGGCGGCTAGGCGATGCTCAGCCCAATTGCCGCATTCTCCTCTAGTGAGGCCATCCAGTATCCGTACCTTGCAACGGTGCCAAAGAAGGCTCTCGTTTCTTCGGGAGTCGGGGGAGCGGAGCGACGCTTTGGATCAAACGGTTTGCTAACTTCGCCAAGGAACTCATACATCTTCGATGTGGTCACCAGAACAATCGTCGCTGGAAGCGAGGAGGTGTTGCGCAATGCATGCTTGACGTTGCCCGGTACAGCCACGACGGCCCCCACGCCTACGTTTTTCCATCCGCTGCCGCCTTCCTTCGACTGAAAGATTTCCATCGAGCCTTCGAGAACATAAAAAAGCTCCAAGTCCGGGTGGCTATGCAGCGGAACCGCAACTCCTGGCGGCACCGTTCCGCGAATGAGGCAGATCGGCTCGCCAATTTCCTCTGGTGAAACGAGGATTTCGAAGAGCGTACCGTTCGGAGTGGACAACGGCTGATGAGCGGTACGGCTTGGCTGCGCGCTCGTTTGCGTATTAACAGACATTTTCAAGACTCCCTTTCTGTGACGGCTTGGTGGTCACGGTGTTACCTCTTCTCGTGTGGTTGGCATATTGATTGCGCAAGAATCCTCTCTGCTCCCATCATCTCTTACCGGGGTTACGCCCGCCCACTGCAGCAAGGTGCGGGGGCTTTCGTTACCTTCACCGGGACTTTTGAGGGATCGAGGACACCCAACTGAGCCAACACGCTGGCATGATCCCAGTACAGATGCTCAGAAGCGATCTTGCCGTTTTCAAAAGTGATGATGCCAACCGCGCCGGCTTCGACACGTTTGCCTGAAGGCGACACGCCGGGAACCAACCAGTTCATCACTTGGTCATGGGTAAATTGAGCGAGAATATTCTCTCGGACGACCTGGGAAATCGGAACGGCCGCCATGTCTGCGGGGAGCTGTGCCAAGAAAGTAATCGCGGTAGAAGTTGTAGACTCCCTCGCGTCCCTTGCCACCGAATGCCAGAGGCATGATCAAGACGTACGGGTTGTCGGACATGGTGCCTAGGGCTGCTTTGGCATCCTTTTTTTGCGAATCCGAAATAGCAGTGCTGCTGCCACTTCGAACAGCTCCTTTGTAGAAGTTGCGGTTGCTATTTTAGCCATTGGTTGGGATCTCCTTCTCAATCTACCCTGCTCACTTTGCGCGTTGCCGTTCTCAGTGGACAAAACACGCGCAGCTTCCGGTTATTCCCGTGTTGGAACGGAATTTTTTTTTGTAGTGGAGACCGGGAATATTTTCGGGGCTGAGGTGTTGTCGAACTGAACTCGACCAGCCTGACATAGCTGCCAGAATTCTCACCACGGCGTGGGAGGATTCATGGAGATAGATGATTTGACCAGCATTTGCTGAGACTCGCGGATTAGATTTAGCCGCCGACGTGATTGAACGGGCATTCCTCACGAGAGCCGATGTGGCCCCTGTCAATGCGAAGTGACGACGCACGCATGAAATCTGAAACCAACTAAAACAGAGCGGGCAACCAGCACCCGCCTAAGGAGGAAAGCTCGAGGCCTTAGAGCTTGTCAGCGGCCCGAGCGGAAATTTTGATGATCGGCCATGCTCTGATGACAGACCATGCAAGACTCTCGTGCCGAACCTGACACCGAAGAAACCAAAGCGTAGGAGAGACCATGGTCGCTCCAGGTAACCACTTTAAAGCCTTGGTCGGTACGGTAATGGAACGTCAGTGCTCCAGAACGGACTTCCTCTCCACCCGCGACCACGGCAGACTGACTGGATGCAACCAAAAGGCTGATTCTCTCTTTCTGCTTTTCATAAATTACCAGGGCTGCCGAACTCCCTTGATAACTCAACACACTTGCGCCTGAGAGTTGGTACGTAGGTATGCTGCCGTGTTGTTCGCAGCACGCACTTGGCGTACAGCACTAGGCACAAACGCGAGAGCTAACGCTGTCACAGCAAGCGTGGCAGCTAAGAGCCTAAGCCTTGCAACACGGCGAACTGGGTCAGGGAACCCTCTCCCGACAGTGCGCAAGAGACGTTCGTAGAAATTCTCGCGGGCGCTTATCGAGCCGCTGCGCTGCTCAACAGCTGTGGCCACGCGAGCGCGAAGCGCAGGCGGGGCGGAATATAACGGCCGGAATCGATGTAGAAGCTGCGAGAGAGCCCGCTCAGTTTCTACGCTCGTCCGGCAATTGGAGCAGACTTCAAGGTGCGCGCGAAAGTCATCTAATTCCTGCCCGTGGAGGTGATCGTCCAAGTAACGCAACGCCTTGAGGCTAATTTCATCGCAGGGACTCATTGGGTATCCTTAGTTGCTCAAATTGGCCAGGTCATCAACTCCGCAGCACTTACTACCAAACACGCGAAGGAAGAAAATATTCCCTAGTTTCGCAACAAAAGGAGCACCGTGCCTTTCACCCCTTTCCGCCAAAATCGTGCATAGTAGTGCAGGCGATGCCAGTAACGCCGTCAGGAAGTTGCAAGAAGCGGTCGTGATTGGGGACTCGATTGATGACTTGTCTCAGCCGCCGTATCCCGTCATTCCTGCAACGGAACTCTGTGGGAATCTTTTGCTCGACCTCCATCAACCCGCGGAAGCGGTGTCCTACTTTCAGAAAACCTTGCAGCGAACACCAAACCGTCCAAAGGCGCGGGAGGTCTTTCCCGAAGCGCGGTGGCTAGCTCACTACCTACGGTCCGTATAAACTACCTTCCACTATGCTCGAGGCGGCGAAGAACCTATTCTTAATTGTCAGTGCCCTCTTCCCGATTGTGGATCCGCTCGGCGGCAGTCCCTTCTTTTTAGCCATGACAAATGAATACCTACCCGAAGCGCGGAGAGCGCTGTCGTGGCAAATCGCTCTGAACAGTTTCGCCCTACTCGTTGCGTCGTACTTTGTGGGAACCTACATCCTTGCGTTCTTCGGAATTTCTCTGCCGATCGTGCAGGTGGGCGGCGGGATCGTTCTGGTTGCGATGGGATGGGCGATCCTGTTGCAGCGAGACGAAGGCGGCGATGCCGCCAATCGCAAAAACATTCATCCGCAAGACGCCGTTCGTGAGGCGTTCTACCCTTTAACTCTGCCGCTAACGGTCGGTCCAGGCTCAATTTCTGTCGCGATCACGTTAGGCGCAAATGCCGCGCACAGCCACGCACTCCATCCGTTAACGATTTTGGCCGCGCTCGTCGGCTCGGCGCTGATCGCGTTGAGTATTTTCCTTTGTTATGGATTCGCTGACCGACTGGCGCGAGTTCTGGGTCCGACTGGGATGTCCGTGATGACAAAACTCTCGTCGTTCCTTCTGGTCTGTATCGGCGCCCAGATCGTCTGGAACGGCATCAAAACTCTGCTAGAGTCCGTGACCCTGCATATCGCTCCGTAGGACATCGAGGTGCGATCTCTCAACCCCGGCCGTCGAGCATGTCCGGACGCGGATTGTCTCAACCGACAGGCTGACCGTCTGCGCCCCACTTCTCTGAAGAGCGCGTTTCTCTTCCAGCCCTGATGCTTCATAGATCGATAACCACATCGCTAGTCGGCTGTGAACAGCAGACGAGAAGGTTCCCATCGGCCGGCTGGTCGAGTGGCTCCGGCCCGTAGGCGACCGCCCCCGAAACCAAACCACTCTCGCAGTTGTGACAAACACCGGTTCGACACGACCAACGGACCGGGACGTCACACGCCTCGGCCATTTCGAGGATGCTCCCATACTTAGACCCATTCCAGTGTGCGGAAATGCCACTTCGCGCGAACGATACGAGCAGGCCAGTGGCTACCTCGTCGCTAGGCGGATGCGGAGCTCCGGTCACCGCGCCGACCACACCAGGTGTCAGGGACTCGCCGCCGTTAAAGATCTCGATGTGAATGCGCTCCGGCGCCACACCTAGGGTTGTGAGCGCCTCTCTCATGTCCACCATGAATCGGGTCGGCCCACAAAGGTAGACATCCGCATCCCGTGGCAGTCCGAGTTTATCGAAAACTGATTGAGAGAAGCGACCTGCGGCGTTGAAATCTTCACCCGCCTTGTCGGTTGAGTCCGGCCTGGTGTAACAAACGTAGCTGAGGCCGTCTGTTAGCGCTCGCATGAGGCCGCGAACTTCACCGGCAAACGGATGATGCTGCCCATCACGCGCTGTGTGCAACCACATAACCGGGCGTGTCGAATGTGCCGCCGCGAGTGCGTGCAGCATCGCCAGAACAGGCGTCGCGCCGATCCCAGCACTGAGCAGTACGATCGGTCTTTCTCCCGACTGCAGAACGAAACTCCCGCGCGGCGAGCTGACGTCGAGGCGATCACTCACACGGAGATGTTCTCGCAAGTAGTTTCCAGCCGCTCCATTCGGTTCGATCTTCACACTAATTCGATAGCGCTCCGTTGAGAGTGGGCCCGAGAGCGAGTAGCTGCGAAAAAGCGTCGGGCCGCCGGCGGCGGGCTTCAGGCGCAGAACCACGTACTGCCCCGGCAGAGCCATTTGAAGCGGATGGCCGTCAGCGCTCTGCATGGTCAACGAGAGGACGTCCGCGGACACGCGATCAATTGAAGTCACGACGAGGGACTGAAATCCAGGCCGGGCCGGATGCGCCGCCGCGGCGGGCGCTAGTCCCGCGTTCCCCGTCGTCGCCGGATTTTTTTGACCCTCGAGCAGCGCCTCAAACGATCCACGCCATCCGGGCGGAAGGGCTTCGATCCGCAACGCCCGCTCCAGACGATTGCGTGCATGATTGGGTAAATAGAGGAGCGCGTTGATCTCAGCGACGGTCATGCGCTCTCCTGTCTCTCCCACCTTCACGATTTCGTCGCCCTCAGCCACCTCGCCTTCACGTACAACGCGGAAGTAGAAGCCCGGCCGATCTCTTGATGTCAACAATGCCGCCATGCGGGGTTCGTTCATCCGAATGCCGACGCGAAAGCATGTGACGCGAGGTTGAGTGACCTCGAAAAGTGCGGTGCCGATCTGAAATCGATCGCCGATGCACACGGCATCATCAGCCAATCCTTCTATCGTGAAGTTCTCACCAAACTGTCCGTAAACGAAGTCGCTCCTCTTCAGTTGCTCCTGCCAGTAGCGATACGACTCAATCTGATACACGAAGACAGCTCGATGTACACCTCCGTGCCCGACCTGATCGCCTTGACCGTCTCCCTCAAGATTCAACCGGCCGACGCGACAGCGACCAGGTACCGGATTTTTGTAGATCCCGGTGTGTACAGTGCGCCCCTTCCACACGATGTTGCGCGGAAGCCCGACGTTCACCGATAGCAGTCGAGCCATAGCTTAGGAATACCTCCTGCATGAATCTTCTTATCGCCGAAGAGACGCCCTGCTAATCCTTCGGAGCAGCTTGCCGAGGGATGAACCCGGGTAGCCCGGTTTCGACGACTTTGTTGAATCGATAGCGCGTCTTAATTCCTTCTATCTCCTTCATCGCACTTTCCGGAAGGGGCGACACGTCAAAGCTTTCGCGGATGTGGTCCACATTCTTCGAGGTCGTGAGGATGGCAGTGCCTCGCTGAAGCCCCCAGGCGATACAAACCTGAGCAGCGGTCTGACCTACAGCCGCGGCGATTTTCTTGATGACACTATCTTCAAGCAGTCTCGGCTCGAAGGAGTGGCCCAGCGCCGCGAACGCAAGGAACACGATCCCGGCTTCTCGGCAGGCCTCAAGCAACTCCCATTGCGGAAGGTAAGGATGCGCCTCAACGTGTACAACCGCGGGCCGGATCCTTGCAGATCGATTGATTTCCGCGACCTGCTCAAGGCCGACATCCGACAAGCCGATCGCGTGGCACTTGCCTTCGTCCACGAGACGCTCCATAGCGCCCCAAGTCTCGGGTAATGTAACGCCGTCGTCGTATATGCTTTTGCCATTTTCATCTCTCGGATCCTGATCGTCGCCCGGTCGAAAGGCAAAAGGCGTATGCATCAGGTAGAGGTCAGCATAGTCGAGCCGAAGTTTTCTCAAGCTAGCTTCGAAGGCAGGTTTGACACGCTCTGGCCTGTGGTTGTTATTCCAGAGCTTTGTGGCAATGAAGAGATCACCGCGCCGGACACTTCCTTCTCCTAGCACGCCTTGTATCGCTTCTCCCACCGCCTCTTCATTTCGATATCGCTCCGCGCAGTCGAATTGGCGAAAGCCCACTTCTAAAGCAGTTCTAGTCGCGCGCTGGGTATCGCGAAGATCGGGAATCAAGGTGCCAAACCCGAGGGCAGGAATGGTTCTTCCATTGTTCAGTGGGATTTTTCTGCAACGAAGTTCGTTCTGTTCGCTCATAGGTTCTCCATGCAAATTGAAATATCGACGATACCTTCGAGTCAGTGGCTGCTCGTGAAGGAGAGACTCCGCCGATTACGATACGGCTATCGGTTTGTGTTCAAAATCTCCCTATACCCACCACCTCCCAGTTTTGTGGACTGACTAAGCCTTAACAAATGTCCCACACTGGCGGTTTCCTGTCACGATTGCCGCCTTGCCACGAGCACTATCGAATGCAGGCAAGCGTGACCGTGTACCAATTGCGACTGTCTTTCCAGGAGATCTCGATCCGAGAGTATGGTTCGGAATTGGCTCTCGGAGTAAGGATTGTCGTCCGAGACGTGTGGCCGACTATGCGTTTTGTGACCCCCAGATCGGCGAGTAGAAGAGCTACCGGCTTGGACCTCATCGAGGTGCCACGATCCGCATGGAGCGTGAGTTGATCGGGTCGGATGCATTGTTTCTTGCAGCTCTCCTCGATCAATCGCTTGGCCAGCTCGGCGCTTTCGCGATAAGTGACCATCCAACCGGTGACGTAACGGCTGAAAACATCGAGGATCACGTACAAGTAGAAATACGTCCATTTCGCAGGGCCGAGTAGCTTGGTTATATCCCAGCTCCAAAGTTGATTCGGAGCCGTGGCCAGGAGCTCAGGCTTCTGGTAGGGCGGATGCGTCAACTGGTCGCGGCGCTCGCGCACCTCGCCATGCTCGTCGAGCAAGCGATACATGGTGCGAATAGAGCAGTGATACTCGCCTTCATCGAGCAACGTCGCATAAACAGCAGCTGGAGAACGATCCTGGAAACGTTCTTCGTGTAGTCGAGCCAGAACCGCTTCCCGTTCTGCCGGGCGGAGTGCGCGTGCCGGCGAAGGCCGCGACGCGCTCACCCCCGGAAAAGAAGTCTTACGGACATCTCGATAGTAAGATGCGCGAGGCATACACAGAGCTTGGCAAGCAGCGCTGGTGCCGACGTCGTTCGCTAGCTCGGCGACCGCAACCATCAGGATTTCTCCTCCGGGTCCTGCTCCGGAATCGGATGACCCAACAGCGCAGCCACTTTTTTTTGGACGTCGATGATGATGTGCGCCTTACGCAGATCTTCGGTCAAGCGGGCGTTTTGTCGGCGAAGTTTCTGGACTTCTTCTTCCATCGGGTTGCGCTTGGACTTCGGCCCGCGTTTCTGTGGGGTCAGAGCCTCGAGGATTCCCTGGGCCCGCTCTCGTCGCCAGTAGGTCAGCAGAGACGAATACAGACCTTCGCGGCGGAGAAGGGTGCCAAGGCCACCTCGCGTCGTGCAAGACGCGATGGAATTCCAAAGCACGCTGAATGCATAAAAACAGAGGCGTCAAAACGAGACAATTGGACGATGGTATTGGCGATACCTTGGTATCAGCTCTTGAAGTGCTGGGCAGCGGTCACTGGCGGTACCACATAACACACGGCCGACGCTGCTATCGTTTCGACCGCCAGGGCCTCAGATCGATCGAGGCGGGCCATCCAATTAGATCTGATCTGTCGAGCCAGTCCTCCGCCAAAACTCTAGGGTACCAAGCACTTCTATCGGTGATGCGTCGCCCGCTCACGCGTTTCTTCGCTTACAGCGAGCCCGAGCAGAGCAGTCAGGAACGGATCAATTAAGGTAAGATCACATCCCTAGATCGCCGCAGGCGTCCCGGTGCGAGGCGTTATTTTCGACCTAGAGACCGGTCTCCTACGGGAAGTGCAGCCAATTGCACCGTAGACTGCTGGCTGAAGCAACCTGGGCTTGCGGGATTTGAGCTCCGGAGCGTCGGGTTCCCAGATAGAAGATCTCTGGAGTGAAGTGGGCCTGGCAGACAGGATCAGGGTATACCATTGCCGACCGCGTTTCATCTCGCTCACGAAGTCCGGCGGCTATCACGGGCCAGCTTGCCAAGTGATGCGGTTGAGCTGGCCGGATACCTCATCGGAAAAACCATTGTGCGCAAGACAGGGCGAAACCGGATTAGCGGTCGTATTGTCGAGACAGAGGCTTACCCGCCGGGCGATCGGAGCGGGCATGCTTATCACGGCCGAACGGCCAGAAACGAATCCCTATTTCTGGGCAGGGGGTTTGCTTATGTGTACTTCATCTATGGGACGTCGTACATGCTCAACGTGACGGCTGAAGAACCAGGGGTTGGCGCAGGAGTGCTGTTGCGCGCCATTGAGCCTCTTGAAGGAATCAACCTAATGAAACGGCTCCGCAAAACCGACAAACTCACAGATTTGGCGAGAGGGCCGGGACGGCTTGCGGCTGCATTGCAAATCGACCAGCGGTTGGACGGAGTTGACCTGTGTGCCAACGGTCCCCTTTGGCTTGGGACTGCGGTCCGAGAGACTGCGCACGTTAGCACAACTGTGCGCATTGGCATCACGCGTGAGGTGCGCCGGCTGCTGCGTTTTTTTGAGGCGGGCAGCCCGTTCGTTAGCGGTCCCCGCAAGGAGATAAGAAGTCGTTAGGCTTGCCTCGATTCGAATTTCGCAGTAGTTCGCTGGCGGTTCTGGGCTAGAAATAAGACGATTACAGGAGGCGTCAGGCACAACCTGTCTCAAAAGCCCCTCCGGCCTTTGCCAAAGCTGCTGTCGACGTCGATCATCCTGATCGACCTCAGTGGCGGCGCAGATTCGATGCGACTCTTAGAAAAAGACTTCGGGAGAGACATGGAAACGCGCACTGAGACGCTTGATATGCCCCTTGTTCATCTCCCGCTTGCCGCTCAGAACTTCCGACACAATACTCGGCGTTCGAAAGACAGAAACCAGGTCTTTCTGCCGCAGGTCGTGCTGGTCAATTAGAAAGCGCAGCACATCCAGAGGCTTCGCGCGAGGAAGCAGGTAGTTTGTCTCCTCGAAATTCTCGATGAGCAACGTCAGAAGTTCCGCCAGATCCTTTTCTGCAGGTGTCAGCTCTTTGCTGCGGCGGTCAAGATCGTAAAGGATCTCCGTATACGCCTCATTTTCCTCCTCAGTGTGAATGACTTTAGGAGCAGCCTTCTTGAGCAAGGTTTTGTACTCGGCGCTGACAGTTAGAACGCTCATTGTTTCCATGCTCCTTTGCTATATTCGGCATGAGTGTGTACGTGCCGAAGGAAGACTCTTCCCGTTCGGTAGTTGATCTCAGTAATCAGCCGATATGCATTCCCCTTTATGCTGAAAACAGTAAATTTCTCTACCCCGTCAGCTGTCGGGCAGACGCGCCTGACATCCACAAGACTTTTCCACTGAGATTTCTTCGCAATTCGATACCAAGCATCCAACGGCTCGGCGAGGTCGCCGTGGGTCTTTGCGGCGTCGAGAAGCTTCTTTCTGGTGATTACGTGCAATCTCGTCTCATGACTATTGAATTCGCAAAACGCGAATTTGTCAAGAGAAAGTTCGCAATGTGCGAATGTCGAGATCCGGAACGACAACCGCAAGCCTTGGCTTTGAAACGTTCCGAAGGAATTGAGGCGTCCCGGCGCCATTCAGTGTGATTGAACAATGTCGACTTTGGACTAGTAAAGGATGCCCTTACGTCTCCGGTGTTCGAGCAAGCAGCAAAGAGCTGAACATTCATCACTTTGAGCGTGGCGGAGGAGGAGGGATTGTAGCCTTGATGGGGATTGGGAAGTGAAGGGTGGGTGCGCGCCTGTATGTCTCTTCTTTTCAGCATCACTGTCGATTTGCGACAATCACCACTGTTTATGCACTTTCCGGGAACGGCCAAATAGCTGGAGTGCCTTCGACGAGGATTTGTCTTTGCCTACCTGGATGACGCAGTCGCCTGACAAGGCTCGTAGTCTCGGATTCTGGAAGCTGAGTTTGAACAGAAACTGGAACTGGCGCGGCGTACCCAGTCCTATCGGAGTTGTGTTCAGAGGATGTCGTGCCCCGCATTGTAGCTGCACTACTCCAGGGTCATCGAGCTCTCTACAGGAGTTTCAGGCTCATACAACCACCCCGAAGGGGTGGCCGGTGCTAAGATGACGTCACCATGGCGGATTCCGGGTCACTCATCGGCCAAACCGTTTCTCATTACCACATCCTCGAAAAGCTCGGTGGCGGTGGTATGGGCGTTGTGTACAAAGCCGAGGACGTCAAACTCAATCGCTTTGTTGCTCTGAAGTTTCTTCCCTCTGATGTAGCCAAAGACCCCCAGGTGCTTGCCCGCTTTCAACGCGAAGCCAAAGCCGCATCGGCGTTGAATCACGCCAGTATCTGCACTATCCACGAGGTTGACGAAGTGAATGGGCAGGCCTTTATTGTCATGGAGTATCTGGACGGCATGACGCTGAAACATCGCATCGCCGGAAAGGCCATCGAGACCGAAGTGCTGCTACCCCTCGCAATTGAAATCGCCGACGCTCTAGACGCCGCTCACGCCAAGGGAATCGTCCACCGTGACATCAAACCGGCCAACATATTTGTGACCGAGCGTGGGCACGCGAAGATTCTCGATTTCGGTCTGGCGAAGGTGAAATTTACTGGGGCGGGCCCTTCTGGAGCGACGGTTACAGGGGAAATGACCGAAGACGTGAGTGCGACACATCTGACAAGTCCGGGCTCGACCCTCGGCACGGTGGCGTACATGTCGCCGGAGCAGGTGCGGGGCAAGGAGCTGGATGCACGCACAGATTTGTTCTCGTTGGGAGTGGTGTTATATGAAATGGCGACAGGTATGTTGCCTTTTCGTGGGGAAAGTTCTGGAGCTATATTCCATGCCATTCTTGAACGACAACCAGTTCCAGCGGTGCGGTTAAACCCCGACCTGCCGCCGAAGCTAGAAGACATCATTAGTCGAGCACTTGAGAAAGACCGAGAACTGCGCTATCAGCACGCGTCGGAAATACGTTCCGAACTGATGCGGCTCAAGCGGGACACTGATTCGGGCCGAATTTTGTCGTCGGGGAGCAGGGCTGCTCACGAAGTTGCTCTAGAGACTGCAATTCAGTCGGTCGCGGCGGCTCAGCCGTCTGCGGGGCTTGCACGAAAGCAATATATTGTTTTGGCGGCTTGTGTCGCACTGTTGGCAGCAGCCTTCGCCGCGTATCACTTCTGGCCACGTTCCAACGCTCCGAGCGGCCCTACGAAAATCACGCAAATCAGCGAGTGGAACAAACCGATGAACGACGCGAAGCTATCTCCCGACGGCCACTCGGTAGCGTTTGTCTCGCCGGTGGGGGGCGTCCTGCAAGTGTTTCTGATGCTCACTTCTGGTGGCGAGCCTCTTCAACTTACGAATGACGAAGGGGACAAAGATGTCGATACCTTTTCCCCGGATGGCAAAGAGGTCTATTACATAAGGTTTTTCGGCCACGACGAGGTGTGGGCGGTGCCTACGCTTGGCGGCGCTCCCCACCGTGTGGCATCTGGCAGGAATGTTGTCCCCTCGCCAGATGGCGCCTCCATTTTCTATGTGAAGTCTGATAGCTTCGGAATTTTTCGTGCGGGGAAATCTGGACTCAATGAAGAATTAGTGTACAACCCCGAAGGCACTGGAATGTCCTTCATCCCGCTTCTGCTATTTCCGGGCGGCAAAGACCTGCTCGCTGCTGCTGGTCAACCGTTCTCGGCGAAATTCAGTCTCTACAGAATAGACGTAACCAGCCACAAGGCGATTGATTTAGGCGAGCTGACTGGGGGGAATCCTGATGTCGTGTGGGCGGAACCTGGAGATGCCATTCTATCCAGCCGAAACGTAAGCGGGCTTACGAACATCTGGAAATACAACTTGAAGGACCGGAGTTTCACCCAGATTACTTTCGGAGCGGGACCGGACTTTTCCCCCATGCTCGGCCCCGAGGGAGGAATTTACTATGTGAACGGCAAATCCTCCGGATTGTTGACCGCTTACCTCGTTCATTCAAAGGAATCGGCGGATATCGCGGAGAATGCAACTCAGCCCATTATCTCGCGAGATGGGAAGCGCGTGATGTACATCACTCTCCCGGCACGCGATAGGAGCGAACTCTGGGTGTCTGACATCGACGGGGGCAACAAAGCGAAACTCGCCACTGGAGAAAACCTGGGAACCGGGAGCTGGGCTCCTGACAATTTTCACCTGTCTTTTGTAGATGAGGAAGCTAGCGCAGGGGACAAGGCCTACATCGTCGGCGCCGATGGCAGCGGTCTTCGTCAGTTCTTGCAGACGGAAAATAGTCTCTGGACTGCAGTGTTGAGCCCTAACCAGAAATCGGCTTACGTGAGTGGCGTGGAGAAGGGGAGTCAGATACTTGTCGTTTGGAAATTGAACGTGGACGGTTCGAATCTGGAGAAGTTCGTGGACAACTGTGGCGACGTTTCCGACATAGACCCCGGCGGGCAGTACCTGCTTGGCGCCGTGTGGTCAGGAGAAAAGACTGGAATCTACGAGGTGTCCATCTCTGAGAGGAAATGCGTCTCATTGCTTCCCGGCGTAGTAACGTTCAATACGATTTTTGCTCGCGATGGCAAGTCGTTCTTGTATGCAGTTGCTTCCCGCGGTGAAGTTACGATTTACCGTCAGCCGTGGAAGGACGGTAAAACCATCGGGGCGCCCAAAGTCGCAGTGAAGACCCCCTTTACTTTCCCACTGACTTACGGCACCGGTAACGCATACGATTTTTCCAGAGACCTTTCCACCGTCGTCTATGCGCGCCCTGGCGGTCACGCCGACCTTTATCTTTTGAGCCAGAAATAAATTCGCGAAATTGAACTCTACTGGGAAATGGCTTCGCAACCCGTAAGTGGCTGATAGTTCTAATCTATTTCGCCCTCGTCATCATTTCGTGCCGCCCTTCCACAAAATCAATCGCAGTTGCTCCAGCGCAACGTCTTTCACCGCGTTTTTTGGCACGATTAATGCGTTGGTAGAGAATGCCCTGTGGTAGAGAGGCCCGTCCGCCCACGGGCCTTTTTCATTTTCAGCCCATGGTCGGCGGGCTTGACGCGCCCTTGCTGATGCACCTGGCCGAAGAGGACGAGTTCATTTCGAAGGCTGCGCAAGCTGAGATCAAGACGGCACTTGCCGGCAAATCAAACGCGACGTCTACAGCTATTCGGGTCAGCATCACGCGTTCGCTCGGCACAATGGGGCGCATTACAATGCCCAGGCGGCGGCGCTTGCCAACCGCCGGACAAGCGAATTTCTACATAAACAACTACGGTAACCTTCGGTCGCTCCAGCAGCTTCGCTCGACTGGAGTGCCTTCGGCGAGGATTTGTCTTTGCCTACCTGGATGACGCAATCGTCTGAAAAGGCTCGTAGTCTCGGATTCTAGAAGCTGAGTTTGAACAGAAACTGGAACTGGCGCGGCGTACCCAGTCCTATCGGAGTTGTGTTCAGAGGCAGATATATCTTGCCGAAGTCGGAAGCCGAAATGAGGCCATCGGGGTTAGCAAACTGTGCCCTGTTGGCAATATTGAACACCTCGGCCCGAAACTGAAGTTGTACCCGTTCTGTGATAGGAAGGCGTTTGGAAACGGCCCAATCCGATTGCCAGACCCCCGGACCTCGCAGGAAGTTGCGGGGAACATCGCCGAACCCAGCGGGGCACGAGCCCCCTGGATAAAGTGCGTCTGCGGTGCCGGGAGTGCAAAACGCGTTGGGATTGATACTTCCACCCGGCGAGTAGAGCGGCTGGCCGGCAACTAAATTAGGGCGCTGGTCGTTGGTGTTTCCGTCTGGGCCAGTGCCACTCGTCGTGAGGTTCACGGGAAAGCCGCTACGGGCGATAAAGATACTGCTGATCTGCCAGTAACTGAAAACGGCTCTCTCGAAACGGTTTTGGGAAAGGTGCGGCTGGCCTGCCCCAAAAGGAAGCTCATAGATGAAATTGGCATTGAACACATTGCGGGCGTCGAAGGCGCTGTCGGCGAGCTCTCCGCATTGCGCCGATGTCCGAGGCGAGCAGGAAACATTCTGGGGCGTAATGGAGTCGCCGTCCCCACTTCCATTGGAATCGTCGTCGATGCTATGGGACCAAGTGTAATTTGCCGAGAATAGCAAACCGTGAGCGAAGGAACGCTTCAGCGAGAGCGCTAGTGCGTTGTACCAGCTGTTGCCGATATTGCCTCGCCAAGGAATCTGCGAAAACTCCGGGTAAGGACGCAGTCCTGTGAGCGGGTTTTCGACGTTGACATAGGATTCCTGCAGCAAATTATTGCCTTGGCTGCCTACATACGCCACGGTAGCGACTAAATTGGCCGGGAGCGCTTGCTCAACGGAAAGTCCCCATTGGGTTACGTACGAGTCCGGGCGATCCCGCTGTTCCGCATTCGGTGATTGGGTGCCGTTCGAGCAGACCGGACTGCCTGCCGAGTTCACAACTATCGGAAAGCTAAGCCCTGGGCAATTCGTCGGTGTCAGCGCATAACTCAACACCTCGTTCTTATCGGGGATGTTCTGATCGTCCAGTTGGCCGTCCTCGTGATAAATACCAAAGCCGCTGCGAATGACGGTCTTCCCTCCCAATTTGGCGGGAGCCCAAGCGAAGGCGATGCGCGGATCGAAATCGGCATAATTCGGCGGGCCGAAGCTCGCGCCTACGCCACAGTATCCTTGCGGCCCGCAGGTGGCGAAATCAAAAGGATTGCCGCGGCCATCTACTTCATGAAAAATACCGAAGTAGCTGTAACGCAGTCCCAAATTCAGCGTGAAATTCGGTCGCCACTTGAATTCGTCCTGAACGTAGCAATAAAACTGCGTTTTGCGCAGACCGTTGATGGGATATTCGCCCGTGATGCTCGCCTTGTAGGCTTGATTCGCCTCAAAACTCATGAGGGAATTGTAACCGATGGTGCCATAGGCAGTGCTTCCCTGGCTCATTTGGATGCGGCGGACCTCGATGCCGGCCTTGATTACATTTCTCCCCTTGACCCAGCTTTCATCGCCAATCCAGGAAAACGAATTGCCCACGTTCGTGCTCAGGCGGCCGTTGTTCAAGGAAGTGAGGCCCGCGACTGCGACCGCGTTGAGCGATCCGGTCGGATTGAGATACTGGGTGTCGCCCGTGCCGCGGTTGAAACCGAACTTGAAGTCGGTGAGCAGGCTCGAAGAAAAGGAGTGCGACAGCGCAATCACGCTATTGACCGGGTAGGATGTAAACTCCTCTTGTTCGTTGAGATATTGCCCGGAGCTTGGGGAATACGGGAGATGGTAGTCAACGGAATCGATGTTGGCCCTCCAGAAAAGATTGGTCGCATCGGAGAAGCGATAATCCACGCGGAACATCCCCGAGTTTTCTTCGCCCACTTGATTGCCTTCGCCCACGAACTGAGAAACGTTCGGGTTGCTCGTCGGGTTCTGCCCTAATGGATAAGCGTTGACGATGGGCGCGAGGGCCGGCGACGCCTCCAGCACTTGCGAACGAAAGGCCGCGCTAGGCACGTAGCCGATAAGAGTCTGACCGAGGTCTTGCTGGTAACCTTCGTAGGCGACAAGGAAAAAGGCTCTATCGCGCACGATGGGTCCCCCCAAAGTCCCTCCGAACTGATTCAAGCGGAAGGGCGGCTGGTGGTTTGGATTCAAGGAGTCAATCGGATCGGTCGCATCGAAAACACTGTTACGCAAGAAGTCGTAGGCATCCCCATGGAACTCATTTGTGCCTGAAGGAGAGGCTGCACCCACCTGGCCTCCTCCCGTGGCACCGGTCTGCGCGGTCGCCAGGATGGGGTCGACGCGGATCTCCTCGATGGTATCGAGTGGAATTGCCGCGCGCACGTAATACGGCTGGGACTGATTAACAATATAGGTCGCGTCGATGCCGTCATAGGTATAGTCGTTATCGTCGCGGCCCCTGCCGGCATAGCGGATAGAGCGCTGGTTGCCGGCACCGGGTCCGCTGGAAGTGTCAACCGCTGTTGGGACCAGGGCGGTCAGCGTGGCCCAATTCTGCCCATTCAAGGGAAGTTCTTCCGCCTGTATCCGTGCAATTCCCGCGTTTAGCGTATTGTTGGTTTGATCTATCGATTGTGGCGTCACCAAAACTTGCACTTCCTCTACGCGTCCCGCTAGCTTCATCACCACGTTGAGGATCCGAGTCGCTCCGAGCTTCTGCTCCACATTGTCGAAACGCACCTTCTGGAAATCCTGACGTTCAAAGGTGACGGAATAGCTTCCAACCGGCAATTTAGGAAAATAATACGCTCCGTCCGCGGAAGAGATCGCCCGGCGTTGAAGTCCTGTAGCGTTTTGTACTGCCGTCACTTCCACACCGGGGATTCCCTTTCCGGAGGAATCGGTGACGGTGCCCGTCAATGCGGTGTCCAGTTGTGCCCAACCGGGCACACTACTGAGCATACAAATAACACCGAGTGCTAGGGAACGAAGGCACGACATGAGTTTCATCAGCGACCTCCTGTCGGCGTGACCGTAAGAGAATAGTTTCCTCGAGAGAGCGCATTGAAAGTAAGACTGACAACGGCGAAAGCTAGTAGCAAGCAAGAAAGACCGGGCTGGCGGATACATTGTGCTACCTCAATGGTCCAAACGTTCTGGATGTTTTGCGGACTTGCAGACCTTGATTCGTTTCACTCGGGAGCGATTCTGGCACGGGCGCGCAAGACATTACAGGCTGCCGAAAACGACCATCCCCTAGGACGGAGCCTATGAATTACAATGTGGGTCTTCCTATTGGCACCCGCGGTGCTAAGACGACAAGGGGAGAAGAAACATGTCATTTTTCCGCGATCTAAGATTTGCGTTCCACTCGCTGATGCGCAGCAAAGGGCTTGCGACCATTGTGATCCTCACGTTGGCGCTTGGCATCGGGGCCAACGCGGCCATCTTCACGCTCGTGCGGGGAGTGCTGCTCAAGCCGCTCGTCAACCGCGACGAGAACAGGCTCATCTACATTCGCCAGAGCGCCCCCGGCTTGGGAGACGATAACGCAACGTTTTCCGTGCCCGAAATCAAGGATCTCGAAGCCAGCGTCCGCTCCGTCAGCGAGTTCGGCGATTTCTCGACGATGGGCTTTACGATGGTCGGACTCGGTGAACCTCGCGAAGTTCAAGGTGGCGTCGTCGGCGGCACGTACTTCGAAGTCATGGGCCTGCGTCCTATTCTCGGCCGCCTCATCGGACCTCAAGACGACGGTCCCAACGCCGCTGGCGTCGTCGTGCTGACGTATCGTTTCTGGTCCACCGTTCTCAAAAAAAATCCTAATGTAATCGGCAAAACCGTTCGCCTCAGCAGCATTGGCGATCGTTCCGCCACAATCGTTGGCGTCCTTGAACCCTCTGTCCCTTATCCCGCGGATACCGAAATCATCGCCAACGTCGTTACCAGCCCGCATCATCTTTCGGCCACGATGGTCACGGGCCGCATCCATCGCATGACCGAACTTTTCGGTAAGCTTGCTCCCGGCGCTACTGTCGACCAGGCCCGCACTGAGTTGGCGACCGTCTACGCCACGATGCAGAAGGACCACCCGGAAGCCTATCCCGATAATGGCGGCTTCCGCATTGACGCGAAAATGCTTCGCGACCAGATTACATCCGGCGCGCGTACTGTTCTCCTCGTCCTTCTCGCTGCATCGGGCCTCGTCTTCATCATCGCCTGCTCGAACGTCGCCAACTTGATTCTTGCGCGGACGGTTCGCCGCGAGGGGGAACTGTCGATCCGTGCCGCACTCGGCGCAGGTACAGGCGCGCTGCGCCGGATGTTGTTAGCTGAAAGTCTTCTGCTCTGCTGCGCTGGAGCCGCACTTGGCGTGATGAGCGCACAGCCGCTGGTCACTGTCCTGGCTCGATACGCCTCGCGCTTCTCCGTTCGCGCGCTGGATTTAACGGTTGATTCCAGCCTGCTGTGGGTAGGAGTAGCGCTGGCAGTACTCGCCGCGGTGATTTTGGCATTTGTGCCGCGCCTGCCCTCGGCTAACGCGTCGACTGGCATGAACCTCGCGAGCGGCAGCGTCCGCACCACCAGCAGCACCAGCCGCCGCCAGCGCATCTTCGCCGTCACGCAAATCGCCGCGTCGTTCGTGCTGTTGGCGGGCGCAAGCATGTTGATCACTACGCTGATCGCGTTGCAAAGAACCCAGACCGGTGTCGATACGCGTCACGTCCTCGTCGTCGATGTTCCACCGCTGTACTACGGAAAAACGCCTCAGCAAGTCCTCGATTTTTACAAGGAATCGATACGTCGCATCGGCGCGCTACCCGGTGTCACCGAGACGGCTTTCGCTACGATCGCTCCCTGGCGTGATGCCGACAACCTCGGTGTAGGTTTGCAATTCTCTGGCGACGGTCACGTCCATAGCAAAGACGATCCTCGCGCGCTGTGGCGTACCATCTCTCCTGGCTTTTTCAGCGCGCTTGGCGTTCCCATTATTGCCGGCCGCGATTTCAACGCGCTCGATGACCAGAATCGAGAACCGGTCGTGATCGTCAGCGCGACTCTCGCACAGCGCATGTTTCCTGGTCAGGATCCGATCAATCGGCATGTCTATTGGACCGATCCCGTACTGGAGTACATTCCCGGCTCTGACAGCGAAAAGGCGCGATTTAGCTCGCCACACCGCATTATTGGGGTCGCCGCCGATGTGGACGACGAACATATCGTTGCTGCGCCAACCTCGACCATTTATGGCACCTTTGCAGACTCTCTAATGTTCGGCGGCCACCTCTTCATCCACACCACCGCAAATCCTTATTCGCTTGTAACGCCGGTGACGCAAATTATCCGGCAGATGTCCGCCGATGAACCCGTTGAACACGCCGCCACTCTCGAGGACATCCGTGTAAAAGTGCTTGCGCCAGACCGCTTGAACTCCCTTGTCTTTGGCGTGTTCGCAGGGGTCGCGTTGCTGATTGCCGTCGTTGGCGTCGCGGGCGTGCTGGCGTTTTCTGTCAGCGCGCGGACACGCGAATTCGGCATCCGCTTGGCGCTTGGGTCACAGCCGAAAAATCTACTCAGAGGTGTTGTCGCGGAAGGCGTCTTGATGGCTGCTGTTGGCGTTCTGGCGGGCGCGGCGTTCGGACTCGTCGTTGCGCGCGTGGCAGGTAGTTATTTCGGCGCCTTAAAAATGCCGGGCCCATTTCCCGTGATAGTTTCTGCGTTTGTGCTGTTAGGCGCGGCGGTAGTCGCTTCGATGCTCCCGGCGGCACGCGCCGCCCGCGTCGACGTTATGCAAGCGCTTCGCTCGGAATGATTTTCCCGGCGCCCCAAGTTTCCCCATAGGCCGGCCTATGTTTGGGTCAGACGCGGATCGCCGTGACCGAACATTCGCCATCGATTCATCGGGACGAATTCGACCCCGGTTGCTCACCTTCTGAACAGCGGAATCGGCAGGAATGGAAGTCTGCGCCACTTGTTTTTTCTGCTTGGTCTGCTCCTCGATCGCTTTGGCTAGCTGGCGCTTTCGATTCTTCCGTAGGTCGCGGCCGGGCCGGTTTGCGGGGTAGGGAGTATCCTCCCCCTTCAACCCAGCCCAAAGGATTCGATTGAATCGGTCGGCATCAAGGGGTCGGATCGCGTAAAGTCAAATCCCGCCATTTTCTCTCCCCAGTACGACGGATCGTGTGGGGGGCGAGCGAAGGCCAGCACTGCCTTTGTTTTTGCAAGAGTATTCGCCATGGTCGCAGGACGCAGAGGAAGCCGTGTGTTGTGCAGAACATCCGGAACGATCGGCGTGTAGCTCCAGGGTAGGAGCTCTTGAGAGAATACATTCCCCTTGGGGCGCTGCAGTCCATCATTCAGACCCATGGGCTCCAGGCCCAGGATATCTTCGATCGTTCGCAACATATGCACAGTCGTGTAGCGAGTGGAAACAACTGCGCCCTGGTTGACATAAGGTCCTATCACATACGCAACCGGTACGGTGCGCGTCGACGTGGTCAGGTCCATCCTGTGCTGAGGATAACGCTGTTGGTCAGCGTTCCCTTGGCTATGGAGTATGAAGCGACCTGCTCACAGGCTGAGCACCAACTGGCAGCCGGGTTGAGTGTGCGGGAAGTTGCGATATTCCTGGCAGAGCCGGTTAAAATACACTTTCTTTGATCCCGCGTGTGGCGATAGGGAGGATAAGAAGATGACAGAGACAATGACATACCCTCTGCGGTTACCACGCTCGCTAAAGAGGGCGGTGGAGCGACAGAGCAAGGAAGATAGAACAAGCATAAACCAGTTCGTGGTCACCGCCGTGGCTGAAAAGCTATCAGCTTTGCAAACGGCGGAGTTCTTTGCTGACCGCAAAAAGCGCGCGGATTTCAAGACCTTCGACAAGCTCATGAAACGGAGCGGCGGCAGTCCGCCGCGTACAGGCGATGAAATGCCGCGCACGAAGAGGAAAGCGGCCAACCCCGAGCGTGATACTGAGGAGCATTCAGGGTAAGTACGACAGCCGGAAACCTGCACTCTCAAATGGCCTAGGTTACGATTTGAATGCAGTTTCTAAAAGTGGCGGAGGAGGAGGGATTCGAACTTGCGCAGTATGAGGCGGGACTTGCTGGCACTCGTTGTTTCGCTACAATGTCCGGGTTGAAAATAGGGTATTTACGTTTTACCCCCATAAACACTGCTTCCCGTTGTCCATCAGGAATCAGGCCAATCCGGGCACATGATCTTTCCCAGTTCTTTCAGGATGCTCGTTAGACAGTCTGTCTGATGGATCGACAACATATGGCTTATTGACATGGCAAATGGCATATGCCATTGTGGATGGTATGACAGTCAAGATTGACAAGGCTGGTCGGATCGTACTGCCTAAGCCTGTACGTGAAAGGCTACACCTTCGGGAAGGCTCTGAGCTCGAGCTCGAAGAGCGCTCAGATGGGTTGACCCTAAGGCCGATCGAGCGGCGACCGTCCATGGTTCGGGAGAACGGCATCTGGGTTCACTTGGGCAAGGTACCTCGAGGATTTGATTGGGATGTCGTAGTCGATGCCATACGGGAAGAACGCATCAAGGATACTTCAGGGGCATGAAGGTATATTTTGACACTGCGGTTCTCGTGGCAGCGTCTGTATCCGATCATCCGCACCACAGCCGAGCCATAGCGGCTTTGCAGATGGTTCGCACTAAAGAAATCGTCGGGCATGTGAGCGGCCATGGTTTAGCCGAGGCGTATGCTGTCCTAACCCGCACTCCATTCACGCCGCCGATCTATCCGGCGGAGGCATGGAAACTGCTCTCCGAGAATGTACTCCCATTTTTTCAGATCGTGGCTCTGACGCCGGCGATGTATCGCGAGACGATTCAAGAATGCGCAGAGGACGGATGGATTGGTGGCAGGATCTACGACGTTTTGCATCTATACTGCGCGAAGAAAGCAGGCTGCGATCGAATCTACACTTTCAACATCCGCCACTTTCGACAATTGGCTCCAGACTGGGTGGACCGGATCGCCGTGCCTTAGCCGTCCCCATCTCGTTGTAGCAATAGTTGGGGGGGCTGAAGGGATTCCTTTAGTCTTGAAGAGCGGACGGATTCGTGGCTCCACTCGTGTCGCCTTTGACATTTAGCAGCTAGCCGATGGCGTTGCCTTTGTAAATGCCGAACTTGCGTTTAAGTACGATTCCTTCCAAATCGTTTGTCGCAAACTATGGAGCCGGCGAAGTCCACATTTCCAGTTCAAATCTTATCTACGGCGGTCCGCAGTTCGGTGCGTGTGAGGCGAAAGCGCCGGACAGGTTCTCCAATGGCAGTGATGATTAGAACGCCGGCAACGATGGCGATGGCATCGCGGCGAGTTTGCATTGCTCCCAGCGAGACGAGCAGGGTGGTTGCCAGGGCGGCGGGCTGACCGGCCCTCAGGATCAGTGTGAGGAAGGTGGTAAGCGTGGTCGCAATCACTACGGCCCACAGGCGATCCGCGGACACAACGCCAGACAAGATAACATTTGGCGCAAGCCACGCATGCAGCAGGTACACGGCAAGAAAACCGGAGCCGAGACCAATGAGGTGTCCAACGACGATGTTGTAGGCTCTGGCGCTTCGCAACTGAGGCTGTTCGACTAACTCGTAAGCGGTTGGACCCAGACTGGCAAAAATCAAAGGTTGCCTGGTGGCCCAGCCAATCGCAGCCAGCACGAGGATCAAGCCGCCCTCTCCGAGTGTTGCCCAGAAGACATCGGCACTCTTATTCAAGATTGCACCTCCAGAAGAGTTGTTGCGAACAGACCGGTTGAGATGGCGAAGGTCCACTTCGCTCTATCACCTGTCTCCAAGTAGCCTATGATGGCACCTGTTGAGGGGCTTTGGTTCCTGGAAAGCGCGCGTTTCGGTGCTAACCTGATCCCGTGAAGAGTGATGCTCGAATGGCGACAGGCTTACCACGAAAAATCAGATCCCGTCGTCTTCTTCTGGTCTTTGCAGCGTTTATTGTTCTCTGGGTGGCGATTGGGTTTATTTCAACGATTCCCGTGGCCGGGAACCATACTTATTGGAGGACGTTTCGAGGATTGCCCGGAGATTTCGGGCTGAAAGCGGAGAACGTCTCCTTCGTGTCGGAGGATGGGATTGCGCTGAAAGGCTGGTACATTCGTTCGCAAGGTGTGGCTCGTGGGACGGTGATTGTTGCACACGGAATCAATGGGAATCGCTCGGACATGTTGTCGCGGGCAGCGTTTTTGGTGCGAGGCAACTACAACACGCTGCTGATCGACTTGCGCGATCATGGAGAGAGCGGGGGAAATTACGCGGGTCCGGGTTATATGGAATCGCGGGATATTCTGGGCGCTCTGAAGTATCTTCAGAAGCGTGGAGAAACCGGGCCCATCGCCGCCATGGGCCATTCCTACGGGGCGGTCGCAGCACTGTACGCGACCGCGCAATCGCCTGACATCATCGCGGTGATTGCCGATGGAGCGTTTATCTCATTTGACGATATGGTGAAGCGGGCGACAATCCTGCTTGCAAAAGATCCGGAGCGCTCATTTTTGGAGCGCTTGGGACTGCGATTGGCAAGGTTCCGCGTCACGGAATGGGCTGTGAAGCCAATGTATTATCTTCGAACAGGAGTGTGGTTGAACAGCCGTGAGGCGGATTCACTGGTTGCAATTTCTGACATTGGTAATCGGCCCATTCTGTTTATATCGGGAGCGAGAGATGAAATCTGCCCGCCCCAGAATGCAAGGCTCATGTACAACGAGGCGCGCAGCCCGGAAAAGCAATTGTTGGTGATAGCGAACGCGGAACACGACACTACTTACCAAACGGCACCGGAGTTGTACGAATCTACCGTGGTGCGCTTCCTGGAAGAGGCGTTTCACCGCGCTGCGGCGAGCGGAGAGCGGAGTAAGCGAAACGATGATCAGTCCTGAAGCATGGGTGAAGACTCTTCGCTGAGCGCGAAGTATCGTCCTTGGGTTAGTTAAGTCAAAGCTATCCGCGCGGCGTTTGCTGGGTGCTGTCGGAAAGCGCTACTGAAACGCCTAGCTTCCTATCACGAAATCCACGTTCACTTCCATTTCCACCGCTATCGGCTGACCGTTCAGCAGCGTTGGCTGATACTTCCACTGTTGCACCGCATTCATGGCGGCCTGCACTAGGAACGGGTTACCCGAAACGACCTTCATTTGTGTGACATTTCCCTGCTTGTCGATCACACAATCGAGCACGACAACTCCGTGCGTCCTTGTTTCTTTTGCGAGGACAGGGTACGCCGGCTGTATTTTCTGAATCAACCGAGGCGGCTGGATTTTGCCTCCCACGCGTAGCGGACGAGTGCTCGCTACGGCTTTGGGCGGAGGCGGGGAAGCTGGCGCGATTCCGTTGCCAAGGACGCCTCCGAGAACTCCTCCTAAAGTTCCGCCCGGGACTCCTCCCGGTACTCCAGGAACGTTGGAAACCCCTGCTGTTTCTTCCGGTGCTTCCTTCAACATCGCAACGTGCTTTGGTATGGTTCTCGGGGCATAGAGTTTGTCGTTTTCGAAGAGTCTAATTTTGGGCTTCACCATCGCGTGCATTGTGGTTGCGGGCGAGGGAGGCGGCGGTGGTGGCAAGATCAGCATCGTTTTTTCGAAGTCCGGCACAGTCATGGCATGCATGTATAACAGGGGAAGCAGCATAAGCAGGATGACAAACGCGGTTTGAGCCGCCAGGGAAATCAGAAAATCGAAAGACCTTCTTGGTTGCTTCAGATCGGAGTTCTCTAACAAGGCTTTCGTGAAATTCACTCTTGGCGGGCCACCGCGAACTTCCTTATTCAATTCGTTCGATTCATGATTCGCCGGCCTTGGTTCGATACGGGCGGGCCGGTCCCCGGTTTCGGTCTTCTCGAAAATATGAGCCATGTTCACTCCTTCCTGGAACTCAAGCCATCTCGACGGTCTCCTTTTGCGGAACGCGGACGATTTCCACGGAACAGAAAGCCCGGCGCGCAACCGCCTCCGGGATTCCCCCAGACAAATACCCCGCCAGCCGCGTTCGTTGATCGGAACCGACCACAATCAGGTCTGCATGCCACGCCTCTGCGAGCTCCAGTATTTTTGCCCGCGGATCACCCAACTCGACCGATGAGCTCGCGGTTACGCCTTTTGCGCGCAGCTGGGAAGCAATATTTTCGACGAGCGTCTGTGCTGCATCCGTTTCCATTTCCCATGTGTTTCCCAAAGAATGGTCATAGCCAACCATCCCACGCGCCACGAGAAGAGTCGGCGGCCGGACAACGCTCAACACGCGGACTTCCGTCTTACCGGGCCGCGCTTGCTCGATCACCATCTGCGTTGCGGCTTCGGAGGTTTCGGAATCATCGATGGCCAATAGAACTCTCATTCTTTGCTCCCGGAGATTTTCGAAAACCCGCTCCTTTGCCCTGGTGCCTGCTCGTTCTTCGCTAGTGCCTTGGTCGTGGCAGGGACTTCAGGTACGCGATGATCGCTTTGGCGTCGGCGTGATTCATGTGGTAGATGTGCATCGGGGGACGCAAAACCTCGCCCTCCGGCCCGATGCCCTTCTCGAGGATGCGCTCGCCCTCTTCTTCCGTGAAACTCGGAAAGCCGGCCAAGGGCGGAGCGTTGTCCGCCCAATTGGGGATGGGCCGCACCGGCATAATCCAAATGGGCGCTCCTTGTAGCCAGGCCGAATGGTCCAACTCGCCTTGCGCATTTCGTGGCGTGTGACATTCCGTGCATTTCGCAACCTCCTCGACCAGATACCGGCCCCGTTCGATCTCGTTCTTGTCCGCGGTTGTGCTGCGCGCGTCGCGGACCTCCACGAAAGCCGTAACAAGGGAGGCCACTAGCAGCGCAAGGGCAACGATCTTCAGAAGTAGCAAGCGCATGGTTTCTCCAGACCGACGCTCTCTCCGCACAGTGTCATACGCCTCGCCTGACTCATCGTTGGCATCATTACTCCTTTCCGACACGAACGGCCGTTTGAGCTTCATCGCGGTGAGTACCAAGGTTTTCGAGCAATCGCGTAAGTTCCCTAACCCGGACGGATTCCAGATTTTTGACGGCATCGGCGATCGAGCGCCGCAATGGCCTTGTCGCGAAGGAACCGGCAAGTTTTTCAAATTTTTCAAGCGTCATTTCCCAGGACATCGGATGGTTGACGAGAGCCGGGTAATCGTGAATTTCATTGGTGATGACCCGGCCGTCAGCAAACGTGATGGTGAGGCGGCAAGGCATTTCATTTGGGAAACGTTTTGAAAACTCGGCGAGGGGGTGGATGGATACCCTGTTGAGCAAATCCTGAACGTCGCGGCGATTGATTCGCTCCAGGGAGTACTGCACTGGCATCACTTGCCCATCCAAGAGCGCGACACTAATTAAGTACGGGAGACTGTGGTCGGCTTGCTCTTTCGTGCGGACCACGGTCTTATCTCCTTCATCCCCTCCTCCAATGATGTGGTAAGCGACCTCAAAGGTCTCCGCTTCGAACGACGCCCGACTGACAAATTCAGCGAGTTGTTCCGCGTGCGTCACTTCGCCTCGCATTGCCGTCCATTTCCGCAACCACAAACCTGATGGACTCTCCTCGTCGCCATCCTGAAACGTTTCCCGCATCAAGACAATGGTCCGTTTATACCCGCGACAGAAACACTTGTAACACTCGGCGGGAACCGGCATTTTTGTTGGCGTCTGTTGCCTGGCATAGTTTTCAGGCGGGTTCGTGCGTTTCCGCGGCAAAGGCGTAGGCTTCTTCCGTGACCATCGGGGTCACAGCAAAATTTTCCGTTGGAGGAGGCGAAGCTGTGGTCCATTCCAGCCCTTTCGCACCCCAGGGGTTGGCACCGGCTACGGGGCCGTGCTGAACCGACCAGATTAGATAGATGAGTGGGATCACATACCCGAAGGCGAGAATGGAGGCGCCGGCGGAAGACAAAACATTCAATGTCTGGAATTCCGGAGGGTACACGGCGTAGCGTCTTGGCATTCCGAGATAACCGAGAATGAATTGCGGGCCAAAGGTAAGAATGAAACCGACGAACACCAACACGGCGGAGATCCTGGCCCAGCGCTCCGGGTATAACCGTCCGGTCATCTTAGGCCACCAGTAGTGGATGCCGCCGAGATAGCCCATTACGGCACCACCAACCATGATGAAATGAAAGTGGGCGACAATAAAATAGGTGTCGTGAACGTGGACGTCGATCGCGAGAGAGGCCAGGAACAGGCCCGTTAATCCTCCCATCGTAAAAAGACCGATGAACCCGAGTGCATAGAGCATGGGCGCATCAAAGGAAATCGATCCCTTGTAAAGAGTGGCGGTCCAGTTGAATACCTTGATCGCCGACGGAATCGCTACGGCAAAACTGAACACGGAAAAGACCAGGCCAACGTAAAGGGACTCCCCACTTATGAACATGTGATGACCCCAGACGAGAAAGGAAAGGGCGGCGATGGCGACACTGGAGAAGGCGACAAAACCGTAGCCGAAAACGCGCTTTCTGGAGAATGTGGCGATCAGTTCGCTGATGACGCCCATCGACGGCAGGACCAGAATGTAAACCTCCGGATGCCCGAAAAACCAGAAGAGGTGTTGGAAGAGAATGGGATCGCCGCCCAATGCCGGGTCAAAGAAGCCGAAATGCAGGAAACGCTCGAGCATGAGCAAGACCATGGTGATAGCGATTACCGGCATGGCGAGGATGAAGATGACGCTGGTCGCGTACATGGACCAGAGGAAAAGAGGCAGGCGAAACCAGGTCAGGCCTGGGGCTCTCATGGTGTGAATGGTGACGATAAAGTTGAGGCCTGTCAGGACCGAGGAGAAGCCGGAGATAAAGACTCCCATCGCCGCAGGCAGGACATTGGAGCTTGAGTAGGTGGAGCTGAAGGGAGTGTAGAACGTCCAGCCAGTGTCCACGCCGCCGGTGATGACGGCATAGAGAAAGAAAGAGCCGCCAGCCATGAAAATGTACCAACTGAACAGATTCAGGCGTGGGAAGGCAACGTCTTTCGCGCCGACCATCAAAGGAATCAGAAAGTTTCCGAGGACCGCGGGTATCGAAGGAGCCAGGAAGAAAAAAATCATGATCAGGCCATGGAGGGTGAAAAGCCTGTTGTAGGTGGACGGCTCGACGAGCGATCCTTGCGGTTCGATCAGGTTCAAGCGCATGAGCGTTGCGGCGGCGCCACCGATGAAGAAAAAGAATGTAGTGGCGATTAGATAAAGCCAAGCAATCCTTTTATGGTCGGTGGTCAAGAGCCAGGATTTCAAACCATAGCTGGCGTTGAGATAGTGGGCTCGAGGCAAAACAGCGATTTCATTGACCGCAGTGCTCATTGCTGCGCAGCCTTTCTGTCTTCACGCTGTTGGAGCGCAAGGGATTTGATATAGGCGGATAGCTGCAGGAATTGCTCTTCATTCAACTGGCCTTGAAAGGTGGGCATGGTTGGCGGATAGCCAGCAACGATCTTTGCTGAAGGATTCAGGATGGACTCGCGGATGTAGGCATCATCGGCAATCACGGTCTGACCGTTAGTTAGTTTGACCGGCGAACCGTACAAACCAAGAAGTGACGGGCCTTTTCCGGTGTCGTGGCAGGAGCTGCAGGCATATTGCTGATACAGTTCGGCTCCCGCGTCAATCATGGATCTGCCTGCGCCGCTACCCAGCCACTGAGCGTATTCGGCTGGCTCCATGACAATGACCCAGCCGATCATGGCGGAGTGCGATGTTCCGCAATATTGATCACAATAAAGGTGATAGCGGCCTGGCTTCGTGGCGGTAAACCATTCCGTTGTGTAGTGGCCAGGGAGAACATCCCTCTTGATGCGAAACGCGGGAATGGCGAAGTCATGGACTACATCCTGGGAGACCATCGTAAGTTTAATCGGGACGCCCGCAGGCACATGGAGTTGGTTGATGTCTCGCTTGCCATTCGCATACTGGATCTTCCACATCCATTGCTTTCCAAGAACGTAGATTTCCGTGGAAGTGGGAGGAGGAAGCGCACTTTTCACGAAGAGGGCGGCACCCCAGAAAAACATCACGACGCATAGGGCACTGGGAATAACGGTCCACGTAATCTCGAGAGGGAGATTGTCTTTGGTTGGCGGAGGCACCTCGTCGTGGGAGCGCCGCCGGTATTTGAACGCAAAATAAAGAATTACACCGAAGATCAAGCTGCTGAAAAATACGAAGATGCCGACCTCAAAGTAAAATAAGTTCTGCCAGTCATATGCCCAACGGGAAGCTAGGGGCAGGTTCTGAAAAGGCTCGGACAACATAAGCTTGCTTTGCTCCTTATTTCGCTAGCCGGCTGGCGTGGTACAGACGATTCATACCGCGGCGCGATCCTTATGGACCGACATTGCCCATATCAAGGCTGAGAGACCGAGAATCGTCGCCAGAGCCGCGAGCTTAAGGACGTGGGAAATGATCACGCTGTACTTTCCAGTGGCCGGGTCATATTGGGAGCAGTACAAAAGCAGTTGATCGACCGGGGAGCCGATCCTGCCCTGTGATGCTTCGACCAAGGCGAGGCGCAAGTTTCCACTGGGGTACGCGATGCCGTAGAAATAGCTGGCAACGCTGCCAGCAGGAGTGAGCACCATAATGCCGGCGGCGTGGACGTATTGTCTGGTATTCGGGTCGTAGTTGTACCGGAAGCCGACGGCCTGTGCCAGCCGGCGAATCGAAGGCTCCTCGCCGGTCAGAAAATGCCAGCCTGCTCCGGCATTCAGGCGGCCATAGAGGCCGACATAGATCGCCTTCTTCGCCGCAGCAAGGGCAGGTTTCTCCATGGGATCGAAGCTAACGGTGACTACTTCAAATTGCTGCCCGACGTTATATTTGAGTTGTTCGATGCTGTGCAGCAGGCCGTTCAGGACAAGCGTGCAAAGCATCGGGCAATCGTAATAAACAAGCGCCAGGACGACTGGTTTCTGGCCGAAATACTGACCGAGACGGACTTCTCTTCCGGATTCGTCTTGAAACGCGAGATCGAGCGGTACCTGATTGTTCAATTTCTGATCAATTCCAACATCGCGGAGGACGGGTGGAAGGCCATCGGGGGATGGGGAAGATGCAGGAGTGGCTGCGCTGAGCTGCGTGGAGAGTCCGAAGCGGAGCAGAGCAAAGAAAAGAAGTGCGAGACACCGTCTCATAGCACCCCCGCAGATATCAATTGGGCGAATGTGCGTGCCGAATGGTGAATACATGGCGGCAGAATCCCTCAGCTCATCGAAAAACTGCGGTCAACGAGCTCGGTAACGTTTTTGTTGAAACTACGCTATGGCCTTCGCGAACCTCCCAACCGGGTTGGTGGAATCGAGATCCATCGGGAAGGTCATCGTGGAACTAACTGGCAGCAGATGACAATGGGACGTTTGTCTCTTGGAATGAACCATCTGTCATGTCCCGGCGGAGTCCTGGGCGAACCCGAAACAGGACATTGCTTCGCTTGCGGAGACCTGGAAATCGCGGCGCTACGTGGAGTGCCGACGCCGTTGCGAGCGTGTTTTGATCTTTTTTCTTGAATTCTTTTTCATGTGCTTGGGCGCAGGATTTATGAGTCGCAGTGCAGGGCCTTTGTGGATCGCTACGTGGTCGGTTTTGTCACTGGCGATAAAGTATTGCGGTTCATCCTTCGATGCACGATGGAGATAGCCCTTGAATCGTACGGGTAAAATAACCTTCTTCAAAATAACGCCGCGAACCCGGCCTGCCTCTGAGTTCCATTCGACATGATCCCCACGCTTGAACGATTTAGGCATGGCATTCCCTCCATGGTGAAGAAGTTACCTGCAGTAGCCGCGCCCTGCGATGCCGCAAAACCAACGAAGAGCGATTGGGTCAGAAGCTAGCCGTTGGCCCTAATGCTGTCATGGCTTCAAAAGCTTGCGCTGCATGGCATGGGTGACGGCTTCCAACCTGTTGTGGGTGTGGAGTTTCTGATTGATGTGATGCAAATGATTGCGCAAGGTCTGCAACGTAATCTTCCGTGTGCGGGCAATTTCCGCCGAGTTCTTACCCATCGAAAACGACCGAAGGATTTCAATTTCCTGCTCGGAAAGAGGAGTGATCGGCACCGGCCGCAATGCGACATCCTGCACATTTGTGAGTTGGCGGGAGATATCCATCATTTTGTGGAGAAGTTCTTCGTTCTTTTTTCTATCGCTGATGTCATGGGCGAGGTGCACGATCAGGCGCCGTTGGTTCCGGGGATTTTCATAGACCAGAGTAGATACATTCACCCAGATGCGCTGTGCGGAACGAATCTTCACTTCCAGGTCAAAGTTCGGAATTTCAAGGTGCTTCTCAGCGCGGTGCCTCAGGCTGCAATCTTCGCCATACATCTCGTTGCCCAGCGGGCCCCGGCCTTGCAAGAGACTCGGGAAGGTCTTGTTGAGAGCTTCCAAAGCGGTATACCCAAAGAGTTTCTCAGCAGCCTTGTTCCACGAGCAGATCTCATTCTGATCGGATATTGCAAAGGCCGCGTCTGACGTTCCCTCGAGTAGTTCAAACAACTCCCGTTCGAGCACCGTAGGACTCCTGTGATGGATGTACCTAACACCGGTACAAACGGCTCATTGAGTCAAACCAACACCTGTTCGATTCTAACACTGGCGCAGAGTTCTGAAGCCAAGATCGACGGCACCTTATGCAAAAGACCGATTTCGAGTCCCCGCGATGGTATTTCGTACAAGTTCCAGCAGATGTGGTGGCGAGCTTCCGGCGCTGGAACGTGGTCATAATCGCGATTTTGGCGTTTATCATTCTGGGACTATTGGTTATTGCAATCGTTCCGCAGCCGGGGCACAACACGACTGCCACGAGTACAGCCCGGTTCACGAATCATACACAACACACGCCGTGAGCTTGCGGAATCTCGCTCGGCATGCCGAGTTCCTATCAACGAAGGTAAAAGCCGCGACGTCCAGGCACAATGATGCGCACCGGGGAGTGAGAACCCCGGTGCGCGGGCGGCGAAAAACACGAGTATTCAGACGGACTCTAGAGCAGTTTGATCGAGGTGACTTTCAAGGTATCGCCCTGCAGGTCGCCGGTAACGTCCACGCGGAGGTGGTCTTTCTTTTCGGATGCTTTGAGGGCTTCGACGATCTTGGAGTTTCCCTCGGTGTCGAACTTCAGGAATTGTTTGTCTTTGGTTATGATGCCGTAGCCACTGGCCGCGCACTTCAGTGCACATGTGCGCGGGTGAGCGTCCGGGTCGGCAGCCACTTTTTTGGAACAATTAACATCTACGACCGGGACATCCATATAGGTCTCGACAGCAGCCAAGGCAGGCATCGTAGCCAGCCCCAGCAGTACAAGAAATGAAGCAAGTTTCCGCATAGTTTCGCTCCTTGAGTTTGGTTTGAGTCGCAATACCGATTCTTTCGAACGACGAACGCTACACTGGTTTTGCAGCATGCCTCTTCGCGAGCTGATTACGAACCGCAGACAATTGCGCAAGCGCGAAGGCTCCAATGGCAATTTCGAGGTCGCGCATGGCAAGGTCATAGAACATACCGGTTGTGAGCAGATTAACGGCAATGCCGACCAACCAAAGCAGGACAATATAACTGCCAAGTTTCGTCCACTGGCTGAGAACGATCAGTCCGGCGACAATTTCCACCACTCCAACGATATGCATGAACGTCGTGGTGCTAACCGGAACGACTTTTGTCGCCAAAGGGCTGAGATACATCCCCCACTCGGTCAGTTTGTTGAAGTACTTGTCAATGCCAGTGATGATGGGGCCGAGCCCGAGACCAACCTTCAACGCCCACCATCCCGCGTTGAGGCGGCGATCGAATTCCATAGGTTTTGCCACCCACTGAAAGGAGCGATGAGTTGCCGGCTGGTTACAAGAAATCGTGGCAGGTCCGCAGAATGTCGATCGAGAGCAAAAGAAGAGCCAGGTCGTTACGAGCACGGATCGGTAGAGATCCTTCGTCGCACAAAACCGCTGCTCAGGATGACAGGTTGGTGAGGGTGATCGCCCGGGAGTTGCGTGGTCCCGGTTTCGGAGCTGCTTGCCGTGGTCCACGGAGAGAGATGTAACCTTTTCTACGCCTGCCGCTCCATCTATCGAGAGCCATGGGAATCACAGGGACTCTAAAACAGGCCCAGTCGGAAGGTTGGACCGACGAGGAAGTGGTGGAACGCGTGATAGGTGGCGATACTGCCCTCTATGAAATCATCATGCGCCGATACAACCAGAGGCTGTACCGTGTGGCGCGAGCGATTTTGCGCAATGATGCCGAAGCCGAAGACGTGATGCAGGATGCGTATGTTCGGGCCTACGCGCATCTTCAGCAATTTGCCGGACTGGCGCCGTTTTCTACCTGGTTGACGCGCATTGCCGTTCACGAAGCGCTGCAACGTGTACGGTTGCGAGATCGCAACCAACAGCTCGACGATACCGAGGGTGATGGAGGGCTTCCAATGAAAACGGCGGAGTCTACCCTTGATCCGGAGCAGTGCGCATCCAGAGCGGAACTTGCCCAGCTTCTGGAAGAGGCATTGCTTGATCTTCCGGTGCGGTACCGCGCCGTGGTGATGTTGAGAGATGTCGAAGAGTTGAGCACAGGGGAAACTGCCGCCGCGCTCGACCTGACCGAGGAGAACGTGAAGGTTCGTCTATATCGAGGCCGTGCAATGATGCGCGCATGGCTTTTGGGGCGCGTGGGGGCAAAAGCAAAGAATGCATTTTCGTTCATGGCCACCCGCTGTGACCGCGTCGTTTACGGGGTATTCGCGCGGCTTGCCTCGCAAACGAGCGATCCTGAGTATGTCTGACGGTATTTTCATTTTGTAGTGCAAGCTGCCTAAAACGTCCGAGGCAAACAAGCTGGCGAGCGCATCTGCGTACAGGTGTGGCGCGCTTTGCTATATGTATCGCAATACGATATAATGAGAAAAGACCGAGATGCCATGCAATTGAGAATGGCACGCAGCGACGATCAGCGGAACCTCACATCTTGTGAATATCAGTCGCTTGCCGAACTACGCCATCAATTGCGACTCTTTCTGCACTTCACGGAACAGGCGGCGCGTTCCGTGGGGCTCAGTCCGCGTCAGCATCAACTCCTGCTGGCATTGAAAGGGCTGCCATCGCATATGCGCCCGAGCGTAGGCGAACTTGCCAAACGCCTTCAGGTCCAGCCTCATACTACGGTGGAACTGGCGAATCGCCTTGCCTTGGGTGGATATTTGCGCCGGCGGCGAGGCGGGCGCGACAGGCGCGAGGTCCTACTCTCACTCACTCGTAAAGGACAGCGCGTACTGCGGGAGCTTTCGTTGTATCACCAGACCGAGCTTTGCAACGCGGGCCCAAATCTTATTCACGCGCTGCAGCGCGTGGTGGGTAGAACCGTAAAATCGGCCCCTTCCGATACAAAGGTTCGACAGTAAGAACAGGAGACGAGACAGGCATGCGAGACAGCGAAGACGAGAAGGCCATCGATACGGACGCGAAGAAAGGCCAAGGCGCCGACCCTTCGATGTCCGGCGGACGTCTTGCCGTCCTGCCGACGGGCGAGTCAGTCATTACTCCTCCCGCGCAATTCCGGATGGCGCTGATTTCATTTCTGGCTGCTGGAATTGGTCTGATCGCCGGATGCATCGCTTTCTTGCTTTATAAGCTTATAGGTCTCTTCACGAACATCTTCTTCTATCACCGGCTCTCCGCGGACTTCAGCAGCGCACGCCTGAATCATTTGGGACTGTGGTAATCGTGACACCGGTCATCGGAGGAATCATTGTTGGATTCATGGCAAAGTATGGCTCACAAAAAATCAAAGGCCATGGGATCCCGGAGGCCATGGAGGCCGTGCTGTCCAACCGCAGCCGGATCGAGCCAAAGGTAGCGATACTGAAGCCAATCTCCGCGGCAATTGCGATCGGCACGGGCGGCCCCTTTGGCGCGGAGGGTCCGATTATACAAACGGGTGGAGCGATCGGATCGCTGGTAGGGCAGGTGCTTCACACGACGGCGGCGGAGCGCAAGGTGCTGCTGGCTTGCGGAGCGGCGGCGGGGATGTCGGCTACCTTCAATACGCCAATTGCGGGAGTAATTCTTGCCATCGAGCTTCTTCTTTTTGAATTCAAGTCCCGTTCGTTTATTCCCTTGGTCGTTGCCAGCACCCTGGCGACAGCGGTACACGTCCGCCTACTGGGTGGCGGCCCAATGTTTTCTGTTGCGCGCGTGGATTTCGGAATCCCAAGGGCGCTTCCGTTCTATCTGGTACTCGGAGTCCTCTGCGGACTGGCCGCGGTTGGTTTCAGCAAGCTGCTGTACTGGGTGGAAGATCAGTTCGAGAAACTGCCCATCGACGAACTTTGGTGGCCGGCGATCGGAGCTCTGGGATTGGGCATAATCGGATATTTTGTGCCTCGGGTTTTAGGCCTCGGGTACGACACCATCGGCGATATTTTGAACGCAAGTCTCGCGCTAAAGCTCCTGCTGGTCGTCATGGTGGCAAAGGCGGTGGCACTGGTCGTCTCGCTGGGATCGGGGACATCGGGAGGCTTGCTGGCGCCGATGTTCATGTCGAGCGCAGCACTGGGTAGCGCGTACGCCATGTTGATTGACCGCGTGTATCCAGATGCTCAACTCGCTGCGGGGTATGCGGATACGCGGGGTATGGTGGTAGGAGGGAGCGAAACTACTGCTTTTGCACAATTTTGGTGCAATGGGATAGGTAGCATGATCTGATCGGGTGAAATGGAGATTTCCATCGGAGAAGTCAAGTTCTATAAAAGCTCTCCCGCGGCCGGAATTTTTCTTACTTCGCAGCCCATGTGAATGAACAAGATCTGTTCTGACCTGCCACACCAGGTGCTCGGTTGCGGGGATGTTGTGGGCCCAGCGTTTTGGGTTTCCTCTACCAGCGGTTTTCATTGCTTGATCGCAACGAAGCCTGTCAGTTCCGAAACCAGCAAACCAGAACGGCGGTCAAATGGCGACCATAGTTCTATCTGGGACTCGTGGTCCATGGCTTTTTCTGGTTATCCGAGAGGGCCTAGAGTTCTAATGAGACTACGTGCCCGAGGCACACAGTCGCCTAACTTGACTGCTGAGACTCGCTCTCGAACCAGAGTGTCTCGAGAACCCGACGGCACCGCCAGAGAAGATCCCCAGGATGGAGCGGACTCGATCAGAGACACTCAAGCTGTTTGTGGTTTCAGATGTTGGGCGTCGAAGCACACTCCCTTCTTCCAGACGATCAGTACGATCGTGGCAATCTTTCGTGCCAAGGTCAGTCGGGCCATTTCTGGCCTCATGCCTTTGGCCAATAAAGCCGCGTAGAAGTCCTGAAACGGACCGGGTTTGCTGGAGGCGATGACCGCCGCTCCCTTGAACAGATTCTTCAGATCGTGATTGCAATTTCGGTTGAGTCCGCGAACCGAGTTTTTCTTGGATCGCTGCAGCTGTCCATTGATGGAACGGTGATCAGCACTGCTACATGTCTCGATGGCCAGACCACTGTATTTCCACAGCGGCCGCTTGGCCCGGAAGCGGTGCGGAGTCTGCAAAATGCCTAGCAACACCGCCGCCCGGATTGGACCGATCGCGGGGATCTGGCAGAGCCGTTTCCAGGCCTTCTGTTTCTTACTCTCCGCTAGCAATTCGCGTCGTACTTCCTGGCGCACCACTCTCAGCGCATCGAGTTGTTGGTAGTAAAATTCCGCCCGCCGGCGCACTCCCGGTTCGTTGATCTTCTCTAGCCACTCGGCACGATGCCGAGCTGCATATGACGCGGGTCAAAGCCATTTATCGAAGTTGGGCCATTCCTTGTACCGGCAAACAGGACGGTCAGATAACTGCGCACCAACTCCTTCAGCGTTCGCAGGCCATGTTCGCCGTGATAGACAGGACTGAGATGATCGATGCGCAGCAGCTCCGCCAATCGGCGGGCGTCAATCTTGTCATTCTGATTGTCCTCCCGCATCGAGGCGTTCTTCCGTGGATCGCAGACAATCAATTCCGCCACGTGCGGTTTCAGAAGGTCGTATAGCCAGGCGGCCGAGGTTCCTTCTTCAAACGTGACGTGCAAATCCCCACGCAGCCCGTCGATACACTGCAGAATCGTGTTGGCTTTCGTCTCGATGACGCATTCCATCACGATCTTTCCGGCAGCATTCATCACCGCGATCGAGATGCTTTCCATGTGCACGTCCATACCGATATATTTAGTGCTAGTCATAAAGGGTGTCCTTTCTGGAAGGGTTGAGCCGAACACTCAAAACCCTACTCCAAAAGGGGCGCCCTTTTATATTGCGTTCTAGAACTTTATGTGGACGATTACGCCGTTTGCCAGGAGGTGTCCGAAAACCTCGTCTCCAATGTGCGGTTGCAGCGCGTGAGATACACTTTAGTCAGACATGCTCGCTGCTATCACGGTCTTTGAAGTGATGGACAAAGAGCCGCCCCTGTGGTTTTTCTGGCTCTGTTCACTCAGCATAGGCGCGACAGGAATGTTGTTAGCGCGCCGTCGCCTCATCGATCCACGGACACTTCGCCCGTCCGTGACATATACTCGGCACGAACATCATCATCCCAAACAGAAATGTGAGTGCATGGAAGTGCTGGACACTACCGCCGTAAACCACTGGTATCGACGAAAACGGTTGCATCATTTGTGTCCTCTATCCTGATGTGCAGTGAGTTTTAAAGCCCAAAAAAGAATCTCAATTACAGCGTAAGCTGCCAAAAGATATTGAACATAGCCTTCATCTGACGCAGGTATCAGGTCCAGCCGTACTAAAAGTTTCGCCGCGACAATCAGTAGAATACTTATCGCGGTCGCCCGAGCGGCCGTTACTGCCGCGTCCTTCCAGGAAATCATGAACCTCGTACTCCGCTCTCTGATCCAAAGTGTTTGGAAACTCGGCAGAGGAACGTAAAGTTCGCGTATCCGTTGATACCAACCATTCTTTGCGATTCTACCGTCGTAGAGCGCCGGGCGTGGCTCATGACTCAGTCACCGACGATCTACCGGTATTGCTCCTGGGCCGACACGGCGAACGAAAACTCTGGAGTCGACAAATTCCAAAAGGATCGTGACCTGCCAGGCAATGTTTGCGGCCCAAAACGAAAGTGCGGAACGTCCGACGTCAATCAAACTACTAGGGGACATCGTAATACGATATAATCGTTTTGGAAACAATGGAACCAAAACGAAGTAAGTCCTGGGAAGTCCTTGGGGATTTCACAACCACCAGTCGTTTATTGCCGATTTCAGCGTTAGCGCTTGCTATCGGAATAGTGGCGTCTTTTGTTGCGTTGGCGTTGCTTCGATTGATCGGACTCTTCACAAACCTATTTTATTTCGGGCGCTGGAGCACCAGTTTGGTTTCTCCCGCAGGCAATCACCTAGGGATTTTTAGCGTACTGGTCCCAATAGGAGGGGCGCTGATTATCGGCTTGATGGCGCGGTATGGGTCGGAACGAATTCGCGGACACGGTATTCCGGAGGCGATCGAAGCGATATTGATCAATGGCAGCCGTGTGGAACCGAAAGTCGCATTGCTGAAACCTATTTCTTCGGCAATCTCGATCGGCTCGGGTGGACCGTTTGGAGCCGAGGGTCCGATCATTATGACTGGTGGTGCATTCGGATCGATGATCGCCCAATTATTTCACCTGACTAGCGCGGAGCGCAAGACACTGTTGGTGGCGGGCGCCGCCGCCGGGATGTCCGCCACGTTTGCAGCACCGGTAGCATCGGCTCTTCTCGCGGTCGAGTTGCTACTCTTTGAATGGAAACCTCGGAGTCTAATTCCCGTGGCCCTGGCAAGCGCAATAGCAGCAGTTCTTCGGCGTTATCTTCTTGGTTTTGGTCCACTCTTCCCTGTCCCGGAGCATCCGTTATTCATCGGTGTCAACGGCCTGCTGGGATGTGCACTGGTTGGCATACTGGCAGGGGCGTTGTCTGCGCTGCTTACGATGTCGGTTTACGCTGCGGAGGATGCGTTTCAGCGTTTACCGATCCACTGGATGTGGTGGCCAGCAATCGGCGGACTGGCGATCGGCCTAGGCGGATTGATTTTCCCACAAGCGCTCGGTGTAGGTTACGACACGATCGGTGCATTGCTCCAGGGCAGTGTGACGACTCATGTGATCCTTGGAGTGTTGCTCGTCAAATGGTTTATTTGGGCCGTCTCGCTCGGTTCAGGCACCTCCGGAGGGGTTTTGGCGCCGTTATTGATGATGGGCGGCGCACTCGGCGGCCTGGAAGCGATGTTTTTGCCGAATGAAGGTGCAGGATTCTGGCCGTTAATTAGCATGGGCGCAGTCTTGGGCGGAACCATGCGGTCGCCATTCACAAGTATCGTGTTCGCGTTTGAACTGACCCACGATAGTAACGTATTTCTCCCGCTGCTAATTGGCAGCGTAATCTCTCATGGTTTTACGGTGCTCACCCTGAAACGGTCCATTTTGACGGAAAAAGTGGCGCGTCGTGGATTTCATCTAAGCAGAGAATATGCCGTAGACCCGCTGGAGATTCTGTTTGTGCGCGAAGTGATGCGCACAACGGTCGTAGTACTGGACGCATCGAGTACCGTCGGCGAGATGCAGGAGTCCTTACGGGCAGACCACAACCAATCTCAGCGGCTGTTGCCTGTTGTGGATGCAAACGCACGGCTGGTTGGCGTCCTGACGCGGAAAGATATTCGAGAGCAGATCGAGCAGAACGGCGCTGGCGCGCTATGCCGACCGATCGGTGAACTTGTGCGCAAAGAAGCTATTCACGCTTATCCTGACGAGCCCCTTCGCATAGTTGTCTATCGCATGGCGGAGAAAGGTTTCACTCGCTTGCCGGTCATCGAGCCCGGAACGGATAGGTTTTTGGGGCTTATTTCACTCGACGATTTATTGAAGGCCCGTGGGCGTAACCTGGAAGAAGAACGGACTCGGGAGAGGGTATTAAAGCTGCGAATCCTTTGATGGTCAACTCCTGATTGTCACCATCGAACGACCGACTGGATTGGGCTGGTTCTAAGGGATAACGTCCTCGTAGAGGTTTGCCATGCACGGCACGAGCATTCAACTATTCACGCGGTCGGAGCGTCCTTCTCTTCGACTTTCTTCTTCACCATCCAAGCCCAAAACTTGAGCGAAACTCCGTTCTTTCTGTTGAACAAACAGAAGCAGGGCGCAACCGGCCGTGCCGCATGATTCCCCATTCTTGACAAGAATTGCTGTCTGCCCCGATGGAGAAATTATCAATTCGCGCCAAGACAGGTTCGCCCGGAAAGTCTGATGGCAACTCTTTTTGAAGTCGCCCAGGAATTGGTCACAGTACGCTTTTTCGTCGGGAGAAAGCGCTGTGATGACGCTGGGAGGAAGGCCCTTGGATTCCGCGCTTTCGGCTCGTAAGGGCGCGTAAATAAAGACTCCAAGCCCGAGCGCGGCTGCAGTGTGTCGCAATTTCATACGAGGATTATCGTGGCTAAGAAAGCGCCTGGGCAATAGAACCGAGGGCCTTTCCAGCCGTGCAATAAACTCCTGTCAGTGCTCGATTTGTCGGGTAATCGGAAACTTGTCATTTAGGGCCTTCGGCCCGCGAAAGCTCATGAAAATCACTTTGAGGTAAGATCGCAACGGCTCGGAGCGGCGAGGTCGCGTACCCAATGAATATGTTGAGGTCGAAAACTTGTCTGATCCGGAGCGTGCGTGTTTGAGCGAATAATTGGGCGTCGTTGTCTCCCCTAGGGGAACGGCGATAGCCTGCGACCCTGGTTAAAGTAATCGCAGCACGCTCTCCGCTCCTGGCCAGGAGGAACTATGGCTTACAGGATAGCGGGAATCGATGTTCATAAAAGGATGCTAGCCGTGGTTGTGTCGGACGTCGAAGTTGACGGAGGATTCCAGTTTGAGCGACGAAGATTTGGTGGCAACCCCGAACAACTACGATCGCTGGCTGCGTGGCTGCTCGAACAGGAGGCCGAGGAAATCGTCATGGAATCGACAGCCCAATACTGGAAACCAGTGTGGGAAACATTGGAACGGTATTGGAAGCCAATCTGCGAGAAACGGGAAGGCGCACGCCGTAAGTCGGGAACGCTGCATCTGGACCTCTCCCGTCCGCGCCCGTTTTGCGGGCTCCAAGTGCCTACGTGTGAAATTTGTCGGAACATTTCGCTGGTTGCTATCGTATTCCGATAAGAGGGCACCATGAGCGAAAAACGAACCGATCTTCTGCGTGGAACGCTGGACCTGTTGATCTTGAAAGCCCTGTCGTTGGAACCGCTACACGGAGTCGGCGTCTCCCGACGCATCACGCAGGTCACTAAGGGAGCATTTCAAGTGAGCTTTGGCTCTCTGTTTCCGTCGCTGCACCGCATGGAAGAAAAGGGATGGGTGGAAACCGAGTGGCGCGCCTCGGAAAACAATCGCCGGGCGAAATACTATCGGTTGACTGCATCGGGCCGGGCACAGCTCAAGGTCGAGGAACGCGATTGGAACCAGGTCGTCAAGATCATGACGGCGGCAGTGGAATCCGCCTGAAGCCGGGAGGGATGCATCATGGCAACGCGAATCTTGAGTTCTATCCGAAACCTCTTCCGTAGACGCAGGGTCGAGGAGGCGTTGAGAGAGGAGCTCCAGTCTTCCGTGGAGCTTTTGACGGAGGAAAACAGGAAAGAGATGCGTTCGGAGTTAGAAGCCCGGCGACAGGCACTGCTGGAACTCGGAGGCTTGGAACAGGTGAAGGAAGAGGTGCGCGCGGCGCGCGCGGGGCGTTTTCTGGAGGATTTCGTGAGGGATTTGCGTTTCGCCTTCCGCACACTGGCCAAATCGCCGGGTTTCACCGCGGTAACGGTCATCACGATTGCGTTGGGCATCGGCGCGAACACGGCGATATTTGCCATCGTGAATTCCGTCCTCCTGCGACCCCTGCCCGGTCCTAAGGCGGGCGACATCGTGTTGATGTCAAACCTTTATCCAAAAGCTGGCGTTGTCTACCAGATGGAGAGCAGCGCACCCGACTACTACGACCGCCTGAGCAGAGTCACAGCATTGGAAGAGCAGGCAATGTTCCGGCGGGTAGACCAGGCCCTGGATCTTAACGGAGTGCCAGAGCAGATTCCCGGCATGGCCGTCACGCCGTCCTTCTTTCCGTTGGTTGGTGTCTATCCTTTCTACGGCCGGACATTTGACGCCGGAGAAGGCGAAGATGGGGCAAACCAGAAAGTGATTCTCAGCTATGCGTTGTGGAAGCAGATGTATGGGGGCGATCCCTCCGCCGTCGGACACCAATTGCGCCTCGACGGAACTCCGCTGACTGTCGTGGGCGTCATGCCCAGGGACTTCGTGTTCGTCGATCCCGATGTCCGATTTTGGGTGCCACTGGCCTTCTCCAAGGAGCAGAAAACTGAGTATCACAACAACAATTGGAGCAACATTGGGCGGCTTAAGCCCGGAGCCACGATTGCTCAAGTCCAGGCGCAGGTTGATGCGTTGAACGCCGCTAACCTGGAACGCTTTCCGCAATTCAAAGACATCCTCGTCCAGGCGGGCTTCTACACGAAGGTCGAGCCCCTTCAACAGATGCTGGTGCGTGACGTGAAAGAAGGCTTGTACCTTCTTTGGGGCGGAGCAGTGTTGGTCGTGCTGATTGGAGGGTTGAACATTGCGAACCTGGCGATCGCCCGTTGGAGCGCAAGAAGAAAAGAAATCGCTACGCGGCTCGCCATAGGCGCAAGCCGTGCACAAATCGGGCGCCAGTTGATCGTCGAGAATGTTCTGCTGTCGATCGCGGGAGGCGTTATAGGCCTGGCGCTGGGGCAGGGTTCGCTCGCGGCGCTTTCCGTAGCGGGGCTCGACCGCTTTCCCCGGGCGTACGAAGTCCATATAGATTGGATCGTCGTTCTGGTGGGACTGGGAATTGCCGTGGCTCTGGGCGTGTTAGTTGCGCTTGCGCCATTGGCGAGTGTCTTCGAAGTCGACGTGAACTCGATGCTTCGCAACGGCGCGCGCACGGGCGGGACAGGAATCCCGGCGCGCCGGCTGCGCCAGACACTGGTCGGCGCGGAAGTTGGATTTGCGTTCGTGCTCCTGGTGGGAACGGGTTTGCTACTGGCGAGTTTTCGTCACCTACTCGCTGTGGATCCGGGATTCACAAGAGGTGGCGTTCTTACCGCCTCCATGAGCGTGCCATCGTCCAAATATCCCTCGGGCGCGGAATTGCGGCAGTTAGTGAGCCGGTCGCTGGAAGCGATCCGTTCGGTGCCGGGTGTGGCCTCGGCTGGCGTGACAACGCGCATTCCCTTCGGCGGCGAATATGATGACAGCATCATTCTCGCCGAGGGCTACATCAACAAACCCGGCGAATCCGTGATTTCTCCGTGCCGCCTCGCCGTTACGCCCGGGTACTTTGAAACGATGAAGATCGGGTTGATCCGAGGCCGGTATTTCGAGGAGCGCGACACAGAGAGCGCCCCGGGCGTTGTGATCGTCGATGAACAGTTGGCACGTCATTTTTGGCCAAACGAAGATCCGATCGGGCGGCGCATGTACCAGCCCGACAACCCAACGAACCCGATGCAGACCGATGCCAAAACGCGCTGGTACAACGTTGTTGGAGTTGTTCGCTCCGTCCGGCTCGAAGACCTCGCTGGTTCGCGGAGTGCCTTTGGCGCTTACTACTTTCCCTATCCGGAGAATCCGTCGCGCACGTACACGTTCGCCGTCAAAGTCAATCGCGATGGCGATATGGGTGCAGTGACCCGGGCGGTACGTCAAGCAGTAGCGAAGCTCGATCCGGAGTTGGCGCTATTCGATATCAAGACGATGGATGAACGAGCCGAACTCTCGATGTCCTCGCGCCGAACCTCGATGACGCTGGCAACAATCTACGGCGGCCTTGCGCTGTTTCTTTCGGCAATCGGCATCTACGGAGTTTTGGCGTATCTGGTAACACAGCGTAGGCGCGAGATTGGAATTCGACTGGCGCTCGGCAGCACCTCCGCGGGGATTGTGGGATTCGTTCTCCGCGAATGTCTGATGCTGGTGGCTGTTGGGCTTGCGCTCGGGCTGGTGGGTGCAATTGCCATGAGAAGACTGATCGCCAGTCAGCTCTACGATGTGCATCCGTTGGACCCACTCGTCATTGGAGGGGTCAGCCTGCTGCTGGGAACGACGGCCCTCGCGGCATGCGTTTTGCCCTCACGCCGCGCCTCGCGAGTGGACCCCATGGTGGTCCTCCACGAAGAATAGGAATCGGCCAGCCTTTCTGACGAATTGTCGGCTCATAAAACTCACCAGCCAGATATCGTTGCGAACTTCTTTGATGCCGACGGCCACGTTCAGTCGCTACCTTGGTCAATCGGCCCGGCACCTCCTTTGCTATAAAGGGGGAAGTCGAGAGAAAGAGTTCGCCAGCGACTGGAAGGAGCGGAAATGTTCGCGGTGCTTTCCAGCCAGGCCCTCGCAAGACTCGCCCCCCTGGCTCCCCGTCAATTTCCCGTCCTCGAATTCCAATTGTCCGTTCACAAACACGTATTTCACCCCGGTCGATAACTGCGCCGGTTCCATGTACGTCGCCTTATTGAGGATTGTTCTTGGATCAAAAACGCTGATGTCCCCGAAATATCGTTCCTTCAAGAGCCCGCGATCCTGCAAACGCTCGCGTTGCGCGGGAAGGGAAGTCATCTTGCGGATGCCCTGTTCGAGAGTGAGCAAATGCTCGTCACGAACGTCAGGGGCCTTATGCAAGTTATGGAGGCGCTATCGCGACCGATGCCGCCGATTAGCGTCGGCGTACGCTGCGGCTAATGCGATCGCCGGGTATTGTTGTGATCGTTTCGGCGATGTAGACTCCGCGTGTGATCACCCACCAAGAGCACATCGGGTTACCCAAGAGGCTGAGGCTTGCCAGCCAGTTCGTCTATCACGCCGAAGGGGGCTGGTTAAACGCGTTGTTGAACTTCATGGGCTTGGTTGCGCTTCTCGGGCTGTTCAATGGTCTGGTCGGTGACCGATTTTTACGTTGGATTGGCCACCCGCCGAAGGAATCTCAGCCGCCTTGGTTCACGTTACTTTGCGCAATTGCGCTTCCCCTCATCGTTCTGCTCGACTACCTGATCTTCTCTGTCAAGTCGCCCGACCTACCACACAAGCGCAGGTAGAAATTTCAGCGCAACAAAAGTCAAGCTCGTATTTACGCAAGGCGGGCACTCGCCGATTGCATCACGATAGTTGGGTTTGTTCGCGGTGTCGCAAAGCGGCGAATTTCACGTCGTATGTTTCCATAGCCTGCGCCTTCAGCGTGGCGGGATGAAGCGCTGCTTGCGGTTTAAGAATGCTCAACTGTGATTACCGAAAACTCGGTCCACGCGCGACCGGCTTCTTCGAGGGGTTGTGCCTTCCCTTCAGCGAAACTACAGTGGCGATCGTGTAGGCGATCACAGCAGGACTCATAGGAGTTGGTGTTCATGACCTGCAAAGACGGGCGTGTCGGACCCGCGGAACCTTCATTTTTCGCCCGAAGCGAAATGTGGGCTGCAAGGCATACTTTTTTGGGCCACTACGCCGCGCAGCGTTGGTATCGGTGGTGTAATCCCCCAACCTGAGGAATTACTACCACCCGCCCGTGTTCCGGCGGTTCCACTGCCCTGGGCTCCGGGGCGTCTTTGCCCAAGGCTAAATGCGTACGGGATCGCTGATAGTAGGCAAAATAATTGTGCAGCGTTCGACGCAATGATCTCCCAGTTCTTTCAGGATGCTCGTCGGACAGTCTGTCTGACGGATCGGCAGCATCCTTAAGTGGTCAAAGACTATCTTCCGCCCCGGGCCGAGACTTAGGTGCTGTGCGAAGGAACCTCATAAGACCTTCACCAGTAGCATTTCCAGCTCGTCTCTTGAAAAAATCGGCCCCAGTTTCTGTCACACCAACTTTTTCAGCCACCGCCACTGCAATCCATTGGTTCAAGGACACGCCATCTTCTTTTGCAAGGCGTTGGGCAGCCTTCTTGATCGCCAAGGGGAGTTTCAACGGATAGGTAGCCTTGCTCATGCTCTCACCTTCTTTAGTAGCTCGGCCGGACTCAGCACGGAAACTTTAAAACGCTTCGCGGCGACAGCGAAGTCGGCAATATTATACGTCACTACTGCGTTTGCCCTTCCATTGATCGCAGCCTCCAGCACCATTTCGTCATTCGGGTCCGGAGTTTGCGGTCGCCACTGAAAATGGACCTCCACCGGCTCAATCAAGGCGGCTAACTCTGCTAGGAATTCATCGATTGCCTCAAGTGGTAGGCGATGCGCAAGGCGGTGTTCAGGACGCTTCAACACATCTTCATATTCCAAAAAGAGCGGCGGAGTTGCCAGAGGCACTACCCGTTATGGGAGATACCAAGTGAAAATCACTCGACGGCACGGGAGACAAGGGAGGCAAAAACGATTTCTGAACGATGGCGGAGGAGGAGGGATTCGAAGTTAGGTGGTATGAGGGGTGGCACTTGTTGGCACTCGTTGATTTGCTACACTCGGAACCCGTGAAACAAAGAATTTAGCGACTCGCCGCATAGACAGAGGGTTTCTGTCGCGTCTAATTAAGGCTGTTTTTGTAGCAAATGTAGCGCGGGAGGGATGGTTGGGGCTTCAAATGGATCGATTTGGCCGTATCTAGTTGAACTGGGTTCAGCGCGTGTTAGGGAAGTTCGAACCCCGGAAGTTTCGGTGCCTTCCGGTCAAACGTCAGCGTACAGGAACAGCCCATTCTCGTACCCAGGGCTGCGATTATGGCGTCGGCGAACGAGCCTCGTCCATCCTTCAATGCGACCATGGCGGTAAAAACCTCCTGCTCGTGCTCCACAACGAGGACATCGGTTTGCAACATGCGTTCGACGGCGCCCACGACTTCGTGGGGTGTCAGCCCGTAGGCTCGTTCGAGCACCCACACGGTCTCGACCATCGCCACAATGCTGACGAAGCCGGGACTTTCCTCACTTAGCCGCCGCTCGATTATCTCTCTTGCCTTTGGCGACTGTATTGGGTCGTCTTGGGTGAGATAGCGGACGAGAATGTTCGTGTCGAGCCCGATCATCGACGTCCAGCGCGTGGCGCTCCGCTAGCAGAGCCTTCAGCAGCGGCCTCGGTCATCTCGTCGATTGTCACAGGCCGCCGACGTCTGGATTTAATGATGCCCCGCAAGGCCGCCGCAGGGAGTTTCGGCAAGAGAACCACGCTGCCGTCGGGATGCACGAAGAACTTGACCCGATCCCCCGGTTTCAATCGAAGATACTCGCGAATAGCCTTCGGGATTGTCGCCTGACCCTTGACGGTGATCGCAGACTCCATGGTGGCCTCCATTACTTTTGTATTTATGTAATACTATGCGGTTTGACCAGTGTCAAGATATCTTTGACAAGCTCGTGAAGCGGCGTGGCGGAAGATCGCGTGCAGGTGATGAAATGCGTGGCAAGAAGACGAAAGTGGCTACCGCGATCATCATATTGAGGAGCATTCTGGGTAAGAGTCTCCGGGGCAGCCGGAAACCAAAACTCTCAAATGGGCCCGCAGAAGCAAAAGGCCACGATTTTACTGCACTTTCTGAGAGTGGCGGAGGAGGAGGGATTCTACTTTCCGTAGTATGAGGGCGGCACTCGTTGGCATGCGTTCGTTTGCTACAATGTTCAGGATTAAAACAGAGGATTTGCGTTTCACCCTTATAAACACTGGGTTCTTTTGATGCCTAATTCCCGTTACTTTTTGTAGCACGCTACCAGGAATTCGGCCAATCCGGAGGCATGACCCTGCCCCAGTTCTTTCCGGATATTCAACCAGTGTAAGATCGCCTGCGATATGATATCATCGGCGATGTGAGGTTAGTGGCAGATACGGATGTGCTCGTCGCAGCAATGCGTAGCCCTGGCGGTGCGTCCGCGGCAATTCTACGTGCGGCGCGGCGAGGCAGGGTAACTCTGTTGGTCAGCGTTCCCCTGGCTATGGAGTATGAAGCGATCTGCTCAGAGGCCGAGCACCAACTAGCAGCCGGGTTGAGTGTGCGGGAAGTTGCAATATTCCTGGATGCCGTAATGGCGATGGCAGAGCCGGTGAAAATACACTTTCTTTGGCGGCCACAGCTACGGGATCCTGGCGACGAGATGGTACTCGAGACAGCAGTTAATGGACGGGCCGATGGATTGGTCACATTCAACGTGCGGGACTTTGGGACCGTGCCTGAGCAGTTCGGCATCGAAGTGATGATCCCGCGTGTGGCGATAGGGAGGATAAGAAGATGACAGAGACAATGACATACCCTTTGCGGTTGCCCCGCTCGCTAAAGAGGGCGGTGGAGCGCCAGAGCAAGGAAGATAGAACAAGCATAAACCAGTTCGTGGCCACCGCCGTGGCTGAAAAGTTATCAGCTTTGCAAACGGCGGAGTTCTTTGCTGACCGCAAAAAGCGCGCGGATTTCAAGGCCTTCGACAAACTCATGAGACGGAGCGGCGGAACCCCGCCGCGCGCAGGTGATGAAATGCCGCGCACGAAGAGGAAAGCGGCCAACCGCGATCGTGCTACTGAGGAGCATTCTGGGTAAGCACGCCAGCCGGAAACCTGCACTCTCAAATGGCCCAGGTTACGATTTGAATGCAGTTTCTAAAAGTGGCGGAGGAGGAGGGATTGTAACCCCGATTGGTGAGGGGGAGGTGAGGGGTTGGTGAGCGTTGGTATGTCTCTTGTTATCAGTATCGGTGTTCGATTTGAGCGAATCCTCAGTATTTAAGCGGGTTCCAGAAGGGGCCAAATCGACCGAAGGTAGTAGCAAGAGTAGTAGCACAGAAGGTCAGGCCGGCAGGCTCGGAGAAATTGCTGAGAGGCTGACGGCGGGCGGTTTGCTAATCTAACCAACCCTGTCCTTGCTCATCGCTGTTCACGTATTTTGTAAGAGTTACCAGTTCTTATTTGCACGCGAAACACCTCATTTGCGGTCCAAAGCCCAGCAAAAGCCCAGCAGATATTTGCTTCCCCCTGCCATCCTGACCGAAAGTGACTTATGTACGTGCCCATAATCTATGTCCAGGATTTGCTTTCCGGAGAAATCACCCCACTCAGGATGGAAGCGACACGCTTAAGTTAAGGGGTCATCGGTCGGATTAGTACTGACAAACGCTAGCGCTTGTGTCCACGAACGGAGTCGCCATCCTAGAAATCGAAGCGCCAAAGGTTCCCGCAATATCCCCGGACCGCTACCTTATACTACCTTATTAAGATTGAAGGAGCCCTGCGGCGGTTTTCCAAACCGCAAGTGTCGTGAGTCGCAGGCAGGCCCTCTCACATGATCTGAGGTGCAGTCCGGTGTTCTGAGGTCACCTGAGTTGCAGTTTCGGCGGTTTGCTAATTTAACCAACCCTGTCCTTGCTCATCGCTGTTCACGTGTTTTGTTAGAGTTACAAATCTCAGTTGCGATCAAGAACCGTCATCAGAATCGGCAGTATACGGAATCACGCATTGCCAGCGTCACGGTTTCGAAGCGCCATTCTGATGCAACGCCGCCAGCAATTTTGTTGCTGACCGGTTCGCAAGATTCTGCGGCACCCTATTCCAGCCGAACTTAGCCGGTGTTACCCGGCAGGACCACAAATCTGCATGATCCTTGGCCCGCAATTCGATCGATATATATCCGTCGTATACAGGCTGTCGATTATAAGGAGAAGGCTTGGGATTAGTGCTGATATAGCCTGTCACCCAAATTTCGCCGGTTCCCGTAAGGACTGCGTCGGCCTGGCTAGGGTTTTCCACGACATCAATGTCACGACTCTTTCGAAGACGCTGGATAAGTTTGTCACGAAGCTCGGTCGCGCCTTCCTTATCGCCCAGCGATCCCACATACACTTTCTTCACTTGTGAGAGCGTCTCTGCCCTCTGCCCAGGAGCGTCCCCCAACGTTCTGGGAAGCAATGCTTGAGCGGGAGCGAGGATGCAAACGACCAAAAGAAATTGTATATGCATGGCCAACGATCGCTTAGTTAGGACGCGTGCTGCAGTTCTTTCCCGACGATTTGACTGAGCATGGCGCTCGTGAGAGCCTCTGTCCAAGTGCTCACCGCGCATCGTTAAACGTCTCTCCATCCTGTCGACCTTGCTCCGTCATGTCCCTCGTCGCGCCACTTTAGCGCTGCGTGCGTCTTTCACCATCCTCATGAACCTACGAGCTAATTCACCTATCCGATCTTTCCGCCTGAACTGTACATCTTCTCTCGGCATCAGCTCCACTCCTATACCGAGAGCGGTTGCGCCCGCTAGAACGAAATTCACCGCTGTTCGTTGATTTACGCCTCCTGAAGCGATTAACGGGACCTGTGGCAGCGGCACTTTTAGCGCCCGGATATAACCGTCACCGCCTACCTGCGCGCACGGATAGATCTTGACAAAGTCGGCGCCCGCCTTCCACGCCGTAATGACCTCCGTTGCTGTCAACGCCCCCGGAAAAACGACAACATCATTCTTTGTTGCGAACTCCACAACCTCCAGAATCAATCCCGGGCTCGTCAGGAACTTCGCCCCGGCATCTAAACACCGTTTCGCCGTTTCAATGTCCAAGACAGTTCCGGCGCCCACGATCATTTCCGGGAAGCTTCGAGTGAGCCCGGTGATCACTTCGACTGCTTCGGGCACGGTCATCGTAACTTCTGCGATGGGAATCCCGGCGCGGTTAACAGTCTCCGCGGCAAATCGTGCCTCATCTGCGGAAGACACGCGAACTGCAGGGATAATTCCGATTTCCTCGATACGAGTCCGAATTTCTTGTCTTTTCACCAATCTAACTCCTTCCCTTGCGCGCACTACGAATCCCTGGGCTCAATTCCTGGGCACATCCGAGCGGTTCCACCATCCGCCCCCGAGAGCCAGAAAGAGCGCAGCGGTATCCGCGTAACGATTGGTCTGCGCCTGAACAAGGTTGATCACCGCTTGCTGGTATGTCTGTTCTGCATTTAAGAGGGCCAGATAGTTGACGTAGCCAGCCTGAAACTGCTTTTTTGTCAAATCGAGCGTTACGGTGGCGGCATCTTTGGCGGCTGCCGCAGCTTTTAAGGCGTCGGCGTCTTGTTGGATCGCGTTCAGCGTGTCCGCTACATTCTGAAAGGCGGTCAAAACCGTGCTGCGATATTGTTCGGAGGCCTGGGTGTACGCGGCTTTCGCGGCGCGCTCCCGGTGCAGCAGGGTCCCACCGTCAAAAATCGGCTGCGCTACGCTCGCGCCGACATCCCAAAAGCCAGCGCCTCCGGCGAAGAGCTTGCCAAGTATGACCGCCATGCTGCCCGCGTCCGCGGTCAGAGCAAAGTTCGGCAGGCGATTCGCAATCGCGACGCCAATCTGCGCGCTGGCGGAATGCAGGTTTTCCTCTGCCTGGCGCACATCCGGACGTTGCTCGACGAGCTGCGACGGAAGACTTACGGGGAGTTCCTGAGGCAATTGAAAACTCGAAAGCTCAAACTTTTCGGCCAAGTCCTGATTGGGGAACCCGCCCGACAGCACGGCCAACTGGTCACGTTGTTGCGCCAACTGTTTCAGGAGGGGCGGCAGAGTAGCGGCGACCTGCGCAAGCTGCGACTCCTGCGCAGCAACGTCGAGCCTGCCGACATAGCCCTTCACGAACTGTGTGCGCAAAATCTCGAGCATGTCCGTGTTGATCGTGATGAGTTCACGGGTTGCAGCAATTTGGGCGCGGAGGGATGACTCTTGGATCGCACTGGCGGCGATGTTTGCGCTCAGCGTGATATGCGTGGCGGCTAGGGCAAAACGCGCTTGCTGTTCCTGCGCTTGCAGTGACTCCACAGTTCGGAGGTTCAGGCCGAAAACATCGGGCACGAAGGAGACGCTGACCTCCGGCGTATAGAGGCTGTAGTTGAGAGCGCTGGTGTCCGTTACGGGGGAAAGGTTGCTGGAAGATTTCGCCCGAGTCGCCGAGAAACCGCCGGTCACGCTGGGATAGTAAGCGCCTCTTTGAGCCAGCATATTCTCTCTTGCAACCAACAAGGCCGCTTGCGCCGCCTTGATGTCCGGATTCACTTTGAGCGAGCGCTCGATCAAATCATTGAGCGGCTGCGAATGAAATAAGGTCCACCACTCGCCCGGGATGTCTTTGCCATCCAGGAACTCTTGCGCCTCTCCACCGGAGACGTTACTCGTGCTGCTGGTGGTGGAAAGTGGGGCCGCCGTGTAGCCTGCATTTGCTCGAGCGGCAGGCTTTTTGAACTCCGGTCCAACGGCGCAGCCTGCCGTGAGCAGCAGGGCGAACATACCGATGAAGTGCGCCAGGCACGATTTGCGAGTAAGTGTCATACCGAACTTTTCCTCATGGCCTTCGGTGCATGCTTGTTCCGTTGATTGCCGCTGTGTTTCTGGTCGAGGACTTCACAGTCCCTCTAATGACCGCGGGATTGGCACCTCGGTGACGCACGGAAGATCGAACGACACTTGTCGCCGGGAAGCGCCGGGTGGTCTCGATTGTTCCTGTGGGTTTCGCTCCGTTTTTTGCTACGCGAGCGGAGTTGTGCGAACCGGACGGATGAGGATTCGCGATAGTTTTCGATGCAGAATGCTCGTGGTTGTTCGGAAGTTGCTTCGGGCGAACCCTTGTCGAGGTGGCCGCGCTGCGCGCGCGATTCCTTTCACCAACACTGCCGCTAGTTTGTCGTCCGTTTGAAAGCTTTCCTTCTTTCTGAAGATTCTCCCGGTTCTGTGCGCTCTCGGGGGATGTTTGTTGAGCTAAGGCCTGAGAGTTTGCGCCAAGCGTCAGAGAGGCGCAGATAATCACTACGAAAAGAAGAAAGGTGATCTTCATTTGGATTGGTCCGAGAGACGCTGGTGTTCAGGGTCGAGGAAGAACATTCTTAGCGCGGGCACAGCGAGAAGCAGCATCACGGGGCCGACCAGCATTCCGCCCACGATCACCGTTGCCAGCGGACGCTGCACCTGGCTGCCGATGCCGGTGGAAATTGCCGCGGGAAACAGACCGATACAGGCTGAAAGGGCCGTCATCAGCAGCGGGCGCATTCGGGTGGAGGCGGCGCGATACATCGCATCCTCCGGCCCCAGGCCGTGGGATCTTTCCTGATTGTAAAACGTGATCATCAGGATGCCGTCCATAACGGACACGCCAAACAGCGAGACGAAACCGACGGCGGCGGAGATGCTGAAATTCAGACCGGAAACATAAAGCGCTAATATGCCGCCAGCGACCGCAAAGGGGATTCCCGCGAGTGTCAAAAGGCAGTCACGCATCGAATTGAACATGCTGTAGAGCAAACCGAGGATCAGCATCAGGCTAATGGGAACGATTACCTCCAAGCGTCTCCTGGCTTCCTGCAGGTCTCCAAACTCGCCGGCCCAGACCAAGCGGTATCTGGGCGGAAGTTGCACGTTGTTGGCGATCCGCTTCTGAGCCTCCTCGACAGTGCTGCCAAGGTCGCGGCCGCGGACACTGAATTTGACAGGGATGAAACGCTGCACGCTCTCGTGGTAAATCCAGGCTGCTCCTGTGTCCAAAGTGATCGTGGCGAGTTCGCTGAGAGGTATATAGGCAGTGACTCCGCTGCTCGTTTGGTAACCCACTTTGATCTTGCCGATTTTTTCAATGCTGTCGCGATATTCAGGGGTGTACCGGACCACCAGATCAAACTGCCGGTCGCCTTCCAAGACGGAAGTCGCTACAGCTCCGCCCATTGCAGCTTGAATGACCGCGTTCACATCGCCGGAATTGAGGCCGTAGCGGGCAGCCTTCGCACGGTCTACCCTGATGTTCAGGTTCGGCTGGCCTAGGACCGGGAAAATGCCAAGGTCGGTTACACCGCGAACCAGGTTCATTTGGTCGCGGACCTGCTCGGCCAACTTTGTTAAGACTTCGAGATTTGGACCAATAATCTTGACGGAATTGACGCCTTTGACGCCTGAGATTCCTTCCTCAATGTTGTCCTCAATGTATTGGGAAAAGTTGAAGACGATACCCGGCAACTCGTTATCGAACTCGGCTCGAACCTGCTCGGTTAGCTTGTCCTTGGTCATGCCACGCGGCCATTCGTCAAGAGGCTTGAGCGGTGCAAAAAGTTCGACGTTGGAGAATGGCGAAGCATCACTACCGTCATCCGGCCGGCCATGCTGGGAAACCACGGTGATGATTTCGGGATGGCGAAGGAGAATCTCCCGCATTTTCCTGGAAGCTGCTTCACCGTCTTCGAGGGAAAGCGTGGCTGGCATGGAAGCGCGAATCCAGAAATTCCCTTCTTCCAGGTGCGGTAGAAACTCGCTGCCTAGCCGCAACCCAAGAAATCCGGACACCGCGAGGAAAGCGACGCCGATGGCGACCGTGACCACACGGTGATCCAGCGCGAAGCGCAGCGCGGGATTGTAAACGCGGTGCAAGAGGCGCACGACGATTGTTTCGATTTCCTTCACACGCTCCGGGAGCAGCACGGATGCAAGCACGGGAGTGACGGTGAATGTGGCCAGCAAGGCTCCGGCCAGCGCGTAGCCATAGGTCCGCGCCATGGGTCCAAAAATCTGACCCTCGACCCCTTGCATAGTGAACAGAGGCACGAAACCGGCCACGGTGATGAGCGCGGAGAACAGAATCGCCTTGTCAACTTGGATCGCACTGATCAAAATCAACCGCAAACGATCCGTCCATCCGTGCGTGGATGTTGCCTGCTCTGTGGGTTGCGTCGGATCGGGACCCCAGGCACCGGCAGACAGGCGTTGGAGCAGACCCTGTCTCTCTTCTTGGTTTCGTTGAAAATTTCGAAAGATGTTTTCGACCAGGATCACGGCCGAATCGACAATGATGCCGAAATCCACCGCGCCGACGGAGAGCAGGTTGGCGCTCTCTCCCGCAATCACCAGGAGAATGGTGGCGAAAAACAGCGCGAATGGGATGTTCAATCCAACGATGACCGCGCTGCGGAGATTGCCGAGAAAAATCCATTGAATCACGAAGACCAGCAGACATCCGAAGATCAAGTTGTGCAGAACTGTATGTGTGGTGACCGCGATCAAGGACGAGCGGTCGTAAAACGGAACGACTTTGACTCCCGGAGGCAGGCTGCCGTCGTGATTCACTTTGTCGATTGTGGCTTCGACTTTGGGGATCATGTCGGCAGTTCTTTCCGTGCGCCGCTGCACCACAATGGCCCCGACGACGTCATCCTGTTGGTCGCGACCCAGAATGCCAAGTCGCGGCCGGTAGCCGACCGAAACCTTCCCGACGTCCTTCATTAATACGGGAACGCCATTGACTTGAGTCAGAACAACATTCTCAATGTCGCCGACCTTGTAACCCTGAGCCAGATCATCATTGCCGCCGTCGTCAATCAGGCCGACACCGCGGATGTTAATGGATTGTTGGCCGATGCGGATTTCGCGCCCGCCCACGTTGATATTCGCGTTGCCCAGCGCGGTCAGGATTTGAGGCACGGTGGCGCTGTACGCTTCTAGCCTGTGGGGGTCAACCTCGACTTGGAATTCCTTGGTGGGGCCGCCCCAACTATTTACGGCTGCAATGCCGGGAATGGTCAACAACCGGCGAGCGACAATCCAATCCTGAACCGTGCGGAGATTCGTAATTCCAAAATGTTTTGGTCCTACAACTTGATAACGATAGATTTCGCCCGTTGAGCTATTCGCCTGGATGGTGGGCACCAAGCCGCCAGGCAAGCTAACGTTCTGCTGCATGGCGACCGACGCCTGTGCGTAGGCGAAGTTATAGTCCACCCCGTACTTGAACGTGACGCGGACAAAGGACAGGCCATAAAACGAAGTGGAGCGGATGACGTCGATACCGGGCGTCGTGTAGAGTCCAATCTCCGTTGGAATCGTGTAGTAGCGTTCCATTTCTTCGGCGGAGAGGCCCGGCGCCTGCGAGGTGATTTCCAGGATGACGGGTGTAGGGTTCGGATACGCCTCAATATTGAGCATCTTAAAAGCGACAATTCCGGCACCCACGAACAAAATCAAACCAACCACCACAATCGGACGGCGGCTCAGACAAAAGGCGATCAGAGACTTGAACATGGCGTGTTGTCTTCTATGGAATGGACTGGCATTGAACTAATCGCTTGGCAGGGCTTGCAACATGTTGCTGAGGAAAATCGCCCCGTCACTTACAGCCAATTCTCCGGGCCGAAGACCATCGAGAATCTGAACCTGGCCATCTGTTCGCAAGCCTATTTGGACGACTCTCTGCACAAAACGGCGGCGATCGGTTGTCACAAAAGCCGTCATGGTGCCATCCGCTTCGCGAACCACTCCATTTGCCGGCATGCAAGTGGCTTCGACAGGGTTTTGCACGCGAATGACAAAGTTGGCAAGCATTCCGGGCCGCAGTTCGTTCCGCGGATCTGAAATCTCGGAACGGATGATTGCTCGATGAGTATCGGGATCAACCGCGGCATAGATTTTGGAAATCTTGCCGCGGAAAACATGGTCCGGGTAAGCCATAACCTTCACTTGAACGGCCTGCCCTAAGCGAAAAAGCGGAACGTCGCTCTCGACGACGTCCGCCAGCATCCACTTGAGAGAGACATTTGAAACCGTGTAAGGGGCGGGCGGATTTCCCGGCTGCACGAAAAGCCCCGGTGCCCCGGCGAATGCGGTCACCTGCCCAGTTATCGGGCTGGGCACAACCAGCACGGGGTCAATCTTGCGGGAAGCCACAATCTGGTCTATTTCCGATTCCGTTTTGCCGAAGACGCGGACGGCATCGCGTGCAGCCTTCAGGGCGCCCTCCGCAGTTTGTTCATCGGAAATGGCCTGCTCCAGCTCCCTCTGTGGGACGCCGACACTGGTCGTGTAAAGGTCCTTGGCGCGCGCCAGTTCTTTGCTGGTCAGCTCTAAAGTGGCTGCGGCGCCGATGAGTATGGATTCCGCCTGAATGAGGTCGGGGCTATCAATGGTATAGAGCGCCTGGCCCTTTCGGACTTCCTCGCCCAGTTCCACCAGACTCCGGATGATTTTTCCCTGATAAGACGGGTAGACCTGAACGGAGAGGTCGTCCGCAAAACTGATATTGCCAACGGCCTCTTTCTGAACGGGGAAAAGATAGGTTCCTACGGGCGCGATTTTGATCGCGTTCAGTTGGCTCGGCGAAAGGTCCAAAGCCGTTTGAGGAGCGGCAGTGCCCGAATCTGCGCCTGAGCCTGGTGGGGCATTCGCGTTGGTCACCTGGCCATGGCTGCGGCCAAATTCAAAGAGTCCTGTTGCAACAACAATCACCGCGGCCAGAAACACCACGGCAAATCTCTTACTCATGCGAATCGGATGTTTCATCGTTTCGTTCGGCCCGTGAAGTCTCCAGGATTCGGCCAGGAGGGAGCCGAGTTCCGTCTAACTTGCTTACCCGCTTGCGTCTCTACGGATGCTTTGAACGGTGCAGCATCGCCTATCTTGAAGGGCTCAGACAGGAAGGAAAACCCTATCTTCTGGACTTTCAGGCTATCTTTTGACGCACGAGGCCCTATCTTTCGGCCAGACGCAGGCTATCTTTCGGGGTTTCACCTACACTGGAGATAGGCAACCTGCGGCAACTCTCTGTACAGCGTGGATTTCTGCCATGGAATTTTCCTCGATTTACTCGGAGAACAATCGCAAGCGATTCTTGGTCGCCGCTGTGGTCTTGGTTCTGGCTATAGCGGTTGTGGATTGGCGAACGAAGCCGTTCATTTCCATTGGGTTTCTCTACCTGTTTCCGATTCTCTTGGTCGCGGGTTTTCTTCCACGCTGGCAAGTTGTTTCACTAGCCCTCGTTTGTGCGATTCTGCAGGAATTGTTTAGCGAACTTCCTTCGAGCGAAGCCATCTACCGCCTTCTTATGGCTTCTGCCGGATTCGTTGGCACCGGCCTCTTCGTTGGAGAGATGACTCGTAAACGCCAAATGGCACTCGATCATCTCGCGGAAGTGGAGCAGCAGGTCGCTCTACGCAAGGAAATTGAGGAGCAATTGCAAGTTCTGGTGGAGAGCAGCCCGGTTGCGATCGTTACCATCGATTCTACAGGCACCATTCTGCTGGCGAATGAGGCGAGCCAAAACCTCCTGTCCCCGGGCGAATCCTTAATCGTAGGCCAGCGCATAAAAGAGTTTCTTCCGGCGCTGGAAGCCGCATTGCAAACACAGCGGTCGAGGAAGTTTCGCACAGAGCTACGATGCCGTGGAAAGCGCAAAAATGGTGAGGCTTTTCTTGCTGCAGTTTGGTTCTCTACGTATACGACGGCTCGAGGGCTCAGATTGGCCGCGATTATCGTTGACCTTTCTGAGGATCTGCGGGACCGCGAAGACCTCAGTCTGGATCATCTTCTGAAAAATACGTCAATTCTTATGAGCGCAATCGCGCATGAAATTCGAAATTTATCCGGTGCTGTCCTCGTCGTGCACAAGAATCTTTCCCGGTTACCAGGTTTGCAGAACAACGAAGATTTCCGAGCGCTTGGAACGTTGATCGAAGGTCTTGGAAAGCTTTCCGCAATGGAACTGAGACCTGCAGTGGGCCGCAGCCTGGACTCCATCGAACTGTCCAGCGTCCTCGACGAGCTGCGGGTTCTAGTGGAACCGTCTTACCGTGAGGCTAGGATCGATGTTATCTGGCGCTTGCAGGATGACCTTCCTTTGGTCACCGGTGACCGGTATGGACTGGCACAGGTTTTCCTAAATTTATCGCTGAATAGTCATCGCGCGATGGAGAATACCGATAAGAAGCTACTCACAATCAGTAGCGCAGTAGGTGATGACTCCGTGGTGATTCGATTCGAGGATACAGGCGTGGGGGTCTCGGCACCCGACGCTCTCTTTAAGCCTTTTCAGCAGGGCGCGGATGCTACCGGATTGGGTTTGTATGTCTCTCGCACCATTCTACGCAGCTTTGGCGGTGATATGGTGTTTGAACCGCGCACCGAAGGTTGTTGCTTTGCGGTCAGCCTGACTAGAATAAGAGCCAAACGAGAAGCTACCAATGAGCAAGACTGAACAGAAGAGCATCCGTTTGCTGCTGATCGATGACCATGCGCTTTTCCGCGAAAGCGTCGCGCGGCTTCTGCAGTCTGAACCGGGTTTCGAGGTGATCGCTCATTGTGCCTCCGGCGCCGAGGCTCTCCAGATCATTAAGTCATCCAAGCAAATTGACATCGTCCTGCTAGACCTAGATCTCGGACAGGAGAGGGGGGCGGACCTTCTTGACCGCCTTCGAAATGTGAACTTCGATGGAAAGGTGCTTCTTGTAACTGCTGACGTGAACGATTCTGAAGTCGCGGGTCTAATCCGAAAAGGCATCTCTGGTGTCTTCATGAAGCATGGATCTCCGGCACTCTTGATTCAGGGGATTCGCGAGACGATGGAGGGAAAGGTTCTATTCGAAAAGGATTTGCTTCGCAGAACATTGGAAGGCTGCGAGGCTCCTGCTGCAAATCAACGGAGTCAAAAGCTCACTGAGCGGGAGAGACAGGTTCTTTCCTCTGTCTTTGATGGACTGGCCAATAAACAGATCGCAGATCGATTGCAAGTTTCCGAAACCGCAGTTAAAGCTTCATTACAACAACTCTTCGCCAAGACTGGCGTTAGAACACGAAGCCAATTAGTCCGCGTGGCACTAGAACAATACCGGGATCAACTCTAGCCCTTTCCGATGGAGACACAACTCCGATCTACAACGGTCCGCAAAAAGCATTGTACAGCTCGCTTCACCCGCGACCTTAGGAAAGCGAAGCGGCGGTTTTCCAAACCGCACGTTTTGTGAGTTGCGCGAGGCCGCTCTAAGACGCTGTCAACCGTTGTGAGATTATTTGAGGTCACCTCGATTGCAGTTTCGGCGGTTTGCTAATCTAACCACCCTGTCCTTGCTCATCGCTGTTCACGTATTTTGACGAAGTTCGGATGGGAGGCCAACTCCAACGACGGAGGCAAGTGGAGCTCTCTCAGATGTGTTCTGGCCGACTATTGCAACCTGCAGGCACTAAGCCCAGCGATGTTGGTTGTGGCAAAGTCTCGGTAAACGGCGTAATCGCCGAAGTCGGTGGGTACTATGAGCTACCCCGACTATACGTCCAAGTGGAATTTGTTGGGGGAAAATACCAATGCGTCACAGGAAAAAATCCTACAGCGCGTTGCGCAATACGTTCGGCGCTGGAGCGGTGGGTTCGGGGCGGGGTGCGTGATGTATTAGTGCCCTACCGTTTCGACGATGGTATGATGCGGCGCGGGGGCTGCGCGGAGACGAAGTCGCGGGCCGGGGCATCCAACCTAGCAATCTCATGCGACAAGGAAGGACGTCATGACCAAGCAAGACAATCTAGCGGTACAGCAAAAGTTTGGCAGCGCCGTAAACAGCGGGGAATTGGAACTGCTGCGCGATGTTATCGCCTCGGATGTCGTGGATCACGACCCGGCGCCCGATCAAGGTGCGGGTCCAGAAGGCTACATTCGCATGTTCGCCGCCCTGCGAACATCGTTCCCGGATTTGGCAGTCTCCGTGGACCAGGTGGTAACCGACGAGGACAAGATAGCCATTGCGTACACGATTACCGGCACGCAAAAGGGCGAATTTTCGGGCGTAGCTCCGACGGGACGGAAGATTCACGCGCGCGGGGTTCAAATCGCGCGATTTCGGGACGGCAAAATGGTCGAGCGGTGGGGCAGCTCGGACCAGTTGGGAATCCTCCAGCAAATCGGCGCTCGAGCGACTTCGGCCTAGTCACTGTCAGACCCTCACGCCATTAGCCCCGCCCACAGAGCCTGGCGGCGTCCGACTAATCGGGGGTTGACGCTAGGAACTGAAAATCGACGAATCGGCTATGGGTTTAATTTCTACGCAGGTGCCCGTCGGTACCATCGAGAAAATCTCTTGGATCTCTTCATTCATCTAACAAATCGTGATTGGGAACGATCTCAGGATCTTCTTCCGATCTTGCTCCGGATATTTTGCCCGCGCTTTCTCCGCGAGTTGTTTCGTTTTGAATGGCTTCGACAGGAAAGTGATCTCGCCATCGATGTACTCAAACAGTAGCCACTGCACAACGGATTTGGGCATCCCAAATTTATAGCATGGGCGCAGCTAAAGATTAAGAATCCGAAATATTCGCAGGCAGAAGGGCGTCACGAATTGATTACGAAGGCGAAATGGATCGCTAAAATGCGCCCGAGTCCATCCCGGTAGTGTTCGCCACCGATGACTTGCTCGGAATGCCAAGCAGTTTTTCTAAAACTCACGAGCTCCGATGTTTGCTCCCTTATACCGGAGCCTGTATGTAAGCAGTTTCCTCGGAGCGAGCTGGGCTGGACCGACTCATGCCTCGGAAGCAGTAGCCGGTCCACTCGGCTGAACTCATCAGGCCACATCCGTCCGGGACGGCCTTATGAAGGCCGACGCCGGGTTGCCCCAATAATTGTTATTACATCGAAATATTGGAGTCAAGGCACGACCTGCCGTTGACCCGGCAGGCAAATTCACGAATGTGTTTTCAGAGCCTACTAGCCTACCTTCACCTGCGTGCTGTGCTCGAGAACCGCTTGCAGCAGACTCCCTCCGTGCTCTATCTCTACTGGTTTGCCCGTGCCGCCTTAGAATCAACTGAAGCTTCACCGGTAGAGGAGACCTCCTCAGCACCAGTGCGCTTCAGGACTTCCTTTGCTCGCTTGATTTCTTCTGACGTGTCGCAATGCACCGACAGAAGAATTCCGCCCTTCTGTAAGCGGCCTTCGTATCGCTTGGCTTCGAACTCAGGGATTCCCATCCCGATCAGTGCTCCAGTAAATCCACCAACGGCTCCCCCGACGCCCAATCCTGCCAAACCGGCCATAATCGGACCGGCAGCAATGAAAGGGCCCAATCCCGGAATAGCCAGGAGCCCAACTCCTGCGAGCACACCGAGAGTTCCACCGATAACGCCGCCGGTCGTTACACCTGCTGTCGCCCCTTCTGGGGCCTTCGTGGCCTTTTCTGTTCCCATATCTTTCGGGCCACCGAGACTCTCTGGCAAGAGCACGGAAATGTCCGACGTCGGGAAGCCGGAACTGACCAGTGAATCTGTAGCAGTTTCAACAGCTGTGCGAGTTGAATATATTCCGAATACAGCCACCTTTTTTCCTGACATGTATTTCTCCTTTGAATTTTCAACTGACCGATTTTGAAATCCGTGCTACTTGGAAGGGGCGATTTCCAACTGATTCGTTACGTTTCCGTCCCCTGCCACTGCTACTGCCTTGGCCTGCAGATTGTTTTTCTCGTCTTCAGACCGCACGGGCCCGCGAAGAGTCACCTTACCGTCCTGGCTGATGATTTTGATGTTATGGGCGTAAGTGGATAGGGATTTATCTTCATGAATCGATTTCCGAATTTTCTGGGTTATTTCGCGATCCGACGCATTCATTTTCTGATTGTCGGCCGTCGGCGCGGGCTGATCCTTGTTTGTCTTTGTGTTGTCCGCTGCCGGTTGCTGAGCATCCTGGAAGGCAAGGCGCGGTGTCGCCATCAACGATGTACAGAAGACTAGCGAACCTATGGGCAAAAACATCCTCTTCTTGTAGAAGCGTAGGCGCAGACGCAGCCGTAAGCCGCAATTTCGTAGTGCTCTACGCGCTGTGCCGCCGAGACGAGTCCCGCGTCGAGCTCCGCAGGAACCAGATCGTCCTCGATCATTTCCGCGCCCTCAGCTACAAGTCCTTCCATGCCCTTACATTTCTTGCCTTTGGGACTTTCACCAAGAGCTTCAAAAATCTGTTCCAGTCTTGCCACATGCTTGTCAAATGTTCCTCGAACCCAGCCCGCAGCCCTGGCGAAGTTGCGGCCTCAGCCAACTTTGGCAGAGCTTTCACTATTTGATTTTTCAGCACTGTAAATATCCTTGAGTTCTTCCACATAAAGATGCTTTAAACGGTTTTCTTTCATTGAGGTCTCCTACCAGGTTTCTATTCTTTAGTCGGTTCACTTCCCAGAACTAAGCAGCCTCGGCCGTCTTTTCTCAGGAGGGAGGAGCTATACACCTTCTATTAACAACTTTTGGAGGCTGCTAGCCATCGGGCGGAAGGGGTAGCGTACCATCGTAAACGCTGTACTATATGATGTGCGAAGACTGGAAGTGCGGGAGCTAATGAATGCCATCAAACGAGAACAAACACCCTAAGGACGAAACTCTTCTGGTTACCGTGGCGGATTCAATCGGAAGCACGCTCGGCGCGATCGCCGCCAAGGCCAGCGCGGTGTCGGACGCTTTGTCGGATAGCAGTTTTTTGCAGACGGCAGAACGCGAAGGTAAGAAAATAGTTCGAAAGGGAAAGACTGTTGCAACGAGAATCAAAAAGTCTGCTTCAAAAAATGTCAAGACCAACAAGCTTGCTAAAGCAACGAGTCATGACTTGCGCCGCGCAGCCACCGCTGCAAAGCGAGCCGTTCGCCCTGTTCCTGTCAAAAAAGAAGGTTGCAAGGAGAGACCGGCGCAAGAAGTAAACAAGGCTATTCTTTCATTCTGGCAGAAGCTTAGACCCATAACATCGTGGGCCGCGACTTTTTTATGGCTTGACTTATTTCTTGTCAGGCATCTGCCACCATATTCGGGCGTGTTGCGATTTGACCAGCACTGATTTTCAGATTGTCGACGACAAAAAAGAGGGAACGCGAAAACGTTCCCTCTTTGAATCACAACAACGTCAGCAACGGCACTTTTTCTACTGCGAAATAACCGCAGCAACGATCACCGACTTCGTCTCCTCGTGATTCTGGGCAAGCCGGACTTCCGTGTGGCTTCTGGGGAGTTCGCGTCCGCTCGAATTACCTGCAACCCAGATCTGCTGGAGGAAATAATAGCCGCCCATTTTTTGGAAAACGAGCTTGGTAGTCTCTGAAGGTCTGGCGCTTTGGCATGCTTGAGACAGCAGCAGGCCCATGCCAATGTGTTCGGCATTGGTAATCTGAAGGACCGCGTCGCTGTTAGTAAAGGAATAGTCGCCAGCGGGGTAGGCGCGGTCGCCAACGACGAAGTTGAATGGAATGGTGGCGGAAACTTTTGTGTGTTGGGCCTGAGCGGCCGTGGCCATCGTCAGCAGTGCAGCTAAAACTGTCAGGATAAAACGTATGTTTTTCATGGGACCTCCTTCGTTGCGAACAGGGGAAAGCGGTGGAAACGGACGGCTCACGATTTTCACGAGCCGTGTCGCTCCAGGTCGTTTTGTCAGCACCGAGATTGTTACTGCTATCAGGTCTGACCGCACCACCATGCAGCAATCGCTGATTTCGATCAATGCACTGCGGATAACCTGTTAGTGAACTGCGAATAATCTGGGGGTAACGTGGAACGGCGGCACGAGTTGATGACGAGGGCCAAATAAGTTAATCGGGCCACTCCTCAACAAAATGCTTCTTTGCCCTGATCGCATTCGCTCCCGACGCTAATCCACAGTAACTGCAAGTCAATCGGATCGACTCGCTGTTTACGCTTTCCATATACTCCTCTTCAGTGATGCGATTTATAACAACAGGCAAATTGCAGCCCGGACAAGCGAATAAAAGGATGTGCACGTAGCGCATGCCCGTAGGATGCCGAATATACCCCAAAGGTTCTGTTTAGAAATGCCTTATACAGGGCCGCCCCGAAAGGGCTACGGTTTCTCTGGGATGCCCCATCGAACGTGCACGACCTACAATTCTTATATGAAGAACAGGAAAACAGAGTGTCCGGACGAAGCTGCTTGCTATCTTGCATTAGCCCGTGCAGTGGAGAATAGTGACCGGGGAGTAGGGGAGACGGAAGAACAACCAATGCCTAAAAAGCCGCCCACCACGGTTTCCGCTTATAAGCTTCGAAAAATTTTACGTCATATCGACCAGTGAGGCTTGCTTACCGGCTAATGGCGAGCGGAAATGGCACGTAGACTGGTATGGACGGAGAGGCAGAATTTTCAGGGCTACGGCTGCTCTGAGTGTCATTGGGTGTTTGAGCCAAGTAGTGCGGTCTTTGGCTTTGGCAGATCACTTGATGATGTGAAGCAGGCTTACGAAGCCGAGCGAGACAAAGCGGTGCCCACGTCTGTGCCAACTTTCCGAGCGAAATTAATCCGAAAAAGTAGATTAGGCTCGATTCCAAGATTGGTTTCGCATCACACCGACAGCAGCTTGCCCTGTGTGCTAGAATCCCCGGCTATCTTCTTTGAGGTCAACCCATGCGATTCGCCCACACGCTTCTATTTGTTTGTCCTGAGTGCAATCTGCCAGTGGCGATTAGCCGCGTAAGCTACGAAAAGAATTTTGAAGTCATTGATTCGGAGCGACTCCGCATAAAGTGTAGCTACTGCGAGAAATCATCCGGCGTTACCGCTGTCATGGCCAAGAAACATTAAGTTGAGGAATGGCCGAGTCCCGGGTCTCCGGAAAAAAGTAATCATTAGTTACTACAGGCTTCATGGTATGCCGCCGACCCGAAAACTTGGTACGCTACCGTTCACTATGCGCAATGCGCAGGCCAGAAGAGGAGGATCTATCGCCCACGATGACCGATAAAAATGACGAACTAATTCCGTTGGAAACGATCCTCCTCACGGAGGAATTGGATCGACGCCCACTACGCCAACCAGACTTTGAAAAAGAAAATCGTGCTCTCGTTGCCTTGACCAAGTCACTGAGCGATTCCCCGCAAACGATTCTTCAGACATTAACTGACACGATCCTGAACATTTGCGATTGCGGCTCAGCGGGTATCAGCCTGCTGACAACGCACGATGGAGGCAAGCGATTCTATTGGCCCGCGATTTCCGGTCAGTGGCAAGCTCACATTGGTGGTGGCACGCCACGCGACTTCGGCCCTTGCGGTACGGTCCTCGATAGAAACTGCCCTCTCCTATTCACTCATGTGGAGCGAGTTTATACCTATTTCGAACCCGTAACACCTTCGGTCGAAGAAGCTCTTTTGGTTCCTTTCTATGTGGAAAACAAAGCAGTCGGGACGATTTGGGCCGTAGCCCATGACCACAGCCACAAATTCGACGCTGAGGACAAGCGACTGCTTCTCAGTCTGGGACGGTTTGCATCCGCCGCCTATCAAGCTTTGATTCCGCTTGATGCGTCTAGGCAGCTGGCGGCCATCGTCGAGTCCTCGGACGATGCCATCATCAGCAAAAGCCTCGACGGAATCATCAGCAGTTGGAATAGAAGCGCAGAGTGGCTATTTGGCTACACCGCTGAAGAAGCTATCGGCCAGCACATCACACTCATAATTCCTCCCGACCGCATAGACGAGGAATCGATGATTCTTGAGCAACTGAGGCGAGGTCAGCGCGTTGACCATTTCGAAACGATTCGCATGCGCAAGGATGGCACGCTGATAGATATTTCTCTAACAATCTCACCGATCAAAGATTCTTCTGGCCGTGTTGTCGGAGCCTCCAAGGTGGCGCGGGACGTGACCGAGCGTAAACGAGTGGAGCGAGCGGTAGCCGAACAAGCTCGGCTGCTCGACTTAAGTTTTGACGCGATCTTTGTTCGCGACCAGGCGGACCGAATCACCTATTGGAATGATGGTGCGAGGCAATTGTACGGCTACACGTCCGAAGAGGCTCTCGGGGGCGTCTCCCATGATCTATTGCGCACCAAGTTCCCCGAAGCGCTCGACCAGATCACCGAGCGGCTTAATCGCGACAGGCGCTGGACCGGCGAACTCATTCACAAGCGCAAGGACGGCTCGCAAATCGTAGTTGCCAGCCGTTGGGCGCTCGATCAACGTGATCTCGGGAATGCGAACTCTGTTCTCGAAACGAATAGTGACATCACGCAGCATAAGGAGGCCGAAAAGGCCCGCAGGGAAGCCGAGATCTCGGCGCGTCTCCTGGTGGTTCAGGACGAGGAAAGAAGACGCATCGCCCGCGAGTTGCATGATGGGGTAGGAAATTTACTCGCTGGGATCAGTATGAATGCCGCGCAAATTGCCAAGGAAAAGGAAAAGTTGAGCGAGCCTCGCGCACGATGTTTGGAGGAGAATCTGACTTTGATTGGACAAGCATGCGCAGAAATTCGAACAGTGTCCTATCTCCTGCACCCGCCGCTCTTGGATGAAGCAGGTTTGCAATCCGCTCTCAAGTGGTATGTTGATGGATTTGCTGAGCGCAGCAAGATTAAGGTCACGTTGGACATCGCCCCCGATGTAGACCGCCTCTCCCAAGACTATGAGTTGTCCTTGTTTCGGATTGCACAAGAGTGTTTGACGAACGTCCACCGTCATTCCGGGAGTTTCACTGCGCTCGTGCGGCTATCGCGCACGCCGGGAAGAGTAGAAATGGAAGTAAGGGACGAAGGTAAGGGAATCAAGCCGGAGATACAGGCCAAATTTGCCGCTGGCAGTAGTGCAGGCGTAGGTCTTCGCGGAATGCAAGAAAGGGTGAGATCGCTAGGTGGCGAGTTGACAGTTCAATCTACTGGAAACGGTACTTCCGTTCTCGTTGCGCTTCCGCTCACACAGGAAGTTGACATCCAATCAGAACAGCATGCTCAATCCCGAAGTCAAATAGGAATTTCCTGACCGCGTTCGCGCCGATAGAACAGTTCGTGAGGCAAATACCTAAACTTGAAAGCGCAATGGGGGCATTCTTTCAACAGACCTTCTTTCGGGAAGACTGGTTTAACGGGAACATAGTAATTTTCTAGCGTATCTTCAATTTCCGCGAAGGTGAAGGTATGACTGCACTGTTTGCATTTGAGTCCCCAGTTTGGCATGGGTCTTCGCCCTCGCCGATCAACAGTATGCGCATTTGGGCGGGTCGACAATAGGGCCGATTACGTACTTGAAGTACTAAGGCCTCGTCGAACGGATTCCGCGTCGTGAACCTACTTGACCCGCTGGATGCTTCGGCGTATTCATAGGTCGGGGCTGCACGCTACCCTTACAGGCTGCGGCCCCGCTGTATTCCCTTCGGTCGCTCCCCGACGAATTCCACCAAGCTTCCTTATCGATGTGGCGCTGCTTCTCGAACGTCGCTCGTATTGGTACTTTCACCGATGTACGAGGCTGGCAGGAACTGCTATGAAGAAGTTAACGCACGAATTGCAGGAGACGGACTATGGCAGAGCAACCACCTTCGGGCCACCGAAGTAAACAGGTACACAAGCTCTTCTCTGTCATGGGTTGGATTGTTCAAGGACACGCCGTTGAACTGATAATTGCCGAAAGCGAAGCGGACGCCGAATACTATGCGATTCAGGAACTAGGCTTCGTTAAAGTGGACAGCACCACGATGGCATGCGACCACGTACACGTTGGGCCTGCGGATACGAAGGAATAAAGTCCCGCCGCTTGGACGCCCTCAGCAAGAACGTGTTATGCGGTGCTGTCCCCGATTACGCCAAATTCCACAATCGCTGCTCTCCGCTACAACGTTCGAGGCGGGAATCCGACACCAATGGTAGGCAACCAGGTCAAGTATTGGAATCCCGTTCCGCGGTTGGGATGTTGGGACTAATGACTTCGCGTGGAAGCATCAGACGCGCAGAGCGAGCATGGCAATTCATGGCCAATATGCTCCAGCCGTCCTTGAGGAGTCGTTACCCAATGGCGAGTGGTCCAAGGCGGATTATGACGAACATGCTGCCGATGTCCGCATTCAAGGTCGGCAACCCAGTCGAAGGTGTGGTCTTGATGAAAGCCGACGATCTTACGAGAGGCCTCGGATACTTTTGCTCGCATGGGTTTCATGTGTCAGCTACAGGCATTCTACGCTCTTGTTGCTAACTTATAAGTCGTTCGTCATCTGAAGCGTTTCCTCAAAGCTAGTCGCCTCACCCACCAAATCCATCTCGGGGTGTTCTTGGAAAAGCTGACGAATTGCGCGTCGCACTATGTCGCTGTCGTCGGCCACGAGGACCTTGATGGGCATAACGGAACTTGTAACATATGTTGCTATTTGCTTGTGAAGGGTGCCCTACAAACGCCCTTGGGAGGCAACTTACACGGTCATTATCAAATGGACAGCGATACCGTAGCGGTCGTTAGGTAGGTTTTCGACGCGCATAACCTCGGCCAAATATTCGCAATTCATCGGATCATTTGCGAATGTAAACGGGAAACTGACGAACAAACGCATGCCCTTGTAGTAGTCGCGGCGGTGAGTATGAAAGTAAATGCCGCTTTTGGAGACGTTGACGCTGAATGGAAGGTCTGCAAAGTGCTCGTCGCGCGCCTCTGAAGGACGGGCTCGCAACATCTTGCTCATCTTGGCCCTTCGGCTAAGGCGTTTCTCTGCTTGTTGAGCTTGACTCGACATAGTGGTCAATAGATTGACGCAGAATCAACTACAATGAATGCACTCCAAAATTGAAAAAGAGCATCCGTTCGAGGATGCCCAAAATCAGTCGTCGCTCGTCCAAATATGCTCTGAGGTGTCGATCAGCGACTGTAACAAATATGACGTACTGCGGTGTTGCGCGGAATGGAACTCAGGTACCGTTGAGTCAGTACGTTTCGGCACCATTCTGCCGGAAAGGCAGCCACACAGGTAAAGTGGTCCTGGATGGCTCTGTTGACGGTTGGTGGGCTGCTCACGGGAAGGTCGAGTGGAACGAAAGGCGGAGTGGGCGGTGCTCCGCTCAACAACTAGGCAGTGGCTGGTTTGGCCTTGCCGTGATCTTCGACGTGCGCTTTCGCGGCTTCTCCCGCATGGTGCATCGCGTGTTCGTGATGACCTCGGGCGAGATGTGCATGATGGGCTGCGGTCTCGTGCTTTCCTGATTCATGGTGCTTCGCGGCTTCCTTGTGATGCCTCGCCGCATGTTCATGATGCTCTGCTGCCTTGTGGTGATGCTCTGCTGCTTTTTTTGACATAAATGTCTCCTATTGATCTCAAAAATTACCGAAGATATTTGCAACGCTTCTGGGCTGGAGTTTCGACTTGGACTAATGGACGGGGTTTCAATGTACACCCTGTACTATCGTGCTGCCATGCTGTCATGCCAGGGTTCGAATCCCGGGAAACCTGTATAGACTCCCTGAACGTTTGCAAACGATGTCCGACTGGGATCCGTGAAGAACTGGAGAAATGGTTCTCTCATCCCCAACGCAAAGAAGAACATTCCCAACTATTGCTCGCTCATCGAGCCTATATTCGTTCGTGGGAGCATCTCGTAGCGGCGGGTCGGAGTATGCCGCAGGTCGCTTCTCAACACATCAAGGCGTCTTTAAGAGAAATCGACGCCTGTAAGCGCCTTCTTGCCTGTCTCGAATTGAGTCTTTGCGTACATCGTTCCTCAATGTCCGCATGGCTTTCAATTCATTCTCCCTCACGTAAGCTTTCATCACGCCCACGAGCACGTAAGGGCGTTGACCATCTCGCGGGTGAGACTTTCCATTACGAACGACCGTACTCCCGGAATGTCATCAGTCACCTAGTTATCAGTCACCTACTAGTGTGCCGTCCCGGAAATACGTTCACATAGTCGCTGGACTTTAGCAAAGATCGAATCCGCTGTGGCGGTCCACACGAAAGGCTGCGCGTGAGTGTTGGAAGCTCGCACATATTGATCGATTTTCTCGACCAGTTCCTTGACGCTGCGAAACGTGCCGCGACGAATGGCCTGCTGCGTAATGCGGTTGAACCAAATCTCCACTTGATTCAACCAGGAGGCATAGGTCGGCGTGAAGTGCACGTGAAATCGTGGCCGTGCGGCGAACCAGCGTTTTACGCGCGGATGTTTATGCGTGGCATAGTTGTCCACGATGATGTGCACCTCCAAGCATTCCGGCACGTTTTTCTCGATCTCTCTGAGGAAGTCCAGATATTCCTGATGTCGGTGACGCTGTCGGCATTGCGTCAGCACTTTGCCCTTGGCCGTGTCCAGCGCGGCAAACAGGGTGGTGGTGCCATGCCGTCGGTAGTCGTGGGTCACACCCTCGACATAGCCAAGTCCCATCGGCAAGAGCGGCTGGGTGCGTTCGAGCGCTTGAATCTGACTCTTTTCATCCACACACAAAACTACTGCATTTTCCGGAGGATTCAAGTACAGCCCTACAATATCCCGTACTTTTTCTACAAAAAATGGATCCGTCGAGAGCTTGAAATGTTTCTGACGGTGGGGCTGCAATCCAAAAGCTTGCCAGATACGGTGTACCGTCGATTTCGACAGCCGCGTCTCCGCGGCGATTTGTCGGATGCTCCAGTGCGTACCGCCTTTTGGTTTTGTTTCCAGGGTCTTGCGCACCAGGTGCGCCACGCGCTCGTCGTTAATCGGGCGTGGGCGCCCCGGGCGCAACTCATCATGTAAACCGGCCACATCGTGCTTCAGGAATCGCCGCCGCCATTTGCCGACGGTGGCGTTGGTCAGTCTGAACTGGCGCGCAATGTGCAGGTTCGTCTTGCCGGAAGCACTCAACAAGATAATCTTGGCCCGGGTCACTAATCCCGCCGGAAGGGATCGTGAACTCGCCAAGCTTTCCAGCTGTTCGCGCTGTTCCGGAGTTAAAACCAAGGCCGCTTTCGGTCGTCCCATTGCCATAGACACCCCCCATTCTGCACTGGAGATGCCTAAATTCCCAGCAATACTATTGCCACTTATTTATGGGACAGTACACTAGATCGGCGCACTCAAATACATCTGCGCCTGCCCTGCCGCTACAGGGATGTGCGGATTGTACGTCACAGCACTGACGCGGTATGAACATTGCAGGAGGCCGCCGATGAGCAATTCCACTTTAGCCGTCCTGATTATTATCGCTATTGCGGTGATTGTCGCTATTGCTCTCGTTGTCAAAACGCAACGGAGCCAAAAACTGAAGGCGCGATTCGGCCCCGAATACAGCCGTGTTGTTCAAGAGACGGGCAGCGTTGCTAAGGCAGAGGCGAAGCTTGAGAAACTTGCGAGCCGTGTCAACCATTTCAAGATAGTTCCACTCTCTGCGGATGCACACGTGGACTTTGTTGCTGCTTGGCAGCGAATTCAGGGCCAATTTGTAGATGATCCCAAGATGGCGCTCTCCGAAGCGGATCGACTGATTCAAAGATTGATGGACGTTCGCGGCTACCCTGTCAGCGACTTCAAACAGCGTGTCGCTGATCTTTCCGTTGATCACCCGAGCATCGTTGAACACTATCGCAAAGGCCATGATATCTCCCTAAGGCATTCGCAAGGGCGTGCCAGTACAGAAGATATGAGACAGGCCATGATTTATTACCGCACTTTGTTTGACGAATTGGCCAACGAGCCTGACATATCCACTCAGATAGAGGCACCACGGGCAGCGCGCGCTTGACGACTCCCTACGAAATCAAATAATCGCACAGAAACCGGAGACATCACATGACTGACGAAGTAAGAAGAAAAGATGGAATCTTGAATGAATCGAGCATTTTCACTAAGGACAATTCAGACCGGGAGCTCAGTACTGCAGACCTGGCTGGCACCCAGGACTTGAAACATGGCGACGACGCCGTGATCGAGCGCGAGCCAAACAAAACGCAGGCACGAGTCGTCGCGACAGGTGCGGCTGCCGGCGTTGCTTCGGCTAGGGAGCAAGAATCCACGCCGCTTTTTCCGAGTAGTGAAGCAAACGATCTTCGCGGCCGTTGGGACGCCGTGCAAGTCGGTTTCGTCGATGAGCCGCGCGGCGCGGTCGAGCAAGCCGACAATCTCGTAGCGAGCACGATGAAGCGTCTCGCAGAAATTTTCGCAGAGGAACGCGGTCGGCTTGAATCGCAGTGGGACCAGGGCGAAAACGTGTCGACAGAAGATCTCCGCCTCGCGCTGCGCCGGTATCGCTCGTTTTTCAGCCGTCTGCTGTCAGTTTAGCTCGGTGAAAATCGTCAAACGCCCATTTCGCAATTCAAGGGATAGGGTATGGGAAACGCGGATAAGTTTCGCTAGGATTCGCTCCCCGCGTGTATCTAAGGAGCAACAAATGAGAAGAACGATCGGACCAGGACTCTTCGTGTCGTTTGCTATCGGCTTGGGCGTGGGAGCCGTTGCCGGACTATTCTTCGCTCCTAAATCAGGCGAACAGTTGCGCGAAGAGATCGCACAGGGAGCCACGGATGGGCTGGACCAAGTTCGCAGCGCAGGCAAAAAGATCGGCAAACGAGCGCAGGTACTTGTCGATCAGGCAAGTAGCGAGGTAAACGACGCAGTTGAGGCCGGCGAAAGCGCATATACCAATGCAAAAAAGGCATGAGACGTTTGGAACAAAATCTGCAAATGAACAGGAGCTAGAAAATGTCATCTCCCCAGCATAAGCATAACAAGGAATCTCTTTTGACCAGTGTGGCGGAATCCATTGGAAGCACGTTAGGGGCGATCTCCTCCAAGGCCAGCGGAATCCCCGAGGCTATGGCTATCTCTCACAGTAACCTGTTGAGGACCGCGGAACGGGAAGGGAAGAAATTCGTACGGAGAAGCCAGGCTGTTGCGCGAAAGATCGGAACCACCTCGAAGAAGGTAAAGACCAAGAAATTAGCGAAAACTGCGCGGCGTAGAGTGCATGGAGCGGAGACAGGCGACAGGCCGGTGGCACGCCCGTCTTCCGCCAAAAAGAAGATTGCACGCCGAAGTCGACGCAAAAAGTAAACCGGTCGGAGCCTCGGCACGTGGGGACAAGCCGGATTTCAATTCCCACTCCTGAATCTTCATGCGAACTTGTTAGGTTGGATCCGAGAATACTCCACCTGCCCGGCATGTCATCAGCAGCTTCCTTAACCTCGATCGCCTGATTAACGTTAAGCATAGACCGCCGGCAGCGCACATTGTTTAACGTATATATTCACACTTCGGAAGCTTCTGCATAAAGGCTATGTGAAAAAAGAGACTGTTGATGACCAAGAGGTGCATGAGTCCGCCGTCACTACCCGGGCCGAAAAGAAGCAGGTTGAAGAACGCGTGGCCATCGGCGCTAACGTGGTTTACGAAGCGATTCGGCGCGAAGGCGACGAAGAACTAAAGCGGCCAACAGCGGCATTGGCATGGTCGGGGCTGGCAGCTGGGTTATCGATGGGTTTTTCTATGCTCGCGGAGGCGCTGCTGGCAGCGCACCTACCGGACCGACTTTGGCGCCCTCTGATTGCCAGCCTGGGCTACTCCGTAGGATTTCTGATCGTTATCCTCGGACGCCAGCAATTGTTTACGGAAAATACGCTGACAGTAATTCTCCCGCTCCTGTTACGCAAGAACGTTACCCTGGGCCTACACGTACTCAGGCTTTGGTCGGTCGTGCTCACCGCGAATCTATTCGGCACTTTCTTGTTTGCCCTGGTGGTGGTCAAAACTAAGTTATTTGAACCCGCAGTACAACAAGCCATGATGAACATTGGAGCGGCTCACCTTGGGCAGCCGTTCCCGATGGCGTTTATTCGAGCAATATTTGCAGGATGGTTGATCGCTTTAATGGTCTGGCTGTTGCCCGGTGCCGATGCATCACGAATTTCAATCATTATTATACTGACGTATATCGTTGGCTTGGGTGGTCTGAACCATGTGGTTGCGGGATCAACGACGCTATTCTTTCTGATCGCCTCTGGATCACTTTCACTGAGTTCTTACCTGTTAGGCTTTTTGTTGCCAACACTACTCGGTAACGTTGTAGGTGGTGTATCGCTTGTTGCGGCGTTAGGGCACGCACAGGTTATTGGAAGCAAAGAAATGTAATACGCAGCTTCCAAAGTAGATGGCTTGTACAAGTCGGAGCGCGAAATGCAATATCAGCGGCTTTTGGCTTCTGATCAAAATGAGGCAAGAAAGATACTGGAGGAGTGCCTCAAAGAAAAACCTCCTCTCGAAGAGGTCTGCAGCTCCATCGTCATTCCGGCTCTCAGTTTGGCAGAACGCGACCGGCATCGACAGGAATTGGATGAGGAGACACAAACTTTTATTTACCAGAGTACGCGCGAACTAATATAGCAGACAGGTACCGACGCTACCGAAAGATCCTCGGAGTCAGAAACGCTGAACCCTTCTGAAACTCCTGACCCTACGCCGGAGTTTCAAGGAGGTCGGATCAAGGGAGATTGCTCAGCAGGACGGCATCGCTGCTAATTTCGCCGCGCGCGAGCAATAACTGCTTCCCATCGGCAGACCAGTCGAAATCGAAGATACGCCCGGACGTGAATTTGGTGAATTGCCGTGGCTCACCGCCGGCAATCGGTTGTTCCCATATATTTGTCACCCCGTTTCTGGTTAAGAGATATTGCAAAGTCTGTCCATCGGGAGCCCAGCGCAAAACAGAAACATCGGTGGGAGCTTTGAATGTCTGCAGAGGTGCGCCTCCACTGGCCTGGATCACCGCCAAGTTGGTCCCGGTGGCGGGAAGAGCTTCATCATATGCATAAGCAAGTAGCCTCCCATCCGGTGAGATGCTCAAACGCGGCATGATTTTATAGCCTGGGCTTTTGGCAATTTCGATTGGATCCCCGCCTACGGAAGACAGCCGCAGGATCGCGTAAGGTTTGGCTAAGGTGGCAAAGAAAATATACTGACCATCGTTCGAACAGGCAGGAGGGCCGATGCCCCCATGGTGCACCCTCGTGGGTTTCAAGCCATCGGCATCGACATGTATGAGATCGATTGTGTCATCGTGGAAAGAATTGAAAACTACAGAGCTTCCGCATGGCGCCGGGGAATATGCAGTCTGTGATGTGGTAAAAGGCGAACGCTCGCTTCCGTCTGACTTCATCAGCCACATCTCGCCGTCCGCGTGCCGCGCGAGCACTTTTCCGAACGGCATCGATGCAACCTGATCGAGTGCCTGTCCCTACCGAAAATTCTGTGTGGCCCATCGCAGATGACATTCTCCCATGCGGACCACAACGCTCCAGCAGTTCGCGGCCCTGTCTGAGTTGGGTGAACGAAGTCCGCCGATGCCTGCGTGTGCAAGAGAACACAGTTCGGAACACCAATTTCAAAGGCTCAAGGAAAGGCAGCGCATCGTGTAGCGGATTCGGGCTCTCTCAGGCAGCCCGTCGTTCGTAGCGGTGATGCAGTGCCCACCGACCTGCGGCACGGCCACGATTGACCCCATTTCCGGCGGCTGAATCGCTCGTGGCTCCGGTGAGTCCTTCCCCAAAGAAAGATGTGTTCTCGATCGGTGATAATAATCGATATACGAATTGAGCGTTCTTCGTAACGAGCCTTCATGGAACACGATCACATGATCGAGGCACTCACGACGAATGGATCCAATCACTCGCTCTACGTAGGCTCTCTGCCAAGGCGAGCGCGGTGCAGAGAGAACTTCCGAGATGCCCATGTTTCGCACCTGTGCTCGGAAGTCATTGCCAAAAATCGCATCACGGTCGCGCAGCAGGTAGCGCGGGAGTTGGGCAAAGGGAAATGCTTCCCGCAGTTGCTGTCCCGTCCACTCGGCGGTCGGGTGGGCGGTCACATTGAAGTGCAGAATGCGGCGCCGGTCATGAGCCAACACCAGGAACACATAAAGGATCTGGAAACGGATCGTGGGCACCGTGAAGAAATCGATGGAGACCAGCTGCTTGGCGTGATTCTCCAGAAATGTGCGCCAAGTCTGAGAAGGCGGTTTGCGGTTGCGCACCATGTATTTGCTGACGCTGCTTTCCCCGATATCGATGCCGAGTTGAGCAGTTCGCCGTGGATGCGGGGTGCACCCCAACCGGGATTCTCCCGGCACATCTTGCGGATCAGATCTCGGACCGCGCGGGAAATGACGGGTCGTCCAGGGTGGCCGCGCCGCACCTTCCAGGTCCAGAACAAACGAAAGCCGGCACGATGCCAGGCTATGACCGTTTCTGGCTTGACGATGGCCAGCGCCGAGCGCCAGTCACGCCAGAGGTGCGACAGGAAGATCCACAACAGGCGGTCCCCTGAGGTCAATTTCGGGCGTTTCCTGGCGGATCGCTGAAACACGCCTATTTGGTGGCGCAGAGCCAGGTTCTCGAGCTCAAGGGCAGCACGCGAACGGAAGATCGAAGACAGAGTTGCGAGGAGTGTCTTGAGAGAAATGAGCATCGGTAAGAATTATGAAAGAAATATAACCCCCATCCGCTCAGAGATTTCTCGAATTTCTAGAAGCACAGTCGGCATGAACGGTAGGAGAATCAAATACTTGGATTACTCAGAAAACCTCGTTGCGGAATCACTGTAATCACTGCGTTTCTCACATATGGCGGAGGAGGAGGGATTCGAACCCCCGAGACTCTTTCGAGTCTAACGGTTTTCAAGACCGCCGGTTTCAACCGCTCACCCACTCCTCCGTTTCTAATTCTAACGTATTCCGTGAGTTAGCGGCGAATCTGTGACACTTTGGGTGACGACTGCTGCATTGTGGTGCAAGGTGTAGCTGGATTGTAGCAGTTGCCCGCGAGTTTTCCGACCGCTGCAACCTTGGAATCGAGATTCGAATGCGTGTAGCGCATCGTGACGATGACGGTTGAATGTCCCAACAATTCCTTCACAGTCATAATGTCCGCGCCTCGTTCCAGGAGACGTGAAGCAAAGGTGTGACGCAGCGTATGCCAAGTCACTCCCGTGATTCCCGCCTTCTTGCATGCAAGCTGCAAACCCGCACTTAGATCAATAAAAGGTTTCCCCGTTTTCTGGTTGTAGAAGACAAATTCGCTCTTCCTTCCCATACCCGAGTAGTTGATGCTTGCTATGCCCAGTCCAGGGGTCCAGAATGTGCGCATTACGACACGGTATATTGGCCCGATAAACCTGTCACAACTCAACAGCTCAGCCACAGACCTCCGAGGAGGTAGCGTGAAACCCAGAACTTTAGTGTTGTTTTGCGCGATGACCTTGTTCGTCGTACTAACGATTGCGATTCAAACCTTTGCACAGAAAACTCAAGACCAAATCATCATATTCGACGCGGGCTCCGGAGGTTACTCAGAAAACTTCGTTGCGGAATCAATGACTGACATGTCAATTCGGAAGAGGGCGGTGATGCCGCAACCAGCATGGCAGCATTGCCACCTCCACATGGTGTGCCAACTCTAGCGCGCAATTCAACCGTCCTTTAGGCCAGCGTTCGACCAGTTTATGAACGTTGCCGCCAGTGACCGGAGTTCTTCTCCAATCTTGGTCGCGGCTCCCCCGACCAATGGGCGAGTGCGCTTGCCTTTCCCGTTAAGCTAATAGCGAAGACCGCCGCGTATGACATTCTCCCGAATCCGCTCAACTTTTGCTAAGCCGTTGACTTGACGGCTTGCTACATAATATGGTGACCGTCAGCGGACGGTGTACCTGCGATGCGCTGAGTCGAAATCTTCCCCTAAGTAAGCCTCTTGGCGGTGAACCTTGCTGAACTCGGTAGTGTCTCATTACCGTGTAATCGACTCCCTAGGGAGGGGAGGCAACGGTGTGGTTTATCGAGCCGAGGATACAAACTTGAGTCGCATTGTCGCCCTCAAGTTTCTTCTGAGGCAATCCGGCAACGATCCCAAGGCCGGAGAACGATTGCGTCGAGAAGCTCGTACGGCGTCCTTGCTCAATCACCCGAACATTTGCACGATTTATGAAGTTGGAGAGGAAGCCGGCGAAGTTTTCATCGCGATGGAATTCGTCGACGGAAAGCCACTTTCGAAATCGATTCCTGACGGAGGACTTCCTACCGAAACAGTCATCCGGTATGGCAAGCAGATCGCTTCTGGCTTGGAGCATGCCCACCGGAACGGTGTTATTCACCGTGATTTGAAATCACTCAACGTGATAGTTACCAAGGGAGGCGATGCAAAAATTTTGGACTTCGGCTTAGCCCGCGCTGGCGATCCAACCGAATTCGACAGACAGACCATGGAGACTGTCTCGACTGACGGGGCTACTGGGCTGGCTGGAACATTTCCATACATGGCCCCAGAGCAATTTGACGGCGGAACCCCTTCTCCGCGCACAGATATTTGGTCGCTCGGAATTGTTCTTTTTGAGATGACAACAGGTGTCCGCCCCTTTCATGGCGAAAACTTGTACCGCCTTTGTACTTCTATTGTGCGTGATGCTCCTCCTGCGCTTCCTCCACACACTCCCCCTGGACTTGCCACTGTGATTTCCCGCTGCCTAGAAAAGGAACCCGCTCGTCGTTATCAGAGCGCTGGTGAAGTCGGTGCTGCGCTGGAGGCATTATCCCCTTCGGTTCAGACTCGCACTGTTAAAAGCAATACCTTTAACTTCGGTGCAGTTCGCGCGTTTCTTGCTCTCTTGAGCTTGGTTTCAATCTTAGCCATGTGTTTTTTGTTTTTGCGCCCGAAATACTTGGCAAAACACCTCGGTTCTTTTAGGGCGCCGACACGTGTGCTATTAGGGGTTCTCCCCCTGCCGGCAGACGGCGACGCCAAGCAATCTGCCTTCGAGAGTGGTCTAGCGGATACTCTGAACTCTCGACTGGGTGAACTAGGTGCTGGCGGCCGATTGACCGTTATCCCGATGAGTGAAATGCGTGACAAGCATGTGACCACGATTGAGGACGCCCGTCGACAATTTGGCGCCGACTTCGTACTGACATTGAGCGTTCAACGAACTGCAGATCAAGCACGTGTAAATTATGCTGTCGTCGATGCCGCAACCCTTCAGCAGTTGCATAGTGGAACTATCACAAAGCCGATCGGTGATCCCTTTGCACTTCAAGACCAGGTTTTTGAGAGCGTCGTTGGTGCCATGCAGTTGGAATCAGTTAGACAGAGCAAAGAGGCGGGCGACGTTTACGGTACGGTTCAGCCGGCCGCTTACGATTACTATCTGCAGGGTCGCGGATACTTGCAGGACTACGTCAAGGCTGAAAATGTCGACAACGCAATTCAAGTGTTCGGTCATGCGTTGGAAAAGGACCCTGCGTTTGCGGCAGCAAATGCCGGCCTTGGAGAAGCTTACTTAAGTAAGTACCATTTGACGCATGACAAGCGATTTGTTGATGCAGCGACCCAATACTGCCGGAAGGCAGCAGTACGCGATGATAAACTCGCCGCCGCTCACATTTGCCTGGGCCGCGTATTTATGGACACCGGTGATTATCAACAGGCAGTCGAGCAGTACCGGACGGCCGTGAAACTTGAGCCCACTAATGACACCGCAAAGGGAGGTCTGGCCTTCACATACGAGCGTCTCAATCAGTTAGATAACGCAGAAAGGACTTACAAGCAGGCGATAGCCGTCCATCCCAACTATTGGGCCACCTACAACTGGCTTGGTCTATTCTATCAGCGCCATGCGCGGTACGACGATGCTGCAGCCATGTACTCGCAGGTAATTTCACTTGTTCCTGACAGCTTTACGGGATATTCCAACCTTGGCGCGATCCGCGTCTTGCAGGGCCATTACGCCGAGGCGATTCCTCTGCTCCAGCGCTCACTGAGCATTCGGCGGACGGCGGAGGCAAGCACAAATCTCGCCATGACCTATTTTCAAATGCGCCGATACCCGGAAGCAGCAGCAGAGTTTGAAAGGGCAGTAAAACTCGATGACAAGGACTATCAAATGTGGGGAAATCTCGGCGACGCATTTTTCTGGAGCCCTGATAGACGTGCCGAGGCCCGCAAGGCTTACCAGCAAGCAATCGCCCTAGGGGAAGAGAAGCTACGAGTAAATCCTCACGACTTCGAAGTGCTCGGCTATATCGCGACATATTACGCAATGTGCGGGGAACGGGCATCAGCACTCGAAAACCTGGCTGCCGCGCAGCGCTTGAACCCCAGTAGTCCCGATCTGTTCTTCACCGCAGGTGTCGTTTATCAACAACTCGGCGATAGGTCGCGCGCAATAGATTCACTTGAGAAGGCGATAGCCGGAGGAATTTCGCCAGCAACATTGAGTGACACTCCGAATTTTGATAGCTTGCGGGACGATCCGAGGTTTCGAATGCTAATTCAACGCTGAAAAGGGAGGCCGACATGCCAGTCCATCCGGTTCGTGTGCGTTACATTTTGCTAGGATTTACAGTTATTGTTCAACTCATGGTTGCAGGATGTCGGTTCCAACCAGGCGAACCAGGCGAAAATGTGGATATTGATGTCCAGGCATATGTATGCCCGAATCCCGTAAAAATTGTAGTGAATTCCACTGCACCTCCGTTCGTTGATCAAGAGCCCGCCGTCCTCTGTGACAAAAAGAAAATACATTGGGACATGGCTGCCAATGTAAGGGACTTCGAAGTCGAATTCACGGATATCCCTCCGTTTGGGCCGAACGCGACGAAATTTGGCAACAAACCTGGTGAGACGCAGGACACGCCGATTTACAATGCTCCTGGTACAGCCGCGTTATACAAGTACAAGATCACGGTTACGGACACGACTGGCGCTACCAAATCTTATGATCCGCACGTAGTCGGCGGGGGTGGTATAGGACTGATATATCGGCCAAAGTAAGAAACTCGAAGCACGAGCCTAAGTCCGCGGAGTCAACAAGTAGGACAGGGTTTTCGCGGTTTTGAGAGCTTGGGTTTGTGACACTCATGTACTCGACCGCTCAAAACCAGATGAGTGTCACCAAATTGTCACTAAAAGTGGCGCAAAACGAGCCAAAAACAAATAAATCCAAAAAACGAAAATCCTCGCTATCTCGCGGCTGACAAAGGGATTTAGTTGATTTTTGTACTAGATAGCGAATCGGCGATTTTATTTTTCAAGACCGCCGGTTTCAACCGCTCACCCACGTTAATCGTGATCCAAGACCCAGAGAAATTTGTCCGAGAAGGCGGGAGACTCTATAAGCAGTGGGCTGAGAGCAGACCTGACACTGCAACTGAAGTAGTTGAAGAAGGTCCATACGCCACAAGTACGATTGAAGGAGCTGAGGAGGCAGCTTGGTCAGCCAAGCCGACGCGGCGGAGAAGGTCCGCGAAACGGGGGTCGGTGCGGAGGGGATCAAAGAAGGGATGGACTTTGAGGAATTGAAGGATATTGGACTGCTCTGCGTAGGCTCGCTCGAGCCAGGCGAAGGTCTCGTCGTTATCACCGAGGCCTAAGTACGCTAGCACAAAAACGCCAGGGGGAACGTAGCCTGATTTTCCGCGATCTTTCAATTCCGCAAGAAGGCGAAGGGAATCGTCTCTACGCCCGGTGTGGGCATACGCGCAGATCAGGAGACCGAGCACGTCCGCGCTGCGGTTTGAGACGGACGCAGCCTTCTCCAGCGTGGGGATAGCATCGCCCGGTTGAATTGCTGGCGATGAGCGGGAATGCAAGGGTTCGAAGGGCGTCCGCGTCGTCCGGTCGTGTGGCCACGGCGCTGCGAGATTCGCGAATGGCTTCGTCGTAACGGCGAGACTGAAACATAATCCAAGCGACGTCCGAGCCAGGAACCGCAATGGGTCGAGTTGGCGGCCGCGCTGGACCTGCGCCAAGGCTTCCTCGGTGCGTCCCTGGCACAAGAGCCACATCGCAAATTCGGAGTGGGTAAAGGCGTCGTTTGGATTCAACTCCAGTGCGCGGCGGTATTCCAATTCGGCGTCGGCCCAGTGCCACTGTTCCTGCAGGACGTCTGCGAGCAGAGCATGCGCTTTTGAGATGTTCGGATCGAGTTCCAAGGCTTTTCGCGCGGCGCTGATTACTTGCGGGCGAGTCAGTTCGGGACGACCGCCGATAGAAACCGTGCCGAGTAAGCTGTAGGCATCAGCGAGGGCGACGTAAGCGGGAGCAAACGTCGGGTCGTTGTTTATCGCTTTCTGGAAATAAGGAATGCTCGCCTCGAGTTCCGCTTTGTTATTGCTTTTATTGAAGACGAATTGACCTTGCAGATAGCTCTCGTAAACTTCAGGCGCGACGGGACGCGTTGCAGCGAGCCGCTCGTGTTCCTCCCCAGTGACGGTAACTTCGGCCTTATTAGCGATGGCTTGCGCTAGCTCACTCTGGAGTGTAAGCACGTCTCCGATCTCGCGGTCATAGGTTTGCGAGAATCTATCGTGGTTTCCTGTCCGATGCTGTGGCCCTGTTGAAAGATGCAATCGCGTTTTCTGTCTTGGCGAATATCTCGAACACTGTCTCGAGCCTTGTAATTTGTAGCACCTCGTTTGCATGATCGCCCAGGTTGGCAAACTTGATGTCACCGCCGATCTTTCGTGCCGACACGTGCAGAGCGACCAAGGTACCCAGGCCGCTGCTATCGATGCGAGTGACATTTCCTAGGTCCAACACGATTTGGCGGGATTTGTCCAACAAGTCCCTTACACAGATGCGCAGAGATGTTGACTCCTCGCCAAAGAGAATGGCGCCGCTGAGATGGATGATGATAACCCCATCTCTTTTGCTGGTGGTGATGTTAAGGGTCATTACACCCTCTCGCCACAACCCATGACGGCCCGGATGTGACTGTCGGTTGGTCCATGAGGGAAAGGTCCCTGTAGTCACAACGTATTCCCTCTCGAAGCGGATGACAAGTCCCGGGTAATGTGCCGGGGGCCGTGTGCGTTAAGTGCCGCCGGTAAATCCTTGTCACTAGTGCACGGCTACTTGGCCATCAGCGCCCCAAGCGCGTGTTAATTACAGTGATCCTCGGTCCGCTGGCCGCCGTATGCTTGACTGGCGGCCAAACCTTGAGTGGGGACCGCTGGATCAGCGGCAGGATTGCCTTTCTATCTGACGGTCTGGCTTTTCTCGCTTTGACGCCCGCTATCCTCGCTTGGGTCGAGCGCTTCCGGGCACGGCCGCGCCCCACTCGTGCTCATTACCTTGAAGCAGCTGGTCTTTTCACCCCGCTCTTTTCCTTAAGTTTTGGCATGTTTGTTGTTGGTGCGACCCATGAATCCCCTGCAGTTCTTTATTCTTTGGTGCCGCTTCTGCTGTGGTCCGCACTACGTTTCGGCTCTGCTGTTCGTCCTTGGTATTTTTAATTCTAACCAGATTGCGTCTAACTCCATCTGGTTATTGGTACTTCTCCGATTTCTCCAGAAATAATTGTCCGTTCCCTACCTTCTGGTTCTCGTTCATTGACTTGCCCTCTGGCGCAACCTAACATGTGCGGCACATGGCAGGCGCTGACTCTCTCATCGGCCAGACCATTTCGCACTACCGCATCCTCGAAAAGTTGGGCGGCGGAGGAATGGGTGTCGTTTATAAAGCAGAGGACACACGGCTCCATCGTGCGGTAGCTCTCAAATTCCTGCCTGCCGAGATGCTCCACGACGCTGCTGCCCTCGAACGCTTCCGCCGGGAAGCGCAGGCAGCCTCCGCATTGAATCACCCAAACATCTGCACCATTTACGACATCGGCGAACAGAACGGTCAGCAGTTCATCGCGATGGAGTTTCTCGACGGCGCAACGCTGAAGCACCGCATTTCTGGCAAGCCGCTTCCGTTCGAGGAGATGCTGGAACTAGCAATTCAAATTGCCGACGCGCTCCGTGCGGCACACACCCAAGGCATAATCCATCGGGACATCAAGCCAGCAAATCTGTTTGTGACCAAACTGGACAACGCTAAAATTCTCGATTTCGGTCTGTCGAAAGTTGTTCCTGCTGGTACGACCGTCGGCGTATCACAGATGCCGACGGCAACTGACGAATTTTTGCTTACCAGCCCAGGCAGTGCGGTGGGTACGATCGCGTACATGTCGCCGGAACAGGCACGTGGTGAGGAGTTGGATTCGCGTACGGACTTGTTCTCGTTTGGCGCAGTGCTTTATGAGATGGCAACAGGGCGGATGGCCTTCCCTGGGAATAGTGCTGCGGTCATCTACGATGCGATTCTAAATCGCACGCCCGTCCCGGCGTCGCAAATTAATCGAGTACTCCCACAAAAGCTGGACGAAATCGTCGGCAAGGCGCTAGAGAAGGACCGAAAGCTTCGTTACCAGAGCTCAGCGGAAATTCGTACAGATTTGCAGCGGCTAAGACGAGATGCAGATTCGGGCCGGTCCGCCATCCGTACAACCGCAGTCGGCGTTGAACCTGTCCGCAAATCAGTACGACGGATGGCGGCCGCCGCTTCAGCATTGCTGGTCATCGGACTGGCCGTGGGTGGATGGCTGTTCTTCTCGCGCAAATCGCATTCGCTGACGGACAAGGACACCATCGTCCTCGCTGACTTCACCAATACAACAGGCGATCCAGTTTTCGACGGCACCCTGCGGCAAGGTCTGGCCGTGCAATTGGAACAGTCGCCGTTTCTGAGCTTGGTCTCCGACGAGCGCATTCAGCGGACCCTGCGACTGATGGGCCAACGAGCGGACGCGCACCTTACCCCTGAACTAGCCAAGCAAATCTGCGAGCGGACGGCAAGCGCAGCGGTGTTGGACGGTACGATTGCAAGTCTCGGGAACCAGTACGTTTTGGGCCTACGCGCAAAAAATTGTCGCACGGGGGATGTCCTCGCGGAGGAGCAGGCGCAAGCAGCAAGAAAAGAAGACGTGCTGAATGCTCTGACTCAGATTGCAAGCAAGTTCAGAGCGCGAGTCGGTGAATCACTGACGACAGTCGACAAGGATGCCACTCCGCTTGCCGAGGCCAGCACCCCCTCACTTGAGGCGCTAAAAGCTTACAGTCTTGGCTTTTCACAACTCTCAAAAGGCGATTTCGATAGCTCGATTCCTCTATTCCAACGCGCCATCGAATTGGACCCCGAATTTGCCAGCGCCTATGCCGCCCTCGGCCGCGCGCATCAGGTTCACAATGAATGGATATTGGCCGAAGAGGCCATCCGTAAGGCCTACGCGCTGCGAAACCGTGCAAGCGAGAGGGAGAAGTTTGACCTTTCGGCCGTCTATTATCAGTTCGCAACTGGGCAGATTGACCTGGCTATCCAAACATGCCAACTTTGGAAGCAAACCTATCCACGCGACTTCGTGCCCCACCGTATCTTGGGATACGAATACGCCACTCTTGGGCGATGGGACGAGTCGGCGAAGGAATTCGGCGAGGCCAGCCGCCTTGATCCAAGTCAGTTTCTGCCATACGCCGGACTCATACAGGCGTACATGGCTCTGAACCGCTTGGCCGACGCCCATGCGACCTATGAACAGGCGCAAGCCCGCGGGCTGAGTGCTGGCCTCGACGGCCTGCGGTATAGTCTTGCCTTTCTCGATGGCGACACAGTAATGATGGCCAGCATCGCTGCCTCGCAGCCGGACCTCCAGAGTAGTCCAGATATGGAAGCGTACCTCGGGCACCTCGGGAAAGCACGGGAGTTGTCCCGAGCCGCTACCGACTCAGCCTTGAGCACAGGAGCGAAAGAGGGTGCCGCTTCCATTGCAGGGAGTGCAGCATTGATGGAAGCGCTGCTTGGCGATCGAGCTGCGGCGCGAAAGAACGTCAATGTCGCGTTAACCCAATCGGTTGGGTCCTCAGGGAGAAACGGTTGGTCGCCATCGTGGTCGGGTGTGCTCGCGCTGGCACTAGTAGGTGACTCAGCACAGGCTGCAAAGCTAGCGGAACAATTCGCGCCGCGCTACCCCGTCGACACGGTCGTGCTCAACCTTTGGCGGCCTGAGATTCGGTCCGTCATCAAGTTAAACGATGGTAAAGGTGCACAGGCTGTGGAGGAACTAGCACCCGCGGCAGCGTTGGAGTTGAGTTGGGTGGAGCCCGCTCTCATGCCTGCTTATATCCGCGGGCAAGCATATCTGATGGCACACAGCGGTTCGGAAGCCGCCCTGGAATTTCAGAAAATCCTTAACCATCGCGGGATTGTCTTTTACTCGCCCGTCGCTGCCCTCGCACATCTCCAAATCGGCAGAGCCTATGCCATGCAAGGCGACACCGCCAAAGCCAAGGCAGCCTATCAAGACTTCCTCACGCTCTGGAAAGACGCCGACCCCGACATTCCTATTTTCATCGCCGCGAAAGCGGAATATGCCACGCTGAAATAAAGGAATGAAGACTATTTCGCCCTTGTCATCGACTCGAACCACTTCTATTCATTCTTAGCGGCGGTCTGATCGCACCCTTGGTGGGACTGGCAAGTCCGCTTTCCATCCTCTCGGCATCGTTCCACACGCGGGCGGCTCGGTCGCCCTTCTCGTGCTCGACGGGTTGGTGATCGCAGCCGCGCCATCTGTGTGGAGGCGCAAATTCTGAGCGGCCCAATCACCAGGACGGGTTTTGCGGCAGCGATGTTTGATAATGTTGTGAGGTTAATTGAGTTTGTTGGATCCGACGCGGAGTTGAAAACCACGAAGCCGGCATTGATTCGCGGTCGAACAGCACTTCCTTCGCGACAAACTCGCCGTTCTCGTTGCCTTTGCCTTCGATACGAAGGCCCACAATCAGGTTTTGCAGGTCCATCGGATCTCTGTCACCGAAGGCGAGCTTTAGTTCAATTCTTGTATCGCCCGTCAAATCGATCGTGGCAACAGAATTGTCATCGGCCCTCAGTTTGAGAACGTCGTTGGTCTTGGAGACAATGACGCCCTGAATCTTAGCCTTCTTGCCGTCGCGGAACGCGTGTGCATTCTCCTCTGCGCCAAAGACGAGCAATGACGAGACGAGCGTTAAACTTCCCGCAACCAACGCTTTCTTGGTTACATTCATAACGTTTGAGTATTTCATTAGATGTTTGTTCTTCATGGTGATTTAACTCCTACAGCAGCAGAGAAAGAAATTAATCAGCCTGCCAATATTGGCAAGTTCCGGAGAGCCTGAGAATGTGAGCGACGGTTAGCTCACCGTGATTACCAATTCAGTTTGAGCTGCCACTTCCTCGAAGAACCAGGGTTCCCATTGGAGGTTCAGAGACTGTAAGACCAGGTAGCGGAGATGAGTCCGACCGGAAAGGCCGCCCGATCCGACAATGAAACTGTAGGCGGATGTCACTGCTTATACAGACGGTTTGAAGCTGATTGTTGACTTCGGACACTCGCAGACGGCGACGGTGAGTGAGCGGGACGTGGTGAAGATGGAGGCGGAATGATAATCGCCAGCTTCGTTGTGCTATGCCGATTTTGCTTGTGCTGGTACTGATGTTGCCCACGGACACGCAGGAAGAAATCGTCGGGGCTGTGAAGTCTGTATTCTGGACCGCTGTCGTTGTTGGCCGAGTACCGCTCTGATCTTGGCTTCATGCGGGACGCCGCTGATCTTCACGATTATCGACTGTCGGGTTTGTATTTCTCAGCCATGCTTTGGGTATCGTCTCCGCCACTCTTGCCGCGCTTCTTCAAGCTGGGGCTTCCACGGGCCGCCCACTACTGTTCCTGCACGACATTTTGCCCGTCGCTCTCTGGCGCACGGACACCATACAGACTCACCCTCGGATTGCGCCCCCAAGCCTCTTTGTAATACCAAAGCTCGACGGTTTCGAGGGTGCGTTCGGCGCGGAGGTCGATGATGTAGTTCCTCCCCCCGGGTGAAATCCGCTCGCTGACCAGCAAATCACGAGAGGTGCCATCATCGAAGTGAACGACGAGGCGGTCAAAAAAAATGGCCTCGCCGCTGACCCGCAACTGAATCGTGCGGAAGTGAACATCACGACGGGTGATCTGGATACGGCCATGATCCTGACTACTGTCGACCTGGGTGTACCCCAAGAAATCCCAAAATACCCCCTGGGCGGACAGAGAGACGGCAAAAGCTAAGGCCAAGAGCCCGGCAATACTATGGCGAAAGTGCTTCCAGAGCATATGTAGTCCTAGTAGTTCTAGAACGACTCTAGGACCATATATACCAGCTGTGCTTGCGCCGTTGACAGGAAAATTACCAGGGACTTAAACAATCGATTAACGATGCTGCCGATCTTGTCGATGCACCGATGCAGATTCGCCTGTGCGGCCCCCCCCTAGCAAAACCCCTAGTTGACCTGCCGCCGCCGGTCATCCAAGCTGTCTGGCACTCGGCCCAATTTTTCTGGCGACGCGCGGAGAGGTGTGCAGGAGGTAATTCTATGAGCGCTCAAACAGTCAAAAACTTTTGCCTAATGGTAGTTGCCACGGTTTTAGCAGGCTCGGTTACGCTTGCACAAAACCCTAAACCAGGGAAATTGAAGATGTCGGTAAGCCCAAAACAGGCCTACACGTTTATCGATGGCAAGGCCATTGGTCCCGGCAATCGGACCATCAAGCTCGACGTCGGTACCCACCATGTGGTTGTGGCCAACTACGGGTACAAGTTTGTCGAGCAAGACGTCTCGTTGGATTCGGACAAAACCGTACCTATGGACATAAAGCTGGAGCCCGTTGGGGCAAACGTGCCAGGCCCGCGTGGTCGCATCCAGATTGAAGCAGGAAGGCTCCACGGGGCAACCGACGCCGCTGTTCTTCTGAATGGCAAGAAGTCCCTGTACTTCGTAGGCCACGTGGATGAGTTCGATCACGACATTATTTGGCACCAGGAATTGGTCGTGCCACCAGGAACGCACCAAGTGACGGTCACTCGGTATGGTAAGGAACTATGGTCCGGCCCGATCACGGTCGCGGCAGACCAACGCGTGATTGTTTCTATCTCGAATGGAAAAGAAAAGACCAAGCCCTGGGCACGTGGCTCGGCGTGCCCAACATATCGCCCCGAATGCGATATGCCTAAATTGGCGCCACGCTTTAAGGCCGGTATTGCAAGCGCCACCGTCGTTGTAGCGCCTGTCAGCGGGTCGGTCTCTGCCAATCCGTCGAAAATCGATTGCAACCAAAATACGCAGCTAGCCTGGGATTCCAAAGAAACTGTCGAAGCCGAGATGAGCGGCATGAGCCCCGTTCCGACGTCGGGCGAGAAAACCATTTCGCCTCGGCAAACCACCGTGTATCAGCTTACAGCTTCAGGACCAGGTGGCGTGACAACGCCGAGCACGACGGTGGAAGTCAACTCTGTCGTGCAATCATCGCTGAACGCATCAACCACGGAGGTCAACTACCGCCGCATCGGCGACAAGATCATCCAACAAGGGAGCACTACACTGAATTGGTCGACGTCCAACTCCGACAAGGCCACGCTGGATCCGGGTGGCTCCGTAGATGCCAGCGGCACGAAGTCCATCACCCTCAGCCCAACGCAGAGCGGCACTGGCCCTGTGGACGAAGAGTTCAAATACACTCTAATCGCAACCAATGCATGTGGTGGTTCGGATACCAAGACGGTGGCGGTACGCCTGAAGGGCTCCGTTGAACCAGTTCCCACTGTGTTGCTCCACAGCGTTTTCTTCCCGACTGCCTATCCTACCAAGGAGGACCCGACGCTGGGACTCCTCCGCAGTCAGCAGGAAGTGTTGACGAGCCTCGCCACTGGATTCAAACAATATCTCGAATATGACCCTGACGCGAAGTTGTCGCTTGGCGGAAACACGGACGAGCGCGGCGCGAATAAGTACAACGATTCCTTATCCGAACTCAGGGTCCAACGCGTCAAGGATTTCCTGGTTTCGCAGGGAATCGACGCAGCAAAGATCGATACCTCAGCGAATGGCAAGCAGAAACCGCTGGACAAAGCCACGGTTATCGACCTGCAGACGCGCAATCCTAACCAGCCCCCTGAAAAGTGGGTGCGCAATTCCCATGCGACCTGGCTAGCTTACAATCGCCGCGTTGACATCGTTCTCATGCCTTCCAACGCCGAGTCGTTGCGGTTGTATCCCAACCAAGCTCCGGATTCCCAAATTCTCTGGCAGATTCCGAAACCGGCGCGCAGCACAGTTGAAGGGGACAACTAACTTCTCCGAGAAGTACCAGGCCACGCGCCTGATAAATCAACTTTTGGTTTTCTTGAGCCTGTGACATTCATGGGCGCGAGAGGGTGAAACCCGCGAGTATCACCAATTTGTCACTGAAAGTAGCACAACACGAGCTAAAACAGAGCAATCCAAAAAACTTGCGACCGGCAAAGGGATTTAGTTGGATTTTGTGTGAGATAGCGAATCGGCGACTTTATTTTTCAAGACAGCCGCATTCAGCCACTCCGCTCCGCACAAAGCTCCGTCGTTTCTCCAGTTCATTGCTATTCCAACGATATGCGATTTCCACCCGAGGCACTAGACGGGAAGTCGGCTTCGGGCGCAATTTCGCGGAGCGGATGGCAAGCCGACGGCTGTCTAGCGAACTCGCTTACTTTAAATATGTCGAATTCTCAGTACAGCACCGGAGCGTCTGGATAGCCTTAACTACTGCGAAATTCGTAGACCTTCCCTTGAAAAGGACGGAGCTCGGCAAGTCGCAGGGAATCTCGCGCGTTCGCGGTGATCCCCAGGCGGGCGGCACTCATTGCCATCAGTGCATCATTCGTCAGGCCGCCCTGTCCAATTTTCTCGTAACCATACTTGGCGGCCAAACGGGCCAGTATTTTGCCGGTCTGGGTCCAGTTGTTGAGGTTCGGTACTAGAATTCGCCTCGCCTTTTCGAAGTCACGCTCGAATCGTTCCAATACATGGCGACCGCGAGGGGAAATTCCGGCGTATAGCTCTTCAAGCACGACCGCGCTCAGCCAAACCGGGGAGCCGACGGCCAACCGCCTCAGCGACAAAGCGGCCTCGTCTCCAGTCCGTGACGCGGTAATGTAAATGGAAGGGTCGAAGAGGACCGGCTGCATCTACTTGTCCAATGTGCCGTATGCGTCTCTTATATCGGTGCCGCTTTTGACGAAGCGGTCGTTGGCCTCGACCGTCAACCGGTTTCTCGCGTGTTCGGTGATGACGACGTCGAGCGCACGCTCGATAGTTTCCGTTTCTGTCTCTGCCCGCAACGCCCTCTGGGCGCGCTTGAGCTTTCCCGCGTCTAATTGAAAATGCTTGTGAGACCTCGTCTTAGTAAGGCCATACATTCATCCTCCCATTTTGAGCGTATCACCTATGTTCATAATATGAAGTATATGAACATAGCGGTTCCCGCCGCTTTAAGAGAAGCAAATAGCAAAGTGGCTCGTCCAGGGCTGTCGGCGCGGGTAGCCCGTGAGCTTGATGCTTGTTATGCCCAGTCCAGGGGACCAGAATACGCACATTTACGACACGGTGTATTGACCCGATAAATCGGGTTTCACTTGCTGTGCCTCGGGGTGCTTTCACGGAGATGGCGATACGAGATGTGTTTGAGGATAATTGCGCAGGTGTTGCGGGATTGCCTTGAAGGGAGATTCCAATGCTCGGTGCAATAGCGGGCGACATTATTGGATCGGTTTACGAGTGGAAGAACATCAAGACCAAGCAGTTCGATCTGTTCAGTCCGGATTGCTACTTTACCGATGACAGCCTCCTCACCGTTGCCCTAGCGGAATCAATCTTGACGGGCACCGACTATGCTTCGCTCATGAGGGCCTACTATCGGCGTTACCCGGGTGCAGGCTATGGAGGCCTTTTCCACGGATGGGCGCAGGCTAACGAAAGCCAACCTTACAATAGCTGGGGCAATGGCGCCGCTATGCGAATCAGTTCGGTTGGATTTGCATTCAACACGCTAGACGAAGTGCTGGTCCAGGCGGCTGAATACACAGCCGTGACACACAATCACCCAGAGGGTCTCAAGGGGGCCCAAGCAACGGCGGCCGCAATCTTTCTTGCAAGGACAGGGAGAACGAAGGCTGACATCAAGCAATACACGGCGGTGACCTTCGGCTATGATTTATCCCGGACTGTCGACGAGATCAGACCTACCTACCAGTTCGACGAGTCATGCCAAGGGACGGTTCCTGAGGCTATCGCGTGCTTCCTCGAATCGAATTCTTTCGAAGACGCAATCCGAAACGCGATATCGCTTGGAGGAGACAGCGACACGCTGGGCTGCATTACCGGCGGAATTGCGCAGGCGCACTATGGCGTGCCAACAGCCATCGCCGACCGGGTTATGTCGATCCTCGACGAAGATCTAAGACGCGTAACCGCTCGCTTCATCTCGAGCTACTGTCCTGCTGTTACAACCCAACGAAATCTGATCGTCTGACACTTATCGTCTGCGAACCGCAAAAGTATTTAGTGTCACCAAATCGTCACTAAAGTGGAGCAAAACGAGTAAAAACAGAGCAAATCCCGAAAATAGAAATTCTCGCTATCTTACGGCTGACAAAGGGATTTAGAATTTTGTACGAGATCGCGAATCGGCGAGTTTATTTTTCAAGACCCCGGTTTGAACCGCCCACCCACTCCTCCGTTTTTGATTCTAGCGTTGCTCTGTGAGTTAGCGGCACTTTGCTAGGGCAGGTGATTCGAACGGCTGCGTTTTGCTGGACAGCACCTAGTTCTGAACGGGTTTATCGGCCGAGGGCGTGGAATGGCTGAGCTTCTCCAATTTTGCCAACTGCTCGCGGACGAGATCCCGGTCTTTTGCATGAGGAGCTAGTTCCAGGAAGGTTTGTAACTCCGCTATCGCAAGGTCGTAGTTGTTTCCTCGCGTGAAAATCTCAGCCATTAGGAGATGCAGTTCCGGAGCCCGCATGAGGAGGTCTACGTGTTCAGCCTTGACCGCGCTCTTCTCTGCTGCTTCAATCCTGTCCAGCTTGTAATTTGCGACCGCATTGTAGAAGTAGGCGTCGGCTGGACTCCACTCATCCAGATCCACAACGTAAACACTTTCGTCGCCGTAGCTCAACGGATCGACGTCTATGACGTGACCAGTAAATTGAAGCACTCCCGTCCAATCCTGCGCTTGGTAAGCCAGGGAAGCCAGGGAGAGGTACGGCGGCAGAAAATGCGTATCGATGACACTGGCTTTCGTGTACGCCGCACGGGCGGAATCTGTTTCGTTTCCCTTCTCAAACACCGTGCCCAGACGAAACCACGCGCTCGCGTAACTGGGGTTCAGGTCCACGGCTTGTTCAAAGTATTTGCGCGCATCGGCAAGTTTTCCGTTCTTCTCCGCCTGGAGGCCTTTCTCATAAGCTTTTCTGGCGTTTGCTGGTGCTTTGTAGGGGGCGGCGCTGATCGTTGCGCCCTTCACCTTGGCTATCCGCTCCATCACAATCGCGCCCACATCTACGTTGCGATCGGAAGGAGTAAGGTCCATGAGGCTTCGCCTATTGGAGTGAAAACCGGCCGCTGAGGCGCGCAGCTCGCACTTCGCGAAATCATGCGACGGAATTCCCCCCAAGTAAGGTTTGCTAGCGCCGATCCGTTGTGAAGCCGCATCGTCGCTGGCGTCGAGCATGGCGTCGTTCCGCGACCCCGGCCCCAGTTGCATGTTGAAGGCGCCGCCAGGTGTGGCATACGCCTTTTGACGAACCTTCTCGTTGCAAACCACCTCCACGGACGCATCGTGTGGAACAGGTGTGCCGTCGGCGGTGGCAACTCGGCCGGAGAGAAACATCACGAAATCCATGTCTGGTTGAACGGGCTGCGAACTGGAGGGAACGGTGGCGCCCGAAGAGTTAGTCGGTTGGGACGACGGCGGAGGCGCGGGGGTAGGGGCGGGCTTCTGCGCCAACGCGCTGGGTGCCAGAAGCCCCATGGCGAGTGCCAGCTGTACGAGAATGCGCCTGCGGTCGGTCACATATCCATTCACTGGGACGGAAGGCCTGAGGCGCGGATTCTAGGATGCGGGTAGCTGCAAGTCAAGGCAATCGACTCGGCAAGTGAATCTTGTCACCTGGAGCGGCTGCCTGGATGCGGGAATCCCTGCCAAAACCCGGGTATATAATGACTCCGGAATCCGGCCCAAAACCGTGGTATGGGTCAAGTACCTTTCGCGAGGGTATGTACATCATAGATAGAGCCCGCGAGGGCTGGCCAAGTCCCCGGGTTGTGAACCAGTTGCGCGGGTTTTCGATGCCAGTGTGATAAGGGTTGTGGGTATGAGACGTAAGATATTTTCTCGGCGGAATGCGCTCTCTATGCGATGTCCTCAAGCTGGAACTTTGCATTCCTCGCTAACGTCTTAGGCAAGGTCGGAAGTCGCGCGGCAAGTCTGGTTCAAAACGAACAGAAAATCTCAGGGATGGGGAGAGGTAACCATGGGGCGGAGCAGTCGTTTCAATGATCGAAAATTCAGTCTAAAAACGGGGCTGACTGCGGCTGGCCGCCCGGCGTCATCGTCATGCGGCAACCTGCTCGCCCTGCTCCTGCCGCTTGCGCTGCTTTCGGCTTCCTGCAATCGTGGCAACGCGCATGCCGAAGCTGCAGCTACGCTGCCGCCGCCCCTCGTCACGGTGGTTCAGGCTTCGGCTCAGGACGTGCCCCGATATTTGGACGAAATCGGCCGGAACGTTGCCTTCGAATCAGTGACGATCACGCCGCAGGTTGCGGGCGCCATCACGGAACGCCATTTTCAGGACGGAGAAAATCTGAAAAAGGGCCAGCTTTTGTTTGTCATCGATCCGCGGCCCTACAAAGCGCAACTGGACGCCGCGAAAGCCAGCCTGCAACAGGCCCAAGCCGCCCTCGACCTCGCGAAAATTCAGTTCGCGCGCGATCAGGATCTGGTCGGAACGCGCGCGATCTCCAAACAAGATTACGACACGAAGAAAAATACCGTCGACGTGGTGGAAGCGCAGATCGAATCCGCCAAAGCGGCCATCGAAACCGCGCAAATCAATCTCGATTATTGCTATATCCACTCGCCGATTGACGGACGTGCCGGAGCGCGCCTGGTAGACGTGGGCAACGTCGTGCAAACCAATGTGACGTCGCTGCTTTCCATCCAGCGGCTCGATCCCATCTATGCCACGTTCACCATCACCGAGCGCGATCTGCCCCAGGTTCAGAAAGAAATGGGCCGAGGCTTGTTGAAAGCGATGGTGCGTCTGCCGGGCGACGCGGAAACAGCCGCGCGGCCGGGTAAAGTCGAATTCCTAGATAACGCCGTGCAGAACAGCACCGGCACGGTGAATTTGCGCGCAACGATTTCCAACCCCGATCGCCATTTCTGGCCCGGCCAGTTTATTCAAGTGAAGTTGGTGCTATCCACGGAAAAGGGAGCAGTACTCGTTCCATCGCAAGCTACGCAGATAAGCCAGCAGGGACCGTATGTCTATGTGATCAAACAGGACGAAAGTGCGGAACTGCGGCCAGTAACGTTGGGCCAGCGTCAGGGAAACGATGTCGTCATTACCAGCGGACTTTCCGCGGGCGAACGCGTCGTGCTTGCGGGTCAACTGCTCGTGCATCCCGGTGGCAAGGTGCACATTGATACGGCAGCGCCCGCGGGTAATGGCAGCGGCAGCAACTCGCAAAAGGGCGCGTCGTGAATCTCTCTGAACTCTTCATCCGACGCCCGGTGATGACCGTTGCCTTGACGGTCTCAGTCATCCTGTTTGGCCTGTTCGCCTACCAGCGCTTGCCGGTCAGCGATCTGCCTGCGGTCGATTACCCAGTGATTCAGGTGCAGGTGAGTTACCCGGGCGCGACACCGGAAACCATGGCCAACAATGTGGCCACGCCGCTCGAGCGCCAGTTCATGCAGATTCCCGGCCTGGAAATGGTCACGTCCAACAACGGCCAGGGGCACTCCAGCTTCGTTCTGCAATTTGATTTGAACAAAAGTCTCGACGCTGCCGCCACCGACGTGCAAGCCGCGATTACGCGAGCCAGCGGACAGCTTCCTGTCGACCTCCCAAGCCCGCCGACGTTTACAAAAACCAACCCGAATGATCAGCCTATTCAGTATCTCGTGCTCGTCAGCGACACGGCGACAGAAGGCCAGCTTTACGATTACGCCAGCACGCAAGTGGGGGAACGCATCAGCATTCTGCCGGGCGTGAGCCAGGTTGCGGTGTTTGGCACGCAGTCTGCCGTGCGCATCAAGGCGGATCCCTCCGCCATGGCCGTTCGCAACATCACGCTCGAAGATTTGACCACGGCGATCAAGAACGGCACGAGCTACACCGGCGCCGGCCAATTCGATGGCCCGCACCGCAGTTTTTTGCTGCAACCGCAAGGCCAGTTGAGCACCGCCGAGCAATACGAGCAACTCATCGTCGGCCAGGATAAAGGCGCTCCGATTTATCTGAAGGATGTTGCCACCTCGAAACAAGGAGTGCAGGACGAACGCATCGATATGCGTTTCTGGGCGCGGGGCTATCCGACGCCTGGCGCCACGGTCGTGGTCGCAGTGTTCCGACGCGCCGGCGCGAACGCCGTGGAAGTCTCCAAGTCTGTGCGCGACGAACTTCCCTCCATCGAGAGACAGCTTCCGAGCTCGGTGCGAATCGCCACAGCTTACGATCGCTCCGTCACCATCGTTTCCAGCATTAAAGACGTGCAGGCCACCTTGTACATCGCCTTCGTTCTCGTTGTGATGGTGATTTTTCTTTTCCTGGGCCGCGCCACGGATACATTAATTCCGGCAGTTGCACTCCCGCTTTCGTTGCTGCTGACGTTCGTCGCGATGAATGTGCTCGGCTACAGCCTCGATAACTTGTCGTTAATGGCTCTTACATTGGCCATCGGCTTCCTGGTTGATGACGCCATCGTCTTCCTGGAAAACACCGTTCGCCTGATGGAGGAAGGCCTTACCGCTTTGCAAGCGTCGGTACAATCAGCCAAGGAAATCAGCTTCACGATTTTGACGATGACTTTGTCGCTCGCGGCTGTGTTTATTCCGCTGGTGTTCATGGGCGGCCTCGTCGGGCGTATCTTCCGCGAGTTTTCCATCACTATCGTGATCTCGATTCTCGCTAGCGGACTTGTTTCGTTGACGCTGACGCCGCTCATGACATCACGGCTGCTGTCCGGACGCGGGCCAGGTACGAAGAAGACCTGGGTGGAACGCGTGAGCGGCAATATCGAACACCGTATTCTTGCGATCTACGGCAAGCAGTTGTGGTTTTTCCTTCGTCATCGCTGGATTTCCGCGTTGATCTGGCTGGTTTGTTTTGTCGGGACTGGCTACTTGTTCTACACCATTCCGAAATCGTTCCTCCCCGTCGGAGACAGCTCCTTCATTCGCGGCGTGCTCGTCGCCCAGGAGGGTACGTCTCCGGATCAGATGCACAAGTATCAAGATGCCGCAGAAAAAGTGCTGCACGCCAATCCCGCCGTCGCCGCCACGTTTACCATGAGCGGCAATAGCCAATTCCTGCCGGCCAACCAGGCATTCCTGATTTCCTTCCTGAAGGATCCCAAGGAGCGTGCTCCGATCGGTCAGGTTGCCGGACAACTGATGGGTGGGGTGATGTCCACGGTTCCCGGAGCGCTCGTTTTTCTTCAACCGAACCCAGTTCTCGAAATCAGCACGGGTGCGACCGCAAATATTCAGGGCCAGTTTGCCTACGCCCTGTCCGGTATCGACCCGAAGGAAGTCTACGATGCCGCCAACAAGATGACGGCGAAGATGTACGAATATCCCGGCTTTCTGTTCGTGAACTCCGACCTTTTTAATCACACGCCCAATCTTCGAGTCGACATTTTGCGCGATCAGGCCAAGCTGTATGGCGTTTCGGAGACGCGCATCCTTACGCTGCTGCACGATGCGTACTCTCAGAATTACAGCTACTTGATCAAGAAGCCCACCGACCAGTATCAAGTGATCCTGGAAGTGGCCGACGACGAGCGCTCGGAGCCGCAAGATCTGAGCAAGCTGTATATCAAGAGCGATGATGGACTGCGCATGATCCCCCTGAGCGCAGTTACCAGCTGGCAAGCGATCATCGGCCCGCAAGCGGTCAATCACATCAACCAGTTCACCAGCGTCACTTTGTTTTTCAACATGAAGCCCGGATACACGGTCGGTCAGGCCACGGACTTCGTGGAAGCTTCAGCGAAACAAATCCTGCCGCAGGGAGTTCGCGGTGCACTGCAAGGGGAAGCGCTGACGTTTCGCAACACCGCCAACGATCTGGCCATCTTGATGCTCGTCGCCGTGTTCGTGATGTACGTGATTCTGGCGATTCTGTATGAAAGCTACCTTCATCCGATCACGGTGCTGTCCTCGTTGCCGGTTGCGCTCGTCGGCGGTTTGCTGACGCTGTGGCTGTTCCATTCCGAGGCGTCGCTGTACGCGTATATCGGCATGTTCATGTTGATGGGCATCGTCAAGAAAAATGGCATCATGATCGTGGACTTTGCTGAGCAGCGCGTGCGTCACGGAGTCAAAGATGATCAGGCCATTCACGACGCTAGCCTGGAACGTTTTCGCCCGATTATGATGACCACCATGGCCGCGTTGCTCGGAGCGCTGCCCATCGCGCTCGGCTATGGATCGGACGGTTCTTCGCGCCGGCCGCTGGGGCTGGTGGTGATCGGCGGACTGATCGTATCCCAGTTTGTGACCTTGTTCGTCACACCCGCTATTTATCTTTACCTCGAGGAGTTCCAGGAAAAAGTGCTGGATCGCTATTCCTTTTTCCGCTCGACTCGCAAAGCTCCGGAATCTCCCGCTCCCGCGGTCAGCCCCGCCTATGCCATGCAAGAAGGCGATGGAGACTAGAACAACCATGTTCCGTAATATTCGGAAGTTCTCAAACTTGCTCTCTAAAATTGCGCCTGCCACTGCGGTCGTTTTCATGGCGGCGTGTTCCGTCGGCCCGAACTACAAGCGTCCAGTTGTGAATGTTCCCACTGCTTACCGGAGTCCCAGCGAGCCCGACCCGGCGTTGCCACCACCGCTGCTGGCTGCGACGGCGACACCGGCCCCGGTGCCCGCAGCAGCGACGACAGCAAACACAAACGCCTCGACAGTTACTTCTATCGGAGAGGAGAAGTGGTGGGATGTTTTCCAAGACGAGCAACTTCAAGGCCTGATTCGTACCGCGCTGAAAAATAATTACGACGTGCGCATCGCGGCCACCCGTGTTTTGCAGGCGCAAGCGCAATTGGGCATCACTCGCGCCGACCAATTCCCCACGCTGACTGGCGGCGGCAACGTCAGCAGCGTGCGCAACCCCACTATCGGTCCGATCCCCGCGTATGAAATTACACTGGGAGAAGTTACGGCCAGCGCTTCTTGGAATGTGGACTTCTGGGGCCGCTATCGCCGGGCAACGGAAGCCGCGCGCGCCACTCTGCTGGCGAATGAGTGGGCGCAACGCGCAGTGATATCCACTTTGGTCGCCGACGTGGCGAGTTCCTACTTCCAGCTTCGCCAACTGGATCGGCAACTCGAAATCTCCAAAAGCACGCTGGCCTCGCGGCAGGATTCGCTGAATTTGACCAAGACGCTCGAAGAGCACGGAATCAATTCGCTTCTGGACGTTCGCCAATCCGAGCAACTGGTTTATACTGCCGGCGCGGAAATACCCGATCTCGAGCGCCAAATCGAGCAGCAGGAAAATGCCATCAGCATCCTGCTGGGAAACAATCCGGGGCAAATTCCGCGTGGCCTGAAACTTACAGAGCAGCCGCATTCTCCGGAGGTTCCGGTCGGGCTGCCTTCCGCTTTGCTGGAGCGGCGCCCGGACATTCGCGAGGCGGAACAGAATTTAGTCGCGGCGAACGCGCAGATCGGCGTGGCGCGCGCCGCGTACTTCCCGCAAATCTCGCTGACGGGAAGCGCGGGATACGAAAGCGCGAAACTAACCGACTTGTTTCAGGGGCCGGCGGGAGTCTGGACGTTGGCGGGAAGTCTGGTCCAACCAATTTTCGAAGGCGGCCGCCTGAAATCCGGCGTAAATCTGGCCGAAGCGCAACACGAACAGCTTCTGCTGACCTACGAGCAAACCATTCAGGGCGCGTTTCGCGACGTCTCCAACGCGCTGATTGCTTACCAGAAATACCGCGAATTTCGCATCCAGGAGCAGCAGCTGGTCGATTCCGCTCAGGATGCCGCACACCTTTCGGAAATTCGCTTCAAGGCCGGAACCGCGGATTATCTGGAAGTGCTCACCAACGAAACCAATTCGTTTTCCGCGGAGCTAAACCTGGCGCAAGCCCAGGGCAACGAACTCATCGCGCTGGTGCAGCTCTATCAGGCCCTCGGCGGCGGCTGGAATTAGTCCGCCCGCTGGAATCACCGCTTTTTTGCAACACTTCACGCTGATACTGCGCCGGTGAGTAACCAACGATGGATCTAAAATCGTTGATGAGATGTGCCTGATCGAAATAACCCAGTTCGAGTGCCACCTGCGGCCAATCCAGGCTGTCGCCGGCGTTAAATCTCTCGACTAATTCATGCAGACGATTGCGGCGGATCACCCATTTAGGGCTTGCTCCCACATATTCGCCGAATATCCGTTGCAGAGACCGTTTGCCGATCCCAGCTTTTTCCGCAAGATCGTCCACGGTCTTAATGTCCGTCTCCTGAAGAACGCGATTCACCAGTTGGCGTGCCAGAGCGGCCGTCTCGTCCGGCTTTGGCATTCGCGCGCGAAAGAACGCATTGACCGCTTCAATCTTCTGATCCTCCTCGCGAGAGGACAACAGCACCGGCGCCAGCTTCTCCACGTCCTTTCCAAAAATACTTTTGGCTGACACCGTGCGATTCGCGAGCGTCGAGACCGCACCGTTGAAGAATGGCCGAAATCCACCAGGCTGGAATTTGATGCCAAACACTTTCGATTGGCCTTCCAGGACGCGCGAGAACTTCCGTTGCTGGACGCCGCTGACAACCGGCTTCGCGCCTGCAAATATCAGGTGGACATTGGGATGTGGCAGGCTCTCCACGGTTTGCGGCGCGCATCCGCGCAAGTCCCACTTTATGCTCCAGTAGTGAGCGACCCATGGCGCCAAGTCCGGCGGGGGCTGTCGGCGCGAATGCCACAATTTCCCGGCCGCAATGGGGCGCCGCAGGATGCCGCGGGCCTTGCCGACTTCCGCGTCGTATTCCTCAACAACTTCGGCGGCATGTTTTTGTCGCGTTTTTCCAATCATTGCGCCCGTCCCACAGTCACACTCGAAACATGAATACTGTGGAAAAGGTTCTCACTGATAGGCGAGCGGCACAACCTGCTCGGGGCGCAAGGATGGTGCGCGCAGCCGTGTGCCTGCTTTGTGCCATTGGTCTCGCCGCGTTCGCCGGTACCCGTTCTCCCGCTTCAACCGCCATTCAGAAGGAGTCAATCATGACCCATCACGCCGCCGGAACATTTGAAGTAAAAATAATTCCGCAGAAACCGGACAACCCCCAGGAGGAGAGCGCGAAACTGGGAAGAATGTCCATCGACAAAAAATTTGAGGGCGACCTTACTGGCACCAGCGCAGGCGAAATGTTGAGCGTGATGTCGGAGCGTGAGGGCTCTGCGGGTTACGTGGCCATCGAGCGAGTAAGCGGAACGTTAGAGGGCCGCAGTGGTAGTTTCGCGCTGCAACATTTTGGCAGCATGACGCGTGGTGTGCCACAACTGAACGTCTCGGTGGTGCCGGATTCCGGAACAGGGCAATTGATCGGTCTCGCGGGCACCATGACGATCAAGATCGTCGATAAAAAGCATTTCTACGATTTTGCGTACACGCTTGCCGATACTCAATGATCAGCCTTCCATGCAGCTGGCATCGAAAGCGCATATTCCAATCAAGCCACGGTCGTAGTTCCCTGATTTTTTGGCAGCCATCGCAACAGGCTTTGTGTGATTTGAGACGGACTAGCGAATCAATGCGTGGTTTCTGCGCTGTCAGAGCCGTTGCTAGGCCGCGCTTCAAAATCGATTCCCCAGAAATGGGGTGCTGGCGTCAAAAATTCCACGCCTACGCGCGTGCCCCGTCTCCCAGTTTCGCCCAGATACACGATGCGGCACTCTTGCTCTTCTTGGGTTTCCGGGTTTACCAGAACCAGCATCTCGCCGTTTTCCACTTCATGGCTCAAATTGAGCAGCCCGCCGTGGGCGCTAACCACCAGCGTCTCGCAGATTTCGCGAAACTTCCGCCCTTCGTGGTTGCGGCCGAGCGCCTGCAAACGCATCTTATGGAACACACGTTGGCTGCGCCGTTGCGAGCTTTGTGCTAGTTCGACCATGCGCCCATCATCTCCTCCGTGCCAAACCCGGTCAATTGCCCTTTCGGTCAGGTGTTCCCCCGTGGCACGGCCTCGACTTAGGATGACTCACCGTAACTTGTACGCCGCTCCCGCCCGCCGTAAAATGAATTAGCGGCAACGGCATCCAGCTCGCGCCACACCATCGGCAGCCGCGTTTACTAGGAAATCATCCGGATTTTTTATTTGCAAGAGATTGCTGTGCCTGAGGGCCTTATATGAACCTTACCGAATATATCGAAGGTCGGCGCGAGCAACATTTGGCCGAGCTTTGCGAGTTTCTCCGAATACCCTCCATCAGCGCCAAAACAGAGCACAAACCGGACATCGAGCGCGCCGCGAACTGGGTCGCCGATCACTTTCGCTCCGCCGGCTTTAAAACCGTGCAGATCGTTCCGACCGATCTTCATCCCCTGGTTTATGCCGAATCCCTGGAAGCTCCTGGCAAGCCCACCGTCCTGTTTTACGGTCACTATGATGTGCAACCTGCCGAACCGCTGGATCTCTGGACCTCGCCGGCCTTCGATCCCGAAACCCGCAACGGCAATATCTATGGACGCGGCACCGCCGACGACAAAGGCCAGGTCCATATTCACCTGAAGGCGCTGCAGTCCCTGCACGAGGTGCACGGTAAGTTTCCCATCAATATCAAGGTCCTGATCGAGGGCGAAGAGGAAGTCGGCAGCGTCAGCCTGTGGGATTATGTGCAAGCCAACAAGGAAAAGCTGAAAGCCGACGCCCTCGTCGTTTCAGATACGGCCATGCTGGGCAAAGGCGTTCCTTCGATCACGTATGGCTTGCGCGGTTTGAACTACTACCAGATTGAGCTCACCGGGCCGATCCGCGACCTCCACTCCGGCGTTTATGGCGGCGCTGTCCCGAATCCGCTCACCGTGCTCACGGAGCTGTTCGCGAAACTGCACGACAAGAATTTCCGCGTGGCCATCCCTGGATTTTATGATGACGTGGATGCCGTCCCCGCTTCGGAACGTAAAGCGCTAAACGCGCTGCCGTGGAAAAAGAAGGATTTCGAACGGGCCGTGGGCGCTCCGGGTTATTTTGGGGAAAAAGGATTCACCACCGTCGAACGCCTGTGGATCCGGCCAACACTCGAGCCCAATGGAATCTGGGGTGGGTATCAGGGAGAAGGGGCGAAGACCGTTATTCCGTCGAAAGCGTACGCAAAATTCTCCACGCGCCTGGTTCCCAGCCAGAATCCAAAGAAAATTGCCAAGCGGGTGGAGCAGCACATTCGCAGGCTGCTGCCGAAAACGGTCATGATGAAATTTGAGACGCTGAGCACCGGCAAGCCGTGGGTGGCGCCTTACCACGATCCAATTTTCCACATTGTGCAGATGGCGCTGCAAAAGGGCTTTGGAAAAAAATCCGTGTTTATTCGCGAGGGCGGCTCCATTCCCTTTGTCACGCAAATGCACGACACGTTCAAGGTGCCTTGCGTCCTTCTTGGCTTCGGTCTGCCCGACGAAAACGCGCACGCTCCCGACGAACACCTCTCGCTTGAAAATTACTATGGCGGGATAAAAGCCATCGCCCATCTCTACGAGGACTTGGCCTCACTCAAGCGATAGCGCGGATCTTTTAGATGGGTACCTCGCGCCGATTCATTCCTGTCTGCCGCGTTCCAGGCGAAACAGGTAGCAGCCTGCTTCCGTGCTGCGCACGTGAATGTATTTTACGGCTGGATCCGCGAACAGCTTCTTCGCTTCTTCATCCTCATTGCCGCCCGTGAGCCGTTGTTCCTGCAGAAGTTTGCGATCGTCGCCATACGCAGCCAGAGTCAACAATCGCCCACGATAATCCTCCGGAAATGATTGCTGGTCTCTGCTGCGTTCGCATTTCTTCGCATGAATATAGACAGGGCCGGGCAGCGGCGGCTGGCCGACTTCGCGGAAAGGATCGTAGGTAAACAAAAAGAGCGCTTCCTCTTTTGCCCGGATAAGCTGCAGGCAATGACGGCAAGGAGCGCGTCCGGTTGCGGTTTCTCGGTGTGCCGGGAATCCGTATCCCGGCGCCTTCCTGTTGCGCGAACGCTTTCCGCAATGTCCGTGGGAATGGCTACTACCTGAAACGATTCCATGATTCACCTCGCCGGATGTGTCCGGCAGGATGAATTTTCCCGTCTCGTTGAAAGGGTTCTATCCGTTTTGGGTTGCCAAATCCCTATAGCGTGGACAACTGTTCGCGCCTGCCTTTGGCGTAATCGTGCAAAGCGGCATTCGCGCTTCCAATTGTTTTTAGCGCCTCAGCCACTTCCACAACATCTTTCCCGCGCAGCACGATGTACATCTCGTCCTCACCCAATCCCGTGTACACGCGGTTTCCGATGCATCCCAGGCTGGTGATCGCGCCTTGCTGCAGTGATGCCGGCAGCGCCATGCACGTGGGTCTTCCTAATGCAGGCGCGCCGCTGCTCACTCCCGCGCGATTTGCCGCTTCCTGCAGCAGCATGGCGCCGGCGGGCTTCGCCGCGAACAGCACCACATCCGGCACAGCCGTCGCTTCTCCGAGCGGAGAATACAGAATCGCCTTGGGCGGCTTCGCCAGTCGTGGGATCTGCGGCACTTCTTGCGGCCTCACATATCCCAAATCAAACATCAGCTGCAATGTCTGCTCGGTTTCTTTTTCGCGTTCGGGTGAAAGCGCTATGTTGTGGGTGTACGCGCCCACCGCGCAGTTGAAATGGTTGGCCGGCACGGTGTAAAAAGTGCGGCCTCCCGCCGCCAAGCGCCAAAAACTGCAGCTGGAAGGTTCCGTGCCCTCAAACTTGTTCACATTGGCCGGAAATTGTTCCAGAAATGTGACGGCCACAGGCCTGCGCGCCGCTTTCGTCACTGCTGCAATTTGTTGTTCCAGTTCTTTTGCGTTCCAGGTTGCACTCATCTACGCCCTTCTCCCTTGATTCATCTGGAATTAGGAAGGATAGCACGCGACATTGATGCCGCAACAGTTCGTCGTAACTGCTCCAACCCGCATGAAACCTGCGCGTTTTGCACATGCCTTCAAAAAAATCGCATTTTTCCCTTCATTTTTGGGGGTTCGCACTTGCGTTCCCTAACTGCGTTCGCTATAGTTCCATGCGGCCCGAGTTTTTCATCGAAAAATAGGGGTTTTTCGCTCGTGGCTGGCCTCGATTCGTTCGGGGTGGATAGACAAATCAGGAGGATAAGCAGACTAAATGGCAGCTAAGCCACTGAGCAAGACAAAAATCGTTTCACACATTGCCGAGAAGGTGGGCACGTCCAAGAAGACGATTGCGACTTTCTTTGAAGAACTCCACAAGTTGGCCGTGAAAGAAGCAAAGGGCGCCGCTGGCAAGTTCGTCATCCCCGGCATCGGCCGTGTTGTGAAGGCTCATCGCAAGGCGCGCATCGGCCGCAATCCTCAGACCGGTGAGCAGATCAAGATCAAGGCAAAGACGGTGGTTCGTCTCCGTCCCGCCAAGGTCCTCAAGGACGCCGTTCTGAAGTAGCTTTTCTCCCGCCTCGGGAGAAACGAAAATAGAAAACCCCCGGCAGCCTGACTCGCTCAGGTTTCCCGGGGGTTTCTCTTTAATGGTCCGTGTGTGAACCGTGGTGGCCGCGGGAGGCGGTCGCGTACACCGCCGGGCAAATTCTTCTACAGCGTTTTGACGTAGGCGATCACGTCTTTAACCTGCGCCGGTTCCAGAACATCCTTGAACGGCGGCATCAACTGGTCGCCATTTTCGATCCAGGTTTTCAGGCTGTCGTCGGTGATTTTATTTCCGTTTACGCTGAACGTGCCGCGCTTCGAAATACCTTTCAGCCCCGGGCCAATTTTCTTTTGATCGCTGGTGTCGTAATGGCAGACGGAACATTTCTGCTGAAACAGCGATTTCCCGCGCGCCACCGCTGCCGCGTTCGCGCCGGCCGTTTTCTTTCCCGAGTCTTGCGCGAAGAGCGCGCCGCCTGCCAGGGCGCCACAAATCAGTGCCACCGAAATTCCTGTCGCGATGCGATTCACGTTTCCCCCAGTCTCTTGCTAATTTTGTTCCTGGCCCTTTATTCTCTCTATTCTGTGGCCGAATTTCCACTGCACCCCGTCAGAAAGGACAGGTGGTGTTTTTGCACAGATAGAACCTTCGTACCTTTGACCTGCCGCAGTTTTCCCCTCCACAATGGCTTCATGAATCAGGAGACGCTGACTCGTGCGTGGGAAGTGTTGCAAGACGCCTATCAAGCACAAATGGAAGGTGATTACGATCGGGCGGTCGAACTCTACCACTCCTCTCTCGACCTTCATCCCACCGCCGAAGCGCACACATTTCTCGGCTGGACCTACCACTTTCAAGGCAAATTGCTGGACGCCATCGCCGAGTGCAAGCGCGCCATCGAACTCGATCCCGATTTTGGCAATCCCTATAACGACATTGGCGCATACATGATCGAACTCGGCCAGTTCGACGAAGCCATTCCCTGGCTGCAGCAAGCCGTCGAAGCGCGTCGCTACGAACCGCGTCATTTCCCGCATTACAATCTGGGCCGCGCGTATCTTGGCAAGGAAATGTATGGCCAGGCGATGCGCTGTTTTCAGGAAGCGCTGAACGTGGAACCGCGCTACTCGCTGGCACGCCAGGCACTGGAATCCCTGCGCCGGATGGTGAATTAGTTCTAAGTTGTCCGCACCAAGTTTTTCAGTTGAATCCTGCCTGCTAGGCTTTTGCCTCCCCTGACGGTTTCACCACACGATCGTAAATCCACAGCAAGAACGTCGTTCCGATGCCGATGGCGGTGAGCGCCCACAGAAAGCGCTGCGGTTGGTGTTGCACTTCGCCAAAATGGTGCAGCAAGATGCCTCCAATCGGCCCCGACGCAAACGCGCCAATGCCTAGCGGCAAGAACGCGAATCCCATGTACGTGCCCTGCTGACCCGGCGGTGCCAGGCGCGAGATGTAATCGTAATAGCGCGGCTGCTGGATCAGTTCGCCGACCGCAATCACGACCAGCGTGCCGTACACCGCGATCACGTTTCCACCCAACGCGAGAACCGCGAATCCGACCATGGAAATCAGCGTTCCCAGCACTACCGCCCGGAACGCAGAGATCTTTTGCGTTAGCACGCTGAACAACACAGTGAAGGCGATCACGATGAGCGGCCCGGTAGAAAGCATTCGCTCCGTGTCTGCTTTTGCGTTCACGTAATCGTGAACGTAGATCGGCAGGGTCACGAATTCCTGCCAGTACACGATCCAGTAGCCCGAAAAAATCAAAAGAAAAAGCATGAACTTCGGATTCCCCAGCACCTTCAGGAAATTGCTCAGCGTTACGCCCAGGCTTTCCGTGGCTGCTTCGCCGGACTTACGTGGCTCGCGGAAAAAGATCACCACCGCGAAGAACATGGCAAACACGCAAAGCGCGGACATGCGAAAAACATTCTCGACGCTCAAATTTCTGTGTACCCAGGAAGCCACGAACGGGCCGAGCGCGCCGCCGATATTCACCAGCGTGTAGTAAATGGAATAACCGATGGAGCGCACATTTTCGTTCGACGCTCGCGCCGTCGTGCCTACCACGCTCGGTTTCACCAGCGCGATTCCCAGCGCCGGCAACATCAGCACAAACGTCACCAGCACCACCAGGGGCACCGCCGCGCGCACCGGCCCCAGCCACGCCGCGCCCAACGAGCCCAAAAGAAAGTACGATCCCGCCAGAATCAGGTACGCCAGCGAAAGCGCACGCCGGAATCCCAGCCGGTCGGCAATCGCTCCGCCGAAAATCGCCAGGAACCACACCAGGCCGCCGAACAATCCGGCGAGATTGGCGGCGCGCTCGAGTGGAAAGCTCAGCGTCTCGTGCAGGTACCGCGCCAACGACGCAAACGCCGCGTAGTACGCCAGTCTCTCAAACAACTCGCTGACATTGGCGACCCAGAACGCGCGCTCAAACCCACTCTTCACCTCTTCCAGCCGCTGCGCGAAGCTCATCTGCCGCCCTCCGTCACCTACAAGCGGCACATCATACCAACAATTGCTCTTCGGTTTTGCTCGAATGGCCCCGCGGGTGCTACTGAAGACAGACATTGCGGAGTGGCTGTGTGGGGCGTATGGTTTGCGCTATGCGGAGGCGGCCCGGTTCAGCCGGATCCGTGGCAAGACAGGGAGGCACGCGATGGGGTACCTACTGGTGCGCCACAAGGTTAAGGAGTATCACGAGTGGAAACGGGTCTTCGACACGCACAAGGACGCGCAACGGCACTGTGGACTGCGGATCGAAAGAGTCATGCGGAACTTGTACGAGCCCAATGAAGTGTTCCTGTTATTTGAGGTCACGGACCTCGCGAAAGCCCGCGGTTTTGTGTTTTCTTCAGAGGTGCCAACCACCCAAGCGGCGTCCGGTGTGGTGGACAAACCCGATATTTATTTTCTCGCCTAGACGCCGGGCGTGCCATCGCGGCGGCAGGTTCCCGCAATTCGCTGGCATTGCCTTCCGGATCGTACAAGCGCGCGAGCGGCCATGGGGATACTTTTCCGCATCCACTTCGAGCGAGATACCCCCTAGCGCGAAGTTGCCCTGCCATTGCATCCAGACTCGTCACGCGAAAATTGATCATCCACTGTTGGCCGCCATCTCCGAGATACGTCGTATCGTCCGGAAAGGGCACTACAACCGTCGGGCCCGCTTGCTGCCGCCACGGAGACACATCGTAGTTTGCCGGCACGACATCCACGCCAAGATGATTGCAATACCATTGCGACAGCGCTTTCGGCTGGCGCGCCCGAAAAAATAACCGCCAATTCCGGTTACTTTTTCCATGGTTGCTCCGGTCCCGCCCGCTTTGCGGAGACAAGAACTTGGCCCGTAGATCGGGTGGAGAAAAGGGAAAGAGTTTGCTGGAGCTAAGTCGGATTACGGCAATTATGGCTTCGGCTTTTCCGATTCCTGGCGCTGGCGCTCTTCCGTCCACGGAGGCACGATGCCGATCGAACGCGCGTAAGCTACGGATTGACCCAAGTGCTCGCCGTAGTGGCCGGTGATCATGAAGAACGCGCCGCGGATCGTCGACAGTCCGCGCGGAGTCTTGATTTCCTTGTCGAGTTCAGAATCTTTGATGGTCAAAATCGCGGTGCGAATCTGCGCGAAAGAATCCTTCAGGGCCTGAATCACTTTGGTTTTATCCGTGGCTAACGACAGCAGCGTTTTTGGATCGACGCCAGCCGGATAGGGCGTGCCAAGCATTTTCGCAAATCCGTAATTGGCGCTCACCACGTGCATATACACTTCGCCGATGGAGCGAATACCCTCCGCGGGACGCCACGTATATTTCTCCGCCGGAATCGCATCCGCCAGGCGTTCGAAGCGCTGCTCGTAATAGGAAACTTCATCCAGGAATTCCATGCGCGCGCCGGAGGTCGGGGCCATGGGTGCCGCGAGGGCCTTTTCAACCGGCTTTTCTTGAGCCGGCGTGGCCGCGCCAAAAACGACGAGAACTGAGAACAGCACGAACGAAATTCTGCGCATGGCGCACCCCCATCGGCCGGCCAGAACAGGCGAAAAGTATTCTATAACGGAAGAACAACAATCAACGCGCATCTGAAAATGCATGCGACGCAAAAGTAAGCGAAGCGGGAAGATGCTCGCCGAAATAGCTGGCATCGTGCCGCCCGGGATAAATGTGGAATTCGTGCGAGATGTGGCGCGACGTCAGGATCTTATCGAGCGCGGAGGCTCCTGCTTCGAAACCGTAATCGTCTTGATCGCCGCAGTCGAAATAGATCTTCAGGCCGGCAAGATTGGCGGTGCGCGCCAACGTTAGGGGACTGTTGCGTTCCCAGAAAGCTTCATCGGGAGGACTCCCAAAGACGGCGCCCAGCACTTGCGACCGTCGCGAATTGGGCGTTGGCCCCAGAAATGCCGGAAGTTTTTCGATCAGCGCCGCGCTCTGAGCGCTGGTGGAAATAAATAATTGCGGGTGGCGAAACGCAAGGTGCAAAGCGCCGTAGCCTCCCATGGAAATGCCAGCGATGGCACGATGGCCGCGGCCCGGTTCCACGCGATAGCGCTTCTCGATGAACGGGAAAAACTCCTGTAGCAGGAAATCTTCGTAGCGATCCTTGCCATCTTTGGCATTGATGTAAAAGCCGCCCCCGCCATCCGGCGTGGCGATCAGAAAATCCTTTAGCTCGCCCTTTTCCCACATGTCTTCGGTAAGATTCCATGCGCCGGAATGCACAAAGAATTGTTCGTTGTCACCAAGCCCGTGCAGGTAATAGAGGATGGGAAATTGCCGGGTCTTGTCGGACTGAAAAGATGGCGGCAGAACGATGCAGTAGGGAACCCGGCGGGCAAGAATCCTGCTGGGGATGGTATTGCACTCGACGCGGCCCGTAGCGGCGAAACCGGCTGCGGCCGTCGCGAAGAATGCCGCGAACAAAAAGATGAGGCGCGTTTTATTCATAGCGCAGCGCATCGACGGGGTTGAGTTTGGCCGCGCGAGAAGCAGGATAAAGTCCCGCAATCAAGCTGACCACCACAGCGAAAACTAACGCGAGGATCACCAGCCACCACGGCACGGAAGAAAGATCGATGGGATTCAGACTTTGGCGCTTCAGATAAACGTTGGTGCCAAACGTGATGGCACGGCCGAGCAGCCAACCGAAAGCCACGCCAAAAATTCCGCCGAAAAAGCCCATAACACCGGCTTCAACAAAAAACAATTGCTGCACGTCCGAATCTGCGGCGCCCAGAGCCTTCAGAACGCCGATTTCGCGGCGTCGTTCGAGTATCGCCATCACCAACGTGTTCACGATGCCGAGCGTGGCGACCGCCAGAGCCAGGCTGCCGAAGATTCCCAGCAAAAGGTCAAATACAGAGAAAAAAGTGCGCAGCGATTTGGAAGCATCCAGAAGAGAGAAAGCGTTGAAGCCGAGATCCTTGATCGTTGCTTCCAGCGCTTCGACCTGCGAAGGAGACTTAGCGCGCACGGAAAGCGAAGGGTAGGTGACTTTGGTCGAAGCGCTGCCGCGCACGATGTCGCGCAAATCGTTGACCTGCGCGGCGCGCAGCGTGGACGCAGTGTCCAGCGGCATCAGCAGGCGCGCGTTGCCGATGCCTCCATACCCAGCCGCGGGCTCGGTTTCAACGACGCCCACGATTTTCAGGCGCAACTCTTTGGGCACCACCGAAAAGCCTCCGCCCGCATCCCCTGCGTTCGAAGATGCGTCGCCGCCAGCTGCAGCTATCGCCTGGCGCTCGGCGTAGCGCAGCGTGAGAAATTGGCCGATCAGCGAACCAGCGTTGCTCGAGAGTTCCTTGGCAAATTCAATTTGCAGAATCGCTTCGTCTGCCGTGCCCGAAGAAAAAAAGTTGCCTTGCATGCCATCGAATGCACCGGAGTTTCGCGAAGAGTCCGGCATCCCGGCAACGACCGTGGCATAAGGCTTATCGTTGAAGCGAACTTCCGTATAAAAACGAACCTGCGGGTAAACTTCGATCACATTGGGCAGTTTCTCAAGTTCGTGCCGCGCGTCTTCATCCAGAGGCCGAGGAGGCTTAGTGGATTCGGTTTCGCGCTGCGGCCGGCCCATCCCGCGAAACGTGTTTTTGGTTGTGACCAGAATCGTGTCAAACAGGCCGCTTTGCGACAGGCGTTTGGAAGCAAGCTGCTGCAGGCCGACGCCTAGCGACAACATCGCCACAAGAGAAGCGACGCCGACGGCCACGCCCAGTGTGGTCAGGGCGTTGCGCAGGATCGCTTCGCGAAGATTTCGCAGTGCCAGATCGGTCAGGTCCTGGTATTTCATTGCGCTGCACCTCGCGTAGTGTCAACCACGCTCAGCAGCTTGCCATCGCCCATGGTGGCCAGACGATCGGCGAATCGTTCGGCCAGCGGGCGTTCGTGCGTGACCATCACGATGGTCATGCCCAATTGCGTTTGCAATCCGCGAAGAAGCGAGAGAATCGTTTCGCCGGTGGTGGAGTCGAGATTGCCCGTGGGCTCGTCCGCAAGCAGAATTCTCGGGCGATTCACCAGCGCACGAGCAATCGCCACGCGTTGTTGTTCGCCGCCGGAAAGCTCGGAAGGCCGGTGGCCGATTCGATGCGTCAGTCGCACATGTTCCAATGCTTCCCGCACGCGGCCGGGGCGCTCGGCGCGCTCCACTTCCGCAAGCCGCAACGGCAACTCCACATTTTCTTCCAGCGTCATGCGCGGCAACAGATTGAACGACTGAAAAATCATGCCGACGGTGTTGCGCCTGTAGCGCGCCAGATCGAGCGGGGAAAGAAGGGCGAGGTCGCCTCCGTTGGCGACAATGGAACCGGCAGTGGGCCGGTCCAGCCCGGCCATCAGATTTAGCAGCGTGGACTTTCCGGAGCCCGAGGAGCCGAGCAGTGCAAGATATTCGCCAGGCGCGACGGAAAAAGATACATCATCTACGGCGCGGACGCGCGTTTCACCCATAAGATAGTGGCGGGAAATGTGATCCAACTGGACGGCGGGTTGTGTGTCTGGCATAGGCTCAGTTCATGATACGTCCAGCGGGCCCAGAATCTTACATGCCGTTGGATGCGGCCCGGAAGAACTTGGTGAGCTTTGCGCGCAACAGGAGGAGACCATGAAGGCAATCGCGGATGGGCGAGAGTGGATCGACGGGTACGTGGCGCGGAAGGGCGCGGCGATGGAAGACGTGGCGCAAGGGTTGCGGCGTCTGATGAAGAAGATCGTACCCGGAATCAAGGAGTCCGTGAACCCCTGGAAAGTTCCGACGTTCGAATCGAATGGCCCGATGTGTTTTTTCATGATCGCGAAAAATCATGTGACCTTTGGCTTTCTGCGCGGAACATCGCTGCCCGATCCCGCGAAGCTGCTCGAAGGCACCGGCAAAAACCTGCGGCACGTGAAATTGCCTACACCCGATCATTTGCGGAAGCCTGCGCTGAAAAAGCTGATCCAGGCCGCAGCGCGCCTGAATAAAAAAGAGCCGATGGAAGGCATGAAGCCTAAGAAGATGAAAAAGTAAGCTTCCACCCGGTTTAGATTCACTTATTTACTAATCCAGCCCGCCCACGCACTTCGTCTGAAATGTTTCCACCCGAAACCAGCAGCACAACCGGACCTCGCGGTTCCGGCTCTTTGAGGAATGCGGCGGTTGCCGCGGCGCCGGCCGGCTCAGCCACAACTCCCACTTCCAGATAAAGAAGCCGGATCGCCTGGATCATTTCCTCGTCGCTGACCAGAACGACGTTGTCCACAATCTCCCGAATGGCCTGGACATTTTCCGGTTCTGGCGTGCGCGTGGCCAGGCCGTCGGCACAGGTATCGCACGTTTCCGTGGGCACAGGGTGGCCCGCTTTCCATGACAAATAATACGAAGGGGCGCGTTCCGCCTGCACGCCAACGATTTTGACGCCTGGCTTGACTTGCTTCAGCGCCGCGCCAACGCCGCGAATCAGAGCCGTGTCCCCCATGGGCACATAAACTGCCGCCACATTCGGAAGTTGATTGAGGATCTCCATGCCGATGGTTGCGGGTCCGGCCAATATATCCGGATCCGTCGCGTCATTCAGAAAATAAACGCCGGGACGCGAGGAATACGCGAGAGCCTGAAGATTAGCGTCCGCAAGATCGGCCCCGCCTGCTTCGTGGATGCGTGCTCCCAGGTCCGCAATTTTCTGGCGCTTGACCGGATTAGGATTGCTTGGCAGAAAAATCGTCGCGGGAATACCCATCGTTTTCGACGCCCACGCGACGGCCGCCCCGTGATTCCCGGTGCTCGATGCCGTCACTTCGTGGATGTCACGCCGTCGAAGATTCGTAGCCAGCGCATAGAGGGCACCACGCGGTTTAAAGGAGCCGGTGGGCAGTTCCGTTTCGATCTTGAGATAAGCATCGGTGTTCGGCCGTGAAAAGCCGGGCGCCCGCGCCATCCGCGTCGCGGGAAAATGTGCGGCAAGGATTTGCTGTGCCTCTCGAATCTGGGCAAGTGTGGGCGTGAGAGCCATCCCAGGATTCAACCATCGCCCGCGCAGAATTGTCCAAACGATTCTGCTCGCGAGATGGGCTGTCGCGTGGCTACAAACCAGCGGACGGCGTACACTGAAATGCGCGTAACCGGCTGTGCTAGGATTTATCTCTGCACATTTGCAACCTGCCTGAGCAAGGAGCCTGCCTGAATGCCTGCGACCATGAAAGCGTTGCGGAAGACGCAAGCGGGGAGAGGTTTGCAGATCGAGAATGTGGCCGTCCCCTCGGTCGGCCCGACCGACGTTTTGGTGCGCGTGGAAGCGACCTCGATTTGCGGCACGGATTTACACATTTATGGCTGGGACCGCTGGTCGCAGGGGCGAATCAAGCCGCCGGTCACTCTGGGTCATGAATTTTGCGGCGTGATCGAGCGCGTGGGCGAGGAAGTTTCCGCGGTGCATGCCGGCGATTTCGTGAGCGCGGAGATGCACCTGAATTGTGGGCATTGCCACCAGTGCCGCCTGGGTCAGGCGCACATTTGCCAGAACCTGCGAATCATAGGCATCGATCTTGACGGCGCCTTCGCAGGATTCGTGAAGATTCCCGCCACCAATATCTGGAAACTCGATCCGGCAATTCCCGAACACTATGGAGCCATCCTCGACCCGCTCGGCAACGCCGTTCATACCGTGCTGGCGGGGGCGATCTCCGGCCAGACCGTGCTCGTGACCGGTTGCGGCCCCATCGGCCTTATGTCCATCGCGGTGGCCAAAGCCTGCGGCAGTTCGACGGTGTTTGCGACGGAAACAAATGAGCACAGGCGCAAACTGGCCAAAGAGATGGGCGCGAACTTCGTGCTGAATCCGCAGACGGAAGACCCGGTGAAGAAAATCCTGGAAGCCACGGGCGGTACAGGCGTTGACGTATTGCTGGAAATGAGCGGCCATCCCGCAGCCATTCAGCAGGGCTTCAAAGCGCTGCGTGCCGGAGGCAGGGCCTCGCTGCTCGGTATTCCCACGGAAAATGTGCCGCTCGACCTGGTGCAAGACGTCATTTTTAAAGGCGCGACCGTTCAAGGAATTTACGGCCGCCGCATGTATGAAACGTGGGTGGAAATGACGGCGTTACTGAAAGCAGGCCGAGTGAACCTGGAGCCGCTCTTCGGCGAGCGCATCGCGCTGGAAAATTTCGAGTCGGCATTCGCGAAGCTGCAAAGCGGATTGGCCGGAAAGATTCTGATGTACCCGAACGGCATCCAAAAGTAAAACAGCAATCGGGCGGAGAGAAGAGAGGGCGATATGAGCGAGATCGCAACGCAAACGACAAAACACAATCCATTGCAGTATGTGAGCGAGACCTTACAGGATTTGCGCACAAAAGGACTGGCGCCAAAGCTTCGCGTGCTGGATGGCGAACAAAAACCGGTCTGCGTGTTCGACGGGCGCGAAGTGATCAATCTCGCTTCCAACAATTATCTGGGACTGACCTCGCACAAGGCGCTGCGCAAGGCCTCGATCGAAGCGGTGCGCAAGTTCGGTGTTGGCGCGGGAGCCGTGCGCACCATCGCCGGCACCATGAAGATTCACATGGAACTGGAAGAGCAGATTGCGAAGTTCAAGAACGTGGAAGCCTGCGTAGTGTTTCAATCCGGCTTCACGGCGAATGCCGGCACAGTTTCCGCCGTTCTTGGCAAAGAAGACCTGATCGTTTCCGATGAGCTGAATCACGCTTCGATCATCGACGGCGCGCGGCTTTCGAAAGCCACCATCAAGGTGTTCAAGCACAAAGACGTCAAGGACTGCGAGCGTATCCTGCAGGAACACGCCAGCTTCCCCGGCAAGAAACTGATCATCAGCGACGGAGTTTTCTCCATGGACGGCGACATTGCGCCGCTGCCGCAGCTCTGCGACCTGGCGGAAAAGTACGGCTGCATCATGATGGTGGACGACGCGCATGCCAGCGGCGTGCTTGGCAGGGGCGGGCGCGGTTCGGTGGACCACTTCGAGTGTCACGGCCGCGTGCACATTCAGGTGGGCACGCTGAGCAAGGCTATCGGTTCGATGGGCGGCTACGTTTGCGGTTCGCGCGACCTGATCGATTTTCTTTATTTGCGCGCGCGGCCATTCCTGTTTTCCACGTCGCATCCTCCGGCCACCGCGGCGGCATGCCAAGCGGCGTTCACTCTTCTTGATTCCGCGGAGGGAGAAAAGCTCGTCAAGAAGCTTTGGGCCAACACGAAGTTTTTCAAGCGCGAATTAAAGAAGCGCGGCTTTGAGTTCAAGGCCAGTGAGACTCCGATTATTCCGATTCACGTGGGCGATGCGGCGAAGGCGTTCGAATTCTCCCGCAAAGTGTTTGAAGCCGGCGTGTTCGCCCCTGCGGTCGGCTATCCTACTGTGGCCGAAGGAAAAGCACGCCTGCGCGCCATCGTAAGCGCGGCGCACAAACGCGAACACTTGTTGAAAGCTGCCGACACCTTGTCGGAAGTCGCCAAGTCTCTCGGCATCGTGCAGTAATAGCCCCTACGGTAAATCCCTGAAGTAATTTTTTTCCAACACATGGAATTTTTGGCCACCCGCGGCAGGCGCAGGCTTGAGCGCGCGCCACTAACTTCTTCGCGCGTTGGAGCTTTAGATTTGGCACGCGTCTTGCCCGTCACTGTGTCTGCCCACTGCGATTCTGTTTTCGCAAGGGGCTGCGCCAGCCCATCAGACCTGTAGATAGATCCTAGGAGGATGGCAGTATGAAAGCACCACCGGCAATATTCGTAGCGATTGGCATTTTATCTGTGGGAACTGCCGTGGCCGCCGCGCAGTCCGATAAGGACATACGACCCGGTTCCGAGACAACGCTGGCGCAGAATGCGGCCAATGGCCCGTTGGAGAACGGATCTCCCATTCATATCGCTCTGACGAAAACGATTGACTCCAACAAAGTGAAGCAGGGCGACACCGTGACTGCGCGCACCGTTCAACCGACAAAAGCGAATGGAAAAACGGTGATCCCCTCAGGTGCAATCATCGAGGGCCACATCACGCAAGCGTCGTCCCGCGACAAGGGAGCTTCCTTTTCAACCGTGGGCATCGTCTTTAACAAGGCTACCCTCAAGAACGGCGAACAGATGCCCCTGAACGTCACCGTGCAAGCGATTGCACTGCCGCAAACTTCTGTAACCAGTCCGCCGAATTCCGGAACGGATACGGCTCCCCTGGGCGACAGCGCTCCTCAGGGCGGCACGGACAGGCAGGCGGGCAGGCCTGCGGCGATGCCGCCATCGCCGCCAAGCGTGCCGGACACCGTGGGCAACGTTGCAACAAACAATGCAAACAACAGTGCTCGCGGAACAACTACCGGCGGGCAGAACGACAACGGCCAATTGCTCGACAACAGCCGGGGGGTTTACGGTTTGCGCGGCATCGGCTTGGCAAGGCAGTCCAATGGCAACGAACAGGCCGCGATCATCACTTCAACCGGCAAAGAAGTCCATCTGACCAGCGGCACACAGCTCTTGCTGGTGACGCAACCGGCGCCGACGCAAGTATCGAAATACTAAGCGCAATTTGGCCGCTCGCAACGTCAACGCGCGAGTTTGCGCTTCCCATTCTCATCGCGGGGCGGAGACGGCCTGGTCTTCGCCCTCTGCTATACTCGCGCGATGGCCGCAAAAGAAGAAACGGGCAAGAAATTATTCCTCGTGGACGCGATGGCGCACGTCTACCGGGCGTTTTATGCGCCGATGGTGCGCATGAATGCGCCCAGCGGGCTTCCCACCAAAGTTCCCTTTCTATTCGCGAATATTCTGCGTCGCCTGATCAAGGATTACCGCCCCGATTACCTGGGCATCGTGTTTGACACCAGCAAGCCGACTTTCCGCGACAAACTTTTCGAATCATACAAGGCCCACCGCCCTCCCATGCCAGACGAAATGAGTGTGCAGCTGCCGTATGTGCGCCGTCTCTGTGCCGCCATGTGCATGCCGATCCTGGAACTGGATGGCTACGAAGCCGACGACGTGATTGGCACGCTGGCGAAGAAAGCCGCACAGAAAAACCTGGATGTCCTGGTGATTTCGAACGACAAGGACATGATGCAATTGGTGAATTCCGGCGTGCGCATATTGCGCACCGGCTCCGGCGGCGCGAAGGCCGACACGATTGTCGACGCGCAGAAAGTGGAAGAAATCCTCGGCGTGCCACCGGGGAAAGTGGTGGACCTGATGGCTCTGTTGGGCGACACGATCGACAATATTCCCGGCGCAAAGGGAATCGGCGAAAAAGGCGCCACAGAACTGATTCAGAAATTCGGCACGGTGGAAAATGCGCTGGCTCATGCGGACGAAGTGGCCAACAAGCGTTATCGCGAGGCGTTGCAACAGCAAAAGGAACAGGTGTTGATGAGCAAGCAACTTGCGGCCATCGAAACGGAAGTTCCCCTGGAACTGGATCTCGCGAAATTGAAAATGTGCGATCCCGATCCGGCGGCGCTATCGGAGCTCTACCGCGAGCTTGGTTTCAATTCCCTGTTGAAAGAGTTGCTGGCCAGCGGCGCAATGGAAAAAACTCTCGCCGCAAACGGTGAAAGCCAAAGTGGCGCGGCGACGGACACGAGCGGAATAACAAAAGATTACGCGCAGCTTGCGGGGGCCGAGGAATTGCGGAGCTACCTGAAAAAACTTCCCGTCAAAGAGCCGCTCGCGCTATGGCTGAACCTCGATCTCGGCGGGCGCGACGCGGAAGGTTTTGGCACGCATATTTCGAGCGTCGAGCTTTCTTCGAAACCTGGAGAGGGCCGCTCCCTCTGGGCCGATGACGAGGAAGAAGCGCTGAAGGCCATTCAGCCGGCGCTCGCCGACGAGAAGCGCCGAAAAATCGTGCACGATCCGAAATTATTCCAGTTGCTCGCTGGAAAGGTAGAAAAAATCGAACATGCAACACAGCTTTACGATTATCTGCTGCGTCCAACCACGGCCAAGCATGACTTTGCGGACGTGATCTTTCGCAACTTTAATGTGCCCCTCGGGGGCGGGGCGGGAGAACGCGCGGATTATCTGCAACGGCTGGCGCCGGTCCTGCGTAAACAGGTGGAACAGCAGGGTCTGGCTGAAGTGTACGAAAAAATCGATCTTCCTCTCGCCGGCGTGATCGCGGAAATCGAACGCACGGGCATTCGCGTCGATCCCGCAGCGCTGGAAAATATGTCGCAGTCCATGGAAAAGGAAATCCGCCGTCTGGAGAAAGAAATCTGGAATTTGGCGGGCCTAGAATTCAACGTGAATTCCCCTACGCAATTGGCGGAAATCCTCTTCGACAAATTGAACCTGCAGCCGCCCGGCAGACGCAGCAAGGCCAAAATACGCTCCACAGCCGCGGATATTCTGGAAGAGATGGCCAACCAGCACGAGCTGCCTGCGAAAGTCATCGAGTACCGCGAAATCGCGAAGCTCAAATCCACCTACGTGGATTCCTTGCCGAAATTAATTCATCCGGAAACGGGCCGGCTGCACACCAGCTTTTCGCAAACGGGGACAGCCACGGGCCGGCTGAGTTCCAGCGATCCAAATCTGCAGAACATTCCGATTCGCAGCGAATTGGGACGGGAAATTCGCGCAGCATTCGTGGCGGAAAAAGGAAAAATCTTGCTCTCCGCCGATTATTCCCAGATCGAGTTGCGCATCATGGCCCATTTTTCGCGCGATCCCGTGCTGATCGAAGCGTTTCGTAATGGAGAAGATATTCACGCGCGCACCGCGCAGGAAGTGTTTGGCGTGGGCCCGATGGCGCAGACCGCGGAGCATCGCCGGGCGGCGAAAGCTATCAATTTCGGAATCATCTACGGCTTGTCGGCGTTTGGCCTGGCGAAGCAACTGGGAATCGAGCAACGCGAAGGCGCGCAATTCATCAACGCGTATTTCACGCGTTACCGTGGCGTCAAACAATACCTGGACAATGTGCTGGTGGAAACGCGCAAGAACGGCGTGGCCAAAACGCTGTTCGGGCGCATCCGTCCGATCTCAGAAATTAATTCGCCGCAGATGCAGCTAAGAAATTTCGCGGAACGCACGGCGCTCAATTCTCCACTGCAGGGCACGGCCGCCGACCTGATCAAAATGGCCATGATCTCCATCGATGCGCGCCTCAAAAAAGAAAAACTCGCCGCGCGCATGATCCTGCAGGTCCACGATGAATTGCTGTTTGAAGCGCCCGTAAAGGAAAAAGGCGCACTCGCGACGTTGGTAAGCGAAGAGATGGAAGGAGCGTACGAACTGGCGGTCCCTCTGGTGGTCGAAGTGGGCATCGGGCCGAACTGGCGCGACCTGGATTAGGCTGCTGATCGAGAAAGGGCCGGGCATCCCGGGTCGGCGGTGCGACATCTATGACAAAAGCCCGCGCCAAACTGTCCAGAAGTACAGGCAACACATTGGTCACGGAATAAGAGCTGCCTCCCACCCCCCTCGGAGGTGCGTGCTAGCCTGAAAACGAACTCAAACGGGTGTCTGATGCGTCGAATCCATCTTGTGTCCGCGCTACTGATCGCCATCCTGGTTGCCGGTTGCAGCGGGCTGAACAGCGCCAGCCAGAACAACGGCAATGGCGGAAGCGCCTCGGGAATCACGCTAACCCTCACGCCGTCCACCGCAACCGTTTCCGTAAGTCAAAGCACCGCCTTTCAAGCCACCGTGACTGGTTCGACGAATACAGCTGTCACGTGGGAAGTGAATAGTGTCGTCGGTGGGAATTCAACCGTGGGAACCATCACCGGCGGCGTATATACCGCACCGGCCGCTGTTCCGACTCCCGCGAGTGTCACGGTGACAGCAGTCGCGCAGGCCAGCATCTCGGCAACGCAAAACGCTACCGTCCTTGTGGTTGCAACCAATCCGAACCAGCAAGCGCAAGCCATCCCGATCAAACTTGGCACTTCTGGCGGAAACGCCAACGATTCCAGCACGCAGGGAAATCTGATTTATTGCTGTGGCGGAACGTTGGGCTCCCTCGTGCAGCGCAACGGCACCTACTACATTCTCAGCAACAATCACGTGCTGGCGCGCAGCGACTCCGCGAGCATTGGCGACGCCATCATTCAGCCCGGCCTGATCGATGCCAATTGTTCGCAGACGGGCACAACGACCGTCGCCAATCTCACTCAGTATGTAAATCTGGAAGCGACGGGCACCAACGTGGACGCAGCCCTTGCGCAAATCGTTTCCGGAACCGTGGATACCAGCGGCAACATTTTATTGCTGGGAGGAACCTCGACCGGTGGCGCCCCGGATGCCGGTCCGCCGCATGCCGGCAACGGAATCGCCGCGAGCATCGGTGAAGGTGTCGCAAAAAGTGGCCGGAGTTCGAGCTTAACGTGTTCGTTGCCTTCCGCCGGTCAGGGAATCGACGCGACCGAACTAACCACTTCCGTCAGCTATCAAAAGGGCTGCAACACCGGCGCAAGTTTCAGCGCCATCTACACCGGCCAGATTTCCGTCGCCGGCGGCACGTTCAGCGCCGAAGGAGATTCCGGGTCGTTGATTGTGGACGCGGCCACCGCCGATCCTGTGGCGCTTCTCTACGGAGGCTCGGATACGGATACGGTCGGCCATCCCATTGCAGACGTTTTGAGTGCGCTGCAAGACGGGCAGGGGAATGAGCCCACATTTGTCGGTAGCGCCGCCACGCATAGCGTCATCGGTTGCACGCTTCCCGCGAACGCCGTCCAGGCGGCTCCGGCGCAATCCGTCGTTTCCGTTCCAGCCGCGCAAATGACCGCCGCGCAGCACGCGCGAGACATGAATGCGCCGCAACTGCTGTCCAATCCCTATATCCAGGCAGTCGGCGTAGGCGCCAGCATCGATCATCCAGGCGAAGCCGCCGTCATTGTCGTGGTTGATCCCACGCAGCCCGCCACCGCAATTCCCACGCAGCTGGACGGTATCGCCACGCGCATCGTGCGGGCAAATTCCACGGCACCGCACGGCGTTTTCGACACGCAAACAGCCGCGCGCGTAGCGCCGGTCGCGAATTTATTCGCCGTGAATGCCATCTCCAAAGCGGAACTTGCGCGCGCCAAAGTGGTGAATAACGCCCACGCAAGTGCGCTGATGAAACTGCCCGGTGTTCAGGGCGTCGGCATCACTTCGAGCGCCGACGCACCGGGCGAGGCAGCATTGATGATCTTCGTAATCCGCGGGGTCCCGCGAAACCCGCTGCCAGCGGTGATCGACGGGCTGCGGACGCGCGTCCGTGAATCCAGCCGCTTCACCGCTGGAAATCGCGGCAACGAAGCCCCCAGCGGATGCCGCGTGCCGGAAGTAAAACCCACGCCGGTGGCCAAACCTCAGCAATAAGCGCACTTAGCCAACCGCCTCGAAACCCTTGATGAACGCGTCTCGCAGGGCCGCCGGGGCTATCTTCGGGTCATTCACGGGCGTAGAATTATTCTAGATACTCTCCGCATCGCTCCCGGAAAGCTATTTCCAATCAGGGGGTGTTTATGCGACGAATTGGCCTCTTTTTCTGCGCCGTCCTGCTGAGTGCCGCAGGCATCGGCTTCGCTCAACAAGCAAATAACAAGTCCAAACAACCGGCGGCCGAAGCGGCTCCCGCGCCTATTCCTGCAGAAGCGGCCGCAAAGCAAAATCCGGTGAAAGTCACACCGGAAGGGCTCGCGGAAGCAAAAAAGTTGTACGGCTATCACTGCTCCATGTGCCATGGAAAAGATGGCGATGGCAAAGGCGATCTTGCCGAACAAATGAAACTGAACTTGAAGGATTGGCGTAACGCCAGCTCCATCTCCAGGTACACCGACGGCGAATTGTTCTACATCGTCACCAACGGGCGTGGGGAAATGGTGGGCGGCGAAGGCGACCGTACCAAGGAAGAAGTTCGCTGGAATCTGGTGAACCTAGTCCGCTCGTTCAGGCAAAAACCTGTGCCCGAAGCCGCAAAGCAGTAGCTACGCTCGCAATCTACGGACGGCCTCGCAAGGCTGTCCCTTACATCGGCAACCCAGGAGCCTGTCGGAGGTGACCGTCCGAGCCGTGGTTCGCCGGCGCCCCGCATCCTTCGGGGCGTCTTTTTTTGGTTCCTGCGTTATGCTGGAAGTCCCGGACAACGAAACGCTCAGGAGGATCCCATGGCGCATTCCCCGAAATTTCTGTCGATCGTAAACGACGCAAAAAAGCGCGTGAAGGAAACCAATGTTCCCGATGTGAAGCGCCGCATGGACGCGGGCGAGAAATTCGTGCTCGTCGACGTGCGCGAAGAAAGCGAATTTGCGAACGGCCACCTGCCAGGCGCCATTCATCTGGGAAAAGGAATCATTGAGCGCGATATCGAGCAGCGCGTTCCCGCCAGCGACGCGAAAATCATTCTCTATTGCGGCGGCGGCTTCCGCTCCGCGCTGGCGGCGGACAATCTTCAGAAAATGGGCTACAGCAACGTGGAATCCATGGATGGCGGCTGGAAGGGCTGGCTCGAAGCGGGCCATCCTACGCAAAAAGGCTGAATGCCACCACATTTACTTCCATTTACTTCCGAACATCCACGTGAGTTTGGTCATGAATGAACCCGTTCGCTGTGCGGTTTGCCAATCGACAAACACGGGCGAGCTGCTGAAAGCGTTCGATCATTTGACCGGCGATGAGTTCGCGGTGTTTCGTTGCACGAACTGCGACGGCGCATTCACCGTGCCGGTGCCCGCCAGTCTCGATCGCTACTATCCACCTTCCTACCGAAACTACCGGTCGGGTTCGCGAAAAATTTTCGAATTCATGTACCGCTTACAGACCCGCCGGTGGTCTCGCGCTTTCAGAAAGCCGGGCGCGGCGCTCGAGGTCGGCTGCGGCCATGGCTGGATGTTGAATGGACTGCGCAGTGATGGCTGGCGCGTTTTTGGCATGGAACGCAATGCAGCAAGCGCGCAGTTTGCGTCGACCGAACTCCAGCTACCGATGATGGTGGGCGATCTCGACGCGTTGCGCGCCGCGCCGACCTTCGATTTGATTATCATGCATCACGTTCTCGAGCATCTTCCCGATCCGCAAGGAGTCCTGCGCCAATGCGCGGAGCGCTTGAAAACCGGCGGCACCTTGATCATTTGCGTGCCGAATCGTGCCAGTTGGCAATTCCGGGCCAGCGGCGCGCGCTGGTTTCACCTCGACGTGCCCCGGCATTTGACGCACTTTACGCCTGCCTGCTTGAGCCGCATCTGCGAGTCCGCCGGACTTTGTGTGGTGCGCGTCCGTTTTGTCTCGCTGGATCAGGATCCATTCGGCTGGATGGTCAGCTTGTTGAACGACATGGGCTTTCCGCAAACGCGCTGGCTGCATTGGCTGGCGGGGCGCGACCGCGAATTGTCTTTCACGAATGTTGGCATGTTTCTTCTCTCCCCATTTTTGCTGCTGGCGGGATTCGCGCTGGCACCCGCAAGCTGGATTGCGGGAGCCGGCGCGGTGATGGAAGTGCATGCCGCGCGGCCTGCAAACGGCGAACGAAGCACTTTTTCGTAACCCTCGCCTTATGCGCCTCTAAAGGAAACCGCATTCATGAGAGGTCAGGTGTTCTTGTTCGGCCTCGACTGATGCCGGGCGACGTTCTCGGCCTTCCAGAGAAGGGCAGAATGCCGTCGGATGCGCTCGACGATTCCGGGTTGTTCCGGGAAGAGCAACTCAGGCCGGTACCGTCCGACCGCCATCGCTTCGAGGTAAGCCGCTTCGCGTTTGGGGCCCTGGATGCAGTCAGGTTTTTCGGTGTGGCGTGGCGATAATGATTCCAGGTTTTCTGTGCACAGCGGTCTCCGTGGTCTACTTCATGGATCGTGCTGTTATTGAGGTCGAGGTCTCAGGAACAATCAATCGGTCCCGGGCGGGATCGCGGAGCGAGCGCTCACCCTACTACCAATTGTTGTCCGCAGCGAGTAAACATTGATTGGTTCGGACCAAGGTTGACAAGGAAAGCGCAACGTCATATCATGGCCATGATAATTAACGTGGCCATGATAATTACCATGGCCGTGGTATAATCAATGCCAGGCCGCTACCGAAATCCATCGATCGCCAATGAGGCCCAACTCGGTCGGGTCGTGGCGAACCTTTTCCGCGAGGAAGGCTGGAAGGTCGAAGAAGAGCCACGCGAGAAAAATGTTGCGCCCGACTTCCTCGTGTCGGGGCGCGGAAAGAAGTTCGTCGTGGAACTAAAACGAGCTTCGGAAGGCCGGAAGGACCGCGTGATTCCGTTGCTTTCCCAGGCCGCGCTGGAGGCAGCTCATTATTCCCGAGTAATGCACGGTCATCCGGTCCCACTTGCGATTGTGGCCGCAAATCGCATAGCGGAATCCGTCGCCGAGGAAGCGAATCAATTTGTGCGGGAACGGGCACCCGAAGTCGCAGTTGGAGTATTGGATCTTGAAGGTCTTCGATCGTTCGCAGGTCACGGGTTGGAGTCGCTGAGTTCGGCAAGGCGTCCGCAAAGCGCCATTCGTGCGCCGAACGTGCGCGCGCCGCAGCTCTTTTCGGATTTGAACCAATGGATGCTCAAGGTTCTTCTGGCTCCCCGAATTCCGGACGAGTATTTGTCAGCTCCGAGAGGCCACTACAAGGGAGCCTCGCAACTGGCAGAAGCGGCTGGCGTCTCGGTCATGACCGCATTTCGTTTCGTCGAGGAGTTTTCGAAAGAAGGCTTCCTTGAACCGGGGCCAGGAGCATTGCGGCTGGTTCGGCTGAGAGAATTGCTAAACCGGTGGGTTGCTGCGAGTCAGCGACGCGTTCTGGAAATACCGATGCGTTGGGTTCTTCACCGGGGGAAAGAGGCGTTGTGGAGTGCGGCCCGTTCCTATCGATCGGACGAAGCGATGCCTTCTGCGAATCCTGCGGATCAACTCTCGTCGCCGCGGCCGCGTTTGTGCCTTGGACTGTTCGAAGCCGCCAAGGCATTCGACATCGGGTTTGTGCACGGGGTAAAACCGTATCTCTATCTTGAGCGTTTGAACGCGGAGGTTCTGAAAGACCTCGGCCTTTCGGGGAATGCGGAGGAAGAAGTAGCCGATCTCTATGTGCGCATTCCGGGGAACCGCGAGAGTGTTTTTCGTGGAGTTGTCCGGAAACACGCTGTGCCGGTAAGCGATATTCTCCAGGTCTGGCTGGATGTCAGCCAGAATCCGTCCCGGGGCAAGGAACAGGCAGATCTTATCTGGAGAAGAATTCTGTCTTCCGCTTTGGAGTAGCCCGAACCATGAGCGAACAGGATCCCGAACTAGAAGCGTTTTCGAAATTCATCGTTGCGCTGGAGCCCTGGCTCGGCAAGGTCGTTCTCGTCGGAGGATGGGCACATCGTCTGTATCGTCTCGATCCTCGTGCGAGAAAGCTCGATTATCTTCCGCTGACAACGCTGGATGGAGATGTCGCCGTACCGGCGAAACTCAAAAAGGAAGAATCGACCGTGCGGAAGCGTCTGCTCGAGGCAGGGTTTGAAGAAGAGTTTGTCGGAGAGGATCGCCCCCCGGCGACGCACTATCACTACGGAAAAAGAGGCGGTTTCTACGCGGAGTTTCTGGCACCGCTCGAAGGAAGTGAATACGACCGAGACGGGAAGCGGAAGGCGACGAAGGAAGTGGGGGGCGTGTCGTCCCAGCTGCTCCGCTACATCGATGTCTTGCTGGTCTCGCCCTGGAAGGTTGCGCTCGGCGAGGAAAACGGATACGCGTTGTCACCGAAGCGGAACGTGCAAATCGCCAATCCGGCAAGTTTCCTGGCACAGAAAATCCTCATCCATGGGCAGCGGGACTACAAAGACAGGGCCAAAGACCTGCTGTACATACACGATACAATCGAGGTCTTCTCGGAGACGCTGTACGAATTGCAAAAGCTTTTCCGAAACGACGTTGCGCCGAACCTACATCCGCGAAGGATAGCAGAGCTCGAAAGAGCCGAGGGGACGCTCTTCGAAAAGGTCACGGACACGATTCGCGAAGCGGCTCTAATAGCCGGCGCGCGGAAGTTGAACCCGGAAAGACTCGCTGAGACGTCGCGAGCCGGGTTGAACGAAATCTTTGGCATCCGATAGGAGTCACAAGGTCGCTAGGGTCGGTGATCTTGATGAACGGGATGCGGCTGTTCATACCATTGTGCCTTTGATGTCGCCTGTGCCGGTTCCTCTAGCGGAAACCGTGAGGTTCAGTGCTTTGCGACTCATGACGGTGTCTCCCTTTGGTAGATACCGTGTCGTTGGGAAACACCGGTCTTTCCGACGGAGGAATTGGTATTAAAAAAGGCATTAACGGTCGAAGTAATTTTCGCAGCGATTTTACTGGCGTATTTTGGCTGGGGCGGAAGGATTCGAAGGTTAACCGCGTATTGCTCAAAAAGCCCCTGAAATCGCTGGTTTCCAGTGTTCCCAACGACTTAGCACGCTTCCTGAGTGAGCTACAGGAAGCGATTTTAAGCATTCTTATACTCCAATCGGTATTAAAACGGTAGTAGGAAACGGTACGTCGCACCAGCATCAGAAACTTGATGCTACTTCCGACCTCTGCTGCTGTCCTTGCGGACGAGAGGCCTTGGTTTTCCGCGCGCTTGCATCTACCCTCTCTCTCAATTTTTCCAGCTATATTACAATCGGTCACGTGAGTTGCATGACGCGATATACGCAACCGGAAGAATTGAACAAAATCTTCCTGGAAATTGCACCGCAGGCAGACTTGCTAGTGCCATTTTCTGCCGAACCGCCGGAGAGCGGTTGGTTTGCAGCGCGACCCTCCCGTACCGAGAACATTTATAAGATCTACGCCGAGAGTTTCAAGAGCCAGACCCATCTGAACGCGATCCTTAGCGAGGCGGCGGAGATGGTGAATAATGCGCTGGGTTCGTCCGCAGTCGTTCCCGAGCAGGGAGGCCGGACATGAGCGGCAATGGCGCGCTCATTCATATGCCGCCGTTTCCGCCCGAATATCGTGCTTCTGGCTTGTTGCTGCACGTCACCTCTCTGCCGTCTCCGTATGGCGTAGGCGATCTGGGATCGTCCGCGTTCTCGTGGATTGATCGTCTTCACGAAGCCGGCCTAGCGTGGTGGCAGGCGCTCCCGCTGGGTCCGACTGGTTACGGAAACTCGCCCTATCAATCAATGTCGTCATTTGCCGGCAACGAGCTGCTGATCAGTCCCGGCTCTCTCATTTCGGACGGGTTATTACAGGCGAGCGATAGTGAATCTCGGCTTTCCGCGGACGCGGTTGATTACATATCCGTCGTTCCATTCAAACGGCGGTTGCTCGAAACAGCGTGGGCAAATTTCAAAGCCGGGGCGCCCAGAGACAAGGACCTGCGGCCCGCCTACGACGAGTTCTGCGCTAGGCAAGCGCATTGGCTGGAAGACTACGCTCTGTTCCGGGCACTGAAAGAAAGGCATCGCCGAGCTTATTATCTGGAGTGGCCAGCAGACTTGGTTCGACGCAGCCCGAGTGCTCTCTCCGAGGCGCGGCGAGAGTTAGCAAGTGAAATTGATCAGGTTCGCTTCGCGCAATTCCTGCTGTTCCAGCAGGCCGATCAACTCAAGGAGCATGCCCATGCCAGGGGCGTGAGCCTGATCGGCGATCTGCCTTTCTTTGTTTCCCCGGATTCCAGTGATGTTTGGGCGAACCCTGAGCTATTCCTGCTCGATGAACAGCATCGGCCACAATGCGTCGCCGGAGTTCCTCCCGATTATTTCAGCGCACAAGGTCAATTGTGGGGCAATCCCGTTTACAACTGGGATGCCGTGCGTTCGACTGGTTATCGGTGGTGCATCGATCGGTTGCGTGCTCTGCTGGCTCACGTCGATGTGATTCGCTTGGATCACTTCCGCGGGTTCGCAGCTGCGTGGCACGTTCCAGCCGGAGCGCCAACGGCTCAGTCGGGGCAGTGGGTGGCGGGTCCGGGAGCCAGCTTTTTTCAAGCGGTGCAAACAGAGCTGGGCCGTCTACCATTCATCGCGGAGGATTTGGGTGTGATTACGGCCGACGTGCAGGCCCTGCGCGACCAGTTTCGTCTGCCGGGGATGCGCGTACTCCAATTCGCGTTCGATGGTCATGTGGACAATCCATATCTGCCGCACAACTTTGTCCACAATACGGTCGCCTATACCGGTACCCATGACAACGCCACAACTCGAGAATGGTATGAGGAATTGCCCGACTACCAGCGGCAAGACTTCTGGAGTTACCTCAAGCGTGCGCCGGGAACCAGTGCGGATGCCGCTCCGGAGTTGATGCGGCTGGCATGGTCGTCACCAGCGGCGCTCGCGATTGCTCCGTTGCAGGATCTGCTCAACTTGGGAAGCGAAGCTCGTATGAACGTGCCTGGTCGTGCCGATGGGAACTGGCGTTGGCGTGTCCGAGAAGACATGCTATCCCCTCAGGCTTTTCAACGACTGCAGGATTTGACGGAGAGTTCCAAGCGCTCGGTCAGTCCTACAACATCCATCAGGGCGCAAGTGGACGGCGAAGGTGCGACGAGCTTCCGCTGATCACGGGCATGCGGATATGTGACATAGCATGTGGATGCAGATGAATAAAGAGACACCTGTGAACAATTCAAACCTCGATGTGCACACCAACTTGGCCGACACGGCCCATTCCGTGGCGGCGCCACCTACCAGGCGTCCGACATGGGAGGAATCTGAGGGCAACCCATTGCCACTTGGCGTCAAGTGGATCGAAGAGGAGCAAGCGTTCAATTTTGCCGTTCACTCGGAACATGCGGAGAGCGTCACTCTATTGCTCTATTCTGCAGCCGATCCAGTGAATCCTCTTCTGAGGCTTCAATTGGATTTTTTGCGCAACAAGTCGGGGCGGATTTGGCACTGCCGCGTCCCAGTCACAAAGATTACTGAGGCTCGCTATTACGCATACTCCGTCTCGGGACAGACCATTCCTCAACTCCATAGCTTCGACCCGCAGAAGGTTCTCCTCGATCCGTACGCGAAGTGCATTTTCTTCCCACCCGGTTTTGATCGAAACTTGGCCATGCGAGAAGGATCCAATGCAGGCAGCGCGCCTTTGGGAGTGCTGTTTGATCACCGATCGATATATGACTGGTCGGGAGATCGGTCTCCGTATCATGAGTCGGATGCAGTCATCTACGAACTTCACTTGAAAGGTTTCACGAAGAACCCAAACTCAGGTGTCGACCCATCGCGTGCCGGCACATACGCCGGTCTGGTGGAAAAGATCCCCTATTTAAAGGAACTCGGGGTGACGGTTGTAGAACTGATGCCGGTTTTTCAGCGTGATCCACAAGAAGGCGACTACTGGGGCTATATGCCTTTGAATTTCTTCGCGCCGCATGCTCAGTACGCGAGCACACACCGTGCTGATGAGCAGCGTCTTGAATTCAAGAATATGGTGAAGGCTTTTCATCAGGCCGACATCGGCGTGGTGTTGGACGTCGTATACAACCACACTTGCGAGGGCGACTACAAAGGGCCGATCTACAGCTTCAAGGGTTTCGACAGCGCCGGCTATTACATGCTTTCCTCCGATCCGGCAAACCCCTACGCCAATTACTCCGGCACGGGCAATACTTTGAATTACGGTCAGGCGCACGTGCGTAAGATGGTGATTGATAGTTTGCGTTATTGGAAGCGCGGGATGCATATCGACGGATTCCGCTTTGATCTGGCGTCTGTTTTCAGCCGCAATGCCGACGGATCTCTCAACTGGGGCCAAGCGCCCATCTTCAGTGAAATTGCCGCGGACCCGGAATTAGGCCGGCTGCGTTTGATCGCGGAGCCTTGGGACACAGCCGCTTATCAGCTCGGGCGAGGATTCCCCGGATTGACCTGGCTGCAGTGGAACGGCCGGTTTCGCGATGACGTTCGTCGTTTTGTTAAGGGCGACACAGGGATGGTTCCCGAGGTGATGCGACGTATCTATGGCAGCGATGATTTGTTTCCAGACAGCCGCGCCGACGCTTATCACGCATATCAGAGTGTGAATTATGTGACGTCCCACGACGGCTTCACACTCTACGATCTTGTTTCCTATGACCGCAAGCACAATTGGAAAAACGGGAATAATAATCAGGACGGTACCGACGCGAACTACAGTTGGAATTGTGGACAAGAAGGGGATGAAGCCGTGCCCCCGGCGGTCCGTGCACTGCGCCGGAAGCAAGCAAAGAATTTCTGCTGTCTGCTCTTCTTATCTAACGGTACGCCCATGTTTCGAGCCGGGGATGAGTTCCTGAACACGCAATTTGGCAACAACAATCCCTACAACCAGGATAACGAAATTGGATGGCTGGATTGGAGTCAACTCCGATCCAATCAGGACATTTTCCAGTTCTTCAAGAAGATGATTGCGTTCCGGAAAACTCATCCCTCGCTGAGCCGGAGCAGGTTTTGGCGGGAGGATATTTCCTGGTACGGTGTCGGCCCCACGGTCGATTTGTCCCACGACTCGCACAGTCTGGCATTCTGCCTGCACGGTGCTTCTCAAGGGGACGACGACATCTACGCGATGATCAATGCGTACTGGGAAGAATTGGAGTTCCATGTGCAGGAGGGAACGGCACAGGAGTGGAAGAGAATCGTGGACACCGCTTTGCCCAGTCCAGATGATTTCTTGGACGACGGGATCCCTTTAGAACGGACGAAATACCTACTGGCTCCAAGATCGATTGTGGTCTTATGTCGACCCAAGAAAAGCGACACTCGGGAGGGTCCATGAGCACGCGATCGAGGGTCATTATCGTCGGTGGCGATTAACAAGATGCCGATCGCCCGGCCAGCTCGGCTGTCGGCAAAAGCTGAGGCCGCGCTTGACGACAGGGTGATGACGTCAAAAAGCACGCTGGCGCCATCTACGATCGCATTCGTGGTCGCGCTGGGCATGCGACCAGGAGGACCTAATGACGAAGGCATACAGGCACGATGATATTGCAAAGCTCGCCTACGAATTGTGGGAGCGCAGGGGCCGCCCGCTCGGTTCGCCTGAAATTGATTGGTACGCGGCGGAAAGTGCTTTGGGTGTGCGGGATTCGCAAGAGCAGTTCTCGCTCTTGAGTGTCCGCTTGGAACCAGAAGAACGTTCCTATCGCGAATCCTGAGTCCAGACGCTGGACTTCGACGAGGTACGAATGGCCCGATCGCTCTCAGTAAGTGTCGGTCAGCCGCGCGACGTGACCTGGAACGGCAAAACTGTCCGAACCGCAGTCTGGAAATCTTCGGTTACGGGACCGCGAATGGTGCGCAAGCTCGATATCGATGGTGATGCGCAAGCCGGGCAACACCGGTCTTTCGGACGGAGCAATTGGTATAAAAAAAGGTATTAAACCGGTCGACGTAATTTTCGCAGCGATTTTACTGAGGTATTTTGGCTGGGGCGGAAGGATTCGAACCTTCACCATCCTCATTAACAGTGAGGTGTCCTACCGGTTGGACCACGCCCCAGCGGGGACGAGCGACTGCTCACGGAAGAACCGAAGCAGGTAGGCTTCGCCACGCGCGCGCGGCAGAAGACATAAGCAAGGATAGCATGCGGTTCGCCATCACCAAAAGTGTGATGAGATTAGGCTGAGCATAAGGAATGCTTATTGCAGCGGTTGTCACAAAGCCGTCGTTTCAATTTGAAATGAGAGTCGTTTAACTGAATTGAAATTGAACGCGAGTCCCAAAATGGATTTCTTGTTCTTCAAATTTTCCGCACGCACAGCACTGTTTGGAAATTCCGAACGGTAAATAATCTTTTTTCGAGCCCTTTGAGGTTGCAATCCAATCTGATTTAGTGGAAACTATCCGGTCGCGACTGGACCCGGACACGCGCTGTTCGGCATAGGAATGACCTGCTCTCCTGCGATTGACGGCCCTGGGAGATCGTGGAAATTCTAGCGCAACGTTGACATGGCCCAAATTTTTCACCGCAGTGCAAATCTGATTGCGCGGTTCTCTGTGCTCGCGTTGGTGGTTCTTGCCAACCTGGGCCTCGGCGTAGTTCTATTGGTTGCCCGATCTCCGTACATCACCAACCAGCGCGTAACCCGGGTGCAACCTGTGCAGTTCAGCCACAAACACCACGTGGGCGACGACGGAATCGATTGCCGCTACTGTCATACGAGCGTGGAAACTTCCGCTTACGCCGGCATTCCTCCCACAAAAACGTGCATGAATTGCCACTCAGTGCTCTTCAACAATTCTGAATATCTGGAACCGGTGCGCGCCAGTTACCGCACCGATGAATCGATCCAGTGGGTGAAAGTGCACCGTCTGGCCGACTACGTTTATTTCAACCACAGCATTCACATCAATAAAGGCATTGGCTGCTCCACGTGCCATGGATCGGTGAACGAAATGCCGCTGATCTTCCAGGCTTCGCCGTTGAACATGCAATGGTGCCTCGATTGCCATCGCGATCCGGCGAAAAATGTTCGCCCGCGCGAGCAGGTGTTCAATATGGAGTGGAAAGCGCCCGCAAATCAGGAAGAAGTCGGCAAGAAACTTGTGGCGGAGTACAAAATTCGAACAGTGAACGAGCTGACCAGTTGCTCGACCTGTCATCGCTAACGAATATGAACGATCAGCCAAACAAGAATAAGTTACGAATTCTGCAGGGTCCGCAGGCAATCTCCACCGCGCAGGATCACGTTCATGATCACCGCAATCACGACGACCACAATCATGACCATGGGCATGACCACGAAGATCATGAAGAAGCGACCGCCGAGCAGGAGCATCGCCTGGATCTGACGGCGGTGCGCGAGAAGCTTCGCGAAAAAACCGGCAAGCAATATTGGCGCACACTGGAAGAACTCGCGGACGATCCGCATTTCGAAGAGCTGCTGCACCGCGAATTCCCGCGGCAGGCTTCGGAGTGGGACGAATCCGTCGATCGCCGAGGCTTCCTGAAATTAATGGGCGCGTCGTTGGCACTTGCGGGACTTGCGGGCTGCGGACGTCCGGACATCGATCACATCGTTCCTTACGTGAAACAGCCCGATGGCCTCGTTCTCGGCAAGCCGAATTTTTATGCCACCGCGATGCCCTTTGGCGCCGCGACGGTTGGCGTTCTGGTAGAAAGCCATGAAGGGCGCCCCACGAAGCTCGAGGGCAATCCCGATCATCCCTCGAGCATGGGCGCCACAAGCGCGCTGGTGCAGGCTTCGATCCTGAATTTGTACGATCCAGACCGCTCGCAAACGGTGCAGCATGCCGGCGAAATTAACTCCTGGTCGGCGTTTCTCGATGCCGCGCAGGGTTTTGCCACCAATGCGAAAGCCACCAATGGCGCGGGATTCCGCATTCTGTCCGGCGCCGTAACTTCCCCCACGTTGAACTCGCAAATGCAGAAGCTGCTGGCGATGTATCCGCAGGCGAAGTGGTACCAGTGGGAACCTGCCGGCGGCGATGGAGCGGCCGAAGGCGCCAAGCTCGCTTTCGGGCGCAACGTTCACACCGTGTACGAAGTCGGGAAAGCCAACGTCATTGTTTCGCTCGATTCCGATTTTCTTGCCAGCGGCCCCGGGCATATCGCTTACGCCAAGCAATTCGCACGCAGGCGTAAGCTGGACGGCCCAAGCGACACGATGAATCGCTTGTATGTTGTGGAGCCCACGCCCTCGGTCACCGGATCGTCCGCGGACCATCGCTTGCCCGTGCGCTCGAGCGATATTGAGCTGTTCGCGCGCGCCCTGGCTGGAAAATTGGGAATTGGTTCAGGCGCAACGATGCCGGGCGAAGCTGGAAAATGGGTGGATACGATCGCCAAGGATTTGCAGGCGCAGCGCGGCGCGTCGATCGTCGTGGCCGGCGAATATCAACCGGCGGCCGTGCATGCACTCGCGCATGCGATGAACGCGGCGCTCGGCAACGTTGGCAATACGTTGTATTACACCGAACCGCTTGGCGGTGAAGCCGGCAACCTGCAATCGATTCGCGATCTGTGCGTGGAAATGGATCAGGGTAAAGTGGATCTGCTGCTGATTCTGGGCGGCAATCCTGTATACGACTCTCCGCACGATTTCGATTTCGTGAACAAGCTGAAACGCGTGGCCACGTCCATCCACCTGAGCCCGTATTTCGATGAGACTTCCGCCTGGTGCCAGTGGCATGTGGCGGAATCGCACTTCCTGGAGAGCTGGAGCGATGCGCGTGCGCACGATGGCACTGCCAGCATCATCCAGCCCTTGATCGCACCGCTCTATTACACGCATTCCGCGCACGACCTGGTCGCCGCCTTCAGCGACAAGCCGGGAATGCCCGCCTATGACGTCGTGCGCGCTTACTGGACCGAAGCCTCCGCACATCTTTCCACCCCGATCGATACCGGATGGCGCAAGTGGCTGAATGATGGCGTGATCGCCGGAACGAAATTTGCTCCGATCAATGCGGAGCTGAAGTTGAACGCCGCCAGCTTGCCGGCGTTCCAGTCCGCCCCGGCCGATCAGATCGAATTTATTTTCCGTCCTGATCCCGCGGTACATGACGGGCGCTTCGCCAACAATGGCTGGCTCCAGGAATTGCCGAAGCCGGTGACGAAACTGACGTGGGACAATGCGGCGCTCGTCAGTCCGAAGTTTGCACAAAAACAGGATTTCGCGCACAAGGTCGCATCCCGCGGTGGCGAGCACGGCCAGGTACGCTCCCCGCTCGTGGACATTGCGCTCAACGGAAGCAAAGTAACCGCGGCGGTTTGGACTTTGCCTGGCCAGGAAGAAAACACGGTTGTTCTGCCGCTCGGCTATGGCCGCACGCGTTCTGGGTACACGGGCACGAACAAGGGTTTCAACGCGTACATTGTGCGCACTTCGAACGCGCTCTGGATCGCCACCGGCGGCAAGATGACCGCTACCGGCGACGACTACCCCCTGGCCTGCACGCAGTATCACTTCAACATGGAAGGCCGGCAGATACTGAGCACGGCCACGCTGGCGGAATACCAGCAGAATCCGAATTTCGCGCACGAACACGCCGAAATGCCACCTAAAGACGACTCGCTGTACAAAGCGTTTGCGTATCCCGGATACGCGTGGGGCATGGCCATTGATTTGACCAAATGCAACGGCTGCAATGCCTGCGTGGTGGCCTGCGTTTCAGAAAACAATATACCGGTCGTGGGCAAAGATCAGGTGATGCGCGGACGCGAGATGCACTGGATCCGCATCGATCGCTACTACGCAAATACAGAATCGGCCGCCAGCGGCAAAGCGACCGGCGATCCTTCGGAATACAACCCAACGCTCGATAATCCACAAACGTTTTTCCAGCCGGTGCCTTGCCAGCAATGCGAGAACGCCCCATGCGAACAGGTTTGCCCCGTGGGTGCTACGCTGCACGGTGCGGAAGGCCTGAACGACATGGTCTACAACCGCTGCATCGGCACGCGATACTGTTCGAACAACTGTCCTTACAAGGTGCGACGCTTCAACTTCCTGCGCTTCCAGGATTGGGACACGCCGCAATACAAACTGATGCGCAATCCCGAAGTAACCGTGCGCAGCCGAGGCGTGATGGAAAAGTGCACGTATTGTGTGCAGCGCATCAACAACGCGCGCATCGATTCCGAAAAGCAGAACCTGCCAATCGCCGACGGCGCCATCGTCACCGCATGCCAATCGGCCTGCCCCACGGAAGCAATTGTGTTCGGCAACGGAAATGACCCGAACAGCCACGTCGCCAAACTGAAAGCGCAACAACGCAATTATTCGATTCTGGGTGAACTCAACGCCCGTCCGCGCACCACGTATCTTGCGGCTGTGCGCAATCCGAATCCGGAGCTGGAGAAGGCATGAGCGTCACGCAGCCTCCTGTAAATTCGCCCCAAATCCGCCGGCTCGATCCGGTGCTCGAACCAGGGCACACCTACGCCTCGGTCACCGACAAGATTGCCTCCGTCGTTCTCACCCGCCCTATCGGACTGGGCTGGCTGGGCGGTTTTACAATCGCTTTCGCGATTGTGATGCTGCTGTTCATAGCGGTTTCGTGGCTCATTATCAAAGGCGTTGGAATCTGGGGTATCAACATCCCCATCGGATGGGGATTTGCGATCGTGAACTTCGTTTGGTGGATTGGTATCGGCCACGCCGGTACGCTGATATCGGCCATTCTTTACTTGCTGAACCAGAAATGGCGCACCTCCATTAACCGCTTTGCCGAAGCCATGACGCTATTTGCTGTCGCCTGCGCCGGTCTGTTTCCCCTCATTCACACTGGTCGACCGTGGATGGCGTATTACATGTTTCCCTATCCCAGCACGATGGGTGTTTGGCCGCAATTCCGCAGTCCGTTGATGTGGGACGTCTTCGCGGTTTCAACGTATGGAACTGTATCGCTTCTGTTCTGGTTTATTGGCTTGCTTCCGGACCTGGCGACTTTGCGCGACCGTGCCAAGGAACCCTACCAGCAAATCATCTTCGGGATTCTCTCCATGGGTTGGCGCAATTCAGCCCGGCATTGGCATCGCTACCAGTCGGCGTACTTGCTGCTGGCCGGGCTGGCGACGCCGCTGGTACTTTCCGTGCACACGGTCGTGAGCTTCGATTTCGCCGTGGCCATCGTTCCCGGCTGGCATACCACGATTTTCCCGCCGTACTTCGTTGCCGGCGCCATTTACTCCGGCTTCGCCATGGTGCTCACCCTCGCGATTCCGCTGCGCAAAGCCTATGGCCTGGAAGATTTCATTACCATGCGCCACCTCGACAACTGCGCTAAAGTCATGCTGGCCACCGGCCTGATCGTCGCTTACGGCTACTTCATCGAATTCTTCATGGCCTTCTACAGCGGAAACAAGTTCGACGTGTTTCTTGCCGAACAGCGTTTGCACGGGCCGTACTCGCACTTCTATTTCGCGTTGATCCTTTGCAACATCCTGACGCCGCAATTGCTCTGGTTCGAAAAAGTACGCCGCAACGTCGTTGCCCTGTTTCTAATGTCCTTGGTGATCAACACCGGCATGTGGCTGGAACGTTTTGTGATCATCGTGATCTCGCTGACCCGCGATTTCATGCCGTCGGCTTGGGGCCGTTACTCCGCTACGTTCTGGGATTACAGCACGCTTCTCGGTACCCTGGGCCTCTTCTTCATGCTCTTTTATCTGTTCGTGCGTGGATTGCCGGCCATCGCGATCTCTGAAATGCGCGAACTTGTGGCGCACGAATCGCATTCCAACAAGGATCACAAATGACGGAACCTCGCTCCCATCTGCACGGCGTTATGGGCGAGTTTGATACGCCGGAGCAATTGCTCGCCGCCGCGAAAAAAGCCCGGGAAGCGGGCTATAAACACGTGGACGCTTTTACGCCATTTCCCATTGAGGGACTAGCCCACGCCATCGGTTTCCGCTGGACTGCCGTACCTCTTGTCACGTTGATTGGCGGGATCGGCGGCGGTCTCACCGGCTTTGGCCTTCAGTACTGGTGCGCAGCCATTAGTTATCCACAAAACATTGGCGGCCGTCCGCTCAACAGCTGGCCAGCCTTCATTCCGATCACATTCGAACTGACCGTTCTTGGCGCCTCCATCTTTGCCGTGGTCGGCATGCTGGCATTGAATAAGCTTCCGCAACCCTACCATCCGGTTTTCAATGTCGAGCGCTTTGCCGCGGGCGCATCCACGGACCGTTTCTTCCTGTTGATCGAAGCGCGCGATCCTAAGTTTGATCCGGCGGGCATCGCGCGGTTCCTCCAGGATTTATCCGCGCTGCACGTCACCGAGGTGAAGGATGAAGAATAAATCCTCCATCCTTGTGACGTTGTGCGCCGGCATTGTGGCCTTCAGTGGCTGCGGCGGAACGTTGCGACAGGACATGGCCAACCAGCCACGCCAGAATCCGCTTTCGCCCGCGTCGTTCTTCCCGGATGGACGGTCGGAGAGGCCGATCATCGATAACACCGTCGCGCGCGGCGCCCTGGAAGAAGACAAGCTCTTCGTGCCAAAAGATTCCAACGCGTTTCCGTTGCCATTGACCGAGGAACTGCTGGCGCGCGGCCAGGTTCGCTACAACATTTTCTGTTCGCCGTGCCACGGGCTTCAGGGCGACGGCCAGGGCATGGTGACTCTGCGCGGCATGAAGCATCCGCCTACGTATCATCAGGAACGCCTGCGCAACGAACCTAACGGTTATTTCTACGACGTGATCACTTACGGCTTCGGCGCCATGAACGGCTATTCGGCGCAACTTAACCCGCGCGATCGCTGGGCCGTTGTTTCCTATGTCCGCGCGCTGCAGCTCAGCCGCGATGCCCATGTCGGCGAATTGCCCGCGGATTTGAAGAAGAAGCTCATGGCGGGAGGGGCCGCGCAATGAACGCGCAAGACTTCAAAGCGCCCGAAGCCGTCAACCGCGCGCAGACGCTCGGTTGGGGAATCGGTGGAGTGGCGCTGGTGCTGGCGCTGATCGGCGCGGTGATTTCACCCGAAAAGTTTTATCACGCCTATATCGTCAGTTATCTGCTGGTTCTGGGTTTGACGCTCGGCTCGCTGGCCTTGCTGATGCTGCAACACCTCACGGGCGGAATCTGGGGCATCGTGATCCGGCGTCCGCTGGAAGCGGCTTCGCGCAACATCTGGCTGATCTTCCTGATGTTCATTCCGATCGCGCTCGGAATGAAATATTTCTACTCCGGGAATGGAGAAGAAACCGGCTGGCTGAACTCGCCAAAGACCGGCGAACACGCGCTCACTGTATGGCAACAGAGTTACCTCACGACGCGCGGATACCTGATTCGCGCCGTGATTTATTTCGTGATTTGGTTCTTGTTGGTGTGGCTGTTCAACGCCTTCTCGCGCCTGCAAGACGAGCAGCCTGAAGACCGCGTCATTCGCCTGCGCTTCAAGCGCATGTCCGGTCCCGGCATCATTCTTTATGTTCTGGCGATGACGTTTGCGGCCATCGATTGGGTCATGTCGATTTCGCCGCACTGGGCGTCCACGATTTATGGTTTCATCTTCGTGGCGGGCCAGTTGATCAGCGCCATGTGCCTGATGATCATCGTGGTCGTGCTGCTCTCGCAACACGAACCCTACTCCGGACTCATCCGCGCGCGGCATCTTCACGATCTGGGCAAGTTGCTCTTCGCCTTCAACATGCTCTGGGCCTATTTCGCCTTCTCTCAATTGCTGATCATCTGGTCCGGCAACCAGCCTGAAGAAATCAGTTTTTATCGCACGCGCTTATACGGGCAGTGGGGAGTGGTGGCGGTGATCGTGCTGCTGTGCACGTTCGCGCTGCCTTTCCTGGTGCTGCTGTCGCAGAACCTGAAGCGTACTCCCGGCCTTATTTCCAAGGTGGCGATCTGGATGCTCATTTTCCGGATCGTCGATCTCTACTGGATGACCCGTCCGGAATTCACCCATTCGGCGCTGCCCAGCTGGCTGGACCTCGTTTTGCCGGTGGCCCTGATCGGCATTTGGGTCGGCTTCTTTGCCTGGAACTTGAAGCAACGCCCGGTTGTGCCCTTGGGAGATCCCAAACTCGCGGAGGTCTTGGCGCATCATGAGTACTGAGCATCTCAGCCACGGCCACGGGGAAAACGGCAGGCCGGTCCATCAGGACGTTTCGTTCGAGAAGACGGACGTCAGCACTTCCCCGATCATCAAGTTTCTGATCTATCTCGGAATCGGCGTGGTTTTTTCCTACGTGCTGACTTTTGGGGTGTACAAGGGACTGAAAAACTACTGGGTCAACGACCACACGCCGCCCCTGCCGATACGTATGGAGGCAGGCCCCACGGTGCCGCCGGAGCCGCGGATGCAAGGCATGCCCGGACACTTGACCGATCCGCAGCAAGATTTGCGAGACAAGCTGAAGGCGGATACGGAGGCCAATAACAAACTGGTCTGGGTCGACCAGAAGGCAGGCGTCGCGCAGATACCGGTGAAAGACGCGATGCAGTTAATCGTCGAAAAAGGTTTGCCGGCTGTGACACCGCCGCCGGCGGAAAAGAAGTAAAAACGATGAAAGCACTACGCAGTTCCTTGGCGATGGCGGGTTTGCTGCTTTGCGGCGCGCTTAGCTATGGCCAGATGATTCCAGACAACGTGGGCAAATCTTCGAACGGGTTGCCTCCCGCGCTCGTAAACGTTGGTTTTGATCCGCAACTGAACAAGCAGATTCCCTTGGACACTCCCTTTGTCGACGAATACGGACAGCCGGCCACGCTGCGGCAGTATGCCGGGAAAAAACCGGTGGTCCTCGCTTTTGTGTATTTCACCTGCCCGATGCTCTGCAATCAAGTGGAGCAAGCCCTTGTCGGCACGTTGAAGATGATCTCCTTCAACCCTGGCAGCGAGTACGACGTGGTTTTCATTAGCTTTGATCCCAGCGATACGCCCGATGAAGCTTTGAAGAAAAAGCACGAAGCGCTTTCGCGCTTTGCGCGGCCTACCACGGAACCAGGCTGGCACTTCCTCACCGGCAGCCGCGAATCCATCGATGCCGTTACCAAGGCCGCCGATTTCCGCTTCAGCTACGATCCCAAGACCCGGCTCTTTGGCCACGCCAGCGGCATTCTTTTGCTCACTCCCGACGGCCGCGTCTCTCGTTACTTTTTTGGCGTGGAATATCCTCCCAGCAATGTGCGCCTGGGGCTCGTCGATGCATCCTCCGGAAAAATCGGAACGCCGGTCGACCACCTGCTGCTGTTTTGCTACCAGTACGATCCAACGACCGCCCACTATAGCGCTACCATTCTTACCGTGATGCGCATGGGCGCGGTCGCTACGCTGTTCTGTCTGGTTATCGGATTTGTGATTTTTCGCCGCCGCGAACATCACGGTGCAGGCAACCAAAACATCGCGCCAGGTCCACCGACAGAAGGAGCACATTAGAACCGTGCAGTCACCGCTTCCATTCTTTCCAGTGCAGGCCTCCAGTTTCGCGGGAGACGTGGATGTGCTGTTCACTTTTATTTTGCTGACCTGCCTGTTCTTTGCCGTGCTCGTAACGATGCTGGCGATCTATGCGGCATTCAAATTTCGCAGAACTTCGCCGGGTGAAGTTGGTTCAACGGTGGAAGGGAACCTACCTCTCGAAATCGGGTGGACGGTGATTCCCCTGCTGATTTCGATGGTGATGTTCGCCTGGGGCGCGGTCGTGTATGTGAATTTCCGCACCGCCCCGAAAGACACGCTCAACATCTATGTAGTCGGAAAGCAATGGATGTGGAAGTCTCAGCAGCCCAACGGCAAACGCGAAATCAACGAACTGCATGTGCCCGTGAACCGGGACATCAAGCTGATTCTGGGCAGCGAAGATGTGATCCATGATTTTTATGTTCCCGCCTTCCGCGCCAAGATGGACGTGGTTCCCGGGCGCTACAACACATTGTGGTTCCGGCCCACTAGGATTGGCAGATATCATTTCTTCTGTTCGCAATATTGCGGCACGAATCACGCGGAGATGGGCGGCTGGGTCACCGTGATGGATCCGGCGCAATACGCGGCGTGGCTCTCCGATGAAGCGGGTGACGTGAATCCCGCCTCTGCCGGGGAAAAGCTCTTCACGCAGCTTGCCTGCGTGACCTGTCACCTCGGCAACGGCACCGGACGCGCTCCGTCGCTCAACGGCGTGTATGACGCCAAGGTGCTTCTTGCGGATGGCACCACCGTCACCGCCGATGATGCCTACATTCGCGAATCGATTCTGCAGCCCAAAGCTAAAATCGTGGCCGGGTATCAACCGGTGATGCCCACCTTCCAGGGATTGGTGTCGGAGGAACAGATTCTGAATCTGACCGCTTACATCAAGTCCCTGCAGTCGCAGCCCGTGCCCGCAAAAGGCGCGGGAGTGGCGCCAGCAACAACGGGGAAGAAATAATCATGAGTACCTCGAGCACCATCAATACAGGCCCGGCGCTGAAACTGCCGGAAAAACACTATCTGAACGCATCGTATGGCATACGTTCGTGGCTGCTCACCACGGACCATAAGCGTATTGCGCTTCTCTATCTCGCCTCGGTCACTTTCTTTTTCTTTATCGGCGGCTTCTTCGCCATGATGATTCGCCTGCACCTGATGTCGCCCTACGGCACTCTCCTCTCCGCCGACACCTACAACCGCATGTTCACCATGCACGGCGTCACCATGGTTTTCTTCTTCCTGATCCCTTCGATCCCGGCGGTTCTCGGTAATTTCCTGATTCCACTGATGGTTGGGGCGAAGGATCTCGCTTTCCCGAAGATCAATCTTCTCAGTTGGTACATTTATATTATCGGCGGCTCATTTACGTTGTACTCCATGGTCACCGGTGGCCTGGATACCGGTTGGACGTTCTATACACCGCTGAGCACCATCTATTCGAACTCCGCGGTGGCTCCTGCCGTCGTCGGCGTATTCATTACCGGTTTCTCCTCGATTCTTACCGGGCTCAACTTTCTGGTCACCGTGCACACCATGCGAGCGCCGGGCATGACGTGGTTCCGCTTGCCGCTTTTCGTTTGGGCGCATTACGCCACGTCCGTGGTCATGATCCTGGGGACTCCGGTGATAGCTATCACCCTGGGCCTGGCCGCCATGGAGCGCGTCTTCGGCCTGGGCTTCTTTAACCCAGCTATGGGCGGCGATCCTATCCTCTTCCAGCACCTTTTCTGGTTTTACTCTCACCCCGCCGTGTACATCATGATTTTGCCGGCGATGGGCGTCATCAGCGAACTGATTCCCACGTTTGCGCGCAAGAAACTGTTCGGTTACCACTTCGTTGCGGCCGCCAGCCTGGCCATTGCCGTTATCGGCTTCCTAGTCTGGGCGCACCACATGTTCCTCACCGGACAATCGACCTACGCCGCGCTGGCATTTTCGTTTCTCACCTTCCTGGTCGCCATTCCCTCAGCGGTCAAAGTTTTCAATTGGACCGCCACCCTGTTCGGCGGCTCCATCTCCTTCGATACGCCGATGCTCTATGCCTTCGGATTCCTTGGATTGTTCCTCGTCGGCGGGCTTACCGGATTATTCCTCGGCTGCCTTGGCGTCGATATGCACGTGCACGACACGTATTTCGTCGTGGCCCACTTCCACTACATCATGGTAGGCGGAGCGGTGATGGGCTATCTCGGTGGTCTCCACTTCTGGTGGCCGAAGATCACTGGTCGCAAGTATCCCGAGTGGCTGGCACGGATCGCCGCACTTGTACTGTTCGTTGGCTTCAACCTGACCTTCTTTCCGCAATTCGTGTTGGGCTATCTCGGCATGCCCCGGCGCTATCACGTGTATCCGCCGGAATTTCAGGTTTATAACGTCATGTCCACGGCCGGCGCTTCGATCCTCGCGGTCGGCTACCTGCTGCCCATGATCTATCTTATGTGGGCTGCTTTCTACGGAGAAGTTGCCGGCAACAATCCATGGCCGGCCACGGGTCTGGAATGGACCACGCCTTCGCCACCGCCAACGGAGAATTTTGAGGTAACTCCCGTAGTCACCTGGGAGGCGTATGACTTTCACAACCGGCCGGAGCTCGGCTTGGATGTACCCGGTGTACCGAGGCATGGCGGGATGTTGCCGGCTCACGGAGACGATTAGGCAACGGCCGGAATGGATTCGGGTCACCGGAGGGCCGGTTGACGCCCAAAACTAAGGGCAGAGGAGTGCGAAGTGCATCGCACCGGAGCGCTGTACGGACAATTTGAGACGCTGGAGCAGCAGAAGGAAACTGCCTCGCTGGGAATGTGGATCTTCCTGGTCACGGAAGTCATGTTCTTCGGCGGCATCATGCTGGCGTACACCATCAATCGCCATACGTACTACCACGCGTTCGCGATGGGCAGCAACACGCTCAGCATCCAGCTGGGCACCCTCAACACCGGCGTCTTGCTCGCCAGCAGCTTCACCATGGCCATGGCCGTGTGGGCGGCGCAGGTAAGCAAGAAGAAGCTGATCCCGATGTTTCTCATGGCGACTATCGTTTTGGGCTTTATCTTCTTCGGCGTGAAATACGTGGAATACGCCCAGAAATTCCACCACCACCTGGTGCCCGGGCGCAATTTCGATATCGCCTATTGCGTGAACAATCCGAGCAAGTGCGAAGACATCAACGCCAAAGATATGGAAAAGGAGCGCGAGGAACTTGCGGCGGCCATGGAAGCCGATCCGGATCTGAACGCCCACGCGCAACTCTACTATTCCGCGTACTTTGGCATGACCGGGTTGCACGCGCTGCACATGGTCATCGGAGCAGGGCTGCTCTTCTGGTTGCTGCGCGGCTCGCTCGCCGGGCGCTTCACGGCGGAGTGGAACACGCCGGTCGATCTAGTGGGTTTGTACTGGCACTTTGTCGATATTGTCTGGATTTATCTTTTCCCGTTGCTGTACTTGATTGACCGGCATAAGTAGGGAGAGACGCGTGTCTGAACACGAACATACCGAGCATATCGTACCGCCCAGCACCTATCTGATCATCATTCTGACGCTGATGTTTTTGACGGCTGCAACCGTCACTGCGGCCTATATCGACTTGGGCAGGTTCAACATTGTCGCCGCGCTCGGCATCGCCACCATCAAGGCCACGCTGGTTGTTCTCTTCTTTATGCACGCGAAATACAGTCCAAAGCGCACTAAGCTGGTGATCTTTGCGGGTATTTTCTGGCTCATCATCCTGCTGTTCATGACCCTGAGCGACTACGCCAGCCGCGTTGATTATCGCGGCATACGCTACCCGATGTCGAAGAACCTCACCTTAACGCACACTCCGCGTTCGTAAGGCGGTTCGCTGGCAAACGCGGGCAAACTCCGCTGCGTCCGACAGATTCTCTTTGATTTTCAATTCAGTGGGAAAATTATTTCCTGATGCAATTGCCTGCGCGGAAAAAACGGGTGGACAAAAAAATGAGGGGAAGAACGAACCGGCCCAGCCCTCAATCCCCTAAAGGGATCCTCGGCTCGTCTCCCCCACGCGTTATAGAATGCAAGCGGCTGGCCATTGTAACCAACCTGCTTTCAGCGCGTTAAAGTAAGACCCCCCTGTAAAAACGCGCCACCCCCGGGGAAAATTTTACTAGGACTCGCTCCGTGAGAAATTGTTTGCCTGTTTTCTTTTTTCTTCGCCCCCTGTCGCCGGTGGTTGCCTTGACCGCACTGCGCTCCTGTTGCTATGTTGAAAGACTATACTGGGCCCATTCTACTCACTGGGTGCCAGAAGCTCCTGTGGGGGGAGCGCTTTCCCTATGGCTCTCAGCAAACTGGTTGTGCGCGGCGCACGGCAGCACAACCTCAAGAACATCAGCCTGGAGATTCCTCGGAACTCCCTGACCGTCATCACGGGCCTGTCTGGTTCCGGCAAGTCTTCTCTAGCCTTTGACACCATTTACGCGGAAGGGCAGCGAAGATATGTCGAATCTCTTTCGGCATACGCGCGACAGTTTCTGGACCAGATGGAGCGGCCGGAAGTGGATGTGATCGAGGGTTTGTCGCCTTCTATCGCCATCGAGCAGAAAACCACCACGCGCTCGCCGCGCTCGACCGTCGGAACCATCACGGAAATTTACGACTATCTACGCGTGGTCTATGCCTCGGTCGGTGTTCCGCATTGCCCGAATTGCGGCAAGCCCATCACACGCCAATCGAGCGAGCAGATCGTCCAGGCGATCCTTCACGGTGAATTGTGCAAGCCAGACGATCGCATCATGATCCTGGCGCCCATCGTCCGTGGCCGCAAAGGCGCTTACCGCAAGGAGCTCGAGAAGCTGGCGCAGGATGGCTTCGTGCGCGTACGCATCAACGGCGAACTTCTGCCGCTCGACGAGATCCCGGTGTTGGACAAGCGCAAGAACCACACCATAGAAGTGGTGATCGATCGTCTGCTGGTAAAACAGGGCATCGCCTCCCGGCTCGAGCAGTCGATCGCCACCGCGCTCAAACTTGCGCAGGGGCTCGTTACCGTGGCGTTGGTGGGCGGCAGCGAACACACTTTTTCCGAGAAGCTGGCTTGCCCCGATTGCGGGCTTTCCGTTCCGCAGCTGGAGCCGCGTTCCTTCAGCTTCAACTCGCCGTATGGTGCGTGCCCGGTATGCCATGGGCTCGGCTCCAAATACGATTTCGATCCCGCGAAGGTGATTGCCGATTGGACGCGGCCGCTGTTTGACGGCGGTCTCGGTCCGGGTTCGGGCTCTGCCATTTTGAAGCGCACGCTCGAACTTGGCGCCTATGCGCACGGCTTCCACCTGGACACTCCGTTCGAAAAATATCCGGCGCGCGTCCAGAATCTTCTGCTGTATGGCTATCCTCCTTCCGGAGGAAAAAAGACCGCTGGAGAAGCCGGCGGCAAAAACAGTGAAAAAGGATTTCGTTTTCAAGGCATCCTGAAATTTCTGGAACGCAATTTTGAGGATTCCAATTCCGATTCCTATCGCGAGTGGATGACCCAGTATATGTCCGCCACAACCTGTAGCGCGTGCCTCGGTCGGCGGCTGCGTCCGGAATCGCTTGCCGTGAAGCTGGGAGGCTGGTCCATCTCGGATTTTACGGCGCTCGCGCTCAGCGATGGCCGTCCCGCTGTCGACAAAATCATTTCTCAACTGTCGCCCCGGCAGCTGGAAGTGGCGGCGAGACCCTTAAGCGAAATTGCGGAACGACTGGACTTTCTGCTGGCTGTCGGCCTGGGCTATTTAAGCCTCGAGCGATCGGCTGCCACGCTTTCCGGCGGCGAAGCGCAGCGCATCCGGCTGGCAACGCAGATCGGCTCACGCCTTCGCGGCGTCCTGTATGTTTTGGATGAGCCGTCGATTGGACTGCACGCGCGCGACAATGATCGCCTGCTTCATTCGTTGGAACAGTTGCGCAATCTCGGCAATACCGTTCTCGTCGTCGAGCATGATGAAGACACCATTCGCCGCGCCGATTACGTTGTCGACCTTGGACCTGGCGCCGGTAATGCCGGAGGCTACCTGGTTGCCACCGGCAAGCCAGAGGAAATCGCTGCCGCTCCGGAGTCGCTGACCGGGCGCTATCTTTCTGGCGCCGTCGAAATTTCCGTGCCAGTCAAACGCCGCAGCCCGAACGGCAAAACAATCCAGATTCTGGGCGCGCATGCCAACAATTTGAAAGATGTCGACGTCACCCTCCCACTCGGGTTGTTAACGGTCGTCACCGGTGTGTCCGGCTCGGGAAAATCCACGCTGGTGAACGACATTCTGTATCGTGCGCTCGCGCAAAAGTTGTATCGCTCCATGGAACCGCCCGGCGCGCACAAAATGATTCTGGGCATTGAGCACATCGACAAGGTAATCGAGATCGATCAGGCTCCCATCGGGCGTACGCCGCGATCCAATCCCGCCACCTACACCGGAGTGTTCGCGCCGATTCGCGAACTTTTTGCAATGCTGCCGGAATCCCGCGAACGGGGCTACAAGCCGGGCCGTTTCAGCTTCAACGTAAAAGGGGGCCGCTGTGAAGCGTGTCAGGGCGAGGGTCTGCGCCGTATCGAAATGAATTTTCTGCCGGATGTGTACGTCACCTGCGAAGTTTGCCGCGGGCGCCGCTATAACGCGGAAACGCTGGCTGTGCGCTATAAAGGGCATAGCATCAATGACGTCCTCAATTTGCCCGCGATCGATGCGCTGAAATTGCTGGAAAATATTCCGCACGTGCAACAGAAACTGTCCACCATGGTGGAAGTCGGCTTGGGCTACGTACAATTGGGACAGTCCGCTACCACGCTTTCCGGCGGCGAAGCCCAGCGCATCAAATTGGCTCGCGAACTTTCCAAGCGCCAAACCGGCCGAACGGTTTATATTCTCGATGAACCAACCACGGGCCTTCACTTTGACGATGTACGCAAACTCGTCGACGTTCTGCAGCGCCTCGCCGATCTCGGCAACACCGTTTTGATCATCGAGCACAATCTCGACGTGATCAAACAAGCCGACTGGATCATCGATCTCGGCCCCGAAGGCGGCCAGGGCGGCGGCCGCATCGTGGCGCAGGGAACTCCCGAACACGTAGCGCGCTCGAAAAAATCCTACACCGGCCAGGCCCTCGCGCGAGTCCTGCACATGAACGGCACAGGCCTTCAATCCAACGGCGATCACAAGCCTTGAGTCCTTTGGACTGCGGCAGCTCGCCGCCGCTTCCACGAACCAAAACGCTCCACCAAACGCTCCACAAGCACCACCCCGCTTGCGCGTCCTTCTCATCCCCCGTAGAGTAAGGAGACCCGCATGAGCGTTTATTCCATCCAGCCGGTAACACTGGGCGGTGTTCGCACGTACCCGCTCGCCGCGCGCAAAAGCAAAGTGACCGCGCGCGATCTGGCGAAGCCCACGCGCCGCGGCGCCTCCTTCACGGAATTCCTGGATGCCCTTCCGAAAATTCTGGCGGCGCAAGATTTGCGAGAGCTGGCGTCGGCGATTCACACCGCGCGCAAACGCAAGCGAGCGATTCTGTGGGGCATCGGCGGCCACGTCATCAAAGTCGGGCTCGCTCCCGTGCTGATCGATCTGATGGACAAGGGCTACGTCTCCGGGATCGCCATGAACGGGGCTGCGCTCATCCACGATTTTGAAATTGCCATGGCCGGAAACACCTCCGAGGATGTGGAAGCCGCGCTCGGCAATGGTCAATTCGGGATGGCCGCGGAAACTGGATCGAGCATCAACGAAATCGCCAAGCTTGCTTATCGTGTTCGCATGGGCTACGGAGAAGCCGCCGGCCAATATCTCACCAGCGGCATTCTGGAACCGAGGTATCCCGAGCTCAGCGTCCTCGTTGCCGCCTACAAAAAGCGCATTCCAGTCACCGTCCACCTCGCCATCGGCACCGATATTTCTCACATGCACCCCTCGGCGGATGGCGCCGCACTTGGCGCCGCTTCTCTCCATGATTTCCGCCTGTTCTGCGCCCTGGTGCAACAGATGGATGCCGGCGGTGTTTACCTCAACTGGGGCTCGGCCGTGCTTCTTCCCGAAGTTTTTCTCAAAGCCGTTTCCGTCGTGCGCAATCTTGGCGCTCCTTTGCGCCCCATCACCACCGCCAATTTTGATTTCATCCAACATTACCGCCCCATGATGAATGTCGTGAAACGTCCGACCGCCGCATCTAATGCGAAGAAGGGCGAACTTTCCAGAGGCTATGCGATGACGGGTCACCACGAACTGCTGCTTCCCCTGCTGGCCGCCGCATTGGTGGCGGGTTGGTCGGGTCAGGGGAAGCGGACCAAGTGATAAATCCATTTGATGAGAATCCGCCGCAGGAGCCGGATCCCAACTTCGAGAGGCCCACATCGCAGCCGGAGTTGACTCCCGCTCCACTGACGCCCTTGGATCCCGATCCGGCCGTTGCTGTGGAGCAACTAGAGCGGCCTCCTCAACGCGTCTACCCACCCGACCTGCAGATTTCATGGTCGTGGCTGCACCTGATCGTCTTCCTGTTTTTCATCCTGATCAGCCTGCTAACCGTGCAGACGATTTTTCTGACGGCCTATGCGCCGCACCAGAAAATGACCACAGAACAGCTCGAAGAATACATGTTGTCCAAGCCTCAGGTCGCCATCGGCAGCACCGTCGTGATTTATGCGCTGCTGTTATTTTTCCTGTACGTCACCCTGGCCTTGGTTCGTGGTCAGCCCTTCTGGAGCACGCTCGGCTGGCGCAAAATTCTGCCGAGAAGTGACGGCCAGCCCCGGAATCCGCTGATTTACTTTTTGATCGGCTGCGGCCTCTCGCTCCTGGTGTTTGCCCTAACCTCGGTAATTCAAACGCCGGAAAACACGCCCATCGAGCAAGTCTTCAAATATAAGCAAACCGCCATGCTTTTCGTGGCCACGGCCGTGTTGATTGCGCCGCTTGCAGAAGAAACGATTTTTCGCGGTTATCTCTATCCGATGTTTGCGCGCTGGTTCGGCGTTGTGCCGAGCATAATCATTACCGGCGTGCTTTTTGGACTGATGCACGGCCCGCAACTCGGCGGAGCCAAAAGCTTGATCGCTGTCATGTCCTTGGTCGGCATTATTTTCACCGCTGTCCGCGCCCGTGCCGGTAGCGTGTTCGCCAGCTATCTGATGCACCTCGGCTACAACTCGCTCATCGGCGTCAGTTTGGCTCTGGCCACCCACGGCTTTACACAAGTTCCCACGAATCATTGAACGTTCGACTCCCCAAAAACCTTCGATACAATAGGAAGAGAGGCTTTGCGAAGTATGTACGTTGCCCAACCGATTGAATGGACCGACAAAGGCGTGGTTATGCTGGACCAGCGCCGTCTTCCCACCGAGGAAGCTAGCTACACCTACACGGATTATCGCGAAGTCGCTAAAGCGATTCGTGAAATGGTCATCCGTGGCGCGCCTGCCATTGGTGTAGCCGCTGCGATGGGCGTGGCACTCGGCGTTCAGAACTCGTCTGCCGCTTCCATCGATTCTCTGAAAGCGGAATTCCCAGAAATTTGTGACACGCTGGCCAAAACTCGGCCCACCGCCGTCGACCTTTTCTGGGCATTAGAGCGCATGAAGGGCCGCTTCGAGGAATTACTGCAGTCCCACGCCGATCTTCCTACGATTCGAAACGCTATGGTGGCCGAAGCTAAAGAGGTTCACCGCGAAAAACTCGCTACCGATCTGGCCATCGGCCGCTACGGCGCGGCGTTCATGCCCAAAGACGGGCAGGTAATGACGCAATGCAATGCGGGCGCGCTGGCCACCGCCGGCATCGGCACTGCTCTCGGCGTCATTCGCGTGGCCTTCGAACAAGGCCGCAAATTGCACGTGCTTGTGCCCGAAACGCGTCCCTATCTGCAGGGCGCGCGACTGACCGCCTGGGAACTCCACCGCGGCGGCATCCCGCTCACCCTGATCACAGACAACATGGTCGGCCACTTCCTGAAGACCGGGAAAGTGGGAGCCATTGTTACCGGCGCGGACCGCATCGCCGCAAATGGCGATACCGCGAACAAGATCGGCACCTATCAGATCGCCGTACTGGCCAAGGAAAACAACGTTCCGTTCTATATCGCCGCTCCCATTTCCACCTTCGACCTCTCGATTCCCGACGGCGACCATATTCCCATTGAGGAGCGCTCGTCGGAGGAAGTCACGCACATTCAGGGCATCCGCATTGCGCCCGACGTCCACGCCGCGCATCCGGCGTTTGACGTGACGCCAAACCGCTACATCCGGGCAATCTTTACGGAACGGGGCGTCGCCACAGCGCCTTATGTGGAATCTCTTAAACGGCTTGCGGGCGCTCCGGCCGTCGGCGCGGCTCATTGATGCGTCCTCTGCTCGCCATTTATTCACACGTTTTTACAGGAAATGCCGTATGGTTCCGGCCGAATGCGGCGATCAGAATGACAACAATTCAACATTCTCATCCTGACCAATAGGGGACGCTTCAGAGCGTCCCCTCCTCTTTGCAGGCATTTTCCCTGCTCTCCAAGGCGGCCGTTTCTCTTCGAACTCACGACCATCTCGTACTAGTATGGGATTTATACAAATCGCTGCAAATAATTCCGCGCGTCGCCTTATTACCGATCGACATCCGATACGCGTTTATCGTTCTATCTCTCAAATACCACACGACTTACAATCTTTACGCTTGGATGGACCTCTTGTTGCCCTACAGATATGTCGGAAATGGACCAGCTCGGAGGTGAACGTGATGCGAGAGAAATTCGACCTCTTTATGAGGCTGTCGGATGGCCAACCTGTCTGGATTAAGGCCGTCGAAAGCCTGGAAGTTGCCAGGAATCAACTGGCGCAAATGGCGGCGAGCTCGCCCGGCGAATATTTCATTTTCAATACCACGAACAGCCAGCTCATCACCGACTACGGCGACAACGCCAAAGCTTTGCCTCATTCTGCAGAATGAGGCGTGGTAATGAATTTTAGCGAACGTGGATTTTGGCTACCATGTTGAAGCACAAAGCAGTGGCAGGCTAATCGGCGCTAGGCGTGATCGTAACCTTCTCGGGAGAGGGTTCCTGCGGGTCGCACTGTTGTGTCGGTAGCGTAGCGCGAATCTCGGTCCCCCCTGCCCAGGATTCCACTTCCAATTTTCCGCCAAGCTCCGCCAACCGTTCCCGCATCCCGGCCAATCCGATTCCTCCGGCTTGCCCGGCGCGGAATCTTCCGAGCACATTTTGATCGATGCCGACGCCGTCATCGCAAACCACCAGGATCACCTCGTAATCCGTACACTGCACTTCAATCTCTACGCAGCTTGCTTTAGCATGACGATGTACGTTGGTCAGCGACTCCTGGAGCACGCGAAACAATGCCAGCTCGATCTCCCGCGGCAAGCGTTCCACAACTTCGCTCAATTGCAACTCCACCCGCATTCCACTGCGTTTGGCGAAGCCGTCTGTGTACCACCGCACCGCCGAGTGGAAGCCCAGTTCATCCAACAGCGGAGGATGAAGCAGGTGAGAGATCGTGCGGACCTCCAGGATCGCTTTGTCGGTCAAATCCAGCGACTCCGCCAGCAAGGGTTGATTCTGTCCGGCAGCATCTCGACGCTGAAGTCCCGCCAGGTTGAGTTTCAAGCCGGCCAGGAATTGCCCGACGCTATCATGCAGTTCCCGTGCAATCTTGCGCCGTTCCACATCTTGCAGTTCAAGGATGCGCGCACTGAGCATCCTGTAGGATTCCGCGTTCTTCTTTTCGATCCGTTCCGGTTCTTTCCGGCGTTCAATTTCCCGAATCATCAGGTTGAAACTGTAGAGCAAGAGCAGCAAGGCAAGAACGAACGTGCCTACCAGTGTAATCACCATGCGGGTGAAAAGCCGGTCCCACATTTGCAGCCGGTCGTCCAGTAGTTGTGCTTCCCTGGCCTCCATTTGCTGAAGCATCGCGGACATGATTTTGCGGCGTGCGAAGATGACTGCCATTTCGTCGGTTTTGCTTTCCGGAGTACTGCCCAGGCAGCTGCGCTTCCCTACACAATCGCGCAGTTGCGCAAGATCCTGTTCGAGGATCATGCGGAAATTCTCCAAGCTATTCTGGTGACCGGGATTGTCGCGGGTCAGCTGTCGCAGTTGTTGAACGATCCTAAGTTGTTCCTGAGCCTCTCTTTGCAAATCGGCCGCCTCATCCGGATTCCGCGACAATTGATACAGATCGAAATTTGCGTGGTTTTCATCAATTTCGGAGCGCAAATCCTTCAGTAGCCCGCGCACATAATACGTGTGCAACACCAGTTCGCGGCTTGCCTTCATTCTTTCCACCGTGGCCAGACCGATGACGCCGGTCACCACGAGCATCACCAGCGCCAATATCAGCGACCCTAAGCGCATCGCGGCTGCTCTCGAAACAACTGGTCGAGGAGCTTCAACGGTGGACACGATTTCCTTTCAAGTGAAGAGTAGGCGGACTTACCGGGCTCGGGGCACTCTGCCGTAAGTCACAGATCGCAGTTTCTTTTCTAGCTCGATAGGGCCACGCTTTTCCGTTCGTGCGGAGCCAACGGCGTCGCTCAATGACTTGCAGCTGTACTGCCTTACTAGGAGGATCGAATTTCGCTGATAACCTGCGCCACAACGGCCTGATCGATCTTGGGGCTGATATACGAGCCATCTCCAACCACTACATGCAATGCTTTCATCAATTCTTCCTCGGCATCCGCCTTCAGCAGATACCCGTTTGCGCCGGCACGAAATCCGCTTCGAAGCACTTCTGAGGATTCGTGAAGCGTAAGCAGGATGACTTTCACTTCGGGATGTTGTTTTCGAATGATCCGGGTGGCTTCCAGGCCATTCATGCCCGGCATAGTCACATCCATCAAAACAACTTCGGGATTGAGTTGATTTGCAAGCTGAACCGCGTCGCTGCCATTGCTGGCTTCGCCGCACACTTCCCATTCCGGAAACGATTGCAGAATCGTTTCGACGCCCCGCCGGATGAATGCATGGTCATCGACAATTAAAACTCGAGGCACGAGGGGGACTCTCCAGGAGCCGTTGCGGGGAAGTCGCGCTCCGACGAAACCTTGCGTCAGATTCCGCTCCTGCCTCTCACTGGCAGCCAGGCTTTTCGATGGCCGAAATGTTACGCCTCAATAATCTGGTTCTTGATGGCGTAGCGCACTAACTCGCTGACAGAATGAATCTCCAGCTTCCGCATTATATTAGCACGGTGTGTTTCCGCTGTCTTAACGCTGATTCCGAGGGACACGGCAACTTCCTTGCTGCTCTTTCCTTCGGCCAGCAGTTGCACAATTTCGCGTTCCCGCGCCGTCAGCCGGTTTCTTGTCGGAAGCTTCGGTTCCGCTCCGGTGGCCTGAAAGGAAAAGTCTCCCAGCAGCATTTCCGACGCGCGCGACGTAAAAAAAGTTCTCCGTTTTGAAATGGAGTCCACGGCTGTGACAAGGTCCCGGTCGGCATCCGATTTTAAAATGTATCCGCGGGCGCCGGCTTCGACCACTTCGCGAACCAACTGGTCGGAGAAGTGCATGGTCAGGATCAGGATGCCCGTTTTCGGCAGGGACTTATGAATTCGCCGCGCAGCCTCGAGACCATTCAGGTCCGGCATGCTGATGTCCATCACCACGATGTGCGGCTTTAATTGTTCTGCCAGCGTCACCGCTTCTTTCCCGGTTTTCGCCTCGGCGCAAACTTCCCATCCCGGTTTTGCGGCCAACAAGTCTTTCAATCCACGCCGAATAATATCGTGGTCATCCGCCACAAGAATGCTCAGCGTACTCATATCCGTGCCCATCGACATAGGGGTAGTCCCCGATTCACTGGTCTCCAGGTTCCGCATTGGCATCTTATCTCCAACAACCATCGAAGTCTCTTTTTCTATAGAACCAGTTAAACCGTTCACTTGGAAAGGGTGAATACCACGTTTACTGTATTTCAGAGATCGAGAAAGCCCTGAAAAAGGCCTGCTTCGGCCCTTTCAGGCGTCTCCCCGGGGGAAGGTCAGGATTTGACGGTCAGTTTATTCGTTACGTTGTCTGCGCCTGCCAGATCGGACGCCTTGCCCACGATACTTTTCTTTTCGTCTTCCGATTGCACGGGGCCCTTCAGGATCACTTTGCCGTCGCGCACGATCACTTTCACGTTATGCGCGTCGGTGGAAAGCGATTTGTCATTGGTGATCGACTGGCGAATCTTTTGCGCCAGCTCCCGATCGGCCGGATTGTTCTTTTGCTGATCGGCCGTCATGCCCTGGTTCTTGTTCGCGGAAGTGTTGTCGGGTTCCTGTTGAATGGTCCTTCCGTGAACCGAAGCAGCGGCAAAACTCAGTGCAACTGCACCTGCCGCGATCGAAACCGTTCGAAGTATTTTTCCCATGTTGGATTCCTCCTCTTTCTGCGTTTTACGCAACTAACCGAGAATAGAAACGGATTATCGCCCCAGCCATAAGGCAAGATCTGTAGTCGGGCGGATGTGGTTACCGAGAGAACGAACGTTCTACTCTATTTGTCGCGACGATCGACTACCAGAAACGCAATGCCGCCAATCAGCGCCAATGCGCCAATGATAGGAGGCAGAGGAACCGTGTGGTGCTCGTCCTTCGTCACATGGATTGGGCCTACATCAACGGCCTTTTTCGGCGCGGTATACGTGAATCCTTGATAGGCCAACGCAAGGACGCCCAGAACCACCAGAACAATTCCTAAAACTGACTTGCTGCCCATATTTGGACCCTCCTGTTTGGGCAAAATTCAGTGAAGCAATGCACTCCCGGCTTCAACGAATTTTGTTCCTATGCCACCATTTATATCGCTCGCGTTCAGCCGGAGGTATCGGCGGCGGGCTGTATTTAACGGCAAGCTTTTCCCCATCTTTCCTGCGTCGCGCATTCCGTCAGGTGCTTCACCTCGATTCCCCAATGAATCCGTGTATATCGCTTCAGGGCCCCAGCGCGTTTCATAGTTGAGTATCTGAGCAACTCTTTGATCGAGGAGGCATTCATGAATTGGGACCGCGTGGAAGGAAAGTGGAAGCAGTACTCTGGAAAAGTAAAAGAGAAGTGGGGCAAGTTGACGGACGATGATTTGACGACCATCAGCGGCAAGCGCGACCAGTTGATCGGAAAAGTGCAGGAACGTTACGGTATCGCGAAAGATCAGGCTGAAGCGCAAGTCGATGAGTTCACCGCATCTCTCAGCGACACGGATAGCCAGCGCGAACCTCCCAAGACGCGCGGCGTCGGTTACTGACCCCCAGGGGATTGAATCGTTTGGTTTATATGGTCCGCCTTAATGAGGGCGGGCCATTTTCTTCCCCAACCAAAGCTCTCGCAAACTTCGTCGTCACAGGTCAAGATTCCGTCCATGAAAAGTCTCATGCGCCGCGCGCTTGCACTCTTGATCGTTTTTTTGATTGTTAGCCCCACCCCTTCCCCCGCCTACTCGGTTCTAACGCATGAAGCTGTGATCGACGTTGTATGGGACACCAATCTCCGTCCGCTGCTCCTGAAACGTTTCCCCGATTCCAGTCCCGATGATCTTCTGAAGGCCCACGCCTATGCGTATGGCGGAGCAATCGTCCAGGACATGGGTTACTATCCGGGCGGCAGCAAGTTTTTCAGCGACCTGACGCATTATTTTCGCAGTGGAGATTTCATTATCGCCCTGCTGCACAACGCCGCGAATCTCAACGAATATGCCTTTGCTCTCGGAGCCCTCTCGCATTATGCAGCGGACAATGACGGGCATCCACTCGCTACGAATTTGTCGGTTCCTCAACTATATCCCTCCTTACGGCGGAAATATGGGCGCGTGGTCACTTACGAGGACAACCCGCTCGCTCACATTAAAACCGAATTTGGTTTTGACGTGCTGCAGGTAGCCAAGGGCCGCTACGCCTCCGACAGTTATCGAAATTTTGTGGGTTTTGAAGTCTCGCTGCCGCTGCTCGATAAAGCTTTTCTGGATACCTACGGCATCGAGCTCAAGTCCATCACCAAAAACGAAGTTCACGCTGCCAACACCTATCGCTACTGCGTAAGCACGTTGATTCCCAGGGCGTCTCGCGTCGCCTGGAATTTGAAGCAGGACGATATCCAGAAAGATTTGCCCGGAATCACGCGCAAAAAGTTTCTCTATAATATTTCGCGCTCCAGCTACGAAAAAGAGTGGGGCAGGGATTACAGCCGGCCGACCGCAGGAGACAAGTTACTCGCCTTTGTCATTCGCGTCCTGCCAAAAGTCGGCCCTCTTCGCGTCCTCACGTTTCGTACTCCCACTCCCGAGGCGGAAAAATTGTTTGAGAACAGTTTCAACGCAACCGTGGGTCGCTACCGTCAACTTCTGGTCGCCGTCGGCGATGGGCAGCTCGAACTCCCCAACGATAATTTCGATGTCGGCAAAATCACCGTTCGCGGCGAGTATAAACTGAACGACAAGGCCTGTGCCGAACTGCTGGATCGTCTTGCGAAAGAGCGGATGGCGAGCATCGATCCGGATCTGAAGACGCAACTTCTGGCCTATTACGCGGAAAAAGATCCAGCCGCGGCCCCGCGCAAACGCGACAAATCCGCGGTGAAAATCCAGCAAGAGATTAAGACCCTGCAGGAAACGCCCTCGAGCGTCGTAGTGTCCGGGTACCCAGCCTTGCAGTAAATTCGCCTCTGGCACGGGGAACATACGAATACGCTGCCGTCATAGTACATGGATTGCCGGATGGCCGTCGTGCGTCGCAGGCCCTATGCTTCCGACGTCGAACGACCCGAAAAAAGTTGTGCGAGACCCTCGAACAAGACGTGTATTTCCGTGAGTAGTGGATGAGGAGAACATCATGGACCTGCTAATGACTGTGGGCATCGTGCTTTTGATTTTGTGGCTGCTGGGACTGGTCACCTCCTACACGCTGGGCGGGTTCATCCACATTCTTCTGGTATTGGCGCTAATCGTGTTCCTGGTTCGCATCATTCAGGGACGCCGCCCTATTCCCTGAGCTACAATGCGCAAGCCGCGACTGCGGGGTTCGACCGATCCGAAGTCTCAGCTCCGCCCGAACGCTTCATCAAACTTTTCCTCCATAACCGGATTTCTGCGAGACTCTTGCGATGTCGGCGGCTGATCGATCTTCGAAAAAGTGGCTGCTCCTACTTATTCCCGCCGCCTTTGCTCTCCTGTTGTTGGTCATGGCTGTCTATATTTATTTCTGGCCAAGGCGCGTCGAAGACAGAATACGCAAATCCGTCACGGACGCCCTGGTCGACCGCTTTCGCAGCGACGTCGATCTCAAGACACTTCACATACGAGTGTTCGCCAGCCCAAACGTCACTGGCGAAGGCCTTGCGCTGTACTACCACGGCCGCAAGGACGTTGCGCCTCTCATCCAGATTGAAAAGTTTTCCTTCACCGTGGGGATTATCGGGCTTCTGCGCCCCGTGAAACACATCTCGCTGATCCACGTGCAAAATATGTTGATCACGATTCCGCCCCGCGAAAACAACGACAGCAACAAAGCGCAGCCGCCCCCACTGCCGCCTGCCCAAAGCGGCAGTCCCATCCCAAAAATTATTGTTGATCGCGTGGTCTGCGATGACACCGATATTCGGATTCTTCCCAAACAAGAGGCCAAAGAGCCGCTGGATTGGGATATTCACAATCTGTTGCTCACCTCCGCGGGTCCCGATCAACCCTTCGCGTTTCACGGCAATCTCACCAACGGCAAACCCAAAGGAGAAATCGTCACGCAGGGGCGCTTCGGTCCGTGGAACGCCGATGATCCCGGCGGCACTCCCATCACCGGCGACTATGATTTCACGCACGCGGATCTCGGTCCGCTTCCGGGCATCGCCGGCATCCTTTCCTCGATTGGCAGATACAGCGGCGTGCTTTCAAACCTGGAAGTGGACGGCCAGACCGATACGCCGGATTTTTCCCTGGACAAGGTAGGCCGGCCCGTTGCGTTGCACACGGATTTTTCCGCCACGGTCGATGGCACCAATGGCGACACCTATCTTCATCCGGTCAACGCCACGCTGGCAAAGTCCCTCATCGTCGCCGCAGGCCGCGTCGTGCGCATGCCCGAAAAGCAGGGCCACCTCATTTCGATTGACGCCACGGTGCCCAACGGCCGCATCCAGGATTTCTTGAGCTTGGCAATCAATTCCGATAAGCCCATGCTCACCGGTCCGGTAAAGCTCAAGGCAAAACTCACCATTCCTCCGGGACAGATACGCACCATCGAGAAAATCATTCTGGATGGAGAATTCAGTGTCGACAATGGCAAATGGAGCAGCCCGGAGCTGCGCGAAAAGTTGGAGTCACTCAGCCGACACGCTCTGGGCAAGCCACAGAATGACGAGACTGGCAGCTCCGTCTCCGACCTCAAAGGCAATTTCCTTCTTCAGGACGGCGTCCTTCATTTTCGCCGTCTCCAGTTTACTGTGGAAGGCGCGGCCATTGACCTCGCCGGAACCTATGGTCTTCTCAAAGGCGATCTCGACCTCTCTGGACATCTCAGCCTGCAGGCCAAGCTTTCTCAAACCATGACCGGTACAAAATCCATTTTGTTGAAGCCGCTGGATCCCTTCTTCGAGAAAAAAGGTTATGGCACCGTGCTTCCCATCCGCATCACCGGCACGCGCGATAATCCGGTGTTCGGCGTCACCGTTTTTCACAAAACGTTTGACAAGCACCTCGCTGGAAGCCCAAAGCCCTGATCGCCGCTCGCCATTTCTCGTTACTGAATAGAAGATTTTTCCTGTTGGCCTACACTGACGCCTGTATAGAGGATGTATCCTTGTTACAGTACGATGCGTTGCAATCCGGGTTTAGAACCAGTTCGATTTACCCGGAATTTCGTAGTTCCGGGTCCCTGCAGTGCGTTGTTACTCAAGGGAAATAGAAAACTAACCAAAAGGAAGGATCATGCGCATTAACCTGTGGCTTCGTTTGTGTTTGATCGTGCTTGCAATGTTTGCGTTTTCTTCAGTAACCCGCGCGCAAGTTGGCGTAGCAATCTCCGTTGGTTTTGCTCCTCCTGAATTGCCGGTTTACGAACAGCCGCTTTGTCCCGGCGACGGCTATATCTGGACGCCCGGCTATTGGGCTTGGGATGGAAGCGATTATTTCTGGGTACCCGGTACCTGGATCCTCGCTCCTCAAGTCGGTTATCTATGGACGCCTCCCTATTGGGGATGGGGCGGATCGGCATTCATTTTTCATGCAGGTTATTGGGGACCGGTGATTGGATTTTATGGCGGCATCAACTATGGCTTTGGCTATTTCGGTCACGGCTACGAAGGCGGACGCTGGGATAACGGACACTTTTTTTATAACCGTGAAGTGAACAACGTGAACGTCACCGTTATTCATAACGTCTATAACACACGCGTCAACAACGTCACCGTGAACCGCGTCAGCTACAACGGCGGTCAGGGTGGAATCAACGAGCGTCCTACTTCGCAAGAGGAAGCAGCCGAGCGGGAAAGGCACATTCCACCGGTAGCGGCGCAAGATCAACACTACGAGCAGGCTCGCGGAAACCAGGAATTGCGCGCTTCTGCAAATCATGGCAGGCCACCCATTGCTGCCACTGCGAAACCCGGCGAATTCCGAGGCGGCGTTACCGCGCCCACTTCCGAGGGGCACTACAACCCGCCTGCCAGAGGCAACGCCGGCACACCAGCCGCGCGCAATACGGCCGTTCACCCCAATGACGTTCCGGCGCATGATCGCCTTCCTGCGCCGAACACCGGCGACGACAAGCTGAATCAGAAATACCAGAAGCAACAGGACCAGCTTTACGCCAAGCAGCAAAAAGAGCACCAACAGCTGCAACAGAAACAGGACCAGGACCACGCGCGCCAAGCAAAACAAAATGCCGGCGAGGCCCAGAAGCAGCAACTCGAACAGAAGCACCAGCAACAAACGCAACAGATGGAGCAAAAACACGCTCAGCAACAACAACATATGGTGCAACAGCACCAGCCGCCGCCTCAACATGAGGGCTCGAAGCCCAAATAGGCGCAGTTAAGCTCGGTCGCTTCTGAAAACCTGCGCCGGGCCTGGACCGTTCTCGCTTTCCTCGCGAGTACTAGTTCTGGGTCCGGCGTTATCTTTTTGCCTTATCGATACTTCTGAACCCGGTGCCCAATTCGAATCGCGTAGTCCTGAGGTGCCACCGGCATTTTTTGACGCAGTTCCTCAAAGAATGTGATAGCTTAACTCTCCTCTGAAACATCCAATTTGCCGTTCCTTCGTCTGACCGAGCAAACTTTGGTTTTTTGGCCCTAATCATGGCGTCTCGAATTTTCGATAGGTTCTTGATTCCTCGCGCGCCCGGCCTCAAGCACTTTTTGGCGCTTGGGGTAGCTTCGCTTGCTGCAGGGTCTTCGCTGGCTGCAATGCAAGCCGCCTCCCCGGTCCCAGACATCTTCAAAACCGTATCGACTCCAGCCGACGCCATCCACCGCCTGTCTCTTTTTGTCCTTACCATCACCGGCCTGATTTTTGCCGTTGTCTTTTCTCTCCTGGTATACGCAGTGTCGAAATACCGATACCGCGGCGGGGACGACAATCGCGAGCCTCCCCAGGTTTACGGCAGCAATCAAATGGAACTAGCCTGGACGGTGGTGCCCGTGCTGATCGTCCTGGTTCTATTCTTCGCCACTGCGCGAGTCATCCAATCGGTCCAGGACGCGGTTCCGCCGCCAAACGCTGTGCAGGTTACCGCCGTCGGCCATCAATTTTGGTGGGAATTCCGCTATCCTGCCTTTGGCGTCGTCACCGCCAACGAGCTCCATGTTCCGGTCAGCGATCGCGCGCATCCCACGCCGACTTTCGTCAAACTTCTTTCCGCCGACACCGACCACAGTTTTTGGGTGCCGCAGTTGGCCGGCAAAACCGACCTGATTCCCAATCGCATCAACTCCATATGGATCGATCCTCACGAGACGGGAATGTTTGTCGGCCAGTGCGCGCAATACTGTGGCACCCAGCACGCAAAAATGCTGCTCCGCGTCTACGTCGACTCTCCGGAACAGTTTGCCGCCTGGGTCTCCGCGCAGAAGCAACCCGCGTCCGTTTCCGATTCCGTTGCGGCCGGGCGCAAGATATTTGAAACAACCGCGTGCGTCAATTGCCATAAAATTTCCGGCACTATCGCCAACGGCCGATTTGGTCCCGATCTAACGCATCTCATGGGCCGTGACACCATCGCCTCCGGTGCGGCATCCAATACTCGCGAAAATCTCAAACAGTGGATTCACGATCCCGATTCCATCAAGCCCGGTTCGCTTATGCCCGCTATGAATTTGAACGACGCTGACCTCGAGTCCCTTACCGCCTATCTGGAGTCCCTGAAATGACGCCGGGGGTTTCGCTCCATGTCGACTGAATCCATTGCGCTCACCGCGGTCCACGAGCCCTCCCGCCCGTTCGGCGTCGTGCTCCATTCGTGGGTCACTACTGTTGACCATAAGCGTATCGGCATCCTTTATATCCTCTACGCGATCGTGTTCCTGATGATCGGTGGCATTGAAGCCACCATCATGCGCATCCAGCTCATCGTCCCCCACAATCATTTCGTTTCGCCGCAAGTGTTCAATCAAATGTTCACTATGCACGGCACCACCATGATCTTTTTTGTCGCGATGCCTGTCCTTTTCGGATTCGGCAATTACCTCGTGCCCCTCATGATCGGCGCGAGAGATATGGCGTTTCCCCGCGTCAACGCGTGGAGTTTCTGGCTCACCGCGTTCGGCGGATTTCTCCTCTATTTCAGCTTCGTCGGCGGCTACGGCCTCTATGGCGCCGGCACCGCGCCGGATGTTGGCTGGTTCGCCTACGCGCCGCTCACCGCAAAAGTGTTTTCGTTGGGGCACAGCACCGATTTCTGGACGCTGGGCCTGCTGGTTTCCGGCTTTGGCAGCATCGGCGCCGCCGTCAATTTCGTCGCCACCATTTTCTGCCTGCGCTGTCCTGGGATGACGCTCGGCAAGATGCCACTCCTCGTCTGGCTCGATCTAGTCATGGCGGTCCTGGTCATCCTCGCTGTGTCGCCTCTCACTGCTGCGCAGGTCATGCTCGCTCTCGACCGTTTTCTCGGCGCGCATTTCTTCGACACCCAGGCCGGAGGCTCCGCCGTTCTCTGGATGCATTTCTTCTGGATCTTCGGCCACCCCGAAGTCTATGTCCTGGTCATTCCGTGCTTCGGTTTCGCCTCGGAAATTATTCCGGTCTTCTCGCGCAAGCCCATTTTCGGATATCCCGTAATGGTTGCCGCCAGCGTCGCCATCGCTTTTGTCAGCATGAGCGTCTGGGCGCACCACATGTTCACCGTCGGCATGAATTCCTACGGCAACACGTTTTTCGCGCTTACCACCATGGTCATCGCCGTTCCCACCGGAATCAAAATCTTCAACTGGCTCGGCACCATGTGGGGCGGCAAGCTTATTTTCAAGACGCCGATGCTGTTTTGCGTTGCGTTTCTTTTCCAATTCCTCATCGCGGGCCTCACCGGCATCATGCTCTCGGCGGCTCCGTTTAATTGGCAGCTCAGCGGATCGTACTTCGTCGTGGCCCATTTCCACTACGTCATTGTGGGTGCAATTCTCTTCACTATTTTCGCCGCCTTCTATTACTGGTTCCCCAAAATGAGCGGCCGTTTCTACAACGAGAAACTCGGCAAGCTCCACTTCTGGCTTTTCGTCATCGGTTTCCATCTCACATTCGACTTTATGCACATCCCCGGAATTCTCGGCATGCCTCGCCGGATCTATACGTACGAACCGGGCCGCGGTTGGGAAATCTGGAACCTGATCGTCACCATCGGCGTTTTCTTCCAGATCGTCGCCACCGTCATTTTCGTCGCCAATCTTCTCTATTCCCTGTTTAAGGGCCAACTCGCTGGAAACGATCCGTGGGACGCCTGGACCCTCGAGTGGTCCACCTCCTCGCCACCGGCCGAATACAATTTCGCCGACATACCCATCGTGAACAGCCGCCGCCCGCTGTGGGACATCAAGCATCCCGAAGATCCGGACTGGCAGTATGAGTAGCGAATTTACGATGGATGAGGAGCAGCGCATTTGAGCACCATTGCCAACACGGCGGCACCCATCGAAACGCAGTGGTCTCTGCCATACAAGGGCCAAGTCGGCATGCTCGCGCTGATCGCGGCGGAGTCAGCCATCTTCACCATTTTCGTTGTCGCGTACATCTTCTATATTGGCAAAAGCCTCTCCGGTCCCACTCCTCGAGAAGTTCTCGAACTCCCCATCTTCGCTTCGATCTGCCTACTCTCCAGCAGCTTAACCATCCACGCCGCGGTGGGTGCACTGCGCAAAGCAAATCTCGGCCCTTTTCGCCTCTGGTGGTTTCTGACCCTGGCGCTCGGCTCGATCTTTCTCATCGCCACTGGCCGGGAGTGGCACCACCTGATCTACGACAAAGGCCTGACAATCAGCACCAACCTTTTCGGTACCACCTACTATTCGCTGGTCGGCCTGCACGCGTTCCACGTTACCGTCGGTCTCATCGGCCTGCTCACCGTTTTGCTTTTGGCTCTGTTCGGCAAGGTTCAGCAAGGGCATTCCAAAAATGTCGACACGTTTGCCATGTACTGGCACTTCGTGGATGTTGTGTGGATCGTAGTTTTCACCGTCGTTTATATCATTGGCCGCTAGAGAGATGAACGAAATGCGCTCACCTAACGAACAATCCCAACCGCACGGCGCAACAAGCTCCACGGTCACGTTGCCCGCTCCCACCGCTTGGCCCATCGTTCTCTCCTTCGGCATCACGCTGCTCATGGCCGGACTCATCACCAGTCTCTCCGTCATGATTTTGGGCGCGATTCTCGCGGTGTCCGGCTGCATCGGCTGGTTCCTCGATGTGTTTCCTCACGAAAAAGTTGTGCAAATTCCCATCGAGGCGGAACAAGTCTCGATCGCTACTCCACGCCACGAAGTTACGCGGCTGAAAATAGCCCCGGAACTCCACCGCGCGCTTCTTCCTCTGGAAACTTATCCTGTTTCTGCCGGCATCAAGGGCGGGCTCGCCGGCAGTGTCGCCATGGCTTTCCTCGCCTGCCTGTACGGCGTGCTGAAGCAAGGCAGCATCTGGTATCCCATCAACCTGCTGGCCGCCACCGCGTATAGGGTTAGCCCCGAAACGCTGAAAGCGTTTCACCTGGACAGTTTTCTGCTTGCGGTGGTCATTCATCTTCTTACTTCCGTTCTCGTTGGCCTTCTTTACGGCGCAATGCTTCCGATGATTCCGCGCCATCCGATTTTTCTCGGCGGCGTCGTTGCGCCCATTTTGTGGTCCGGTTTGCTGCACAGCATGCTGGACCTGATCAATCCGCTGCTTGGCCAGCGTGTCGACTGGTGGTGGTTCATCGCCTCTCAGTTTGGGTTCGGCATTGTCGCGGGTCTCGTGGTTGTCCGCCAGCAGCGCGTACCCGTCAAACAATTCATTCCGTTCGCGGTGCGCGCGGGCATCGAAGCGCCGGGAGCCATGGCCGAAAGAAAACGCGAGGATCGCGAGCCATGAACACTCGCGGAATTGTGTCTCCGTTCCTCGCCGCCCTGCTTCTTTGCGTGGGCTGTAGCAACTTGCCTGGACGCCCCGCCCCAACTTCCATTCCCATCGATCCGGACAACGTCATCGATTTCGACTTGCTCTACGACCAGAATTGCTCCGGCTGCCACGGCGCCGAAGCGAAAGGTGGCGCGGCGCTCTCGCTCGGCGATCCCGTATATCTCGCTATCGCCGACGACGCGACGCTTCACAAAGTAGTCACCAAGGGAATTGCCGGCACTTCCATGCCCGCATTCGCCAAGAGCGCCGGCGGCATGCTTACGGAGAATCAGGTGGACATCATCGCTCGCGGCATTCGCGCGCGCTATTCCAAACCCGATGCTCTCGCGGGCATCACTCCTCCGCCGTACGCCGTAACAGAACCCGGCGATGCCAACCACGGCGCCAGTGTGTATGAAATGTTTTGTTCCTCCTGCCACGGTGCAGACGGCAAAGGAGGCGCAAAGGCCAGTTCCATTGTTGACGGCACCTTCCTCGCGCTCCTCACCGACCAGGAACTTCGCACGCTGGTCATCGTCGGTCGCCCCGATTTCGGCGCTCCAGACTGGCGCAACAATGTTCCCGGCAAACCCATGACCTCTGCCGATATTTCCGACGTTGTCGCCTGGCTGGCCGCGCAGCGTCCACAATTTCCCGGCAGGCCATATCCAACGCCGGCAAAACCCGCGGGAGAACGCCCATGACCGTGCCCGAAAATCTTTCCCGTCGCGCCATGCTTGTTAAGTTGGGCATCTTCTTCAATGGCATCGTAGCCGCGATCATCGCGGTGCCCATCGTCCGCTACCTTCTTTCGCCGATCACGCGCGCGCGCAAAACCAGCTACGCCAGCTGGCTCGCTCTCGGTCCGCTCGAACAATATCCCGCCGGTGAAACGCGCCTGGCCACCTTCCGCAATCCCGATGTTGCGCCGTGGGACGGCAAAACCGCCGACAGCGTTTGCTGGGTGCGTCGCATTGACGCCAGCATGTTCCAGGTCTTCGCCATTAATTGTGCGCACCTCGGCTGTCCGGTGCGCTGGTTCCCGCAGTCGGGCTTATTCATGTGCCCCTGCCACGGTGGCGCTTATTACGAAGACGGCTCTCGCGCGTCCGGCCCTCCCGAACGCGGCCTGTTCGAATACCCACACAAGATTGAAGAAGGAAAACTTTTCATCAAAGCAGGCGAATTGCCCACTCCCGGAAATCCCACGGCCTTGATTCAGATAGGAAAATTTCCATGGGCTTGATCCGTAAAATCGGTGACTGGTTCGATGCGCGCTTGCAACTTGCGGGCGCCATTCGCGAAACCGCCGAACATCGCGTGCCACGAGACACGGCCAGCTGGTTTTACGTCTTCGGCAGCGCCGCGCTCGTCGTCTTCATCACGCAAATTGTGACCGGCATTCTCCTCGCAATGGTTTACGTGCCTTCCGCAGGAGAAGCGTGGAACAGCCTGCAGACGCTCAATCATTCCATTGCCTTCGGTTGGTACGTCCGCGCGCTCCATGGCTGGGGCTCCAACTTTATGGTGGCCATCGTTCTGATTCACATGGTTCAGGTCTTTCTTTTCGGCGCATATAAATTTCCCCGTGAACTGACATGGATCGTTGGCGTCTTTCTGCTCCTTATGACTCTAGGCATGGCGTTCTCCGGCCAGGTTTTGCGATTCGATCAAGACGCGTTCTGGGGCCTCGGCATTGGTGCCTCCATCGCCAGCCGTGTCCCCGTTTTCGGTCCATGGACCGTGCATCTTCTTCTCGGCGGCCCGATCATCGCCGGCGCCACGCTTTCCCGTTTTTTCGCGCTTCATGTTTTCGTGATTCCGGGTCTTCTCATCGGGTTCGTTAGTCTCCATCTGCTGATGGTCCTCAAGCTTGGCATCAATGAATGGCCCATGCCCGGCCGCATCGTGCGCAAATCCACATACGAAAAGGAATATCACGAGCTCACGCAAAAGGACGGCGTCCCCTTCGTGCCGGGCGCCATTTATAAAGATATCTTCTTCAGCGGCTGTATTCTTCTCGCGCTCGCGTTGGTGGCCGCATACTTCGGTCCCTTCGGCCCGTCCGGCCGGCCCGATCCCACGATCATCCAGACCGCGCCGCGTCCGGATTATTTCTTCTTGTGGCTGTATGCGATCCTCTCGCTGCTTCCGCCGGAAATGGAAACGCCTGCGCTGCTTATTGGCCCGGTCGTCGGGATTCTTGCGCTTCTTCTGCTCCCGTTTGCCTTTGGCGAAGGCGAAAAAAGTTGGCACCGCCGCCCGGTCGCCGTTCTTATCATTCTGCTTGTCGCCGTCGCGCTCGGCACCTTCACGGATCTTGCTGGCCACGCTCCCTGGAGTCCGGTGATGGATGCCTGGAGTCGCGACCCCATCCCGCCGGAATTTCTGCAGCATCGCTCGGCGCTCGAACGTCAGGGCGCGCTCGTCTTCCAGCTCAAGCAGTGCCACAATTGTCATTCGCTCGGTAACGAAGGCGGAAAACGCGGACCAGCGCTCGATTCCGTCGCGCTCGTTCAAACCGAAGACCAGCTCATTCGCCAGGTAATTCAGGGCGGCGGCAACATGCCCGCCTACGGCAAAAATCTCAGCCCCGCGGAAGCCACCGCGCTTGTCGCGTTTCTCAAAACTCTGCACCCTGCCGGACAGCCGCCCGCGCGAGACGCTTCTCGTGCCGTCGTCAGCGAATCCGCGCCCGCCCCGCCAGCGGACAAGCCCTGAAACGCGAATGTCCCTCGAAGCGCAATCTCTGCTCAACGAATGGTCACCGCCTGTCGCGCTCGATGCAATCCTTTCACTTACAACGATTTTTTATTTTCGCGGCTGGTTTTCCCTTCACCGCACCTCCCCCGGACTGCTCTCGATTCGGCGCCTCGCAGCTTTTCTAGCCGCCATGTTCCTGCTCTGGGTCGCCATCGGTTCGCCGCTTTCCGCCTTTGACGATGCATCCCTCACCGTCCACATGATCCAGCACATCCTCCTGATGCTGGTAGTTCCTCCGCTCCTCCTCCTCGGCGCTCCCGCTCTTCCTCTGCTTCACGGCCTTCCCCAATCGTTCGTACGCGCCATCCTCGGTCCTTTTCTTCGCTGGTCTCCCGCGCAATCGCTGGGGAAATTTCTCACGCATCCCCTCGTCTGCTGGATTCTCGCCGCGATTGCCCTCATCGCGTGGCATGTGCCCTCCGCCTTCGAATTGGCCCTCCGCTCGGATTTCTGGCACGAGGTGGAGCACATCTGCTTTTTCTCCACCTCTATTCTTTTCTGGTGGCCCGTGATTCAGCCCTTTCCCTCCGAAGCGCGCTGGCCCCGCTGGTTCATCCCCCTTTATCTTTTTTTCGGGATGTTTCCGAGCAGCGCTCTCGGCGCGTTTTTGGTGTTTTGCGATCGCGTGCTCTATCCCTCTTATCTCAAAGCCCCGGCGCTTTTTTCAATCACGCCTCTGACAGATCAAATTATCGCCGGCGGTCTGATGTGGGTTTTGGGAATGTTTGTTTGCCTCATTCCCGCCGTCATCATCACGCTTAAACTGCTTTCGCCGCACGCCTCCTTGCCTGGCGCAGCTCTCTCCAATTCGTCTTTGTTCCCGTCGAAAGAATATTTGTCGGCCAACCGGTCTTCGCAGCTATAATTTCGCCCAACCCGGGTTGCAACTCCTCCTCGGGTAAATTTATGGCCAATAATTCGCAGTCCCGCACCGCCATCTTGCAGATGCACATGAGCGAGTTCTGGTCCGGCGACGTCGGACTGACGCTTATTTCCATCTCTCTCGTGGTTCTGATCTTCGTGATCTTTCCTTTGCGCCAGGCCGGCCTTTCCGGCAGAGTTTTCTTGGATCTCGTCATGGTTTCGTTGATGATTTCTGGCGCCTTGGCCATCAAGCAGAATCGGATTGTCACCGTGATCACGGTTGCGTTGGTGATCGTCGGTGCCGTGTTGCTGTGGGCTGCGCGCTTCTATCCCACGCCTTTCTTTATGATAATTAGCTCCGTTTTTTCCACCATCATATTGTTGCTCTACGTTCGTATCGTTTTGCTCGTAATGTTTCGCGAGGGCCCGGTGACATGGAGTCGCATTCAAGGCGGCATCTGCGCTTATCTTCTTCTCGGCATGGCCTGGGCATCCGCATTTAATGTCGTCGAACAAATCCATCCCGGTGCTTTTCACTTCGTTACTGGGCCGGGGAATATAGACCAGCTCACGCTCAAGCTGATCTATTTCAGTTTTGCCACTCTCACCACCGTTGGTTTTGGCGACATTTTGCCCGTTCATCCCTTCGCGCGCTCTCTGGCCATTGCCGAGGCCATTGTTGGCCAACTCTTCCCAGCAATTTTAATTGGAGCCCTGGTCGCCATGGCCATGCAAGCCCGTCCAAAACCCGAGTAGAATCTCTCGGAAGTCCCGGTTAATCGCGGCCTCACTTTAGAAGGTCGGGGCTTCAGCTTGCCCTGACCATCGAAGCGCTCCGATATTCACGGCCCGTAAAATCCGGGCTTTAGCCCCTGAGAAATCTTTCCGCTCAGCTCTTCTCTTCCTTCCCAGAATTCCGCGAATTTCTCTTATAATGCCTACTCCTTACCGCCCTCTGTCCCGATTCGGAGGTTTTAAATGGCCGCGAGTCTCCCGCGAAATATTGTTGTGCTTGTTTTGTTCTTGCAGGTCTCATTTCCGCCGCGCGCCTTCTCGCAGCAGCCATCTACAAGTTCATCCGCTGTGCTCAATCTCAGCCTGAAAGAAGCTGTCCAGTTGGCCCTGAAGCAAAATCCCCAGCGCATCATCGCACAGCTGCTGGTTTCCGAAAGTGATCGCAATAGCCAGATCGCCCGCTCAGCCCTTCTTCCCCAAGCAGGTATCACTGCTGGCGGATCGATTAACCAGTACAATTTCGCCACCATCGAAGCCAATCCACCGAAAAGGGGCGCCGGGCCTTACCAGTACATCGAAGCAGGTCCCGCCTTCTCGCAAACGCTGCTGAATCTACCGCTAATCCGTGGATACCAGATTGGGCAGGAAGGACGGCGTGAAGCGCGCGCCGATGAACAAACCACACGCGAGATTGTGGTCAACGCCGTCGTCGATCAATATTTGCAGGTCCTTCGCGCGCTCGCCACGCGCGACGCGGCCGCCTCTCGTGTTGCCCTGGCCCAGCGCCTCTACGACCAGGCCACTGAACTTCAAGAAACTGGCATCGGATTGAACATCGACACCGTGCGTGCCAACGTGGAACTCCAGAACGAACGCCAAAATCTCATCGACGCGGAAGCTCTCACGCACACCACCAGATATTTCCTGGCCGAACTCCTCGATTTGCCCCGCGATCAGCAGTTGGAAGTGACCGATCGCCTCGATTTCTACGATCTTCCAACAATGGACAGAGAATCTTTGCTGAATCAGGCGCTGGCGCAGCGCCCGGAAGTGCGCTCCTTGAATTCGCAGACGCGCATCGCTAAATTATCCACGGACGCCGCGCGGGACCAGCGCTATCCGCAAATGGCCTTCGCCGGCTTCTGGATGTACCAGGGCGCGCATTTCAACGACGGCATTCCCGCCTACACTTATGCTGTTTCGTTGGATTTTCCCCTCTTCACCGGGGGTCGCATTCGCGCACAGGTCGCAAACGCAAAATTGGAAGAGCAGCATGTCGCCGAAGATCGCCGTGCCTTGGACGACCGTATCGTGCGCGAAGTGAAAACCGCCCTCGAAGATATTAACGCCGCGCGCAGTGCCGTGGACGTTGCGAACCTTGGCTACAAATTAGCCCAGGACGAGGTGGCTCAGGCGCAGCGCCGCTTTCAGGCCGGCGTCACCACTAACGTTGAGGTCGTCACCGCCCAGGACGCGCTCGCGCGTGCCAGCGATAACCAGATCAGCGCTCTGTATCGCTTCAATCTCTCCCGCGCCGCGCTCGCCCGCGCCACCGGAGACATTGAATCCATGTACAGCAAGTGAAAGGCAAAACCGATCATGAGCTCTACGCCCCCAATTACTCCTTCGCAAACGCCGCCGCCCGTCGATGCCGCTGCGACTCCTCCTCCGCACCCTCCTGTTCCCTGGTCCGAGCGTATTCGTCACCTCAATCCGTTCGCGAGAGTTTCAATCGTTGTTGTCGCGATTCTAGCCGCAGTCCTCGTGTACGTTTACAGCGGCCAGGTAACCACCGACGACGCGCAAGTGGACTGTCACATCACTGCCGTTGCCCCGCAAGTTCCCGGCTATGTCGTGCAGCTTTTCATTAACGACAACACTCCCGTCAAGGAAGGCGACGTCCTCCTGCAGATTGATCCCCGGCCGTACCAGGCGGAAGTGGAACAAGCCAAGGCCACTCTCGACGTGGCCGAAGCGCAGGCCAATTCCGCCAAACTCCAGATCGGCCTGACTCGCGAAACCACCGCCAACGGCACCAGCGGCGCTTCTGCCCAAAAAGACTCCGATGCCGCTGACTACGCAAGTTCCCAGGCGCAACTCGAACAGTCCGCCACCGCTAACCTGCAACTTGCGCAAGCCAACGTTGCCGCCAAGATGGCTACCAACGAACGCGCGCAGAGCGACCTCGCTCGCTACACTCCGTTGCTATCGACAGGTGACGTTTCCAAGTTTCAATTCGACGCCGTCGATGCCGAAGCGCGCGTGGCGAAAAGCGAACTCGATGCCGCGCAGCAGCAGTTGGCCGCCGCGCAGCAAGCCGTACATATTGCCCGAGCAAACGCGCAGTCGGCACAGGCGCGACTCTCGCGTTCGCAATCGCAATTCCTGGAAACCAAAGCCCGCGAACGCCAGGTCCCCATCACCGAAGCCGTATACAAATCTGCGCTTGCTTCCGTGGAACGCGCCAAAGCCTCGCTCCAACAGGCGCAACTCAATCTCGGTTACACCCGCATCACCGCGCCTATCACCGGCCAGGTTACGCAGCGCTCCGTAGATTTGGGCCAGTACGTTTCGCCGGGCCAGCTCTTATTCACGATCGTTCCGCTCACGCAGGTGTACGTCACCGCGAATTTCAAGGAAACCCAAATGGACAGGGTCGCTCCCGGCCAGAAAGTGCGCATTCGTGTGGATACCTATAGTCAGGACTTCCAGGGCGTGGTCGATTCCATCGCCGGCGCTACCGGCTCGCGGCAAGCTTTGCTTCCGCCACAAAACGCCACGGGAAATTTCATCAAAGTGGTCCAGCGCATTCCGGTAAAGATTCTGGTCAAGCCATCCAGTAATCCTCAGCTTGTGCTGCGGCCCGGCATGAACGTGGAAGCTACGATTTATCTTCGGTGATCGGACAGGAAGGCTATGAGTTATCTCAGCGGCGCGTTGCCCGGAACAATGGAAGAATGGGAGCTGGTCGCGAAGGGCGCATATCAATACAGTGCTATCGGGGTTCACCCACCGTCGCAGGATGACTATCCTCCTGAGCGTCGGTCTCGTCACCGCCATCGATCCAACCGGCTCTCCGTAAACGTTCTGCTCCCGGATATGCAGGGCAACGTCGCAGGATTACAGCGCCACGCAGACCGGCGGCTTCATCTCCGTGTACACCATCGGCCTCGGCATCGGGCTCGTGTTCTCATTGCGAGTTCTGTTGCCGCGCTACGGCGGTCCGGCAACCCTTGGACTGGGGCTGTGCATGTTGATCGTGACCTGCGGCTCGATCATCTATGTTTGTGGAGTTTCCTTGCCCAAGGACCTGCCATGAATTCCGCGGCTTTATTGCACCAGCGTCCAGGTATCATCTGGATCAAACGCCTTTATTGCTTTCGCCGCTTCCACGGTGTTTGGTCCTAAATCTTTCTGATATACCCGCCCGTCCTGCTCGATCATAAACGTCATCACCCCGCTCCTGCGATAATCCGCCGGATACGCGAGGAACGCAAAGCCGCGCGTCATGTTGCCGTTGACGATGTAACTCTTGGCCCCTCCATCGGCATGGGGCCCTTGCTCCTTCAATATCCGGTAAAAATATCCGTGGAACGGCTGCGGAGATTCCTTCGTCCCCGGCTGGTAGCCTTCCGCGCTCGCCCGCGCCGCCATTGGCCCCAAAGGACTCTCCGGTTCCCCCTCTGCCGCTTTCCAATACAAGCCGTTGTGCTTGCCGTCGTTGCTCGTGAACCTCTGCGCATACTGCTTCACTTTGCTGTCATCATGCGTGGTCTTGAAGTATTCCGTCTGCGCGTCGGCCATTTCATTCAGCACATCGATCACCGTCAATTCATTGTCGCCGATAACCCGCGCCACCATTTCTTTCTTGCCGCGTTCCGCATCGAACTCCCATTCGCCATCGGCATTTTTCACCAGCGGAAACGGAAATGGATAATTCTCAGCTCCTACGTTTAATACAAGCTCGCCGCCTTCCGCGTTCGACCATCGATGCATCGTCTCGTAGTCGGAGGAAAACTGTTCGAGAGCGTTTTTATCCTGCGTAGGATCTTCCGTCAGGAGATATTCCTTGCCTTCGGGTCCAAAAATGGCCAGCACCGCATTCGTGTCTTCTGCCTTCGCTGCGTTATAAACCGCTTGCCCCGCTGACTCCGGCGAAACGAACTTCGTCGGGCCCATCGCTTCCTTTTGTTGCTGTTTCGCACGCTGGCATCCGCACGCGAGCGCCAGCACTGCGGCCAGTGCAGCAACTGCCCCGCGCCAACGAAACTCTCTCGGTTGCTCCGCTTTCCTCATCTCCACTCCTTCGTTGAGAGCCGGTCGCGCTCGCCGGCCCGTGCCGCTTTCCTTCTTCTGCTAGCGCTTTTTGTTTCCGCCCGGCGCATTGCCTGAAGCACCGGGCGCCCTCGCCGGCGCGCTTTGTGGTGTCTTGGGTGGCGGACTTAAACTGCGATTTCCGCGCGCACTCTCCGGCCTTCCTCCTGCCGACCCCGAAAATGCATTCGGCTTCGGCGCAGGTTTTGCGCCTTGTGCCGGCGGATACCCGCGCAGGTCCCGCGTCGTTGGCTGCGTGCTCGGACGTGCCGGCCCACTGGGACGCGTCGTCGGTCTCGGCTGCACCGGCTGAATCGTCGGACCACCCGGTTTCACAGGCTGAACGCTAGGCCTGCCCGGCGTCGGCGCCGGAGATGGCAATGGCGTCGGCTTCACAGTTCCTGGCGGTCTTCCACCGGGTGGACGATACGGTGGTCGCGTTCCCGGGGGCGGTGGACGCCAACCTGCCGGTGGTGGCCGCGGCGGCCGTGGCGGCGGGTAATATGGCGGGCGATAGCCTGGCCGAAAACCTGGATAGTAGCCGCCCCACCAGTACGGATTCCCGTAATACGGCGAGCCGCCGCAATAAACCATCTGCCCGGCCCAATTCATGCGCCAGCCGTAATAACCCCATCCGCAACTCGAACTGCTGATCATCGCGCCCACCGCGATACCCATGCCAAACGAAATCACCGCCGTCGTCGCCACCGTGCTTGCGCTGTATCCCGGCGTCACCACAGGTGATCCATAAATCACCGTCTGGTTATACGCCGGCACGTACACCACCTGCGGATTCGCCGGCTGAATCACGATAATGTCCGGGCTTTCTTTTGCGACCTTGATCTGCTGGCCCGATTTCAGATTCCCGGCGTCATATGCCTTCGCGCGCATCCGCTGGATCGCGGCCATCACGTCCGCTTGCTGATTCGCGGAAACATCGCCGAGCGCGGAAGTCCATCCCAGGTTTTGCGCCAGTTTTTCCAGCACGCTCGGAAACTGCAGCAGCGCCATCACCGAGGGATCCCATTCCTCATCCGGCACGGCTTGCTGCAGGGGATCGCCCGTCAGGTTCGGGTTGGCTTTAACAAACGCGTCGGCTGCTTCCACCTGGTCCGGATACGTTGAAGCTCCCAGAATTTGCGCCACCAGTGCATCCGGATACAAAGCAATCGGAGCCACCAGCGCGTCCATATCGTTCGGTGGCACCGGCGCATACACTTCCTGCCGCGCGTGTGGTGGCACCGCCTCCGGCCAAGGTCCTGCATCCGCGCCAGGCGGCATCATCGCCCAGATCAGCAAAACGCTCAGAGAAATAGCCAGCGATTGTTTCAAGGAGTTCATGGTCTTCTGCGCTCTGTAGAGCAGATTGGCAAGATTTTCCTGACCGGGGCGGGTAGGCCCAAACAATATCATCACAAAACAAAAAGTAAAGTGCGGTTTCGATCAAGCAGGCATTTCCGCGCTGTACGGGCTGGGCCCAGTTTCCGCTTATTGTGCTTTCAGGTGCACGCGTCCGCCAATCAACAGGTTTGGCACCACAAATTCCGTGAATCCGTCCACGCGCGATGGCTTCAATGTCTCGCAGCACCCTTGATCCGGCGATTCAAACTTGATGGATTCGAATGCCCCCTTCACTTGCACCTGCACCTGTGTCCGCTCTTCGTCGTAATTCACCAGCTCCACAATCGTCTCATCCTTCTTCTCGCCCGGATATTCCACCACCAACGTTGTCAGCGAATTCCACAAGCTTACCGGCACGCGATCTTTCGCCATCAACCTCCGTACGTCCTGCGCAAATGTTTCCGGATCGCTCACCGGCTCGCCCAGCTCGATCACTTTGCCCTTTCCCACAGCGTACGTTACGGACTTCTCGCTCTTGTTCGGATCAGGCGATGAGTCCCACGGATACGCTCCCGGCAAATTCACCAGCACCGCCGTGCCGCCTTGTTCGGCGAACGTGCGCAGCTGTTCCGTCAATTCCTTGCCCGGCGCAGCAAATTCGATCACCACATCCAGTCCCGCCAGGTCCTGCGCTTTCACGTTCGCCGAATGCAGCACGCGAAACGGTATATTGTGCCGCGCCATCAGGTTTAACGCTTCATATGAGGAGTCGTAATCGGCCGTCAGCAAGCCCACATCTGCCGCTTCTCTCTCTCCGTCCTTTTCTCGCTCGTAAAAGGCAATCGTGCGTTTCACCGGTCCCCAATCCTCCAGGGCCTGCTTATCTCCGCTCGCCAATCCCTTCTGCTGCAGTTCGTGCAGTTCCAGGACAAGGTCCGCATGAAACGCTCCAGCTTCCGCAACCGCCAGAGAATAATCCGCCGGCTTTGGCCCGTCCCTCTTCACCAGCGGATCGCTTTCATCCCACGTGAACGTATAAAGAGGCGCTTGCCCGCCGTCAAACGCGCGCTCCTGCCTCACCGTCGCCAGGTTCTGGTCCAGCCAAGGCTGCGCCGACGGGCTCGAAACTTGCAGAATCCCATTCTTGTTGAACACCAGCCATCCGCGCATTTCCGGCTGTTTTCCGCCCGCGCTCAGCAGCAGGATTTTCAGCTGCGGATACTGCGCGCGTAATTTGTGGGTGCTTTCTTCCACTTGGTTTTGTTGTGTGGCCGTCGCTCGCAGCATGATTCCCGCCGCTCCGGCCTTGACGCCCGCTTCCGCTGCCTTTGCGGCCTGTTCGAGCGTCGCTTCCAGGTATATGTGATACCCCTGTTTTTTCGCGGCTTCCATCAGGCTCGTCGCGCCGTCGTTCCAAGGAATCACCAGCTCTTTCACGCCCAGCAGTTTCGCCGGCGGCAGTGTGCTTTGCGTCCACCGCACATACACTTTGCCCGCTACCGTTTGCGCGAACGCCGCGTACAGCAACAAAAGCAAACTTAGCCCGCGCTTCATCACTTTTCCCTTGGACTCCCCGACAACGATTTCGACTGCGTGTTTTCCTGTTTCTCGGCCAACCGAATCTCCGGACCGGTCGAAACTGTTTCCGCTTCGCCATCCGCCGAAACCCAGATCGCCGCCGCATCCGCGATCTGCTTCACGATGGCTTTCCCTTTTTCCGGGCCGAGCAACAGCAGCGCCGTCGACAGCGCGTCCGACGCTGTTCCCGTTTTCACCACGATGCTCAGCGCGTATTTCGTCTCCAGCGGTTTCCCGTTGTCCGGATCGATAATGTGTCCCGCAGTCTCGTTTCCCAGCAGGCTTGGCGGCGTCTGCTCCGAAGTGGACACGCTGTTCTCGTTCAGCATCACCGTGGGATCCACGCGATTCGAAGGATCGCGCAGGTGCACTTCCCACGCGCTTTGTCCTGGTGGCGCGCCCATTCCATAAATACTGCTCTGGCCCGCATCCACCAGCGCGTTTTTGATTCCATTCGCGCGCAGTATGTCCACCGCGCGGTCCACCGCGTAGCCTTTTCCAATCGACCCTACGTCAATGCGCAGGCACGGCGAATGAAACTCCACCATGTCCGGCGGAATCAATTCGATCTTTTCGTATCCCACGCACGCGCGCAGTTTTTCCTGCTCTGCCTGAGACGCCACGCGGTCGCCCCGCAGCGCCGCTTTCCACATATCCACCAAGGGTGCCACCGTGATGTCGTATTTCCCGCCGGACAGCTTCGAATACTTATCCGACTCCTCAATCACGCGGTACAAATCCACGGGAACCTTCACCGCATGAAAATGCCCCTCGCGGTTCAAGCGGCTCAAATCGCTTTCCGGTCTGTAATTGCTCAGCATGCCATCCAGCTGCACGATTTTCGCAAATGCTTTGTCAATCGCTTGCGAAGCACGCTCCGGCGATTCGTCGTACGCGGCGATCTCATACACGGTTCCCATCGCATACTTTGTCTTGTGAACCGGCCGCTGCGCCTCTTCACGCGGCCCTGCCAACAAAAGCGGAACGCAGGCCAACATCCCGGCCGCCATCGGCGTTCTATTCCAGTGCATACACTTCGCCGTCGAGGCTCGCCAGATAAATGCTGCCTCCGGCAATGATCGGTGCGTTCTGCACGCCCACGCCCAGCCCCGCGCGCCACACGGTTTTTCCTGTGTCCGCGGCGAGCGCCTGCAGTCCCCACGATTGCAAATAAATTGTGGAATCTCCAAACACGGCCGGGCCGGTAATGGCCTCTCCGGTGCGTATTTTCCACCGTAATTTTCCTGTAGCCAATTCGAGTGTGTACAACTGCCCATCCTTGCTTCCAATCACTACCGCATCGCCGGACACCGCCGGCGCAGCCGCCACACCCAAGCCAGTTTCATATTTCCAGCGCACTGCGCCATTGTTTGCGTCCAGCGCGTACACAAAAAAATCCTGAGAACCGATCAGCAGGGTGTCTCCGACCAGCGCTGGCGAGGAATCAATCCCGTCTCCCGTCGCCACCTTCCACAGAATTTTGCCAGTCGCCGGTTCAAAGCAATACACAGTTCCATTCCCGGATCCTACATAAATCGCTTTCTCAGCCGCATACGCCGTCGAATACACCCGCCCACCGAGCGGCTCGGATTTCCAGCGCCGTTTCCCGTTCGCTGCATCCAGCGCATAGAAATGTCCGTCCCCACTGCCAATGAACACCATTCCCCGCCGAACTACCGGTGACGCCCAGACTTCTTCGTCGGTGGTCGCCTCCCACACCTTCGTTCCGTTGTCGCCGTTGACGGCGTACACTTTTCCGTTGTCGCACCCGAACAGAACGTTGCTTCCGCTGAGCGACGGGGTCGAATTAATCTTTCCGCCGGCCTCGAACTTCCACTCTTGCCGACCGTCCTTGGTTTTAAGGGCATAGAGTTGGCCTCTCTGCGCGGTCACATACAGCGTCGCTTCGCGAAGTACCGGCGAACTACGAACGGGGCTGCCCAGACGCAACTGCCAGCGGGCCTTGGTGGGAGAAGGTACAGTCGGCGCGCCGGATCCCCCGGTCCGGCCGTTGTCCTTCAGCAGTGTGATCCAGTCGCCTTCGGCGGCTGCCGCAACTTCTGTTATCGAGGATTTTCCCCTCATCGCCGTTAGCTGGCCTGAAGCTTTCTGTGGTCGATCTGTTTCAAATCAAAAACGCCGAGCCCCAGTTTCCCGGCGGCCGCAATATGGCCCGGTTGCCGGTAAAACAGATTCTTGCTCGCATCGGTATAAAATTCGCGGCTGTCCGCCGTAATAGATTTCCGATTGTGTTCCCAGACGGATGGTGCGCCTTCCTCCCGCCGTTTTTTCTCGATCGCTTCCAGCTCAATCGTATCCATCGCCACCGGGTCTGTGCTCATCATCAACACGCCCGTTTGCGAAATGAAATCCTGATTCTGTGTTAACGGCCCACCGTGCCACACCATACGCATGCCATCCATGATGTTCAGCACCACTTTCGATCGCAGCGGCTCCACCGTGCACATCACGCCGATCAGTGGATTCGTGAACGAGTACGGTTCCTTGTGCGACCGCGCCACATTGTTGAATGTCCCGTAAGCCACATTTTTCAGACACCCGGTCACTCCCGAAGCGGAATGATCCTTCAAGGTCGGCACGTTGATAATTTTGTCCAGCCGGGTCGCCACAATGCTTGCCATGTAGGAACGCGTTTCCCACTCGCCAAAAAAATTCATGTCGCAATATACGTTCGCATCATATCCTGAAGCGTCCAGCAAGCCATCCTGCACCCCGAATATTTCGATTCCCGGAGGCATCAGCGTCTGATAACTTCCGAGGTCGATTTCGTAGCCGAAGCGATCGTAAACCACGATGTTTCCTAGCGGCACCCCGGCCGACCGCACGCCTTCGATGATTTCCCGCACCAGTTCCGGAGAGGAACAACATGCCGGCGCCCCCGATGGATTGATCTTGATTCCCACCACGTCGTTCGCCTCGACGAATTTCGCAAAAGCCGCCGCCGTGGAATTCTCGCCGGTCAATTCCTTTAACCCGCGTTCCAACATCTCGCGTACTACGGGTTGGGAGACGCGGTTTCCCGCGATGGCGCGCGCGTCGACGACTTCCACCACTCGCCCCGGGTACAATCCCGGCATTCCCAATGCTGATTTTTTCGCCAAAGGCGCTTCGTGCACATCGATCGGCGGCGGTTGCGGCATGACAACTTGTTCCGTCCCCAGCACCGGCACTCCCGCCAGCATCAGTCCCGCGCTTCCTGCACAAGTTCTCTTTACGAAGGTCCTTCGATCCATTCCCATGTCGGCGCGAACCTCTTTCCCTCACAGAAACCAATTCACCGCGCAATTTGAAGTTCCAGCTTACTCTTATTTCCCTTCTCCTACGAGAGGGTGACAATCTCTCCTGGACTGAGTAGACTCTCATTGATTCGTTTCAATAGGGGAATATTTGCGCATGTCGTTTTCCTCCACTCGTCGGCTTTCCATGGGGCGGCACGATTTTCTGTTTCCTACTTTCCATTTTCTGGCGCTTCCCGCGGCTCGAAACGAACGAATTCCCGCTTCTGACTGAAAGGATTCCGAATGAACCGTTTTGCCAAAGCAATTCTTCTCCTCAGCCCTATCATGGTTCTCCTCCTCGTTCCAGGCGCTTCTGCCCAATCGCCTCGCTACGATCTTCTCCTCAAGGGCGGCCACGTCATCGATCCCGCAAATAACATCGATACCGTGATGGACGTTGCCGTCTCCGGCGGCAAAATCGCTGCCGTCGCGAAGGATATTCCCGCTTCCGAAGCTGGAAAAGTCGTTGACGTCGCTGGCCTGTACGTCACTCCCGGCCTCATCGACATTCACGTGCACATTACCTACGGTGGCGCGCCTCTCAATTGGTTTGATCCCGAATCGCGCTCCCACACGGAGCCTTACGCAATTCCCGCCGATCTCGTCCTTACCTCCGGAGTCACCACCGTCGTCGACGCAGGGACTGCCGGCGCCGAATCCTTCCTTCAGGAAAAAGAAAGTGTGATGGACCACGCAAAGGTCCGCGTCCTCGCCTTCCTCAACATCGTTGCTAATGGTATGAGCGGTGGACTCGAACAGACGGTTGACGAAATGGACGTCAATCGTTGCGCCGAGACCATCAAGAAGTACCCCGACCTCATCGTCGGCGTGAAGACCGCTCACTACTGGCCGGACCGGCCATGGGACGGCGAGCACACTCCTTGGGCCGCCGTCGACCGCGCCATAGCCTGCGGTGAAGCCACAAATCGTCCAGTCATGTTCGATTTCTGGCCGCGCCCGGATCGCACCTACGCCGATCTCATTCTTGAAAAAGCGCGTCCGGGCGATATCCACACGCACGTGTTCGCACAGCAGTTTCCCATTATCCTTCCCGATGGCAAGCTCAACCCCATCCTTCTGGAAGCCCGCAAGCGCGGGGTCATCTTCGACGTCGGCCACGGCGCCGGGAGTTTCTGGTTCCGCAACGCAGTTCCCGCCGTCAAACAGGGATTCCTGCCCGATTCCATTTCCACCGATTTGCACATCGAAAATTTCACGATTCTCAGCTACGACAACGTCCTCTCCAAATTCGCCTCAATGGGCGTGCCGCTCAATGAACTCATCAAGCGCGCCACCGTGAATCCCGCTAACGAAATTCATCATCCTGAACTCGGCACTCTTTCTGTCGGTAAAGATGCCGATATCGCTGTTCTTCAGGAACTCCATGGCAAATTTGGCTTCATCGATTGTGGCTGGGCTCGCATGGACGGAGACACCAGCATCACCGCGCGCATGACCGTGCGCGCGGGACGCATCGTCTACGATCCCTCCGGCCTCAGCATGGTCGAATGGGAAAAAGCACGCCAACAATATTTCACGTCACCCGTTCTAGGCTCCGACAAGCCCTCCATGGCCGACGATTTTCCGCGCCACTGAACGCTTGATATCTATGCCGCGACAACAAACCAAAACCGTCATTCCGAACGGAGTCCTCGAAGTGAGGAACTCTGTGCCATCGCACGGTTGTTGTGCAATGAATTTCTCCTTTGCTTTTGTAGGGTCCGCCTTCCGAGGCCGGCCGTTCGCACGACCCGAATTTCGTAACATTGGCATCGCCAGGAGGCTCGCATGTCCGAAAAACTAACTCGCCGCAAAATGCTGCGCAGAGGCGCCCAAGCCGCAATCGCCGCATCCGTGGGCGCATGCGCCGTCCCGGCTCTCGGCGCCGCCGAAGCCTTGCCAACACCCGCTTCCGTCAAGGGCGTCGACTATTACGAAAAGCTCGGCGTCTCCACCTTCATCAACGCCGCCGGCACCTACACCGTCTTCACCGCCTCGACCATGCCCGACGAAGTCCAGGCGGCCATTGCGATAGCTTCAAAACGCCCCGTCCATCTTCTCGAACTCCAGGACGCCGCTGGCGAATATCTAGCCAAGCGCCTCAAATGCGGCGGCGCGTTAGTCACCTCCGGCGCCGCCGGAGCGCTCACCGTCGGGACCGCCGCATGCATCACCCTCGGCAACAAACCCGCTATCGAAAGCATCCCCACGGACATGGCCGGCCTCAAAAACGAAGTCATCGTGCAGAAAGCGCACCGCTACGATTACGATCATGCCCTCCGCAACTGCGGAATACGCTACGTCGAAGTCGAAACCATGGACGACTACGAAAAGGCATTCACCGATAAAACGGTGATGACGCACTTCTTCAATGCCGCCGAAGGCGGGAAAATTTCCCGTGAAGATTGGATCCGCGTCGCCCACGAGCACGGCGTCCCGTGCTTCAACGACGCCGCCGCCGACGTCCCGCCTATTTCCAATCTCTGGAATTACACGCAAATGGGTTTCGACCTCGTCACCTTTTCTGGCGGCAAAGGTCTACGCGGCCCGCAATGTACCGGCCTGCTCCTCGGTCGCAAGGATCTGGTCGATGCGGCGAAGCAGAACAACTCTCCGCACTCGAACACCATCGGCCGCGGCATGAAAGTCGCCAAGGAAGAAATCGTCGGCCTGGTCGCCGCCGTCGACTGGTTCCTCAGCCAGGATGACGCCAAGCTTGAAGCCGAATTCCAAAAACGTGCCGACCTTATCGCCGCAAAAGTAAAAACGCTTCCCACCGTGAAGGCGCAAACCTTTATTCCCGAGATCGCCAATCACGTCCCGCATCTCCTGATCACTTACGACCAGGACCGCATCAAAATTTCCGCCACCGAAGTTCTGCAGAAAATGCGTACGGGAAATCCTCGCATCGAACTCAATCCAGGCACCGGGGGCGCTCCCGCCAGCGCCGGACTCCCCGGTGGCCCAAACACCATCATCGTAGGTGTCTGGATGCTCCAACCGGGCGAAGACGCCGTCGTAGCCAACCGCCTCCAGGAGGTCCTCAAAGCAGCCCTCACCTGATCGCTTCGTGGGGTCCGGCACTGCTGGACCCCAGGTCCGCAAAATCCCAAATCCAAAATCCCACGACCCTAAGCAATTCCTCTGATAGAACCTCTCGCCTCCCTTGTCATATCCTGTAAATGAAACCATTCAGGAGCACGACCATGGACGCACAATCTCCTCCCCCAAAATCCGCCCTCAAAAATCCCTACATCTATTCCGCGCTAATCCTTCTCGGCGTCGCTGCCTACGTCGGCTTCATCCTCATCTCCCGCCACGAATCAAATCGCGCCTACGAACGCCGCAAAGCCGAACAGGGGGCGAAACAGCGCCGTGAAGAAGATCGCGCCGCCATTGAACAGCTCGGCGGTTCCGATCTCGCCATTCGCGCCTTGTACGTTTCTCCCGCCGTCATCCATCACGGTGAATCCGCGCAGATCTGCTACGACGTCGCCAACGCGAAAACAGTTACCCTCGATCCTCCGGCCGGCGAAGTTTGGCCCTCGCACAATCGCTGCCTCGACATTTCCCCCCAAAAGACAACCACGTACACGCTCACAATCGTCGATTCCACCGGGAAATCTGCCTCCCAGACCGTCGAGCTCGCCGTCCGCTAACCATTAACGCGATGAAACTAAAGGCCTTATTAAATTCTTTACGTCTTCGAGCGCGTCCCTCTTGTCCACCCATTTCTCTCCACCTTATAATGGTGCCCTGGCGGAGTTCGGCTTGGCCGAACTCCGCATCATTTTTCTCAGAACACGTGACAAACGAATGACTGACCCTTTGGCAAAAATCAAGCACAAGCTCCAGCAAGAAATCGATTCTCTCGAGCATGAGCTCAACGTCGAGCTTCCCAAGGAAATCGCCGTCGCTCGCGCGCACGGTGACCTGTCTGAAAATGCGGAATACAAATACGCCAAAGAGCGCCAGGGCTACGTGAACGCAAAGATCGGCAATCTCAAGAAGCGCATGGGCGATCTTGGCATGCTCAATCTCAGTAATATTCCCAAGGACCGTTCCGGCTACGGCTCCCGCATACTTGTACTTGACCTGCAGCGCAACATTGAGGTCGAATACAAGCTCGTCAGCAGCGAAGAAGCCGACGTCGAAAAGGGTCTTATCTCCACCACTTCTCCGATCGGTCGCGCGCTTCTGAATCGTCAGGTTGGCGATGAAGTGCAAGTTGCCACCCCCGCTGGCAAGAAAGAATTCGAAGTCGTTCGCCTCGTCACCATTCACGACGAAGCTTGACGCCTTCCGCCCAGCCGTGGTGAGGTCTTATGTTTTATTGGGGTTCCGGTTCTGCTCTCGGTGTTCTTACTTGTCTCGGCTATGCCATTTTTGTGATTGGCGCTTCCACGTTATGGCGTCATCGCGCGGAGTTCACCTTCTGGGTCGATGACGAGATCACCACGCTTCGCCGCAATTTCTCGCGCTACATCCCCGCCGGTCCATTTTACGAACGCCGCGGCGAATCGCGCCTCCGTGTCATTCCCGCAGGCTTCGTCCATTCCGTAGCGCAACTCCCGCGCCGCCGCTTTTCCTGGGGTGCGTTCCTCCTCATCTTCGGCCTCTTCCTCTTCTTCCTCGACTTCTTCGTCTAACAAGTGGCGCAGGCACTTCCTGCCTGCGCTCCTGGGGTTTATTTTTTCTGTCGGGTTACCTCCGGCCCTCTCCCGTTCTCAATTTTAAATTCTGCTATCCTCCTAAAAATGCGACCTTCTCTCATCGTCCACGGCGGTGCCTGGGACATCCCCGACGACGCCATTGAAGCCTGCAACGACGGCTGCCTTCGCGCGCTCCATGCTGGCTACGCCATACTCACCAGCGGCGGCCACGCTCTCGACGCCATCGAAGCCGCCATCACCGTCCTCGAAGACGATCCGGTGTTCGACGCTGGCTACGGCTCGCATCTCAATCTCGATGGCTATGTCGAATGCGACGCCATCGTGATGAACGCTTCCACGCTTCGCGCCGGTTCCGTCGCCGGTCTTCGTCGCATCAAGAATCCCATCCAGGCCGCGCGCGCCGTCCTCGAAAAATGTCCGCACATGATGCTCATCTCCCAGGGCGCGGAACAATTTGCGTTCGATGAAGGCATTCCTCTCTGTGATCCCGAAGAACTCATCTCGCCCACTGAACGCGAAGCCTGGGCTCGCTGCCGCAAGAATTCCCACGCCGCCGATAATCATCGTGGCCATGAACAGGGAACTGTGGGCGCTGTCGCGCTCGACGACCATGGCCGCCTGTTCTCCGCCACTTCCACCGGCGGCACCTGCTGCAAGCTTCCCGGGCGCGTTGGCGATTCTCCCCTCATCGGCTGCGGCTGTTACGCCGATTCCGAAACCGGCGCCGTCTCTTCCACCGGCTACGGCGAAGCCATCATGAAAGTGGTTCTTGCCAAAACTGCCTGTGATTTTCTGCGTCCTGCCGGCTCCAATCCCGCGCGCGCCGCGCAAGCCGCAGTCCAGCTTCTCGCCCGTCGCGGCAACGGCACCGGCGGCCTCATCCTCCTCGATAAAGACGGCAACCCCGGCTATGCTTTCAACACCCCGCGCATGGCCTATGGCTTCGCCAACCCAGAAGCCGGCTTCATCACCGCCGTCTAATTTCCTTTAATCGCGAGTTATCGGCGGAAGATCCGGCAAATATTCCAGCACCGTTCGCGCAGGGACGCCCGCAGTCAGTTTGTGCAGACAAAAATGAAACGGACGTGGCGCTTCGCCTTTCGAGAAGGATTCCAACCGGTAGTAAGTTCCTTGGTAGCGCACCATACGTGGCGGATCCCAGCCTGCTTTCGGGCGGCAGGAATGAATCTCCATCAATTCCTCTGGTCCGTCCATCGATACGCGAATTTCATCCGCCACAACAGGAGTCCGACGCAAAATCAATTTGTCGCGGAGAGCACTCACAAAAGACGTGGCATTGCCTCCAATGGCCCCGGCATCGAGACGTCGCCGGAAAAGCAGAACGAGGCGATCCAGTCCCCAAAGAGGGAGGCTTCCATTGACGTTCCCCACAAACGCAGCGCCCAGGGCTCTGACAATCCCTTCCACAAGGAACCAGGCGATTGCCCACGTCAACGGATGCATCGCCATCAGAGTCATCGCGGCAAATCCTACCGTGTCTTCGCGAATAGCCGCTTCGGGATGCGCTTTAATCGTCGAATAAATCGTCTGCTGCGCCCAGCCTGCCACCGAATAGGAATACCAATAAATCAGAGCGATTAGCGATACGAGCGCTTCTACGGTCCCACTGAGAATCGTTGCCGGAATCCAAGCCATCTGCCGATCAGGATCGATAGCTTCGCGCCATCTCCGTGGCAACAAAGCTAAAACGGGCCCCACAACGTAAGTCCACACCTCAAACATATCTCCGGCTTCCGCCTCCCCATGTGTATCTACGCCCGCGCTCCGTTAGTTAAACCCCGAAGATCACCAGCGCTGTGGCACCGAACCATGATATGAGTCTAGTTCGCATTTGCGCAGAGCAAATCTGCCTGCGCTCGGCGACGGAGAAATCCTTTATGCCAAGGAAAATTCTGCTGCTCGCAATTCGACTGCTGGTCTCGCTGAATCTTCTCTATGCCGCCATCGCTTTCAAATTTGCGGGTGTGCCGTATTCCGTCGCGCTCTTCACCAAAATGTCGAATGCCGTACATGGCCTGGTTTCGCAGCCGGTATTCCGCATCGGCGCCGGGATAGCCGAAACTGCGTTGGCGATATTGTTCCTAATCCCGCAAACAGCCAGACTTGCCGCCGTCCTGATCGCCGTGTGGATGATTGGCCCAATCCTGAGCCACGTCTTCGTGTTGGGCTACGGCTGGATTTTCATTAACGCTCTTGCGACATTTGTTCTTCCGTGCATTTATCTGCTGCTTGCTTGCGCACCTTCCAATGCGCCACCCGCCTGATCCAACCAGTCTAACCGGGCCTTCCAGGCTTCCTATGTTGGTGTCCCATGAGTAACCCCTGCACTGTTTGGGCATCCCGTGACAAGAATTTCTCACGAAAAAACTAGCGCAAGCATGCGTATCTCTGGGACTCTATATCCGCTGTTTACCGAGCGTATCGTGAAACAACAGGTTCTTCATTCAAGAAGGCATCACGAGCGAGTCGAAACGCCTCAGGGCGTGTCGGTTTTCTGGCGGTGCGGCCGCATAGAAGACACATCGCGGGTCAAGGATGTGAGCGTGGGCGGCCTTTTTATCGAAACGTTGAAGGTCTGTCCTGTCGACGCCACGATCAAACTTCATTTTCTTGTCGAGGACGGGGAAATTACAGCCGATGCCACCGTCCGGTACGTTAAGGATGGCAGCGGACTAGGTCTGAAATTCAAGACTGTTCGCACGGAAGATCAATCACGTTTCGCTGCCATGATCAAAAGGCTCATCAAGCTGGCCTAAGCGCGCCTTCCGGCGTAGCCACAAAAGTTCATCGGCTGAAAGTAGGAAGGCGCACGACGTCGTTCAGCGGCACCCTCTCTACCGGATTCCCGGCTTTGCGCCAGGCTGCCAGTCCGCCGACAATCACAAACGCGTTAAATCCCCGTTCCCGCAGCAGGTGCGCCACACGGGCGCTGGTCGCTTCGCGCGGTCAAGTACAGTACAGATAGATGTCTTTGTCTCTCGGGAGTATTTTGATTTCCTGCGACAGGTTATTCGGCTCCAGGCGAATCGATCCTCGGATGCGCGCGGCGCCAGGGTCGTAATAGCCGTGGCTGCGCACGTCGGCCAGCACAATCTTTTCCGCAAATTCGCTCTGCAGTTTCGCCGCCAGCTCGGTCACTTGCACCCGTGGAACGATGCGGTAAACGCGATGCTTCCAATACAGCGTGACGCGATAAGCCGTAAACGCAATTACGGCGAGAATCACCACGAGCTCCACCGCGTGTCCCGCCGCTTGAAATCCACGCGCGATTGTCGCGAAGAAATCGCGGAAGATAAATCCCGCCGCGCCGTACGCAAATGCATACGCATTCGCGCCAAGAAAATCCAGCGCCAAAAACTGCACGAACGGCATTTTCATGCTGCCCGCTAGCGGCGGCGCCATCGAATTGATTCCAGGAATAAACTTGGCCACCACTAACGTGACGCGGCCGCGCTTATAGAAAGATTCCGCCGAGCGCAGAATGCACGTTTCCGGATCGACTGCGACCCGGCACAGAAAACCCAGCAATCGCCATCCCATATGTCTCCCAAGGATGTACAACAACGAGTCGCCCAGCATCATCGCCGTCACCGCAAACAGAACCGCCGCCGGACCGCGCAGCGCGCCCGATGCCACCGCGGCTCCCCCCGCAACCAACGCCAGCGCCGCGGGCACGGGAAATCCCAGCGCTTCCGCCAAAACAATCAGGAAAATGACGGCGTATCCGTGGTGTACGATCAGAGCAAGCAGGTCATTCATGGGGTCACAAGCCTAGCACGCAACTTGCCCAGCTTTGTTGGCCAACGGTTCGCGCAGGCAAGTAATCCACCTTTGATGCGCCACGCTAAAATCCGGTGCTGCCCACCTCACGACTCGTAGCCCGGTCCGCTGGGGTACCCGCACTCTTTCCACAATTTTTCCCAATTCCACATGCCGGCCCGCACCTGAACCGGCAACGGAAATCCCAGCTGATGTGCCAGCATGCACACCTGCCCGCGATGGTGCGCTTCGTGAGAAATCATGTAGTACAGCATTTCCGGCCCAACCGGCCACGGCCTGCCCCAGCCATCTCTGTGAAACTTTTCCACGCGACTGCCACCGCCGCCGAGCGCTTCGGCGAGCATTTCCTCGCAGCGCGCGGCGCTCTCTGCCAATCCCGCGCGTGCCTGCCGCGGCGTGCAGCTTGCGCGGTCCAGCTGACGTGGCACCTTCAGGTGCGGCGCCGTTAGCCTGATCCACTTCGTGCGCGCGTTGTGCATGTGCGTGAAGATCGCCGCAATCGTGCGCGTCTTGCCCGGAGGCTTGGTTTTCCACGCGGCAGGATCAAGCTGTTCGATCAGCATCTGGTTGATGCGGTCGTTGGCCGCAAAAATCCGCACTGCCGCCCGGCCCAGTGCTGCGGGCTGGCTCGGCTGCGTGCCAACCTTCTTTTGACGCCTGCTCACGGCTCACTGCTCCGTCACCTATAATACTTCCGAAATCCGCGGCTTGTTCACGCGCTGAACTCCCGAAGAGGCCCACGATGACGAATATCAGATTGTACTTGTTTGCATCCTTATTCCTCCTTGCCGCCATGCCCGCCTTCGCCCAGCAACCTCGCAAAGTCATCATCAATCAGGATTGTTCCGGCCCCGGCGGCAGCAACATGCAAACGCTCCTCACCTTGATCCAATCTCCCCAGGTGCAGGTTCTCGGCATCACCGTGGTCAGTGGAAATCAATGGCGCGATGAAGAGATCGCGCACACTCTGCGCCTGCTAGAGCTCATCGGCCGCACCGACATTCCCGTTGTCCCCGGCGCCGTCTTCCCGCTCGTGCATCGCCGCAACGAAGCCCTGCTGTGGCAGGCGCGCTATGGGAAGGTGGCGTTCGCCGGCGCGTGGGACGATCGCTGGTGGCACGAGCACGACGTAATTCCGCCGCTCCCCGAGGGCCAGCCGACCACGCGCGCCGCCGACGAAGACGCCGCGCACTTCCTCATTCGCATGGTCCACAAATATCCTCACGAAGTCACCATCTACGAGGGCGGGCCGATGACCAACCTCGCGCTCGCCAACGCCATCGATCCGCACTTTCCCGAACTGGCCGCAGGCCTGGTCTTTATGGGCGGAAGTTTGGATCCGCGCACAGACGATCCGGAGTTTACCAGCAGCCCGCGCCACGAATTTAATTTCTGGTTCGACCCGGAAGCGGCGAAGAGCGTTTTGCAGGCGCCGTGGAAAAAAATCGTTTGCACGCCGGTGGATATCTCAGTCAAAACGCGAATCACCCCCGAAATGGTTGCCGAAATCAAAACGAGCAACAATCCAGGCGCGCAATACGTTGTGAAATTCTTTATGGCAGACCAGGGCGGCTCCTACATGTGGGATGAGCTCGCCGCCGCCGCGTGGATTGATCCCACCCTGATCACCAAAACGGAAACCCGCTACATGAGCGTGGACCTCGATCACGGCGCGGCCTACGGAAACACGCTTACCTGGACGGACACAGACAACCCAAAACTCGGCGCTCGGCCGGTCGAAATCCAGATGGATCTCGATCTCCCAAGGTTCAACAAGATGTTCGTCGACCTGATGAAAGCCCCCACCCCGCAACCCCACTAACCTTTGGGCTGCGGCGGCCGCTTTTGAAGTACTAGGGAAGTCGCAAAAATACCTACAGGGAAAACCCGGTAGCGGCGGGGGCGGACCCTTGAGTAGCGTAAGTTACGGCGCGCGGGCTCTTCCGGTCGAGACTGGCGCGTCCGGAGGAGGTCCCTCTCATGCGTGTCCTCATTGCCGACGACCAGGATTTTATCCGTCGCGGCGTGCGAGCGGCGCTGTCCGAAGAGCAAGACATTGAAGTCTGCGCCGAAGCCATTGACGGCGGCGACGCCCTGGCCAAATCCCTGCAGTTCAGGCCGGACGTTATCATCATGGATATCGTCATGCCCCGCATGGACGGCATCGACGCCATACGGCTGCTCCGCAAAGCGTTGCCGGAAGCGAAAATCCTGACCCTCAGCCAGTACGACGTTCCCGAAATGGTCAAGGAAGCCGAGAAAGCTGGCGCCTCCGCCTACCTCTCCAAGCTCCTCATCTGGGATAAATTGGTCCCCTACCTCCGAAGACTGCAGCACAGCGAAGCCTTCTTTTCCTGATCGAAGGCAACTCGTAACGACTTGAGCGCAGCGCCGCGTGCCTCACGCGCGGGGGTTGGAGCGCGGGTCTTGGAAGACCCCTTCCCTGAACTTCTCCCCACCCGTCGGTGGCGCACCTTTAAGGTCCAAAAATTTGATGGTCCTCCTGGCGGGAGCCACGCTCGGTGGCGTCCCTGCTGGTCCAGCTGAAAACCCGCCTCCTGAAAACCGCGCGTGCCGAACAACGAAGTTACCTTGCGGTGCCAAGATGCCTCGGGTCTAGTACCCATTCCGTTATATTAATAAATGGGACTGCGCCGACATTTTGCCTGCCTACAACCGTAGAGTTCTCGCCATCGTTCCGCCAACTCACCCGCTCTCAGTTGACCCTTGTTGGTTCTGCCTCTACCATCTGTTTATGTCCCTGGCATACCGTAAGCTTGTTCTGTTTGCTGCTTTGCTCGTGGCGGCGCTGCCGGTTTCGGCGCAGTCTGTCGACGAGATCATCGCCAATTACATTAATGCGCGCGGCGGGCTGGATAAAATCAAGGCCGTGAAGACGGAGCGCATCACCGGCACGATTTCGTTTGGGCCAGACGCGGAAGGCCCGTTCTCCGTAGAGCGCAAGCGGCCGTTGCGGCTGCACATGGAAATTACACTGAACGGGCAAACACTGATTCGTGTCTACGACGGCAAGGCCGCCGGGTGGATCTACAATCCGTTCCAGCCCAACGCCTCCGTGCAGCCGATGAGCGATTACGACCTGAGTAACATTTTCGATGAAGCCGATTTCGACGGCCCGTTTGTCGATTACAAGGACAAGGGCAACAAGATCGAGTACGTGGAAAAGGTGGAAGTGCTCGGCAAGCCCGCGTACAAATTAAAGCTCACCAGCAAGAAGGGCGACGTCAGCTATTTTTTCTTCGATGCTTCCACCGCCCTGCTGCTGAAGTGGGAAGGCAACCGCAAGGTGAATGAGAAAGATGTGCCGTGGGAATCCTTCTTCCACGATTTCCGCGAGGTGAATGGCTTGAAGTACCCGTTCCTGGTGGAATCGGACGCACCGGGCACGGACCAGACACAACGCATCACGGCGGAAAAAATCGAAGTGAATCTGTCGATTGAAGATTCGCAGTTTACAAAGCCGAATGTGCCCGCCGCCGCGACCCCTCCCGCCACACCCCCCGCCGCGCCGCCGGCCGCAGATGCGCCGAAGCCAAATTAACGCGCAGCTCGAACCGTCCGATGGCCCGAAATTCTAAACCAGAAAATTTGCCCGCCGCGGTTGGTCTTTGCGCCGATTGCCTGCACGCACGCCAGATTTCTTCCTCGCGCGGTTCGCATTTCCTGCTGTGCCAGCTTTCGCAATCCGATGCGCAATTCCCGAAATATCCGCACCTCCCGGTTTTAACTTGCTCCGGCTACACGCTGAAACTGTACTGAACCGCAACCTCCCAAATAGTTACTATCATTTTCAAATATTCATCGATCCCGAGCTCGACCTTGCGTTGGTGAAAGCGGTTTCCCTTCGCTGGATTTCGTGTTTCCGTATCTTTCGCGCGTGGATGCTTCGCTGGTTCGACAAGGCGAATCCGTGCCGGTGATCGGCAATCCCGGCGATGCGATGCTGTGCAGAGTGAAAGGGAATCTGTCAGAACTTTTCAGAGGGATTCGGCTATCTGACGATTACGCCCGATATCGATTCGGCCGAGATCTTCGTGGACGGGAAATTCCATGGCAATGCGCCTGCGAGACTGAAACTTGCGGCGGGATCGCACGTTGTGTTGCTGAAATCTGCGAGCTTTGCAGATTACATGCGCCCGATCGAGATTCCTAAAGCGAGTAAGCTGAGCGTTGAAGGCAGCGTTCCAATCGGCTGGTTCGCCGTAAGGCTTTGGCGTCATTGCCGCGACCATTGCTGTGTGCTAGCATCGGCCACGTTAAGAAGAGCGGACCGGGGATTCTTCGATTCTCCTTCGCCCCGCTTCTCGGGACCCAGGGTAAGGCCGCGCTCTCCTTCAAAAAATCTGCAATTTCGCCAGGCGCGGGCCCGCGCCTGATTTTCGTCGGCGGACCATCGCCCGGTGACTTTGTCAGACACCCCGATGCGGAGGTCTGTCATGAAAATTTATCCCACCAAGGACATCAGAAACGTAGGCATTGTAGGTCACGGCGGCACCGGAAAGACGCAACTGGTGTCGTCGTTACTGTTCACCGCCGGAGCTACCCAGCGCTTTGGCAAAGTTGCGGAAGGAACGACTACAACGGACTGGGACGAAGAAGAAATCGCGCGAAAAATATCCATTCAAACCGGTCTGGCCAATGCCGAGTGGCCTTGCACGCTTTGTTCCGGCAACACCGTCAAGATTAATTTCATCGATCTCCCTGGTTACTCCACTTTTATTACGGAAACGAAGGCGGCGTTGGTGGCCGCGGATGCCGCGTTGATCACGGTTGACGCGCACGTTGGCGCGCAGGTCACCACGGAAAAGGTTTGGGATTACTGCGCGGAATACGATATACCACGCGCTTTTGTTCTTACCTGGATGGACCGCGAACTTTCGAGTTTCGAGCGCTCGATGGAATCGCTGACGGAACTGTTCGGGCGCTCCGTGGTTGCGCTGCAGATGCCTATCGGAAGCGAGAAAGGATTTCGAGGGGTGGTCGATCTTGTTTCCATGAAGGCGCATATGTATACGCCCGACGGCGACGGCAAAGCGACCATTGAAAATATTCCGGACGCTTTGAAGGACGATGCAGAAGAGGCGCACGAAAAGCTGGTTGAGATGATTGCCGAGGGCGACGACGAAATGATGGAGGAGTTTTTCCGCGAAGGCACGATTCCGGTTCATGATTTGATTCCCGCGGTGCGCAAAGCGATTGTTACGGAGAAGATCGTGCCCGTGTTGATGATTTCGTCTACGCGCAATGTTGGCAGCGCGAGCCTGCTGACGTTCCTCGCTGATGTTTTCCCGCATCCCGATGAGCACGCGCAGGTCGGCTACACGGAACCCGCGGGAAAGGGCGAGCGGATCGCTCGTAAATATGACGATTCGCAGCCGTTGTCGCTGTTTGTGTTTAAAACGCTGGCTGACGCTTTCTCTGGGCGGATCAACTATTTCAAGGTGAAGAGCGGCGTGCTGAAGAATGATGCGACCATTCAGAATTTCAACCGCAATGTTCCCGAGCGCTTTCAGCACACGATGATGGTGCAGGGTAAACAACTGACGGAAATTCAGGAGCTGCACGCCGGCGATATTGGCGCCATCGCGAAGTTGAAGGAGACTATCACAGGGGACACGTTGGGTGACAAGAATTCACCTATTTTCTACGCACCCGCGAATTTGCCCGAGCCTTCAATCACGTTTGCAGTGGAGCCGAAGACACGCGCCGATGAAGATAAAATCGGCGTGGCCATTCATAAAATCATGGAAGAAGATCCGGCGCTGCGTTTCTCTCGTGACCCGCAGACCAAGGAATTTCTGCTAGCGGGCAACGGCCAGCAGCACGTGGAAGTGGTTGTGGCAAAACTGCAGAAACGCTACAACGTCAACCTGACGCTGAAGCCTCCCAAGGTTCCTTACCGCGAAACCATCCGCGGCAAGGCCGACGCCGAGGGGAAGCACAAGAAACAATCCGGCGGGCATGGGCAGTTTGGCGTTTGCCGCGTGAAATTCGAGCCGACGGAACGCAATAAGGGAATCGAATTTGTGGACGATGTTTTTGGCGGGGCCATTCCCAAAAACTGGATACCCTCCGTCGAGCGTGGTATTCGCGAAGCAGCCGCGCGTGGCTATCTTGCCGGTTTTCCGGTGACCGATTTCCGCGCCATTCTGTACGACGGCAAATACCACGACGTCGATTCGTCCGATATGGCGTTCAAGATTGCCGGATCCCTCGCCTTTAAGGAAGCCATGAAGCAGGCGCGGCCGTCGCTACTCGAACCTGTCATGCATGTCGAAGTGTATGCCCCGGATCAGTATTCGGGAGACTTGATGGGCGACCTCAGCTCCCGCCGCGGCCGCATCGCGGGCAGCGAATCGCGCGGCCACAATGTGATCGTGAAGGCTCAAGTGCCGCTCGCCGAAATGCTTTCTTACGCGACGGACCTGACTTCCATGACGCAGGGGCGGGCCAGTTACTCCATGGAGTTTTCGCATTACGACTACGTGCCCGCGGAGCTAGCCGAAAAGGTAATCGCCACGCACAAAGCTGCGCACGGCGAAGCGCTGGTCGAAGAAGAAGCTTAATTTGCAAGTTGGTTCAGAGGGCCCCGCAGGCACGGTCATGCTGTGTGCGGGGCCCCTGGGTTTTCCGAAGACGATGGGGCTTTTGTACCTCGAAGCTGGTGCGCAGCTAATTGCGATTTTTGATAAGGCTTGCGACAGTTTGAGGTTTAGGTTCTTCGACTCAGCAAGAGGCGCTGAGTCTCTGGATGACAGTCGTCGGAACGTTGAATGAGAGGGCAGGCGGAGTTCTAAGCAACGGATCGAATGGCAAGCGCTCTATCGTTCGCGGCCTTCGCCGAAAGTATAGATCAGGCTGACGCTGGGCTTAAGATTCGACTGGCCGGCCAGGTCGATGTTCGAGTTGAAGAAAGTTGTGTGCAGGTAATCGGCAGCTACGCGCACCGAGAACGACCGCGACATCCGATATTGCACACCCACTCCGGCGTCCCATGCGAAGCGATTCACGAATCCCGTCACAATCTGGCCATCGGGCTCGAAATTCACGCCTGTCTCTCTCGCGCCGCCGAACAGCACGTGGGTGTAGACGGTGAAGTTCCGCTTCCGAAAAGGATAGAAAACAGGGCCGGCCATGTAAGTCAGCAGATCTGCAGTGTGATTCGAGCTGAAGGCGTTAAAATTCCGGGCATAGCCCAAATCCAAATGGATTCCGAAGCGACGATTGAAGTCTGCCGTGCCCAGGAGGTCTATTCCGTTCATGGCCAGCTTGGTTTGGGAAGGCACGCTCGCATCGACGTAGGAATAGCCAATTCCTGCCTCATAGGCGGGAGCTACTCCGGCAAAGACGGGCCCCTGCGCGAACGCCACGGGCGCAAAAAGCAGTACCAGCGGTAATAGCTTAATCAGCGTTCTCATGAAAATCCTCAGGGAAGCCTTGCTTCCGCACGCATTGCCGACGCTTGCCCCCTTGGCTTGCATCGATTGGATTCGCACTAGGCCTAATCTGCTTCTGAGAGATGGGCATTTAATTATAGGCCTTGGGAAGGTTGGGGTTCAACGCGATTAAAGTACAGGTCCAATTTATAAATGGTTTATTTTCAATTTCTTGGACTACCTGTACCCCCTGACCTCTGGGCTGAGTTTGAGAATGGGCCAGAATTCTACGTCAATTTTGGCAGAAACATTCCTGTGTGCCTGGAATGCTCGTCAAAGCCGGGACCAAATTCCTCGCGCAGGAAGCGCTCCTCGCGGCGGGCCTTGAAATAGAATCCTGCGAGCACGATTGCCACGCCGATCCAGCCTCGCAAATGGCCGCGGATCATGGCGGAGCCTACCATGCCCAGAAGAATGCCAGTGTAGATCGGGTGGCGGATCCAGCGATATAGGCCATCGCGAATGAGGACGTGATCCTGCTTGAGGGTGACCATGCCGCTCCAGTTCGAGCCCAAACTCAGACGCGCCCAGATACTGATGGCAACGCCGATGGCCGTGAGTAGGAGTCCGGAGGCCCAAAGCGGCGGAGTGTTTGGCACCAAGCGGTAATTGAGCCAACCCCAATGAATGCCTCCGCCGCCGAATAGCAGCCAAAACCCCAAACCCACCATGAGCCCGTGCTGGGCGCGCTCGGCCCATCCTTCGCGTTTCTTGGCCTTTTTCATTCCAAGCCACATGACAATCCAGACGATCAACAGGAGTTGCCACAATCGGCCCGCCCAGTCTGAAGCAGTGTCCGCGGTTAGCCAGTCCCAGTGCATGGTTGTCCATTCCTTTGCGTTTGTTAAGCGACCTGATCATCTGGATTCTATACGGCTTTCCGTATTGAAAAATTACGGACACCGCGAGCAAAAGTTTTGTGGTTCGGCGCGTTTCGGCTCCAATTTGGCGGTTGTCGGGTTCGCGCGGCCAGCCAATAATCCTTGTTATGAAAAAGACCGCCCATTCTGCATTGCGTCCGCAAACACGCGCCATTCATGCCGGTGAGCCGCCGCGCCATGGCGTGGGTGCGCCGGTAACTTCAGCCATCGTGCGTTCTTCCACATTCACGCTATCTTCCAGCGAAGAATTAAAGCTGTGGGCCGAAGGCAAGAGCAAAGTTTTCATGTACACACGCGACGGAAATCCGACGCTTTCAATGGCGGAGAAGAAAATCGCGGCGCTGGAGGGAGCGGAGGACGCGGTGGTGACGGCGTCAGGAATGGCGGCGATCTCCAGCACGCTGCTGACGTTTCTCGGGAATGGCGATGAGTTAATCTCGACAGCGCAGGTTTATGGCGGAGCTTACCGCCTGATGCGCGATATTTTCCCGCGCTTCGGCATCACGGTGCGGAACGTGGAATCCTCGCTAGAGGGCCTGGAAGCGCTGCTTACGCCGAAAACAAAATGCCTTTATGTGGAAACGCCGACAAATCCCACGCTGTATCTGGTGGATTTGCAGAAGGCAGCGGCGTTTGCGCACAAGCACCACCTGCTCAGCATCGTGGACAATACTTTTGCTACACCCATCCTGCAAAATCCGATCGAATATGGATTCGACCTGGTAGTGCACAGCGTGACGAAAGGGCTTTCCGGGCATTCGGACTTGCTGGGGGGAGTTGTAACCGGCAAAGCGGAGTATGTTGCCGGAGTGCGGCACATGGTCTCGTGTTTCGGCGGGTGCATGGACCCTGACGTGGCGTTTTTGCTGATGCGTGGGATGAAGACGCTCGGCGTGCGGCTGGCACGGCAGTGCGAAACGGCGTTGCGTGTGGCGAAATTTCTGGAGAAACATCCCAAGGTTGCGCGTGTTCACTACCCGGGGCTTACATCGCATCCGGCCCATAAGCTTGCGAAAAAGCAAATGCGCGGGTTCGGTTCCATGCTGGCATTTGACATGAAAGGCGGGTTGCCGGCGGCGAGCAAATTTTGCGATCGGGCGAAACTTTTCTTGCTGGCGGCGAGCTTAGGAGGCGTGGAATCGTTGATTATTCTTCCGATTTATGGCTCGCACTTCCGCATGAACAAAGACGAACTGCGGCGCGCGGGGGTTGAGCCAGGGACGGTGCGAGTCTCCATCGGGCTGGAGGACCCGGAGGATTTGATCGAGGATCTGGAGCAGGCGCTTCGCTAGGAGGTTTGCCAACATTTCGTTTTCACCTTGCCGGGACTTCCACAGGAAGGCCCCAGGATTCCTTCTCTAGAAGCATGGATTTCACGAGGTCTTCCAGTTCATGAGAACTTTTTACGTGTTCGGGATAGTTGTGCGCGGATAGGTCGAAAGTGGAACCGAAGCGCGAGCGCAGCGGCTGCAAATCTTCCTGAAGACGGAAGGCAACGCGTTTTGCGCTGAGCGTGTCCGTTTCCGGCAGAATGAGGCCGAAGAGGTCGTCGGATAAATGGTAGATGGAGTCCATGGGCCGAAGCTTTTTCGAGAGCGCTTTCGCGGCATCGCTTAATGCCGATTGGCGGTCGTTTGGCGATGCGCCAGCACCGGGCTTCGCCTTGACTAAGACCAGCGACATTGTTTTTTCCATGGTCAGGGCGCGCCGGAATTCCATGGTCAGGCGATCCCAAAAATACTTTTGGTCCGGCATGGATTTCAGGATGTCCGCGCTGGCCTGAAGTTGTAGCGCGACGTTTCGTTCGAGTTCGGCCAGCAATTGATCTTTGAGCTTGTTGAAAGTGCGCTGGCGATCAAAGAGATAGGTGATGAAAAGAATCGTGAGGGCGCAAAACCCGAAAAAGGCCACGCGCAACGTCCACTTGTTTCCTTCGGGATGAACGAACACGAGGGGATACATGAAGCTGGCCAGGCCCGTTGCCAGAATGAACACGAAGACGGCAGAAAAAATGGTCAGTTGGAGACCGCGGCGCTCCAAGCGGTCGAGTTCCTGACGGTCTATCGTAGCCATGGTTATTCTTTGCTCCGTGTTCGCCGGCGCGTCGCCGCGAAATACCGGCACACCTCGAGAGTCCGGGTTGCCATGGTCCTAGGCAATAGGCCGACGGTACTTTGTGATGAAAGAGATATGCGGCCTAAAATGTTCAATCGCTTGAGTTTGTGGTGTTGTGTGCCAGATGGACGGGCCTAATCAAGGATTCGCTCCTTCGGTGGTGTATTGCGTTTGATCCACGAACTGAGCTGCCAAGCCCTTGGGCCCTACGGCCCAGCCTTTGCCGCTGATGAAGGTGACGGCATTGAGGCCGGGGGAATCGATGTGGGTCCAGTGAATACCGTTGCGGCTAGTTTCCGCGCCGTTGAGGCCGACGGCGACAAATCCCGCGTCGAAGGTGTCGACGCACGAGCGATATCCTGACGGGAGTTCCTCGGCCAGGTGCCAGGTCTTGCCTTCATCGGAGGAATAGGCGGCAGTTTTTTCGGCGGCGTTCGGCTTATCATAATCTCCGCCGACCACAACAACGGTGTCGCCAGCGCGCACAATCGAGAAAATTCCCTGGGAGGGTTTTCCGCTGATGACCGGCGTTTCGGTAGCAGTCCAGGTGCGCCCGAGATCGGCGGAGTGAAACACGCGGGCGCGCGGGCCGCCCGTTGCAAAATAAAGCTCGGTTTTTCCGTAGAGCAAGAGGCTGGAGTTGCTCGCTGCGAACGCGCCTTCTTGCGGGAGCGCGGCAGGCATTTGCTCTCTGGGCAATTCGTTCCAGTGCAGGCCGTCGGTGGTTTCAAGCACGAGGAATTTGCCGTCGACCGGATCGCTGAGCGCAAAGCAGTGTTTTATCTCCGAGCAGGCCAAGGCATCGAGGAAAAATCCCTTTCGTTTGTCGCTGTACTGCAGTGCCCAGGTGGCTCCGCCGTCAGCGGATTTATAAATTCGAGAGGCTTGTCCTTCGCCGCTGGACATTACGTAAACGGACTTGCCGTCAAAAGTTTGCACGCCGCGAAAATCCAGGCTTTCTGCTCCTGAAATATGGGCAGGCGCCCAGGTTTGTCCAGCGTCTTCAGAATGCGCGATGGTACCTTTGGAGCCGGTGGCCCAGATAAGAGTGCTGCCGTGGTGGACAACGACGGCGACGCCGCGGAGGTTGGCGTCCACACCGGTGGGTTGGACCGACCACCACGAATCGGGAGCTGCCAACATCAACAGCAAGCTGCATAGTAGAAAACGCATGGAAAGCTACTTTATCAGGAATTGAGCGGAGTTACTTCTTCACGGTTGGGGCGTTGGTGGAGATGACGGTGCGGGCTTCGGGGTGTTTTGGGCTCCAGTCTTCGGGAGGAAACGCCACACGCCAGAAGGTCGGGCAAGACACGGAGAACTCCAGGCCGATTTCCGCTCTGCCGGAACGGACAGGGCCGAGAAAGACGACGTGACATTCCTGCTCTTCCTGCGTGTGCTTGTGCTGAAGGAGGACTTTGCTGCCGCTGGTGAGGCGGGCTTGCAACTGAACAAGCGCCCCATGCGCATTGATCGCTAGTGTGGCCGCTTCTTCTTCAAAGCTCTGACCTTGTGCATCGCTTCCGCGTACTCTAACCGCCACCTGCATCAATACCCGCTGACTCCGTCGACGAGGGCTCGGGTGATTGGGAGGATTCGAAGTTGTGGCCATAGGACCTCGTACATCCAAATATACCTTGGGAAAAGCGAAAGTCGAGGATGAAGGAAAGCCAGCGTATGCAAAAAGGATATGAGGGATAGAGAAACAGAAATATTACAGGAAGCGTACGGAAGTGCGGCTTCCTTTCCTAGGTGCGGTCATCGATGGGAAGATACGACCGCGTGTCGTGGCCAAGATAGATTTGCCGCGGCCGCGCAATCTTTTGTTCCGGATCGAGCAACATCTCTTCCCACTGCGCCACCCAGCCGGACATACGCGGAATTGCAAATAGCACGGGGAACATGGTCATGGGAAAGCCCATGGACTGGTAGATCAGGCCGGTATAGAAGTCCACGTTGGGATAAAGCTTGCGCTTGATGAAATATTCGTCTTCCAGAGCGATGCGCTCACATTCCAAGGCGATCTCGAGAAGCGGATTCTTGCCCATCAATTCGAAGACTTCGTAAGCAATTTTCTTGATGATGCGCGCGCGGGGGTCGTAATTCTTGTAAATCCTATGGCCAAATCCCATCAGGCGAGTCTCGCCTGCTTTGACGCGCTTGATGAATTCCGGGACCTTCGTGATTGAGCCGATTTCCATCAACATGCGGAGGGCTTCCTCGTTGGCACCGCCGTGCAGCGGGCCATAAAGAGCCGCAGTTGCGGCGGCCGACGCACAGAATGGATCGACCTGGCTGCTGCCGACTCCGCGAATAGTGTTGGCCGAGCAGTTCTGTTCGTGGTCAGCATGAAGGATGAACAAAACGTCGAGGGCGCGCTCGAGAGTGGGATTAGGCCGGTAGCGCGTCTCGCTGGTGCGGAAAAGCATGTTCAAAAAATTGCCCGTATAGCTCAAATCGTTGTCTGGATAAACGTAGGGCATGCCGAGCGTGTGACGATAGGCAAACGCGGCAAGCGTGGGCATTTTGCCGATGAGCCGGTAGGTTTGCTTCTTGCGCGCTGCGGCGTCGAAAATGTGCTTGGAGTCCGGATAGAACGTGCTCAAACCTGCGATGGTGGAAATAAGCATGCCCATGGGGTGAGCATCGTAGTGGAAGCCGTCCAAGAACTTCTTAATGCTTTCGTGGATGTAGGTGTGGTGCGTTACGTGATACTGCCAATCTTTTAATTGAGACGCGTTCGGCAGCTCGCCGTTCAACAGTAAGTAGGCCGTTTCGAGATAAGTGGATTTTTCCGCGAGTTCCTCGATTGGGTATCCACGGTAACGCAGAATTCCTTTGTCTCCGTCGATATAAGTGATGCGGCTGATACAGGAAGCGGTGTTGTTGAATGCCGGGTCGTAACTCATCATCCCGAATTCAGCTTCGTCCACTTTGATTTTACGGAGGTCGCTGGCGCGAATGGTTTCGTGAGTGATGGGCACTTCGTAACTTTGGCCGGTGCGGTTATCCGTGATGGTGAGAGTTTCGCGGCGAGAGGGAGATGCCTCCGCGCTCTTGGTTTGCGTCGATGAAAGTGCAGAGTCCATGCAAAATACCTCGATGTGGCTGGCGCGGAGCGTAGCCTTGTAGAAATACCACTTTACACCAAAGAAACGCGAGGAGGAAATGCGGACAATGTGTGCTACGCGAGACCAGGTACTGGGCGGAACAGCCCGGCAAGGGGCACCCGGTGACAAGGGTGAGTCTGCGGGAATCTTGAAATTGGCAAATAAAAAGGGGTTATTTTGCCGCCGGTGACGTCGCAGGATTCGTCTAGCGGCAAGGACACATTGCGGATTACCGTCAGGCTTAAGAGGGTACGCCGGAGTGGGGTAGACTGGCGTGCGTGCGAAATCGTGAACTCAGAACCAGTGAATGCCGGTGATGAGGGCGAAAAGCCCCGAGGCAAATTTTGTGCCGCGGAGGCGGTGGGGTATTGCCTGTTTGCTGGGATTCGGCATTCTGGTGAATTACTTTGACCGGGTAAATCTTTCCGTCTCGCAAGATGCGCTTCACGCTGCGTTCGGCATTTCCACCGTGACGTTTGGCTATTTGCTCAGCGCGTACAGCTGGTCCTATGCGGCATTGCAACTTCCCTCTGGTCTGGTCCTGGATCGCTTTGGAGTGAAGCTGGTTGGTCGAATCAGCACTTTGTTGTGGAGCGTGGCTTCGTTCGGGGCGGCAATTTCCTCGGGGCTAACTGGATTTCTGGGCGCACGTCTGTTGTTGGGAGTTGGAGAGGCGCCTACATTTCCCGCGAACGCAAAGGCAGTGGGGTACTGGTTTCCGGCGGAAGAACGGAGCTTGGCGACGGCAATTTTTGATTCCATGGCGAAGTTTTCGTCGGCGATTGGGGTGCCGGCGATCGGACTGGTGATGTTGCGGTTTGGATGGCGATGGAGTTTCGCGGCGACGGGAATCATCAGCTTTTTTTATTTCATACTTTTTTATGTGTTTTACCGGAATCCCAGCGAGGATGCCCAACTCTCTGAAACGGAGCGCGAGTTTATTCGCGAAGGTGGGGCGCAACCTGAAGACCGCGCACGGGCAGCCAAAGGGGCGCCACTGGGTTATCTGTTGAGTCAGAAAAAAGTATGGGGGTTGGTGCTGGGATTTGCGGCATACAACTACACTTTTTATCTGCTGCTGACCTGGCTGCCGTCATATCTGTCGTCAGCCCATCACATCGATTTGTTTCACTCGGCCATGTACACGAGCGTGCCATGGTTGTTTGCCACGTTCACGGACATCCTGATGGGCGGATGGCTTGTGGATAAGCTGATTCAGCGCGGCAGCGATTCGTCGTTCGTGCGCCGGGCGATTCTGATTGGCGGCACGACGTTTGGGCTGGGAGTTTTCGGAGCGGCGTACGCGCAGACGACGGTGGGAGCGCTTGTGTGGATCAGCTTGTCGATCGGGGGATTGTCCGCGGCATCCCCGGTGGGCTGGTCTATTCCGTCTTTGATTGCGCCGCGAGAGAGCGTGGGAACGCTTGGCGGAATTCTGAATTTCGGGAATCAGCTCTCCGCGATTGCCGCGCCGATTGTAACGGGATATGTGGCGCAGACGACGCATTCGTTTTTCTGGGCCTTTGGAGTGGCGGCGATATTTTTGGTGCTGGGCATCGCGGGATATGTGTTTCTGCTGGGGCGCATCGAGCCGATCGCGGAGCCGGCGTGAATTTTTCGCTGGAGAAATTTATTCGGCGTCCATTTTCGGGGTTGTCACGGACCTTGGGGATTCAACCAGGGCGCGGGTCGCACCTGTCGAGATTCCACCGTCGACCAGAAGCGTCTGGCCGGTGATGTAGCGGCTGGATTCCGCGGCAAGAAAAACGATGGCGGCATCCAAATCGTGCGGCGCGCCGGGGCGCTTCAGTGGTATGCGATCGCAGAGATAGTCGACCCATTGTTTATTTTCGTAGAGTGCCTTGTTTTGTTCGGTGCGAAACCAGCCGGGCGCCAGGCAGTTTACGGTGATGCCGTGTTTGCCCCAATCATCGGCGAGGCTCATGGTGAGCTGGCGAATGCCACCGCGGCTTGCGCCGTAAGGGCCAAGTCCGGCATATCCGGCGACGCTCGTGACCGAACCGATGTTGATGACGCGACCATACTTGCGTGGGACCATGCGCCGGGCGACGGCCTGCGCGACAAAAAAACTTCCGCGCAAATTTGTGTCCAGGATGAGATTCCAATCGTCCCAGGTGACATCGAGAGCGGGCTTGCGCACATTGCAGCCCGCATTGTTGACGAGAATTTCGAGATGACCGAACGCGGCTTGCGCGGCTTCCACCATGCGCTCGATGCTGTCTTGGTCGCGAACATCCAATTCGAGTGAGGCTGCTTTTCGTCCGAGCGATTTGATTTCCTGCTCGACGGGGAGCAAGTTCTCGCGGTGACGGCTGGTAAGAACCAGATCGGCGCCGGCTTTGGCGAGTGCGCGGGCGAAATGCTGGCCGAGGCCACGGCTCGCGCCTGTGACAATGGCGGTTTGTCCCGTAAGGTCGAAGAGCGCTTCGCTCATGACGTTCCGCCGGGAGTGAGAACGACTTTTGTCAGGCCCGGTTCGCGCGCGTGGAGCCGCTTGAACCAGCCGGGTCCTTCCTCAAGCGGTGCGACTGCCGTGATCAGCGGCTTCACGTCGATTGCGCCGCTGGCCAACAACTCGATGGAACGAGGATATTCGCCGGCCGAGGCGCAGGAACCCTGGAGTCGAATCTGGCGGGTCACGACTTTCTGAAGAGGAAGCGGCACTTCCGGTGAAATATTGCCAACGAGCACGACGGTACCGCCCTTGCGAACCGCGTCGATCGAAGCTGCCACGGTTTCGTTTTTGCCCACGGCTTCCACAACAAGATCAACTCCCTCACCGTTGGTGAATTGCTTCACCTGATTGTCCAAGTCCGGTCCAGCTGTGAGAACAGATGTGGCACCGAGAGCGTCGGCTACGGCGAGCCTGGACTTGTCTATGTCTGCGATGTAAACGCGCGAGCAATCGGCAACGCGCAAAGCCTCGAGACACAACAAGCCAATCGTGCCCGCTCCGATTACAAGCGCGGTACTGTTGGCGGCGACATCCGCAAGCGAAACGGCATGGACCGCTACGGCTACAGCCTCTAGCAATGCAGCTTCTGGAAACGAAATTGTCCGCGGCAAACGGTAGAGGATGTGGGCAGGCACGGCGACATATTCGGCGAAGGCGCCGGCGCGACGGTAATCACCGCAAGATACCCCGAGGACCTGGCGGTTTTGGCAAAGATTGACTTCGCCGCGGAGACAGTAGGGGCACACACCACACGATATGGTGGAATCGAACGTGACGCGATCGTTCACGGAAAAATTCGTTACATCGCTGCCGAGCGCGGCAATGGTTCCGGCCGCTTCATGTCCCATCACAATCGGCGGAATGCGGCGGCCGGAAGAACCGTCATAACCGTGAACATCGCTGCCGCAGATTCCGCAAGCGGCCACGCGCACCAAAACTTCGTGCGCTGCCGGCGTTGGCACTGGGCAATCGGCGATTTCCAGATGATTGTATCGAGAGAGCAAAAGAGCTTTCATGGACTTGTCGCATACCGTCCGCAAACTGTCAGGTCAACCGACTGGCCCCATCGGCTGCAGAAGAGACGTAAATCTCCGGATCGCGGCCCGTTTCTCGCTTATATTCCTCGCGGACGCTTTGTTTGAATTGTTCGACGTGATTCTCCTGAACCAGAGTGATGACGCAACCTCCAAATCCACCGCCGGTCATGCGCGCGCCGTAGACGCCTTCTTTGCGCTCCGCCAGTTGAACCATCAAATCCAGTTCCTTGCAGCTCACCTCAAAATCGTCGCGCAGGCTTGCATGCGAGCTGGCCATCAATCTCCCGAACAATTGCAGATTGTGCGCTTGTAACGCTTCGGCGGCCTGAAGAACGCGCACATTTTCGCTGAGGATATGGTGGCAACGCTTACGGATCAGCTCGGGCAGCGCGCCGCCCCATTTTTCGTAGTCTTCCATGGTTACGTCGCGCAGGGTTTTTACGCCGGGCACACGCTCCGCAAAAAAACGCGCGGCAGTTTCGCACTCCCCCCGGCGTTTGTTGTATTCACCGTCGGCATGATTGTGGCGGACCATGGTGTTGCAAATGACGAGCCGCGTGTCCGGCGGGATCGGAAGAAGGCGATATTCGAGAGTACGGCAATCTAGCCTTAGCGCATGATCCTTCTTGCCGTTCACGGAAATGAACTGGTCCATGATTCCGCAGCGCGCGCCGATGAAGTCGTTTTCGGCTTGCTGGCAGAGTTGCGCGACAATTACAGGATCCAATTGCTGGCCAGAAACTTCCAAAAAAGCTTTGCAAACGGCCACTTCGAGAGAGGCGGAAGAACTGAGTCCCGCGCCTTGCGGAACATCGCCATTCAGAAGGAGATTCGCGCCCGGGACGCTGCCCGTCCTGGTTTGCAGGAGCTGAACGACTCCTACAACGTAATCGCTCCAGTGGCCTCGAGGCACCTTCGGCAGTTTGTCCAGATCATATTCGACGCGCTCCGCGTAGTTTTCGGAAGTAACCACGAGGAGGCGGTCAACTCTCTTCGCGATCGCGATCCTGGTTTGAAAACCGATTGCGACCGGGAAAACGAAGCCCTCATTGTAGTCGGTATGTTCCCCAATGAGATTCACGCGGCCCGGAGCCTGGACGAGCAGCGGCGCGCCCCCGTAGAGCCTGGTGAATCTTTCCACCAGCTCGGCTGATTCGCGTTCGACGATGGCTTTCTCGTTCATTGGCCAGGATTACTTAGACAACGTAAAGGCGCATTCAGGGTACATGGCCTACGACCGCGCGTGACAATCCCCTTAATAGCGGAAATTTTCCTCCGGGGCAAGTTGGCCTGTCCGAGGCCAGCTGAATATTTGAAATTGCTCGGCAATTCTTTTTCAGGATTTGTGAGCTTCCGGCTGGGCATTGACAGACCTGTTAGTCTTTTCGGGGTAGCTCTCGTTTCGTTGTATGCGCCACGACTTCGGGTCGAGAAGGAGAATCATGGATCGACGCGACTTCATAAAAAGGACCGGCACGGTTCTAGCCGGGACCACTTTGGCTCATCGTGCCTTCGCAGAATCGTCACTGCAATCAGGTGCTTCTTTGTCGAGCGGGCGGCTGATCCTGCCTATCAATCGAAACTGGCGATATAACCGGTCGTTTGTCGCAGGCGCGCACGATCTCCATTTTGACGACTCCTCCTTTGACCGGGTTGTGGTTCCACACACGAACGTGAAATTGCCGTGGCACAGCTTTGATGAAAAGACCTACGAATTCGTTTCCATTTATCGTCGCAGCTTCAAATTGCCTCCAGAGGTGCGTGGCCGGCGCGTGTTTGTGGACTTCGAAGGCGTGATGACCGCGTCTACCGTATGGATCAACGGCGTGCGCCTTGGCGAATATAAAGGCGGGTACACTCCTTTTTCGTTTGAATTGACGGAGCACATTGATTTTGGCGGCGAGAACTTGCTGGCTGTCGACGTGGATTCCACGGAACGTCCCGATATTCCGCCCTTTGGGTTTGAGATTGACTATTTGACCTTTGGCGGCATTTATCGCGAGGTTGCCTTTCGGATTGTTCCCGCCACGTTCATCGAAAATGTTTTTGCCAGGCCCAAGGACGTGTTGAGCGCGAATCCCCGGGTGGAAGTGGACTGCTACATTCAGCAAATGGAAGACCAGCGCGAACCGGTAACGCTCGAAGTGGAATTGCGCGACAGGGACCGGGTGGTTGCCAAAAACAGCGCGCAGGTGCCGGCGTCGGCGGCAACCAAGGAAGCTGTGGCACATTCTGTAGTGCTGGAAAATCTGGGCCCGATCAAATTGTGGGAATTGGCCAGCCCGAATCTTTATACCGTTCATGTGGGGCTTCTGCGCGGCACAGAAGTACTCGATCAGGACTCGCGAAGGATCGGTTTTCGCGAGGCGCAATTTACCGACCATGGGTTCGAGTTGAACGGTAAGGTCGTCAAGCTGCGCGGCCTTGATCGTCACCAGACGTTCCCGTTTGTCGGGCAGGCCATGCCAGGCCGGGCGCAGCGACGCGACGCGCAAATTCTGCGCCAGAAGCTGAAATGCAATATCGTGCGCACGTCGCATTACCCGCAGTCGCGGCACTTTCTGGATGCGTGCGACGAAATGGGTTTGCTTGTGCTGGAAGAAATTCCCGGATGGCAGCACATCGGCGACGAAGCCTGGAAATTAATTTCCATCGACAACGTGAGTCGAATGATCCGGCGCGACTGGAATCACCCGAGCATTATTCTTTGGGGCGTGCGGATTAATGAATCGAAAGACGATCATGATTTTTACACGCGCACGAATGCCGTGGCCCACAAGCTCGATCCCACGCGCCAGACTGGGGGTATCCGCACCTTCCAGGAGTCGGAATTCCTGGAAGACGTTTTCACGATGAACGATTTCGGCTGGCCGCTGAAGCCGCCTAACCATCCGCGCTACCTGAACACGGAGTTTGTGGGGCATACCTATCCGACAAAAACGATCGACAACAAAGAACGGCTGGTGGAGCATACGATCCGGCACGCGCGGGTGCACGATCAACTCGCTTCGAACCCGCAATATGCAGGAGGGATCGGCTGGTGCGCATTCGATTACAACACGCACTCTAATTTCGGCTCCGGCGACCGGATCTGCTATCACGGAGTCACCGACATTTTTCGCGAGCCAAAGCGCGCGGCGGGATTCTATAAATCGCAGTGCGAGCCCGCGGACGAAATTGTTCTGGAGCCTGCGTTCCATTGGGCGCGGGGAGACGAGTCGATCGGATTTACGAAGGCTTTGGTTTGCTCTAATTGCGACCACGTGAAATTTTACCTGGAAGACAAGTTGGTGGCCGAGGCCGATCCGGACAAGGCGCAGTTCCCGCACCTGCGCTATGCGCCGTTCACCGCGGAATTGGGGAAGGTGGTCCGCGGTTGGGGAGACTTGCGGATCGAAGGATACATTCAAGGCAAGCAGGTGATCGCCAAGACTCTGTCTGGCAAAGGGATCGACCAGAAATTTCAATTGCTGCCGGATGACACGAATCTGGTGGCCGACGGCGCGGATACGACGCGGGTGGTGCTGCGAGTGACCGATGAATTTGGCGCTATCCGGCCTTTCGCGAATGACGCGATCAAGCTGGAACTCGATGGGCCCGCGGAAATTATCGGGGACAATCCGTTTGCGTTGATCGGCGGTACTGGCGCTATTTGGGTGCGCGCGAAAGAGCAGGCGGGAACTGTGCGGTTGACGGCAGTGCATCCGGTGCTGGGGACCCAACGTGTGCAGATTGAGTTGACGGCGGCTGCACCGGAAACGGCTTGAGAAGAAAGCAAATGAAAGGAGTTCCCGTGAACAAGTTGCTGCGGAAGTCTGCGTGGATAGCGATTCCCCTGTGCTTGCTGGCAACGGTTGCGAGCGCGCAAGCCAGTTATGACCTGCGTTCCCCCGACAAAAGAATTGAAGTCCGAATCCGTACGGCGCAAGGTGTGCGCTATGACGTGGTGTTGAACGGAAGAGCGATCCTCGAGAACAGCGGACTTTCGCTGGATGTGGACCATAAGATTCTTGGCCGCGAAGTGAAGGTGAGGGACGCGAAGGAAAATCATCACGATCAGGTTGTGGAACCGGTGGTGCGGCAGAAATTCGCGAAGATTCGCGACAACTATAACGAACTGCGTCTTACGATGGACGGCGACTGTGCGGTCGTGTTTCGCGCGTACAACGAAGGCGTTGCTTACAGGTTCGAGATTTCTCTGCCCGACGAGCAGGTAAAAATTTACGGCGAGGAGGCGAATTTCCGTTTCCCGGCGAACTTCGTGGTGTTTTATCCGCAGGAAGATAGTTTTTTCTCGCACAACGAACGCAAATACTTGCCGCAGCATTTGCTGGCCATCAATCCGGCGTTTCTGGCAAGTTTGCCGGCAGTGGTGGATGTGGGAGAAGGCGCAAAAGTGGCCATTGCGGAATCGGACGTAACGGAATACCCGGGGCTCTGGTTGCGCGGCACCGGGGGGAATGGGCTGGACGGAACCTTCCCGCCATATCCGCTGAAAGAAAAACTTGTGCGCGATCGCGATTTCCAGGTCGTGGAAAGCGCCGATTATATTGCGGTGACTACAGGAAAGCGGGCGTTTCCGTGGCGCGTGCTTGGCATTGTGGACCGGGATGCCGACCTGATTACAAATCCATTGGTGTACCTGTTGGAAAGTCCGTCCAAAGTGCAGGACACCAGTTGGATTAAGCCGGGGAAAGTTTCCTGGGATTGGTGGAACGACAACAACGTTTACGGCGTCGATTTCAAGGCCGGCATCAACACGCAAACATACAAGTACTACATCGATTTCGCCGCGAAATATGGGATACCTTACATCATCCTCGATGAGGGCTGGTACAAACTCGGCAATGTGCTCGACGTGGTCCCGGAAATCAACATGGAAGAATTGACGGCGTACGCAAAAGAGAAAAACGTCGGCGTGATTTTGTGGGTGGTTTGGAAAACATTGGACGACCAGTTGATACCGGCGTTGGATCAATACCAGAAGTGGGGCATCAAGGGAATTAAAGTGGACTTCATGCAGCGCAGTGACGAAATTCTGATCAACTACTACCACCGGGTCAGTAGCGAAACGGCGAAACGCCACATGCTGGTGGATTTTCATGGCGACCAAAAGCCGGCGACCATGACGCGCACCTGGCCGAACCTGATCAGCACCGAAGGCGTCCGCGGTTTGGAGTGGAGCAAGTGGAGCGCGGAGGCGGAGCCGGAGCACAACGTTACGCTGCCGTTTACGAGGATGTTTCTCGGGCCCATGGACTACACCCCGGGCGCGATGTTGAATGCCACGAAAACCAGCTTTGCGCCGATCATGCACCGCCCGATGAGTCTGGGCACGCGCTGCCATCAATTGGCGATGTACGTGGTGTACGAAAGCCCGCTGCAAATGCTTTCCGATAGCCCGTCGAACTATTTGCGCGAACCGCAAGCGATGGAATTCCTTGCGGCAGTGCCGACGGAGTGGGACGAATCGAAGGCGCTGGACGGGAAGATCGCGGAATATGTGGCCGTGGCGCGCAGAAATGGATCGGACTGGTATGTGGGAGCGATGAATAACTGGAGTGCGCGAGAGCTGGAGATTGATTTTTCATTTTTGCCGGAAGGTCATTTTGAGATGAGCGCTTACCAAGATGGAGAGAACGCCGATCGCTTTGGAAGCGACTACAAATTGGTGAAGATGCCGGTCGCTCGGACGACGAAATTGAAAATCAATCTAGCGCCGGGAGGCGGTTGGGCGGCTCGCATTCAGCCGGCGAAGTGAGGATGGCGTGAACTTCTTGGTTGGGTCAGTCGGCGGTATTTTCACCGGATCCCTTCGAACAATAGGAATAAGCGGTGCGAGTTGCGTCTATTTCGATTGAGGCTTGCTGGACGCGACGATGCCGCTGCCTTCGCGGATGGTGAGGATCTGGTTGACTTTGACCTGCGTGAATCGTTCCACTCTTTGGGTTGTGGGCCATCTTACTTCGATTGCGTCCACCACTGGTGCCTTGCCTAAACCGAAGTGCAGCCGCAGATCGGATTGCGACATCACGCTTGCGCCGCTGTGTACTTCATCCATTTGCGTGTGAGTGCCGGTGATTACGCGGACGCGCGCGCCGATCGCCGTGCAGTTGCAGTGTGTTCCGATCAGTTTCACCTTGATCCAGTTTTGCGCGTTGCCACCATCATTGCGCAGCAAAGAGGGGATGTCGTTCATGTTCAAGATGAGAACGTCGATGTCGCCGTCATTGTCGTAATCCCCGAAAGCGGCGCCGCGGCTGGAAAAACGTTCGCTGATGCCAGGTCCCAACTCGGCTGAAACGTCCTTGAACCTGCCATCGCCGAGGTTTTTATATACGAGGCGAGGATTCTTGAAGGTCTGGGCAAAGCTATGCTCCTCAATTTCCGGGTAAACATGCCCATTGACCTGCAGGATATCCGGCCAGCCATCGTTGTCGTAATCGAGGAAGCCGCAGCCCCAAGCGACATACTGGTTGTTGATGCCGATGCCGGATGAGAAGGCCTGGTCCGTGAAGGTACCGTCGCCGTTGTTGTGATAAAGATTGCAGGTGTCGTCGGAAAAATTGGTTTTGAAAATGTCGAACCAACCGTCGCAATCATAATCACCGACAGCTACGCCCATGCCGGCTTGTTCATGACCATTTTCGTTGAAGGCGCAACCCGCCAGAACGGCAATATCCGTGAACGTGCCGTCGTGGTTATTGTGGAACAGGATGCTCGGTTCGGAGTCGACAGCCACGTAAATGTCCGGCCAGCCGTCGTTATCGAAATCATAAGAAACCGCTGTGATGGAATAGCGCGGGCCGGGCTTGAGGATGCCCGCTTTTTCGGTGACATCGCTAAATGTTCCGTCGCCGTTATTGTGGAAGAGAAGATTCGTGTCTCCCGGCAGGCCGCGCGGGCCGCACATGACCGGGATTCCTTTCCATTGGCAGTAGGCGGCGTCTCCTGGATTGGCCGTAGTTGCAGGATCGAGCTTGATGTAATTGCAGACAAATAAATCCAGATGGCCGTCGCGATCGTAGTCGAGCCAGGTGCAGCCGGAGCCCCAGCGAACTGATTCTTCGAGAAGGCCGGCCTTGTGCGTCGCATCCGTAAAGGTGCCGTCGCCATTGTTGTGGAACAGGGTGTTGTGTCCCCAAAAGCAGCAGAACAGATCGTCGTGGCCGTCGTTGTCGTAATCGCCGACGCAAACACCGGTCTGCCAACCGGTACACCCGAGTCCGGATTTTTCGGTCACGTCGGTGAAGGTGCCGTCACGATTGTTTTTGTAGAGGTGTGAAGTTGGAGCCGCTCCGGTGGGCCACTTGGTGTTCAGCCGCGTTCCATTCGTCAGATAGATATCCAGCCAGCCGTCGCCGTCGTAATCGAAAAAGGCAAGGCCGCTTCCTTTTGCCTCAAGGATGAGACGCTTGTGATCCAGGCCGCCCCAAACGTTGGGGGCGGTGAGGCCGGCTTCGCGAGCCACATCCACGAAGGTGACCGGCGAAGCGGCGGTCGAATTGGGAATTGTCTTGGCTTGAAGAATTGCGGAACGATTCCATCTCCAGATGGGCGTGGCGAGGGCGTCAAGCAACGTTGCGCCAAGCGCGACAGCAGAGGAACCCAGGAATCGCCGGCGGCTGGATCGCATCGTCATCGGCTGGGTACCTTGGGGAAGATTTTCGGCACAATTCCCGTGCCTTCTTTTATCGCGATGATTTTGTCCGTGGGTACGCTCGTCAGGCGATCCACTTGGCCGCTTGGCCAGGTAATTTCCAGCGAGTCAATTTTGCTGCGCTTTCCGAGCCCAAAGTGAATTCGAGGATCGCTTGCGGACATATAACTCATACCGCCTTTTGCCTGCTCGACTTCGACGAAGCCTTCGGCGGTCAACTTCAGCGACGCGCCGACGCCGTCGCGATTGGAGCGTGTGCCGATCAGCAAAACTTCCAGCCAATGATTGGCGTTTCCGCCGTCGTTGCGGAGAAGTTCAGGATAATCTCCGCGAACGTTAACGGCGATGTCGAGATCGCCGTCATTATCGAAATCCGCGGTGGCCAGACCGCGTCCGGCAATGGGTTTTATGAAATCGGGGCCCAGCGCTTCGGAGACTTTTTCAAACTGTCCTTTGCCGACGTTTCGAAACATCAACAGCGGCTCTTTGTAAGTGACTTCGCTGTGATAAAGCTGAACGTTGTCTACCATGGCGCCGTTTGCCTGCAAAATATCCGGCCAGCCATCGTTGTCGTAATCCATGAAGTTCATGGCAACGCCGCTGAGCTGCATGACCTTGTTTCCGATGCCGGAGTCATAGGTGACGTCATTGAAGGTCCCATTGTGATTGTTGTGATAGAGACGGTTCAGTTCGAAATCCAGGTGAGTGATGTACACATCCTGCCAGCCGTCGCGATCGACGTCGGCGGCGTCGATTCCCATCCCCGCTTCGTAACGGCCGTCTTCGCTGGCGGCCAGGCCGGAAATGAGCGACACGTCTTCGAAGGTTCCATCATGCTTGTTTAGAAATAGAAAATTTGGCCAGGTATCGTTGGCTATAGCGATGTCGGTCCAGCCGTCGTTGTTGAAGTCGGCCAACACCACGCCCATTCCCTTGGATTCTGGTTTTCCGACACCGGAGACGTCGCTCACATCGCTGAAGGTCCCGTCGTGGTTGTTGTGAAACAGTTTCGTTTTTTGTCCCTTGTAATTTCCGGGATGGCAATACGCGCGGTAACCGGGTCGATGATCGCCGCACCAGATATTGTTCTTGGGACTCCAGTCGATGTAGTTGGTGACGATCAGATCCAGATAGCCATCCTTGTCGTAGTCAAACCATCCGGCGCTGGTGGACCATTGGCCCTGGTCCGCGACTCCGGCCTTGCTGGTGACGTCGGTGAAGGTGCCGTCGCCGTTATTGCGATAAAGAATCGCGTTTCCGTATCCGGTCACATACAAATCGGGGTAGCCATCGTTGTCGAAGTCGCCGACTGCCACGCCCTGACCGTAATGTCCTTCACCAGCCAAGCCGGCCTTTTCGGTTACGTCGGTGAAGGTTCCGTCGCCATTATTGTGATACAGCGCGCAATGCAACGGGTGCGCCGGTTTATACACATCGGTGGCCGCCGACTGCACGAAAAAAAGATCCATCAGGCCGTCCTGATCGTAATCGAGCCAGGCAACGCCGGTGCCCATGGTCTCCAGGTAGTATTTTTCTTCCGTCTGCGTGGAATCCTGCTGGAAGGTGATTCCGGCGGACTTGCGAATGTCCGTGAAGCGCACGGTGATCGGCCCCTCGTTCTGCTTTTCAGGGTGCGTTGCTTGCGCGTTGAGAAATATTGCGGCGCTGAGACCGGCACTCAGTGCGAGAAGCGCAGAATGTTTTGTTGAAGACCCCAAGTGTCTGTCTTTTCTCTTCCTGCCATTCCGTGCCGATTGAAAGAGCCCCGCTGAGCACGAGACAGTTTTTGATTCTAGCGCCTGGCCGCAATGCCCTCAACTCAGCGTCACTCTGCAACCTTCCGGGAATTACAACGTACGATCGGCCATGGAAAGCGCGAATTGTAAAAGCTGTTGTCTGGAAGCAGTAGGCATAGGTTCATTCACGACGCGCGGCATGGGCGGGGCTTTTTCAAGAGCTTCCTGAATTTTGTCGACGTCGAGAACGCCGCCCGTGTTATTTCCCTTAAAGCGGTCGAGAACTTCCTTGGCTTTGTCGAGTTGCCCGGTCTGATAGTAGAAAACGCCTAACGTGGAATAGCTGCCCACCCACTCCGGCAGCAAATCCACCGCTTGTTCCAAGTGCTCCGCAGCCTGCGCTGTTTTGCCCTGCATCACCGCGACCAGGCCCTGCCCCCAGAGGAGCTTTCCCGAGCTGGGCATTCGCGCCAGACCTTCCTGCAAAGTTTTCTCCGCGCCGGTTACGTCGTTTTGCCGAAGCTGCAGCAGAGTGACCGACAAATAATACTGGTCGTTGTCCGGATTTCTGTGAATGGCGCTCCTGAAGATTTGTTCGGCTTCGGCCGTCTGGCCCAGATGCGCCTTGATGTCTCCGACCAGGGAGAGATACGCATCGTCCTGCTGACCTTTGCCGGAGACCTGCTGAGCAATTTCGAGCGCCTGTGCGTACTGACGTTGTCGAAAATAGGCGTTGGCGAGATCGAACTTCACGTCGTCGGAATCTGGATTCGCTTTCAGCGCGGCCTGAAAATGCTGGATGGCATCGTCGTACAAGTGGTAGCGCGCGAGGAGAACGCCGACGCCAGTCTCCGTGCGGAAATCCCCGCCGCTCAACTGATCGATCTGGGCCACGGCTTTGCGAGCATCGTCCACTTTTCCCAGTTTTAGATAGCCTTCCGCTAGTAAATATAAATTTTCGGGCTGGTCAGGATTTTTCTGGATCTGGTTTGCGAGCTCCGTAAGATCGAGTTCCGCCTTCTGCTTGCCAGAAAGATTCGAGCGGTTGTCGAGATAATCGAAGAGATGCTGGTAGGGATATGGCCCCGTCGGGGCGTTTTTGGATAGCGTTTGAAATACGCTCAAATCCCGTTGCGCGGCCTCCGATTGATGCAAGCTGCGCTCGACCATCGCGAGTTTATAGTAGCCCGGTGCCGGCGAACGGGCAACGCGGATGAACTTTCGGAGCAATTCCTCAGCCTCTTCGAATTTCTTTTGCGTTATCCGCAGGTTTGCCAGTTCGAGCAATGCATCCGCCTGATCGGGGCTGACTCGCAGGGCTTCCTGAAGGTAATGCTCCGCTCCGGCGTGGTTTCCCTGGCGCTCCTCGATATAACCCATATTGAAGAGACACGCGCCGTTGTGAGGATCTTTCTTCAGCCCTTCTTCAAAATATTTGCGTGCTTCGTCGAAACGTCCGAGCTGGCGGTAGCAGAGTCCCAGGAACGCGTACGAGCGAGCGGACGGATCCAATTCGATCAAGTGCTTGAACTCTTCGATCGCTTTGTCCACTTTGCCGGACATGAAATAGCTTTCGCCGAGCGCTGCATGGAGGTCTGTGCGCTCTGGAGCGAGTTTCAATCCGGATTCGAGCAGCGGGATGGAGTCTTCGTAATAATTCTGAGACATGCTCACGCGTGCCAACGAATAGATGACGTCTGTATTTTCAGGCGCGAGCTTGTGGGCACGGACGAGTTGATCCAACGCGTCTACCGGCTTGGACTCCTGCGTGTAGACCTGCCCCAGGAGATACAACGTTTCCGCCGAATCGGGCTTGAGCTTCAGCGCGCGTTTCAACATCACTTCAGCTTTCGCAAGCTCACCGTTTTGCAAATAAATTCCACCGAGGTTGTGTAGAATCTCGAACGCTTGCGGCTGCAACGCATCGGCTTGTTCCAACTCGAATTGCGCTGCACGGTTTTGCTTTTCGGTGGCGAGTAATACGCCCAGGGTGAAATGCAGCTGAACGTTGTCTTTGTTTTGGGCAGACAGCTCCTTGGCGGTCCGCAACCCGTCGGCGGTTTTTCCCGATTCCAGATAAGCCTTTGTGAGATTGAACCGCGAAGCGATGGTTGCCGGATGGACGCGCTCGAAGTAGAGAGCTGCATCGGCGGGATGCTTCTTCGCGAGAAGAACCAAGCCGAGATTGTAGTTGCCGTCGGGATCCGCCGGGCTCAAGCGCAGGACTTCGTGAAATTCTTTCTCGGCTTGATCGAGATCTCCCTGGAGGACGTACAGATTGCCCATATCGTTGCGGATTCCGGTGGATTTCGGGTTGAGTTTCAATCCTTGTTGAAAGGCAGTAAGTGCGTCGGCGTAATTCTTTTCGGCAGTGTAGACAAGTCCAAGAAGACCGTAGCCCTCGGGTTTGGAGGGATTTTGTCGCAGCTCTTCCTGAAGCCGCTGCTTAGCCTCTTCCAAGTTGCCTTGTTGAAGGAGCGCTTCAGCGTCCGCGAAGGGAGAAGGAGCCTTGGTGGATGGATGCGCGGGTGGTTTGGCCGGGGACGGCTGTTGTGCTGGCGCGTTCCGAGTGGCGAAGGAAATCATGACCAAAGCAAGCAGGGTGCTCAACCGGCGCGTGTTGGCGTTCCTCCTCCTGGATGTGGAGGGAATCTCCAAGTGAACATGAGCGCTGCTCCTCTGCGCGATGGCCACGAAATGGTGCCGGAAGGAACTCAATTTAGCATTTCCAACGTCTGCCGGGCTAATTTGTGCTCCGGCTGCTGGCGCAGTAACGCCTGCAATACTTCTTTGGCTTTTTCCTTGTCGTTCAATACTACGTAGAGGCGGGCCAGATTCAGATAAGCTTGATCAAATTGCGGCGCAACCTGGATGCAAGTTTCGAATTTGGCCTTGGCTTCGGGATACTGCCCCTCGCGGACTAAGAGAACGCCCAGATTATTCAGGGCATCCGTATAATCGGGGCGTAACGCCAGCGCTTTCTGAAGAAATTGCGCGGCTTCCTGAAGTTGGTTCTGCTGCGCGTAGAGCATTCCGACGCTGTAATTGACGTCGGCGCTTTCCGGGCCGGCTTCGAGCGCGCGCAAGAGCATTTGTTTTGCTTCGTCGAGGTTTCCTTTCCTGCGCAGCAAATTCCCAAAGTTGAGGAGCGCGGTAACGTATGAGGGCCTGAGCTGGAGGGCCTTCTGAAAATCGCCGATAGCTTCTGCCGTCTGGCCTTGTTGCCCGGCGACCATCGCGAGGTTGTTCCAGGCTTCCGCATATTCCGGCCGTAGATGCAACGCTTGTTCGAGGTAACTTCTCGCATCCGGCAGCGCGTTTCTCATGAGGTAGAGGGTGCCGAGATTGTAGTAGGCCTCAGGATTGTTCGGGTGAGCCGCTATGACTTGCTTGAAGGCGTCGCTGGCCGCTTGCAAATAACCGCGCTGGAACAATGCCACAGCGTATGTGAAATCGTTCCGCTGAAATTCCTCGAGGAACAACTGCCCGGTCATGGGGAGAGCGTTGCGCTGAAAATCAGCGCTGGTCTTGGGCATTGAGCGGACGTCGTTCAGCAAACCCGCGGGCCGCAGCGGCCCTTGATACACCTTTACGATTGCGCCTTCGCGATTCAGGAAGAATGAGGTTGGTAAGGCCAGATCTCTGCGCCGATCGAACAGGTAGCGGAAAGCGAGATTGTAAATGCCGGCGATTTCTTCGGTCGCCACAACCATTGGCAGCGACAATTGTTCGCGGGCGATGAGTGCTCGGAGCGCCTCGCCGTTTTCTGGGTTGTCTAAATTGACGCACACGACGTGAATATCCGCCGACGTCAGGTTTGCTTGTTCCTTCTGCAAGAGGCGCAACTGGTCAGCGCAGGAGGCTACAGTTATGCTCCAAAAATGAAGCAGAACAAAGTGACCTCGGAGCGCGGAGAGTTGCTTCGTGTCTCCCGCCAGATCCGGCAGGGAAAAGTCCGGGGCTTGCATAGGCTGAATGAGCCAGGTCTCCAGTAAAGTGGGCAAGTGCTCCTCGGCCGGTGGCTCGTTCTGGCGTTCATATGCAGCGGAGGCATTGGCGAATGGTTTGGCGTGAAAGTCGGCTTGCCCTTCCTGAACTTCGATTTGATGGTTGGCAGGCAATTTGTCCAGCACTTGTGTTAGACCGCTCGGCCAGCGGATGGTGGCGCGGAACGTCCCGTCCGCATTGCCGAGGCCAAAGAAAATCTGTTTGCTGTGCTGGGACAAAAATCCAGAACCGGCTTGCAGCAGTTTTGTCTGCGCATGGCCAGCGGCTTCGATCGTGACAGCAGCGCCAATCGCGTCGCGGTTGCTCTTTTTTCCCTGCAAGCGAAACGCGGCCGAGTTGCCGAGCTCCTTCATCGCGTTGCGCAACACGCGGATCTGAGGCGCGGTGCGGTTTTTCAGGATGACTTCCAAGCGCCCATCGTGATCGAGGTCCGCGAGTACGAACGCGCGGCTATCGTCAAGAAAATCAAGGCCGACGCTGCCGGAGACATCGGAAAACGTACTGTCGCGATTGTTTAGATAACACACGTTTCTTTCGCGACCGTTCCAGGTGGCGTCCGAGCGGATTAACTCGTTTATTGCATTCCACCCGCGCTCATAGTTTTCTGATGGCGTTGCATTTGAAGGCGATTTGGCAACGACCTGCCGCCAGAAAAAACTGGAGACATCCCGCTCACCGAGACCGGAGATATAGCCGTTGGCGATGTAGAGATCCTCATAGCCGTCATGGTCGAAGTCCCATGCGCCGGTCGACCATGCCCATCGGCCCATCTCGACGCCCGCGTGCGCAGCCACATTTTGAAAACGACCGTTGCCTTCATTGCGATACAGCGAATTGCCAACCATGTGCCGTTTGTACAGCGCGCGAATTTGTTCCGAGTCGGTTGCATGAAAATTCGGCTGCCGAAAAACGCGCATCCCTGCCGCGACCCACATTCCCGCGGCGTAGATGTCCTGCTTACCGTCGTTGTCGAAATCCACCCAGCAAGCGCTCATGCCGGCGCCGGGCTGGTTGGCTTGCGAGTCGTCAGAAACGGCGGCGAAGGTGCCGTCTCCCTTGTTGCGGTAAAGATTGTTGCGGCCGAAATCATTTACGACGTACAAATCTGGCCATCCATCTGAGTTATAGTCGCCCCAGGTGCACGCGAAGCTGTACCGATCATTTTCTGCATTCAGACCTGCAGCTTCGGTGCGCTCTTGAAACATGCCGTTTCCTTCGTTATGAAACAAAAAGTTTGGAGGTCCATTGCGCGCGTCAAAATAGGGAACGGGATAGTGATACTGGTCGAGGCCGCTGTAGTAGTTGTACAGGCAGAAGTAAATATCCAGGCGGCCGTCGTGGTCGTAATCGGCGATCGCGGCATGGGTGAATGTTCCCGTGGGCGGATTCTGAAAATGGAATGCGTCGCGTTTCAGTGAAAATTTGCCGTTTCCCTGATTCACGAACAGCAAAGGGCCCGTGGCGCACACCACCAAAAGATCCTGAAGGCCTTTGTTCTCGAAATCCGCAAATAGCGCGCACGCCGTTCCATCGAGCACGCCGACACCGGCGGATTCGGTTACATCTTCGAATGTTCCGTCACCGCGATTGTGGTACAGACGATTGGGAAGTCCCGGCGGTTGACAAATATAGAGATCGTCAAATCCGTCGTTGTCGAAATCGCCGGTTGCGAGGCCGGTATTTCCGTATACATCGATGCCAGAGGCGCCGTCGAGAACTGTGCGCCAGTAGTCGACCCCGTGGGCGAATTGCCGCTGATAAGACTCCAGGTGACCGAGAGCTTGTGACGAAACATCCAGGAAGATGGGAAGGCGGGCGCGACTGAGGGTTTCCTCGTTTGCCCTCCATTGGAGGGCCCGCCAGCTGTCCGAATCGGTTCGCGACCACTCGGTCTGCCAATATCCGATGCGTTCTTCACGGGCGTCGCCCTCGTTGATTCCGACGAAGTCGTAACGGATGTCGACGGAAACTGTTAGCGGCGAATTTTTAGTTTCTTCGATTTTCGTAATCTGGAATTCGGCGGTGTCAATGCGCTTTAAGGGCGCCAGGTAATTCTGCATTTCCTTGAGAAAAGGCTCGCGACCTTGCACTGGCGTGCCATCGAATTTTCGTCGGATCACTTCAATGCCATACTCCGTGCGCAATTTGTTCTGTTCGGCAGGAATTAAAGCGGCTGCTTGGAGCGAGGCGTCGAGAATTGTGCCGAGTGAGCTTAGTGCGGGCGGGCTGGATCGAACTTCTTTTGCCCAGTTAGCGAGTAACTGCGCGATTTCGCTGGCATATTTTTCCGCGATGTACTCGTCCGTGCCCGGAACTACATAGCGCAGCAGATCATCGAGGGGAGATTTTTTCGCGTAGTGTGGCGTAAAGCGGGGTTCAGCGAACGGGAAGGCAGAGTTTTTTTCACCGAGAGCGGGAGCTTCCGTCCATCGCGGCATTACCGACTGCAGTGGGGCCGGAAGAAACAGCATGGGCGCCCAGCGCATCCTGCCTAAGAAGGTTCGGCGAGAGATTTTCTGAATTCCGTGCCGGCTACGTCGCATCTTCGATTGTTCTCGCACTTTCTTGCGCAGACCGTTCCCGACGCTAACACTCGCCGGGAATTGCGTCTAACCAGGCCACTGCAGGATTGAGTTTGCAAGGAGTCACGACGAGTGTGCCGGTCCGGAAGAATGCCCTATCACTAATTCCGCGGAGATCTCATATTTCTTGCCGCGCGGATCGGCGGAACTACAAAGCTCATGCAGAACATCAGCGGCCATGCGTCCAAGCAAATCACGATGGATATCGACCGTCGTGATGGATGGATTGCTATATTCCGCGAGCCTGGTCCGATCGAATCCCGTTACCGAAATATCCTGAGGAATCTGGCAACCCATGGAGATAAGGCCTTTCATCACGCCCACGGCAGTCAGATCATTGACGGCCATCACCGCCGTGGGCCGCGGAGACATTTTTGCGATAGCCAATCCCGCGGCGAGTCCTCCTTCAAAGCGCAGGTCACCGTGCAAGACTGGCCCTGGCTCGAGCCCCAGCGCGGTCATGGCTTTCTCGTAGGCTTCCAAGCGCGCGATGTTTGACTTGAGCTTGGGGCGGCCTGCGACAAAAGCAATCTTCCGGTGTCCTTCTCGAAACAGGTATTTAACAATTTGCTCGATGCCAGAAGCATAATCGATTCTTAAGGTGCTCACGTATCCGCGAGACGGCGCCAGATCCAGAAACGTCACGGCGATTTTTCTGCGCGCCAATTCGTTGATCAGTCGCGCGCTGATTTCGGAAGTCATGATCGCGACTCCGCTCACGTTGTGAGCCATCATGCGCGTGGCGGCTTCCTGCGTGCGCCGCGGATCATAATTCGTGTCGCTCAAAATCGCTTCGTAGCCGAGCTGGCGCGTGCGAGACAGAAAACTCTTGATTATTTCAGGAAAAAAAGGGTTTTCGATGTCCGATACGATAATTCCCAGTGTGCGCGTATCCCGCGACGCCAGGCGTCGAGCGTGTATGTTGGGCAAATATCCGAGGCGTTTGACGGTGGAAAGAACCAGATCTTTTGTTTTTCTTCCGACCTTCCCGGTCTTGTTCAAAACATTCGAGACGGTCGCTGTCGATACACCGGAAGCCTTGGCAACCTCTCGAATCGTCAAACCCATAGTTGAGCCCTGTCCTCGACCAATCGATGCAAACAATCGCCACTGCAGTGATTCTATGGCGAGGGAAGCAAAGTATAAATGAAAAAAAACGCTTGACACCATGCAAAAGTGTGTGTATTAGTGCGGAACAAGGTTAAGCGGTTAAGTTGTTTTTTTGTTGGGGTGCCTGGTCTGGGGGTTGTGGAATCCCTCCGGGTATTTTTTGTCTGTGCGATCGGAACGGTGCCGTGAATCCTCGTGCGGCCGTTGCTGCGTTGTCTATTGCCGGGGTTTTCGCGGGACGGGTTGCACTGGTTTTTCATTCTGTCGAGATATTGCGACTTGCCGAAAAGAAGAACTTCTGGGGGTTAGGCATGAACGCTCGAGAAATCTCTATCCGGGCCCTGAGTTTATCGCTCCTTTTTGCCGCGGCACTGTTATTGCTGGGCCCAAGACCCGCGCTCGCGCAGATGGACACCGGTTCCATCATAGGCACGGTCACGGACCAGACCGGGGCGGTGATCAGCGGTGCCAAGGTGACGCTGACCAACGAAGGGACAGGGATCAGTCTCACCAGCACTACGGGCTCCGACGGTGTGTTCAAGTTCTCGCCTGTAAAGATTGGCACCTACAAGCTGGAAGTTGGTTCGCAAGGGTTTCAGACGATGACGGCCAGCGGGGTCGTCGTCGACATCGGCGCCACCGTTGTACAGAATTTCACGATGCGCCCAGGCAGTGTCACTCAGTCGGTGGAGGTCTCCGCGGCTCCGCCGCTTCTGGAGTCGCAGAACGCCGCGGTCGGCCAGGTGGTCGATTCAAAGAGCGTGAACGACCTTCCGCTGAATGGGCGGAATTTCACGTTCCTGGCGCAGCTAGCGGCGGGCGTCAATACTCCGCAGGCGGATACACGCGGAAACGCATCGACAGGCGCATTCGCCGCGAATGGCCTGCGGCCATCGCAGAATAACTACCTGCTCGACGGCATCGACAACAACTCCGATACCGTCGACTTCCTGAACGGGACGAACTTCGTGGTGCTTCCTCCTGTCGACGCGATTCAGGAGTTCAAGGTACAAACTTCGGACTTCAGCGCCGAGTTCGGCCGATCGGGCGCGGCCGTCCTTAACGCCACGATGAAATCGGGGACGAACGATTTTCACGGTTCCGCTTGGGAATTTTTCCGCAACGACAAGTTGGACGCCGCGGACTTCTTTGAAAATGCGGGAGACATCGCGAAGGGCGAACTTCGCCAGAACCAGTTTGGCGTGACCGCCGGTGGTCCGGTGATCATTCCTCACATCATCAACGGCCGCAACAAATTGTTCTTTTTCGCGGACTATGAAGGCTTGAGGAGAATTCAAGGCACGATTTTGACGGGCAGCGTTCCGACGGTAGCCGAGCGAAACAGCGGTTACACAAACTTTCTGGACCTGATCACCGGCCAATCCGGCTCGGTGACCGACGCTCTGGGGCGCACGTTTCCGTTGGGAACCGTTTTTGACCCAGCGACCACACGCTCGGTAACTGCCGGAGCGGTCGATCCGGCCACAGGCCTGGTGGCGACGTCCACTGGGTATGTTCGCAATCCTTTCGGGGATATTGGCACCGGGTCATGTCCAGCCAATACGGTAAATTTCACCGGGGCCGCCATCGCAGCTTGCCAATTGAACCAGATACCGGTAGGACGACTGGATCCAAATGCCATCAAGCTTCTGAATCTTTATCCGAATCCGACGAATGGGAACCTGTTCAGCAATTATGCGAATTCCCCGAAACTCGACGAGCACCGCAACGGGTTCGACACGCGCATGGATGCAAACATCAATGAGCACAATCAGGTTTTCTTCCGGTTTGACTATGTAGACGATCCGCAATTTATTCCTGGCATCTTCGGCGGCGTTGCCGATGGAGGTGCGTTCCAACAAGGTAATCAGACCGCGTTAGCTCAAAACACGGCTTTTGGCTATACGCACACGTTTTCTCCTACGCTGATCAATGAGGCGCGCATCGGCTTCAACTACCTGCACACCACGCGCGCCGGACCGGTGGCCAGCGAAAACGGAATACCCGCCGAGTACGGGATTCAGGATGTTCCTCAAGGCAATTTGAACGGCGGACTTCCTGCGTTCGGAATCAACGGGCTCTCTACTCTGGGAAGCAACTCGTTCTTGCCCTCGAATGAGACGAGCCAGACCTTGCAGCTGACGGATGACGTGACCAAGATTTACGGTAAGCACACATTCAAAATGGGATTTGAATGGCAGCACGTGAAGTTCACGACCCTGCAGCCACCCTGGTCGCACGGCGAATACGATTACAATGGCGCTTTTACGGATATCCCGGCCGGCACTTCCGGCAATACCGGCCGCGCGGACTTTCTATTAACTCCGACTCTTTCGACGGTGCCCGGCGGCATCAACTATGTGGGCGGTTCGAGTAACGTCTACGTCTCCAACATATTTCTGACCGACGATGGCAAGAACTATTACGGCGGATATGGCAATGACGATTGGAAAATCACTTCCAAACTGACCATCAACCTTGGGTTGCGTTATGACTTCTTCGGATTGGTGTCCGACCTGCACGGGAACCAGGCGAACTTTGTTCCGACCGGCGCGCCTCTCGGTGGGCCCGCTTATCTAATTCCTAAAGGACCAAACGCGAATAACTTGTCACCCAGTTTCCTGTCGCTGTTAACACAAGACGGGATCAATTTGGCCATCACGAATGCTTACGGCGGCGGACTTGGAAATTCGCAGAAGACGAATTTTGCGCCGCGCCTCGGCTTTGCCTATCAGGTAACTCCGAAGTTGGTGGTTCGAGGCGGCTGGGGCATCTTCTACGATGGATTTGAGAATCGTGGATACTCGCCGAACCTTGGCGAAAGTTATCCGTTCCAATTCGATTTCAACTTCGTGCCGGCAAATACGGTAACGCCGATTACATTCCCGGGTTGCAGCACGGCTGGTCCCGGAAATGTGGCTACGTTTGAAACGGGCTTCTCGTGCACTTCGCTCAACCCGCTGACTGTAAATGCGAGCGGACTGCAATTGCGCGGAATCCAGTTCAATTACCAGACGCCCTACTCGATGGGTGGCAATTTAACGCTGCAATATCAACTTAGCCCGACCATCGCGGTGCAGGCAGCCTATGTTTCGTCTCAGGCACGCCATTTAGAAGTCTTCCCGAACAACAATTTGCCCTCCACCATCGCTCCTGTGAATACTCCAGAAGCCAGCCTCGTGCCCTTCCCGGATTTTGGTTTTGGAGGGAGCCTGGCGCAAACGGAAGGAAACAGCGGCTACAATGGACTGCAAACGCAAATCGAAAAACGGTTCGGCGGCGGACTGAACCTACTGGCTAACTATACTTATTCCAAGACTCTCACGGATGCCCACGACCTGCTCAATGACGGGAGCATCGGGAATTCCGGGGCGAACAACGTCAACGGTTACAGGGCTCCCTATGTTCCGGGTATGGGTATCCACGCTGACTACGGCTTGGCTCCCTTTGACATACGGAACGTCTTCCACTTCAGCGGCGGTTATGAACTTCCCATTGGCAAGGGCAAGAAATTTGCATCCGACGCCTCGGGATGGAAAAACCAAGTGGTCGGCGGTTGGGCAATAAACTGGATCCTGACATTGCAAGACGGGCAACCCATCACACTATCATGTCCGTCAGCTACCGCTTCCGGTGTCGCCTGCGGCGACCTCCTAGTGCCTGGCCAATCGCTTGCCCTCGGGTTGCATACAGACTCAAACGGTTTGCTAAGCTGGTTCGGCAATCCCAAAGCGTTTACTCAGCCGTGCGTGCTGGGGGCCGGAGGCGTTCCAACTCCCGGGACACCCACGGGATGCGTGCCTTTGACGGGAATTGCTGCTCTCGGGGGACTGACGCAACTGCCAGGCCCGGGATATCACCGACTGGACTTCTCGATCTTTAAGAACTTTCCGATTACGGAAACCAGATATCTACAATTCCGCACGGAGTTCTTTAACATTACCAACCATCCGAATTTTAGCGCCCCGAATTTCGGCGGCAACGGCGTTGTGGCTATCCCCAACTCGGGTAACTACAATAGTTCCACGTTTGGCGAAATCGGATCAACTCGTGATTCGCCTTACGATCCAAGACAGATCCAATTTGCTTTGAAGTTCTATTTCTAATAGTCGACTCTTACACCCCACCGGCAAGGGCGCGTTTCTCGAAACGCCCTTCGTCGGCCTTTACAGGGCCTGATTCTCTGTGGCGGAGCGGTGATACCATCCAAATATTGTGACTCTAAGGTACTGGTTTATGGCGTGCGCGGTGCTGACCCTCGCGATGTGTGTCGTCGCAGCTCCCCGAGCGGGGGCGCAGAAACCGGACCTGGACCGCGAATTCAAGGAAGCCGTGGCGCAATACGAGGCGGGAAAATATCCGGAAGCGGCTGAGCAGCTTGAAAAGATTGCGCGCGAGGTGCCGGATAGTTTCGAAGTGCAGGAGTTGCTGGGATTGGTTTATGCGGCCCAATCGCGAAACGACAAGGCAAACGACCATCTGGAAAAAGCCGTTCGCCTGAAGCCCGATTCCTCTTCGGCACGGACCAATTACGCGAACAATTTGCTGCGGCTCGGGAAGACGGAGCTGGCGGAACAGCAGTTCAAAAAAGCCACCGCGCTCAGCCCCGGGGACTATGATGCCAACCACAACCTTGGCGAGTTCTACGTGCACTCTAATAAGGATGCAGAGGCATTGCCGTTTCTCGAGCGCGCGCAGCAGATCGACCCCTCGTCTTATGACAACGGCTACGACTTGTCTCTGGACTACCTGTTGACCGGGCGCACGGCGGACGCGCGAAAGTTGATTCAGGATCTGGAAGCTCGGAAGGACACGGCCGAATTGCACAACCTGCTGGCTGAGGTGGAAGAAAAGGATGGCGACTTCGTGGGCGCCGCCAACGAATTCCAGACTGCCGCGCACATGGAGCCCAGCGAGAGCAATATTTTCGATTGGGGAAGCGAGCTGCTGATCCATCGTACCCTTGAGCCCGCTGTTGAGGTTTTCCGGGAAGGCGCGAACCGCTACCCGCATTCGCCGCGCTTGGCCATTGGATTGGGGATGGCTTTGTACTCCCTCGGCAAGTATGACGAGGCGGTGAAGTCTTTGGTGCGTGGGGCTGAACTGGACCCGAAGGACCCTCGTGCTTACGCGTTTCTGTCCCGCGCGTTTGACAGTTCGCCAAGCCAGGCCGACGAGGTCATTGAGTGCTTTCGAAGGTTTTCCGAACTTCAGCCGCAGAGCGGGCAGGCCTCGTATTACTACGCGATGAGCATTTGGAAGGGCAAGAGGTCACAGGACCCGAATCTCGATCTGGGGCAAATCGAATCCCTGCTAAAAAAGGCGATTGCGCTTGAGCCTGGCCTGGCGGAGGCACACCTTCAACTGGGCAATCTTTATTCAGACCAGCGCAAGTATACGGAGTCTATTCCGGAATATTTGCGAGCGCGCGAACTCAATCCAGATCTGGCGGACGCGCACTACCGGTTGGCACAAGCTTATGTTCACCTGGGGGAAAAGGACCGAGCGCAGGCAGAGCTCAAGGTTTACCAGCAGCTGAATGAGCAGCACCTGTCGGACCTCGATAAACAGCGGGCGGAAGTCCGGCAATTCGTTTACTCCGAGAAGCAGGATGCGCAGGCGAAGCCGTGAATTTTGTTTTGCTCGATCGCGCGTGCGTCTTGACTTTGCTTTTACTGGAGCATAGCTTGGACGGAAATCGATGAGTTTTCTATGAACTCGCGCCCGCCAGTTACCGCCATGAACGGTTTTCCGAAGCCGTTCCGCGTGACCTCAGCCACTTCTAAAGAACTCTCCCAACAACTTGCCTTCAGCCGCCGCGAATTTCTGCGCGCTTCGGCCGGGTTGACTCTCGGAGGTACGTTGCTGCACGCCAGTCCGCTGGCCTACGCGGCAACTCCTCTATCGAAGAGGAAGGTTGTGGTGATTACTTTTGGTGGTGGTGCGCGCGATCAGGAGACATTTGCTCCGGAAGGCCAGGAGAATATTCCTCACCTGGTGCGCGAGTTGATCCCCCAGGCCACATTTTTTACGCAAGTCGTGAATCGCGGGATTTTGGGGCATTATGTGGCGACCGCAAGTCTTGCGACTGGCGTCTATGAAACCATAAATAATTTCGCTTCGCTTCCTCCGGAATCGCCGACTGTTTTTGAATATTTCCGCAAAGACTTGAAGCGGCCGGCTTCGGATGCCTGGGTGGTCGCTCCGAGCAACGGTTTCAACCGCATCGGAGAAAGCGATCATCGCTCGTTTGGGCCGGGTTGGGGAGCCAGAGTCATTTTGCCGAAGTATCTTTTGTCGGCAGCAACAACCAGCAGCGCGGACTACGGCCACCTGTTGCGCGACAGCTATGAGACTCCACTGTTCGCGCCGGAACTCAGCGGAAACACGTTTGAACTGGCGCAGATGGAAAACCTGCTGAAGATTTCCGTGGACGACTTCAAAACTCACGCGCGCACGTTGTCGAGCCCGGACGAACTTTCCGTTTACCTTGTCCGTCAACTGATGAAGCAACTGGCGCCCAGCCTGCTGTGGGTGACCATGCACGACATCGATATTGCACACGCGGGAGCTTATTCGCTGTACATCGAGGGTATACGGCGGACCGATCGCCTGTGCGCAGAACTGTGGAAGGCCATTGAGTCCGACCCAGAATATGCCGGCAAGACCACGCTGTTCATCCTGCCGGACTTTGGGCGGGACGCGGACGAAGACGCGGGAGGCAACGGTTTTCAGCACCATCGCACGGGGGACGCGTTGTCCCGGACGACGTGGATGATGGCACTAGGGCCCGGTATTCGGCAAGGAGTGGTGTTCGACCGGCGACTGGACAGCACCGACCTTGTGCCGACCATCGGCTCGATGATGGGATTTTCGCCCTCGCTTGCGCACGGCAAGCCAATTCCGGAGCTGTTGTAATCGCCATGCTCCCCGCGGATCTCAAACCCGAACAATTCGACGCTTATGCTCCGGAGGCCCGGAAGCTCGCCGTTGAATATCTCGGGACCTTCCAACGGCTGCCACTGAGCTTTTTGCCGAATCTGTTGCGGGAAGTAATTGAATACGATTTCAAGTTTCCCGCGGAACGCAAGACATTGGAGACGGAACTTGCGAGTTTGCATTCCCTTTCTCGGGAGGACACCAAGGGTTGGTTCAGCAGTTTTTCCGAAATCCAAGTTTCTTCGAAGCTTGAACAAATGGATTGGGTGAACTCTCCCGCGCAGTTTGTGGAGCAACTCTCCGCACACCTTTGGACCACGCACCAGATGGACGCTTTCCGCAACGCCGCACTCGCGTACGCAGAACGCTTGCGTGCCACAATCCCGTCCGACCCTCCACCTGTGCCGCGGCTTGGCATCGCGATTATCGGACAAGGAGTGGATACTTCCGAAGAACCGCTCTTTCGAAAACTGCGTCCTCATGGTGTGTATTTCAGTGCCGTTAATCCGGAAAATGGTGTTTCCGGTTTGCTAGAGGCGGTAGCTACTCGAAATAAAGCAAATCCAATTCCCTACGCGCATTGGTACGTGGAAGGGGGGCGGGAGCTTCCTCACGATCCGGCGATTACCTGCGTCTCCTACGATGCGTTGGCTCCTGTGCGCGCTGAACTGCTTGCAAAAATGCAAGGAGAGACGCAGAAAACAGGAATGGGGCCGGAGGCGTTGCGTACGGTCATGGCGCGAATGCGTCCTGAAGAACTGGGAATGAGCAAATCCGTTGATCCTGTGCTTGCGCATTTTCAGGTGAAGCTCTTGACCGAGGGCTCGGGCACGCAGATTTTTAGCACCAGTTTCGTCCAGTGGACTGCTCGTGAAGCGCTGCGCCGCGCTCAGCCACTTACTTTGTTGGTTCGCTTTGCTCCCCGACAACGCCAGAAGCCGATGAATCAACTTCTGTCGCCGGGCCAGGGACCCGTGGAATTGGATCCAATGGGTTCCCTGCTGGATGCGGATATGGGCGCCTATTACAACTGGATCAATCAGCAGCGCTTGGCGGGCTCGGAGACGTCTTTATTTTTGGTGTGGTTTGAAAATCATAAGGAGGCTGTGGCGGTTTCTCCGTCGGCGCCTCGTGGAACGGTGTCCACTTCAAGCGTTACTCTTCCGCAGATTATTTCCTGGATGGCTTAAGGCAACGGCATTGCCGCTGTTCTATTTCTGTTCAGACATCGCACAGATCTACCGCTTCGCGTAGGCAAGTGAGCGGATCGCGGGTTGGGATGAACTCGTGGGCCACGTAGCCGGCAAAGTTCGTTGCGGCGATGGCTCGCATCACGCCATCCCACTGCACTTCCTGGGTATCGTCGAGCTCATGGCGTCCGGGCACTCCGCCGGTATGGAAGTGACCGATCCAGTTGATGTTCTGAGTGGTGGTGCGAATCAGGTCGCCTTCCATAATCTGCATGTGATACACGTCATACAAGAGCTTCACGTGGGGCGAATTCACTTCTTGCATTACGCGCACACCCCATGCGGTGTGATCGCACATGTAATCCTTGTGATCCACCTTGCTATTTAAAAGTTCCATGCAAATTGTGACGCCATGATCTTCGGCGATTTTTTTCACGCGGTTCAGGCCAATGATTGAGTTTTTGGCGCCTTCGTCGTCCGTCATGCCTGCCCGATTTCCGGAGAAGGTAATGATGTTCGGCACGCCAAGTTTCGCAGCCAGTGGAATGGACTTGCGGAAGGCTTCTTCGATTCTCGCGTGATTCTCGAGGCGGTTCATGGCGCTGGGAATTTCTCCGCCGCCACCGTAGCCCATACTGCAAATTAATCCGTAGCGGCGCGGTACTTCCCACTCGTCTTCATTGAGCAGATCGATGGCTTTCAGGCCCATCTGCGCGCCTTTTACGCACAATTCATCCAGGGGAATCTGCTGGTAGCACCAGCGGGAGGCGGACTGCCGGATGCGTCCTTTGCGTGGCATAGGATGGTCTTCCTTTGCCGATGAAAGAGAGGAGGCTAAAGAAACCACGGCCATTTCCGATGCGACCGCCTTAAGTATTGCGCGCCTGGAAATACCGCTCATGCTGAGAGCAAGTTTAGCAAAAAGCGGATTCCGGCGAGCAAGAGTACTGCTTGATTGCGCCCATCTCTACAGGCTCGTGCTGGAGAAGGGTTCAGCGGGAGCCCGTTATAATGCGGTTGCTGAAGAGGGAGTGCCGCTCCGAGAGATGGCTGAGACGATCGGCCGCGGCCTAAAGCTGCCGCCGGTCTCCATCTCCCCTGAGCGGGCAGGCGAACACTTTGGCTGGCTCTCGACGTTCGTGGGTTTCGACATACCCGCTTCCAGCGCGCTGACACAGGAACGACTGGGATGGAACCCAACAGGCCCGGGGATAATTTCCGATCTCGAGAACATGCGCTATTTCTAATCCTGAATCGAGAGAACGCAAGCCGTGCGCGTAATTATAGCCTGCGCAGCACGTTCCACGCGGACGCCGACTTCGTTCCGGTAGGGAGGAAGGCAACACAGCAACTGTGCACTTCCCAGATGAGCGCTTCAGAGTCTTTTCTTTGAGCTTCGTCTCTCAAAATCTGACGACATACGACGAAGCAGTCGCTATAGATCCGAACTTGATTCGTTCTCGCGGCTCCTGACTGAGCGTCTAAGATAGGCGTAGAATTCAAGGCACAGGAAATATTCGAGGATATATGGCTTATGACAGACTGGTTCGCGCGCGCCGTCCTACACGTGACGGACGTTGACGCCTCGCTCCGCTTCTACGTTAACCGGCTCGGCTTCACGAGCCCCTGGCGCTACGAGGAGGACGGCAGAGCACGCGTTGCACAGGTCGAGCGGCAAGGCTGCGCGCTTATCCTGGCCGACACATGGCCGGAGAAGGTTGGCAAGGGGCTGATGTTCATTTCCGTTAATCTCGAGCCGGACGCCCAGATCGCCGCGTTGGACGCGCTGCGCGCGGAACTCGAGGCCAAGGGCGTTTCGGTCAAGGAGGGTTCGTGGGGCTACCGGCTCCTGGTGGTCGACGATCCCGACGGCAATCAACTCTTCTTCAACTATCCGAACGATACCGCATCCGACAAGATTGCTAGGGCAGAACCGTAATCGTCCGGCCGCGCCAGCATGGCCGGCTCTGCATCACCAGAGTCTGCACAGACCCTTCCATGAGAAGGCCGGTGAGTGTCAAGCCATCCTTTGCTGCTACGGAAAGCTGGCTATTGCCGGACTGTTCCCGTCAGCGATCAGGGTGAGCTACGAGGGGTCGCCATTTTCCGGGTGGGCATAGAGCAGACTGCCAAGTTGACGGAAGACGATCCAACCGTCAAAGCTGGTCTACTCAGAGCTGAAATCCATCCATGGGGCACAGGCAAAGGGGCGCTGGCGTCGGGACAGCCAACTACCTAACCCTTCTATCCTTGAACGGTGCAGTGGCGAAACAACACTTGTCCCCGCATCTAGATTCAAGAACCAAAAGAAGTGATGACTCTCGCGAAGTGAAATCTATCGTTGCTGTCCAAGTTCCGTTGGAGGAAATGCGGTGTTATGCAGCGCTGCCGACGTTCCGATCTCCTAGAACGTTTTTGGCCCGCGTACGGTTATGCGACGCCCCCTTGCGGCCTCGCTCAACGAACATGTTCTACTTCTTTGGTTTGTAAATATAACTCACAAACACATACCTCCACGGTACAGCAACGATGGGCAATATCACCCACAGAAACGCCGAGGTGATGCCTTCCGCTGGTGAACCCACCAGCGTGCCCTTTGACCACAGTGGGTACGCCACAAGAATAAGCCACAGGACTTTGTAGAATATTTCTAGCAGCAGGACCGGCAGCATTCTCAAAGGACGGATGATTCCCAAACCCGCCAAAGTCGCGAAGGCTGTCCAGACGCACCACGCCACGGCATTTATTGGTTCCCATGATCCTTGGTGAGTGAGGATGTGCGTCCAAGTGTCCCTTCCCAGCAAGAAGAACATTAAGACAAAGACCAGTCGCAAGAGGTAGATATTGATCCTACGGACACCTTCGTATTGGTCGTCCCGTTGAAAAATGGCTTTGAGGTTCAAGGTCATGAAATTTCCTTGAAGGCATAGTTGCCTGCGAATTCCCTAAAGACAATCATTGATCAATTCAAACGTCGTTGTCAGAGTTACCCGGGCCGCTCGACCACCCCTCTCCTTAATTGGCTTACGCTCCCCAGCATCGCTTATTACGGCCATCATCGTAGCACTAGCTTATCGCCCTAACTTGAGATATACGCCGTAATGGGAGACTTGAAGTTATGCCCCGGTACGTGCTCGCAAGACGCGGGCCGGATGTCCCGTTTTGGGAAATGTGAATTACGTCTGGCTACTCGCAGACTGATCCTCGGCTACGACCTGTTATTCGCAAATCCCGTCTGGTCATGATCTTCAGATGTTCAGAGAACGCTTGAGCAGATGGGCTTGGAAATGATTGAGTTCGCAGGGCGACTCAGACTGATTTCTACTGTTCGGAATTCATGAGTTTTACGAAAGCCCTTGGGCCGCCTTCCATGCCCAGGCACCGGTTTCCACCGATTACCGCTGCTACCTCAACCGGTCGGTGCAACACTTTCTTGAAGTCTACTCGCAGGAGGCTGAAATCCTAAGGTGTTTCTTGTGATTGTAAGAGCTGAATCTGTTCAAGTTCTCCCCCAGCTAAGTGGCATAGTCGTACGCAGGTGCGACGCACGTCATGCGGAGCCTGATTCTCGTAACGATGCATGCCAGAGCCACCGTGACGCAGCCATGAACCGCTCGTTCATTCCATCATGCGCTGGCGCTCGGACTGGGATTCCGACTTGGCGGCAGGAACTCAGCGCCGTAGAATAACTAAGTTGTGAAAATCGGAATTGATTTTGGAACTACTCGAGTAGTGGTCGCTGCGGCAGACCGCGGTAATTATCCCCTTGTGACATTCGAGGCTCCCGACGCGCGTGTAAGGGACTGGTTTCCTTCGCTGCTGGCCATCTCAGGGAACGAACGGGTCTATGGATGGGAGGCGCTGGAACGCCAGGGGAAACCAGGTTGGACCGTCGTGCGCTCGCTGAAGCGCTGGTTGAAGAACGCCGATCCCCGTGGCACGCTCGATGTCGCTGGCCAGCGGTTCGATCTGTCCCTTCTCATGACTGAGATGATGATGGCCTTACGCCACGACCTCATGGACAAATCCACTTTGGGTGCCAGCAAATACGACAGGCTACAGGTGATGCTCGGTGTCCCGGCCAACGCCAACAGCACCCAGCGATTTATCACGCAAGAGGCAACGCGGGCGGCGGGCTTCGAAGTGCTCGGACTGATGAACGAACCGTCTGCCGCTGCGCTTGAATTCGCCTGCCGCAACAAGGGTGGCCCCAAGAGTGGTGGGAAAGGTGGACTCCTGGTTTATGACTTGGGCGGTGGAACTTTCGACGTCTCGCTCGTGGCTCTCGGAGAGGCAGAGCGCACCGTCATCGCGTCAGACGGAATTTCCGATTTGGGCGGAGATGATTTCGACGAGATTCTCGCCCTTTTAGCCCTGGCAGAGGCCGGGAAACCGGGGCCGGCAGAAGTTTCACTTACGAGCGCGGAGTGGTACATGCTTTTTGAAGAATGCCGCGAAAAGAAGGAAGGACTCAATCCTAACAGCCGCAAGCTCACCATCGATTTGGAGAGGGTCCGGAAAGACTGGAGGGAAGTTTCTATCGGCGTGGACGCTTACTATGAACGGTGCCGGCCGTTGGTCGAATCTTCGCGCCGCATCGTGGAAGCTTTGCTGGCAACCCATCCGGACGACCCCATTGATACTTTGTATATGACTGGAGGCGGGTCGGAGTTGCCTCCTGTCGCGCGCGTCCTGCGGGAGACATTTGGGCGCAGAGTACGGCGATCGGCATACATGCGGTCGGCTACGGCAATAGGATTGGCCATCCGCGCGGAGGGCCATGAAGACCGACCACTCCGCGACCAGTTCACCAAAAACTTTGGAGTATGGCGTGAGGCGGATGATGGACACACGATTGTCTTCGATGTCATTTTCCCGAGGGGAGTAAAACTCCCATCGAGACACGACGAACCACTGCGAATCTTCCGCTCCTATCGCCCTGCGCACAACATCGGTTACTTTCGTTACCTGGAGTGTGGCCAACTAGGTGCCGACAATCAGCCCGAGGGTGAGATCAGCAACTGGGATGAGATTCGCGTCTCCTTTGATCCTAGGTTGCCGAATTCAGCGGACCTCATCGCTCAGCCAGTCCGGCGCACCGCTCCCCTAGAGGAAATAGTGATTGAAGAAGAGTACACCTGTGATGCGAATGGTGATGTACAGGTCCGGATCCGCGATCGGACGAGGCAACAAATAAGCGAGTTTCGACTTGGGCGCTGGTTGAAGAATCGCAAACGGCCCTTGCGCTCAGGGGGGAGGATATAGATTTCGGAAACGAGTTAATCCGGATCAGGCATTCAAAAACAGTTGCAGGTGTGCCGATGTCCCACCCGGGCAGGCAAACTGGCGGACCTCAAAATATGGTGCCCGGCGAGTGCATTTATCAAACCACGGTTGTCAAGTAGATGTCTTGCCGCTATACTTCAGGAACCGCCCACCTACTAGTTCTTCTAGACATTACAGAAGTACTAGGTCGGGACCTGGGGGCGGTATGTCCGGACAGCAAAAGAATCACTATATCCACTTTTTGGTGCAACAGCTGCAGAACCGGGCGCAACCCCCTCTGCCGCTCTTTCGGCTTCTGAACCGCAAAAAGGAACGTTTTGAGTGTCCTATCTGCGGCTATCAAGGTCCGTTTGCGGACCTACACGGTTTTGCCGGTCTGCGGAAGCACGCGGAGTGTCCACGATGTGGTGCGCTTGAGCGGCATCGTCTTCAGTACCTTGCGGTCTCCGCTTTGTTGAACAAGATGGATACCCAGAAATTGAGAATGCTCCACGTTGCGCCGGAAGCATTCTTTGCAAAGATGTTTTCACGCCGATTCGGCAAATATGAAACCGCCGATCTGTGCATGCGAGGGGTGAACTACAAGGCCGATCTTCGAAGCCTCCCATTTAATGAACGTACCTATGATGTAGTTTATGCTTCTCATGTGCTGGAGCACATTGCTGACGACAAGAGGGCCATCCAAGAGATCTGGAGGGTTCTCAAACCAAATGGTGTTGCGGTTCTGCCGGTCCCGGTCGTTTGCGAGAAAACAATCGAATATCTGGAGGCCAACCCTAACGAGGCAGGGCATGTACGGGCCCCAGGTCTGGATTATTTTGAGAAGTACAAAGAATTTTTTGAAGTAATGATTTACGCATCAGATTCCTTCCTCGAGAAGTACCAACTTTTTGTATATGAAGACAGAACAGCGTGGCCGACCAAGGAGTGTCCTTTGCGGCCACCAATGCTAGGCTCGAAACATTTGGACTTTGTACCAATCTGCTTTAAACGCAGACCGGATTGGACTGATTGAATTATCGACCTCAGGGGTCACCCAAATCCGGCCATGTAGGGTCACCGCAAAACCGGCCATGAGTGAAGCTCGGGACATCGACTCCGACAGGAGCCCTTATAGGCTCGGTCGTCATGAGCAATGTCTTGAGCGAAGAAAAGAAGCAGCAAGTCATGGCACTGGGAAAGCTCGGATGGCCTTTACGGCGCATCGAGCAAGCCACTGGTGTCCGTAGAGAAACAGCAGGTGCGTACCTAAAGTAAGCCGGGGTGGTGGTATGCCTGCACGGGTGGGGACGCCGAGCGCGAGCAAAACCGGCCATAGGGGTGACCACCGACCCCGATCGGTCAAAAACCGGCCAACGAGGTGACCACGATCTCTCTGAGGCAAAACCGGCCATAGGGCTGACCACCGACTTTGGCCAGCCAATTTCACCTCCGACTACCCGGCAAGATCGGGCCACCAGTGCCTGGGTAAACCGCTTTGCCATCCCGGCGGAATTTACAACGGCGGATACGGGGGACGCAAGCGTCGGACTGCACGGCGCGCGCTGGGCGCACGTCCGCGAAAAACACTAATTCGAAGACGTGTCGCAGTTGGAGGCGCGGGAGAGGAGGAGGTCGCGCTCGCGGGAGTTTTGCGTTAGTGAGGCGGCGCGCTGGAATTCGGCGCGGGCTTCGTCGTGACGGCCTAGCTTGTAGAGGAGGTCGGCGCGGACGCTGGGGAGCAAGTGGTAATTTTTCAGTGCGGGCTCGTTGGCGATGGCGTCGATGATCGCGAGCCCGGCCGCGGGGCCTTCGGCCATGCCGACCGCTACGGCGCGATTTAGTTCGACAATCGGTGACGGAGCGACGTGAGATAGCGCGGAGTAGAGCGCGGCGATGCCCAGCCAATCGGTGGCGTCGGCGGTGAGCGCGCGGGCGTGGCAGGCCGCGATCGCGGCTTGCAGCGTGTAGGTGCCAATGCGGCCGAGCGCGCGGCTCAATTCTTCGGCGCGCGCGAGAGCGGCGAGGCCGCGGTGAATCAAAAGTTGATCCCACAGGGCGCGATTTTGTTCGAGCATCAGAATTGGTTCACCGCTTGCGCTGACGCGAGCACGTGTGCGACTCGCTTGAATTTCCATGAGCGCGACGAGGCCGTGAACTTCGGGCTCGCCCGGCGCGAGTTCGGCGACGATGCGGCCGAGCCGGAGCGCGTCTTCGCAGAGCGCGGGGCGATGCCAGCCGTCACCCGCGGTGGCCGAGTAGCCTTCGTTGAAAATCAGGTAGATCACTTGCAACACGTTCGCGAGGCGTTCAGAAAGTTCGGCGCCACGCGGGACTTCGAAAGGAACGTGCGCGTCGGCGAGCGTGCGTTTGGCGCGAACGATGCGCTGCGCGATCGAAGGCTCGGGCACGAGAAAGGCGCGCGCAATTTCGGTAGTGGTGAGGCCGCCGATCAGGCGAAGGGTGAGTGCAAGTTGCGCATCGGTGCCGAGCACCGGATGGCACGACGTGAAAATCAGGCGGAGCAGGTCGTCGCCGATGTCGTCGTCGAGCGCTGAGGCGTAGTCGGGCACGGAATTTTCCTGCTTCTCTTCGAGCTCGCGGCCGAGTTCGCTGTGCTTGCGATCGAGAAGCGAGCGGCGGCGAACGAGATCGATCGCGCGATGCTTTGCCGCGGCCATGAGCCACGCGCCGGGATTCGACGGGACGCCTTCCCGCGGCCACTGTTCAAGCGCGGCGACGAGCGCGTCGTGCGCGAGATCTTCGGCGGCGCCGACATCGTGCGTGATGCGCGTCAGGCCGGCGATCAGGCGCGGCGATTCGATGCGCCAGACGGCGTCGATCGCGGCGTGCGTGTCGGCGTGCGCGCCTGGTTGCGGATTTGTTGAGTGAGCGCCGGAGGACATGGCTGGCACTCATCACAACATTTTTCTACGTGAGCCGCAATCGCACCCTGACAGGCGCACAGGCGTACTCCGGCCTGTGCCACCCACCCTCTCGTCTGGATTGAAGCGAGCCAAGCACGTCGAACTTGCCAGAACTGAGATGGCTCAACCCGCGACCCACTGAGAGTGGGTCGCGCTCAGACACGAAAGTCTAAGCTACAGCGCCCGCTGCGGCGGGCGCCTAGGAATGTCACGGCGGCGCGATCGCGGTACGACTGCGAAGCTGCCAGTGTTGGAGTTGACCACAGGCACAACGTGCCTATTCCACTGGCGTACTCACCTAAATTGAATATCGTCCGGCGTCGATGTTGCCAGTATTGCGATCGCGCATCGTTGGAGGACCGGCCTGTGGGCCTGTCCGACCGCGCTACTGCTGGCCCAACTCAGCGCCGGCGTCGCCGAACTTCTTTTGGATCTCCTTTTGGATCTCGGGATCGAAGTCGGTTATATCAAACATCCGGCGAACTTCGACCATTTCGTTATCCTTTCCGGGGATGCGCGAGGCCCATTCGAGCGCCTCTTCGCGCGACTTCACCTGGATGATCCAGTAGCCGCCGACCACTTCCTTCGCTTCGGTAAACGGGCCTTCGGTGAGTTTCGATTTGCCGGCCTTGAAGGTGACACGCGCGCTCATCGTCGAGGGCGGGGTCAGCCCGTCGAGCGCGAGCAGCACGCCGGCTTTCTGTAGTTGCTCGTTGTACTTGCCCATCACCTCGATGCCTTTGAGGTCGGGTACCCAGCCGGGTTTTGCGTTTTCGTAGTCTTTCGGAAACATGATCATCATGAAGCGCATTGTGTTCTCCTTGGGTGTTGAGCGGACGCCGTATCAGGGCCGCTACTTTTATATAGGAGCTTGGGCTGCGCCCGGCCTGGAAAGTTGCGAGGCGCCGGGTGCGCGGTGCGGCTCCACTTACGCGTCGAACGAGCCAGACGGGAATCGACAAACAGCTTAATGTTTTTTCGTGTGGCCTTGGATGCCGGAAACAGGGCATTTAGCTCTAGGACCGTGAGGCGGCGCCACTCTGATCCTGCTATAAACATTCCTATTTCTCCGGCATCAGAGGAACGGTTCTTTGGCAGAATATTGCGTCTTGAGGCATGTCGCAACGGCCAGGCTCCTTCACCGGGTTCAGCAAGGCGTTGCCAAGAGTGCCAACGTCCCTGAGGAGGCAGTCTGGTTCTATCTTAACGACCTTCCGCGATGAACATCATGGAGTGGGGGCACATCATGCCGCGTCCGAATCCGGCAGAGACGATCGAAATCGTGACCGTGAACAACCCAAGAGCAGTGGTGCATGACGACGAACGCTGGTTCGGGGCGCTTTCAGAGCCTTTCAAGGCGCGTCAGCAGGCACTACCCGGCGTGCGCGAGCACGCGTCCACCGAAGCGCATTAACGGTTCTGTGTTGCAGAGGTTATCGGCGGGAATCACCGAGGGCGCGTCGGCCGGGCCGACGCGCCCCGCGAGTGAACGGATGAGTGCGCGCGCCGTGGCTCTTTCCGGGACAGCTCGCTCGGCACCAAGCTGCTGCCGGGCGCGCTCAGGGTCGTAGCGGGCTCCGTCGACGTTCGTCATCAGTTTCCTCGGACTGGGCGGACTATTCGCCGCGCACATCACCGGTAATCTGGTGGTTCTGACGGCACATGTCGCCACCGGGAGAGCCGCGTCGCTCGCGCCGATCCTTTCCGTCCCGGTGTTTATTGTGGTGCTGGGTTTGACCAGGCTGGCGGCCGCCGGTCTGGAGGAAACCCGCCACTGCCCGCTGCGGCCCTGCTGGCGCTGCAATTTGTCCTGCTCGTGAGTTTTCTGGGGGTATGGGTCGCCGCGGGTTCGGGACTCGATCCTGCTGCGCCAACGGGCATTGTTGCCGGCATGTCGGCGATGATCAGGCCATTCAATCTTCGAGATCCCGAAACAGCTCGGATTCGTCTCCCAGCTTCGTGTCCGTCGACTCAAACAGTAACGTAGAGGGCGGTCGGCGACCGGTGTAGTATCGCGAGGCGACGACGCGCAGGCCTTTCCGAACCAGTTCCGAAGCGGAGTGCCCCGCCGCTCTCGCGCGTTTCAAAGCACGAACATCCTCTTTGTTCAAGCGAATCGTTGTCGAGATCATCCGCGCCATACACTCACCATACAACAAATAAACAAACTCGCAACGACCCAAAGGAGCCAAGGAGGCTATGCCTTTCGGAAGGCGAAGCCGTCCTCATCGCAGAGATCGACCGGCTTCAGGTTGTGCTTTCGATCGGTAACAACGTCACGGTCGAGGCTCTTTGGGCGATTCCATCGAATGTAATCGTTGCTCGCCGGGCTCCGCAGATTGAATTACTCAAGCACGCGGCGCTCTGCATCACGCATGCAGGTCTGAATACAGCTCTTGAGTCGCTGGCAAAGGAGTCCCCATGGTGGCTATCCCCGTTGCATATGACCAACCAGGGGTCGCTGCCCGAATTGCACATCACGGAGTTGGTGAATTCTTAGATATAGAGAATCTGGAGGCGGATCGCCTCCGCCGGATAATCCAGGAGGTTTTGGCCAATCCAAGATATAGCGAAAAGGCTCATTGGTTTCAGAAGGTAATCGCCCAGAGTCACGGGCTACGTGGCCGCCGACGCAATCGTGCGAGCGTTTAATGGAACCGAAAAGATAGTGCGGGACTCGTCGACTGATTTGTCAATGAGCAGCAATTTGGCACCGCAATGACAACTGGTAAACGCGCCAGCAGTGACGTACCGATTGCGGCCGAGAAGCCGACTTCGCGATACGCATCGTCGGAGCCATGCCAGGTTTCTGTTGCGTCTCGTCCAACAAGCAACGGAGGAGATGCAATGGGTGTCCGGTTCATTCCATCTCCAAACTACGAAGCCAGCAGCCGGAACCTGTCCTTTTCGACTTTCGTTTCGCCGGCCTTCGTCGTTAGCTCTGTATTGCAACTTTCTCCAGCACAAAGTGCGTCGCGTATTCCGAAGCCTTGCGATTGGTTACGCAAAATCCGAGCGCATGCAGGTCCAGACCGTGCAACAGTGGCTCGCCCTGACCGAGGAGAACCGGCGCCAACGTGAGATGCACGGAGTCGATCAGACGCTAGGTCTTTACATGCTCGGTGCCGGCGTTCCATCGGACCATTTGGTTACTCCTACCAGGAAGACTGACAGTGGTGGGAAGGATTTGAGTTGTGGGTAGGCTTCGGCGGAGATGTACCAGTAATTTACGGCGAGAACGGGGGAGTTTGTGAGATTTGCGCCCCAGGCTGCACCGTCTTTCGCTGTTTCGTAGAACATCATGTGCGGGGCGTTGTGGCCGCCGTAATCGCTGAGATACGAATCCTTCGACATCATGTAGGAGACAGTCCCCTGCTCCAGGGCTGGTAATTCTTTTTTGTCTATTGCGGCTTTGATTGCGGCGATGACTTCTTGTTTGGAAAGGCCGGCGAGCAGCAATTCGGCGCGTTTGTAGGCATAGGGCAGGACGGACCGGACGGCTGGTGGATTGATGCATTCCGCGGCGCGAACTTTTGGATTCCAAAACTCGGGATGATCGAACATGCCCATCCATCCGCGTCCCACCCAGCATACCCAGCCGTTCTTGCCTTCCACCGCGGTTTCGTAGCCGTGGCGGGTCAGGACGATCACTGAGGCGTCGTGGGAGATGGCGTCTGGAGCGGCGCTGCGGGCGAGGGCGATTTCGGCGTCGCGATCCATCAGATATTGTTCGATTGGGGCCATGTTGGGATACGGCTGTTTCGCATCTTGTGCTGCGACGGGCCGGGATGCGATCAGAGCGGCGACGATTGCGAATCCGCTCAGCAAAGTGATGGGTATGTGATTTCGGGTCATTGCCTTCCTCCGTAATTTTTCGATTTCGTGCTTATCCATTCACACTTCGACCGAGTCGACCGAGCCGACGCGATTGCCGTCGCGCTGGTGAGGTCACGAAATTGATTTGTATTCTGTCAGGCGAGCTTCAGCGCGCAGTCTTCTGCCGGCGCTGCTCGCTGGCCTTCAGCATTTCGTTGAGGTCGCCGGCGGGACGAATCTCGAAGATGGTGCCGTATTTGAGGGCGGGATGCTGGGATATGAGCTGGTGAGCATGATTCATGTCGCGGGCTTCGAGGATGAGAATGCCGCCGAGTTGTTCCTTGGTTTCGGCGTAAGGACCGTCCGTCGTGGCGACTTTGCCGTTCTTCCAATAGAGGGTTAAGGCGGTTTCAGCAGGTTGAATCGGTTCTCCACCGACCCAGTGGCCGTTGGCGCGGAGATGGTCGTCGTAGGTGAAGCAGGCGTCGAACATCGCTTGTTTCTCGGCCTCGGTCATGGCGTCGTGTTTGCTTTTGTCGTAGTAGCCCAAACAAATGTATTTCATGGTTCGTCTCCCCTTGATGGCGGCCAGCAGCACAGGTGTCACAGATTTTTCTGTCACTGTTTCGAGTAATGAAGCGCAACGCATCCTGATTTGAAAAACTTTGACTCAACAAGTTTTAATTGCAATTTCTCCGGCAGGCTAACACCCTCCAACAGCCGTCTCCCTGTTCCTGCAAGGGTTGTCCCAACGACAAAACGATATTCATCCACCAGGCCAAGCTCCATAAGTTGTGAAGGAATATCTACACCACCGACCAAAATATTTTTGCCTTGTTCTTGCTTCAACTTAAGTATTTCGTCGCGAAGGTTAGTACGAACAACCCTGGTATTTCTATCTTCAGCGGTGGCTAGTGACCGCGAAAAAACAATTTTGTTGGTGGAATCAAATGCCCGAGCAAATTCGATATCTGCTTTTGTCTCAGACTGGTTTTTGAGGACTTCAGGCCAATAGGGAACCATCAATTGATAGGTTTTACGCCCAAAGACCTGCAGGTCAACCTGTCGCGTGAGGTGAGTAAAATATTCAAGTGTTTCTTCATCGACAAATTGTTTGGTGTGGTCGACGCAGCCATCCAGGGTCGTGTTGATCGCGAAGATTAGCTTTCTCATTTGAGTCCTCCCTCTGAGGTCGCTACGCCTATGCGCCCATGGCGCCGGTCCGAAAAGGTCCGTCGGGCCGGTAGGTGTTGATGATGACGCCCGATGCCAGCGCTTTCGTGCTGACGAACTCGAATGAGCGTGGCGGGGTTCCCTCCGCAAAGATGCGCTTCCCCGTGCCCAACAGGACCGGAAAGACGACCAGCAGGACTTCATCCGCAAGCCCATGCTCGAGCAGCGGCGATGTCAGCGTGGAGCTACCCGAAAGGATAAGGTCAGAGCCGTCCTGCGCCTTGATGCGGCGAATTCGCTCGACGATGTCCGGCCCAAGGCCCTCGAACGGCCCCCATGCAAGACTTTCCGGACGGTGGGTAACGACATATTTTGTTGCTGCATTGAGGCGGTCCGCCATCGGACTGCTCGGCGCCTTTGGCCAGAAGCCGGACCACATATCATAGGTGCGACGACCAAGCAACAGATCGTAGCTCTCGCCATACGCGGCGAGGATTGCATCTCTGCCAGCGGGGGTCCGATAGGGCGCGGTCCAGGCGCCGTGGGGGAAATCGTTTTCATCGGCGGATTGCTGGATCACGCCGTCCAGCGAGATATGTTCCATGATCCTGATTTTTCTCATACGGTCTCCTTGAATATAGGTTTTTGCTCGCCTGCGGCAGGCGCGGTAAACCCTATTCCGATGGGGTGTTCGACAACGGGCGCACCTCGCCCGACGCCCGGCAGACGACTGCGCCCATACGTGCCCACTTCAGTGCCTCGTCCATGTCAGCGGCTTCCCCTATCGAAAGACCGCCTATGTGCTCCTTGGTCTCCAGGTATGGCCCGTCGGTGATAAGCACCTTGCCATCGGGCTGCGCTCGCAGCGACTTCGCGTCGCTCGCCGGGCTCAGGCCGCCAGCGAAAACCTCCTTGACACCAGAAGCCTCCATCTCCTTGGTGAGCGCGTCGATATCGCTTTCCATCTCTTTATCCTGGGCGGACGGGTCAAAGTTGTCCGGCAGGAAAATCGTAGCCAAATATTGCGTCATTCCTTCCTTTAACGGCCTTCGGGCCAGCAGCCCAGTAGGGTCACTACGAAAAAAGGAGCGCACCTCAACCGGCGCCCGGCAAGCGACGACGGCCTTGCGTGCCCACGCCAATGCCTCGTCCATGTCAGCGACTTCCAGTATCCAAAAACCGCCCACGTGCTCCTTCGTCTCCAGGTATGGCCCATCGGTGATAAGCACCTTGCCATCGCGCTGCACTCGCAACGCCTTCGCGTCCCTCGCCGGGCGCAGCCCGCCAGCGAAGAGCCTGACACCCTTAGCCTCCATCTCCTCGTTGAGCACGTCGATGTCGTGCTCCATCGATTTGTCCGCGCTAGACGGGTCAAAGTCGTCGGGCAGGTAAATCGCAACCAAGTATTGCGCCATTGCTTCTCCTTTAACGGTCTTCGGGCCAGTAGCACAGCGTTGCGCACTGCATCTTCATTCTATAGTCGTCGCGAAGGGAAAAAATCGACAGCCGCGGCGAATTATTTTATTTTAATTCTGCAAGCCGCCTGGCGAGAAAACGGCGGTCCGATGCCTGGGGCGCCAGGGTAAGAGCCTCCTCATACGAAGCACGGGCCTCCGGGATTCGCCCTGATCGGCTGCACATATCCGCACGGCCGAGTGCGCGAGGTGATACTGGGAGAGGTGCTCGCGCGCCAGCAAGTCATCGATAAGATCAAGACCCTGCTCCACACCTTCGCACATGGCAACGGCCACCGCGCGGTTCAGTTCGACAACCGGGGATGGCTGAACCCGAAGCAACTGGTCATAGAGCAGCGTAATCTGGCGCCAGTCCGTGGAGGCCACGGAGGGACTCTCGGCGTGAACGGCCGCAATGGCCGCTTGCAGAGTGTACGCACCGAAGCGGCGCGATCGAAGCGCGCTTTCGGTCAGCGAGATGCCTTCGGCGATCTGGTCCCGGTTCCACAACGAACGATCCTGCTGCTCCAGCAGGATCAAATCTCCGTCGCTCGATGTTCTGGCGGCGCGGCGCGACTCGTGCAGCAACATGAGCCCCAACAGGCCCATCACCTCGGGTTCCGGGCCGTGCCGAAGACCCCAAGGAATTTTGGGAGAATGTTGCCTTGTATTGCGTGCTTGGCGTTGCGACTTGTCGGGCACTTGCGTATTCACTTCAACGAAGAACCAGCCATTTGAGGCGAGCCACCCAGTCCGGTCCGAGTATCCATTTGTGAAGGATCAGATCCGTGAGGTCGTGCGCTTTCAGTGTCCCTGATCATGCGCTACAGTGACCGCCGTATTCTGCGTCGCCGAATTTCCGCGCGCATCCTTACAGCGGACCGTGACCGTGTAAATGCGGCCGCTTCCGTTGCCCAATCGCTCGGCCCGTAATTCGACGTGATGGTCATCAAGCACCACCCAATCGGGAGACGTCTGGTCGTTGTTTACTGGCTCGTTGCTGGCCACACTAAGCGTGCAAACGGCAGGTTCGCCGCAAGGCGCGGTTACATCGTAGTTCACGAGCACGTCGATTAGCTCGTGATCCGGTGGCCAGAGAGTTGCAGGCGCGGGGGACAATCCTGTAATCGCGGGAGGTGTGGGGCAACCTGTGACGGCTACTGAGTGCGGACTTATTCCTGCAGGGAAGGGCGAACCAGCGATGGGCGTAAGCGCCCCGGTGGTCGAGTCTATCGTGTACCCCGAAATGTTACCGGGCAACGGGAAGGGACCCCCATTCGTCGCATAGGCGAACTTACCGCTCGGGTCCATCGCCAAAGAGACGGGACTTAATTCTGCAGGGAAAGGTGAACCGGAGATGGGCGTGAGCGCCCCGGTGGTGGAGTCGATCCTGTACGCCGAAACGCTTCCGGGTAAGCCGAAGCCGCCATTCGTCACATAGGCGAACCTGCCGCTCGGGTCCATCGCCACAAAATTCGGAAGGTTCTCTGCCGGGAAGGGCGAAGCGGAGATGGGTGTGAGCGCCCCGGTGTTGGAGTCGATCGTGTACGCCGAAACGTTAGCGGAAAAGAAATTTGCCACGTAGGCGAACTTACCGCTCAGGTCCACCGCCACGGAGACTGGCTCGAGCCCCGCGGGGAAAGGTGAACCGGAGATGGGCGTAAGCACCCCAGTGTTGGAGTCGATCGTGTACGCCGAAACGCTACCGGCAAGGGGGTACCCACCTATATTCGCCGCATAGGCGAACCTGCTGCTCGGGTCCACCGTTACGGAGATCGGAACGAGTCCTGCGGGGAAAGGTGAACCGGAGACGGGCGTAAGTGCCCCGGTGCTGGAGTTGATCCTATAACCAGAAACAGTATTATTGCCGGCATTTGTTACATAGGTGAACTTGCCGCTCGGGTCCACTGTCACGTACGTCGGATCTATTCCTGTAGAGAAGGGTGAACCGGAGATGGGCGTGAGCGCCCCGGTGCTGGAGTTGATTCCGTACACCGAAATGTTATCGGAATTGGTATTTACCACATAAGTGAACTTGCCGCTTGGGTCCAACGCCACCGAGACCGGACCCATTCCTGCAGTGTAGGGTGAACCGGAGATGGGCGTGAGCGCCCCGGTGCTGGAGTTGATTCTGTACACCGAAATGTTGCCCTGATGAACGCCATCAACGCCGCTGTTCGCGACATAGACGAACTGGGCGTGCAAAGTCGCGGGCGCTAGGGCTAGTGTGGTGGCAACGGTCAAAAGAACGCTGCGACAACCTACTCTGATTCTCATCTCGATACCTCCATCGACCGGAATGTTACCTGTGCTTATACTTTTAGATTTTGCCTCGCTCCCCTACAACTAGGGGAACTCCCAGTGTCCAGCCACCTATCGGGTCAGGAATATTCAGTCCCTGCGATTGATGCAAAGGGTGGCAAACCCTGGGGAGGAATCCCGGTGACCCTATTCCGACTTCAATGTTTCAATCGGATCCAGCCTCGCCGCCCGCAGCGCTGGCACAATCGCGGCCAGAATCGTCACAAGCAACAGCGTCGCGGCCACCGCTGCAAGCGTCATGGGATCGTAGGTCGATACACCATGAAGCATCGACTCGACAAACCGCGTCGCAAAAAACAATCCTACCGCTCCCAACAGCATTCCCCAGCCAAGCAAAGTCAGCGCTTCCAACAAAATCATTCGCAACACTTTACCCGGGGTCGCCCCCAGAGCAAGGCGCACTCCAATTTCCCCGCGTCTTTGAGTCACACTCGCCGAGAGCAGACCATACAACCCTAGAGCACTAAGCAGCAGAGCCACGATGCCAAAAAAGTTCGCCAGAAGAGTTATCAATTCCTGACTGCCCAGAGCTGCGTCCATTTGCTCACGTAAGGTTACAAAAATCACCAGGGGAACGTTCGGGGCAATCTCGGAAAGCGTCTGGCGAAATCCTGCAACTGCCTGTGCCTTCGTCGGAGAGTGGATCAAAAACACCATCGCCCATAAATTGTCGACCCGCTTTGTCGATAACGGCAGATAAATGGTCCGTGGGGGACGTAGCCGCACATCGTAATATTTGGCGTCTTCCGCCAGTCCGATCACCCGACATTCCACCTTTTCAGGAAATTCATCAGTTACACGATTCCGTACATACCTTCCCACGGCTTGCTGATGTGGAAAAAAGAATTCCGCTGCGGACTCATTCAAAATGCACACATTCAACTCTCTATCAGTCTTTTCAAATTCCCTGCCGGCCAGAATGCGCGTCTTCATGGTGTGAAAATATCCCGGGCCGACTTCGTTGTAAGGCATTTGCGTATCTTCGGGGGGATTCAGCCCATCCGACACGGCCTGAAAGTCACCGGTCATCTTTACGCCGGTCATTGGTGTCTGGAAGGTGACCGCTGCAGAATCGACGGCTGGCATTTCCATTAGTCGGTCCACCATCCGTTGATAAAGGTCAAGCTTGGCATCACCTTTCAGTTTTAGAAGGTCCAAGGGTGAGTTTTGTATCGTCACATGGTCCAGATCAAATCCCGTTTGCTCGGCGCGCAGTTTTACGACGCTTACAGAGAGCAGGGATGCCATGGCGACCAGCACCAGCGACAAGCCGACTTGAATCGGTACAAACATTCGACTCGCAATTCTTTTGCGTCCACCCATCGTTGAACGCGATTTCAGTAGCGTTCCTGGATCGGTACGCGACGCTTTCCACGCAGGCAAGGTGCCGCACAACAAGGTCGTTAACACGGTGAGGGCCAGAGTCACCCCCAAAATGGCTTTATCCGGATGGACAGAAACCGCTTCGCCCATCATGGGATCTCGGAAGAAGCGCAGGAGTGTGTCGCTACCGTACCAAGCCGCCATTGCGCCCACCGCGCTGCCCAAGATCGCAATAACAAAGCTTTCCGTAAGATATTGCAGAATCAGCCGCCTTGCTGAGGCCCCTACCGCAGTCCGAACGGCAAATTCCTGCTGCCGCGCCACGACGCGAGACAACATTAGCCCGCCGATGTTCACGCAGCACAGCAACAATACAACTCCCACCAGTCCCTGCATCAAGCACAGCGGCTTCCTGTAGGTGTACGTTATGTAGTTGGGCAACCCGTTTCGCGCCGAACTCACCAACAAATACGCCTTCTGAAAATAGGAATCTTTTTGGAAACGTTGGGGAATGGATCGCTGAAACAGTCCTTTCTGTAACTGTTTCACCTCGGCGTTCGCTTGAGCCATAGATACACCTGGCTTCAGCGTACCAATTACATCAACGCCAAACAGGTGTGTGTTTGTCTCTTCCATTAGATCTGGGATATTCAACGATACTGGTAAAAAATGCAGAGGAAGATACATTTTCGCCTGCGTGCCCGGCCAAACTCCCTGAAAATCAGGAGGAGCAATCCCGACTATAGTCATCGGCACGTCGGAAACCGTGATCTTTTTCCCAACGATGTCTTCCGCCGCTCCGTAGAAATCTTTCCAGAAGACATAGCTCAGAACGACTGGCCAACCCGTGCTTGGTCCGCCTCTCACGTCGTCAGACGGTTCGATCAACCTGCCCCGGTAAGGCGGCAGCCCCAATAAATCGAATGCATTCCCACTAACCATTCCCGCCGTGTATCGCTGAACCGATCCCTGTTTGTCTCTGAGTAGCACTCGGCCTTCTTCCCACGCTGAAAGCTCACGGAAACTAGATTGCTCCGAACGAAAGGCTTCGAACATCTGGTAGGTCATCCACGAACCGTCATCCTCGCTTGGTTGAGCCGTGCTCGCAATCCCTACCATCACAAGTTGCGTAGCGTTTGGCGTCGGGAGGCTCCGCAACACCAGCCCGTAAAGCAATGTAAAAATGCCAGCGTTTGCACCAATTCCCAAAGCCAACGTGAGCACCGCTGCAACTGTCAGCACCGGATTTTTCCTAAACATGCGCATGCCGTATCGCAAATCAATCATCAAATCTTCCAGCCACTTCCATCCCCACGCTTCACGCGCCGCTTGTTTCATTAGCGCCACATTCCCAAATTCCCGGCGCGCCGAGGCCGTCGCCTTCTCCATCGATATACCTTTCGCAAGAAGTTCTTCTATCCGCTTCCCTAGATGAAACGACACCTCCTCGTCGAGTTCGTTGTAGAGCTGCTTGCGCGAGAAAAGCTGTTTCAGCCAGTTCATGATTCCTCCAGCGACAACGCGCGATCTGACGCCTTCTATGACGATCTGCGTCACCGTTTCGATTCACGCCGTACACCGATAATTGAAGGTTTTTTCCCCCACGCAAGTCCGGCCGAATGCCCACATGGACAATTTTGCCGTTTACCAATACCTATCTCGGCGGATACGGATGAGCGCAGTTAAAACCGAGTTCAGCAGGCCTCTTCAAGCACTCTCGTGCGTCATCCCAGCGACTCTTTAATTCAGGATGCTTCGTGGCGTAGAGGGTCCCGAGATTGTTCCATGCCAACGCACTATTCTGTTTTGCGGCTTGCAGTAACCAGTGTTCGGCCTCGAGGGTGGACTCGGAGTTGAGCGGAACGTGATCGTCAAAATTCCAATCCAGAGAGAAGAACTCGGACCATGCGATTTTCTCCTTCACGAATCTGGATCTTTTTCGTCCAACGTTTATAGGCCGGACTGGTGACTGCGAATTCATATTCGCCTGGAAGTATTTTGAAGTCGAGTTTGCCGTGTTCATCGGCTTCGATTACTTTCCCGATCAAATGGCCCCCCAATCGATCTGGGCGGATGGGATCGGAAAACCTTTTGAGTTTGTCACAAAGACGCTGACCTGTGCGGGAGCGACACGGGAAGATCGGTCGACAGCAGGTACGGGGAAGGGCCCACGGCTGCCCATATACACCGCTTGCGCACGCTCAGCTACATCGAGAGAGATCGAGAAAACCTGATCGGGCCCTGCCTGGACGTGGATGGTCTTCTCCGCGGGGGAAAATCACGGTTCAACCGCAAATAAGTAATAAGTACCGGGAAACAATTGCACCCGCAATTCTCCGCGTTCATCCGTTTTTGGATTCTTGGGGGCGCGTACCAGTGAGTCAGGGATGAGCTTGATCTGCGCATCTGGAATTATGGCTCCAGATTTGTCCAAAACACGAATCGTAGCGTCTAAGAGCTTGTCTGCGTCAGGAATCTCAGATTGGATGGGACATCCAGGGGGGCACCCATCCACGTGCAGCACAAACTGGAGCTCCTCTCCCTGATTTGCAGCTACCTTCACGCGACGACTCAAGGTCCGGAAGGCGCGCATCGTGACGATCGCGTCATATTCTCCGGGCTTCAGTTGAACCTGTGCTGCTCCAACCTGGTCCATCACGAGTACGTTGGCAGTGGTATTCTCGACGGAAACAAGCTCAACTTGCGCTCCCGCAATACGCTTTGGTGCTTCTTCTCATGGACGCCACCTCCCGACGTTAGGAGTTGGGAATGGCATGATTCACCTTGACGCGCAATCCCTAGACACGGTTGTGGCGTCGGAGTATGAACGGAGAGTGCCAAAACAAGAGCACTGTGCCAACAAAGCCTGAGGTGCCGCAGGGATCTCGACGCGGGAAAGCCGGAACAAACTTTCCTCGCGCTTCTCTACTTAAACTCGTTTGACGAGAAGCCCGGGGGAAAACGGGCCTGGAAAGCATTTCCATGGAGTGTGATGGATCGGCTACACGAGAAGGGTTACATCTCCAATCCAGCGACGAAAAACAAGTCCGTGTGGCTATCGGAAGAAGGAGCCAGGCTGTCGGAGGAATTGTGCGAGACGCTGTTTTCCCTGAAATAGAGAGCCTGGGAGATTTCCGGGCACTGGCCTAGTACGAACCGGCAATTCAACTTATCAGGCACTGGTCGAGACATATTCCCTACATTTCTCGTTTTTTCAAATCTTGACATCCTCTTAGCCGAGCTCCGAATGAGCTGAGATTGGAACATCTCAGACCGACGGTACGTAACTGAAGACAACGACTTACTGTGCCAGGAGGCGATAAAGATGACTTACCAGAACTCGGGTGCATTGCTCGTGGCGCTGGGGATGTACTTTCTTAGTCAAATTATGGTTGCGGGTGCTCCCGTGACTCATTCGTTTAAGAATTCCACCTTCACCACACTGCCTGCGCCGACTGGTCCCTTTGCCGTGGGAAAGATTACTGCGCATTGGACGGATGAATCGCGCATCGAGCCGCTTTCCCCGAATCATGAGCCGCGCGAATTGATGGTGGACATCTGGTACCCAGCAGAATCCTCGAACGGAGTCCCCGTCGCCTACTTGGATACAGCGGCTTACGAACGAGCGCTGGGCGACGAAGGCTTTCGAAATCAATTTGGCAACGCGTCCGAAACAATTAAAGAGGGCGTGCGAACGCATGCAGTTGCTGGCGCGCCTTATTCGCCCTCTGCGGGGCTGAGCCCTGTGTTGATTTTTTCGCCCGGTGGGGGCATGGTCCGAGAGGTCTATGCGGCACAACTCGAGGATCTCGCCAGTCACGGGTATGTCGTAGCAGCGATCTCGCATCCCTACGACGCGATCGTAACCATTTTCCCGGATGGACGACAGATTGCGTACTCGAGCCAGCGCTGGCCGAAACCACCTTCACTTGAAGGGGAGGCAAATCTCAATCAATTGGAGTGGCACGCCAACGATATTCGTTTCGTTTTGGATGAGCTGAGCCGTGCGAATGTGACTGGCCCGACAGCGCTGCCGTTTGGTGGACATCTCGATCTCGATCACGTTGGGGCGTTTGGCCACTCTTTTGGGGGAATTGCGGCAGCGCATGCGTGCCAGATCGACCGACGGCTAAAGGGTTGTCTAGATGAAGACGGAGTTGTTGCCAAGAAGCCGTTCTACTTGGACGCACGCGGATGGGGTCTCGACCAGTCATTTATGCTTATTCTAAGAGATCCACCAACAAGGCGGCTGTCGGACGCGGAAGTGGCGCAAATGAACATGAGTCGTCAACAGCTCGAGCAAATCATAGTAAGGCTCGACGCATATCAGGAGAAGGCCCTTCAAAGCACGGGGAAAGGAAGTTATCGCGTACGGTTGCGAAACAATATCACGACCCACATGGACTTCAGCGACTTGCCGGTTCTGGGAGCACGCGACCGCGTTGACGCGGAAAGGCGGGCCGCTATCCTGGCAGTCGTGAGAAGCTACACCCTGGCCTTCTTCGATAAATATCTGAGAGGAATGAAGGGAGAGCTGCTCGACGAGCCTGCTACGGGTGAGTTTGTCGAAGCGGTGCAAAAGTTCGCGCCAGCTGAGTCTCCGTGTTCATCACAGTGACAACACGATTCGGGCCAAGTGCTTGGTTAACGGGCAGAGCTGAGATTACGCGGGTTTGCAGATGCAACCGCAAAATCTTTTGAAAAATTCTCCTTGAACGAGTGAGGGTCTGGTTTCACCTTAGTTATGGAGCGATGGTATGAATGTCTGTTGCACCAGCCGTGCCTCCATTTGCTACTGGTTCGTTGCATCGCTCGCGGCATGGGCAGTTTTGGCAGCCATTGGGATGTTTTGGCACCCACTGCATGCGACGTCGGCGGTAAGCTGTCTGCTCGCTATGGCCGTCGGCTGTTTTGCTAATGCATTCAAGAATCGGACATATCACTGCGTGCTCACTGGGCCGCTGTTTCTGATGCGGCGATCCTGTTGCTCTCGTCCAATTTGACACACATCAAGCCTGCTTTGATCTGGGCTGTCGTTCTCATTGGGACCGGAATCGCATTCCTTCTGTTGCTGCAATACTTCGCCGTGGATACGCCAACGCTCTCGATCTCCGGTTCTGGCTGGAACCGCTTTAAGAAGTCGGCGGCTCCTCCTGTCTTTTGGGTTCCACACACTGCCGCGAGTTTCAACCTTCCAAACGATATGATTGTTGAGGACAGGTCTGTTGACCTCTCGCAATCAATACTTCCCAATGAATTGCTTTCCCACCCTTCTGCCAAATATCTACATCTCTGTATGTACCGGGATTGCACGGACGTCATTCACACCACCATGTACGACCATGCAGAGGTACGCAACCTTTTCATCGATTGCATGGCGCGGGTTTGATGCAACGAACGACGCTGCTAGAGCCCCTGCTTTGCAAGCACGAGCACCCGTCCAACGATTCCTTCTTTTGCTCTGCCTTTCTAATGTTTTCAATAATTTCGGGGAATCTGCTTCTCGTTCGAAGTAAACCCCGAAATCACAATTGGATAAGGTTTTGGCACAGCTGGGTTCGCAAACCGCGAAAACGAGCGCTAAAGCTGCGGTTCGACCTAAGGTTGGTAGCACCTACGACTCTCACATGCTCGGATCCAACATGCTTTTTCTAGATCTCATCTTCGGCTCGCATGGACGTCAAGAACGCTCCTCCGCCCGTCGGGTCGATCCGATCGGCTTGCGCCAATGCCATTTGCCCTCAAATAAAAGGTGCCATCCGAAGTTAAGCTTAGCGGAGTAGTCGTGGGAAGGTCAGCGCAGGATGTCGTTTATTATGGCGGCGATGTCGCGGGAGGCAGCTACTGCTGTAGTTTCTCCGAGGGCGCGGTAATTCTCGAAGTGCGCTTCGTCGAACCATTGATTAAAGGTGGTGTCGTGGGGAAATTCAGGATCAGTTTGGGGGTAGCCGCGCACGTCAAACGGATCCGCGGTCGCAATGGCGGGCTTGAGAAGAATTAATGTACCGTTGCTTTGGTGCCCACCATCGTCCTTGGGATTTGGGGGATAGGAGATATTGCCGATGGCGTAGTGACAGCCGGAGCGCGGAGGATTGCCTACCGGCTTGAAATTGCCGAGGTCGATATAGATTTCTACGCCAAAATCGACACGACAGCGTTCGATGGCGTTACGAAGCTCAGCGCCACCGTAGAGCGGGTCTTGCGATACATCGGAAGCGACGATAACCTGGCAGCGCCGACGAACCAATTCATAGATCCCCAGATTCTCGAAGTGACCTCCATCGGACAGATAAACGAAGCGTTGATCGTCATTGGTGAGCCCGAGAAGTTCGCGAGCGAGCCAAGCGATACCGAATCGAGGGCGGCCCTGCTTCCAGGCGGAAGGGTCGTGAGGATTGCCAATCCACCAGCCCAAGCGCACGTCGAAGATAGTGAGGAGGAAACCCACAGCAGGCTCGGAGTAAAAACCCATGTTGGGACTAGCAGCGGCTCCAGAAATAGACATGGCTGTGCCGAGGGAGATGCCGCGTAGGGGGGCTTCCGGTTGTTCTTTCAGCAAGTACTTTATCAAGGCGCGAAGCGGTTTGGAGAAGCGGGGGGGGCCAGCGTCGGAGGTGGCCTGGTAATTCATGTCCCAATTGATCTCGCCAGGCTGTGATCTGGCGAAACCAGAACGGAGAGGGGTGAAAGTAAAGGAAAGTGCTTTGCGCATCTGTAGGGCGAGTTGGCGGCCGCGGACGACGTTGAGAGTCGTGTTGAGGATCGGGAAAGGGCGGCCGTCGCTTGGGGAAGAAGCAGTCGTGGTTGTCGAAGTGATGTCGGCAAGGGCGAGATCATCTTTGGAAGAAAAGCCGGTGAAGGGTTGGAACGGGCGCGGGGACGGCACACTGGCGCCGAGGAAGCAACGTACTAGGCGGTTACGATAGAGAAGATGGGTGGAGAATTCGTTAACGTCGACACGCCAAGCCAGCAGCAAAGCGGCGGCGATGCATGCAAGAAAAACTGGCAACAGCCGCCACGATAGGTCGTAAACGTCGAGGGTGGCGTCGAGAGAAAAACCTTCGCCGATAACGACGTTGAAGATGTCGGCCGCTAAAACAGAGAGGGCCAGAAGAAAACCGGCGACGAAGATGTAAGGCGTGAGGATCGCGAGATAATGCAGGAGTTTCTTGGACCAGGGCGCATTGGGGATCCAGCGAGCTGTCTTGGCACTGTTGCCGAAGAGGACGCCGTAGGTCGTGGAAGCCGCCCACAGGAACATGCCGCTGAGCGTCAATGGGTGGCGCGTCCAATTGGCACCGTTTAGAAAGCGGCACAACCAACCTGGGAAATAAATGGCCACGGAAAATAGCGCGAGCCATGCGACCGCATAGAGAAACATACACGCGCCGAGGCGTGCCCACCACTCGCGACGATCATCGGTCATAGCGCGACCGAGCAATCCGATATGAAGGACGCCAGTGACTAGCATGATGCCAATCATGGAAGGCGGACCATAGGTGAGGACAAAATAGAGGCTGTGTTGTTGGCCTTCGATAGGGAAGCCTTGGTGGTGGAGAAGATGACCGAAGGGTAGCAATAAGAAGCCAGTGATGGCGCCACTGAACAGAGCGCAGATAAGGAGCTCCCAGGTTTTGGGACCAGTGCGGGGAGGGGGGAGGCGCTTGCGAGCAATTTTCCATAGTTTGTATGTGCGTACGATCAGGGCGTACGCCCACGGCAAGGTGTAAAGAGCTAGGCCGAGCAGGGGAGCTTCCCACCAGAGGTCTGCGCTGAGATAAAGATCTTCGAAGAACCAGAGAAAGGCGTAGCTGAGGCAAGCCGAGGAGAAAAGGAGTGGCAGAACGACGCGGGATTGAACCCGCTGAGGGATGCTGAATCGGTCGTAACTGGTTTTGTCGATACCCGGCGAATCGGGCTCCAACCAAGTCATATTCAGGCCGATATAGTTGACCGCGAAAACGCTGGAAACAACGCCGAGACCCAAGGCAAAGAACTGAGAAGTCAGAAACCAAGGAACAGAAGACTGAGGCGAATTTTTTAAGGTAGTTTCGAGCACTTCTAAGGCATGGAAAATCCAGACCACGACCCGAGGCAGAAAAATCAAAGCCAAAAAGGCAGAGAAGAGGATCAGGAGGTTGAGGGTGGTGTTGCGAAGGTAGATGGCCAAGAAAGTCCAGAAATCGGCGGAGAGAACACCTTTGCGAGGGGTGAGGTAATTGCTGAAGTTGCGGAGGAAACGAATTTCTGGAAGCTCACTGACCGTGGTGAGAGGGACCTGCTCGCTTCTGAGCTTGAGTTGGACTTCGCGAGAACCAAGCTGCTGGTGTTGCATCCAGCCGAGCAGCCAACTGGAAATGTAGCCACCGCCGGAAACGGTCGAGATGTAATCGAACTTGTGAAGGAGCTTGGACTTGGCCAGTCCTTGGATCACTCCAAGGTTGAAGGTGGCACTACGGATGCCACCTCCGGAGAAAGCGAGACCAATCAGACTGTTTTCAGGGGGCGTTGTGAGCTTGGCATTGAAACGAGCTTGGCGAGAGGAGCTGATCCAAGCAAATTCGTCTTTGAAAATGGAAGAGTCGAGGATTGGCGGAGAGGGCATGGGGCACCTGTCTAACCAAAAACTTTGCCGCAACACCAGCGGAAGCCGGATCTTACTTGAGTCCGTAGACAGCCAAGCAGTAATTAGCTGGTCCTTGCGCTGGCCGAGGGCCTGTGTACCGTTGAAGCGGCTCGGCATCTCCTGCGGTTCCCACGAACACCTTGCCGTTTGCAATCGTCGGTGGGTTAAAGCGTGACAGCAGGCCGAAGCTGTCTTTGGTGTCGGAAAGATTGAGGTCTTTTCCCTGGCTGCGCCAGATTTCCTTGGTAACGTCCTCCGCGTTGAAAGCGATCAGCATGCCCTTCACACCACGGCAACTATTCCCGTCGCCATTAGCCGGGACCAGGGCCCATACAATGCCCGTGCCCTCCGTAGATCCGTTGCTCGACACACCTAGCAATCCGCCCGGCATCCAGATCCCGTGATTCGCCAGCGTCTGACATTCCTTCACCTGATTTAGTTTCGGCTGCGTCCACGTACCGTGCTTCATCCCTTGAACATTGAAATGTCCGTTCTCGAATGGGAAAGCCTTCAGCGGATCACCCTCGCCCATCACGTATAGCCAAGTCTTATTGTTTGGACCGTTCCAAATAATTGGTGCGCCATGGATGTGTCCTCCCGAAGCTTGCCACTTTTCGACAAGGTCGTTGGAATCGGTGCAATCCGGTTGTGCGGGCATGCATGCATCCGCTGGCGGCGGGAAAGGACCGGGCGTGTATCCGGGCATTTTGTCGGCTTTCATTAAGTAGAGCCTGCCGTCCTTTCCTCCACCAATCACGAACTCACCGAATAGAACGGCGCCCGATGAACCTTGATCGAGATCACAACGGTCCAACAGCATCTGATTGCAAGGCGCGAAGAACCCGGTCACGGAAATCGCGTTATTCTGGAACCGCAGCTTCACGATACTGTCTCCAAACCTTTGAGATCCCGGCACCAGATCGCCATTGCCGGTCTGCAGATATACATTCCCGCTGGCGTCAGCTGCCGGCGCATCCCCAGCCATCCATATACCGCCATTGCGCCCACCAGGTGTGGGACTCCATACCGTTTTCATCGCGAGTGTCGCAGCATCATAGACGAACAGCCACCCAGCCAGGCCTTCGGTTGTGTCGCCACCAAAGGCGACATAAAGCAAGCCATTGGAAAGCAACAGTCCGGCACGCTGCTTGCGCCGTTGAATCCAACCGTTGGTATTGGCAGCAAATGTCTCTCCGCCGATGGTTCCTTGTATCACTGTGGGCCCCTTCTGGACCTGTCCGGTGGTCAAACTTAAACCATAGACCCGATACTGTTGATCGTTGGTCCAGGTCACGACATAAATCGTATTGGCGCTCCGGTCGATCACTGGCGTGCTAAGCACGCCCCACCAGGGATCATCCACGGCCCACATATCGAAGTTCCCGCTACCGTTCTGTGGTCCGGTTGCGCCGCACTTGCAGGCATTGCCGTCGCTCAGATAGGTCGCCCACAACAGTGTGTCGTTACCCGTTGAAGGTTTTTGGTCGGCCATATAGGCATATACAGTGCCTTTCATTGTCGCGAATATCACCGCGTTGCAACCGCTGGTGCATTTTGTCTTAGCGGTTGCGCCGATTATGTTTGCCGCCGGAACGACCAGATTGGCGACGTAGAGCGGTTGCGCCATGATCTTCGCGTCGGCAAATAGGGTCCACAGCTTGCCGAACCGAGTGCGGACGCTTTGTTGCGTAAGAATCGTTTCGCTTGAATTGACACCGCTCCGAAAGTTGTCGTTCCGCCGCGTCAGCACGCTTACTTGTGCGAGAGCACCAGGAGTTGCAAGCATCGAAATCAACAGCACCGCGACGAAACTCCGTAGATTTCGATCGCACTGAGTTACTTGTGTGCGCAATCGTGCCACTTGCGAATACATGGGTGCCCCCTCTAATCTGAGTCTGCCGCGATCGATTCTTCCCCCTAAAATTCAGTTCCCTCGAAACTCGTCCCGCGCGCCAGGTCAAAGGCTCCGAGGCGCCGTGTAGGTTATCGCCAATTTGTACCGCGGCATTTTATTTTCGGTCGGCGGATCGATCACCTGCACGAAAATCTCGGCAAATCCTTTGCTTAATGTTTTTGCTGTTACAGTGGATCCTTTGGAATCTGCGGATCCAAATTTGCGAGATAGGATCGTTCCACCTAGAGTTGCGTCTATCTCGAAGTGGATCGCAGTCGCCGGCGTCCAGCCGGTCGCATCAAACGAAAACTGTACTTGGAGTTGGGTTTGCGCTTCAGCGAAAATACGGCAAACTTGTACCTTCTCGTTCTCCAGCGCAGGCTTGATGTCAAGGTCCTGTGCACCCTCGTACACTTGCGTGGTTGCATGTGCCGCCCGCGCCGCTATCCTCAATTCTTGTGGCGGGGCATAACAGACGTAACCGTTGCCATTCTCACTTCTTGGAATGGTGATATCGGTTTGCGAATGGCTCTTTGTCGAGACGCCACTGCCGTGCCCGGTGAACTCCTGCAGCTGTATATTCGGCGGAAAGCTCGTTTGTACCGTGATCGACCTGCTGGCGTTGGGGTCCTTGTTTAGCCCGACCAAAAGGTGTCCTCCACCCATGCGCTCAAATGCGAAAACTCCTCCATCTTTCCAACGCTGCTGGGTGGGACCCTCCCCCAATTGTTCATGAATCTGAATCAGCCGATCGATTTGATTTTTCAACCCGAAGCAATTTTTGTCGGTGCTGTAATCGCGATAAAAGACGCATGGATACCCCTCGGAAGTCAGAATGTAGGCATAAGCAAGCATCTTGTTGCGCACAATAGGTCCGCCCACACCTCCACGGTCGGTATCGTGATTTTCGACAAATGTGACCGCACCTTGTGGATCAAGGCCTACAAGTCCGGCGTGGTCGAGCGAAGCCATGTTGAAGCTGCCGGGGTTGTTACACATATCTTTCAAGGCAAAATGAAGAGGAAAATCGAGCGCGGCTGACCGGTGCTGAACGGCATTCGCCCAGCTTTCGATAAGCTGAATGTTTCCGTCGGCAAATTCCGCTACCGCGAATTTGTTAGCCATCACTCCGGTACGGAGCAGGCGCTGCATGAATAGGGTCGATACTCCCTTGGCGTTGTCCAGCCGGTAGCCCTGCAAATCCAATGCACGCGTTAGCCATTCGGCGGCGGCAATGAGTCCATTGCTGCAATGATCTTTGGGGATTCCGTTGATCGGTGCGAGGTCGCGGCCAAATTGGAATTGATCACTGAATACGCCGGGGTCCTCGGGTACATGGGGGTGAAAATCGCGAGGCCCCTTCGAAAACCGGCCGTCCCCATCTTTCCCGAATGCATCCAGATATTTGAAGTTGAAATCTCCGTCGTCGCCGTCGCGCTGATTTTCCACAAGGTCGACGTAAACATCTATCCCGTTCGCCCGCATTACGGCCGCGCAACGTTGTAGTTTTTCCCGGGTTCCGTAACGTGTGGGCACAGTCCCTTTCTGGTCTTTCGCGCCAAGATCGTAGTCATCGAACAAGTCGTACCCGCTCGAAAAGGAGCCAGACGCACCCTTCTGGGGTGGCGGCAGCCAGATGGCCGTGAAACCCGCATTTGCAAGAGCGTTTGCTTGTGCTGCCAAATGATCCCACCAGAAGGGCACGGTCGCATCTCCATCGAGTGGCGACGGCACGCCGGCAATGCGACCCGGCGCGAAATAAAATCCCTGTAATAGAACACCCATATTCGATCCTCACCTCCACGCTGGATCCCCGATCTCGGCTCGTGTGCGAGTCACTCACTTTCCGAGGGCGTAGCTTACGAAATCCTTGAGCTTGTAATTCGGAAACGGCGCCACGTTCCCGTTAACCTTTTTGGTCGGCTTCCATATCGGGTCCAAGTTAAGGACCGAATGGTTATCCCCAAATAGCAAGCCCAGAAATACTTCCGCTACGATGCGCCCGCCAACTTCTCCCAGTTGCGGAGTCGTAATAGAAATTTTCTCTTGGACGGGAATTTGCACCTCCAGCTGAGGCTTCTGCATTGCTTCCGCGAGGATGTAGGTCCACAGCGGACAGTTTTGTTTAAATACGTCGGCCACTTTGTCGATGCTGAACGGATCTTCTCCCTTATCTGGCGTATCTACACCTTTCCCGATCAGGATTTGACTGTCGTCTAGCGGTTTCACTCCGATGGCGGTAGCCACGTGCTGCCCTGAGGGAAGACCAAGTCGCCAGCCTCTCTCCAGGTTGCGCTGAGCTAGGGAAGAGGGGTTCGCCGCAACAACAGCAGGCAAATGCCCCAGCGGATTCACAAGAGATGTATCGATTCGATAGGCAAACTGCAAACGCTTCTTGCTTTGATCCTTGCTGCCGTCGTAGACGCGGGTATCAATGTCGATGAACCGTCCCCAGTCGATCGCTTTGTTTCCGTCTACTTCGCGGAATCCCTGCAGGTCATCCTTGAAACCTAGTTTCTTGGCATCGTCAGTTATGAATATCGGCAACAAAGTCGCGTCATCGTCGTTCAGCCGATATCCCGGCCGGACCATCGAATGCCCCAATCGATAGCACGCCACCGAGAATTCCACCGGCATAAAAGGTTCGTTCTTCCAGTGAAAGAACTTCAGTTTGCTTTTGTCGTAATCTCCCTTTTCATTTTTCAATTCATCCAACACGCTCGCCTTCACAATTCGCGGCAGAAAATCATGGAGCACCACGTATTGATAATGGAAACGGACGAGCTTTTGAATGTGCTCAAATTTCGAGTCTGGATGGTCTCGCACCGTGCGGTTGTGGAAACGATGAAAGAGTCCCTGCAATTGGGAAACAATCGTGTTCTCGTCGTTCCGTGGGTCACCGATCAACGCGCGAGCAGGATTCGCGTTGTTACGCGGCAGATCAGTAGCCCCTACGTTCGTTTGGCCAACATTAATCGGTTTCCCCAGCAAGAAGGTCTTCCCGTCTTTGTCGTACATATAGGGCTGGTCGTCAGGCCCACGGCCATAGATGTTGTCCAGATCCAAGGCGGGGGTTCGAAAGTCAGTCAGCGCATCCGGGTCATCTTTTGCCTGCAAGCTGCTCGCCGGATCGAAAGTGATGTCGTGATCTATAAACTGGCCGAGATAGGTGTAAAGCGCTGGAATCCCGCTTTCTTCCGGATCCTTCCCATCCGTCGGGGGATCAAATGAAGCCGACATCGCCGCACCAAGCTTCGCTAAGTTGTCCTCGTTCTCTTTATCTGTCCGGCCGAATGTAGCCGGTGGCAGTGAACGAAAGAGTCGTCCAAACCGTCCTTGAAACAAAGGCGAGCGCTGCGTCGCCATTAATCCACGGATGGGTGTGCTGTGCCGTTGTGCCATGAGGAGTCCTCCAGAGTATGCGCGTGAGATAAGTCGAGGCAGGGCGGAGCTAATATTTGACAATTAAATTGCTGCGCCTCGATTTCGCTGGCGTGCTAAACCGAAGCCGCTTACGTGAAGGAAAACACCGGGGAACCTGCCGCCGTGCAACGTGCCCGCAAGTCTCGCGCTACGTAGCTGTACTGTCAAGCAAAAACGCCGTTACTAATAAATATGTTGCTGCCCCGACTTCGTGATCCAAAACCGCAAGAGCAGTGGAACAAAATAAATCTAAAGCATTGAATCGGCGTCGGATAGTTGTGCAACTTCCTCCTTAATCGGGCTCCTCATTGGGCTTGGATCGCAGGTCCTCGTTAGTCAACAGTGCGATATCGTCCGAGGTAATTTCAAACACATTTGCAGGAGCTTGCTCCACTCCGTCGGCGACATTCTGCCGAACATTGGATGAGGCTTCCACTGTTCTGCGGTCATCGCGTTCCAATCGGCCTCGAGGATTTTGAGTAGCTGCCCCTTCTCGTAAGCAAATTCAAATCTCTGTGCATGCGGAATTTTGAAGCCTGTCGGGAGACGCAAGCCAACGGGCTGCCCTGGATACCAGTCAACGAGAATACATTTGAAAAGCGTTCGGGAGATCAGATAGCTCTCGTCGGGAAGATCGTAGAAGCCTTGCAAACCTCCGCATGCAAGGTTGAGATGGTGAAGCATCTGGTCGACTTCCATGGTTCCCCACTTGCGCCGCGAATTCAGCGTCACACTCTCGACACGTCGCCGATACTCCTGCCGCTTCTCCTCCGTGAAAAAGAGATTCCCATCGATTTGATTTGTACGAAAGGCCCGAGGGATGTAACGAGCTATCGCGATTCCCGTAATCCAAAAGTCTCTAGAAAGAGCAGCGCGGAACACATTCATGGACGGATGTCCTCGCTAGAAGAACTATTCAGAAAACGGCGAGTTTGCGACGACGTCCGCGAAGTTCGGAGGAGTGAACCCTTCGACGTAGCGGGTGCCGAAATCCCGAAGAATGTTGTCAAAGCTGGTCGCCGGTTTGCGGCGAACGATGTTGCATAGGGATGACTGGAGCTGGTTCTTGAGCGCCAAGCGAGGGAACGCCGCGAGGATCGCCTGTAGTTTATCCGTCGGAATTCGATCGAGACCAACCCCGATAGCGTCCACCGCAATACCTGAATGGGTCATTGCGACTTCGGACTCTTTGTGGAGAGCGATGGAGCGGGTTGTGTGAAGGGCGATCGCATCCCAGACAAGTTGCAGCTGCAGGGTCGCGATACCGCGCTCCTTGAGGAACGCGCGGGCTGCGTTGGCGCCATCGACCTCGAACCGCTCCTCGGCCATGTAGCGGTCGGTCAGACCGAGATCGTGTAAAACGGTGGAAACGGCCAGGAGTTCGGGGTCCGGCGAAGGTTTGACGTCTTCGGAAAGTAAAACGCTAAATAGCCAGGAACGCATCACATGGTTAAAAAGGTATAGCTCCGAAGAACTGCGGGCCAGATCCATCGCGTCGCGGACTAGATGTGTGTCGGTTACTTTGATTCCCGCCAAAACCATATTTACCCCTGTGATGGAAAAACTAGGGGCGGCCCTCCTTTTAGTATTCAAACCACTGGCTGAGTGCTTTGACCTTCTCCTCCGTGTACGGCGGGAACAAATGCTCGATGGCCACGTCGGGAGGAGAGATAAGGACCGATTTCGCATGCGTCAGAGCATCGAAGCCGGCCTTGCCGTAGTAGTGGCCGATACCTGAGAATCCGACGCCGCCGAAAGGCATGGTTTCGATAAACAGATGGATGTTCACCTGATTAATGGCGCCGCCGCCGAAGGACAAGGTCGCGAGAAAATGATCGATCGCCTTCTGGTCACGACTGAAGAGGAAACCGGAAAGGGGCGTCGGATGCTTCTTCACCTCACGAATGGCGGCATCCATACTCTTATAGGTAAGGATTGGGAGGAGCGGTCCAAAGATTTCGTCCTCCATGATCGGATCGTCCCAGGTAACGGGGTAAATGATCGTGGGATCGATGTAGCGTGCCTTCGGATCGGATGCACCGCCAGCGACGACTTTGCTTTGGTCGATAAGGCTTGCGAGACGTTCGACCGCCTTGGGACTTACGATCCGTGAGTAGTCGTCGAATCTGCTCTTCGGATCATTCCCGTACAGCTCGACGACAGCTTTCTTGCATTCTTGAACGAATTCCTCGGCAATGGATTCATGCACATAAGCGTATCCGGGTGAAGTACACCACTGGCCGCCCCAAGCCGTCGCACCCCAGACAATCTTTTTGGCCGCGTCCGGAATATTGGCAGTCGGATCAACGAATGCAGGGTTCTGTCCGCCGAGTTCGAGGAGGACGGGTGTCAGATTTTTTGCAGCGGCCTCCATGACGATCTTACCGACCTTGACACTACCGGTGAAGAAGATGAAGTCGAAAGGTAGCTTTAAGAGTTCGGTAACTTCCTCTCTGCTTCCCGAGACGGCAGTGACGGCCCGCGGATCGAAATATTTGGGTACGAGATCCAGCAAGAGTTTGCTTGTCGCGGGCAGACCTTCGGAGAGTTTGAGAATGCAAGGATTGCCAGCAGCGATGACCTGGACCGCTGGGTCGAAGAGCAGCGTCAACGGTCCATTGAAAGGGCCGATTACCAGAGTCACGCCATAGGGCTCTCGATAGACCTTGGCAGTATGTCCGCTTTCCCGAAGTACCTTCGGAACGACTACATCCACGGGCTTCATCCACTCTCTCAACTCAGCTTTCGCGAAAGCTGCGGTGCCGACCGGAGCCATGATCTCGAAGACTTTCTCCTGACTGGCAGTCTTGAAGTCACTGCCCATCGCAGCCTCTAGAGCCTCAGAGTTTTCGTTGCACAGGTTTTCGAGGCGTGTCAGTTGGTCAATGCGCCACTCGTACGATTTGGTTGCGTCCGAATCGTAGTATGCTTTCTGCTTGCTAAAGATTTCTTGGAACGGATTCATCGAAGCCTCCCTCTGGCGGATTAGGTTTGTGACCCGTTTTGAAGCAAGCTTTGAACTTGTTTAGGTCATGGTGAGAACCATTCGGAAGCGCGCGTTGCCGCTCATCATTCGCTTGTATGCTTCTTCCGCTTTCACTAGCGGGAGCGTTTCGATCATTGGACGGACATCTGTGAGTACGCTGAAATCCAGGGTGTCTTGAGTCTCAATCGCTCTTCCGGTAAGACTGCCGGCAAGTGAGCGTCCGCCGAAAATAAGCGGTACACCATTGACTGGGATGGCATCCTCTGAAACTCCGACAGCCACAAGTTTGCCCCGAGTTTTAAGACCGGGCAGCAAGCTACCGATTGCGGCCCCGCTTGGCGCGGTCGCAAGGATGACGTCGGCGCCTCCGAGCTTTTGCAGTGCTGCGGCCGCGTCTTGCGCCTTGGCGTCTATGTAGACGTGCGCTCCGAGTTTCTGCGCGAGGTGCTCTTTCTCAGGGCCTCCACCAATGGCTACGGTACGCAGGCCCATCTTTCGCGCAAACTGCACGCCAAGGTGGCCAAGTCCACCGACTCCCTGTATGGCAACGGTGTCGCCGGCACGCGCAGCGTTACGGAGCGCGTTGAAGGTCGTTATGCCGGCACACACAAGAGGGGCAGCATCTTCTGACTTGAGCCCGTCCGGTATCAGAGCAAGCGCGCGTGCCTCCGCAATCATCACTTCCGCGTAGCCACCGTCAGTTGTGATGCCGGTCATAATGGCATTTGCACAGTAAGCCGTTTCACCACGGCGGCAGGCCTCGCAGGTTCCGTCCTCACCTCCGAAAAATCCAACTCCGACACGGTGGCCGACCTTCCACGCCGTGACGCCAGGACCCACTTCTTCTATCCGTCCGATAACCTCGTGGCCAGGAACGCGCGGATAGGAAAGGTTGGGAAATTGTGCTTCCACAGTTGCTGCATCCGAATGGCATACACCGCAAGCCTCGACGCGGATACGCACCTGTCCGGCGCTGGGGACAGCAATTTTTCTTTCAACTAAGGAGAAAACGCCTGGCGAAGTTACTTCCATCGCGCGATACGTATTTCGCATCCAATGCTCCTGTGATCGGGGCTGACCTTGGTTTATGAAAGGTCAGAGAGATCGTTGACTCCCGCTTCGTGACTGTGTGTAGATGACGAGGGCAACACTAATTTGCAACAAGACTTCAACGCTACGACATAGATGAATCAAAATCGGACACAGGTTCGGACACGGCTTAATGGATCGAGGGGGGCATAGATGAGGAGAATCGTAATTACTGGTCCGCAGCCCGTTGACATGCTGGACCTTGTAGGTCCGCTCGAGGTGTTTAAATTCGCTCCAGAGTACGAAGTGGCCGTGGCCAGCCCGGAAGGCACAACGGAATTGCAACTGAATCATGGATTCAAAATCTCGGATGCCGTTCCCTTCACAAAGCTGGCGGCTCAGATCGATACACTAGTGGTTGCGGGCGGCCCAGGGGCGAATGACGAACTGTATGACGACGAATATCTCCACGGCATCATTGGGTTGGCATCTCGATCGCGTCGGGTGGCGGCTATCTGTACCGGAACGTTCGTGCTCGCAGCCGCTGGACTGCTTAACGGCAAAAGGGCGGTCACCCATTGGGCCTATTGCGACAAGCTTTCGCGGCAATATCCTTCCGTCGTAGTTGAGCCCGATCGGATTTATTTGCGAGATGGGTCGATTTATACGTCGGCAGGTATTACGGCTGGGATGGACTTGGCGCTGGCACTCGTAGAAGAGGATCACGGTCACCAGGTTGCTCTCGAAATCGCACGGATATTGGTGATGTTTCTCGTTCGTCCGGGCGGACAGTCCCAATACAGCCATATGCTCTCGCGGCAAGCGGCAACATCGCAGCCGCTCCGCGAACTGCAGGTTTGGATGATCGAGAATCTGCGTGAGAATTTAAGCGTTGAAAGACTTGCTAAACGAATGGGAATGAGCTCCCGCAATTTCACCCGTGTTTGTCTCCGCGAAACGCGAATGAATCCAGGGCAATTCGTCGATCGCATGCGCGTGGAGGCGGCACAGCAAATGATCGATAGCTGCGCGATGGGTCTTAAGGAGATCGCGGATGCTTGTGGATTTCAGACGCCTCTTACCATGCGCCGAACGTTTCTACGTGTTCTCGGCATTACTGCCGGCGAATATGCAAGCCGCTTTAAGCGGTCGCAAAGCCAGACCGAAACGCATAGATGAAGCCAACGCCGGATATCTGATCACAAGTTGCATGCTGGTTGCGCGGGGCGCGGCACGTGCGATTTCGACATAGCTACGACTTCGCAATGAGTTCTTATATCCTGAGGAACCGATTGCGAATAATAGGAGGATGAATGGCGCAAGTTTGGTTGGTGACGGGCAGTTCTCGCGGTCTGGGTCGCGCGATTGTCGAAGCGGGCCTTGCGGCGGGTAATAAAGTGTTGGCGACGGCTAGGGACACCGAGTCTCTACATGACCTATCGGAGCGCCACGGTGACCAGATCAAGCTCTTCGCGCTGGACGTGACCGACGAGTCCGCGGCAGCGAGCGCAGTGAAGGCGGCGATCGGTGCCTTTGGCTCGCTGGAGGTTGTTATCAACAACGCAGGATACGGCAATCTCTCGTCCGTCGAAGACACGCCGATGTCGGATTTTCGCGCACAAATCGAAACGAATCTCTTCGGGACGATCATCGTGACGAAGGCCGCTCTTCCGTACTTTCGCCAAAGGAAAGCCGGTCATTTTGTTCAGTTTTCGTCGATGGGCGGAAGGATCGGGCCTTCAGGGCGTGGGCCCTATTCGGCTGCGAAATGGGGTGTCGAGGGTTTCTCAGAAGTGTTGTCGCGCGAAGTGGCGCCGCTAGGCATCAAGGTCACCATCGTTGAGCCGGGTGGCTTCCGCACGGACTTCGCCGGCAGTTCCACCAAACTGAGCGAAGGAAATCCCGACTACGACTCGACTGTTGGAGCAACCGCCAGGTTTCAACGCGACTACAACGGTAAGCAGCCCGGTGATCCGAAAAAGGCGGCTCAAGCGATCGTGCGACTGACGCAGGAACAGAAACCTCCATTGCGACTGTTGCTCGGCAGCGATGCGTACAACGGGGCGGAGAAAAACGACCTCGCACGCCTAGAAGAAGCAAGGTCCTGGAAAGAACTCAGCCTGTCCACTGATTTCGAGTCGAAGCCCCCACACCCGGAGCGACCAAGGTGAACCTACCTTCGCGGGAATCCGGCCCACGGACGTGCCGCCTTTTCGCGCCGCGCAAATCGTAGGAGCACGCTTCGCATTTTTTGTTTCGCTGGCTCATGTCAAAGACCGCCTAAAGCAAGGCGACGGTGTGTTCGAGAGCGGTCGTCCGACTCCCGTTGAAGGTCTGGAGGACCTTCCCAGGACCGGTCAATGGATCGAATGTACTCCCGAGGCGCCACGCTCAGGGTTCGTTTGAACAATGTGCTGAAGGCTGCCGGATTGTCGTATCCAAGATCGGGTTGTTGGGCGTAGCCGGCAGCGTTCTTGTGCGACAAATTTGTGCGACACTGAGAATTATGTGCGACAGCTTTTCTGACGTTTTTCAACCATTAGAAAAGACCGCTTTCCCTAAGGAAGTCTGATCCCTGTCACAGACCAACTGACCACTTTGCGGGCAGGACGCTTACCCGCCAGTATGTTTCCTGCCCTCCCTCCTTTATGACAAACACAAGACAGAAGCTTTACTTTTGATCTGGTTCTTCCATATCTGGGCCCGCATCTCATCACCGAAGAGCAAGAGGTGATGAACGATGGATTACGAGAAGATGAAAGCGTTGATGGACGCGAGCCGCCAGGAGTCAGCGGTGCAACGCAATCCGGAAGTCAAAGAGTTTCCCAAGCCCGAATCTAGGCCGGATTGGAAGTATCTGGCTGCGGTAGCGAAAGAACGGATGGCCGCCTAGAGGAGTGGTAGCAGTCATGAAAACGCCAACGATATTCCAGTGGTACCAGATTTTACGCCGACGCTATCAATTTACGGTCTTCCAGGCTGTCCGGAGCGCGCTGTGGTTGGCGCGCGGTACCAGCTCAGATTCCAAGCGACTGTGCGGGATAGACGCGGCTAATCAGCCGCTAATTGAGTCGGCACAAGATCGTTCAGATGCGGGTTCACGTTCGGGCATGAATTCCCCCATCTATCTCCTCAGCGAGAACTTGATCGAAACTGCGATGCATCCTTGCCCGAAGAAATAAGTTCGGGGAAACTACTGAGTATGCTTTTCACAAGACGTAAGTTCTTCGGGCTTGTGCCACGCTACCCCTCTATTCAGTTTTGTTGCGGTGCGCGAGAGGAACGTACGGGTTCACGATTTGCAAATCAGGGCGCGGTGTTGCTGACTCGGTCTTGGGTGGTTCCATCGCCAGCAGGCACGGCAGAAATATCTTTTCGAACGGGATTCCTTTTGGCGATTTGGTTTCGGCAATTTCGCGCGGCACGAGTTTTTGTGTTGGCATCATGCTTTTGCAATCCTAACTCCCGCCGCGGTCATTCTTTTGGGTGGCCTGATCGAATGCCGCAATCGCAGCTTCCAGTTCATATCCTAATGCGCGGCCAGCAGGCGAAACCTACGCGTACTCGCTCGAGGAAGAAGCCCAGATGTTGGCGATTCTTCCGGAGCCGACCGCGACGGTAGTCGCCACGACGGGCCGTACAGCTTGATTCGAGCAATGAAGACGGTTTGAGGGGTGAAGCTGACGCTTATGCGAAACTCGGAAATCCAATCGCTGCGGAAGTGGCCTACAAGAAAGCGATTTCTTTACGACCGAATTACTGGGGCGTGTACAGCTGGCTCGGAGCGTTCTATTACGGTCAGGCACGATACGGGGATGCGGTCGCACAATTCAAGAAGGTTATTGAACTGGCTCCTGCCAACTATCGAGGTTACTCGAATCTCGGAGCAATGTACGTCGAGCAAGGAAAGTATGCGGAGGCACTCTCTCCGTTAAATAAATCAATCGAGATTCGACCGAACTTTGAGGCGATTAACAATTTGGGAAACGCATACTTTCAATTGAGGCGGTTTTCTGATGCAGCCGACGCGTTTCAACGCGGTCTGAATCTCGACGACAGCGACTGGTTGCTATGGGGAAATCTGGGAGATTCCCTGTTCTGGGGCGGTGGGCGGTCCTCGGAAGCAATGAAAGCTTATGGGAAGGCGATCGCACTTGCTGAAAAAAAGCTCGAAGTGAATCCCAAGGATTCAACAGTGCTTGCTTTTTCGGCGGATTACAACCGGGACGATGCCAAGCCGGACACTGCAATAGGGAGCTACTCTCAATGGTTCAGTGTGAGTCGGGGAGCGGCTGCGTGCGTGGCGCTGTTTCCGTGAAAACTTGCTTGGCGGCGGGAGGAAGATCGTTCATGTGGCTGAGAAATGTCACCGTCTGCCAAATCTGCTGCACAGTTAAGACGTTTTTCCAACCGGGCATGGCGGTCCAGCGAATGCCGTGCTCAAGGATGTAAAAATTCTGATTCTCCGGCATGTCGGCCATGTCATCCATGAACTGTGGCGGAGGGGGATTGAGCGAATCGACGAATGGCGATTTGGGATGCGCCGGATCGCCGTGACACAGCGTGCAGTGGTCGCGATAGAGACGAGCACCGGCAACCAAGCTCGCTTCGTCCGCTGCGACGGGATTCGTCAGTTTGGGGGCTGCACGCGCAACGCTCGCGTCCATGGCACGACTGGCGAGGGCGCTCTCCAGCTTCGAAGGAGGATTGTCCGCACGCATGTTGACGAAACCCATCAATGCGAATACGAGTCCGAGCACAAGAACGAGAATCATCGCCACAATACCACCGATGAATCCTTTCATCGCGCTCTCCTTTCGTGAACCGGCTAGGCAGATGGCAGGTCCGAGTTCACCCTGTCACTTGCCTGGTTCCATGGAAACGGTGACATATTCGTTGCGCTAAAGTCTCGAGCCGTGATCCTTCAGAGTCTCGGGATTGATGACATTCCAGGATTTTCCGCCCTCGTCGGCGACAAACGTGATTTTGTCACCGTCTGCTTTCACCGTACCCTTGATATTCATTAGCACCGGCTTTTTGTTCGTTTCCTGAAGTGTTCCGTGTGCGAGGACCGGAATCCCAAGTGTTGCTACCGAGAGTGCCAACGTTAGAATGGATAGCTTTTTCATCTTGCGACCCCCTGATTTTTCTAAGTCGTGGACAACTCCTAATTTGACTACGCCTTGACAGAACAATCCTGACTAGCTCGTTCGCTCCGGCCTTCAATCATGGATCGACTATGAGTTGGCCTTTCATTCCGCCGTGACCCAATCCGCAGTGAACGCAACACTTGAAGGAGTAGGTGCCTGTCGTTTGCGCGACAAATTCAATGGTTGACGATTGACCTTTCTCGATCTTCCAGCAGTCTTGGGGGGAAGTGAAAGCGAGACCCAGACTTTCGTTTTTGTCGGAGCCGTCCGAGAATGCTCCTATCTTGAAGCCGTGTGTATGGTCAGTCGCAGTGATCCTAAGCTGGACCTTCGTGCCCTGTTTGACGTGGATTGATGATGGATTGTACTCATACTTCTTCGCACTCACCTCGATGACCTTGACCTCTTGCGTCGAAGCTTGAGCCGGGTTGTAGCGCCATGAAACGGTGCCGCTCGTGAGAGAAAGAATCGCGGCCAAGGAAAGCGGAGCGAAAAGCAGAGATCTCATCAATTTTTCCCCTCAAATGGCATCCATAGATTCAACCTGGATTTTTTGGAACAGAATCGTGACCCGTCCGCGGCTTTCTCCAGAGATAGTCGCGGTTCATGGATCTTCCCTCGCCGTATGATCGTCCCTCACACAAGTTGACGAAGCATTTCGGCACGGATGACACATACTCGGACGACATTTCAAATTTCGAGTCCGAGGGCGTGAGCGTACGAACAATCTCTGACGGAATTGTCACGAATTCATCTCGAAGCTGTTCTTAGAGTGTAAATGTTAAGGGAGACGGTACTGGGAGTTCCGCCGTTCGGCCACCAACACCACCAATACACGGTAGTGCCGAGTTTCAAACGCTAAAACTCGTTTGCCAACGTTGATTCAAGGAAAACACCGCCCTGTCTCGATCTAATGTAGATAATGCCGCAATGCCAGCCCAACTTGTGTGGCCGGTTCGCGTGGGGGTCGTTGCGGCTGCAATGCTGGTCTCTGGATTTAGTGAGGCTACTTTGGCTCTGTGATTTGAAAAATCTGGTTCACACGCAGGCCGTCGGTGAGGACTTGCTTGCGACCGGAGGGCCAATCGACCTCGATGCGATCGATTTTGTCTGCGTCGCCCAAGCCGAAATAGAGCGGGAGAACGCTTTGAGACAAGTAGCCGGATTTGCCGTCGTTGTATTGGGTGTAAGTATTCCCACCGGCATGGACACGTACAGTGGCACCAAGCCCGTTGCGGTTTGACACGGTACCTACCGGCACAACCTTCAGCCAGCGAATGGCTTTGCGCTGCGCGAGGTCGCTGACGAGAACCTGCGGCGCGGAATTGAAGTCGTTGGTGACGATATCGAGATCGCCGTCGCTATCGAGATCAAAGATCACAGCCGAGCGGCTCGAGAGCGAGGCTGACACGACGATTTTCCCCGAAAGCCCTTTGCATGGATCCGTCCCCCCCATGTGAAAGACAAGGCTCTCGGGCACCTTCTTCGAGCAATCGAGCTCGAACCAAGGAGTGTGTGTGCGCCCGTCGCGGCGAGGCTCGACACCCAGGAGGAATTCTGCGTCGAGGAATTCCTCGCCACTGTTATTCAGCAACAGCGAATTGATGCCGTAGCGGAATGGGAAGCCCATGCCCGACGGGATGAAGATGTCTTGCCAGCCATCGGCGTTCAAATCGCCGACGCTCGGTCCCCAAGGCCAGTAGTTCTCGACGCCCATGCGATCGGAGATCTCCTCGAATTTGCCATCGCCCAAATTGTGAAATAGGGCGTTGCCGAAAATGAACTTGTATGCAGGCCCGCCAAGCCTGCTGTCCGGCGGATGGGACGCGGCTTTGAGCTTCTCCTCCTCCGGTCCAACCTCCTGGAACATGTCCGAGTGCATGTCGGTGATGAAAAGATCCGGGCGGCCATCGTTGTCGTAATCAAAGAAAATCGTTCCCATGCTGCCGTACGGGGTCTTTGGGAAGTACTGCGCAGTTTTATCGACGAATTTTTGCCCGCCGGAATTCTCGTAGTAATGCGAACTGCCGGCCATATTCAGTAGAAACAGGTCGGGCCAACCGTCGCCGTTCAAATCTGCAAACGTAGCATCGCCGCACCAGCCCACGGGGTTCAAGCCGACTTCGGCGGTAACATCCTTGAAGTGGTTGTGGCCCATGTTCTTATAGAGGACGGGATACTCGAAGCGGTCGGGATGGAGATGCCCCGTGAAGGCATCCTGCAGCCCGACGTACTCGCCGTTCGGTCCCTTTTGATCGGAGGTGTACCGACCGACATTGCAGACGAGGAGATCGAGAAGGCCGTCATTGTCGTAGTCGAAGAAAACGGCGCCAGAGGAATGCGCGACGAGGTCGAGTCCGGCTTCTTTGGTGATGTCTTTGAAGTGGCCATGGCCGTCGTTTTCGAACAGCGCGTTGCCGCCGCGCACCGTCGTGACGTAGAGGTCTTGGTCACCGTCGTTATCGATGTCCGCGAATGCCGCGGCTACACTGATGCGGTCGGATAGTGCGACTCCGGCCTCCTGGGTAATGTTCTTGAACTTGCCACCACCTAGATTCTTCCATAGCTCGTTGCCTCCAACTTGGTTGACGAAATAAATGTCGTAGAGACCATCGCCATCGACGTCAGCGACGGCGATGCCATTGCCGTGATCGTAGTGCGTGAGCTTGAACCCCTTCGTGGCGTCGTCGACAGCGTGGTGGACAAAAGTGATTCCGCTCTCCTTGAGCTTGTCGGTGAATTGGAATTGGTAGAAGACCTTAAACTCACTAACTGTAGCCATCTGGGCCTTTTGGCGAGCAGGCAAAGCGTCGGCGCCGATATCAGGATCGGGATATCGGACTTCTGGCAGCGAGGGTGGTAATTTCGAAGCGATTCGATTTGCAGCAATCGGTTCTTTCGATATAGCTGACAGCAAAGTCCCGATCCCAAGGAGAAAGCTACAAAATAGAAAGAAGCCTGACTTTGAGTGCGGCAAAGTTCGTCCCTCAACGAGCTTGTCGCGAGACTACTCTTGCAGGCGCGCAGCACTGTCACCAGGAGGTAAATTTGCTGTCCAATTTTCTCTGCAAGCAATGAAAATCCTAAACCAAAACGTCATCTGTGACGGAAAGACGAGCACTCATTAGCCTATCCGCGAAGTCCTTCGATTGCGTCTTCTACGCGTCGCCGGTACCAGATCGATCGGTACCAGAATATTTTGGATATACACGGGTCTTCACGACCGGAGGCAAACTCGGAGGCAACGGGCCGCTGGACGTGGATGTCTGTCTATATACCCTGATGAAATGGGCAGGACTCGCGGCTAAGGGCAATCCATCGGCTCTGCATTTCTTGTTCGCGCCACTTGAGTTCACCACCAACACGTGGGACCACTTTTCCTCCCGACCTGAGCTTTTTCTCGCCAAGGGTCATGTGAAGCCATTCCTCGGATTCGCAGACGACCAGATGAAACGATTGCTCGGGCAAAAAGGGCAGAAAAACATTCATCGCACTGAACTCGAAGATAAACATGGATACGACACTAAGTACGCCATGCATGTAATCCGTCTGTACGGAGAAGCGAAAGAGTTGATGGAGCGCGGACGCATCACGCTGCCAAGACCAAACCGAGACGAGTTGATCGAAATCCGTAAAGGCAAGTATTCGCTTATCGAAATTCAGGAGCTTGGCGCTCAACTTGAATCAGAGGCACTAGCTGCTCAGGCAACTTCGCCGCTTCCAGACAGAGTGGACAAAGAAGCGATCAGTCGGCTGCTTGCCGATGCTCACCTTCGATTCTAGAGCAATTAGTCCCACCGCCCTGATCAACGGCGTTCCCGGACAAGTGGCTCATAGTACCCACAGTTTGAGGACTTATCGAGAGTCAAGCTTGTGGCAGGCTGGTATTGAACATGTCGAACAACACCTTCCATGAACCGTCCGCCTGTTTTTTCCACACGGTTAGATATTTCCCTTTGTCCGCCATAGCTTTGCCTGATGCGTCCTTGTAACTCCAGTCGTAAGTGCCACTCGTATAGCCAAGCTCGCCCGAATGAGCGACACCGACTTTTTCTGGATGCCACACCAGTTTGAAGTCTGGAATCGCAAATGCGCTCGCCGTCAATTTCGCAATGGCATTCTTTCCCGTCGCAGCCGGGCTATTGGGCCACAGCAGGGAACCTTGTTCGTCACAGAACGCCACCGATTTGTCGACGTCTTTTTCGATATAGGTTTTCAGCCACGCGGCGTCAGCAGCCAAGACGGCACTTTCTGCCTTTCCTTTTGTCTGGCAAAGTGCTGTGCATGCACCGACGATTAGGAAAGCTAATCCCGTAATAACAGTCCGCTGCCGTGATCTCATTTTGATTCCCCCTCTGGCGACCGCATCCCGGTTAAATACGCCGGAGTCTACCACAGTGACGGAAAGGTCCTGTGTAAAGGCAAAATCGGTAACGTGGTGTCCCAGCTTGTAACGTTACCGGTTTGTAAAAACCAGGAGTTACCACCTTCAATCAAAAGAGCCAACTCCTTGTCGAACTGTAATAGCGACAGATAGACGAATCAACAGCAGATAACCTCGCTCTTGGACCCAACGCTTTCAATTTTTTTGCTTGGTGTACGAGCCGTGATAAGTTCATACTTCGCCAATGGCTGATCCCATTTCGAAGGACGATCTACCGTTCCGCCACTACACGCTAAAGCATCGCCTTGTATCCTGGATCAGCATCCGTCTCTTCGATAACGTAACCTACACAGTTCACCGTGGGTTGCTTAAAGGCATGAAGCGAAAGGCTGGCCTTGGTTGGGTTCCTGCGCTGTCTTCGTGGGCGAGTATCCGGTCCTTCGGGAGCGACTGCGAAGCTGGGAATCCCACGATCGACCCTAGAATCAAGAATCACTTCTCTGAGAATCGATAAGAATCGCTTCAAAAAGCCGACTGGCCAATAAACTCGGCTGGATCTTGGACCTCACGTATCTTCGGCGGTCGCAGAATTCAATCGTGCTGAAACCGGTTGGCTGCGGTTAGCGAGAGGAGCTACCCATACCATGCAAGAGGCGGCGAAGAACTTCAACAGCACAATGACTTGCTTCGCGACGAAGCGGGTTTCCAAACCGCCGCCGGAATGCTTGGCACGAGCGTGAACATGAGAACCAACCACGTACTCCAAGTATGCTTCCCAAAAACCTGGCGTTTAGGAGCTCACCCCAGCGAAATTCGCGAGCCTGCCCTCAGGTGGCCAAATGATGTTGAGATACTTTCCTATTGTGGCCGGCTGTAGCCGCAGAGATAGCATCTATAGGCTCTTATCGCCCGTCTGGCTGGTTTGAGTTGGTCACTCAAACCAGGGAAGAGAATTGAACAGATATTAGAGACCTTCAGACTGACGCGCTTCGCATCGGGATACTTTGAGTGAAACCGTTCCCGGCAGGTGGGCCCCTGCTATCTTTGCATTCCCTAGCTCGGATTGAAGAATTCGATCCGCTAATTTCCCGCTGAAGCGTCGGCTGCGGCTCGGCTAACGGCAGCGATTAGAGCGGCTGCTTTCTCGATGATCTCTTGCTCCTGGTAATACTGGCTGTGAGCCAATTTCGAATCTGCAAGGTGGGCAAGTACGTTCTGTTTCAATTCGTCCTCTGGGCCAAGAGTAAGCCCTGCATGAAGTCCCTCGCCGAGGGCGCCGGTGAATTGCCGAGCGACGACAGTCATACGGTCGTTCAATTCGGCGCTAATCGGTTCCAGTTGCCGGACTTCCGGAGGCAGGTGGGAAACACCCTGCAGGCGCCCCTGGTCGGCGCCGACGACGGAATCCCGGATGACCCGCCCAGCTACAATCGCGCCGGGTCCTTCCAATAACCAACGAGAAATCTTCGCTTGCACCGAGGACCATGCGCGTGGAAGCCAATGTGCGAAAAGAATCAGGCTCTCTGGGATGAGCCCGAAAATGGAGACCAGCACCATCAAGATTCTGAATGGCAGGGCTACGGCTTGTACTCCACTCCGCGTGACATCCCAAATAGAACTCTTGAGGGTCAGCATGGGCCACGTATCGGTGAATGTGTATTCACTGTAGGAGCGAGTGGGGGCGACGGCAAAGCCGCGCGAAACGCCGCGGTCCATCAACTGAGCTACATATTTTCTGGGTTGCCCCATGATGTTCACGGTCTGGGTCAATCCGCCGACGGCTTCGTCGCTGGCAAAAGCGAAGGCATGGGGCCGTCCGCTTCCATACAGGGAACTTCGGTTTCTCTTTTCGAGAGGATCCTTAAAGAACACGCGACCAGCTTCGAAGAAGGCCGCGAGTCCGGTCACTGCAGCACAACCCAGGGCCAGCCAATGGAACCGCGTCGCGATGACGGCCCACCACGAGAGTCCGAAGGCCAGCAAATGCAAGGCGAGCGGGAACCGGCGCGTGAAGAGGAGTTTCAGTTCGCGATGTTCGCCGAAATCTAGAAACGGAGTGCCAAGAAAGATCACCGTACCCAGATTTTTCGGATCTCGAGGAAGAACCTTGAGAGCGCGCAGCACGACGTTACCGCCATGCGAATGCGCCACCAAGTGGTAGCGAATCTGGGTTTTTTCAAACCAGCGCAGTGTATCTTCCAGCGCATGTCCGGCGGCAAGACGATCGGATTCGCGGTTCGACCCCGTCCAGGCAAAAACCGGTGGTCGGTCGGTGAGGACGAGTCCCACGTCGGCCCAGCATCGGGCCGGACAGCCGTTTTTCTCAAGGGCCTGGTTCATTCTTGAACAAAAGTCGCTGCCTGGTTGCCACCAAGCCGCAGCGCCAGAAGCAGCATTTGCCCATGTGCCGTGCACGAGGAGCACGGTTTCACGAACGGGCTCGGTATGGATTGTCGGCGGCATCCGCTTGAGGGTTGGTGATTTCCTGCAGACTTCGTCCGAAAAACGTGATTGTACTCCAGTTCCATTAGACTGGCTTGATAAACCCTCAACCAGTCGCGGCTGATGACCAGTCGGGAAGATGCCTGTGGGAGGATGGTTTAGAGTCATGTACTCAAACCGTCGGCCGTCGGCCGGCCGTGGTCTTTGGCAAAAGCGCCTGGGCGCCCCTACAGTGTTAACTCACATAAGGAACCGAAGCTGTCGGACCAACGGGTCTTCAAGCTGGTTGCCAGGAACGACTACCCAATAGTTTCCCGAATCTTGTGTGGTTCTGAAGTTTGATTCTTATCGCGCGCTCGAGGGCAAAGGTTCTGCGCGCCTTTGCGCTCTTCGAGCGGGACCATCGCGGCGTTCGCTTGACGGTGGCCGGCGAGGCGTTCGTGGTGGAGGCTCGGTTGGCGCTGTTTCATGAGCAGCGTGCCGAAGAAGCGGCGCGAGCCGCGAGAGGGCAGCACAAAGGACCTTGGAAGATTGGATATTCACCGCTCATCGACCGCCAGCATGATCTGGAATTGCAGACGATTGAGAATGACCATCGCCAGGAGCGCGATCGTTTTCTAAATGACGCGGAGTCCGCGCGTCAGGTCGAGATTAACGATAAACAGCAGGATAACGATGTCAGGCAAAGTCTGGTTGAAGCGTTTCGCCAGCGAGCGCCGCAGCGCGATTTTGGACGCGGCGATCCAGAGCGCGATCAATAAAGGATCTCATCTTCGAACACCCTGTCCCGGGGAGGGGCCTTAATATAAGGATAGGCCTGCAATCGGAGATTGTTCGGTCGTAGGAACGTGCACCCGCCAGATGGGGTAAACCCTTTATTTTGCATCACTTTTCCGACCCGGATTGCCACCCCGCCTGAGAACGCTTGCCACAAAGTCCCTTATAAGGTACACTAAGCCAGTTAAGATACCTTTTAAGGTACATTATGATGGATAACAGAAAATCGATGCTACCGCTGCCCGCTAAACGGGCGCTGGATAAACTCAGCGCCGACATCCGGGACGCCCGTCGTCGTCGCCGCATTCCCATAGCGTTGATGGCGCAGCGCGCCGGCATCGGACGCATGACCTTGGTGAGAATGGAGCAGGGTGATCCGGCGGTCTCCATGGGCGCGTATGCCCGCGTCCTGTTCGTGCTTGGCCTCACCGCACGCCTCGACGAACTGGCCGACGCGAGCCACGACGCCACGGGGCTTGCCGTCGAAGAAGAGCACCTGCCCAAACGCATTCGCACGCCGCGTAAACCGAAGAGCACAACATGAGCGATACCGAAGCATTGGTCTATGTCGATCTCGCCGGGGCGCCCGCTCTGGTCGGCCGCCTGTGGTCGCGCGCCCCGAAAGGACGCGCGAGCGCGACGTTCGAATATGACAAGACCTGGCTTGAACACCCCGAACGCTTCGCGCTTGAGCCGGCGTTAACGCTCGGGCCCGGACCGCAACACACCGAAGCCGGGAAGGCGCTGTTCGGCGCGCTCGGCGATTCCGCCCCGGACCGGTGGGGCCGCGTGCTCATGCAGCGGGCCGAGCGCAGGGCTGCGCAGCAGCAAAACCGCCCCGCGCGTGCGCCGCGCGAAATAGATTTTCTCCTGATGGTCGACGACGAAGCCAGGCAGGGCGCGCTGCGTTTCGCGCAGCAGCCGGGCGGACCCTTTCTCGCGCCCGCGGACGCGGAGCGCATTCCGCCGGTGGTCAACCTGCCGCGGCTGCTCGCGGCATCCGAGCGCGTCGCTGACGATACCGACACCGCGGAAGATTTGCGCCTGCTGCTGGCGCCGGGCTCGTCGCTCGGCGGGGCGCGGCCGAAAGCGGCCGTGCGCGAACGCGACGGCCAGCTGGCGATCGCAAAGTTTCCGCACAAGGACGATTACGCTGACGTCGAGTTGTGGGAAGCGCTCAGTCTCAGGCTCGCGCGCGATGCCGGCATCAGCGTTGCCGACAGTCGCATCGAAAACATAACCGGCAAAAACGTTCTCGTCGTGCGCCGGTTTGACAGGGCAGGGGACACGCGCATTTCTTTTCTCTCCGCGATGAGCATGCTCGGCGCGAAAGATAATGAGCAGCACAGCTACCTGGAGATTGCGGATGCCATCCGCCAGCACGGCGCGCAGCCGGACGCGGATCTGAAAGAACTCTGGACGCGGATCGTTTTCACGGTGCTGATCTCAAACACGGACGATCACCTGCGCAACCACGGCTTCCTCTACGACGGACCGCGTGGCTGGCGTCTCTCGCCCGCGTTCGATCTCAACCCCGTGCCAACCGACGTCCGGGACCGCATCCTGCACACATCGATCAGTGTCGACGATCCAACGGCCTCTCTGGAAATCGCCATGGCCGAGGCGGAATATTTCAGGCTGTCGTCGCAGGAAGCAAAGCACACCGCCGGCGTCGTCGGCGCGGCCGTTGCCGGCTGGCGCAAAGAGGCCGGCGCTCTCGGGCTGAAGAAGGCCGCGATCGACCGCATGGCTTCGGCTTTCGAGCACGCCGACTTGAAGCATGCGGTTCGTTTCAACGCGGGTTTGTAGCTGCTGAAGTGGTAGCGTGATTCGCCAGCCCGCCCTCTGGCCCTTTCCGAAAACCTGTTGCTATTTTCGCTCGTGGAAGGCACGGGGTGCTGCGATGTCTAGTGTGAACACTTTAGCAAATCTCGACCGAGTGCGAATCGCGCTCGCAAAAGCAAAGACCCTGCCGGAAGTTAAAAAAATCCGGGACATTGCGGAAGCTTCACGGGTGTGTGCGAAAGCGGCACACATGTCGAAGGAGTCCCTAGATTATGCCGCCGAACTCAAACTGTCTGCGGAGCGGAAGGCGGGAACGATACTTGCGCGGCTCCAAAAGTCGAGCGGCGGGAGGCCGGAAAAAACTGCGGCAAGCTTTGCCGCTGTTTCCGAATATCAAAAGACTCTTGAGGAGACGGATACACCTACGCGCACGGCACGCTACTGGCAGGAGGTCGCGGCAATTCCAGAAGAGACCGTGAAAAGTTACGTCACGAAAGCGAAGTTGGACGACAAAAATCCGGTGACCACGAGCGGATTGATTCGCTTTCACGACAGGATGACGAAGCCAGAAATCTTTACTGCGCAAGAGAACGAGACGAAGAAGCGCCTGCGTTGGCTAGACGCAGAACTGACGCGATTGAGAGACGGCAACCAAAGTTTTTTTCAATACCCTCCGCACACCATTTCTCTCGGCGGGGACAGACAAGCTCGCTACCGCATGACAATCGAATTTAGTTGCACAGAGGACATCGAGCACTTCACGGAAGTGATTCGAAAAGGCTTGCTATGAAAGCATGGCAAAGGAAAATACGCGAAAAAGAAGCGCAGAAAGACCCTCGTCCCGTTGTTGGTCTTGAGAATGCGATTGTCGTTGAAATCGCTTATGAAAAAGCGCGAGAAATAGTGCTGCGCTACGAGTGGTTGGGCACATGGAACGGGGAAAGGTCATTCGGCCTGATTCTGAACGGGGAACTGGCGGGCGTATGCTGTTTTGGAAAAACGGCGGGGACTGCCACGGCAAAATCGGTTTGTGGTGAATCATGGGCGCAGTACGTAGTCACACTTTGCAGAGGGGCGTGCTGCCATTGGGCCCACCCACACTCCGGCAGCTACCTCATCAGCGCGGCTTGCAGGCAGATGGCGAACAGTGCCAGAACGACGAAGAGCGGGAGAGTGGTTCTACCCGCGTATATATTTGTCGCTTATTCGGACACGGACGCCGGAGAAATTGGAACTGTCTACCAAGCCTGCAACTGGTTGTACTGCGGAAAAACCTCCGGCACGACGATGTACCGTGATGTCACAGGTCAACTGCGTGATTCAAAATTGATTCATTCCGCGATCCGAAGTCGAAAGGGCCGCAGCGCACGCCCCGATGCGACAGGTCGTCGTTTCTTTATCCGTGATGGCAAAAAGTTCTACGCGGGCGATACGCTGCCAGACGGCACCGTGGTGGGGGGGGAACAAACTCTATCCGTACATTCCGCTCTCAACCAGAGCGGAAAGAAAAAAGCAGTTGGTTGAACAGAAGGTAGCTTTCGAAAAAGGAAAACCGAAGCACCGCTATGTGGGGATATACGCGCCCAACAGGCGAATCAAACGTGCAATTTTGCAGGCGTTACGTTGGCAGACTTTTCCGTATCCGAAGCGTGAGGTCACGCCGTCGAAGGCGAGTGGTTTGGATGCTGGTTCCAGCTTGGCAGCCCCGGTCGGTTCCGCATCAGATGCTACATTACCGAGCTTGACTCGACCACGGTCTGTTCTGTGGGACAAGGGGGCATCGACGGCAGGACGCGGGAGGCGCGGATCAAGGTAGGGCGCGCAGCCACAGGACGGACGGCGAAGAAGAATCGATGACTTCTAAACAACCGCTGCCGATACCTGCTCGACCGTTTTCTTGCTCGGAGCCAGCGCGATCAGGGCTACGCCAATAGCAATGAACACAGCCGACCCGATCAGTTCTCTGCGAGCGATGAAGCTTAGGTATGCCTGCACTCCCATGACAGTGGCATGCGCAAAGCTCGAACATCCCGCAAAGGCGATCAAACTGCGGTGCGCGGACGGGTTGCGCGATGCAATCAGCAAGAAGACGCCGAGCGTCGCGTAGAGACTCATCATCATCGCCAGAGCAGGGTCTTGCTTCGCCATCAGCATAAGCGGATAAACGGCAGCGCAAAAGAGCAATCCCACCACCACGAGCACGACCTTCAGCATCCGTTCTCGCTTCATCGTCCCCTCCTCCCGGTCACAAACTTGTGAGCCACGCCGAGCAAGTCCCGCAGGACATCAGGTGTGACGCGGGACAGGCGAACCAGCACGGCGGTGTAGTTGAGATAGTGGTCGGTAACGTAGTAGACGTCCGGGTCTGCTGCGAGCAGTTCGGCGCGGTCGTCGAAGCCGACGCGAACGACAAGTGAACCCGGCTCAGCCGAACGATGAGCAGGCACACATGCCAAGAGTTTTCCGTGGACCTTGAGCGCGGGTGACCCGTAAGCTGTGCTCTCTTCCTCACCGGGCAACGCCAAGCCGATCTTCCGCATAGTGTCGAAGTTGGTTGTGCTTCTTGGCATGGGCGAGTGTGATTATCCGCAAGAATACGATCGCCGAACAGCTATTGCAGCTTCGCGTATTCCGCTTTGGCTTCCTTCAGGATGGGAATGTCGGGGTCGGCGTCCTTCCACACCGCGAGAAAATCTTTGTAGGCGGCGAGCGCTCGGACGCGGGCGGTATCGGCATCTGCTCCCTGCGAGGTCTTCGCTTGCAGAGCGTTTGCACGTGCCACCCCCAGATGCGCCAGCGCTCCCGTCCAGCAGTTCCACACGATGCCGCTGTGGTCGAGAATCTGCTGAAACTCGGCGGCGGCAGCACTGCCTTGGCCGGCTGCCAGATATGCCTCTCCGCGTACATGCACATGATAGAGGCAGGAAATATTGGCGACGAACAGGATTTGCCCTAACTCGATGGGGGAAGCAGCTTGCAGAGTATTCAGGGCGGCAGCCGGGTTCTTCTTGTTCAGCGCCAATTGCGCCTGAATCGCTGGCAGCCAAAGCGACTGCATCTGCGTGTCCAGCGGGTAGCGTTTCCCTAAATCTTGCGCCAAGGAGTCGGCTCGTGCCGTATCGCCTACCATGGCAAACGCAAGCGCGGCTTCCACGCCAACGCCCTGACTCGCGGGAGCTAGCTTCAAAGCCTCCGCCGCTGACTGCCGCGCTTCTGTGGCATTGCCGTAAGCGGCTTCCCGCTGAGCGGCAATCGCCTGCCATATAGCCCCACTTTCCTTGCTGTCCGCGCGGATAGCGGAGTCCACTGCCCGCTTGGTCAGTTCCCGCGCCTTGCCAAGATGACCGGCATATGCTTCGGTGTCGGATGCGAGCGCCAGTCCAATGTTCTCTTCGGGCTTGCCCGCAAACCACTGTTGCTGTTCCGCCATCGCTGCAGAATCCGAACCGAGAAAGACAAGGGCATAGTGCGCATTGTGCACTATTAAATCATCCAGTTTTCGCGCCTGCGCTTCGTGGATGATCTGCGGCGTCTCGTCGAAGCGCTGCAAGGCAAGGGCGTAGTTGGCGAGATTGCCGTAGTTGTTTTCATCCGGTGCAAGGCGCAGCGCTTGCCTCGTCAATTCCGCAGCTTTCTCATAATGCCCCTGTGCGCCGTACACGGTGCCCAAAGCGCCATACGCACCGGATTTCCGTGGGTAGCTCTCAATCGTCTCTTGATACGTCTGGGCTGCTTTATCCAGTTCTCCGGTTGCAATTCGATAGTAGTCGGCGGCGATATTCAGCTTTTCCCGTTCGCTGGCATGTTCCCGCAACTGGAATGCCTTGGTGAAATACTCGCTGGCCCGCCCAAGCTCGCCGAGAATGACGTAGTCTCCGCCGACTGCCCAGTAGCCCATGGCAAAATTCGGATCAAGCTGGATGGCACGCTGGTCATACGGTAGGGCTGCTGCGGCGCCTTTCTCGTTACCCGCTTTTCCGCCAAGGCTGTACGCTTGCAGAGCTTCGAGCGAAGACGTGGTGGCCTCTGGCAGTGGAACATCTAACTTCTCGACCGTAGCCAGCGATTCGCCCAGTTCGCCGCGCAGCTTCGATGCCGCTTCGCCGAGCGTGTCCAGCACTTTCTCCTTGGACGCCGCCGTCGCTTGCTCTTCAGCCAGCGTGTCTCCGCTCCGGCAATTCACTGCTTTCAATCCCAGCACGTATTGGCTGCCCAGACTGCCAATCGTTCCGGCAAGGTAGGCTTTGCTGCCTGCCCGCTCGCAAAGCTCTCGGGCTAAGTCAGGCGTGAGTTTCGTGCTGGTAGGACGGGTCATCTGCTGCAAGGTCTTCGCAACCTCACTGTCAGAGAGCATATTGAGGAAAGGCGATTGCCGAAGGGAAACGTTGAGCGCCGTCTTCAGCGCATCGTCGAATACCGCGTCGCCCGTGCTGTTGGCAAAATCGGCGAGCACGATAGTGTCCTTATCGGTCAGGCGCGTGCGTTGTTGATGCGAGCGATAGTAAAGCCCGCCCGCCACGAGCAAGGCGACGGTTAAAATGGGAACCGCAAAGTTCCAGACCTTGCCATGCGGCGCAGCCAGCGTGCCTGAGCTTGCCGCCGCACTGTGCCCGCTCTCGCTGTCCCGCTTCAGCCGTTGCAAGTCGGTTCTGACATCGGCTGCACTCTGGTAGCGCAGATTGCGGTCTTTCTCTAGAGCTTTGTTGACAATGTCCTCTAGCTTGGGCGGTACGTCGGGATTCAGCCGCAAGGGAGGCAACGGAGCACGGTTCAGGATGGCATCGAAAACTATTCCTGTGCTCTCGCCACGGAAGGGCAATGTCCCCGTCGTCATCTCGTACAGAACGGCTCCGAATGAGAACAAATCAGTGCGGGAGTCCAGTTCCTTGGCGCAAACTTGCTCAGGAGACATGTAAGCGATGGTTCCTACAGCCGTGCCGGGACTCGTGAGATGGTCAGGGTCAACCTCCGCAGTGGCAAGTGTTGGCTCGTTGCCAGTCGCGCTTTTGGGTGTACTGATCTTAGCCAATCCGAAGTCGAGAATCTTGGCGTGCCCCCGCTTGGTGACGAAGATGTTGGCGGGCTTGATGTCGCGATGCACGATGCCAGCGGAATGGGCAGCGTCGAGCGCGTCGGCGATCTCGATTGCGAGCGATAGAATCTGTTCGGTCTCCAGCGGCTTGCCACCGATCCGGTGCCGGAGCGTCTGCCCCTCCAGAAGTTCCATCGCGATAAAACTTTGCCCATCTGACTCGTCAATCTCGTAGATCGTGCAGATGTTCGGGTGGTTCAGAGAGGACGCAGCCTTGGCTTCCCGCTGGAAACGGCTAAGGGCTTGGGCGTCGTGGGCGAGTTCGTCGGGGAGGAACTTCAGGGCGACGTGGCGACCAAGCTTCACGTCTTCCGCCTCGTAGACCACACCCATGCCCCCGCCGCCGATCCTGCTGAGGATGCGGTAATGGGAGACCGTCTGACCCACGGGTTGAGATGGCGCGTACACTGACAGGGATGTTAGGTCGGACAGAGGGGAAGGTCAACGTTCGGCGGGATTGAGGACTGAGCTTATAATCCGGGCTGGCTAGCACATGCCCAAACCGACAGGAGGCGTCATGAAGACCTCACTGCGTGCCGTAATCACATTTGTTCTGCTGCTTGGTGCCGTCCGGGCAATCGCGCAGCAACAGTCATCGCCGCCGAAGACCATTCCCGACTCGATCAACTACATGTGGAAGATGGTGGAGAGCGACTTTACCTCGCTTGCCGAAGCCATGCCGGAAGATAAGCGGGGCTTCAAGCCGACGCAGGGCGCGTTCGCCGATATCCGCACTTTCGCCGAGCAGGTGAAGCACGTGGCGTGCGCCAACGAGGCATGGGCGAAGAAGTTGCGCGGGGAACAGCCGCCCGAACACTGCGACACTGGCGGTCCGAGTCCGGCGAGAACGAAAACTGAGATTCTGGCTTACCTGCGCGAATCATTCGTCATGATCAATGGCGAGATCGCGAAGGCTAGACCGGATAACCTAATGGCTCCCGTGAAAGGTTCCTATGCGGGAGACAACCGACTGGAAGTGCTGACTTCGGCGTTATGGCACATTTCCGATCACTACGGCCAACTGGTGGAATACCTCCGTATGAACGGCATCGTTCCGCCAGCGAGCCGCTAGTGAAGGGATCAGCGAAAGCAGCTTTCGGGGCGTTAGGATAGTTGGTGCTCGACGATAAAAGAGGAGGCACCAATGCAAGGAACACAGCTTAGATACGTGATCAAGTTCGTCGCTGACATGGACAAAGCCGTGAAGTTCTACCGCGATGTGCTTGGTCTCAAACTGAAGTTCGAGTCGCCGGACTGGAGCGAGTTTGTGACGGGCGAAACCACCCTCGCTCTGCATCCGGCTTCCGACAAGAATCCAGCAGGAAAGATCGAACTGGGTTTCACTGTCGCCGACGTCGAGGCTTTTTACCGAGACATGAGCGCGAAAGGCGTGCTCTTCAGCATGCCGCCAAAGAAGCAGGACTTCGGCGGGGTGCTGGCGCAGTTCGTCGATTCCGAGGGCGCACATTGCAGCGTGGGCGCAGAGGCGGCGTAGGAATACGAACAGTCGGGACATTTCCGCCGAGAACTGTGCAAAAGGGAACAGGGCAACGCAAGCCGGGGCGGATCGGATATTGTTAAGACCGATGATAATACGACTTTCGACGGCGCTCGTATCGGTGCTGCTTTCGTGCGTGGCGGTTAGCCAATCACCGCCATCAATCACTCCGCAGATCGTTGTGGTTCCGAGTGGCAATCTGCGCCTTAAAGGCTACCTCTGGAGACCTGCCGGAGCGACTCCGTCTCCCGCAGTCCTTTTCGTTCATGGCTCCGGCAGCACCGATGCCTTGCATACTAGCGGCTTCGCGATTACTGAAGCAGCCGAAAGGCTCGCGCCGACCTTCATCAAACATGGCTACGCTTTCCTGTATCTGTTCCGGCGAGGACAGGGACTTTCCGCCGATCAAGGATTCTTTATGCAGGACATGTTACAGCGGGAAAAAGATACAAGGGGAGAGGAAGCTCGTAAGCATTTGCAGTTCGTTCTACTGACGACGGATCATCTCGACGATGTCACCGCAGGCTTGTCGTTTTTGAAAAGTCTTCCCGGAGTCGATTCCCGCCGCATCGCGGTAGTAGGGCACTCGTTCGGCGGTCAACTCACCCTCCTCGCAGCAGAGCGTGATAGCACCTTGCGAGCCGCCGTTACTTTCTCCGCTGCCGCTAGTTCTTGGGATAGTTCATCCGAGGTTCGCGAGAGCATGCTGACGGCAGTTCGGAACTCAACCGTTCCCACTATGCTGCTTCATGCGGAGAACGACTACTCCACCGCACCCGGCAAGGCGATGGCTAACGAACTGGCGAGGCTCGGCAAACCGCACGTTCTGAAGATTTATCCTCCGGTCGGAAGGACGGCGGATGATGGGCACAATTTCGTGTACACGGCTGTCCCTGAATGGGAGGAAGATGTTTTCGGATTCCTTGACCAATACGTCCGACGTTGAGAAAAGTATCGTCTCGGAGGTGTAGCAAATTTTTTGCGGTCGTGGACGCTCGATCAGCAACAACCGCAAGCCTTCCCGCGCATGGCTTCCCGACCCTCCCAAACAATGAGCGGCAGGATCGCGAAAGCCGCAATCGGGTCTGCCCACTTGACGCGCCAGATGGCGTTGATCGCCAGTCCCGCCAAGGCGATCAGCGAAAGGTAAGCGCACAGTGCCGACTGTGCGGCGTCCGCGCTCAAAGCTGCGCTGCCTGTCGCTCCTGACAGTCGCCGTTTCTCTTTCGCAAGCCATGGCATGACGACGGCGGCGGCGACCAAAATTGCTGTTCCCGGAACCGTTGGTTTGGGTTCGCTATAACCCAGCAGACTCGTCACCGAAGTAACTCCGACAAAAGCAGCCAGAGCGAACAACAAGGCTCCCGCCACACGGGCAGCCCGCCTTTCCGCGTCTCCGTGTGCAGGCGTTGCACGAAATCTCCACAGCACTACTACCGCCGAGAAGAGTTCGATGGCACTGTCTCCACCGAATGCAAGCAGAGCCGGACTACGTCCCCGCCAAGCGGCGAAGAGGGACACCGCCGCTTCTACGCTCATCCAAACGATTGTGACGATCTGCACCCGCTGGATTCGCCGAGCGGATTCCGGACTAGCTATTTGCAGCACCGAAGCCATTTCGGTGAGTATTATCCCACGGCGAGAGGTCACGCCTGTATCACATGCGACTAGGAGCAAATCAAAAATCATGAAAGCCGCTTGGTACGAGAAGCAAGGCGCTGCGCGGGATGTGTTGGTCGTTGGCGACATGAACACGCCTGTCATTCCGCACAGCGACGGATCGGTTATCGAAGGCGAAGAGCTATGATGCAGCCGATTGCTGAGTTTCCTACCGATGCCACCTCTCAGGCGGAAAACACACCTGCGTTGAGAAGGACATCGAAATTGTTCCCATGCAGAAGCTTGTCACTGTACTGCCGGAGGACACGTTCGGAATAAGCAAGGTCTTGCCTGACTACGTGGTCGAAACAACGCTTCATCGAGTCGGGCAGTCTTCTACGAAGATAGAGATCAGCCATTACTATTCCACACCGACTCTGAAAGCCAAGCTGCTGAACCTAATCGCAAGACGGAAAATTGCCCGCGACACTCAAGACACCCTAAATGGAATGAAAGCTGCAATCGAAGAGACGGTGATCAAGAATGGCTGACGAAATTCTCCTTAACGATGGTTCGCGGATTCTTGTCATCACGCAGCGCCACAAACTTGGAATGACGAAGCCTATCGGCTCCCGTCCACTCCAAGAATTCCACCTGAACAACAGCCTCGGGACGCAACCAAACGCACTTCTTCATCTTCTCACCAGTCAATTCATCGCCCCAATTCCGTACAGTACCTTTCCCGCTGAGCTTTGCATCGAAATCATGGAGTAAAGGGAGGGGACATGTACGTCATTCTGGGAGCGACCGGGCATACGGGTTCTGTCGTTGCAAATACCCTGCTTAATAAGGGGAAAAGGGTTCGCGTCGTTGGGCGAGACAGCGGAAAACTGGCGCCTTTCGTAAGCCGAGGCGCTGACGCGTTTGTCGCGAATGCGCTGGATGCGCAGGCGCTGGGGCGGGCGTTCGCCGGCGCGGAGGGTGTGTATGCGTTGATTCCGCCGAATCATACAGCGACGATTACCTCCGCTATCAGGCCCAAGTTACGGATGCAATTGCGACGGCCATCGAGGCGGCAGGAGTAAAGCATACCGTTACGCTGAGTGGCTTCGGGGCGGATAAGCCTGACAAGACCGGGCCGATTGCGGGACTGCATGCGATGGAAACGAAGCTGAATCAGATCGAAGGGCTGAATGTGCTGCATTTGCGGGCCGGGTACTTCATGGAGAACACCCTGCCGCAGGCCGGTGTGATCCACAGCTTTGGAATGATGGCTGGGCCGGTGGATGCGGAGGTCCCGCTGCCCATGATCGCAACAAAGGACGTCGGAGCAGCGGCTGCGGACGCGCTGCTAAAGCTTGATTTCAATGGAAAACAGACGCAGGAACTGCAAGGGCAGCGAAATTTGAACTACAACGAAGCGGCGAAGATCATTGGGGAAGGGATCGGCAAGCCGGGGCTCGCGTATGTGCGACTTCCGGAGGACCAAGTAATTCAGGCACTGAGTTCGATGGGCATGTCGAAGCATGTCGCAACGCTGATCGTGGAAATGGCCAACGCTATCAATAGGGGGTACGTGGAAACACTGGAGCCGAGATCGGCGAAGAACACGACGCCGACATCTTTCGAGCAGTTCGTGCGCGAAGCGTTTGTCCCGGCCTACAAAGGACAGGCTGCGGGCGCGTAGGCGTCCGCGAATCGCGTGCTTCTGACATGGCGCTCTATGGGAAAGGAAATCGAGGTGGAGGAAGGGATACTCAGTTTACTTCTTTTCGTCCCCCAATTCATGGAAGACTTTGACCGTTGCCGGGCGGGCGAATATAGGCTGCATATCAAGAAAGTATTGGGGTTCAAGCACTGGGACGAGCGGAGGCGGAAGCCGAAGCGGTAAGCGCTGCGGTGAGGCGAGAAGGTTCTAAACCATCGGCGGATGGCAACACGGATACGCTCACTGGCAAAACCGCTGGTCTGTACTTCGGCATCACGGCTGTGGATACAGTTCGTCCACAAGCTCAGGGTAGGCATGCCGAAGCTCCCGGCTCAAATCACGCGCAGTCTCCAAGCCCAACCCCTCGCCCGAGAGGACGAGGTCTATGGCTACGAGCATCACCCGCGCCAACATAATCTCGCGCCGCCTGCGCTCCTCGGCTGTTGGCAGCGGCACGACGGCTAGAATTTCGGGGGCATCCGTCTTCTTCACGCGTTGACCTCAACGAAACAGTTTCAAGTCTTCCTAAACGGGCGGGTATGCAGACCGAATATCCATATTCAAACGACGGGCGACTGCCGGGTGACGGGTCATCAGCCTGAGGACGTTGCGCCGTGCCCGCGACGCCCGGCAGTTGGGGAATGCAGACGGATATTGTGCTCTCAGGGACCAATACCTCAGCTTATGAGCGATTAAGATGTCGCGAACCTCGGGTCTTGCACGCATGACTCAATTTTCCTCTCAACCAAACTTCGGTTCTGCGCTTCTCGCGCCAGAACTCGGGAGCCAGTTTTTGCAGCAAAAATGGCAACTTCGTGTGCCGGGAGAAATTAGCGGCCCCGCCCGAACTGCCAAAATGCTACTTCACGAAATGGATTTGAAAGTCGCGGAACTGGCGCTGAGTGGTGCCGCAAAGGGCCTGACGGCACGGTGATGAGCGTTGTTGTATGTGATCGCCTCTTATGCCGCAATGCTTGCGGCGATACCGACACCTCGACCTCGACGGTGATATTCTAGGGTGTCCAATCCGCCGGAAAGGAGGCAGATCGCATGAAGCAGAGAGATAATGCTGAACACGCCGCTGGAGCATCCCAAGCCTATGAGAATGTGAATAAAAGGTTGGCATCGGCCCTTGGCGTTCCGCCCAAACGGACCGGGCGTCCGAGCAAGGACTTCGAACTAAACGCTAAGCGCGTGAAGTATCAGACCGAGCTTTTGAAGATTCACGACGAGGAGTCGAAAAAAGCAGGAAAACCGATTCGACGCCCACGCCTCGACAAAACACGAAAACGCTCACTGCCACTGCCGTAGAGAACTAGGTAACGCGGATTCCGCTGGCGCCGTTTTATTTCGCCGAGCCGCTCTTCTCGTGTTATTGGATTTCTGGCTGCCCAGCAAGACGTGCGTCGGCGAAAGTTGGCGCGGGTTGAGTGTTAGTCGCGGACGCTCCAAGCATCAGAAGGTCATCCGCGAGACCGTGACCATGCAACATTCTGACATTCTGAGCTTCTGACACTGTGTACAGCTAAGTTCTTTATATACATACATAATTTAAGTAAATTGTAATCAGAAGGTCAGAAGGTCAGAAGGTCAACCACACAGAGTTGACCTTCTGACCTCCGTCTTCGCCATCAAAGAACTTCTCCGGCAGCGAGCGCGATGACCTGCTCCGGCTGCGCCTCCTCCTCCTCGAACTAATACAAGTGCTCCAGCAGCAGCATGTACCACCGCTTGCACTTCTGCCTGCGCACGATTTCCCGCTCGTCAGTCAATTCTCCAGCAGCCCGCTTGATGGTCTCCGAGGAATGCCCCAGCTTTTCCAGCGCCCTGTACACATCACCCGAAAGCTTGGCTCCGTCCGCGACGAACGCGAGGATTGCGAGCTTCGCCGCGTCCCTCTTTCCGCCCTTGGACTCACGCTTTTCCTTGATGGCTTGGTTCGCTTCGTCCGCCTGCATCTTGGTGCCTTCGCCCCATACGATCATGGGATGGCTGCCTACTTCGTCGTTGACTTTCACAGCCGTGGTCAGCAGCCTCAGCCCATCGTGCTTGTCGCTGAGGTTCGCCTTGATGCACGTCATCGCATGCGCGTGCTCATCATCGCTCTCAGGGTCCCGTGTGAACAGCCACGCTGCGCGGGCAGCACCCGCTATTGATGACGCGCCCTGAATCTGGTCGATGGCAGCGGCGTCCCCGCGCTTGTTAGTGTGGGTGATGCCGACGATGGTCAGCCCGCGCTTCGAGCACAAATCGCTAAGCTCGTTCATCACCGGACGCATGTCTTTGTCGTGGTTCTTGTTTCCGTATACGCCAGTGGTCGGGTCGATGATGAGCAGCACGATGTCTGGGTGCTCGTACACAAGCTGTGAGATGACTTTCACGTCTGTGCTGAGGTCGATCTCGCGTCGGTCGATGCGGTTGTATTCCTTGTCGTATATCTCAAACGACTGGTTGTCCAGCAGTTCGATATTGGCGAGGTTCGCTCTGGCAGCTATCAGGCGCGGGGTAACGGTGCGTTCGATGTCGTCCTCGCCGCAGTACATCAGAACCTTTTTAGGACCGCTTGTGTTCTTCGTTCCATCGGGGAAATCAGCGCCCGAGGATATGCGGGCTGCGAGGTCGGTAGCCCATAAAGATTTTGCGTTGCCGGGTTTTCCCACACCCCAAGTGATCGCGCCAGCGGGGACGCGGTTAGGCCACAGCCATCGCTGCGCCTTGGGCTTGACTGCCGCCGCGTTGAGGGATGTGATCCTTGTCATGAACTGGATGCCTTCTATCTTCTCCACCCAGTGCCCGAGTTCGGAGCGTCCCGGCTTTTCCTTGAGCGCCTCTTTCTTTTTGGTTTCGCGCTCAGCCGACATCGCTGCTTCAGTCTCTTCCCTGAAGGCACGGCGCTGGGCTTCGGTCAGCTTGGATTCCTTCTGCTGGCAGGAATAGCACACCTTCCTGCCGTCCTTGCCCCACACGAACAGCTTCGTGCAGTCGTTGCCGCACGCGGGGCATTTGAATGTTTTTGGTTTGGATTGATCCGCGGTATCTGCTCTTCAGGGTGACCTCGCTTCGACATCCTGGCCCTCCTTCCTCGCGTTCACAGGACCACACCGAACGCCGCCTCCTCAACTTATCGCTGTCCTAGTGTTCGGGTTTTGGGTCAGTCTCATTCTCAATATCGCTACCGCAGACCGACTTCACGTTCGATGAAATTTTGCGCAACTACGGGCCTGGTTTCCTATTCGAGCCATTGGTTGGATTCCTTCCTCTCTTAAAATCAGGCGAGCCTGGTGAAACCGTCCGCGCTCCAATTTTCCGATCCGACGCCGTTATGGACGAAGAACAGCCCGTTCGGATCGTATTTCTGTTTTATCTGTGCGAGTCGAGCGTAGTTACTGCCCCAGTACGCCTGCTGCCAATCCCGCTGAAAGTAGTTGCTCTCGCTCACGTAGGCGCCGCCGTTAGGCGCGACCGCGCGTAGCTCGTTGACGCATCGATCGATGCGCTCCGCGGCTTTACGGCCCTCTTCAACGCGCGGCTCGTGTCCGGCGATTCCGGGATACGCGGGCTCCTGCCCGTCGGCAACGATCGCCAGCGCGAAGGCGCTCAGCACCGAAGGATTGGTCGCGGTGTCTTTCGCCCACGCGATGGCCTCGGGCGGCGCGCCCGCGAGTCCTTTGTTGAAGTGCAGTCCGATCTCCGCATGGCGCGAGCCCGCGAAGAGCGCATCGGCGAGGCGTTGCTGCGCGTCGGGCTTAAGCAGCGAGTCCGGCAGCCACAACGATTCGTAGCCATACCAGAAAATTCCCGTCTCCCCCGTGTTTCCCTTCCACCATGCGTGATTGGGATCCGCATCAGGCCGCGGATCGACGGCGAAAGCCGGCTGGCCCATCACGTGTATGAGAGCGTCGTCGAGCATTTCGTGCAGGAAGCCATCACGCGGAAATGCGATCTCTGGCCAGTGCTCCTTCCACCATGACGGGTCCCACCAATGGCGGGCCGGAATGCTTCCGATCGTGCTCAGCCCTTTGATCGAACAGCCCGAGGATTTCTTTACCCAATCGAGAAACGGCTGCCAAACTTTCCTCGCGTCGTCGGTGCTAAGCCCGTGCGAGCTCATCTGGATTTCGAGCACGTTGTCGGGCCTCACATGGGCCTGCTCGCCCCAATGATCGTTGAAAAGATGCTCGCGGTAGAAACTCACGAACTCGCGAATGAGGCCGCGGTACGCGTCGTCCGAGGATGCTTTTACATTTAAGTTGGCGACGCCGAAATATTCCGGCAGCTCGTGCATCCGCACCGTCATCCTGCTCATGACGCCGAAGGTTCCGCCGCCGCCGCCCTTCAGCGCCCAGAATAGATCGGGATTCATCGATGCGTTCGCGATCCGAATCTGACCGTCGGCGGTCACGACTTCGGCTTCGAGTAGACTTCCCGCCGCGGTGCCGTAGTGCTTCGAGTAGCTTCCGAAGCCGCCGCCCGAGATGAGACCTCCGAGGCAAACCGTGAGGCATCCGCCGCCCTGAACGTATTTCCCGGCCTCGGTAGTAACTGCGTTGTATGCCTGCATCCCTATTGTTCCCGCGCCCACCGTCACCGCGGGCTGCGGCTGCATGACGTGCTCGCATCCTTGCGGAACGAACGCATCGTGCAGCGTGATGTCGTGCATATGCCGCGTCCAGATCAGGAGCGAATCGGCGGCGTTGGAAGTGCCCTGATAGCTATGGCCTCCGCCGCGCACCGCGAGACGCAAATTATTTTCGCGCGCGAAGGTCACCGCCGCGGCGATATCGTTGGCGTTGCGGGCCGCGACCGCATACACGCTCGGCTTGGTCGCCCACGCATCGACCCATCCGGTGGACTCGGTGAGTCCCGGCTCATCGCCTAGGAAATACGGATTCTTGAGGTTCTTGAGCAATTGCTTTGCAGCGTCGCCGTCGGGATCGCTTTTGAGCACCGAGAGCGGAAAGTTGACCGGAATCAAATTTCCGTCGACCGCATCATTGAGCTGCTTCCACGCGGCCTTCGACGGCCACGCCGCATCGGTAGGGCGACGCCTGATGAATTTCGCGGCGGTGGTTGCCGCCGAGAGCCCACGCGGCAGAATTGGCAGAAGTGCAGCCGATCCGATCGCTTTCAGGAACGATCTTCTTCCTATGGTGCGTTTGCCGATACCGCGCGAGGCTTTCAATTCGATAAACTCCCTGGGTTCACACAAGCTTCAAAAGCAGCGTTTGAGAGGTTCGCGAGCAAGCGGTGTGCCAATCATATATCCAAATGAGATTCACGCAAACTGTGCGGCAATTTTTATCGATAGCGCAGCGCCACCATTGCGCGTGATGCAATCGCTCGGCTGCGCGATCGTCGCCGGCTAAGCTGCCGTTAGCACCCCGAATTCACCGCTTGGTTCGATCCTCCAATCGATCGGGCGACAGTCGCAGGACGTTGCGATGGAACTTCAGAAGGGTCCGACGATGACCCGAACTCAGGAATGGAATTGCCTGTCTGCTCAACAACTCGTACATCAGCTGCTCGTTTGCGACATTGAGCACGCTCGTCGCTTCGTCCAGGCAAACGCGAAGACTGGTTGGCGGAGAGGGAGGGAACCCGCGTGGCGGTCGCACCGCGGCAATCCTCGCCAGCCTGACCAGCACTTGCCGCCGACACCAGCTGGATCCGCAACTGTATCTCACCCAGCTGTTGATGAACCTGCCGCAGACGAAGTTGAGCGAACTGGATGCTTGGCTGCCTGATTAATGGAAACTCCACCAGGCGGCGCGAAGCGAGGCTTTGAACCGTGCAGCCTCTCTCGCTCCGTAAAGCCCGCACTCCGTATGTCCGCGTTTTCCTGCTACGCCGTGTCATGGTGTAACATTGCTACACTCGGGCCTACCCCCGCAAGTTTCACCGCTCACGATAAGGTTAGTCGCCCTGAGTGCCTGTCTTGTAGCGAGTGTCTTCACGGTTGGCAGCGTCCCTTGCGGGTTTGCTCTGACCGTCGAGCCACGCAGCGTATCCCATCGTGACGTTCACGTCCTCGTGCCCCGCCCACCGCTGCACGGTGCGGACATCTACGCCGTCACGCAGCTTGTTTGTTATGAATGTGTCGCGGAAGCGATGCAGTTTGACTCTCGGCACGCCGGAGTGTTTCACTGCGATTTGGAGTTTGCGGAGCAGGTGACTGTCCACCTTGCCATTTTCCTTCGGGAAGAGGAGCCCCTTCGGCAATGCGAGCAATTCCTTCAAGAGTGAATCACTGATGGGAATACTGCGGGTGCCTGCCTTCGTCTTTGGCTTCCAAATACCTGTCCGTGGCGAATTCCTGCTTAAGCCGCGATTGGCGTGTGAAAGAGCCCACGACAATGGCCACGCCAACGATACGATTTCAAGGTCGTGCAGACGTTGACCTCAGGAGGTTCTTCCGGTGTTTTGCCGGCGAGACCGGCGTGACTTCGATGCAAATTGTAATAGTCCCTGAACTCCGATAGCTTCGATTCTAAATCTACAGCTGTCCAGAACAACGCGACGTCTAAGTACTCCCGACGAATGGTTCCGATGAGTCGCTCGACGAACGGATGTGACATTGGCACATAAGGGACAGTTTTGATCTCCGTGACACCGAGCACCCGAAGATTCGCCTGCCATTGATGAAATCGATACAGCGGATCATGATCCGAACTCAGATATTTCGGAACCGTTTGCCATCGAATCGCTCGATTGAACATCCGACATAATCCGAGCCCATCCACGATGCCGCGGTGAACGCCGAATCCGATGATACGGCGGGTATATTGGTCCATGACCACCAGCACCCAGTACGTCCGCAACGCCACCGATTCACATCGGAATAGGTCGATGCTGTGAAGGCTGTCCTTCGCGTGGCCTAAGAAGGTGAGCCACGAAGGACCGCTACGATCTGCAGGCGGTTGGTAATGGGCTGCGAGAATTCGGCGAACGACGTCCTTGTTGATGCCGATACCGAAGGCCAAGGCAATCTGCTCGGCAATGCGTGGGCATCCCCAACGTGGATTTCGCTGTTTCATTTCAACAACGGCACGAATCAGATCCGAGTTTGGGCCTTTCGGTCCCGGCCTCGTTCCGCGTTTTGCGGAAAACAGAAGCCGGTATTTTCGATGGACCATAGCGCGATGAAAGTTGAGAAGCGACGATGGTTTCACCACGATTGCGGATCGTACCAATCGTCTCGGCAGCACAAGTATCGCGCACAATCCGGCGATAAGCCGGTCCGAGGTGCGGAGATTCGGCCCTCGGTGTCGGGAACGATTCAGAATCAGCAACTGATGCCTGAGCAGAACGGATTCGGCGAGAACTGCCCGCACGCCTCCGGGACGAACCAGACGAATAAGGACGGTGACGACATGGACGAATAGGAGGATGAGATCGCGCATGCAGCATGTTATCAAGAAAAAGAAAAAGCGCGGATTGTGGCCCAAATTAGCAATTCGCCATGGACAC
>CAWCIG010000004.1:0-397727 GCA_963795535.1 Candidatus Acidiferrales bacterium
AATTCGCATATCGAATTGCTTTTCAGAAGGTCTAACCGTCAATACCAACCAGCGCCGCTCATCGAACGCGTCATCATCCCATCATTTGCCGATGCTAATCGTTAGCAGAGCGACGACTTCATCATGACCGGTGTGCAGGAGAGCGAAATACATCGAGTAAGCATCACCGTTGCGCGTGATGAACCCAGATACTGACGTCATTCGCTTGCCACAGTGACTGCATAGGACACCAGCGACGTCTTCTCCTAGTTCGAGGGAAAAATCTGGTTCCAACGATAGGTCCTCATTGCGATAATGCTGATGGATTGCGGCGAGAAGTATATCAGTCGGAAGGTGCCAGTACCTAAGTTACCGGTAAGGCGTGCTATCTTGTAGCCAACTATTCAGATGAATATCAATGAGAATCTCCCCAGGCAACCATCCGTCAATCCATTTCCTCTATATAGCCATGCCTCGGGTGCTCCTGCTCGCCGCATTGCTCCTTGTCCCTGCATCTTCGCAGGCTTGTTCGTGCATCGGACCTCGGCCTGTTTGTTCCGCGTATTGGCAGAGTCAGGTCGTTTTTCGTGGGCGTGTAGTGGAACAGACACTCGTCTCTCCCACCAACGAAACAGTTAGGAATCTGGACGGCACCTACAGCACCATGCAAGGCCCCGGATACTATCGAGTGCGTTTTTCGGTAGTGGAAATGTTCAGGGGCGAATCCCAATCCAAGGAAATTGACATTCTCACGAACGAGCAGAGTTCTGCCTGCGGCTTTCCCTTCGTAACGGGGGCCGAGTACCTTGTTTTCACGTCTGCCAATGAGAAGACAAACGAGCTTTGGACGTCGGCATGCTCTCGTACCCACGAACTTGAACACGGTGTAGAAGACGCAGACGTCGCCTGGATGCGTGCGCTGGCAACGGCACCCAAGGCCGTGACCATCTATGGCACTGTTTTCCCGACTCCAAACTCAGCTGCACCTAATCCTGTTGCCACGATCCATTTGAGTGGCCCAGAAAGCCACAACGCCGTTCCAGATCAGACTGGAAAATACTCCTTCCCGAATCTGCCCCCTGGGGAATACTCCGTTTCTGCCACTTTGCCAGTGGGTTTCACGACCGACGCTAATCAAACCGTAACCGTGGTCGAGAAAGGTTGCGCTCAAATCGATTGGCACGTTCGATATGACGGTCACATTCGGGGGATTGTCCGCGACGCAGATGGTCGTGCCTTGCCAGATATTCTTGTGGTGTTACAACGCCGTGACTCTAACTCTGCCATAGGCTTTGCTGATATCGATCTGAAGAATACAGGCGCCGACGGCCGATATGATTTTGCATCTGTCCCACCCGGAGACTATCTGGTTTCTGCCAACCACTTGGGGCCGTCACCGACACGACCCTATCCGCGCATTTACCATCCGAGCGCGGAGTCAGACAGCACCGCCTCGGTAATCCATCTAGCGGCTTCTGGCACCGCCGATAATATAGATGTAGTTCTATCGAATGCCTGGAAAACGGTGACAGTGCATGCTCGAGTGCTGCTGGCCGACGGTTCACCAGCGATCGGTGCCGATGTAAACGCGTATGACATAAATTTCCTGAATTCCGGCGAGCCGAGCAGGGCTGATTCGGATGCAGACGGGCGTGCAACACTGTCAGTCTACGAAGGCCGAACCTATTATCTTGTCGCGACTATTTCAGGCGGAACCCAGCAGCGCTGCGCAGGCCCTCTGAGATTTGCCGCGAAAGATGGCGTTTTGGTTGGAACGATCACGATCGACCATAATTGGGGAAACTGCTTAGCTCAGCTCAATCCAGAATTCCAAGCTCCCCGATAGAACTAGCCGCAATCGCGATCTCTCCGCTGGACTTCAAACTCGATAAGCGCCTTCCGCCGGGTTTTCCATGAGCCACTGGGCCCAGTACCCAAGTTTCCGGTTTATCGACATATCGGGACCTGAGCGAAAAGCACGGTCGGCATATTGGTTAGCACGGTTGGATTGCAGTTGCACAAGATGGTGTGGGACCCCGCTATGCGCGGCGTTTTGTGCCTACTCGCAAAATACGCGAACTTTCTTTCCGCCGCTCTCATCCACTTGTACATTCAGTTCTTTCAGGACGTTTTCCAGTTCCTGGCCCTTGAGCCGCGAAAGGCTGCCAATGTCGACGCCGTTCGCGTAAAGCTTGTCTTGTACCTTCTGGGGCAGCAGGAGGTGCAAGCCGGCCGACGCCCGAATAAAACTCAACGGAATGCGCACGTTCACGTTGTCACTGCTTCCCGGCTTTTCCACTTCCACTCTTAGGTAGCGTAGTGGTTTGCTGTCACTCAGTTTGGCTTCGGAAGACACAGCCGGCCCGCTTTCGCTTTCCGCACCTGCCAGCGTATCCAGCTTGTTCAGCAGTTTTTCCGCGTCCTCGGTAGTAATTTTGCCCGTAGCGAGCAGTTCGAGTACTTTCTTGCGTTCGGCCGACATGGTGATGCTCCTTTCGAGTTCAGTCCAGCTTGGTCCTAGGAAAGCTTGTTGAGCGCTTCGTCCACGCTGATCTCACCACGAGCGATTTGTTCCAGCACGTACAGATTCGGCGAGGGCGCTTCAAAATCGCGGTCCAGCGCGGCGGCGATGGCGTTCAAGCGGTTTTTCACGGTCGGATAACTGATATTGAAGATGCTCTCCATCTTCTTGATGGTTCCGTGATGCCGAATGAATACGATGACAAACGATTGGTCTTCAGGAGACAGTCTGGCCAGCGGGGACAGTTCGAATTCACCCTCGACGTGCACACCGCAACCCGGGCAGGAAAGCCTGGCGAGTTTGAGCGGTTGCGAGCAGGAGGGACATTTGGCTTTAGAAATATCCATGGGTTGCCTCGTACAAGTTGATATAATCAACTTGTAGATTAAGAATGTCAAGTACAATCATATAAAAGTTAAGGCATGCCCGGTCGTTCGTCGCTGGGGGGCCCTGATTAACGGCAATCGGCAAAGTCAAGTACTGGGGAACTAAGTTACCGATTTGGCGACAAACCGGGCCCTAGGCGATTTTTGTCAGAGAGCAATCGAGCGGTATGCTACGTGCCGGGTTATCTGCATCGTAAAAGACGGGTACGGTCATTCCCTCGTAAAGGGACCGCGAACCATCGTTGCACCGCCCAAAGGCAAGTCTTCCACCGGAGAGTTTGAAGCAGTATTGGATGGCTTGAGTATACTGTCCGTTATTCTGGGCCGTGACATAGCCCGTGGCCAAGTCTCAATTCGCTAAAAGGTGCCGTTCGCGGAATCGGTTGCGAAAGAAAACGAAAGAGTACCCGTAAATGACCGCAAGCGGTACGACCAGTGACCAGTTTCTTCCTTGTGAAGAGTGAGGATTGTTAAACTCGTTCCATAGAGCCGGGAGACCGTAGACTGTGAACAGACTCACCACAAACAGCGCGAAAACAGCGTAGAAACGACCTTTCCATGTCATTTTTAGTTTCCGTGGACGCGGAAGTGCGACCAATTCTGGAAACTCCTTTTCAGTAAATGCAATCGTTTTTGTGGGGACGCCCGATGGCGACAGCTCGGAAACGGCAAAAGTGCGCGACTGGTCAGTGGCAGGCTGAAATGACAAGCTTCTTAACTTGCGCATCTGTTGGAAGGCGGACATTGCGTAGTACATGGGCAACTCTGAGAACGCCAGCAGGATCGCCCATGCCTGCCCCTCGTGTGGATTCTTCACACGAACCACCACGGCGAAAATCACGCCCACAACTACGAGGAAGAGACTGACCTTAATAGCGGAAGATAACTCTCCCCGAACAATCTCGTGATTCCAGCCGCAACGAGGGCAATAAAACTTGTAGCCATCTATCAAACCTACTCTTACAGCGCGTGACGCGCAGTGGGGGCAATCGACCTTTGGCATACAGAAAATGTAATACAGATTTGGGGTCGGAGGGCCTCTCCTGTACCCACCTATGCACTATCAGTGAAAGCCTTGATTAACACGAAAATCGGAGAAGTGGCGAGTACCGGAGTTATCAGGAACTATTATAGCAGGCACTATCTTGAACAATTTTGTCGTACGTGTGGCCAGAAGAGTCATTCCCCCGACGAGTCACATTTGTAATAACACTTTTACGCCCTTGGATTGGGTTTCCGGCACAAAATCAGATACCCGATTCCAAAGCATACGAAGCCCACACCGAATAGGGCTGTTTCGCTAAAGTCTCTGGTCGCAATAAATAACGGAAATTGGTGTGGGGAATGTTGGAAATAAATCCATGCCAGAACAAAAAAGCTAAGACTTACCAAGCACTACAAGTCAGGTTTTGAGCAGGTTGCGCCCTGCCTCCTGGTAAATCGGGTTGTACTCCAAATGTCCGGTAAGCGCCTTGCTTGCCCCACCTGTTAACCACTCTCGAGGCAGGACGTTATAGTTGGTAAGGAGCAAGGCCGCTCAAGTTCTGCGTGCCTGCCCGGAACAACGGAAGGATAAATTATGAGGGAAGTTGTCGTTTTGCCGATTCTCTTTGGCACATTCGGATGCATTGCTTGGATGATCTTAAGTAGCATCCGCCGTTACAAGACCGCAAAGTTGCAGGCGGAAGTGCAGACCAAACTGCTCGAAAAGTTTGGATCGGGTCAAGAATTGCTTGCCTATGTACAGAGCGATGCGGGAAAGCAATTTTTGGACTCGCTCACAATGGAACAAAGGACGCCGTACGGACGGATACTGGGAGCGACGCAGGCCGGAGTCATCCTCGTGCTGGTGGGATTCGGACTCTTGTTTTTGCGGGCCAGAGTACCCGGCGCGGAAGAAGGATTTCTGGTGTCGGGCACATTGGTTCTCAGCTTGGGCGTCGGCTTCGGACTTTCGGCGGCCCTGTCCTACTTCCTTTCGAAGTCGTTCGGGTTGCTGGGCGAGACCATTGCGCACCGTTCATAGGGAATGCGCATTGCTCCACAAACTCGCGCAGGTAGTATCGAGCTTTCGGAGCAGATGCCCAGTTCGATTGTGAAGCCTACAGATCGGCCGAGCGTGAACCCGGATGCCTTTCGAGTTTTCTACAGCAGAACCAACCGTCCACTGTGGGCTTATCTTCTGCGAGTATCGGGACGTCGTGATGTTGCCGATGATTTGCTCCAAGAGACCTACTGCCGTTTCCTGGCAGCTGAGTTGCCTGAAATGGATTCGTCGGAAAGCAGGAGCTATCTTTTTCGAATTGCCACGAATCTTTTGCGTGATCGGTGGCGCCGCGGAGAAGTCACTGCTGCGATCAGCCCAACCGATCATTCCTATGCAGACGATCCCGAAGCGCGAACGGACGTGCGCCGGGCTTTTGGGCAGTTGAAGCACCGCGAACGTCAACTGCTTTGGCTTGCCTACGTGGAAGGCTTTGACCACAAGGAAATTGCGCAGCTGACGGGACTAAGCGCGGGGAGTATTCGCGTATTGCTCTTCCGGGCGCGTCGTCAACTTGCTGGCACGCTGCACAAACGTCCACGAAACGGCCGCAAAGGATAGGTTTATGGATCGATTTTTTTGTGAAAGGGAAAAAGAAATCGTCGAGGCGATGCGTTCTGACACTGTGGATATTGAGCTCGAGAGGCACGCGAAGAGTTGCCATGTTTGCGCAGATACCATCGCAATATCGGAGTTCCTACAGGCAGGCGCGACCGCTGAACCTGTGCTGCCGGACTCAGATTTCATCTGGTGGAAGGGACAGCTCGCTGCCAAGCAGATGGCAGTGGAACGAGCGACGCGATCGATTGTGCTGGTCAGGAAAATTGCGGCCTTAAGCACCAGCGCGGCAACGATATGGTTAGTCTTTGCGCCAGATCACTTGGAGTTGATTGTGAGTGCCCTTTTAAAGTATGAGGTGGGGTTGACCGGTTATTTAAGGGAAGGCACGCTTCTCACTGCGGCTGGAGCCCTTGTTTCCATCTTGCTGGGTTCTTTGTACATGGCGCGGTTCGAAAAGTAGCTAGTTTGCAGCCTCAAGCATGTGCGGCTTAGTGACTTAGTGTGCCCAGAGGTTAGAACCAAACACAGTGCCTGGGAAACGACATAACCGCCGAAGTAGAAACTGGGACGGACTCGGGCCCATTGGGTGGATGCGGGGGACCATGACGGCGATCTACCTGTCTGGTACCTCGTAATCTTTCAGCAACAGGACACACTCTACTTGAGGTCAAGCCGGACGAAAAAACCAGGCTCACCGACACGGAGAGGAGGGCGCACGATGAATGGCGCGATGCGCACAACCACGGTCGCAATCGTGAAACCTAACGGCAAGTACAGCACAAAGAGCCAAAGGTTTCGAATTCCCGCTGCCCACAGAAGGACGAGACTGAGCCCCGCACTGAGAAGGATCAACGCGCGCGAGTAATTGACTGAAACATGCAGCCGTGTCTGACATCGACTGCACCTGAGGTCTTGCCGAAACAGAGACTTGGAAATCGGCAGTTGAGCAGAACAACTCGGACAAGATACGTAACCGGGTTCTGTTTTTGAACTTCGCACGAAGCTGGAATCTCCGAATCTCCGGTTTACTGCAAGTCTGAGCTGATCTTCTCTTTCATGTGGGCAAGATTATCACAACAAAAGGAGGGAGACGGGTGGCGGCGGCCCAGGCCGAGCTGGACGCGCTGAGAGTTTGCGTGAAGACTGCCGAGGTTGAGCAACTCAAAGTTTCTTGTCCGTGGGGTTTGAACGCAAAAATCCAGAATGCAATAGCGTTGAGGCCCGGGAAGATCGCGACCAGACACCAAAGTGGATTATGACCGGTACGCCGAAGGAGCTTAATCACGGGGACGAGAAGGACAAAAAGAAAAATAACGAGCGTCGACGCGGCAAGCAACGGGGAACTGCTGAGCGACCTAATGTCCCAACTGGTTGCAGTCATACAGAACCGCGCGCATAGATTGGCCTCGTGCTTCGCACACTCAACACGCTCGGTGTTTCGCTTGACGTCGAGGAAACGCTCGGCCCGCGCGCTCCTGCGAAAAAAGGTTCTGGCAAAAAGACGGTCGACCTTGTCGATCAGGTGCTGAACATAACGGTGATCGGGTTGCCGACTTTATATTTTTCAGCCACGTTTGGGATATCGCCTTCGGAGGGGTCGGGGCCACAATTGAGGGAATTGCAGCCCCAACCATAAGGGCGAATCGGTCTAGAATACGCAATCTCAGGGCCAGCCGCTGTATACTTCTGCACGGATTTAGAAGACTCCTCTTGTTAACCTTTTTCGTCCCCCCACTCCGGGCTTGCCTGTTTAGAAGGATCAGACAGGCCTGGGGGTTTGCCTCCTCCCGGAATCCACGTCTCTGACGGTGTTCAATATTGTACAGACCGTCGGACCCCACTCTCCTACGCTGTAAGTTCGGAGCACGACGGTTTGGCATTCAACAACACGGTGCAAAAGAACCGGGAGATTACTTTATCTTCGATCAAAGCACCGGAGACAGAATCCGACTGAAAGTTCAGCCGTCGGGAAACGACTAATAGATAATCAGTCCGGAATTTCGTAGCTGTCCGCGTGCGTTCCATCGCGCCTTTGGTGGTCCGCAGCCAGCAAAGAAGCCAATCTTTTCGCGCACTCTTGCGCGGTGATCCGAGATCCCACCTGTACGGTGTCGGCCAATAACGAACTTCTCTCCACACAAATTGCACAAACCGATGAAGCTTTAGGCAAGCTAGATTCGGGGCCACAACCGATTAGGGCGGATTGCAGCCCCGCTCGGAAAGTGTACAATTGTGGACAGACACGATTTCCGCAGAAGAATACACTGCAGCTATATCTGCAGTAATTTCTTTACCCCTCGGCCTGCGACACCTTCTGACCTGACCGTTGAAAATGTCGCAGGCCTCTTCTTTTGAACAAGTCGACTCGCTACCTATTTGGATTGTTTGCTCTGGGAAACTTTGCGCAGACGTGAGCGGCGAACTTTTTATCGTGCTCGGCTTCATAAGCCAGCTTCATTTTATCAAGTGATCGCCCAAGGAACGGACTGGCAGATTTGAACACCCACTGACACTCAGAGCAGCCGAAGCCCTCAAAATTCTGGTTCTCAATCCAGACTGGCTTGCTTCATCATGCGCGAAATAGAACAGCTTCGTCTTGGAGGGACAGCTAGGACTTTTCGTGAAAGCGCACTTTAACACGAGTGGTAGAAACTGCGGGAGATCAAAATAAAAAAGAACGGCGAGATAACCGATGGTGTCCGACCCGCCCAGAACCAGACAATAACGCTCTTTCCCGCCGTTCCGTTGCGCATCCTATGGATTTGCGGAACTTTGCGATGTCCAATTTTGCACAGTCTGTTGACTTCTGATTGCCCTATATTGAGAGAATGAAAATGACGACAAATATTCGACAAGCCGACCAAAGCATGCGTTACGAGAAGATCATGCTGGTCGTTATATTTATGGTTTTGGGCGTCGCTGCCTGGTTTTTTCTCGCTAGCCGCCCGAGCAGTTAACCGACTCCTCCATTTCGCCCTCGTCATCAACTCGTGCCGCCCTTCGGCCTGCGAGTACTTGGGATTCTTGATCTTTAGCCAGCCAATGCTGTTGCTCTTATAGATGCTGTGCTTTCGCTTCGCTACGATTTCGCAAGAGAATACCGTCCCCTTCAAGAAAACCGCACCGCCGGAGTGGCTGTTAGCTTTCTGGAAAGAAATCGATGACAAGACCTTCGGCAAAAGCTTCGACTGCCTTGTGGAAGATGCAGTTTGCAATCTCGGCGTTGCCGATTGGCATGGACGCGAAGCGATCCGCAAGAACCTGAAGACATTCATCGACACGGGCTTCACAGCGCATCACGACGTGTTGGAGTATTGGGATGGCTGGCCGCTCAAGGTCTTTCGGAGGATCGTGACCATGAGACCAGACGACCCCAGCAAGAGCAGTGTGAAACCTTCCATGGCTCACTGCTTCTACATGGACAAGCATGATCCAACCAAGGTTAGCCTCTGGATCGAAGCGGGAGGGCCTGTCGCGTTTTAATCTGCCGCACCGGCAGTCTCAGCCGTAAGCCGCTGTGCGAGAAGCTCCCCAACGGCGTCCAGTGCCTTGGCCGCTGCTGCTAATTTGCCGACGCTACCCACAAATCCGTGTGGCATTCCTTCCCAGACATCGAGTCTGGCATCGACGCCAGCGGCGACAGCGCGCTTAAAGTAACGGCGCGAGTCGTCGAGCAACACCTCGTCTTCGCCTGCATGGATACTAATCTGCGGTAAGCCAGCCAAGTTCCCGTAGAGGGGCGAGGCCAGCGGGTTCTTGGGGTCGGCGTCGCCCAGGTAGGAACCGACCAGTCCTTCAACCTGTGACCGGATAAAGTATGGGTCAGCCTCCGCTCGCGTCTCAAAACTCGGACCTGTGAGCGCCAAGTCGGTCACCGGAGACAGAACCGCAGCTGCGACAGGTGCCACGTAGTCGGAACCGATAAGGAGCGTTAGCAGGACCAGTGCGAGATTGCCGCCCGCCGAATCTCCGGAGATTGCAATCCGCCGTATGCCACGCTCGATAAGACCGCGATAGCACGCCTGTATGTCGTCCACGGCGGCCGGGAAGGGATGTTCAGGGGCGAGCCGGTAATCTGGCACAAACGCCTCGGCACCGGCCCTTGCGGCGATGTGTCCAACCAGATTGCGGTACGCTTGCGCCGATCCCCAATTGAACCACCCGCCGTGTAGGTGAAGAATCGCCTTGCCGGAACGAGTCTTGATAGGCTTGCACCACAAACCTGATATGCCGCCCACTGTGTCGGGCTGGAACGTGACGCCCTCGGGCGGCGAGACACGCTCCATGATTCCGTTGAACGGCTCACGCGCGGCTATTCCTTGCAGCTTGCCTTTGAGGGGCGCGACCATGGCACGCATTGCGCTCATGACGGCGGCGTCTTCGGCGCTGAGCGGATGGGCCAGAAGTGAGGCTTTCCTGCTGGTAGCATTTTTCATTGTGAATTCCTTTACCGGATGATCCCGCCCATATTAACACCACGTGATGTCAACTAGACCGAAGCACAAATCGATAAATCGGGCTTCGCAGGAGTCAGTTGAGATCGCAAGGACTCGATTGTTCAATTCTGTCGGCGAAGTCAGGATTGCCCTTGCCAGTCAACAATGATGAGCGTCATGTCATCCTCCTGCGGACGGCCTGAAGAGCGGGCGGACCAGCAGGCGATTTCGCTGAGTAGCTGGTCAGCAAGTTCTGCCGAAGGAAGACGAGAATGGGATCTCAGAAATTGCTTGCAACGCGGAAGGCCAAACTCTTCTGCCTTAACGTTTATGGATTCAGGCAGACCGTCGGTGTAAAGCACATAGCGATCGCCTTGTTGCAGCGGGATTTCGATCGATGAGTAGAAAGCTTCGGGAACATTCCAAGGAAGAACCCATTCCGTTCTACAGAGCGTATCTCGTCGTTCGATCGGTTGCTGACCAGAAGAGGAGGATGCCCCGCTCCAGCATATCGGACGATCTTTGCATCAAGATCAGCGTACCGTTAAGCTGCAGTGACGAAGTGCTCTTCGAACTTTCCGCAGAGAGCCTCATTCAGACCGACCAGAACCAGTTCGGGATGCTGAGCATGCGCCTTGTGGCCTGCAAAGGCGCCCTTCAGCATAGAAGCGATGAGCGCGGCAGGAACGCCGTGGCCGGTTACGTCGGCGACGAGAATACCGAGCTGGTTGCTATCCAGCACGAGGAAATCGTAGAAGTCGCCGGCGACCGCGCTCATGGTGAGATAGCGAGTGGTGATCTCGAGGCCAGCGATGCTGGGCACTGCCCGAGGGAGAATCGAGGATTGGATCCGCCGCGCAAATTTCGAGCTCCTTGTCGATGGCGAGCAGGCGATGCATGCACATTGGCGAAGGTGCGGTGGGCGGCCACATAGCCAAGGCAGCAGACAAAAAACAAGAAACCGAGAGCTTCGTGGTTGGGTCCACCGCGCCAAAAACCAACGTCGGCGAGATTGCCGTGGAGCACAAATGCACCAAAGACCGCGAGACCAATGGTGAGGACGCGGTATTCCCCGGTCCACGGCTGTCCCAAGCCGCGAGACCGGAGAACGATAAGGTTGGCGGTCAGACCGCCAACGATGGCGAGCACAAGATAGCTATTTAAAGAAGACGCAAGGCTTCCCCGGAGCTCACTTAGTATTACGATATTGAAATTCGTGTTACACTCGCCGCGTTTCAAGATGCAGCGGACTCTTCCCGCCCGCTCGGCGACGCCGCAAGGAGACATTCATGGCTGACTTGAGCCGCACAGGCGTTTCCATCGATGCCGAATTACTGCAACAATTTGATCGATTCATCGAAAACCAGGGCTATGCCAACAGGTCGGAAGCACTGCGCGACCTTATCCGCGATCACTTGGTGACCACCTCCGTCCTCGCTCCCAATGCCGATGTCGTCGGCACGGTCACACTGATCTACGATCACCACAGCCGCCTTCTTCCCGAAAGGCTGGCGGACATCCAGCACCACCACCACGCCGAAATCATCTCCACCGTCCATGCGCACCTCGACCATGACACGTGCCTCGAGGTCGTCGTGGTAAAAGGCAAGTCCAGCCGCATTCAAAAATTGGCCGATCTCCTGACCAGTACAAAAGGTGTGCAGCACGGACGTCTGGTGATGAGCTCCCCCGAAATCGCGCATTCCTCTTCGAAAAAACACACGCACAAATGAAAGGCGATATACACGTCTATTCAACAGCCCAGCCGCCGGTAATCACTGCAGGAACAGCGAGGCGAAGTGGATGCCTTGTGGGCTTCTTGCTCTGTGCGTGTTCCGGGCTCTCGTTATGGGCGGCCGCGAATGGCAGCCTTTCCGGAACGCTCAGGGATCCGAGCGGCGGTGTCGTCCCCGGCGCGAGGGTCACGTTGGTGAACGCCGCGCTCAAATCCGAATTCAAGGCAAGTTCCGACGGCCAGGGCTACTACACGTTTCCCACACTTCCAGTTGGCCACTACGACATGACGATCGAAGCCGCTGGGTTCAAAACCCAGAAAAAAACGAATCTGACGATCGATACCGATGCCGCGCTGAAACTCGACGTCGTTCTCGCTTTGGGCCAGCAATCGGAAACGGTTATTGTCGCGGCTGCTGAAGCTGCTACCGAAGTGCAAGTGGATACGGTGGCGACGCATCTGGGCGAACTCGTCACCGGATCGCAGATGATCGCACTTCCCTTGAACGGCCGCAGCTTTACCGATCTGCTCTCCATTCAACCCGGCGTAATCCCGATAACCACGTTGCTGCCGAATTCCGTAATCATGGCCGGCGTGACGGGCGGCCTTTCCCCATCGGGTGATTTAAATCCAGGGAATTTGTCGATCAACGGCCAGCGAGAAAGCTCCAACGGTTTCCTGGTTAATGGCATCGACGTGCAAGAGCACATGAATGGCGGCACATCCATTGTTCCGAACCTGGATTCCATCGATCAATTTCGAGTGCTGACGAATAATTTCGATCCAGAATATGGCAATTACAACGGTGGCATGGTGACAGTCGTTACAAAGTCCGGAAGCGATTCGTTCCACGGCAATGCCTTCGAATTTCTGCGCAACACGGACCTGGACGCGCGCGGCTACTTCGATCCAACCCGTGCGCCCTTCCGTCAGAACCAGTTTGGCGGCACGCTCGGCGGTCCCATCAAGCATCATAAGATTTATTTCTTCGGCGATTATCAAGGCACGCGAACAACTGAAGGCGTGGAAACAGGCTTGATCTCGGTTCCGTCCACGCAAGACCGCGCAGGAAATCTTTCCGACGTCGGAGGTTCACTTACAGGAAAGGTGAGTGGAAGCTATCTGGCCACTTTGCTTTCGCAAAAATTGGGTTATCCCGTTTCCTCGGGAGAGCCCTATTACACTCCGGGCTGTGCCATCGCGACGTGCGTTTTCCCCAACGCCGTGATTCCGCCGTCCGCCTGGTCAACCCCGGCGATCAATCTGCTCCAATACATTCCCTCGCCCAACACCGGGGCCGATCAATTTTCCACTTCGGCTTATCCGGAAACGGTGCGTGACGATAAAGCCTCTGGCCGCATTGACGCTAACTCCGGATGGGGCCAACTTTCCGCTTACTATTTTTTCGACAATTACCGCCTCGACAATCCTTATCCCGGCCCGCAGGGCGGAGCCAGCGTTCCCGGTTTTGACGCGCTCACATTCGGTCAGGCCGAACTTGTCAGCCTGGGAGACACAAGAACTTTCGGTTCCGGCAGCGTGAACGAAGCCCACGTCGGTTTTCTCCGCTATGCCAATGTAATTGGACAACCGAAAGGAGGCTTGGGCGTCAGCCTGGCATCGCAAGGTTTCGCGCCGCCGCCCACGGGCATCCTTGTCCAGGCGCCGCAATTCGAAGGCGTGGAGAACATCACGTTTCCTTCGTTCGTTATGGGCGTTCCGGTCACTAACGAAACGCAGGTGAACAACACGCTGTATCTCAACGACACTTTTTCGAAGGTCATCGGCTCGCACACCCTGAAATTTGGCGGCCAGTTTCATTTGGATCAGGTCAACGAGCATCCCAATGCCACGTTCAACGGCACGTTCAACATCGACGGCACCGAAACGGGCAATGCCTTTGCCGACTTCCTCATAGGTGTGCCCAGCAATTTCACACAATCTTCGGGCCAGCCGTTTTACCTGCGCAATCGCTACGCTGGATTATTCGCGCAGGATAACTGGCGCGTACGACGCGATCTGACGTTCAACTATGGCTTGCGTTGGGAATACATCATGCCCTTCTGGGAAAAGTACAACCAAATTCAGACGATTATTCCCGGAAGGCAGTCCGTCCTCTATCCCGGTGCGCCACCGGGCCTTGTGGTCCCCGGCGATCCGGGAATTCCCCGTACGATTTCACCCTCCCAGGGACACAACTTCGCGCCGCGCCTGGGCCTCGCCTACGCTCCCGGTTTCAATCACGGAATTCTGCGCAAAATCTTCGGTGACAGCAGCCAGAGCAGCATTCGTGCGAGCTACGGAATCTTCTACGCCGCTTTTCCGGGGCTGTCGGCCGGCGTCATGTATTCCGTACCGCCATTCGGCTACAACTATCTGAGTCCGGAACCTCCACTATTTGCGACACCGTTCATCAACGCACAAAACGGCGCCGAGAATCTCAATCCGTTTCCATTAACGTTTCCGCCGCACAATGTCTCCGCCCAAAATCCAGATATGTCTTTCGATTGGCCCAGCGTTATCCCCATCAGCGCCGATCCTTACTTTTACCATCGCAACAGCGTTCCTTACGCGGAGAACTTCATGCTTTCGTTCGAACGCCAGCTCACAAAGAGCATGCTGCTGACGATGAGCTACGTGGGAAACCAGGGCCACCATATTCTTGCTGTCGTCTCGACAAACCCCAGCAACCAGGCGCTGTGCCTCAGCCTCAGCCAACCGAATGAAGTCGTGCCCAGCAGTCCCACCTGCGGACCGTTCGCCGAAGATGCCGTGATCACCAGTAGGACGGGGCAGGTGTATCAAGGAACGCGCGTTGGCTTGGGCCCCGCCTACGGAGAGGATACCGCGCAAGAGACCATCGCGAATTCAAACTACAACGCGCTGGAAACGAATCTGCGCTATGTTGGGAAGCGCACCAGTTTTCTGCTCGGATACACGTACAGCAAGGCCATCGATCAAGGTTCAAATCTAGGCGAACAGCTCAATCCCCTGAATCTTCGCGCCACCCGCGCCATCTCCGCGTTCGATATGAAGCACAACATTGTCGCCAGCTATCAAGTCGGCCTGCCCTTCGATGTGCTTTTCCGCCGCAAGAATCGTGTCACCGAAGGGTGGACTCTGTCCGGCACCACACGTTTCAGCACCGGACTTCCCGTGACTCTTTACGACGATTCCGACAATGCGCTCCTCGGTACTTTGGGAAACGGCATCAACAACTATCTGCTGGATACGCCGAACTATAATGGCGGCCCACTCGATATCAACACCAATCCTAGAAACGGCAAGCCCGCATTCAATACCGCGACGTTCAGTCGGGAGACTCTTGGCCATTTGGGAAACGCCAGCCGCAGATTCTTCTATGGTCCGGGAATCAGCAATTTCGACATGGCATTGAACAAGCTTCTGCGCTTAACCGAATCGAAATCCTTCGAATTCCGCCTAGAAGCCTTCAACGTTTTCAATCACGCCCAATTCTACGGCCCCGCTTCCATAGACGGCGAAGTGAACGACCCGCACTTCGGCCAAATCATCAGTGCCGCCGCCCCACGCCTGGTTCAACTCGCCACCAAGTTCACGTTTTAGCCAGCATCTGGGAAATCCCCGCTCGGAAATCGCGAGGACGTGTGATCAAGCTTACGATCAGACAATCACTACCAGTGAAATCGTAAAAATGCCCCGGATGCACCAGCACCTGTGCCTTCTGCATAATCTCAATCGCTAAATCCTCATCGTCCTTGCGCGAACCACCACCGTCAACGCGCAGCACCGCGTACCACCCGCCCTCCGCATACAACAACTCATACGCGCTCTTTCCGGCAATCGCACCTTGCAGATACTGCCAATTCGTCCGAATCCGCTCCAGCAGTTGCGCCTGCAGCGGCCGCCGCTGCGCAAACAATTCCGGAAACGCCCACTGCGTCGGCGCATTCACGGACAAATACGTGTCTGCAATAATTTCCAGCCGCTCCAGCGCCGCGCGCGTCAACTCTTCCGGCCCCGTCGTCGCCACCCACGCCACCTTCATCTGCGGCAGCGCCGCAATCTTCGAAAGCCCGCTCAGCGTAAACGTCAACGCCTCACGGTTCGCCACAAAGCTCTTCCGCTCCACGCCCGGCGATAACCCGTAATCCAGAAATACCTCATCCACAATCAGCGCGAGCTGCCGTTCCCGGCAAATTTCATTCAGCCGTTGCAGTTCCTCCGGCTTCACATACGATCCCGTCGGATTATTCGGATGCACCAGCAAAATCGAGCGCGTCCGCGGAGTCAGCGCACCTACAATAGACGCAAAATCAATAAACCAACCCTGCGCGTAGTGTAGCGAGTAGGGAACGAGCCTCACATCCTGCAAGTCCCCCAAGAATTCAAACAGCGGATAGCTCGGCTTCGGCACCAGCACTTCGTCCTGTGGATCGCACAGCAGCCGGAACACATACGAATACGCTTCGCTCGTGCTGGTCGTCAGCAGTAGCGCTTTCGGGTCCACCTTCTCTCCGTGATCCTCGCGGTAATAGCGCGCCACCTGTTCCCGCGCCGCCAGCAATCCCTTCGCTTCCGGCTCATACGCTAGTGCTCGCGGGTTCTGAAATGCCCCCAGAATCGCCGTTGAATCGTACTGCAACTCGCACTCCGTGGGATTCGAAGTTGTCAGGTCGATCAGCGTTCGTCCGGAGGAGCGCATCTCCTCGAGCGCTCGCGCATACTTGTTAGGCGTAAGTTTCCAGTTGGTGCGCTGGGCGAACATTTCGAGAAACCGACGATAGCACAGGCAACTTCCTGAGCTCCATCTAACCGTACTAGTGGCGCAAATTCGCGCATGCGCTGCCGGAAATCACAGCGCCGGGTGCGCTGAAATACCCAACAATGGTCGCGCCTCCCATCCGTTGTTCTATGTTAACACGTTTATTATCAATGACATATAAGGATTGGAATAAGTGTTCGATTTGGTTCTCCACATGCCTTTTGCCTCCCCCGAGACAAAGACCAAGCTAAACCCAGGATGCTTCCGCCCCGTCTTCCATTTACCGGGGCGAGAATCACTCCTGTGTGATTGTTCTCTTTCGCCTCCTGCATCGCTCTCCGGGCGCAATGTCGGGTTTTTAAGTTTGAGGTTCCTCTCCTATCGGAGGCATGCAAAGTGCTACTGGCTAAACGCCTTCCAACTCAAAGTCTCAGAGCCCTCCGCGGCTATCAATTCCTGAAGACTCTGCGATAATTCTTTCATGGAGGAATCGGCACGAGCGGTCGTTGCTCGCAAAGCCATCGACATAACCGGCATCGTCCAGGGTGTCGGTTTTCGTCCTTTCGTTTATCGCCTCGCTCAGGAATGCAATCTCACCGGCTTCATCGTCAATACCTCCGCCGGTGTGACCATTGAAGTCCAGGGCGATGCCATTTTCCTCGACCGTTTCCTCGAGCGCTTGCCTTCGGAACTTCCTCCGTTGGCCAAAATCACTTCGCTTCTGGCCCGCGATACCGAGCCGCGATCGGAAACCGCTTTCCGCATCCTCTCGAGCCGCCTCGACGCACCTGCCAAAGCGCTCATCTCGCCGGACGTTGCCGCGTGCGCCGATTGCCTGCGTGAAATGATGAATCCCCGCGATCGCCGTTTCCGCTACGCCTTTATCAACTGTACCAATTGCGGCCCGCGCTTCACCATCGTTCGCGATATTCCCTACGACCGCGCACGCACTTCGATGTCTGCCTTCCAGATGTGCGCCGCCTGCCAGGCTGAGTATGACGATCCCGCCAATCGCCGTTTCCACGCGCAACCAAACGCCTGCTGGGATTGTGGCCCGCAATTGCTGTTCTGCTCGTCCGATGGTGTGCCGCTCGACGTGGCCGAACCGCTGCGCGAGGCCATCCGTCTGCTCGAACAAGATCGCATCGTCGCTATAAAGGGTCTCGGCGGATTTCATCTCGCCTGCAATGCCCGCTCGGAATCCGCCGTTCAGTTGCTCCGAGCACGGAAGCGCCGCGTCGAAAAGCCTTTTGCCGTCATGCTCCGCCGTATTGAAGACGCGGACCGCTTCTGCATACTCGATGATGCTGCCCGCAAACTACTTCACTCCATCGAGCGGCCCATCGTCCTGCTTCCGCGCAAGCCCGACTCCGCCCTCGCGGAAAGCATCGCTCCACGCAATCATTTTCTGGGCGTTTTCCTGCCGTATACCCCGCTCCACCATCTCCTTTTTGCCGGCGGCAAATTCGAGGCGCTCGTCATGACCAGCGCCAACCTCAGCGAAGAGCCCATCGCCATCGACAACGCCGAAGCCTTCCGCCGCCTCCACGGTATCGCCGATGCTTACCTCGCCCACAATCGCGATATCCTGCGCCGCTGCGATGATTCCGTCGTTCGCATCGCCGCCGGCCAATCCCGAATGCTGCGCCGTTCCCGCGGTTTTGTTCCCGTGCCGGTTCCCCTTGAACAGGAATTCCCGCCGGTCCTGGCCGTCGGCGGCGAATTGAAAAACACCATCTGCATCCTTCGCGGCCGCGAAGCATTTCTCAGCCAGCACATCGGCGATCTGGAAAATCTGGAAAGCTACGGCTTCTTCGGTGAAGCTGTCCAACACTTCCAACGCATTTTGGAAGTGCATCCCGGCGTCATCGCCTACGATCTTCATCCCGATTATTTCTCCACCAAATGGGCCGTGGCTCTGGAAGGTGTGCAATTAATCGGCGTCCAGCATCACCACGCCCACATTGCCTCCTGCATGGCCGAAAATCATCTCGATGGAAAAGTGATCGGCATCGCTCTCGATGGCACTGGCTGCGGCACCGATGGCGCGGTCTGGGGCGGGGAAGTACTCCTTGCGGATTACAAAGAATTCGAGCGCGCCGCGCATTTCGAATACGTCCCGCTGCCCGGCGGCGCCGCCGCGATTCACGAACCGTGGCGCGTCGCGCTCAGCTATCTGGTCAAGCACTACGTCAAGGATCTCAACAGCCTGGATCTGCCATTTCTTCGCGGCATCGATGAACGCCGCCGCAATGTTATCCAGCAAATGATCGATCGCCAGATCCATTCGCCGCGCACATCCAGTTGCGGCCGTCTGTTTGACGCCGTCGCCGCCCTCGCCGGCATTCGTTCCACGGTAAATTACGAAGCGCAAGCCGCCATCGAACTGGAAATGGCCGCCCACGATTCCACTGACGATGGCGCGTATCCCTTCGATCTGATTCCCGACGGCACGCACTGGCAGATCGGCACTTTCTCCCTTTTCCAGGCGTTGCTTCACGATCTTCGCAGCCAGCAACCGGTTGCCGATATCAGCCGCCGCTTCCATACGGGGCTCGCGGCGCTCTTCGTCGAACTCGCCGAAAAAATCCGCGAACAAAGCAAACTCAACCGTGTTTGCCTCAGCGGCGGCTGCTTCCACAATGTGCTGTTGTTTCGTTTGCTGTTGGATGGCCTGCGCGCCAAATCCTTCGAAGTCTATTGCCACTCCGAAGTTCCCGCAGGAGACGGCGGCATAAGCCTCGGCCAAGCCCTGATCGCCGCCCACCGCCTGCAATCACCGTAAGTTCTGTTCGATCCGCTATCCCAAACGTGTTGTCATCCCGAGGAGCGCGTTTTTGCTTTATGCGCGACGATAGGATCTCAACGCAGGGCCAGCCACGGCCGACCTGCGAATACGTCCGAGGAAAACCACCACTTACCGATCCCCGTACTTCCTACTCCCCGTAATCCCTTTTCCCTCGGTCACAATCATCGTTTCCCCCGCCACCACATTCGCCAACCGATCCACTTGCCCGCTCGGCCAACGAATCTCCACCGTGTCTGCCTTGTCATGCTGCGCCAACCCAAAGGTCAACACTAGTTCGCTAGCCGACAAATAACTCGATCCGCTGCGCAACATTTCCGTTTGCGTTTCGCCTGCTGCCGTCAATTTCACTACGCTCCCAATTCCATCCCGGTTCGATTTCGTTCCCACCAACTTGATCCGCAAACTCTTTTGCTGCGCCGCGTCGCCCGTCGCGTCATTCTCAAACAAATACGCCCGTCCACCATTCGTGGCCACCAGCACATCCAGCCGTCCGTCATTATTGATGTCCGCATACGCCGCGCCTCTTCCCACACGCGGCGAGTCAAAAGCGGCTCCCAGGCCTTTCGTCGTCTCCTGGAAATTGCCCTTCCCCATATTCCGAAACACGTGCGGCGGCATGGCATACTTCACGTTAGGCTGCACGCGCTGGATTTCACGGTCAATGTGCCCATTCGAAATAAAAATGTCCGGCCAGCCGTCCAGGTCATAATCAAAAAAGAAGCAGCCAAATCCCAGCGTCAGCAGCGTGTCTCGGCCGATCTCCGATTGCGGCGCTTGATCCACGAATAATCCTTTGCCTTCGTTGTGATACAGCGAAATCATCTGGTTGGAAAAATTTGTGATCATCAAGCTGGGCGCCCCGGAGCGGTCATAGTCCGCCGCATCCACGCCCATACCCGCGCGCGCCACGCCATCTTCGCTGAACGCCACGCCCGCCGACACCGCCTTCTCCGTGAACGTCCCATTTCCATTGTTGCGATACAGTTTGTTCGGTTGCGTGTCGTTTGACAGCAGCAGATCCGGCCAGCCGTCATTGTCATAATCCAGCACCGCAATACCCAGCGTCTTCGAAGTCGGCTCACCCACCCCTGCCTTCTTCGTCGCGTCTTCAAACGTGCCGTCGCCCCGGTTGTGCCACAGCCGCACCGCGGTCCCCTTGTACGATTCCGGCGTGCAATACGATTTGCTCTTCCCATCCAGCGTGCAGTACAAGTCTCCTTCAATCGACCACTGCACGTAATTTCCCACCACCAGGTCCAGGTTCCCATCCTTGTCGTAATCCACCCACGCCGCGCTGGTGCTGAATTCCTTCGGGCCCATCAGCCCGGCCTTTTGCGTCACATCCGTAAACGTTCCATTCCCGTTGTTGTGAAACAGGTGGCTTTGCCCCATTGCGGTCACGAACAAATCGTCGTATCCATCATTGTCGTAATCGCCGACCGCCACCCCCATCCCCAAAATCTCGATGTCCAGGCCCGCCTTGCGCGTCACGTCCGTAAACGTGCCATCGTGATTGTTGTGATACAGCTTCGGCGTGCTGTGCTTTGCAGGCTGTCCCGGCCAGTTCGTTCCGTTCACAATAAAAATGTCCGGCCAGCCATCATTGTCATAATCGATGAATGCCACTCCCGGCCCCATGGTTTCCGGCAGATATTTCTTTCCGTACGCACCGTTATTGTGTACAAAATGAATTCCGGCCTGCTCCGTAACATCCCGAAACGTGATGGTCGATCCGTTCGAAGGCGTCTTCGGAGCTTGTGCCAACAGCGGTGCGGCACACAGCCACGCGAGCATTGTCCCCAACGCTTTTCTCACGGATTCTCCGCCTTCCCCTCGCGTCCGACGCCTAGAGCATCGGCGACCCGGTTAATGTAGTTAAACCATGATGCAATCAACGTAATCTGCAGTATCCCTCGATCGTCAAATCCAACGGCCCGCAGCCTTTTGTGATCTTCCGGGCTGCACTGCGTCGCGTCGCGCGTCAATTTCACCACATATTCCAGCATGGCCTTGTTCTGCTCGCTGATCGGCGCAGTCCGGAAATCCTTGCGCAACGCCGCCACCATCTCATCGTCCAGGCTCGCTCTACGCAGAAACTCTGCGTGAGATTCGATTCAATAAAAACACCGGTTTGTCACCGAAACCATGGTTGCGATCATTTCGTGTTGCGCCCGCTTCAGCGGCAATTCCGGCGACATCATCGCTCCGAACGCGCTGAACGAATGAAACATCACATCCGGAAACAGGCTGTGCGACCCCACAATGCTGTTCTCGAATCCGTGGTCCACAATCGGCACCGGCGTCGCATACTCTACCGGATACAGTTTCCGTTCCTCCATCACTGCGTTGCGCACGCGCTCGTCGTCTTCCATGCGAATCGTTTTGATCCAGGTCATGTATGCGTTCCTTTTATTTGTGCGTTCTAGATTCGTTCATCTTCCGGCATCGGCGGAGGGTTTCCGCCGCTTCGCACTTGCCGTTGTGCCAGCCGGTTTCATCGCGGGTTTCGTCCTCAGGGTCACGCTCACATGTTCGTGGATCGCCTGCCGCTCGTTATTATCCTCGGGATGTGTTTGCCGGTACGCGCCCGTCAGCGCCTGCGATGCTTCATCGGCCTTGAACCGAAGATAACGCTCCTTAAATTGCTCGGCCTTCGCGTCATCCCCCAATCCGGTGTAGCACAGCATCAGGTTGTAGTTCGCCTGCAGGTCCTCCGGATCGATGGCCAATGTTAATTGCAGTTCCTTCACCGCATCGGCATAGCGCTTTTGCAGAAAAAATATGCGCCCCAGTTCATCGTGCACCACGCGATCTTGCTGATATTGCGCCAGCACGTCCTGCAAAGCCTTGGCCGCTTCGTCGTACTTTCCTTCTTCCTTCAGCACGCGCGCATAGAAGAAATTCGCTCGTGCCAGTCCCGGTTTCAGCTCCAGCGCCTTCTTCAACACCACCAGCGCTCCGTTCGCGTTGCCCTCCTGCACCCTCACGCGTCCCACGTTGGTCCACCCGTCCGCGTTGTCCGGGGCCATTTGCGTAATTTCCGTGAACGCCTGCTCCGCCCCTTTCAAATCCCCTTGCAGGAACAATCCGATTCCGTAATCGTTCCACCGCGTCCAGTCTTCCTTCGCCCACTCCACGTTCGGCGCAGGCGCCGGCGCGGAATGCGGCAAAACGCTGAGCGTCTTCGTGTCCTCGGCCACCACGATGATCGGCAGGTTGGGTATCGCTTTCTTATTGCTGGAAACGTCAGACAGGTCGCCATTAAACGCGAACTTGCGATCGTCGTAATCCGCAGTGTGCTCTCCCTGAGGCTTCGTCGCATCCGGCACTCCGCCGAACGCAAACTCTGTGTTGAACCACTGGAACTTCCGGTAATTCAGCTTGGATCGCAGCGTAATGTGCTGTCCCGCGTTCTCCGGCACATGCATCCGGAAATGCACCGTGTCCGCTGCGCCGGGTGGAATCAAATGCACATACACCGTCGCCCGGGTCGCCCACGCGTTCCGCTTGTTGATTGGATTTCCGTGCGCGTCAATCTGTAGCGATTTGTAGAAGTGCGCTCCTGGCTCCACGGGCCCTTTGCCGTCGTCCTCCACCTTTCCGCTCCAGAAAATGGTCTGGCCCTTGTTGTCCACCGCTTGCAATTCCAGCCAAACGTCAAACGCATCCACCGTTCCGCCGGGAAAGAAATGTCCCACCTTCCGCGTCCGCACGACTACGTCTACCAGCACGTCGTCTCCGCGCCGCACCGACGCATCCACGCGTCCAAGTGGCGCCGTCAACGGCCGCACTTCCCCGGAAGGACCCGTCGGCAAAGACACATCCGCTTCTTCTCCCACCGCGAACGTCGTCGACAGCTCCTGCTTCGGGTAACCCTCTCCCTTCGTTTCGATTTCTTTCCTTCCGGCTGGCGAGATCGCGAAAATATCCACGGTCACTTGCTTGTCTTGCAAAAACTTCTTGCTAGTCTCCATTTGCGTCGCATCTTCGTTCGCGAACGGAACCGCCGTATTCGCGCCAGGGAAGCGATGCGAGTGCACGTAACCGCCGACGTTTCCCTCGTCATTCGAACGCACCAGCGGCATATGACAGTCCGAGCAGATCATCGGATTCGGCGGGTAATAAAACGACCGCGCACCCTTACCGGAAACTCCGCTGCCTTGCCAGTTGTCGTATTCGTTGAAGCCGCGCACCCACCGGTAATTGTTCACCGGCACATCCAGGTGCACTTTGTGGCAGCCGGAGCAGAATTCAGGCACCTGTTCCCGCATGAACGGCTTCAGGAACACCCGCCGGTGGGGTTCCGGATTCAGCCGCACCATGAAATCGTGCAGCCCGCGAATCACCGGATTCTCGCTAGCTGCCAGCGCGTGCAGCTTTGGATATTCCAGTACAAAATCCCCTTGCCCCATCGAGCTTTTCACCTTCACGATGCTGTGGCACATCATGCAGCTCAATCCTGCCCGCGCTTCGGGCCGGTTCACCGTCTGCGTGACCGGGGTGTCCATCAATCCGCTGAACAGCAGCGCCGGATCGTGGCAGCCTGCGCACCACTTCGACTGCTTTACGCCGTTCACTTCCTGCATGTACTCAATGCTTTTCCGGTACCACTGATTGTTGAACGAGGAAAAGTGATGTGACGAACTCTCCCACTGCTTGTAAATATCTGCGTGGCACCGCTCGCATGCCTTCGACTGCAGAAAATATTCGGCGGGTATATTCTTTCCATCGGTTGTCTGCGCCGAACTCGGAAAGAATTTCCCCTGTGGCCCGTCGCCTTCGTTGTCCATGGTCGCCGGCGAAATGGCCGGATTGCTCACGCGATACGCGTTGTTCCACGCCACATTCCGCACCCACCAAGCGCCCGCCGCGATTCCGGCGGCGGCCACAACCACCGCCGTAAACGCCACAATCCGCTGTAGCGCGCTGGCTCCCAGCCATCCGCGCTGTTTCATCCATGCCGCTGCCAGCAGCACCGCGCCCATGCTGCAAAGCGCAATGTGCGCGTACAACCATTCATTCATCCGGTGCGAAGTCCCCAGATAAATCAGCGCCACTCCCAGCACTGCACCCGCCGCCATCAGCACCCAAGCGATGCGCGCCAGCCACTCGTCCCGCCCACTCCCGCGAAACAGATACACCACCAGCCCCAGCGTCAGCAGCCCACCCAGTCCGGCGTGCAGCAGCACCGTCACCGCATAGCTGATTGTTGCTGTTGGAAATGCGTACAAATAGAGAGCAGTGAGTGCGAGACTCAAAACGCTCAGCGAGCGCCAGCGTTCCATCCAATTTCCCCAGATACGACTTCTTCTCTCGAGCTAGCTTCCTCAATGAAAATGCGGCCGGGGGGTCGAAGCCCGGCCGCAGAGTTTGTTGGGGTGCTTCCTGAGTCGGCGAAGGTATGCGGACTATGAGAAGCAATGCTTAGTGGGCCCTTTATAGTTGCCTTTCGAAGGCTTAGCAATAGTGTGAAAGTATTACCGGTTAAGATATTCCGTAACTCCATTACTTTCAGTAACCTGGAAAGATTTTCCGCTCTTTAGCTTTTTATACTCCTCGCTCCTCCCGCTCGGCCATTCCACCACCACTCGTTTGATTTCCTCCTGCCGCCCCACGCCAAACGTCACCGGCAACTCCGATTGCGACAAATAGCTCGACCCGCTTCTCACCATCCTTGTCTGCTGCTGCCCGTCCGCGAAGACCTTCACCACAGCTCCAATCCCATCGCGGTTCGATTGCGTCCCGACCAGCTTGAAGCGAATGCTGCGATTACCATTCTGCACATCGTTGCGATAGAGAAACGCCGTCCCATTGTTCGTGGTTAGCAGCACGTCCAAATCCCCGTCCCGGTCAAAGTCGCCCACCGCCAGTCCACGTCCCACTTTCGGCTTGTCAAAGCCGCCGCCCACCTCGTACGCCACGTCGCGAAATTGCCCGCCGCCCAGGTTCTGGAAAAGTTGCGCCGGTTGTGCGTAGCCCACGTTTCCTCGTATGTTTCGAACTGTTTCATCGATGTGTCCGTTCGCGATCGCAATATCCTGCAAGCCGTCCAGGTCCACATCGAAAAACACGCACCCGAATCCAAGCGTATTTCGCGATGCGGCACCCAGCCCCGTTTGCATCGCCACATCGTCGTAGCCTTTTCCCGAATAGCGGTATAAACCAATCATCTCGTTATCAAAATTCGTGATCACAATTCCCGGCTTCCCGGAATTTTCAAAGTCCGCCACGTCCACGCCCATCCCCGCGCGCGCTTTTCCTTCCGTACTGAACGCCAGCCCCGCTTCCACCGCGATATCCTTGAATTTTCCGTTGTGCAGGTTGCGGTACAGTTTATTCGGCTGCGTGTCGTTGGCTACCAGCAAGTCCGGCCAGCCGTCCTGGTCGTAATCCAACATTGCCACGCCCAGCGATTTGGAGCTGCTGTCAAACACTCCGCTGCTCGCCGTCACATCTTCGAACGTTCCATTTCCGCGGTTGCGGTACAACCAGCACGTGTCGCCGCGATACGCTTCCGGCGTGCAGTACGACTTATTCTTTCCATCCAGGCTGCAGAACACATCGTGCTCCGCCGACCACCGCACATAATTGCACACGAACAGGTCCAGATAGCCGTCGCGGTCGTAATCAAACCATACCGCCGAAGTGCTCAGTCCCTGCTTGCCCATCAGCCCGCTGGCCTTCGTCACGTCCACAAATGTGCCGTTGCCCTTGTTTTGAAACAGTCGGCTCTGCCCCACGCACGTTATGAAAAAATCCGGGAATCCGTCGTTGTTGTAATCCCCAACGGCCACGCCCATTCCATACATCTCCACATCCAGCCCCGCGGCCTTCGTCACGTCCGTGAACGTGCCATTTCTGTTGTTGTGGTAAAGCTTCAGTGTGGTGCGCTGGCGTTTGTGTCCTGGCCAGTCCATCGAATTCACGAGCAGGATGTCTTGCCAACCGTCCGCGTCGTAATCCAGGAACGCGCAACCCGATCCCAGCGTTTCCGGCAGCAACTTCCCTCCGTACGCCCCGCTGTTATGTTGGAATCGAATTCCCGCCGCGCCCGTAACATCCACGAAGCGGAATCCCGGATTCGCGCCTGCCGCCCACACCGGCACCCCAGCGCCCGCGATCAGACCCGCCCCAGCTCCACCCCGGATAAACTCGCGTCGCTTCACGGAAGCCCCTGCGGAAGCATCATGGCAAAGTGACCAGGCCGTTGCGGATCGCATACACCACCAGCTCCGCCGTCTTATGGATTCCCAGTGCATCCATGATGTTCGCTCGGTGCACCGAAACCGTATTCACGCTCAGGCTCAACTCGCTGGCAATTTCCTTGTTCGATTTTCCCGCCACGATATGCTGCAGAATCTCCAGCTCCCGCTGCGTCAGGCCCGTATCCCTCTCGCCCTTCAGCGTTCCGCCCCGCGTGATCTGCGGATCGAGGACGATTTTGCCTTCCGCCACTTTCTTGATGGCGCTCACCAGGTCCAGATCCATCGCGTTCTTCAACACATAGCCCTTCGCGCCCGCTTCCATCGCCTGCCGGATTAAGGTGTCTTCGGAATGCATGCTCAACATCAGGATCGCGGTCTCCGGCCGTTTTGCCAGGATTCGCCGTGAAGCCTCAATCCCGTTAAATTGCGGCAGCGCGCAATCCATCACAATCACGTCCGGCCGCAGTTGTTCGGCCCGCTCCACGGCTTCCATCCCGTCGCTCGCTTCGCCCACAACCTGAATCGTCGGTTCATCCTCCAGCATCCGGCGAAATCCTCGCCGCACCAACGCGTGGTCGTCCACCAACAACACCTTCAACTTATTCGCCATGCATCTCCACCCTGTCTCGCGGTACTCGCAATCTCACTAGCGTCCCGGTTCCATTGCCCGTCGACGCCGTTCCCAAAGCCATCACCGAAATCGCTCCGCCCAATATTTCCGCGCGTTCCCGCATCGCCACCAGCCCGATTCCCGTCTGTCCTTCCGCTGGCGCCAGTCCTTTTCCGTGATCCTCCACTTCCAGTTCCAACTCCTCCAGCTGAAATCGCAATCGGATCCACGCTTCCTTGGCTCCCGAATGCCGGCTCACGTTGTTCAGCGCCTCTTGCAGCACGCGATAAATCTGCACGCCGGCGCTCGTTCCCACAGCGAACCGTTCGCCGGACTTTTCGTAGTGCAGCACGAGCCCACTCTGCCGTTCCACCGTCGGGATGTACCAGTCCAGCGTGCTTTCCAATCCGGACTCATCCAATAACACCGGATGCAGCGCCTGCGACAAGCTCCGAATATTGTTCAGCGTATTTTGCGCGATCTCCCGCACTTCTTGTAGGTCTGCGTGAAGTGGCGAATCCGCTGGTATCTGCTTGTCGGTTCGACGCAACAGCGACCCGATCGCCGTCAGCACCTGGCCAAACTCATCATGCAATTCCCGCGAAATATGCCGCAGCGTGGATTCCTGGGTCGCAATCAGTTTCTGCGCCAGGTCGCTTCGCTGAGACGATAGCTCTTCCACATGCGCAAACAGCCGCCGGTTGTTCCGGATCAGATACAAGCTGGTCACTACAATCGCCAGCAAAATCCCCGCCAGGAAAAAATAAAGTTGTCTCTGCACCCGCCCGTAAATTTCCGCAATGCGTCCAGCAGCCAGCTCTTCCGCTTCGTTGTTTTGCACCAGCAGCCGGGAAACCGCCGAACTCAGTGCGGCCTGCCGCGGTTGCAGTGTATCGCGAATCTGCTCGCGCGCCAGTTGCTGGTCATAACCCGCTTGCGTGAACATACGATCGCTGGCGTCCCAGAATTGATTCAGCGCCTGGAAAAGGTAATGCCGCTGCTCGCTCGTCGGCGTCTCCGAAAGTGGCGCTTCCAGCCGCAGCGCGTTATCCAGATCGGCATGAATGCGGTCGAACTGCGCGGTCCACGCGATCAATGGGTAAGGCTCGCTGGCGTCCAGCATGTCTCGCATCGCCAGCCCCACGGAGTTAAGATCGTTTTGGATGCGCAAGAGTTGTAACGAATCCCGCCGGTTGCGGTCCACCATCTCGCTCTGCAATTTTCGCAAGCCCGCGAATTGCGCCGTGATGTACGCCGCATACACCAGCACCGCAAGAATCGTCACCGCAAGCCCGAGATACAATCCCCGCGCCGGCCCCAGCCGTGTCCCCGGATTCTTCTCCACGCCAAGAAGGATATAACGTCCCAACGCCACGAACCAACTCGGCCACTCGCGGAGCAATCCATCCATCTTCGCGCCAGTGATACACTGCTCGAAAGTGATCGAGTTGCAGGTCCTTATTATCGGACCATCCTTAGGCGGTCGGAGCTTCAGCTCCGGCATTACTGCCAGCGAGAACGGGGCTTTAGCCTCTAAGGAATCGATTCATTCTTCGTTGTTACTTGAGGTCAAGCTCCATGATCGACGTCGGTCTCATCGGTTTTGGCCTGGGCGGCCGCTGCTTCCACGCTCCCGTCATTCGGGCCGTAGAAGGCCTACGTCTAGCCGCGATCCTGCAACGCACGGGCGACACCGCCGCGCAACTCTACCCCGACGCGCGCATGCTCCGCACTCTAGACGAACTCCTCGCCATCGATTCGATCCAACTCATCGCCATTTCTACTCCCAACCAAACGCACTACCCGCTAGCCAAATTCTGTCTAGAAGCCGGCCGCCACGTCGTAGTCGATAAGCCATTCACCACGACCGTTACGGAAGCTACCGAACTCCTCCAACTTGCCAAGCAACAAAACCGCGTCCTCTCCGTCTACCACAATCGCCGCTTCGACGCCGATTTCCAGGCTCTCCGCCAAACCATCGCCGCAGACACTCTCGGCCGCATTATCCGTTTCGAATCCACTTACGATCGCTTCCGTCCCGCTCCCAAGCCCGGCGCCTGGCGCGAGAAGCTCGGTCCCGGCAGCGGCATTCTCTTCGATCTCGCGCCCCACCTGCTCGATCAAGGCATGACTCTTCTCGGGACTCCTGAAGCCATCACCGCCGACGTCCGTAGCGAGCGCACCGGCCTTCCCACCGACGACGCCTTCGATATTTTTCTCCATTACCCGCAAGGTGCCCGCGTCCTTCTTCGCGCCACCATGATGTCCGCCGTGCCACGGCCGCGCCTCGTCGTCCTCGGCGAAAAAGGAAGTTACCTCAAACGTGAATTCGATCCCCTCGAGCCCACTCTTCGCAACGGCGAAATTCCCTCAGGCCAATCTTGGGTAGTAGAAAAACCAGAAAACTACGGCGAACTCACACTCATCGAAAACGGAAACACCACCACCCGCAAAATTCCCTCCGTCGGCGACTGGCGCGAATTTTATGCCAACATCCGCGACGCCATTCTGCTCAAAGCTCCATCACTCATAACTCCGCAGCAAATCCTCAACGTAATGCAATCCCTCGAATTAACCCTCGAAAGCAGTTCCCGGCACCGCACCATCCCCTGGCGCCAAGTCGAAGTTGCATCTTGAGAAGCAGGAGTGATTGCACGTGCCCATGCCACAAGGGCGGAGTCGCCGTTCATGTCGTGCCTGTTGTGAAGCCGCACCTCTTCGTCTCTTCAAAAAACGTAAAGCCAAGAAGCCGCACAAACCATCAAAAAAAGCTCAATAGCTGAGGAAGTTCGCTGCGCCCATCGTATAATTCCATCTTCGGGGAAGGACAACCATGAACATCGAACTTGCGCCCTCAATTCTCTCCGCCAACTTCGCGCAACTTGCCATTGACGCCCAGCAAGCCATCGACGGCGGTGGCACGGTCCTTCACCTCGACGTCATGGATGGCCACTTCGTCCCCAATCTCACTATCGGCCCGCCCGTCGTCCGCTCTCTGCGTAAACAACTCAAAGTCCCGTTCGATTGCCACTTGATGATCGAAAATCCCGATTTCTTCATCCCCGAATTTGCCGAAGCGGGCGCCAACTGGATGTCCGTCCACCAGGAAGCCTGCATCCATCTCGATCGCACGCTTCACCTCATCGCTTCTCACGGCTGCAAGCCCGGCGTAGTCCTCAATCCCGCCACTCCCGTCGAAACCCTTACTGAAGTCCTCGATCTCGTCCACCATGTCCTGGTCATGAGCGTGAATCCCGGCTTCGGCGGCCAAAAATTCATTCCCAATTCGCTGAACAAAATTGCCGCACTCGCTCGCATGCGCACCGAACGCAAACTCGACTTCCGTATTGAAGTGGATGGTGGAGTAGATCTGGAAACCGTAACCGACGTAGTAAAAGCAGGCGCGGAGTTGCTCGTCGCCGGCAACGCCGTCTTCGGCCACGGCGACATTCGCGCCAACGCCTCCAAGCTCCTAGAAGCCGCCCGCGCCGCAACCCTAACACGCGCTTAATTCCCGAACTTCCGCGTTGGGGCACCGCACCGCGGCGCCGCATATCCGCAAGATCTAAAATTCAGCGTTAAATCAAGAAATAATAAACGCCTGTCATCCTGAGGAGTGCTTTTTGCGACGAAGGATCTCAACTCACCGCAACTGATCCTGCATCAATCCCCTTACCCCAACGCCCTCCGTCTCACCTCCGCTGCCAATGCTCTCACCTGTGATCGCGTCTCTTCCAACGTCCCCGAACAATCAATCGTTTCCGTCGCATGCTTCAACTTTTCTTCCACGGGCATCTGCGCCGCCAATCGCCGTTTCGCCTCGATCTCGCTCATCCCCCGCGCCCGCAACCGTTCCATCTGCTGCTCCGGCCGGCAATACGCCAGCACCAGCCCGTCCAGCTTCGCCGCGATCCCCGCCTCCACCAGAAGCGCCGCCTCCACAAATCCTGCGTCGCGCACCCCGCTCCGTTGCCATTCCGCAAACTGCCGCAAAATCGCCTCTTCCACGCGCGGGTGAATCATCGCGTTCAGCTTCGCAAGCTTTACGGGATCGGCAAACACCATCGTCCCCAATTTCTTTCGATCGATCTTGCCCGACGCATCCGCCAGCTCTGCGCCAAATTCACGCAACACTTCGTCGTGCACGGCCTGGCCCGGCTCCAACAACTTGTGCGCCACAGCATCCGCTTCCAGCACCGCGAAACCCATCTCCCGCAGCATCGCCGCCACCGCGCTCTTCCCGCTAGCAATCCCGCCGGTCAGTCCCATTTTCAGCATGTTTTTGTGTTCGTCTTCGCCGCTCCGATGGAATCCGCTGGGCAAATTCAGTTCTTCGTGAGGGGTCGACTTCAGTCGTGGCGTACCAACCTAAAACTTCACGGGCTTTAGCCCCTCTACTCCCAACGGAAAACCTCTACTGCCCCACCACCGAACGCTTCCCCCGCCGCAACCGCGCCGCCTTCACCGTGTTGCTCATCAGCATCGTAATCGTCATCGGCCCCACCCCACCCGGCACCGGCGAAAGCGCCCCCGCCGTAAACACCGCATCCGGATGCACATCGCCAATCAACACGTTCCCCTTGGCGCGAAACTTTTCCAATCTTTGGGGAAAATTTTTCAGCAGCTTCTCCGCCTCCGCCGCCTCCGTCACCCGATTCGTTCCCACATCAATCACCGCCGCGCCCGGTTTGATCCAGGCCGCCTGCACATACCCCGCTTTGCCCATCGCCGCCACCACAATGTCCGCGCGCCGCACCACGTCCGCCAGATCCCGCGTCCTCGAATGGCAAATCGTCACCGTAGCGTTCGCGTGCATCAACAGCAGTGCCATCGGTTTGCCTACAATGTCGCTGCGACCCAGCACCACCGCATTCGCGCCTTCAATCTCAATCTTGTATCGCCGCAGCATTTCCATGCACCCCGCAGGCGTGCACGCCACCAGCCCAGGCCGGTTGCTCACCAACCTCCCCAAACTCACCGGGTGAAATCCGTCCACGTCCTTCGCGGGATCGACCGCCTCCACCACTCTTTTCGAATCGATTTGCGTCGGGAGCGGCAATTGCACCAGGATGCCGTCCACATTGTCATCTTCATTCAAATCCTTCATCAGCTGCAGCAGGTACTCCGTCGAAACGCTGGCCAGCGGCGTGTGCAGCCAGCTCACCATTCCCAATTCCTCGCACGCCGCGATCTTGCTTTTCACATACAGCTGCGACGCGGGATTTTCCCCCACCAGCACCGCCGCCAGTCCCGGGCGGATGCCTTGCGCGGAGAGTTTTGTGATCTCTCCCTTCAATTCGCCAAAAATTTCATCGCGGATTTTCTGGCCATCCAGGATTCGTGCGGGCATGCTGAGAGAATAACACAGCGCAACCGCACTTCGAATTTGCGCCCATGCCGGCGCTTCAAGCGCGTACTTGCCGCGCAATGCGCAGAATCGCGGCCAGGCTGCGCTCCACGTCTTCTTCTATCGTGGCCCAGCAGGAAACGCTGATTCGCATCGCGGTTTTTCCTTGCCACACGGTCCCCCCGCACCAGCACGTGCCATCTTCCTGAACGCGCCGCATCACTTCCCGGGTAGTTTCCGCGGATCCAAAGGATACCAGCACCTGATTGATCACCACATCATTCAAAATCTCGTAGCCTGCCGCACGTAATCCTTCCGCGAATCGCCTCGCATAGGCGCAGGTCCGCTCAATCAGTTCCGCCAGACCCCGCTTCCCCAACGATTTCAGGCCAGCCCACAATTCAATCGCGCGCGCCCGCCGCGAAGCCTCCGGAGTCTGATTGGCTGGCTCTCGCAGTGCGCCGGGCTGCAGATAAGCCGCGCTGATCGTCATCGCGGCATGCAAAGCAGCAGCGTTGCGAACCAGCACGATTCCACAGTCATAATTCACGTTCGGCCACTTGTGCGCATCCGTCGCCCACGAATCCGCCAGTTCGAATCCCTTCACCAGATGCGCATACTTCGGCGAAGCCGCGGCCCACAGCCCAAACGCACCGTCAACGTGCACCCACGCGTCGCTCTCATGCGCCCAGCGGCAAAGTTCCTCCGCCGGATCGAACGCTCCCGTATTCACGTTGCCAGCCTGAACACACACCAGAGAATTTTTCTTCAGCTTTGGCAGCTTGTCCGTTCTCATGCGTCCCTGTCCATCCGCTGGAACGATCGTCACTCTCTTCTGCCCAAATCCAGCAAGATTCAACGCCTTCAGAACGGAAGCGTGTACTTCCTCACCGACAATCACCTCAATCGGCGGCGCTCCAAACATTCCATCCGCCGCCACATCCCATGCGCTTCGAGCCAACAGTGCCTGCCGCGCAGTGGCTAGTGCTGTGAAATTCGCGGCCGTAGCGCACGTGACGATCCCGCCTTCACACTCAGGCCGCAATCGGAATATCTCGCAGACCCATCGCAGCACCACCTCTTCGATTTCGGCCGTCACCGGCGACATCACACGGAATGCCGCATTCTGATCCCACGTATTTGCAAGCCGGCTTGCCGCCAAAGCTGCGGGCAGCGTCCCACCGATCACATATCCAAAATATCGTCCCCCAGCGCTGGTCACCGTAGCAGGCGAACCAAACTCATCCAGCATCCGCACCACATCGGCCGGAGCACAAGGCTGTTCAGGAAACGCTTCGCGAAAATGAGCCAGCCCAGCCACCGCGGCCTCGCTCGGAAACACTTTGCGATGCGAGAGTGACTGCAAGTATGTCCGCGATCTCTCCTCGGCGTCCTGCAGTGCCTCCGCACCGAGATCAGCGCCGCCTGTTTTTGCTTTACTCGCCATGTGCCCTCCTGGCGGTAAACATACCCGCCATGCCCCTCAACGAAACAGCCGAATTGTCTGCTGCCAAATTGGCATGATTCGCGAAAAGCCCTGAGACTAATCGTTCTCGCGCTACCCTAGGCAAAGAGACATTACGGCGACCCTGGAAAGAGCAGTGCTATCCCAGTCAGTAAACGAGCCGTCGCAGTTCTTTGCGTATTCATCTTTTCTCCAGCCGAATTCTCTATAATGCGTCCATGCGATTCTGCCGCCTCTTAGTGCAATCGTGCGCTTGCCTCATCCTGGCCGTATTCCCTCTACGTGCGCAAAATCCCTCCACGCAAACGCCCACGCAAATTCCCAACAGCAAAATCTTCGGCGAACTCCCCGGCAATCCTCGCCCCATCAATAATTTCCCCACGGCTGCTGCGGTCTCTCCCGATGCGCGTTACGCTGTCTTCCTCCACAGCGGTTTCGGCGCCTACACTTCCGGCCGGAAACAGTCCCTCACCGTCCTCGATCTGGAAACCGACACGATTCGCGATTTTCCCGATGATCGCCTCGGCATCGAGGCCAAGCAAAGCTATTTCCTCGGCCTGGTTTTCAGCCACGACGGCAAGCACCTTTACGCCTCCATGGCCTCGCTCACCGATCCGCTGGGAAAAGGGAAGGGAAGCACCGGCAACGGAATTGCTATCTACGGTTTTCAGAATGGCGAAGTCACGCCCGAACGGTTCCTCCCGCTTTCGCCGCGCGCGAAAATCCCTCGCGGCAAACTGCGCCGGAACGAATTCAAAAACGTGACCTATCCCGCCGGCCTCAGCATCGCTCTCTGCGAGGGCGTCGAATCCCTCCTGGTCGCATCAAACAATTCCGACGAAGCGCTCCTCCTCAGCGCTACCGACGGCAAAATCATGCGCCGTTTCGATCTTTCCACCTTCAAGCGCATCCCCGCATCGTTGCCATACACAACCGTAATCACCTCCGACGGCAAGCGTGGCTTCGTTTCCCTCTGGAATGCCTCCGCCGTTGCCGAACTCGACCTCACCACCGGCGCCGTCGTCCGTTTCATCCCTTTGCGCAGACCCGCCGCTCCTCTCGAAGGCGGTTCTCATCCCACCGCGTTGCTTCTTTCGCGCGATAATTCCCACCTCTTCGTCGCACTCACCAATCGCGACGAAATCGGTGTCCTGGACACCAACTCCGGCAAGCTGCTCTACTCGCTTTCCACCAAGCTTCCCCGCCAACTCTTTGGCGGCAGCGATCCCGAATCCCTCACGCTCTCCACCGACGAGAAAACTCTCTTTTCCGCCAATGCCATCTCCGATTCCGTCGCCGTCTTCGATCTATCTCATCCCACTTCCGGCGAACCGATGCGCGCCGTCGGTTTCATCCCTACGGAGTGGTATCCCACTGTAGTCGCCGCTACCGGCACCGATCTTCTGATCGCCAGCGCCAAAGGCCGCGGCTCCGGCCCCAATCCCGTCGCACTGAAAGTCAGCGAAAACGGCCAACTTCGCTTCCCTTACAATCCCGCGATGACCAACGGCTCGCTCGCCCGCATCCCGCTGAGCACGCTGAAAGACAATCTCGCCGCCTACACCGAGCAAGTTTCCAAAACCAACGCCGCACAGGGAAACGTCGACCATATCCCCTTCGCCACCGGCGAAAATAAGATCCATCACGTTATTTACATCATCAAGGAAAACCGCACCTACGATCAGCTGTTCGGCGATCTCTCGGAAGCCAACGGCGATCCGCGTCTCGTCATGTACGGCGACGACATCACACCTAATCAGCACAAGCTCGCGCGCCAGTTTGGTATTCTCGATAATTTCTACGACAGTGGCGACGTTTCCGGCGACGGCCACATTTGGTCCACCTCCGCCTCCATCTCCGATTACGTCGAGAAAACCTGGCCCATCGGCTATCGCGGCACCGAACACACCTACGACTCCGAAGGTGAATTCCTCGCTGGCATTTCCGCCGACGATGACCTGCCCTATGCCGGCGAACCCACCGGTGGGTTCCTCTGGAAGAATTTTGCCAAGCACGGCATCAGCTATCGCCACTACGGCGAATTCATCGTCACAAAATGGTGCAACGCCCCCGCTGGTGACCAATCTCCCGCCAGCGGTCCACCCGACGTCGCGGGCGTGGCCTGCAAGCGCGCGGTTATCAAAAAAGGCGAAGCCCTCGAATCGAATGTCGGCGATCCTCGCGGCGGTGCCAGCCCTTATCCATGGGACATTCCCTCCCTCGCCAAAAATATTGCCTCGCAAGTCGAGCTGCGCGGCCATTTCGATCCGCTATTCCCCGATTTCGAAGTTTCCTATCCCGATCAGCTCCGTGTCGATGAATTCCTCAACGAGTTCAACGGCTTCCTCGCCGCTCGCCAGTCCGGCAAAGACGCGCTGCCGCAATTCATTCTGCTGCGCCTTCCCAACGATCACACCGCCGGTGGCGCAAAGGGCAAGCCGCGTCCCACAGCTTCCGTTGCCGACAACGATCTTGCCGTCGGCCGCGTCGTCGACGCCATCTCTCACAGTCCCTATTGGGACGACACCGCGATCCTCGTCCTCGAAGACGACGCCCAGGACGGACCCGACCACGTGGACTCCCATCGCAGCATTGCTCTCGTTGTCAGCAAATACTCGCCGCTCCCTCAGCCGCATCCCTTCGTCGAACACACCTTCTACACCACCATCAACATGGTCCGCACTCTCGAATCCCTTCTCGGCGTGCCTCCCATGAACGCCAACGATTCCCGTGCTGCCGTTATGGCCCCGCTCTTCAGTGGCCCTGGCACCCAGCTACCGTTCACCGCCGATTACCACAATCGCGATAACGGCCTCCTCTACGAAATGAACACCAAATCGTGGAAGGAAGGAAAGAACCTCGACTTCAGCCACGCCGACGCTGCCGACAACGTCATCCTCAACAAATTTCTCTGGCAAGATCGCATGCCCAACACCCCCATGCCCCCACCCCAACACAACGTCTTTCCTCCATCCAAAGACGCCAAACCCTCCCGCGATACCGATTGAGCACAGGATATCGTCGAAATGCACTTCGAACTCAGTTTCAAGAAACCAATCACCGTCGTCGGCTCGGCGTCTTATCTAAACGACTGCTGTTGGGTTGGCGATGTAATCCGGGATTCCCACCAATCTCCTCCAAATACGAAAATATAGTAACGAACCAGGAAGGTTGAGGATGGCTCCTCTGGTTTCAGCGCAATAAATGTGCAACTCGCCGATATTTTATGCGATGACATCCCCGGCAAGGAATTTCGCTTCAGGTTGTATTCGACTCGTAGAAGGTTCGTTCTGTTTCCCGCTGAAGTCGGTACCCCAGAACTTGCAGAATCAAAAGACTTAATCGCCGCTCGGTTGCAGGCATGGACTGGAAAAGTGAAAGTGGAAATGGTCCCATAAACAAAAGAGCTCGGACCGCTAGTCCAGACCTCCCGCCTAATTAAAAACTTATTACTGAAAAATTAAACCAAATACTCCGAACTCCCGACCATTGACTCCCAACTTCCGACTACTCCTCCACCACAAACGCCCTCACCCGCTTGCCCGCGACTCTTCCCGCATCATCCGCCACCTGAACTTCCAACACATAAGCCCCTGGCGACAACGCATCAATCTCCATCTCAGCCGCAACCGGAATCGCCCGGGCGTCCGCGCCGGCAGCGCGCCAGCCCGTATCCATCCGCACTTCCCCCGTTTTCGCGTCCATAACTCTCATCTGAAAATTTGCCCCTACCGTGTCCCCGGCCAACGGCGCGTAAATCTCAAAATAACCAACCAATCGTTCGTTCCCGTGAAACCGCGTGTCCCCCGCAGGCGTAAACTCCACGCCGTTGCTCACCAACGGAACGTACTTCGGCGCGCGCGCCGCGGCTTGTGCCCCTTCCAGCACATTGTGGAACCGCTTGCAAAGAACAACATCGCCCATCCCGATGTTACTCGCATGCCTCCCATCCACGTTCACCGGCACTTCCTTTCTCCCGAATTTCTCTCCGTCCGTCACCACAATCTCCATCTTGTAAGTGCCCGCCGCTAGCTCCATCTGCGTCTCGTAACGCGAGGGTATTGCCGCGCTTTCCCACTCCCTCAGGAAATGCCGGTCTGGCGGCAATGGCCCGCGATAAAAGTTCCACGGCAAAGTGCTGGTCATGTCGCTGAAGCGCGCCACCACCATCCCATTTTTATCCCGCACCACGCCCATCACCGCCACCGTCGCATACAAATTCACTCCCACCCATTTCCGTTTCAGCACGCTCCACGGAAACTCCACCGCCACGTCGATTCGCACGCGATCGGCGTCTCCATCGAAGAAGCCTGCTTGCACCGCGACGGGAATCTCTCCCTCCTTGCCCGCATCCGCGAACTCCTCCATGTGCTTTCCGAGTTCCGTCCCTCCAACCGCGTCCGAAAGCGGACGCCTCGTATTGCAATATTCCTCGCGCGCATACACAGCTGCATGGCGCCGCTTCACCTGGACACGGATGCGATGGCAAGTGTCACCCGAAGATGCCGGCGGCGCGTAAGAAATAAGGTAGGTCCTCAACGGAGAGAGGTTTGGTCCCGCGCCAGACGGTGGCCACAAATCCGGGCTCGCCCAGATTCCCCGCGGCGTAAAAGAATCTTCAAAATGATGCGAAACGTTATCCTGCACGTCGCGAATGCGCGGCAACTCCAACGACACATTGTCTATCGGTTGTTCGACGCCATCTTCGAAAACCCGAAAATCGCCCGGCGACAAATCGGTGACTTCCTCGTCCATCTCCACAAAACCCGCCCCCGTCGCAACCCGGTGCGATCGATCGATCACCACCACCGGCACCACCACCTCCGGCGTCTCCACCCGTATCGCAAACGGACTTTCCGTTTGCGCCAAACAAACCGAAGCGCCACCAGCCCACACCATCCCGCCAAGCAGCAGCGCCACAGCGTCCTGCCCAGCCCTCCACACCTTCCTCGAAAACCAGCCCCCCACGCCCCCTCCCGAACGGGAGATGCCCCCCACTCAACTAATGTTTCGCCTATTTACAAAAAAAAACATGCCCAACCACACACCAAAACAAAAACGCCCAGGCCGCACAGCCCAGGCGTCTTGCCTTATTGAAACTGAAAACTTACAACCTAAAACTAGTAAATATCGTACTGCTCCCAATGCAGCGTCGCATCGGACTGAATAATGATGTGTTTGTGCGCGTTCTGTTCAAGCTCGTCGATCAAGATCGACTCCCTCGTCTTCAGCGCCTTCGCAATTTCCGGATGCACCCGCAGCGTCAGGTTCGGCCCTTCATGCTCTGCCGTCGCCATCTTCCGCGCTTCCGCCTGAATCTCGTAGCACAGCGTCGGTATCGATTTTACCATTCCCGACCCCGTGCAATATGGGCACGGCTGGCACAGCACGCGTTCCAACGCCTGTTTCGTGCGTTTCCGCGTGATGCACACCAGCCCGAACTCGTTGAACGAAAGTGCCTTTGACGGTGCCTTGTCCTGCTCCAGCGCCATCTGCAGCGCCCCCAGAACCTTTTCCCGGTTCCGGCGCTCTTCCATGTCGATGAAGTCCACCACGATAATCCCGCCCAGGTCCCGCAGGCGGATTTGCCGCACGATTTCCTTCACCGCTTCGAGGTTGGTCTTCACGATCGTGTCTTCCAGCCGCGTGGAGCCTTTGCCCACGAACTTGCCGGTATTCACGTCGATCGCCACCAGGGCCTCGGTATGGTTGATGACGATGTACCCGCCGGACTTGAGCCAAACCTTGGCTCGCAGCGCTTTGTCGAGTTCGTGCTGAATCCCGAACTCTTCGAAGATAGGCTGCTCCTTCGTGTACAGCTTCACCTTGCTCACCAGCTTTGGTTGGAACCGGCTGACGAATTCCACCACCTTGCCGAATTCTTCCTCGCTGTCGATCCAGATCCCCGTGAAATCGTCGCTGACGTAATCGCGCAGGATCCGTTCGACCAGGTTCAGGTCGCGGTGCAGTAGCGCCGGAGCCTTGCGTTCTTCGTTCTTTTGCTTGATCTCGTTCCAGGTCTTCCCCAGGAATTCGATGTCCGTCCGGATTTCGTCGTCGGTCGCTCCGCCAGCCGCTGTCCGTACGATGAACCCGCCCGGATAGCTACCGCGCGCTTCACCTACCAGTCTCCGCAGCCGCGAACGATTTTCCGCGCTCGCTATTTTCCGCGAAACTCCAATGTGGTCGATTGTCGGCATGTACACTAGAAAGCGTCCCGGCAGTGCCACGTGGCTTGTGATCCGCGCGCCCTTCTTGCCCAGCGGTTCCTTGGCGATCTGCACCACCACTTCCTGTCCGGCCTTCAACATCTCCGAAATCAGTTGCGGACGCCGTTGTGGTGCGTGTCCGCCATGGTGTCCGCGATGTGGTGCTCCACCGCCACCGCCGCGCCGGTCGAATCGCCCACGGCCGCGGTCTCCACCGCCGCCGCCGCTCCCGCCGCGCCGGTCAAATCGGCCTCGTCCGCCACGGTCCCGTCCGCCGCGATGCGGCCTCTGGAACCGGGAACGCGGATCGCTTCCGATTCGCGCGGAATCCCGCCGCACAAATTCTTCCCGAGGCGCGCTGCCGCTTCGTGGGCTGCGTGTTTCGCCTGGAAGCAGAACCACGTCGTCTTCCACCACTGCTTCACTGACCGCGCCTTCCACCGTGGACGCCATCGCTGCTTCGGCTTCCACGTGTTCAAGCGCTTCGTCATGCGCCAGATCGGCGCGTTCCCCTTCGCTCAAACCGGCGTGCCCTTCTTCGCGTTCGCCGGTCTCGCCCGGATGACCCGCCTCTGCGTGAACCTCTTCGTGATGTTCCTCGTGATGCTCTTCCCCTTCTTCTTCGTGTTCGTGATGTTCTTCGTGCTCTCCGTGGAGCCCTTCTTCGCCTTCCTCTTCGGCTTCGTCTTCCGCCTCTTCTTCATCGAAGTCAGGTCCGCCCGCCAGCGTGTCGGCATCCGCGCGCGCTTGTGTCTCTTCGTGCTTCGCTTCGACCAGTCGCGCGGAGAGCGCAGCGAGTTCTTCTTCGCTCAGTCCGGCGGTCCCGTTGCGTTGTGTTTCGCTGGGCGTCTCGTGATGTTCGTCGGCAACGTGAGCCTCGGCTCCCGCGGCTTCGACCGCGTGTTCCTCGGCCGCTTCTTCCGCACCGCCTGCCTCGCCTGCTGTCTCGTTATCTGCCAGCACCCAGTGCGGCAAGCTTCCAGAGAATCGTCGCGGCCCCCCGGTGGTCGGCTGCGCGCCAAATGCCGGACGCGCCACCTGCTGCTCGTAATTCGGCTGCCGTTCCTCCGGCTCCTGCTCCACGACCGGCTTCACCGGTTCCAGCTGTGGTCTCCCGCGATACTTCGCCAGAGACTCGCCCGGCAACACGATGTCGTCTTCCCGCGGTTCCACTGGCGCCGAAGGACCCGGACCGCGATCCCCCGATGGCCGCCGGTTGTCGTAACCGCGTGAATCCCGCTCGCCCTGTGGCGATGCATATTTCGAGGGCGGCAAATTGCGGCCGCCGCCCGGATGCCGGCGATCACCGCCTCCGCCGCTTCCTCCGCGCCGCCGTCCCCACCGTCCGCGTCCTCGGCGTCCACGATCCCCGCCTCTGTCGCCGCCGCGATCTCCACCGCGGTCGTGCCCTTGGCCTCGATCGTGTCCCGGCCCGCGATCTCCGCCAACTCTCGGCGGATAATTTCGTGTCGGGTTGTAGCTCGGAGCAAAATTCTGCGGTGCCGAAGCGTTCGATTCCGGCTGGCGATCCTCTAACTCGGAAACTTCCGGCCCGTCGCCCGTTCCCTCATCGGGTCCTTCTCCCTGGCTCTCACCATGATCCAGGCCGTGGCGCTCTTCGCCCAAATGGCCTTCGTGGCCTGGCGCGTCATCCAGATGCAAAATCTGCTCGTGTACGCCTGCCGAAGCCCCCAGCGACTCGCCCGGAAGCACTTCGATCGGCGGCACACTGCCGCCGCGGTTCATCGGAGCCGCCGCAACCGGTGCTTCTCCGTGTCCGTGATCGTAATCTTCCAGATTTTCGAAAACGTCGCTGACGTAGAGGAAGGCGTCTCCATCCAGGCCGATGTCGACGAATGCGGACTGCATGCCTGGCAGGACTCGCGTTACTTTTCCTTTGTAGATGCTGCCGACGAGCGCAAATTCCTTCTCGCGCTCAATGTAGATTTCGACTAGCTGTCCTTCTTCCAAAATGGCGACCCTGCGCTCGTGCGAGGATGCCGAAATAACCAATTCTTTTGACATGAAAACTCCTTGGGATGCACCGCCGCAGGAACCTCTCCATGGGAGGTCCAGGGCAAGGCGCCGTCCCGATTCATATCGGGACACGCTGGCCACACCAATCTTGTTGTTATGGCATTGCGATCGAAGCCGGAGGGAGAGGCCGCGCTACGGCCCTCGTACTTCCTTGACCTCTTGCTTTCGAGGCTGGTCCGTTGCCGGGAGACTCCCGGGGTAACGGCGGACGTTGCTATCCTCACTCTTAAAAATCCTTTTTCTACTGGCGCACCCGCTTCAATGGGTCCGCCCATCCGGCGCAGCCTCCCTGAAATGAGGTTATGCGCTCGGCTCTGGCTTTTGTTCAGTTGACGAATCGGCGCAGCCGGACATTCATCACTAGTCCAATTGCCAGGAATACAAACAATGTGGCCGATCCTCCGTAGCTCATCAATGGCAATGGAATACCTGTTACTGGCATCGCCCCGATGACCATGGCCACATTCACCAAAACGTGAAACCCTAGCGCCGCCGCTACGCCCATGACCAGAAACATGCCCGCGCGATCCTTCGCCCGCTGGGCGTTCTGCACTAAACGCAACAACAACGCCATGTACAGCCCCAAGGCAACCAGCACTCCTTTGAATCCCTGTTCTTCCGCCCATGCCGACATGATGAAGTCGGAATACCGGACCGGAATATACCCCAGTTGATTCTGCGTGCCGTTGCCGAATCCCTTACCCCAGAATCCGCCTGAGCCCACTGCTATCTTTGACTGCAACACCTGATAGCCGGAGCCCTTGGCGTCCTCCTCAGGGTGCCTGAACGACGTTACTCTTTCTTTCTGATACGGCTTCAGGAAATGCCACCCGACGGGCAGCATTAATACTCCTAACAATACGACTACCGCAGCATGTTTCCACTGCAGCCCCGCCAGAAACGCTCCGATGACCAGCATAGGCATTAATACAAGGGCGGTGCCAAGGTCGGGCTGCTTCAGAATTAATGCCAGTGGTAAGCCTACCAGAAGCCCCGCTTTAATCAAGTCCTGCAGGCTGAGCTCGTCTGTGCGCACTTCCGCAAAGAAACGCGCCAACACTATGATTATAATCAATTTGACGAATTCTGACACCTGGAAGAATTCCCCCAGCACGGGAATCCACCGTTTGGCGCCAAATCGCGTGTGCCCCACAAACAGCACCGCCACCAGCGCCACCAATGCCGCAATGTACAGCCACGGCGCCTGATCCATAATCACGTGATAATCCAGCCGCGACAGCGCAAACATCAGCACGAACCCAATTACCAGCCAGCGGATTTGCTTTATGTGCATTCCCGTCAGCGCGCTTCCGTGGGTCGCGGAATAAATCTCGATGACGCCGAGCGCGCATATCGCCGTCATGATGGCCAGCAGCCACCAGTCGTAATCCCGTGCTCCCGTCGCGTCCTTCATCTTCTTCCTTAACAACAAGAAATAACAAAAAGAATAAAAACAACCAAAGCTATGTCATTCCGAACGGAGTCCGCGAAGTGAGGAAGCCCTCTTCGATCTCAACTATCGCCTCGTACCATCCCCCACGACAAAATCACTCAAAACTACTCCGTCTTCTTCTTTACACTCGCCGGCACAACCTCGGCCGTATCCTGCGCCTTCAACACCGCTTTAGGCGCCAGCACCACCGCCGCGTTCACTCCACTCTTCTGCATCTGCTGTGGCAAATTTCCCGCTGTCACTTGTCCCTGCGTCTTCTTGTTCTTCTTGTCGTAATACGCCTTCACAATATCGCGGACCACAGGCCCCGATGCGGTGCCGCCGTGCTCGGCCGTGTCCTCAACAACGGCGGCAACCACAATTTCCGGATTGCGTCGCGGTGCAAATCCCACGAACCATCCGTCATTCTTGCCTTTCCCCATTCCCAGGCGGCTGGCTGCGCTGTAACTCATCAACTGCGCAGTGCCGGACTTCCCGCAAAACTCAATCCCCTGCAGCTTCACGGTATTACCCGTGCCTCCGGGTTCGTTCACCACGCCGTACATTCCTTGCGTAACCTGCTCCACCGTATTTTCCGCCAGATCGACATGCATCTCGCCGACCTTTTGCGCATCCTTCAGCAAGTGTGGCTGTTTAAAGTCGCCCGCCGAGGCGATACCTCCTATCACGTAAGCCACTTGCATCGGCGTCACCATCACGGAGCCCTGGCCAATAGCGACCGAAATTGTCGATCCCGGATACCATTTATGGTGATACACGCGCTGCACCCATTCTTCGGAAGGCACTAACCCTGGCTCCTCGGAAGGGAGATCAACTCCGGTTTTTGCCCCCAGCCCCAGCATCTTCGCGTATTTCGCAATGGTCCCAATACCCATGCGCATGCCCACATTGTAAAAAAACACGTCGCACGATTGCACAATCGCTTCATGTAAACCGATCGAACCGTGGCTCTTCTTCCCATACACCCAGCATTTGTGCATCTGCCCGTAAAAGACTCCGTAACCCGGGCAGAACGCAGTGAAGTTCGGCGGCGGAACCTTCGATTCCAACATCGCCGTTGCCATGATGATTTTGAAAACGGAACCAGGCGCCAGCTGCGCTTGCGTCACGCGATTTAGGAGGGGCTTGCCCGGGTCCTCATTCAATCTTTGCCACTCTTCTTTGGTAATTCGTACCGCGAAATCATTCGGATCGGGCGCTGGATGGCTAGCAAACGCCAGAATTTCTCCGGTTCGCGGATCGAGCGCAACCACCGCTCCGCGCTTGTCTCCGAGCCCTGCTTCCGCCACTTGTTGCAGGTCGTAATCAATCGTCAGCTGAATCTGTTTTCCTGGAATCGCTTCCTGCTGGTCCAAATGGCCCATTTCCTTGCCGACGCTGTTCACGATCACGCGCCGCATGCCGTCCGTGCCCACCAGCAGGTCGTTATATTCCCGCTCTAATCCGCTCTGTCCCGCCACATCCCCGGGGCGCAGTTTTCCGCCGCTGGCTTCAATCTGTTTTTCGCTGACTTCCCCCACGTACCCGCTGGCGTGCGCCATGAATCCGCCCGGCAAATATCTGCGCCGGTGCACCATCAACATTTCCAATATCGGTATGTCCGCTCGATGCGATTCGATGAACGCCACATCCCCTGGCGTCGCTTCGGGCTTGATCACGATGGGCTGGAATTTCGGCAGCTTCTCCGTATTGTTCAGCTGCTCTTTAATATCGTCCAGAGATAATCCCAATCCATCCGCGATCGCCGGCAGGTTCTTATCGATCTCCGCCTGGTCGTCTCGCAGCAACAGCACGCTGAAGGATGGATAGTTGTCGAGCAGCACGCGCCCGTCGCGGTCCAGCATGCGTCCACGCGGCGCAATAATCGGAATCGAGCGTACGCGGTTGCGCTCCGCCATCTGCCCATATTTATCGGAATCGATGAGTTGGAGTTTCCAGAATCCCAGCAGCAGCAACGCGATCATTCCCACGATCACGTAGGATGCCGCCGCCAGCCGTTCTTGCGGCAATCGATTATCGTTGCGAAACCAGTACGACACGAAGGACCTGCGCGCGGGGCTTTCTCTTTTTCAGGGCTAAGCGGGCCCGCCCACGCAATTTCTCAATTTTTTCGGCAGCGAATGCCTTCGAATTCTTCGTCTCGTGGAGCACATTTCTCGCGCCACTTTCCCTCAGAAGCGCCCGAATCGCCGCTTTCCTTCCGAAGCCGCCAACTTCGTGAAGTCTTCTCAAAGTAGCACCTGGCCTTTGCCTGTGCAACTCGTACGAAAGGACAGGTTGCCCCTCATGTACCGGTCTAAGTTCTGCGTGTGCAATCCTTTTTTCTCGTAACTTCTGCGACTTAAATCAATTTATTTAATGCTTTTTTCCTCCATTCTTTGTTTCGCTCTTCTTCCCCATTGCCTATAATCACCGTAGTCAGGAGTTCTTAATCAGTTGGAGGTTTGCGTGACCCGTTTTCTGTCCCGTCCCCTGTTTCTCCGTTTTATTCTGCCGGTTCTCGCCCTCGGAACGTGCTTAGCCATCTCTTTTGGCGTTCTTCACCTGCATTCCGCTTCTCCCACCGTCGATAAGACCTCGCTCCAGCTCGCCACCGTCCAATCCGGTGCCATGATCTGCCGCGTCGATGGCTTGGGCTCGCTCGTTCCCGCGGATGTTCGCTGGCCCGACGACAGCGTGCAAATTGCCCAGGGATTACAACCCGGCGACCGCATCATCGTCTCCGACATGTCTTCCTGGCATCACTACCAGCACCTCCAAATAAAGTAACCGCGCCGAGGAGCCGGTGCGTCATTTACAGTTTTCCAAAAAATACAAATCCGTCATTCCGAACGGAGTCTTCGGAGTGAGGGTAAGCCACCACGCGCGTCACCAATCACATCTCTTTTTTATTTCTTTGCCCGCGTCTCTTCCTTTAAACTTTTTAATTCCCTATGCCGCCTCGTTCTGACAAGCCTTTACGTCTCGCTCTCATCGGTATGTCTGGTTCTGGTAAATCCCACTGGGCCAACAATCTCGCTGCCCTCGGCTGTCCCACTGTCTGCTGCGACGATCAGATCGAAGCTCGCCTCGCTCCCGTCCTCAAAGCCGGCGGCTACACTGGCATCAACGGTGTCGCGGCCTGGATGGGCTGGCCCGACGCACCAACTTATCCTCAGCGCGAAAATCAGTACCTGACCGAAGAAATCGCTGTGCTCGACGAAGTTCTCTCCGGTCTCGAAAAGGATCCCAAGCGCGATCTTATTCTCGACACCAGTGGCAGCGTCATCGCCACCGGCAATCACACGCTCTATCGCCTTCGCCGCCAGATGAGCGTCGTGTATCTCGCCGCCTCCGGCGACGAAGTCCAGCTCCTCATTCGTCGTTATCTTCAGGATCCCAAGCCCGTGCTCTGGCAAGGTGCGTTTCGTCCCCGTCCTGGCGAAACGCCGCAGCAGACCGTTATCCGCTGCTACCCGGTTCTGATCGCCGCGCGCAGCCAAAGCTACGAAGCTCTCGCTCACATCACTCTTCCCACTCTGCAATTGCACGAAATTTCGCCGCCTGGCACCAATCGCGACGCGCAAGCCGGCCAAGCCTTCCTCGACAAAGTGGCCGCGCTGCAAGAAAGCCGCCGATGATCGGCTTCCATTTGACCACCGCGCGCTTTCGTCAACTCCTGAAACCGCTCATCCTGAGCTCATCCGACAAGGATGAGCGAAGGATCACAACGTACACTTCAATCGTAACCTGCCATTCCGGCTCCAGTCGCACTACACTATTAACAACTGCATTCGGTTCAAAATACTTCTCATGAGATACCGCAGCACCGCCGGCAAAGCACCGCTCACCTCTCTACGTGGCGCGGTCCTGCGCGGCTTGGCTCCTGACGGCGGCTTGTACATGCCCGCGGAAATTGCCCGCCATACTCCCGAAGAGCTTGAGGAATTTCGCCGCCTGCCTTTTACGGAAGTTTGCTTTCGTCTCGTGCGCCCGTTTGCTACGCCCGATGTTCCCGAAGAAGTCCTGTGGCAAATCGTCGCGGAAGCCATCAATTTTCCCGTGAAGCTCGTTTCTCTTTCCCCAGCGCTCCATATCCTCGAACTTTTCCACGGTCCGACGCTGGCCTTTAAGGATTTTGGCGCGCGTTTCATGGCCCGTCTCATGGGCTATTTCGTGCGCGGTGAATCCCGCCTGCTCACGGTTCTGGTCGCTACTTCCGGTGACACCGGCAGCGCCGTTGCTCACGGCTTTCTCGGCGTTCCCGGCATTCGCGTCGTCATTCTTTATCCCTCCAAGCGCATCAGCGAAGCGCAAGAAAAGCAGTTCACCACGCTCGGCCAGAACATCACCGCCCTCGAAGTCTGCGGCACCTTCGACGATTGCCAGCGCCTCGTCAAACAAGCCTTCTCCGATGACCAGCTCAACCAGCGCGCCTTTCTCACTTCCGCCAATTCCATCAACGTTGGCCGCCTTCTTCCGCAAATGTTCTATCACGTCGCCGCTTACCGCCAACTGCCCGTGGCTTCCGTTCCGCTCGTTGTCGCCGTTCCCAGCGGCAATTTCGGCAATCTCACCGCAGGCATTTTCGCGAAGCGCGTCGGCGTTCCCGTTTCGCGCTTCATCGCCGCCACCAATGCCAACGACGTCGTCCCTCAATATCTGCTCTCCGGGGAATACCATCCCCGCCCCGCCCTCGCCACATATTCAAATGCCATGGACGTCGGAAATCCCAACAATTTTCCACGCCTGCTCGATCTCTGCCGCAATCGCCTTGAAAATGTTCGTAAGGAGATTTGGGGACACGGCGCCACCGACGAGGAAACTCTCCACGAAATGCATGCTGTCTGGGATCGCTATCGCTACGTCTCCGACCCGCACACCGCTGTCGGCATCCACGCCTGGGAAGCCTACCGCAAGGAACACCCCGAAGATTCCCAGGGCCTCGTTCTGGCGACCGCCCACCCCGCCAAATTCGCCGACATCGTGGAAAAAGCCATTGGCCAGGCCCCTCCGCTCCCCGAACGCCTCGCCCGCCACCTAAACCAACCGAAACTCTCCGAACCCATGTCCAACGACTACCCCACCTTCAAACGATTCCTACTGGCCCACTGATTGCGCACTCCCGTAGCGCTGGCTTTCCTGCCTAGCCGTCTTCAAAACTATCTCGGGAAATGATTGGGGATGATCGAAACGATTACGACGAACGTCTCAGCCGGTCCAACGCTAAAAACAACACGGTGCCCAGCATCGCATTCACCGCCGCCGCAATCGCCAGATGCGCGTTAATCCACGCCTCAGGCTGCGCCAGCAGCACCCTTCGCACAATCACCAGAATGCCCTGGTGCACCACGAAAAAACCGAAAATCAGCGCAAACCGTGCCGCGGGATGTTCCGTATCCAGCCGCGCCCCGATCGACGACGCCAGATATCCAATCACCGTCTTCCCGATTCCATAAAATCCCAGCGGCACCGTCGGCCCGCTCAGCGCATCCTGCGCCAACCCGATCACCATGCCCAACAACAATCCCGTCGACGGATTCCGCCGGCTCAATCCAAAATAAATGGTCACCAGCAGCGGCAAATCCAGAATATTCAACCGCGGAAAATATACCGGCGCCGTAGCCTGAAACACCAGCGCCGCCGCGGCCATCAACACCACCGCGCCCGGATAAAACTTGTGTACCTCGATGTGCGTTTCTCCGATGTGCAGATCGTACGCGTCGTTCATGGCTTCTCCGCCGCCGCTGGCGTGGCGCTCTGCGCGCTGGACGGATTGCTGGCCGACCCGCTCTGGGCGCTCTGCGCGTTGTTCTTGAATTCCACCGGCTCCTGCGACAACAGCACGATAACCGCTTCCAGCCGGTCCAGTCTCGCGGCAGGCTCCACACGGATTTGCTTGAACGTGTTCCCCGCTTTGCTTTCCACCACGGTTCCCACCGGAATGTCTCGAGGGAATATTTTGTCCATCCCGCTGGTTACAATCTTTTCTCCCACGTTGACGGTGTCTTCGTTGGCCACATATTTCATCTGGATCATCGGTTCGCCGGTTCCGCCAACCACTCCTTGCGTCCGCGAATCCACCAGCATCGCGCCCGCGCCGCCATCTTTATCAGTCAGCAGCAGCACTTGCGCGGTGTTTCGATACACTTCGATCACTTTCCCGACCGCCCCGTCCGGCGTAATCACGGCCATGTTCCGCCGGATTCCATCCCGTTCCCCGCGATCCACTTCAATCGTTCGGCTTGCCGTTCCCGCGCTCGCTGCAATCACGCGCGCGCCCACCATCGGCACCTGCTCGTGCGTCTGCTTGAAGCCCAGTATTCCTGCCAGCCGGTCGGCCTCTGCCGCGCGGGTTTGCAATTGCGAAATGGTTAGTTTCAGCGCATCGTTTTCAATTCGCAGCGCCTCGTTCTCTTGCACCGTACTGCGCAGCGCGAAGTAATGGTTCCACACGCCGCGCACTTTTCCGAATCCCCATGCTCCGCTGCGTTCGAAAGGATACGCTGCGGAAATCGCCCATACCCGGATCAACCGTCCGCGCGAGTCCACCTTGATCTGCACCGCCAGCATCAGCATCTGCGCCAGCAGCACCACTGCCAGCAGCGTCAACGACCGGTGTTTGGATGGAATCGCTACCATGTTCGGAACCGTAACTCGCGTCTCGTGGCGACCGGCGGACAGGAAGGTGGGTTTCCTCTCGACAGATCAGCCCAAATGGCAATTTGTTTTAAGCCAACCGACTCGCTACGCAAGTGCACCGACCCGTCGCTTCCTCTTCCGAAACTTAAAAATTAGAACCGAGAACTTGGCACGCCCTCAGTCGATGCAAACCTGTCGCAACAATTTAAAATCGCTCAGCATCTTTCCCGTTCCCAGCACCACCGACGCCAACGGATCATCCGCAATCGATACCGGCAATCCTGTTTCTTCACGGATGCGCTTGTCCAGATTTTTCAGCAGCGCGCCTCCGCCCGTTAGCACAATGCCTCGGTCGCTGATGTCTGCGGAAAGTTCCGGCGGCGTGCGTTCGAGCGCCACGCGTACGGCATTCAAAATCGTCGCCACGCATTCGCTCAACGCTTCGCGAATTTCGCTGTCGTCAATGGTTACCGTCCGCGGCACGCCCTCGATCAGGTTCCGTCCCTTCACTTCGATCGTCAGCGGCTTCTCCAGCGGATATGCCGACCCAATCTCCATCTTGATCTGTTCCGCGGTGCGTTCCCCAACCAACAGGTTGTACTTCCGCTTCAGGTATTGCATCACCGCTTCGTCCATCTCGTTTCCGGCCACGCGCACCGACCGTGAGTACACGATGCCGCTCATCGAAATCACCGCGATGTCCGTCGTGCCTCCGCCGATGTCCACCACCATGTTTCCGCTCGGCTCTTCAATCGGCAATCCCGCGCCAATTGCCGCCGCCATCGCCTGCTCCACAAGGTACACTTCGCTCGCCCTTGCCCGGTAAGCCGAATCCTGCACCGCTCGCTTTTCCACCGGCGTAATTTCGCTTGGCACTCCGATCACGATGCGTGGATGGACCAGCACGCGCCGGTTGTGCGCTTTTTGGATGAAATACGTCAACATCTTTTCGGTGACCTTGAAATCTGCGATCACTCCGTCTTTCATCGGCTTGATGGCCACCACGTTTCCCGGCGTGCGCCCCAGCATGTCCTTCGCTTCGCGCCCTACCGCCACCACTTCGCCGCTCGCCTTGTTGATCGCCACGATCGACGGCTCGTTCACCACAATGCCTTTGCCGTGCGAAAACACCAGCGTGTTTGCCGTTCCCAGATCGATTGCCAGATCGGAGGAAAACAAACTAAACACCGACCTCAGGTTGTATCCATTCTTATTCATTACTGCTTTCCCCCTGCGGAGAGGGTCCTGCCCGGTAGGATCTCCGCGTTTGCCCACCGCCAGTTGGACTTACCATTGTCGCTGGATTCGGCGGTACACGCAAAATCACAACCTGCTTTTCCCCAAATCTATTTCGGCACAACGATGGAAACTTTTTGTGTTGCTGTTCCGCCGCGCCGGTTTGAGCCGATCACTACCAGCGTGTGTTCTCCCGGTTCCAACGGTTCCGTGAAGTGCCGGAACGTTCCGTCTGGCGAAATATTCGCCACCGGCTGGCCATTCACGATCAGCGCCGCCCCCGGCTCCGTCTTGCCGATCAGTTCTGCCACGCGCCCGTGCATCTGCGTGCTTTCGATTTCCAGCAGCATGCCCTGCATCTTACCTTGCGCCACCAGCGAAAATTTGAACGTCTCGCTGAATTCACTCGTTTCTTTCTTCTCATCCGTCGCGGTCACGTTCCAGAAGTAATCCCCAGCCTCCAGCCCCGTTATCTCCGCGCTCGGGCCGGTCACCTGTACTTGCTTCACCATTTTCGTGAACATAGTCGTCGGGCTGATCCGCAGCGTATAGCTCACGGCTTCATCCACCGGCTGCCACTCAAACCGGATCGTCGCCGTCTTCGGAGTTTCCGAAATAATCGGTGCCAGGTTCAGCGGTGCCACCAGTCCCGGCGGCGCCAGCACGTTCGACTTCTGCGTCGCTCCTCCGGACGGGAAACTCGCCTTCTCCCACTGCGTCAACTCGATGGTCTCGTTTCCGCGTTTCACTTCCGCGCCGCCGTTCGCCACCACGATCTCGTGCTCGTTGTGGTTCGGATCGTTCTTCACCGTCGCACGGCTGTTCTGCTTCATGTACGCGGTCGCGTCTTCGACGCTCACCGCCGCCTGCGCATCTCGCAATGTCCATGTCGGCGTCGCCAGGTCCACGGCGCCCGTATTGATGCGCACCGCGGTGTTCGAGTGGTCGCGCGTGACGGTGTTCTCTTCCACCGTAATCAACGTATCCTTATTAACCGTATACTCCGTGCCGTCCGCGAACGTGACGCGCGCAGCGCCATCTGATCCCGTCTGCACCAGATCTCCCTTGTCCAGCGTTGTGTGGTAATCCGCATCCACCCAGGTGACCGAATTCACTTTCTTCACCTGCACCCTGCCGTCCAGGTTCACGAATTTCGCCTGCGTTTGCGCGCTCGTCAGTATTTCGGACTCCTGATTTCCCAGCGCGTTGTTCAGTTTTTTTTCGGCGATGTCTGTCCAGTTCGGCATCGTCGCGTACATGCCCGCGATGATAATCACCACCACCAACACGATCAGCAGTCCCACCGTCTTGTACGACACGGTGTGCCAATAGACTTCCACATGGCGTATTTTCGGTACCTGTTGGGGCGCCGGCGGGGCCGTGGGGCGGCGTGGATCGGTCGGTGTTTGTGTACTCACAGTTGTGCGCCCTGCGAATGCTCCAATTTTGCAATCTAACACACCCTGTCCCACCTGCACGGAAACCCCAACTCTCGTTGGTCAATCTACAAATAGCGTTTCCGCTTCTTTTGCTGGCACTGGCCCTAAGGCCAGCCCCTTTCGCGTAGGGGCGCAGCACGCCTGCACCTCCAGGTCCGCACAATCCCAGAATCTAGAGGCCGTCCGAATCTTGCTGCTCGAGGACTTGCGCAGCCTCGGACGCAGCCCCCAGCCCGGTCATTCGTGCGATCGATCCCTCTTCGATTTTTGCGTGATCCGGTTGGCCGCCACGCCCGTACCACTGTCCCATTTTCCCCTCTCCAATTTCTATTTCCGATCGCCCCTCTGAAAAAACCGCTCCTTATCAAAATCCTTCTCCACGGCCACATCGAAAAATCCCACCATCATCTCATCTGACGTCTGCTCTCCCCATCGGACCGCCGCATCCGGGTCAGGGTTATGCATATTCCCCCGCGAATTATCGAACCACCCCACCGCCTGTAACTTTGTCCCGGCCTTCAACGGCAGCGGCTCGGCCAATCGGTAACTCATCTGCCAGTGAAAATGGTAATTCACACGCAGCAGCGGCTCGATGCTCCCGTCTTTCTGCACAATATTGTACTCAAACCGCTTACCCCGCAGGTGCATGTGCGGAAAGAAACTCATCAGCAGTGCGTCGTTCGGCAGCGTTCCCCAGGCTTCCACGCGATAATCTGGCACTCCCGGCGGTATCAAAAAATGGTCGTTCGTCAGTTGCAACGTCAACACTCTCTTTTCCGGTGTCTTCTTCGCAAACCGCAATCCGATCCGTGTCACATCCGTTCCCGCTCGTCCATTCGTCGTGTAATGCATCTGAAAAACCAGGTCGGATCCTGCTGGCACATATTTCGCCATCCCTTCCGCCCAATCGTCCGGCGTGCTTCCCGGCGCATATACCAGCAGAATGTCGCTTTCCGTCCACATCGCGTCCCGGCGATCGTCCTCGCTCGTCAACATCCCCGCCGTGAACGGTTTCCCCAGCGGCGCGTGCCGCAGCCATGGTGACCCGGGTGGCCGCACGTAAACCACCGCGTGATGCACGTTCTCCGGCATGCCGGGCAAAATTTCCGATCCCTGCACCCACCGCCCTTCCTTGAAACTCGTCGGCACAATTTCGTACGTGTAATCCACTTCACCATCGGCCGGAATCTTCGCGCCCTCCGTCATCGTCACTGCCAGGTCCGGCTCGGCCATCGTCCATCGCCCGGACCATTTCCGTTCCGCGGGCGCGTCCGCTGCACTTCCCGCAGGCGCATTGGCGTCAGCCCACGCCGCCAGCACCGCAATCTGCTCGTCGCTCAAGGAAGGATCATTCGAAAATTTCCCGATCCCGCGTTCCGCAAACCACGGCGGCATCGTCCGCTTCTGCGCAGCCGCCCGAATCGCCCCCGCCCACCGCCGCGTCTGCTCGTACGTCTCAAACGCCATCGGCGCAATTCCCCCAGTCCGATGACACACCTGGCAATGCCCCTGCAATATCGGCAAAACCTCCGCATAAAACGTAGGTTTCTCAGCCGCACGTTGCCCGGTTTGTCCCGGGGCCATGATCATCGGAATTGTTAGTAACAAGGGAAAGAAAAATAGAAAATCCCGCACTGGCACTCTTAACTCGCTTTTAAGAACTTTGATCAAGATTTGGTGGCACAACATTCACAATCCCAAAAAACAAGCGCCATAGGTGCGACACATCCTCACGCCGCTAAACCCCAACCGCTTTTCGTCTCTTCATCCTTTACTTCCTAAGTCTCCTCTATCTCCTCCACGTCATTCATCCCGCCGCTGCTGCTCCCTTCAACAAAATATCCAAATCATCCGGATGAATCGCGCACAACGCCGCATCTTCCCGCTCAATATCCCCATTCTTCACCATCGTCACCAACGACTCCTCCAACGTGAACGATCCCTTCCTCTTCGTCAGCGGTATTTCCTGATGCAAATGTTGCAAATTATTTCGTCGGATGTGGTGCCTCGCCCCATATCCCACCATCAATAATTCCGCCGCCGGCAATCGCCCGCCATGTTTGCTGGGCAATAATATCTGCGTCAGCACCGCCGCCATCGCCATCGCCAACTCCTGCCGGATCGAATTTTGCCGTTCCACGGGGAACGAATCCGCAATCCGTCCCACCGTCGACGCCACGTCGGTCGTGTGCAATGTCGACAGCACCAGGTGTCCCGTTTCCGCCGCGGCCACCGCAATCCGCATCGTCTCCGGATCGCGCATCTCTCCCACCACAATCACGTCCGGTGCCTGCCGCAGCGCTGCCCGCAACGCCGTCGGAAAATCCGGTGCGTCCGTTCCCACCTCCACCTGCTCGATCACGCTTCGAATATGCGTGTGCTCGTATTCGATCGGGTCTTCAATCGTCACAATGTGCCGCGCTTCCTTCGCATTGATCTCCTGAATCAACGCCGATAGCGTCGTCGATTTTCCCGATCCAGCCGGTCCCCCAATCAACACCAGCCCACGCGGAAGATGCGCCAGGTTTGCCACCGCCGCTGGCAGATGCAATTCCTGCAGTGCCGGCACTCGCGCAGGCAACGCACGAATTGCCGCCGCCGCTCGCCCGCGCTCCCGGTGCAGATTAATCCGGAATCGCCCCACGCCCTCGATCCGGTAAGAAGCATCTGCAATCAAAGACTCGCGATAGAGCTTCAGCGCATGCCGCGAAAGCGCCGGCAGCACCGCCGCCTCAATATCTCCACCGTCCAGCGTGCTCGCTTCGATCTTCCGTATTTCCCCCTGCACGCGCATGCACGGCGGCGCATTCTCCACCAGCAGTAAATCGCTTCCGCCTTTCGCCACTAGCGTCTCCAGCCACTGATCCAGCCGAGCCGTGGCTCCCGCATCTGCAGGCTCCGACCCGCGCCCCTCATTCAGCTCCCGCACCAGCCGGTTCAATTCCCCCGATTCGTCCATCGCCGCCTCACATCACCTATTCGATGCAGAGTCTCGCAGTCTCGCCCACTCCGGCGCCAATGTCCATACCATCCATTCTGCTTCTCAGCATGCCGAAGGCGCTATTCCGTGCACCAGTATTGCCCCTATTCGGTTGATAAAGTTCCCTGCAGTCGATCGCGCCGATTCTGCTTCAGACACCTTCAGCTCGAACATCCGGCGGAGTGATATGCTGGCTTCGTTTTGAAAAGTGATTTACTTGCGGCGCTCATCGCAAGCGGTAAGCTTTCTTCCATGAAACAAACGCTAAAATTTCTCGCGATCGTCGGTTTCCTCACGAACTGTATTTGGCTTTCCGCTCTTGCCCAGTCCGTAGCCACGGACCAACTTTGGGTAGCCAGTTGGGGATCTTCTCAACAGATCCCGGAACCGCAGAACGTCTTAGCGCCCGACGACCTACGCGACGCCACCGTCCGGCAGATCTTCCACTTGTCCGTCGGCGGTCCCGCCCTGCGCGTGCATCTCTCGAACGCCTTCGGAACCGGGCCACTCCACTTCACATCCGTACACGTCGCGCGCCCGCTTTCGCCTTCATCCCCAGCCATCGACGCCGCCAGCGACCTCCCGCTCACATTCGCAGGCGCTTCTGATGTCACCGTTCCTCCTGGCGCGGAGTTCCTCTCCGACGCGCTTGAGTTTCCAGTTGCGCCGCTCTCCGACGTCGCCGTAACGTTTCACCTCGACTCGCCGCCGGCAACGGAGACGGGCCATCCGGGATCGCGCGCCACTTCCTACTACCAACACGGAGACGCCGTAAGCACCGCGAACCCCAGCGACCCTAAGCATGTAGACCACTGGTATCAGATTTCAGAGATCGATGTGCAAGCTGCGCCAGGAGCGGCAGCTGTGGTGTCACTAGGCGATTCCATCACAGACGGACACGGCGCCACCACCAACGGCAACGACCGCTGGACGGACATACTCGCGCAACGCCTGCAAGCCTCGCCTGACACGCGCAACATCGGCGTATCCAACCAAGGCATCGGTGGCAATCACCTGCTGACAGATGGCCTTGGCCCAAACGCTTTGGCGCGCTTCGACCGCGATGTGCTCGCGCCCGCCGGTGTGCGTTGGGTAATCGTCTTCGAAGGTGTGAACGATCTCGGTGGACTGGCTCGCGAAGGCGAAGTGTCTCCCGCCGAACACGCGGCCCACGTAAAACGCATCCTCTCTGCCTATCAGCAGATCATTGCGCGCGGCCACGCGCACGGTCTTCGCGTTTACGGAGCCACCATCACTCCCTACGTCGGTTCAACCTACTATCATCCCGGCCCACGGAGCGAGTCCGACCGCCAAGCAGTGAATCAATGGATTCGCGGCCCCGGCCACTTCGACGCCGCGATCGACTTCGACTCCGTCCTGCGCGACCCGCAAAACCCCGAACGCCTCTTGCCCACCTATGACTGCGGCGACCACCTCCACCCCTCTCCTGCCGGCTACAAAGCCATGGCCAACGCCGTCCCCCTAACCCTGTTCGCCCACTGATTCGCGCGATCCTCGCAACAAATCTGCAACAAGACGGTCGTCAGCGGTTTTTGGCCTTCCGTAGTCCAGGCGATTTTCCATCTCCGGCCCGAATTCAATCATTTGCAGTGAAATGGACTTGCCGGCTGCAGCTGATTGTACGTGCGCGGTCAGCGCCGCCGGTTTCGCTTCTGCAAAGAAGGTGAGAATTTGTTCGCAGTAAAATTCTGCGATAAGACTGAACGGTTTCTAAATATTGCAGTCGATCACTTTGCTCTGGCGGATTACGCCGCTTTCATCCGTGAGGGCTGCATACCAACACGTCTTGTCCGTCAGGTCTTGCAGCCTTACATCGTAACCTTTGCCATCTGCGTGTACATTCAATCGTAGATTCCACCCGGGTAAAATTTCGGGCGCGTCACTGAAATGTCCAGTGGGGTTCTCCGAGTAAAATCGGGCAATCCACCCATCGAAGAATTTCGGCTGATGGGCTAACAAAGTCGACCACGTTGAATAGGCACCGTTCTTGGAAAGCTCGCCTACTTCGGCTGTGTTGATTGTTCTTAAGAGACCGATTGCAACACGGTGGCGTTCTTGGTCGGATTTTGCAGGGCCTGCCGAGGTATCTTGCGCGAATTGCCGTGTCTGAACTCCAAGGAGACACACGAGCAATACTGTTCTCAAAATGACCAGACGTTTATTCATCGCGAATGGTCCTCCCAGTCATGCATACTGATTAGCCAATTAAAATATGTCGGTTTCCGTTAATGGCTCACGGCTCACTCCGCTTAGATCATGCCTTCCAGCCGAACGTAGCTCGCTTCCATTCCGCGTTCCATCCCTGTCGCGAGCATGGCCGCTCGCGTCTGAACATCGGGCAGGCTCATTCGCATTGTCATCAACGTGCCTGTGCCATCCGCGTCAAACCTTGTCTCAACATGGTTATCTGGCGTAGGATCTGGCAGGTACATCCGCTCGACATGGACAATCTTACTGTGCGGATTAAGTTCCAGATACTCGCCGGTTATGTAGAATCCAGCTCCCTTGCCGTTCGCCCACTCGTAACGGAACTTACCCCCTGGTCTTGCTTCATTGATGCAAACTGGCATCGTCCAGCCGTCTGGACCGAGCAACCATTTCTGGATTAACTTCGGGTCCGTGTGTGCGCGGTATACGGCCTCAGGAGGCGCGGCGAAGCGCCTTGTTATCACTAAGTGTGTGTCGCCTTCTGTTTTCAGTGTCAATTTGCTCATCGTTTTTCTCCTCCTTTTTGTTGCTCCATATCGGCCAGAACCTCGTCCAATCGGTCGTAGTTTCGCTCCAGGGCTCTTCGCAACATTGCAAGCCATTGGTCAATCGCTTTGATACCGCCCTTTGCGAGGCGACGAGGACGCTTCGTTCCCTGGATGCGGCTAATCACAAGTCCGGCATCTTCCAGCACCTTCAGGTGTTGGGAGATTGCCGGTTGCGTCATCTTGAAGGGCTCCGCCAGCGCCATCACGGTGGCTTCTCCCTTCGCCAGACGCGCAAGAATCGCTCGGCGTGTCGGGTCGGCCAAGGCCGAGAAGGCAGCATCGAGATGCAAATGTCCATCCATAAGAGTTAGTCTATATAAGTATGTACTTATTGTCAAGAGACAAATTCACGCGATTTTGCACGTCCTGGTAAACGCGACCTTCGCCTGGTCAGTCCCAGCAAAGCGGCGCAGGGGGCTATTGACAGGTTCCGGCTGTATATACAAGACCCTTATATGTAGGAGGAAGACTTATGGTCGGGATGGGAATCAAGCGCCGCACGGGCGGAACTCGCGATTCTGAGCGTTCTCGAAGGCGGGGCAATGCATGGTTATGAGAGGGCGCGGCGCATCGGGCAACAAACCAAAGGAGCTCTGCGGTTTACGCTTGCGGCCCTCAATCCCATGCTTTATCGCATGGAGCAGCACGGGTGGATTCGCGGGGCGTGGGAAACGAGCAGCAACGGGCGGCGCAAGCGCGGCTACCGGCTGACCCCGGCAGGGAAGAAGAAGCTGACGCCACTCCGGCGCTGGTGGGCTGAACTTTTCCGCGCATTGCAACGGCTGACGAAGGTGACTCATGCCTGAGTGGCAAGAACTCGTCCGCCATCGCCTCTCCGGTCTTGCTCTAAATGCAGCAGAGAAGGACGAAATTTACGCCGAGCTCGCCGCGCACTTGGAGGAATCGTATGAAGTATTTTGCGCGGAGGGTTTGCCGCAACGGGAAGCAGTTCAACGAACGCTCCTGCAGGTCGATTTGCGGCACGAATAACTGCGCTCCCGTTGACTTAGTCCTCAGAGATGACGTGCAGCAAAGTGACGGCGAAGATCTTCAATTCGACACCGAAAACAACAAGATGATTGCCAAGCTCGAACGTCGCGCCTCCGTTCCGTTCGACCCACCCTGCGCAATTTCTGCGCTGCGTGATACTATCCCCGCATGAGCGATTCTGTTTGCATTCCAAGCTCTGCTTCAGTCGTCCCGGCAACGACGGTTCCTTCGCGTCATTCTGCGCTTGTCCGCGCCACTCACTGGATCACCGCCCTGTGTTTCGTTGCTTTGCTCGTCAGCGGAATTGAAGTTTTGATTTCTCACCCGCGCTTCTATTGGGGCGAAACCGGCAATGTATTAACGCAACCCTTATTCATAATTCCGATTCCTTCCTCAAGATCGCTTGTGCCAACCGGTTATGGCTACGTGCTGCCGGACCAGAACGGCTGGAGCCGCGCGCTTCATTTTCAAGCTGCCTGGATCCTCGTATTGACCGGTTTGCTGTATCTAATCTCTTCCTTCCTCACAGGTCATTTCCGGAAAAACTTGCTCCCGGGAAAAGCCGACCTTTCGTGGCGCGCGCTTTCCGCCTCAATCGCAGACCATTTGCGCTTCAAGCGGCCGAGCCCGGCAGAAGCCTGGTCGTATAACGTGCTGCAGCGGCTTGCCTACTTGTTCGTTATTTTCGTGCTGGTCCCCTTGGTCATCTGGACGGGCCTGGCGATGTCCCTCTCCTTTGTTTCCGCGTTTCCAGCGAGCGTAACTTTGTTGGGCGGCCAGCAATCGGCGCGCACACTTCACTTCTTCGTCTCTTTGGCTCTTGTCTTGTTCCTGCTGCTCCACATCGTCATGGTCTGGTTTGCCGGATTCTGGAGCCGCATGCGCGCCATGATCACCGGCCGTGCCGCGACAGATACAGATAAGGAGCCCGCATGAGCGATCTCTCGCGCCGCAAACTCATCACTACCGGACTCGCCGCTGCGGCGGGCGTAACCGGCCTGGGCGTCGCCGCGCACCTGGCGCAAAAGTATGGATTGGTCCCGCCCGATCACGGCGGGCTTTATGGCCTCGGCGAAACTCTGACCTACGCTTCCCAGCGGCTGCTGACCAGGCACTCGTTGGCCCGTGAATTTTCTCGCAGCCAGATTTCGAAGCGTCCCGTCCCGAACGAAATGCCGCCTCTCAATGAGGCGTACAAGCGCCTTCAGGCTGGCGGATTCGCAGACTGGCAACTCTCCGTCGACGGCCTGGTCGCGCAGCCTGGCGCATTTTCTCTCGCCCAACTTAGGAGCTACCCGTCGCGCAGCCAGATCACGCAACTGGCGTGCGAAGAGGGCTGGTCGTACATAGCCGAGTGGACCGGTGTGCCTCTCTCTCACGTCTTGGACATCGTCAGCGTCCAACCGCAAGCCAGATACGTTGTTTACTTTTCCATCGATCCGGACTGGTGGGAAAGTATCGACATGGCCGATGCCTTGCATCCGCAGACTTTTCTCGCCTATGGCTTGAATGGCAATGAACTTCCCGTCGGCAACGGCGGCCCGCTTCGCTTGCGGCTCCCCCGCCAACTCGGCTACAAGAGCGTGAAATTTATAACCCACATGACAGTCACCGACAGCTTGAAGGGCTTCGGCAAAGGCCTCGGCTCCGCGGCCCCAGAAGCCGGATATGCCTGGTATGCCGGCATCTGACATGCTTGTATGTCGCGAAATCGTGGTCTCAGTCAAGAGATTTCCCTCTGGACTCTGTCGAACGTTTTCTGAGCCGGTCAGACTTGTCAGAAACGAGGAGGACAAATGGCCACGCCGCAGTCGCAACCGCAAAATTCACTCGAGTTAAGACGCACCTTCCCTGCGCCACGCGAGCGTGTCTTCCGCGCCTGGATCGACGCCAGAGTCTTTGCCCTCTGGTTCCACCCCACCTCTGACCACACGACGGTTATTACACGGCTCGATCCCAAGGTCGGCGGCAACTACACCCTGGAGATGCACCATAAGAGCGGCACTGTCGACAAGCTCAGCGGCACTTACCAGCAGATCAAGCCCCCTGAAAAACTTGCCTTCACCTGGCGTTGGTCCACCGATCCTCCCGGCCTGGAAACTCTCGTCAGCCTGGAATTTCTCGACCTGGGCGACGCTACCGAAATCGTTCTCTCGCAAGGCCAATTCCCAGACGCCGAAACCTGCGATAAACACAAACACGGCTGGATGGGCTGCCTTGATCAGCTCCAAAAATATTTGGCCTAACTGCCATGGCCCAGCAAGCGCCAATGAAATTTATCTTCTATATTGCCGCCACTGCGGAGAAGGTGTGGGAAGGTTTTGTGTCGCAGGAGTCAAACCGCATCCTCTTCTCGGGCGCTGAGCTTCAATCGGATTTTAAGCCGGGTGGCCTGCTCGCTTGGGTGGGAGCCGGCCCCGATGGCAAGCCCATGACCTACGTCCGAGGGAAGGTCCTTCGGTTTGAGCCGCCAAAGGTCTTTCAGTACACCTTCGCAATGGGCCAAAATGATAAGGCCTCGCGCGTAACTGTCGAACTGCTGCCAGAAACCGAAGCCACAAAAGTGACGGTGGCGCACGACGACTGGGCCGACGACGACCCCACCTACGCTGCCTGCGCCGATGGATGGCCACGTATTCTTTCCCGGCTGAAGACGCTGCTCGAGACCGGGAAGACATTCAAGCCCCATTGAAACGACGCCGGAGCTGGACCGAATCGTTAAAGCGAGTGGTTATGGGATGGCCAACGGGGACGCCGAGTGATGCGTGGAAACCGAAGGCAGAATTTTAGCCCGAGCATGGGCGTCGAGCTGGGTATTGGCGGCGGGCTGCGTTCCTTTTTATTTTTCGGGCCAAGCGTTGAGCAGGCGACGTAGCTGGATGAGTTGCCCGAGGTGGTAGGCGTTGTGGTCAAGCAGCAGAATGGTTTTGGAGGCCAGCGATTGGTTATTGGCGTGCCGGATCGGGGCGAGTATGTCGGATTGTTCCAGGGCGGCGACTAGTTTTTTTCGGTCGGCGCGGAAGGAGGCGGTGGATTCGTCCCAGGCTTTGGCGTGGGGAGGTTCTGGCGACTTCGGCCAGTAGCCGTCGGGGAAATTCGGAGATTTGTGATTGGGGTTCAGGGCGTATTCGATGATGTCCCGTTGGGCGATACGAAGATGTTCGACAAGTTGGTAGGCGGAGTGGGAGAGACCGTGAGGGCGTTCGCCGCGGAGATTGGCGGGGAAGTTTTTCACGGCGGCATCGAAGCCGGCGTGGGCGTTCTGTTCGGTTAGAAGAGAGATTAGTTCCTTACAGAAGGAGTTCGATTCTTTCGTTGATTTTTGTGGCATGGTGGTGTCCTCGCGCTGGAGTTTTGGACCAAAAGTTGGATGAATCGGGAGGGTGGACCGGTGCGCGGATTGATTCTGGCAAGAGCGAGGGTTTGGTCACCATTCGGTTGATAATGCCGCCACACAAGGTTGTTCTGTACTCGGAGCTGTATGAACCTTTAGTTAAGAAGCAGGATCCTCCCAAAAATGCCGCCGGCTACGTTGTTTTCGACAAAGCAACAAACAAGGAAGTTGCCTTTACCGGGGCAATTCCACTCGACGAATTCATTCAAAAGGGGAATACCGCAGTTCCGTTTACCTTGATACTTCGAGTGAGCGATTGGCCACCAGGGGCTTGCCGCCTGGTCTTGCAGGCCGTAGACGGGGCAAACAACAGGGCGCCACAAAAAGAAATCGAGTTCACCCTATCAGATTAGTGGACCGCGGGGTCGGCCAAGCCTACCAGCTGGAACCAGCCGAAAAACAAACATGGTGGTCGGCCGCGAACCAACCGTCCCGCCATTCCGTTTGGGCCTTTTACCTTTCATACCTTATAATATTAAGTTTGGTCACACACTCAGGAGACATCTGGAATGGCTGGAGCATTTGATAACCAGAAAACTGGCGTCCGAATTCTTTTCGGCATCATTATCGGCATGCTCGCGCTCAGCATGCTCCTCTATTTAGTCCCCCAGGGCCCGGACAGCGCGCAAACCCCCGGTGACGTGGTCGCCAAAGTCGGCGATCAATCCATCACCCTTTCGGACATCAGTCAGCGCCTGAACGAAATTCGTCAGAACAATCCCATTCCCCGCCAGCTCGAAGGTCTCTACGCCAATCAGATTCTCAAGCAACTCGTTTTCCAGAAGGAAGTCGAATACGAAGCCAAGCGCCTCGGCATTTCCGTCAGCGATCAGGAGCGCGCCGACCGTATCCGCCAAATCCTTCCGACTGCTTTCAATGGCGATGCTTTCGTCGGCAATGACGCTTATTCCCAACAGGTGCAGCAGCGCTTTCAGATGACCGTGCCCGCCTTTGAAGAGCTGATCCGCTCCTCCATGATCGAGGAAAAGTTCCACAAGCTTCTCACCGACGGCGTCACTGTCAGCCCCGACGAAATCCAAAAAGAATTTCAATACGAAAACCAGAAGGTCAAACTCGACTACGCCGCCGCCAACCCAGAAACCCTGGCCGACAAAATCAATCCCGACGAAAACGAAATCAAGTCCTACTACGAACAGAACAAAACCAAGTTCCAAATCCCGGAGAAGCGCATCGTCCGCTACGGCCTGCTCGACCTTAACCAGCTTCGCCAAAGCGCCACGGTTTCCGATGACGAGCTCAAGGTCATCTACCAGCAAAACATCCAGCAGTATGAAGTCCCCGATCGCGTCCACGTCGAGCACATCTTGCTCACGACAGTCGGCAAAACTGATGCTGAGGTCGCCGAAGTCAAGAAGCAAGCCGAAAGCATCCTTGCCCAGGCTCGCAAAGGCGCCAACTTCGAAGAACTCGCCAAAAAGTACTCCGATGACCCCGGCTCCAAGCCCAAGGGCGGCGACCTGGGCTGGCTCGTTCACGGGCAGACCGTCCCGGAATTCGATAAAGCCGCTTTCAACACTCCCAAGGGCGAGATCTCAGACCTGATCAAGACGCAATACGGCTTCCATATCATCAAGGTCCTCGACAAAGAGAACGCGCACACCAAGCCGTTTGATGAAGTCAAAGACTCCATCCGCACTCCTTATCTCCTCCAGAAGGCCGATCAGGAGTCCAATTCCGTCGCCGATCAGATGTCCAGCCAGATTCGCCAGTCGAACAAAACCACCCTTGACGAACTGGCCCAGAAATATCACCTCACCGTCTCGCAAACTCGCCCGCTCGCGCCCAACGATCCTGTCCTCGAACTTGGCAATTCTCAGGACATAAAAGACGCTATCATCCGCCTTCGCCCCAATGAGTTGAGCGTTCCCGTCCGCACCGATCGCGGCTACGTAGTTCTCTCCCTGCAGCAGACTCTTCCGGCTCACCCCGGCACTCTTGATGAGGTTCGCGACAAGATCGTCGCCGAACTTCGTCTCACCAAGTCTGAGCAGCTCGCGCAATCCAAGATCGACGACCTCGTCAAGCGCGTCAAAGCCGGCGAAAAGTTCGATGCCGCCGCCAAAGCCCTGGGCTTGGAGACCAAAACCTCCGATCTCCTTGCACGCAATGGCAACATCGCTGGCCTTGGCAGTGCCAAACTTCTCATCTCTGCCTTCTCTTTCAAGCAGGGAGATATCGGTGGCCCTGTTCACATGGGTTCTTCGTGGGTCGCATACCAGCTTCTCGACAAAGTTGAGCCCAATCCCGCCGACTTTGACGCCCAGAAGCAAAAAATCACCGACACTTTGCTCCAATCCAAGCGCAATATGGCCTTCGACGCCTTCCGGATCGCCCTCGAAGACCGCCTGAAGCAGGAAGGGAAGCTGAAGATTTCCACGGACAAGCTGCGCGGCTTTGGCGACATGAGCATCCCGCTAGGCCAACCTAATTCGTAGAAAATAAAGTAGTTATATTTTAACGTAGCAGCCCTTGCCGTGTTCCCCGCGAACCGCTAGCCTATTTGCGTCTGGTTTGGGCCTCCTCGTACGAGAACTTTCCAAGGCATTGCACTCCTCTTGCGGGAGATCTCTCGAGGCACTCGGCTCTTCCAGTCCACTCTTTCATTCTTAGGATTAGGATTCAATCATGGGCAAATCCGCGACAGTCCGCACAACCCAGATTCGCAATGACTACCGCTGCAGCATCGAGTTGAATCAATCCGGCAAGTACTGCGTCCGCATCCGCGCCCAGTACCCGCGCCATGCGTGGACTCTTGGCGTCTTCTTCCTCGCGTCTTCCTTCGACCGCTCCATGAAGAAACTCGAAGAATGCCTTCGGTTCCTCCAGCGCAACGAAGAAAAACTCTGGTTCTGGGGCGTCGATCGTTCCGAAGACATCGCCTTTTCCGCCGAGTTCCTCAAGGAAATCGGCCTGTTCCTCGATCGTCGTCTCGAATTCCCCCGCAAAGCCTCCAGCCTCTGCCTCGAACCCGAACGCGATGTGCCCGCCTTCGTCCTCGGCCCCGTCCGCCGCGGCTTGGCCGAATCTGTAGAGTACGGCCGAGTCCGGTTAGCTGGCGATTAGATCCCTACTTAGGGTCGGAGCTTCAGCTCCGACATTAGAGTCAAGGAGAGTCAGCGCTTCATCCCCTGAGCACACTCTTCTGTTCCGCTCAGGCCACACCGCACTTCTTCGCCGTCGCAAACTCCACTACAATCCTCTTGTGCGCATCCCTTCGCGTCGCCCAACCCACGCGCTGTTGGCTTTGGCCTTCCTTCTTCTCAGCCAGGCCACCGCTTCCGCCGCTCAGCAAGCCCCGGCGGCATCCGGAGCGCGCATACTTCTCCTGCCGCGCAAGCTGGTCAGCGGCGAGCGTGCCACCTTAGCCGTACTCGATGTCGCCGGCCGCCTCACTCCCGGCGTCACCGTCCTCTTCTCCAACGGTGATAAAGTCACCTCCGACGCCACTGGTCGCGCCCTTTTCGTTGCGCCTCTCATCCTCGGCAAAATCTCCGCCACCATTCAGGGACGCAGCGGCCGCGTCACCAGCACCATCTATTCCGCCACAGACGTTCCTTCCACTACGCAAGCCGTCACCGAAGCCCCGCGCGTCGCCTCCATTGCCGACCGCTTCGAGTTCCTCGGCCACGGTTTCTGCGGCGATGCCGACGCCAATCACGTCACCATCGCCGGGTTGCCCGGACTCGTTCTCGCCGCCTCGCCGGGTTCGCTCACAATCCTTCCGCCAACGGACATGGATCCAGGCCCTGCGGAAGTAAAAGTAGGCTGCGGACAAAAATCCGCCGATCCCTTCACGATTGTTTTTGTCAGCTTGGAATTGCAGGCCAGCAACGCCCCGCTCGCGCCCGGCGAGCATCGCACCCTAACCGTCCGCGCAAGCGGCACCACCGCCAGAGTCAGCCTGGAAGCCCACAACCTCGCACCCGAAGCAGCCGACCTAGTCGGCGGCGCCGCCGTCAAAGCCACGTCCACTGGCGGCCCCGACAACACCGCCAAATTCGAACTGGTAGGCAAAAAGCACGGCAGCTTCACCGTCTCCATCCGCCTGCTCTCCCCGCTCTCCCCACCAAAGTAGTGACGCGCGTTCACGCCGGCATCCCGGCTTTGTCTCCCTCAAATCGCCGTAGGATGCTTCGGCTGATACAGCCCAATCTTTCCGCCGCCTGGCAACTCCATCTTCGTAATCGAGCCCCACCGCTGCTCCTCAACCTTTGAGCATGCCACGCCCTTCTTCGCCAGGTCCGCCATCTCCGCCTTCAAGTCGTCGCACAAGAAATAAAGCTCGTGCTCGCCATCCTCGTCCGCGGGATGAAACGCAGCTTCCGCCGGCGGCAACGCAAAAATCAGCCAACCATGCCCCGCATCCACACCCTTGAATCCCAACACATCGCGAAAAAACGCGCGATCCGCTTCCGCATTCTTGCTATACACAACCACGTGAGCCCCGGAAATCATCTGCTTACCTCACGCCGACTTCTTCGCCGCCGCCCCGCCCGCTGGCGGCAGCGCCAACGTCCCTTGCCGCTCGTCCACCAACTCCCCCACCTCGCCGCTGATCAACAAATTGTCCAACGAGTTGGACGCCTTATCCAGCCGCTTATCGGCCTCCGCATACATCAACTGCGCATTCTTCAAATGCGTTCCCACTTTGTCAAAACTCTCGCTGAACGTATCCAGCTGTTTGCGCATCCCCGCCAAGTTTGCGCTCAGCCGTTTCGCATTTTCCTCAATCTGCATCCCGCGCAATCCCATAGCGATCACGCTCAAGTGCGCGTACAGCGTATTCGGCGACACCGGCACAATTTTCTTCCCCCGGCAATACGCGTCCACGGCCAGCCCCTTCCCGTCCGAGCTGCGTAGCAACTCGTAGTACACCGCCTCGCTCGGCACAAACATCAGCGCCAGGTCCAGCGTGTCCTCGTCCGGCACGATATATTTCTTCGCAATGGAATCCGCGTGCAGCTTCACCGCGCTCACGAACGTTTTCCGTGCCTCGTCGCCCTCCGTCTCCAGCCGTTGAAACGCATCCAGCGGAAACTTGCTGTCGATGGCCATGATTTTCTTGTCGCGCAGGTGAATCACCGCGTCGGCCGCTTCACCGCTGCGAAAGCGATATTGCTGCGTGTACTGCGTGCGCGGCAGGCAATCTTCGAGCAGTCGTTCGAGCGTGGTTTCCCCAAAGTTTCCGCGCGATTTCGTTCCACCGAGAATGTTTTCCAACCGCGAAGCCGCCTCGTGCATCAGGTGTCCCGATTCCTGCACCTGCCCCAGTTGCTGCTGGATCTGCGTGATCTGGTCCCGCGTATTTTTCAATTCGTTGGACATCGCCGTCTGCGCCTGCGCGGTAATTTTCGACGTAATTTCCGCCGAATCTTTCGCGCCCTGCTGCACTGCCGTGGTCACTGCCTCCAGCCGCCAAGCCACCGTGTTCGCAATCGTCTCCATCTTTCCCGCCGATTGCGCCTGCGACGTGGACAGCCCCAGCAAGTCCCGCCGCAGCTCGTTCATCTGCGCTTCCATAGCCTCATTTTTCTTCTGGTCCTGGGTGTTCTGCACCAGCACCCATACCACCAGCCCGATCAATATCAGCCCAAACACCGCGCCAATCATCCATGCAGGGTTCATCGCTTCTCCCAATTCCAGACGGGAAACGGTCTCCCCACTTTACCCCCATGCCCCGCGAAAGTGTAGCGAAGGCGATCGGGGTGGGTGACGGTACCCCTGTTTTGTTGTACGAGACGCGTAATACGCAGGAAGAAAAGGGGATAGGTGTGAAAGTCGTGTTGTACGCGGGCTGTTCGAGGTTTATGAGCCATTGAAAACGCATGAGGAGCATCATGGCCTGTACAGAAAATGTGGCTTGCGTACGGGAAGGCGACTGAGGGGGAAGCGGAAACTCCTTCAAGCAGCACTTGAAGCTCAGGTGTGCTTGAATGGCAAGAACCGGAGATACACAGACAGCGTCCCCAAGACCCATTCCCGGGCGCGACGCGAACTCACGTTCGCGCCGCTAACCGAGTGGATGACAAGTCGAAGCGTCACCCTTGCATTCAATCACTTTGCCGTTGTTATCCTGTTCCAACACAATCACCGTCGAATCCCTGGGCATCCCAGCCAGCCCCTGGGCTGCGCGAGCCGCATCCGCAACGGAAACCACATCCGAAACGATCGGCTCGGGAACTCCTTGCTGGGCGAGCTGGTCTCACCTAATTTCAGCGCGTCCTCATAATCCATGTAAGTACTGGAAACGAGATTCCCGCCGCCACTGCTGGCATTGCCGGAGTCCCCTTGCCCGGAGTTGCCTCCTCAGTCGCTGGACGAGTCGTCCAAATCGCTGTCGAAGGGCAAGCCCTGGGACCACGACCCATCGTCCGGAAACGGCGACGAAGGAGCCGGCGGATCGACATATGCAGGATTAGGCGCCGGCGAAGCTACCACGGCCGTGTAGCGTTGCGCGGAAACTGTGCCGCAAAGGAGGCAAAGGAAACAACCAACGAGCAGGAAACGGCATATTGGATTCATGAGGCTCCTCACTGGCAGCGATCGTCACCATCTCGGCAGATAACCCATTTTCCATTACGGTCCTGAACTGCCGAAAGCGGTTTCCCATCGGCTGTTGCCGGATGAGAACCCTGGCGAAGCGCTCGCGCCACGTCGCCCAGCGAAGGCTCAGTCGAACCCGCCGACCGATGCTCCTGGATGTCTCTGCCGAGCGCCAAAGCTTTGTCGTAATCCATGTACGTGCTGGGGATCGGATCGGGGTCGCCGTGCGCATAGCCGATCTGCGGCTCGGCATACTGGGAGTCGCGGGAACGGCCGCCCCAATGGCGCCCGTAACCACCACCGCCCCATGAAGGATAACCGCCGCCCCAACCCTGTTCCGAACCGCCGCGCTGATAGCCGTATGTCTACGGAGGGTTAACGTGCGCAATATATTTCTGAGCGGGAGTCAGCGCCGCAAAAACAAGACAGACACAACCGAAGAGCAGGTGCCTGAGAGAGTGCCACATGTCGCGCTCCAAATGACCTAGGAGCTGGCCGATATCAATCAAGCCTGCGGAGACGTGAGGTTACTGCCCATACGACGCACCAAATGATCTACGGGTTACACCGACAAAAACCAGGCAGGTCAACTCCCGTAGGGCCGCGCCACCGCTGCTGCGCCCCATCCAATTTGACCGTTGCGCCTGCCCCTTCCCATGCGCCAAACTACAGTTTCCCGCCTCGCCCTTGTGCTTCCCCGAGTACGCCTTGGCGGGACGTCCTTAATGGTCCGCAAGGACCCCTGAAAGGGAACTCCCATGACCCATCCAGTTGGTGAATTGAATCCCCCCATGCGCTTGATGATGACGCCGGGGCCGTGCTCCATCGATCCCCGCGTGTATCGCGCCCTGGCCTCGCCCATCGTCGGCCACCTCGATCCTTGGTTCCGTGGCTGCATGGAGGAAACGCAAACCCTGCTGCGCCAGGTCTTCCAGACCGAAAATCGCGTCACGTTTCCGCTGTCGGCGTCCGGCTCCGGGGGCATCGAAGCGTCGGTAATGAACTCCCTCGAGGCCGGCGACGAAGCCATCTGCTGCGTGAACGGCATGTTCTCACAGCGCATGCACATAATCGCGCAACACGCGCCGGTGACCGCGCACCTTGTGGAAGCGCCGCTCGGCAAGCCCGTCGATCCCGAAGATGTGCGCAAAGTGGCCAAGGGCCGCAAGATTAAAATGATTGGCCTGGCACAGGGCGAAACCTCCACCGGCGTGCTGACCGATATCGACCCGTTCCGCAAAGTGGCCGATGAGTGCGGCGCGTTGCTGGTAGTCGACACCGTTGCGTCGCTCGCCGCCGTTCCACTACATGTGGACAAGCAGCGCATCGATATTTGCTTCAGCGGGTCCCAGAAAGCTATCAGCGCGCCCCCGGGAATGTCTCCCATCACGGTGAGCACACGCGCCGAAGAAGTGTTCCGCAATCGCAAAAGCAAAGTGCAGAGCTGGTATTTCGATCTTTCCACCGCGATGAATTATTGGGGCAAAGACCGCCTCTATCATCACACGCCACCCATCTCTCTGATCTACGCGCTGCGCGAAGCCATGCGCATCCTCCTGGAAGAAGGGCTGGAGAATCGCTGGGAACGCCATCGCGTGAATCAGCTGGCGTTGATCGCCGGGCTGGAAGCCATGGACCTGCAGATGTTTGTGGAAAAGCCGAAGGACCGGCTGGTGACCGTGACCGCTGTGAAAATTCCTGCTGGCATTGACGATGCGAAAGCACGTGATCAGCTTTTGAACGAATTCAACATTGAAATTGCGGGTGGCATTGGCGCAACGAAGGGTCAGATCTGGCGACTCGGCACGATGGGTTATTGCAGCCAGAAAGCGTTCGTGCTGCAACTGCTCGCTGCTCTCGACAAAGTTTTGATCGATCAGGGCCATCGCCACTCAGCAGGCGCCGGCGTTGGCGGAGCAATTCGCAGCTACGAAAGCGCCGCCGTCCCAGCAGCCGTCGCGCGTTAATTGGTTCGCGCTTGTTGCTGCGGCCGGTCGCGCCGTAGATTTTGGTTTTGTCAGGGCACGGCTTCAGGCGTGCCGAGAGGTTTAGCAAACTTGGGGTTTTCACCGCTGAGGTACGCAAAGTTTTTTCTTTCAGAATGTCTTCTGATTGGCCGCGTGCTGATTAAACGCCACCAACTGCAGGAATTCCGGATCTTCGTGAAGAATCGCCAAGTCCGGATCTTTGGTAGCCCAGCCCGCGTTGTGATAACCCGCATGGACGCAGCGCCGGAAAATGTCCAGCGCTTCTTTTTTCATGCGCAACACGCCGTAAGCGCAAGCCGCGTTATAAAGAATGTTCGCGTCGGCCGGCCGCATCGCCACCGCAATTTTAATATGCTGAACAGCTTCATCCTGCTGGCCCAGCATTGCCAGATCGCAAGCCAATAAAACGCGCGCACGCACGTCATCCGGGAAACGCTGCAACTGTTCCGCGAGCACTTCGTGTTCTCTGGTGCGCAATCGTTCCGCATCCGCAATTCTTCCCAGCCGTTCGAGGGAATTGATCAGCGGAATCAGCGCGTTGTAATCGTTGCCCACAATTTCCATCGCGCTTTGCGCCAGTTGCGCGGCTTCTTGGTCTCGCCCGGAAGCAAAGTACGAACGCGCTAGAACATCGTGCGCGCCTTCGGAATCCGATTGCCGCTCGATCGCGCGCTTGGACAAGCGAATAGCGTCGTCAAAGTGCTGCTGCGCGTAGTGAATGCGCGCCCGCGCTGAAATCACTTCCGGCAAATCCGGCGCAAGATTGCTGGCCATCGCGCAAGCTTCCAAACCTTTCTCGATGAACTCCGGATTCGGCGTGCGGAATTCGTGCATTCCGCCCCAAACATGCGCCATTCCCGCATAAGCGAGGGCGAACTTGGAGTCAAGCTTCACAGCTTCTTCGTACATCGCTAGCGAATACTCAAACTGCCGCTGGCGCAGATAATTACGGCCGCGCAGGAAAAAGTCATAAGCCTGAGGATTATCAGTCGGCTTGCGCGCGATCACCTTCTCTTCCTGCGGCGAAAGCGTGATTTCGAGCGCCTTGGCGATGCTCAGCGAGATTTCTTCCTGCACCGCGAAAACATCTTCCATCTGGCGATCGTAGCGTTCGGCCCAAACGGAATGGCGCGTGCTGCTCTCAACCAGTTGCGTGGTAATGCGCAAGCGGTTTCCCGCGCGGCGAATCGAGCCTTCGAGTACGTACATCGCGCCAAGCTTTTCGCCCACTTGCGGCGCAGTCACAGGTTTATCGCGGAAGGGCAACATTTCCGAGCGTGGGAAAATCTGCAGCCGCGCGATCTTGGAAAGCTCGGTGATAATGTCTTCGGTCATCCCGTCGCGGAAGTATTCATCTTCCTTCGCTCCGCTCAGGTTCTCGAAGTACAGAACCGCAACGCTCTTCTTCTTCGCCACCAGTGGCGCGACGACGGTTGACGCCAAGGTTCCCGATGCGTGGCTGTGCGTGGCGGATTCCACGCGACCCGAGGAATCAAGATCGCGCTTCAGACGCTTCAGATCCCCGCGTAGTTCCGCGGCGGTTTGATAGCGCAAATCGCGGTCCTTTTCGAGCGCCTTCATAATGATGCGGTCCAACTCCGCGGGAGCTTTGGCATTGGACTTGGCCACCGGCGTAGGCGTGTTGTTCAGAATGCCGTCGAAGATCGTCGCCGTGGTCAATCCAGGAAAAGGTACTTTGCCCGTGACCAATTCATAGAGCACCACGCCAAACGAGAAAAGGTCCGTGCGCGAGCATAATTCTTCGCCGCGAGCCTGCTCCGGACTCATGTACGCGATGGTGCCGATGGAACTTCCCGGGCTGGTCAGTTCCGCCTGCGTCGCGCCTTGGGTATTGCCCATGCCGGGCGCGGCTTCATGTACGGTTTCACCATCGCTGCGCGCCATCGGCTCCACTTTGGCCAATCCGAAATCCAAGACCTTTGCCTGGCCGCGCGCCGTGAGGAAAATGTTCGCGGGCTTAATGTCGCGATGAATGATGCCTTTGGCATGAGCCGCGGCAAGCGCGTCGGCTACCTGAATACCCACATCGAGCACCAGGCTCACGTCTACGGGCGCGCCGTTGCTGCGATGTTTCAGCGTTTGCCCTTCCAGCAATTCCATGGCGATGAACGGCTGATCTTGAGCCTCGCCGACATCGTAGATGGTGCAAATATTCGGATGATTGAGAGCGGATGCAGCGCGGGCCTCACGCTGAAAGCGGTCGAGAGCCTGGCGATCTCCGGCCATTTCGGGCGGGAGAAATTTCAGGGCAACGTGGCGGCCGAGGCGGGAGTCTTTGGCTTCGTAGACCACGCCCATTCCGCCTCCGCCCAACCGTTCGAGGATTCGATAGTGAGAGATAGTCTGACCGAGCATGTGTGAGAGCGCCGTGCAATCTTAGAAGCGCCCCAGACGGAAGTCAATCCGCCGCGGCTAGCGTGCTTTCTGCGCTGTCGTTTTTTGTGGCGCTGCGTTCTTGGCGGCGGTCTGCTGGAAATCTTCGTAGGTGCCCTTGAAGTCTTCCACCTTGCCATCGTGGAAATTCCAGATGCGTGTGGCGACCTCATCGAGCACGTCTTCGTCGTGGGTGACAAGCAGCAGGGTTCCGTCGTATTTTTGCAGCGCGATATTCAGCGCGTTGATGGCTTCCAAATCCAGGTTGTTTGTCGGTTCGTCGAGCACCAGGAAATTCGGCTTCTGAATCATCAAGCGGCAGAAAATCAGTCTTGCGCATTCGCCGCCGGAAAGTCCCGAAGTGGGCTTCAACGCATCTTCGCCGCTGAAGAGCATCTGGCCGAGGAAGCCGCGAATCTCTTCCTGCGTCGCATCCGGCTTGAATTGCCACAGCCAGTCGAGCGCGTTCATGCCTTTGCTTTTGTCGATCGTGTAGGAGAAATCCTGCGGGAAATAGCCGACGGAAACTTCGTGGCCCCACGCGACCGTCCCGGAATCGATGGTGAACTCGCGTTCGGCATCCCCGATGAACTTGCCCGCATTGCGGATCAACGACTTCAGCATGGTAGTTTTGCCCGCCCCGTTGCGGCCCGTGAAAGCGATCTTTTCCCCACGTGTCACATGGGCGGAGAAGTGGTCGAATACTTTCAGATCGCCGTACGATTTGGCTAGCCGCTTTATTTCCAATGGCACGCGGCCCGAAGGCAATTCCGTCTGGAAGCGAATATAAGGGCGCTGAATGTTGGATCTTGCCAGCTCGGAGGTTTGCAGGCGCTCGACTTCCTTTTTGCGGGAAGTGGCTTGCGCGGAACGGGTGCCCGCGGAGAAGCGCGCGATGAAGTCGTTCAGCTGGGCGATTTTCTTCTCGCGCACGGCGTTGTCGGCTTCCATGCGCGCGCGAATTTGCGTCTTCGCCAGCACCATGTCGTCGTAGCCGCCGGGATACATGATGATGGTTTGGTAGTCGATGTCCGCGGTATGCGTGCAGACGTTATTGAGAAAGTGGCGATCGTGCGAGATCACAATCAGCACGCCGTGATATTCGCAGAGATATTCCTTCAGCCAGTGCACGGAATCGAGGTCGAGGTTGTTGGTCGGCTCGTCGAGCAGCAGCGCCGAAGGATTACCGAAGAGCGCTTGAGCCAACAGCACGCGCACCTTTTGGCCGCCTTGCAGCTCGCCCATCTTGCGCTCGTGCAACACAGCGTCGATGCCCAATCCATCGAGCAGGACTCCGGCGTCAGCTTCGGCGGCATAGCCGCCTTCTTCGCCGACGATGCCCTCGAGTTCGCCGAGGCGCATGCCGTCTTCGTTGGTGAGTTCGTCATGCGGCTTGGCGTAGAGCGCGTCTCGCTCCTCCAGGGCTTTCCAGAGCGCGGAGTTCCCCATGATCACCGTGTCGATGACGCGAAACTGATCGAACGCGAACTGATCTTGGCGCAAAATGCCGATGCGTTTTGGGCGCGTAATGTTTCCGGTCGTAGGTTCCTGCTCGCCGGTAAGAATTTTCATGAAGGTGGACTTGCCGGCGCCGTTGGGCCCGGAAATCGCGTAGCGGCGCCCGGCCATGAAGGTGGTGGTGACCTCCTCAAAGAGGATCCGGGAGCCAAAGCGCATAGTGACGTTATCGACAGCGATCATATCCTTATAAGTTTAGCGTAGTCGGCGGCATTCGCGCCAAAGTGTGTCGCATCATTGTCATTCCGGGCGAAGCGAGGAATCTGTTTTGCCTGAACGCGGGAGAAAGCCGATCCCTCGGGCAAACAGCCCTCGGGATGACATATTGGGGAGCGTTAGCCAACTTACGAGGGAGCGGTGGCTGCGCTGCTGCCGTCTGGCTGGCCCAATTCACCTTCCCAGCGGGCGACGACGGCGCTGGCCAAGCAGTTGCCAGTAACGTTGACGGAAGTGCGAGCCATGTCGATCAGCGCGTCTACGCCCAGAATCAAGAAGATCGGCTCGGTGGGGAGACGAAGAGTGCCGGCGGTTGCCAGAAGCACGACGAGAACAGCGCGCGGCACACCGGCCACGCCTTTGCTGGTGAGCATCAGGGTGAACACCATGAAAAGTTGCTGCGGCCAGGTCATCGCAATTCCGGCCGCCTGGGCCACGAAGACCGATGCTATCGCCAGGTAGAGCGTGGAGCCGTCCAGGTTGAAGCTGTAGCCCGCGGGAATCACGAAGGCCACGATTTCGCGAGGCACGCCGAAAGCTTCCATCGATTCCATCGCGCGCGGCAGGGCTGCTTCGGACGAACTGGTGGCGAACGCGATGGTGGCCGGCTCTGCAATGGCCTTCAGGAAGCTCGGCACCGGCAGGCGCGCTAACAGGGCGATAGGCAAAAGTACGAAAAGGAGGAAGGCGAGCAAAGCGCCATACGCCGTCAACACCAGTTTGCCGAGCGGCAGCAGAATATGGATACCAAGATGGCCGACGGTGTATGCCATGGCAGCGCCGACGCCGACGGGCGCGAAGTACATGACGATATTGGTGAAGCGAAACATGGTTTGCGTCAGCGATTCGGCGAAATTCAGGATCGGCAGGCGCGTTTTTTCCGGAACCTGGGTCAGCGCGATGCCGAAAAGAATCGCAAACACCGCGACTTGCAGTATCTGGTTTTCGCCCACCGCTTTTACGATATTTTCGGGGAAGACGTGGAGCAGAAAGTCATCCCATCTCAGCGGTGGTACGTGTTGCGGGGCCTGCTCGGTGGTGATTGCGGGTAGTGACAGTCCCACTCCGGCGCGCGTCAGGTTAATTGCGCCGACCCCAAGGAATAAGGCGATGGTGGTGACGGCTTCGAAATAAATCAGGCTTTTCAGGGCGATCCGGCCGACCTTGTGGACGTTGCCATGACCGGCGATTCCCGTAATCAGCGTGCCGAGAATCAATGGAGCTACGATCAGCTTGATGAGCCTGAGGAAAATATCGCTGAGAATGCGCAGGTGCGCAGCGAATTGCGGCCAGTCCAGTCCAATCTCCAGCCCGACCAGCATGGAGAAAAAGATCCAATACGTTAGGGACCGCTTTCGGAGTCCAGCGTGGGACAGCAAAAGCAGCCCGGCCCAGCGCAGCAGGGCGATCCACAAATGCCCCGGAAAAAATGCCAGCAGGAGCGCACCCGCGGCAAAAAGGAATATGCCCGCGATCATGGAAAGGGAAGTGGCCTTGGAGGAATCGCTGGGCAAAGAATATTCCTTGATGAATTCAGTAAGGCTGACGCGCTTGCGACATCATAGCGTGTCTGCGGAGCGTGACAACAGCGCTTCCTTCGCGATGACTGTGACGCGATGACTTGCCGTGTGCGTCGCCTCGCTGCTATCGTGCAGAAATGGCCAAAATTCTTCATTTTGAGTGCTCGCGTTGCAAAGCTCATCTCTCGCCGGAATCGCCGCAAAATGTTTGCCCACAGTGCGCCGGATCACTTTACGTTCGCTATGACCTAACGCCGTTGCGCGGGATTGAGCTGCGCGAAGAAATTTCACGCACTGCCGCCGCGCAGCCTTGGGCCGGCATGTGGCGCTACAAATCCGTTCTGCCCGACGCGGTACCCGTATCGCTCGGCGAAGGTTGGACGCCGTTCCTGAAAAGCCGGCGGCATCCCAAAGCACTGTTGAAGGAGGAAGGCGCGAATCCCACAGGGAGCTTCAAAGCCCGAGGCATGGCCATGGCCGTAACCATGGCGCAGCATTATGGGTTGAAGAAACTCGCGGCGCCGTCGGCGGGCAATGCCGCGGGAGCGCTTGCGGCGTATGCGGCTGCGGCGGGAATCGAAGCGCACATTTTCATGCCGAAAGATGTGCCGTTCGCGAACTACGTGGAAGCCGTTTTCTATGGTGCTCATGTCACGCTGGTCGATGGATTGATCTCCGATTGCGGGCGCCTCGTTGCCGAACGCAAAGACAACGAAGGCTGGTTTGATGTTTCCACGCTGAAGGAGCCATTTCGCGTGGAAGGGAAAAAAACGATGGGCTACGAGCTGGTGGAACAACTCGGCTGGGAATATCCGGACGCCGTTTTTTATCCCACTGGAGGAGGCGTTGGCCTGATTGGTATGTGGAAGGCGTTCGAGGAGATGGAGGAATTGGGCTGGGTGAAACCGGGAAAGCGCCCGCGCATGATTGCGGTGCAAGCGGCCGGGTGCGCGCCGGTGGTGCGTGCGTTCGAGCGGCACGATAAGGTGAGCGAGATGTGGAAAGACGCAGCGACGTTTGCCGCAGGATTGCGCGTGCCGAAGCCTTATGGGGATTACATCATGATGGATATTCTGCGCGAATCGGGTGGCGTTGCCTTGGCGATTCCGGACGCACAGATTCTCGCTTCACTGCGGGACTGGGCGGAAAACGAAGGCGTGTTTCTGTGTCCCGAGGGTGCCGCGGCCACGGCGGCTTACGATCAGTTACTGGATACCGGGTTTCTGAGACCGCAGGATCGCGTGGTGCTGTTCAATACGGGATCGGGGCTGAAGTACACGGATATCACCGCGGAGGCGGCCGGGATTCGGCGTCCCATGGTGGCGGTGTAAGAGTGCGCTGGGGTCGGTTGAGATCCTCCGTCGCGAAAGGCGCTCCTCAGGATGGCATCGATGCGTTTTTAGCGTGGCTGGCGGATTGACAGCCGGGCGCGGGAAGTTGGACACTAACTAGGCGACTTTCCAGAGCGAAAAGAGGATTACACGTGCCTTCACTTCCGGTCCTAGCGAACAATGGCGCCATGCATCAATTCATCGGCGCGTTTGATGTCACCTCGAAACTCAGCGGCCACGTCTATGATTGCCGCTTTTCGCATATCTGGAACGCCATCGCCACGCGCCATGCCGATACCATCGATGCGAAGTTCAACGTGGATGGCGAAGGGCGCATCGTCGGGCTGGCGCACACCGCGTTCGTCGATTTTCGCGACAAAACAGGGCGCGACCTGACCGACCGGGAAGCCAGTTATGTGGCGGCGGAATATCTGCGCGAGCGATTGGAAGAAGAAGATGAGCGCCCGCTCTATGATGTGAACCCCGACGAAGTGAACCGACTGATCGCCGTGACGGGAATTAAGTAGGGCGTCGTGCTTGCTCGATAACTTGAGATCCTTGGTCGCAAAAGACGCTCCTCAGGATGATACCTCCCCATTTTCGTGGCTGCTGGCTTATGCGTGCCCGCTCTAAGGTGATACTTCGCTGGGTTTTTGGATGGGGATTGCTTTGTCTTCAGCGCGGAATTGCGCCAGGCACGGGTGGTGGAGACCGTCGCGGCGGATGAAATAGATCACCAGCAGCAGCAGGAGCGCGCCGAAAACCATGACGGCAGTCGCGGCTTGCAGGCCGATTTGCAGATCGGTCATATCTGAAATTTTTCCAATGAGCAGCGGGCCGAGCGCGCCCAGCAATTGCGTCGAGAACATATAGACGCCGATGGCGGTGGCGTGAGCACGTTGTGGCGTGAGGTCATGGAGAATGGCGGTGGTAGGCCCGTGATACCACGACATGAAAAACATGGAAGCGAGAAAGCCGGCGAGCACCGTCCATTTCTCATCGGCTTGTATCGCGACCAGCAGAAAAGGGGCGGCAGCCAGAAACGCCAAAGCAATCACGAGCACCCGCCCGTATGGGATTTTTTTCTGCAGGAGGTCGGCGAAATATCCGGCCGCCAGTGCGCCAAGGACAGAGGAAAAGAGCGCGATGACGGCAAGCGAAAGCGAAGCTTCCTTGGTGCTGAAATCCTTGTAGGTTTTGGCGTAGTCGATGCCCCAGGTGACGAACGAGACGCTGGAAAACGTGATGCAAATTCCGGCGGCAATCATGGCGACGAATGCCGGGACGCGGAGCAACTGCATGATGGGCACGACTTCGGATCGCGGGCGCCGCGGCGGTTCCTTCAGTTGCAGCGCGGTCAGGCCCGGAATCACGCCAAGAATGCCCACGATGAAAAACGCGTGCTGCCACCCATGGCGTTCGCCCATGATTCCACCCAGGGCCAGTCCCGAAACACCGCCGAGAATCATGCCGGAGGCGAAGATGGATTGCGCCATGGCGCGATTATCTTTCGAGAAAGAATCGGAAATGAGCGATTGCGCGGCAGGGGCGTAAGCGGCTTCGCCGATGCCGACGAGGCCGCGCGCGACGAATAAAAACGCAAATGTTGGTGCAAGACCGCTGGCAATGGCGGCAAGGCTCCAGAACAACACGCCGGCGGAAATGATTTTGGGTTCGTTGAAGCGGTCCGCCAGATAGCCGGATGGAATACTGGCCAAGGCGAGAACCACGAGCAGCACCCACTGTAAAGAACCAAGCTGAGTGTCGGTCACGCCAAAATGCTGGCGAAGCAGCGGAACGAGGGGATTCAAGACTTGGCGATCGGCGAAGTTGACAAAATTGATTAAAGCAAGTACAGCAAGTAGGCGCGCCTGCTCGTAATTGAATGGGATTTTCGACGAGGGCATGGATTCGTGGCTTCCCCTGGACAGACCGCGCGGTTCCACGGGGGCTGCAGTGACCCCATGTGGCCTGGACTGGATGAATTATATAACGCGCATGACCCAAGCCAACCGAAAGACAACGACGAGTGACAGATTGACCACGGTGCTGTCGTATGGAGCACTTCTGTTGCTGGGCTATCTGGTCTTCCTGATTACGGCGCCGTTCCTGATTCCGCTGGCGTGGTCGGCGGTGCTGGCCATTTTTTTCTATCCGATTTATCTGCAGCTGGAACGACGGTTTTCGCCAACGTGGGCGGCGGTTTTATGCACTTTTGGCGTCACGTTTCTACTGATCGTGCCGGTACTGACGGTGATGTTGTACGCGGCGCGCGAAGCGATTGAAGCCAGCGTGGGCGTGAGAGAAAACCTGAGTGCGAATGGCACGGGCGCGATCCAGGATTTCTTCGACAGTTTACGGCGCCATTTGCCCGAGTCCTTGCAAGGGATCGACTTGATGGGCGGCCTGCGGCAGGGCACGGAAAGAGTGGCGTCGTTCTTAGCTGGCAGCATCGGGCCGCTGGTGAAGAACGTGTTCTCTTTCGTGGTGAACCTCTTCATTCTTCTGTTCGCACTGTTCTTCATGTTTCGCGATGGCGAAGCAATACTGCGCGCGGTGCGGCATCTCATCCCGTTTGAGCGCGAGATTCAGGAGGACGTGCTGCATGAGTCGCGCGACCTGATTTTCGCCAGCGTGGCAGTGGCGCTGTTGATTGCCGCCATCCAGGGAGCGCTCGGGGGATTGGCGTTCGAACTGACGCGAGTGCCAGGTCCGGTGTTTCTGGGCGTGCTGATCGCCTTTTGCTCGATCATCCCGGTGGTGGGTTCGTCTCTGATCTGGATTCCCGCGGCGGTGTGGCTGGTGATCACCGGGCAATGGGGAAAGGCACTGGTCGTTTTGGCGATTTGCGGAGGGGTGGCGGGAGTAGCGGATAATATCGTGAGGCCCCTGCTTTTGCGGAATCGCACGAGGCTGAACGACTTGCTGTTGTTCATCAGCATATTGGGTGGGCTGAATGTGTTTGGATTGCTCGGACTGGTAATTGGACCGACCATCGTGGCAGCGGCGCTGGGAATTTTCCGCGTGTACATGGATCATCAGGAAGAGTTGGAGAAAGAGGCTGCGTAACTTCTAGTGCTACCTGCTGGCTAAATTCACGGCCGCCGGCAGCGCTGTATGCTACAGTACGCCCTCGAATGGCTATCAAGGCGGATAAAGCGGAAACGAAATTGACGGAGCTTGGCGCGGACAAGCTGCGCTGGCGTTGCGAGCTGTCTCGCATTCCTTTTGAAACCACGGCGCAGGCGCAGAAGCGCGAAGGCTTCGTGGGACAGGAACGAGCACTGCGCGCGCTGAAGATGGGCGTGGAACTTTCCGCGCCGGGCTACAACGTCTTTGTGTGCGGGCTGGCGGGCACGAGCCGGGGCGGCACCATCGCGCAAATGATTGAAGACCTGCACCCGATCACGAAGCCCTCACTCGATCGATGCTACGTGAATAATTTCAAAGTGCCGGACCGGCCGCGCTTGCTGACGCTGGCGCGGGGCTCCGCCAACAATTTCAAGAAAGACATGCAGGCAGGAATCGATTTCTTGCGGCGGCGCATTCCGCAGGTGTTCGAAGGTGAGCCGTTTCAGCGGCAAAAAGGGCGCATCGTGGAACGATTTTCCGTGCGCGAGAAAGATTTGATGGACGATTTCACGCGGCGGATTTCTCGCGAGCAGTTTGCGCTGGGGCATATGCAAGTAGGAGCCGTGGCGCTCCCGGAAATTTTCCCCGTACTCGAAGGGCAGATGGTGCCGATCGAAGACATCACGAAGATGGTGCACGAGGGCAAGCTGGAAACCGGAGTGGCGGAGGAGATCGAGCGGAAGTACGAACAGTTCCGACAGGAATTCACGGTGGTGTATCGCAAGACGCTGACCTTGTCCCGCGAATTGGCCAGTGAGCTGAGTTATCTGGAGCAGGAAGCAGCTTCGGTACTCGTGGACGGGGTAATTGAAGAGTTGAAGGAAAAGTACCCGGGCCAGAGCGTGACGGAGTTCCTGGAAGAAGTGCGGCATCACTTGCTCGACAATTTAGGGCCTTTCAAAGAGCGCGAAGGCGAAGACGAACACGGCCAGGAAACGCCCCCCGAAGCCATGCAGAAGGGCCCAATACCGGAGCGGGATCCGTTCCGGGTGTACGGCGTGAACGTGATTCTTGCGCACAACGACGAAGATGCGTCTCCGGTGATTTTTGAAACTACACCGACGTACACAAATTTATTCGGGAATATTCAACGCGCGTACGATGCACGCGGGGGCTGGACCAGCGACTTCATGGACCTGCGAGCGGGTTCGTTGCTGCGCGCGGATGGCGGTTTTCTGATCATGTATTCGATTGAGGCGCTGTCGGAGCAAGGCGTGTGGCGCGCGCTAAAACGCACGCTGAACCATAACCGGTTGGAAATTCAGCCATTCGAGACGTTTTACCCCTTCGCGACCACGGCGCTGAAGCCAGAGCCGATTGAAATCAACGTGAAAGTGATCCTGATCGGCGATCGCAACCTCTACGAACTTCTTTACGAGTATGAGGAAGACTTCCGCAAAATTTTCAAGGTGCGCGTCGAGTTCGACGAAGAAATGGCCATGAGCGACGGCGTGATCGAAGAGTATGCCGGGCGGATTCGCGCGCTAAGCGAGAAAGAGAGCCTGTTTCCGTTCGATCGCGGTGCGTTTGCGGCGATATTGGAGCACGGCGTGCGCAAAGCCGGCCGCAGAAATAAAGTTACGGCACGGTTTGTGGATATTGCCGATCTGGCGCGGGAAGCGCACTACGCTGCTGCGGCCGCCGGAGAAAATGTGGTGCGGGCGGCACACGTGCGCGCGGCGCTTGCGTCGAAAGTCGAGCGGCACAATCTGATTGAAACGCGCATTCGAGAAATGATGGAGGAAGGCACGCTGCTGGTGAACCTCAGCGGATCGCATCCGGGCCAGGTGAACGGCCTGAGCGTGCTGGAAATTGGCGGGTACGCGTTCGGAAAGCCCGTACGCATTACAGCGAGCGTAGGCCTTGGAAAAGTCGGGCTGATTAATATCGAGCGGGAAGCGAATCTCAGCGGGCGGTTTCACGATAAAGGCGTACACATTATCGCTGGCTATCTGCGGTCTTCGTTTGCGCAGGATAAGCCGCTTTCGCTTACGGCGAGCATTTGTTTCGAGCAATCGTACTCCGGGGTCGATGGCGACAGCGCGAGCTCCACGGAGATTTATGCGTTGATTTCCGCGCTTTCGGATTGTCCGTTGCGCCAAGACATTGCGGTTACCGGCTCGATGAACCAGCGCGGCGACATACAGGCGATCGGCGGAGTGAACGAGAAAATCGAAGGATTCTTCGATACCTGCCGGATCGACGGGCTGAGCGGCACGCAAGGCGTGATGATTCCGCAGGCCAACGTAGACGATTTAATGCTGCGTGAAGACGTGCTGGATGCCGTGGCGAGCGGAAAATTCCACATCTGGCCGATTGCGCGGGTGGAACAGGGCGTGGAGCTTCTTACCGGCATACATGCAGGCTGCCGGGATGGCGACGGCAAGTTCGAAGCAGGAAGCGTCTTCGCGCGAGTGGACGAGCGGCTTCGCGACATGGCGCGGGTAATGAAGGACTTCGAGTAAGGCTAGCGAATCTTCGGGCTATTCCGGCGGTTTTGGCGCGACGTACGCCCTGCGCTGATCCACACGATATTCGGCCCGAGAATCCTTCGATTTGTCGGCGTTAGAAATTACTTTTACATCGATCGGGTGAACGGCTCCATCCGCGTTCGGAGGAGCAAATGCCACGCTGTATTCGTGGCGCACGAGTTGCGCGATCTGCCGGTAAGTTTCGTCAAAAGCTTTGGCGTTCAGCGGGAAATAGGCGCGGCCACCGCTGGCGTCCGACAGCGCCTTCAGCCATGCATCGGCTTGATCGAAGGCTTGCTGCGTCTGAAGAATCTGCTGCTTCGTGCCCTTCTTCCCATTGCGCAAAGGCCCGCTCATGGAAATTGAGAATATGCGAACGTCTCCGGTTTGCAGGCGGGGAAGCAGGGATTGCATCGTGGCGCCGGGAGAAGTGTCCACGCCGGAAGAGATCAGAACGATGGATTTTTTTCCGGGGATGCGCGCCAGCCAATCCAACACCGTGGCCAGGCTCTGAGCCAGGTTCAGGTTGCCATAGCCCAGATTAAATTGAATGGTGTCCAGTGCTGCTTCCACGGCGCGTTTATCCGTGGTGTAATCGACCACTGGCGTGGGGGCGTTATTGTAAACGGCGATTGCGGCGCGGTCTCCCGGCGAGAGTCCGGTGAGTAAAGCATCCGCTACGAAGAGGTGCGAATCTTGCAGGAGATACACAGCGGGACCGGCTTCAAGGAGCAGTAATACTTGAGCAGGCGCGTCGACGGGAGCGAAATCAGTGATCCGTTGCGGATTCCCGCTGTCCAGAATCTGAAAATCCTCGCGCTGCAGCCCTTCCACAAAATTACCTTTGGAGTCGGTGACGATGACGCCGACATTTACGCGTTCGACGTTCACGCGAATGCTTTGGCCAGCGGGAGCGGGCTGTTCTTGCGCCGCGAGGGATATTCCCTGCAGCGCCAGCACAAAAAGAATGCACGCACAAACACCGCAGCTGCCTTGCAACAAGCGACGAAGGTCAGTCCAGCCACTCGTCAAAGTGAACTCCCTTGGCGTCTTTCCACGATGCGCCGCTCATGCTGTGGAGATGGCGCGAAAAGACCTCGGGGTCAACCTGGCTCAGCCAATCGGCAACTTTCCTGTCCGTGTTCGCGGCGTCGGTGCTTTTTGCCGTTTGCGTCGCTTTATTGGCCTCCGCCACCCATTTTGCGCGCAGTCCCGGCCAGTCCAGCTTCTGAAAATCAAAATAGGAAAACCCGTTGAGCTTTTCCGGATATTGCGCGCGGGCAGCGAGCAGGCTTTTCAATTGCGCCGCATCCGGAGTCGCCGGCGCCTGGCCGACATATTTGTGCAAGACGTCGCTTTTGGTAGCTCCGAAGAGCAAATTGGGAGTCATGGCCAGGTAGTAGAAATTCCACTGTGCCAGGCCCGCGGAGCTTTGACCACCGCGCAGAGAAATTTTCATATACGTCGCGTCGCCTTCGGCTCGCTCTGAGGTGATCTGATCGCCCATTACGCTACGCGTCAATTTTAGCGCATCCGGTTTGTTGCGAATCCCGAGAAGATACACTTTCTGGGTGTCGTCCAGCGTCGGGCTGGTCTGGATCCATGCGAACTCGCCGGTGAGGAGGCCCAATGCATCGGGCAGAGGCATGCCCAAGCGAGTTGCCGCCATTTGCTCGAGAGGATTGACGGCGGCCGCCTGACCGCTGGTTGACGTCGTAAACGCGCGCTTCAGCGTGTTGTAGATGCCGAGCAGATTAAATTGCGATTCGCCATAATACATGGTGTCCGGCGAAAGATAGCCCATGGAAACCGGATTAGCTTGCCCGTCGGCCCAGATGTCAAAAAGTCCGCCGGGTGTGGTGTCGCCCAGGACTGCTCCGGTAAGACGAGATTTCGTGCCTTGCAGCGAAACACGACCCGCCACGGAGTGAACGGAATCCAATTTCAATGCGGAGAGCAGGAGTTTGATTTGGGCCGTCGAACTGGCTGGAGAACTGGAGACGATTTCGTCCGCGGTGGGCACGCGCAGAAAAAATTCCATAATTCCGCCGTCGAGCAGCGGCCTGGCTTCCTGATAGGAAGCTGCTTGAGACAACTTATTGGCGCCGATCTTACCATTCACAATGTTCAGGATTTCTTCGAAGACCGACAATTCGTTGGCGCTCACCGCATATTTTGCGAACTCCGCCCAATAGGTGGTGCCGCTGGTGCGTTCGATCTTTAGGGAGGAGACGCCGGCCACCGTCAGTTCCGACAATTTCGGAATATCTTTTTCCGCGCTGCGCAGATGCATGACCGTTTTGGAGAGCAATTCCTCTTTTCCCGAACGATCGTAGATGAAGAAGACGCCGTGCCAGGAGGGCGCGGGCGTGGTCTTTGCCGTCGGAGCAGCCGGTGTTTTCGTCGTGGCGTGAGATTCCGGCGCACGCACGTAGCCGATCACGAAGGGATTATCCAGCAGGGTGACGTTCTGCCCTAGTTCCTCGCGGTTCACGGGCAGCTTGTTCTTTGGATTCGTTGCATCGGTCAGTAGAGACTGAATCAAAGAGTCGCGCGTCCCCGCCAATTCCGGGTCGTCCCAGAGAGCGAACAGGGAATTCGTTTTGCGAACCTCTCCCGAGGGAGTGCCATGCCAATAAAGATAAAACATAGTGCGGCCAGGCAAATTGCCGGGGTCCACCGGCGATTGCGCAGCGGCTGAGGAACAGCTAGCCAGGAACGCCAGAAATAGCAGCGTGAAGTCGCGGAACGGGCGGGCGTGGAACATGGCGAGCAATCCTCCGTCGATTAGGTCTATTAAAATCGTAGCGTCGGAGGTGCCAACAAAGAAGCCCTGTTCCCTTGCCAGTTTCCAGAACAGGGAACAGGGTCTAAAGTGCAGGTAGCAAAGGCGATTCGCCGGCCAGGCCCCGTTATTTCGCCGGGGCCGCGGAAGTGTCCTTGGGCGCCGAGAGGTACCCGGTAATCTGGTTCTTACTTACATCGAAGACCACAATTTCATAAGGGGTGAGGCGGGCGCTGCCCTTCATGTAAAACTGCACAGGCTCTCCGGAAGTCTTGTCCTTCTTTTCGATGGACTTGTCGTCGGCTAGAACGGTGATGGTGTAGCGGGACTTCTTCTGATCGGTCTTGTTGAGGGCGATCTGCACGGGACCGACGCGCTGAGGCGTTTTGGACTTCTGGATGGTGAACTCGTAGTAGTTGCGGTCGCCGCGGCGCTTGAGTTCTTCCAGGTCGTCGTGGTTATGCGCGATCAAACCGCTCATCACACCCATGTCGCCGGCGGCGCGCTCGAGTTTGGTCTTGGTGGCTTCGAGGTCGGTGCGCGTAGCCTCAATGTCCTTCTTTGCGCCGGTTACGTCGGTGGCAACGGCGCCAATCTTTGCATCGTCTTCCTTCTGGGCTGCTGTGATCTGGTCGGTCAGCTTCTGGTCAGAGGCCACTTGCTGCTTGCGGATGGATTCGGCGCGGCTGCGGGCTTCCGCCAGTTCGGCCTGGGTCATGCCGATTTTCTGAGAGGTCACTTCAAGCTGGCCCTTCAGGTCCGCAATGCGAGTGTTGGCCTGTTCGAGTTGAGCAGTAAGGATCTTGTTCTGCTCCTCATTCTTCGAGAGCTCCTGCTCTACGCGCGTCTGCACCGAGCGTCCCGCGTAGGCGATCAGCGCCAGGCCGGCGATCAGCAAGCCGAACAGCACCGCAATCCAGCGCGGGGTTCCCGAGCTTTCATACTGATAAGACTCGTGTGGGCTCGGAACGTTAGGGGAAATGCTCATGTTGCTTGCTCCTAGAGAAAGACCGGTTTGACCAATTTCTGACACCAGAATTATCCAACGGGTGGGGTTGCATGTCCAATGGGGTTGCAGGGTGAATGTGCCCTTCCGTTACTTCGCGCGCCGGTGGGTTTTGGGACTTCTTTCCGGCCATCGAGCAACGACGGTGGTATTCAGGCCGCCACGGGGCGTGAATTCGCCCTTGATGATGCACCATTCCGGACGAACGGTTTCGACGATGTCATGCAGGATCTTGTTGACCGCGTTTTCATAGAAGATGCCCAGGCTGCGGTAAGCAAGTAGGTACATCTTCAAGGATTTCAGCTCGATACAGGACTTTCGGGGCTTATATTGGATAGTGATGGTGCCGTAGTCCGGCAAGCCCGTTTTGGGGCATACGGAGGTATATTCCGGATAGCGCGTGGTGATGACGTAGCCCGGGTACTGGTTCGGCCACGCTTCCAACTGGGGCAACTTGGCGGATATGCCGGATTTTGCATGCTGTTCGGTGTACTGCGGCATTCGGGTTCCTTTCGGTGATTGGGAGTTTTCCACCGGTGATTATTGTACCTGCTAATGGGGTGGTCATGGGTCTTGCCTGCCGCACAGCATTAGCCTATTCTTTGCCGGTCTCACGAGGTTGTAAGGCGCCCAGATGAACTGCCCAGTCTGCAAGAGTAAGGACGCGCGCCGATCGCGCCGGCAATACGCCGCGGACTACGTTTTCGGCATATTCGGGGTGTATCCCTGGCGATGCCGGAAGTGTGAAACGCGGTTCTTTGCGCGGTTGATGACGTTGAGCGATTCGCTCCACGTGCACTGCCCCATTTGCGGAAATCACGAACTCAAACGAATCTCGGCGGAGCATGTGAGCGGCGCATCCGCATTTCTATGGCGGTGGCTGTCGGTGCCCGCGTATCGTTGCGAGCCTTGCAGGCACAAATATTTTTCGGTTCTCCCGTATCGCACCAGGGAAAGAGAATTGGCACATATGAGTTCGGCGGATTGAAGTTCTGCTGGGTGCCGGGTCGTTAGCCAAATCCGCCTGCAGCCTGAATTACAACGGACAATCGACTGCTTTTCCTTGGCGGATCATCCCACGGTCGTCGCTGATCACTGCATAGCCACACTTTGGATCGTTTACATCCTCGAGAAGGAGGTCGTAGGCGGAGCCATCTTTGGAAACCGTAAGGCGCAGCTTCCAACCGGGGACGATTTCAGGGCCGGGCCCGTACATGGCATGACCCACGGTGGGCATGGAGACGGGAGCCCACTTTGTTCCGCTATCGGTGAAGTCGCCGTTGCTGGTGAGCGTGGTCCAGGTAGCATAGACGCCCTGAGCTTGTTTGTAATGTGCTTCCGCGGTGTTGATGGCGCGGACAATATTGACGGCCAGGCTGCGGCGCTCGCGATCGCGGTCTTGTGCAGTCGGCGAAGGTGGCCGCTGGGCGCGCGCGGTGGACCAGGCAAGAACGCTACAAAGCAAGACGAATGCCACCACTTTCGGTTTCGCGATCATGCGATCACCTTCCACTGGAAATTGCCTGCACCCTGTATCGTTTGGATGATGACATTCCCGTGTCCGTTATTCCAATGGCTGTGGCAGCTTTATTCGCAGCGCAGGGCGACCACGGGATCGACGCGGGTGGCGCGGCGCGCAGGAAAGTAGCTTGCGAGGAATGCAACGGAACATAGGAGTAGCGTGACGACGGCAAACGTGGACGGATCGGTGCTGGTTACTTCGAACAGAAGGCTATTCATTACTCGCGTTATTGCGTAGGCTCCGGCCAAGCCCAGGAACACTCCGATCAGTGTGAGCGCCGTGCTTTCGCTGAAAATCAGTTTGAGGATGTCTACGCGACGGGCGCCTAGCGCCATTCGGACGCCAATCTCGCGCGTGCGCCGGCTCACTGTGTATGCCATGACGCCGTAAATTCCGATCGCGGAGAGCAGCAAAGCAATGATTGCAAAGCTTCCAAGAAGATAAGTGCGAAACCTGGGTTGCGCCGTGGATGCTTCCATCAACTCGTCCAACGTAGCGATCCGTGCTACAGGCTGCCGAGCATCCAGCGCCGCAACTTCGCGTCTGATTGGTTCAGCAAGACTCATCGGGTCGGTCTTTGTACGAACGACCAGTGTCTGCCACGGCATTATCTCCTGTGTATAAGGAATGTAGATCCCCGGCGCGGGGGCATTGCTCAAATTCGTCTGCCTGATGTCTGCAACGATGCCGACGATCTGGCAACGGCCGGCGCCGAACGCCGGCATTTCGATAAACCGCCCTACGGGATTTTCGTTAGGCCAATACAGGCGCGCAACCGTTTCGCTGACGACAGCGACGTGGGGCGAATCTTTCGCGTCATACTCGGAAAAATACCGGCCGCTGCGCAGAGAAATTTTCATCACGTCAAAATAATTGTTGGAGACGATGCTTGCCTCCGCTTGCGGCTGATCCATCAAACTTCCGTAAGCGTGACCCGAGATCTTAAAGCCGACATTCCACGAACGCCCCTGAACGGGCAATGCGAGCGTGGCGCCCGCGGATTCCACTCCGGGCAGCGCTTGAATGCGAGAGAGTAGCTGTTGATAGAAGCCAGTCCAGTTCCTCCAGTTGGCATCTCTGCTTTCGTCGACCATGGAGCGGTAGACCTCAACCGTCAGCAGATGATCGGTGCGGAAACCAGGATCGACTTGATTCAGGAGAAGCAGGCTTTTTGCCAACAAGCCAGCAGCTGTGAGTAATACCAGCGACAGCGCGATTTCCGTGACGATCATGACTCTAGTAAAAGGCTTGTGTTGCTCGGAGCTGTGTCTCGTCTGCTTCAGGGATGTATTGAGATCTCCGCGGGAGGTCTCCCAGGCGGGCGCGAGACCAAAGACGATTCCGGCTAACACGGAGATCAACGCCGTGAAAATGAGCACCGACAGATTGATATGTGCGGACGATATTCTGGGAATTTCCTTCGGTGCCCAAGCCACTAGAACATTCATGAGCGAGAAAGCAAGAAACGCTCCGAAAACGCCGCAGCAGAGGGCCAACAACAGGCTCTCGGTCAGCAACTGCGCGATGATTCTGGGCCGCGTAGCCCCTAGCGAGGAACGAATCGCAATCTCCGGCTGGCGCGCGGCGGCACGGGCGAGGAGCAAAGTCCCGATGTTTGCGCAGGCAATCAAAAGCACAAGAGCGGCCGATCCCATCAGAATGAGTAGGGCTGGCCGGAATTTTCCCACCATGTCTTCCTGCAATGGCACGAGCCGCACTCCGAGATCTCGATTGGAAGCTGGAAACTTCTCTTCCAGGCGCTGTGCAATGACTGCCATTCCGGCTTGCGCCTGAGACAGAGTTACGTCGGCATTAAGGCGGCCAATCACTGACATTTCCAGATTGCCCCGCGCGGTTATTTCTTCGCGCAAATCTGGACGGATGGCTGTGATCGAAGCCCACAGTTCTGTTTGCGGATCACGAAACTGAAAGGTAGGCGGCATCACACCGATCACTTCGTAACTGTAGCCGTCCAGAGTGATCGACCCGCTGATCGCCCTTGGATCGGACCCAAAACAGCGTGACCACAGCGAGTAGCTCAGGACGACGGCTTGCTGATTCTGAGCACCGGCAAGCGAGCGGCCTTTGTATGGCGGAATGCCGAGCGTCTCGAAGAAATCAGACGATACGACAGCGCCTCTTACATGTTCCGGTTGGAGAGTCCCAGCGAGATTGAACGTCTTGTCTTCATACGCTGCCAAATGGTCGAAGAAATGATTCTGTTCGCTCCAATCCATAAAGTCTGGATAGGAGGTCTTCCCGTAAAAATCCCCGGACTTCAGATCATAAACGTCGGCTTTCACGAGCCGCTCAGCATTCGGATACGGCAATGGACGAATTAGCACTGCATCGAGAATGCTGAACACTGCGGTGTTGGCTCCGATGCCGAGAGCGAGGGTAAGGACGGCGACCGCGGTGAAGGCCGGGGATTTGCGGAGTTGGCGGAGGGCGAAGCGGCAATCGGCGAGGACGGAGTGAAGCCAGTTCCCTAGGCGCTGTTCGCGGACTTGTTCTTTGACTTGCTCGATGCCGCCTAGTTCGATGCGGGCGGCGCGTTGCGCTTTGTTGGGCGGCATGCCTGCACGAAGATTTTCGTCGGTGAGCATTTCGAGGTGGGAGTGAACTTCCTGGTCGAGGTCTGCGTCCACACTTCTGGAAGAGAATATGTTGCGCACGAAATTTCGGGCTTTCCTGGAGAGCGGCATGTTGAACTCCAATTTGCGAGCGTGCCAAAACTTGGCGCATCGCGCCGGGTATATTGCCGTCTAGTCTTCGCGCAGAGCTTGCATCGGCTCGATGGATGCTGCTTTGCGCGCGGGCAGGAGCGACGCGAACAAACCGACGGCCAGCAAACTGAGCGATACGGCGACGTACGTTAGTACATCTGTCGTCTGGACGTGATACAGGAAACTTCTCACCAGCTGGCTGGTTGCCAGCGCCAAGACGATGCCGGCGCCGAGCCCAAGCGCGATCAGGATTGCGCCTTGGCGCAAAATCATGCTCGCGACACGCTGGCGCGTCGCACCGAGCGCCATGCGAATCCCGATTTCGTGGCGGCGATAGCTCACCAATTGCGCCAACACGCCATACAGCCCGGCCATCACCATCAGCACGGCGAGTCCCGCGAACGCGCCCGTCAAATATAGGCCCAGGCGCTGGCTGAACATGCTTTCGTCCACGGCTTCCTGCATGGTCTTGAAGCTGTCCAGCGCGAAGCCGGGAGCCGCTTCGTGGAACACGGAACGCATCGCCGATGCTACCGGCAAATCGCCGTGTGTCTTCACGACAAAGCTAACCAACGTTTGCAGAAGCGCCTGATAGAACAGCGAAGTCGTGGGCACTTGCAGATAGGGGAGAAAAACCATGGGCTCGGACGCACCACCGACGCTCGAATCCACCTGATCGCCCAAAACGCCGACGATCGTGAATGGTTTCTCCATTCCTGTCTCTTTGCCGCCGACGACGAGCTGCTGCTGGAGCGGATTTTTGTTCGCAAAGTATTTTTTGGCTAGTGATTCGTTGATCACCGCAACGTTGGGAGCTTGCGCGACGTCGTCGTCGTCCACCATTCGTCCGCGCACGATAGCCGTACCGAGGGTGAGCGCATACTGTCCGCTCACGGCAGTCACCCTGGTTCGCTGTTTCACCTTCGGATCTTTGGGCTGGCCGACGATGTTGAAGTCCGAATTCATGTCCATTCCCGACAGAGGGGGCATGGTAATCAACGCGGCGCTCTCGACACCGGGTAGGTGGCGCATGCGCTCCAGTACCGGGGCATAGATCAATGTGCCGACGGAAGCAGGCGCGCTCGTGGTGTCTTCGGAAACGGCCATGCCGGAAAAGCCGGCGGCGTCCTCTGGCATCGCGGTGAAAGTGGTCACCCGCGTGACGGCGAATCCGAGCGGTGCATGCTGCAAATTCCAAAGCGTGTGGAACAGCAGGCCAGTGCCGATCAATAATACGGTTGAAAGTGCGACTTCCACCGCAACCAGCAATCCGGCAATGTACCCGCGCACAGAGCGCGTCCCGATGCTTCGCGAGGACTGTAAGCCCAGTTGCGGGTCCGTGCGCGCCACCAGAAACGCCGGCAGCAGCGAAGAAAAAAGTGTGGTCAGCGTGGCAATCACAGCAACTGCCAGGATCAGCGTCCAGTGCATCGAGATCGATTCTCCGCGCGGAATCGTTCCCTCCGGCAATTTGTGGATGCCTTCCAGCGCGAGCTGCGCCAGGAGCAGTCCGACGCTGCAACCAAGCAAGCTGAGCACCGCGCCTTCGGCAATCAATTGACGAATCAATCGCGAACGGCCCGCACCCAACGCCGCGCGCACCGCAAATTCCTGCTGGCGGCCCATACATCGCGCGATCAGCAAATTGGCGACGTTGGCGCAGGCGATCAGCAGCACAAGACCAAGCGCTCCCAGCAACGCGAGAAGCACAGGGCGGACAGAGGCAGTCAGTAAGTCCTGATAGCGCGTGGCGCGAAACCCGAAATCGGGATTGGCTGTGTCCCCGGCGTCGTGGAGGATACGCTGCGCGATGGTGTACAGTTCGGCTTGCGCTTGCGGCAGGCGCACGCCCGGACGCAGCTGACCCACAATGCTGAAAAGGCTATAGCCTCGCTCTTTCTGCATTTCGGACGTTGGCTGCACGGGCAGCCAAACCGCCTTCTGTATATCCGGACCTGTCTCTTCGGGAAAACGCATCGTAAGCGGCATGATGCCGACGACGGTGCGCGTGACGCCACCCATCCTGACAGTATTCCCAATGATCCTGGGATCGGCGCCGAAGCTCTCGCGCCAAAGTCCTTCGGCTAGTAGCACCACCGGCGCGCCACCTGGTTGGCCTTCCGCGTCTGTGAACGTCCGCCCCATCAAGGGTTGCACGCCGAGCATGGAGAAAAGGTTCGGTGTCACGCGAGGCGCGTTGACGCTTATGGAGCCTTGCTTGGTTTCAACAACGGTCACATCGTTGGCATAAAGGCCGACAGCGGCAAAACTGCGAGACGGTTCGCTGATGTCGCGGTAGTTGAGCCACGAAGTGGTTGCGAACTCCGCCTTGTCCGTCTTCGGTGCGATAAACACTAACCGATCCGAATGAGGATAAGACAACGGCCGCAGCAAGACGCTCTCGACCACGGTGTAGAGGGCTGTATTCGCGCCAATGCCCAGGGCCAACGTCAACACCGCGATAAACGTGAAGCCGGGAGATTTGCGCAACTGGCGCAAGGCAAAGCGGCAATCGGAAAACACAGACTGGAGCCAATTGCCGAGGCGTTGTTCGCGGACTTGTTCTTTTAGTTGCTCGATGCCGCCGAGTTCGATTCGCGCGGTGCGTTGCGCTTCATCGGCCGGCATGCCTGCGCGGAGGTTTTCTTCCGTGAGCATTGCCAGGTGAGAGTAAACTTCCTGGTCGAGGTCTGAGTCCACACTTCGGGCAGAGAAGAGATTGCGCAGAAAGCTTTGGACTTTTGCGAAGACTGGCATGGGGAACTCCGCTCTAGGATGTTTCGAGCGCCTGGCCAATGGCCCAGGAGATACGGCTCCAGCGCTTGGTTTCCACTTCCAACTGTTTGCGGCCGGGTTTCGTCAGCCGGTAGTATTTCGCGCGGCGATTGTTTTCGGAGTCTCCCCAGAAAGAGGAAATCCAGCCTTCATCTTCCATGCGATGGAGGGCGGGGAACAGCGAGCCGGGTTTCACGACGAAAGTGCCGGACGTGATCTGCTCGACTCTGCGGGAAATACCCAAGCCGTGAAGTTCTCCTGCAACCAAGGATTTGAGAATGAGCAGGTCGAGGGTTCCTTGCAGAAGAGTAGTAGGTTCCGGACTCACAGGCAGCTCCTATCGATGATCTATAGGGATAATACGGAGCGACCTATAGAGTGTCAATAGGAGGTTGCGGTCCTGGGGCGAAAATTTTGGGCGCACGGACGTAGGCGACCCTGTTGCTGCGGGGGTGCTCTGGAGTATGATTCAGCCCGAACAGGTTGTGTCCCCCTGATTGGAATCACGGAGGTGCGTATGGCGGCACCGTCAACGACTAGCGAAGCAGCGCGCGTGGCTGCGCTGAATCGCTATGCCATCCTCGACAGCGAACCCGAACAATCCTTTGACGACCTGGTGATCCTGGCGGCGCACATTTGCCAGGTGCCAATGGCCATGCTGTCTTTAGTAGACGACCACCGGCAATGGTTCAAATCAAAATTTGGAGTGCAGGCGGGGGAGACGCCGCGGGAAGTCTCCATTTGCGCGCACGCGATCCAGCAGGGCGATCTTTTCGTTGTGCCCGACACTTTGGCGGACGCGCGATTCCGCGAAAATCCTCTGGTGACCGGCGAGCCGCACATACGATTTTATGCCGGCACGCCGCTGATTAATGTAGACGGCTACGCCCTGGGTACACTGTGCGTGGTGGACCGGGAACCGCGGGAACTGGATGCGGACCAGCGAGAGGCAATTAACGCGCTTGGCCGACTGGCGCTTCGGCAAATGGAATTGCGGATGAACCTGCAGCTTCTGAAGGACGCGTTGAACGACCGCACGCGCGAAGAACACGCCCGCGAACTGGAATTGAAACGGCTGGAAGAAAAACTAGTGCGCGTGATGGGACTGAAAATTTAACGCGGCGCTACTCACGCTTACACCCGGTCTCAGCACAAATAGAAAGGCTCCGGACAGTATGCCGGAGCCGTTTTCGCTTCGAAATGCAGGCAGCGGTGCTAGGAGTTGTGCGAACAACTTGGGCCTGCGCAGCAGTGCTTCCCGTTCGCGGAATTGCCTGCTACCGGGTCTTTGCCGCAGCAGCCTTTGCCATCCTTCTTGGCGCACTGTTTGCCATCTTTCCCGGAGCAGCAATTCATTGCGGACTGAGCAGTTTTGCCGTCCTTCGTGCAGCAGGGCATTTCCTTGCCTGCGCAGCAAGACGCGGCTTCCGCATCTTTGCCCTGGTCATTCGTTTTGTCGCAGCAGGCGCAGGCGGATGCGGCGGCAGGTTTTGCGGAATCTACCTGTGAAGCGGGAGCTTGCGCTTGCTGGCTGGGTGCGGGCGGCGCGGCGGCCTGTTGTGCCATGGCCGGAAGCCAGGCAGCCGACGCGAGGATCATGAGTACCGCAATCGTTCGAATTTTCATTTTGTTCACCTGAATCAATCCTTTTCTTTTTTATCTCTTCGTGGAAATGGGAAGCACGTCCCACGCGGACATATCATTTGGTTAGCGGGCAAAAGGAAAGAGTGATCTCAGAGGCGTAGAACGGTAAAGGAAGGAATGGCTAATCGCGAAGATCCCTGAACGGCTACCGCGGAGGCCAGCGGCTGAAATGCAGCGATAGGGTGGGATAAAGAGAGAGACGCGACGCCATAGTGTGACGACCTGGAGTCCTCCACGACAACAGGAGGCAATCCGGTTGGTAATTCTTTGGAAAGAGAACAGCAATCGGAAGTGGAATGCCGGTGGCAACTCGGGATGCGAGGGGAAGAAACGGCGGCGTGCTGGCTCTCGCGTGGGCAGCAGCTGTAGCGCGTAGGGGAAGGTTCATGTTGGTAGGCAGGTCCTGCCAGCACCACAACGGCTGCCCGAGAGTGTTGGCCTTCGCACCCCATAATGGGTTGGTTGACGGTCCAACCGAGGAGCGCGACGATCAAAACCACCCCAAAGGATCGTCTGGCCATTACGGGACCATTTTGCACTCACGCGCCGAACGAATTCTGTGACTGCCGTCACCATTGACTGTTTGGCTGACTCCTTTTTCCAATCGCCAGGGAAGCGGGTATCCTACAGCGAGTGACCATGACTCATAACTGCTTACGAGAACTGCTATTTCCGTGCGTGTTGGCGGGATTCTGCGTCGCACTTGGATCGCCCGAAGCCGTGGCGCAAATTCGCAAAAGTTGCCCTGGCGAGGTTGTCCTCAAGGCAAGTGCCAGTTATGCTGGGCAGGGCTCGCTGCTGCAAACCGAGGTGCTCGGTCCAAAGGGCGTGGCGAAATTCAGCAGTGAATGGGATGGCCGCGCGATTCCGCTGTGGCACGAAGACGAAAAATCCGCCGTTTGGCGCGGCTTGCTCGGCGTGGACCTCGAGAAGGCGCCCGGACGCTACGAATGGAAAGTTTCCTGGCCTGGGCCAGGTGGCGAATCGCAATCCTGCAGCGTGTTTGTGACCGTGCATGCGGGCAAATTTCCGACCGAGCGGCTGACAGTGGAAAAGCAATTTGTGCAGCCCGATCCCGAGCAGGAAAAGCGCGCCGACGAAGACCAGAAGAAAATGCGGGCGATCTACGATACGGTGACGCCAGAGCGCTTGTGGGAAGGCAAGTTTCGATTGCCGCTGAAAGACGTAACCACGGGCGGAAATTTTGGGCGCCGCCGGATCTTGAACGGGGAATCGCGTTCACCACACGCCGGCGTGGACTTTCCCGCCGCCACGGGCACGGCGGTATTCGCGTCGCAATCGGGCAAAGTGGTGCTGGCGGAGAATCTCTATTATTCGGGCAATATCGTGGTCATTGATCACGGTTATGGAATTTATACGTTATACGCGCATCTCTCCAAAATCGGCGTCCAGCCTGATGAAATGGTGAAGGCAGGGGAGGAAATCGGCAAGGTGGGAGCCACCGGGCGGGTAACCGGGCCGCACCTGCATTGGGGTTTGACCATCGATCACGCGCGCGTCAACGCCTTGGGCATCGCCCAGCGCGAGCCCTGAGTCTGAACTACCGGCACCGGGCGCTCACTTCAAATACGTGCGGACAATTTCGATGAGATCTTCGGCAGCCTCTGCCGAGGATTTCGTTTTGCGCGGCATGTGATTCAGGATGTGATCCTCCATAAGTTCGCCCATCAGGCTGTTGATGGCGCCGCGGGCGGCGGCCAGCCGCTGCAGGATGTCGGCGCAGTGGGCGTCCTCTTCCAGACCGCGAAGGACGGATTCCAGCTGGCCGATAACTTTCTTGGCGCGGGAAACGAGTTCAATTTTTTCGCGAATAATGTGCGTCATAGTTTGACTACCCTAGGGGAGTATGGTATCAAGAGAATGGCCCTGCTTGCAAACGGAACCCTGCCGCCTCCTAGCGTAAGACCGAACGGCGGCGGAGGAAAGGCCAGAGACACTAAGAAAAAGAGAGAGACGATGTTACAGACTGTTCATCAAGAAAGGGCCGCTACTCGGGCATCCTCAATCTTCTGCCGATGGATTCGCGAAGAACGGGGTGGTCGTGTGCGGGTGGTCGCCGTGTGGATGGACAGCGAGATGCGCTGTTTTGAGCAGGAATTCGTTTTACATGGAGACGGCGAAAAGTTGCGCCAGGACGCGATGGAAGAACCTGGCGGCATTTGGGCAATTCCCTTCGGAGGTTGACCGGCATTCTCGAAATTCCAAGCAATCGCTCATGAAATTGCGGGTTTTCACCATCGGGATAGGTTTGCGATGCGCGACGCTATGGTTGGCCGGGTTGCTCGGTCTGGTGTCCACCGCTGTTGTGTGTGCGCAAGAACCTACACCTCCCGCGACGAGCGCTCCCGTGGACACGCAAGAGAATGACTCCGCCCGAGCAGCGGATGATCCTCTGACCACCATGTTCCCGCATGCCGAGTGGGATCGTTTATGGCTTTCGGGTCAGGCGAATTTTATTTCGCAATATCATCCGACGTTCCATTCTCCGTACCAGGGAGCAAATAGCCTTTCTCCCGAGGCGCAAGACGCCACTTCGCGGGTGTTAACGCTTTTCACAGGATTGCGGCTGACGGACTCGACGGAATTCTTATGCGATGTGCAGGAAACAGGAGGCAATGGCCTCGGCAGAGCGCTGGGGGTCGCAGGTTTCTTCAACCTTGACGTGGTGCGAAATCCTACCCTGAGTAAAGCGCCTTATATCGCACGATTGATGTGGCACCAAATTATTCCCTTGGGCAGCAAGAAAGTGGTAGCGGAGCGCGGGCCATTTTCATTGTTTCGGGAATTACCGGAGCGCCGGCTGGAAGTGCGCTTCGGGAAAATGAGCTTGGTCGACTTTTTCGACGCCAATTCCTATGGCAGCGACAGCAATTTTCAATTCATGAACTGGACGGTGGACAACAATGGTGCGTATGACTACGCCGCCGATACACGTGGTTTCACCTTTGCCGCCCTCGTTGAATATCACGACCGCAATTTGGTGCTTCGTTTTGCCGAAGCGCTCATGCCAAAAGTAGCCAACGGGGTTCACCTGGATGCCGATCTCTCTCAGGCCCGCGCCGAGAACATCGAACTTGAGCTGCACGGGCGCGTGGTCGGAAAACGCCAGGGTACAGTCCGCCTGCTCTCCTATGTCAACCACGCGAACATGGGCGATTACATGCAACAAATCAACGAATGGCTTGCCACGCGCAGCACGCCGACCCCGGAAATTACCGATCATCCGTTGCAAACCACGGTGAAGTACGGCTTTGGCGTGAATTTCGAGCAACCGTTCACGGATTGGCTCGGCATGTTTGGGCGCTGGGGCTGGAACGAAGGGCAGCACGAATCCTACGCTTACACCGAAGTGGACCAGACCTGGCAAATTGGGCTTGGAGGAGGCGGTTCACACTGGGACCGACCCGCGGACCGCATGGGATTGGTCTTCGTCAGCAACGGCATCAGCCACGACCACGCCTTGTATCTTGGCTACGGTGGGCTCGGTTTTCTGCTGGGCGACGGGCGGTTGAATTATGGCCGTGAAAATATTATTGAGAGCTACTACACGCTGCATCTTTGGCGAGGAGTTTATCCTTCCTTCGGCCTACAATACGTGTGGGACCCGGGATATAACCGGGATCGTGGTCCAGTGATCGTGCCAAGCTTACGATTGCACGTGGAGTTTTAGCTCAACGCAATTTTCGAACATTACAACGCTTGCGCAAGTTGCGTTTGCGCTTCGGCCAGGCGGGCGCGAGTGCTTTTGACAATGCCGGCAAAGCGGCGGGTGAGTTCCCGGATCCTGTCGGGTTTATGCAAGAGCATGGACTCGCGCGGGATGAGTTCTTTGCCCACGCTCAGCGCGCAAGCACCGGCCAGAAGATAATGTGCGGCGTTTTGTTGCGTGACGCCGCCACCGGGTATCAGTGGAATGTCCGGGAAGGGGCGGCGAAGCGCGCGGATGTACGCGTCTCCCCCGATCATGGAGCAGGGAAATATCTTCACCAAATCAGCTCCCGCTTTCCATCCCGCCAGAATTTCCGTGGGCGTCAAGGCGCCGCTCATCATGGCAACATCTGGATTCTCTGCAACAAGCTGGACCGTGGGAATATCCAGCACCGGATTGCTAATAAATTGAGCTCCTGCCTTGATGCATTCGCTCGCCGTGATTGCGTCGAGAACAGTGCCGGCGCCGATAATTACTTTCGGTACGCTTCTGACGATTTCGCGAATCACGTCGATGGCGCCGGGAACGGTCATGGTGACTTCGACGATGGGGATTCCGCCGTGAGCGACCTCTTCTACGGCGAACCGGGCGTCTGCTTCGGAGGAAGTCCTGATGACCGGAACGAGGCCTATCTCTTCAATGCGGACTCGCAACTGTTTCTTGTTCATGGGCGAAGGACTCCCTGCGGCGCCGGCCGTCAATACGTGCGTCTGCCAGCATTATAGTGCCCGGCGCGATAATTTCCAGAGGCACGGACCAGTGAATTGCGGAAGCTCGGCGGTGGTAAACTTGGGGCCGGAAAGGCTGATGATCCTATGGCAAACAAGAAAAGCAAAGGCAAGAAGAATGCAGTAAAAAAGAAGAGTCCGGCAAAATCCAGCCGGACTCAGAAAGTGAAGGCCAAGGCGGCCGTCAAGAGCAAGCCGCCGGAGAAAAAGAAGGCTACAGTCAAAGCCAAGGCGAAGCCAGCAGCACGCACACCCCGCGGCCGCGCAAATGCCGGTGAGCTTGTCTCTTACGAACCGCGTGGACTGGGAGCGCGTTCCGGAGGGCAGTCCGGAGACACACAAGGAATTGCCGCCAGGCCAGATGTTGACTCCGAGAGCGTCGAAGAGCTGTTGGAAGAGGGGCAATCCTACGAAGCGGAAGTGGTTGAGGGCGTGGAAAATGCTCCTGATCCCGACCAGGGAGGGCTGCGCACTCGGGAAGTCGAAGAGGATGACGTGCCCGAGGAATATCGCGACAAGGATAATTGAGCGTCATCGCCTTCTGCCAGCTTGCCATGCCTCCAATGCGCATCGGAATCATCTCGGACACCCATGGCCTGTTGCGCCCAGAGGCTGAGCGCGCGCTGCAAGGGGTAGATCTCATCGTGCACGCGGGCGACGTCGGCGATCCTGATATCTTAGCCAGACTCGAGCGCATCGCGCCAGTGTTTGCGGTGCGCGGGAATGTAGATACCTCGCCTTGGGCGCAGGAATTGCCCCTGACCACGGTGGTAGAGGCAGATGGAGTCAGTCTGTACGTGTTGCACAATTTGCGAGAGCTGGACTTGCGCCCTGACGGTGGCAATTTCGATTTTGTCATCAGTGGCCACACGCACCAGCCGGAACAAGTCGAAAAAAATGGTGTCCTTTATATCAATCCAGGCAGCGCCGGACCAAGGCGGTTCAATCTTCCTATAACGCTCGCATTGGTAGATCTGGCCAAGCGGCCCTGGAGCGCCCACTTTGTAAAGCTTATCAGCTGAATCGCGCGTGCGGCCAAGGCCCCGGCGACGAGCTGGCCGGCTGGCTGCCCCCGCCCCTTGCAAGATTCATCACAATTTTATTGGAGAAGTACTAGCGTACCGGACCCGAAGGCTGTAGATTAGTACCCCTCAGCTATTGTCCGGAGCAGGCCTTCCGGACAAAATGTTCCGTCGACCTGGTCGCATGTGAGTGGTCCCCGGCTCAAGGCACCTGCCCCGTGCCAGACATGCGCTGCCGTAGGTATTCCGGCAAGTGGTAGAAGGCGGACCCCAGGAGCTGAGGAGAAGGCCCCCATGGGCGTTTTACACTTTCGATATCGGGAGCGGCGGCGAACGCTACGTGTGGCCATGGCTCTGCCTGTTGTTGTGCACGGACAGAACGATAGCGGCGAAAAGTTTTGCGTGCGGGCCACCACGCGCTCGATCAATAAGCAGGGAGCGCTTCTGACGATGGATGAAATGGTGGTGCCGGGACAGCCGCTGCTAATCGTGAATGAGAATACAAGCCGCTCGGCGGAAGTACGGGTAGCTCACGTTCGGCGCGAGCGCGACGGCAGGTTGCATGTGGGATTGGAGTTCGTGAACCCCGAAATCAATTTCTGGATGATGACGTTTCCGTTGCCGGGGGCGCGGCCGCTGCGCCGGGTTTCAGGGGCGAAGTAGCTGAGTTCTGCAGACTTAAGCCGTATTTTCACTCCCGCTGTCCTCCACAAATGATAAAAAGAAAAATGGCGCCGCAGTGTTTAGCGCCGCGACGCCACTGAAACAATTGCGAAACTTGGTTATCCGACCAGTCGGATCGCGTCGTCCACCGAGTGGATGGCCCGGTCTATGTGGCCGAAGGCGCGCTGCTGCAGGCCTTGGGCAAAACCGTTGTCTTCTTCATGAGCGATGTCCTGATGAGCCTTCTCCAGCAGCTGCCTGGCGCGGTGCAGACGTGCAGCATGGTCCAGCCCGGCGTCAACCGGAGGATGGTCGTTCAGGTCTTTGCCGTCGTCGATGGACGCCTTCTTGATTTCGGCAATCGCATCATCGATAGCATGAATCGCTTCCTTCTCCTCATGGCGCAGTTCGCCTCCGTCGTGAACTTCCAGATGGGCGCGAGCGGCGCGGAGATCTGTCAGAGCGTGAAGATAGGCAGGATGCTTGCCTTGAGCGAAGGTATTCCCTGAACCCAACGTGAGGCACAGGGCGAACAAGAACACGAAAGCCGTGGCACGGGCGATCGACTTCATCGTCATGAGTTCTCCTTGAAGTTTTTTGGAGCGAGGCCGAAGTGTGCAGCCGACAAGGTCTGGACGGCTCAACACATCTCAGCGCTTACCAAATCTAACCCGGGGAAGCGACGATAGTTGCGCCATCCGAGCGTGATGTGAGCCCTCGGTTTCCTATTCTCAAGGACAGGCTGTGGGGGTGGCGCGCCGATCCGGCGTGTCAGCGGCCCGTTTTTCGCTTTGCTGGCTTCTTTCTGGAAGATTTGCGCCGCCCGCTTTTGCCTTTGGCGGTCAATGATGCGCGCGTCGCACGCGGCAGCTTAGCGGAAACCAGTTCGTACGACTTGCGAAGCAGCGCCACCACTTCCGCCTGCGGAAGCGTATCCGCCGTTTCGATGGCCACCCACTTCGCCCGGGCCAGATAGGGCGCGGGAATAATCCCTGGGCGCTCAGTGAGCTCGGCGAACTCTTCGGGGTCCGCTTTCAAGGTGAGCCACAAGCGTGCCGGCTCCAGGGGAATCACGGCAAACATCTTGCCTCCAACTTTGAACAACAAATCGTCTTGCCATTGGATTTGTTCGGTCGCGCCGGGAAATTCCAGGCAAGTTTTCCGCAATTGATCAATGTTCATGGCCGGATGACAGTTCGAGCGGCGCAGAAGACGTTAGTCTATCGCGGGCGCTCTCCGTCTGGAAGCCGATTACGGTTAGGATAAGACGAGAATAGGGCGAGGTAGAAATCATGAAAAAGAGTTGGCTGACCGGATTGCTGGTGACGGCATTGTTCCTGGGATATCACATCGCGGCACAGGAGCATGATGCAAAACGAGGATTACTGACGTTGGCTTTGGAAAATGCGCAGGGGGAGATTGCCCCCCGCTGAAAGGCGTGCCGCAGACCGGCGGGATGCGCGGCGGATCGGTCCGATTGAAGCCGGGAGAGAACATGCTGGCATATATTCCACCGCCAACGCGGCACGACGTGAGAAATACAGGGAACGAAATACTGGAATACGTGTGGGTAGTTGCGCCGGTCGCAGCGAAATAATCCGCCAAGCCCTAGCAATCAGAAATGAGTGCTGGATGCCCTTAGCTTGGCCAGCGAAGAGAGCGGTGCGGAACGTAGCCGCAAGCCACGACTACTGGCCCTTATCGTAGGGCAGGCCTTTGTCCGCCCAATCGACGGAAAAGCTTGTGGGAAGAATCAATACGCGCAGGTTTGTGAAACCCATGTCGTGAAGCGCGGAGAAGGCGGCCCGGATGTTCGGGCACTTTTCCATGGGACAGCAGCCACAATAGATGACCAGGTTCGTGGAACGCGGAAGCGGAGCGGCCCAGGCTTTGATCTCCGCCACACCCTCAGGGCGGCCACCACTGCCGTGATATTGCGCGCTTTTGATATGGCCGGCGGTATACAGGCGCTGAAAGCCCACGAATAAAATTGTCGGCGAGGACTTGCCGGTGGAAAGCTCCTTCGCAAAATCAGCGCATTGCACGGTCTGCGCAGCTGACCAGGGATCCGTAGAATTCTGAGCGTGTGTCGCCGCAATAGAAAGCAGAGTGAAGGGTAGCAACGATAAAACGATTCGCAGAAAGGCGGCAAGCGGTCGGCGCGATGACATGACAAATCCTCCAAGTAAAATATAAAGCTCAATAGCCTGGTACCTGGAAAGCGCTGGAAATATCCTTTAATTGCGGCTTGATTCTGGCCCATTGGGAAACGGTTGTGGAATCAAACTGGGTCGATTGCATCAGGCGGTCAATCTGCGTGGCGAGAACCAGGCAGTTCTGAAGGTACGGATCGGATTTTTTTGTATTTTTAAATGTTTGGTAAAGCGAATTGGACGCTTGCTGAAATTGTTGGACCAGCTCCTTGGCATCTTTTTCCTGCGTGGTTTTCCGGATGCTGCTCCTTGAAACCGACGAGTTGAACATCGATCGAAACTGTTTGATGTCGGAGTTCATGTTCTTGATACGCTGTTCGAGGTCCTTGTCGCTCAGGCGCGTCTGAGCGCAAGCTGGCGACACGGCGAGAACGGGAAATAGCAGTGCGAGGATGCCAAGAATGCAACGGATCGACGAACCGGGGTCATACGGAAATCTCTCCAGATTGAGCGAGCATCAACGAACACCGCTATTGTACTCCCGATCTTCGGCAGGCCACGTCAGGGTTGGCTGGGCGTGGTGCGGACGAAGCGAAGCGGCTTGTCGAATCCTTCGCAATATATAAGCAGATAGGGATCCTGGTAGGAGTAGCGTGTGGCGACGCCTAACGCTTTTAGGTAAGCGTCCTCCTGTTTGCTGACGCTCTCGTCCACGCAAGCCATGCGTGTTGAGGCCAACGGGCCAATTGTCACCGCATCTCCCGTGATTGTCACAGCGCCAGTAAAACGGTTGCACGAGCCATTTCCCGCCACCCGGCCGGCCTCGGGGAACCCGAGGGTGGCTTTTCCGCCGGGCAAAGCGGGAGTGCCTGCGAGATCGGTGAGCACCCATTCCATACCTGCGAGAGAAATGGGCGCGCCAACGGGGGGCTTCGGAGCACTTGCTGTTGGTTTGTTGCTGGAAGAGCAAGACGCAAGGAACGTGGTCGCCGCGAGCAACAGCCATACAGAAAATGGCTTCACGGTGCTTCCTCCTGAAGGCGAAATGGATGCACCAGGTAGGTCACGCCGTCTTCCTCGAAGTAAAAAGGCGGTACAAAAACAACAGCAGGATCGCGCCGAGAACCGACATGATGAACCCTGCCGATTGTCCGTCTCGATACCAGCCGACCATCTTTCCAAGGTATTCGGCCACGAATGATCCCGCCAGTCCGAGCAGCATGGTGACGATCCATCCACCGGGACCCTTTCCGGGCATGAGTAGTTTGGCGAGGGCGCCCACAATCAAGCCGATCAACGCAGTCCACAAAAGTGTGAACAAAAAAATCTCCTTTCCAGAACGGGTGGCGCGAAACTCGTGAACTTGCGAAACGTGTGCAGTGAACGGGCGAAATCGCTGCGGAAACGCGCAGGCGGAGCGGTTTCAAGAAAATGCCAGGCGGAGGAATCGTTCGTGGCCAGGACTATATTCCAACAAGGCGCGAATGCGCAATAGGTGGCAACCGGCCGGCGACGCAGAAAACTGAAAAGGGAAGCAGTGGAAGTTTTATTTCTTTTGGTCGGCGCGCGTGCGGATGAGTTTAGCGGCAGAGGTACGCAAGGTTTCCGGGACGTTCTTGTTGTTGGCAAGCTTCTTGAGATCGACGGCGTTGAGCAGCGGCAACATATGCAGCGTCAGATCCAAAGGGCACTTCGGATTGTTCATCAGGTTGCGAACCACCACATAGTTCTTCCGGAACACGCGGTTGCCGGCGATCAGGCGCAGAATTTCGTCGGTCAGGTTTGCCATCGCGGCAAATGACTCCACTTCCTGTTCCGTGAGCCGCGGAGATTGCAAGACCGAGCGCTGCACTACTTTGTTCGAATCGCGAATAAGCGTGCGGCGCGCCTCGGACGCGCCCTTCATCGCGAATTGCACGCGTTGCGCGACAGTCATTTTCGAAATCTGCTGAAGCAGTGTTTGCCGGCGTTGCACATCGGGCTCGGCTTCCCCGGCGGCGTCGGCTAGATGTTTCAAGTCATCCGAGACAGCGGTGCTAGACAGTTCGTGAAGCGTGTTTTTCTGTTCCGTGGTCAGATGAGGAGAATGTTCGAGCGCGGCCGCGAGCACGTGAGACGCGGAAACGCGGTCGAGCTCATCCATCAGAGTGTGAACTTGCGCGGCGGAAAGAAAAGGAACCAGAGGCACCAAATGCTCTCCCGCACAATTGCGGTTCGCCAGCATAGCTTCGATCACAGCCGCATTCTTTCCCAGATTCTTGCCTGCGTAGGAAAACAGGGTAGGCAACGCATTCTCGCGTTTGAGAGACTCCACAAAAAGTTCTGTCGCTGTGCCCAGCAACGCTTCGCCGGCACGCTCGGCGACCATTTCGTCTTGATCGTGGCTGAGCACCGTTAAAATTTCGACTCGTTCGGGCGTAGGAATGTGCGCTCCGCCGGCGCCGCAGACCGCCAGCTTGCGCTCGCGCGGCACGCGGCCGTGGCGTAAATCGTCCAGAACTTCAGGGCTTAGCGTTTCCACTGGTTGTCCGCCTCAGGTCGTCATGACTCAACTTAATTGTACCGGACGAACCGGCGACGCCAAGGGGAGGCAGTGGTTGAGAGTTCAATTCCAGCAACACCGCCCCGCAGTCCGCGGCGGTGACTTTGAAACTGTCGTTGGCGGTGAAATGGCGATTTTCTCCGGCGTGTACTTCGTCGTAGAACGCGACGCTGCCGTCGGCCAAAACGAGCAGGTGCGTGGCCGCGATCACGGATATCAGCAGGTCCATCGGGCTTTTCGCAGTGGGTTTGCCGCCGGCGCCGTTCTTGATGCCGCGGGCATTGGAGTAGAAACTTCGGAGGCAAGGGTTAAGACCGGCCATGGAGGTTCCGTCACCAAGGGTGCGCCCGCGGGAGGTTCCTGCATCATGCTGCGGCGCGCGCTGAAGTGCCGCCACGCGAAAAAGCCCGCGGCAATCAGCGCCGCCAGCAACACCAGCGCGCCAAGCACAACCGCTGCTGGCTTCCATCGCGGCGACGAGTTTATTTGCTGTTCGGGAGGGTCTTCGGCGGCCACTTGCGCGCCATGCGCCAGGTCGTATTCTCCGAGCAAGGCTTCTTCGTCCAGCCCGAGGTAGCGCGCAATCGAACGCACGAAACCACGGTTGAACACTCCGCCAGGGAGTTTTTCCCAATCTTCGTTTTCGAGGGCTTCCAGAAAACGGGGTCCGATGCGAGTGGCGGACGTTATCTCTTGCAACGTCACCTCTCGCAATTCCCGCTCGCGCTTCAGTCGTTCTCCGAAATTTCCCCTGGCCATGCCTCAGCTCGCAACAGTTCAGTGTAACAGTAGTTCGCGAAATCGCAGTGGTTTCAAGCAGTTGACGACGGCCGCCGCAACCTTTCTGCGTTCGGCAGGCTCCGGTACTTAACCTCGCCGCGATGCTTGGGAAGCCGAACAGCTGTAATCCAGCCAATGTCCCCAAATGTCCCGAGTTGTCTCTTGCTGAGGCGCGGAAATGCCGAGAAGATAAGCGCAATTTACGGCTGCACAGGATTCGACCGCACTTGTAGTACGGTGGCAGGGTGCTGGTTCAAGGGACGCTCCAGCACAGAATCCTGTCGCAGCCGTGTTTTTTCAGCTTGCCCTCAAGTTGTGGTTTTCCCTCGAAACTCCAAAACACTGGAAATGAACGCGGTTGAAAGGCGATATACCCGTTTATGATGCTGGAGGCCGACTCGATGCGAAGGATACGCCCATGATGGATGCGTCGTGAACCGGGCGAATGCGGCGCAAACCGGGGCGAACATCTGGAACCCCATGATCCCTGGTGGATGAAGGTGGAAAAATCGCCCGTCGCCACAGTGCTTACTTCACCTTTGACGATGGCAGCCAGGGCGGCCAGGCGTACCTGAGCGGCACACCGGTGCGCATGATCATGGAGTTTGACGGAGTGAGCACGAGTGCCACGTCGGCGACGCTTTCGGTAGGCCAAGACCGCGTCCAGAATGTTCCATCACGGCGCAGCAAAACGCAGCGGCGGGCGCTGCGCAACAACAGCCGGCGGAACCGCGGCCCCAGCCAAGACCGAAACCAGGGCGGCGCGCAGAAGCCAGCTTCTCAGGCGAAACCGCAGTAGCAAGACTGAGATAACCCCTACAGCGATGTGAAAAACCAGGATCGGTGTATCGAGCCTGCGCTACCGGATTCGTGTACGCTCAATAAGCTCCTTACGGGCCAAGAGGGAACTCCAGTGAAACTGAAAACCGCTTTGCTGTCGTTGTGTTGTGCAGGGATGCCGTTGGTGGCGAGCGCCGCGGACCTGCCAACGGTTTTGCCATCGAACGTGAAGATCGTGAAATTTGCCAGCGCATCGCTGGGCGATGAGCGGACCATGCTGGTGATGCTTCCGGTGGATTACGAAACCTCGGTGATCCGATATCCGACCCTGTACCTGTTGCATGGCTACGACGCCGACATCACGGATTGGGCGCGGGGAACGAACCTGTCGGCGTACGCCGCGAAGCACCACGTGATCATCGCCACGCCGGACGCTTCGCGTGGCTGGTACGTCAATAGCGTCGGCAATCCGAAAGCGCGATTCGACGACTATATTGTGAAAGACGTCATCGGATATGTGGACGCACATTTTCGTACGATCCCGGAGCCGTTCGCGCGCGCGATTGCGGGAGTGTCCATGGGCGGATTTGGGGCCATGCTGCTGGGGCTGGAGCATCGCGAGATGTTTGCCGCAATTGGTAGCTTCAGCGGTGCGCTGGCCGCTGCGCATACAGGGCCTCCTTCACTACCGGCGAATGCGACGGACGAGGATCGGAAAAGCCGGCAGGAATATGTGGCGCTAGTGGGCACACCCGGGTCGAAAGAACAGAAAGCCCGTGATCCGTTCGAGCTTGCCGGGCAAATTCCCGTGGACGAAGTGCCCGTGCTGTTCATCGTCTGTGGGGGCGAAGACGGAAATGTCGAGGATACCCATGCGTTTCTGGCAGTGCTGGCCAAACGCCGCATTCCTTATGAATACCGGGAAATTTCACCTCGTGCGCATGATTGGAGAATCTGGAATGAAGAGATTCCCGTGTTTTTGGACAAACTCGATCGTCTGGAAGGCTTCGGGTCCGCTGAGGAAAGATAGCCCCCAGCATCACAAGCCCTGATAGCAGTCCGGCCGGCGGGCAATCCACCCGATTGGCGAGAAGGTTACGCCTGTACTACGTCCAGGTTGCGTACCATTTTCAGAGATGCCTATACTGGCCGGGACTGGGAGGATTGGTGTGTATCCTCTCTGGGTTGAAGGGTTCAATGGACACCATTGAGTTCCAATCCTGCGGAGAAACGTGCTTTCGTGAGCCTTGACGAAATCAAGCAGTTTCCGACCGTGGAACGCCGGCGAAATGCAGGCGTGCCCGGGGAACGACGCGAAGCAGGGGAAGTGGCGGTCTTCCAGGAATTGGGGAAGGCGCTGACTTCGTCGTTGCAGCTCGACCAGGTGCTGCGCACGATCATGGAAAAGATTGACGAGTTTTTGCGGCCGGATAACTGGTCTTTGCTGCTGCTGGATGAAGCCAAGCAGGAATTGTATTTTGAGCTGGCGGTGGGGAAAGCTTCGCAAGCGCTGAAAGACGTGCGCATCAAGCTGGGCCAGGGCATCGCCGGCTGGGTGGCAGAACACGGCGAAGTGGTGATCGTGCCAGACACGACCAAAGACACCCGCTTTTTCGGCAAGGTCGACGAAAAAACTAAAATGGAGACGCGGTCGATCGTGGCCGTGCCCGTGAAATTCCGGGATACCTGCTTGGGTGTCATCGAACTGATCAACTGCGTGGGCGTGGAAGGATTCGATCCGCGAGACCTGAAGCTGCTGGAAGCGCTCTCGGACTTTGCCGCCATCGCGTTGGAAAATGCGCGACACGTGAAGCGCATCCACGAGCTGACCATCAAGGACGACTGCACTTCACTGTATAACGCGCGGCACATGGGCTTTATCCTCGATACGGAAATCTACCGTTCCCAGCGCTACAACTACGAATTTTCGATCGTTTTCATCGATCTAGACCACTTCAAACAGGTCAATGACACGCACGGGCACCTGGTGGGCTCGCGTCTGCTGGCGGAAATGGGCGACGCGCTGAAAACCAATTGCAGGCTGATCGATTTTGCGTTTCGCTACGGCGGCGATGAATTTGTGATTCTGCTGCCGCAAACCTCGAAGGACAACGCGATTAACGTCGCGCGACGCTTGCACAGACTGATCCGTGAAAGCGTCTGGCTGAAGGATGAGGGATTGAACATCCAGATTACGCCCAGCGTGGGCCTGGCCGCATACCCAGCGGATTCCAAGACGAAAGAGGGTTTGCTGCATTTGGCCGACGAAGCGATGTATTTGGTGAAGAACACGAATCGCGACAATGTGGCTGCGGCCAATATCGGGATTTTACCCGTGCAGACGGCGGCGGAAGCCGCCGGCGAAGCGGCGGGCTAGTTGCTAACCAACCCAAGCGAACAGAACCGACGGCCATCGCAAGCCCGAGAGATGTACAGCCTCCGGGAATTCTGATTAACTAAAAACATGAAACGAAGCGAAGCTGCGCGATATGCGCGCTGGTCTGCGCTTACTGCCTTGTTGCTGGCGCTGAGCACTGGCGGAATCTACCTGCGTCGCCAATGGGTGGCGCATGTGGAGCGAACCAAGGCCCCTCCCCCTCTGACGGAAGATAAGGAACGGCAATCGATTGGGCTAACGGTCTCGAAGAATGAAGGGGATCGCACCGTTTTCACCGTACAGGCGTCGAAGTCCACGGATCTGAAAGGGCAAGATATCAGCCTGCTTGAAGACGTGAAGGTCACCGTGTTTGGCAAGCTGGGCGATCGCCACGATGTGATCCACACGCATAGCTGCCGCTACGCGAAATCCAATGGCGGAATCGAGTGCAGCGGCGACGTGCAGTTTGACCTGGAAAGTGCTGCCGATGCGGCGCGCACGCAAACCGATCGCGCAGCCAAGCCGAACCTGATCCATGTCGAAACCAGCGGGGTCACATTTAACGCCAAATCCGGCAGGGCAGATACAACAAAGCCGGTGCAATTCACCATGCCCAACGGCAATGGCGAAGGAGTGGGAGCGACGTATTTGTCCGAAGCAGGCGTGCTTCGGCTGGAAAAAAATGTGCGTGTGACGCTGCGAGAGACCGGAGCGCTGGCCATCGGCAAAAAACAAGATGCGCCGCCGTCTGATGTGGTGCTGCGCGGCACCAGCATGGAATTGGGCAAACAAGCGCGGAAAGTGGTGCTGGCCGGTCCGGCTACGGCGACCACGGCCACCCAGCAACTGAGTTCGGGCCAGATGACCGTACTGTTGGATGAGGAGAATCGCGCGCAGACATTGATTGCAGAACCGGGCAGCTTGAATCAAGCGCCGGTGGTGGTGTCTCACGGCGGGAAAGGACCGACGGGAGAAGGAACGCTGCGCGCCGACCTGATGACCGCCGACCTGGCACCCGAAGGCTGGGTCCGCACGATCGAAGTGCAAGGCAATGTGCAAGGCAAATCGGAAAGCGGAGACATGCAGTCGGACGCGGGACACGTGGAAATGTGGCCACGAGTGAATCAAGCAAAGCTGATGACGCTGCATGGAAATGTCCGCATGAACCAGCGCGACCCGAAGACGCAAACGGGACGAAAGTTGCTGACGAACGTCTTGCAACTGAATTTTTCGGGCGGAAAGCTGGGTGAGCCAAACCCCATGCAACACGCCGAAACGCTGGACCGTGGAGTGATGGAGTGGAGCGACACGCCTACATCGCAATCCAAGCTGAGCGCCGATAAATTGGCAGTGGACTTTGCGGCCGCCGGAAAAGCCAAGGACCTGGTGGCCACAGGTAATGTGGAGACGGAACGCCATCTGGAAGGACGGCCGGTACAGACAGCCACCGCTACGAACGGAGACGCGCAACTCGACTCCGGCGGCGCTTGGACGCAGATGACCCTGCGCGGCAATGTGCATATGAAAGAGGGGGACCGCAGCGCGGACGCGCAGAAAGCGGTGTTCGCGCGAGTGGCGCAGACGACGGTTCTGACCGGGCAAGCGGTTGCGCGCGACGAGAGCAGCGAGACCAAGGCCAACAAAATTACTTTTAACCAGGACACCGGAGGGATCGAGGCGGAAGGAAGTGTACGGTCCACCGACCTTGGAACAAAGCAAGACACCATCCAGTTCAGCTCTTCGCCTTCCAACGTAATCGCCGACCACATGGTGGGAAATTCGAAGAATGGCCGAGCGCTATACACCGGGCATGCGCGATTGTGGCAGGGCCCGTCGGTGCTGGAAGCGGACTCGATCGAACTTTTGCGTGGAACGCGAATCCTGAACGCCACCGGAAACGTGCGTGCGGTGTTTCCAAAGCAGGACAGTGACGCCAAGGCTGCCAGCAATAAAACCGCCGGTGACAAGACCGTCACCAAAGCGAAAGAAGTGGCTGTGTGGCACATTTCGTCGGGCACCCTGAAATATTGGGATTTGGAGAATCGCGCACACCTGGAAAAAAACGTGGTGGTGCAATCGGAAGACGAACGGATGAAGGGTCCGATCCTGGATTTGTACTTCACTCGCGAACCGGACGGTAAAGAGGCCGGTGCCGGCACTTCGAAAATCAGCCGGGCCGTCGGCACGGGAGGGGTTGAAGTGGTGCAGGGAGACAAACGCGGCACCGCCGAGCGTGGCGTGTACACGGCGGACGACGATCGCTTCGTCCTGAGCGGCGGAACGCCAACTCTTTATGACGAAGACGGTGGAATGACCACCGGACGTGAATTGACCTTCAATATTGCGGATGATACGATCATCGTGGATTCGGGCAACGGCCCGCGCACGCTGACCAGGCACCGGGTCCAGAAATAAAGGGGACCGCGTTGCGATCCCGCGTGAATGCGGAATGCCGACACTCCAAGGCGTCGATCTCAGTAAGTCCTACCGGGGACGCAAGGTAGTCGATAACGTCGAATTAGAAATTGGGCAGGGTGAAGTCGTGGGATTGCTGGGGCCGAACGGGGCCGGCAAGACGACCACATTTTACATGATCGTAGGATTGGCACGTCCGGATTCCGGGCGTGTGGTTTTGAACGGCGAAGAAATTACGGATCTCCCGATGTACCTGCGAGCGCGCAGCGGAATCAGTTATCTTCCTCAGGAACCGTCCGTCTTCCGGCAAATGACAAGTGAGGAGAATTTGCTTGCGGTGCTGGAAACCCTGCCGTTAACGCCGGAGCAACAGCGGGATCGCCTGGAGGAATTGCTGGCGCAGATGGGACTGGAAACGGTGCGGCACAGCAAAGCATATATGTTGTCAGGGGGGGAGCGCCGCAGGCTGGAGATTGCGCGATCGCTGACTCTGCAGCCGTCGTTCATCCTGTTGGACGAGCCGTTTTCCGGGATTGACCCGCTGACGGTAAAGGATTTACAGGATTTGATCCGGGAGTTGAGCCGCTCGGGAATTGGCGTTTTGATCACAGATCACAATGTGCGGGAAACACTCAGCGTAACGGATCGCGCGTACATCGTGAATCATGGGAAAATCATGGCGAAGGGTTCGCCGCAGGAATTAAGCAGCGACCCCGAAGTGCGTCGAGTATATCTGGGAGATAACTTCCGGTTGAATTAGGGCTATCCTAAGCACCTGGAATCAAGACATGGCTTGGCAGGGACTCAAACTTAACCTCCGTGTGGCGCAGAAGCAGATTCTGACGCCGGGGCTGGTTCAGATGGTCAGCGTGTTGGCGCTGAACCGTCTGGAACTTCGCGAGATGATCAATCAAGAGATGATCGCGAACCCTGTCCTTGAGGAACTGAGCGAAGAGCCTACCGCGACCGACAATTACAGCGACGAAACCTTCCTGAAGGCCGAGACGGAAAAAGTTCCGGAGAAAAAAGAGGCCAATCCGTTCGACGAATTTGACGTCGGTTCGTTTTTCAATCAGTACCTGGACACAGGCGGCGATGGTGGGCAATCGCAGGAACGCGAAATTTCCGAACGACCGTCGTTCGAAAAGTTTCTGTCGTCCGCAGCCGGGCTGACCGATCATCTGGCCTGGCAACTGAGCGTGACCATCTGCTCTGAGAACGTGAAGGAAATCGTCGAGAATATCATCGGCAACCTTGATGAGAATGGTTATCTTACAGCGTCCGTCGAAGAACTCTCGCAGGATGGAAAGTACTCCCAAGACGACCTGGAAGACGCGATCGCCGTGGTGCAGGACTTCGATCCGATAGGAGTTGGCGCGCGGGACCTGCGGGAATGCCTGCTGTTGCAACTGAAAGCCTTTGATTCGCAGAACACTTTGGCGCAGCAGATCGTGGCGGACCACCTGAAGCAGGTGCAGGCCAATCAGCTGAAAGAAATTGCCCGGGCGCTAAATCGTCCGATGGACATCGTCAAGCACGCCATCGACGCGATCAAGAAACTCGATCCAAGGCCGGGCCTTCGCTACAACAAGACCGAGCCACGGCTTGTGGAGCCGGACGTGTATTTCCGGAAAGTGGACGATGTGTGGCAGGTGTTCCTGAACGAAGACGATATGCCCCAATTGCGGCTGAGTCCTACCTATCGCCGGCTGCTCGTGAGGGATGCCGCCGACAAAGACGTGCGCAACTATGTGAAGGAACGTTTCACCGCCGCAATCCAGTTGATGAAAAACATCGAGCAGCGGAAACACACGATTTTGCGGGTTTGCCAGTCCATCATTGCGCGTCAGGGCGAATTTCTGGACCACGGGCCGGACGCACTAAAGCCCATGATGATCAAGGAAGTGGCGGAAGAAGTGGGCGTGCATCCCTCGACGGTGAGCCGCGCGGTGGCCAGCAAGTACGCGCATACTCCGCAAGGAGTGATGGAATTGCGGTCGTTCTTCAGCGAAGCCGTGAACGGGCCGGAGGGCGGCGGTATGTCCTTGCAGACCCTGAAGCGGCTGGTGAAAAAGATGATCGACGAGGAAGATACCGCCAAGCCGCTGACCGACGAGCAGATCGCCAAGAAACTGGAAGACAATGGAATTCACGTCACACGGCGCACCGTGGCAAAATACCGGGAAGACATGAGAATCCCGAGCACGCACCAGCGCCGGGTCAAGAACTGAGCCCGCCCAAACCGTGGAGCGCACCAAGAGCAATTCACGAAACGCGAGTACCCCCCGCCGACAACTTGTCATCCTTACCGGACTTTCCGGATCAGGGAAGAGTACCGTCCTCAAAGCATTTGAGGACATGGGCTATCACTGCGTGGACAACCTGCCGGTGGAATTGATTCCGATCTTTGCGGAATTGCATGCTGCCGGAGAGGGTGATCTGCAGCGGGCGGCATTATTGGTGGACGCGCGCGAAGGGTTGCAGCTGGCAAAGCTGCCGGGGTTGTTGAAGCACTTGCGCCGCGATCACCCGATCATCCTGGTGTACATCGAGGCGCAGGAAGATGCGTTGCTGCGGCGCTACAGCGAGACGCGCCGGCCTCATCCGCTTGGCAAAGATTATTCGGTGCGCGAAAGCCTGCGCCATGAAGAAGTGTTGATGGAGCCCATCCGCAAATTGGCGGATGTGGTGATTGATACCACGCAATTCAACGTTCACGAATTGCGGCACTTCATCAACGAACGATTCAAGCTGGAAAGCAAGCGCCCGCTGCTGGTTTCGCTCGTCAGTTTCGGCTACAAGTTCGGAGTGCCGACCGATGCGGACCTGATGTTCGACGTGCGATTTTTGCCGAATCCCCATTTTGTGCCGAAGCTGAGAAAGTATACCGGCAAAGATGCGCGGGTGCGGCGGTACATTCAGTCGTTTCCGCAAACGGGTGAATTCCTTAAGCGCATCCGGGGATTGCTGACCTACCTTATTCCTCACTACATCGAAGAGGGGAAAAGCTATCTGACCATCGCGTTCGGTTGCACCGGAGGCAAGCATCGCTCGGTGATGATGGCGGAGTGGTTGAAGCACGCGCTAGGCAAGGAGGGCTTTGCCACACGCGTGGTGCACCGGGATATAAGTAAGTAGCTCGCGCGATCCAGGGCAGGGGAGTCCCGCTGTGCCGGTTGATGTCGCATTTATCACCGTCAACTACAACACGCTCGCGTGCATAAGGCCGTTGGCCGCCTTCTTCAACAGCCTGGATGTGCCCTTCACGTTTTCCTTCACAGTTGTAGACAATCAGTCCGGCGATGGCTCGCAGGAATTCCTGCAATCTTCGCCTAAAATCAATTACATCCAAACGAGCGGAAATATCGGCTACGGACGAGCGATCAATCGCGGCGTGGCGGCGACCGACAGCAAGTATGTCTGCGTGACGAACACGGACGTTATCCTCAACCGCGACGCGTTAATCGCACTTTGGCGCTTTACGGAGGAACGGCCCGACGCCGGGATTTGCGCGCCAAGAATCACGTATGAAGACGGGCGCGAGCAGGGCATGCTGTTTCGTCGTTCTCTTTTTTCGCAGTACGCCAATTGGTACAGCAAGATTCTGGCGGCTTTGGCCAAGCAGAAATTAGCGAAAGCTACCGAGCCCGTAAGGGTCGAAGGCGTGATGGGCGCATTTTTCCTGATACGGCGATCGGTGATTCCGCAGCCGGGATTGTTTGACGAGGACTTTTTCTTTTTTCACGAGGATATCGCTCTGGCCCACACGCTATTGAATCGCGGCGTGGCGTGCTTCGTCATTCCCAGCGCGAAAATTATCCATATCGGGGGGCTATCCAGATCGCCGGCGTCGGTTTCGGCTTTCTACGAAAGCAAGTATCTTTATCTGAAAAAATTCTACGGCCCGTTCCATGCAAGGGCCGTCTATTTCCTCGATCGTGCGCGCATCCTCCGCAAATGGTCGTTTTATTGGCTATTTTCGTTGTTTAGCGCCTCTGAGCGCGTCAAATCCAAACAGTACTATTACAGGATGGCCTGGAACACAACTCGCTCGAAGTGAGCAGGCTGCCGCGGGGGCCGCAGCCGCCGCGCCTGAATTTGAAAACCAGATAAGGTGCTGTCATGCTTGGTTGACATGCTGGCTGAGGGGCGAATAGCGTACTAGGTGGGTAAGAACAAAGCCAGTAGAGGACAGGCGGGTGGGTTCCCTGATTTCAGCACATTTGAAGCGATTGTTAAGCTACACGAAACCATACAGTGTGCGGTTGGCGGCGGGTGTGTTGCTGGTGGCCTATGTGGCGGCGGTAGAAGCCATCATCGGATTCATGGTGAAGCCGGCGGTGGATTATGTATTGGACCCAGGAAAATTCGGATCGAGCTTGCCGCTTGTTACCCTGCCCTGGAACGGGAAAGTGATTTACCTTAATAAATTCTTCCCGTCGAGCATACATAACGTCTGGACGATCTTTGCGATTACTCTCCTGGTGCTGTATCTGAGCAAGGCGGTCGCGGAATATCTTGGGTTGACGGAGATCCAGTACGTCGGACTGGCGGCCACACGCGACCTGCGCAACGCGTTCTACGAAAAAGTAATCAAGCAACCGATGGGTTTCTTCCAGGGCAATGCAACAGGAAGAATCATTTCCGTGGCCACCAACGATATCGACCGTGTGCGCTTTGCCTTGAGCGATTATCTTGCCGACCTGTTCATGAAGAGTTTCAGTTTTGTGGCGTTCGTTGCCGCGATGCTGATTCTGGACTGGAAACTCGCGCTGGCCACGACGGTGTTGCTGCCTGCCGTAGTAATTCCCGTAAACAAACTCGGAAAGAAGATTCTTCAATCCGCAAAAACCAGCCAGACCAGGATGAGCGATTTGAGCCAGATTCTCGAAGAAACGGTGAGCGGAAATCGCGTGGTCAAGGCATTTGGAATGGAGGATTTCGAGGTCAAGAAATTCCACGAAGTGGCGCGGCGATTGCTCCGGGAAAATATGCGGTGGGTGCGCGCGGCGATACTGACTTCGCCACTGATGGATATGGTCAGCGCCATCATTATTCCCCTCCTGCTGTGGTATGCCCGCGGGCAGATTCAGCACCACCAGATCACGCTGGGTGGTTTCATTTCGTTCTTGTACGTGATGTTCAACGCGTACATGCCGCTGAAGCGGCTGGGGTACGTGTACCAGCAATTCCAGGCGGCACAGGGTGCGAGCACACAGGTATTTGCCTATCTCGATCGCGAAGAAGAAGTGCTCGACCAAAAGGGCGGAAAAGTTCTGGACGGGTTCTCGTGCGACATCACTTTTGACGACGTCACCTTTGCTTACGAGTCCGACAGCGCCGCCATTCTGCAGCATGTGAGCTTTACGGCCGGCAAGGGATCGGTGATCGCGCTTGTGGGATTGAGCGGCGCGGGCAAAACCACGCTGGTGAACCTGATTCCTCGCTTTCATGAAGTGACCACGGGACAGATCAAGATCGACGGGACCGACATTCGGGAGATGAACCTGCGTTCGTTGCGAAATCAGATCGCCATGGTCACCCAGGAAAATATCTTGTTTCACGATACCGTGATGAACAACATCTGTTATGGCATGGAAGCGGTGCCAAAACAAAAGGTGGAGGACGCGGCGCATGCTGCCCTGGCGCATGAATTTATCCAGGAACTTCCGAACGGTTACGACACCGTGATTGGAGAGCGGGGAACGCGCCTCAGCGGCGGCCAGCGCCAGCGCATCGCCATCGCCCGCGCGATCCTGAAAGATTCGCCGATTCTAATACTGGACGAGGCTACTTCGGAACTAGACTCTGAATCCGAAAAGTTTGTACAAAAAGCTTTGGGAAACCTGATGGTCGGCCGCACCGTGTTCGTGATTGCCCACCGCTTGGGTACAGTGCGGAAAGCCGATAAGATTCTTGTGTTAGAGGATGGGCGTATCCGGGAAAGCGGCACGCATGCAGAGTTATTAGCCAAGGGCGGGAGCTACGCGCGGCTTCATGAACTGCAATTCGCTGAAGAGGATCTGCTGACTCCGGCGCACCTGGCGCATCCCAAAGTAGTGAGGTCCAGCGAGGAAGGATGACTGCGAAAGGTACAACCGAAGCCACCAGCATGGCACCGGGTAAGGCGGAATGCCGTTCGATGACGGGGTATGCGATGGTCCGCGGGGAATTCAAGGGATGGACCGTGCGCCTGAGCGTGAAGAGCGTGAATCACCGTTTTCTGGATGTGAAGCTGCGGATTCCGGATTCGCTGGAGCCGTACGAGCACAGGCTGCGGCAAGCCGTGCGTGGACGAATTCATCGCGGGCATCTGGACGTGCACGTAAGCATGGATCCCAGCGAAGCGGCGCCGGTGCACGTGAACCGGGAATTGCTGAAGGCTTATGTAAACGCCGCGACCGATCTGCAGAAACAGACCGGCGGCAAAGCGGAACTGGATACGGTGTCGCTGCTGCGCTTGCCGGGTGTGATCACTGGACTCGCGTCGGCCTTGCCGGAAACGGAAGAGGAACAGGAGGAACTGGGCAAGGCGCTGGAGACTTATCTCCTCGAAGCGCTGGGGAAGATGGATGAAATGCGCCGCAATGAAGGGCGGCACCTGACCGACGAGTTGCGCGCGCGTGTTGCGAAAATTTCCATCGAAGCCGGACAAGTGCGAGAGCTGGTGAGCACGCTGCGGCCGGCGTTTTCGCGGCGATTGGAAGCCCGGCTGAAAGAATTGCTGAACGGCACCAACATTGAGCCCGCGCGGTTGGCACAAGAGGCCGCGCTGCTAGCAGAACGCAGCGACGTGAGCGAAGAATTGGACCGGCTTCGAAGCCACCTGGAACAGTTCACGAAATTGTTGGACGGCGCCGGCGAACTAGGCAAGAAACTGGATTTTCTGCTGCAGGAAATGCACCGTGAAGCCAACACCATGCTTTCGAAAACGCCCGGCGTGGAAAGCGAAGCGTTGACGATCACGGGTCTGGCCCTGGAGATCAAGTCGGACATCGAGAAATTGCGTGAACAGGTCCAGAACATCGAATGAGCGAAGGAACAGGAATAGAGCCGCTGATCTTGATTGTTTCCGGACCGTCGGGGTCCGGTAAAAGCACGCTGGTGCAAAGGATTCTGGAGCTGCCGGGGACCATGCCCTCGATATCATGTACTACTCGGCCCCGGCGGGCGACTGAGGCCACAGGAAAATGCTATGATTTCGTCACTGAGCCGGAGTTCCAGTCAATGGTAGCCAAGGGCGAATTTCTGGAGTACGCCCAGGTCTTTGGCAAGTATTCATACGGGACCCCGAAGAAGTGGCTGGAGGAGTCTCGCCGCCGGGGATTGGATCTGGTGCTGGAGATCGACGTACAGGGCGCGCAGCAGGTGAAGCAGAAGTTGCCGGAATCGGTGGCGATCTTTATACTTCCACCCTCGCGCGAGGAGTTGGAACGTCGGCTGCGCAGCCGGGGCCAGGACGCGAACGAAGAGATGGCGCGGCGTCTGGCGAAGGCTCACGACGAGATTGTGGCGAGCGAGAAATTTTACGATTTTTGTGTAGTGAACGATGACGTGGACCGTGCGGGAAAAGAAGCGCAGGCGATTGTACTTGCCTTGCGCTGCTCCAGCGCACGTCGCCGCGATCGCGTAAAACAAGTCCTGGCATCGTTTGGAGGGTAAGATACTCATGACCGTGCAAACAAAAGCTCCCGAGAGCCAGTTTGCTTACGTCGTGCTGGCCGCGCGACGAGCGCGTCAGATCATGGCGGGGGCGCCCCCGATGGTAGACAACACGCGCACCCAAAAAGCTACTCGGATCGCGTGCGAAGAGGTTACCCACGGGCTCATTGAATACGACTTTTCCGAGGTGCCTGCGACGGAAGAGGAAAAGGAAGCCAAGCGGCGCAAGTAGCGCGCCTGCGAGGCAGCCATGCGCATCACCCTCGGGGTCACGGGCGGAATTGCCGCGTACAAATCTGCGGAACTGGTCCGCCGCCTTCAGGACGAGGGACACACCGTCCAGGTAGTTATGACGCGGGCGGCGCGCGAGTTCATCACGCCGCTTACGTTTGCCGCGCTTAGCGGACAACGGGTTATCACCGATCTATTTGCGAATCAACCTGGCGGGGAAGGCAATCTCGATTCCGCGATCGATCATATTGCCGTTGCGCAGAAAACGGATCTGCTGCTCGTGGCGCCGGCGACGGCGGACATTGTGGCCAAGTTTGCGCGTGGGGTGGCGGACGATTTTCTGACCACGTTGTATCTCGCTTCCACCGCGCCCATGGTGATCGCACCGGCGATGAACGTAAACATGTGGCAGCATTCGGCCACGCAGGAAAATGTGGCGACATTGCGGGCGCGCGGTGCGCGGATTGTAGAGCCTAGCGACGGATATTTGGCTTGCGGCATGACCGGCTCGGGACGCCTGGCGGAGCAAGAAGAGATTTTGAAGGCGGTGCGAGAGGTGGCTCGGGCGGAGCAGGATATGGCCGCTGAAACTGTTCTCGTGACCGCCGGGCCGACTTGCGAAGACATTGATCCCGTACGCTTCCTGACGAACCGATCGTCCGGGAAGATGGGTTATGCTGTTGCCGCAGCGGCGGCCCGCCGTGGCGCGAAAGTGGCGCTGGTAAGCGGGCCGACGGCGCTGGAGACTCCGAGGGGAGTGCAGCGGGTGGACGTGCGCAGCACCGAAGAGATGCAGCGTGCCGTGCAGGCAAAGTTTCCCGCTTGCACGATCGCAGTGTTTGCGGCGGCGGTGGCCGATTACCGGCCGGCGGAGAAGTCCCGGCAAAAGATCAAGCGCAAGGAAGATGCGCTGACGCTGCGGTTGGAACCCAACCCGGACATTCTGGCGACCGCGGCGAAAGACAAAGGTGAGCGGCTGGTGGTGGGATTTGCCGCGGAAACTGAACATATGGCGGAGAACGCCCGGAAAAAGTTGACGCAGAAGAACGCGGACATGATCGTGGCGAACGACGTCGGTGCCGAGGGTGCAGGGTTTGATAGCGACACAAATATTGTGACGCTATTTTCGCGCGATGGACGCGACCGGCCTTTGCCGCAATTGAGCAAGCCCGAAGTGGCGCAGTGCATACTGGACGAGGTGCTGCGGCTTCGTGGCGCGTTGAAGAGCAAGCCCGCGTCTCATCGGGCCGGCGACTAAACAATCATGCCTGAATCGATTCCGGAATCCTTGCAACAGAAGATTGAAGAGCGCCTCCGCTATTACGAGGACCTGGGGATTCGTTTGTTCTACCGGGACCGCGCGGCGGGTGACGTTTCAGCGCAGAGCCTGTCGCCGATTGTTTCCGAAGCGCCTGCCGTTTCCATTTCACAGGAGACTTCCTTGCCCAAGCCGAAAAGTAAAGTGGCTCTGCCCGTCCGTGCAGAGCTGGCGTCGAGGATCGTGCCGGTGGTGGCGCCATCGGGCACCTCTTTATTCGAAACGATCGACAAGGTGCAGGACGATTCGCTTCTGAAGATTCGCGAGGACCTTGGCGACTGCACGCGCTGCAAGCTACATAAGAAAAGAAACAAGCTCGTCTTTGGCGACGGCAGCGCAAAAGCTCAACTGCTGTTTGTCGGCGAAGGGCCGGGAGCGGATGAGGACGCGCAGGGCTTGCCGTTCGTGGGACGCGCGGGAAGACTTTTGACGCAGATGATTGAGGCCATGGGCCTGCAACGCAAAGACGTGTACATCTGCAACGTGGTGAAATGTCGCCCTCCAGAAAATCGCACGCCGGAGCCGGACGAAGTACAGACCTGCTCGCCATACTTGCTGCGCCAGATTGATACCATCGATCCCAAAGTGATTGTTTGCCTGGGCGCGGTGGCTGCCAAAACACTGCTGCAAACGACGCGCGGCATTTCGCAATATCGCGGTGAATGGCAGGAGTGGCGCGGGCGCAAGCTGTTGGCCACGTATCACCCAGCCTATTTGCTGCGCAACCCACCAGCCAAAGCCGACGTCTGGAAAGACTTGCAAAAAGTAATGGCCGAACTCGGCCTGCAACTGCCGAAGAAAAAGTCCTCGTAGTTTCTCGCCATGGGCATTGTTCTAGGGCTGCTGACTGCGCTTTCCTGGGGAATCTCGGATTTTCTGGCGCGATTTGCCACGCGAAAAATCGGAACGTTGCGCACTATGCTGTATATGCAGCTTGCGGGTTTGTTGTTGGTAACCGTGGCGCTGCATTGGCTAGGCGGCTGGGGACGCCTAGCGGATGGCTCGGGATTTTGGCCGTGGGCGTGGGGAGTTTTGGTCGGCGTGTTAAACACCTGCGGCACGCTAGCGCTGTATCGATCCTTTGAGATCGGCAAAATGTCCATCGTGGCGCCAATCTCCTCGAGTTACCCGGCGCTGACGATGATGCTCGCGGCGACCACTGGCGAACGGCTTACGCCCGTGCGGCTGATGGGATTTGCGCTGATCCTAACGGGAGTGGTCGTTGTTGCAAAAGGGGAAGATGCGCCCGTGGACACCAATACGATTGACCGACAGAGACAATCGAACAAGAAACACTTGGGAGTTGGATGGGCGCTGCTCGCCGCTCTGTCTTTCGGCGTGATGTTCTGGCTTTTGGGAACGCGGGCAGTACCGCTGATTGGGAGCGCGCAAACCGTGTGGATCATCCGCCTGACGAGCGTGGTGCTGGCCGGCGCTGTGATGCTGATTGCGCGACAGCCGCTAGCGTTGCCAGAAAAGGGAGCCAACGGCTGGATCCTGGGCATCGGAATTCTAGATACCAGTGCCTACGTTTTGAATAATTACGGGATGCGCCTGGAACAAGTGTCGGTGGTGAGCGTGCTCGCCTCTTTGTATGGAGCGGTCACGGTGGCGTTAGCGGCCGCGATTTTGCGAGAAAAGATTACGAAAACGCAGTGGCTCGGGATTGTGGCAATCTTCGCGGGAATTGTGTTGATAAGCCGATAAGGGCACAACCCCAAGCTGCGGGCGTGAAGGCGCGGCCCTACAAGGTGCTGCTACACTACACGCGGAATGAAACTGCACGACCAACACATCATCGCGAGATGACTGAATCCTATTGCAATGTGGCTTTGCCGGTGCCTTTGCGCACGACGTTTACCTACGCCGTACCCGACGCCATGCGCGCACGGGTACAGCCCGGCAGCCGCGTGATGGTGCCCTTCCGGAAGAAAGCACTGGTCGGCGTGGTCTTAGAGATGACGGAGACAGTTCCGGAAGGGACGAAAATCCGCGAAATCCATAAAGTGCTGGATCTGATTCCCGCACTCCCGCCGAAACTTCTGGAATTGGGCCAGTGGGTGGCGAACTATTATCTGGCGCCGGTCGGCGAAGTGTTTCGCGCGATGCTTCCCCCTGCGACCGATGTCGCCCTGAAGCGACAGGTCGTGCTGACCGATAGGGGGCGCACACTCGCTGAAAAACTGAAAGCAGGGACCACGCTGAGCGATCTTGACGGCCCGGAGACAGAATTTCTGCAGAAGCTCTTCGAGAAAGAGGGCAAACTCATGTTTGCTCCAGGCGGCAAGATGGGGATCACGCCGGAAACATTGCAACGGATGCTGCGACGCGGCTACCTGGAAATCCGGGAGACGATGCAAGGCCGCAAGCGCAAGATGCAGAACGTGGTGGCATGGAAGGGGAACGATGCGGAGAAGCTGGGCGAAAGAGAGCAGCGGATTCGCGTGTTGCTGGAGACGGAACGCGGGCCGCTGCCCATGCCGCAATTGCTGAAGTTGGCGCAAGTTTCGCGGGGCCTGATCGACCGCATGCTGCGCGACGGATTGCTGGAAAGCTGGGAAGAACCGATCGATCCCGTGGAAGACCCGTTCGATACGGGCTACACGCCTCCAGCGCACTCGCTGAATGAAACGCAGGAGAGCGCGTTCAACGCGATACGCGCGAGATTTGAGCTGGGCGAATTTGGCGTGCAGTTGCTGCACGGCGTAACCGGCAGCGGAAAAACCGAAGTGTATCTACGCAGCGTGCAAGATACGTTGGCGCGCGGCAAAACCGCGATCATCCTCGTTCCGGAAATTGCTCTGACCTTGTGGATCGGGCGGCAATGTCGCGCGTGGTTTGGCGCGCGCTTCGAAGGAGTTGCGGTGCTGCATTCGGCGCTCAGCGAGGTGGAGCGAGCACGGGAATGGCAACGCGTGCGGAGTGGAGAAGCACGCGTAGTAGTGGGAACGCGCTCGGCAATTTTCGCGCCTCTGGAAAATCTCGGCTTGGTGATCGTTGATGAAGAGCAGGAGAACAGCTACAAGCAGGAGGAAACGCCCCGCTACCACGGGCGCGATGTAGCGATTGTGCGGGCGAAGCTGGAAAATGCGCTGGCACTGCTCGGTTCAGCCACCCCTTCGCTCGAGACGTATCACAACGCAGTGAATGGCAAATACGAATTGCTGAAGATGGCGTCACGCGTGGAGAACCGCAACCTGGCCGCGGTCGAAATCGTGGATCTCCGCACCGATTTTCAGCAGACGCAAAAGGCCAATCCCATTTCACAAACGCTGCACGCCGGAATTGCGGAGTGCTTGTCACTGCAAACGCAAGCGCTCGTGCTTATCAACCGGCGTGGCTATTCCTGGTCGGTGCTCTGCCGCAGTTGCGGAGCCTCCGTGCAATGCATGAACTGCAGCATTTCAATGACGTATCACAAAAGCCGTAACCGGCTGGAATGCCACTATTGCGGCTCGATCCAGGCGCCGCCGAAAGTTTGTCCGAAGTGCGAATCGAACTATGTGTACTTTTTCGGAGAAGGCTCTGAGCATCTGGAGGAACGCTTAAGAAAAGAATTTCCCGGAGCGCGCATTGCCCGACTCGATCGCGATACGGCGCGGACGAAGAAGCAGTACCAGGAAACATTGGGTGCATTTGCCGGCGGCGCGCTGGACATTCTGGTGGGCACGCAAATGCTTGCGAAAGGACACGATTTTCAGCACGTAACATTAGTAGGCGTGATCTCAGCAGATTCCTCGCTGAGCTTGCCGGATTTTCGCGCGGCAGAGCGCACGTTCCAATTGCTAACGCAGGTGGCGGGCCGTGCGGGGCGTGGCGAATTGCCGGGACGCGTGCTGATTCAGACCTACTACCCCGAACATTACGCAGTGCAGGACGCAGTGCAGCAGGACTACGTGTCGTTCTACGAGCGGGAGTTACATTTCCGGCGATTGATGATGTATCCGCCGTTCACATCGCTTGCCAACGTAATCGTAAGACACACGAATCTGGAAAATGCAATTCAATGGTCGCGGCGCCTATCCGAATACTTTGCGCCCCATGACGGGAAAGGCCTGCGCGTTCTTGGCCCGGCATCAGCGCCGCTGGCAAGACTGAAAAAAGAACACCGCTACCAGTTTTTGCTAAAGTCACCCAAGAAATCGCTGCTCACAAAAATGCTAAGCGGCGCATTGGCGTTCTGCGAAGCAAACGAAATTCCCGGCACGGCGTTGCTAGTGGACATGGATCCGTTGACGTTGCTGTGAGCGTGATGAGGTTTACGTTGTTCGTTGGGCGAGGGAGCACTACTCAGGATGACGCATCATCACGGGGGTTGTGGCGGGACCAGAAGAAGTAGCCGGGCAAGCCTAGCAGCATAATGGCTATCGCGAAGAGAAGATAGGTGAACTGGTGCGGATCTTCGAGTGCACTATAAATTGCGTTGCCCACGATCGCCAGGGCCGCCAGAACGAAGAGCAGTGGCGTCGCCGGATAGCCGGGGACGCGATAGGGAATCGACTTGCCTTGATTCGAGGCGCGGATGGGGAAAATCGCTGCCGCGCCTAGTCCGTAAAAAATCCAGCCGATCAAAATTGCCCCATTGGTCAGTTTTTCGAAACCGCCAAGCAGCGTCAAAATGCCCGACCAAATTCCAAGGATGAAGATCGCGGCAGCAGGCGTGCCAAATCGCGGGTGGACCTCCGCGAGTTTCTTGAAAAACAGATGATCTTTGGCCATGGCGAAAAACACGCGCGGGGCCGTGAGCATCACGCTGTTAGTGGAGCTGAACGTCGAAATCAAAATCGTCGCGGCGACCAGCATGCCGGCCCAAGGACCGAGCACCGACTTGGCCGCAGCGGCAGCGATAGTATTGCTGGCCGTGGCAGCTCGCGGCCCGAGCGCAACGAGATAAGCAACCACCGCAAACAGATACAGCCCGGCTAGAAGAAGCGACCCGGCAAAGAACGCGCGCGGAAAACTTTTCTGCGGATTCTCGACTTCGCCGGCGCTATACGTGCCGAACTGCCAGCCTTCATACGCCCATAGCACGGTAATCATGGCGAACCCGAACGCCGACAGCAGCCCATAGCCGGAGATTGGCGAGCCCATGGCGGCCGGAATTTCCGCAGCATGTTTGCCATGCCAGAAGCCGAGGATCAGAAGAATGCTGCCGAGAACAACAATAATGGCCACCTTGATAAAGGTAGTTATATTCATCAGGTCGGAACTCTTGCGCGTGCCCCAAATATTGACGAACGTAACCACAGCGATCATCAAGACCGGCACAATGAATTCCCCAGCGCGCGAGAGCGGGATGATTTCCTGAAGGTACGCGGTGAACGCATGCGCGAGCGCCGCGATGGTCGCGCTGGCAATCACAAGCAATAGCGACCAACCATAAAGAAATGCAGGAAGCCGACCGAATCCATCGCGAATGTGGCAATACAGCCCACCCGCTTCGGGATTGACTGCCGATAATTCCGCATAAGTCAGCGCTCCGACCAGCGAGAGAACGCCACCAAACAGCCAGACAAGCAGCGAATAGCCAACCGAGCCGCCAAGCTCGCGCAGGATCAAACCCGGCGTAAGAAAAATACCTGAGCCGATCACCGAGCCGACGAATAGATACAGAAGATCGCTTTCGCTGAGAGTGCGTGTCAGTTTATGTGTGGGTCCCATGGCGTGTCTGAACGCGCGGCCTACCGCAACGGATTAGCCATGAAGCAAAGCAGAAAAACCGCCAGCGCGATGACCGCGCCAAACCGGCGGTCCGGATCAAGCGGGGTGGGATCGTAGATCGGAGCCATGCGAAAGAAGCGTAAGCCGATCAGCAGCGCCGCCCAGAAATACCATCCCTTCCACACGAAAACGCCGAGCGGAATCAAAGCCAGCGGAAGCAGCAACGAAATCCACCGATGCGCACGCGGGCTGACGGAGCGCACGATATGCCCGCCGTCGAGCTGCCCGACGGGAAGCAGATTAAGCGCCGTGGCGAAAAGACCGACCCACGCGGCGCGCCCCACCGGATGCAGTAGCAAATCCGTGGCTTGCGCATTCGGTTGGAGAATTGCCGTCATCAACTTTAAGGCTAGCGGCACCCCAAAAACAATGTCCGCGCTTCCATCCGTGCCAATCGAAGGAATCACTTTCGAATGTAGCACTCCGTAAGCCAGCGCCGGAATGGCGAACAAAAATCCGACCAGGGGGCCGGAAGCGCCAACGTCAAACAGTGCGCGGGACGAGCGAATCGGAGAACGGATCAGGATGAACGCGCCAAACGTCCCGATCAAGGTTGGAGCGGGAATAAAAAAAGGATAGGTGGAGTGGATATGATGATGGCGACAGGCGAAATAATGGCCAAGCTCGTGAGCCAGCAGAATCGTCAGCAACGTGGCCGCGAACGGTAGCCCTGAAAGAAGCAGGGAAGGGTGATGATAAGCCAGCGGAAATGTCTCAAAAAAGGTGTCCAGTGAAACGGTCTGATTATGCGCATACGCCGCGGCAAAATGCGCGCCCGCCAGCAAGCAAGTGATTAACGTCAGAAATAACAATCCGGTGGCGAGAATCAACGAGCGCACGGAAGGATGCGAGCGCGCCGCGCGATAATACGCTGCGGAATCTGGCCGCCGCGACCAATCATGGGATTGCAGAATAGCGGGAGCACGCTGCTCTGGTTCCTGAGGATTCACTAGGTTTTACTTGGCCGGGGCAGGGGTGGTGTCTTCCAGGCCCTGCAGTTCCTTGCCGGGCTTGAAACGCACGGCTTTCCCCGGAGGAATGCTGACTTCTTCGCCGGTGCGAGGATTACGCCCGATGCCGGTCTTGCGAGGCTTCACGCTGAAGACGCCGAATTTGCGCAGTTCGATGCGCTGGCCGCGGCCCAGTGCGTTCTTCAGCGATTCGAAGACGGTCTCGACGGCCTGCTCCGCTTTCGTGCGGCTGATATTTGTTTTGGCGACCACAGCATTTACGATGTCGAGCTTGATCACGCCACCCTCCAGGAATCCGTGGCCCGATGCTAGAGGCTACCGTCCAGGTTGTCAAGACGTGGCCCCTCATCTACACTGTAACCTTTTGAGAGTACACGTTTTTCGCGATTTTTACAGGAGGATATGGATGTCCGTCAAGCCAGACAGCTGGATACGCCGCATGGCGCTGGAGCACAAAATGATCGAGCCGTTCACGGACCGGCAAGTCCGGGAAGGGGTGATCAGCTATGGCGTGTCCTCGTACGGATATGACATCCGCGTGGCTAACGAATTCAAGATTTTCACAAATGTGAACACCACAATCGTGGATCCCAAGCATTTCGATCCGCGCTCCCTGGTCGAATATACTGGCGAATATTGCCTGGTGCCGCCAAATTCTTTTGCCTTGGCGCGTTCGATTGAATATTTCCGGATTCCGCGGAATGTGCTGACGATCTGCCTAGGCAAATCGACATACGCGCGCTGTGGAATTATCGTGAACGTCACGCCCTTCGAGCCGGAGTGGGAGGGTTTCGTAACTCTGGAAATCAGCAATACCACGCCACTGCCCGCGAAGATTTACGCCAATGAAGGTTTGTGCCAGGTTCTGTTCTTTGAAAGCGATGAACCCTGCGAAGTGAGCTACAAGGATAAAAAAGGGAAATATCAATCGCAGGGCGGCATCGTGTTGCCGCGGTTGTAGACGAGGCTCCCACCTTTGCCAACGATTGTCATCCTCAGGGGCGCGTAGTTTGCGCTCCTGAGGATCAACTCAGAGTATTCCTCGACTTGGTCTGTCGAAGCCCAATTAGCGGAAAAGTTTGCCGGCAATTTCCGTGACGTGTTTGCCCTGGTAGCGCGCGATCTTCAGTTCGTTTTCGCTCGGTTGCCGCGAACCATCAGGCCCCGCCAGAGTGGTTGCGCCGTAAGGCGTGCCACCGGAAATATCCGCCATGTTCATCAGGCCGGATTCGCCATAAGGCACACCGACGACCACCATGCCGTGATGCAGCAGCGTAGAGTGAAAACTCGTGATCGTGGTTTCCTGCCCACCATGTTGCGTCCCAGTAGAAGCGAACACGCTACCCACTTTGCCGATGAGCGCGCCTTTCATCCACAATGGTCCGGTCTGATCAAGGAAATTCCGCATCTGCGCCGCCATATTCCCGAAACGCGTGGGCGTGCCGAAGATGATCGCGTGGGCATCCGCGAGTTGCTCGACCTTCGCCACGGGAATTTTCGACAACGTAGCTTTGGCGGCCTTCGCGCCGTACTTCTCCAGCACGTCGTCGGGAATAAGTTCCGGAACCTGGTATAACGACACGTCCGCACCCGGAACCTGCTTTGCCCCTTCCACTATGGCTTCGGCCATGCGATGGACGTGGCCGTACATGCTGTAGAAAATGACTTGCACCTTGATGCTCATTGTTCTTCTCCTTAAATAAACCGCAAACTTCAGGGCCCGGTATTGCAAACTTGCTACGACGAAGTCGTGCTGAGGGGATAGCCGCGTTCGCGCCACGCTTCTAATCCGCCCTGGAGTGGGCGAATGCGGCGGATGCCTCGACGGCGAAGAAGCAGCACCACACGGGCGCTGGTGGCTTCGTTGGGTCAAGTACAGTAAAGAATCACGTCGCGATCTTGAGGTAAGCGGCCACTCTTCTCCGTCAGTTCCTTGGAATCCAGATGCACTGCGCCGGGAATAGTTTCAGGATCCGCTTCGAAATCCAGGTTATGGCGCAGGTCTACGATGGAGACCGGTTCACCCTCGTCCAGCTTTACCTTTAGCTCATCCACGGTGATGCGGCTGATGCGAAGATCGCGGAGAAATTTCTGGCGCGCGATGTATTTGTAAGCGATGTAACAAGCCAGTGCGGAAAGCAGGAGCAAGACCAGCCAACTGCCCAGCGCGCCCGCGTCGCGAGCGATGGCCTCAATCTGGCTGCTGAAGAAATAACCCAGGCCGAGATACGTGCAAAGCCACAAGAGCACTCCGAGAACGTCAAACAACAGGAACTTGCGCAAGCGCATCTGGAAAATGCCGGCAAGCGGCGTGGCTACCGCGTTCAAGCCCGGCAGAAACTTTGCCAACAGAAGCGATCTTGCGCCTTGCTTCTCGAAAAGCCCTTCCGTGCGGCGAACGCAGGAGTCCGGCTCCAAAGAGACGCGGCAAAGCCAGTTAACAACCTTGATTCCTTTTCTGCGTCCCAGCTCGTACCACATCACGTCGGCGATGATCGTGGCGAAGGCGCACGAAAACAAGGTGACTGCAAAATTCATTCGGCCAGCTCCGGCCAATGCGCCCGCCGCAAGCAGAATGGGGAAAGAAGGAAGCGGCAGACCTAACTGCTCCAGAAACATCCATGCCACAAGAAAAATGTATCCATGGTGAACAAGGGTTTCGAGGAGTGATGGCATATGCGGCGAGCTTGAATCTTTCGCTGTTTATTTCAGGAAGGAAGCCGCCTGGCCCCAAGTGCCAGACATAACGAACTCCGACAATGGCTTGCGACTGCGCTGAGCAAGCTCGCGATCGCGAAGCGTATCCGGCAAGGAGTGCGGATCGCCGGGATAGCCGATTACGAAGGCGGCAATGGCCTCCCAGTCGGCGGGAATGGTGAAAAGTTCTTTCGCCTTCTGAGGATCGAACCCGGCCATTTGGTGAACGAACAGCCCTCGAGCACTCGCCTCCGTCGTCAGGTGAGCAACCGCCGCGCCGGTGTCATAGAACGCGTTGCGATTAGGATGGCCATTACGCGCGAAGGAAAGCTTGGAGACTGCGATGGCGAGGACCGGCGCATTCTTGGCCCACAGCTGGTTGAATTCAACAAGCGTGCTGAGGAGCTTGGGATACGCCGGATCGTCCTTTGTCGCAACAAGGAAAGCCCACGGCTGTTCGTTGTTACTCGAGGGCGCCCAGCGGGCCGCCTCGAAAAGGCTGCGCAAAACTTCGTGAGGCACTGGTTTGTCCGCGAACGCGCGAGGGCTCCAGCGATGGCGGATCAAATCGTGTACCGGATGATCGGAAGTAGCAGGATTGTCCATTGTTCCTCTCCCAGTTTCATATCAACAGACTCAAGGGCGCGTGAAAGTGAGGAGCGGTGGCCGAGCACCGTTCACAGACCAACTTTTTATTACTTGCGCGGCAAATCGAAAATGAAGTTACTTTGCCTGTGGAGGGATAATCATCTCCACGTCCAAAGTGATATCCACGTTGTCAGATACGACCACGCCACCGGAGTCGAGAGTCTTGTTCCAGGAGACGCCATAATCCTGCCGGTTGATTTTTGTCGTGCCGGAAACGGCCGTGCGTTGTAGTCCCCAAGGATCCTTGATGGGCGGCTTCGGAACGGTCACGTCGAGAACGACTGGCTTGGTGTTGCCGCGGATGGTGAGATCGCCGGTGACTTTAAGCTTGCCGTCGCCGGCGGCTTCGACCTTGGTGGATTTGAAAGTCATCGTGGTATGATTGGCAACGTCGAAGAAATGATCGCTCTTGAGGTCCTTGTCGCGATCGGGCTCGCGAGTATCCACGCTGGTCGCGTCAATCGTGACCTCGACGGAAGACTTGGAAGGATCGACGTCGTCATAAACCACAGTGCCGTTGATGCCATGAAACTCCCCGCGCACGGTAGAAATCATCAAGTGGGTAACGGCAAACTGCGCGTCGCTGTGCTTTGGATCAATCTTATAAATGGTTGTGGTAGCCAGCGCCGGAAGCGCGGATAACGCCGCCGTGGCCGCTGCTACTGCGATGTGACGAAAATACCCTTTCATTGTGTTGCTCTCCTTTTTGCTCGTTTGAATTGCTCGTTTTGGAATATTTCTTTGGATGCCGGAACCGCTAGCCGGGTGCGCGTTTTTGCACCTCGGCCAACAATTCCGCCAATTGTTTCAGGTGGGCGGGGGACATATGGCGAAACTGATTTTTGTGCAGCTCGTGGACCGGCCGGTCTAGCTTCTTCAACAGCTTCAGCCCCTCCGCAGTGATGCGGGTTTTAATCACACGGCGATCTTCTTTTTGCCGTTCGCGCGTGATGAGTTTGTGCTTTTCCATACGATCGAGTAGGCGGGTCATATCAGGATCGCGCGAAATCATGCGATCGCTGATTCCCCGGCAAAGCAAGCCGTCGGGTTCGGCGCCGCGAAGAATGCGCAGCACATTGTATTGGGCGGAGGTGAGCCCGGCGGCTTTGATGAGCTGCTCGGCTTCCTGAGAAAGGGAATCCGCAGCCTTCAGGAGCGCCACGAAGATGTGGTCCTCGAGGTGAGCGGTGGGGCGATCCGGAATGGGGTGCGAATCCACGTTCGCAATATAGTCGTTACAACGACTACTGTCAAGAGGAAAAGTGTCATTCTCCCTTTACGGCTTCGCCACCGGACGCATCTGCACTTCGCTGATGAAGCTCTGCGGCCCTTGTAATGCCACCATGGCTACTGCGTGGGCCACGTCTTCGGATAGAAGCACCTTGGAGGGATCTTTCGGCCCGCGCCCGGAAAAACCCGTGGCCACGCTTCCGGGGCAGATCACGCTGACGCGGATTCCAAACCCTCGCAAATCCTCCGCCATGGACCCGCTCAAACCCTGCAAGCCCCATTTGGAGGCACAGTAAAGTCCACCGCCGGCGAAGGTATTTTTGCCAGCCAGCGAACCAATATTAATAATGTCTCCGCGGCGCCGCTGCATCATCAACGGAGCTACGGCGCGCGAAACCAAAAACACACTCTTTAGATTAGTGTCCAGAACCAGGTCCCAATCCTCTTCAGTTTTTTCCGCCACGGAGCCAAATCCAGGATTGCCGATTCCGGCGTTGTTCACCAGGAGCGTGATCGGCCCCAGTTTCTCTTCCGTGGCCTTCACGAGTGACGAGATTTCATCCGCCTTCGTAACATTCGCAGGAACACCCAGAACACGAGAGGAAAGCTCCGCCACTTCCCGCGTTGTCGTTTCGAGCGCATGGGCATCGCGTCCACACAGACTGACAGCGGCTCCCAGTTGCGCGAACTTTATGGCGATGGCTTTGCCAATGCCGCGGCTGCTTCCAGTAACCAGCGCCACGTGGCCGGATAAGGGTTTTTCGGAGTGTGCTGGGGTATTTGCGTTGCTTATATTGGTCATTTGATTTCTTCCTCGCCGAAGCTACGAATTTTGTGCGAAACTCATCTTACTCCCAAGGAGCCGCCCGGCTTTGGATGCCTCATCGGTGCGCAGGGTGAGAGGTTCATTCAAACAATGGCGGTATGCCTATACTCAACGAGTAAGTGAGTGATTTAGTCAGTGACTTGCGAACGGGCGGCAGCCGCCCCTATAATTCGTAGGTTCTGAGAGCGCCATTCTTCTTTGCTGGGATGAGTAGCAGAACTGGTGATCGCCTTGGCGGTTGCCGGATTGCGTTATTCTAAACACGAGCGGTGAGAGCGAGGAGATAACGGAATGAATGCAACACGATGGATGGCAAGCCTGGCGGTCCTGATCGCGCTTTGCCTGTTTTGCTTGAACACAATCCCGGTAGCGGCGCAGGATGCCGGCGCAAGCAAGCAGCCATACACCATGGCGGAATACAATGCTTACACGGCGGCGGCGAATGAGAAGAATCCGGCGGCGCAACTGAAAGCGCTAGATGATTTCGTGTCGAAGTATCCGGCTTCGAGCTTACTGAACTATGTTTATCCTCTTTACTACCAGAATTACGCGGCTCAAAAGAACTATCCGAAGGTGATCGAATACGCGGATAAGGAGCTGTCGCTTGGCAGTAAGCTCACCCCCACCGAGAAATACCAGGCTTATTCGGCGCGCGCCTTTGCCTACAACAACACACCGAATCCGGATGCTGCCACCGCGAAGGCGGCATATCAGGCTGCGCTCGACGGCGCGAAGTCCGTCGCGGACCTGCCGTTGCCTCAGGGCTACGACCAGGCAAAATTCGACGAAGACAAGAAAAAGGCCGTTTTGAGTTTTAACGGTACGGCCGCCGCCGCCGCATTCGCTGCCAAGGATTATCCCAATGCCATTACGATGTACAAAACGATCCTGGCCAGCAATCCCGACGATTTCATTTCCAACTTCAACATTGGCCGTGCTTACCTGGCGATGAATCCTCCGCAGCAACTTGATGCGCTATGGGCGTTTGCAAGAGCGGCGACGTCAAAGAGCGCCACCCCGAAGCAGGCAGACTCCGTAAAAGCCTACATGCCCAAGGTGATCGCTTCTTATCAGGGCGGCACCGTCTGTGACGCGCTGACGCAAGCCGAGCTGAACGAATTGCTGCAGCTCGCAGCTAGTTCACCCGATCGTCCGGCCAGCTATAAGCTTTACAGCGCAGCGGATCTGGATGCAGCACGCAAAGACATGACCATCGCTTCCGTGGTGACGGACCTAAAAGCCGGCGGAGACAAGGCGAAACTGACTTGGACGGCCGCTTGCGGCCTGGAATTCCCCGATGTGCCTGGGAAGATCATCGACATCGTGGCGGGAGCGGACCAAGTGGAGCTGAAGAATGCGTTTGTCACGAGCGACGCGGAGTTTGAAGCCGCTACCACGGCGAACATGGACGTGATTATCAAGACCGCGGATCAGCCGGACGCTGCCAAGCTCGAAAAGGGCAACGCCGTGCGTTTTACCGGCACGCTGGAATCCTATGATCCCGATCCTGCGTTTCTGCTGCACTGGGACAAGGCCAAGGTGAAGGATGAAGACCTGCCGAAGCCCGGCAAGAAACCCGCGCCGAAGAAGCACTCAGCCAAACCGCAATCCGAGTAGCAGTCCGAAATCGAAAACGGCCCCGGGAAACACCGGGGCCGTTTTTTGCGGAGAAGAAAAAATCGTCAGCGCGTGCGTCCGCGGCGATGGTCCAGCTTGTATTGCACCACTTTGCGGCTCAGCGTGTTGCGATGAATGCCGAGAAGTTCCGCGGCCCGAGACTGGTTGCCATTCGTGCGGTCCAGCATTCGCTTGATGAAGCGTTTCTCAAATTCGCTGACTGCCTCATCGAATAAAATCCCTCGTTCCACCATTTGCGACACCAGGCCTTCCAGTTGGTCTCTCACGTCGACACTCTCCGCAGCAGATTAAGCACTCTCGAACCGGACGAACAGCTACTCCAAATCGTGGCCGACCAGAATCCGGTAGGCTTCACGATATTTGGCGCGGGTACCTCGAACCACATCCGGTGGCAAGTCGGGCCCGGGTGGAGTCTTTGGCCACTGGATGCGCTCCAGGTAATCGCGAACAAACTGTTTGTCGAAAGAGGGCTGAGGGCCACCGGGCTTGTATTGTGCGGCAGGCCAGAATCGCGAAGAGTCTGGGGTGAGGGCTTCATCGATCCAGATCAATTCGCCGTTGAGTTGACCGAATTCAAATTTGGTGTCGGCAAGAACAATACCGCGCGGCGCGGCGTATGCAGCGGCTCGACGGTAAATTTCAAGTGTCAGCTCACAGACCTTTTCGGCCAGAGGCCTGCCGAGCATTTCCGCGGCGCGCTCGAAGGATATGTTCTCGTCGTGGCCGCTGATGGCTTTGGTGGCCGGCGTGAAGATGGGTTGCGGCAGTTTGTCCGATTCCTTCAGTCCCGGCGGCAGCGCGATTCCGCAAACTTTTCCTGTGGCGCGATATTCTTTCCAGCCGGAGCCGGAAAGATAGCCACGCGCCACGCATTCAATCGGGAGCGGCCGCGTTTTGCGCACGACCATGGAGCGGCCGGCCAGGTCTTCCGCGTAGCGATCAAAAGGAGAAGGGAATCGCGTTGCACTCAAGACGTGATTGGGTATGACGTGTTCGAGCAGCTTGAACCAGAAAAGCGAGAGCTGTGTCAGCACGCGGCCCTTGTCCGGAATGGGCGTGGGCATCACCACATCGAACGCAGACAGCCGGTCGGTCGCGACGATCAGCAGGCGGTCGCCCAGGTCATAGATATCACGGACTTTGCCGCGCGCAACGGGCGCTATACCCGCGAAATTCGTTTCGCGGATCACTTTTGCTGCTGAAGTTGTGCTCACGAGAACTTGCCCCTGAGGAAGCGTGGAGCATTCTAACGCACCGCACGGCGATGTCAATGTGACTCGTGGGGAAGTTACGTGTGGAATTTCTTATTGCAAGTATTTCGATTTCTCATTGGAAATGCACGCACATTGGAAACTGTACCGTACGGAAAACGTGGTACTACGCGGCGGTGGCTGCGCGCTGCTTGGAACGCGGCGTTTCTTCGCCTTCCCAGCGAACGCTGACGATTTTCGAAACGCCAGGTTCTTGCATGGTTACGCCGTAGAGAACGCTGCCCGTTTCCATGGTCTTGCGATTGTGCGTGACCACGATGAATTGCGTCTGCGCGCTCATATCGCCGATGAGTCGAGTAAACCGCCCGACGTTGGCCTCGTCGAGCGGCGCATCCACTTCGTCCAGGATGCAGAACGGGCTAGGCTGATAACGGAAGATGGCGATCAGCAACGCCAGTGCGGTCATGGCTTTTTCGCCGCCAGAGAGCAGCAGTACGTTTTGCAGGCGCTTGCCCGGAGGTGAAGCAACGATGTCGATTCCGGCATCGCCGGAGCTGTCCGGTTCAGTCAGGCGCATTTCCGCCGTGCCGCCGCCAAAAATGGTGTGAAACGCAGTGGTGAAGTTTGCGTTGATCGAAGCGAACGCTTGCTCGAATTTATCGCGCGTGATCTGGTCCAGTTCCTTGATGGCTTGCTGTGTGTCGGCGATGGACTGCAGCAGGTCATCGCGTTCGCGTGTGAGGAACGTAAAGCGCTGCTCGCATTCGTTAAATTCCTCAAGGGCCATCATATTGACCGCGCCCATATTTTCGATGCGCTGCTTCATCTCTCGGTAGCTAGCCTCGGCGGTGGCGAGTTCTTCACCGCTCATGAACGCAGTTTCGGAGGCGATAAGGTCCTCAGGCTGCGCATTCACTTCCGTGAGGCAAGTTTCGCGGAGGTGCTGGCGATCGGAATCGTTGCGTGCTTTCTCAATTTCGAATTTGCCGCGTTCCTCGCGCATTTCCTGAAGCGACTGGCGAGCCATGCGCAAATGGTCTTCCAGTTGCGCAACGCGAACCCGCGCGTCATCCCATTCTTGCTCGAGCTGCGTCTGCAACTCCGCCAGGCGCGCCTTTTCGACGCGCAGAGTTTCCAGTTGCTTAGTTAATTCCTCAGACTGCCTCGCCATCGCGGCAGTTTCTTCGCTGATCGATGCTTCCTGCTGGCACAAAGCAGCTTCGCGGCGGTCCAGTTCCGCGCGCTCTTCCTGCAGCCGGTGAGAAATCGCTTCCGCTGAAGCTAGGCGCTCGTTCATCGTAGCCAGTTCCGCTTTTGCGGTGGCGAGTTCATCTCGTTCCGCTTGCACAGCATTGCGCAGCTGCGCTACTTCTTCGGTAAGCCGCACGGTTTCCGATTCCGCTTCGGCGCGGCTGGAGGCGGCCAGTTGATGCTGCATCTGCGCCAGCAGCGCGCGCTGCTGCGCGGCATCCATTTCCTTCCGGATATGCGCCAGATCGTTCTGGCATACGGTTAGATCCAGACCAAGGCGCGCAAGGTCGCTCTGCGTTTGTTCGTGGCGATGCTGCGCGGCAAAATGCGCGCGTTCGGATTCGCGCTGTCGTGCGGTCAATGCCTCCTGCGCCTTCTCCGTGGCGTACAGGCTATCTGTGATAGCTTCCAGGTCCGCTTGAATCGAATTGCAGCGTTGCTCGAGATGAATCAGTTCCGCGGTGACGGCGCGAAGTTCGCGCTTCATTCCGAGCGGCCCAGCTTCATCGGGGCGGCCGCCCGTAACCATGCGGCCCTGGTAGCAAGTGCCTTCCGGCGTGACGAAGGCGTATTGCGGATACTCGCGAGCCAACTTTTCCGCGGCCACCGCGTCGGTCAGGTAACCGTTGCGCAAGCGGGGTAAAAACTGTTTCGCGGCCGGCCCGAGAGGATCGCGGAACTCCACGAGCTTATCGAGTCGAGAGATGACGCCGTCTTCGGACCGGAAATGGATGATGGGCTCGTATTCATCGAGTTTCAGATTGCGTAGAGAATCGACGAAGAACGTTGCGCGCCCGCCCACTTCCTCGCGCAGCATGCTGACGCCCGCGCGCGCATGGTCGTAGGTCTCCACCACGACATATTCCAGTTCCTCGCGCAAATATTGCTCGAGGGCCGTTTCGTGCTGCTCTTGCACTTCCGCGTAATCCGCCAGCACTCCGACCGCGCGAAAATCCTGGCCACCGTGCCGTTCATTGGCGGCAAAAAGCTTTTGCACCGCTTCGCCGGTGTAGGAATGGTCGTTGAGGATGCGGTTCAGCGTGGAATGGCGCGCGCGAATACCGGCAAGCGAATCGCGCAGGGAATCGGCTTCTTTGGAGGTGCGTTCCCGGTTCTGGCGCAATTCGGTCAGCTGAGCCTGCAGTTGCGTCGCCTGCGTTTGCAGCTGATCCAGCTCAGCCATCGCAGCCTGTAAAGTTTGCGCGGCTTGTTCCGCGTCATCGCGGACGTGAATGGAAGATTCCAGCAGTTCCGCTTCGCGCGTTTCCAGCTTCTGCAGTGAGTCTTTCTGGTGGACCAGCGCTTCTTCCGCCTGCTTCTGTTCGCCGTGAAGGCGCAAAACGCTTTCGCCGGCTTCGGACGCAGCGCGGCGCAAAGCTTCCATGCGCGTTTCGGATTCGGCGATTTGTGATGCACGCGCAGTAGCGCGGGCGGCCAGCTCATCCACTCGAATATTGACGCTAACCGATTCTGTGCGTGCAGCGTCCACGGCCTGTTGCTGCGCGACATTGCGAAATTCCCAATCCAGCTGTTGCGCGGTGACGGTCTGGCGTTCCACGGCAAGCTGCTCGTTGCGCCCGGACAGCTCCGCGCTGCGTGTGCGATTGAACGTGATGCGATTCTCGCAACGGTCCACTTCGAGCGCGGTCTGGTTCAACAGGTTCTGGTTCTGCCGGATTTCCGCGTCCATCGAATAGATGCGCTGGCTAAGCCGGTCCTGATCGCCTTCCTGCTCGTGGATCGCCTGCGCGTGTTGCGTTTCCGCGGCCGTTAATTCATTCAGTCGCAGCCCAACGCGTTCGGCTTCTGCGTCCAGCTCTCGTGCCTTGCCCGCCAGCATTTGGCGCACGATGCCACGCATTTGGTCGCGAATCTCCGCATAGCGGCGCGCCTTGGCAGCCTGGCGCTTCAGGGAACCAAGCTGCTTCTCCACCTCAACGACGATGTCGTTCACGCGCGAAAGATTCACTTTGGACGATTCGAGCTTGGCTTCGCTTAGCCGCTTCTTCGTCTTGAATTTCGTAACGCCGGCGGCTTCTTCGATAATGGCGCGGCGTTCCATGGGCTTCGTAGCAAGGATCTGTCCGATGCGGCCCTGCTCGATGATGGCGTAAGAATCCGGCCCGAGCCCAACCCCCATGAACATTTCCTGAATATCGCGTAGGCGAGCAACCCGGCCATTGATCAGGTATTCACTCTGTCCGCTGCGGTACAAGCGGCGGCTGACCACCACTTCGCCGGGCTTGCTGACCGTGGCGGCCTTTTCTGCCTTCTTGCGCTTCTTCGCGAGGAAACCAGACTCAGCCGGCGCAGCCGATTGCTCCGAAGCGGACTCGGCCTGATCCGTGGTCTTAGCCTCGGTTACTTCTTCTGAGAAGGCGTTCATTTCATCCGAAATCGGCTGTTCAGCAGACTCAGGCGTACCGGTCAGAGCCGGAGCTTCCGTGGAGGTTTCCGCAGCAGAGGTAACCCCTTCAATCACGAATCGGGCCGCTTCGGCAAGCTCCGGATCTTCCATGGTGATGGTGACCTCGGCGAGACCCATCGGGGCCCGCTTGGCGGTGCCATTGAAGATGCAGTCGGCCATGCGTTCCGCGCGCAGGGACTTGTGGCTCTGTTCACCGAGCACCCAGCTGATCGCGTCAACCACGTTGGACTTCCCGCAGCCGTTGGGGCCCACGATACAGGTGGTGCCGTTGCCGCTGAAAGTTACTACGGTGCGTTCGCAGAACGACTTAAAGCCTACGATTTCCACTTTTCGCAGCTTAAGCAAGGTGTCCCCTTTTGTCGTAAACATCCACTTCGCGATGCACTACCGCACATACTCTGCCTGAGGCTAAATCAGGCAGCAGAGGGACCAGGGTGATACCGCGCGAAGAGAGACGACTTTCCTTTCCTCGAGGGGAGGTTCTTCGGCACGACGTTTCTGCCTGTAACAGACAGAAACCACACACGTTTGGCAGGTTCTCAGTCAGAGGCCCAGCCGCCTGGCGCAAGGATGGCGGTACGGGAAGAAAGAGTAACATGGGAGGGTATGGCTGTAAAGGCCTACTCAAGCTGTAGTGGTCCTTTCCCACATGCCACAAGAGGAATTACGTCGCCGTCGAGCCATCAACTTTCCGGGCCACCACGCGCAGCCGGCGGTAATCCATCACCCAGTGGTCATCATGGAACAGTGTGGGTCGAGCTTCACGCTCAATCGCCATAAGCGCAGCTTCGCGCTGGCCGGCCGGCAGCTCGTCCAGGAACGATCCACCAAACATCTCGAGCCAGTTGTGTAACCCGCGCGCGCCATCTTCGAGCGCCGTCGGCCGGTCGAACAGATTGGCCAGGGTCACTTCTAAACTGTGTTTCTCCAGCAAGGTGGAGTACTCTCCGACGCTAGGGTAATACCAGGGACTTGGCGCGGGTCCGGGAGGACCGAGCTTGTGCCATGCCCGTTCCGTCGCCGCCAGCAGGCCCGCAACATTGCCCTTGCCGCCGAACTCAGCCACAAATCTACCTTCAGACCGCAAAGCCTTGGCGATCCCGGCCACCGCTCTCTCGGGTTCTTTAATCCAGTGCAGGGTGGCGTTCGAAAACACGGCGTCAAACGGCTCCGCGAAGACGATCTCGCGAGCATCCATCACCTCAAACTGCAACGAAGGAAATTTCGCGCGAGCTTGTTGAATCATTTCCGGGGACTTATCAACGCCGACCACCTTGGCGCCTCTGTCGGCGATCTGCTCGGTCAAATGACCGGTCCCGCAGCCCAAGTCCAGAATGCGCTCGCCCGGCTTCGTTTCCAGCAGGTCTACCAGACCCGCCGCCATCTTCCAGACGAACGAATGTTTGTCATCGTAAAGTTCTGCGTTCCAATTTGAACCTTGTGCCACGCTCATGCCCCTCCCAATTCAAGAACCGCCCCTCCTATTGTCTCTAGAATCTCGCTCTTGTTCTTCCCAAAACGCACGATGGCATTCGCAAGGCTGGCGTTCGACACCGGGAACGTGCCGGAGCAATCGGTCTTGAGGTAAGGGAGGACGTGGATGCCGGGCGCGTGGGCTTCGATGCCAGCTTCCACCCGCAAACCCTGCACATCCAGAGCCGTAAATTTCCATTGAAGGCGAGACGGATCGCGCTCCACCTCTATCTCCTGGAATCGCTTCAGAATTGTTGGCGTGTCATTGTGCCACCAGATGGCTTTGCGAAAGATCAAGCCGAAGGGCATGTCATAAACCAGCGCCTCGAGGGTGCTCGATCCACCTTGCGCATGCGGGAAATACGCATGCATCCAGCGCCAATAGGTGCGATGGCGGTAACCACAGTTGTGGCCCTGTACGCCGAAGCCGAGGGCGTCGCCAGAAGACTTCACGCCGTCAAACGAGATTTCCCCGGAAAACTGTGCGTTAGAGTGTGGCGATTTCGAAAAGCCGATCCAGCCTTTGTCACTGAGCACCACCCCAAAGTTCGAGCGATACGCCAGCTGCCAGGATATCGCATGGCCATCGACATGGAGCTCGCCCCAGCAAGTGTTTTCCTCGATGCCGCTTTCCGCGATCCGGAAATGGAAGGGCCGTTGACGGCGCCCACTCAATTCCAGTGCGTCGGCCCGATAACCCTGAATGAAGGTCTGTGGGTTCCCTCCCCGTGGAAACCAGGAGGCCCAAACCTGCACAGGCAAGCCTGAGGGATCCACGCTGCACCCATCTCCTCCCGGGTTCAGCAGCAAGTAGCGGAACCACCACGCCCCGCTGCTATCGGCCAGCCCCAAGCGCAGAAACCACACCTCATACCGGCGCTTCGTGTTGCGCGCCGAATAGACGGTGTTCATCAGTCGTGTATCCAAACTGAGTTCACCACGTCCGTTTCGGATTCCCCTTGGACTTTATCATTCCCCGACTACTGTTCCGAGAGAAAGACGGAGTAAAATCGTTGGGGCAAAGCCGGCGGACCGCCACCATCGGCCTCATTTCTCAATCAGGAGATTTGCCGACATGGTGGAACCACTTTTCATTGCGCAAGGCACTTCGCCACTATTTCTATTGCCTCATATGGCGAACCGCCACGGCTTGGCGGCTGGCGCCACGGGTACCGGGAAAACCGTAACGCTTCAGGTTATGGCTGAAGCGTTCAGCCGCATTGGCGTGCCCGTTTTCGCTGCGGACATCAAAGGCGATCTTTCCGGGATCAGCCAGCCCGGCACGGACAACCCCAAAATTGCCGAGCGCGTGAGGAAGCTGAAGCTCGCAGACTTTTCGTTCGCGGGATGCCCAACGACGTTCTGGGACGTGTTTGGCGAACAGGGCCATCCGGTGCGCGCCACTATTTCCGAGATGGGCCCGCTGCTTCTGGGGCGTCTGCTGAACCTGAACGACACGCAGGAAGGCGTGTTAACGCTGGTCTTCAAGATCGCCGACGACAATCAATTGTTGCTGCTGGACCTGAAGGATCTGCAAGCCATGTTGCAGTACGTAGGCGATCACGCGAAAGACTTTCAAACACAGTATGGAAATATCTCCGCCGCCAGCATCGGGGCTATTCAACGCGGATTGCTTGGCATTCAACAGCAAGGTGGCGAGAAATTTTTCGGCGAACCGGCGTTGAACCTGGATGACCTGATCCAGACCGATGCCCAGGGCCACGGAGTTGTAAATGTTCTGGCGGCTGACAAGCTCAACCAATCGCCGAAACTCTACGCCACATTTCTGCTGTGGATGTTGACTTCTCTGTTCGAGCATTTGCCGGAAGTGGGCGATCTGGAAAAACCCAAACTGGTTTTTTTCTTTGATGAGGCGCACCTGCTGTTCAGCGACTTGCCGAAAATTATCGAGGATAAAGTAGTGCAAGTTGTGCGGCTTATCCGCTCGAAGGGTGTGGGCGTGTATTTTGTTACCCAAAACCCGTTGGACATTCCGCAAACCGTTCTCGGCCAACTCGGCAATCGCGTGCAGCATGCTTTGCGGGCATTCACGCCTCAAGACCAGAAGGCCGTGAAGGCGGCCGCGGAAACATTTCGATCGAATCCAAAATTGGACGTGGGAAAGGCCATCACCGAATTGGCCGTGGGCGAAGCGCTGGTTTCGTTTCTCGATGAGAATGGAACACCCGGTGTGGTCGAGCGCGCTCTGATCTGTCCGCCGCACAGCCAGATCGGTCCAATCACGCCGGAGCAGCGCCACGAACTGATTAAGAGTTCCGTGGTAGCAGGGGTGTATGAGAATGCGGTCGACCGCGAATCTGCCTTCGAAGTGCTGCGCGCGCGTGCGGGCCAGAGCGGCGCGGCTTCAGCGGCACCCGGGCAGGCGCCGGCTTCGCCGCCTTGGTACGAAAACATTCCAGGAATGAGCAGCCACGGCCGTCGTGGTGATAACTTGGCCGACGCGGTTGCAAAAAGCGCCGCCCGCGCCATGGGCAGTTCACTCGGCCGCCAAATCGTGCGCGGCGTCTTAGGCTCGCTCCTAGGCGGCAACAAACGCTGATGCCAAGTACGCCTCAGTGATTGCCCCCCCAAAAATTGTCATCCTGAGGAGCTCCGTTTCGGGCGAACGATCTCAAGGAATGGCCTCTACTGATCAAGTAATAGTGCTCGAACTTTACGTTGAGATCACTTAACCCAAAAACCAGGCCTCGGGAAGACACGCTGTGGTGACCAGGAAACAAGCTCGGCGCCATTATTGCGGCCTCCGCAAATCGTCAGATACAATCGAACATTTGCAGGCAAGTCGAAAGGGACAACGGAAGGTCCATGCACGAAATCCAGGTCCACAATACCCTGTCAGGAAAAGTTGAATCCTTCGCCCCGTTGAAGCCGGGGGTCGTGCACATGTACACCTGCGGTCCGACGGTCTACGACTTCGCGCATATCGGCAATTTCCGCACATTCGTCTTTCAGGATATTTTGCGCCGCTTCCTGAAGTTGCGCGGCTACAAGTTGACGCACGTCATGAATCTGACCGACGTCGACGATCGCATCATCGCCAACGCCGCCGCAGCCGGAGTAGGAATCCGCGAATACACGGAAAAGTATGTGCAAGCGTTTTTCGCGGATTGCAAAACGCTCAGCGTAGAATCGCCCGAGCACTGGATCCGCGCCACGGAAAACATCGATTCCATGGTGGAGCTGATCCAACGGCTGCAGAAAAAGACGTATACCTACGATTCCGAAGGGTCGATTTACTACCGCATCACAAAGTTCAAGGACTACGGCAAATTGTCCAAGATTGACCTAAGCGGAATCCAGGCGGGCGCGCGGGTGGACAACGATCGCTACGAAAAAGAGAGCGCGCGGGATTTCGCTTTGTGGAAGGCGCCAAAGCCGGGCGAACATTTCTGGGAAACCCCCCTTGGGCCGGGCCGCCCGGGCTGGCACATCGAATGCTCCGCAATGGCCATGAAATTCCTCGGCGAAACCATCGATATTCATACCGGCGGCATCGATCTCGCCTTCCCTCACCACGAAAACGAAATTGCGCAAAGCGAAGCGGCAACGGGGAAACCATTCGTGCGTTACTGGCTGCATGCGGAGCACCTTCTCGTCGAAGGCGAGAAGATGTCCAAATCCCTGGGGAACTTTTTCACCCTTCGCGATCTTTTCGCCAAAGGTTACAAACCTTCGGCGCTTCGGTTTGCGCTGGCCAGTGTGCCCTATCGCCGGCAGCTGAATTTCACGTTTGACGGATTGCAACAAGCCACCAGCTCCGTGGAGCGGCTGCGCAATTTCGCCGCGCGGTTGAAGAACGAAAAGTTTCCTGCCGGGAATCAAATGGCTATGGCCGAGCGCATCGCCAAGGCTGCCGACGATTTCGATGCGGGCTTGTCGGACGACCTGAACACCGCGCAAGCTCTCGCAGCCATGTTTGATTTTGTGCGCGAAGCCAACATTGCCATGGACAAAGGGGAATTCCGTCAGGGCGAAGTGAAGGCCGCGCAGGATTTTCTAGCCATGTTCGATAAAGTCTTCGCGGTACTCGAAGACAACGACGGCGAAAAACTCAAGGCTCTCGGTTACCGCGGTGATTCCGGCGCACCCGATGATGCGGAGATCGAACAGCTAGTAGAGGCTCGCCAGGCGGCCCGCCAGAAGCGAGATTTTGCGGAGTCTGATCGCATCCGTAAACTGCTCGCGGAGCGTGGTATAATTTTGGAAGATACGAAAGACGGTAGTGTTCGCTGGAAACGCAAATGAAGTACTTCCACTTTTTGAAGCATGATCGAATAGCCGTTGGTCCCCGCGTCCCGCGGAAGTTCCGACCGTGCAGCCTTCGACCGAGCCTCTTTAGCGTAGATTAAGTACCTTATTTACAGTAAGTTGAGGCGGGCGAGGGGTCTCGGCTCGTCTCCGCTTTGCTCTCCGCAGTTTCTATTTACGCCAACGAAAAAACAGACTTGGAGGATTTATGATTACGGCCACGGAAACCAAACTGCCTCTCATCAAAACGGCGCTGCCCGGGCCTCGAGGCAGGCAAGTAATCGACTCCGACGCCAAATACATTTCGCCGTCGCTTTCACGCGTCTATCCGATGGTTGCCGAACGCGCCAGCGGAGCCATTGTCGAAGATCCCGACGGCAATGCATTTCTCGATTTTTGTGCCGGCATCGCTGTCTGCTCCACGGGACATTGCCACCCGAAAGTGGTTGAAGCCATCCAGAAACAGGCTGCGGAATTGATTCACATTGCGGGTACCGATTTTTATCATCGCCACATGCCGCAATTGGCGGAACGATTGGTGGCGACGATGCCGAAGGCCCATCAGTGGAAGGTGTTTTTTGGCAACTCCGGCACGGAAGCGGTGGAAGGCGCCATCAAGCTGGCGCGTTACGCCACCAAGCGCGACAAATTGATCGCCTTCTACGGATGCTTCCACGGACGCACGCTCGGCTCACTCTCCCTCACTGCATCCAAGAACACACAGCGCAAAAATTTCGGCACGCTGCTCGGCGGCGTGGAGCATATTCCTTATCCGTACGCGTATCGTTGTGCTCTGGGCCACGGGCCCGAAGAGTGTGGTGGCGAGATCATCGATCTGCTCGAACAGCAGATCTTCAAGCGCCTGTTCGCACCTGAAGAAATTGCCGCGATCATCGTGGAACCGATCCAGGGTGAAGGTGGATTCATTCCCGCGCCGGCATCCTTCCTGCAAGAACTTCAGCGCATCTGCAATAAGCACGGAATCATGCTGATTCTGGACGAAGTACAGGCTGGCATGGGCCGCACGGGAAAAATGTGGGCTTACGATTATGCGGGGATCACGCCCGACATCGTCCTCACCGCGAAGGGAATTGCCAGCGGCATGCCGATCAGCGCGTTCATCGCCAAAGAGAGCGTGATGCAATGGAAGCCCGGTTCGCACGGCACGACCTACGGCGGTAATCCCGTTTGCGTCGCAGCCGCTCTCGCCACGCTCGATCTGATTGAAGGGGGATTGATGGCCAATGCCAAGAAAATGGGCGACTACGTTTTCAACAAAATTGCCGATTGGCCGAAGCGGTTCAAGATCGTCGGCGATGTACGCGGCAAAGGATTGATGATTGGCGTGGAGATTGTCCGCGACCAGCAAACGAAGGAGCGCGCGAAAGATCTTCGCGACAAAGTGGTCGTCAACGCCTTCCACAAAGGCTTGCTCACCCTCGATTCGGGCGAAAACTCTATCCGCATTTCACCGCCGCTCATCATCGACGAAGAACAAGCGGACTGCGCAATTCGCATCCTCGAAGAGTCTCTGCGGGAAGCCGAAAAGTCGCTATAGTTCGCGCACCATACGACGGCCATCGTGTCGTCAACAGCAACCAGCCATATTGTCATGATGAGACGCGTGTTTTGCGCCGAAGCATCTCAACTTAAGACCTTCACACTCATCGGTTGAGATCCTTCGAGACGCAAACACCGCGCCTCAGGAATGAGACCCGGATATACGTGAACTTTTTTACAAAAAAGAACTGGCGCGCATCTCTATTCATACTGTGTATTTAATATAAAGTAATATTTACCCACGCTGGATCGTCCCCGGTCTTAAGGACTTCGCGCCTCAAGAGAAGCCGCGGTCGAGGCGAAGAAGCACGACGGGCCGCGGATGGGCGTGCGATGGGAAACGTAGGCCTACTGGTAGCTGCGAGGCCTCGGCTATATCTTCATTGCCGGAATTATATGTCATTGCGGGCCAAGGGCGAACTCGACCTGATCGGCTACGACGGCGATACCTGGGCCATCGCGGGAGCTCGCACTCGCCGCGGCCATAAAGGGCAACCCGCCTTTCCGGAGCTGGGCATCACCAAAGAGAAGCACGAAGTTCTGGTGCGCACGGCCCACTACTTCCTGCAAGACCGCCATATCCAGAACTGTCCTTTACGCTTCGACGTGGTCGCCATTGAAAATACCCCCGGCCCGCCGCCGGTCGTGCGCCCGCACAAAACCGCCCCCAGCTCACAATTACCGCTACGTTTCCAATAGGAAACTGCTCCAATTCCTCCGTTCACTTCCATTGAGGGCGGGGAAGAGTACAATACAATACCGTAAGGGCTGCGTTTAGCATTCAAGTGGACGCCGGCCCGGAGGGCATGCATTGCCGGAACTGCGTAAGGATCCGATTACCGGACGTTGGGTGATCATTTCCACGGATCGTGGAAAACGTCCGATGGATTTTCTCAGAGAAAGTGTTTTCCCCGGGCCGCCGCGGAATTGTCCGTTCTGTCCCGGGAACGAAGGCAAGACGCCGCCGGAAATTCTCGCCTACGGCCGCAACGGCACTGGCGCAAATTCCACCGGTTGGAACATCCGCGTGGTGCCAAATCGATTTCCTGCGCTGGGAATCGAAGGAGAACTCGATCGCGAAGGCGAAGGCCTGTTCGACAAAATGAACGGCATTGGCGCGCACGAAGTGATCATCGAGACGCCCCAACATCAGACCACCCTGGCGCAATTGCCGCAGAAGTCCATCGAGGACGTGCTTTGGGCTTACCGCGATCGCATGCTGGATCTGAAGAACGATAAGCGCTTCCGCTACGTGCTCATCTTCAAGAATCACGGCGAAGCGGCGGGCGCCTCCGTCGAGCATCCGCATTCACAGCTCATCGCCCTTCCAATCGTGCCGCGCCGCGTTCGCGAAGAAGTAGACAACTGCTGGCACTATTACGACGAGAAGGAACGCTGCATCTTTTGCGACATCGTGCGCCAGGAGCGTGACACCGGAGAGCGGGTAATCGGCGAAAACGATCATTTCATCACGCTCGCGCCGTATGCCCCGCGCTTTCCCTTTGAGATGTGGCTATTGCCAAAAGTCCACGGCTCCGCTTACGAAAATAACCAGAGCTCCATTTACGTTAGCCTGGCGCAAATGTTAAAAGACACATTGATGCGCATGGACGCAGTTCTCGACCGGCCGGCCTTCAACTTCATGATTCACACCTCGCCCATCGGCGAAGAAATCAACGATCACTATCATTGGCACATGGAAATCATTCCGAAGCTGACCAAGGTGGCGGGATTCGAATGGGGCACTGGCTTTTACATCAACCCGACGCCGCCCGAAGAATCCGCGCGATTCTTGCGCGAAGCCCAAATCGAGGAGCCGGCAAAGAAATAAGTTACGGGGCGCATTGTGCAACGCCGGATTGACCCACTCGGCATCGTTGGTTTGAAAAGTCACTCGGACAGCACTGACAGTCATTACGTAAGTCCGCTATACTAATAAGGTTGAGGCGCGGTACCCAAGTGGTAAGGGAGAGGTCTGCAAAACCTTTATGCGTGGGTTCGATTCCCACCCGCGCCTCCAACAAATCGCCAATGTTTATGCGGGTTCCAGAGGCATAAAAAGTTCGTCTGCCGTATATCTGCCGCAGGAATGGCTGTAACGTGGCTCAAGCCTGCTGTTTCCACGAGTGACGGATAGAAGCCTCAAAAGCGTCCTGCCGTTCCTGTATCCACTTCGAATAGTGTTTTTCACAGATTTTCACAGAGTTCCCCAGGAGGGCAGCAACGTGCCCGATAGGGACGCCTTTGAGCAACAACCGTTTGGCCGTCGTGTGGCGGAATTGATGTGGGTGCCCTTGAATGCCAGCGGCCTTGAATACGCGGGCGTAAATCTTCCGCCAATTCTTCCCAGGACTCTCCAAATCAGTGTCACCTGACCAGAACGGCGTGTTGCCTTCCAGCGAGAGGATAGCCTTCCCAAGTTTATCTGGCAGCGGGCAAGACACCTCTGTTCCCGTCTTTGCTGTTCGCAATACAGCGGCATAGCCGTGGCGTGTCTTCACGATGCGATCTTTGGAAATCATCACAGCGTCACTGATTCGCAGACCAGATTCCAGCATCAAGTCCGTCAACACTCGCAAACGCTTCTGGTTCACCCCATCGTGTTCGTCGCATGCCTTCAAAATCTTCTCAACTTCATCCTCACTAAACGGCACCACGTCCGTGTCGCCCACCTTCGGCACCTTCAACGGCTTGGCTGGTGAAGAGTCCAACCAGCGATTCTCCACACACCAGTTGAAAAAGCGTTTGAGCCGCTCAATGTGCTTACCAGCGGTGCGGGGGCTGTACGTGGTCCAACTGTTGCGGAATTCACGCACCTCCACGACATTTTACTGCCTCAAAAACACAAGGCCGCGACTCTGGCAGAAGGCATTCAGCCGCTTAAAGAGCACCTGATACTTCCGAAGAGTCCTCGACGTGATGTTGGCCTTCGCGTCTTCTTCGAAGTCGTCCGTGGCTTTCTTTACAGTGACGGGCTGACCAACCGCCGTTGTGATGCCTTCCGATTCCATTTCCCTCGCACGCCGCTGGGCTGCTTGCCAATCTCTTAAACCAAGCGACTTCCTCACTCGCTGGCCGTTCTGCATCGTCCAGTCCATCCAAATACTGCAACTACATTTCTTTTCGTCGCGACTGTCGTAAGGACACTTCTTTGTGTGCCAGCGAAACAAGGTCAACATTATGCGGATAACCTTGTGTGGACGCGCACCACGGATTCGGGAATGCGGAGGGTCTTGTAACGACGGCGGGTTCGGGTTCCGTCGCTGCCAATTTTGAGCACACCTTCCTCCCGCTGAAAAATCTCCCTGACGGTTTGAACGCTAACGTGCCACATATCGGCCAGTTCCTGAGGTGTAAAGTGACGCTCATCCTTCATCAAGGCAGATGTTTCGATGCCTGGTGTCCGTGGTGGCGACGGGCGGGACGGCTTCCGCGCTTGAAACTCCGTAGAAGCTTTTAACTCAGCAATGGCGTCAGCAAGGCTGTTGTCGGTGGGCATCACCTCACACCTCTCGCCTTCTCCACGATGGCGTCTAGTATCCACTGGCGAAGAGTCTTTCCCTCCCGTAGCGCGGCCATCTTGGCTCGTGTGATTTCGGCGTAAGGAATGTTGCGTAGGTTCAAATTTCCTGCTTGTTTCTTGTCCACGGTGGTGCCGCCTCAAGTGTTAACAGTGTACCGTTTCAGAGTTGCATGGCGCGGTTCCGATACCGTATCGCGCCTTCTTCTCTTTCTTCATAGAGGTCCTCCTCAGCATCCGCATGACGGATGGACCCTCCTCAGCATCCGCATGACGGATGGACCCTGGCGGAACTCTCCAGGGTTTCGACCTTACGCTGCCGTCTCTTTGGCGACGTCAAGAGGGTGAATCGCTTCATTGCTCATAAGCCACATCCTCACCTCCTCGAAGGTGTTATCTGTCGTCGTCAGCTGCAAAACGATCGTACTGCCACTGCCGCCAGGGTTCTGGTGGCTTGTTAGCTTGTCGAGGCGCTCGGCTACATCGGAATACTCCTCTAACCACTTCCCGAACTGCCGTGCCTGCTTAGCATTTAACCGGTATGTTGCTATTTCGACTACATCTTCTGATGCCTTCATGTTTTACGTTCTCCTTTTTCAAATTTGGCCCCGGACCAGATTTTACTCCGATCCAGGGCATTCGCCTCGTGGTGGTTTATCTTCTTCGCTCTTTAAACGGGACTCTTCGTGCCTTCTATCGTGTCGAGCACTGCCCGAATTTTCGCTTCCTGCGGGACGCCGCTAATCTTCACGATGATCGACTGGCCGACCTTGTATGCCGCTTAATGGCCGACAAGTCCACAAAATGATAACCTTAAGCACATGAAACTCCTCCCAGCACTCGGGTTTCTTCTTTGTGCCCTTTCGACTGTTGCGCAGCAAACCCCTACGCCGCCACCGACTACGAATCCAAGCCCTCCTCAGTCGCCTCCGGCGCAGAAAGAACAAGACCTTGAAATGAATACCACGATGATGAAGTGCACCTTCATGATCGAAGGCCGGGTTGCGGGCGGGCAACCTACGCTTGGTCCAGCGTTCATACTTGGAAGGCCAATCCCAAGTACGACCCGAGGGAAATACGTGTTGGTGACCGCCGCCCACGTTCTGGAAGAGATGGCAGGTGATAGCGCAATTGTTCATTTGAGGAAGCAGGTAGATAAAGAAAACAATTCATGGATTGACGTGCCGACTCCGATTGCGATTCGGGCAAACAACCAGCCACTGTGGATGCGACACCCAGAGGCGGACGTTGCTGTGATGTACATCAACGTCCCGGATGATGAAGCGATCACCCTTCAACTGTTGCCCACTACGATGCTGGCCGATGATAAAATGCTGATGGATTACGACATCAAACCAGGGGATGAAGTACGGTGCCTCGGCTATCCTCTCGGTGTTTCCTCCAACGATGCCAAGTTTCCGGTGTTACGCAGCGGACGGATCGCATCGTATCCACTGCTACCAACTATCAAGACGAAAACCTTCCTTCTCGACCTACGCGTTTTCAAAGGTAACAGCGGCGGGCCGGTGTTTTATATTGAGCGCTACCGACCCATCCCGAACACACTCGGCAGCTACACGAACTACCACTTCATCATGGGGTTGGTATCGCAGGAATCGCTATTCACCGAGGTTTCGACTGGCCCGTATTCGCAAGAAGTGCGGCAAACGCAATTAGGGCTGGCTGTAGTTGTTCAAGCGAGTTTAATCAAGCAGACCATAGAGATGCTTCCACCGCCGACGCTTTGATCGTGGAAAAGGGGACCCGTTCTTCACTCATTCTTCGGATGCCGGCTTCTCCACTCTTTTCGCGCTTCCTGTAATTGAATAACGAACACTTCACGCGGCGGTCTGCCTAAGTTCGCGTCAACATAGACCGCGCTGCTTTCCCAAACTGAATCAACTCCTCGTCGGACATTCGCTGTAATCGTTTGCGAAGATTTTCTAAACTGAACTCGCTGGTACCAACACTCTGCATGCTTGTTGTCCCTTCTGTAGAGGAAGGAAGGGTTACAAAGATTCTATCAAAGCGATGGGGTCGGGAGATGAAGCGGGGCCACATCCGATAAGGGCGGAATGCAGCTCCGCAAGCGTAACGGGGTCAAAAAGAAATATGTCAAAAGGTTCGTCAGGTCAAGATATTGAATGGTAGGTCAAGTCATAAAAAAGAATTAAGGGCTTAAGATAAGTGATGTAGTCTTGCTTCGTGCTTTAGCGGCAAACTGGGAGTGATGGTTGCTGCATGAATGATCTCTTAAAACAGGCTGTTTCGCTTTCGCTCCTCGGGAAGTGCATTGCCGCGGCGGTCGGAATTCTCATTATTCACGGCACGTTTCGCGTGCTCGAAGAGACGCTGCCCCGGCGGTTTGGGCGGGCCGATGCACGTTATAAAGTCCGCAAGCTCGTCGTCTTCTCGGGATACCTCTCGATTCTCATTTTCCTTGCTTTCGTCTTTGAAGATCGCCTGGGCCGCCTCAGCTTTGCCCTCGGCGTCGTGGGCGCGGGTGTAGCCGTGGCGCTGCAGGACGTGCTGGCCAGCTTTGCCGGCGCCTTCTCCATTGGTTTTTCAAAGCTGTACGCCGTAGGAGACAGGGTTCAGATCGGCAAAACGCGGGGCGACGTGATCGACATCGGGCTCCTGCGAACCACCTTGCTCGAAACGGGAAACTGGGTCAGCGGAGATTTATACAACGGCCGGATCGTTCGCATCCCCAATAGCGCGGTATTGAAAGGGACCGTTTTCAACTACTCGCAGGGTTTCCGGTTCGTCTGGGATGAGATTAAAGTGCTGTTTACAACCACCAGCGATTGCCAGTTTGCTAGGGAGATGCTCTTGCGGATAGCCAAAGAGGCGATTGGCGAGTATTTGGTTGAAGCGCAGATTTCTTGGAAAGTGATCAGCGACAACTATCGAAGCGAAAACCCTCCGTTGGAACCGACCGTCGCTCTCGTCGTAAGTTCCGGCTCGTTGGAATTCACCGTCAGCTACGTGGTTGACTACACGAAACGAACCGCCATGAAAGATCAATTGTTCACGAAAATCATAGAGGAAGTTTCAAACAGCAACGGGCGGCTTGAATGCGCATCATCGGCGGTTACTCTCATGAGCCAGCCGGCGACTCCGGCCGCGATCGAAGCGCACCGGCCATCTTCGACCCAAGCCGCGGGCAAGGTGGCAGGTTCTCATTGATACTCTCTTGCTTCCCACTTCTCCCGAGAGCGCTCACTAGAATCACGTACCAATCAGCAATTGTCAGGTGCAAGTGGGCCCCGCTCCCTTGCCCAAACCATAGGTTTGGATCTACGACTAAGCCCCGATATGACGTGGCGGTGTGAACTATTAGCAACACCAGCACCGCAACCTCGGGGAGGTATGCGTCTCGTGCTCGAACTAGGGTCGCGATCACTTCATCCATATATGCCAGATCCGTGGCGTCCAGCAACCCTACTTGCCGGATATGTGTCAACACCGCTCGGAAGCGCGATTCCATAAAAAGTTCGCCGACTACCAACGCTGGAATGGCAACGAGCAGCCGAGCGTGAACGCGATACTCCGCTAAGTATCCGAGGCCTCTCGTAAGATCGTGGGCTTTCATCAAGATGACTCCTTCGACTGGGTTGCCGACCTTGAATGCGGACATCGGCAGCATGTTCGTCATAATCCGCCTTGGACCACTCGCCATTGGGTAACGACTCCTCAAGGACGGCTGGAGCATATTGGCCATGAATTGCCATGCTCACTCTGCGCGTCTGATGCTTCCAAGCGAAGTGATTAGTCCCAACCGGGGAACCGGGTTCACCCCCTTCCTACCTGTGAGTGTTTCCGTGCCTTCATACCCCGCCCTTTTTAACCGCTGCCTTCACCACTGTGCCCCAAGGGTGGGGATAATCAGAGCGAATACAGTGATAGAGTGGCGGAAGCAAGGAGCACGTCATGACTGAGAAGTTTTACGCGTATATTGACCTATTGCAAAGTCGCCATATGCGCGAATGGGCCAAGGAAGATGGCATTGACGAAAACGATGCGGCGTTAGAACGAATCGTAAACGCTCTGGATAGATTACGCAGGGGAATGGGAGACAACGAGACGCGTGAAGAATACAAGGCTGCACAAACAGCATATCGGGCGGAATGTAGGGCTGCAATGAAAGCCTACCGCGAGGCCCACGGAGAGCATTCGATTAGAGCTTAGGGATTTCCCATTCTGCTCGAAGATGTATTCGGGTCATTGAAGGGCTTGGCGATGCGGAGGCGCATCGGATGGATTCGAGGGAGCACGGCTGCATTCTAGCATCGGTCGTCGCTGGCGAGAGTGCGGTCAATTTTCCAAAGACTACTAATTCAGTTCACTTCCGATTGATGAGTGGATGGAAATATGACGCTTGCTGGCTTCTATGTAATCAGCGAATATGTGTGCGCCGTCTGGAGACAGTTGTTTTTTCGTTTGTTCAAGCGCATCCAAGGCCAGCAGGTACATTTCCTTGTGAAGCGCGTGCATATCGTTTGGAGTCAATTCACCGAGAGACACCTTGGCGTCGTAGGTAGCGGATAATTTCGCGCAAGTCTCATAGTAACTGGAGATAATGCCCTTTAGCGCTCCTTGATCTACTTCGTCAAGTCCGGTATCGTGCAAAGCCGCAACGAAGCGATCCGGATATTCCCCGTCATTCATGTATCTCGCAGCGCTATTGAACCAGAGGTATGCTGCAACATGAGTTGGAATTTTTTCCGGATTCTTGTTGCCGTCGATTAGGTTTGGGATCGTGATGCCTTTTGATCCATATCCGTAGTTCGCACAACCACTCCAGAACAGCAAGCAGGGCACTACGACCAGAAGTGGATGTTTCATGTCGCCTCCGTCGCCCCAGAAGCCAAGGTGAATTTTGGCAGGTGAACTAAACTTTATCGCCCTCGTGGCCGAACAGCAACCAGCATAGACCACAGAGGAGCCGTCAACTCTCGTAAACGCGTTACTACTGGGACGGACTCAGGCGCATTGGGTGGATGCGGGGGAGCACGGCTGATTCTAGCCTTCAAGGGCACGATTTGTCGTGCGACCAAAGTGGGAAGCTGACGAACACCTCCATTTCAGCGGAGAGTCATCAACTTGACCCAGAACACTTGCTGGAGAACAAATAGCAGGACCCAAACGCGCACGGAAAAGGCGACATGCATGGTAACGCGGCAGATCATTTTGGCTCTGCCAGCGTTTCTGCCTGGGATTCTACAGGTAGCGGCAAGGGAATTTCGACCGATCCAATGTGATCGCCGACGGCATCGCGCACTACCAGCCTGAGCCATGCTGCGCCGGTCGGAATCTGGAGTATCTGCCTCAACTGGTAAGCCCCACCGGCGAATTTATCGAACTCCTTCGGCGTGTAGTCCTTGTCAATTCGTATTGTTTGCCCAATCATGGCTCGATTGTCTAAGTCATACGCTGTGTACTGAAATTCAAATTCGCCATGATGTCTTCCATCCGCTGAGGGCTGGAAGGAAATCCGCCCGCCGACAATTCTATAATCGATCCTGTACGGCTGAACTCGAACTTCTTCCCACGCCTTCTGAGAAGCGAAGGATGGAAACCGCGCAAGAAGAGGGATAAGTTCCTGTGAAGCCTCTATCGGCGGACCCTCGACGTGGATTTGCACTTCAAAGACAATCTCATAATTTAGCGGCGCTCCACGGACAGCGGCATTCTGAAGTCGTTCTGCCTGGGCTTGGGCAGCCCTTTCGGTCATGACCGCATCATCGGCGGCGAAGTAACTGTGCCGGTAGGTGAGATTGAAGTTGCCCTCCCGAAGTTTGACGCGAATTTTGCGCAAACGGCCATTGAAATCCGCATCAGTTGGAGAATAGCTCAACGTGTAGTAGTTCGAGCCGTCATCGGTGCTTGTCGCAATCACTTCGGCAAGAGCATTGGTGGAATAAAAGGCATGGCCCCCAGTGTCATCTGCAATCTCCTGCATGACAGCATGATCAGAGAATATCTCCTCGGAGGCTGACTCGCCCGAACGTTCACCCTCGCCGTCAAAGCTCGCTGGCAGGGCTCGGGCGTCAACGGGATAGACCGCGACTTGACCCACGGTAAGCAGATTTGCCGTGTGGCGGAGTTCTGCACTCTTGTTCACTGTCGAGCCAAAAGGATTCAGCGAATTCTTGGCAGAGAAAATCGAGGTTGGGAAAGATCCTGAAAGCCAAATCAGGTTCTTGCGGCCTGGCAATCCGTTCAAGAATCTTGCTATTTCCATTAATGCGCTCAGTGTTCGTTCAATCCGTTGATTTAGGAAAAACAATTTTTCCGTCGATTCGGCGGCTGCCATTTTGCCAAGCATAGCTTTCATCGTCGGATCGTTTACGAACGGATCACCGCCAGGGGAGACTTGCGCGAGGGACGGAAAATTGGGGACGGATTGGTTTTCGGCAGTATTGTAAAGTCCGGCTTCTTTTCTGTGCATAGCGGCAAACAATTCCCGCTGATCGTCGGTGAATCCCTGCAGTAGGTGCAGCCTGTCGCTCAACACGAAAATCGCAAAGCGACTCCCTATGGGGCGATTTTGCAGAAATCGAATGATTTCAGCGTGGGCAAAGGGCTGATCGCCGAGCGGAGTGTTCAGAACGTCGTATAGCAAAACATTGAGAGGAAGATTGTCATTTCCTAGCGGCATATTCAGGAATGTACTCGGAGGCGAAAGTGGGGCTGCTAGAGACTTCAGAAAGGAAGTTTCAGGGACGGCGGTATGCGCTTCAAAGGAGATGATCTTCTGGGGGACGTTGTCTTCATACACTGTGAAGTCATCCTGGTGCAGCCCATTGACAGAATGATCGTTTCGGTCGGTGACCACCACATCGAGCAATACCTGCCTGACATTGGCCTTGATAGTCGCAGTACTCGTGGGACTCTTCGGAGTCGCGGCATTTTGCTCCATAACCGCTGGTTGCTGGGCGAGGGGAACGCAAGGAAACAGGAAGAGGAATGCGACAGTAGCCGTGAATGCGGTGAGATCCGGAACCGCCCGCCGTCGGTTGGCACTGGAATCCATCCGAAAAAAAGTGGCCATGCCCTAACCCACGCGATCAAGTCTGCGAGAAAGCATCACTGACATAGATTCCATGTTTATACAGCAGTTTGCTGCCAAATCGGCAACAAAGCCCCATGACTCAGGCGCATTGGGTGGAAGTGGGGGAGCATTGGGTGAAATTCTCCACGTGTGTATAATCCCCGTTATGACCGATCACTGCTTGAATGACTCATCGATCTTCGTACAGATCGCTCTAGCTATATGCTCATCGAGCACTTTCCCGCCGTACTTTACTCTTCGTGAATCTGGCCGGGATTTTTAGCAATGATTTCAGGTTTCCCTCTATACAACGTAATCTGACCAGTGACACAGATATTCTTGTGGAGATATGAATCCTCAGGATGTCCGAATTTTGGACGATCCTCTGGCCAAAGAACGACAGTGAAGTCCTCATCTGGGTAGGCCTTCCCGAGATTGAGAAAAGTGGGTTTAGAACGCGAAGTGGACAGATAACGGCTAGTAGCGACAAGTCCGCAAACCGTGGCATTCTGGCCGACATGGCTTCCTGCTTGAGAGGCAGGAATTGTTTTGTTTTCTTGGCCGACTGCGAAGAACGTGAATAAGCATCCACAAACAGCGAGCGGGAGAAGAACTCTTGATTTCATTGATTGCTCCAAATTAATTCCAACGGAAACTCCATTGAATCAACCGCGCTACTTGATGCGTTTTACTAGCACCGTGTCGGTTTCATCCTCGACCTTCATGCGACAGCCTGTACCGGTTTGATAGATCGTGACAGCAGGTCGATATGCATAAAAATATGTGTATTCGTATTCGGCCTGCTGCCAAATTTGACCGTTGTCTAATTTAAAGATCGTGTCTCCGTCCCAACCCTCGATATCACCAGAGATTGTGCTCTCTATCACCGGCGAGCAAGATGTCCGAACGGATAGGTCTGGGCCGACAAGATTGCCCAGAAGAAAACTCTCGAATATGAAATGCGCGAACGTAAACGCCGTGAGAAGGAAGCAGCGGAGAACCGTATAGAGTTCAACTTGACGCCTAAGATCGAAGCGGAAAAAGTCGCGAAGGAGTTCGAAACCCGTGAAGCGCAAGCAACCGCCCAAGCCGATAACATGATCGAGAACTACCTTGTGAACTCAAGGATTCCAGGGGCCATCGATCACAGCGAAACGGACACCACGAAGACTCTCTTCCGCAAGATCAAGGTGGACGACCGAGGCAATTGGGTCAAGCAGAAGGCAGACGGAACGTGGCCGCAGTTCAATGCGCAAGCAAGCCTCAAGATATTGCAAGCCGCGTTCTCTGGTGAGGGTCAACGCCAGATCAACTACTCGGCAGAGAAGGAACGCGTCCGTCTAATCACGAACGATATGATCCCGAAGCGTCCAGCGGGGAAGTAACATGGCGTTCACCAAAGACACCCAACCAGAAATCACTTTACGTTTCCCGCACATGACAACGGATCGAGTACTCTCCCGAATCCAGCAGACGGATGAGGGATTGTACAAGGAGATCACATCAAAACTCTGGCACGTCTTCCCTCAAGCCTTGGTCGAACGAATCGAGACTTGGAAGGCGAAGGAAGCCCAGCGAATCAAGGCCGATGTGGATCAACTGAACAAGAACTGGATGGACGAACAAGCCGCAGTCGTGAACCAGAACAAGCAGCGTCGTGAGCGAGAGGCGCAGCGTGATGCCGATCACGCGGCTGGCATGGCCCGATTGGCACAATACGTTCGTGAGCGCAAGTTACTCGATAACCCCCACAACGCGAAGGCTATCGCTGATTACATTCAAGACCATAACCTGCAATTTTCGGAAGCCTCGGTGGATGCAACCGTAGTCGCCCTCCAGTCGAAGTTGCAATGGTCCATCATCTAGTTCCCTGATGCACTCCGCATCGGGCGGGGTCGTCCTGATTGCAGGCGGCCCCCAGTTCTTCCTCAGTCCCTACAACTGAGGTCGAGGGAGATTACGGTTTAGGGGCCGTCGTCTCCCATCTTGATTTCGCGCTCAGCGCAAAGGACAGAAAGGATGGACTTATCGAAAAGCATGGCGGCATCGTCCACCGTTTGAATCCACGTTTAGTTTCCGGGACTTAACCAAACGACTGGATGCAGGCTCTCAGCCCTTGAGATCCACAAACCTCACCTGAGTCAACCGTAGAATGAGGGTAAAAATCACCGCGGTCGAAATCCCGAACATCAGAGTCCCCGTTTGCTGCTTCCAGCGGTCCCAGCAATCTCCACTTCGGCGACATGAGCAGGTCACCATAGCCTAGGGTTGTGTAGTTGACAGCCGAGTGATAGTACGCGGTGCCGAACTCCTGAAATTCTCCGCAGATTACAAACACTGCCGCCCACAAGGCGATCTCAATTAGGTGTGCCACCAGCGAGAATAAATTTATCAACGCAACGATTGCAAAATCGCCCCAGAAGCTCACTCCCTCTTTACCAAGCCTTCTCTCGCGGCGAGCAATGGTGATCGTCGCGCTTAACGGCAGCGCATGAACAAAGATCGTACATACAAAGGTAATCACGCCCACCGCCAGCGGGATCAGCATGGGGAATCGATGCATTTGTGCCATCCTTCCGCCACCAGCAGATGGGAGCCGAGTGTTTTCTCAAGCTCGGCGGCAGCTCTTAAATGCTCCTCTTTGGGATTGGATGCTTGAGTTGGCCTTTGGACGCAGTTATGAGCAGTGTGAGCTACACCGGTTACGTTTATCAGGACTGAACTCGTAGATATGGCAACCTGTCCTATAATCACAGCGTGTCCCTGTTCACAAATGTTCTGATCCTTTCGGTTGCGCTGTTGCCCGTGCACCAGTTACAGGCGCAGCAGCATGTCTCGTTTGCAACCGAGGATGGCGGGAAGATTTGCGCAGATGTGTATGGAAATGGGAAACGGGCTGTCGTCCTGGCGCACGGGGGAAGATTCACGAAAGAGAGCTGGCGACCACAGGCAGAGGTGCTGGCCGCTAAAGGATTCAAGGTTGTTGCATTTGATTTCCGGGGGTTTGGGTGTTCGACGGGGCCCGGGGATAAGGATATGTTCACTGCTCCGATGGCAAATGATGTTTTAGCAGCGGTGCACTATTTGAAGAAGGATGGGGCACAAACAGTGTTTGCGATTGGCGGAAGTTTCGGCGGCGCAGCAACCGGGGATGCTTCGATTCAGTCGAAACCGGGTGAGATCGATCGGATCGTATTTCTCGGCGCTGCCCCGAATCTTCCGGCGGACCAATTAAAATCGCGAACGCTTTTTATCGTTGCACGCGATGATGCGAGCGGCGACGGCCCACGACTGCCGGGGATTAGAGCTCAGTATTTGAAGGCTCCGGAACCTAAAGAGCTGATAGTGCTGGACGGAGACGCTCATGCGCAGTTTCTTTTTCAAACAGATCAGGCCAACCGCGTGATGGATGAAATCCTTCGGTTCCTGTCCGCTCCTTAAGCTGGGACGGGGGAATCGGGAGTAGTTCCTGGGCAGACGCTAGTAGCCATATGGACGGTTACGCCGTTAATCAAGACTTACCTAGCAACAATTTCTGCCCAAACGAGTTCACACTCGTTGAGTTACCGACCTATTAGGTATCGACTGGCTGATTGGAATAGCCTCCGGACGTGCATATACTCATGGCGTGGGGAAAGCTCATGTTTCTTGAGAGCCAACTGCGTTCGTACCTAGTTACTAATATGGTCCTTCTCTTCTGCCTCTTCTGCCTCTTCTGCCTCTTCTGCGCAACCCAATTATCGGCACAGACTCCACTACCAAATTCAACCACGAAGATCGACCCGACAGCCGAGACGTGCACGCTCAGCGGGATCGTGGTCGGGAAGGCTGACGGCGCTCCTCTGAAAGGAGCAACGGCCCATCTGTGGCCGGAGGGTGGTGGTAGGGATTCGGAACACACCATCGCGGCGAAGAGCGGCACGGACGGACGCTTCCTGCTGAAAAATGTTCCGGCCGGGAACTATCACTTGAAAGTATCCCGAAACGGATATTTCGACGTGGAATATGGGCAGCACAAGCCCAGTGATCCAGGCGCGATCGTCAACTTGCAACCAGGCCAAAACATGTCGGATCTGCTGTTTAAGATGGGTCGGGCCGGAGTGATCAGCGGACGAATATTCGATGAAGATGGCGAGCCGATGGCCAGCGTGATGGTCGGTGCATTGAAGTACAGCTACAGAGATGGTCGTCCGGAATTGACTCCGGTAACCGAAGCGCAATCGAACGATTTGGGTGAGTTCCGCCTTTTTGGCCTTGCGCCTGGGCGCTATTACGTGAGCGCGGAGCAGATGGGATGGGATCACATTGTTGGAGAAAAAGAGTTCAGCGTGGCGGCCAACGCCAATGAGAAGGGCTACGTACGAGTTTATTACCCGAGCGCGCTGGAACCGGACAAAGCGTCACCGCTCACCGTAAAAGAGGGTGAAGAGATTCCGTCAATCGACTTTCTGATGAAGGAGATACAGGTTTATCGAATCCGCGGAAAAGTAATGAACCTGGTGTCGAAGCACGCTACTCGCGGGATGCAAGTGCTGATGTTGCCGAGGAAGCAGGAAACGAATTTTTTCGGATTCAGCACGAACGTAGTGAAGGCCGACGGATCATTCGAGTTGGCAGAAGTCGCGCCCGGCGAATACACAGTTTTGGCCATGCTGTTTGATGAAGACAAGATGTACTCCACGCAGCAGGACGTAGATGTGATCACTTCCGACGTGGATGGTTTGGTGCTGAGCGTGAACACAGGAGTGACCATACCGGGCAGAATTAATTGGGAAGGCAAGCCAAGTGTGGGGAAGGATGAAGGTTCGGTGTCTTTGCGTACAGTACAGACCAGATTCGGCATCGGCGAAAGACAGGCAAGGATCGAAGAGGGTTGGCAGTACACGTTGAAGGAAGTGCCGGATGGAACATTCCGGGTGCACGTGAGTGGTCTGTCGGAAGACTGCTACATCAAAGAAGTGAGATTTGGCGAGACCGTTCTGCCGGACGTGGAGTTGCGCGTGAGAGGGGGCAGCGCGAATTTGGAGATTACCGTGAGTTCGCGAGGAGCACGGGTACAGGGCCAGGTCTTAAGTCAGGACGAGCTCCCCGTTGTCGGCGCGTGGGTGGCGGTCATTCCGGAAGAGGAGAAACGAAAATTTCTGCGACTGTACAAATCGAGTTTGACGGACCAACACGGCCATTTCGACATACGTGGGCTGGCACCCGGGAAATACAAGGTGTTTAGCTGGGAAAGTGTTGAGAACCAAGCGTGGGAGGATCCCGATTTTCTGAAGGAATACGAGGACAAAGGCAAGGAGATCCAAGTGGTTGATGGCGATCAAGAATCGCTGGAACTGAAGTCACTTCCCCCAAAAGATTCGCAAACGAAAACGGAATGAGCCCGTCGCCTAGCGATGTTTGAGTGCGACCGACGGGAGCTGTGCACGAAATCGTCCAGATTCTGCCCCTTTGCTGGTCGATCTGCCAATGCCGAGGGTCCAACTCCTGATTTGTCGCCTTACCGGTAACTTGGCTCCCAGTACTCAGGCGGCAGCCAGAAATATATTAGACTCTCGACAAAGCCGAGATCGCATGGAGATTCCCCGGCCAGCACCACAGTGGTGAACATCACGGTCGAAGCAGTGTAAGGGGGCAAAATGAAAATCAGAGAAACCGTTCAGGGTTGAGCAGTCGCAGGCCGTAGGGCAATTGGTTGGTCTGGAAATGGGAGACGTTGCTCGCTTGGCTGCCGTCTGCCGTACGTCTGCCGAACTAGGCTGATTTTGCGCTTTCCGCGCCGTTTAGGAGTACTAGACGAATGCAAAAAATGGCTGTAATATACAAAACAACAGCATTAGTGTAGGTGGTAGTGGGTTCGATTCCCACCCGCGCCTCCAAAATATCGGCTTAAGTTTGTTTCAGTTATACCTTCCATTTTTTCCGTGTACCCCTGGTGTACCCCTCGTTTCCATGAGGGCCATGGGATCCTGGTCCCAAGCGCGCTTCAAATCCTGCTCAAGCTGCTCTTGGCGACTGTGCACCCAAGGAGAGTAGTGTTTCTCGGTTATTCGCACGCTTTGGTGCCAGGTAGGACTGAGACTCTTTCTATTGGCACGCCTGCAAGTAATAGCTCAACTGCGAACGTGTCGCGGAAGCGATGCGCATGGCCGTTCGGTACCGCAGCGAGCTCAATCAACTTTACGAGCCGAGGGCGCCAGCTCCCTACGGTAGTGTCAAGCTTGACCCCGTTCCAGAAGAAATGTACGTCCGTCACTTTCGGAGATGCTTCGAGAGCTTCCAGGACAAAGTCGGGCAAAACTGTATTTACCGGTGTCCCCGTCTTCGCTGTGTAGAGAAAAAGCCGATTCAATTTGATCGCATTGCTTGTCAGGCCAATGGCATCTCCAATCCGCATGCCGGTGTAGCGAAGTAGCAGTACGAGAGCGCGAAGGCGCAGCGCGTTTTCCTTGCCGCGCTTAGGAAACTCCTCGCGGTATTTGGCAGTAGCTGCGAGAATCCGCATCATCTCTTCACGTGAATACGGCAGCGTCGGACAGATCGTCACTTTCGGGGCTTTTAGCTTGCCCGCCGGATTCTGTGTAACCCATCCCGGCCTTGTGCGAAGCGAAAGAAGGCGCGGAGCCGTTCGAGTTTCTTGGCACTGGAGCGCGGGCCGTCTTTCCATCCGGCACGAAAATAGTCAAGCACTTCCAGATTAAGTTCTGTCGGATAACGCAAGCCACGTTTCTGCGAAAATTCTCTCATCTGTTTGAATAGGAGTCGGTACTTGTATATGGTGGCCTCCGCGAGATCTTGACCTTTAATGTCATCAAGGAATTTATCTGCAGCGGCCTGAATGGTTGTGGGCTCTTGCGTGGCCTTTGGTTTGCTCGCTTTAGCTTCCCATTCTCGAACCAAATCTTGTGCTTTTGGCCAGTCGCACGTACCCAGGGATTGCCGTATCTCTGCCCCATTCAAGTGTCCATCCACCCAAATGGGGCAACGGCAGCGGCGATACTTTCGGCCTTCGTGCCGGTGCTCGTAATCCTTTCGGTGCCTGTGGTAAATGGTCAAGAAAACGCGAGGGCCACAAAAAGGACAATCGCCTTTTCTTCTAGGGGCGACAGCCTTGCACGCCGCCAAATTGCTGGCAGCGCGCTCGCGTTGGATACTTCGAGAATGCGAGGCAATTCCTCATGGTTTGGCAGTCCGCAAAGAGCTTCGAGTTTGTCTGTGAATTGTTGGAAGCGTCCATCAAAGCTGGCATGTTCTACGCCCATCGAACTCTGGCCTTCTGGAACACTGAGCTTGACGAGCCTATCCATTTTCTTTTTACCTTGCGTATTTCGCTCCATATCGTCTCCTTGGACGTACGTCAGCGCGCAACTTGCTCGCGAAATGCCCCCCGAGAAGTCTTTCGCGGAACTTGGGAAGATTGTCGAGCTCCAATAAATCGACCTGATCAATCGTTCCGACACGCGCTCCTATCTGTATAAAACACCGTTCGTTCAAGAAAAGTGAGAAAAGGGCAGAAGAGTCCCGGTGAGAGGAAAAAGCTTTGGGAACATGAAAAGTAGGCGACAACGGAGTCCAGGGCGGATGCGACTCAGCAGGTGGCACAGGCTTCGAATAACGATAGATTGCAGCTACATTTATGCGCGCATGGCCAGCCTGACGCAGTAAGCGAAATCAAAGCAGAATCTAACTGGAGCGGAGTCACCATCTGCAGCTCCTCTGCAGTCATTTTCGTGACCAAATTTCGCCGCGAATCTGCAATTTACGGAATCCATGGCCATCTGAAACATCAAGCCGTTTTATGTCGATAAATGAGGGCTCCACGGCCCAAACTTGGGACGCCCGTGCATATCCAATATTTTCCGGTACCGATGGATATCGAATGGCACCGGCGATGTCTGGTTCTGACCATTGAGAGGAGATGTAAAGTACTATATAGTAGCCACATTTCCGATTAGGCGACGAACCAGGAGTTGACCTGACAGACGCAGAACATTGTGAGACCATTCGGCCAAGACCGCGGGAGGTGCAGCATGAAATATCGAATCGCAATATGGTCGGCTGCTGGTTTTCTCGTTGCGAGTGGGTGGGCAGTTTATTTCTTCATGGCCAACAAGCACCTTCCGATAGCACCGCTGGTGTCCGCTCTTGTTCAGCTAACGTGTCCCATTGCGATTGTCGGCATGCATTACTCTTACGCCTTGAGCATCTATTCGTCTCTCGCTGCAAATGTTGCTACGTATGCCCTGGTCGGTCTCGTGGTGGAAACCCTGCGGCGGCAATTAAACCACTCAAACTAATTCAGGATGGTTCGCTCTGTTCTCGGTACTCGCAGCAACTTGTCCGGTTTCGCGACTAACCAGGAGCCAGCACCAATTCCAACACGGACATTCCGATAACCGTCACAATTTCACCAACTCCGCCTTCAGTTGTTTCATCAACTCATCACACTTCCAAGTTTTATTTCAATGGGCCTTGATACTTGTCCAACCAGTCCAGAATCTCTTTCTCGACCTGTTCGTACCGCGGAGCATGTCCCCCGTCCAGCACGACGTGTCGCTTGTCCTTCTCCGGCGCGCCCAGAAACCGGAACATCACGTTCTGCGATGTTTCCAGCGGAAAAAAATGATCGTACTTTCCATTCACCATCAGCGTCGGAACCTTTACCCGCGGCGCAAAATTAATCTCATCTACTTCCGGCAGCTTCTTCGTAAAATCGAATCCGCCGCTCAACAGTACCGCCACCTTGATCCGGGGCTCCAGCGCGGGAAAAATGTTCCCCAAATAAGCTCCCGTACTCAAACCGTAGTACGCTAGCTTGTCTAGCTTCAGGTCTTTGCGAGTTTCCAGGTAATCGATCGTCCTCCCCAGATCCTTTTCCCAGTAGATCACGTGGTCCCGGTAGCGCACCGTCTCGTCCGGATCGTCGTATTCCAACCCGTCTCCTCGCTCGTACTGACTCTTGTAGATTGGATACACCAGTGCGCGCCCGCTCTGGATCACAAATGTGCATGCATACAGGTTCAGGTTCTCGCTGGAACGCTCGAAGATCGCAGTCGACCCCGGAAAGTACACCACCGTTTCATACGGTGGGCTCGTGTTCTTCGGTAGGAACACAAACGCTATCACTCGCTCGTTCCCGTACGCCGCGTTGTACGACACTTTTTGCCGCGTCCAGTTCGGATTGCTGTCATCCACGGAGTCCACCGTCGCGTCGAGCGGCCCGGCATCATAGCGGTACAAGTTCTTCAGCGCGGCAAACACCTGGTCGGATACCGGCTTCTCCTTCGAATAATCCCGGAATGTAAAGGTAACCGGTTCCAGCGCCCCCGTGGGGACCGCTGTCCCCGGCAGCGCTTTCACGCACCGGAATCCGTCCGTCGGCTTGCGGTCGAACGGCGATTGCGCGTCATGGTCCACAAACATGTATGGCGGCTCATTCCAGGCTCCTCCCAGGATGTACCGCTTATTCCCCGTAGCATTCCAGCACCATTCCTTGGCGTTTCCCGCCATATCATAAGTGCCGAAAGGGCCCATGCCTTGATGGCTTGCCACAGGCGCTAGCCCTTGCCCGCCGAAATTGCTCAGTGGCACCGTCTCCGACGCGAATCGGCGTCCTGCGGCATTTTGCCACTGGTGCGTCGTGGGCAAACTCTTTTCCGCGAACTCCGCGTACGCCGCCGCTTCATACCAGCTCACTCCCGTCACCGGATAGTCCGCCTGACCTGCCGCATAATTTCCCAGTTCCCAATTTGCGGGCCCCCGCCTGCCCGCCTTATCCCGGAATCGCGTCATCGCCTCTTCCCAGGAAAGAGTGCGACCATTCTCCACAAACGGCACTTTCCAGAACTCCGGCCTTCGGTAACCTCCTGCGTCTACAAATTCCTTGTATTTCTTATTGGTCACTTCATAGCGATCCATCCAATAGTCCGGAAAATTCGCGGTCGTTACGGCCTTTTCGATCCCCGGGATTTGCAGGTCCAACTTTCCTCCCGGCACGCGTACCATTCCCTCCGGTACGGTTCCCAGCGCTGCCAGCGCTAGTTTTAACGTCGTTCCCCGTCCCAGGACGAACAACGTCTTGGTATTCTCCCGCGAAAAGCTGAGCCGTTCGCTCGTCTCGTATCCCCGCTTCTCCGCCTTCCAGCGCAACAGTCCGAAGGGGACGCGCAAATGTTCAATCGGCCCTCGCCCGATGTGTTCCCAAGCGCTTTCCGGCGCGCGGTACGGTTTCATGTAAATCTCCGCTCCCGTCGGCTCCGACTGCACCGAAATCTCCAGCGATACTTCTGGCCATAACTTCTCGAGCTCCGCATCGCCGGGAACCACCGCTTCCACTTTCTTCGCCAGTGCGAATGCTGCCGCGTATTCTCCCTTCGCCACCAGCCGCGCGATTTCCGGGATTTGCGTTTCATGCGCCCATCGCGCCCGCCCGCTCCTGTGCAAGTACCACCCGATCAGCAATGCCAGTACCGCAATCACTGCCAGCGCCGGATACACCACCCTTGGTTTCCGGATCATCCGCGCAATCGGGACCGGTCCGCTCGCCTCCTGCAGCAGCTCTTTTAATCGGGCCAGCGGCTCGCCCATGTTCTGGTAACGCTTCTCCCGGCCCTTCTCCAGCGCCCGCCGGATAATGCGATTCAGTTCCGGCGACGCCTCATTTTTCCGCGAGATGGACTCCGGTTCGTTGTGCAGTATGGCATCGAACGTCGAAGCCGCCGTGGGCCCACTGAACGGCCGCTTTCCCGCCGCCATTTCGTACAGCACCACGCCATACGAAAAAATATCCGTCCGCGCATCCAGCGCCTCGCCCCGCGCCTGCTCAGGCGACATGTACGCCACCGTTCCCAGCGTCGTCCCCGGACTGGTCAGCTCCACATCTTGCAGTACAGTCGAATCAGATTCTTTTTTCTGTCCCTCGAAGTTCCTCAGGAACGGCGTCAGCTTCGCCAAGCCGAAATCCAGAATCTTAAGGTGCCCCGTCGTGGTCACAAACAAATTCATGGGCTTGATGTCCCGGTGCACGATGCCCTTCGCGTGCGCCGCTTCCAGCCCTTCCGCCATCTGAATCGCCAGATCCAGCATGCGCTCCGGCGAAAGCGTCTTCTCGGACAACTCCTGCTTCAGCGTCCTCCCTTCCAGGAACTCCATGGCCAGGAATGTACGCCCCATCTCGCTCCCGATTTCGTAGACCGTGCAAATGTTGGGATGATTCAGGGCAGAAGCCGCACGTGCTTCGCGGCGGAAACGTTCCAAAGCCTGTGGGTCTTGGGCTACGTCTTCTGGCAGAAACTTCAAGGCGACGAAGCGACCAAGCTCGGTGTCCTCGGCTTTGTAAACGACACCCATGCCGCCGCCACCGAGCTTCCCGATGACACGGTAGTGCGAGATGATTTGACCGATGAGCGCGTCGGAACCCGCCATGGTGCGGCAATCTTAGGTTGCGCGATTGAACCAAGTCAACGACTCGAAGGGACAGTCCCGGTAACCGGGGAAACTGGAGAAGTGGGTCTCAGTACCCCGGCACTCGCCGGTTCGCTCCGGATGGCTCGTTCCAGTTAGCCTCCGTTTGCCTTCCGTTCGATTCAAGCGTCAGAGCGAGCCGCCATCACCAACCAATTACAGCAATTTTGTACACGAGCAGAATGACTACGGCCGCCAGCGCGACCCAGACGGACAGCGTGTAGTGTCGGAAGAAGTACAAGGTCACGCCTGCCCAGCAGAAGCATGCAGCTATTAAGGCGCCACCAATATACGGCGCAGCGACTGCGGCCGAGAAGCTAGTGCCATGGACGTGCCTGAGCCGGAAGAACTCACCTAGTGTCCTTACCACGATGAGGAATTGAGCCGCGATTCCTATCTGAGCCCAGCGTTCTCTAGTCACGGGGATATTCTAGCTGGGCGGGCAACACTTGGCGACAAATCGCCATCGCGCTCACTAAGTAATCGCCTAAGTCTTGAAAAACGGCGTTACCGGAGAAGTGGCTGCCAGTACGTGCTCGGTTGTGACTGCTATAGTATGCTTCGCCGATATGAATTCTTACCAGCGCCCAAAAGGCCTAACAGAAACGGCAATACTAATGTCGATTACCAATGCCATGGGGTGGGTAATTGTTGATTGGTCTAAATGGAAAGCGAATCCACTGACATTTCTCATACTCTTTTTACTCATCGGCTCGGGAACAGCGCTCTCCCAGTTTCCTCCGTTCCAATTTCTGCAAAAGCCCGGGTCTTATCCCGTGGGCCTGAAGGTGGTGAATCAATACGATCCTTCACGAAAGTTTCCGGTTACACCCGATCGTCCCGAAGCACATGGACGACAAGGAAGCCGCCCTCTGCAGACGCTCATCTGGTATCCAGCGCTGCAAAGCAGTAGTAAGCCAATGACAGTTGAAGATTATGTGGAGTTGGCGGATAGAGAGATTCACTTTGACACGCCTGACCAGGAGCACAACAAATGGCGCAGGCGATTGAAGAGTTCCTTCGATACTTCTCTGTGGGCAGTGCGCGACGCGAAACCGGTTGAACAACGCTACCCGGTTGTCATTTACGCTCCCAGCGATTCATCCATCGCCTGGGAGAACGCTGATCTGTGCGAGTACCTTGCAAGCCATGGTTATGTCGTTCTTGCCACTCCTTCATTGGGACCGTCAACGCGCGATATGACTGACGACCTGGCGGGGATTGATACGCAAGCTCTCGACATCTCATTTCTTATTTCTTATGCAAATAGCCTGCCTGATACGGATTCATCGAAGGTCGCCGTGGTGAGCTTTAGTTGGGGAGGAATATCGAGTTTGTTCGCTGCTGCGCGCGACCCCCGCATTCAGGTCTTGGCTGAGATGGACGGCAGCATGCGCTACTATCCAGGACTTGTCGCAAGCGCTGGAGACATTCATCCAGAGCAGTTGAAGGTGCCGCTTCTGTTTTTTACCGCAAACGATATGAGTTACATTGAGGATCTTGATGCGTACCATGGCCCGCCCAATGAAAGAATAGGACGCAGCGTTCTTAACGCATGGACACACGGAGATGTCACAACTGTAAACATGGTGGGCATGTCCCATCCTGAATTCTGTTCCATGTTTCAGCGCATGAAGAACGCCGAAACATTCGCGGAAGATCAGGTCGCAGATTATGGACGGGAAGACGCAAATACAAGTTATTCGTGGGTTGCACTTTACATGCTTCAGTTTCTGAATGCCTACGTCGAACATGACGCTCCGGCGATGGCGTTTCTGGGGAGAACTTCGGCTGAAAACGGCGTCCCCAGGCACATCATGGAAATCAGATTCAACTCGAAGTCGTTTGCCGAGATAATGCGATCGGCAGCTCGAACGGGAGAAGAGACCGCGTGGAAAGCGTTCCAGAGTTTCGCTGCCAATCCCATGCACCGTTACATGACTGGAGAAGAGAGGACGATAAATAGGCTTGGCTATGCCTTCCTTCAGGAAAAAGACCCTTCGTCAGCCGTCGTGCTGTTCAAATTGAATACAAAGGTTTATCCCGATTCCGCGAATGCGTGGGACAGCCTTGGAGATGGTTACGAGGCGACGAACGATATCCAAGATGCGCGTATGGCATATGCGCGGTCTGTCGAGTTGAATCCTGACAATGAGCACGCGAAGGGTGAGCTGGTTAAATTGCGCAAATAGCTTCTAAACCGTACGCGGCAATAATTTTCGTGCTATTCACGGTTGTCATCCTGGTCGGTTACTTAGTGATTTGGTTCTATTGGAAAGGGCGCAACTGGGCAAGGATTCTGGTTCTGGTGACGCCCCTACTCTGCCTCTACAATTTGCGGTCATTTCTCCGCGCTGGATTCACGGAGCGGATGATGATTGCGGCCGAAGCAGTGCTCGCCGTGTTTCTATTGTTTTTGGCTGAATAGCCCCAACGTTAGGTTGTTCTTCAGCACTCCAAAAAACACGCAAATCTCGTCAAGTCCCGATTAACGTTAGAACTTTACCGGAGGCGCGTTCTCGCTCAGCAGTGAACGGGGAGGCGGAGTTCTGCGCGCGTCCGGTAAAGCCGTTTGGACGTGGCCGCCCGTGGGTGCGGTGGACCCGGGCCAGTGGCTACAGCCGATCAGAAACTCCTCGCCGCATGATAAAGACACAGTTCAGCCGGAACCAACATGAGGAGGCTCTTCGGTTGCTGCCGCAGCGGAACGCAGGAGCCTGTCCTCTGGTACAGGTGCGGTACGACATTGGGATGGTATGCTGTCTCCAATCTGAGGGAGAAGACTATGGGCATCGCAACTGAAATTCTGAGCCTGAGACGAAATCAAACCAGCAGCGTTAAGACTTTGCTCGGCGCGCTAGAATGGACTTATGCTGCCCCGGTAGGAACACATTCTGTAGCTCGGGCATATGCGGCGGCCGAAGCTGCAGATATCGTTCTTCTAAATGTTGCCGTACATGCTGCCGAAGCACTGAACCAGCCGACGGTTCGGAGCACTAGACGCGCCGCTCTACCGACTCGACGCAAGAGTCGCCGTTCGGATACAGGACAGCTAACTAACCGAATTCAGCGCAGACTTTTCGCATAGAACTGACGTAGAGCTGTTACGTGCTCTCGCTCCTTTCGCCCAAATGTTAAAATTAGATTGCACTTCCCCGCGTCCAGCCCATGCGACTGCGCATCACCAACCCGTTTGACGATCCGCACTACATCTCGAATTGAAGCACGACCCGCGGAATCAGCTATACCGAAGAGCACGCGCGTGCCAATTAGTTTCGCGCAACGCTAACCAGTTCAAATCATTTCAATTCAGAAAAGAAACTGTAGGCAAGCTCCGGGTTCAGAACACTTTCGCGGTATCTATCTCTTCTTTTTATCTCTCGGAAACCTGTCCGGCCGCCACTCGAGCAAATCTCCTGGCGAGCATTTCAGTGCATAGCAAAGCTTATTCAAAACCTCGCCGCTGTAGCCCTTGCTTCGCCCGTGGAAAAGCGCATGAAGAGTTGGATAAGTAATTCCGGTCTTCTGCTGTAGTTTGTAGCGCGTCCAGCCCTTACGTTTGAGAACTTCCTTTAGCCTGCAGACGATCATGGTTTGCACCCTAGACTAAACGCCGCACTGGGTCAAGGCCTCTATTTATATATACTATCGTTTACATATAGACTAGTCTAGGTATAATAGTCTATGGGCCACTGCCCTTGCCCCCTAAGGGGTAAAGGGCTATGCGCAACCGATCGCCCAGCCTCGTGCCCCGCAGGGCCCTTGGCGGTCGTTTTAAACGGGGTTTAACCAGCCCCTAATGGGCAAAAACGCGCTATAGGAGCTTAAAGTGAAAATAGCAATTTATGCCAGGGTAAGCACCACAAACCACGGGCAAGATCCTGAAGTGCAATTAGGCGAACTGTGGGAATACTGCCAACGGCGAGGTTGGGAAATTAGCCACGAGTACGCGGATGTTGGGATTTCTGGCAGTAAGGAAAAACGCCCCGAACTGGACAAGCTGTTGCACGACGCGCATCGTCGGTATTTCGACGCAGTTGTTGTGTGGCGTTTTGACCGGTTTGCACGCTCTGTTTCGCATCTCTTAAAAGCGCTGGAGAATTTCCGCTCGCTCGGCATCGAGTTTAATCTTCACGCTGTTGCGCTGTCCGGTCACGGGAACTTCCGGGGGACAACCAATCCGGCTCCAGGTGGCGTGCAGGGTTGAATCTTGGCGAAAGCTGGCTTCGTCGCTGAAGATCAACGCCCAGTTTTGCCGCTGCGTTTTTTTTTAAGGCTGGGATAGGTATACCGCTGCCAGCGATCTTGCTGGTCAGCGTTGGCTCGGGCCAGCACGCGACGCGGGCACTGCACGGAGAAGCCCAAACGATGGAGCAACTTGCGCACATGGCCCGGATGATAATGGATGCCGAATTCCTCCTCGATGACCCAGGCGATCATGGGAGAAGTCCAGATGCCCGTATCCAGGCCGTAAGCTACGGGGCCGCTTTCGAGAATGTCATCGAGCTGTTTCCGTTGCGACGATGTCAGCTCCAATGGCCGGCCTGAACGATGCCCTTCGAGCAGTCCTTCCACGCTGAAAGTTTGATAACGTGCTAACCACTCCGAGACCCTCGAACGTGGAGATCCGAGTAGATGGGCCAGCTCACCGCTGGTACGTCCCTCCGAGTTCAGCACCACTGCCTGCAATCGCTTGGCAACTCGGTAGGCTCCGTCTCGCTCTGCTTGCTTGCGCAGACGGATTAATCGCTTATACGCCTTCGGATGTAAGTACAGGATGCGCGGAACCATGGCACCTCCTTCAAGGAGTATGCCAGATGTACTTACCTATGTCCTGTTAATTATGCGCGGCTGTATAGCTCCTCCGGCCTGCTTTCCTGATTCAGCATCAGTCGTCCCAAATCCCAAAGGTCTTGGTTCTTCGCGGCGAGTTTGAAATAGTGCTTCTCTTCCTTTGGCGAGATCACATAGATTCGGGTCGCATCTTCGTCTGACGGGATCGAGACGTTACGGATTGGGTTCTCACGCGTCCACCGCTTGGCTGTCAGGAGCGACAGGCAGCGCAGCTTGAGCGCAGACGCCGCACAGTCGGCGCTGTGTGCGTACCTATCGTTCATCGCCTTGCCGGGACTGGCGATCAACGCCATCTGACGCCTCAATTGGACAGACCCGATTGCGGCTTTCGCGATTCTGCCGCTCATTGTTTGGGAGGGTCGGGAAGCTATGCGCGGGAAGGCTTGCGGCTGTTGCTAGTTTCGTCCGCGTCCACCCAATCTGTGATAATCTCCCGGGCAGCAACCTGAATTGTGAACCTGGGATTACGAATACAACCAGCAACTAGACTCTAAGAGTAGGGTGGCAGCTTGGAACCATCATCAGTCCGGGTGCTCGTGATAGAGGATTACGAACCGTTTCGGCGCGTCATCTGTTCAACGCTAGGGAAAAGGTCCGGATTGCAGATCGTCGGGGAAACCGCAGACGGATTGGAAGCGGTTCACATGGCGGAAGAACTGCAACCGGACTTAGTTGTGCTCGATATTGGACTTCCATCGCTGAATGGAATCGAAGCAGCTCGAAGAATCCGCAAGCTCTCCCCCGAATCCAAGATACTAATTGTAAGCCAAGAATCTTCTGGCGATGTGGTGCAGGAAGCTCTAGCCTTGGGTGCATTGGGCTACGTGGTTAAGGCGCACGCTGGTAGCGAACTGTTAACGGCTGTGGGAGCGGTTCTTGGGGGCAGGCAGTTTATCAGTAGCGGATTATCGGGTCACCCTTTCACCGACGCGACGAACCCGCAAGCTTCCCGATTTCGGACACAAGCAGGTTCTCCCATCGCTGGCACTCAGAAAAAGGAAATCGTTCGCAACCACGAGGTTGAGTTCTATTCTGATGATGCATCCTTTCTTGCTGGTCTGACCCGCTTTGTCGAGACCGCTCTAGAAGCCGGGAGTAAAGTTATCGTGGTCGCGACCGAGTCACACCGGAGCGGTCTTCTTCGGGGATTGCAGGCACGTGGCGTGGATACTGCTGCTGCCGCTCAGCAAGAGCGCTTGCTCCTTTTGGATGCCGCCCAAGCCCTCTCAACATTCATGGAAAATGCGGGACCCAGCCGCGAGCGATTCCTGTGATTTCGATACTCTGATTTGGCCCCATTCGATACTTTGATTTGGCCCCACCCTACTGAAAACCATATACCGTGGACTCTGCTTCGGGCCTAACCGCCCCAAGGGAGGACCGGGTGGATAGGAGAACCAAGGTGGAGCTATTTGAGCAGATTCGACGTGAGTACGAGCATGGTGGTGGAACGATTCGAGGGATCGCCAAGAAGTTGGGGATTCATCGGCGGATGGTGCGTGAGGCGGTGCTCAGCGCTGTTCCTGTAGAGCGCAAGACACCGATAAGAGAGAGACCGAAGCTGGAACCGGCGATGGCCTTCATCGACGTGGTTCTGGAAGCGGACAAGAAGGCGCCACGGAAGCAGCGGCACACCGCACATCGGATCTGGTGCCGGATCCGAGAAGAGATGCCGGAAGTGGAAGTGGCCGAATCCACGATACGACGCCACGTTCGTGAAAGAAAACTCGCGTTAGCGATGATTCACCGCGAGACATTCATTCCGCAGTCCTACGTTTGGGGTGGAGAAGCGCAGGTGGACTGGTATGAAGCTTACGCAGATATTTGCGGAGAGCGGGAGCTGGCCTACGTATTTTGCATGCGCAGCATGGCCAGTGGAGGAGCGTTCCATTGCGCCTTCCCGCACGCCAGCCAGCAAGCGTTTCTGGAAGCGCATGAGCAAGCGTTTCTCTATTTTGGCGGGGTATTTGCAGTCTTAAGGTATGACAACCTTAAGAGTGCGGTGAGGAAGATTTTGCGAGGGCACCAGCGAGAGGAGACCATGCGATTTATGGCCTTCCGATCGCATTGGGGTTTCCAGTCGGAGTTCTGCACCCCAGGGGAAGGTCACGAGAAGGGTGGAGTGGAAGGAGAAGGCGGATACTTTCGCCGGAACCACATGGTGCCGGTTCCGCAGGTTGCCAGTTGGGAAGCGCTGAACCTTTTCTTGCTGGAAGCATCCAGGAACGATGAGCAGCGTTTGATCGGCGAGCGGGCACAGACGGTTGGTGCCGGAATGAGTCTGGAGCGAGAACACCTGCGAGCACTGGCGAAAGAAGGTTTTGATTTGGCAGCGATTCACTTTCCACATGTGAACACCAGCGGTTGCGTGAAGGTGCTGACCAACTTCTACTCCGTTCCTCTGCCCGTCGGCGTGGAAGTGCAAGCCAGGGTGCATTCTTCCTACGTGGAGCTTTGGCACCAGGGAGAGTGCGTGGCGCGACACGATCGCTGCTTCAACCGTCAGCAGAAGGTACTCAACCTGGAGCATTACCTGGAAGCGCTGACGAAGAAGCCCGGAGCGTTTCCTGGTTCGACACCGCTCGAGCAGTGGCGAGCACAAGGACGTTGGCCGGCCAGTTTCGATCGCTACTGGGAGATGCTGAAGCAGCGAAGAGGCCAGCAGCCGGGAACGCGCGCCATGATCGACGTGCTCTTGCTGGGCCGGCAGCACGGATACTCGCGGCTACAAGCAGTGGTTGAAAAGGCTCTGGATATGAATTGTTTCGATGTTGAAGCCGTGCGCCTGCTTCTGGATACGGAGGGAAACAAGAAACGAGAACCGCGTGAGGCGGTTGAGATAGGTGCTTTACGAGTGTATGACCGGCCACAACCAACCACCAGGAACTACGACCAGTTGTTGAGGAACTATTCCGGCAGCGGGGTGATTCAATGAGCACCGCAACGGTAGCTGCGCAACAGGCAACGATTCGACAGTATGCCAAAGACCTAAAGCTCGCGACGGTGGGTGGACAGTTTCTATTGATGGCCGAAGAAGCGGTCAAGCAGAAGCACGGGCATCTGAGTTATCTGGAAGCGCTGCTCAGCGCCGAAGTGGAAGATCGCTATCAACACGGAGTAGCGCGGCGAATAACGGAGGCCCATTTCCCGAAGGTGAAAACACTGGAGGACTTTGCCTTCTCCGATGCGCCGCATCTTCCGGCCGCACAGATCCGGAACCTGGCAGAAGGCGGTTACTTGAGTCGCAGCGAGCCGGTTATTTTTCTTGGGGAAACCGGAACAGGTAAGACGCATATGGCGACGGGGCTAGCGATAGCGGCCTGTCGTCAGAGGAAACGGGTACGGTTCACGACGGCGGCGCAGTTGGTGAACGAACTGACAGAGGCCAAGAACAAGAGCGAACTAAATCGCGTGACCAACCGGTGGATGCGCTATGAGTTGATCGTGATCGACGAGATGGCGTATGTGGCGATGCCGGAAGCCGCTGCCGAGCTGTTGTTCCAGATTATCTCTGGGCGCGCCGAGAGAGCGGCGGTGATTGTCACAACGAATCTGCCGTTTTCCGAGTGGACCACCATGTTCCCAAACGCCAGGTTGTGCAAGGCCATGTTGGACCGCCTGACCGACCAGGCACACATCATCGAGACGGGCACGGAGTCGTATCGTTTCCGTAGAACGCTGAATAAGAAAAAAGGCGGCAAAGGATGAGGTACGGGAAATGCGCTTAAGGAGAGACAAAACCGGGGATGCTATGGGTCAACCGAGTTGGCGATTGTCGTTCCTAGGCGATGCTGACGCGAAATTGCTCCGCGGAAGTGAGCAAACCCGCCGCGATGAATCAGAAATTCTCCCGCACCCAGGTCTGCGCGTCGCCCTAAACGCGTCGCCCTTCGGGCGCCGCAGGGCATCGCTCCGACCTGGGTGCGGGAGGTGATTGACCAAGGGGTGGGGCCAAATGAAAAGATCAAAAGGGGCCAAATCAAGTTGACGGAACCATCCTGTCCACCGTTGCGCCGCTGATTCGCTGCGCTGAGATTGAGCACAAGAGAGTTGAATTGTTTGGGGAGATGGTTGCGCTTCTCTGTGCTGACGGAAGAATGAAGGCCGCCATTGAGCTTGAACGGTTGGGGAATGAACTGGCTCAAACACATCCCGTTTTTATACGCTGCGCGTACCCAATGACCGAAGAACTCAAAGGGGAGCCATATGCAGCGATATGCGCGGAGCACTCCGCTGTCTTATCCGCTGAAGCATGATCCCACATCTAGAAAAAGGGCGATCCTTACCCGGCCGCACGCTTCACACTTGCTGAGCGCAACGGCACGCCAGCTTGGACTGTAGTGCCTTTCTCGGGTTGCGAATCGACCGAAAATGTTCCATTCACCAGTCTTAAGCGCTGCTCCATTCTGATCAAACCAAGCCCTGGGCCTGTCTTTGCCGCTTCGAGGTCAAAACCAGCGCCGGAGTCGCTAACCGTAAGATGAATCTCATCGTCAGCCCACAATTGCACGCGGAACTTCTCTACCCCGCTGTGCTTCACCCCGTTGTGCAACGCTTCCTGCAGAACCCGGAAGAGGCAAATAGAAACGTCCGGCTGCACGAGGCTGGGGAGACCGCGGCTCATGAAGTCAATCTCTACTTTCTTCCGCTCTCCGAACTCTTCGCAGAAGATTCTCATAACCGCAGCGACACCGAGATACTCTAGTCTCGGAGAGTACAACTCGTGCGCCGAAGCTTTTACATCGGTCAATATCTCCAAGGTTTGCTTCCATACTGAGTCCATGCGGTCGAGCAGTTCGACAGTCCGATTGGGGTGGTCGTTCTTGAGCTGTTCGATCCCAATTGCCAATAAAGCAAGACGCTGGCCGACGTCTTCGTGAAGGTCTTTCGCGATCCGGTTACGTTCCCGTTCTTCTGCCTCGATTACTCTGCGGTTCATGCAGGAAAGGGCCTCTTCCGTCCGCTTACGCTCAGTGATATCTAGCGACACGCCGAGCATTCGCTCGGGGTTACCGTTCCTTGCATAGTAGAACTTGCCTCGCGCTGCCAGCCAGCGAACTGTCCCATCTGGCTTTACGATGCGAAACTCTGCCACGTACAGCGTCCGGTTTTGCCCTGCATCCGCGATCGCTTCCGAGACTCTAGTTCGGTCATCCGGATGTACGTAACGAAAGAAATCCTCCCTAGTTGTCACGTAAGGATCGGAAGCGATTCCGAAGATAGTTTGAAGGTCGCCGAACAAAACATCCCGCCCGCTCTTGACGTCAAAGTCCCACCCTACCGATGCGCTCGCCTCCATTGCCAGACGTAGCCTGTCGTTGGCTAAACCAAAATGGAAATCCAGTTCACGTCTGGCGAGGTACTCCTTTATATAGGCGGCACTCGCCAGACACACAATCGCGGCGATTGCGACAAGCACACGGAGCGTGCGCAGACCACTGCTCTCATTCCGTTGGAACAGCTCCCCGACAATCGGGATAGAGATCATCACAACTACGAGCATTGCCCATATCGACCCTCGTGAGCTTTCGCCGCTATCGAATCGCACTGCTGTTGCTTCTGGTCCCAGCTCCTGCTGTGCGCGTAGCGGTACCCACACAAACCAGCAAACAGAAGCGGTCAGGCCTAGACCATACAGCTTGCCGTTGACGTATCCACCCGAGTCAATTGCGAGGTTGGCGACTGCGGAACTTAAGGTGTACAGGATGGAGGCGCCGAACAGATGAAGATAGATTGACTTCCAAGGAGGCTGCACGCGAAGGGTCAAGACACCTACAGCCAAGACCAGCGCCAGATTTTCTAACAGATAAAGGATGTCAAAACGCATGCCATAGCTAGAAGGCGTAGCGCTCGACGAGAACAAGTACTGGTATGGGAAAATAAAATAACCATAAAGAAAGCTCCAGAAAAACAATAAGAGAAGAGTGTTTAAGATCGCGCGGTATGGCTTGCGATCGAATAGGTTCCGCGGTGGGAGGGTTGCCACGGCTGCCATGAGAGGCACGAGGTGCAAGAACAGAACCGGATCAGCGATCGAATTATCTGGCGCGTCCATATGCCGACCAAGCTCGTAGTACAGCGTAAGACCCTGGTTTAACGCCCAGAGGCCATAGGCAGTTGCGAGGAGCGCCCAGAACGGACGGCTCCTAAGTGTTTGCCGTATTCCGTTGCGGATGGCGAAACCAGTGGCCAACAGCATGAGGAGGAAGTAACTGATCCCACTGTACGAAACTACGAAGGAGCCCGGCTTCACGGCGAGTGAAAGGACGGCTTTGATCACTACTATTCCGATTAACGCCGTCGGCCAAGAAGCAAATCTTAACTTTCTTCCGAGATTCGAGGAGAATGGTTTCGTCATGATTCCTGAAGACCGCTAATAAAACCGCCGATCAAATGGACGAAGAAATCCAATTTAGAAGGTTTACCCGGCAGCACGCATGGAATCGCTTCCCGAACTGAGAGGCACGCTAGCGCGGATGGTGGTACCACGCTTCGGTTGCGAGCTGATTGAAAGCGTTCCCTTCACCAGCTTCAGCCTCTCCTCCATGCTGATGAGACCAAGACCACGGCTCTCCTTTGCTGCTTCGCGGTCAAAGCCCGCGCCGGAATCCTTAACCGTGAGATGAATCTCATCCGACGTTCCCCACAAGCGTACTTCGAACTGCCGCACTCCACTGTGTTTCGCCGAATTGTGGAGGGCTTCTTGCAGAACTCTGAAGAGGCACAGAGAAATGTCCGGCGACAAGGGGCTGGGCAAATCGTGGGCTTTGAAGTCAATCTCCACCTTTTGCTGATCGGCGAATTCTCGGCAGAAGCCTCTCATGGCCGCAGCAATACCCAAATATTGCAGTTTTGCTGAATGCAACTCGTGCGATAAGGATTGAATATCGGTGGCTATCTCCGAAATCTGCTGCTGGAATTCGCCCATACGGCTTCGGACTTCGGGCAAAGTGAGAGTGTCTTCGTGGAGTTGCTGCAACTGCAGAGCCAACAGGGCGAGACGTTGACCGATGTCGTCGTGAAGCTCTCTGCTGATCCGGGTGCGTTCCTGCTCCTGTGCCTCAATCAGCTTTCGGCTCATGCCCAAGAGTGCCTCTTCAGCTTGCTTGCCGTGGGTAATATCCTCCGAAAAGATAATAATCCCTCCCGGCATCCCGTCGAGATTCTGCCAAGAGCGAATCTCCCATCGGCTCCAATTGGTGCCGCTCGCGCGATCCCAACGGTCTTCCTCGGCTCGCAACGTTTCTCCAGCAAGACCACGGCGGTGAATCTCCTTCCATCGTTCGGGAAGGTCAGGGAAAACTTCGTAGTGCGAACGCCCCAGTATTCGCGACCTGTCGAGCGAGAAATCAGCACACCAGCGGTCGCTCACTTGGAGATAGCGCATGTCACGGTCGAGCATCGCCACTGCGACTGGTACATGTTTAACGAAGATTTTCAGCAGTCCCTCCCGCGATTGCAGTAATGCCGCTTGCGCTTCTAAAGTGCGATTCACTTCCAAACGCGCCTCGTCTGCCAGCTTTCGCTCTGTGATGTCGCGGGCTATTCCAGAAATGCCCACAGTTCTGCCAGTTGAATCCTTGATTGGCGAAATAGTTAGGGATACGTTAATTCTTTTCCCCGTTTTGGTAACACGAACCGTTTCAAAATGCTCGATGCGATCCCCCGAGTTCAACGTTTCTAGAATCTTGTTCTCTTCATCCGGCAGCTCAGGCGGGACAAGCATGCTAATCGGCTTACCTAGGGCTTCAGCCTCCGTGTATCCGTAGATCTTCTGCGCACCTTTGTTCCAACTTACGATAATTCCATCCAAAGTCCCCGAAGCAATTGCATCGTCAGAAGATTCGATAACTGCGGCATGCCTGAACCGCGCTTCCTCTGCGTTCTTTTTGTCCGTGATGTCCTCCACCATCGCAAGTACGAGCGGAGATGGGCTACTCTTCAATAAAGAGATGCTTAAGCTCCCCCAGACCAACGAACCGTCTCGCCGAAAATAGCGTTTTTCCAGTTGGTAATGGTCTATTGAACCTGCACGCAATTGCTGAAAAAGCGCCCAATCCTCCTGTGCGTCTTCAGGCGGAGAAAAATCGACACAGTGCTTGTTGCGCAGTTCCTCTTCGCTAAAACCTAGGAATGAACAAAAGGCAGGATTTACGAAGAGAGGCTGCCCCTCTAGGTTTTCCACGGCAATCCCAATGGGACTCGCGTTGAAAACGTCACGGAAGAGCTGAGTGTCGGGCGTCGCCCATTGCGCTGCATCTGCCATTCGCAGAAAGGTATACAGCAATTGCACTTAACACTGCAAGCAGAGTTCGGTACCAGCAGTCGTCGCCTGTAGCCTCAAAAGGCATACCCGGCAGACCAGCAAAACCGGCTCGGTAGTTACGCAGGGCGCTCCGCTCGTATCCGGCACCGTGGACGTGCCGCCGTTTGATCGCGAAGCTCTAATTACGGCGCTGCGCACCGATCAGGCTGGCAAGAGTACCTTCCCTGAGTTCCTAGCTTCGTCTTGGCGTGCGGTATCTTGAATCGCCTGCCGACATGTATCTGGTCAGCAAATACCTCAGTGGATTGACTAGCGCCCTAAAGGCCCACAACGCGACAAAGAGCTAAGGGAAAGCTTTGTGGAATTGCCCCGAGCACTGGATCAGCCCCGTTCCAGAAGAAATGTACGTCCGTCACTTTTGGAGATGCTTCGAGTGCTTCAAGGACAGAGTCGGACAAAACTGTATTTACGGGTGTCCCCGTCTTTGCTGTGATTTGATCGCATTGCTTGTCCGGCCAACGGCATCTCTAATCCGGATGCCGGTGTAGCGAAGTAGCAGCACAAGAGCGCGAAGGCGCTGCGCGTTTTCCTTGCCGCGCTCAGCAAACTCCTCGCGGTATTTAGCAGTAGCCGCGAGAATCCGCATCGTCTCTTCACGTGAATACGTGGAGGCTAGTACCCTTCAAGGTCGGTCAGCGCCGTATGTCGGAGGCACTACGCTCAAACTGGGTTACCTTCGAATTCTTGGGTCTAAGAGCCTTCACTTCTTCAAATCCAGGCACGGCAGCGCAGCGATCTTCGCTTCAGGCGTTTCGAAGCTCCTGGTTCCGCTCTGGTCTTTCATGGACAGAAACACCCAATTGCTCTTTGCCTCTGCCGTCCTGCTGAACTCGAATACGATTTTTCCGTTCTCTCCTCGTAGGTAGCTCATTGTCCGTAGCACCACGGGATACATTTTTTTCGTCACGTCTTCCGCCGGTGGGCCGCACGACGCGATCAAGTTTTCCGGGATAACTTCTAGTGTCGCTTGTTCCTGCCGCTTCTCCCCTACGTTTCTGGCCCGCTCGGACACGCGTGTCACTACCGTGACTACCGCCATGATTCCGAAAATCGCTCCTGCAACGATCAACCACACGCGCTTCGTGCGTTTCCGGAACTCCGCAAACTCCCCCATCGCCCCAGCCGCGCCGGTCTGGCTGATTTCCGGCGCAACCATCTTTTGCGCCGTTTGTGCATGCTTCGAGGCAGTCTTTTCCGTCCGTGAAGACTCCGCAGTCGCTGTCGGGCTTCGCAGCGAATCCGGTCCCGTTATCTCGATCTGTTCGTCCGAATACGCGGGTTCCTGCTGTTTCGTCTCCTCCATACTTTTCCTGCCTTTCGGGCTGTACTCTAATCATCGCCCTATGCGCTATTCGCTGCTCCATATTCTTGTTTCTTATTGCGAGACAGTTACTCGAACTGCGCTGAGACGTTTCGCTCAATGATGATCTGTGAGATTACACTCGAATTGCTTTCTCAGGCGGTTCTCTTTAAAGAGGCGGGGACTTTTGCAACTTAGGCGGCCCTTGTGCTGGAGAAAATCGTCGATACCGATCTATTCAGCATTAATGCATTGGTGACTGTTACCTCAGCGAGCGTTCCCGGAAATCCAGACTTGCCGACTGGGATCTTATCTAGCTCTTCGTACAGTTCGCCCTCGCGAACGTTTTGTGCATGATTTCGCGCGGCGTACCGAAACGTGCAAGGCATAGTGCCGAGGCGACCGTCAGCTATTCATCTTCTGATACTTTTCGGGCTGAAACCTACCTGCGTCAACGTAATTCTTGTTGATCTCGATGTATGCGTGCCACTTCTCTGGAAGATCATCCAGCGGGAAAATTGCTGTCACCGGACAGACCGGAACACAGGCACCACAGTCGATGCACTCAGTGGGGTCGATATACAACAGAGACACTTGGTCGTACGTCGGGCGGCCATCGTCATAGGTGCGGCCTTTCGCCGGATGGATACAATCCACCGGGCACACGTCCACGCAGGCAGTGTCCTTGGTTCCAATGCAAGGTTCAGCGATGATGTACGCCATCGGCCAACTCCGGGGGTAGGATCTCCCCGCTCCGAGTTTATGCTCATTCCTTTTCCTAAGGTAGAGGCGCGTCTCTTGGAACCTCTCGCGCCCAGCATTTGAGCATTTGTCAGTGTAACTCTGGACCAGCACTACGGGCGAAAAATCTTTAGGTTCTTCTGCCGTGCCGCTTCGAGGTCGTCCGCTTCCTTTTTCTGGTGGTCGATTTCTCTCTGCGGATCCTCGTCCCCTTCCAAGATTTGGCAATCGCAGACTCAGGTTGTGCATCCAGCTGTTTCGAAATCATGACAAGCGAAAAAGAGTTCAGGAATCTCGAAGGGACTAGGTTTATCGAGTACTGCGAATCTTCCCAGCGAGCGATAACCTTTTCTGTCGACCTATACAGTTCGTTAGTTGGAAAGCTGATCTCGCCAACGGGCCTCGTCGGAGTTCCGTACTTTGTCGAGACGGCTTCTACCATGTCTGGAGCATTCTTGGGTCAACTTGGCTTGATAGTTCGGGCAAACTCATCCCTAGCGAAAAGTCTCGATACTTCGAAAGATACTGCCCGCGAACTAAAGGAGCTGAACGCAGCATCATAACGACGGAAATGCCTACACTGCGCCTCATTTTCATTTGAAGCGCCTCCGCAAAACCTTAAAGATTCAAAATCCTTTGCACTTTAATCAGTGCGCTCATTTCTTCCTGACGCAATTCGTTACCACTTGTGATCCCTGGTTCTTTGGTTCGAGCAACAGCCGATCGTACGCGGTCCCTCCTCGAAAAGCCCTTGGCCAGGGAGAGAGGCGCGCTGTCCTGGATATCTCGTGATTGGGCGGAGACGGTCACATAGCGTACTCCCAGGAATCGTTTTGAGGCCTCCGAGTCCACTCGCATGATTTCCAGGGAGTTGAATTCCACCGACTCCAGGTTTGCCAGGATTTGCTCGACTGCTCTGCTGAGGGTCTTTTGCTCGTCAATACCAAAAACGGTCACTCCGTGCTGAGCACCCGAGCAGAAGAAGGTCCATCCGGCTTCTCGGATTTTTCGATCCAATCCACAACCATCGAGATCCATGACTAATCGCCAGCCCGGCACACAGGGCTCGCTTTCGAACCGTAGGGTTTGCGGCAACGGTGTGCCCTCCTTGATCAGGATGGTCCCTGGCTTGATTGTTTCGTGCATTTGCCTTCTCGCTTGCGTTTACAGTGACACGTTGTTCGGCCGCAGCTGGCGGCTAGATGTTTTCATTTTCCGTAATTGGTCCTCCTTAACAAGCCGCCTTCCTCATGTCATTTCTCGGTCCAGGGATACCACCCTTTGTTTTCCGGTGACTCCCACAATTCTTAAATCGGCTCTGCGCAAGAATTCGATGGAGCCAGCATTTTAAGCCGCTTTCTGAAGAACGATAAATTCTGTTTTCGTGACCGCCATGCGCTGCGCCTTGAGCAGTAGGTAGGCGAGATTTTTGTAGCCTCGACCCCTTCTAAGAAGGGTTTTGATGTTGCCGTTGATGGCTTCCACGACCCCGAAACGTACTTTGGTGCGGCAGTAATTCAGGATTCCATCCAGATGATCCGCCAGCATCTGGGCCAGTCTTTGAAAGGGTGGCAATCGTTGCCATCGCAGTTGATCGATCCAACTCTGCAAATAGCGCACCATGGCTCCCTCATAGCGGTAGGTCCACAAGCGCTCCAGGCTTTCCTTGAGAAGGTAAGCTTTCATCACCCGCCGGTTGAGGGCGAACAGCTCGTTCAACTGCTGGCGTTTTTGGCTGTCCAGATTCATCCAGCGCGTCAGCAGCAGCCAGCGCTTACCCTTCACAACACCCCGCATACGTCCGCCCTTGCGGAAAAATTCTGCCCTCCGCACTTCATCGATGGCTTTGTTGGCGTGCTGCAGAATGTGAAATTTGTCATACACAATGCGGCAGTTCGGGGCCCACTGCTCAATGCTGTTGGTGAACGGTCGCCACATATCCACGCACGCGGCCTCAATGTGCTTTCGCTGGGTTCCACTCAGTTGGGATCGGAAAAACTCATCGAGAGTTTCTTGCTTGCGGTCCTGTCCAAACCATAGCGGTTCGCCGGTCTCCAAGTTGCTGACCACGGTGATGAACTTCATCTGCTTGCCGAAGTAAATCTCATCCACGCCCATTTGCGCCAACCGATCCTTGCGGCGCGCGGCACTCCATCGTTTGAGATACCGTAGGTCGATCACTCGCACCGTGCTGGCTGCCAGGCGAAACTGTCTGGCCACCTGGCGTACCGATGCACTTTCGCACGCCTGTCCCACGGCTTCTTCAAAGCGTTTACTAAAGGGCGCTTTGCTCGGCAGCTGCGGCACATTCTCCACCCTGATCCCGCAGTTCGGACAGCACACTCGGTACACTTCGATGATCACCGTCGTCCGATACTCACCCCACGGTAGGTCGCGCACCTCGCGCTCGTTGTAATCATGCGCCTCGCTAAACTTTCGTCCGCATCCTGAACAGATCAGCTTCCGGTTACCCCGCTTGCGCCGTACCCACAAACGCAGCGTCTTGGCGGCTTCATCAATTTCGTGCCGGTAGACTCGGTAGCCCGGCCATCCCAGTATTTTTGTGAATTCGTTGTCACGCATTCCGCCGAGTCTAGCCGAACTGCCCCTTCGACGGAAAACCCCTCTTTTATTGGGTCTCTACGAATTCCTGCTCAGAGCCCTTAAATCATTTCATTAGTGATGTAGATGGATGACGGGAACGAGTGTCCTTGGCGTCTACACTCTCATTTGTGAACAAACGCCTTTGCTAGGTCCTCACCCAATTGCCCTTTGTGTTGGCATCGTAACCATAGTCGCAGCCTCCGACGCTACGAGACCAATGCACGCCCGGTTCGGCGTCGATATTCTGTCGGCGGTACAGCCAGCCACCGTGTATAGGACACTTCACAGTGTTTACGCCGGGCTCGTCGACACCGTACGCGTCGCCAGGCATTCCCATGAGCATGAAATATCCGTGGGTAGAGTTATATCGAACGCTGCATCCCACGTAACCACAATGGTATGACGATTGGTTCCCGGTATTTGCCCACTGCCGACGGATTCGAACTTCATTACATGGTTGTCGCGGGAGCAACGCACTTTCAGATGGCTGTGCTTAACGTTTACTGAAGCAATCGTCATAATTCTCCTAAACAATGAGTTGCGTTGCAATCCGAACTGGAAGGCTGTACGGCCGCCGTAGCGCCCTCACATTACAGCCTCGTCGCCGCTGGCTTCATCACCTAAGTTCGCACTCTTTCTTGTTCTGCCAGTTTGCGTACGAGGTTGCGGTCATGCAAAGGACTGATACTTACAGTCATTTTCTGCGTCGTCTGCTTCGTGAACAACGAGGGGGCGGCCTTAGTCTGCCCCCTCCCAACGAAACCGCCTGCCCGCTTCAGACTGCTATGGCAGCGGCGATCTTGTGGAACGTTGAGTTCACGACGTCGTAGGTTTCAACCTGAGGAGCTCCCTCAACTATCCTGGCGAGGATCTTCGTCACTTCCGGGTAAGTTCCGCGGTTATATGCCTCGGCATTCTCAGATTTGTCCCACAGACTGATTGCGAACGCTTCCGTACCACCTTGGCCAACGAACGTGATTTCGTCCTGGAATCCTTTCTGTTTCCGAAGCATGGGGAGGATGTCCTTCTCAAGCCTCTGGGTAAACTCCGCAACACTATTGGGTTTCAGATGCATATAAACTCTGCGTGCAAACATGACACTCTCCTTGGTTCTAGATGCCAAGGGGGCGATTCAGATAACCAGTATTGGTTAAGCAATTCTGGATACTCCCTCAGTCTGTTAACCACAGTGAGTTACTTTACTGGACATGTCAAGTGTAATCTGAGATTCTTTTCACATGTTAACCGACTGTAGTTAACCAAGTACGGAGGTATCCGTGGACGTCTGCTTAGCGATCAAACAGCGGCTGGAAAAATTGCAACTTGAGCAGAGGGATCTGGCCACTGCCGCCGAAGTTACGGAGTCCTACATTTCACAGCTGCTGACTCGGAAGAAATTGCCTCCCGCGCCTGGCCGAACAGACATTTACGAGAAGATAGGGAAATTCTTGAAACTCCCGAGCGGCAAGCTTGCGAAGCTAGCTGAGCACCAGCGCAAGGAAGAATTGAAAAGAAATCTGGCGGACCCTCCCAAGCCCTTGTTTAAAGAAGTTCGAGAGTTGATTCTAGGCAAGTGCTTACCCGCCAAAGAAAAACAAATACGGATCATTTTCGAGAAGCAGCCCTTCGGCGAACTGGAACGCCTCGTCACACAAAAGCTTTTGGACGTGATCAAGAGGGTCGCCAAAGAGGAATTGAACAGTGAAAACTGGCTCCGCTTGGTGGCTCGACTCGCCGGCCAAAGCTATGAACAAATGCGGGTCACCCTCCTTGAGTTCCTGGATACGGATGTCTTCAGCTTGTCGCATGAAAACTGTGTTTCCTTCCTGGGTCCACTGATTGAATCCTGGGACGTCGATCTAACAACCTTCGGTATGGAAATTGTATTAAATCGACGAATAGCCTCAGGCGATCCTAAAAGATTTGAGTTTGTTGAAATGGGACCTGACAAACCAGCGGTAGAACCGGGGTTCAAAGAATTCCTTAAGGATAGTTCGCTCAGCGGGACGGCCACCAAGGAAGAAATGGAACTGCTCAGGAATCTAAGGTTCAACGGGAAACGCCCCACTTCAATCTATTATTACCGAGAATTGCAAAGCCTCAGAGACCCGCTCCATTTTCGTGACTCTTAGCCCTGATATGTACCCAGTTACGGTGGAAGCCAAAAGTGTCTACTGGCGCAGTCCGAATGTTCAGATCCATGACCAGAACAATATTACTGATGGCTCCGTTGAACACCTTGGTCGGACAAAGTAGCAGGCAGGGACCTTAGATTGTCGTGGGCCTCACTAATAGCAACATTTATAGATAAATGGTCAGCTTGAGGCAGTAAGCGAAATCAAAGCAGAATCTAACTGAAACGGAGTCACCATCTGCAGCAGTCCTGCAGTCATTTTCATGACCGAATTTCGCGGATACTTCGCAATTTGTGGAATTCCTGCGGATTCCAGATGATGCCGATCAGTTTTCCGGAGCATGCCGATCACTCGTTCCGGTACGTCGCGGTCGAATTGAAATGCCGTGTACGCCCACTCCCGAGAGTTGCTGTTCTATGGAACGACGGTTGGGGATACAATGCGCGAAATTAATTTCCGAACTCAAAAAGGAAATTTGAGTTAAGGTGTAACCATTTCGCGTGCGAGTGAGAATTCTAAGCGTCAAGCCTTGCCAATCGATTCGAAACGCGGCCGGAAAGGGAAGCCTTATGGACCGTCTCGCAGTGCTTTCTCTGACTCTTTTCCTCTGCCAGATCGGAGCTTCCGCCCAGGATATAGGTTGGAAAATTACCATGGACGTCGCGGCAAAGGCCGCTCAAGAACATCGTTTTACGGATGCCGAGGCCTCGTATCATCATGCCCTAGATCTGGCAAGAGAATCGTCTGGGAGCCAGCCTCTTAGCGTTGCCGTTACTCTCAACGATCTCGCCGCCTTCTATAACCGCCAAGGCCAGTACGACAAAGCAGAACCTCTCTACCGAGAAGCACTGGCAATCCGGGAAAAGAGCCAAGGACTTGATGACCCCAAAGTCTTGTCCCTGGTGAACAACTTTGGGGCCCTTAATTGCGCTGAAGCGAAATACGAAGACAGTCAAAAGTTATTTGAGCGAGCGATGGAGGTGGGCAAGAAAGAGTTCGGCCCTGAGCATGCAACGGTTGCTACGAGCCTCCAGGGATTGGCCGCAGTGGCGCAAGGCCAAAGCCTTGAAGCAAAAGCCGAAAGCCTATACCTGGAAACAATTGCCATCCGTGAAAAGGTGTTGGAATTCGACGATCCTGATTTGGCTTATAGCTATGAGGGATACGCGAGCGTTCTCCGAAAGACGAAGCGAGAGGGCGGAGCGGAGGAGCTCGAGGCTCGTGCAAGAGCGATCCGAGTCTGGAGATCTGCAAATGTAAGATTGGGTCTTAACCAGCTACCCCCGCTGCACAAAGCCGCTTTTCTGGGGGACACTAAACGGGTAAATGCATTGCTTGGCGCGGGAGTTGATCCCGAAAGCTTCGACAATCAAGGGAACTCCGCGCTTTTCTACGCCGCGTGGATGGGGCACACTGCCATAACCAAGCGCCTGGTGAACAAAGCCAATGTCAATTTGCAGTTTTCACCGGGCGCAACACCTTTATATGTAGCTGCACGAAATGGATACACCAACGTTGCGGCGATCCTCCTTGAAAATGGCGCGGACATCGAAGCGCGCGCCTCCAGCGGGCTCAACCCATTGATGATATCTTCAGCTTTTGGGCATGACAGCGTCGTGGAGCTGCTCCTGTCTCGGAAGGCAGACGCAAACGCAAAAGGTCCAAATGGCAAAACGGCGCTGCATGCCGTGGCGGCCGCCAATCCAGACGTGCCATCGGGGGCCAAAGGCCAAAGTGCGGCGCCTGCCTGCTGGGTGGAACCGCAATCCGAATGGAAGTTTGAGCCGGCAAGAGGCAGATCCCTTTCAGCAGGCGGAGCCAGCGGTACAACAGGGCAGGATGGCTTCAACGCGAGGGAGCTTGCGGCCAACAGTGAATTAATAAGGCCAGGGCATTCATTTGCGGCAGTGGCCAAGCTCCTCTTGGAAAACGGAGCCAACGCAAATTCCAGAGATGATGAGGAGGAAACACCGCTGTTCGCAGCCGTCGGCGGCCGCGCTGAAGTAGCCGAAGTATTGCTCGATCACGGAGCAGAAGTCGATGCCAGAAACAAGATTGGCGTGACGCCCCTGAATCTGGCAGCTCACCTGGACAACAAAGCCATGGCGGAGTTTCTGCTGGGGCGCAAGGCCAACATCATGGCCCGTGATAACGAAGGATTTACAGCCTTGCACAGTGCGGCGGAGAGGGACCACGTTGAAGTTGTTGAGTTCCTGCTAGATCGCGGGGCCGACCCTAACTCCCAAGGCTTCGATAAAAGAACTGCGCTGCAGATGGCGGTTCAGGGGAAATATGTGAAGGTGGTGGAGGTTCTGCTGACTCACGGCGCGCAAGTCGATCTGCGCGAGGAGCACGGATCAACACCGCTCCATACTGCAGCCAAGTATGGAAACCTGGAAACTGCCACAATGCTTCTGGCCCACGGAGCCAAACCCGCTCCCAGCGACAACGATGGCGAGACCCCTTTGTTGTATGCCCTGATGCGGGGAAACGCGGACATGGTCGCGCTGCTGCGCGGGTACGAACAGGACAGCGCATGGGAAGAGAGCATGCTCAATGCCTACATGGCGCGGAGCGAAAGGCGCTATGGCGAGGCCGAGCAATCGTGTTTAATGGCCATAAAGCACGCAGAAATATCCAAAGAAGATTACGAGAGGCTGGCGGGTTCACTCAATACGCTCGGCCTGATCTACGGGGACCAGAGCAAGTACGATGAAGCCGAGAAAACACTACAGAGGGCACTGCAAATCCGGGAGCAGCACCTGGGGCCCGGGCATCCCGCGGTGGCGGTGAGTTTAGCGAACCTGGGCGAGATTTATGAAACTCAAGGGGAGTTCACCAAAGCGGAGCCGTTCTTCAAACGTGCTCTGGAAATCAAGCAGAAGACGTTCTCTCGGGATAACACTAATCTTGCCCTAGGTTTTAGCAAACTCGGCAGAGTTTACTCGGAAGAGGCCAAGTGCCATGAAGCAATGGACATGTATTCCCAGTCCCTAGCGATTTATGAAAGAGTGTTTGGCCAAGAGAACCCGCAACTGGCTCCGGACCTTAACGGCATGGGTCGCTGCAGTATTTTCTGGGGCGATTACCCCGCCGCCGAGCACGCGTTCCGGCGGGAGCTTGAAATTAACGAAAAGAGTTTGGGGGAGAAAAACGCCTACGTCGCTGCGGACCTTGCGAGCTTGGCGCTGCTTTACTCAATGCAAGGCAAGAAGGCAGAAGCCGAGGCCGTCGCGCAGCAGTCGGCCGAGGCCTTGTTTGAATCGACAGCCGTGGCTGATCCACAGAACACTAATTTTCTTTCCACTCTTCTGGAGTTCTACATGCTCGAAGGGGAGCAAGAAAAAGCCATATCTCTCGCAAAGCAGGCCGCCGATAGAGGCGTAAGGAGTGCAGGACAAGCACTCAGAGAACTCAGGGCGGGCTGGTTGCTATTGGTCTCTCCGCTGGACCTCGTCCTATGGGAGCGACGGGCGCCAGAGGGCCGCCCCGTTGTCCAAAACACAATCGGCATCGCATACCAGGTCGGAAAGGCAACCCATAGGAACTATGTGGAAGCTCTAAGGTGGTACCGCATGGCTGCTGAGCAAGGATATGCTCCTGCGGAAAACAATCTTGGCTGGATGTATGACTATGGTTTGGGAGTCGATGCAGATCATCACGAGGCATTCCGATGGTATAGCGAAGCGGCGCGACAGGGGCATCCGGCAGCTCAAAACAACCTAGGCGTGTTGTATAGGGATGGGAACGGTGTGAAGCAGGACTATGCGGAGGCCGTGCGGTGGTTTCAACGATCAGCTGAGCAGGATCATTCTTCGGCTCAAGCTAATCTGGGGCGGATGTACGAAAAAGGTTTAGCGAGCAAGCAAGATTACGGAAAGGCGCTCGAGTTGTTTTCGCAAGCGGCGGAACAAGGGAATCCCTTTGCTTACGCAGACTTGGGTAGGACGTACCAGCACGGATTCGGAATCACATCTGATGCTGTACAAGCCTTTGCCTGGTATCTGTTGGCGGCCGAACAAATGACTGCTTTGTCCGAAGAGGGGGTTGCGGAGGCGGAGGTGGTCCAGTCAGGGATGGACGCACTCTCCAAGCAGTTAACTCCAGAGCAGATCGCAACGGCGAAGCAAAGAGCCCAAGATTGGAAAACTAAGAACCGACTGGTGGTGCGTCCCGACTGACCCTCCGAAATGCGTAGATTTGTCTGGTAGAGACTCTAGTTCGACGGTGAGGCAGTGTTCGCGGTGCGCACGCCAAAATGAGATTCTTTGGGGAATACCCCGGCTTATGACGGGATTTATTCCGCGTGTTCACTTTTGCGATTGTCCCCGATGGACGACAAGCGACAACAAAAGCACGATGCGTTTCATTTGTTACCTCCTCTCCCTCACTGATGACACTGATCGCGGCCAGCCACCGCTGTCAAAATGGGAAATGTGCGCCCACTGCGTTTGAACGTGGAATGCGATTTCGATCCCCGCCACCCTCTACCAAACCCGCCGCTTATGCCGGTCAAGTTGGCTCTGCTACCGGGTTCTTCCAGCTTCGTTCACGGCGAGCACATTGTAGTCAGCCGTTTTTCGACCAGAAATGAGGGCTCCAGCTTTTAACTTAGTTGGTGCCTATAAATCTAGAATTTTTCTCCATTCCGAGGATTGGTGCTTCCACGGATTTTGCTTGGCCCGTGGGCCCAGCGTCAGACAGCGGTGAGCTAGACCGATTCCAGCTCCACTCGCTCGAAATTCTGGCTCACTTCCGGGATTGTCGACGGGCCAGGACTGATCTCGAGTTGCTCCGGATCGAAATGCCGAGTAGTGTCAGTTCGAGGAAGGGACGTCATTCGTGACTAGCGTATGCTCCATCCTTAAGATGGAGAGACTCGACAGCGGTAATTTTCGAAAGATCCCCTGGATAATGTGGCATTTTCGGATTTTCGGAAGGCTTTGCCGCTTGGATAGCGATTCAATCAGCTCCAGCATGTCCCTGATAAAGATGGAAATCACGGCTCTGGTGCGAAGCCGACACCGTGATTGACTTGCCGCACACAGTTCACGCACCAGCTCGTAAGCCCAGTCTATCGCGTCAACTTGGATTGTTTGACGTCACCATGCTAGTCATGGGCGGGATCGTCGGTTCTGGCATATTCATAAATCCTTACGTGGTCGCGCAACGAGTGCATACACCAGCGTTGATCCTGGCAGCGTGGATTTTGGGCGGGGTTGTTGGCGTGGGCGGCGCCTTTATCTGGGCGGAATTGGCGGCCACGCTGCCCGAAGTGGGCGGCCAGTACGCCTACCTGCGCGAGGCCTATCACCCAGCGGTAGCATTCCTGTATGGCTGGGTATTGCTGCTCGTTATCCAGACCGGTGGCATGGCGGCGGTAGCCATCACCTTCGCGCGGTACTTTGTCGAGCTCACGGGAGTGCAGGCGCCTGACTGGATAGTTGCAATGGCCGCGCTAGTGATCCTGACGTTCATCAATTGTTTTGGCGTTAAAACCGGCGGACGCACGCAGAGTGCACTCATGGTGATAAAAATCGTGGCCATCACTGCACTGGTGATTGCGGGCCTAGCTCTCACGGGCAGGCATGTGACGATAACGACGGCAACAGAAAGGGAGTGGTCGCTGTCATCGTTTGGCGCAGCGATGGTGCCAGTGCTATTCGCCTATGGAGGATGGCAGACGGCGAATTTCGTTGCAGCGGAAGTAAAGGAACCAAGGAAAAACCTCCCACGGGGACTACTGCTCGGAGTGCTCGGGGTAGTGGTGCTATACCTCGGCGTAAACTGGGTGTGTCTCCGCTCGCTCGGCCCGCAGGCGCTGGCCGCAACAACCACCCCGGCCACCGCCGTGATGCGGATGGCTTTGGGCCAGCGCGGTGCAATGTTCATTGCCGCGGCAATCGCGATCTCGACTCTGGGATTTCTGAGCCAGTCCATCTTGACGGCACCTCGCGTGTACTTTGCAATGGCCGAGGACGGTTTGTTTTTCCGCGCGATAGCGTGGCTCGGTCCACGGACGCGCGTACCGGTAGTGGCCATTGTGCTCCAGAGTGTGTGGACAATGGTAATCGCGCTCTCGGGCCGCTACGAGCAGATTGTGAACTATGTCATTTCCATGGATTTTCTATTTTTCGGTCTGACAGCGACAACCATCTTCGTGTTCCGCCGCCGGACCGCGCAGGGGGAAATGAGTGCCAATCCCGGTTATCGCATACCAGGGCATCCGGTGAGTACGGTGATGTTCGTTGCGATATGTTGGTGGGTGGTAGGCAATACGGTCTACCGCTATCCTCAGAATAGTCTCATCGGTTTCGTTCTGCTAGTGGGAGGCATTCCCGTGTACTGGTTCTGGAGCCGGCGAGCGCGGTTGCAATCTGCTAATTCGTAATTGGTTTTGTCTTCAATCAGGAGGGCAACGCATGAATGGTTTGCGGTCGGAGGCAGTCTCGCGGTATCTGGCCTGGGCCAAGCTGCAGTCGAGTGCACGCTTCAACCTCGCGGTCAGTGGCGTTCTAGACTGTCCGCTGGCTGAGTTGCCGGTGCAAATCGAGGATTTCGAGATTGGCGGGACCGGTCCGTACGGCTATCAACCGCTGATGGAACGGTTGGCCGCAAAGGCGGTTGTGTCCAAGGAATGTGTGGTCTACACCTTGGGTACATCGATGGCAAACTTCGTGGCGCTGACAACACTCGTCCATCGAGGCGATGAGGTACTGATCGAGCGGCCCACATACGAACCGCTGCTGACTGTGCTCGATCACATCGGGGCCAAGGTAAATCGCTTCGAACGTCTAGCGGAAAAGGGATTCAAGCTAGGGCTGGAAGACCTCGAGCACAAACTCACGCCGCATACGCGTCTTGTTGTTCTTTGCAACCTGCACAACCCAAGCAGCGCGCTTACCGATGAAAGTACTCTGCAACAGGCAGGTGCTATGGCGGCCAAGGTTGGAGCACGCGTCCTTGTGGATGAAGTGTATCTGGAGACCCTGTTTGATCAATCCTGGCGGTCTGCGTTTCATCTGGGAGCGAATTTTGTTGTCACCAGTAGCTTGACTAAAGCGTATGGGCTGAGCGGCATTCGCTGTGGATGGATTCTGGCGCAACCGGAATTGGTGCAGCGCATGTGGCAGGTTGTTGATTTCACCTACGGAAGTCCAGTGCATCCCGCAGAGCTGCTGGGAGTGGTAGCCCTCGACAATCTGGATCGTGTTCGCGATCGCGCCCGTCGGCTTCTGGAGACGAATCGCATGTTGGTTAACGACTTCTTGGCTATGCATCCGGAGCTTGATTGCGAACCAAGTCGCTTCGGCACGACGGTGTTTCCGCGGCTCAGGCTGGGGCGTACCTCAGAATTTGTGAGGATGCTGCGCGAGCAGTTCGAGACCGGCGTCGTGCCAGGAGAATTTTTCGAGCAACCGCAACACTTCCGACTTGGGTTTTGTGGAACTACAGAGACGGTGCGTGCTGGACTGGAGCGGCTGAGTGCCGCACTCGGAGTATTTGAGCAGTTGCCCCGCTAGGGGCTCTCGTGTATGCCGGCACAAACTGACCGGCTCACGGAAGCCTACTCAGCCTGTCATCTTGGAATGGGAAACTTTCGCAGAGGGGGTAGATGAAGCTGGGATGGCCCAACGGTATGTCAGGACACAGTTCACAAAAGCCGATCTTGCGGGTAGGCAAGTGGGAAAGCTCGTCGCTGAACGTGTCTGGGAGAAAGCACAATCCCATTTCTGCGGCACGGAGCTAGTGTACTGTCCCATAAATAAGTGGCAATAGTATTGCTGGGAATTTAGGCATCTCCAGTGCAGAATGGGGGGTGTCTATGGCAATGGGACGACCGAAAGCGGCCTTGGTTTTAACTCCGGAACAGCGCGAACAGCTGGAAAGCTTGGCGAGTTCACGATCCCTTCCGGCGGGATTAGTGACCCGGGCCAAGATTATCTTGTTGAGTGCTTCCGGCAAGACGAACCTGCACATTGCGCGCCAGTTCAGACTGACCAACGCCACCGTCGGCAAATGGCGGCGGCGATTCCTGAAGCACGATGTGGCCGGTTTACATGATGAGTTGCGCCCGGGGCGCCCACGCCCGATTAACGACGAGCGCGTGGCGCACCTGGTGCGCAAGACCCTGGAAACAAAACCAAAAGGCGGTACGCACTGGAGCATCCGACAAATCGCCGCGGAGACGCGGCTGTCGAAATCGACGGTACACCGTATCTGGCAAGCTTTTGGATTGCAGCCCCACCGTCAGAAACATTTCAAGCTCTCGACGGATCCATTTTTTGTAGAAAAAGTACGGGATATTGTAGGGCTGTACTTGAATCCTCCGGAAAATGCAGTAGTTTTGTGTGTGGATGAAAAGAGTCAGATTCAAGCGCTCGAACGCACCCAGCCGCTCTTGCCGATGGGACTTGGCTATGTCGAGGGTGTGACCCACGACTACCGACGGCATGGCACCACCACCCTGTTTGCCGCGCTGGACACGGCCAAGGGCAAAGTGCTGACGCAATGCCGACAGCGTCACCGACATCAGGAATATCTGGACTTCCTCAGAGAGATCGAGAAAAACGTGCCGGAATGCTTGGAGGTGCACATCATCGTGGACAACTATGCCACGCATAAACATCCGCGCGTAAAACGCTGGTTCGCCGCACGGCCACGATTTCACGTGCACTTCACGCCGACCTATGCCTCCTGGTTGAATCAAGTGGAGATTTGGTTCAACCGCATTACGCAGCAGGCCATTCGTCGCGGCACGTTTCGCAGCGTCAAGGAACTGGTCGAGAAAATCGATCAATATGTGCGAGCTTCCAACACTCACGCGCAGCCTTTCGTGTGGACCGCCACAGCGGATTCGATCTTTGCTAAAGTCCAGCGACTATGTGAACGTATTTCCGGGACGGCACACTAGGGCCTCGTTCTCCTGTCGCGGACTACCCATAAGGTTTCTGATGTGACATTGGGTCTAGCTTGAGATTCGAGTCAGTCGATTCGCTTCGACAGAGAGTCTACGCCGGATTAACCACCGTCACTAGATCTCGGTCGATCACTCCAATAACCTCTTGCAACGCTGCTGGAAGTGATCTCGACGGTCCCTCAAAAAGTGTCGCAATAACTTCTTTTTCTAAGGCAGCTAGGGCTCGCGTGTACCGCCGTGTGCCCCAATTCCGCAATTTGAGCGTTTTTACCGTTTCTGGCGGTATGTGAAATGAGTAGCTTACGTGCTTACAATACCCGCCCTTGGTTCGATTCCCACCCGCGCCTCCAAAATATCCGCTGAAAGTTTGTTTCAGTCATACCTTTCCCTTTTTCGGTGTAGCTCTGGTGTACCCTTCGTTTTCATGAGGGCCATGGGATCCTAATCCCAAGAGCGTTTCATCCTGCCCAAGCTGCGCTTGACGAGCATGGACACGACCGGTAACGCTGGCATCTTGAGTGTCATTACCACAGGCAACTTGGTATAGAATCGGACCACCTTAGGCTTCGTGAAGGAAATTCCGATGAGCAAATATTATTTCCGGAACATATCCCTCTCCCTCTTGGGTCTTACTGCTTTGGTTCTTGCTTCCGTCTTGGTTCTGCCCGCTACCGACACAACTGCTTCTCTTCCCTCGCCGCCAGTAGCGAGGAAAATACCGAAGATCACCGAGATAAATGGCCATGAGTTTGTGGACAACTACTATTGGCTCCGCGATAAGCAGAATCCCGATGTTCGCTCCTATCTTGAAGCCGAGAACGTCTACGCCGATGCGGTCATGAAACCTACGGAAACGCTTCAGAAGAAGCTGTACGACGAAATGCTCAGCCACATCAAGGAAACCGACGTCGAAGTTCCCTACAAGTTTGGCGATTATTTCTATTACAGCCGAACCGAAGCAGGAAAGCAGTACCCCATCCGCTGTCGCAAAAAGGGCAGCATGGACGCACCAGAAGAAGTCGTTCTCGATTTGAACGAACTCGGCAAGGGTCAGGCGTTCATTTCTTTGGGCGCCTATGAAGTGAGCGACGATGGTAACCTGCTTTCCTACACCACCGACAACACCGGCTTCCGCCAGTACACGCTATCTATCAAGGATCTCCGCACAGGCAAGAACCTCTCGGAACACGCGGAGCGCGTTGGCTCAGTCGCTTGGGCAAACGACAACAAAACCATTTTCTACACCGTCGAAGATCCAGTCACAAAGCGTCAATATCAGTTGTATCGCCATACCCTCAGTTCCACTTCCCCTGACGATCTCATTTACGACGAGAAGGACGAACGATTTGAAACCTACGTTGGCAAAACCCGCAGTCGTGCCTTCCTTATCCTCTATATCGGGAGCCACACCACCAGCGAAGCTCGCTTCATTCCTGCTTCCGACCCCAAGGCCAATTGGAAACTGATGGAACCTCGCAAGCAGGATATCGAGTACTATCCCGATCATAATGGAGACTTCTTCTACATTCGCGTTAACGACACCGGGCGAAATTTTCGCCTAGTGAAGGCTCCTATCACCGATCCGGGTAGTGCGGGTTGGCGCGAAATAATTCCGCAGCGCGCCAACGTTATGCTCGATGGCACTGACTTCTTCAAGGGCTACTACATCCTGTACGAGCGCGAGAATGGCCTGCCACAGATCCGTGTCGCTGACCTCCGCGGTGGTGAACCAAAGCGCATCGAATTTCCCGAGCCCGCCTACGACAGCTATTCCTACGTAAATCGTGAGTACGACACCACGAAATTCCGCTACGGTTATCAGTCCTTCATCACCCCAGCCTCTGTCTACGAATACGACATGACCGATGGCAAATCCACGCTCCTTAAACAGAAAGAAGTTCCCGGCGGTTACGATCGTAGCCGTTATCAAGTGGAGCGAATCTACGCACCGGCGCCAGACGGTGAGAAGATTCCGATTTCCGTTGTCCATTTGAAATCCAGCAAATTTGATGGCACTGGCCCTCTGTACCTTACCGGATATGGATCCTACGGCTATCCTTACGACATCGGATTCAATTCCAACCTGTTTAGCATGATTGATCGCGGCGTTGTTGTGGCTGTGGCCCACATTCGCGGCGGAGGCGAAATGGGAAAAACCTGGCACGATAACGGCCGCATGATGCATAAGAAAAACACCTTCACAGACTTCATTGCTTCTGCCGAGTACCTTTTGGCCCAAGGATACGGCTCCAAAGATCGCTTGGTGATTGAGGGACGAAGCGCCGGGGGCTTATTGATGGGTGCGGTCCTCAATATGAGACCGGATTTGTTCCACGCTGCATTAGTCGGGGTGCCGTTCGTGGATGTTATGAATACCATGTTGGATGAGTCTCTCCCCCTAACCGTCACCGAGTTTGAGGAATGGGGTAATCCGAAAGAAAGACCAGCGTTCGATTACATGCTGACCTATTCTCCTTACGACAACATCGAAGCTAAGGCCTACCCCAATATGCTCGTGAGGACTTCCTTCAATGACAGCCAGGTAATGTATTGGGAGCCGGCCAAATACGTTGCTAAGATGCGTGCACTCAGGACCGATCACAATATCCTAATTCTGAAAACGAATATGAGTCCCGCAGGACATGGCGGCGCATCGGGGCGCTATGATCGGCTGCATGAGGCGGCATTTGATTACGCGTATTTCCTCACCCAGATGGGAATAAACAATTAGTACGAAGGATGGCGGCCTCAGACGTTCCGGGCGAAAATATACCGGACCAACTGTTATCGGGATCTCGCCAATCATATCTGGTCGGAGGGGATGTATCGTGGTCCGAGATAGCGCAACCGCACCAATCCATCCTGTCGGAAACTGAATCCCTAATTTCATGTTTTTCTTCTCGCACACTGCGGGGGAATTGCTCCCGGGCCGACCTGCGAGTGGCGCTATACTCCGCTCAGGAGTCCCCATGAAAAGGTTTAGACTTTTACTGCTAGTGCTGTTGGCCGCCACAGCGTCGCTGGCGAGCGCGCGAGACTGGAAGCCCGCAAGGGTTGTCAATGATTCTGAAACCGATGTTACCGGCGAAATGCGCGCCGAAAAAATCACCATGCACTACACGATTGAGACCGAAGACATGGTTTATTTTGTCGACTACTCGTTCAAACCAGGTCAGAAGAATAGCCGCCCGCCGAGCATTACGGCAAATGTGGAAACAAAAATTGCCATCGAAGGCAAACACGCGTACATTCTCGACGCCACCGGGCAAGAACTGAAGATGCATATCGTGAAGAAGACGGCCAAGCACTAATCGATGGTCTTGCCTGGACTCGGCCACACCCGAAGGAGAAATCGGCAGTGAAGATCGTGGATGCCAAGGTGATTGTCTGCTGCCCGGGGCGCAACTTCGTCACCGTGAAGATCACCACTGAAGATGGCGTTTCCGGCGTTGGCGATGCCACCCTAAATGGACGCGAACTTGCGGTGGCGAGTTATTTGAGCGAGCACATTCTTCCGCTGTTGATAGGCCGCGACGCTCGGAGGATTGAGGACACCTGGCAGTATTTCTATAAAGGTGCGTATTGGCGGCGCGGGCCCGTTACCATGAGCGCGATCGCGGCGGTGGACACCGCGCTTTGGGACATCAAAGCCAAAGCTTCTAACGTGCCCCTTTATCAGTTGCTCGGCGGCGCATCGCGCGATGCAGTACTGGTTTACGGCCACGCTAGCGGGAGCGATATAGAGGAGGCGGTCAAAGCTGTTGCGACCTATGTGCAGCTTGGCTACAAAGCGATCCGCGCGCAGTCCGGCATCCCCGGCTTAAACACCACGTATGGTGTTGGGCGCGGCGGAATGCGCTACGAACCAGCGGAAAAAGATGCCCCGCCGGAAAATCAATGGTCTTCTGAACACTATTTGAATTTCGTGCCGCGACTCTTTGCCCGGCTGCGAAACGAATTCGGCCCCGATCTGCACTTGCTGCACGATGCGCATCACCGCCTGACGCCGATCGAAGCCGCGCGTTTAGGCAAGGACTTGGAACCTTCTCATTTGTTCTGGCTTGAAGATCCCGTCCCCGCAGAATTGCAGGAAAGTTTTCGCATCATCCGCCAACACACCACCACGCCCCTGGCGGTCGGCGAAGTGTTCAACAGCATCTACGATTGCCAAACGCTGATTCAGGAACAGTTGGTCGACTATATCCGCGCATCCGTGGTTCACGCCGGCGGCATCACGCACTTGCGGAAAATTGCCAACTTGGCCGAAATCTATCACGTCCGTACAGGGTCGCATGGCGCTACTGACCTTAGCCCAGTCTGCATGGCCGCGGCGCTTCATTTTGATCTCAGCGCACATAATTTCGGGATCCAGGAATACATGCGGCACACAGCGGAAACCGACGCGGTCTTCCCCCATTCCTATACTTTCGAGAATGGCTACATGCATCCCGGAGAAGGGCCCGGCCTTGGCGTGGAGATCGACGAATCGCTAGCCGCTCAGTATCCCTACCAGCGGGCGTACCTTCCGATCAATCGCAAATTGGACGGCACTCTGGATAGTTGGTGAGACCGGACAAATCAACTGGACTTCGACGGAATGGACGTAGCGGATTGTTCCACAGCCTCAACCGAAGACAGCCCCAACCCCAGATAGCGCTGAGCATTCGCAAAACAAACATTTTGCACCAGTGAGCCAAGCAGCCCTTCGTCATTCGGCAGTTTACCGTTTTCCATTTCTTCGCCGATCAGGTTGCAAAGAATACGGCGGAAATATTCGTGACGCGGAAATGACATAAACGACCGCGAATCAGTCAGCATGCCGATGAAACGGGAAAGCAGTCCCGTGTGCGAAAGAGCATTGAGCTGCCACTCAATCGCTTCCATTTGGTCCAGGAACCACCAACCGCTGCCGAACTGAATCTTCCCGGCGATCGGTCCTTCTTGAAAGCTTCCAATCGCCGTGGCGATGGCGTAATTGTCGGCAGGATTCGCGTTATAGACGATCGTCTTTGGGAGCGCCCCTTGGCGATCCAGTTGATCCAGGAACGAGCAGAGCTCCGCAGCTTGAGGCCAGTCCCCAATGTTATCGAAGCCTGTGTCAGGTCCTAGGGCATGCAGCATCCGTGAATTGACGTTCCTCACGGCACCGAGGTGCAGTTGCTTGGTCCAGCCTTTTTCCGCGTCTAGCCGGCTGAAGAACAGCAACAAGTAACTTGCGAACTGTTCAGATTCCTCCTTGGTCGCAGAATTCCCCGCACGTGCGTTGGCAAAGATGTCCTTTGCCTCTCGCTCGCTGCATGGCATGGCGAAGCACCGGTTCAATCCATGATCCGAAAGCCTACCGCCCAGCGCATGGAAATAATCATGCCTCTGGGTCAAAGCCTGGAGGAAATTGTTCAGCGTCGATATATTTACATTGCTGGCCGCTTCCAGGCGCTCAATCCACGGATTGAATTCACCCGCCGAGTGCACTAGAAACGCCTTGTCCGGCCGGAATGTGGGAAGAATACGGAAACTCTCCCGAGTAGCCGCAATAGTCTGGTGATGTTTCAGGTCATCGCACGGATCGTCGACCGTGCACAGCACGCGAACATCAAACTTCTTCAGAATCCCGTGCGCGCTTAAATCCTCCTGTTGTAGGCACGCATTCGCCGCGTCCCACACGCTCTTGGCGGAAACTTCATCCAGCAAAAATCCCACGCCGAAGTAGCGTTTCATTTCCAGGTGCGTCCAGTGATAAAGAGGATTCCGCAAAGTGGCGGGAACCGTTCGCGCCCAGGCCAGGTATTTTTCATAAGACGGAGCATCTCCTGTACAGAATCGCTCCGCAACCCCGTTGGCCCGCATCGCGCGCCACTTGTAATGGTCGCCCTCGAGCCAGATTTCAAACAAATTGTGGAAGCGGCGATTTTCGGCAAGATCGCGAGGCGAAAGATGCGAGTGATAATCGAGAATCGGCTGCGCGGAGGCGTAGCGGTGGTATAAGCGACGCGCGGCGGCCGACCTCAGCAGAAAGTCTTCGTTAATAAAATCCATGCAAACTCCGCGCATATTCTGGCGGGGTAATGTTAACAAATTCGCGTCGCGGATCTGCCAGGGTTTCTTTTGCCCTTGCTGTGGCGACAATCGCGAAACGGTCGTACTACCGGACTCCGGCAAGCACATCAACGGTGAGTTGATCCAACCGCTCATACGGGAGCGGTTTCCGCAGCATGGCGTCTAGATTAAAGGCATGCTCCAGCAGCGCGCGGACTCCGTCCTTCGAGAACTTTCCGTTTCCGGGTACGTGAGTCCCATTGCCGGATACTTCGCTCAGAATCGCCTGTATTTCCTTGTCTTCGTTCCATTGCGCGGCTTTGTGCTTTAGGATCAAGTAGGTGCGCATGCAGCCGCGCGCAAAATCCTTCACGCCCTGGCAGTTTTCCGTGCGATATGCATGCGCGTCAAAATGCCGAGGGCCCGCATATCCAACATCCTCCAGGAATTTCACCAGCCAGAACGATGACTTCAAATTTGCCGAACCGAAGCGAAGATCCTGATCGTAACGTCCCGGCATCTGGTCGTTCAAATCGATGTGAAACAGTTTGCCCGCCTCCCACGCCTGAGCCACGCCGTGCAGAAAATTCAACCCGGCCATGGTTTCGTGAGCAAATTCCGGATTGACTCCCACCATTTCCGGATGAGCGAGCGTCGGAATAAAGCCCAAATAGTGGCCCGTTGTGGCCATATAGATATCCGCGCGAGGTTCGTTGGGTTTCGCTTCAAGCGCGAAACGGAAACCATAGCCGCGGTCCAGATTGTATTCGCACAAATAATTAACGGCTTCGCGCAAACGCTTCACGGCTTCGTCCGGGCGCCGGCAGGCATCCGTCTCCACACCCTCGCGGCCGCCCCAAAGCACAAAAATCTTCGCGCCCAGTTCAGCCCCAAGGTCCATGGCGCGCAAAGTTTTTTGCAATGCGTAAGCTCGCACTTCCGGATCATTTGCGGTGAACGCGCCGTCTCGAAAGATCGGATGAAAGAACAAGGAAACCGTGGCCATCGGAACAACCAGGCCGTTCTGCTCACAAGCCTTGCGGAATTCTCGTACGATCGCGTCGCGCTCGCTGGGCGTCGCATCGATGGGCACCAAATCGTTGTCGTGCAGGTTGACGCCCCACGCGCCCACGTCCGCAAGCATGGCCACAATGTCCACGGGTGATGTGACCGGTCGCACAAAATCCCCGAACGGATCGCGGCCCCGGTTTCCCAAAGTCCACAGTCCGAACGAAAATTTATCTTCTGCCTTAGGCTGAAACGGATCGCTGCTTTTCATGGGAATCTCCTCCGCCGCGCCAGCTTATGAAGACGCACCGATGTGGGCGCATCGGGTAATTCCGACCAAGAACCTGGAGAGCGAATGCCGGCACTCAAGGAAGACCGACCAAACAAAGTGCGCGGCTGAATGTGAGGGGAGATCCGAGACTCGCCCTCAAATGTACCGCCAAGCGAAAGAAAACAAGGCCGTGTACGTTAACGACGTTTTATACTATCATGCATTTTACGCATTGCAAGGATTCAAATTTTTGATGCCTTCGGAGGTTTTCATGAAGCCGTGCCGGCCGTCCCTTGCACCTGCTCGCATCGCCTTGCCAGTGCTCCTTTTAATGGCAGTGGGTGTATTGGCTTGTCCGCTGGGCTTCGCGCAAGCCACGCTTCCCTATCAGAACCCTAAACTTCCGGTCGAACAACGCGTCCAGGACTTGTTATCGCGCATGACTCTGCAGGAAAAAGTCGCACAACTCGAGAGCGCTTGGGAGAACTCGACATTCTTCAAGGACCCCCAGATGCTTTTCGTCGATGAAAAGGGCGCATTTCTGGCGGAGCGTGCCGCGGTAATCTTAAAAGATGGGCTTGGCGAGTTTTCAAGGCCAAGCGATGGCGGCCGCGGGCCACGAGTCATGGCAGATTTTACGAACACCCTCCAGAAATGGGTAAAGGACAATACACGCTTGGGCATACCCGTCCTTTTCCACGACGAATGTCTTCATGGCCATGTCGCCGCCGGTGGAACTTCGTACCCGCAGGCAATTGCACTCGCGTCCACGTGGGATCCAGAACTCCTCCATGAAGTTTTTACCGCGACGGCTGCTGAGGCTCGCGCCCGTGGGGCACAGCAGTGCTTGGCACCGGTACTCGATTTAGCTCGCGACCCGCGCTGGGGACGCACCGAAGAAACGTACGGTGAGGATCCTTACCTTGTAACGCGCCTTGGCGTTGCCGCAATTCGCGGATACCAGGGTGAAGGTCCAACGGTGGATAAGTCCCACGTGATGGCTACGGCGAAACATTTTGCGGTGCACGGCCAGCCCGAAGGCGGTACCAACGTCGCGCCGGGCAATTATTCCGAGCGCGTCGTACGGGAATATTTTCTAAAGCCGTTTGAAGCCGCTGTGAAGGAAGCACACGTCGACGCCGTCATGCCCTCTTACAACGAACTTGACGGCATACCGTCGCACAGCAACCGTCACTTGTTGCAGGACATCTTGCGTCAGGAATGGGGATTTCGAGGCCTGATCACGTCGGATTATTTTGGCCCGACCGAGTTGAGAACCGTCCATCATGTTGTCGCCAACGACGAAGCTGGAGCAAAAATGGCGTTCGAAGCCGGCGTCGATGTCGAACTCCCGTTCATCGGCACCTACTCCAACTTGGTACCGCTTGTCCAGGAGGGAAAGATAGCGGAGTCCTCAATCGACGAGTCTGTAGCGCGCGTTCTGCGAGCCAAGTTTCTCGCCGGCCTGTTCGATGATCCCTACGTCGATCCAGCTTACGCCGAAAAAATCACGAATAGCCCGGAGCATCAGGCACTCGCCCTAAAAGCTGCGCACGAAGCCATCATTCTCCTCAAGAACGACAATCATTTGCTGCCTCTCGCGAAAGGGAAGTACAAGCGCATTGCTGTGATCGGCCCGAACGCGGCCGCAGTGCATCTCGGCGGCTACAGCAACAAGCCGGGGCGTGGCGTCAGTGTGCTTCAGGGAATCAAAGATAAGGTGGGATCTTCCGCAGATGTTCTTTATGCCGAAGGATGCAAAATCACGGAAACGGAGCCGGATTGGGATGCGGACAAGGTCGTCCTCGGCGATTCGGCGCTCAATACCCAGCGCATTGCGGAAGCCGTGAAAGTCGCTCAAAAAGCTGACATCATCATTCTCGCGCTTGGCGGAAACGAGCAGACCTCACGGGAGGCCTGGGCGGTTACGCACGAAGGCGATCGCGACAATCTGGACCTTCTCGGCAATCAAGACGATCTAGTCAAGGCCATGCTCGCCACCGGCAAACCCACTATTGTTTTTCTGCAGCACGGCCGGCCCAACTCCATCAATTATATCGAAGAACATGTCCCTGCAATTCTGGACGGCTGGTATTTGGGGCAAGAAGGAGGCACCGCCGTCGCTGATGTTCTCTTCGGTGATTACAACCCTGGCGGCAAGTTGCCCATCACCGTGCCCCGCTCGGTAGGGCAGCTTCCCGACTACTACTATCAAAAACCATCCGCAAAACGTGAGTATCTGGGCAGTACGGTGAAGCCGCTTTTCCCTTTCGCATGGGGCCTGAGCTATTCCACATTTAAATACGCGAATCTCCGCGCCGCCCCCGAAGCAATTGGCCCTCAGGCCAAAGCGAAGATCAGCGTGGATGTCACCAATACCAGCGCGTTGGCCGGTGATGAGGTTGTCCAGCTGTATATCCGGCAAGACGTCAGCTCCGTCACGCGTCCGGTGAAAGAATTGAGAGGCTTTCAACGTATCAACCTGAAGCCAGGGGAAACTCGGACTGTGGAATTTGTGCTCGGCCCCGATGAACTTTCGTTCTTGAATCGCGATATGCGCCGCGTGGTGGAGCCCGGCACATTCACCATAATGGCTGGTGGCAATTCCGTGGACTTGATCGATAGCAAGCTGAATGTGGTCGAGAAATGACCGCCGGGGCGCGGCTCTGTGGAAAAACATGACGAAATCGCGGTGCGTGCACGTTCACGGAAATCGTGTCGTTTCGGTTTGTTCTCCCGCGCCGTGCCGGGAGTAGGATGGATGCGAAACTAGCCTGCGTCGAAGCAAGCGGAGCGCGTGGAGATGGGAAAACAGCGGCGTGGAATCCATTTGATCGCAGAGATGGCGGAAGTCTCGATTGGCACCGTAGACCGCGCTCTTCATGGGCGCGATGGGATCAAGGAGTCCACCCGCCTGCGGATTCTGCAAATTGCCCGGCAAATCGGCTACACCCCGAATTTGGCGGCGCGTGCCTTGTCTGTAGCCCGAGCGAATGCTCGCATCGGTGTCTGCATGCCTCGCGAAATCCGTTTTTTCTACGACCAGCTTTGGAGCGGCGTGCTTGATGAGGAAAAACGAGCGTCGCAACTCGGCGTCCAGTTCGTCAATCGACCCGTGCAGGTACTCGGAGAAGGTGATACCCAGGCATTTGAAGCCTTGATGAATAGTGGCGTCGACGGAATTATTCTTACAGCTGGAAACCCCAAAGAGTTAAAACCCCTCATTGATGCTGCGGAGGAAAAAGGAACGCGTGTTGTGTGCGTCTCCACCGACGCGCCTGATAGCAAGCGTTCCAGCGTCGTTTGCGTTGAGCCGTACTTGAACGGCTGTTTGGCAGGAGAGTTGATGGGTAAGTTTGTTGCGCCGGGCTCAAAGGTCGCCGTGGTTGCTGGAATGTTGATGGCGGAAGACCACCGCAAGAAAGCCGACGGTTTTTCCGATGCATTCCCTCGTCACTGCCCGGGCGGAAAGATTGCCGCTGTGATTGAGGGGCACGAAGACGAAGACGAGAGCTTCCAAAAAACTTTCGATCTGCTGCAGCGCATCCCTGGTCTTGCCGGGATTTATGTGAACACCGTGAACTGTCTGCCGGTTTGTCGTGCCCTCGGAGCATGCGGCCTCGGAGGAAAGGTTAAGCTGATCACCACCGATCTTTTTGCGGAGATGGCTCCTTATTTCCGCAAAGGAACCATTGCCGCTTCTATCTACCAGCAGCCTTATCGCCAGGGTCAGATTGCCGTGCGTGTTTTGGCCGACAGTCTGACCAACAAAGTGAACTTTCCGCCTGCGGTACACCTGAGTCCTGGAGTAGTCATGTCTTCGAACCTACATCTTTTCAGAGAGATGCGGCTCACGGATGCAAAATCGAGTGACGCCTCGGCAAAGCTTGGCGCCACGATCAGTGCCGCCTCCTAGTAGCAAATTCCGCGCTACTTAACATCCAGTTCTTCAATCAATCTCCCTTAGACGAGTAGAATATCCTCCTCGCCGGCCGTCTCTAATCAGCACAGCAACGCCCCGATGATCCCATAATCGTTTTTAAATGTGCAACATAGGTCCATCCTTGCTCTAGTGCTTGCCAATCGGAGCTGGTACAGTGGGGTATCCATTTTGTCAAGCATTTGTAATTTCTGTTCAGGAAATCGAAAAAACGCTTGACACATCAGCATTGTCAGAGGATGCTGCGTGTACGTTAACGGTGTCCTGAGCTGGTCGAGGGGAGTGGAGACAATGTCTATGAATTCTTCGTCCTCGTCTTTTTTCTGTTCGATTTTCTCTGCTAAGGGAAGTTGGCTTAGCCGTGGAGTTTTTATTTTGCTGTTGCTGTTAGGGTTGCCTTTTTTTGCATCCGCGCAAGAGGCGACGATCGTGGGGACGGTGACGGATCCGAGCGGAAGCGTGGTTCCGAACGTGACCGTCACGATCACGAACACCAAGACCGGGGCGGTACGTACGATGACCACAAACGATGTTGGTCAGTACGTGGCACCGGGATTGGCGAATGGCACATACGATTTGAAGGCGGAATCTTCCGGGTTCAAAGTGGAAGAGTCCAAGGGCGTAGTGCTGAACGTGAACGATCGCGTTCGCGTGGACTTTCAGATGAAGATGGGCACGAAGGCGGAGACAGTGTCCGTCGAATCGAACGCCATCGCCGTGCAGACCGACAGCAGCGAAGTGAGTTCGCTGTCGACGGGTACGCAGATGTCGGAACTGGCGACAAACGGCCGAAGTATTTACACGTATGTTATTTTGACGCCGGGCGCGGCGAACCTGATGCCATCGTTCCAGGCGCCGACGTCGGTAGGCGCCAACGCCAACGTGAGCTTTAACGGGAACCGTCCGGGGCACAACCTGTACCTACTGGACGGCGGCGAGAACTACGATCGCGGGTCGGGCGGCACGTCGAGCATCGCGCCATCGATCGACGCCATTGCAGAGACGCAGACGCTCACTTCAAACTACAGCGCCGATTACGGACTTTCTTCGGGCGGGACGATCAGCTCGGCGGTAAAGTCTGGCACCAAGGCATTCCATTTTTCGTTGTGGGAATTTTTCCGCAACAACGATTTGGACGCGCGCAATTACTTTAACCCCGTGCCGCAGTCGGTGGCCGAGCTCCGTTACAACCTGTACGGCTTCAACGTGGGCGGTCCGGTGACGTTCGGGAAGTTGTACAACCCGAACAAGAACAAGACATTCTTCTTCTACAACATGGAATGGCGCAGCCTGATTCAGGGGCAGACCCTGAACGTGACCGTTCCTGAAGCAAGCACTTACGGCGGAGACTTTGCCAACGCGCTGCCCGCGAACTCCAAGGATGTGAACGGCAACGTGATTCCGAACTCGGGCTTGCACGTGCCCTGCGAGAATCAACTTTCGCCGGCGCTGATAACCGCTTTCCAAAATGCGGGTCAGACATTCAGCACTCCCACAGCGAGCGGTTCCTGTTCGGTGAATACGAAAGTAACCGCGGCCCAGAACCCGGTCTTCCAGCCGTTTACGAACAACGCCATTCCAGCGAGCCTGTTGAACCCGAACGCTGAGGCGTTGCTGACGGCCGGCGGGAAATATGGCGGCATCTTCCCGGCGCCGAACAACGGCGCACAGTTCCAGGGCGGCAACAATTTGCCGACGAACGTGCGTGAAGAAATTGTCCGTATCGATGAAAACGTCACGGACAAGTTCACCATCTTCGGCCATTTCGTGGCCGAACAGGTCAACCAGAACTATGGCACGACGATGTGGAGCGGCGACAACGTGCCATCCATTGGGAACACTTTCGGCAACCCATCCTACGCGGCGGTCGTGCACGCGGCGTATGTGATCAGCCCGAACGTGGTTAACGAAGCTTCCTTCAGTTACAACGGAAACCGCATCGCGATCACGCCGTTTGGCCTGGTTAGCGCGCCAAGCGATTTCACGTTCAACCGTTACTTTGACGGGCCGAACGCGGAAAACCGCATTCCCTCGATCCAGTTGGGTGGCAGCACGGGATCGCAATACACGGCCAACTGGACGCCGTGGAACAACGTGGCGAACAGCTACCAGCTTCGCGATGATGTTTCCTGGACCAAAGGGCGGCACCAGTTGAAGATTGGCGGTGACTGGCTGCTGTACAAGAAGGTGCAGGACTGGTTCCAGAACACGGAAGGCGGCTACAACTTCAACGGGTTCTACACCGGCAATGACTTTGCCGACTACCTGCTGGGCTATGCCAACAACTACACCGAGAACGCGGTCAAGAGTTCCGGCCACTGGAACAACGTTTCGGTAGGCTTGTACATACAGGACAACTACCGCGTGAACAACCGGCTGACCTTGAACCTGGGACTGCGGTGGGATGGCATTCCGCATACCTATGAAGCCAACAACGTCATGTCCAATTTCTATCCCAACCTGTATAACCCAGCGAATGCCGCGGTCCTGAATACCGGGGATCAATCCATTAGTCCCACCAGTCCGGGACTGGGGATCAGCCCGAACCCGATTTTGGCAGGGTTGCCCCTGTATTTGAACGGCGTCGGCATCTGCGGGGAGAGTGGACTTCCCGCCGGCTGCGTGAACGGCGCTTGGAAAAACTTTGGACCGCGTCTTGGCTTTGCCTACGATTTGACGGGCTCGGGCAAGACGGTGATCCGTGGGGGCTACGCGATCATGTACGAACGCGTGCAGGGCAACGACGTGTACAACATGGCGGGCAACGTTCCGTTTGCAGCGGGCGTGAGCTTCCCGAACGTGTTGCTGTCGAATCCCGGCACCAGCGTCCTGACGGGCAATACGGTGGCGGCATCGACTCCGGTGAGCAGCATCGTAGGCATGAACCAGAATAATTACGCGTCTCCCCGAAGCACGCAGTTCAGCATGGGCATCCAGCACTCCATCGGGAAGTCGGTGCTGTCGGTGACCTATGTGGGCAGCCAGAACCGCCACCAGAACTACTACACGGAGACCAACCTGGTGCCAGAAGGCCTGCTGCCGGGGATGATCACGAGCAGCGCGCTGGCACAGACCTACAATGGCAACGTGCCGTACCTCGGCTATAACAGCGTGAAGATGGCGCTGAACGAGGCCAACAGCGACTACAACTCGGTGCAGTTCTCGTTCCGCGGCAGCACGCTGAAGAACGACCTGACCTACCAGGTGGGCTACACCTATTCGCACACGAACGATTCGTTCAACAGTTCGGGTAGCGGAGGTGATCTGTATCCGGTGTCCGACCCCTATGAGGGATGGAAGTATGATTACGGACCGTCGGCATTCGACATCCGCAACAACTTCTTTGCCAACTTCGTGTATCAGGTTCCATTGCTGAAGAACAGCGGCAACAAACTGCTGAAGACAACGCTCGGGGGCTGGGAAGTCTCTGGTATCGTCACGGCCATCACCGGGGCACCGCTGAATATCGGCGTGACCGGGCAAAACGTGTGCAGCGTCGTTCCCAACTGCGCCAACCGTCCCGACGTCTCGGGGTCGCTGAACAACCCGCATACCGTCAACGAGTGGTTCGATACCGCGGCGTTTACGATGCCGGCAGGGACGTCAGTAAGCACCTTGTGGGGCGATACCCCCCGCAATTATGTGCGCGGGCCAGGGCGGCAAAACTGGAACATCTCGTTGTTCAAGAACTTCATGTTCAACGAAGAACGCGGCACCAACCTGCAATTCCGCGCGGAGTTCTTCAACATCTGGAACCATCCGCAATGGCAGGGCGACACCCTCAACGGCGGCGTCAGCACCAACCTCGGCGCCAGCAACTTCGGCGCGATTACCAATGCGTATGACCCCCGGGAAATCCAGCTGGCTCTGAAGTTCACGTTCTAGCCGCGGTTCCCGTAGCCGTTAACCCATGCGGCGTGGCGGATCACCCCCCGCCACGCCGCATTTTTCTTTCCTCTACCAACAGCGACTATGAGACTTTGGGCTTCTAGAGACGTCAAGAGATGAGGCCAGCCGACAAATCAATCCAAAACGGTCGAGCGACAACTTGGCCATCCTGTCTCATGCTGTTTAGTTTGGTTCTCAGTCCCGCACGTGACACCAATTTCCCTCCTCCCGTGCATTTGACCGCTGAACAGGATCATCAACGGCTTCTGGACCTGTTGCACATTACTTCGTTGCGGCGCGGGCCCGACGGTGATCCCAAATCACCCAACGCTGCCAACTTCGATGAATCGAAAGTCGGTCCTGATCTCAAGCTCCCCGATCCATTGCGATTGAACGGCGGAGAAAAGGTCACCACCCCGGAAATGTGGTGGACGCTGCGGCGCCCCGAAATCGTCGAAGACTTCGATCGCGAAATTTATGGGCGCGTCCCAAAGAACACACCAAAAGTAAAATGGGAGATCGCCAGTACGGTCACCGAAGAAAATGCCGGAATTCCCGTGATCACGAAGAAGCTTGTCGGGCACGTGGACAACTCCGCTTATCCACTCATCCAGGTCGACATTCAATTGACACTGAGCACACCGGCGAACGCGAGCGGCCCTGTGCCCGTAATGATGGAGTTCGGCCTCAGCCCTGAAGCGCTGGAGGCCCTGAGAAAGCGCCTCTCGGACGCTCAGCGTGCTGCATTGGCCGGCAGTGGCCCACCGTGGCAGCAGCAAGTCCTGGCGAAAGGCTGGGGCTATGCCATCCTCATTCCCACCGGCGTGCAGGCAGATAATGGCGCCGGCCTGACCGAAGGAATCATCGGGCTGGCTAATAAGGGACAGCCGCGCAAGCTTGATGATTGGGGCGCGTTGCGCGCCTGGGCGTGGGGCGCAAGCCAGGCCCTCGATTATTTCGAGACAGATAAAGCGGTGGATGCCAAGCAGGTCGGAATAGAAGGCCTCTCCCGCTATGGGAAGGCCGCGCTTGTCACGATGGCATACGACCAGCGCTTCGCAATCGGTTTTATCGGCTCCTCAGGCCAAGGCGGCGCAAAAATATTTCGGCGCAAGTTTGGCGAACAAGTGGAGAACCTCGCCTCAACCAGCGAATACCACTGGATGGCGGGCAACTTCCTAAAATACGCCGGCCCTTTGACGCCGGTTGACCTGCCCGTCGATTCCCACGAACTGATCGCTCTGTGTGCTCCTCGCCCGGTGTTCATCAGCAGCGGTTCGCAGCAGGTCGAGGGTGGTTGGGTCGATGCCAAGGGAATGTTCCTCGGAGCCGTCGGCGCCGGCCCAGTCTACGAACTCCTGGGTAAGAACAGCCTCGGCACTACCGAATTTCCGCCCATGGAGACCCCATTCATTGCGGGTGACATTGCCTTTCGCCAGCACAGCGGAGGACACACGACCGGCCCCAACTGGCCAACCTTTATAATGTTCGCGAGCCGCTACCTCAAGGCTCCGCCAATTGCCGCGACCACACCTGAGGCATCGAAGGTGACACCTTGAAGAAAACAAGTTTCCGGATAAGTGTGGCTACACTGGTCGGGATCCTCTCCGTCGTGTGGTTAGTCAGCGCCAACCCGCCTTCGGCGCTATTGCAACTGACACCCCAGGATGCCCTGGAGACTCACGGCCTCAGCGTCTTCCTGTTTCACAATTCGTACCACGGCGTGTTCGGCGACGAAAAAATGAGCGGGCTCGAGATCATTCTTCACGAGCAGCGCATTGCCAGCAATGGCGATGTGCGCCTGTCGCCTACGCCCGCCCAGTGGGATCCGATTCCGCAGTTCAAAGAGCGCAAGCGGGGCGCGTCCCCGAACGAGTTGGTTGCTTCGCTCGCCTATCCTGGCAAGGACCTGAGTTACCGCATTGATGTTCAGCCGGAAGACGGCGGTATCCGCGTCGCCGTTCTCCTGGATCGTGTTCTTCCGCACCAGCTTGTAGGCAAGGTGGGATTCAATCTCGAATTTCTTCCAACCGCTTATTTCGGTAAATCGTATCTCGTAGAGGATTCTTCAGGAATGTTTCCTCGCCTTCCCACCGGTCCGATGAAAAAAGATTCAGACGGCGCGATCGAACCTGTTGCGTTTGCGAGTGGCCGTAAAATCGTTCTTTCGCCCGAAGATCCGTTAACTCGCGTGAGCATTACCTCGGACGGCGCGACACTGCAGTTATTCGATGGCCGCAATCAGGCGCAAAACGGCTGGTTTGTACTTCGCAGTCTGATCCCTCCAGGCAAGACCGGGGAAGTTGCGGTTTGGCATATCCACCTTAAAGTCGTCCAGGGCTGGACGCGTCCGCCAGTGGTTGGCTACAACCAGGTCGGCTACACGCCAGGCCGCGCAAAAATAGCCGTGCTCGAGCTAGACCCACAATTCCATGCTGCGACCACGGCGCGCGTCCTGCAACTCAGCCCAGATGGCGAATACAAGGAAGTTTTTCGCGGCGAAGTGAAGCCCTGGGGCAAGTGGCTGCGCTACGACTACGCCCGTTTCGATTTTTCATCCGTCCACGCGCCTGGAATTTATGCCATCGAATATGTTGGGATGATAAGCGCTCCATTCCGTATCGCGAATAATGTTTACGATGGAATCTGGCACGCCAGCCTAGACACCTACCTCGCCGAGCAAATGGATCACGTCAAGGTGCGCGAGGGCTACCGGATTTGGCATGGGGTTTCGCACATGGACGACGCTCGCCAGGCGCCCGTAAATTACACGCACTTCGATGGCTACTCCCAAGGGCCCACAACGGATTCCCCTTTTACCCCGGACCAGCATATTCCGGGCATCAATGTTGGCGGATGGTTTGACGCCGGCGATTTTGATCTACGCACGCAGACGCACTCCCGCGTCATTACGGATCTGGTGTTGGCGCGCGAAAATTTTGGACTGGATTGGGATGACACTACCGTCGACGAAAGCGCACGCTACGTGCAGATCCGCAAGCCGGACGGCGTGCCCGATGCGATCCAGCAGGTCGTTCACGGCGTGTTGTATCTGCTTGCGCAATATAAAGCATTTGGCCACGCCATTCCCGGAGTGATAGCTCCGACGCTGGGGCAATACACGCACCTCGGCGACGCCGCCTCAATAACCGACGGGAAAATCTATTCTGACAAAATGTCCCCATTGCAGTCTGATGGCATCTACTCGGGCGTGCCGGACGACCGCTTGGCCTTCACCACGCACACGACCCCGCTGAATTACGATGTGGCTTCATCCCTCGCGGCCGCCAGTCGCGTGCTCCGGGGGTTTGACGACAAGATGGCGGAACAGTGCCTGCAGACCGCCGAGGATGTCTGGAACGAAGAACACAAACAGCCGCCTGCGCTCTTTCATTCTTTCAACACGACTGGCGGTGACTTGCGAGATGAAGAAACCATGGCCGCCGTCGAGCTTCTGATCGCAACCAAAGGAACAGACGTTTACCGCAAGCGTTTGACGGAGATGATTCCTACAATTCAGGAGCGCTTCGGATCCTTGGGCGGCACGGCCGTTCGCGCGATCCCGTTTATGGACGCGGACTTTAAAAGCGCTCTCCAGTCGGCGCTCATCACTTACAAAGCGAAGCTCGATGACAACCTCGCCAAAAATCCCTATGGTGTTCCCATCGCCATGGGAACGTGGGGTGGTTCCGGAGTCGTAGCGGGCTTCGCCTCGCAAATGTATTTTCTGCACCAGGCGTTCCCAGACATTGTCGGCACGGAATACACGCTTCGCAGCCTCGATTATCTGCTCGGTGTCCATCCCGCATCAAATGTCTCTTATGTATCCGGCATCGGCACGCAGTCGAAATTGATCGGCTACGGCAACAATCGCGCCGACTACACATTCATCCCCGGCGGCGTCATCCCGGGAGTGACCATCCTTCAGCCGGACTTTCCGGAACTGAAAAGCGATTGGCCTTTTCTCTGGTACGAAAACGAATACGTCGTAGATACTGCCAGTGCGTTCATCGTGGCCGCCAATGCGGCAATCAATGTAACGAAATAGTCTCGCACCTTCTCCCACGACCTGAACGCGCAAACCGGCCCCACAGAAGGGAAGAGACATCGGCTGACCTCTCGGCTGCGCCAAAAACTAAAATCCAGAAGTGCAGCGATTCCCGAGGGATGGAACACGTCACACAGAAAAATTGGTATATAGCGTGCAACTCTCAAGTGGGGGTATTCGCCCCCGCGAACCTCAGTGAAGCTCCCAACGAGAGACCAGGAGCCTGAAACCTGAGCCGCGTCGCCAACTGCAAAAAAAACTCTGCGTTCCAACGTCACTTAAACTTTGTGCGGCTCTGTTCCATCATCTGCCGCATCGCCGCCGTCGAACCCGGCGCTCGTTTTTCCCGCCAAGCCTCCAACCGTTTGCACGTTTCTTCAATGCCCCCAAACAATGTGGGGTTCTTGAACGCCGCTCGCCACGTGGGCACGATCACACGCATGCGGTCCCACACCACCCAGATCTCGCCGTTGCTTTCGAAGAACAATTCATCGTTGATCAGTCCGCGATTCACGATGCTGGCCACCATTTCCCAATAACTGATCACCATCCGGATGTACGTGTTTTCCTGGCTGCCCTGAGGATATTTCACCATCAGTTCTTCGGGGGAGCCTGCGTGGAAATGCTCCACAAACCACGCCCGCGCTTCCCTCAGGCGTGGCTCGCGGCGCAGATCGTAAAGCCGCAGCATCAGGTTCACTTCATCGTAGTTCACTTGAGACATAAGAAATTCTCCTTCGATCCATCACGCGGACTGAGCAGGTGTTTCCGGTGGGGGCGCTCCGGAAGGATTGATCAGCTCCACTCTTTGCACGTTCGACAGGGCAATGCCTTGCCGCTGAAACTCAAGTTGAATCCGCCGCCGCAATTCTCGTGACACATCTTCATGACGTGCCGGCGCGGTACGCACCTGCAGCCGCACCGTGGAACCCATCTGGTCGTAGGACTGCAAGCCCAGTATCCGCGGCCCGTCCACCAGCGCCTGGGACCACGAAGCGTCGTTACGCAATTCCGTCGCCGCCGCGTCCAGCGCCTGCAACGCGCGTTCCTGCGGAACCTGCGGCGAAATCGCAACGTCGACATAGGCCTGCGACCAGTCGCGGCTCATATTCCCGACACTCCGTAGGTCGCCGTTAGAAAGCGTCACCAGCGCTCCCCGGCTGTCCCGAACCACAGTTCGCCGCAATGTTAGATGCTCCACTCGCCCGATTGTCTCGGCTGCCTGGATGGTGTCACCAACCGTAAACTGGTCCTCCAGAACGATATAAAATCCGGATACCACGTCACGCACCAGGTTTTGCGCGCCGAACCCGATCGCCAGCGCGGCAAGCCCGGCAAGAATCACAATCGGTGTAACGTTGACGCCACACTCTTGCGCTGCCATTAGTGCCGCCACAAACCAGACAACCTTGCTGCCGGCGCTATACGTCACATCGGCCAGCGTTCGCGTTTGCTGTTCGCGAGCCTGCGCCGCGCGTGTTTGCGCCGCCGCAGGTTTCACAATCTGGTTGGCAAACACACGAAGGATACGGTTAATCAGGATCGCGGTGACGACGATGCCGAGCAGGTGTAACAGGTTTGAGACCGACAGGGTGGGGATTTCCGATAGAAGACTGGACATAGTGTTATCGGGAGGCGAGTATAACATTGGTGGGGGCATCGCGCAGCCTTGTCGGACACATACAGGAGAGGAGAAGGCCGATGGAATCGCGACGAGTCTTTTTGACAGGCTTGTTGGTGGCAAGCGCTTCAGGTCTGGCCGGCGAAGCGATCCCGGCAATCGCAACACAGAGTCCCGTAATCAGGCCGCCACAGCAGCCTCCTCAGAATCCTTCTTCCAGCCCGTCGCCCGATAACGACGCGCCGACAGCGCCTGACCTCGACAAGAAGATCCTGGAAAACAACGAAAAGGACATGAAGAAAAAGGTCGAGCAGCTCTATCAGCTCGCCAAGGAACTAAAGGACGAAGTCGAGAAGACGGACTCCACCAAAGTCCTGAGCCTGAATCTCGTCAAAAAAACCGAAGAAATCGAGAAACTAGCCCACGACATCCGCAACCGCTCGAAGGGCTAAAGAATCGCCACGTGACCCAATCGACCGCCAGAGGCCACTAGCGAACCCGCACTAGACAAGCTAAACTGATCAAAGTCGTCACCTAACCGTGCGCCCGTAGCTCAGCTGGATAGAGCGCTTGCCTCCGAAGCAAGAGGTCGGGAGTTCGAATCTCCCTGGGCGCACCATATTTCTCAATAACTTAGTTCGGTCTCACGGTATCCACAGTTGCACATTCGTTGCACGGTTTTTCAAGCAGTTCCATAGCTAAAAGCGTGTTTTCTGGCACATCTTTCACATAGTGCCGAGTGGTAGTTGCAAGGTTTGTGTGACGCAACAAACCCTTTGAGGCCATCCCATCTCGAGTTAATCCCGCAAGAGTTGTCGCCACTCCGCGGCGCAATGAATACCATCCGTGCCATTGAATGCCTGCAGATTTTAAGAGTGGAGACATCACGCGCTTGCTCAGGTTGTCGAGATTCATGGGCTTGCCGCTCGGGCCTCTTAAGATCGGACCGCTCGATGGATTTCCGTCGAGTTCGCGAACGTGATTTAGAATTACAGCGAGGGTTTCTATCACTGGCACGGGACTCGCCGCTTCGAGAGTCTTAGGATCGGTAGTGAACGTATGCCAGACGGATTGCCGAACAAAAAGCCGCTTGCCATCGCAATCTTCCCAACGGGCGCCTCGAGCCTCCCCTGGCCGCAATCCAGCGAAGAACATCAAAGCAACTGAAGCCCTAGCCTTCAATTCGCCAGCTTCCCGAAGAATATCGAGAATCGCCAGTACTTCATCGGGAGTTGCGGCGTGCGTCTTCGCCGGTGCGGCGGATTTTTTCGGAATCATCGCGCCTTCGATAGGATTCGGTGAATCAAGAGCACCCTGATTACGAGCCAGCGTAAAGATCCCGCTCAACCTTCGCTTGCAATGCTGCAGAGTTGTGCGTCCAACACCATGTTTGCGATGAATCTCTGCTAGAAGATTCGCTGCGTCCACTGTCCGAAAATCCCGAAGAGTGATTTTTTGCAGGTAGGGAGCAAGGTATGTCTTCCAAACCGTTTCATATCCCGCCACGGTCGACGGCTTGCAGTTTTCGCGAACCCACGGAAGCCAATGCTGCTCTGCAAACTCCGCGATTGTAAGCGTGCTCTCTACTTTCGCCTTGCCGCTGTTAATCGGCGCCAGGATTTCGTCCGCCAATGGTTGAACATCCCGCGCACTGCGATAACGATCGCAAACCGCGGCTAGCCGCTGACAGATTTGCTTGCGCACGTTAACCCCGCCTACAATGCGGGCGTCACGATATCGTAAGAACCAACTGCCGTCTTTCTTGAACACGTATCCGCTTTGCATGAGATTGTCCTCGGCGTTCTACTTTTTGGGAATTGCGAGACTGCGCAAATATTCCGAAATGGTCAAACCAAGCGACTTGGCGTTGCCCCGAATCTTCGCCGCTTCCGCCTTTGTTGCCGTAATCTGAAGGATAACGTTCCGCCTTTGGCCTGCGGCTATTTTGGGTCTGCCTGTTCGCGGTGTCATTGAATCTCCATATGTATTTAATATAATATAATAAATTAACTTAATGTGTCAAAGATTGTTTTGGGCCATCCAATCGCACACCTGAACCCAAGAGAACCTAATGTACTTCCCGAGGCGAATACAAGGAAGGGGCTTTTCGCTGCGCACCTTGGCCCTCTGCCGGGTTTGCTCGAAAACCCAACTTTCTCTCACCTTCAAGCGCTCAGCTAATTCTTTGGGTGTCAAGAGATCCTCGGGCTGCATTGGGGATGGTTGGCTTGGTTGCACAATTCCTAGTTTTGGTGCGGTTGCCATTGTTAGACTTTCGCAATAGGAGGCGATTCTAGGGCAGAAACACCGGAGTAGTGGGACAGCACGAGAGACGCGATTTTTGCGCCCGGAACTCTTTTGTTTCCGTCGGATTGCAGACAGTTTTTTCCACATTAGGACGCATCCGGTAGATTTGCTGCTGTTTTGTCTTTGCGGTCCGCCGTTCGCGTTCCATTTTGTACTTCATGGGGCGTCCGCCTTTTGTCCGCGTGGCGGCATTGGCGCTCTTCATTCCGGCGCCCCATTGCCTTTTTGTCGGCTTGGCAATCAAGGCAGCTGTGACAAATCACGTCTTGAAGCACGCAGAACCTGCGTGGGCAGATATCGCAATTGCGCCACTCAACACCAGAAAGCATCATTACTTGGCCTCTCTGCTGCGAAAGGGAAGCCTCGTTGTCTCGGCAATCGCTGATAGAGCGCTTTTTAGTTCCCCATCAGGAAGCAGAAACTTGCCTTCTTCTAGTTCGTCCCAGCGCAAATAGGATTCGAGGAAAGCCTTTTTCGCCCAGATGTGTAGTTGTTCTGGGTCGGATACTTCTGCAAGATAGGAGCCCGCCTCCCACCTTGTAGCGAAGTCCCTTGTTCTTATTTGACCCGCGCCAACGAACTTCCCGCTCAGGGCTTCGAATATGGCAACTGATCCTTCTGCGACCCAGCGCAACGTGACTCTACACCTGCGAACGCGCCTGTCCGGGAAAACACCGTGTATTTCATCATTTTTAAAACCTCGAGGCTTATTGATAGAGGCTTAAATCAATAATTTCAAAATACTAAGTGGTTACTACAAAAAGCCAATAATGCAATCATATCTATGCCAAATAGCGGGAACTGCGGGCTTTATCCTCACGATGCCGCACGCAGATTATCCACAGCCGCTTCAAGAAATATCTGCAGGACTTACGCTGGCCACGCTTTCCCAAGGCGTCCAGTTGACCCGCTCAACACATCGGCGTAGTGGTTAAGGCATGCACTCGTCCCAGGGGGCTGCATGTTCACCTTGACAGGCATGTGGCCCATCTCTCGCCACTCCTCAACCGGCCCGCTTCAGGAAATACCGATAAGGACGGCCATTCAATTAACCATCAAGCATCCACCCGGGGCCGATAACTTTACCCGCGGACCACTCCAACACCAATCTTCTTGCGCTCTTGCTCCGAGTATTTCAAGCGGCGCTTCTTCCACGCCCACACTCGGGATCCCGGGAGTAATCGACCCGGCAGCAAAGGGACGTTCCCAGGTGGACGGTACTCAGCTAATCCAGCGCTATTGGCAGGAAGGTTTGAAACTGCAGCCCGCAGTGAACGCGGTGGAAGCGGGAATTTTCGCCGTGGAGCAGGCGATGTATGGCGGCAAGCTCAAAGCATTCCGGACTTTGCCCAACTGGTATTCAGAACTGCGGAGCTATCGCAGGGACACAAACGGAAAGGTTGTGAAAGAGCGGGATCACCTCATGGACGCCACGCGCTACTTGGTGATGTCCGGCCTAGCCATCATGCGGCGGAACTCAGCACCAGAGAGACAGCCGCAATACACCTACGACTTTGCGAAGAATATGGACCAAAGGTGGATGCAGTGAGGGAGGCAAAGCTGTGATCGGCGGACTCAGAGGAAGGGGCGGCCTCCCCGTCCTAGCGGATGGAAGCAAGGATCGGGGGCAGAAGAGGCCGCGTTCAGCAGTTTCAGTTGCGGCTAACCTAGCAGCCAACTACGACCCGTGACTACTGGCAAAAGTATCGGAGGATAAAGGGCGAAACTGGGGAACCTCATAGGCGGAGTGGGAAAAAATGAAACAGTACATCCTCGACGAATTGATCGACATGGCCAAGGGGTTGTATCACGGACAATCACACGGACAATTTCATCATGGCATTTTGTACGAACCTATACGAGAATCCGGATATTATCGTAGTGAAGAGCCGGGGGTAGCCGCCCATCATCCCAGCTCGTCTTGCAAAAGGAGAATGGCTCCCCTCCTCGGAAGAGGGAGCCATCCCTTTGCGAAGTCCAACCCGTTGCGATTCACTCCGCCCTGGGGAATCGCAAACTCAAAGCTGGTCGCTGGGCGAAGTATACGTACTGCCAGAGAACTTTCACACTGGCAGTAATGACAGCAGGGTTTTTTGCGTCTATGTTCGGAGTTGGAATCAAAATGGCGGTGATGATCGGCAAGGCGGTAACACAAAGTCCTACGCAGTAATTTTGAGGTGAACAACGCTTGGGAAAGCCAGCGGTCGGCAGCAAGTCTATGAATCCAAAGCCATTAGAAGTGACGTTGAGCGCTGATTGCACAGAAATGCGCGAAATTGCTCCTGCGGATGCACCTGGAAATACACCCGGAAACCACGCTCCAGACAAATCAACCGAATCAAAACGCGCTCGTGGTGGCAAACGTCGCGGCGCCGGCAGGAAGCCCAATCTTGCGAAGGCGTTGCTCAAGGGCGTTTCCCGAACAACAATCCTTGCGGCCGTCGAGAATGTGGACGTGGGCTCAATCATCACCGGCCTGCTGCATAGCAAGCGAGAGCAAACCCGCCTAGAAGCGCTGCATTTCGTATTTGATCGAATAATCGGTAAGCCCAAGCAGGATCTGACGCTGTCGGGCGGGGTCGTCCACGCGCACACTCGCGATCCATTCTTGGCTTCGCTGCCAAAGGAAGCATTGGAAGCGCTTTCACGGTCCTACGATGAAGTTCTGGCGAAGTATTCCATGCCGGTCTTAGACGTTGTGCAGGATGGCCCGCATAATCAAATAGAATCAAAGCCAGCCATCGAAGCGATGGAGGTGGAGTCTAAGCTTGAATCTGCACAAGATTGTCCTGCGGGAGCTTAGCGAGGCCAACGAGAACATTTCCGCTATCCCCGACGTGAGGATTGTTATAGAGTCTCCCCCAGAATCCTTTCTTGTCATTGCCCGCCCACACAAGAGAACCCACATTCGTTTGGTTCGAAAAATAAGTGTCAGCCCGTTAGGGAGACAAGGAGAAAGTGAATATGGTACCTCTAATTATTCAGCTGATTAGCGGAGCGGTTGGTGGGAATATTGCGGGAGCCATACTGAAGAATTTCAACCTTGGGCCGATTGGCAACTCGATTGCCGGGCTTGTCGGCGGTGGACTCGGCGGGCAGTTGTTGAGCATGTTGACATCGGGCGGGGCGGCCTCGGCAATGTCGGCGGCGGCGGGTTCCGGGTTGAACATGTCTTCAATTTTGTCCAGCGTAGGTGGTGGGGGTGTTGGCGGAGCCATCGTGATGGCGATTGTTGGGCTGATTAAAGCGCAGATGACCAAGTCTAACTGAGCTTGAAGTTTTCGGTTATCTGGCCATTCCTCACCCGTTGAAAAGCATCTGCGCCGCGTCGAATCACGTCGATTAGGGTTTCCGCGGCCTGAGCCAGGTGTGATGCACACCGTCTCTTGGAGCGTTCTCTGGCAGAAGTCTTTCGCTCCGGAGGGCTCCGATGCAGGGTGCAATCCAAGAGAAAGATTGGACAGAATGCCCTGTGTGCAAGGCGGAAGGTTGCGAACAGTGCGGCCGCGGCGGATGGCTTTACGCCCGCAAATAGTGGGACACTCCTGAGAAAATAGAGATAACTACTTTAAGATAATACTACTTAAGGTGTCCCACTTGAGTGTCCCAAACCGTGGGACAGTGGGACAGCAAAATGGGACACTAGGCTTTTCGGCGCGGCACGTCCAAGCCGGTCAACGGAGTATAGTCCCGACATTGGCACATCAATCGGACGCACGGGGAACGCTTCTCACCCCGGATAGTTTGCGTTGTGGTCCCGGACCAGCATGCGGTCTGCAGACGGTGATTCGACCTCGCGTGGCCACACCGACATAGCTGAAGCCTCTTTTGTTTCATAGCGCTGCCTCTGCTAAGGCAAGATCGGCTTATCTATGGAGCAGCAGCCAGATGGTCATTATCGCCGCGGCGATTAATAACCCGGCACCCAGCCACACGACGTCATCGCTAGGCGCAGTGGAGGTTTTAGCAAGAGCTACGGGGGGAACATTATTTCTGCGGATTAACTTCACGTGTGCCTCCAAAAATTGTAAAGGGCCGGCGTTGGCCGGCCCTGCGCCGGAGCTTCATTCCCCGCATCCGGAACACCGATTGAGAGGATTATGGCGTGCTGTGCAGGTGTCCGTCGTTGCTCTGGGGCATGTCTGTCGTTGCTCTGCAGCAATCAGGGATCGTCCCGGCTGCCGGTAACGGCGTGTCGACGGGAGATCCTACTCAGCAGCGAAAGAGTGAAGAGGCAAGTTTTTGAGCGAGCTGGGGATTAGGGGTTCCCCCAGTTGTTTGGTAGCGCGGCTAAGTCTAAACAGGGATGACACACAGCGAATCGGTGCGATTCCCTCCTTGCGGAATCGCTACCCGCAAGGGGATGGCTTCGCCCACCGGGGCCATCCCTCCTTTTTTTGCGAACGCGGTGTGAGCCGCCCATAGAGGAAGGACTCTGCCCATTTACTCACAAGGAAACGCGCCTATACCTAGCTTAGGGATTGCTGTCGTTTCCCAGGGCCAGAGATCGCAATTCCTCGACGGACTGACTCCGACTGATCGCGATACTATCCTGGCAGCTGCAATATTACGGCGATTCGCAGCCAATTCCGTGATCACAAACCAGGGTCACCCTGCCGACCATCTTTTCCTGCTGAGGGAAGGTCTTGTCAGAGTTTTCTTCGTTACAGAAGAGGGCAAGAAGCTTCTCTTTCAGTGGTTTGGACAAGGAGATCTATTCGGTACTCGCACCATTTTGTCGGACAACTCTTCTTATCTCTTCAGCACAGAAACAGTAACGACCAGCTCGGTGTTGGTGTGGGATCACCCCACAATCCGAGGCTTGGTCAAACGGTATCCCAGGTTGCTGGAGAACGCGTTGTTAACTGCGTCAGACTACGTGGCTTGGCATCTTGCGTCCCACATAAGTTTAGCCTGCTACACGGTTCGGCAACGAGTTGCTCAAGTACTGGTAACTCTTGCCCGCACTATCGGCAAGGAAACCTCCGGTGGCGTTGAACTCCAGATCACCAATGAGGAGTTAGCTAACGCGGCGAACATCACGCCATTCACTGCAAGCCGCCTGATGAGCAAGTGGCAACGTGACCGTGCCTTAGTAAAGCGTCGCGGCAAGGTTCTACTCCGATGGCCTGAACGCCTGTTCTTGCGTACGATGTGACCCCGACTTAATTTCCATTCAGGTTTCCCTTTGCCGTCCGATCCCGTAATTGCCCCTGAGCAAGTTCGAAGATGTTTGGAGGCAACGAAAACCCCCTTTCGTTGCACAAATCGTTGCACAAAAACCAACCTACCCTTCCCAATCAAGCCAACGGTTGCCGACAACCGTACGTCCAACCTCCTGATTCTGCGTGCGCCAGTGGTTGAAAGATGAACTCCGAAGCAAGAGGTCGCGTGTTCGAATCACGCCGGGCGCACCACTCAAAACTTTTCATTGGAAACGGGTTAGCTGTTTTTCCTGGACGGCTGTCTTGCCGTCAAACCGCTGTGGTGTGATAAAAACGTGATAAAAGTCAGCGAGTATTTTCGCCAAACTGAAGCGCTCGCGATGCAACCATCTTCGGACTGGAACCCACTTCGACGATAATGCCGTCTAACGGAGCTTAGGTTAGATTGAAAAATGGTAAGCGTAAGTACTGACAGGAGTGACCATGCGAGCCATCGTTGGATGCGCGTTGTTTGTCACTGCGAGCATTGCATTAGCGCCGAGCTCAATAGAATTACACCGTCAATACGGCGAGCCCACCCTGGCGCGCTTCCTTGGGCGGCCCGGCATCAGTGTCACAGTGGAGTACGGTCGGGACCGATTGGCGTGCGAGGTCCGCATATCACCTGCTCGTTCATTGGTCGAAGAAGAACGCTTACGGTCTGCTTTTCAACAACACATGGGGCCAGCGCTATCCCTGAAAGAATTGTCTCGATGCATGCCATCTCCAGCTGTCACCGAGCTTATCAATCAGCTTGCTCCCGAGGCCATGAGAGGAAAGAAAATTGACGGCAGAAGCTTTCAATCATCCTGTCTTGTCATGAATATGAGCGATTACGAAAATGTAGATATCGCTCGCGGCATAAACCATTGCGAGCCAGCCGACCAACAGGATACCGGCACGTCTCTTTCTTTCAAGCGTGATGAGTGCCCAAAGTACGAGCCTGGGGTAAGCATCAAGAAATAAGCACTGTGCATGCCGTGCGATGCTCGTTGATCCGATCGTGGCACTGCGCTACGAAGTAGCGCGGCATGGGAAAGATCGTTCTACTGACGCTTTCCTTCGATCCTGGGTTGGATGACGGCCTAACCGGAGTTATTCCGAGCCAAAGTCTCGTTGGGGTACGCACGTATACGGGCGTTAACTAAGCCTAAATCTGAAAAGAGATTTAGAGACTACCCACCTGGCCAGTTGCAGCCACCTATCACTTTGGGTTATCTTCTCGTACAGTACCCATGAAGAACCCAGCCGCCGCCCTCTGCTTGGTTTTTGCCTGCTTGTTTGCCCCGTCCGTTGAACTCGCGCAGCAAAAAGAGAAATCCGCGGAAACGAAATCGGTCACGATTCTCCCGTCCACGGATTTGTCCAAGGAAGCCGTCGTCTACGAACAGGTGCGTGGTCACTTGCGCTACGACGCTGACGGCTCCGGTTCCAACGTTACCTACGCGCGCATCCGCGTGCAGAGTTATGCCGGCGTGCAGCGCGTCGGGCAACTGATCTTCAACTACGATTCAGCGAACGCGCAATTCGAAGTGCGCCTGATTCGCGTCACGAAATCCGATGGCAAGATCGTGGTTGCCGGCCCCGAGGCCATCCAGGACATGACGTCCCCGATTGCCCAGGCTGCACCTACTTATACCGACGTTCGTCAGAAACACGTGGTGGTTCCTGACCTTTCTCCTGGTGACACTCTTGAATACGAAACCTTAACAACCTATCGTCCATTGGTCCCCGGCAAGGTCTGGCAGGCGTGGGATTTTATCAACGACGACATATGCCTTGACGAAGAAGTGGAACTGGATGCTGCCTCGAGGCTTTCAATCCATACGACTACAACGGGTGGGGCCAATGACCCCGAGACCACTACGCAGGGTGACCGTACGCTTTGGACTTGGAAAACTTCCCACCCCAGCCGGGAGGCGGCAGCGCCTCTGTGGGTGCCAAGTGCCAAAAACCCTTTTCCCGACGCACGGCAGGTGCTCGGCGGGACGAATCGACAATCCCGGCGGCGCATCTGGATCACTTCGTTCGCGTCGTGGGCCGAAATCGCGGCCTGGTATTCCAGTCTTGAACAGGACCGCCGGATTCCCAGCCCTGAGGTTCGAGCCAAAGCAGTTGAACTCACGCGCGACGCAAATACCGACCTCGAAAAAACTCGCGCCATCTACAATTACGTTGCCCGCAACATCCGTTACGTCAGCCTTTCCTTTGGTGTTGGACGTTACCAGCCGCATGCCGCTGCCGATGTGCTCGGCCATCAATACGGTGATTGCAAAGATAAAGCGACACTGCTGGAATCCATGTTGGAAGCGGTCGGTATTCGCGCCTCGCCCGCATTGCTGATGGCCTCCGGGACCATGGATGATGTACCAAGCCCGCTGGAATTCGATCATGCCATTTCGTACGTGGTTCTGGATGGCAAGGACCTTTGGCTGGATTCCACGCTGGGAGTGGCGCCATTCGGCTACTTATTGCCTAACGTACGCGGCAAGCGCGCTCTTATCGCCACGGCCGAAAAGGGTTCGCAATTAGTCATCATTCCCGCCGATCTGCGGGATCCAGTGCTTTATGACCTGAGTGTCGACGCAAAAGTCGATGACGACCGCAAACTGGACGGACACATTTCCTTTGAAACTCGCGGTGATTGGGAAGTGCTTTTGCGCCTCGCCCTGGTGCAAGCTTCGCTGGCGCAACTGCAGAGCACTATGGAGGCATCCGCGAAAAAGAGCGGCAACGAGGACTTTGCCATAGTCGAGATGGACTCCAGCGACCCCTACGACACTTCCATTCCGTTTCGCCTTGGCGCCCGAATAACCGCAACGATGCCCGAGAGCAAGGAAAAAGACGACCAAGGAAAGTCCACGTCCACCTCCTCGAACTCAACTTTGGACTCCAAGAGCATCCAAGATTTCATCACCCTTTTCCTCCCTGAGGGCATGGGGAATCAGGCCTTGAAGCTCGGCGATCCAAGGCAGTTTAGCTTTCACTTAAAGCTATCTCTTGGGCCGGAGTTGACGCAAAAGGTCATCAAGAAGTGGCGCACTCCGAACCCGCTCCCTGTTCATCTGGTACGCGATTTCGCTTCGTATGACCAGAACCTGTCCTGGAATGCACCGGTTGTGAATGCCGATTGGAAGCTGGCTACCAGAGTTTCGTCGATTCCCAGCGACCGCATTTCCGCATACAGCGCGTTCCGATCGTCCGTGGAAGCAGAGATTAAGGGCCTAGCCTATTCCCTGGGTGCTCCAAGCGCCGAAGGGCGGCCCTCCGAGCTCACCGTGCGGTACTCGGATTCCCTCGATGCTATCCATAGCGGTAAGTTAGCCGAGGCGCAGCAAACGCTGGAAGCCATCGTGAAGGATGATCCCAAATACGCTGAGGCTTGGCGGTCTCTCGCTGAAGTGCAGGCACGCCGTAAACGATGGGCGGAGGCGCGGGCTTCTTACCAGAAGCTGATCGAGCTGGGAGAGGGGGATCACAATACCTACAGCCTTTTGATCAATGCTTACATTGCCGACCGTTTGTACTTCGATGCCGCTTCCACCGCGAAAAAACAGATTGAAAAGTACCCCAACATGGCCGACGGTCATTGGAATCTTGGATGGGCTCTTTTCCTGGGCGACAAATTCCCCGAGTCTGTTGCGGCTTATGAAGCGGCAGCCAAACTGAATGCCAAAAATGCGCGCCTTTTCACGCAACTCGGCAGAGCCTACGCTGCCAATCATCAACTCGAAAAGGCACGGAGCGCCTTCGACCGTGCCGTTCAACTCGATACCAGCCCGCTGACTTTAAATGACGTAGCATATTTCTCAGCGGAGGCTGGATTGGACCTCAAGCTTGCGGAAGAGCAGGCCACACGCGCCGTCGCGTCCACTGAACAACAGATCAGCGCCATAGCTCTCAAAGACGTGAATCCCGGCACCGTCGGGCTGCTCGCTCGGCTCGCGGCATACTGGGACACTTTCGGCTGGATTAAATTCAAGGAGAAGGATCTGCAGGCGGCGGAAAAATATCTGCGTGCCGCCACTGATCTAAGCGATGAGCCGACCATACAGATGCACATGGGCCGGATTCAAGAGTCTTTGGGCCACAAAGAAGCGGCTATGCGTTGCTACGTCACCGCGCTCTTTGCTACGCAAATGGTGCAAATGAAATTCGCGCCGCAAGGCGGCACCGGGGTTCCTCAGCCCATTCGCCCGCTGACTCCCGACGAACTCGAGGCAAAACGTCGCTTGCTGGCTTTGGCGGGCAGCCAGAAGGGGTTCGATGAGCAAATGAAAGAAGGCTCTTACAACCGCAATTGGAAACGCACCGTCACGGTTCCGTATAACGAGCCTAAAGAACTGGAAGAGAGAGGACTTGTTGCTATCGTCGAGCCAGGCCCCAAGATCTCAGAGAATGGCAATCTCCCCAAAATGGAAACTCAGTCCACTTTGCTGGCGCGCTTTGGCGAACGCACTCCCCCACAGAGTTTTCCCGACGACGACTTAATAACCAGCATCCCTCGCATCGGGATAATCCGGTGCCACACCAATCCTGCCCAGTGTGAGTTCGAGTTTCTCCCGAACGGACAGGCCGAAGCTGTGTTGGCTGAGATGAGCAAAACGCAATAGCAAACGGATGTAGCTATGACCCGTTAAAGCATTAGCACCGGAAGGCCCGGCAATAATTTTAGCAGACTGACGATTGCCAAGTCCGATTTGCCGGGTACCGATCATGTCCTGACTTCAAGCTGTCCTTGCAACCGCCTGTTGGGCTGTACTCGGTCAAAACCTAGCCAGGGTAGCGTTCCAGCTGATCTAACCCCGGCGAGCGATTTTATCTTTTGTTTTCAATGCCCGTGGGTTATTAAAGTCCACCGATTCTGCACTGCTAAACAGGCCCACCCGTGAAAGCGAATTCATGAAAAACGACTTGATGGCGTTAATCAGTATATGGATTACTACCGAGTAGCCGGGCGGCCTTGCGGCCGCCCGGCCCTCTCAGAACTGGGCGTGAAAGTTTCCCTTCACCCAGCTCAAGCCCTTCGAACGCCTCTTGAGAGGAGACGCGGTTTCGAAACGGGAAGACGCTGACGATGAACCCGGTCATGGCACTCGGGATGAAGTAAAACGCAGTTCGTGGCACCAGTGGAACCACCCTTCACACGGGGGACGCAGTAATGAAGGCGCCAGCCTGTGATGCGGGTGATCTTTGTATTGCACTGCGTGCAGAGTCCACGTTGTTCATGCCAGAGATAGCGAAGAGTGCGGGTACCCCGAAACGTTTCCAGCATGTGAGCCCCTTCGCGTTCTTCGAAGTAGGTTTCATAGGTTGGATCGTACGGGTTAGCTTCGCCTTTGACCTTGACGTGTCGTTTGATGGGAGTGCTCTTGGCGTAGTACAGCCAGACTTTAGTCGGCCGCCCTTCGTCATCGGAGGTTTCACCGAAGAAGGACCAGTCACGATTCCCGCGCCGGTCAAAGTATTTCGGTTTGAACCAGCGCGAGCTTTTGTTCGGGTGCCTTCGTCGTGCCCATTGCCACAGACTAGAGAAGATGTTGCGATCCACGTGTCCAAACGTGTGTTTGCTCACCACGTGCCGATGATAGTTCGCCCAACCGCGAATTTTCGGGTTGAGTTGATCGATCAAATCGGCGGCAGACACGCCATGCGCAGCTTTGATGATTCGTCGGATGCCATCCAGGAAGGTTCCAACATTCTTCTTGGAAGGCTTGATGAGCAGTTTCCCGTTAGGATATCTGCGCACGTTTTGTCCGAGGAAATCAAAGCCATGCTCCACGTGCGTAATGACTGTCTTCGTCGGAGAGAGTTCAAGACCTCGTTCTTGCAGGAACTGCTCGACCAGGGGCTTTTCTTGCCATTGTTTTCCGTCACTCGTCGAACGGCGAGAACTTTGCCGCTGTAGGAGTGGGTTAGCAAACGCTGCAGGGCTCGCACCCTGCCCCATCTGCTGGCCTTCGTTGCCTGCACGATACGCACTTGGAGTCGGTGAACGTTGCGGCTAACGGTTTGCCAGTTAATGGCATACCACTCCGCCGCTTCGTCTGAGACCGCACCAACAGCTTGCGCTGTCGTCATCTGCTTTGCCTCATGAGCCGATTAGTCAAGTTCTCTCGTGTGAAGCACCATAAAGGGAAGTCAGCCCGCTTTCACGTCCGGTGATGTTGTCGATGTAGCTGACGCAACCGATATCCGCTCCATTACAGAGTGGCATTCGCTTTCTCCCTCATCTGTTATCCGCACCGCTATCGGTGCATCTTGCGATGCACTTTCCTCTTGCGAGAAGCGATGTGGATTTACCCTGTTCCGTTGGAATGACGCGATAGGGTCGAGTGGCCGGGCGGTCTTGCGGCCGCCCAGCCCTCTAAGAACCGGACGTGAGACTTTCGCCTCATCCGGCTCGAGCACTCAATAACGCCCCAAAAGAAACAGGGACGCAGCCTCATTCAGGTGCGAATAAGACCTACTCGATACAGGCTTGCCGCCAACTCGCACGGCGATGGAGAAAACCCACCAGACGTGTGTGAAGCTGCACCAACAGCTCTCGCCGTCGTCATTTGCTTTGCTTCATTCATTGGTGATTCCGTCAACCTAATTTGGCCCACTTTGATCACCTATCTGGCCACCACCTGGGTGAATCAACTCCCGCATCCCGGTCGGAGCGAAGCCCTGCGGCGCCCGTAGGGCGGCGCGTTTAGGGCGTAGCGTAGACCGGGATGCGGGAAAAGTTCTAGAAGCGTGGCGTCAGCGTCTCCCAGGAACGACGATCTCCAACTCGGTCGACTCGTAGCATCCCCGTTTTCCGAGGAGCTCGCTACCCGTTGCCTCATCCCTTGCCGCCTTTCTTCTTATTCAGGGTTCTGCGGAAACGATACGACTCCGTGCCGGTCTCGATGATGTGCGCCTGGTCAGTCAACCGGTCGAGCATGGCCTTGCACAACCTGGCGTTCGGGAACATCGTGGTCCACTCCGAGAACGGCAGATTCGTTGTCACGATCACCGCCGCTCTCTCGGCCCGGCCAGCGATGATCTGGAACAACAGCTCGGCAGCTGCTTCCGGCATCGCTACATATGCCATTTCGTCGATCACGATTAACTCATAGCGCATCCACCGGTTGGTCACACGATTCAATTCGCTCTTGTTCTTGGCTTCGGTCAGTTCATTCACCAGCTGCGCCGCCGTTGTGAACCTTACCCGTTTTCTCTGGCGACAGGCGGCAATCGCCAGCCCCGTTGCCAGGTGCGTTTTACCCGTGCCAGTCTCCCCGAGAAAAATAACTGGCTCGCTGCGGCTCAAGTACCCGCCTTCGGCCAGGTTCCGGATCTGGGCAGCAGGAAGGTGCGGCGCATCAGCGAACGCAAAGTCCTCCAGTGTTTTTACCTTGGGGAAATGGGCATCGGTTATCCGCCGTGCTACCCCATGCTGATAGCGATCTTCCACTTCCGCTCCGAGCAGCGCTTCCAGATAACTCAAGTGCCCCTGCTTCTGCTTGGCTGCTTCTTCGGCCATCGACAGAAACTGCCCTCCCACCGTCGCCAGCCTCAGGTCTTTGGCATACTGCCGAATCGTCGCCTGTTGCACGGGAACCGTCGCGGCGCTCATTGAATCACCCCGTTCCCGGAATAGTTCTCCAGCAACTGGTCGTAGTTCCTGGTGGTCGGTTGTGGCCGGTCATACACTCGCAAGGCCCCGACCTCGACCGCTTCACGCGGCTCTCGTTTCCCGTTTCGTTCCGCCTCCAGGAGTAGGCGCACGGCTTCCACATCGAAACAACTCATCTCCAGAGCCTTTTCGATCGACACTTGCAGTTGCGGGTAGCCGTGCTGCCGGCCCAGCAAAAGCACCTCGATCATGGCCCGTGTTCCGGGTTGCTGGCCCCTTCGTTGCTTCAGCATCTCCCAGTAGCGATCGAAACTGGCCGGCCAACGTCCTTGCGCCCGCCACTGCTCGAGCGGTGTCGAACCAGCGAACGCTCCGGGCTTCTTGGTCAGCGCCTCCAGGTAGTGCTCCAGGTTGAGTACTTTCTGCTGGCGGTTGAAGCACCGTTCATGCCGCGCCACACACTCTCCCTGATGCCAGATCTCCACGTAGGACGAATGCACCTTGGCCTGCACTTCCACTCCGACGGGAAGAGGAGCCGAGTAGAAGTTGGTCAGCACCTTCACGCAGCCGCTGGCGTTTACCTGCGGAAAGTGGACCGCAGCGAGGTCGAAACCTTCCTCGGGCAGCGTGCGCAGATGTTCCCGTTCAAGGTTCATCCCCATGCCGACCGTCTGCGTCCGCCCGTTGATCATCCGTTGCTCGTCGCCCTTGGAAGCCTCCAGCAGCAGGGTGTTCAGCTCCTCCCAGCTGTCCACTTTCGGCACAGGCACCAAGTGGTTCCGGCGAAAGTAACCGCCTTCTCCCTCCACGCCGCCTTTTTCGTGCCCTTCTCCTGGTGTGCAGAACTCCGACTCGAAGCCCCAATGCGATCGGAAGGCGATGAATCGCGTGGTCTCCTCTCGCTGGTGTCCTCGCAAAATCTTCTTCACTGCACTCGTGAGGTTGTCATAACGGCAGCGAGCAAATACGCCGCCAAAATAGGTAAACGCCCATTCGTGCGCTTCCAGAAACGCTTGCTGACTTGCGTGTGGGAAAGCGCAATGGAACGCTCCTCCGCTGGCCATACTGCGCATGCAGAATACGTAGGCCAGCTCCCGCTCTCCGCAGATATCTGCGTAAGCTGCATACCAATCCACCTGCGCTTCTCCTCCCCAAGCGTAGGACTGCGGAATGAACGTCTCGTGCCCGATGAGTTGTAACTGAATCTTCCGCTCGCGCACATAGCGACGAATTGATGACTCGGCGATGCTGACTTCCGGAAGTTCCTTGCGGATCCGGCACCAGATCCGATGTGCGGTGTGTCGCTGCTTTCTTGGTGCCTTCTGATCGGTCTGCAGAATCGCGTCGATGAAAGTCGCCGCTGCTTCCAATTTCGGCTTCGGTCGAGTGTTGATTTTTCGCTCCCTCGGAACCGCGTCAGCCAATGCTTCCCGCACCATGCGCCGATGAATTCCAAGCTTCCTCGCCACCCCTTGGATAGTCCCCACACCGTGGTTGTACTCCCGCCGAATCTGCTCAAATAGTTCCACTTTGGCTCTCCTGTTCAACCGGGTCTCCTCGGGGGCTCGCCAGCCCGTAACGAGATCCACGGTATATAGTTTTCAGTAGGTGGGCCAATTTAGATGATCGTTGGTGGGCCAAAATAGAGTATCGAAATCAATTGGTTCTTCAAACGTTCTCGAGTTTGAGCACCACCAAGAAGTCGGCTCCGTTTCCGGCGAGGTGATGTTGTTGTCCCAGAAAGACAACGCAACCTCTATTTGCCCGATTACAGGGCAGCATTCGCTTTGTCTCAGTTCCGCTACCCCCATCGCTATCGATCCGCCTTGCGGTGGTTCTTCCCCTTACGGGGAGCGATACGGGCTTACCCTGTTCCGCGGCAATGACACGATCGCGTAGGTGCTCCCTCTACGCCGGCAGTGTTGTGTGCTCATGACGCGGGAACCTAAAGCCCACGTACCCACTGCAAAAAGAGCGCAAGCATCTTCCGCTCCCCAGAACTTACGGCGCTTAAAAGAGTTTGCCTATGCTCACCATACGACCAACCCTAGCCCCAATCACCGCCTTGATGCTGGCAGGTGCACCTTTGCCTTGCGGGTCCGATGCCACTCTTGCGAGTGCGGGTACATTGTCCGAGGGCTTTCGACGAGTCGTTACCTTCCCGCCTTACCTCGTAGGATACGTTCGATGGGACGAACGGTCTGATCCATTCCTCCTCGTCAGACAATCATTTTCCGCAGCTTTCAGGTCGCACTTAGGTCTGTTCTATACGCCGGCAGTGTTGTTTACCTATGACAGAGGACCCGGAAGTCTCTGTGCTCACTGCAACAAGAGCCGCGCAGCATGTTAGGCTCTCTCGGGCTAACGACGCTTACGAACATTTGTGTATTCTGACCCTGCTACCAAGCCTAGCCCCTCTCCACCTTATGCTGGCAGATGCATCGTCGCCTCACGGTTTCGGTGCCACTCTTGCGAATGTGGGTCCATTGTCCGAGGGCTTCGAACGGTCTGTTGCCTCGCCGCTCCAACCTCGTAGGCTACGTGCGATGGGACGCACGGTCTGATCGATTTCCTCCTTGTCAGACAATCATTCCAACAGCTTTCAGGTCGCAATCCGGGTTGCCCGTAACTCAGGCGCAAACCGTTTCCTGATCGGATAGACTGAACTGCATCACCCATATGCCGGCCGACTCCCAGACTATAGGACCGCGTGGTGGAGGTTCTGCGAGTCCGGCATTACAGCGAGTTATTCGGACAGAAGCGCTTTGACGACAGTCGCAGTACAGTGTGAAAGGGACGCTGGCCATGAATCCGTGGATCGCGAAGGCGCTGGTGCTCACAGGCACAGTGGTGATGATCGCCATTCGTGCGCCGCACGGGCACAGGAGTCGAATTGTCAAGGTCGCCACAAGCTATAAAACTCCGCTAGAGACCGGCCTCTTGGTTCTCGCCTGGGTCGGATTCTTCGTTCCTCTGATCTGGGTCGCGTCGCCAGCGTTTTCGTTCGCTGAATACGCGCTGGGCACTGGCCCGCTCGTCGTCGGTGTGATGTGCTTGGTGATCGGCCTCTGGCTCTTCTACCGGTCGCACGCTGACCTGGGTACAAATTGGTCGATCACCCTGGAGGTACGTGAGCAGCATCGACTCATCACGCAGGGCGTTTATCGCCGTATCCGCCATCCGATGTACTTGGCGCTAGCGCTGTATTCCATCGGCCAGGCGCTCGTCATCCCGAATTGGGTGGCAGGTCCGTCGAACTTGATCGCGTTCGCGATCCTCTGCGCGCTTCGCGTCCGCGCGGAGGAGAGGATGATGGTTGAGGAGTTTGGCGACGAATACGCGGCGTACTCGGCACGGACGAAGCGTCTCATTCCTGGCGTCTGGTAGATAATACTTACCGGTTACCAGGCGCAACATTGCCCAGTGGTCGCCGACCCGCAACTATGAGCACTCGTCCGGTAACGCGACTTCCATGTGACCGCCGGGAGATTGGGTCTGAGGTGACCGGGCCCGCTCAACGCAGCGGCGTCAGTCGCGCAAGAAGCGCCGCGCGGGTAACGGCCTCGCATTTATGAGAGCCAACTTGCCGTCAGGTCTCTATGAATTAAACGTGGCGAACGGATTCCATTGGATCGGTATGCAGCCAGGGACGCGCTGCGGAATAGGCCGTGAGCAGGGTCATAGGCCCCATCGTCAGTGCGACCGCCACACATACCGTCCACTCTATCGGACTTATTCCGTATAACAAAGACCGAACCAATCCCGTGGCGACGACTCCGCAGAGCATGCCGATGCAAACACCCGCGATTGTGACCACGCTTGTTTGCCGCAAGATCATGTTCCGCAGAACCTGAGGGCTTGCGCCTAGAGCCGCGCGGATGCCCAACTCTTTCGTTCGCTCGCTAACGGAATAGAAAACCGCGGCGTACAGGCCCACCGTCGCCAGCATAAATGCCAAGCTACCGAACCCGATAATGCAAAACAGGGTGATCCTGGGAACAAAAAGCGCGAAGTTGAGCCAATCGTCCATCGTCAATGTGAGGGGATAAAGACCTGGGATGGCCCTCGTTAGCGAATTAGATAGCGGGGTAAGCCATTGACCCGGTGATCCCTTCGTGCGTGCTAACAAATAAACCTCAGGTTGGTAGTGCTGATTCAAATCGAAATACATGAATGGGGGCGTAGCTTCATCAATATCGACGTATTTGCCGTCAGTGACAACCCCGATAACGGTCGCGATACGATGGCCGTTTTCAATTTGCACCGTTTTGCCAATGGGACTTTCACCCGGCCAGTATTTTTCGGCCATCAAGTGATTTACAACAATGGCTTCTGGCCCTTTCGGCATATCGGCCGAGGTAAACACGCGTCCTGCTAACAGCGGGATTCCCAAGGTCGAAAAGAAATTCTCGTCCACCATAGCGAACGCGATACGCTCTCCGCCTTCACGCTGTGTCAAGCCATCTGCGACGCGGACTTGCTCGACATTGCCTCCGCTTTGGCTGACAGGAATATCGCCCGCGATCGACATGGACTCAATTCCATATATCTGTGAGGCCGTTTCACGAATTCTGTCGTAGAGTTGGCGTCCTTGGTCTTCGGAAGATGCGACTGCCTGCAAATCCGTGGTTAAAATGGCGATGTTCCGATGGGTGAATCCCAGATTGACGTTTCGAAGGTTCTCCAGGCTTCGAAAGCAAAGCCCGACCCCAATAAACACCAACGTGCAGACCGCGACTTGCACCGCCACCAAGAAGTTCCGAATTCTGCCTTTACGTGTTCCGCCAACTGCTATTTCGCCGCTCAGCGCGGCGGCTAGGTTCGGGGTCGACGAGTAAAGGCCGGGGACAAAGCCTGTAGCGAGGCCAACAACAAAGATCAGCGCGCCGGTGGCTGCCATGACCGTCCCGTCCGGGAGGAAATCAATCGTGAGCGGAAGGAAACCCAGGCCCGGAAAGTATGGTTTGAATTGTAGCAATTGCCGGAGTCCGAGAAATGCGAGGATGAATCCGAGTACGCCACCTGCTCCTGCTATAAGCGTGCTGTCAATGAGAACTTCTCTGATCAACTGGTTACGCGTGGCTCCCAGTGCTGCGCGTACAAGAATTTCGTGCCGTCGCGTGCTGGCCAGTGCCAGAAGAAGATTCACAACGTTCGAACATGCTGCAAAAAGAATCAAGGTGACGATCGCGAAGATAATCGCCGAAATGATCTTTGCGGAGGATACAGAATCCTCCGGCAGCATGCTGGTGCCCGTGACACGGGCGAGCCGGTCCTTATTGGTTTTCGGATAGGCGGACGCAAGCTGTTTCGAGATCGTTTGAAGATTCGCCAGCGCTCGTTCGCGAGTCACGCCCGGCTTTAGGCGTCCCACCATGCGAAGAGGGCGATTCGTGCGGTCGGTCCGCCAAGCTTGTCCTTGGTGATTACCGGTCACATCCGTAGATAACGGGTACCACACGTCCGGCAGGTCGCTGAATATCGTTCCAACGAAGCTTTTCGGCATCACTCCTATTACCGTAAGGGGGACGTTGTTCACGATTACCGTCTTTCCCAAGATGTTCGGATTTGCTCCGAGCCACCTCCAATACGAGTAGCTCAAGACAGCGAGCGCCGATGGTTTGTCGTCATCACCTCGCTTATACACACGCCCGAGCAAGGGTGGCACTCCGAGAACCGAGAAGTAGGTATCGGACACCGCATTGGTCAGGCCTGCTCTAGTGCGATTTTCGTAGACGAGCGGGCTCATCGAGATGGAATAAGGAAAAGCCATCAAGTCCGAGAAGATCTCGTTGTGGTCACGATAGAATCTGTAGTCGTCATAGCAAAAGCCGCTGAACTCCTCAGTCGGCGCCGAGCTATAGACAGTTAAAAGACGGTCCGGGCCGACAACCGCGGGTGGCCGAAGCAATAGCGAATTGAAAACACTAAACCCAGCCGTGCCTGCCGCCATCGCAATCGCCAGCGACGCAACAGCAATGGATGTCAACTTCCAGTGCTTCTTTAGAATGCGCAGAGAAAACCGGATACTGGACCAAAGTGCCATGTTTGCCCCCAATCAGCGACCCGCATGAAGATTGGCACCCAAATTTATCACGGTTCGTTCTGTTCGTTCTCGTGGCGTCGGACTCGCGATCGTGGACGACGCGAATGGTGATTTCCTTTCGCTCAGCTCCAGTGATTTTTAGACGCTGTGGCGCTTTGCCTTCCATCGACTCGCGCATCCCTCGCATCGCTCGGATGGGAAGCGTTCATCGCGGCTTCGTAGCAAGCGTGGATCGCAATCGCACGCGCCCACGTATCGCCTGGCTGGAGAAGTTTGGCGTGGCAGCTTCGATTAAACCGAGCGTTAGATTGTCCGGCATGGGTTCCTGAGAAACTCGGAAGTACTCGTCCGTGATCGGGCGCTTTTTCTGATTCACCCCGAGAGGATTTCGCACTTCACCCTTCTTGTCATCGGCGGTTTCAAGTTCTTTAGGGATTTCGGATTGAAAAACTAGCCTGATACGTCAACTCGGCTGGCAGTATAGATGGCCCTCCATTGCAACCGACGTGTTTTCTGGAGTGATTGCGTTGCCGGTTTCTACGTGATTGATGCGTCGATAATTGATCTCCCACAGGAAAGCAATAATCTCGGCCACCTTGCCCTTTTTCTGTCGTATCGTTTCGCCATGCATCTCGAGAAAAAGCGTCGGCCTATGTTCCTCCAGCGTTTTGCGGGCCCCTCGCAACGCTTCGATTTCCCATCCTTCGATATCGATCTTGATGAAATTGGGTGCGGGGAGACCGGAATGTGGGATTTCTTCATCAAGCGTAACTATGGAGATCTCTTCGACCACGGTTCCCACTCCAGACCGCAACATCTCCTCGACTGCTTTTTCTTCCACGGTTGCGCCCCCCAACATGAGCGGATTCCCTACCATCCTACGTGATTCACAACGGGAGCCAATACCGCACTTTCGCACCTCGACATTCTTGATCCCGTTCAAAATCAGGTTCTCCATTAGACGCTTGTAGTTTTGGGTATTGGGCTCGAAACAGACAACTGCCTTGGCCCGCGAAGCGAAGAAAAGAGTCACCAGTCCCTGGAATGCGCCGACGTCGTAAACGGTCATGCCAGAGAGATTGAGACCAGACCAAAACCGCTGTTCAGCCGTCATGGTCCCTGACGAAGACAGCGCAGGAACCCAACCAAGGCCACCCTTTCGCTTCATGCCTTTAAGCAACCCATGGTGAACTGTGTAGGTTACGTTATCGAATAGACATATGCTGATCCAGGATACAAGGCGATGCTTTAGCCTGCTTTATTCACGAAGAGTGATTTCTTGATTGATTTTCTGTTCTTTTCGGTCGTAAGACCGTACTTGACCAAGCCAAACTTTCTGGGAAACCGGAAGCTTGATTCTGAAGCATTTAGGTAAGTCGCGAGGCACAATTTTTGCTGAAAAGATGACACCAGTATCATCGCGTGACGAGTAAAAATTTCCTGCGACGTTCCGCTGGTCGACTAGCCACTGCGCGCGCCCAAGTTCAAAGCGAGGCGATGGAAGCTATGGAGATAAGGAAACGACCGCGGCAAGTGCAGCACGATCCGGCGCACCGACGCAACCACTTGGGCTCCGAGTTTCAGGAAGCGCTCCCGCAACGTGGAGACTTGTGCACGCGCAGAAGCGGTGCCAGCCAGGCCGGAGCGTAGTTCCTGCATCAACACGTAGGCTGCCGCGGTCATCGAGACACGCAACTGATTGGCCCAGAAGCTCGTGCAACTGGTGCGTCCGATTTCCATTCCGTAATGCAGTTCACCGAGTAGCCAGGCCCCATTGCTGGGACCCGGCCCTCTCAGAACCGGACGTGAGACTTTCGCCTCATCCGGCTCAAGCCCTTCCAATGCCTCTTTCAGGGAGACGCGGTTTCGATACGGAAAAATGTTGGCGGTGAACCCTGTCGTGGCACTCTGGATGGAGCAGGACGCGGTTTTCTGCAGCCGTGGAACCACCCATCACACGAGGGATGCAATAGTGAATGCGCCAGCCCGTGATCCGGGTGATTTTGGTGTTACATACGGGGCAGATCCCGCGTTGGAACTTCCAGAGAAAGCGAAGAGTCCGCGTACCCCGAAACGATCCCGCCATATAGTCCCCTTCGCGTTTCTCGAAGTAAGTCTCATGGGCCGGATCATAGGGATTAGCGTTGCTCTTGATCTTGACGTGCCTTTGAATGGGCGTGCTGCTGGCGAGCAGTAATCTCACTTTGTGTGGATTACCCTCGTCGTCACACCACTCCCCGAAGAAGGCCCAGTTTCTACCTCCACTCTGCTCAAAGTATTTCCGTTTGAGCCAGCTGGGAGATTTTTTCGGGTGTCTTCGCCGGGCCCATTGCCATAGACGAATGAAGATAGCGTTGTCTACGCGTGAAAAGATGCGTTTACTCACTACGTGCCGATGATAGTTGGACCAACCTCGTATTTTGGGGTTGAGCCAATGGATCAAGTCGGCGGCGGACATGCCCAACGCGGCTTTGATGTGTTCGCGAATGCTATCCAGAAAAGTCTTAATGTTCTTTCTGGAAGGCTTGATGAGCAATTTCCCATTGGGATACTTGCGCACCGTTTGTCCGAGAAAATCAAAGCCTTTCTCCACATGCGTGATGACTGTCTTCGCAGGAGAGAGCTCCAGCCCTCGTTCGTGCAGAAATTGCTCGACGAGGGGCTTGATTTCTCCTTCCAGTAGTTCTTCCGTTCTACCGGTGATGACAAAATCGTCGGCATAACGGATGAGATTCACAGCGGGATATTTACCTCCGAGAGACGGGAGCCGTTTCTTTGTCGGGAACTTTTCCCGCAAGAGTTGCTCCAGCCCATCCAACGCACAATTCGAGAGCGCTGGGGAAATAATTCCGCCTTGCGGGGTCCCATCCGTCGTTTCGTGAAGGACGTGTTTTTCCATATATCCGGCTTTCAACCACTTTCGGAGAATGACTCGGTCCATGGGGACATGAGCCAAAAGCCAATCGTGTGAAATTCGGTCGAAACAGGACTTGATGTCACCCTCTAGAATCCACTGCGTGTTCGGTGCGTGAGACAGCGTATTGAAACACTGTTCGATCGCATCGGCACAGGACCGCTGCTGACGAAACCCATAGGAGTTATGGTCAGCAGTAGTTTCCAGCACGGGATCGAGCGCCAGTAGATGCAGTGCCTGGTGGCTTCGATCTTTCATGGTGGGAATTCCCAGAGGGCGCATCGTTTTCTTGTCCGATTTCAATATGTAAACACGTCGGAGAGGCTGAGGTTGATAGCCTCTGCGCCGAAATGCATGTACTGCCTGTATCTTCTTTTCTGGTGTGTCCCAAATTTCTTGGTCCACACCCGGGGTTTTCTTGCCATCGTTTTCCGTCACTCGTCGAACGGCGAGAACTTCGCCGCTATACGAGTGAGTCAGCAGCCGTTGCAAGGCTCGCACCTTGCCCCATCGGCCGACCTTCGTTGCCTGCGCGATACGCACTTGGAGTCGGCGAACGTTACGGTGGATGGCCTGCCAGTCAATGGCATACCATTCCGCTGCTTCGCTTGAGACTGCACCAACGGCTGTCGCCATCGTCATCTGCTTTGTCTCATTTGCCGATTTGCCTCGTTCTCTCGCGTGAAGCACCTCAGGGAAGTGGGCCCGCTTTCGCGTCCGGTGATGTGGTCGATGCGACTGACGCAACCGGTATCTACTCCATTACAGAGCAGCCTTCGCTTTCTCCCTGACTGCTGTCCGCACCACCGTCAGTCCATCTTGCGATGTACTGCCCCCTTGTTACAGGGGAGCGGTATGGATTTATCCTGTTCCACTGGAATGACACGATAGTTTAGGCCCACTCTGTACGCCGGCAGTGTTTGTTACCCATGACGGCGGAATCAAAAGCCGCCGTACTCACTGCAAGAAGAGCCGCGCAGCATATTAGGCTCCTTAAATCTAACGACGCTTACGAGTGTTTGTGTATTCTGGCCATGCTACCAGAGCCTAGCCCCATCTCCGCACTATGCTTGCAGATACACCGTCTCCTCACGGTTCTGGTGCCACTCTCGCGAGTGTGGGTACATTGTCCGAGGGCTTCGAACGGTCTGTTGCCTCGCCGCTCCAACCTCATAGGCTACGTGCAATGGGATGCACGGTTTGATCGATTCCTCCTTTGTCAAACAATCATGTCCAGCAGCTTTCCAGGTCGCAGCTTAATGCGGTTTTCGAGGTCCCCTCGTTGACAATAGACCTCCTCGTAGAGCCACTGTGGACTCTGCTTCATGTTGGTTACCACGAAGCGCGGATTGTCCTTGGGTTTCTTGCCCTTCGCCCGCACCACCTCCGCTTTATAAATGACGCGACGTTCCCACGGCCAACTCTTGCGCGTCCGGTACTGACATTCAGCGTAGACATGCTCGGTCTGCTCGGAGATCTTCGAATCACGACGGACGCATTTCATGGCCGACTCGGCTTTACGCTTCAACACCGCATTACTTGCGAAATTGACGAGGTATTCCACTTTCGGCTCGCAGTCCAAAAAATCCAGAACTTCCGGCGCTGCGAAACCTCCATCCAAGCGCACCCGGATCTTGGCCTTCGGAAAAGCTTCCGTCAGCCGCTCGATCAAACGGCGCAGCAGGCCCACTGCTCCCGCCGAGCCCGGCGCGTTCCCCGGACGCAACACCGCGGTGACCAGATACTGCTCTACCTCGTGGTTGAAGGTCAGAAAACCTACCATCGGTAGGTAGCAGTAGGTGTCGTAATGCCAATTGAAAAACGTCAATTGCTGCGCACCATGCGTAGGATCGTCGGTCGGATCCAGATCCAGGGTGATCAGCCGAGCCCGACCGCACAGCCGCTTGCGATGGCGTTCGATCACCGTGTCCGCCAGGGCTTCCGCCATGCGAAACAACTCTTTACGATCCACGCTATTTTCAAACCGCGAAAGGGTCGATTGCGAAGCCAAATCTTCCCCTTCCACGGGATCCCGACCGACCAGTAATTTGTGCACCGGGCCGCACGCCAGTCGGGCGGTATCGTTGGCATCTTCGTAGCCACAGGCGATGGCCATAATCCGCTGGGTAAGCAGCTCATCGATTTCGTGACGGACTTTACCCTCTTGGCGGTCATCTTTCAGACAAGCTGCCAACGCCGTTATTAGACCTAACTCTCGGTCCGCGGCTTTGAGCAACACTGCTCCCCCATCGGAGCTGCCTTGCGATTGATCGAACTTGGCAATTACAGGTCGCTTAAAAATTCCCGGAAAGAGAACACACTGTGTCGTGGTATGCTCAGGCACGAAAGCCTCCGGATTGGTGTAAAGACTGCGTAGACAACAGCTTTTTACCATGAGGGAGGCTTTTTGTGTCTCTAAATTCGCGAATTATTCAGGTTAGCGTGTAGTGGCGGAACGGGAGATCGTCCTTCGAAATGGGATCAGCCATTGGCGAAGTATGGACTTATCACGGCGCGAACACCAAGCAAAAAATTTGAAAGCGTTGGGTCCAAGAGCGAGGTTATCTGCTGTTGATTCGTCTATCGGATTGACCTACTGAATCAGAGTCGGACCGTCTTTCTCATTTCGACCCGCTGATTCAATGGATTGTGCCTCGCGAAGTGCCTCAAGTTTCGAGATGGCAGACCTCTTCAACGCAGACATGAGAATAATGCGCCAACATACGGGGAGAGACATGCCCGGCGATGGGCATAGCTGTGCGGTCGCTTGCTTGAAGGCCGCCTCGAGAGAGTGGTTTGGAGCTCCATTTGCGAAACGGTTTGGCGTTCCTGCTCCGATTTGTTTTACGAGCGGCAATAGACTGCGTGGAATGGATTGGGCGCATAATCGTCACGAAGCATATGTGCTAACATCAAAGCGTGTTATCCGAAAGGGCCAAAGCTGCACTTCGTTCGGGTTTGGAATTCATCAATACCTATAGCGACGAGTCCCGAGTAGCATTGGCTGTCAGGCGATTGGAACAACGAATCCCACCCTTGAGCGTTACGCCTCGGCGCGAACATCTGGATGCTGCCGTGGCATGGATTATGCGTGCCCAAGATGCTGACACCACGGGTGGTGTGCCCTGGGGATTTCGGGCGCGGCGCCCGGTTCGCACAGCGCACCCCATGGGATGGATCGCGCCCTACCCTGAGACTACTGGCTACATCATTCCTACGATGCTACGGTACGCCGACCTTACTAGTGATCGAGGAATCATCGAGCGTGCCCGCAAGATGACGGACTGGGAGATGTCGATACAGCGTAAGGACGGCGGGTTCCAAGGCGGGCTTTACGGATCACAGCCTGCAGCGTCGAGCACATTTGTTACCGGACAAGTGCTGTTTGGCCTAGTGTCTATGTTTGAGCGGTTTGGTAGCGACCGTCTCAGGGCTGCAGCAACGCGCGCGGGCGACTGGCTGCTGGAATGCTTGGATACGAACGGTCGCTTCGCCCGCGGAAACTCACATTTTTGCGCTCCGGGCGCTAAAGCGTACGAGGTCCGGACCGGGTTGGCCTTGGCCGAGCTAGCAGATTTGGTCGGAAACAAGAAATATCGGGATGCCGCCGGACGCATCGCGGACTACGCATTGAGCGTTCAGCAGCCGAACGGCTGGTTTGCAGAAAACGATCTCGATTTTCACGACCGGCCCCTGACGCATACTATCGGATATGTTCTGGAAGGGTTGCACGGGATCGGGGTCCGCCTAGGTCGCGACGACTGCATTGATGCAGTCGAGCGTACGTTAGCGGCGATTTCGCCGCTGATCCAATCAAACGGATGGCTGGCGGCCCGCTTGCACAAGGATTGGACTCCGGCTACAGACTCGGTATGCCTGAGCGGGTCGTCGCAGATTGCAGGCGTATTCCTGCGCATGTATCTCTATACTGGCAAGCGCGACTACCTCGAAGCGGGGCGCAATCTTCTGGGGTTCGTGTGCTTCACCCAGGATTTGAGACCGGGGATTCCTGGCGTCGATGGTGGAATACGAGGGTCCTATCCGTTCGAGGGCGACTACGGTCAATGGTGCGTTCTGAATTGGGCGACCAAGTTTTTTGCAGATTCCGTAATGGATTACCTTGCGGCCGAGGGTAAGACCAAGCAGGAGATTCCCGCCGCGCGGCCGTGAGCACTTACCGACAGAATAGGGGCTTAAGGCAACGATCATCCATCAATTCGAGCATTCTGCCAGCTCAGAGCTCCACCACGACATTCACACCGATTCAGCCATGGCTGAACGGCGACCGGTCGGGAGATTACCTCAGGTTCTTCCAAGAGCTGCGACAGTGCATCAGCGAGATCTGTCTACTGTCGGGGGACCGAGTTGTGCTTGTGCTTATGGTAGGGTTGCGATTGGTAGAGGCGTATGAGCATTATTCGCAAGCTGCGGCGCCTGCGTTTGTATTGGTTCCAGGTCCCTTGGTGCGTGCCGCCCTGGGGGTCAAGGGAATTGCGAGCCGGGGTTAGGTGCCTACTGCGGGGCACAGTGGTCGCTGGTAGGGATGGCACCCGCTTCGCAGATTCAGTGAGGGAGGCACTAGGGCGCAGATTCGCGATTCCCGTTGGGCGAGGCCGTGATGCTCTTTGGCTGGCTTTGCGGGCGCTGGACCTGGGACCCGAAGATGAGGTGGTGGTTCCCTCGTATGTTTGCGGATCAGTGCCAGAGGCCGTGCGGATGGCAGGGGCAAGGGTAGTATGGGCGGACGTTGGCGAACACCTTGTGGTCACCCTTGACACTATTCGCCCAGCTATGTCTCCACGCACGCGGTGCGTGATAGTACCTCATCTTTTCGGCAATGCTGCTCCCCTGGAGACCATCGAACCGTTCCTCAGCGAACGCGGTGTCGTGCTCATTGACGACGCCGCGCAAGCATTTGGAATGAGGCGTGCTGGGCGGCCACTCGGTTCGTTCGGTCAGTTCGGCATCGTCTGCGGAGGGCCTGGCAAGCCGCTAGTGGCGCCAGCCGGCGGCGTTTTGCTGACCGATGATCCGGAGCTTTTCCGCCGGGCCGCGACGATTCCCCTGCCGCTCCCTCACACGGCTGTGACGTTGCGGCGATTCGCGGGGTTCTGGTTCTGGCGCCGATGGCGAAGATGTACAGCAATTCTGGAAGCCGCAAGAGAACGTATTTGGCCGCAGGCTGAACCTGCCACTTCGCCGCCAGCTGGGATTGCTAACCTCGATGCAGCGCTGCTATTCTCACAATGGGAACGCTTCGAGTCAATTAGACGGTGCCGCGCGCACCGTGCGGCTCGGATGCGAGCGTTGCTCCATCCGCTCCATTGGAGGGATGTCTCCGACCCGACCGTCGATGGGGCGCCATTGAAACTGATTCTGTTCTTGCCGGAAGATGGGCCCCCGATGCGAGAGGCACTCGATGCATTTGCGGTGGCCGGCGTGGAGTGCCAGTGCGGCTACATTCCCTGCCACCTAAAGGACAGGAGCGAAAACACGCCAGTTCTTCCATTCAGCGAACGGATCTGGACGCGTGTATTGTGTATCCCGCTCGATACGGACTTGCAGAACGCTGGTCCTCTGAAACGCCTGAGCGAACGTTGGCCGAGGACAGGAGCGCTAATCGGTTGTGATGCGGCCGACACTTATTCTGGGTGATGAACCTCGCGTAGTCATTCCCGTCGCGCGGTCGCTCTGGCGCCAGGGTATACCAGTAATTCTAGCCCGTACGCATGATGACTCTCGGCCAGTTTACTCGCGGGCTTTGCGACGCTCATTTCTGCTGCCAGGCGCTGGGCGGACTGATAGGGTAACGCTTTGCTGCCTCTGCGCGATCATAAGCAAGGAACGAGTGGACTTTCTGATTCCGAGCAGCGATTCGGCGTTACGGTTCGTAGCCGATCATTATGATGCGCTGCGCGTACTCACGAACCTGGCTTGCCCCGACCCCTCCGCGATTCGCCTCGTTTTGGACAAGGCGCGGACCATGGAAGCCGCGGCAGAGTGTGGCATCCGTACTCCGCGTACCATGCACTTTGCAAGTCTGGCCGAGTTGTTGGCCGCGCGGGATTCTTTGCGATTTCCCCTCATTGCTAAGCCAGCGACTAAGGAAGTCGCGGCCGCGTTTAAGATTCGCTACTACCCGGATATCTTCGTCCTTGCAGAGGATTACCGGACACAGCCCAACTTCGCGAAGGACTATCTTCTTCAGGAATATGTCCCTGGGGAAGGATTGGGAGTCGAAGTGCTTATGCTCCATGGCAAGGCAGAGCTGCTGTTCGCGCACCGGCGCCTGAAGGAGCACCCGAGCGCCGGCGGTGTCAGCGCACTTGCGGCTGCGGAATCGTTGATACCCGAGTTGGTTGAAAGCTCCGTGCGTCTGCTCAATCATATCCGTTGGAACGGAGTCGCAATGGTGGAATTCCGCTATGAACGGAGCAGCGGCGCCGCAACTCTCATGGAAATCAACGGCCGATTCTGGGGCTCAATTGCACTATCGAGTGTTTGTGGGGTTGATTTCCCCTATGCGGCTTGGCAAGTGGCGCACGGCATCCCAGTGAAGCCGGTGTCAACCTACGCACGAGGCGTCAAGGCACGCTGGACTGCGGGTTTATTGATGCGGTTGCGAGAATTGACCATAAAAAGAGACGACGGCGTTCCTCGGCCCTCGCCTTGGCGTGAAAGCCTTGCAATTTTTGCTTCATTCGGACCTCGTACACATGACATGCTGTGGTCTTGGCGCGACCCGCGACCGGCGCTGGAGGAACTGGCTTCGGTGATTTGGCGGATGATCGTCCAAGACGGAAAGCGTATCATCCGTAAGTGTGCTCCCGAGGGATGGCTTCGTCATTTTCGCTCGTACCGGTTGCTGGGAGCGGGCGCCGGAAGGATTTACGTACGCCGTCAAATCGCTCGCAGGTTGGTATCACCCCAAAATGGACTAGCCGGTATTCGCCGCGTTCTCTTTGTGTGCCACGGCAATATCATCCGTAGCCCCATGGCGGCCGCGCTCTTTGGTCGGTGCAGTGAAACTTCCGCCGGATCAGCGGGAATTGAGGCCAAGGTTGGACAACGGGCCGACGAACGGGCCATCCGCATAGCCGCAGAATTCGGTGTTGATCTCACATCTCACGTAACCGCACCCATTTCCCAAGTTGCACTCGAACTCGCCGATTTGGTCCTGGTGATGGACACGCTTAATGAAGCCCGGCTGTTGCACCGGTTTCCGCTTGCGTGGGGAAGGCTCCGGCTGCTCGGAGAATTTGCACCAAGACCTCTTGAGTCTTGCGAAATCCCCGACCCTTATACAGGAGATGAGGATAGCATACGTCAGTGCTACCGAATCATCGATGAGTGTGTGCGTGGGCTCGCGGAGCGAATAAAACGTTAGAGCGCTGAGCGACGGACATGATTCACGACGAAGCCGACGGCCCGTCGCCACGGGCTTCCGACATAAAACTCCGCAGCTTCTAGTGAAACGCCTTCCGCTCCGAAGTGACGCTTGTACTGAGCAAGGCCAGAGTTGAGATCAGTCACGCCCCCCAAGTTAAAGATGATCGCACCCTCGCGCCGGCTGGTTAGAGCAATCTCGTGAATTAGGAAATGCGAGGCTCCAACAGCCATTCCCCGAGGACTTGTCCCCGAAGTGCAGAGATAAGCACCTCGTGCAGATTTGGCCACCATCATGGAAGAAACGGTCTCGGATCCCAGAACCGCCAGGAAAAGACGACAAAAGCCAGTCTCAAGAAATCGACGAAGGTTTTTATGCGAAGGGTTATACGACACCGACTCGCCGCGAGCCTGACGCCTCGCCATAGAAGACTTGATCAACAGAAGGTGGTCATCTAGAGCTGCGGAATCATTGGTGATGTGCGCCTCGACCCCGGACTTTATTCCTCTGCGCAGGCTCTGGCGATGATTGACGCGCATGCGCTCCACTAGTTTGGCCTCGGAAACATCGAGATGAAGCAGGAATTCATGGCGAGCCAAGCGTCTAGTCTCCACTCCCAAAGGTGGAATCGACAATACCGGAGAGGCAAAACTATCCAGCTCAAGGACGGTGATTCCGTGGGCGCGATTAAACTCTCGGAGGCCGCGCCAGAACGGCTCATCGGCGGACGGAAGCGAGGGAATAGTCAAGCGACGATTCAACCGGCCGCAGCGCAGGAAACCGAAGCACCCGTAGGTGAGGTCCCCACGATCTTCACACCCGAGAAGCCAAGGCTGCGCGCCCAAAGATTGTTCTGCCTGCAGATAGGCGGCCGTCGCAAACGGGTTCGCAGGATTGAGCGTGGCTAGTGCCTCCACGCGAGCAGCCTCAGGACTTGCCTCGGCAAGGAATTTGATCACGATTACGCTACTCCTCCGCTAGAAATCTGAAGCCAGCCATCTCGAAAAAACCAATGAGACAGAACCAACCGCAGACGATCATTCGAAAGATCGATAGTGCAGAGGCGACACCCGAAGCCGTCCTCGTGATCAAGATTGTGAGCTCAAGTGCTTCCTGCCCGAAGAAAAGCCCCGTATCGCCACGCACCAACACCATCGACTCGACTCCAGAATGAAATCGGTCCGAAGCGAAACCAAGTCAATATAACACTTCAGTCGTGGGTCACGCATAAAGTGGGCTCTTCGGCGCAAGCAAGGGGCGAGTCAAACCGTTACTGCTGACCGCGTCGTCCTCGGCCGTGCAGTTCGTTATCCCAATTCGCAATGGGCCCGCTGTGGCTGTCCATATCGGCCTCGCCTTTGGAAGGTTCACGCTGCCTGCTGACTGGTCCTCGTAACTGACAGTGGCGGCGTAACCGTTTCGCATCTGGGTACTCCTGGACAGAAAGATCTGCTGGCACCCGTGAACCGGCGACGCAGCGAACTAAAGCCTAATGCCGAATGTCGGTAATTCGAAACGCGGCTCGGCGACCATCGTAAGCAACGCACTCCGCTCGAATCTCGTAGGCTGCTTTCGCTTCGTTCCAAGCGCGCCACTCGTGATCTTCGAAGCCCGGATAATTGTAAAACTCGTCGAAAAGCACCACTGTTCCCGGGGCACAGTATTGGAGAGAGTGCCGGAACACAACCTTGCTTGACGAATACAAATCACAGTCAACGTGTAGTAAAGCGATCCTGCCGGTCCATTTCGAAAAAAATTCAGGAACGGTGCGATCGAACCAACCTTTTACGAGATGTCCATTAGGGCTTAATACGTTGGGAGGCGACGATGCGAAGGTACCTTTCGGACGTGTCCACCAGTCTTCGGGAAGGCCTTCAAAGGAATCGAACCCGTACACTTGACGATCCGGGACGCGCCTCAGAAACTCAAGGAAGGAATCACCAGCCGCGACCCCAAACTCGCAAATGTCACCCGGGACGCCAGCGATTGTGCGCATAACCACGTCCAGGATGCGGGAGCGGGTCTCGATGTCGCAACTACTCTTTTCCGTTCCACAGTTCTGCCCGCTGGCGAGTTCCTCGCTACGAACGATCACGGAATGGATTTTCCAACCCCAGGTCTCTACCAAACCAGTGGGGGACTCTTTGTCGGCTTGTACTTCCTGGAAAAGAGCGCGGACGATATTCGGATAGACGAGATGGATAACGGCAGACCGTACGGGTTGCCAGGCGGCAAAACGTGCCGCGAGTCGCTTAAGGGTGTTTTTCACGCGTTTTGCGTCCGGTAAACCGGATCTCCTCCAGTCTCGCTGCTGCTGGAATCCAATCGCTGCCGTTGTTGGGCTCCGCGCCATCCATATAGTGGCACCGAACGAGACCAACCGGGTATATCAGTTCGTTGGCCAATGCTGGTAAGCGGCTGCGTCGTACCGTTTAGGCTGCCTATGCTCCCTTACAAAGACCGGCTGAGTACCGGCCTGAAAGGATCTCAGATGCTAAGATTGTGGGGTGTTGCGCGAAAAACAGTTCATTATCAAATCCCGAGAGAGTTTGAAGTAGACTCGAGCGAACTACTGCCAGGTCCAACACCAGCCGCAGCCAGAAGAGGCACAGATCCGGACCGCCCGTTACAGGCGCGGTCGTGAACCGGCCGGGATAAGACTACAACCCGAGTTCACAGAAAGGCTGCTGTGATCGCGGCGGCTGGTTCCAGGTGCTCCAGTAAACTAAGCCCATGTGAACGAAGTCCTTGCGGTCGTTCGCGCGGAACAGTATCATGCGTATTTGCCGAGCCACGTATCGACATGATTGGTAATATGATGTTTTTTGATCTATGAGATCGTTGGCGTCCGGCTTTCTAATACTGCTGGCAGCCGCCTGGGCCCGGGGCCAAGTGAAGATTTCGCCGTCTACACCACCGATTGTAAAGACAGGCGCAACCTCTCAATTTTCAGCCAATCAGGAAGTTCGCTGGTCAATGGCGCCGGGCGGTCGCGGCACCATTGATGAAAAGACAGGGGTTTACACTGCGCCGTCTTCGGTCAGCGCTCGACTTTCCTATGGTGGTTGTCAGGTTTTGCCGAATAATCATATTTTCAATACGAGAGTCGATTCGCTTCCGGTAGATTCCCATTCGAGCAGTTGGATTGCTTCGGCCAGTTCCGGAGTGATAAATTACATCTCCTCCTTTGCTGTGAACTACGCGGACGCGGACACTCCCGTGAAAAACCTGACGTTCGTGTATACGCCGGAACACAATGGCGGATACCTGATCCCGACCTACCCTGGAATCAAAGTGGAGAGCGGTTATTTTGCTTCCTTGTCAGGCAGTTTTGACAAGCACGTCTTTGTCATGGATCCAAGTAAGTGCAGATTCCAGGAGATTTATAATCTGATCCCAGTGGGATTCAGCCCGCGATGTCCAACATGTACGGCAGTAGGCGGCGTTCGCTATCTGGGATTGACGTACGATCTGCCTGTAACGGGGGCCACAAACGCAGCGGGCACTTTCATCATTCCTCTCATGTTAACCCTGCAAGAGTTTGAGAGGGCTTTAGGGACCGGAGGGACGATAAACCACGCGCTACTGTTCACTTTGAAAAACAACTTTATTGCTCGTTCCTTCATCTGGCCGGCAACTGCCAACGCCTACGCTCCCTGGGGAACTATTCCTTATGGAGCTCGGTTTCGCCTGCGATCCAGTTTTGACATTACCAAATTCTCGCCAGCAGCCCAGATCCTCCTGACGCAACTCAAACAATACGGCATCATCCTGACTGACGGAGGGATCCAATGGCAGATCGGCACGGAGGACACGAAGTGGCCACCGAACATTCAGTCCGCGTTCACGGAGGTAAGAGAGGCCCTCAGACCCACGGATATGGAAGCAGTCGACGAGTCGAGTTTGATGGTCTCGCTGGGCTCGGGGTATGCGCAAGTCGGCGCTGAGGAGGTCGTGGCAACGAGCGTCAAGCACCCGGATAAGAGTGCGGAAATGCCGGTTGTTTTAGCGGGAGTTACCGTCGATTTTCTGACCAACCAGAAATATATCCAAGCGGGAACTCCACCTCAAAAATTCGTCGCTTATGTCGGCGGAACGGATAACCACGGGGTCGCCTGGTCCATGAATCCGTCGTTGGGAACTCTGTCGCCTGATGGACTCTACTCTCCACCAAAGACGGTGCCGTTGGCGCAAGTGATGACGGTCACCGCAACCAGCGTCGTAGATTCTTCTGCCAGCACGCAGATGGCAGTCACAATTTTTCCTCCCGGGCCCATTCGCATTGCCCTGGGGAGGCCAAGTCTTTTTACGGATCCGGATGGAAAAGTATGGCAGGCATCCACCGGTTACGACACGGGAATCATCTTTAGCAATGGATGGGTTGGCACCGAAACAGCGACGAACTACATATTCCGTAGCCAACTCTACGCTTGGGGTGACATTCGATTCGATTTTACGGTGCCGAACGGTAATTATCAGGTAATCGGTAAGTTCGCGTCTACGAACACCACAGCTCCGGGACAGGCTACTTTCAACATTGACTCTCAAGGAGAGGTAATCCATCGAGATGTCGACGTATTCGCACAGGCCGGCGGTGAATACAAGCCACTGGATATTCCGTCACCGGCGAAAGTGACAAATGGGCAACTTTCGTATGTATTGCGGCATGTGACCGGTGGGAACGTAGGAATCGCGGCAATAGAAATTGTGCCGGTCGAGACCAATATCCAAGCTACACCGCCAAATCCTGCAGCAGGTTCGAACGCCGCGACATACTGAGCCTAATAACTTGCTGGTTTTCGGAGACCGACAAGCCCAGATTTTGCATCGGTGGCAGATGAGACAGGATCTCGAGAGTTGCACTTTCAGCCGAGGAGTATTACTCACCAGAATTGAAAAGCAGCACTCTGACAGGCTAAATTAATCGCGTGCGCCTAAGCGGCCCGGCATAACCCGTCCCAATTATGTCGCCTGAATGTTCTCGCCAATGAAGCCACGTACTGCGGCCGAAGGGAAGACGTTCAATCATGACAACGGTGTCCGACGCCCAGCAACGTCCTGGAATATTGGTTCAAACCTTCTGGCTGGCTGTTGCGAAGTGCGTCGCTGCTCTTTTTAACATCGGCATTCCAATTCTGTTAGTTCGTCTGCTAAGCCAGTCCGAATACGGAGTTTTCAAGCAGGCATTCCTGTTTACCGGAACGGCCTCCAACATTGCGGCGCTCGGCGTCAGTATGAGCGCCTTCTACTTCATGCCGCGCCATCCAGAAAAGGGCGGCGAAATCGCGTTGAATATCCTCATCTATAACTTTGTGGCTGGTCTGGTCCCGCTGGCGATCCTTGTCTGGTATCGCCCCATCTTAAAGATTCTATTCCGCACAAACGAACTCGACTCCATGGCATTGCTGCTGGGACTGCTTGCGCTGATCACCTTAAGTGGGAGCCTGATTCAAGTCATACCGACGGCAATGCAGGACGTGAAAGCCTCGACGGTTCTGATCATCGGGAACCAACTCGTGCGCTCCATTATGGTGGCGGCGACTGCGCTGATATTCCGCTCGATCGAGAGCCTCATCATCGTATCCATTGTGCATCAGCTCATGGCATTAGCTGTTCTGCTGTGGTACCTGCACAGGAAATTCGGAAATTTCTGGCTCCGCTTCGATTGGCGTTTTTTTTGTGAGCAGCTTGTTTACGCCTTTCCTTATGGGGTTTTGGGTTTACTCTGGGTGATTCAAAAGGACCTCGATAATTACTTTGTCAGCGCAAAGCTTGGTCCAACGGACTATGCGATTTATGCAGTAGGCTGGCTGGAAGTTCCTCTCATCTCGCTTTTTCTTGAGTCCATCGTCTCCGTGCTGATCATACGAGTTAGCGCCCTGCAGCAACTGGATCGCAAGGAGGATATACGTCGCCTTATTGCGGCCGCGTCAACCCGGCTAGCAGCCTTTCAATTTCCAATTTACGCGCTTCTGCTCGTCACGGGGCATGATCTGATCGTGCTGATGTACACGCGGCGATATGAACAGAGCACAACAATCTTCGCTTTCGCTATCACGCTGTTTCCCCTCACGGTGTTCCTGATGGACCCAATCGGTCGCGCCTATAGGGAGCTCGGCAGATTTGCCTTGGGTGTCAGAATTGTGGTCTTTGCGGCACTGTTTGCCGTTCTGTCGCCCGTGATCGACCATTTCGGAATGGTTGGGGCAGCGATGGTCGCGGTAGGAGCCCAAGTTGTAGAGCGCATTGTCTTGATGTGGAAAACGGCTCGCACCGTGGACGCGACACGCAAGGACATCAAGCTTTCTTATGACTTTTTTAAAATTGCGGGAGTTGCCGCTGCTGGTGGTCTGTGCGCCCTTGCTGCGCGTAACCTCTTGAGCCCGAACCTTCTCGTTCTCCGAATCCTGGTCGCGGGTGTGTGCTTTGCGGCGGTGTACTTGCCAACGTTCTATGCTTTGCGTCTGCCTGGCTGGGACGCCTTGTCCCCTGAGCGGATAAAGACGTTTGTGCAGGCTCGGTTGACCAGACTGAAAAATGCGAGCGCGTAGGGGTCACAGGACCTGCGGCATTGTCTGACCAAATCACGGCAGGGCGCTCCTGCGTCGCTATTCGCCTTTGTACAGGACAACAGACCAGCGATCTCGCGTCGCTCTATGCAGGCAACTCGGCGAGCTTTTTTGGCGAAGACATGCGGACTGGCCGAATGAAACAACTGCCGATTATCAGGGTCTAATATCGAGATTGGTGTGTCGCTGCCGCTTTTACGTGGTTTTTGACGCTCAGCCCCATCCAGTGTTAAACCGGAAAGGTGGCTCATAGTACTCATCACTTCTGCGTTTACCAGTAGCGATTTTCTCGATAGACGGCTGTGCGTGCCGCGATATGATTCGGAAGTCTCGTGGTGGTCTTCGTTGGAGGTATTCTATATGGCAGTCAATCCGGACAAACTCAATGAATTTCTGGGCAAGGCTATCGTCGACTTTGGAGCGACGTTTCACGCGGCACTAATCCGCATCGGTGACAAGCTGGGACTGTACAAAGCGCTTGGGGCAGGCGGCCCACAGACGGCGAGCGAGCTTGCGATGAAAACCGGAACCGCCGAGCGATACGTTCGAGAATGGCTGTGCAGCCAGGCGGCGGGAGGATACGTCACTTACGATTCTGGCACCGGGAAGTTCCATCTGACCGAGGAGCAAGCGTTCGCGCTAGCGGATGAGAACAGCCCAGCCTTTCTCCCAGGGGCCTTCCAGAGCGCACTTGCTGCGGTGAAAGCGGAAGAGCGCCTTACTGAATGTTTCAAAACCGGCAAGGGCATGGGCTGGCATGAACACCATCCGGAACTATTTGTTGGGACCGAGCGGTTTTTTCGTCCCGGTTATGCGGCAAACCTAGTAAGCGCCTGGATTCCGTCACTCGAAGGAGTCGGGGAGAAACTCAAGAGCGGGGCCCGTGTGGCGGACGTAGGCTGCGGTTTGGGAGCCTCAACGATTCTCATGGCGAAGTCCTATCCGAAGTCGGAATTTGTGGGTTTCGACTATCACGACAAATCCATCGAGACAGCGAAGCAACGGGCTCGCGAGGCTGGAGTCGGGGATCGCATCCGTTTTGAAGTCGCCAAGGCAAAGGATTATCCGGGCCGGGACTACGATTTCGTGACGTTCTTCGACTGCCTGCATGACATGGGCGATCCGGTGGGGGCTTCCTCTCATGTTCGCAGCACGCTGGAAAAAGATGGCACATGGATGATCGTCGAGCCTTTCGCTGGCGACAAGCTTGATGAGAATCTGCACCCCATCGGCCGGGCATTCTATGCTGCGTCGACGTTAGTGTGTACTCCGGCTTCGTTATCGCAGGAGGTCGGTCTTGCTCTCGGCGCTCAAGCAGGTGAGAAGCGCCTGCGGGACGTAGTGACAAGTGGTGGGTTTACTCGCTTCCGGCGCGCGACCCAAACGCCATTTAACTTCGTCTTCGAAGCCCGGCCCTAGCGTCAGGGCAGACGCAGAGGGAGATTGCCCAAAATGTCTCCAAGGTCCCGGTAAGCATACCGCGCTGCACTCAATAGTTTTTGAGCGTATGTCACGAACTTGGTGACGGCGAGAGGCATATTGACTTGATAATCTCGTCGAAGAGCTCGGCGTCCTTCGCGTTGGCAAATCCATATTCTGCCTGAACCCATCCTTGGAGCGTTGGAGTGCAGCGCGCTGCAAGGACCCGTTAGTGCAAATGGGCGTGGATGAGATTTACTTCGGCAAGCACATGAAGTTCATCACCGTGGTCAGTAACTTGGATACCGGCGAACCCTTGTGGTTTGGGCAGGACCGCAAACAGGAAACCCTCGATGAGTTTTTCCGGACACAACTAAGCGCTAGGCAACGAAAACGAGTGGAGGCGGCGTGCGTGGATATGTGGCGGCCGTTCACCAACAGCATTGAACAATGGGCCGGGAACTGTCGCATCGTGTACGACAAGTTCCACATTCTGCGGCATTGCCAACAAAGCCATCGATGAAGTGCGCCGAGCGGAGTTCTTGTAACTGCTGTCGTTTTTAGCTGTCCAGATTCATGTATCCAAAAATGAGATGCCAAAAAGAATCGGGAAGTGGATTCTCGTCCAGTACATCGATGGAGCGTTCACGCCCCTATCGAAGCCTTTCAAGTCGAAACAACTCGCAGAGAAAGCGCGATTGAGATACCCGGAGCAAGAGCGCAACAAAATTGGTGTCGGAGTAGTCCGTGGGTAACGTGGAAAGAGCGGCGGAGCGAGCGGCACCACGGCGGATCTAACGGCCCGTAAATACCCAACCGGAACCATCGCACTGACGGCAATATCTCTTGCCTTCGAAACCTGTAGCGGCGCACGTTGAGCACTCTGCCCAGTCACATTCCTGCAACGCGCTCTGATTGATTCCTTGGCATCGTCTTCCGTTTGCTATGTGTCCGCATCTCCCGTTGGCGAGTTGGATGTTGTAACCGTGGGCTCCGCAGTTCGTGCAGACGGTAACCGGCCTTTGCCTATTCCCCATAGGTCTCTCCGAAGACCCTCGCTAAGCTCCCGGAGGACAATCTTGTGCAGATTCAAGCTCAGACTCCACCACGGTCACTTCGATGCTTGGCTTTGATTCTAGTTGATTTTGTGGCAGGGTAGCCGGATTGAAGCCGTTTTATCGGACAACCGACAGCGCCGCAGTAACAACTTGGCCTGTTTCGTAATTAGACAAGCGGAATTCTAGCGGCCGCCCAGCCAATGAAAGTCGCCTGTTCCTGTCTTCTCCCGGCATTATTGGTGTGTCCGAGTTTCGGACAGTCTCCTACTCTGCCAGCACAACAGACCAAAGACCAGAAGTCAGAACAGACGCCGCAGCCGCAATCTGCCAGAGACCACCGCTCGCATTCGGTCTCGAAGACAGTACCCCAATCACAAGCTCCGACTTACTCGGAATTTATCATCGGCGGATGCCACGACGGGTTAGGCGTGTGGATTTTGAGGTACTCGAAGACATTAAGGTGAAGGATGTGATCGTGGTCCCCCGTGGGGGACTGGCCCTAGGTACGGTTACAGACGCGCAGCCCAAACGTCGGATGGCGCGAGGCGGCAAACTCGACGTGAACATTGACGATCTTCGTCTCTCCATTGGAGAGAAAGTGCCATTGCGCGCCGTGAAAGAAGCAAAAGGTGGAAGTCATACTGGCGCGATGACGGGGACGATGGTCGCAACGGCCATTGTCTTTTTTCCTGCCGCTTCGCTATTTCTGTTCATGAAAGGCAAGGATATTACGATTCCAAAGGGTACCGAGATTACCGCCTACGTCAACGGAGATATTCCCCTCGAGCGTGCCAGGTTTGAAACTCAGCCATCGCCCGTGACTGGTGCAGCGCAAAATGGGAATGGAGCGGACTCCCTATCCGCGATTGAAGTGAAGTCGATTCCCGACGGGGCGGACATCACCGCGGACGAAAAATACATAGGCAGTACCCCATCAACGCTAAGGCTGCCGGCAGGTGACCACAAAATTAGGCTGGAGAAGCCCGGTTTCAAGCCATGGAGAAAACTCTAACCGTGGGCGTCAACACAACGATCACTCTCAGTCCCACTCTAGCTATAGCTAAAGAGTAGACGCAAAAGTCCCGAAGCCGGGCCTACCACTTTGACACACCGCAGATCAGGAATAGTATTCCATGCCGGGATCCCGTTAAAGCCGAGTTGTCTTTGATGGGTTTCCGGCCCTGTGACCGTGCGGGTCAAACTGGAGATGCGGATCATTTAATCCAGCGGTAACCGACAATTCCGATCAGGAGGCCAACGCAATCCGCCCAGATTTGAAAAGAAAAAACGGTCAGGAACTCCGCCACGATTCCGCCCATTATCACCCAGCGAAAGCGTGAAACACTTGGGCTCCGGTCGGCGTATATAGTTCAGAGAAAGACGTGCCCCGTGTCCTATTCGCTCATACTTGTTCTTCATATTTGTGCTGGAATCGTCGGCTTGCTTTCCGGCACTGCCGCAATGTCCTTCCGCAAAGGTTCCCCCCGCCATGTCCAGGCCGGAAAGGTGTTTGTCGCATCGATGCTGCTCATGGCCGTCGGCGCGGTGTACTTAGGAATTGTGAAGGATCAACCAAGCAACATCGGCGGTGGAATCATAACCTTCTACCTGATTGCAACAGGGTGGCTGACCGCAAGACGCAGGGAGGGTGAAATGAGCCGTATGGACTGGGTCGCGCTGCTGATTCCTCTGACGCTCGGTATCCTCATCTGGGTGAATGGTATTGAAGTGCTTCGCAGCGGGGCGACTTCACAAAACGGGGTTCCCGTTGGAATGAGTTTTTTCATGGGTTCCATCTGTCTGTTTGCGGCCTTGGGCGACGCTCGCATGCTCCTGCGCGGCGGCATTTTTGGAGTAAAGCGCATCGCCCGGCATCTCTGGCGGATGTGCTTTGGGCTGTTCATCGCGGCAGGATCGTTTTTCATGGGACCCTCGAACCGCCCACTGAGATTGCTTTCGGCAGTAAGGCTCGGGCAACACCTTCCCTCGGCGCTATTCAGCACCGGCCTGTATTTATTTCTCAGCACACTTCCACTGGTTTTGCTGATTTTCTGGCTAGTGCGACTTCGCTTCACAAATGCATTCAAGGGAAAGCCGATTCCGCCGAGCCGCGATGTTTACTCACTACCGACCTAGCCTTCGACATGTGGAAACTCTGGATGCACCGCAACCGCACTGGCTTGGTTCTTTCATTCCACATGCTCGGCTAGGCGCGAAACCGGAACAGCTCGTCCCAACCCGCTTCGGCGGTTACCCCGTTCTATCGGACGACGGCGGTCCCTGTAACTCGCGCACCGAACGTGTGGCTACTACACGAGTCAAATTACAAGCCCTCCGAACAGGACCCGGGCGATAACGACAACAGCGGGATGCTAGGAGTCGGAAGAGTGAATGATTCTACTCTTCAGATCTTCAAAAAGATCTTCTTTCGCCACAACAGCCATAACAAAATCCAGCAAACGGCCACCGCTAAGAGCGAATAAACGAGCGAGGCATTCGCCGTACCGACTCCCGCTGCTTCCAGCCAGGCCTGTGCGGCTTCGTGCCAATTTAGCGTTGTGTCTTTCGGCCCTCTCACTGTAAACGTGTACCCGGGCCCATAAATTAGCGAGTCCGCTACAAACCCGGCAATCGCGTTCATCCCAAACACGAGAATCGGCATCGTCCACGTCCCCCGCCATCTCTTCACTTCGACCATCCAGTACAGCAATGACACGAACAAAAGCGCAAATCCGCCACTGAATAAAACAAATGAGCTCGTCCACAGGTTCTTGTTGATCGGAAACCACCGATTCCAAATCTCCCCACCAACCATTCCGAGAATCCCAAACAGTACCATGCCCCCGATCAACTTGCGTTCATTCTTCTGGTTTCTCAACCAGTGCCCAGTCAAGACTCCGATGAGCGTGGTCCCAATTGCCGGGATCGTGTGGATGATTCCTTCCGGATCCCTGGTTCCATCATATAAATGCCCCATGAATAGTTTTCGATCGAGCCATGCAGGCAGATTTTGCACTTGATCCATGAAAGGAATGTCTCGACCGGGAATTCCTGCCCCGGGCACCGGCACAAACCGCAGTAGCGCCCAATATCCCACCAGGCACGCTGCGAGGGCGATCCATTGGTCTCGCCGCTTTGTCCACAGTTCCAGAATCGACGCGAAGAAGTAGCAAATCCCTATCCTTTGCGTCACTCCTTCAAACCGCCAGGTGTGAAAGTCCAGCCCGATTATCGGGGATGCGTTTACGAGCAATCCAATCGCAATCAGGATCAGACTCCGCTTGATGGCGTGCGCGAAGATTTGCTGTCTTGTCTCGCCGCGCTCCCGCCGCGCCGCGAAGGAATAGACCACCGAAATTCCCACGAGAAAAAGAAACGAAGGAAAGATAAAGTCCGCTGGAGTCCATCCGTTCCACGTTGCGTGCATGATCGGCCAATACGCGTGTTCGTCGCTTCCGGGGTTATCCACCAGGATCATCCCCGCTACCATCAATCCCCTGTACACGTCCAAGCACATCAACCGTTTTTGCGATAACTCATTCTTTGCATCAACCACAAGATGCTCCTTCTCCCAAAACGAGAGGACGCTTCAGTCTGGGTAATACAAACCCAAACGGCGAGACGTCAACTCCCGTGAAGTCGCCATTACCTTGTCATTAAGGGCCAACTTGACCGTGACGGAGCTTATAGTCATTGGTTCGGCGACCGCCTCACGCAAAAAGGAGGCGCGAACCAAATCAGCCCGCGCCTCCCCATTCACTCAAGTAGCTTACTTCTTACACCCGGAGCAGGAGGCACAACAGTCGGCCGAAGGGCAGCATGATACGTTCGCTGCCTTGGTCGCTCCTGCGAGACTGAGCGCGATCACTGCCATAAACACTATTGCCTTAAGCTTCTTCATGGATTTTTCTCCTTTGAAAAATCAATTTAGTTTTTGTGAACTGACTGCAACGTCATGGACGTTAAACCCAGAGCAACACTTCTGGTGGCGATTTCTAAATACGAAGCAGCCGTGTTTCGAGGAGAGTGTCTCTTCCGCTATGCCAGACACGCGAAACAATTTCGACCGAATAATAAAACCAAGTTGTCGCCAAATCGAGATTGGAAGCCAGAATGAAGTGTTGCGGAAGAGCAACTCCCATCGTGGCTGCGTCCCACTTCGCAGCGACAGTTACCTCAAGAGGACAGCACGACATCCCGTGGATTGGAGAGGATTTTCCGTCGCTCGGTTTTACAGGGGACTTGCTGCTGGAATGGCAGCAATGCTCCACGTTTGTCATCGGCCCTGATTGGCGTTGGTCCGCCAAAGCCGGCAGCGCGCAACCCATGAAGCACGCCAGTACGCCTATCCACAAGGAAACGAACGTAGCCATGTATGCCTTGAATGTGTGCAAAGAGGGGCGCATCTCGTCCAGGCTATACTTCTCGATGCACCAAAACAATAGATCGTTGTGGGTGGTCAGATTTTCGGCAGGGGAAGGAGAATAGGCGGGGCGCAACCGATCAGGGCGGGTGCAGCCCCGCAGGGGTTGCTCGCCCACAGTCCGACGAAGTCTCAAGCCAATTTAGTGCTTCCTCGTGGCTCGAAAATATTTCGATGGTTATGCCTTGGTTGTGAGCAACGAGCATTGCGAATCCGTCCATGGTGGGCGATTTACCGACAAACGCAAACCTCGCGTTCATTCGCCGTCGAGTGACGTGTTCGGCCACTGCAACCCCAAGTTGGTAGCGATCGATCGTGGAGAGCGTTCCTTCCACGACGAGACTATCCACAATAACCTTGTTGACTTCTTTATCTGACGCTATATCGCACACCTTTTGGAACAAGTGCACGGCCTCGCTAAGTGCGAACGTGCCGCTGACGGTAAGCTAGCAATACAGCTCCTTGCAACTCGATAGCAAAGTTAAGGGCGACTTCTATTCGCACGTCTCAAAAACAGAATCCGGCTACGAGCTTGAATTCATCAAACCGTTGCATGGGCGTGTGGTTTATTCGCTTAATTGGTTGACGGGCCGATATCGCTAGTTCTTGAGCACTGATTGACCTTGAGCAACGACGGCTTTTGGTGCCGGTGTTAGCTTCACAAATACAATCTGCTGGCTTCGCAACGCTAGCAGAGGATCCGACGGCGTCGTCGCTCCCCCTCTTGAGGGAGGTTTGCAAAAAAGGAACAGACAGATGACCCCGGCTTATTAACTTCCCTTTGTTTTAAACCCACTTGTGGGAGAAAGGCCCGGTGTGAACGTGTGGCAGAAAAACTGTCCGATTTGTCAGAAACCTCTGGAAAAGAAGCATCCTGCGGAGACGATCCCCTGCCCCTGCGGTAAGTATGTCTGGAAGGGATGACGCTGTTGTTAGGGGCTGCGCTGCTACATTTGCTCGGAGCAAATGCCGTCCCATGTTCGGCGTAGCGTCGGGCTAACCGGGAAAGTGGCTGCTGTACCTTATCTCTTCAGATTCAAAGGTTCTCCCGATACAGGAGCGTCACGCGTTAGAGTTTTGCGGGTGGAGGTAGGAAAAGCGATTATACGTCACCCGCTTGGGCATCATTCCATAACTGCCAAAACGTTTTCACCGTATCCGGTCCATGTCCTTGATAGTGATTGTTCCCAAATAGAAATAACCTTTTGAGTTTCCTGCTCGCAACAAGCTGGCGACAGAGTTTCACCCATTGCCTCAGGTCGTCACTGCGGTCAATGATTGTTTTATCCCACGTTGTCGTGCGGGTCTCGATTTCTTTTCTGTTCCCGAGCCATCGAACATACCCGAAGTCTGACGTAACCAGATCAAGCGGCTCTTGCAGTTCCCAAGGGCGCGGCATAAACGAGGTATCCGTCAAGGCCAGCGCAACCTTATGTTCACGCAGCATGTCGAGGAATTCTTTATTAAGCCAATTCTTGTTTCGAATCTCAACCGTAAGTTTACAAGTGAGCATTCCAGGCAGTCTCTTCAGGAACAGGTGCAACCGAGTGAGGAAATCCTTTCCGGTCTTGAATTCATACGGGGTGAACTGAGGAAATTGGAGTAAGAGTGGCCCAAGCTTTTCCTTCAATAAATCCATTCGGTCCACGAACTCGATAAACTCCACTTCACAGTCGACCAGCATCTTCGTGTGACTCACCACTTGCGGAATTTTGGCTGCGAAAATGAAGTCGGATGGGGTTCTGCGATACCAGTTATCAACCGTCGAAGCTGCGGGTGTTCCGTAATACGTGGAATCAATCTCTACGGTTCTGAATTTGCAAGCGTAATAACCGAGATAGTCGTCTGACTTCATGGTGACCGGATAAAAGCTGCCGGACCATCCCGCCGCTTGAAAGGCCGAAGTCCCTAGCAGAATGTGGGCATCACTGAAACGGCAATCAACCTGCTTGCTTGGCAGGGGAACCTGCTGCCTGACAGGGCGGACGTCCGTCTCGAAAAGAGACGATTGGCCGTCAAACTTAGAGCGTCTTGCCATCGGCACGAGTTTACCATTCCACTCGCAGAAATTATTTTAGTTCCTTGATGCCGCCTTCCCCATTTTTTGCGGGGTTGCCGCAACTGAATAACGAACACTTCTCGCGGCGGTTTGCCCAGATTTGCTTGCGGCGTCAACAACTCTTGGCAAGCTTTTCCGAACTGTTCAAGATTGAAGCCGCTGACATCGATACCCGGCATCTCGTTGCTCGCACTCTCTGGCAGGGGAAGCAACGGTGGGGCCGCAAGTGCTGGGGGTCATACCTCGGCAGGTCTACTTCGCTACTTCAGCGGTGCATTTTAAAGGTGCAGCGCCTTCGCAGTAAAAATAAATTCTGTCTGTCGCCGGTACAGACTCGCTTGGTGGTTTGACGGACGCACCGTTGATGTTGCACTTTGCGGCAGCGCCGTTATTACCGATAGCCGATAGGCACGTAACCTTCGCGGGTCTTGATAAGAGTATTTGAACTGGGTGCATTGCCATCTTCGTCTGTAGTTGAGGTGATTGTCTGCGAAGAACTGTGTTTGCTGCATAGTAGGAAAAAGGCCGCATGGTTTTTCTCCTCAGGGATTTTCTTATCTTCCGAGTTGAAAATGCCATAAGGGATTCGGTGCATATCAGATGGGATGAGGCCAGTTGTTCATGAAATATTCACAATTCAGGTCCAGCATCTTCATTTCGAGGAAAGCCTACTCGGAATACAAATCACGGTGTCAACGAAACGCGCTGAGACTTAGTGACGTTGCCTACACGCTCTGCCGTGTTTAGACTTAACAGTTCGAATTGCACAATATCCCTCTAGCCGAAGAGCGGAGCGAAGCCGAGCTGAATAAAAGCCAGACATCCCGCCGGAAGGTATGGAGCGTGAATACCCAGGGTGCAAGGCAAAGTTTATCTAGAAAAACATGAATAACGTTCCGCTCGGCCTAGGGCCGCTCGTCACTGTAATGTCCTGTAATGTCTCTTAGCCGCGACACTGACTACATCGGAAGATTTGTCGCGAAAGCCGCACTTATGTTCATCGGCTCTGCTGCGGCTCGCCTCGGCCGCAAGTTCAATCGCAGGGCGAAGAACAATCGGATGGAAGAATAAACGGTGCCGACACCGGGGAATATTCGGCGTATCCCAATCACTCTCACTGAACGTGATGCATACCGGGGCTGAGCAAATCAGTGATTTTCGCTTTGACTCCCCAATCGTTCATCAGAATCCCTTCGATATTGCCAGCGCGTGGGAAGTATTTTCGAACGATTGGTAGATCGAGGAAAAATGCTCACGCCGCCAATCTTCCAGGGAATTCATTTTTGAGTCCATTAGTCGTCTACCCCTCCGACATCCCATAGTCTTGTAGTTGCAACCGGGGTGGTTGCAAGGACTGCGGAGCGTCAGTTGATTTTTAATCGTGACGCGCTTGGTATGGTGAATGATGATGCCGTGGCCACAGGGGCTGCACGGGCGTTTCCAAGCCCGATTCTCTCATTTGCCATCAGGAGAGTATAGCGCTAGACTGACGACTCCTTTTCCCTCTACGAATTCTTCGTGGAGATCAGCCGTGCAACCCAAATCAGCAGTGGTCCCGCGCAAAGCGCCGCCAGAGGAGTTTGTCCGCAAGGAGAGTTCGCCCGAGTGGTTGTGCTACGTGACCGAATGTCTACAATGCGGAAGATTCTTTCGATTGAAGTGGCCTGCGGGCGTGGAGAAATTCGAAGATACTGATGTGGTACATCTGGAGTGCCCGAGTTGTCTTTTCGAATTCGCCAGGACAGGCGACAAGTTGTGGGGCTGGGATTTTGCGGCAATGGTAGTGGCAGGCCGGGTAACGAGGGTGGAAGACATCAAGATACGGTAATGCCGCGAGAGGAGAAGGGGCCACAACCGATAAGGACGGGATGCCCCTGGGAGTCTAAGGGTATACCAATTAACTTAACCAACGCGCCGATGCGCTTAGTGGGTCAAGATGGGGCTGAAATGAATTGGTGGACTGGCGACAGTGGCCTGGGTCCCGGGCAACTGCGAACAAGGTCTCTGGCATCATCTCATCCGGATTTGCAAAGTAGGGTTGGCACCGAAGGTTAAACGAACTTGCTTCCCGCCCGTGCTTGGTTTATGCCGACGTCTTCGGCGGCCACGCGATTTGTCCGTTGCCGCGATACGCGATGTTAGCGATATGCCCGGCGCGCGCTGCGGAAACGCCCGCTTCCACCGGTGCGTTTGGCTCCCTGCGCGCCTTTACGCAGTCGAAGAAATTTTGCATGTGGTCGATGGTGCCATCGCGGAAGCTGTCCGCCTTCATCACAGGATTCTCTTTCATGGGCACACCTTCGTGATGAACCGTAAACCCGCTGCGGTTTAACTTCAGTGTTGCCTCCGTGCCGCGAAACTCCAGGCCGCCATCATCGATCGATGAGGCCATCATTCCTTCGAAGACCACGTCAAATCCGGGATAACGCAAAGCTGCCTGAATCGTGTCGGGACACTCCCAACTCTCAAACACATACTTGTCCGCCAGCATCTGCGCCTCGCGCGGCTGGTCGCACTTGGTGGCCCAGTGAGCCACGTCGATCCAGTGCGTGAAAAGATCGGTCATCGTGCCGCCGCCAAAGTTCCAGAACTGTCGCCAACGATAGAAAACTTCTTCGCTGAACGGCCGATCGGGCGAGCCTCCGAGCCAGCGTTTCCAATCCAGCGCCTGCGTGTCGATCGGCGTGGGCGCCAGCAAAACATTGTAGTTCTGCCACCAATACGTACGGACTTGGACGACGCGCCCAAGGCTGCCTCCCTGGATCAGATCCACGGCGTCGCGAAAGTGGCTCCAACTGCGCTGCTGCATGCCGCACTGCAAAATCTGTTTGCTGCCGCGAACCGCGTGGATGAGTGTGTCGCCCTCCTCGATGCTGTGCGTAACCGGTTTTTCAAGGTACACATCTTTGCCGGCCTTCACGGAGTCCACCGCCATACGCACGTGCCAGTGGTCGGGAGAAGCGATGAAGACGGCGTCGACTTGTTGCTCCAGGACCTCGCGATAATCCACGTGAGCGGTCGCGACATTGTTCGAGCGCCATTTCACCGCGTCGCAGTACGGTCCATAAACATCGCTGACCGCCAGAATCTCATAACGGCCGGCGACCTGGTCGGCGGCATTGAGCAGGCTGCGCATGCGGCCGCCGGCGCCAATCACTCCGACGCGCACTGTGTCGTTGGCGCCGAGAACTCGTGTTGACGCCAAAGCGGTCAGGCCGCTGGCTACAAGAAAACTACGACGATTGGGCTGGTGTTTCATGGCGACATCTTACAGCACCCAGTCACAATCTCGCATGGCGGAAAAGTGCCGTCAGTGAACGACAAGTGAATCAATTCGGCACACCTGTCCTTTGGGACGGTGGGCGCTCCCTGCATTTCCCCACACACTGCAATCATCCAGCGGGAGGCGCAATGAGCCATCGAAGCAGCTTTGCGGACATGAAAGCTGAGCAGGGAAGAATGACTGCGAGTTGGAAAGCCGAAGGGCGCCAAAGCGAGCCTTGGGCCGTTGCCGATCCGGAAATCGTAGAGATTTTTGCTGCGGGGGTCACTTTCGGTTTGGAAGTGGGCCGCCGCGATGACCGCAATCCTTTATATTCCCCGGATGAATGGCGAAAAGCTCTGCGCGAGGCTGTGGAAAAAGCCGCCGTGCTGGAAGAGAATCTCCAAAGAGCTAAAGAGGGGATGCTCGAAAAACTAAAGAAATAGATTTATCTGCCGCCGGTCTTCGCTGATTCGGGCGGCACCGATCTGGTCTGCCAATATTTATTGAAGCCGATGTAGTCAGAAGGCAAATACGCCAGAATCGCGCGGCGCAACTCCAGAATGTCCACGCTGCCGATCCGCTTGTACAGGACTTTTCCTTCCGCATCGATCAAAACGGTGTAGGGAACCGCGGATTCCCAAGTGGGATCAAACGCTTTCTGCATCGCCGCCGTATCGTCGGAGTCAAACAGCAGGTTGCGGCTGGTGGCGTGTTGCTTCAGCAGCATTTTCAGCACACTGTTTTTCTCATCGGGCATGTTCGCGGACACGGTAATCAGATCAAAGTCCCGCACCTTGTACATCAAAAACGTATCCTGAAAATCAGCGAACTCGTCGATGCAGGATCCGCACCACGTGGCCCAAAAGCTGACCAGCAGCATATGCTTCGTCGGATTCGCGCGCAGTTTCTTCAGATCATCCGCCGAAGCCAGTTCGACCGTCACCGGCTGTTCTTCGATTTTTCGAAGCGCTTCGACGCGTGAAGCCGCCTTCTCTTGCCATTTTGTGGAGCAGCCAAAAACGCCGGTATGCTTCACTTCCACCTCGCGCCCGGCCAGCAGCGCGTCGATGGCGTCGCGCGCGTCCTGCGTTTTCACCTGCTCGGTGCGGTAGCTGTTGTCGATGCGCCCTTCGTACCGCAGCTTGCGGTCCCTATCGAAAATAAAAATGTGGGGCGTAGCCTGCGGACCGTACGCGCGTGTCACCGATTGGGTTTCTCCATCGTACAGATACGGGTAGCGCAATTGCTTGTACGCGACGCGAATCTTCATTTCTTCCAGCGAATCGCTGATGTCGGAAGAGTCCAGCTCATCGATGCGAATCGCCTTTGGATCATTTGGCTCGATCGCCACAACCGCAACGCCCTTCTCGCGATAAGCGTCCGCCATTTGCTGGATGCGCTGCTCATACATCTGCGAGATAGGACAGTGATTGCACGCAAACACAATCGCGAGTACCGGGCTGGAGGCATAGTCGCTCAGGCGATGTGTCTTTCCGTCCACGCCGGGCAGCGCAAAATCCGGCGCGGAAGATCCGAGCGCCAGGATGGGATGGGCAGCCTGCGCCCAGGCAGGGGATGTCAGCAGGAAAAATAAAATTGCGCGCCACATTTCGCTCAACCTCCACGCCGCGATTCGCAAGCCAAACGCAGAATCTCAGCCAAATTCAATTCTACGCTCATCGTGCCGGGCGTGCGGCGCCAACCAGGGCAGCACTGCCAGATTGGTCCGAAAGCGGGCGCGGCGTCACGTCCGCGTCCACCAATCCCATGGCCCACTTGATCGCTTCCATGTACATTTTTTGCATCCTTGGGTCATCCCAGTTTTGATCCACATGGCCAAGCGTGGAGTAGTAGACGCGGCCCTTGCCATATTGTTTCGCCCAAGTCACAGCAAAGTCGTGGTCCTTGCGGTGAACCCGTGGATTATTCAGGTCCAGTTTCGAAGCGTCCAGGCGCATCAACACCCGCACCTTGTCCCGCGAAAAATCCTTGACCTGGTAAATTTCGTCGTGCCACATAAACGATTTTGACCATTGCTGCATGCCCGGAAAATTCGGATCCTCCACGATAATCGGAGCGTCAAACGTCCCCCAAGGGTGCTCGTCGAAATAACCACCAATCATTTCTCCATACGCGGGCCAGTCGGTAAAAGTGATGGTTGCGCTGTGCACGCCGACAAATCCCTTGCCATCGTCATGCACAAAGGAAATAAGGGCGGCTTTCTGCTCGTCGTTCATTTCCAGGTTCCCGCCGGTATAAAACAGTACGGCGTCAAAATCGTTCAAACTTTTGGCGTTGAACTCCAATTTCTTCTTGGTCAGCGGCTCCGTGTCGGTTCGAATAGTGGTATCCCATAATCCGGATTCGCGCCCCAGCCTCTCGATTGTGGCCATCGCATGAGAAACGGATTCGTGCCGGTATCCTTTTTCTTCGCCGATAATCAGCAAATGCTTTTTCGGATGAGCCTCGGACTGCGCCACGCACCGCGCGCCAACCGCCACAACCAGCACCAACAACACCATTCGAAACATTCTCATTTGTGTTTGTCCTCGACGCAGCCGTCTACTTTTTCTTTCCCAGCCACAATATCGCATTGGCGAAGAGCTTGTTCTGCGTGGTGTCGCCAAATACGTTTTCGCCGTGGCCCATGTTCATATACACCATGCGGTACTTCGTGTTCGTCCACACGATGGGCATGTCACCGGTTGTGATCACATCCTTCACGCCAATGGGATAGTTCGAAGGATCGAGGGTCACGAGCACGCGGACATCCTTGTTGAGCCGCGGGCTCGGTTTCCATTGATACCACTCGTTCGGCGGCGCAACGTAACTCTCCGGCATTCCCTTGGTGACCGGATGCGTCCGGTCATCGACAATCATCTTTGCCTTCTGTACCGGCCAATTGTTGGTGTAAAACACCGCGCCGCCCAAAAAATCGACGAACCATGGCCACTTCGTGGATTCGTCGTTGTACCCGGCGATATGCAGTCCCAGCCACCCGCCACCATGCTCCATGTATCTTTGAAACGCGGCCCGCTGCGCCTCCGTGTGAGGAAAATCGTTGACCCACAGAATCACCTGATAGGGTTTCAGATCGTTATCGTTGAGCTTGTCCCAATCGGTCGTGGTGTCAAAAACAAAATTATCCTTTGCCGCTAGCTCGCGGAAGAAAGCCAATCCCTCATTGCCGGTACGCACATGATCGGGCTCCACATTGGTGGAATAAAAAGCCAGCGCGCGGAAAGCCGGCGTCTGTGCGGCCGCGCGGGAATTCAGGCAAAACAGTAAAAATGCGCCTGCGCAAAGGCTGCGAATCATTGCGCTTGCGTAACGCGGATGCCTGCAGGTTTTCACCGGCATGGTTCGATTCACAGAGCAGATCTCCTATCCGCCTGCCGCCCAAAAAATAGAATTCTTGACGATTTGCGTGTACGCAGGATTCTGGAACAGTTCCGGATGGTGCCCCATGAATATATAAATGTTGCGCGCCTTCACGTGCTCGTTCGTCCAGATCACCGGATGATCGCCCATTTTAATTTCCGTCACAGGCGTATAGGTGTTCTCATCCACGCTCGCAAGCACACGCACGTTCGGGCGCGGCGACTTGTCGTATGTGTAAAACTCTTCGTTCTCAATCACGAAAGGAGATTTAACGCCCTTCATCGCCGGATGATCCTTATCCTCGATTGTGACCGTGCCCGTAACGAACGTCGCAATGTAATTCTTGAACCGGATCCCTCCCATGAAATCCCGAAACCACGGCCAGATTTGCGTGCCATCGAATTCGCCCAACAGCGTGGCGTGATGAAACCCGATCCAGCCGCCCTTTCCTTCTTCGATGTATTTCACGAAAGCAGCTTTCGCCGTGTCGGTCCAGTTATACGGGGGATAATTCAGTTGGATGAACAAATTATAATTAGCGAGAAACGCGTCATCGATTTTGGCGGTGTCTTCAATATAGTCGACTTTGAAATTGTTCTCCGCCGCCAATTTACCCAGCCAGATCTTCGCGGCGTCCACAAATGGCTGGTGAATTCCGCCATGTTCCGCCAGGGCTATCACGCGGAAACGGGGAGCTTTTTCCTGGGCCTCGGAGGAGTTTGCTTGGAAACAAAACAGCATCGCAACAAACAAGCAGGACGCCGCAAACCTGTTCACGCCACATCCTCGAATCGACGCATCCTGAATCCTTCCTGCGCTGTCGCGGCCACGTGCATCGTCGGCGCCTCGCGCTGGAACAGGGGAGGGAAGCCCTCAAGGAACATTGCGAAGACAGAAACACCCGTCGCGCATTCGGCTCGAAGAACACGCGAAAGTCCGCTGCAAAGCACTTCGTCGCGAAAATATCAATAAACTGGCGGCACTTCAAGGACTAATTAATGTTTGTTCAGAAAGTCTTCCGGACACGCTAGGCGGGGTGCAGGACCAAAAATTACTCCACATAGCGTGGTGAAAAAAGCGCGATCAGGTAGTGCTGCCTTCGCGCGCGTACACACGTTTCACAATATCCTGGTATTCAGGCTCGTTGAACAGCTTCTCAAACGTCTTCGAATTCACCATCTCGATCAGCGGGTAATCGTGCCGCTCATAAGCCTTGTTCAAATATTCAATCGCTTCCTGATTGCGGCCGAGATCAGCGTAACTTTCCGCCACGGAAAGCGCATCCCCGCGACCGCGCTGCAGGGCCAGCAGTCTGTCCTCCAAGACGCTTCGCAGCACAGCTTGTTCGCCGCCAGTCGCGAACTGTTTGCGCAACACCTGAATCACGACGACTTCGTGCTCGTCACCGGTCAGTTTCGCGGTGATCTCCGCCTCGTCGAAATACTTTTCAAAATCGCGCTGCTCAAAATAAATGTTGGCAAGATAGCGCGCAGGGGAAAGAAATCCTGGGTCGGCGGTTTTCAACTCCTGCAGAATCGCGATGGCCTCGTCTGTGCGGCCGCTGTGGTAAAGAATAATCGCCCGGTCAGCTGCAACCGAAGAAGACAGCGGATCGAGCTTTCGTGCCTGTTCAATTTCATTGATCGCTTCAGGATAGCGGGAAAGACTCACCAGCATGGTTGCGTACCAATGATGCGCTTCTACGTCTTTGGGATTCAGATCGATGGCGCGCTGAAATTCCCGTTCCGCGCCGGATACATCCCATTCCCAGAAAAACAATGCAAACGCCAGCGACCGGTGACCTTCGGCGAGGCTGTCATCCAACGCGATCGTCTTCTTGGCCGCGGCAATGGCCAGCGGAAAAGCCTGGCTGGGCGGCATGCCCGTATATTCTCTTAAAAGATTGTAACAATCCGCTTTCCCCGCATAGGCCAGGGCATAGTTCGGCTCCAACTGAATCGCTTTTGTGAAAAGGTCAAGCGCCAACGTCAAATCCGCAGGCGTCCTCTTGTTCCAGTGGTAGCGGCCCTGCAGGTAGAGGTCTTCAGCCTGCTTATGCGTCGCGCTGCTGGTGCGCACCGAAAGGCTCGGAAGCAGGCGCCCCTGAACCTCATGCAGCTTAAAAAGTCTGGCAAATCCGAAAAGCACCAGAACCACCACAGCCAGCGCGATTCCGAAACCTCGCCACCATGGCGGAGCAGTCGAAGGCTTCACAGGCAACGATTCAGCCGCAGGCACCACTCCTGAATCTTTTTTGGTGATCGGGCCTCCCGGGCTTACCAAATCCTGCGAAGAGCGCAACCAAGCCGTCAGCTCCTCGCTGAACGCGTAAACCGTCCCGCGCCGTCCTCCCGGCAGCCGGTACACTGGAAGCCTGCGCTCTTTCTCCCAGCGCTTGACTGTCCGTTCATCCCGCCCGAAGAACGCAGCAATCTCTTTCCATGTATCCAGCTTACGCCCGCTCGACTTTTGAGCCAGCTCGTTGGTCATGCCCTCATCCGTCCCGTAATGCCCCTAGCCGACTCTTGCGAGTTGCGTGCCAATCACCGGACTATCTACCTGCATTATTCCCGCTCCAAGGGCCTTGCTTTCCTCACCTTAAAGGATGGCAAGGCTGATGAACGGGAAGCATCGCGTTTCCAACAGAGACGTCCAGGGCAGATATGTGCAAGGAATTTCCTGTTGTCGGCTACATGTGCTTACCGAGTGCAAAGAAGTTCCTCCGCACGCAAGCCGTGGACCGCTCGAAGCGAGAGCCCACTCGCGGTCCCGGAACCGCAGCGGGGCGAACTCGTAAGACTTAAGACCAGGTGAGGTTAGGTTGAACCAGGAAAACGACCCATGCAGGGAAGTTACACGGCGATTGGACAAGAAGTTGCTCCTGAAGATCTTATCGGAAACCACGGTCGGGCCAGAAAAACAAGAGCCCAGTCTACGCATGCCGGACGCCAGCCCCACGCCGCAGCCTGAGGAAAGTTCGAACGGCCCTTGTCCCCCCAAAATCCAGCCGTGAAGTGTCGGCGAAGTCGCAGGCACTGACCAGGTTGTGCCAGATGGAGTTGTCCCGCAGGTCAAATTCGGAGGACAAGGAATGGGTGTTCGTGTATTGCCTGTATTGCCTAAGACGAATCCGTGTTGCTGATGGCGCGGCATCATCTCCATCACCTACAGTTACACCAGCGACGGCATCTTCACCTCCGCCACCAACGCCAGCACCACCTTTGGTTCACAAAAAGTCGGCACCACCAGCGCCGGCAAGACCGTAACCATAACCAGCACCGGCACCTCGCCGCTCGTCCTCAACTCCATCACCGTCACCGGCGCCTACACTCTCGCCAGCTCCACCACCTGCGCCGCCAACACCGCCCTGGCTCCCACCCAATCCTGCTCCATCACCATAAACTTCAACCCCACAAAATCCGGCCTGCAAGCCGGCGCCGTAAACATCTCCGACAACGCCTTGTTCGGTCAGGAAGTGATCCTGCTTACAGGACCGGCAGCAAGTGGGGGAAACAAGAATAGCGTTGTCATCTTGAGGCGATCCGACAAGGATCGCCTCAGGCCCTCAACCTCAAGTGTCTATTTAAAATTTACGAGAGCTTATTCCAGCCATCGAGAAACTCGGCCTACGATTTCAGGGTGAAAATCGGAGCCAAATCCGAGCGCTTCGTGACCGCATCCGTTTGCGCTTCCTTTAGCACTTCCGCCGCGGCCCGCTGTGCTTCCCCATACTCTGCCTTGCCCGCCGTCGCATCTCCGGAAAGCTCCAACGCCCGTCCCAGCTGGTAGTGCGCCTGCGCCTGAAGCACTCGCAAACCCAGCTTCATGCTGCGCAGCGCGGCCGATCGGAGCTCCTTCTGCGCTCCCGCATAATCTTTCGTGCCGATCATTGCTTCTCCGCGAAGCACCAGACACACGATCGAAAGATATTTCAACCCAAGCGAGTCCGCCTCTTCTCCCAGACCGCGAAGCGTCGTTAGGGCAACGGCGTACTTTCCCTGCTGAATCGAGAGTTTCGCCATGTTCACTTTGTTGCGCAAAATCAGTTGCGTGTCGCCGGTTTTCGAAGCCGCCTGGAGCGCTTGCGAGTATAGCGTTGCGGCCTGTGTCATATCTCCGCGATAAAACGCGTTGTCGCCCTGGTAGCTGAGCGCCGCGGCAATCTGCGGCTGGCTTTTCTGTTCGCGCGCCGAATTTAGCGCATCGGTCAGATATTTCGCGGCTTCCTCACTGCGCCCGTCCAGCGCTAGCGCGTTGCCGTAACTCAACAGAATCTCCGTCGCCTGCGATCCCTGCTCTTTGCTTTCCTGAAATCCCTTCAGCGCATCCTGCTGCGAACTGACTGCGGCGCCGTACCTCCCCTGGTACGCGAACACCGTACCCATCCCGGAAGACTCCAGCGCCGCGCTCTTCTGATCCCCGGAATCTCGTCTCAATTGCATCGCCTTCAAATACTGCTCCAGCGCCTGGTCGAATTGTCCGGTCTTCGTAGAGGTCTCCGCCAGATTGTGGAGAGTGTCCGCGATATCTCCCGGCACCTTCAACCTCTGCCGTACTTCGAGCGACTGCGTAAAGTATGTCCGTGCATTATCGAAATCGCCTTTGGACAAATACGCGTTTCCAATATTGCTCAGCACCAGACCCTGGCTCGCCTCGTTGTGCGTGTCCATCTGAATTTGCAGCGATTCTTTGGAGAGCTTCAGCGATTCGTCATACTTGCCATGTTCAAGTTGAAACGCGCCCAGATCCAGCAGCACATCCCCTGTCCCCTGTTTGTCGCCAAGGTCGCGCATGATGGAAAGAGCATCGGTGTAATTCTTGAGCGCCAGATCGGATTTGCCGGTCACGTCCTGAATCGAAGCCATCATGTCCAGGCTCTCCGCAATCCCCTTTTTCATGTTCAAGCGCCTTTTAATGTCCAGCGATTCCTGCAAACTCTTCAACGCTTCGTCATAGCGCGGGATCGAAGAATAGCCCACACCCATAGCCTGCAAAACCTGGGCTCGCTCGGCATCATCGCCCAATTCAATTGCAAGAGATTGCGCCTTCGTCAGATCTTCAATCCCGCCTTGCGTATCCCCGCTTTCGATCTTTACGCGTCCCAGCGCCAGCAGGGCTTCAATACGCTTCGGATCGAGTTCCGTCACCCGCGCAAACAGTTCCTTCGCCTTGTCGTAATTCGCGGTCTTCTCATATGCCGTGGCCAGATCGAACAGATAGTCCGAATTATCCGGCGAAACATTCACTAGATTCTGATACGCATCGATCGCCTTCGGATAATCCTTCAGGATCGAATCGTAATTAGCCTGCACCAGGTACTTTTCTTGAGGAGACAACTGTGCGCTGAGCGAAACCGCTTTCTGCGCGGCTTGTTCCGCCTCGTCGTCCTGGCCCAGTTGTGAATAAGATTGCGACAGCTTCGAATACGCCAGCGCAAAGCCCGAATCTTCCTGCAACGCGCCTTGGAACTGTTTCGCGGCGTCGGCATAATTCCCTTGTCGAGCCTGCTGCAAACCCTGATCGTATTCCCGAAGCGCCGCAATAGAAGCTGTAGACGGTTTGAACGCCTGCGCTTGCAGTTCGTTCTGCAAGCTCGTGGAAACGGCCAGGCTCTGCCGGATTTGCGCGGCCAATCCGTCGACCGCGGGGAGTATTTCTTTCTCATTCGCGGCGTCCGCGCTCAACGTTTTACTCGTCCCGCGCTTTAAATCCTGCACCGTGGCATCAATGCGGATGTGGTCGCCAAATTGCGCATAATGGCCCCACACAACGGTATCCACGTTGCTCTGATTCGCCACCCGCGCAACCATCGCGGGATCCAATTCCGACTGCGGCGTGACGCGCAAATCCTTCAGCACTTGCTCCACGCGATCTTCCGAAACCATGCGCACGCTCGCCGATTGCCCGACGTCCGTGCTGAGCATTTCCGCCATGCTCGAACCCAGCCAATCCAGCTTCGCGTCACTCGAAGCATTGTGGAACGGCAAGATCGCCAGCGAAGCCACCGGCGCAACAGGCTTCGGCGGTTTCGGCGTCGACGTAGAAAAGAATTTTCCGCCGACCAGCGCCCCGCCGCCCGCAAGCACGACCATAGCGGTAGGCACCAACACCGCCGGCTTTTTCCACCACGGCCTTTTCACCGGCTCAGGCGGAGCGGGCGGAAGCGGCAATTCCAAACGCTTCGTCGATCCGCCCCGCCACGCGTCGATGTCATGCTGAATTTCGACTGCGGACTGGTAACGCAGCTGCGGATCAAGCTGCAGGCACTTCGCCGTAATGTCGCTCAGCAGCGAAGGAACCGTGGAATCCACCACTTGCGGCGCTTGCGGTATTTCTTTCGTGCGCTTGAACATCGCACCTTGCATCGTATCCGCTTTATAAGGAAGCTGGCCCACAAGCAGCTGGAAGAAAATCACACCCAGCGTGAACAGATCCGAACGCGCATCCACTTTTTCGCCCATCACCTGTTCCGGGGACATGTAGTCGGGTGTGCCGATCACTGCGCCAGTCTGCGTCATCCCGCCCTGTTCCATCGTCCGGGCAATCCCGAAATCCATCACGATCACCCGGCCGTGCTTCTCCATCATGATGTTCTGGGGTTTCAGGTCGCGATGCACCACGCCTTCGGAATGCGCCGCATCGAGCGCGGTACAAGTCTGGTAGACCACGTCGGCGCACTCTTCAAAACTGAGCCGCCCTTTTTCCTTGATGAGGGAACTCAAATCCTTGCCCTCAACAAACTCCATGGTGATGAACTTCAGCCCGTCTGCTTCCCCCAGATCGAAAATGCGAATCACGTTTTTGTGGGTGATCCGGCGCGCAAGGATCAATTCCTGCTTGAAGCGGGCAAGAATTTGTTCGTGCACGGCTAGTTCCGGGCGAATAATCTTCAACGCCACCATGCGGTCAAGTTCGCAATCCCGCGCCTTGTAGACCGCGCCCATGCCGCCTTCACCCAGCAATTGAATAATTTCGTAACGCCTGCCGAGCATCCGATGCGGAACAAGCCGCCCCGCCATCACTGACCGGCCTCCCGCTTCCACGGGCCGCGACCATCCCTGCGCGCCGCTCAGATCCGTCATATCTCCGGCCTTTTGGTCACCAGATAAAGTCGCATCCTGATCCTGCGTGGGACGGCCAGCTTGGGCCGTGTCCTTCACTTCCGCTTTCGTCGACTGGGCGCTGAACTTCGCGTCCTCAGCCAATTCGTTCCCGAGGACTGTGGCATCAGCCGTGGTAATAGGCGTAGCGCATCGAGTGCACACTGTGGCTGTGACGGGGTTTGGTGTGTGGCAAACCGTGCACTCGATCAGGTCTGGCGTCATGGCTGGGTTCCGGAGCTTCTAAACCCGAACTGCTGCTTTTCAGCAATGCAGTCTGGAAGGGACGTACCGCAATTTTATACCACTTGGCCGGTAAAACAGGCTGCCTAAATGCGTGAAACCCCCAGCCCATCGCGGGGCAACCCACAGGTTCCATGCCAACCTGGCTATTCCATTTCAAATGTGACAAACGTCAACTTGCCGCCCCGCTCCACTTGCAGCGCCACTGGGTCGCCGGGCTTCAGCTTCCCAAAAGCGGTCCGCAATTCATCGATGCTCTTGATCGGCGCGCGGTTAAAGGCGTGGATCACATCGCCTTCCTGCAGACCGGAATCCACCGCCAGCCGATTGGCGACCGTCGCCGTAACGAGTACGCCAGACGGAATTCGCAGTGGCCCGACCAGTTCCTCGATATCACGCGTAATCGTTGCTCCAATAATCCCAAGCCGCGGGATCAGATCCGTCGTTGGGTTGGAAAGATCGGCAAGCCGGCTGAGATCATGCGTTGGCTCGAGCACGGGAACGTCAATGCTCAGCCGTTTACTGCCTCGCACAACCTGCAAATTCACTTTGTCCGCGGTCGTGCGCAGATAAAGACTCAGGGTGAACAGTGCCACATTGTCCACAGGCATGCCGTCGATGGATTCAATCACGTCCCCAACCTTTAGTCCCGCGTGCGCTGCGGGACCATCGTCGTCCACATCCGCCACTACAACTCCCGGCGTATCCGTCAAGCTCAGCCCGCCTGCCAGATCCGGCGTCAACGATTGCAGGTCGGCCCCGATTGTCCGCCGCCGCACGCGGCCGTACTTGCGAATCTGCTCATACGCGTAGCGCGCGATGCCGCTCGGAATGGCAAAGCCGATCCCCTCATTCCCGCCCGATTTCGTGTATATGAAGGTATCAATCCCCACCACGTTGCCGTCCACATCGACCAACGGCCCCCCGCTATTCCCGGGATTAATGGCCGCGTCAGTCTGGATGTACACCATCGGATCATCTGGATCGGGTTGGCGTAGCACCGAACTTACTAACCCGAACGTGACCGAATTTTCCAAGCCTTCTGGGCTGCCAAATGCCAGAACCACCTCACCTTTATGCAGCTGGTCGTAGTGAGCGAAGGGCAGCGTTGGCAATCCCGTCGCTTCCACTTTCAAAACAGCCAAGTCAATCGTCTTGCTCGTCCCTACGATGCGCGCATTCAACACTTGCCCTTTGGATTTCAGCATCGCGGGCGCTTGCGATTCTTCACCCACTTGCGGCGTCAGCACGACGCGCACGCGATCCGCGCCTTTGACCACGTGATAATTCGTAACGATGTACCCGTCCGGGTCAATGATCACTCCCGACCCCAGGCTGCGTTCCCGTCCAAACGGGCTCGGTCCTTTATCGTCATCATCTTCATCCCCGGATCCGTAGCCGGTCACCAGCACTTCCACTACGGCAGGAGAAACGCGCTTCACCAGCGACTCGAAGGCCGCACTCATCGTGTGAATCACGTCGACACCGGCTTGTGCGGGAGGCGTTTGCGAATTTGCGCGCCCAGCGAGAAGTGACACGCTGAGAGCCGCCATCACGAGAAATCCGCAGAGCGCGCGAAGAAGACCGCTATTAATCAGCTTGAATCTCACGTCAGTCACCTTTCCGAACGGTGGTATACCTGGTCTTTATTTCATTGGGACCTTCCCACTTCACGATCTTCAGGTCCTGCAAAAATATCGAATGGATTACGGGAACCAGCAGCAGTGTAATAAAAGTCGCCACGCCAAGCCCATCAATTTGTGACGGTTGCCAGCCGATGCTCTGGGCCTTATTTTTTGCAAATGGAAGGATCGCTTCTCGATCAACGGAAACGACGAATCACCAGGTTGTGCCTGTCGGAACGGTACATTCCCAGCACATAAACGATCACAGTGCCCTTCGTCGAGTAGATCACTTGCCGGATTCTCAGCAGCGGCTCGCGCTTCGGCACTCCCAGAAGTTCTGCTGTACGCTGGTCGGCGGCCGTTGCATCCACTTCCTCGTCCGCATAGCCCAACACAACTTTGTAATGCCGCTCCAGGATTCCAAACAGCGAATCATGTTCCAGCGGTTCGGAAAGCAGTCCCGCGAATTGCTTTGCGGAAAAATAACAGGTCTCCAGCGCAAACGGTTCACCCGCGGTATGCCGCAAGCGCTCAAGCTTCAATATGTGGCTCTTCGGAGAAAGCGAAAGCCGCGCGGTCGCTTCCGGTTCGTCGTCTACAATCTCGGCAAAAAGCACTTTGGAACCGGCCGTCAGGCTCCTGCTTCGCATTTGCTCCGTGTAGCTCATCAACTTGTTGAAGTGAATTTTGGGCGTAGCGACAAAAGTGCCCACGCCTCGACGGCGCTCCACAACGCCTTCCTGTTCCAAAGTGGCAAGCGCATGTCGTGCCGTCATCAAACTCACGGCATGGATCCGGGCCAGCTCGCGTTCGGAGGGCACGGCATCCCCCGGACGCAATCCTCCGGCATCTATAATTTTCCGTATGGCCCCTTGGATGCGCTGGTAAGCGGGGATGCCGTTGCGAGCTTTTACCTGCATAGGATTTTCCTCGACAATGCGCAGGGCTGTGCGGAACCGATTACAATATCGATGCTTGTAGCGATACACCCGACCCCGTGGTTCACACCCATGGCGCGACCTCAGTCTCTTTCGTGCGCGTTACGCCTCCCAGGCCACTTGCTCGACAATACGGAATTCATTGGGTGCTATAGTGCACGCGTCTTGTTTCTCTTATAAATTAAGAATTTCTGCTTGACAAGTGTTTATTGGTGCTATATAGCTACATGTCAACGAATCAGCTTGTGTCGCTGAGTTGGGGTGCTTGCCGTTGTTTTCAGTCGAGAATAAGCCGGGGAGAGACTGCTCGTGGACCACGAGTAGTATGGGAGGATCTTTATGAATAAGTTGCAGTCTGTGGCGTTGGCACTCTGTTGCCTCGCGCTTGCTGTGCTGCTGTTTGGGGCGAACGCCACCTTTGCTCAGGAGGTCACCGCTACGATCGCAGGGACAGTCACCGATGCTAGCGGTGCCGCAGTTGCTGGGGCGACCGTAACCGCCAAGTCCGTGGAGCGCGGCGAAACTTTCGCCGCGACCACGAACGACGCGGGTATCTATCGCATTCCTCAATTGAGGGTTGGCAGTTACGATCTGAAAGTCGAGAAGACCGGCTTCCAAACCTCCTTGTATCCCGCCTTCGTTCTGCACGAAGCACAAGTCGCTACTATCGACGTGCAACTCAAGGTCGGTCAGGTCAGCCAGACCATCGAGGTCACTGGCGCTGCTCCGGTCCTCAAAACAGAAAGCACTCAAGTCGATACCATCATTGACGCCGCCACCAACGATGCGCTTCCTCTGGCCACTCGCAATTACACTCAACTCACACTTCTCGCGCCGGGTTCTATCCACCCCGACCCCAGCAGTTTCACGAATGGCGACAATACCAACAACGGTGGCCGTCCCTTCATCAACGGCAACCGCGAGCAATCCGACAACTTCCTTCTGGACGGCATGGACAATAACGAGGTTTCCGACAACCTCAATGGGTACACTCCCGCTCCCGACGCCATCGAGGAATTCAACTTGGTCAGCAACAACGCCCCCGCCGAATTCGGTAACTTCATGGGCGGCATCGTCAGCGCCACCATCAAGTCCGGCACCAACGGTTACCATGGCGACCTTTGGGAGTTCTTCCGCAACAACGTTTTGAACGCCGACCAGTGGGAAAACAAGATCAACCCCACTGAGCCCGCCATTCCGACTGCGCCGGTGCGCTGGAATATGTTTGGCGCCACTTTTGGCGGCCCGATTATCAAGAACAAACTCTTCTTCTTCATGGACTTTCAGGGCCAGCGTCTCGACTTTCCTCCGGCCGCGGGCTATCTCTCCGTCTTTACCCCGACCGAGCAGGCGGGCAACCTCGGCGCGCTGTGCACCAATGGCTTCACCAACGGTATATGCAACGATCGCGTCGCGGCTCCCGGCGCGCCCTCGAATACTACGTGTGCAGCTGGGTCGACCAGCCCTAACTGCGTGGTCGCGAATCAGTTGTATAATCCCTGCGCAAACGCAGCCTGCACTACCCCTACCGCACCGAGCAACGGCATTCGCCCTCCGTTCCTCAACAACGTCATCCCTTCTAACATGCTCAGCTCGGTGGCGACCGCCTTGTTCGCCTCGCCTCTCTACCCAAAGACGATAAACAACAACTTGGTGAACAACGCCTATCAGTTTGTCGGGAACCAACTTAACAACGACCAGGGTGACATCCGTATCGACTATCGAATCGATGACAAAGATTCGGTGTCCGGCCGCTTTACTCGCGCATTTCAATCCGACCCCACCAGCAACAGCCAGCCGCTTGTCGCCAACAGCTTGGCCACCGTGCCCATTTGGAGCACAGTCGGCGACTGGACACGTTCCATCTCTCCGACACTCGTCAACGACATGCGCTTTGGGTGGAACCACATCGTCCTGAACACCGGGTCGACCTGGGATCCCTCCGTTGGTAACTTCGGTGAATCGATCGGTATCGCCAATTCCAATCCTGGCACCCTGCAGGGTTTGATCGGCCTGGCCTTCGGCGGCGGTACCCCCTCGGGCCCCACTTGCGGCACTATCAGTTGCATCGGCAACAGCCTGGTGACTCAGAGCTTCAACAGCCAGGTATGGCAATACAACGATGACGTCACCTGGACTCGTGGCCGTCACACTCTCAAGCTCGGCGGCGAGTACATGTTCGATATCATCAAGGTCTACTATTCGGGCAATAGCGGCGCCTTGGGCAATATTACCTTCGGCCCGAACTTTACCGCCTCCTCCGCCACCACAACAGCAGGCGGCGTAGCGCCCTACGGCGGCAACGGCATGGGCGACTTCTTGCTTGGCCTGCCCAGCACCTTCGGTCGCGGTATCAGCAGCGGCGGTTGGACGCAGACTTCCAATGTTTGGGCAGGTTATGCGCAAGACACGTGGCGCAGGACGGATCACTTGACCTTCACTCTTGGCTTGCGCTATGAGTTGCACACGCCATGGATCGAGCGGAACGATGAGCAGCTCAACTACAACATTCGTCAGGGCCAGCTTCAGACCGCCAACCAGAACGGCGCCAGCCGCTCTCTCTATAACGGCGTGTATGGCCCGAAAGACCTGCAGCCGCGCCTCGGCTTCGCATGGACGCCGGCCCGGTTTGACGGCAAGACCGTTATCCGTGGCGCCTTCACCATCTCCGACTACCTGGAAGGCACCGGCACCAACCTTCGTCTGCCTCTCAACGCGCCCTTCGATGGCGGCGCAACGACCGGCGGCGAATTCCAGACTCTCTACACCCCGACCAACGGCACCGCGTTTGCTCTGCCCTCGACGAACCTCTCGCAGGGCATCATCGCGCCGCCGTCGACCGGCCTGTCTTGCCCGAACTTTACTTGTTATGAGGGCGCGGTGTTCCGTCTGTGGGACTCTAACGTACAGCCGGCCATCGACAACCAGACCAACCTGACCATTCAGCATCAGTTCGCTGGCAACACAACCCTACAGGTTGGATATGTTGGCCAGATCGCAAACCACTTGATGGTGCCCTTCAAGTACAACCAGCTCGTGTACGTTCCGGGCGGCACTCCTCAGCCGAGTCTGTATTTCCAGAACGGCATTGGCCCGCAACTGGCTGCGGCGATCGACTCCACCGGCGGCACCGTGTCCGGTACTCAGTCCAACGGCCGCATGATGTACAACGCGCTGCAAGCCGTACTGCAAAAGACCATGAGCAAGGGCTTGCAAGGTCAGGTCTCCTATACCTTCTCCAAGTGCATGACCAACAACTCCGGTTATTACGGCACTTGGTCTGGTGCGCGCGGATCCAACACCGCCAGTCCGTACTGGCAGAACGTTTATGATCCTGGCGCGGAATGGGCACCCTGCTACTACGACTCGACCAACACCCTGACCGCCTACGCCGTCTACGATCTGCCGGTCGGCAAGGGTCGCCAGTTTGGCAACGACATGAACCGCGCAGTCAACGCCATTGTCGGCGGCTGGACGGTCAGCCCGATTCTCTCTTGGCACACTGGCTTCCCGATGGCCATGTACAACAACGGCGGCGATCCGACGGGAACCTTCTCCGGCGGCATCCGGCCGGATTGCAATGGTCAGAACCAGGTCTACGGTCGGCAAGACGCCACAGCGGCACAGGGTGGCGGCTTCCTCTGGTTCAATCCTGCAAACTACACGAACAACACCAGTGGCTTCGGCACCTGCGCTCCGCAACTTGGCCACCTGAGAGGACCCGGCTACTATAACTGGGACATCAGCTTGCAGAAGAACTTCCAGCTTACGGAAAGGTTCAGGTTGCAGTTCCGTTCTGACTTCCTGAATGCCTTTAACGCCGTTAACCTTGCCGCTCCGAACACTACTGTCGATACGTCGACGACCGGTGTTATCCAGGCTTCACAACCGGCAAGAAACATCCAATTTGCCTTAAAACTCTACTTCTAGCGACTAACAACGTATAATGAGGCAGGCGCACACCCCCGCCTGCCTCATTTTTGTTTTTGGAAAACGCTGCCAGCGAACCTCTTCCAGGTTGAGCGGCATCACACGCGAATGTCCAGAAATACAAATAGAGCCGCAACTTCCTTCTGCTTAGCTAGCTTGCTGTTCGTCGCCCCACTCTGCGCCCAAGCGCCGAAAAGCAGTTCTGCTGACGGGACAAGTTCGGCGTTGAACCCCGCACGGGCCATTGCCTTGGGGGAGCAGGGGCGTTGTAAAGAAGCCGTTCCGGCGCTAAAACGCGCCATGAATCCTCAAGTGCCCGCGGAAACTAGGAAAAAGGCCGGTATCCTCGGGATACGGTGTGCCCTCTCCCTCGATAACTCGGACTCCGCCATGGATTTTATCCGTTCGCTTATCAACCAATTTCCGCAGGATCCAGAAGTTCTCTTCGTGCTGGTTCATGCCTATTCCGATTTGTCCACAGCCGAGGCGCGGGATTTAGCTCGCACCGCCCCGCAGTCCATTCCGGCTCACAAGCTAAACGCGGAAGCGCTGGAAATGCAGGGGAAGTGGGACGAAGCCCAGCACGAATACGAAAACATGATCCAAAAAGAGCCGAATTCCCCTGGGCTGCACTTCTTGCTGGGCCGGGCATTGCTCTCGCGTCCCGATGCGGATGCCAAGATGACTGATCGGGCCAAGCAGGAGTTCCAGAAAGAGATTGAGATCGATCCGAAGAACGCCGCCGCCCACTACGTCTTGGGAGAACTGGCGAGGCGGGAAGAGAATTGGGACGAAGCCATCGCTCAATTCTCGTCGGCCGCGAAACTCGATTCCAATTTCGCGGAAGCGTATCTCGGCTGGGGCTTCGCTCTCGTCACCGTAAAGCGCTACCAGGAGGCCATTCCCCCATTACGGATCGCCGAGCGTCTCACGCCTGGAAATCCTACGGTTCATTACTCTCTCGGCACCGCTCTTATCCGGACCGGCCAGAAGGAAGAGGCGGAAAAAGAGTTCGCACTTCACCGTAGCCTCACCACGACCGAGAACACCCCCGGGACGAACGAAAAGCCCCAATAACGACGTTTTTTCGTTGATTTCCGCGGTTCGGATCAGGAGAATGATCACCAGTCATTCCAGGTTCTGAACAAAATGCAGATTTTGCGGCGCATGCGCCGGCGTGATTTCCTCGCCGGGTTGGCGGCGGGGTCGCTGGCTTTTCGAAATTGGCGGGGACTTGCTTTCCCCGACACTGCGCGCTATCCCTTCGAGCAAATTCCCGCGGACAAGAGTGGAATCCACTGGACGCATTCCAACGCAAAGTCCGAAGAAAAATTTCTGCCGGAAACCACCGGGGCCGGCTGCGCGTTTTTGGACTTTGATAACGACGGCTGGATGGACATTTACTTTGTGAACAGCGGTAAATGCGATTTCTTCAATCCCGACCCGCCTTTGCGCAATGCTTTGTTCAAAAATAATCGTGACGGCACCTTTTCTGACGTAACAGAAAAGGCCGGGGTAGCCGGCGGAGGATTTGGCCAGGGTGTTGCTGTTGGCGACTATGATGGCGACGGTTTTCCGGATCTGTACGTCACGCAATACGGCCGCAGCGTTCTTTACCACAATAATGGCGACGGCACTTTCACCGACGTGACCGAAAAGGCCGGTGTCGCCGCGCCAGGATGGGCTTCGAGCGCCGTGTGGTTTGATTACGATAACGACGGACGCCTCGACCTGTTTGTTGGGCGTTTCGTCGACTTCAGCAAAGAGCTGAACAAGCCTTGTGGCGTCAACGACGATGGTCATCGCCACTACTGCATTCCTCAGCTGTACTCGCCGATGCCCAGCTGGCTTTTTCATAACAATGGTAATGGCACGTTTACGGATGTCAGCAAGGAATCGGGAATCGCTGGCCATCTCGGCAAAGTTTGGGGCGTGGTTGCAACCGATATTAACAATGATGGCTTGATGGATCTTTGGGTGAGCAACGATACGCTGGCCGATTTTCTTTTCGTCAACCAGGGCAACGGAAAATTTCAGGAGACAGCCACGGCCGCCGGTGTCGCCTTTAGCGACAGTGGGCGCCCGCGCTCCGGCATGGGAGTAGACTCCGCCGACTTCGATGGCGACGGCTGGATGGATCTCTTCGTAGCCAACATCGATCGCGAAATGTTTGCAATCTATAAGAACAATCACGATGGAACGTTCGACGACATGGCGATACCCACCGGCATCGGCAAAGCCACAAAATATATGAGTGGCTGGGGGCTGAAATTCTTCGACTACGATAACGACGGCGATCTGGATTTGTTTCTAGCCAACGGCAATCCCGATGACTTGATCAATTCACTTCACGGCGAGGTCACCTATGAGGAACCTCTGATGCTGTTTCAATACACGCCGAAGGGCTTTCGGGATGTGAGCGCCTCCAGCGGACCGATTTTCACACATAGGATTTGTTCCCGTGGGCTCGCCATCGGCGATTTCGATAACGATGGAGCCGTCGACGTGCTTGTTTCTGTCAACAACGCTGCGCCTATCCTTCTCAAGAATACTGCCGCGGCTGGCAATCATTGGCTGGGTGTGCGCCTGATTGGTAAAAAGTCCAACCCCGATGCCATAGGCGCGCGCGTCATGTATCAAGCGGGAGCACTGAAACGCAGTCGCATGAAGGTTGGGGGCGGAAGTTATCTTTCTTCCCACGATCCTCGAATCGTTCTGGGCCTGGGAGCGCACGAAAAGCTGGATTGGCTGGAAATCAAATGGCCAATGCCTGGCGGCAAGGCCGAGCGATTCACGGATCTTCCTGCGGATCGCTACATCACTATTGTGGAAGGCGAAGGGAAGTGGAAGTAGCCGCCGTTAGCGGCTGTGCGTCAGTTCATTTTCGTGTTTCTGCGCGCTGGCCAGAGCGGCTTCCCGTTGTTGCCGCAGGTTCGCCATCCCCGCGTCAATAGCCTGGCAATCCACTTCGAGCAGTTGGCGGTTCCGCACTTTTGCTCGCAGCAGAGTAACGGCACTTTCCTTCGGCAACGTGTGCGTTAATTCCAGCAAAGCCCCGAGCATAACCATGTTGGTAGCTTTTGTAGTGCCGAGCCTGTCGGCGATCTCGGCGGCCGGTACGCAGTAGATCATCGCTTCTTGCGGTGGGAAGCCGTCCGGCAATTTCGCGCTGTTATAGAGAATTGTCCCGTGTGCCCCAACGTGTTTCGCAACCTTGTGCAGCGAAATTTAGTTCATGGCGATCAGCACGTCCGGATGCTCCGCCAGCGGAGAGCCCACGCGCTCGCTCGCCAGGCAAACGCAACAATGCGCGCTGCCGCTGCGCATTTCCGGCCCGTACGATGGCAGCCAGCTCACCTCTCGCGTCCCACGCGCATTCCCATTTCCGCCAGAATTTGCCCAAGCAACAAAACGCCCTGCCCACCGAATCCGGCAATATTAACGCGTAGATCAGGATGCGACTCAGCGGGAACAACGCTTCCCACGGCTTCTTCGTTCCTCGCATCTTCAAGCCCCAGCAACTTCCTCACCGTCACCTGTGGCACCTCATCATTCAAAGGGGCAAGCTCGCGGTCGCGATACAATCCGAGTGGAAAGACCGCCAGCATCTTTTCTTCAATCCACTTCCGCGATTCCTGCGGCGTCATTTTCCAGATCGTCGGGCACGGAGACAAAATCTCCACGAACGTAAATCACGCGCCTTGCCGTTGCAAATCCAGCGCTTTCCTCACTGCCCGTCGCGCCTTCATGATGTTCCTGTGTCATTCAGCGCCACGCGCTCCACATACACCGGCGCTTCCAGCGTAGAAAGCAATTCCGCCATATGCAGCGGATAACCTTCGTTGCTCGGTCGTCGGCCCCACGGCGAAGTTGTGCTTTGTTGTCCCACAAGCGTCGTCGGCGCCATCTGCCCGCCGGTCATTCCATAAATTGCATTGTTGACGAAAAATACCGTGATTTTTTCCCCACGGTTCGCCGGATGAATAATTTCCGCGGTTCCAATCGCCGCCAGGTCGCCGTCGCCCTGATAAGCAATCACCATGCTCTCCGGATTTGACCGCTTCAGCGCCGTGGCCACCGCGGGCGTGCGCCCGTGCGCAGCCTGCACGTTGCCCATATCAAAATAATAGTAGGCGAACACAGAGCAACCGACCGGGCTCACAAAAATACTGCGGTCCTGCGTGCCCACATCCGCAATGGCCTCCGCAATTAGCTTATGAACCACGCCGTGCCCGCAGCCAGGGCAATAATGCGTTTGGTGCTGCAATTCACCCTTGCGCTCGTACTTTTCGTAAAACACGGGTGATTTAGACTCGATCACTTTGAATTCGTCCACAATGCCACCTCTCAGTTTCGTCCCGGCACCTTAAACGCCCCACTCCGCCACCATGCCCATGCGTTCAAGCAATTCCTTGCGTACTTCATCCGCCAGCGGCACGTTTCCTCCCGCTCGGCCGTAAAACTCCACATCCACTCTTCCGTCGAGCGCCAGCCGCACATCTTCCACCATCTGGCCCGTGCTCATTTCCACCACCAACACCATCTGCGCACGCCGCGCCGCTTTCCTCAGCGCCTCTGCGGGGAAAGGCCACAACGTGATCGGGCGGAAAAGGCCTGCGCGAAGTCCTTCTTTCCTTACGGCATCCACCACGGTACGCAGCACGCGTGAAGTGATTCCATAACCGACCAGCAGAACTTCGGGATCTTCGGCGTTGTACAGCTTATGGCGCGTTTCAAGTTCCGCGGCTGCGTTGTATTTCGCGGCCAGCTTCATCACGTGCGCTTCCAGTTCGTCCGGTTCCAGAAAGAGGGAAGAGATAAGATTCTTGCGTGTGTCGGCGGTTCCGCGCACCGCCCAAGGTTTTTCCGGTTGCTGGATTTCGTGTGCCCGCAACTGCAGAGGCTCCATCATCTGTCCGATAAAGCCATCGGTCAGCACGACTGCCGGATTACGATAACGATCGGCCAATTCAAATGCCAGCATGGTCAGGTTCGCCATCTCCTGCACGGATGCAGGCGCGAGCACAAGATTCTTGTAGTTTCCGTGCCCCCCGCCTTTCACCACGGAAAGTAATCGCTCTGTTCCGGCGCAATATTTCCAAGCACCGGCCCGCCGCGCACCACATCGACGACTACGCAAGGCAGCTCGGACCCCGCGAGATACGACATGCCTTCCTGCATCAGGCTCAATCCGGGACCCGAGGAAGCAGTCATCACGCGTAGTCCCGCGGACGCTGCGCCATAAACCATATTGATCGCGGCAACTTCGCTCTCTGCCTGCAAAAAAGTTCCGCCCACTTGCGGTAAGTATTCTGCGGCGGCTTCCGCAATTTCGCTCGCCGGAGTAATCGGGTAGCCGTAATAAGCCTTGCAACCCGCCAGCAGCGCCCCTTTCACGACCGCACATTGCCCTTACAGAGTTGCCGCATGGCTTACCTCCATTCGCGAATTCACGCCTTTGGCACAATCAACCGGAACACTGTGATTGCTCCCGGTTCCGGGCAAACATAAAAACAAATCCCGCAGCCGCTGCAGTTCTCGCCCGTGTAATGTGCCGGGTGAACGCCGTACGCATTCAATTCTGCCAACAGAAGCAGGCACTTCGGCGGACAAGCATCCACGCAGATGCCGCAGCCCTTGCACTCCTGCGTGTCGATGGTCACTTTGCCTCGAGCTTGCGTTGCCATGGCTCACCTCTCCTGAAGCGCGGGCCTTTGCAGCCAGCGCGTCTTTTCGCAATAGGCAAACAATTCGTCGCGGAAGTTCGGGTGCGCGATCTGGATCAGGGCCTCAGCGCGCTGCCCAATTGTGCGTCCATGCAGATACGCGACGCCGAATTCGGTCACCACGTAGTGCACAGCGCCGCGCGACGTTACCACGCCAGCCCCCGGATCGAGCATCGGCGCAATCCGCGAAATCGTTCCGTTCTTTGCGGTAGAGGGAATAGCGATAATCGGTTTGCCGCCCTTGGAATGCGACGCCCCGCGAATAAAGTCCACTTGCCCGCCGATACCGCTGTAGAAATAAGTGCCGATCGAGTCCGCGCAAACCTGTCCGGCCATATCAACCTGCAGTGCCGAATTCACCGCCACCATTTTGTCGTTCTGCGCAATCACCCACGGATCGTTGGTGTACCTGTTAGGGATGAAATTCAAACATCGGATTATTGTTCACGTAGTCGAACAGCTTTTTCGTGCCAAGAACAAACGAAAGAATGATCTTGCCGCGGTGGATGCTCTTGCGGTTGCCGTTCAGTACCCCGGACTCGATGAGCGGAATCACACTGTCACTCAGCATTTCCGTCTGCACGCCCAGGTCCTGGTGACGCGTCAATTCCAGCAGCACCGCGTCCGGGATTCCGCCGATTCCCAATTGCAGCGTGGCGCCGTCTTCAATCAATCCGGCCACATGCTTACCGATTGCGTGATGGACTTCAGTAATCTGAATGGGATTCAATTCACACAACGGCCGTGAGACTTCCACCACCGCGTCGATGTCCTTGATAGGTAGGAAGCAATCGCCAAAGGTGCGGGGCATCTGGTCGTTTACTTGCGCAACCACAAACTTGGCGAACCTGGCTGCTGTCAATGTGGCGTCCACGCCCACGCCAAAACTGCAAAAAACCATGCGCGTCCGGAGGCGAAACCTGAATCAGCGCCACATCGATCGGCATTTGCCCGCTCCCAAACAATTCCTCCACCTGGCTCAAAAATACCGGCGTGTAATCCGCGCGCCCCTCGTTGACGGCCTGCCGCACATTTCCGCCGATGAACAAGGCGTTGTGCCGAAAATGTCCCTCCACCTCCGGCGCGATATAGTCGGCCCGTCCGGTGGTCATCAGGTGCAGAATTTCCACGTTCTTCACGAAAGGTGCGCGCGCCATCGGAGCTTCTACCGTGTTTCTGGCTCGGCACAGCCCGGGTGAATGTACACGCGCATGCCAGACTGAATACATTGCACTGCTTCGGCTGGGGTGACAGTTTTTCTCCGGTATTCGTTTTGCCGGTTCATCATTGCTCCTAGGCCGACTGACTCGATGCCGCGCCAAGTATGTCGAATGCAGAGCGCTTTCTCCCAAAACTTTCACACGTTGAATCAGGGATTGACCACAGGGGGCGGCGATCGCTTCCTCTGCGAAGACACGCGGCGGGTTCCGTCAGCAACTCCATAGACGCTGCCTCCCTGTAGGCAATTGCACGCGGCTTACCAAGGCCAAGGCCACGTCCCGCCACTAATCCCTTGTGTAGCAATGACTTATGGGGAGTAAAAGTTTTGCTTAGAGTCTGCATTGCGCCTTTTGACCCATGCGGGATACTTCGCCGGCGCTGCTTTGCTCAGAGTGTTCCGGTGGAGTGCAAATGACTGCGCGCGAACACTACCTTCTTTGATATGTCTGCAAAGTTGTACTTTCTCAGTACAGGTTTCTGCTTCGCAACGCGCGGCGAGGATTGTGCGCACTCCGACTCTTCCGGGTGTATCGTTAGAAAAAGAAGCAGAACTTGGGGAGTCCATGCGAAAGCTACGGTTTTTGGTTGCACTAACGACAAACGACAACGATTACCAAATTGAACAAGCACGTGCTGCAGAGACAGCAGCGAAGAAATTCAGCGTTGATCTTCAGATTCTCTACGCCGATAACGACGCGATCAATCAAAGCACACAAATTTTGAAGGCCGTGCAAGCGGCGCCAGACAATCGTCCGTCCGCAATTATCTTTGAGCCCGTTGGCGGAACAGCGCTGCCGCAGGTCGCACGCGCTGCCGTCCACGCGGGCATCGGCTGGGCGGTTCTCAATCGCGACGCCAATTATGTTCCGGAACTTCGCCAGGCCTCTAAGGCGCCGGTGTTCACCATTAGCTCCGATCACGTGGAAATCGGCCGCATTCAGGGTCGCCAGTGCGCCGCGCTGCTTCCCACGGGCGGGACGGTGCTTTATATCCAGGGACCATCTGAGAATTCCGCGGCCAAAGAACGCACCTTGGGTATGCAGGAAGCCAAACCCCACAACATTCACCTGATCACGCTCAAGGGGCAGTGGACGGAAGAAAGCTCGCAGCGCGCCGTGCGGTCCTGGCTGAAACTTTCCACTTCGCAAAAGATTACTACCGATCTCGTTGCAGCTCAGGACGATTCCATGGCCATCGGAGCGCGCAAGGCGTTCCAGGAATTGACGTCGGAGGTCGAACGCGACCGCTGGCTGGCGCTGCCGTTTCTGGGCTGCGATGGACTGCCGAACACGGGCCAATCCTGGGTGCGCAGCGGCTTGCTGACCGCTACTATTTTTATTCCTCCAAACACCGGCCAAGCCATGGAGATGCTCCTGGACGCCCTGCAAAACGGAAAAGCGCAGCCAGAGCGCGCATTGACCAACGCGGTTTCCTTCCCCGCGCTTGAAGCTCTGCGTCCCCGCAAGTAATTTCCGCTTTCCTTTCCTCGCCCCGCCGCAGGGCGTATAATTTCGTCGTCTAGTCGCTCCTTTTTTTATTGAGTTCCTGGAGGTTCTCGCATGAGGGCAGGCCATAGCAATCGTCCAGATTCATCCGCTGGTCTTGATCGCAGGCAGTTTCTCGCCGCCACGAGCACCGGTCTACTCGCGGCAGCTGTGCCAGGTGGATCGCATTTTGCGGAAATACGCGGTTTCTTTTCCAAGGAGGACGCCTTGTCTGGTTTTTCTCAAGTTTCTACCGGAGCAAAAAAGAAAATTCCCATCGGCGTGTTTGATCCTGTCTACGCCGATCTCTCGCTGGACGCCATGATCGACAAGATCAGCGGCCTCGGCCTGGAAGCCGTGGAAATTGGAACGGGCGGCTATCCGGGATCGAATCATTGCCCGGTCGACGAGTTTCTCGCCGATCCCGCGAAGGCCAAAGCATGGGTGAAAAAGTTCGAGGACCGAGGCATTCAGGTGGCCACGCTGAGTTGTCACGGTAACCCCATTCATCCCGATCCCAAGCACGCTGCGCGTGATGACGCGAGCTTCCGCAAGACCGTACAGCTGGCGCAAATGATCGGCGTGAAAGTCATCGTGGGCTTTGCCGGCTGTCCCGGCGGATCTCCGACCGATACCCAGCCGAACTGGATTACTTACCGCTGGCCGGAAGAATATGACCAGATGCTGCAGTGGCAGTGGAAAGAAAAGGTTGTGCCGTACTGGAAGGATGCGGCCAAATACGCTCGCGATCACGGCATCCATCGTTTAGCGTTTGAAATGCATCCTAACTTTGTTGTCTATAATCCGCGCACGTTGTTGCGGCTACGCGAGGCAGTCGGCGAGGAAATCGGCGCGAACTGCGATCTCAGCCACCTGTTCTGGCAGGGTTGCGATCCGGTAGAAGTGATCCATTTCCTTGGCAAACAGGGCATGATCTACCACGCGCATATGAAGGATACGGTTTTGTATCCTGAAAATGTGGCTAAATACGGCGTGCTCAATTTTGTGTTTGAAAAACAGGACCTGCCCATGGCTTCGGATGCATTCCGAGCGGTCGGCTATGGCCACAGCGCGTCTACTTGGAAAGCCATTTTGCAGGCGTACATGGACATCAACTACGAAGGCATTCTCAGCATCGAAAATGAAGATCCGATCCTATCGGGCGAAGTCGGCGTGGAACGCGCCGCCTACGTGTTGAAGAATGTCCGCAACGAAATACTCGGCGGCTAACCTACGCAAATTTCCATCCATCGCCGCCGGAATTGCTGCGTTGTAGCGGAGCGCCCTCGGAGCATATCCAAGTGACCCAAGTCATTCGTTCGCCGAAAACGTACGACGTGTGCGTGATCGGCTCTGGCGCCGGCGGCGGGATGGCGGCGAAAGTTCTCACCGAGGGCGGTCTCACCGTGGCCTTGTTGGAGGCCGGCGGCCCCGTGAATCCGGGCACGGATTACAAAATGTTTCTGTGGCCATACGATCTGCCGCACAGGGGGGTTGGCGTTGGCGGCAAGGCGGCGGAAAATTTCGGGGAATTCCTGGCTCCCAATGGCGCGTGGAAAATCGAAGGCGAGCCGTACACCTCGGCCCCCGGCGCCAATTTTCAGTGGTTCCGTTCACGCATCGTGGGCGGCCGCACAAATCATTGGGGAAGAATCGCGCTGCGTTTCTCTCCCATTGATTTCAAATCCAAAACGCGCGATGGCATTGGCGACGATTGGCCGATCACGTATGACGACATTTCACCTTATTACGACAAGGTGGAATGCTACATCGGCGTTTTCGGCTCGCACGAAAATATTCCTAGCGCCCCGAACGGGATTTTTCTTCCGCCTCCCAAACCGCGTTGCACTGAACTGATTATCAAGAAAGCCTGCGACAGCCTGAATATTGCTTGCATCCCTGCGCGGCTGGCGATTCTCACTAAACCATTGAATGGCCGGCCCCCCTGCCATTACTGCGCGCAGTGCGGCCGCGGCTGCGCGACGGGTTCAAATTTTAGCTCCAGCCAGGTGCTGATTCCACCTGCGCTGGAAACCGGACGGCTGATGCTGATTCCGCAAGCGATGGCGCGGAAAATCCTGGTTGGTCCGGACGGAAGAGCCAACGGTGTTTCTTATATCGACAAAACCACGCACACAGAAAAAAGAATTGCGGCGCGCGCTGTGGTTGTCGCAGCGAGCGCGTGCGAATCGGCGCGGTTGCTGCTGAATTCCAAATCGCAATTGTTTCCCGATGGACTTGCCAATTCTTCCGGCCAGGTAGGGCGCAATCTTACGGATTCCGTGGGCAGCGATGGCGAAGGCTATTTCCCGCAACTGGAAAAAATGCCGCCGCATAATCATGACGGAACTGGCGGCATGCATTTGTATATTCCCTGGTGGAAATACGATCGCACGAATGATTTTCCGCGCGGCTACCACATTGAATTGGGCGGCGGCCGTGAAATGCCGAGAGCGGGAATGTTTGAGGATGTCTGCGAGGATTTCGAGGGATATGGCGCGAGCTTGAAAGTCGCTTGCCGCAAACGGTATGGAACTACGATCGGATTTTCCGGGCGCGGCGAAATGGTTCCGAATCCGGACACGTTCTGCGAGATCGATCCCGCAGTTGTCGATCAATTTGGAATTCCGGTGCTGCGGTTCCACTTCAAGTGGAGCGATTACGAACTGCACCAGGCCAAGGACATGCAGCAGACGTTTCGCGCAATTGTGGAAGCTGCGGGGGGACAATATAGGACGGACACGAAATCGGATGGCCCGTATCCGTTCGGGATTCAGCCCGGAGGAAAAATTATTCATGAAGTGGGTACGGCGCGCATGGGAGCCGATCCGAAAACTTCCGTGCTGAACGGGTTTTGCCAGGCGCACGACGTGAAGAATTTGTTTGTCACCGATGGCGCGCCACTGGTCACCAATCCGGATAAGAATCCCACGCTGACGATTATGGCGCTTTCCTGGCGCGCGTCGGAATATTTGCTGGATCAAGCGAAGAAGGGAAGTCTTTAAAGATGGCTGACGGAATTTCCAGACGAGACATCCTCCGGAATCTTGCCATCGGAGCGGCGGGCGGGTCTGTGCTGCAAATGATTCCGGCACAGGCCGCCGAGCTGGCGCACGACCTGATCCAGAAAGAGAAAACGGCGTCGGCAGGGAAGTACACGCCGAAGTGTTTCCCGGCACACCAGTATCAAACGTTGTTGGTTCTTTGCGATGTGATTATTCCCAAGGATGAAGTGTCCGGCGGTGCCGTGGAAGCGGGCGCGGCGGAATTCATCGATCTGCTGAGCAGTGAAAACGCGGGATACCAGGAAATGTTGGGCGGCGGGATGATGTGGCTGGACGACTTCTGCGCCGACCGCTATCAGCGCACTTTTCTTGAATGCACTCCGGGGCAGCAAAAGGAAGTGCTCAACCTGATCGCCTATCGCAAGAATGCGCAGCAGGATCCCACGCTCAGCCAGGGCATCGCGTTTTTCGCCAAGCTCCGCCTGATGACCTGCGATGGTTTTTACACTGCAAAAATCGGCATCGAAGACCTGAAATACATCGGAAACGCGGCCCTGGCGTCATTTCCGGGTTGCCCGCCACTGCCAGAATCGAAAGACTGAAGCAGAAGCACTGTTAATTTCGCAACGCAACAGACGGATTTGGTCGGCGCCAATAGCACTCACAAGCAATTCACAGTTTCAGGTGATGCTTACGACCCCGCGATTTCCCCTGATGGGTTGTTTGTGGCGCTTACGTCGAAGAGGGAAAGTGCCGACTTGTCAGCCGCAATAGCAACCAATTCAAATCTTTCAGCAAGACAGCTGCGGCCCCTTTAATTTTTCAGCGATTCTAATTACCGAACATCAGTTCATATTGCTGGTAAATAAATTTGGCCTTACAGGTCGGGCACTCACACTCGACGCCTTCAAGCGGAATCTCGGGCTTCTTGGGAAAGAAATAATCAAGCAGGGATTCGCCTATCTCGCTATAAGCAAAAGTCTCGCCGCAACGCTTGCAAATTAGGACCCAGATTGCCATGCATGCCAAGGCCTGAGCGGAGGTTTATTCTGGATGCGCAAACCGTTATCTGGGAATACCCAAGTTCCTGTAGTCTAAAGTGCTAGAATGACATTCCCCGTTCCTCTGCAATTCTGCGGAGGCTCCAATGACCGAAGAAAGAAAGAAAGTACGCAATTCTTTTTGCAGCAACTTTATTGTGCGTCCGAAAGCGGGCCGCACTGGATTCAGATAAGCCGAGTCCGGCAAAGATTTATTGCTATAAAGCACGGCAATCGAGAAAGCGAAGTTCATTTTGGATAGGATCGATGAGAAGTGGCCGGACACAAAAAGGTCGAAGCAGTCCGAAGCGCATGGTCCTTTTGCGGCTACTACTTGATTCGGATGACATCGACGCTAATTTTCTTACGTTCTCGCCCCGGGTATTTCGAGCGCTCTTTCTCTGCGAGTTCCTTTGACTTGAAAGGCTTCGATGGGGACACGGGGACTCTATCGACGTACTGGAAGAGAATCCACTTCCCGGTTGGTTTTGGCATCTCTATTTTTGGATGCTGATGGTTCACATCCGTTGCGTGCCACTATTTGGTAGATTCTTAGACCCGTCTCTTCTACCACCAAGGAGACTGCAATGGCTGTCGGTTTTGAATCGGGAGAAATGCATCTGCGCAGACTGCGCGAACGATTGCGAGCAATGTCTGACGAAGCGTTAATCACAGTTGGCAAATATGCCCGACAGTTGTGTAGAATTCGCGTTAGCGGAACGCTTGACCCGTATAAACTACAGCTGGAGGAAGCGCGGAAAGAGTGGAGAAGACGGCTTCCCAAAGGTGGGTAACGCTTATATGGTTCCCCTCCGTCGAATCGGAGTGCCGTCAAATTGATATACGGATGCGCCCACACAAAGTAGATCGCGAGTCCTCGGCATAGCACATAGAGATCGATTGGCAAGAAAATGATCCAGACAAGGATGACAGACCGCGCACGCCAGTAAATGTTTGGGAACTTCCAAAGTTCTTTGTCTAGACGATAATCCTCACTATAACGATTGATGCAATCTTGTGCTTCCGTAGGCGAATTCCCATCAGCATAGCATTCACGCTGAATCTGCTCTGTGCGACCTCGCTCAATGGAGTTTTGCATTGCCCACGGAAACAAAATCAACCAGAAACCAGCCCACAATGTCACGAGGACCAGAAATGCCCAATTGAACCAACGTTGGTCTTCGACTTCATCGGCTAACAAGGATTCGAGGTGTCAGGCCAGTCGCCGCAATAGAGGATTCCTGCGGTTCCTACCCAGAAATCATGTCCTGTCGGACTGAAGACACTGCCCGCAGCTCTAGCCTGATAAGCCCATAAGCCTCCACCGACGTTCGTGAAGGTATATTGGTACGCTCCCTGTCGAATGGTGCTTCCGAGCGGAGGTATTTGCGCGGTCAGAGCAACAGATGGGTGACAACCGGGAGTTACATTGCAAAGGCTAATCGCACTTTCGACGCCGGCCAGATTCGCGACACGAGCCTTCGCCGCAATCATTTCATTGGTTCGTTGGATTTGAACGACCTGAGGGACGGCCATCGCAAGAAGGACGCTCATCAGGAGCATACTCAGCATCAGGTCAATGAGCAAAATAAACCCGGCTTGAGGGGAGTGCTTCATATTGCTTGGCGCGAACTTTACGACAAGGCAAACAGGCGCGCAAGCGGATTTTGGGAACGCTCGTCACCTCGACTTGATCTCTTCCACTCTCGTCACCCGACCTGCCACGACCATTGCGGCAAAATCCCAGCCCCAAAGTTTGTCACCAATCTTCGCGAATTCGAAGAGGCAACTCGGCGGTTTCGACGCAAAGGTCGACAAGAAGATCGAGGCGCTGCTGGAACAGCGCGATGGGTTGGAGCAGAGCGGCGCGCAGGCGTGATAACATGAGCGGCAGGGGGCTGTAGCTCAGATGGATAGAGCATTGGTTTCCTAAACCAAATGTCGGGAGTTCGAATCTCCCCAGCCCCACCAGTTTGTACCCAACCGTACCGAAAGTGCCCCCACAAACTCCTATTTACGCCTAATCTCGTCTTCGTAACCTATGATGCATCGTGAGGCAAGTACCTAGAACAGTTTTAAGAAACTTGTTCTTATCCATTTAAGTAACGGCCCCGCAGGGGAAATTTTAGCATGATTTTCTGGAGAGCTTTTGGGGCAGGAGCCTGAAGGCAGTGCGCTACTGAGGCAGCTCGAGAACTTCGTCGCCTTTGGCTATTAGGACTACGTTTGCCATGTGGACGAAGAGGCCGTGCTCGACTATGCCTGGAATATCGCTTAGCTTGCGGGCCAGGGCGGGAACCTGTGGAATTGAGCCGAAGTGGCAGTCGAGAATGTGATGGCCTTCGTCGCTGAGGAAGGGCTTGTCGCCTACCATGCGGAGGTTGATGGAAGCGCCCAAGGCTTCGACTTTGCGTTTGACGAGGGCCTGCGCGAACGTGATGACTTCGAGCGGCACTGGAAATTTTCCCAGCATCGGCACTTGCTTGCTTGAGTCGGCAATAATCACAAGCTTTCGCGAGGCGGACGCGACGATTTTTTCGTGTAGTAACGCGCCACCGCCGCCTTTGATCAGAGAGAGCTGCGGGTCGACCTCGTCGGCGCCGTCGATGGTTACGTCGATCTCCGCGATTTTATCCAGGGTGGTGAGTGGGATTCCTAGACTGGTGGCCAGCTCTTTTGTCGCGTTCGATGTAGGAATCCCTGTGATTTTGAGCCCCGCTTGCACTCGCTCGCCGAGGAACTTCACGGCGTAAGCAGCGGTCGATCCTGAGCCCAGTCCAACGATGTTGCCATCATGCACGAAGCGAAGGCTGGCACGCGCTACGGCTTGCTTTTCGGCATCCTGAGTCATGAAAAGGGCGTGCCGCGATCACAGTTACTAACGGACGCGGCCCCAGACTCGCACGATTTCCGCTAAAAACCAAGCGTCGTTTGGTTTCATCACAAAAATGCCGCGGAAAAATTGCGCGCCCATCGGCGGCCGGTCGGTTCGTGGCTATTCGTAAAGCCAGAGCCGTAGAAACGCCCAGAACAAGAGGCACACGCCACTCAGAGCGGTGAGGAATCCGATAAGCACCTGGGAGCCAGAGAGGATGAGGCCCTGCTCTGCGGCGGAAGCTTCGGTATTGACAGCTTTGATTCTTGGTTTCGGTTGCAGCCGCGTGTAGTCCAGAACCTGCAGTGAAAATTGAATTTGGCTATCGCCTTTTCGGATTTCTTCGGCACGAATCATCGCATTACTCCCTTACATCGCTCCTTAACCGCTGTAGAGCCGCCAATCGATTGTTGGTCTCGCAGGTTTAGATGAACGTGAAGAACAAAAGATGCAGAATTTCGTGATGGAAGCGCAAGCCGCGCACAGTTTTGGAAGCACTGCACCGAACCGTCGGAAATAAGCAGGTTGACGCGGATTGTTGGGAGCATGATTGGGGTTGTGGCAGGCTGAAGCCCTTCGTCTAACAGCTGAGGACGAGTTGGGCCCCCGCTCCAAAAGGAGTTAGTATGATATTATCCAGCCTCGCACTACAGTGGGGCGCCCGCCTACGCCTTGCCTCCCGGAGGCCAATATGAAAAGCAAATTGAAATGGATTGGTATCGCTATTCTTGCGATCATCCTGATTTTACTGGTTCTGCCATTCGTGATTCCCGTGAACAAGTTCCGTCCGACCATCGAGCAACAGGCTACTCAAGCCCTGGGCCGGAAGGTTACGGTCGGCAATCTGAGCCTGTCGATCCTGGGCGGATCGCTGAGTATGGACGATCTGACCATTAGTGACGATCCGAAATTCAATTCCGGGCCGTTTCTGACGGCGAAGGAAGTGAAAGTTGGCGTGGAATTGATGCCGCTGATTTTTTCGAAAGAGCTCAACGTAACAGAAATATCGATCGTGAAACCGCAGGTTGCGATCCTGAAAGACCCGAGCGGCAAATGGAATTTTTCCTCGATCGGCGGTAATTCGACGCCGGCGCCGAAGAGCTCCTCGTCGGGTGGCAACAATTCGGCGCAATCCGTGTCCGTGAAGGAACTATCGCTTGTAGACGGACAGATCACCTTGGGAAATACCAATTCCCAAAAGCGCAGCATTTACAACAATGTAGACCTGACGGCTTCCGACGTTTCCATGAGCAACAATTTCCCGGTGACGCTTTCTATGGATTTGCCCGGTGGCGGTGGCTTGAAAGTCGATGGCAAGGTAGGACCTGTCGACCAGACGAACGCCGCGTTCACGCCGCAAAATGTGAAATTGACGGTCGCTAAGCTTGATCTGGCGAAGACAGGCTACCTCGACCCCAGCCTTGGTCTGGCTGGAATCGTCGATATCAATGCGAATATGGTCAGCCAGGGCGGCCACATGACGACCAAGGGACAATTGACGCTGACAAAGGCAGTGCTAGTTGCGGGTGGCAGCCCCTCAGGCGTACCTGCGGTGATTGATTTTGATACGAACTACGACATGGCGTCGGGCAGCGGCGTGCTGAATCCGTCTTGGCTGAAAATCGGCAACGCCAAAACCAATTTGAACGGGACATATAAATCTGCGGGCGATGAATTCGTCGTCGACATGAAAGTCGATGGCCAAGGGCTGCCTGCAACGGATCTCGAGACATTTTTGCCGGCGCTGGCCATCAATCTTCCCACTGGTTCCAAACTTACGGCGGGAACGCTGAGCACCAATCTGCACATTACTGGACCGACGAATAAACTGGTGACCGACGGAACCATCGGCCTCTTTAATGGGAAGTTGACCGGCTTCGACCTTGGGCAGAAAATGTCCAGCGTGGCGGCGCTGGGGGGCCTGAAGACAGGCAAGGACCTGGACATTGAGAAGTTCACAAGCAACGTGCACATGGCCCCGACCGGCTTGCGCGCGGACAATCTTGACCTGGTGGTTCCTTCGCTGGGCACGGTTGTGGGCGGAGGGACGCTCGACTCCAAAAACAATATGGACTTCAAGTTGGTGGCCACGGTGAACGCATCGGTGGCAGGTGCGGCGGGTTCCGCAGCGGGTGGCGCATTGGGTGGATTGACCGGTGCGGCGCTGGGCGGCGGGAGTAATTGCAAAAGCGGCGGTATTAAGGTGCCGTTGCAAGTTCACGGAACCACGTCGAATCCACAGTTTGTGCCGGACGTTGGCGGGGTAGCCGCGAGCTTGTTGAAGTCGCAGCTCACTTGCGGCGGCGGTGCGGGGAACGTGGAAGGGTTGGCGAAGGGCATGACCGGCACGGGGGCTGGCGGCGCTGCCGGTGCGGTCAGCCAACTCGGCGGGCTGCTCGGCAAGAAAAAGCAGTAAGTCCGGTTACACCAGCCTCAGGCAGGGGGGCGGGCGCGCGGCTTTTCCCTTTTTGGGTCGATGCCCTGATTGCACAACCGTTAAGCAATAAGGGGTTATCCTCCACGCAAATGCGTGCAAATTGCTGCGTTCCGGCCAACAAATCGTTATACTTAGCCAGCCGCCTCTGCGGGCGACAACCTGTATCTACGCTTGCGCTTAAACTAGCTGGGGTTAATGACGCTTCATGGAAGATCCGAATTCCAAGAAGGGTGCCCGAGGTAACACGGGGACGCGAGGCCCACACGGGGTGGGTGTGCCCGCCAAGGGCGACAGCTCCGCGAGCAACCCCGCGCTCAATCCCCTGGACGACGCCACGATTTCGGACGTTCCGTTACCTCCTGCGCCCGCACCGGCCAAGCCCCCCACTCGAGTTGTAAATCCTGACGCCACCCTATCCGATAGCCTGTCCCCGCTGTCTGCCACTGGTGTGCGCCCGCTGTCCGGGATTTATATAAAGGAAGCGATTCTTCAACCAGGCGACCTGATTGGGGCGCGGTACGAAATTCTGGCGCTGCTCGGCGAAGGCGGAATGGGCTCCGTTTACAAGGCGATGGACCGCGAAGTGGAACGAACGGTCGCGCTGAAGTTGATACGCCCGGAACTTGCATCGAATCCCGCAATTTTGGCGCGCTTCAAGCAGGAATTGCTGACAGCGCACCAGGTGACGCACAAGAACGTCATCCGCATTTACGACATCTCCGAAGCCGATGGCGTAAAGTTCATCACCATGGAGTTTGTGGAGGGCCACGACCTCCGCCGCATCCTTACGGACCAGGGAAAGTTGCCCATCGAGAAGGCCGTGGAGATCATTCGGCAGGTTTGCCTGGCCCTGGACGCAGCGCACAGCGCGGGCGTGATCCACCGCGACCTGAAGCCGCAGAACATCATGCAGGAAGCGAAGACCGGACGGATTCTGGTAATGGATTTTGGGCTGGCGCGCACCATCGGCGGCGATGGCATGACGCAGACCGGCGCGTTGCTGGGGACGATCGAATATATGTCCCCGGAACAGTCGATGGGGAAGACGCTCGATCAGCGTTCGGACATTTTTGCGGTTGGCCTGATCTTTTACGAATTACTTGTCGGAAAGACGCCGTACAAGGCCGACACCGCGATGGCCAGCCTGCTGCGGCGCAATCAGGAACGCGCTGTGCCTGCGGCGGAACTGGATTCCTCGGTGCCCAAGGCGCTGAGCGATATTGTCTCCAAATGTTTGGAACGCGATTTGGAGCATCGCTATCAAAGCGTGCAGGAAATTCTGCATGACCTGGACGCGTTTCAGGGCGCGCGACCGACACTCGCGTCGATCACGTTGCCGGCCGCGATTGCGCCGCCTAAGACTGGGACGCCGTGGAAATGGATTGGGATTGGCGCGCTGTCTTTGGTAGTCCTCGGCGGCGGATGGGCGCTGAAGTCGGGCGTGATCCATCCCGGATCTTCCGGCGCCACGGCGGAGGCTAAGGGGCCGGAAGTTTCGCTGGCGATATTGCCGTTCCAGAACAGCTCCGGAGACCCTGCGCTCGATCAGTGGGGATCGAACTTGGCGGATATGTTGACGACGGCCGTTGGGCAGTCCGCACACTTGCGGATTGTTTCGCCGGACCGCATGCACCAGGTGCTCACCGATTTGCGCTTTACACCGGGGACGGCTTTCGATCCGTCTATCCTTTCAAACATCGCGAAATTCAGCAATGCGGATACGATGGTTTGGGGGAAGTATTTCAAGAACAACGACAAGATTCACATTCAAGCTACGGTACGGGATTTGAAGCAGGGCCGGGATGTGCCCATCAACCTGGACGTTTTGGCTGCTGACGACATCACTACGCCTGTAAATCAACTGGCGGAATTGATCCGGCAGAACCTGGCGATCTCCCCGGATGTTCAGAAGGAATTGAAGGCCAGTTCGTTCCAGCCCACTTCGAAATCTCCGGCGGCCTTGAGCGCGTACATGCAGGGATTGCAGTTGCGCCGGCAGGGCAAAAATCTGGAAGCGGTGAAATTGTTCCAGGCCGCGGTGCAGGATGATCCGGAATTTGCGCTGGCTTATTCACGCTTGGCGGAAACAAATTCCGCGCTGGGGTATGACTCTCAGGCGGAACAAGCTTCGCGGAAAGCGGTGGAGCTGGATTCGCAGCTCCCGCTGGCGGAAAAGTATTTGATCGAAGCGAATCATGCGCGCGTAGTGAAAGACAACAAGAAAGCGATCGAAACCTACGAGAAGCTGGCCGCGAGTTTGCCGGGAGATACAGACGTGCAGTTTGCGCTCGGCAGCTTGTATCTGGATACCGGGCAATTTGATAAGGCGCGGGCGCAATACGCCAAGGTCCTGAAAAATGATCCGCGGAATCTAACCGCGCAGCTGCAGACAGGTTGGCTCGAAGTGCAGGATGGCAAGCCACAGGCGGGGCTTGAGCCGCTCAACCGCGCCATGAGTCTGGCGATTGAGCTGGACAACGATGAGCAAAAGGCGCAGGTGTTTCAGGCGCTCGGCGTTGCATACGATGGACTCAATAAGTATGACGAAGCATTGCGCAGCGTGCAGCAATCGCTCGATATCAACAAGCGGCTGGGCAACAAAGCCGCTGCTTCCGGAAATTACGCGGAAATTGGCGATGTGCAGATGTATTTGGGCAAGCCGGAGCTTGCTCTGGCGGCTTACAACGAATCGCTGAGGCTGCGCACGGAGATTGGCGCCAAGAAAGACGCGGCCAATACGCTGATCAGCATTGGCAGCTTGTACGAAGATCGCGGCGATTACGATAAAGCACTGGATATGTACAAGCAATCGTTGCAGACGCAGCGCGACGTGGGAGACGCTTCGCTGCAGGCGGTTTGCCTGAACAACATCGGGAATGTCTACCTGGCGAAAGGACAGAGCGAGGACGCGCTCACCTATTACCAGCAAGCATTGGCGTTACGCGAAAAATTGAATAACCCCGCCGATATTGCGGACACGCTGCACGATTTGGGTGAAGCGTACACCAGGACAGCGCAATACGATCAGGCCATCGCCTCCTACATGCACGCTCTGCAATTACGGCGCAACGCCAATGATGCGCACAACACGGCACTCGATCAGCACAGCATCGGCATGGTCTTCCTGAATCAGGGACGATTTGGCGCCTCGGTCAGCAATTTGAATGAATCCGTACAGGGGTTCCGCGCCGCAAAGGACCGCAGCCGGACCATGGCGCAGGTGCTGATCGATTATGCAGACGCATTAGCACGCGCGGGCCGCGGCGATGAGGTGGGAAAAAACCTGGAAGAAGCGCAGAGCCTGGCCACGGAACTGAAGAACGACAAACTAATTGCCGACGTGCACAACACGCAGGGAGATTTAGCGTTCTACAGCGGAGAGACCAAAGCCGCCAAAGAGCAGTATCAGCAAGCTCTGCAGATGGCGATGCGTGCGAAGGCGCCGGAGACTGTGCTCATCTCCAAATTAAATTTGGCGCGCGTGGCGATCGCGGAAGGCCGTTCGGCGGCTGTGATTACGGACCTGCGTGGGATTTCCGCGGACGCGGACCGGCAAGGGATGAAAGATCTGGTGCTGCTCAGCTCCGTCGACCTGGCCACGGCGCTCGTCAACAACAAGGATTATGCGCAAGCCAAGGAAGTGCTGGACCAGGCGCTAAACACCAGCGAGAAGCTCGGTGTGCGGCTCCAGACGGCGTTGATTCACTACCAGCTTGGCAACTTGGCGAAGCAAAAGGGTGACAGACAGGGTGCCGCAGCGGAATATCGCCAGGCGGTCAGCATGCTGGACGAAATCAAGAAGGAACAAGGAGCGGAGAAAGTTTTACAGCGCGCGGATTTGAAGCCGGTGTACGAACGGGCTGCGCAGGGGGCTACGGCAGCGTAGTTCGCGAGCGAGAACGGCACGCTTCGGATGGAAGCGTCAAAGCGGCGGCCAGCCGCCACGCTCGAAAAAAAGCGAGCCCCAGATGCCGGCCTGAAGGCACGCCGCTACCAGGGCAAGGCAGCCCAAGAGGACCCGAGACGCACCCTTTGCCGAAGGCGCGAAGAGTGGGGCACCCGGGACGAGCGAATCTGCACTTCGCGAATGTTATTTTGCGTTCTCGAAAAGGAAGAGGCCCTCTGCTCGTGAATGAGCAGGGGGCCTCGTTATTCGGGAACGAACTTACTTAACGGTTACGGCTTGCGAGACGCTGTCGAGCAGCGCGCCGCTTGTGCTGTAGGTGCTTGTGGTGAATGTGAAGTTGCGGCCGCTGCAGGCGGTCGACGGAACCAGAAGAACGACGCCTTTCAAGGGGCTCTTGTTGGTGTTGGCCGGAATTGTCACAGGGATCGGCAAGAACAGCAATTGCGCGCTGTTCGGAGTGCTGGCCGAGCAGGACTTGGCGAACGGACCGGTCAGGGTCAATTCGATAATTGCCTTTTGCGCTGTGGAGACACAGTCGGTTAGCGTCGTCGCCGCCGGATTGAAGGAAATGCCCTTCGTCAACGTTGTCGAGTTGAGCGTAACAGAGGCGAAGTGGCAGGACACGCTATAGTTCACGCTAAAACCAGGCGCGATGTTTCCAACTTCATCGACGCTGCCGGAAACGACAAACGTCTTTGAGGTGGTGCCCGCTCCGTTGGGCGTGGTGTTCAGAGGGGCAGTCACGGTGACGCTGGAGCCACCGGCTTCCGCCACGCCGTTGCAGCTGGCCACGCCTGAACCGCCATCGGTGCACGTTACGCTGGATTGGACCGCTAGGTACGCCGCGAAGCTCTCGCCTGACGTGGGGTTAGTCATGGCAATGACGGGAGCCTTCTCGTCGATCTTGTTGCCACCGATGTTGCCGAAGGTGGCGCAGTTCGAGGCATAGTCGCAAAGTTGCTGCGTGCCGGTAAATGCGTTGTTGGTCTCTTGTGCAGGAGGAATGCTGGTGGACACGCCGAAATTGACGAGTCCGGGGGCCGCCACGGGCAAGCCCGCGATGCTCGGATTGGCGCTGGCGATTCCGGAAGTCGCGTCAAACGCCGAGCAGGCCAGCGTTACGTTGGCGTTGTGCCAGTTGCCGTCCGGGCTGGCGCAGGAGTTCTGCTGCGGAGGCGCAGAGTCTATGTTTACCTGCGTTGTGAAGTAGCTGGTGCTATAGCACTGTGTGCCGGAGACCGGTCCATCCGGCGTGAGGCACGAGCCACCAACCGCGGTAGACAGTTGAATGTTCTTCTCGGTGATACCGACGGTGTCCCCTGCCGACCAGTGCAGGGTTTGTGTGCCATCGCCACCCAGGAAAGAAAGCGTGGGGCTGGTCGAGGGCACGGTGCCGTTGAGGACTGTGTCCCAGGTCGCAGGGGCACAAGGAGTGCCGGTGCAAACCGGGTTGGGATTGGAGACCAACACATCACCCGTGGGTATGGGGCCGGGTTGCACGACAGGCGCCCCAGAACCGTAAAGCAGGGTTGCCGGAGGCGCTGCCTGGAAGCCATTGGTATTTGTGGTGCCGGCCGGAAGCTGCGCGGGATTCACAAGGAAGTCCAGCAAGCACGCTCCATTGTTCCAGACCGTGCCGGAGGTGTTGTTGAGTACCACAGACTTCTTGAGCGGGCAGGCGGAGTTTTGCGGATTTGGCGAAGCCTGGACCGTAGTGGTCGGCATCGGCACATTGTAAACGCTAACCAGCCATCCCTTGCTCTTTGGTTTCGAACCGCGGGTGGTCGTCTGGTCGCCGTACACATCCACGAGCGTGTCCGAGATATTGCATTGTGTGGGCGCGCTGGTTGCGGTGTTCCAGGAAACATTGGTGCACACCGGGTTCGGAGACGTGCTACTCGGGTTCCACTGTTCATTGGGCGTGGCTGCCGCGGGGGTGAAGTCGATCAAGGAAATGGTGGTGCCAGGCTGAGGCTGAACCTTGCCACCGCTCCAATCGAATGTGTCTTTGAGTGTTACGAAGCTTGAGGGGCTCGGATCGGTCACGACCGGGCAGTTGGCGTCGGTCGCGGTGCCGGGGCCCAAGGTGCTGTCATAGCATTCATTGACATATAGGGAGCACAGATCGGTTCCATTGTTGCCCGCCTTGAGAGTGCACAAGGACGTTGCCCAAGGAGTGCCGGCCACATATTGCGGCCAGGTGCTCGTTTGCGACAGCGTGTTGTTAATCGTGAGCAGCAATGGATTCGAAATGGGACTCGTGATTCCCGTCGATGTGGTGAAGTCAATATCGGTCTGAATCGTGCCGGCAGGCGTGCTGAAGTTGGCAGGCAGATTCGGAGGAGTGGTCGTGTTGATGGTTTGCACGACAGCCGCTGCAAAATTCCAGTTTAGAATGTCTTGGTTCTGATCGCCTCCACCGGTAGCCGCCGTAAAGCCCGGGTAAGCATCGCCGGCGCCGTCAAGACCAAGGTAAGAAAGACTAAACGGAACGGTGAGGACTAACTTCTGATCCACGGTGACAGCTATAGTGCCGCAACCGGGAGTGCTGAGCGTCGAACCGGGAGAGCACGTGCCGGTACTTGTCGGCGCTGTATAGGCAACAGTTGCGGTGTGCGGATTGCCGTCCGCGATCCAGAGCGGACCACCATTCCACAAAGTGAGGGTGCTGAGATCGACCACGCCAAAGGTGCAACCCGCGGCGTGGTTGGAAGTATTGGGATTCGGTCCGCAGCTCTGCACGCTGATCTCGTCGGCACTGGACGGACCAGAGGAAGCTCGAATGTCGCCATATTCGCTGTTGTACCAGCTATCGAACTGTACGGCGACGCTGTTCGTCAGGCCCGCGTAGCCAAGCTGGCCGCCCAATCCGTTCGACGGGCCGACAGCGCTAATTCCGCCCGGGCCGTTAGGAGAAAACGAGCCATTTTGAACAACAAAAACGATGCCGTCGGCCGATCCCAGACTATTCTGCGAAGGGCTCGAGAGCTGAAACGTGAAAGTTGTGGTAAATCCTCCCGCCAGCGACAAGGTCTGCACAGGCGGCGTCGAAGTGCTGCCGGCAGGATTTGTGTACCAGGCGCTTCCGACTTGATCCTGGACGTTCGGAGTGACGCGCAAGAAATTCCCATTTCCATTCGACAGAATCTGCGCGTTGCCGTTTGTCTGCAGACCACCAGCTGCGTTCGATGGAAACGGGGGATATGTATAGGTTGTTTGCGCGTTCACTCTGGGGGCGAACAGAACAGCCAGGCATACTAACACAATGATGACGGTTACTTCACGGATATATAGACCACTCGATTTCATCGAGCCTCCTTCGAAACGACCCAGATCTGCTTAGCATGTTAAGAGCAAAAAGAACTTTCCATTGTTGAAGGACAGGAAACGGCACACTTGGAGCTCAGCGGAGTGAGCACAAGACCTGCGGTATTCTGACCGTCCGCAGCGGAGGTGTCAAGCAAATACCCAATAAATACGCGTTGTTTTGCGAGTCTATGGGACACATTTTAGAATCGGAATTACGCATTAGGAATACTGGTACTTTCCACAGCTTCAAAAAATACTTCCTCCTACCTGCTTCGAGGTTAGCTGAGAAAAGTTTTGCAACATCTGAGCAAGTCACGGCAACTTTAGGGGCATCTTTTGCGTACAGTAAGAGGATCATCATGCGACGACATTGGCTACTTCTCTCGCTGACGGGATTTGCCCTGTTGTGCGCCCCGTTGGCTCGCGCTCAGGATGCCTCCAAAATCATCGACCAGTGTGTGAAAGCTGTCGGCGGGAGCAAGAACCTGGCAAAAGTTCGCACGATTCTCATCGATGGAGCGGTGCACTCGGGAGGCGACGAGAAGCCCGGCACCTTCAGTTTCCGCGTTAAGTTGCCCAATCGCTACTACACCGAACTGCGAAGCGGCGGGAAGACCGAGATCGAAGCCTATAACGGCAAGTCGGCCTGGCATCAAGGCGATTCGGGGCAGATTGCCACCCTGTTGGGCCAGCCGGCGCTAGAGATAGAAGCGGCCGCCGAGTATTACAACTCGCGGTTTCTGGGCCTCTCGAAGAAGAGAATCGGAACCGCGTTCAAAGGAACCACTTCCGTGCGCGGCCACGAAACGTACCAAATTGAGCTGACCTATCCCACCGGCGTGCAATGGGAGGTTTTCTTCGATCAACAAAGCCATCTGATCGTGGCCGAAAGAGCGAACATGGGCGGCGTTCCTCAGGAGATCGATTACGACGATTACCGCGCAACGAACGGGGTGAAGGTGCCTTACAAGGTGGAAATTCACCGCGGCTCGGAAGTGTATGTGGTGAACGTCACACGTGCCGAGACCAACGAGACCGTCGGAGAAAGGGTTTTCGATTTTCCCATGCAATCGCAGGTCAAGCTTCCCGACTTGAAAAAACTGTTCGAGGAAATCGACGCCAACCAGAAAGAGATCGACAAGGTCAAGGAAAACTACGCGGGAACGCAAGTCGAAGAAGAGACCGAATATGACAAGTCCGGAAAAATAACAAAAAAAGAAATCAACGAGTACACATTCTTCTATTTGAACGGCGACGAGATCACCACGCTGGTGAAAAAGGACGGTAAGCCGTTGAGTGAAGAGGAACTGAAGAAAGAGAACGACAAGACACAGAAGCGAATTGAAGAAGAGCAGAAGCGCGAGAAGAAAAAAGTAGAGAAGGAAGAAAAGGAAAAAGAAGCAGGTAAAGAATCCAAGGACAGTGAGGACCCAGGGATCGAAGTGTTTCTACGCGTTTGCCAGTTCGTAAATCCGCGCAGGGAGCGATTCCGTGGTCAAGACGTGCTGGTGTTCGACTTTGAGCCAAATCCAGAGTACAAGCCGAAAAACTTGGAAGAACGAGTGGTGAAGGAATTGGCTGGTGTGATTTGGGTCGATGAGAAGGCCAAAGACGTTGTGCGCCTGGAAGCTTATTTTGTGGGCGATGTGCACATCGCCGGCGGCATGCTGGCCAACTTGCAAAAAGGAACGAGTTTCACGTTCGAGCAGGCGTACATCAACAACGAGGTTTGGCTGCCGACGTATGTTGAGGTGCATGTGGGCGTCCGCTTCTTGCTGGTGAAGGGTATTAAGGTGAATGTGACCACGAAATATTCGGACTACAAGCGCTTCAACGTGGAAACGCTGTCGACCGTCAAAAAGCCAGACGAGACAGAAACGCCGGCCGCGAAGCCATAAGAAAACTCGGCGCTGGTCTGCTCGGCTTGGCGCTGCTGAAACTTCGTAAGTAGCAATTTATTTTAACACTAGTCCGAAGGAGCCATCCATTTCGGATGGCTTTTTCATTTATCCGTTGCAGGAGTTGCGCGCGAGAGGACCTCGCGGATTTTTTGCACCATGACCGCTGGCGAAAACGGTTTCTGCAGAAATGCCAATCCTCGCTCCAGCATTCCGCCGCTGGTAATCACATTTTCCGTATAGCCGGACATGTAGAGAACACGAATGCCCGGACGCGCAACCATAATTCGCGCCGCCAGTTCCCGGCCGCTGGTTCCAGGCATAACGACATCCGTCAGGAGCAAATGAATTTCTCCAGAAAACTTGCTGGCGATGGCCTCCGCATGCGGAGGATCGAGTGCAACAATCACTTCGTAGCCCTGGCCGACTAAAATGGTGTGTACCAAATCGCGAACAGCTTCTTCATCTTCCACAAGTAATACCACTTCCGTGCCGCGGTGGTCGGTGAGGGGCACGGGTTTCGCTTCCGGCGGCTCGACCAAATCCTCTACGCGCGGAAGGTAAACTTTAAATGTGCTGCCTTTCCCAGGTTCGCTGTAGACCCAAATGTAACCGTCACTCTGCTTGACGATTCCGTACACGGTGGAAAGCCCAAGCCCGGTTCCGCGACCGCTCTCTTTGGTCGTATAGAAAGGTTCGAAGATGTGAGCGACGGTGCCCGCGTCCATGCCCACGCCCGTGTCGGAGACGGCGAGCATTACGAAGCGACCCGGCTTCACGGAAACGTGATCGAACGCGTACGCCGCATCCAGATCCACATTGGAAGTTTCCAGAACCAGGCGTCCGCCTTCGGGCATCGCGTCGCGAGCATTTACGACCAGATTCATAATCACCTGTTCAACTTGCGCGGGATCGGCTTTGACCTTGCCTAAATTGTCCTGCACGCGAGTGATCATCTCAATATGATCGTCGATTAAGCGGCGCAGTAGCTTATCCATGTTGACCACGATCGCATTCAGGTCCAGCGTTTTTGGCTGCAGCACTTGCTTGCGGCTGAAGGCGAGCAGTTGCCGCACTAATGCCGCAGCGCGGGCCGAAGCATTTTCAATTCGCTCGATGTCATTGCGCAGGTCGAGCGGCACAGCGGGCCGGCTTAGCGCCAAATCGGTGTAGCCAGTGATAATGGTAAGTAAATTGTTGAAGTCGTGCGCGATTCCTCCGGCCAGCCTTCCCACCGCTTCCATTTTTCGCGATTGCTGCAGCTGCGTCTCCAGCTGCTTGCGTTCCGTGATGTCTACGATGATTCCTTCCATCACCGGGCGCGCATTTCCGCTCTTGACCACAACGCCGGTGTCATTCAGCCAGACTTCGCGGCCGTCTTTGCGCTTTACACGATATTCCGCCTGGAAGGGTTCGCCCTTCTCGCTGGACTCTTCCGCCGCCTTCACGATCGGAAGATCATCGGGATGGATAAACTCGGACCAGCGGTGCGCGATGGCCAGCCATTCGTCTGGCGTATATCCCAGAATCGGTTGCACCTGGGGGCTGACGTAATGCCATTGCCCGTCCATTCCGATTTCGGCGATATAACTGATCGCGTTCACCTGTTCGACCAGGGTGCGATATTTCGCCTCCGCTTGCGCGCGCGCTTTCTCCGCTTCTTCCCGCTGGGATAAGTCCCGGCAGGTGTAGACCGTTCCGCCATCAGGCATCAGATACACAATCAATTCCGCTGGAATTTGGGTTCCGTTTGGGCGACGCAGCGAAATGGGGGAAGACCATTTGCCGGATTGCGCAAGCGAGTGGCGCACCTCGGACTCCAGCTTGCTGACCTCCTGAAACGCATAGACGTTGCGCCATGGCTGGCCGACAATCCGGTCGCGGCCCTCGAAACCGAACATGTTCGCAAAGGCCGTGTTTGCGTAGATGTGCACGCCGCGTTCGTCCAGCAAAGCAATCCCATCCTCGGAGTTGTCCATGGCCAACGTCTGCCTACGCACCATTTCTTCGTCCTGCTGCTGGCGAAACTGGCCCAAAGCGATGCGCAGGGCATAGCACGCGAAAGAGACCCCCAGAAGGCCGTAGCGCAACCATTTCCAGCCTGGGCCTAATTCCGCAACCATAAACAGAATCGCGAGCGGCACAAAGGCGAACATGCTATTGGTGATCAAAATACTGGTCAGCGTTTTCCTGCGGACGCTTGCTTGCGATTCGCGGAGGGAATCGGGTTGCCACGTGGCGGCCCAAAATGCGCCGTAGAGCAAGGGCACAGACCAGGCCAAGTCGTACCAGGTTCCGGTCGGAACTTCCTGTTGCGTCTGATACGCGTCGATGCAATGCGAACCTACGGCGTAAATCAGGTAGTAGAGCGCGAGGCCTCCATAAAGCTTTCGCACTTCGGGAAAGCGTGCGCGCCGCCACTGCAACACAGCGAGAAGAATGATGCCGATGTCGCGCCACAAGGCCACGATCATTTCCCGGTTGAACGCCGTTTGCTGCGAAAGGCTCAAGGAAGGCAGGTAGTACGTGCCAAAATAAACGAGGAAGAAAAGAATGCCCACCTGAATAAAATCCAGAGTCTCTTCCGTTTCCACGCGGGAATCGGTTTTCTCCTGATTCAAGAAGATGGCCATCACGAAAAACATTCCGTGAGTGTCGAACAGGAAACGGATCAGCGAGCCCGCCGGCGGTTCGCTTCGCAGAAGGGCTTCGTAATATGTCCAGCCGAGATCCCCCACTCCCCAGATTCCTATGCCGAATCCGACCAGGGTCCAAAATGATTGCCTGAAGCCGGAGGACTGGCGGGCGGCGCGGAAACACATAGCTGCCGCCAACATACTGCAGAAAATCTGGAGCAGATTTCCGATCAAGGCGCCGGCCGGGGAGCTTCCGAGAAACACGATGGAGCAGACGTGAAGGGTCACGACCAGCGTGGCCACATAGGCCAAGGAGGAACGGATTGGCTTAAGGCTCAAGGTCCTAGTACCCAATAGTTATAAGTGTATGAGTCTTTTAATCCTGCAGAAAGGTTCTGACAATAGCTGTGTCTGCCTTGTTATTGGCGGCAGAGCTGGTCTGTGCTAGGAGTGATCTCATGGGTTCGACCAGCAGCGGGCCTCAAGTCCGCGGGTATTTAGCGGCCTTCGAAGGGATAGCGATCTTGGGACTGAACCGCCGCGGCCACCCGGCGTCGAATGCCGATGGTGTCAACCACGACGCGTTTGCCAAACCGTTTTAGCACAGCCATTTGGGTCGTCAGCATGTCGCCTTCGTGCACGGCGGCAATGGCGCGCTTGGCTTCGTGGTCCACGCGTTCTCCCGCGTCGGCGATGAAGACGCGAGCGGCATCAATCATCCGAGCCGCCGCAGCTTCGCCCTTGGTGGCTGCGGCCTTTTGCGCACGAAGCAGGCAGGACTCCATGGCATAGATTTCCATGACGATGTTCGCCAGGGCAGCTACGAGCTCCTGCTCGTCGGCCAGCTTCTCGCGATACTTCTGCAGCGCTCCGCCGGCGGACTGCAGGAAAATTTTCTTGGCGTTGGCAAGGGTTCGCGCTTCTTCGGCGAGCACACCTTCCGGTGTTTCTTCAAACGAAGGACCGGCCAGGATTTCATCGGCGAGTTTCGTGGCTGCGGGAATAAGCGCAAGCTGTCCGCCCATGGCGCGCTTCATCAGCATCTGGATGATAAGCATGCGATTGATTTCGTTTGTGCCTTCAAAAATGCGATTGATGCGGGAATCGCGATAAGCGCGGCAAACCGGGTAATCCTCGTGGAAGCCGTAGCCACCGAAAATCTGCACTGCTTCGTCGACCACAAAATCCAGCATCTCACTACCATACACCTTGGCAATGGAGCTCTCGATGGCATATTCCTCGAGCACTTTCATGGTGTTTTGCGTTTTGTTTCCGGAGCCGGCGGCGGCGTTCATGGCTGCTTCCATATATCCGGCGCTGCGGTAGATCATCGATTCGACCGCGAAGGTCCGGATGGCCATCTCCGCCAGCTTTTCCTTGATCAAGCCAAAATCGCCGATCTGCTTGCCGAACGCCTTGCGCTCCCGGGCATATTTGGCAGCAGTCATCAGCACGTGCTTGGAACCACCCACGCACGAAGCACCGAGCGTAAAACGTCCGGCATTCAGCACATTGAATGCGACGATATGTCCGCGGCCGATTTCGTGAAGCACGTTTTCTTTCGGGACCCGGCAATTCTCGAGGAAAATTGGAGTGGTGGAGCTGCCCTGGATGCCCATCTTGTGTTCTTCGTTGCCGGGCTTGCAGCCGGGGAACGTGCGTTCGACGATAAACGCCGTGAGCTTCTCGCCGTCCACTTTTGCGAACACGATGTAGAGATCCGCAAAGCCTCCATTGGTGATCCACATTTTCTGGCCGTTCAGGATGTAGTGCGTGCCTTCTTTATTCAACTCGGCGCGGGTCAAGAGATTTTGCGCATCGCTACCGGCTTGTGGTTCGGAAAGGCAGTATGCTCCGATGAATTCTCCGCTTGCGAGCTTCGGTAAATATTTTTTCTTCTGTTCTTCCGTGCCGAAATAAACAAGGGGAAGCGTTCCAATTCCGGCATGCGCGCCGTGCGTGGTGGCGAAACTTCCGTAAATGGAGATTTTTTCGGTCAGCATAATGGCGGCCACTTTATCGAGCCCAGCGCCGCCATATTCTTCCGGAGTGCCGCCGCTCATAAGGCCTAGCTCGGCGGCTTTGCGGGTCAATTCCGCCATCAAGCCGGGCTTCTTGGCCTCGAGCTCCTTGGCCACCGGCAAAACTTCCTTGACCACGAATTCTTCCGCGGTCTGGCCGATCAGCTTCTGGTCATCGCTGAGGTCTGCTGGGGTGAAGATGTCTTGCGGGGCAGGGGACTCCAGAAGAAAGCTGCCGCCTTTTGCAGCGGGTTTGGTGAGAACGGAGGTGGCCATTGTGTGCTCCTTGCCGGCCGGCGCGGCGTCAAAATTCAAACAACCGTTTGAATTCGTTCAATCCGGCAATTTTACCCTCAGGAGTGGCGATTCCGCAATAGGACGAATTCGTTTTTCAGGCAACCGGCAGCCATGAATTATTCGGGCATGCTGTCCGTGCAAATTTGCGATTCGTGTGGCAGACTCCTTCGCGCAAACACGCTTTCTAGCGCCGAGGAGGGAACGATATGGGGCGACCGGTGGTGCACTTTGAGATTGGATGCCGCAATTCCGCGAAGACCCAGGAATTTTACAAGAAGCTGTTCGATTGGAAGATCGAGCAATTCGGTCCAGCCGCGATGATCGCGCCCGAATCCGGCGGCATGAGCGGGCACATTACCGAGCTGGGACACGAACCGTTTCATTACACAACGTTCTATGTGGATGTGGAAGATGTAGCGGCGGCATTAAAGCAGGCGGAATTGCTTGGAGGGAAGACGCTGGTGCCGCCGGTAGAGATTCCGGCGGGAACGTTTGCGTGGTTCGCCGACATCGATGGCAACACGATTGGTTTGTGGAAGGCGAAGCCCTAGACTCAGCCTGGGAAACCGCTATTCGAGCGCGTGCTAGCGGAAGGATTCAGGTCGGAAAAACGCTGTGTGCCAGAGCGGTGCAGGGCAAACCGGACTGCCCACACCAGCGCCCCGCCCACGCACAATATGGCTAGCAACTCTAACGCGGACGCGACCGAGAAATGCATGGGTTGAATGGGACCGACGGCTAGATTCGTGGGTGCGACCGATTCCGAAATGGCTTTTGCTTTCTCAATCGCTACCAACACGACTCCCAGGATAACGGTCATCAGGCCGACCGTGGCCTTCGGAAACTTGTATTCGGAACGCATCGTGAGCCTCCTTTGCGGATAAACAGGAAAACCTTGAGGGAAAAAGATAGTTCGAGCGTGTTCTCGCAAGGCACCGCGCAATAATCCGCCTGCTTCGCGCGCATAAGAAATTGCCTGTGCCAGCGAACTTCTCTGTTTCACTTCTGAATGCACATCGATGAGCACGCCCAGCATTTCTTCGCCATATTCGCGGCGGTAGGAAGCAGGGTACAGATTCAGTAGGCAGCGGAAGAAAGACACCATGGACTATGTCTCCTTCCGGGCGACGACGCGCAGGCTGGCAACCCGGGTGAGATGCTTCATCCGGCTCACCTCCCGCTGCAAATTCCGGCGGCCCAGGGGGCTGAGGCAATAGGCCTGCTTGCCTCGCGAATTATCTTCTTCCTTGAAGCGTTCAATCCAGCCATCTTGCAGCAAACGCCTCAAGGCGCCGTAGAGCGTGCCGGTGCTCAGCCGGACCCGGCCGCCGCTCATTTCTTCTGTATCGCGAAGAATGGCGTAGCCATGGCGGGGTTGCGAAGCGAGGCTGAGGAGGATCAGCAGAACAGCTTCGGTCATGGTCAGGTTTCCATGTGTCCATTGACGACATGTCGTCAGTCGCCATATTGAGCCGATGGAGGAAACGCGTCAAGTGCAAAATCAAACGGAGGTTGCGGATTTCTAGAGGCGTTCGAAGATGCCCGCGGCGCCCATGCCGCCGCCGATGCACATGGTCACCATGCCGTAGCGAGCGTCGCGGCGCTGGAGTTCGCGAATCAGCGTAGCGGTGAGCTTGGAGCCGGTGCAGCCGAGGGGATGGCCGAGCGCGATGGCTCCGCCATTGGGATTGACGCGCTGGGAATCCAGATTTGCCTGTTGGATCACGGCGAGCGATTGCGCGGCGAAAGCTTCGTTTAATTCCACGACGGCTAAATCATTTAATGTTAGCCCGGATTGCTGCAATACTTTGGGGATCGCGTAGACTGGACCGATGCCGAACTCCTCCGGCGGGCAGCCCGCGGTCGCATAGGAAACAAAACGTGCTTGCGGTTTGAGCCCAAGTTGCGTGGCTTTTGTATCGCTCATGACCACCACCGCGGCGGCTCCATCGCTCATGGGCGAGCTGTTGCCGGCCGTCACGGTGCCCTTCACGTGAAACGCCGGCTTCAGCCCGCCGAGAACTTCCATCGAGGTTTCTGGCCGCGGCATTTCATCTTTGTCAAATACGAACGATTGCGTGGCGGGCCTCGGCGCGGGCTTTGTTTTGGCGCCATTTCCATTGGGAAGGGAAGTGATCTTGACCTCGACGGCAACGGTTTCGTCTTTGAATTTATCAGCGGCCTGAGCGGCGACGGCTTTCTTGTGGGAGTCGACGGCAAACTGGTCTGCCTGCTCTCGGGTAATCCCGAATTTGCGCGCAAGATTTTCCGTTCCCAGGCCCATGTTGATGTACGCGTCCGGATAATGGTCCACAAGCCAGGGATTCGGCGAGATTTTATTTCCGCCCATGGGCACGAGCGACATCGATTCCGTGCCGCCGGCCACGATCACCTGCGCGGACCCGCCGCGGATCCGTTCGGCGGCCAGCGCGATGGCCTGCAGGCCGCTGGCGCAGAAACGATTGACGGTCATTGCCGAAGTTTCCACTGGCAAACCCGCACGCAAAGCGGCAATGCGCGCCACGTTCATCCCTTGCTCGCCTTCCGGCATGGCGCAACCGAGGATCACGTCGTCAATTTCCTTAGGATCCAGGCCGGGAACGCGCGCGAGCGCTTCCTTGATAACCAGCGCGGCCAGATCGTCGGGCCTGCTGGTGCGCAGCGATCCTTTGTATCCGCGTCCGACGGGTGTTCTGACGGAAGAAACGATGACGGCTTCTGGCATGGCGACCTCTTTTCCGAGCGTCCACTCGATTTTCGGCCGCTGCGGAAAAAAAAGCAAATCGTGGAGCGCGAGTGGGGTTGAGATGGACGAACCGACAGTAACTCTCGATTCAAACGGGAAAAGGTTGAAATTGACGCCGGGCGGGTAAAACAGGATGCTAGTGGCCAAGTCGTTACCCTAAGAAGAATACGCGAGGTAGCCGGAATGGGGGGACTCAGTTTCCTCATCTATCCATGGGGATTGATCGTGCAAGGGATCGCGCTGTGGCATTTTGTGAAACGGCGCCCAGAGAACTATTGGATCTTCATCATCATTTTCGGAGGGGTGCTGGGAGCCGGAGTGTATGTGTTGGTAGAGATCATTCCAGACTTGGGACTACTGCGCGGAGTGTTCCAGGGATTCGGGAGGCGATCGAGGATCCACCTGCTGGAAACGCAGATACTGGACAATCCGTCGGCGGGGAATCTCGAAGAATTAGCCGAATTGTGTTTTGAGCAGAAGAAGTATGGGAAAGCGCGAGAGGCCCTGAACCGGGCCATTGCAGCGCGCAGCGATTCGCCACATGCGTTTTATCTCCGGGCAAAAGCAGCGCTGGCGATGGGAGACTACGCGGGAGCCATCCCCGATCTGGACTATGTAGTCGGCAAGGACCCGAAATTCGACTATTACCGCGCAACGGGATTGCTGGGGGACGCGTACGCGCGGACGGGAGAATTGGAAAAGGCGGCGACGTATTTGGCGCCTGCCGCACAATATTCGACGACGCCAGAGACGCTGTACAACTACGCGAACTATCTGAAACTTCTTGGGAAGAAGGAAGAAGCGAGGGAGTGGACGCAGAAGCTGGTGGCGAAAAAGAGAACGCTGCCGAGGTACATGCAAAGGGTGGAACGACCATGGTTTCGAATGGGGAAAGCGTTGCAGAAAGAGTTAGCGAAGTGACTCCGGACTAATCCGCAAAATCGAAAACGGCCCGCCACCGCGGGAATTCTTCATTTGCCTTTCAGCGGCTCGCCCTTTTTGGGGATGAACAGCGAGGCGGGGGGCAGAATCTTGTGAGTCTGCGAAAAATTGCCCTGGTTTATTGCCAGGCCGATGCGGCCACGCGAATCCACATACAAGAGCGGCTCGCCGACGGGCACGTCCATAAACGTTTTCGCGTAGGGCAGTAGGAATGGCTTCTTGTCCAATTGCAGTGTCACTTTGTTGCCGAGTACGTAACCGAGCTTTTTGAAGTCGTCGCCGCGAATATCGGAAATCAGGGAGCCGAACGGATCGTCGAGGGCAATCACTTCGCCTTCGATGCCTTTATCCGTGACGGTTGCAACTTTCGGAGTCAGGCGCACGAGTTGCGCAACTTCAGGCCCGGCGAGTGTATAGTCCCAACCCGCGGCGAGATGCGCCCCGGCGGGAGAAAAAATGTCGCGTCCGTGAAACGTGGAAGAGACCGCATCGCCGATCATCCAGCCAGGATTGGTGATTTCTCGAGCGGACTCTAGGCCGTCTCGGTCGATCACCGGAGAAATCAAGCCATTGTCGGGCAGAACGAAATATTGTCCCTTCTTGGTTTCGACAATTACAGCTTTGCGTGACGTGCCGACTCCCGGATCGATTACGACGACGAACACAGTTCCCGCGGGGTAATACGGCGTTACGCCACTCAAAAATCGCGCGCCTTCTTCGATCGAAAACGGCGTGACCTGATGCGTGATGTCCATGATGCGCGCATCGGGGACAATCCCGATCATCACCGCCTTGCAGATGGCCACGGCATCGTTCGCAGTTCCGAAGTCGGTCATGAAGACAATCGCCGGTCGCGTCGCGATTGTCGCTGAGCTCTGGCCTTCCACCTGTGGCTTGGAGCATCCGAGCACGGAAATGCACAAGATCAAATATCCGCTAAAAACACCGATCTTCACTATTCGTTTCAACGCAGCCCCCTTGGATTGCACATTATAGGGGATGGCTTGCGGCTACGGTCAACCTCGCGCGCCAGCTTTGACGGCAGCCCTGTCCAGAATATCGGCGTTGCGATGAGTGCGGGGATTCACTAGAATGGTCCCGCCTATTATGAAATGGTTTCAGGGGTCGCTTCCCGTTCGCCCGCGTGAAGTCCTTCTCGTGTCCAAAACAGTATGGAAAGTTGTAAGGAGGACGCAGATGCGTCGGAGTCTTTTGTGTGTGTTACTAATTATGATCTTCGCGTCGGCGGCGGCAGCCGACCAAGTTACCTTGAAGAACGGAGATCGGCTGAGTGGCAACATTGTTTCCGGAGACGGCAAAACCCTGCTGATCAAGACAGAATTTGCCGGCGACGTCACCATTCAGTGGGACGCGATCGTCGGGATCGAGTCCACGCAAAATCTTAACCTAACGCTCAAAGATGGCACGAAACTCTCCGGCAAAATCACCACTACTTCGGACGGAAGATTTGTCGTAGCTGGGGCTACGCCAGCGCCGGCAGCGCCGCCTTCGAAAGACGTGATCGTCGCCGTTCGGAATGACGCCGAGCAAAAAACCTTTGACACAGAGGCCGAGAAGATGGCGCATCCAAAATTCACTTATTTCTGGAGCGGCCTGTTCGATACCGGCTTGGCGTTGACGCGCGGGAACTCGTCAACTGCCAGCTATACGCTCGACGGCAAAGGTGTTCGTGAGACGCCGCGCGACAAACTTACGCTGTATGCCAACTACATCTTCGCGGACAACCAGGTAAGCGTTCCCGCAACGACGACCGCGAACTTGTTCCAAGCAGGCATTCGCGGCGACCTAAACGTTGGTCCACGGGCCTTTGTTTACGCCACTGCCGACTTTGCCACCAACCAACTTCAGCACCTGGATCTGCGGCAGGTCTACGGCGGAGGCGTTGGCTATCACGTCATCAAAAATGATAAAACCCTGTTCGACATTTTTGGCGGTTTTGATTACGACAAAGACGAGTTTGGCAGCTATTCCTACGTGAACACCGCTCCTCCTCCGCCGACGTTCTCTGTTGCGGCCTACACACTGAACAGCGCGGAAGCCGTGGTAGGCGAGGAGTTCGATACTCAAGTATCCAAACGCCTGACGTTGCTGGAGCGTTTTTCGTTCTACCCCAATATTTCCCATACCGGGGATTACCGCATGCAATTCAACGCTTCGCTGGCCGTGATGATGAAGACCTGGCTCAGTTGGCAGACATCGTTCAGCGACCAGTACATCAGCTACCCGCCACCGGGCCTGAAGGGCAACGATCTCGTGCTCTCAACGGGCTTGCGTGTCACTTGGGGAAAGGCCAAACTGTAGCGCTTTTATCTGACTGCACTTCAATTCCACGGGCGGAATATCTCAAAAAGGAGGCAACACTGATGAGTTTTCTCACTTGGATTATTGTTGGGCTAATCGCGGGTTGGCTGGCGGGTCAGGTGATGAAGGGTGGCGGCTACGGTGTGATCGTGGACATCATCCTCGGCATTCTGGGCGGGTTGATTGGCGGCTGGATCTTCGGGATGTTGCACCTCTGGCCGGGCGGGGGAATCATCGGTTCGATCATCGTGGCGTTTATTGGCGCGGTGATCCTGGTTTGGATCACCCGGTTAATCAAGAAGGCCTGACGTCGGAAATCTACGGAAATTGGACCGCGCTGGGGAACGTAAAAGGGACCCGGCGCGGTTCTTCGTTGACCGGAAATCGCGCCTGTACCCTGTACTTAAGGGCAAGTTTTCCACAGAGCGGGTAGCGTTAAATACCGCAGTCTCTCTCGTTGACTCAGCCTCTACATTAATCTGCATAAAATAAAAGACTTACAAGCGATTTTGCCACTTGCTAGACGTACTAGAACAATCGTTTAAAGCTGAATTTAGTGCTCCTGTACCATAGGTTTTGCTCCCACCCACCTGTCTAATAGGCCAGGTCGAGCAAGCCCGCTCTCTGGTCCGGAGCATTTGAGGTTTCTCAGGCTCTCGACGCAAGCAACGGTCGTGAGGAAGAGGAGTTGAGCCAGACATGAATGTCAAAGACAACCTCCGCAAATGGATGTGGCTGCTTCTAGTCGTTCTCGCCGCTTTCCAGCTTTACGCCGTGCGCGAACTGCTTGCCGCCTTTGCCATCTTTGTTCTTGGCTTCGGGGCCATTGCCTTGTGCGTCGGCACCGTCTACTTCCTGCATAAAACGTGGGAGGCCGCAGTCGCATGGGCCATGGCCAGCCAGCATCCCATCATCCTGGCCGTGCGCCGGAGCGTGTGGGCGATCGAAGATCTGGCTCGGCGACCGCTGCGTCGTCCGGACTCGGAGCCGGCGCGTTAGTCGAATTTCTGCTTCCCTGCCTGTTAGCCAGAGCACGCGGGTTTTGGATCTGAACTTCGGAAAGTGGAGCTGATTCCGAACCCGCTTAATAAGGGCCAGCCGTCCTGAGAGAGCGGCTGGCCTTTTTCTTCCGCACCACCCTGGTCTCGATACACCGCAGAGAACCTAGCCCGCTAAAAGAACGCGGCGCCGCCGTCTACGTTGATGGATTGGCCGACGATGGCGGCGGACATGTCCGAGCACAAAAACAAGGCCGCCTGAGCGATCTCCATGGCGGTTTGACCGCGACCTTGCAGCAGGAAACTGAGGAAACCTTTTAACTGCTCTTCAGGGCTGACTCCCAATTTCTCCGCCAACGTTTTTCCGAGCTCTTTGCTCATTGCCGTTTCCGTCACCGGTCCGGGGCAAATGGCATTCACCCGCACACCCTGGCGCGAAGCTTCCGCAGCCATCACCCGCGTTAGTCCAAGTAATCCGGCCTTGGCCGCGGCATAGGCCGAGCCCCAGCCAAACGCCGATTTCGCCGACAGGCTGGAAATATTCAAAATGACTCCAGACGTTCGCGCATACATTTCCGGCAAAACCAACTTGCTCAGGGTGAATGCCGCGCGCAAATGCACGGCGATCACCTTGTCGAATTCCTCCAGCGGATATTCCTCCACCGGAAGCACCGGACCGTAGTGCCCGGCATTGTTCACCAGAATGTCGACGCGCCCGAATTTCTCGCGGGCGGCGGCCACAACCCTAGAGCAGTCTGACTCTCGCGAAAAATCCGCTGTGACATAGGCAGCTTTACCTCCGGCTTCGGCGATTTCTTTGGCGGTGTGCGCCAATTCAGGTTCCGTTCGCGCTGAGAGAAAAACGCTGGCGCCTTCCTCGGCGAAAAGTCTGGCCATCGCGCGCCCTATGCCGCGGCCGGAGCCGGTAATCAAAGCCACTTTGTTATTGAGGAACATAATCGACAGACGATATCAGCCTTTTCGCCTTGTGTGCCACCCGCCAGTTTCTACTCCGAATGTTCATTTGCGCGGGGTGTGCATCGGTGTGACAATAAAAAGATGTGCAAAACAATTTATCGCGCTCTGACACTCTCCCTGGCCGGAACGCTGCTCTGCGGGATCGCCTTTGCTCAGCAGTCTTCCACGCCCCCAACTAATCCACCGGCGGCTTCCTCCACAGCTCCTGCCACGCCGAAAACCCAAACAACCACTAAGCCTGGCACGGCCACGGCCGCCAAGAAGCCTCCAGTTCCACTGACCTTGAAAACGCAGAAAGAAAAGGCCAGTTATGCCATCGGGATGAATATCGGCAAAGGCCTGAGAGAAAGCTTGAAGAAGGATGACGTTGACGTAAGTTCAGAGATTCTTCTGCGAGGGATGAGGGACGCGCTGGCGGGCAACAAGCCGTTGCTGACCGACGAAGAAGCCCAAGCCGTGCTAACCAGCCTGCAGACCGATCTGCGGAAGCACCAGCAGGAAGCGTTAGCGGCGGCAGCGACCAAGAATTCCACCGCAGGCACAGCGTTTTTGGCGGCCAACAAGGCGAAGCCGGGCGTGGTGGTGCTCCCGAGCGGCCTGCAATACAAGGTCGTCACGCAAGGTACTGGCCCGAAGCCGACGGCCAACGATGTCGTTGTCTGCAACTACAAGGGCACGTTAATCGACGGCACCGAATTTGATAGCTCCTACAAGCGCGGCAAACCCGCCACATTTCCCGTCGGGCAGGTGATTAAGGGATGGACGGAAGCGCTGCAGTTGATGCCGGTAGGTTCGAAGTGGGATCTGTATCTTCCTCCCACACTTGCTTACGGCGATCGTGGCACGCCGAATGGTGGCCCCATCGGTCCCAACGAAACGTTGGTTTTTGAGGTGGAATTGATTTCCATCCAACCGAAGACCGAAGCTAAGCCGGCGCCAGAAGGCCAAGCGCAACCGCAACCTCAGGCGGAGCCGCAAGCAAAGCCACAACGGTAACTTCACCCTGCCGATGCGCAGGAAAACGAAAAGCCGGGAAAGGCCGTCTCCTCGACGCTTCCCGGCTTTTTCAAGTAACGGCTGTCGCCGTTACTTCACCTTGAAATCCTTCAGCAGGTGGTTCACCGCTTCTTCCGCCTGGTACGGCGTGATCGTCGGCTTGTTCTTCAACTCTTTTTTGCTGATAGCGCGGTAGGCCAGCTTTTGGGGATTACTTAGCGCGATATCTAGCACAAACGTTCCCTCGTGCCACGCTACGTTCCGATACTGCACTTCCGGCTGTCCCCAACCCCAGCCTGACCAGCAGCCGTAAGGGCCGCAAGCCAATCCTGGATAGCCGGGATAGACGGTTCCGACCGTGGCCCTTTGCGTTTTAACGGCTACGTGATAATCGACGAGGAAATCCGCGGCCGTCGAGCCGCTGGCTTGAACCAGGCCCTTGGACTTAAGCGTGTTTTCAATTGCTGCTTTTAGTCGATCGCGATTGGTTTCCGTGTTCCAATCGCGGTTACTTTCCAAATGTTGTTGCGGCGGCGGAGCCGGCGTAATCACGTCGCGCGAGACCACCGGACGGCTGTTCGCGTCCCGTTGCGCTTGCGGCGGCGGTGTCACTGGGCGCCAAGCCCACGTCATGCCCTTGGCGACCTTTATATCCGGATCCCGCAATACCTCGACATTGTCGTTGCAGCCGTTGGCCAGCATGCCCCCCATAAGCACGGCAGCCATCAAACCAGCACTTGCCCTCGATGTCCCCACGTCACATACCTCCACATAATTGGAAACACCAATTGTGACAAAAAGTTGGCTCTCATTTCGAGCTATTCGTTGACGGTTGCAGCGGTCCAATCGGCCGGGGGAAACACAATGGGCCAGAAATCGGGAGCGGGGCGGTCAAATTCGAAAGCTACCCTGAAAAATTCCATGCCTTCTTCTTCCGTGCGAACCACGCGGCAGGTCACTTCGCAGCCGTTCTGAGGATTGGTTAAATGGAAGGACTGTCCTACATGCAGGTGCTGGCGCATTCGAAGAAGGCCGCCATGCGCATTGACGATCTGAGTCTCCGCCTTTTCCTGGATCTGCCGGCGCTCCTCGTCTTCGGCCACGAGCAGCACACTCATGCGTAAAACCACGCGTTCGCTTCTACGCCGGTTCTCGAAAGGGGCCATAGAGTTAGGATATCCCTTACGCTGGTATTTTACCCTGATTCGGGCCCCGGCGGACTGGCCTGTCAGGCAGGGTCGGCTTCGCTTTTCGGTGATCTTACAGAAAGCAAGCACGATAAGAGTGACTTTGGTATGATAGAATTTTGCAAATTCATTAGCTTAGGGAACTGATGGAAACTCAAACTGAGACAAAAACCCTCCTTCGAGTCCGCCCGCGCGGATTCTGTGCCGGGGTGGTGCGCGCTGTGGATATCGTGGAATTGGCCCTGGAGGCTTATGGAGCTCCGGTCTACGTGCACCATGAGATCGTTCACAATACTTATGTTGTGGAGCAATTGCGTCGCCGCGGCGCCATTTTCGTGGAAACCATTACAGAGGTTCCGTCCGGGTCTGTGCTCGTGTTCAGCGCCCATGGCGTACCGCCGACGGTTCGACTGGAAGCCAAAGAGCGGTCACTGCGGGTGATTGACGCGACATGCCCACTGGTGACCAAGGTGCATTTGGAAGCGCTAAAGTTTGCGCGCGAAAAGCGCACGATTATCCTGATCGGTCACAAGGACCACCAGGAAATTGTTGGCACGTCGGGTGAGGCCCCGGACCGCACGCTTGTGGTGGACTCGATTGCGGCGGTTGATGCTTTGGAGGTTGAGGACCCGGAGAAATTGGCGTTCCTCACGCAGACCACTCTAAGTTTGTACGATACCCAGGAAATCGTGGCACGCCTGCGCCAGCGCTTCCCAAAAATTCTCGGACCGGCCAGCGATGATATCTGCTACGCGACACAGAACCGCCAGGAAGCCGTCGAGCATGTGGCCAAAGACGTGGATCTGATCCTGGTTGTGGGTTCGCAAAACAGCTCGAACAGCAACCGATTGGTGGAACTTGCAGAGCGCCTGAACGTGAAAGCGCGGTTGATTGACTCCGCCGCTCACATCGATCCGGTCTGGCTGGATGGTGTGCGGCGCATCGGGTTGACCGCGGGAGCTTCCGCGCCAGAGGTCTTGGTGGAGCAGGTCAGCGAACGGCTGGCGCAGTTCGGGTTCACGGACCAGCGGGATTTGGACCTGATTCGCGAAGACGTGCGGTTTACGCTGCCTTCGGAGTTGGCTTCCATCGCTCCTGCGCCGCGCCGCTGAAGGCAGCTGTCGCACGCGGCAGTTGAAGAGTTTGTTTTGCCGGGCAGGGGATTTCCCGGCGTCGTTGCCGGTGCCCGGCGCATTCTAAATCGCTTTAGAGGAGCGCACCTTGGCGGTCAAAATCGTCCGTCAGCCGAACAAGATTGCCCTCATCGGCGCGCCTTCCAGTGCTGCGGGCTTTGCTCCCGGCACGGAAAAAGCGCCTGCCGCATTGCGTTCTGCGGGCCTCGTCGAAAAGCTCAAATCCATTGGTTACGAAGTCACGGACCTGGGCGATTGCGCCCCGCGCCTGTTTGCCGATGATGATGAACACAAACGCGCGCGCAACATTCCAGAAATTGTGGCCGGCCTCAACGATCTGAAGCCTCGCGCGGAATTGGCTGCGAAGTCCGGCGGCCTGATTGTTGTGCTCGGGGGCGATTGCATCCAGAGCGTTGGCATCCTTACTGGCGCGCGACGCTATTACAAACACATCAGCCTTCTGTGGTTCGATCGTCACGCTGACCTCAACACCCCCGCAAGCACGCCTTCCGGCCGGTTGGATGGCATGGCCCTGGCGGCGATTCACGGCCGAGGATCGGCGGAATTGGTGCGCTTTTGGGGCGAGCCGCCGTTGGTGCGCGAGCCGGACACTCTGATCTACGGGCTTGAACAAGTAGATCCCGCGGAGCAGGAGTTCCTGACGCATTCTCCTGTTCGCTATATGTATGCGGTGGACATTCAGCTGAAAGGCGCCACGGTCGCGGCGCAACATGCACTCACGCAACTTCACACCGATGCCCGTGAATTTATGGTGCACTTTGATATGGACGTGATCACCCAGGAAGAATTTCCCGCCGTCACTGTGGCCAGCAGCGGTGGCCTTTCCTATCCTGAGGTTAAGGCTTCGCTCATCGAATTCACGAAGCAGAAAAACCTTCTCGGTCTGGATATCGCGCAATACAATCCGGAAAAGGATCCCGATGGATCAGGCGCACAAAAAGTGGTGGACCTGTTAGTCGAAGCACTGGCCGCACGCCTAACTCACCTTGCACCGTCGCCAGCGCCGGCTGCGCCAGACACGGATTCTAGCGCACCTGAGCCTTCCTCGTCGGCCACAGCTTGAAGGGTTGATGCAAACACGGCAAACCGAAGCCATGTAAGAATTACGGTAAAGCGGCACTCGCTGTGGAAATTTCGCGTACTATTCATCGCTGTCCACTCCAATCGCATATTGAGAACAATGCACTTATTCCGCTGGTTGACACCATGCTCTTACTGACCTACCATCTCGCTCCAGGGGGACTCTATGTCGACAGCAGTTGCGCCCCGATTAGCGGTTTGCCCCGAGTATCAGCGTCTTCTATATTCCTGCCAATGCTTCCTGTCTGCGTGGCAACAGCAACGCACCCGTGCCGAACGCGATCCGATGGCCGGTAACCGACACCGCGTACAATTGAAGCGGTTACAAGATGAATATTCCCGGGCCTGCGCCACTCTCGAATCTCATGAGCAGTGCTGCCAGACCTGCCAATACATCTCAAAAGTTGGCGGCTTGGATTTTGAGAGCATGTCCAACGCACTGAATCGCTAGAGTCTCCCCGAGCAGATCCCCGCAATTTTTATCACACGAAGTGTGAGCAAGCGATTTCTCCGATAAAAAGTATTGCAACCAATCTTCTAGCAGGCTGAATTAAGCACATCGGCAAACTAAATTTATGGAAACCGACGTTCCGACAGGTGGCGGCAACCGATAGAATGGAAGGACAACCCGTGGACGATTGGGTCAGGCAAAAATTCCGTCTAAAGATGGAGAGCGATGCGTGCTCGGTTGCAGGTGATGAAGTTTGGTGGAACGTCGGTCGGGAATGCCGAATGTATCGCGCGCGCGGCGAAGATTATTGCGCAAGGTGCCAGTGAAGGGCGTTGCGTAGCGGTCGTCTCTGCGATGAGTGGCGTGACGAACAAACTGATTGAGGCCGCGAAGACGGCGCAAACCGGGAATAGCAGTGGCGCGACAACCATGCTCGAAGCATTGCGCTCTCAGCACGAAGCGGCGCTGGCCAGCCTGATCAAGAATGAAAACGAAAGCGCGCAGATCCGCAAGAAACTGGACGCGGTGATCGCGGAAGGCTTGCGATTCTGCGAAGGAACCGCGCTGCTGCGGGAACTCTCTCCCCGCACCATGGATGCGATTTCCAGTTTGGGAGAGCGGTTGTCGGCGCCGCTGGTTTCCGCCGCCGTAAAGGCACTGGGCCTAGAGAGCGAAGCGGTGGAAGCGACGGAGTTGATCGTGACCGATGAATTTCATGGCGGCGCCGAACCGCGGATGGAGCAGACGCGCGGGAAATCACATGCGCGGATACTGCCTTTGCTCGATCGTGGAATCGTCGCGGTGGTGACGGGTTTCCTGGGAGCCACGTCCAGCGGCGAGCTCACAACGCTAGGACGGGGAGGATCCGATTATTCCGCCACAATCCTGGGTGCGGCGCTCGACGCGGACGAAGTGATCATCTGGACGGATGTGGACGGCGTGCTGACCGCCGATCCGCGATTGGTCGCGGAAGCGCAAACCATACCGGAAATTTCTTATCGCGAAGCCGCGGAGCTCGCTTATTTCGGTGCGAACGTATTGCATCCGAAAACGCTGCGGCCCGTGGTTGAAGCGGGCATTCCGGTATGGATCCGAAATAGTTTTGCGCCAGAGAAGATCGGGACAAAGATCACGCCGCAAGGACAAAAAAAAGGCGGCGGAGTGAAGGCGCTGACAGCCATCCGCGATGTGACGTTGATCAGTGTCGGCGGTCCAGGGATTGTCGGATTACCCGATGTAGTGGGGCGGACATTCTCGACAACGGCGGAGGTTCGCGCCAACGTATTGCTGATTTCTCAATCGTCTTCGCAGAACGATATTTGCTTTGGTGTGTTTTCGGCGGACGCGCAAAGGACCGTAGAGGCTTTGCGCGAGGAATTCGCCCAGGACCTGGCGCACCACAAGGTGGAGCATATTCGTGTCGATCCGCAGATCGCCATCGTGGCCGTTGTGGGACAGAACATGTGCGGAACCCCGGGGATCGCGGGCAAGACGTTTAATGCGATGGGGAAAGAAGGCGTAAACTTGATCGCTATTGCGCAAGGGTCATCGGAGACGAATATTTCGTTCGTGATCGAAGAACAATCCGTCGTGCCTGCGCTGCGTAGCCTTCACCGGGAATTCGGTCTGCACAAATCGGCGGACTGAATTTTTCACGATTCCCAAACAGGATAAAAAGCGATCTCTAACGAGATGGCTCACGGTGAGGCCTGCTGTGCGGATTCTTCCGCGCGCTTGCGGTGATAGCGAGCCAGGCCCAACCATGAGAGATGCAACGCGCCATTGAACGCGTAATGCGAGAGTTCGTCAATTGATAGGAATTGCGCTGCCTCCATCGCGCTCTCCTCGGCAAATGCCTGCATGGAGGCGGCCTGATCGAGCCCGCGGCCCAAGATATTGGCTGAAAGATCAGCCCAACGGTGGAGACGGTCTCGGTAACTCGCGAGATGAACCTCTGGATTTTCTGAGAACGAGAAGTGGCTAAGGAACAGCTGTCCCGGGTGAAGGCCGGCAATGGCATCGAGAGAAGCGTCCCAAAGTTCGATGGAAACATCCGGCGGGGGAGTGGCCGGAAGAACGAAGGGATGCCCGTTGATCGAAATCCCCGCAGCGTCTCCGACAAACGCGGTGCCGTCGGCGGGATCGAAATACGTAACGTGATGCGACGCATGACCCGGAGTGTAAAGCACCCGAAGTTGGCGGGATCCCTGAGTGAGAGTCTCTCCTCCGTGAAGGACAGAAAGATTCGACGGAGGAACCGGCAGAAAGTCGCCGAACAAACGCTCCAGGCTGTCTCCATAGAGCCGCGCAGCACTGCGCAAAAGCTTAGTTGGGTCGACCATGTGCTCCGCGCCGCGCGCATGGACATAGACTTTCAAGCGCGGATTCTCGCGGACGAGCGCTCCGGTCGCGGCGGCATGGTCCAGATGAATATGAGTCAGCAGGATGGCGTTGAGATCGGCAACGCGCACACCTTCTCTCTCAAGCTGTTGGCGAAGCGTATCCAGAGTTGAAGCTGGTCCCGGGTCGACGAGCGCGTTGTAATGCTCGGACCGCAAGAGCGCAGAGGCAATCGAACGAGGATGGCCGGCCCACTGAAGATCAATCGCAATCGTTGAGTTCACGGATGGTTCGAGTTTAACGCACGCTGCCAAAAAGAAGGTTGAAAAATCAACGCGCAACAGGAGACACCCCGGAGCACTCGGCGGGAACCCAAAGCTTGAGAGGAAGTACTTGCAGATTGATGAACTTATAGAATATGCTTTGCAGCACAGCGACTTGTTCTATCCGTCTCGCGCTGAGCGAGTTGTGTCCTTTGCGGAAACCGCCCAAGGTTAGCAGAACAAGGACTACGCTGAGGGTTGTCCTGAGACCTCCGTCAAGCACCGCAGGTGGTCCAGAGACAAGTTAAGTGAAAATACGGGATTCTTTAGGTACTTTAGGGAGGAAGAGACAATGCGCAAATGGTGTGCAACTGTGGCAATGGGAACGCTGTTAGCCCTGCCGCTCTGTGCCCAGCAGAAAGATGCGAGCACAGCGACGAATACGAACGGAACGACCGATAGCACGGCAACCAGCAACGCAGCAGCGAGCGATTTCAGTATCGCTCCAGCATCGTCCACGCTGTTTGCAATGCCGGCGGCCGCCGCCGCCGCTCCGGCGGATATTTTTTCAGATTGGGACAACAATCCGTGGAACCGTCATGCTTGGGGTTTGTTGACTCCGAAGTTTGAACTTGCCGGGTTGTTTCAATACATGAACTTCTGTCCGTGCTCGTTTCCAAACTTCAACAATTACGGCGGGACCGGCTCATTCACATACAACGCAAATAAATGGTTGGGGCTGACTGCCGAGATCGGCGGATTTTACTTCAAGCGGCAGGTGTACGGACCGCCGACTTCGACCGGCGCTTATCCGGTGTCCAGCACCTCTGGCAGCATGCAGACCTATATGTTCGGGCCGCGCATCAATTTCCGCCATTTTGATCACTTCGTGCCGTTCGCCGAAGTGATGTTTGGCGCGGCGCGTTCCGGTATCCAGCTGACGGGCAACAGCAACTCACAGTCTTCCTTTGCGTTGGCTGCCGGCGGCGGTGTGGATGCGGTAATCGTCAAGAACCTGGCATGGCGTGTTTTCGAAGCCGACTATTTCATGACGAACTTTACGGGGCCGCTGCTCAGCCCCAATGGCCGTCAGAACAATTTCCGCATCGGCACGGGCGTAGTCCTGCGTTGGGGCTATCCACCGGAACCGCCAAAGCCCAACCATCCGCCAGTGGCGTCCTGCTCGGCCACGCCGACCTCGGTCTATCAAGGCTCGACCGATCCCGTTGCATTTCACGTAGCGGCGACGGATGCGGACAACGACACGCTTTCCTACAGCTACACCGCAACCGGTGGGACGGTTGATGGAACCGGCCCCGATGTGCGCTGGAGCCCCGCCGGGCTGGCGATCGGCTCTTACACCATTAACGCCAAGGTCGACGATGGCCGCGGCGGCACAGCAACCTGCGCCGCAGACGTGGCAGTCGCCAAGCGTCCGAACCGGCCGCCCGTGATTTCCTGCGCGCCGGAACGCAACCCGATCATCGCCGGCGAACGCGTGGCGATCAACTCCACCGCCAGCGATCCCGATGGCGATCCGCTGACCTACAGCTACTCGGCAACGGGTGGTCAGGTTTCCGGCGATGGTCCCGCGGCGCAGTTTGATTCCACCGGACTTTCCGCTGGCAATTACACCATTACTTGCACGGCTGACGATGGCCAAGGCGGCCGCACCAGCGCCACGACTAGCGTGGACGTGCAGCAGCCGGCGCCTCCTCCGCAAGCAGCGAAGGTCGGCGATTGCGGCTACAACAAGGTTGGAGCAGGCCGCTTCGACAACGCTTGCAAGCGCGTTGGAGACGACGTGGCTCTGCGCCTGAAGAACGAGCCAAACGCCAAGGTTGTGATCATTGGTTACGCCGACGGTAAGGAACCGAAGGCGGCAAAGCTCGCACAGCAACGTGCCGATGGCGCCGCAAAGTACTTGGGCGAAAAGGGCATCGATGCTTCGCGTATCTCCACACGCGTGGGCACGGCCTCGACCGAGAAAGGCACGGAGAAGGAAAACCGCCGTGTCGAATTCATCTTCGTGCCTGAAGGGGCGACCTACTAAACAGCGATGTTCGCGACGAGTGTGAAGACACTCGCCGCGGGCGTAATTTCGAAACCGCAACGGGCTCTCCGAGGGAAGCTTCGGAGAGCCCGTTTTACGTTCGGTAACGATCGGTAATGACAGGCACGCGGGAGGCTACCGTTTGCGATTGCAGATTCTAGTTGCAATGCTGTTGACTTGCAGTGTGAGCTGCAGCATTCGCGGCCAACAGTGGGAACGTTTCGGTCCGGAAGGCGGAATGGTTGTGTCCCTGGGATCAAGCGGAGCGGGGGCGACTAACGCGATTTACCTCGGCACAGCGGACGGCCACGTGTTTGCCAGCATGGATGGCGCGAAGTCGTGGGAAATGCGCGGACGCGTGGGGCATAGGCTGGATGCGGTCGTCACGCGGATTGTGTCCGACCCCGATAAAGGAAACCGGCTGTACGCCGCCGTGTGGTACCAGGCGCCGGGCGCGGGTGGTGGGGTGTTTGAAAGCGAGGACCACGCGCGGAGCTGGAAGCTGCTGGGCCTGGAACACGAAACGGTGCGCGCGCTGGAAGTGGCGCGATCGCAGCCGCAAGAGTTGGTGGCGGGAACACGCAGCGGCGTGTTCCTCTCCGCGGACGGCGGGAAAAACTGGGCGCTGATTTCGCCCCCAGGCGACGCGGAATTGCGCAATGTAGATTCGCTGGCCATAGACCCGCGCGACCCGAACGTCATCTATGTTGGAACCTACCATCTGCCCTGGCTCACGCGCGATGGGGGCCAGAACTGGAAACCAGTCATCGCGGGCATCATCGACGATTCCGACATCATGAGTCTGCGCCTGGATGCCACGAATCCGGACCGCGTCTATATGAGCGCCTGCTCCGGAATCTATCGCAGCGAAAACCAGGGCGGGGGCTGGACCAAGCTGCAAGGCATTCCCTACTCCGCGCGCAGGACCCAGGTGATTGTGCAGGATCCGGCAAACCCGAAGACGTTTTACGCCGGAACAACCGCGGGATTGTGGGTGACGCGCGACGGCGGGGAAAGCTGGATCCTTACGACCTCGAAGGAATGGGTTGTGAACAGCCTCGTCGTCCTTACGGGCACGAATGGCGCGCCGGAGCGCGTGGTGCTGGGCACGGAAGGACGCGGGGTGCAGGTGAGCGACGACGCTGGAGTCAACTTCAGGGAGGCGAATCGCGGGTTCACACACGCCATCGTCAAGCAACTGATTGCCGACAGCCAATCCGCCGGGCACCTGTTGATGGTGCTTGATCGAAGTGCCACTGAAATTCTCGAGAGCCGCGATGATGCGAAAACCTGGTCGAAGCTTTCTGTGGACGCTGTAACGGAACGCGGCAAAACCGCTACTTTGAACGCGGACGAAATACAGTCGGTCTTCTCAAGCCCCTGGGGTTGGATGATCCGGCTGGAGAACGGGCAGCTCAGGATTTGGCAGGAAGACAAGAAATTGTGGAAGGAATGGAAGTTGTCCCTCCCAGTTACGGTGCGACGGACCGCAAAAGGCGAGGTCACGGTGGCGGCAAAGCACGCGGTGCCTGTGAAGTTGCGGCCAACCGGAACGATTGCCTTTTCGCGGAATGGCGCCATCGTCTCTACGAGCGAAGGCTTGCTGCGTTGCCAGGAATCTGGAAGCTGCGCCAGGCTTAAAGCATTTGATTCCGCGGGGCAAATCCCCGCCTTGTGGATTTCAGCGACAGGTTCTGAGATCGCCGTGGTAACGGATGGAAAATTGCAACTTTCTACAGACGTTGGAAACACTGCGACGTCGAGCGATCTGCCCGTGGCAACGGATCGAGTCTTGTTCCTCGACGTGGCACAGTCCGAGGACAACGCGATCTATCTTGGCACGAACGAAGGCGTTTTCTCGTTACGCACCCCACAAGGTTCATGGGAGAGACTCGCTGGAGGGTTGCCAGCCGGGCGCTTGGAACAATGGGTGAGACAGCCGGGCATTTGGGCGGCCAGCGAAAGCGACGGCGGGCTCTACGTTTCGCAAGATGCCGGAAATTCCTGGAAACGCGTCGACCGCGATTCGGAGCGCGGTACGTTTACAGGGCTGGTGGCGATGCCGGACGATGCGCTACTGGCTGGCTCGCAAAGCGAAGGTTTGTTGCAGTTGCGAGTGAAAGGCAGTGCCCAAGATACGGGAAACGAGTGACTGACTGTATATGTTTGGTACTCTCCGCAAGAGAGCGAGCCGCTGACAAAACGTTGCAGGGAGAAGAGCAAATGTATTTCGGCTCGGTCTTGCGCCACGAATTGAACAACCCACTGACGAGGATCCTGGGCAACGCCGAGAAGTTGCTGGCGGAACTGCGGCGCAGGATACGGGTCTTAGCGCACTAAGGGTGGACGGCGGGATTGGAAAAGAACTGCAGCACGCGGCGCTGGAATTCCGCCGGTTGGTAACCGAGCGCAGCGGTGTGAAACGCGCGTGACACGACCCACATTGTTTTTGGTCCACGAGCAACGGCATAAATTTTCTCCGTATGGCGGCACGGCAGCGTGGTGTCGGCGGCATCGCAGATCAGTAAAACGGGAAACGCGCGTGCGGCGACCGATTGTTCGGGAGAAACGCCTGCAGCGGAAAACCCGGCGAGCGATTGTCCGCGGTACAGCATGATCCACGCGCCGGGAGCGAACAGTGTTTTCCCCAGCCAGGGATATTTCTGCAGCCCCGCGTAGTCGTAGGACGCTTCTCGCAAGCTCGCAAACGAGGATTCCGCCACCACCGCTTCGATGCGCGGATCGGCGGCAGCGGATTGCAGTGCGATTCCCGCGCCCATGGATTCTCCCAAGGCAAAAATATGCGCCGGATGCTCCTCGGCCACCAGCGCGTCGACAATGCTGCGCGTATCGTTGCGCTCCAGCCAGCCGTAAGTGCCCATCGTGCCGCCGCTTTCGCCATGTGCGCGCGCATCCATCAGTGTGACGCCGTAACCCGCGCGAAGCAGGATCAGCGCATGTTCGAGGACGCCCATGCGGTTGTCGGCGACGCCATGAAACAGCAGAACCCAGGAACCGCTCGGATGTGCGGCGCGGACTTTCCAGCCGCGAAGAATCACGCCATCGGGACCGCGAACGTTGAATGGTTCCCGCCGCACACCGATTTGCGCGAAAGAAGCGTCGGCTTGCTGGACAAGATCGGGGGTAAGCGGACGGCGGATGGGATGGAGAAACGAAGGCGCTACCAGCCAGCCAATCACGATGGCAATAAGGGGGGGTACGAGAAGAACGATCAGAAGAATGCGAAGGATTCGCGGGCGCATGGGTCTCCGTTTAGGATACGAAAAATCGGGCGGATTCGTTCCGTTCCGCGAAGAGAGGGGAAAAACGAAAATCTCCGCTTGGAGTAGTTCCGCAAGAACCACCGTGTAAGTGATCAGGAACGGAACAGCACGTCTTCTCGCTGGAACATTTTTACGGCCAGGAAGAGGGCGGCGCCGGCGTAGACGCACGTGGAAAGAAAAATAATGGCGATGAAATTCCAGTGGTATGTGCCGGTGACCAGTTCCTTGCAGAGCAAGCTGGCATTGAGGATCGGGACCAGGGCGAGCTTGGCTGTGAGGTCAATCGGCAACATGGCGGCCACGGCGGGAATGATCACCACGAACATCAGCGGGCTGATATAGCTCTGCGCTTCCTTATAACTCTTGGCAAAAAGCGCCACGGTCATCAGGCCGGCAGCGAAGAGCACCGCCACAGGCAAGACCATCACGAAAATCGAGATGACCGTCGCGAAGTGAATGTGCAGTTGCATCTGGGCGGCGGCATCCGCTCCCGCGCTGTCGAATGCGTGGAGGTGTTCAAGCACGGCGAAAGACACGCCCATGGACGTTACGGAAAGCGCCGCGGTGACCAGGCCGGCAGTGAGCACCAGGAAAAATTTGCCGAAGACCAGATCCACCCGGTCGATCGGACTGGAAAGAATGGTTTCCATAGTGCCGCGCTCTTTTTCACCCGCGGTCAGGTCGATCGCGGGATACATGCTGCCCACCAGGCAAAGCAGAATGACCATGTAACCGATCAGGCCGCCGAATGCCGCGGCGCCAACTTTTTCGAGCGGGGCCACGTTGTTTTCCTTCACCTCAAACGGCTTCAGCATGGAAGCGGGAATGTTGCGCGCGGAAAGACTCTCGTGCACGACACGATCGCGATAGCCTTCCAGGGCCTTCTGGATGTAATCGGTGGCGATGCCGGATTTCAGGTCGCCCTCGTAATTGTGAATGAGCACGGTCACGGGTTTTTGCTGCGCCACGTCGCTTTGGAAGCCGGGAGGAATTTCGACGGCTGCGCGAATTTCCTTGTTGATAATCTGATCTTTCCAATTCGGCGCTGTGGGAACAATCTTGATCTTGCTTGACCTACGCAGCTCCGCCAGGATTTGCGGCGAATCTTCTCCGCCGAGAATCATCACCGAGGGGATCTCCTCCTTGGCCTTGCCGATCAAAGTCGATATCGCCGCGCCCAGCCCGGCGCTGAGCAGGGGGAAAATGATCAGCGGCACGATCAGCGTGGAAATCAGCGTGCGGCGGTCGCGCAGCGCTTCGCGGAGTTCCTTGCGGTAGACGGTCGCGATGTTGCGGAGATTCATGTCAGTTGTTCTCCTGGCCGGCATAGAGCGGAGCGACGATCTTGACGAAGATTTCCTCCAGGTCGTTTTCCTGATAGCGATCGCGAAGTTCTGCGAGGGAGCCTTCGGCGAGTAGTTTGCCGGACTGGATGATGCCGATCACGTCGCAAAGTTTTTCCACTTCGCTCATGATATGGGTGGAGAAAATCACAGTTTTGCCGCGCTGGCGGCACTCGCGGATGAACCCAATGATGGTCCGGGCGGTCATCACGTCCAGGCCGCTGGTGGGTTCATCGAAAATCATGACGTGGGGATCGTGAATGAGCGTGCGAGCGATGGAGGTCTTCTGCTTCATTCCCGTGGAGAGCTTGTCGCAACGCGTGTCGCGGAAAGAATTCATGTCCAGACGCGCGAAAATATCGTCCACGCGTTTCTTCAGCGTGGCTTCGTCCAGGCCGTTGAGCCGGCCGAAATATTCGACCATTTCCTGGGAACTTAACCGGGGATAAAGCGCGGTTGCGGTGGAAAGAAATCCCACGCAGGCACGAACCTTTTCCGGATCGTCGATCACATCCTGGCCGCAAACGACGGCGGTGCCTTCGGTCGGCTCCAGGATGGTGGCCAGCATGCGAAGCGTGGTGGTTTTTCCGGCGCCATTGGCTCCCAGCAAACCATAGATCTGGCCCGGTTTGCAGGTAAAGCTTACGTGATCCACCGCGCGAATTTTGCCGCGTTTTTTGTCCTGAAAGTCCTTGACGAGACCACGCGCTTCAATCATCGCATCTTCCTCTCGCAGTTAGAACGGATAACAGGGAAACCGGCCGCTAATTTTGAGTACGCAAAGCCGGCCAGGAAAATATCAACAACGGATCCGACCAGTGCGCGCCGGGAGTTATCCTTTGTGGCACTTTGGGCACTGTTTTGCATCGAACTTATCGGCGGGCACGCGAAAGACATTGTTGCACTGGGTGCAAACGCGGTGGACGTAACCCGGGGCGGGCCCGCGAGACGTTGCCGCATCCTTTTCTGTGATCTTCGCCGGCGCGTCGGAAGCCTGATTCATGGCGGCATTCTATCATGCGTGCCGCGTCCTCCGGGTGGGCGGCATCCCGGCGCATCCGGCCTGGCGTCGGGAAGTGCAGCCGCGAGCGGGAAGTGTGTAGAGAAATGGAGTAACCTCCTGATAGACTTTAGGTTAGCAGGCCTCCGTCGCCAGAAACCGGCCAGCAAGCTCGCTCAACGCAAGAGTTTTCCCGGCGCTCGATCTCCGCCGCAGCGGAATCGCGGCGCTTATGTGCAACGAAGGAAAGATTAACGAAGCTTATGGATAGGAAGTTAAGAAACCGTACGCTGCTGCTCCTCGTCCTGGCCGCGGTGGTTGCGTTTGTGCTCATTCGCGTCAGCGGACGCCAGCCGGTGGCGAAAATTTCGGCTAGCAAGCCGGTGCGGCAAAGCATAACGTCTTCGATCAGCAGCAACGGCAAGGTTGAGCCGATATCGCCTTACATCGTCCGTGCGCAGTCGGATACTTTCGTCGAAAAGGTTTATGCCACCGAAGGCCAGAACGTGAAGAAGGGCCAGTTGCTGATTACTCTCGATGTCAAAGATGCCGCGGCGCAGCTTGCCGCCGCCAAGGTGAAGCTGCTGCAATCGCAACACAACCTGCAGGCGGCCCAAACTGGCGGCAAACCTGACGACGCGGCGCGGATCGCTGGCGATTTAGCGAAGGCCCAGGCCGACCGGGACCGTTTGCAGCACCAGCACGATTCGCTTGAGCATCTGCTGGCACAAGGCGCGGCCACCAAGGATGAACTGGCGACGAATGATCTGTTGCTTGCGAAAGCGAAAGCCGATGTGGAGAAGTATGCCGCCGCGAAGCAGGAATTTGCGCACCAGGTGAATCTGGACGCTTCGCAGGCCGCGCTGGCCGTACAGCAAGAGCAAAGTGATCTGGCCGCGCTCGAAGAAAAAGTGCGCCAGGGAAGAATCACAGCACCCGTCGATTGCACTTTGTATTCGTTGCCGGTGAAAACGGGCGATTATGTGAAGACCGGCGATTTGCTGGCGGAAATGGCCGATCTACACAAAGTCAGGGTGAGGGCATTCGTCGATGAGCCGGATCTCGGCGGCCTAGAGCCAGACTTGCCGGTGAAAATTACCTGGGACGCCCTGCCCAGTGTCTCGTGGCAGGGAAGAACCGAAATCATTCCCAAGCAAGTGGTTGCGCGCGGATCGCGCAGCGTGGGAGAGCTGTTGTGCTCCGTGGACAACGACAAATTGCAGCTTCTTCCCAATACCAATGTGAACGTCAGAATTAATTCTAAGGAACGAAGAAATGTCATCACTGTTCCGCGCGGCGCTGTGGAAACCGAGAACGGCAAGCGTTATGTGTTCGTGGTGAAGAGTGGCGTGGGGACTGCGACGCTTGAAAAGCGCCAGATTCAGGTGGGAATTGCGGACGCCACGAATTTTGAAGTTCTAAGCGGATTGCAGACCGATGAAGTGGTGGCTCTGCCGGGAGATGTGGAACTGAAAGACGGAATGCTCGTGAAAGTGGTGAACATGGACAACTCCAACATTAAAGGCGAGAAGGATGCGGGGCTATAAGACGATTTTCGCCGCCGCGCTTTGCCTGGTTGTCTGGCAGACGCCGAGCATTGCGCAAACGAATCCGCTGGACGCCGCGCGAACTGCTTATGAACAGGGCGAATACAAGCAGGCCATCGAACTCCTAAAATCCGCCGCAGCCAAGGAACCCACGAACGGAGAAATCCAGCTGCTGCTCGCCAAGGCTTACCTGGAATCCAAACAATACGACAATGCTGTCAGCGCCGCCGAAAAGGCCGTGGCCATCGACCCGAAAAATTCCGTCTACCACCAGATCCTGGGCGAAGCGTACGGAGAAAAGGCCGACCACGCGGGCATGTTGAGCGCATATTCCTGGGCGCGCAAAACGCAAAAGGAATTCGAAACCGCGGTACAGCTGAACGAACGCAATTTCGATGCGCAGCAGGATTTGATCGAATACGATTGCACCGCGCCCTCGATCGTTGGCGGCGGAGAAGATAAAGGACAGGGGCTGATCGAGAAGCTGATAACTTTGGACCCGGCCGAAGGCCACTTTGGCCAAGGCGTGTGCAAGGCGGTGAAGAAGGATTACGCCTCGGCGGATGTGGAATATGCCAAGGCTCTTGAGAGCAAGCCGAAGACCGCCGACCGCATTTTCGATATCGGCGACTATTTTCGCCAACGCGGGCAAGGCGACAAGCTGCTGCAGGTTGCCGCGGCGGGCGAAGCCCTGGCGCCGAACGATCCTCGTGTGAAGTATTACCGCGCCGTCGGCTGGATTTTGACCGGGCAAAAATATCCCGACGCCGAGCAGCTGTTGAAACAATATTTAGCCGCGGAGCCGATGCGCTCCACCTATCCAGCTCCATGGGAAGCGCATTATTGGCTGGGACGCCTTTACGTCGCGGAGAAAAGTACGGCGCAGGCAAAAAGTGAATATCAGGAAGCCCTCCAGCTGAATCCCAAGTACAAACCGGCTCAGGATGGGCTCAAGCAGCTGAGCGGGCAGTGAATCCCGCTCTGGCGGAGCAACCGGGAATGCAATTCAAGGAATCATTGACGGTGGCCGTGGACGCATTGCGAGCTAACAAGCTGCGCGCCATTCTGTCCTCAATCGGCGTCATTATCGGTAGCGCCTCGATTGTTCTCGTCGTGACTGTTGCGCTCACGAGCCAGAAATTCGTGATTTCGCAGATCGAAGCGGTGGGATCGAATCTGGTTTGGGTGGAACTGGTAAAGCGGCCGGGCAAGGCACAGCCGCTGAGCCACGAGCTTACGCTCGAAGATCTTTCGGCAGTAAGGGCCACTATTTCAAATGTGGTCGCCAGCTCCGGGCTCACCGACGTGCCCATGATTGTGGTAGTGAATGGACAGGAACGCCCAGTCACCTTGATTGGAGTGACGGACGGCTACCAGGCAATCCGCCACCTGGTTATCACGCGTGGCCGTTACTTTGATTCCGGCGATATGGAGACACGGGATAAGGTCTGCATCATCACCCAGGATCTGGCGATCCGTGTGTTTGGCCTGGAGAATCCGATCGGAAGAGAACTGCGACTGGGTGATATGACTTTTACGGTCATCGGAGTCTTTCACGAGCGCAGTTCCACCTATGGTATGTCTGAAATTCAAAAGGATACCGTGATCATCCCGTTCCCGTTGATTAAATATTTCACGGGAGACTATCACTTGGGGACGTTGCAGGCGACCGCCGACACGCCGGAAGGAGTTTCCCTAGTGGAGAGGCGCGTGAGAGAACTCCTGAGGAGCCGGCACCCTCCCGATGCGGAGTGGAATGTGCAGACACTTACGGGAATCCTGGCGGCGGCAAAAAATATATCCCTTGGGCTGACGATCATGCTGTTGGTCATCGCGTGCATCGCGCTGTTGATCAGCGGCGTGGGGATTATGAACATCATGCTGGTTACGGTGAGAGAACGAACCCGCGAAATCGGCGTGAGAAAAGCGATTGGTGCGTCAAGAAAAGAAATCATGGCGCAATTTTTAATTGAAGCTTTCCTGATCAGCGGTGGCGGTGCGGTCATTGGAATTTTGATTGGATTGGCGATTCCCGTCGGGGTGCAGCAACTTTTGCCGGGTAATCTGCGCGTGCCCATCGCCGGGTGGAGCGTGGTTGTGGCATTTCTGGTTTCGAGTTTGACGGGGTTGTTCTTCGGGTGGTTGCCGGCAAATCAGGCGGCGAAGCTGGACCCCGTGGAATCTCTTCGGTACGAGTGAGAAAAGCCAGAGCAGCGGGCAGGGGCAGGAGGAGAACTTATGCCTTGGAAACGTCGTGTGGTGTGCGCAATTCTGTGTCTTGCGGGAAGTTGCGCACCGTTGTGGGCGCAGCGCGCGGCCGATAGAGGGGACGCGTCTGCGCCGATGATCCTGACATTGAAGCGCAGCCTCGATCTGGCGCTGCAAAACAGCAAGGATATTCAGCTGGCAAAGATCCAGTCGCGCGTGGCCGATAATTCCGCGAATCTCACGAAGGCGGAGTTTCTACCGAATCTCTACGCCGGTTCTGGCGCGGGATATACATATGGCTTGCCGGAAACGCCGGGCGGGCGCCCTCCTTCGATCTTCAGTCTCACCTACACGGAAGAGGTGTTCAACGGGCCGTTGCGTGGTCTAGCAAGAGAACAGCAGGAACAAGCCAAGGCGCAACGTTTCCGGTTGGAAGAGACGCGGAACAACGTGATCGATCGTGTGGCCACCTCCTATCTGGAACTCGTGAAAGTGCGGCACTCTCTCGAGCTGCTTCGCAAGGAAAAGGACAGCGCGGAGAAAATTGTGGACGTGACGCAGGAGCGGCAGGGCGAAGGTTTTGAGCTGCCTACCGAAGTGACCAAGGCGCAGCTGACCAAGGCGCAAGTTGTGCAGCGCATTCTGCAACTGGAAGGGCGCCAGGACGAATTGGAAGTGTACCTGCGCGACCAGCTTGGACTGGCGCCGGACCAGGCCTTCGAAGTGACGCCAGAAGATTTGCCCGGTTCCGCGGAACAAGAAGGCGCCAGCCTGATTGCGCTTGCTTCGCAGGGAAACACCAGCCTGGCGTTTGCGGAGTCCGACGTAAAAGCGAAAGAATTCCGCCTGGAAGGCGAGAAAAAGGGTTATTGGCCCACGCTGCAGCTGGTGGCGATCTACGACATCCTGGCAAAGTACAATTTCCGGAATTATTCAGAAATCTATAACAATTTCACGATCAACAACCTGAACGCGGGCGTCAACGTTAACGTGCCGATCTTCAGTTCCAAGACGCGAGCAAACGTGGCTTTGGCCCAATCCAGCCTGGACGCTGCGAAAGTCAATCTTGCCAGCAAACGCACGCAGGTCAGCGCGGAAGTCCGGCAACGCTCGAAGAAGGTGCAGGAAATGGAAGCAGCCAAGGAAGTGGCGCGGCTGGAATTGCAGTTGGCGCAGCAAAACCTGCAGGTGTTGCAGTCGCAATTTGGTGAGGGCAAAGCGAATTTGCGCGAAGTGGAAAAAGCCAGACTGGACGAAAACGAAAAGTGGATGGCGTTTCTGGACGCGAATTTCCAGCGCCAGCAAGCCCAGCTGGAACTTTTGCGCACAGCGGGCCAGCTCGAAAAGGCGCTGGAATAAAAACCCATGCTCGAGAAAGATAGTTTAGAGCTGCTTCGACGCGCCGCAGAAAAGCTGGATGCCGGGTTTAGCTCGCTCCCAGCGACCGATACGGCGACTCGAGCGAACGCCCGAATCGCCGAAGTGCTGACCGCTACCGCTGAGCGGTTGCAGGACAACTATCCTTATTTTCATCCGCTTTATGCCGGTCAAATGCTTAAGCCGCCGCATCCTGTGGCGCACCTCGCCTACGCCTTGGCGCAGTGCATCAATCCGAATAATCATGCGCTCGATGGCGGGCGCGCTTCTTCGGCGATGGAAAAGGAAGCCGTGCAGGCGCTGGCGAAGATGTTCGGCTGGGACGAGCATCTTGGGCACCTGACGAGCGGTGGCACGATGGCCAACCTGGAAGCGCTGTGGGTGTGCGGGCAGTTGAAGCCAGGACAAACCATTCTGGCGAGCGAGCAGGCGCACTACACGCACAGCCGGATCAGCGCCGTGCTGAAACTTCCGTTCGAGTCGATTCCATGTGATGCCCGCGCGCGAATGGATCTGGACGCGCTGAAAAAACGTTTGAGCAAAGGTGGCGTGGGAACTGTGGTGGTCACCATGGGCACGACCGCAACCGGTTCTGTCGATCCTCTCTTTGAAATTCTTGCGTTGCGCCAGATTCACGGATTCCGCGTGCACTGCGATGCTGCCTATGGCGGATATTTTGGATTGACGGGAAATCTTGCCTCGCAGGCACGCGCGGCCTTCGATCGCCTACAAGAGGCCGACTCGATCGTGATCGATCCCCACAAGCATGGTTTGCAGCCGTATGGCTGTGGGTGCGTGCTGTTTCGCGATCCGAGCGCCGGACGACTCTATCGGCATGATTCACCCTACACTTATTTCAGTTCGAAGGAATTGCACCTTGGCGAGATCAGCCTGGAATGTTCCCGGCCCGGTGCGGCAGCCGTTGCGCTGTGGGCGACCCAGGCACTATTGCCGCTCGAGCGAGGTGGGGAGTTTGCGAAAGGGCTGGAACGTTGCCGGGAAGCCGCGCTGGATTTTCATCGGAGAATTTTAAACGACAATCGATTTGTCGCAGGCTTCGCGCCGGAACTGGACATCGTTATTTTTGCGCCGCGGGCCGAAAGTGCCAGTCAATCGTCTGTACTCAGCAGGAGGATTTTCGATGCCGCGGCGAGCAGGAATTTGCATCTTGCTGTTGCGGAATTGCCGGTAAAGTTTTTCGTGGCTGCGGGCGGGGCGATGAAAGAAGACCGAACAAGTCTCACATGCCTTCGCTCCGTCCTGATGAAGCCAGAACACCGCGATTGGATCGATCGGATCTGGAACATCTTGTCGGATACGACCGACTCCATTCTAGAGGCCCCGCCTATGTAAGGCCGACGCCCGTCTTCGCAAGTGCCACTTAATGCATGGTTTAGCAGTTGGATGCATCTTTGGCGCTTTTGGCAGAAAGGCGTGACCGGATGCAACCAACTCCGGTAAACTATAATCTAGACTTCATGGATCGCCGAACCGGGCCGCATGGCATTGTGTGGCCGCCCGGAAAAGTGTTGGATCAAATCCTGGATCACTCTGAGGGTGACGAATGCCTGATGTATTAAAGACATTGCTTTTAAATCCGCCGAGCTTTGAGAATTTCGACGGCGGTGCGAGTTCGCGGTGGCCTGCTACTCGCGAGATCGAATCTTACTGGTTTCCCGTTTGGCTGAGCTATCCCGCGGGACTGATTCCCGGCAGCCGGCTGCTCGATGCTTCTCCGCACAAGATCAATTGGCAGCAAACTGTCGAGATCGCCAAGGATTATGAGTTCCTGATTCTGTTCACCTCCACGGTTGGCTTCGAAAGCGACGTCAAGCTGCTGCGTAAGATCAAGGAATCCAATCCGTCGATGAAGGTGGCCTTCGTCGGGCCGCACGGCCATATTCGGCCGGATGAAACGCTGAACGCCAGCGAGGACATTGACTTCATCGTGCGTGGTGAATTTGACCACGCTGTGGCCGAATATGCCCACGGGAAGCCGCTGAGCGAGATTCTGGGGGCCAGCTATAAGAAAGATGGAAAGATCGTCCACAACGCCCCACGGCCGCAGCTGCATACCGAAGAGCTGGACGCGCTGCCGTTTGCCACGGACATTTATAAGCGCGATTTGCAGATCGAACGCTACAACGTTCCGTTTCTGCTGAATCCCTTCGTTTCCTTCTATAGCTCGAGAGGCTGCCCGGCGTTGTGTACCTTCTGTATGTGGCCGCAGACGCTGTCCGGGCATGCCTGGCGCGTGCGTTCGGTGGACAACGTGGTTCAGGAAGTGAAGAACGCGCTTAGCTACTTCCCGCAGATGAAAGAAATTTTCTTCGACGACGATACCTTCAATATCCGCAAGGATCGCGCCATCGAGATGAGCCGGAAGTTCAAGCAGCTGAAGTTCCAGTGGTCCTGCACGGCCCGTTGCCACAGCAAGTATGAAGAATTGAAGGCCATGGCCGATGGCGGCGCGCGCCTGTTCATCGTGGGCTTCGAGTCTGGCGACGCGCAAATTCTGAAGAACATCAAAAAAGGCGCCACCATTGAGATGGCCCGCGAGTTCATGAAGAACTCCAGGAAAGTCGGCATCAAGGTGCACGGCGACTTCATCATCGGCTTGCCTGGTGAAACCAAGGACACTATCAACAAGACCATCGATTTTGCCAAGGAATTGGATTGCGAAACGATCCAGGTCTCTCTCGCGCACGCCATGCCCGGCACGGAGCTTCACGAGCAGATGTCCAAGGAAGGTTTTTTGCGCGTGGAAGCGTTGGCGGATAAAGGCGGACACCAGTTGCCGCACATTGAGTTCCCGCATCTGTCCAAGGCGGACATGATGGCGGGTGTGACGCGCTTCTACGATGAATATTACTTCCGTCCCAAGGTCGTGTGGCGCATCGTCAAGGACGCGCTGTGGGACAGCCATGAACGGAAGCGCTTGTACCACGAGGCCACGGCCTTCCTGAAGTTGCGCGCGGAACGCCTGAAGTGGGTGCAAAACGGCGGAGACACGCCGAAGACCATGGTGGCGGTGTCTGGGACTTCTTCGGCCAGCGGGAACGACTAAACCAGAAAAGATGAGTCACGAGCACAGGCTCAGAATCAAGACCCTCTTGATGGTCTTGCTGATGGTGGTGTGCGCCAATGCGGGCGACCTCATGCTGAAGCGGGGCATGCTGCAAATTGGCGCGGTGCAAATTTCAGGGCCGGGAATTTGGCACGCCTTACTTTCTACCATTCATAACGGGACAATCTGGCTCGGCATTTTTTTTCTGATTGGTTTTACGCTCTGCTATATGACCGCCGTGAGTTGGGCCGATTACAGCTATGTGATGCCGGCGGGCGCTTTCGGCTACGCGGTGCAGACGGTGCTTGCCGTCACCATCCTCCATGAGGCTGTGAATACTCAGCGGTGGATCGGGGTAGTCCTGATCGTGACAGGTGTTTTGCTGGTGGGTCAGACGCATCCGAGCACCACCGAACCGAGAGCGGCGGTGACGCCGTGATCAAAGTCGGCGTGATGCTGGTGTTTTTTATTTGCTGCAGCACCGGCGGCGAAATAGTCATGACTTACGGAATGAAGCAGGTGGGACAGCCGGAAAGCTTCCGGCCAATGGCGCTGCTGCATTTTATCGGCAAGGCCATGCGGAATGGCTGGGTTTGGTTTGCAGTGCCGCTACTGGGGGCGTCATTTTATTCCCTATTGATCTTGTTCTCCTGGGCGCCGCTCAGCGTTGTAATTCCCGCATCGGCGTTCAACTACGTGGTCGGAACATTCGGCGCGAAGTACCTGTTGAAAGAGACAATTTCAGTAAAGCGATGGTTGGGCGTGGTAATGGTGTGTGTTGGGGTCACACTAGTACTGCTTACGGGAGGGAATTAGCACACCCGTCCTGACCTCTCCCTTTGTTTATTCGCGTTTGGGTCCAGGTGATGCCACAGTGTACGCTAACGAAAAATGATGCCGCACATCGCCATCTGGCGCCTGATCGTCCTGCTGCTCGCGATTCTACCGCTTGCTTATTATGTTGTGGCGATCGCCGCGGCTATCCGCTTCTTCATTAAGGAAAGAAAAAAGACGCTTGCCGATTTCCGGCCTCCGGTGAGCATATTGAAGCCTGTGCGCGGAGTCGATTTTGGGTCGTATGAGAATTTCTGCAGTTTCTGCCGTCTGGATTACGAAAACTACGAGATTCTATTTTGCGTAAATGAAATGACCGACCCGGCGGTGCCCGTCATTCAGCAACTTATTGCCGAGTTTCCCGAACGGCGAATTCGCGTGCTCTCCGGAGCTCCGCAACTTGGCACAAACCGCAAAGTCAACAATCTGGCCTTGCTGACGAAAGAGGCGCAGCACGATTTTCTGGTGCAGAGCGACGGAGACGTGCGCGCCGGGCCCAATTACTTGCGCGAAGTGCTGGCGCCATTTTCAGACCCGTCTGTCGGGCTTGTCAGCAGTTTTTATCGAGCCATCGCGCAACCGAATTTGCCGGCGGAACTTGAGGCTGTGGGTACGGCGAGCGATTTTTTTGCGGGTGCCTTGGTGGCTGACTGGCTGGAAGGCGTAACGTTCGCTTTGGGCGCGTCCGTCGCCACGAGCAAGAGTTGGCTGGGGAAGATTGGTGGATATGAGGGATTCGCGGATTATCTTGCCGACGACTACGAAATCGGCAATCGCGTCCATAAAGCGGGCGGCAAGGTGTTGCTTTCGCGCGAAGCGGTATGGACGATGTATCCAGCCGAGCGCTTTCAGGATTTCTGGCAGCATCAGTTGCGCTGGGCGCGGACTGTACGACTGGTGCGCCCCACTTCATTTTTCGGTTTAATCGTCACACACGGCCTGCCGTGGGCCGTTGCGGCGGCGCTGGTGGCGCCCAGTGGATCGATCGCGGCGACATATCTAGGCGCATACCTTCTGTTGCGCCTAACGCTTGCGTGGACGGTGGGTGTTTGGGGGATTGGCGACGACATTGTGCGGCGGAAATTGTGGCTTGTGCCGCTGCGCGATGCCATTCATTTCATTGTCTGGCTCGCCAGCTTTGGATCCAACCGTGTGAAATGGGGCGGCGATGAGTACGCGATCGATCGCGGCAAAATGAAGAAAGTCCCGCGCTAGCCGCAGGGAAGAACAATCAAAATCAGGGATGCATACTCGGGGGATTCGTAGTTGGGGGAGTTACGGTGTGTTTCTGCCAATCGGCGTCTGTCAGATTCCACCCGCCGCCAACCGCCAGATAAAGTTGTACGACAATCAGGCGGCGATTCAACTCCGTCTGCGCCAGCGCGTTCTGTTCCGGGTACAACTGGATCTGAGCATCGAGCACTTCGAGATAGCTCGCCTTTCCCGCTGTGCAGCGCTGCAAGGAGAAGCTGACCGAGCGCTGGTAGGCATCGACAGAACGGGCTTGCTGTTCTCGAACCAGATCGAATTTCTGCCTAGGAATGAGCGCGTTCGCAACATCCGTGAATGCGTTCAGTGCGGTCTCCTCGATACTGCAGCTTTGCTTGCTCCCACGCGGCGATCGCCTGGCGCTTCTGCGCGGTCAGCGCACCGCCCGTGTAGATCGGGCCAGCAAGATTCGCGGCGATGCTCCAGACGTTTGCGCTGCCGGCGGTGATCTGCGAAAGCGGCGTGCTTGCTTGGCCAAGGAATGCGCTTAGGCCGATTTGCGGAAAGAAATTCGCGATCGCCACGCCGTCAACCAAGAATGGCGCTGGGGCACTGGTCCAGCTTGTGTCCAGTGCGATTTCGATGTCATCATGCGGGCTGCGCCACGACTGGCTTCGCACGGTTTCCGCCCCTCCGTCTTCCTCCGCGAGAAAGCCACTTTTTACCAGGAGCGATAATGGCAAAGCCCAAGTTGAAAAACGTCCACAAATTCATCCAGCCGTACGTCGTCACCTCGGGAAAAGAATTTCGCCTCAAGGATTATCGCCCGGACGATACGCACCATCTCAATTCCGAAGACAAGCCTGAGGCCAAGAAATGGTTGGAGCAGGGCGTATCCCTGCTTGCCGATCTTCAGCAAGTGCTCTACGCGCAAGGCCAATGGGGATTATTGCTGGTGTTTCAAGCGATGGACGCGGCCGGAAAAGACGGCACCATCAAACACGTGATGTCCGGCGTGAATCCCCAGGGCGTGGATGTCCACTCCTTCAAGTCTCCTTCGACCGAGGAGCTGGCGCATGATTTTCTCTGGCGGACGAATCGCTGTATGCCGCCACGCGGGAAAATCGGCATTTTCAATCGCTCCTACTATGAAGAAGTGTTGGTGGTCCGTGTTCATCCGGAGTATCTGGAAAGAGAACGCTTGCCGGGTTCCCTACAAGGAGACCACTTCTGGAAAGGCCGCTTTGACGACATCTGCGCTTTCGAACGCTACCTGACGCGGAACGGAATCGCCGTCTGTAAATTCTTTCTTCATCTTTCGAAGAAAGAGCAAAAGCGGCGCTTTCTAGAGCGCTTGAACAACAAAGACAAATACTGGAAGTTTTCGGCGGCCGATTTGCACGAACGCGAATACTGGAACGACTACCAGGATGCGTACGAAAAGATGATTCGCAACACGGCCACCGAACACGCCCCATGGGTTATCGTGCCGGCGGACAACAAGTGGTTCAGCCGTCTTCTGGTGGTGGCCACGATCGTGGACACTCTGGATCGCATGGACCTCGAGTATCCAAAATTGACGCCTCAAGAACGAAAGGAATTAGAGGTCGCTCGGAAACACCTGGAAAGGGAATAGTGAATCCGGTTCGAAACACGCTTGCGCAGATCGCTTAACTTTTCGGCGCCGTTGTTTGAGTCCCTTGCGGGTCTGGATCGGGAATCACTTTCAGCCGGTTCAATCCCATATCGTGAAAGATTGTCGGCCAATAATTCTTGAACATGTTCCCGGCAAATCTCCAAGCCAGGTCGGTCCCGACGCGCTCGAGATTCTTCGCGGCCGTTTGTTCGGAGGCAGGGAGATACGCATTGGCCAAACCCTCTGCCGCGGCGGTGCCCAAAATGCCGGAGCTGTTGAACGTGTCTGTTCCAGAATCGGTGCGGGTAACGAAAACGCGTCGCGCCGAATACTTCACGCTGCCCCATAAGCTGGGACGGTTTTGGGGATAAAACCGCGGGTCTTGATGCAGCATCGACGCAAATACAAAATTGCCGAAAAAGGCGTTGGAGGCAGCCCGCGCGATTGCTTCACCGTATCGGTTTCCATAAGCGTTCCATCCCTGGCCACAGGCGGGGGGACTATTCCTGGCTTGGTTGTAGGCGGCACTGATTCCGGCTGCTAGAACATAAGGAGGGGAAATGCTCTGGTTCACGAACAGTCGGAATTTTTCGCCCGTAGTCATCGGACCCTCGCTGGTGGCGATATCCGGAAAGACCATCGACCGGTTGGTCATGTAGCCCACGAAGCGGGTGGTTGTGTCTATAGCAGGATTTGAGCTGCCGGCCGCCTTGGGCTGTGGCGAATCCGGGGCCGACGTGGTTCCAGTGCCTGCGCCTGCCGGGGCTTGCGCTAAAGTCGCAATGGGGCTCACAAGACACGCGCCGAGTAGCAGGGACGGGCCGATTCGATTGCCCGCAAAAAACATACAATTGCCAAACTTAATCAAGGTTTCCTCTAGCGTTAGAGATTTTTGTGCCTGGCAACGATACGTTCTGGGCCACATTTTTTCAAACTAGGGCCAGGTCCAAGCTGCAATTCTGTGATCCGAATTGCTATCCGGCGTCAATGGGAACTCCTGGATTCGGGGAAAATACCATGGCCGCAGTGATCCTGCAACCATCAACTTTCATTGCATTTAGCGGCTTTTTGCGTTGGAAGGATGCCACGCGGATGGCGAAAGGGCTGGCGCAAGTTGACGGAGGGCGGAGTCCCGTTTACTCTAGAAAGGTTGAAGTGCGGTCGCGAATCCTTTCCTTGCTTCTGCTACTTCCTGCAGTCTCCCATCGGCTGGGAGGTCGTCCAATTGGTAGGACTCCAGACTCTGGATCTGGCTATCCTGGTTCGAGTCCAGGCCTCCCAGCCAAATCTCTAAAATCGATAGGTTAGCGGTAAGGCTACTGACGGGCTACGGCGAATTATTCGTATTTCCGTTCTGCTCCGTCTATATCCCGAACGCCGTCGCTGGGATTCCCGAGGACATTCTGCCAGTTGGGCTTTTTCCTGCCCTGGCAAGTGCCGTTGGCATTTCCCAGATCCCGGCCAACTTCTCCCAGAGTTGATCGGTTCGGTAAACACCAGTGCGTTTAGCGGTACTGATTCGCACAACCTGTTAGACCGTAGACCGTGGGCGCGAAATAGTCTTGGAAGTATATGGCATTCATGGGAGCAATGGATTCTTGGTGGGACAGGACTGCGTCTTCCATGACGTGAGTGTAGGGGACAACAGCGTTCCGTGTGTTGCCGGGAGCCCCAACTGCTACGCGCCGGCGGGCGCGGCAGACGTTACGGCTGCCGAGGCCCGTGGCAAAATCCCAGCCAAACGCAGCCCGAACAGAAGGTTGCAACGAAATCGTTGAATTGGACTACACACCGTACAAATCTCGTCAATAGCCGGCCTGCTGTGAGAGGCCATTAAAGTAGAGAAAATGTATCGCCGTGCGCTCCAGCAGTCAGTCTTGAAGGTCAGCCGTCAGGCAGCTTGCAAGGGCAGCGGATTGATATATTTGATGAGCAATACCTCGTTGCCCTTCTCATTGTAAATGAGATCGTCCACTTGCTTTTTTGCTAACAAAAGGCCGAAGCCGCCTGGTCGAAGACCTTGCTCTTCACGAACGGCAAAGTGGCTCAAGGGATCCCCGGCCGGACTATTGATTGCGGCGTGTTGGAGCTCTTCGAGCGAGAAGCCCTGACCGGGGTCCTTGACGCGCAATACGACTGCGCGACTGGCACGGATAAAGGAAATTTCCACATAATGGTTCGGGTCGAAATGCCCTCCATGCTCCATTGCGTTCAGAAGAATTTCTCTGAAAGCAGAGACAACGGCTTCCCGGTCTGCTTCAGGAATGCTGGGATCTTTAGCTCCATGCAGGAATTGGATCAAGCGATTTGCGGTTTCAACATCGCAGCGGGCCGCCAATCTGACCCAAGCGGGCGTCCCCGAGAGGACTTCGATCCCGTCGTCCCAGCAGGGCGAGTCCATGGCTTGACGCACCATATCGACGAGAGCCGAATGCTCGAAGGGGCCAGAGAAGTAACTGAAGGCACCTTCACGCATGGCGTCGAGGACGTCCCCGGGCGTGAACTTGTCGGCGAGGATGATAAGACGCGCATGAGGGCGAGCAGCTCTGATTTTGTGTACAACCTCAAGATTGTCCGAGCAAAGGTTTTTCGATCCCGTAATGATCAAGTCGAACGAATTGGTTGTGACACTGGTGAGGGCGGCGCAATTGTCGTGGACACGCTGCACGCTCCAGTTTTCGCTTTCGAAAACGCCGTCGAGCAGTTCATTGATCTCGGTGCCGGAATCAACCACAAGCGCGATTCTCTGGGGAACCGGGGAGAGAGCGAAAGTTGCACCGCCGCATCGTGTCACGGTGCCTCCAAAAAAACTCGGTTTTGCGACCGGCCTGATAGTTTAGCTCAAGACGCGTGAAAACAAATCCCTTTTTAATTCCGCACCTGGCTGCACCTGTGATCAGCGCGTCGCGCAGCAAGTTCGCAGCTGGAAGCTTGCAAGAGCATTGGTCTCATCTTCAAAACTGGGAATAACGTCTAACAAACGAAACACTTTTAACACTTCAAGCACTCGGTCTCGTGGTGACAATAGTTTCAACTCCCCACCACTACGTTTGAGAGAAACACATATTTCTACGATGATGCCTACGCCCGAACTATCAATCTGCGCTAGGTTCATTAGGTTCAGCAGCAACTTCCGTTTACCGGCGGCGGTCAAGTCGCGTAGGTACCTGCCCAGGAGTTCACTCTCCCCGCCGTCAATGGTCGACCTTCCTAGAAGATCCAATATACTGACGTCGCCACATTCCCGCATTGAGATTTCAAGTCCCACAGTCCCTCCTTTCTCGGATGTCTCTGCGCGTTAGTGGGTTACTTCGTGCTACAGCCAAATAAACGTCTGAAACCACTGAACAAGATGCAAATGTCAGGTTCTGATCTTCAAAGAGAGTTCAAAGGCAGACAAGTTTTTGCAAAACATTCTGTTACCGTCACGGCTGGCAAGACGTCCTACTGGTAAAGGGACAAATTGACCATGGTGAATTCAAACAGCGGACCACTCGAAGAGCTGGAGTCGGAAATAGTTGAGCTGGAGCGAGAGATTTTGGACCGAGCAACGCGAGATCGTGCCTTGGCTATCCCGAAGAGACTCTTCACTGAGGCTGAAGACTATCATCGTAAAGGGAATACGCGAGAAGCACGCCTGACAATCAATTGCGCTTGCAGGCTTCTGGAACGGGCAAAGAACGAGTTCAGAAGTAAAACCTCCCTCAGCGTGCCTTAACTTATGCCATTGCTGCCGACGGTGAATCCTCGACGTAGCGCAGCGTATGCAAGCGATTTTTTTCTGAATAGCGGATCCAGACAGACACGCTTGGGCCTGTGCCGTTCATAGCAGATGTACAGCAAGCACAAAGTCACAACAGCAAGCGCTACTATTCCGAAAAGCGCCTTCTTTTTCATTGATTCTTTTTCGCCTTCACCTTCGCCCACCGCGCCTTCTGTGCCGCCGCAATCTTCTTTCTAGTCGCCGCTGACATTCCCCGCTTCTTTCCGGTCTTAGCTGGCTTCTGACGATGGCCCAATGCGGCAATCGCATTTCGCAATCCGCTTAGTTCCTTGCCGATCTTATGCGCCTCCTTTTCCAATTTCCGTTCTGCAGTTTGTAAAGTCTTGATGATATTCAAATGAAGCCTCCATTAATCCTTTGAGACGATAACATTTCTATTTTTCAAAAACACCTAGGGTGCACCAACCCCTTGCCGCTAGAATCGGCGCATTCATATCAGGTATTTCGAGTATTTATGAGGTCCTGTGAAGAATATGTGGAAGATCATTTCCGAGACTTCTTCCCCTTCTCCGAATCAACCCTATGCCCTCTCGGACAATCGAACAAAGCCATAGGCCACGAGTCTTCGACAGGACCATTTGTTGCCACTCATCGCGTGGACAACGGTTAGGCTTGTTGTGTTTGAGAAAATAGAGCGCGACGTGATTTTCAAGCTTCATTCGAGTAACAATCCTGCAAAATATCGGGGTGGAACTCACTATTTAATTCCGGGGATTAAGATTACATCACAGATTTCCAAGAACTCATGTGATGCAGATTCGGCAAACCAGACCTGTAGCTCTCTAGGACTTTAAATGGGCGGTTTTGCCGTTTACCAGACCGCTCAATTTGTAACTTTCAGGATTGTTTCCCGGTTGCCAACCATCCGGGAGTTAAGCCTTGGGGGGCCTTGACCACGTATAAATAGAACCACTCTTCTTGAGATTACCGAGCGCGAGCCCGTACGCTCATTATCGTCTTGCCGACAGACGCTTCAAGTGCGAGCGTCCCCAGCTGCACATCATTTGAACCACTGGGCCGAGCGTCCTTCCGTACGAGGAGAGTGAATAGTAAACGCAGGGCGGAATCGTTTTCTTATCGTCTCTTTTGACGATGCCATCGGCAACAAGCTCCTGAAGATGCCGGATCAGCATGCGCTCTGTGATCCCGGGAATGGAACGCTTGAGTTCGCTGGTGCGTCTTGGCCCATCCTGCAGACGCCACAGAATCGTACCTTTCCAACGGCCGTCCATGACTCGCATCATCGCGTCGACGGGACACTCGCCCACTTCCTTTTTTGAGACTGACATTTTTTCTCCAACACTGACAAAGATGACAGTACCTTGACACCTGTCAGTATACATCACACACTTAGGGTCATGGAGGATTTTATGAGCAACAAATATCTCCCACGGCTCTTCGCACAAGCGCTAAACGAAAAACGGGTTGAACTCTTTGACGAGTTCATCCACCCGGAGTACAACAACCACAACGCATACGTACAGCCGGGCCCGGCGGGCGTTAAAGCATTCTTTCGGCACTACCTCGACGCATTTCCCGACACGAAAGTTGTAATGGAGGACGTGATCGAAGAGGACGATCGCATAAGCGCCCGCTTCACCTACAACGGAACCTTTAGCAAGCCGTTCATGGGCTATCGGCCCAACAGTGCTTCGATTCAAATGCGAAGCATCGATATCTGGCGCGTCAAAGACGGGAAGTTCGTAGAACACTGGGACGAACTCAACCTACTGGAAGTATTCCAGGAGCTCGGGGCTGCGACGGTGAGAAAGCCGGAGGAACAATGAACTATCTCATATGGGCGGTTTCTCTGGTCGGCATCCTAAGCACGGCTGTGGTTTTCGGCACGGACATGTTCTTTTTGACTGTGGGCCGGCCCGCTCTAAGGTTGGCTTCGCCAGCTGCCGGAATGGAGGTTATGGGATTTTTCCATTTCTACGGTGACGCACGAATGCCGATCTGGGGTGTCTTGGCTATCTTGGCTAACCTTTTGCTGGGCCTGTTGACCCGAGGTGGACATCCAGGCCTCTATTTGCTGTCGGTCTCTGTGCTGATCCTGTTCGTCGTTTTATACAATCGTTTGTCAAAGCCAATCAATCGGCTTCAAACCGAAGCGGCAAAAACGGGAGGAAGGCTCGACAATGCTCGTGAGCTGCAGTCGTCGTGGGATCGATCGGTGATGATCCGTACTCCGCTGCTCGTTGTGTCCCTGATTGCCCAGTGCCTAGCGTTGCTAACCCCTTCGACGTAAATGCACCTGCATGCTCGCCTTTCAAGAGCAAGGAGAAGCCGCACACCGACATCCTGGCTTGCCATCTGGTTTGATGTCGCGTTGCCGGTAAAGTCCCAGTACCCAGTGGGGGATTTGGGCGTTGGTTAGGAGGATCCTGAAACATCCCGCCTGTTCGAAAGGCCAGCGTGACCGATTGGAGTAGTACCTTCCTGCTTCGTTTCTCGGCGGCATCGGCGTTGTGGCCAACTGGGTGTGAGGCCGCGCCCGCAGCCTCTTTCTTGCCAGGTATATCTTCAAAGGAGCACCTATGAAAAAAACGCTTTTTACTAGCGCAATCCTGCTTTTCGGTCTTTCGATTTCTTTAACGGTGGGTGGGGAACGGACCGTGGCGCAAGGGCCCGCGGGCGCGGGTGCGTCTGCCGCCGTGCAGGATAGCTCGCATTCCCTCAATCCGATCAAGTGGATCAAGAAAGATTCTAAGAATTCCACCGATGCGCCCGGAAGCAGAAGTGAAGTAGAGAAAAAGCTCACCCCCAGCCTGCAATCCCAGGGGTTGTTGGCCGCCAACGCTACCGCTACCGCCGCGTGTGAGCCATTCACGGCGCTGGATGGATGTCTGGCCGCCCTTCACGCCAGCCACAATCTCGGAGTGGATTTCGATTGCCTCCGCGCCGACGTGACGGGTGTGCACACCAGTGCGGATATGTCTGGCTGCAAGGTCGCGGACGGAGAGAAACCCCAGGGTCTGAACAAGGCCATCCATCAACTGAGGCCGGATGCCAACGCCAAGCAGGCCACAAAGGACGCTGAGCAGCAGGCCAAGGACGATCTGAAGGGAATCGGCGGGTAGCTCCGAAGTCAAATTGGCCTACGTCAAAGCCCAGAGAATCAGACATGATTTTGTGAATTAGCCTCTGAACGAGACGTCAACGAGTTCAACATAGAGTTAAACACAGATGGAGTTTTATGACCGAAAATCACCAAGTATGACCAAGTACAACTGAGGAGTAGGTCTGGGGTTCCAGTCACCACGGGCCTACCATCGTTTTCACTTAGGAAAAATCGCCAGAATACTTCACCTGTAAAAGGATGCCTCGGGCTGTGTCTTGAGCGGGTTTGATTGCTATTTAGGCTGTGCGAGGCCAGGCCTGCGGGCGGTCGCACCGCCCAGCCAGCGAGCCGCGGAAACAAAAACCCCACGCCGATTCTGCGGGCGTGGGGTTTTGCATGATTCGCCGGTAGCTTCGCCGAATATTACTTCGCCGTCACGCGAAGCGAGATGCGGCGATTCTTCTGCTTACCTTCTTCTGTGCTGTTGTCGGCAACGGGATGATCCTCGCCGTAGCCTTGCGCTTCCAGTCGATCTGGTGCGACGCCCAGCTTTTCGAGTTCAGCCATCACGTTGTTGGCGCGATCCTCGGACAGCTTCTGGTTGGCCGCCTTGTCGCCGGTATTGTCCGTATAGCCGCCGATTTTAATTTTCACGTTGGGGTAGGCCTTCATGATCTCGGCAATGTTGCGCAGTTGCTCGTCGGAGGCTGGCTGCAGCGTTGCGCTGCCGGTGTCAAACAACAGGCGATCGAAATCGAACCAGGTGTTCGCATCGACGGGCTTGGAATTGTCCTGGATAAAGGCAATCAGCTTATTCTCCACGCCGTATTGTGGAATGTTGAGCTCCGTGCCGTCCGGCAAAGTAGTTCTGAAGAAAGAGCCAAGGGACGCCCAGGCGGCATTCGCGGCATTGCTGGCCGTGGTGGCAGCGTTGCTGGCGGCGTTGCCGACCACGTTGCTTGCAACCGCGGCGGTGGTGCTCGTCTTTGAGCCCTCCAGGGCACGATATACAAACCACACGACGAACAGGGCCACAAGTACGCCCAAGACAGCCATCCAGTTCATCCCTTTTGCTTTTTCTTCGGCGCGATGTTCCGCGGCAACCACGCGGCTGCTGACGCCCGCCGCGGCTGAAGAAAAATTACTGAGGAAGCCGGTGGGAAGAAACTTCTGCAGATTGGGTCCTTCTGCCGTCAGCATGTTCGCCAGCGAGCTGGTATTCAAAGAACCGCTAGCGTGCATTTTGGCAAAGAAGGCCAGGATGAGTGGAACTGCGGTCTGGAGCAAGCTGCTGGCCGCGGTCGGGCTGATACCGGCGCGTTGCGTCATTAGACTTGTCACTTGATTCTGCTGGCCGCCGAACACCATGGGCAAAAAGCGACTGACGATATCGCTCATTCCACTGGTTGTCCCTGTGGAGGCAATGCTCGGCAAATTGCTGAGAATGCTTTGTCCGAAAGAGCCGCTGACCAATCCAATAATCTGATTGAGAAAACTGCTATCGCCGGCTTTGCCGACTAATCCTCCCAAAGTTGCGGCAACCGCTGTTCCCAAGCCCGACTGAACTGCCGTTGCAGACTCGCCCAGCCGTGACGCAAGGGCCTGTTTCATTTCCGGGGTGACCGTGCTCAGAACCCCGTCCAAAATCGAAGTAGCCATATCGTTCTCCCTCTACGTTTGTCTGCTGTGAAGTGAGGACTGCGGGGCGGGTATTACCGGTGGATTATACTCTCGGGAGTCGAATGTCAAAGCTAATTATTGAAGAAGAATGCAGCGAAATTTTCAGGCGAGTCCTAGTCCTTGGCTGGCTTCCCCAGCGCTTCACACTTGGCTTCCTCCGCCTTAGCTTGCTCTGGCCTGCCCATGTGTTTATATATCGCCGCCATTTGCTGGTGCGGCTCTGGAGCCTTGGGATTCAAAGATGCGGCTTCCTGCAGATAGGCCAATGCCTTCGCGTCGTCCCCAGAGCTCTGCGAGCGGCTGGCTAATGCCAGCGTGCATTGGTAGAGCAGGGCGGTTGTGTTCGCGTCCTGAGTATTTAATTCATGGGCGTGACGGAGAGCTTGGTACGCGGGCAGCATTTCACCCAAGTTCCACAGCACATTTCCATAAAGCGCGTTTAACGGAAAAAGATCAGGCCAGCGGTGGACCGCGCCCTCGAGTGGGCCGCGCGCCTCCTCAAAACGCTTCAGCCGAAAATAAGTGAAGGCCAGGTTGTACTGCATCTGAGGAGACTGCGGCGCCAACTCGGCGGCCATTTGAAGCGGTTTCAAGGCCCTTTCCAGATAGCCATGCTGACCGTAGAGAATTCCCAAAGCGGTGAGCTTGTCGACATCGTTGGGATCGTAAAGTTGTTCGCAGATGGGAGTGGCGGCTTCAATCGGGTCTCGATCGAGCGCCTGATTACACTGGAATTTCAGCTGGCTCTGCTTGTCGCTACGAGCTTTCGCGTCCTTGGCCTGCTGAAAAATCTGGTTCGCTTCGTCTTGCCGTCCTTGCTTGCGAAGGAGCGTGGCCAGCTCGTATTCCGCCCGAGAGTCGTCTGGATTCACCTGGATTGCTTTTTTCAGCCAGATTTCCGAGTCGACGTCCGACCCTTGTTTCAAATAGGCAAGGCCGAGATAGAAGGCAGTATCCGGGAAGGGAGGACGCGTGCTGGCCTTGATGAGATTCTCAATGGCGCCCTTGAAGTTGCGCTCTTCGAGATCTAGGCGTCCGAGATAATACGAAATTCCAGGTTGCTCGCCGGTAACTTGGCGGACGGCTTCAAATTCCTGGCGAGATTCCGGGAATTTGTGTTCCTCGAAGAGGGCCACGGCTAAAGGGAAACGCGCGCGCATCGCCAGGCCTGGGTCGATGATCAGAGCCGCGCGAAACTCCTCCTCCGCCTTTTCATATTGCTCCTGTTTGAGCGCCTCGTAGCCATTGCCCAGGTGAACGATCAAGGAATCGGCGCTTTGGCCGGCTGCCTGCTGTCCGGCGACGCCTCCGGGAATCAGCAAAAGCACTAAAAGCAGGTTCATTCGGCAGGATTGGGGAAAATTCATGTCGATTCAAGCACGCAGCGAGATCATTTGCAAGAGTATCACAGCCAATGTTTGCGTTTCGGGCCGCGGCGGGCGCAAACTTGACGCGTCTCGACCCCGATGCTACATTGCCGTTTTTGCAGCCGGACTTCAGGGAGCATCTGTCTGAGCAGGTCCTGGAAGAAATGCCGTCCCACCGATCTTAGCCGCCGGAGATTTCTCCAATACTGCCAAGGAGCCGCGCTCGTTTTTTTGCCCGCGGGTTTTCCTTCGCCTTTCTTTCGTTTTATCTCGCAACAGACGGCAATGGCACCGCTCGGGTTACAGCTGCACCCGGAATACCGCGCCAAAAGAGGGATCGAAGCGATACTCGGCAAGGTGCCCACGGGTTCCGACGATTTCGTCACCGAAAAATATCAGGATCAGGTTGAGGCGATTTTTCGCGAGTGGAGCTCAGAGCTTTTGGCCTCGCCTACCGGAACTGACGCTTTCCGCAAAGCGACTGCGCCCGGCTTTGTGGGCGACTCCCAGAAACCCGCTCAGGAGCGCGGAGTTCGCGAAACATCATTTCTAAAGGTTTGGAAAGTGCAATATGCGCCACAAACTGCGCTGCGGGCTGAATCTTTTCTTGCGGAGTTGCGTTCTTCGCTCGCTAGTTTTTCGAAAATCCTTACCGCGGAATTTCAGGTGGTCAGCATTCATGCGGATCTGGTGACAGCGGACGGCAATTCCCGCCCGCTTTCGCTTGCTACTATCGTTCGTTTCGAATTCGTGGGCACGGGCAGCGGATTTCATCGCGAGCAGCGAATTGGGTATTGGGAATTGCTTTGGGAGCGTCTGGCTTCCGGCGAAATGCGCCTCCTGAAATGGACGACGCGCGAGGAAGAACGCTGCCGTTCTTCCGTTCCTGTCTTCCAGGACATGGCCGCGCACACCTTCGCCGGGAATCCTTCTTACGCCGCGCAGTTTATTCCCGGGACGGATTATTGGCGAACCGTTCTCGACGGCGCCAGCGGTATTGATATTTACGGCCACAACGGTGTCGCCGTTGCCGATGTGGATGGCGACGGAATGGACGATATATATATTTGCCAGCCTTCCGGGCTTCCCAACCGGTTGTTTCGCAATCGCGGCGACGGGACGTTTGAGGACATCACCGGAGCAGCCGGAGTGGGAGTCCTGGAAAACACTGCATGCGCCTTATTTGCCGACATCAACAACAGCGGCCGCCAAGACTTGATTGTTGTTCGCGCTTCGGGCCCGCTCCTGTTCCTCAATCAAGGCGGGGGGAAGTTTCGTTTACGGCCTGACGCATTTCAGTTTTCCAATCCTCCGCAGGGCACATTCACCGGCGCTGCCATTGCCGATTATGACCGCGACGGCTGGCTGGACATTTATTTCTGCTTATATTCCTACTATCAGGGCGCAGACCAGTATCGTTACCCCATGCCTTATTTTGACGCGGAGAACGGGCCACCCAATTTCATGATGCGCAATCACCGCGACGGAACGTTTCGCGATGTCACTCGGGAGTGTCATCTGGACCAGAACAACACGCGCTACAGCTTTTGTTGCACGTGGGGCGATTATAACGGCGACAATTGGCCGGACCTGTACGTCGTGAACGATTTCGGGCGCAAAAACCTATATCGAAATAATGGCGACGGCACGTTTACCGACGTCGCGCGCGAAGCCGGAGTCGAGGATGTAGGCGCCGGGATGAGCGGTGCGTGGGCCGACTTTGACAACGACGGCCGCGAAGATTTGTACGTTGCCAATATGTGGACGGCCGCGGGCCTTCGCGTCTCTGAACAGTCTATTTTTCAGAAGGAAGCCGGTGCCGAGGGCCGAGCTCTCTATCACCAGCACGCGATGGGCAACAGTTTATTCCGAAACAAAGGCAATGCTTTCGAAGATTTTGGCATGCGCTCCGGAACCACCATGGGACGATGGGCGTGGTCGAGCGATGCCTGGGACTTTGATCACGACGGATTTGCGGACATTTATATTGCCAATGGGATGGTTACAGGGACGACGCGCGACGATCTGAACAGTTTTTTCTGGCGCCAGGTTGTGGCGAACTCCCCAAAGGAATCGCGGCCCAGCCACGAATACGAACAAGCCTGGAATGCCATAAACGATTTGATCCGTTCGGATCGCACCTGGAGTGGCTTCGAACGCAACGTGCACTATCTCAATAATCGCGAGGGAACGTTTTCCGACATTTCGGGAGTTGTCGGAACAGATTTCGTGGAAGATGGCCGCACATTTGCTTTGGGAGACTTTGATCTGGATGGCCGGGTGGAAGTTGTCCTGAAGAATCGCAATAGTCCGCAACTGCGCTATCTGAAAAATGTGCTGCCCGACCTGCCACCTGCCATTTCTTTTCGGCTCATCGGGAAGAAGAGTAACCGCGATGCCATCGGTACCAAAATCACCATCGAAACGATGTCTGGGATGCAGACTCGCACCGTTCGCTGCGGTTCCGGATTTTTGGCGCAACACACGAAAGAGGTTTTTTTTGGCTTAGGCAGCGCGCCGGCTCCTATTCACGCCACAATTCAATGGCCGAGTGGCTTCACGCAGAAGCTGCGGGATTTGCCTATGAACCACCGAATCTGGATCGAGGAGGGGCTCGTTCCCACGCGCATGGAGCCCTATCGCAAGCCCCCGAATCGAGCAGCGATTTCTGGAGGGCCAGATGCCAAGGAAGTCTTGCCTGAGATTGTGGAATCGTGGCTTCTCGCGCCGGTCTTGGCTCCGAAATTTTCCCTTCCAGACAGCGGAGGACGCAGTGAAAGTCTGGCGTCTCGCCGTAGCAAGGCAGTCCTTCTCCAATTTTGGTCGGCAAAGGTGGCGGGCGCGCAGGAAAAACTGGCGGAGTTCGAGCGCGCGCACGACGGTTTGGCCAGGAAAGGCTTCGAATTTCTGGTGATCGATGTCGACGCCACCGAATCGTCGTTGCCCAAAGAGCAGCATTCGTTCCCTGTACTAAAAGCTTCTCCGGAAATCATCGCTGTTTACAATCTCCTCTTCCGTCAAGTCTTCGATCGCCATCGAGACATGAGCGTGCCGATTTCGTTCCTCATCGATCCAGCGGGAAATATCGTGAAGATTTATCAAGGCTCGTTTTCTCCGGAAAAGTTCGAGGAGGACGTCCAGGGTATCCCAAAGAACGATTCCGAACGCCTGGCAAAAGCGCTGCCGTTCGCAGGGCTGTACGAGACTTACGAGTTCGAGCGCAATTATCTTTCGTTTGGCTTTGTCTTTTACGAACGCGGCTATTTCCAACAGGCCCAGGAATTTTTTGCACAAGCGTTAAAAGACGACCCAAATAGCGCGGAAGCACTTTACGGCCTGGGCAGCGCCTACCTGCAGCTGCAGAAAACGACGGAAGCGCGTGACTGTTTTCAGCGCGCCCTGAAGCTGCATGCCAGCTATCCGGGCACATTGCCCAATGCATGGAACAACCTCGGGATTCTCGCGGCGCGCGAAGGGAATTACGACGCGGCAATCGAATACTTCCAGCACGCCTTGCAGATCGACCCGCAACACTCCATCGCTTTGGGGAATCTTGGCAGCGCGTACCGCCAGAAGAAGGATTGGGTGCAGGCCAAGAACATGCTGGAGCGCGCGCTGGCCATCAATCCAGATGACCCTGAGGCGAATTATAGCCTCGGCATGGTGTATGCGCAGCAGAACGATACAGAGCACGCCTACGAGTATCTGCAAAAGGCCGTCGCTGCGCGTCCCGCTTATCCCGAAGCGCTGAATAATCTTGGCATTCTTTACTTGCATACAGGAAAATCCGCCGAAGCGGTGCAAAGTTTCGAACAAGCCATACGAGTGGCGCCGGAGTACGATCAGGCGTACCTGAACCTGGCCCGTGTTTATGCCATCCAGGGCGACAGGGAAAAAGCGAGGACGGTTCTGCGGCAACTGCTTCAGCAACATCCGGATCATGCGCAGGCAAAGGCCGAATTGAAGCAATTGGAACAATAGCAGTCAGTCCCCGCTGTTGATTGCCTGCGCCGCAATCCATCGTTAGAATGAGGATTCACCAGGGTTTTGAGTATTCCCGTGTTCATGCGTACATCTTCATCCACAACGATTCGCAGTGCAGGTTTTCTCGGCGTGTTGTTGGCGTTCTCCGCTATGCAACTTCGCGCTCAGGACGCCGCCAAAACTGCCACGGCCGTCGTCTCTGGCAAAGTGCAAGACTCGCAAAGCCAGCCAGTTGCCGCGGCCACGGTTACCCTGGAGGGAGCCGATGCTGCCCACACGCTTACCTCCAAGGCAGATGTGCACGGCCAATTTCGCTTTGAAGGGGTGCGTGCCGGAAATTACACAGTGCGCGTGAAATTGCCAGGTTATGAGGATTGCGTGAAGGGACCGTTTATTCTCCACGCACAGGAAAATAAGTCCATCGTGCTGTTCCTGACGAAGCAAAACTCTCCCGCATCCACGAAAGACGTATCCGGCGGCATGGCTTTTTCCGACGAACCCGCCTTCACCGTTGCGGGCGTCACCGATACCACCGCGCTCGGCGGCCACGGCTCTGGTCCCATTGTTCGCAACAGCAACGCGTTGTCGAAGGAAACCGCTTCTCTTGCCCGCGAAGGTACCGCATCGAGCGCCTCTGCCCCAGCCGCTGTTTCGCAAGAAGCCGCGATTCGCGCCGCGCTCGCAAAAGAAGACAACGCGGACCTGCGCGCCCAGCTCGCCGAGATCGAGGAAAGCGAACGCCATCCGGTCGATGCCGTGCGTGACTATCAGCGCGCCGCGGAAATGCAGCCCACGGAGCCGCATCTGTTTGCATGGGGCGCGGAGTTGCTCTTGCACCACGCCCCTGAGCCGGCCATCGAGGTTTTCACCAAGGGGCACCGCCTGTATCCGCAATCCAGCCGGATGCTGTTAGGACTGGGCGCGGCCTGGTACGCACAGCGCTCTAAGGATCAGGCACAGCAAATATTTTTTGAGGCTTGCGATTTAAGGCCTGCCGATCCCACTCCTTATCTTTTCCTCGGCCGGCTGCAGGCTACCGAACAAGTTGTCCCGGCGGCATGGACAGATCGCATGAAGCGTTTCGCTGGCCTGCATCCCGAGATGGCCATGGCGCATTATCTCTATGGCGCGGCGCTGCTCAAACAGGGGGCGCACCCGGATCGTTCGGATGCGGCGGAATCTGAGCTGAACACTGCGCTCAAGCTTGATCCGCATCTGGGCGACGCGTACCTGCAACTCGGCATTCTGCTGACGGACCGCGAAGACTTTCCCGGAGCGATCGCGGCGCTCCAAAAAGCCATCGAAAATACCCCGATCCCGGATGACGCCCATTACCGGCTGGCGCAGATTTACCGACGCACCGGCGAAACAGAGAAAGGCCGCCAGGAAATCGCGATATTCAAGCAGCTCTCGGAAGAAAAGAACGAGGATGCGGAACGCGAGCGCCACGAGATTCCGCAATTTGTATACACGCTCCGAGGCCAAGTGCCCGCTACTCCACCAGCTGCACCAGATTCCCACTAAGCGAAAGATAAATCAGCGCGCAAAAGAAAACCGCCCCACCAGAGGTCTGATGGGGCGGCGAATCAGATTAAGTCGCGAGCAGTCGTTAGAACGTGAGCTTCAATCCAAACTGAATCAGGCGTGGATTGTTCACAGTTGAGTTCACGGTGCCGAAGCCCGGCGCATTCAGGTCGTTGACCGGCATGCCGAACTGCGCGTGGTTGAATAAGTTGAAGAACTCCGCGCGGAAATTCAGGCCCATGTTCTCCCAGGGCAGCGCGAACTGCTTGATCAGGGAGAAGTCTGTGTTCACGAAATCCGGGCCAGTGGCCGGAACACGGCTGGCGTCTCCAAGTTGGCCGGCAGCCGCAGCCGGGAAGCAGGCCGCGTTGATCCAGACAAGTTGGCTGTGATTGGCGGCAGTCGGGCTGCAGCCTGCCACGTAGTTCGGGCGGTTGTAGTTGTTGCCGTTTCCGTTCTGGAAGAACACCCCAGAAGTGTTGTTGCTGTCGATCAGCGGAACCGGGAATCCGGAAGTGATCTTTTCGATCAGGGTAACCTGCCAGCCACCGAGAAGGGAATTGGTCAGGTTATTCCAATCGCTGCCAAATTTCTTTCCCTTACCGAAGGGCAAGTCGTAAATTACGCTAGCCGTAAAGCTGTTGTTCAGGTTGATTTGTGAAAGCGCCCAGTCCAGCTTTTGCCAATTCGGCAGCGGGAAGTAGCTCGCGCCGAGGTTTGTGCCCAAGCCGTCGGAAAGGCCGTTGTCATACGTCTTCGAGTAGGTGTAACCGATCAAGGCGTAGATGCCGTAGCGCGTGGACTTGGTTTCGGCCTTCAATTGGAACGAATCGTAACTGGTCTTCCCGGTATCGCAGACGCAGTAGATGGTATTGAAAAAATAGGGATAAGTGGAAGGGAACGGAACGTATGGCGCGCCGCCCGGCAGGCAACCGAGTGTATAAGAACCGCCCGCGACGCAACCGGCCGGGCTAGTCGTGTTCAGGTCGTTCCCGTAAATCAGAAGGTGGCTGCCGCGTGATCCCGCATAGCCGGCCGTGAGCACGATCTGGCCTGGCAACTGGCGTTCGAGGTTTACGTTGAACTGTTGTACTTTCCCCAGTTTGGAATTCGTATCCTGGGAGTTCAACGAACCGGTAAAGGTCGAGGGATTCGGCCGCGTCGGGAAGACCTCGAATCCGTCGGAGATGTTCAACGCGGACGGAGATATCGATCCGCCCGCTGGGGTGGCGCAATAAGAGGTAGCAAACGCGCAAAGAGTGCCACCGGCGAAGGCGTCGGATTCGGCAAAAAACGGCGGGTTCTGCCACAAACCCTGCGCGCCCATGCTCCAGGCGGAATCGTGGAAGATAGCATAGCCGCCGCGAATGACCGTCTTGTCGCTTCCAAATACCTTCCAGGCAGCGCCCAAGCGGGGTTCAAATGCCGTCCAGTTCATCTGGATTCCAGCGTCCGGACCAATTCCGGGCTCGCCGGGGATCAAGAGTTGTCCCGTTGCAGCGACGAGATTTGCCTGGCGCCAGTGTTCTTCGGAGATCGGCGTTGTCAGATCCCACGCGAGACCAAGATTCAGCGTCAAGCTCTTGGTAATGCGCCAATCGTCCTGGACATAGGGGCGATAAATCTTCCAGCGCCGGCCGGTCACAGGTCCGCCAGGATACTGGCTGTCGGTGGGGAAAGTTTGATCGTGGATAGCAAGGCTGGTGATCCCCTGCATGAAGTCGGCCACGGGATTGCCCGAGAAGCCACCGCTAATGACCCAGAAACCGTCCTGGAAGCCTTCAGTCCCGACATTCATCTGGTTGGCGCGAATGTTGCCGCCGATCTTGATGTCGTGTTTGCCGCGAATCATGTCAAAAGAATCGTTGATGGAAAAAACGTTGGTGCCGCCCTGGAACGGAGCGTAACCGCGATCGCCCAACGACCAATAGCCGCCCTCGAACTCGGTGGACGTTAATCCGCAGCTATAGCCCTGGCAGGTGGTACCCGCTGAACCGCCGCAGCTGGTGTTGGCGCCAGGGATGCCGAGGACCGTGGATTCGCAGGTGCCTGTGCCCTGAGAAGTGATGTAGTCGAAAATGCGGCTGTAGCCGAACGTAAACTGGTTCACCGTGGTAGGGCTAACGACGTGGGTCTCCCCAATGGCCACGCTGCGTGCATGGTTGAGGATTCCTTGGTTGCTGGCGAACGCGTTGGCCGAGGCAAATCCCGGCGCTCCGCCAGGCACGTAAGACCCGGCTTGATCGTAGCTGAAGCGCGCGAAAAGAGAATCGGAACTGGAGAAATTCTGGTCGACGCGGACGTCGAACTTGGTTTCATCCAAGCTGCGCACCGGCTCGGAGATGAAATTGGCTGAACTGCTGCCGGTTAAGTTTGGCAGCGGAAAGAGATTGATCATTTTCTGCGCAAGAGGATTCAGCAAGCCCGAGGGAATCTTGTTGCAGTCTGTTCCTCCCGCCAGCTGACTCCCATCGTTCGCAGGACTCAGTGGCAGGGGATTGCCGGATGCGTCGCAGCGGAAGTGTGGGTCGGCTGAACCGGCTATGTTCGGGTTATTGATCAATGCCGCGGGGTTGCCGAATGCATCGTTGGTGAAATCTCCATTGCGCATCGCTTGTGTGGGCACCAAACCTTCGAAGGTGATGCCATGGCGCTGGTATTTCTGCTCACCGTCGACGAAGAAGAAGGTCTTGTTCTTGCGAATCGGACCGCCGATGGAACCGCCGAATTGATTTAGGTTGAATTTTTCCGTGGAAGTGGCAAAGAAGCTCTTCGCGTCCAAGTCCGTGTTGCGCAGGAACTCAAACAGCGAGCCGTGGAAATCGTTGGAGCCGGACTTGGTGGTCAGCAGGACTGTCGGTCCCGCGCGGGTGCCATACTCGGCGGAATAGTTGTAGGTCAAAACCTTGAACTCTTGAATCGAGTCGATCGAGGAGTAGATGGCCACGCCGCCGGCCGTCAATTCGTTGTCGTCCGCGCCGTCGAGCATCCAATCTGTGGCATTGGGACGAGAACCGCCGACCGACAGGGAGTACGAACCGCGCGCTGCCACTTCGCTACTGGAGCCGCTAGTGAAAAAGCTGTTGGGGTTGGTCTCCTGCGTGGTGCCGGGCGTTAAGGTGGCGAGTTGCACGAAATCGCGCCCATTCAAGGGAAGCTGCGAGACCTGCTGTGACGTGATCACCTGGCCGAGTGTTGGATTCGCGGTTTCAACGGCCACAGCGTCGGCCGACACTTCCACCGAGGAACTGACGGTAGCGGGAGACAAACTGAAATCCAGTTCGCGCGACTCATCGACCTGCAACTTGACGTCTTTCGACTCCGCTGTCTGGAAACCTTTGTATTCCACACGCACGGTGTAGGTGGTGGCCGGAAGCAGATTGATGGTGTAGTGCCCGGAATCGTCCGTTTCGGTTTCGCGCGTCGCTCCCGTTGCTTGCGACGTGACGGTGACCTTGGCTCCAGAAATCGCAGAGCCGGATTTGTCTGTCACCGTACCCTGAAAGCTGCCGACGGCCTGACCGTAGGCGCGCTGTCCACAGAAACACAAAACTGCAAAGCAGGCCACAACGGCAAATAAGAATCGCTTACGCATTCTCCTCACCCCTCTCGGCATAACCGACCAACGGATTTTCCCGATGAAGCGCCTGAAAAATAACGAAGCGCCCTCCCGGTTTCGGAACCATCCCGAAATTAGGAGAAGCGCACCAGTTGTTCGTACTCAGGCTCTCCGCCCCGCAAACACCCCAACGGCAGGAATCAAGCAACGATTCCAGTGAAAAACATGGAGGAAAAATTACTTCTCATTGCTGGCGGTGTCAAGCGGATGTTGAGGAAACCCTGTGCAAGACTTTGAATGGCAATGATTTGGTTTGCGAAGGGATGCCGAGTTGGTGTCGTGTGTAATTTGTTCCGCTATAGGCCTGGTACCCGCTGTTTTGGCGTTTCCGCGCTTCCGTTTCTTCACTTTTTACAGTCCCCGGAGCCAAAATGGGGCAATTTTCTGTACACTCTTGGGGGCTTACTATAGCCTTGCGGGACTACCCTGAGTTTGATCCAAGGAGACGCTGAAAAATGAAGGTGCTTGCCATCGATGTGGGCGGAACTCACGTGAAGGTGCTTCTTAGCGGCGCGGACACGCCTCGCAAATTCGAATCCGGGCCCAAGATGACCGCGGACGAAATGGTCAAAGGCGTGAAGCAGCTGACCAAGGACTGGAAATTCGATGCCATCTCCATGGGATACCCGGGCCCGGTGATGCGCGACCGCCCGCTGCTGGACCCCCACAATCTGGGAAAGGGCTGGGTAGGATTTCCTTATGAACGTGCGTTCGGCTGCCGCATCAAAATCCTGAACGATGCGGCTATGCAGGCGCTGGGAAGTTACAAGAAGGGCCGGATGCTCTTCCTTGGCCTGGGCACGGGGTTGGGGACGGCAATGGTGGTGGACGGCACCGTCGAACCAATGGAGCTTGGGCATCTTCCGTACAAGAAAGCTACGTACGAAGATTATGTGGGCCTGCGTGGTTTGAAGAAGTACGGCAAGAAGAAGTGGCGCAAGAATGTGGCGGATGTGGTGGAGAAGTTGACGATAGCGCTGGAGCCGGATGAAGTGGTGTTGGGCGGGGGAAACGTGAAAAAATTGAAAGTGCTTCCGCCGCGTTGCCGGGCGGGAGACAACTTTAACGCGTTTCTTGGCGGCTTCCGTCTGTGGAATGTTGATGTTGCGAAAGGCTCGACGTTGGCCAAGAGTCCCCGCCCGCGATAAATCTGGAACACAAGGAGCCTGCCATGGCAACACGCACGAAGAGCACCTCGAAGGTTTTGCCGGTTAAGCCGTTGACCAAGCGCAAAGCGTGGGCGGCACTGAAGACGCACCACAAGCAGATTCAGGCAACTCATTTGAAGAAACTCTTCGCGGACGATCCCAAGCGCGCGGACCGCTTCACCGTTGAGGTGGCGGGCATTTACCTGGATTACTCCAAGAACCTGATTACGGAAAAGACCGTCAAGCTGCTGCTCGATCTGGCGCGGGAATCGCGGGTGCAGGAACGCCGGGACGCGATGTTCCGCGGCGAAAAAATCAACATAACGGAAAATCGCGCGGTGTTGCACGTGGCGTTGCGAGCGCCACGGGATGCCAGCATCCTGGTGGATGGCAAAAATGTGGTGCCGGACGTGCACGCGGTGCTAGACAGGATGGCAGAATTTTCCAATCGCGTCCGCAGCGGCGCGTGGAAGGGCCATACCGGGAAACGCATTCGCAATGTGATCAATATCGGCATCGGGGGCTCGGACCTGGGGCCGGTCATGGCTTACGAGGCCCTGAAATTTTATAGCGAGCGCAGCATGACATTTCGCTTCGTTTCTAACGTCGATGGCACGGATTTTGCCGAAGCTGTCGTGGATCTCGATCCCGCCGAAACGCTATTCATTATTTCGTCTAAAACATTCACCACGCTGGAAACCATGACCAACGCCCACACCGCGCGCGATTGGGCGCTGAAGGGACTCGGCGGCGATGAAAAAGCCGTGGCCAAACATTTCGTAGCGGTCTCAACGAACGCCGCGGAAGTTTCGAAGTTTGGCATCGACACCGCCAACATGTTTGGTTTTTGGGATTGGGTTGGCGGCCGTTATTCGATGGACTCCGCGATTGGACTTTCCACCATGCTTGCCATTGGCCCGGACAATTTTCGCGCAATGCTGAACGGCTTTCACGAAATGGATGAACATTTCCGTACCGCGCCACTGGAGCGAAACCTGCCGGTGCTGCTGGGATTGCTCGCGCTGTGGTACACGGATTTTTTTGACGCGCAAACCATCGCGGTCCTGCCGTATGAACAATACTTGAAGCGCTTTCCCGCTTATCTTCAGCAATTGACCATGGAGAGCAACGGCAAGCACGTGACGCTGGAGGGGATCAAAGTCAATTACGATACCGGCCAGATTTTCTGGGGCGAGCCCGGCACGAACGGCCAGCATTCTTTTTATCAGTTAATCCATCAAGGCACGCGGCTTATCCCCTGCGACTTTATCGTTTTTGGAAAGGCGCTGAATCCGTTGGGGCGCCACCACGACATGCTGGTGGCCAACGTGTGCGCGCAGAGCGAGGCTCTCGCGTTTGGAAAAACGCCGGCGCAGGTGAAGGCCGAAGGCACACCGGACTGGCTTGTGCCGCATCGCGTGTTCGAAGGAAATCGCCCGTCCAACACGATGCTTCTGGAACGATTGACGCCGGAAGCGCTGGGCAAGCTTGTTGCCCTTTATGAACACTCGGTGTTCACGCAGGGCGCAGTATGGCGCATCGATTCGTTCGACCAGTGGGGCGTCGAATTGGGCAAAGTACTCGCACAGCGCATCATTCCGGAGTTGGAGAGCAAGACGGAACCTTCGCTGAAGCATGACAGTTCGACGAATGCCGTGATTCGCCGCTATCGGCAGCTCAAGGCTTAGCAAGGCTGGTTGTTTGCAATTTGACGAGAGCTGGCTTGCGCAGATCCTTGCCCGCCGGCTCGAACGGTGTGACGATTTTGCCTGCGCGTGAGATTTCTTGGTTCGCCAGATAATCGCGTAGGATCACTCGATTAGCTCCAGTGGCACGCAGCGCTGTGGCGACCATGTGCACCGCCAGATAGATTTCGACGGCAGCGAAGCCGGGGTTTGCTGCTGTTTGCGCGCGAGTCCTGCCGGCATTGCGTGATCTGGTGTTTGCCGGACCCGTCCAGGTTCATTTCCGAGATCTGCCAGCGATCGCCCTGCGCCTTTTGGGCGAGAAAAGTATTCTCGTAGCGTCGAAGCTCACGTGGGGATCGGCCGCGGTAAAAAAATCCTCGGTGAGGTGCGCCAAGCCATGAGGTACTGACGGATGGAAGCAAACAATCTCAGAGCCCTGGGGAAAACGTCTGGCTAGCGGACCCCAGACGAGCCGCCGGGTTTGTACGAAAGCAATTTCGGGAAAGGCCACCGCAGAAGCAACGTTGCGTTTTGGGTGAACCGTTTGCGCTGAAGCGGGCCGATGAATGGAGGCGAACTCAAGAATCGCGAATATGACTATCGCCCAAGTTGACGTGCGACTCCGTGTTTTGCACAGATCCTGGCCCACCAACTCACTCCCATCGGGATTTTGAGTTCGGTTGCAACCAGACGATCACACTTCGCGAGTCCTGAGATGCTGGAACACGCAGCGTTGTGAGAGGAGCGAAACGTCTATGCCATCCGATTAGCCGGAGGAGGAGGCGCGCGGCAATACTTCGAAACAACTATTTGGCCTGGAATTGTGACGGCTATCACATGCCGACGTGCATCTCGTCACGTTTTGTGAGTGGTTGTGCTGCGGCAGGGCTATTGTTTCAGCGAATCTTGCACCTTTTTGGCGTAATCGTTCGCTTTAGCCATGGCGGCGGCTTCATCCACGGTCAACAGCATCCCGTCTTTCAATAATATTTTGCCGCCCACAACAACGGTTTCCACTTCGCTGGCTTTCAACGCGTACACAATTTGCGAGTACACGTTGTACATCGGTACGGCATTTGGCACATCAAGAGTCAGGATGGCGAAGTCCGCCTTCTTGCCGGTTTCAAGCGAACCAATTTCTTTTTCCATGTGCAAAGCGCGGGCACCTTCGATGGTCGCCATTTCCAATGCGCCCTTTGCTCCCAGGGCACGTGGATCAACGCGATTCGTTTTTTGCAGTTTTGACGCCAGATCCATTTCTTCCATCATGTCCAGGTCATTGTTGCTTCCCGCTGGTCCATCGGTGCCGAGACCCACGCGCATGCCGGCAGCGCGTTCATCGACCACCGGGGCAACGCCGCTGGCCAGCATCATGTTGCTGGAAGGATTGTGGACGCACCCGACCTGGTAGTCTGACAAAATCTTCATGTCCGTGTAGTCGACCCAGATACAATGGGCCGCGAGCACATCCGGGCCGAGAAATTCGATGCGGCGGAGGTATTGTACCGGCGTTGTTCCGTTTTTTGCCAGGCTGTCGATCAATTCTTTTTGCATTTCGGCCAGGTGGATCAGGATCGGCGCGTGATATTTACGCGCGAGCGCGGCGGCGTCTCTCAATGTTTTTTCGGAGCAGGTATAAATTGAATGCGGGGCCACAGAAGCGTGAATCAGTGGGTCGCCCTGCCACTTTTTGAGATATTTTTCCGTATATGTGATCATTTCGGCTTCGCTCTTATTGTCCGGAGCGGGGAAATCGATCCAGGTCTCGCCGAGAAAACCGCGGAGGCCCGCGGCTTTGGTTTCTTCAGCTTCGGCGTCTTCAAAGTAATACATGTCCGCGAACGTAGTGGTGCCGCCGCGAATCATCTCCGCCAGAGCGAGACGAGAGCCCCAGCGCACGAAATCTCCGGTCACATTTTTCGCTTCGGCGGGAAAAATAAATTTGCGCAACCAATCGTCCAGCGTGACGTCGTCGACAAGCCCGCGGAACAGCACCATGGGGATGTGCGTGTGGCCGTTGATAAGCCCCGGAATAATCAGCTTACCCGTTGCGTCGACGGTTTCTTTGGCGGTCAGCCCATTCATGGCTTGCGCGCGAAGATCGGACACAGTTCCGACAAAGGCAATGGAATCGCCATTCACGCCGACGACGCCGTCTTCGATGACGCGCCGGGCTGGATCCATGGTGACAATGGTCGCGTGCGTGACAAGCAGGTCGAAGCCGACCGGCTGTTTCGACGATGTCTGGGCCAACAGCGGCGCTTGCAGGCCGAAGGACGCGCATCCACATAGGATGGCCACGGCTCGAACGAACTGAAAATAGTTGCTCTCCATGAGACATTCCTTCCGTAATTCGATTAAAGATTGGATGAGTCAAACGGCTTCGGAAACAGATCGCGCATGTGAACTACTTCCACTTTGCTTTTCAGATTTGTCATCACCACCGGCACATCGCCGCAAAATTCCCAGATCAATTGCCGGCACGCACCGCAGGGAGGAGTCAACGTATCCGTGTCTGTGACGACGGCAATCGCGTCAAACTTCCTTTCGCCTTCGCTGATCGCCTTGAAAATGGCTACGCGTTCGGCGCACACGGTGAGTCCATAGGTGGCGTTTTCCACATTGCAGCCGCCGTAGATTTTCCCAGAGGCGGCGCGCAGTCCGGCGCCAACTTGGAAATGCGAGAATGGCGCGTGCGCATTTTTCCACGCGCTCTTTGCCACGGCGATTAAGGCATCATAGTCGGACATTTGCTTTGCACTCCTAATCCTTCCCTTTAGGTGGCATCGAAGTGAGATTCTTCGCTTCGCTCGGAATGACATGTAATTGGGTTATGCGAGCGGCCATCATAGAGCGGAAGCAATATCGGGAATCACAGCGCGAAGAAGGCCGATGAACTGGCCTTTCACGCGCTCCGCCGTTTGCAACACTTCATTGTGATCGAGTGGCTGATCCAGAATCCCGGCGGCCGCGTTTGTAACGCAAGAAATGCCAAGCACGCGAATTCCCCTTTGCCGCGCCGCGATGACTTCCGGCACAGTGGACATGCCAACAAGATCCGCGCCGATGGTACGCAAATAGCGAATTTCCGCAGGAGTTTCATAACTTGGGCCGGAGAGCGCGGCGTAAACTCCTTCGTCGAGATTGATGCCGAGCAGGCGGCCTTCGGCGAGCGTCAACTCGCGAAACTTTTTGTCGTAGGCGGTGCTCATATCCGGGAAGCGAGGGCCGAATTGTTCCTCATTCGGGCCAATCAGCGGATTCGCGCCCTGCAGATTGATATGGTCGCTGATGACCACCAGGCGGCCCTGCGTAAAATCTTTTTTGATTCCGCCCGCGGCGTTGGTCAGAATCACCGCTTTCACGCCCATGCGCGCAAACACGCGAATCGGAAAAGCCACGTCTTGCGCAGAGTAGCCTTCGTAAAGATGCACGCGGCCCTGCATTCCCGCGACGTCGACACCTTCCACTGTGCCCACGACCAACTGTCCCGCGTGGCCGAGGGCGGTCGATTGCGGAAAATTGGGAATCTTGGCGTAGGGAATGCGCACAGCGTGCGCAAATTCATCGGCGAACGCGCCCAGGCCTGAGCCCAAAACCAGCGCAATCTTCGGCCGCAGCTTGCTTTTCTTCTGGATATATTTGGCAGCGGCTTCGGCGCGAGAAAATTCTTGTCCCGATTTTTGAGTGCTCAGCATGCTCATGAAAGGATCCCCACGATGCAGGCGGACATCAAGTTTGCCATGGTACCCGCGAGCATGGCGCGGATGCCGAACCGGGCCAGTTGTCCGCGCTGCTCGGGCGCCAACGCGCCAATTCCACCAATCTGAATACCGATGGAACTGAAATTTGCAAAGCCGCAAAGGGCGAAGGTGGCAATCGTGAAGGAGCGCGGGTCTAGCGAATCTTTCATTTGGCCCAGCTTGGCGAAAGCCACCACTTCATTGATCGTCATTCGCGTGCCCAGAAGATTGCCTATAACCGGAGCGTCTTTCCAGGGAATGCCGATCATCCAGGCAATGGGAGCAAAAATCCAGCCGAAGAATTGCTCCAGGCTCTCCGGGAAAAATCGGAAATGGTGCAGCGCGAGCCAATTATGCGTGCCGCCAATCAAATAATCCACGAGTGCCAACAAGGCGATGAAGGAAATCAGCATGGCACCGACGTTGATGGCGAGTTGCAATCCGTCGGAGGTGCCGCGCGAAATGGCGCCAAGGAAATTCGCTTCTTTCTCCATCGCAGGCATTTGCACTTTTCCCGCAGTCAACGGCTGCTCCGTTTCCGGCACCAGCATTTTCGCCATCAACAATGTACCGGGAGCGGTCATGATCACCGCGGTCAACAGGTGCTTGGCTTCGACACCGGACGCAATGTATGCGGCCATGATTCCACCGGAGACGTGTGCCATGCCGCAGGTCATCACGCACATGAGTTCTGATTTCGTCAGGCTGTTCAGGAACGGACGGATGGTGAGCGGCGCTTCGGTTTGTCCCATGAAGATGCTGGCGGCGATATCGAGGGACTCCGCGCCACTTGCGCCCATCACTCGGGTCATCACCCAGGCGAACGCGCGAATGAAAACCTGCATCACCCCGACGTGATAGAGAAACGCAAAAACGGCGGCGATGAAAATAATGGTGGGAAGCACTTGAAACGCAAAGATGAAGCCGAAAGAGGAATGCGCCATGCCCAGTCCGCCAAAAACAAATTGCGACCCAACGAACGCGAAGCTGAGCAGCTTATTAACGACGTCGCCCAAAAACTGAAAAATTCTACGGCCCAGCCCGAAATTGAGCACGAAGATACCGAAGGCAAGTTGCAGGCCCAAGCCCCAAAGAACGGTTTTAAGTTTGATCGACTTGCGCGAAGTGGAAAACAGATAGGCGAGGCCTACCAACACAGCCATACCCAGCAAACCTGTGAATCTGCCCATCCTGACTCCCTGCCTGCATTGACGGCAGCGCTGCTCGGCCTGACCCTGAAGTGCGTTTCGTGCTGCTTGCGTGCTCCCTAACTTATCGCGACGCGCCGCCAATAATGCGGCTGATCAAGTGAGGCGATGGTACGGCAATATCGCCAATTTCAAAAGCCGAAGCGATCAGTTCGCGGGCCTCCGCAAGCTTTGTGCTGGAATTGTATTGGATTGTGACGAGTTTTTCTCCCGCTTGTACCTTGTCGCCAATACGTCTGTGGAATTCCAAGCCGACGCCATGATCGATGCGATCTTCCTTTTTACTACGGCCGCCTTCGAGCAGCGCCAGGGCCACACCGAATTGCCTGCAACGCGTGGCGGCGATGTAACCGGCTTTGGGACTGCTCACGATTGCCCGCGATTTGGCCATGGGCACAAGGGAAGTGTCGTCAACGATGCGTTGGTCGCCGCCTTGCAGCCGGATGCACTCGCGGAATCGTTCTAACGCTTTGCCTGAGGCGATCATTGCTTTGGCGAGACTGCGGCCTTCGTCAACAGACTTTGTGCGTTCGCCGAGATAAAACATCCACGCGGAGAGTTCCAGGCTGAGATCGCGCAAATCGTCTGGCCCGCGGCCCTTCAAGACGTCGATAGCTTCGATCACTTCGTTGGAATGGCCTGCCATGCGTCCAAGTGGTTGGCTCATATCCGTAATAAGCGCCACGGCTTTCTTTCCTGTGCGGCGAGCGGTGTCGACCATGACCTCGGCGAGGCGAATGGCATCTTCTTCCTTGGCCAGGAACGCGCCGGAGCCTGTTTTCACGTCGAGAACAAGCGCATCAATGCCTTCGGCAAGCTTTTTGCTCATGATCGAGGCGCAGATCAGGCCGATATTTTCTACCGTGGAAGTGGCGTCGCGCAGCGCATAGATTTTTTTGTCCGCGGGAGCAATTTCAGCGGTTTGTCCGATCAGGCCCATGCCGCATTCCCGGAGGACGCGGCTAAAATCCGCAAGTGTCAGCGAAGTGTTGAAGCCGGGGATGGCCTCGAGTTTATCCAGCGTGCCGCCCGTGTGACCCAGACCGCGCCCGCTGATCATGGGAACGGCGAGGCCGCCCGCGGCAACAATGGGCGCGAGAATCAACGAAGTGTTATCCCCAACGCCGCCGGTGGAATGCTTGTCCACTTTTTTCATGGGGAGGTAGGAATGATCGATGACCTCGCCGGAATGTAACATCGCTTCGGTGAGAGACGCGGTTTCGGCAAGACTCAGGCCGCGAATCCAAACGGCCATGAGCCACGCGGCCATCTGGTAATCGGGGATTTCGCCGTCGGTGTAACTGCTAACGAGGTAATTGATTTCCTCGCGGGTGTGTTCCCCGGAATCGCGTTTTTTTTGGATGAGGTCGACGGCGCGCATGCAAGGATGAAGTGCGAGACTAACATCCGCGGATAGGGCCGTCAACGAACCGACACGAACCGTGCGGTCAGGTGTCATTCCCGCTTTACTTGCTGATCTCGCCACACTTGCTCATTCTCTCGCGCTGTTATATTTTCACGGCTTGCCACTTACAGAGGAGAACGTATGTCCAGGTCACCCCGCATTGCTGTGGTCGGAAGCGCCAACACGGATTTAACAACGTTTAGCGACGTGTTCCCACGGCCAGGAGAAACCATCTTCGGGAAGAGCTTCGACCTTGGTTTTGGCGGGAAGGGGGCGAACCAGGCTGTGGCGGCGCGGTACTGCGGAGCGGATGTTGTGATGATTGCGAAGGTGGGCAACGATCTTTTCGGCGAAGCAACGGTGAAAAATTTTACCTCCATGGGGATCGACGCGACGCATGTGCGCATTGTGGACGGAGTCTCCAGTGGCGTGGCGCCGATTTTTGTCGAGCCCAACGGCCAGAACCGCATCATTGTGGTGAAGGGCGCGAACGACACGCTGAGGCCGGCGGATGTGGACGCGGCATCGGACGCGCTGCGGCACGTGGATGCGATCATTTTGCAGTTTGAAATTCCACTGGAGACGGTCTATTACACGGTGCAATTCGCGCGCAAGCACAACATCCGTTGCATCGTGAACCCCGCGCCGGCTTTGCCCGCGCAAATCAATGAATTGATCGCCGCGGATTATTTCGTTCCCAACGAAACCGAAGCGGAAGTGATTACGGGATTGCCCGTGCATTCGCTGGAGGAGGCGAAACGCTGCGCCGCCTCTTTGTTGCAGAAAGGTTTCGGAAAAGTGATTCTGACGCTTGGCGCCCGAGGCTCTCTGATTATGGGCAAGGACTTGGAGGAGCTGATTCCACCGTTTGCGGTGACACCGAAAGATACGACGGGCGCTGGGGACGCGTTTATCGGAAGTTTTTCCGTGTTTCTGGCGGAAGGCTTGTCGGAAAAAGACGCGCTGCTGCGGGCGAATCTTTATGCGGGATTATCGACGATGCGCGTAGGCACGCAGAAATCATTTCCGAAGCGCGCCGAGTTTGAAACGGAATGGAGCCGTCGGGGCGGCAAGCCGTAGCTTGGGGGGAAAGCGTTCTCCAGCGGCTAAGGCATGGATGATTTTTCGACGTTACGGCACGGCCGAAGCTATGCCCTGACGGCAAGAGTTCAAAGGAGACTCAATGTTCGTTTTGCAAAGTTATCCGTGGGCGGTGGTGTTCTGCGTGATCACGATGTTTTGTTGGGGTTCGTGGGCGAACACGCAGAAGTTGGCGAAGAAGGGCTGGCGATTCGAGCTGTTTTATTGGGACTACACGATCGGCGTGCTGTTGCTGGCGGTAATATTGGGTTTGACGCTGGGCAGCAACGGAACCGTGGGGAGACCGTTCCTAGCTGATCTTGCGCAAGCTTCTCACGCCAGCGTGTATTCGGCAATATTGGGCGGCGCAATTTTTAATCTGGCGAATATTCTCCTGGTGGCGGCGATCGATATCGCGGGAATGTCCGTGGCGTTTCCGGTGGGCATCGGTCTCGCATTGGTTCTCGGCGTGGTTGTGAATTATCGCGAACATCCCGGCGGAAATGCGGCATTGCTGTTCGGAGGGGTGCTTCTGGTGGTGCTGGCCATCGTGCTCGATGCGATTGCTTATCGCAAGATACCCGGCACGGCAGCGAGCCTGAGCACCAAGGGCCTAGTTCTTTCCGTTGCGTGCGGAATCACGATGGGCTTTTTCTATCGATTTGTTGCCGCTGCCATGTATCCGGATTTCACGCAGCCTGAAGCCGGGAAGCTTGGTCCCTATGCAGCGGTTTTTGTCTTTGCCGTCGGCATCTTCCTGAGCAATTTCATTCTCAACACCTTCATCATGAAGAAGCCGTTCGTGGGTGCTCCGGTGACCTTTGCAGATTATTTCAAAGGCAGTTTGAGCACGCATCTCACGGGAATCTTGGGAGGAATCATTTGGGGAGTGGGCATGTCGTTCAACATCATTGCTGCGGGCAAGGCGACATTTGCTATCTCCTATGGGCTTGGGCAGGGCGCGACCATGGTGGCGGCGTTGTGGGGCGTGTTTATCTGGAAGGAATTTCGCACCGCACCCGCGGGCACATCGCGACTGATCGCGGCAATGTTTGGCTGTTTCGTTGTGGGGCTGGCGCTGATCATTCTGGCGAGAACGTCCTGATCATCTAAATTCGCAAATTTAATCCGGGAGGATCCCTGTTCTTGGGACACTTTTATATGTATTGGCCGAAATCGATTGGAAGTCCGGTATTGGACAGCGTGCGCTATGCGGTGGAATCCTCGCGCTCTGTGCAGACGCACTACGACAAAATCGTGGAGGTAGCGTCATGGATGGCGTATGAGGAATTACCCATGCCGGAGTTTACGTTGCCGTTCGGCGTGGGCCAGAAAGATGCGGATGAGGCCATCGATTTCGTGATGGTGGCGGACAGTATCGATACGGCGTTCACGGATTTCACGAGGCATGAAAAATTCCAGGTGGATTACGCGGGGCAGCACTGGTCGGATTCGGATGCGGAATTCGCGTGCATCAAACGCGCGGTCGACAATGGCGTGCCATTTCTGGACGGCGGCTACCTGGCGAAGATGACGCGCGAGGACCTGAACAAAGTATTCGAGGGCAACATCGAAATGCCCATGCTGGATGAAAAACTGGAAGTATTGCATCAGGTTGGCGCGGTACTGGCGGAAAAGTACGGCGGGCGGTTCCACAACTTCGTGAAATCGTGCTCGCCAAAACTGTATGACAACGGAAACGGATTGATCGACCGGTTGGTGAAGGAATTTCCGCGTTTTAACGATGTGAGCACGCTGGACGGGCATGAGATCAAGTTCTATAAACTGGCGCAGCTTGGAGTCTGGATGCTGTACGCCACGCTGCATGAGCAGGGGAAGTTCCGCCTGGATGATCCGCAGAAGATGACGGCGTTCGCGGATTACATAGTTCCGCTGGCTTTGCGGCTGCACGGCATCACCAGCTATTCCGAGAAACTGGAGAAGGCCATTAATTCGCACGAACTGATACCGCGTGATTCGCGGTGGGAGATTGAGATTCGCGCGCATTGCATTTACGCGACCGCCGTGCTTACCGAAGAAATCAACAAGCGGCGACCTGCGAATTTGCAGGTGATCATTCCGCAGATCGATGCGCGGTTCTGGACGCACTTTCACACGACGACGTGGCCGCACCATTTAACCCAGACGATTATGTATTAGGGCTACGGCGAAGTTTGGGATTGTGAATTTTTTAGATTTAAACCCAAGGGAAGGAACTGTTATGAACTGGCGTTATCGAGTGTGCGTTTTGGGGGTATTGTTTGGTGTTTGCTGCATGGGAGCGCAGGGGCAGGGGAAACGCAAGGTAATCATTGATCAGGATGCCGCGGGACCGGGTGGCACGGACATGCAATCGATCCTGGCGCTGGTGAATTCTCCCGACACGGACGTGTTGGGAATTACGGTGGTGACGGGAGACGCGTGGCGCGACGAGGAAGTGCAGCACACACTCCGGCTGATGGAAATTGTCGGCCGGCCGGATATTCCGGTGGTGCCAGGCGCGGTGTTTCCCCTGGTGAACAGCAAAGAGTACATCGCGAAGTGGGAAACGATGCACGGAAAGCTGGTGTATCAGGGCGCGTGGAACTTCGGGCCTGGTGGCAAGGTTCATGGTCCTTACGACGTGCCGGCGATGCCGGAAGGGAAGCCCACGATCAAGGCGTCTACGGAGACGGCGGCGAATTTTCTGGTGCGCATGGTGAGGCAGTATCCCCATGAAGTGACGATCTACGCCGCGGGACCGATGACCGACCTGGCCATGGCCATTGCGCTCGATCCGCAATTCCCGGAGTTGAGCAAGGAATTGATCGTGATGGGCGGAAGCATTAATCCGTGCACAGACGACCCGGAGTTTGCGCTGTCGCCTTCTCATGAGTTCAATTTCTGGATGGATCCGGAAGCGTCGAGCGCGGTCCTGCACGCGCACTGGCCGCACGTGGCTATCACCACGGTGGATATTTCGGTGAAGACCCGCATGGACAAAGACCTTATTGAGCAGATCCGGAAGAGCCCCACGCCTGCCGCGCAATACGTGGCGAAGTACGCGCACGCCAATTATTTGTGGGATGAGCTTGCCGCTGTGGCCTGGCTCGATCCCACCATCATCACAAAATCGCGCAAGCTGTACATGGACGTGAATACCGATCATGGGGCGGGCTACGGCAGCACGCTTGTTTGGAAACCGGGAAGCCAGCCAGGCACCGGGGAAATTCTGGTCGAGGTTCAAGACGATCTGGACAAGGTGAAATTCTATAAGGAATATGTGGAGCTGTTGACTCGAGCGACCCCGGGAGCGAAAGCAGCAGGGAGCAAATAGTTGTTACTGGGTGTTTGGGGCTTTGGGCAGCGGCAGAGAAGACTGGCCGAAGACGTAGCGCCAGCCCGACGGAGTGCGAACGTAGGTGTCGCTGAACCAGAACAGATGGTCGAAGGGCTTGCGTCCCTGCTTTTTTCCCATACTTTGACGGTAACAACGGCGGTATCGCCCCAGACGCGCACTTTCTTTTCCAATTCGTCGTTCTTTTCGTAAATCGAATTGCCGCTGCGCGCGTCGGCGATCAGGTCAGCCTTGCTATAAGTTTTGCCGGAGCCGGTGACGAGCACGAAATCGTCAGCCAGAATACGATCCATGGTGTTGGCGTCATTTATTGTCACCGCAGCCTGATATTGGGCGCGCGACAGCAGGAAAGCGGCGGTGCTGGCAGGTCGGATGGCGAAAGCATTTGGGCAGCCCGTTTCGTTTGGTGATGGACTTACGCATGTATTTCCGAGAGCTGAGATCTTGGCGAATGCCGATCTGAGAAGTTTGGGATTGCCTGCGGCGGCCGAGACGATTCAGTTGCTGGCGTGTGCTGTGCGGGACGGGCAAATCAGCTTCGAGGAAATTCTGGATGGCGATGCGCTTCTGAAGCGATTGGCTGCGATTCCGGGGATGAGGGCGCCCGCCTTGCAATATGTGGCGATGTGCGCGTTGCGTGAGCCCGATGCGTCCGTCCGCGGATCTAAGGCTTGTGCGTGCGTTGGGGCTGGGGAGTTCGCGGGAATTGGAGCGTCGTTCGTTAGGCTGGCGGCCTTGGCGGACGTTTGTGGAGAAGTTTTATTCAGCCGCGGATGGGGAGGAGATGTGCGCAGGCGCGCGTGTGGTGGCGGGATCGAAACGGGATCCATTTGCATGGAGCCCACGCGGCGGGAGAGAATTTGTTGCTTCGCGGCGTTTGTTCGGGGTGACGTTTATTCGGCTATCGACCTAGTGCTCTCGCGTTTTGTCGCGGCCTTCGGGCCGGCATGTTGGATATACTCTCGGCAGGAGTGCCTTTGCCACATGGAATTTAGGGGCGGCGGCGGTTGGCGCCGCCGGATCCGCGAGTAGTACCTACGCCACGGTTGTTGTTTTGTTCCAGTTGGTCGCCACGGGCGCGGGAGTTGGCGTCATTTTGGAGTTGACCCATAGTGTCTGAGGAGCCTGGCGCCGCGGCTGGAGGACGATTCGGCGTAGGAGTAGTTGTAGACGGCGATTGGCCTCCCCCACCTTGGCCACGCTGGCTGGAATCGGGTCTGTTGCCGTTCGCGCTGCCGGGCGTGTTGTTGGAACCGGGCGATTGTTTGGAGCCGCCGAGGTTCTGCGAATTGTTCCTGGTCTGAGACGCAGCCGTCGAAGGATCGACCGGAGTCCAACTGCCGTTGTCCCACTTGCTCCAATTTCCGCTGGAATCTTTTTTGTAGACATTGCCGTCAGCACCCGCGTAGACGTTGTTATTGTTGGCGTCCTTGGCAATGAAGCCGCTGTTGCCATTAGCGCCTGAGAATCCCGCGCCAGCGCTGCCCTTCGACGTTTGGAACGAACCCGCGCTGCCGTTGGCGTTTGAGCCGTGCTGCGCTTCAGCCCAGTTGTTGCCGTTCGTAACGACGGTGCTGCCCCACGAACTGTACTGATTGTGGCCCTGCGAAGCGGCGAATGAAGTTCCAGTCCAGGGATTGTAGCCGGAAGCGTACGTGTGGCCACCATAGGAATTCTGTGTGGTGACCGCATGGCCGTACATCCCCGTCGCTGGGTTGTACCATGCGGCGCTTCCTGCGGAACCATACGGTCCATAAACCGCGCGTCCCACAGCATAACCGCCGGTGTACGGGTTATAGACCGCAGCGACGCCGTAGGTGCAAGGATAGGGATAGTAGATCGGGCGTGATCCCCAATACACGTATGGCGGGTAATAGTAGCCAGTACCATAAACAATCGTGGCGCCGACGGCCATGCCCATGACAAATTCCCCGAGATAGCCGCTCGAGTAACTCATTTCGACCGTTGCGGGAGTCGGATTGGTGACGAGTACGTAGGTAACGTTGTAGACAGGCGAACTGGGCGGAATGGTGTAAATCACAGCGGGGATGGAATCGGCGGTCTTCCACGGACCATTAGGCGAGGGGGAAAAAAACCAAATGCCCTGGTAACAGAGGTAGTAAAGATTGCCGACGCGAATAATTTTGTTCGCAGTGTTCACGGCATAAAACATCGTAGTGCTTTCGATGGGCACGAATTGCGGTTCGCCGGCATATGCCGCTTTTACTTGAGCTTCCGCTTGCGCACGATTCACGATCGCGGTGGTGGGAACCTGCGAGAGCAGAACTGCGTCACTGGCTTCCTGCGTCCCTGGGACGGAAGAAAGAACCGCGGAATACGATTTTTTTCTGGGCAGCTGGGAAAAATCCGTGGGGAGATCGTTACCGGCGAAAATCCACGGGCCTTGCAACGTGGCGGCGCGGAACCACCGGCCGGAGAGAAGTACGTAAATCTGATTGTCCGGCCGGTGGAGAAACACATTTGATTCCGTGTTGGTGACGTATTGTAACGCGGTCCCGGGAATCGTTGCATAGGCCGGAGCACCCTTGAAAAGAATCAATTCGCCGGGTTTGTCCGTGAAGATGACTTTGGGAGCGGCGGATGCTCCCGGCGGAGGCGGAATCGCTTTGAGGACGTCGTCCCAATTTTCGCCCGTGGGAAGCCTGGACATTTCCGGCGGCAGCTTGCTAGTGACGGCCCATGGTCCGCTGAGTTCTTTCGCTTTCAGCCAGGTTTTGCTATTCAACAGGAAATAACTAGAGCCCTCAGAGAAGAGATCCCAGTTGGTGTTCACCACATATTGCAGCTTGGTGCCTGGAATGGGCGCGAGCACTGGCTTGCCTTCGACGAGGAGGAGAATCGCGGGCGAGTTGCTGACAAAAATCGGAGGCGGCTGCGTGTTGGCAGTGATGGTCTGAACGGGAGCATTGACCTTTTCCACCATAGCAAGCATGCGATCCAAGCTGATGTTAAACGTCATGGTGGGATAGACCTGGCGGACGCGTTGCTGCATGGCGGCTTCCTGAGTGGCTTCGAGAAAAGGGAAGCGCGAGCTGACAACAACGATGTTGGCGACGAAGACGGTGCGCGCGTTGACGTTGGTGATGGTGTCGGCATGCCAGGAGATAACGCCGAGGATAGGCTTGGCATTGGGCTGCGTGATGGAAATGGCCGTATCTGCAATCAAGGAGCGGTAGTTACGCCAGCTTTTGACTTGTGGCTGGTAAACGACGATGTGCGCTCCATTGCGATCGAAAACCTTGGGCCAGGGGGAAGCGTAAGCAGCGGCCGAGGGCGCGGCGGGAAAAGCTTGCAAAGGCGCGGGAGGGCACGCGCTGAAAATCACGGCGCAGGAAAGAGCGAAGACCAGAGCGGTTCTGAGCTGATGCACGACGAACACCTCATCGGGATTTTGGGCGGTTTCACGATTGCGTTTCGGCAGACCAGGCAAACATAGGTGCAGACACGGAAGAAACAGCGGAGTCGCGATGATTCCGATTGTCTGGACCGAGAAATCCTGGCTTTCGAAAGCGGCGGTCATTATATATCCGAACGCCGGTGCTCAACGCTCGAAAAAGTTCGGCAAAGTTACGGCCATGCGCTCAGCGGACGGGAGATGCGAATTTGCTAAGCGACGAGGCTAAACCCAGATCCATCACTAGATTATTGAAGTCGCGGGCGATGCAGCCACAAGGAAATGCTGCATGCCAGCAAACAAACGGCGGTCATTGTCTTCGTGCTGACAAAATACGAAACCAAACTTGTCAACGCGATCACACCGAAATTCCAGCCGAGCAAATCCAACACGGCCATCAGCAACGACAGTGCCGTGCCCACGTGGGCAAATACAGCAAGGCGCGGTCGCGCGCGGATCGCTTCCGGACTCACGGCAGCAGAGCTTTGAACCTCGAAGGAAACGGGTTAATGGACCGTCTTGGGTAAAACAGGTTGTTCGATGGTGATGATGTGTCGAAAATGGACACCGCTTCAAAACCAGTCCGGAAAGCCTAGATCGAACAAGCCAGGGTACCAGTAAGAGTAGAAAAGCTCGTCGCAAATTTTGTCTTGCCATATTTTTTGACGGCGTATTTGCCCCAATCGGGACGAGTACCGTCCAAGTCGGTGAATCCGTATTCGCAAGCCATGGCCCACGAGCTGTAAACGCGGCCGGTTTTTTCTTTTGTTTTGGGATCGTTGGCCAGCGCAACGATAGCGCGTGCTATGCAACGGCGCGGTCCTGCGCAATTGACCCTGGCGGCTGTGGCGAAGGAAGCGGGTGTGGTGCCCGCAACGCTGGTTCAGCGGTTTGGCAGCAAACGCAATTTGCTGCTGGCCACGTGCAAGAGCGGCACTGCCGATGTAGCCGCGCAATTTTCGGCAGCTCGGGGGAAATACAAATCGCCCCTGAAAACGCTGGTGGAGCTACATGTGGAATGTAGCGGATTTGCCGCGACGCCGGAAGCAATGGCGAACAGCTTGGCGTGCCTAGAGAACGATCTGACCGATCCGGATTTCCGCGCCGTAACGCTGGCGTTGTTCAAGGGCATGCGGGAGGAAACGCGCAAGCTCTTGGACGAGGCGGTGGCTGCGGGGGAATTGGTGAAGTGCGATACGGCCGGGCTGGCGCGGTGCATGCAGCAGGTAAACAGAGGATCGATGCTGGATTGGGGGCGGTTTTAGCGAAGGGACGCTTGGCGCGTGGTTGCGGCACGATCTGGAAGTATTGCTGCGGCCGTATCGGCGCAAAGAGCGGGGCCGTTGAGGTTGAGGAAGTTGAGGAGGTAAAAGAGGTTGCGGACGTAAAGGATGCGATTCGGGTTGCGCCGGAAGACGGGGCATTCGGCATCAAAGTGAGCGAGGTCGCCTATGGCTGACGGCTTGATCGAGAGCGTTTCGGATACGGCGTTTTGGGTAGCGTATTACCGCTCTGTGGAAACGCGACGGCCGGATGCGCTGTTTCAGGATCCCTTGGCGAGCGTGCTGGCAGGGGAGCAGGGGAAGAAAATCGCGGAGGCGATGCCCATGCGATTCATGACGAGCTGGGTGATTGCCATCCGCACATGCATCATTGACGAGTACATCCGCATGGCCATAGCGGATGGAGCCGAAGCAGTCGTGAATCTTGGCGCGGGTCTGGATACACGACCTTACCGGATGGATCTTTGCAAGTCGTTTCTGTGGATTGAGGCCGACTATCCGCGAATGATCGAGTACAAGGAAAGTCGCCTGCGCCATGAGACGCCGCGCTGCACGTTGCAGCGCGTGCCGGTGGATCTGGCCAATCCAGCCGAGCGCCGGAAGTTGCTCGCGGATGTCGATGCGCGTGGTAGGAAACTGCTGACCCTGACCGAAGGCGTGATCCCGTATTTGAGTGTGGAAGAAGTGGGCGCGCTGGCGGATGACCTGAAAGCGATATCGCATGTGCGCTACTGGATTACGGAATACCTTTCGCCAGATGCAATCAAGTTTCGGGAGAGGGGTGGGATATCGCGGAAGACCAAGAACGCACCCTTCAAATTTAAGCCAGCTGACTGGTTTGGGTTTTTCCGTGAGCGTGGCTGGGCAGTAAAAGAGATGCGCTATTTCAACGAGGAGGGTAAAAGGCTGAAGAGGCCGTTCAAGGCGCCTTTGCTGCTAAAGGTGATCATGAAGGTTCGCACGTTGCTCGCGTCCAAAGAAAAGCGCGAGGCGCTGAAGAAAGTGGCGGGTTACGCGCTGCTGGAGCCCGCGAAGACAAGCGGCACGCGCTAGATTCAAGAGATGTCGACGGCTCGCTCGAGGATGTAGCGGAGTGATATGCTTTTGCTCTGCTTAGCGGCGCGTGACCGCCCTCCTCGGAAGGCGGGCCTACAAGAGTTGGGAGAAAGATGATGAGCGGGGAAATTAAGCCACGATTGGAAATTACGGATCGCCACGGGAATCGGATTGTGGAGACGCGCGAACACGCGCCCCAAGATACGATTGCAGTGATGGGCGGGCGCCGGCTGGCAAGCAATCGCGGAACGTCTTTGAATCTGGATTGGGTGGAGAACGCGCGGGTGAACACCAGCGCGGTGGAACGGCGTGCGGCGACGCTGGTGACGCGGCGCACTGTAAAAAAAGACTGGCAGATCGCGTGGCTGCTGCGCGCAATTACGTGCATGGACTTAACGACGCTGTCCGGAGATGACACCGACGAGCGAGTAAGACGGCTCTGCGCCAAGGCGCGACAGCCAATCCAGCAGGAAATTGTGGAGAAGCTGGGGATTGAGGAGTTGCAGATTCAGGTAGGCGCGGTGTGCGTGTACCACTTGTTTGTGGAGACGGCGCGGCGGGCGCTGGAAGGCACGAAAATTCATGTGGCGGCGGTGTCCACGGGATTTCCGGCAGGACTGAATCCGTTTGAGGAACGGCTGGCGGAGATTCGGCGGTCAGTCGAAGCGGGCGCGCAGGAAATCGATATCGTGATTACGCGGGCGCACGTATTTGGCGCGCAATGGCACCGGCTGTACGACGAAATAGTAGCGTTCAAGGATGCGTGCGGGCCGGCGCATTTGAAAGTGATTCTGGGAACGGGCGACCTGATGACGCTGCGAAACGTGGCCAAGGCCAGCCTGGTGGCGATGATGGCGGGCGCGGACTTCATTAAGACGTCAACGGGGAAAGAGACCGTGAACGCGACGCTGCCCGTGGGGTTGGTGATGACGCGGGCGATCCGGGAATATGCAGAAGAAAACGGAATGGCGGTGGGTTTCAAGCCGGCGGGCGGAATTCGCACCGCGAAGCAGTCCGTGGAGTGGCTGATGCTGATGAAAGAGGAGTTGGGAAACAGCTGGCTGGAGCCGCATCTGTTCCGGCTAGGAGCGAGCAGCATGCTAGGCGATATCGAGCGGCAGCTGGAATTCCACGCCACGGGCAGATATTCGGCGGAATACCGGCATCCAGTGGCTTAGAAAGCAGCGGCGAGTGATTCGTGGTTTGTGACGAGCAAACGCTAGTCGTTGCGGACGAGTGACGAGCATGGGAAAAAAGGCTACAGCGCGAGACGCCCAACTGATTCTGCAGCTTTACGACTTGCGGAGCGAGGCGGAGTTGCGCAAGGCGCGCAATTGGTGGATGACCGAATTCTGGCCAAACAACGTGGACGATTTTCTGAAGGTGGCGTTGGCGACCGGGGCGCCCGAAAATAATTGGCTGCGCCTGGTGCAGAGCTACTGGGGAATTGCAGCCTCGTTTGTGCTGGAAGGTGTGCTACATGAGGATTTGTTCTTGCGGCCGGCATTCAGTGGGGAAATGTTGATCTTCGCGAAAGTGTATCCATTTCTGCCGGAGTTACGAGAGAAGATGGCTGACGCCAAGGTATTTCACGACGTCGAGACCGTGATTATGGGTTCGAAGTGGGGCCGCGAGCGCTTGAAGTTCATGGTGAAGCGAATGGCGGAGTGGCGGGAGAGGATGACGGCGAAGGCAGCGGACGGGTGAGGTAGGCTCGAGGCAAGAGAAATTGGCGGATAGCTTGGAATCGAAGAGGGATTCTCACTTCGCAGACTTCGTTCGAAATGACGGTTTTATTTTTTTATCGCGATTGGAGCGGATGACGAGATGAGCGTCGTTGAAAAATTCAGGGCGATGGAGTACGGGCCGGCGCCGGAGGATGCGAAAGAGTCGCTGCAATGGCTCGACCGGCACAAGCGGAAGTTTGGGCATTTTATTGGTGGAGCGTGGAAGTCTCCCGCCGAGGGCAAGTATTTTGAGACGAGCGATCCGTCGACCGGCGAGCGCATTGCGGAAATAGCGCAGGGTGGCCCCGCGGACGTAAATGCGGCGGTGAAGGCGGCGCGCGGAGCGCTGAAGGGTTGGCAGGCGTTGACCGGGCACGAGCGGGCGAAATTGTTGTATGCGCTGGCACGGCAAGTGCAGAAACATTCGCGCCGGCTGGCAGTGCTGGAGACGATCGACAACGGCAAGCCCATCCGCGAGAGCCGCGATATCGATATTCCTTTGGTGGCAAGGCACTTTTATTACCACGCCGGTTGGGCGCAACTGGTGGAACGGGAATTCCCTGGCTATGAAGCCTGCGGCGTGGTGGGCCAGATCATTCCGTGGAATTTTCCGTTGCTGATGTTGGCGTGGAAGATTGCGCCGGCGCTGGCGACAGGAAACACGGTGGTGCTGAAGCCGGCGGAGTATACGCCGCTGACGGCGCTGGCGTTCGGGGAAATTTGCAACGAGGTGGGCCTTCCGAAGGGCGTGGTCAATATCGTCACTGGCGACGGATCGACGGGCGAAGCGCTGGTGAAACACCCTGACCTGGACAAGATTGCGTTCACGGGATCAACGGAAGTGGGCCGCGCGATTCGCCGGGCGACGGCGGCGACGCACAAGAAGCTTTCACTGGAGCTCGGCGGAAAGTCTCCGTTCGTGATTTTTGAAGATGCGGATCTCGATGGAGCGGTAGAAGGGTTGGTGGACGGAATCTGGTTTAACCAAGGACAGGTGTGTTGCGCCGGTTCGCGTTTGCTGGTTCAGGAAAGCGTTGCGGAAAAATTGATCAAGAAATTGCAGGCGCGGATGAGCACGCTGCGAATTGGCCCGCCCCTGGACAAGGCCATCGATATCGGAGCGATCGTGGCGCGCGTGCAATTGGAGCGCATTGACCGCTTGGTGAAGCAGGGCATTGCGGCAGGCGCGACGTGCTGGCAACCCGAAGTGGTGCTGCCGGGGCGCGGATTGTATTACAAGCCAACGCTGCTCTGCAATGTGCACCCGACATCGATTGTGGCGCAGCAGGAAATATTTGGGCCGGTGCTGGCGGCAATGACGTTTCGTACGCCGAAGGAAGCCGTGGAGCTGGCGAATAACACGGTGTACGGACTGGCGGCGAGCGTGTGGAGCGAGAGCATCAACCTGGCTCTCCAGACTGCGGCGCAAATCAAAGCGGGCGTGGTGTGGGTGAACAGCACGAATTTGTTTGACGCGGCATGCGGATTTGGCGGCTATCGCGAGAGCGGGTACGGGCGCGAGGGAGGCAAGGAAGGTCTGCGCGAATATCTGGAGCCGACGTGGTTCCGTAAGGCGCCGGCTCTGCGCGATGGCGGCTCGGCGAAGCGCGGGGAAGAAGTGGAAGTGGCAAATCCCTCGGTGGATCGCACCGTGAAACTTTATGTCGGCGGAAAGCAAGCTCGGCCGGATTCGGGCTATAGCGTCGAAGTTCGCGCGAACAACGGAAAGCTGCTGGGCGAATCACCCCTCGGCAATCGCAAGGACATTCGAAACGCGGTGGAAGCGGCGCGGAAGGCGGAATCGTGGGCGCGAACCACGGCGCACAATCGCGCGCAGGTGCTTTATTACATTGCGGAAAATTTGTCGCAGCGCTCGGCGGAGATTACCGCGCGCCTGGCGGGAGCGGTGGGAAAGAAGCAGGCCGCGTTGGAAGTGAAATTAAGCGTGGAGCGGCTGTTTTCTTATGCGGGATGGACCGACAAGTTCGACGGCGCCGTGCACAATCCACCGTTCCGAAACATTTCGATCGCGATGAATGAGCCGGTGGGAACGGTAGGCGTCATTTGTCCAGCTGCGACGCCGCTGCTGGGATTTTTCTCGCTGGTTCTGCCGTTGATTGCGGCGGGAAACGCAGTGGTGGCGGTGCCTTCAGAACGTTACCCGTTGATTGCCGGCGATATTTACCAGGTGCTGGAGACGAGCGATCTGCCCGGAGGCGTAGTGAATCTGGTGACGGGGCGCGTGAGCGAATTGCTGAAGGTGTTAGCCGAGCATGACGACCTGGATGCGATCTGGTGCCACGGAGATGCGGAGGCGTGTGCGATAGCGAAAGCGCTGTCGACGGGTAACCTTAAGCAGGTATGGACGAATGAAGGTCGTGAGATTGATTTCTTTGATGCCGGTGAAGGCGAAGGGCCGTGGTACCTGGAGCATGCCTACCAGGTGAAGAACATTTGGGTGCCGTACGGGGAGTGAGGAACTGCGCATCAGCAAGATCCAAGAAACGCTGAGCGGATAGAACCACCTGCCAGGCTTTCCCTATTTCTGGCGCCGAAGAGACCTGGTCTCGCTTCTTGAGCGCAAACAAAAAAAGGGTGGCTTGCGCCACCCTTTTTTTGTTTGCTTTTCTCCGGGTCCCTCCCT
>CAWCIG010000005.1:0-776543 GCA_963795535.1 Candidatus Acidiferrales bacterium
CGGTTAGGAGGGAACCCAGACGTTGATGGTTTTTTCTGAAACCTTCCTTACTTAGGGAAGGTTGAAGAAGTTCACGAACTGGGGACTATTCCCGGCGTTCACAGCCGGTGCAGCTGTCAGAGCTCCACCGCTACCGATCGTGAACAGAGAGATGGTGCCAGGGCTCACCCCAAGGTTGTTGTTGTCCACAGCCAGGAGCGAACCGCTGTCGTCAATGGCGATGCCCTTTGGAGCGACGCCGGTCGGGAGCGGCGTTCCGCTGATTGGGGTTGCGCTTGGTACGCCTGAAGCCAGCGTGAAGCCGAAGACCTCGCCGGTGTTGGAGGCTGGAGCCACTGCCGTCGGGTTACCCGCGTCCAGAACATAGAGGGAACTCCCATCCGGCGAAACCACTAGGTTGAGCGTTCGGAGTGACGGAACCGTTGCTGTAGAAGCCTGTGGCGGTTAATTGCTCTGTGGTCCCCGCCCCGATCGTGCTGGTGGCTGGACTGACGGTAATGTACCGCAAAGTTGGAGCGCAATTACATGCGGCCAGGATCAAGATGCACACCAGCGAAACCGCCACTAGTGTCAATCCACTGGTCTTTCTATTCATGACGCCTCCTCAGCGTTAGAACAAACAAAATCGCAATGCAGAGGCAGGTTGCGAACGACAATTACCTTGACTGATAAGGGCAGCAAAGTTTCATCAGCGGGCGAGGTATCCACACACCCAACCTTCGTCGTAGGACTCCCCAAGATGCCTCTGTACGTGGGAACGATACTTGAATAGGGGGCGTTGTCAAAGTAACTTTACTGTTATCGATGATGTAGTGATAAATAAAGCAATGCCGGAACCCCTTTGCGATCCGCTTGCGCCCTACGGAAAGCCTCCCGCAGATGCCGCTGGTTCTGGAATCCAGAATGATGCGAATATGTATGCCTGTTTTGGGCCAAGGTCCCAGCTATGCCGAGAGCTCTCACCACTGAAGATCTACGCCTGGAGGAGTCCAGGCAGCGCAAGAAGCATTGGAAGCGATGGGGACCGTATCTGTCGGAGCGGCAGTGGGGAACGGTACGCGAGGATTACAGCGCCAACGGGACGGCGTGGGAATCTTTTCCCTTCGAACACGCTCATGCGCGAACCTACCGCTGGGGAGAGGACGGGATTGGCGGCATCAGCGATCGCCATCAAATGATCTGCTTTGCGCTGGCGATGTGGAACGGGCGCGACCCCATCCTGAAGGAGCGATTGTTTGGGCTGACGGGCAATCAGGGCAATCATGGCGAGGACGTGAAAGAGCAGTATTTTTACCTGGATTCGACGCCGACGCACAGCTACATGCGCATGCTCTACAAATACCCGCAGGCGGAGTTTCCCTACCGGCAATTGCTGGAAGAAAACCAGAAGCGCGGGCGGAGCGGGCCGGAGTATGAGCTCCTGGATACCGGAGTGTTCGAGGAAAGCCGCTATTTCGATGTGTTCATTGAATACGCCAAGAGCGATTGGGAAGATATTTTAATTAAAATTACGGCGTACAACCGCGGGCCGGAAGCGGCCGCTCTGCATCTTTTGCCCACACTATGGTTTCGCAACACCTGGTCCTGGGGAAAGGACTTACGGCGGCCAGTGGCGCGAAGGTCCGCGGATTTACCGGGAGGGGTTTGCGCCGAGCTTGAGCATTGGCAGTATGGCAAACGGTGGCTGCTGGCCGCGGGCCGGCCGGAACTGTTGTTCACGGAAAATGAAACGAATTACTTGAAGCTATTCAACTACCGCGAACGAGTGCCCTACGTAAAAGATGCTTTTCACGAATATCTTGTTCACGCAAATAAACTGGCGGTGAATCCGGCGCTGACGGGGACCAAGATGGCGGCGTATTCCACGTTTCGCCTGGCACCCGGGGAAGCCGCGACCATGCGATTGAGGCTGACAGACCTGGATCCACTTGGAAGTATGGATCCGGAACTGCCGTGGATTGGGATGAGCGGAGCCGCGGGGCAACACGCTCCGAGCACGGGGGCGCTGGCGCCGGGAAACTTTGGCGAAGGATTCGATGGCGTGTTCAGCCAACGAATGAAAGAAGCCGACGAATTTTGGGATTCGCGAATTCCTCGGCATCTTTCTGCGGACGCGCGCATGGTGATGCGCCAGGCTTATGCCGGAATGTTGTGGTCGAAACAGTTTTATCATTACGACGTGGGAACCTGGCTGGAGGGCGATCCCGCGGGCCCTGCGCCGCCGGCGGGACGGTTGAAGGCACGAAACAAGGATTGGGCGCACTTGTACAACGACGACGTATTGTCGATGCCGGATAAATGGGAATACCCGTGGTACGCGGCGTGGGACCTGGCATTTCACTGCATCCCGCTGGCGATTGCCGATTCCGATTTCGCGAAGGAGCAACTAGTTTTGCTGCTGCGCGAATGGTACATGCACCCAAACGGGCAGCTTCCGGCATACGAATGGGCGTTTGGTGATGTGAATCCCCCGGTGCACGCGTGGGCGGCCTGGAGAGTCTACAAGATCGACCGGCGAATGCGCGGCGTGGCGGACCGCGAATTTCTGGAGCGCGTGTTTCACAAGCTGCTGCTCAATTTCACGTGGTGGGTGAACCGCAAAGACCCCGAAGGCCACAACATTTTTCAGGGCGGCTTTCTCGGTCTCGACAATATCGGTGTGTTTGACCGTTCGGCGCCGCTGCCGACCGGCGGCCATCTGGAGCAATCGGACGGCACGAGCTGGATGGGCATGTATTGCCTGAATATGCTGGCGATAGCGCTGGAACTGGCCAAGGACGATATGGCGTACGAAGACGTGGCCAGCAAGTTCTTCGAACATTTTGTGCACATCGCGCACGCCATGAACGACATCGGCACGGATGGCCGGTCGCTGTGGGACGACGGAGACGGGTTCTATTACGACTTGTTGCATCTGCCGAGTGGCGAAGACCATTTCATGAAAATACGCTCGATGGTCGGGCTTATCCCATTATTTGCGGTGGAGACGCTGGAGCCGGAAGTGGTCGACCGCTTGCCGGGGTTCAAACGGCGCATGCAGTGGTTCATTGACAACCATGCGGACGTGCCGGAACACATTGAGATGACGCAACGGTCGCCGCGGGGAGTGCGGCGGCAATTGTCGCTCGCCAATCGTAAGCAACTCAAGCGCATGTTGAAACGCATGCTGGACGAGGCGGAATTTTTCTCACCGCACGGGATACGCGCTCTGTCTCGCTACCATCTGGATCATCCCTACGAGGTGCAGGTGAACGGCCATACCAGCCGGGTGGACTATGAGCCGGGGGAATCGTCATCAGGAATTTTTGGAGGGAATTCGAACTGGCGAGGGCCGGTGTGGTTTCCGCTGAATTACCTGCTGATCGAGTCGCTGCAGAAGTTTCATCATTATTATGGCGAAGATTTCAAGGTAGAATGCCCGACGTATTCCGGCAAGGAAGTGGACCTTTGGCAGGTGTCCACGGAGATTTCGCGGAGACTGACGCGGCTGTTCTTGCGAGACAAGAATGGCCGGCGGCCGTTTAGTGGCAACAATGATTTGTTCCACAAGGATCCGCACTGGCGTGATTTGATCCTCTTCTACGAATACTTTCATGGCGACAATGGAGCGGGCCTTGGCGCCAGCCACCAAACCGGTTGGACTGGTCTGGTGGCCAAACTGCTGGAACAAAGCGGAGAGTGACTATGTCCCTGCTTGCGGAAGTGCAGTTCGGCAGGGAAATCTGCGGCGAACTGGAAATCGCGGAAGCGCGGGAGTGGTTGGTCACCAACGGGCTGGGCGGCTATGCCAGCGGCACCGTGGCGGGTACGACCACGCGCCGGTACCACGGGCTGCTGGTGGCTGCGCTGCAGCCGCCGGTGAAGCGCACGGTGCTGGTAAATGCCCTGGACGAAACTGTTCGTTATCGGGGCACGAGTTTTTCTCTCGCGACAAATCGATGGAAGAGCGGATTTGTTTCGCCGAGCGGCTATCTTCAGATTGAAAGTTTCCACCTGGAAGGTTCGAAGCCCGTTTGGCGATACGCGCTCGAAGACGCGCTGCTCGAAAAGCGTGTGTGGATGAAACAGGGAGAGAACACCACATACATTCGGTACAGCTTGGTGCGCGGCGGTCCGGTTGTCGATCTGGACGCGAAAGCGCTAGTGAATTACCGCGATTTTCATCTGACAACGAGGGCGACGAATTGGCACACGCGCACAGAGACGGTCGAACATGGCTTGCGTGTGGTCGCCTTCGAGGGCGCGACGCCGTTTTATCTGAGGAGCGCGGCGGCGACGTGGGGCGTGCGCGAAGAATGGTACCGGGATTATTTTCTCCCGATGGAGCTGAAACGCGGGCTCGATGACGACGAGGACCGGCTGTTTGCGGGGCAGTTTCATTGCCAGTTGCATACCGGCGAAAGCATGACCATCGTCTTGAGCACGGAGGAGAATGCCTCTCTGGATGGCGAAGACGCGCTTACATCGCAGTCCGCGCACGAGCTGAATCTTTTTCAAAAATGGCAGGCGCACCACGGGCAGATTTGCGGCAATCCCGCGGAAGAAGAGCCGAGCTGGCTCTGGCAACTAGTATTGGCCGCAGACCAGTTCCTGGTGAAGCGTATATTGCCGGATGAGGGGGATGGGCGAAGCATCATCGCGGGCTATCCGTGGTTCAGCGACTGGGGCCGCGACACGATGATTGCGCTGCCCGGGCTGACGCTGGCGATGGGACGTCCGGAAATCACACGAAAAATTCTTTTTTCCTTGGTGCGCTACGTAGATCAGGGAATGCTTCCAAATAATTTCCCGGACGAAGGAAGCGCGCCGGGTTACAACACCGTCGACGCGACGCTGTGGCTGTTTGAGGCGCTGCGGCAATATTTTGAGGCTACGCAGGATCTGGAGATTCTGCAGCGGTTGTTCCCAGTGTTGGCAGGCATAATCGACGCACACGTGCGTGGCACGCGATACAACATCAAAGTGGATCCTTCGGATGCGCTTCTGTCCGCGGGAACCGCCGACGTGCAGCTCACGTGGATGGACGCGAAGGTGGGAAATTGGGTGGTGACGCCCCGGACCGGGAAAGCGGTGGAGATCAACGCGCTGTGGATCAACGCGCTGGATACGATGGCGGGATTCGCTCGCTTACTAGTGCGGCCGGGCGAAGGCTACGAACGGCTGGGGGAGAAGGCCACGCGTAGCTTCCAGAAATTCTGGAACGCGGAGCGAAACTGTTGCTTTGACGTGATCGACACGCCTTCGGGAGATAAGGACGGCTCGCTGCGGCCGAATCAAATTTTTGCGCTATCGCTGCCGGCATGCCCGCTCGCGCCGGAGCAGCAGAAAGCTGTCGTGGATATCGTTGGGGCGCAATTGCTGGCGTCGCAGGGATTGCGCAGCCTGGGACCGTTCGAGCCGGGATACAAGGGCAGGTGCGCCGGAGGGCCCCGGGAACGCGATTCCGCCTACCACCAAGGAACCGTGTGGGGATGGCTTCTCGGTCCGTTCGCGCTCGCGCATTATCGCGTCTATAAGGATGCGGCGCTGGCACAGAGTTTTCTTGAGCCTTTGGGAAGAAGCATTTGTGGCGCGGGACTCGGCACGCTCGGCGAGATTTACGATGGGGATCCTCCGTTTGCGCCGGCAGGAGCAATCGCGCAGGCATGGACGGTGGCCGAAGTGGTTCGGGCGTGGCAGTTTCTGAGCGCAGCGCTGGCGCCGGCCGAAGCAACAACCGTGAAGTTTAAAACGAGCCGCGGCGCTGCGTTATAGACAGCGGCCTCCTCAACGCATGTTAGGCTGAATCGCGCCCGAATCTTTCGCCGGGCCGGCCGACAGCGATAAAACCGTGGCGAGAAGCAGGATCCCTCCAACAACAGCAAGAGAGACGTGCACCGAGATGTGCAACCACGGTTCGGCGACCATCTTCACGCCGATGAAAATCAAAACCACAGCCAGGCCGTAGCCGAGGTAGCGCAAATACTGCAGCAAATCGGTAAGAAGGAAATACAGGGAGCGTAGGCCGAGAATCGCGAACACGTTGGAAGTGAACACGATGAACGGGTCGCGCGTTATTCCGAAGATGGCGGGGATGGAATCCACCGCGAAGGTAACGTCGCTGATTTCCACGACGAGCAGAACTAAAAGCAGGGGTGTCGCGAAAAGCTGGCCGGCCTGGCGAACGAAAAAACTGGTGCCGTGATACTCCTTGGTCACGCGAAGGTGGCTGCTGGCAAAACGAAAAAGGGGATTGCGTTCGTAATGGACCTGCTTGCCATGCTTCCAGATCATATGCAGGCCGGTGTAGACGAGAAACAGGCCGAAGACCGGGAGGATCCACTGAAAGCGGGAGATCAGCGCCGTGCCGGCGGCGATCATGATGCCGCGCATGACCAGCGCGCCCAGGATGCCCCACTCGAGGACGCGGTGCTGCACTTTCTCATCGACCTGGAAGGTCCGGAAGATGACCAGGAAAACGAATAAATTGTCGATGCTGAGCGCTTTTTCGATGACGTAGCCTGTGAAATATTCCAGGCCGCGCTGCGACCCGTGCCAGTGCCATAGGAAATAACCAAAAGCCATGGCCAAGCCGATCCACACCGCGCTCCAGAAAGCCGCTTCACGAATTTTGATTTTGTGGGCCTTGCGATGAAAGAGGCCGAGGTCCAGGGCTAGGGCGATAAGGACGAATAAATTAAAGCCAATCCAGAGGAGCGGAGTGCCCATGCTGGCAAAGATATTAGCGTAAGTCGGTGGGATGCCCTAAACCGGTTGCGGAACGGCGCGGGGTTGGCGAGTTCCATGATCGGTTACGGCGTGTCAGCGGGTTTGAGCTTATTGCTGGCGTTGAGATTACTGAGACTCAAGCGAAGTGTTTTGCCGGCTTGGATCGTTATCGGGACGTCCCACAACAGTCTGCGGTCACCCGAAATGGCCTCCACGCCCAGGCTGCTGACCCAGTAATCGCCGGGAGGAAGGCCGGAGATGGAAGCCCGGCCGTCGAGATCAGTTTGCACTTTTGCAGCGAGATATTTCACCTGGGCGGCGTCCGGTGCAGCTTGCGCGAGACCGGCCGCGTGGAGCACATGCAAGTTATCCCAGGCGACTTTGGGATTGACGCCGGTGAGTTCGAGTTCGATGCCCTGGACGCTGCCGGGATGAGTTTCAATGAATTTCTTGGTGTCGCTGAGGAATTCCTCTTTTTGTCTTGCGTACTTGTCGGGATTCGCGGTTTTGTCGGATTCGCGGTATTTCGGAAGAGGAAAACCTTTGGTCACACCGCCGGAGTTGGAGCGCTCATACGCGGCGAAAAATTCCGGGATTTTCATGATGTCGTCGGTGGTGAGGGATTTGTCGAGGTCGGTGGTGGTAAGGTCAAGGGTTTTGTGAGCCTTCAACCAGGCCTTCAATTCCGGAGAAACGGTAAGCTTGTCGATGAACTCCTCGCGGGTCGGCAGGATATCCAGTCCGGAGACTTCCTTAATCACGTCGGCGTAGCTGCGCGTGAGGATGTAAAGCATAAATTGGCGGACAGGTTCGGCTTGCGCGCCCGTCGGAGTGACTTGAGCGGTGAGATCGAGGGAACCGGTGGAGGCCTGAGCTGCGAGGTGCGCGGGGGAATAAATAAAAGCTGCGAGAGCTAGAAGAATGCGTCGAAAATTTCGCATGTGCCTCATCGTAGCAGATTGATTTTGCGCGGCGCCGGGAATCAAATGCGGGTTGTCCAATCCGCCTAGTCTGAGGATGCAAATGGCAGCCAGGCGCAAGATCCATCCTCGCAAAAACCGCTCAGAATAAGGCACCCAAGAAAACGGAATTAGAAGAGCTGGAAGCGGCTTTCTATGGTGACCCAGGTGGGGACGGGATTTTTAGCGGCGGCGCGGCCGGGAGAAAAGCGCCGCGTGTGCACAGCCTCTATGGCGCGTTCGTCGAGTCCCATGCCTAGGCCTTGAAGAATGCGAATGCGGTTAGCCTTGCCATCGGGACCGACGAGCACCTGAAGAAGTATTTTGCCTTGCAGCTTGGCCTTGCGCGCTTCCTCGCTGTAACCGGGTTCGGGACAATACGAACAAGTCACCGGAGAAGCGACGTTGGCGTACGATCCGTCGCCATCTCCAGCGCCCGCGCCATTGCCATCACCCATGGTGTTTCCGTCGCCGGTGCCGAAGCCGTGGCCCCGTCCCGGGCCGGCCGAATCCGTGTCTGACCTCATCCAAGGCAATCCGAGATTCGTCACCGTGGTTTCACTGGCCGGAGCATTTGGATCAAAGACAGTCGGTGGAGCAGGCAAAACGGAATCGGCGTTTCGATTGAGCCCTGGCGGCGCGAGAGGCATGCGGGAGCCGGGAGCAAGATTGTCGAAGCGCGCCGGCTTATTTCGTTTTCGCCGCCACTGCCATTGCTGCCGAGCGAGGGATGCTCGGAGGAATCCGGCGGCGGTGGAACATAAGCGAGCAATTTTTTTGCAAAGCCCAGCGAAGTGCGATGGGGAAGAGGGCCACGAATTGGCGCCGAAGCGACGGCGAAAATAAGGGCACGCAAAATGGCGCCATGGATTCCAACGGAAAATGTTTGGGCGGGACCGCGTCGCGCGGACAGCTCGATCGATTCAAAGTGAAGCGGCGCCCCGTTTGCGGAGGTGGGTTGAAGTTTTATGGGACCGATGGCAAAGGCGATGGCAAGGAATGGGCAGTTAATTAGTACAAGCGGAAATTCACTTCAAACGGGACGATGACCGGGATGGGTTTGCCACCGGGTCCGGTTACGGGCTTGCAGCGCCACGTCTTCATGGTGGTCAAGGTGTTTTCGTCGAGGCCTAAGCCGGGGCTGCGAATCAGGCGCATGTTAGAGAGATGGCCATCGGTGTTCACGACCGCCTCGACGAGCACGATGCCGGAATATTTAGCCTTGCGCGCTTCTTCAGAGTACGGGGGATTAGGCATGTAGTAGCAGCTCGGCATGCCGATGCCGTTCACGCCGGCGTGGAACGCACCGCCACCCGTGCCGCCGCCTTCGCCAGGACCAAGACCGCCACCGCTACCGCTGCCGATACCGCCACCTTCGCCAGTGCCGATACCGCCGCCACCGCCCGAGCCGTTGGACATGTTTACGGCAGCAGCCATCGGATCGCCGAAGTTAGAAAGATTCGGGTTAGCCACTTTTAGGTCCGGAGGACCGAGCAGCGTCGGATCCATGGCCAATTTCGGATTCGGATTCTTGATGACCGCGGTCGGCGGAGTGAACTGCGTCATGCTGAAGCGTGGTGCTTTGCCCTTCGTTGGAGGAAGGGGAGAACGATCACCGCCGCCACCACCGCCACCCGCCTTGTCCGCACCCGCGGGCAATTTCGCGATGTACGGAGAAATATCGAGAGGCGTTACAGTAACCTGCTTGTTCACCGCTTTGGTGTGTGAAGTAAACAGGACGAACGGCACGACCAAAAGAGCGATGATGCCGGCATGCACTGCGAACGCGATCGCCTGGGTCCAACCAAAATTTTCATCCTTCGACCAAATATCCTTGACCTTGACGGCCTTGATTCCAGGAGGAAGCGCAGCGGGCTTCGGAGGGTTGAAAAAGTCCTTGATGCGCTCGCCGAATCCGCCAAAAGCACCGCCCCAGTCGACTTCCAGGCGCTTGTTCACAACTCCCTTGGGAGCAGCGGGAGCCGACAAGTAGAACTTGAGATTTTCCTTTATTCCTGAACCGAAAGAGTTCTTCGTGAAGGGAACGTCACCGCGCTCGATGATCTTCACGGGGCGCTCAAACAAAAATTGCTTGAGGTTGGACCAGAAATTGTCGGGAATAAGGATTTCCGGCGTGCCGAAATCCGGCAACGCGGAGTTAGGCACAGGAATGACTTCTTCCGGCCCTGTGCGCTTGGGCTTACTTAGTTCGTCGGGAAGGAGGTTAATGAATCCTGGCACCTTTGTCCCTCTGTCATTTAGACGCGGCCTGGCCGCTAAATGTTCGCACCTGCCGTTATGATTCGCGCCGGCTGGGAAAGGTTGCGCGACCCTCGCGGCTGACACAGCTTCAGCAAGTATTGTAACATACGTGGTTACACTGCTTTCCGCAATTTCCCGCCGTACAACAGAGGCATGCGACCTTTGGCCGGTCCCCCCAGGGGAGTGGCGGCGTTAGAAGGGATACACAAGCTATCGTTATGGGTGAACCGCTGGAACTGAAGAAGACGCTGAACTTGCCGAAGACGGACTTTCCGATGAAGGCAAGCCTGCCACAGAATGAGCCGAAACAGCTTGAAGCGTGGCAGGAATCGAAATTGTACGAGCGCATCCTGCAGGCGCGCGAAGGCAAGCCGTTGTTTGTGCTGCACGATGGACCACCGTACCCCACCGGCACGATTCACCTGGGCACCGGGCTGAACAAGATTCTGAAAGACATGATCGTCAAGTCCAAAAGCATGGCAGGCCATTACGCTCCATACGTGCCCGGATGGGATTGCCACGGTTTGCCGATTGAAACTCAGGTGGAAAAGGAATTGGGTGGCAAGGGAAAAGTGCCGCCGGCGGAATTTCGCCAGCGTTGCCGCGACTACGCGGCGAAATATGTGGAGCAACACAAGCGCGACTTCAAGCGTCTTGGCGTTTTCGGCCGCTGGGACCATCCCTACTTGACCATGAGCCATGAATACGAAGCGACCATTGCCAGCGCGTTTCTGGATTTCATGGAAAAGGGCTACGTGTACCGCGGGCGCAAGCCTGTCTACTGGTGCATTTACGACAACACCGCTTTGGCGGAAGCCGAAGTTGAATATGAAGACCACACCAGCCCGTCGATCTGGGTGACCTTCAAAGTGGTCGGAGGCGGCACGGGCGCAGCCGAGAAGATTGGCTCCGATGTTTCCGCAGTCATCTGGACAACCACGCCATGGACGATTCCGCACAACCGTGCGCTGGCGTTCCATCCGGATTTTGAATATGTGGTGGTCGAGACCGAAAAAGGGAAGCTGCTGCTGGCGGCGGATCGCGTAGCGGCTTTGCAGGCGGATTGCGACATCAAGCAAGCCCAGGAATTGGCGCGGTTCAAGGGGCAGGAATTTGAGGGCATGAAGTTTCAGCATCCCTTCCTGCCCAACCAGGTGCCGGGTGTTTTGGCGGAGTACGTGACGCTCGATCAGGGCAGTGGCATCGTGCATACGGCGCCGGGCCATGGCGCGGACGACTTTGTCACCGGACAGAAGTATGGGCTGGAGATTTATGCGCCGATCGATGACCGCGGCGTGTATCTGGAAGGCTTGCCGGAATACAAAGGCAAAGATGTGTTCACGGCGAATCCGATCGTGGTGAAGCTGTTGGCCGGTCGTGGGGCGCTGCTGGCCAACCATCCTTACAAGCACAGCTATCCGCATTGCTGGCGCTGCCACAACCCGGTGATCTTTCGCGCGACGGAGCAGTGGTTCATCAAGATGGATCAGCCGAAGAAGGGCGCGACGGAAACATTCCGGCAGGAAGCCCTGGCGCAGATTCCCACCGTGAAGTGGTTGCCGGCATGGGGCCAGGATCGCATGTACGAAATGATCGAGAAGCGCCCGGACTGGTGCGTCTCGCGGCAGCGGTTCTGGGGCACGCCGATCATCGTGTTTTATTGCGATGCGTGCGGCACGCGGTTGGAAGATTTTTCCGCGCTGCGCAACGTCGTGAAGTGGTTTGAAAAAGAAGGCGCGGACGCCTGGTACAAGCACTCCGCGGAAGAATTGTTGCCGCCAGGAACAAAATGCCGTTGTGGGGCCGCGAAATGGCGCAAGGAGAACGACATACTGGATGTTTGGTTTGACTCCGGCTCATCGCATCTGGCGGTGCTGAAGGGGAAGGAATGGCCTGCGGACGTGTATCTGGAAGGGCCGGATCAGTATCGCGGATGGTTCCACAGTTCGTTGTTGATTGCGGTGGGCGTGCGGGATAAAGCGCCGTACCGAGGAGTAGTGACGCACGGTTGGACGCTGGACGAACAGGGCCGGCCGATGTCGAAGTCGCTCGGTAACGTGGTGTTGCCGACGGAAATTTGCGACAAGTGGGGCGCGGACCTTCTTCGGCTGTGGGTGGGTTCGCAGGAATACCAGGCCGACGTGAAGATGAGCGATCGTGTGATGACGCAGCTCAGCGAGGCCTACCGGAAGATTCGCAACACCTTTCGCTTTGCGTTGGGGAACCTGAACAATTTTGATCCGGCCAAAGATGTGTTGCCGAACGCGCAACTGGAGGAGATGGATCAGTGGATGCTGGAGCGCACGGCAGACCTGGTGAAGCGCTGCCGCGAATGGTACTCGTCCTACGAGTTCCACCGAATTTACCATGCAATCCACGATTTTTGCGTGGTGGACCTGAGCGCGTTTTATTACGACGTGCTCAAGGATCGTTTGTACACGAAGGCTCCACATAGCGAGTCGCGGCGGTCCGCACAAACGGCGGTCTGGAAAATCACGAGCGCCCTGATCCGGCTGGCCACTCCGATACTGGTGTTCACGGGCGAAGAGATCTGGAGATATTTTCCGAAGATGTCGGGCGAGCCGGACAGCGTGCACATGACGCTGTTCCCGGACGAAGCCGAATTGCGAACGGGAATCGCGCCCGCAAAGGTGGACACCTGGGAACTGTTGGGACGCGTCCGCAGCGAAGTGCTGAAAGCTCTGGAGATTGCGCGCAATGAAAAGAAGATGATCAATTCCGGCCTGGAAGCGAAGGTGCTTCTGAATGCGGACCTGGAGCTGAAGGCCAAATTGAAGCATTACCTTCCGCAGTTGCCGGGACTGTTTATCGTGTCGCAGGTGGAATTGATCAACGCAGGCTCCGGAGAGTTTAAATCGGAAATGGTGCCAAGCCTGGAAGTCACGGTGCAGCGCGCGGACGGCAAGAAGTGCGAGCGTTGCTGGAATTACTCGATCCATGTGGGCGAGAATTCGCGGTATCCGACGATTTGTGAGCGTTGCAGCGAAGCGATTGCGGAAATCGAGGCGGAAAATGACGGGAAGTGAAGGAATTAAGGGAAATGAAGGATTCAGATTGCGCCTGACACGCATATTCTGTCTCTTCCGATCCCTTACTTCATTAATCTCCTATACGTCCTCGACCACCTCCTCCCTATGATCATTCCACGGCGCTTGCGATGGCTCTGGCTCACGCTTGCCGTGGTTTTTCTGGACCGCGCTTCGAAGGCGTGGATTGATTCGCGGCCCGAGGAATATTTTCCGCACGCTGTGATTCGCGGCTTTCTCGAAATAATCCGTTCGCACAATCCGGGCATCGCATTCAGTTTTCTCGCCGACGCTTCTTCGCCGGCGATGCGCTACCTGTTGATTTTCGGTTCCGTGGCGATTATCGGTGTGATTGCATGGCTCCTGGTCGCCAGTCGCCATCTCAACGCGCCGAGCGCTGCGGGGTTGGCGCTGTTGCTGGCGGGTGCCACGGGCAACGTGACGGACCGCATCATTCATGGCGCAGTCACGGATTTCCTGCAAGTGTGGCTGCGCTTCCTGCCGTGGCACATCGTCAATCCGTGGCCGACATTCAACATTGCCGACAGCGCGGTGACAATTGGTGCCATCCTGTTGGTAATTGATGTACTATTCTCCAGGCAAGACCTCGTGGATTCTCACTAAAATATCGATTAGGCTGATGGAGGGTGCGCATGGCTCCTCGTACGTCTGGATTTTCGCGCCGCGACTTCTTGGGCGGCTTGATTGGTGTGGCGGCGGTAAGTTCGTTGCCGGGTTCATCGCGCCTGCTGGGCGCCTCAGCCGATACGCATAATGTTTTTGTACCCAATCAATTCCCGAAGGATTTCCTCTGGGGTGTGGCAACGGCGTCCTATCAAATCGAAGGCGCCTGGAACGTGGACGGCAAAGGCGAATCGATCTGGGATCGTTTTTCTCACACCGTGGGGAAAGTGAAGGGAGGCGACACAGGCGATGTCGCCTGCGATTCCTACCATCGCTACAAGGAAGACATAGCGATCGCGAAAAAATTGAATGTGAAAAGCTACCGTTTTTCGATTTCCTGGCCGCGCATCCAAGCCGACGGCACCGGCAAACCGAACCCGAAGGGTTTGGATTATTACAAGCGCGTGGCAGACACGCTGCGCGAAGCGAACATCCGTCCGCTGGCCACTTTGTATCATTGGGATTTGCCGCAACCGTTAGAGGATGCCGGTGGCTGGCCGAATCGCGACATGGTGGGGCGCTTCACGGAATATTCGGAATGCGTGACCAAGGCTTTGGGTGATCACGTTTCCCATTGGTGCATTTTCAATGAGCCGTGGGTGTTCGTGTTCTTGGGTTATTCACGAGGCACTCATGCGCCGGCGCTGAAAGATCCGGCGGCGGCTTTGCGCGCGAGTCATGTTGTGAACATGGCGCAGGGCCAGGCATTCAGGGCGATCAAGGCGGTCAACGCGAAATTCCAGGTGGGCAGTGCCTACAGTGTGTCTAACTTTGAGCCCGCCACTTCCAGCGCCGAGGACAAAGCTGCCGTCGATCGCGCGCATGGGATCGGCAACGTGTGGTTTGTGAATCCGGCTTTGAAGGGCGAATATCCAAAAGCGCTCGCCGCAGGGAATTTGGACGAAATCCTGGGCGTGAAGCCGGGAGACATGGAGCTTTGCAGGGCGCCGCTGGAATTTCTGGGGATCAACTATTACCGGCGGCAAATTGTGTCGGCCATTCCACCGGGCCCCGGAGAAGCTGCGTTTGGCGTGGCGCCATTTGATGCGACGGAGGGGCCTCTCACGGATTTTGCGTGGGAAGTGTGGCCGGACAGTTTTTACGAGTTGCTGATGCGCTTCACGCGCGAGTACAACAAGCCGGTGATGGAGATTACAGAGAACGGCTGCTCGTATCTGGATGAGCCGGACGTGCACGGCCGGGTGCCGGACCAGCGGCGCATCGAGTTCATGCGCGGATACATCAGCGCGCTCGGACGCGCGATGAAGGATGGAGCCGATGTGCGTGCGTACCATCATTGGAGCCTGCTTGACAATTTCGAATGGGCGGAAGGATACGCGCAGCGGTTCGGTTTAACGTATATCGATTTTCGCGACCAGCGCCGAATCATCAAGGACTCCGGCTACTGGTATGGAAAGCTCGCGGGATCCGGGAACCTGGCTTAACGGCTTCGGTGCGGTAGTTCCAAGGATGGGCTCGAAGGGGGCTGCCGAGAGTATACTGAACGGCGGATCGACCGAGGCGAGCCATGACGCTTGAACAAAAAGTCCTTGAGAAGCTTCAGGATCTGTTGCCCGAAAAGCAAAAGGTCGTCCTCGGCTTTGTCGAGTCGCTGAAAAAAGAAAATGGCATAGCTCCTACGCTTCAAAGCCGGGAAGTCCTTTGGGCCGGCCTTGATAGCCATATAACCGAAGAAGATATTACCGAAGCCCACCGCGAGATGTGGGGGAATTTCCCAAGAGAGATTGAGCCGTGAGTGTGGTGCTCGACATCCACGCGGCTATTTGGAACTTGCATCGCCCGACCGCTGTCTCTCGACACGCTCTACAATCGATTCGCAAGGCCGCGGGGACCAGTGTTTGTGTCTGCCATCTCACTCGTGGAGATGATTTATTTGGTGGAGCAAGGCCGGCTCCCGCTAGGAGCCTTGCGGCGCCTAAAGGAGACAGTGAATGCGAAGACTTCCGGGCTGTTAGCACAACCTGGACGAGGCGGTTGCGGAACTGGTGCGCACCATTTCACGGCTAGCTGTTTCCGACATGCCTGATCGAATGATTGCGGCGACGGCATCGTATGTGGGATTGCCGCTTGTCACGCGGGACCGCAGGCTGCAATCTGCAGGAATCAATACCGTCTGGTAATTCCGTGACAGAACCATTGCATCAGCAATTCGCGGTGACCATCGAGGAGGCCGGCCTGCGCTTGGACCGCTTGGTGGTGCAGCATTTTCCGGGGCTTTCTCGGACGCGGGTGCAGGAATTGATTGAGGAGGGGTTGGTGCTTCTGAACGGCAAAGCCGCCAAGGATTCGCACAAAGTGCATGCGAACGACGTGATTCGCGTGGTGCCGCAGGAAAGGCCCCCGCTACGGGCGGAGCCCGAAGCGATTCCGCTCGACGTCTTGTATGAAGATGACGACGTGATCGCCATCAACAAGCCGGCGGGGATGAGCGTTCACGCAGGAGCAGGGAATTCGCACGGCACGCTAGTGAATGCGCTTCTGGGGCGCGGGCAGCAGCTTTCGCAAAGCGATAATCCAGTGCGGCCGGGGATCGTGCATCGGTTGGACAAGGAAACCTCCGGGATTCTGCTGGTGGCGAAGAATGATTCCGCGCACGCGAAACTCTCCGAAGCTTTCCGGCAGCGCGCGATCCGGAAAATCTACCTAGCCTTGGTGCAGGGAATCCTGGAGGAAGAGGGTGGGCGCATAGAGCTGGCGATTGCGCGCGATCCTAACCGACGCACGCGCATGACGGCGACACGCGCACTGTTGCTGCGCAATTCGCGTCCAGCAAGGACGGACTGGCGCGTGCTTGCAAAGATCGATTCGACGAGCTTGCTGGAATTGCACCTGCATACCGGGCGAACCCATCAGATTCGCGTACACTTTTCCGCGCTGCGCCATCCGGTTGTAGGCGACACATTGTACGGTGCCGCGGGCCAATTGCAGGTCGGACGCACGACACTTCCAGGGCTAGGCCGCAATTTCCTGCATGCGGCGAAAATCGGGTTCGCCCAACCGCGAAGCGGCAAGCTCATTGAATTGTCCGCGCCTTTGCCGGTTGAGCTGCGCGAATACCTGGCGAAACTGATCGCCGCCGCCGCCGAGAGCCAGGGTCGAATTGACGCTGCACTGCAGGGCTTCTTATAATCGAAGCACATGCGAACCAAATCACTCGCTTTGTTGTTGGTCCTGCTGTCGTCCGGGGGCGCGCCTTTTTTTGCGCAGCAGCAGCCCCAGAATCCTCCCACGCCAGCCACGCCGCCTGCGGCAAAGCCCGCGGACCAACAGCCGATCCAGAAGAGCCAAACCACGATTCCGGTGACGGTCAACCTTGTGGACGTCTTATTCACGGTGCTCGACCGGCGAAATAAGCTGGTTTCCGGTCTGGAGAAACAGGATTTCAAGGTGCTGGACGATAACGTTCCACAGGACATCCGTTATTTCAGCAAGCAAAGTGATTTGCCATTGCGCATCGGCATGCTCATGGACACCTCGAACAGCATCCGAGATCGGCTGAAATTCGAGCAGGATGCCGCCGACAATTTTCTATACAGCGTGCTGCGGCGGAATAAGGACGAAGCGTTTGTGATGACCTTCGACGATGAGCCGCAGGTTGTCCAGGGATTCACGGGAGACACCGGCCTGTTGCGCGATCACATTTTGCGGACGCGCGCTGGCGGCGGCACCGCGGTTTACGACGCAATCTTTGACGCGTGCCTTAAGGAACTTAGCCATCCGCCGCGGCCACCCGGCGACCAGCCAGACGTGGTGCGGCGCGTGATGATCCTAATCAGTGATGGCGAAGACAACCTGTCGACGCACACGCGCGCGGAAGCCATCGAGATGGCGCAGCGGACCAGCGTGGTGATCTACACGATCAGCACCAGCACGCAGTGGGTCACGCTGGACGATCCGAGCAAGGCAAACACGGGCAACCGCAAATACCATTTAACCGAAGGCGACAAAATTCTCCAGGACCTTGCTGACGAAACCGGTGGTCGGGCGTTTTATCCGTATCACGTGGACGACTTGGACCAGTCTTTCCAGGACATTGGCGAAGAATTGCGTAACCAATATTCTATCGCCTACAACCCGACGAACCATTCGGTGGATGGACGCTACCACAATATCAAAATTGACGTTCCAGAACACAAAGGATACCAGGTGCGTGCGCGGCGCGGCTATTATGCGCGCGTGAATAATACCGGCACGAAGGCTGCGGGCGCGGCACAGTAGGACGAGAGGGTATTACTTGGATTCGTCGTGGAGCAGGACTGCGTCGGACTCTACGTTGCCAGACTGAATGGCGATTTGTGAGCCGTCCTGCGAAAAGGCAAATCGGAAGATCTTGTCTTTCTTGAAGTGCGTGATTTGGCGGTGAGGTTTGCCGTCGAGTGGTTGCAGCCAGAGATTGTCCACACCTTTTTCGCGAACAACATAGTAAACGCTCTTACCGTCGGGCGCGAAAGCCAGGTTGCCTGGAAGTGCGTGCGGGTCGACGTCGCTGTAGGCCATCTTCTGGGTCTCGACGTTGTCCACGCGCAGCATCGATTTGTGGTCGAGTTCGCGCACTTCAAACGAGACGATTTCCTTTCCGTCGGGAGAAAGAGCGTAGGCGCCCACCGCGTATTTCACGACGGTTTCCGGAGCGCCACCATCGATAGGGATACGCTTCACATAACGATTGTCGGCGTTGTCCACGTAATAGACCCAATTATCTGTTTTCGAACAAAGCGGTTCTCGATCATTCCGGCCGTTGCTCAATTGCTTGACGTTGGCTCCGTTCAGATCCATGCGCGACAAGTTCGCCGAAGCCAGGTCTCCGGGACGGCCAATCTGCCGGAAAACAATGTATTTTCCCTCACCGCAGACCGCGACCTGGTCGGCGAGGTGCTTGCCGTCGGAGAAAAGTGTGGTCTCTTCGCCTTTGGCAGTGATGGCTTTCAGGCTTCCAGCCTGAGGAACGAGCAAGCGTCCGTCCGGCATCCATCTCCAGGTCCACACGGGCACTTCTGATTGCAGAGGGATCGGCCGTAGTTGATCGGGGTCGCTCGCAGGAGCAATGGCAAGCGTGAAACGAAGTTTGCTTTGCAGAGCCACAAGAGTCTTGCCGTCTTTCGCCATGCCCACATTGCTGTAGTCGTTAGTGTCCGAAGTAATCTGACGGTATTCGCCCGCGGGATAATTCAGATAGCCCATTTGTGCCTGTAGGTGTTCGGCGTCCGCTTGCCTGGCAGTGGCGATCAACGCGCTTCCATCGGGTACCCACACGGGCCCGTGGTAGATGTGGTCCACGGAAGTCGCGACGAATTGATCCGTCCCGTTCGCCGGGTCGACAGCCATTAACCCACCCAGCGCCGTTTTGGTCGGCTGCACGATGGGAATGACGATGACTTTTCCGTCGGGAGACCATGCCGGGACGTGACTGTCACTCAGCAATATGTGGTTGCGGAAGATGGCCTTCTCAAGGGTGCCGTCGCTTTTGGCCAGCCACAGATCCCAATTGGGCGAATCATGCAATTCGCGAAGAAAAACGAAATGCGAGCCGTCCGGCGAGAACGAGACGGGGCTGTCCACGTCCTCCACAATGACGCGTGGGGCGCCACCCAGAACCGAAGCGCTGTATAGCTGCGATTCGGATTCGTTCGATTCATCGCGGCGCAGGAAATAGATGTAGTTGCCGTCAGGCGAGAAGGAAAGTCCCTGATAGCGCGTGCGTTCCGGCGCCAACACTTGTTTGTTGGTCATGGAAGGAATGTGATGCAGCCAGAGAGATTGCTCGCCATCTCCTTCGAGAGCCTGCAAAAGATATTTGCCATCGGGCGAAATGGCCACCTGGGAGATGTGCCCGTTGTTGGTGACGTTTTCGATGGAAAATTTTGTAAAGGGAAGCGCCCTGGGCTTTTCTCCCATCTTGATGAAGGTATAGACGCCGTAAGCCGCCGCGGCAGCCAGCACGATGAACCCGAGGACAAGGGCGCTCGCGCCGAGCTTGTTTTTCTGGGCTGCCTCGACGAGCACTTTGCCGCTTCCCGAAGGCGCCTTACTCTCAGCTACGCCCGTTGCGGAACCAGCTACGGCGGATGCGCCGCTTGCAGGGCGCACCGTAGTGCTGGATCGCGCAGCGGCGGATACGGTGGAATCGGAACTCACGCGGCTGGGATCCAGTTCGCGCTGCAGGCGCTTAAGGTCGGCGCGAACCTCGGCGGCCACCTGGTAGCGCAGATCTTTATCTTTCTCGAGCAGCTTATTAAGGATGCGTTCGAGTTCGGCAGGCACGTCGCCGTTGAGCTGCACGGGAGAAACCGGCGCGCTATGAAGAATGTTGCCGAAAATCACGGCGCTGGTGGAACCGGGAAACGGCAACGCGCCCGTGACCGCCTGATAGAGAACCGAGCCGAGGGAAAACAGATCGCTGCGAGAGTCGAGAGGCTCACCACGAGCTTGCTCGGGCGACATGTAAGCGATCGTGCCGACTGTGGTGCCGGGGCTGGTAAGAAAAGCGTCATGCGAAGGGGCAATCGTCTCGCCTTCGATCGAGCCTTCGGGTTCCAGCAGCTTCGCCAAGCCGAAATCCAGGATCTTGGAGTTGCCGCGATCGGTGATGAAGATATTCGCGGGCTTGATGTCCCGATGGATGATGCCTTTTTTGTGCGCGGCATCCAAAGCGTCGGCCAACTCCACGCCGAGAGCGATTGTGCGCGTAACAGGCATTGGCCCGCGAGACAGAACTTTCTCGAGCGACTCGCCTTCGAGGAGTTCCATAGCGATGAAGGTTCGGCCTTCGTTTTCCTCGATCGCATGGATGATGCAGATGCCGGGATGGTTCAGGGCGGAGGCGGAACGTGCTTCGCGAAGGAAGCGTTCCACTGCGGACGGATCTTTGAGGCTGCTGTCCTGCAGGAACTTCAGAGCGACGCGGCGCCCCAACTTCGTATCTTCGGCTTCATAGACGAGTCCCATGCCGCCACTGCCTAGTGGGCGCAGGATTCGATAGTGACCGACAACTTCGTTGATCATAGGGCGCTTTGAAAGATGGAAAAGTGTTGCCTAGCGATACTAGCCAACGCATGGCTTGGGGTCAATGCGCTGCTTTGTCGAATAGTTTGAGACCGGGATTATCCGCGAACTTTGGGAGCGTAGTAGCCCTTGCGCGCTAGCACTTTAAATTCATGATTATCCACGTCGACACGGATTTTGCGAAACTTGCCGTCTTTGGTGGTGTTGCTCGGGTAGTAGCCGAGCGTGTACTGGCTGCGCAGCTCCTCGGAGATCTGGTCAAAAGCTTCTTCGAATTTCTTGTCGGAATTGACGGCGATCATGCGGCCACCGGTTTCCTCGGCCAATTTGTGAGCCACGTCGGGCCGGCCGCCGCCGAAATGGCGATCCGCGACGAACAACACGTGAATTACCGTGTCGGTCTTCTGCGCCGCTTCAATGGCTTCTTCCAGCCGCACCTTGCTGCCTTCGTCTTCCGCGTCCGTGACCACGACGATGGCTTTACGGCCGGCTTCTCCGTTCAGCTTTTCACCACAGGCGAGATAAATGGCATCGTAGAGCGCGGTACCGACCATATCCTGCCCTCCGACCGGCCCCGGGTTTCCGGCAATATAGCCGCCACCGGGCGTGTTGATGCGCGCCTTGTTGATGGCGCGGTCGAGTATGCTGCGGTCATCCGTGAAATCCGCGAGGAGGTCGACGTCGGTGTCGAAGGACATGATCATGGCTTCGTCGCCCTTGCGCAGCACGCGATGCAGGAAGCGCGCTCCGGCGTCTTGAATGGCTCCGAGCATATATTGCTCGCTGCCAGAGGTGTCCAGAAGAAGGCCCAGTGTGATGGGAAGATTCATCTCTTTGGAGAAGAAGGAGATGGTCTCTTCGTGGTTATCCTCGAAAACCTTGAAATTGTCCTGCTTCAGGTCGGTGACGATACGCTTGTTCTTGTCGCGGACGGTGGCGAAAATGTTGACCAGGTTTACTTCGGCTTTAATGGTTGGGGCCTGCGCCGGCGCTTGAGCCTGCTGCGGCAACACCGGTACGGCTAAAGAGAGGGCCGCGAAACACGCCAAGGCTCGCAGTCCTGTTCTGTGGAGAAACTGAATCTTCGCATTCCCGAATGTCACGGTTTCTGGGTATCCTTAGAGAAGTTCTGGCTCGACCGACTCAGTTGGCCAGGTCCTGATACTGCGTTTCACGGTGCCGGTGGCTGTGCAGTTGTTCGATGCAACGACCAGCCCGCGGGGATGCGTCTTACTAATGCAGCCGGAGTGGTATCGAACATTCTGGCCATGGAAAGTTTGGCCTGATCACTATGAAAAGTCTACGAAAAATCGCTCTCGTGGGTGCAGCTGCGGCCGTTCTTTTCAGCGCCAGCCGCGCACACGGTCAAAATCCCACTCCTCCCCCTCCCGCGAGTCCTACGCCAACGATTCCCGCACCGGGGACACAGGCTCCGCAGCTGGCACACCAGGGAACGATTTCCACCACCACCTCGATCGTCGTGGTGCCTGTGACCGTGAAAGATCGAAATGGCAACCTGGTGGCGGACCTGAAACGAGATGAGTTTCGCGTGTTCGAAGACGGAATTGAACAGCAAATCCAACGCCTGAACACGGATTCCACGCCGCTTTCCATGGTGGTGCTGATCGACAACGATCTGAAGCAAAAAGACGAGCAGCAGGTGGAACCCAGCCTGGTTTCCATCGTTGGAGGCTTGAGCCCGGACGACGAAGCCTTCATCTGCCGCTTCGATCAGTACTTTCACGAGGGCAAGGGTTTCACGGCGGACCAGGACGCATTGATTACCCAACTGCGCCGCACCGTGCTCGCCTCGAAAACCTCCGCTCCGCCTTCCGGCGATCCTTTTAACGGTCCAACGATTAACAACGCCCCCGCGCCCGGAGCTCCTGACACAGCAGCCAACGGGTCGCTCGTGGCGATCAAAGGCCAGCCCACCAAGGCGCTGGACGACGCGGTCTACGATGCCGCGTTGCTGCTCAAGGATCGCGACAGCCGCAAGCGCCGCAAGATCATCCTCCTGATCTCCGACGGCCAGAATGGCGCGAAGTTCAACACCCACAAGTACGACGAAGTGCGCGAGGAATTGCTAAAGCAGGACATCACGGTGTACTGCGTGGCCACGGGCAGTGCCTATTTTGACCGCAGGTTCAACCGCCTGGTCAGCTACGCTCACGATACCGGGGGAGACATCTTCTACGGAGCGAAGGCCGACTCGTTTTCGGAGTTCTACTCGCGCATCACGGAAGAAGCGCGCAATCAGTACACTCTGATTTACTATCCGCGGGGTGACAAAAAGGTCGATTACCACACCATCGAAGTGCGCGTGCGGCGCGAAGGACTGACGGTTCTGGCGCGCGACGGCTACTACGGCGGAACGTTCGCCAGCGGTCCGCAGAAATAAACCCGAAAAGTACTCGAAAATCGTGAAATCTTCTTGACACTGGGCGTGCGCGCTCGTATACGGGTGTTACCAGTGCGGGATTGCACGCCGTAAAGCACTCCGCGCTCGAGCGACAAACTTGAGGAGGCAACCATCCATGGCAAAGAAAGCGAAGAAACCGGCGAAGAAAGCCCCGAAGAAAATGATGATGAAGTAGTCCCGGCCCGAGCGAATTTTGGAAGACGAGGCGCTTCGATCCTGTCGAGGCGCCTTTTTTACTGGCCGTGGGTGGAGGTCCTTAGCTCGAAGCGCTGGTCAGGGATTCTTCGTGGGCCGGGCAGATCAGCGCGTAGGCGCAACTGCGGCATGCGAAACCAGGCTTGGCGGGGAAATTTTTGGCGCGAATGTCAGCGGCAGTTTCCTGAATGATCTTTTCGGCATCGGCGATCTGTTTGGCGTCACGCGTGGTCACCAGGGTGGAATTATCCTGAAGGTAGTGGAACACCAGGCGAACCGGATTCCATTCGAAGATTTCCCTGGCGGCAAGTGCGTAGATGCTTAGCTGCAGGCCCTTGCGGACGTCGGCTTCTTTTTTGGGCTTGCCGGTTTTATAGTCCACGATTTCCACGTCGCTGCGGCCGAGCGAATTCACCTGATCCATGCGGCCGACCAGGATCACATCGTTTTCCAGGGGCAGTTCGAAGGCTTTTTCCTGCTCCAGGATCTTCGGTGCTTCGGCGACAATCGAGGCATAAAAAACTTTCAGCTGTTCCAGGCCGTCCTTTTTGTATTCGGCTTCCTGGTAGGCGTCTTCGTAACCGGCGCTGCTCCATTCGGTTTCGTAGATGCGCTGGACTTCTTCGAATGGCAGCAGCGAGCCTTTTTTCAGTTGCTCCAGGAAGCGCTTGAGGGTGGTGTGCATCACGCTCCCGAAACTGAGCGTGGCTCGCGGGCCTTCCTTAAGAGACCACAGGTAGCTGAAGGCGTATTGCTGGGGGCATTTGCGGTAATTTTCGACGGCGGAGCTGCTTAGCTTCAGCGGTTCGGGCACGGATGGGTGGTAAATCTCCGCCCATTGCGCGATGCGCGCAAAAATCTTTGGCGGAGCTTCGCCGGCCGGGAACAACTCCGTTTCCGTTTGTAGTGTTGGGGTCGTGGGCGGTTCCGCTGCTTTGACCTTAGGCGCGGAGACGGAAACGTCACGGCGCTTCACGGTGGGATCCATCACGATATCTTCGATGAACACGGGCACGCGGTTCTTTTTCTCCGTGATGGTGGTGAGGGTGAGGCGCTGTTCGGCCCGCGTCAGCGCAACGTAAAACAGCCGGCGCTCTTCCTGGATGTGAAAATCGCCCTGCGGCAATTCTTCCTTCATCAGGCGCACGGGAAATTCGAACAGCGGCGCGCGATCCCTCGCAGGAAACGCATGGGAATTAACGCGCAGAAGAAAAACGTGAGGAAATTCCAGACCTTTCGCGCCATGAACAGTCATCAACTGCACGGCGTCGCCGGGAGCTTCATCTTCCAGGCTGACGGTGCCATTGGCCTGCTGGAAGAATTCGAGATATTCCAGGAATTCTTGAAGGCTGCGCGTGTCGCTCTTCGGCTCCCAGTCTTTGACGAACTGGCTAAGCTGATTCACGTACTTGCGGTCCTGGATTCCGGCGCGCTGCGGAACTTCCAGCCAGTCGATCAGATCGCCGAGAATTTCGCGCGCGGCGCGCCGGCGCATGGTTTTGCGCTGACCAGCGAGAAATTCCAGAAGCTCTTTGCAGGCAGCGGGCGAAGGATCAAACGGCAGTTCTCCCTGGGGAGCTTGCAGCACATCGTAAAGGGCCGTACCTCGCTTTTTCGCGGCGCGTTCCGTCAAACGCACCAGATCTTGGGCCGCAAGATGCCATGCCGGTGCGGACAGCACGCGGGCGCAAGCGATGTCGTCATAGGGAAACGCGATCAGGCGCAGATAGGCGAGCACGTCACGGACGAGCGGATGCTCCAGGATGGACAGCCTGCTGATCACAAAAGGAACTTTTCGCCGCGAAAGTTGTTCAACCAGCAGATCGCGGTGAGCATGCTGGCGGTAGAGAATGGCAAATTCCCGCCAGCGGTGCCCCGCTTTGTGCAGGCGCTCAAGCTCGTCGGCAACCCAGGTGGCTTCCGATTCCGCGGAGTCGAGTTCCACAATGCGGATTTTTTCGCCTTCGGCGCGATTGGGATGCAGAATCTTTTTCGGAAATTCTGGGCTGACCTCATTCATGCCAATCGCTTGAGTCGCCACGCGCAGAATGTTTGGGGTGGAGCGGTAATTGTGCGTGAGCGATACGCGGTACGGCGTCGAGTCCTCGCCCTCGCGCCAACCGGTAAAGCGTTGGAGGAAAAGTTTGAAACTGCCGAAAGACGCGCCACGGAAGCGATAGATGGCTTGATCGTTGTCGCCGACAACCACGATATTGCGAGAGCCGTCGCTGAGGAGGTGCAGCAGTTCGAGCTGCGCGATATTGGTATCTTGAAATTCGTCAACGAGGATGTGTTTGTAGCGCTCGCGCAGTTGGCGCAGACGCTTGGGATCGCTCTTAAGCAAGGCCACGGCTTCGGCGATAGAACCGTTGATAGCGATGGCGCGTTTGTCTAGCAGGATTTCTTCGCTGGCGCGATAGGCTCGGGAAATTTCCTGCTGCAGCGCGACGTGTTCGGCGCGCTCTTTGGCCGTGTCGTCATCGAGAAGATGCTTTTCGGCTTGCAACTCGGCGGCGAGCTGGTCAGCGAAAGCCTGGTAGTCTCGACTGGAAACCAGCTCGTCCTGGCAGCGCGAGAAAAACTGGATGAAATCGTTCAGGAACTGGCCGGGCTCGGCGAGGCGGCGATATTTTTCGAGTTTCAGGCGCGCGAGATTGCGGCGGAGAAGAATCCAGTGGTCCACGGATTCGAGCGCAAGGCGGTTCGGATCGACCTCTTTGAGGATCGTTTCGCAAAAGGAATGGAAGGTGGCTAGCGCGACGTCTTTGCCGCGTTCGCCGACAGCCTTGACTAGCCGCGTCTTCATTTCGCCGGCGGCTTTGTTGGTGAAGGTGAGGCCGAGGATGTTTTCACCGAGGAGCGAAGAATCGGTTTCCAGCAAGTGGCGAATGCGCTCAGTGATCACGCGGGTCTTGCCGGTGCCCGCGCCCGCGATGACGAGGAGTGGCCCATCGCCGTGGGTTATGGCACGCTGTTGCGCTTCGTTCAGTTGCGGGCCGCCCGTTTCCGGCTTACCCATTTCGAATAGCGTTTTTTGCATCGTAGAAAAAGCAATCCAGAAAAAACTTATTATTCCATTGTCTTGAGAATGTCTTCCTTCGAAACACCCTTATGCGTTGCCAGCATTCTGAGGAGTGTTTTGAGGGTTCCTAGCCGAAGCTCTCGGTGCGTTTGCCAATTCACGGCCGCTCGGGTCCCGCGGAATTCTCATTGCAACTGAAAGACTTCATTCCGCACCAGGTGAAGACGGATTGACTGAGGTTTCAGTTCGTCAAAGAAGAACGCTTCCACAGCATCTTTGACATTGCCATGGAGCTCATTCCAGGTGTCGCCGTGCGTCACAATGTTTTCGCTCAAGCACGCGGCCACATAGCCGCCATCCTCTTCCTCAATGACCTCAAAACGAGTTCGCCGGAACGAGGCGTTTGTCATGACCTTCCCACGTCAGGGTAACACTGCTTCGCGCATTCTGGTATCCGTTGCTCGCGATCCACCTGACTAGCGCTGAGAGGCTTGGCCGGAGGCTACTCTGGAGTTGAACTCCGCGGATTTCTTGCGCGGTACAGTGATGGCAGTCCATTTGCCGGATTCGACCGCAAAGTGTTTGGCGAGGAACGTGATTTGGCCGAGGTGATAGGAATAATGTGCGATCTGACGATTGATGGCTTGCGTCACCGAATGCGGCTCGGTGCGAATAACTACGGTGCGAGACTGGTCCGCGTCGGTTAAGGGCGTCAACGCGTCGAACAGGCACGTCCAGCCCTGTTCCCACATCGAAAGCAGTTCGGCGCGGGTTTTCGGGGGCTCTTCGAATTCGGTGTCGCGGTGGCGGTCGGGCTTTTCGCCGTCGGTGGTCAGGAAGTCGGTCCACCGCGAACGCATGTTCCCGGCAACGTGCTTGACGACGATCGCGATGGAATTGGATTCACCATCGAGCGCCGTGAACAGGCCTGCGTCGGGGCATTGTTCCATGGCGCGCTCGGTGAGGCGCTTGTAATAGCGGAACAAGTCGATGGAATCTTTAAGGTGGGAAGTGGTCGATTCGAGTGCCATGGGAGGATTGTGAACCGGGGTTTTTTCGGGAGCAAGGTCCAAAAAAACCGTTTGGCGGTGAATCGAAACCGACAGTTTCTTCGTCTTTGGGCAGTAACACAACGGGCGGAGAACCGTAGTACACTTACGGCCCGTCTGATTTACCTCTACGAATTTCTCCCAGGAGATCAATATGGCAATCGCACAAGCATTACTTCCCGAGTTCGATCACGAGATGGCCACCACGCGCAAAATGCTGGAACGTTTTCCAGAGGATAAGGCGCAATGGCGGCCGCACGATACGTGCATGACACTTGGAAGGCTGGCCGGACACGTTTCGGAATTGGCGGGTTGGGTCGTTCCGACGATTACGCAGGAAAAACTGGAGTTGGATCCGAGTACGTTCGTTCCCGTGGAGATGAAATCCCGCGAGGAAGCTTTGAAGAAATTTGACGAAACCGTGAAATCCTCGCGCGCGGTGATTGCGGGCGCCAGCGATGAAGCGCTGATGAAGCCATGGAGCCTGGTCGTCAGCGGGCACACGGCATTTACGATGCCCAAGGCGGTCGTGCTGCGGACGTTTGTGATGAACCACATGATTCATCATCGCGGGCAGCTTGCGGCGTTTTATCGCATCGCGGGCGTGCCGGTGCCGTCGTTGTACGGGCCGAGTAAAGACGAGCCGACCTTCAGTTAGTACGTCGAACTAACCTCCTGGTTGTGTTGTGTTGGGCTCGCACATTTTCTAGGCGAACGGCCCGCCTCGGAAGATCTGTGTGAGAGCGCGTGTTTTTCGTCGGCGCATGGCTTCAGCCATGCCGTCACCGCCGCAAAATCAATGCCCCCTTAGCCGCTGAGGGCAGTCCTTTTTCAGTTCTCACACAGACTCTCGGAAGGGGGGCTCTAGAAATGCGTCCTGCAGGAACGCAACGCTGGGCAGTTGTATAATCAAGTGTTGAACCCACCGGAGGTGCGTTTTATGGATTCCCCCGTCATTCTGTCTGCTGTGCGCACGCCCATCGGCAAATTTCAGGGTGGCCTGGCGCAGTTCAGCGCACCTGAGCTTGGCGGCAAAGTGATTGCCGAGGCCCTACGGCGCTCCGGGCTTCAGGGCAAACAAATCGATGAAGCCATCATGGGAAACGTGGTGCAGGCGGGGCTTGGGCAGAATCCAGCGCGGCAGGCGGCGTTGAAGGGCGGCTGCGATCCGCGCGTGGCCGCAATGACCATCAATAAGGTGTGCGGCTCCGGGCTGAAAGCGGTGGCGTTGGCAGCCCAGGCGGTAAAGCTCGGCGAAAGCGAAATTGTGGTGGCAGGCGGAATGGAGTCTATGTCCAACTGCCCTTACCTTCTGCCCAACGCGCGCACCGGCTACCGCATCGGCGACCAGAAAGTTGTCGATTCGATGATTTCCGACGGCCTGTGGGACGCCTACGAAAATTTTCACATGGGTATGACCGGAGAACTGGTGGCGGAAAAATACGGAATCACCCGCCAAGAGCAGGACAAGTTCGCGCTCGAGAGTCACCAGAAGGCCATCCGCGCGCGCAAATCCTGCTTTCTGGAGGCCCAGATTCTGCCAATCGAAGTGCCGCAGAAAAAAGGCGAGCCGCTGGTGATCAGGTACGACGAATCGCCGCGCGAGGACACCACGCTCCAAGCGCTGGCGAAACTGAAACCGGCATTCAAGAAAGATGGCTCGGTGACCGCCGGCAACGCGCCGGGTACCAATGATGGTGCTGCGGCTCTGGTGGTGACCAGCGAACGCGTCGCGGCGAACCTGGGGAAGCCGCTGATGGCGCGGATTGTGGCGCAGGCCGTGAGCGGTGTGGAACCGAAATGGGTGATGATGGCGCCGGTCGATGCCGTGGAAAAATTACTGGCGAAGGCGGGATGGGATCGCGACAAGGATGTAGATCTGGTGGAATTGAATGAAGCGTTTTCCGTGGCGGCCATCGCGGTGACCCGGCAGCTCAAGCTGAATCCGGAAAAAGTGAACGTCAACGGCGGCGCTGTGGCTCTTGGGCATCCCATCGGAGCATCTGGCGCGCGCATCCTAGTCACCCTGCTCTACGAATTGGAGCGGCGCAACCTGAAACGCGGCATCGCGGCGCTGTGCCTCGGCGGAGGAAACGCCGTAGCGCTGGCCGTCGAGCGCGTCTGAGGGCTGGGTCCACGGAATCGCGCGGCCATAATTAGCAACGAGGAATTGGCGAAGACTGCGGCAGGATTTGTTTGCCGTTCTGTGACACGGTGATCTTGACGGAATTGGACGCGGGCGCGTCAACCATATCGCAAATCTTAAGAGACAAGCGAAAGACGGCGGGTTATCGTAAAAGTCTTTGACGGCGTCCTGGGCGCTGTAATTCAGAGTCTTGGCGGCATGCGTGGCAACTTGCGGAAGCGGCGTTTCAATGCGGACGCGGGTTATAACTCCAGGTGTCTCGCGGGTCCCGCTTATAGGACGGAACCCGAGTTCTGCGGCTACGAAATTAAGGAAGCGGATTGCTGTCGGGGACAACGTCCATGGGCGGTGTGGGTGTATGAGAAAGTTCCGCGGCGCAATAGGGACAGAATTTGTCGTCGTCGGCGACTTCGCGCTGGCAGGCCGGGCAGACCGGGTGCAGGTTGTATTTGCAGTTGGGGCAGAAGTTAAAGCGCGCGTTCACGGTTGCGGAACACTTGGGGCAGTTGAAGGGCAGTGGCTCGCGAACCAGGAGATAAATGATCAGGCCGATGAAAAAGGTGCTTGAAGAAAGAATGAGGACGAGAATTGTCCACAGGCCGGCGTGCATGCCGCGGCGTTTGGCATCGCGATAGACATACCCGAGCATAAACAGCATTGCGGAAAAAGCCGCCGCACCAAAGGTGATGACGCCGGCAAGGGCTAGGTAAGATAACGCCGCCTCGTTGCGCATGCTTTCGTCGCCCGGGAAAACCTGTCCGTTGTTTTGAAAGCCATGAAGGTTCACCAGCATGCCGATGATGAGGGCGATGATATAGAGCGCAAGGCAGGTCCACACGAGCCAACGCGGGATAATGCGGAGCTCGTCGCGGAACCGCGTGCTCTCACGCTTGCGGCGAATGCGGATCAGGCGAAGGCGTTCGTTAAATGTGTCAGTCATATTTCCCTTTCGTACTCAGAAAGCAATTCCTCAGTGGCTAAAGCCCAAAGCGCACATCGGTTATGTGGACTACGCGTCGGTGCGCTTTGCCAAGCCGTGGCTTGAAGAGCGCTGGTGGAGAATGACGGCGACGGCGATCAGCGCCGGCACGGTCCACCAGAGCACAAACCCAAATTCGAGAACCGGTTTCGGCAGGTTGAGTTGCGAGCCAACCCACGCGAAGACACGCCAGACCAGCGGCGCGCTCAGAATGCCGAGCACCCAACTGGCGGCGGTCATAACCCACAGCAGCGCGCTGGTGGGCGCAGCTTGCGCCGATTCCTGCGCACGCAAGCGAACGCGAAGCTGTGCGCGCGCGGCCAGGTCCCGGGGAATGGCCACGGGGACGCTGCCGAACGCACGCAGCAATTGCCGCGTGCGCGCGATTTCGTGGGAGCACTCGGCGCAATCGCGAAGATGCCCATCGAGCCAGGATTGATCACCCGACGAGAGTCCCTCGACGAGCGATTCATCAAAGAGCTGTTTCGCCCGCTGGTGGAGGTTTTCACTCATGCGGCACCTTCCGGCAAAGCAGATTTCAGCGCCTCAAGACCGCGATAGAGGCGCGACTTGACCGTCGATATCGGTGTGGCAAGAACCGTCGCGATCTCTTCAAGGCCGAGTTCTTCGTGGAAGCGGAGCAGAAGCACTTCGCGATAGTACGCGGGAATTTTCAGCAGCGAGAGCTGCACGGCCTGCTCGTCTTCGCGTGCCACCAGAAGCTGCAGTGCGGAAGTGGCGTGATCGTCGGGCGGCTCGAAGGGCTGATGAGATTCCGGATCGGCCAATTCCTCGAGGCTGCTGAATTTCTTACGGCGCGAAACATCGATGACCAGGTGGCGCGCGATGGCAAACAGCCAGGACTCGAATTTGGATTTCGCGTTGTACTGATGGCCGCGCTCGAGCACGCGAATCCACGTTTCCTGGAACAGGTCTTCGGACAACGCAGAGTCGGCGGTGAGAAAGAGAAGATATCGATATAGGCGCTGCTGGTGCTGCTCGATCAGGCGATCGAGAACATCCGGATCGCGCTGGCGTAGGCCCTCGGCCAGGATTTGGCGTTCGTCAGTCATGAGCCCGGTGAAGAGTACCGGGGACCTTGCAATCGTTAGGCTGAATGCTTGTGCGCTCATACTATCTTGGATACGGACAAGGTGGGGAAAAAGACGCAATGGGGGGGAGCAAAGGGCAGGTATATTTGGTCAGCATGACCAGTAACACCATTTATATGCTGTAGCTTAGAGGTAAGTGGCCGCGGGTTTCTCGATGAGTTCGCGAGCAATCTCCGGACATCGGCCCTCGACAGTTTTGACCCTGTCTTTGGCTTTTGTCGAAGCGAGAGACGATTTATGGGTTACATTCTCGTTGCGGGTTCATCAATCTGCGGAAGGGTTCAATGTTTTGTCCACGATGCGGGGCGGAGTATCGGCCGGGATTCACGCATTGCGCCGATTGCGATGTGAATTTGGTGTGGGAGTTGCCGAAGCACGCGATTGAGATGCGGCAAACGGGCGACGACGGTGAATATCGCGTGGCCGGCGGGCCGGGCGATCCGAACGAAGATCCCTTCTGTTCGTTCTGGAAGGGCGATGACCCAAGGGTGCACGCGGAATTGTGCGGCGTGCTCGAAGAGGCGGGGATTCCGCACAACACGGTGTACCGGCGCGACCATTTGTTTAACCTGCGCAATTATTCGGCGTTTGAGGTGGGCGTGCCTTTTTCGATGTACGAACGTGCGGAAAACGTGGTGAAGGAAGCTTACGGCACAGAGGATGTTATGGATGTGGGTGCGCAGGAAGTGCAACTGCTGCCGGATCGGCCGATACACTCGATTCGTAAATTGCCGGAAAGCCTGACACCGCCCGATGAAGATAATATTCCGGGACCGCCGAGTACGGCGGAAGGAACAGATTGGTTTCCGGAAGACGCCACCGTGAAAGTGTGGTCGACGGAATCCGCCGAGCCCAGCGATTTCCTGGTGGCCGCGCTCCATGAAAATGAAATTCGCTGCCGCGTGGATAGGCGTGGGCAGCACGTAGAACTGTATGTACTGCCGGAGGACGAGACGCGCGCGCGGGAAATTGTGCGCGAGATCGTGGAAGGCCAGCCACCGGAATAAGCGCGCCGTTGTGGCCTGCGTTTTCTACGCTTGACAATCCTGTCGCCGGCTTGGAGAGTTGAGGCTCCCTCGTTCCCCTACCAGGAGGTTCCCATGAAAAATGCGGCGGTGGGACTGCGTGTCCATTCCGGTTGGACTGCCCTGGTAGCCATGTGCGTGGAGACCGGCGAACCTGTGGTGCTTCTGCGGGAGCACGTGGAGCTCGTGAAAACTTTCAGCTACAAATTCAGACAGCCGTATCACACGGCGGAGAAGTTACCTTTTGCGCGGGGGCGCGAGTTCATTTCCAAAGCAAATGCGGAGGCTCGCCAATTGGCATATCGGGCGATGCGCGCCGCGCAGGCGGAGTTAACAAAACGCGAGTACCGTTTGACGGCGTGTGGACTGCTGCTCGCGTCGGGCAGGCCACTACCTGAGTTGCAGAGCATTCTTGCGTCCCACGCACTGATTCACACCGCGGATGGCGAGCTGTTCCGGGGCGCATTGGCCCATGCGAGCGCGCGCTGTGGACTTGCCGTGTTGCGCGTACGCGAACGGGAACTGCTTCGTGAAGCGGCGCAAGCGCTCGGAATGGAAGACGCGGTGCTGCTGAAACAAGTCACACAGCTCGGAAAGCCGCTCGGCTCGCCGTGGTCTCAAGATGAAAAGTATGCGGCGCTCGTGGCGTGGGTGGCGCTATTAAATGGACCAGAGTCAGTAGACACGCGAGTGTCGCGCGATGCGAAAAGCGTGGCCCACGCTATATAATCCAGTTGGCCAAAAACAAGGAAGATGCGCGGGCCAGGTTATAGCAGGCCGAGGGGATGAAGCGTGACGATGGATTCCATCAAGACAGTAGCGGTGCTGGGTTCGGGGACGATGGGGAATGGCATCGCGCATGTGTTTGCGCGCGCCGGTTATAACGTGATTCTGCGCGATGTGGAGGAGCGATTTCTCCAACGCGGGATGGAGACGATCGGCAAAAATCTCGATCGCGAGGTGAAGAAAGGGAAGTTGACGGAAGCGGAGAAGCCTGCGGTGCTAGCGCGACTGAAGCCAGTGACCGACATGAGCGCCATTGCGGCGGCGGATTTCATGGTGGAGGCGGTACCGGAAAAGCTGGAGATCAAGCGGGCGGTTTTAACCGAGGCAGACCGTTTGCTGCGCCCCGAAGTGATCCTGGCGAGCAACACGTCTTCGATTTCCGTGACCACGCTGGCCGCCATGACCAAGCGGCCCGAGCACTTTGTGGGCATGCACTTCATGAATCCGGTTCCGATGATGGTGCTGGTGGAAGTGATTCGCGCACTGCAGACCGGCGATGAAGCGTTTGCGGCGACAATGGAACTGGCGAAAAAGTTAGGGAAGACGCCGGTCGCGGTGAACGATGCGCCCGGCTTTGTGTCCAATCGCGTGCTGATGCCGCTGATCAATGAGGCGTCGTATGCGGTTATGGAAGGCGTGGCGACTCCGGAAGCTGTCGACGCGGTGATGAAACTGGGGATGAATCACCCGATGGGGCCGCTCGAACTGGCCGATTTTATCGGCCTGGATGTGTGCGTGGATATCATGCACGTGCTTGTCGAAGGCCTCGGCGATCAAAAATATCGCGCGTGCCCGCTGTTGAAGAAATATGTTGCAGCAGGCTGGTTGGGGCGAAAGACTGGGAGAGGATTCTACAATTACGAAAAATAGACGCGTCAGAGTTTCCGGTGTCTTGATTCGCTCAGTCTTTGGACGATTCTTCGGGCCTCTGCCAGGGTGAGACTCGGCCTTCCCTGGCGTCAGCTAAACCTCGTCGATGGCGGCTGGCTAATGTTAGTTCATCCTCGTCATCTTGAGCGCGGATCGGTGTTGCGAAGTCAGTTTGTTAGTCTTCGGCATGATTCGGTGGGAGACAAAATTCTCCACGGACGCAATGAATGGGAATGGCTAGCGCAAGATTTCGACCAGCAGGACCCACACGTTGAGCGTCGAGAAGATGAAGATGGCGATGACGCCGGCTGCAACGCAGTAATAGCCGGAAGCTCGGCCGGCGACGAGCAGAATCGCTCCTACGAGAAAAGGAAGCACCTGAACCTCGCCGACCACTGATTCGAGCAGGGATTCGAAACGCGGGCGGCCAAGGTCCGCATGAGCGCGAAGCGCGCGACGGTTGGAGCGAACTTCCAGGAACCAACCCGCAACGGCAAAGGCGATGATTTCCATGCCGAGTGCCAGAGGCGGCTGCGGGATTAGCGCCGCCATGCTGCATACTAGAATAAGGATCAGTCGCGCAACGGTGGCTGCGGAACGCGCCGGCAGATGCGGAAATTCCAGGATGCGGCCGATATTCACGGAAATGGCCACAATGGCCAAGCCGGCGAGTGCGGCAGATGCCCCTGCCGCAGCGATAAAAAAGTTGGTCCACATTCGGGCGAGTAGTATAGGACGAGAAGCCTGACAATGGAGAAGTGGAGGCATGGGCGAACATATGGCGAAAATAATGTTTGCTTTTTGTTCGCCTTTTGGGTATTGTGGGCCCGTAAGTTTTCAACAGGTGCCCTGTGAGCGATTTGCGGAGCAGTGTTCTAAGCTGCGTCGAACATGAGAGACTCGCACTTGAAGTGCGAGAGCTGCATACCCGCGGCCAGTACTTGCTCCGTTTGCGCGGGCTGACCCGGCAAGACCAGGCAGAGTGGGACCGGCGGGAGCAGGCGGCGCTATCGCGGCTGGTCGATCATGAGCGCGAACATGGGTGCGGGCGTTGAAAATTTAGTTTGAAGCGAGAGGGAAAGAAGGCTGGCTTTCTCAAGTACGACGTGGCAATCGTGATCACATCGTAATGTTAGGGAGACGCGGCGCAGTCCCGGCGCTGCTTCGAGAGCGAGCCCGAAGCCCGATTGCAAAATTCCTAATTTCCTCCACCGAGGTGAGAAATGACAGATGAACGGGCAAAGTTGTTGGAAGCGGCGATCTCGCAGATCGAGAAGTCCTATGGCAAGGGCTCGATCATGCGGCTGGGCAGCAAAGATGTGCTGGTACCGGTGAACGTGATCCCATCGGGTTGCTTGTCTTTGGATTCGGCGCTGGGCGTGGGCGGATTCCCGCGCGGGCGCGTGATTGAGATTTATGGCCCGGAATCGGGCGGTAAGACAACCATGACGCTGCACATCATCGCCGAAGCGCAAAAGCTGGGCGGGCAAGCGGCGTTCATCGACGCGGAACATGCGCTCGATCCTTCCTACGCGCGGAAGCTGGGAGTGGATGTAGACAACTTGTTGGTGTCGCAGCCAGACCACGGCGAACAGGCGCTGGAAATCGCGGAAACGCTGATCCGGTCGGGCGGCGTAGACGTGGTAGTGGTGGACTCCGTGGCGGCGTTGGTGCCGAAGGCGGAACTCGAAGGCGAAATGGGCGATCCGCAGATGGGCTTGCAAGCGCGGCTGATGTCGCAAGCGCTGCGGAAGCTGACCGCGATTGTCTCGAAGTCCAAAACCTGCCTGATTTTCATCAACCAGATCCGCGAAAAGATTGGTGTGATGTTCGGTAACCCGGAAACGACCACCGGCGGGCGCGCGCTGAAGTTTTATGCGTCGATGCGCGTGGATATTCGCCGCATCCAGTCGATCAAGGAGGGCGATCGTGTGGTGGGATCGCGGACACGCGCGAAAGTGGTGAAGAACAAAGTGGCGGCCCCGTTCCGCGAGGCGGAGTTTGACATTCTGTATGGCGAAGGCATTTCCCGCGAAGGTGATTTGATCGACCTGGGTGTGGACAAGGGCGTAGTCGAGAAGAACGGCACATGGCTCAGCTTCGGCGGGGAGCGAATGGGCCAGGGCCGTGAGAACGCGCGCGTCTTCCTGAAAGAGAACACGGACATTCGCGAAAAAATTGAGTTCGCGTTGCGGAAGAAGATGGAAGTTCCCGGTTCGAGCGGCCAGAACCCGGCGGCGGGAACGAATGGACACGCAAACGCAGCCAATACAAATGTGGCGGCAGAAAAGCCTCCACTGAAGGCAGCGGCTGCTGCCGGAGCTACGGAGAACAAGGCGCGGCCGGCGCGCTAAGATTTCGGATTTCTTCGCAGGAAGGGAGCGGGCGGGGCGCGTAAGGGTGACCCCGCTCGTTTCTTTTTTTGAGACGTGTTTTGCCCCGGCTCACCGGCCAGGGCGCGAGCAGCCGCGCAAGCCCATTAGAACCTGCGGACAGGCTTGCGAGGTAAGCTGTACGGTCGTCCAATCGTTTAAAAGAAAGCACATAAAGCGTACTGGCCCTACTTAGCTATTGTCAGCATAGGACCAAAATCGTTAGACTACGTCTCAGTTTGAAAATGTCCATTCGGTGTGACGTTGAGACGGGCATTTTGAGACAGTTGTAAGTATCGTGGAATGAAGCAGTAAAAAGTGTGGAACACGGAATGCAGTCCTCGAACACCTGGCGATCGAGTCTGTGAAATTCGAATCGTGTAGGAATTCAAGGGTTGTTTCGGGTCAGGGGCTCAATGATTATTAAGGACCTGGGAAAAACTGTTGCCGCGGCGTTGCTCATCGCATCGATTGCAATGCCTGTCACGGCTGCGGAGCCTGCCGGCAAACCCATTGTCAGCGCGACCTCAAAGAAAAAAGCAAAATCGAAGAAGCGTCTGGCCCCCTCGAGCTATCGCGGTTACGCGCCCACCTACGCGGATTCCGTAAGCGCGGATGACCCCACATTCGATGACCCCCTCGTCCGGCAAGCCGCCGTCGAAGCGCTGGGACGCTACAACGGCTCCGTAGTCGCCGTGGATCCCAATACCGGGCGAATTTTGACAGTCGTGAATCAGAAAATCGCCTTCAGTGACGGATACATTCCCTGCTCCACCATCAAGCCCACGATTGCCATTGCCGCGCTGGAAGAAAACGTCATCACCAATGACACCATGCTGAAAGTGGGCCGGCGCAAATACATGAATTTGACGGAAGCGTTGGCACACTCCAACAACGCGTTCTTCGAGGAACTCGGCCGGCGCATGGGCTTTGACACGGTTTCCCGCTATGGCCGGCTGCTCGGCTTGGGCGAACTGTCCGGATACAATTTGCCCGACGAACACCCGGGGTCGTTCCCAACGGCGCCCCCCGCGCTCGGCGGCGTGGCCAGAATGTCCAGCTTCGGCGAAGGAATTCAGATTACGCCGTTGCAGCTTGCGGCCATCGCGGCTGCGTTCGCGAACGGCGGCACACTTTATTATTTGCAGTACCCGCACACCCAGGAAGAAGTGCAGAACTTTGAACCGAAGGTGAAACGCGATTTGAATATCGCCAGCGTGTTGCCGGAAGTTCGCGAAGGAATGCTCGCGGCTGTGTTGTATGGCACTGGGCGGCTGAGCTACGACGCGGGCGGCGACGAGACACCGCTCGGCAAGACCGGCACTTGCGATGATCACACGAATCCGTCTCGCATCGGTTGGTTCGTCACCTACGCCGATGAAGCGCACCCGAAAATCGCTTTGGCCGTGCTCCTGCGCGGGAATACCCGGCGCGTGAAGGGCCCCACGGCGGCACAAGTGGCGGGCGGGATTTACCGTCGTCTGCGCGAACAGAATTATTTTGCCGAGCCCGTGAAGGCGACGGCGGTGACAACGAACGTCACTTCCGGCGAATAAGCCATCCTCAGCAAGTAAAACAAGACAATGCACGCCAGGCGATCGCTTTTCCCTGTTTTGGCAGCAGATACTCGTCCGCGCAGACGGGATCACCCTTCAATGACGGAAAAGAGGAACTTACGGCGTATGCGCCCGGTGTGGGCGAACTTTCACGTGAATGTTCACCACCGGCTCGTCGACATGCCGGGCGACGTCGAAGCAGGAATCGCACAACTGCAGGCTAAGTTGGTCTTCGCTTTTTGCGTGGAAGCTGCGATGGCATTCAAAACAGGTGGAGTACGCCGGCCCCTGGAATTGCTTGCGTACGTGAACTTCGGTATGAACCTCGGAGGTAATCATGGCAGCTCCCCTAGGCAAGGAATGGGCAAGTGGCATGCCAGAAAGTTATGCGTGGGCAACACGGAAGACAGGGGACTTATAGGCTGACACCTTTTCTTTAGTGAGTGAATTGACGCAAATCTTTGCGGAAACTCGCAAGCCGGCACCGTATTGCATTGAGCGCAGCCCGCGGCACAAGCATTGACGGCAGCGACGGTTTGGGACAAAAGAGATGCGTGCGGTATCCTGAATACGTAATGGGGGAGTGCCTCGGCCGGGAACCGAGAGCATCGTATAGACAAATCGTCTGGGGGAAAGAGTGAGGCGTGGATTTCTGTGTGCATTAGTTGCTGTGGTTTTGATCGGAGTCGCGGTTGATGGCCACGTCCTGCGTCAGCGCGGTGAAGTCGAGAAAGAATTCCGAAATCAGGTAACCCAGGCACGCGTGGAAGCGGAACGCATTCGCGCGCTGATCGTGCTTCCAACCGCGAACAAATTGCCGTCGGGCCAGAATTTCGCGATGGCTCTCGAGCGTTTCGGGCTAAGTTCGCAAGAAGCGGGCGAAGCCACGGTCGCAGCCGAACGCGCCTTTAATCTGCGGCTGTTGCGCGCGGGCAATCCTGTGATCGTGGGCCGCTCGGTCGAAGGCGAGCTGCGTGAGATCAACTACAAGATTGATCCCGACCGCATGCTCCATATTGTCCCGGCAACGGATGGCTTTTCGGCCGAAGTAAAGGAAATTCCTTCGCATCTGGAAGTGAGCGTCGTCAGCGGACAGCTGGATGATTCGCTATTCAACGCCGTCGAAGAAGCGGGTGAATCCGCGGAAGTGGCCATGCGGCTGGCGCAGATCTTCGGTTACGACCTAGACTTTTATACCGACCCGCGAAAGGGCGACACCTTCCGCATCGTGCTCGAAAAGAAAAAATACACGAATGGGGAAACCGCGGGCTATGGACGAATTCTGGCGGCGGAATACGACAATGGCGGGAAGAAGTATCAGGCGCTGCTGTTTCACGATGATCAGGGCCACGCGGCGTATTACACGGCGGATGGAAAGTCGCTGCAAAAAGCGTTCCTGCGGTCGCCGCTGAAGTTTGCCGCGCCGGTCACATCGCACTTCAGCAAAGCGCGGTTTCATCCCATCCTGAAAGTATACCGGCCGCACTTGGGAACGGATTATGGCGCGCCCGTCGGGACGCCGGTGCAGACGATAGGCAGCGGGCGCGTGGAGTTTGCCGGCCGCAAGGGCGGCGACGGAAACATGGTAAAGATCGCGCACTCTCAGGGCTACGAAACCATGTACATGCATCTGTCGAAAATTTTGGTGCACGTCGGCGAACACATTGAGATCGGCAGAACCATCGGGTTGGTGGGCATGACCGGCTTGGCCACCGGACCGCATCTCGATTTCCGGATTTCGCAGCGTGGTCAATTTTTGAATTTCGAAAAGCTGGGGTTGCCGCCGTCGGACCCGGTTTCGAGGAAGGATTGGCCGCAGTTCACCTCCTTGCGCGAACAGTGGCTGCCAGCGCTCGAGCCTCCGGAACAAGTTCAGGGTCAGGTGGCAGCGAACGAGACCGGGAAACGGTAAGATAAACGGTCGAAACCGGCGCTTAAGGTTTGGGTCCGCGCAAAAGTTGCGCCACACCAGTTGATCGCGCGGATGGGTGTGTGGTCGGGAAATGGGATCTACGGAAGGAATCCGCCAGCGGGACAGAGCGGGGAACTCTTCCAACCGTAGGAAAAATCGCTGCATACCAGCGGACAACGCAAAGGGCAGGAAAGCCATTCCAATGCGTGTGTCCTGTAAATAGGCTGCCGGCCAGTCCTCTTTCTGTGTCCAAGCATGGCCAGACAGAGTCGACCAACCTGCCGCCGTGGCCAAATGAGAGATTTTGCGTTGCCAAGCCTGAGGAGGCTTAATGGATCGTCGTCATTCCTGCACGTTTTTTCTGGGTGTATTGTTCGCTGTCGTGCAATTCGCGGCCTGCAGTGGCGGTGGAATGGCTCGCCTGGCGGTTTACACTACCTCCATCCCGAAAGGCTTCGTCAATACGCCTTACTACTCGACGCTGCAGGCTGTTGGCGGAACGGCGCCGTTTACCTGGGCGCAAACCTCAGGCGGGCCGATGCCGCCAGGCGTGACACTGAATAGCTCGGGTACGTTTGCCGGCACGCCGACCCAGGCGGGCACTTTTGGCCCGTACGTATTCACGGTAGCGGATTCAGCAGGCACGACCGCGTCTTCCACCAGCCTCGGCATCACCATCGCCGCCAGCACTCTTTCGGTAACGACGACGAGTTTGCCCAACGGAAATGTTGGTACGGCTTATTCCGGTGCGCTCGCGGCCAGCGGTGGCAGCTCTCCTTACAGCTGGTCAGAGACTACCGGCGGCGCATTGCCGGCGGGACTGTCGTTGGCTAGCTCCGGAGCGATCAGCGGAACGCCGACGACAGCGGGTATGTATGGCCCTTATGTTTTCACCGTGGTCGATACAAAGAACACAACCGCTGTTTCTCCAAGCTTGATGATCACGATCACCGGAACGGCCTCGGCGGTTTGCACGCCTGCCGGAAACGAGGCGGCGCTCACCGGGAACCCCTACGCTTTCCTGGTGAAAGGAACCGACGGCCGCGGCAATCCGATTGACATCGCAGGCAGTTTCACACCGGATGGCCAGGGCGGAATCGCCGCCGCTGCCACGGACTACAATGGATTCACCAACGGCCCAGAACCGCTGCAGGTGAACCGGGCGGGAAGTTCGTATTCGTTCAGTACTTCCGCGCAAGGCTGCTTGTATTTGGCGTTTTCCGGACTTGCCTCGACGGACGCGAGTGTTCGGCGAGAGGCAACAACGGCAGCAAAGCCGGAGCCGTCAAACGCATCGCGCACCAGAAAAGCGGCCAAGCCGGAAGTGGTGGCTGTGCCGACTTCGAATGTACAGTTCAGTTTCTATCTGAGCGGAAACGATGGAACGGTTTATAACACCGGCAGAATCATCGAGTCCGACACGTCCACCAGCGGAACGAACGCCTCTGGGTTCATTCATCTGCAGGCTCCCAGCGCATTTACGCTGGCATCACTCCAGCCAAATTATGCGTTTGGCGTGGATGGATGGACCGCCACGGCCCCGGGCTCTGTGCGGACGGCCATGGCCGGCTCGTTTACAAATACAGCTGGCGTGATTTCGGCGGGATTTGCGGACATAAACGCCGGCGGCGCCGCATCGGGCGAAGTTACCGGCGGTTATGGCACGCTCGGCAGCACCATCGATACCACCACCGGTCGGGGAACCGGCAGCTATTTCCTGATCACGTCCACCGGCAGGCTCACGTTCGACTTCGCGTTTTATGTTCTGAATGGATCGGACCTGATTTTGCTCTCGACCGATCTGGCCCAATCGAACAGCACTACGCCTCTACTTGCAGGCCGCGCCTTGGTTTCAACCGTGAACTATAACGCGGCAGCGCTCAACGGTTACTACCTCTTGGCGTCGGAAGGGCTGCAGACGATCGGCATCGGCACCGGCAACATCGCGCAGATCGGTACGCTGAACGCCACTTCCGCGGGCACCATTCCGACCGCCACACTCTATTCGAACTTTGCCGGGACTTATCTCAGCAATCAGTATCCGGGCAGCAGTTACTCCGTCGAAGCCGCTTCCGGACGCGTTTCCGTCACCGGACTTGAGACATTGCCTCCGGTGGTTTATCTGACGAACCTGAGCGCCGACGACGGAATCGCCGGCTTCCTGGTGGGTACCGACCCGCAAGCAAGTTCGGGCGTGATCGTGACACAAACCACCGCCGCGCCGAGCTACACCGTTGGAAGTATTACCGGGAGCTACGCGGCGAGCACCGCGGAAGATGTGGACGGACTCAACGGATCTTTTCTCGGAGCATTTTCATTCTCGGGAACTGGTTCCTACACCGTTACGCCGCAAACGACCGGAAAAGTGACCAATGTGCCGAATCTGGGTTCGATTGTCGTGAATTCCGATGGATCGGGCAACCTGGACGGGGGGGATTTCCCGCTCGTTACGAATGGGACGGTTCTCTACGCCATCCCAAATTCCGGCGATCCCTTGCTGTTTGTTTTGACGGAAGGGACGATCACCCCGTAGCACTCAGTGGGCGTCTCGACTGCAATCTTCGGTAGCTGACGAACCTCGCGAAGGCGCGTCTAAGTGCGGAAGAGGCGACCCATGAACAGGCAAATCCGCGGAAAATCCCTTTGGCTTGTCGCGGTGTTATTGGCTTCGGCGCGGCTGCTTTCGGCGCAAGCTGTCCCTCCCGTGCCGGCGCCCGAGCAACAAGGCAGGGCATGGCTCGCCGCATTCAATTCCGGTGACCGCGACACCTTCCTGGCATATCTCAAAATAAACAGGCCGCAGGACGTGGAACAGATCGACGGCCTGCTCGGATTTCGCGCGATGACCGGCGGCTTCGAGTTGGAAAAGACGGAAGAGAGCACGCCCGCGCGCTTTGTCGCCATCGTAAAAGAGAAGGTCAGCGATCAGCTGGCGCGGATGATGGTGGAAGTCGAGCCCGACCCGCCGCATCGCATCTCCAAATTCGAATTGAGGGCGATTGAGAGGCCGGCAGAGTTCGCCATACCGCGCTTGAACCAGCCGGACGCAATTGCCGCGCTGAAGAAAAATCTGGAGAACGATTCGGCCACGGACCGATTCTCCGGGGCAATTCTGGTGGCCAAAGACGAAAAAGTGATTTTCGAACAAGCGTATGGAACGGCCGACCGCGAAAAGAAGGTCCCCAACCAGCTGAATACGCAGTTTCGCATTGGTTCGATGAACAAGATGTTCACGGCGGTCTCCATCCTGCAACTGGTGCAAGCGGGGAAGATCCAGCTGAGCGACCCGCTCGCAAAATACCTCACCGACTACGCCAATAAGAATCTGGCCTCTAAAGTGACGATTCACGATTTGCTGACGCATACCGGCGGAACGGGAGATTTCTTTGGCCCAGAGTTCGATGCGCATCGCCTTGAGCTGCAAACGCTGCAGGACTACGTCAAGCTTTACGAAAAGCGCAATGTGAAATTTGAACCCGGCTCCAAGTTTGAATACAGCAATTACGGTTTTCTGCTGCTCGGCGTCGTAATCGAAAAGGTCACCGGACAAAACTACTACGATTACGTCCGCGAGCACGTGTACAAGCCGGCGGGGATGACTTCCACGGCTTCGCTGCCGGAGAACGAGTTTGTGCCCGATCGTTCTGTGGGCTACATGAGGCGCGGCCCCGGACAGTGGGAGCCGAATACGGACACGCTACCCTATCGTGGCACTTCCGCGGGCGGCGGTTATTCCACCGTTGAGGATCTTTTCCGGTTTGCGACTGCGCTGCAGGACCACAAGCTGTTGGACGCGAAGCACACGGATCTGTTGACCACCGGCAAAGTGGATACGGACCGGGACGAAAAATATGCCTACGGATTTTTCGAGCACGAAAAAGGTGGCTTGAAGTGTTTTGGTCACGGCGGCGGCGCGCCGGGGATGAATGGAGATCTCGAGATTTGTCCGCAGTCGGGCTACATCATTGCGGTGCTGGCGAATCTCGATCCGCCGGCGGCGGAACACGAGTCTGAGTTCATAGCCGCGCGCTTACCGTTAAAGTAAGGCCGCGAGCGACGAAAACCACCTCGAGTCTTAACTGCCGGGTCCCACATACTTCTGGATGAGCTGTCCGGCGAGTTTTCCCCCTTCGAATTCCGGAATGACCACTTCGTCGGCGCCGGAAGTGCGCATGGCTTCGGCGTAGCGCTCCTGGCCGGCGCGGGTAATGATCTTCAACTTGGGGTTGAGGGCTTTCGCGGTGATGGTGATGTACAGGTTGTCGGCATCATTGTCGATGACCACGCAGAGCCCGCGCGCCCGCGCGATGCCTGCTTCCTGCAGGACGGTATGGCGTTTGGCGTCGCCATTCAGAACCAGCACGCCTTCCTGCAGCAATTGCCGATAAAGTCCTTCGTTGGTTTCAATCATCACGTGAGGGATTTGCGCGCGATTGAGCTGCTCGATGACCGTGCGGCCCACCTGTCCATATCCGCAAATGATGAAGTGATCGCGCACGCGCTCGAGGTTCATTTCGTTCAGCATGGATTTCCAGACCTCCCGGCCCTGGTGACCAACAAACGTCAGCAGGATTCGTTCCGCAAACCAGATTTCGAACGCAAAAATGCCTATGGCCACCAGAAGTGAAACGTATTTGGTAGCGCTATGTACCTGGAGATAGTCGATCGCGTGCGGATGCGCTACCCAGAACAGCGCATCGGAGAAATATAGATGTTCCAGGCGCATGTACATCAACACGCAAAGCAGCACAAACACCAGCAACATCACGAATGGCCCAATCAAGCGCCGGACCAGCACCAGCACCGCGCGGTCGAACAGCAGGAAGCGGCGGGGGCGTTTGGCCCGAGCGGTGGCAACGGAAAGGCTTTGGTTTGTCACGGGATATAAGCCTGGCTAATGATAGTATAGAATAAGATAAAAGAAACTAGGATCGTGAAAACTGCGCCCCTACGCCGGTGTATCCTCCGAACCTTTCCCGCCATCTACTCCCTGTTGACGGTTGCCATCATTCCACGACAGACTTGCTAGTCCGGAGGTTCCCATGTCTATACGTCCCGTGAAACGTTTGATTCAATCGAAACCAACTCGCGAAGGCGCGGGTGTGCATCTGCGCCGGGCTTTCGGGTTCGGCAACACCTCGGACTTCGACCCATTTTTGTTGCTGGATGATTTTCGCAACGATGTGCCGGAAGACTATCTGGCGGGATTTCCGTGGCATCCACATCGCGGCATTGAAACGATCACCTACGTCCTGGCGGGCACGGTGGAGCACGGCGATAGCCTGGGAAACCGCGGCGCCATCGCATCGGGCGACATTCAGTGGATGACCGCCGGCAGCGGGATCATTCACCAGGAAATGCCAAAGGGAGATCCCGCCGGGCGAATGCACGGATTCCAATTGTGGGCCAACCTTCCGTCTTCCATGAAAATGACCCCGCCGCGCTACCAGGAAGTGAAGTCGCCGGACATTCCGGAAGTGACTGACGACGACGGGACGCACGTTCGCGTGGTATGCGGCAATTTTTGGGGAACGAAAGGGCCGGTCGATGGAATCGCCGCGGATCCAATTTATCTGGACGTCTCCATTCCGCCGGGCAAGCGCAAGGTGTTGCCAGTGGAAACGACGCGCCACGCATTTGCCTACGTGTTTTCGGGAGCGGGGAAATTCTGCAATGCGTCCGATCCCCTAGCGGTTCCCACGGAGCCCGTGAGTTGGGCGGACACGAATCCGCCGTCGCAAGCGGACAATCGCTCGCTGGTGTTGTTTGATCGCGGCGATGAAGTGATGGTGCAAGCCGGCGACGATGGAATCCGGTTCTTGCTGGTGTCCGGAAAGCCGTTGGAAGAGCCGGTGGCGTGGTACGGGCCGATTGTCATGAACACACAGGAACAATTGCGCGACGCTTTCCGCGACCTGGAGAAGGGCACGTTCCTTAAAACGAAGTAACCGTCAAGCGCGAACCAGGCGGGTCTTCGGCGGGAGCGGATCGTCCAGCCGGCTCCAGGCATCCTGAACCATGGCGTACAGAAACGCGGTCGAAAGTCCAAAGAGAATCCATCCATTCAGTGCTTCGAGCGCTCCCATAAGCTGCCAGTGATTTTCCAGCGTGGCACCGGAATGGCCAAAGGTGGTCATGGCGCTCAGCGAATACAGCATCGCGGACTTCTTGTCCGGCAACGCGTGGAGCAAGCGAAACCCCATGGCCCAAATAAACGCTTCCATGCCGTGCAAAAGAGTGACGGAGACTGTTGTTCCGGCCATAAACGTGAGTGCCACGATCCTCATTTTTCGCGCGTGCGCCTTTACCAGTACGCGGTCGAATCTCTGGCGAATCAGATATAGCCCCACGACGTGAACGATCACGGCCGCAACGCTCAGGGGTAAACTCCACAGCCAATCCGAACTCCACGGCACCACGTTTGCTGGATCGATATTCACGGATTCCTCCTTAGGCTCGGTAAAAACGCGATGATAGCGCACGGAGGACGGAGCGGGCAGCGCAGACGACTTTGCAGGAGCCCGCTAGTAGATGATGGGCAATTTGGAAAAGTCGGACTCGGTGTCTTCGGTTACGCGCAGAACCAACAGCGTGCGGTCGTCGTGTGGCGGACGCCCTATGCCGGCGTGTTCGTCGGTGGCTTTCACGATGCGCTGTGCCACCGTGTAGCCTGGATCTTCCGGCGCAACTGTGGCCAGCAGCGCTTTCAAGCGGTCGCTTCCGTATTCTTCCAGATCCTTGTTCATGGATTCGTGGATGCCGTCCGAGGCGAACACCACGATGTCGCCGGGAATCAGCGTGAGCGTTTGCTCTTCGAATTCCGCTTCCGGCAGCAGCCCCAGCGGCATACCGGTCACGTTGATTTCGGTGACCGCGCCCTTGCGCACCAGCAGCGGCAGCGTGCCGCCCGCGTTCGCGACATTCAATTCGCGCAGTGCCGCGTCATAAATCGCAAACTGCATGGCGATGAAGCGGGCGTCAAGGCGCGCCGCCAGCAGGCGTCCATTCAATTCTTGCAGCATTTCCGCTGCGGAATTTTCGCTTTCGTGCACGAGTTCGCGCAAAATGCCGATGGCCAGGGAGCCAAACAGCGCGGCGGCCGTGCCTTTGCCGGAAACGTCGCCATTCACGATAGCCAGGCGGCCCACGCCATACGGCAGTAAATCGTAAAAGTCTCCACCCAGTTCGCGCGCCGGCACGTACGCCGTGGCCAGATCGAGGCCCGGAACTTCGCGCGCGCCAGAAGGCAACAGTTGCCGCTGGATTTCGCGCGCGGTTTCCAGATCGTCCTGCAAGCGCGTCTGATTCAGCCGCGATTCTTCGAACAGCCGCGCATTTTCCAACGCCACGGCGATGTACGAGCCAAGGATGTTCAGCAGACGTTCGTGCTCCGCGGTGAAGGCGTGCGGTTTTGTGCTTTCCAGGTCCAGCACGCCGATCAAACGATCCTGCCGCAGCAGCGGCACCACCAGCTCCGAGCGCACTTCCACTTCGTCTCCGCATTGCAGGTAGCGCGGGTCCAAGCGCACGTCTACGACACGGATTGTCCGGCGTTCCGCGGCCGCAGCGCCGGTGATGCCCTGGTTCAGCGGCATTTTGAAGCGCGAAGGGATAGCTTGCTGGAAGCGCTTGGCAAAAACGCTCTCAAGCATCTGCTCTTCCTCGTTCCAGAGCATGACGGTAAACACCTGGTAATCGACCAGTTTTTTGACGCGTTCGGCGATGCGCCGCAGCAGTTCTTCGCGGTCGAGGATCGAGGTGAGCTCGTGGCTGATCTCATAAAGAAGAGAGAGCGTTTGAGCCTGCTCGGGCTGTTCGACGTAGAAGCTCGGAGGCACAGGATCAGCGTCACCTAGCATGGAAAACGGTATTAATTTCGGGGTCGAATCCATGAGAACGATTCTAACTGCATCTGTTGGATGTGGTTCAGGAAAGTTGGTTTCATCGGAAAAGCAAGTTTTGCGTCACATCGCAAATTTCTTTTTCCGATCAGCAGGCTCATCCGGACGGGCGATTGAGGGATTCAGGAACGGCGAAACTTCAAGAAAAGCGCGATTCCAGCAAAGCCCAAGATCAGTTGCACCATTGTCGACGGCTCGGGAGTGGGCGTCGGCGCCGGCGTGGACGGCGAAATCGGCTGCGGTAACGTACCCGATGAAGGCCCGGGTGAAGGAGGTGGCAGCACCGGCACGGGAAGAGGCAAGGGTTGGGGTGTCGGCTGGGAACTGGTCGACGGAGTTGGCGAGCCGCCGCAGCACGGAGCGAATGGCGGCACAGACGGAAACGGAACAGTGCCCGGCGTGATCGGTTTCGCAGGCAAGTCGAACGCAAGAAGCAGCGGCGGGGCACTTTCCCTCCAGATCGGAGCCGCGGGAATCGAATCCGTGGAAATCGCTGGCGGATGCGGCGGCAATGCCGGAACCACCGGACCGTCGATGACATCCACGGGCGGTTCCATTGGCGCTATCGGGCCGTCCGGGACGGCGGCGATGCGATTTCCGCAGCGCGTTCGGACAAGATTCATGCCGTCGCTCAGCAGAGCCTCTCCGGCGTGCAGCGTAACTTCCTCGCGCGTCCAGAAAATTTGGTTGCCGAGGCGGTAGGAGACATGCGCTTTGCGTTCGCGCGCCAGCCGGATCAGCCGAGCTGATTTCACGTGGAAGTCTGCATAATGCGCGGCAGCCACAGGATCATGCCGCAAAGCGATTTCGAGTGCTTTCGCGCTGAGCACTCCGCCAGGAATCACTGAGTACGGATAAACGGGACTTTCAATCGATGCACGGGAAGGTGTGGAGAAATCCGAATCGCTCCAGAAAGGCTCGAGCGAGGACGCCGCAACAGAGTCCGCAAGCGGCGAAGTGTGAGTAGAAAAGAAGCTTGCGCCCGATGTGAAGCAGAAAGCGCAGAGGGCGATGGGTACTAGGGCCAGCGCAAACGCGAGTAATCTGCGGGTGGCAATTCCGCGCAAATTTTTCCGACAGCCGGGCCCGTTGGACATGTGCGAGCAGAGTGATCCCCATCACCCTGGTATAACTCCCCCGTAATCACGTCTGCAAGTTGAGGTCCAAACGGAAAACGCGCGTATTTACTGGGAAAACGTGATATTTCGGTTACCTTAAAGGGTAACAGCAACCTTTGGCTAACCAAAAAATGGGAAGCGTTTTACTTTTTTTGGGAATTTCCCATTGTGATTGCGGTGACGAAACCGCGCGATCGTCGCTTGAACTGGGACGCGGTCGACAAGTCGCAACGCAAAGTCGCAGAGATCCCAACAATCGTGCCAGGCGCTACTTCACTTCCCAGGTGTCGCCAGCGCGCAACAGCTTGGACAAGTCCCCGGGACCTTTTTTCTGCATCACTTCTCGCATCTGTTCGTTGAGCACGTCTTCGTAGCGCGGCAAATCGTCCCAAGCGCGCAAAACGCCGATCGGAGTCGGGAAACCCGGGCGACCTTCCATGTGAGAAAGCAGGAAAGCGTAGGACGGCCGCGGGTGGTGCGCGTCATGAACGATCAGATCGGATTCAGAGATGCCGTTGCCGAGGGCCACAACTTCAATGTCGCCATCCGGTTTGCGGCGAATGCCCTTGTCTCGATTCTTGCCAAAAATGAGTGGCTTGCCATGCTCGAGTTGCAGCACTTGCTCGCTGCGGGCCTCTTTTTCGGTCAAAGCGAACCACGCGCCATCGTTGAAGATATTGCAATTCTGCAGAATTTCGACGAAGGCGGACCCTCGGTGGGCGGCAGCAGCTCTGAGGGTGTCCTTCAGATGGCTCTGGAAAACATCCACGGAACGCGCGACGAACGTGGCTTCCGCTCCAATCGCCAGCGAAACGGGGTTGAATGGACGATCCGGCGACCCGTACGGGGTGGATTTCGTGATCTTGTGAAACTCCGACGTCGGTGAATACTGTCCCTTGGTCAGGCCATAAATGCGGTTGTTGAACAGCAGCACTTTGATACCGACATTGCGCCGCAGCATGTGCATCGTGTGATTGCCGCCGATCGAGAGCGCGTCTCCGTCGCCGGTCGCCACCCACACTTCCAACTCCGGATGCGTGGCCTTAATGCCGGTGGCCACGGCTGGCGCGCGGCCGTGAATCGTGTGGAAGCCATACGTGTTCATGTAATACGGAAAGCGGCTGGAGCAGCCGATGCCGGAAACGACGACGAAGTTTTCGCGGGGAATGCCCAGTTCCGGGAAGACAGCCTGCACGGCGGCGAGAATCGCGTAGTCGCCGCAACCGGGGCACCAGCGAACTTCCTGGTCGGTCTGAAAATCTTTTTTCGTGAGTGGTGGAAGAGCGGTCGTGGTCATGGCGGTCTCCTAGAGCCCCAACATTTCTTCGATCTTCTGATCGAGTTCGGCTTGCTTGAAAGGCCGGCCCTGAATCTTGTTGAGGCCGACGGCGTTGACGAGATATTTGGCGCGCAGCACCCAGAGCAGTTGACCCATATTCAGCTCTGGCACCAGAACTTTCTTGTAACGCTTCAGGATGTCGCCGAGATTGGCCGGCAGCGGATTCAGATGGCGCAGGTGCAGGTGGCCGATCTTATGGCCCTTGTTGCGCTGGCCCGTCACCGATTGCGTGATGGAACCAAACGTGGAACCCCACGACACGATCAGCAGGTCGCCGTCGGCATCGCCGTTCGGCATAACATTCGGAACATCCTGCACAATGGCATCGACCTTCGCGGCACGGATGCGGACCATGTTTTCGTGGTTCAGGGGTTCGTAGTTCACGTTTCCCGTGACGTCTTGCTTTTCCAGCCCGCCGATGCGGTGTTCCAGCCCGGGCGTGCCGGGCACGGCCCAGGGGCGAGCCAAAGTATCGGGGTCGCGTCTGTAAGGCTGAAAACCCTCCGGGTTGGTAGTAAACTTCACGGGAATTCCGGGGATTTCCTCGACGTTCGGAATGCGCCACGGCTCCGCGCCATTGGCAATGTAGCCGTCGGACAAAACGATCACCGGCACCATGTACTTCAGTGCGATACGGCAAGCTTCGACGGCAACCCAGAAGCAGTCACCGGGCGTAGCCGCGGCGAGCACCGGAATCGGCGCTTCCGAATTGCGTCCGAAGAGCGCCTGCAGCAGGTCGGCCTGCTCTGTCTTGGTCGGCAAACCGGTGGAAGGTCCGCCGCGCTGGATGTCGCAAATCACTAGGGGAAGCTCGGTCATGACCGCAAGGCCAAGCGCCTCCGTCTTCAGCGCCATGCCAGGACCGGAAGTGGTCGTGAGGGCTAGCGCGCCGGCATAGGAAGCGCCAATCGCCGAAGTAATCGCAGCGATTTCGTCTTCCGCCTGGAACGTCAGCACGTTGAACTCTTTGTAATGCGAAAGTTCGTGGAGAATGTCCGAAGCCGGCGTGATGGGATAGCTTCCAAGGAAAAGTTTCAGCCCGGCTTTCTGCGCCGCGGTCACAAATCCCAGCGCCAGCGCCTGATTGCCGCTAATATTGCGATACAAGCCCGGGCTCAGCTGCGCCGGAGGAATTTCGTAGCTCGTCTGGAACGCTTCCGTGGCTTCACAATAGGAATAGCCGGCCTTCAGCGCAAGCTTGTTGGCTTCCACGAAGAGCGGCTTCTTCTTGAACTTGTCTTCGATCCAGCGAACCGTCGGCTCCATCGAACGGTTGTACAGCCAGTAGCACATTCCCAACGCGAAGAAATTCTTGCAACGATCCATGGCCTTGGCGTCCAGGCCCAGATGCTGCAGAGAGGCGCGCGTCAGCCGTTGCAATTCCACGGGGAACAAGCGGTACTTGTCCAGCGAATGATCCTCCATCGGATTGCTGGTCAGACGCGCCTTGCGCAGATCGTTTTCCTTGAAACTGTCGGAATTGATAATCAGGATGCCGTTGGCCTTCAAGTCGGCGATGTTCACTTTCAGCGCCGCCGGGTTCATGGCCACCAGCACATCCACCGCATCGCCAGGCGTGTGCACCTCGGCCGAAGAGAAATTCAATTGGAATCCGCTGACTCCCGGCTCCGTGCCCGCCGGGGCGCGAATTTCCGCCGGGTAATCGGGAAACGTGGCGATGTCATTGCCGTAGAGCGCCACCGTGTTCGTAAACTGGCTGCCCGTAACCTGCATGCCATCGCCGGAATCGCCGGCGAAGCGGATCACAGCCTGGTCGATAATCTCGCGTTTTGTTTTGCCTGCGGGTACTTCCATTAATGTGGACATTGTGCTTGTTAACCCCCGTCTTGCGGCGACTCCCCGGCGGTAAGAAGAGGAGTGTAGCCCCTTCAAATGTAGCGGTTCGGTGATGTGTAGATCGGGAGCGAGCGCGCCGGACCGCCTGGAGCTATCCCGTTAAGAATAACACAGGGGGAAAGGGGAAGTGGAAGGAGGAACAGAAGTTAGCGGAAGAGCGCAGGGAAAAGCGCGAAAACAAATGTGACGGAGAACACAGACGAGCGTTCGGATTTCCGGCTCTTTTGGCGAACGAATCACACTTCGCTTGTGATCGCGGATTGCTGCTCCCGGTTTTCTGCGTCCGCCACTTGAAACTGCAGTTTGACGCCCTTGGTGCGAAACAAGAACAGCCACCACACGCTGACGGGAAGAAGCAGAATCACGAACGCAATCGCGATCAGTTGCTTGAGTGATTCAAGTTGCCCTACGAAACGATCGGAAATGAAAAATGTTTCAAAAGGGCGCAAGGCGATCAACGCCAGGCACAGCACAAGTGTGATAGCCGCCCAAATCATTGCCGACACGCGGGCCCACGGCCGCAAGTGGAATAAACCAATTCCGGTGCGAATCCCGACCGCAATCACCGCCGGAGGAACCAGCGCGATCAGCAGGAATGCAACGGGAAAGAGTTGATACGGATGCTTGCCATTCGTGTTGGCCGGCAAGTTCAGAAGTGTCAGAAGAAAATAAGCCCAAAAGAAGAAAGCTGTGCCGCAACCGAGCAAGGCAAGCGTGGCAGCGGCCGTTACGCCGGCCGAACGGGGACGCGCAGTCATAGTCAAGACGATGACAGCACAGGGTGAAGGGCGTGAATAGTACGAGCGGAGCGGCCGCGTATCCAAAACGCTACTTGACGTTCGCTTTCTTTTCGCCTAGAGTTGGGATGTTCCGAACGCAACACCCGTTCCCTCAGCGGGGTTACAACACGGCAGCAGACGAGTGGAGGCACTTAATGGCTCTCACAAAAAGGCAAAAGGAAGTTCTGGATTACCTGGTTTCCTTTGAAACCCGCCACGGGTACGCCCCGAGTTTTGAAGAAATCGGCAAAGGATTGAAGCTTACTTCGCTGGCGACCGTGCACAAGCACATCACCACGCTGGAAAAGAAGGGTTTCATTCGCCGGGGATATAACCAGAGCCGCTCGATTGAGATTGTGCAGCTGCCGAAAACGCCGAAAGAGCAAGTGATTGAGCGGCGCGTTCAGGAACTGCCCTTGGTTGGGCGGATCGCCGCCGGCCGTCCGCTGGAAGCTGTCGAAGAACGCGAAACGATTTCGTTGGGGGATTTTGCGCGCGGCGGCAACTCGTTTGTCTTGCAGGTAAAGGGCAACTCCATGATTGAAGATCACATCATGGACGGCGATTACGTCGTCTGCGAACAGACGCAGGTGGCCAATGCGGGAGATATTGTGGTGGCGCTGGTGGCAGACGAAGAAGCCACGCTCAAACGGTTCTACCGCGAAGGTCCCGGCAAGATTCGCCTGCAGCCCGCGAATTCGGAGATGGCCCCGATTGTTCTCCCCGCCGGCGACGTAAAAGTGCAGGGCCGCGTCATCGGAGTTCTGCGCAAGTACTGAAATTTCTGCCGCCTACAACCCGCTTTCTAAGATTCTTGTGCCCACCTGCTTTGTTGCACGCGTCTAACCAATTTGATGTAAACTTCCGGCTCCCGAACGGCATCAGTTTGTTTCGTTGGCTTTGGGAGGATACGACTTGGCTCCTGCCTTGGAAAATCTGTTGCTGGTCGCCGCCGATCCGGCCTTGCGGGAATCTCTGCGCGGCCTGTTGGAAGGCGAGCGTTACGCGATAACCACCACGGACTCAGCGGAAGATGCCACGGCAACTTTGCGCGAAAGAGAAATAGCCCAGATCGTCGTCGCAGCTGATAGGCTGTCCGACGGCACGCTTCCCGCTCTGCTTTCTTCGCTGCAATCCCCCTCCGTCAAGGGCAATCCGCGCACGCTCTTGCTGGCGCATGGCGATTCGTCCCAGCGCGCGCAGTGGCTGGATCAGGGTGTGGACGACGTGCTTCCGATTCCTTGGGACGACCGGGAATTGCTGGCCCGCTTGCGCACCCAATTGCGGCAACGTCGGGCCCTCGGCGAACTGCAGCGCCGCGTGCGCAATGCCGAGGAAAGCTATCAGGTTTCCCAGACAGCTTTCCAGGCTCTCGCGGTCACGGAAAAAATGACACGTGACGCGTTCTCGCTGGAACGCATTCTGAAGTTCGGTGTCGGCGCGCTTTTGGGCCTGGCGATCGTGATTGCCGGGATTTTCTTCGTGTTTTCTCGCAAGGCGGATAAGGAATCCAAGCGCGCGTACACCCTGATTTCTCAGCTGGAAAATACCGCGCAGAATGAACAGCAGTTGCTGGATTCGGCGCGGCGCTTGCGCCAGGATCCGGCCAACGCGGACATGTTGCAGCAAAAAGAACAGCTGCAGCAGCAGACCGCCGAACTGCGCAAGAAAATCTCCTCGCCCGATGGCGCCGACGTTACCGAGCTTCGCCACCAGCTGGACGAGGCCACGGGCCGTTTGACCAAGCTAGAAGACAGTTCGCAAGCGGCGGAAGCGGTCATCCGCGATTATGCTCCCAGCGTTTGCTTGATTCACGTTTCCGTAGCGTTCAACGAAAAAGATTCCGGAAAACGCCTGCGCTATGGCGGGATCGATAGCGATGGATCGCCATTGAAAGATAGCGATGGCAATACCGTGTACACCACCGAGGGCCGGGCGCCGGAAGTGCGCGCAGACTTTTTCGGCAGCGGCTTCATTGCCGGCGAAGGAAAAATCCTAACAAATCACCACGTCGTGCAACCCTGGTGGGGAGACAACGAATTGAGCGGCGCGATGAAGCAGGGGCTGGAACCGGTGATTGCCGAAATGACCGCCTATTTCCCCGGATCCTCGACCGGGATTCCCGTGGGCATTTCGCAAATTTCGCAGGAAGCGGATTTGGCGCTCGTCCACGGCGACCTTTCCGACTTGAAGCGGCTGGTGCTGAAGCTCGACAGCCGCAAAGAAGCGGCGGTCAGCGGCGAAGGGCTGATCAGCTTCGGTTACGCCACGGGTATCGATGCCATTCTGGCACGCGCGGGTGACGATGCCGTCCGTGATATTGTGAAGACCAGCGGCGGCGACCCGAAGCTAATTATGGAAGAATTGGCCAAGCGGAAACTGATCCGGCCGTTGGTTACGCAAGGGCATGTGGGCGACGTGCTCGAAGACAAGATTGTATATGACGCGCAAACCACTTCGGGTGGCTCCGGCGGCCCGCTGTTGAACCGGCAAGGCGGAGTGATCGGTGTCACCTTTGCCGTGGTGAAAGGTTTTGGCGGTTCAAATTTCGGGGTGCCGATTCGCTTTGCGTCGCCACTCTTGAAACATTGATCTAATCCACGCATCGCTCCTAGGTGCCAAATGCTTAAAACCGCGGTCCCTCTTTTTCATATCTCCGACACCGCCGCAGCCATCGAATTTTATTGCGGCGGCCTTGGTTTCCACCTGGAATTCGCCCATCGTCCGGATGGCGTGACCACCGAGCCGTGCTACATGGGCGTGACGAGAGACGGTGTGTGGCTGAATCTTTCCTCATTTTCCGGTGACGGCGTTTTCGGCGGCGTTGCCAACCTCTTCACCGACGACGTGGACGCCCTGCACGCGGAGTTTGCGTCTAAAAACGTTCCCATCGCTGTCGGCCCGGTCGATCAGACCTGGGGAACCCGAGAGATGTACGTAAAGGACGTCGATGGCAACAGCCTTCGTTTCATCCAACCATAAGCCCGTTCCGCGGCTCGGTGCATAGGTGCGAGATTTCATTTCTTTGCAGTAGCGTTGGGCTCGAGGCGTTTGCATGGTTTTTCTCGCGAAACCATGTAGAATTTTGCATTGCCCTTTGGAGATGGACTGACGCCTGCGCATGAAGAAAAATCGACCGATTCGCAAACTCCTGGCGGCTAACCGAAGTGAAATTGCCATTCGTATCTTCCGCGCGGCGAATGAACTTGGCTTGCGCACGGTTGCCATTTATTCGCAGGAAGATCGCCTGGCGCTGCATCGATTCAAAGCCGACGAAGCATATCAGGTGGGCACGGGCAAAGGGCCGGTGGAGGCTTATCTCGACATCGCCGGAATCATCGCCATCGCGAAGGCCCATGATGTCGACGCCGTGCATCCAGGATACGGGTTTCTGTCGGAAAATCCGGCTCTCGCGCGTGCTTGTGCCAAGGCTGGCTTGGCGTTTGTGGGTCCGACGCCGGAACTTCTGGAATTGCTTGGAGACAAGACCGCGGCCCGCCGATTAGCTGCTTCCGCGGGCGTTTCCGTATTGCCTGGAACCGAAAACCCGGTTTCGTCGCCGGAAGAAGCACAGAAAATCGCTGCGGAAATCGGGTTTCCCGTAATCGTGAAAGCGGCGATGGGTGGCGGCGGGCGCGGCATGCGCGTGGTTCACGATCCCGCGCAGTTAGCGGCAAGGCTCGAGGAAGCGCAGGGAGAAGCAAAATCTGCCTTTGGCGATGCTTCCGTCTTTCTGGAGAAATTCCTTCCACGTGCGCGCCACATCGAAGTGCAAATTCTGGCCGACGAGCACGGCAACCTCATCCATCTGTACGAACGCGATTGCTCCGTGCAGCGGCGTCATCAAAAAGTGGTAGAGGTGGCACCTGCTCTGAATCTTCCCGATCGCGTACGCTCGGAAATTTGGGACGCGGCGTTGAAGATCGCCCGCCATTCCGGATATCGCAACGCCGGCACCGTGGAATTTCTGTACGACGTCGACGCGGAGAAATGGTATTTCATCGAAGTCAACCCGCGCATCCAGGTGGAACACACCGTCACGGAAGTCGTCACCGGCATCGACATCGTGCGCGCGCAGATCCTCGTAGCCCAAGGGCACAAGCTGTACGAAGAACCGCTTTCGTTGCCCACTCAGGAAAAAATCCCGCTGTATGGCGCCGCGTTGCAGTGTCGCGTCACCACCGAGGACCCGGAAAAGAATTTCGCGCCGGATTACGGGCGCATTTCCACGTATCGCTCCCCCGCTGGATTTGGAATCCGCCTCGATGGCGGCACCGCGTATGCCGGTGCGTTGCTTGCGGCCTACTATGATTCGCTACTCGTGAAAGTCACTGCCTGGGGCACGAACCTGCCCGAAGCTTGCCAGCGCATGGATCGCGCGTTGCGCGAATTCCGCATCCGCGGCGTGAAAACGAACATCCCGTTCCTGGAAAACGTGGTGAATCATCCGCGTTTCCGCGCCAGCGAAGTGACCACTTCGTTTCTGGACGATTCGCCAGAGCTGTTTCGCTTCAGCGGCCGCGCCGACCGCGCCACGAAACTGCTTTCCTATGTCGGCGACGTAATCCTGAATGGCAATCCTGAAGTGAAGGGGAAGAATCTCCCCGCATCCATCGAAAAAGCCCCGTCGCCCGCCGTGCCGGGCATTGCGCCGCCCGCGGGCACGCGCGAGCTTTTGCAAAAACTTGGGCCAAAGAAATTTGCGGCCTGGGCGCGAAAAGAAAAGCGCCTGCTCGTGACGGACACGACTTTCCGCGATGCGCACCAGTCCCTGATGGCCACGCGCGTGCGCACTTACGACTTGCTGGCCACTGCGGACGCAGTTGCGCGGCGCTTGCCGAATCTGTTCAGCCTGGAAATGTGGGGGGGCGCTACGTTTGACACCTCGATGCGCTTCCTCCACGAAGATCCCTGGCAAAGGCTTCGCGAACTTCGCCGGCGCGTCCCCAATATTTGTTTTCAGATGTTGCTGCGGGGCGCGAACGCGGTCGGCTACACCTCCTACCCAGACAACGTGATCGTCGATTTCGTACGCGAAGCTTACGAGCAGGGAATCGATATTTTCCGGATTTTCGATTCCCTGAACTCCATCGAGAACATGCGCGTTTCGATTGACGCGGTGCTGGAAACCGGCGCGGTGTGCGAGCCCGCCATTTGCTACACCGGCGATCTGTTCGACAAGGAACGCCCCAAATATTCGCTGAAATATTATGTGCAACTGGCCAAGCGCCTGGAAAAGTTGGGCGCGCATTTCCTGGCGATCAAAGATATGGCCGGCTTGTGCCGGCCATACGCTGCGTTTGCGCTGGTAAAAGCGTTGCGCGAGGAGATTGGCATCCCGATTCACTTTCACACACACGATACCAGCGGTATCAACTCCGCATCGCTCTTGAAAGCGGCGGACGCGGGCGTGGATGTGGCGGATGGCGCGATCGCTTCGATGAGCGGCGGCACCAGCCAGCCGAACCTCAATTCCGTGGTCGAGGCCCTGGCAAACACGCCGCGCGACACCGGGCTCGATATCGTCGCGCTCAACGAGTGCTCTGATTTCTGGGAAGTTGTGCGCGGCTGCTATACGCCATTCGATTCCGGACCGAAAGCGGGCTCCGCTCGTTTGTACGAGCATGAAATTCCCGGCGGCCAGTTCACGAATTTGCGGGAGCAGGCGGCGGCCATGGGGCTCGGCCATCGCTGGCGCGAAGTGGAAGAAGCCTATGCGGAAGTGAACCAGCTTTTCGGCGATATCGTGAAAGTTACGCCATCGAGCAAAGTGGTTGGAGACATGGCGCTGTTTCTGCTGGCCAACGAAATCAAGCCCGCGGACCTGCTAAAGCTCAGCGAAGATCACGATGTGTCGCTGCCTAACTCCGTCGTGGAAATGTTTTCCGGAGCGCTCGGCGTCCCTCCAGGAGGCTGGCCGAAGAAATTGCAGCGCATCATTTTGCGTGGCCAGGCTCCGCTCGAAGGCCGGCCGGGCGCCAGCCTGCCCGCGGTGAACTTCGAAGAAGCCAAAGCGGAACTGGAAAAGAAGGTGGCGCACCACGTGCAGCGCGACGATCTGCTCAGCTATCTGCTATATCCTGACGTGTACTTGAAATTCAACGCATTTCGACAAGCTTATTCCGATGTGAGCGTGCTGCCGACCCCCGCGTTCTTCTACGGTTTGAAGGCCGGCGAAGAGATCACCATCGACATTGAATCCGGCAAGACCATGATCGTGAAATTTCTGACCATCAGCGATGCGCATCCCGACGGAACGCGCACTCTATTCTTCGAATTGAACGGCCAGCCGCGCGAAGTCAACGTCCGCGACCGCTCCTTGCGCGTGGTCGAACGCAGCCATCCGAAGGCCGATGCCGCCAATCCCGGCCATGTCGGCGCGCCCACGGCCGGCTTGATCAGCAGCATTGCCGTGCAGCCTAACCATCCCGTCGAACGCGGTGCTAAACTGCTCACACTGGAAGCCATGAAGATGCAATCCAACATTTATGCGCCGATCAGCGGCAAAATCAGCAAGTTGCTGGTCTCGCCGGGGCAACACGTGGAAGCCAAAGATCTTCTGGTCATTATCGCTCCGTGAGCTCGCCAAATCTCGTAAAGCATGAGCAGTTTCCTTCGCGATTCTTGCGCAACCAGCGCGATCTGATCGTCTACTTGCCCCCCGGTTACGACGCGCAGCCGCTGCGGCGTTTTCCCGTGCTTTATCTTCACGACGGACAGAATCTTTTCGATGGCACCACATCCTTTATTCCCGGGATGGATTGGCACGTCGGGCAAACCGCGGACCGGTGGATTCAAGAAGGCCGCGTCGAGCCGCTCATCATCGTGGGCATCTACAATGCCGGCAAGCAGCGGCTGGGCGAATACACGCCGACGCGTGCGCCCAAACTCGGAGGTGGCAGCGCGAACCGTTACGCGAAATTTCTGCTGGAGGAAGTGCGGCCGTTTGTCCACAACCAATATCGCGTGCAGGATGGAGCGGAGAACACGGGGATCGGAGGTTCGTCGCTCGGCGGGCTGGTGTCTTTATATCTTGGCCTTCGGCAGCCGCGGATGTTTGGAAAGATCGCCGCGCTTTCGCCATCCGTCTGGTGGAACGAACGCGTGATTTTGCGGTTTGCTTCCACCGCATCGGTGAAGCCGCTTCCGCGTATCTGGCTGGACATCGGCACGCGCGAAGGTCCGCGCATCGTGGACGACGTGGAGCGCTTCCGCGACATCTTGCTCGGCAAAGGCTGGCAACTCGATCAGAATCTGCACTACAGACGCGTCGAAGGCGCCGAGCACAACGAAGCCGCCTGGGCCCAACGCGTCGGCCCCTTCCTGCAATTCCTATTTCCCGCGCGCTAAACCCGTATATAATCCGCGCCTGGTGAAGCAATGGCTGCGGCGAGACCCATCACGATTCTGTGCGTTTCTTCCTACGAAAAAGGCCAGGAATTCCTCCGTACCTGCAAGAACCTAGGCTGCACGGTGCTACTGCTCACGGTGGAAAAACTCCGCAACGCCGATTGGCCGCGCGACATGATCGATGAAATGTTTTTCATGCCGGACGAACTCCCGCTCGCCGAGTTGATTCGCGCGGTCAGCTATGCAGCGCGAACACGGCATATCGATCGCGTCGTCGCCCTAGACGAATTCGATATGGAACACGTCGCGGCGCTGCGCGAGCACTTGCGGCTTCCCGGAATCGGGCTGACCACCATTCGCTATTTTCGCGACAAGCTGGCCATGCGCGCGCAAGCCCGTGAATCCGGCATCCTCGTGCCGGAATTTATTCATGTGCTCAACTACGGCGACCTTCGTGAGTTCATGGGCTACATACCCGGCCCTTGGCTGCTGAAGCCGCGCTCGCAGGCTTCCGGAATCGGTATGCGGAAAATTCAATCGCCGGAAGAACTCTGGCCGTGGCTCGATCAATTGGGTGACCGTCAATCCGAATATTTGCTGGAACAATTCATTCCCGGCAGCGTGTTCCATGTGGACGGAGTCGTCTCTGAACGCGCTGTGCTTTTCGCCGAAGCCCACACCTATGGCGCGCCGCCGCTGGACGTTTCGCACCAGGGCGGCGTGTTCACCACGCGCACCATGGCGCGCGATTCGGCCGACACGCTGGCGCTGAAGGAAATCAATCTGAAGCTGATCCAAGGTTTAGGCCTCGTACGCGGCGTGACCCACGCGGAGTTTCTGAAAGCTTACAGTGACAATCGCATTTACTTCCTCGAAGTGGCCGCTCGCGTCGGCGGTGCCTACATTTCCAACATGGTGGAAATGGCTACGGGTATTAATTTGTGGCGCGAATGGGCACACCTGGAAGTGACCGCGGGGAAGTTGCCCTACCAATTGCCGCAAGCACGCGAGGATTATGCCGGCGTAATTGTTTCCCTGGCGCGCCAGCAGGAGCCGGACACTTCGTCCTACAACGATCCCGAAATTGTCGATCGCATCAAGAAGTATCACCACGCAGGATTTATTCTGAAGTCGTCCTCATCCGAACGTATCGAAACCTTGTTAGCGTCCTACTCCGAACGTTTCGCCATCGATTTCCTAGCCCGCGAGCCGGTACCGGACAAGCCTTCCTCCTAGTGTTACGCGCCGGCGTCGTAGTCAGAAATTTATCTGGAATGGCTGCGCTGACATATTCCCCCATTCGAGCGTCTGTACCAGTGCACGAATGAGCGTATAGCCCTTGGGAAGAGTTTATGCACATGCCCGCCGGGGAAGCCGTTGTCGACCGCGATCGCAGCTGGCACCACGCGTTTGCCTGGGTGGCCTTCGCGCTTTCGCTCATTGTTTACCCGCTCCTGCTGTTGCACTACACGCGCGCAAACTCCGCCACTTTTGACGAGGGCATGCACATTGCTGCGGGTCATCGCTATTGGGAATGCGGGGATTACGCAATCAATCCGGAGCATCCACCGCTCCTGAAACTCGTCGCCGCTATGCCGCTGCGGCGCTGGCAATTCGACGTGTACAGTTCCGCGTGTGGCACCGCCGTAACCAATAATATGCAGTTGATCGGCGCGGGCTACCGGCTGATGAATGGCCCCGCCGCCGACCAAATCCTCGCAAAGGCACGTACAGCGGCGATGGTCTTTCCGATTTTCATGCTGGCCACGATATTCTTTTCGGCGCGTGCGTGGTTCGGGCCGCTCGCGGCCGGGTGCGCGGTGATCTTGACGGTCTTCGAACCGAACTTGACCGCGCACGGCCCGCTGGTAACAACGGATATCGCGGTCGCGGCAACCACGTTTGCAGCGGTGTTTTGTGCCGACCGCTATTTGCGCAGGCCGGCCACATGGCGATTGCTGTTGCTTGGCTTCACGTTAGGCCTGGCGCTCGCTTCCAAATACACAGCCGTCTTCGTCCCCATCATCCTGCTTCTTCAATTTTTGGCTTATTACTGGCTTACGCGATCGGATCCGCTGCGTTCTTCACTGTCGCGTCTTTTGCTCGGCTGGTTCGCGGCCTGCTTGATTGCGCTCTTCGTTCTTTGGGGCATCTATCAATTCCGCTACTCCGCGCTGCTCGGGCGCGCGCAGGCATTTGAGATCCCCGCGACACTGCAAAACGAAGGAGAGTCGCCGACGCTGCTCGGCCGCACGATCCTGGGCATCACACGTTTCCACCTGTTGCCTGAATCCTATGTTGCCGGTCTTCTTTATGTGATTCAAAACAGCACTCGGCCCTCATACATTTTCGGAAAACGCCACGACACCGGCGTGTGGTACTACTTCCCCGTCACCATCCTCGTGAAGACGCCGCTTGCGATTCTTTTCGTGGTCGTTCTTGCGGTGGCTTCGCCGGCGCAATGGCGGAAGCACAAGCGCGAAATCGTGGTCGTGACCATTCCCATCGCCGTGTTTCTGGCTTCTGCCATGAGCAGCAAAATCAATCTCGGCGTGCGCCATATTTTGTCCATTTACCCCTTCCTGATCGTGCTTGCTGCTTCTACGATTGCCTACTACGCGGGGCGCTCCAGAATTGCAGCAGCCCTCTCGGTCGCACTTCTTGTGTTCCAGGCAGGCTCATATGCGCGCAGTTATCCCAACGAAATGGCCTATGCCAACGAAGTGTGGGGTGGACCACAAAATCTATATAGGTATCTGGGCGACTCCAACGTGGATTGGGGGCAGGCTCTATATCGTGTGAAGGACTACATTGCCGCGCGGGGAATTTCCGATTGTTGGATCGCGTGGTTTGGCGCACGCAAACCCACTATGGACGGCCTGCCGTGCCGCCTGCTGGCCGGGCCCAGCTATATGGAAGCGGCGGATCCGGAGCTACCGCCAATACTGCCGGAGAAATTTTCCGGAACTGTTTTTGTGAGCAACACACTCATCGACTATGATTTGTACCCGTACCTATATTTTCTGCGGCATCCAGCGGACGATGTTGTTGCCGGGAGCGTCCTCGTCTATCACGGTGATTTCGACTTGCCGGAAATTGCCGCAGAACGGAGAGCGTCGCGCGGTTGGTGGTACCTGAATCACCAGCAAGCGGCTTTGGCGGTGGGAGAGTTCGCCGTCGCTGAACCTCACGTAGTGGCGCGGGGAGAGGTCCATTCTCTCTATGCCTGGGCTCTGGAAGCTGCAGGCCGGTCAACGGAAGCGCGTATGAAATACGAGCAGGCTGCCGCGGACTTTGCCGGTAAACCCGCCGACGCGCAATGGTGCAAAGCCGCGCTCGATCGTGCCGCTGCCTTACGGCAGGCCGAGTCGAATCCGCCGCCCGCCAACTAGCCTCATTCGTCGACTCAAGTTATTTGGCGAAGCGGCCAACTATCTGCTCGAAGCGTGGGTCGTCCCTCAGGGAAGCGAAGGCCGTACTACCGCGGAATGCACGCAATGCCCATCGACGACTGGGGCGCGATCAGCACCTGGAAGAAATCTTGAGTGTGCGAGTGCCGCGCAGACTGGCTCAGGACCACACGGTCTGCTGGGACGAATACCGGCACCCGAAAACAAAAGCAAACCCAAATTCCATGTACCTGCAGATCACCCTTGGAGAAAACCATGGAAGCGGACATGTCTATCTGGCCGGAAAACCGGACATTTCTACTTTGCTTTGACGTGCGCGCCGGTCTAGCCGGCCTAGCTTGATCACCAGCAATAAGAAGGAATTCGCCCGCGTTCCCGGCTTGCTCGTGGAAGCCTGGCGCTAAACCGTCCCGATTTACGCTAGTGATTAATCGGACGCGCGTTTTCACCGAAACGTAGATTTTAGCCGGGATGCTCCGGGCGCGTTCGATTAATCCGTTTGAACGTGGCCGGCCGGTTTGCGGCGGGCGCGGGTGTTATGCAAATTCAATGATGGGAAGGTGCGGCGTCGAGGTTCGCGCCGGCCCAGCGCCAGGGTGCACCGCGTAACACCTGGCGTGTGGAAGCTGGTTATGGCAGAAAAGAATGATGAAAAAAACGGTTGAAGAAGCGGAGAGAAGAGAGCAATCCGATGGCAAGGCGGAGAGGTGCGAACCGCGCCGTGGCACGCAAAGAACACGCATTGAGGAGAGCGGTTTCATGCTGCAGCGGTGACCATGGGTGGAGAGCGCAGTTGGATTTCGGCAGCGGTAAGCCGCTCGATAACCTTCATCGGACCAGCACACTTGGGGCAGTACCAAAGATCGGACGGGGCATCGGTGGAGGAGAGGTTTTGTTCAGTTTGCGGCTGTTGAGCCGAGCCGAGAAGGTGAAAGCAAAGCGGTAGGAGCGTGGCACGCCGGCGGTTGGCCAGGAAGCCGAAGTTGCGGATGCGCACGAAGCCTTGGGGAAGGATATGCAGTAGGAAGCGTCGCAAGAACTCGTCGAGCGATAGGGCCATGAGTTTCTGTTCGTTGTGGTGGGCCGAATCACGCCAGCGAAAGGTGACGTGGCCATCGGTAAACGAGATCAGACGATGATTGGAGATAGCCACGCGATGGGTGTAGCGGCCGAGATATTGCAGTACATATTCGGGGCCACCGAAGGGGCGTTTCAAGTACACCACCCAGTGTTGTTGGAACAGAGGCCGTAGCCAGGCGGCAAAGATCTTGGGCTGAGCGAGGAGCTGAAGGTCTCCCTGGAAGTTGAGCTGACCATTCTGAAAGGCCTGTTTGAGTGCATCGACGAACTTGCCGCGAAAGATTTTGCGCAGCACCTTCTTGGGAAGAAAGTAGTTTTTTCGTGAACGAACCCAGCGGGTGTGATCGGGCGAAAGGCCGCCGGCGGGAACGACACAATGAACATGCGGGTGAAGTTCGAGTTTTTGACTCCAGGTGTGCAGCACACTGAAGAATCCAATTTCAGCGCCCAGGCGTAGCGGGTTGCGGGCGACTTCCAGAAGAGTTTCTGCACTGGTACGGAACAAGAGATCGTAGAGGAGCTTCTTGTTCTGCAGGACCAGTGGCGCCAACCGGCGGGGGAGTGTGAAGACCACGTGCGCGTAGCGTGTGGGAAGAAGTTCTCGCTGACGCGCAGCGATCCAGCGATCCCGGGCAGCGATCTGACACTTCGGGCAGTGGCGATCACGACAGCTGTTGAACGAGATGGCACGATGTCCACAGCGGGTGCATTCATCGAGATGACCGCCGAGAGCGGCAGTGCGACACCGCGCAATGGCGCGCAGCACTTTGACATGCTTCCAGCGCATCCAGTGGCGGTTTCGTTCGATGAATGCTTCCCCCGCAGCGCGGATGAGATCGGCCACCTCGAGAGGGGGCCGGCTCATCTACTGCTCCTGCGGTGAGCGGTCTTTGAGCTTCAGTAAGTCCAACGGACTGGCGGCAGTGTTCAAGTGACGTTGGGAGAGATGCAGGTAGAGGGTGGTCTCTTTCAGATCTCCATGGCCTAACAGGATCTGAATGGTTCGGAGATCGGCACCAGCCTCGAGCAGATGTGTAGCAAAACAGTGGCGAAGCGTGTGAGGATGGACGCTTTTCTCGAGTCCCGCTCTCTTGGCGGCGTTATAGCACGCGTGCCAAACGGTTTTCGTATCGATCGGCAGATCACTGTTGTGGCGATGGTTGCCGTGAAAGAGCCACACGCTGGGTTTTCCCTGCAAGCGCTGCCAATGGGTGTGGAGTTCTTCGAGTAGCTTGGGACTGAGCATGACATCGCGATCTTTGCGTCCCTTGCCACTGTGGATGTGAATCACCATGCGCTGGTCATCGACATCGCTGACCTTCAAATGCGTCAGCTCGGAACATCGCGCGCCGGTGGCATAGAGCGTCATCAGTATCGTCCGATGGAAAGAAGGGCAAGCCGCATCAATGAGCTGAGCGACTTCTTCCTGGCTGAGGATCGTTGGCAGGCGATGGCTCCTTTTTGGATAAGGAGTGTCGGCGACGCTCCACGCCCTTCTTAGCGTCTTGGTGTAGAAGAACCGCAAGGCCGCCAGACGGATCGTAACCGTGCCCGATGACAACTTCCGTTTTTGAAATAGCTCGGCCTGGTATTCACGAATGTGCCGAGTACCCAAGCGGTCCGGCGGACAGTTGAACCGTCGAGAAAAATCTTCGACGGAGTGGATGTAACTGCGTATAGTTTCTTCAGAGTAGTTAAGGCGCTGGAGTTCCTCCAGCATCAATTTACGAAGATGGGTCACAGGGACCTCCTTGTGACCCAAACTTATCTCAACCAACAAGCAACCACTGCTCCGTTCATCCCACGCGAAGCGTCCGCCGCCGGGTGGCTACGTTCAAACGCGCATTTAGGGAAATCGAATCAAAATGGAACAAGGATGAGCGCATTCTGAGTTTCGCTTGCGCTTCTCCACCCCTTGGTACAGTCCGTACCCTGTTCTTGAGTCTAGTTACTTTCTGGTGAGAAAATGAATTATTGTGTTTGATACGCGCTTTCCCGCGGACTATTGTTTGCTTACCCCGGGCCGGAAATCTGCGTGGGGTGTGCTGTCCCTTGGGAGGACCGATGTGGGGGAATAAAAAACCGGATACGCCTCAACCAGCGCAGCCGGAATCGAAAAATTTTCCAGTCAATCCGCCGCCAAAGCCAGCTGCGGCAACTTGGGAGGGAACTACTGCAATGAGTACAGATGCTATGCGTCCGTTGGGAGCAACCGCTGACCGTTCCACGGCTCGGCTCGGTCCCAGTTTGCACGTGAAAGGTGAAATCTCCGGGAATGAAGATTTAGTGATCGAGGGCTCGGTGGAAGGATTGGTTCAACTCGACGAGCGTAAACTAACTGTCGGCGCCACGGCTAAGTTGACCGCGGATGTAATTGCCCGGGAAGTGGTGGTTTACGGCAACGTGAAAGGGAATTTGCGTGCCAAGGACCGCATCGAAATCAAGAAGGATGGCTCCGTCAACGGCGATCTCACGACCGCCCGCATCATGATCGAAGACGGCGCGTACTTCAAGGGTTCGATCGAGATTGACAAGAGCGCCGAAAAGGAAACCGGAGCAGGCGCGTTCGCGCGCACCGCTTCGCCCGCCGGCGTAGGCCCCAAGACCATTTAAGTTTGACCGTTTAAGTTTGTTTGACGCGTAGTCTGTTCTCCCAACACGGCGCCCCGGTTCGTTCGGGGCGCCGTTTCTTCTTTTGATTTGCCGTAGCCTCTACATTTATTAGCTTGACGTCAGCACCTTTATCTTTCCGTCACTGACCACGTCGACGTTGCAGTGCGCGACAGCGGTTTTCAGAGCGGCATCACCGCCATCCTGGCCGGCAAATCCGCGTCCGTGTCGCTCACGGACATGAATATGCTGGTTCTCACGACTCGGGCGGTCGCCGCCGGTCCCCAGCAGCTCGTGAGACGAATCCGATGGCGAAGCGAAACAGTTTCCTTTGACGACGCCTTTACGGCACAATAATTCTGTCTTAATCTTTCCGTGGCCCGTTTCATCTCATGAGTGCGCCGCCGTGCTCTTCGCGGGCGACTTCGTCCATCTTGCTTAGAGAGACTTATGAAGACCCGCAAACTCGGAAATTCCGATCTGCACATCACCCCGGTAGGCTTTGGCGCGTGGGCCACCGGCGGAGGAGGCTGGGAGTATTCCTGGGGACCGCAGGATGACCAGGATTCAATTGCCGCGATTCACAAAGCCCTGGAACTTGGCGTGAATTGGATTGACACCGCCGCGGTCTATGGCCTTGGCCACTCCGAAGAAGTGGTGGCGCGGGCATTGAAGAAATGGAATGGGCTGCGTCCGTACGTTTTCACCAAATGCGTGTTGCGTTGGGACGCCAGGCGCAAAATCTCTCCCGACCATAGCGCCAGTTCCATTCGTAGGGAATGCGAAGACAGCCTCTTGCGTCTGCAAACAGAAACCATCGATCTTTATCAGATCCACTGGCCACCCACGGACAACGGGCCTAGGCTCGAGGAAGCTTGGCAGACTCTGAGCGCGCTGCAAAAGGAAGGAAAAGTGCGCTGGATTGGCCTGTCCAATTTTGACGTCCTGCAATTGAAGCGCGCCGAAAAGATTGCCCCGGTCACTTCCTTGCAGCCGCCCTATTCCATCCTGCGCCGCCAGATTGAGGAAGATGTTTTGCCCCATTGCGAAGAGGGCAACATCGGCGTGATCGTTTATTCGCCCATGTTTTCCGGTATGTTGACCGGAGGAATGACGCGCGAACGCGCCGCGGCTCTGCCGGCCGATGATTTCCGCAAACGCAACCCGGAATTTCAAGAGCCGAAGCTCTCGAAGAATCTGGAGCTGGTCGAGCGGCTGGGAGAAATTGGCGCGCGCTATGGACGCACCCCCGGCGAAGTGGCTATCGCCTGGACCTTGCGTAATCCACGAATCACCGGCGCGATTGTCGGGGCGCGTACGGCGAATCAGGCCGCTAGCGTCATGCGCGCCGGGGGTTTTCGCCTCAACAGAGAGGAGATCGCGGAGATCGAATATTACTCCGCGGGCATTGCCAAAACGAAGAGTGCGTCCTGACGACCGATAGAAAATTGTTCAAGGAGAGTTCGCAATGAATTTGGGCCTTTCGGGGAAACTGGCCGTGGTCACGGGTTCGACCGCAAGTATCGGATTGGCCATTGCCGCCACGCTTGCGGAAGAAGGCGCGCGCGTGGTCATTAACGGCAGGACGCAGGCGCGCGTGGATGGAGCGTTGGAAAAATTGCGCATGCGCAACCGCGGCGCGGAGTTCACTGGCGTGGCCGCCGATCTGGGTACCGCCCCGGGCGTCGAGCAATTTGTGCAGGCGGTGCCTGTGGCGGATGTGCTCATCAACAATCTCGGCATTTTCGAGGTGAAACCGTTTCTGGAAATCCCCGATGCGGACTGGCAGCGCTTCTTCGAAGTGAATGTTCTCAGCGGCGTTCGCCTCAGCCGCCACTATCTTCCCTATATGCTGAAACGGAACTGGGGCCGCATCATTTTTATTTCCAGCGAATCGGCACAGCAGATTCCGGCGGAAATGGTCCATTACGGTATGACCAAAACCGCGCAGGTCGCGGTCGCTAATGGCATCGCTCGTTCCGTGGCGGAAACCGGCGTGACCTCGAATTCGATCCTGGTAGGCCCGACCGCTTCGGAAGGAGCGGGGAATTTTCTACGTGAGGTCGCGAGGCAACAGGGGCTCAGTCCCGGAGAGATGGAAAAAATATTTTTCAGCAAGACGAGGCCCAGTTCGCTTCTGAAACGTTTCGAAACTCCAGAAGAAGTAGCCACAATTGTGGCCTTCGTGGCCAGCAATCAAGCAGCCCTCATCAATGGAGCCGCCGTCCGCGCCGAAGGCGGAGTAGTGCAAAGTATTTTCTAGTGGATTGCGTGAGCGATGGCGAAGCAACTCACGCCCGCATATAATCCGCGCGCCAGTTCTTCACCATCTGCTTGATGGCCTTGATGTCCGCCACTTTATCGTTCAACACTTTGCGCGCCAATCCTGGCAGCTCTTCATCGCTTGCAAAGCGCAACGCCACCAACTGACTTTTCGTGAATTCACCGATACGCGGCCGCAGATCCTCCGGCAGCAGCCTCGCCAGGCGCTGGCGCTCTTCTATGCGGATTACTCGATCCTGCACGGCAAGCGCGAACACACGCGCATTAATTGCAAACACAAATAGTGCCGCCGCCGTCAGCAGATGGATCACGCCGTCCCAACTGAATCCGGGACGGATCAAGCGGAAGATGGACCATCCAAAATTCAAAACAAATACCGGCAGCACAAAAAAGTGATACACCGGCACCCATCGCACATGATTGGAAAAATTCTGTTCCGCCATTTCGAAGATTCCTCCTGTGAGCCCGCATCTTACCAGACCTACCCGTCGGGACAGGTATCGGAATAGCTACTTCCGGTTGCGCCGTCGCTCCAATCCCGCTGCGCAGGCGCACAATTAACGAATGTATTGCGGCTTCCCGGTGGAAGCGAGGAGCAAGCCATGACGAACCTCAGCCTCGCGCGAATCATGTATGGCACGAGTCAGGAATATCACTCAACAGGCGCGCAGACGCATTCTCTCGCGCCGCCGATGAATCAATCCTCGACGGAAGCGGCCGACAATTCCGCCAGAACGCCAGAGACACTCGGCGAATTGCTTCGCCGCGCATGGATCAGCCTCTCCGGCAAGCGCTGAACACGCCCCTTCACGTTCTTAAAAGATTGCCCTGAATCCTGGTATATCCGTTTTCCTGCGCCCACAAACTGAGCGGGATCGCCGCCAGATCATCTACGAGCGGAACGGCGTTGCCATCTTTGGTGAGATCGATGGTACGCAGAAAATGCTTGCAGGTGTCGCAGCACTCCACCCGCACTTGCGGAAACTGCTCGGCAACATACACCGCAAGTTTCTGTTCCTGTTCTTCGCCACAATACGCACAGAGAATCCTGCGAAAATCCCATTCCTGCGAGCAGAAGGAACATTGCAAAAATCGCTTTCCGCCATCCCCTTCTCGCCGCAGCACTCCGAGCAGCGGCAGGGAATTACAGCGCGGACAGCGGCAAACGGTCATAGTCAAAACCGGTGGCAATTGTGCCCCGGTCACAAACTCGGCATACGGTTGCAAAAACGCGCGTGCCAAAAATTCCGTCAGCAGTTCGCTGGTGGCTGGTTCGAGCATTCCCTTCTTCCAAAAGTCCGTGAGCACATTCGCCCACGCAGTCTCTCCCCGCAAACGCAATTGTCGCGAACCCGCTGAAAGCGGAGCCGGGCCATTAGATTCGATCACGGAAAGAAATCTATCGAAGGATTCCAACAATATGCCCAGATTCAATTCCGAACGAAGATTGCCACCCGCTGGCGCAACCGGCAACCTTCCCCAGAGCTTTGGCAGTTGCTCATAAAATTCTTTTTGGAATTTTGCCACCCGGCCGTAGAAGCCAAGAGTCTGTTGCGCAAAAGAAAGGCGTTCGCCAAGCAAAGCAGCGCGCTCGATGCGGGATCGATAATTGAATTTTCCGGTGACGAGAAGGGTCATTTAGGCCGTTCGGACGAGCCGACAATTTCCTCATACCAGCCCGGATGGTACCGTTTCGCAAACGCCAGGGAAACGTCTCCGCGGATCACGGAGCCGAACGCGCCCCGTTCGGCAAACACACCCATGTAAATATGAATCATGAAATTTGCAATGGTCACTAGCGCCGCGATGGGATGAATCAGCACGGCGGCATAGCGCAACCAGCGCCAGCTCCACGGAAGCCTGTCGCTGAACCACAGCACCAATCCACTGAGCAGCAAAATCCAGCCTGCGAAGAAAAAGGACCAGAACAGCAGCTTCTGCCCGGCATTGTAGCGGCCCGCCGGCGGCATTTTTTCATCCTGGTTGGTGATGTAATAGTGCAGCGACTTCCACCACGCGCGGTCCACAGCCGTAAATTCCATCTGCCGCCACCACATCAGGAACATGTCGGTGACTGCGACCACAAAAATAAGGCCCACCCATGGATGCAGCATCCGCGAAATTTGTCCCCCGCCGAGCACCCACGCCAGCCAGAACAACCACGGCGACCAGAACGCCAATCCCGTCGCCAGCAAATATAAATACGAGCCTGCGGCAACCCAGTGCGTCAGGCGTTCCTTCAACGTGTAGCGCAACACATGCCCGTGAGGAGTAAGCTGTTCCGGGTGCGTCGTCATTGCTCCCCTCCGAACGGGCGAATGTCTTCTTCTTCACGCGCTTTCGGTCCGAAGCGTAGGTAGTGCACGAACAATCCAATCAGCCCGCCCGCGATGGCCAGATTGCCGAGCCACTTTAGTGGCTGCTTCCAGAGTTTCACCGAAAGCGGAATCTTCGGATTGCTCGGCAGGCCGCCGTACAGTTCAGGTTGCGTCGCGTCATGCAGTACATAAATTACGCCCGTGCCGCCAACTCCCGGAGGGTCGTAAACACCGGCATTCGCAAAGCCATAGTCATCTTTCAATTGTTTGGCGCGCTTCTCGGCCAGATCTTTCATGTCGTCTTTCGACCCAAAGTGCAGGCAGCCCGTGGGGCAAGACTTGATGCACGCCGGTTCCAGGCTTTCGCTCACGCGGTCCGCGCACAGCGTGCACTTGAACACGCGGTTGGTCTTCGGATTCATCTTCGGAATGTCGAAAGGACAGCCGGTGATGCAGTAACCGCAACCGATGCAATGATCCTGCTGGAAATCCACGACCCCGTTCGTGTATTGCACGATGGCGCCATCGGCGGGACAAGCCGCTAGGCAGCCAGGCTCCGCGCAATGCATGCACTGGTTCTTGCGCATCAACCACATCAGCGAACCGTCTTCCTTCTCATGCTCGTTGAAGAGAATCAGGTTCCAATAATTCCAGCGCGTCTCCGGCATCGTCTGGTAGGTATTGTCAAAAACCGTCTCGCCAAACGGCAAATCGTTCCACTCCATGCATGCCACTTCACAAGCCTTGCATCCGATGCAGGTGGTCGTGTCGATCAGCTTACAAACGGTGAATTCGCGTTGCGCGTCGTGCCCGGGCACGCTGCCGGCGTGACCGGACATTTTCTGAATCCGTAATGTGGCTTGGCTCATGCGCGAGCCCCTAGACCTTTTCCACTTTAACGAGGAAGCCTTTGAATTCCGGCGTGTGCGCGTTTGGATCGATGATGGTCGGCGTCAGTGCGTTCACCACCATCCGCGAAGTCTTGCCTTCATCTTCGGCGATGCCGCGATATCCCCAATGAAACGGAATGCCAATCTGATAGGTTTTCTTGCCGTCGATCATCATCGGCCTGATGCGCTTGGTCACCATCGCTTTAGCAACATATTCGCCGCGCGCGCTGGAAACCTTCACGCGTTCGCCGCCACGGATGCCCATTTCGTCGGCCATCTCCGCGCCGACTTCGATGAACGGCTCCGGCACAAGCTGCACATTCATGGGATTGTTCTTCGTCCAATAGTGATAGTGCTCGGTCAGGCGGAACGTCGTGCATACCACCGGAAAATCTTTCACGGTTCCGTATTTGTCGTCAGGCGTAGAGAAGCCCGCCACCACCGGATTGTGGGTCTGTTGCGGATGTAACAAATTTTGCACTGGACCTTCAAACGGTTCGTAGAACTCCGGGAACGGCCCGTCGGCAAAGGCTGTCAGAGGACCAAAAATCCGCCCCACTCCTTCCGGATTCATGATGAACGGGCCCATGTGATCCTTCGGCTTGGAATCAACTTTGAAATCCGGCACGTCGTTGCCGACCCACTTCTGCAAGTCCTCGTTCCACCAGACCTGGCGCCGGGAATGATCCCATGGCTTTCCGTCCACGTCGCAAGACGCCCGGTTGTACAATATGCGGCGATTGGCCGGCCAACTCCAACCCCAGCCAGGATGCACGCCCATGTCGGAGGGGTCGGTGGGATCGCGCCGCGCAGTCTGGTTCCCCGCCTCGGTATACGCGCCCGAATAAATCCAGTTGCCGCACGCCGTCGTCCCGTCGTCCTTCAGCCAGGAAAAGCCAGGAAGTTGCTGACCGCGTTTGATCTGCGTCTTCGTGGCGGGATCTTCCAAATCGGAAAGCGCCTTGCCGTTCAGTTCTTTCAAGACTTCGGCGAGCGACGGGTTCTGAGGATCGGTATAACCCCAGGTCAGATTAACGATCGGGTCGGGGTACTTGCCGCCCTCTTTCTTATACAGATCACGGACACGCAGGAAAATCTGCGCAACGATGGCCTGGTCCAGACGGCAGTCTCCTGGTGTCGGAACAGCCGCATTCTTCCAAATCAGCCACCGCGCGGAATTCGTGAAGGAACCGTCTTTCTCGGCAAAACCCGCGCACGGCAGCCGGTAGACCGTGGTCTGAATCTCTTTCATGTCGCCTTGTTGGACCACGCGAGGCGACCGCCAGAACTCGCTGGTTTCGTCGGGATAAATTTCCCCAACCACCAGGAACTCCACTTTTTTCAGCGCGTCGATGTTTTTGTTGGAATCCGGCCCGATAGCTACACCGTTCATCCCAAAGGCCAACATGCCTTTCACGCTGCCCTTGTACATGTCGTCCCACAAATGCACCCACGAATAGTCGCGATCCACTTTCGGCAGATAGTCGAAGGCCCATTGATTCTGCTTGGTAGCTGCATCGCCGTACATCGTCTTCATGAAGCTGATCGCGAATTTCGAGGTATTGCTGTAGTAATTGAAAGACTCCCACGGCGCTGGTTTCGAGGCAGTGGGTGTCGTGCGCTTCATCCAGGCGTCAAAGGAAGTGTCGGCGGGCGTCGGCACCTTTAAATATCCCGGCAAACTGTCGTACAGGCCGGCCATGTCCGTGGCGCCCTGAATGTTGGAGTGCCCGCGAAGGGCATTGACGCCGCCGCCCGCGCGACCTACGTTGCCGAGCAGAAGTTGCAGCATTGCTGCGGCGCGAATAATCTGCGTCCCAAAGCTGTGTTGCGTCCATCCGACCGCGTAAATAACCGTACCGACCTTTTTCATATCGCCGTCTTTACGAATGGAAGTGTACAGGTCGGCAGCTTTGAGGAATTGCTCCTTGGGAGTACCCGTAATACGTTCAACAATTTCCGGCGTGTAGCGCGAATAATGTTTCTTCAACAACTGAAACACGCAATTCGGATTCTGCAGCGTCAGGTCGTAATCGACCTTCTCCGGCAGAGGAGGTAGTGACCCGGCAGCCGTTGCGGGCTTTCCGCCCGAATAATTCCAGCTGGCGCGGTCATAACTTCTGGTTTGCGCGTCGAAACCGGAGAACACTCCATCCGCATCGGCGGGCAGCTTGAAGTCGCCCTCAATGATGAACGCGGCATTCGTGTAATTGATCAGGTACTCTTTGGCGATGCGGTTGTTTTCGATCGCGTAGTTGATCACGCCGCCGAGGAAGGCGATATCCGAGCCTGCGCGAATCTGGCAGAAAAGATCGGCTACCGACGATGTGCGCGTAAAACGCGGGTCAACGGAGATAAGCTTCGCGCTGCGGTTGCGCTTTGCTTCAATCGCCCACTTGAAACCGCAGGGGTGATTCTCCGCTGGGTTCCCGCCCATGATCAGCATCATGTCGGTATTCTTGATATCGACCCAGCCATTGGTCATTGCCCCGCGTCCGAATGTTGGTCCCAAACTTGAGACCGTGGGGCCGTGTCAAACCCTGGCCTGATTTTCCATATGCACGACCCCCAGGGCGCGCATCGCTTTGACGACCAGGAAGTTGAATTCGTTCGTATCCGTGCAGCCGCCAATCCAGGCAAGCGATTCCAGCCGGTTGACGGTGTTTCCTTTGGCATCGTTCTGCAGGAAAGTCTCGTCGCGCGTTTTCTTAATCCTCTGCGCGATTTCTGTGAGCGCTTCGTCCCAGGAGATGTCCTCCCAGTCCGTCCCGCCCGGCCGGCGGACTTGCGGCTTTAAGAGTCTGCGATCATTGAGGATATCTTGTTCAAGCGACGCGCCCTTCGGACACAGCGTGCCTCTGTTGGTCGGATGATCCGGATCGCCGTCTACATGAACTACCTGAGGCGTAACATTCTTCGCGCGGTCTCCGATCGTATAGATGATCGTCCCGCAACCCACAGCACAATAAGGACATGTGGACCGCGTTTCGTTTGCGCGGGCAATTTTCAGAACTCTAAGTTCGGCGTAGGCAGGTTGTAGATCGAATCCAAAGACCGCGGCAGCCGCGCCGCCAACCGCTGTAAGCTTCAGAAAGTCCCGGCGCGACGCTTCCATAAGCCTCCCCTGGGAACAGATATGCATACAGCGGAACCCTTTTTATTCCTGTCGACGCATTTCTGTCAAGTTTATTGATGCGGCTGACGGACAAACGGGATCAAAAAAGTTAGGGAAGGGCACTCCCGTGACATCGCTGTCGCAGTTCTTGGTTCTAAATCAAAACGATGGACTTGGCATAGGCCATCAGCTCATCCCGGAAGTTCGGATGCGCGATGCTGATGAGCTCCAATGCACGTTCGCGCGTCGATTTTCCGCGCAAATTGACGCAGCCATACTCCGTCACGATGAATTCCACGTCCATACGCGTGTCCGTTGCCATCTGTACCCGCGGAACGATCCCGGAAATGGTGCCTTTCTTAGCCGCCGATTTCAGGCCGATAAAGGATTTTCCGCCTTTGGAGAAAGATGCGCCTTTAACGAAGTCAAACTGCCCGCCCGACCCGCTGTATTGGTGCCCATTAATGAATTCGGCGTTCACCTGGCCATACAGGTCGACTTCGATTGCGGTGTTCACGCTCATCATGTAGTCGTGCTGCTTGATGATGTGTATATCATTCACGTACGAAGACGCGTAGCTCTCCATCGCGGGATTGTCGTTGATGAACTCATACACTTCGTCATCGCCCATCGCGAAGGTAAACACGTGCTTGCGCGGGTGCAGAGTTTTCTTTCGTCCGTTGACCACCCCACTTTTTATCAGGTGCACGAATGCATGGCTCAACAGCTCCGAGTGGATGCCCATGTCATTGTGGTTTGTCAGATACTTGGCCACCGCGTTCGGCAGATTGCCGATGCCCAACTGCAAGGTGGCACCGTCTGGAATCTGTTCGGCGATGCATTTGCCGATCTTCATCGAGTCCGGATCGGGCTCGCGATACGGAATTTGCACCAGTGGTACATCGTTTTCCACGATGGCGTCGACTTCGGAAACGTGCACCAGCGAATCGCCGAACACCCGAGGCATGTTGCGGTTCACCTCCAAGATTACGCGGTCGCAGTGGCGCAGCACAATCGAGGCGTAATCGTTATTCGTTCCCAGGCTGAAGTGCCCGGATTTGTCCATCGGTGACACCGTGATCACGAAGGTGTTCACGTGGATGTGTTCCGTCAGCACGCGCGGTATGTTCGAGAAATTGATCGGCACATAACTGAGATTCTTCTTTCCTTCCTTGATGCCGTAAGCCACCATCTTGCGATCCGCATCGCCCATGAAAAAGCAGCGGGAATTCACCTTATAGAGAACTTCGGGGCAGATCAGCGTCTCTTCGCTGTACTTCATGGAGTGCTGGTAATACAGATTCAAATCTGTCAAATCGTCCGCCAGAATGCGGCCCGCCACCGCTTTCGCCAGCCCCTGCGGCATCCCGACTGCCAGCGCCAGGCACAAGGTACTGCCGCTTTTAATCGATTCCACCGCTTTTGCCGGCGTCGTTAGCTTCGCCGCGTACTGTTCACTCGGTGTTGGATATCCCATGGAAACCTCTTTGGATGAACGTGCTAAAGCGTTCTGCGGCGAGCGTGTCCGCGAGATGTCCAAGTTGGCCCACATTTTTCCGTTTTTGCAAGGGCACCGGACACTCCCGTGAAAACGCCAGGGAAAGAAAGCCCAGCACTGTACCAAAGTGCCAGTTCCGGCTGCGGCACACTCCCTAGATTTCCTACGCCAGAACTATCCGCATGCCCCAAAAATAGGGAAGCGCGTGGATTCCGTTGTTCGGCCTGCTCGTTCTCGAGGCGGAGAACGGCTTTCCGGTTCGCTCCGGTCGGCAGTTTTTCTCTCCGGGTCCACGCATGTTCCTATGGCAGAAGAATTCCAGTTCGCACAAGCTCGAGCTGTGTCTCCGGCCCTGGTCTCCAGGGAGCTGCGATTCGGATTGTATTTTGGGTTCGCCGCGCTGCTGGCATCTTTGCTTGCGGCATTGTTCGTGCCCGAAGGATTCGGGCTCAATGCATTTGGAGATTCGCTGCAGGTACTTCTTGTCGCGGCCGCAACCGTATTCGCCTTTCGCAATTTCCTGCGCAGTCATTCACGGGCGCGTATCTTCTGGTTTTTGATCTTCGCGGGTGCTTTGCAGTGGACGGTTAGCAACGCGATTTGGGCAACATACGAAGTGGTCCTCGCCAAGCCCGTGCCGGACCTTCCATTGGTCGACATTCTTCTGTTCCTGAAAGTGGTGCCTTTCACGACGGCGATCGCCATTGCGCCGGATCGCGAGAACGACGCCCAATTCCGCGTGTTCGGCCTGCTCGACGTGTTCGTTCTGATGATCTACGCGCTCTATCTATTCGTTTTCGGAGTTCTCGCCTACCGTCTGCTGCCGGGCGCACAGGCCAGCTACAACTTCTACTTCAATGTGGCCGACGCGCTTAGCAATCAAACTCTCGTGATCGCCACTGGCATTGCGGTCTTGTGTGCGCGCAACCACTGGCGAGCTCTCTACCGGTTCTACTTTTTTGCCGCAGTCTGCTACGGTCTCGCTTCCAATTTCATCAATGTGTCCATCGATTTGGGGCACTATTACACCGGCAGCCTCTATGACGTTCCGCTCATCGCGTCGCTGGCTGCGTTTCTCTGTTTCACTTTGGCGGGCCGCACGCCAGAGCAAGAGCAGCTCCCGGAGCCTGCTCCGAACTTAACGGATGCTTCGCTAAGTCCGGCCACATTCTTGTCCGAGCATCTGGCGATGCTGGTGGCCCTGTCCACTCCGGTGATTGGGATCTGGCTGCTGTTCAGCACTTCCGCTCCGCCTCAGTTGCGCACCTTTCGCCTGGCCATCACGCTTCTGACGATTCTCGTGCTCACCCTCCTGCTTTCCGTTAAGCAAGACATTCTGGCCACCGGACTGTTTCAATCGCTGCAGCGTCTTTCGGAAAATTATCGTAGCATCGAGCGTTTCAGGAACCATCTGACGCAAAGCGAAAAATTGGCGTCGCTGGGCGAATTGGTCGCGGAAGTGGCTAAGCAGATCAAGCTGTGCATGGCAGCCATTCTCGAAGCGGCCTCTCGCATCACCTCGCAACCCAGGGCGGATTTTCGCGTGCAGAATATGGCTGGAAAAATTGCTCAGTATGCGCAGCGCACCGATGGCCTTGTCGACAATATGCTGCACTTCGCTCAGGAGACTCCGATGCGCCTCGCTCCACTGGACATCAGGCCGCTCCTGGAAAGCGCGCTGCACCTTAGCCGCATTGCCAAGCTGCCGGCCGTGCGCGTCGAACTGTTGCAGGAAGGCGACTGTAGGCAGGTCCACGCAGATTCCGGCCAACTGCTTCATGTTTTCCTAGAACTGATCTCGAACGCCATGGATGCACTGCAAGAAGCAGGCGGAGGAACCTTCGACATCAAGCTGCGCTCGTCAGGCTCGCAACTCCTTATCGAATTCGCCGATTCCGGGCCCGGCCTTAACGAGCCGCAACGCGTTTTCGAGCCGTTTTACACGACAAAGCCGGTGGGTAAGGGGACTGGCTTGGGACTCAGCACCTGCTACGGCATTATTCAACAGCACGATGGCGACATTTCCTGTCGCAATCGCCCCGAAGGCGGCGCCATTTTCACGATTCGAATTCCGTTTGCGCTGGCAACTGCGGCGGAGACCACGCACGAAGCCGGTAATCTGCTCGCGGAGGGTGTGTCGTGAACATTTCTCCGCGCCAAAAACTTTATATCGCCCTTGCCACGGCCATATTTTTGGCGCAGTTGGTGGTCGCCGCCGTGGCCAAGCCTTCGTTTGCGCTCACCATGTATGGCGACGCCAACTCATGTGCGTTTCTGATTCTGGCCTTCCTGGCGGCGCGCGAAAATTTCCGCGGGCCTGCGGGAATTCTTCCTCTTTTCTGGAAGTTGTTCGCAGTCGGTTTAGCGGTGATGTTTGGTTCGGAAGCGTATTGGTTTTACTTTGACTGGCGCCGGCTAACTGTGCCCACGAGCCCTGTCCCGGGCGATTCGCTGTTTATTTTGGCGCACGTATTCTTCCTCTCGGCCTTGGCGCTTCGTCCACACTCGCTCTCGGCCGGACGCAATCTGCGCATACGCTTTCTGGACCTAATTCTGTTGAGCCTCTGGTGGCTCTTGTTGTATGCCTATTTCAGTTTGCCGTGGCAGATTGGCCGCCAGGATTTCGCGAACTACAATCCGTCGTACTACTTTCTGGCGCTAAGCCAGCACATTGTGATCGTTCTTGCGCTAGCGATCCTGGCCGCGCGCAATGCCGGCCCGTGGCGCAGATTTTATTTGCAGTTGCTCGTGGTTTTTGCCTGCATCGGCGCGGGAAATTTCATGCTGAGTGTGGCCATCGATTCCGGCAAGTATTACTCAGGAAGCTTTTACGACACGCCCTTCTTCTGCGCGATTTATCTGCTGGTACCGATCGCGACCTTTGCGCCAACGTTACCGCCGCGGCCTGACAGCCGGCCCAACCGCGAACTCATCCAAAGCGTCTGGACTGCCCGCTTCGCCATGCTGGGCATGATTTCGTTGCCGGTCATCGCGCTGCTCGGACTTTTCGCTAGGGACATTCCCGCCGGGGTCGCCATGTTTCGCCTGCGCTTAGTCTTTGGCGCCATGGCACTGCTGGGCGCGTTGGTCTACTGGAAGTTCAATTTGCTTGCGTTCGAGTTGCGCCAGTCGGTGCAACTCACGCGCGACTCCATCGAAAATCTCAGTGCCGTTCAGCAGCAGGTCACGCATTCGGAAAAGCTCGTGGCCCTCGGACGCCTGGCCGCGGGCGCCGCGCATGAAATCAGCAATCCACTCACGGCCATCTTTGGCTACTCCGAACTGCTGACGGATATCTCTACCCTCACTCCCGAGGATCGCGCGAATGGGGAACTGATCCGCCAGCAGGTTCATCGTGCGCAGTCGGCCGTAAACAGCCTGCGAAATACCTTACGTCAATCGTCTACTCTCAGCACCCCCATCGTCGATAAAAAGCCTGCCTCCTGATACATCCCCGTTATTCATTTGTTCGCCTTAACCTACTCTGGCTCCTTGCTCGTGACTTGCCCAGACCCCATCCTGTCTGGTAACCGTATCTTCACGATCGACGTAGTCCGCTTCTTCGACTTCTGCTCCCGCATTCCGTCCCCTACAGCATTTTTCTCCCACAGCCCGACTTCTTCGGTAAAATGGCCATGTACCGAATCCACCCGCTCCAGAATCGATATTTTTAGCAGTGTGGATGCGTATCTAAACCAGGCGCAGTTGTGAACAATCGAGGAGTAGCCGCCGCATGGCGACGCCACCCAAAACCCTAAAGCCCGATTTGTCTTCGTTGCGCATTTCCGACACCAAGCGCACCAACCCGCGCCGTAGTCGGCGCTGGATCTGGATTGCTTTGACTGTCATTCTCGCGGGCCTTGTGGGTGGCGCCGCATTTGCCTATCGCAACCGCAAAGCCGAGGTCGAAGTTGCCGCCGCCAGCAAGCCTGCCACCGGCCCTGCCGGCGTCCTCAATGCCAGCGGCTACGTCACCCCTCGCCGTCGCGCCACCATCGCCGCCAAGATTACCGGTCGGGTCACGGGTGTCTTCTTTGACGAAGGTACCCGCGTGACCGAAGGGCAGCTCCTGGCCACTTTGGATGATTCCGATGCTCGCCGCGCCCTGGACTCCGCGAAAGCCGATCGCGACTCTTCCCAAGCCGCCATTTTAGACTATCAGGTCCAGCTGAAAAATGCAGAGATTGAGTTGCACCGCACGCAGCAGCTTGTCAAGGAAGGCGTGTCGACGCAGGAGGCGTTGGACTCCGCGGTCATGACCGCCGACAGCTTACGCGCCAAAATCGCGTTGGCGCAGCAACAAGTGGTCGCCGCCGACGCGCGCATCCGCGAACAGCAGCAGGCCGTGGACAATTGCACCATCCGCGCGCCGTTCGCCGGAATCGTGGTTTCCAAAGACGCGCAGGTCGGCGAAATGGTCTCGCCCATTTCCGCCGGTGGCGGTTTCACGCGCACAGGCATCGCGACCATCGTCGATCTTCACTCCAACGAATTTGAAGTGGATGTCAGCGAAGCGTATATCGCCAGAGTGCATGACGACCAGGCTGTCAACGCGGTGCTCGACGCTTACCCCGACTGGACCATTCCCGCGAAGGTCCGCACGGTCATCCCCACGGCCGATCGGCAGAAGGCCACTGTGAAGGTTCGCATCTCCGTCACAGAACCCGATCACAAGAAGCTTTATGACCCGGCAAAAGATCCGCGCATCCTGCCGGACATGGGCGTGAAGGTCACCTTTCTGGAGAACGAAGCGAAGCCGGGTGCCAAACAGGACAAAAATCCTGCGGTGGCTCTTGTGCCGCAAAAGGCCATTCGCCAGGACAATTCATCGAAGTATGTTTTTGTCCTCAAGGGCGACACCATCGAGCGCCGTGCCGTTACCACAGGCGAAGCCCGCGGCTCGGACGTCGAAATTCTCGCGGGCATTTTGCCCGGAGCTACCGTCGTAACCAACGGCCCCGATACTCTGAGCGACGGTCAATCGGTCCAGATTCAAAAATAGGAGCACTCTCAATGGTCAAAGTCGACGGCAGTAATGGTCAGTCCGGTCTCATCCAGGTTCGTGACCTCGATAAGACCTATCGCCGCGGCGGTGAAGAAATCCACGTCCTCCAGGGCCTCAATCTGGATGTGTCCGCGGGAGAATTCGTGGCTTTCATGGGCCCCAGCGGTTCGGGCAAAACCACGTTGCTGAATCTCCTCGGCGGCCTGGACGTTCCGACGCGCGGTAGCATCACCGTTGCCGGGGATGAGATCACCCATATGTCTTCCGGCAAATTGACGGATTGGCGCGCCCGCCATGTCGGTTTCATCTTCCAGATGTACAACCTAATTCCCGTTCTCACCGCTTTCCAGAACGTTGAGTTGCCTCTTTTGCTCACAAAACTGTCGAAGGCCGAGCGCCGCTCGCACGTGGAAACCGCTCTGTCCATCGTCGGGCTCTCGGATCGCATGAACCACTTTCCCCGCCAGCTCTCCGGCGGTCAGGAACAGCGGGTCACCATCGCCCGCGCCATCGTGTCTGACCCGACATTCTTACTCTGCGACGAGCCCACCGGCGACCTGGACCGCAAAAGCGCCGATGAAATCATGGCCTTGCTCGAGGGGCTCGTCGGTTCGCACCACAAGACCGTGCTGATGGTCACTCACGATCCCGTGGTCGCCGCGCGCGCCCACACCACGCTGCATTTGGACAAGGGCGTTCTCGTCGAAGGTTCGAAATTTCCTCACAGCGTGCCCGCCGGAGGTGTTGCATGAAATTCGCGCGTATCATCTGGGCGAATCTGACTCGTAAGAAGATTCGACTGCTGCTCACTATTGGCTCGTTCGCCGTAGCCCTTTTCTTGTTTGTCTTTCTGGCCGTGGTGAAGGATGCCTTCAACCGTGGAGCGGATGTTGCCGGCGCGGATCGCCTGGTGGTCATCAATCGCACGTCAATCATCAACCCCATCCCCCTCTCGTATCGCGACAAAATCCTGCGCATTCCCGGCGTCAAGGCAGTCACTCATAACAACTGGTTTGGTGGCACCTATATTGAGGAAAAAAACTTCTTCCCCCAATTCGTGATCGACCCGGAATATCAGCGCCAGGTTTTGCCCGAACTTATAGTTCCCGACGATCAATGGAAGGCTTTTGTGAATGACCGTCAAGGCGCCATCGCTGGCCAACAACTGGCGGAACGCTTCCACTGGAAGATCGGCGATCGGATCCCGATCAAAACCACCCTCTACGGTGGCGGCGCCTGGGAATTCAATCTTGTCGGGATTTATCACGGTAAGCGCCCTCAGGACGACGAAACCCAGTTCTGGTTCCAGTGGGATTATTTCGAAGAAAAAGTTCCGGAGGCTGTGAAGGGCCAGATCGGTTGGTACGTTCTTCGCGTAGACAATCCCGATGACTCTCCTCGCATCGCCAGGGCCATCGATGACGAGTTCGCGAATTCGCCTTACGAAACCAAAACGCAAACTGAGTCCGCTTTCGCCGCCAGTTGGGTGAAACAATTCGGCAACATTCAGACGCTGATTGTCAGCATCGGCACCGTGGTGTTCTTCACTTTGCTTCTCGTCACCGGTAACACCATGGCCATCTCCGTTCGCGAACGCACCGCCGAACTTGCCGTATTCAAAGCCATCGGCTATTCGGATCGTTCCGTTCTCTTTTTTGTTCTCGCTGAAGCTTTGACCATTGCTTTGATCGGAGGCGCGCTCGGCATGCTCTTTGCCGTGCTTGCTGTTCCGGCCCTTGCGAAAGCGCTCAGTGGTCTGCTGCCCAGCATTGTCCTTGCTCCACCCATGCTTATTTTTGGCCTGGTGGTCGCTATCTTCACTGGCATTCTCAGTGGGTTGCTGCCCGGCTTAAGTGCGATGCACTTGCGCATCGTGAACGCGCTGCGGAGAGTCTGACATGGCCGGAAAACTTGTATTTTTCTTTTTCATAACGATCGCGGCCATCGCCGCATTGGTGCTCATCCTTGTGGTGGTATTCGGGATCCTCGCCGGATTGCTCGCGCCGTTTCTCGGTTCCGTTCCCATTTCTTACAATTTCCGCAGCATTCGCGCGCGCTGGACGTCCACGATCGTCGCCATTCTCGGCATCGCCGGCACCGTCGGTGTGTTTGTGGCTATGCTTTCGCTGGCTCGCGGCTTCAAAGCCACCCTTGTTGCTTCCGGCTCTCCGGGCAACGCTCTCGTGATGCGCGCAGGTTCGTCCTCGGAAATGATGGGCGGCATCACGCTCGATTCCATTAAAGTTCTTCAGGACGCGCCCGGCATTGCGCGCGATCCTTCAGGCGCTCCCATCATTACCCAGGATGTCGTGGGCGTGATCCCCGTTCCCTTGATCTCCACCGGCACCGATGCCAACGTGCAAGTGCGCGGCGTTTCGCCCAACGTGTTGGAAGTCCGCAAGTTCGTCAAGATCGTGCAAGGCCGCATGTTTCAACCCGGCTTGAATGAACTCGTCGTCGGCAGGAACGCTTCGAAGACCTATCAGGGACTCACCGTGGGCAACAAGATTGATTTTGCCGGCGGCCATTGGGACGTCGTAGGCGTCTTTGACGCAGGCGGTTCCGCGTTCGACTCCGAAGTGTGGTGCGACTCCGAGATCTTCAATCAAGTGCTGAAGCGCCCCGCCAATATTTTTCAGTCCGCCACAGTTCATCTCGCCTCGCCCGCTACCTACCAGGAATTCAAGGACGCGGTCACTTCCGACCCCCGCATGAACGTGGATGTCTATCGCGAAATTGATTATTACGCCAAGCAGTCCACCACCATGACCAGGCTCATCACCGTTCTCGGCGGACTCGTTGCCGCCATCATGGCCATTGGCGCGATTTTCGGCGCGCTCAACACAATGTACTCCGCCGTTGCCGAGCGCGGCCGCGAAATCGCCACGATGCGCGCCGTGGGCTTCTCTTCGTGGAATGTCATCCTGTCATTTTTGTTCGAGGCGCTTCTGATTTCGTTCCTTGGCGGGATCATCGGTTGCCTGGCGGTTTTGCCGCTCAACGGCCTCACCACCAGCACCATGAATTTCCAGACCTTCTCCAACGTAGCCTTCGCCTTCAAAATCACCTTCGATCTGCTGGTGATGGGTGTTCTGTTCGCTCTGGTGATGGGCGTTCTAGGTGGGTTGTTGCCCGCCGTTCGCGCCGCCGTTCAACCAGTCTCCGTAGCCCTGCGCGAGCTCTAATTTTGGAGTGCGGTGGGCTCCATCGCGGTGGAGAGCCACCGCTTTCACGGTCCTAGCCACAGCGCTCGGAATCCCCTGCAAGAACTCCATCTCTGCAATCCGCCGCTTCCCCGGATCATAATCGCAATATCGCACCCGCTTCGGGCGCACCACAAAGTAAGTAATTCCCGGCCAACTCACCCGCCCTGGTCCATCCGGAAATGCGGAAAAGTAAGTCTTCTTGTATTTAACCAGATCCTCGCCTTCCAACTCTTGCGCCACGCCCTCGTACTGCACCGTTACCTCGGTCGTGCAGCCAATCACACAAGCCATGGCAGGATTTTTCTGCAACATTCATCTCGCCTCCTCCGCCAATTTCGCCTCCCGGAAATTTCACGCCGTACATGTTAAACTGCCGGCTCCGAAGGAGATTGCATGAGTCAACCCAGACCCACCCTTGCCCTCCGCTTGCGCCTCGCATGCCTGATTTTGCTTGCGGGAACGCTTCTGCCGGCTCTAAGCGCCCAACAAGTTTCTCCGGAACTCCTCCATGGACTTAACTGGCGCCTCATCGGCCCGCATCGCGGCGGCCGCGTCACCGCAGTCTCCGGCATCGCCGGAAACAACACAACATACTACATGGGCACCCCCGGCGGCGGCGTTTGGAAATCCATCAACGCGGGCAGAACCTGGGTCCCCATTTTCGATCAAGCGCACGTGGCTTCCATCGGCGATCTCGTCGTAGCCCCTTCGGATCCCAACATAATATACGTCGCCACCGGCGAGCAGACCGACGGCAATGGTGTCTGGAAGTCCAGCGATGCGGGCGCCACCTGGACCAACCTCGGCTTCGGCGATTCTCCCATCATCCCTTCGATCCTTGTCGACCCCCACGACGCGAATCTCGTCTACGTCGCGGTTGCGGGCAACTTCACGCCGAGCGACGCGCGTGGAATTTTCAAATCCTCGGATGGTGGCAAAACCTGGCGCAAGGTCTTCTACAAAGACGATCACACCAGCCCCACCGAACTCGATTTCGATCCCAATAATTCCCGCACCATCGTTGCGACCATGCGACACATCCCGCCGGATCCTGGCGAAAAGCCCGCCGAAGGGGTAGACACGCAACTGCTTCGCTCGACCGATTCGGGCGAAACATGGATGCCCATGGGCGATCAGGGGCTTCCCTCGGCGCACCGCCAGCGCGTGGGCCTTTCCGTCGCGCCCGGCACCGGCGGAAAACGCATTTTCGCGCTGATGGATCAGGGACTGTTTCGTTCCGATGATGCCGGTGCGACGTGGCAGAAAATCACCACAGATCCGCGCATCCTCGGCTCCAATTATTTTGGCCGCGTGTTTTCAGACTCGAAAAATCCAGACGTAGTCTACGTGATGCAGACCTCAACGTATCGCTCCGAAGACGGTGGCCGCACGTTTGCTTCTTGGAAGGGAACGCCCAGCGGCGAAGACGATCACGTTCTCTGGATCGATCCCCAGGATTCCAATCACATCGTCGAAGGCACGGATCAGGGCGTGGTGATTACCTACGATTGTGGCAAGACCTGGAGCGATTGGCTCAACCAGCCGACCGGCCAGTTTTATCGCGTCTCCACCGACAAGGGCTTTCCGTATCGTCTATACGCCGCGCAGCAGGATTCCGGTTCCATCGTCGTTGCCGATCGCACCGACTTCGGCATGATCACCTATCGCGACTGGTTTTCCAGCGGCTCCTTTGAAAGCAGTTTCATCGCTCCCGATCCGTCGAACCCCGATTATGTTTTTTCGCTCGGCTGGTACGGCAACATCATTCGCATGGATCGCAAGACCGGCCAGATCGCCACGCTCTTTATCGCGCCGCCAAATTATCGTGCCAGTTGGGAAACACCCATCCTCTATTCGCCGCACGATCCGCGCACGCTCTATTACGCTTCGCAGTTTCTGTTGAAATCCACGGACGACGGCCTCAGCTGGAAAGAAATCAGCCCGGACCTTACCGTGAAGCCCGCAGCCACTTCCGTGCCACCCAAGTCAGACGCGGCCGGCCACATTCCTTCGAAAGACGATTTGGAAGATTCGGGGCTCTTTGCGGACGACGACGATGATGACGATGCACAAGCCGCCGCCAATCGCGGCTTCATTCAAGCCATCGCTCCATCTCCGCTCGATCTCAACCTCGTCTGGGTAGGCACGTCCACCGGCATGATCCAGGTTACGCACGACGATGGTGCCAACTGGTCCAACGTTTCTCCAACGGGCCTCCCTGAGCGTGCCACCGTCAATTCCATCGATCCGTCTCCCCACGATCCCGGCATGGCGTTTGCCGCCGTGTTCGCGCGCCGCGACACGCATCCTTATTTCTTCCGCACCCACGACGCAGGGAAAACCTGGGAAAGAATCGTCACCGGTCTGCCTGACGCCGGGATCGCCCGCGTGGTTCGCGAAGATCCCGTGCGCAAGGGCATGCTGTTTGCCGGAACCGAAACCGGTGTGTACGTTTCCTTCGATTGCGGCGATCACTGGCAATCGCTACAGCTCGGCCTGCCCACCAGCTCCGTGCGCGACCTCAACATTCACGGCGATGATCTGGTTGCTGCCACGTTTGGCCGTGGCCTTTGGATCCTCGATGACATTTCCCCGTTGCGCCAATCAAACAAGGATTTGCAAAAATCCCCGGTCCATTTTTTTACCCCGCAAACTGCCCTGCGCGTCCACTGGGACAATCATCCCGACACGCCGCTGCAGCGAGACATGCCTATTTCGCAAAATCCTCCAGACGGCGCGTTGCTCTACTATTTCTTCAATGTCCCGCCCAAGGGCGAGATTTCCCTGGATGTTCTCGACGAAAAAGGGAATCGCGTCATTCATTTTTCCAGCATCCCGCAGCAGGAATCGCTGCCGACTGCCAACGTGCCGGAATATTGGTTCTATCCGCCCGCAAGTTTGCCCACAACCGCCGGCATCAATCGTTTTGTCTGGGATCTTCGCTATCCACACCCAACCGCGTTGCCGTTTGGATTTTTCGGCGAACGCCTCGACTACACCGAATACACGCTTCCGGATCATGCCGTCCCCGGCGAAACTCCGCGTTTCCAGCCGCCGGGCCCGTTCGTTTCTCCCGGCACCTACACTCTCGTTCTAACCGTCGCAGGGAAGTCCTATCGCCAGCAATTACGCGTTGACCCCGACCCGCGCGTTCACATTTCCGCGGCGGACTATGCGGCCCAGTTCGATCTTTCTCGCAAACTTTGCGAACTGATGGAAGCTTCCGCGAAGGCATTCCATGCCGTTGACCCGCTCGCGGAACAGGTCGCCGACCGCAAAAAAGCACTTCCGGCCGCAGCTGCGAAAGAACTAACCGATGCTGTCGCCGATGCGCAGAGGCAAGTGGATGCTCTGGTGGCCGGTACGGAAATGGCACCGGGTTTCGGCACAATCAATCGGGACGCTGGCCGCTATTTGGAAATGGTTCAGGCGGCGGACATCGCGCCGACTCCGGCTGTCGGCAAACTGTATCAAATCTCATGCGATGCCTATGGCAAAAGCGTGGCCGCCAGCCAGAAATTGGCCAACGAAACTCTTCCCGCGCTCAACAAACTTCTGCAAGCGCAAAAACTCGCTCCGCTCAACTACTCCCCGGTTAGCGCGCCGGCCCCTGCCTGCACGCGGTAAGGAACTCACACAAAAAAAGGCGCGCTGATTTTTCGCAGCGCGCCCAACCGTTTCTCTTCGTCAGGCTGAAATATATGAAACCCCTAGCTGCTTCCCGCTGCCTTTCCCGCCCCTGACACGTCTGTTTCCGTCACCAAGGTTCCCACCGCGCGGAATCGCACCAGCAGAATGGTCAGGTCGTCCGCCTGCCGCGCTCCCCGAGCGAAGTTTTCCACGGACTCCAGCACGGTTTTCTGAATTTCATCCAGCGGCATTTCGTTCTTTCCCAGCAGTACCGCGCGCAATCTTCCGTTGCCGTAGAGTTGCTCGTCCGGGTCCATCGCTTCCGTCACGCCGTCGCTATACAGCACCAGCGTATCGTTCGGCTCCAATTGCAGTGTTGTCGTGGAAAATTCCGCTTCCGGGACCAGTCCAACAGGGAAAGAACCTTCCGTGAACGCTTCCTCCGCCGTCGCTGCCCGAATCAGGATAGGAGAAGGATGGCCCGCATTGATGTATTCCAATTTCCCCGAATCGTGCAGGATACCGAAGAACATCGTGGCATAACGGCCCACTTCCGCGTGATCGCACAAAAAGCGATTCACGTGATTGAAAACCCTCGCCGGGTCCGTCCCCAGCGTCATGCCGGAAAGCGCGCCCTGCAACATCGTGGTCAGCAGGGCCGCGCCCAACCCTTTTCCGCTCACGTCGGCTAGAAGAAACGCCGTGCGCCGGTCATCGAGCGGAAAAACGTCAAAGTAATCTCCTCCCACGGACAAGCAAGGAAAATTCACACCGACCACGGCAAGGTGCGGAAAATCCCGGAAATTCTTGGGTAACAGCGCTTGCTGAATGTCCCGCGCGATGCCGATTTCCTGCTCCAGTCTCTGCCGCTCGCGCTCGCGTTCCACCAGGCGCGCATTGTCTAAAATGCTGGCTGCGTCGGCCGCCAGCGCATCCAGAATCTGCCGGTCCAGCTTGGAAAATGCCGTCGGCCGCTTCGAATCCAGATACAACACGCCCAGAAATTCGCCCCGCGTAACGTTGGTAGCCGATTCGCTGCTCGCCCGCGAAGTGGCATATAGCGGGATCACCACTACCGCGCGCAATCCTTGCGCAACGATGCTCGCTGCGGCCTGCAGGTTCATTTCCGCCTGTTCGATATCTTCGGTAATCACCGGCAGTTGCTTCTTCATCGCCAATTGAATTGCCGTTTGGCTCGGTGTCATGCTCTCGGGAGGCAACCGCTGCCCGCCGCTGCGCCGCGCCAACCGCACACGCAACCGTTCCGACGGGCTCGCCGAAGTCACACTCTCGACCGCTTCTTCTAGCAGCCCGCGATCCGCGTCCGTCACCGCCACCGCGTGATCGATCATCTTCGCAAGCACCGAGTCCAACGGAAGTTGCGAGTGCAGCAGGGAAGTCGCTTCGAGCAGCAGGTTCAGCTTGCGCAGCCCACCGCCCGTCGACTCGGAACTGGTCATGTGATCGATCCGTGTCAACAACTGGGGAATGGACTCGTCGGAGGTGCCGCTCGCGGCCCGAAAAATCACTTGGTAAGAATCTTCCAAGCCAAATGTGATCACGTCGCCGTCGGCCAGCGCCCGGCTCTCCACTTTTTCGCCGTTTACGAAGATGCCACGCCGTTGCCCGCGATCTTCCAGGTAGTAGCGGTTCGCTTCAGTGACGATCGCTCCGCAGTTGCGCGAGATGCGCCGGTCCGTCAGTTGCAGATGGTTACCCGTTTCCGCCCCGCGCCCGATCAGGAACGGCGTTTGCGTCACGCGCACGTACTTCCGCGCGCCGTCCGGTGAGATTACCTCCAGCACTGCTTCAGCTTGTGCCAGCGTTTCCGTCATGCTCGTTAGGCCCTGCCTTCCCCGCCAAACGGCGAATTGTAGCACGCCAGCACCGCTAAATGCCTTACCCCTTGCGTACCGCCCTTACCCCCGCCACAATACTCCGGCTGTCTCCTCCGGCGCACCGCCCTATGGATTCCCAGGAGTTTTGCGAATGGCGTTGCTGACTGTGTTATCGGTTTTGGCGGCGAACGAAGGTATTTCACACGCCGATCCAATCGTCCCCATCCTGATTGCTTCCATTTTCATCACGCTTGGCGCCGCGCTAGGCGGTTTCCTGATGAAATGGATCAAGCAGCCCGCCGTTTTGGGTGAACTGCTCGTCGGACTGCTCGCCGGAAACCTTGGCTACTACTTCGGCGATCCTACGCTCACCGTGCTTCGCGAAGGCGACAACCTTTCGCGCATCGCCTCCCTCGCCCTCACCAGTCAGTACACGATCGGGGAAGCCACTCTGAAAATTCTTCCACCGGGCCCGCACTCAGACTATGTGGCGCAACTGCTTTCCGGTCCACAAGGCCAATCCTTCATCTCGGTTTACAGCTTCATCGACATCATCTCCCGCCTGGCGATTCTGGTTCTTCTTTTTATGGTGGGTCTGGAAATCAGCCTGGTGGAAATGAAGCGCGTCGGAAAATATGCCTCCTACGTGGCCGTTCTCGGCATTGTCCTCCCAATGGCACTGGGGATGGGCGTGATGAGGCTGCTTCATCCAAACAATGCTTTGGCCAGCGACCTGTTCGTCGGCGGCATCCTCACCGCCACCAGCGTCGGCATCACCGCCCGCGTCCTGCGCGACATTGGCCGCGAGACCACCGAAGAAGCGCGCATCATCCTCGGTGCTGCCGTGATCGATGATGTTCTCTGCCTCATCGTTCTCGCCGTCGTCAGCGGCCTCGCTCTGACCGGAACCATCAGCGTCGTTTCCATCGCCATCACCACCGGCAAAGCTGCGTTATTCCTCGTCGCTTCCCTAGGCATCGGCATCTGGCTAACCCCCAAGCTTGTCCGGCGGCTTGCCAATTTCGGCGTCAGCAACCTGAAACTTCTTTTTGGCGTAAGCTTCGCGCTCCTTCTGGCGTGGCTCGCCAACATCGCTCAGCTCGCCACCATCGTCGGCGCGTTCGCGGCAGGTATGGTGCTCAACAGCTTTTTCGACAAGGAAGTCGAGGGTACGTCGCTGCACGAATTGCTTTCGCCAATCGAATCGCTCGTGGTGCCGCTGTTTTTTGTGTGGATGGGCATTCAGGTCAAGTTGGAAACCATGGCCAGCAAAGATGTTCTGATCGCCGGCCTCGCCCTCACGGTCGTAGCCATTGTCGGTAAGGTCGCTGCCGGCTGGGGCTGTCCTTCCACCATGAATCGTCTGGCGGTTGGTTTCGGCATGATGCCGCGCGGCGAAGTAGGCCTGATCTTCGCTGGAATTGGCAGAGGAATTGGCGTGGTCGATGAAGGACTTTTTTCCGCCATCGTCCTTCTGGTGATGGTCACCACGGTTTTGGCGCCGGTTCTGCTCCGTGCCACCCTGGGCGCTGGCTCGAACCAGACTCCAGCGCCTGTTGCCGCCGCATCCCACCACTGACTCTGTTTTAGTCCGTGATGTATCGTTCTCTGCCAATTGCTGCCAGTGCCGCGTTAAGCGCTTTACCTCAAAAAATCCCTGTGTCCCGACGATTGCGCCCTATAATCGCCGGAGTGTCCAAACGCCCGAGGTATGTCAGTTCATGCGAAATCTTAAATTTCTCGTGTCTCTGATTACGAACGACAACGATTATCAACTCGAACAGGCCAACTCTGCTCAGGTCACGGCCCACCGATTGGGCGTCGAGGCGCAAATCCTGTTTGCGGACAATGACGCCATCACCCAGAGCACGCAGCTTCTGAGAGCGATTCAAGTGCCGGAGAAAGAACGGCCGCACGCCATCGTTCTCGAGCCCGTTGGCGCCACCGCGTTGCCGCAAGTAGCCCGCGCGGCGGTGGATTCGGGAATCGGATGGGCGCTGGTGAATCGCGACGCTCCCTACATTTCCGAAATCCGGCGCACCAGCAAGGTTCCTATTTTTGGCGTGAGCTCCGATCAGATAGAAGTGGGCCGCATCGAGGCACGCCAATGCGCCGCGCTTCTTCCGCGGGGCGGATCGATCTTATACATTGCAGGTTCCTCACAAAACAGTGTCGCCAAAGAACGGGAAATTGGGCTACGCGAAAAGATTCCGCCTAACATTCACATCACCGTCCTCCGCGGCCAGTGGACCGAGGAAAGCTCCATGAAAGCAATTCGCTCCTGGCTCAGCCTGTCTACCTCCAAGAAGGCGGTCATCGATCTGGTCTTGTCGCAAAACGATGCGATGGCTATTGGAGCGCGCAAGGGTTTTCAGGAATTGACTAACGAGATGGAACGCGAACGCTGGTTGGTGATTCCATATCTCGGTTGCGATGGAGTGCCGAAAACAGGTCAGTCCTGGGTGCGCAGCGGGCTGTTGACCGCCACGATCTTAACCCCGCCAAACACGGGGCAGGCCATTGAAATGTTCGTGGAAGCGTTCGAAAAGAAGCGATCTTTCCCGGAACGCGTGTTTACGGCGGTGAGTTCGATTCCGCCACTCGAAAATCTGGCGCCTGTGAATAAATGATCGCTGGAAGCGCTTCGTTACGCCTGGTAGCGGCTGGTGGCCAGGCGCCGTTCCACATAATCGTTGATATAGGAATCAAACGCCTCGTCCAGCTTCTTGGTAATCGGCCCTGTGTTTCCGTCTGCGATAATATGTCCGGCGATTTCTTTCACGCCAATCACGTTGCGGTTCGTGGAGGTCACAAACACTTCATCCGCGCCGTATAAATCTTCCAGTTGCATGGTTTGTTCCACCACCGTAGCGCTTGCTTCGCTCGCGATTTCCATCAACACGCCTCGAGTCACGCCCTCCAGGCATCCGGAGCTGAGAGGTGGCGTGATCACCTTCTCGCCCTTCACCGCAAAAATATTTGCCGCCGTGCACTCGCACACTTCGCCGCGTTCGTTCAGCAGGATCACTTCGTCAAATCCCTCGCGCTGTGCCTCTCCCACGGCCCAAACGCTGTCGAGCCATGAGATTGTTTTTACTCCGGCCAAAGGTGACGCTGCATGTCTTCCTTGCGCGCGCACCGTAAGCCGCACATTCTCCGGATATTGCGGCAAGTCCGAGCTGGTAATCACCAGATCGACTTCCGGCATTTTTTCGTCGCTTTTCCAGCTGCCCACGGTGTTCCACACCAGATAAATTCGCGCGCATCCTTCTTTCAGATGATTCGCGCGGATCACATCCTGCAGCATCACCCGCACTCTTGCGCCTGTATACGTCAGCGGCAGCCGCGTCAGCGTCGCGTCCTTCTCCAGCCTGCGCCAGTGCCGCTCATACGCGAACGCTTCCCCGCGCACGATGCGCACCGTGGTGAACAGCCCCCAGCCGCAAATCAGCCCGGCTTGTCCCGGCGACCACCTGGTCTTCTCCACTGGACGCAATTCTTCATTGTGAAAAACGTAACGATGTATCACGGATTCCCCTGTCCCTGGTCAGCGCAGGTCTTTACATGCCGACGCAGGGCCACTCAACGCATTGTACCGGAAACCGCCGATTCTCTCTTGCCGCCGATTTCCAGCACCGGCTCGGCACCAACATCCCCAGCCGCATCGATCTTGTGAAGGTCTAGTCCTTGGCCCCAGCCGACTCCAACTTCTCCTGACTCGCCGGCGACTCCGCTCAATCGTCGCGATGCACTCGTCCGCATTTTACGGCTCGCCGGTCTCAGCGCAGGCACTGCCGCCGCGGGCTATTGGCTGTCCACCCGTAGCATTCGTCCCGCCGAGCGGCTGCTTGCCGTTGTCCGCCGCGACCATACCGTCGCGCGCAATCCAACCTCTGCGGATCTCGCCGCGCTCAGCGGCGATTTTCCACGCGCTCTCGTTCAGCGGGCTGCAGGAACTCGGTGGAATCCAGCGCTTTATCTCCCGCTCCGACGTCGTCATCGTCAAACCCAACATCGCTTGGGACCGCACGCCTGAGCAGGCCGCCAACACGAACCCCGAAGTTGTCGCGGAACTAGTCCGTCAGTGCTGGTCCGCCGGAGCAAAAAAAGTTATTGTCACGGATGTGAGCTGCAATGATCCCCGCCGCTGCTTCCAGCGTCCCGGCATTGCCGACGCCGCCGCTCCGAAGGCGCTGAAATCCTGCTCCCCGATCCCTCAAAATTTAAGAAAGTAAATCTCGGCGGCGATCTCCTCCAGGAATGGCCGGTGTTTCAACCCTTCCTTGAGGTCGATAAAATCATCAATATTCCCATCGCCAAACATCACAGCCTTACCGGCACCACTCTCGGCATGAAAAACTGGTGGCATCCTCGGCGGCCAGCGTCACCGCCTGCATCAACGCATCCACGAGAGTCTGGTGGACCTCGCCGACTTCGTTCGCCCCACGCTCACGCTGATCGACTCCTACCGCGTCCTACTGCGCAACGGTCCTACGGGTGGCGATCTCGAGGACGTGCTGCTGAAAAAAACACTGGTCGCCGGCACCGATCCGGTGGCCCTCGACGCCTACGTGGCCCAGGCGTACTGGAATCTCGACCCGCCCGCGCTGCCTTATCTGAAAATGGCTGCCGACCGCGGTCTCGGTTCATTGCGATTCGCTCTTGAACGTTCTCTACTTTGGCTTCACTTCTGCGAGGAACTGGATCGCCACGCCGTATTGCTCTTCGGGCAGCCGGTGTACTCGCACCACCTGTCCCAGGTACTCGCGATCTTTCGGATCCCGCGGATTGTGATGCGGAACGGTCACATACAACCGCATGCCTTCGGTGTATGTGCGGACGGGGCTAACGAAATAGATGCCTTCGCGAGATACGTTTCTCGTGATGTTGACTTCTTCGACGCCCGCGTCTTTAGGATCGGACGCGCGTATCTTGAGCGGCTGGCCTATTCGGATGCGCCGGCTGCGGCGCTTGTCCGCGAACGTCATGGGCGGTAAACCTGCTGATCACGATAGAGCAGAGCTACGTGATCCTGTGATTTTTGTGTTCCTGGGTAACTCGGCCGAGAGACGACTTTATAATTTGATACCTACTTGTATCGTGGCGCTTGCGTGTTGTAAAGCTGGAATTCCCGGATGTGTGCTGTAGTCGTAGTCGCCAGCAGGTTCAGCCGTACGCGTTTCGCTGTTACCGGCGCGAAATGATCGATCTTTTTGTGGCCGATGGCCTGGCCTTCCGCCACGCGCTTCCATTGTCCGCCGTCCATCACTTCAATCGCATACTTCTGCACGTGCTGTCCATCGTTCAGCCATTCCATGGTCAACGCGCAATCGAACGTCACCGGCTCTTTGAAATTCACCTCAATCACCGCGGTGTGTGTGCCCTCCGGGGCGGACCAAAACGTTTCCGAATTGCCGTCCAGCGCTTCTGAAAACGGTCCCGGTGACCGTTCCTTGTCCTTCACCAGGTTATGGCTGTACCGATTCTGGATCGTCTCGCCGAATTCTTTCAGCCGTGCCACATCCGCATCCGGCACGCGCCCGTTCCGGTCCGGCGCAATCCCCAACATCAGTTGCGCGCCTCTTCCCACCGTTTGGTCATAGTCGTCCACCAGCTCCGCCAGGCTTTTCAAACTCGCTTCGTCTTTCGGATGCCAAAACCAGTGCAATTTTCGCAGCGGTGTATCTGCCTCCACTGGCCGCCAGCGCAAATAGCCACTGCGGTCCACCACGTTCCAGTTTTCGTATGGAACCCGCCCGTCTTCGTTTCCCACCCAACGTAAATCCGCGTACTTATAAAGCGCTACATCCGCGAACACCATCGTGTTCGGTTGCCACATCCGCAATTCCTGCACGATGCGGTCAAAATCATACTTGTGCCCGGCGCTGCCCGCTCCATCCATCCAGAATTCCACCAACTCGCCGTAGCCGGAACTCAGCTCGTCTAACTGCCCGAAATAATATTTGTCATACGCCGTCGCATCGGAATAACGCGGATCGTGCCGGTCCCATGGCGACAGATAAATTCCAAACTTCAATCCATTTTTGCGCGCGGCCTCCGCCACCTCTTTCACCAGATCGCCTTTTCCGCCCCTCCACGGACTGCTCTTCACGCTGTAATTTGTCAGTTCGCTTGGCCACAGGCAGAAGCCGTCATGATGCTTGGCCACCAGAATCACGTAGTTCGCCCCGGCCGCCTTCACCGCTTCCATCCATTGTTCCGCGTCCGCGCTGACCGGATTGAAGACGCTGGGTTCCGCCGTGCCATCTCCCCATTCCCGGTCCAGAAATGTGTTGGTGCCGAAGTGAAATATCACGCCAATTTCCAGGTCCTGCCACTCCACTTGTTGCGGGCTGGGCTGAATCTCGGAAAAATTCTGGGCAAAGAGTTGCGTTGTGAATAGGAAAAAGGAAACCAAAAGACTCAACAGGCAAACCACATCGCGAGGACAACGGCAAAGGGACATGGCAGGAAACCCGGCGCCATTGTAAGTACCCTCGCACAACCCTGTCAATAAAAGTCCCTTCTCTTCTTGAAATATCTTCCTGAAACGTTTTAATTGGGGTCGTAGTGCCCGCCATCACAACCGTCGCGCTACATTTGCGTTATCCTTGAGGCGCTGGCAATTCAACATTGATTCGAGGGCCCCATGCCTTTGTTCTCCAGAATCGTTTTATGTGCCGCTTCCGCGCTCTTATTTCTTCCCGCCTCCCGCGCCGGCGAAGCAAGAATTCTCACCAATCAGGTCGGCTACAACACCACTGGCCCGAAGCACGCCGTCATTGTCGGCACTGCGCAAGACAACTTCGCCGCCTGCACCCTGAACGATGCCCGCGACCATGGCAAAGTTCTGGATATTCCCGCACAACACGCCGGACCAGTCAAAAAATGGCGCGATTGGGATTTCTGGACCATCGACTTTGATTCCTTCTCGACCGAAGGCACGTACTATCTCGCCTGCACTACCGGCGATCATACGGTTCAGTCATATCCGTTCCTGATTCAACGTCTGGTCCTCGAACGCAACACGCTCTCCGACGCCATCTACTTCTTCAAGGAAGAACGCAGCTCCGGCAGAATGGATGAGGCCGACCGCCATCTCCACTTCGACGGCAAGAAAACCGGCAGCCTGGACGCCCACGGCGGCTGGTGGGACGCCACCGGCGATTACGGCAAGCACCTCTCGCATCTTTCCTTTTCCACCTATTTCAATCCACAGCAAATTCCATTCGTCGTTTACAGCTTCTTCAAGAGTTCCGAGCTATTGACCGCTCGCGCCGTACCGGAAATGATCCGCTACCAGGACCGCATGCTCGACGAAGCCATGTTCGGCGCCGATTATCTTGTCCGCGTGAAAGTTCCCAATGGATCGTTCTACCGTTCCATTTCGACCGGTGGCCCGAAGCAGGTTCCCGAGCTCCGCAAAGTGGCCGGTGAAATGAAAAAGTTCGGCATCTATCAATCGAGCGATCAGTCTCCCCGCGGCATCGTCGAAGAAGCCAACAATGACCTTGAGTATCAGGTCAGCTACCGTTCCGGTGGTGGCGTCGCGATTGCCGCTCTGGCCATCGCCAGCACGTATCCGTTCTCCGGCGAATACCAAAGCTCCGATTACCTCAAAGCGGCTGAAGACTCTTTCGATTTTCTGGAGAAGAACAATCCGAAGCTGACTAACGACGGCAAGGAAAATATCGTTGACGATTACTGCGCCCTGGTGGCTGCCACCGAACTATATCGAGCCACAAAAAAGGAAGCGTATAAGTCCGCCGCGGATAAGCGCGCCCACAGCCTGATGGCTCGCCTGATCACCAACGGTGGTTACTCCAATTACTGGCGCGCCGACGATGCGACTCGTCCCTTTTTCCACGCTTCCGACGCCGGCTTTCCCGTCGTCAGCCTTCTCTACTACGCGCAGATCGCCAGCCCCGAAGTTCAGCAAAAGGTTCGCAGCGCCGTGAAGAGGTCGCTCGCCTTCCAGCTCACCATCAATCAGGAAGTCAACAATCCCTTCGCCTACGCGCGTCAGCTCACGCAAGATAAGGACGGCAATCGCCACACAACATTCTTCTTCCCGCACAACACCGAAGTCGCGCCCTGGTGGCAAGGCGAAAACGCGCGCCTCGCCTCTCTCGCCACCGCCGCCAGGCTTGCCGCGGGCCAATTCCCCGACGATCCCGAATTTCAAAAGCAGCTGCGCGCCTTGGCCACCAGCCAGCTCAACTGGATTCTCGGCCTCAATCCGTTTGACTCTTCCATGATGAATGGCGTCGGCCGCAACAATCCGCAATATCTTTTCTTCGATTCCTGGGAATTTACCAACGCGCCTGGCGGAATTTCCAACGGCATCACCGCCGGCTTCAAGGACGAAGATGGAATCGATTACAACCTCACCTACAAACAAACCGGTGCGGACAACGACTGGCGTTGGCAGGAACAGTGGCTTCCCCATGCCGCCTGGTACATTCTCGCCGTCTCCGCCCAATAATATGGCGCCGTGCCTTCTGGCCGGCATCTTGGGTCGCCACGATAACGCGCCTTTACCAAACCATCTGGCAAGCGGCAAGCCACTGTCCCCCGGGGGCTCCCCCGCCTGTGCGCCGTGCCCTTGCCCAAATCGACCAAACATGCCACAAAGGACCCGAAGGATCTATCATGACCACAACACTCGATCTACCCACTTCCAAATTCAAAGCCCTCACCCGGCTCGTTGGCAACACGCCGTTGATCTCCATTCATTTCCGCTACAACGGGACGCATCGTCTTCTGTTCGCCAAGTCCGAGTATTTGAACCTAACCGGCAGCATCAAAGACCGCATGGCCGTTCGGATCCTTGAAAAAGCCTACGCCGATGGGAAAATCGCGCCCGGCTACACCATTGCCGAAGCCACCAGCGGCAACACCGGCATATCTTTCGCCGCCATCGGCCGCATGCTCGGTCACCCCGTGAAAATTTTTATGCCCGATTGGATGAGCCCGGAGCGCGCCCACTTGATTCGCAGCTATGGCGCCGAAATTGTCTCCGTCAGTAAGGCTGACGGCGGCTTTCTCGGCAGCATCCGCATGTGCGAAGAATTCGCCGCCTCGCGCAACGACGTTTTTCTGCCGCGCCAGTTTTCCAATCCCGCCAATTGCGAAGCCCATGAAGAAACTACAGCCCCTGAACTTTGGTCCCAGCTTCTCTCTGTTGGAAAACGCCCCCAGGCTTTCGTTGCGGGCGTAGGCACCGGCGGCACCGTCATGGGCGTCGGAAAATATCTTCGCAGGCAGGATCCGTCCATTCGCATTCACCCGGTAGAGCCTGCCGAATCGCCTACCCTCACCACCGGCTGCAAAGTCGGAAATCACCGGATTCAGGGCATCTCGGATGAGTTCATTCCAGAAATTGTTCGCCTCAAGGAACTAAACGAAATCATCGCGGTTTCCGATGGCGATGCCATTCAGATGGCGCAACGCCTGGCCACCACCCTCGGACTCGCCGTCGGCATTTCTTCGGGCTGCAATTTTTTGGCTGCCGTGCAAGCGCAGGAAAAACTTGGGGCCAACGCCGTGGTCGCCACCGTTTTCTGCGACGACAACAAGAAGTATCTCAGCACCGCGCTCATGACTGAGGAACCAACCGAGCACGGCTACCTCTCGCCCCAGATCGAACTGCTAGGCCTGGGCACGGTAGGGCGCGCCTGCGAATTCTGCCACTAACGCAAATTTCGCGAGCCGATCTTTTCGATCACGCTGTCATCCTGAGGAGCCTCTTTGCGACGAAGGATCTCAGCCTAAGCCACAAGCACGAATCGCGTGCTGCTTCGCCCCTACGGCACGGCCTTGCGGTTAGGCAAAATCCAAGACTCGCTCAACAAATACCGGTACAAATAATCCAGCGGCTCGGCTGGATGTAAATCGTCCGCATGCACTATTCCATTCGTGCTCTTCCACTTCCATCCCGTCGTCCCCGACTGCTTCACCCATTCTTCCAATTCTTCCACCTTCATCGGATGCACCACCAGTCGCACATTTTGCGTGAACAGCCGCGCGATTCCTTCCAGCAGGCTGCCCGGCAAATCCTTGTAGCGATCCTCCATCACGCGCACCAGAACCGACAATCCAACCGCAAAATGAATCCGTAATTTCGTGTAGCGGGTCAGGAAGGCGCTCATCGTGTACAATTCCCGCGAGGGGAACAGCATTACGCCATAGCCCGTCTTCCGCAGGTCATCGACAATTTTCACAATTTCCGCGGCCGGAAAACTCGCCACCCCTGGCGCTCCCGGTGGCGCGGACGACAGACAAAACAATCCCAACGCTCCTTTGCTCTCTTTCAACTCTTCGGAAGGCAATTCTTCCAGTGTGACCCGCAGCAACTCCGCTGGCAGATGTTCCAGGGTGCCGAAGCGTCCCAGTGCCAGCACCAATGCGCGTTTGTACAACAATTCATTTGGAGGAAGCGGATCGCCCTCGGCGGGAAACGTCACCGCTTCGGCGTGCCCTTCTGTGACCAGACGGACATGCAACTCCGCGCAATCCCAGCCTTCAAATGCCGGTCCCTTCAACTCCACGCAATCGAGCTCGATCCGCTCCAGGCTCAGGTCTTCCAGCAAGCCCGCTAGGAACGACTGCGGACCTTTCATATCGTGCTGCGATGCATACAACAAATTGACACCGAGAATTCCGACGGCTTCCTGCTGTTGCACGTTGCTGGGATCCCGCAGATTCACGTGCAGGATGACGTCGCTCGGCTTGCCGCCCGGCTGTTGCAGAAAACGCAGTCCCATCCAGCCATGGCAATCGTTGGTTCCGGAAAAATTTCTCGCGGAAATCGTATCCACAAACGAGAAAAATCTGGTCGTTGCCCCGCGTGTCACCGCCAATTGCCCTAGTAACTGCTCCCATTCGCTCTCCATCATGGCCTGCAGCCGCGGCTTGCTGACGTAGCGCGTGCCGGAGCCGTACAAGTCGTCGCTCACTTCCTTGTCATACGCCGAAATGGTTTTGGCAACCGTGCCGGAAGCCCCGCCCACGCGCAAAAACCACCGCGCCACTTCCTGACCCGCTCCAATCTCCGCGAACGAGCCGAACACCGCGGCATTCAAGTTGATTAACAGCGCCTTTTGTGGCGTCCCCAGCTTTTCCGGTTCCTGTGTGTCCATGGTCCCTCTCCAACAGGGAATAGACTCTACCATTTTCGCCGGGGAATTCGGCACAGGGCGGTTTCTGGAAAAGGTCAGGGCAGGGAACTACCTGTTCTGAGACTTTGCTGTTTCATCAGGCCAGGAAAACGAAACGTGATTCAATGTAGACGAATCAGCGTCCGGCCACGCGCTTCTCTTCCGTGGGTTCTTCCTCTTCTTTAGGAACATACTCGTCGCCGGCTCCGCGTTCCCAATTCCGGTTCACGATGCGATCCGGATACAACCGGCGGTAGGTCTCCGCGATGTAGCAATTCCAGCAGATCGGCAAATGCGTCTGGAAAATCTCCGGCAATTTCTCCGGCGGAACTTCATTCCATTGCGTCGCAATATGTTCGGGCGAAAGCACCCCGGGATGCCGGTCGTGCCAGTGCATTTCCACAAACGGTTTGTGGCAATAGGCGCAAGACTTTCCCTTGTACCACTCGGCCACAACATTCCACACCAGACACTTCGCAGGATCGGCGTTCACCTCGCTCAAACAACCCTGTCCGCAATTCCGTTTTTCCGGCCATCGGGAACACTGGTCCAGCCTCATCTCCTGCTTCCCGATCAGTGTCGCTCGCGTGGCTCTTCCCGCATCCACGTGTACCGCCGCGGCTTGCTGCGTCTCCGGGCAAGTAACCAGCCTCTGCCCCCGATACCGCCAGTACGTTCGAAACGCCAGCACCATGCCGAATACCATGCTGCCGATCAGCAGCACCACTGTCCCTGCAAATATCAGGTTGACCATGGGCCCTCCTTCGTCCGGCGATTCCGCCGGGCGGACTCTCCCCTAAACTGAATTTGCAGGCGCATGCCCACGGCGACAAAGAACGGGGGGGCAAACGGACCTTGAATCCAAACGGGTTAAGAAAACGGTGACGTTCCTACAGGCGCGCTTTTACCCAGCAAAGCGAGCCTAGGCGCACCTTCCTGCGGAAATTCACGGATCGTCGAGTCGCGCTGCCAGTTATTTTGCCGGCCGCGACAGCAGGTCGATCACCATCTTGTTGAATTTCTCTACGTCCAGTTCTTCCTGCACTTGCACTAACTGTTCTCCCAGCCCCGGCTGGTTTCCCGGCTCCCACACCAGCGTGTTCCCGTATCCCGCCGTATGCGAGATGTCCATGTCCATGTACAACGTCTCTTCTTTCGTGATGATGCTCGGGTCCAGCCACGCCGCCGCGGCCAGCTCATCCCATAAATATTCTTCGTCCGCCCATTGCCCGATGTAATTCGCGGCCGGCGTGCCCGCTTTTGCGATTTGCTCGATCATCGCCTTGGTCATGTGCGTCTTCACAGAAATATCCACGGTCGTCACCGTAATCTTTTTCCACGGCGCGCGCAAAACAATGTGCACCGCTTCCGGATCGAACCAAAAATTAAACTCGCGCCGGTTGGATTGCGCCCAGCTCATCGGCTCAATCGGCGCGATACTCCCGCCCATCACCACCAGTTCTTGCGCCAGCTCCGGAAATTTCGGATCGATGCTGATCGCCTGCGCCAGGTTCGTCAGCGGGCCGCCTGCGTAAATCGTGACTTCATGCGGATACTGGTGCACCATGCGGATCAGAAAGTGTGCCGCGTCCTCGGTCTCTGCCTTCAGCGATGGATTTCCCTCCGGCAACGGGTTGGGAACAACAAACGGGTCGTGATAAGCGCCTGCATTCCAGGCCCCCGTCGGCGTCGAGCCCGTGGCGGAATGTATTCTGTGTTCGTTCCATGCGCCCTGGTAGGTCACCTTTCCATAAAGTTTCTCCCACCGCGCGATTTCTTCCTTGCGGTTGATCAGCGGAAACACTGCCCCCGGATACACCTTGATGTTCGAATGGCCCGTCAGTTCCAGCATGCGCAGCGTGTGTGCCATTTCTTCGTCTCGCCATTGGTCGCCGCTCACCACCGTAATCCCCAGCGCTTCCACCTGTGGCGATTGCAACAGCAGTAATATCGATTGCTGGTCCGTAGTCGCCGGCCCACGCGCATCTTGATCGATAATCACCTTACGCGTCTGTGCCTGCACCTCAACGTAAAGCAACGCCACAAGAATCAACAACCCCGCGACCTTGGTTCTCACGAATCCTCACGTAGGTGCCGGTCTTCAGACCGGCCAACCCGAATTTTCACGGATACTGCCATCCTCGCACACTTCTAATCGCTCCACAGCTGCCATCCCGACCGATTGTCATCCTGAGGAGTGCTTTTTGCGACGAAGGATCTCAAGGTACAAAAACACCAAAAACTGCAATTCGAAGCGCCCCCGCGACCACTACGGCTTCCCCCGAAAATCCCCCAAAATCCGCAGCGTCACGATTTCATGCGGCTTCAACGTAACTTCCACGGACGATCCTCCTGCCCGAATCTCTCGAATATTCTCCTCCATTGCCGTGCACAACCACGCGTGCTGCAGCCTCAGCAACGGAAAACGCACCGTCACCGTGCTTTCCGCTCCTGCCGTTTCCAGCAACCGCAACACCGTGCCGTTTCCATCTTCAGCCGCTTTCCAGTTTTCCGCCACCACTCCCGAGCCATCCACCTGCAGAAAACTCACCGTGCCCGGTTCCAACGGCCGTTCCGGGTTGCCCACTTTGTCTTGATCGATCACTTCATCCTTCTCCAGCGGAGTCATCGCCGCGCGTCCCAATTGCGCCAAATCCTGCGGGGCAAGCGCCGTGCCGCTGGTCATCACGTAACGAAACGTCGCTTCTCCTCCCTGGTCCGCTCGATAATTCGTGTGCCAATAATTGTTGTACACATAAGAAAAAATCGTCGAACGTTTCGGCATGAATGTTTCCGGCCATACGCCTCGGTTGATGTCGCCCAGCGTCACCAGCGGCGCGTCCACCGGCACAATCGCCACATCCCAGTCCGCGCCGGAAGCTTTCACCCAATGTCCAACCGTGAACCACTCCAGTCCCGCTCCCTTCAGCATGTCCTTGCTCGGATCCACCCAGCCATTTTGTATTTCGTATTGAAATGACGGCTTCGGCGTGGCCACGGGGAAGGCAAAGTAAACCGCTTCTTTGTCGCGCACCGGGTCCTTCGTAATGTGGTTCACGAATTCGATCTTCTTCTCCCCGTCATACAAAAGAATTTCCGTGCGCACCAGCGGCGTGTGTACTCCCTGCGCCTCCACGGTCAGAATCTGTCCAAACGGCGTTTTTTTCAGCCCCACAATTCGCCCGCCATTCGAAGGCGTCACCTTTAGTTGCGCCAGCGGCAGCGATTTCCGCATATAGACAATTTGCGTGGCGGGCTTCCCGCCGCCTTCCACATACAAATACTGGTTAAAGCGATACGGGCTGTTTCGATCCACCAATTCGCGATTCAGTTGCTTGTCGAAAATACTTTTCACCGCGCCCATCGCGGCATCCACCTGCACGCGGTAATATGCGTTCTCGACCACATCCCCCGCCGCAATGGCCGCCTTGGATGCCGGTACGGCAGTCCCGCTGTCGTGCCGCGTTTCCAGCTCGTAGCACTTAAACCCCATCGCAGGCACATCTTTCGCCAAAAACCGCACGTGCCGGTAGCCAGGCCCTTCGCTCAAAATTTCAAATGCCACCGCGGTCTTCCCGGGATATTCCGTGATGATCTCGTCCTTACCCAAATCCATTTCCACCAACCCGCTGCGCGCCCAACTCAACGAATTGAACACCATCAGGGACGATGACGGCATGTGAATCTGGTTGGCAATCTGGCTCAACGAAGCCTTCGCCAGTGTGTTCACCGCTTGCCGGCTCTCCGCCGCATATTCATCCTTCGTCGCCAGTTGCCCCACGGATTCCTGCGAGTCCGGCCGGTATACCGAATCCCATGAATCCCACGTGTGCTCCGCGTACAGCAGAAGATTCTTCCAGATCCGGTCCAGCAACTCTGTCGGTACACCCAGCGAGGGATTTAAATACCGCGATACCGTTGCCATTTCTTCCGCCGCCACCGCGCGAGACTGGCTGTTGCGATCGATCGCCGTGTTCTTCGCGTCGGATCCTGCGCCATCCTCCCAGTAAGGTCCTCCATCTCCCTTCACCGTCGCAAGCTGCGAACCGTAGTGCTGCTCGATGTGCCGGAAATAATCCGGAAACGTGCTCAGAATAAATTTCGGATACGCGTACGCCGCATTCCACTTGCTGACAAACTCTGGCTCGCTCAACCGCGCATCCGTATTTTCCAGTTGGCTGCCGTACATCAGCACCGCGTCCGGTTTATACTCCGGCGCCGAAAACTGTTGCAGGAACGCGGGAAGCCCCTGCCGGCAATTGCCTGCTCCCGGAGGCAAGTCGCACACGAACCATAGCTGCGAATATTGCCGTGTGTGGGCCATCAGAACTTTCGCGCCGTCCGGACCTTCGCGCCAGAATGGCGATTTCTCGTTCCATGTTCCGATCAGCACAATCGGCCCGCGATCGATGTTCGTCGCTTCCGCGAAATACTTGATTCCTGCGGCGCGCAGCACAGAAGGATACGACCACGTAATGCTCGGCACGTCCGTGAGATTTGCATAATCAAACGGTATGCCGTCTCTCCTGCGCAGCTCGTGCGTATAGGAAAGCGACCGGATCAATTCTTCCAGGGTCGCATAACCGGTCAGCAAGTTCGCGTATTGCGCCGGCACGCCGATTTTGCCTTGGTTTACGTATTGCAGAAACTTCTTCTTCGCCTCTTCATCCCGCGTCGCGAAATAATTCTGCGCCACCCACGATCCGTCCAGGCTGAAGCGCATCCCTGGATTTGCTGGCAAAAATTGCAGCAGCTTATCGATGTTTCGGCTCTGCAATTCCGCCACTTTCGCCTGGTAATCCGTGTAGCCGATATCCAGGTGCGCGTGCGGCACAAAATAAATCGTCCATTTGCGTTCCGGGCCGATGGTCGCATTCGAATGGAAAGTGCGTCCCTGCGCATGAATCGCCACGCTCGCGGCAATAGTCCCGGAAAATTCCGGCACTTCGAACTCCAGTCGTTCCTGCCCAAAATCGGTCGCGCCGTTCACGTCCGCTTGCAAGCGCTCCTTGCCAATTGTAAGCTCCACTTTTCCGTGCAGCTTATCCGCGGATGTGACGGTCACATCCACAATCTCAACCGTTCGCCCGTCCTTCTGGCGAAAAAACACCGTCGGCTTCACCGCTGCGGCAGGCTCCAGCTTCGAGCCCGGTTCTTTCGTCAGCCGCAACGCGTCATAGATCAATGACGCCCGCGTCTCGGGATTCTCCGCGTCCTCCACCGCCGTCAGCACGACGCTGTTTTCCCCGGCCTTCAAGAATTTGCCAGGAAAATCGATCTGCAGCGTGTCCCCTCCATAGATCGGCGAATCCACGCGATCGTCTCCGGCGTAATAACTGATCTTGCGGTTGAAAAAGTAACGCCCCGTACGTCCATTGATGGTCACGAGCAAATCCGGAACCGCCGGATTCACCAGCAGCGCCGCGACTGTCAGCCGGTAATTTCCCGCTTCCGGTTTCCCCATTTCAAACAGAATCGTGTACGGCACCGGTTGCTTTCCCGCGCTTCCGTTCACGGATGTCGTCTGCGACGCCGGCCACTCCGCCGTTTTGCTCTTGCCCACCGTGAAGACCGGCTTCAGGCCGGCACTCTCGAGATCAAAATCGTGCCCAAATTCCCGCGAGGTTTGATCGAACTCCCCGATTTGCCATACCACATTTCCATCGTGACGCGCCTCCTGTGCCCAAACGCGGCCGGCGCCACAAAAAAACAGTCCAGCGCACGCAGAAACACACCACAACCGACCTCGAATGTTCATCATCGCCATCCTGTTCAACGCTCCCATTCTTCCCCAACCCACGCCACACTACAACCCACCCGTAGCATAGGCTTCAGGCTGCGCTAGAACACACGTTTACATCAGTGTGCACGGGCGCCCACAAACGACACAATTTACCGTACATTAGCTTTTTGGATGGTCCTGCGGATTTAGCCTACTGGCTCGCCAGCGGTGGCCCGCTGACACGTTTCCCATTCAAATGAAAACCCACGTCCACATGATCCGCAATCTTGATAAACGGAATCCCTTTGTTCATTCCGTAATCCTTGCGGTTGAACACCATCGTTCCCTTGATCGCTTCCGAATCCGTCCCTTTGCCCACTGCCGTCAGCGTTAGCTTCTCGGGATTCGAGACGCCGCGAATCGTGAAGCCCCCATCCACTTCATACGTATTGTGTCCGGTTTTCACGAACTTCGTGGACGCAAACGTGATCAGCGGATTTTGCTCTATGTCAAAAAAGTCCTTGCCTTTCAGCTTCGCATTCTTTTGCCCGCTTCCGCTGTCCACGCTTTCTGCCTGAATCGTGACTTTCAACGATCCCGTATCTTCCTCAGGCGACGTGAACGTCAAGCTGGCATCCCATTTATCAAATTTTCCCGCGATGTTGGTCGAAGCCTTCACATGAAACTTGATCCAGCTCTCCCCCGGCACAATCACAAACACGGGCGCCTGCGCCCGGCTCATCGAAGGCGCCACAGCACACGCCAGCATCCAAGCGAACCAAAGCAAAATGGCCCGCACACCCCGCCCTCCGGCATGTTGCGCAACACCGCGAATTTCACTCTTCAAGAAAGCCCACTAGCCCGCCTCACTCGCCTCGCTCAATGCCCTAGAAACTTTTCGATCTTCGACAATTCCTTCTCCGCCATGTCGAAATATTTCTGCGCGTTCTGTAAATCCTGAGCCTTCAGCGCGCTGTTGCCCTTGCTCATGTAAAGTTGCATGCGTTCTTCCGATGACGCAATGTCCGCGCGGAGATTGTAGCCCGACGCCATCTGTTGTTTCCGCAGCGTCTCCACGCTTTGCGTTGCCGTTTCCGCGCGCACGTTCAACTTGTCCGCTTCGTCCTCCGCCTTCGCAACTTCTTCCGGCGAAGGTCCCGGCGGAGGTTCCGGCGCAGCCGGAGCCGCATCCACGTGCGTGGGCGCGGCCTTATTCGCCTGCGCGGCCGGTTTGTCGGACATACTGACCGCTCCCGTCTGCGCGTCCGCATGCATGCTGCCTTTCGGGCTGTCCACCGAAACGTTGCCGTTCGCATCTATCTTCAGGCTGCCTTGATCGCTCTGGATCGAAACCAGCGGCTTCGATGGCGTACCGGCCGAGTTACTCGAAGCTGTTACCGATGCATTGTCGGCCGTCGCCGTGCTCTTCGCGTCACTCGGAAACATTGCTTTCTTCGGATCTGCATGCGTGCCGAAGTGCCGCGGTATCGTCACAGCCGCGGCAATCAGTACGCCAATGCCCAGCACCACGCCGATCGCCAGCCACAAACTCCGGCTCGAACTCGGCGGCGCAACCGCCGGTGGCGGCATCTGACCGACAGGCGTCGGCGGTGGAGCCACCGGAATCGTAGCCGGTGCGGGCGTGGCAATGCGTGCAGGCGAGGGGGTGCGTGGCGGCGCGGGCGTCGTAGGAATACGTGGCGTAGCCGGCGTTTCGACCAGTGTCGTAGCGCCAGAAGGCTTGGGCGTCGGCGTCACAGACGTAGTACTCGACGCCGGCAAATGGCTCACTTCCACACTGCTCAACGCCGCGCGAAACGCATCCGCGGTTTGAAAACGGTTCGCCGGATCCTTCGCAATTGACATCATGATGATTTCGTTCAATCCCGCGGGCAAATCTCCGCGCAGCGTGATCGGTTCTGCCGGTATTTGGTTCAGGTGTGCGGTCATCAGCGAATATTGCGAGTCGCCCTGAAACGGCAGTTTGCCCGTCAGCATTTCGTACAGCGACACGCCAAACGAATAAATGTCCGATCGCGCGTCGGCCGATTCGCCGCGCACTTGTTCCGGCGGCATATAGTTCAGCGAGCCGAGCGTGGTTCCCGTCGTGGTCAAGGAGCCGTCCGTTGACGAACGCGCGATGCCAAAGTCCATCAGCTTCACCACTCCCTGCGGCGTCAGCATCATGTTTGCCGGCTTGATGTCGCGGTGAATAATGTTCTGCTTGTGCGCGTAGCTCAGCGCCGATAGCACTTGGTTGGCGTAATTCACCGCGTCGGCGGTGGAAAGTGGCGCGCGCGCCGCGCGATTCGCCAGCGTTTCCCCTTCCACGAATTCCATGATCATCGCCAATTGATTTTCGTACGTCAGCGCCGTGCGCAGCGCCGCAATATTTGGATGATCGAGCGTCGCCAGCAGCCGGATCTCCCGCAAAAAACGATCCGCCAGGCTCTGGTTGCCCGTCAAATCCGGAAGCAGGATCTTCATCGCTTCCACGCGGTCAGAGATCACGTTGCGGACCTTATAAACCTTGCCCATGCCGCCCATGCCCAGGATGGAGAGGATTTCGTAGTCGCCAACGTGCTGGCCAACGTTAAATTCGGTCATAGATCCTCCAGCGGTCTGCGCCGCGTCCTGCGAGAATACATCAAAAGTATGGCCCAAAATACAACCAGCCCGCACGGACGGTGGCGGGCTGGCGGAAGCTTTGCAATGGAGAAAGTATCATCTGTGGTCCTGCAATCGCCTCACACGCTCCCGTCATCCTGAAGAGCGTTTTTTTCTGCGACGAAGGATCTCAGCGTAAACGGTCACCACATCTCAAGCGACTTGGAAATCGAATCGCTCCAAACAGGTTCAGTTCTTGACGGCGTCTCCGACCTTTGGCGCCCCCGCGCCGGCAAACGTTGCAGTCGCCGAATCGTCGTCTACTTCGGTCACGGTGGCGTCGCCGATTTTGTCCTCCACGGACTTGATCACCTTGCCCGTCGCCGGATCTTTCACCACCCGCACTTGCCGCATGATCGAAAGCTTGTCGCCAACCTTCACGCCTGCTTTCTTGCCCACGTTAATGATCAGCGTGTTACCGGTGGCATCCGCAACCAGCCCGGAAATCGCCATCGTGCGTTCCGGAATTTTTGCCGCTTCATCGTCGAGCTTTGCGCCGACATCGTCCACGGCCTTATGCGTCGCTTCGCCGAGAATTGTGTTGGCGAAGTTGCTGCTGCCCATGTCTAGGCCGCCACCTCCGCCGCCCGTCCACCCGCCGCCTCCACCAATCAGCGAAGTGCTCGCGCGCGTCGATTCGCCCGTTCCTTGCACCGATGCCAGGATTTCTCCCGTGGAAACATTGATTACGCGCGCCGTGATTCCCACCACAGCCTTCGCCTTACTCGTTCCCACGCCGCCCAGCCCGAAGCGGCCCAGGCCATATCCGCCTCCGCCGACGTTCGTGTGTTGGTCATCGCGGCCAAACTGCGTGATAGAACCGATGATGATCGCATCGACGCCCAAAACTTTGCCGATTTTCGCCGCGGTGTTGGAGTCCGCTCGGTCGCTGTTCGAAAAATTCTGTTCCGCAAGGAGTTTGTCCAGCGCGGAACGTTCGACTAACCGGTATTTGCCGTCTTTCAAAAGTTTATCCACCAGCATGTCCGAAATGCCTTTGCCGATGTCCTGATCGGAACCGAAAATTTGTGCCACGTAGGTTTTCACGGTTCCATAGTCAAAATTCATGATCGTCACAAGCCTCTTGGGGCCTTCGGCTCCAGCGACGGGCGTGGGCGCTGCCTCTTGGCCTTGTAGCGGCGCGCACATCCACGCGGCGGCCACAAGAGACAAACCTATACGTGTAATCCGGGAGAACAACATACGGGCTCCTTGCTGCAGGCGGTGCTTGCGGATGGTTTCGAGGACCTAAGGGCCGCCTGCCAACTGCGGCTATCTTAATGAAACCCACGCGAATCAGGCAACGAATTTCCTGCGTTCCGGGTTCTGGCGAATCCGTCGCCGCAAACCTTCTCAGATTTTGCTCACGGGCGCGGATCACGCTAAGACGAAGTCTCGTCCCCTCCCGTTGCCCGCCTGTATTAGACTATCCGCGCACATTCGCTCCACATCGATGAGCTCTCAAATCCGTCGCGAACCACGCTGGCCCGCCTTCATTGCGATGTTGGCCGCAGGCGGCGTGTACCTGGCGCTGCCCGAACCTCTTTCCCTCGGGCCAAGCTGGTCGTTGCTGGCCATCATGCTGTTCTTAATGATTCCGTTGGTGATCTCCACTCGCCGCGGAGATTATCACGTCACCCGCATTCTCACCTTCGCCGCCAACGGCATCATCACCATCGCGATGATTGCCGCGCTCATTCATCTGGTCCAGGGCATTCCGCAGCATCTCGAATCTCCGAAATCGCTGTTGCGTTCGGCGGCTGCGCTTTGGGTCGCCAACATTCTTATTTTCGCGTTGTGGTACTGGAAGCTCGATGGCGGTGGCCCGCTCGTCCGCGAACGTCCCGGTGGCCTCGCTCACACTTCATTTCTTTTCCCGCAAATGGCTCTCAGGGATAATCCAGATCCCTCCTGGACGCCACACTTCATCGACTACCTCTTCCTCGCTTTCAACACCAGCACCGCCTTCTCCCCCACAGACACCGCCGTCCTTTCCCGCTGGGCCAAACTCGGCACTATGCTCCAATCCCTAATCTCCCTAGCCATAATCGCCCTACTAGCCGCCCGCGCCGTCAACATCCTCTAACACCCGAGCCTCCGTTGCCGAAAAAACAAACCGTCATTCCGAACGGAGTCCGCGCAGTGAGGAATCGCCCTTCGATCTAAGCGCGGCTCCTAGCAAACCACCTATGCGCGCCCCGGTTCATCCGTTTCAAACCACTTCGTTGACAAAGCCTCCCGCACCCACTAAACTTGGATTTTGTCTTTACAGGGAAAGGTGTGACTGATTGCAATGAGGACGTACGTAGCCAAAGGTGAAGAAGCAGAAGCCCTCAAATTGGGCGCGCAGTGGTTCGTTTTGGATGCAACTGACAAAGCTCTTGGCCGCTTGGCGACCAGAGCCGCTCGCATCCTGATCGGCAAAGACAAGGCCAGCTTCACTCCCTATCTCGATTCCGGCGACCACGTCGTCGTGATCAACGCCGACAAGATTAGGATGACGGGGAACAAGTTGGAGCAGAAAGTGTACTACTCTCACAGTGGATACCCCGGCGGCTTGAAAGCGGTTCCGGCCAAGCGCGTTCGCGAAGCCAAGCCCGAATGGGTGGTTCGCGAAGCCATCGTCGGTATGCTGCCGAAGAACAAGCTGCGTGCTCGCCGAGCCAAGAAGTTGCGTGTGTATCGCGATGCCGCCGGCCTAGCCCGTCACGCGGGACAAAAGCCGCAGCACGTCTCGCTTTAAGAGTTCCCCGGCGTCGCCGGGTTTGTAGTTTGCACGAGAGTTTCCGCACGTTGGCCGTTCCTTTCTAAGTGGTGCCTTAGCAGGGAGCCTTCCGAGCGCGAAGTTCAAGAAAGCAGCGGATTGGTCTCGTCATTTTGTCGATTTTTGTAGCGTTTTTGGGTTCGATTTTTGGAGGAGGATCTTTGAGTACTGGAAGCACGCCAGCATTTGGCAATAAAACATGGTTCCACGGCACGGGCCGCCGCAAGGAATCCATCGCGCGCGTTTTTCTGCGCGCCGGCAGCGGCAAGTTCACAGTCAACGGCCGCACCACCAAGGAATATTTCCCGAATCATGCCTGGGAGCATGACGCCACCGAGCCGCTGAAGTTCACCAGCCTGGTGGACCAGGTCGACGTCGTCTGCACCGCCAAGGGTGGCGGTGTCGGCGGGCAGTCCGGAGCGGTGCGCATGGGACTGTCTCGCGCCATCAGCCGCTTTAACCCGGAGCTGCGTCCGGCGCTGCGCAAGAACGGTTTTCTGACTCGCGATTCCCGCATGAAGGAACGCAAGAAGTACGGCCAGAAGGGCGCACGCAAGCGCTTCCAGTTCACCAAGCGCTAACCACGCGGCGTGGTCTGGTTGTCATCCGAGCAGCGCGCTCCATGGGAGTTGTCTCCCGAGGAGCGTGCGACGAAGGATCTCAGCGGAACGTACTTTGGCAAGATTTTATGAGCTCTGGCGGCCCGGCGAAAGTCAGCCGCCAAGATCATGGCCGGCAAGAAGCCGGCAAGAAGGCTGCTGCGTAGGTTCCTTCTCATGTAGCGCCGTGCCTTTCGGCCGGCACTCTTGGGTTTGCGGCCGCGAACAAGCAGCAATCTACTAAGGAGGAAAAGTGGCAGTAGAAATCACCATGAAGGAGCTGCTGGAGGCCGGTGTTCATTTCGGTCACCAGACGCGCCGTTGGAATCCCAAGATGAAGGAATATATCTTCGGGGAGCGCAATGGCATTCACATCATCGACCTGCAGAAAACCCTGAAGATGTTCCGCGAAGCCAGCCGCTTCGTCAGCGAAATCTCCAGTCACGGTCGAACCGTTTTGTTTGTCGGCACCAAGCGTCAGGCCCAGGAAGCGATCGCCGAAGAAGCGAAGCGCGCCGGAGCATATTACGTGAATCACCGCTGGCTCGGCGGCACGCTGACCAATTGGGCCACGCTTCAAAAGTCCATCAAACGCCTGAAACTCCTGAAGGCCATGACCGAAGACGGCCGCATGGAGCAGCTCTCCAAGAAAGAGCGTGCGCGCCTGGACCGCGAAATGAAGCATTTGCATCAGAACCTTGCTGGTATCGAGAACATGGCGCAATTGCCGGACGCGCTCTTCGTCATCGATTCGAACGCCGAGGAAATTGCCGTCAAGGAAGCCCGCCGCATGGGCATTCCGGTCGTCAGCGTGGTCGATACCAACTGCGATCCCGACATGGTGAACTGGATTATTCCGGGCAACGATGACGCACTGCGCGCCATCCGCCTGTTTACCACCAAGATCGCCGATTCCGTCGCCGAAGGCCGCACCATTTACGAGCAATCGCAAGTCGTCGACCAGAAAGTCGCCGCCGATCAGGCCCTAGAAGCCAATCCCGACTACGTCGACACCAGCGCTTACGAGCAATACGAGAAGCAAGAAGGCGATTTCGTTGACGGCTCCGAAGCTTTCATCGAAGCCGCCGAAACCACCGTTCCTCCCGACGAGGAAAAGCGCTAACCGTCGCCGAGCCCGCCCACCAAGGCGTGCCGCTTCAAGCGACCCAGCTTTCGTAGTGGCCGGTCTTTAGGCCGGTCCTCCGCACGGAGAGTTTTCGAGCCCTGCGGCTCTAATTTTTTTCCGCCCGTCACCAGCGGGCATTTAGCAGAGAGGAAGTTCCAAGTTATAAGCTTCAGGTAATAAGTTCGAAAGGTCGTTCTTAAAACTAGGACTTACAACTTAGAACTGCAAATAAATAAGGATGAGTACAAGTAAACCAGTCATGGAAATTCCCGCTAAGCTCGTGAAGGAACTCAGAGAGCGCACCAATGCCGGCTTCAGTGATTGCCGCGCTGCCCTCGTCGAGGCCGAAGGCGACATCGAAAAGGCCATCGACATCCTCCGCAAGAAGGGCCAGGCCGCCGCAGCAAAGAAAGCCACGCGTGAAGCTACTGAAGGTCTGATCGGCCACTATATTCATGCCGGAGGAAAGATCGGCGTGATCGTCGAAATCAATTGCGAAAGCGATTTCGTGGCGCGCACCGAGGCCTTCCAGCAGCTTTCTCACGATCTGGCGATGCACATTGCCGCCGTTGATCCCCGCTATGTCCGCCGCGAGGATGTCACGTCGGAGATGCTCGACCGCGAGCGCGAAATCTACATGGCGCAGGCCCGCGCCACCGGCAAACCCGAACAAGTCATTCAGAAAATCGTCCAGGGCAAGATGGAAAAGTTCTACGAGGAAACCTGCCTCTACGAACAGCACTACATCAAGGACGAGACCCAGACGATCGGCGAAATGATCAACGCTGCCATCGCCAAACTCGGCGAGAACATCACCATCCGCCGCTTCGCCCGCTTCAAGGTAGGCGAAGCGAGCGCTGCCTCCGCCGCCCCCGAGTCCGAACCAGCCCCGGCCCCGGAAAGCGCCTAAACACTTCAGCGCGCCGAAGCCGCCCATCCGCATTCAAAACCACTCTCCAGCTCAAATAGAAAAACCGGCTGCCCCACATGCCGGTTCTGCATGTGGCCTCCTGCGTCTGCCGTTGTCGGAAGCGGGTCCCTCTCGTCCCCCTTCCCACGCACCTTCCCTGCCTATACTCTTTCCGCTGTGCCGCCCCTTTTTTCATCCCCAACCCGGAAAATCGCGCCCCCCACTTGTTCTATCAATAGGGGCACGAGCCACGAGACCTTATGAGCGGCGATTCCATACCGATAGCCTTGCCGCTCTCGCGCCTTGCGGGTGACGGCTGTGAGGTTACCGCTCTGTATCGCGAATTGCGCAAACCTCTGCTTCGCTACCTGGTTTGTCTTGGACTCTCGATCGATGAGGCTCAGGATGCCGTGCAGGATGCGTTTCTCAGGTTGCATCAGCATCTGGCCACCGGCGGGTCGCAGAAAAATATTCGCAGCTGGGTTTTCCGCGTGGCCCATAACCAGGCCCGAAACCGGCAGACCAGCTACGCCCGCCGTTTCGGCGATCCGCTGGACGTTGAGATGGATGCCAGGCTGGACCAGACGACGCCGGAGCGCGTGCTGGCCGAGAAGGAAAAGCTCGGTCAACTCGGGAAGGCCATTCGCGAATTGACGGACTCCGAGCGGGAATGCCAGCTGCTGCGCGCCGAAGGATTGTGCTATCGCGAAATCGGCGATGTCTTGGGAATTTCCACGTCCACTGTGGGTGAAACCGTAATGCGCGCGATCAGGAAATTAGCGGAGAAATGCAATGTGTGAACTTTCCGGAAAACTAATGGCCTGGCTCGATCACGAGCTTCAGAACGACGAGATGGGTCAAGTGCGAGAGCACATCCAGGCGTGTGCCCCATGCCAGAGCCAACTCGGTGCATTTCAGCAAGCGAGCAGCGCATTCAGCGCGTACCGCGATGCGGTACTAGCGTCAAAATCCGTACCCCGGCTGCCACGTTGCGTGCCCGCGCTGTCGGTCGCCACAGCTCTTGCCACCGCCGCCGCGCTATTTCTGTTTTTCCATCACACACGCGTGGAGCCGCTTCTCGCGCCGCCTTCTTCGGCGCAGGCGGCTCCGCCCGCTGCACTTCTGGGAAAAGCGTCCGTGCCGGCGCCAAGCAAGACGATTCATCGGCGACGCACGTCACCGCCAGCGCTAACGCAAGGCGCGACCTTGCCGCCGGCCGAGCCTGCCATCCAGATCAGCTTTCCCGTCGAATCCATGTTTCCCCCCGGCGCTGTTCCCGAAGGCATCAGCTTCACCGCCGACGTGAGCATCGCTGCGGATGGTTCACCGCAACAAATCCAGCTGCGTCCGCGGATGATCGGATTTGAAAGGAGACTGGTTCAACCATGAAATACATGCTCGCGATACTCGCGTTAATTTTGCCGGCGTGCTCCAGTGCGTTTGCGCAGGACACGGTGAGCACAAATATGGTCTATCAAGGCGCGGCCTCCGGTGTAGTCACCGCGGCGGCTGTGAGTAGAGGTACGCCGGTCACGGGCGCGCCATACTCCGCCACGATCACCAACGAATCGATGCAAACCCTGGCCGACGGCACGCACATCGTTCAAAGCAACACCGGAAGCACGGCTCGCGACTCACAGGGCCGCACCCGCCAGGACGCGGCCCTGCCAACGATTGGCGTAATGTCTGCGGCTGACGCGCCGCACCTGGTGTTCATCATGGATCCCGTGGCGCAAACATCGTACACATTGAACTTGACCGACAAGACCGCTCAGAAAATGCCCATGCCCTCGAATGGCGCAGCAGGGCCGTCGGGCGGACCGGGCACCACGCGAGTGTTCGTTTCGCGCATGGGCGTCGCTCCGGGAGGTGCACCGCCGCCGATGCCTCCGCCGAGCATCATCATGCAGAAAGACCTGGCGGATGAGCAGTCCCAAGTGAGCGCGGAAGATCTCGGAACCGAAACCATGGAAGGTCTGACGGTCACCGGAGTGCGTACCACTCGCACTATTCCCGAAGGTCAAATCGGCAACGATAAGCCCATCAGCATCGTCACCGAAGTCTGGACGTCGCCCGACCTCAAGACCATCGTCTACAGCAAACGCACCGACCCGCGCATGGGCGAGCAAACCTTCAAGCTGACCAACGTCGTGCGCGCCGAGCCGGACGCCTCTCTCTTCACGGTCCCCTCCGATTTCAAAATCTTAGACGGCCCCCAAAACGTAATCTACCGCTCCAACCAATAACCCTGCGGCCCGCACAAATCGGCAACGCTACGTTTTGCCGGGGAGTCAGGCGGATTGAAATTTCCTTCGCCTCAATCGTTCCGCTGACGCCGTGGCATCCACCGAGTGTCAGCCGAAAACTCTCCCCTGTCCTTTCAATCTGAAGACCGAAAATCACATTCTGATAATTAAAGCCGCTCACATTTAGACCCACAACGTCCTTCATCACAAATTCAACAACCACGTGTTTTGCCAAAACATACTAACCACTCTTATCCACTTCCTTGGTCATTTCCCAAGTCTGAAGAACAAGGGAAGACGAACCCGTACGATTCCGGTGCAAGCGAATCACTTCCGCGTCGTGAAAATTAGGCCAGTATCCAAACCAGTTAGAAAGCTGTTCTGCCCCTGCGATCCCTTTCAACTCAACAGGGAATTTCATTTTTATTTTCCTTAACACACCAGATCGTTTGCTGCGCCAAGCTCATTCTGTCGAACTTGTTGAGCCAAAAACAGGCCCACAGGCAGTCGATGTTCGCCACGCCACGCACCATCTTCCCGATTGTTTGCTACAATCTCCAAGGTTTCCCCCAGAGCCAACGGAGAGACATGTCACCGAAAGCATCGACGAAGAAAGAAAAAAAACGCCCGGCCTATCACCGCCTCTTGCTGAAAGTTTCCGGAGAATCGCTGCAGGGACCGCAGGGCTACGGCATCGATGGCCAGACTATTTATTCCATCGCCAAGGAATTGCGAGACGTTCACAAGCTTGGCGTGCAGATTGCCATCATGGTCGGCGGCGGCAATATTTTTCGCGGTGCCCGCCAAAAAGGCTTTGAGATCGATCGCGCCACCGGCGATTACATGGGCATGCTTGCCACGGTTCTGAATGCCCTTGCACTCCAGGACGCCCTCGAAAAAGTCGGCGTGCATACCCGGGTGCAAAGCGCCATCGAAATGCATCAGGTTTGCGAGCCGTTTATTCGCCGCCGTGCCACGCGCCATCTGGAAAAGGGCCGCGTGGTCATTTTCGCCGCGGGCACCGGCAATCCTTATTTCTCCACGGACACGGCCGCCGCACTGCGCGCCATGGAAATCAAGGCCGACGTGATTCTGAAGGCCACCCGCGTCGACGGCATCTACGACGCCGACCCCGAAAAAGTCAGCGACGCCAAATTTTTCGCGGAGATTACCTACCGCGAAGTGTTGCATCAAAACCTGAAAGTCATGGATTCCACTGCCATTTCTCTGTGCATGGACAATGGCATGCCTATAGTGATTTTCAATATGCACAAGCCCGGCAACATTCGCCGCGCGGTTCTTGGGGAACGCGTCGGCTCAACTGTCCTGCCGAGCGAGGTTTCCTAGGTGCCGGTCTTTAGGCCGGCCGGGTAGCGCAGGGCAAGTCTTCGAGCCCCGCGGCAGTTCGTACCAGTTTGCAGTTCAAAGTTTTAAGCAATAAGTTCTGAATCGCGTTTGCTCCGGCCTATTCGAGGGACGAAATGAGATAGGTCCCCATGTCTTACTTAAAACTTAGAACTGAAAACTTGAAACTCAAAATCCGAGGATTGACACGATGACTACGATAAGCACCACCAAAGAAGCGCAAGCAGCTGCAAAAACTCGCATGGAAAAAGCCGTCGAGGATTTTCGCAAGGAGTTGACTTCCGTTCGCACCGGCCGCGCCAACGCCGCCATTCTCGATCAGGTGCGCGTCGATTATCACGGCACGCCCATGCCCGTGAACCAGCTCGGCAGCGTCACCATTCCCGACCCCGGCATGCTGGTCATTTCTCCTTGGGATCCCACCGCCGTCGCCTTGATCGACAAAGCCATCCGCTCCTCCGATCTCGGCCTCAATCCCACCAACGACGGAAAGGTCGTTCGCATCCCCATTCCTTCGCCCACGGAAGAGCGCCGCAAGGAACTCGTCAAACACATTCACAAAGCGCTCGAAAATCACCGCACCGCGATTCGCAACATTCGCCGCGACCTGAAAGAAGCCATCGACAAACTCGAAAAAGATAAAAAGATCAGCCAGGATGAACAGAAGCGCGCCCTCGACGAGCTAGACAAGCTCTCCCACGCGGAAACCAAGAAAGTCGAAGATCTCTGCGCCACCAAAGAAAAAGAAGTAATGGAAATCCGCTAGGGTTGTTAGGGGGTCGGAACTTCAGCCCTGACATTAACGGCAAGAGAATCCGGGCTTCAGCCGTTGAGCAAACTCCTTCTCAAGGTTTCGCAGGCGCTTCAACCGCCTTTGGCGTGGGCCACCCCGCCGGCGCAATCAATATCAACCGCTGCGCCTGGTCATTCTGCACCACCCGCGAAAACGCGTTGTAATCCATAGCCCGGTCGCCCAAAATCTCGCGCTTCAGAAAATCAATCCGCCGCGACGCCACCACCGTATTCAGTGTGCTCGAATATTTCGAAGTGTACGTCGCATAGTCCCGTGCCACCGCCGACCCCGCCGGCGTCTGCACCGTAATTCCCTCGGGCAACTTAAGCGTCATGGATGTCTGCACGTCCAGCGGCGTGCCCAGCACGATCTTCGGCGCCCCTTTGCTCTGCGGCGATGGCAGTGGCATCTCCGGCAAACCGATTTGCGGCAACAGCGCTGGTATGCGCACAGGTTTTTTCGACCAGTCCACGAATTTCAGTTGCGTCAAATCGTATTCCACCGTGAATGCATCCTCCGTCGACAACGGATCGGAAGCTTGCGCCCGCGTCACCTGCCCGCGGAAGCCATCCGAAATCGCCAGCAGGTTGGCAATATCCTTCCACTTGTCTTTCGGCGCCTGATGAAACGCCACGCGCAGCAACAATTCATTTTCCCCGCGCAAAACATATTTCACCTTTGCCGTCAGCTGCCCATCCTCCGCGATCGCCGCATCCACGCTCACCTTCTGAAACGCGGCAAACGGCAACGCAGTCGGCAGAGCCACCCATTCCTGTCCGGCCGCCGCACTCAGCAAGGAAAAATCGCGTCGCAGTAGAAACGCGCACTTCGCCTCCGTAGGCGAAATCACTCCGAACGGAGCCACCTCCACTGCCGGGTCCAGCCAGTATTGCTGTTCTTTCGTCCAAGCAAGAATCACTAGGTGTTTGAAAGCTAACGGGGCGGCCAGCGCTTTCTTGTCACAAAATCCCGTCAACGCCGCGTCAGCCCGCAAACCCACTGCCGCAGCGAGCGCCGAAAACAACACATATTTGTCTTCCCCGGTCGCATAACCCGAAATCAAGATATCCGCGGGAGCCCGCGAACGAAATCCCGTGGTGCCGAGCGGCAGATCGACGGTGTTGACATGTGTTGCCACAAATTCGTAAAGAGCCTCCAGCCGCCCCCCGTCGCTCTTCGCTTCCCGCGTCAGCGAAAGAGCTTTTTCTCCTACCGCAGCCGCGACTTCCGGCCTCCGTGCCGGCTCCTTCGTCTCTCCTTCACGAGTATGGATTTCCTGGATCGGCCGCGCTCCGGGAAATAGCATCTCTGCCAACCGCGAAGACAATCGGTCCCACGTGAAAGTCGAAACCGCTACGTCCGCCGCCGTCGCCGTATCCGGATTAGCTTCTTCGGTCGCCGCGCCATCCTTTGGCGGCGAATACGTGCGCCTCCACCGGTAAATCGTAAACGCCGTTTCTCCCGACCCTGTATTTTCTCTCGACGCAGGCGGCGCCTCGGGATTGATTCGCGGTTCCGCTTTCCGCGAAGTGGGCAGATCGAGTTCGTAATGCTCCTCCAGCACCTGCCCGGAGCGATCAAACGTATGTTCCAGCCAGAAATCTGGCGCCAACGGATGCTTCGTCGTTGTCGTGATCACGCGATACTCCACGGTATCGCCTTCCTGCAGCCCAAGTATCCGCACGGATTTCACGCGCACATCCTGATACACGGGAAATTGTTCCACCGCTGCATTCGGCGTGTCCGTCACCGCGCTCGGCAACACTTCGGAAGTGCCGCCATTCGCGTGGTTCACACGCACCATCGGAATTTCAACCTGCTGGAACGCCCGGTCGTAATCGAACGAAATCCGCGCGAACTCCTTCGCGCCCAGAATATTGACGATTTTGACGATCGTGTGCACTTCCTTGCGCGAATCCCCGTTAGCCTCAAAACGCATCCGCGTTTCCAGTAGCTGTATTTGAAAGGGAAGTTGCGGCTTATCCGGGGTCTGATCCTTATTCGGCGCCGATTTTTCTTCTGGTACCTTCGCAGCCGGTTTGCCCGCAGGTTCCTGCGCCTGCCCGCCCGCCAAGCCGCAGGCAAACCAACTCAAAATTGCGCAAAAAATTACAGCTCGCCTCAAAAGTGTCACGTTGGAAGTGTAGGCGCGACCCCCTCATACGGTAAAGCCGCGTGTGTCCTGACGTTTCGGAGCAAGCATCAACCAGAAATCCTCAACCTTACAAATAAAACCGTGGCACGCAAACCGCCGCAATACCCTTGAAGTTTCTTCTTCGTCGCACCAGTCCGTCAGTACAGTATCCATACCGTAGCTGTCTCGATATCATTTGCGCATGCTTCCCCAACGTTTCAACGGTTTATCCCGAACCACCAATGTCGTTTGCCTTCTCTCCATGGTCTTCCTCGTGACCTCCTGTGGCCATGCCCAAGCGTTCCATCCCGACGTTCCGATGGACGTCGTCATGAAAACCATTCACAACTATGGTAGTGACCATGCAGGACTCCTTTCCCCGGGCGACACCTCAAAACCAGACGAGTCCGACGGCCTCTACACCGCCCATATCAGCAACCTTTTGGTTCAAGGAAACTTCGCCGAGCTTGAGAAAATTGCCGAGCAGAATCGCACGCGAAAGACCCGCCTCCTCGGCGGTTTCTGGAGCAATCACGAATTCTTTGCCGCCACGTCATTCCCGTCCTCCCCCAACGCGCTGAAGGACTCCGATTTCCAAGATCAGCTGGCTATGCTGGATAAATGGATCGCGGCGTATCCGAAATCCGCTGCGGCCCGTCTTTCCCTCGCCGAGTTTTACAACAGCTATGGTCACTTTGCCCGTGGCACCGGCTACGCCAATACCGTGTCAAATTCCCAATGGCGGCTTTTCAACGAACGAACAGCCCTTGCCAAACAAACGCTTCTCGAGGCTGCAACCCTGACTGAAAAGGATCCCTACTGGTATTACGCGATGCAGGGCGTCGCTCATCACGAAGGCTGGAGCAAAGCCGAGGCCCGCGAATTGCTCGAGCAGGCCATGGCCTTCGAACCCGGCTACTATCACTACTACCGCAATTACGCGGATTACCTCTTACCCCAGTGGTACGGCGAAAAAGGCGACATTCAAGCCTTTGCGGAACAAACCTCAGCGCAGCTGCCGTCACCCGATAATTCCATCGTTTACTTCCAGATCATGAGTTCGCTTGCCTGCTACTGTCAGGAGTCCATGGAAGGGCTCTCGCACGCGTCCTACCAAGAACTTCGCGACGGCTACTTGAATCTCTCGCGCCTTTACGGTACTTCGAACCTGACCGCCAATCGATTTGCTCTTATGGCCGCCACGTTTCACGACAAGTTCTCTGCTCACGAAGCCTTTGCCGAAGTCGTCTCCCGCGACGCCACCGTCTGGACTACCCAGCAATCCTTTGAATTCTTCCGCGCCTGGGCCAACGCTCCTTGACGGAACGGCCTCCGGCAATGCGCAGTCCTACCGCCAACCACCGCGAACCAATGCCTCGCGAATTGCGTCTAACAGCATGGTAAAATCATCGTTTGCGAATTCTCCATTGTGCGGACAAGGGAGCGGGCATGAACAATCGGTTCCTGGGCATCGTGTTTGCGCTGGCGCTGGCGGGCGGTAGCGCGCAGGCCAAAGACTCTGTCAAGCCAAAAGGGCCGGAGGAAGACGGCACCAAGCCGGCCCTTACTAGTGTTGCCGGTGAAGGTTTCTTCGACTCCCATGCCTACGCCTACCTCACCGAACTCAGTGACGACGTCGGCGCTCGCGTCACCGGCTCGCCCTCAGCCCAGAGAGCCATCCACTGGGGCGCCGCCAAAATGACCTCGATGGGCTTGGTCAATGTCCACCAAGAAAAATGGTCGATGTGGAAAGGTTGGACGCGAGGCACCGCTTCGGCCGAATTGCTTGAACCCCTGCACCGCGCCCTGGCAGTTGACGCCATGGGCTGGACGGGTTCCACGCCCGAAGCGGGCTCGGAAGCCGAAGTTGTCACCGCTAATCTCTTCGATATGGATACGGAGCTCGCCAATATCTCGCGCTTTCGCGGAAAAATCGTGCTGATGAAGCCCGAAGGCGTGCCACGTAAGAACTTCTGGATGCTCTTTGCGCAGTATGGCGATTTCCTGAAAGCGCTTCACAAAGCGGGCGCCGTCGCCGTCATCGGTGGCCAGGGCGGTTTCAAAGCCGAAGGCATGCACCTGACCCACACCGGAATCCTCGGTTTTGCTGAGGATTTCGATATTCCTGTCGTCGACATGACCATGGAAGACGAAGGCCAACTTGAACGATTCCTGGACTCTGGGAAAACGGTGAAAGTGCGCATCAATGTACAAAACACGTTCACCGGCGGTCCCGTCGAATCCGCCAACGTCGTCGGCGATATCCTCGGCCGCGAACGTCCGGCAGAGATCGTGGTCGTCGGCGCTCATCTCGATTCCTGGGATTTAAGTGAAGGCGCTACAGACAACGGCACCGGTGCCACCGCCGTTCTTGCCGCCGCGGAAGCAATCTTGAAAAGCGGCCAGCGCCCGCGCCGCACTATTCGCTTCGTGCTGTTCACCGGCGAGGAACAAGGGCTGCTCGGCTCGCTGGCCTACGTGAAACAACACGCCGCCGAAATGAAAAATCACGTTGCGTGCGTCGTCCTCGATGATGGCCAGGGACCGATTAAGGAATTCCAACTCGGCGGCCGCAACGATCTCGTCGATTCCCTGAAAGCCTTTGCCGATTCCCTCGGCAACATTCGCGAAATCGCCGTCAGCGACAAGCGCGAGTTTGGCACAGACACTGGCCCGTTCATTCTCGCCGGACTTCCCGGCATCAATCTGGACCAGGATTCTCCCGACTACAAGTATACCCACCACTCCGCCGCGGACGCGCTTGAACAAGTGAAGCCGGACGTGCTCACGCAGGACGCCACGATCATGGCTTTGACCGCTTTTTGGATTGCCGACCGCCCGGAGCGCTTTGCTACCCCATGGCCGGCCGAACGCACCGCAAAAATGCTGCGGGAAAAGGGCGATTACGACATGCTGAAGTCGTTTAACCTATGGACCTTCGGCAACCTGGGCCTGGACACCCCGAATTAAGCTATGATATTGCATCTAAGGCAGTTACAGGGACGGCTGTACCTCAGGCAGGGAGCTCAAATTCACGACTCCGAGCAGCCCGGATGCCATTTGCAGTTTTTCCACAAGATTTTCCACTGCCTTGTATCGAAAGAAGTTTGACAGCATGACGTAACTTCTTTATACTTTGTGTTTTGTCAGGGGGTTTTCCCCGCGTAGTACGGCCTTCCGCTTAGTGGGGGTAGGCTGGTTGGAAGGAAAGTCTTCGGTCCCAGAACAAAGATCGACGGAATGGGACGGAAGAGCGGCCGGAATGGGGCGCCAGCCCCGAAAAGCCGAGTAAGCCTCTCCGATTCGACACCGGGAGTCGTAAGTCTGTCTCTTGGATTGTGCACGGAGTCTCTTGCTGGTTCTCTCCGGATTCGCAGTACCTTTCAGCGTTAGTGTGTGCTCTCGCGTTTTTGTCTGCGCGCCGTGCGAGAGTTCTGAAAATGCGTGCGCGCAGAGAAGTCTTTAGTCATTAGTCCTGAGTAGTAAGTCAGAAGCAATTACTTGTGACTTGAAACTTAAGACTAAGTACTTTTCGAAACGAGGAACGACTGTGCCGACGTTTTCGCAACTTGTACGCATGGGAAGAGAAGGGGTTCTCTCAAAGACCAAGTCGCCTGCGCTGATGGGCTGCCCCGAAAAGCGCGGTGTGTGCATTCGCGTGTACACCCAGACCCCGAAGAAACCGAACTCCGCGCTGCGCAAGGTCGCGCGCGTGCGTTTGACCAACGCCGTCGAGGTCACCACGTATATCCCGGGCATCGGCCACAACCTGCAGGAGCACTCGATCGTGCTCGTGCGCGGCGGCCGCGTGAAGGATCTCCCCGGCGTTCGCTATCACATTGTTCGCGGCACCCTGGATGCGGCTGGCGTCGAAAACCGCAAGCAGGGCCGCTCCAAGTACGGTGCCAAGCGCCCCAAAGCAGGCGCCGCAGCGAAGTAAGGAAGTCGAAGCAATAAGTTCTAAGTTTTAAGTGCGAGCATCGAGTTGGCTGGGTTTCGAACTTAAAACGTGACACTTGAAACTGAAAACTTTCAGGAGAAGCAATGCCTCGTAAAGGATTAGTCAGCCGGCGTGTTCAAGCAACCGACCCGGTTTTCGGTGAAGCGATCGTCGAGAAGTTCATCTGCTCGATGATGTGGGAAGGCAAGAAGAGCACCGCGCAGCGTGTCTTCTACGGCGCCATGGATCAGGTCGCCAAGAAGACCAACGACGACGCGCTCAAGATTTTCAAGAAGGCCATCGAGAACCTGAAGCCCATTCTCGAAGTCAAGACCCGGCGCGTGGGCGGCGCCAACTACCAGGTGCCCGTGGAAGTGAATCCCTTCCGCAGGCAATCCCTGGCGATTCGCTGGCTCTTGCAGTATTCGCGGGAACGCGCGGGTAGAACCATGGTCGACAAGCTCGCCGATGAGCTCATCGACGCGGCCAATTCGCGCGGCGGCGCCATCAAGAAGAAGGAAGATGTGCACCGCATGGCCGAAGCCAACAAAGCTTTCGCCCACTACCGCTGGTAAAAGTTTTTGACGGATAAGTTTAAGTGGCAAGTTTTAAGCGGCTGGCGCAAAGGTTCTACTTGCACTGAGAACTTAAAACTTGAAACTGATTTCGAGGTTGCCGTGAGTGAAGCAGTTGCAACACGTACAGGGGAGAAAAGGGCTGTTCAAGGACCAATGAGTCGCGTATTCAAACTCGAAGATACTCGCAACATCGGGATCATGGCGCACATCGACGCCGGAAAAACCACGTCGACCGAGCGCATCCTGTATTACACGGGTGTGACCTATAAGATCGGTTCGGTGGATGAAGGCACTGCCACCATGGACTGGATGGAGCAGGAGCGCGAGCGCGGAATCACCATCACCAGCGCCGCCACCACCGCCAGTTGGACCCGGTTCGACAAAAAGTATCGCGTCAACATTATCGACACTCCCGGTCACGTGGATTTCACCGTGGAAGTCGAGCGTTCCCTGCGCGTGTTGGACGGTGCGGTCTGCGTTTTCGACTCCGTCGCTGGTGTGCAGCCGCAATCGGAAACCGTATGGCGCCAAGCGGACAAGTACCGCGTGCCGCGCATCTGCTTTGTCAACAAAATGGACCGCATGGGCGCGGATTTCGATCACGTCATCCGCACCATTCGCCAGCGCCTCGGCGCTCATCCCGTGCCGCTGCAGTTTCCCCTCGGCCGCGAAGATAATTTCATCGGCATCATTGATTTCATCGAAGAAAAAGTCATCGTGTGGCTCGAGGAAACTCTCGGCGCCAAGTTCGAAATTTTTGATGTCGCCAAACTTTGGGATCCGGCCTTCGTGGCCAGCCGTCCCGATGTGGCTGCGTCGTTGAAGGGTTCCGCGATTGACAAGGCCTTTTACGACGAACACCGCAACAAGACCGTCGAATACATCGCCGAGCATGACGACTCCGTCCTCGACAAGTACCTCACAGAAGGCACCTTGTCCGTCGACGAAATGCGCAAGTCCATCCGCAAGTCCACGCTGGCATTGAAGATCGTTCCAGTGCTGGCGGGCTCTGCCTTCAAGAACAAGGGTATTCAGCCGTTGTTGGACGCGGTGGTCGATTATCTGCCGTCTCCGATCGATGTTCCCCCGGTTGAAGGCATCAATCCGGAAAATGACGAGCCCATTCTTCGCCGTGCCGCTGACGATCAGCCGTTTGCCGCGCTGGCATTCAAAATCATGTCGGACCCGTTTGTAGGTCATGTGACCTACATCCGCGTGTATTCTGGCGTTCTGAAATCCGGAAGCTACGTGTTAAACGCTGCGAAGGGTTCCCGCGAACGCATTTCGCGCCTGTTGCAGATGCATGCCAACAAGCGCGAGGAAATTGACGAAGTTTGCGCGGGCGATATTTGCGCGTGCGTCGGATTGAAGAACGTCAACACCGGCGACACCCTCTGCGACGAAAACAAGCCCATCATTCTCGAATCCATCGAGTTTCCCACGCCCGTTATCTCGGTCGCTATCGAACCGAAAACGAAGGCGGACCAGGACAAACTCGGCGTCGCTCTCCAGCGCCTGGCGCAGGAAGATCCCACGTTCCGCGTTTCCACCGAGCCTGATACCGGCCAGACACTGATCTCCGGCATGGGCGAGCTGCATCTTGAAATCATCGTTGACCGCATGCTGCGTGAATATAACGTGCAGGCTAATGTCGGCCGTCCGCAGGTCGCCTACCGCGAAACCATTCGCAAGAAGTCGATTGCCGAAGGCAAATATATCAAGCAAACCGGCGGTAAAGGTCAATACGGCCACTGCAAGATCGAATTGCATCCGCTGCCGAGCGCCGATCATGAAAACATGAAGGAACTTTCCACGGACGATCTGGATGTTCTCGCCAAGTCCGTTACCGGCGGCACTCCTGGCAAGTGGAAGTTTGACAAGGAACACCGTTTCCTGTTCATCGACAAGATTATCGGGGGCTCGATTCCGCGCGAATTTATTCCGCCAATCGAAGCCGGCATCCGTGAAGCGCTGGACAACGGCATTCTGGCCGGATTCACGATGGTGGATGTTGCCGTGGTGCTCATCGACGGCAGCTACCATGACGTCGACAGCAACGAAATGGCCTTTAAAATCGCGGGCTCCATGGCTTTCAAGGAAGCTTGCGCCCGCGCCAAAGCCGTTCTTCTCGAGCCCATCATGAAAGTGGAAGTGGTGGTACCGGAAGAATATATGGCCCAGGTGTTTGGCGACTTGAACTCGCGCCGTTCCGCGATTCAGGGCACGGAAAACCGCGCTGGCAGCAATGTGATCCGCGTCGAAGTTCCCCTGGCGCAGATGTTTGGTTACGCCACGGATTTGCGCAGCCGTACGCAGGGTCGCGCCACCTTTACCATGCATTTTTCGCATTATGCGGAATTGCCCGCGGCGCTTGCCGAGGAAATCATCAAGAAGCATCGCGGCGAGAAGTAAAGGATTTTTAGTTTTTTACGATTATCGATTTGAGGAGCAGAAGAGGCAATGGCGAAAGAGAAATTTGAGCGCAGTAAGCCACACGTGAACATTGGGACCATCGGTCACATCGATCACGGCAAGACCACGCTGACGGCGGCGATCACCAAGGTGTTGTCGAAGCACAACCCCAAGGTGGCTTTCCGCGCGTTTGATTCGATTGACAACGCTCCGGAAGAGCGCGAGCGCGGTATCACCATTGCGGTTTCGCACGTGGAGTATGAAACCGCCAACCGGCACTACGCGCACATGGATTGCCCGGGCCACGCCGACTACATCAAGAACATGATCACCGGCGCAGCGCAGATGGATGGCGCGATTCTAGTCGTTGCCGCCACCGACGGACCGATGCCGCAGACCCGCGAACATATTCTTCTGGCTCGTCAGGTCGGCGTGCCGTACATCGTGGTGTTCCTGAACAAGTGCGACATGGTGGAAGATCCGGAACTGCTCGAACTCGTGGAACTGGAAGTTCGCGAACTGCTAAAGAGCTACCAGTTCCCCGGCGACAGCGTTCCCGTGATTCGCGGTTCGGCCCTGCAGGCGCTGAACGGCGACGAAAAGTGGGAACAGAAGATTCTGGAACTCATGGCTGCGGTGGACGCGAACGTGCCACTGCCGGTGCGTGATATCGACCGTCCGTTCGCCATGCCCATCGAAGATATTTTTTCGATCTCCGGCCGCGGCACGGTAGTCACGGGCCGCGTCGAACGCGGCAAGGTGAAGGTCGGCGAGGAAATTGAAATCGTGGGCTTCCGCGAAACGCAGAAGAAAGTTGTTACCGGCGTTGAAATGTTCCGCAAGCTGCTCGATGAGGGCATTGCGGGAGACAACGTTGGTTTGCTCCTGCGCGGCACGGAAAAAGAAGATGTGGAGCGCGGCCAGGTCGTTTGCAAACCGGGTTCAATCACGCCGCACACGAAGTTCAAAGCCGAAGCGTACGTGTTGACCAAGGAAGAAGGGGGCCGTCACACGCCGTTCTTCACCGGTTACCGTCCGCAGTTTTACTTCCGCACCACGGACGTTACCGGCGACATGAAGTTGCCGCAGGGCGTCGAGATGGTGATGCCGGGCGACAACGTGAGCTGCGAAGTTACGCTGATCACCCCGGTGGCTCTCGAGAAGGGTTTGCGCTTCGCTATCCGCGAAGGCGGCCACACCGTCGGCGCCGGCGCCGTCACGGAGATCATCGAGTAATCCTATGAGACAAGGTGACAAAATTCGCATTCGTTTGAAGGCCTACGATCATCGGATTCTCGATCAATCCACGCGAGAAATCGTGGAAACCGCGAAGCGTACCGGCGCAGATGTTGCCGGCCCGATTCCTCTTCCCACGACCATCAACCGCTGGACCGTGCTGCGTTCGCCGCACGTGGACAAGAAGTCTCGCGAACAGTTTGAAATGCGCACGCACAAGCGCCTGATCGATATCCTCGAACCCACTCCGGACACCGTAGACGCGCTGATGAAGCTCGATCTTCCTCCGGGCGTGGACGTGGAGATCAAGGCCTTCGGCCACGCAGCGAAGTGACGATCCGATGAGGATCCTCATCCTGAGGAGCGTTTTTTCCGGATAAGGCAAGCAAGGTTTAGCGGCGAAAAGTAGAAATTACTGATCCACGCAGCCAATACCCCTGAGGCAAGCTGCGAGAGAGAGAAAAAGGAACATGGCAGTCGAAGGAATTATCGGAATCAAGCTGGGCATGACGCAAATCTTCGCCGAAGACGGCAACCTCGTTGGGGTTACCGTTCTGCAAGCGGGTCCCTGCGTCGTTGTCCAGCGCCGCACCAAGGAAAAAGACGGCTACGACGCCGCGCAACTCGGCCTGGTCGAATTCGTCAAGCCGCAGCGCGTGAACAAGGCCATGACCGGGCACTTCAAGAAGTCTAACGTTGCGCCGATGAAGGTCCTGCGCGAAGTGCGCTTGCCGGAATCGAAGGACGAAACCAAGGTTGGCGATCGCGTTCTGGTTGAGAATTTCAAGGCCGGCGAGCTCGTCGATGTTTCCGGTGTCAGCAAGGGCCGTGGCTTTGCGGGCGGCGTCAAGCGCTGGCACTATGCCGGCGGCGACGCAACTCACGGTTCCATGTTCCATCGCGCGCCTGGCGGCATTGGTGGCAGTTCGTTTCCATCGCGTGTGTGGAAGAACCAACATTTTCCGGGACACATGGGCAATGCCAATGTCACCGCGAAGAATTTGAAAGTGATCAAGGTGGATACCGACGAGAACCTGCTACTGGTTCGCGGTTCGGTTCCAGGCCCCAGTGGGACGTACATTTTCATCCACAAGGCCAAGAAATCAGCGCCCAAGCGGTCGAAGTAAGCGAGTTATTCGTTTTAAGCGAGTTTCGAAAGAAAGACGAGAGCGAGAAAAGATATGCCGGTCGTGGATGTAGTCAATCTGGATGGCAAGAAAGTCGGTCAGGTCGAACTGGCGGACGCGGTTTTTGGCGCGGAGATCAATGCGCATCTCCTGCACGAAGCCTCGCGCTGGTATCTCGCGGGATTGCGCCGCGGCACGGCCAAGACCAAGGACAAGAGTGAAGTCAGCGGCGCTGGCCGCAAACTTTGGCGGCAGAAGGGCACCGGCCGCGCGCGTGTCGGTTCCATCCGCTCGCCGCTATGGCGCCATGGCGGAACGGTCCACGGACCGAAGCCGCGCTCGTACGCGTACGCGTTGCCGAAAAAGATGGTGCTCGGCGCGCTGCGCTCGGCGCTCTCGGCCAAGCTCGCGGAGCAGAAGCTGACCGTCGTTGATACCTGGTCTCTCGACACGCACAAGACCAAAACCTTGCGTGTGGCGCTCGACAAGCTCAATGCGGATAAAACCGCGTTGCTCGTGGCTTACGGCGAAAACCGCAACCTTGAGCTCGCCAGCCGCAACCTCGACGGCGTGAAGCTCTCGGCTTCCAATGTTCTTCAACCTTACGACGTGTTGCGTCACGACCGCGTGGTGGTTTCCAAGGATGCTGCCGCCCGTTTGATCCGCACGCTCGATCCGAATCACGATCCTTCGACAGCGCCGCAGGTTGAAACCATCGCTCCGGCGGCCGCTCCCAAAAAGGAAGCGCCGCCCAAGGCAGCCGCCAAGCCCGCGGCCAAGAAAACGGCAGCGCCGAAGAAAAAACCGGCCGCCAAGAAGGGCAAGGAGTAAGCCATGGCAGCCCCGCACTATCAGATTATTCGCCGCCCCATCATCACCGAAAAGGGACTCGGCATGAAGGAATTGCAGCGCACCGTGGTTTTTGAAGTGGCCGCGGCCGCCACCAAGACAGAGATCAAGGAAGCGGTGCAGCAGATCTTCAAAGTGAAAGTGGACGGTGTTCGCACCGCCAATTTTCACGGCAAGATGCGCCGGCGCGGCCAGAACGAAGGCTACCGCCGCGATTGGAAGAAGGCGTACGTCAAGCTCGCCGAAGGCGAGAAGATGATCGAGTATTCGGAGAATTTGTAAGACCTGGGCTGGTTACACTTGAACCGCGAAGTTGGCGGAAGATTTAGAAGGTAAGAGGCAGAGATGGGACTCAAGAGTTTTAATCCATACACGGCGTCGCGGCGATTCATGACCGTGCTCGATAAGAGCGAGATCACCAAGCAGACGCCGGAAAAAAGCTTGCTCGAGCCGAAAAAACGCTCCGGCGGTCGCAACAATCAGGGCGAGATCGTCATTTGGCACCGCGGTGGCGGCCACAAGAAGCAGTATCGCGTGGTTGACTTCCGCCGCGACAAAGACGGTGTTTCCGCCAAGGTGGCCGCGATCGAGTACGACCCCAATCGCAGCTCCAACATCGCGCTGCTTCACTATGCCGATGGCGAGAAGCGCTACATCCTTCACCCCGTGGGCCTGGAAGTCGGCGCTACGGTATCGACCGGTGAAACCGCGGACATTCTTCCCGGCAATTGCCTGAAGATCCGCCACATTCCCCCGGGCACCATGGTGCACAACCTGGAGCTCTATCCCGGCCGCGGCGGCCAGGCCGTGCGCACTGCCGGCGCTTCCGCGCAGCTGCTCAGCAAGGAAGGCGATTTCGCCCTGGTGAAACTGCCTTCGGGTGAAGTTCGCAAGTTCTCCGTCGATTGCAAAGCCACCGTGGGACAAATCGGCAATCTCGACCATGAAAATGAAACCTATGGCAAGGCTGGCCGCACGCGCTGGCGCGGCAAAAAGCCGACAGTTCGCGGCGTGGCTATGAACCCGGTCGATCACCCGCACGGTGGTGGTGAAGGCCGCGTCAAGGGCAATCACCCGCAAACCCCGTGGGCTTTCCCCACGCTTGGCAAGAAGACGCGCGGGAACAAGCGCACCGATCGCATGATCGTGGAGCGCCGGAAGTAAACGGTTTTTTCTCAGTTGTAAGTTCGCGGCGGTTGCTAGGAACTGACAATTGGGAGTCGGCAAGTAGCAGGCAAGAAGCGGAGTTTTCGGTGGCAGTCCTAAGTTCCGAGGGTTTTACTTCGAACTTAAAACTGAAAACTCATAACTGGTGCAAACCATGCGAGCGACACGAATAACACGTTCTAGCCGACGCCGGGCACGCCCGGTGAAGCGCACAAAGCGGCCAGCGGCGGTGAAGCCCGTCGCGAAGCCGGCGGCCAAGGTAGTCGTGCCGCCCGAACCGGTGCTGTACAAGCTGTGCAAGCCCGGCTGGGCGGTGATTGTGGAGCGTATACCGAACGCGCTTGGCACGCGCTTTGTCTGCCCGTTCTGTCCGAAATCACACCGTGTGCCGGGGCCGGTGCGTGGGTTTAAAAAGATGCGGCATGCCCAGTGGGGCCGTTTGCGCCGCGTGGAGGAATAAGGAAGCATGGCACGCTCAACGAAGAAGGGGCCTTTTGTCGACGGCCACCTGCGCGTCAAGGTCGATGGACTGAACGCGCGCAACGAAAAGAAGGTTCTGAAGACGTGGTCGCGGCGGTCGACGATCGTGCCGGACATGATCGGTCACACCATCGCGGTCCACAACGGAAAGAAGTTTATTCCCGTGTACGTGACTGAGCAGATGATTGGTCACAAGCTCGGAGAGTTCGCGCCGACCCGCTCGTTCAAGGGCCACGCCGTAAAGGCCGCTCTTGAGAAGGCCGCCGGAGCAGCTCCCGCAGGAGGCGGTGCCGCGCCAGCAGCAGGGGCGCCCGCGCCGAAGGCATAAGAAATGGCTGACGTACAAACACAACCAAGTTCGATTGAAGCTCACGCGATTGCGCGCCATGTGCGCATGTCGCCTCAAAAAGCCCGTCTGGTGATCGATTTGATTCGCGGACGGAAAGCTCAGGATGCTTTGCAGTCGCTGCGGTACACGCCGAAGCGCGCCGCGAAGCATATTGAAAAAGTGTTGCGCAGCGCCATCGCCAACGCCGAGCGCAAGGCCGAAGATTCCGGCTCGCCGCTCGACGTCGATCAGCTCTTCGTGAACAAGTGTTTCGTCAACGAAGGTGCTCGCTGGAAGCGGTTGCGTCCCGCGCCGATGGGCCGCGCCTTCCGTTACCAGAAGCGCACCGCGCATATTTGGGTGGGCGTTGCCGAGCATCATGTGGCTGCCGCGGAACGTGTTGCCGCCAACATCGCCGAAGCGGAAGCCCAGAAGGGCGTTCGTGGCACGGCTCGCCGCGTTCGCAAGGCTTTAACCGGCAAGCAGGCGCCAGGTAAGAAGGGGAAGAAGTAGTCGGCCCGGTGAGGGCCACACAAGGACAGACTATGGGACAGAAAACACATCCGTACGGGTTTCGCCTCGGCTACAACAAGCCCTGGAAGTCTCGCTGGTATGCGGACCGCGAATATGCGGATCTGCTCCACGAAGACGTGAAACTCCGCAAGGAACTGAAAGAGCGCCTCAAGAGCGCTGGCGTCAGTTCCATCGATATCGAGCGCGCCGCCAACAAGCTCGTTGTGCGCATCGCCACCGCGCGTCCTGGCATCATCATCGGGCGCAAGGGCGCGGAAATCGACAAGCTCAAGCAGGAAGTTTCCAAGCGCACCAAACGCGAAGTGCACATCGACATTCAAGAAGTGCATCGCCCGGAACTGGATGCCACGCTGGTGGCGGAATCGATTGCGCTGCAGCTTGAAAAGCGCGTGGCCTTTCGCCGCGCCATGCGTAAAGCCGTGGATTCGGCGCTGCGTTTTGGCTGCAAGGGTATCAAGGTGCGCGTCGCCGGCCGCTTGAACGGCGCGGAAATCGCCCGCAAAGAATGGTACCTGCAGGGCCGCCTGCCGCTGCAAACGCTGCGCGCGGACATCGATTACGGCACTGCCGAAGCGCAAACCACTTACGGCGTGATCGGCGTGAAGTGCTGGATTTACCAGGGCGAAAACGTCCCGAAGCGCGTCAAGCGCGAAGACGACCGTCCCGCGGCCGTGGCAGTCTAGGAAAGTTATAAGTAGGAAGTACCAAGTTTTAAGTCGGAAGGTTGAGAAGCATTACTTAAAACTGAAAACTTAAAACTAAGAACGAGCAGAAGCGAGAACAAAACGATGTTGATGCCGAAGAAAGTGAAGTACAGAAAGCAACAGCGCGGCCGCCGCAAAGGCAAGGCCTGGCGCGGAGGAAGTCTGGCGTTCGGGGAATATGGACTGAAGGCCATGGAGAATGCCTGGATCACCGACCGCCAGATTGAGGCGTCGCGCGTGGCCATCACCCGCTTCATCAAGCGCGGTGGCAAGCTCTGGATCCGCATTTTCCCGGATAAGCCGTACACCAAAAAGCCCGCGGAAACCCGCATGGGGAAAGGCAAGGGCGCTCCGGAAAAGTGGGTCGCGGTCGTCAAGCCCGGGCGCATCATGTTTGAAATGGCGGGCATCGATGAAGCGACCGCGCGGCAAGCTCTCCGCCTTGCATCGCACAAGCTGCCGATCCCCACGAAGTTCGTCAGCCGCACGGGAGGTCTCTAAACCATGGCCCGGCGCATAGAAAAGATTCGTGAAGAGGGCACCACCGAACTCGCGGCGCGGGAAAAAGATCTGACTGAACAGATTTTCCGGCTGCGTTTTCAGCTGAGCACTGGACAAGCGGAAGCGTTGAAGCGCCTCCGCGAAGCGAAAAAAGATCTCGCGCGCGTGAAAACTTTGATTCGCGCGCAGGAATTGACTGCCGGCGGTAAGCCGGTGAAGGTAGGGAAGGCGTAATGACAACGGAAACGCAGGTGGCGCCGCAGGCCGAGCGCGGTGAGCGGCAAGAGCTCATCGGCAAGGTTACCAGCGCCAAGATGGAAAAAACGATTGTGGTCGAAGTGCAGCGGCTGGTGCAGCATCCCAAGTATCGCCGCGTCATCCGCATTTCGAAAAAGTTCTATGCGCACGACGAAAAGCGCGAAGCCAAGCAGGGTGACACGGTACGCATCGTCTCCTCGCGTCCGCTTTCGCGTCTCAAGCGCTGGCGCTTGAAGGAAGTGCTGACGCATAAAGCGTCGGCCAAGTAAGAAGGGACAGGGGAGCGAATCATGATTCAGATGCGAACCTGGCTGACAGTGGCCGACAATTCCGGTGCGCGCAAGCTCATGTGCATCCTGCCGATCGGCGGCGATGCGGGATTGAAGGCCGGTCTCGGCGACATCGTCACCGCTTCGGTGAAGGAAGCCACGCCGGACAGCCAGATCAAAGAAGGCAAGGTCGTGAAGTGCGTCATCGTGCGGATGCGCAAGGAAGCGCGCCGCAAGGATGGCACGTACATCCGTTTCGACGATAACGCCGCGGTGCTCATCAACGATGCCGGCGAGCCCGTGGGCACCCGCGTGTTCGGGCCGGTAGCCCGCGAACTGCGCGAAAAGAAATTTACCAAGATCGTTTCGCTGGCTCCGGAGGTTTGGTAGTCATGCCACAGAAAGAATTGAAGCCTCACGTCATCGGCATTCGCAAGGGCGATACCGTTCGCGTCATGAGCGGCAAGTCCGCGGGCAAGAGCGGGCGCGTGCTTAGCGTCAATCCGCGCAAGAATACCGTGATCGTCGAGCACGCTCACCTGATCAAGCGCCACACCCGGCCGAACCCGGCGAAAAATATCAAGGGCGGCATCGTGGAACGCGAAGCCCCCATCAACGTTTCCAACGTTTTGATCGTGTGCAGCAATTGCAACAAGCACGCGCGCATCGGTCACAACGTGCTGCCGGATGGCAGCAAGGTCCGCGTGTGCAAGCGCTGCGGCACCACGCTGGACAAGTAAAGGATTGGAAGGAACAGAACAGGCATGAAGAGTCGATTGCACGAATCCTATAGCAAGCAAACAGTTCCGGCGCTGATGAAGCGCTTCAACTGGACCAATAGCTTGGCCGTACCCAAGTTGAAGAAGATTACCGTCAACATCGGCCTTGGCGAAGCCAGCCAGAACGCCAAGTTGCTGGATACGGCCGCCGTGGAGCTCGGCCAGATTACCGGCCAGAAGGCCATGATCACCCGCGCCAAGAAGTCCATCGCGAATTTCAAGATTCGCAAAGGCATGCCCATCGGTTGCGCGGTGACCCTGCGCGGCGAAAAGATGTACGAATTCCTCGATCGCCTGTGCAACGTGGTTCTGCCCCGCGTCCGCGATTTTCGCGGTTTGCCCTCGAACGCTTTCGATGGCCGCGGCAATTACACCCTGGGCCTGAAAGATCAGCTCGTGTTTCCGGAAATCGATTACACCCGCGTGGACAAGATCAAGGGCATGAACATCACCCTGACCACGTCCGCCCGCAACGACGAAGAAGGCCGAGAACTTCTCAAGGGCCTCGGCGTTCCGTTGCGCGAAAAAGGAGCAGCACAATAAATGGCACGCACCGCTAAGATCGCCAAGACCCTCAAAAAACCCAAATTCAAGGTTCGTGTGCGCAATCGTTGCCGTGTTTGCGGACGCGCTCGTGGTTACATTCGCAAGTTCCAGATGTGCCGCATCTGTTTCCGCGGCATGGCGCTCAAAGGGGAAATCCCCGGCGTCGTGAAAGCCAGCTGGTAGGAGCTAGAGAACAATTATGCAGACCGATCCCATTGCCGATTTTTTGACCCGTGTGCGCAACGCCGCCGCGGCCAAGCACCAGCGCGTGGACATTCCCGTCTCCAAGCTGAAGACGGAGATTGCCCGCATCCTCAAGGAAGAAGGCTATATCTCCACCTACAAAATGGTTGAGGAGAACAAGGCCCGCAAGACCCTGCGCATCTTCTTGAAGTACACGCCCGATCGCCGCAGCGTCATCTCCGGGCTGAAGCGTATTTCGCGTCCCGGCCAGCGCAACTATCGCGGCGCAATGGAAATCAAGCCGGTTGTCGGCGGCCTTGGTATCAGCATCCTCACGACGCCGAAAGGCTTGATGACCGGAAGGGCAGCCCGCAAAGCCAACGTAGGCGGCGAGCTACTTTGCGAAGTCTGGTAAGGGTTAAGCAGTTTGCGAGGTTCGCGGTTTTGCAGTTCGTTGTCATCCTGAGAAGCGATTTTTGCGACGAAGGATCTCAACGATAAGTGCGAGCAAGAGTTTCGCAGTCCAGTAGCACGTTGCAAGTTCTGAGACTTACTTAAAACTTGGAACTTCTAACTTAGAACGAGAATTTTAGTAGCACAGATCAAGACGAGGAACCGAAGATGTCACGTATTGGTCGCAAACCGATTCCAGTGCCAGCCGGCGTGAAGATCAACACCACGCCTGGCCAGGTCGAAGTGCAAGGCCCCAAGGGCAAGCTTCACGTGCTTGTGCCCCGGCAGATTCGCTTGGAGCAGAAAGACGGCGTGCTGACGGCCGTTCGCGATAACGAAGAACACCGCGCGCTCCACGGGCTCGCCCGCGCCCTGCTGGCCAACGCCGTTCTCGGCGTTACCCAGGGTTTCAAGAAAGAGCTCGACATTGTCGGCGTCGGTTATCGCGCCGAAGTGAAGGGCAAAGCCGTGGCCTTCGCGCTCGGCAAGTCCCATCCGATCGAGTTTCCGATCCCCGAGGGGATTCAGATTTCTGTCGATAAACAGACGCACATCGTCGTCAGCGGCGCCGATAAAGCGCAAGTCGGCCAGGTTGCCGCTGATCTTCGCTCTCTGCGTCCGCCCGACCCGTACAAGCAGAAGGGTATCCGCATTACCGGAGAGCGCCTGAAGAAGAAGGCTGGCAAGGCCGGAGCCAAGGCTGGGGCGGCATAAGGTTTTCTAGTGGCCGGTCGTTAGACAGGCCAGCCGCTCAGGGCAAGTCTTCGAGCCCTGCGGCGGTTAGCGAGTTTTAAGTTGTCAGTTTTAAGTAATAGGTTTCGGACGGCTGTACTGAGAACTTACAACTTATTGCTTACGACTTTAAGGGAGAAACAACGTGGCATCGGTACCAGTTCGGAAGTTATCAAAAGACGAGCAACGCCGCCGGGTTCACTCGCGTGTGCGCCAGCGCGTGACCGGCACGCCGGAGCGCCCGCGCCTGTGCGTGTACCGTTCGCTCGGACACATTTACGCGCAGATTATTGACGACCGCAGCGGGCGCACGCTGGTTTCCGCCAGCTCGGTCGACAAGGAATCGAAAAAGAATTTAAAGGGTGGTGGCAACGTCGCTTCCGCAAAAACGGTCGGCAAATTCATCGCCGATCGCGCCAAGGAAGCCGGTGTTTCCAAAGTGGTTTTCGATCGCGGCGGGTACAAGTATCACGGTCGGGTGAAGGCGCTCGCAGATGCGGCGCGGGAAGCGGGGTTACAGTTCTAATTTATGTCGAAGCAACTTTTGCGTGACAGTCTGTCAGTACGGCGCCTCCTGGATGTGAATCCTTCGGATTTGAAGGATGACGTCATCGCCATCAACCGCGTCACCAAGGTGGTGAAGGGCGGCAAAAACCTCAGCTTTTCGGCTCTTGTCGTCGTTGGCGACAGCCGCGGCCATGCCGGCTTCGGAATGGGCAAAGCCCGCGAAGTTCCCATGGCCATCAAAAAGGGCATCGAACAGGCCAAGAAAAACCTGATCAAGCTGAACCTAAAAGGTTCGACCATTCCGCACCAGGTCACTGGCTGGTACGGTTCTGCGCAAGTGCTGCTCAAGCCCGCGCCCGAAGGCACCGGCGTCATTGCCGGCGGTCCCGTGCGCAAAGTGATGCAGGTGGCGGGAATCCAGAATGTGCTGACGAAGTCGCTTGGCACGTCCAACCCGCACAACGTGATCAAAGCCACCTTTGCTGCGCTGCTCGGATTGAAAGACGCCGCACAAGTGGCCGAAACGCGCTCCAAAACCGTTGAGGAAATGACTGGCCGGCCGCCGAAGGCACCGGCGGCGCCGAAGCCGGAATCCGGTGAAAGGGCAGCAGGGGAATAATCATGGCAGCAGAGAAAAAGGGCGCGAAGAGCGCCGGCACAATCAAGGTCAAGTGGGTGGTCAGCTTCATTGGCTGCACCGACGATATGCGCGCCACCATTCGCGGCCTGGGGCTCCGCCGCATGCATCAGGTGGTAGAGCGGCAAGACACGCCGGAAACCCGTGGCATGATTCACAAGGTGCGGCATCTCGTGAAAGTGGTGGAGTAAGCGATGGCAGATAAGACCAAGAGGAAAGAACACAACACGTATTCGCTCTCGACGCTGGGACCGGCCAAGGGCTCGCGCACGAAAAAAGTGCGTGTCGGCCGTGGTATCGGCTCCAAGCTCGGCAAAACGGCCGGCTCCGGCAACAAGGGCCAGAAATCCCGGCGTGGTTATTCGCGCCGCCGCGGCTTTGAAGGCGGACAGATGCCGTTGCATCGCCGCATTCCGAAGCGGGGCTTTCACAATCCCTTCGGCGTGAAGTTTTCCGTCGTCAACCTCGAGGAATTGAACGTATTCCCCGCGGGAGAAACGGTGACGCCGGAGCTGTTGCGCGCCCACGGTTTCATTCGCCGCGCCACGGATCCCATCAAGGTTTTGGGTGATGGTGAATTGAAGACCAGGCTCACGGTCCACGCCCACGCGTTCAGCGCCACGGCGAAGGACAAGATCACCAAGGCGGGCGGCACTTTTGAAGTTGTAGCGTAGTCGTATCGGGGAAATGCAATGAATCGTTTCTGGCAAGCATTCACGAATCTCTTCCGGATCGAAGATCTGCGCAATCGCCTGTTCTTTACCCTGGCGTTGCTCGCGGTCTATCGCCTCGGTGCGCATATTCCCACGCCTGGCATCAACACCGCCTTGCTCGAAGACATCTTCAAACAGACTGCCTCCGGTTCCATGCTCGGCATTTTCGATTTGTTCACCGGTGGCACTTTCCGCCAGATGACCATTTTTGCCTTGGGCATCATGCCGTACATCACCGCATCCATCATCCTGCAGTTGATGCAGGTGGTCTTCCCGTACCTGGAGCGCCTGCAAAAAGAAGGCGAGCTCGGCCGGCAAAAAATTACGCAATACACGCGCTACTTGACGATAGTCCTCAGCATCATCCAGGCCTCCACGATCGCCACCACTTTGTCCGCGCGCAACATTGGCGGCCAGTCGCTGGTCTATCATCCCGGCTTGGCTTTTTGGCTGATGACCGTGCTCACGCTCACTACCGGTTCGGCCTTCATCATGTGGCTCGGTGAGCAGATCAGCGAACGCGGCATTGGCAACGGTATGTCGCTCATCATCTTCGTCGGCATCGTCGTCGGTTTGCCGCGCGCCATCGGCGACCTGTATGAAAAGGTGAAGACCCAGGCTTGGGGCGCATTTACCCCCATGGCTGTGCTCCTCCTTCTCGCGTTGATGGTCGCTGTCGTGGCCTTCATCGTGTTCGTCGAAGGAGCGCAGCGGCGCATCCCGGTGCAGTATGCCAAGCGCGTTGTCGGCCGTCGCGTCATGGGTGGCCAGGCAACGTATCTACCGCTGCGCGTCAATTCCGGCGGCGTGATTCCGCCAATTTTTGCAAGCTCGCTGCTGGCGTTTCCCGCCACCGCGGCCTTGGTTCTCGGCACTCGTTGGCCCTTCGTCAAGGGTATTGCGGACAAGTTGAAGTGGGGTGAGCCACTCTATACCCTGCTGTACATCGCCATGATTGTCATCTTCGCGTTCTTTTATGTGGGCATCGTCTTCAATCCCACGGAAGTCGCGGACAACATGCGCAAGAACGGCGGGTTCATTCCTGGCATTCGTCCGGGGCGCAGCACCTCTGAATATGTCAGCGTCATTCTGAAGCGCTTGACGTTCATCGGTGCCATCTACCTGGCCATCGTCTGCATTTTGCCGGAATGGATGATTGCGGGCATTGCTTTGAACCACTTGCCCGTATGGCTGGGCGGTGACTGGTTTGACCGGCATTTGCCGAATGCGATTTTGCATGGTCTGGGTGTGACGTTTTATTTCGGTGGCACTTCGCTCCTGATCGTGGTGGGTGTGGCGATGGATACCGTGCAGCAGTTAGAGGCACAACTCGTCATGCGCAATTACGAAGGTTTTGCGCGTAAGGGAAGAGTGCGCGGCCGTCGCTAGACTAAGGGAGACGACAACGTGGCGCTGGAACAGCGTCCTGTTGCAAAAATCGACCGCGCCGTAATTTTTCTTGGACCTCCGGGTTCCGGGAAAGGAACCCAGGCGAAGGTGCTGGCGGCCAAGTACAGTGCGCCGCACCTCTCGACGGGGGATATGCTTCGCGAGCATATCGCCAAGGGCACTCCACTCGGCTTGAAAGCCAAGCCGATCATGGAGCGCGGCGAGTTGGTGCCCGATTCGCTGGTGTTGGGTATGGTCGCGCTGCGGATTGAGCAGCCGGATTGCAGTCACGGTTTCGTGTTTGACGGTTTTCCGCGGACGGTCGCCCAGGCGAAGTATCTGGGTGAAATGCTGAAGAGGCAGGGATTCAAGCAGCCGTTCGTGATTCACATGGTCATCGGCAAAGCGCTGTTGCTCAGACGCTTGACGGGCCGGAGAACCTGCAAGGTAGGCGGCGAGATTTATAATATTTACGACCGCCCGCCGAAAGTGGAAGGGATTTGCGATAACGACGGCGGCGAATTGATTCAGCGGCCGGACGACCGCGAGGAAGTCATCATCCAGCGGCTGCACGCGTATGAGAAGCAGACCGCGCCGCTGGTGAGCTACTACCGCCGCCTCGGCGCTTTGCATGAAGTCGATGCAAGCAAGAGCGTGCAGGAAGTAGAGCAGGAGATTGGGCAGGCCGTGGCAAGCATAAGCGGAGCGCGTTGAAAGAGATGGCGATTCAATTACGCAGCGCCGCTGAGCTGGAAAAGATGTACCGCGCGGGCCAGGCCGTACATGAGGTTTTGAACGCGCTTCGGGCGCAGGTTGCGCCGGGGCTGAGTACCATGGATCTGGAGGAGATCGCCGTCAGGCTGATCGCCAAGGGTCACGGAAAGCCGGCGTTCAAAGGATACCGCGGGTATCCCTGCGTGCTCTGCACGTCGGTGAACAGCGAGATCGTTCACGGGATACCGTCGCCCAAGCGCAAACTGCGCGAAGGCGACATCGTCTCGATCGACTTTGGCATGGAAGTCGACGGTTACTACGGCGATTCGGCGGTTACCGTGCCCGTGGGAAAGATCCGGCCGGAGTTGCAGAAGCTGCTGGATGTGACCCGCGAATCGCTGGATCGCGCGATTGACAAGATGCGCCCGGGAAATCGCCTGGGCGATGTCGGATACGCGGTGCAGAGTTGGGTCGAGCAGCATGGCTTTTCCGTCGTGCGGGAGTTTGTGGGACACGGCATCGGAACCAGGATGCACGATGAACCCAATCTTCCGAACTACGGCGAGCCCGGACGCGGCGCTCGTTTGCAGGAAGGCATGGTCATCGCCGTCGAACCGATGGTGAATGCGGGCCGACCTGATGTGCAGATGCGCGGCGAATGGGTGGCGGAAACCGCCGATGGCAGTCCTTCGGCGCATTTCGAGCACACCGTAGCGGTCACCGCCAACGGCCCGTGGATTTTGACCCGGCCGAGGGAGATGACCGGGCCCAGCTGGTGAGCGAAGTTGTAAGTTTTAAGTATTAAGTAAGAGCGGTTTACTTGGAACTTGGAGTCAGTACAGGAGCATATGGCGAAGCAGCCGTTTGAAGACAAAAAGAAGAACGACAAGGGCGACTCCGGCAATCCCAAGGAGGACGCGATTGAAGTGATGGCCACGGTTCTAGAGCCATTGCCCAACGCGATGTTCCGTGTGGAGCTGGAGAACAAGCATAAGGTGTTGGCCCACGTTTCCGGAAAAATGCGCAAGAACTTCATCCGGATCCTGGCGGGAGACAAAGTAGCGGTGGAACTTTCCCCCTACGATCTCACCCGCGGCCGCATCGTATATCGCTACAAGTAGCCTTTGTAGTGGCCGGTCTTTAGACCAGCCGGCAACGCAAGGCGAGTCTACGAGACCTGCGGCAGTCGAATTGGAAAAGTCTTGAAGGGCGAGGAACGGTAAACTGGGTAGTCATAAGTTTTGAGCAATAAGTAAAAGCGGTTTTACTGAAAACTTAGAACTTGAAACTTGGAACTGGTGACTCGCAAGGAGTGAGCATGAAAGTTCGGGCAAGCGTGAAAAAAATTTGTGATAAATGCAAAGTCATCCACCGCCGTGGAGTGGTTCGGGTAATCTGCACCAACCCGAAGCACAAGCAGCGTCAGGGATAAGGGGAGCGAGGAGAAACCATGGCACGTATCGCAGGTGTTGATCTTCCGCCGCAGAAGCGGCTTTGGGTTGGGTTGACCTCGATCTACGGCATCGGACAGGTTCGCGCGAAGAGCATTGCCGAAAAGGCCAATGTGGACTTCACCAAGAAGATCCGGGATCTCACCGAAGACGAAGTGAACCGCATTCGTACCGTCATCGAGCAGGAAGGCCGTGTCGAAGGCGATCTCCGCAAAGAGATCCAGATGAACATCCGCCGCCTGATTGAAGTCCAGGCTTATCGCGGCATTCGTCACCGCCGAAATCTTCCGGTTCGCGGTCAGCGCACGCACACGAACGCGCGCACCCGCAAGGGCCCGCGTCGCGGCGCCGTCGCCGGCAAGAAGCAGATTAAGGGCAAGAAGGGTTAATGTAGGGGCCGGTCTCGAGACCGGCCAGCAGCTAAAACGGGTTACTTACAATTTGTTACTTGGAACCAATGGAGTGAAACGTGGCTAAAGAGCAGCAGAACGCCGGACCGGACGCAGCAGCACCAGGCAAACCGGCCGCGGCATCAAAAAAGAAGAAGGAATTCAAAAAGAAGAAGGAGCGCCGCACGGTTCCCCACGGTCTCGTGCACGTCTCCGCTTCCTTCAACAACACGCAGATCACCATCACCGATCCCGATGGCCGCGTGATTTGCAATTCCTCCGCGGGCGCGATCGGTTTCAAGGGTTCGCGCAAGGGTACGCCCTACGCCGCGCAGCAGGCCTCTTTGGCTGCCGCCAGCGCCGCCCGCGACCAGTTCGGTATGAAGAGCGTGGAAGTCCGTGTCAAGGGTCCAGGCTCCGGCCGTGAATCTGCCGTGCGCGCCCTGGCCGCCGCCGGCCTGCACATCGTGGTGATTCGCGACGTCACGCCGATTCCCCACAACGGCTGCCGCCCGCCCAAGCGCCGGCGTGTCTGAGCTTTCCTAGGCGCCGGTCTTCAGGCCGGCCCGTCGCAGGATTTGGGGACAGAGAAAGTTTAGAAGGTTTAGTTCTGAACTTAGAACTTAAGACTTGGAACTTAGAAAGTATTCGCGAAGGGAGAATCGAAGTTGGCAAGACATCGAGATGCAGTCTGCCGCCTGTGCCGCCGGGAAGGGCAGAAACTATTTCTAAAAGGCCTGCGGTGCTTCACGGACAAGTGCGCGATTGAGAAGCGCAATTTTGTGCCGGGACAGCACGGGCAGTCGCGGCGCGCCAAGGTTGCCGGCTACGGCCTGCAACTGCGCGAGAAACAGAAAGTAAAGCGCACCTACGGGCTGTTGGAACGCCAGTTCCGCAATTATTTCGAAAAGGCGGAGCGCTCCAAGGGTCCCACCGGTGAAAACCTCATCATCATGCTCGAGCGCCGCCTGGACAACGTTGTCTGGCGCGCCGGCCTGGCGTCCTCGCGGTCCCAGGCGCGGCAGCTCGTGTTGCACGGTCACGTGCGGGTCAACGGGAAGAAAGTCAACATCCCGTCCTACCAGGTGAACGTCGGCGAAGACATCGCCATCAAGGAAAAGATGCACCAGAACGCCATGGTTCTTGAAGCGCGCAACGTCGCCCAGAGCCAGAGCACGGTGCCATGGCTCGAACAGGAACGCGATCAGTTCAAGGCTAAAGTTGTGGCGTTGCCGAAGCGCGATGACGTGCAGACGCCGCCTATCAACGAGCAACTGATCGTCGAACTCTACTCCAAGTAGTTTTTCGTTTTTGTAGTGGCCAGTCTTTCGACTGGCCAGTCTGAAGAGCGGCCACTACTCATAGGGTTTTGCGGGCTGTTTTGGGCAGCCCAGAAGGAAGGAACACGATGTGGAAGGGATTTCAGAAACCGAAGCGTCTTGCGCCAGAATTTGAATCGCTGACAGAAAAGTACGGGCGGTTTTCCGCTCAGCCCTTCGAACGCGGCTGGGGCACGACGGTGGGGAACGCCCTGCGTCGCGCGTTGCTCAGCTCCATCGAGGGAGCGGCAATCACTGCGGTCAAGATCGAAGGAGTGCTGCACGAATTCTCCTCGATCCCGGGCGTCGTCGAAGATGCCACGGACATCATCCTGAATCTCAAGCAGGTCCCGATCAAGCTGAACAACGATCTACCGAAGACCATCTATCTCAACGTCGAGCAGCCGGGCGTGGTCACCAGCGCGCACGTCGAGGAAGATTCGGACTTCGCCGTTCTCGATAAAAGCGTGTATATCGCCACCGTCAGTGAAGGCGGCAAGCTGCGTATCGAGATGCGCGTCAAGAACGGCCGTGGCTATGTGGCCGCGGACCGCAACTATGACGAAGATCTGCCCATCGGCTATATCCCGGTGGACAGCGTCCACTCTCCCGTGCGCAAGGTCAACTTCGCTGTCGAGTCTGCTCGTTTGGGACAGATGACCGATTACGAAAAGCTGATGCTCGAAGTGTGGACCAACGGCGCGATCACGCCGTCCGATGCCGTCGGCCTCGCCGCCAAGCTCGTCAAGGACCACATGAGCATCTTCATCAACTTCGAAGAGCCCGTCGAGAACGTGGAAGTGCCCACAGACACCGTGCACGATCCGCGCCTCGAGCACTTGGATCGCTCCGTCGAAGAGCTGGAGCTTTCCGTGCGCAGCTACAATTGCCTGAAGAACGCCAACATCCAGACCATCCGCGAGCTCGTGCAGAAGAGCGAAAACGAAATGCTGAAGACCAAAAACTTCGGCCGCAAATCGCTCAACGAGATCAAGGATATACTGGTGAAGATGGGCCTCAGTTTGGGCATGAAGTTCGATGAGCACGGCCGCATCATCTGGCCGCCGCTCCCGAGCCAGACTGCTCCGCCAAGCTCCGACGAAACCATCGGCCTGTAACCGGCCGGTGTCCGGGCAATGCCTTTGTAGGGCCCGCCTTCCGAGGCGGGCCGTTTCCGGGGCGCAAATTTCTAGGTTTTAAGTCTCTGATGGGAAGTCCGAAGCTAAGCGGGTTTGACTTAAAGCTTATCACTGAAAACTTTTAGCTTACAATCTCTCGAGGAACCAAGCATGCGACATCTGAAGTCAGGATCAAAACTAGGCCGCAACCCGTGGCACCGCCGCGCCACCCTGCGTAACCTCGTCACCAATCTGCTCGAACACGGCCGCATCACCACCACGCTCACGCGCGCCAAAGCCACGCGGCCCGTGGCGGAGAAGATGATTACCCTGGGCAAGCGCGACACGTTGCAATCGCGCCGCCAGGCTGCCGCTTACATCATGACTCCGGCGGTCACCAAGAAGCTGTTCAGCGAAATCGCGCCGAAGTTTGCCGATCGCGCCGGCGGCTATACGCGCATTATCCCTGCGGGCATCCGCGTGGGCGATGGCGCAAAGGTGGCCATCCTGGAACTTGTCAGCTACGAATTCAAGAAAAAGGAAAAGAAAGAAAAGAGCAAAGTCCAGGAAGCCGTCGAAGCCAGAAGCTGAGCCCGTCTCCGCAAGAATCAAAGCCCGCGCTAGCAAACTGTCGCGGGCTTTCTTATTTCCCAAAGCGATTCCTAGGTAGCGCCGCGCCTTTAGCCGCAATCTCTCACAGCTTGGCAGAAGAGGAATGAATGTTGTTGGAATCGGAAGTTGTGAGATAGTTTCGCGAGCTGAGGTTGTTTAGCTGATTCGTTTTCCCTTGGCATGAGAGTTTTTTCTCTCTCTGAGGCTGTTTCGGGGCACAGCTTACCATCCGGGACATAAGCGAGAAAAAAGTTGTTCGGGGTCGTTGTTTTTCAATACTTTACCGGGACGGCGCACAACTTTTCATGGATTTGCCGGAACAGCGCGACGTAGGGGTACCCACCCGCCAGCGAAATCCACACCTTGCGCACCGTAATGCGAATCAGTGCGCCGATCTTTAGCAACTTGAGCCGAATGGTGGCGCATTGGGCCTTGGCCAACTCCGTGCCCTCCAGTCCCAGGCGCCGCAGCATCTGCAACAACACGTAAGCGATCGAAGAGAAGTACAGCCGCAGTTGATTACTGCGCAGATAGTGCGTGCTGGTGCGGTCACTGAACAGCATCAGTTGTTCCTTGATGCGATTCTCCATGTCTCCTCTCCCACAGTAGTGCTCTTCATACAGCGCTTGCGCCGGCCATGGTTCTGCACTCAGAGAGGTCACCACAAATCGCGGGTTCTCTCCTTTTTCCAGATGCTCGGCCTTGGCCACCACCCGTCGCGCACAGCTCCAGCTCTCCCGCGTCTGGTAGACGAACTCTTTAAATAGCCGGGCGGCGCGTCCCGTCTCTTGGTAGCGTGCTTTGGCTTCCTCCATCTCCTTGGCGATCTCGGCCTTCAGACGCTCGTTTTTCGCCAGCCCCAGCAAGTACTCTGCGCGGTTCGCTTCACACCAAGCCATCAGCTCCTCACGGCAAAATCCAGAATCCCCGCGCACCACGATGCGCACCTGGGGCCACGCGGAACGAATCTGTGCCACGATGCGCTGCAACTCCTCTACACTTCCTGCCGACGCATCGATGTTTGAGGAGCGCAACCGCGCGCACAGGAGGAACTCCCCGCAGAAGATGTACAACGGTAGGTAGCAATAGTGTCCGTAGTAGCCATGGAAGAAACGCCCTTCCTGCTTCCCGTGCAGCGGATCGTCAGTCGCGTCCAGGTCCAAGATGATTTCTTTCGGCTCCTCTCCATGAGCTTGCAGAAAGGCCTCTACCAGTAGGCGGTCCACGGCTCCATGATCCAGCACGATCTTTTTGTAGCGCTCCTTCCGACTGGCCGTCTCTTTGGTCAGTTCCAGCCGATTCAGGGTGCTCTTTCCGGCTAAGACTTGCCTGCTGGGATCTGCCTTCTCCACCAGTACCGCTAGCAAGGGATCGTTCCGCAACTCCTCGTGATCGTTCAGATCTTCGTATCCCAAGGCCAGACCATAGACTCGCTGAGCCACCATCTCCGCCACTTGGTGTTCGATCAGATCGGGATTCCGATAATCGGTGAAGCAGGCAGCAAACCGGTGGAGGATCCCGACCCGCTTCTCGACCTCTCGCAGGAGCAAACCACCGCCATCGCTGGTGATCGCTCCACCGTCGAACTGCGCCCGAATCTCGCGTCGCTTTTGGGGATGAAATCCGAAGATAAACTGGTTACACTCTGCAGTCATAAGGCTGTTGCTCCTTCTTGGCAGAATTTCTTCCTGACAAAAGAGTTATGCCATGAAGCCACAGCCTTTTTCTATTTAATATGAGAAATTGCGGTTAGGCCGGCATATCGGGGTCCCCTCGCAACCGACCCCGGCCCAGTCTACGTAACCGACGACCAGATCCGCTCCATCAAAGGGCCTACGCTGATCATCGCGGGCGATCACGACCCCTACAACCAAACCGAAAAGTTCGGCGAACTCTTCCGCCTCCCCGCCGGCCAGCTGGCCGTAATCCCCGGCTGCGGCCATGTCGTCCTCGAATGCAAAGGCCCATTTGCAATCGAAGCCGTGAAAACATTCCTGGAACAACCTGAAAAATAACCAAAAAGCCGTCGTCGTAGATTGTCTCGTCACTCTCAGGCGCCTATCGCAGTTCGTTCTGGGTGCCCCACTCTGAGCGCCATTTGCGAGGGATGGTCTTGAGTTCTCTCGCTTGGGTTGTCATGTCGTGGGAGGGCCCGCCTTTTCACCTTTGAGCAAAGCGCAGGGCCGAGGCGGGCCGAAAAGCGATAGCATCCGGGAAACGAAACCGAACTCTCTTGCGACCAGGCAACAAAAGCCGATCCGGCGCCGCTAATACGCATGCGCGCCGAATCTCCTACGCTACAATAGCTCGTCTTCAAACAACCAACGGAGAACCAGCAATGGAATATCCTCGCTTCACCGTGCACGGCCAAGTAGCCCTGGTAACCGGCGCAGCTCGCGGCCTCGGTCGCGCAATCGCACTGGCTCTCGCCGACGCAGGTGCGGACATAGCCCTCGGCCTGCGAGACGTGGACGCCGACGCCGGCATAGCCTCCGAAATCCGCAAGCTCGGCAGAAAAGTCCTGCCGCTGCAGATGGACGTCAGCTACATGGACCAAATTTTCGAAGCTGTCGATCACACCGTGGAACAATTCGGCCGCCTGGACATCCTCGTGAACAACGCCGGAATCGCCCCGGAAAATCTCGCCGAAAACGTCCGCGAAAAAGATTTCGACGACACCCTCGCCGTAAATCTGAAAGGAACTTTCTTCGCCAGCCAGGCCGCGGCCCGCGTGATGATACGCCAGAAAAAGGGCGCCATAATCAACATGAGCTCCCAGGCGGGCTTCGCCGCGCTCCCCACCGAATCCGTCTATTGCATGACGAAAGCCGCCATCGCCCACCTCACCAAATGCCTTGCGGTCGAATGGGGAAAGCACAACATCACCGTAAACGCCGTCGCACCCACTTTCATCCACACGCCGGGCACGGAAGCATATTTGGCCGATGCTGCCGCCCACGCCGACACAGTTGAACGCATCGCCGCCCTCCATCGCATCGGCGAACCCATGGAAGTAGCAGGCGCAGTAGTGTTTCTAGCGTCGCCCGCCGCGTCCTTGATAACCGGCGAAACACTGTTGATCGATGGAGGCTGGACAGCGCGATAATTCGGACGTCACGAGCGGCTAGTAGGAGATCCATTTATGAAACAGGTTTCAGAGGTAAGCGCGAGCTCCGCCTATTTTCCATTTTCAATTTTCCTGTCGGCCGTTCGCCGCCTCATTATTGATTCAAATAATATTCCACGGTGGTGACGACGCGCACCGTCTTCATCAAACTCGCGTCCGCTCCAAAACTCATATCCCCGCCTTCTCCCGTCGCGCTTCTTTGATCCGCCGCCAGGATCGAAAACACGCCTTGATTCGCCTGCCGGATCGCGCCCACTTTACTGCCCGAATCCGAAGCAAACCGATCCGCCGCGGCGCGTGCGTTACGCGTAGCCTCGGTAATCATGTCCGGCTTGATGGAATTCAGCCCTGTAAATTTGTACGCCAGGCTTTGCCCCGGATTTCCGCTAAGCACAACGCCTTTCTGCAGCAGTTGCATGGTTTTCTGCGCCGCGGCCGCCACCACATCCACACGCGTTGTCCGCACCGTTAACTGCTGTTCCACAATGTACCGGTGAGGCGCGCGATTTTCTCCGCCAAACTCATTCGCTTGCGTGTCCACCACGCGAGTCACGCCGAGTTCAATCTCGCTAGGCTGGATCGTCTGCTGCTGCAGAAAATCCAGTATCACTTTTTTGTCCGTCTCTGTTTTTGCATACATCGCCGTCAGGTCGTCGCCCGTTTCCTTGTAACTCAGCGGCCAGATCGCCAGATCGGATTTCACGTTGCGTTCCACCAGGCCCTTCACGGTCACATAGCGATCCGCAAGCCGCGTATTCTTGATCTGCACACCCAGCAGCCAGCCGCCCACCATCAGTCCAAGCGCAACTAACCCGCCGAGCACAGCCATGCCGCTGCGATCGTTCACATTCGTGCCATTCATGTTGGGAAATACCTCGAAGATTCTCCGCCGCCGGATCAACTATAATTTACCACTATTCGTAACGCCGCGCCTTTAGGCCGGCATCCTGGGGTCGTTGGCTCCCATCAATGCGAATCCCGCGCCACCGCCGCCCCGCTCCTCCCCACCAGAAAATCCAGATCCGCTCCCTTATCTGCCTGCAACACATGCTCGGTATACAGCCGCACCCACCCGCGCTCCGGTAAAGCGGGCGCCTTCCACTGCGCCCTCCGCCCCGCCAGCGTCGCCTCATCCACCTCCAGCTGCAGCGACCGTCGCGCAACATCCAGCGCAATGCTGTCTCCCGATTCGACCAGCGCCAGCGGACCGCCCGCCGCAGCTTCCGGCGCGACATGCAGCACGACAGTCCCATACGCTGTCCCGCTCATGCGCGCATCCGAGATGCGCACCATGTCGCTCACGCCTTTGCGCAACAATTTTGCAGGCAACGGCATGTTGCCCACTTCCGCCATCCCCGGATATCCGCGCGGCCCACAATTCTTCAGCACCATCACGCAACTCTCGTTGATGTCCAGATTCTCGTCATCCACGCGCGCGTGATAATCCTCGATCGTCTCAAACACCACCGCCCGCCCGCGATGCTGTAACAGTTGCGGGCTCGCGGCCGACGGTTTGATCACCGCCCCGTCCGGCGCAAGATTCCCGCGAAGCACCGCAATTCCCGCACTCGGCTTAAGCGGGTTCGCAAATTCTCGAATCACTTCCCGGTTCCAGCAGGGAGCCTCCGTCACATTCTTCCACATCGTCTCCCCGTTCGCGGTCAGCGCTTCGCGATGCAACACCCCCGCTTCTCCCAATTCCCGAAGCACCACAGGCAAACCGCCCGCATAGAAAAAATCTTCCATCAAGTGTTTTCCCGAAGGTTGAATATCCACCAGGCAGGGAAGCGTGGATCCCAGGCGGTCGAAATCGCTTAGCTGCAAAGGCACGCCGACGCGCCCGGCAATCGCGATCAGATGAATCACCGCGTTCGTCGACCCGCCAATGGCCGCATTCGCAAAAATCGCATTTTCGAACGCTTCGCGCGTCAGAATCCGAGACATCCGAAAGTCTTCGTGCACCATCTGTACAATCCGCCTCCCGGTCAATTGCGCCAGCGTGTTCCGCCTCGCATCCACCGCCGGAATCGCCGCGTTTCCCGGCAAACTCATTCCCAGCGCTTCCACCATGCTGGCCATCGTGGACGCCGTGCCCATCGTCATGCAATGCCCCTTCGAGCGATGCATGCAGCTTTCCGCGTCAAAATAATCCTGCTGCGTCATCTTGCCCGCGCGCAGTGCGTCCGTCATTTGCCACAACCCCGTGCCGGATCCCAGATCCTTGCCGTGGAACTTTCCTGACAGCATCGGACCGCCGGAAAGGCCAATGGTCGGCATATCGCAGGAACCCGCGCCCATCAGCAGGGAAGGAGTGGTTTTGTCGCAGCCCATCATTAGCACCACGCCATCAATGGGATTCCCGCGAATGGATTCTTCCACGTCCATGCTCGCCAGGTTGCGGAACAGCATCGCCGTCGGCCGCAGTTGCGTCTCCCCGAGCGACATCACCGGAAATTCCAGTGGAAAGCCTCCCGCCTCCCACACGCCGCGCTTCACGAACTCGGCCAGTTCTCGGAAATGCGCGTTGCACGGCGTCAGCTCCGAGAACGTGTTGCAAATCCCGATGATGGGGCGCCCATCGAACAAATCCGGCGGCCAGCCCTGATTTTTCATCCAGCTTCGATACAGAAATCCGTCGCGATCCTTGCGTCCGTACCATTCCTGGCTGCGCAGCTTCCTCATGAGTCTGTCCTTGAACTTCCGCCATCTTCGCACAATGTTCCCACCCGCCGGATAATAACGCAAAATCAAGCCGTGAACGCAATCGCCGCGCAAAGGATTCGCTTGACGAAATGCGAGCGTGCGAACGATGATTTTATGGTTTTCCTCCACCGAAAGGGCCAATCATGTCCCGCACTGGATTCTTCATTCGCAGCGCCAGAATAATTCATCGGTTGTCAAAAATTTCCTGCGCCGTTCTCGCGATCGTTCTTCTTTCTTGTTCTTGTACGTCAACGTGGGCTGCTCCCGATGCTGCGAAACCTCTCCGCATCTTTTTTGTCGACGTCGAAGGCGGCCAGGCCACTTTGTTCGTCACTCCCGCCGGCGAATCCCTCCTCATCGACACCGGGTGGCCCGGCAATAACGGCCGCGACGCCGATCGTATCGTGGCCGCTGCCAGAAGAGCCGGAATCGCCAGCATTGACTATGTCTTGATCACCCACTTTCATGAAGACCACGTCGGCGGCCTGCCCCAGTTGGTCGCGCGCATCCCCGTAGGCACGGTTCTCGACCACGGCGACAATCGCGAAAGCACCGACCAGCCCACCGTTCAGGGTTGGACTGCCTATCAGGAATTGGTGACCGCCAAAAAGGTAAAGCGCCTCACCCTCAAACCCGGTGACAGCCTGCCCATCCGCGGCATCCATGCCACCGTGCTCAGTGCCGATGGAGCCGTGATCACTGATCCGCTACCGGGCGCCGGCCAGGACAATCCCGCCTGCAAGGATGCTGAGCACTATCCCGCCGACCAGACCGAAAACGCCCGTTCGCTCGGTACTTTCATCGCGTTCGGAAAGCTCCGCATCCTGGATTTAGGCGATCTCACTCACGATAAAGAAATGGAATTGGTCTGCCCGCGCAACAAGGTCGGTCCCATCGATATCTTCGTCGTCTCTCACCATGGCTGGGAACAAAGCGACGGTCCGGCCTTCGTCAACGCCATCGCTCCCCGCATAGCAATCATGGATAACGGCGCCAAAAAGGGCGGCTCCCCCTCAGTTTGGAACATCATTGAGAAGTCTCCCCGCCTCGACGATCTTTGGCAGCTCCATTACTCCGACGAGGGCGGCGCCACCCACAATGTCCCCACGGAATTCATCGCCAATCCCCAGGGGCCCGATGCCGGTTTCGATTTGGAACTCACCGCCTGGCCCGACGGCAAGTTTGAGGTCTTCAACTCCCGAACTCAGCAAGCCAAGAAATACGCCCCACAGTAGCCTTCGCGATCCCAAAATAATCGGCGAGGCACCGACATTTTACCTATAACGAATATCCACCCTCGGCCATGTAGAGTGGTACGCGCGCGCATCCCGCGGCGGTTCTATTTACAATCCAAATTTTCAGGAGATCTTCACGAAGAAACAATATTCCGCAGTGCGCACGTTTACGTATGCTTTTGTCTATTCCGATGGCCGCCAGTGCCGCTCGCTCCCTCGCTACAAGTCCCTGTACTGCCTCCATCACGAGCGCGAACTCCATCACCTTCGCGAAGTCGCGCCGGCTCTTCGTAGGGACGCTGCACTGCCGCGCCCCATGCCGGCAAGATCCCAAAAGCTCGAATCTTTCCTCCCATAGAACGCTACATCACCGCCGCGTTTTATTCCCCGTCGCCGCAGGCCAGCTCACATTTCCCCGCAGCACAACAATTGACGACGCAGGCAATTCCACCGCACTATTCGCATCTCCGGTAATTGTAGCCGTCGCGATCGGCCCATCCGGATCGGCGGTGAGCGTCCCTGGGTGCCACTGGTACTGCGCCTTCCCAAACGTTTTCACCGTCACTGGCCCGGAAAAGTATCCAGCGCCCGCTTGCACCACATCGTCAAAAGAAATCTTCACGCTGTGCGCATTTTCCTGATCCTTATTGATAATCAACAACGACCATTCCCCATCCGGACGATGCACCGCATACGCCGTCACGAGCTTATGGCCCGCGCCATCGGAAATATCACTGACTGCGTCGAACAAATGGTGTTCGCCATTTCCCGGTTGCACCCACTCCAGATTAATCAGCTGGCTCGAAAAATACTGCGAGAGCGGCTGCAATATTTTGTAGTCGCGATCCGCGGAAAACATCGCAAATGTCCCGTGCGAATTATTAATCCCGCGGCCGATCGGTTCCGGCATGTAATGAAAGAAATAAACCGCCTGCCCGCCGCCATTCAGGAACGAACAAATATAATCCGCCAGCCACAACCCGCCGAAAATGTCAGGGAACGCTTCCGAATCCACCCACGAAAGATTCGATTCCGTAATCAGCAGCGGCACATTGTCCGGCACGCCGTCTTCGCGCCAGATTTTCATAATGCCGGTCACCAGCTTGGGCTCGTCATACAAATTGCTCCACTGAATCTTCCCGGGCTCATTTGGATAATGTTCGAAAGAGAAGAACGCTAGTTCATCGATCTTCCCGTGAGATTTCAAATAATTCACGAAGCGGCGTGTCCACGAAGTTTGCCCGCTCGCGTCCGGCCACGTTTCGATGTCTTTGTTCACGCCGGTGTAAATCGGTCCGCCAAGTTTGAGCTTCGGATCGACGCGATGGATCGCTGCGGCAAATTGGATATAAAACGAGGCATAATCCTCGGGATTCATGAAGTGCCCGTCGGGTTCTTCGCCCATCTCCACGTGTGAAATCGGGTACCCGCGCTTTTCAAGGTATGTAAGCTCGTTGGCCGCGTCTTCCGGCGTGCTGTAAATCATCGCAATGGGAATCATGGTTGGCAGCCCGCGCGTATAGCCGTCCGGCATGAAGAAAAGATCAAACCCCACCTGCTCGCCCGCGTGTTCGTCCAGATCGCTGGGCTCGTGCCATGGATCGACCGACGAGCAATACGTCATCGTCTGGTCCTGATCGGGCGTGTGGCGCACCAGATCGTGAAACTTGCCGTCGGACGAAGTCGTTCCCAGATAAATTTCGTGGATCGCATAGCCCAGGCAGTTGCGCTTGTCCGCCGAGCCGTGCGTGTCGCACGTATTCGACGAGGCGGTCATCAAAATGCGAATGTATTGCGCGGTGATCGGCGCGGTCGCCAGTTGCAACACGCCGTTGCCACCTTTGCCGTCCGTGATCGCACCGCCGGGAAAAGCCTCCCACACCCCGGAAGTGGGCTTGCGAATGCCGTCTTCCCCCGTGAAATACTGCACCACGAAGTGCGTCGCGTACGGCGCAGCCCAATCGATGCGAATCGCAGAAATTTCGCGCGGCTTGGCAAGATCGAGAATCACCCATTGCGGATGCAGAGTATCGGATTCGCCCGTGTATGGTTCCGCGAGATACGGATTGCTCTTCCAATAGGTAGCAGGATCGCCGTCAGTCAGCCGCGAATAGCCCTCAGTGTCAGTGCCGTCGTCGCGTGTCACGCCGCGATGGGGCAGCGGGTACCCATACGAATGGCGAATCGGTTCCGCGCCGGGAATCGCGTTGCCCACGAAATAACCTTTTCCCGCCGGATCGCTCCACGTTCCATTCGGATTCCAGTGCCAAGCCTCCATGTGCAGTTCCGTATTTTGCCGGTAAGTGATCGTCTGCCAACCCGCTGACAGCACTTGTTTGATCGTGTCCGGCACATAAAGTTTGTCCGCCGCGCCATAAGGCAAACGATCGATGCCCGCCCCCAACGCTTCCGTAGGACGAATCGTGTTGGTCGAGTGCGCCGGTGTTGCGTCCACATGGATAGACTGCGCGAACGCAACAGGCGCAACCGCCGCAAGCAGCACAACAAGCGAAGAATATAGGCGAACGGATGCAAATCGGTTCATGGCTGGTCCTTGCGCCGACGCCGCGGGGCACCGGCGATTCAATCAGAATTAAATCGGTTCAATAGGAACAAAAGGTACTGCCAGGTCGGCCCCCCGTCAATGGAAAAGTACCGCGAGGATTTTTCCGCGCCGGTCACGCAGGCAAGCACTTCGCGATGATCAGCGTGATGTCATCGTGCTGCTCGTGTGGGCTGAACCGTTGCACTTCGTCGACGACCGCCGACAGCAAGTTTTGCGACGAAAGCGCGCAATGCCTCTCCAAGCAATTCACCAGCCGCCCTTCTCCGAATTCCTCACCGTCGGGGCTGAACGATTCCGTGATGCCGTCGGTATAGAGCGCCAGCGTATCCCCCACTGAAATCTGGCACTCGCCCAGCTCGCAATCCCATTCCTTGAACGCGCCCAGAATCGTCGCCGTGGCGCGCAGCCGTTCGAGCGAACCATCCGCCCGCAACAATAGCGGCGGCAGGTGCCCGCAGTTGGCGTAACGGAGCCGCCGCGTCGCGTCATCGTATTCCGCGAAAAATAAAGTGGCGAAAGCCGCATCGGCGGTGTTGTCGCAGAACAATTGGTTCACGGAACACAACAGCCGCTGCGGCTGATCGACCGCAATCGCGCACTGGCTTCGCAGATTCGCCTGTAGATTGGCCATCAGCAGAGCGGCCGCGATACCTTTGCCCGAAATGTCGCCCACAATCAGCCCGACCCGGTCCTGCCCCAGTTGCAAAAAATCATAATAATCCCCGCCCACGTGGCGCGCCGGCAAACACACTCCGGCAAATTCCAGTGATTTCAGCGCGGGAAGCGTCTGAGGAAACAGGCGCGCCTGCACCTGCTTAGCGATTTCCAGTTCTTGCGCCGCGCGGCGTTCTGCCTCGAGCTTCTCCGTGGTCGCGCGCCGCTGCGATTCGATGTATTGCGTCACTTCATCGAAGCTGACCAGCGAGAAAATGTTTCCGTCGGGATCTTTAAACCGTGCAAACACCCCGCCCCAAATAGGCGCAGGTTCCGCGGGCGCGGTCAATCGTGTTTCTGGCGCTTGTGCGGCAGCCACCGTGCCATGTTTCATCCGGCGAAGCCGCGGGGTGTTTTGAAAAACAACTCCTTTTGCGCTCCAGTCACGAAACTTCGCCAGCACGTCCTCGGTGATAAAAGCGATTTGCGTAGGCCTGCCAATCAGTTTGTATTGTTCGGTATTAGGTTCGGGCATCATCAGCGTCAGGTTCGCCGTACCATCCGGCGGATGCACCGCAACGAATGGCCGCCCCGCCTGCACCCGTCCATCAAACATCAGGTGAAAGCCCAACTGGTTAACGAAGAAATTCAGGCTGCGGTCCAGATCGCGCACAAAAACGGTGACGGACTGCAGGCGCAAATACGGATTCTGCCGGTCCAGTCGCACCGCATCGCCTTCCACAATTTCGCGAAAAGTGTTGCCCATCGAGCAGCATTATAAAGGGATCGGGAATGGTTTGCTTGCGAAGGAAGGGTTAAAACTTCACTCTGTCCGGGGACCAAACAACCGTCGATACAACAAAAACAGCACGAACAACGCAAACAACGCTCCCGTCGAATCCAGTAAAGAATCCCACGCCGAAGGCCCGCGCGAAGGCACGAAAATCTGATGAATCTCGTCGAGGCACGAATACACGGCGGCGATCAACCAGGCGATGACCGCCCAGGACCAGTTCCATGCGCGCGCACTTCGGCGAGAGACGCGGAATCCGTGATACAGCAGCAGGAAAAAGATGAAGTATTCGGTAAAGTGCGCGGATTTGCGGATTAAATGGTGAACCAGATCAAGCTTGTCCGCCGAAATCGCCGGATACAGCCAACGCAGAACTGGCTCGATGATCAGGCTGGTGTGCTCGGAGGAGAAAGAATCCGTGGACAGCACAGAAATGATCGCAGCCCAGAGCAAGGCAGGCCACCACGCGCGCAGCCATGGAGGAATCGCGAAGCGTCGGGACGCCGAAGGCCGGGTGTCGTCAATTTGATGGGCGAGGTTGGGATCGCGCCGGGGTTCTGTAGGGGACATTTACAATTTAGCTTCCCTTACTATTGTAAACGAAGAACAAAAGAAGTGCAGGTCGATCGGGAACGATTGGTAAACGTTGGTTGCTTGAAAATGAAGCCGAAAGCTACTCCATCCGGTAATTCGGTGCTTCCTTGGTGATGACCACATCATGCACATGCGATTCGCGCAAGCCCGCCGCGGTGATGCGAATGAACCGGCTCTTTTCCGTCAGTTCCTTCAGCGTGCTTGCTCCCACATAACCCATGCCGCTCTTCAACCCGCCGACAAGTTGATCGGTCAACCCCGAAAGCGGACCCTTGTACGCCACACGGCCCTCCACGCCTTCCGGCACGGATTTTCCGCGCTCGGCGCCTTCTTGCGAATACCTGTCGGCAGATCCCGCTTCCATCGCCCCGGTCGAACCCATGCCGCGATAAGACTTGAACGTGCGCCCTTGATACAGGATCGTCTCTCCAGGCGCTTCTTCCGTTCCCGCGAACAAGCTCCCGATCATCACCGCACTCGCGCCCGCCGCGATGGCCTTGGTAATGTCTCCCGAATATTTGATCCCGCCGTCGGCAATAATCGGAACGTTTGTCCCCTGGGCCGCGCGCGCTGCTTCCATCACCGCGGTCAACTGCGGCACGCCCGCGCCAGTCACCACGCGCGTCGTGCAAATCGAACCGGGGCCAATGCCAACTTTCAACCCATCAATCCCAAGTGAAATCAGTTCCTTCGCGCCATCATACGTAGCCACGTTGCCCGCAATAATCTGCATTTCCGGCAGCCGGTGGCGAATCGCTTTGATCGCTTCCATCACGCGCTCGGTGTGCCCGTGCGCTGTGTCGATGGCCAGAACGTCCACGCCAACCTTGGCCATATCCACGGCGCGCTCCAGAAAGTCGCCCGTGGCTCCGACAGCGGCACCCACACGCAGCCGTCCGTGATCATCCTTCGCCGAATGCGGATATTCCAATTTTTTCTGAATATCCTTGACCGTGATCAGGCCCTTTAGGTTAAAGTCCTGATCAACCACCAGCAATTTCTCGATGCGATGCTTCTGAAGAATTTTTTCGGCTTGCTCCAGCGTCGTCCCGACGGGCACGGTGACCAGATTATCTTTCGTCATCACCTGGCCAACCAGCTGGGAGTGGCTTTTCTCGAATCGCAAGTCGCGGTTCGTCAGAATGCCAGTAAGCCGCGTCCCACGCGTAACCGGTAGACCCGAAATGCGGTACTTCGTCATGATCTCCAGCGCCTGCCGAATTGTGATGTCCGGCGAAATCGTAACGGGGTCCACAATCATTCCGGACTCCGATCGTTTTACGCGGTCCACTTCCTCAGCCTGACGGTCCAAAGACATATTGCGGTGAATGATCCCGATCCCGCCCTGCCGCGCGATGCCGATGGCCAGCCGCGATTCCGTCACTGTGTCCATCGCCGCCGATGCCAGCGGTATGTTGATGGGCAGTTTCCGGGTGAAGCACGTCGTTGTGTCCACCTCCGTGGGAAGCACGGAAGATTTGCCCGGCTGCAGCAATACATCGTCAAACGTCAGCCCTTCGGGAATCGGACCATCAATCATAGAAACCTCGCGGCGAAGGATATAGCGCGGGAGCGCTCTGGTAGTGGCCGGTCTTTAGACCGTCCCTCCTGACCTACAAACAACGCAGCCCAGCGGGTGGCCGCTGGGCCGGTAGATGAATGCAACAGATCGAAAAATTGATTCACGGTGAATCTTCTATTTTAGGGTTGCCGCCAGATTGGGTCAAGTTGGGGGTAAGAGACGGGCGGGCGACTTTAAAGGGAGAAAGGGCTAATGTCGTTTTCGGGTGGCCATTTCCTTGCGTATATTATACGCTCGGGATAGGAGGGCCACCACATGCCCGATTCCCTTTCTGATCTAGAACAGCGACGTGAATTTCTTGCTCAGCGCATCGCAGAGCTCGGGGACCTTCGCCCCGGCAGTATTACGGGTACCTCGGGTCGATGCGGTAAGCCAGAGTGTCACTGCCATCAACCCGGTCAGCCGGGTCACGGGCCCAATTTCCGGCTCACCTATAAGGTCGATGGCAAGACCATCTCGGAAGCGTTGCCCACCCCTGCGGCGATCCAGAAAGCCGAGCGAGAAGTGGAGGAATTCCGGAAATTCCAGCAGCTCACTCGTGAGTTTCTCGGAACCAACGCGGAGATCTGCCGTTTGCGGCCTCTCGATGAGAAGGCAGAAACGGAGCGGAAAAAAAAACGGTCGAAGCGATCCGGCAAGAAATCACGCGCGAAATAGAACAGTTCTTGCGGGTGGTGTTCCAGGAGCGGCGCAACACGGGGCGCCTCGATCTGGAAGCGACCGAGATGGCCATGCGCTCGGCTTTACACCGGGCGGGCGCCACTGCGTTGAGCCAACTGCTCCAATTCCCAGCTCCGGGCGAGGAAGGGCGCAGGCTGGCTTGCCCTTGCGGCCAACAAGCCCACTACCGCGAGCAACGCAGCAAGCCCGTGCTGACCGTCGTGGGTCCGGTGGAAGTTTTACGTCCCTATTATTTATGCGCACACTGCGGCGTCGGCCAATTTCCGGTGGATGTCGAATTGGATGTCGAGAATACGGAATTCTCTCCCGGCGTACGCCGCATGCAGGCGATAGTGGGCCAGGAGGCACCGTTCGATCACGGCCGCGAACAGATGAAGGTTCTGGCCGGCCTGGAAGTGACCACTAAATCAGTAGAGCGTACCGCAGAGGCCATCGGAGGCGACATCGCTCAGCGCGAACAAACCGAGATTCACAAAGCCCTGCAGTTGGAACTACCCGTGGTTGCCGGCGAGCCGATTCCCGTGCTGTACGTGCAGATGGATGGGACGGGAGTTCCGGTGGTGAAGAAAGAGACGGTCGGTCGGCAGGGCAAGACGGAAGGTCAGCCAGCCCATACTCGGGAAGTCAAACTGGGATGCGTGTTCACCCAGACGACGTGGGATAAGGAAGGCTATCCAATCCGCGATCCCGATTCCACCACGTACGCCGGAGCCATCGAGAGTGCGGAAGAGTTTGGCCGTCGAATCTATGGGGAAGCCTGGGGACGCGGCTGGAGTCGCGCACTCAAGAAGGTCGTTATCGGCGACGGCGCCGAATGGATTTGGAATCTTGTTGCCCTGCATTTTTCCGACGCCATGCAGATTGTCGATCTCTACCACGCCCGCCAGCATCTTTGGGAGGTCGCGCGCAAGCTGTACCCGAATAACGAAGGGAAACAAAAAGCCTGGATGAAGATCCACCAAAAGCGCCTGCTGGATCGGGGGAAAATCGAAAAGCTGGTTGGTGCACTCCGTTCGATCGACTCCGATAACCCCGAAGTAATGGAGAAGATTCGCACCGAGGCAGATTATTTTGAACGGAATGCAGAGCGCATGCGATACCCTAAGTTTCGCCGCCAACACCTATTTGTTGGTTCGGGCGTCATTGAAGCCGGATGCAAGACGGTGGTCGCTTTCCGTCTCAAGAGGTCAGGAATGTTCTGGACCGTTCGAGGAGCGAACGCGATCCTGGCTCTACGCTGCTGCCATCTCAATGGCGAGTTTGAAAATTACTGGGAGTTACGTCGGGCGGCTTAAGTTCCACTTGTAAGTCGCGCACCCGTAAGAGACCAAAAGCTACGGAACAACCAAATTTGGAATGCTGCTGAGCACCGGCGCTTTTCCAGTTGCAATTTTCACAAACTCCTCACGCACAACTTCGTAAGACGGCTGGCCGACAAAGAATTTGTACGTTGCATGGGTCTGGGTTCGCTGCCCGCTGCCGTTGAGTCCAGTCTCCTGGTAGCTGTCCAAGGAAAAGCTGCGCATCCCTTTTGCAGCCTCTTCGGGATGCTCCTTCGCGAACAAAGGTTGATCGGCATCATTGCTTTCCAACGTGGTGCGCAGAAATATCTTGCCCTCCGCGTCCATAACTTGCCCCAACGCATACACTTTGTAAGGCCCCCACGGTTCGAGAGAGGTCCGGATGAACAGGAAGTTGTCACCCACCTTCACCCGTTCCAGAATGTATTGCTGCATATTGCGGGGAGTGATGCCGCGGCCATGCAGTTCCAACATGTGAGCGATCCCAGCGTCCCGGCAAGACGCGTCGCCAGACTCCGCGCAAGCACGCGTAAGGAGCGCTGCAGCTTGCCAGTCGTCAGGATCGGCCTGGGCGATCGGCTTCATTGTGCTGAGCGCAAAAGCTACGTCGCCAGAATTGAGCGCTGCCTCGCTGGCGAATTTTGAGAGTACCGCGTCACCCGGTAATTCTCCGAGCAATCGCTGATAGATAGCTAACGCGTCCGCATATTGTTTTCCGTTGAAAGCCTTTCCCGCCTCGTCAAACTGCTGCTTCTGCTGCGGGTTGAGCTTTGCGATCAAAGCCTGCGGCGTCTCCCGATTGCCCGGAGTCGCACTGTTGGCTTGCGCCGCAGAATGCGCCCGCGAGGGCACCGTCGAAAGAGCGAGCAGCGCTACCAAGGCCCAGGGCTTCAGTCTCATGGTTACCCCCTGGTCATCGATTCTGGGATGCCATGAAGCAGCGAATCGTACATATCAGAGCATCTAGGGAAGGTGTCGGAGCTATACGACGCGCAAAATCACCAACGTCATATCGTCACTCTGCGGCGCACCGGCGGCGAAGGCGTCAGCTGCTTGCATAATCTTGCCGATGGCATCTTTTGCGCTCAGGCCATCGCACGATGTAACCGCTTCGAGCAGTCGTCTCTCGCCCCATTCTTCAAGTTGCGGGCTCATTGCTTCGCTGAAGCCGTCCGTATAAATGACCAGCAAGTCCCCTGCGGCCAATTGCACCTGCGCTTGCTCGTAGGTAACGTCGGGAACCAGCCCCACGACAGTTCCCCCTGCCTTGTCGAGTCGCTCGATGGTGTGCCCGCCGGCCGTGCTGCGCAACAGCATCGGCGGGCAGTGCCCTGCGTTCACGTACGTAAGCCGCCGCGAAGCCGGTTCAAATTGCGCGTAAAACAAAGTGGCGTAGCGGTCTTCCGCCGAAGCGTCGTAAACCATATTGTTTACGCGCGCGATCAGCCCGGCGAGATCGTCTCCGGCGCGCATGGCGTCCGCGCGCAGGGAAGCCTGCAAGCTGGCCATCGTGAGCGCGGCGGCGATCCCTTTGCCGGAGACGTCGCCTAGAGCCACGCCAAGCTTTAGGTCAGGCAACGCCAGAAAATCGTAGTAATCGCCGCCGACACCGAGCGCCGTGCGGCAATGCCCGAAGTAGCGCAGCCCGGCAATTTCCGGTAATCGTTGTGGAAACAGCCGTTCCTGCACTTCGCGCGCGATTTCGATTTCGCGATTCAGTTTTTCGCGCCGCGCCACTTCTTCCGCGATGACGGCCGAAAGCTGTGCGTTGGACAGCGCCAAAGCAGTCTGCGAAGCGACGGATTTGAGCAGCCGCAAATCGTTGCCGGAATACGGCTCCTCCGAACGTTTTTCGCCAAGGCTGACCAGGCCAAGCAGTTTATCTTTGACCGACAGCGGCAAAAGCAATTGCGGGCCAAGCGCGGCTAAACTTTGCCGTTCTTCCTTGGACACTTGGGTGTTCACCCAGGATTTTTCGTCGTCCATGTACACGCGCGCAGGTTCGGGTTCTTTGCGCAGCCGCTCAATTGTGGCAGCTGAATCGGAAAACTCGGCTTGAGGAATGGCGTCGTACCCAAGCGCATACGCGGGGCGATAGAAACCGCCTTCGGGAAGAAACACGGCTACGCGCGGCACGTGCAGCGACTCCGCGATTTTTGCCGTAACGCGTTCCAGCAGTGGGCGCGTCTCCACAATCGAACGCACCTCGTCGCTAAGGCTGGAGAGGATCTGCTCAGAATTGTACGCATCTCGAAAAAAGCGCCGGTCCGTCCACGCGCGAACTTTAGTGGCGATCTTTTGTAGCGAAAAGATGGCCACAAACAGCAGCGAGATTATGATCAGCTTGTGAGCGTCACTGACCTCTTTCCTGTTCATGAGGTTGATGGCGATCGAGATCAAAATCGCAATCAAAATGACTTGCAGCACACGAATGCCCTTGGTAGCCAGCGTGTATTGCAATCCCTGGCGCAGCACCACCCGTACGTCCATGGCGCGATGCACAACGATCACGTAAGCGAGCGTAACCGGGAAAAGCAGCATCAGCACCAGCGCGAAAAGAACGAACCATTCAGGGAAGATTTTCTCCAGCTCGCCACCCTTGATGGCCTGGGTGACGAACAGAATGCACGCCGGGGCCATGCTGATGGTGGTGCCCCACTGCAGAAGGCTAAGGCGCCGCTTGGCATCGGGAGTGACCGCCGCGCCACTTTTTGCCGAGATCGCGGCGAAAAAGCAGCCCGTGGCCGCGAAGCTCAACATAAACGAAACCTTCGAGAATCGTTCCAGTGCCGTCGCAAGCCATGCAACCGAAGCGAAATTTTCCAGTTCGCCGACAGATTCGACGACCGCGGCGAGAGAGAAAACCAGCAGGGCGGGGATCAGTATGCGCTTCGCCCATTTCCAGAAAGCCGCTTCCTTGCCGGGAAAAGGCTCCGGGAAATATAAGCCAAACAACAACATGAAAATGGGCCACGTCGCGGTCAGGCCGATGCGATAAATCTCCGCCAGGTCTCGCACGACCGGGCCCCAGCTTTCTATCCCCGCAGTAAAGTAAGTCGAAAAAAATTGTAGCGTCAGGAAAAGCAGCCACGCCGAAATATCCCGCGGTCGCGCAGCCACCACCCAAACACCAAGCAGCAGGCAGAACACCGGCATCACCAATTTCACGCTGAGCACGGAAACGTTGGCTAACCCGTTGGTGGCGGCCGTGCGCGGCTCGAACAGAATCGATGCGCTGTGAGTACGGGAATCTTCCGGGGAACGCACCGAGACGTTCAGAGTGTCTCCAGGCTTGGCGTGGCGCATGGCTTCGCCGAAAACCGCGAGTGCCGTGAACGGCTGTCCTTTCACGGCCACCAGGATGTCGTTCTCTTTCACTCCCGCTTCGGCAGCCGATGGAATCACAAAGGAGAGGTGCGGCTCCCCGTGTGAGTAATTGGGGTAGAAAGGCCACGCAACTGCCGAAACATGAAAATAGTAGGGGAACGAATAAAGCGTGGCGCGTACCTGGTAGGCAGCCGAAATCACAAATAATACAGCGAGGCACAGGTAGGGAACGAGCGTCTTGTTCTTCGCGGTCATCGGGCCGATTGACTCTGTCTGCCGTCGGTGTGGTAAGCAAGGTAACACTGGACGTCCAGGCGGTAAAGCGTGCGAAAAATCCGCAAATGGCGCAGCTTCAGCGCGCCGCTCGTGGGGCGAATTACGTTGCTACTGCGTCGGCGAGAATCGTGTGCAAATGCCGAACCGCGCCGGGTATTTCCGCAGCGGTGGTGCTCCCGAATCCCAGGATGCAGCCATGATGCGACAGCTTGCTGAGATATGTGGGCGAAAGCGGCCAGAGCCACAGGGACTGTTGGGCGGCGCGCTTTGCGATCGCTACATCGTCCAAACCTTTGGGCAGAGTCACCGTCAGATGAATTCCCGCCATGTTACCGATGACCTGCAAGCGCGAGCCGAAATCACGCGTGAGAGACTCCACCAGCACATCACGCCGTTCGCCGTAAAGAGCGCGCATGCGGCGAATGTGTCGCGAGAAATGTCCTTCGGCGATGAAATCGGCCAACACCGACTGAAACAAGTGGGGAGGACTGACATCCATCGCATGCCGCAGCGCGAGGAAATGATCCACGAGATCGGCGGGAATCACCAGGTAACCGACCCGTAGGGAAGGGAACAGCACTTTACTGAACGTTCCGATGTAGATCACGCGCGAAGTGTCGTCCAATCCCTGCAGCGAGGCGATCGGCTTGCTCTCGAAGCGATACTCGCTGTCGTAATCGTCTTCGATGATCCACGATCCGGCCTGCCGCGCCCAATGCAGCAACTGCAGCCGCCTCGACGCGCTCATGGTTACGCCGAGGGGATACTGGTGCGAGGGCGCCACCAGCGCCGCACGCGCAGAACGGCAAAGTTTGATGCCGGCGGCGACGTCGAGTCCGTCCGTGTCCACCGGCACGGGAACGATACGGCAGCCCGCTGCGGTCAAAACGTGGCGTGCCAGCCAATAGCCCGGCTCTTCCATCCAGATCGGGTCGCCGGAATTCAGCAATACGCGTACGGAGAGATCGAGCGCTTGCTGCGATCCGCTGACGATCATGATTTGTTGCGGCTCGCAACGCACTGCGCGCGAAGTCCGCAGATAGACGGCGATCACTTCGCGCAGTTGCTTCAGACCCATTGGGTCGCCGTACTCGAGCCCCCGCACGAGCGGATTGCGACTGTTGCGAGCCACCAGGTTGCCCCAAGCCTTGAACGGAAACAAATCCAGTGCTGGCTGGCTCACGCTAAACGCGCCGTGGTGCCGCACCCAGGGCTCCCTTTTGTAGGGCGGAAGCAGCAATGCTGGCTTGGCGACACGGCGTGCCCCGGAATCGAGTTCGCTCGGCACGGCGCGTGACTTTTCCGCCGGCGTTGCGTGCTCGGGCATGGAGCGAGAAACGAAAGTGCCTGCGCCCACGCGCGATTCAAAATAGCCTTCGGCCAAAAGCTGCGCGTAAGCGTTGAGCACCGGGATCCGCGAAATGCCCAGTTCCGCCGCCAGCGCGCGTGTGGAAGGAATCGGCTGGCCCGAACTTAACGTACGCCCCACAATCTTGGAGCGGAACTCGTCATAGATCTGGCGATGCAGCGGCCGCGCCAACTTGCGGCTAATTGCGATCAGTGGCGAAAATGCCGCGGCGGTTCTTCGCATGGGCAAACTATAGTGGTCATATCGAAATGGCGTCAAGTGGATATTGCCGCAGACCACTTTCCTGCCCCAGACTTGCCCAACCCTCGAAGGCATCAGTGAGTGTCCTTAATGGCGCGATGCTCACTGATGCGCCCGAGGACGGCGGGCGAAAGGCGGCGAAGAATTTGGCGATGATATTTGGCTCGATACCCGCGCAAGTGTTTTGGCCCTACTTTACCGGCGCTTCCATCTCGCTCGCGGGGGCGCTCGCCCTCAAAGGCGAAGTGTTATTGGCAAAGGGCGCGGACAAAATCGTGTCCTTGGGTCGGCTGTTTTTTGCGGTGCCCATGGCGGTATTCGGCGCGCAGCACTTTACCGAAGCAAAATTCATAGTGCAGTTGGTGCCTTCGTGGATTCCAGGAGCATGGTTCTGGACTTATTTTGTGGGCACAGCGCTGATTGCAGCAGCGCTGAGTATGGTGATGAAGAAACAGGCAGCATTGGCGGCCTCGCTCCTGGGGTTGATGCTGTTTCTGTTCGTGGTGTTGATGCACATTCCCAATGTAGTGGCGAAGCCCAGTGACCGGATTTTGTGGGCGGTAGCGTTGCGCGATCTGTCGTTCAGCGGTGGCGCGCTGGCGCTAGCGGGAATGCAAATCAACGAGTGGAAAACCAAAACAAAAAACGCGTTCATCACTGCTGGCCGGATTTTCATGGCCGTCGCTGCGATCTTCTTCGGTGTAGAACAACTTCTCCATCCAGACTGCGTGCCCGGCGTTCCGCTGGAAAAGCCAACGCCAACGTGGATTCCGGGCCATTTGCTGTGGGCCTATCTGGCGGGAGCAGTTTTCCTCGTCGCTGGGCCGTACATCCTTGTGAACCGCAAGGCGCGCCTCGCGGCAACGTGTGTCGGCGTGATGGTGTTGCTGTTGGAATTGTTTGTTTACTTGCCGATGTGGGGCGCCCAGTTCTCTGACATTGGCGGCGGGTTGGACTATTTCGCGGATACATTGGCGTTTGCCGGAGCCGCTCTGCTTCTGGCCGACGCCTTACCAAGGGAAGGTGGTCGGCATGTTTGAGAAAACTTCAGCAGCTTCGTTGGATTTCTTGCCGCAGCTCGAAGGAATGCTGGCGAAGCGCTCGCGCATCGCGATTAAAGCCAAGGGCAGAATTTTGTTCATCGATCCTGCGGAGATCGTGACTGTGGAAGCCAAAGGCAATTACGTGTTGCTGCGACGGACCTCGGGTTCGGACCTGCTGCGCGAATCCATGTCCGCGGTAACGGAAAAATTACGGGCTTACGGCTTTGTGCGTGTTCACCGCTCGGTGGTCATCAACGCCGCGTTCATCGAAGAAATCTTCACCATGAGCTCCGGAGACAGCGTGGTGCGCATCAAGGGAGGCATGGAGTTCCCGGTCTCCCGAACCTACAAGGAAAATCTGCATTCCATCACGCCACTCTGGATCGGCACGAACGGCTTCCGCGCCGGTTGACGCCGTCTCATCCCTGCTTGGAACCGGTTTTTTCCCGAGAGGACATCGCCGCAACGCAGCGTTGGCGGATTGTGGCGAGAAAACGTTGTTTGTCTTTTTGCATCTCGCTCACCAACGCTTGATTCTCCGTGCATTCGTGGGCGGAGGCCCACAAAACCATCTCCGTGAGGACCGGCGCGAGGTCCAGGCCTTTCGCCGTGAGCAGGTAAATGAGTTTGCGGCCGTCGTTTGGATCCTGACGAGTAGTGATGATTCCGTAGAATGCCAGGCGGCGCAGACGGTCGGCAAGAATGTTGGTGGCAGGCCGTTCGTAAGAATTCAGAAATTCCTTGAATGTGGACGAGCCGCGCAGCATCATGTCTCGAATGATCAGCAGCGACCAGCGGTCGCCGAGCATCTCGATCGAAGCATTCAGAGGACACCCGGAGCGGCGCTTGAACGCCGGTTTTTTAGCTGGGGTCACGGCTGCAGCATAGCACTTTTCACTTGCATTTCGCAAGCTATATGGCACACTGGGCGCGTTGACGTGATTGTGCCCGGGCCTGTCGGAGGAGCACACATGGCTGAAACAAAGATGCAGCGATCAAAAAACGACGAAACCGGCGAGCCCTGTTTCTTTGAGCGCTATGGCGCGGAGTTCAATCCGCACACCGGAATGGGCGGCATGGAAGTCTCGGTTCCGGTCAAATCTTGAAGACCGGTTAGAATCTAAACGTAGTCCTTAAGGAGAGAAGGAATGACTGGAGTGCGAGTTTTGGTAGGGACGCGCAAAGGCGCGTTCATCCTGACGTCGGATGGCACGCGGAAAAAATGGGACGTGGCCGGGCCGCACTTCGCGGGCTGGGAAATTTATCACATGAAGGGATCGCCCGCCGATCCGGACCGGCTGTACACATCGCAGACGAGCGGATGGTTTGGCCAATTGATCCAGCGCTCCAACGACGCAGGGAAAACCTGGGAGCCGGTGGACAATAAATTTGTGTACGACGGCGATGCCGGAACGCACCAGTGGTACGACGGCACGCCGCATCCATGGGAGTTCAAGCGAGTGTGGCATCTGGAACCTTCGTTGCACGATCCGGATACCGTGTATGCGGGTGTCGAAGATGCCGCGCTGTTTCGCACGACGGACGGAGGAAAAAGCTGGGCGGAATTGAAAGGGTTGCGCGAACACGGATCAGGTCCACGCTGGCAGCCCGGCGCGGGAGGCATGTGCCTGCACAGCATCATCGTGGATCCCAGCGACCCGGAGAGGATTTTCATCGCGATTTCTGCCGCGGGCGCGTTTCGCACCGATGATGGAGGGAAAAGCTGGAAGCCCATCAACAAAGGGTTGTACTCCAAATATATTCCTGATCCGACCGCGGAAGTGGGGCATTGCGTGCACCACATCGCGATGAATCCGGCACGGCCGGGCGTGCTCTTTATGCAGAAGCATTGGGACGTGATGCGCAGCGGCAATGCCGGCGACTCCTGGGAAAAAATCAGCGGGAACTTGCCGACCGATTTTGGATTTGTGATCGATATACACGCGCACGAGCCGGAAACCGTTTACGTGGTGCCAATCAAAAGCGACTCCGAACATTTTCCGCTCGATGGAAAATTGCGCGTGTATCGCAGCCGCTCCGGCGGATACGAGTGGGAAGAACTCGCGAAGGGGCTGCCGGAAAAAAATTGTTACGTGAATGTGTTACGCGATGCCATGGCCGTCGACCAGCTGGATAAATGCGGTGTCTATTTCGGGACCACCGGCGGCCAGGTGTACGGATCGGCCGACGCCGGCGATACGTGGATGCCGATTGTGCGCGATCTGCCGGCGGTGCTTTCGATCGAGGTACAAACTCTGTCATGATTCGCGTGGTGCTGCCACCACACTTGCGGACGCTGGCGCGCGTGCATGACGAAGTGCAACTCGAGATCGCGGGAGCGGTCACGCAGCGCTCTGTACTGGATGCGCTCGAAGCGCAGTATCCGATGCTCCAGGGAACGATTCGCGACCACGTAACCTGCCAGCGCCGTCCGTTTTTGCGCTTCTTTGCCTGCCAGGAAGATCTTTCGCACGAACAGTCCGACGCACCACTACCCGAGGCGGTGGCCAAGGGCGAAGAACCTCTGTTCATCATCGGCGCGATTGCCGGCGGCTGATTTCCAGCCGACATTTGTAAGTTGACTCTTGGCCCTTTGGCGAGAGATCGTGTGCTTATGCAGCGCAGATCTTTCCTGACAGGCGCGGGCGTGGTCACCGTGCTGGTCGCGGGCGGCGTGGTCTGGCGTGCGTACGATCAGGGCGTATTCAGCATCGGCCAAGGCCCCGCGTATGAACCTTGGAAAGATTGGCAGGAACATTCGGGCGAAGGCCCGTTGGGATTGGTCAGAGCGGCGATCCTGGCCGCCAGCCCTCACAATACGCAGCCTTGGCTCTTTAAAGTCAGCAATTCCCGGGTTGAGCTGTACATTGACACCAGCAGAAATGTTGGTCCGCTCGATCCATATCTGCGCGAAGAACATATTGGGATGGGTTGCGCGCTGGAAAACCTGATGCATGCCGCGGCGGCCAACGGTTATGCGGCAACGGTGGCGATGGTGCCCGGAAAACTTGAACCAATTCCCGCCGAGCCGATGCCGAAACTGCTGGCGCGTGTGGAACTGGCGGAAGGCAATCGCGATGCCACCGAATTTTATAACGCGATTCCACGACGTCACACGAATCGTGCAACCTATGACATTCACAAACTGCTGCCCACCGAATTTGTCGAGGCCCTTGGCACATTGCCGGGCGAGGATGCCAACATCAACTTGTTTTGCTTCACCGACGAAGCGCAACGAAAAAAGATCGTGCAAATCAGTTCGGCGGCGAACGCCGAACTCTATGGCGATCCGGCAGTCGCAGCGGGCAGCGAACATTGGATACGTATTCACTGGAGTTCCGTGCAGCAATACCGCGACGGACTGACGATCGATGCGTCTGGGCTGCCACCGATGGCCGCTGCCATGGGCAAAACCATGCCCACGTGGATGCTGGCGTGGGCCGCGTCACACCAGCCGAAAGACGGATACTCCAAGCTGATGCTCAGCGCACCTCTGATCGGCATCATTGGCGTGGGAGACCGCTACGACCAGGAAGATTGTTTGCGCACAGGGCGCCTCTGGCAGCGCGCGCATCTACTGGCGACTGCCAGGGGATTGGCGGCCCGACCGTGCAACGAAGCAGTGGAAATGATTGACCACGAAAGGGCGGGGGGCAAACCGCCGAGCCACGCGACGATGTTTGCAGAAATTCTGGGCAGCGACGCTTGGCAACCAAGTTTCCTTTTCTACATGGGGTATCCGCTGTGGACGGCGCACGCAAGTCCGCGCCGGCCGCTTGACCGCGTGGTGTTCTGAGGATTTGCCTCTCTGCGTGGTACCTGCGCAGAAACTCGCGAAGCGCCAGAACAGCTACGCCGATGAGGAAATGCAGAATCGTCGGCACCGTCAGGCAGCGCGAAAGCCGGATTTTCTTGCACTAGCGCGAAGGAAGAAGACCGCAGGCGAAGCCGGTATAGTCGGCGATGAAAACCTGGATTTTACGTTGGCGGACGATGGATTTTATATGTGGAGGGCAGGCGATGCGTGCGTTGAGCGGAATCGTTGTGTTGTGCCTGGCGTTGGGTGTGGCGAGGGCTAGCGCGCAAACGACCGCGGTGGATGCGGAGGGCCATCCTTGGTGGAAGCACGCAGTGTTCTATGAGATTTATCCGCGAAGCTTTGCCGACACCAACAACGATGGCATCGGTGACATCCCTGGCATCACCTCGAAGCTCGATTACCTGCACTGGCTCGGAGTCGATGCGATCTGGATTGCCCCGATGTATCCCTCGCCACAAGTGGATTGGGGTTACGACATTTCGGATTATTACGGTGTGAATCCGGAGTACGGAACACTGAAGGACATGGACGCGCTGCTCGAGGAAAGCAAGCAGCGAAATATTCGCGTACTGCTCGATCTCGTGCTGACATACACGTCCGACCAGAACAAATGGTTTCAGGAATCGAAGAGTTCAAGGACAAATCCGAAACGAGATTGGTACATCTGGCGCGACGGAAAAGCGCCGGGGCAGCCACCGAATAACTGGACATCGAATTTCGGCGGGTCTGCGTGGAAATTCGAGGCGCCTACAAACCAGTGGTATTACCACTATTTTTATCCGCCACAACCGAACTTGAATTGGCGAAATCCGGAAGTCGAAAAGGCCATGTTCGATGTGACACGCTGGTGGCTGCGGCGCGGCGTGGCGGGATTCCGGCTGGATGCGGTGGATGTGATGTTTGTTGAAGCGAAATTCCGCGACAACCCCGTGGTGGGAAGCGAAAAAAATGCCTTCGGCGATACACTGGAACATGAAATTTACGACAAGAACCAGCCGGAGCTGCATGGCGTGCTGCGCCGTTTGCGCAAAGTTGCGGACGAATACAACGCCGTGCTGATCGGCGAAACCTGGACGAATGACATCGCGCAGTTGAAGGCTTATTACGGCGAAAACGGGAACGAAGTGAACATGCCCATGGATTTCATGTTCACCACCGTGAACCAGCTTTCGCCCGCGGCATTTCGCCGGCAAATCGCGTGGGTGGACGGCTCCGGCGGCTGGCCGGTGTACGTGCTGAGCAATCACGATATCCGCCGGTTGGTGAATCGCTACGGAGATGGCCAGCACAACGATCAGATCGCGAAGATGATGGCTACGCTGTACCTAACCCTGCGTGGCACTGCGGTGATGTATTACGGCGAAGAAATCGGTATGGAGAATCACGATCCTAAACGCCCCGAGGACGTGAAAGATTCCATGGGCAAACTGGGCTGGCCCAAAGAGAAAGGCCGCGACGGCGAACGCACCCCGATGCAGTGGAACGACAGCCCCAACGCGGGGTTCAGCGGCGTGGCGCCGTGGTTGCCGGTGGACGAGCGCTATCCGAGCTACAACGTGGAAACGGAAAAGAAAGATGCTCACTCCATTTTGAATTACTACCACACGCTGCTCTCGCTGCGGCATACGAACCGGGCGCTGCTGGAAGGGAACTACGTTGCGTTAAACGAGCAGGACGCCAATGTTTTGTCCTACGTGCGGAGCTACAAGGGACAAAACGTTTTGGTGGTGCTGAACCTCACCGGCGCACCGCAAAAACTGAAGCTGAACCTGGCAGCCACCGGCGCGAACGCAAAGAGCGCGAAAACCTTGTTGGCATCCTTTGCCGCACCGCAAAAAATGGAACTTAGCGAAATTGCAGTCGAACCGTTTGGCGCCTGGGTGGGAGAGATCGAATAAGCGGCTGCTATTCGCTGCCCATCGCGAGCAACCAGAAAACCAAAGTGCCCACGGCGCAGACGGGCGCCAACCAACGAACCGGATTCGGACGCCCGGTGCCGGCGAAGGCGAAACCGATTCCGCCCACCGACAGCAAGCATCCGCACGCGTAGATCTTCAATAGGGTTGGATCGTAAACGGGAAAGCTGCTGACGAAAACCGCGTACAGATGAGTGCAGACCGCGAGCGTCGCCGACGCCGTGGCCAGAGCAAAGCCGACCAACGATAGCGTCGAGGAGCGCGAGCGTGGCGTTTCGTTCTTGGCCCAGCGAACCCAACCCCAGATCAGCAATGCCGGAACAAAAAGAGTGATGGCAACCGCGATGAGCCAGAGAGTGGAAGCGAACATTCTGCGTTGAAGTAATCCTTCTCGATATTATGACGCGGTCGACCAGGAAATTCCTACCAAGGGGTCGGCAGAAAAAAAGTCTTGACATATTCCCATATAGGAATGTATTGTTTGTCTATGGCACGAGCAGCAACAACATCGGACGCTTTTAACGCCGTCGCCGAGCCTCGCCGGCGCGATATTTTGAGCTTTTTGGCCTTGCAAGAGCGCCCGGTGGGGGACATCGTAGCCAGCCTGCGGCTCGGGCAGCCCTCCGTCTCGAAGCACCTGCGTGTGCTGCGGGAAGTGGGGCTGGTGGCGGCGCGGCGCGACGGGCGGCAGATGCTGTACCGCACGAATGCCGAGGCCATCCGGCCGCTGCATGAATGGACGCAGACGTTTGAGCGCATCTGGCGGCACCAGTTGGCGCGCATCAAGGAGCAGGCGGAAACCAAGAACGGAAAACAATAAAATTTTGGAATTTATTTGAGGAGGAAACATGGCCGGAACTGCACAGAAGATGGAAGATTTCACGTTGACAGTGACGCTCGAGACTTTCGTGAAGGCGGGGATGGAAGCAACCTTCGCGGCAGTGCTGGACCAGGTGGGCCCGCTGAACGAGACGCTCGAAGGGGTGTCGCTGAAGATGAAACTGGAGGCTTGGCCCGGCGGCCGGTGGTATCGCGATTTGGGCGATGGCAACGGGCATTACTGGGGGACGGTGCAGGCGATCAAGCGCCCGACGCTGCTGGAAATGTGCGGGCCGCTATTTTCGTCCACTCCGCTGGTTTCCAACGTGCAGTACCGGCTCAGCGAAGAAGAGGGTGGAACGCGGATCAAGTTCCGTCACAGCGCCTTCGGTTTCATGGAAGAGCAGCACCGCATGGGCGTGAACAAGGGTTGGACATACATGATGGAGCGCATTCGGGAACGCGCGGAAGCACCCCACAAGCACTAAGGATTGTGAGAGGAGGAGCCATGTGCCCTGCATGCCTTGCCACACTTTCGATGGTCGTCGCCGGAGTGATTTCCACGGGAGGCGCCACGGCGCTGGCGGCCAAAATGATCTCGTATAGAAAAAACGTGAAAGCGCCGAATGTGAGCGGAATGAGTCCAGCCGAGAGAGAGACTGAAAGTCCAGAAGAAAAGGAGAAGCAGTCATGACGCAAAGTGCGGGGAAAAATCCGAAAGTTGCATCGCGAGAAGAATGGCTGGCGGCTCGCAAAGAGCTTCTAGTGAAAGAAAAACAACTGACGCGGCAAAGCGATGCGCTGGCAGCCGAGCGGCGAAACCTGCCATGGGTGAAAGTGGACAAGGAGTATGCGTTCGATACGCCGAAGGGGAAGAAAACACTTGCGGATTTGTTCGACCACCGCAGCCAGCTGATCGTCTACCACTTCATGTTCGGTCCGGAGTGGAAAGAGGGTTGCCACGGTTGTTCGATGATCAGCGATCAGATAGACGGTAGTACGCAGCACCTGGCGAACCGGGATGTGACGCTGCTGGCGGTGTCGCGCGCGCCCCTGTCAAAGATCGAGGAATTCAAGAAACGCATGGGCTGGAGATTTAAATGGGTTTCCTCGTTTGGCAGCGACTTCAACCGGGATTATCACGTCTCCTTTACCGAGGAAGATTTGGCAAAGGGCGAGGTGGAATACAACTTCACGAAACAGACCTGGCGCCGAGATGAAGCTCCCGGTGCGAGCGTCTTCTATAAGAACGAGCAGGGCGAGGTTTTTCACACGTACTCGACCTACGGCCGCGGCAACGAGCAATTCATGGGTGTGTATCGCTATCTGGACCTGGTGCCGAAGGGCCGGGATGAAGAAGGATTGCCGAATCCGTCGGCGTGGGTGAAGCACCATGACCGGTACGAGCAGGATTACTACTCGGACGGGAAGGCGGGGCAGCAAGTGAAGGTCGCGGGCGGACGGTAATCGGTCGAATCGCAGGAAGTTAGCACTCTAGATCCAGACATAAAGGAGAAGCAGTCATGACGCAGAGCACGATGGAACAGCCGAAAGTTGTATCGCGGGAACAGTGGCTGGCGGCGCGGAAAGCGTTGCTGGAAAAAGAGAAGCAGTTGACGCGGCAGAGCGACGCGCTGGCAGCGGAGCGGCGAAACCTGCCGCACGTCAAAGTGGAGAAGGAGTACGTATTCGATATGCCGAAGGGGAAGAAAACTCTGGCGGATTTGTTTGAGGGCCGCAGCCAACTAATCGTCTACCACTTCATGTTCGGGCCGGAATGGAACGAGGGCTGCCCAAGCTGTTCGATTCTGGGCGATCACATTGACGGCAGTGCGCAGCACTTGGCCAACCGGGACGTTACCCTCCTGGCGGTTTCGCGCGCGCCGATAACAAAAATCGAAGAGTTCAAGAAGCGCCTGGGCTGGCGGTTCAAGTGGGCCTCGTCGTTTGGAAACGACTTCAACCGCGATTTCCATGTTTCCTTCACGAAGGAGGAAGTGGCGCAGCAGGAGATGTACTACAACTTCAAGCGGCAATTTTTCCCCAGCGAAGAAGGGCCGGGGATCAGCGTGTTCTACAAAAATGAAAACGGGGAAGTGTTCCATACCTATTCGACCTATGGACGCGGTGGCGAGCCGATGATGGGTGTCTATACGTACCTGGACATAGCGCCGAAGGGCCGGAATGAAGAAAGCCTGGCCCATCCGATGATGTGGGTGAGGCACCATGACCGGTACGCGCAGGATTACTACGCCGACAGCGCGAACGCGGCTGGCAGTACGGAGGAAGTGGTGAAGGCCGCGGGTGCGTGGTGCTGCGCGGGGTAGCACAAGTAAGTGAACGGCGGATCGGATCATAAAATAAGCCGGAGCGAATGGCTTGAAATCGGCGGGCGCTCCGGCTTTTGTTGTATTTTGGCGACCCTGCCGTGTTCGCTAAGATGAATGGATGCGATGCCCAATCCTGGTTGGTTGTGCCCTCTATCTCGCCGCTTTTTCCACCTGTATCGCCCCATCCCAGAACGAGCCGGCCATCGTGCGGTTGGATGGATCGAAAATATCGACAGTAGATGCGGACGCGTTTGCGAAGAAGACGCTCGAGGACGCGCACGTTACCGGTGCGCAGATCGCGGTACTCGTGAAAGGGAAATTGGTGTGGAGCGCGGCGTACGGGCTGCGGCGGCGCGAACCGCCGCTGCCGATGGAGCGCGATACCACTACTTGGGCAGCGTCGATCACCAAGAGTGTCTTCGCCACATATGTGATGCAGCTGGTGGAGCGCCACGAATTCGATCTGGACAAGCCGGTCGCGCAGCAATTACCGCTGCCACTGGAAAACTATGAGGCTTATCGCGAGAAGGCGTCGGAACTGATGAAGGATCCGATGTGGCCGACGGTGACGCCGCGCATGCTTCTGTCGCACACTTCTGGACTGGCAAACTTTGCGGCCATCGAACCGGACAAAAAGATGCATTTGCATTTCAAGCCGGGGACGCAGTTTTTGTATTCCGGCGAAGGCATCAACCTGGTGCAGTTTGTAATCGAAGAGCAAAAGAAAAAACCGTTGGATGTGCTGATGCAGGAGGCAATTTTCGGGCCGCTGGGGATGACGCGAACGGGGATCATATACCGGCAGGAATTTGAAGCGAATGTCGCGGACCGCTATGACCTGAACGAGAAATTTCGGTCGCAGACGAAGCGGTTTCCGGCACGGGCCGCGGGATCGATGACCACAAGCGCGGAGGACATGTCTCGATTCGCGTCAGCGTTGTTCACCGGGAAGATCATCACGAAATCGACTCAGAAGAAAATGCTGAAGCCGGTGATCAAGATCCGGTCGATGCACGAATTCCCGCTGGCTGCAAATGAACCGGAAGGAAAAGAGGTGGCGGACGTGGGCTTGGCGTATGGCGTGGGGTGGGGATTGCTTACGCACACCAAATATGGGCCCGCCTTCTTCAAGGAAGGCCATGGCGATGGCGCGCAGAATTACATGATCTGCTTTGAGAAGCGGCAGAGTTGCATGATTCTGCTGACCAACAGCGATAACGGCGAACTGGCGTTTCGTCCGCTGCTGGAGAAAATCTTTGGAGACGATGTGACGCCATGGGAATGGGAAGGATACACGTCCACCTACATTGAGCAAAGCCGAAGGCAGGAGTGAGCGTTTGGGCGAAGAGCCCCACCTCAGCGAGCATCGATCGGCAAAGAGTTCAATAGTTGAGCAAGTGCTGCTGGCGAGCCTGGTCGGTGGATCGCTGCAGCATGAACACCAGAATAGGGTCTAGAAAGCGCGAATATTTTGCGAGGGTTGCGCCGTCGCCTGTCGTGAAGGCGGACTTGACAGCCTGTTGCGTGGCGGGTGTGATGAGCTCCAGGCGGCCAACGAAAACGCGCACGGTTTTTGAGGGCGCGGGCTTGATGTTAAGCGGAAGAACGGAATCGACGAACGAGCGGGGAACGATGTAGATGAGACGGGCGCCTTCTTCGAACCAGGAAGCTCTCCAGGTTTCCAGCATGGCGTGCGCTTCGTCGGGATACAGCCCTTGCGAGATGAGCACGCCTTCCAGGTGACTAGCCAGCGAATCAAGCGAGCCGCCCAGAGTTGGCATCGGGAGAGACGCTTCGTCGCTTAGCGGGCCGAGCACCCGATAACCCAGCTTTTCCCCGCGACGCTCAAAGAGGATGACATCGGAAATTGGTTTGGCGGAACCATTTTGTATGCGCACCGAATCGTCCGAGGACAGCACGGCCGAGAGCGGGGGGGCGAACGCAGCAACGCCGCGGTAGAAAAGAAATTTCTCGCGCCGTGGCTCACCGGATTGCTCGACAGAGAGTGGAGCGGACGAGGTCTGCCGGGCGGCATAGTACGGATTGTCGGATTTGTCCGAGGGAAAATCGGACGCAGCGCTGGGATCGATGTGGACGGAGTTCCAGGAGATGGCGCCAGGAGCCTTTAGGTTATACAGAGAAAAATCGCGGGTAGTCAGAGTGGGATTGACCGAATCGGCGTGCGGGTACCACTCGGTGATAAGCCCTCGAGAGAAAGAGACATCGACGGAGACGGTGGTTTCCCGCGGCGAATAAAAGTAGAGGACAGGAGTTTCCATGCGCACCGTGCCGCGCAGGCCGCCCTTGAATTTGACATCGCGAAAATGTTCGACAAACGAGGGCAGGTTGGTCGAACCGCTGAGGGTGAGCCAATCCATGGGGCGGCCATCGGGGCTGCAGATGGAAGTGAAGGTTCCCCATTCGTGAGCGGTGAGGTCGTCACCACTGATTTGTTTCGCGGATGCGTGGCGCAGCGAAAAAGTGAACGTGAAAAGAAACGCGGTTGCGATGAGGCTGAACGCTGCAAAGTGCGAGAGGAGCCGCGGGGAGACGGCTCCTTTTTTTGTTCTGGCATTCATTGCCGCGCAACCTTTTCGCTGGAGTTGCGAGAGATCATTTCGGCCATGGTTTCCGATTGCGGGCTCATGAAGTGCGTGGCCAGATTGCGGGCGAGCAGCGGGTCAGCGTTCGCGCCAGCCTTGGCTTTTTGTGCGTGATCGGTGTGTTCGTCGGCGGGACCGCTTAAGGTGATGAGCGCTGCGGCAAACTCCATTTGCGGATCGTTCCCGCGAAGCTGGATGGCCTTCTTGATCAGCGCGTAACCGTCGACATTGCGCGCGGGATCGCTGCCGGATTTGCTGATCCATTCATATTGCTTGTACGTCTCCGCGAGATAGCCAGCGTCGAAACTAGCGAGTGCGGCCGCGGGCGTGTTGGCGGCGGCGCTCGAGCGCGCGATCAATGCGACGAGCAGGCGTTTGGCGACAAGTGGATCTTTCTCGGCGTAGAGCGTGGCGCGGCGCAGAGTTTCCATGTGCACGATGACGGTAGAGTCGGCGTCGAGGATAGACGTGGTGTCCGAGACGAGATCGCGCAGGTTGTAGGTTTCGGAGCCGGTCAGATTCCAGCTGTGACTGACCCAGGGAAGAGATTTCGCGGTGCCGATGTCGAAGCTGTGGCAGACCAGCGGCGGGCCGGCCACGGCGGAAGTGGCGAACAGCAGAAGTGCGAACAGAAGTGTTGCGGCGCATTTATTTGCGGAACGGGTCATATGTTGCCTCCTTGCGGATGAGATCCGCGGTCGTCAAGGAGACGCGGGGCGGGAAGGAAGTGTTAACGGGAGGCGCGAGATCGTTCGCTTCGCTCAGGACGGCATGCGTAAGTCCACATTCCAGCGTGAAGAAAGAGCGGAGTAACCGCGGACCACAGCCGTGAGTGGCTGTGCCACGTGGCGGATCGCGGCTTATTGAGTTTTCTTTAGGAGCGCTTCCTTCTTCATGAGGATTTGCTGGGGCGGCGGAGTGGCGTGGGGATCGGACGATTGCTCCCAGAACCGCCAGAGAGAAATATCGCCGAGGTCGAGCGCGTTCCAGTAGAGGTCGAGCATGTGCGGATCGAGGGCCAGGATGCCTTCGCGCGTCACACCGGGCGGCGGAGGCACGAGAACAGCGAAGCGGGCATACACCTGCGCGCGTTCGGGACCGACGGTGCGAGAGAGAAGATGCCAGAGCGTGAGGCCATCGCGTGGTCGCGCCTGAGAAAGAATCGTGGAGAGGGCTGACGAAGTGGTTTCCGACGATGATTCTGATTGATCAAACGTATGCAAAGCTTCGCGAAACGATTCGCTAGCGTCTTCAAAATACGGAACGCCCGGGCCGACCTTCGGACGCGTCGAGCACATGGCACCCGCAGGGATGAACGAGTCGCGGCCGTTGAGATGGAAGCCAACCCAGCCGAGCGTGGTGCGAATGGTGCCGGAGCCGTCGGGCGCAACCTGCAGAGTGTACGCACAACCGAGATCGATGGCGACGGCGGACGGCGTGTCCACGACAAACTGCCCGGGAGGCGCCCAGATGGCGGCGTGAATGGTGCCGACTTCGAGTTGCAGGTGCTTATGATTCGGATCGGTCCGGAGCAGGCGAACGCGCGAATTCGGATCGATCTGAATTTGGCCGAGATCGTCTTCGGAAAGTGTGGCGCGGGAAGAAGAATTGGTGGTAAGGGTTTGGCCCACATAAAGTTTGGCTGTGGATTGATTCACCAAAACCGATTGAGAGCCGATTTGTGGGTTGCCTTCGAGATTCGCGACGTTCCAGCTAGGGCCGATGTCCGGCGCGTTGTAGCCGGCTCGACGCGAAAAGAAAATGCCAAGGCTGAGTGCAATCAGAATCACCGCAGCGGCGGCGCACCGCGAAAGCCAGGGCGACTGCAGCCGCCCACCGCGGGGCTTCATTATGGCAACCGGATTTTCGATGGCGGGAAGAATGAGCGGACGTTCTGCATGGCGAAACTCAGCGAGGATGGTTTCAAGGTGTTGGATTTCGGGATCGGGCGTGCCGGAACCGTCCCACAAATAATCGTCGGTCATAGACATTTCTTTCTCAGGATCGTTTGGGCGTGTGGTCATAGCTCACCCCCGGTGAGCGGCGCGGCCTTGCGGCCAAGAATTTCCCGGAGCTGCTGCATGCCGCGATGAAGATTGACGCGCACGGAGCCATGCGTGAGGCCCGTGCGCGCAGCGATCTCGGGACCGGTCATGCCTTCGACGAGGCGCAGGATCAGCGTCTCTCGATAGCTTTCGGGGAGAGAAAGGATAGCGTCGAGGGCCGCGTGGGCTTCCGTGCTGGAATGAGAAGCGGGAGGAGTGGAGCGGACGGGAGTGTCCGCATCAACGCCCGTCCTTTCCTCGACAAATTCGTCGGCGGGTTTGCTGCGGCGGTGAAAGTCCGTGGCGCGATTGCGGGCGATCGCGGCCAGCCAGCCTGGAAATTTGGAGACTTCCCGCAACGAAGTGAGCCCGGGAAGGGCGTGCAGGAAAACGTCCTGGACCAGATCGTCGACATCAGCCTGAGGCACGCGGCAGAGAAGGATGCCGTGCACCATCCGCGCGTAACGGGAATATAAAAGCCCGAAGGCCGAGCGGTCGCCTTGCTGCGCAGCGCGGATGAGGGTGTCGTCGGGGCTTCCGTGCTCCAAGGGAGCATTCACGGCAGGGAAACCGGAACGGGAGGAATGGAGTTCAAACAGTGCCGCCACGTTGTGTCCATCGAGACGAAATGCGTCTCCCAAGGTAGACGCACGGAACCGGGCAAATGTTAACAATACGCGGGTACGTCGCAGAAAAACCAGTTCCTCAGGGGCCAAGCTCGGTCGAGTTGGGGGAACTGATAAAGTAGAGGAATGGGGACAGAGATAAGAAGGTTTGAGCCGCACTGGTGGCTAAAGAGCGGGCATGCACAGACGATTGGCGCGGCATTTGCCCGGCGTACGTTTGCTCTCCCTAAAGGTGAAGAAAGACTGTTTCGCGTGGATGAGGATTCGCAACTGAAGGGAGTGTGCCATTGGCAGCCGGGGAAGCGGCGGGATTTGCCGGTGATTGTGATTGTGCACGGGCTCGAGGGTTCATGTGACTCTGGTTACGAGCGGGGAATTGCACACAAGGCCTGGGCGCGAGGATTTCACGCGGTGCGGCTGAACCAGAGGAATTGTGGGGGCACGGAGCGGCTGACACCGACCTTGTATAACAGCGGATTGAGCGACGATTATCGCGCCGTGCTGATGGGGCTGATCGAGGAAGAGTTCGAGAAGATTTTCTTCGCCGGATATTCGATGGGCGGAAACCTGGTGACAAAAATGGCTGGCGAGTTGGGTGAGTCTGCGCCGAAAGAATTGCGCGGCGTGGCGGTGGTGTGCCCGGCGCTCGATCTGTCGAGGTGTGCGGACGCGCTGGAGGAGAGGCAGAATTATTTGTATCAATGGCATTTTGTGCGCGGGTTGATGGAGCGCTATCGCCGGAAATGCGAACTGTTTCCCGGGCGATATTCGCGAAACGGGTTTGCACCGATCCGGACAGTGCGGGAGTTCGACGACGAGATTACCGCGCCGTGCTTTGGATATAAGGATGCAGAAGAATATTACGAGGCGGCGAGCGCGAAGAAGGTGATCGGCAAAGTGGCGGTGCCGTTGTTGTTGATTACCGCCCAGGATGATCCATTTGTGCCGTACATATCGTTTTTGGCGGCGCGAGTGGAGGAGAATCCGCGGGTACGGCTGATAGCGACCGAGCACGGCGGGCATTGTGGGTTTGTGTCGCGGTTTGCAGGCGAGGAGCGGTTTTGGGCGGAGGAGCGGATTGTAGAGTTTGTGGAAGAGGAAGCGGCAAGGTAGAGCGCTTCGTCGTTTAGGCTTGCTGCATCGTTTACGTTGAGATCCTTCGCTCCCGCGATATTTTTGTAGGGTGCTTAACCCAGAGGTTTTTCCAGAGAGACTTGGAATTCGGGCGTCAGGAGCTGCGCCGGGCCGTCGGGGGCGATGACCATCAGGTCTTCGCAGCGGACGCCAAATTCGCCGGGGATGTAGATGCCGGGCTCGTTGGAGAACGTCATGCCGGGTTCGAGGACGGTTTTGCTGCCGCGCACAAGATAAGGATGCTCGTGGCCATCGAGGCCGATGCCGTGGCCCAAACGATGCGTGAAGAATTTGTAGTCCGGGCCGAAGCCAGCGGAACTGATCACTGCGCGCGCCGCATCATCCACAGAGCCAGAGAGCCCTCCGGCGCGAGCAGCGGCAAGAGCGGCGTCCTGAGCCTTGCGCACGGTTTCGAAGACGTCTTGCATCTTTTCCGTGGGCTTGCCAAAAACGCCGGTGCGCGTGACATCGGACCAATAGCCCTCGACCAGGCATCCGTCATCCATCAGGACAACGTCTCCCTCCTTTAACTTTTGCGGCTCGCGCGTACCGTGCGGGAGCGCGGCGGCGGCGCCGAGAAGCACCATAGCATCACCGCGAAGATTCATTTTCGAGTATCCGGCGCTAACCATGCGGCTGATATCTTCTCCGCTCATTCCCTCGCGCAAATTCTGAAAAACCAGGCGGTAGACGTCGCACGTGGCTTCGCAAGCGAGGCGCATGAGTTCAAGTTCATGTGCGGACTTGCGCGCGCGGCAGCCGATGGTGACAGGATCGGCCGAAACGCAGTCGAAGCCGGGAGCGACGGCGCGAAAATGATCGTAAAACGTGAAGGGCAGGGCTTCGTCGATGCCAATGCGGCCGGTGCGCAAATTGCGATTAGCAAGCGAAGACGCGATGAGCTGCGTGGGGCTCTGGTCTTCCTGCCAGACGCGCACTTCGATCGGGTAGCGCATGAGTTCGCGCATGCGTGCTTCTTCGAATGCAGGAGAGATTAGAAGAGACTCGCCGGTACGCGGTATGACGAGCGCAAGCAGGCGTTCGCTGAGTCCCCAGCGAATGCCGGAGAAGTAGCAGAGGGAGGTGCCGGGGCCGAGGAGGATGGCGTCGAATTTTGGATCGAGCGTAGCCATCAGCTCCTGCGCGTGAAGCAAGCGACCGTGGAATTCCTCGGGGGTAATCGGATGAACGCGGTCGCCGAGTGGCTTCAACGCCGAGAAGGACGGAGGGAGTTGCGTTTGTGTGCTCGCGGAAGACGACGAGGCGAGTGCCAGTGAGGAAATCGCGGTAGCGGATTGCAGGAAACGACGCCGGGAAAATGGCGAATTTGGCTGCGTCATGACGTAAGAGGATGCCAAGAAAGAAGGAAAGAAGCAAAAGAGGGGTGTGCTTGCATAGTAGGGTGCAGCGGTGCTGAACCTCTACGCAGAGGTGGGCGCTCGCGGAGCCTGGATGAAAGGGATTGGCCATGAGGCCAGCGGGGGCAGCTGTCGCGAAACGAGGTTAGCGAGACTTATAAGGTGGGATAAGGCGTGGTGATGCAAGGGCGAATAGGACAATAAGAGGTATGAACAGCATATGTTTTTTGGTAGGCGAAGTCGATTTCTACATAAATTTATAGGTGCAAACCCAGGGGATGCTTGTACTTCTCTGTAACATCAAGTAAATAAAAGCAATAAAACCGTGCCAGTTTGGTCGATCAATTGCCCATAGAGAACCGAGTGTTTGCTTCGTCCCTGTGGTGGGGGTTCTTACACGAAAATTCCGGCGTTTCAGAGCTCGCTTTAGTCAGGCGAGCCCGAAGGGTCGTATTATTTCTGTTCTGATTGCAGGCGACGTCATTATTTCGTCTTCAGGTAGCGTTCAACCGTCAAGGAGGTTTGAATGAAGCTGTTTAGAATGGGAGTTGTGGTGGCTTTCCTTCTAACATTGGTTTTCGCGGGTAACGCCGCGGGCCAATCGTTGACATTAGGCGGTGTTGCTGGACGGGTGACTGATCCAGCCGGAGCCGTGATCCCGAATGCTTCTGTAGGTCTGAAGAGCTTGGATACGGGCGAAGAGCAGTCAGCAACGACCAATGGGGAAGGAAGTTACCGGTTCAACCTTTTGAAGCCTGGAAGGTACCAGGTCACGATCAGCGTGACAGGGTTCGCAAAGACAGTCCAAACGACGTCGGTTACTGTAGGACAGACGTCGCAATTGGACATTGCTCTGGAAATTTCAAGGGCGGCAGAAACCGTTGAAGTGTCTGGCGCGGCGCCGCTCATCAGCACCGAGCCTGGTGTGGCGACTTCCTACACTCCGGAAGAAGTAGCGTTGCTGCCCACGGCGGGCGGCGACATGACAACCCTCGCTTTCACGTCACCTGGCGTGGTCGTCGCTCAGGGAAGCGGTTACGGAAATTTTACGGTGAATGGTCTGCCGGGCACCTCGAACCTTTACACGGTGAACGGCGAGAACGACATGGACCCGTACTTCAACATCAACAACTCAGGCGCCGCCAACCTGACGCTGGGCGCCAACGAAGTGCAGGAAGCAACGATCGTAACGAACCCGTATTCGGGTGAGTATGGTCAGTTGAGCGGCGCCCAAATCAACTATGTGACCAAGTCCGGCACCAATTCTTTCCACGGCAATGCGCAGTGGTATTGGAATGGCCGGGAAATGAATTCAAACGATTTCTTCAACAACGCAGCAGATCAGCCACGGCCCTTTTCTAACGCGAATCAGTGGGCAGCATCCGTTGGCGGGCCGGTGTTTAAAGACCACACCTGGTTCTTCGTAGATACCGAAGGCATGCGCTTCATTCTGCCGAACGTCGACGCCGAAACGATTCCAACTGCCCCGTTTGCGGCGGCTGTGTTAGCGAACATTCAGGCCACCCAGCCGAACGAACTACCCGCCTATCAGAGCATGTTCAATTTGTACGCAAAGGCATCGGCAGGGAAGACGATCACTCCTATAACACCTAGTGGCACCGACCAGTGCTCCAGCTTCGCGCTCTCCGGATGGGTTTCTGGGACGCCTTGCCTTGCGAATTTCACTGCGACGCCGACTTCCTTTGCTAAAGAATGGATCATCGCTGGCCGCATCGACCAAAAGCTGACTTCGAAGGACGACCTCTTCTTCCGTTTCAAGATTGATCACGGATTGCAGCCGACGGCGGTCGATCCGATCAGTTCTGCCTTTGATGCCAATTCAAATCAGCCTGCATGGGACTACCAAGTCAACTGGCGCCATGTAATGAGTAGCAATATGGCCAACTCTTTCACAGCCACCTTGAGCCATTACGTAGCGCAATTCTCGCAAGACGTATCTGCATGGCAAGGCGCATTTCCCTATGGCGGCGTTCAATTTGGTGGCGACGTCGGCTTCTCCAGCATCAATGGTAGTGTCGGTGCATTCCCCCAAGGTCGCAACATTACGCAATATCAATTCATCGATGACCTTTCTTACACACGGGGAAAGCATAGCCTGAAGTTTGGTGCGAATTTCCGACGGTATGATGTCAGCGATCACAACTTCTTCTATACCTACCCGACGACGCTTTTCGATAACCTGCCCGGCAACGGAGTCACCGGACTACAGGCCTTTGCGGATGGATTTGCCAACGCATATTATCAACAGAGCAGCGCTTCAACGGATGTGCCGATCGCCATTTGGGGTTTGGGCTTCTACGTGGATGATCAGTGGAAGGTAGCCCCAAACTTTACGATCACAGGAGCATTGCGGTTCGAGAAGAACGCCAATCCGGTCTGCCAGACCAACTGCCTGGTAAACTTCGGCACTTCGTTCCCGAATCTGGCCAGCATCCAGGCTGGTTACGCCGGAGCCGGCGATGTACCGTACAGTGATGACCTCAAAACCGGACTGCATAGTGCTTACCCGGGTGTCGATGCCATCAACGTGTCTCCTCGTTTGTCGTTCAGCTGGGCACCGAATGCCAGCGACCATTTCCCATTTTTCCCGGGAAATAACAAGACGGTGATTAGCGGCGGCGTGGGAATCTTCTACGACAACCCAGCGGCTGGTTTGGTTGACAACCTTCTGGGCAATCCCCCTGCTGCGACGTTCTTCTATATTCAGCCGCTCAATTCAACTTCTCAGCCCGTGGGTATTCTACCTTTCGATAGTTCAGCTGCGAATGGCGGACCGGCCTCGTTCAAGGCGGCTTCCGCAGCGTTCAACATCAACCAGAGTTACAACCAGCTGTCTAACATACTCAATCCGATCATCGGATTTAATCCTCCGATTGGCATCACTTCTATTCAGGGAACCATTCACTCGCCACAAGTACAGGAATGGAACCTGAAAGTGGATCAAGAGATCAACAAGAACGTAGCGGTGTCCGTAAACTACGTCGGGAATCACTCGATTCACCTCCTGTATAAGGATTCCTGGTGGAACGCGTTTTCGACAGGTTCTTCGTCACCCTACGCCAACATCTCGAGCATTCAGACTCAGCCGTATCCCAACTACGCTCAAGTGACGACGGTCCAGAGTGGAGCCGTCGCCAACTACAACGGCGTCACCGCGTCGGCACGTATCCAGTATCACAGCTGGATTATGGCTCACCTCAACTACACTTTCTCGCATGCGCTGGATGAAGACTCCAACGGCGGCCTGTTCCCCATCGGAGGAAACTACTTCGATGAGAACATCCAGACTCAGATCAATCCGGTCAGTCTGAGAGCAAACAACTACGGAAACGCGGATTATGACATTCGCAATCTGTTCAACGCGGACTACGTAATCACGCCACCCGTTCACTTTGAGAACAAGTTCGCGAAGGCCGCACTGGGCGGTTGGCAGTGGTCCGGAAAGGTGTTTGCACGCACCGGGCTGCCCTATACGGTAATGGACGGCAATGCCGCTACGGGGCTTGCGCAGGCCACCATCTCTGCTGGTGATGGAGTGGGCGGCGTCAACGTGGCGCAGCAAATCTCGGCAAGTGCCGGCGGCTCGTGCGGTGCTGCGGCTAACTATACCAATGCAAATCCCAAGGCTTGCGTGAATGCGTCCGCCTTTCTGGACACGACCACTAACGCCTACACGAAGTTCCCGAACCAAACCCGCAACCAGTTCCGTGGCCCCAACTATGTGGATTTCGACATGGGGCTCTACAAGACGTTCTCGATCAAAGAACGGGCGAACTTCGGTTTGGGCGCGACCGCGTTCAACGTGTTCAACCACCCGAACTTCAACTTGCCCGGCAACGTATTGGGCGCGCCGTTCTTCGGCCAAACCTGGACGATGCAGGGTGTACCGTCGAGCCCGTATGGAAACTTCCTGGGGTTCGACTCTTCGGTGCGCGTCGTGCAATTGTCGCTGAAGTTGACCTTCTAACTTAATTCGCGAAAACGTGAAGAAATAGGGCGGCCCCCGTGGCCGCCCTATTTTTTGCATTGGGCTTTGGCTTGGACTCCGCAGCCCAGGCTCAGCCGAGCGGCCGAAAGCGAAACTCAAGGATGCGCATTCTATATATGGCCGGTGAGTTTGGCTCTAGCGTCTTTCGCCCAAGCAACGATGAGAAGCAATCCCGGAGGACTACCCCATCGACGATGACTCGCAGGGACACCGTTGCGGGAGGAACTGGCGTTGGTCAGATAGACAAGCGCAATAACCAACACCGGATACTACTCCGTGCGGATGGCTAGGATTTGTTTGTCGTGAACCTGTATTTCGACGCCGAGTGGGGGGCGCACGTCGCTACCCTGGACGATGGCACCGCGAATCCAGATGTTGCCGGGGAGGCTGACGGTCTTGAGCGGGTCGTAAAGTGTGTGGGAGCAGGGATTGCCAACGAGCGGATGCGTGGCGGAATGATAGTCGTACTCTTTGCGAAGGACATCGAGATCGCGAATATATTCCAGTTGGCAGTTGCCGTAAGGAGCTTGGCGGGAAAACGCCCAATAGCCATCCCGGAGGCTAGCAGAGCCGGAAGGAACCCGAACGACCGTGGCCGGTACGTTTTCGCCGGTGGTGAAATTGCGGATGAAGAAATCGGCGGAAGACCATGGTTTGGAGAGCTCGGCAAGATCGGCGATCACTGGATGAGCCGCATCAGCGTGCGGCAGCAGTGACGTAGGATCGGGCGGAGGAGCGGGAACTTCGAGTTGTGGAGTGGGCTCAACGCGGGCGGGCTGCGCGGGATGCGAGCGTCCAAACCAGCGCACCCCCAAAAGCAGCACAACGCCCAAAACGATCACGCCGCCAATCAACGGCAGAAGCGGGTTGGATCGCGATCCTCGTCGTGACGAGGGCGAAACTCCCGGGATTTGCGGCATCTCGGCTTTAAAACGGGCTGAAGTATCATCCATGGTCGCGAACCCTGAGAACGAGCCAAAGCTGCGTCATTCGGAAAGGGTTGAGCGAATGACGAAAATTGTCGAAACGCGGGAAAGCATCGTCTTCAGGGGCAGATAACCGGCCAAGAAGAGCTTGCTCCGGTAAAGGATGAAGTCCCCAAAAGAGAATCCCACAGCAGCGAGTCGAACCAACTTCTTGCATTGTACTGACGAGATGGCAAAATGAGCAAGGCAAAGAAGCCGTAAGGAGACGGAAAAGGCAACGGCGGGGCATTGAGGGCGTCCGAGCCGTCAGGTTGGGCGTAGGTTGCTAACAAGGCTACAAGGAAGAGCGGAGCACTTGTTTTTGCAGGGGTGAGCGGCCTAGTGTAGAAGGAAGACGTAGCTGAGGAAATCCGCAGAAATGGCCGGCGATACACGACAAGCGGCACGCGCGTTTGTTCACAGTTTGAACATTCTGTTGAAGTTTGCGCGCCTATACGAATTTGGGCACGTGCGCACTGCTGCGCAATTTGAGACGGCGTGGAAGGAATTGCGCTCGGCGCTCGATTATGGCGGCGATGCGGGGCTGCTGCTGGGCGCCTCTGGAAACCAGATCGTCCTTGATGGCGTGCCGCTCGGCGCGGCGGCTGCGGAGAAAAGCTTCGCGCAATTGCTGATGAGCTCCGGCATCGCCAGCATTCATTTTTCCCCCAACACTACACAGAGTAACTTTGCGCGATTCGTCCGCGCGTTTCCGAGCGGAAACAATAAACCCAGCATGTTGGCCGAACAGCTGAAGGCCGCGCTGGCGGGGGAAAGCAGCATCCGGATTAACGAGATTCGCTACGTGGCAGAGGATGGTTCTGTGGCGGGCATCAAGGTTGCCGCGCAATTGACCGCCAAGATGTTGGGCGGCGCGGGAGAGAAATATCGCGACGTATTTGAAGATCCACAAAAGATGTTGCAATTAATTCTGGCCGCGGAGAGCAGCCGCGGTGGCGGAGGTGGGGGAAGCGGCCCGGGATTTGGATCGGGCGGTTCTGGCGGCGGGTCCGGCAGCGGCAGTGGCTCGAGCTGGAGTGGCGGAACAGACAGCAGTGGGAGCTTGTGGGAGGCCGGGAAAGCCTCCGGTGGCGGAAGCGGGCCGGGAGGCGGCATAGGATCAGGTAGCGGAGGACCCGGCGGCGGTGGCCCTGGATTTGGCGGCGGCCCCGGTGGGGGTGGAGGCATTGGCGGCGGTGGAGGCACTGGGGGTGGTGGAGGCACTGGCGGCGGTGGAGGCACTGGGGGTGGTGGAGGCACTGGCGGCGGTGGAGCCACTGGGGGTGGTGGAGGCATTGGCGGCGGTGGAGGCACTGGCGGTGGTGGAGGCACTGGCGGTGGTGGAGGCACGGGCGGCGGTGGAGGCACTGGGAGTGGTGGAGGCACGGGCGGCGGTGGAGGCACGGGCGTCGGCGGCGGTGGCGGCGGGACTGGCACCGGCACGGGCGGTGGCGGCGGAGGCACGGGCACAGGCACCGGCGGACCTGGCGGCAGTGGCGGTGGGGGAGGAACCGGCAGCGGTGGCGGGGGAACCGGCATTGGCGGAGGTCCGGGTGGTGGAGGTGGCGGAGGAGGAACAGGATTTGGCGGGCCCGGCGGTGGCGGAGGAATGGGCGGACCCGGCGGAGGTGGCGGCGTCGGAGGTGGACCTGGCGGCGGGGGGGGCGGAGGAACGGAACCGGGAAAATGGATGAGCGCTTCGGCGATGTTGCGCGGAGCGATGATCGGCAGCGTCGGTCTCGGCGGTCCTGCCGAGCCTGGAAATTATTCTGTTGCAGAAGAAGAAGTGCGTTCGATGATCGGATTGTTCGCGCAGCTCGGCAAATCGCGCAAGGATCCAGAGACCCGGATGGACGCGCAGTCGTTTCAGGCGCGACTGACGGCGATGCCGGTGCGCGCGCAGTACACGTTGCAGCAAGCTTTGGCAGGTCTTGCGGCACAGGCGCCGATGGACAAGCCGGACAAGCCGATGCTGCTGAAGTTAGCCGAACACGTGGCGATCCGTTTTGCGTTGGACAGTTACGAGCGCGGCGAGTTGCGGGTGAATGCCGTCAAACAACTGCTCGACCGCATGAACGCGGAGATTGAAGCGCTGCGAAAGATTCTGGGCCAGCAAGAAGAGACCATGGCCAACGCCGGAATTTCCGTGCAGTCTTACACGGAGTTGCTCGACCAGGAATTTTGGCTGCAGGTGCCAGAAGAAAATAAGAAGGAAGTGCTGACCTCGGACGAAGCCTGGTGTGTGCCGCCGCGCAATGTGCGCGCGTTCCTGGAAGAGATGCTGCGTCGCGGCGAACTGAAAACCGTCAACGAAATCCTGACCAAGTATGCGGCTTGTGTGGCCTTGGAAGCGCCCGAAGCGCGGCGGACCGCGGCGATCGGACTGGCGGACCTGGCGGAATTTTATGGCAGCGGCGACGGCAGCTCGCTGATCGACGTGATCCAGAGGCTGGGAAACCAGTTGGCCGTCGAGCGCGAATCGGATTTGCAAACTTTGTTGGGTGCGGCATTCGTGCGCATGAGCCAGGAAGCCGGCTCAAAACGGTTTTATCCCGCTATGCAGCAGGCGTTGGCGTCACTCGACAGCGTGGAAGCGCTGCGCCCGGGATCGACAAACAATCTGCGGCAGAGATTTGGAGCGGAAGAGCGCGTGCCGGAATTTGTGGAAGATACGATGCGGACGGGCCAGATTCCTGACGGCTTGCTGGATATTCTGGCGCTGATGCCGAAAACCACGTTGCATTATGTGACCACGCGATTCGCGAATTGCGGATTCCGCGAGGACTGCGAGCTTTTGGGTTCGCTGATCTCCGGCTTGGGAGAAGAAGCGGTGCAGCGCCTGGCGGACACGTTGCAAAACGCGCCGGCCAATGAAGCTACGGAAGTGATCGGGCTGTTGACGCAACTGGATCCCGAGACTGTGGAGATGACGCTGCCCGTACGGCTGGCGCAGTGGCCGCGGACTTCGCACGACCGTACAGTACGGCAACTTTCGAGCTCGCCCGCGGTACAGCGAGCGAGATTATTGGTAGCGCTGTATGATACGCTCGATCCCCTGATCCGGCCGCTGGCCATCGATGAGATGGGTATGAGCGGAAGGACCGAGTGCATTCCCAGGATTGTGGAGTTGCTCGAAGACGACAACACGCCGGGATTCACACGTATCAAAGCGATTGAAGCGGCGGGGAGATTGCGAGCGAGCGCTGCAAGCCCGATCTTGCAAAAGATCCTGGACGCGAAGCAGGTTTGGCGTTGGGCCTATCACTCCGAGTTGCGAATCTCCGCGGCACAAGCTCTGCAGAAGATCGAACCTACTGTGGCGATGGAAAAGATTGCTTCGAGTGGTCTCGATCGGAAAGATCTGGTGCTGGAACCGGCTGATATGGAGCCAAACGCTTCGGTGATCCGCCAGCGGAGGTATGCGCGGCTGAAATTGACGAAGCACGTTCCCGCTGTGACGACGAATTTGCGGGAAAACATGCGGAGCATGATCGCCGAACTCAATATGGGCGGAGCGATCGGAGCGGCGGACCGCCACCTGGCGCCGGGATCGCTGCTGACCTTGAAAATGTCCCATGGCGTGCGCAACATCCGCGCGCAAGCGATTGTGCGCGGCGCAAGGCCGCAGGCGATGACGTTTGAATTTGTGGATATGGAATTGGACGAAAGAGCGCGGCTGAGAAAGCTGTTGATGGAGTTGGGAGGATTGCCGCAACCTGCCCAAGTGACCAACCGCAGCCGGCGGCAAAGCCGCATGGCAATGTCGAAGTAAACCTCGAACGAATACTTTCTCAAAACACAATTGAACGAAAGGCCGACCTGTACTCGCGCGGGGAAAACCGTCCGAAAGAGCAGGTGGAAGTACTGTCCAGAAGGCGAGATAGCGTGCCGGTCACATGGGACGACTGTACCATTGTTAGACCGAATCAACAGGCCTACCGTACTAGAAGGGGTGTACTGGTAAGCAAGCCGTTAGAACTATGGACGGAGCGAAGGTACGGACCTAGGATGAAAAGCGATCCAAAGTCGACAGCGGCACGCGCCTTTGTTCGAAGCCTCAACATTTTATTGAAGTTTGCCCGCCTGTACGGATACGAGCACACACGCACGACAGAACAATTAGAAATTGCTTGGGGAGAGTTGCGCACCGCGGTGCCGGAAAATGCGGATAGTGGTTTGTTGCTGGGCGCGACGGGAGCACAGTTGCTGCTGGATGGCGTGCCGCTCGAGGGATCACCGGCGGAAAAACAATTTGCGCAATTGCTGAGTGCCGCAGGACTGGCAAGCATCCAGTTCCAACCAAACGTGACGCAGGAAGAGCTCGCCAAACTGATCCATGCATTTCCCGCGGGCAAAGCGAAGCCGGCGGAACTGGCGCAGCAACTGAAGGAAGCGATCGCGGGCGCCCAGGGCATACACGTGAACGAAGTCTGTTTCGTGGCCACGGATGCGCGCTTGAAAGATGCCAGCGTTGCGGCGCAGCTTGCGGCGGCTTCCTTCGGCGAAGATCAAGACGCGTTTAAGAAAATGTTGAACGACCCGCAGAAGTTGCTGGAGCTGATTGCGGCTGCGGAAGGGTCGAAGTCCGGCGGAACGGGAAAAGGCACGGGCGAAGCGGACGGTGCTGGATCCGGCAGCGGTGTTGCGGGAAGCGGCGGGACCGGCAGCGGAATTGGCGCAAGTGGGGATGGTGTGGCGGGGTCTGGGGCAGGCAGTGGAATGACCGCGGTGACAGGCGCCGGAACCGGAGCGGCGACTGGTACGGGACGAGGATCTGGTGTGGCCCCAGGCGGTGGAGTTGGACCCGGAACGGGCTTTGGGATTGGAACAGGCATAGGCACTGGCCGCGGAACGGGAAGTGGGCTAGGAAGCGGGGCTGGATTTGGATCCGGGAAAGGCGCTGGCGGTGAAAAACCCATCAGCGAAGGACTTGACGAGCCGACCGACGAAGAAATCTACGCCATTCTGCATGCACTGACGACCTTCGGAAAAGTCGGGAGCGGGACAAATCCGGCGGCGGCGGCCGTGGAATTTCAGGGCCAGGTGTTGCAATTGCCGGTCCGCGCCCAGGACTTGCTGCGTGAGGCGCTCGCCGGAATTGCCGAGCAGGGAAAGCACACGAAGCTCGATCAAAACATGCTGGTGCAGCTGGCCGAGCACCTGTCCATCCGCTTCGCGCTGGAACGGTTCGAACGCGGCGAAGTGAAAGTAAACGCGGTGCGGCAAATGCTGGACCGCATGAATCAAGAAATCGAAGCGCTGCGAAAAATACTGGGGCAGCACGAAGACAAAATGACAGACGCCGGGCTGCTGGTGGAGTCTCACCGGGAGTTGCTGGACCGTCAATTCTGGGCGAGCGTGCCGGAGAGCGCGAAGCGGGAAGTGTTGTTGTCCCCGGAAGCCTGGTGCATCCCGCCGAAAAACGTGCAGTCCTACGTGGCTAACCTGATCGAACAAGGAAACGTGGCGGAAGCCATCAGCATTCTACAGAACTATGCGAGCTGCGCGGACAGCGAAGAACCAGATGCGCGAAAGCGTGCGGCCACAGGGCTTTCGGAAATGGCGGAGCTGTACGCGAAGGCCGATCCACGGCTGCTGGTTCAGGCATTGCGGCATGTGGGCGTGCGTTTGAGCGTGGAGCAGGATCAGGATTTGCAATCGCTAGTGAGCGCGGCGTTTGTGAGATTGACGCAGGAAGCGGCGGCAAAACGGTGTTTCCCCGCCATGGAACAGGCGCTTAACATGCTGGCTGGCGTTGAAGCACAACGGCCGGGAATTGCGCAGACGTTGCGGTCGAAGATGGGAATTGAAGACCGCGTGCCGGAATTTGTGGACGAAGCGTTGCGTGCACGTCAAATCTCGGCGGGACTTACAGGGGTGCTGAGGCAACTGCCGCAAAGCGCTGTGGAACAGCTGTCGATGCGATTCAACCGATGCCAGTATCGCGATGACCTGGAAAACATTGCGAATCTGGCGCACGATCTGGGCGAAGAAGCGCTGCAATATCTGCGCAGCACGGTGCGCGGCGGGGCTCATGCAGATGCCGTCGAAATGGTTGGGTTGCTGGTAAGGCTGGATCCGACGGCGGCGGAAGTCTATTTGCCGGCGCGTATTAAAGATTTTCCGCGGGGTGGGCAGGACCGCATGGTCAGGCAAATCGCGTCGTGCGGCGCGCCGGAACGTTGCCGAATCCTGCTGGAGATACTGGATCACGTCGATCCGCTGATCATGCCTTTGGTGGTCGATGAAGCGGGGATGACGGAAGATCGCGAGGCATTGGGACGGCTGTTGACTTTGGCGGATGGCGATTTGCCGGCAGGCGCCGCGGCATATTTGCGCGTGAAGGCGATCGAAGGACTAGGCAGGATCAAAGCCTCGGAATCGGCGAATGCGCTCAGGCGGATCCTAGAAGCGCGTAAAATATTTGGCTGGGTGCACCCACAGGAGCTGAGGATCGCGGCGCTGCAAGCGCTGGAAAAGCTCGATCCGGAATGGGTGCGGGAATTTTTGCCGAAAAGCGGCATCGAGCAAGACGATATGAAGCTGGCACCGCTCGAAGTGCCGCACAATTCGAAATTCGTGCGCCATCGCCGCCATACGCGCGTACGGCTGCAGAAATCCATTTCCGCGGTGAGCACGAACTTGAAGCAGAACTGCCACCTGGACATTAAAACCGCGAGCCTGAGCGGCGGATTAGCCACAACCGACATGCACCTGGCTCCGGGTACGCAGGTGCAGCTGCGTTTGCAACTGGGCTTGCGCAACCTGCAGGCCACCGCGCTGATGCGCGATTACCGCGCGCAGGACATGTCCTTTGAGATTGTGGACATCGGCATGGAAGAGCGCACCAAGTTCCGCAAATTCCTTCTGGAAAATATGGTGAAAGGGGCACGGAACAAGGAATCGCAAGCTGCGGCCGAGGGAAAGGCAGGGCGTTCCGAAGCACAAGGAACCGCAGCGGGGCAAAGAACACAAAGTCTTCGAGTTCCGAAGTAGTAACGAGTCGCTCGTACTACAACAGAGTACCTTTGTTGGATTTACCCTAGACAAGGCTATGCCTTAACCTGACTTGATCGCGAAGCACTGGCTTCTCTGACCGCCCAAGTGCGCCAGAAATCCTTCGCGGACTAACTAAACCTGTGCGCAATGCATGGAAAATCCGCTCCTGTCTGCTCCTGTGCGCTCTCGCGTGGGTGCGGGGTACTGCTGCCACAGAGACTTCCAAAGTCAGCTTTCCCGATAATCCACGATTTGCGGTGCAGAGGCTGTCCGACCAATTTGGGTTGGGCGCGGTGACGGTGACGGCCATGGGCCAGGATCGCGTGGGTTTCCTGTGGATCGGCACGCAGACAGGCCTGTATCGCTACGATGGGGCGCACGCGCAGAAGATGACGGAAGTGGAAGCGCTCATCGGCCATTACGTTGTGGATATGCTGATCGCGCCCGATGGCACGCCCTGGTTTGCCGGAAACCGCGGGATTGCCTGTTACAAGGATGGGCGATTCGAGAGCCTGCCGATTCCGGCGTCCGCGATGGCGCTGGCCAGTGCTGCGCAAATGTTCACAGTGGACAGCAAAGGCATCGTGTATGCGCTGCTGTTCAACCACGGAGTATTGCGGATTGATTCGCATGACCCCGCGCGCAACGTTGTTCTGGGGGAAGCGGAAGGCATCAGCGAAACGGCGACGGGAATCGCGCGCGCCGAAGACGATTCGATCTGGTTTACGTATGGACGGCATTTGGCGCACGTGGAACCAGGATCGAATACCGTGAAAGTGGACGGTGGGATCGAGATACCGGAAGAGCGCGTGTTGGCGCTCGTGTGTGACGCGACAAAAACACTGTGGTTGCGGACGGTCACCAAACTCGAGCGGGTAGATACGGAAACCCACAAACTGATTCCCGAGAAAATGTCCATCGGACCAGCAGACGAAATCGAAGGAAAGCCAACGCTCGATCAGAGAGGGAAGTTGTTGGTGCCGTCTTCAACAGGATTGTATTGGCAAGACGCAGATGGACACTGGCAGGTGATTACGGACAAGCAGGGAATTTCCAGCAACGATATTCAATTCGCAATGGAAGACCGCGAAGGGACGTTGTGGATTGGCGGCTCGGGCACGGGGCTCGACCGGTTGCCAGGCGTACACGAATGGACCGGATGGACCACGGCCGAAGGCTTGCCGGATAACACCACGTGGGCCACGCAGCGGGATCGCCGCGGCAGGCTGTGGGTCAGCACGGCACGCGGCGTGGCGGTGTGGGACGAGCAGAAGCAGCAGTGGGAGAAAGTACCTTCGCTGAGCGGAAACGCGCGCGCGCAAGTGCGGCAAATTCAGGTGGCAGGCGATGGGGCGATTTGGGCGCTAACGGTAACAGGCGCGCTGGTACGGATTAACCCGGACGATTTTTCAAGCACCGTGCAGCCGAGCTATCGCGGCAGGCCGTATCAGACGTTGCGCGCTTCGCCGACGGGAGAAATTTGGGCGACCACGCGTGATCACCTGGTACGTTTTGACAAGAAAAATCCCGGGGCGGAGCCGCAGGATGTGCTGCTGCCACTGAGTTCGGGAGCAGAGCTGTTTTACGTGGAGTTTTCTCCGGAAGGTGCGTTGTGGCTTTCGGGCACTGCGGTGGTGTATCGCTACGACGGAAAAAATTGGCTTACGCTGACGATGAAAGAGGGGCTGCAAGGGCAGGCGATCACCAGCATCGCCGCGCTGAGCGATAAAGAGGCCTGGGTTGCCTACAACGACGTGGTGGAAGTGACGCGCATCGTCGTGGACGATTCCTTAAAGGTGCGGTTCGAAAACTACCCATGGGATTGGCAGATTGTGGGACACGATAAAAGAGGGCGCGTGTGGTTTGACGGGCCCGATGGCTTGGCGATTCATTCGCCGAACGGAACGCTACAGACGCTGAGCCACGCGGACGGGCTGTTGTGGGACGACGTGAGCCCGTGGACCGGAATGCGCGAGGAGCAAGACGGAAGTTACCTAATCGCAACATCGCGAGGATTGGCGAGATACCGGCCGGAAGCGGACACGCCAAAACAGAAACAAATGAACGTGGTGTTAACCAATGTGACTTTAGGCGGACAACAGAGACAGGTGCGGCAAGAGGCCAAGGTGCGGTCCGCGGATGGGTCGCTGACGGTGCAATTCGCGCCAATGATTTTGGGCGACCCGCAACGAGTGGCTTGTGTTTACCAATTGAAGGGTCTGGAAGAACAAGCCACGGAGACGCAGCAGCGGGAAGTACAATACGGCGGATTGCCGCCGGGAAATTATGAATTCTGGGTGCAATGCCGCCAGCCGGGAATCATGGTGCCGGCACAAGCGGCGACTTTCCGTTTCGAAGTCTTGCCGAATCTATGGCAGACCTGGTGGGCTCGCGTGGCTGGAGGGTTCGTGCTGCTCGGTTGTTTTTGGGGGTACGTGTCTTTGCGCACGCGGGCGTTGAATCGTCGAAGGCTGGAACTAGAAAAGGCAGTGGCGGAACGCAACGCGGAGTTGATGCAGAAGAATAAAGAATTGGAAGATCAATCGCTGACCGATCCGCTGACGGGAACGCGAAACCGCCGATATTTCTACGAGACGATCTCGAAGGATTTCGCGCAGTCAACGCGTTCTTACCTGAAAACGCCACGTTTGGGCGAGGCCGCGCCGGTTGGCCAAGAATTGATCTTCCTGCTGGTGGACATTGACCGGTTTAAGCGCGTGAACGACGATTTGGGACACACCGCGGGAGATCGCCTGCTGCGGGAAATGGCTAAACGGATCGAATCCGTCATGCGGAAATCGGACGACTTGGTGCGCTGGGGTGGAGAGGAATTCCTGCTGGTGTGCCGCACGACAGACCGCGAAAATGCGTCGCTGCTTTGCAACCGGTTGTTAGAAACGATCCGCAATGTGCCATTCGATGTCGGGAATGGCGTGCAAATTCACAAGACCTGCTCAATCGGCTGGGCGCCGTTTCCCTGGATCAAGGAAGATGTCGGGCTGCTATCGATCGAAAACGTGATTGAACTCGCGGATAAGGCGCTATATCTGGCGAAACGCGAAGGACGAAACCGGAGTTACGGAATGCTACCGGCGACGCACGTCTACAAGTCGGAAAAAAGCGTTTCGATTGAAACTCTGCGTGAATGCCCGCCGGATCTGGTTCAGATTATTTAATTCGCAAGCGGTAGAGACGGTGGTTTTTCGTTTTCGTGTGATAGTTTGGATGTCATGCGATTGGATCTGCTCGTACTTTTTGTAATGGTCACACTATCGGCTCAAACGCCGCCTCCAAAACAATATCAGACCGGGACTTGTCCGAAAACTGCGGAACTTGGGACCGCTCCTCGAGGCGAATATTGGTTTGAAGGCATTCTGGGGAAGAAGCATGTGCGCATGTACTTGAATCGCGGAGGAGATGGAGTGGTCGGTGTGTTCTACGACACGGAAAGTTGGGTGCCCGTGTTCCTGGGCGGTAAGTGGACCGCCGGGCAGCCCGGCGCGATCGCATTGACGGCGCGCACCCAGCGCGATTTCGAAATCGGCGAAGTGAAGGGGCAGCTCAACGAGAGCGAGCTTGTTGGAGTGTGGACTGCAAAAGGGGAGGAGAGCGGCATTTCGTTTCGCCTGAAGGCGGTTCCTCAGCCGAAGTGCGATGGCAAGGAGCCATGGAAGAATTTTCACGATTCGCATTGGCCGATCACTTTTGCTTATCCGGCGTCTTGGCACGTGAGCGCCACAGACAATAGCATCGCGTTGACATGCCCGGATGCATCGCTGATGGCTTACGACGAGCATGAGATCCGCGTTTGGCAAGGCCCGGAAGCAAATACGGCGACGAGCGACGTCGTGCAATGTGGAGATAAATGGATCTACGGTTACGGTTGTAAGTGTGGCCGGGATATTGACGGTTGCAAGGCTGCTGTTGGCGCGGATCAAGAAGGAATGACCGTGCTGACCGCAGATGGTCGGCCTTGGCGCGTTTATTGCCGGGACGGTGGCTACGTCGGCTTGGGCGCGGGCAGTCGGAGGATTCTGACGTTCGGAGACGCTTGGATTGTAATAGAAGCACAAGGACCGCCGGCAGAGTTAGTGGGGCGGATGGTAGCCACGGCGAAGCAACGGCACTGAGGAAACGCAACCGAGAGGTTGCTTTTCGCGGGGCGCTATTCTAATATGCAACCAGAGGGTTGCGTATGACAACGGACCGGATCGACAAGCGCATCGAGTTGAAGGCGCGGGTTTCGCGGGTGTGGCGGGCGCTAACGGATTATCGCGAATTTGGGGAGTGGTTCCGCGTGAAGCTGGACGGCCCGTTCGTGGTGGGTCAGGTTTCGAGCGGGCACATCTTGTATCCCGGATACGAGCACGTGAAGTGGGAAGCGGTGGTGCAGAAGATGGACCCGGAAAGGTATTTTTCGTTTACCTGGCATCCGTACGCCATTGAACCTGACAAGGATTATTCGGAGGAGGCGTCCACGCTCGTGGAGTTCCGGCTGGAGAAGACGGCGGCCGGTACGTTGCTCGTGCTCACGGAGTCAGGCTTCGATAAACTGCCCGGCAATCGTCGAGACGAAGCGCTCCGGAAGAATGACGGCGGTTGGACAGCGCAAATGAAGAATATCGAGAACTATGTCACGAAGAACCCGTAAGAAGGGGACGGACCCTTGGCGGGCACGAGCGATTATCTTTGCCGCCCTGGGCGATGAGACGAGGCTGTTGCTGGTGGCGAAGTTGAGCCGAGGGCGGCCTTGTTCTATCTCGCAGCTCACGGAAGGATCCAAGCTGACGCGGCAGGCAATCACCAAGCATCTTCGCGTGTTGGAAGATGTAGGGATTGTGCATAGCGCGCGCACGGGACGAGAAAGCCTGTTCGAACTTGATCCGAAGCCGATGGGGGAAATCCGCGAGTATCTGGATCGAGTGTCGGAAGAGTGGGATCAGGCATTGGGCCGGCTGAAGGCGTTTGTGGAGCGCTGAATCGCGTTGCGCGCCCGATCCGGAAGGAAAGCCCGGCAAAGCCACCGTATAATCAGAGTCGGGTATAAACGTGGATCCCGATCTCCACTTTTCTTGGGAAGACAAACTGCCGCTGCCAAGGATTTACGCTGACGGACGGATAGGAATCGCCCACCTATCCGGGAAAACAATTCTGCTTACGGGCGCAGGCGGATGCATTGGCGCGGCGCTCGCTCGAGCCATTCTTTCCGGAAAGCCGCAGCGGGCTGTATTGCTCGACAACTCCGAGCAGGGGCTGTATGAACTTGGCCGATCGCTTTCGGGTGCGAAGGGACGACTCGCGCCTTTTCGGCTAGTGCCTGGAGACGTGGGAGACAGCGCATTAATCGCAGCGCTTCTCGAAGAGCACAGGCCCGACGTGATTTTGCACGCGGCAGCGTACAAACATGTTCCGCTCTTGGAAGCGAATCCGTTTGCGGCTCTGCAAAACAATGCGATGGTTACCTGGGATTTGGCCAGGGCAGCCGCGGAGCACCGTGTGCCGCAACTGCTGCTGGTTTCCACGGACAAAGCGGCGAACCCACGCAGCATTCTGGGCGCATCGAAGCATCTTGCGGAGCAGGCGGTGCTTCGCTGGAGCGAGGCCTCTCGGCGTTATGCGGCGATCCGGCTTGTGAATGTGCTCGGATCGAGCGGGAGTGTTGTGCCGTTGTTTCTGGAACAAATACGCAGCGGCGGACCGTTGACGATCACTCACCCGGATGCAGCGCGTTATTTTTTGACGCTTGAGGACACCGTGCGACTGATCTTGGTAGCGGCGGCGGTTGAGGAAGGCGGAGTGGTCTACGTACCGAAACGTTCTGAACCAGTGAAGATTGTTGAGCTGGCAATGTTGCTCCTGCAACATGCGGCGGATGGAGCGTCGAATACAATTCGCACGGAATTCACCGCGTTGCGGCCCGGCGATAAGCAGGTGGAAGATTTGGTCTGCGCGAACGAAACCGTCCGGCCGACGGCGAGTGCGGCGATTGATGCTGCGATCGCTCCTCGGGCGTCGGCAGAAGCGCTTGACGCGGGGTTCGTGCGACTAAGGGAAATTATCCGCCGGCGGGATATCTCCGCACTTTTGCGCGCGCTTTGCGAGATGGTGCCGGACTATCAACCTGGCAGCACGCTTTGCGTAGCGGCCGGACAGATGGCGCATGATTGAGCAACGCAGAAAAATCGCAGTGGTGACCAGTTCTCGTGCGGATTACAGCCATCTTTACTGGCCATTGCGCACATTGGCGGAGCGCGGGGATGTCGATCTGCGGATCATTGTGCTTGGGGCGCATCTTTCCCCGGAATTTGGCTGCACGGTTCGCGAGATCGAAAAAGATGGCTTCCCCATTGCCGCGCGGATCGAGTGCCTGCTTAGCTCCGACTCGGATGTGGGCATGGCTAAGACCATTGGCATCGCCGCGTTGGGACTAGCGGAGCAGTTGGGGGCGATACGCCCGGATATTTTGCTCCTGATCGCCGACCGCTACGAGATGCTGGCGCCGGCGTCGGTGGCGTTGGCATTGCGCATTCCCGTCGCGCACATCGAAGGCGGCGAAACGAGCGAAGGGGCCATCGACGACGCGGTGCGCAACGCTTTGACGAAGATGGGCCACATTCACTTTACGTCCACGTTTGCGGCACGGTGGCGTGTGATTGCGATGGGGGAAGAGGAGTGGCGTGTGCATCGCGCAGGGGCGCCCTCGCTCGATCATCTGCGGCGGTCTACGTTGCTGACGCGGCGGGAGCTTGAGGAAAAACTTGCTTGCGACCTGGAGATTCCGCCGCTTCTGATTTCCTATCACCCGGTTACCTTGGCGGGCGACACGCTTGAGGAAACGGGCGCGTTGTTTTCCGCGTTGGGCGAAGTTCCCGGCCAGCTGCTGTTTTCTTATCCGAACGCGGATGCGGGTAGCCGTGCGCTCATCGAACGCACGAGAGGTTTTCTTGGAGCGCGGGGAAGCGGCCGCGTGTTCGTGAACCTGGATGCGGTTACGTATTGGAGCTTGCTCGGACAGGCGCAGGTGTTGGTAGGCAATTCGAGCAGCGGCATCATGGAAACGGCTTCATTTGGGCTGCCCACGGTCAATATCGGCATACGGCAACAAGGACGGGAGCGGGCGAAAAATGTCGTGGATGCTCCGGCTGAGTCTTCGGCGATTGTTGCGGCGATTGCGGCGGGGTGCCGGCCGGAGTTTCGCACGTCGCTTCAGGGTATGAGCAACCCATATGGTGACGGGGCAGCTTCGGAAAAAATCGCCGAGGTACTGGCTACTGTGCCGCTTGGACCGAAGTTGCTGATGAAGCGCGCTGTGCCGCTCAACGAGGAAAGTTTCTTCCGAGCGGCTGACGATTGTCCATGAAGATTCCGCTTTCTTCACCCGACATCACACAGGCCGAGATTGACGCCGTTGTCGCTGTGCTGCGCAGCGGGCGGTTGAGCCTGGGGGAAAAGCTGGAAGAATTTGAAGCAGCGTTTGCGGGTTATAACGGTGTGCCCCACGCGGCAGCGGTGAGTTCAGGAACTACCGCGCTACATCTTGCGATCCGCGCGTTGGGGATCGGGGAAGGCGACGAAGTTATACTCCCGTCCTTTACGTTTATCGCCGCCGCGAATGCATTGCGCTACGAGCGTGCGTCGCCCGTTTTCATTGATATCGATCCAAACACTTTGAATCTGGATCCCAGCAGGATTGAGAGAGCCATTACGCCGCGTACACGCGCGATTCTGGTGGTGCACACTTTCGGGGTGCCCGCGGAGATGAACCCGGTCCTGGAGATTGCCCGCCGGCGTGGCCTGCTGGTAATCGAGGATGCTTGCGAAGCGCTGGGCGCAGAGTCGGGTGGCAAAAAAACGGGAACATTTGGTGATGCTGGCGTATTTGGTTTTTATCCCAACAAGCAAATCACTACGGCCGAAGGCGGGATGGTGATTACAGAGAATGCGGACATTGCCGCGCGGATTCGTTCGCTACGCAACCATGGGCGGTCCGCGTCTGGAAGCGAAAGCGGACACAAAGAGTTTGGCTACAATTACCGGCTTTCGGAATTGCACTGCGCGCTGGGTATAGAACAACTGAAGCGCGTCAAATCAATTCTGCGTCAGCGCGAATCCGTTGCGCTCGGCTATCACCGGCGGCTCCGGAAATTGCCGGGGCTACAATTACCGTTGCAGGAAATTCCCGGTGGGCGCATCAGTTGGTTTGTTTACGTGGTGAGGCGGCCGCAAGGAACAACGGCCAAGCAGCGCGAAGAGTTGATTCGCAGGCTGGCGTCGCGGGGCATTGAAACTGGACGATACTTTGTGCCGATCCACCAGCAACCGGCCTATGACGGTGTGCCCGTTCCTATGCCGCTGACGTTTACGGAATCGCTGGCCGGTCGCACGCTGGCGCTTCCATTTTTTAACTCCATCACGGATTCCCAACTGGATGAAGTATGTGGGGCGCTGGAAGAGAGCTTGCGTGAGTTGCTCTGATTTCGCTACGTTTCGTTTCTGTATGACAGCATAAGGTGACACGCCTAGCGTTTATTCATAGCGCAGCGCGACCATTGGATCGACCGCGGCAGCTCTGCGGGCGGGTATCAAGCTTCCAGCGAGCGCGATCAGGATCAAGAGCGCAATTGCTGCCGCGAAAGTGAGTGGATCATTGGGTTGCAAGCCGTAGAGCAGCGCTCCGGCTCCGCGCGTGGCCACGAGCGCGAGAAAAGCTCCAATTCCAATGCCGAGGCCGAGTGCAACGGCCATTTGGCGAAGGACGACAGCCATGACGTTCGACCGGCCGGCGCCGAGAGCCATGCGAATGCCGATCTCGTTGCGACGCGTAGCGACCATGTAAGAAATCACGCCATAGATTCCGATCATGGTGAGCAATCCGGCCAGGACACCGAAGAAACCGGAGAGCGTGGCCATCAGGCGTTCCTCGATCAGGCTGTCGTGGATTGCGGTCTGAAAATCAAAAAATTCCGCAATGACGTCCGGATGTTTTTCGGCGATGCGAAGTTTTGCCGCGGCGGCCACCGTTGCAGTTGAGGTGTTCGAATAGATCATCAGCATGGCCCACGGACCAGGATTGGGCGATTGCGCGATGGGCACGAAGGCCATTGGCGGCGTTGGATTGCGCAGGTTGCTATAGCGGGTGTCCGCGATGACGCCGACGATTTCGAAAACGGTAGAAGGGTAGCCGGGCTCGGCCTCGGTGCGAAGCGTCTGGCCGATCGGGTTGGCGCCAGGCAGAAATCGGTGGACAAACGTGTTGTTCACAAGCGCCACGCGAGGCGAGGAGGCGGTGTCTTCTCGCGTGAAGCCGCGACCTTTGATAACCGGGATCGCCATGGTGCTGAAATAGTCGGGACTCACCCAGGTAAATTTCGATGTGCCACGCTCGGAGCCAATCTGAAGGCCATGTTCCCAACTTGATCCCGAGAGCGGAACGTTCGTGGTGATGGCAGCGCTTACCACGCCCGGGGTCGATTGCACTTCTTCGAGCAACTCGCGTTGAAAATCTTGCCAGCGTTGTTTGGGGATGTTGGATTGCCAGAATCCCAGGAAAGCGGCAGTGATACCGCTTTCGCGCATTCCAGGATCAAAGGTCATCAGGTTGCGGAAGCTGCGCACGAAGAGCAGAGCACCGACCAACAACACCAAAGAGATCGCGATTTGCGTGACAACCATGAACTGCTGGAGCGAGAGCCGATCACGGCCAGCGGTCGTGCGTCCACCGGACTTCATCGCGGCAAGCGGTTCGGTGCGCATCGCACGCCAGGCCGGAGCGGATCCGAATAGAATGCACGTGAGAACGGTCACACCCGTAACGAAGAGCAAAACACGCCAGTCCGTCGCCATTTGCAGATTTACCGGGTTACCTTCGGTGGAGATTTCCCACACCAGTACGCGGCCGAGAGATTGTGCGATGGCGATCCCCAGCGCCGCTCCGGTTGCCGCGAGCAGAGCGCTTTCCGTGAGCAATTGACGGAATACGCGGCTGCGCGACGCTCCGAGGGCCAAGCGCATGGCAATTTCTGGTCGCCTGGCGTTGGTGCGTGCGAGCAATAAATTCGCAAGATTCGCGCAGGCGATCAAGAGAACCAGCCCGGTGATACCCAGCAGGAGCCAGAGGGACCGGTCGTACTCACGCAGGGCGCTGACGCCGGTGTCCGCTGGATAAGCCGCAAGGCGAAAGTCTTTATACATTTTTACGGCTTCTGGTCCGCGATCGGGTGGGACCGTGGATTCAAAAAGTTCCGGGCTGAGCACAGCCATTTGCGCTGACGCGTGTTCAACGGACCAGCCGGGCTTAAGGCGGCCCATCACCGTGAGTTCGAATACGTCGCGGCGCAACGGTTCATTCGGTTGGCAGAAGGGAAGGGCGATGTCAAAGGTGTCGCCGACGATCATGCCAAAGAAATTGGGTGGTGTTACGCCGACGACCTCTACGAGATCATTGTTGGCGAAGAGCTTGATGCCTTCGCGGAGATCGCGGCCACCCAGGGCGTCTTGCCAGTAGCCGTAGCTCACGACGGCGTGGGTGACAGGGCAAGCTGCTTCGTCCTGGGACATCAGCAATCGGCCTCGCCAGGGCTGCACGCCCAACACCTGAAAGAAATCGCCGCTGACCCAAAGACCTTTGAAGCGGCGAAGGTCGGCGCCCTTCCCGACATAGCGTTGGTTGACGCTCCAGGCGAACGTTCCCGAGAAAACCTGTTGTTTATCGCGAATTTCTTCCCACAAGGGACGGGTCAACTCGCCATGATCCTGATTGAGACCAAAACCGTGATTGCCGCCAGCGATGCGAACTTCGGCGAGATTTTGCGGATTGGGTACAGGTAATGCGCGCAGACGGACGGCGTCGAGCAACTGAAAAATTGCTGTGTTCGCGCCGATACCCAGCGCCAGCGTGAGAATGGCCACGGCGGTGAAGCCTGGATTTTTGCGCAGCATGCGGAGGGCGAAACGCGCATCGTTCCAGAGAGTTTCCAGCCAGAAGCCGGCGCGTTCTTCGCGGCAGGTTTCTTTGGCCTTTTCGTAGGCGCCGAAAGCGATGCGGGCGCGGCGCTCGGCATCGGCGCGAAGCAGGCCGGAGCGTTCGAGGTCGTCAGCCTGTCGCTGGATGTGCGCACGAAGTTCTTCGTCCAATTCGCAATCGAGATCGGCCCGCTCGAAAAGTGTGGTGGCCAGCGAACGTAGATATTCAAGGAGGTTCACGCTTCCTCCGGTTCCGCGCCGAGGGCGGAGCCCATGGCGGAGACCAGGCGGTTCCAGCCGTCCTGTTCTTCCCGGAGGCGTTTGCGGCCGGCAGAGGTAAGTTCGTAATACTTGGCGCGGCGGTTGTTGTCTGACGTGCCCCAACTTGCTCTGAGTAGGCCCTGGCGGACGAGGCGAAACAAGGCGGGATAGAGCGCACCCTGTTCGATGAGCAGCGCGCCACGGGAGATTTGCTCGATGCGACGAAGGATGCCGTAGCCGTGGAGGGAGCCGAGGGACACGGCCTTGAGGATCAGGAGATCGAGAGTGCCGGGGAGAAGTTCGGCTTGTGTGGACAAGAGGCCTCCTAAGCTGATTAGGAGGGTAAAGCAGGCTCTCCTAAGTTGTCAAGGAGAGCAGGATGTGTCGCTCTTCAGCTGGAATGGCACCATGACGGTTAGGTTCCGGGGTCATCTTGATGTTCGTCTTCGGGGATTTCTTCGCCTTCTTTGAGCTGACTGTCTGGCGAGGGTGTAAGCAGGTCGCGTGCTGCAACCAAGTCTTCTTCGCGCACTAAAATCTTGAACCCTGCACCGGACCACGCAAGATGTTCGCGCATTCCACCGGCCGTATCCGCCTGGACCATCGCGGGAATGCCGGCGGACTCGAGTTCGCCTTTGGCCAAGTCCGCCTCAGGTCGGCTGGCGCATATACTGGCAACGACAAGTTTTGGGCTGTCCATGCCGACAGTATATGCCCGATTCGAGCGGAAACCGAGGCGGGCCCCGCAAGTGGCGATTGTTGGCGGGGGCGCATCCAACAAGTTACAATTAGATGTTTGGCTTATTCTGCGGTACTGGTCTGTATAAGCGCGCAAAGGACGGCGGGCGCAGGCGCGGTGCTGCCGATGCCAGGCTGAAGTCACGGCGCCACAGTCAGGAAGCGACGGACGGTTCATGGATTTAGTTAAGTACATAGACAAAATAATCGCGCACTTCTTCGGCTCGAAGCACGACCGCGACATCAAGAAGATGCAGCCTGTGGTGGCTGCCATCAATGCGCTTGAACCGGAGATGAAGGGGCTCAGCGACGATCAGTTAAAAGAACGCTTTGCCGAGCTAAAGACCAAGGTGCAGGAAGCGCTGAAAGACAGCGATCCCGCGGAGCCGACATATCGGGACGACCTGGCGCGGGCGCTCGATCCGGTCATTGTGCCGGCGTTTGCGCTGGTGCGTGAAGCCGGGCGGCGATTCTTGAACATGCGGCATTTCGACGTGCAGTTGATCGGCGGAATGGTGCTGAACTCCGGGAAAATCGCGGAAATGAAAACGGGCGAAGGAAAAACGCTGGTAGCCACTATGCCTGCATCGTTGAATGCGCTGGCAGGGCGCGGCGTACACCTGGTGACGGTGAACGATTACCTGGCGCGGCGCGACGCGGAGTGGATGAGCCCGCTCTACAAGGGGCTGGGGCTGTCGGTTGGCGTGATCGTGCATGACCTCGACGATGCGCAGCGGCGCGCGGCATACGGCGCGGATATTACCTACGGCACGAACAACGAATTCGGATTCGACTACCTGCGCGACAACATGAAGTATGACCTGGCGAGCTGCGTGCAACGTGGCCACCAGTTTGCGATTGTGGACGAAGTAGACTCCATCCTGATCGACGAGGCGCGCACACCGCTCATCATTTCCGGGCCTTCAGAAGAGTCCACGGACAAATATTTTAAGATCGACAAGATTATTCCCAAGCTGATTCAGGAAATCGATTACACGCTGGATGAAAAGCACCGCACGGCTACGCTGACGGAAGAAGGCGTGAGCAAATGCGAGCGGCTGCTGAGTCTGGGAAATTTGTACGACCCGGCGCATATGGAGACGATTCACCATGTGTACCAGGGATTGCGGGCGCACACGCTATACAAGCGCGACGTGGATTACGTGGTGAAAGACGGGGAAGTGATCATCGTCGACGAGTTTACCGGAAGGCAGATGCCGGGGCGGCGCTGGTCGGACGGCTTGCACCAGGCAGTAGAAGCGAAAGAAGGCGTGAAGATCGAGCGGGAAAACCAGACGCTTGCGACGATCACGTTCCAGAATTATTTTCGCATGTACAAGAAGTTGTCTGGCATGACCGGTACCGCGGAAACGGAAGCGACGGAATTCGGCAAGATTTATGGGTTGGATGTGGTGGTTGTGCCGACGAACCGCAAGTTGATCCGCATCGAGAATCGCGACGTAGTCTATCGCACGGAACGGGAAAAATTTGAAGCGGTGGTCAACGGAATCCTGCAGGAAGACAACACGCTGGCGCACGGAATCCGCCAGTTCAACGAGCGTGGGCAACCGGTGCTGGTGGGAACGATTTCCATCGAAAAGTCCGAGACCATCGCGGACCTGCTGAAAAAGCATGGGATTCCCCACCAGGTGTTGAACGCCAAGCAGCACGAACGGGAATCGCGCATCGTGGCGCAGGCGGGACGCAAGGGTGCGGTGACCGTGGCGACGAACATGGCCGGCCGCGGAACGGACATCCTGCTGGGCGGCAATCCGGAAGCGTTGACGCGCGAACACTTTTTGAAAAACAAGCTGGCGATGCCGTATGCGGCGGTTCCCGCTCTCATTGGGGCCGACAGCAACGGGGATGCAGCGCAGGCCACGCTGCCGATGGTGCTATTCCAGCACGAGGGAAAAATCTTCCAAGTGCCGCAGGAACAGTGGAAGCCGGTGTACGACCAGTACGCGGAACAGTGCAAGGCGGAGCACGATGAAGTGGTGGCGCTCGGCGGGCTGCACATTCTCGGCACAGAGCGGCACGAAGCACGGCGCATCGATAACCAGTTGCGAGGTCGCGCAGGCCGCCAGGGCGACCCAGGTTCGTCTCGATTCTTCCTGTCGCTCGAAGACGATTTAATGCGGATTTTCGGGGGCGAAAAGGTGAAGCAGCTGATGTTCCGGCTGGGCATGACCGAGGGTGTGCCCATCGAATCGAAGCTGATTTCCAGCCGCATTGAGAATGCGCAGAAATCGGTGGAAGGGCAGAACTTCGACGCCCGCAAACATTTGCTCGAGTATGACGACGTGATGAATAAGCAGCGCGAGACTATTTATGCGATTCGCCGGTCTGCGCTGGAGGGAAAAGATCAGCGCGAATACGTAATGAGCATCGCGGAGGAAGTCGCAGGCGAGCTGGTCGAAACGTATTGTCCCAGGGAGCAGCATCCGGGGCAGTGGAATACCGCGTCGTTCCTGGCGGAAGTGAACAGCCAATTCGGGATCGATGCGAAAGCGGCGGGTGCCGATCCGGCGGCGTCGAATCACGATGAGTTGTCGGAGGCGACGGTTGAAGCGGTAAAGAACCGTTACGCAGACAAGGAAAAGCAATTCAGTCCGGATCTGCTGCGGTGGCTGGAGCGCCGAATCGTTCTGGATGTGGTCGACACGCAGTGGAAAGACCATTTGCTGTCACTGGACCATTTGAAGGAAGGAATCGGGCTGCGCGGTTACGGGCAGAAAGATCCGTTGGTGGAGTTCAAGAAGGAAGCGTTCGTGTTGTTCGAAGACATGATGGGCCGCATCGACAACGAAACGATTCGCTACCTGTTCCACGTGCAGATTCAGCAAGAGGGCGCAGCACCTCCGCAATCTCGAGAGACAGCGCAGGCGGCGCCAGCACCACGCCAACTGCATGGTACGGCGACGGCGGTGGCGAGTGCAGCGGCGCGGGCGGAAGAGTCGCCAGCGAAATTGCCGGACTTTGCGCGGGCGCTCGAACGCAAGCAGGAACGGCAGCAGAAGGATTTGCAATTTCAGGCCGGAGCAGCGCGCGCGGAGGCGCCAAAGCCGGTGCGCTCGGGCGCGAAAGTGGGACGGAATGATCCTTGCCCATGCGGATCGGGGAAGAAATACAAGAAGTGCCATGGGGCGAACGCGTAGAGCAGATCCCTCGCTACCCGCGGTTGACCATCTCATTTTTGCGACGCGGTCGAAAATACTTTCGAACAGGGAAGGAATCTCTAAATGCCACCGGGAACAATGCCAGGACAGATGCCGCAGCGTCAACCGATTCCGGGAGTGAAGTATCTTGTGGCGGTGGCCAGCGGAAAAGGCGGCGTGGGGAAGACTACGGTGGCCGTGAACCTGGCCCTTGCGTTATCGAAAATGGGGAATAAGGTTGGGTTGCTGGACGCCGATGTGTACGGGCCGAACGTGCCGATCATGCTGGGATCGACGGCCGAGCCGATGGCCACTCCACAACAGCGGATTATTCCGGTGCAAGCGCAGGGCCTGAAAATGATTTCGATGGGGCTGCTGAATCCGGGAGACAAGCCGGTGATCTGGCGCGGGCCGATGCTGCACAGCGTGATTACGCAGTTTTTGCGCAGCGTGGAATGGGGCGACCTGGATTATCTGGTGATTGACCTTCCACCGGGAACGGGCGATGTGCAGTTGACGCTGATCCAGACCGTGGAAGTGACCGGTGCGGTGGTAGTAACGACGCCGTCGGCGGTGGCGCTGGCGGACGTACGCAAGGCCATTGAAATGTTCCGGCAAGTGAATGTGGATGTGCTGGGTGTCGTGGAAAATATGAGCACCTTCGCGTGTCCTCATTGCGGCAAGCCGGTGGATATTTTTGGGCACGGCGAAGGTGCGAAAACGGCGATTGAATATGGCGTGCCGGTGCTGGGGGAAATCGAGATCGATCCGCGAATTCGCGTTGGTGGCGACACGGGTAAGCCGGTGGCGGCGCAGGGTGAAGACGGTCCTGCAGCGCAGAGTTTGTATCGGTTGGCGAAAGCGGTGAGTGCGCGGTTGGAAGAAGTGGCGGCGACGTCGGGCGGCCCGAGCGTACAGATTGATTGAGTAGTTGTTTGAGTTTCTTTTCTTGATTCTACCTCTGATTGAGTAATCCGAGAGAAACCCCAAGAACCCACACGCAAGATCGGCGCGTGGGGCCACCCTGCCCGTCTGAGAGATCCTACACCTCGCTCAGGATGACCGATCATTTTTGCGCAGGTATGTGATATTCATGTCAGGTCGGAACATTTGTGTATGTTTACGCGTTTTTTGGAGTGAGGACGTTTTCATGGGTGGATCCGAACCGGTCGAATCCCAAGCAGTTGAACGTACCCGAGAGGCCCGTCCGGGAGAATGGGCACTTCTGGGCGGGCTATCTTTTCTGATGTTCGCCGCACACATGCTGGTGAGCGGGCGCTACGGCTATTTTGTGGATGAGCTGTATTACCTGGCGTGCAGCCATCATTTGGCGTGGGGTTATGTGGATCAGCCGCCGTTGATCGCGGTGATCACGTGGCTGGAACGCGTGACGCTGGGGGATTCGTTGACGGCGCTGCGGTTTTTGCCGGCTGTGGCGGCGGGACTGCGCGTACTGCTGACGGGGCTGATCGCGCGGGAATTGGGCGCGCGGCGATTCGGTATGCTGCTCGCGTGCGTGTGCGTGATGGTGGCGCCGATTTATCTGGGCTTGGACTCGCTGCTGACGATGAACGTGTTTGAGTCATTGTTCTGGATGGGCGCGGCGCTAATTGTCCTGAAGATTTTCAGCGGAGCGAGCCCGAAGCTGTGGCTGGTGTTTGGCCTGGTGTGCGGCGTGGGCTTGTTGAACAAGCATTCGGTGCTGTTCTTCGGATTTGCATTGGTTATGGGGCTTCTGCTGACGACGCAACGCCGCCAATTTGCGTCGCCGTGGCTGTGGCTGGGCGGTTTGATCGCGCTGCTGATTTTCTTGCCGAACCTGATGTGGGAGATTCATCGCGGTTTTCCAACCATCGAACTGCTACGTAACGTGCAGCGAAGTGGCCGAAACACGGAAGTAGGCCCGCTGATGTTCCTGGTGCTGCAGGCAGTGATTCTGAATCCGCTGACGGCGCCGGTGTGGAGCGCGGGACTGGTGGAATTGTTGCGCGACCGCGAAGGCCAGGGTTGGCGGGTGCTCGGCATCACGTGGATCGTGATCATGGTCTGCATGTTGACGATGCACGGGCGAATGTATTATCCCGCGCCGGCGTATCCGATGCTGTTCGCCGCCGGGGGATTGGCGTTTGAACGGTGGCTCGGGCAGATCCGCAGCGCGCGGCTGCTCAAGCCTGCGTATATCGCACTCCTCCTTGTTGCGGGGGCGCTGTTTGCGCCGTTCGCGTATTTCCCGGTGCTCACGATAGATCAGTATCTGGCGTATTCGCGCTTCTGGCATTTCGCGCCGCCACGCATCGAAAACAATCAGCTGGGCCCGCTGCCGCAGATTTATGCGGACCAGTTTGGTTGGAAGGAAATGGCGCAAGTGGTGGCGGATGCGTATCACAAGCTGTCACCGGAGGAGCAGAAGTCCTGCGCGATTTTCGGGCAGAATTATGGGCAGGCCGGCGCTATCGATTTCTTTGGCGCAAAGATGGGGCTGCCACCGGCAATTTCCGGCCACCAGAACTATTATTATTGGGGACCACGCGGTTTTACGGGTGAATGCATGATCGTGCTCGACGACAAGCCGGACAGACTGAACGAATTGTACGAGAGTGTGGAATATGCCGGGACCGTGGATAATCCGCTGTCAATGCCCTACCAGCATTTCGATATTTATATTTGCCGGAAGCCAAAATTCGGCACGCTCGAAGGATTGTGGCCGCAGGTGAAGCGCTGGGGCTAGGAGCGAGGCGCGGGAGCAATCCAATTGAGAGTGCCGCCGGCCTTAGCTTCGGCGGCTTTTATTTTTTCCAGCAGGCAAGTGCGGCAGAGGCAGCCGGCGGTTTGCGCATCGGGCGGCATCGGAAGGTGAGGAAGTTCGAAGCACCAGCAGCCGCCTTCGGGCTGGCAAGTCATGGGAGAGCCACATTTGGCGCAGCTGATCTGCATAAGGACAGTATCGCGCTACGCAGAACGTCCGTAAAGAGAGTTTGCCCGGCGACTACTTCAAAAGAACGCCGAGGTTGGGGCACCTGCGCGGTTCCAAAGTAACCTTGTGTTGCTGTGACGCATTGAGTAGAATCTCTCGCCAAGCAAGCAATTTGTTCCTCGTGGCCGCCCAAAGATTGGTCCGCAATTGAATTGATGTGCAAAGGAGTTTGACCATGCCTCTATCGAAAAAGTTGGCGGCTGAGTTTCTTGGCACGTTTTGGCTGGTGTTTGGCGGATGCGGCGCAGCGGTGCTGGATGCGGCGTTTCCGCAGTTGGGAATTGGATTCTTAGGAGTGGCGTTCGCGTTCGGACTGACGGTGTTGACCATGGTTTACACCATCGGACACATTTCTGGCTGCCATTTGAATCCAGCAGTTTCGGTGGGGCTGGCGTTCGGCAAGCGTTTCCCGTGGTCGGAATTGTTGCCATATATCGTGGCCCAAGTGGTGGGGGCGCTGGCTGCGAGCGGAGTGCTGTTCCTGATCGCCAGCGGCAAAGATGGATTTTCGCTTACCGGAGGATTCGCGTCGAATGGTTACGGCATCCACTCACCCGGTGGCTACTCGCTGCTGGCATGCTTTGTGGCCGAAGTGGTGCTGACTTTTTTCTTTTTGCTGGTAATTCACGGTGCGACGGACACGCGCGTCCCTGGTGGATTCGCCGGAATTGCGATTGGATTGGCGCTGACGCTAATTCATTTGATCAGCATTCCGGTGACGAATACTTCGGTGAATCCCGCGCGCAGCACGGGGCCGGCAATTTTTGTGGGCGGTTGGGCGCTGGCGCAATTGTGGCTGTTCTGGGTGGCACCGATTATTGGCGGGGCGCTCGGCGGACTGGTGTACAACGGATTGTTCGAAGAGAGGAAGTAGCGGGCGAAAGACTCAAGAATACCGGCAATAGAGCAGTTTCACTACTCTAGCAGGGCTTCGTCGTAGGCGGCTTTCGCGATGCGGGCGATCACGCCATCTCGGGTGGCATCTTCGACAGCAGAATCGGTTATGAAAACGGCGATGGCCAAGCGGCGTCCATCGGGAAGAGTAATCAGGCCGATATCGTTGGTGGCGGGAGTGATTCCGTTCGCAGGGCCTGAAGAGCCAGTCTTATGCATCACGATTGTGCTCGCAGGCAGATTACCTTTGAGCTGGTGTGCGCCATGAGGCGTATCTTGCATCCATTTCAAAAGAAGTCGGGTGTGTTCGGGTGTGAGTGTTGAACCATCGCTGATCAGACGCAGCATCTGAACGGCGCCCGCGGGCTCAAACCAATTGCGATATTGGGCGGTTGGGTCGTAGTGCAGAGCGTGTTCGCTGCTTTCCAGATGAAAACCACTGACTCCGATCGAGGCCATGTAGGAGTTCACGGCGGACGGACCTCCGACGAGTTGCAGAACAATGTCTGCTGCGACGTTGTCGCTGAGAGAGGTGGAGAGGCGGAGGAGTTCCTGCAGAGGGACCTCGACGTTTGCGTCTGGATATTTATCCTGCAAAGGGCTGTAGGTGTAGGGGAGGATACGGTCACCCAGGAAAAAAATTATTGGCTGGTCCAGGGGAAATCTGCCTTGTTCGACAAGATGCAGCGCCGTCAGGGCGAGCGGGAGCTTAAACACCGACTGCATTGGTGGATGTGCGTGGGGATCGAGATCGCAGTTAAACGTTGAGTGGGGCAGCAAGCAGGCGACGGAGACTTTGCCGTGCGCATCAGCGGCGATCCTGCGGACCTGTTGCTGAAGGCTGGTTTGGGCGTTGGCGGAAATCGAGAACAGCAGAAGTATTAGGGGAAGGCGCATCGACACCAGTCTAACAATGGCGCCTTTTAGGAGACAATGGCGCATTCCTTGTCAGCCCGCTGGGACGTTGATTCATTTTCCGGTGACGAATACTTCGGTGAATCCCGCGCGCAGCACCGGACCGGCTATTTTTGTGAGTGGTTGGGTGCTGATGCAATGTGGCTGTTCAAGGGTGGCGCCGATTATTGGCGGGACGCTCGGCGGATTGGTGCTCACGGATTGTTTGAAGAACGCAAACGTAGAGCCTGAACAAATCAGAAAACGAACGGGATGAGCCGGCTGGTCCGGCGCTTGTATTCCTGGTAGGGCGCGCCAAGCGCCGTGGCAAGGGCCGCTTCCTCAATGGACATGCGATAGGCGTACGCAATTCCCATGAAGAGCAGCAGCGCGAAAAACGCCGCCCAATTTCCAAGCGCCAGGCCGAACCCCGCTTGTGTAATGATCGCGCCCGTATAGGAAGGGTGTCGGATGTAACGGTAGGGGCCGGATTGCACCAGCGCGTGGTCCGAGTGAACCGCGACATCGACGGTGAAAAACTTTCCCAGCACGGACATGGCGTGCCACCGGAACGCGATTCCGGCGAGCATCAAGCTGATTCCCACGAAGAACAGCATTCGTCGATTGCCATGGATAGCGGCCTTCGGAAGCAGATAACAGAGAGAAAAACTCAAGCTAAGGCCAATCCAGAAGAGGATGACGATCAACCAAAGGGAACCTCGATCACGAGCGCTCGCCTTGGTATTTTTGCCCGCTCGCTTTGATCGAGAGGCGTTCGCCTCCATGAATATCCAGAAGGCGAATACTGTCCAGAAGAGAAGCGCGTAGGGTTCGCGGGAGAAGGGTAGAGGATGCAACGATAGGCCTCCGAATCGCGGTTGATTTTATGCTGGAACCGGCCTACCAGTACTGGGGAAACTTTTGACGGGCTTTAGATCGCAAAAAGGGGCAGCGCGCAGGGCGCATTCCTTGTCAGGCGGGTAAGCGGGTGCTATCTTGGGATATTCGCAGCGTATGTGCGAAGCCGGCAGGGTGGGCTATATCCAAGCCCTGCAATCACTTACAGGGATGCAGAACCCTTTGAATCGCGAGCCGGACATTCGAGCGTATCGCGGCAAGTTTCCGCAGATTGCGGCGTCGGCGTATATCGATCGAGCCGCCGTGATTATCGGCGACGTGGTCATTGGCGAAGAGTCGAGCGTGTGGCCGATGACTGTGGTGCGCGGTGACGTGCATTCGATTCGCATCGGGAACCGCACGAATATTCAGGATGGCTGCGTGCTGCACGTGATGCGGGATCAGCATGCACTCACGTTGGGCGACGAAGTGACTGTGGGGCATTCGGTGACGCTGCACGGTTGCACGATTGACTCGCGCGTGCTGATCGGCATGGGCTGCGTGATTTTAAATGGCGCGGTGATTGGAACGAACAGCATCATTGCGGCGGGGACGTTGATTACGGAGCGTACTGTGATTCCGGCGGGGAGTTTGGTGATGGGCTCGCCGGGAAAAGTGAAGCGCCCAGTGTCGGCGGGAGAGTTGGCGTCGATCGGGGATTATGCCGTGCGCTATGCGGGGTATCGGGAAATTTATCGCGCAGAAGCAGTGGAGCGCGGCGAGCGGATCAATTGGAGCGGGCCCTCGTGACTTGTAGCGAATCGGATTCCTCAGGGGCTAAAGCCCATTTTTCGGCTTGCCTGATGTCGGAGTTAAGCTCCGACGCCCTAAAATCAATTTTGTGGATTAGCTAGGACGGAATGGCGAATAAAGCGAAATTCCAGGCGATTAAAGGTACGCGCGATTTGTTGCCACCGGAGACGGAGTTGTGGAACCGGGTCGAGCAGACATCGCGTGAAGTGTTTGCTACCTACGGATTTGGGGAGATTCGTCCGCCGATTTTTGAGCCGACGGAACTATTTGCGCGAGCGGTGGGGGGCGATACGGATATTGTTTCGAAAGAAATGTATTCGTTTGAGGACCGGGATGAGACCTCGGTGAGCCTGCGGCCGGAGGCGACGGCTTCGGTCTGCCGAGCTTACATTGAGCACAATATGAACCAGTTGCCGGCGCCCGTGAAGCTGTATTGTCTTGGACCGATGTTTCGGCGGGAGCGGCCACAGAAGGGGCGATACCGGCAGTTTTACCAGATTGATGCAGAGGTGCTTGGCGGTTCGGATGCGCCGGGAATCGACGCGGAAGTCATCGAAATGGTGATGACGCTGTTTGCGCGAGTGGGATTGTCGAGCGTGCAACTCGAGATGAACTCGATCGGGCACAGCGCGGCGCCTGTCGACGGTAAGCTTGTATGCCGGCGGGCTTACGTGGAGAAACTGCGCGAGGCGTTGCTGGAGGTGAAAGACAAGCTTGGCGAAGACAGCCGACGGCGCATTGAAACGAATCCGCTGCGCGTGCTGGATTCAAAGCTGGAACACGAGCAGGCGATCATCGCGACGCTGCCGCGGATTGCCGATCATCTCTGCGACGACTGCGTGAAGCATTATGCGGAGGTGAAACGGCAGTTGGAATTGCGCGGCGTGGCGTTTCGCGAAAATTGGAGACTGGTGCGCGGGCTGGATTACTACATGCGTACGACGTTTGAAATTACCGCGCAGGGATTGGGTTCGCAGAATGCAGTGTGCGGGGGCGGGCGCTACGATGGATTAGTGGAACTGCTGGGTGGGCCGCCGACGAAGGGAATTGGATTTGCGATTGGCGAGGACCGGCTGATCCTGTCGCTGCAAGAAGCGGGGAAGGGTGGCGCGGTACAGGGACGCGACGTGTACATCGCGTGGCTGGGCGAGAAGGCGCAGGCTACCGCGATTGCGGCGGCGCGGAAATTGCGCGAGGCGGGATTACGGGTGGAATTGCCCGCGGTGGAGCAGAAATTCGGGAAAGCGCTAGGGCAAGCCGATCGATTGGGCTCTCGGTACACGTTGATTCTGGGCGAAGATGAAGTGGCGAGCGGTCAGTGGACGTTGAAGACGCTGGCGGATGGTTCGCAGGCGAAGTATAGCGAGGCGAAATTGTTGGAGTTTTTGAAGAGCAGCAAGGGCTGGTCATCCTGAGCGAAACGAAGGATCTCGGGCGGATCGTCCAAGCAGAACGTTGGGTCGCGCTTAGAATTTAGGTTGAGATCCTCGGTCGCAAAGGGCGCTCCTCAGCGGGACACCGCGCGTTTTGCGCACAGGTGTATGAGGGCGCGGGTCAGTCACGGCAGGTTTTTTAAATTTGGGATTGAAGGGAAACGACTGTGCTGGACTTTTTGGGAAATTTGCAGCGGACACATTATTGCGGGGCGTTGCGGGAGACCGATGCCGGGCGCGATGTTGTGGTGATGGGCTGGGTGCACCGGCGGCGCGACCTGGGGAGTTTGCTATTTCTCGATGTGCGCGACCGTTCCGGCATCGTGCAGGTTGTGTTCAACAAAGAGACGCAACCGGAAGCGCACGCGAAAGCGGAACAGGCTCGGAGCGAGTTTGTTGTGGCGGTGGAAGGAAAAGCTGTCAAACGCGAGCGGCCGAATCCCGAGCTTGCTACCGGGGAGATCGAGCTGGTTGCGTCGAAGCTGCACATTTTGAACACCGCGAAGACGCCGCCATTTCCAATTGAAGCCGAGATCAACGCAGCGGAAGAAACGCGGCTGCGTTACCGTTATCTCGATTTGCGACGGCCGAAGCCGCACCAAAACCTGGCGCTCCGCCACAAAATTGTGCTCGAAATGCGCAAGGCGATGGACGAAATGGGATTCATCGAAGTGGAGACGCCGATGTTGACGCGTTCGACGCCCGAGGGCGCACGCGATTACCTGGTGCCGAGCCGCGTGCATCCCGGACAATTCTACGCGCTGCCGCAATCGCCGCAGATTTTCAAGCAGATCCTAATGATTGGCGGGTTGGACCGCTATTTCCAGATCGTGAAGTGTTTCCGCGACGAGGATTTGCGCGCGGATCGGCAGCCGGAGTTTACGCAGTTGGATCTGGAGATGTCATTTCCGCGACAGGAGGACATTTTCAATGTGATTGAAAACGTGATGGTGCGCGTGTGCGCGGTGGCGGGGATTCAAGCGAGTGCGCCGTTTCCGCACATGCTTTATAAAGATGCGATTCGGAAATATGGCAGCGACAAACCGGATTTGCGCTTCGCGATGGAGTTGCACGAGGTGACGGATTGTTTTCCGGCCGAGGCCAAACAGAAATTACAGATCGAAGGGAACGTGTTTGCGCTGGCGGCGCCGGGCGGGGCGAGCTATTCGCGGAAGCAGTTGGACGAATTGGCGGAGAAGGCCAAGGCGGCGGGTGCGCGCGGGGCGTATTTCGTGAAGCTGGCGCCCGAGGGCGTGACGTCGACGGTGGAAAAGCTAATCGGCCCGGAAAACGTCAAGAAACTTGCCGAGGCCTGCGAAGCGAAGACGGGCGATTTGGTTGTTGCGGTATCGGCGAAGGAGCAGATTAAGGGCACGGAAGCGGCGGCGCTTGTGGCGGGGCAACTGCGGCTACAGTTGGGCGAAGCGCTGGGCGTGATCGACAGGACGCAGTGGAAATTTTTGTGGCTGACGGGATTTCCGTTGCTTGAATGGAGCGAGAGCGATAAGACTTGGGTGAGCGCGCAGCACCCGTTCACGGGAATCGTCGATGAAGATCTGGAAAAGCTGGAGAGCGCGCCGTGGGAAGTGCGGTCAAAAGGCTACGACCTGGTGTTGAACGGCTATGAACTGGGGTCGGGAAGCATTCGAATCCACAGGCAGGACGTGCAGGAACGCTTGTTCAAGGCCCTGGGATTGACGCAAGAACAATTGCGGAAGCGCTTCGGATTTTTCCTGGATGCGTTGACATATGGGACGCCTCCCCATGGCGGTATTGCACTCGGCGTGGATCGGATTGCCATGTTACTTTCTGGCGAGAAGTCGATTCGCGAAGTGATTGCGTTTGGAAAGACCACGGCGGCACAGGACTTGATGGCGGAATCGCCGAGCGACGTGGACGAGCAGCAGCTCGATCAGTTGGGAATACAAATTAGGCGGAAATGAGCAGGATCAGGATATTGCCGGAGGCAGTGGCGAATAAGATCGCGGCGGGCGAGGTGGTGGAGAGGCCTGCTTCGGTGGTAAAGGAACTGTTGGAGAATGCGCTGGACGCGGGCGCCAGCTCCGTGCGGATTGAGACGGAGATGGGCGGGAAGCGCATGATCCGCGTGATCGACGATGGCCATGGCATGGCGCACGACGACGCGCTGCTGGCGTTCGAACGGCACGCGACAAGCAAGCTGCGGACGGCCGACGATTTGCTTTCGATTGCAACGCTGGGATTTCGCGGAGAAGCGTTGCCATCGATTGCGGCGGTTTCGCGGCTATTGCTCGAAACGCGCGACTCGAATGAAGCCGAGGGCACGCGAGTTGAATTTGCGGGGGGCAAGTTGGTGGGAGTGAAACCTGCGGGCTTGCCGCCGGGAACGACGATCAGTATCGCGGATTTGTTTTACTGCGTACCGGCACGGCGGAAATTTCTAAAATCAGACACTACAGAGTTAGGACATGTTGCTTCGCTGGTGACGCACTACGCGCTGGCCAATCCTGGCAAACAATTTACACTTACTACGCCGACGCAGGAAATTATCAATTGTCCGCCCGCGGAAAAGCTGGCAGACCGCGTGTATCAATTGTTCGGGCGACAAGCATTGGAGGAGTTGGTGGAAATTCCTGCCACCTCAGCGGCGTTTCGCGCGGCGATTACCGAGCCGGAAATGGAAGCCGGGGAAGAAACGGCGACTCTGACAGTGACTGGATTTACTTCACGGCCGGCAGTGCAGCGACTGAATCGCAATGGGATTTATGTGTTTGTGAACCGCCGCCTGGTGCGAGACCGGCTGATTCTGCACGCGATTCACGAAGCTTACCGGAATATTCTGCCGCCGAACGCGTTTCCGGCGACGCTATTGTTTCTGGAAATGCCGTACGATGAGGTGGACGTGAACGTGCACCCGGCGAAAATTGAAGTGCGCTTCCGACGATCGCAATTTGTGCATGATTTCACGCGCGATGCGATTCGTCAGGCGCTGATGAGCACGCGGCCGATTGCGAGCTTTGTGGCCGCGGCGACTTCGAGAAATATTGCCGCGAATCCGGCTGCGCCGCCCGCGTCTTATGACGGCGGACTCATCGAGGCTAATGCCAATTCCCGCGTGCCGCACGCGATCATTCCAGAGATGGAAGAACTTGGCGTTGGATCGGGAGTGGGCTCGGATTATGCGCCGGCCAATGGTTTTGAACTCGCGTCTGCCCCAATGCAGCCTGTTCCGCAACGATTCCCGTTTGAGCCTGGCGGCTTCAGCCCCGGCGCCATGCCGGGGGGAGCGGCGGGTCGCGAGCCGAACTGGGCGGAGAATTTTTCGCGCGTGGGAGCGGACGCTCCGGCAATGCTGCCTCGGCCGGATCAGATTGCGGATTTGAAGCCGCTCGGGCAAGTGAGCGCGAGTTTTATCGTGGCCGTAAACGGCGAAGGATTATGGATCGTGGACCAGCACGTGGCGCACGAGCGCGTGCTGTTCGAGCAGCATCTGGAGGCGCGTCGCGCGGGCAAAGTGGAAGCGCAGAGAATGCTGATGCCGCTGGTGATGGAGCTTTCGCCGCGGCAACGGGTGACCTATGAAAAAATCGCCGAGGAAATGACGGCGAACGGATTTGAAGTGGAACCGATGGGGCCAAAGAGTGTGGCGATCCAGTCGGTGCCCGCGGGAATCGCGGCCAATGACGCGGAACATTTGTTGATGGAAATTCTGGATGGGCTGGACCGCGAGAACGCGGCGATTTCGATTGATACGCTGCAGTCGAAGATTGCGGCTTCGACGGCGTGCCACGCGGCGATCAAGGTGAACATGCCGCTCGATCAGACGAAAATGGAATGGCTGCTGGCGGCGTTGGCGAAAACCGATTGCCCGATGAGCTGTCCGCACGGGCGGCCGGTAGTGCTGCGGTATTCGGTGAAGGAAATCGAGAAGGCCTTTCATCGAATCTGAGCGTCCTTAGAAGAGTGAAAACGGAAATTTTAAAATTGGTCGAGCTCTTCATCGGCCATGGGGTATCAAACGGCGGGAATCGCATTTCACTAAATCGAGGGGACCGTGAGCGAAGGAAAAAAGACGGCAGTGATTTTTGGGCTGGCGAACAAACGCAGCATTGCGTGGGCGATCGCGCAGAAATTGCACGCGGCGGGCTGGCAGCTGGCGATTACCTATCAAAATGAGCGGCTGGAACAGGAAGCCAAGGATCTGATCACGGACCTGCCGGGGGCCGACGGCTTCATGTGCGATGTGAGTTTTGACGACCAGATCGCGAGCTTGTTTGAGAAGCTGCGGGCGCGCTATGGCGTATTGCACGGGTTGGTGCATAGCGTGGCGTTTGCGCCCACTGAGGACATGAAGGGTGAATTCCTAAACACGTCGCGGGAAGGTTTTCGCATCGCGCACGATGTGAGCGTGTACTCGCTTATCGCGGTGTCTCGTGCAGCGGCGCCGTTGATGACCGAAGGTGGGGGCGTTGTGACGATGACATATTATGGCGCAGAAAAAGTGGTGCCCAAATATAACGTGATGGGGGTGGCGAAAGCGGCGCTGGAAGCGACAGTGCGGTATCTGGCGAACGAACTGGGACCCAGGGCGATTCGCGTGAACGCGATTTCCGCGGGGCCGATCAAGACGCTGGCCGCCCGCGGAGTTTCGCAACTGGGCGAGATGCTGAAGGCCCATGCGGAGAGAGCGCCACTGAAACGCAACGTGGATCCGGCGGAAGTGGGCGCCGCGGCGGCGTTCTTGCTTTCCGAGGGCGGCTCGGGGATTACGGGCGAGACGATTTACGTGGATTGCGGATATAACATCATGGGATTCTGAAGGTAGAAAATGGAAAAGTGAAAACAGCTTGACCATCAGATGCAATGGCGCAGATTAAGTCAGTGATGGGCAGAGCGGGGATGACGGAACGGTTGACGATTGCGATTGATGGGCCGGCGGGATCGGGCAAGAGTACAGTGGCGCGCCGGGTCGCGTCGATGCTTGGATATTTGTACCTGGACAGTGGGGCGATGTACCGGGCGGTAGCGTTGAAGGCGCTGGAGCGTGGGGTTCCACTCGAAAATGATGTGCTGTTGGAAACGCTTGCGCGCGAAACGCACATCGAATTGAAGGCGCCTAGGGCGGAGCAGGAAGCGGCGGGATTAAAGAACCGCGTTTTTCTGGACGGGCGGGAAGTGACGGAAGAAATCCGCACCGGAGAAGTGGCGCAGGCGGCGTCACGGCTGGCAACGATTGCCGGCGTGCGGGAAGTGCTGGTGGCGGAACAACAGCGGGCGGGGCAAGGGGGCGGAGTCGTGATGGAAGGGCGGGACATCGGCACCGTCGTGTTTCCGAGCGCGGAGTTGAAAATATTTCTGGAAGCTTCACCGGAAGTTCGCGCGCAGCGACGGTGGAAAGAGCATCAAGAAAAAGGGGAGAGCCTGACGCTGCTGGAAGTTTTGCGGGAAGTACGTGAGAGAGACAAGCGCGACAGGGAAAGAAGAGTGTCGCCGCTCGTGAAAGCGAAGGATGCGGTGCTGATCGACAATACAGCGATGGGCATTGAAGAGACGGCACGGCTGATTGTGTTTCTGGCGAACGAGCGAGTGCCAGCCTGAAAACGAAAATCGAACGCAGTAGCGCCCGCGGCTCTCTGGAGAGGGACTAAGATAAAGAGAAGTAATCACTTAGCTCGAAATAGCCAATGAAAATGCGGGTTTTAGAAAATAGGGCTTGACAGAATTTCGAACTCCGTTTATTTTGCAAATACCTCAGAAATTTTCTGCTGCAATTTGTGGCAGAACCTCACTGAGCGTGGAAAGCAGAAGATGAGACAAGACGAACCAAGTCACGATAACAAGATGACGCGGCGAACCGGTCTCGTGGTCTGCTCGAACACGCGACTTTAAAACTCTCCGCCTAAGTCATTTCGATACAAAGGCCACTGTTACGGGGAAGTTTGTCCCGGGATGGTGAAGTTCACGGCTACGTCGTGGTAGAGGCCGCGAGGCTCGGGTTCAAATCCCGGTTCCGTGACCGGATATTCCTCCCGGAATTGTTCCGTGGTGGCTGACGTGGCGAGATGCCTGTTTGTGGAGAAGGGTGCGGTGTGTGCGGATTTGAGAAGTTTCCGGTGTGGTGAAGGTGCGCGTTACTTCGACCCAACAGAGCGCCCTGACACGAGTCAGGGAGGTACGGTTTCGAAGACCGTCAGTACAAAAACTGTAGCTCAAAGAAAAACGCGGGCCGCTGGTTCCCACCGGAATACCGGGATGGTGCAGAGCAGGGTTACTTCGACTGTAAACGAAGCGGGGCCGTCAGCCTCGCAACCTTGCTCATTTATTCCTCCCGGGTCGAATTTGTATTGTTTGAGCCAAAGAAATGCGAGAAAGGAGGGCCAGAACATGCAAGAAAAAGTCTCACTTGAGGAACAAGTGTTGAAAGTGGCTGGACAGCTGTTGCTGTTGATTCCGCTCGATTGCGGAGGCGCGCAGTTGGTGGAGTGTTCACGTGGCATCTCCGAAGTGCACGGCGAGTTCCTGAAGATCGCCATTCCCGAGTGGCTGGCTGGGATGCTGCGCATCGAAGAAGGAGATTTGGTCTGTGTCCATAATGCGGACGGCAAATTTCACATTCAGACAAGCATTCCGAGGCCAGTGAATTAAATCACAGGAAGGCAAGAGGCAAGTGGATTGCCGCAGGGCTAAAGAGGTTGGACGTGGCGTAGGGCAGGGTTACTTCGCTCGACACGCGGGAGGTTGTGGGTTCGATTCCCACCCGGCGCAACTGTGAGCCGGAAGCTCAATGGCAGAGCACCTAATGTCCCTGGCCGCTTGTTCCCGTCCAGCAGTTTTGTAAGAAAGAGCGGCAGAGCCGCAGAAGGGAGGAGTGGTGATGATGGCGAAACTGAATGTCTGGAAGCGGTTGTTCCCGGTGCGGACGCACGAAGGAGCGGTGGCGCAGAAGGTCAGCGCGAAAGCGGAACTGCGGCGGACCGTGCTTACGTGCCTACTCTGGGAAGACACGTTTTACGAAAAGGGGAGCGGGATTGCCACGCGGATCGCCGAGCTTGTGCGCGAGAACAAGCCGGAGGATGTGGCGGCGCTGGCCCGGGAAGCACGCGATGGGATGCAGTTGCGTCACGCGCCGCTCTTCCTGGTGCGCGAACTGGCGAGGCGCAAGGGCACCGGTACGCTAGTGGCAGGAACGCTCGAGCATGTGATCCAGCGCGCGGACGAACTAGGCGAGTTCGTGGCGCTCTACTGGAAAGAGATGAAGCAGCCGCTGTCTGCGGGAGTGAAGCGCGGGCTGGCGCGGGCGTTCGTGAAATTCGACGCCTACCAGCTTGCGAAGTACGACCGCGATTCCGCGGTGACGCTGCGCGACGTGCTGTTTCTGTGCCACGCCAAGCCGCGCGATGCGGAACAGGCGGAGCTCTGGAAGCAGCTTGTGGAAGGCAAGCTGGAGGCGCCAGACACGTGGGAGGTTTCACTTTCTGCCCGCAAGGACAAAAAGGAAACCTTCGAACGGCTGCTGAGCGAAGGCAAGCTGGGCAGCATGGCGGTGCTGCGCAACCTGCGGCTGATGGCAGCCGCGGGGGTTTCTCCGAAGCTGATCCGAGAGCGGCTCAGCAAGGGCGTACCGCGCGCTTTGCCGTTTCGTTTCGTTACGGCGGCGCGGTACGCACCGAAGCTTGAGGACGCGATCGAGGAAGCGATGCTGAAGGGCATCAGCGGACTCCGGAAGCTTCCGGGAGCGACGGGGCTGGTGGTCGACGTGTCCGGGTCGATGGACTACCGCTTGTCCGGCAAAGGCGAAGCCACGCGTATGGACGCGGCCGCGGGCCTGGCGATTCTGCTGCGGGAGAAGAGCGAGGAATTTGCGATCGCTAGCTTCTCCGACACTTGCGTGGAATTGCCACCGCGACGCGGCTTCGCCCTTCGCGACGCGATCGCGAAGTCTCAGGCGCACTCGGGGACGTACCTGAAGCGCGCGCTGACGCAGCTTCAGGAAAACGCGGACTGGCGCAACCTGCACCGACTGATCGTGATCACCGACGAACAGTCGCACGACGGAATCCTGCCGGCGTGGACCGCGAAAGCGTACGTGTTGAACGTGGCGCCGTACAAGCCGGGCATCAGCTATCGGAATGGCTGGACGCACATCGATGGCTGGTCCGAGCGGGTAGCGGACTACATCGCCGGCGTGGAAAAGGAAGCATTAGAATAAAACGATTCCGAGGAGGAATCACAACCGGGCGCGGCGGCGACCAGCTGTTGCGCCCGTCTTTCTTGTAAAAGGGTAATTCGAAAAGTGAAAATGGAACGTGGGTGTCCCGGGTTATTCGGGCGATTTGGACCTGCTGTGGAAGCGTTGACAAGCTGCCACAGCCCATAGGGGACGCTACATGCCGGAAGCGGAAGCTTTCTGGAGAGCGGATTCGTAAGAGCCGGGGATTGTATCTTCGTCGCAACCGAGACGTTCGACGTGACCTGAAAGCTGCGACCACTCGGCTCTCTCGAGCGAGAGGAGCAAGTCGTAAACATCGCGGAGACGGTTTTCGCCGCCATTGAGAGCGTTTTTCACTTCCTGTGCGACGGGCAAAGAGCGAAGCACTTCACCGATGGGCTTGTCCAGCAGGGCGTCGGTGATCGACAGCAAACCCATCAGGAACAGGCTGGATTTTTTCGCATTCATACCAACGACGCCGGAGAAATCTTCGCAAAAATACGCGCGAGTGAGGGCGGTGCGCACAAGTTCCGGCGGTTTGCCCGCGCTCATGGCTACTACCGCGAAGACCGACACCCGGCGTCGAAATTCATCTTCTCCAAGCATAGAAAACGCGTGGCGAACGCTCTGGATTTCCGAGCCGAGACCGAGCAAAGAGGAGTTCAGGTAACGCAGCAGGCGATAGAGCAGGGAAGGCTCGCGCTTCAGTAATTGTTCGATGGCCGCGTAGTCGAGTTCGGAAGCGGCGACGGCGTTCAAGAGTTCGAGCTGCAGCAGCTTATCGCCGGGAATCTCGCGCGTCTCGATCATGGAAGGTTTACAGAAGAAATAGCCCTGAAAATAAGAGAAGCCAAGTTGGCGGGCTTCCGCCAACTCCTGTTCGGTTTCCACTTTTTCAGCGAGGAGGAAAGCTTTCCGGCCGGCATATTTCGTGGCCAGATGTTTGCGGCCGTCGGCGTCCAGCAATCGGAAATCGACTTTAAGAAATTGCGCCAGCTCGACCAGGGGTTCCATTTTCGGCTGGTCCACAAAATCGTCGAGCGCCAGGGTGTAGCCGGCAGTGTGGAGGTCGCGGCAGATGGCCACGATTTCCTCCGTGGGATTCACCGTTTCCAAAATTTCCACGACGATACGCTCCGGCGGTAGCAGCTTGGGGGCCCCGAGACGCAGCGCCAATTCGTCGACATTCACGAAAGCTCGGGCATGGCCGGTGAGAGTTTGCAGGTCAAGCAGTGTGATCGAATCGGCGATGACGCTCGAGGAAGCGTTCCGATAAGGCTGGAAATAATTCTCCGGACCGCCGCGAAACAGCAGTTCGTAGGCAAACACCTGCAGGCGTTTGTCAAAAATGGGTTGGCGCGCAATAAACCGTTCGTGCATTCGGACACTCCTTGCCCGAAATCAATCGACGTATTTTCACGATACGGTACCACCAAGGCAGACATTCACGCCCTGGGGAAGGGGAGGGTGCCGTACGAAACTGCTTTTTTCCTAGGCCGGGGCTGACATGGAGCCGAGGAATTCGTTGTTGGACTTCGACTTGGTCAAGCGGCTGAGGAGCAGCTCCATGGCTTCGACGGTCGAAAGCGGGCTGAGAACCTTACGCAACACCCACACGCGGCTGAGCTCATCGGGCGGGAGCAGCAGCTCATCCTTACGTGTGCCGGAACGCTGAATATCGATAGCAGGGAAGACGCGCTTATCGGCAAGCCGGCGGTCCAGATAAATTTCCATGTTACCGGTGCCCTTGAATTCTTCGAAGATGACGTCGTCCATGCGGCTGCCGGTGTCAATCAACGCCGTGGCGATGATGGTGAGCGAGCCGCCTTCTTCCACGTTGCGCGCGGCGGCGAAAAAGCGACGCGGGCGCTGCAAGGCGTTGGCGTCAATACCGCCGGAGAGCACTTTGCCGGAAGGAGGCGTGACGGCGTTGTAAGCGCGGGCGAGACGGGTAATGGAGTCAAGAAGCACGACCACATCGCGCTTGTGTTCGACCAGGCGCTTGGCCTTTTCCAGGACCATTTCCGCCACTTGAATGTGGCGCTGCGGCGGTTCATCGAAGGTGGAGCTGATCACTTCGCCCTTGACCGTGCGCTGCATGTCGGTAACTTCTTCGGGGCGTTCGTCGATGAGAAGAACGATGAGCGCGACTTCCGGATGGTTCACGGTGATGGAATTGGCGATGGACTGCAGCATCATGGTCTTGCCGGTGCGTGGCGGCGCGTTGATCAAACCGCGCTGGCCTTTGCCGACCGGGCAGAGAAGATCGAGGACGCGGCCGGTGAGGTTCTCCTTCACGGTTTCCATCTTCAGGCGGCCCTGGGGGTAGAGGGGCGTGAGGTTATCGAAGAAAATTTTGTTGCGCGCGACTTCGGGATCCTCGAAATTGACCGCTTCGACTTTGATCAATGCGAAATAGCGCTCGCCATCTTTGGGAGGCCGCACCTGGCCGGAAACGGTGTCGCCGGTGCGCAGATCGAACTTGCGGATCTGCGAGGGAGAGACGTAAATGTCGTCCGGGCCTGGAAGATAGTTATATTCCGGGGCGCGAAGGAAGCCGAAGCCGTCCGGGAGGCATTCGAGAACGCCTTCGGAGAAGATCAAGCCGCTTTTCTCCGTCTGCGCGCGGAGGATCTGGAAGATCAACTCTTGCTTGCGCATACCGCTGGCGCCGGGAATATTCAATTCCTTGGCGATCTTGGCCAGATCGGTGATGTTCTTTTCCTTGAGCTCAGCAAGGCTGATGCTCACTTCTTTATTTGCTTCGGAGTTGGTTTCTTTTGCCATATATCCTGACTTTAGTGATGTGGTGATGATGGAACTTGACCGTATTTTTCCGGAACTGGACCGCGTGGTGGTATACCTTCCAGCGGCACCGACACGCCGCCAGGGTGGGCAAACCAGACTGTCTTCAACCGGAAGCAGTTCCAGGCCTGAACCAATCAGCAGCCTGCGGGTGCAGGCCGTGCCTGAAAGACTGCTTAGTTGGTCAAACTCGTGTCTTTATCGGCGCCAGTGTACGGTTCGGTTACAGGCGCAACCCCAGGGTGTTCCAGCGGCACAATCGGCCGTTCCAGCGCAATCTGCAACACTTCATCCATGGTTTCCACGGCGTGTATCGTCAGGCTGGAGAATATCTCCTGGGGGATTTCCGCAAGGTCTTTCTCATTATCCTTCGGAAGTATGATGGTACGCAAGCCCATTCGGTGGGCCGCTAATAGCTTTTCTTTGACGCCGCCGATCGGCAGAACTTTGCCGCGCAAGGTGATTTCGCCGGTCATAGCCACGTCGCAGCGCACTGCATTGCGGGTAAGCGCGCTGACGATGGAAGTACAGATGGTGATACCGGCGGAAGGACCGTCTTTCGGAATGGCGCCTTCCGGCACGTGAACGTGAATGTCCAGCGTCCGATAGAAGTCTTTTTGCAAGCCGAACTGGTCCGTGCGCGAACGAACATAGCTCATGGCGGCTTGCGCGGATTCCTGCATTACTTCGCCGAGTTTGCCGGTCGGCGTGAGGCGGCCTTTGCCTTCCATGATCGTGGCTTCGACGGCGAGTACGGAGCCGCCGACTTCTGTCCAGGCAAGACCGGTGGCCAAGCCAATTTCGTTTTGCTTCTCCAGCCACATTTCGCGGTACTTCAGGACGCCGAGGTAGTCCTTAACGTTATCCGGAGTAATTTCGATCACCGTTTCGGGCCCGTCGGTGACCACGCGGCGCGCCATCTTGCGGGCGATATTCTGAATTTCGCGCTCGAGGTTGCGCACGCCGGCTTCGTGAGTGTAGTGCCGGATCATGTGGAGCAAACCATCGTCGGTGAGCGTGAGGTTTTTCTCCGTCAAGCCGGTAGCTTCGCGCGCGCGCTTTACCAGGAAGCGCTTGGCAATTTCGAGCTTTTCCTGCTCGGTGTAGCCGGGCAGGCGCAGGATTTCCATGCGGTCCTGCAAAGGCTGCGGAATGGTGTGCAGCACGTTAGCGGTACACACGAACATGACTTTCGAGAGATCGTATTCGACGTCTAGATAATGATCCGTAAACGCGTGGTTCAGTTCGGGATCGAGCACTTCCATAAGCGCTGCGGACGGATCCCCACGGAAGTCGGTGGACATTTTGTCGACTTCGTCCAGGACGAAAATCGGATTCACCGTCCCAGCCTTCTTCATCATCTGAATGATCTGGCCGGGGAGAGCGCCGATGTAGGTGCGGCGATGGCCGCGAATTTCCGCTTCATCGCGTACGCCGCCGAGGGAAACCCGGACGAATTTGCGCCCGGTGGCATGCCCGATGGACATGGCAAGCGAAGTTTTGCCGACGCCCGGGGGGCCGACAAAGCAAAGGATCGAGCCTTTGGGATTCTTCACCAATTGGCGCACGGCGAGAAATTCTAGGATGCGTTCCTTAACCTTTTCCAGGCCATAGTGCTCGTTATTCAGAATTTCTTCGGCCGCTTTGATGTCGCGAATTTCCTTGGAACGCTTTTTCCAGGGTACGGCAATCAGCCAGTCCACATAATTGCGGCTGACGGTGGATTCGGCGGACATCGGCGGCATGAGTTCCAGGCGTTTCAGCTCCGCGATGGCCTTCTCGTGCACTTCTTTTGACATGCCGGCGGCATCAATCTTTTTCTTCAGCTCTTCAACTTCGTTTTTTTCGCCTCGGCCCAATTCCTTCTGAATGGCTTTCAATTTTTCGTTGAGGTAATACTCTTTTTGCGCGCGCTCCATCTGGCGCTTCACGCGGGTATTGATGTTGCGGTCGACGTTCAGCTTTTCCAGCTCAATTTCCAGGATGTCGGCGACGCGGTTAAGGCGTTCGAGGGGATCGGCGGTTTCCAGCAGATCCTGCTTCTCATCCACGGGAAGCTGCAGATTGGCGGCGATGGTGTCCGATAAACGCGCCGGATCGTCGACGCGAGCCGCGGCGATCATGGTGTCGTAATTCAGGCTCTGGGAGAGCTTAATGAACTGCTCGTAGAGGTTGGTGACCTTCGTAACGAGCTGTTCGACTTGGGGAGTTACTTCGATGCGTGCCGCCAGAAGGCGAAGGTTGGCGCGGAAGAAACCTTCTTCTGTGTTGATGGAGACAGCGCGGGCGCGCTCCACGCCTTCGACGAGAACCTTGATATTGCCGTCCGGCAGCTTCACGCTTTGGACGATATTCGCCAAAGTGCCGACCGCGTAGATTTCCTCGGGCTTGGGATCATCGATCGAAGCGTCATGTTGGGTGGACAGAAAAATCTTCTTGTCACCCGCCAGGGCCTCTTCGAGCGCGCGGACGCTGGCTTCCCGCCCAACGATGAACGGCGTCATCTGTTGCGGAAAGATGACCATATCCCGTACCGGCATCATGGGTACGCGCTTCAATTCCTGTTTTTCCCGGTTGAACATGCAGGCCCCTGAAACTCCCTCAGTTGCCCAAAGCGGCCGTCATCCGGCCTTTTCGAGCAAAGTCCAATTGATCTCGCGACCGCGCACCATATCGGCGGTGACCACGAAGTCGCGCACTCTCTTCTGCATCGGCAGGTGATACATCAGTTCCAGCATGAGGTCTTCGAGGATCATACGCAAGCCGCGCGCGCCAACTTTGCGCTGAAGTGCCAACTCCGCCACGGTCTCCAGGGCGTCGTCGGTAAAGCGCAGGCGGACGTTTTCGAACTCGAAGAGCCGCTGATACTGCTTGAGCAAAGCGTTCTTGGGCTCGGTGAGAATCTTCATGAGAGCGCCCTTATCCAAATCGCCCATGACTCCGGCGACGGGCAAGCGGCCCACAAACTCTGGGATGAGCCCGTATTTGATCAGGTCGGTTGGCTGGACTTGTTCGAGCAAATCGGTGTTGCGGCGCTGCGCGGTGGTCGGAGCCGCATCGGTATGGAAACCGAGAGACCGGCGGCCGACGCGGCGCTCAATGGTCTTTTCCAGGCCGACAAATGCGCCGCCACATATAAACAAGATGTTCGTGGTGTCTACAGGCGTAAATTCCTGGTGCGGATGCTTGCGACCGCCCTGGGGAGGCACGTTGGCAATGGTGCCTTCGAGAATCTTCAGCAAAGCCTGCTGCACGCCTTCGCCGCTGACGTCGCGGGTGATAGACGGATTTTCGTCCTTCTTGGCAATCTTGTCGATTTCGTCGATATAGATGATGCCCTGCTGGGTCTTCTGAACATCGCCATCGGCCGCTTGCAGCAGCTTCAAGATGATGTTTTCGACGTCTTCACCAACGTAACCCGCTTCGGTGAGCGTGGTGGCATCGACGATGGCAAACGGAACATCCAGCATGCGCGAAAGCGTCTGCGCCAGGAGGGTCTTGCCAGTGCCGGTCGGGCCGATCAACAGAATATTGGACTTGCTGAGTTCCACTTCGCCCGGCTGCTTGTTCAGGAAAATGCGCTTGTAGTGGTTATAGACGGCGACGGCGAGCTTCTTCTTGGTGCGATCCTGCCCAATAACGTAGCTGTCCAGAAACTGTTTGATCTCAGGAGGACGGGGCAGGCGACGAGCCGGAGCAGCGGCTTGCTCACGCTTTTCGTCTTCCAGAATGGTCTGGCAAACGCCCACGCACTCGTTGCAGATGTACGCGCGAGGGTAGTCGGAAGGCGAACTGATCAGCTTTTCTACCTGTTCCTGCGTTTTGTGGCAGAAGGAACAGCGAAGCGGTTCGTCTGGGCTATATTTTTTCACGTTTGAGCAGGCCTCTCCTCAAGGTCGGTCGGTTGCCTGAAGCCATGAAACCTCATTGTAGGCCGAAATTATCTCCGGCGAAACAGAATATCGCACCCGATGCCGTCTATCAGGAACTCGCTGTGGACAACTTTGTATCAGGAGAAACCACCCTGGCGAATGACCTGTCTCGCTTGTTGCAAAAAGCCAATGCAGAAATTCCTAGCGATGCTTGAAGATGATCTCGTCGATCATCCCATAATCCTTTGCCTGTTCCGGATTCATGATGTAATCGCGCTCGACATCCTTTTCGATGCGCTCCACCGGCTGACCGGTATGTTTGGCCAGGATCTGGTTGATGGTTGAGCGCATGCGCAGGATTTCCTTGGCGTGAAGGTCGATGTCGGTAGCTTGCCCGCCCAGTCCGCTCATCCACGGCTGGTGAATCAGGATGCGCGAGTTCGGCAACGAAAAGCGCTTCTTGGGCGCGCCGCCGACCAGCAGAACCGCGGCAATCGAGGCTGCCTGGCCCACGCATGTGGTCACCACATCCGGCTTGACGAACTGCATGGTGTCATAAATCGCGAAACCGGCGGTGATGGAGCCGCCCGGCGAATTGATGTAGAGCTGAATGTCCTTTTCCGGATCTTCTGCCTGCAGGAACAACATCTGCGCGGTGGCCAGATTGGCGACATGGTCGTCAATGGGCGTGCCAATAAAAATGATGTGCTCTTTGAGCAGGCGCGAGTAAATGTCATAGGCGCGCTCGCCGCGGCTGGTCTGTTCTACAACCATCGGCACTAGGGTGGTGGCGCGATATTGCGGATCGTCGTCGAAGTTTTTCATGTGAGAGAGTTTGCCTGTAAAGCCGGGGTTGGAATCACTTAGCGCTTGCCGCGACTGTTTTGACCCGCGCATTTTGCGCCAGCCAATCCACGGTTTTGTCACTGCGCAGCTTCGCCTTCATCCTATCGAGCGCACCCTGCTTTGTCAAACGGGCGCGAATTGCTTCGGCGGATTCGCCACTATGGCTAGCCGCGTGTTCCAGTTCATGCTGCAGTTCTTCCTCGGTGACGTCGATCTTTTCTTCAGTGGCGATGCGATCGATCACCAATTCAGCCTTCACGTCATCCTTGGCGCGCTCTTCCTGGCGTTTGCGCAGGCTAACCCAGTCGACATTGACCGCTCTCGGATCTACGCCCTGTTGCGCCAGTGAACGAACCACGCGCTCGAGTCGCACATCCATTTGATGCTCGACGAGCGATTCCGGCACAGGGAAATCGTGGAGCTTGACGAGTTCGGCGATGATTTTCTCGCGCTGCACTTCTTTCTGGCGATGATCGCGTTCGTGCTCGAGACCTTCGCGGACTTTGGTCTTCAATTCGTCGAGAGAAGTGGCGTCGCTGACGTCTTTAGCGAATTCGTCGTTCAGTTCGGGAAGCTTCTTGGTCTTGATACCCAGGACGTCCACGCTGTAGTTGAATTTCTTGCCGGCGAGCTTAGCGTCCGGATAGTCTGCGGGATATTCTACGTCGAAATTCTTGTGATCGCCGATATTGGCGCCGCGCAAATTCTCGTTGAAGGGCTCCATGGTCTCTTCGGCGCCCACGTGGCAGAGCACGCTCTCGGCCTGGAGCGGTTCGCCCCCGCCTTCCGGCGCGCCGAGGAGTTTCACCTGGACGAAATCGTCGTTTTGGACCGCGCGACCTTCGACCGGCGCGAACGTTGCGGCGCGCTGCTGCATTTCCGCGAGGGTGTTAGCCACGCTTTCGTCGGTGATGCCCATTTCGGGCATCTCAATTTCCATGTTCTTGTAGTCACCCAGCGCAAATTCCGGCAGCACTTCAAACGAGGCGCGGAATTTCAGCGGCTGGCCTTCGTTGTACTCAAGCTTGTCCACCTGCGGCTGCGAAACGGGCGTGAGCTTCTGTTCGGCGACGGCCTTTTCCACGTGTTCCGGCACGAGCGTCTGCAGCACTTCGCCCTTGATGTCGCTGGCGAAACGCTTTTTGATCAGCGAAATCGGCGCTTTTCCCGGGCGAAAGCCGGGCACGCGCGCGATCTTGGCAAAATCCTTAGCGACTTTTTCCGTGGCTTTGGTTACTTCCTCAGCCGGAATTTCCAGGTCCAATTCTTTCCGGCACGTTGCTTCCGCCATCTCAAGTTCTCCCTTTTTGCAGATCCAAAATTATTCGAGGCCAGACGACCGCGGCCATTGCGCGCAAAATACACGAATTTCGTTTCTTACCCCGCACCACCATCTGCGGAAATTTCTGGAATCACCTTGTGGTAATCCGGCGGGCTATCTCGGCATAACCTGCATAGAAATTATAAGTTAGCAGCGCGCGAGGGTCAACGAAGCCGAAAGAACTGACGAGAGTTCGGCGCAAGCGGTGGCTAAGGAAGCGCGAAAGCTAGAACGTAGTCGCCTTGCTTTGTACCGAGCTTGCCGTGGCCTCCGGCGGCTATCACCAGGTATTGTTTGCCGTTGATGGTGTATGTCATGGGCGTGGCCTGGCCTCCGGCGGGTAATTGGTATTTCCACACTTCCTGCCCAGAATCGGAATCGAAGGCGCGCAGAAAATTGTCCATGGCTGCGGCGGTGAACACCAATCCTCCCGCCGTCACCATGGGACCGCCGAGAGTGATCGTCCCCGTGTTCTTGCCGGGGAGGTAGCTTCCAAGCGGCACGTCCCAAGCTTTTTTCCCGCTGAACAAATCGACGGCCGTTACCGTGCCCCAAGGCGGAGGATTGCAGGGCAGGCCGCTGGGTGCTAGCAACGGCGTGCGAAACATGCCGAAGGGCGCTCCGGTCTGGCGGGCGAACTCTCCATGCAGTCGATCTGATTCCGGGGCGTTCGCGCGTGCATCCTGAAACTTGTCGCGCGGGATCAGCTTCGCGAAAATGATCAGGCGATTGGTGTCCACGAAAAGCAGGTGGCGCTGCGGATCATAGGCCGCGCTGCCCCAGTTCACCCCTCCTGCGTTGCTAGGGAATACCATTGTTCCCTGCAGAGTCGGCGGAGTGAAAATTTCTCCGGTCTTTGCCGCTTTGATTTTTTCCTCGCACCACTGGCGCTCTTGCTCGTCCTTGCCCCAGGCATCCGCAGGCGAAAGTGTCTCGGGTACCAGTGAAATTGTCGAAGCGGGCTGCGTTGGCCAGGATTCTTCTCCAGCAATGTCGCTCTTGGGTACGGGCTGCTCGTGAACGGGCAGGAGCGGCGCACCCGTCAGTCGATTCAACACAAACACGCGGCCTGTCTTTGAAGTGATGGCGATTGCAGGCGTTCCATCTTTCCAGGTGAACAGAGCTGGCTGCGAGGCCACGTCGTAGTCCCAAAGGTCGTGGTGGATCACCTGAAAGCCCCACACAAATTCGCCTGTGGAAGCTTTCAGCGCCACTACGGAATCAGCCCACTTGTTGTCACCTTTGCGGATGCCGCCGAAATAGTCCGGGCTGGCGCTCCCGGTGGGAATGTAGACGAGGCCGTGTTCAGGATCGATAGAGAGCGTGGACCAGGCGTTGCCGGCGCCAGTGCGCGGGTTGGTTTGGGCGGCCCAGGGCGCGATGGGATCCCAGGCCCAGCGCAGCGCTCCCGTGCGTACGTCAAACGCACGGACGATGCCGCGCTCCAGGGTCACGGCGCGGTTGTCTCCAATCGACGATCCCGTGATCACCAAGTCCTTGTAGACGGATGGCGCGGAAGTGACCTGATAATCTCCGGGATCGCGCAGCCTCACTCCAGTGGTGAGATCGACTTCGCCATTCGTGCCAAAATCCGCGCAGGGTTTTCCCGTAGCGCCGTCGAGGGCGACGAGCCGCGCATCCAGTGTGCCAATAAAGATTCGAAGCGCGCAGGGTCCGCTGGTTTTAGCGGGGGTGCTGCGCCATGCTGCTACTCCGCGCGAAGTCACTTCAGAGGCGCCGTACGGCAGCTCCAGCTTCGGATCGTACTCCCAAAGTTTTTCGCCGGCGACTGGGTCGAGCGCAATCACGTGATCGTAAGGAGTGCTGAGGTAGAGTTTTCCATCGACGAGTATCGGCGTGGCTTCGAACGCCGCCTTGTGATCGAGCTCTTCGTCGTGCGGCAAGGCTCCCGTGCGAAACGTCCAGGCGACTTTCAGTTGCGACACATTGTTACGGTCGATCTGCTTCGCCGGAGAATAACGAGTGCCACCGGGGTCGTTGCCATACGTCGGCCAGCCAGTGTCGGTGGCAGAATTGTGTTGGGACTGTGCGGCCGCGAGCGCTGGAAGCAACAACGAGAAAACGAAAAGAGGGAGACGTCGAGCCAAGAGGAGACGGGTTATGCGATTCACAGCGACTCCTGAGTTTTGCATTGGAGAAGGATTATGCCTTAGTTCACACAATCAGCCGAAGCGGAGTTGCTGTGGGAAAATGGCAGGACGGCGGGCGACACGGCGCGCTATACGTGGCTGTCGCGGCGCTCGCCAAACAGCCAGCGTCGCAAACCTTTCGGCAGCATCGGCAGGCGTCCAAGTCCCGCAGCGCTTGCGGTTCCGGACGCCATCCACAGCAACCGGTAAGCGATGATTCCGATGACAAGAAGGGAACTACAAGCTAAGGCAATCAGGTCTGATTTGCTCATGATCGGCCTCTGCCTGATTGTATCACCGACGCACACGGGCAGAGTGGGCCACTCGATGGAAATCGCGCGAATTTCGCGGCTGGGCTGGCGGGTTTCTGTTAGGCTGGCCAGGAAACGCCCATTTGAAGGAGAACCAGCGTGACAGTCGTGGCCGGAGTGGATCTTGGCGGGACCGCCGTTAATTACACCTTATTGGACCAGCAGGACCGGTTTTTAATTGACGGTCTCTCTGAGCATCCCGCTCTTTCCAAACAAGGGCCTGACGTTTGTCTGCAGCAGATTGCGGATGGACTGAAGATCGCTGCGGATCGAGTGGGTGTCGACCTTGTCGACGTAGTTGCGGTGGGCCTGGATACGCCGGGTCCGGCCAGCGCGGCGGGACAGTTCAGCGCGCGAGGCTCGACAAATTTCGTTCACGCAAAGTGGGCGAGCTACGACATTCGCGAAGGGTTGGCGCGGAAGATCGGAAAACCGGTGTGCTATTTGAATGACGCCAACGCGGCGGCACTCTGGGGGCACTACGCCATCTTTGGCGCGAACAGCAAGGAAACGTCGATCTCCATCATCATCGGCACAGGGAACGGCGGCGGCATCATCCTGGATGGCAATGTGGTGAAAGGGAAAAACGGATTTGGCGGAGAATTGGGCCACGTGCTGATTCCGTATCAGAGCATCGCGGGAACCAGCGGAATCGCGCCGCACTGCAATTGCGGGCGCGTCGGAGATCTGGAATCGCTTTGCTCGCTTACCGCGATCGAGAAAACCATCCTGCCATATTTTCTTCCGGGCTACCCGGGGCACGAGTTGGCCAAAGCCGATATTCATCAGGCGGCGAAACTGGTGCGCGGGCTGGCGGACAAAGGCGATGCGCTTAGCCGGGAAGTGTTTCGCGTGCAGGCCCATGCTCTGGGACTTTTCTTCGACGAAATGGTGAACACATTCGATCCCGACGCGCTGATCGTGGGCGGCGGCGCGATTGAAGCAAGTCCCGAGTTTCAGCGTTGGTTCATTGAAGAGATCCGCGCAGGCATGCCCACGCAGCGCGAGGAGCAGGCCGGCATCCCGATCTACGTCATCCCCAATGGGGATACCGCCGGGGCTCGAGGCGCAGCGATCGAAGCGTTCAAACTGGCCAGGGAAAGCGGCTTGATATAACGCCCACGTTGCAGTTCGTCTTGCGCTCTCTAATCTAGAGATAAACTTTTCTTGCAAGTACCGTCGGGTCTAGCATGCGCTGGAGGCCAGCGGGAATGCGCAGCTATCCGCCCAACGTGAAAAAGGGAACTTGTTTGTTCTGCGGGATGGCACTGGCCGCTTCTGCGATTGTGGCGCAGACACAAATGCTGGCCGCTGCTACGCAGTCAACGGCCAACGCTCAGCCAGCGAATAGCCGAGTTCTAAATGTTACGACGCTCGACGAAAAAGGCCGGCCGGTCACGGACCTGACCAGTGCCGATTTCCAGATCTTCGACGACGGGAAGCCGCAGAAGATCACGGATTTTTTTCCGCCGCTTCCTCCCACGCCGGGGATAGCCGCGTCGACGGCATTGATTTGCGGACGATCGGGAGACACGCTTCAGCAATTGGCGGATATTTCCGGAGGCCGCGAGTATCTGCATGGCGAAATCGATCAAGCGATTACCGAATCGCTGCAGCAGGCGAGCGCGCGATACCAGCTTGGTTATGACGCCCCCCGTGCCAGACGGCAAATATCACGAAGTCCGCGTGGAATGCTCTCGCAAGGGCATCCACCTCCAGGGGCCGCAGGGTTATTACGCCTCTGACCAACCAAAGCAACAATGAACGGCTGCTCGGCCCGCCACCGAGAGCGGGTGTGCGGTAGGAAGAAAGCTACGCTACACTGTGGCGGCCATGAGCGTAATCGACGAAGTACTCGCTGCAAACGAAATCTACGCGCGCACGCATGAATTGCGCAGACTAACGCCCCGGCCGGAGCGCAAGCTGGCGGTGCTGACCTGTATGGACACGCGCCTCTCGATCCTCACTCTAGGCCTGAAAGCCGCAGACGCGCACATCATCCGTAATGCGGGCGGCATCGTTACCGACGACTCCCTGCGGTCGCTGTTGATTTCGCATTACCTGCTGGGCACGGAAGAATTCATGATCATCAACCATACGGATTGCGGGTTGATGCACACCACGGAGCAAGATCTGCGCACGCGGATCCAGAACAGCTCGGGGACCGCCGCGATTGCGCCCGCATTTTTCTACGCGTTCAAGAATATCGAAGAGAATGTGCGCCACCAACTGGAAAAGTTACGCAGCCACCCGTGGGTTCCGGATACGATCGCGGTTCGCGGCTTTGTCTACGATGTTTCGAGCGGACTACTGCGCGAAATAAAATGAAGAGTTTCCAACGCGTCGGCGACCACAAGGAAATCGTGATTTCCACTGTGATTTGCCGCACGCATAAGCTAATCTTGACAGCAGATCGTTCACTATTTCGATGAATTAAAGGAGGTTTTAGGAATGAAGAATGCGCTTCGCTTTCTTATGGTGGCCGCGTTGCTGGTGTTTGCCGTACGCGCAGCCGACGATGTAGCTTCTGCCGTTCATGGCACCATCACCAAACTCGACGATGGCACAAAAACGATGGTGGTCAAAACCAAAGATGGCACGGAACACACCGTGCATTTTACGGACAAGACCGTGGTTTGGGGCGCCGACAAAACCGCCGCGGGCGCGAAGGATTCGTTTAAAGGGCTATCCGAAGGCTCCGAAGTCGTGGTGCATTACACCGCGAAAGGTACGGAGAAGAGCGCCGTCGAAGTCGACAAAGTTGGCAAAGACGGCCTGAAGTATGTCGACGGCACGGTCACCAAAGTGGGGAAAGACGGCAAGACCGTGGTAGTGAAGTCCGCTGACGGCACCGAACACACCTTTGATGTGGCCGGGCACGATACCGCCGATGCGGCCAAGGGCATTGGCAAGGCCGCGGACAAGAGCGGCAAAGTGACGGTTTACTATAGCGAAGAAGGCGGGAAGAAAGTCGCGCATTTCTTCGAGAAGTTCTAAGGCAGGAGCAATTTCTTGAGCAAAAGAGAGGGCATGCCTCAAGGCAGGCCCTACATCCCCAAAAAATAAGGAAGAAGGCCGCCGGAAATTGCGCCGGCCTTTTTCTCTGTGTCTCGGGATTTTTCAGCCGGCGGCCAGCGGCCGTCCGAGTGCGGCAGTCATATCCTTATAAAGCAGGCGGTGGAAGAGATGCTCGCCCGCTTCGCGGCGAACGGAGAGGCGGCCAGCAACGTAGGCGCGCGAAGCGAGACCGCGCTGCACGGAGTCGCAAATGGCCATGTCTTCATCCTGCACTTTTTCGCTGACGGCGATGCTGTCACGATGCTGCTGCCGGGCGGCGCTGGTGTCCGCAAAGTAGTAATCGAAAATCACGGCGCACTTGTCCACGCCAAGTGGCAGAACCAGATTGGTGTCCATCACGCCGGAATAGGCGTTGATCATAAAGTTGGGATAGACCCACAAATAAAAAGCGTGGCCCTGGCGCGTGGCCCCAATCGCGGAGTCGGTCGCGCCCGATGCGTCCAGCGGGCTGGATTGCAGACAAGAACGCTCGAAATTCTCAATGGTATATTTCGTATACTCGACCACGCTGCTTAAGCCCTTGTGGGCATGGGGCACGTGATAGCCGCCGTCGAGATAGTTGTCCACGTACACTTTCCAATTGCAATTCAGCGTGTAAATGCGGCGATCGAAGTAGTGCAGGGTTTCCGCCAGTTTCAGCGGCGTCGTGAGCGAAGGAACTTTACCTAGGAAATCGCCGAGCGGCGCGGATTTGCCGTCCAGATTCACAAAAACGATATTCTCCCAGGTGTCCACGCGAATAGGCATCAGCCCGTTGTCCTTGCGGTCAAAATTGCACACACCTTCAAACTCCACCATGCCCTTCAGGGATCCGTCGTTTCCATAAGTCCATCCATGATAGGGGCAGCGGAATTGTTTGGCGCAGCCGGCCGATTGCGTCTCGACCGCAGCTGCGTGATGGCGGCATACGTTGTAAAAGGCGCGGAGCTGGCCATCGTCACTGCGCACGACAAGCAACGGCTCGCCGTTCACATCAATGGTGAAAAACTGCCCCGGGTCCTTCACCTGATCTAGGCGTCCTACTACTTGCCAGTTAGATGCGAAGACGCTGTCGCGTTCCAGTTGCGCAATGCGCGCGTCGAAATACCACGGAGCGGGAATCGTCGACGCTTTTTCCAGTGGGTCGGCCGGATTGTACAAGTTCAGAACTTCGCGGACGCTGCGCTCGGTCATAGGAAGGGCTCCGGGTGGCTGCGTGCACATTTTGCTGCAGATTCACCCGATGTAGCAAGGCACAGAGCCCGGCACCGAACTCAGTGTTGCGCCAGCCAAACGCGGCAACGCCGCCAACAGGAAGGATCTCCCATTGGCGGCGTGGGCGGCTCAGCAGACGTAAATCAATTTCGCCGAGTTATTTGGTATCGGCCTGGCTTGTCATCGCGCGAGTTCCTGCTTTGCGCACTTCCCTTGAGGAACTGCCGCGCATCGTCGGGCACAGGGACCTTACCGGTCAGGACTTCCGTAGTGCTGTAGTCCTGTCCGTACACGGCAAAGGTCGAATCTTTATCGTGCTCGATCCAGGAGCCGTCCAAGTCGATTCCCGCAAAACAAACCGTGTGCTCGGGAGTAGGTCAGGATTTCTGTGCTTGTCTTCCCATCGGTGCCCGCAGAAGCGTGACGTCCTACCGGACCAGCGGCGGCGGAAGCGCCGGCGCCGATCTGAAATTTATTCGATAGAAGGCTTCGCATGCCGTCGTCGTTCATAATCACCATCACCAGCTGGATATCTTCAACGCCGATTTGCGCGCCCCAGCTGCCACCGGTGAAGAAAGCAGGAGCGCTCCAACGCCCATCCGGCAAACGGCAGGTCGACAAGCCGCCAGACTTGCCCCCCAAAGATGAACGCGCCCTTGATCATGCTGGGTACGATGGCGATACATTTCGCGCCTTTCAGACTTCATCGGGAATTCCTTTGTCGGGAGCATCGATGATCTGCTGGATCGTGGTCGTGGAACTCTGCAGGCGGTCCTCTACGGCTGTCTTGGTTTGATCCGCACGGGCAATGCCAAGTGCGCCCACACAGAAGACCAACATAACAGCGATTCTAAATTTCATTTGTTAAACCCTCTCAGTTGTTTGTCTTCTGGGTGAGTAAAACATCGGGGACCGGCTTGCAGAATCGAGACTGGTAATACCCCGGGAAACACATAGTACGAGGTTCGGTGAAGCTAAATGCCGGCCTGTCTATCATCCGCTAGGGGATATACGTTCGTGCAAATTCCTGAGGATGCTCGCTTACAAAATGGAATCAAATATCCGGCCTGGTGCATCTATTGCGTGTGGGTAAGTGAAATTCCGTATGGACCTAAGAGGCGCCACGCTGCTAACTCTTTTATGTTCGCTGGAGTCTGCTGACCGCGGCGGCGAGCGTCTTGGCCAAATGAAATGTTCCGTCACACCATTCCGATCGGACGGATCTTTGGCATCTCCGTTGATCTAGACTATTCCTGGTTTCTGGTTTTAGGTCTGCTCACGTGGATGCTGGCGGTCAGTTATTATCCCGCGGAATTCGCGGGCTGGAGCGCTGCGCAATACTGGTTTGTTGGACTAACGACCGCCGTACTGTTGTTCGTCAGCGTGTTGATTCACGAACTGGGACACGCCGTCGTGGCCAGGAAGTATGGGATGCCCGTCCCGCGCATCGTGCTGTTCATCTTTGGTGGAGTTTCGGAGCTTGGGGGCGAGCCGCCAAGCGCATCGGCGGAATTCTGGATCGCCATTGTCGGACCGATCGTCAGTTTTGTCCTCGCGGCTTTCTTTTGGGAAATCGAACCGCTTCTTTACTCATGGCCGCAGCTCTACGCGTTAGCAAAATACCTGGCGTTATTGAATCTGATCCTTTGCGTGTTCAACCTTATCCCGGGATTTCCACTGGACGGAGGCCGGGTGCTGCGCGCCGTCCTGTGGTATTTCAGCGGAAAATATCGCCGCGCCACGGCCATCGCGGCAACGACCGGACGCTTCATTGGGTTCCTGCTGATCTTCCTCGGTGTCTGGCAAGCACTTAGGGGCGATTTCATCGGCGGCTTATGGACCGCGTTCATCGGCTGGTTCCTGGAGAGTGCCGCCGCCAGCCAACTGCAACAGGAAGTGCTGAAGAGCATGCTCGGAGACCACAAGGTACACGACGCGATGCAGCGCGACTTTCCACAAATCTCCGGCGACATCACGCTGCAAAAACTGGTGGACAACTACATTCTGCCGGGAGGCGTACGGTATTTCGTGGTGAATGGAGAGGGCGGCGTGGCCGGGCTGGTCACGTTGGCTTGTGTACAGAAGGTGCCGCGTTCCGAATGGCCCACAACAAACGCCTCGCAGGTGATGGTGCCATTCGAAAGGCTGGCATCTACGAGCCCGGACGCCGTTCTGTGGTCCGCGCTTGAAAAAATGGGACGCGATGGCGTAAACCAGTTGCCAGTGGTGGAGGGAAACGGCGTGGTCGGTATGCTTTCCCGCGAAGATGTTGTTCATTACCTGCACGTGTTGCAAGCATTCGCCGCGTAGAACCGGCGGGAGGAAGGCTCTCCAGTTCTCAAAGGGAGGTTCACATGGGTTCCGCAACAAGAAAGGCTCCTTACTTCGTGCTTTTACTCGCTCTGATTTTCCTGCTGGTGGGCGGATTCTTTCGCGCCGGCGTAGTGCGCATGCCCGGACATTCCGTGCTCGGCGCGGAAAAAGTGGTTGTGGCGGTGGCCAAGAATGCCTCCCCTGTCAGTCTGGGAGAATTCAAGAATGGCTTCTCCTCCGTGCTCATTCCGACTCTGCCTGCAGTGGTGAGTATCTCGTCGACAAAAATTGTGAAGTCCCAGGGAAATACGCCGGATTTTTTCAATGATCCGATGTTCCGGCAATTCTTTGGCAACCAGCCGCCGCCCGGAATGTCTCAAGGGCCGCAATCGGAACGCGAGTTCGGGTTGGGTTCTGGCGTCATCGTGAATCCCGACGGATATATTCTGACGAACAATCACGTGGTGTCCGGGGCATCCGATGTGGAAGTGTTCACGGTGGATAAGCGGAAATTCAAGGCGAAGGTGATTGGCACCGATCCGCTCACGGACGTAGCCGTTCTGAAAATCGATGCGACTGGCCTACCCACTCTTACGCTCGGAGATTCGTCCGCATTGAAAGTGGGTGACGTGGTTTTTGCCATTGGCCAGCCTTTCGGGATTGGCGAAACAGCGACGATGGGTATTGTGAGCGCGACGGGCCGCGGTCTCGGCCAAGCGATTGAACGCTACGAAGATTTCATTCAGACCGATGCGGCGATCAACCCGGGCAACTCGGGCGGACCTTTGATCGACCTGCGCGGAAACTTGATCGGCATCAACACCGCGATCCTGTCGGGAGGCGGCGGTGAGGGCGGCAACGAAGGCGTTGGGTTCGCAATCCCCATCAACATGGCGCACAACGTGATGGATCAAATTGTGGAACACGGCAAAGTGATCCGCGGCTATCTGGGAGTGAGCATCCAGGGCGTTGATCCCGATATGGCGAAAGCTTTTGGGTTGAGTCGTGGTGGGGGCGCGTTGATTGGCGATGTCACGCCAGACAGTCCGGCGGCAAAAGGGGGATTGCACCGAGGAGATGTCGTGCTTGAGTTGAATGGTCAAGTAGTCAACGGACCAGACGACCTCAGCGTCCGCGTTGCGCAAATGGCCCCGGGCACAGTGACCCACTTGAAAATATTTCGCAACGGCAAGGAACAAAGTATGGATGTAACGCTGGGTGAATTTCCCGAGAAGGGAACCGCCAGCAACGAGCAACCCGGAGCCGCGGCGCCGTCTGGACTGAAGGGCATCCAGGTGCAGAATTTGACGGCGGATATAGCTCGCGAACTGCAACTGCCCGCGTCTGTGGCGGGCGTGGTTGTTTCTAGTGTTGATCCGTCCAGCGCAGCAGCGGAATCCGGGCTGCAGCGCGGCGACGTGATTTTGGAAGTGAACCGCAAGCCGGTCCGCAATGTGGAGCAATACCGGCAAGCGTTGGCGGGAACGACGAATCAAGCCGTGCTCCTGCTCATTAATCGCGCCGGTACGACGCACTTCGTGATCGTTCAGCCGCAGTAATCGCGGCGGACGTCAGTTCTTTTTGCGTCTGGATTTGAATTCGGCCATCAACCCGTCCAGGGTAGGCTGAAGCAGATTTGGATCACGGACACAGTCGAGGAAAATCAGCCGGGAATCTTTGTCGCCCAGGTTGAAGCCTGCGAAGTTGCGGCGCGCGGAGGCAGGTGGCGGACCATTCGATTCACCGGCGTCAGGCAGAACCGCAGGAAGTTCGAACGCGTACATGCTGCCACCGGCAAGAGTGGTGTGGGGAAAATTCATCAGCCACAGACAATTGTGGCTATCTTCGATCATGTCGGCGGAAACGACGGCCCATTGACCGGCGTCGGACGGCGAGGGCACTTGGCAATCCCAGAATTGCGCCTGTGGCACATAAACAGTGGGATCGTTGTAGCCGTATTCGTCGATCAACACGCGAGAGAGCCTGCGCTCCTGCGCGAAACGATTGACGTCTGGCAAAGACTGATTCCAATCGAGATTCGAATCGCTGACGAGCGCGTAGGCAGGGTGACCGAAGCTGAGGCTGTTCAGAAACGGAAAGAAATAAGGATACACGCGGGCTATAGTTGCCACTGACGCCAGCGCTAAAACGAAATATGCAGCCATAGCGAATCGAGCTGCGCGCCATCCGTTCTGGCGAAGCAGTGCCAGCGCCCGCGGTGCAGGCGCCATTAACAGGATCAGAAGCATCAGGGGAATCGTGAAGTGACGAATGCTGATGGTCATGCGGCTGAGCATACAAAACGCGGCGAACACGAGCAGGCATGTCCATATCGCGCGCCAATGAAATTGCATTTCACTGGGGATCCATCCGGCGTTTCTTAGCTTGCGCCTGGCTGCGACACCAACCAGCAGCGTGAGCAAAAGCATGAGTAGGAAAGACAGCGTGGACTTCAGCAAGAACACGATAGGAAAATAAAACCACACGCCATGGGTGTACGCGTGGCCCAGAATAAAAGTTGGCCTCGTAGAGCTAAGGGCGAACACGCCGAGACCACGCAGGAAAAGCCACGCAGGCAACAAAAGCCTGCGCAGAAGCAGCGCGGCGGGGTTATGGCCGAGGATGGACAGTGAATCCGACGGTTGGTTCCACGAAAGAACGAAATACGCTGCATAAACTGTGACGGCAGCTAGAAAAATGCCTTTCCACAAATAACGTCCGCGGAGGCGGCGCCATTCCTTGAGATCGGCCTGCGCCGCTGGCATTTCCGAAACGGGAGCAAAGCGAAGACTCAGACGAAAAGCAAGGAAACAGAACAAAAGTGCGCCGGCGGAAAATTTGGAGAGAATGGCGGCGCCGAACAGCAGGCCAAAACGCACCAGGCGCCCCCGAGAAGGCGAACGCCACAGCGAAGCGAAGCTCCATAGCGCGAGCAGCGAAAAAAAGGCGACGGGAATATCCGTCAGGATCAGGGGTCCGAAAACGAGGAACGCGGGCGTGGAGACATATGCCGCCAGGCATAAAACCCCGCCCCACGGATTGCCCAATTTGGACGCAAACATGTAAATGGACGCACCCAAAGCCAGTGTGAGCAGAAGCATGGGCACGCGGCCCCACAACACAGTGGAATAAGGATCGTTCCAACGCAGAGCGACCGCATGCCCCCATGGCCATTCGCCCAGGAAGCTACCAAAAACGCTACGGCCGCTGAAGGTCCAGGAAATGTCAGAGTAGTCTGCGCGCACGCCGTGAAAAACCAGAGGGATGGCTGCCAAAACTTTTGCGAGCGGGGGATGCTCCTGGTTCATGCGCAGATCGAGCTTCTGTAGATAGCTGACACCCGCGCCGAGGTGAGCCACTTCATCGATGGTAATGGACTCGCGAAGCGCTGCGCCCCCAGCAAGGAAGGCCATCAGCATGAGAAGGAAGACAGCGAGGATACTTGGAATATGCTTCATGACCGAAAATTCATGCTATATATCTGGAGCATGCGGGCTCCCGATTCACGAGCGGAACGGCGAAGGAGCGAGTTGACCTGGATGCGTCTAGTGGCTTGATCTTCTCACGAACAGCGATATTTCGCGATAAGTGATTGATAAGTTAGGTGGATGCACCGGCGGGTCAGCGCAGGGTAAGAGGATCCCGAGCCGCCCCTTTTACAACTTTTTACAATCCTTTGCGACCGCTTGACACATCCCCTTTTGCGGGTCTTTATAGTCTCCATAGTCTGATAAGTGGTAATTCGGTGGGAGAGACTCAGGAATGTTCAAGAAGTGGCGATTGACGGACCGCACGCGCATGCTCCTGAAGCTGGAGCTGGCCATCACGCTGCCGGCAGTGGCGCTTATGGCGTTCAGTATCTGGAATCTCCGGCACTTTCAGCGCGATCAGGCCATTGAAGCCGCGATTCAACGCGACTTTATGCATGTCCTGAAAATCGCCGAAACGAAAAGCTGGATAAAAGCCAACCAGTACCTCGCGCCCATTCGCAAGGAATTTCCCACTGCGGAAGACAAAGATATCAAAGGCAAGCTTGACCAGATACTGGCCGACCATCCCGAGCTGGATTACGCGATCTTCTACGACAAGAAATCCAACACATACGTCGGTAGGATGCAGTCAACCGCGCCACGCAGTGCCGATTTCTGCTCCTTTGTGCAGTCGGACTTCAACGATATTCAACAGTGGATGCAACCGGAAGGAGCGATGTTTGTAGATCGCATCCGGATGATGGAGGAAGAAGGCGAAGATCCGGTATTTTTTTATGGGAGTTGGGAATGGAAGAAAGAGCAGCACATCTATTCGAACGAAGCCTTCTTTCTACCTCCCGGCACTCCCAAGGGTGAAGTAGCGCTTGGTATCGTCCAGTTCAATCAGGATTATCTTCAGAAGACGTTCTTCCCCGAGATCATAAAAGACGTGTTGCATAGCAAGAGCAACGCCTTCCGGAACGATGCCAATCCTCCAGCCATGATGATCCATGCGCCGCACGAAAGTGCTGCTTGGGTAGTTTCCCCCCATTGGGGCGATGGCAAAGGTGAAGTGGATCGCCCGTTTTCGGATATTTTCCAGGGCATGGTATGGTCCATCAAATATCCCGGCACAACCATCGCCGATATCAGCGCCAGATTCATGCGCTCCAATTTTATCGTTCTAGGTGCGCTCTCCATCTTAATGCTTGGCGGAATTTTCCTGACGTATCGCAACATCTCCCGCGAAATGGATCTGGCGCGCGTGAAATCGGATTTCGTTGCCAACGTTTCCCATGAATTGCGCACGCCGCTTGCACTGATCCGGCTCTATGCGGAAACGCTCGAGCTCGGGCGCATCACGTCCAAGGAAAAATATCAGGAATATTTCCGCATCATTCGCGAAGAGAGCGAACGTCTGAGCGCTCTTATAAACAACATCCTTGATTTCTCTCGTATCGAAGCCGGGCGCAAGGAGTACGAGTTCAAGGAAACCGATCTTCCCGAGCTGGTGCGCTCCACACTGGATTCCTACCGCTTCCAGATCGAGCAGAACGGCTTCGCCTTGGAAGAAAATATCGCACGAGACATTCCGCCAATTAACGTGGACCGCGAAGCTATCGCGCGCTCTTTGCTCAACCTGGTGAACAATGCGCTCAAATATTCGAAGGATCGCAAGTTCATTGGCGTCAGCCTCTATCGCGCCAACGGCAGCGTGAAGCTCGAAGTGCAGGACCACGGCATCGGCATCCCGGCCTGCGAGCAGGAGAAAATTTTCGAGAAGTTCTACCGCTGTGGCGACCCGTTGGTCCACAACATCAAGGGCTCGGGTTTGGGCTTGTCGCTGGTGCGCCACATCGTGCGTGCCCACGGCGGCGACGTGAAGGTGGAAAGCGCGCCAGAGCAGGGAAGTAAGTTCACGATTGCGCTGCCCCTGGATCCAGCGTCACCAACCGGGACGGCAATGGCATGAAGGCTACAAGGGAGAGGTCATGGGCACCAGCAAAATTCTAATCGTCGAGGATGAGCCGAACATGGTGGCCGGCCTGCGCGACAACTTCGAATACGAAGGCTTTCAGGTGATTACCGCGCTCGACGGAGTCGAAGGGCTCGAGCGCGCGCTGAAGGATTCTCCAGACCTGGTCGTTCTCGATGTGATGATGCCGCGCATGAGCGGACTTGACGTTTGCAAACAACTGAAGGCCAAGCGCCCGTCGATTCCCATCATCATGCTTACTGCGCGAGGCCAGGAAGTCGACAAGGTCGTGGGTCTGGAACTCGGCGCGGACGATTACGTGACGAAGCCGTTTTCTATTCGCGAGCTCCTGGCGCGGGTAAAGGCAGTTCTGCGGCGCGCGCACACGTTGCCGCAAGACAAGGACAGCTACGCCTTCGGCGACGTGGAGGTCAACCTGCGCAGCTACCAGGTCATGCGCGGCGGACAGCGCATTGAGTTTTCCGGCAAGGAGTTCGACCTGCTCAAACACTTTCTCTGCCATTCCGGAGAGACGCTGAGCCGCGACCGCTTGCTCGACGAAGTGTGGGGTTACGAAAATTTCCCGACGACTCGAACGGTCGACGCGCATATCGTTCGCATCCGGCAAAAGCTTGAGCCGGTTCCCGAGGAGCCCCGGTATTTTCTAACGGTCCATGGAGTTGGATACAAATTCGTAGGATGAAATCATCATGATGGCCTCAACAGAAAACACGACAGATACACGACGAAACGCAATTGGCAGCCGGCTGCCGCAGACCCCCGCGCGCAACGAGGAAACTCGCGCTGCCACGACCTCGCCCGAGGCGGACCTCCTCGCGCTGCAGCAGGCTCATGCCAAGTTGCAGCAGGCCATCTTCGAAGCCGCGCAGATCCAGCGCCGGCTTTGCGCACCACGAGAACACAGCTGGGGCGAGTTTCAAATCGCCGGTGAAATTTTCCCCGTTCGCCATCTTTCCGGTGATTTTTTCAAGGTGATGGAATTCCCCAACTCGCTGGGTTTGGTTCTGGGTGATATCGCGGGCAAAGGGTTGTCTGCGGGAATTTGGCAGGCGCACGTGATGGGCTTGATTCAGCGCGCCGCGCGCAGGCACGCGGACCCGTCCGAAGCCGTTGCCGAAGTGAACCACGAACTTTGTCACGATGAAAGCCAGCCGCCGCTGACGGCGCTATTCCTAGCGCGCATCGATCCTGAGACGCAAGAACTTGTCTATTGCAATGCCGGCTTGCCGGCGCCGCTGCTGCTGAGAGACAAAAAGGCTCTGGAACGTCTGGAAGAAGGTGGTCCCATGTTAGGGGCGGTGAAGAAGGCCAGCTTCCGTTCCGGGCGCGTGCTGCTCGATCCGGGCGATATGCTGATCGCTTACTCCGATGGAGTGACGGAGTGCCGCAACACGGAAGACCGGGAGTTCGAAACCGATGGCTTGGCGGCGGCGGCCAAAGTTGTTTTCGGCGCCAGCGCAAGCAAAGCGTTGTTCTCCCTGTTGGCCACGGTTCTTGATTTTGCGGACACCTGCTCATTGAACGACGACTTGACGCTATTGGTCGTTCGCAGGCGCGAGGCTGTCAAAAACGAACAGCCGCGGTCGCGCACAAAGGATTTTTCGGCTCCTCACCACCGGCGGTTTGGCCTGCGCGGGCGGAAAACGCCGGCGAGGGAGGACACCGGTTCAGAAAGATAGCGGCGGTACACCCCGGACCCGGGAGTTGCGGTACACGGATCCGTAGCTGGTGGTGTGCCTGATCGCGTGCACGTAATTACCTGTAAAGGAGCAGTTATGGCAACGCAATCTCCCTCAATCCTTCTTGAAGAAGCGGGTTTCTGCAATGTGTGGCGTCAGTCCATGCAAACCTGCCCTGAGGTTCTGAACTGGGTTTACACTGCGCACTACCAGCACGTTTTGCAAGTTTGCCGCCGGTTTTTCCGCCGCCCCGAAGACGCGGAAGACGCCGCAGCGGAAGTGTTCTTGAAATTGCATACCGTGCTTGAGAAAAAAGACGAGCACCATCCGTTCCGGCCGTGGGTATGTCAGGTCGCAGGACGGCATTGCATCGACAAATTGCGGCGCCGCAAACGCGAAAAATGCACTGCTGTTGCGGGCAATGATCTTTGCGCCGTTCCGGATACCGCGGCTCCTTCACCGCTCTCTCAAGTTCTGCTCGACGAGGCGCATCGCCAGGTGAGGGAAGAACTGGAACGCTTGCCGGAATGCTACAAAGTTCCGCTCAAATTGCGCTATTACAAGTGCATGAGCTACTCTGACATTGCGCGAACGCTAAATCGGCGCATTCCCACAGTCAAGACCATCATCTTCCGCGCGAAAAACCGTTTGCGGCGTAACCTGGGACAGCTGAACAAGGCCAAGGTTCAAGAGCCTGCTGTCTGTGGCGGCGCGGAACAGGTTTTGTAAGCAAACCCAAACCCGTCGCCTCGGTTTGTGGCGGCCCCGCTACGGCGAAACTGCGTGTGACGGGGTGTGCCCACGAGGCATCGAAACCTCAGCCCCGACCCATCGGGCCGATGCTATCCACGAGGTGTTCCATGAACTCTTATTATGGCGGTAAGCAACTGGCCGACGCGTTTCGCACCGTAAGGAAGAACACGATTCAGATTGCCGAGGACATTCCCGAAGACAAGTACGGATTTGTTGCTGCGCCAGGCGCGCGGTCGGTTGGGCGGATGTTGACGCATATCGCCATCACCACTCGCATCGCGGAGGAAATTCACAAAAAGGGGCTAACGACTCTCGCGAGTTTTGACTTTTTCGGACTTCTGGATCGTTTCCAGGCCGAGGAAGCCAAGTCCAGATCGAAAGCCGAAATTGTGAACCTGCTCGAGACCGAAGGCGAACAATATGCGGCATGGCTGGAGACCTTGACGCCGGAATTTCTTGCCGAGGACGTAAGCGAGCCGGACGGAAAAACGGTAAAGTCGCGCTTCGAGCGGCTTCTGGCAACTAAAGAACACGAGATGCACCATCGCGCCCAGTTGATGCTGATCGAACGGCAACTCGGCATCGTTCCTCACATCACGCGGCAGTTCAATGAGCGCATCGCCCAGATGCGTTCCGCGCGCGCTTAAACCAGATTTATCTAACAACGGAGGGCGCCCAACGCCTTCCGTTGTTTTTGCGTGCGATAGTCCATTTCCACCGATCTGGCGTGACTTTCCCTTCGATAATTTCTCGAGCGATTCTCAAACATCCATCCGCGGCAGCGGTAGCCGAAGCGGTAATTGCCGGTTTCCTGTTGCCTTGACAGGGGACGCACAGGGAGTATACTTTCGCCGAAGTTTCCGCCATTCGGTCGAGTTTGTCCCGGCTTACGCACTGACGAGTCATTCTCCGCGCGCAGGCGCGGAAACACCGGTTGGTTCATTCCGTAGGTGCAGGGAACTATGGCGCGGTGGAAACTGCCACCGCAGGGCGAGGCTTCAGCAGGGAATTGCCCAAACGATACCCCAGCATAACCACAAGGATCGCGCCATAGAGAAGCGGCAGCCGGTGATCGGACTTAACCAGCCAGTAGTAATGCACGACGCCGCATAGCGCGCTCAAGTAAATCAACCTGTGCAGCGCTTGCCAACGCTTGCCGCCCAGCCGGCGGATCCAGCCTTTCGTGGAAGTCAGCGCCAGCGGAATCAGCAGCACGAAACCCAGAAAACCAACGGTAATGAACGGGCGCTTGGCCACATCCTTCCACATGCCAGCAAGATCGAACGACTGGTCGGGACCAATATAAGTGAGGAAATGCAGACACACATAGAAAAACGCGAACAAACCAAGCATGCGCCGGAAGCGAATGAGGTCTGGCAGATTCAAAATCCTGCGCAGGGGGGTGACGGAAAGCGTGATCAACAAAAAACGCAACGTCCAATCGCCCGTGAGGTGCTGAATGAATTCCACGGGATTGGCCGTGAGCTCGCCGCGATACGCGCGCCAACCCAAATAGGCGAGCGGCGAGAGGCAAATCAAAAACACCGCAACCTTGGCCCACTTGCTTAACAGGAGGCGACGCAGAGATTTTTCGCTCACGTCAGTAGTACTTCTTCAGATCCATGCCGGCGTACATGCTGGACACTTGATCGGAGTAGCCATTGAACATCAGCGTCTTGCGCCTCAGGATCTCGCCCAAGCGCCGCTCGGTGGCCTGGCTCCAGCGCGGATGGTCGACGTTGGGATTCACGTTGGAGTAAAAACCGTACTCGTTCGGTGCGTAGATATTCCACGTCGTCGAAGGCATGCTCTTGACCAATCGAATTTTAACGATGGACTTGATGCTCTTGTAGCCGTACTTCCAGGGAACCACCAATCGCACAGGGGCGCCATCCTGGTTGGGCAGCGTTTCGCCATACATGCCGACACACAAAAGCGTGAGCGGATTCATGGCTTCATCAAGGCGCAGCCCTTCCACGTACGGCAGTTCGATGCCGGAATGCTCGGCCCAGGGCATTTGGCTGCGGTCGTAGTAAGACTGGAAGGCGACGAACTTGGCCTTTTCCGTAGGCTCAGAGAGTTGCAAAATCGTATTCAGAGCATAGCCGATCCAAGGGACGACGATGGACCAGCCCTCCACACACCGGTGGCGATAAATGCGCTCCTGCAACGGGGCCAGCTTCAGGATGTCGTCCATGTTGTATTTGGCGGGCTTGTTCACTTCGCCCTCGACGGAAACCGTCCAGGGCGAAGTGCGAAACTTTCCTGCATTGCGTGATGGGTCGTTCTTGTCTGTGCCGAATTCGTAGAAATTGTTGTAGTGAGTGACGTCTTCGAAGGTGTTTACCTTTTCCGTGGTGCTGAAGGCGCTATGTACCGTGACATCCAGCTTGGTTCCCGCCTGCACCGCGGCGGGAGGGAACGCGAAACGGGAGAACACCTTCTCCCCGAGTACGGCGGCTCCGGCTATCCCCATGGCGCGCAGGATCTGCCGGCGATTGAGATAGACGGATTTTGGAGTGATATCCGCCTCAGTCAAATCGCCAAATTTGCCCATGACACTATTCCTCGTCCTGTCGCCAGGCTAAACCGGTCTGAACATACGAGTCAGGCCGTCTTCTGAAGTTACACTGAATTAGATGCTGTGGGTCATGATCGGGATGAGGGGTTGCTAAGGCACAACCAAGTAACAAAAGAGAGGGTTTAGTGCAGGCAGTTTGTCGCCCGCCCGGATTCGACTTGACTTTCTGGCGAGACCCGTACATCTTTATTGGCTTTGCTTCTTGTGTTAAGTCACTCTGTAGGAGGGCAAGCTTACCCGGGTCTATGACGACGGTTCGACTGTGTTTCCACGATCGCTGTTTTGACGGAGCGGCTTCGGCTGCGCTCTTTTACCGGTTTTACCGTGAGCGCTACGACGCCAAGGCGGAATTCCATCTGAGCGGGATGACGCACAAAGCCAAACATCCCTGGGAAGACGGGCTATTTGACGGGGACGAGAACGTCATCGTCGACTTTAAGTACTCCAATTCCCCGAAGGTGACCTGGTGGTTTGATCATCACCAGAGCGCGTTTCTGAGTCCGGCGGATGCGGAGTACTTCAAGAGATTTCCCGGCAAGCACATGTATTACGAGCCGGATTACAAATCCTGCACCAAACTGATTGCCACGGTGACCAAGGTTCAGTTCGGCTTCGACACCAAGCCGCTGGCAGATCTGATCCACTGGGGCGATATTATCGATGGGGCGCAGTTTTCCACGCCGGAATCCGCCACCGAACTGATTGAACCGGCCACGCAATTGGCGCTGGTGATTGAAGCCGCGCCGGAAAATGGCGTTCCCGCGCAGATCATCCCCGAATTAGCGTACCGGCCGTTATCGGAGATGGTGAAGCTACCGGTTGTGGCGAAATATCTGGGCCCATTGCTGGAGCGCCATCGCAAATCGATCGAAATTTTGCGGCAGAGAATCGAATCGAAAGATGGCGTGATTTTCTTTGATGTGAGCGATCTGGATCTGGAAGGGTACAATAAGTTTATTCCGTATCTCTTGCATCCGGAAGGCGTGTATTCAGTCAGCGTCAGCGCTTCGCCGGCGCGGGCCAAGGTTTCGCTGGGCACAAACCCATGGAATCAGGCCACCGCGGACAAGAACCTGGCCACTTTGGCGGAGCAATATGGCGGCGGAGGTCACCAGCGCGTGTCCGCGATTTCTTTCGATCCGCAAGACTTGGAACGCGCTCGCAAAGCCGCACGCGATCTGACGGCGGTGCTCCGGGCGAAGTAAGCAAGCGCGAGCAGGGAAGCGGTAAGTTTTTCGGGGCCTGCGTGTCGACAGAAATTTCAGAATTATGTAAAATAATAAATTACCCCGTGGACCGGTAGCTCAATGGTAGAGCAGTTGACTCTTAATCAACGGGTTGCAGGTTCGAGTCCTGCCCGGTTCACCACTCTCCCGTAAAGACTTACCTCGATTCTCTTCTTTCCGTTTTTTCTCTCACTGTGGGGACTTTTGTGGGGAGTCCCATGCGAAATTCGATTTTTCTCTCAAGGTGCCGTCGTGACGCCGGCGCTTGCAAGTCCAGTTCCGCAGCAGAGAGCGAGACGCTTGCCTCTCGCCTCTGAACCGCCGCGCGGAGTCGATCTTTCCTACCCGGAAGCGCGTGTCGAAGCAAGATCCTGTTTGAGAATCGCTCGAGCTAACGGCGAAATCGAAGCGATCGAAAGGATGCGCTGCAATCAAATAAGGAGTTGACAAAGTTTGAGCGCAGAATTTCAGCAAGGACCACTGCAGCTTCGCGTACTCCGCTTTCGCAGCGATGAAGATATGGATGTCAGGTCGGCGCCTTTCCAGAGCGTGAGGAATCCTGATATACGGCACGCGCCTTCCTTGTATTTCTAGCCACAGCATGCGGCCTACCCAGTCTGAGGTGCGCGAGAGCCCCAGCGGGAATTGGCGAAATTACATCCAACCGACTACGGCCTAGCTTGATTCGTCGCAAGATCAATGAGCAGTATGTCCGAATCTTCCGTTAACCGGTCGAATACAATCCGTCTGCCATCGGGAGTGATGTCGAAGGCCCGCATTACCGCGGAACTGCTCAGCCGAGTCAGACGCCGTGAGCGCATCGTGTTCAAGTCCAGCAGCCAGAAGTCCTGTTCGGCCAACGTATTCCCGAGCATGTAAACCAAGCCCGTGCCGTCGGGCAGGAAACGCGCCCGCGCACCTTCGCGCTGCACGTCAATGTCCGGCAGCTTCGTCGGCGTACCATCCGGGCGTACTGCCAGGAGCGGCGCGAGTGTGAAAACCTGAGGTCCGCAAAACACGATGAGGTCCCCGCGTGGAGACCACACAGGATCCAAGAAGGGTCCGGTTGCAATCCGAACCGGCGAGCCGCCGTCAACGGGTAATTTGAACAAGCCCAGCCCATTGCGGTCGGTGCCGGCCACGACTATCCATTTGCCGTCGGGAGACCAGGAAGCCGTGCCGCGAACATCAACTTCGTTCGACAGGGGGCTGAGCCGTGTTCCATCCGCGGTCAGTATGTGCATCTCTTGCTTTCCGTCTCGCCTCAATGCGAAGGCGACGGCCTTCCCGTCCGCCGAGACCGCCGGGGGCAACTGGAGCGCGCCTTCAGAGCCCTTCCAGATCTCCAGCGCTTTCCCATCGCGATAGTTCCACAATCCGTCAGCTCCATCTCTCGAAGACAAGTAAAACAACGATCCGCCTCCGAAGCGCGGCGCCCAGGACCGCATGGTGGGTAATTGAAAGGCTTCGACGTCCTGTTCTTCAACCAGGCGACTGGGGAGAGGAACGCTCCACAAGTTGACTTGAGGGTTCACGACACTGGCAGCAAGACGCCGGCCATCCGCCGTGGCTGCCAGAGCGCTGTATTGTTCCAACCCCGAACTCACACGGTGTGAAATTCGGGTCTTTTCATCGAATGCCCACAACCATGGGCCAGCCCCATCTTTGTTGTGGGCAACGAACAGAACCGTCCGCTCGTTGATCGGGGCCGGGTACGCAATATCAGTATTGAGATGTGTGAGTTGTTCCGGTTCTCCCCTGTCCGGTGGAATACGCCAAAGGTCCATCTCTCGCGTGGCTGGCCGACCGCGCACAAAGTAGATCCAGTGTCCATCATTCGACCAGACCTGATAGTGGTTGTGTAATCCGGGCTCGTTTTGGACAATCAGGCGTGGATTGGCACCGTTGTGATCCGCCACAAAGGTGGGATCGCCCGCCTGCCACGTGTGATAGACCACACGAGTGCCATCGGGCGACCAGGCTACCTCGGCAGCGGCTTCATCCAGGAAGTTGTGCGGCGCCCCACCCATCAGCGGCCATAGCATGAGCCTCCTACCTTCTTTGCCCGCGCTGCCTTCGATGCCCCCGCTCCACACTTCTAATCCGTCCGCTGAGAATCCAGCCGCACGGAGGGGCGCACGCGCATCTCCGATCCGACCTTGTGTAAGGTTCGTGAGGCCGTTCCCGTTGGCTTGAATCAGCCAGATGTCGAACGTGCCGCTCTCGTTGGAAAGGAATGCGGCGAATTTCCCGTCTGGGGAGATTGCCGGGTTGGTCTTGGCTGCTCCGAAGTTGGTGAGCCGAGTGAACTGCGCGTTGGCAAGTGGATTCTGGGTTGTTGGCCCGAAGCGATTGGCGATAATCCACGCAACCAATCCTGCCACCAATAACGCCCCCAGAGTCCATGACCACCAGGCATAGTGCTTCGGCGCGACCACAGCGGAAGTAGTCACTCGCGCGCTGCCCGAATCCGTGTCACGTTGGAGGCGCTTGAGGTCGGTGCGAATGTCGGAGGCGTGCTGGTAGCGCAGCTTGCGGTCCTTCTCTAGCGCTTTATTGATGATGCGCTCGAGTTCCGGTGGCAGGTTGGAATTCACTTGCGTTATTGGGGCTGGGCCGCGATTCAGTATTCCATCATGGATGACCGCAGCGGTGTTCCCCGAAAACGCCATCCAGCCTGTAGCCATCTCGTATAAAACGGCACCGAAGGAGAATAAATCCGTCCGTGCATCGAGATCTTCGCCTCTTGCTTGCTCCGGCGACATGTAAGCCATCGTGCCCATAGCGGCGCCGGGGCTGGTGAGCAAAAAATCTTTGGTTGCCGTCGGCATCTGCGACACACCGACACCCGGACCAACAGGAACCAGTTTCGCTAAGCCAAAATCCAGAATCTTGGCGTGGCCGCGCCCGGTCACGAAAATGTTGGCAGGCTTAATGTCGCGGTGGACGATGCCTTTGGCATGGGCGGCTTCGAGCGCGTCGGCAATCTCGATTCCCAAATCCAGCACTTCCGTGAGTGAAAGCGGCTTGCCGGAAATGCGGTGCTTCAGAGTTTGCCCGTCGAGAAACTCCATGGCGATGAAGTGCCGGCCGTCCTGTCCGCCGATGTCGTATATGGTGCAGATATTGGGATGATTCAAGGCGGATGCGGCCTGTGCTTCGCGACGGAAGCGTTCTAGAGCGGCGGGATCGTGAAGCATTTCGGCGGGCAGGAATTTCAGACCGACGGCACGATGGAGCCGCGTGTCCTCCGCTTTGTAGACGACACCCATCCCGCCACCACCCAATTTCTCGATGATCCGGTAGTGCGAGATGGGTTGGCCTATGAGCGCGTCGGAGTCCGCCATAACGCGCTCATCTTAGGTTGGGGATAGAAGGCAAGTCAACGAAGAGGGACACCTTGCGGGGCAAATCCTGGTAAACGACATACCCGCCGAAGTACGTATTGGAACGGACCTTTCTGATTTTTCGACATACCGGGCGCTAGTGATATGTCCTTCAGGGAATTGTTGGCGGGGTCATAGAATTCCCGTACAGTAATCGCTTCATGGCCCCGCCTTCCTTAACCCGTGAACGGATTAGTTTGCGACGCACAGCGCAATGGCTACTGGATCTGTTATTCCCACTCTACACCTTTGGATTGACGCGGGAGCGCAGGCGATATTGGCAGCTTTTACCGGCTGGGCGAGCTGCAAAATTGTTCGTGGCGTTATTTCTTATTCTCAGCGGTGTTCCATTTTTCCTCGACCTGCTCGCCGGCGGTACCTATCCATTGTGGGGGGTCTTACTGTTTGCGGTGACGCTGGGAACCCTTCGGGTAGTCACGATCCTGACTGAACTGCGAAGACCGCGTCTCATGATTGTCCCGATCCTTATGATTTTCGCCACTTTTTTCTTGTTCGCTCGCCTTCCACGGCAGGAACGTACGCCCGAGTTTACGCGGCGGCGCAGCGTCATGGACGGCTCGTATGTCTTTCTGACGATCATGCTCGGCTATCGTTTGTTTCTGAGTTTCACTACCACTGAAGGCGTCGCGCATGTGGCCCTGCAAACGGAATTGTCCTTCGCGCACGCCATTCAAAGTACACTCGTCCCTCCTGTATCGTATTGCGGGGGTGCTTTAGACGTCTATGGATGTAGCGTCCCTAGCGCGAAGGTCGGCGGTGACCTGGTAGACCTGGTTGCCGACGGCGATAGAGTGTTTGTCTATCTCGCCGATGTTTCCGGTCACGGCATTTCCGCCGGCATTTTGATGGGCATGCTGAAAACCGCAATACGCCAAGCTTGGCTTACGCAACAGTCGCTCCCCGCACTCCTCGACAACGTTAACGCCGTGCTGCCTGCGGTTAAAGAGCCCGAAATGTATGCAACGTTGGCGGCGTTGCGATTTGACGCATCGTCACAGGTCCAGATTGCTGTTGCCGGTCACCCGCCAATTTTGCATTATCGGAAAAAGTCGCAGGACATAAGTCGCTGCGCGATGCGGCAATATCCTTTGGGACTGGTCGCGGAGCCCGGTTACGTAAGCGCACAAATTATCTGCGATCCAGGGGACTTATTTGTTGTGGTCAGCGACGGTTTGCTCGAAACAATGAATGCCGGCGCCGAAGAATTTGGCTTGGATCGTCTGGAAAAATCAGTCGTAGCTCACGCCACGGAATCTTTGCCCGAAATCTACGAAGCCTTGATGCGTGCCGTTTCAGCCTTCGGGGAACAACGGGATGATCGGACGGTGTTAATCGTCCGCATACGAGAAAAGGCAAAAGATCAAGGGATTCGCACGATTGGGTTGTATTCGGATTCGCCTAAGCAGCAATGACCACCATTGCCATGTCGCTTGTCGATGCCAGCGCGGGGGCAACGAATTCACTGCAATGGGTGCAAAGAGGTGAAGCTTGAAAAGCAAGCGTCCACTATGTGCCTGTCTTGCAGGAGCGGCACTGGTGCCCGTGATCCTGGCATCCTGCACGCGAAGGATCCCGGAACTGATAGTCTTCGCAAGACGAGTTCCTGTTCAGCAGCAGGAGACTCCCACGCAGCCATCGGCGGCTCCACTCTGGCAAGCCTCGGCACAACCAATGGCTGAAGAGCTCGCGGTCGAACAGTGGATTAAGACCAACGCCATCCGCTTGAGCACGGTCCAGGCCGGTAACGGATTCGCGGACATGGAGCCGTTGGCGAAGATTGTGGGAAATGCACGGATCGTCGCGCTTGGAGAAGCAACTCACGGCACCCGCGAGTTCTTTCAACTGAAACATCGGATGGTCGAATTCCTCGCCACGCGGATGGGTTTTGATGATGGCCACGACTTGATCGGGTTGGGCACGTCGGAACTAGCGAGCCACGAAGTCATCGCGTCGGCCTGGGGGATCTTCTTGAATGGGTACACCCCATTTCTGGGAGCGGTTCTTAACCCAGTTGTGGTACTGCGTAGCGATGTCACGCAACACCTGTCGACTGACGGGATAAATTTGGCGATAGGTCCAGAAGAAGCCTACCGCCCGCTGTTCCTGCTGAAAGGGCTGGATCGCCGCGTGGAGCAGGATACGATCGAAGCAACGATACACAAAACGGATGTTATTCTTATGGTGTTCGTAGAAGGCGTTCATGGGTCCTCCAGAGGGGTCAGATCCCTGGAGCATAACCTACTGGACGCCTCTCTTTTTTATTCCGCAGGGATATCAAGGGCAAAGCCCTTGTCTAGTTAGATGCGATCCATCCGCATACCACTAATTGCGCTCAGTCTTCTCGCCATGAGCGTCACGTCGTCGACGGCACAGGGCCAAATCAAGAATCCGGAGGTTTGTCCGCGTCCTCTCGCGTCAACAACGATACCGGAGCCCGAGGACCTTCGCAGCGAAAACGGCGTGCTCAGACTTGAACTTTCTTTCCGCAGTGAGGTGGACGCGCACGGGCGCAAGCGGTATTGCTACATCTATAGGGACGGGATTGAGTCGCCGAATCTACGGCTGCATCCCGGCGACCTGTTGATTCTGATACTGAAAAACGAGTTGCTGGCGAAGGGCGGAGCGCAATCCTCGATGGTGATAGACAATAGATCTCCTTCGCAAGCGAACGCCGGATCCGGCCCGTGCACGGGCATGCAGATGACCGCGGTGTCCACGAATCTCCATTTTCATGGATTGACGATTCCGCCTGTGTGCCACCAGGATGACGTGTTGAAGACGTCGATCCAACCATCAGATGCACCATTTGAATATCGATTCCGAATACCTAAAGATCAGCCCCCGGGATTGTATTGGTATCACCCGCACCTGCATGGTTTCACGCGCGTGCAAGTGATGGGCGGCGCTTCGGGAGCACTAATTGTAGAAGGCATCGAACAAGCCAATCGGGAAGTGGCTGGAATTCCCGAGCGGGTGTTCGTAATCCGCGACGAGGATTTGCTGAATCCTAGTGCAGTTCCGAAGGATGGCGGGCAACGGGCACCGCCGGCCATTCTGGACCGCGATGGGGACGCGCGAAACACGGGGGACGGCTCCGGGAGGCCGGCGAAAGATCTTTCGGTGAATTTTGTTTCTTCGCCGTATCCGGATTACCAAAGCGGGGTCATCGAGATGAAGCCGTCCGAACGGCAGTTCTGGCGCGTTGTGAACGCTTCGTCGATCACGTACTTAAATTTGCAGTTGCTGGTTGGCGGAAAGCCACAGATGTTCGGAATCGTGGGTGTGGATGGGGCTCCGATCAACGTTACGGGCGGGACTTACGTGGCTTGGCAAAACCATCTAGGGATACCGCCGGGAGGCAGAAGCGAATTTATCGTGCAGGGTCCATCGGTCGGCGCGGAAGCAGCGCTCATTACCCGCAGCGTGAACACGGGACCTGGCGGCGAAAACGATCCGACGCGTGCAATTGCGAGAATTGTGGCCACGCCAGCGGCACCGGAGCCCAAATCTAAACTTAGCACCGAAACCTCGAAAGCGATTCCACCGATTTTGCCGTGGCTTGGAAACGTATCCCCATTGCGAACACGGCGATTGTATTTTTCGGAAAAGTTGGAAGATCCGAATGACCCGAACAGCCCAACGACGTTTTATTTAACGGTGGAAGGCCAAACTCCGACGCCGTTTGACCCTCGATCTTCTGAGCCGAATATCGTGGTACATCAGGGAGACGTGGAGGACTGGGTCTTGGAGAACCGGTCGCAGGAAGTACACGACTTTCATATTCACCAGGTCCATTTCTTGATGCTGGAGTGGTTCGGAATTCCGATCAACGAACCTTTTCTTAGGGACACCGTACCGGTGCCGTTCTGGGATGGAAAAGCGGCGCAATATCCCACAGTGAAGCTGCGGATGGATTTCCGCGATCCGAGTGCAATCGGATTGTTTCCATATCACTGCCATTTGTTGGAGCACGAAGATGGAGGGATGATGGGATTGATCCGGGTTGACCGTGCCGCGACGGCGCGCCCGGGAGTGCCGAAGAACCAGCCATGAAAGTCCAAAAGCGCGGGTCATAGACGTACTACTACCTGATTCTCACAAGATCACCGTCGAGTTTAAATTTCGGTTTCAATTTGGTTAAAGAAGTGTGAATATGCCCGGCACTCATCTGGACGTACCGCGATTCAGATGGCGCAAGGTGGTCGATTTAGCGGAGGGGAGAAAGTCATGGGGAAAGAATTTCGTCGGTGGGTAGCGGCTTTGGTGGTATCAGCGACCTTGATCATTGCTGGACCTGGAAGCGCGTTGGCAGGGCCGGGCGGAAACGGAAATTACGATTCGGCGGGCCATTACTGGACCATGACGCCGATCAAACACATTGTCATCATTTTTCAAGAAAACGAATCGTTTGATCACTATTTCGGAACGTACCCGAAAGCGATAAATCCGCCGGGCGAGACGGACTTTTACCCGCGGCCGAATACTCCCTCGGTAAATGGCCTAAACAATGCGCTGTTGAACCACAATCCCAATGGTCCGACTGCGGCGCCCTTTCGCTTAGACCCCAGCCAAAATTACACTTGCGATCAAACGCACCGTTACACGCCGGAACAGCAGGCGTTCGATGCGGGACTAATGGACAAATTTCCGCAATTTACGGGAGTGGCCTGCGCGGAGGGTACATATCCGAGCCTCGCTCCCTACGGCACCGGAGTGGTGATGGGATACTACGACGGAAACACGGTGACCGCGCTCTGGAACTACGCACAATATTTTTCACTGGCAGACAATTTTCACGGCTCCACGTTTGGGCCTTCGGCCGTGGGAGCGATCAATCTCGCTTCTGGAATGACCGGTAACGTAGGATTCACGCAAGATGACTCGTACGGCGACTTGGCATCCGATGTGGTGAACAACACAGTCGTAGGAGATCCGGATCCGTGGTACGAGGACTGCATTTCCTACGATCACGTTTCACTGACAGGGAAAAACATCGGAGATTTGCTCAACGCGAAGGGAGTTTCCTGGGGATGGTTCCAGGGAGGGTTTACTCCATCAAGCCCCTACATTCCCGGGTCGGGTGACTCCCCGGCGACGCCAGCCCAATGCAACACGACGACGAATCGGCTGGACGGAACACCAGAAACAGCATACGCGGGATATCACAACCCGTTCCAGTTCTATGCCACTACCAACAACATGCACCACATTTCTCCATCGAGCGTGGCGGAAGTTGGGCACAATGGGCCGGCGAACCACATTTACGATCTGACGTACTTCTGGAAGGCAGTCGAAGCAGGAAATCTGCCGGCCGTGAGCTTTCTGAAAGCGGCGCGTGCGCAGGACGGTCATCCAGGGAATTCTTCACCACTCGACGAGCAGGTGTGGCTGACAGAGACCATTAATAAACTGCAGACCTTGCCGGAGTGGGGCGAGACGGCAGTGGTCATCGCGTGGGACGATTCGGACGGTTGGTACGATCATGTAATCGGACCGATCGTGAATCAGTCGGCGACGACGGCGGATGCGCTCTCGGGCCCTGGCGCTTGTGGAACGGGTGCAAATTCGCTGGCTGGACTCCAAGCACGGTGCGGGTATGGACCGCGGCTGCCGCTGGTGGTGGTGTCACCATTTGCGAGAGAGAACTACTTGGACAGCGAAGTTCTTGACCAGTCTTCGATCACGCGGTTCATTGAGGACAATTGGGGATTGGGGCGAATCGGCAACGGATCGTTTGATGCAATCGCGGGCGATCTGTCTCACATCTTTGACTTCAGCCGCGAACACTACAAGCTGGTATTTCTGAACACGATGACAGGACAGGTGTCAGACGTCAGCGAGCGGTAGGAAAGCGCCAATCGAACAAGGCAGGGCTGGGTCGTTCTGGAATCTGTCATCTGGACGGTCCAGCTCCTTGAAGCTAGACGTCCTTCTACCTCCGCTATTTTGTTAGGACCGATAAATATTCCTGGAGCAATAGGAAGGCAATTCCTATTCCCCTCAGTGCCATCGTTGAGACTACGAACCGTCTCATAAAGGACGGGCTTTTAACGGCTCGATGAATGATCGGGAGATTGATGAGCGCGCTTGCAACTGAGGCCAGTACGACTCCTTCGCCGGCAAGCCCGGCTTTTATTTCTGCATGCCCCACTAAGTTTGCTGCCGCAGCAGATGTACTGGCACTGCTGACGAGCCTTCCCAGCGCGCTCACTCCCAGGAATCCGAGTCGTCCAAGATAGCGCTCTGCGAGCGTTGAAAAGACTTGGATGACAAGGAAGAGGACTGCGAAAGTCAATACACGTTTCAGAGAAACCGGCCACTCAAGATGAATTTCGCCCGGGGCGTTGGCTCAGTAGCATCGTCATTACAATGGCGGCGGCGACTTGAGTGAATAAGTGTCCCTGTCCGACAAGAGCTCCCAATACAAAAACAACTAACAGCGCGGCGGAGTTGTCGCTTCCAGCGTCTTGTCAACCAACAAGCTACGCATATTGGCAAAAGCAATAATCAAAAGCACCCCGGCTAAGGCTACAAGAACCAGAACTGGCGCAAAAAGAACTGCCAAAGCTCCCAACAAAGCGATAAGCGCGAAGGTTCGGGTGCCGAGGTCTCGACCACTCCCTCTCAATGCCAACTAGGGGGCCAATACCCAACGAGACGGCAAGTTTTGCCGCCACATCTGATGGGACAAATTTATCTACAAATATCAACTCCCCTGCCCTACTATTTCTCATAGAGCTACTATACCGCCACAGGAAGTCCAAAGTTGGCTTCTAGCGATCGAACCCTCGTCGTCTTCCAACGGTTCGGCTGGATCGGTGTTCTGAAGTCGGAAGTTCGTAAGGATTGATTATTTGAGATGAGGCGCTAGGGCCTTGAACAAGATCGCACCAAGTATGGCCGCACCGGGAATCGTAAGAAGCCACGCCCAGACTATGTTGTGCGTGACGCCCCAGCGCACCGCGCTTAGTCGACGCGAGGATCCGACTCCAACGATTGCTCCTGTAATCGTGTGAGTGGTGCTGACGGGTATACCGAAGTGTGCCGTAGCGAGCAGCGTAATCGCGCCCGCCGTTTCCGCAGCGAATCCGCCGAAGGGTGTCAGCTTGGTAATGCGCTGCCCCATTGTTTTGATGATGCGCCAACCACCGGCCATGGTGCCGCCGGCCATTGCCAAATGGCAGCAGATGATGACCCAATAGGGGACCTGATAGTTCTTCATCATGCCGGCAGCTACCAAGGTTGCTGTAATGATGCCCATACCTTTCTGGGCGTCGTTGGTACCGTGGCCAAGGCTGTACGCCGCTGCGGAGACCAACTGTAAGCGACGGAACCAGCGGTCCACTTTTTCCGGCTTCTGGTTTCGCACCACCCAGGTGCTCACAATACTGACGAACAGTCCTACTGCGAAGCCAATCAGCGGCGACAAAACGATGAAGAGCAAAGGCAACACCCAGCCGGACAGGATGAGCGCCTTAGTGCCCGCAAAAGCAATGGTTGCGCCGCCATAGCTGCCCATCAGTGCGTGTGACGAGCTTGTGGGTAGCCCCAGCGTTAGAGTAATCAAATTCCAAATGATGGCGCCCAACAATCCCGCCAGTAATACACGTGTGTCCACCATCTCGAGATGGACCATACCCTTACCAACCGTAGTAGCAACAGCAGTGCCAAAAATAAAAGCGGCGATGAAATTCCAGAATGCGGCCCAGAATACCGCGCGGAACGGCGTCAACACGCGCGTGGAAACCACGGTTGCAATGGAATTGGCAGCGTCATGCCACCCATTGGAGAACTCAAATGCTAGTGTCAGGAAGACGGTGAGGCTTGCCAGCAAAAATGTGCTCATTCCGATGAGACCTACCCACGGTGACGTTGTTCCCATGAGGCGAAGAAGATCACTCCGCCTCCACGACGCGATGCTGGTATCGAGTATGTCTAGGTTGCGTCACAAGGAGCATCAGGCGTTCTTCAGAATAATGCTCTCGATGACATTGGAGACGTCCTCGCACTTGTCGACGGCGGTTTCGACTACTTCAAAAATTTCCTTCCATTTAATGATTTGCACCGCATCTTTTTCTTCCTCGAACAACTGTGCGATCAATATCCTACACATGCGGTCACTCTCGTTTTCGAGACGATTGATTTCAATTATCCTCTGGAGCGCAGCATCACGCGACGGGATGCCATGAATAGCGGCGGAAAGTTCCCTGGTCGCGAGGGTAAGGATCTTCGACAGTTCGATCGTGCCAGAGCGGACATTGTCGATGCGATATAGGACGAAGCGGCTCGCAGCCGCATCAATCAGGTCAATGACGTCATCCATGGTACCGCACAGTTCGTGGATGTCTTCACGATCGAACGGCGTGATAAAGGTTTGGTTCAGTTTTCGGAAAATCTGGTGGGTAATCTCATCGCCGGAGTGTTCGATGGCTTTGATGTTTTGTACCTGCTCGACGACGCCCGTATAGTGTTCCAGCATCTTCGTGAATGCCATAGCGCCCTCAACAATGTTTTCCGCTTGTTTTTGGAAGAGAACGAAGAAATCCGCTCCCTTCGGCATAAGCCATTGCAAGAAACCCGACATGTAAGCGCCCCCACGATTGCGGCGATGGAGAGTTTAGTTTGGTCGTTACGGTTGGGCAATGACAAAGAGCGAACTCGCTTGCAATGATCAATGGGGAAGAGGACAGGAAGGAACCGACCGGCGACCATTATGCCCGAACGAAAGGCCATCCCGCACCGTTACACCGCGCACATTTTGCGTTAGTCCACCCGCTTCCGTTGCATGTCGAGCATTCCTTCCAATCGTTAACGGCGACGGCACTTTGATTTAGGCCTCTACACTGGTCGTTGTTCGTGATCCGGCCGCATCGTACATTGATCAGGGTCATGTTGTACCCGACGTTCCCGCAAACGGTGCAGCACGTGGCAGGCAGAGGCTGCTTTTCCATATAGGCGGCAATTTTACTAGTTCTAGCTCCCAGACTCCATCCTTACGTTTTTGCGCGAATCGGTGTGGTCCAAAAACATCTGTTTCTGGGCATTGAATCTCACGAAAGTTGAATGCGTGGAATCAACTCCCCGGGCAACGCCAGAATACAGCGAGTTGTGCACCACTGGCAGCACTCCGCCCATCAGGCCCGGCTCAAGAGCTTTAGAGAACGCCGCGTGACGGTGGGCGTTATTAATCAACGGCCAGCCCCACATGTAGGCCATCCGACCAACCATCTGCACATATTCCTTCGTCATCGCTGTTCCCGCTGCTGGACCGCGCATCTCGGATCGGAACCGTGCGGACCTAGTTTTCGGTTTGACTTCCGCCCGGGGATCAAAACGAATCGCTCGTCCGGAGTTCGATCAAGCGGCCCCAACGCTGTTCACTTTTTCTGCGTCCAAACCTGTGTCCGTGGACAGGTATGTCAATTGTGTCGGCGCCGCAAACCGAGTACCGGAAGACTCTACAATTTCAGCTATCTTCAATATCACGTCCTGGCGAATGGTAGTGAACTCAGCCCAGTCGCCCGTCTTAACATACGCCCACAACTCCAACTCGAAAGCAGCCCCAGCGAAATTCGCTACTCGAATCCTCGATCCCGTGTCGATCGTAGGTTGTTGATTGAGCATGTTCTGGACTCGATCGAGCACAAATCTTAGCTGTTCGACTTGGGTCTCAATTCGCAGGGAAAAGTGCTGATTGATCAGGCATTTTCGGCGAGGCCCAAAATTCTCGAACTGCATTTGGGCTAGCGCCCCATTCGGAACCACTAGCACACTCTGATCGAGTGTCCGCACCTTGACAGAGCGCAGCCCGATATCCTCCACAGTGCCAAGTTGACTGCCGATTTTGCAAAAATTACCAACGTGTACTGCTTTGTCCATCAGCAACGAGATTCCGCCCATGAGGTTCTCGAGCGATTTTTGTGCGCCGAGCGCTATCGCTAGTCCCCCGATACCGAGGCCAGCGAGTGTCGTCCTTACGTTTATCCCGAATAGGGCCAACGCGGCAACAAAGGCGATGATCAGCATTACGATGTGGGTGAGTCGCCGCATCAGGAGTAGGATCGACTCCCCGCCTCTGTTTTGTATTTGGCTTCGGTTCACGGCGTGATCGAAACTTCGGTCAGCGATCCCGCTTAAGAGCCAGGCGAGACATACCGCCAGAAGGGCCGCCATGAAACGTACGTAATACACGCGATATAAAAGGGGCGGATCAAGTAGGTAGACGAAGACACATTGCATCAAAATCGCCATGATGCACCTGAGCGGCATGCCAAGTGGTGTCTGCCAGACTGTTCTGATCGGAAGTTTTCGGAGTTTGTACCAGACCCGGCTTGGCGCGCTAAGCAAGAGACTCAGCAACCAAGCAAGCAACCACGAGATTGGGATCGAGAGCAGCCAGCCAAGCCATTGCGCAAGTGACATCCCAAGCACTCGTCGGCTGGTCAGGGCGGCAGGCACGATTCGATCAGCTAGCGTCGGCGCTTCGCGTTCCATTTGGGCATAAAGCTGAGGAATCTTCGCTACGGTCTCTTCCGAAACTAGCCAAATTTTCCCTGAAGCCGGATCGTCCACCCGCACCAGGATTACGTCTGTTGTCGTACCGCTTACAACCAAAACCCCAGCTCGCACCTGGCCGAGCGGAAGTCCAGCTTCAACCGTACCGTTGGGATCATCACTCAACAAGTTGATATCGCCTCTGTAGTTTGAGTGCAATGCCTGAAGCTCCTTGGCCCGCTGTACCAAGTTAGTGTCTTGACCAGGCGTCGGCTGCAGGTAACGAGCCGCGTTTGCGAAATCCTGGCGTTCTGCAGACTTGAGAAGGCCCATCGCTGCCCCACGAGGAGTCTCACGTCCGAGCGGATCGATTCTAGCCGTGGGTTCAGCTTTGGCTGACGGAGACGTCGGGGTCTGCGCTAGTGAATAGGGCGCCAAGCCCAAATAGATGAAGACGGGTAGAACTATTGCGAGAGCGCAGCCCCAAACCCGCGACTTGCGCATCCTTGGTCGGGTCTCTTGTAGCCAAGTCATCTATGTTTTCCCGACAACCCGAAAATATCATCCGCGGGCGAAGTGTGTAAGCACGCCGTCGCCCAAGACGCCAACTATCGGTACCCTGAATGCAATCTCACGTAATCCGGATCAAACAGCGCTCAATCAAAACTATCGTTACGTGGTTCCGGCTGACTTCGCAAAGGCGCCGGATTTACCGGCATCCAGGAACTGCTGCATGTCAAGACGACCGAAAAGCTCAATCAACTTCGCAACTAGGCCGGTCCATCCAGTCTGGTGGCTGGCCCCTAGGCCCGCCCCGTTGTCGCCATGGAAGTACTCATAGTACAGAATGTAATCTTTCCATTGCGGATCGGTCTGGAATTTCTCCGTGCCTCCGTACACCGGCCGCCGGCCAGATTTATCCCGAAGGAAGATCCGTTCCAGACGATTGGCTATTTCGTGGGCGACCTCGAATAGGTTCATCAACTTGCCAGAGCCAGTGGGGAATTCGATCTTGAAGGCGTCGCCGTAATAGAGATAGAACGACAGCAGGGCGCGGATCAGCAGTGCGTTCACTGGCATCCAGATGGGCCCACGCCAATTAGAGTTGCCACCGAACATGCCCGTATCCGATTCCCCTGGAAGGTAATTCACCTTGTATTCCTGCCCTTCCACATGGACGACATAGGGATGCTTCTCGTGGTGACGAGAAAGCGCCCGGATCCCGTAAGGGCTAAGGAATTCGTTCTCGTCCAGCATGCGCGTCAGAATGCGTCGCAACCTGTCCTCATTCACCAGCGCAGCGATACCTCGATCGGCATACCCGAAATGACCGCGCCCGGTTGCATGGACGCTTTTGGCCAGTTCGGGCATACGTTCTAAGCGTTCTCGTAGGATTTTCGCCACCCGCGGAGTCCGTTCGCGCTGCCACGGCTCGATAACGGTCGTGGCACACAAGGGCAGGAGTCCCACCATGGAGCGAACCTTGAGTCGGCTCGCAGTGCCATCGGGAAGGCGTAGGACGTCATAGTAGAAACCATCTTCCTCGTCCCACATGCCATCGGGGCCTGTCTGATTCATGGCGTGCGCGATCCAAAGGAAATGCTCCGCCAACTTTATGGTCATGTCTTCATAGAAAGGATCGTGCGCCGTCAACTCCACGGAAATCTCCAACATGTTCTGGGCAAACATGCAGACCCACGCGGTGCCGTCAGCCTGCTCAAGACTGCCACCGGTGGGCAACGCAGCACTGCGGTCGAAGACCCCGATGTTGTCCAGCCCGAGAAACCCGCCTTCGAAGAGATTATTGCCAAAGCGGTCTTTGCGGTTCACCCACCAGCTGAAGTTCAGCATCAGCTTCGAAAAAGATCTCCTCAGAAACTCCAGGTCGCCCTGGCCTTTGAGCGCCTGCTCGGTCCGATATAGAAAGATTGTGGCCCATGCGTGCACAGGCGGATTGACATCGCTGAAGTTCCATTCGTAGGCCGGGATCTGACCGGTCGGATGGATGAAAAACTCCTGCAGCATCAAGTCAAGCTGTTCCTTTGCGAATTCCACATCGACCGTGGAGAGTGCGATGGTGTGGAACGCGAGGTCCCAAGCTGCGTACCACGGATACTCCCATTTGTCAGGCATCGAGATGATGTGCTGGTTCACCATATGGAACCACTCTCTGTTCCGCATGAAGCGTCCGCCGGGCTTCATCGGATCGACGCCATGTTCTTCGAGCCATTTGTCCACGTCGAAGAAGAAATACTGCTTGGACCAGAGCATCCCAGCCAGTGCTTGGCGCATGACGAGGGCCTCATCTTCGCTGACACGGGCTGGGGTTATGGATTTGTAGAACTCATCCGATTCGCGCTGGCGAGCCTGCATAGTTTCAGCAAAGCTCTTGAACGGGTCGCCCATTGCGTCAGGCGTCGCGTCACTTAGCCGCAGACGAATGGTGGCTGTCTTTCGCGCGCCAACCTCCAACTGATAGTGTGCCGCAGATTTAGTCCCAGTTTTCTCGGGGTTGACGCCAGTTTGATTTCCTTGGACTACGTAGTTATTGATTCCATCTTTGACGAAATGAGAGGCGTTGGGCGTACCGAAAATCCGCTCGTTGTTCGTCTCGTTCTCCGTAAACAGCAATGGGACATCCCCCTCGCAGTACAGATACCGCTCGCCCAGATCGGAGTGTGACGCTACAACAGCCGGTGCTCCTTTCTGACCAGAGAGCTGCTTCAAAGACGGCTTGGGTGTACCAGGCCACCATGCCCAGGTGTTGCGAAACCACAGTGTCGGCAGAACATGCAGCATGGCCGACTCAGGCCCACGATTAATCACGCTGATTTGGATGAGCAGGTCCTCCGGCGACTGCTTAGCCACCTCTACAAAGACATCAAAGTAGCGATCGCCGTTGAAAACACCGGTGTCCAGGAGCTCGTACTCCATATCGCCGCGATTACGCCGTTTGTTCGTCTCGATCAGATTGGTATAGGGATATTCCGCCTGCGGATACTTGTACAGGTATTTCATGTAGGAGTGTGTCGGCGTGCTGTCGAGATAGAAGTAATATTCTTTGACATCCTCGCCGTGGTTGCTTTCGCTGTTAGTCAACCCGAATAGACGTTCCTTGAGAATGGGGTCCTTGCCGTTCCACAGGGCCACGCACCAGCACAGCAACTGCCTATCATCGCTGATGCCGGCAAGGCCATCCTCGCCCCAGTGATAGGCTCGCGACCGAGCCTGATCATGAGTGAAGTAGTCCCAAGCGTTTCCATCCTTGCTGTAGTCCTCGCGAACGGTGCCCCACTGCCGCTCGCTAAGATAAGGCCCCCATTTTCTCCACAGGGCTTTGGCGCCACGAACTTGTTCTAATCTGGCAGCTTCCTGAGTTGGTGGCATGGTTTTTCCTTTCGTCCGCTGGGAATCGCAATATCCAGCTGGAGGCGGGGAGAGCAGCAACCGGATCTAGAGTGCGAATCTATGGAATTTTAATCTCACCGACACTCGGTGCTATTGTCAGAAGTGACAGATCATTGGGCATATTACAGTTCTCTCATCAAGCCATGCAGGTTTGTCCAATGGATTCCGAGCTTTCAGAGCAGCGGCCTGGCGTCGTTGAGTAGCGGAAGCAAACGCCTGTGCTTTGGGCTATAAACGAGCGCCCAAGCCAGCTTCCACAGCCTTTTGGGGTGACGTAAACACGTAGGGAAGCCAGAGTTCAGGGCGAGGAAAGTTTCCGAAAGCGCGGAATTGCTTGCCCGGGCGAAGATAGCCGCCTTCGGAGGAGTAGCGTAACTTCGCGCACATTCGGCATTCCCAATCGGCCCGCCGTGCGACGTAGAAACGACCGTCATTCCCAACCTTAGCGCCGTACAACGCCCGGCTTGGCATTTGGCACCTCCAGCATTTTAAAAGCACGCTATTGCCTCCGTTAGGTTGCGTTCGCCAAACCAAATAAATTGGCACGACACTCCCATCCGATCGTCGGACCTCTACCGCGTCGGCTTCCTGGAGTTTGTCTCCGGGACAAAATGCGCTACTCGTACCGCCTCTTCCACCCGACCATCCCGACTGCTATTCCATACAAGGAGGTACGGACTCTGCCGAGGGTCTTCCCACACCCAGCGCACGACCCAAGCCGGAAGAACGGGAACCTGCTCGCAATTTATCCGAAAGCCGCAGAAACGCCCGCCACATCTCCGAATCGGACTTATTCGCTGTTCTACCATCTAATGCCCGTGTTCATCATTGACCTTGAAATCCCAATTACGGGGCGCGTCTTCAAAGAAACGGTCAAGATCAATCTTGCGGAACCTATACTTTCCACCAATCACTCTTCCCTCGACCTCTCCACGCCGCAGATAAGCCCGCAAGGTTCTTGGGTTCATTCGTAAGACACCCGCAGCCTCACGGAGTGTCAGCAGCTTTTCGCCGATTGGCGGCGCCGGCGCTTCTTTCAGTCGCCGTTTAGCGGACATCCGATTCGTCCTTTCCTATCGGCGCTCCAACGTACTCATACTCATCTTCGTTAGGTTCTTCGGCTTCATGAACGGTATTCGCTTGGCGCGGCTGTACGAGCGGCCAACCGAAACGCGCTTCGATCAGAAGACTTGGGCGCAAAATGGGCGCAAAACCCCACCTAGTTGAGCGAAATCGGGGCGTGTCAGGTGTGTAAGGGCAGCCGAATCAGCATGATTTGATTGATAGAACGAAATATGGCGATGGGTTCGATTCCCATCGCCCGCTCCATAAACCTCGATGATTCAATTGCCCTTACGCGGCTAAGTTACTGAAATCCCCTCACAGAATGGCCGATTTTGGACGCCAGATGGACGCTCCCCTTTCCAATTGGACGCTGCTGCGGAACACTGGAGCACGCACCATGAGCAAAAATTTGCAAACCACCGCTGGTCACACTCGTGTCAGTCGGGGGTCGGCCGGCGGTGGGCGGTTACGCGGATGCCGTGCTTGGGGCGCAACGTCACGGAGGGTAGAGGTTCGACAAGATGGCCTGGTACGAGTTCGAGATGAAACTCTCGCTGAATCATGGCGAGGAGGAGGGTGGCTTCCAGCATGGCGAATGCGGCGCCGACACAAACTCTGGGGCCACCGCCGAATGGGAAATAGGCGAAACGTGGAATCTTGCCGGAGCGGATGGGGTCTTCGCGCCAGCGCTCGGGATCGAATGCATCCGGATTGGGGAAAAAACGGGGGTCGCGCTGTGTCAGTGATTGAAATATGAAAATGTTGGTGCCGGCAGCCACTCGGTAGCCCCCGATTTCGCAGTCGGCTATCGCTTTGCGCCCGATGCCCCAGACAGCGGGATAGAGCCGCATGGATTCTTTGAGCAGCAGTTCCGTGTAGCGCAGACGGGGAATGTCTTCTGGAGTGGGCTCGCGGTCACCGAGAACCGCAGTCAATTCTTCGACGAGCTTAGCCTCGATCTCTGGGTGCTGCCCGAGCAAGTAGCAGGTCCAAGACAGGGCGATCGCAGTGGTTTCGTGGCCAGCCAGAAAAAGGGTCATGACCTCGTCGCGCAATTGCGCATCGCTCATCGGATGGCCTTCGGCGTCACGTGTATAGAGCAGGGTCTCGAGCAAATCTGCACGCGACTGATGCGCGGCGCGCCGCTCGCGGATGATTCCATTGATAATTTCGTTTAAGTGGCTGATGGCGTCCCGCCGCGTCGGCGCCAGGAAATCGGGAAGGTCAAATGGGAGCAGAAGAGCTTGAGTGGCATCGGTTATGAACCGGTCGGTCACCACTTCCATGGCTTTGCCCACTCGGTCGGCGACGCAAGCGACTTCTGCACCACACAGACATTGTGCGACGATCTCGAGCGTCACGGCCATCATGTCCTGGTGCACGTTGCGCGATTCGCCGCCGGTCCAAGAATCGAGCATGCGGCTTGCGGCGCGGGTCATCACCGGCGCATAAGACAAAATGTTTTCGCGACGGAAGGCCGGCTGGATCAGGGCGCGCTGGCGCCGCCAGGGTTTTCCTTCGTTGGTAAGCAAGCCATTGCCGAGCACGCGAGCAAGGGCGCGGTAGTCCGCGGACTTAGTGAAATTGCCTGGATTGGTGACCAGGACGTATTCGATGTCGCGAGGATGTATCAGCAGACAGATGGGAACGTGGAGGTAACGAAGCTGGACAACGTCGCCATAGTCCCTGGCGCATTGGGCATAGAATCCCAGCCAATCGCGAGAGACGGCCGCCAAGTTGCCTAACAGGAAGTGGCCCTTGGGGCCGGGGGGACGTCTCAGTGGAGCCTTAACTACGGTCGGAGAAGCTACAGCCATGCTGTCGTCCCGCGTTTCTCTTTCAGTTTCCGATAGTGAAGAGTGTAGCAAGAAAATGCGTAGGCAGTGCTACGCCCGCAGTCAGATGCCGGCCATTGATCCTCGTGCAACAGGCGATCTGGTAACGCGACGTCTAGGACAGCGCGTCAGGGACGGGTACGAGGAGAGCTCTCCGTGGACAAGCATAGTTTCATCTGTTCCATGATTTTGTATGGATAGGCCCGATTCAACGTGCAGAATTCGCAGCCTGAGGACTTTGGAGTGATCCAAAGGGTGAGAGGCTTGCTTGTGTTCGTTGCTCAGCGGTCAGGGTCTCCAGAGACACCGCAACTCTACTCATGATGTTGGGAGCAGCACATCTCTCCGCTCAACCCCGTAGCGCGCACCGTGGGAAACGAAACCGAAGAATGGCCGATTCTGCCGTTTACTGGGACTTGACAATGCAACCAACTCGTCGGAGGCGTCCCTAAAGGGCGGGATACTTGCCCAAAAAAAGTAGAGCGATGTCGATGGTATCGCAGACTCCGTGGGCGACAATGGGAATTGCAAGGTTGCGGCGACTGGCAAGGTACATCAATCCCAAGATCAGCCCGTCAGAACCCTCCTCAATGATGCCGGTGAGACCCTGATCATAATGAGAGAAACCGAAGAGAGCACTAATCAGGAATAAACTCACGATCCATGCCGTGCGTGTACCGCGACCGAGATCCGCGACACGATTCATCAGATAGCCACGATAGACGAGCTCCTCTCCGAAGGCCGCAAGGATCCAGATGAGCGCGATCATAACCAGGGCAAGTTTGAGATTCCCCCTGACGGCGGGAAAATGCGAGAGGTCGGGCGGCTTTCCCAGGACCCGGGTGAGAAGAGGCTGCTTGCCGAATAGGTCGAAGAGTTCCAGGCCGACGCCACAGGCAATGCCAAGCAGAAGAGTCATCACCCAAGTGCGATAGCTCGTGAAGCCAATCTGTTTCCACTGGATCCGACGAAGGCGAAGAGAAATCCACGCGACGAGGAGGAGATACGGCGTAGCGCTAACCTTTAGGAGGTGCTGTTGACGGGCACCATAGACGGCGACGACGAGGGCAAATTCAATCAAGACCAACCATCTGCTGTCGCGCCAGGCCTGGCCATGATTATTGGTGGATTCGATTTCCATTTCCGAACGCGCTCTCAGGGGAATACGCTGAGAAATGGAAAAAAGTCTCAGCTAACACGTAAACTCCTGATGGCGGGGTTCCCAGACTGTAAAGCTGTCTGCCCTGAGGCTAAGTCCCGAGCCAAAAGAATGGCGTGCTTTCTTTCTTCAGTCATTGGAGGCTCCGTATGAATTTGCGGAAGAGAACTAGAGTTTACCCCCCAAAGCCCCTGGGAGGTCATCACTGCGTGCCTTCGCTCTCATCGTCTTTCTCGACCAAGTGGAGCCTGCGCAGAATTGGCGTTTCCCCGTTGGATTAAAACAACACCGAGGGCAGCCATGCACCAGCCGGCTCGTTATACAGCCCGATGCTCATCAGCGTTAACGGCTGGACGATTTGCAGGTTATTCGCGAGACACCAGCGCAGCATTGCATTGTTTCTCGATGGTACGATGATTCCCGGTCCGCCGAACGATTCCGCCGAGGCGATTAGCGCTTGTAAGTCTGAGCTGGTCTGCGCCGTGGCATGCCCCCAGAAGGCAAGGGCAGTAGCGTAACCCGTAACGCGTCCTCCGCGCTCAACCACCATCGCAGTGTTCTCCTGGATGGCTTGGGCAACTTCCTTGGAGCGATCGAATCCATGCACGTTTTGACAGATACTGTTGCACGTTTCCAAATCGCTCAGTTGTGCCCGTCGCACAGCACATCCAGGAACCTCCCGTTCGCGCGGCCGACCTTGAACACAGGAAAGTGGCTCACGAACTTCGAAGCCGAGGCTGACATAAAGCCCAAGGGAACGATTGTGATATGCCGCTTGCACGAGTCGCATCCCAGCGGGGCAGCGGGCCTTCGCTCGATCCATCACTGCCTGCATCAGCTTGCGCCCAACCCCGATGTTCTGCACGGCGGGGTCGATGCTAATCGGGCCGATACCGGCGATCATGGAACGTTCGTCCAAGCAATTGCTTCCCACGACATGGCCACCGCTCTCCGCCACAACGCAGTAAAAGCCCGGAGGTGAGAACATCATCCCGAGTACGTTCGTAGCAATCTCTGCGTTCGGGAAATCGCAGGGGAAACCGTGATCGCCGCTGAGCTTCGAGAAGGCTTCATAGCCAATCTGACCGCAAATGCCGCTGTCCTGTGGCGTGGCAACCCGAACCACCACTTCCGGTTGCACTTTCCCCTGCATAGGTCAGACCTCCATTTTGCCGCCAGAGTATATCAACCGCGTGCCTAGGTTGGCATAGCAGATTACAAGCCTCCCGAAATTGGCGAGTTCCCGAATGCATATTTTTCGATCCTCCAAGGAGAATAGAACAGATGGACATCAACCCGAACACGGGCAAAGGTTGGACGGACGCAGAGCAAGCGACGTTCGCGGAGATCATGCGCATTGGCCGCATGGAGCGGATTAAAGCGATCCAGCTCTTTCGCCGTTGCAAGTCAGATCATGCGAAGGCAGTCAAGCTGGCCCGTGACAACTACGGTCTATCGGATTTGCAGATCGCAGCGTATGAGCGGAGCAAGGCGCCTCGGTTTGGTGGATTGGTTAAGGCACGTCAGAAACTCACGCAGGATAGGCCAATTCAACTGTTAGAACTCCACGCCTGAAGACTTTGGAGTGACTTGGGTCTCCCGGATAGCACGACGCGTGCATACCTTTAGCCTACCTCTGGCCGCATGAGTGTGCTCTCCGCGCTTTGGCCCAAGCGCCCAACCTTGGGACGTGGGTTCGATCCCCACCGCCCCTACCAAAAATCCGCAAAATTCACGTTGATTCGGCTGCCCTTACTCACCAGCCATCCCTCGATTTGCGGTCAAAAAGGCGGGGTTTTGTGCCCATTTTGCGCCCATTTTGCGCCCAAGTCTTACCTCGACAGATCAATGGGTACAGAAGCCGCCCTATGAACTCGGAGAACGTTAACTGTTTTATGCTTGGAGTGGATGTGATAGTGGTAGTGAATGAATGAAAAAGGTCGGATCGCGGATCGCTGCGAGCAGCGGGGGGAGCAGCATCGTTTGGCCAATTTTAGGTCGGATTCTCGCGGCCCCTCAGAACAGGGAGCGGAACAGGCAGGGGTCGACATCAAAAGGCCGGAATTGCGCAATGGGCTTACGCGGCGGCAGCGTATCTTCGTCCTGGAGAAATTGGTCGGACCCGAACTCTGGGATGCAGCTCTTGCTGCGGGGTATTCGTTGAGCGTTGCGGAGAACACAAAACAGCAGATCTGGAATCGTCGGGTCACGGAGACAAAGCCATAGGTACGCCTTATCGAACTCCGGGAATCGCGACTCTATAATGCGCTTCGATATGCCAGGATTGTCTCGAAACGCGTAGCTGACACTCGGATTTATCAGACGGAAATGCTTCCCGTCGGCAGGCCAACTTCCATCACATTGTTCGACTAATCCGTTCGGTCTAAGGTCTAAGTGCTGTTGCGCCCAGGATTCCATCGGAGTAAACAGTTGCCATCCCGGAGGGCAATACGAACAATCGTGATGCGTATAGATTAGGAGGAGGACATGCGAAGGGCACTGGTCGGAGTTCTAGTCGTAGCAGCGATGCTCGTTGTGGGAACGTCAACGGCAAGAGCGCAAACGCCACTGGCCCAATGTGATAGCGTCGGCTGCGGCGGAGCATTATCAGATCCCTCGTTCATTTTTAATGGACCTTTATGCATAGGCCCCTTTTGTGACACCCAATTCGGGTCTGGCGTAATGCCGGGAACTATAGACTTTGGAGTTGGTACCAACGGGGGCTCCTTCATCTATAACGGCATGCCGTGTTATGAAGGTCTTCTGATAGCTGATGTTTGCGACGCCGAGGTGATGCTTTCAGCACAGGTATTCACGCCGGACGACACAAAATATGCACCCGGGGCTGTGGTCAGCGTCGTGGGCCCTGGTAGCATCGAAGGCTTTTTTTGCGAGATCTCCGAGTTTACGTGTACTAATGGTAATGGGCTTCCCGGGGGGCTTCCTGGGCTTCCCCTAGTAACCAGCGTAGACGCAACCGCCACGTATCAATTCACATTGACGGCTCAAGGCGGACCGTGGACTTTCACCGGAGCCAACTTCAGTTCGCTTCCTCCCACTCCCGAGCCTTCAACGCTGCTGCTTTTCGGCAGCGGCTTGCTCTTATTGGGCTTAATTGTCTGCCGGAAGTAACTGAATGCGCGAAGAATCGATTGTCGAGGCCGCGTTGTAGGCAAACAAGTTGTTTGCTCTCAACGATCGCAACCTGTCAGCAATGTCAATTTCGTCAGCTTCGGCAGTTTTTTGGACACTTTGGTCGCGATTTTGAGAGGTCTCCCTCATACTAAGAAGAAACCGAAACGAACCTCAAAAACCAACCCGACGGGAGAGTGCGTTGATCGAGCATATGCCTACCGCAATGACTTTCAGCAAAGCTGCTCTCGGGGCCGGTTATTCGAGGAAATGGCCTCGACAGGCTGAGACAACACCGGAATAGAAAACCGCAATTCCGTATGGCTTGTTTCGGCGTTTAATCAGGTACCATTTCAAAGCCTGAACACCTCACCATGACTTCCGATTTGCGAGGGTAAAATCGCGTCGTTTCGCAATCGCGTTTCTGTTCATTCTGTTACCCATTGCGGTTCACGCCGTTGACATCAATCAGAATCGTAAATCGGCGACACACCAGATGGCGCAGGACTTCTCCCGCCTTGGCCTTCACAAACTCTACGTTCCAGACTCCTGCGACAGTTCTTTCCATCCCAACGGCCTCAGTTCTTTCTTCGTCTTCATTTTTTCGGGCCTGCTAGAAAAAAATGGCAAGGATTTCAGTGTTCTTAACCGTGCTGAAGGTCATCGTTTCCTCCTCAAGAACCAATTGACTGACTGCGACCTGAGGAAGGCCGAGGTCCTCACGAAATTTGCCGCAGCTCTTGGTGTTGATTCTCTTCTCTTGGCAGTTGTTTCATCTGACCACAATGCTTTTTCTGTCGATTTCAGTTTTCACGACATCGCCGGGAAAGAACTGCTGCACTCGTCGTACACAGAACCCCTTGAAGCATTCACCCTCGCCTTCTTGCCACCTGTCACCGCCGCTTCCGGCTGGCCCTTCTACTTTGTGGGAGAAGGCGTCACAATGCCTAAGGCCGTCAGAATGCAGAACCCTCCCTATCCCGAAAAGTCGCGAAGTAAGCATGTATCTGGCACCGTCGTGATCTCGGCTATCGTCAGGCCGGACGGGAAGATTGACCAGGCTCGCATTGTCCAAAAGGTTGACCCAGATTTGGACAAGGCAGCTCTGGAAGGTACTCGGGGCTGGCTTTTTGAATCAGCCGAAACTCCCGATGGCGCTCGCGTTCCTGTGCGCCTCCCATTCGAGCTAAACTTCAGAACCTATTGATTCACATTGAAACGACGAGTCGGCGCGTCATATCAGTCTCTTGCGGGGTCAACTCCTGGAGCGTCGGGTACTCGGCGATCACGAAAGAACTCAATCCGATCGGCGGCGGGTAAAGGTCTTCATGGCAAAGTGAAGAGGGGCAGAGGCGGTCTGGGCCGCCCCCTTGAACGTTACTTCTCGGAGGCCTACACGATACCAGAACGACCTGTTGGCGGGGCAATGTTGCCAGGGTGATTGCCGGTTAACCGCAAGGGCATCGCGTATAGCGTGCGGGGTTTCCAACTGTGCATGGTATATACCTCAATCTGATTTGTGCGCAGCATATTCCACGCTAGTCCTTCGGTCGAGGATCTGGTTTGGCCCCATTATCAGACGGCGCAGCAGGCTTTATTGCTGGCGCAGGCGCATTCAGTTCCTTGCGCGGCGGCCGCACTGTGGGCTTGATGTCGATCGGCTGCACTCCATACTTCGGCCTGGGCATGTCTGCAATGATGACATCCACAGAAATCTTCGAGTTGAGCACGGGATCTTCTGATGGATACGCGCCGAGTAGACGGAACGCTTTCTCTACTGCGCCCAGCCTGATCGCTCCGTTCGCCACTGTCACGTGATCGGTGAACTTGCCCTCGTGCTGCGCGAACTTCGCTTCATTCCAGTGAAGCAGCGGCACTATATGATGTTCAATCACCGCAGGAAGGGAGAGGCCGATGGCTTCCATGGCGTCAGGTCCTTTGCAGAGGATGGCATTGAGGGCTTGATTCCCTGATTGACTTGGGTTCTTTGGTGAGTAACCCGCTTTATCGCAGCCTCAGCGATGGTCTCGGCTTTCATGAACTCTTTCGCAAATCGACTCTGCATTGGCGTGCATGCGTCGAGCTTCTTCGCAACTTTCGGCTGAGCCTTGCGCCCAGCACCACCATGAGCTTTGTTGCGTTTATCTTTTCGCTTGGCCATGGACGGATTCTACACCTAATTTTTCAGGGCATCGTCTTTTGACCCTGGCACTCGAGGAAACAGCCGCTGCACAAGAGATACGGATCGCTGAGTTCTCTCCGTTGCTCTGCATCGCGATTGCAGTGGAAGCAAAGCGCCGCGCCGATCTCATACGTCTTCATTGCTGTCCAAATTAGCTGAGAACACGGCTCGTAATCACAAAAACACAGCATAATTCACCCTCTGGCTATCTGCGCGGAGGGCAGGTTGGCGATTCCGAAGTGCTGCTTGTGATGGATGCTGTCTAAGTTCACTGCCCCGAAATATCGTAATGGCGCTGCCTTTGGAAGTTGAGATTGCCTCTGCTGTCCAACTCTTTCTCCACTTAGCGCGCAAGGGCGAGAGTTTAGTCCAGCTACTGACTCGCCTCGATCAGGCCATCGCCAAGGCCAACAAAGAAGGCGTCTTTACGGACGAAATCAACTCGCCTGTGGACTCAACACGTCGATAGGAGTCCACACGGTCTTTTGCAAGACGGTCCCTAGATGGCGCTCACCTACGTCCTAACGGCGAAACCGTACAAGTGGCTCATAGTACCACGTCACGGATAAGCCGCCTCATTAGTCATTGGATTGGAAATCAAAGGCTAGGGGTTGGGTGTGTCTGAACTCGTAGTGTAGTAACCCGTGCGGGTCGTGGCGTCGTAGCCGGGCCCGGTACGCACCCTGAGAGTGTGGAATTTTGAGGACCGATTGTTGCCAGTAGGAGCGTACACGAGGGTGTAGTCATGGCGTGCTTGTTCAGTCATGCGCGTTAGGGTGAGTTCCATCGTGTAAGTTGAAGTTGCGTAAAAAATCCCGCCCCCAGTTTTCGAGGAGTAGTCGCTCAAATTGAAGAATTTACGGTTCGATTTGGCAGAGCCTGCGGCTAGCGCGTAGACGGAGATATTGTCTTGAAGGAGCAAGTTACGCACCGCCTCGTGAGAATGGTGATTCAGTTTTGGTTCGTCTAAGGCGTCAGTAATGATCAGAATGATTCTCCGGCGGTCAGTGGGCCGTTGCTGAAGAAGTTCCGCGGAGGAGTAAAGCGCATCTTCAAGTGCCTTGCTTGGTCTAGAACCAGAGTAGGTTGGGGCAGACACGGACGGCGGTCCTGTGGTCGAGACCGGATCGGTAAGCAGAGGCTGCGGAATGTATGGAGGAGTGGGTTGCGCCGCTGACTGGGCCGATTTTAAGGCAGCCATAAGCTTCATCGAGTCACTGGTGAACTCGTCTCCTGGATAAAACAACATGTCAAAACGGCAGACCATCGCTTCATCTTGGTCAGCTATGTCGCCGATGATTGAACGCACACTTCTGGCCATCTGCGTTCCTTCCTTCCACTTCAGGTCGTCGTCGACGAGGATTAGGAGCGAAAGTGGAAGACTCTCATCAGTGAAAGAGAGAATACTTTGCTCGACTTCGTCATCGAATACGTGGAAGTCGTCCTTGAGTAAACCGGAGACAAGTCTGCCGCGGTCGTCTTTCACAGTAACAGTCAGAACGACGAGATTTGACTCGACCCTAATTTTCTGTCGCAATTCCCGCGTTTGCTTGGATTCCTGGGAGAGAACGGTACAACAGACCAGGTTCGTAATCACAAAAATGATGATGGTTTTCTTCCAAGCCATAAATTCACCAGAGATACGATCAGACCGTGAATGAGACGCCGCGAACGTGGCCAAGGTTGTGCCTGGTAAACGGTGGGTACTGGAACGAACTTTTCCGATTCCCGACCAACCAGGACCTAGTGTGAATTTCAGAATTCTTTTCTTTGCACGGCAATCACAGATGCTAGCAGCATCAACCCTGCGACACATAAACTGCCAAGTATGCCCGGCCACGGGACGTGTTTCGAAAGGAGAAAAGTGTTTCTATCTATCGAAAAATCCCCAGTCACTAGCCGCCATACATTGAAACGCCGGAGCCAATTGTCAAATAGCATTGCACCCAGAAGGACTGCTCCAAAGGTGAGTGCGGGCGCTGTGTATTCCCCGGAAACCAACGACGAAACCAACACGGCCATCGCGAAATAGATTAAGCCGCCTCCGACGAGCAGCAGTATGTAGAACCCGACCTGCGCGACTGAAATCGGCATTCCTGCACGAAAGGAAATTATCAAAACCGCGAGCCAGGGCACGACACCGAGCGCAATTGCCTGAAAGATGCCCATTGCGACGCGGATGCGCATGAGACGCGCCCTGCTAACGGGCAAAGTTAAGGTCAGGGAAGACGTTCCAAGCGCTTTCTCGCGCACGAGTCCGCCCATCCCCAAAAGGACAACCGCGAGAATCCACATGATGACAACGTATTGCTGATTGACGAAGAGAAGGAAGTGGAATTCTGACCTCCATCCAAAGTGTCTGACTTCTTCTGGGCACGGAAAAGTTTTCAAACAAGAGATGTAAAGCGCATGGTGGACGAAGATTGAGCTAAAGATGGTGAGAGTCGCGAGAGACGTAAGGAATCTGGAGCGAGTCTCAAGCCAAGCCTTGTACCAAAGCACGATTCAATTCTCCCTTACCGTCTCTAGAAAAACGTCGCGCAGACCAACGGGGGCAACCTCGACGGAAACAACGCTCAGGTTACGCGCACGCTCAACAACTGCCTCGGCATTGCCGCTGGAAAATATGCGTACCTGATTTCCGGCCGTCGTGATTCTCTCGACGCCGGATATTTGAAACTCGCGCTCGGGCGGCGGCGAAGGGAAAACCATATCGATTCGCCGATAGGATTGGCGGAGTTGATCGACCGAGGCATCCATTAGCAGACAACCCTTTTCGAGTATACAGATATGATCGGCAACGCGCTCGACTTCAGCAATCTGGTGAGATGAGAAGAAGACAGAAACACCATCGGCGGAGCACGATACGAGCGTTCGCAGTAGGTATTCGATGCCAACAGGGTCGAGTCCTTCGCTCGGTTCATCCAAGATGAGAAGTTCTGGACGGCGAGCAAACGCCAGCAACAGGGCGAGCTTAGTCCGCATTCCTTTGGAAAGCGATTTGACCTTTCGATTCGCCGGCAGCTCGGAGTCGAGAAGAAGCTTTTTTTCGGCGTCTATGCGCCAATCAGAGTAGAACGAACGAGCGAAGTTTATGGTCTGCTGAACGGTCATATAACCGTACAGGCCCTTATCCTCTGCTACGTAGGCGACTCTCTGTCGCATCCGGCGGTTTTGCTCTGCGTCGGTGATCTGCTTTCCAAGCACGGTGCCCGAACCGGAAGTGGGCCGAATCAGACCGAGGAGCATCTTGATCGTCGTGCTTTTGCCTGCACCGTTTCGACCGAGAAAGGCGGTAATCCGATTACGGCCAATCGAAAGGTTCAGCCCGCGAACGGCGTCGTCATGCCCATACGATTTTGTAAGCCCGTGAGTGAGAATTGCGGATTCGCTCGTCATCGCTTGCTCGCAATCTCGACTGGGAATAAAAGTTCGGCCTCAAACGCCCGACGGATCTCTTCGTCGACGAGGCCATCGTCCCGGAGCCGTTCGATGAGGTCCCGAATTCGGCGACGAGCCGCATGAACTGAGTCTGCCATGGATCGTATTCGGCGCTTCACGCAAACAAATGCTCCAGACCCGTGGCGCAATTCGAGAAGTCCCTCGTGTTCGAGTTCGGAGTAGGCTTTTGCGATGGTGTTCGGACTGACTACAAGCTTCTCGGCAAGAGTCCGAATGCCGGGCAGCTGGTCGCCGTCCTTTAATGCCCCCGTTTCTGTTGCGTGGCGAATCTGTTGCATTAATTGCAGGTACAGAGGCTGTCCGGCAGTAGCGTTGAGCTTAAAGAACATATCGTTTAACTGTATCACTGTAAAGATACAGAGCAACAGCAGACTCGTCAAGAACCCCTATCGTCCGGGCCGCTCGAATTATTGAAAAACGGCTGCCGCGAGCAAGGTCCCGGTAAACGGCATATCTCCGAAGTTGATTTTGGCGTTGGGTCCAGTACCTATGTTTCCGATTTTGCGACAAATCAGGCAAGTAGGATTAGTTCCGGTTAAGCCCGTGATACGTAAGTGCGGCCCAACAATGTGTGGAGCGGCGTCGTTCTGAATTGACAACTGTTGACACCGTCGCAGATACTGCGATTTGCGCATGTAGGATGCAACGGCAGGTCGCCGAAGGGCAATGCCCACCTACGATCTCATCGTGGAGGCCTACATGCCCAATCTAGAGAACCTCAAAAAGCAAGCCAAGCTCATATTGCGGTGGCATCGCGAACGCCACTATCCCGTCGCCGCACAAATCCGCGCGCATTTGCCTCGTTTCCTGAATATGCCCGACTCCGAGATTCTTGCGGCGAGCTTTAAGCTCAGCGATGCGCAAGAAATGGTCGCAAGACAGCAAGGATTCGATAGTTGGCAGGCCCTGAAAGTCGGACTTTCCGCCACGTCGCGCAAAGTGAAATCGTTGCCATCCAAAGCGACGATAGTCTGTGCAGAGCCGCAACTGTTCGTCACCGATGTCAAGAGATCATGTGAATTCTTCCATGAGAAGTTGGGCTTTTCGCTCGTATTCAGTTACGGCGACCCTCCCTACTACGCACAGATGCGTCGCGACGCAGCGCGTCTCAACCTCAGGTATGTCGAGGGGCCCGTAATCGAGTCGACGGTCGGCCATCGGGAGGAACTGCTGTCGGTATCTATGACCGTCGCTACAGCGAACGAGATTAAGCTATTGTTTGTTGAATTTCAGACCGCCGGTGTTACGTTCCACCAGACACTAAAAAAGCAGCCTTGGGGGGCCAAGAATTTCATCGTCAAAGATCCGGATGGGAATTTGCTGCTGTTTGCAGGACCCGCAAACTAGCAACCACCAAGGCGAAGAGTTGTTGAGCGAGCATCTATCGTCGACAACTTGGGAGCACCTCTCAAAGTCACAAATCAAGCGACTGGGTCCTTCGCCCATTAACAAAAAACGGTTCTGAACGAGAATTCGGAGAGACCCGCATTTTAGGCTGCTTTCTGAAGAACGATGAATTCGGTCTTGGTGACCGCCATGCGTTGTGCCTTGAGCAATAGATAGCCGAGATTCTTGTAGCCACGGCCCCTTCTAAGCAGAGTTTTGATGTTGCCGTTGATGGCTTCCACCACTCCGAAAGGTACTTTGGTGCGGCAGTAGTTTAGAATGCCGTCGAGATGATCCAGCAGCATGAAAGCGAGTTTTTGAAAGGGTGCCAACCGTTGCCAGCGCAGTTGATCGATCCAACTTTGCAGATAGCGCAGCATGGCTCCCTCATAGCGGTAGGTCCATAACCGCTCCAAGCTTTCCTTTAGAAGGTAGGCTTTCATCACCCGCCGATTGAGGGCGAACAACTCGTTTAACTGCTGTCGTTTTTGGCTGTCCAGATTCATCCAGCGCGTCAGCAGCAGCCAGCGCTTGCCCTTCACGACACCGCGCATGCGCCCGCCTTTGCGGAAGAACTCCGCTCGGCGCACTTCATCGATGGCTTTGTTGGCATGCTGCAGAATGTGGAACTTGTCGTAGATGATGCGGCAATTCGGGGCCCATTGTTCAATGCTGTTAGTGAACGGCCGCCACATATCTACGCAAGCCGCCTCGATGCGCTTCCGCTGAATTTCCCCCAGTTGGGTTCGGAAAAACTCATCGAGCGTTTCCTGCTTGCGATCCTGTCCGAACCACAAGGGCTCGCCGGTCGCCAAGTTGCTGACCACGGTAATGAACTTCATCTGCTTGCCAAAGTAGATCTCATCCACACCCATCTGCTCTAAGCGATCCTTGCGACGCGTCGCATTCCATCGCTGCAGATACCGCAGGTCGATCGCTCGCACCGTGCTGGCAACCAGTCCGAACTGCCTGGCCACCTGGCGAACCGATGCGCTTTCACACGCCAATCCCACCGCATCCTCAAAGTCTTTGCTGAATGGCGCTTTGCCCGGCAGTTGCGGAACCTTCTCGATCCTCACCCCGCACTCGGGACAGCACACCCGGTTTAGTTCGATGATCACCGTGGTCCGATACTTCCTCCACGGCAAGTCGCGCACCTCGCGCTGGTAATAATCATGGGCGTCGCTAAACTTCCTTCCGCATCCCGAACAGATCAGTTTGCGGTTGCCCCGTTTTCGCCTCACCCATAAACGCAACGTCTTGGCTGTTTCATCGATTTCGTGCCGAAAGACTCGGTAACCCGGCCAATCTAGGATTCTCGTGAATTCGTTGTCGCGCATTCCCCCGAGTCTAGCCGAACAGCCCCATCTCGGAAACCCGCTCTCTTATTGGGCCTCTACAAATTCTCGCTCAGAGCCCAAAAAACTTAAGGTCAGACCCCAGGTGCAACACGGAGATTTATTTCTTCGCGCCACTTTCCTCTTTGCCGTCTTCGTGCCGGGTCAGGATCGTAAATTCGCCGTTGTCGTTCTTCGAGAACTCGAATTGAATGGGCCAGGGCTTTGAGAAGAACTTTGTTTCTGACTCGGGGAACACTGGAAGCGTGCCGCCATTGTCAAACTCGACTAGCAGATGATTGCCTTCGGGCGCCATCTTCAACGTGTAATGCCGAAATTGGTACGTCCCCGCATACCGCTTCAGAACTTCCTTATTCGATGCCATATAAAGACTTGGAACAGAAAAAAGTATGGGACCGGCTGCATCGACCACAAAGGCTAGCGCGTCGCCAGGAGCTACGACGGATCGAAGCGGAGCAGCAGGCCGCCCGATCCGAAACCGCCCCCTACGGATCACAACGAAGCTGGCCTTGTAGGCTTTGCCGTTCCTCTGATCGCGGGAGGTGCGTTGGCCACCCTCAGCCCCGAGCTAGGAATGGCGGTTGGCGCACTGACGCTAGTCACAGCTGCCGTCTATAAAAAAGGATGGCAATGGTGGATTGTCGGGGCGGTCGTTTTGCTCGCTTGGATGCCACGGTGATCGATCTCTGCGCCACCATGTTTGATTGGGCCAAGTTCCGCCTCACGAAGGGAGCGGTGAAACTTCATTTGCTGCTGGACCGCGATGGCTATCTGCCGTCCTACGCGGTCATCACGGAAGGCAAAAAGCATGAGGTACGTGTGGCGCGACAGATGCAATTTGCGCGGGGGACGATTTTGGTATTTGACCGCGGCTATACGGACTACCAATGGTTTACGAGCTTAACCGAGCAAGGAGTCTATTTCGTGACGCGTTTGAAGGAAAACGCCGACTACGGCGTGGTGGAGAAGCGTGAAATTCCACAGCGGCGCGACGTACTACGGGATGAAGTGGTCTTTTTCTACAAGCTGGCGCAGGCGGGCCAAGAGGCCTACTTCCGGCGGATCGAGTTTTACGATGCGGAGCGCGATCGCGTGCTGGTATTTCTGACCAATCACTTGGAACTGGCGGCGGCTACCGTAGCGGCGATCTACAAGGAGCGCTGGCAAATCGAGTTGTTTTTTCGGGCCTTGAAACAGTCACTGCGCGTGAAAACGTTTGTAGGGACTTCCGCCAATGCCTTGAAAACGCAGCTCTGGACGGCGCTGATCGCTATGCTGGTGGTGAAATACCTGCAACTGCGATCGACGTTCGATTGGTCCCTTTCGAATCTGGTGGCACTTCTGCGGCAGCAATTGTTTGTTTACCGTGATCTGTGGGCATGGATCGACGATCCTTTCCAACCACCACCGATACCAGAAAGCTCGTCAGAGCAGTTGACGCTGCAGCTGGCCTAATTCGATTGGACAGCAGCGATAAGCCACATGCCAACAATTCGACGTAACTTCGAGATTTCAGGAGGAGGAATTTAGACAGCATCCGATCAAGAGCAACGCTTCGCCACCACCAACCTGCCCTGCGTCCAGGGCTCAGAAAGCGAATTTTGCCCTTACTCTGGAGATATCGGAGACCAGTTTTCAGCTAATTTGGACAGCAGTGCCTCAGGATATGTCATAGTGGCTGAATCCACTCGGAGAGGAGAATCCGACGATGTCGCTGCACCGCAAACTCAGATTGGCAAGCACTCTAGTAATCGCCCCGCTGCTGACTTCAATTCTCCTCGCGCAAAGTCCAAGTGCTGACCTTCTCTTACTTCACGGCCACATTCTCACTGTAGATAGCAAGGACTCTGTGGTCCAGGCCCTTGCCGTCCGCAACGGTATCATCGTGAAAGTCGGCACGGACGCCGAAGTTTTGGAATTCGCAGGTCATGCTTCCGGGATGCGCATCATCGATCTCCACGGTCTTACAGCCACACCCGGCCTAATCGATACCCATGCCCACATCGCCGATGGAGGTGTCGAAGACCTCTATGGCGTCACGCTGTCGGATGCCGCTTCGGTCGCTGAAATCGTTGCCCGTGTAAAGGCCAAGATCACCCAGGCTAAGCCGGGAGAATGGGTCACGGGCTCGGGATGGGATGAGGGCAAACTCGCCGACCACCGCTACGTCACGGCCGCCGATCTCGACACTGTTTCCCCGAACAACCCCGTCTGGCTCACCCACACCACTGGCCATTACGGAGTTGCCAACTCGCTCGCGCTTAAGCTTGCGCACATCACTGCTGCCACAGCCGATCCGAGCGCCGGTACCATCGACCGCGATGCCCACGGCAACCCCACCGGCGTCCTCAAGGAAGAATCAGCCATGGAGACAGTCACCGGCCTCATCCCGCCCGTCACTCCCGAACAGATGCGGCAGGGGATTCTTTACATTCAGCAATTGCTTCACAGCGAAGGCATGACCGCCGTCAAAGACCCTGACATCGAACAGATCCACTGGGATGCCTACAAATCCCTCCTCGACGAGGGCCACCTCAAGGAGCATATCTGCGTTCTGTGGCATGCGGGTTCAACGCTGGAATCGGCCCGCAAGGCCCTGGCAGAGATCAACGCCGTTCCCCGTCTTCCCTCTAGTCTTGGCGACGACCGCCTGCTCTCCTGCGGGGCGAAAATTTTCATGGACGGTTCCGGTGGTGCCCGCACCGGCTGGGTCTATGACGACTGGCTGAAGAATGCGACGACGCCTGACACTACAAGTTCGGGAGCAGGCAATCGTGGTTATCCGCAGACCGATCCCGCTGTCTATCGAGAAATGGTCCGGCTCTTCCATCAAAGCGGCATCCCCGTTGGCACCCATGCGGTCGGCGATCGAGCGATGGACTGGGTGGTCGATAGCTATGCCCTCGTCGAGCAGGAGCAGCCCCGTTCCGGACTTCGCCACAGCATTATCCACGCCAATCTGCCTACCCCGCATGCACTCGACGTGATGGCCGCCCTGCAGAAAAAATACGATGTGGGCTACCCGGAAATGCAGCCAGGATTCCTCTGGTGGATTGGCGACATTTATGCAGCCAGTTATGGTCCAGAACGCGGCCAGCACCTGGAACCTTTCAAGACCCTGCAGTCCCGAGCTATCCTCTGGTCCAGCGGGTCGGACTACTTCGTCACCCCGATTGCCGCCCGCTACGGCCTGTGGGCTTCCGCAGCACGCCAAACTGCCAAAGGCACCTACGGACTCCACCCCTTCGGGATGGCAGAGGCTGTAGACATGCACACAGCCCTGCGCAGCTACACGGCCTGGGGTTCGCGTCAGATGTTTCTGGAACAAAAGATCGGATCGCTCGAGGTAGGGAAGAAAGCTGACATCGCGATCTGGGATCGCAACCTCTATGAGCTAACCACCGACGAGATCAAAAATCTGAAATGCCTGATGACACTGTTCGAGGGCGAAGTAGTTTACACCTCGCCTGACTTCTCCGTAAGAACAGTAAGCCGCTGACTCTAGTCATGCGGCCCGAGTGACAACTTCCGGTCGCCTCGGCCCGAAAGCAGGTTCGGTTCTACGTCGACCGTCCCAAGACGCGGTGAGCCTCGGTAGATGGGTAGGGTCGCGTGGGAGACTGTGATCAGGGGCTTGGCGGGCTTGAAGCAGTGATTGGTGGTACCAAATCGAGACCTGAAAGGGAGTAAATGCCCAGAAAGCGAACCGTGACGATGGCGTCCAAAGAGACGGGTATCCACATGCCGTTCACGGCGGCGAATTGCACGGTGAGAGGCCTTTGATTCAGAAAGAGGGGGTCTTGAGAGGGACTCCAATGAGGAACAGAGGCACTAGCGGGATCATCCAATACAAAGACATCAGCGTAACGCTGCACCCGGTAATGGGTGGAAACGTCCGGACCAAAGACATCTCACGCAGCGAATTCCTTAAAGGACATCGACACGTCCCGTTGTAAGAGTCCTATGGCCCCTACGATTGTATGCCGTCCGAGGAGACCACCGCGAAGGACATAACCGCGCAGCCTTTGAAAGCGTTACCTGCCACCACGACAAACGTGGCGGAAATTGATTTCGGCACTTGTTCGTGAAACGCTGCTGGCGCCCCGCCGCCGTTCCATTCATCCAGATTCAGGGGCCTGTACCAAGGGCCAGGTCAATCTTGCGACACGCAACACATGCTGCGCTTTGCGCCGCCCTAGCTGTGCCTTTATTGTGAAAATTCAGCCCTCGATTCCCAAGGAGAGAAGAATGAAGTCAGCAAAGTGGATGATGCTCGGCGGAGCACTTGCCCTCTGTTTGGTTTCTGGCCAGTACGCGATGGCCCAAGGCAACAGCCAGGGCCATGGCAATGGAAAAGGTCACGACAAACATGGCAATGACGACGACCGGGATGACGATCACGGTTACTATTACGGGCACGAGAAGGATATCCATGGCTGGTATTCCGAGCACAGCAGCAATCTTCCTCCGGGCCTCGCGAAGAAGGACCGCTTGCCTCCGGGCCTCGAAAAACAATTGGTGCGCAATGGCACGCTGCCTCCTGGGTTGCAGAAACGTATCGAGCCTTGCCCACGCGATCTGGAACACTACCTGCCACCGCCATCCCCCGATTGCTCGCACGTCCTGATCGGCGGCCACATTGTGTTGCTGAATCGCAAGACCAACGTGGTCGTGGACTTTCTGCGCTTGGAGTCGTTCTAGAGGCAGGGCTGTACCTAACGCATTTGCTATCTGCCCTTGCCGTCGGAAAGAATTAAGCATTCCTAGGAGTTGCGCCGTGAGAAAAGCTGTTGTTCTTGTTGTCAACATCTTGCTCGCCTTTCCTACGTTCGCTGCGAATGAAACCCGGGAACAAAAGCGACTCGAATCGTGCGGTCAGGTGTTCAAGGAAATTATGGATATCCCCGATGGGATTCCGAAAGATCTGCTCAACAAGGCCGAATGCGTCATCGTGATCCCCTCCGTTGTGAAGTTCGCGTTTGGCATCGGAGGCGATTTCGGCAGGGGTGCGATCACGTGTCGCACCGGCGAACATTTCACCGGCCCCTGGAGTGCCCCTGCACTGTTCGCGCTCGAAGGCGCCAACATCGGTTTTCAGATAGGCGGTGAGGCCACCGACTTCGTTCTCCTTGTCATGAACCCCAGAGGAGCGAACTCGATCTTGAGCAGCAAAGTGAAGCTCGGTGCCGATGCCTCTGCCGCAGCGGGACCGAAGGGGCGCACAGCGGCGGCAGATACCGACATCGTGATGAGGGCGGAAGTGCTTAGCTATTCCCGCTCACGTGGACTGTTCGCCGGGATCTCGCTCGAGGGTTCGACGCTTCGGTCTGACGGCAGCGCCAACAGGAAACTGTATGGCCACGACATCGGCGCTAAGGAGATTGTTCGCCAAGGCAAGGCCGGCGTCCCAACCTCTGGCCGCGAATTAATCTCCTTGTTGGACAAGCGGTCTCCCAAAAACGAATCCGATCCCGTATCGCTGAGGGAATAGCTGGCCAGCAAGCTACGAGCTGTGAAATATTCTGAGAAACAAAGTTAGTTACCAGGAGGTAAGAATGCCCGAAGCCAAGGGAATGTGGGAAGGTTTGATGGATTTCTCGTTCCGCTTATATGCCACCCCGAGGATGCTGAAATTTCTGTACGCAATGCACCTACTCGTAGGACTTATCGCCGCAGTCGCGTGGGTCGTGGTGTCTTTTCAGCAGGCCCCGATACAAGGTTTGCTTGCCCTGCTTGGCGCATTGGTGGGGTATTTTTTCTGGATCCTCTACTGCCGTGTGGCCCTGGAAGTACTTGCGGCCGTGTTTCGCATGGCTGAGGCGATAGCTCCTGACCGCGGGAGTTCGCAGCAACAATAGTGCAGCGTTGCCAGATTCTTCGTACCGTAACCCACTTGAAATCTGGTCGATGGCATTCCAATCGGCGGGGGATACGCGATACGCCAGAAGCTTGTCGCGGGCCGTGTGAATTCAACTGCAATTTTGGTCGGACCCATCAAATCCTTATCCACATAGACCACGCGGCACTCTTGTTGTTCCCCACTGGCTATATTTTGCACGAGGAGCATTTGCCTAGGCGCTACCAGGCCTCCTAATGCCATCAGCGCACCATGCGCGCTCACATCCAGCGTTTGCGTCCTTTCGTAAAACCTAGTTGCGGAGTCGCTTCTCCTCAAACACCAACTCTTGATCATGAATCGCGGGAAGGGCGAACGCCGGATACGACTGTGGTCCGACCAGTGGCAAATCTCCGCTCGTTTCGATGGCAACCTCACTGACGTAACTTATATCAGACCCCAATGGAGCCTGACTTTTCAAAGTCTCGGGCACACTGCGGTATCCGGTCAACCTCTGCAAAAAACTGGAATGAAATCATCCGATGTTTGCGTTCTTATTTGCAGAGCGTTGCGCGGATCCGATCGCTTCCCTGCCACCGGGTGCGTTCCGAAAGTGAGACTCAGCTCACTTTCGAGCGCGATTACCGGCAAATCGCTTCCCCGTACCAATTCGCCAGGAACAGGCTGGCACAGTATTCGGACGAGGTGTATTTCGGTCAAACGAGCAGGTGATGTGTTCTTCTGAAACTACTCTGTCATCTCTGAGGGAAGTACGCCCATTGCCCGTACAACGCACCTCAGGATTTTGATTACCGTCCCGCGGCTGAGGGTCCGAAGAGGGTTTCGCGGTTGTCTGAGGTCTTTCTTGGCAACGGTGGTGATGGCGTTCGCCCAGACTTCGGACGTTTCCGTCAATCCGGTCTGGCCCGGAGCCAATTGCAGACACGAGCTCCGACGGAGTGTCGTTCCGATGGGAACGACGACAACCGTAGAGGCACGCGGATGATGGTTCTGAGCGTCCGAAGAAACAACGATCACGTAACGCAAGCCCTTGTCGGGGGGCTGGATCGGCAATTTAATCACCCAGATTTCGCCCTGACTCGGTTTTGGAAGAGTCGGAATTACGGTGGATGCCATCTACGGAGCGCCCACTTTTGGCGTGGCGTCGGATATGGCTTCGTCTCCCTCGGCTTCGATAAGTGCGGCGAGCCCTGCCGCACCGAGTTGCTCCCAAGCCGCATCTTCCGTCATCGCAGCCTCGGGCAGTGCGTCATAAAATGCCGAAATGTCGGAGTTCAGTTGCTTTAGTTCCTCGGCGCGGCGGGCAGACTCAATCATGCGTTCCATGACAGTGCTCACATGAGAGCGTTCTTTGACGCTGATCGTCCTCACATACTCCACAGACTTCCTTGAAAGCGTGACCGTCACTCTTTCTTTCCGGCCTGGTCGTACAGCTCTCTCTGCGTTTTTGGCCTTCGTATGACGTTGCATCATACGTTTATCTTACGCCAAGTAAGATCGCCTGTCAGCGGCCGAGTGATGCCTTAGCGTCGAGTGGAATTGGAACCGTGACACAAAAAGAAACTGGCCAATCGCGAACAAGAGCACCACGAAGCGCAGGAAGGCGATTCCAGCGAGCTTCCATGCCCCGCTACTTCGGCTTCCTTCTGCCGAGGACACCGCCGGTCTTTTCAGTGACAGATTTCTGTATTGCACCTTTTGCAGCGTCACCGGCCACGCTCCCTATCTCTGGAACAAACGTTGGGTTCGATGTCGTCCCTTGAATCTTGAAGGGTACGCCTCCTCTGTCGCCCCCACGGCCAGTCCGGTCCGCTCGTGCTTCGGACCGAGCTGTCTGTAAGTCGGCAACCATGCTGAAATCCAGCGCCCCTGCAGGGCTGATCGTGCCGGCTCCAGTCAGCACGCCGAGCGAGGGAATCGTCACATTGATGGCGTCGGCCCTGGTCATCTCAGGCGCGATGCGCGCATTCAAGCTAGCATTCTGAATCGTTGTGTCGGGACTCGAGGGAGATTTTCCACTAAAGGCTGATAAGGCTCCTAATTTCGAGCCCATATCGAAACCGGCCAGCTTCGTGTTCGACATCTGGACGGGGCCGACGATCACAAGTTTGTCGAGCGGACCACTGATGGCCAAGTCGGCCGAAAGTGTTCCTCCTTTTAACTTCGATCCCGAGGGAAGCACGACGCCAAGAGCGGGAAGCATCGACTCTAGTTCGTCGACCGACAAATCTGGGGCGCTGAGTTTTAGATTCAGTACTTGACCCTCCCCTTGGGTCTGAAATCCACCCGTCAACCGAGCGGTGGCCTGGCCGATCGCGATGTCGCCTTGGGTGACGGTTCCGGCCTGTCGGTCGAGGTCTGTGTCGACGGCGTATTTCACGGACACAACTTTCGGAGCAGGAGAACCGTTCGGTGAGAGCTTGAGCTTTTCACAGCTAAGGCTGCCAGCTGCCTTGGCCTGGCTGCCACTTAACTTTACGGATCCATTAAAATCCACCGAGCCGCCAATGCCACTTGCTGGATCAACGAATCCGGACGCTGCGATGTCCATGCCTTTCACATTCATGGTCGCATCGAAGGGAGTCTTGGCCGCGTCCTGCGGATTGACGGGTCCCGCGTTGCCCGATACGTTGGCACTGCCGCCTCCAGGCAACTTGAGCATCAATTGAAACGGGAATTGCGAGGTGGAAGAAAAATTCGTCACTTGAATATTGAGGTTGTCGTATACCTGTGCCTTCGCCGTGGAGTTCGCTTCTCCGATCGTCAGTTTTCCATCCTTAATCTCCAACTTGGCGATGGATAAGGCCTGGGACGCTCCGGACTTCGCGGGTTCGGGCGACTTCTTCGCGCTCCCTCCGCCCAGGCTCGAGACATTCCAGGTGCCACTAGCCGATTTGAGCAACGTAATCTGCGGCTCGTCCAAGACGATGCCGGTCACGTTTAACTGCTTGGAGAAGATCAGCGGCATTAACTCGACCCCAACTTTCACCGACTTTGCCGTGATGAACGGTGACTTGCTGAAGGCCGGATCGTCAGCGATGTTGATGTTATCCACACCAACCGTTCCAGTCAGGATGGATAGGCTCAGATTTCCTAGCGTCACTGGCCGCCCCAATGCATTCGTTACTTCCGACTCAATCTTCGGACGAAAGCGGTTGACGTTAATAAGAAAGGGCAATGCGACCAAGACAACCAACAACCCCAGGAGGACGATTCCAGCGACTTTCAGATTGCGTTTCGTCGTGCTAGCCATGTTGGCCAAATTGAGTTTCTGGACCAATCGCTTGCATAAATCCTGTAGGGTTTGGAACCCCACCGTGAGGAAATTTTTCTCTTTTTCCTCGGGGTTATCCTTGGCGCCGGATGCGCTTGCGGACGGGAAGCCTGCGGGAACCGAGGACCTCTTAAGTCTCATAGGAAAGCTCCTCCCAGATGTGGAATGCGACGTGCTGTTCTAGTCATTCGACACTAAAGGGTCTGTACCATGGGTCACCTCTGAAACATCTGGAACTTGTACCGCGTATCGGCGTCTTGAGTTTGCCTATTTGAAGATTCCTCTACTCTGGCCGGCTCAACTCCATCAACCCTACGAACTGCGCGCTTGAGAGCACACGCCGCTTCACTAGCCCTGCCGCAAAGTCGCTCAACAGACATTCAACTCATTCTACTCGCCGTGCGCCTCTAATTCTTCCTGCGTCTCACGCACCAAGGCGATCAACTCAACATCATTTAAGACCTTGGGATCGACGCCCACCTTGTCCTGCATCACGTCCAACTTGCATATCGAAACTCACGTCTTATTATGGTCGTCTGTAGTATTTCGTGCCCTGCAAGGTCAATTGGAGGGCGGGGCCATTCTTACTGATCTGATAGACCAATACTCCCGGGGCAACCTCGACCGCGCCCGAGTATTCTGCGCCCTTCTCTCCAGCCTTTGCGGCTGCATCAGTTTGTGCTGAATCGGCTCGGTGCAACCCGCCCACCTAAAACAGAGAACAGGCGCCACCTGCGGTTATCTTCTAGACTTGGACACGTTCCCATACAACTGGGGGAATCCCTAGTAGCGGCGGAGGCCGGAACGCTATAGATTCTTTCGCCTACGCCAATTCCTGCCAATTCCACGTGCCCACGGATACGTCGAACCGAAGAGGAAGGGGCTGCCATCGGCGTTGCTACGGAGGTTGAACAATTCCCGGATCTGGTGTTTGTGGAACTCCACCGTTTCTTCGCTTAAGTCTAAGAGACACGCGATCTCCTTCGTGCATCGCCGCTCGGCAAATAACGGAACGATCTCCTTTTTATGTTCGGCGTACCGTGCATGGGCCCAAGAGCTGTTCGCTTTTGGTATTTGTCTGCGCGGTTGCCGCTGCAATTATAGCCCCTGCGGTTCTCGCGCAATCCAAACCCCCACAATCTAAGATGCCCCTCGTGAATGCGCCTACAGAGACAAAGAAGTGGATAGGGGACCTCGATGCTCTCTTGGAGCACCGAGTGATCCGTGTCGGTGTCCCTTATTCCAAAACGCTCTATTACACGGTCAAGGGAGTACAGTGGGGCGTGGCTTACGAAGGTGGCAGAGCGTTCGAAAAGTATTTGAATAGGAAATATCCCCAGGGTAATAAGAACCTCAAGATTCATCTGATGTATTTCGTGGCGCCCCGCGAGAAAGTGGTGGAAAGATTAAATGAGGGGACGCTTGATCTTCTAGTTGCCGGCCTGACGATAACTCCGGAGCGGCAAAAGGTTGTGGATTTCTCTATTCCCACACTACAGAACGTGAACGAGGTGGTGGTCACGGGACCAGATTCCCCAGAACTTGTGACCATTGCCGATTTGGCAGGGAAGGAAGTGTTCGCCCGGAAGACTTCGAGCTATTGGGAGCATCTGGAAGAATTGAACGCACGGTTTCAGAAGGAGAATAAGGCTCCTGTCATCTTGCGCGCTGTTCCGGAAGATTTGGGAGACGAAGACCTATTGGAAATGGTCAATGCGGGTTTGTTGCCGACAATTGTCGTGAACGAGTGGACCGCTAACTTGTGGGGTAAATTATTGACCAAGGAAAAGGTCCACTCGGACATCACACTCGCCACGGGTGCGGCATTTGGATGGGCTGTGCGCAAAGACTCGCCCAAGTTTTTGGATGCCGTCAACGACTTTTTGAAGACGCACCGTCAGGGTACGACCTTTGGCGACGAGATACTAAAGAGGTATACCGGATCGACGTACATGCTCAAGCAAGCGGTTTCAGAATCGGGAATGAAACAATTCGAGGAAACCTCCAAGATCTTTCGCAAGTATGCGGCGAAATATGACACTGATTATCTTCTTATGATGGCCAAAGGTTTTCAGGAGTCCGGGCTGAATCAAGCCGCCAAAAGTCCGGTGGGCGCTATTGGTGTGATGCAACTCATGCCCGATACTGGGGCCGAAATGAAAGTGGGCGATATTCACCAGGAAGAACCCAACATTCATGCAGGTATCAAATTTTTCTACACGATGATGCAAGAGCGCTACGGGAATGAGCCCATGGACACTCTGAACAAAATCCTCTTCACCTTCGCGTCCTACAACTGCGGCCCGAATCGCGTGAGGAAGTTGCGCACAGAAGCTGCCGCCACGGGCCTCGACCCCAACGTCTGGATAAACAACGTGGAGGTGATTGCGGCGGCGCGCGTTGGCGCGGAGACAGTGAACTATGTCTCGAACATTTACAAATATTATGTCGCGTACAAGCTCATCGCGGTGCAGAAGGAGCAGAGCGACAAAGCCAAGGAATCACTCCAGAAGAAGCCCTCTTAACCCGATCCCTGAGGAACCACTCTGTTTGGCTGTCGCGGTCAAAAACCTAGCCAGGATAGCGTTCCGGCTGATCTAACCTAGCGCGCGATTTTAGCTTTTCTTTTCAGTGCAGGTGGGTTCGGGCTAAGTGTTGCATCCACCCATTGAGAACACCCGCGAAACCGGACAAGTCCGGCCCAGTACCCACAAGAAAGGAATGGACAAACTTTTCTCGAAAACGTCATGGACTCCAAAACGGGAAGCTTTCACCATCGCTAAAACGGTACATATTTATATGTTCCTAGTTACCGGTGTTGGACAAACCAACTAAAGTAATCTTGACGGGGGCAGAACTACTAGTTAGTTTCTGTCGCGAAACCCCTATTTTGGCAAAAGAATTTGACTGGGCAATAGAGATTTCAGGGATTTAGCGCGCCCGGGCAGACGTGCGCAGATCATTTGCGGTCATGGATTTCGGGATCGAATGGAAGAGTGGGCGTAGGAAAAATGCGTCGGCCTCAGGGAGAGAGAAAGCGGAAAGATCGTGTTACGCGGCTCTTCGTCTGCGAGACGATCGTTTCGATAGCGTTGCCGCAATTCTCATCAGGTTATTGGCAAGCACGGCGGCACCTACCAATACCTCAAAGCGCTGGCGCCCTTCCGCAAGACAACGCTTCATGCCACGACCACGGAACAGCACGGAGATGCGCCCCTCGATGCCGGCTCGAAAGCGCTGTCCTTCCTTGAAAGCAGGACTCTTCTCATACGTTTTGCGCTTCGCAGTTTTCTTCCCGCCACGCTGCGGGATGCACACCACCTTGACGCCCTTTTTCTTGCATGACTTCACGTTCGTCTCACTAAAGAAGCCTCGATCCGAACTATACAACTCGGGAGCGCGTCCGAAGTTTTCCTTGTGGCGTTCCAGGGAAGGTTCCACCTGCTGATCGTCGCCAGGGTTTCCCTGCAGCACTGCATACTGCGTAATCAATCCTTGGGCACTTTCCGCGAGAAAGACTTTGTGGCCGAACTCTACCGGTGTTAGCACTTTGCCGCGCTTGATCAGATCGGTATGAGTTTCAAAGATGGAATAGATCTTTTCGGCAGTGGGAACTTGCTCTCCTTGGAGCACACGCCGGCAAGCTTGGTCAATCACACGGTTTCCCAGCTCACCATAGTGGTCGATCTCCTTCCGGAGTTCACCGATGGCCAGGTCGGAGATCACATCCTTGCCGCGCGCTCTCCGAGTCTGCTGCAACACCTTTCGTGCGCTGTTGACTACCTCTTCGGTTATTCCGATCAGTTGGCGATATTTCTCCACTTGCCTCTGGGACCGTTCCTTTGGTGTCATTCGCTGGATTTCTTGCATCCGACGTCGTGCCGCGCGAGTGCGATTGCGGAACACCTGAATACGCTGTTGCACCGCTGCGTTCAAGCGCAGGACCAAGCGCGTGACCACGCGTACGACATCCCATAACAACGTGCTGTCGGTCGGGTGATGAATGTCGGCTTGTACAACCGTAGTGTCCACGCGAAGTTTCTGGCCATCTTCCAGGCCCACATCCACGGCCGCTTGCACCACCAGTTTATTGACGGCCTGCAGCGTGTCGGGAGTCAGTCGGTTAAAGGCGCGGTTGAAGGCATCGTGCTTGGGCACCGGTTGGCAGTAAAAATCCGTGAACTGCCGCAGGGTGTAGCCGTCGGTGATCCGCTCGCGCAGTTCGCGATAATCCCAGTTCTTGACACGCATGAGGACCAGGGAACGCAGAACCTGTGGAGGTGTTAATCCACCACGACCAGTACCGGGATTTTTCAGGCCTCGTTCCAGATCGCGCCGTACGGTCTCGATCATCTCTTCATGATCGTCCAGAAAATCGGAGATGCTCTGTAGCAGTGGTTCCAGCAAGATGCCCTGTTGTAGCAACTCCCAATCGGCGAAACTGATCTGCGGCTTCGCAGCTCTGGGCACCTTTCAGTCCTCCTTTTTTCCCGAAGCCTGGTCCCTCTCTCCCTTCAAAGCTTGGAGGTTTCGCGACGCGGCCTGGTACAGCAGTTCCTGCAGAGCACGCCCGTTGTCTAACCAGCGCTGAACTTGGGGAACCAACTCCTCGGGCACGTAAAGGGAAAAGCGCTGTCCTTGGTGGCGGCCATAGAGGACATAACTGGGATGCTTCTCCCCGGAAAGACAGGCGGGGCAATTCGGGCGAATGCAGGGACTGCGGCGAAAACTCAGAGAGCCGAGGGCGGCGGGCCACAGCTTAGCGGACTGCTGTTGCAACCAGCGTTGGACGTCAGCAAGGGATTCGGATTTTGGCTTGGATTTGGTCGGCATGATGTATGTATGCCACTACGCATACATACATGTCAAGGAAAAAATATAAAGCCGCACAAAACTCTACTCGGGAAATCACTTGCCAGCCTGATTTCATGCGAGGATTTGAGTTTCGCGCCAGAAACTAGTTAGGGTTGTAGAGCTTGCCGCCCAAAGACGGAAATGTGAGAGGCTCACATGAAAGTTCCGCGCTTTGACATCTTTTCCGGCACCGACAATAACGCTCAATGGATCGAAGTAGTGGAGGGATTGGACACTGCCTCCAGGCGAATGGAGTTCTACGCCGCAAAATGTCCCGGTAAATACTTCGTATTCAATTGCTCGGAGCACACTATAGCCGACACCATCGATACGTCGCCGCCAGGAAGCGCGACGATAGAGAACGTGAAACGCGCGTCGGAAATATCTGCCGTTGCATAGTAGCCGAGCCCCGTTGACAGTCGTTCCCACCAAGGGCGGCTTGGCGGACGGGTTTTAACATGCCTGACCTGCCCACCGAAATTTGGCCCAAGCAGAAGTTAGCTTTTCCGGGTATAAACAGCGGAGAGGAGAAGGAGAATGAAGAGGGGTCGATTCACGGAAGAGCAGATCATTGCGATATTGCGAGAAGCAGAGAGCGGAACTCCGGTGAAGGAGTTGTGCCGGCGGGCAGGGATCAGAGCATTCTTCTGCCCAACACGTGCGTGCCATAGGCAGTCTCCTTTGCGAAGGAGATTTGTCTGATTTCGCAAGGGACTGCCGTTCTAGATGGCGCATTGATTCGCGTTCAGGTAGTTGATGGAGAGGTGGAGGGAGGAGCGCTTGGTGTACGCTCACCGTCTGCGTGGAGATGTTCAATTGTCCGCCAATTTCCTTATTGGCGAGTCCTTGTACCTGTAGCGAGGTAATTAGGTGGTCTTCGATCCCACGCCGGCCGCTACTGAAGCGGTACGCGAGAACGATCCGCCACCGGATTCCTTCTCACCGCTCTTGTCGATCTCGATGGAGCCCTTGAAATAAGCCCCGTCTTCTATGACGATGCGCGCCGTCGTCAGATCGCCGTTGACGGAGCCGTCCTTCTTAATCTCGATCCGATTTTTCGCCTGCAGCTTGCCCTTTACCGTGCCGTAGACCACCACTTCCCGGGCCGTAATGTCGGCGGTCACCTTGGCCGAAGCGCCCACGGTCAGTTTGCGCTCGTCAAGTTGGACCAATCCTTCCACCGACCCTTCGATCACCAGGTCTTCATTGCCGGCGATTTCGCCTTTCACATGCAGACTTGGACCGAGCCGGGCCGTAGCACGGTCAGCGGTCGCCACCATCGGACGGATAGCATCTGTACTCATAGTGATAGTTCCCTCCCAAGTAGCCGCGGCGGGATTCGACGCCGGCGGCGGATTCACTGGAAAATTCTTGATTTCCGGTTGCGCTTGAGGCGTTTCCGGCTTCTTATTCCTCCACATCGGTCCTCCTTTAGCCAGCGCTGGGCTTTTGGATTGAGACGTCCGCCCCGAGCCAGGGCGACGACCTGGTGTTCGCGTCGCCGCAGTCTAAGGGCAATCTCCGCACCTACGAAGCCAGTGGAGCGTACAATGAGGATGACCACAGCGACCTCCAGGGAAAACACAGCGGGAAAACAGAGAAGTTGCGAGGGGCCGACCACCGGACTCTAAGTCCCCTCCCGTCGAAGTGTCAAGCAAATTGAAGACGCACAGTTTGATCGCGCATTGCCTGATTCATCTAGAACAAGCCTTCGCCTTGCCTGTCAGTGAATGCGTGGAACGATTGTGATCGGTTACACTCTCACCGCGACCCGGATGCTAAGTCCTGACCTGCTGAAATTCCCAGCGGACTTCTTTACTTGAGCTGAGCCCAAGGGCAAGGATCTTGACACCATTTGATACCAGTTGGGGGAAGGGTAGCGGCGCTACGCCTCTGACAACTCAGGGCTTTTGAAAGTGGGATGCGATTTCAATCCCCACCGGCCTTGCGAGCCATTTTTGGTACGCCCGCAAGAGTGTCATCTTCATTGAAGGAGTTAGGCATTCTATTGATATATAAGGCGTTACGGTGTATCTAATGATGCGTAGAATGAGCGTGGATTGTGTTGGACGGTGCGTAGAACTCTGCGTAGAATAAGCGTTGAATATGACCTACATTTATATGTCCGAGGACTGGTCTCGTTTCACGTGGGATGCGAATCGGCTCGTTCCTCATTTGTCTGCCACACGCTACGAGCAAGGGTTGCTCCTCGGAAAAATGGAGGACCTCGGCTATCAGCTGAAAAGCGAAGCGACACTGGCGGCCTTGACGGAAGAAACTGTCAAATCGTCGGCTATCGAAGGCGAAGAACTCAGCGCGGACAGTGTCCGATCCTCGCTCGCGCGGCGTATGGGGCTTGAAGAGACAGGCACCCGGCCTCCGGATCGCCATGTGGAAGGCGTCGTGGAGATGATGCTCGATGCGACGCAGCGGTACGCATCTCCACTGACGGAGGAGAGAATTTTCGGGTGGCACGCAGCGTTGTTCCCGACCGGACGCAGTGGAATGCGCAAGATTACGACGGGAGCGTGGCGGAGGGGCCCAATGGAAGTAGTTTCTGGCCCCGAAGGAAAGCAAAAGGTGCATTTCGAAGCCCCGCCAGCAGAACTGGTCGAGCCAGAAATGAAGAAATTTCTGTCCTGGTATGAGGACGGAAGTGGAACGACTGAACCGCTCATCAAGGCAGGTCTGGCTCATCTATATTTCGTGACCATCCATCCACTCGAAGACGGAAACGGAAGGATCACACGGACCATGACAGAGATGTCCCTAGCTCGGCTCGAAAACAGCGCGCAGCGTTTCTACAGCATGTCGTCACAGATTCGGGACGAGCGCAAGGGCTACTACGAGATTCTAGAATCCACACAGAGAGACGGCCTGGATGTCACAGGCTGGCTCGTTTGGTTTCTGGATTGCCTTGGGCGCGCAATTGCGAAGGCCAGGAATCTCACTGCTGGTGTGCTGGCGAAGGATGCATTCTGGCGCCATCTGAAAGAAGAGTCGATCGAAGTCAGCGAACGGCAACGAAACATCATCAACATGCTGCTGGATGGCTTCGAGGGGAAACTGACAACGGAAAAGTGGAGCAAGCTTGCAAAGACCTCCCACGACACCGCATTGCGGGATATTCAGGAGCTGATCGAGAGACGGATTCTCAAACAGGAAAAGGGCGGCGGTCGGAGCACGTCATACGTTTTGGTTCGGGAACGATCTACGTAAAGCCGCAAGACGTTCTCCATTAAAAGTGTGCTGAGACATAGCCAAGTTTTCGATGGGTCTGGGCGTCTATTGCGACGTGCGCTAAAGTGATCGGGATGGGGAACTCTTATATCCCGACGAATATTGACGAGTACCTGCGCAAGCGCCTGATGCCGGTGGAAGGCGCAATTCCTCAATTGCCCGGAATCGAGATGTATGGCAATTCGGTTCCTGCCGGAGCGGTGGGCGGCGACCTATTTGAATACATCAATTTTCAGCAACGATACGACATCGATGGTCGCATCCAGCTCGCGCTGAAACGCTCTCAGGAGTATCTAGAGAAACTGGCCGTCGGTGCATCGCCCCGCAACTCCGTTGACGACCATGTCAACTGGCTGAAATCCCGCCCGGGCTTCAGTTCGGAAAAGGAAACCGGTTACCGGGAAGCGCGAAGCTCGGAGCAGGTGCGTGTTGCCGAAGACCTGCGTGAGCTACGCAGCACCGCCGGGGTCCTCTTGGTCGATGCCGAAGGCCACGGAATCATTGCCGCCAAAATCGCCTCGACAGTCCATGACACGTTTCAAGCGCTGATGCTTTCGGAACTCGATCACCGCGGGAAGACTACTCCGGAATTGTTCGAGAGGATGAACTTAAGGCTGGCTCAATCATCCACGGCGCGCAACGCGCTCGGGCGGAGTTTGACGGACGGTGTGCAGGAGATCGCCACGATGCTGTATGGCGAAATCCGGCCATCTGGTAATTTTCGACTTGTGAATTTTGGACATCCCCCGCCACTCGTCTACTCTGCGGAATTTGGCCGGTTCGTGGAATTGGACAAGAACCGAATGGTGCAGTTTCTTCCGCTCGGCTTACAAATCCCCGAAGACCACCCCGATCGGAACCGGTATCTCTCTTTGGACTATCGGAAGCGACGGGCGAAATCCTCGGATATGGCCGAGCTCACGCTCATGAATACAGGGGACATCTTCTTTCTCTACACCGATGGGGTTTATAGTGGCGGCAATAAAGAGGAACGTAGCCGCCTTGAAGAAGTGATGCGTGAACACCATCAGCTTTCGGCGAAAGACATCTGCAACGCCTTACTCGATTACGCTCTAAAGAGAGACGACGATTTGCGCCGGAATGGCGAGCAAGACCGCGTCGACGACAAAACCGTCTTAATAATCAAGCGATTCTAACAGATCACTTGCGCGAACCGATGGGAAGCAAGCGATTGCTGCTGTTTGTCTTCGGAGTTCTGAAACTACCGGCGGGGAAAATGTTCGGCTACTTCGAGTGTCCTGTGCAGCACTTCCGCTCGCGTCCGGCGAAGACCGATAATTTCTCCAATTCGCATCCCGGTTAGAACAGCAACCCCGACGATGGAGCGGCACGGCTCACTTAACTCTCGCAAGAGCGCTTCCGAAGGCGAACGCTAAACGCCCGTCACTCGTTATTTGATTGGATCCTAGTCGGACGCGTACATGCGTCGCAGCAGGTTTCTCACCCGGCAGATGGCTGCGAAATGAACGACGATCGAATGCCCTCCGAAGTACCTGATGATGGATTTGATATTTTTTCACATCCGAAACCCGAAACACTTTGAGCTGATCGGCGAGGGCGAGCAGGCGTTCCAGAGGGGGGGCGAGACATTGTCTTGTGCGAAAACGTCGGTATATTTTAGACCGTCGCATGCTTTGCGTTGCACAAATGGTCCTTGTTTTTGGTGTAATGCCATGCGACATCGCTCAAGTCGGACAAGCGAGTCTCCGACGCTACGTCTTGAACGTTCATTTACTAGGCGCGCGGAAATAATCACAGGCGGTTCTGTGCTTTTTTCAGGCTACGTTCGGCCATCGACGGCGATGTGCCGCTACGTATCACAAAACAAATCCTTTGATACCGACAACGGCACCAGCATTTTCGGACTGTACAATAAGCACTCACGCCATCAGATTCGACAACCATTTGATACGACCATGCTGCGAGCTGACACAGCACCAAAGTGAGTTGTACCTGTCGTCTTGTTCTGGCTAGCCTTCATCAAACAGATGAATATCGAACACCGATAGTTCGCGGATCTCCTTTCCTGATTTCAATGAGTTAGAAGGTCTTGGATTAGTGGGATTTCTGAACATCAAGGGGGAAGGGACTCCCGTTTCCGGCCAACTTCAGACCGGGCGAGAGTTGATCGGCTCGATAAACTAGCGCGTTTCTCGGGACTGTCGGTTCCGAAAATTCTGACCCTTTTCATTCCGGAAATTCTGAGCCGTCCGGCAATAGCCGGAAGGGCTAAAACTCTCCCTGTGCCCCCGGTCGGTGAACCGGTAGGGCGGAGGGAGGAGGATGTTAGGAATGTTAAAGCGTCACGAAGTCGAGATTTTACTGAAGGCGGGTCACCCCAAGACCGAAGTGGCCCGTCTGGCGGGAGTGTCCCTGTGCTCTGTTAAGCGCATTGCGGAAGAAACTCCGGTGGTTCATGTCGATAATGCCGCTGAGCGAGAGAAGCGGCGGATCGGCAGACCAAGCATCGTTGAGGACTTCCGGAAAATCATTGTAAAGATTCTGGAAGAAAAATCCGACCTACCCTCTCTGGAGATCCTTCGCCGGGTTCGCGAAGCAGGCTACCAAGGAGGCAAGACCGCCTTGTACGCTCTGGTGGCCTCGGTTCGTCCGCAAGAAACAAAACCACTGATTCGTTTCGAAGGCCTGCCCGGAGAATTTAGCCAGCATGACTTCGGAGAAGTAGACGTTACCTTTCTCGACGGGTCGTCCCGTCGCATCCACTTCTTCGCTTCTCGTCTGAAGTACTCCCGATTCATCTGCGTCAGTGTAGTGAAGGACCAGGCAGTGGAGAGCTTGGTGCGTAACCTGGCCGAGCATCTCGACAGTTGGGGTGGCGCCCCGCTGATGTGTGTCTTCGATCGACCGAAGACGGTGGCTCTGAAGTGGCGGAGGAACGGCGAGGTGACGGAATGGAATCCGATCTTCGCTTACGTCACGCTCGAGCTGGGCATCGGGGTGGAATTGTGTTGGCCTCATAGTCCGCAGCAAAAAGGAACTGTCGAGAACCTGGTGGGCTTCGTAAAATCTTCCTTCTTCAAAGTGCGGTGCTTCCACGATCAGGAGGATCTCGAGCAGCAACTCGTCGCATGGCATCGCGAGGTGAACCAGGAGCGTCCCTGCCGCGCGACGGGCGTAATACCCGCCGTGCGTCTTAGCGAAGAGGCTCCTAGGCTTCGTTCCTTGAAGGTGCACCCGAAAGATCTAGCGCTTCGCATTCCTGTCTATGTAGGCCCGACGGGCACCGTCCTGCACGATGGCCATCCCTACTCCATGCCTCCCGAGGCCATTAGTATGCCGGCGACCCTGTACTTGTATGCCGATCGCGTGCGCATTGTGGCGGGCAGATATGAAGTCAACCATCCACGAAAATTCATTGCGCACGAGGGGTCCACGCTCGCCGTGCATCGTGCGGCCATGGTGGCGGCGGTATCGGGCAAGCGCGGCAAGCGTTATCTGAAGCGCCAGCAGTTGCTCGAACTTGGAGAGCCTGCGTTCCGCTACCTCACCGAGATCGTTCATCGCCGGCCCCGGCAGTGGTTCTACGACGTGGATCGGCTGCACGACATCCTGCAGAGCCATGGAGCTGAGGTTCTTCGCCGCGCCATGGAACAGGGACTGCAAGAGCAAGTTTTCGGTGCCGTCTACATCGAGCGTTTTCTTCAGCGTTCACTAGTTTTCCAGGAGGAGATCCCATGAGCAAAGAACAGGTTAAGAAAAATCCGCGAGGTGCATCGATGACGCCAAAGCAGGACGACAGCATACCCAAGAGTCTGGAACTGTCTGAGGGCCAGCTCGAGGTTCACTTCCGGCGTCTCAACCTGGCGCACACGCGCCGGATCTACAAGGAGGTTGCCGTTCGGGCGGAAAAAGAAAGTTGGTCGTATCAAGACTTCCTGGCTCTGCTACTGGCTGAAGAAGTAGCGCGAAGGAAGCAGACGCGACTGCAGCGCTGCACGCGGAGCGCACACTTTCCGTTCTTCAAGACCATTGAAGAGTTCGACTTCACTTTGCAGTCGACGCTCCGGGAATCCCTGATCGGCTCCTACCTCGGGCTGGACTTCGTCGCCGAGGGGCGGTCGCTGATTCTGCACGGGAAGACCGGTAGAGGGAAAACTCATCTGGCGGTGGCCGTCGGGTACCGCGCCATCCAGAACGGCTTCGAGACTCTCTTCACCACCGCGGCGGAACTCATCGAGGACCTCTCGAACGCCAGCAAGCGAGGACATCTCCAGGAATCGCTGACAACCTACACGCACCCTCACGTGCTGGTGATCGACGAGGTCGGCTATCTGACCTACGGGCCGGACGCTGCCAACGTGCTCTTCCATGTGGTGAACGATCGGCACCTGAGAAAGCGGCCGATGATCTTCACAACCAACAAGCCGCTGAACGAGTGGGGAAAGGTATTGCACGACGAAGATATGGCGGCAGCCATCCTCGACCGGGTGCTAGAACGAGGGCGCTTTATCCATCTCGACGGACCCTCGGGACGAACGCGTCATCTCAACTTGGAAGAGACCTTGCAAGAAAATACAAAACGGCTCAGAATTTCCGGAATTGATGGCTCAGAATTACCGGAACCCACAGGGACCAATCCGACAGATAATTGACTGCCACGTCGGCTACAGCGAAAATATCGTCAATCAAGGAGATTGGCATGCATTTTTCTTTGGCGATGAACTTGTCGAAAACCGCAACTACTCTATTCTTGGCAGGAGGATTGCTCCTTTATGGCACGAGTAATTTGCAAGCGCCGCGATCAGGCTCGGTCGCTTCAGGAAAGAATGGGATCGTCGTCGCCGGAGAGAAGAGGGCAGCGGATATTGGCACTCAAGTGTTGGAAAAAGGGGGAAACGCCGCAGATGCAGCGACGGCAGCCCTACTCGCCTTGAGCGTGACGAAAATTGGTTCTTTCACCATAGGCGGAGAAGCCTCGGTAATCTTCTACGATGCCCATGAGCGGAAAGCGCATGTCCTTTGGGCACAAGGAGCTGCTCCGCTCGATCAGCAAGCAATTTCATGGTACCTAAAGAATGGAATGCCTGCCAGCGACATCCGGACCGCAGCCGTGCCGGCAGTAGTAGATCTATGTGTTACGTTGCTCCAACAGTATGGGACGATTTCGTTTGAAGAAGCGGTTAAACCGACTTTGGCGTTGCTTGATGCTGGAGGGCCAAGCTGGTACATCGACACCTCTGATGGAAGCAGAATTGAGACGGGCCGAAACTGGCAGGCGGATTTAGCCCGCACGCTGCGCAAACTGGTTGAAGCGGAACAAAAAACAAAAGGAAACCGCGGGGTACGGCTGCAAGCGGTTGCGGACCGGTTTTATCGTGGCGATATAGCGGACGAATTGGAAGCCTGGTACATATCGCAGGGAGGATTTCTGCGAAAACGGGATCTGGCGGCCCATCGGACCTACATCGAAGACCCAGTTTCCTTGGATTACCGAGGATATCGAGTATTGAAGTGCGGCCCCTGGACACAGGGCCCTTACTTGTTGGAGGGGCTGCGCTTGCTGGAAGGATTTGACCTCAAGAAAATGGGACTGCTCTCGGCGGACTACATCCATACCGTTACCGAAGTTATGAAACTGGCAATGGCGGATCGCGATGAGTACTATGCCGATCCGCGATTTGTGCAAGTACCGATGCAAAGGCTGCTTTCTGAGGAGTATGCGAAAATCCGGCGGCCACTGATTGATCCACAGCAAGCTTCCCTCGAACTTCGTCCCGGCGATCCCTATCAAATGAAATCAATCAAAAAGGGAATGCGATCTTTCCCAACCCAAGGGGGAACCACTACGCTCACCGTGGTGGACCGCTGGGGGAACATGGTGGCCGCTACGCCTAGTGGATTGGGCAGCACGGCCGGTCCGGCTGGGAATACAGGCATCATTCATGGCAGCCGATTGATCAGTTTCAATACTTGGCCTGGGCACCCCAATTGTATTGCGCCTGGCAAACGGCCACGAATTACCTTGAGTCCAGCGCTGGTCCTGAAAGAGGGGAAGCCGGTGGTCGCCATTAGCGTTGCGGGAGGGGATCTGCAGGATCAAGCCGGCCTACAACTCATTCTCGACTACATAGAATTTAGCATGCAGTCAGCCACGGCTGTCTCGACTCCTCGATTTGCAACAGCGCACCATATCAGCTCGTTTGGTCAGGAGGGTCCGAAATTGGGCAGCCTACAAGTAAATCGTGATGTTCCTGAAGAAACTTTGAAGGAGTTGGAACATCGTGGCCACAAAGTGCAACTCACTTCCGGAGAAATCGGAGGAGCCGCAATGATTTGGTGCGACCTTGCCGGCACCAGCGAATGCGAAGGAAGTGGATCCGCTGCTCGAAGCGCAGGGAAATAACCTGGAGCACTCGGAAAAACCGAGCCTGTGCCATAGGATCCCGCGGTAAATGGGATATTTCTGAGAACCCCGTTTCTGGCCAACTTCCGGTTTGTCGCTAACCGGAAACTATCCGGCTTCCGCAGCGGGATAGGTCCTGTGAAGGCGGCATCTCGTCAGGAAATCGGCACTGACGAGATGGCGCCTTTGTCGGTACTAACCCGACGGACGAACCGATAACTTTCGGTTAGCCCGTCATTCGACCACAATCGAGGATTGGACCCTGTCGAATCTCCGGTAAACACTAGGCGACAGCTCATTCTCGCTCTTGTTCGATAAGCGGTTCCAATGATGTGCCCTATCGCGAAGCGAATCCATGATGTGCTGAGTCGTCAACTCCTTTCGGTGTAGAATTGCGTCCCAATGCCACTGTCTCCTGGAGTTCGGTTGGGACCCTACGAGATCTTGGACGCGATTGGCGCGGGCGGGATGGGCGAAGTGTATCGCGCGCGCGATAACAAGCTCGAGCGCGATGTCGCGCTGAAGGTTCTCCCCGAGACGTTTTCCTCTGACGCTCAGCGCATGGCGCGATTCGGACGCGAAGCAAAAGTCCTCGCGTCGCTCGGTCACCCGAATATCGCGATGATCTACGGCCTGGAAGATTCCGGTAATACTCGCGCACTGGTGATGGAGCTGGTTGAAGGACCAACGCTGGCCAACCGCATCCAGTGCGGCGCGATTCCTTTTGACGAAGCCCTCTCGATCGCGAAGCAAATTGCCGACGCACTCGAATGTGCACATGAGCACGGGATCGTGCATCGCGATCTAAAACCCTCGAATGTAAAAGTCACGCCCGATGACCACGTGAAGGTTCTCGACTTCGGCTTGGCCAAAGCGCTCATCGATGAAACCTCTTCGGCGGTCTCGGATACCTCTCCGACGCTGAGTTCCCTGGCGACAGTCCCAGGGGTTTTGCTCGGCACTGCGGCATATATGTCGCCGGAACAAGCGAAAGGCAAAGTAGCGGACCGCCGTGCTGATATTTGGTCCTTTGGCGTCGTGCTGTACGAAATGCTGACGGGTAAACAGCTCTTCAGGGGAGAGACAATATCCGATACGCTCGCGGCGGTACTCAAAAGCGAGCCGGATTGGTCGCAGCTTCCAACCAGCACACCGCCCGCGTTTCGGAATCTTGCTCAGCGCTGCCTGAAAAAAGATCCGCGCCAGCGACTGCAGGCCATCGGCGACGCCCGTATCTCGCTTGAGGAAATGATCGCAGGCGTGCCCGAACCGTTGGCCCTTCGCCCCGAAACCCGGAATCGCTGGCTTCGAGTCCTTCCTTGGGCGCTTGCCACCAGCCTCGCAATTGCCGTTGCCGTTCTAGTCTGGTCGTACCTGCGCCTTGCAAACGTTCCCGCACAGGCCATCGTTTCGCAGGTCGCTGCGCCCGAGAACACGAGTTTTTTGCTCTCGGGGCTTCCCGGCGATCCGCCTGTGCTCTCGCCTGATGGCAAGCGGCTGGCCTTTGCGGCAGTAGGCAAAGATGGTAAGCAATTCCTGTGGGTCCGCCCTCTCGACGCCGCGACAGCTCAGCCGCTGGCAGGCACGGACGACGCATCCATGCCTTTCTGGTCGCCGGATAATCGCTATCTCGGTTTTGTGGCCCATGGCAAACTGATTCGAATTGACCCCTCGGGCGGCGCGCCTTTTGCGCTTTGCGACGCTCCGTTGGGCCGCGGAGCGGCGTGGAGCAACCAAGGCACGGTTCTCTTCAGTCCAGCCGTCAACTCTCCGCTTTTTAGTGTGTCCGCATCGGGCGGAGTTCCTCAGCCCGTAACGAAACTCGCTGCTGACCACGTCGCCCATCGCTGGCCACAGTTTTTTTCCGACGGCCGACGCTTTCTCTACTACGTGTGGTCGAGCGTCGCAGGTCGGAGTGGCACCTACGTAGCCTCGCTCGACGGCGGCGAGCCGAAACTCCTAGTCCGTGGTGATTCCGTCGCACTCTACGTCCCGCAGGGTTTTTTGCTTTATGTGCAGAACGGTACGCTGATGGCTCAGAATTTCGATGCGAACGCGCTAAGGCTTACAGGCGATGCGATGCCGCTGGCTGTACATGTTGGCCTCAATGGTCCCAAGCGCCGCGCACTTTTCACCGTTTCTCAGAATGGTCTTCTGGCTTATTCGGTTGCAAGTCAATCAGCAACCAATCAGCTCGTGTGGTTTGACGTGAGTGGTAAAAAGGTTGGCGAGACGGGAAAGCTGGGCAACTACACCGGTGCGCGGATTTCGCCCGATGGGCGGCGTCTTGCTGTCGCCAAGATCGCGCCGAATGCGTCTAACATTGGCCTCTGGGTATATGACCTCTCGCGAGGGGTCGAGACCCGCCTGACTTTTGACGACTCGACCGGTTCCGCAAATCCTGTTTGGTCACCCGACGGAAAGATGATCGCATTTTCTTCCAATCGTGGTGGCGTATTGCACATCTACCAGAAACCCGCCGATGGCACGGGAGCTATTTCTCCACTGGTAGTGGACGACGATGTGGAGCAGTATCCCGCTTGGTCATCCGACGGCCGCTATTTGCTTTTCGCGCGCACTGGACCGCAGGACGGAGCAAACTTCGGCATCTGGGCTCTTCCGTTCTTCGGGGACGGCAAGGCGATTCCGGTAGTTAAGGGTCAATTCTTCGTGGACCAGCCGGATCTCGCCCCCGACGGGAAATGGCTGGCCTACAGGTCGGCCGAATCGGGCGTTCCGGAGATCTATGTCATCCCTTTTGGGGGCGGCACGGGAAAATGGCAGGTGTCAACCAGTGGCGGCGCATTTCCGCGTTGGCGGCGCGACGGCAGAGTCCTCTTCTACCTCGCTGGCGACGATAAAATCATGGCTGCGGAAGTCTCAGAAGACAGTTCGAGCCTCCGAATCGGAAAGGTCACGCCCCTGTTTCCGACCAATCGGGGTCCTGCCACTGGTTCTCCTTACGATGTCACTGCTGACGGACAAAAATTCCTGGTCGTGCCCCAGGACGTATCTCAAGCTGCACAGCCGCTGACCCTGATCACGAACTGGCCAGCATTGCTGAACAAACCTTGATGCTCACGACATTTCTTAGAAATCTATAATCCGCCTTATTCATGGCTGAGGAATGGCACCAAACTGGGGCCCTGCGAGATCATCGCGCCGATTGGTGTGGGTGGGGATGGGAAGAAGTGTATCGCGCGCGGAGCACGCGGCTCGACCGTACGGTTGCGATCAAAATCTTATGAACTCGGTGCGTGAATCGCTCGGGAATGCCATCACCGAACTGGGGACCGGCCTCGCCGCTTCGCAAGAAACATTGTTGGCAGCGAGAATCGCCGAGGTCGTCGTTTCCCGTCTGCTGTTACAAGTTTCGACCGTAAGACAATATGTTAGGGAACGGGAGGCTGCCGAGTACATGGGAGTCAAAGTGGCGATTTGCGTGCGTGGAGACTGCTTCGTTCTAAGGATGGGCCTCCCTTCACCCGCGTCGGGAGGATGGTCATGTATCCGATGGCGGCACTGGAGGAGCACCTGCGAGCGGGGCTGGTTCCGTATCGAGACTGACTTCGCTCGCCATCTAGAGTCTGCATTACTCGCGATGTTCAGGCAGATAGGTTGTGGACTGCCAAAGTACAACAAGCGCAAAGACCGAATCGCAAATAGAAAGGACAGAGATAGCTCCTAATCGCGAAAAAGGCAATTTTCAAAACCCGTTCGATGGGTTGTAGGAAAGCCAACCAATAAATAGATTTTTGCTCAACTCAATATGATACGTCGCAAAACACCATAACTCGTCAACCTGCAACTATACCGGGTGTGACACATCGTTAATTCTAGTCGGTTACACCAAGTGCCTTTTCGCCGAGAACGAACACCCAGCCGGCATTCAGAACCGCCGCGTTGCATAAACGAGTTCCGTCAATCTGCGCGGTGACTCAGCCGCGCTAACATCTTGCGGTCTGTGCGGGCAAATTCGCGCGGTGGCACAAACAGCGTCGAAATGAGCGACACTCTGGCTTGGGGAAGTTTCGATAGCGACACAGTTTCCATCACTGGTCGGCACACGGGATATTCAGGGGCCTCGTAAATGACCACCTGATGTTCAGAGGGATAGGTATTGCGGAGAACTTTGGTCAACAAACGGAGGCCGGCACGATTCCAAATGTCTTTGCTGCAGTACGTGGCAACACCGATACACCCAACTTGCCAGAGAATCAGCGGAGTTCTAGGATCGAACTTGCGCCTTCGCAAGAGGAAATCGGTGGCCTCATAGCTTTGGCATCCATCCTGTCCTGGGTCCACTCCCAAGTCTGCAAACAAACAGTCTTCGGCCGAAATTCCGGGAAGCATCGTGGCATTGAAACCTTCCGCACGTGCGCGGCGCACGACTTCGTGGGAGGGGTCGACAAAGACACCAGGGTGACCATAAAATGCTAGCGTTACGCGGAGCCCCATACGTACTGTTTTAATCACTCGCTCGACGATCTCGTTATAGGACTCCATCCGGTTTCGTCCAACAGAGAAGCTGTTTGCCAAGGTTTCTGCGGTCGGATTCAGGGTTTCGACCCAGTGGGCAGTGGCTGGATCGCCGACTAGGTAGAACAATTTCTTGGCCGTCTTCATAGACACGAGTGCCTCTGGTGTAACTTGCCCAGCGACTAAGTGTCCGGTCCCGACGACTGTGATTGAGCCCCTGCGCATAAAGGCACCACCTACTTCTAAGTCTCTCTCAGATGGATGATCATTATATTCTTGATGACTTTGATGATCTTCACTATGAATGGGCTTGGCGACCAGCCGCTGCCCAGGTATCTCCGGATTTTCTTCGGATCGCCGCTCTGAACGATGACTCTCTGCTTCTTGTTCAAGCCGGCTTTTGCCATAGTGCTGTCGGGCTCTTTGAGAAACCTTTCTCTCAGCCGGGGGTTGCGCGAAAGGGAAACCAGAAACCTTACCAAAATCCAAGGGTCATTCCGTTTCTGCCTCCCGCGCGGCGCCCGTTTTTTTTCTGCCATAAAAGCCTCCAAGTGTGTTTAGAGCCCGGGAATTTGGCAACGCGAAGTGGCGGCCTAGATTCAAATCTTCCAGTAAGGATTCGGTAGTGACCTAATTCAAGCCCCGGAAAAGGATCATGGCCAATCGCGTTGGCTGAGATGGAAGATCTCCATGCGGCAAGCCCTGTTGATGCTAGTCCCGTACAATTTGCAAGTCAATCGCATGCGTTTGAGTGGGCGGGCGACTTTAAAGGGAGAAGGGGCTAATATCGTTTTCGGGTGGCCATTTCCTTGCGTATATTATACGCTCGGGATAGGAGGACCACCACATGCCCGATTCCCTTTCTGATCTAGAACAGCGACGTGAATTTCTTGCTCAGCGCATCGCAGAGCTCGGGGACCTTCGCCCCGGCAGTATTACGGGTACCTCGGGTCGATGCGGTAAGCCAGAGTGTCACTGCCATCAACCCGGTCAGCCGGGTCACGGCCCCAATTTCCGGCTCACCTATAAGGTCGATGGCAAGACCATCTCGGAAGCGTTGCCCACCCCTGCGGCGATCCAGAAAGCCGAGCGAGAAGTGGAGGAATTCCGGAAATTCCAGCAGCTCACTCGTGAGTTTCTCGGAACCAACGCGGAGATCTGCCGTTTGCGGCCTCTCGATGAGAAGGCAGAAACGGAGCGGAAAAAAAAACGGTCGAAGCGATCCGGCAAGAAATCACGCGCGAAATAGAACAGTTCTTGCGGGTGGTGTTCCAGGAGCGGCGCAACACGGGGCGCCTCGATCTGGAAGCGACCGAGATGGCCATGCGCTCGGCTTTACACCGGGCGGGCGCCACTGCGTTGAGCCAACTGCTCCAATTCCCAGCTCCGGGCGAGGAAGGGCGCAGGCTGGCTTGCCCTTGCGGCCAACAAGTCCACTACCGCGAGCAACGCAGCAAGCCCGTGCTGACCGTCGTGGGTCCGGTGGAAGTTTTACGTCCCTATTATTTATGCGCACACTGCGGCGTCGGCCAATTTCCGGTGGATGTCGAATTGGATGTCGAGAATACGGAATTCTCTCCCGGCGTACGCCGCATGCAGGCGATAGTGGGCCAGGAGGCACCGTTCGATCACGGCCGCGAACAGATGAAGGTTCTGGCCGGCCTGGAAGTGACCACTAAATCAGTAGAGCGTACCGCAGAGGCCATCGGAGGCGACATCGCTCAGCGCGAACAAACCGAGATTCACAAAGCCCTGCAGTTGGAACTACCCGTGGTTGCCGGCGAGCCGATTCCCGTGCTGTACGTGCAGATGGATGGGACGGGAGTTCCGGTGGTGAAGAAAGAGACGGTCGGTCGGCAGGGCAAGACGGAAGGTCAGCCAGCCCATACTCGGGAAGTCAAACTGGGATGCGTGTTCACCCAGACGACGTGGGATAAGGAAGGCTATCCAATCCGCGATCCCGATTCCACCACGTACGCCGGAGCCATCGAGAGTGCGGAAGAGTTTGGCCGTCGAATCTATGGGGAAGCCTGGGGACGCGGCTGGAGTCGCGCACTCAAGAAGGTCGTTATCGGCGACGGCGCCGAATGGATTTGGAATCTTGTTGCCCTGCATTTTTCCGACGCCATGCAGATTGTCGATCTCTACCACGCCCGCCAGCATCTTTGGGAGGTCGCGCGCAAGCTGTACCCGAATAACGAAGGGAAACAAAAAGCCTGGATGAAGATCCACCAAAAGCGCCTGCTGGATCGGGGGAAAATCGAAAAGCTGGTTGGTGCACTCCGTTCGATCGACTCCGATAACCCCGAAGTAATGGAGAAGATTCGCACCGAGGCAGATTATTTTGAACGGAATGCAGAGCGCATGCGATACCCTAAGTTTCGCCGCCAACACCTATTTGTTGGTTCGGGCGTCATTGAAGCCGGATGCAAGACGGTGGTCGCTTTCCGTCTCAAGAGGTCAGGAATGTTCTGGACCGTTCGAGGAGCGAACGCGATCCTGGCTCTACGCTGCTGCCATCTCAATGGCGAGTTTGAAAATTACTGGGAGTTACGTCGGGCGGCTTAAGTTCCACTTGTAAGTCGCGCACCCCGTTTGAGTTTGTTTGAGTTGTTTGAGTCTTTGAGTCTGTTTGAGTCAGTTTGAGTCGTTTGAGTCGTCTAGAATCTCGCCGAAGGGAACAATGGCGGGCCATCTAGTGAGCCCTACCAGGATGTTCCTGAGCGTCCTTACGAAGCTGGGTTCTGTTTCACCCGACAAAGTCATTTATGGGTGCTCGAGAAATGGGTAAGGAGCGACGTTTTGTAACTGGACAGTGGACACAAGCATTGGTGTTCTCCGGCCCGAGTTAATTGAGGGAGAGCTTTCGCTTGGTCTCCGGCTCAAATCGTTTGTCCCGAAATTACTGCAGCTTCGCGTACTCCGTCTTGGCTTGCCTGAGGATAGGGATGTCAGGGTCGGCGTCTTTCCAAAGCGTGAGAAAGTCTTGGTAAGAGGCTCGAGCTTTTATGGTGTCGCCTTGCATGAGGTAGGCTCTCCCGATTTGGAGATATGCGAGTGCGCCTTGCTGACCGTCCCCTACGATGCCGCGGTAATCCAGAATTTTCTGAAACTCCGCCGCGGCCTGCCTGCCCTCACGCAGAAGCAAGTATGCCAGGCCGCGAAGATAGACGGCATACAGACCGCCCGATACACTAAGCTCGTAGGGAGACGTGGTGCGTAGGAACTCTATAGCTTTGGAGGGATTGCTGCGGTTGATTTCAATGGCAGCACGAATCGTGGGCACGTCGTAGCTGTTTATTATCGAGTGGAGCGGAAATCGTTTTCCCAAATCGTCTACTATCCTTTGCGCCCGGCCAGTATCCCCGACCCGAGCCGAGAGATAAGCTGCTTGGGTCTGAACGTAACGTGTTGACGCCAGCGCTAGAGCCGCGGTAGCCTCTTGCCGGGCGCGTTCGGAATTGCCAAAATCTGCTTCCATCCCGGCCAGGATGACCTGATAGCGGGCTGCCGTTTCTCTCTGATCGTTACGCCGAGCGGATTCGACCGCGGTGCGGACCAGTTCCCGCGCCTTCGCCATTCGTCCAAAAAACGCCTCAGTGAACGCCTGATAGGCAAGAAATTCGTCTTCCTCCGGCTTCCCAGCAGCCCACGCCAGCTGGCGCTCCATTTCCGCCTCGTCGCGCTCCAAAAAGGCAACTCCGTATCGATAGTCGTGGAGGCCGACGTGATCCAGATTGCGTGCCTGAGCCTCCTTATAAGTGGCTTTCGCGTCGGAGAGACGGTTCAAGAAAATATAGTCCTGCATGAGGACTGCGTAACCAGCACCAAAGTCCGGATCGAGACGAAGACACTCAAGTTCTTCCGTGAGCGCTTTTTGATATTGCCCGAAGAACCAAGAATCGACACTCATATTGTGATGAGGTCTTGCGTCACGTGGATAGGCTTGCGCCCACAGTTCGTCGGTTTGTTTAGCTTTCTCAAGCTCCCCAGTGACCTCGGAATAGTAAGAAGCGGAGATGCGATATCGCTCCCGTTCGCTCACGCGATCGCGCATCTCATAAGCTTTCTTGACATTCTCGCTGGCTAAACTGGGCTCGTCGAGATTGGAATACGAGACGCCCAAGGCGCTATACGCCATGGCGAAATTGGGATCGAGTTCGACCGCCCGTTTGAAGGATGGAATAGCTGCCGTGTCGGCTTCTTGATCGTGAGCCTTGATTCCCAGCGAGTAGGCCTTCAGGGCTTCTAGCGAGGGCGTGGTTGCCTGGTCGAGGGGCATATCAAATTTCTGAATCGATCGGAGCGACTCGCCTACCTTCTCGCGGAGCTTTCTTGCAGCATAATCAAGAGCGTTGAGAACCTGCTCCTTGCTATTAGCTGTTACCTGCTCCTGCGTCATCGAATCGCCCGTCTGACAGTCGACGGCCTTGAGGCCGATGACGTATTGACTGCCCAGGCTTGCAATCGAACCACTCAGGTATGCTTTGCTACCCGAGCGTACACAAAGTTCGCGCCCAACTTCCGCAGAAAGCCGATCGCTCGGAGAGCGGCCCATGAGCTTTAGCGTGTCCCGGGCTTTCTCGTCAGAGAGAACATTGAGGAATGGTGATTGCGCCAGTTGCACCTCCAATCCCTGTTTGAGGGTGTCGTCAAAAACGGCATCACCCGTTGAATTTGCAAAATCCGCGAGGACGACTGTATCAGTCGCACTCAAAGCATGGGCCTTGCGCGTGAAGTAGAGCCACGCACCGATAGTAAGGCCTACAGTCACTAAGGCAGCGCATGCAATTCTAACCCCTTTGTTTGGCCTTGTCCGAGACGTGGCCACTGATTCTATCTGAGCCTTTATTGCGGGGGATGCGACTAGTGTGGAAGAGCTTGCCGCCTCCGGAGTACTCAGGACCGCAGCGTGTCCTGATTCCGTATCGCGCTTCAACCGCTGCAAATCTGTCCGCATGTCCGCGGCAGATTGGTACCGGAGTTTTTTGTTCTTCTCCAATGCCTTGCTAATGATCTCTTCCAGCTTCGGCGGAATGTCGGGATTCAATCGTACTGGCGGTGCGGGAGCACCGTGGAGGATCGAGTCGCTGATAAGTGCGGAGCTGTCTCCACGGAATGGCCGTGTTCCTGTAGCCATTTCGTAGAGCACGATCCCAAAGGAAAACAAGTCTGTCCGTAGATCTAGCTCTTCGCCTCTCAGCTGTTCAGGTGACATGTACGGGAGGGTGCCAATTGCCTTACCAAATCGCGTGAGCTGTTCCAGTTCGCTAAGTGTGGATGCCGCAGAAAGACTCGCGCCACCGCCAACGGGCACCAGCTTTGCTAGACCAAAATCCAAAAGTTTGGCATGGCCTCGTTTGGTTACAAAGATGTTGGGGGGCTTAATGTCTCTGTGGATGATTCGTTTCGCGTGTGCCGCATCCAGCGCGTCCGCGATCTCAATCGCTAGTTCCAACGTCTCATCGAGCGGCAGAGGCTGGCCGGAAATGCGGTGCTTTAGGGTCCTACCGTCGAGAAACTCCATCGCAATGAACGCCTGCCCGTCCTGCTGGCCGATGTCGTAAACGGTGCAGATGTTGGGGTGATTCAGAGCGGAAGAAGCTTTGGCCTCACGGCGAAACCGCTCCAAAGCCTGGCGGTCGTGGGCCAGCTCTTCGGGCAGGAATTTGAGAGCGACAAAGCGGTCGAGGCGAGTGTCCCGGGCTTTATAGACCACACCCATTCCACCGCCACCAAGCTTTTCGACTACGCGGTAGTGCGAGACGGTCTGCTCGATAGGTGAATCGGAGTCCGCCATTAGGCCCATCTTAAGTTGAGGCTTGGGGCAAGTCAACGAAGCCACGAGCCCTTCGAACCCTTACGAACCCTCACCAAATGCGACCGCGGGAATTCCCTATTTGGGCTCCACCAGGGCTGATCCCAGACTTCCTTATAGAGCTCGTCACGATTCCAAGTTTCCATGGCGCGATGTCGATCTCCTCTGCATATCTCGAGGAGATATCAGAATCATGTGGAACTAAGAACGAAAGATCCACCCCATTCGACGGTTTTTTCCGGCCGTCTAAACTTTAGATTTGTAGCCAAATGAGAAGCCCGATTAAGGGAGGAAGTTGCACAACTATCCGACTCCGATTCAACGTTTTAGATTTATTTCGTTCCTCCACTCTTGCGGTTCCGGACCAGGAGGTCGGTGATTGAAATCCACACGGCTCCGACCAAATTGAAGAGGGGAAACTTGGTAATATCTGTGGTAACGACTGCGCCTAAAACCGGCCATTTCCGCCATTCCCGAAACGGGGAAACCGCTTGAAACATTGAGTATTTAGCGCTTCGAAAGCCGAACAACGGGTGGGAGATTCGAGTCCTCCCGGTTCACCAACTCTTTCCTAACCTTCCTGAATACGACTAATTAGGTTTTTCACTTTCCTGCTTTTCCCCCAACCCGAGAACACTTGAGAACAAAACCTCCGACACCCTATTCACTGCCCGCCGTTGCGAGGCCGGAAGTGCATGAGCGTAGATGTTGAGCGTCGTTTCCAGATCCGAGTGCCGCGGCGCACGATCGGCAAGCGCTCTTTGAATCGCAGCACGCGGCGATGACCGGGAGAAGGCCCGCGCGCTAAACTCCCTGAGGTTTGCTTGTTATCGGTCACACACGGCGTGCTAATGACTCCGGGATCCGTCGCAGCGTAGTTGGTAAGACTTGTATCAAGGAAAAAACGAAACTCCCGCACGCCCCAACATCCGTCAAACACTCGCGTTTATGAACTCATAACATAGCTTTGAATATGTGAAAGCGTCTCCCGCGGGCCGCGTTATTCTTGGAATGACCAGACGATTTGAATGAATCGTCCCCATCTTGATTGCGAAATCCACGGCTGAAACGCCGGGGTATGCACTCGCTTTCATTCCAAACGGGGTTTTTATGGCGCGAGCGACCGCCCCGCTCGAAGCGCGAGATAAACTGCTTCCTTTGAAAACCTACTCAGAGCTGCACGCCAGACGCTTGGTCTGATCAACGTGAAAAGCTCCCAGTTTGTTTTCTCGCTAAAAATCGCGTCACTTGTGCGTCAGGCCATGGGCCGTCCGCTTCAGAATCTCCTCGTTCTGGTTTGCCTGGCTTCGCTCGCCGCGTGCGCCACTCCCGTCCCTAGAAACCTCACCGCGATTCAACATACTGTCTTCATCATCTGCGAGAATCACACCTTCGACAATTATTTCGGCACCTTCCCCGGAGCCGATGGTGCCACCACCGGCCTCCTTTCGAATGGTCAATGGATCCCACTAAGTCCCATGCCCGACGCCTATAAAGGTGCAGCAACCCTCTGTAATGGCTGGGATTGTGCTTTGCAAGCTATGGATGCCGGAAAGATGGACAGGTTCGATGTGATCAGCGGTGGGAATTGGAGTGCTTACACACAAGCCCAGGAACAGCAAATACCCAATTACTGGACCTATGCGCGACATTTCGCCCTGGCCGACCACTATTTCACTTCCGTTCACGGCCCCAGTCTGCCCAATCATCTCTTCGCGATTGCTGCCCAGTCCGGCGGTGCGATTGACAACGGGGCCAACCCCGGCACGCTGGCCGATTGTGCACCCAACTCGGATAGCACCGTGACAGTCATCGACAAGTACGGTAACCGTTCTCAGCGGTCTCGCTGCTTCGACTTCCCAACCTTGCCGGATTCCCTAGAAGGGGCTGGCGTAAGCTGGAAATATTACGCGGAGGAAGGGGGATTTATTTCTCTTATCAGTCACATTTATAATAGCGCTATGTGGACCGCGAATGTGGCACCGGTCAGTCAGTTTGTTGTTGATGCGAAGACCGGACACTTACCCAGCGTGAGTTGGCTTTTGCCCCCGGAATACGATACTGAAGAACCGCCCGATAGCATGTGTGACGGAGAGAATTGGACGGTGGGAGTGTTGAACGCACTGATGCAGGGACCGGACTGGAATTCCACGGTGGTCTTTCTGACGTGGGACGACTTCGGAGGGTTTTACGACCACGTGGCGCCTCCACAACTCGATCAGTTTGGCCTGGGGCCGAGGGTACCGCTCCTGATCATATCGCCGTATGCCAAACCGGCCTACGTTTCCCACACTGTTTCCGACCATACTTCGGTACTGAGGTTCGTCGAAACGCGTTACGGGCTGCGAGCGCTCACGTCGCGCGACGCTGCTGCCAGCAACCTTTTGGATAACTTTGACTTTGACGCCTCCCCTCAACCTCCGCTTATTCTGCGACCTCGAATATGTCCGTAGAAACAGGGAACGGCAAAGAATCTGCCGACAGAATTATTCTCACAGTCGACAATCCGCGTGGCAAAAACCCTCGCGAAATCGGTCGTTTGAGAACATTGAGTCCACCTCTCGTGACTTAAGTTAGCCCCTTGGAATCCGGATGTTTAGATAACGTTGTCACCTTCCCCCCGCCCGGTGGAAGCCCCTGGCCCACGCTGCCACCCACCGGTTAGCATGCTCAACAACAGGACTACGCAAATAAGCAACAGTAGTTTTTTCATCTGGCTGGAACCTTCACGTAAGATCAAGCGCGGCCTGATAGCGGTTTGGTTCAGAAGTGCTTCGGCGCGCAATCACCGAAGCACTCCGCTGCCTCGAACGCTACGCTTCACTTGCGGTCGAAGTCAACAGAGCAACGGAGAATTGCCCCCAAAACTGTACCCCATTTTGTGCCCACGCTAGATCAAAAACCATAGCAATGAGTAGCAGTCGTGGAAGATTGGGGATCACCTCTACTGGCGCGGAGATTCAGAACGATAGCAAACCGTAGCACCCCATCTCAATTCTCTTTGGACGGTCTCTTAATCAACGGGTTGGAGGTTCGAGTCCTCCCCGGTTCACCACTCTTCCGTAAGGACTTACCTCATTTCTCTTCTTTTCGTTTTTTCCTTCACTGTGGGGACTTTTGTGGGGAGTCTAACGCAAAAGTTGATTTTTCGTCCGGATGCCGTCGTGACGCAGGCACTCGCACCTCCAGTTTCCCAACCGAGGGCAAAACGCTACCCTCTCGCCTCCGAACCGTCGTGTGGCCCCGATCTTTCCTACCCGGAAGCGCACGTCGAAGCATGTCGACTCATCTGGTTGATCCTGCACCAAGGAGTGCGTTACGAAGAACGGGGCCCAGCCGTCACCAAGCGGTCAAAGCAAAAGCGCACGAAGAGAATGATCCGGCAACTCCGACAGCTGGGATATCGGATCGAATCACCGAATCCTCAACCCAGCCAAGCACAAGCGCAGTGATTTTCGAGCCTGCGGTTGTTCGACCAATCAATCCCCATGTCCTCCACACCTCAACACCCCCAAATACGCACTCCACGGCCCTACGGTGTCTCGATACGGGTGCGCCAAAATCCTCGATATCTGGTGCAAATGCGTCAAATCGTGAGCCGCCCAAGTCGCTAACAACTCCGACAACGTCACGACTCCCAACGCAGGATGCCGTCCCCTCCGTGCCAACTCCTCTTCTCCCAGACGCATTCCGTTCAATTCCTTCAGATTCCCCGCCCGCAACTGCGCAAATTCATCCAGCAATTCTCCCAACGATTTCCCTTCACTTTCGTGTAAGTGCCCCAATCGATCAAACGGCACAAACGTTTCGCTCTCCCCGAACTCCAACACCATCCGCGCCCGTGGCATCCAATCCGCGCGTTCCCCATGGATCAAATGGGCCACCACGTCACGCGCACTCCACGTATTTCCGCCTTCATTCCTCAAAGTCCAAGCCTCCGGCAAACCCCGCAAAAGCACATTCAACGTCTCAGGCATCCGCTCCAAAAGCTTCACACTCCACTCCAACTTATGTTCCATCACAATCCTCGCTAAACAAGAAGAACGTCCGCGCGCACAATTTTACTCCCCGGTCAGGGCGTAGAACGAGTCCGATGCAGTTCTGTGAAACCAGTTCTCAACCCTGGATGCTGGAAGCGTAACAACCCAGATAGTCGCCTGAAGCTACGACTGGCCGCAGTTCACATTCATGATCACAGAAGCTTCGCAAAGCAGAAATGTGGACAAGACTTTGGATGCAGGTCCGACAGTCTGGCCGGGTGTACCCGTCATCCCTTGGGTGGAGATAATTCTAGCTAACATCTTGTTAACCATTACGCCTAAAACTGCTTCTTTGCGAGCAACACGGAGTCGGGAAATCACTTGAATTCCTTGGTATTTAGCTCTCCTGGCCACAATCGGCAGGTCGTCGGTTCACGAGCCCTTTTATCTGTTTGAAAGCTGGTCGAGTTGTCTGCGAAAGTGCCTCGGGAGTCCCGGAGGCTCAAGGCACACGCGTCAACTCTTACGGAATTGCAGCGCCTTGCCCACCAATGCGCCCAACCCTCCACTCACCACCAACACCGCCGTGTGCCAAATCAATATGTGCATGGCTTGAAAGTTCGGGCAATGCAGCTCCAGCAATCCCACGCCTGCCAGTCCGGCCAGCGTTCCCGCCACCGCTCCGGCCGAGAGCGCATTCACTGCAAACCCGCGTCGCAGCACCAGCCAACTCAACAGTCCGGCCGGAATCGCGTGCAACACTCCAGTCAATAGGCACAGCAATCCCGCCGAAACAAAGTGCTCCGTATGGTAATCGTGAAACAGCAGCGCAAACACCATCAACAACACCACGTAGCCCAATCGCAACAATCCGGCCGCCGAAATTCTACGCCTGCTCCCCGGGATCATTTCATTGACGAATCCCACTCCTGCCGCCCATGCCAGAACACCCAGAGTCGAAAAGACCAAAACTCGTTCCAGCAGATCCATCTTTTCAAATCCGTAGAACCCTGCTCGCGCTGCTCCCGCTAATGCCGCCGTGGCGCAAATCAAGACCAGCCCGCCCGCCAACACCCATGTCCGTGGCAATGGACGCACCCGTTGCATCGACGGCTGGATCGAGTCAGCCACGCGCCGCAGCACGGCCGCCTCTACCTTCGGAGTTCGCGCGGCAGGGTTCTTCAGGATTTCGTCAATCTCTCCGTCTCTCACGAATTTTCCTCGTTTTGCCCTTTCCTGAGCGCTAGCGCGCTCATTCTTTCTCTCAGCTTCTCGTACGCCCGGTGTACTTTCTGTTTCACTGATCCCACGCTCGATGACGTCGCCCGGGCCACCTCCTCCAGCGACATCCCCGCCACCTTCAACATCTCAAGTACTTCGCGTTGGCTTTCCGGAAGTGGTGCCAGCAGCGCTTCCAGAACATCGCCCTTCCCGGTTTCCACCGGCGCCGCTGCCAGTTGCGACATTTCATCCAATCGCTGCTCGCGCGCCGTCGTCCGAACCGTTTTTCGGTAATGGTCGATGCGAACGTGCCGCGCAATCGCATAGAACCACGGCAACACCGGTTCCCCCGGCCGGTAGGTATGCCGTACGCGATGAATCCGCAGCCACGTTTCTTGCAGAAGATCATCCGCATCAAGTCGGCTGGCAAATTGTCCGACGAAAAATCGGTGCAGCTGTGGACTAATGTGATCGATTAGAGCTGTGGCCGCGGCGAAATCGCCCGCTTGATAGCGGGCCATCAGCATCTCCAGATTGCTGTCCGGGTGCATGAGTGGAAGTGTCGTCGTGCGATTTTTATCTGTACCAGCGTCTTCCTGCAAACCGTTTCTGCTGTCAGGTCCACAACCGCAGACCTATTTCTGTTCCATCCTCATGTATTCGATGGACGGCTCCTAAAAGTTACGCTGGTGTCCCAATTTAAATTCTTTTTACCTTTGCCTGCTGTTCTCTCAAAACCGTAACTTTTTGTCGACACCCTCCGAATAGTCATCCGTGAACATGCTTCGTCTGTTGGACGGGATACCCTCGGAACGGGGCACCGATTCACTATATCCAAGGAGATCACAATGAATCTTGAATGCGTCCAGAAGTCTGTCTTTTGGCGCGCCGCCGGCACTGTGCTGGCAGCCGCGTTGTTTGTCGTTACGCTCACCGTTGCAGAACCGCCAGACCGGGGCGTCTTCGTCCTCACCAGCACCAATAACCCCAGTGGCAATTCGGTCGTGATCTTCAAGCTCGATACCTCCGGCACGCCTTCACTGTCCTTGGTGAACAGCCTCCCCACCGGCGGCAAGGGCGGCGCCAGCACGAACGCTGGAATTCTGCAGTTTCAGGACGATTTGGGCGCGGTAGCAAATTTCGGTTCCAACACCGTCAACCAATTAGTGCGCTACCAGAATTACATCGCCATCGGTCGCACAATCTCTCTTGCTTTGGATTGCGTCAAGCCGGATTCCGTCGCGCTGGCCCACCAACACCTTTTTGTTGTGGGCACCAATTGTGCCGAGAGTCATGATTGGCCTTCAGGAAACCTCGATAGCCCCGTCGTTTCTCTCACCGATCCCTCCGCGGCGCAAATCGCGGTCGGCAAGACCTGGGCCGCCGTCACTCTAAGCTCAGGCTCGCTGCTCCAGCTTCCGCTCACCCACGAAGGCGGCTCGCTCAAGGGCACGGATACCTCCATCACTCTTCCCAGCAACGCGAGTAGCGTTCCGCTTGGCGCTGCCTTCTGGGAAAACAATTTAGGATTCACCCCGGCGCACAGCCCCGACAGCTTTGCCATCATCGACGAGAGCCGCAACATCTTCCCCATAGCCGGGCCGACTCCTTCGTTTCCCACCAACGCTCCGTGCTGGGTCGCCAAAGGTCCGGGCAGCGTTTGGTATACCGGCAATTCTCCGGGGCAGGCGATTTCCATCTTCTTCACCGATGGGCAAGGTGGCGTGTTCTACAAATCCATTCCCCTACCCGGTTCGCCCACGGATATCACCGTGTCTCATGATCGCAAGTGGCTCGCGGTGATATACAGCGTTGGCACCGAAGCGTTTGTCGCGGTGTTCTCCATTGACTCCTACGGCGACCTCACCCCAGCGGCAACCTCAAGTTCCATAGGCGTTGCCTCCTTTAACGGCGTAGCTATCAGCGAATAGCAGACGCACTCGTTCGCTGATTCCGTTCGGTCCGGCGAGCAATTCTCTGCTCGCCGGGTCAACGGCTGACAGGAAATCACCCGATTCAGCTATCCTGTGCCTCCTCAGTCTCTACCCATTTTTCTTTCGAGGTTCAACGAGAGCGGTGACATCCTGGAGAACCTCATTCTTCTGCCTGGTTAGTCTCGATAACATAGGTACTGGACCCGACGCCAAAATCAACTCGTCCGAAACCGGCTTGGGGTCATCACGGGTATTCTTCGATTGACTGCCGTCTGCAAATTCTTGATTTGGGGTCGGAGCACACCCAGCCCCTGGGCCAAACCGTGATCGTCACGGTAGGCTGCAATTGTGTACAGCGGCGGGTGGCTCAATCGAGAAAATTCGGCCGGATGTGGTGATCTGGCTTGTGCCTGGTGAGGAACATTGGCGCGGGGCGACGGCAATCACTGCCGCTGCGCGAGAAGCGAGAAGGCACAAGGCGGACGTCCCTCTCGTTTTTAAACGAGGGCAAGTAACCCAAAGGACATCATCTGACCGGAGAAGATGATGTTTGAAGAGAAACACTCTCACCCCCTGCAACGTGAGGACCCACTGTTGGAGTCGCCATCGATTCCCAAATTTCCAATCTCTATTTTCGACTCTATTTCAGACCCTCAATTCTCCTCTCGCACCGCCCCATGCCCCACCATCCATTCCACAAAACCACTCGGCGCATTCTTCACTCCAAACACATTCGTGCCCTTCACGTTTTGCAACGACCCCCACTTCACGCCCTCCAACTCCGCATTTCGTAAATCAACATTTTCCAAACTGGCCCCGCTCAAATCCGTATTCTTCAAATCCGCCCCTGTAAAATCCGCATCGTTCAACACGCTCCTCTCAAATGACGCGCCTTCCATCCGCGCCCCTCGAAAATTCGCACTTCGCAAACTCGCATCCCGCAGATTCGCCCCCGCCATCTCGGCATCCCGCGCGTCCGCTGCATCGAAATTCGCCCGCGCCAACCTACCCTTGGGCAGTCGCACTCCCATCAAAAACGCGGAAGACAAATTCACTCCCACCAACGACACGCCATCCGCATTCAATTCTTCCAACGCCTCAATGCGTCCTCCATTCCCACCTTTTCCTTGCGCCGAATTGATCACCTGCCACGCCTGGTAATGTTTCTGCTTCAAGCGGTCGCCTGATTCCGAAAAATAGAAAATCACCGCCACCAGCACCCCAAAGCGCCCCAGATATTCCAGCAACTCCAAAAATCGCCAGTGACTCAGCGCATACACCACCCAATCGAGCCCATATTCCACCAACACAAATGGCATCAGCCACCCATGCCTCAGCTTGCTTCGCCACTCCGCCCAGCTCCCCGGCCTTTCCCTCCATATATGTACCTGCATCTCTTCACTCCTCTACCCATCCGATCCGTACCGTGCGGCAACGTTACACTTTACCTTGACCCTCGAAAGGTTAGCCTACCGCCGGTGAGCAAAAAGATTCCCAAGTCCCCGGTTAGTTTGAACGTATAGGTAGGAGCGCTTGCTGTAAAAAGGCTGAACTCAGCGACGCGCTGATTCAGAACACCAAGGAGGCTCCCCCATGCAACCTATGTATTCCATCGGACTGGATGTTCACAAGAGGACGATTAGCTATTGCGTGAGAGACAGCAGTGGCACGATTCATTCCAAAAGTTCAATGCTCGCCACACGCTTAGATTTCAGAGAGCCCAAGCTGGCGAGATTGTGCGATCAGCGTGGAGCTAAACCCTGGTCAACCGTGCTGCCGGATAAGTCTAACTGCAGTACTTACTTCAAGCGTCCCGCTGCCCTAGAACTGGGTTGGTGTCCGATCATCCATCCCACGTCAAACGGCCCAGTGGAATCCACTAAAATCAATTGCAGAGGTCGCGTTATAGCTCTTGACTACTACTAAACTTTGAACTACCGTGAGCGGGTACTCAGAGGCAACACCTCTAGAATACATTCTGACAGTCGAAATTTGACTGATCGCCCGCCAGAAAACTCCATTAAATCCAAAAGTCCTGCCCAGAAAGAAAGCTAACGATGACCCCAGATGAACTCAACAACGTCGCGGTTGAATTAAAACGGCTCGGATCCGAACTGAACCTATCAGACCATCAGAAGGAAGAATTGAAAGCCTTTCTGACAGAAAAATACGAAAAGCTGCAAGAATATAGAAAGCAGAATCCAAACGTCTCCAAGGAACAGATAGCCCAATACGTCGCCCAGAATCGTTCTGCTGGACGGGAGAAACTCACAAAATTCCTGACGCCTGAACAACTCACAACATGGGACGCCGAAGTAGCGAAGGCAAAGGACTTCCTAAGTCAACGGGCCGCGACCGCGTGATCGATCGAAGCGCTCATCAACGCCCATCTTTGGGCTGTAACTAACTTGAAACAAAATTGAAACCTCGCAGGGCGACAGTTTCGAACTGCCGCCCTTTTCTGTCAGCAGCCCTCACAAATTATTCTTAGGGGTCCAAACGCCTTAACGCCTTGGGATTTCAAGAGTTGAGAATTCGAGGGCGTCGGAGATGGGAATTCCGGGAACTGCACCCAATTTTGTGCCCCATCTCCGTCACCAACCATAGCAAGTGGGCACAATGGGGCAGGGAAGCGTATCGCCCATGTTGGTGCGGAAAATCAACACGATAGCAGACAATTGCACTCGGTCCTAATTGTCCTTGGACGGTCTCTTAATCAACTGATTGGAGGTTCGAATTCTGCGATCGTCTGCTGGGATAGGTGCTACAGCACAGGTGTGGAGAGTGGAATAGCCCTGTTAGACGAAATAGCAACGCAGAACCGTGATAAACGCTTGCGCTGAGGGTTTGCTTCCAAGTTATTTGCTGAACGGAACTGGAAGCGCTTTCAGCAGACCACTACTGGCATATCTTCCCAATCACTAACCCGATTGATAATCCCGCGGCTTCGATGTCGAAAAGGTGAATGTAAAGGAGGGTTCAATGGCTGACGGCTCACAGAGTTCACTATCCGTCTGGCTCAGAGTTGCGTTCGGGACGATGGGTCTTCTCATTGGATTTGTAGCCGGACTGAGCATGACGCCCGTCGTTGGAACAATGCTACCTTTACTATTTGCCGCAATTGGGGGCGGCGCGGGATTTTTTCTGACGCGAAACCCCGAATTAACGAGAAGCTGGAATATCGATTACGATTTTGGCGGCAATGTGTTTGTTGGGCGGAATTTGGGGCGTTCATTTGCGGCTTGGCGCTCCGTGGAAATGCTTTGTCGTGGGGTGTGCTGGACCGTCGCTGCAAGATGCCAAAGAAATGAGATTGCCGAGTGATGAGAAAGACGCGGCTACGCTTGCCTATTTAGTTGCCATCCGGGCAGAGCTAATGCACATCGATATGCCTCAACAAGAGAGAACAGAGGTTTTTCAATCCGCCATTAGGAATAAGGAAGGTCTCAGCACGACGAGGGATGTTTTACGCGAGATTACTTCGCAGAGAAAATCAGCCGACATTTCGTTTGCAAATCAAGATCCCGACGCGATACGACGGATGCGCGAACTATTGCAGGGATCTAATCCAGCGCCGGCCGATTAAAGAGTACTGTGGGAGTTGAAGTATGACCCGCTCGTAAATGACCGTCTAAATAATTGGTCTCAGCAACGATGGAGTCGCGTGTTTCGGGGGGAAGACGTTTTCCTATCGGGCAATCGAGACCGGCCTTGGCGAACTCGCGCTTTGGAGTTTTGCACAATGAGTACAGGCCCTCCTCTGAAACGAATTATGGTGTTGCCTCACTATCTCCACAAAGCCTCCCAAGAAAGTCGTAGGCGGAGACTGTGAATTCTTGAGGATAAGCGAAGAAGGGGCGAAGCTCTGGGTTGTTGAGAAGTGCACTGACAGAACGCCGCTTGGGAAAGCAACCAAATCGTAGGACTACTGGCATTCCGGAGGAAAGGATTTGTAAAATAGAGTGAGAGGAATATAATTCGACCCGGCTGAATGCCTGTAAGGCGACGGAGAACTTGCCAGCAGAGGCATTCGGGCTCAGGCAAGGCTCATAAATGATCCAGATTTGAAAAGTGGAGTTAGTGGAACGCGCCCCAGTACCGTTGTTCCCTCCAGAATACTCCCCGCAGTGAGTTTGCGGATTTGGAAGCGGATAGCTCCCCAATCCAGACCCAGGTTGGCTCCAGAAGGACTCCTTCTGCGCAGGCTCGTCGAACTCTACCATAGGCGGGGGTTGCCTCGATGGCAGCAGCTTGGCATCACTTCATCGAGCCAATGGATCCCTCATTGCGAGGCTCAATCCAACAGGCATTGGCAGGCACTGACCTCAAAGCGTGCGTCTGCACATCGGAATTTGGCCCTGGACCCGGAGTGATCTTCTTCGACCGAGTCGATCCTAACGTCTGCGATTTTGTACGCCGAACCAGCCGAAACGGACTAGAACGAGTACTGGCTGTCTGCGTTTCCCATTCCTCCTTGGGCGGTGAGACGTGGCGTCTGCTCGCCTCCGGAGCGTCGGACGTCTTTGCCTGGCACCATTTCGGTCACCCGACAGACGAGATAAAAGCACGATTTGAGCGATGGAGATCTGTCGATGACACGGTTAATTCACCTTTGGTTCAACAGGCACTCGTGGGAAGAAATCCCGAATGGATTTCAGTCTTGCGGCAAATCACGGAGATAGCCAGATACACAGATGCCTCGGTCCTGATCACAGGAGAAAGCGGCACCGGGAAAGAACTAGTGGCTCGGCTGATCCATACACTCGACCCGCGCCCCGAAAAACAAGACTTAGTGGTCCTCGACTGCACGACGGTCGTGCCGGAGTTGTCTGGCAGTGAGTTCTTCGGACACGAGCGTGGGGCATTTACCGGAGCCGTGGCGGCTCGTGACGGAGCGTTTGCGATTGCGGACGGAGGTACCCTTTTTCTCGATGAAGTCGGGGAACTCCCCATAGGGCTTCAGGCAGAACTGTTGCGGGTCGTGCAAGAGCACACTTATAAGCGGCTGGGAAGCAACACTTGGCAGCAGACCAACTTCCGGCTCATCTGCGCTACCAACAAAGATCTGGAGCAGGAAGAACAGCAAGGTCGGTTCCGGCGCGACCTGTACTATCGCATCGCTTCCTGGACCTGCGTTCTTCCTCCACTGCGCGAGCGGCCCGATGACATCCTACTGTTGGCTCACCACTTTCTCGCACAGCCCCAAAGCAATGGGGAAAGTGGAGCGTTCGATCCGGAAGTCTGCGAATATTTGCTGAATCGCAAATATCCCGGAAACGTTCGCGACCTGAGGCAGGTCGTATCGCGCATGACGTTTCGCCATGTCGGGCCAGGCCCCATCACGGCAGGCGACATTCCGCGCGAGGAGAGGCCACAATCCCAAATAGAACCGTGTAAATGGAGCGACCGATCCTTAGATCATGCGATCCGGTGCGCGATGGCTCTGGGCCTGGGGTTAAAAGAGATCCACCAGGGCGTCTCAGACATGGCCGTGCAGATTGCGATCGAGGCGGAGAACGGAAACTTGCAACGCGCCGCCCGGCGGCTCGGTGTGACACCGCGGGCATTGCAGTTGCGGCGTGCGTCGCAACGACGGCCTGGGCACGATCAAGGGCCGGCATAGCTGCCGAGGTTATTGAGCGACTGGGAACTGTTCTCCGGCCCACGGATCCCGCAGCTCGCCTCCGGACCAAGCGGCCGCTACAGTGGCGATAGCGAAATGCTTTGGTCGCGCTCGAACTCTGGAGATCAATCGCAGCAGGTTACCGCTTAACACAAGCTGCTCCTCATATTGCGGCAATCCGAGAACCCGCACTTTGGCCAGCTCGACGCCTGGGTGCAACCAAGGCCCGTCGGTGCCGAAGAGCACTTTGCCGGCACCCGCCCTCCGCACGGCTTCCTCGAGCAGGTCGAACCGGCGAATGCCGGAAGTGTCCGTGTAGATATTCGGATGGCGCACTAAAGGATCTATCAGGGCCTGCTGTGCGCGCCAGTCGTCAGCAAAACTGCCAAGATGGGGAATGATGAAGATCACATCTGGATATTCTTGAGCGAGCAATTCCACGACCGAGACTTCACCCATAACGTCATACAGCACGGGGAGGGCATAAGCACGCGCGGTCTCGCAGATTTCACGTGTAATTCGTCCATCATGGCGATGTACCTTGATACCGCGAAACCCATATTGCTCGACCGCCACTTTCACCATGGCTTGTACGCGCCCGCGGTCCCGTTCAGGATGGAGGAATGCGAACCCCAAAAAGCGATCCGGACGATTGGCAACGATGCGCGCGACCTCGCGATTGGCTATGGCGTAGTCAGAGTGAAATGCGGGGAACAGCACCGTCCGGCCGATACCTGCAAGTGACGCTCGGCGGAGATACTTGGTGAGCGGGGCGGCCGTATCCCATGGCCCTGACAGCCCATCTCCTTTTCCCGCGTGACAATGACAGTCGATGATCACGTCTACTCCTTCTGAAGTTGGTGGAGGCTACGATCTTCCGAGCCCCGAAGTGAGTTGCCGGCCGAGGTTGAACATTCTGTCCACGACATTTACGCCATATTGCGGATCCCACTTTGGACCCCATCGCCCGCCTGTGGCCTTCTTGATGAGTGCGATGATTCTTAGGCGATTGGCTACGGCGTATGCTCTGAACTCGTCCCAAGAGTTGGGTATTGCCCCGTGAAGTCGCATGTCTCGAACGATTGCGTTTACGCCAGCAGGCAACCAGTGCCGCATCTTGACGACGTGCCAGAACAAATCAGACCCATAGGGAAGCCCGAGAGAAAGAGCCCACTTCGCATCGTATTTGACAAGTCGAATCCCGGCCTTTACGGAATAATCCGGGTCGGTGCTGAGTCGATCGTGCTCGATTCCAAGTGTCTTTGATTCGTCGGGATGAATTTGAAAGTAGCCCCGCTCATTGATATTAGTGACATCGCCAATGCGTCCGCCGGACTCAACCGCAATCCATCCGAGCAGAAAGTCCAATGGAATGTCACCGCGATAACGGTTCAGAAGCGGGAGAATAGTCTGGACCCATGCAGGTTTCAGAGAAGCAGAACGCACGGTTTGGACTGGCGCTGCGGGAGTTGCGCGGAGGGCAGGGCGAACCAAACGGTCCCTAATCCCGAGCCACTCTTGTATTGAGGCTCGTTCATTGGGCTGCAGACGCTGGCCGTGGCGTTCGGGGTGGCGTGCGTAAAACACCATATCTGTAAGGTAGTTCTCGTCACGCTTCTGATTCGTAATTGCAAGCTGAATGGCGAGTGGCCACGACCCACGGCGGAGAGCACTGGCAATCTGAGTCAGCGGTGCCACAAGTCCGCCGGAGGCAGTTTCCGCTACCTCGGCCCACTGCTCGGGATTTTCCTTGCTGGTGAGCGGCCACTGCCCGTCCATAGTTACAATGATCAAGTCACCTCGGCGAAACCATCGTCCCACTGGCTTCAAATCCAGTCCGTCCCAAGTGTTTGGATCAGTGCCGAGGATAGGCTGGTCTCTCATTTTTCTTCTTCTCCTCTGTGAATGCTTCGACGGTCAACTCGCTAGTCCAAAAAAGATTTTTATCGTTTCGGTTTTTTCTTGGCCAATCCTGTTTCCCGGGCGACTTCGACCAGACTCCGGATATCCCCTGATGTCAACCCGATCCTTTGAATTCGATCGGTAAACGATTTAATTCTGCGAGCGGTTCGAATGCCTTCTGGACCGAGTAAGCGTTTGTTTGCGGGACTCCATCTGTCTATTAGGAAATCGGCGACGTCTCGGCGGAAATGCGCGATGAAGTCGTCCGGTATGCGCAGCGATCCGTTTTTGGCCAGGTATGCTTCCACTTCTCCAACTGATTTGGGATTTATTAGTTCGCTAGGCAAAGCGTTTGGAGCTTGGCGTTTGAGTTCGGAGAGATTGTCCCAGATTGCTTGGGCGGCTTTGGTCAGTTTCTGGGGCATTGACTTGGTTTCCCATGGCTCCTGCATCCCGACCATCTCCCGAAATGCCTTCATCAGTTTAGGACGCGCTCGTTCATAACTCATTTCCACCAGACCGCCGTAAGTCTTGACGCTGGTAATGCCGTCAGACGAAATCAAATCGAACACCGGGAAGTTCATTCGGATGGCGTTAAGGTTGAAAACACGACTTCCGACCTTCTTTGCCAGTTCGTCTTCAATGATCACTTGAGCTACCGCTTCTCCGGCCGCTCCGAGCGCAGCTGTCGGGGTGACTCCCACCGCCGTAAGCTCAACCAGCGCGGCGAAGATTGCTTTCTCTAGAACTTCTACCGTAAGCGCGCGTAGACCAGAAGACGGCGTGACTCCAAGGACGCCCGCAACGCCTGCGAGTGCATGCCAAACCCAGTGCGATGTATGATCATCGGTGGCGGTCTTTGGCGCGGGCTGATCAATATTGAAGGGATTGGGAAACGGAAGCGGCCCGGGGACCGGCGTCACTTGGGGAGGCCGTGGCTGAGGTTTCGGAGGTTGCGGCGCGCTAACGGGTGGCACAACCCGGGGCGGATGCGGAGTAATTGGTTCGGGCTTGGCAGGGAGAGTCGTGCTGCGGCTTGTGTCCAGAAGGTAGATCTCGACTCGGCGGTTTAATGCCCGGTAGGTTTCGGAATCGTTCGGGGCCACGTTCTTTAGTTCGCCCGGGCTATCAATGACGTAATGAAGGCCCCGTGAGTAGCCTTTACGCAGTCCATCGAGCGTCTGATCCAGCAGTCGTCGAATTGTCGCCGCCCTGCGTTTACCCAGTCTGACATTATATGGATGCGTTCCTACGGGATCGGTGTGGCCAACAAGCAGGATCGGACCCTTTGCTCCGGATAGGATCATCCGTGCAACTTGGACTAATTTTTCTTGTCCTCTCCGGGACACGTCAGATTTGTCTAAAGGGAAATCCGTTCGGTTGAATTTGAAACCGTCGATGATGACGTCGGGCGGAAGCAATTTGCGTTGATCCCAGGCGCTTGCAGGAGAGCTGCTTGCCCCAACCTCGTTAAAGATCTCTCCGAGTAAAGTGGGTTGTGCTTCAAACGATTCCCACTGTTCTGGGTCCAGAAAAGATCGGAAATGTCCGTTTTCAAATGCAGGCGCGTCTCTCATGTGCCTTTGCCTCCAACCGGACTGGGGGGTGTTGCCGTGCCCGAGCTTGAATCAGAGCGTTGGTCGCTTTATCAACCTCTTCCGGAGCGTGCCGGGCGGTAATCAAAAAGCTGACGCGAGGGCCATGTCCGTTTCGGGCCTCATGGAGCACCGTTTGAATGCCCTGTTTGCGAAGTTGTTCATAAAGGGAAACCATCTCGAAGGATGCCGAAGGCTGTAGAGTTTGGAAGGGGAACAGGCCTCCGCTGAAGCGGAAACCGGCATGGGCCGCCTGGCCGCGAAAACGGTTTACTAGACTCGCGAGGTGTGATCGCAAACTATCGCCGTATAGGCGATTGAGGGTCAACGCATGTTCTGCGGCACGAACTGCCGCAACAGATGGCGGACTGCAATGCATGCGCGTTTCACTCTTTGCTTCGAATGCTTTTATGGCGGACTTGCAGCCGCTGAGAACAGCCAAGGGAGCGCCGAACGCCTTGGCAAGCGAACAGACGACCAAGACGTCCGGGCCGCCGATTCTGTTCCGAGCGAGCATTCCTCCTCCTCCTCGACCGTAGGGAGCATCCGGGGCAGGCGAATGACCAAAGATCCCGAGTGCCTGCGTGTCATCGATGATCAGCCAGCCGCCATGAGCACGCGCTCGATCCAGATAAGCAGCGAGCGGTGCTGGTCTTCCACAACCGGTACAAAAGCCGTCCGTGACAAGCAGCGGAACGAAATTTCCTCGAGCGTCCCGCCTTAACCCTTGCTCGAGCGCTTCGAGATTGTGATGAGCGAATTCACGCACTGGAACCCCATGCGCTTCCGCCCTTTCCACTCCCCACCGGGCAATGGGGTACGCGCCAGAATCCACGTGAATTGCCACGTGCCGCCTGGCAAGTATCCCGAACAGGTCCCAGAATTGGTGCAAGGTCGAAGTGCCGAGCACGCCTTCCTCGCAGCCTTGAAGCACAGCAAGTTCGTGTGCCACCAACCGGCTGTCCGGCGGCGAGCTGAGTGCCGCCGGAACACCGGTAGTGAATTGGGACCATGGTCGAAGCGAGCGACTTGGATGGCGCATTCCCAAATAAAGCGCCGACGTAAAGTCGAGCATCGCCCCATAATCTCAGTGTCTGACTTGCGTCGCTAGCCTCTGACGCAGCAGCACGGACGGCACCGTATAGCGACGGGCCGCTTCCTGGACATCGGCAACGTCTGCAGTCAAATCCACGCTGGTCGTCGCGCGATAAGCATGAATGTAACCCTGAATTTCATTTCGCCAGTAGCGGGCCCAATTGGCCGCTTGTGCGGCGGTTGCTGTCGTCAAGCTCCAAGCTCCGTAGCGTATCGAGAGAACTACCTGCTCTCCATAGACCGCGAGATCATGAAAGTGAACCACGGAAACATCGGTCCAGCCTTCCATGGTTTTTACCGTATCGACGCGGTCCATCCACTCCTCGGGGTACGGAACCATGATCTTGCCTCCCAGAAACTCCCGCATCTCCGGCCGCGCCAGCAGCCACTGCTGCATGAGCATCTCCTGACGGGCTGTCGAAGGGAGTTCACCGAACTGGTTGTGAGCGCCCGCTGCTAGGATGTAGTGCACCTCCCGTAGCGCATTGAGCAGGGGGAAGCCGTCAGCCACTACGGTCGTGTCGTCATCTTCCTTGAAGAAGATCGTGCACAGGTAGAGCAGATTGTGGAACGCCTCCAGGAATTTTGAGCGACTGTCGGACGGCCGCAGTGCGCGCACGGCCTTGCCTTCGAGCGAGAGTCCATACTCGTGACTGTATTCATACGCGCGACGCACCACCGACAATCGATGCTGCTCGTCTTGGATGTATCCCCACAAGAAGGAGTTCAAACGTCGCAGCGGATCGATGTCGAACCGAACTAAGGGGTCGGGACCACCGTTTCCTCGCAGGTTCTGGAAGCGGCGGCTGATGACGTTCAACGTCTGGGCCAACATGGCCTCTTCGTGCCAATACGACCAGATCAATTCGACAAGACAGGGATTGGTGAGCTTGCGGCGGAGAATGCTGTAGCACTCCACGCCCATATCGCAGAAACCGCTCACCTGAACTTCGCTCAACCGTGAACGGACCAGAGCAAGGTAAGGGATGATCTTATCGTTGAGGTTGTCGTTTGCGTTCAAATACTGATTGCCGGATTGAAGATAGATGTTCCACCAATTTATGATCTGTGACGGCAGATTCAACGGATTCTGATTAAGCCTGTTGGCGTCGTCGTTGACGTCGTAGCCGGGAGGGGGAAAAGGCTGACCCGCCGTCGGCTTTGCCATCGGGGAAGGAATCGGCTGACTATTTACCAGGGTAGTCAGCGTGGTGGTGTTTAGATAGACGCCACAATTCAGCATGAGGAAACATTCGGTGGCCACTTTCAGGATGCGGTAGGCATCCATGTTGGGGAAGGGCACGAATCTTCTTTGGCTGATAGGCGGCAAGCACGGTGTCTGGTGAACACAGTTGTTTAAGATATCGTCGATGCTGCTGGCCCCCGTGTTGTTGCACATGATGCTGTCCACAAACTGAAGATAGTTCTGGAACAACAACTGGTTGGAGCTATAGCGAATGGCCACCCAGAGAGCCTCGTCGGAGGTCGGCTCCTCTGCGGCACGCAGCATGGTGACTGGAAGGGTGTCACCACTGGCAATGGGTCGCAGTTTGACCGTCACTTGATTTGGAGTGAGATTGACTCCGGAAATGGAATTTTGACTTTGATCTGTCACCGCCGCGGATACCTGATAGCTACCTGGCTCGACATCGGTGGTGTCCCAGGTAAAAGTAGCGGTGGCCTGTGTAGCATCAAATGTATCCGGAATAACATTGTTGTACGTATAGGTCGTAGGAGTTTGCCCAGTTGGTTTTATTGTCCAACTGATGTTGTAAGTTGGTACCGGTGTTGGTGGCTGAGTTGGCGCAGGAGCCGGCAGTGGTTTCCAACCTGTCGCCGTAAATTGCACTTCCTGTCCTTGATAGACCAAAAACTGCGGCGTCGCAGGGACTAAGGATGAGGTGCCTCCAGGGACTTGACGTCCTTGTACCAGTTGCGCCGGCTTGGGTTTTGCTGGTGATGCCATGATGATTCCTCCTCAATTTAGAGTCATACTAAATTCGCGGCCGAGCCTAGGCGGCTGCTGTGCAAGATGCGTCCTCGGTTGAGTCGCGCAAATTGCGGACGTATCCAACGCGCTGCGCATCGCCCAATAACTCAGCAAATCCGCTAACAATTTACTTTCCGCCTCGGGAGAGATTATTCCGTCGGCTTTGGCTTGTCCGATCGCAGCGAAGACCAGGGCCGGCGATGCCGTCTGCATCTCCGCGGGAAACTTCAGCCATCTCTGGTAGAGAGCGGCCAGCCGTATGGGCTGACGCTCGCCGATGGGCAAGACCTCCAGCAGCGACTTACCGTGCAGAGACTTGGGGCGGAAGTGAACCAACAGTTGAACAAATTCCGGGATGCTGGCTTCGAGCATGGCTAGAAGGGAACGCGTTTTCTGGTCGAGCTCGTTCGTCGGATATAGTTCCTGCCAGAGTTCTGCCAAGACCTTCCACTGGGCGTGTGGATACAAAGCCGCGCCGATAGCGCAACTCAGCTTCACGCGAATCCAGGGGGCCGGATGTGGGTCTCGGACGTCGATACGAAAGACAAACGCCCGCGGCAGACTGACAAGACTGATGAGGCCGAGGGTCGAAGCGATTCCTACTTTAGCCACACCCCAGAAGTCGGCCAGGATCTCCGAGATCCAACGGTCCCAGAGCCGCCACGCCATTGCCGCGTTGGGTCGGGTCTTCTCCTGTCGCTGCAGGACGGCTCGCAAGGGGTTAATGAGACCCAGCAGCTCACTCGCTTGGTGGCCCGTTTCGTGAACCAGCGAAGAAGCGACTCCACTTCCAACCATTCGCTCATGAGGGATCCTGATGATGGCCACAGGATTCAGATCGCCTCCGGGAAGGCGAGTACGCGCTCGGCGAATTGCCCCACCGTGCCCACGGTCCACGTAGCAGACGACCGGAGGCGGCCGGTAATATCCGCCTGCCAGCGCCAAGGCATCCGCGGCGAAGTCGTCGAGACCAGCGATCCAGACGCCCATCTCATGTTCGCTTCGCTGCGTGAGCACGTCCGAGAAAATGTGGAACTGTGAAAGCACCGAGTTGAACCTCAGTTTCAGGAATACGATCCGTTTCTGAGCATCTGCTGGTGTGGCAGCGCGTCCCCTTGGGCTTCGCAGCCAACCGATGAATTCGTCGATCTTTCTGTGAAGGCTCCGCCGTCCCTCAATTAAGTGGTTTTCCATCGCTGTTTGGGCCTCCGGCGGGACCGTCGCAGCTGGCACCATGGGTGTGATCAGTGCGAACGGTCTCAACCGGGAAAGCCGCGCAATCAGCGAGCGAGCCTCTTGTTCGAGGAGCCATACGGCCGCAGAGTGCAGATTCATACAACATCAAACTCCCAAAAGGACAATGTGCCGGCCCCGGCGGATCCACTTTCCCTGATGGTGGTGTCTGTAAGAGGTGAAGGAGGTCGTGCCGCATGTTGGACATGCCGGCTCCGTTGGCACGCCATAGCCCCCGGCGTAGGTAGCGGGCTCGAAAGTCGGTCTGGGTGCAGGACGCACGGCTGCTGCGCCGCGGTACGCCGATGGCATTGCTGCTTGGGACGCAACCGCCCCAAGGCTTCCTAGAGGAGCGAGCAATCCCGGAGCATATTTCTTTGCAGCGTCCACGATGGCGGCCTTAGCCACGACCACCGGATCAAGATGAGGCGGGGCGGCGGCAGCCTTTCTTGCCGCATGAGTTGCAAAGCGCACGTAGCGCCGTGCGACTTCGAAGTCTCGGTCCTCAGGGCTCATTCCCTCCCACTCGAGACCGAATGCATTTCCGGCCATCGAAGCGAGTTTGGATCCAACCATCCCCCCAAGCGGCCCTCCGACAAATGTTCCGAGTGCGCCGCCTGCGATAGGCAACGCTTTCTTCGCGACAGTTTTCAGGATTCCGCCTAGTGCCTGCCCCACCGGCGACTTAATCACTTTGCCGATCGTGCCGGCCACCTTGCTGAACAGGTTGCCAAGAAAGTGATCGAGTTCCTGGTCGCTGCGAACCTCGAGCAGCTCGGAAGCCAGTTCGTCGTGCATAATCTCCGGCAATTCCTGGGACTCCTGAGTTTCAAAGGCTCCCTCGGCCTGCGCTTCGCCGAAGAGCGAGCCGAGAATGTTTCCGAGCTCCCCCGAAGATTCGTACTGTTCGGAAGCAAGCTCAGGGATTTCGGCATATTCGGAAACTTCTGATCCGTACTCCAACTGCGTGCGATCTATGTCATGCATGTTCTCCTCCTCTTAATTTTTGGCGGCCCTCCTTCAAGAGGGGGCCACGCACGACCTGAAACCTCTTCTGCACGTATGCTTCCACGGCCAAGTAGTTGAAACTGCGTAAGTGCCTGCGAAGGGAGCTTCGTTTTCCGACCGCGAGTGTTGAGCTTTGCGAAATGAACTTCGGTTGCAGGATGGTGGAAGAAACATTCGACAGCAAAGGATGGCTTCGTAATCGTGTCCACGAACACACCACACAGGCATAACGTGTGCGCGTTATTGTTTGTTTACGCCACTTATACGGGAGGGCTGAGATAGACCAAACTGGCCATGTTGGTATATTGTCTCGATACTAGTATGAGAAATGGGCTATGACCGGAGATTGGGCAGTAAAACTCAGATGGCATGACGCACGCCATCCACGCGGAAATCATCTGGACCGTACCCAGAAAACTTAACAGCACCTGGGACGGCGAGGAGTTGGTAGCAGTGGAACGCATTTGATCCAGCGGACTTCACCATCGGCGCGAATGAACCGAAGCCCCTCGTCTAGAGTCCCAAAGCGTGAGAGATGCTGTAACCGAGATCAGAACAGAAAACTCTTGCGATACATCGTCAGTACAACAAATCGCCTCGTACGGTGAAGTGGAAATAGGCTGATCCGTCGCGCCATACCAGTGCACAAGCAGTTGTTACATGCCACTAGTGTGCAAGGCGACTCTTACTTGGAATACTTTTCCAAGCTCACTAAGATTTGCCTGTAGATCTTGCGAAGTTGGGGAACATCCAGCGACGCGAGCAGACTGGAGATGCTTTCGCGCAACTGGTCGGCATTTTGATCCAAGCCTTCACTGAAAAACAACTCCGCGACTTCAACGGCAAGTTCGTGAGCGATTTTGTCTATCACTTCGAACGGCGGAGTTTCGATGGCGCCCGTCTCAACCCGGCTGATGTACCCCGCTTCCGTTTCCAGTTTGCCGATTCTTTTTTCGAGTTCTTGCTGCGTAAGGCCTCTGGCCTTACGTAGCAACGCTAATCTCTGCCGGAACAACTCACCCGCGTTTCGAGTCATCAGGGTCAACAGTACGAAGAATGGGTTAAAGACTATAGGTCGGTAAATGTTGAATTAGTATTGTACAATTATACTTTTAATGTATATTTTAAGGGGAAGAGCGTCGGCTCCTGGAGTTCGACAGATGCAAGGAAACGTGGAGCACCAAAAGCACATTCAAAAAAATTCGGACTCCTCGACTTGCTTTGCCAATTGTGAGAGAGAAAGTTTCAGCAATCTGCACAATCGGACTATCGTCCTCAAAGTCGGACTCAACAGGCCTCGCTCAATCAAGCTAATGGTCGTCCGATCAAAACCGGCTTCAAAAGCTAGCTGCTCTTGGGAGAGCCCGATCTTCTTCCGCCTGGATCGCAAAATATTTCCAAAAGCCCTTTCTGGCCCTGAGCGAGGCTGAACTTGTTTCTTCTTTGCCCGCATTACGCAGGTTATCGTGACGCCACGACGAGTATGTTCCTACGGAGAATACTCGTCATTTGTGAACTGTCCTTACGACTCGGCGGGAGGTAAATCCTGTGAGTTCCTCTGTAACAGCACGCTTTCCGACCGTAAGGTTAGAGCCAGAGACGGCGTCCAATTCGCCGCTTGCCCCGGAGATTCCTTTAGGCAGAACGGAATTCTCCGACGAATCTCTTCTGGCCAATATCTGTGCAGGCGACCGCGACTCTCTTGCTCTACTCTTCCGCCGGTATGCTCATCCCGTCCGAAATGTTGGCCAAAGGATTTTGCGAGATAAAACTGAGGCTGACGATCTTGTCCAGGAAGTGTTTCTTTACATCCACCGGAAAAGCACAATCTTCGATAGTTCGAAAGGTTCGGCCCGCTCGTGGATTATTCAGGTGGCTTATACCCAAGCCTTGTTGCGCAGGAGACAATTAAAGGGTCACGGGTTCTATCTGTCCGGAATTGTGGAAAAATCAGCCGAGTGTGACCAAGCCACCGTGAAAGGCGCAGACTATGATCATACGGTCGAAGGGCTATTCGGCAGAAACGGATGGAAGAAGATTTCCGATGAACTAACTGCGGATCAACGCGAAACGTTGAGATTGCACTTTTTCGAAGGATATACGTTCTCAGAGATTGCTCGGAAGCTGGGTCAGTCCTACGCCAACGTCAGAAATCATCATTATCGAGGTCTGGAAAAGCTCCGCAGGCACCTAGCCGATGGCGAATTGAACAGGTGATAGTCCGTGTGTTATTAGATCAAAATTCGACGAGAAGTTGAGGCGTTTGATTAATGGATTTGCATGAGGAGTTCCGCGAGTTGTGTGCTGCGGCCACTGCCGGTGAGTTGAGTGTCGACGAACAGGCGAGACTGAATGCTCATCTGGAGGCGTGTCCCGAATGCCGGCGCGTATACCGAGAATTCGAAGTGGCGGCCGTCAAGGGCGTCGGGGCGCTCGCTGGCGAACAGAGGCACAATGGCGAAGAATCTCTGGATGCTTCCTGGTCTGTGGGAAAGGCTGAAGCTTCGTTTTTTAGGCGACTGGACAAAGAGCAGCAGGAGAGGACCGCTAAACCGGTGGGGAACGGCGCACTCGACTTGTCGACCTCAGAGAAGCGTTTCACCTACCATCCCTCGCAGATTCGGTGGCGGGTGATCTGGATGCCCTTCGCGGCGGCGGTTCTCCTGGCACTGGCCCTCGGGGTCGCCGCATACAAATCCGGAGTGGAACGAGGCACGGACGTGGCGCGGACGCTCCCTCAGCCAACCCCCGGGTCCGAAGGTTCCCTTGAGGCACAGGCCAGTGACGCTGGCTACGAACGCGCACAGTTGGAAGCCAAGCTCGCACAGAGTGCGAAAGTCCTGGATGACTTGAGGCATCAATTGTCCGAACAAATTAGCATAGTTAATTCCCTCAAATCCGCTGGAGCTGCGGCGACGCGTTCTTCTGGAAAAAGCGAAGACGGCCAGCAAGGAGTGAACAGCGACGCCAAGACCGGCCAGCGAGAAGAACTCGCGGCCGCGCAAGCAAAATTGGCCGAACTGCAAGAGATTGTTGACGGCGCGACTGCACAGCGTGACGAAAATGCCCGCCAAGCGGCAGTTCTGGAAGCGAAGGTTAACGAGTTGACCCAACTCGTGAAAAAGCACGATCAATCACTCTTTCAAAGAGAAGCGGAGGTGGCAAAGGGACAAGAATTGCTCGAACACGACCGGGACATTCGGGAGTTAATGGGGGCACGCGACCTCTACATGGCGGATATTCGCGATGTCTCCGGTACAGGAACGGACAAGACGTACGGCCGCGTCTTCTATACGAAGGGAAAGTCTCTGATCTTCTATGCTTTTGACTTGGATGCACAGCCAGGCGTTCGAAACGCGCGTTCGTTTCAAGGCTGGGGCAGGAGAGGACCGGATAAGCAGCAAGCGCGCAGTCTCGGAATATTCTACGAAGATAACGCCAGCAAGAAACGCTGGGTCATGAAGGCCGACGATCCAAAATCGTTGGCAGATATTGACGCCGTCTTTGTAACCGTTGAACCCAATGGTGGCAGCCAGCATCCGAGCGGCAAGCCATTGCTGTTCGCCTACCTGCGCGTCGGCCCGAACCATCCCTGAAATCCCAACCGGTATGTCTTTCGTACTGTTCTGATTTCGAGCATCGCCCACTGCAAGCTGTTCACGGCGAACAATCGCGTCGTTGGTTTTGCCGGAGCGCCGGTCTGGGCAATGTCTAGCAGTTCCGCTCGTGGCGTCGAACGTGTTAAGACGTTTCCAAGAGTTGGCGCTGGCTCAACCCTGACACCCTTGAGCATCTTCTCCTCGGGAATTTCAAGCCAGTCGCGGATCGCGTTGCAAGGATCGAGATGTGATCGTAAGGAACGCGACTCCGCATGTGGGGGGTGCTCGCCGTTCGGTTCGATCTGGAAGCTAGGTTCGACGAAAGAGTATTCAGGTAGGACACCACCTCTGCAGTCCTGCTCAAACTGCTCTATCCCTGGGATGTGCGGCTGAAGCGAGGAATCCCAGAGTTGTGGGAACTGCAGGCGTGCCAGCGACATGAGACAGGTGTCGTTATAGATCTTCCAGCTGTGTCCGGTCGTTTCCAATACTTCAAAAATCGTTCCCGGATCGTACAACGGTTCGGGAACGTTGTTTACGGCGCCCCATCGAAGTCCCCGCATGGAGGAAAGCGCGGTTCGGCAACGTCTGGTTGGGCGTTGAGCAGAACCGACGGTCGCTGACCGCGTAGTGTCGCGCGAGCTGGCTTATCACGCTGACTTGCGCCGGGCTGTAACACTCCATGCATTGATCGGCACTCGCCGGGTTACCTGGATCGGTTGTGATGTAGTCCACGAGGAAACACAAACTCTCAATCCGCCCAGGCTTCGAGGATTTCGTATTGATGTTTGGTTACTGTGCCGTTGACAGAATAAGGAAAGATGTCGGACCAGAGGTATGGCGTAGACCCCAAACCAGTTCCAGGCTTATTGGGCAACGTGCTCGGCATTCGAAATTGTTGAAATATGTGGCGGCGATATTCGTCATCCTTTAAGGCGCGAGCTATGGAAAATTGATTTTCGTGTCCTACAGCCATTTTTGAATAAACCCAGTGCAGCTCAGTCGCTCTTCGGAGAATGGGATGTATGTCTCTGTAAAACGAGAGCTGAAAAGGGGAGTTCTTTTTTTTGACGACTCAGCGAATGGATTTGGAAGTCTTTGTACCTGTAGTCGGATTCCAACCGATACTCCACATCTTGCTGTTGAACATGGTTGCCCCTCAAAGTCTGCATGCTTGCAAATATAGAGACCATCCCTCAAGAGACACGGAATCGAATGCCTGGACGTGCATGCGGGTACGCCCCAGTTGTGCAGGGATTATACATGGTAGACGCACCCTAGGCGGCAACTGAAATAGGGAAGACGGGAATAAGGCGAAAACCTGGCGGCCGAAGGACCGAGCTATGTTTCGTTGGCATCCCGTATTTCTGCTGAAACGTTCGAGCGTCCCTGCGCACTATCCTACATCCGGGTCCGGCTTTCCATCTGTTAAAGAATGTACTGGGAATTGCCTGGGTAACTTACGGCCGATCGAAATGGTGAACGATGAAGAAAGGCAGTCTGTTCGTCGCGGCCTTCCTGCTGGTCAGCGGAGTGCTGCGCATCGGCGGGCCAGGAGCGGCCGTGCCTGAGCGACGGGGAAATGAAGCCTCTCAGACAGAAAATGAGGCAAGCGCACAGAAGAAGGCTCCCCAAATCCCGTATCTCGAAAAACTTAAAGGGAAAATTCAAGAATTCTGTGGAATCAAGGAGAACAACACCGGTCAGGGCACCAATCTTGGCGCCTACTTCAAGGCGCTTCAAACATCCTCGGATGATTCGAAGCGAGAGCCAATAAAATTCGTTATTGCTATCCTTCCTGACCCCGTACACACGCATCTAGGACTCTTCTTCGATCGCAGCGTGGAAGCTCTTCAGCAGGCTGCACAGGTGAGTGATTATGTTTTCGACAGGGCGATCATGCCCTGGGCTCACGTCCCGAAGAACGCGTCGTCGGACATGAAAGGCAGGCAAGAGGAAACAGAAGAGCAGGCGCAACAAGAATCATATCCGGGCCTGCTGATGTTCCGTCGTGATGTCTCAAATGACTTATATAACCGCAATCTGTTCTTGCCAAACACCGGCACATCTCCGCAGGGTCCGCTCTTCGTATTCGTCGTCGGTGAAACCCCGACGGCAGGCTTGAATAGAGAGCAATTTCGAAATGCGCTGAAGATTGTTCAGGAGATTCAGGGAGCTTACGCGACAGTCGCGGACAAAAAGAAACCACCGCTGCTGATTCTCGGTCCTTCCTTCTCTGGCTCGCTTGAATCGCTAAAGCAGGAACTACCAGAAACTGGCGTCCGGGCACTGTTCAGCGAAGCATTTATTTACAGTGGAACGGTTACTGCCACCGACAGCATCCTCTGGTTTCAGCAACACATCGAGCCGACCTCACATTTCGCTTCGTTCCAGGAAAATGATGAGTACGCACGTCATGAATTCTTGTTGTTTGCTAGAGATCGCGGCTATCTTCCGAACGAGGTCGCCATCCTTTCTGAAGACGAAACCGTTTTCGGCGTGCAGAACCGTGGTGCTAGTCAGGAGGTGATGGATGAGAAGACCCCAAAATCTGACATACGGGGCGACCAGAGCGTCCTCCTGCTGCATTTCCCTCGAGAAATCTCTTATTTTCGTTCTACCTATCAGAAGGCAACGGCATCGCAACCGTCGGTTGCGACCAATGCTTCCGGAGTTCCAACTCTCCCAATGAATCTCGACGAAAGCGGAATCGATGACGATACCGTGGCGCCCTACGGCGTCACCCAGATGTCCCTTTCCCAGGAAGCCGTGATGCTCGGCATTGTCAGCGAGCTACAGAAACACCACATCAAGTTTACCCTCCTCTTTGCGTCCGACCCCTTGGATGAACTCTTTCTTGCAAGCTACCTCCGCAAAGCATATGCGCAAGGCCGTGTCGTTATCACCGCCCCCGACTTACTGTTTACGAGAGAAGGCGACCCTGTTCTGCGCGGTGTACTCGGTCTGAATTCCTATACGCTGATACCCGGGTTAAGCGACAAGCTTTGCCGCCAGAGTGCATTGCTGAATAGGCACGACGACCGGCTTTTTGTCAGCAGCCTCAGCGTCGGAACATTCAACGCGATGGCCGGTCTTCTTGCAGTCCAAAACGCGAAGGGAGATGGCATTCCTTATGCACCTTATGCGGAATACGGATCGCCGAGTTTGTTTAATCTTTGCGGAAGGGATTACTGTCAGGCGCGGCCTTTGCTGTGGCTGACGATACTCGGACGTGATGGTTTCTGGCCCGTTGCCGGGCTTAGTGATAAAGGTCTCCGTTCTGCAGATGGAGAAATCCCCATCTCTTTACTAAAAGCGGATGGGAAGTCTACCAGCACTCTCGAAACTGCGGCCGGCTCCTACGCTCTTCTTTCCTCCTCGGAATCTCCTAAAATGAAGCCGCGTACTCCGCCCGGGTGGAATATCGCTTATTGTCTCTGCCTGATTCTTCTAGTAACTCACGCAGTTCTCAGCTGGACGGGTTCCATTCTTGCAGACTCCGAGGCGAGCGCTCAATTTGCCCGAACTACAGATTGCCGCGGTACGCTCATCATGGGACTCGGAGCGCTCGCACTAGCGTCCGCCTTTGTCCTGGTGATGTGCACCAGGAGCCCACTTGTGGATTGGGCTGGTTTTCGTGGACTTACCGCACTGATGTGGTCGCCGTATCCCATTTTCGTAGTTATGACGATCTGGGATTTGGGCAATTTGCGGCGCGAACGTGTTGCGGCCGCGTTATTCACCATCTTTGTATGCGCCATGACATGGTTCCAGATTGTGCTGGCTTGGATTCCTTCTGGAAGTCTGCGGGTGTATTGGTCCAATCGGATGCTACATATCACTTCAGGAGTCGCGCCAGCGTTACCCGTGTTGTTGTTGCTGGCGGCCGGGTATTGGTGGGTGTGGGTAAGCCTGCGCGGAGTATGTCTCGTCGATTTGCGCCGTCCCAGGTTGCCAGAAAAGCAGGATCTTCCAATCGACTCCTACCGAATCAGCGATGACGAAGGAGAGGAGCTAAGAAGAACAGCGCATCCATTCGTTTTTGCCTGGCAAATCATACTCCCCGTGACGGCATTGGCCGCTGTGTCGCTCACGGCCCTCGACCGCGGCCACCCTGTGCAGACGATCGAAGGAAAAGCCTACGACTGGGGATTCACAATTCTCTTGGGCGTAATGGTAGCGGCGTTTCTCGGCTGCCTCTTGAAGCTCGTGCGGACATGGCTCAAGTGCCGCCAAGTACTTGCGGGGCTCGACCGGCTCCCACTTCGTGTTGCATTCAGCCGGATGAAAGATCTCTCTTGGCACTCCTTTTGGAATCCAGGGGGAAGCACGCTGCGTGAGACCTACAAAGTGATGTCGCGTGCAATGGAAAATCTGAATCGCCTGCTTGGCCTTGTGGAAAACTGGAGTACGCCGCTAACCGACAACGCCAGGTCCAAAGCCCGCATTCAGATCAGAAAGACTCTCGATACCAGGCGGCTTATGATCGAAGCCTATTGGAAAATCTTCGCCGACAAGAAGAAAAAAAACGAACCGGAGAATTCCCGTGATGAACGAAGAAAAGTCCCGTTCATCGCCCATTTCAAGGCCATCGGAAAAATAATTTTAGAGCTTCTTAATCCTTTCCGTTTCTTACGTACGGTCAAGATCATCTGGCGCAGGAAGAAGGCGTTCTTTAAGGATGATTTCAAAAGAGGATGGCGCTTGAAGACCCTGATGACGAGTGTCGAATCTCTACAGAAAGAAATGGCTAAAACCTCCGCGATCTTGATCCGGGACGTGCTGAAGCCGATGTGGGAAGAAGATGAGGGAAGCCCGGCAGTTTCTTCAGACGACCGACTGGCAAAAACGCCATTGCTGCCTTTCCGAGCGATGGCGGAAGAATACGCCGCATTGGTGTATGTGAATTTCCTGGTAAGCGTTTTGCTTCGAATACGAACCCTGGTGATCAGTGCCGGCGGCTTGTACGTGTTCATCGTAATGTCGATAAACGTCTATCCCTTCGAGCCGCATCCCGCACTGCAAACTCTCGCCGTGGTTTTGCTGCTGGTAATGGGGGCGGCGGTCGCCTTTGTCTATGCGGAAATGCACCGTGAGGTTATTCTCAGCCGGCTCACCTCAACGGCCCCTGGAGAGTTGGGATTAGATTTCTGGATGAAGTTTGCCTCCGCCGCGGCGATTCCCGTTTTTAGTTTGCTGGCCACACAGTTTCCAAGCGTCAACCAGTTTCTCTTTTCATGGTTAGAGCCGGCCCTGCAGGCAATGAAATGAAGGGGACTGGCGGGATACTCTGGGCTGTCTTGACGCCAATTTTTAGGACACTAAAGTCCGTGCCCAAGTCTGCACTGGCCATGAGTAAACTGAACGGCGTCATCCGGCCGCAGCCGAAACTCGATCTCGTTGCTGATCGTAGACTCGCAGCGCGAACGCGCCTGCCGGACGAGCGCGCATCTCATGGATCGCGGCCTGCATCGGTGCAGGCATCTGGTCGAAGGACGGAATCGGGCCACCGTACGCTGGAGGTAGAACCATGGGGGCCGCCGCTACAGCAAACGCAATGTCCGATAGCGTCAGTCGATCACCGACAAGGAAGCTGTTTTGCACGGCGAGCCTGGCGTCCACCGCGTCGAACACCTTTCGGATCTGATCCAGGCTGTCTTGAGCTTTTTGTGCCGACAACCCGAGCAGGATTCGGAGGGCTCCCGCGTAGACCGGGTACGCCGCCTCGACCGTCTTCACTTCAAAGCTCGGGGCTCCCAAGCTAAGTGGCCGGATCATCAGATCGCGGTAAGGAAGGAGGTGGTAATAAGCAAAGCGAGCTGTCGCGAAGGCGAGCGTCTCATTAAATAGAGTCCAGTCGCTATCCACTTGGCGCTTCTCCGCGGCGTCTTGAGGGAATAAACGCAAATTCGGCGTACTCTTCGGATCAAAATATTCCGTCATGGGTCTTGGCCCGACGAGTTTGAATGAGTCACTGTAGAGCAGCGGAAAAACGAATGTGCCTGAATGCCAGAGCGTGAAGAAGAAACAGAAAAGAAAGGCGTGGGGCTCTTCCTGATGCGCGACGCCATAGTGATTCAACAAAAACCGGGCCAGTTCGCTATCCAGGCTAGGAGGGAAAGTAATCAGGACTGGCTTCTTCGCAATGTCTGCCATCATGGTTGGCCAAGCTCCTTTCTCTAGATCGATCCACGTGCCCTGGCCTTCGTCACAAAGGATAGAAAGGTTGCTGCTTCACGGCCTAACTCTATTGTCCAGAGAAAATCTGCATAAAAAGGAGAACAGCCTTATGACCGCAGAGTGTAGCTAGTTTGTCTGTGGATTTCATCCTCTAAAGTGATGCGACAGAAACTACGCACAACGGTTTCGCCAACGCCCGACTGGCCAATCCTCGTTCGCTATCCGCCAAACCGCGAGAAACGAAGGTTAGTAGAAGACGAAGTTAGTCATTGTTATTTATAACTAGCTGAGCAATAATCCACCAATTCTGTTGACCGAAGGACCGGCGGAAATGCCCAACATCCACGGCAAAGCCTACGCGATGAACACCATTTCGCCGATGAAGCCGTGGAAAACGTACATCTTGCGTTTTTTCTTTTTCGTCTGGAGGCACTACAAACCACTTGGTAACGGCCTGGTTGAGTTGTCGTTCATCCATTTTGCACGGTGGGTGATTGTGTCGCGCTACGCCTTCCCGAGGTTGAGCGAGCAGCAACCGAAGAACGATCTGCAATATGACTATCTGTTATTTTTCAGCAATTTCAACGGGACGTGGAACCAATACATCGATGCATTTTCCGCTGTGCTGTTCAGCGGGTTGAATCTTATCTGGCGATGGAGCGAGAAATTCCCGGGCTCGAGGCCCGTGATGCCGTTTAAGAACTTTATCGTACGAGGACAGGTAGAGACCGACTACTACTACACGGCCTACCCTCACGCGGCAACCAACGACGTAAAGGCGGCGCACCGGGTTCAGGCAGCGTTCGACGACTTCGAAAAATTAAGCAATGGGATGCCGCCGGCGAAGTTCGCGGAAGCCTACCAACAGTTTCTGGTGAAGGTCCAGTGTGACCTGGGCGAGACCGGCCAGGCGCCGGTGGGAACCTGAGGAGTAGCGGTGCCAAACCAGAGTGGAAGCATTTACGGCCTGACGATTTTTTCTCCCATTAAGGACGAACCGCATCTCGAGATTTCGCACAGTCTCGCGATTCGAATGTATCTGCAAACCCTGCCGATAGACGGCAAGGGTCCCTTCGGCAAAGTGTCGAGCACGCACATGGCACGTCTGGTGGTGCTGGACGATGTTGTGTATTTCGGCATGCCGTCGTGCGAAGAGCATCTGAAGTCGAAGTACTTGATCTTTGAATCGAACTTCGATGGTGATCTGGAACCTTACCTGAAACGGCTGGCGACCGAAGCCAGGGAAGAGGTTCAGGGTATCTGGCAACATTGCATTGGTTATCCCGGCCTGGAGAATGTGCCCGCATTTGTTGCCTACATGAAGCGTTGCCAGGTTGAAACCACTTTTTATTTTGCCGACGTGAACGACAAAACTGTGCAGCAGACCATGCGGGCGCTGCAAACGCAGAGCGCGGTAGCCTCGTTCATCGAAAAAAACCTTGGCGAGCCGCCGGACGAATTGCAGAGAGCATTTGTCGATTTCTCCAGGCGCTTGCGGGATGCCCCTACGCCGAATCCAGGCAGCACCAAGGGGAAAGAATTCACGGACAAGTTGCTATGAGCAGACTAGACGTTACAGACATTCAAGGGTTTGCGGCGCGCGGATACAACTTCCATTTTGCCCGTTTCCTTTTTCTTAAGTTCCCAGGCGAACAAAAGAGCCGCGAGTGCATTGGCCGGCTTATCAAGCATGTCACGACGGCCGAGCGATGGGACAAACGGAACAAGCCGAAGACCACAGTAAATCTCGCGTTTACATACAAGGGGCTCGCAGCCTTGGGGCTGCCGGAGGCATCGTTGTTGAGCTTCCCCGTGGAGTTCGTGCAAGGCATGAAGGCGCGTGCCGCGATCTTGTCGGACACAGGCAGGAACGCGCCTCATTACTGGGATCCTGTCTGGCACGGAGGAGTGCACGCATGGTTGGGCGTGTTTGGGCAAGCACTACCAGATTTGGAACGGAGGGTTTCGGAATTGCATGCGCTCCTCGAGGAAAGCGGTGGGGCGGCGGTGATCGGGTCGCAAGATGCCGCCGCGCTCGAAATCAATGGGCAGTTTACTTCCAAAGAACATTTCGGTTACACGGACGGGTTCGGAAATCCTGAATTTCTAGGGTTGGAAAAAGACTCACAGCCCGGCCAAGGCAAACTGACCGCGGATGGCAAGTGGACGCCGCTGGCGACGGGCGAGCTTTTACTGGAATACGCCGACGAGGCAGGCGAACTACCTGTGGCACCGCTGCCGCATCTGCTAGCGTGCAATGGAACATTCATGGTGTATCGCAAGCTGCACCAAAATCTGAAGACGTTCCGCCAGTATCTCAGCGAGAAGGGTGGACTCTATCCCGGCGGTCCGGAGAAGCTCGCTTCGAAATTCATCGGCAGATGGCGCGACGGCACCCCCGTGGAATTGTCCCCGGATAAGCCCAGTCCTGAAATTGTGCAGAACCCGGATCAGAACGTGAATTTCACGTATGAAAAAGATTGGGAAGGAACGCGCTGCCCGGTCGGAGCGCATATCCGACGCACAAATCCAAGGGATGCTTTCGGGTTCGACGGAGCGCTCGTTAATCGTCGCCGTATTTCACGACGAGGCATGCCCTATGGGCCGTACACTCCGGAGGATCAGCCAGGGAGTGACGAAGAGGACCACGGAATTGTCTTCATGGCGCTGAACGCGAGCATTTTCCGGCAGTTTGAGTTCGTGCAACAACAGTGGATCGAATACGGCAACGATGCGCGGCAGGGGAATGACAAGGACATTTTGATGGGCAATCACGAAGGGCACGGTAAGTTTATGATTCAGGGCTCAGCAGATCCACAGAATCCGCCTTTTATGTGCGGAGCCCTCCCAAAGTTCGTGGAGTTGCGCGGTGGAGACTATTTCTTCATTCCCAGCATAACTGCGCTCCGAATGATCGCGGAGCATTCGGTTGATCCGCGGTGAAGGGAATTGCCATATGGAATGGATGGAAAAGCTAAAAAATAGCCTTGAGCGCGTTGAAAAAGAAGGTTTAGAGGGACTCGCAAGCGTCCAGGCCGAGGCCATGTCGTTTTTCGATCATCTCAAGCAACATTTGACCGAGAACCCGGAGCCTGTATTTGCGGTGCTGCGAAGAGTGAAACCGGTGCTGATTTTCAAGAACACTGCGCTGGTAACGCGGTTCGAAGATGTACAAGAAGTGCTCTCTCGCGACAGTGTGTTTCAGGTGACGTACAAGGACAAGATGGAAGTCATCGGGGATGGCGGCAATTTTTTCCTCGGAATGCAGAACTCGCCGGGGTACGAGCGCGACCAGTCGCACATGCGAACAGTAATACGCCGTCAGGACTTGCCTCAACTGGTTCAACCTTTCGTTGCCAAGACGGCAGAAAGTCTAGTCCTCGGGTCGGGCGGGCACATCGATGTCGTCCAACAACTCGGCCGCGTCGTACCAATGCGATTGATCGCAACGTACTTCGGATGTCCTCCGACTTCGGAAGAGGATTTGGCTTCCTGGAGTACGGTGATGTTTCAGTATTTGTTCACCGACCAGGACAACGACCCGGCGGTGGACGCGGCGGCGCGAGAGGCGGCAGTCAAGGCGAGAGCGTGGTTGGACCGGGTTGTGGCGGAACGCAAGAAACAAGACTCTCAGCCGGACGACGTGTTGGGGCGTTGCCTGGCCTTGCAAAAAGCCGGTGTGCCAGGAATGGACGACGTGGGGATTCGCAATAATTTGCTGGGCCTGGTGATCGGGGCGATTCCGACAACCTCGAAATGTTGTGCGCAAGTCCTCGATGAATTGCTGAAACGGCCAGCTCAGTTGGGAGAGGCTCAGGAAGCCGCCCGGGCGGATAACGATGCCCTGTTAAGGCGGTACGTGTTCGAGGCATTGCGGTTCAATCCAAATAACCCGGGTGTCTTTCGGATAGCGGCGGAGGAATACACGGTGGCGAAAGACAAGCTTCATGCGACCACCATTCCGCGCGGGGCGACGGTCATAGCAGCCACACAATCCGCCATGTTTGACGAGAGGATGGTGGATAACCCAAACGAGTTCCGCACTGACCGACCGGAATACACCTACATGCACTTTGGTTATGGGCTGCACACGTGCTTCGGGCAATACGTCAATCGTGTGCAGATCCCTGGGATTCTAAAGCCGCTGCTGAAGAGGAAAGGGTTGCGGCGCGCCGAGGGAAATGCGGGCCAGTTGCAGTATGACGGTTCATTCCCTTGCAGTCTCGGCGTAACGTTTGATTGACAGAAAGTGACCGCTTCGTCCTTGCCGATCTAATCGGGCGGCACAAGAATCCGAAAAGTCCTCACGGGTTCCCAGAGCGCGTGCCGCGTATAAAGCTAGGAGGAAATATCATGGGGGTGCTTCTCCAGGGATTTTTTAAAATGCCACCGAATCAGGCTGTTCCATCTCCCGCAGATGGGGACACGAGCATTGACTGGTGGTGGGATCATCTTGCCGGCCAGGCAAATGATCTTCGCCGGGCGGGATTTACAGCCGTTTGGCTTCCTCCGGTACTAAAGACCTCCGACGGAGACAAGCCGGGTTCTGACGGTTATGGTCCATTCGATGATTACGACATCGGATCCAAAAATCAGAAAGGCTCTTTAGCGACGAGGTTCGGCAACCGAGAGCAGTTGCAACGCTCTGTGGCCGTCCTGCGGGCCAACGGGCTTGACGTCTATCTCGATATGGTCGAACACCAGCGGGTCGGCGACACAACACCATTCGTCTTTCGCTACCAGGGAGCGGACGGAACGCCAGATATCGGTCGCTTTCCCAAAAATCCTTCGAACTTCGTTCCCCAGGTGCCTCGCGATCCTGCTTTGGGCGGCCCACCCAGCGATGATTTTCCCTTCGGGCGAGAGCTAGCGCCGATTAACGCCAAACCGCCTCATTACGTGTTCGATAATCTGATTGCGGCGGCCGACTGGTTGACGCGCGCTCTCGATGTGCAAGGCTATCGCATTGACGACGTGAAAGGATTGTCGACCGAATTCCTCTTACCCTTCTTGAACAGCAAATCGATGAGCGGGAAATTTGCGGTCGGCGAATTCTTTGACGGCGACCGCATTCTAGTCAACGGATGGATCTTCAATCCTACGGGAATGCAGGGACGGCCAAACGCATTCGATTTTCCGACAAAGTTTGCGCTCAACGCGATGTGTAATAGTCCCGGCGGTTTCAACATGGCGGATCTGGATCATGTCGGCCTGGCCGGAATCTCTCCGCTGAATGCCGTCACCTTTGTTGAAAACCACGATACAGACCTCACTGCTGGAGAAAAAATTGTCATCAACAAGATGCTGGGCTACGCCTACATTCTGACTTCGGAAGGCTACCCGTGCGTTTACTACCGCGATTACAGCACGGACAGGAATTGCTTCGGGCTCAAGCCCCTCATCGACAATCTCATCTGGATTCACGAAATGCTCGCCTTCGGGCCTACCCTGCAGCGCTGGAAGGACTTTAACGTTTTTGCCTATGAGCGCTTGGGCGCGCCGAATCTGCTGGTAGGTTTAAACAATGATCCAGCGAATGCGCGAACGATCACGGTCGCAACCGGATTCGGACCGAACATATCGCTGCACGACTATACGGGCCATTCCCCGGATATCGTGACGGATGGGAAAGGCTCGGCCACGATCACCATTCCGAAAAATGTGAATGGTTCGAGTTATGTCTGTTACAGCCGGCAAGGATTTGGCGGGCGCAGCTTCGAGGTGATCGCACACGCGGTGACCCAAGATTGTGAAGGTGCTACGGACCTGGATGTGCTGGCTGCGCTCGGTGGCAAACCGGTCGCAGCTGGCCGAGTTTGGTGCGCCGCGCATTCCTCTGTTCGCGCGCAACTGAAACCCGGAGCTGGCTCGACAGCATCCACATCGATCCTCGTCGAACTCCTGGGGCCTGATGGCGTCGCCATCGCCAGTCAACGGTTCGCAGCTCAGACGAGCGCCGCCACACAACTTGAAGCCACGACAAAGGCCGAGGGGTTTTATGCATTTCGTCTCACCTCGTCCGATGCCTCAGGGGTCAGCTCGGCTTATACGTTGTCAGTCACCTATAACGCTCCGAGCGTAATCGACTTGCAAAACGCGGCATCATTCGATCTGGCGGTTCCGGCAGCAGACCCGGCGAAGGTAGGACAGTGGTCGGCGAGAATCCCCTTGGCCAATGTGCCGATTCACACCCATGTCTTGCCCACGGGGAAGGTTCTGTTCTGGGGCCGGCGTAATCCCCCGGCTACGCCGGATTACCCTTCCCTCAACCAACACGCGACCCATGCGTTTCTCTGGGATCCGACGAATCCCCTCGTTCCTGCGAAACCGACCGGCAATCAACCCACGGATTCCCAGGGCAATGCGATCAATCTGTTTTGTTCCGGACATACCTTTCTCGCCGATGGCCGTCTGCTGGTCACCGGGGGACACCTCTTCGACAGCCAGGGCCTCGATACGTCCACGTTTTATGATCCCGTGACCGACAAATGGAGTGCCGGGCCAAAGATGAACAACGGCCGTTGGTATCCGACAGCGGTCACGCTTCCCGACGGGCGAGTGTTTGTATGTTCCGGCAGTTTTCCCACGGGTCCGCTTCAGCCACCGATCAATGCAAATACAATCAACAATATTTCGCAAATTCTCGACAATGCCGTGTGGAACGACCTGACCGACTTCGAGGGACTCCCGCTGTTTCCCCGCTTCCATGTTGCCCCAAACGGTTTCTTGTTCATGTCGGGATCGCTGGCCACAAGTTATTTCTTTGAGAATCTTGCGTCCGGTAATCGTGGCACGTGGGTTCCCGTGGCCATGCGGAGTGCAGGGAACAGCGACTATGCACCATCGGTTCTCTACGATGTCGGCAAGGTCATCTTCGTTGGAGGGGGAGCGCCCACCAACATTGTGGAGATCATCGATCTGAATGCTGCGAAGCCTGCGTGGGCCGTCGCCGCCCCGATGAACTTTCGCCGCCGCCAGCACAACGCCACACTCCTGCCGGACGGCACTGTTTTCGTCACAGGAGGCACCCAGGGGAACGATTTCGACAATCTCGCTCCCGGGCAACCGATCCACACGCCCGAGCTTTGGGATCCCTCGAGCGGAACCTGGACAGAGTTGGCTCCCGAAGCAGTGGACCGTTGCTACCATTCGACCGCGGTTCTACTGCCCGACGGACGTGTGTTCAGCGGCGGTGGGGGCGAATACGCGCCGGTTGTCGGCGTGGACCAATCGAATCCTCCGGTCAACTCGCACGCCGATGCCCAGCTCTTTTCTCCACCTTATCTGTTCAAGGGACCGCGTCCGGTTATTACAAAGGCCCCAGCCAAGGTTGGTTACGGGGAAGCATTTGATGTCGAAACCCCTGCACCGAACGGGATCAGCCAGGTCAGTTGGATCCGGCTGCCATCCGTGACCCACTCCTTCGACCAGAACCAGCGCATCAACTTCCTCACGTTCGAGCGCGGCTCCAACAAGGTAACTGTAACCGCGCCCGCAAACGGCAATCTCTGTCCTCCGGGCCACTACATGTTGTTTCTGGTGAATGAGAGTAAGGTTCCTTCCGTCGCCGCCATGATTCAGATCGTCACCGCCGCTGCGGTTCCCAACGTCGTGAGGACCGCGCTCGCAGAAACCGCGACGACGGCACCTGCTGATCTGAAAGTCTTTAGACAAAAGAGCCCTCTCGAGAAGGACGCTGACATTCAGGCCGAGGAGAAGAAGCCCCCTGTTGTTGTCGGTGTCACACCGACTTGTCCGTATGGCATCTCGGCCTGCTGGGGCGGCGCCTATGAAGCCCTGAAACATCTCGACGGAGTCAGATTGGTTCGGCCTGTTCCGAATGCACAGGATTCCACGGCTTACGTTTACCTGAAACACGAGGGGCTGCCGGATCTCGACGTCTGGCCGGCCGAGTTCGCAAGCATTGCGAACGGAACACATATCTTCCGGGGCGTCGAAGTCACGGTCGAAGGTGTTCTCGAGACTCGCGAAGGAAACACCCTGGTCCTGGCGGGCCAAGAGTTACGGCCGCCTGTACTTCTTGAGCCCATTCAGGCGAGCGACAAGATTCAATGGGACGCTACGAAGGGATCCCAAAAGCCATTGGATTTGCTCGAACAGCAGGCCTACGTAAGGCTTCAGGAGAAAGTGAAGGCTGCCGGTGGCTCTTTAAGGGCGAAGGTTACCGGTCCGCTCAAGAAATCGGATCACGGATATCTTCTGGAGGTCAGAGTGTTCTCCGTTGCCGAAACGAATTCGGAACGGATTTGAACCCGTGGCAGGTAGAACCTTCGTTTTTCCGCCTGTGCCAAGGAGTGCTAGCGTGAAATCGCGTCAAGGGATCCTCCATTTGCCGTTTTGAGCCCTGCCCCATTTGTGCGTGGCCAGTCGATGCGCCATCGCTTTCCGCGCAGAGGGACCCAGACCAATCTTTTTGGGGGCGTGCCCTTTGCATGGTGATAGAGCGCAGCCGTCCGTTCGTAGAATCCACGAGTGTGCCAGGAGTCAGGAAATCGCTCGAAATCCAGATGATGGCAAAACTCGTGGCACAGGGTGCTCAGGAATGTTCCGAAGGAGGTGACTTCCTTGCGGACGGCTGTTCTCATCCAGACGCGGATCAGGATCGTATCTGGGTGGTAGTCGCCGAAGAGCTCGATCGTCGAACAGCCCCGGACACGAAGCGGCCTGGCGGCGAGCACGCGGACCGCGCATCGCCGCACTCGGTAAAAATCCGAGGCAACGGCAAGAAACTCTTCCGAAAAGCGGAGAACCTCCCGCGTCTTGCCGGCCTTCATTCCCGATTCGATCGAACATGCGATTCGCGGCAACCGGTCATCTGTGGGCAGCAAGAGTCTGTTCAGTCGATCGCTTTCGAGGAAGGATCTAAGATTTCTCTTCCGCGGCGGAGCGTCCGTTTGCATTCTCAGTTCATTCTGCACGAGTCGAGAGGGTCGAGCAACAAGTTCGAAACGCTGAACGGTGTGCGGGTGCGGCGTAACCCTCAAACTTTCTACTGGCCCTGGATTTACGGCTGTCCGCAGTTCACGAATATCCTGAGGATTTGCCGCCCCGCGATGGCAGACTTGGAAATGAACAAAGAGTGTTAGGATATGGGCAAACTTGGATGAAATACCGAAAGTCCGAGCTGGGCATTGAATCCGCGATCCTGGTTGTCGCTCGTCTACGAATAGGATCACGATTTACGGATCTCCTGCTGGACCTCTGGCAGCTTAGTTCCCGTTAAGATAGATTTTACTCGGGGGATTCATGGACATTCTGAAGGCCATCAAGCGGGAAGAAAGAAAACTCGAAAAGCAGTTAGGCAAACTACAGCATGAATTGAATGGAATCCGGGCGGCCGCCAAAGCTCTAGGAGATTCGGCCAGTCGAGAAGTAAAGGCGGTGAAGAAGCGCGTCCTGTCAGCAGCGGCGAGAGCCAAGATGGGGAAAGCCGCCAAGAAGCGTTGGGCGAAGTTCCGGGCGCAAAAAAAGAAAGTCACTGGATAGTTTTTCAGTCGGCCTGTCGTCGGAGGTGTCATGCCTCTTCTGTTCGGCAACTCAAATCCCCGGACAAGCCGATCAGCTGCAGAGAGTCGTCTTTGGACAGTCTTCGAGCAACCTTTGGCCATCGCGTTCGCATCCGGAAGTCTGAAGCTTCAATTTCTGCTAGCGCGTCTATATAGTCAGACTACTCGAAGTCAACTTGTCGGGAGGACTGCATGGGTGTCCAGCATGCGGCTGTATTGCTGGTTTTGAGTCTCACCGCGGTCGTTTCCCGGGTTCACGCTCAGTCCAAGAGTTCTTATCCGCCGGTACTTGAGGCGGAGAGGGCTGAGCTCTCGCACTCCTTCGATCAATTGAAGAAACAACAGATTCCGCCCTACTTTTTGAGCTACGAGATCATCGAATCTCATTCCGCCAGTGTTTCGGGATCATTCGGGGCACTAAGCCACAGTAATGAGAATCAGCGTCGACAGCTCCTCATCGATCTCCGCGTAGGCGACTACGATCTTGATAATACCCGCCAGGTTCGCGGAAACCCGCTGAACTTCTCAAACCGCTATTCGATGATTCAAATCCCGATAGAGGACGACCCCGTTGCCATACGCAATATGCTCGGAGGAACCATACGGCTTCCGCTCGATGACAATTACGACGAATTGCGCCGCGAAATCTGGTTGGCCACCGATGGCGCCTATAAGAAAGCGCTGGAAGATCTTTCCGGCAAACGCGCTGCGTTGCAGGACAAAAATAGAACAGAGAATATTCCCGAGCTCTCGGGGAACTCTGCGATTCTCGCCTACCGCGTTTATGAAGACGGACACGAACAGCTGGTGCGCAACGCCGATGTTTCTGGACTGGACTCGGGAAATTCCAAGGAAATTCTCGCGGTTTCCAAGGAAAGAATTGTTTACACAGAGGCGACGCCTCTCCGGAATAATTCGCTCTTCAATTTCAACGCATTCTCAGGAGAACGACCGTTGATTTCCTATGTAGTGCCTTAGCTGTTGTTCGAGGATGTGACGATCGAGAAGCCATCGGGCGAAATTCCAAAACCGCCCTTGGCAAGAAACCCTCTAGCAGAGAAGCGATAGATGAATAGCTCACGGCCAACCAAACCAGCTCCTCGCGTGTCCTACCGCGCCACGATCTTCAACCACCGCTAGTTTCGACTGTCGCGCCAACGGCGCGGGAGATTTTGGAACCACCTAACCGCTCACCTAACTGCTGGCTGCCGCCGCTGGATCCGGTATGAAATGAGTGTCGGCGCCTTCCTTGAAGACGACGTAGGCGCGCCTCCACGGCTCGTCGTTGATCAAGCGCCACTTATGCCCTGAGCCAGTGTGATCTACGGCAAGCAGCACCTCACCCGGATGGATCGTGAACGTCTCGCCGCCTACGGTCGTAAATTCAAGCACGCCGGCCAAGGTGAGTACGTATTGAGGAATAGGATCGTTGTGCCAGTCGAAGGAGGAATGTGGCGGCGATTCCTTGAACAGGATGGACTGTGCTGCGACTAGGTTGTTTTCACCTATGCTGCCACGCACCACATGTGAGTTTCCGTCGGGACCTGTGTACAGCCGATACGCTCGGATCATCGTCCAACCTCCTTGATTTGCCCAATCTCCTTGACATTGTCGATATGCAATATCGCCGCCGTGTCGGCCCGTACCTGCCGGCATAACGCCGGATTCGCGATCAGCGATTGCCCGTAGGAAGGAATAATTTTCTTTAGCTTGGCCGTCCATCCTCCGGCCTTCAATTTCTCCGCGAAACACAGTTCGAGGACATGAACCATGGTCCACACGGCCGTGGAGGCGCCAGGCGAGGCGCCTAACATCGCAACAATGGAACGGTCAGCTGCGCTGACAAGCTCCGTGCCAAATTCCAGGATGCCGCCATGAGTAGGATCTTTCTTGATGATCTGTACGCGTTGCCCGGCCACTTCGACCCGCCAGTCCTCCTCCCTTGCATCTGGAAAGAACTCACGGAGTGCGGCGAACCGGTCTTCCGTGGACTCGAGCAGCTGGCCTACCAGATACTTCTCGAGAGCCACGTTGTCCACTCCGACGGCTAGTAGCGGCAGCAAGTTTTCGGGATCGATTGCGCCGAAAAGATCGAGATAGGACCCATGCTTGAGAAACTTCGTTGAAAAGCCCGCGTAAGGGCCGAAAAGCAAAGACACTTTGCCTTCGATGTGGCGCGTGTCTAGGTGGGGCACGGACATCGGAGGTGATCCCACGTCGGCGTTCCCGTAGACCTTGGCATGGTGACGCGAACAAATAACGGGCTCATCGCAACGAAGCCAAATTCCACTTACCGGAAATCCCGCATAGCCTCTCCCTTCGGGAATCGCGGATTTTTGCAACAGTCGGAGTGTTCCCCCGCCGGCGCCGAGGAAAACGAATTTGGCTTGGACATCCCGTTGCTGCCCGGTTTTTTCGTCCCTAATTTGCAGACTCCATAGATCCCCATCACGGCGCACATCTTGAACTCGACTGAAATAGTGGATCGAGAATCCATCCTTGCCAAGTAGAGAATCGAGAAGCAGGCCGGTGAGGGCGCCATAATCCACGTCGGTTCCGGTCACCATCCGCGTTGCCGTAACCACATCGCTCGGATCGCGCCCTTCCATCACCAGCGGTATCCATTCCGCAATCTGTTTCGCGTCGTCGGAATATTCCATTCCGTAATAGAGAGGGTGGGCAGTCAGCGCCTCGAAGCGTTTCCTAAGGAAGGCGCGGTTCTCCGGACCGCGCACGAAACTGAAGTGAGGCACGGGATGAATAAAGGACTGCGGATCTCGGATCGATCCTGTTTTCACCAAATAGGCCCAGAACTGGCGGGAGAGATCGAACTCAGTATTTACCTGCAGAGCCTTAGAAATGTCGATGCTGCCGTCATTTTTCTCGGGAGTGTAGTTCAACTCGCAGAGCGCTGCATGGCCGGTGCCGGCATTATTCCATGCGTTCGAGCTTTCCTGAGCCGGACTGCCCAGAACTTCGTAGAGGTCGATTTTCAGCGTGGGATCAAGTTCTTTTAAGAACATTGCCAGCGTCGCGCTCATGATGCCCGCGCCGACAAGAACGACGTCAGGATGGTTAGTGGATGCGATGGGTGTTGTCATGGTTTCCCTCCTATTGGTTAAGTAGCTCCTCCGGGGACGCAGGGACCGGATCGACCACGCGGTCGAACTCAAACGAGCTAGGGACGGCCGACAACGGCGTCCTTTAGAACCGCCTCGAGTGAACTTGGAATCGTTACGGTTAGCGTCGGCATAACATGACCTTCACGCAGCCTTGAAAAGGGCGTCTTCGGGCTTCAAGTCATCAGCTTTAGATGGGCCAATGGCATGCGAGGATGCAGTTAAAGTGAAGAAAGGGCTAACTGCGGAAACTATTTCGGGCATCCCCCGCACCTGGACGTTGGCGCAACCATAAAGAAGCGATGGCGAAGCCCAAAGAGCCGGAGAACAGGGGGTTCAACAGGCGTCTTACCAGCACAGTTAAGAGAATTAGGCGCCGAGCCGGCCCAATCTTCAAGTAGGTCCGCGCTCGCTTTTCACTGACCTCGTGGTCGATGGTTTGCACCAACTCCAAAGTTCTGGATTCCAACCGCTGGACTGCAACACGCTGCGCCTTGTTGCTTGCACTTTCTCGGTGAGCATGTGCATCTTCAACGCAACATTGAGCCGTTCGGTCGCGACAGGGACTCCGCCTCCGTGGCCTAAATATGGCTCCTACTTCTTGCCGGTCAAGGGGGGCAGTTCGCCCGAACGATCTGGAAAAAAGATCCGGAGCAGAAGAAAAATCACGAAGGCGTAACCCAAAACATTCAAAACGAAAAACAAAAGCAGTTCAGAGATGAGGTTGTCTGCATACTTCCACGGAATCCATTCGAGGAATCTCTGAAAAAAAACCTGCATCAGGTAAGATCCGGAATACGTCAGATAGGGAACTGGCCGGTTGATACCGGCGGATCGTAGCGCGATCGCGAGAAGTGTGATGAAAACTCCGCCGGATATGGAATACCAGATGAGTCTGCGGCGCACGTGGCACTCCAGCCGAACAGCCTTTAATGACATCAAAGCGTTCGTTGAAATCTGAGCTTATCTGGAATTTGCCGCTCGCGCGAGTCAGTTCCAGGCAACGCGCATCACAACTTGTTGAATCACTATTTCCACTCCAGGCCTTGCTGTGTGTCGTCCGGTCGCATCTATTTCACGCGCCCGGCGCGGCACTCAATTTTGCCGGTTTCTGCGGTGTCGTTTGACAGTACAAAATCCCCCTGCAACCGACACCCTGTAAGATTTCCCCTTTCCCCGATTCCTTTCCCGCCAGCGCGTTGCTTCTCAATTGGAATGATTCGGTAGGCCAGAATAGGTATAAGAGTTCTGCCCGTAGGTTGGTCACTGTCAGGTAGTTGAACGCTAGGCGCCGGTTAATCGCCTCTACCCAAATTCGGACGAAACCTATGTGCGGTCTTGAGAAGTGTTTAGCCGGAAGAGGCCGAAATCGGGTTTGGAACGCCTGGTGCCATCACAGTCACTGTAGTCGGAAATTGATTACATCTTTGTTTGCCCAAGAAGGAGCGCCATGTTCCATCATCTCGATTCGCCCATCGCTCACCAATACATCTGCCTCGATATAACGGATCTCTATTTGTTCCGTGGTCAAACAGGGACCGTGTTTGTCATCTGCCATTCCATTTTCGATCCCATACCCGTGCCTGGCTACCACCCGGAAGGAATGTGTACGAATTCAAAGCGGATTTGAACGGCGATGCCGAGGACATCGACGACGCCTGAGGCTTGGGTTTCAGGCCTAGGCAATCCGTGCGGGGATTCTCTTTCGCCGATGCCTTCCAAGGTCGACTCGCTGTGGAATTATGAACGCCAACAGTCGGGGAAACAGCCAAAGGTCCCATGAGGAGTATTCTCTCAAAGCTCGGCACGAACGATCGCACACACGCGGTCACCATCGCCTTGAAGCGGGGCATTATCGATCTTAAGTAACAGCTGATTCCCGCGACATCCCCGTTTACCATGACTCACGCACTGAGCATCTCAGCTTCCAGCGTCCTTCGATCGCTCCGACGAGAGTGATCAGCAGTTGTGGATGGCTCTGAGTCGGAACTTCATTGAACGGATTAAGTGCGTGCCTCTTCGACTTTTCGGGCGGGAAGCTTCCAGTTGGGTCTGACGAAGTGGCAAGTATAACCGTCTGGATAGCGCTCCAGATAATCCTGGTGCTCGGGCTCGGCTTCCCAGAAATCTCCGTCCGGCTTCAGTTCGGTGACAATCTTTCCCGGCCAGAGGCCCGACGCGTTCACGTCGGCAATGGTGTCTTCCGCGACGCGCTTCTGATCATCGCTTGTGTAGAAGATGGCCGAACGGTAGCTCGACCCGCGGTCATTCCCCTGGCGGTTGAGCGTGGTTGGATCGTGAATCTGAAAGAAATACTCCAACAGTTGCCGGTAGCTCAGCTTCTGCGGATCAAAGATTATCTCGATGGCTTCGGCGTGACCGTCGTGGTTGCGGTATGTCGCGTTCCGCACTTCGCCGCCGCTGTAGCCCACGCGCGTCGAAATGACGCCCGGGTAGCGCCGGATCAGATCCTGCATTCCCCAGAAACACCCACCGGCCAGGACGGCTCGCTCTTGCGTCGACATGGGTCACTCCTTGCCTTTGTCTTCGAACAACTTCCGGTACTCGCCGTAGCCTTCGCTCTCCAATTCGTCGAGTGGAATGAAGCGCAAGGCAGCCGAGTTGATACAATACCGCAACCCGCCCTTGTTCCGCGGACCGTCGTCAAATACGTGGCCTAGATGGCTGTTGGCGTGGCTCGACCGTGCCTCGGTGCGCGTCATACCGTGGCTGTCATCGAGTCTCTCCTCGACATTCTCGGCTTCCAGAGGTTTTGTGAAACTCGGCCACCCGCAGCCGCTTTCGAACTTGTCGAGCGATGAAAACAAGGGTTCGCCGGAGACGACGTCGACGTAGATACCCGGCTCGTCGTGATCCCAGAAGGCATTCTGGAAAGGCCGCTCTGTGGCGTTCTGCTGCGTCACCCGGAACTGTTCGGGAGTAAGCCGAGCGATCGCTTCCTTATCCTTATTGTATGTGGGCATCGAAGACCCCTCCGATCCGGATTGCTAACAATGTATACCATTGGATGACGGCAACCTGTAGAGAGTGCATCGACCTCCGCTTCGGCCTGGGACTCGAAAGTCCCACGAGCTATGGCTGGCGTAGTTTGGATGATGGATTAGCGGCGGTTGATGCGATCTCTTCAAAGATCCCCTGGCTACCTCCCCCCTTCCATTTGGAGGGCATCGGGCTCGGCGTTTTGCGATTATCGCCCCAAATCCACTGATACCTGCCACTGTCGTCGTCGGTCAAAGTCTTCAGGAAAATGACGAGATCGTTTTCTTCCTGGTCTGTGAGCTTCAGGTCACCGAGTTGCGTCTTGTTAACATTGGTTGGATAGCGCCGAGTCTCGCACGGGAGGTGCTTCCGTCTGACTGACGACCGTTAGGACCGCCATCGCCGTTAGCGGAGGCACAAGAGCCCAAGTTCTTAAGGTGGAAACAAACACGCCTGCGACTATAGCGCCGGTGACGAAGCTCAGCCACACACTTAATTCAACCCGCGCGCGTGTGAGATGGGATTCGTTTGGACTCCGGGCGTCGGCAAGGGATTCGCGGAAAATGGCGCCAGCCAGATGGCCACCGATTCGATTGAGGTTTCCGGTCATAAACGTAAGGCTCACGGACTCCGCCCCAATCTTGGGAAGAATTGCGTTCACCGTGCCCATGCCCAGGCTCAGCAAAGCGACGGCAAGCGTGATGTGCGCGCTTTCTCCTCTGGTTAGAACGGAAACGACCGCAATCAAAAGCCCGATGAACGCGAAACTCAGCTGATGCGTGTGAGGCAGTTTGGATCGCAGTAGCAGCGCGCCGAGCGTGCTTCCGACGACGAAAAACAGAACGGCAACCGCGGCGGGCAGCGCGGCGTGAAACGCGCCCTGCCCCAGACGCACGCTCGCAAACGTGGAGTTTCCACTCATGAAGCTGACGTAGGTGTTGAAAATGAGGAGACCATAGCCGTCGAGGTAGCCGGCCACAACACAAAGCGCCACGGCCAGCAATGTCTGTTTAGCTGTTCGTGAAGAGCCATTGGTCATTTGGCCGCTCCCTCAGTTAGTGTGGGATTGGTCATCACTGCCATCTGGCCGGAGAGCGGCAGCGACGTAATCACAACGAACCAGACCATACCACCTATGACTGGCGACACAACTGGAAACTCCAAGCGGAATGTGCCCGCAAAACCAGAAACCTCGCCTTAAGCGGTGGAACCAGGACACCTCTTCAGCTGATTGAAAACGTTGAGCGGTGTCGCTACGGCGCCCCGTCCATCCGTTGGAGCGTCGGACCGTCTGGCCAACAATGGACAGTGTTTAACTGGCTGGCACGAAGAGCCTTGCAAGAATCGGAACAAAGCTCTATTTTCTGCAATCTACACGCAGGGCACTGTGGAATGCCAATTGCCCTGGTCGTTTGGGGGATCGAGTAAGGGAAGTGGTTAACAAATGACCGAAGAGAAACACGATGACGATGCCCACAAGCGCCACGTTGGCGGCAAACGCTAGAAGGAAGTGCAAAGTGTGAAACCGCGGGTTGAGGAAAGAAGGTCACAGGATTTTCTGACACCGAAGAGGAAGCAGTCAGCGTGACGAAAGTAGTGCCTTTCCTCCTCGAACACGGGGTCGAGGCGGAGGGGCGGAAGGTTCTCCAGGGTGCGGACTGGGCCCTGGGCGTAGGAAGATCAGCCCAATACGAACGTCCTTCGAAAGCCCTTGGCAGAATGGTGTAGCGGAGGGTTGGGTCGATCGTTACTCCCATGAGGACCGCACGCATCTCGGACTCGAACGGCAGAATTCGTTCGGTAGCTTCGGGCCAGGTCGTTACTCAGGGATTGGGAGGCCTCCACGTCTCCTGCTTGCTTTCACGGTTTCGGTGCCGCGTTCCACATCTCTTGCTTAATCCTCCACTCCCCGTTCGCTTCTCGATGAACCACCAAAGCGATCTTTCCCCACGTCTCAATCGATTCTTTTCCATCCGGCGGCTGCACCACTTGATGTTCCAGCGCCCACTCCGACGCCCAGTCTCCCGACACCCGAAGATCGTGAAACTCCATCTCTTGTTTTGTCACTTTGTAACCCGGCATCTTCGCTAAAATATCTTCTACCCACGCCTCGATGACTTTCTTCCCGATCATCGGCGCTTCTCCGGGCATTAAGTCCACACCGTCATCCGCCCATAGAGCAAATATCCCCGCTGTATCCATGTTTAGGTGGAGTTCCCGAAAATGGTTGTTGAATTTTTCTAATTCGTCTTTTCCACTTGCCTCTCCCTTGCCGGCGGCAATCGTGCTCAATCCAATCAGTGCTGCAGCCAACCACAAACCCCTCATCCGCTCCATCTGCCACCCCCTTCTCCGGTTCAAGCCTACATGCAAAAGCTTAGTCAACTTAGCTAAAGTTGAAAATGCTGATTCGTCGTGTGCTGGAAATTTGAAAAGCAAGCGGACCAGTGCAGGGTGAGAGTCGCGCGGGGCGCTTATCGGAAGAGTCGATGATAGGAAGCGTTGCGATGAAGCGAAATGGGCGTAAACTGGTGCTGATTCAACGTCCGACGAAGATTACGCATCCAGTGTGTCGAGCGAGGGTGAAATGAATCCAGAGCGTCGCGGGTTATTTTTGGTGGTTACCGTACTGATTCTGTCTGCGTTGCTAGGCGGGGTGTATGGCCCAAACGTACGCGCCACGCCATCCGCCTATGATAACCTTCAGAGTTCTGTCGAAGGCTTTGCCCGGGTGCTCGACGTAGTGCAGGCCAATTATGCCGAGCCGGTAGACGTCGACAAGATCGTGTATCAGGGCGCCGTTCCGGGGATGTTGCGGGTGCTCGATCCGCACTCGAGTTTTTTCGATGCGGACCAGTGGGCATTCGACAATGAGGTTCGCCAGGGCAAATATTACGGCGTGGGCATGACCATCATGTCCCGCGGAGAGCACACCGCGGTCACGTCTCCCTATGTAAGCAGTCCCGCGTTCAACGCCGGAATTCGGCCGGGTGATCAGATCCTGACCATCGACGACAAATCCGTCGACAACATGACCACATTGCAAGTCTCCGAACTCTTGAGAGGTGCCCGAGGCACGGCGGTTGCCATCAAGGTCTCTCGCGAAGGTTACTCCGATCCCCTGGTCTTTACCTTAACCCGCGACGAGATACCTCATCACGCCGTGGATTTGGCTTTCGACATCAAGCCGGGAGTCGGCTATATCAAACTTTCCGGATTTAACGAAAGCACCGACCGTGAGCTGAGCAGCGCGATGAAGCAGCTGGATGCTTCCTCTCTCGATGGTTTGGTCCTGGACATGCGCGGGAATCCCGGTGGTCTGCTCAATGAAGCCATTGCAGTCGCCGATCGGTTTCTCGACAAGAACCAATTGATCGTATCGAGTCGTGGACGCGCTTCTGCCGAACGCCGCTACTTCGCCATACGGGGAAATCAGGGCGACACCATGCCGCTCGTCCTTCTGGTCAACAACAATTCCGCGTCAGCCACAGAGATTGTCACCGGCGCTATCCAAGACCACGACCGCGGTGTCGTCGTGGGGGAGACGACGTTTGGCAAGGGCCTGGTGCAAATCCATGAGCCCTTGAGCGAAAACACTGGCTTGGCCCTGACGATCGCGCGCTATTACACGCCGAGTGGCCGACTCATTCAACGCGACTACAAATCGGTTTCGCTCTACGCGTACCATTACGAACGCAAGGTCCCGGAGCATCCGACGGAAATCCGACAAACCGACAGCGGCAGAAAGGTGACCGGTGGGGGCGGAATCCATCCCGATATCGTCGTACCGGAAGCCGACCTGAACCACTTTCAAAAGACGCTGCTGCGTGCGAATGTATTTTTCCCATACGGGAACAGTGTGGGCGGGTTCACACTGCACTATTTGGGAACTCGCCCGGTCATCACGAAGGATTTTGAAGTTGACGATGCGGTCGTGACCGAGTTCCAGCAATTCCTCATGGCCGAGAACATTCCTAGCACACCGGCCGAACTGGCCCAAAACCTGGATTGGGTGAAACGCAAGATCAAGCAGGAGATTTTTCTCTCGACATTCGGTCAGCAGGAGAGCTTGAAGGTCGAGCTTGAGGCCGATCCGCAGGTGTTAGCATCGATCGAAGCGGTTCCCCAAGCGCGTGCGCTGTATGAGAACGCTCGCAAGATTCTGGCGGAGCGCGAAGGCTCGACAACCTACCGGCCCTAGGTTACCCGGCGACCGTGTTCATGCGAGACGAGGCCCAATCACTACGTCTTCACTAGGCCTTGCCTTTCTTCTCGGCCTTAATCTTGGCCCACCTTTTTCTGGCTGCCCTAGCGATCTTGGCCTTCGTTGAGGCGGACATTACCTTCTTCGTGCTTTTGTCTCCCCAGTCGCTTTGCCCCGGCCATTCAAACTACCCATGACCTTAATAGCCGCTCGCACGGTGTCCAAGTGTTGCTGTGAGACGCGTATCGCATCGAAAGCGGCGAAGTTCTGAGCTCATGTGGTAGGGCAGTACCCATTCTAGTACGACGCACCATCCAACGAGATAGAGGCTAGGCGAACGGATCATCGTGGGATGAAGCGGGTCTTGTCGACTGATACCGTGGCGGAGCCCGCGGCGGTAGAATACACTCCAGTATCAGAGGAGGAACTCCGAGATGGTTGACTCCGATGATAAAGAGCTGCCAAATACACTTTCGAGACGCGATTTAATCAAGGGAGTGATTGCGGGTGGCGTCGCGGCTTCCTCCGCGAGTTATCTCTTTCGCGCTTCCACGTTGCTCGGCCAGTCTGCTCGTGGCACCGGTGAAAGACTTCTTACCATCAATGTAAACGGACAGTCGCGGCGAGTTGACGTCATGCGGCAGGAGACGCTCGCATGGACATTGCGCCACAAGCTTGGTCTCACTGGCACGAAGTTGGGATGCGACCGCGCTGAGTGCGGCTCTTGCACCGTGTTGATCGACGATGTCCCACACTATGCATGCTCGGTTCTTACGCACACTGTGCGCGACCGCAAAGTCCTAACCATCGAAGGACTGGCGAGTCCTGAGGGAAAGCTGCATCCGGTTCAGCAAGGTGTCATTGACGAGCAGGGCTTCCAATGTGCCTTCTGTATGCCGGGCTTCATCATGGCCGCGGTGGGATTCCTCAAGACAAATCCCAATCCGACGCGAAGCGAATTGGCACATGGTCTGTCGGGAAACCTGTGCCGATGCCAGGATTACGACAAGATCTTAACCTCGATGATGCGCGGTGCAGAAAACTTGAGAGGGGTGAGTCGTGCATAGTGAGGATGCAAAACCTGCAGAAGCAACTGCACGTGTATACGGACCCGGACACAAACTGATCGGCAAGAACTACCAAACCGCCGATCTCTATGCCAAGGTGACCGGCCTTGCAAAGTATGCTGAGGATTATCATGCCGACGGAATGCTTTATTGCAAGCTGCTGCTCAGCCCCGTGCCTCACGCGCGCGTGAAGCATCTAGACGTACGACAAGCACTGGCCATGCCGGGCGTACGGGGAATTCTCACGGCCAACGAACTTCCCCCTCCGGCCGATACCCTCACTGACAACGGCACCGTGATTCGAGCCAACCCGAAAAGCGAGAAGGCGCTCACAATGGAGCCGCTCTACCAAGGCGAGCCAATTCTTGCAGTCGCCGCCGTTGACGAACTCACGGCCGCGGAAGCGATCGAGAAGATCCAAATTGATTTTGAGCCGCTTCCCTTCGTCATTGACCCGTTAGAAACGCTACGGCCCGGTGGGCACAACCCGAGAACCGAGGGAAACATCTGGGTGCGTCCTCCGGCACCTGCGGCTGTAGCGGGATCTCCCGCGCCACCGCCGCAGCCTCCTACGATCGGAGTACTCAAGTGGACCGAGGCGGACTTTGCCGATGAAAAAGAGGGGCGCCTGCCCATGGGAAATACGCCCGACGAGTGGTTCTACGGCGACTTGGAAGCTGGCTTCCGGAACGCAGCCCTGATTCTCGACGAAACATTCGTCACACCCGATACGAGCCATCAGACGCTCGAAACACGCAGTGCCATGGCTTACTGGCAGAATGGAAAGGTTTACGTTCATACCGGTACGCAAAGTACGGCGCAAACCGTACCTGCCATCGCAAGATGGTTGAACATCGACCCGGGGAAAGTAGTCCTGATCAGTGAATACACGGGCGGCGGTTTCGGGAGCAAGATTACCGGTGGCATCACTCTGATTATTCCAGCGCTCTTGTCGAAGAAGGTCAACGCGCCGGTGATGATGCGGATCAGCCGCGAAGAAGAGACCTTCATTGGCCGCGCGCGGCCCAGTCTGTTGGGACGCATGAAAGCCGGTTTTTCCAAGGAAGGCCGGATTATCGCCCTCGACATGTTCGTGATTGCTGACAATGGTCCATATGACGCCGTGGGCGACGCTCCTTCTTCAGGCCGTATCGTTTCTCTGTTGTACCAACCGGAAGCCATGCGCTGGCGCGGAGTCACTATCCTGACGAACACGCCGCCCAGAAGTGCACAAAGCTCGCCAGGCGGCATGCAAGGGATCGTTATTATGGAGCCAATCATAGCCAAAGCGGCGCGCAAACTTTCGCTTGACCAAGTGGCTATCCGCCGAATCAACTGTCCGGAGGGCAAGGCTCCATTCGGACCGGCGGCACAGGGCAAACGGCCCTACGCGACCAGTGCCTTCCTGAAAGAAGCGCTCGACCGAGGTGCCGAACAGTTCAGATGGAACGAAAGGGTCTCGCGCACTCCGAAGCGGAGTGGTTCCAAGGTGCGCGGCATAGGCGTGTCGCTCAGTTGTTATGTGGGTGGAACGGTCGGCTTCGACGGAATTCTGATTATCAAGCCCGACGGGCGAATATCGATCTTGTCCGGAATCGGCAACTTGGGAACGGAATCCGTGATCGATGTTCACCGTGTAGCCGCCGAGGTTCTGGGGGTGCCGTGGGAAACGTGCGACATTACCTGGGGCGATTCGTCGAAGAACCTTCCTTTCACATGCGTTTCGGGCGGGAGTCAGACGACCCATGCAATGACACGAGCAGCGTATGCAACCGCTATCGATGCCAGAAAGAAGCTTCAAGAGATTGCAGCCAAGAAGCTCGGCGGCAAGCCTGAGGATTATGAGGTAGCGAACGAGCGCGTATTTCGCAAACACGGTGGCGCCGGCATGAGCCTCGCTTCTGCCGCGAAGTACGCTATCCAATTAGGTGGCATGTACGACGGCCACGAAGCGCCTCCCGACGTCAACAAAGTGACGAAGGCGTCGGTCGCGGCGCTTGCCGGACAAGGTCTGGTCGCAGCCGCCAAGGACAAATACCCTCGTGATGGCGCGACGTTTTCTTACGTTGCCAGCTTTGCCGAAGTAGAGGTCGACGTCGAGACCGGCAAGTATTACATCCTGGATTTTCTCGCGTACGCCGATGTGGGCTCCGTCATTCATCCGCAGGCACTCGGTGGTCAAGTGCTCGGCCGCTCCGTCCTCGGAATTGGCCACGCGATTGGCCAAAAGTGGGTGTACGACCCATATTATGGCGCGATGCTTTCGACACGGTTCAGCCAAAGCAAACCGCCAACAATTCTGGACGTTCCCGTCAATATGCAATGGGCAGCGCTCGATATTCCGGATCCGGAAACACCGGTCGGTGCTCGTGGCGTAGGCGAGCCACCTGTTGGCGGAGGCTGTGCCTCCATCCTGAATGCGCTGTCAGACGCTCTTGGCGATGAGATTTTCCGGCGTGCGCCCGTCAACGCTGACACGATTCTCACTTCCTTGGAAGCGGGACATCCCATGCAGCATCCCTTGATGGCGCACATTTAGCGGAGACGCGAAAGGAGAGTCCAATGGCGGTAATCCGGGACATCATGCCGGCCTTTGATCTCGTGCAGCCGAATTCCATTGCAGATGTGCACAAATTGCTCGAAGAGCAGGGAAGTGACGCTTGGGTGCTGGCCGGCGGCATGGATAGCTTCGACTGGCTCAAGGATCGAATCAAAAAGCCCAAAGTGGTTGTGGATTTGAGCGGTGTCGCGGAGCTCCGGGGAATTCGCACAACCGCCAGCGGGATCGAGATCGGAGCGATGACCACGCTCACGGAAGTCGTCCAGCACCCTGTCATCCGAGAGAAATACAAGCTCCTGGCGGAGAGTGCGGCATTGGTGGCCTCGCCGCAGATCCGAAATCAGGGCACAATCGGCGGCAATGTGACGCAAGACGCCCGCTGTTGGTATTACCGTGCCGGTTGGCCTTGCTACCGTGCCGGCGGAAACATCTGTTATGCCGACACACCGGAAGGCCGCAATCGGGAACATGCCATTCTGCATGCGGAACGCTGCGTGGCGGTGAATCCCTCCGATACGGCTCCGGCGCTGATCGCGTTGGACGCCAAATTCGTGATTCTTACGCATAAGGGCGAGCGCGTGGTGGACGCGGAAGACTACTTCATCGGACCCGATATCGACATCACGAGATTGCACGTCCTGAAGCCCGGAGACCTCCTGACGGCCATCCGCATTCCATCGACTTGGTCCGGTGCACAATTCTATTTTGAAAAAGTGCGTGACCGGAATGTGTGGGACTTCCCGCTGCTGAACGTGGCCTCGGCAATTCGGGTGTCCCACGACAAAATCGACCAAATCCGTATAGCGGTGAATGGAGCAGCCGCTCGTCCTCTACGCTTAAAGCGTGTGGAAGACGCGGTTCGCGGCAAACCGGCAAACGCAGCAACTGGAGAAATGGCAGGGAGGCTGGCCATCGAGGGAGCAGTTCCTTTACAGTTCAACGCTTATAAAATCCCTTTGATGAGGAATCTCGTGAAGCGCGCGATTGGGGGAGTGCAGGAGGCAACATGGGCTTCCTAGAGTGGGCCAAGAGTCCCTGGGGACAAAATGTTCCGATCCACATCGCTTGGTTTCTGATATGGGTTGCGGTCATCGCCGGATTTCTCTTTTTCATCGTTCACGCCACCTATTTGCGTTACTTCGCCAAACCCAAGGAGTTTGCCGGCAGCGGCTCGCCTTTCCTCGGGGCGCGCGTACCCGATCGTGTGCCCAGACATTCGCTGATGGCCCGGTTGTTCCACTGGATCATGGCGGCCTCGATGTTTACGTTGCTATTTACCGCATTTCTCCCGAAGGTAGGCATCCCGTTTAACTGGGTTACGTATCATTGGATCGCGGGATCGGTTTTAACCGTTTCGATCCTATTTCACATCATTCATGCGTCCTTCTTTATGGACTTTTGGTCGATCTGGCCGGATAGGATTGACGTACGGGACGCAGGAAGAAGGATTCTGCGGTTTATGGGAAAGGCGGCGCCGCCACCGGAGAAGTTCGCCAAGTATCCCCTTGAGAACAAGCTCTACCACGGAGCGATTGTCGCCGCAGGATTGTCGTCCATCCTGACTGGCGTGTTTATGATGTTTCGCGTGCGGACGCTATTTTTTCCTCGCAATCCATATCTGTTCACCGATATGACCTGGGGCATGATCTATGTGCTGCATGGACTCGCGGGTGTTGGGCTGATCGCTTTGATCATGGTGCACGTCTACTTTGGCCTGCGGCCGGAAAAGCGCGCAATCACGAGGTCGATGATCTTCGGTTGGATGAGCCGCGATTTTTACCTGAAGGAACACGATCCGCAGCGTTGGCCCGTCGAATCTTCCACGTCATACCCGCCATCCACTGGAGTTGCGCCAGAAGGAGCGAGAGATGCTGGCTGACCTCGCGGAACGCTGCAACACCATCGAAGAATGCTACGAGTTCATGCTTGCCTTTGCTGCGCAAGGGCTTCCCAGTGAAGGAGGCAGCCCTTCCGGGAGCCAAATCCGGGAATTTTTGGGCCGCGCTGTAAACGCGATTTCTGGTCTTGCCGAGAGCTGTGCGATGGCGGTGAAACAAGAACGCCTTGAAGCAGCCGAACGCTACGAGGCCTTCTTTGCCGTGCTCGATCGCGATGGGCAAAGCTCACTCGGCGCCTTTGAACTGGTGCTTGCGCAACCTGACATCAGCTCTCAATTGATCGACAACCTGAATGCCTCAATCCATCTCCGCGCACTGCTCACGGATCTGTTTCTGCTGAGCGAGATCGTAAAGATTCAAAGCACGCGTGCGTCGGGCACCGAGTCTCACACCCGACCCTAGGCCCTCTCGGACAAGAATGTGGAGCTCCAAATTTCCAATGGACTTCACATTTGGATAGCCAGAAAAAGCTCTTTAGAGGTTTCGAGCCTCAGATAGAACTATGGTTGACAACATTCAACCGCGCAGCCTGTCTTGCTTCAGAATTCGAAAGCGTCATCACGGCGACAGCATGGATCTACGAACAGCGAACAACCCGGAGCCTCTCAACCGGACCTGGGCTAGAGAGCGCAGCGAGTATTTTTGCTTTATAGAACGCGTTTACCGGTAAAGTCGGTACTGGGACGGATTGGTCTAGGAATGCGACCTCACGCCATAACTATTGCTCGTGATAAATTGCAAACGATTGTCGCATCCGCCCGGCACCAGGGGAAGACTAAAAGTATGGCCGCTTTCTTCAGAGCAGATCACATCGGCAGTTTTCTCCGTCCTCCTCAATTGCTCGAAGCAAGGCGAAGCACAAGTCCGGAGCTGCTGCGAGAGGTAGAGGATCAACATATCCTGCGCGTTCTTGCCAAACAGAAAGAGCTCGGATTTGACGCTGCCACGGACGGCGAGTTCCGACGGCGAAATTTCATGAGCGATTTCACTGACGCGGTCGAAGGGTTCGACTTGAGTAATGCTGTTGGGCGAAGCTGGCAAGCAGGACAAACCGCCTTCGCTCCGGTAAGCCGGGTGACCGGAATCGTTACAGCCAAACTCCGTCAACTGCGGCCACTAACCGGCCACGAATTGCCGTTCTTGAAAGCCAATAGCCCGTTGCCAATCAAGGTAACGTTGCCAAGTGCGACGCAATTTCCCGCTATTTCTTTTAAGAGCGGCATCACAGACAAGATATACAAAGATCATTCCGAACTGCTGTGGGACATTGTGGAGATTATGAGAAGCGAGGTGAGGGAGCTTTCTTCAAGCGGGGTCGCATACATCCAGATCGATGCGCCGCGCTACAGCTACTACATGGATCCCAAGTGGCGGACCTGGATCAAGACGGAACTAAAAGTCGATCCGGCCACCGCGCTCGATGAAGCGATACGCGCGGACAACGCATGCTTCCAGGCCGGGCGGAACAACGGCGTGACACTGGGCATTCATCTATGTCGAGGAAACAACCGCAGCCATTGGTACGCCGAAGGTGGCTACGACTCGATAGCGGAGAAATTGTTCGGGACGTTGGCGGTTGACCGGTTCCTGCTGGAATACGATGACGAGCGATCTGGTACGTTTGAGCCCCTGCGTTTTGTGCCTGAGGGCAGAACGGTGGTGCTGGGCCTCATAAGCACAAAAGTTGCGCGCATGGAGGATCCGGATGTGCTGGCAAGGCGAATCGAAGAAGCGTCGAAATATGTAGCCATCGAAAATCTGGCACTTAGCCCCCAGTGTGGTTTTGCTTCGACGGCGGAAGGAAACCTCCTCACCGAGGACTGCCAGTGGGCCAAGCTGGAACTCGTCTCGGAAACAGTACGACGAGTTTGGGGATAAGTTCAACGGCCCTCCACCTCAGCCAAGTCGGCCTGCCCTCATCATGCGAGCGACCTGCCCAAAAACTCTGCTCCGTTTGGTTGCCTAAGTTAGTTGATTTCACATATCCAATTTTGGTGGGATTCGGTTGCCCAAAATCACACGTTTGTGGGCAACCGTGGCTGGGCATCTCGTACTTGACTCCACTTTTCCGGTAACCGCAGCGCGTTAATCGAGCACTGGTATGCTATCCAGAGCTAATTTCAAAGAGCCAACGTATTAGCTCTGATTGGGTTGACCTACTCGGCGGTTTGCCTGGCTTCGAGGACTGGCTGCGATTTGGCAGTGCGAACCTTCTCTAATTCGTGCGCAAGCCCGGTCATGTCGAACTGCGTCGTGAGCCCCGGTTCGACTTCTAAAAGCATCGTCTTGTGCTTCATCATGTCTTGAATAAGTTGTTGATCACCCCCAACAGAATCACCTGTAGGGCCTACCAGCACAGGACCAATGGGAGCGTCTGTCCTGGCGGGATATGACCAAAGAACACTGTATAGGTTCTCCGTGGCGAATCCCAGTTCGTCCCACTCGATGCGTTTTTCTTGTCCGTCCTCAAATTTTACGCGGAGATACATTAACTTGCCTTTAGCCGGCTGGTTATAGACAGACTCCCAGCGCGAGTGCCTGAAGAATGACAAAAAAGAATGCGTGCCCCTCTGAAGGATGACCAAATCAAATTTGCCGTCTAGCGAGGTCCCCTTCACTGCAATGGCGTTTCCGAGTTGGTCGTTGACCTTTTCAGAGCTCCAGGCTTGCTGATTTGCATGTCCGAGCGACGGTACAGGAAGCGCAGCCGCTGGGTCTACAGCAGGAAATGTACTGGCTGGCACAGTCGATGCCTGCACAACTGCCGGTGCGCTCTTCGACGCGGCTTTCTGGGAATTTCCCGAGCAACCCAAAACAGTGAACAGGATGCCTATGGACACCAATAAAAAGACCTTCTTCATTTTGTCTCCTCACAAAGCGTTCGTCACGGTCGAAGGCTCAATGCACCTAAGTCTGAAGCTCTTTCAGTAAACCTTGAATAGCCCGAAGGTACAGGTGTGTTGATAGGCTTACCGGCTTGATGGTGCTGCATCTCGCGTGACAGGATTGTGCGACTAATCGCTCCAAACGCTTTCGTGCCCTACTGCGTGCAAAACCGAACCTGCCTGGAGGAGGAAGGAAACAGCGGTTCACAATCTGCCACTCTCAAAAGTGGCAGCCGCGAAGCCCGAGGAGCGGCAATTGTCTTCGTAAGATATTCAAACATCAATGGCTAGCGCTCGGACCCGTCTTGGGCGCCGTCGCGGGAGATGCAGGGGTGATCGTCTGGTTCTGCCAATCGGAATCTGTGAGATTCCAGCCGCCGCCAAGAGCCAGATAGAGTTGCACGACAACCAAACGGCGGTTGATCTCGGTTTGCGCAAGCGAATTTTGCTCCGGGTATAGTTGAATCTGAGCATCGAGCACTTCGAAGTAGCTAGCTTTCCCGGCCGTGTAGCGTTGCAAAGCGACCGTCACAGCTTCCTGGTAGGCCGACACGGAGCGAGCCTGCTGCGCCCGAATGGCCTCAAATTTCTGGCGCGAAATTAGCGCGTTTGAAACGTCTGTGAATGCATTCAGTGCAGACTGCTCATACTGGAGCTTGCTCTGTTGCCAGAACGCGACGGCCTGACGCTTTTGCGCGCGAAGAGCGCCGCCCTCATAGATGGGCCCAGTGAAGTTGGCGGCGACGCTCCAGACGTTGGCGCTGCCAGCAGTGATTTGAGATAGTGGCGTGCTGGCTTGTCCGAGCAGAGCAGTGAGGCCAAACTGCGGAAAGAAATTGGCGATCGCGACGCCGACTTGAGCGTTGGCGGAGCGGACTTGTTGTTCGGCAGCCAGCACATCAGGGCGACGTTCCAGCAGAGCAGAGGGCAAACCAACGGGGATATCTGGCGGAACGATTTCGTCGAACAATGTTGCCGTATGAACAATCGGCTCGGGATTGGCGCCGATGAGAACACTGATCACGTTCTCCTGCAATGCAATCAGTCGCTCGAATTCCGGGATGTCCGCAGCAGAGGCGGCCTGTGCGGCCTCTGCGCGGGATGTATCCAGCTTAGAGGCAACACCACCTTCGTATCGTTGTGTGAAAAGTTTCAGAGTGTCGGTAAATGAAGCGGTGGTTTCCTTGGCGATCTGAAGTTGCAGTTCCAAGCCGAGGAGTTGGAAATAGGCCTGTGCAACATTGCTCGTCAGCGTAAGCATGACGCCACGGCGAGCCTCTTCCGTGGAGAGATATTGCGCGCGGGCAGATTCATTCAGCCGTCGAATGCGGCCCCAAATGTCGGCCTCCCAGGCGGCGCTGCCCACAGCGAGAAAGGCGCCTTTGGTGGTTCCCACTGCCGGAATCACAGAACCCAGGAACTCGTTCTTGCCGTCACTGGCGCCAACGGAATAGTTAACGGCTGGAAAATATTGGGCTCGGGCAACGTTTGCTAGTTGGCGCGCTTGCTCAACGCGAGAGACCGCGATGGCCAGATCGTAGTTATTCGCGAGAGCGGTTTTGATCAGTGCTTTGAGTTGTTCGTCTTTGAAGACTTCCCACCAAGGCAGATCCGCGTAGGAGGCTTGCTGGGCCGCCCCTTCCGCGCCACGAAAATCGGCGGGGACATTGACCTTCGCACGAACATAATTTGGACCTACGGCACAGCCAGAAAGGATCAGCGTCGCCGAGAGGAGCGCGGCGATCACAGAGTGGCGGATTTCGTGGCGGGCGTCGCCGAACCTCGGCTGCGAATAGGAGTTTTTCGTGGTCATCGGGCGCAAATGATTCTCCGTTTCATCTACTCCCGGTTAGTCCGCGTGTCCGGGAGCAGGGGGAGCCAATCCGGGCGTGCCGGGTTGTGGTGCCTTCAAACGCTCGACCCTTGCGCCGCCGAGCCGCTCAATCATGTAGAACAGCGCAGGAATGATGAAAATAGCGATAGCGCTCGCGGCAGTCATCCCGCCGATTACAGCGGTACCCATCACCTGTCGGGACACCGCGCCCGAACCCGATGCGCGCCAGAGCGGCACACAACCCAGAATGAAAGCAAAAGAGGTCATCAAAATTGGGCGCAGGCGCAACCGGGCGCCTTCGAGAGCCGCATCGGAGAGTGACTCGCCCTTGTCGTATCCGGCTTTCGCGAACTCGACGATCAGAATCGCATTCTTGGCGGCCAGGCCGATGAGCATCACCAGGCCGATCTGAGCGTAGACGTTGTTCTCCAGACCGAGTCCGGTGTATTGCTTGAAAACCAGCAGGTCGATCATTCGGCGAATCAGTAGAGTCGCAAATGCGCCGAACACAGCGATCGGCACACTCAACAGCACGCTGAATGGTAACGTCCAACTCTCATAGAGCGCCGCGAGTATCAGGAACGCGAACAAGAGCGACAATCCGAAAATCGCGAAGGGCGATACGCCCTGTGAAGCCTTTTCCTCCTGGAATGACATGCCCATGTAGTCAAAACCCATTCCCGAGGGCATGGTTTGGGCATAGACCTCCTCAAGCGCGCGCATGGCTTGGTTGGAACTGAATCCTCGCGCGGCCGTCGCGTTGATCTGCGAGGCGCGATGGAGGTTGAATCGCATAGTGAATTCCGGTCCGTTGGTATTCTGGATGGCGGTGACAGCCGACAGCGGCACCATTTTCCCATCCAAATTGCGGACGTAGAACTGGCCGAGATTTTCCGCGCGCGTGCGGTAAGCCCCTTCGGCCTGCGTATACACCTGCCACTGGCGGCCGAAGCGGTTGAAATAGTTGATGAACGCGCCGCCCATGAACGTTTGCAGCGTTCCATAAACGTCCTTCAATTCCACACCTTGCGTAAGCACCTTGTCGCGGTCAACCTTCGCGAACACCTGAGGAACGGACGGAAGGCTGGTGGTGAAAATACGAGCTATCTCTGGCCGCTTGCTCGCCGCCTCCATAAACTTCTTCGTTTGTGCCGCAAGAAATTCCACATCGCGGCCCCCACGGTCTTCCAATATGTACGTCACACCGCCGGATGCGCCGACTCCGGGAATCGCGGGCGGCGGGAAAGCCACCGTGACGCCTTCGGGAAGCTTTCCGAGAACGTCATTAAAGTGAATCAGCAAATCCATGTATTGCTCTTCTTTGGCGGTCCGTTCGTGCCAGGGTTTAAACGTTACCCAGAAGAATGTGCTGTAAGTATTCTGAACGCCGCTCAACATGCTATAGCCAATCACGGTAGTGACATGAGCGATGCCCGGCGTCTTCGTCAAAATTTCTTCCACTTTTTCCGCGGCCGCAGAAGTTCTTTGCAGAGAGGAAGCATCGGGCAACTGCTGCACAACGAAAACATAGCCCTGGTCCTCGTCGGGCAGGAAGCTGGTCGGCAGCTTACTTCCCGAGAATCCCGCCAGTACCGTAAAACCCAGAAGGAGGATCACCGCAAAGGACAGCTTGTGAATGAAGAAGCGGCACCAGGTTACGTAGTGATTTGTCGCCGAAGTGAACATCCTATTGAACCAGGCAAAGAATTTTCCCAGCAGGCCACGAGATTCCTTTTTGGGCCGAAGAAGCAGTGCCGAAAGCGCCGGGCTCAGCGTCAGAGCGTTGAAAGCCGAGAAAATGACCGAAACGGCGATGGTCACGGCGAATTGCTGATATAAGCGGCCAGTGATTCCGGGAACGAAGGCCGTAGGGATGAACACAGCGGAGAGAATGACGGCAATACCGATGACTGGCGCGGAAACTTCCTCCATGGCTTTCAGAGAGGCTTCCTTCGGAGAAAGGCCACGTTCAATGTGATGCTCCACGGCCTCGACAACCACGATGGCGTCGTCAACGACCAAGCCAATGGCCAATACCAAGCCGAACAGCGACAGCGTGTTCACGGAAAACCCGAGCAGGGGGAAAACCATGAACGTGCCAATCAACGAGACCGGCACCGCCAACAGCGGGATGAGCGTCGCACGCCAGCCCTGCAAAAAGATATATACAACCAGAATAACGAGTAGCAACGCTTCCAGTAGGGTATGCTCAATCTCCTTAATTCCTTCGGTCACAGGCAGAGTCGTATCGAGGGCGGTCACATAATCCAGCCCCGGAGGAAACCTTTTCTTCTGTTCCTCCATGTAAGCAATTGCGCCCTTGGCCGCGGCTACCGCGTTCGAACCTGGCATTTGATAGACGGCAATGACGGCGGAGGGCTTGCCATCCAGGCGGCCCAGCATGTTGTAGACCTGAGCGCCCAATTCGATGCGCGCAACATCTTTCAGGCGCAGCACCGAACCGTCGGGTAGAGCTCGCACCACGATCTCGCCAAACTCTTGCTCGGAGATCAGGCGTCCCTGAGCACGCACGGCGTAGGTGTATTCCTGTCCCGGCGGGACCGGTTCACCGCCTACCTGTCCCGCCGGGTTCACGTTGTTCTGAACCTGAATGGCGTTGATGATGTCCGGCACGGTGACTTGCAGCTTTGCCAACTGGTCGGGCTTCACCCAGATGCGCATGGCGTACTGGCCCGCGCCAAAGACAGAAACGCTGGCGATTCCCGGCACCTGCGTTAAGCCATCCTTGAGATTGATGTAGGTGTAATTGGCCAGAAAGCGCGAGTCGTACGCCCCGTTGGGAGAATAAAGGTCAAACAGCATCATCGGCGCCATGGTGGACTTCTGCACTGTGACGCCATAATTGTTGACGGCGGTCGGAAGTTGCGAAGCAGCCTGATTTTGGCGCATCTGCGTCAAAATCTGGTCAGTACTCGCATCGGTCTTGACGTTGAAGTCTACTGTGAGTGTTACCTGGCCGTTGTTGGCGTTGAGCGAATACATGTATTCCATGTTGTCCACGCCGCTCATTTGCTGCTCGATGGGAGTGGCGACGGACTGCTCCACGGTCAGCGCATCGGCGCCCACATAGGTGGCCAGAACTTGAATTTGTGGATCGGCGATGTTGGGGAACTGCGCCGTCGGGAGCCCGAGCACCGCGACAACGCCGACTATCACCATGATGGCTGCGATCACCATGGACACGATGGGTCGTTCGATGAAGAATTTGTACATGGCTCCCGCTTAGTTCGCAGTTCCCTTGTTGGATTCGGTCGTGGAGTTTGGCTGATAAGGCTTTGGGTTAACCTGCTGCCCTTCCTTCACCTTTTGAATCCCTTCGGCAACGACACGGTCTCCCGGATTCAAGCCCTCAGAGACAATCCACTCGGTACCTGCTTTCTCGCCCACGACGACGGGCCGGATGACCACCTTGTTGTCGCTCCCTACGACCGCCACCAGGAATTTGCTCTGTACATCGCTGACAGCTCGCTGCGGCACCAGCAGCGCGCCTTTATCGACTCTCGCTACGACCCGGATATTTCCGAATCCCCCGGGCCGCAGTAAGTTATCCGGATTGGGGAACTCGACTTGCAAGAGTATGGCACCGGTGCCGGCATTCACCTGCCGATCGAGGGCGTAGAATTTGCCTGTGTGGTTATAATTGGAGCCATCCGTGAGTTCCAGCTCCCACACCAACCTGCCGAGGCCCTGTGTTTCCGTCTCGCCCGCCTTAAGCATTTCACGCATGGCCTTCAGATAGTCCTGCTCGCTAGGTGTGAAATTCACCAGGATCGGATTCACGGCAGAAATCGTGGTGAGCGCGTTCGCGCTCTGCGGGCTGATAAAATCGCCGACTTGCGCGTTGGCGATGCCGGCAATGCCATCGATTGGCGCCGTGATCGTCGCAAATCCAAGGTTCAATTTCGCGCCTTCCAGCGACGCTTGTGCCGAAGCTATGGCCGCTTTCGCCGCTTCCACCTGTGCCAGAGCGGACAGGTTGTTCTGCGTCGCGTCATCCAGTTCTTGTTTGCTGATCGCACCTTGAGCCGCCAGCGGGGTGTAGCGCGTCACGTCCTGCTGCGTTTTGCCTTGTTGTGCCACCGCGCGAGCCAGGTCTCCATTGGCCTGCTGCAGAACGCCCGTCGCCTGATCTACGGCGGCCTGGAATGTTCGTGGGTCGAGTTGAAAGAGCGGCGTACCCTTTTTCACGTAGGCCCCGTTCTGATATGTCTGGCTCATCAAATAGCCTGCCACTTGCGCGCGAATCTGCGCGTTGACCTTTCCAGTTAATGTGGCTACCCACTCCCGCGTGATCGGCACATCCTTCTGCACAACCTGCACCACTTCCACGTCCGGCGCGGACGCTTCTGCCTTCTTCTCCTCCCCGCAGCCCGACAAGAGCGTCGTGGAGAGTAGCAACGAAGTCACAGCCATCAGTGCGCAGATCTCTGCTTTTATTCTTCGAAGGGGTTTACCCGTACTCGAATCCGGGAAATGTTTAGTCGTAAACATAAAAATTCCTGAACAGGATATTTCTAAACGGATTTCCGTTTTGATCTCCAGCATGAGCACCTTAATATACCCAAACTTGCGAGTACAGCAAATTGATTTCGTCGCAGCTCTGGGAGACCATCAGCCTGATTCGCATTGACTTGCCAAATCGACTGGAACTTCCGTTCCGAGGCATTTCTCGGACACCACCCCCCTTTGAGCCCTTTTGGGTCACCAAGGCGAGAACTGCTGAAAGTCCAGCTCTATCAGAGGCCCACAAACATCTGATTCTGGGCCACGCAAATCTGAGAATTTCGACATCGCTGAATCAATGACTTACAGTCGCTGGCGACTCCGGGTTTTTGGGCAGACTTCCCGAGCACAAAGGTTTCACCATTTGCGCGAAGTTCCACTCTCACTGAGACCTACACTAAATTCCGCAAGCGCTAGGTCGCGGGAGGTGACAACGGCCTTCTCTCGCACGTTTAAGGACCTATATTCTGACTCACGAGGACACTTTAGCACTAGGCTGCGGCGCGTTCGTCGGCCTGGGCTTGCGCGACATCCATCAATGCCTTCTCCAGTTGATCCTGCAATCGCCCGCGGGCCGCGATAATCCGCCGGCGGAGGCCGTTCAGTTCGGATGGGCCTTTGGTCAAAAGAGCTTCAATCTCGATTCGCCGCTTGGCAATGTCGAGGTCCACGCGATGAATGTCGGCGGGGTCGATGCCCCGGCCAGGGTTGAACTTAAACGTGGCCTCCAAGGATTGCCGCCAGGTGATGAGATGGATGATCAGGAAATGCCCAAACCCCGGAACGTTTTCGAGGGCTGAGCGCGCGACGTCCGAAGCATCGTCTATCCCGTATGCAGAGAGCATGGCCTTTCGACCATCTTTGATATGGGGAATATCCGCCGAGGCGATGTCGAATTTCTGCAAGTAGTGGCGCAGCTGAGTTTCATACAAAGCCCGTTCAAGCTCGCGAACCTTTTGCTTACGCCGTTCGGGAAGTTTTCTATACTCCTCGGAGAGAGTTCTCAGTTCGTCCAGCTTGGCGTTGAAATCATTGACGGAAGCCTCGCGCAGCCAGGCGTCTTGGAGGTTTCGGAGGTGAGATTCGGCGGCTCTGGCGGCTCGACCGAACTCCGTCGGGGGGTCACTGTCGAGGTATTTCCACAACATAAAAACGCCCCAGCCGAAGAAGGTCATGTACCCGAACCCATTCGGGGAGGCCACGACGAATCCAAAAGCGACAAATACGGCAATGGCAATAGCGGCAATCTTGAGGCGCCTTTTGATCGCGGCGGCCTTGGCGCGCTTCGACGGCTCGATGGCGGACATATAGGTGAGGAGTGAGGGCACACTTCCCGTGCCAGGACTGGGCACGGCGAGTATCCGGGACCAGAGCACTTCGATGCTGAACCCAGTGGACGTATCTACGATTGTGTAGTCGACGAATAAGAGAATTCCGGAGGACTCAATCGCGCACCAGGGACAAGAAGAGAGAGTGTTGAAATACAGGTGTGCCTTGTTGTTGGAGCAGATGATCAGCCGGTTGGCCAGCGCATCCAATTCGGCAATCCATTGCCTGCCGACAGGCCTGCCACCGACAGCACCATCTGGGCCGAAGGCACTGGTGAATAGGTCGCCGATTTCTTCAGGCAATTGGGCGAGCGTGATGCAGGCAGGAGGGGGCAGCATTTGGGTGCGCTGTGCATCTCTGGCGAAGGCGAAGCGTTGCTCGGCGATTGCTTTCTCGATGGGCATTTCGCCTCGGCCGAGGAACTTGCCAGCGAATGGGTGACGGCCCATGAAGAGAAGGTGAAAGATGAGGACAGCGAGTCCAAAGTTATCTTGATTTGGTGTTCGGACGACTTCCCGGAATTCGGTATCCTGCAATTCCGGGGGAGTGTACAAAGGTACACCGACTTCGCAAGGATAAACCTTTCCGTTTGCAGAGATTTGAAAACTATCGCAGTCGACAAGACTGACGATGGCCGTCTCCGGGGAAACGCGAACGTTACTCTGGTTTACGTCACCAATCACGTGGCCATGCTCGTGAATTACGGCGAAAGCTCTGGCGACGTTGGAAGCGGCGTGAATCAAGAATCGCCAATTGGCTTTCGGAGAGAATTCGCGCGTGCGGCTTTTCGGATTGTAAAGAAGATGGATGTCCTTGAAGCGGGCGACGTTTTTCATGAGAAAGCCAGCCATGGATTTCTTGCCAGCCGTGAATAAGGTTCCGACCGGCCACGCCGAGAGGGCGAGCAAGCGCTCGCTTTGGAGTTTAACCATTTGCGAGAGCTTCTCTGTTTTTTCCGCGCCGGGTGGCTGGTGATAGATTTTTGCCACGAGTTCGGGTTGGCCCTCGACGAAATAGACAGTTGCTTCGCCCCCACGGCCGAGTTCCGCGCCAAGGCTTACGCGCCTTCCCTGGTTGTCAAAGAGTGGGGACGGGGGCATTGCTTAAAGCGCCGGTATGGGCAAACCGAAATCGGCGCGACTGGCAAGCACGAGCGTCTTGTCGTCGTCCGTTTTTTCATTCACGCGCGGCGAAGTGAGGAAGGCCGCAAGAGACTCTGAAAGTTCGCGAGAGCAGCCTTCTTCCGCGGTTCGCAACGGGGCGAACAATCCTTTGAAGAATGGCTCGTGGGCGGTTCGTTGCTGATAGTTGAGCGCGATGGTCTGCAACCCGTCGGTAAGAAGCGCCACTTCCACTACCCGCCGATTGATGGATTCAAACTGGAGATGCTCGATGGCATCGTCCTCTGTGACGAAATGAGTAGTGTTGGCGTATTCTCCCCTGTCCGGCCAGAAGACATGCCCGTAAGCGTGCTCCTCAGAATCCGCAAGGACCATGACTCCATCTCCGACTTGGAGGCAGGCGGCACAAGACTCACCGACGAGGAGAGCCAGGATTGTGCAAGCGAAATCCCGGCGTTCGCGGGAGGCCGCCTTGGCCTCTGCATCCAGAAGATTCTGAATGGTGGTAATCCAAGACGCGACCGTGTCTTTGGTGACTTGTCCGACGGTCCTACCCGAATCCAGGTGTTCCTCCATCAACTCGAGCAATGCACCGCAACTTCTTGCCGCACCTTCACCCCCCCAAGCCGCGCTGCCGGCTCCGTCCGCCACTGCCGCAGCCAGGACTTTTTCCCCACCAGGCAGCGCATAGACCTGGCAACCATTTGCGTCCTGGCACGTACCGCCCGCTTTTTCGTGGGAACTTCCGATTACGGAGGCGGCAACATAGCGCCAGCCTCCCCTGGTCATACGGAAGCCCATCCTTCCGGGGTGGTCGGATTCTGCAGAGGGACTTGTTCGTCTAGGTTGGAACGCGAGACCGCGCTCAGTGAGTTGGAAAGCCAGATGAAGAGATCCCTGAAACGGAGTTCTTTCAGTTTTAACGGTTTACGAACCGCGATTTGTTCGAGCGTTTCAAAATTGGCGCCTTCGACTCCGACCGAGAAGAATGAGAGTGACTTAGCCTCTTCGCCAGCGTGAACTTTCTTAGCGGCTTCCTTCCAGGCGTCGGTGGGGGCGCCATCGGTAACGAGGAAAATCCAGGGACGATAATACGAGATTCCATTGGATTTATAGGCTTGCTTGCGCTGATCCAAGATAGCCAAGGCTTGAAGTATGGCGGCGCCCATGGGAGTGTCGCCCGTCGTCTCAAGGTGTGGAGGCTCAAAAAGGTCGGCGGTCTGAAAGTCTGAGTGGATCTGAACAGGGCCGAAGGTGATGAGCGCTACCTCGACGCGTTTCTGCGCGAGGGCGTCGGCTGAAAGCTCATCCTTGAACGTGATCAGTCCCTCGTTGAGCTGGGCTATCGGCTCACCCTTCATCGAGCCAGAGGTATCTAAGAGCAAGATACAAGGGCAGCGGGGTTCGGGGTTCTCCGCAAACTCGGCGCCTCCAAAGGGCACTTGATCCAGGGTGTTTGACAAAGCAGCCTCCACAAGTACGGTACTGATAAGGAGTAATAGTTACCATGGAAGAAATGAGAGAGGCAAGGGCAATGGAACATCGAAGAAACGAACCCCGAAGGGCTATACTCGCGGTAATTGCGGAGCCACCGTGGAGTTAGGACGTGCGCGACATCATTGGGGGCCGCTCAGTATCACTATCTGGAAAAAAGGTACGGAAAGAGGGCCCGGGCGCAAGTTTTCTGGGCAACGACAGGACTGGTTGTGCTTCTCATCGGCTGTGCAGTCGTTCAGAGAAAGGCTAGGATTGAATCCGAACAAGCATTCTACGTCAGCATGGCCTGCAAGTTGGGAGAGCGTGTTTGTGCCCTAGCCAGAGAAGACTCGAGAAAGGTAAGGTGCAGTCTCCTTCAGCAAGACTGCTCTCCAGCGAAATACCCATAGCCAAAGCGGGGCGAAGCTTAAGGTTGACACTTTGGGCTTGCTGTTAATGTAACCATCCCTTAACGCCGGTCAGATTTTTGAAATTTGAAGATTTTCCGGTACGAGTCTAGTGCTGCGTCCTTCTCCACTCTAGCTTCCTACAAGTGCCTCACCGCTCAGGCCACTTCTCGTCAATCCTGTCCAAAATGAACTCTGCTTTGTCGATTGCCGTTTTTGCAGCATAAACCTTTGCCAGACTCGGCTTATCCGAATCCAGTTCGGCCAGCTTCCGTTCGCACAATAGTGTCGGGGACGCAACCGTGCAGCATTGCCCTTCGTTGACTTGTCTCAGACACAACCCGAAGGGGTGGCCGGTGCTAAGATGGCCGCACTATGTCCGACGCGCTCATCGGGTTGACCGTCTCTCACTACCGCATCCTCGAAAAGCTCGGGGGCGGCGGTATGGGTGTGGTCTACAAGGCTGAGGACACGGAACTTGGTCGTTTCGTTGCCCTGAAATTCCTTCCCGATGACCTTGCGAAAAACCCGCAATCCCTTGAACGCTTCCGCCGCGAGGCTCGTGCCGCTTCCGCTCTGAACCATCCGAACATTTGTACCATTCACGAGATTAGCGAACAGGATGGCAGACGGTTCATCACAATGGAATATCTGGATGGCAAGAGTTTAAAACACACCATCGCGGGTCGGCCCATGGAACTTGAGCACCTGCTAAGCGTGGCTATCGAGGTTGCCGACGCTCTGGACGCTGCTCACTCGAAGGGTATCGTCCACCGCGACATTAAGCCAGCGAACATTTTTATCACAGGTCGTGGGCACTCCAAGATTTTGGATTTTGGATTGGCCAAGGTCAGTTCAACAATGAGCGCGATAGATAAAGCGGAGACCTTGTCCGCCCAGGCAGTTGACCCGGAGCATCTTACGAGTCCCGGAAGCACGCTAGGGACCATCGCGTACATGTCGCCGGAACAAGCGCTCGGCAAAAATTTAGATGCTCGTACCGACTTGTTTTCGTTTGGTGTTGTTCTTTACGAAATGGCGACAGGAACGCTCCCGTTTAAGGGCGCGACGTCGGCAGCAATCTTCAATTCAATTCTTAACAAGACTCCAGTGCCGCTAGCACGTACCAATAACGAAATTCCTCCGAAACTCGAAGACATTGTCAACCGTGCCTTGGAGAAGGACCGCGACTTCCGTTATCAGAGCGCCTCGGAAATGCGTTCAGAACTGAAGCGGTTGAAGCGTGACACAGATTCCAACCGTTCAGGCGCAGCGAGTGCTGCCAGTTCTTCAACACCAGCGGTGCCTTCGGTGTCCGGCCCGTCATCAAGTGCCGCGATTCTGTTCGGTGAAGCAAGAAAACATAAACGAATGCTTGCGCTCGCTTTCTTCGGAGTTGTGTTGTTCACGACGGCTCTCGGCACCTATTTATACGTGCGAGCCATGCGAACTGCGACAAAGGGTGATAAGAAATGGGAGGAGCTGACGTTCTTTACTGATGCGGCGGTGTACCCAGAATTGTCGCGGGACGGACGATTCTTGACGTTTATCCGAGGAAAAGACGCGTTTTTTGGACCGGGGGACGTGTACGTGAAGATGCTGCCATCGGGGGAGCCGATCCAGCTGACACACGACAAGCTGTTGAAGTTGAGTCCGACCTTTTCGCCAGACGGGACGCGGATCGCGTATGGGACGGTGGATCCGTGGGACACGTGGGAGGTACCAGTGATGGGCGGAGAGCCGCGCCTAATGTTGCGGAACGCCTCGTCGCTGACGTGGATTGAGGATGGGAAGCGGCTTTTGTTTTCGGAGATCAAGAGCGGGTTGCATATGGGAGTGGTGACGACGGATGAGGGGCGAGGACAGAGCCGGGACGTGTATCTGCCCGTCGGAGAGCGGAGCATGGCACACCATTCTTATCTGTCGCCGGACGGGAAGTGGGTGTTGGTGGCGCAAATGGACGAGAAGGGGGAAATCGTGCAGTGCCGTGTAGTGCCATTCGATGGCAGCGGCTGGGAGCAGCTGGTTGGGCCTGCAGGCGCGACGTGTAGGACAGGAGCTTGGTCGCCGGATGGGAAGTGGGTGTACCTGAGCACGAACCAGGGAGGACGGTTCCACATCTGGAGACAGGGATTCCCGAAGGGAGAGCCAGAGCAGGTGACATCCGGGCCGACAGAAGAGGAAGGGATCGCGATGGAGCGGGATGGGAGGTCGTTTCTAACATCTCTGGGGACACAAGATTGGACGATCTGGATTCATGATGGAAAGGGAGAGCACCAGATGTCGTCCGAAGGAGACGCGTTTTCTACGAGACTTTCAAAGGATGGCACTAAGTTATTTTACTTGAAGAAAGCGGGACAGACCGACTTAGCTGAATTGTGGAGCACAGAGCTGACGAGCGGGAAGAGCGAACGGGTCGTACCGGGATATGGGATTGGCGGAGGATATGTAGTAGCAGAGGATGGAAAGCTCGTGGCCTTTGCGAAGAAGGACGATAAAGGAATTTCCCATTTGTGGATTGCATCGACTGACCACCGGACTTCGCCTGAGCAACTAGCATCACCGGAGAACGAGGACTCACCGATGTTTCTGCCGAATGGGAATCTGATCTACCGGGCGAGCGACGGCGGAAAGAATTACATTTACACACGACAGCAGGATGGATCGGGGAGGAAGAAGTTGCTGGAGGAAGTGATTCTGGATCTCAACTCGGTGTCGCCGGATGGGAGATGGATCATGGTCAACCAGAAGGACGACACGGACAAGGATCATCCCCATCGAAAGCTGGCGTATCGGAATGGCGGGGGAAGATCGGTGATAGTTTGCCGGGTGGCGTGTTATGCCTGGTGGAGCCTGGATGGGAAGTATCTGGCAGTGGAATTCCTTTCGACGGTCTCACACTTACAAACGTACTTGTTGCCTGTGACTGGCGAACGAGGGTTGCCGGATTTGCCGCCGGAAGGACTGGGAGGTCCTGAGGATTTAAAAAAGTCGCGTAGAGGGATCGTACTGCCAACAGGGGTGGATTCGGTGCTTGGGCCGGAGGATTACTCGTACACAATAACGAACATTAGGAGAAATATTTACCGGATCCCAATTTTGTGAAACTGGTCAGCGGGGATAAGAAACCGTTCATCGCGCCCACGAGCATCTTGCGGGTGACGCGGGTGGGCGTCTTTTCCACGATTACGTCTTGGATAAGCAATTTGAAGTTCCAAATCGTGAACTTGGACCTTGAGTTTGATAATTTGATTGTGGCGTTCCAACCATTGGTTGCTAACACCCACAACGCCAGGTTTCTTGGCGGTCGTCTCCATCTGTTTCATTTCGTCCGAACTCTTAATCAATGGGTTAAAGATTCGAGTCCCACCCCGGTTCACCAACGCCTTTTTTTTAATATAGCCAGCTCCGTTATGTTGTGAGAGCGAGTCCCCACGCTACGGAGGTAAACTGATTTCCAGTTCTGATCCGTTGCTCGCCGAAGCGTGTCGCAAAGATTTTTCGCACTGCGGGTACGAACGACGATCCGCCGGTCAGGAACACCGCATCTACGTCTTTCGGGTGAACCCCGCTTGTCTTAAGCAAGGAGTCCAAACACGTCTCAATCTGCTTCAGCTCCTCGGAGATCCAGGTTTCAAACGAGGAGCGCTTTACCTTGGCCGTCAGATCGACGATTCCATCCGAGAAACGAAACGTCGTCGCCAGGTTGTTCGATAAATCGTACTTTACTGCCTGAATGGATTGGTGCAATTGATATCCAAGGTCTTCTTTTATGAGATGGATTAAAGCAGCGATTTTGTGAGGCTCAACCGCATCGGTCTTGATGCGAGTGAGCAAGTCCATGACGTCCTTGGCCCTCAAAAAAGAGAGATGATGCCAGTGCTCCAGCTTGCCGTAGATCCAGGCGGGCACCGGAAGAAGTCTCTTCATCGAACGCACGTCCGTGCCGGCGCCCAGCGCGGGTGACATAAGATGCCGAACTAACTTCGCATCAAACGAATCGCCTGCCACACCGACGCCCGCATTGCCAAGCAGGTCGGCCGCACTTCTGCCTTGGCGACGAATCCCCGGACCAACCCTGATCAAGGAAAAGTCGCTGGTGCCCCCTCCGAAGTCTCCAATCAGAATCAATTCATCATGATCAAGTTGCGACTCATAATAGTGGGCCGCTGCTATCGGCTCAAATTCGAAGTGCACAGACTCATATCCGGCATTCTTGAATGCGCTTCGCAGACGCGATTCCGCATAGCGATCCTGCTCCTCGTTTTCGGCCCCGACAAATCTTACGGGTCTGCCCACTACAGCTTTCGTGATGGGAATACCGAACTGATCGGAGGCCTTTTCACGCAGGTCTCTCAGGATTCGCGCGATCAGTTCCTCGAGCGTATATTTCCGGCCGAAAACATCGGTGCTCTGGAGGTTGCGATTGGTCAGAAAAGATTTCAGCGATTGAATCAACCGGCCTTTGTGGTCTGCGGATAGGTAGTGTTCGATACCTTCCGGTCCGCTCCACGATTTGAGCGTATTGACGCCGCGCTCTTTCATCTGCTCGAGATACAGAAGCGACCGGTAGGACGCGGTCACTTCGCCCATGTGGGGAAAGTGAGCGAGATCAACCTCGCCCTTGTCATTCACGCGAGCAATCGAACTGTTCGTTGTGCCAAAGTCGATACCGATCGCAGCCTTGGTCATTTCTTCTTGATTCTAAAGGCCACGTACTCGGCCAGCAACCAACAGGAGATCTTGACTGGCTAAACTGGTGAGACTAAAAGGCGCCGGACAACAGCCTCTTGGCTTCCGATATTTCATCTTCGCTGATTGTGTGCGGCATCCCCGGATAACGCTTCAATGTCACTTTCCCGCCCAGGGCGCTCAAGGCCGATGCGGATTCCTTGACCCGCTCCCAGGGAACGTGCGGATCAGGATCGCCGGAACCGAGAAAACAAGGCGTGCCTTCGAGATTGCCGGAATAATGGAAGGCCGTTCCTTCAGGGCCGATCAGGCCGCCTGTGAACGCAACAAGCCCGGCATAGCGTTTGGGATTTCTTGCGACGAATTCCGTGGCCAAGCAAGCGCCTTGCGAAAATCCCATCAGCGCCACTTTCTCGCTCGGCATTTCAGAATTCTTCAGCTTCTCCAGAATGGCAGCAACCAAATCCAGCGCGGAGCTAAGCCAGGGTTCGTTGCGTTCGATCGGCGCAAGAAACGAATAAGGATACCAGGTGTGTCCTGCAGCGTCGGGAGCGAGGTAAGCAATCCCGGGCATCTGAAATTTATTCACCAGGCCCAAAATATCTTCGGCAGACGCCCCGCGGCCGTGCAGCAGAACGATCGCTCCGTTCGCCGATCCGATCGCCGCGCCCCGAAGAACTGCGGGCTGGTTACGATGCGGACTTTCCAAGAGAATCGGCCTTTCGAGGCTTGTGCAATTCAATGCTAGGCAGAGCTTTTTCAATCTCGTTGCGGTAGCGCTCCAGCCAGACCGGGAGCTTCAGGCCTTCGCCAAGTGTTTCTACAGATTCGTCGATTGCAAATCCTGGAGGATCCGTGGCCAACTCAAACAAAACTCCGCCAGGCTCGCGGAAATAAATGGAGTGAAAGTAGCAGCGGTCCATAACCGGCGTGACATCAAATTCGTTCTCTGCTAGATGGGTCCGCCAGGATTTTTGTGACGCGTCATCGGCGACGCGCCAGGCGACGTGATGAACCGTACCGGCTCCGGTTCTGCCCTGGGGCGCTTCCGAGGCGCACAAAACATCCACTCGCGCCCCTGCCCCACCATCCCCGACCTCGAAACGAAAACGGTTTCCCTCCTCGCTGACTTTGCGAAAGCCCATGGTGACGAGAGTTCCTGCGGTGCGCTCGTATCCCTGCTCGGAAAGCGTAACGGAGTGGAAACCGTAGACTGCGTGCTCCGGGGGAGCGAAAGAACCGGCCCATGCATGGCTCGGCTTTGCCCACGGACTGGCGATCAGCTCGACCTTCAGGCCATCGGGATCGGCAATGGTGAGCAGCTCCTCTCCCAGACGCTTTCCCGACTTCTCTACGGGCACGCCTGCTTCGACGAGTCGCTCCTCCCAATATCTCAGCGACCGTTCGGGGACAGCAAAAGAAGTAACCGTAGCCTGCCCGACTCCTATACGGCCGCGGGCAGCCCCAGGCCAAGGGAAAAATGTCAGAATTGTGCCTGGCGATCCGACTTCATCGGCAAAATAGAAATGATACGTTCCCGGATCGTCAAAGTTGACGGTGCGTTTGACAAGCCGCAGGCCGAGAACCTGCGTATAAAAGTCCAGATTCCGCTGCGGGTCCGATGCGATGGCGGTAACGTGGTGAATTCCCGAGATTGGTTGTTTCATCGTTTTCTCCCGTCTAATTTTCCTCGAGAACCTCCCAAATTACATCTGGCGAAGCAAGTTGACCCTCCCAGACAACGGTCCGTTTCCAGAGCCTCTCTTCCCGGTTCATGTTCGGACTGCAATCACGGTTTGATCGTCGAAGGCATGCAATTCCCCACAGTGAGAAGCAACCGCTAAGAAAATAGAATTCACCACACGGTCGGCGGTTTCTAGAGCATTCGTGGCAATTACCTTTTCGAGTTTGTTGGGTCCGAAGTCCTCATTGTGGCGGTCGACCGCCTCGGTGACACCATCCGTATAGAAAACCACCAGATCGCCGGAGCCGCATTCAACTGTATGCTCCTCGTATTCCGCAGATTCAAACAGCCCGAGCGGAAGCCCACTGGCCTTCAGTGAAAAAAGTTTTCCGTACTGCACGCAGATAGGATACGGCAAACCCGCATTTGCTATGCGAAAAACGCGATCTCGTTCATCCCAAGTGGCGTAGATCATGCATACATACCTCCCTCGAATCGGACGCTTCAGCAACGTCCGATTCAAGGTCCACAGCATTTCGGCAGGCCGGAGTTCGAGAGGCGCAAGGGAGCGAAGGATACCTGCTACCAGAGCTGCGTAGATCGCCGCCGAGGCTCCTTTCCCGCTGGCATCGCCCAGCGCCTGGGCGGTAATGGCCTTCGCGGGGTAGCGGAAGAAATCATAGAAATCACCGCCGACCGTTTGGGCTGCGGAGCACCTTGCTGCCAGATCCCAGCCAGCCTCGGACGGGGGATGAGCCGGCAGCATCTCGGCTTGCAACTCTCTCGCAAGCTGAAGTTCGCTCCACGGTTGGCGGCCGAGTTGTTCCTTAACCGAGCCCTCTTCGCTTTCGGCGTTTCCGTTGATGCGGATGGTACGAGAAGTGCTTTCGTCGTGGAACTTGTGACGGTGCTCGAGCGAGCTTTTGATCGCTTTATTTGCGCTATAAAAAAGCGGCTCTTTAAATATCGTTTTGGAATCGCGCCCGGATTCACCGTTGGCATTCTCTGATTCGCGTAACGTGCTGATCAAAACCCCACCCCCTGCTCTGTGTTGCCGAAATCACTCGCGAGCCCAAGATGGCCTCGACTCAGGGAGTTTGCCGGATTCAACGGAGCTGGGGCATCACGTAATGGAATAGTTTATTAATAGATCGAGAGAGGGGTGTGGATGTACCACGTTCGGAGGGAGGAGAACCTGCGCACATCGACCTCGCTTAAGGCTTCAGCGTCACCGATGGCATTACAGCTTTGCGCGAGCGAACGAGCGTGGGAACACGTTTCCAGAATTCAGGAGACCGTGATTTATGAGGTGCTGTCGGCCGCTGAGCGATCGACTCGCCATAGGCCTTCCAGAGCGGCCCGGCCTTCATCAATAACGCGATACATCAATTGGAGCGCGTGGCTGAGCGAAGTTTTGCTCGGAGAGTCCGCGGGCATCTCTTGCACTGTCGTGTGTAGCAGCAGGGAAGCACCGAGAAAGCCCTGAAACAGCGTGTCATGTAACTCACGGGCTATTTGAGCGCGCTCTTTGCGCCGCTCTTCCAGGCGAACACTTTGTTCCCTCTTCGCCCACTCCACACTGGGACCATAGTACGCAGTCTGAATGTGCTCGCAAGCGTGAGGGACTGGGCCACGGCTCCAGAGTAGGCTTGGCGCGGTAGGATTCAAAGGTCTGTGAGAATATTCATTCATGACTTTGCGTCCTCCCTTTTCGAGATCCATTCGCGGACATAAGACGGACAATTCAACAGCTTGACCCCGCGAGCTTCGCAGCTTGCCAAAAATCCAACTGCTGCCCGGTCGACGAGCCTTACCTCTTCCAAATCGAGAGTCGTGCCTGAAACCTGTCTTTCCCCCTCGAGAAGAGTCTTGATCTCGGTAACGTTTTCCTCCTCGATTCGTCCACTCAGAGCAAACGTTGCGGTCCCGCCCTCTTCGGACCTCCGGATCCTCAGCATACTCGTGTGATGTGCAACACAAGGCCCAATCTAAATCGCTGATTTTAAATTAGTTAGCATTCCAGAAAATTCTCGATTTTCGCGAATTCGCGATTGTCGTTATTCTTATCGAGGGATTACTATACCGTCTTGAAGCTGTGCTTGTTGATCTTGAAGGTGCGAATCTTCGATTCGAGCGTTGAGGCGGGGATTCCTAGTTTAACCGCGGCACCCAACGGTCCGGACACCCGGCCCCGAGCCTGCGACAACGCCGCCTCGATGGCCTGCTTCTCCTGAACAGCCGGCAGCTTTCCCAGCCGCCCTGCGCTTGTATTGTCTGTTCCCTCGGGTGCCTCCGAGAGCCAGCGCTCATCCACGGTGAAGTTTTCTGTCTCGCAGACAATGACAGATCGTTCCATGACGTTCTGCAGTTCGCGAATGTTGCCGGGCCAGGAATACGCTTTAAGCCGGTCGAGCGTCGCCCGCTTAATGCCTCGTATTTTTTTCCCAGCCTTAATGGCGTAGCGCTCGATGAAATACTCGACCAGGAGCGGAATGTCTTCTTTTCTTTCTCTGAGCGGCGGCATGTCGATAGGAAAGACGTTAAGCCTGTAAAACAGGTCGCTGCGAAAGGTTGCGGCGTCAATTGCTCTCTGCAAATCGCGATTAGTGGCGGCAATGACGCGCACGTTGGCCCGGATGGCCTTAGAGCCGCCGACCCGCTCAAATTCGCGCTCCTGCAGCACACGCAGCAAGGCGATTTGAGTTTCCATCGGAAGCTCGCCAATTTCGTCGAGGAAAATGGTGCCCCTTCGGCCAGCTCGAAGCGGCCCAGGCGTCGTTGCACGGCTCCGGTGAACGCCCCCTTCTCGTGACCGAACAATTCCGAAGCGATCAGCGAAGGCGGGATCGCGGCGCAGTTCACGCTGATGAAGGCTTGGGTAGAGCGTTGCGAGCGTTTGTGAATTGCGCGAGCGACCAGTTCCTTGCCCGTCCCCGTTTCGCCAGTGATCAACACCGTAGACTCGGTTGGCGCGACCTTCATTACGTGGGCAAGGACCACTTGCAGGGCGGGCGACTCACCGACGATCTCTTCAAACATCGAAGATCGGTCGATCTCCTCCCGCAACGCGATGTTCTCCTGGTACAGCTGGTCCCGCAATTTCTTGATTTGGTCCACCGCGCTCCGCAGGTCATTTTCAGCTCTCTTTAGCTCGGTGATGTCCTCGTGGATGGCAATCACGCGCTTGGGGCGTCCTTCGACGTCTCGTAAGAGTGTAAAAACAACGTTTGCCCACACGGATCGACCATCTTTGAGGACGAGATGTTTTTCCTGGCGAAGCGTTTCCCGGGTGCCATCACAGACTTCACGGAACAGAGTGGCGTCGCTTTCTCGATCCTCCTCAGACGTCAGTTCTTCGTAGGTTTCCAGGCGGCTGAGTTCGTCCGCGGTACAACCTAGCATCTTTTGCAAAGCAACGTTGTTTTCGATCGGCGCTGCTGAAGCCAAGTCAACGAGAGCGATGCCTGTGCCCGCTTTATCGAAGATGGCTCGAAAGCGCTGCTCGGTTTCCTTGAGTAACAACTCGCTCCGCTTGCGCTCAGTGATATCCGTAACCGCTCCAATAAATTCAAAGCTGCCGCTGTCGTTCTCCGAGGGACGTCCAATGACCCTTACGTATTTGACGGCGTCACCCGGAAGGAGCAAACGATGCTCGAAGTCAAAGGAAGTCTTCTCTCGCGAAACGCGTGCGACCAGTTGCTGCACGAATGATCTGTCTTCCGGGTGAGTCAGTCGCATCACAAGTTCGATCGTGGCCTTTGTTGCGGGCTCGCACCCAAATATCCGAAAGGTTTCCTCAGACCAATAAATTTCTCCACTGGACACGTCCCAGCCGAAACTGCCAGTACGGCTGAGTTTCTGTGCCTCGGCTAAATAAGTTTCGCTTCGCCGCAGAGCCTCCTCGGCGCGCTTGCGCTCAGTAATGTCGCGATAGATCGCGTATTCGCCGATCTGGCCGGCGCCAGCCGAGATGGGCACAGAGACAAGCGAGACTGGCAAATGCGAACCGTCTTTTCGTCCGCGGATGGTCTCGACATTCAATGTCTCACCACGTCCGGCAACCTGCTTTGTGAACTCATCCGCTTCGGCGCGCAGGTCACCGGGAGCAATCAAGTCGTTGAGCGGGCGCCCGCCCGCCTCATCCTGCGAATATCCGAAAATCTTCGTGAATTCCGGATTCACACGAACGACCACGTCCTTCAAATCCACCAGCGCGATCGCTTCCGGAATCGTTTCAAAAAGCTGCTGGAGGTGAGCTCTCTGCTTCGCCAGCTCGCCTTCAACCATCTTGTGCTCCGTCAGATCACGATAGATGGCATATCCCGCGATTTGCCCCCCGGGCACGGAAATTGGAACGGCCAGCAGTGAAACATGGATTCGCGCGCCGTCTTTTCGTTGGCGAATGGTCTCCGCGTGGATCGTCTTTCCTTGGATTATCCGGCTTGTGTACTCTTCCGCTTCGCTGCGGAGTTCGTCTGGCGCGATCAGGTCATTGATGGGGCGTCCAATCGCTTCATCGGCCGCGCCCCGATCTTCCAGGCGATGTTGCGCCCCTCAGCGTCTTGTCGAACCTCGGTTACCGCTTCCCTCGCGAGCTGCGCCAGACTGACCGATGTCTTCTGCGTTTCCGTCCGCCCGATCCTGGAAAAGGCCAGGAGATCGTCGATCAGATCGCCCATACGTTTAGCCGAGTCCAGGATCATGACGATGTACCGGTTGCTTTTCTCATCCAAGACAGCGGCAGCCTTTTTTTGTAACAGCTCGGTGAAACCACTCATGTGGCGCAGGGGGGCGCGCAGATCGTGGGATATGGAATACGCGAACGATTCCAACTCCTTGTTGATGGCTTCTAGCTCGGCAGAGCGCTTGGCGAGTTCAACGTTGAGGCCTTGAATCTCCTGCTCCCGTCGCTTTCGCTCCGTGATGTCATTATTCGTTTCTAGAATTGCCACAGCGCGCCCTTGATCGTCGCGCCGTAAAGACCAACGACTAGCGACAACAACCTGGGTTCCGTCTGCCCTGGTCTTTCTTAGTTCGCCTTCCCAACGGCCGGTTCGCAGCAACTGCGCGCGAATGTCATCGACTGGCGCCGGGAAAACGGTTTGCAGCAACTGCAGAGAGTTCTTGCCTAGAGCGTCCTCGGCTGGCCATCCGTACAATTCCTGCGCACCCCGATTCCAGTACGTGATCACATCGCTCATATCGCGGACAAAGATCGTGTCGTGTGTCAGATTGAGCAGGTCGGCTTGCTGCGTGCGCTCGGATACTTCGATTTGCAGGTGGTCGCGGGCCTGGCGAAGCTCCCGCTCGATCCGGCGTCGGACCGCGCTGAACCACGCAACCAGTGACGCGAAGGCTGTAAAGACGAGCAGGTACGGGAGATCGGCGGCTGTGACATATAAGGTGTAGCGTGGTTCGGTGAAAAAGTAATCAAAGAACGCGATAGAAAGTACAAGCGCAAGAGCCGCAGGCCACGATCCACCATACCAGGCAGTAAGCGCAACGGTGAAAAGGAAGAGCGGCACTTCCGTATTTCGGAAATTGTAATGTTGCGCGAGCAGCGCCAAACCCAGCGCAATACTCGAGGAGGCAACTGCGAGACCGTAGCGAAGGATGTACGACCACGCAGTCCGTGATTGCAGGCTCGACCGGTCCATAGGCCCCTTATTTCGATCCTATGCGGATTTGTTGGGGCCTAAGTATAACGCGCCGCCCCCCGCGAATGCATTTCCAGTAGGGACGCCTCCGGTCGAGATATAGCAAAGTCAAGTCGCGCTCGCAGCTTTTCTGTTCGCGAGCGCATTTCTTGCCGCCTTATCGATAACTGCGGCAACCTTGCAGGTTCTTCCAGTATCACCATGTGGCAGGTGGGAAGAGTCATGGAAACAGCGCCCATTCTTTTTGCCGCTGATTCTTCCATTGCCGGCGGAAGCATCCGGTCCTTCGCCGAGATGATTGCCCAGCAAGGCTTGGCCTTCCATGCCGCCACCGTCAGCTTTTCGTCAGACATAGGCCCATAACTCTGGCCCTGCACCGCGAGCGCAAGTTGTGGCTCTGGCATTGGCAGTCCTTCTGTAACGTCTTACAGCATGCCTTCCGAAGTTAGTGTGGCGAACTTCTGGCTGTCGAGACGGATTTGCTTTTGTCCTTCCGTCCAACCGAATGGACTGCTAGCGTCGTTTGCAGACTGGCCTTCCTGCGGAGCATAAGCTGCCACATACACAAGACCGGCAATCTTAGAATCATCGCCAGCTTGTGTAATCACGGCACCGCCCCAGGAGTGGCCTACCAGAATCACGGGGCCGTCTTGCAGAGCGATAATTCTTTTCGTGAACGCCACTTCGTCCGCGAGTGACGTCATTGGATTCTGCACGGCAACCGCGTTGTAGCCCATCCCCTGCAAGAGCGGAATGACTTTTGACCAGCTTGAGCCGTCAGCGAACGCGCCGTGAACGAGAACAATATTCTTAGCCGTCGTTCCAGGATGAAACATCGCATCCTCCTCGGTTCTGGAAAATAAGTCCCACCCCTTTGCAAACACCTGCCCGCCAGAAATGCGGAACCGGTGGGGCAACGACCTAGGTAAGTTGCTTCAAACCGTGCGTAATTGCGCGTGGCGAAATCGGACGGCCGACAAAATTGTGATCAGAAGGAAAAACACCATAACGGTAAGTTGAGTCATTTTGAAGGGTGGCTCCGATTGCGAGGACGCCAGCGCATGCAGAGGCGGTACTTTTTCAAAGAGCTGAACAACGAAGACGAAAACGTTGAGATACGAGGCGAGCACGCCGTAATCGAATAGACGGGATTCCATGCGCCTGCCAGCTTCTTGCTGTATCGTGCGTAAATCGCAATGGGCAACAGGACCAGTGAAATGATGCCGAGAATGTGTGAGGGCAAGAGCTTATGAAAGGGGAAAAAGAACCCTGTGACGCTTGTGAGGACAGTGGTCCATAAGAAGACCGCGGTCCAGCGATTGAACAGCTTTGCGGTGAGCAAACCATACACGACGACGAACCCTGCAAGAATTCCAACCAAGCTCAAGGCCACGTGAAACAACGTAAATACCGAGAGACCTGTGCTCATCGCTTCCACGCCGGGGTCCACGCGACCTTGCGAGAGATCTCTGTTCCCAAGATGAAGCTGTGCAGAGAACCGCTCGCCGAGTGGACCCCGGTGGAATAACTTCTTCACTTGGACGAACCGGCAGTGGCAGCACCTTTGAAGAAAGCAAGCAAGTCCGCGTTGATCTGGTCCGCGTTGGTTGCGGGCATCCCGTGCGGGAAACCTGGATACACCTTCAGCGTGGAGTTTTTCAGGATCTTTGCCGACAATAGTCCCGCCGCAACAATCGGTACGATCTGATCGTCGTCACCATGCATTACAAGCACGGGGATGTCGATCTTCTTCAAGTCTTCGGTGAAGTCTGTTTCCGAAAATGCCTTGATGCAGTCATAGTGAGCCTTAACGCCGCCTAACATTCCCTGCAACCACCAGTGTTCGCGAATGCCATCTGAAATCTTTGCGCCTGGCCGGTTGTATCCGTAAAACGGAAGCGTAATGTCCCTGTAGAACTGCGGCCGGTTGGCGGCCAGCGCGGACCGAAGTCCGTCGAACACAGACATGGGCAAGCCGGCTGGGTTCTTTTCTGTCTTGAGCATGAGCGGCGGCACGGAACTGATCAACACCGCTTTGGCCACACGCTTCGCTCCGTGGCGGCCGAGATAGCGCGCGACTTCGCCGCCACCGGTCGAGTGCCCCACCATGATGGCGTCTTTCAGATCGAGCTTTTCGAATAGCGCCGCCAGATCGTCCGCATACGTGTCCATTTCGTTGCCGTCCCACGTCTGATCGGAACGTCCGTGCCCCCGCCGGTCGTGCGCTATGACGCGATAGCCGCGTTGCCCGAAGAACAGCATCTGGCCGTCCCAGTCGTCTGCGCTCAGCGGCCAGCCATGCGAAAACACAATCGGCTGCCCTTTTCCCCAGTCCTTGTAGTAAATGTGCGTCCCGTCTTTAGTCGTAATTGTCGCCATCTTTGCCCCTTCTGATTTTCCGCTCAAACTTAGAATTCTCGCCGCCCGTACCGCTCTACGCCGCCCGTTGAACTCGCGCCTGTCCCCTCGTTCTCATACGCCAGGACCTTCGTAAGGCCAATCGAGCGTGGAACAACCGTCCCTTGGTCGCCGCCTCGGAAATGCCCAGCCTCTCCGACGTCTCCTTCAAGGAACAATCCTGCAAATGACGCATCTCGATTGCCGTCCGAATTCGTGGCCGGAGTGTGCTGACCAAATTCCTGAGAAGCGTCGAGCGCTCGCGCTCGGAATAAGTGTCTTCTGGATTCAATGACCGGTCGACGAGATGGATAGACTCTCTTTCCTCTCCAAACTCATCGACGGTTTGCAGTGGGGTTTCGCGAGAGTTGCGATTTCGCCGGATTTTCATCAGCGCCGCATTGATGGCAATGCGCGTCAGCCACGTTGCGAACTGCGACCTCCCGTCGAAATTCCTCAGATGCACCAGAGCGCTCAAGAAGCACTCCTGGAGCGCGTCTTCCGCGTCCTCACGGTTTCGGGTAATCCGAAGCGTCACCTGGAAAACTTTTTTCTTATGGCGCTGGCAAAGTTCTCCGAAGGCAGCTGAATTTCCTTTTTTTGCGCTGGACAGCAGCCGCTCGTCCGGCTGCTCCCCATAGTTAGAAACAGAAATGTTTGTGGTGCTTGCTGACTCAGATAGCATTTGGATCAAAACCATACCCTCCTGGATCGCTAACACTGGAATGATCTAAGGCTTCGTGGATTGCCTTGTCACGCACACATTGCCAGACCGAAAAAGAGAAGGCATCACGGGATGTGATAGTTTTTCGCTACTTCACAAGGGGGGTGAAGGTGTACCTCGATTGGAGGACTCGCTCGTCCTGGTACCGCCCGGAAAAGGGGCAATCCAACGAAATCGCTGCGGAACCGTGAAAGCTACTCTTCCGGCTTATGTGGCGCGGCAGGAATCACGATTTCTTTCCAGCCAAATAAACGAGCGTCGAAAGAGAAAGCTCCAGGACCAAGAAAGGCGATAGCGATCAAGCCGGCGGTAACCTGGAGCACGATCAGTTTGGAGTCAAGCAAACTCCAGGAACGGGAAATTCCAAAAAACGCTACGCTCACGCACTCCGCGGCGGCCAGAAGACTAAAGATTGGCGTTAGCAGCCCTATCAAAATGAAGAGGCCCGTCACCACCAGCAGGACTCCAGCGGCAAGCGATCCCACTGTCGTCTGAGAACGCCACAACAGACAGATCAGCCCTTGAGCCGCCAATACGGCGCCGGTCGCTGCCCGCAAGACCAAGAGTCCAATACCAGGAGGGCCGCCTGGAAATGCCGAGAATAGCCTTTGCAGAGTGCATCTCCCAACAGACGCTAAAATACTGCATCGTCACAGTAGATGACTGAGCCTGCTGGCGATTCCCGAAATTCCGGTATCTTCTCGTAACGCTTTCGAGGTATCTCTCGAATTGGGATGGACCTATTTCAGATGGATAATCCCGCGGCGAATCGCGATCGCAACCGCTTGCGTGCGATCGCTTGCTCCCAACTTCTCCATGATGTGTTTGACATGCACCTTCACCGTTTCCTCTGTTATGAAAAGCTTTTCTCCGATGTCGCGATTGCGGTTGCCTTCCGCGATCTGAGCAAGAACCTCGATCTCGCGGGTGGTCAATGACTCCTCGCTCATGTGCTCCGCAAGTTGTGCCGCGATCTGCGGCGGAATCCGTTTCTTGCCCGCGTGAACTTGCCGAATTACTTCAACCAATTCCTTAGGGGGCATACTTTTCAGCAAATAAGCGCGAGCGCCCGCTTCCAAAGCGCGCTGAACTTCAACATCTCCCTCAAAGGTCGTCAGTATGATGACGCGGGCCTCAGGCGACTCCGCCCGGATAGAGACCATCGTGTCGATGCCGCTCTTGTCGGGGAGGCGCAGGTCCATCAGCGTGACATCCGGCTGATGCTTGCGAAATAGCTGAATGGCATCCTGCGCATTGGAAGCGTGCGCAATCACCTGCATATCCGGCTGGCTATTGATGACCGCAGCGATGCCCTCGCGCAACAACGGGTGATCGTCCACGCTGAGTATTCGAATGCCGGCTGGCGCGCTCACGAGTGCCGCCCGTTTTCCGCCACAGATTTTGCTGCTTTCATCTTTCTTGAGTAAAGCTTGGAAAACCAGACTTTGCGGGTATCCAAAGTTTGCGGCACAAAAGCGATGCGGCCGGGAATGCACAACTCAATTTCCGTTCCGGCCGAGACAGCGCTCAAGACTCTCAACGACGCGCCAATTCTGCTTGCCCGGTCTCGCATACCGGACAGTCCCCAGTGCTCGTCTCGTCCTGCCCGAAGCAAATGCGGGTCGATTCCGCAGCCGTTATCGCGGACCAACACCGTCATCTTATTCGCTGCATATTCGAGTTCTACTTCCAGGTTATTCGCGCCAGAATGCCGGAACGCGTTGACCATGGCTTCGCGCCCGATGCTGTAAATTTCATTCCGGACCTGGCTTTGCAACGGCCTTGGTGAACCTTCCACAACGACGCGAAAATTGATCTTTTCGTCCATGCCAAGCTCCCTCCGCATTCGCAGGAATCCCTGTTCCACCTGGTCGGAACCTTCACTGGGGGAGCGAATGCCGCGCAGAGTGTTCCGGCCTTCTTCAATTACCTCTCCCATAAGCTGCAAAATCCTGGCCAATGCCGGTTGCGCAGGCGAGCCGGCGGGAAGCTGATCCACTATGACGTGGAGTTGCATAGATGCGCTAATGACCCCCTGTAGCAATGTGTCGTGGAGTTCTTGCGCCACACGGGTGCGCTCTCGGAGCCGTTCTTCGAAGTGAAGATTCATCCTACGGGTGAGTTGATACAGCCGAAGCCGGTACAATCCAATCGCCACCAACATGCCGGCAAGGAGACACGCGAGAGGAAACCAGCGTTTACGCCAGAACGGCAATTCTCCTTGGATAATGGCGGTTGCGTATACACCTTGAGTCGGTAAAATATCTGCCGTCGTGGAGGGATGAAACGTCGGGTCAACCAGCAGCGCAGCGTACTCTGTTCCTGGATGTGTCAGGTTCCTCCAGGTTGAATCCGGCTTAATACTGGTGAAGGGCTGATCCGTGAACGGTTGTACCCACCAGCGGTCTCCACTGTTGGCGTAGAGGACGATCGCTTGCCCGGGCTCGGCGCCATGGACGCGGCCCGCAATAGCAGTCAGCTTGTTAGCATTGCCGGCCGCCGCACGGGGAACTCTCGAGAATTCAATGACCGGCCCTGCGAGACCAGTAGTCTTGTTTTCTGTTTTGCAGCCAGAAAGCAGGACAAGCGCAACGATCAGAAAAGCTCGGAAGGTTCGGTCGGTCGCGATCCCGCGACCGTTGTCCCGACAACGCAAAACGTGCTGACCAGGCCAGTTCATTTACGCAGTGGGCCTCCAAAACCCCATGAAGACCATAGCGACCGCTTCATATTGCTCCGAATGCAACTCGACATACACTTGAACGCGGCCTAGAGCGCTCCCGCCACCGCCTGAGGAATAGAAAGAGGCTACAGCAATCCCTGCTGATTTGCATCTTGCGGTCTGCCGGACAAGTCTCGAAGCCCCTCGCACTCAAACTCCTTGGCGCTTACTTTCGTGTGTACACGCGCACATAGTCCACCAGCATTCGCTGCGGAAAAACTGTCGAATTGTCAGGGCTGCCCGGCAAGTTCCCGCCAACCGCCAGGTTCAAGAGAATGAAGAAAGGATGGTCGTAGGCCCAACGATTGCCGGCAGGGACGTCGGCAGGCGTTTTTGTCGCAAAGAGTACTCCGTCCACGTAGAAGCGAATGACTCGTGGCTCCCACTCAATCGCAAAGAGATGGAACGCATCACTGAAGTGGCCTCGCGGAAGCGTGTAACTTGCCGCGAGTGGATTCTCGCCAAAATAACCTGGTCCGTGCAGGCTCCCAAGGATGGTTGCCGGTTTTTCTCCAACATTTTCCATGATGTCGATCTCGCCGCAAGCAGGCCAACCTGCGCTGGGGAAATCCTCGCCGAGCAGCCAGAATGCCGGCCACACTCCTTGTCCGCTGGGAACTTTGATCCGCGCTTCAAATCGGCCATATTTTTGGCTGAAAAGCCCTCGTGTCGAGAGTCGCGCGGAGGTGTAGCTGCGACGAACGCCGTCTGGCCCCTGGAAGTTTTCTTTCCGCGCCTCGATTACGAGCTTTCCACCCTCTTGGCGAACATTCCTGGAATCAGCCGTGTAGTATTGCAACTCATTGTTTCCCCAGCCGCCACCTCCGCCCATCAACGTCCACTTGGCTGGATCGGGCGATGACCCGTCGAGGCCATTAAACTCGTCGCTCCAGCTCAATACCCATTCGTTGCTGATTTCTTTTGATCGCGACGGCGAGGCGGAAGCTGGTGCATTCCGCGGGGAGCCCTGCAAACAAATCAGAACAAGAATCAATGCGCCGAACAAACCCGGTGTCACAGTAACCTTTCCCCAGAGTGCGCGGCTCAGTTGCCCGCTGGATTTTCGAAGAACGGAAGTTTTGTTCTGCCTAAAGTAACAAGGCCCGTGGAATATAAAGTCCCCATTGCTCGGAATCCAGACCTACCACTTTCGTGGTATGCGCGCGAACGAAGACGCCCGCTCAAAACGAAAAACTCTTTGCTGACTGCTGATTTCTGCGGCAAAAGACCGCAACGAAATAGCGAGTCCGCGCTTCAATCACTCTTTTCCTGGCACCAACGCGATTGCAATGGCGCAGGCAAATTACCACTCCTCGCTAGTTAAAGATCCCTCCATCTCGTGATGCGCCAATCCTGTCCGCCGTGTAAATCAAACAGGGAAAGGTCAGACCAAGCAATCGAGAACGCTATTTCTGGCCTTGGAAAGGAATGTCATGGAGCAGCATTCGATCCTTTATTGGTATCGCGTCCTCCGGGTGCACTGCCAGTGGCCGATGTTTCAGGCCATTCGATATGCATTGTGGTTGGCGCGCTAAACACGCAAAGCTGGATTGTTTCGGGAAACGGAAAGAAGCGTTACTTGAATGGAGGGGATAGCGGAGGTACCTTATTAATTCGAAGCCCTCGGGCGGTCGGCTGTGCATCTGGCAGATTCAGCCGGAGACCGGTGGAACGCTTCGAACACAAATTGGGAGTACGTGGACAGTTGGACGATCATCCACATGGCCGCAGCAGCTCACCAACCTATCGACTCTTTGACCAACGGTCTATCTAAGGAAGACCGCGTTGATCCGAACGTCGGGTACGAGAATTCACCATCCCAATTTGAAGAGATAGTTGACTCGTGGCGAAGATGCCTCGTTGATCACCATGTTGACGCTAAGAGCTGCTCGAAACCCCACATCGTTACCCATCGCGAACTAAGCGTCTCGCGCGAACCCTTGGACAAACTTCTCATCCAGGCCCAGGACGAGATAGACCGGCTTTACGCGGTCGTGCGCCAGCAAGCCTACGTTGTTCTGCTGTGCAACAGGGACGGCGTTGCAGTTCATCATCGTGGCGAGGAGGCAAGAGCCGAAGAGTTCAAACGCTGGGGTATCTGGGTGGGTGGAGTTTGGTCTGAGCAGATCGAGGGAACAAACGGTATTGGCACATGCATTGCCGACCAACGCCCGGTTCTCGTACATTGCAGTCAGCATTATCGCAGCCGGCATACTCAATTAAGTTGTGCGGGCGCGCCTATTTTTGACCCGCACGGCCAGCTGCTGGCCGTGTTGGATGTTTCGAAAGTGAATCGGGAAGGGGAGAATCAGCCGTTCCCATTGGTTCTCGATGCGACGGTTGTTTCCGCCAGAGCCATTGAGGAGCGGATGTTCCGCGAGCACTTTCGCCACACGTGGACGATTGCTGCTGCCCCGTCAGACGATGATAAGTCCGCGTTGCTCCTTGCCGTGGACGAACACCAACGTATTCTCGGTGCCGATCGAATTGCCCGCGAAGTCTTTGCGCTAAGTGACGAAAGCCTTGCCGGCGGTGTGCCCTTGTCCATGGTTTTTGACTATGACAGTGGGCTTTTTCGCAGGAATAATGAGCAGGACATACCCGTTCACTTCGTGAGTGCGGGCGGCGACGGCCGGAGATGGAACGTGTTGGCTACACCGCCGCTTAGCAAAGCGAGGGTGGCACGTAGCTGGGCAGAACTAGTGGTTCACTCTCGGCCACGGATAAATACTCTCGGCCATTTGCCGATAGCCGAAGCAACCGTACCCAGGCGCGGGGGGTTACCCCCAGCACTCGCGCGTCGGGTCTGCGATTACATCGAAACGCACTTTGACCGGAGAATCAGCCTTGATTCTCTCGCCGCCATGACCGGGCTTTCGAGGGACCATTTTGCGCGCGCCTTCCACCAATCCGTGGGGATGCCACCACACAGCTATCTACTGCGCCGGCGGCTGGATCACGTCGAGCAGATGCTGCGAGAGACGCAATTGCCTTTGTCCCAAATAGCCCAGGCGACCGGTTTTTCCGATCAGAGCCACTTGGCCCGCCATTTTCGTCGCCAGACGGGAATGTCGCCAAGTCACGCTCGCTGGAAATCGGTAGTAAGTCCCGCCTTTCAAAGAACTTAAACCGCAAGTCTCCGTCGAACTCGAATGACGCCGGTAATGTGATCGCCATCACAATGCCACAAAAACGTTCCGATCACCGCAAATTCATCCAAGACCCGCCATTGACTGTCCTGTCAGCATCGCAGCATGAATTTTCTTAGACGGGAACCGATAAATCTAGCCAGGGCGCGCTTCATAGAGAGCTGCAGTCGGCCTTGCAGCGAAAGCAAACCGCCTGGCGTGACAGGGGGACATATGACGACATCCACTCCCATCCGGATTATGACCGTCGACGACCACCCATTGCTTCTGGAAGGTCTCGCCCGCGTGATCCGCAGCCAACCCGACATGGTCTTGGTTGGACAAGCTTCGAACTGCCGTGACGCGATTCAGCAGTTTTCCAGCCTGCGGCCAGACGTGACCGTAATGGATCTCCGACTACCGGACATGAGCGGGATCGATGGATTGATTGCGATACAAACGCAATTTCCAGAAGCGCGGATCATTATGATGACGACGTTCGAAGGCGATGTGCCGGTCGGACGCGCTCTCGAGGCGGGAGCGCGTTCTTATATCTTCAAAAGCATGCCGCCATCAGGAATTCTGGACACGATCCGCCACGTTCATGCCGGAAGGAAGCGCTTACCACCAGAGATAGCCATCAAACTTGCGGAACACCTCGGTGACGAAAAACTGACGAATCGCGAGGTGGACATCTTGCGGCAGACGGCGGTTGGAAACCGTAACCGAGAGATTGGAGCGAACCTCTTTATCTCGGAAGGAACGGTTAAGGTCCACATGAAGAACATCATGGAGAAACTTGGTGCTCGCGATCGCACGCAAGCGGTTGCCATTGCCGCGCGCCGGGGTTTTATTCAACTGTAGGTTCCCGTTTTCAACGTGGCGCTCTATCGTCGAGGTTCCCCGATCGGGATCCCTGTATGACCCGGAAGTGGTATCGGAGCGCGTTCTATTTCGTGATCGGCATCCATACGAGAGCATGCGCCGAACGAGTAGTTCGAACGAAGTTACAGATTGGCTTGACATTGCAACTTCGTCCCCCCGTAAATCATCGAAGACCGGTGACGGACGTGAAGGAGAACCAAAATGACAGACATTCGCAAGGAAACCGATAGCCTAGGTGAAGTCGATGTTCCTGCCGACAAACTCTGGGGTGCCCAAACCCAGCGGTCGCTTGAACACTTCAGTATCGGCAAGGACCTTATCCCACGCGAGATGATTGCCGCTTACGCCACGTTGAAGAAAGCAGCGGCCAATGCAAACCACGCAGGCAAGCGGCTCGATGAACAGCGCCACAAGTTGATTGTTCAAGTCTGCGACGAGATCCTGGCGGGCCAGCACAAAGACATGTTCCCCCTGCACGTGTGGATGACCGGCAGTGGAACGCAGTTCAACATGAATGTGAATGAAGTGATCTCTAACCGCTGCTGCCAGCTCGCCGGCACTCCACTCGGCAGCAAGACGCCGGTTCACCCGAACGATCATGTCAACATGGCGCAATCGTCCAACGATTCATTTCCATCCGCGATGAATATCGCGGCGGCCGTCAACGTGACGCAGCGGCTTATCCCCGCAGTGAAAGCGCTGCGCGACCGAATCGCCACAAAAGTCGACGAGTGGAACGACGTCGTGAAGATCGGGCGCACGCACATGCAAGATGCTACGCCTCTCACACTAGGGCAAGAATGGTCTGGCTATGAGGGCATGCTCACGGATGATCTCGACCGCATCGAAGAAGCGTTGAAGGGTGTGCACAAATTGGCGCTCGGCGGCACTGCGGTGGGAACCGGCATCAACTCTGCACCGGGTTTCGGCGAGGCTGCCGCGGCCGAGATCGCTAAGCTCACAAGCCTGCCTTTTGTCAGCGCACCGAACAAGTTTGCGGTGCAAGGCGCTCACGACGCGCAGGTACAACTTTCCGGCACGTTGCGCACGCTGGCCGTGTCACTCTACAAGATCGCCAACGACATCCGGTTGATGTCCTGTGGACCCCGCGCCGGCTTCGCCGAACTGAAAATTCCAGAGAACGAACCAGGCTCCTCAATCATGCCGGGAAAGGTAAATCCGACCCAAGCCGAAGCACTGACAATGATTGCCGTGCAGGTGATGGCTAATGACGTGGCGGTGGGCTTCGGCGGCGCCGGCGGCTACCTGGAAATGAATGTTTATAAGCCTCTGATCATCTTCAACGTGGCCCACTCCGTCACGATCCTGACCGACGGGTGCACGAACTTCCGCAAGTTCTTGGTCGAGGGGACAAAACCCAATGTGAAGAAGATCAACGAATACGTTGAGCGTTCGCTGATGCTGGTCACGGCGCTCTCACCGGTGATTGGCTACGACAAAGCTTCAAAGATTGCCCACTACGCGTTGGACAACGATCTCACGCTAAAAGAAGCTGCACTTAAGCTCGGCTTCGTAACCGAAGCCGAATTCGATCGAGTTGTCGATCCGAAAAAAATGGTCAAGCCCTATGTGGCGAGCGCTGTCGCCTAGGCCGTGGGCCGTATGACGCTCGAGGAGCGTGCCGATCTCGTCCTTGCCCTCGCCAAAGTTCTGTTCGTCAACGGTCAATCCACGGAACAGACTTTGGCTGCGGCCGAACGGCTGGGAAGCGTTCTAGGAATACGCACCAAGATTCTGCCGCGATGGGGAGAGTTGCAACTTCAAATCCAGGATGGCGACGCCAGAGTAATCTCCGCAGTGGCGGCCGATCCCACCAATGTCGCCATGGGTCGCGTGGCTTCCGCGATGCGCGTAATCGAGGAACTCAGCGCCGACCAGACCACGCCTGAATCCGCGAGGGAGGCGATCCGCACGATCTCCCAAGCGCCACCCGCACCGACATGGCAGTTCACGTTCGCGGCGGCGGCTGGCGCGGCGGCCTTAGCGGTGATCCTCGGCGTCCAGCACCTGGCATCGTCAGTGCTCATATTCGTCAGCGCAGGTGCCGGGGCTGTTCTTCGCCGCGGCTTGGCGCATCACAGTGCCAACATCTTCCTGCAGCCATTTTGTGCATCTCTGCTCGCAGGCGTTATTGGTGCTCTGGCGGTGCGCTACCACCTGAGTTCGTCACTCCGCCTTGTCGCGGTTTGCCCGTGCATGGTTCTGGTGCCGGGACCGCCCGTCTTGAATGGCGCTCTGGATCTCATCGAGGGCCGTGTGCATCTAGGCGCCGCACGGGTGATCTATGCGGGACTCGTCGTAATGGCGATCTCGACAGGATTGCTGCTTGGACTCACCCTACTCGGCGTTTCTCTGCCCGTAGATCAGGTCAGCAAAGCTGTGCCCCTATGGCAGGACATCACCGCCGCTGGCATCGCTGTGGCCGCCTACGGCGTTTTCTTCTCCATGCCGCTGCCTATGCTGGCATGGCCAGTAGGGGTTGGCATGCTGGCCCATGCTCTTCGGTGGTGGTTGCTTGCAGAGCTTGGCGCGAGCGCGCCGATCGGCGCCTTGGTGGCATGTCTCGTCGTCGGCCTGATCCTTACGCCCGTCTCGCGCCGTTGTCACATGCCCTTCGCGGCGATCGGGTTCGCTTCCGTAGTTTCGATGATTCCGGGCGTATTTCTATTCAGGATGGCGAGTGGCCTGGTGCAACTCGCCGAAGGCTCGCACACGACGCTGGAACTCTTAAACGCAACAATCGCCGACGGCACAACCGCTCTCGCCATCATTTTAGCGATGAGCCTTGGCCTCATCATCCCCAAAATGATCATCAATCGTTTAGTGAAAGATTGATTCAGGCGAACTCCTTAAGAGGGGAAGGTATATGTCGACGTCCATTTTAGATTCCGATGCGACGCTTCCTTGGCATTCCGAAGCGAAGGAGAAATCAGCGCAGTCTCGCTTGCGGAATCGGCGCTTCCTTACGCTCATCCGCACCAGGTGCTCGCGGCTTCTATTTTTACTGTGTTGCGGTCTTTGTATATCTGCATTTCCGGCCCGTCCGCAGGCGGTCCAACAGGAACAGGTTCCCGGCCCGGATAGTCACGAAACGGGCCAGGGTCCGCACGGCCATCTTTTTGGAACCTGGGGCGGGCTTTGGGGTCCCGTGCTGGGCATTGCAGTTGTGTTAGCGGGCCTTCGGATCCCCAAAGCCATAGCGAGTTGCCTCGAAATGATCGGTTCCGCCACGTTTGGTGTCGCCGTGTTCACAGTTGGTCTGACACTTGCCGCACACTCCTTCCATCTAACGAAAGGAGTAGTCCTGGCTGCGCTCGGTCGCATCACCGTGCAGACGGCGCTCCTATTCGCTGCTCCGTCTGCTTCATGTGCAAAGCCCGTTCGCGCGAGAGGCGTTGGTTTGCTGCAGTTTTCCATTGGCGACGATCGTTGTTCTGCTTGCCGCCAAGTATAAGGCCATGGAAGCGGAATCAGCCTCAGCCCTGCTCCTTTCTACGCTGTCGTTGATGGCGACGGTGCCCGATTATCATCGCCCTCAGCCGCTGAAGAGATGGCGTGTCCCAGGTATCATTGTTGCTCTTTCAAGGATCAATCTACTTGAATCAGTTGGCGCTAAATCGCATCAAATGCGAAACAGGCAAAGAGGAAAGAAGAATAGAACATGCGTACGAAACAGCGAATGCAGCCGTCTGGTCTTCCGGATATTTCGCGCGGGATGGAGCTCCTCAACTGCCAGGGACTGAACAAAGGTACGGCGTTCACCGAGCAAGAGCGAAGCAAACTCGGCTTGCACGGACTCCTGCCGCCTCAGGTCGAGAGCCTGGAGGAGCAAACAGTCCGCGCTTACGAAGCTTATAACCGAAAAGACGAAGACCTGGAGCGACATATCTATTTGCGTGCTTTGCAGGACACCAACGAAGTCCTGTTCTACAGGCTTCTGCTCGACCACATCGAAGAAATGACACCCATTGTTTACACGCCTGTGGTCGCGCTCGCGTGTCAGCAGTTCAGTCACATCTACCGCAGGCCGCGCGGCCTTTTCATTTCCTACCCGTTGCGCGACTTCATCCCCGAACTCTTGCGCAATCGTCCCAATCGCGAAGTCGATGTAATCGTGGTTACCGACGGCGAACGCATTTTGGGCATCGGTGACCAGGGTGCCGGCGGACTGGGCATCCCCATCGGCAAACTATCCTTATATTCGCTCATCGGCGGGATTCGCCCGCAACGTACGCTCCCGATCGTTCTGGATGTGGGAACCAATAATAAGGAACGGCTGACCGACCCTGAATACATAGGCTGGCGCCACGAACGGATTACCGGTCAGGCGTACTTCGACTTCATTGATCAGTTCGTTCAGGCTGTAAAGCAGGCACTGCCCGAAACCTGTTTACAGTGGGAAGACTTTGCTACTCCACACGCTCGACCCATTCTTCAACGCTATGGCGACGAATTGCTGACGTTTAATGACGACATCCAGGGGACTGCCGCGGTCACCTTGGGAGCCGTCCTAAGCGCGGTCAAAGTAACCGGAAAAAGTTTGAAGGACCAGCAGATTGTCATGTTGGGAGCGGGCTCAGCCGGCATCGGAGTCGCAGATGGGTTGCGCGCCGCAATGAAGCAAGAAGGCCTGTCTGAACAGGAAGCGCGCAGTCACTTCTGGGTTGTCGACAGGGACGGTCTGCTCGACTCAGGTCGAAAAGATCTGACCCCCGAACAGGCTGTCTATGCTCAGCCTGAGGAACTTCTGGCTGGATGGCCGCGGAGGTCCAACGGTCAAATCGGACTTGCCGACGTGATTGGAAAGATCGATGCGACAATCCTGATCGGGCTGTCCACGGTCGGCGGCGCTTTCTCGGAATCGATTGTTCGTGAAATGGCGCGCAAGGTCCAGCGTCCCATCATCTTTCCGCTTTCCAACCCGACCAGTAAAACAGAAGCGAAACCCGATGATTTGATTCAATGGACAGAGGGACGTGCCTTGATTGCGACTGGTTCGCCGTTTCCATCAGTCGACTATGCCGGTAAGACGATTCCAATCGCGCAGTGTAACAACGTCTTCATCTTTCCTGCCATGGGGCTTGGAGTCGTTGCCTCCGGCGCTCGCCGTGTTACAGACGCGATGATGCTCGCGGCGGCCCGCACACTTGGCGAGAATTCGCCCGCACTCAAGGACTCGTCTGCGTCCTTGATGCCTCCTCTGACCGACATTCGAAGGGTGGCTGCGGAAATTGCGACGGCCGTTGGCGTGGAAGCGCAAAGGGGCGGCGTTGCGCCGAAGCTTGCCGAAGATGAACTTCGCCGCAAAGTGGCGGCGACCCAATGGGTTCCGTCCTATCCATCTTTCGTATAAGTCACAGAGCCGAGCGGCGCAACGGCCAAGGACAATCGTGCCTTTCGACAGTCGGCAGACCGACAAAGGCTTCTCTGGGGCGTGGCCTTTGTGGGCGGCTATGGCGATGCGGCAAGCTTCGTTCTCGCAAAAACGTTCACCCGCCACGTAACCGTCAATTTGGTGGTTTGAGCCATAGCGGTAGCGTGTTACGACTGGCGCGTCACGCTTGGAAGCCTCCTGCCGAATCCTGTAAGCGGAGATCGTGCTTCGATCTTCAAGACTGCACAGGAGCCGCTGTCCTCAACCATTGTTCCATCTGGTCGTGACTCACCACGCCCGCTTGCTGCATCACCACGCGGCCACCGAAGAACACGATAAAGTTGGGTATTCCACGTATGTTAAAGCGCCCTGCAAGCTGCGGATATTTTTCCGTGTCCACTTTCAACACGACCGCTTTGCCTGCCAGGTTCGCCGCGGTTCGCGCGACTTCGGGCGCGGCAATCCGGCACGGTCCGCACCACTCCGCCCAGAAATCCACCAGCACAGGAACAGGAGCATTTTGAATAACTTCATCAAACAGCGTGTCGTCGACCGCAAGAGGCTCCGCAACCGGCGGCAAAGGTGCTTTGCAATTTCCGCAACGGCCTGTGCTGGCCAGAAATTTGGCGGGGATGCGGTTCTTCTGTCCGCAATTACTGCAGACGCGGATGACAGGCATGCGCGGCCTCCTTCGACAGGGGACTGGCGTCGGACATTAGATGTCCGAGAGCTCTGAAAAGGCCCCCGGCCCAACAAAGAAAATTTCCATCTGGCTCTCGGTAGGCCCGCGTTCGGCAACCAAATCCTATGCTTTCCTGCATCGTGATTGTGCCAGGTTCGCGCAGCAATGATCCCGTCCAGTTGCCCTTCACTTGCGAGCTTTTCCGTCAATAGGTCGACAATCAATTCAATCTGCCGAAACTGAGCAGGATCATTTCGATCGGGCAGAGCAGCGGCTGGTCCGCCAGGAGAAGATGAAAAGATTCTCTGTCGGACCGCGAAATCATGGGCAAGCCCTCACAAAGCCGGCAGAGCAAAGGTTGCTGGCCATTGAGAACGCAATGCAGACAAAAATTAATGGGTTGCTTGTACTTTACGACTGCGGACAACCGTGAAGGTCTAGCTTTCCGAACCCGATGTCTTGCGTGACGAACAACCAGTTTGGAGCGCATGTTCCAGTTCGGCATCCGGAAAGCCAAGCTCGCCAAGAATCTGGCGATTGTGTTCGCCGAGCAACGGCGGCGGAAATCGATACACCGCCGGTTGATCTTCGAGCCGGATGGGATTGGCGATACTCCGAACAGTTTTCAGCGTCGGGTGTTCCATCTCAACCACCAGCGCGCGCGAAAGAGTTTGCGGGTCGGAGAGCGCTTCGCCGACCGTTTGGATCGACGCGGCCGGAATATTCGCGGCCACCAACCGGCTGACCCAGGTTGCTGTAGGAAGGAAAGCAAACTGTTTCTGGAGCAGCGGAACCAGCACCTCGCGATGGTGTGTGCGATCGGCATTTGTCGCGAAGCGCCGATCGGACGCGAGGTCCTTTTCGAGGTTCAGAACCAGCAACAAGCGCTGCCACAGCGCATTCGTTCCCACGGCCAGCACGAACGACCGTCCGTCGCCGCCTTGGAACAACTGGTACGGCACAATGCTTCCATGGGCGTTTCCCCAACGCGACGGAGATTCTCCGGCGTTCAAAAAATTGCTGCCAATATTGATCAGCCACGTCAGCTGCGAGTCAAATAGAGCTAAATCCAGAAAATCACCTTTGCCGGTGCGTTCCCGCGCATATAACGCCGCAAGAATTCCCATGGCTGCATACATCCCGGTAGTCATGTCCGCAATCGCGACCGGGAAACGCATCGGGGCGCCATCGGCATCGCCGGTGAAGCTCATCACTCCCGCTTCGGCTTGCGCCAGGATGTCGTACCCTGGTTGGCCGGCTCTTGGTCCCGTGTGCCCGTAGCCGCTGATCGCGCAATAAATCAGCCGGGGATGCTTGGCGCGAAGCGTGGCGGGATCGATGCCGCGCCGCTGCAGAGAAGCAAGGGAAGGTTGGTTGCATATAAAAACATCGGCCTTGGCCAGCAGGCGATGAAGCACCTCAGCGCCGGTGGGATCGTTATAGTTCAGGGTGATAGACCGTTTGTTGCGATTGGTCGCCAGGAAATACGCAGACTCCGTTCCTATAAACGGAGGCCCCCAGGTACGCGACTGATCTCCCACGCCTGGCCGTTCCACCTTGATTACCTGCGCGCCAAAATCGCCCAGCATCATGGCGCAGTAAGGGCCGGCAAGGGCTTCCGTGAGTTCGACGACACGGATTCCGTCGAGGAGCATGGACATAAATCAGAATTATAGCGGAAGCGCCTCGCGCACGGGCGAGTGGCACAGAAAAACACACAGTTGGGCGACTTCCCTTGCTTGAGGAGGGATGTTCCCGGACAATATGAAGTTCACGGAGACATTGGAAACACAGTTGAAGCACTGAGCAAGGCGCGGGACGGAGAAACAGGAAAAGATGGCCAATCTGGCACACGTACCAAAACGATTTGTTGCCTACTTTTCGATGGAAATCGCGCTGGAAAACTCCATGCCGAGTTACAGCGGCGGCCTCGGTGTGCTTGCCGGCGACACGATTCGCGCGGCGGCGGATATTCGGCTGCCGATGGTCGCGGTATCGCTGCTGTATCGAAAGGGATTTTTCACGCAAAGATTGTCCGACGACGGCTCGCAAACCGAAGAGCCTGTCGAATGGGACGTGGAGAAATTCCTGACGGAAGAGGCTCCTCGGGTGACCGTAACGCTGGAAAACCGCCGCGTTGAGTTGCGTGCCTGGAGATACATGGCCCAGGGCGTTCGCGGTTACGAAGTGCCTATTTATTTTCTGGATGCCGATCTGCCCGACAATGACCCGCACGACAGGGAACTGACCGGCTCGCTCTACGGCGGCGATCCCTACTACCGCCTATCGCAGGAAATGCTTCTGGGCATAGGCGGAGTGCGCATGCTGCGCTCGCTCGGCCATACCGAACTGATGCGCTACCACATGAACGAAGGCCACGCGGCGCTGCTCACCATCGAATTGCTGGAGGAAGAAGCCAAGCGCGCCGGCCGCACCTCGATTAAAGGGGATGACATCGAACGGGTGCGCAGCAAGTGCGTCTTCACCACACACACGCCGGTGCCGGCGGGTCACGACAAATTTCCAGTGGAGTATCTGACGCGCTTGTATCCCGAAATTACGCGCATTTTCGATCAGAAAGATGCTGCCTCGATCGAGCTGATAAAAAGCATTCTTCAGGTCGAACAGAATTATTCCGATTTGGCGGAAGCCGCGAAGCACGGCGCTTCCCTGAACATGACGTACCTGGCTTTGAGCTTGAGCAATTACGTCAATGGCGTGGCCAAGCTGCACGGAGAAGTTTCGCGGCGCATGTTTCCTAACGTGCCGATCGAGGCCATCACCAACGGCGTGCACGCGGCGACCTGGAGTTCGCCGCCCTTTCGCGATTTATTTGACCGGCACATTCCTTCCTGGCGCGAAGACAATTACAGTCTGCGTGGTGCGCTAGGATTGCCGCCCGAAGAAGTTTGGGCGGCGCACCTGCTGGCGAAACATGATTTGCTCGAAGCCGTGCGAAAAAAGACCGGGCTGAAGCTCGATCCGGAAGCGTTTACGATTGGCTTCGCGCGCCGCGCCACCGGCTATAAACGTGCGGACCTGATCCTGAGCGATCTGGACCGCCTGCGGCGCATTGCCAAGAGCGTCGGCAGTTTTCAGATTGTATTCGCCGGAAAAGCGCATCCGAAAGACGGTGGCGGCAAAGACATTATTCGTCGCATCTTTAAAGCGAAAAAAGCGTTGAAGAAAGCCGTGAATATTGTTTTTCTCGACGATTACAACCTCGACCTCGGCGGCAAGCTGACTTCTGGTGGCGATTTGTGGCTGAACACGCCGCAATATCCGCTAGAAGCCTCGGGCACGAGCGGCATGAAAGCCGCGTTGAATGGTGTGCCGAGCCTGAGCATTCTCGATGGCTGGTGGGTGGAAGGGCACATCGAGGGAGTGACCGGCTGGTCGATTGGTGAATCCCACCGCCGCGATCCTTCGCCGGAAGCGGTCGTCGACAACGCGCTGGACGCGGAGAGCTTGTACTCGAAATTGGAAAGCGTGATCCTGCCGATGTTCTATGAAGACCGCAACCGCTATCTCTCGGTGATGCAGCACGCCATCGCCATCAACGGTTCTTTCTTCAACACGCAGCGCATGGTGCAGCAATACATTACGGATGCGTATTTGCGATAGGGCGCCGCGGCGGTCGTGTTCGCTCGGAGCGCACTTCCATGAGCATCACTTTCCGCGGCAGGATGTGGAAACCGGCTTTGCGATAAAAGTTTTCCGCGTGCTTATTGCGATTCAAGACTTGTAGTTCCACGTTGCGGATGCCGCGCTCGCGGCAAAAATCTTCCACCTCATACAGAGCCAAAGTTCCTACGCCGCGATTGCGAAAAGGCTTCTCCACATACACTTCCGTGAGCATGCCTTCCACTCCGCCATATTCCAGATCGAAGTTATAGGTGAGCAGTGTGTACCCGACAGGTTTGCGGTGCGTTTCCATCAGCCAGGCCTGGCCAAGCGAAAGATTGCGCAGCAGCGTATCAAGGCCGCGGCTCAGCGATTGCAGGCTGTAAGCGATCTTGTCGAACCGGTAGTACGCCACGATCAACTTCAGCAGCACTTTATGATCCTTGGGGCCGCAGGGGCGGAACGTGATCAGCATAAGACCTCGCAGTGAAACACTATCGTACTGCAGCTGCTCACCCGCGAAAAGGATTTAACCACGCGCCAAAAACATCAAGCCGTCATTCCAAACGGAGTCCGCGCAGTGAGGAATCCCTCTTTCTTATTACGTAACAGGCACTCTCACGCCACGCGATTTTTGTACAGCGCCATGCCGACCGCCGAGTCCATGCCGATTTTTTCCAGTGCGCGAATTTCACGAGTTGTCGTGATGCCGCCAGCCGCGACGATAGGCAGTTTTGTAGCGTCGCGAAGGGCGCGGAACCATTTCAGATTCACCCCACTCATGGTTCCCTCGCGGTCCACATCTGTGCACAGAAATCCCCCGCAATATGGCGCCAGCGTCGCAAAAACATCGGCTGGTTCAATCGCAAGCGTGGTGCGCCAGCCATGCGTGACCACGCGACCCTTCGCGGTATCCAGCGCGATGAGTATGTGTTTTTTGCCCACGCCCGCGGCCAGTTTCTTGAGAAAGCTTAAATTCGGCTTGCCTTTCCGGAACGCCGCGCTGCCGACGATGATTTGCTGAATACCGAGCTTCTTGAGGTTCACCGCGCGGCGCACCGTGCGAATGCCGCCGCCCACCCGTACTTTCATTTTGTATTTGCGGCGCGCTTCGACGCCCAGTTGCCGCACGAGCGCATTATTGTGGCCTTTGCGCATGGCAGCGTCGAGATCGATGACGTGCAGCCACTCATAACGTGAGAAGCGCTCCAGCAAGCCCAGCACGTCGGCCACGGCGAGCTCGCGATTGCGTCCGTGAACGAGCTGCACAGCCTGCCCGCGCTGCAAATCGATACACGGAATCAGCACGGCAGCCTCACTTCCACGCCGTTCGCTTGCAGAAACGATTTCAACGCGCGGATCGATTGCACCCTATCGTGAAAAATAGAAGCTGCCAGCGCCGCATCCGCTGCGCCCTCCGTGAACACCTCGAAAAAATGTTGCGGTAGTTTCGCGCCGCCGGAAGCAATCACCGGCACGCCGACGCCGCGACTGATGACAGAAGTCAGCGCAAGATCGAAGCCAGACTGTGTGCCGTCGCGATCCACAGAGGTGAGTAGAATTTCTCCCGCTCCCATCTCCACTCCGCGCTGCGCCCAATCCAGCGCGTTCCATGTTGTGGGCGTACGTCCCCCGCGCACACGCACCTTCCAATCTTCCCCGTCGCGTTTGGCGTCGACGGCCAGAACCACTGCCTGCGCGCCAAATTCGCGCGAAAGATCGCTGATCAGCTCGGGGCGTTCGACCGCGGCAGTGTTTAGCGCAACTTTGTCCGCCCCCGCTCGCACTACGGCGCGTGCGTCATCGAGTGAACGAATGCCTCCGCCTGCGGAAAGTGGGATGTTAAGTTGCTCGGCAACACGTCGAATAGTTTCGAGAAAAGTAGGACGATTGTCGCGCGCGGCCGCGATGTCGAGCACCACAAGCTCGTCGGCGCCTTCGTGATTGTAGCGAGCGGCAAGCTCCACGGGATCGCCTGCGTCGCGCAAGCCTTCGAAATGCACACCCTTGACCACGCGCGAACCATCCGTATCGAGGCAGGGAATAATACGGTGCGCCAGGCTCATGCCGCGATCCTCAGAAAATTCTCAAGCAATTTCGTGCCTGGAGCGCCGCTTTTCTCCGGATGGAATTGCACTCCGAAAACACGCTCGGTTTCCAGAATTGCGGTGAATTCGCGGCCATGCTCGGAGGTAGCCGCAGTGGCCGGCCCTCCCGCAGGCGCGGCATAGGAATGCGCGAAATAGAAATACGCTTCAAGTGGAATTTCATCGAGCAGCCGGCAATCGCGAAGTGGCCGCACCTGGTTCCATCCCATGTGCGGTAATTTCACATTCGATGGCAATTGATCGACGTGTCCGTGCAGAAGGCCGAGCCCGGAAAGCTCTGGCGCTTCGGCACTGCTTTGATACAGCGCTTGCAAGCCCAGGCAAATCCCAAGAAACGGTGTGCCGCGAGAAATCGCGGTCAGAAGCGGTTGACGCAGGCCATGGGCATCGAGCGAATGCAGCAGCGCGGCGCAGTGGCCGACGCCGGGAAGAATCAGGCAGGAGGCCGTGGTAAGTTCCTCGGGCTGATCGGTGGTGCGGACTTCGGCGCCAAGCCGGTGAAGCGCGCGCGCGACAGAAGTGACATTGCCCGCCCCGTAATCAATAAGAGTGGCGATCACAGCAGTTCCTTGGTGCTGGGCAGGACGTTGCGCAAACGTTTGTCTTTCGAAACAGCGAAACGCAGAGCGCGCGCAAACGCCTTGAACACGGCTTCCACCTGGTGATGCGAAGAACGCCCGTAGAGCACGCGAAGGTGAACGTTCGCGCGAGCCGCCTGTGCGAAGCCTTGAAAGAAATCCTCCACCAACTCGGTCTGGAAGGCTCCAACGGTTCGCGCGGAAAATCTTGCCTTGATCACGCAAAACGCGCGGCCGCCAAAATCAACCGCGGCGGCGGCCAGAGTTTCGTCCATCGGCATCAGAAAATATCCGGCGCGAAGAATACCTCGTCTATTTCCGAGGGCTGCGTTGACGGCTTCTCCGAGCGCGATGCCCACGTCCTCGACGGTATGATGTTGGTCGACCTCGAGATCGCCCTTCGCCTTCAGCCGAAGATCGAATCCGCCGTGGCGCGCCACCAAATCGAGCATATGGTCAAAAAAGGAGATTCCCGTAGAAATTGTGGATTTCCCGCTGCCATCGAGATTCAAGCGCAAATCGATCTGTGTTTCTTTAGTCTTACGTTGAACGCGCGAGGTTCGGGGCATAATCAATCCTGGTGGCCGGCGCCGAGAAGTTTCAGTAATTTGTTGAGTTCACTCTGTGTGCCAATGGTGATTCTGGCAAAGCCCGGCCCGAGATCATGGCTGCGTTCGCGCACCAGAATATTGTGACGAGCCAGCTTCCTGAAAAATGCCGGGCCGCCCCTGCCAAAATCGGCAAGCAAGAAATTGGCGGAGCTGGGAAAAACGCGTACGCCTCGCTTGCCAAGTTCGCCGGTAAACCACGTTCGCAGGCGTTTCACATCGCGCACGTATTTGGCGATAGTTTTGCGTTCCTCCACCGCCGCCACGCCGGCAACCAGCGCCGCAAGATTCACGGGATATGGCGGCATGGCCCGGCGTACAAACGCAAGGGAATCGCGCTGACCGATCACGGCGCCAAGGCGCAGTCCCGCCATTCCTTCCGCCTTCGAAAACGTGCGCGTCACAAAAAGATGTGGATAACGCGGCACCCAAGGCACTGCCGACTCTGGGGAAAATTCCGCATAAGCCTCGTCCAGCACCACAACCGTTTTCGTAGCGGCGCGGAGCAACTTACGAATCGCCTCTGGCGGCACCAATGTGCCAGTAGGGTTGTTAGGATTCGCAAGGAAAAATAGCCGCGGTTTCCTGTGCAGCGCCGCGAGCGCATCTGCCAAGGGAAACTCCATGGTGGCCCCATAGCGCAACACCTTCACGCGTGCTCCTGCAATTTCCGCGTAGTAGCGATACATCGGAAACGTCGGTTCACAAATCAGCACGTCGTTGCCGGGTTCCACGAAAGTATCAAAGAAGACCCGCAGCGCATCGTCTCCACCGTTGGTGAGAAGCAGTTCGTCGGTATCCACGCGGAAATAGCGCGCAAGCTTTTTCGTGGAAAGTTCGTATTCCGGATAGGTAGCGATCTGTTTGGCGGTGAGCCGCGCAAGCGCCTTGCGTGCCGCCGCGCTACATCCACTGGTGTTCTCGTTGAAATCCAGCCGAATCTTGCCGGCGCGGCCTTCGGCAGGCGCCTCATAAGTGCGACGAAGGAGGATCGCTTTTCGCACGGGAAGCCGAACCTTCATTTCCGCACCTCCACAGCGTTGGCGTGCGCCAGTAATCCTTCGGCACGCGCCATAATCTGCACATCGCGTGCAAGTCGCCGGTATCCGGCAGGACTCACGGATTGCACGCTGATCTGTTTCACGAAGTCATTCGCGCTCAGCCCCCCGCGCCGTCGCGCCCATCCGCCGGTCGGCAAAACGTGATTGCTGCCGCTGGCATAGTCGCCGAAAGGCTGTGCGCTGAGATGCCCCACAAAAATCGTGCCTGAAGAACGGATCTTCTTCAGCAACGCCGGCGAACTTTCCGGCAAAGACAAATGTTCCGGCGCAAAGCGATTGACGAACGCGATGCCCTCGTCCCAGTCGCGAGCCAGCAAAATAGCTCCCGTCTTTTCACTGGAAGTCTGCGCGGGATTGCTGTCGGGTAATAGCTTCAATTGTGCAGCCACTTCTCGCTGCACTTGTTCTGCCAACCGCGACGATGTTGTAACGAGATAACTGCCCGCATCCGGGGCATGTTCGCCTTGAGCGAGCAAATCCGCGGCGATCCAGCGAGCGTTGCCCCGCCGAGCCAGAACAATGGCTTCCGTAGGGCCAGCCGGAAGATCGATCGCGCAATCGGAGCTAACGATCTGCTTGGCCGCGGTGACATAGCGATTGCCAGGCCCGAAAAGTTTCTCCACCCGCGCAATGCGTTTTGTTCCGTAAGCCAGTGCCGCAATGGCCTGTGCCCCGCCAATGCGCGCCAAGTGCGTGACGCCAAGCAAATCTGCCGCTGCCAGGAGCTCGTCATTCGCGCGCGGACATACCACAACGATGCGATTCACGCCAGCCACTTGTGCCGGCATCACCGTCATCACCATCGTGGAAAACAGCGCGAAGCGTCCGCCGGGGATATAGCAACCGATGGACTCGATGGGCCGGTTAAGCTGCGCGATGTTCACGCCCGGTTCCACCTCCAAAGACCATTCGCGTGTCAACTGCGTCTCCGCCACGCGACGCACATTCGCCGCGGCATGACGGACGGCGCGAAGAAACTCAGGCCTAACCCTTTTACGCGCCGCTCTCATTTCCTCACGAGTGGCCCACAGCAAGTTCCCGCGAATGTGCGCGCCATCTAGCCGGCGAGCCCAATAATCAAGCGCCGCATCACCCCGGCGTTTCACGTCCACCACAATACGGGCAGCCGCCCGGTGCGCAGCACGATCCTGCCCTTCGCGAAGCCTTATCAGGTTTGCTTCCGTTTGTGGACTAAGTTTCAGGATGCGCATCACAGCACGATCTTGTTCAGGGGATATTCCACGATGCCCTGCGCCTTCGCCGCTTTCAAGCGCGGCAAAATCTGGCGAACGACCGCCTCTTCGATGATCGTATTCACCGCCACCCAATCCGAATCGCTCAGCGCGGAAATCGTCGGATTCTTCAGCGCAGGCAATACCGAAAGCACCGTGGCCAAATCTTCGCGGTGCACATTCAGCATTAAGCCCACCCGCGTAGCTGCCGCAATCGCGCCCTGCAGCATCAAAATCAGGTTCTCCGCTTTCTCTCGCTTGGCCGCATTGCTGGCGGATTTGCGATTCATGATGAACACCGTGGCAGATTCCAGCACAGTATCCATGATGCGCAAACGGTTGGCGCGCAGCGATGATCCCGTTTCGGTAACTTCCACTATGGCATCGGCAAGTTGCGGAACCTTCACTTCCGTGGCGCCCCACGAAAATTCCACGCGGGCTTTCACGCCATGCTTCGCCAGATATTGTTGCGTAATGCCCACAACTTCCGTGGCGATGACCTTGCCCTCCAGATCGCGCGGTGTGCGAATCGCGGAATCTTCCGGAACAGCCAGCACCCACTTCACGCGCGCCAGCCGCTGTTTCGCATAAACCAGTTCCGCCAACTCCAGTACATCCGCGCTGGTCTCCTGGACCCAATCGTGGCCGGTAATGCCCGCGTCCAGCGCCCCCGTTTCCACATAGCGAGCCATTTCCTGAGCGCGCACAAGCAAACAATCGATTTCCGGATCGTCGATGCCCGGCACGTAACTGCGCGAGCTTATCGTGACTTTCCAACCGGCGCGCGCCAGCAGGTCGATCGTCGCGTCTTGCAAACTACCCTTGGGTATTCCGAGTTTGAGAACAGTCATTGACTATCCTTTTTGCCATAGATGTCCATGGGAACAAAGACGCGTTCGGCGACAACCAGCGAACTGCCGTCCGATTCCAAGGAGCGGAAAAAACAGCTTCGATAGCCTTCATGGCAAACGCCGGGTCCAACAGCTTCCACAAGAAACAGTAACGCATCGGCATCGCAATCGAGGCGTATCTCGCGCACGCGGAGAACATGACCGCTTGTTTCGCCTTTCTTCCAGAGCCGGTTGCGCGAGCGCGAGAAAAAATGGACCTCGCCGGTGCTCTGTGTCTGCTCCAGCGCTTCAGCGTTCAGATATCCCAGCATCAGCACGTCGCCGGTCACGTGGTCCTGGACGATTCCCGGGATCAGCCCGCCAAGTTTTTCAAATGCCAGTTGCACAAAAGCCTCCTAAAAACAAACAACCCGCTGGGCGATTCGCCGCCAGCGGGCCGAGTAGAGCTTGAATTTCAGTAAGCGCTAGACAGACCAGAGCGGGCGCGGCAGGAAGCCGTGGTGATGCTGGTGATGTCGGTGCGCCCGTACGATCATGAGAAGCCGAAGATACACGAGCAGCGCGGGAATACGCAATTCAAATTTCCAATCCTTAGGAGCAGAACTTTGGATGTTAGGTGCGGGACACCGAGCCCGGCGGCGCGCCAGAACTGTAGTTCATGGTCATTTTCAGGTGCACCGCCACGCCAAAGCGGCCGTTGGCGAGAGTCTCAACCCGCACAACTTCCGCTACATATTCGCAGTTCATCGGGTCATGCGCCGAGCTGAAGGGAAAAGTCACAAAAACGCGCATTCCCTTATAGTAGCCGCTCCGCCGCGTGTGAAAATAAATGCCTTCTTTTGAGGCGTTTATGCTGACCGGCTGGTCTTCGAAGTGATCATCCCGAGGCTCGGACGGGCGCACTCGCAGAGGCTTGACAATCTTGGCGCGCCGGCTTCGCCGTTTTTGTTCGTATTGAATTTCGGTCTGGTCGGGCATACAAGGGCCGCATTCTAGAGAAAGCTGGGTCACTATCATCATCATTAGGGGCCGTCAGTGAAACGTCAAGACCATGCGCTGAATCTGATACTGATCAGAAGATAAGGTGGAAGCCGAGGGGGCAATATGGCAGAAAAGATCCAGAAGACGGATGCGGAATGGAAGAAGGTTCTTACCCCAAATCAATACTACGTGACCCGCCAAAAAGGAACGGAGCCGCCTTTCACCGGACAGTACGAAAATACCGAAACGTCGGGGTCGTACAAGTGCGTTTGCTGCGGCCAAGAGCTGTTCCGATCGGAAACTAAGTTTCATTCCGGCTGCGGCTGGCCCAGCTTTTATGATCCAGCAAATCCCGAAGTCATAGAAGAGACGAAAGATACCTCACATGGGATGGTGCGGACCGAAGTCACCTGCAGCCGCTGCGGAGCGCACCTCGGCCACGTCTTCGATGACGGCCCGAATCCCACCGGCATGCGCTATTGCATCAATTCTGCTTCGCTGAAGCTGGAGAAAAAATAAGGCGGACCAGGGAAGGTCCGCCAACCATCAAACGCAAAGTCTCGCGAAGTTGCAGGTTCAGGCGGCAGGGCAGCTATAGGCCACCATCTCCGCAACCGGGTCGATTTCTTTCTGCCACGCGGCCACCAGCAGTACCTTGTGTCCCGTGGGGTAACGAAAGATGTAATACACGTTGCTCATTCCGTCAACTTCGTAAAATCCCGGCCGCCGGACATCGGGCCGCCCGTAGATGCCTATATTCAAAAGCGTGCGTAGCTCCGCCATCTGCTCCGGTGTGTGCTTCCGGAGGTCCTCGAGGAGTGGCGGCTGTTTCTCTATAACAATCATGGTAGCGTCCTTCTGCGCCGTAAGAAGCATAACCAACTGTCATAGTTAAAGACGCACAAGGTCGCCAAATGTTTCATGAAATATACCCCCGGTGAGAGAAAAGGGAGGGGCTGGAAGGCATAGGGTATCGAGAGTAACGAGTGGACAGGATACCAACTTTTGATTATGTTTTCGTTATCATTTGCGTTCCTTGGGGAGAAACGCGTAACTTGATGGCAAGAATCTTCATCCAAAATTCATGTGGATGAAGCGAGCGGCCCGTTCCCCTGTACTTGCGCAAACGGAAGATTCTTGCGATAGTAGCGGCCTCGAGCCGTACAGAGATTGAGGAAAAATCCGTGGCAAAATCAGCGTCCAAGTCCCCGCGAAAGACGGTGCGGGATGAGAAATCGGAGTTCGGCAAGGATCGGCGCAGGCGTCATCATCACTTTCTGGTAACCGTAAACTATGCAGATGGGGAAACCTTCGGGCGAGTGTATACAGACAAGGACAAGGCCAATCGTTTCGCGGAACGCCAGCGCCGTTCCCCCATCGTCAAGTCGGCGCGGGTCACGCAGGTTTCCTGAACATTAAGATATTCCCCGCACCCGGAAGCAAAGTGGTTTGGTTTTCCTGCGTAAGCGTGCTATAAAAATAAATGGCCGGAGCGGCCTTAGTATAATGGTAGTACGGAACCTTGCCAAGGTTCAGGCGTGAGTTCGATTCTCATAGGCCGCTCCATTCAAATCAAATACTTACGCCGCCGCCTCAGTTTCCATCGTTTCCAATTCACCCCCAAACATCTTAGAAAATGCTGCCGCTACGTCCGTGAGTGGTATTTCCCCGCTGTACAACCGAGTCATGCTTGCGGATGAGTGGCCCATCATCTGGCGCTGAACTGCTGGATTCAGTCCTGCCAGCTCCCAGCGCCGATTGCAGCCCCTGCGAAACGCGTGGAAGCCACTCCTCGGCATTCCCAGAGCTTTCACCGCGGGGTGCAGGCACTGGGCAAGGATCGTGGTTTCCAAGAGCGGGCCTCCGCGGTGAGACCGAAAGACAAGGGCGTTGGCGTCTGTGGCATCCCCAAGGAATTGCCTTAGACACCGCATTGCCTTTTTGCCTTCGACATCAGCGAGAAGCACCACTCGATACGCACTTTCGTTTTTGCACTCCCCGACTCTACCGGCCGTGCGCTGATCTTAGGCTTCGTCCACGGTGACTGCATTCGGGTCGAAGTCCAAATCATTGGAGCGCAGTGCTAGCAGTTCGGAGCAGCGTAGCCCGGATGCGGCGGCCAGCAGTATCAGAGTTGCATACTGCTCGCGGCGGGAATCGCCCAGCCCGTCCATCTTGCGGACGTGCTCGACAATTTTCTCCGCCTGCTGCCAAGAGTAGGACACTCTCTTTCGACCCTGAATCTTCATTCGCAATTTTTCCCGCTCCGGTATTAGACCGCGCTGCGAGAAGGGAATGGGCCAAGTTTCGATTGACGAAAGGGGCGGTGAAGCTACATTTGCTGCTGGATCATGATGGGTACTTGCCGTCTTATGCAGTCATCACCGAGGGCAAGAAACATGAGGTACGCGTGGCACGGCAGATGCGCTTCGCGGCGGGAACGGTTTTGGTGTTTGACCGCGGTTATACGGACTATGAGTGGTTTGCGAACTTGATCCAGCAAGGAGTTTATTTTGTGACACGGCTGAAGGAAAACGCAGATTATGGAGTGGTTGAGAACCTCGCAGTCCCGCAGGGACGAGGCGTGCGGCGCGATCAAGTAATCTTTTTCTACAAGTTGGCCAAAGCAGGCATCGACGCGTACTTCCGGCGCATTGAATTCTATGATGAAGAAAATGATCGGGTGCTGGTGTTTCTCACCAGCCACATGGGGTTAGCGGCCGCCACCATCGCTGCGGTGTACAAGGAACGCTGGCAGATCGAATTATTTTTCCGAGCGCTAAAGCAATCACTGCGCGTGAAAACCTTTGTGAGGACTTCGGCCAATGCGCTGAAAACCCAACTCTGGACGGCGCTGATCGCCATGTTGCTGGTGAAATACTTACAGTTGAAGTCCAGCTTTGGCTGGTCGCTTTCCAATCTCGTGGCGCTGCTGCGACAGCAACTGTTTGTTTACCGTGACCTGTGGACATGGATAGATGATCCGTTCCAGCCTCCGCCGATACCGGCAGGGTTACCAGAACAGTTGACCTTGCAGCTTGGCTAAGTGGAGAAAGAGTTGGACAGCAGAGGCAATCTCAACTTCCAAAGGCAGCGCCATTACGATATTTCGGGGCAGTGAACTTAGACAGCATCCATCACAAGCAGCACTTCGGAATCGCCAACCTGCCTCCGCGCAGATAGCCAGAGGGTGAATTATGCTGTGTTTTTGTGATTACGAGCCGTGTTCTCGGCTAATTTGGACAGCTATGGTACTACATGGTCCAGCGAATTTTCGATGTTTGGCAGGCCAACTCCCGATATGTCGCAAAATCGGAAAGGTTCGTACTAAAACCAACTCGTCCAGCCGCTCAACCGACTAGAGGAAGCGTTGCGTGAGCGACTGTCGTCAACCATAATGCCGTGATGCGTAAACTCGGCCTTCTCTCTCTCTCGTTTTTGCCTTTCCTTCCCGTGAATACTCAGGCTCCAAGTGCGTCCGCCACAGCAGCCCCGACCTTCCGCTTCATCGAAGTACAACCCGATGTGAAACTGGAAGTGCTGGACTGGGGCGGGAGTGGGCGATCCGTTATTCTCCTACCCGGACTTGGTGACACAGCTCACGTATTCGACAGTTTCGCTGTCAAGCTCACGGCCAACTATCACGTGTACGGAATCACGCCTCGCGGGTATGGAAGCTCGAGCGCTCCACCCGCTGAACCCTCCAACTATTCAGCGAGTAGACTTGGCGACGATGTCGCCGCAGTGATCAGCGCACTCAAGCTCAACCGTCCCGTCCTCGCGGGACATTCTGTTGCAGGAGAAGTTTTGAGTGCCATTGGCACCCACCATCCAGACGCAGTATCTGCGCTAATTTATATTGACGCCGGTTATGCGTATGCTCTATACGACGAGGCTCATGGTGACTTGGTTCTCGACTCTATCGCTCTTCGGAACCAGCTCGCCGACGTGCACCTCGGCACGCTCCCAAGAAATCCAAAGCAACTCGATGAAATACTCGTGGACGTTAAGCATGTCGAGGAAGAGCTTCAGCAGCGAAAGGACGACCTTTCCCAGATTTCCCCGCCTGGGCCGATAGAAAATCCATACAGCGTGGCTCTTCTCGACGGCGAGGAACAATTTACCCAAATCGGTCTGCCTGTATTAGCTATATTCAACGTTCCCCACACGCCTGCCTTCCGACGCACAATGGAGAATCAGGTGGATGCATTTGAGGTTCAGGTTCCGCAGGCAAGAATTATCCGCATCGAAAACGCTGACCATTACCTGTTTCAAAGCAAAGAGGCTGAAGTGCTGCGCGACGTGAATGATTTCATTGAAGGCCTGAAGTGAAACTCCCGGTTTGTCGGGAATCGGAAAAATAGGTACTGGACCCGAGGATGCCAAAATCAACTTCGGCGATAATGTCGTTAACCAGGACCTTCGGACACCATTCTGATGCCGCCACCATTCGCGGCGACGCTGCCGACTAGCCAAGTAGCCCACGCTATGCAGATCGCGATAGCAGCCGAAAGGACCAGCACAAACCCAGAGAAGAAAATCCAGCTTATATACAACCCAACCATTTGATACGCGAAGAGAACCCATCCCAGTGCGCCAATGGCTTGGGGAGTTGTTTGAGCGAGAGCACCCAAATACCAAGCCAGATATGCCGCAAACAGAACACACAACGAGCAGAACAGTTCAAGGGCAATGACCAGCTGGGCGTAAGTAAAGCCTGAGTGGCCGACTGGCAGATGCAAACCGGTCATCGGCTCCGAAAGCTGCCGAAATCTTGAGACAAAGTACGCGTTAGCTGCGCCTGCCACAAAGAGCAAACACTCGCAATTCTGTAGAGCACAGTTGCTTTCATTGATGCGCCTCCTGGACGGTTGTCTGGCGTTCATCATATAGGAGCAGGCACAACCTGTGTAGAAGGACGTAGACCGCTTTGCCCGAACTGTGCGAGGATTGGCGCCGCCATGTCCAGGAAAACCGCGTCCGATAGTTAAGAAATGGGGGCTCATGAAAGCACATCGAAAAATCATCGTGTACATTGCGACAAGCGCCGACGGTTACATTGCCAGGCCAAACGGTGATGTCGAATGGCTGAATCGTCGGCCCCGCAAATTCGATTACGGTATGACCTCATTCTATCGGACGATTGACACCATCCTGTGGGGCCGGAAAACCTACGACTGGGTTCTCTCCTATCACAAGAAGAAAGGCCAGAAAGAAGGGATGTTCGACCGAAGGTCAGCAATTACGTCTTCTCAAAGAAGCCGCCGAAACGGGCGGCACCCGGGGTCCAATTCGTGTCGGAGCCGGTGAAAGCATTTGCGAAGCGTCTTCGAGCGACGCCCGGAAAACACGTTTGGATGATGGGCGGGGGTGAACTGATTGCCTCGTTTCTCGACGCTGGCGAGATCGACGAGTTTGATATTCACGTCATTCCCAACTTCATCGGTGAGGGAATACCGCTGATGGCGCCGCGCCATCGGGACATCGTACTTCGCTTGCTTTCAACCAAGAAGTACCCGGACGGCGTCGTCGAGGTGCGCTATGAGGTCGCGCGAGGTAAGTAAATTTCACTGTTAGTCGTGAGGTCGGACAGTCCGAACGAGTCAAGTCCTTCCATGAGAAGGCCGGTGAGTGTCAACTCTTTTCTTTCATTTTGTCTCTTTTTTTCTTTCTTCTTCTTCTTTGTTTCTTCTTTTGCATATTGTTCTCATTCAGCCAAGCCGCCTCTGTCGCCACCCTTCCATCCGCACTCTTTGTTGAGCGATTGTCGCCCGGTGCAAGTTGGGTGTTCTTGATTCAGTAGGTGCTGCTATCTGGTAATCGACCTCTGTTCCCCCTTTTGGAGGAAACTGGGCCAGGACCTAGTCGCAGTCACCTGATCTCGGCGGTCGAGCTCGGCTGTTTGAATACCATCTCTCTTCCTTCGTTCTTTGCTCCTTTTTCTCTCTTCCTGCCTTTCCTAGCTTTTCACAGACAATCTCGCGTCAGGATCGCCTAGGAGCGACGATCGTCAACTCCGTCGACCCCTAGCATCCTCTGTTTTGTGGAGATCTCTTCACTCTAGGCCGCTGTGCGCATCGCTTTGTGGCTATTGCGTAGTGGTTCGTACACCTCTCCACTTACCCACAACCGATGGAGCAGTACCGCCAACTTTCTCGCCACCGCAACCACCGCTCGTTTCTTGGCATTGTTTCCTCCTCGCTCCGCGAGTTTCAGCCCCCATCTCCGCAGATCACTGTCTTGTCCAAATGGCCCCAGAATGTAATGTGCTGCCTGCACCATCATCGTTCTCAGATATCGGTCTCCTTCTTTTGTGATCTGCTTCTGTGGCTGGCTCTGCCCGGAGTTCCTGCGTCCCGGCCGCAACCCCAGAAAACAGCCGACCTCGCGACTCTTTGGGAAACGGTGGGGGTCTTCTATTGTCAGGACATACGTCAGCGCGATCTGCGTTCCTACTCCCTTCACTTGCTTGAGCAGTTCGACTTGCGGGTAACTTTCCTTGGCGATTTTCTCCATGCGGACCTCGTATTCCTTGATGCGCTCGTTCAGTGATTCGATTTCTTTGAGCAACGGTTCCAGCACATCGCGCAACTCCGCGTTCAATCCCGCGGCTAGTTCCCGGCTTACCTGCTGCGTGCCGCACTTGGGCAATCGCTGGCCATAAGACTTCACCAACCCGCGTGCTGTGTTCACCAAGGCCGTTCGAGCACTCACCAGTTCGGCCCGCGCACGGATCACCGTCAGGTGGATTTGCGCTTGCGCGCTGCGATGCCGCACCGGCCCCAACAGCTCGGGATCGATTCGCGCCAGCCGTGCCAGTGTCCGCGCATCGTGTCGATCATCTTTTCGATTGCTCTTGGTGATCAATTCCACCTTTTGTGCGTGCGCCACGATTACTTCGTATCCCAGCTCCGTTAACAGCCGGCTGATCCAAGGGGAATGTGTTCCGGTCTCCATGGCGATGAGACTCGGCGGTATCTTCAAAATGTCTGCTTCATCGCTTCCGGTGTCATCGCCACTTTTTGTTCCAGAATGATGTTCCCTGCTTCATCCAAAATACAGTAGAACGACCAGCAATCTCCGAGATCCATACCGATCGTCAGCTTGTGCCCCTTGAAAATCTCGTTTCCATTTGTCCGAACAGTGCTAATCTTCTTCATAGCCGGTCTCCTTTTCTATTGCGCCTCGAGCGCGTCTTTCATTGGGAGCATATCGCATCCCGTCGGAGACCGGCCTTCTCATCCCATCTGGTTTGTCGCATAACCGGAGATGTCCTATAAAAAGGAATGTCAAGAGAAAAGTGCTCCCCGTCGGCTCAATGCCGATCTTTTTTTCTCGGCATTCAGCCCAACCGTTTGAACGTCCACTCCGAGAGTGGTCTTCCTCAGGTCCTAAGGCCGCGATTGGTCTCCGCGTGCGAGGCGGAGAAGCAATTCTTCTTCCCTGTGGTTCCATTTCACTGTTGTGACGGCGCCAATGGTTTTCTGAAACAACAAGCCTGACGATTGTCCACTCGATAAGTGGCAATGCATGGTCCTATCGGAGACTCTAGGCCTATGGCTTTCTTCGATTGTCCGAGAGGGCATAGGGTCAAATCGGAGACTCGCGTACTTCATGTACGGGCCTGACTTTTCCGGTGGCTACTTCCCCTCGAAATCGAGCGTCTCAAGAACCCGACGGTCACCGCCAAGAAATGGTTCCCAGGGATCGAACGGACTCTTAGGCAGAGGCGCTCAAGCTGCTTGTGGTTTTAAATAGTTGACGTCGAAACGTACCTCCTTCTTCCACACGATCAGCGTGATCGCGGCAATCTTCCTCGCCAAGGTAAGCCGGGCCATGGTGGGCTTCCTGCCCTTGGCGAGTAAATTCTCGTAGAAATCGCGGAGTGGTCCGCTGCTGCTGCTGGCTCTGGTCGCGGCACCCTTGAAGATATCTTTCAGATCATGGTTGTGGTCCTTATTTAGGCCGCGAACAGTTGCCGGTTTCTTGGAACGTTCGAGCTGGCCTTCGGCCGTGCGGTATTGCGCGCTGTCATGCGTTTCCAATCCCAGACCGCTGTAGGTCCACAGTTGTCGTTTGGTGCGGAAGCGGTGCGGCGTCTGCATCAGCGCGATCAAAACGGCTGCCCGGATCAAACCGATCCCAGGAATCTGACGCAGCAATTTCCACGCCTTGTGCTTCTTGGCTTCCAGCAATAAATCCTGCCGGACTTCTTGGCGCAGGAGCCGCAAAACATCCAGCTGTTGATAGTAGTGCTCGGCGCGTCGCCGCACCCCGGCTTCGCTGATCTTGGCGAGCCATTCCGAACGGTGCCGTGGAGCATACACTTCGTTACCGGCACACGGAATACCCCAACTGCGATACAAGGCCTTCAGCCGATTCATCTCATGCGTGACATAAATCCCCATCTGGCGTTTTCGGTGAGCTTTTTGACCAGCCCGAAGAAGCACCCGCTATACGCAAGACCGTGGAAGAAATGGCGGTTAGCCAGAGGGGAGGAAGAAGGAAAGGACGTCAAGAAATGAATGCACATATGTCAACCATTTTGCGCACTTTACGGGGCAGAATCACTATGATCCACATACTTATCGCTACGTATAAGCATAAGCCGAGGGCCGTAACTGACCGCAGCGGTCTTGTGTGCATTAATCTATTGACATACGGTCTCAGCTGTATTATAGGGTCTTTCATGATCACTTCAGCCAAACAAAAGGCCCTGCTGGCTTCCGGGACCCTGAACCCGCATCCGGAAGCCGTACGCTCGGAACTCTTCCATACGGATTTCTTCGATCCCTACGACCTCGCGCAGGTCAAATACGAGATGTTGCGGGCCCACTCGGTCGATGAAGACGCGGTGGCCGAGGTGTGCCGCCAATTCGGCCTTAGCCGAGAAAGTTTCTATCAGATTCAGCAGGCTTTCCAGGAGCTAGGATTCAGTTCTTTCCTGCCGCGCAAGCGAGGCCGCAAAGGCCCTGTCAAACTGAAAGGCGAGGTCCTAGAATTCGTCCTCGCGCAGAAAAAGGAGAATCCCGCGATCGACCCGGGGCACTTGGCGGCTTTGATTCAGAAGCGCTATGGCATCGCGATTCATCGGACAACCGTGCTGCGGGGACTGAAAAAAAAACTGCGCTCGCCGCGGAAAGAGCTGGCGAGAAGCATTCGTCGCGCGCGACGATCCCGTGCAGGGGATTTATGAAAATGTGCGTTGCGAGGCACTCGAGAACTCGGAGCCAGCTTCCTGGGCGCTGGAGCGCGTTCGCCGATATGGAGTGGCCAGCTTGCTCCCCGGCGGGCAACCGGATTTTCCCTTCATTCTTTGCGCACAGAGTGTTCCTCGTCCGGCCTGGAGCAGGGCGAGAGACTTTCATCGCGAGAAACTTCTTGAGGTTTATGAATTCCTTACCCGGGAGGTGATGGAAGATGCGAGTCGCCATTTATGCCCGCGTCTCCAGCGAGAGGCAGGAGAAGGAACATACGATTGGTTCGCAGTTAGAAGCCTTGCGGAACTACGCGGCTCAGAATGGGATGGAGATCGTCGAGGAGTTCACGGATGAGGGCTACAGCGGGGCGCGGCTGGATCGTCCCGCGCTGGATCGGATGCGCGACTTGGCGGAGCGCAGAGGATTCGAAGTGCTGCTGACCTACTGTACCGATCGACTGGCGCGGAAGTTTGTGCTGCAAGCCCTCATTCTGGAGGAGATGGAACGATTCGGAGTGAAGACGATTTTCCTGGAGGGCGGTGCGGCCGACGATCCGCTCTCGAAGCTCATGCACCAAATCACCGGAGCCGTAGCTGAGTTTGAGCGGGCGAAGATTGTCGAAAGGAATCGGCGCGGCAAGCTTTACCGAGCTCGGTGTGGTGAGGTTGTTAACTGGAGAGCCCCTTTCGGTTATGTGCGCATTCCACGTCGCGACGGTGTGGCGCCACATGTGGAGATCGATGAGAGCAAAGCAGTGGTGGTTCGCAGAATCTTTAATCTCTATGCGAAGCAAGGCTGGACGGTTCGCCAGATCGCCAAGCAACTCACACTGCAGGGAACTCCGGCGCCGGGTGGTGGTCGGGAATGGAATTTCTATACCGTGGATCGAATTCTTCATAACGAGGCCTATGTTGGCACGTTGTATTACAACCGCCACAACTGTGCAGCGATCGAAGGGACGTATGGTCAGAAGAAGCCTTCTTGCCAACGCATTCTTCGGCCCAAGGAGGAGTGGATCCCGATTTCGATTCCTCCCATCGTCGACTTGGAGACCTTTCATCAAGCCGGGATCCGGGTCAAAGATAATCAGAGATTCTCTCCGCGGAATCTGCAGGAGGATGCTTACCTTCTACGGCGGCTCGTCCGCTGTGGGCACTGCGGGTTAAGTTGCCGTGTCAGCAGTAACACGGTAAATCCCAATTGCAGTCATTATTATGTTTGTCCAGGATCGAAGAACCACTTCCTGATCGAGAAACGATGCTCACAGAGATGCATCGGCGCCGATGCGTTGGACGAACTGGTTTGGGAAGAAGTGAGCACCAGGCTGCAACATCCGGACTTGGTGTTAGAAGCGTATCGGGAGTGCAGGATTCACCGGAGGAATGGAGAAGACGCTGGCCCGAGCGAACAAGGGCAAAAGCTGGCGACCCAGATCAAGTTGGCAAACACAGAGATGACGCGGCTTCTGGATGCCTACCAGGCCGGGACGATTGAACTACCGGAGTTGCAGAAGCGGCGACGATTGGTAGACGCAAAGCTCGATACGCTCCATCGAGAGAAGGAGCTTCTGGAAAAGATGGCTCGCGAGCAAAAGCAAGAAGGCGATATCCGGCGTGACCTCGAGGAGTTTCGAGCTTTGGTGTCGGATCGTGCTCAACACTCTTCCTTCGAGGACAAACAGAAGCTCATGCGCATGGTCCTGGACAAGGTCGTGGTCAAGGACTGGCGAGTTGATGTGCACTACAACATTCCGCTTTCTCGACCTGCCGCCCCGAGGGAAGAAAAAGTGTCAACCAATTTCGATTTGTGTAACGCACGTCATGACCCGGGTGAGATCTTTGATGATGGTCAGATAACTGCGCGCCAGTTCCTTCAAGGTTCGCAGGCCGTGCTCCCCGTGATAGACCGATTTGATCCTCTTCAGATACAACAGTTCCGCCAACTTGTGGGCATCGATCCGATCACTCTTGCTGCCATCTTTTAGCAGGGCAGCCTTTCGCGGATTACACACCACGACTTCCGTCACATGGGGCTTCAGCAGGTCGTACAACCAGGCCGCCCAGGTTCCTTCTTCCAATGTGACATGCAAATCTCCGCGCAGCCCCTGGATAAACTGCAGGATCGTGCTCGCCTTGGTCTCGATGACGCATTCCATCACAACCTTGCCGACGGAGTTCATCACCGCAATCGAAATACTTTCCTTGTGCACATCCATGCCGATATATTTAGTGCTAGTCATAAAGGGTGTCCTTTCTGGAGGAGTTGAGCCAAGCACTCAAAACTTACTCCAAAGGGGCGCCCTTTTATAATGTGTCAAGTTCTCGGACTTTAAATGGACGGTTTTGCCGATTGCTTCCGGGGAATACGACAGTCCGGTTGACGCCTTGACATGAGAAGTACTTTGCGTTACAAAGCATAAGTGACGATTTTCGATTTGCTTTTTCTTGTTCTGGTCTTCGCTACCGTCGTCTCACTCGTTACGGCGGCTTCGCTGGCGGCACGACGTCAGTTTGGGTACTCGCGGCGGGTTCTCGGCGGATTGTTCATCGGTACGGTGATTTACTTCGCGACGATTGTGCTTGTGTCCCTTTGTTTGCCTCGCCGGATTGCGAGCCTTGGAGAAAACCAATGCTTCGATGACATCTGCATCGCAATTGACGGATTTTCGCGCCGGACGGAAGGTGCGGCCCCGGTGTACGAAGTTAGCGCGCGAATCTCAAACCGGGCTCGTGGCGCCGCTCAGCGCGAACAGAATCTGGTGATGTATCTAACGGATGACAAGCACAGACGTTTCGACGCAATCCTCAATGCTGCTGACGTGCCTTTCAACGTTCTTCTAAACCCGGGCGACTCTGTCATCGTCAAGCGAACTTTTCGGCTTCCTGGAGACTCCACAAATACATTCGCCTCGATAACTCATGAGGGTGGATTTCCAATTCGTTGGCTAATAATCTGCGAAACCGCTTGGTTTCACAGGCCGCCGCTCGTCCTCTTGAAGCACCCCAAGACACCAATCTGAGCGAGGCCAAGGAAACACCACGCGAATGAGGGTTTACCCTAAAGAGCTTGCGATCAAATCTCAGTTCCTGATAAGTCGCGAACTCGGAGAAGTAAAGTAGTACTTCACATTGACGGGAACGCCGTTTACCGGGCTCAAAGCGTAAAATGGGCTGAGACCAATAGCTGCGACTGTTCGCGGCTGAGGAGGGACAGCTAATGATTATTTGTGATCTGTGCGGCCAAACCAAAATTTGTTTGCCGAAGGAAATTGAAGGCAAGGAATATGACATCTGTTCTGATTGCTGGACTGCGCTCGCAGAAAGGCTCAAGGAAAAAGGCAGGTCAAAGAATCGCGAAACCGTATTCCTACCGCCTCCTAGCCAGATCAAAGAGCGTGAGGACGAAGAGCCGAAGCCACTACCCGGAGCACCGCCGAAAATCTGGGGCGAAGGAGATAGGGCAGTCTAGTTCCAGACCCATCTTCGGCGATTACCCGGCACAATCGCCTGCATATTGGTGTCTAATGGGAACGCGATGCCCTTGTCAATCTCCGCCCTCCGGTCAGTCTGGCTATCCCTTTCCTTGAGCAATCGAATGTTCTTCTTATTTTTCTGTGCAGTTTCCATTTATACGGTCTTTCTATGCTTCTTTGTGCTCTTTCATCTCCACCCTTTTGAAAAGCTGCAGCCTGAGAACGCGAACGCCGTGGGGTTCTCTCCCGAAATTTTCACGAGACGCCTAGCCAATCTGCGGCAACTTCATCTTTTCGGCCTTTACCTATTCGGATTTTGCATTTTGTTCAATATCCCCGGCGCATTCCATACCATCAATTCGCCCAAAACATTACCAATTGCCCAGTACATTGAGGTACTGAAATTCCTCTTCTACTTTGACGCCGCTATTTTCTTGGGATTCCTCCTACTTCACTCTCTGCAATGGGTGACCTTTGTCCGTGTCGGCCGCTTCGTGCACCACCGCGGCTGAGTCGGTGCCTGATTTGATTGCGCGTAACCGGTAAAGTCAAGAGCTGGGAACCAAGTTACCGATTTTGCACCGTCAATCAGGAGCTAGTGGGCATCGCCTGGGCAAGTTTTGGTTTTCACGAGAGGCAGAAAGTCGGACGGGGCTAGCTCCTTGCCGGTCGAGGTGGGGAGGATGTCCCACATCGTAACGGTCACAATCAGGCCCTCGTTTGGAAACACTATCAGGTCCTGCCCGCCGAATCCGCGAGCCATCCAGACGTACTCTGCGGAATCCGGCAGTTTGAACAACCACCACTTGAAGCCGTAGTTGAATCCATCCTTGAACTGCGTCTCGGCGGGGGTTTGGGAGTAGGGCGTCACAGATTCTTTCACCCATTCACTGGAGACGATCCGCTGGCCGTCCCACATGCCATCGTGCAGATACAAGTAACCGATTTTCGCCAGGTCGCTGTCGTTCAGATACAAGCCGCCTTCGGTGTCTACGACTCCCAGATAGGTGCGTTTCCATTCGTGCCGGATTCCCAACGGGGCGAATAGATATTTCTGGCCGTAGTCATCAATGTCCTGACCGGTTTCTTTCTGAAAGATATAGGCGAGCAGCATGGTAGCGCCGCTGTCGTAGTTCCAGACCTTGCTGGGTTCGGCGGCCATGGGCAAGTCGATCGCGTACTGCACCCAGTCATCGCTCGCTTCCATCATGCTCGTGTCGTTTTTCGGATCGCCAGTGTCGAAGCCCTCGTCATGCCAATCGAGACCCGCGGTCATGGTGAGCAGGTCGCGCAAGGTCATGCGGCGCTTGCGGTCGTTCAGATTTTTCACTTTGGATGCGTCGAAGTATTTCAATACTGGCGTATCCAGACCGGCTTTGAAATCGCCACGTTGCATCGCTGTGCCGATAATGACCGAAGTCACCGTCTTGCTGATCGATTGCATCGAATGCAGATCGGTGCCGTGATAATAGGGGTGCCAGTAGGGATCGAAATAGTTGTACCGCCCGGTAATGCGCATGTTGTACGGCCCGCGTTCCCCGGCTTCCTTGGCATAGATCTTTGCGTAGTCATGCGGGTAGGTGCGCTCTATGACCTTCTTGCCACAGCGGAAGGCGGCGAAGCTGTCCATCATCTGCGAATATTTCCCCGAGGCCATGCCCTTGTCCAGCCTGAGGAGAACCTGCTCATCCAGCCCAACGCTGGCAGGGGTGGCGGTTGCCCAGCCTTTGGTCGGCCAGAGGTTTTCATCTGCTGGCGGCGTCGCTGTCTCTCCGCGGAAGAGCACTGCCATCGAGGCCAGAACGATAGTTCCCACAAGGGCAACAGGCACGCCGAGTTTTTTCATGGTGGCTCCGTTTGAGCAACTTATGGCGCGCTGGAACCCGTGTCAAGCGCTGGCAAGCACCGAAACTTTTTATTTGGCGGGGGCAAAGTCCTGGTAAGTTAGGTACTGGGTCTCGATTCGGTTTCCGCTGAATTTTTCCGAGTATAAGTGGCAGGTGCTTCCGTAGGATGAGGCTGACTTGGCTCTTAATAGGCGTGGATCAGCTCAACACTTACGCCACCGATTTTGTCCGTGTCCATATAGTGGTACTGCCCGGAATCAGACTTTCCGATATCCCCCCATGCTCCGGCCTGCCACACCGGAAAGCCGAGTTTTTCATATACGGCAGTAGCTTTGGATAGATCGTCTACAGGCATGCCAATGTGCTGGATGCCTTCGCCATGGCGCTTCAGAAAATCTTCATAAATATTGGCTGGAGTAGATGGTGGCTGAATCCACTCATAACTGATGGCGCCGATCCGTTCAAAGCCCACTTCAAACGCCAGCGAAAGCGGCTGGCCGCGATAGCGCGAATCGTCGCGTGGCGTAGCATGCTCCAGCTCAAAACTAGGGAAGCCAAGCTTCTGCCAGAAGTCGGTAACCGCAGCCGCATCGCGAACAACAGGAGCGATGTGGGAGACGGTTTTCAGCTCCAGAGGCCTGGGCGCTCCGCCGGGCCAGTAGACAAGGCCAAGAACGTATTTGCCCTGTGGTTCCGTGTCGAAGTAGGTGTAGGTCACCGGCGTGTGGTCGATTTCAAAAGTTACCTGCTGCAGGACACTTACTCCGAGGCTGGCCATGCGCTGAATCTCCTTGTCCATCGCCTCCCTGGTGGGAACCTCATGCACAATAGAAAAAATGCCGTCCTTATGCCTTTCCAGAAAATCATTGTAGGAGTTCAACTGGCCTTCGGCTGGCTGAAGGAAATTGACGGTCAGGTTGCCGAGGCGTCCGGTAACCTGCCATGTATAGATGGTCGCGGGCTTGCCATGATCAGTCCCCACGGCCTTGATGTTCGCGTACTTGTGGATATCGGTCATTCCGAGCGCAATCCACGTGGGCAAAATCGCGTCGATGTTCTGCGAGAGCCACGTGACGCGATTGATGGTTTGATAGTATTCCGGCAACTGGGCGTGACAGGTTCCTACCAGAAAGCACATTACTGCAAGACAGCGCAGAAGCTTCATCTGCCTCTCCGTTTCTCAGAAATTCCCATGCAAGTCGGTCACAAAATGAAAAAGTTGCGCCGGAGACAGTTCTTCGACACTCAGGAGTTCATCGAAGCCACTCAAAAAAAGTAGTGGTCACTGCAAAACCAAACTGGAATCGCATGGGTAGAGACTAGCGAATCTCTCACAGCTTGGCAGAAGAGGAATGAATGTTGTTGGAATCGGAAGTTGTGAGATAGTTTCGCGAGCTGAGGTTGTTTAGCTGATTCGTTTTCCCTTGGCATGAGAGTTTTTCTCTCTCTGAGGCTGTTTCGGGGCACAGCTTACCATCCGGGACATAAGCGAGAAAAAGTTGTTGGGGTTGTTGTTTTTAATACTTTACGGGACGGCGCACAACTTTTCATGGATTTGCCGGAACAGCGCGACGTAGGGGTACCCACCGCCAGCGAAATCCACACCTTGCGCACGTAATGCGAATCAGTGCGCCGATCTTTAGCAACTTGAGCCGAATGGTGGCGCATTGGGCCTTGGCCAACTCCGTGCCCTCCAGTCCCAGGCGCGCAGCATCTGCAACAACACGTAAGCGATCGAAGAGAAGTACAGCCGCAGTTGATTACTGCGCAGATAGTGCGTGCTGGTGCGGTCACTGAACAGCATCAGTTGTTCCTTGATGCGATTCTCCATGTCTCCTCTCCCACAGTAGTGCTCTTCATACAGCGCTTGCGCCGGCCATGGTTCTGCACTCAGAGAGGTCACCACAAATCGCGGGTTCTCTCCTTTTTCCAGATGCTCGGCCTTGGCCACCACCCGTCGCGCACAGCTCCAGCTCTCCCGCGTCTGGTAGACGAACTCTTTAAATAGCCGGGCGGCGCGTCCCGTCTCTTGGTAGCGTGCTTTGGCTTCCTCCATCTCCTTGGCGATCTCGGCCTTCAGACGCTCGTTTTTCGCCAGCCCCAGCAAGTACTCTGCGCGGTTCGCTTCACACCAAGCCATCAGCTCCTCACGGCAAAATCCAGAATCCCCGCGCACCACGATGCGCACCTGGGGCCACGCGGAACGAATCTGTGCCACGATGCGCTGCAACTCCTCTACACTTCCTGCCGACGCATCGATGTTTGAGGAGCGCAACCGCGCGCACAGGAGGAACTCCCCGCAGAAGATGTACAACGGTAGGTAGCAATAGTGTCCGTAGTAGCCATGGAAGAAACGCCCTTCCTGCTTCCCGTGCAGCGGATCGTCAGTCGCGTCCAGGTCCAAGATGATTTCTTTCGGCTCCTCTCCATGAGCTTGCAGAAAGGCCTCTACCAGTAGGCGGTCCACGGCTCCATGATCCAGCACGATCTTTTTGTAGCGCTCCTTCCGACTGGCCGTCTCTTTGGTCAGTTCCAGCCGATTCAGGGTGCTCTTTCCGGCTAAGACTTGCCTGCTGGGATCTGCCTTCTCCACCAGTACCGCTAGCAAGGGATCGTTCCGCAACTCCTCGTGATCGTTCAGATCTTCGTATCCCAAGGCCAGACCATAGACTCGCTGAGCCACCATCTCCGCCACTTGGTGTTCGATCAGATCGGGATTCCGATAATCGGTGAAGCAGGCAGCAAACCGGTGGAGGATCCCGACCCGCTTCTCGACCTCTCGCAGGAGCAAACCACCGCCATCGCTGGTGATCGCTCCACCGTCGAACTGCGCCCGAATCTCGCGTCGCTTTTGGGGATGAAATCCGAAGATAAACTGGTTACACTCTGCAGTCATAAGGCTGTTGCTCCTTCTTGGCAGAATTTCTTCCTGACAAAAGAGTTATGCCATGAAGCCACAGCCTTTTTCTATTTAATATGAGAAATTGCGCTAGCAGAGTTCTCTTGTTGGGTCGAAACCGACTCAAGTCCAGATGGGTCGGGAAGGAAGACGGTAAGCTACTGTTCGAAGAAATCCGCAACAACGATTTGGAAGGCGTCGTAGCGAAACGTAAACACGGCATCTATAAAAGTAACGGCATCGGCTGGATAAAGATCAAAAATCCGAAGTATTCGCAGGCAGAAGGGCGGCATGAATTGATGGCGAGGACGAACCTCACATCTAGGTGATTCCCACTGGTTTGCTAATGGTATTTCTGTATTCACATTCGTATGCATCAACCTTCAGGCTGCTTTGGGCACATCTCAAAGCCTGACCGCGCTGGGCGGAAACTCACTGCGAGCGACCGCCCGGCACTTCCCATACGAAATTTTCACGCCTGCTATGTCAGCATCGCTGCGCTACAACGAGGTCCGTATTCCCGTCCTTTCATATATATTAGTCTTGAAGAAATTGAGCGCGAGCGCGTCTCAAACCTGACCAACAACAACTCGGGGTATACTCGCGCCGAAGTGGATTCAAACGTGCAGCCACATAAACGACTAGTCATCCTGTTGGCGATAAGCAATGCGGTGTTCATAGTATTGTGCGCCGTGTTTGCCTTCATGGCTTTCAATCGCCCCCGATTCGTTGCGACGGACAATAGTCCGTACGTGATGTTCGACAGAAAGACCGCACAGGCTTGCTGGACTGGTCCGCCCTTGGAAAATGCACCAAAAGACCCGTTCATCGATGGATTGCCCAAAAAGCCGCACGATGTCAGGGATGACGCCGCCCACGAGATGGCAGCGACAGCCAACTCCGCACATCTGCCGTTCTGTAAGAATTTGAGATAACTTTGAGTACAGCGTACAAAATCGGCGAACCCATCATCGTTCGCCTGAATGACGGACGCATCGTGGAAGCGAAAATCAAGGCAGTGATTGAAGGTACGAACGGCGTACACCTGCAAGTCGATTACGGGCACGATGAGACTGCGCTGATTCATGAGAAGCAGGTCAATTAATTCCGTATGTCACTCTTCAGCCTTTGAGGGATGTTGCGAGGATATCAACCGAATCAAAAACGTCTTATGGCCCGACCTGCGCGAGGGAGTACGTTAGGAAGAACGGGGCCGAGCCGTCACCAAGCAGTCAAAGCAAAAGCGTACGGCGAGAATGATCCGGCAACTCCGAAACCTCGGCTATCGGATCGAACCACCCAATCCTCAACCTAGCCGAGCACAAGTGCAGTGATTTTCGACTCTGCGTCGCATAACCGGAAAAGTCCTCACACTATTCACTTCGGCGATTGCCCCGTTAATCTGGAGTTGGGTTAAGCTCGTTGAAATCAAGAAAGGTTTTCGATTCTCCTTGACACACGCGCTCCCGAAGAACAGTATCCGCTTGAGGTTTCGCCGTTTGGGGCGAGACTCCCGCTTCTCAGTCCATTCGCAGTTTCTTTAAGGGACAGACTCCGAATCGAGCGCCAACAGGGAAGAACCTATTAGGTTCTTTTTTATTCCCTCGCGGGGCCCTACCTCCTGTTCGACGTACAGGTTTGCACACCCAAGACGCCAGCGGTTTCAGGCCAAACAATCGTTAGACCAGCGAACAATACACGCTGGTAAGGAGAAACTTCATGATAGTAAAAAATCAGAAGGAACTTTTCGTAATGCTGCTTAGCGACGCACGGCAGAACGCCGAGCGGTCGACCAAGGTCTATCAGGAGATAAGCCAAGCGGCCGAGGATCCAGACGTAAAAGAGGCGCTGGAATCGCGGGCTTGGATCTCGGAGAAGGATTTGGCAGCGATCGATCGTTGCTTTCAACTGATCGGGGAACAGCCTGTGAAACTCAGCGGGCGTCTCCAAGAGGTGTTCGTGGAAGATTTCCGCAGAGAATTGGCGGAGATCCAAAATCCGATTGCAAAGCACATTTATGTGTTAGCCAAGGTTAGCCACCTTGTCCACCTTCGGATGGCCGAGTACGTCGCGCTGGTCGCAGCCGCCGACGTAACCGGACACTATGCCGTTGGTGTCCTGCTGGAGAGTTGCCTGGCCGACAAGGTCGCGTTTGCTGAAAGAACACGGCGTCTCATTAGGAACGCCGTTGCAACCAAGCTGGCGGCAAAGGCTGCCGCCCTCTAAGGGTGCCATCCGCCCGTGAAATGGGTGGGTGAAGACTTGCTAGAAACGCAGACTGCGTGGTCGCGAAAAGAAGTGGCTGCGCGGGTTGTGCGTGAGGCAAAAACGGCTCTCCCTGGCGACGGGGAGGGCCGTACCCATTTACATGCGGTAGGTCGAGACTGAATGCAGAGTCTACGCGTCCCGCAATTTGTGGATTTCTGCTTCTAAGTCCCGCTTCGTCCGCTAACCGTACAAGTTCCTCATAGTACCCAGGCCTAGTGTGCCGTCCCGGAAATACGTTCACATAGTCGCTGGACTTTAGCAAAGATCGAATCCGCTGTGGCGGTCCACACGAAAGGCTGCGCGTGAGTGTTGGAAGCTCGCACATATTGATCGATTTTCTCGACCAGTTCCTTGACGCTGCGAAACGTGCCGCGACGAATGGCCTGCTGCGTAATGCGGTTGAACCAAATCTCCACTTGATTCAACCAGGAGGCATAGGTCGGCGTGAAGTGCACGTGAAATCGTGGCCGTGCGGCGAACCAGCGTTTTACGCGCGGATGTTTATGCGTGGCATAGTTGTCCACGATGATGTGCACCTCCAAGCATTCCGGCACGTTTTTCTCGATCTCTCTGAGGAAGTCCAGATATTCCTGATGTCGGTGACGCTGTCGGCATTGCGTCAGCACTTTGCCCTTGGCCGTGTCCAGCGCGGCAAACAGGGTGGTGGTGCCATGCCGTCGGTAGTCGTGGGTCACACCCTCGACATAGCCAAGTCCCATCGGCAAGAGCGGCTGGGTGCGTTCGAGCGCTTGAATCTGACTCTTTTCATCCACACACAAAACTACTGCATTTTCCGGAGGATTCAAGTACAGCCCTACAATATCCCGTACTTTTTCTACAAAAAATGGATCCGTCGAGAGCTTGAAATGTTTCTGACGGTGGGGCTGCAATCCAAAAGCTTGCCAGATACGGTGTACCGTCGATTTCGACAGCCGCGTCTCCGCGGCGATTTGTCGGATGCTCCAGTGCGTACCGCCTTTTGGTTTTGTTTCCAGGGTCTTGCGCACCAGGTGCGCCACGCGCTCGTCGTTAATCGGGCGTGGGCGCCCCGGGCGCAACTCATCATGTAAACCGGCCACATCGTGCTTCAGGAATCGCCGCCGCCATTTGCCGACGGTGGCGTTGGTCAGTCTGAACTGGCGCGCAATGTGCAGGTTCGTCTTGCCGGAAGCACTCAACAAGATAATCTTGGCCCGGGTCACTAATCCCGCCGGAAGGGATCGTGAACTCGCCAAGCTTTCCAGCTGTTCGCGCTGTTCCGGAGTTAAAACCAAGGCCGCTTTCGGTCGTCCCATTGCCATAGACACCCCCCATTCTGCACTGGAGATGCCTAAATTCCCAGCAATACTATTGCCACTTATTTATGGGACAGTACACTAGCAGATCGCGTTCTAAGTCTGCGGCGATGCGCAGAAAACCCAGTAAAAGAAGTGATTTGCACAGTGTGCGGACGGTATTTTCAGTTTCCATTTAGTTTCCATTACCAAATTTGTCGATGCGCTATAAGTGCCGTCAGTCCAGCGCGTTGGAGTTAACTTCGGTGTCCTTGCCAAGGTTCAGGGGTGAGTTCGATTCTCATAGGCCGCTCCATTAAATCAAGCACTTACGCAGCCGCCTCTTTTACATATTTTCCAATTGCTTTCCAAGTGTTCTGGAAAACGCAGCAATCACGTCTTCGAGCGGTATTTCCCACTGTATAAACCGAGTCATGCTTGCGGTATGGCCACAACGCCAGTAGCGCGGCTTACGCGGAGCGCGGACAAAGATGTACTTTTTCAGTTGGGGGCAATGGTTGACGGCAATGAGCGCGTCCCTGCGCCCGATCCCGCACATTCATTAGAACAGACAAGTCGTGTCCGACGGATGAACAGCCAACAAGCGAATCTTCTGCAGATCTTCGTAGGTGAAATACCATTCTTCTTTCACCCCGGTTTTCTCTATGTGCCCGACCCCGGCCTCCTGGGAGATCCGGCTGATATCTTCCAAGGGCAGACCCAACAAATAAGCCGCTCGCGCTTGGGTGACGTACTTTGGAATTTCATTACTGTTCTTCATGAACCCTCTCTTCATCGCGGACCCAGGGCCCTTACGAGACGCTGACTAAGGCATGGACCCGAATCCTGTTGCTCTCAAACCCCACGTTCCCAGTCAACGAACCTGCGTCGGAATTCCAATCCTACGTAGAAATTGTCGTCTCCCTGAGGGTGGCAATAGACCACCTTCGCGTGCACGCGCAAGTCGCCTGCAAGCGAAGCAATGCCGAGGTGATCGCCCGTCCGCCAACGTTGCTTCGTTATGACTCGAGCGCCATGCGGGCTCACGTTTACCGTAACAACTTTTTCGACGACACCTATGCGCTCGCTCGCCAGAAGACGCACGGGGATTTCCATCCCAACGCGCTTTTCGATTCTTCCTTCCAAACCCATTTTGACCGGGACCCCGCCAACTAGTTTTTCTCCCGAACGTTAGGCGCTCGGGTTTTGTGCCGGACTCGTCTGGGCTGGTTTCTGATGCTTCCGTTTCTCCTCATACATAGCTTTGTCTGCTTGTAGCATTAGTTCTCCGAGTGAGATTGGGTGTTTGGGATCGAACCGTGCCACACCAATGCTGACAGAAAGTTGAAAACGAGACTCTCCTGCATTTGCTTTCTTGAGAGCCTTCTGAATTCGACGCAGGATGACTTCCTGACCTTGGCTAGAAGCTTCCAGGGCCAATGCCACAAATTCATCACCTCCGATGCGTGCCACAACGTCGGCATCCCGGAATGAGTGTTCCAAAGCGTCGGCAGCGCGAATGAGTGCCAGATCGCCTTCTCGGTGCCCGTAGGTGTCGTTGATCCGTTTGAGATCGTCGAAATCACAGAACAGCAACACCAGACTCTGGGAGTTCCGCTTCGCCAGCCTAAGCAGTTGCGTTGCAGCGGCAAAGAAACCGCGCCGATTGTATAGGCAGGTTAAATCATCCGTGAGAGCGAGATGGCGCAGCTCCCTGTCCAAGAGAGCTTGCTTAACCGCAGACCAAACTGCGGGATGGGCGGCAACTCTGAGAGTTTGTATGTCAGGATTGTCCGACTTCAGGATCTGAGAAATCTCGTCCACCTCATTCAGGATATCGCCCAACTCGCTATCAGCCGCTTGCAAAGCTGAGGACAGAGACTCTTCAAGACCCTGCTCGGCAGGCCGAGTCCTTCGGTCGATCGGGAGAACTCTGCGAAGGGACTCTGGATTCAAGAATTCCGGCTGAACACCACTTCCGCTTCGGGAGCTCATAACATCTCCTGGTCTTGGCAGCAAAGGCCGAACACCCCGTCCTTGCGAATTCATCGTTTCATCAACCCGGATTGCCAACAAGCGAGTAAGAACTGCAATTCCGCTGCAGGTAATTCCCCTAGCACTTCTCGCGGAATGGGAGCGAAGATCGTGCTGACAGGGAGTAAGCAGACGAGGTTACTAGGCAGGCGGCCGCAAATCAGGTATTCACCTGAGGCGGAGAGCAGTGGTTTTCTTGATTGAGCCGCCAGGTGAATGGTGGTATTTGTCTTCCAAATGTGCTGGAGATGACTGAAACAGCAGGGGCATAACTTGAGCAGCAAGGGGAGATGGTGTCCATGGCAAAGCGACAAACCAGTGCGGAAATCTCGGAAACTGCAAACCGGCCAGGTGTGGATTTGACAGGAAGCGAAGCGCCTTCAGAGCTCCTGCGCGAACTCGTTGCGCACTTGCGGCAAAATCGGACACAGCTACGCGAGGAATGGGTGAGTCGAATCTCTGAGACTCGCCTGCTCACCGCTATGACTAAAGATGAGATCTTTGCGGAAGCAACATCGGTGTACGACAGCTATGTGGAGGCGCTTGAGACTGAGACCTTCGAAGCGCTGCAGGCTTACGCACGAAATCTGTCCGAACGCATCATCCCGAGAGGCGTGGAAACCCATGAAGTGGTGGGCATCGTGCTCTTGCTCCGCGACGTTCTGGCACGCTCGCTGTTCGCCAAGTATCAAACCGATTTCAAGAAATTGAATCGCATCCTTGACGCGTACGAACCGGCAGCGAATCGCATCGCAAATACTGTGGCGGTCGGGTTTGTACAGGAGCGCGAGCGCGTAATCCGCCAACAACAGGAAGCGATTCGCGAACTATCCACCCCGGTGTTACAGGTTCGCGAGCGCCTGCTGATTCTACCGATCATCGGAGTCATCGATCCTCAGCGCGCTCGGCAATTGACGGAGCAACTGCTTCGCGGGATCCGCACGAATCGCGCGAAAGTCGTCGTGATTGACATCACGGGCGTAGCGGCGATGGACGCTACGGTTGCCAACCATCTCGTTCAAACCGTCGAGGCATCACGACTCCTGGGAGCTACGGTCATCGTGACGGGTCTGTCACCAGAGATTGCCCAAACACTGGTGACCATTGGGGTCGACCTTGGCAAGATGAATACCGTTGGCGACCTGCAAGGGGGCATCGAGCAGGCGGAACGACTGTTGGGATATAAAGTGGTGCCGATTGCGGAACCCCGCTAAGCCGGCGGTGGAAAGGGCCCCGTGGAAGTACCCATTCTGAAACAGGGACAGGTCCTAATTGCGACCTTTCAAGCAGCGTTATCGGACGCTGACCTGAAGCACTTGCGAATTGGCCTGGTGGAGCAGGTAGTTCGTCTTCGGTCGCTAGGCGTGATTGTAGACGTCACGGCCATGGACGTCATGGACTCATTTGCCTCACGAACACTGCGAGAGATTGCCCACATGATCCGGTTGCGAGGGGCGGAGACAGTGATCGTGGGGATTCAGCCCGAAGTCGCGTTTGCCATGGTACAACTTGGCTTAACGCTGGAAGGAGTAGCGACGGCCCTCGACCTTGAGGAAGGTCTGGCGTACTTAAACGAGAAGTTCAAGACGACGAACAGAGGGTGAGCCGCCGTGCCAGTTGGGGAACTCCGAGTGGCTATCAAGTCAGATCAGGATATCGTGTTGGCGCGCCAAAAAGGCAGGGCTATGGCGATCGAGCTGGGATTTTCCTCAGGAGAGGCGACACTGATTGCGACCACAATTTCGGAACTCGCCAGGAACATCATTTCCTATGCAGGAGAAGGACAAATCCTGTTGAAGGCCATGCAGGGCACAAAGAGACCAGGGTTGTCGGTTACCGCAGCAGACGAAGGCCCCGGCATTGCGGATATCCAGCAGGCGATGCGTGACGGTTTTTCGACATCCGGAAGCCTAGGCATTGGACTACCGGGAGTGCGACGTTTGATGGACGAGTTTGAAATCACTTCGCAACCCAACCGTGGAACAACTGTAACGGTGAAAAAGTGGAGACAGTAACAGACCCCGTCTTAGAGTACGGCATTGCCAAGTTCACTCTTCCTGGAGAAGGCCAGTCAGGTGACGGCCATGTGGTGTGCTGTACTCAGAATGGGGTTCTGATCGCAGCAGTCGATGGCATTGGACACGGCGAAGAAGCTGCTAATGCTGCGAAGACCGCGACTTCCATTCTAATGAACGGCGTCAATGAGCCAATCATCTCGCTCGTCGAGCAATGCCACGAGGCACTCCGATCAACTCGCGGCGTTGTTATGAGCCTAGCCTCTCTTGATCTTCAACATGGCATGATGACTTGGCTAGGTGTCGGAAATGCCCCAGGAGTTCTTATGCGGGCAACCGCGAAAAAGGGGTGTGTCCAGGAAATGCTTCTGCTCCGGGCGGGCGTCGTCGGTTCGCAATTACCATCACTGCAGGCCGCTGTTCTTCCCATTAGTCGAGGAGACATCCTGTTTTTCGCCACGGATGGCATTCGAGGTTCATTTGTGGAAAGCCTCTCCGCACGGGAAAATCCGCAAAGAGCGGCGAATCGAATTCTGGAAAACTACCGCACAGGGAACGACGACGCGTTAGTACTGGTGGTTCGACCGGCGGGGACTCCAACATGAGAGTCACAACAGGAACAACCCGCGTAGACTCCGCGGGTTTTCGCGACTCGTACAACTCAGTGTTGAAAGACTATTTGAATACTGGAGACGAAGCGGCGCTAGTTCGCGCGGGTGATCTCGGGCGTCAAGCTTTGGCAGAGCGGGCAAGTCTTATGGAGTTGGCTTCCGTTCATCATCAAGCCCTGGAGGCCTTGCTGCGAGTAGAGAAAGATGAGCAGCGCCGAGGGGCTCTGGTACGGGCTGCAGCCGATTTCCTTTCCGAGTTTCTATCGCCCTATGAGATGGCGCAGCGAGGGTTCCAGGATGTGCTGCAATCACTGCGGCAGGTCAACGAAACACTCGAAGAAAAGATCAAGCGCATCGCCTATGCCGTGCACGACGAAGCAGGTCAACTCCTCGTGGCCGTGCACCTGGCACTGGCTGAGCTATCGCGAGACCTGCCTAAGCTCCAACGAGAGCAGATCGAACGGATAGAGGAATCGTTGCGGGAAGTCGAAAGACACTTGCGCCAGTACTCCCATGAACTTCGACCGATGATCCTGGACGAACTAGGCTGGATTCCAGCCATCCGCTTTTTGGCCGAAGGCGTTTCCAAACGCGCCGGCCTTCCAATCCACATCCGAGCGGCAGTTTCCGAGCGGCTATCGGGCCCCGCCGAGACGGTGGTTTATCGAATCGTGCAGGAAGCGCTGACCAATGCCGTCAAGCATGCGCAAGCAAAGAATGTTTCAATCAAGACCTGGAAAGAGGGCCTTGTGTTGTGTTGCTCGATTAAGGATGACGGACACGGTTTTGTTTCTCACTCAGATCAGGTGTCTCATCGGGATGGCTTGGGGCTTGTTGCCATGCGAGAAAGAATTAGCGCGATCGGTGGAACGCTGCGGATCGATTCTTCGCCGGGGAGAGGAACTGAGATCCTGATTCGGTTACCTATGGAGAGTGGTCATGCCAATGCGCATAGTTCTCGTGGATGACCATGTTCTAGTACGCCAAGGATTGAAAGCCTTGATCGAGAGCGATGGATCTCAGGTGGTGGGAGAGGCGTCTGACGGGCAGGAGGCGCTTCGCCAGCTCGAATCGTTACGTCCTGATATCGTCGTGATGGACATTTCGATGCCCGCGTTCAACGGGTTGAACGCTGCCCGGGAAATTGGGCGTTCATTTCACAAGACGAAGACCATACTGCTCACGCAGCATGACGAGAGTCAATACGTTGCCGAGGCGCTCGAGGCGGGCGTGAAGGGATACGTTTTGAAGAACCAGGCTGCCGGTGACCTGTTGCAAGCAATCAATCAAGTTTCGTCTGGCCTTGTCTATTTGAGTCCGGGTGTCTCGCGAGCGGTGGTCGAGTCCTATCAATCGAAATTGGATAAGACTAAAACTCGATTGACGCTGCGAGAGAAACAGGTACTTCAATTAATCGCGGAGGGAAAGTCTACAAGGGACATCGCATCCTTACTAGGCATCAGCGTTAAGACGGCTGAATCCCATCGGACGCGGATGATGCAGAAATTGGACATTCATGAGACGGCAAGTCTGGTGCTTTATGCCGTGCGAAATGGCATCGTCCAGCCTTGATCTTTGGAACGAACTGACGAAGTCCACGCCTGCTTCTCTGGCTTATGACGGCAGGCCGTGAGAATAGACGATCTGGAAGCAGCGTACAAAATTGCCCACGCTATGCAGTTTTGGGAGATAAAGTTTCCGCTCTCCGAACGGTCTGGCGGAGCATTGAATCTTTTTTTTTGCTACGCGTACCTCGCGGGAGCCGACTCGGGTCTGTAGGGGGTAGATTCCGATTTGCCCTTTAGAACAATCCGCGGTGATGCAGAAATCATCCGCCTTACCTGATGTATAAAGAACTTGTGCGATATCTAAGAGCTCCGATCTTGGCGGTTTTGCTCCTATCTCCGGATTTACAAGTTCGCTGGCTTGCGGCCGTACATCTTCTCGTACTGCTCGGCAAGCAACTAAGTCTCGTTCCTTCGGCGGAGCCGCCTGATAGGAATTCGCAATCAGCGATGAACGAGGCCTGCGCGCGTTTGAAGTATTCGGCGAAAGTCTCCGTTATTTCGCCTTTCAACGTCGCAATCCGCGAGGCCACGAGGTTCGTTTTTTGTGCGATGTGCTCAAAACGGGTTTCGGGCCAGGGATGGGGAAATACAGGAACACCAAGATTTCTTCGCATCGTTGAAGTTCATTTTTTGTACGGCCTCAATTTGTTCCGAAATCAGCAGAAGTTCGTAAAGACATTTTTTCTTTTCAGCCACCGCGGGCTTGTAGGGCGGAGGAACTGGACTCCAAAACTTCCGGAGTATTCTCCCGTGCTGGGAATGTTTTGGAAAGGATGCTTTGTTCCTTGGCCGGGGAGGCAATTTCATCACGAGTACGGCCGCCACGCTTCGAAAACATAGTTCGGGGGAGCGCGGGCCTGTGTGTCTCGGAAGGATCTTCTGGCAGTTTAAGTACCGATATTGCCCTTGCAGTCGGGGTGGTGGCACTCGCAGGCCAAATCGGGGGTCTTCGCCATGGCCGCGCACTGGGCACTGCAATACGTATCCCCAGCCTTCACCGGACAATTGCACGGCGGATGGGCGCAGGTTCTAGTTTTCTCGCTCATGGCGTTTTCCTTCCTGCATTCGCAGTTGAAAATCCCTGGTTCGGAAGCCGCGAATCTATCATTTCGCCTCCCATCCGCCTATACCAAATTCACCCGACTAAGCGCCTCCCACAGATCACGTCTTCGACGGGTATAAGTGCACCTTTCCGTCGGAAACAACCGCGATGTATCCTCCGGCTTCCAGAAACTGCATCACTTTCGCGCCGTTCCTCGCCATCGCCGCCCATCGCGATTTCGTATCTGGATTCTGTTCCAGTCCCCGCAAATCCCTTCCCTCGAATTGAAAGTCAATCTGCTTGAGCCCTCGCTTCGCAGTCGATCGAACCGGAAAACTCGCGTCTCCGAGCGTAACGGTTTTCTTGTCTTCCGCCAGGGACTGGCGCCAAACGCTCAGCAGCGCTTCTTCGAATGAAATCGTCATGGCAGGATGGTACGTCAAAAGCGAACAATTTTTTCGATGTGGTTTTTTTCTCTATCGCGCAGCCGCCGTCGATGGGTTTCACGCGCCCACTCTTGACGTCGTCGTACCGGCGATCGAATGTGCCACGGACTTGCGCTGATTCCGCCAAATAGCCTGCCATGGCGTCTTCCACCAACTCATCGGGCGCGCGTCCCAGCGGTTGCGGAAAGCTGCTTAACGAGAGACTCTGTTTTCGGCTTAAGATTGACCACCATGCCTGCGAGTCTAGAGCCTGAAAACTGGCTGTCAAAGCGAAGTTTATTGGCAGCCGAACGACGCGTCGCAAAATATCCCGTTTGGGAGTAAAGGAGATCAACATGGCATGGGACACGAATTCCACCAACCAGCTTGCCCGGGCGCGGGAGCTCCGGAAAACCGGGGAATCGGCGCGACGCCGGGATGGCGCGACAGCACAAAAGTGTTATGAGGAATCCGTGGCATTACTTCGCCAACTAGAAGAACCACTGCTTCTCGCCCATACCGTCAGGCATCTTGGCGATGTCTATCACGAACAGGGCCGCTCGGACTTGGCGGAAAATGGCTACCTTTTGGCACTGAGTCTCTATCGCAAGCACCAGGACCGTTCGCCGCTCGACTTGGCTAACGCCATTCGCAGCCTGGCAGTCTTGCGATGGGAATAATCGAGAGCGCTCTGAGAGGAAGCGCGAGCCCTGTATTGCGCCATCGGCATTGAAGCCGGAATCGAGGAGAGCACCGCCCGCATTGCTGCCCTTCACGATTTTCAGTAAAGCTCGCATCTCCACAAATTTTCCTCAGGCTCACAAGAATCACGCTCACCAACGGAGCAATTTCCCGCTAGAATCCGCGCAGAGGATTTTCCCATCCATGAAGCGTTGCCTGATCGCTGTGGGCAGCACGCGGCGCCCAAAACTAGACGCAGTGAAGGAAGTGGCATCGGCGATCGCACCATTATTCGAAGAAGGAATCACACTGGAAGTCGAAGGCTACGAAGTAGAGAGCGGCGTCAGCCACACGCCCGCTTCCCGCGACGAACTCATGCAGGGCGCCCGCCAGCGTGCCGAGGCACTGCAACAAAGCCTGCAAGCCAAAGCAATAGGCGCAAGCTACTTCGTCGGGCTCGAAGGCGGCCTTGACGTTGTCGTGGGAAACGGCCTGAAGAGAGTGTTCCTCGAAAGTTGGGCGTACGCGAGCGACGGCAGCACCGGCCATTTCGGTTGCTCCGGCAGTATCGAATTGCCGGAAGCGCTCGCCGAGGAAGTCCTTTCACGCGGCACAGAGCTATCGGCGGCCATCGATGTCTTTGCCGGAGAAGTAGGAATCCGCGACGGCCAAGGCGCGTGGGGAGTCCTTTCGCGAAACCTCATTTCGCGGCAGGAATCGTTCCGCTTGGCTGCCATCGCGGCCTTCGCTCCCTTCTACAACGCAAAAATGTACCGAAAAGCCGTCGCGTCGGGGGCGTGATGGGAAAGTTTTGAGCGACGGTGTATTCTGTAAAGTAAAGTAGAAGTAGAACGAAAAAGAAGCGGCTTCATAAAGATTAAGCAGACGTCACGGAGGAGTGCATCGTGGATATCGTGAAGGGCAACATGGGTTGGATCGAAGTCGTGGTCGGCCCGATGTTTTCCGGCAAGAGCGAGGAACTGATTCGCAGGTTGCGACGCGCGGAAATTGCACGCCAGCGCGTGCAGATTTTCAAGCCGGCCATCGACTCGCGATTTGCTGCCAATGAAATCGTCTCGCACTCCGGTTTAGGCATACCTTCCGACAATGTCACCAAAGCCTCGGAAATCCTGGAGAAATTGCAGCCGCGCACGGAAGTTGTCGGCATCGATGAAGCGCAATTCCTGGGCGAGGAAGTCCTGGACGTGTGCACCAAGCTCGCCAATCTCGGCAAACGCGTGATCGTTGCGGGTCTGGACACCGATTTTCGCGGGCGCCCCTTCGAACCCATGCCGCGCTTGCTGGCGGTAGCGGAAGAAATCACCAAGCTGCTGGCCATCTGTGTACGCTGCGGCAACCCCGCGGTGCACACGCAACGTCTCGTGGAAAACGAAGATCTGATCGTCGTCGGCGCCAGCGACGCGTACGAAGCGCGCTGCCGCCGCTGTTTTGAGCCCAATCCCGCTCAGGCCGTTCGCAAGGAAAACGGACCCCACGTCCTCACACGTAACCGGGTGATTTCCGGCGGCGCGTAGTAGAATTCGCACCAGAACCTGCTCGTTCACATCACTTCTAGGACAACTATGCGCATCGAATCGAAAGCACCAACGAGGGTAGACCTTGCCGGGGGCACCCTCGATATTTGGCCGTTGTACCTGTTCCATCCCGGCGCGGTCACCATCAACGCCGCCATTTCCCGCTACGCTTCCTGCGTGGTGGAGACGCAGCCGGTTGGCGATGACCGGATCAAGCTCGTGTCGCTCGACACCAATCACTCGGAATCGTTCACGTCATTGGACCGCCTGTTCAAAGCCAAGCACTACCGCTTGCCGCTCCTCGCCGAGATCGTCAAATTCTTTCATCCCAGCGGCGGATTTTCCCTCACCACGAATTCCGAAGCCCCCGCGGGCGCGGGCATTGGCGGATCAAGCGCCATGGCGGTGGCGATCTGTGCCGCGCTCGATCGCTTCACCGGTGCCGGCCGCAGCAAAGTCGATTGGGTTCACATCAGCCGCGACGCCGAAGCTATCGTCATTCACATTCCCACCGGAATGCAGGATCACTATCCCCCGGCGTTCGGCGGCGCGGCGGCGATTGAGTTGATTCCCGGTGGTGAGCGGCGCATTGAAATTAACGTGAACCTTGACGAACTGGAACGCCGCCTGGTGGTTTGCTACACCGGCAAGCCGCGGCAATCGGCCATCAATAATTGGGGCGTGTTCAAGGCCCATATCGACAATAAAAAGGCTGTAGTCAGCAATTTGGAGAAGATTTCGCAGATTGCGCAAAAAATGCGCGACGCGCTGGTGGCAGGGAATTGGGCGGAAACCGGACGCTTGATGCATACGGAGTGGCAGTTCCGGCGGCGCAATCTGCCGACTATATCCACCAAGATTATCGATCGCATCATCGAAAACACCCGTCGTAAGGGTGCCCTGGCGGGCAAGGTCTGCGGTGCCGGCGGTGGAGGCTGCGTAGTGCTGTTGATCGAGCCGGAAGCCCGCGAACGCGTCGAAAAAACCGTGGTCGAAGCGGGGGGGCAGCTTTTGCCGATGCATATTGACCGGCAGGGGGTCCAGGTGGTGGCCCAGTAGTGTTTTCAGAAATTGAGCGCTACTCAACTCGCTTCCGGCATCATAAAATAGTAGTGGCTCGGGGATAGAGCCGCTTTTGCAGCTTATGTTCTTCCGATTTGCCATTCCGCTGAGCTTGCTTTTATGCGTCTACGCCGACTTACCGGACGTGCCGCACGCTCTGCCGTCGCCGGCCGCAAATTCGGCCAAGGGTAATGCATTCACGTCAGAAGATCGCATCCCGCTTTACCCCTCGATCACGATTGGAGATTCGCAGGACCAGGGAAAGTCCGCGCCGTCGCAGCCCTCGAAGAACGATACCTTGCAGGAATCGTCGAAGCTTTCTTTGATCCGCTATGTCTCGGGTGAATTCGCGAAGGCCCGCAAGCCGCTGCCCGGCGGCAAGGAAGGCATCACGCTTTACGCGGATAAACCGCTCGACGAACAGTCGCTGAATCGCGCCATTGGCATGCATGGCGCTGCCGTCAACACCGGCGATCCCGTCCAGATCACCAAACTGGAATTCCACGAGCACGTCATCATCGTCGACGTCAACGGCGGGGGCCGCCCGAAGAAGAACTGGATGGATCATATTCAATTTGGGATGGGCGGCACGCCTCCTGCCACGACGACAACGACAACCGATGGCCAGGATCAGGGTCCCCCGGGATTTCAGCAGGGCCGTGGGGGAACCATTTACCTGCAGTTCACCAACAACATTCCGGACCTTAGCGCGGATGACCTTAAGGGGCTGCTCGCTCCGTTTCTAGATTTCTCCAAAGAGAAATCGGCGTCGGTCCACTGGATCGATACATTGCCGCCGGAGATGAAAAAAGCTATTACCGATCGGCGCGCAGTCTTGGGCATGGACCGTGACGAAGTGGTGGCCGCCGTCGGCAAGCCCGACCGCAAGGTCCGCGAGCGCGACCCCCAAGGGAACGACACCGAAGATTGGATCTACGGCCACCCGCCCGACAGAACAGTATTTATCCACTTCACCGGGGAGCACGTCACCGTCATCAAGCAGTATCCGCAGTAGCCTGCTCGCAACAGCAATTCACCCCAACCAGGGAACCTTTTCCGTTTGCCCGTCGTAGGACACGGCAGGGGGAACAATGTCCAAGCGACAAATCGCCAGTGTCTGGATCGTTTCGACGAGCTTGTTCCTGCTGGCTGCAGGTCCCGCGCAAGCGACTTATTCGATTGCCGCGTGTGAACCGAAAACACGCGAGTGCGGCGTGGCCGTGCAAACGAACAATCTTGCGGTAGGAGCGAGCGTGCCTTATGCGCAGGCGGCAGTCGGTGCGCTCGTCTCACAATTCGAAACCAATCCTCACTATGGGCCCCGCGGGCTCGCGCTGCTTGCCCAGGGCATCAGTCCCGAAGAAGCACTAAAGCAATTGTTGGCGGAAGATGGCAATTTCGATGGCGAAGGTGCGCAAGCACGGCAAGTGGCGCTGGTCAGCATCGACGGGCGAAGCGCTGCTTACACCGGGGACGAAGCGCAGCGCGCGGTGTGGGCTGGGGTGCGCTCCGGTCCGGGCTTCACGATCCAGGGGAACGGGCTTGTAGGTGCCAAGGTCATCGACGCTATGGAACAAGCATTCCAGACAACACTGGGAACTCTGGCAGAAAGATTGATGGCGGCCCTGCTCGCCGGTGATTTGGCGGGCGGCCAGCGAACCGGCCGGGAATCCGCCGCGCTTCTTGCACGCACGCCCGACGGTTGGCCGATCGATATCGATTTGCGTGTCGATCATTCGAACGATCCGGTTGGCGAGCTCAAAACGCTGCTGGACATGCAACTCGCGCGTCAAAAGGTGATTCAAGCCAACATCCTGGCTCGCAAAGGACAAGTCGAACCAGCGCGATCCTTACTGATTGCGGCAGTGGGTCGCGCCTCCAACTGGCCACGCGTGTGGATCCGGGCGGCACGCGTCGCCGAAACCATCGAAGAACCACTGCTCGCGGTGCAATACCTCACCGTGGCTTTTTCTCAAAATCCGTTGTGGGTGCAAACCGAAATCGGCAACGGAAATTATGCCGAACTCGGCCCAAGCCCCCAGTTCCAGAAATGGGTAAATCCCAAACAGAGAGAAAGCGCGATCGCGGGGTACGAGCATTGGAGCCAGGCAAGGGAACAGTCCGCGGAAAGCCGAATGCATATGAGCAGAACATTGCTGGAAATTGGCTATCCGGATGAAGCCCTTGCCGTCCTAAACGCGGAACCTCAGCCAGCGGATGCCGCCGTCGATTTTCTTCTGCTCCGTAGCATTGCTTACGAGGCGAAAGGCGATTACCCGGCGGCAATCGAACAATGCAAAGCCGCGTTGGCGAAAGCGCCAGATCAGTCACGCATTCGCCGCAGGATCCAACGGCTCGAGTTCCAGCAAGCGGAAATATCCAAGCAGCCCTGAAATCAGTCCTCGTCAACGTGGGCCCGTTGCTCGCCCAAGAAACTGTGGCGGAAAAACAAAAAAACGAATAAGCTGTTTCTAGGGGTGGGGCACCTGATTACTCTTGGAAATCTGCTCGCCGTCATCCTCCCAGCCTCGGCAACCCTGCCCGCCAAACTCGAATCGCTCCCAGCCCAATCAACTTGTGAGGGAGACACGATGAATCGGCCGATTGGAATTTGTTTAGCCTTCAGTCTGGTATTCCTGGGCGGATGCGCTACCAAAAAATACGTGGCGCAGACCGTTGACCCTGTGAACGCCAAAGTCAACCAGGTAGACCAGAACGCGCAAAAGACGCAAAAACAACTGGACGAGGCAGAGACGCGCATCAGCGCCGCGGATGAAAAAGCCACGTCAGCCGATGCCCGGGCAACCGACGCAATCGGCCGTGCCGATGCTGCTTCGAAGAAAGCAGATCAGGTGCACGATCAACTGCACTCAGAGCTGAATGATCGCATCGCCGACCTGGACGACTACAAAGCCGCCTCACCGGTCACCGTGCTTTTCAAAGTGAATTCGTCCGAGCTTTCCGATGATGCCAAACAGCAGATTGATCAGATGGCCAGCGGTTCGCTCGGCAGCGTAAAGCGCTACTTCATCGCCATTCAGGGCTTCACGGATAAGACCGGCTCGGCGGAGTATAACCTGGCGCTCAGCCGTCGCCGTGCAGAAGCCGTGCAAACCTATCTTGTCGCACAACACAACATCCCGGTCTACCGCATCCAGATTGTCGGACTGGGCAAAGACAAGCCTTTGAACGAACAAAAAACGCGCGACGAACGCCAACAGAACCGCCGCGTCGAAGTCACCCTGTTCACGGCGGACACCGGTGCGGGTGCCAAATCATCCGCGGGGGCCCAATAAAAACAAAGGCCCGGTCATCCTCCGTGCATCGTTACGGTTGTCCCATGACGTGCAAATGTGCGTAGGGTGACCCAGCCCACATGATGTACGCGCCCGTCGGTTTGTGCGTCGTCGGCAGCCCCGTTGTCTTGGGATCGAACGGCCACATGATCATCCGGTGCGGTCCGACGGTAATCGCCGGGCTGGTCTCGTCGTAAGGGTCGGAGTCGCTGCGCTGCGTCGCTCCCGCCAGCATGTACGTGATGCCCGGCACGGTATTGGTCGGCTTTGGCTTGTGCGCGCTGAAATCCGCGAACCATTGCCTGGAAGCGGCGTCCAGGCACATCGGCGGTTGACCCACCACTTTAAGATTGCCGGGCATGCAAGTGAAATCATTCGTGCCCTCGCGAAGCAAAATCACTTTTCCCGAAGCGTCTTTATCCACAACCTTTGCGCCTTTGGCGATATCATCTGGCGCTGCCGAAAGAGCGCGCGCGATTCTAACCTGCACCGTCTCCTCGGCGTCCGACGTCACTTGGCTTGCGGTTCGCGGTTGTGCCACATCCCACCTGCGCACGATTCCCACGCAAATTAGAATTACACCTGCGGCAATCAGGCCTACCTTCCGTATTGCGGTTTTCATACTACCCCCCTTAATCGGCGAATATTCGAAATCCCATGAACCCTTTCAGTGATTCTCCGACGACGTTGCCGGTTTGCGCTACGAACACGGCCATGGAATCCGACGACGGCAACGCCGCGCTTCGTGGCAAGGCCCGGAAGCTTTACGAGGTTGGACCGACCGGGTCGCCAAAATCGCCGCGGAAGGAATCCAGCGCAGGGAAATCGAGCATGGTGTGGACGTGGAGAAACTGGCCCAACATCAGCCGTCTGGAAAGAGACGAAGAGCCTCTGCGGGAACTACAAGAGTATCTGGACGAATATCTGGAGCAGAATATTCGCGCGAAGCGGTCGGCGCGGCATATAGAGAAGAACCCGATCGGGGCCGAGAACAAGCCCGCGCAGCAATCCAATCGCAAAAGCGAGTAGCTAGATCTTGACGCCCCAGAAGGAGGCGTCCGGTTCGGCGAGCGCGATGCCCACGTCCCAGGCTTCGTGACCGCGCCACACCACTTCGCCCTGGGCGATTCGGCCCGTTTCCGGGAGGACCACCCGCACTTTGCGGCGCAGCGGGAGATCGGCCCCCACCACGGCCATACACCCTGAATGACTCACGTCGACGGTGACGGCATTGGCGCAACGGCGCTTGTCTCCATCTTCCCATTCAAGTAGGAAGCGCAGACTGGCGATCGCACGTTTATGAGAGCGCATGCTCACCCACCGCTCTTCGAATTTATGGGACAGCGTCGTTGGTTGTTCGATGGTTGAAGCGGACATTATAACCTCGCTGGAAGGATTGCTGCCGAGGGAGGGAGCCAAACAAAACCTTAGTCCCGTGCCTCGGGGGTGTCAATGGTACTGCGCATAAAAAGTGACCTACGATCCAGCGGGTTTAAGGGGCGCTGGAGGCAATTTTGGGGCCTCACGCAGACGGGTCAGCAGCCGGTGCAGGTGGGGGGCATCCTGCGACGGGACGGAACTAATTTTCATGCCCAATCCACGACCCGCGGTAGCGTGGCGTACCACGGCTTCCGCGCGGATCTGTCCTTCCTGTACGAGAAAGTGCAGGTTCAATAGTTCACCCTCACGCTTGCGCGCTCGCGTTTCTATGAACAGGCCGGAAGGACTTAAATCCTTAACTCGGGAAACATCACGTCCAGACGGGGACTCCCAATACACCCACACAGAATCAGCTATGGAAATGCGGGAGGTTCGCCTGCGGGAGGGGCCGGTTATAACTTGCATCGAGCTCACCGTCTTCACCCAAGACCGCTTTGAATTTTCCCGCATGGTACTTCCTTTGGCGGTACGGGAACAGGGCGTACATTGTTACAAGTGATTGCCACAAAGTCAACAGTTAGAATTCAGCGTCGCGGAAATATTGCTACGTGCAACCCCTCTGGCACGGCTCGCGCGCCAGCTAGCCCGGGGCAACGGTCCATCGCAAAAGATAGTTGCAGACTTGTCCCGCTAGAGAGAGAATATCTATATAGACCGGAATAGTCCCCCCGGTATTTCCTCGATCGGCACGTGTGAGCGAATGAGAACGAGTGGTCCAGCCCGGGGGCCTTCTTGTGTATGCCGCACAATGCTCTTCTGCTGCATCGTCTCCGTTTCTCTCTGCGCAATTCAGGTTCGTGGCCAGGATGTGGCGGAAGCCGCGCGCCAGGAGAAACCGCGTAAAGCCGCTGGGCAGAATTCTCCTCGTCACGTCTACACCGAAGAAGATCTGAAGCGAAAGACCATCCTGACTCCGGAAGATCAAGCGCGCGTCGAAGCCCGCAAGCGGCAGCAGGGAACTGCTCCCGCGCAACAGAATGCCCAGCAACGACCTAACGATGCTAATCCACAGTCCGAATCGCTCGGCGAAATCGCCAGGCGTTATCGCCAGGAGAAGGCTGCGCATGAAGCGGAACTGGCCGCGAAAAAGAAATTTACGCCGTTCCCCTACAAGGTTCCGGAAAGTTCGCTGGCGGAGCCGAAGCCTGAAGGTGAGCCGCGCATAGCACCTGGCCTTCCTTCAGGCATGGAGAACCGGAGCGCGACTCCAGAGCGCCATCTCGTGCCGCACTTTCGTCCGCCGGTGACCGGCCCGCGCCTGCGAATTTCTCCGTTCCAGCCGCGTCCGCTCGCTCCCGAACCTTCCATTCCTCCGGCCGGGCTCACGGCTCGTCCCGCAGTTCCCGTGCGGCCGTCCCGAGAAGTGGGTGGCATGGAGGGAACTATTTCGCCCGAACCCATGAATAGCGGAACACGCCGCATCGAAGTGCAGCCGGGGCAGAGCTGGTGGAAGCTGGCCGAACTTTATTTGGGAGACGGCGTGCGGTGGCCTGAGTTAAGAAAGTTGAATGCGGCAGGTGGCTCGCCGGAGTTGCTGAAGTCGGGCAGTTCCGTGCTGGTTCTTGTGGTCGCAAAACACGCAAAAGCTTCGGCGCAGGTCATCGAAGTGCGCCGCGGCGAGACGCTGTGGTCGCTGGCTAAAGAGCATTTTGGCCGCGGAGCGGCATGGACCTGCCTCGCCACCGCCAATCCACGGATCACCGATTACACGCATCTGGCGGTTGGAACCTTGCTGACCCTGCCCGAAGGCGAAGTCCTCAACCCCTGCCAGAACCGATTCTCCCTCCAACTGCGGAAGTAAACGCGCCGCAGCCTGAAACATCCCCGCATACATAATTCCGGGAATTCGCACACGGAATGGGGGTTGTCTGATTTCTCAGCGACGGAATGGTCTACAGCGCGACCTTCCACTCTCGTCAATGCGTCAGTGCCCAATCGGTCTGGGCGGAACTGATGAGGACGGGGTTGGCCGGCCGAGCCATACGTGCGCAGCCGCGGGGGTAAGTCACATCCGTTGCGCTTCAGGTATCGGTAAAGACTGGTGTGGCCAATCCCGAGGATCTGCGCTGCACGCAACCGGTTTCCATTGCACACTTGCAGAACTTTCTGGATGTGGAGCTTGCACAGCTCGGCGAGCGAGAGCGGTTGCCAATCTTCGCCCGCGATCCGAGGATGCGAAACTCTTAGCGTGTGTTACAGCAGCACGGATTGCACGAAGCTTTCCACCGGCGGAAAGATATAACGAAAAATGATCAAGCTCACCAGAATGCCCGGCATGGCAAACGTCCCGGTGTGAATCCAATCCAGGTAACCACGCGCGCGTTCTTCGCTCATCAACAGCATAATCACCGAACTTCCGTCGAGCGGCGGGACCGGCAAAAGATTAAAAACACCAAGTAGAAGATTGAGCGAGAAAAGCACAAACAGAAGAACCCCGAGGAACCCGTGCGGCCCACGGTAGGAATCCCACTCGATCAAGTGATATGCGGCGCCCACGCGCAGGCCGATGGCGCCCAGAATCATAAGAGAAAAATTAGTCGCCGGACCCGCCAGCGCCATCAGCGCCGCGCGATGTGGATGACGCCGCGCCCAGCTGGGATCGTACGGCGCACTGGCAAAACCGATCATGCCACCATTCAGCAGGAAAAAACTCAGGAGCGGGAAGACCACCATCCCATAAGGTGAGCGGCGAATGTGCGGGATGGGGTTGAGCGAAACTTGGCCGCCAAGGTCCGCGGTATTGTCGCCACCGATTTTGGCAGCAAGCGCGTGAGCCGCCTCGTGGCAGGTGGTCGAGAAAAGGAAAACGACGTAATAGATGAAGCCAAGTGCCAGGAACTGGGGGGTGAGGCTCGGCATAAGTAAGTCAGGTTAGGATTTCGCGTTGCGGAAAGCAAGCCGCGCCGTGGAAAATTTGTCACGCGCCCATTGCGCGGCTCCCGAATCGGGTATCGCGCCACCACGTCAGCGAAATTCATCGGAAATTGCCTTTCTTCGCCAGGAAGTTAGCGTTATGATGCCTGCAACACGTGTGTTGGCCGCCTATTTTCATGTGCGCGAAGTGACAGAGATCTGGGGTTGAACCATGAAGGCCTGTCTTCTTCGTGCGCCCGCAAAAATCCAAAATAATCCGCTCGAGTGTGCAGAAGTAGTGAAGCCGCAGCCCGGCCCGGGGCAAGTGCTGGTCCGTGTGCAGGTCTGCGGCGTCTGCCGCACGGACTTGCACGTCGTCGAGGGCGAACTGCCTCCCAAGTTATCGCCAGTCATCCCTGGCCACCAAGTGGTTGGAAAAATTGAGGAACTGGGCGCCGGCGCGACGCGATTTCCCAAGAGTGCGCGCGTGGGCATCGCCTGGCTGCACCAGACCGATGGTACCTGCGAATATTGCAGGCGTGGCGAAGAGAATCTCTGCGACGCGCCGTTGTTCACCGGATACAGCGTCAACGGCGGCTACGCCGAGTGGATCGTGGCGCCGGAAGCATTCGTGTATCCGATTCCAGACGGACTCCAGGACGAACACGCCGCGCCGCTCCTCTGCGCTGGCATCATCGGCTATCGCTGTCTGCGCATGGCCGACGTCAAGCGAGGAGCGAAGCTGGCATTCTACGGATTTGGCGCCGCGGCGCACGTCGCCATCCAGGTCGCGAATTATTGGGGCGTCGAAGTGTACGCCGCCACGCGCGACGCGAGGCACCAGAAATTTGCGTTGGAGCTCGGCGCGAAGTGGGCGGGCGGCACGCTCGATGCTCCTCCGGCCCAGTTGGACGCCGCCATCGTGTTCGCGCCTGCGGGAGAAATTGTGCCGGCCGCGTTGAACGCGCTGCGCAAAGGCGGCCGCTTGATCCTGGGTGGAATCCACATGAGCGACATTCCCTCCTTTTCCTACGATCTTCTTTACCAGGAACGCATGATTCGCAGCGTCGCCAACAATACCCGCCGCGACGGCGAAGAGTTTCTGAAATTAGCCGCAGAAATTCCGATTCGAACGCAGGTGCAGATGTTTTCCTTGAGCGAAGCGAACCGCGCCTTGAACTCGCTGAAGAACGATGCCATATCCGGCGCGGCGGTATTGCGGGTACAATCCTGAAAACCTAGCCATAGAAAGGGATGAGCCATGGAAAAGCGGTTCGTACTGCTTGTGTGTGTTGGTTTGTGCTTTATGGCCTGCTCGCGCGCCACTGTCTCTTCGAACGCGCAACAGGCCGCAACCGCTCCCGCGCAAGGTTCGCTAGAGCCGGAACCGCTTAGCCCCGCAGGGCAACAGGAACTGCATGCGATTCTCGACCGCGGTAGATTGCCCGATTTGCAGTGGCCCAATTTTTCGCAACAGAGCGCTGCCGTCAAAGAATTTTACGAGGAGGCCGACGACCGGCTGGGGTGGACCCGCGGAGGAAAACCAACTCGTCAAGCGCTGGAGTTGATCGGCATCCTGCGTAACGCCAACCAAAAAGGACTCGATGCAAAGGATTACGACGGAGAGCGTTGGGAGGACCGGCTGAAAGCCCTGCAAAGTCCCGCTGCCGCTTCCGAATCCGCCCTGGTGAAGTTCGATGTGGCGCTGACCGCGGATGCCGTTCGCTACGGCACCGACCTGCGTCTGGGCAAAGTCGATCCCAAGACTCTGCACAAGGACTTCGATCCGGACCGCGAAAAGCATAACGCTGGTGCATATCTTTGGAAAAACGTAGTCGGCGCGGCGAGCGTGAAAGACGTTCTTGCCCCAATCGAACCTCCATATCCCGGTTACCAGCGCACTCTCGCCGCGCTGCAAAAGTATTCGCAGATGGCCGCTGCCGAAGTGCTTGATCCTTTGCCGCAAGTCGCCAAGCCGATCGCTCCGGGCCAATCCTACGAAGCCGTCGCCAAATTGGCCAAACGTCTTCAGTTCCTGGGCGATTTGCCGGACAGCGTCCAGGTGCCTGAAAATTCCCACAGCTATTCGGGCGAAGTGGTCGACGGCGTGAAACGCTTTCAGGAGCGCCACGGCCTGGACGCGGTTGGGAAACTCGGACCGCAAACCATCACGGAACTAAATCGCCCCATGAGCGATCGCGTGGAAGCGCTGCGGCTGACCTTGGAACGCTGGCGGTGGCTACCAGACGATTTCACGCAGCCTCCCATCATCGTGAACATTCCAGAGTTTGTTCTCCGCGCCTATAACGCCCCCGGCAAACCGGCGCTGAAGATGCGCGTTGTGGTCGGGCGTGCCATGCGCACGCAGACACCAGTACTCGAAGAAGACATGAAATATCTGATCTTCTGGCCGTACTGGAATGTGCCGCCAAGCATATTGCGTGGAGAAATCATCCCGAAAATCGCCAAGGATCCGGCTTATCTTCAGAAAAACGCGTTCGAAGTAGCCACCTATTCCGGTCAGGTAGTGACGGACGGCGTGGTCAGCGACGATGTGCTCGCGCAGTTGCGCGCGGGCAAGTTAATGGTGCGCCAGAAGCCGGGACCAAAGAACGCGCTAGGCCTGATCAAGTTTATCTTCCCCAACGATCAGAACGTTTATCTGCACTCCACCCCGGCGCAGTCCTTGTTCAACGAGACGCGTCGCGACTTTAGTCATGGCTGTATCCGCGTCGAAGATCCCAAGGCGCTGGCCCTATGGGTACTTCGAAATAATCCTGGGTGGACGGCCGAACGCATCGACGCTGCCTTCAAAGGGCAGCAACAACAGCAGGTGAACCTGACCTATCCCATTCCTGTGTTCATTGTTTACGGCACCGCGATCCGAGAGGAGGACGGCGCGATCCTTTTCTTCAACGACCTCTACGGCTACGACAAAGCGCTCGGCAAACTCTTTGACAGCGCGTACGCGTCAGCCAGTTAAGATTATTCTGCGTTTTTATGGGAACTTGCGTAAGAACTGGAAGAAGAACAGCCGTAACACCACGTGCGCACGCGGCCCGTATCCACGTGCACAAATTCGGAGCGCGGATAATATCCCACGCCGCCGCGGCCCAGGGCCAGCGCCGCATTGCGCAAAGTCAGCGTATCGACTCCGGGAATGCGTATGTCAATTGCATGCGCCTGCATGTGCTGGCTGTTCTTCGCCACGCCTGCCGACCGCGCGCGAAGGAATTCGTTGCTCCACGGCGTGCGGTAGCCGCAAATAATATCGATCTCCGCGTTCGGATGGCCCACAGCTGCGGCCAGGTCAGACAAAATGTCGAACACATGCGGATCGTAATGCTTCATGTCGCCTGTACGATGATCGCGCAAAAAATGATCCAGCTGCGCTTCCGCTTCCGGCAAATACTGATCGCCGCGCCGGTAAACAATGTCAATGCGCTCGCCGGTATGTGTATGGTAAAGCCGTAGATGGTGTTCTTGCGTGGAAGAGGCGGAGGGATCGGCCGCTAGTCGAGGAGCGCTGAAGCTGACTGCGGCCAGGAATACTAGACCCGAAACAACCAAGCTTGCGGCGACGGTCTTCAACAAGCATTCCTCCAAACGGCAAAGCCAGAGGCGAGAAAACAATCGCCCAGCACTTAATAGTTTACAGGAAAACAGACCGACGGGCGAACGCGGCCGCCGCTCTGTGTGATTTCGCATCACATTTGGGCCATATCACCCAAAACGCGTCCACCCGACGGTTCGCCGCGTGTCCGCCGTCACACGTTCGCCGCTCCCTAAGTCTTTCCAGGGACATGAGTTGCCCACCCCATCGCGAATTTTCGCGTCCGAGCCTTTTTCGGAACAGCAGGTGCATTCAGCAACAGCGCATTTCAGGGTTACGGTTAGCAGGCCCGATCAGAATCTCAACCGAACCCAATCACTGAGGCCAGCAGGAATTATGGGTACAACGGTGAAAACCAGGGATCGCTCCCACCGGATCGCATTTTTGGTCATGCTGCTGATATTTGCCGTGGCACTGACCACCGCACTGGTACTGGCAGGCGAAAGAAATCCGGAAGGAAAGAAGACAAGCTCCCTACAGACGAACACCGTCCCCGCACCGCGCGCTGTTTGCCTGTGGGGGATCGACAATGTTTGATGGCCTGGCGCGGTCCAAAGGACAAATCGGAATTGGCCTGGGCCTCGCCGCCGCGATCCTCCTTCTTGTAGCTAAAGTTCACGCGGACATTCATCCGGTTCCCCTCGACAAAAATACAGATTCGGCAAAGTGCCTGGAGTGCCATGCGGACAAGGCCAAAGGGAAGTTCGTGCACACGGCGATTTCCATGGGCTGCACAAGCTGCCACGAAGTCCGCGTGAATAAAGATGTCACTCGGGTGAAGCTCGTCACCGCAACGCCCTACGGCCTGTGCCTGACCTGCCATAAAGACAAAAACGCTGCCGAACTCAAGGGCAGGGTCCATCCACCGGCTGTGCGGGACTGCTTGAAGTGCCACGATCCCCATGAATCAGACAACAAGAACCAACTGCGGAAGCCCGCCGCCGGCGACCAGAAAGACAACCTCTGCTTGAGCTGTCACAACACGGGATTAAACGTCTCCGAGAAGGGCAGCCGTCACGCTGCCGTGGACATGGGCTGCGACACCTGCCACGTTACGCACAAAACCGGCGAGCCGGGCAATCCTGAATTTGATTTCCACCTCACCAAGAGCCCCCCGGCGCTGTGCATCGATTGCCACGACGTGAAAGACGAGGACTTGCAGAAGGCGCACCAGAACCAGCCGTTCGCCACCGCCAATTGCGTTCAGTGCCACAATCCGCACCAATCCGCCTTGCCCAAGCTGATGGCGCGGTTCACGCATCCCCCTTTCGCGGACAAACAATGCGAAGTCTGCCACGCCCCGGCAATAGATGGGAAAGTCGTGCTGAGCCAGGCGGACGCGAAGTCCCTCTGCGTTACCTGCCATGACGACAAAGCCAAGCTGATTGACACGGCAAAGGTGCAGCATCCCGGCGCAGCGGGCGATTGCACCGATTGCCACAATCCACATGCCAGCAAGTATCCCGGGCTCCCGAAAACGAATCCCGTAGAAATCTGCCTGGGGTGCCATGCGGACATCGCGGATCTGGCGAAAAAGTCGGTCCACCACCAGCCCGCATTTGTGCAGGGCTGTGCCACCTGCCACGAACCCCACGGCGGCCAGCAAGACAAACTTCTCCGCGCCGACGGAAACGCTTTGTGCCTGGAGTGCCACGGCCCAGGTGCTTCGCCTCAGGAAGACAAAACCGCGGGTGTCGTGAAGATTTTCAACGGCACGGTGACCTTGCCAGACGACTACTTCAAAAAGAACAAAATGGTCGTGCTCCCGATCCAATACGGCAAAGGCCATCCCATCATGGGTCACCCCGTTTCCGACGTGATGGATCCAAAGGACGTCACCAAGGTCCGCGAAAAATTGAACTGCCTGACGTGCCACCAGCCGCACGCTTCCGCGCACTCTGACTTATTGGCCAACGATCAGGAAAACAATGCGCAGTTTTGCGCTTCGTGTCACAAGGATCTGACCAAACGGTAAGACCAAGGGTTCAGGAGAAGCTGCGATGCAAAGAAGCACAACAAAATTCCATAGGCTCCGTCGAACGCTGGCTATACTCGCAGGACTGACCATGCTGGCCGCATATCCCCTCGCGGCGCAGTCCAGCAAAAAAAAGAAAAAAGACGATACCGCCGCCGTTGTAAAACCCATCGATTATTCGTTTATCGTGTGGCCCAATCCCCCCGCGGTCGCCCGCATCAAGTATACAAACTGGTATTCCGCGGACAAGCAACAGCGCAATCTCCAGGGCAATGTCCAGAAAAAGAACAAGTGGATGGACCGCCTCGCCGGCACGCAATCCAACGATGAGGTTTTCAGCATGCCCTTCCAGTTGATCCAGCCCTACGGGATCGCTGTGGATTCCACGCGTCACTTATATGTAGCCGATCAAAAAGTCGGGGCCATCTTTATCTTCAGTACTGATGAAGCCAGGAACGTGGAGTTGATCAAGAACGGCGTTCACGCCCACTTCGCGCGGATTATCGGGCTGGCAGTGGACGATAGCGACCGCCTGTTCGTCTCCGACCCCGGCTTGCGCCACATTTTGGTCTTCAACAAGGACCGCAAGACCGAAGATGTCATCACCGATGGCATGGTCGAGCCTGGCGGCATGGCAATCGATACCAAGAACAGGTTCCTGTATGTCGCCGATGTCGCGTTGGATCAGGTTCTCGTCTACGACGCTGACACCTACAAGTTGCTGCACAAAATTGGCAGGACAGGCCACAACCATGAATTAACCACTCCTGGTGACTTTTCCAAGCCTGCTGGCGTCGCGGTGGATGCGGAAGGCAATCTGTACGTCGCCGACACAATGAACGATCGCATCGAGATTTTTGACGCGGACGGATTATTTATCAGCACCTTCGGCAAGAACGGCGACGGCCCTGGCTATTTCTCCAGGCCGAAAGGCGTCGCCATTGATAGCGACGGACACATCTGGGTCGCCGACGGCATGCAGGATCGCGTTCAGGTCTTCAACAAAGAAGGGCAATTGCTGATCGCCATCGGTGGACACGGATTGTTGCCCGGCCAGTTTCAGGGATTGGTAGCCATCGCCATCGACAAGTGGGATCGCGTGTTCACGACCGAGATTTTTCCCGGACGAGCTCAGCAGTTTCAGTATGTCACCGACGCCGAAGCCAATGCTGAGCACCAGAAACGCAGAGCCGAGCGAGAGAAAGCGGCCGCGGAGAGAAACTCTTCGCCGAATCCGCCGGAAGTTCAACAAATCCCAGCTCCGCCAAAGCAAAATTGACGAGCAACTCCTCGTCACAATCTTCATTGCCAGAACATCCTCGGTCGAAGTTCAATTCCTCTCCACGAGAGCCAATCTAAGCGCTACCCTTGTGACCCCTAGGCGCGACCGCCGTTCATTTTCGCAGCGCTTGCCTGTGTGATTTCGCATCACTCCTGGGCCATATCACGCAAAAACCAAAGCGCATATCAGACCGTGCTGGTCCGGCATTCTATTCTAACTCCTTTACTGTCAGTGTCTTGCATTCCTCCCAGAGTCGCCAAAAACCAGTTTCGGTTCGGCAGCCGGTGTGCACTTCGGGACACCGCATGCTGGGGACGCTCAATCCCGGCTGGACGAAGTGGAATTAGCGTCTTGCAAGACCAACGGAGGTTTTACCCTTATATGAAGAGAGCGATTTTAGTAGCACTGTTTGCCTTGGCCACCGCCGGCTTGGCGATGGGTCAGAACTGGTCATCTTCTGTCGACGTTCTCGGCGCACACAACAACAACGGCCGCGGCTGCGCAGGATGCCATTCGCCGCACAGCGGCTCGTTTGGTTCGGGCCACGGCGGAGCAGTCGATTCCGGCAACTACGCGTTGTGGGGACAGGATGCCAGCCCTCTCTACGGCAAGTCCCTGGCGTTTGGCGATAGCGGAAGGTACGTCGAAGTTCTGCCCAGCACCATCACTGGTGGCGGGTCGGAAGTCGGCGGCATTCTGCTCTGCCTCAGCTGCCACGACGGCAACGTTACGCAGCACAACATGATGACCGGCTCATCGTACGAACAGAAGATCGGTTTGCTGTCTACCCAGACTGCCTACGGCACTCAACCGATCCCGACTCTGCTCGGCAACGATGGCACCACCGCCGGCAATTACAACAACGATCATCCGGTGGGACAGAATGCCACCATCAGCACCACCACCAACGGCCTCGTGTGGGCGAACAATGCCTTCACAGTCACCGCAGGGACGCCCTTCGCCCAGTTCGTTTCCAACTACGGATGGCCAGCGCTGGCACCCGGTACCTACAGCAATCCCTATGGCGTTAGCGCCGCAGGCAAGCCCTACGTCGTCTGCACCACCTGCCACAACCAGCACGTCATGACCGTCTACACGTCTTCGGCCAAGAGCCAGATCATGAACGATGGCGGCGGCAAGTACTATGCGACCTTCTTCTTCATCAACGGTCCCTACAACCCGCTGCTCGTCAACAACACAGGCACCCAGGCTCCGTCGTCGACCCAGTTCTGCCGCCAGTGCCACTTCGGCGAATCGAACGAGGGCAACAATACCAACAACATCACCACGCAATTCCAGTAGAACGATTGTTTCAGGGGGAGAGAGAAATTCTCTCTCCCTTTTTTCTTAGAGGAGTCTGGAGGCAGTCCATGAAGTCCCTGGTAGTTTTCGCTCTACTACTAGCCGCCGCGGCAAACGCCAGCGCGCAAGTTTCCTCTCACGCCCCTACGGCCATCGCAAAGCAACCCGCTCCCTCCGCTCTATCCCCTCACTCCTCATTTCAGATCAGCGACAAGCCCGTCGCCCGAGTGAACGGCGCCGTTTTGACCGATCGCGACCTGCTGCGAGAGATGCTCGAGATTTTCCCGTATGCCCGCCAGCACAATGGATTCCCCAAGGCACAGGAAGCCTCCATCCGCCAAGGCGCGCTACAAATGATCATTTTCGAAGAGTTGGTTTACCAGGAAGCGCAGCGGCGCAAGCTGGTCGTGCCCGCGCAGGAACTGAAGCAGTCCGAAACAGACTTCAAAAGACAGTTTCACACGCCCCAGGAGTATCAACAGTATTTGAACGAGGAAATGGGTGGTTCCGAGCAGGCTGTGCGAGACAAGATCAAGCGCTCGCTGCTCATCGAACAGGTGCTGAAGAGCGACGTCGAGCAAAGATCGGCCATGACCCAGGAGGAAATTCGCGCCTACTACGGCAAGAATCAGGCACGCTTCCAGGTTCCAGAATCGTTTGTGTTTCAGTCCATCTCTTTCCTCCCGCCCCAGAATCCCAGCGCCAGCCAGGCGAAGGAAGGATTGAAGCGCGCGAACGACACTCTCATCCAGGCCAAAGCTACGAAAACGCATGAAGAATTCGGGCTGCTGGCGGAAAAAGTGTCCGAGGATGATTTCCGCGTGAACATGGGCGACCACAAAGCTGTGCCCAAAGATAAATTGCCGCCTCAAGTTGTGAAGGCGCTAATGGCCATGAAGCCTGGGCAAGTAAGCGACCCGATCCAAATCGAGCAGGCGTACACGATCATCCGCTTGAACGCCCATCCTCTCGCCAGAACGCAAAGCTTCGATGAAGTGAAAGCCGGGCTCCGCACAGAATTGCAAAAGGCCAAGTACGAAGGTCTGCGCGAGGGACTGGATAAACGGCTGCGGGCTAAAGCAAAAGTGGAAGTGCTGTAGAGCCGGCAATCTCGCGATTGTCCCCAGAACAGTGAAGTGAAACCGTGCGGCGCGGAGAAGATTCCCTGTCGGAAATTGCGGCAAAACTACGCGTATTTTTTGAGAGTACGCAACACCAATCGTTGAGGAATTAAGCACTTCGGAGTGGGTGAGATGTCGCAGTCGTACCAGCAGCAATGTCATGACGCAATGCCAGAACAAGTGTAAGTGCTGAGAAAGAAAAGGGATGAAAAAGTTCTGTGACAGCTGCCACTTGGCACAGGTTGTGCAGTCACAAGATTTGAGTCGTTCCAACACGGAACACTCGCTGGCCGTGGGATGGGCCGTTATGCGTGAAAGGAACTTTTAGATTCGCCGTTTGCTTCCTTCTGTTGCTAATCGCGAAAGCAACACTGGCGCAGGTACGAGTCGGCGACGATGTCACCATGCGCATGAATGGCAATATCACCGCGGGCTACGCCGGCGACTACGGCAACCTGATTCCCTCTGACCACAGCCTGAATTTTGGCGCGGATGCAGAGCTTAGCGGTGATTATTACAATCCGAATTTCATGAATTTCGCCGTGACGCCTTACTACAATCGCTCCAGCGCCAACTCGACCTTTTCATCCCTCACCGATGCCAGCGGCGTGGACGCCACCACGAACCTTTTTAGCGGAAGCCGTTTCCCTGGATTCGTGAATTATCACTATGCGCATAACAACACCGGGAATTACGGGGTCGCCGGCGCTCCCAATTTCACCACCATCGGCACGGGCCAGGGTTTTGGTGTCGGCTGGAGCGCCCTGCTTCCGGACTGGCCCACATTTTCGGTCAGCTATTCACAAGGAAGTGGCACCGGAAACGTCTACGGAACGAACGAGGAATCCAACTCGAGCACGCGAACGCTGAACCTCAGAACTTCTTACCGCTTGGCCGGCTGGACCCTGAACGCCAGCTATCAGCATCTGAATTACAGCGCAAATATCCCGACATTTCTAAGTGGAGAGCTGGCCACGGACACGTCGGACTTCAACGGCAATAGTTACAGCGTCAACGGATTCCATAAACTCCCCGTGAACGGTTCCATCGCTTTGAGTTTTAACCGTTCTACCTATGACGGTGATTTCGGCCAAGTTTACCAGGGCAATTCCACCACAAATTTCACCACGGACACGGAAACGGCGCTCCTGAACTTTCACCCCACCGCCAAGCTGACTCTTTTCGCGGACCAGAGCTTTACTGACAATCTCAATGGCTACTTCTATCAGAGTCTCGCCGGCAATGGCGGCGGGATCGCGCTGCTACCGGAGAATTCTCAATCGCGGTCAAACACGTTAAGCTCCGGGGCAAGTTATCTGATCACTCCCAATCTCTTCAGCCAGGCCCAGATCACCTATTTCGACCAGACATATTTCGGCAAGACCTATAATGGCACCTATTTCAGCGGCACGGTCGGCTATAACAAGCGCATTCTAGATACCTTCACGGTTTCCGCCACGGTAATTGAAAGCACCAACCAATTTTCGAACAATGCCTTGGGCTACATCCTGAATCTGAGCGCCTTCCGCAATTTTGCCAGCTGGGAAACTTCCGGAAACTTCAGCTACGCGCAAAACGTGCAAACCCTGTTGGTCACCTACACCACCTCTTATTACAACTATTCCGCTAACGTGCACCGTAGGCTCGGGCGCGGCAAGCAATGGACCGGAGCATTCAATGGCAGTCACAACGGCCTGACCAACCAGCCCGGGAGCGACAATAGCAGCGAGAGCTATTCCACGTCGCTCGCTCTGCGCCAGATCGCTCTCAGTGCCAACTACACGAAAGCGAATGGCACGGCTGTCCTCACCAGCACTGGCATTCAGCCCATTCCTCCAACCCCCGGATTGCTGCCGGAAGGGCTGATTGTCTACAATGGCGCGAGCTACGGAGGCTCGGTCACGATCATGCCGCTGCCGCGGCTGTCGATTTCCGGCACCTATTCACACGCGGTCAGCGACACGCTCAGCGGCGAAGTTTTTTCCAACAACAAGACCAATATTTTTTACGGCCAGTTTCAATATCGGCTGAGAAGGATCAGTGTCCTTGGCGGCTATACCAACTTCTTGCAGGGCATCAGCGCATCGGGAACCCCTGCGGCACATACCTATTCCTACTTTATCGGTGTCCAGCGATGGTTCAACTTCTTCTGAGCGCTCACAGCAGAACGAAGCTCGTCGCCAGGACTCTGGTTGTGTGCCTCGCCGGCGTCGTGCTGAGTCTCGTTGCGCTGCCTGTCCGCGCGGCCGGCGACAAAAAGAAAGAGCCAGCCAAAATCGAGATGCCGGACTTGTTGATGGACGGCGGCCGCAAGCTCAGCTACGAGCGCAGCTTCAGCAACGAGCACGACGTGAAGCCCAAGCGCGGCTTCTGGACCAAAGTCGTTGACGTGATGATCGGCGCGCCCGATTACAAAAACATGGTCCGCCCGTACAGCATCGTCACGGATTCCAAGGGACGCATCATCATTACCGATCCGGGCGCGCACGGCGTGCACATTTTTGATTTTACGAAGGAAAAGTACAAATTCCTCTCCCGCTACGACAAGGACAAGAATCCGCTGGTTTCCCCGCAATGCGTCACCGTGGACGCACAGGACAAGATCTACGTCACCGATTCGGACTCCGGCAAGATTTTCGTCTTCGATCAAAACGGCAAATTCGAGCGGATCATTGGCAGCCTGAAGTATGGCGAAGGATTCTTCAAACGGCCCACGGGAATTGCCGTGGATTCGGCCGCGCAGCGGATTTACGTCACCGATACGCTGCGCCATCAGATCTTCCTGATGGACATGCAAGGCAGTGTGCTGAAGAAAATCGGCAAACTCGGCACCGGCAACGGCGAATTCAATTATCCAACGGAGTTGCGCTTGTACGGCGAAAACCTGGCCGTGGTGGATGCCATGAACTTCCGCGTGCAGGTTCTGGACAAAAACGGCGAATTCCAATACGCGATCGGCAAACTTGGCGACGATGTGGGCGGCATGTTCCGTCCCAAAGGTGTAGGCTTCGACTCCGAGGGGCATCTCTACGTAGTCGACGGATTGTGGGCGGTCGTTCAGGTATTTAATCGCGAAGGCCAACTCCTCTATTACTTCGGCAAACGCGGCACGGAGCCCGGCGCATTTCAACTGCCGACCGGTTTAACCGTCGACGCCCAGGACCGCATTTACGTTGTGGATTCGTTCAACGGGCGCGTGCAGGTCTACCACTATCTCGCCGCGAAAGCAGCCGCAGGGAGGACGCCGTGAAACGCGCGCTGATCCTCCTCGCACTCGTCTTGCTATCGTGCTGTCGCACCGCGCAGGCTCAGACAACCGCTCCACCCATTCAGGGAGACATTCTGGGAATGCACAATATGTCACCGGGCAGTGGCTCGTCCGTCACCGCGCAAGGCGGACTCGGCTGCACCTTCTGCCACGCGCCACACAGCGGCATCGGCGGCGTCACACCCCTGTGGAACCAGACACTTTCCAGCCAGTCCTACACGCTCTACACCAGCACCACCTTCAAGCAGCAGGGAACACAACCTACCTTAGGAAAGTCCAGCAGCCTTTGCTTGAGTTGTCATGACGGCACAGTCGCCGTGGGCCAAACTGCTGTCTACGGAAAAATTCCTGTCACCGGCACCATGAACAACATCGATGTGCTGGGCACAAATCTGAGTGGCTCGCACCCCTTCAGCCTGGTGATGCCTCTCAAAGATGCGCCAGATATGGCCGCCTCGCTTGTCGCCCAGGGTGTGACTGCGGATCCTACCGGTGCAGTCCAGCTGATTTCCGGCAACGTCGAATGCATCAGCTGCCACAACGCGCACGTGCAAGGCATCGATCGTGTCGCGCAAAAATTCCTGGTTCGCGATAGTTCCAACGGACAAATGTGCCTGGCCTGCCATGACCCCAGTCGTATCATGACCGGACAAACCAATATGTTAACTGGCTGGACTACCAGTATCCATGCGATCGCGACGAATCAAGTGGCGAGCACCGCCAATGTCGGTTCTTACCCCACCATCGCCGTCAACGCCTGCACCTCTTGCCACACGCAACACAACGCCGACGGCCCCTCGCGGCTGGTGCGCTTGGCAACACCCGCCGCGCCCGGCGTCGATCCCAGCACACAAGACTGCATCACCTGTCACGGCGGTGGAGCAAACATTTCTCCCGCGGCTCCAAATATTTACGGTGAATTTTCCAAGATTTCCCATCTCTTGCCCGCGGGCGCCAACGTACACGATGAAGCGGAAGCCGCCGTGCTCAATAACAATCGCCACGCCACCTGCGTGGACTGCCACAATGCGCACGCCGCGAATCAAATGACCAGTTTCTCCCTGCCGCCCACGATTCGTCCGCCGCAGACAAACGTCACCGGAGTGAGTGCCATCGACGGTGTTACTGTGGTTAGCCCGGCCGTCAACCAGTATGAAAGCTGCTTCCGCTGCCACGGCACCAGCGTCGGCAAACAAGTTTTGATCAAGTACGGCTATCTGCCCACGCGGCTCGTTTTCGCCGCCGACCCGTTGAACCTTGTGCCGCAATTCAGCTCGAATGCCACTTCAAGTCATCCGGTGGCGCATTCCCGCAGCAGCGCGTTGCCGCAGCCGAGCTTGCTTGCGAATATGCTGAATCAAAATGGCACCGCCTCCGCGCGGCTCATGGGCACGCAGATCTTCTGCACCGATTGCCATGCCAGCGACGATAACCGCGAATTTGGCGGCACCGGGGCAAACGGGCCGCACGGTTCGATCTATCCGCACATCCTGGAACGGAATTATCAGTTCAGCCAGGCCGCCACGCCCGGTGGCACGGTCACGAACACGTTTCCAACGCCCGATGTCAGCCCGCAAGGGCCGTACGCGATGTGCGCGAAATGCCACGATCTGAATAACATCATGTCCAACGCCAGCTGGACGCAACACAGCCTCCACGTTTCTCAGTACGGCTTCTCCTGCTCCGTCTGCCACACTTCGCATGGCACGGGCGCGGTCAACCCATCAATTTCTGGAGAGCGGCTCGTGAATTTCGATATCAGTGTCGTCGGGCAAAATCAGACAGCCCCCATTTCCTACGCGCGAGCGTCGAACACCTGCACGCTGACGTGCCATAATGCCGCCCACAACGCCGACGGCACGGTAACAATGAATGCTGCCGCATCGTCGCTGCGAATGCCCAAAAAGCACTAGGATGCCGGCGGTGACCTGCGTTTGAGCGACAATTTCTGAGTACGTCGAAAATCTGAATATGCAAAAGGGAGATTCTGCCAGCAATGCTCGTGGTCTGTTCAGGGGAAGCGCGCCCCGGGCAGGGGTCATCGTGTTGCTCCTCAGCGTAGCCGCGATTTGGGAAAGCGGCAGACTTCATTCTTTGGCGTATCCGGAAATTTGGGGACATTTGAAGCTGGGAAGCTGGATACTACAGAACCGAACCTGGCCGGAATTTGGTCTCTTCTCCCAAGCGGACAAAACACCGTGGCGCGACCTCAATTGGGGCTACGACCTTCTGCTGGCGCTTGCGTATCGCTTGTTGGGTTTGCGCGCTGTTCCTCTGTTGCTGATGTTGTTTCGCGTGGCGCTTGCCGGGGTCACATTTTTCCTGGCCGGAGGCTGGCGGAATTTCTGGAGTGCCGTGGCTCTGTCTGCAATCGCGCAGTACGTTCTCGCGGGTATGAGTCCCGACGCTGGTTGTGTCTCGGTGATCTTGTTTGGGATTTCGTTGTTTCTCCTTCTGGATGCGCAAAACTCCGGGAGTCTTCGGCGATTGTATTTTCTTCCCGTGCTGTTTTTCTTCTGGGCCAATCTGGACATCGGTTTCATTTACGGCATCGCCTTGTATGTTTTATTTTTGTTCGCGCTGGCCTTCGAGCAGTTGGGCAGGGCAGGGAACTGGCGCTGGTTCGAGAAAGCGGGTGCCGGGATTCCGCTTCGTTCCGCTGGAGTCGTGGGAATTGCCTGCCTGTTGACCAGTCTGCTGAATCCCTCTGGATACCAAGCCTACGCTGATTTCTTTGCCTTTCAGACGAGCGCCGCGAACGGCCATTTGCCCGGTTATGCCTCAATGACCTTCCATCAAACCCAGGATTACGTGTTGATGTTGCTTGCCATGACGGCATTCTTGTTCTTTGGCATACGTCGCTCCCGCGATTTATTTCAGCTCGGCCTCCTGATCGGCTGCTCCGCGCTGGCCTTCCACTCGCAACGAGACAATTGGCTGCTGGTGCTCGCAGCCTTAGACTGCATCGGCCGCGCCGTCCCTCAGAAAAATGCAGAGTCGCCAGCCGGGCAAACCCAGCTGTCGAAACGCCCAACGCTAATTTCCGTCGCAGCGTCCCTCGTGCTGGTATGCCTGGCCTTTGCTGTTCGTATACCCCGCCAACGTGAAGTGCTTCTGGCAAAGATCGCCACACGCTATCCCGTGCGCGCCAGCGATTTCATTCGCCAGCACCAATTGCCGCCGCCGCTGTTTAACCCCTATGCCTGGGGAGGCTTTCTCACATGGTATTTGCCGGAATATCCAGTGGCGATCGATTCGCGCCGCGGTCTCTATCCCGAGCAGGAAGAGGCCGACTACTTCAAGGCCATGAAGGCGGACATGCCGTATCAAGCGTTTCCTCCAATGCGGCTGGCCCGCACGCTGCTCTTTGAAAAGCCAGGAGTGATGGGCGAAGCGTTGCGAGATCTGCCGGGTTTCCAGGTTGCTTACGAAGACGAAATTTCCATCGTGCTTCTGCAGCAGCGGAAAGAATAAGGAGCCGCGCGCCCAGTGTCTGACGGCGCAGCCGCAATGACCAGGAATCAGCCAACGCCGAATTGGTGGAACATCGGCGACGGCCTCGTGTTGCTCGGCTACAGCGCCGTAGTTCTCTGGACCCTTCCCTATCACGAGAAATGGGCCGATGAAGCGCAGGCATGGCTGATCGCGCGTGATCTGAGCCTCAGAACCATCTGGTTTCACGAGATGCGCTATGAAGGCACGCCCGCGCTCTGGCACACGATTTTATGGGTTGCTCAGCACGTGTTTCATGCCGGCTACGGCGCCATCGGCTACCTCGGAGCGTTTTTCGCCATCGCCGGCGCGGCAGTGTTGCTGTTCAAAGCTCCGTTTCCGAGGTTCATCCGCTGGTTGCTGGTGTTCGGCTACGTGATCGTTTATCAATATGCGGTAATTGCGCGGCCGTACACCCTTCTGCCGCTCCTGGCCTTTTGCGCAGCGATTCTGTTCAAGGATCTCCGCCATCCCGAACGCATCACCCTGGCGCTGGTTCTTCTGACTCTGCTCACAGTGCACGGCGCGATTTTTGCGGGATGTTTGGCATTGGCCTATTTGCTCGAAGCGCGAAAGCCGTGGCGCGACCTAGACGCGGATGTAAAGAAACGTTATGCGATCTGTGCCGCCGTCTTTGCATTGACGTTCGTCTTTCTTTTTATCATTTTGAAACCCACGCCAGACGTCCAGGAATTTGCCACGCAAAGCGGATTAACGCAGCAAGCCGCCCTGCTGAAGGCCAATGTGGTGACAGTGCCCATGAAGTTAGAAGCGGTATTTTCCGGAGCGTTTCTGGATTTCACGTTTCCGTCGGTGTTGTTCGCCATCCTTGCGGGAGCCTACTGCACCATGCGCCGTAAATTCCTGGTGTACGCGATTCCGGTCGTTGCGCTCATCGCGTTGTATGTTGTAGTCCACGGGTACGCGCACCATCAGGGCACCGTAACCATCGCCGCCCTCGCAGGACTTTGGATTGCCTGGCCCACTCTGGAAGAACGCGCTGCTTTCAACGTGATCGAAGGCCGCGCCACACAAGGAATGGTTCTGTTGTTACTGCTCTTTTCTGGAATCCAGATTTGGGATTCGGCGGTCGCCATACATCACGAATATCTTTATCCCTACAGCGGTGCAGAAGATGCCGCGAAGTTCCTCAAATCCGAAAACGCGGACAAGGAACCAATATACGGTTTTTCCTACGGTGTTGCCGGAATCCAGGCATACTTTGACCACAACATTTTTTCGAATATTCCCACAGCTTATTTTCATCATGGCTTGCCGCTCTACGGCAAGAATCTGGATTTAGGAGAAATCACGCAAGTTTCCCCGGGTTACATCGTAATTTTTGACGAAGATCCGCAGCGCATCCTCGATATGCACGTTATCGATGGCCTCGCTTCCGTCGGCTACCAGATGGTGCATTTCTCAGACGGCTACCAGCTCTATCGCCGCGGAGTCTACGTCCGTCAGACCTATTTCATTTTCAAACGAACCGGCGCCGCAGCATTCGCCGCTCACTGACGCTGATAAACGGCCGCGATGTCATCGTGATACACCAGCCGGAAGCGTGGGTCGATCGTTAGGATCTTCGCCAGCGGTAGCCGGGAATCCAGCACCACCACCCGAGCCTCCTCCAAAAACGGGTCCGTCTTGTAGCCCGGAAACGCGGACTGTGAGTTGTAGAAAAGCTCGTCCAGTTGGTCGCCGTAAAGATCATTGCGCCCATCGACTGCCACCGGCAACTCCGGCAAATACCACATCAAAAATCCGCCCCAATTCAGATTGTTATAAATCGGGCCCGAAAATGAATTGTGCCGAAGGAAATTGACAGCGTTTACCGGGTAATTCGCGCTAATAGCTCGGTCAAGTCCTCGCGCACTGAAATCGGTAAATCGCGCGCCAACGAACAATAAAAGAACGACGGCGCCCGCTACAGCAGCAAGCTCGCGCCACGAATCGCGGATTTGCGTTGCCGTTTCCGAAGTTGGCAAGTCCACAATGCACGCGGCGGCCGTAAAACAAATAAACCAGGCGTCCCGCATGGTACGAAAAGACACAATACTCGCCACCGCGAGAAGCGCCAGCTTGAAAGGATCTAGCTTTTTCTGCAAACCTATCGCGTAAAAACCCGCCGCTCCCAGAAAAAGCTCGATGAAATTGCTGAGCAACCGAAAAGGCAACGGCTGCAGCTCCACGATGACGCGATACGTGAATTTCGCCTTGGTATAAGCCAGCACAACCAGATAAGGGTGATAGGAATTCGGTCCAAGGAAAGTGCCCAAAACGCAAAGCGCAAAAATCACGGCAAGCAGTTTTCCTGGAAGGGAAGAGCGCGTCAGGAAATCCGGAGAAAATTCAAATTTCGCTAGAATCTGCTGCGAGAGATGAACGGCAACAAACAGCCCCACCGCAAACAGCCCATATATAAATTGAATATGCAGGTTCGCCCAAAGCAGGAAAACGAATGGCAACCAATAAAGCGATTGCACGCGCTCCGTTCGCTGCGCCTCGAACAGCAGTGCAAGCGTGACGCAGTAAAAAATGTAAGAGAAGAAAACCGGCCGGGGCGCGCCGCTGAACAAGAATGCCGCGCAAGTGATTCCCGTGAGCACACACGGAAGCCAGAACCCCCCGGAAATTCGCCGCAACATCCAATAAATCGAAAACGCAACGCCCACCGTCAGTATCGTTCCCAGAGCCCCGATGCCCACCAGCCCAAACCCGGAGTAAGCCAGCGAAAGCAATACCTCGTAGCCCCAACTGTAAGCCACCCACGCGCGGTCTGCGGCAGTGCGCGACAAAATGCCTGCATGCGGAAGCGCGGAACTCCGGATAATCCAGTCCCCGACCTTCAGGTGCCACCACGTATCAAAATCTGTAATGCAGTATTTTTCGCGGAGGGAATAAATTCCGATACTGCCGAGCAAAGCAGTCAGCGCCACAAGCTGGGCCCAGCGAGTGCGAAGGAAGTTCATGAGCCGGCTGAAACAGAAGTCGCTGCCACGCTTTTCAATTCAGTTGCGGCATTCGCGCCGGCTTCGCCGGCTTCGTGATACTCCCCGTCTTCATTCACGGCCCACACATTATATTTTTGTTCTCCGGCCAAAATGTTTCGCGCTGCAAGCATCGCCGTCATCATGGCGTGATCCTGATTGTTGTACTTGTGCATGCCGTTGCGTCCCACAAGATGAAGTTTGGGGCAATACGCCTCAAGCGCCTGCCGGACCGTTTCCACATGTTTCTTGTAATCGTCGTCGTAGACGGGATAAGCCTTGGGCTGCCGGATCACGCATCCATCCACGACATCCGCCGCAGCCGCCAGCTGCACCTGTTCCAACTCTTTTTTGGCCAGTGCTATTAGGTCCTCGTCGCGCGCGCTCCACAGACCGTCGCCCTCAAAACAAAAATATTCCAACCCATAACAACAGTAATCCGGGTCCGGAACCATTTCCGGCGACCACGACTTGTAGTTCTGGACGCGTCCAACCTTCACGTTAGGATCGTGGATATAAATCCAGTTGTCGTTGAACCGGTTCCGCTCGCGCAAAATCAAACCCACGGTCACAAAATCCCGATAGCGCAAAGATTCTGCCGACCGCAGCGCCTCATCCGGAAGCCGTGGCTCCAGTTCCGCCGCCAGTTGCCGCACCGGCATCGACGAAACCACATGCTCGCCCCGATATTCCTCCACCCGCCCGTCGGCCGTGCGCGCGGTCACGGTCCAGGACATCGTCTCCGCATCGAAGCGACAACCGCTCACCCTTCGCCCAAGCAACACTTCGCCGCCCATGCCTCGCAGTTTTCCCGCGCAAGCTTCCCACATCATTCCCGGCCCCAGCCGCGGATAGCGAAATGTGTCGATCAGCGTCTTCACCACCTGCGCCCGATCCTTCGTTCCGCTTTGCGGCAACAACGCGTTCTTGATCGCCGAGCCCAGCGACAGCCCCTTGATCCGTTGCGCCGCCCAATCCGCGGAAATTTCCTTGCAGCTCAGTCCCCAAACTTTCTCGGTGTACGTCTTGAAGAAAATATTGAACAGCCTCCGCCCAAACTGGTTTACCACCCAGTCTTCAAACGACTTCGGATTCCGCGTGGGATGAATCTGCGCTGCGAGAAACGAAAAAACGCAAAGGCAAGATTCAACGATCCCAAGTTTCGACAGCGCTTCAAACGGTTTCAGCGGATAAGCGTAAAACTGCCCCCCATAATAAATCTTCGACGACCGCGGCCGCTGCAACATATCCGCGCCCAGAATTTCTGTCCAAAGATCTTCCACTTCATGCGACTTGGAAAAGAAGCGATGGCCGCCGATATCGAAGCGATACCCGCGGTACTTCACCGTGCGAGAAATCCCCCCAACATATTCGGGATCGCTTTCGAGTACAACCACCCGCTGGCCCGCTTTCGCCAGCTCGTAGGCTGCCGTAAGCCCGGCGGGTCCCGCGCCCACAATGATGGCTTTTATCGGGCGATCACTCATAAACCCAAGTCTCTCGCGAGCACTTCAAAGGAACGATGTAGCCAACGCAAAACGAGCAGCCTCACCGATTCTGCGCCTGCGCGATCAACTGCAAAACTTTCTCCCTGTTTTCATAATTCGGATTGGTGTCCAGCAATTTCTGCCAAGCGGCGATCGCGCCCTGCTCGTCCTTCTTACCTTGCCACTTTACAATAGCAAAATTGAAAAGTGTGTCGGGCTTGGTGGGCGCGATGGCCAGCACCTTTGTGAACTGCGCGATGGCTCGATCCGCATCGCCGGTGTACCAATAGGCTGTGCCAAGATCGGTTCCCACCGATGTGTCCGACGGCTGCGCCTCGAGCGATCGCTCATAATAAACAATAGCGGCCGGATATTGCTTTGCGTCGTAATAAAGGTTGCCGACCTGCGCCAGCAGCGCCGCATTGTTTGGATCGGCTTTCAGTTGTTCGAGCAGGGGTGCCGCCTGCGCATCGGCAGCCTGCTTCAATTCCGCGGTAGAAGGCGCCGCGGGCAAGGGATTGAAGTTCGCCGCTGCCATCTGGCCGGATCCTCCACTCGGTGCGGCCGCCAGCGCCATTCCCACGCTCGCCGGTGCTTGCGCGGCGAAAGATCTGCGTATCAACCATCCACCACTGATGCCCAGTAACAGCGAAAACACAGCAAGCGCCGCAGCCTGCGTGCCACTCCAGGAATTGCTCGTGGTTGTCTTAAGTTCGCTCACGTTGTGTCGCTCCTCCGGTGAATCCTGGCGCGTCAATTCTTCGTTTCCGCAGTAGCTTTGGCTTCCGCAATCATCTGTTCCACCATCGGCCTGCGGTCCAGATTCGGATTTGTCCTTAGAAGTTGCTGCCAAGCAGCCACCGCTCCCGCCGGATCCTTTTTCCCCCGATATTTGATCATGCCAATATTAAAGAGCGCATTTGCGTCCTTGGGGTTGGACTTCAGCACCTCATTCAATTGGGCCACCGCACCATCCGCGTCTCCGCAATAATAAAGGCACGAGGCCATCTCTGTACGAGCCGACACGTTCTTCGGATCAATGCTCAGCGCCTTCGCAAAGTAGCCCGCGGCTTCCTTAAACTGGTGCGAAGCCTGGTAAATTCCCGCGATCTGCATCAGCAAACCGGCGTCCTTCGGTTCGGCTTTGGACTTTTCGATGAGGCCCGAAGCCTTGACATCCGCCATCTGCTTCATCTGCTCGATCGTCAATTGAGGGTGAACGCCGTTGTAGGTAGCGGCAGCATTCGGTGCACGGGCAGCCGAGTTAGACCGCGCGATGCTCGGGCTAGCAGGGCGGCCCAGGAAGAAATAGCCGATGGCGAGACCGACTACGAGACAGGTCCCGGCTGCTACGTAAACCTGTTTCGCTGGAACGCCAGCGTCCACGGAAGTGCTGCCGGTTTGAGGAGTGCTGGCCATCGTAGTTGCTCCCGATCTAGCTCTCTTGACCTGAAGAACTCGCCTAATCCATTCATTCTAGGTTACTTGCATTAGCCATACGGACAGTCCACAGGAGCTCGCCTCCGTGAATAGCCTAGCGAAAAAAACCAAGAATTCAGAGGTCGCACATAGAGCGTAGGTCGGGCTGCACTCGCCTGCCGCGCCACCCGTCACAACCTTATGTGATCTACATCACACCCGTGCGCTTTGCCTGCGTCCACGGGCCGTGTATCCTGTCATAGCTCACCGTCTTCCGTGAAATGAAACGCGCATCGGAGCTTGACGAACGCTATGACGAACAGCAACACCGCAAAATTTTGGCTCGCGTTCCAAATTGGGCTAATTTGCTTGTTCGCCACTGTCATTGTTCCATTGGCCCATCATGGCTTCTACCATCTGTCGCACGACGCTCGGCCGTCTCGCCATATTGGTACGCGTTTTGTATTTGCCGACTTGGACGGTGACCGTATTCCAGATTTGGCACAGGTCGAATCGCAAAATCCCCGGTCGGCCAATATCAATTATTCGATTCATGTGAAGTTGAGCGCCGGAGTGGAATCGGCGATTGGCGTAAGTGGGCCGATGGGCGGGCTTAGAGTTGCTGCCCGCGATGTGAATGGAGACGACAGCCTCGATCTCGTTGTCACCTCCAACCTCGATTCGAGCTTTGTCGAAGTGTTCTTAAATGATGGCCATGGAAATTTCGCCGCAGCCCCGTCTGCGAATTTGGCCACGCTCGAAGGTGTCTCGGATTTCATCCTGGAGACTTTGCCGGGTCCGCAGAGAGATCGAGTCACGCTTGCTTCGGCTCGCACTCCGCTAGACGAGGCACTGGTTAAGGTTTCCTACATCCATGACCCGGTCTACTCCTCTGGTGGCGGCGCCTGCCGCCAAGACCAGCCGGTCCTCCAAAGAGATGGGCTGCCGCACCTCGGTCGCTCTCCGCCTGTGTCGGCGACATTTTCGTAACCAATCGTTTATCACGCTGTTATACATTCTTGAGGCCGGGGCGACTATTGTCGCCAGGGCGGATTCGACGGGGCCGGCGCCGTAGCTGCGCTAATCCTCTAAACCGGCTGGAATACTGACACCACCAAGTGTCCGCATTCACCAAAGTTCAATCGATGTGAGGGTAGAGTCATGTGGCGTTTTATTCGGGGTGTATGCCTGGCCAGTGCCTTGGCGTGGGGAGTCAGTTCCTTAGCTCAGGCGCAAAAGCCCCTGACATGGGATGAAGTGAAACAGCGATTCGAAGCCAATAACCCCACCTTGCTTGCCGGCGAGATTGGAATTGACGAATCGAAAGCGCAAGAGGTCACCGCGTATCTTCGTCCTAATCCGCAGGCTTCCGTTGGAGTTGATCAGATCGGGAACACCACCAAGCAACCATTTTCCGCCGCTACGCTGACCGCCTCGGTCAGCTATCTGCACGAAAGGCAGCACAAACGCGAATTGCGGCTGGAAAGCGCCCAGAAAGCCACGGGCATAGCCGTGTCCGGTGAGTCAGACTTGGAAAGAAACCTGATCTTCAACTTGCGTAGCGCATTTGTGGGGACCCTCCAAGCCAAGGCAATTCTGCGAGTCGCGACCGACAATCTAGCCTACTGGGATCAGGAGCTGAAAATCAGTAAAGATCGCTTCGACGCCGGCGACATAGCGAGAATTGATCTTGATCGTCTCGAACTGCAGCGCGTGCAGTTCGAATCCGATCTGCAAACCGCGGAAGTCAACCTGCGAACCGCGAAAATTCAGCTCTTGATGCTTCTCAACGATAAGACTCTGGTGGATCAATTCGATGTTTTAGGTCTCTATGAGTTCACCGATCAACTTCCATCATTAGATCAATGCCGGCAGATCGCCCAGGACAGTCGGCCGGATCTCAAAGCCGCGGTGCAAGCTGTCGATAAGGCCAACACAGACCACAAGCTTGCCGTCGCAAACGGATCCACGGATCCCACGATAACTATCGACGCCGGCTTCCCCACAATCTCTGAAGCTTATTTGAGCTACCAGCCGCCGTTGCGTGAATACGTCGGCGTTGGCGTCGGAATCCCGCTTCGCATCTTCGACCGGAACCAGGGTGAAAAGACGCGCACGCAACTTGATATAGACCGCAATCAGAAATTGCTGGATGCCGCGCAAGCGCAGGTGTTCAGCGACGTAGATTCCGCCTACGCCACCGTCAACAGCAACCTTATTCTTCTCCGCCCTTACAAAAGCCAATACCTGGAACAGGCAGCTCGCGTGCGGGACACGATGAAGTTCTCCTACGAACACGGAGGAGCTGCTCTCATCGATTTCCTCGACGCTCAGAAGGAATACCGGGACACGGAATTGAATTATCTAAACCTGATCGGTTCTTACCTGATCGCGGCAGGCCAGTTGAATCTTGCCGTGGGACGCGAGGTCCTTCAATGAGAAGCAGACTGGCTCTGCACCTGACATGCGTCTCGATTCTTGGCGTTTCTCTTTGCGCGTGCGGAGGTAAATCCGAAGACGTCGGCAACGCGGGCGCGCCTCCTCCGGCAAAAGTGGAAAAGGAACAAGATGTCAACTTGCTCACCGTCGACCATCCGGAACAGTTCCCGCTGGTCAAAGCCACCGATTATTCTGCCGCGCCTACCCTCAGCGTCACTGGCACGGTAAATCCGGATATCAGCCGCACCGTCCCCGTGATTTCGCTGGCCACAGGGCGCGTGGTGGAAATTCGCGCGCGCCTCGGCGATACCGTCAAGAAAGGACAAGTTCTGTTGCTGGTGCAAAGCCCGGATATCGCCGGAGCCTTTTCGGATTACCGCAAGGCCGTTGCCGATGAAATGCTGGCCAACAAACAATTGGAGCGTTCGCAATTGCTGTATGAAAAGGGTGCCATTTCGCTCGGCAACCTCCAGTTGGCGCAAGACACCGAAGATAAAGCCAAGGTGGACGTCGAAACCACGCTCGAGCATCTCCGCGTGCTCGGTGTTGATAAGGATCATCCGAGCGGGGTCGTGGAAATCAACGCGCCCGTCTCCGGCGTCATCACCGATCAACAAGTCACCAATGCCGCAGGAGTCCAGGGCCTCTCTGGTGCAAATCCTTTCACCATCTCGGACCTTTCCAGCGTGTGGATTCTTTGCGACGTCTATGAAAACGATTTGGCGAATGTCCACCTCGGCGAAAACGCGGACATTACCCTGGTTGCCTACCCGGACAAAACATACACCGGAAGAATCAGCAATATCGGGCCGATTCTCGATCCTAACCTGCGCACCGCCAAAGTGCGGATTCAGGTGGCCAATCCGGACATGTTGATGCGTGTAGGCATGTTCGTTACCGCCACCTTCCACGGGCAAAAAAAGATGCAATATGCCGCTGTGCCTGCTTCCGCCATTTTGCACTTGCATGACCGGGATTGGATTTACGTTCCGGCGGGTGGAAGCAAGTTCCGTCGCCTCGAAGTCAAAGCCGGCAGCATGCTTCCCAACAAAATGCAGGCAGTGCTGCAAGGCATTCAGCCGGGACAAGAAGTCGTAAGCAACGCCTTAGTCATGCAAAGCACGGTGGAGCAATAGAAACCGATGACGCATCGCCCAATCATAAGGATTCCGCGATGATTCGCGCTATCGTCGATTTTGCTCTCGACAATCGCTTTATCGTTCTCGCGATTGCTGTGTTGCTCCTGATCTGGGGAGGCGTCTCGTTTCATAACTTGCCCGTCGAAGCCTATCCCGACGTCGCCAATAACTATGTCCAGATCATTACGCAATGGCCGGGCCGCGCCGCCGAGGAAGTCGAACAACAAGTTACCATCCCCATCGAAATTCAGATGAACGGCCTGCCGCATCTCGCGCATCTTCGCTCTGTCTCCTTGTTTGGCCTCTCCAGCGTCATGCTGATCTTTGATGATTCTTCCATCGACGATTGGAATCGCGAGAAAGTTTTGGAACGCCTGTCGATGGCGACTCTGCCGGCCGGTTTGACGCCGCAGATGGGATCCGACTGGAGCCCTGTTGGGCAGATTTATTGGTACACCCTGAAAAGTACCAATCCGAAATATGACTTGATGGAATTGAAGGCCCTCGAAGATTGGGTTTTGGAAAAGCAATTTAAATCTGTGCCCGGCGTCGTGGACGTTTCCAGTTTTGGCGGAACCACCCGCGAATATCAGGTGAAGGTGGATCCCAACAAACTGGTTTCCTACGGGATCAGCCTCCCGCAGGTAGAGCAGCAGATCGCCACAAATAACGTCAACGCTGGCGGTAACTTTATCGAGTCTGGTTCGCAGCAGATTAACGTGCGCGAGGTGGGACTTTTCACCCGCGTTCAGGAAATCGAACAGACGCAGCTGAAAACGCAAAACGGCACGGCAATCCGTGTCAAGGATATTGCCACTGTCACGCAGGGGCCCAAAATCCGCCTGGGAAAGATCGGCAAATCAGTTCGGCGGGAAGACGGCACAATCGCCGATGACGACGACGTTGTCGAAGGCATTGTGCTCCTGCAAAAAGGAGCCGAGTCGGAGAGCACCCTCGAAGGAATTCACGCCAAGGTGAAGGAACTGAACGAACATATCCTTCCACCGGGCGTGAAGGTCGTTCCGTTTCTGGATCGCAGCGAACTAGTGCACTATACGACGCACACGGTGCTTCATAACCTCGGTGAAGGCGTCTTATTCGTTTCAATCATTCTGTTTTTCTTTCTCGGCAATGTCCGCGGCGCGCTCATCGTCGCTTTAACCATCCCGTTTTCCCTGTTGTTCGCTTCGATTTGTCTGGATTTGAACAAGATTCCGGCTAACTTGCTGTCGTTGGGCGCGCTGGATTTCGGGATGGTGGTCGACGGCGCCGTCGTCGTCATTGAAAATATCGTGCGTCATTTTGGTTTGCCAAGCGCCGCGCAAAAAACTCCATTGGAACGAATCCGCGATGCCGCCCACGAAATTCAGCGCCCGGTCTTTTACGCCATCGCGATCATCATCACGGCTTACATGCCCATTTACACGCTGCAAAGCGTCGAGGGCAAACTGTTCCGGCCGATGGCCTGGACGGTCGCCTTCGCGCTGCTCGGCGCGCTGGTTTTTTCGATGACTATTGCTCCCGTGCTGGCCGGCGTCTTATTCCGCAAGGGAGTCAAAGAGTGGCACAACCCGCTGATGAATCTCTTGCGCGATCGCTATCGCGTCTCGCTTCGCTGGGCGATTGAGCACCGGCGCATTACTCTCACGTTGGGTGCCTGCGCCCCGCTGCTCGCCGCGGTGATTCTCTACAGCAACGTCATCGGTTCGGAATTCCTGCCGCATCTGGACGAAGGAGCGATCTGGGCTCGTGGCACGCTGGCGCCCAGCACCGGGCTCACCGAAGGAACACGCGTCATGGATGAGGCGCGCTTGATCTTCGCATCCTTCCCGGAAGTCAAGCAGGTAGTTTCTCAGGTGGGCCGCCCCGACGACGGAACGGACACGACCGGCTTTTTCAATACGGAATACTTTGTCGATCTCTGGCCGAAAGACAAATGGCGTCCCGTCTTCCGTGAAGACAAAGAGTCCCTGATCGCTTCCATGGACAAGGAAGTAAGCAAAATGCCGGGCGTATTGTGGAATTTTTCTCAACCCATCTCAGACAACGTCGAAGAAGCCGTCAGCGGTGTCAAAGGTGAACTCGCCGTCAAGATTTACGGCAGCGATCTGCGTACTCTCGAAGCCAAAGCCGAAGAAATTACCAACATCATGAAAAACGTGCGCGGCATTGAGGACTTGGGCGTATTCCGCGTGCTTGGTCAGCCGAATCTGAATCTCGTCATCGATCGGCCCGCGCTGGCCCGCTATGGCTTGAACGCCTCGGATGTCCAGGATGCGGTTGAGACCGCTGTCGGCGGCAAGGTCGTCACACAGGTCCTGCGCGGCGAACAGGTTTTCGATCTTGTCGTGCGCTACCAGGCGCCATTCCGAGACACAAAACAGGCCATCGAAAATATTCGCATTGTCACTCCCAACGGGCAGCGCGTCGCGTTATCGCAAGTCGCGCGCGTGGAAACCATCGACGGTGCGTCCGAAATTTATCGCGAAGCCAACTCACGCTACGTCGCCATCAAATACAGCGTGCGCGGCCGCGACCTCGGCAGCACTGAGGAAGAAGCCATGGCCAAAGTGCGCTCGCAAGTGAAGCTCCCGGAAGGCTACACCCTCGACTGGGCCGGCGAATACGCCAGTCAGCAGCGTTCCGAGCGCCGATTGATGTTCGTGCTGCCCATCACCATTCTGATTATTTACGTGATCCTCTACGTCATGTTCAGTTCGCCCAAGTGGGCCTTGCTGGTATTAGCGAACGTGGCCATGGCTCCCCTCGGCGGTTTCCTCGCGCTGTGGATTACCGGCGAACATTTCAGCGTCTCTTCCGGCGTCGGCTTTCTCGCACTGTTCGGCGTTTCCGTCCAAACCGGAGTCATCATGGTGGAATACATCAATCATTTGCGCGCGGCCGGCAGTTCTATCGAAGACGCCGCGGTGCAAGGCGCCGTTCTCCGCTTGCGCCCGATCATGATGACCATGCTTGTCGCCATTCTCGGTTTACTTCCGGCGGCAATGTCGCGCGGCATCGGCTCTGATTCTCAGCGGCCGTTCGCCATCGTAATCGTCGGCGGACTTTTGGCTGCGTTGCTCCTCAGCATTTATCTGCTGCCGACTTTGTACACCACTTTCGCGCGAGACACGGATCGCTTGCCGCCTGCCGATCCCGAGTGGGAAGAATCCGCCTGATCGAATGACCAACACGCAGTGACCTGCGTCACAGGTGTGCGTTTACCCTTATTTGTCGCGCCTTTTCGTTGCTTTCACCTCCGCAGCCGCCTACCATTTTCTTATCAAGTTACTCGCACGACGGAGATCACAATGGCCAGGAAGATGTCAATTGTCGACGGCAACGAAGCCGCCGCCGCTGTCGCTTACCGCCTTAATGAAGTGATTGCGATTTATCCCATCACCCCTTCATCCCCGATGGGCGAGTGGTCGGATCAGTGGAATTCGGAACGCCAACAGAATATTTGGGGAGCTATTCCCGACGTTATCGAGATGCAGAGCGAAGGCGGCGCCGCGGGTGCGCTTCATGGTGCGCTGCAGGCTGGCGCCCTCAGCACCACGTTCACGGCATCGCAGGGTTTGCTTCTGATGATTCCCAACATGTACAAGATCGCCGGCGAATTGACCGCGGCGGTGATTCACGTCGCCGCGCGCACCCTGGCCACGCACGCGCTCTCCATCTTCGGCGATCACAGCGACGTGATGTCTACGCGCGCCACTGGATTTGCGATGCTGGCCTCCAACTCCGTTCAGGAAGCGAGTGACTTCGCCTGTATCGCGCAGGCCGCCACTCTCGAATCGCGCATACCCTTCCTGCATTTCTTCGATGGCTTCCGCACCTCTCATGAAGTGAACATGATCGATCCGCTGAGCGACGACGATCTCCGCGCTCTCATTGACGACAAATTCGTTCGACAGCATCGCGAACGCGCTATGACTCCTGATCGACCAATCCTCCGCGGCACCGCGCAAAATCCTGACGTATTTTTCCAGGCGCGCGAAGCGTGCAATCCCTACTACCGCGGCTGTCCAACGATTGTGCAGGACGTGATGGATCGTTTCGCTAAGCACACCGGCCGCAAATACCAACTCTTCGATTACTACGGCCCGCCGGATGCCGAACGATTGATCATCCTGATGGGTTCCGGCGTGGGTGCGGCGGAAGAAGCGGTAGAGGCGCTGCAAAAAAAAGGAGAAAAAGTTGGCCTGTTGAAAGTGCGCTTGTTCCGGCCCTTTGCCGCCGACATTTTCCTCGAAGCGATTCCGCCCAGCGTCAAATCCATCGCCGTCCTTGATCGTACCAAGGAACCAGGGGCCCTGGGCGAGCCACTCTATCAGGATGTCCTGACAACCTACATGGAACGTTATTCGGTGAATCCAGCCGCGGGCATACCGCGCGTCATCGGCGGAAGGTACGGCCTATCCTCAAAAGAATTTACACCCGCAATGGTGAAAGCCGTATTCGATGAGCTGAAGAAGCCTGAGCCAAAAAATCATTTCACGATCGGCATCGTCGACGACGTAACGCACACTAGCCTCACCTACGATCCCGATTTCTCGACCGAGGATCCGCGCACCGTTCGCGCCTTGTTCTACGGCCTCGGCTCGGACGGCACCGTCGGTGCCAACAAAAACTCCATCAAGATCATCGGCAAGGGAACCAATAATTTCGCGCAGGGTTATTTCGTTTACGATTCGAAGAAGGCCGGCGCCGTCACCGTTTCCCACCTCCGCTTTGGCCCCGATCCGATTCGTTCCACATACCTGATCACCAAAGCGAATTTCGTCGCCTGCCACCAGTTCCAATTCCTGGATCGCATCGATGTTTTGTCAGCCGCCGAACCCGGCGCCACGTTCTTAGTGAACGCTCCTTTTGGCCCCGACGAAATCTGGCAGCACATCCCGAAGCAAGCGCAGGAAACCATCCTCACAAAGAAATTGCGCTTCTTCGTCATCGACGGTTACAGCGTCGCGCGCTCGGCCGGCATGGGCAGCCGCATCAACACCATCATGCAGACCTGCTTCTTTGCCATCAGCGGTGTGTTACCGCGCGACGAAGCCATTGCCGCCATCAAGAAGGCCATCGCCGATACTTACGGCAAGCGCGGCGAAGCTGTTGTCCAGAGAAATTACTCGGCCGTAGATCAGGCCCTCGCGCATCTGCACGAAGTGCACGTCCCGGACAAAATCACCGCCACATTCGAAATGCTCCCCGCCGTCGCTTCACAAGCTCCCGAATTTGTTCGCAGCGTTCTCGGCACCATCATCACCGGGAACGGCGATTCGCTTCCCGTCAGTGCTATGACTATCGATGGAACATTTCCCACCGGCACCGCCATGTGGGAAAAACAGAATATCGCGAAGGAAATTCCCGTTTGGGACGAAGATCTCTGCATCCAGTGCGGCAAATGCGTGCTGGTTTGCCCCCACGCTGTGATTCGTGCCAAGGTCTATGACTCTTCGTTGCTCAGCGACAAGCCCGAAACTTTCAAGTCCGCTAAACCGCGTTGGCGCGAATTCGAATCCATGCGTTACTCGCTCCAGGTTGCTCCCGAAGATTGCACTGGTTGCAAATTGTGCGTCGAGATTTGCCCAGCGAAGAGCAAAACCGAAGTAAAACACAAAGCCATCAATATGGAGCCGCAAGCCCCGCTGCGCCAGCCCGAAAGCGTGAATTGGGAATATTTTCTCGGGCTCCCTGAATTTGATCGCAACCGCATTTCCCATTCGCAAGTAAAGGACTCCCAACTGCTCGAGCCGCTCTTCGAGTTCTCCGGCGCGTGCGCGGGTTGCGGCGAAACACCATACATCAAGCTTCTGACGCAGCTTTTCGGGGACCGGCTCATGATCGCCAATGCCACCGGCTGCTCTTCGATCTATGGTGGCAATCTTCCCACAACGCCTTACACAAAGAACAAAGACGGTCGCGGACCAACGTGGTCGAATTCCTTGTTCGAAGACAACGCCGAATTCGGTCTCGGCATGCGCCTTGCGGTAGATCAGCAGCATCAATATGCGCAGGATTTGCTGGTCCGCTTGAGCGGTCAACTCGGCGACGAACTCGTCAAAGGTTTGCTTCGCTCCGATCAGTCTAAAGAACAGGGAATCGAAGAACAGCGCCGTCGCGTAGTCGAGCTGAAAAAGAAATTGTCAGCACTGGCTCTTCCGGAGTCCGCGGCCTTGCAATCGGTCGCGGATTCGCTCGTGAAAAAAAGCGTTTGGCTCCTCGGCGGAGACGGCTGGGCTTATGATATCGGCTTCGGCGGCCTCGATCACGTGCTCGGTTCCGGCCGCAACGTCAACGTCCTTGTGCTCGACACCGAAGTCTATTCCAACACTGGCGGGCAAATGTCCAAAGCGACGCCGCGTGCCGCAGTCGCTAAATTTGCCACCGGAGGAAAGCACACCGGCAAGAAAGATCTGGCGATGGAGGCAGTCAGCTACGGCTATGTATACGTTGCGCGCGTGGCTATGGGCTCCAGCGACACGCATACGGTAAAGGTGTTCCTCGAAGCGGAAGCGCACGATGGGCCTTCGCTCATCATCGCGTACAGTCATTGCATTGCGCACGGATATGACATGGTCCTCGGTCTGGACCAGCAGAAAAAGGCGGTGCTCAGCGGTTACTGGCCGTTGATGCGCTACAATCCCGCGCTTCGCCTCGAAGGCAAAAATCCTTTCCTTCTCGATTCCAAGGCGCCCAGCATCACCTTGAAGCAATACGCGTATCAGGAAGCGCGCTACACCATGTTGGTTCGCAGCGATCCTGAAGCCGCGCGCGAATTGCTCAAAGCCGCGCAGGATGATGTCGAACGCCAGTGGCGCGTGTACTCGAATCGTGCCGCAATGGCCGGCCGCTCGGAATCACCTCACATCGCCCCGGAAATGACGGAAACCGATCCACAGCCAGTGAAAAAGGGAGGGGAAGAGGAATGAGCGATCTTTCTACGAAGTATCTTGGTTTGCAGCTTAAATCGCCTTTGCTCGCCTCCGCTTCGCCGCTCAGCGAGTCGGTCGACAACATCAAGCACCTCGAAGATCAAAATCTTGGGGCCGTGGTGTTGCCCTCGCTGTTCGAAGAGCAACTCCAGTTGGATAGCCTCAGCTTAGATTCCGATCTTGACCGTGGCTCTGACAGCTTCCCGGAATCCGCGAATTTCTTTCCCGATCTGCAAAGCTACAACCTTGGCCCCGATGGCTATCTGGAATTGATCCGCGAAGCGAAAGAAAGCGTGCGTATTCCGATTATTGCCAGCTTGAATGGCGTGTCGAAAGGTGGATGGTTCGAATACGCTCGCCTGATGGAGCAGGCTGGTGCCGACGCCATCGAGCTGAATATTTATTCCATCGCCACCGATCCATCAATCAGCGGCAGCGAGGTAGAACAGGAATACATTGAGCTGGTGCGCCAGCTCAAACGCAGTATTCGCATCCCGCTTGCTGTAAAGCTTTCTCCTTTTTTCAGCGCCCCAGCCAATATCGGTGTGCGCCTCGATGAAGCTCATGTCGACGGAATTGTTCTGTTCAACCGTTTCTACCAGCCCGATTTCGACATCGAGCACATGGAAATATGGCCCAATCTCTCGTTAAGCCGTCCTGAAGAGTTGCTTCTCCGCCTGCACTGGACAGCCGTCCTCTGCGGCCATGTCCGCGCCGACCTGGGAATCACCGGTGGCGTTCATAGTTCGCGCGACCTGATCAAATCCATTTTGGCTGGTGCAAAGGTCGCGTTTATGACTTCGGCGCTGCTGCGCAATGGTGTGCATCACGCCGCACATGTCTTGACGGAATTGGATCGTTGGCTCGATGAACACGAATACCACTCCGTCCAACAAATGTGCGGGAGCATGAGCCACGAAGCCGTACCCGATCCCTCCGCCTTTGACCGCGGAAACTACATGAAAGTCTTGAGTTCCTACACGCTCCGCGCCAACGTCTTCAACGACTAAAACGCGTCGGAGCACGGCTTTAGCCTCGTCGAAAAAAACAGAACTGTCATACTGCGCGAAGCGAAGAATCTCACGAGGAGTACCTTTCTGACTTGTACGTGCGTTCGGTGCGCTAGGTGACGGAAGTTCTTGCGGACCTTCCTGTCCTCGTCTAACGCCTCCGTTACTTCGACGATTCCTTGAATACTTCTTCCGCCAGGTGAAACGCTTGGTTCGCCGCCGGCACCCCGCAATAAATCGCGGTGTGCAATAAAATTTCCTGAATCTCTTTGCGCGTCACCCCATTCGTCGCCGCCGCGCGCAAATGCAGCCGCAATTCCTCCGGACGATTCATCGCCACCATCATCGCAATCGTAATCATGCGCCGCGTTTTGCGTGGCAGTCCCGGTCGCGTCCAGATTTCTCCCCAGGCGTAACGCGTAATCAGGTCTTGAAAAGGCGCGGTGAAGCTGTTTTCCTGCTCCCGCGCGCGTTCCACATGCGCGTCGCCCAGCACCGCTCGCCGCACCTTCATACCTTTCGCGTGACGCTTGGGTTCATCCATCGCAATCTCCTTTACGCCAGCAGGAATGGCAGAACATGGCGGTTAAATTCATCGCGCGCCTCGACGTTCGACAAATGAGCGGCCGAAATTTCGGCATATGCGGCCCCGGGAATCGACCTCTCGAGAAAGTGTGCTTCCTCGGGAGGAGAAGTCATGTCATGCGTGCCGGTAAGCGCCAAACAAGGATTGCGAATTGTACGGATCGTGCTTCGCAGGTCCGTGTCGCGGAGCGCGGCGCAGCACGCAATATATCCCTCTGGATTTGCAGCCTCCAACATTGCCTGGATCGCCTGTGTCTCCTCGGGATGGCAAGTGCGAAAGCTCGCTGTGAGCCAGCGCTCGATCACTCCAGCAGAAATCGCCTTCATGCCACCGCTTTGCACCGCCTGAATGCGCGTATTCCAGGAATCGTTCGTACCGATTTTCGCAGCAGTGTCGCAGAGCACAATCTTGTGGAATCGGTCGCCCGCGTTCGTTCCCAGAAACATGCCGATCAAGCCACCCATGGACAGCCCACAAAAATTGGCCCGCTCGATTTGCAGAGCATCCAACAACCGAACGATGTCCCAGCTCAATTGCTCGATCGTATACGGGCCGGGAGTAACTCTGGATTGCCCGTGCCCGCGCGTGTCGCAGCGAAGCACGCGAAAATGCTTCGAAAACGCATCAATCTGCGGCTCCCACATGCGCATCGTGGTGCCGAGCCCATTCGAAAACACCAGCACCGGCAGAGGCTCTGCTCCGGAGATTTCGTAATGCAGTGTCACGTCAGGCAAATTGGCAAATGGCATGACGAATCCTTTTTTCAGCGGACAGGCGGGAATTCGCGGGCTTGCGTAGTAACGCGTTCCACGAATTCCTCCGCGCTGCCCAAATAATTTCGCGCATCGAACAAGCTCTCGAGATCGGCCGGCGTCAGATGCCCGCGCAGTCCAGGCTCATCCCGCAAGATCTCCTGTAATGGCCGGTCCTCCGCAAGCGCCTTCTTGCAAGCGCCTTCCACCAGCAGATGCGCGGGCATTCTGCCCATGCGATCCGCCAGTGCCATGGTCACAGCCTCCGCGAAAATCAATCCCTTCGTCGCCTCAAGATTCCGTCGCATTCTCCCCGCATCTACCTCAAGTCCCGGCATCATCTCTGCCAGATGACGCAGCGCACCACCCGCCAGGCGCACAATCTGCGGCAAAGTCTCCCATTCGGCTTGCCAGCCTCCCAGCCCCCGCTGCAACTCCTGCGGCATAGTCGAAAGCATCGTGCCGACCAATGCCGGCACGCGCGCAATTGCCGCCAACACCACCGAGCACGTCACCGGGTTCCGTTTGTGCGGCATGGTCGACGAACCGCCCCGCCCCTCGCCCGCAGGTTCGAACAATTCCGCTACCTCGGTCTGCGAATGCAACGAAATATCCCGCGCAATTTTCCCAAGCGTCCCGGTAAGAACGCCGAAAAATGCAGCAACCTCCGCCATGCGGTCGCGATGCGCGTGCCAGGGCGCTACAGGCAAAGTCAAACGCAGTTCACTGGCCAGCGCACGCGCAATTTCCGGCCCGTCGCCGTGCAACGCCGCCAATGTACCCACAGCTCCACCCAACTGCAGCGACAAAACGCGGGGCCGGATCTCGCTCAGCCGCCGTCGCTGCCGCACCAAAGCATCAAGCCAGCCAGCAACAACAAATCCAAATGTCGTTGGCAGCGCCTGCTGCATCCAACTGCGTGCCACCATCACTGTTGCGTGGTGCTTAGTCGCCAGCTCCACCAACGTCTCGCTCAGTCCCAGCAAATCTTTTTCCACCAGCACCAACGCCTCCCGCAGCTGCAGCACAAAACCCGTATCAATCGCGTCCTGGCTCGTCGCGCCCCAATGCACAAAGCGCGCCGCATCCTTGTCTTGCCGCGCAACCGCTTCCGTCAGCATTTTGATCAGCGGGATGGCCACGTTTCCGGCGAGCGCCGCTTCTTTCGCGATCGCCGCCAGATCAAATTTCAACGACATGCACTGCTCGGCAATTTTCTGCGCTGCGCCTTCCGGGATTACCCCCGTGCGGGCTTCCCCAATCGCCAGCGCTGCCTCAAATTGCAGCATCCCCTTCACGCGCGATTCCTCGGAAAGCACCGTTTCCATCGCGTTATAAGAAAAAAGTTCGTCGTAGAGGGTCATTTGCCCGAGGAACTCCGCGGCTCAGCAGTCAAAGAAAACCGTCTCATGATCGCCCTGCAATTGTACATTCCACACCAGGGTTTTTCCCGGTTCACTCTCGGCGCGTGCGATTAAAGTACTGCGCCGGTCGGCTGGCACCAGCGAAAGCACGTCATCCGCATCGTTCGCCGGATCACCCGGAAAATAAATCCTCGAAATCAATCTCTTCAGCAGCCCGCGCATAAACACAGACACCACCAGATGCGGTGCCTGACGCGTACCGTCGCGTCCTGCAATGCCCCCAGGTTTAATCGTCGTGAAGAAAAACTCGCCCCGATCGTTCACCGGCACGCGCCCAAATCCGAAAAACTTGCCCGCCGCCATCCGCTCGCCCGCATCTTGCTCCTGCGCGTACCGGCCATCCGCATCCGCTTGCCAAATCTCTAGCACCGCATCCGGCACTGGTTTTTCATCTCCATCGAGCACGCGCCCGCGGATGCTGACTTTGGGTTCGCCCGCTGCGCCTTCCGTCAAATCCGCGCGTTCCAGCCATGCAAAGCCAATACTGAAAAACGGTCCGACAGTCTGCGAAGGCGTACTCCGGCCGCTCATCGATTCTCCATTGGCGTAGCGTTGCGTCCTCGCAAAATAATATCGAACCGGAATCCCAGAGCAATTTCAGGCGTGGTCGTTGCCCAATCGAATCGTGAAATCAGCAGAGTCCGCGCAGTTTCATCCGCCACGCTATGAAATATCGGATCAAACTCCAGCAGCGGATCCCCGGGAAAATACATTTGCGTTACCAGCCTCGTCGCAAACGCCGGACCGAACAGCGAAAAGTGAATATGCTGCGGCCGCCAAGCATTCGGATGGTTTCGCCATGGATATGCCCCCGGCCGAATCGTAACGAAACGATAGTGCCCATGTTCGTCCGTGAACGTCTGCCCCACGCCCGTGAAGTTCGGGTCGAGCGGCGCGTCATGCTGATCCCACTTGTGCAAATAGCGGCCCGCCGCGTTGGCTTGCCAAATCTCCACCAGCGAATCGCGCACCGGCCGCCCATCTTCATCAAGCACTCGTCCGCTCACAACAATGCGTTCACCGAGTGGTGCGCCTTTGTGCTGTTGCGTAAGGTCGAAGGCTTTCGCGGACAAAACGGCTCCGCGAAAAAGCGGCCCGGTGATTTCGGAGAGGGAATCAGGAAGAGCGACCAGCGGGTGCGTAGGCGCCCGTTTCACCGAAGAAGCATAAGCAAGATGGAGATACTCCGGCTGCGTTCCCGGCGCCGGTTTTCTGTATCCCCGTAGTGGATTCACGCTGTGCTCCTCGGCTAAATGCGTTCCAGAATCACGGAAATTCCCTGGCCAACGCCAATGCACATCGTGCACAACGCATAGCGGCTCTTCGTGCGCATTAATTGATAAGTCGCAGTTGTGGCAAGCCTCGCGCCACTCGCACCAAGCGGATGCCCGATGGCAATCGCGCCGCCATTCGGATTTACGTGCGCAGCGTCGTCCGCCACGCCCAGTTCGCGAAGCACCGCAAGCGCCTGCGCCGCAAACGCCTCGTTCAACTCAATCACATCCATTTGCCCAATCGTCATGCCCGCCTTCGCCAACACTTTGCGGCTAGCTGGCACCGGTCCCATGCCCATGATTCGCGGAGCCACCCCCGCTGCTGCGGCAGCAACCACACGCGCTTTCGGCGTCAGCCCAAATTTCTTCACCGCTTCATCGGAAGCCAGCAACAACGCGCAAGCACCATCATTCACGCCGGAAGCATTGCCCGCTGTCACAGTTCCCTCCGGCTTCACCACGCCTTTCAATTTCGCCAGCCCCTCCAACGTCGAATCCGGTCGCGGCTGCTCATCGACAGTCACACGTACAGCTTCATCCTTCTTCCGCGGAATGCTCACAGCAACAATTTCTTCCGCCAGCCGCCCCGCTTGTATCGCCGCCGCGGCGCGTTGCTGGCTGCGCAACGCAAACGCATCCTGATCCCGGCGCGCCACCTTATACTCTTCCGCGACGATTTCCGCGGTCTCCGGCATCGCGTCGGTTCCATACTTTGCCTGCATCGCCGGATTCACAAACCGCCATCCAATGGTCGTATCTTCGAGTTTCATTCCTCGTGAAAACGCGCTGTCCGCTTTGCCCATCACAAATGGGGCGCGAGACATGCTTTCCACTCCGCCGGCAATCACGAGGTCCACTTCGCCGCTCTTGATGCCGCGCGCAGCCACCGCCAACGCATCCAAGCTCGATCCGCACAGCCGGTTCACTGTGCTTCCCGAAACTTCCTTTGGCAACCCGGCCAGCAGCAGCGCCATGCGCGCCACGTTGCGGTTATCTTCGCCCGCCTGATTTGCGCAGCCGTAAATCACGTCGTCGAGCGCGTTCCAATCCACCGGCAGATTGCGCTCCACCAAGGTCTTGATCGGAATCGCGGCAAGATCGTCGGTTCTCACGCTCGAAAGCGCGCCGCCATACCGGCCAAACGGTGTCCGAATCGCATCACAGATGTAAGCATTAATCATGGGGTATGAGGTTGTCCTCGTTTAAGTCTACCGTAAACACACACGAGACCTGAATCCCATGCAATGCGCCGCCAACTACGGTAGACGAACAGTGTGTTTGCACAAAGGACTGGAAATCCGCAAAAATCGCTGTTTTTTCAATAAATATAGGGTTTTTCGAAGGAGTGATTGGGAGTTCCTGGGAGTGCATGGGAGCCTAAAATCGGGGTCATTGGCAACACTGGCGACACATGGTTCCGACGTGCTATTTGCCTGCGCCCAACAATCGACCATCCTTCCGCATGCGTCGCGCTATCCAAATCGCCGTCTCTCTCGCCTGTCTGTGGCCAGGGTTGCATCATCCGAGTGAAAGGCCATAAAGACATTCCGTTTACAGAGGCCGAAGTGGAATCAGTCGTTGACGCTGGCTTGGCGTTTTCTTTTCGCAGGAATTTCCGGCATGAGAACTGCCTAGCAGCCGCCACGAACACGCTATGCATCATGCTGGGGAAGCCGCTAAGGCGCATGTCGAAGATCACGGCACGGCCAAAACAGCCGCTGCCTCGTCGGGCGGAGCGCCGCCCACTCCGCCTTTCGTTCCACCCTCCAACAGAGCCATCCGGGACTTTACCGATGTGGGCGCGTTTTCGGGAGTGCCTCAACGTACTGCCTCATCGGTACCAGAGTTCCATACCGCGCAACATCAAACTGAGTCATATTTATTTCAGTCGCTGGTCGAACACCCCAGAGCATGTTTGGACGAGCGACGACCGAATTTGGGCATCCTCGAACGGATGCCCTTTTTCAATTTTGAAGTGTATTGATCGTTGTCAATTCTGCGTCAATCTATTGATCACTATGTCGAGCCAAACTCAACAAGCAGAGAAACGCCTTAGCCGAAGGGCTAAGATGAACAGGATGTTGCGGGTCCGTCCTTCTGAGGCACGCGACGAACACTTTGCAGACCTTCCATTCAGCGTCAACGTCTCCAAAAGCGGCCTTTACTTTCATACTCACCGCCGCGACTACTACAAGGGCATGCGTTTGTTCGTCACTTTCCCGTTTACATTCGCAAATGACCAAATGAATTGCGAATATCTGGCCGAGGTTATGCGCGTCGAAAGCCTGCCTAACGACCGCTACGGTATCGCCGTCCATTTGATAATGACCGTGTAAGTTTGCCGATCAACACTCTTAACGCCGACTCCCAGGTTAGTTCCCTTACTACCAACGGGCAGTCCCCGGCCTTTGTCGCGAACTTCCATCGCTACATCGCTTCCGCGACAGAGTAATGAAATATTTGCCACAGAGGCCCATGTGGGTCCTCGCAGGTGTATTCGGACTCGGAGTGGTTAAAGGCGAAGTCGCCGGAGAAATAGCCCTCGCGGAATGGCTTCTTGCCATTAACCTTTGACTGAGGTAGTTTCCTCGGCATGGCAGTCTTCCAGCGTCTGTTGGTTTACATCGTTCCGGCTATCGTTGCAGTTCTAATCTCTATAAAGCACAAAGCTTCCAGAATCGTGAACTCAACCCCATATGAGAATTGGCAACACATTGGCAAAATGGTGATAAACACCAGTAAATCTAATATGCTTAGGCATCTACGGTAGACTCGCCCGAGGCTGCGCCATCCGACGGCCCCGCACATTAACTATGCTCATCCACCGAAGCGAAATCCAGATTGAATGGGGAGATTGCGATCCGTTCGGGATTGTTTTCTTTCCTCGCTATTTTGAATATTTCGATGCCTGCACGAACGCCCTCTTTCACCGCGCTTTGGGAATAAAAAAGGCGGAAATGCTTCGCCACTATAAAATCGCCGGCATTCCGCTTGTCCAGGCCAGTTGCAATTTCTTCGCGCCTTCGTCGTTTGGCGACGTCGTCCACGTGGATTCCTTTGTCACCAAATGGGGCCGAAGCAGCTTCGCCCTGCAACACAAACTTTTCCGCGGCGAAACCTTAGCCGTCGAAGGAATTGAAAAACGTGTTTGGACCGTGCGCTTGGGCGATCCGCCGCAACCAAAAGGCCACGCCATCCCCAAAGAAGTGATCGACAAGTTCTCCTGACCTTTAGGTCTGGGCTCACCCACAATGGCCACAGTACGCACACAAGTCGGAATCATCGGAGCCGGCCCCGCGGGATTGACCCTCGCTCACCTGCTGCACCTGCAAGGTATCGAATCGGTCGTCCTCGAGCGCCACTCCCGCGAATACGTCGAAACCCGCGTCCGTGCTGGAGTTTTGGAGCAAGGCACCGTGGATATTTTGTGCCAATCCGGAGTAGGCGACCGCCTGAAGCGAGAAGGCCTGGAACATCAAGGAGTCGAATTGCGTTTCGATGGAAAAGGCCATCGCATCGATTTTCAAGATCTGGTCGGCAAATCCATCACCGTGTACGCGCAACAGGAGGTCTTGAAAGACTTAATCCTCGCGCGCCTCTCCTACCAGGCTCCCCTTTTCTTCGAAGCGGAAGCGATGCGCATCGAGGATTGCGATACCGCGCCAAAAATCCACTATCAGCACGATGGTCAAAGTCACGAGATTATCTGTGACTTTATCGCCGGTTGTGACGGCTTTCACGGCATCTGCCGGTCAGCGCTCCCGGAACACCAACTGCAAATCCACGAGCGCCATTACCCCTTCGCCTGGCTCGGAATACTTGCCCACGTTCCTCCCGCTTCGCACGAACTGATTTACACCTATCACGAGCGCGGATTTTCGCTGCTCAGCATGCGCTCACCCGACGTTTCCCGCCTCTATTTGCAGTGCGCGCCCGACGAAGACGTAGAGAACTGGCCCGACGATCGAATCTGGGACGAACTCCGGACAAGAATGGCCACGCGCGAAGGGTTCGAACTGAACGACGGCCCGATTTTTCAAAAGGGAATTACGCCCATGCGCAGCTTTGTTGCTGCGCCCATGCAATTTGGAAAACTATTCCTTCTCGGCGATGCGGCGCACATCGTTCCTCCCACAGGTGCAAAGGGATTAAATCTCGCCGTCGCCGATGTCCGTGTCCTGGCGCGTGGTTTGGTGGAGTTCTATCAACGCGGAAATAGGGGAGCGCTTCGCCAATATACAGAGCGGTGCCTGCGCCGTGTCTGGGGATGCCAGCGTTTCTCTTCGTGGATGACCTCCATGCTCCACCGATTCCCCAACGAAGACAGCTTCTCCCACCACATTCATCTTGCCGAACTCGATTACGTCACCGGTTCCCGCGCCGCCTCCACTGCGCTCGCCGAAAACTATGTCGGCCTCCCGTTCGACACCCCCGGTCTGTTTTAGTTTTCGCCTCCGCTTGCTTTTCGCTAACGAACCCGGGCAAGCCGGACCTCGCGAGGTGTCGATTAGGTTTATTTCTTTTTCTTTTATGCACGAACAACTTGACCGAAGGTCTGCGTGCAGGTTAACGTTGCTGCAAGCTTAATCGAACGTGGAACAGTGAAAATTACCTTTACAGGCAGTTTTTCATGCCGGATTTTTCAGCGGACTGCCTTACTAGCGGTCCTGATGGCTTCTTTTCATGGCGCACCCGTCGCGAACGCGCAGCAGTCCTTTACAAATCCAGGCTCACCCGCTTCCGCAAACATCGCCCCCCTCCAGAAACCCCCAAGCTGCCGCATCATTTATCTGGGCTTTGTGGGCGCGCTGGAAACTTCCGGCAACAAGCGCTCCGGCGTAGTTCAGATTCGCGACATCTTGCAGACCAAGGAATATTCCGATGTCTGCGCGAAATCATTTTCGCCCTACACCTGGACCGATGGACGCGATTGGCTCCTGCATTATTTCCCGTCCCATGACGGGCCGCTGACACCTGAAGAATTGCAGCAAGCTCCCAAAGTGATTCTCGTTGGCCACAGCATGGGCGGATGGGCAATGCTGAGCGTGGCCCGAGACTTGCGCAGTCGCGAAATTCCGGTGGAACTAACCATCCAAGTCGATAGCGTCGGAATCGCCGATCACACTATTCCGCGAAATGTGAAGTCGGCGGCGATCTTTCACGCAAACGATGTGCTCATGTTCATGACCACCAAGAACGTGAAATGCGAAGATCCCAATTACACGAAAATGGTGGCCGATATAAGGGTAGCCGGCGCCGGCCATGAATCCATCACGCGCGATCCACGCATCCGCGAACTAGTGATGGACATGGTCGCGAGCCTCCGCATAGCCTTCGCCGCCAAGCCCACATTTCCCGCGGTCGCGGCCCAACCGGTGACTGAACCGACCCGCGGCATCGCGCAGAAGTAGTCTTCCCAAAAAGCATCATCTCGCAAAAGCGCCGCGCAGAAGAGGACTGCGCCAGCACCACCCACAAAACGAAAAGCCCATCCCCTCGTACGGCGGAGAAGAATGGGCCTTTAGCAAAGCCTCTTGCTGGAGCTTTAAAGGCTACCAACCCTGCCGGTATTGGCGCGTCAAATATTGGTTGGCGTCCGGTACGTTCGTGATGCGCATGTTCGCGCCGTCATAATTGATCTTCCGCCCCGCTCGCAGCGCCACCACGCCGAGCAACATCACCTCGCTAAGTTTCGCCGCATACGAAAAGGGCGAATCGGTCTCGCCTTTTCCTTTAGCCGCATCCACCCAGTTCAGCTCATGCGCTTCACCCGGGATGCGCGCCAGTTTCTCTGGCGGTTTGCCAGCCGACTCCTGCAACGATTGCGGAAGCAGCCGCGGGTGCGCGCCATACGTGTTGTGCATCAGCTTGCCCTTGCTCCCCACAATGATCGCGCCGCCTTCCTTGATCAACTCCTCGTCTCCCAGTTCTTCCGGTTTCTGCGGCATCAACCCGCCGTCATACCAGGTCAGCTTCACCGGTGGCATCGAACCGCGTGCCGGGAACTCATAGAAAATCAGTTCGCCGCTCGGATACGAAGCGCCGTTGAACGGAGTCGATACCGTTTCGATGGACGTCGGCAAACCAAGGTTCAACGCCCACATCGAAACATCCAGCAAATGCGCGCCCATATCCCCAATCGCTCCACATCCCCAATCCGTCCATCCTCGCCAGTTGAACGGATGATAGATCGGGTGATACGGAACCTCCGGGCCCACGCCAAGGAACAAATCCCACGACAGCGTTTCCGGAACGGGATAATTTCCCGCCATCGCCGCCGCCAACCGTGCGTCCACTCCGGACTGATCCCACTTCAGCGCATCTAAAGGTTCCACGGCCGCCTTGGGCCTCGGCACTCCTTGCGGCCAGAATCCCACCGGCCGATCGGTCCACACGTGAATTTCGCGCACCTCGCCAATCGCGCCGGACCAGATGTATTCCACCGCCGTCCGCGTGTCATCCAGAGACCGCCCCTGGTTGCCCATCTGGGTCGCCAGTTTTGTTTCCGCTGCGCGCTTCGACAACCGCCTCGCTTCGTCCACAGACCAGCACAGCGGCTTCTGCACATACACGTGTTTGCCGACATCCATGCAAGCGAGCGCGATCGTCGCGTGCATGTGATCGGGCGTCGCGATCACCACACCATCGATGTCCTTCTGCTGATCCAGCATTTTCCGGTAATCGCTGTAGCGCTTGGCCTTCGGGATCAAGTCATTCTTCAGGTGAAGAATATTGTCCAGCCGCTCTTTCGATTTTTCCGGGTCGATTTTAGGAGCCGGCTTGCCCGTCGCGGGAGCCGCATCTGGATGGTCGATGTGCGCCTGCAAGTTGGAAATGTCCGTATCCAGCCTCGAAAGATTCTTGTCTGTGTAGCCCCAATCCACATCGCAAAGAGCGACGATATTCTGGCTGGCCAAATTGATCAGGTTGCTGCGACCCATTCCGCCAACCCCAACGCACGCAACGTTGAACTTGTCGCTAGGCGGAGTAAACCCCCTTCCCAGCACATGACGCGGAACAATCGATACAGCCGCACCGGTGACCGCGGCGTTTCGGATAAAGCTACGGCGTGATACTTCGTCTTTACTATCTTTAGCGTTCATTCGGGGATTCCTCCAGTTTCACCACAGTATGATGCGACATCGATGTTATTGCGACCGCACATATTCCACAGGGAGTTTCGAATAAGAAACCGCAGCGAGCGAGGAGCGATCAACTCTGTGGGCCACTTCTTGGTTTTCAGCGGACCTTCGGACAAAACGGGGGTGCCTCCGGTAGGCGAGTGACGGGGAGACAGTAGCGGTTTTGCGAGCGAAGGTCAACGCAACTAAGCTTCCGACTTAGCTCAGTAGGAAATGGTAAGCCAAGTGTTCCAATTTGGCGAATCCCTGCCGAGATGAACTCAGCCTCAGCCGCGAATTCAACCATCCAAGCCACTTCCGCCTCGCCAAAAAACCGTCTCACCACCCGAGCCATAAACAACAGCGGACACGCTTCTTATTCCCATCTAACATCTTGTCAAAACGCCTCCTCCTCAGCCGCGGACCGCGATCATAAATTCAGGCAAACAATGGGCGGACAACCGAAATCGGGTGCCGCACCCTTTGGTTTTTAGGCTGAAGCACCGACCCCTAAACAAGAGAACCCAAGGAACGCGGGCCACCGGACACGGTATCACTCCGCCACGAACTAACCGGTTTATACTGTCCGGCAAGCGGAGGACACATGAAAACAATTGTGGCGGCAATTTGTTTGGCGCTGGTGCTGGCGGCGCCGGCCTTTGCGCAGAAGATGCCGGAGGGGATTTGGGAAGGGTATGACGGGGAATGGCTGCATGTGTCGGAGCAGTTGGTGGCGCTCGCGGAGGCTACGCCGGCGGAGAAATTCACGTGGCGGCCTGCCCCGGGAGTGCGTTCCACCAGCGAAGTGTACATGCACATTGTGGAAGCGAATTTTTATTTGTTGAGCGTGACCGGCCCGAAGATGCCCGCGGACTTGAAAGAAGGCGCGGATACAAAAGTCACGTCGAAGGCGGAAGTGATTGCGTGGCTGAAGCGCTCGCTGGATGCGGTGAAACAGGCGCATCTGGCGGAAACGCCGGCGGACCTGCAACGCAAAGTGCACATCGTCGATCGCGACGCGACCGTGGATGGGATGTATTTGCGCATTATCGTTCATGCGAATGAGCATATGGGGCAGTTGGTGGCGTATGCGCGCATGACGGGCGTCGTGCCGCCATGGTCGAAGAATTGAAATTGGAAAATGGAAAATCGGAAGAAGGGAAGGACGATTTAAAGTTCGACCACTACACAAGAAAGAAAAACGGAAGGAAAGAAAAAGGGCGCTGCGATTGCTCGCAGCGCCCGGTAATTGCTTAAGGGTAACGCTTTGGACTAGCGCATGCCCGTGCCAGAAGCGGCGCTGGCAGCGGACTTAGCGTTTGGGTCCAGGCTGAGCAATCCTTCCGTGGCGGAAACGGCGACGATCGAACCGTCGTGGCGCGTCCAGATCGCAGGGAAATAGGACTGCGACAACGGATCATCCAGCTTCTGCCAGGTTTTGCCGTTGTCGAAGGAAGCTACCATGCCGTGCCGTTGCAGAGCTGCAACCAGCGCAGTACTGTTTCCGGCCACAGACTGGAAGGAAAGTTCGCGGACATCCTGGCGAATCCAGGTCTTGCCGCCGTCGTGCGTGCCGTAGAGTCCCATGTTCGTGGTGATGAACAGTGCGGAATCGTCGACGCGGTGAATGCGAAGATTGCCGGCGCTGGCGAAGGAAAGTTCCTGCGCATCCCAGGTTGCGCCCTTGTCGGCGGAGAAGAGCAGGTTGTGATCGGCAATGGCCCAAACCTGATTGCCATCCGCGGAAACTTCCACGGATTGCGCCAGCTTGTGGACCAGAGGATCCTTGCCATCGACCTTCCAGGTTTTGCCTTGGTCGCTCGAAATGAGCAAGCCGCCGGTGGTCGCGGCGTACCATGCATCATTACCAAACGCCATATCGTTGACGAGGAATGCGGAAAGCGTCGGCACCGGCTTCTTGGCTACCGGAGCGGCAGCTCGCTTGGACTTCGAAGTGGTTTTTGCGGCAGCAGGAGCGGATGTGGCGTCTGGAACGTACAGTCCGGCGCGCATCCACTTCTTTGTGGTTTCGTCGTATTTCGACCAGCCACCGTTGGTGAGCGTAGCCCACCAGCCGTTGGGCGTGGCGTAAACGTGACGCAGTTCGGTGCGCTTCAGTCCAGCGCCGAGAGTGACCCAGGAATTGCCGCCGTCGCTGGTGGCGATGAACGCGTTGGTGTCAAAGGTGAGCACTACGAGCGCACGGCCCGGATGCTCGCGGTCGACCGCCACGTCTTCAATGTGCATGTGGTGGAAGCCGTTGTTCGCGGAAGTGAAGGATTCGCCGGCATCGTTGCTGATCTGCACGCCTTCGCGTTCGGTGCCGATGATCAGCTTCTTGGGATTATTCTTGTCGACGATCATCGCGTTGATGATCCAGTCGCCAGGAGTAATGCGGCGGAAATCTTTTTCGTTGGTGGTCTTCCACAAACCGCTGGTGGTGCCGGCATACAGCGTGTTGGGATCGGTGGGATCCATGCGAATGAGTTGCGTGCGGCGGAAAACGTTGGGAATGCTCTTGTACTTCACCCAATCGGTGCCGGCGTCTGTGCTGTGATAAATGCCGGAGCAGGCGACCGCATGGACGTTTTCGGAATTCGCCGGATCAACGATGATGTTCATTACATCGGAGTCGTCGATCATGCCCTTTACGACCGGGAACCAGTTCTTGCCGCCGTCGCTAGTCTTCCAGGGCAAATGGTACGTTCCGGCGTAAATGACGTTGTTGTCCTTCGGATCGAAGGCGAGAGAGTCAAAGCGGTTGAGGTCTGGATGATTGTCCGGAGTAATTTTGGTCCAGCTTGCGCCTTCATCCTGCGAGCGGTACACGCCGGTGAGGGAGCCCGCGAGGAGCAGCTTGGGATCCGTGGGGGATTGCGTTAGCGCGCGAACGGTTTCGTGCGCCAGGCCGATGATATTCCAGGTGTGGCCGCCGTCGTCGCTGCGATACACGCCGCCGCCACCGGAATAGAGCGTCCAGCTGCTGGCATAGAGGCGATTGCCGTCGCGCGGGTCAATGATGATGTGCGTGATCACATCGTCTTGGCCCGTGCCGATGCGGCTGATCATCTGCCAGTGAGAGCCTTCGTCACTGGAGGTGAAAACGTGGCCGTCGGAGGTGCCCAGGAAGAGGCGACTGGTATTGCTCGGGTCAGCGGTAAGGGAAATAACGGTCCCGCCCGGGGGGCCGGCTTGACGCCACACCTGAGCCGAAATGGAACTCGTGAAAGTCGCGGCCAAGACCGCGAACCCAAGACTGAGAAGTGCTCTTTTCATATTGTGCGATTCTCCCAAAGGGCAGCAAGGCCCACAAGAAGGAAGTCTACGTTCTGAGGATAAATAAAGGTGCTGTCCTATAGGCCAGAATGGGGACAGAGAGGTTCCGTACTAGTACTATCGGTATCAAAATGGTGCGACAACTCTATGGCAACTTCTTTCCCATTGTTGTGTTCTACCCATAGGAGGCCAATTGCAGGCATACTTGCGAGTGGCTTCCCGGGCCCGGACGTCGCAGTAGGGCTCTTCAGGGGAAATGGCTATGAACGTACCAATTGGCTCCAAAGCAGCCGCAGTCCTTTCAGGGTTTGCCGCTCTCCTTTTCTTCCTGGCACCGGCGCTTCGCGCTCAGGATCAACCGCAGCGGGTGGATCAGCCCGAGGCGGCACAACCGCAAGGGCAAATGCAGCCCGAACCAAACGCGACGGACATGCCGGCGGTGGACGACAACATTACTGCGGATGAGTCTCAGAATCCGCCTTCGCGCGTGGCGCGCATCAGCTTCGTGGATGGTTCCGTATCGTTGCAGCCCGGCGGCACGGGCGACTGGGGTACGGCGCAAGGAAACCGGCCCGTGACGATTGGCGACAAAGTATGGGTCGATAAAGATTCACGAGCAGAATTGCAGGCCGGACAGATCGCCATTCATCTTAGCGGCATGACGGCGCTGTCCTTTCTTAACCTGGATCAAAACGTGACGCAGATTCGGCTGCCCGAAGGGAAGATGAACTTCCGTGTGCGCGAAATTCGCCAGGGCGAAAATTACGAAGTTGATACGCCGAACCTGGCGTTCACGGTGAAGGAAGCCGGGGCGTTTCGCGTTGACGTGAATGAGAATGGTGATTTCACGAGCGTGACCGCGATTCGCGGCGCGGGCGAAATTGCCGCTTCCGGGCAAGTGTATCCGGTGAAGGCCGGCGAACGCGTCGATGTGACCGGAGGCGACGGAAACGTGAAGGTTTCCACAGGACCTGCGGCCGCGCCAGATCAGTTCGATCAGTGGGCGCAGCAGCGAGATTTGGGCGAAGACAATTCCGCGTCGGCGAAATATGTGAACCGTGACACGGTTGGCTACAGCGACCTCGACGACTATGGAACGTGGAAACAAGACGACACATACGGAAACGTTTGGGTTCCTAATAATGTCAGCCCCGACTGGGCTCCGTACAGCGACGGAAATTGGTCTTATGTAGCTCCCTGGGGATGGACGTGGGTTGGTTCTGAGCCTTGGGGATTCGCGCCATATCACTACGGCCGTTGGCACTATTTTGGCGGTTATTGGGGATGGGCGCCTGGGCCGATCTACGCGTCTCCTTTTTATGGACCGGCGTTCGTGGGATGGCTGGGCGGGTTTGGATTTGGCTTCGGATTTGGATTTGGCTGGTTCCCACTGGGTTGGGGCGAGCCGTTCCACCCGTGGTATCACTGCGGCTGGGGATACTACCGCGGCATCAACGTTCACAACGCCTACTTTCACAATTTCAATGGTGGACCGGGCGGATACCACAACTTCAACTATGCCTACGCGCATAACACGCATGCGGTGACGACAGCTTCGCGCAGCGCGTTCGTGAATGGCCAAGCCATCAATCGCAGCTCGCAACATTTGACGGAAGCGTCTTTGCGGGGAGCGCAAGTAACCAACGGCATTCACGCTTCTCCGACGCGCGCAAGCTCACTTGGCGCGGCGAATATGGGCGGGCACGTGGCCACTCCTTCTTCGAGCGTTGCGAATCGCAGCGTGATGGCGCGCAGCACTCCAGCAGCGGCCGCTTCACATTCGCCAGCGCGCACCATGAACAGCGGTTCGATGGCGCGCGGCGGCACGACGACCATGGCGCATTCAATCTCGAATACATCGAGCGGCTTGAGCGCCAGTCGTCAATCTGAACTTTCTTCCAGCCGTCCGCCGTACGCGACGCAACCGCGCGCGCGGTCGGGTGCGACAGCAAATTCTACCCGCTCGTGGAGCGCACAAGGACGCACCACGGATTCCGGGCGCGCACCGCAAGGCTTCAGCAGTTCGAATCGTCCGGCGACTTCACCGAACGGCGCAATGAACGGCACTCGCAGCTATTCGGCGAATCGTCCGCCCTACGCAGGTTCGGGCAACAGCAACACCGGCGCCTACCGAGGCGGTTCCGCGAATCGTCCGCCGGCGTCTTATAATGGCGGACGTTCCTATAATCCGCCGGCATACAACGGCAGCCGCGGCTATTCCGCTCCACGATCGTACAGTTCGGCGCCACGTTCCTACTCGGCACCACACAGCTCCGCCCCTAGCGGCGGAGGCGGTTCCCACGGTGGAGGTGGTGGTGGCGGCTACCACGGCGGTGGAGGCGGTGGCGGAGGCCACGCAGGCGGCGGTGGTGGTGGACACCACTAATTTGATACTGACTAGATAACCTCAAGCCCGCTTCGGTGAATTGGAGCGGGCTTTTTTATTTCCTCGACGTTGCTCTTTGGCGACCGTGAATTCAGTTGTCACAACTCTTTTGCTTCCGCCGTGTTACATATGAGGAAGGCGACCAAACAGGTCAGGGTTCCCGAATCAGCCGGGGCGTTGCAGTAGGAAAATCATTTTTGGCCGAGCACCGCGAAATTCTCCCACGTACTTCGCACATCCAGTTTCGGATTCCTGTTGTGACGCGGCGAGAGTTTTCCAGGAGAGATCAAGACAAATGAGAATACGCGCACAATACGGGCTGATGGTGTTCACCACCTTGTTGGCTCTGGCGATGCTTGCGCCGGGCCGCGCGGCAGCCGACGGCGATGATCCACCGTCGCGGGTGGCGCGGCTCAGCTTCACGGATGGCCAAGTGTCTTTCAGTCCCGCAGGCGCGGACGACTGGGTGGGCGCGGAGTTGAATCGCCCGATTACCACAGGCGACAAATTGTGGACTGACGCGAATAGCCGCGCCGAACTTCATGTGGGTTCCGCATCGATCCGTCTGGGCGACCAGACTGGATTCTCTTTTCTGAATCTGGACGATCACATGATGCAGATTCGCCTGACCGAGGGTACGATCAGCCTTCGCGTGCGACGCATGGCGCAGGAAGAAGCGGTGGAGGTCGATACACCCAACCTTGCGTTTTCGATTCTTGGTCCCGGCCGTTATCGGATTAATGTGAACGAAGCAGGCGACAGCACGATTATCAATGTGCGTGACGGCGATGGCGACGTTACCGGCGGTGGCTCGTCCTATACGGTACATCCCGGGCAACAAGGAATTTTCACGGGAACGGATACGGTGAACGCGGATATCGAGCCGCTGCCGGATGCAGACAGTTTTGAGTCCTGGTGCGACGAGCGGGACTTGCGCGAGGATCATTCCGTGGCGAAGCGCTATGTTTCCGACGATGTGATTGGCTACGAGGACCTGGACGACTACGGAGGCTGGCGCCCGGTGCCGAATTATGGCTCGGTGTGGTTTCCGCATGTGAGCGTGGTGGGCTGGGCGCCATACCGATTTGGACATTGGGTTTGGATTTCGCCGTGGGGCTGGACGTGGGTGGATGATGCGGCGTGGGGATTCGCGCCATTTCACTATGGCCGTTGGGTTTTCGTGGGCGGCGCGTGGGGCTGGGTGCCGTGCCCGCCACCGGTAGTTGCCGTAGCCTACGTTCGGCCTGTGTATGCGCCCGCATTGGTGGCTTGGGTTGGCGGACCGCACTTTGTGGCGGGAGTTGGATTCGCCGCGGGAGGATTTGCGGCGGGAGTGAATGTGGGCTGGTTCCCGCTAGGCCCGCGTGAAGTTTTTGTGCCGTCGTATCCGGTGAGCCGCGTGTACGTGAACAACGTGAACATTTCCAATACCACCGTCAACCAGACGGTGATCAACAACTATTACAACACCACGGTGGTAAATAAGAATGTGACCGTGAATAACGTCCACTACGTCAACCAAGGCGTCCCGGGCGCGGTGACCGCGACGTCTCCGCATGCGTTTACCTCCGCACAGCCTGTGGGCACGCATTTGGTCGCAGTGGATGTGCACGAAGTGGCGACGGCTCCGGCCGCAGTGCGCGGACCGGCGATTGTGCCGCCTAAGCAGGCGGTTCTGGGTGCAGGTGCGGCCAGCAATTATCATCCGCCCGCAGCCATGCAAAACCGCGCGGTTGTTGCAAAGACGCCCCCGCCACCGCCAGCACCTTCATTTGCGGCGCGGCAGGCAGCCATCGAGAAGAATGAAGGCAGGCCGCTTTCCATGGCGCAAGCGCGGCAGCTGCAGCCTGCGCAATCTCACGCTGCGACGACGCAAGTGAAAGTGGCACCGCCGGCGAGTCCTGGAACGCCGCGCGTGAATACTGGTGCGCGCGGGAACAGCGAGCCAGGTCCGTTGAATACGAGCCGGCCCGACAACAACGGCCAGCCCAATAACACAAACACGCATGCGTACGCGGACCGTCCGCCGACGTCGCGGCCCGCAAGCTCGAACGTGAATCCGCAACTCGAACAGAAACACCAGCAGCAGATTCAACAGTTGCAACAAAAGCAGGATCAGGAATATCAGAAGCTGCAGCAAAAGCAGACGCAAGAGCAGCAAAGCAGCAAGGCGGAACAACAGGCGCAGGTGCAGCAAAAACAACAGCAGCAACTGGAGCAACTCGAACAGAAGCACGACCAACAACAGCAGAACTTGAAACAGAAGCAGCAGGCGGAGCATGCCAAGGCATATAAGGAGCCTGCGAAGGCGCCGAAGAGTGAGGATAAGCCGCACAAGTAGGCGCCGCGGGTGGTTTTGGTTGGACGCCGTTGTGCGTGAATCGGACGTTTTGCTTGGACTGGACCTGAGGAGCGCCTTCCGCGACGAAGGATCTCAACCGATGACAACTTTTTTTGTAGGCTGTGAAGTGAAGGCCGCTCGATTCCTGCGGCTGCGCTAGCTGTGATAATCTTGATGCACGCCTTGTATGTCTACGAAATTAGTTTCTCCGGAATTTTTTCGCCGGGTGATGGGCAGTTTTCCGACCGGCATCACCGTGATCACCGCCGAACGGGAACCAGGACAGGTTCATGGAATGACGGCTAACTCCTTCACTTCCGTTTCCCTTGATCCGCTATTGATTCTCGTTTGCGTGGATCAGAGTGCGCACATGTTGGGCTGTGTGAAGGCACAGCGGCGATTCGGTGTGAATATCTTGCGCGATACGCAGCGGCAGATCTCCGAGCTGTTCGCCAAGCCGCATCAGGACGTTGCCGAGGAAGAGCGACTGGGAGTGCGATTCCAGTGGACAGCGTCAGGGATTCCGCTGTTGACAGACGCGCTGGCGCACCTGGGGTGCAATGTGGTGGCGCAATATATGTCCGGGGACCACACGATCTTTGTTGCCGAAGTGGAGAGTTTGGAGTTGAAGGAAGGCAAGCCGCTGGTTTATCACCGCGGGGAGTATCGCGGGTTGGGAGAGTAGGTCGGTGGGGTGCTTGGGCCGTCAACGGGAGTATGTTGGAAGGCAAGACGCAATGAGCCGCGAGAAATTCTTTCCGCAAAAGGCGCGGTCCTCACGGACTTCGTTCGCAATGACGGGCTTTAGTCCAAATTAGCGTTCGGAGCTGCCGCTAGGACGAGCGGGCTCGGCGGAGTCGCCGAGTTCTTTGCGATGGCTTTTGACTTCGCGCAACGCGTAGATCGGCTTGTTCTGGGATTCGTAGTAGGTGCGTGAACTGATTTCGCCTAGCAGGCCCATAGAAATAAATTGAATGCCGCTCAGGAAAAGCACGGTGGCCAGCAGCATGAGCGGTCCGTGTTCGGCAATCACGTCAATGTGGAAGAACAGCTTCTTGGCAACAAGGAAGCTGCCAACCAGCAGCCCGGTGCCCGTACCCGCCAAACCCAGCATGCCAAAAAATTGCAGCGGGCGCGTGGAATAATCGAGCAGGAACTTCACCATCATCAAGTCGAAAAATACGCGGATGGTGCGGCCAATTCCGTAATTGGATCTGCCATTTTTGCGATCGGGATTGGAGATGGGCACTTCTGCAATGCGCGCGCCGGTGGAACTGGCCAGTGCGGGAATGAAGCGATGCAGTTCGCCGTAAAGCTGAATTTCCTGCAGGATTTCCTTGCGATAGGCTTTAAACGTTGTGCCAAAATCGTGCAACTCGATTCCGGAAAGCTTGGCCATCATCCAGTTGGCCACGCGGCTCGGCAAACGGCGCATCAACCAGTGATCGCGGCGATTCGCGCGCCAGCCGCTGACCAGATCGAATCCTTCTTCAATTTTTTCCAGAAAGCGCGGAATTTCTTCGGGATCGTGCTGCAAGTCGCCGTCCATCGAAATCACAACATCGCCACGCGCAAAATCAAACGCCGCCTTCAGGGCGGCGGTCTGGCCGAAATTGCGGCGCAGGCGGACTACGTTGACGCGCCGGTCGTGTTCGTAAATATCGGAAAGAACGCGGTAGGAATTGTCTTTGCTGCCGTCATCGACGAAGACCATTTCATAAGGCTCGCCGATGGAGTCCATCACTTCCGTGATTTTCATGTACAGCGTTGGGATGTTTTCCTGCTCGTTGTAAAACGGAACAACGATGGAATAGTGTATGGGTGTATCGCTTCGCATACGCAGTATTCCGCGCCTTTCTGATGCTTTCCGCTGTGGCTCGCCTGCGAATTCGCTGGAGCCGCTGACCCTAGGTGGGCCTGCGGGATGTCGGCCGCAGCGCGTCCCCAGCCGCAGCTTTAGGCCAATTCCCCCATCAACTGATAGCTTATCAGGCGAATACCCTGCGTGGCGACAAGTTTTCTGATGCCGGGATCGGTCAGAATTTCCAGCTCGGTCTGGCGCGATTGCTGGAGGCGGGTGGCGGAACGCTTCAAATCTTCGTCGGCGTAACCTGGGTGGCACATCAGTTCGGTGGCGCCTTCGGGCAGATTTCTCAGCAAGTTTTCCATGCCTTCGCGGGTCAAAACGCCGGTTTGCGCGATGCCGCAAAAATAATTGGTGGTCACCATGCCGGCATGGTCAGCCATTTCGCGAGCGTCCCGCGCCAGCAGTTTCAGGCCACGCGCCTGCACGCCCTGTTTCAATAGCACGCCGGTGTTCTGTTCGCCGCCCGAGGACAAGATGGAGCGCAGCTTCGATTCCTCATGGGAAATACGGATCGCGCGGATGCCGTGCTTTTTCGCCAGGCGGAGGGCGACCTCAAATAGCCCCGGAAGCATCTGGACGTGTTTGTGGCCGTCGAGATGAGTGGGGGCGATGCCAGTATTGCGAATCTTTTGGATTTGGGCGTCCCACTCGCGCTCGACTTCGATGGGCTCGAGGCCGCGGCTGGCAATGCGGAGCAGCAGGCTTTCGGGACTGCCTTCCAGTTCGCCCGCCGAGTTGAGCAAGCCGCGCACGTCTTCCGGTTTGGCGGTGGGACGGCCATCGCTGAGGTTCAGGTGAACGCCGACGCCGAGTTCGGGATTGGCGCGCGCCACGTCCAGGGCCGAATCAAAGGCGCGGCCATTGGCAAGCAGGGAAGTGCTGGTCACCAGGCCCTTGCGGTGCGCTTCCGCAATGCCGCGGTTGACGCCTTCGGTCCAGCCGAGGTCATCGGCGTTAACGATTAGATTCTTCAAATTACGTCGTTCTCCTGTCCCTTGGGCCAGCTACTTCTTTCGCAGGTGTGCCATCTTCGTACCATTGACCGACATTCCTACTCACTTTAGCATGACCTGCTAGAGGCAAAGATGGCTGTTAACTTGCGCGAATTGAAGGAAGTAGGGGGTAAGTACAGCGAAAAGCGCCGGGGAAGGCGCATGAATTCGCGTGTGCAGGTGCGGCTGGAGTGGGAAGGCGGCGACGGAAAACGATACAAGATTGAGGTTTGCACGCGCATTGTGAATCCCTACGGCTGCATGGTGGTGCTTTCCGATTCGCTGGGGTTGGAACAGCGGATGTCGCTGACGAATCTGGCCACTGGGGCTAGCAATGCCGCCGTGGTGGTGTGGAGAGGGAATGAGCAGCCGGAGGGTTGGGAGTATGGCCTGGAATTGATTGCGCCTGACATGGACTTCTGGGGGCTCGAACTGTGACACCACTGACGACGAAAGCGAACCCGCCGGGGGCGGCTGCGTCACCGACTGCGCAAGTGAAGCGCGGCGCCAATACCGTGCGTCCGCAAACGAACGAAGAGCGCCGGCGCGCGCAACGAGTACTGCTGAGGATGCCGATCCTGGTGCATTTGCCGGGAAAGGCGAACCCGCTTCATGGCTTTACGCACACGGTTAGCGCCAGCGGGGCGATGATTATTCTGCCGGAAGGACTGTCGCAGGGGACGAAGCTTTCGCTGGAGAACCCCAAGACGCAGAAGAAAGTGGAGGCGCATGTGGTGCGGCCTCCGCAGATGAATCCCGAAGGGTCATTGATCCCGGTGGAGTTTACGGCGCCTTCGCCGCAGTTCTGGAATATTTTCTTCCCGCCTGCGGCTACGAGCTAAGGGAAGAGGTTGGCTCGAGGCAAGGGAAGGAAGAGCACCCCAAGACCCACGTTCCAACCCTCGAGTGTGGGGGCACCCGGCTTTCTCAATCCTTCTTTCAGTCGACTAGTGTGCCTCGGCTCTTCCGCGGCGCCCCTCCATCAGAAACATGGCGAAGTCCGTGGCGAGCGGCTTGGCGGCAAGCTGCCGCATCATGTGCGCGACTTGACCGCGATGGTATGTGGAATGGTTCGCCAAATGTTGCATGAGGTGCGCCAGACTGATTTGTGTTCCGCGAACAGGCAGCATCCTTCGCAAGGATTCGTCTGTTACGCGATTCACAAACTCGACTTGTTCTCGCTGGACTTCCGCCCACTTTAACTGCACCGCAGCGAGGTCAGGAAACGCATTCGGATCAGATAGGGCGTTGGGCCGGGACCACAAATCTGTGAGGAAGGCGGAGCTGGGGCACGGTTCCTTCCAATACGCTAGCCAAACCCACTCGCTGCCGACGATGTGCACGAGCGTGTCGCGCACGGAGCGGAAGCTGCCGCCCAGATCACGTGTGAATTCCTCAACGCTGAGAGTGGAGACCGCGTGCAAAACCCTCTTGTTCGCCCAGTGGCCGAATTCGTAGAGTAGCTGAATCTCATCTTTAGTCATGACGGCCTAGCGAGCGATATGTTTAACAGCCAAATACCCTCTTCAAGATGTGCGGCGCAGGTTTTTTGATGGAATCAGGAATCACGGTGGGACTATATCATTGAGCGACCGTCAAAGCGGCGGCGAACTGCCGCAGTCCAAAATGAAAAAGGGCGCCTCGGTGGATTGAGGCGCCCTCTTTGGGTTTTGGTGGTTACTGGACGGTGATGGTGGTGGTGCCGCTGGACTTGGTGTAGTTGGCGTCACCGGCATAGGCTGCGGTGATCGTGCGGGTGCTTCCGCCGCCACCACCTCCGCCACCGCCGCCGCAACCGGCGACCACGCCGACCATGAGCGCGATGGCGATCAGGCCGAGGTAAGCGTACGCGCGACGGCGCGTTTGAGGAATCCAGCGCATGCCGAGCGCGAACAGGATCATGCTCAGCAACGCGATCAGTGTGGGGATGCGCGGGAAGTTAGGCGCGCCAGGATCGCCCGTGGGCGGCGGATAGAGCGCGGAAATAGTTGTGGTGAGGGTCGCGGTGCAGTAAGCACCTGTGGTGGACGTCGCCGCGGTGCCTGTGCAGGTCGGTGCGCCGAGACTTCCACCCGTGCTGCTGGTGAATGTGACCGTGCCGGTCGGCGGATTGCCACCGCTGCTGGTGCTGACCACGGCGCTGAGAACCACACTCGAGCCGGATTTAACGGAGGAAAGGCTGCTGGTGACGGCGGTCTGCGTGGATACCTGGGTGATCGTGATCGAGAGGGAGTTGCTAGTGGACGTGGCTGCATAATTCCCGTCTCCGGAATATGTCGCCGTAATTTTGTGGGTACCACCGTTCACGTTGATGGGTTGATCTTCGGCGAAACCTTGATTGTTAAGGGCACCGACGTTGGTCTGCGTGCCGTTGTTCAGGAAATCGTTCAACGGCGAACCGTTGTCGAAGAGCGAAACTGTGCCGGTGGGGCAGGGAACTGCGGGTTTGGTATTTGGATAGGCGAAGCTGCATCCAGCGCTGGAATTTGAGCCAGTCACAACGATGCGCAGAATGTAGCCTGTAGAACCGTATGCGAAGTTTTGCGCGCCAGTGCTGACACCTCCCGTACTAAGGGAGACAAAGTATACGGTGAGCGTGCTTGGGAGGTTAGCACCGGCGACGGTAGTGATCGGAACAGCGGTTGAAGTGCTGGCGGCAAGTGTGGCATCGCCGCCGTAGCTTCCCTCTACACGGGTGGTGCCGGGCGGCAAGAGATTCGTCTTTACCGAGGCTGTACCGCTGCTGAGTGTAAACGGTCCGAAAGAGCCGAGGACGGTTCCGCCCGTGCCCACCGCGATTAAGGAAACAGCTTCGCCACTCGCGGGAGCGGGAGATACCGTCACGGTGGCGGTGAAGCTTGTTCCTGATGGCGAGCCTCCGATTGGGCTCGTCAGTGTGGTCGTGGTTCCGGTGCGGATCGCGGAAGTCCACTTGGTCAGCAAGTTTGCGACGTTGATGGAACCGAGGCCGGAGGCCAGATCGTACTTCGTAGTGGACTGAAACGCGGGAACGCCGTTATCGGCTGCCGGGCAGGTCTGCCACGCTGGCGTATTCGAGTTTGTCGCAGAGTTGCAGACCAATACGCCGAACTGACCGCTGCCTAACGCCGTCTGGTTGCTGCAATTCGCCGTGCCGGAATCGCAAGCCATGGTGTTGTTACCCTTGTTGATGTCATTGAACACGCAACCGGCAGCAGGCATCACGGGAGTACCGCTCGTGCCGTTTGCCGTTGACGTGACGCATTTTCCAGCCATGTAGTTCGTCGTGTCAGAGGCGGCGAGATTGTACAGAACATAGTTGGCGTTGCCCTGGCGCTGGCCGGTGGACTGGTTCACCATCGCCATGACGGCCGCGAAGGCTGGTGCTGTAGCGGAAGTGCCGCCTACCAGTGTGAAGTCCTGATAGGGACTGTTGATGTTGCAAGAAGCGCCCGTTGGTGTGGTGGAGCCTTGCGGGTTGCTATCTGATTGGCAGATGACATAGGTCACATCGGTGCCGTTCGCGAGGGGACCACCGTTGCTGGCAAAGAAGGCCACGTCGGGAATGTCGCGGACGGAATCTGCGGGAGTGAGGCTCGTTTGATAAGACGGCTTGGGATAACCGTAAACATTGTTGGTCTTCGTGCAGGTAGTCACGCCAGTGTTGCTGTTTGTGGTGGACGTGATGCAGTTGCTGGGTCCTCCACTGCCGCCACTTATATCCGCAGCGTAGCTGCTGGTATCAACACCTGGGCAGGGCGCAGGATAAATCTGGGCGCAGTTCGAATTGTCCCAGGTGATTTCTGGAATATAGCCGAGCGCGGAATTGACGGTGTCGCTCGTGGTATTCCAGTAGGTAGCGTTGCCAGTAGTGCTGGGATCGAAATCGGTTCCGCCAACGGCGACGTTGTAAGGAGTGGACGCAAGGCCGCTGACCGCGATGCCCTGGGTTGCAGCATCGGGATCGATCGCTTGAATTGGATCGCAACCAGCCGAACCGTCATCGCCAGCGGCTACAGCGACCGTGATGCCTTGCGCCGCGGCCTGTTGCCATAGCGAATTATAGAATTGGTTTCCGGCTGTGCCCAAAGCTGCTTCGCAGTTTCCGTAGCTGTCGCTAATGACAGGAGAGATGTTGTTGTCGACGGCGTACAACGCAGAAAGGTCAACGCCCTGCGAGACTTGCGTGGGATTGGACAGAGTTGATTCCGATACGATCAGGTTAATGTTTGCGCCCGGTGCAACGGCGCCCGCCCATTGCGAATCCAGGTCCGATTCGATTTCGTCGTCGGTGGGAGTGCCGGGACCTACGATGCCGGGATCGGGACCGTTGAGGACAACGGTAAATTGACACCCTGCTGGAGTGGCTGGCGCGGTGCAAACGTAGCCGCTGGCGTTAGACAGTCCGAACATCGTACGGAAATCGACGACGTCCTGGGTATTGATATTGGTCTGCGCAATGACCGCGATCGATTGTCCCGCGCCGGTAGCGGTTGCAGGGATGTTGTAAATCTTGGCAAAGTCTCCGGGGCCCATGGCGTACAGTGCAGGATTGCCGAAGGTGAAGAGCGGTTGCAACTGGTTCGAGCCTTTGTAGCGGCGGTAGGTCCCGCTCTTCACGATGGACGGATACTTCTGGAAATTATGAAGCGCGGCAACGCCCGCAACCACGGGCGCGAGCGCTTCGGGAATCGCGGGATCGGAAACGTTGGCGAAATGCTCTTCGCCGTTGACGACAAACTTGTGAATCTGTGTGTGGAATGCCGTGCGGACCTGCCCCACACTTCCGCTGAACTCGATGACGCCTTTTCCCTTGGCGACATTGGCGACCTGAAATCCAGAGCGGGTCAGCCAGTCCGTAACGGCTTGGACGTCTGAATCCGCGGGACCAAACTGCTGGCCAAATTGTTCGGGAGTGAGCCATGCGTGATAGTTGCCGGAATTTTTGGTTTGCTGCGCATCGATCAGCTGCTTCAACGATTGTTCCTGAGCGGAACTGCGTTCGAGCAGCAGCAGCATGCGAGTCATCGGTTGAGAATCTGGGAGCGCGCCCTGATCGAAGGCGGCGCGTGCGAACGGATGCACGTTGCCACTTAGCGTGACAGTTTTTGTGTCGTCGACGGTTTCCACGACGCGCGCCGGTACCGCGGACTTTTGCGCTTGCGCCCACCCACCTGCGCTCGCCACAGATAAGAGTATGCCGCACAACACAGCCCGCCAGAGTTGCATTGCTCTGTTCATTTTGACCTCGTAATTACTACGCGTTTTTTCGTTCGGAACACTGATTGACCCGGCAGGAACCGCGTCTCCGGCCCCCATGACGCAGTGACGGTCCTGACTTTTCAGATGCAACCGAGAGAGAAGTGGTTTACTCCCCCGTTGGTTGGGGCGTTTCCAATATACCCTCGAAAATGAAGCACTCAAATCACGTTAATTGTAAAATTTAGCGTTTGCGTTACTCCGCCACTGGTGCCGGAAATTTGCAGGCTCACGGGACCGGCTATGATTTGGGCTATGGGCGCGGAAGTGGATGCCTGCGTATGTGCATCTCCCAAGTAAGAGGCGGTAAGGTTGTGTACGCCCACAGGCAGGGAAGTCGCTAAAAACGTGGCGATTCCCGCACTCACGGGCACAGCACTTCCCAGAGTTTGACCATTGTCATAGAGCTGAACCTGCCCGGTGGGAGTCACGGCGCCGTTCGGCTTCACGGTCACGGTAAAGGTGACAGGAGAACCGAAGCCTGCATGAATATTGTTGGAGACAATCGTGGTGGTGGTTGTTACCGGACCGCCCCCACCGCCGCTGCCTCCACCGCAACCCAACCCAAGGCCGATTACAGATAGCAGTAACCCGCACGCGAGCAAAAAGTTTCGGGCATTTTTTGTGCCGGTGCCGCCCAAACCAAAAATGGCGAAGACCAACAAGCCCGCGCCAAAACACGCGCCCCAGAGGCTGCCGTTGGGTTTCGTGGCGCTTGCGGATTTGACCGCGGCGGATGCGGTGGTTGAGGGAGTAAAAGTTATCGAGGTAGTTGCGACGGCATTATTGACCGGGACGCTGGACTGCCCGAACGCGCAGGAATAGCCCGCGGGAACATTTGTTCCGCCCGTGGCGCAGGACAAGGCGACATTTCCGGAAAAGCCACCGGTGGGTGTGATGGTGACGGTGCCGCTGCCGGTAGTGGCGCCGGCAAAAGCGATCGGATTGGGAGATACGCTCAGGGTGAATGTTGAAGAGGCCACCTGGGCGGCGGCGGAATTGGCGGCTTGCCAATTTGTGTCGCCGAGGTAGCGCACGGACAAGCTGTGAAGGCCGGCGGATAATCTCACGCGGGCTGCGGAGACGCTGACCCCGGCGGAGCCGAACGTGAGGGACTGCGATGTGATTGATTGTGCCGGGGCACCGTTTACGGAATCCCAGAACTGAATGACGCCCACCGGATACGGAATTTGAGGATTTGCGGGAATGCCGGTGACGGTGGCGTTCAGTGAAACTTGTTCGGCAGCGGAGACGCTGCTTGGCGCCGTCAGCGCGACCTGCGGCAATCCCTTTTGCACGGAGAAAGAAACGGGCGTGCTGGTCGATCCCGCGCTGGAGGCATCACCGGAGTAGACCGCGTAGAGCGATGTGCTTCCCGCTTGCGGCCAAACAAATTGCACGGTGGCGGCGCCGCCGGCGATCGCGGCGGCAGCGGTGCGCGGACCGACGGCGTCCCACAGCGTGACCGTTCCGGTCGCGGTTGTGAGACTAACGGTTACGGTGAATACGCCGGGATTGCCGAGATTCGCCGGCGGCGTGTTCATTACGAGGCTTGTGGTGGTTTTGTTTCCCGAAGCCGGGCCGACGGTTACCATCTGCGTCAATTCGTTCGCAGGATCGCCGCTGGCAACGCTGTTGTAATTCGGATCGGCTGCTGCGTTGTAAGCGGCGGCAATAATGTGGGTGCCTTGCGACAGATTGGGGATTAGCGCGGACGCTTGCGCTTGCGCGCCAAAATATCCACCGGTCTGTAGCGTGATGGGCGCGCCGGATGCGTTGCCGTCAACTGTAAATTGGATCGAGCCTGTTGCTGCTGCTGTGCCTTGGCCGGCGACGACCGCATGGACTCCCAAAGTTTGGCCGGTTGTCAGACCGGAAGTATTTACGCCGACCACAACGAAGGGCGTTCCTTTGGCGATGGTGAAGGGCAGCGCCGCGGAAGTGCTGGCATTGAAGCTGTTGTCTCCGGAATATACGGTGGTGATGGAGTGCCCTCCCGGTGCAAAGGCATATGAGGCGCCTCCACCGGTCAAAAGATAACCTGTGCCGTCCGAGGCGAGATTTGAGGTGCCAACAACGTTTGCGCCGTCTTGAATGGTGACCGTGCCGGTGGCGACGCCCTGGCCGGAAACTCCCGCGGTCATCACTTTTAGTTGCAGAGGCGCACCGTAGGCGGCGGAGCCGTTCAGCACGCCGTTGATGGTAACGGTGGTCGTGCTATTTTCCGGCGTGATGTTGACAGCTACTGGCGCGGACTCGCTCAATGCAAACGTGGCATCGCCGGCGTAGTAAGCGCGCATGTTGTACTGCCCGCCGGGAAGATTGCTGACGCTTCCCGAGAACGCGCCCGAGGTCAATGCAAGTGTCTGCGCAGATTCTCCGTAGAAATCCGTCTTGACGGAGACAGAGCCGGTGGGCGAGCCGCTTCCGGAAGTGGGCGCAACGGTGCCGTTCAGAGTGACGGTCGTGCCATGGACAAAGGCTGTGCTTGAGGCCGCCACGACAGTTTGCGAAGGCACGAGCGCAGAATTTTTCCAGGCCATGGCGAGGTTGGTGGCGTTTACGGAGCCCAAGCCGGTGACCAGATCGTAGCCGGGACCGACGATTTGTCCGGTGGTGAAGCCGTTCATGCCGGTCTGCGTGTAAGAGCATCCGGGCGACGCGCCCGCGCAGGGAACTTCGTTGTTGCCGGCGGTTACGTCATAGAAGACGCAGGAAGTTTGCGCGGCTGGCTTCGTTTGCGCGGAGGAGTTGCAACGGTTGCCCTGCGTTTGCGCGAGCGGATACAAAACGTAATTGACCTGGCCCTGCAACGCGCCATTTTTTTGTTCGATCAGCGCGAGAATACCCGCCATTGCGGGAGTGGATAACGAAGTACCGCCGACCAGCGTCAGTCCCACGACTTGTTGTTGGGCATTGATCTGGCAAGGAGTGCCGCCGAGGCTGGTGCAGTACACCGCTTCGTCGTGTCCCGTGGCGGCGGCCAGGGCGACGTCCGGCACATCTCGCGCGCTGTCCAGAGGGACGCCCGTGCCTGTTTGCCATGAGGGCTTGCGGTAAATTGTGCTGGCTCCGCCTGCGCTCGAGAGCAAGCTGAAATTGGAATTGCCGAGGACGCAGTTGGTGGCGCTGGCGGTTTGGGAAGGATCGCAGCTTTCGTTCCATGCGGCTTCAGGAATATAGCCAATCGCGGAAGAGTAGTTCGCGGCATTTGCGCTCCAGAATGTTGCGGGTTGCGAGGCGTCGGCGAATTCTGTTCCGCCGACGGCGATGTTGAACGGGGTTGCGGCAACGCCGTTCACGGCGGGGCCTTGCGTGGCGGGCATTCCAGCCGTCGGATTGTCGCATCCTGCGGCGCCGTTGTCTCCGGACGCCACGACTACGGTAATGCCTTCGGTGGCAGCTTGTTGCCAGAGCGCGTTGTAAAAAGTGTTGCCTGCGGAACCGAGGGCTTGTTCGCACGTGCCGTAGGTATAGGTAAGAATCGGCGAGACTTCGTTATCGATGGCGTAGGCGGCGGCGAGGTCCACACCACTCGTGGTATCGGTGCTGCCGGCGACGACGAGATTGATGGTCGCGCCCGGAGCCACAGCGCCCGCCCATTCCACATCGAGGAGGGCTTCTTCGGAGTCTATCTGATTGGCTACGCCGGGATCAGGTCCATTCAGCAAGAAATTCGGGTCGTTAGACTTGAGGCCGAAAATCTGGCGGAACGTCTGCACGTCGGTAAGTTCGATTTGTGATTGTGCGGTGACGGCGATGGATATGCCGGTGCCGTCGACGCCGCTGTTCAGCAAGCCGTTGGTGTTGTAAATCGCGGCAAAATCTCCCGGCGCCACATAGTAGGTGTTGGTGGATCCAACGGCGGTCAGATTAGGCGTCAACTTTGTTTTGACGCCGTCGGCCGTTCGTCCCGCCGCGCCATAGACTTCGTGGATGGGCGAAGTTCTGCCAAAACTGTTGAGCGAGAGAACTCCGCGCGTGACACTGCTCAATTCCGCGGGCACGGCCACGTCGGTGGAGTTGGCGAGAAAAGTTTTTCCGTTGAAGCGGTAATATTGCATCACGGTGTGAAAGGCGTTTTCCACCTGCGAAGCGGTGCCACTGAATTCCACCCAGCGTTTGCTTCCGGCTACGCGTTCGACGGAAAATCCCGCGCTTTGCAACCATGCCGCGACAGCTTGCACATCGGAATCCGCTGCTCCGAATTGCGCACCAAATTGCCCCGGAGTCAGCCAGTGGTGATAGTTCGGAGAATTGCGCGTGTGCTGATCGCTGATGAGTTGCTTGAGCGCGGTTTCTTGCGCTTCAGACGGAGACAATACCAGCACCATGCGCTGCAATGCGTGGCCGCTTTCGACGCGTCCCACGGCGTTGCCATCCACCGCCAATGGATGATGCGTGTTTGGAAGGCGAACCCAGCCCTGGTCCCCGGCCGAGGCCGACTACGGGCTGGAAGTTTGGGCACAAAGAGCGGGACCGAGGAAGGCCGAAGCTAAGGAGAGAATTCCAAACAGAATGCTCTTTCGCAGAAAAGACAACTCTTTCCACCCCTAAACGCCTATAAGCGCACAGGCCGGATCATGACGCGTTGCTGGGGCGCCCAGGCCAACCCTACTTCCTTTGCCAATCCTTTACGAGGAAATTTCGCCTCACCAAGTCTACACACCGCCCGGTTTCGTGACAAATCATGGATGCGCCGGCTACTTGACTCTGTTGCTCGTACGTTCCGGATTTTTCTGCGCGCTATCGGCCGGCGCTTACCACTTCAATTCCACATTACCGCCGGACAAAACAATTCCGATCCTTGGTTTGCCGCGCGAGCCACGATCCGCCAGAGCGAGTTCGCGCAATCCGCCGGGGCGCAGCAAAGGCGCCAGGGCTACGGCGCTTGAAGGCTCGATGACGATCTTCATGCGTTCCCAGATGAGTTTCATGGCGGAGACGATTTCTTCTTCGCTGACGAGCAGGATTCCGTCGAGATGTTTTTGCAGAATGGCAAAGGTACGCGGCGCGAGCGAGGCGCGCAGGCCATCGGCGATGGTGTCGCTGCATTCAAGTGATTGCAGCGTCCCGGTCTTCCAAGAACGATACGCATCATCGGCGCGTTCCGGTTCGCCGCCGTAAACGCGCACTGTGATTTGCGTTCCCTTCGCTCCCAGGCAGGTGCCGCTGAGCAGGCCGCCGCCGCTCACGGGAGTCAGGACTGCGTCGAGTTCGGGAACATCCTCCGCCAATTCTTTGGCGGCAGTGGCCTGGCCGGCGATGATGCGGTCGTCGTCATAGGGATGAATCATCACGGCGCCGGTCTCCGCCTGGATGCGCGCGGCCGTTTCGGCGCGAGCCGTGACCACCGGTTCGCAAAAAGTGATTTTGCCGCCATAGCTTTCCACGGCGAGGCATTTTACACGCGGCGCATTCTTCGGCATGACGATCGCGGCGGTCGTTCCGCGCCAAGCCGCCGCACAGGCTACGGCCGCCGCATGATTGCCGCTGGAATGTGTGATTACACCGCGGAGCGCTTCTTCTGCGGTCAACGAAAAGATCGCGTTGGTGGCGCCGCGTATCTTGAATGATCCGGTTTTTTGCAGATTTTCACACTTGAAAAATAACCGAGCGCCGGAGAGATGATCGAGCGATTCGCTGGTGAGCACGGGAGTACGGTGAATGCGCGGGCGGATTCGTTCGTGCGCTTCGACAATCGTTTTCCATTCGATGGGGGAACTGCCAGGGTTGCTTGCCGGGTTCGCGGTGGCCATGAATCGAGTCTAACGCGAGTTTTCCACGAGGGGCAATGCTGCCGGACACGCGGGGGGGTGCCGACGGATGGGGTTGGCAAGATTTTGAAGTTGAGATCCTTCCTCCGAAGGGCGCTCTTAGGATGACAGAGTTAGGGGGTTGGGGAGATACAGCTTACGGAGTGGTTGGAGGATCGTAGTTGGGAATGTTGGGAGTCAACTTGCGCATCACGAATTCCTGGAGGAGATTGACGGCGGCGGTTTCGCCGATGCCGATAACCATGTTTTCGAAAGTGACCGCGGCGTCGTTGCGATCGGTGGAAGGATAGTACAGGTTGGAGATGCCACCCGAGGCGAGGCTTCCCATGATACCGGAATAATTCGGCTGCCAGTGACCGTTGTCGCCTCTACAGATGACCGACATGGAGATCGCATACAGCACTCGAGAACGCACGCTTCCGGTTCCCTTGTAGAAATAGCGGGGATCCTGCTTGAGCAGCGACGGGAAAATAGCGCCGCCGATAAAGGTGCCGGTGACAAGATCGGCGTATGCTGCGCCATAACGTTTGGCGTAGCCTTGCGCCCCCTGACCGTATCCGCTCAAGGTGTCCGTGGCTTGCTCGACGCCCGCGACCACGCCCGTTACTCCGAAGGAGACCGGATCGATGGTGGATTTCCAGGCGAGCTGGAATTTTTGTTTGGGAGTCAGCGGCATGGCATGAGGCGCGTAGCTGACGTAGAAATTCGGGATAACGCCGAACAAGCGCTGCTTTTCCTGATCCTTCAGTTGCTCTTGCGCCAATTCGATGGGCGAGAGTTCGACGCGCACTTCGGTGACGCTGGTGGCGACGGCGAGGGTGATGCGCGGGACGACGCAGCTTTCACCGGAGCCGAGGTTGCCGGCGATGGATTGCGCGGCGAATCCCGTGGCGTTTACCGTGAGATGAAAAGGTCCCGGAGGCACGTTGGTGAAGGAGAATTGCCCATCGTCCTGCGCGAGCGCTTCCTGGCTGGAAGACCGATCCTCGCGGACCAACGCGACCTGCGCGCCAGTCAGCCCATTTCCGTCCGGGTCCACGACGGTGCCGCTGACGCTTCCGGGGGCTTGCTGATCCGATTGCGACGTGATGCCGCAAGCGGTAGTTGCCGAACCCACGCTGAGAGTGCCGCGGGCGGGAGCGGACTGCTGAGACTGGGCATGTGAAGGAATCGAGAAAGCAAGGGCACCGAGACAAAAGCATAAGAGCATGCCTTTTGCGCGGAGGACGAATTGGGCGCAAGGGCACGACGGACGGTCGTAAGCGGCTATCGCATCTAGGTGCACGCGTCTTAGTTTACAGCCTCGTCCCTTTCTCCCCGTCAAGTTTGACTCCACAACGTTGCGTAAGGTTGGCCTGTACTCTGGCACAGGTTGGGCCGGGAGAAAAGCCTCGAGATACGAGCGGGCGAGTGGCGTCATGGGCCAACAGCAGTGAGACGCGGGCCGTGGGTCCGGAGTTGCGAAAAAACTTCCTGTAGATGCCCCGGATTAGCGAAGTTTTTCGGCCTGTTGGAGGGGATTCCGTCCGGCTTCGACTAGGGAGCGGTCAAGCCCCGCTACGCTGTTGCCGCGATTTTCCGTGACGAGCTTTTGTCGGATTTGCGGTTGGCCATGCAGCCCATCGAGATAGCCGGCGACGCCGCGGAACAGGCCTTCGGCGATGCGCTGGCGTTGGCCACCTCCGAGTAGCAAGGTTTCATCGCTGGCGTTACTTACGAAAGAAATCTCGGAGAGCACCGCGGGCATGTTGGCGCCGGTTAGAACGAGGAAGGGCGCTTGCTTCACGCCGCGATTTTTTTCGTGACGGCTGACCATTTGGAGGCGCTCCGAGAGCATGCCCTGAATTTCTTCGGCAAGCTGCTTCGATTCCGCGTTCTTTTCGCTTCGCGTGATCTTCTGAACCAGGTCCGGAAGATCGTGCAGCGAGGATTGCGTAAGGGAGTTTTCGCGGATGGCCAGTTCCTTGGCTTCCTTGGAAGTGGCCAGGCTCAGATAGTAAGTTTCAACGCCGCGCACTTCGCTGGCATCGCTGGAATTCGCGTGGATGGAGATGAACAGATCGGCATCGGCGCTGTTGGCGATATTAGTGCGCTCTTCGAGAGGAACGTAGCTGTCGTCTTTGCGGGTGTAGACGACTTCAGCGCCCGGGATATTTTCTTCAATCATGTGACCGAGGCGAAGAGCTACGTCCAGGCAAAGATCTTTTTCCAGCAAGCCGTGCGGCCCTTTGGCGCCCGTATCAAAGCCGCCATGGCCGGGATCGATGACGATGCGATTGATCTTGAGGCCGAGTTCACGTGTGAGCGAAAGCTGGCCGCTCTGGCTGACGGTGGAGTCGGGCGAGACTCGCGCGATTTCGTTGCGCGATGCGTCGGTGTCCAAGCTGCGCTTCGCGGGAACGGCAGGCGACGCGGGAGGGAGATTCGCGGGAGTCGCCGCGATGACCGAGTTCGAGAGTGATTGCGGAGCGGGCTGGCGCAGCGCGTCAATCATACTGGAGACCGTGGCGCTGCTGTCGCCGCGCATCATCTGCGTCATACCTTTGAGCATGCCGTGGGGAACAGCCAAGCCGGCTGAAAGAAGCACGGCGACGATGGCGCCGGCCCAGACGCCGGAGCGAGGCAATCCAGGCTTGGTGGGCGCCTGGTGGGCCATGTGGAAAGCCGCACGCCGTTCATGTTCTTCAGGCAGTTCGTTGACGGCCGCTTCGATGCCCGTAATTCCAGATCCGCTGAGGGCGTGTAAATTGCGCTCTGCTTTTTCCACGATTTCCGCGGATGCGCAACGCAGGCCGCGGCCATATGCTTCCAGCATGGCGCGCGAACAAATCTTATTAATATCTCGGGGAATGCCCTGGCTGCGGTCGGCAATCAGGGCTAAAGCCTCCGGATCAAAAATGGGATCGCCGTGATAGCCTGCGACCTTGAGCCGATGCCGGATGTAGCCGACGGTTTCCATCGGCGTGAAATTTTCCAGAGCGCTGAATTGCATGATGCGCTTGCGGAACTGCGCCAGATTTTCCTGTTGCAGCTTCTCGAGGAAGATCGGCTGGGCGCATAAGACGAGTTGCAAAAGCTTGGTGTTCGGAGTTTCGAACTTGGAAATAAACTGTAGCGTTTCGAGCACTTCATCGTCCAGTTCCTGCGCGTCATCGAAGATCAGGACAAATCGCCGGCCCGCCAACATTTCGGCGAACCAGAGCTGGTTCAGTTTGGTGCGCATCAACGCGAGATCCATAGAGGATGAATCCACTCCCATGCCACTGAGGAGGAATTGCAGGATGTCGCGGGAGGCGGAGTGCTTCTGAAATAAGAACGCGGCGCGGCCAGTTCCGCGGAGACCTTCGAGTACCTGAAAAAGCAGGGTGGTCTTGCCCATGCCGGATTCGCCGAGCAGCACCAGATTTCCTCGATCATCCAAAATCGTTTCGCTCAGGCTCTCCAGAGCTTCGCAGTACGTCTGGCTGGGAAAGAGTTGCGACGGGCTGGCCAGCGCGCCAAACGGCTGCTCCTGGAGTTGGTAATAATCGAGAAACATGGACTGGTCCTCCATTCCCCGAGGGCGTTGGCTCACGTGGCCACTCGTTCGCCTCCGGGTCGCCACCACATAGAATCGCAGAAAAACGCTTTCGGCGTTTTCGCTCGATTGGCGGGGGCAGGAGAGCTACGAGGGACCTCGAGCCGGCCGACCGCAGTGCGTCTCCGGCAGGCCTTACTGTACTTAAGGCGGAATCTACGTGCAATGCTTATGCCATTCTTTTTGTTGAATCAGGTAGGGTTAGGCGCCACCAGAAATGGGGAGAGCGAGGATCATGAGTGAGTTCTCATCTGTCACGGAGCGAGAATGCATCCAGATGGATACTGGACGTACCCCCTCTCGTGCACTACGAACGCTGGGTCTTGACGCTGCGTGCGCCTCTGCTAACCTAGTGTCCCAAAGAAGCTTTCCGGGTTTGTCCCCAGGTGCGCCCGGCACGGAGATGTACTTTGGCCAATTCGGAACGTCGACAGCTCGAGCGCTTTCGTATCCGTGTCCCCCTACGTTTTCGGCCCGTAGGTCTGGCTTCTGGACCCGCTGAACACTTCGCGGAAACCACGAATCTGTCCCGTGGTGGGTTCTTTTTTGTCACTTCGGCGCCGCTGCAGGTAGGAATGCCGATTGAGGCCACGCTCATGATGCCGAGCGAAGTGACGGGCGGCAAGGCGGATGAGACGCACTGCCGGGCGCGGCTGGTGCATGCCAAGCCGGACGCCTATAGCGATGGCAGGATGGGTTTTGGGGCGGAAATCGAGATGTATATTGAGCCAAAGAAGGCGCCTGCTGGACCGACGGTACGCCTGCCACAGCCACCGGCGCCCGGCGCGCCTAAGCTGTAGTCCGAATTTCCTGGAAAAAAATAATTGCTTGGGTGGAGTTGGGTAGAGCACCCCGAAGGGATTCCCCACGCGGCGGACCCCGTTAAATCACGGGGTGGGGTCGTATTGGGATGGAGATGTGCGTGTAGGTTTGGGGGAAGGCGGGGGCTGGACTCCCGCACTCCATAATTAGTTGGTGGGAACTTGGATGGTTGTTTTGGCGGACCCTACGTTTTCGAAGCGATCGTAGGCGCGAACCGCGATGGTGTGTTCGCCCGGCATGATTCCGCGGACGGTGAAGGAGTAGGCCTCGGTCAAGTAATCGCTGATGCCGTTGACGGGCCTGGCCAGGATCCACTCGCCGCCGTCGACACTGTATTGCGCTTTCTCAATGCTGTTGGTTGGATGGCTTGCGGTGAACTGGAAGTCGTAAGAGACGCCCTTGGAGCGGTCCGCGTTCATGCCCGTTGCGCTGGATTCGATTTTGCTGATGGAGGGAGTGGAGTTGTCCACTTCGAAGCGTTCACTTTCGCGTTCGGCCTGCAGCGCCAGTTCCGGCGGATTGGAAGGGGCATCGCCGGCGACAATCTTCAAATAGTAAGCGCCGTCAGGCATGGACGTGGTGTCCCAGGAATAGAATTTCTGATCGAGATTGTCCTTGAGCAGCAGCCATTCTTGCTGATTTTCTCCGCGAAAATAGACGGAATATTTCAGATCGTCTTCGTTATCGTCGTGCGCGGACCACAGGACAGACTGATAGCCCTTTTGCAAAGTTCCTTGCGGCTGAACTTCGAATTTCGATCCAGCCGCTGGATTGGTGCTGATGACGACCAGGCCGGGATTGGGATTGGGCGCAGGCGGCTGCTTCAGCGAGACGTTGCCGGGCTGGCCGATCACGCCGAGGGGCGCTTGCGCGCGCACTCCGGGATCCTGCATGGCAATTCCGTCGATGATCGGGGCCACATTTTTGGGTTGGTAGGCCACGCTGACCCAGTCGATGCCGTCTCCGTGGCGGCCGTCATGAATTACGGCTTTCCACTGCAAGAATCGCGCGGCGGGAGCTTGTATCGGCGTATCGCTCGAAGTGTACGGCCCGGCCCACGGCGACCATTCTTTGCCCGGATCTTCGGTGTTCCCGCTTCGCACATAAAATTCCAGGCGCGGTTCTTTGCTCTCTTTGGCGTTCTGGGTGCTTGCCGTGGTTGCCGGCGGTCCCCACCACTCAATGCGGCCCCACTGCGAAAAGAGTTTGGCGTCGAAGGATTGCGATTCAAAGGTGCCTTCGGCTTCATACTCCGGCCCCAGTGAAAATAGTTTTCCCGGGTTCGCTGTGCAGAGGTACACCTTGCCATTTGCTGCTTTGGAGATTCCGGTGATCTGCGCGGAGCCGGCCTTTGCCAATTGTGCGTACACGCCATGGCCGTCGATCACCAGCAGCGAGCCATTGTTTCCGGTACCGGCAAGAAGGCGTCCGTCGGAGTTCAGTCCGAGGGCGTAGACGACCTCATCGCGGGATGTCCAAAGCTCTTCCGGCACGCCGTCGGAGGCGATTTTGTAAATGCTGCTGGAAATCGCTGAAGGAAACGCTACGAAGGGAGCGGAAATCGCTCCGCCCGGTGCGCCGGCGTTGGTGATCGTGGTGGTGCCCTGCGGCGAGGTAATGATGGTCGTTTGGCCCTGGGTGTTCGCGCGAGGCTTTTCGCCGATCGCCGACACGTAGATGCTTTTGTCTGCGCCGACCGCCAAAGAAGTGATTTCTCGTTTGGAAGTTTCGTAGACTACGAATCCGTCGGCGGTTTTATTGACGCCTTTCCCGGTCGGATTGCTGATGCGCAGGACGCGGCCGTTTGGTTCGGTGCCCGCGATCAGGCTGCCCTTGCCATCAAAAGCGAGGACCTTGATGTGGGCTTCGTCGCTGGCGTAATAAAGGTCGCCCTTACCGTCGGGGGACACCGCATAAATTTGCCCTTTGTCGCCGGTGGCAACGTACAGCGTGCCGTCGGGGCCAAAAGCCAGGTCCCAGATGTATTTCATTTTCGGTTCGAAAAAGACAGTTTTTTCACCATTTGCGGCAACTTTGTAGACCTTGCCGTCCGGGGAGGTGCCTACGTAGAGCGTGCCCTTGGCGTCAAACGCGACGCACTGGGCCAGAAGATCGCTGGATTCGAAGATAGTTTTGAGCTTTCCGTCGGCATCGACCCGGAACACCTTGGCGGGTGAGCCGCCTCCGGCATATAACGCTCCGGTGCGGTCGGTCTTTAGGGACCACAGATAGGACGCGTCCGCATCGGCAACCAGCGTGAATTTCGGAGCAAGTTCCAAGTGCCCATCGCTGCGCACGGCCACGCCCTTCGCGTTGCCTTTCAGAAATTCTTCGTACGTCGACTGCCTCCAGCGGCGGGTGTGATCGGCGATGGCGGAAGTGGAGACAACGCCAAAGAGCAGGACCACAAGCGCAACTCGTTGCCACGTCTTTTTACGCCAAGGAAAGCAGGTTCCTCGCTCCGCGGACTTCGCTCGGGATGACAAGTGATTTTGATTTTGGTGTTGAGAACGATTCTTGCGCAAATTCGACATAGACAGGGTCACCGGATTTGTAAATTGAGCGAAATAAGTCCCGACACAGGGCCACCGAGCACAACGGACGCTTCGCTGGCCAAAGATTCGCGCAGAACTTGCACACTGCCTGGCGCGGGGCGGCCGTCCACGATGCTGATTGTGGAGAGCGGCACGTTGGGCAATTCCTTGTCGTCCCAGACCATGGTGGGTGCGGGAACGAACACGCCGACGTACAGGCGATCGTTGTGGCGCTCGCGATTGATGACCCCAATCAATTGGTCCAGGCCTTCAGGGCTCGAAGTGCTGCCAGGCATGCCGGCGAAATTGAAACCACGAGAGGCGCGGTTCATCCAGTCCGCATCACTGACCTGTACGTGCAAGGTGGTTCCCGGGACAATCTGATCGGGGACATGCACCGTGGTTTCTTCAATCTGAGGCGCGCCGCGATACGGACGAAGGAGAACGCGTACTTTCAGATTCTCGCCCGGCGAAGCTTCACCCTTTTCGAGCCAGGCGCTTTCGATGGTGTACGAATTTCTTCCCGGCAGGCTTTCCACGCGCAAGGACACGTGCTCGACGTCAGGGATTTCGTAGTTGTTGGTGAACAGGCGGCCAAAGACACTTTGCACGATCAGCGCGATGGGCATAGCGTCTGGCAATAGGGAATCCGATGGCGCGAAGGTGTTTTCCAGTTTTACTGGCACGTGGCCTTTGAGCTGGATTTCGCCGGTGAGGTGCAGCGTGGTGCCCTCGCCGTAAAAGGAATTTTGCGTGACGCCATTGAAGGTGGTCATGGCGACCAGGAGCGGCGTGAGCTTGGGATGATTCACCATTTCGAAATGGAGTTTCTTTTCGCTGGAACCGGTGATGAAGGTAAGGTCCAGCGGAATCATTTCCGGCGGCGCACCCAGTTTTCCGGTGACGGCGGTCAGGTGATCGCTCGTGATGGTGCCGATGGTGCCGCCCATGTTGACGATTTTGGTGGAGGCCAGGGAAGAGGAGAGGGTGGTCACCACTTCGCTGCGCGCCATGGGCATCTGGATGTCGCCGAGGTTCAGGAAGGGATGGCCGCACAAAAATACGCGGTCGCCCTGCACGGCGGTGACGGTGCACGCGGAGTTGATGGACATATCGCCGCGTACGAGAACCATTCCTGCCATGTCACCGGGCGACAGGTGCGCGTGCGGGTCGTCCTTTTGGTCTGCGGCGGTGCCGCCTTGCGTGGCGACTAATCCGTAACTCTGCAGCTGCCCGGCAAATTGCTGCAGGGTTGCCGACTGAAAACCGGAAAAGACCAGTGGTGTTTCAATCGGTTGCAGCGTCGAGCCGGTGGGCAGAGTATTTTGCGCTACGGCATCTTTGGGCAGCTCAAATTGTTGCGGCGCGGTTTGGGTTCCGGCATTGGGCAACGGTGGACGCAGGACGTCTTCGATGGGCGTTACGCCGGCGATGGCTTCTTTGGTGAAAATTCCCAATTTCAGCGAGAGCGCACCTGCGAGTTTGCCTTCGAGATATACCGGGCTGCCGCTCATGCCCGCCACTACGCCCGTGTATTCGACCTTCGGGCCTTTCAGTTCGACGAGAATGATGGATTGCTTTGGCCCGAGGAAATTGGGCATCACGCCCAACACTTGCAGGTCGAATTTTTCTACTTGGTTGCCGGCGAAAATGGTGTACGCGTAGCCCTGCATCCCTGCGCGAATTTGGTCGAGGGGGATGATTTCGGTGGATTGCTGAGCCTTGGCTGGCAGAGAAAACGCAACCAACAACATGGCGGCGAGTGAAACGACGGTGAAGCGTTGAAAGTATTGGCCCATAGCCGGATAGACGTAACCCCCACACGAAGGGAGCATGATACCGGGCGGCGCACGCGAGGGCAATTGAACCTCCCGTCAGACCGTCCTAGCCCCTTGGTCTTAGAGGTCCTGTAACCCGGCAAGGTTGTGAGCGGGGCCATCAAGCATTGAGGAGAACCCCAAGACCCGCCCTTCGCGAAAGGCGCTCCGAGTGGGGCACCCAGGAAGTAGCGCGCAACGTCGGGACTGTGCGAGGATGTTGGGCACAGGAGATTCGCCATGTCCGAACCAACCAAAGAAGAATTGTTGGCCAGAATTGCCGAGCTGGAGAAGAAAGCCGAGCGGCCTAAGAAGGGCACACTGGAGTTTCGCGTGGGAGAAAAAGGTGGCGTCAGCGTGTATGGGCTGGGGCGGTTCCCGGTGACGCTATATTACGAGCAGTGGATCCGATTGCTGGATGTGTCCAACGACTTGCGCGAATTCCTCGAAGAGAACAAGCACCGGCTCAAGCTGAAAGAAAACTAAGCTGCTTTCCAAACTACAGACGAATACCTGCTGACTTTCTTATTCGTGGTGATGCATCGCGAAGATTTTGGCGGTGCTCTCTTCGTAAGGGTAGACGTGGACCATCCAGCCGAAGATGACGGGGTAGAAGGTGCCGCCGGCGGCGTGGCAGGCTGATTCCGTGGTGATGGAACCGCGCAGGCCGAATTTCATCCAGTTGGCATGGCGACGATCGCCCTTCGGGGGCATACACAAATTCGTATGCAGGTGCCAGGTGGCCACGCTTAGCGGCACGCGTTCGTTCAACTGTTCTTCGGTGGCGCGCTTGGGCATGGTGTACATGGCGCCGACCAGTTCGTAGCCGCTGGAAGTTTTTCTGTAGAGCAGCGAAGTGGGGCGCGCGGGATTGAAGGTGAACGCTTCGAGAAAGCCGTTTTCGTAATTCGTGAAGTGATATTCCGGCTGCGGCACATTGGGCATGAAGATTTTGTAGCCGTCGTTTAAAGCCACGCGGTAATCCTTGTACTTCTCGATGCCGGCGCGAAGTTCTTCGACGATTTCGTTGGCCCGCTTCTGATCTTCGGCGGTTGCGGGGCGCGACTTGGTCATGTGCATGTGCGGCGTGTCGCCGGAGTGCATGTGCTGCATGTCGACCATGGCGTTGTGTTCACCGACGGAGGCGTCGTCGGCGTCCATGGTCATTCCGGGCATGCTGGCGCGATCGGCGCCGCTTTGCGAATCTTGCCCAGACTGCGGATTTGTCAGCGCTGCATTGGTCAACGTCACGTCGGGCGCGTGATGGTTGGGGATTGCGGCGAGCAATACTCCCACCAGAAACAGGGCTGCAATGGCGATCGCGGCATTGGCGAAGAGTTGGCGTAGCGTCTTACGGGCGAACATTCATCCTCGTTTCGTTTCTCGTGTTGCGTTTGTCAAAAAGGCCGTCCCTCGATTCTCGGGGCCAGCAGGGCTGGCAGGCGTTACATTCGGGCCTTCCATTTCATGATACGGACTGCGCTGTAGATAACTTACGCAGGAATTGCCGATAAGTTCCCCGTGGAAAACTGGCCACCAGTACAGGGAAGTTTTCTGACTCGGACCAGGCCGGCAATCGCCGGGTCAGTAGCGCCGTCAGCCGGATGGCGCGTGCTAAACTGGAAACCACCGTGAAATCGGAAACCATTCAGCCCATCAAAGCACTTTCCGGGGCGCTCGAATTGCCCGGCGACAAATCTATTTCGCACCGTTACGCCATGTTGTCGGCCTTGGCGAATGGCACGAGCGAACTGCGCAATTTTGCGGCGGCGCGCGATTGCCACAGCACGCTTGGCTGCATGAAGTCGCTCGGCGCCGGCGTGAAAGCCAACGGCACGACTGTGCAGATCACCGGGCACGGCCTGCGCGGGTTGAAAAGTTCGTGGCGCACGCTGGATGCGGAAAATTCCGGTACGACCATCCGCTTACTCTCTGGAATACTCAGTGGGCAATCGTTCACGACAAAGATTACCGGCGATTCGTCGCTGCAAAAGCGACCGATGAAACGCGTGATGACCCCGCTGCGCGAAATGGGCGCGGACATTCGCGGGCGCGACGAAAATTTTCCGCCACTGGAAATTCGCGGCGGCAAACTGCGCGCTATTCAGTATCCAATGCCCATGGCCAGTGCGCAGGTGAAATCCGCGGTGCTGCTCGCGGGGCTGTACGCCGAAGGCGAAACGTCGGTTACGGAACCTGCGGCCACCCGCGATCACACGGAATTGGCGCTCCTTGAGTTTGATGCGCCCGTACGCAAACAAGGTCGTACGGTCTCAATTCAAGGATTGGCGTTCGGCGCGAACGGGAATCCCGCGCTGCGACCCATTTCGGCGGATATTCCGGGCGATCTTTCTTCGGCGGTGTTTTTTATTGCTGCGGCGTCGCTGCTGCCGGAGTCGAATTTGTACATTGCAAATGTTGGGCTGAATCCTACGCGCTCCGCCATCCTTGATTTGTTCACGCAGATGGGCGCGGCGGTGACGGTGGTGAATCTGCAGACGAAGCAGGGCGAACTGATCGGAGATCTTTCGATCAAGGGCGCGCAATTGAAGGGTGGACTTATTTCCGGCGATCTGGTGCCGCTGTTGATTGACGAATTGCCGATGCTTGCGGCGCTGGGGCCGTATACGGAACAGGGAATGGAGATACGCGACGCCGGGGAATTGCGCGTGAAGGAAAGCGATCGCATCGCCGCGCTGGCGGAAAATCTGAAGCGCATGGGCGCGACGGTCGAGGAACGTCCCGATGGCTTGCGCGTTGAAGGACGCGTCGCAGGGCAGTTACATGGCGCGGAAATTGATCCGCGCGGCGATCACCGGATCGCGATGGCGTTCGCGGTGGCCGGACTGGCAGCGTCCGGCGAAACGCGGATTCTTGATTCGGATTGCGCGGGCGTTTCGTATCCCACCTTTTTCCAAGAGCTTCGACGGCTGGCGGGTGAAACCGGCGTAGCCGCTTAATTGCCCGTTGCTACTAAGCCAACCACGATTGATGCTTCCTCCGACCGTATCTTCTCGCGTTATACACTGAGCCTAAGTCGACCCGAATCGGTTCAGGATCGTGATGCTGATGTCATCGCCATTCCTTTGCTTGCTGCTCAACGCGAACTCGCCGAACTTTTGGTTCCTGCTGGTCTGCCTGATTGGGCTTGTTGGCGGCCCTGTCGCTTTTTATCAAGGCTTTCGCATGCTGCGGTTCAAGCGAATGATTCTGAATACGCCGCTTTCGCGGATTCACAGCGCCTCGGTTGGACTGGTGGAAGTTATGGGAACGCCTGTCGGCCCTCATGTGCTTACCGCGCCGGTTACCGGCGAGCCTTGTTACTACTATCGCGTGCAAGCTTGGCAATGGGTGGATACCGGAAAACAACATTCGTGGAAATCGGTGCTCGAGGAAAGCTTGTTCGTGCCATTTTATCTGGAAGACAGCACCGGACGAATTCTGATTGATCCGAAAGGTGCGGAGCTGGATGTGCACCGAAGTTTTTCAGACGAAATCGGTGCTTCGTTTTTTCGCACTCGCGATCTTTTGCCGCCCCATTTGCAAAATTTCCTGGTGAAGCGTGGCCTTGTTCCGTACGAGAAATTGAAGCTGGAGGAACGCATTATCCCGCAGGGCATGCCGCTGTTTGTGTTTGGGACTTTGGGAGAAAATGCGCAGCGGAATCCCGGTTTTGCGCCATCGCTGACGAGCGCGCCGAACGTATCGATCCAGTTCCCCGGAGTAGCGAGTGACCTTTCCTCTTACGGCACGCTGGCCACGAACATACCGGCTGGAGTTGCCTCCACGATCGCCAAAGTGCTGAGCCGTGTTCCTGGCGTACAGGTGCAGACCGCTGTCGGTCAATTCCAAGCGCCGAATGAGGACTTGCTGGCGCGTGGCCGCGTGGCTCTTGCGACGAACGCCGATTCCCAAGTTGCGACACCCTCGTCGGATAAATCCGCATTTGGCGATTTTGATCCGCATCCGAGCGTAGCCATCGGCAAGGGCGAGCGCAACGAACCTTTCGCGATTTCCGGGCACAGCCAAAGGGAATTGGTGGGCACGCTGGCGTGGAAGTCGGTGGCGTACATCTGGGGCGGCCCGGTGGTAGCCCTGCTGTGTCTGTACCTTTTGATGCTCTATGTTCGGTTGATTGTTTAGCCGCGTGGAGGCGCGCGTATGGGTTTGATTCCGGCACTGATGATCTTGTTCGCCGTGGCGGGCGTGCTGCTTTACCTGGGTTTGATTTACAACGGCCTGGTGGCGATGCGCAACGATATCGATAAATCGTGGGCGAACATCGATGTGCTGTTGAAGCAACGGCACGATGAGGTGCCGCGGCTGATCGATGTTTGCAAGGGCTATATGCAGTACGAACGCGAAACGCTGCAAACACTGATCGAGGCGAGGACGCGTTACGGATCAGCCGCCACGCTCGATCAAAAAGTGCAAGCCAGCGCGAGCGTGTCCGTCTATGTGGGAAAAGTGCTGGCGGTAGCGGAAAATTATCCGATGCTGCAAGCTAACACATCATTTCTGGAGATCCAGAAGCGCATCTCTGAGCTGGAAAGCCAGATTGCGGATCGCCGGGAGTTCTACAACGATTCGATCACGGTGTTCAACACGCGCCTGCAGCAAATGCCGGATGCGTTGGTGGCGCGCATGTTCGGCATGCAGCCGAGATTGATGTTCTTGGTAAGCGCGGCGGAGAAAGCGCCGTTGCGGCTGGCGCTGACCCCGCGTGAGCAAACGCTTAAATCCTGAGTCTGCTCAGTGATTTGTGATTGGAGTGCGCCAACAGTTGTCGTTTATTGCTCTGTCGCAGGCGGCACGGGCGGTTTAGGCGGCGCAGGCACAGAGAACGGCTTGGGCATCGGCATGGGCTTCGGTGTGGGCATGGGCCTTGGTTCGATGGAGGTTCGGCGCAGTTCGATGTTGCCGTAGCTGGTCTTGAGCGTGATCTTGGGACCTTTGCCGGAGCCGTATTTGCCTGCCAGGTGCGAATCGCCCGATTCGGATTTAGTTTGATCCAAGCCGGAAAATTCGGATTCAATATCGCAATTGCGGCAATCGGCAACTACTTCAAAGCTGGAACTGCCCGGAATCGAAAGAGAAATTCCCGAAGACGAATTGGTGATGGTGACATCGTCTTTTGGCGCGGAAGTGAAGCGAACCGTGGTTTGCGCGTTGCGATTATCGATGTTCACTTTGCCGCCGGGATTCTCCACGTTCACTTCGGTATCGCGGGTACGCAGGTTGACGATTCCCGGCGCATCGATTAAGTCCAGGTTACCGCTGCCGGCTTCCATGTGACCTGTCAGGGCGGAGGCGGTAAGATCGGTGCGCGGTGAGACCATGCGCACGCCTTTGGTGACTTTGTCCGCGCGCACGGGGCCGTAGAAATCGCCTTCCACTGTCAGACTGCCTGAAGTGTCGTTCACTTCAATTTCGCCGCCCTTGCCGGAGATTTTCACGTCGCCGGCGGTGTCGTTAATTTTCACGTCGCCTTTGCGCATCTCTGCCAGGACCGCGCCAGTGGTTCCGCGGACTTCCACATCTCCGTTCTGGTCGGTGACGTTGACGTCGGAGGCGAAATCCGAGATCGTCACATCGCCTTTATCGGTTTTCACGGTGAGCGGGGATTTTTTCGGCACGGCAACATCGAGGTCCACGCTGATTCGCGCATCGGACGTATCGTAGCCGGTGGGATGCACCTCGAAGCTGTCGCCATTTTGGCTGATCTCGATGGCAACGGGCTTGGCGATGCGTTCGGCGTCGTTGTCGCTCCACGCACGCACATTTTTCTTGGCGGAAACTTCGATGCGGTTGTCGTCCGAGGCTCGCACGGTAATATCGCCGCGGACGTTGCGCACGCTCACGGGGGCGTTTGCGGGAATCGTCTTCGGCGCGACGTCCGCGTCATATTCGAAGTTGTCACCAGGGACTTCCACCAGGCCACCGAGTTTTTCTTTGCCTACATCCACGGCGACGACGATGCCCATCAGCACCAGCATGCCCAGTACAAGCAGGATTTCATTGCCGGTGATTCCGCCGCTCCCGCCGCCGAAGCGCTGTCCAGCGGTGCGCTCATACAGTTTCACTACGCCCCAGAACACGATGAGCAGCGGCCACCAGCGTGTGAAAAACACGCTCAAATTCAAATGTCCGTAGTTGTGCAGCAGAAGTAGAATTCCTACTGAGATCAGCACCAAACCGGAAAAGAGACCGCTGCTGCGCGACCGGGTGCCCGCCATGATCTTCTTATTGCCCCTGACCGCTGTACGGAGTTTGTGGAGGAACAGTGGGCGGCATCGCCGGGGGCGGCGACTGCGGCGCGATCGGCGGCGGAGGTTCCATGTGGCCCTCGCGCGGGGCCAAGGAAGACGCCAGCAGTAACACGCCGATCACCATCAGGATCACCGGCCAGGTATTGCCGAAATCAAAGCGTCCGCCATGCACCTGATGCAGCAGGAAAAGTATGCCGAGGGTGATGAGAATCGCGGGACCCATCATTCCGCGGATCGTGCAGCTTTGACACCGGCATCGTGTTTGCCCGCTCATACGATTCCTTTCCTCAACTCTGCCCGCCCACGCGATTTCTGAGCAGCAACACGCCAAGCCCGATCAGGATCAACGGGAAAATCAGCTCACGCATGCGAAAAAAATCGAACACCCCAAAATTTTTCAGAAGAAAAAGCGCGCCGAGGCCGATCAGCAAAATCGGGCCGAAAGAACGTTGCTTGGTCCAGTTCTCGACCGGATCCTGGTAGGTCACGCCAGTTTGCTTGGATTTCAGCGTGCGCACCGCATCGATCGCCATGTAGAAGGGGAACACCACCAGCGCGCAGATCAAAACGGCTTCCGCTCCGTCTCCCAAGTCCAAGCTGATTCCGAGAATGATGCCCGCGAAAATCACGATGTGCAGAAGCGCTTTGTTGTATTCCCCGTTGTAGATGGCGCCGAGACCGGGAATCAATCCAAGGAGGAAAGCGAGTACCGGCTGCCCCGAGGAAGTAGCACCGGGAGCAGGCACACCGACGGGCGGCACTTGCGGCGTGATTACGCCTTCAGCGGTGACAACCGGCGCCGCTGTGTTCGCGGGCGGCGTCGACGGCAATCCGACGACTTTCGCCAAGCAATCTTCGCAATAGAAAACATCACGCACTTGCCTTACACATGCCGGACACAGCGGCTTCCCGCAGTTCCGGCAATAACCCGATGCCTCCACATCTGGATGCACCGCACATTTCATCGAAAGCTCCTCTCAAACACCATGGGACCTTCCGTCGCCAGCATTTCGACCTGATGGGCAAGCTCATTGGCGCGATTCTGCTGCTTTGGTTGCACGCGGGTGTGGTCGTCATTCTGCTTTTCCGGCGGAGCCTTCGGCGCAGTATCTTCCGGCGCAACCTGCAATTGGTTCTGGTCCTGGCGCAGGCGAGATTGAATCTCGTAGACGACGCGCAAGTCGCTGACGTACTTCACAGTGCCGGCCTTGGCGAGATGATAGCGGCGATCTATGTTGCGGTACACATTGACAGGATGTAAATCCGCCAGCTTCGGCTTGCGCAGAGAAATTCCCGAAGCGCTCAACACGATGATCAAGGTGGCCATCACGCTGGCGACGCCATAAGTGAATTTCGGTGTTGCAAAGCCCGCCAGGAATTTCCGGAAAGCCTGCCAACCGCTTACTGTTTCGCGCGGGCCCAGGGTCTTGTCCAGGATCGAGTGCACCAGCAGGGGAGGCGCTTCCACTTCTTCCATGGCATGCAATTCGTTCATGAGGCTACGAACTTCAGCCAACAGCGGGGCGCACTCCGGGCAAGCATTTGCGTGGGCCTCAAAGGCCGCGCGCTCGGGAGCCTCCAACAACCCTTCGAGATAGTCGCTCAACTGTGCTTCAATTTGGTCGCATGTCCAGGTCATCGTTCGACCCCCACGGACAGAGTTTCCTCTGTCCCTAGAATTACAAAACCCCTTGTATTTAGGCGCGTCGTCATGACGGCCTCACGCCCATTTGATGCAAAATCTTTGCCAGCTCGATGCGCCCGCGATTGATGCGAGACTTTACCGTGCCTTCCGGCACCGCCAGCACATGTTGGATTTCCGCGTAGTCGAGTTGTTGCAAGTCCCGCAAAATAACCGCCTCGCGCAATTCCGGCGAAAGCCGTGTCAGCGCCGATTGTACTTGTCCGCTCAATTCGTTCAACAGCGCCTGCTGATCCGGCCGCCGCGCCGCTGATTCCTTGTTCTCCACGACGGGCATCGCATCGTCGAGAGAGTCGGTTTGCCGGTCGCGCTTGGTGCGGCGGTAATGGTCGATCAGCAAATTTCTTGTGACGCTGGTCATCCACGTGGCAAATCCTCCGTGTGCCGAGCGGTAACTGCCGAGAGTCCGGTATACGCGCAGGAAAACTTCCTGGGAAATATCCTCGGCTTCGGTGCGGTTGCCGACGAAGCGGTAGCACACATTGAAAATGCGGCGCGAGTGGCGGCGCACAAGTTCCTCCCAGGCCGAGCCATCGCCCTGGAGGCAACGCTGGACCAGTTGGGCATCCTGCTCCAAGCTTTCTTAGCCCCATTCTCCAGTAACCTGCTCAGGCATAGCTCTTTGCTAGAGCTACTCGGCCTGTCATCTAATGGAACGTAAATTGCCTCGCAAATGTTCCCCTGCACAGGCGACCCCAACCGACCAACCTGAGCGGCATCTTACCTTTGTCTGCGTGCAGGTACAAGCCATTGCGATTGAATTGCTTACCAGACGATGTATGGGGGAAGCAGAGCGACGAAGGTTTTCGTAGTGATGTCGCACACTTGTTGGGGAAGCGATAGGATTGGTTCGACGATTTGTTTCGACGGCGACAGAATGGCCTTGGAAGGCGGGGCCTGACAACGGCGAGAGGGTGCAGCGGGGCGTTTGCATCTTCGGGAGAATCTGGCTACGCTCCTTTTTATATGTCCTTTACGTCGAGGAAGTGGTGGCTGGCTGGTATTGCCGCGCTCGTTGTGGGGTTTTTGTTGTATCGATCGCGCGGCCTGTTGCACCTTAGCCAATTCAGCGGCGCCAAGTTGTGGGACGCGATTCGCAGCGCGAATTACGTTTACCTTTTCCTTGCGTTGATCGTCATCTATGCATGCTATGCGGTGCGCTCTTTGCGCTGGCAACGGTTTCAGGCGCACGTGGGACGCGCGAAGTTTTGGAATATTTATGCGATGAACCTGGCGGGGTTCAGCGCCATTTTTCTGCTTGGCCGCCCCGCCGAACCCGTCAGGCCACTGCTGATCGCGCGCAAAGACAAAATTCCGATTGCCGATACATTTGGTATTTATGCGCTGGAGCGCATTCTCGATGCCGCTTCGACTGCGGTGTTAGCCGCGGTGGGATTGCTGGTGTTTGAATCTTCCGGGCATCTTACGGCGGGAGGGACCGGATCGGCGTTTGAAAAAGCCGCGCGCACGGCGGGCACTGCATTTTCCGTTGGCGCGACCGTGGCGATTGCCGGGCTTGTTTATTTGCGGCTGCATGGTTCGGCGGTTCTGGAACGCCGGATGGAAGGCTGGCTCACGGCGCACGGCTGGCGGGCAAAAGTGGCGCGCATCCTTATTGGCTTTTCCCGCGGCGTGCAGACGATACGTACTTGGGGCGATGTGTTGGCGGCGGTGTTTTTGTCGCTACTCCACTGGTTCCTTGTCGTGTTCTGCTATTTCCTGATCATAAAAAGTTTTGGCGGGCGGTTGGGAACGCTGACATTTTCCGACTCGATGCTGGTTCTGGTGTTCACGCTGGTGGGATCGGCGGTGCAATTGCCGGGAGTCGGCGGGGGTTCGCAGGCGCTGTCGATTGTGGCGTTCACGCGTTTGTACGGAGTGGGACAGGAAGCGGCGCTGGCGGCAGCGATGGTGTTGTGGCTGATTACGTTTGCGTCGTGCTCTTTCGCCGGCGTGCCGCTGTTGCTGCGCGAAGGATTATCACTGAGCGAACTGCGCCGTATGCAGGAACACGAAAACGAAGAAATCGACGCCGAAATTCTGGATCATCCGCCGAATCCCACCTAGTCCAGTTGGAGGATCGCCAGCGTTTTGCCGGTTCAACCGCATCACGCAAACATCCGCCGTCAGGAATCTGCTATTCTCTTCCGTAAGTAACAGGAGAATCCCCCGAGTGAAGTGTCCTTTTTGTGCGCATCTGGATGACAAGGTAATCGACTCTCGCGAAGGCCGCACCGGCGACACGATCCGCCGGCGTCGCGAATGCCTCAAATGTTCCCGGCGCTTTACCACCTACGAACGCATCGACGAAATTCCGTACATGGTGATCAAAAAAGACGGGCGGCGGGAACGATTTGAACGGCAGAAGATTCTTCAGGGTTTGTTGAAAGCGTGCGAAAAGCGGCCTGTACCGACGCCGAAGCTGGAATCGATCGTCGACGAAATCGAAGGCGTGGTGCACGAAGCGACGGAAAGGGAACTGACCACCACGGAAATCGGCGAGATGATCATGCACCGGCTGAAGAAGCTGGATAAGGTGGCGTATGTGCGATTCGCGAGCGTGTATATGGACTTCAAGGATGTGCAGGAATTCATGTCTGAGCTGAAGAACCTGCTGAAGGATCGCGCGGTGAAGAAGTAAGTACGGAGTGCGGCGGCTGGCCGACGCACTCCGAAAAACTTACCAGATGCGGACGCGGTCGGGCGGAGCCAGGTACAGGGTTTCTCCCGGCTTAACGTCGAAGGCGGCGTACCAGCCGTCGATGTTGCGCACCGTGTCGGCGCGATATTGTGCGGGGGCGTGCGGATCGGTGGCCACTTGCTGGCGCAACGCAGGCTCCCGCGATTTGGATCCCCAGTTTTGCGCGAAGGCAATGAAAAATTGTTGATCGCTGTTGAATCCATCCTGCTCTGGGGCTGATTTTCCGGCGAGCGCGGCATGGTAGCCATCGTACGCGGCGGAGATGCCAGCGACGTCGGCGATGTTTTCCGCGAGCGTTTGTTTGCCGTTCACGGAAAGGTCGGGGAAGGGTTTGTAGGTGTCATACTGCGCCGCTAGCCGCGCCGTTGCCTCTTCGAAATGTTTCAGATCCGCATCGGTCCACCAATTTCGCACGCGGCCTTTCGAATCGAATGCGCTGCCTTCGGTGTCAAACGTATGGCTGATTTCGTGGCCGATGACCGATCCAATCGCGCCATAGTTCGTTGCGTCCGGCGCCTTTGCGTCGAAAAACGGCGGCTGAAGAATGGCTGCCGGGAAACTCAACGCATTGTACAAAGGTAGATTCACGGCGTTCACCGTCTGGGGCGTCATGGTCCACTCGTGACGGTTTACTGGCTTGCCCAAACGCGCCACATCCATCTGATAGTCGAACATGCGGCCGCGCCAGAGATTTCCGAAAATATCGTCGGCTTTCACTTCGTAGCCGGAATAGTCTTTCCACGTTTCCGGGTAGCCGACGCCTACGTAGAGAGTTGTCAGCTTCGCTTGCGCTTCTGCTTTCGTTGCCGGATCCATCCAGGTTAGGGCGTCGATACGCTTGCGGAACGCGGCGATCAAATTCGCGACCATCGCCTCGGCTCGTGCTTTGGCTTCCGGTGGGAAATAGCGCTGCGCATAAATTTTTCCGACATCGTCGCCCAGGAATATGTTCACGACCCGAACTCCGCGTTGCCAACGGGGACTTTGCTGTTGCGCGCCGGTCATCGTTTTTCCAAAAAACGCGAATTGCTCGTCCGCCAGCGCCTTCGGAAGCACGGCTGCCGCCCCTTCGATGGCGTGGTAAGCCAGCCAATCTTTCCAGGTTTCGAGCGGCTCGGAAGCTACCAGGGCGGATTCGCCCGTGAACGCCGTCGGTTGCCACACGATGAAGCTGGCCTGACTGCTCAATCCTGCGCCACGAAAATATTGGGACCAATCCATGCCCGGGGCGTTCGTGGAGAAATCGGACTGGCTCCAGGTATTGTTAGCTTTGTGAACGTCTTCGTTATCCGCCAGGCTAAGGTGTTTCTCGGCAATGGCGTGTTCCAGTGCCACAATGCGCTTGGCGCGCGCGTCTGCGTCTGTGAAGCCGGCGAGTTTAAGCATCGTTGAAACATGAATTTCGTAGGCGGCGCGGAGTTGCTTCATGTGTTCGCTGTCGGCCAGGTAATAATCACGGTTGGGCAGTTGCAGGCCGCCTTGTAGAAGATAGGCCGCGTAGTGTTCGGAGTCGTTGAAGCCGGGAGCTACCCACAGGCCGAACAGATTTGGCGTGTGGAAATTCGTGTTGTTCAGGGCGTCGACGTCGGCGCGCAACGTTTTTCCCAGGGCGAAGGCGAGTTCGCGCTTGTCGCTGATCTGCGCGACGGTTTCAAGATGCGGCCCCAGCGGGGACAAACCCTTTGCTTCAATTCCCGGTTCGTCCATGAAGGAGTTATAGAGATCCGCAATTTTTCGGGTGCCGGTGCCGGGGGTGGCGTTGGACTTGGAGGCCTCCTCGATGAGCTCGGCGGTACGTTTGGTGCTCACTTCATCGAGCTTCGTGAATACGCCGATGCGGGAGCGGTCGGGTGGAATTTCCGTGCGCTTGATCCATGCGCCATTTGCGTAGAGATAAAAATCGTCGCCCGGCTTCACCGAGCGATCCATGTTGGCGGGTTGGATGCCATGCGTGTCCGCGGTTGCGGTTTCCTGGGCGCGGACAACGGCAAGGGCACCTGCCAGCGCGAGAATTCCGGCACCGCCCAGCACAAATTTCGAAAAGTTTTCAGAAAGGTTCATCTCGGCTCCCCTGCTACGCAGACACTTCTCGCAGCTGACCTTGAAAGTATAGACGCGCCTCGGGTCCGTGGGCTAGCGAAGGGCCGTTTCGGCTAAGAGCTCGAGACGGCGGCAGTCCCTGTCCTTGCAATCCGGGGCTATACTTACGGCGATATGCCCGCGATTATCTGCTTGCTGCGAGCCGTCAACCTCCCCGGTCACAACAAGATCAAGATGGAGGCGCTGCGATCATTGTGCGAGTCACTCAAGCTCGAGTGCGTGCAAACGTACGTGCAGAGCGGCAACGTGGTGTTTGTTTCGAAGGAGAAAAACTTGGATGGTCTCTCGCGGCGGATTAGCGGCGCTATTCACGCGAAGGTGGGTTTCCAGCCTGACGTGATTCTGCGTACTACCGCGGAAATGGGCCGCGTGATTGCAAAGAATCCGTTCGCCGGGAGGAATGGGATTGAGCCGGCGAAGCTGCTGGTGGCTTTTCTTGCGGGCGATCCGGGGAAGGCTGCGCGCGACAGTCTTTCGAAACTCGATATGCAGGGCGAGGAATTACACGCGCGTGGAAGCGAACTTTACATTTATTTCCCGAACGGACTGGGGAGAAGTAAGCTTCCGTGGTCGGCCATCAACAAGGCGCTAAGTATACCGTCCACGGGGCGGAACTGGAACACGGTTCTCAAATTGCGTGAGATGGCGGAAGCGTTGGAAAAATCGGCGTGATTTCAAAAACCTATTGGGCGTTCCTGCACGACGCCGAATGCGTTTTCCAGCGCAATACCTGCGCGGCCCAAGGTTCCTTCGTCGAATAATCTGCCGATTAACGTGACGCCGTGGGGCACGCGCCGTGGCGGCGAAAACTTCGGCAACGGCCGTGAAGGGTCCGGAGCCCAATCGCTGCGGGCCTCGGCCACTTCCACGAAACCCGCGCGCATGGTCAGAGAGGGGTGGCCGGTATTGTTGGTGATGGTCAAAATATCGTCGCGCAGAGAGGGGACGAGCAACAAGTCCACTCTGTCGAAGACGCGCGCCATTTCTACGCATACCTTGCGGCGGAAGCGGTCGCTCTGCACGAAATCCACCGCGGACAAGAATCGCGCTTGCCGAAAAATGTTGGGCCACGCATCATAGGTTTGCTCGCGCAATTGGCGGAGTCCTCCGTTCAGCGTGAGCTCTTCGAATGAGGCCGCACCTTCCGCAAACAAAATCAGATTCAGCGAGCCGTACGGCCAATCCGGTATTTCTACTTCCACGGGTTCCATGCCCACTTTTTTGACAGTCTCAAGCGCTTTTCGATCCACGTTCGTTGCGGGCGCTTGCTTCATCCACGCGGGGAAATAGCCTACGCGCAGACCCTTCACGCTAGCGTTCGCGTCAAAATCGAGCGTGCACGGAACGCTCGAGACATCGCCGGGATCGGGGCCGGAGATCGCGTTCAACACCAGGAGCGAATCTTCGACGCCGCGGGTCATCGCGCCAAGTTTGTCCAGTGACCAGCACAACGTCATCGCGCCCGTTCGAGGCACGCGGCCATACGTGGGACGCAATCCTGTGACGCCGCAACGCATGCTGGGAGCAACTATGCTGCCGCCGGTTTCGCTGCCGATGGAGAAGCCCACCAGGCCGGCCGCAGTCGCCGCTCCCGGACCAGCGCTGGAGCCGGACGCACCCTCTTCCAGCAGCCACGGATTCATGGTTTGGCCGCCGAACCAAATGTCGTTCAGCGCCAGCGCTCCGAGGCTTAGTTTTGCGATCAAGACCGCTCCTGCGTCATTCAGGCGCTTCACCACCGCGGCGTCCTGATCGGGAATCCGGTTCCGATACGGCTCGGCGCCATAGGTTGTCGGGATCCCCGCCGTGTCTAGGAGATCTTTTCCGCCCCAGGGAATGCCGTGGAGCGGCCCGCGATAGCGTCCCGCTGCAATTTCCGCATCCGCTTCCCTGGCTTGTTGCAGCGCCAGTTCGCGCGTCAAGGTAATTACGCAACGCAGCTCTGGGTTGTACTGCGCGATGCGCCTCAAATAAATTTGCGTCAGGCGTTCCGAGGATAATTTTTTGTGTTCGATCCATCGCGACAGCTTCGTTACGGGAGCGAACGCTATGTCTTCCTCGTTGATCGGCAATGGTCCGGGATCGCTTTTGCTGCGAACGAATTGATTCCTGGTGGCTGCCACTTTTTGGCCGGGCATCAGGCTTTCGTATCGGGAGAACGGAGCGAGCGTTGGCTCGAGCGAGATTTTGCGCGGACCCGTGCGGCGCTCGTAAAGCGAGGCCATGTTTCCACGCCAGCTGGAGGCGGTCTGGGCGAGGTCGGCTTCCTTCATTTTTACTTGCACGAGCTTCTCCGCCTCGACGAAAGTTTCTGGAGTTACTTCCGGTCCCACGGCGGGCCCGGTGCCAAAGGCCGGTGGCGCGCCCGCCGGCTCTTGCTGCGCCGGAGCCTGTTGCGATCGATCTTGCTCGCGCGCCGCGGCGATGGTTGCGGTCGCGCCAACGCCCAATACCCCCGCCACCACTTGCAAAGAGGTTTCCCCCAAGAACTCTCTTCGTGTTTTCCTGACCATTGTTCCTCCGTCGCGCATTCTACCTGACTCTCGCCTTCGGCCGTTTTCACGAAAATTTCACCCAGTGCGATGGGGCTATGTGCTTTAAGGTTGCGTGCAGGCCGGGAAGATTTGCGAACTGACGGAAGCTTGCGCGCCAGTGATATGATTCCGGCCATGTCGAAACGCGTTTTTTTGTTCCGCCTACCCTTTATTGCTCTGGTCCTGCTGGTCGTTCCCGTTTCCGTCCTTGCACAGACAACTCCGGGTCAAAGTTCTTCTATCGTCCTGCATGCCGCCCGTTTGTTGGACATCGAGACGGGGAAGATCGTTGCGCCGGGCGAGGTGCTGGTGCAGGGAGAACGGATCGTTGAAGTTGGGACCATGGTGAAGCATCCGGCCGCGGCGCTGATGGTTGATCTTGGCGATATGACGCTTTTGCCCGGGCTCATTGACGTGCACGTTCACCTGTTTCTACATCCCGGCGCCGAGGATCTGCAAACCGTGGAGGAATCGGTACCGCAGCGTACCATCACTGCTACGTTGGCGGCGCGCGAAGATCTGATGGCTGGGTTCACGGCCGAGCGCGACATGGGCACGGAAGGCGCGGGCTCGGCCGATACGGCGGTACGCAATGCAATTAATAATGGCTCGATTCCCGGGCCGCGCCTGCGCATCAGCGGGAATGCAATCGATATTCTTGGCGGCCACGAAGACGCGATTCACTTTAATCCGCAGCAGCATGTACTCTCCAACGCCACCTACGCCAATTCGCCCGAACAATTGGTCAGCGCCATTCGCGAGCAGGTGAAAGAAGGAGCGGACTTCATCAAGATATATGAAACGGGTCCAGATTCGGTGCGCGATGGACGCCTCATTACGCCGTTTCAATACACCGAAGCCGAACTTGGCGTGGCCATTCAGGAAACCGCGCGCACCGGAAAGCGCGTGGCGGTTCATGCTACGGGCGAGCCGGGCACGCTGTACGCGGCCGAAGCCGGCGTGGCTTCGATCGATCATGCGTATCAGCTGAGTGATGAGACCATGCGGCTGATGAAGCAAAAACAAATTTTTGCCGTCCCCACGTTTGCCATTGCCGAATATTTCGCGGAGCATGCCGCCACGCCTGAGATGGCGAAGCGCGAGCATGAAATGCTCGACCTTCACGTTCAGGAGTTTCACAGGCAGCTTGCCGCCGGCGTGCCCATGGCGGTTGGATCGGACGTGGGGCCTTTTCCGCATGGCACACAGGCACGCGAATATGTGTTGATGGTGCAATACGGGATGAAGCCGCTCGAGGCGTTACAGGCCGGACTGCTCAACGGGGCAAAGCTTCTTGGCTGGCAGGACGAGATTGGGGCGCTCAAGCCCGGATACCTTGCGGACATTATTGCCGCGCCTGGCAATCCAGTGAACGATATCGGCGCGCTGACGCGTATCGCTTTCGTGATGAAGGCCGGCACGATTTTCCGCAGGCCAAAGGGGGAGTGAGAGTGTCTCGCGGTTCCTGGAGTGTCCTTTGCATGCTTGCGGTCGGTCTCGCAGCTTGCTCGAAGACTGGGACCACCGGCAGAATTCCGGCAATCGCGGATTCCGGTGCCGCTGGAGGAAATGCTGTTGGCGATTCCAAAGCTTCCTTCGCACCTCTGCTCAATCGCATATGGCGCGTTTCCAATTCGCCCTACGGCCCGGCATCCGGCGCCATTTATATTTTTCTTTCGAATGGTACTTTGCTCGAGACTTCGTGCGTTGAGACGTATCGAATCGCGGTCTGGTCGGTAGATAAGGCGCAGCCGGATTCGCTGCGTGTTGATGAGGATCAACAACAGGTGTTCACCGCCACGATTGGAGGAGCCAGCGGTGCGACTTTGCGCTTACACCAGAAGATGATTCGAAGCGCGGAGGCCCGTGAGATTACGCTCACGGCTGTGGACGGGGAATTCGTTTGCCCTGATCGCCCCAAATAGGCGGGATCGTTTGGAGAACTTTTTCTAGCCGATCTGAATTTCGGCCACTACATTGGGACGGAACTAATCGTGGCGCCGGCGCGTATCATGCTTAGACTGTGAACGGTCGACTTGCGGCTTCGCCTGTGGCGTCGTAGGGCTGAAATGACTCGACAATCCCGATCGGCAATTTTGACTTTCGGTGGTGTGGTGTTGCTCGGCGGATGCGCTTGGTTCGTACACCGCGCGGGACGCGGTATTCGCGTGGGAACCGCGGTGGTTAGCAAAACGCTGTGCTCCGGCGCATTCGTTTCTGGAGTTGATCCGGATGTTTTATATGCAGAGGCCGTGAAGCCGATTCCGGGACAAACGCGGCTTGCGAAACACCTTAAATACAATGTGGACAGAGAGGCGAGGCAGGTTACCGCGACTTGGTGGGGCGGCTTCGAGAGCCGTGCTGTGTATCGCGAAAGATATGGATGCGTGCTCGTGCATGGCGACGGGCCAAAGGATGCGTCGAGCGGCGGACATAGCAGCGAGACGCACATGACTTCGGCTGCAGGGGCCCTGATAGCGGCGCTGGACGTTGCGCCGCAATCGCCAAAGCTGGAAGCCGCGTTGGATCGTGCCTTTGCCGAAACGGCGCAGCCACCGTATCGACGCGTCAAAGCGATTGTAATTTTGCATGACGGAAAGCTCGTCGCGGAACGTTACGCGCCCGGCTACAACGCGGACACGCCGATATTGGGCTATTCGCTAGCCAAATCCGTGACAAATGCGTTGATCGGAATTTTGGTGCGGCAGAAGAAACTGTCCGTCGAGCAGCTTGCGCCAGTGCCTGAATGGCAAAATCCTTCTGACCCGCGGCACGCCATCACGATCGATCAACTTATGCGCATGAGTTCGGGCCTGGCGATAGAGGAGTCGGACTCCGGCCTCGATCGAGTTTCGAGGATGCTATTCCTGGAACCGGACATGGCGGGGTTTGCGGCCAGGACGCGCCTGAAGGCCGCTCCTGGCACACAATGGGAATACACCAGCGGTAACACGCTGATTTTATCGCGCATCATTCGCGATGCTGTCGGCGGACGCGCGGAGGATGTGAGGGAGTTTGCGGGTAAAGAATTGTTTGAACCGTTGGACATCACCACGGCGACCATTGAGTTTGATTCCGCCGGCACGCCCGTAGGTTCGATCTATGTGTTCGCTTCCGCGCGCGATTGGGCGCGTTTCGGCGAACTCTATTTGAACGATGGGGTTGTGGACGGACGCCGCATTTTGCCGGAAGGTTGGGTGAATTATTCCGCGGCGCCCACGCTGAATCAGGATTACGGCGCAGGGTTCTGGACCAATCGCGGTGCGCATGGAAACGCCGCGGATCGCATCGAAGCGGCCATGCCCGAGGATGCGTTTTACGGCTCCGGCAATCTCGGGCAACGCGTGGTGATTATCCCTTCTCAGGGCCTCGTCATCGTGCGGCTAGGATTGACGCATAGCCATGGATTCGACATGCGCGGCTTGCTTCGGCTCATTTCGGATACGTCTGCCGCGATCAAGCGTCCATAGGAGCGGTTATTACTCCTAATCCGCGGCTTCTACGGAAGCGCGTACAAATGTGAGGCACCCACGGAGCTTCCCGTATTTGGATTCTGTCGCGAGCGCTTACGTGCTGGGCTAACTTCCGGCGCACCTCTGTGCTGGTCTTTTGTGTTGGGGCCACGGGTGCTGATTGTTTGATCTCTTCTCATGCTACATTTCTCTCCGCAGCTGCCGCCCGCTTGATCCTGAATTTAAATGAGGGACTTTGAAGAGAGCCATTTTGCGTGCATTGGTGTTGGTTGTGGCCGGACCGGGCATGAATTACTTGGCACTGGGCCAGGATCGATGCGGCAATGCGCCTGACTATTTTCAGCCGACGATTAATAGCGACGGACAGCGGTATCCACTGGAGATTAGTCCGCTGGTCTGGCATGTGGTTGGCTCAGGCGTGTATGCGGTGAAGGGGTCGGATGGGCTTACGCACCTGGCGTTTGCGATGCAGGTCACAAATTCGTGGAACCTTCCTGCGACGATTCAGTCCGTCGAAGTGGTCGATCCGTCGCGAAATAATAAGACGACGGGAAGAGACCGCGTTATTTCCGTCAAGGATGAAGACGTGACGGGCTTGATGAAGCTGTCCTCGTTGCCGCCGAGCATGGATAAGGCGAGTTACTCTTCGAAGATTGCAGGCGGAGAGACAGGAGTGATGTTTTTCGATGTGACTTATGGTGACGGCAACGACGTGCCATGCACCATTCGCGCTGCGCGTCCACGTTGTCCAGCCAGAGAATAAGCACGTGCCAGAATCTACCGTGGTGAGCCCGCCGTTAAAGATCAGTTCACGGGCGGCGATTGTTCTCGCGCCACCGTTCATTGGATCAAGGTAGACGCACAAGGAAAAGCATTTCGAGGCGACGGGAAAAGTTCCGAGCAGTGGCTATGCTACGGAGCGGAAGTGCTGGCGGTCGCGCCCGGCACGGTGGTTGAGGCGATGCGAGACTTGCCCGATCAGCCGCCGGGTGTGGCGCCTACGACCCTGACGATTCCTGAAATTGCAGGCAATCACGTGATCCTGGACCTCGGCGGCGGGCGCTATGCGATGTACGCTCACCTGGCGCCGCATGGTGTGGCTGTGCACGTCGGTGATCGCGTAAAGGCAGGGAACCAGCTTGGGCTACTGGGGAATAGTGGGAACACTACCGGCCCTCATTTACTTTTTCAAATTAGCAATCGGCCGTCGACGCTTGATGTGACGTCCCTGCCTTTCGTATTTGAAAGCATGGCACTGGAAAACCGGACGTCGGCAAATCTGGATGAGATTGAGGAGTTTTCGATCAAAGGGACGCCGCTGCCGATGGGAAAGAAAATTGCGAAGCCGCTTTCTTACAGCATGCCTCTTTCCCGCGACGTGATCACGTTTCCGTAGGTGGAGAGAACGTGCTGCAGATCCGGCGTGGCAGTTTGGAATCGTGTTACAGTTTTGCTCGTATCCTCCATTCGTTCTCTCGGGGAGCCCGCATGCGCCGACTCTGGATCGCAGCTACGACAATTATTTGTGCCACGGCAGCGTTCGCCGGAAAGGCGAACGCGCCCAAATTTGATTCTGAAAGGATTCGCGCGCACGTGAAGTTTTTGAGTAGCGACGAGCTCGAAGGACGCGGCATGAACCAGAAGGGCGGCGACCTGGCGGGGGAATACATAGCCACGCAGTTCAAAAGCTACGGGCTCAAACCTGCAGGGGAAAATGGCAGTTATTTCCAGAAGGTGCCGATGGTGGGGATGAAGACGCTGCCGGACACTACGTTTGCGTTCGTTCCCGGTTCTGGCGCGCCGGTGGAATTGAAAGCTCTCGACGATTACGTCACCACGAACGAGAAGCAGACGGAATCAGCGGAGATCGATGCGCCGATTGTTTTTGTTGGCTATGGGATCTCCGCTCCGGAATATCAGTGGGACGACTACAAGGGCTGCGATCTGAAGGGAAAAGTGGCGCTGCTGTTCGTCAACCAGCCTATTTCCGACGACCCGAAGTTTTTCAAAGGCAAAACGCTCACATACTACGGACGCTGGACCTATAAGTTTGAAGAAACCGCGCGGCGTGGAGCGATTGCGACGCTCATCATTCATCGCGAAGATCTGGCCAGCTATCCCTGGACGGTGGTGCGCAATTCGTGGGGCGGAGAAAAATCGTTCCTGCAGCTGGATGGCACGCCGAAACTGGCGGCGGCTTCTTGGATTCAGCAGGACGCGGCGCGGAAGCTAGTGTCCATGGGCGGACTCGACCTGGACAAGTTATTTCAGCAAGCACAATCGCGCGATTTCAAGCCGATCCCGTTGCCGGTCAATCTGAAGGCGCACATTGTCAGTTCGGTGCACCCGTTCACTTCACGCAATGTGCTGGCCATGGTGCGAGGCTCCGATCCGTCGAAAAGAAGGGAAGCGATTCTTTACACCGCCCACTACGATCATTTCGGAATCGACAAGACGAAGCCCGCGGGCGTGAATATTTTTCACGGCGCGGCCGATAATGCGACGGGCTGCGGAATCTTGCTCGAGCTTGGCCGCGTTTGGGCTGGCACCAAGCCTGCGCCTGCGCGTTCGATTCTGCTCGCGGCGGTTACCGCCGAGGAGCAAGGTCTGCTTGGCTCCGAATATCTTGGCAAACACACGGCACAGCTGCCCGCGCAGCCGATTCTCGATTTGAATTACGATGACTTGCCGCCGATTGGGATTCCCGAGGAAGTGGAGGTTGTGGGTGCGGAACGCACGACTTTTTATCCCGTTATGGAAGAAACCGCCAAGGAATTCAACCTGGCGATCCGTCCGGATTCGCGTCCCGAGGCCGGCCATTATTACCGCTCCGATCATTTCAGTCTCGGCCGCGTCGGGATTCCAGCGTTCTCGGTTAGCGAGGGAATGAAATACCAAGGGCACGACACCTCGTGGGGGGTGGCGGAAGCGAAAGAGTATGTCGAACACCGCTATCACCAGCCGACGGATGTTTATACGCCGGATATGGATTTTCGCGGGGATGCACTCATGGCAGAATTTGGCTACGCGCTTGGCCAAAAAGCGGCGAGCGCCCCAACCGCTCCCGCGTGGCTCCCCGGAGATGAATTTGAGGCGGCCCAGAGGAAAAGGCTGGCTACGGAATAGGGAATCTGTGGGTGCCTAGCGTGGCCAGACGCCGGCGGTAAAGGATTTGATGGTGGTGAAGCCGAGCCGTTCGTAGAGCTGCACGGCTGTGCGATTCTCTGCCGTCACTGTGAGCGACAACTCCTTGAAGTGCAAGCTGCGCAGCGCATCGGCCGCAGTGTGCATCAGCATGCGACCCAGGCCATGGCCTTGGAAGCCGGGTTGGACGCAGATTTGCGTGGTGTGGCCGACACCATCGGCAACTTCGCTCGTCAACACCGCGCCGACAAGTTCATCGCTGCCCGGATGCCGCAACACAAACGAAGCGCTGGGCTGAAACTGCCCGCAGCCGGGTAACAGGATGATGTTCTTGAGAAATTTCAGCGCGCCATTACGCGAGCGGTATTGGTCATTGATATCGCCGTCAATGTGGTTGGCATATGCCAGATAGATCAGCTTGGCACAGGGCTCAAAGTAGCGGTCATTCCAGCGATCTACCCGCAAACCGGAATTGATGTTGGGCGCGCGATCGGACTGCTTCTCCAAATCGAGCAGCATGAATTGGCGGGTGTAGAGGCGGAATCCCTGAGCGCGCAGGGCCTCGTCCACCGGTCCACCAAAGGGCATAAGTTGCGCTTCGATGCGCTGCATCTGCGGCAGGGCGCGCATGCTATAAAGCATTTCTTCAAGCAGCCGGCGGCCAATCGGCCCCTGGTTCTGCTTGGGCGAGACATACATTCCACCAATCAGCCCCTTGTGATCCTCCAGGACATAGAAGGAGTAGCCAACGGCGGAGCCGCCATCCAGAGCCACGCAGCCGGACAGGGCATGAGCGTCTAAGAAACGCTTAATCAATTCCAACGCGCTGCGGTAGTCCCAATGGAGCTCATCGCGCCAATGGTTAGCTTCCTCATGGAGGAGTGGCTCGATCTGCCGAACAGTCGCTTGGCGAAGGTCGATGATGTTCATAGATCAAGTGTTAAGGGTTTTGATGCCAATGCCATCATAGCCGATTCCCGCCAGCCTCTGCCAAATTCCCAAAAAGGCAGATATAAATCGGGCACATGACACGGAGAAGGCTGTAAGCCATGGTAAACCCACATGCTAGCCTTGAAGGGAGTTCCAGCTGAGGAAGAGTTCAGGGACCGTCGCGGAAAGCACGGCCAAACAGGCTGGGATCTGAGCCCAAAACCCATGTCCATAGTGGATGAGCTGCGTTATCCGAGGCGTTGGTACACCAAGCTGCTGGTGATAGTCCTGACGTTGATCATTTTTATCGCCCTGGCGACGGCAGCGGTCGCGGGCGTACTGACCTATTGGATTATCAAGCCCCAGCGGACCAGTTCTGAGATCAATATGGCCAGCTTCCCGGGGCGGCCGGATGAGGTAGATTTTACGGTCAGCGGGTTGACGCCTTCGGATCGCAAAGGGTGGTTCTTCCCCGGGCTGCGCGGCGCTCCCACGATTATTCTGTGCCATGGTTACCAGTCCAGCCGCGGCGAATTGCTGACGCTGGTTTCCGCGTTGCAAGATCACCAGTACAACGTGTTTGTGTTTGACTTTGCGGCCCATGGGGCGAATGCCGGAATCACCACGTTCGGTTACCGGGAAGCGGATGAGGTACGCGCGGCCATCGACGTCATCGCCAGACGCAACGACGTCGATCCCACGCGATTCGGCTTGTGGGGCTACAACTTGGGCGCGTATGCGGCTTTGCGGGAGGCGGAGAAAGATCCGCGTGTGCGCGCGCTGGTGCTCGATTCGGTGTACGACCGCCCGAAGCAGATGGTGAAGATTGGCGTGGAAAAGACGGGCGTGGGCGGATTCCCATTGATGGTGAAATCGGCGCAGACCACGTTTGAGTGGCTGAATTATGGATACAAGGATGATCCGCCGCTTTCTTCGAGGCTGAAAACGCTGACGGACGTGCCGACGCTGTTTATCCAGGCGACGGACGATCCGGAGCTGGGCTCGATCACACGGGATATGTTTTTAAAGGCGCCGGAACCGCGGGAACAGGTGATCATCGCCCACGGAAATTTCGTGAATTTACCTGACGAAGAGAAGCGCGCGTACGAGAACCGTGTGGTGACTTTTTTCCTAACGCGGCTGCCGGTTAGCGCTGTGCCCTCCGCTGTCGTTCCCACTAAGCCCGCTAAGGCTGTCAAGCCGGTTCAGTAACCGAAATCAGGCTTACCAAACACATTCATTTTGGATTCAGGAAGGGACTTTGGCTGTGGACGCGGTAAAGGGACCATCCTGTCGAACCAAGGTCGAAGCCTTTGCGTGAACATGTCCAGGGCGGCGTTATCGGGGGGCCGCAATCAGGTGCCTGTCTTGTTGGCAGGACTACAAAACTATCGTCCGGACGGACCGACTCCCAAGATTCGATTTCGCGGTGAAGATAAAAACTGAGACTGAATTCCTGGCCCCTTCTCATTCTTCCGACGTAAACTTTCTTGTCCAGGGCCTGAAACAAGGACTCATACTTTTCGAGCTCCACGGCAAGTGATTTGCCGGAAGGATCACGGGGCAGGAAATCCGCGGCGAGTGGCCGGAAGAATCCTATTAACACCAATATAGGAATTACGCACATCGATCGGCTGAGGAAGCCCGCGAACATTTTTCCGGGGGGAATGGCCAAAATCAGATTGGCAATCCCGAAAAGCGTCAAAACCCACCCGGCAGCGGTCGCTGCATGTGCGGTATCCCTTGCGGCGGTGAAGGGAATAGACCATACGATTACGGCGGCAAGCATAACTGCCGCGCCGACGCCGCACTGAAGCCATCGAAATGCTCGGCCGGTGCGACTGATCCATAAAACGTTAGCTCTGGCAATCAGCAGACCAATAGGCGGAATCGCCGGAAGAATGTAACCGGGAAGTTTCGATTGAGATGTTGAGAAAAAGGCCAGACAGAACGCTGCCCAACTCAGCAAGAAAAATGGAAATGAGGGGATCATGCGCGCGTCTCTTACGTGCCGTAACCCCTGCCATCCAGACCACAACAATAACGATGTCCAAGGGACAAACGCGATGAGCAAGATGGGGATGTAAAACCAGAAGGGTTGGATGTGCTGGAATTCGAGGGTTAGGTAGCGCTTGAAGTTATGTTCGATGATGAAGATGCGGAAGAAATCGGGATTGCGATGGGCGCAGAGGATATACCAGGGGAGTGCGGTGAGGCAGAAACTGGCAATGGCGAGAGGATGAAGACAGCTTAAGGCGTCGCGCCAGCGCTTCGTGCATGCGGCCCAGAGAAGAACAGCGCCGCCCGAGAGAACGATCGCCGCGGGGCCTTTGGCGAGAACCGCGAGGCCCAGAAAGAAACCGAAGAGACAGGAGTTGAAGGAGGTTGAGGAAGTGAATGAGTCTGAGGATTTCGGGACCAGGCCAAGCAGGCGGGCTGCAAAAACCATGGCGACGGTGAGCATACTAGCGAAAGGCATGTCTGTGGCGGCGGCGTGGGAAAAACCGATCATCCCGACGGTCGTGGGGAGAACAAGGAGGAGCCAGCGCGCGGTTTCTGCGCCGTAGACGCGCCAGGCAAGCCACGCCATCGCAAGCGTGGCTAGAAGTGCGGCGGTCGCACTCGGGAGACGTGCCGCGACTTCGCTGATACCAAAAAGTTTGAAGCTGAGCGCCGCACCCCAATAATAGAGGACGGGCTTTTCAAACCAGGGCTGGCCGTAGAGACGCGGCGTCACCCAATCGTCGCTCTCCGCCATGCTGCGAGCTATCCAGGCGTATCGCGGCTCATCGGGACCGACAAGGCCGATGGCGCCAAGATTGTGAAAATAGCAGATGTACAGTATGGCCAGGATCAGGAGGACCGAGGCGAGTCGGGCCACGGGAGATTTCGCGAGCGTATCGGTTGTGGCGTTGTCAGTTTGCGTCACGGAAGCAAGAGTCTAGCATTGTCAGTGTATCTTGGAATGGTGGATGTGGGCGATTTCCAGCGCGAAGGGAGGAGAAAAGCAGGTCCCATGGTTCGCCCGGGATGGCATATCTAAGATAGGTCATTGCGAATTGTACTGAATGAATATGAGCTGCGATTGCAAAAGCGGTCGTTGGATTGCCGCACTCCAAAATGATTGAACGGCTGCAATATTGGGCGGCGTGGACATTTGTGAAGGCGCTGGGAATTTTGCCGCGTCCGCTGGCTAGAGGGGTTGCCGCGATGGCGACGCGGCTGCTGCTGATTTTATTCCCGAAATTGCGGAAGACGGCGGAGTTCAATCTGAAGTTGGCATTTCCCGATTGGACAGACGCGCAGCGGACCCTGGTGATGAAACAGATGACGCGGAATCTGGGATGGATGGCCGCCGAATTCGCGCGGCTGCCGAAATATTCGGCAAAAAATATTGAGGATGTGGTGGTGCTGGACGGGCACGAAAACTTTCTGGCAGGAAAGAGCCACGGCAAAGGTGTGGTGTATCTGACCGGGCATATCGGTGCGTGGGAGCTTTCTTCCTACGCGCACGCGTTGTATGGATTTCCGTTGCACTACATGGCGCGCCCGCTGGACAACGAGGCGCTGGACTCACTCGTGAACCTCTACCGGGGACTATCCGGAAACAAGCCTATCTATAAGAATGAAGCGGCGCGAACCATGTTGCGGGTGCTGAAGGACGGGGGGACCGTCGGAATCTTGGCGGACCAGAATACGATGCCGGGCGAAGGCGTGTTCGTGGATTTCTTTGGTGTCCCTGCTTGCACGACAACCGGAATAGCGCGAGTGGCGCTGCACACGGACGCGGCGGTGGTTCCGGGTTATGCGTTCTGGGATGAGAATTTGCGGAAATACCGGCTGCGCTTTGAGCCGCCGGTGGAATTGATTCGGACCGGTGACACGGAGCGCGACATTCTGGAGAATACGCAGCGCTTTACCAAAGTGATCGAGACCATCGTGCGCAAATATCCGGAACAGTGGGTGTGGATTCACGCACGGTGGAAGGCCCGGCCAAAGGGCGAAGCGCCGCTGTACAAATTCCTGTCGTAGCGAGCGAATTTTCATCCTAGTGGCCATAGAGAAGGCAGTGAGAAGAGGAGTTTGGCGATGAATCTGACGGCGAAGCAGGTGGCTGACAAAGTCGGGGCAACTGTCGAGGGCGACGGCAATCTGGAATTGGTTGGCGTCGCGGCGCCGGAACGGGCGGGATTGAAGCATCTGATTTATGTGGAGGCGGCGAAACATGCGGAGCGCGCGACGGACTCGGCGGCGCTGTGCGTGGTGGCTGGTGAAGGAGTTTCATTGCCGGGCAAAACAATTTTGAAGAGCGCGAAGCCGAAGGTGGCATTCGCGAAGGCCGCGGCGCTTTTGCTGCAGCCCGCGCCGATAGCCACTGGTGTGCATCCGACGGCCATCGTGCCGCCGCAAATGCGCATCGGCGAATGCGTTGGCATCGGGCCATATGCGGTCATTGGGGACGATGTGCACATCGGCGACGGGACGCAGATCGGCGCGCATGGCGTGATCGGCGCAGGTTGCTGGATTGGCGAGAATTGCCGCATTCACCCGCGCGTGACGCTTTATCCTGGCATGCACATCGGAAATTTGGTGGAGATTCACTCCGGGGCGGTGATCGGGGCGGATGGATTTGGTTACGCGTTCGATGGCGAGGCGTATTGGAAATTTCCGCAGGCAGGGATTGTGGAGATTGGAGATGACGTGGAGATTGGGGCCAATGCGACCATTGACCGGGGTTCGCTGGACGACACGCGCATCGCGACAGGAGCGAAGATCGATAACCTGGTTCACGTTGGACATAATGTGCAAATCGGCGCGCATACGGTGATCGCGGCACAGACCGGCATTTCGGGATCGAGCAAGCTCGGACATCATGTGGTGTGCGGCGGCCAAGTGGGCATCGCCGATCACTGCATTCTGGAAGATCGATCGATTGCCGGAGCTCAGGCGGGCATTCCCACCGGCAAGACGATTCACAGCGGGCAAACGGTTTGGGGCACGCCGGCTCGGCCGCTCGACAAGTTCAAGGAAGCGTACGCTTGGTTTGCGCGATTGCCAGAGTTGGGCGAGCGAATCAAAAAGCTGGAAGAGGCGGAGCAGAAATGACGGCTGGAATCGCAAGAGAAAAAGCGCTGTGGAGGCTGATCGTAGTGGGGGGCCACACGCGCAGCATCGGAAAAACACAACTCGTTTGCGACGTGATCGGCGCATTTCCGCGAACGGATTGGATCGCGGGGAAAATCACGCAATACGGCCACGGAGTGTGCGCGCAAAATGGCGAAAATTGCGACTGCGCGCCTACAGATCATGTTTGCGCGCTGGAGTGGGAGACGCGGACCGATAGCGGCACGGACAGCGCGCGGTTTCTGGCGGCGGGGGCGAAGCGCTCCTTCTGGTTGCGGACCAAACAGGGCTATTTGGCGGAAGGTTTGCCACTGCTGCGCCAGGCCCTTGGGGAAGTGGCGAATGGCGGGCGGCGAGTGGGGAACGGCTCGGAAAGTGATGCCGAGGGGATTTCGCATCCTGATCTGACGAACGCCGCGGTAATTGTGGAAAGCAACTCCTTGATGCAATTCGTGAAGCCATCCCTTTATTTCGCGGTGATCGATCCTTTGAAGGAGGACTTCAAGGAGTCCGCACAACTGGCGCTCGATCGCGCCCACGCGCTCGTGCTGCGAGGAGAAGTGGGCGGAGATGCGTCACCGGCTCCCTTGTGGATGAAATTGCCGGAGCGGTTGCTGCGGGAAAAGCCGTCGGTGAGGCAGCGGGAAGGAGAGAAATTGCCCGAACCATTGTGGGAGCTGGTGCATCGAATTTTGGACGGGCCACCGGGTTCCGTGCTGTAAGGGTGCGCGACAACGCTAGGTTACAGATTGCGCATCTTAACCGTTGACCCTCTTTGGGGGTGCGGCGATAATGAATAAGTACTGGGGGTACCCCAGCTCGCATGGTTCGCACTTCATACGGAAGTGTAACGCAATACGCAAGTTAGCCAGATTTTTCACGTGATGGGTTGGGGTGTAGGTAAGCCGGACCGTATTTTTTGCTTTTCTTAGGGGAGCTGGAATGGCGTCGTTTGTCCGAGTCGGAGAGCACCTGCCGGTAGCGCCCGCGCCAGCTCCGTGGCGCCAGGAAGATTGGGCGGAACGTGTTGAAACCGCGGTAAACAATGGCGCGGAATATCTGCTGTCTGTGCAGTCGGAAGAAGGATATTGGCTCGGCGAACTGGAAGCGGATACTACCCTCGAATCGGATTATATTTATTACCTGCACGTTCTCGGGCAGACGGAGCCCGAACGCATCGCCAAACTCGCAAATTATGTTCGCCGCAAACAGCTGGACACCGGCGGCTGGCCCATCTACCCAGGCGGCCCTTCCGAACTGAACGCAACGACAAAAGCATACTTTGCGCTGAAGCTGGCGGGCGATTCGCCGGATGCGCCGCACATGGTGACGGCGCGGGAAACGATTCATCGTCTGGGCGGATTAGAGCACACTAATTCCTACGTGCGGTTTTACCTAGCGCTGGTGGGAGCCGTGGGCTGGGAGCTTGTGCCCGCGATTCCCCCCGAGCTGATGCTCCTGCCGAACTGGTTCTACTTCAACATTTATGAAATGTCGTCCTGGACGCGCGGAATTGTGATTCCGATGGCGATCCTGTCTTCACTGCGGCCGGAATTTCGCTTGCCGGAGCAGGCGCGCGTGGACGAGTTGTTCAAGGACCCTTCGCAAAAGACCGCGGCGTTCAACTGGAGCAAGCGGATTTTATCCTGGAAGAATTTGTTCCTGGCGCTGGACCGTGGATTCAAGCTGTATGAAAAATTGCCTTGGAAACCGCTGCGGCAGAAAGCTATCCGCGAAGCGAAGCAGTGGATGGTGGAGCATCTGGAACGCACCGAGGGACTGGCTGCGATTTATCCGTCGATGATGAATTCGATTTTTGCGCTGATCGCGCTGGGGCATGGCCCCGAAGATCCGCTGACATTCCGCGAGATCAAGGAATTTGCACGCTTTGAGATTGAAGACGGCGATACGATTCGCTTGCAACCGTGTGTTTCACCCGTGTGGGACACGTGCATCGCGATGGTGTCGCTGGAAGAAGCGGGATTGCCGGCGGATCATCCGGCGCTGGTGAAGGCGGCGGACTGGTTGTTGTCCAAGCAGATTCTGGGCGGTGGCGATTGGCAGATTAAGAACAAGGATGCCGAGCCGGGTGGTTGGGCGTTTGAGTTTCGCAATGATTTTTATCCCGATGTGGATGACACCGCGTTTGTGTTGATGGCTCTGCAGCGCGTGAAGTTTCCGGACGAGAAGCGTATGGAAGGCGCGATGCGCCGGGGGATTCAGTGGCTGCTCAGCATGCAGAACCGCGACGGCGGCTGGGGCGCGTTTGACCGCGATAACGACCGTCAATTGCTCTGCAACATTCCGTTCGCGGATCACAACGCGATGATCGATCCTTCGACGGCAGACGTGACTGCGCGAGTGCTGGAGTCCCTGGGGCGGTTTGGCTGGCCCGCGGATCATCCGGTGGTGCGCAAGGCCGTGGAATTTCTGACGCAGGATCAGAGCAAGGACGGATCGTGGTTCGGGCGCTGGGGCGTGAATTACGTCTACGGCACGAGCGGCGTGTTGCGCGCGCTCGAAACGGTTTCGATGACGGCGCAGGATTATTGTGTGCGTGCGGTAAATTGGCTGCGCGAAGTGCAGAAGGCGGACGGCAGCTTTGGCGAATCGCTGAACAGTTACGAAGTGGTGTCCAGCAAGGGCCAGGGCACCAGCACGCCATCGCAAACGGCTTGGGGATTGATTGGGTTGCTGGCCGGCGCGGATCCGAACGATCCGGCGATTACGCGCGCCGCGGCTTACCTGATCGGACAGCAACACGCGAACGGATCGTGGAGCGAAGAAGATTTTACGGGAACTGGATTCCCCGGCGTGTTCTATCTGAAATATCACCTGTATAAGAATTCCTTCCCGGTGTATGCGCTGGCTCGGTATCGCAATCAGGAGCGCCGGGCTGCCGAATACTGCGCGGCGAAGTTCAATCCGGGCGATTTCCGGTTGCGCAGTGGCTTGTATTCCGCGCGCGAACGGCGCGCTTCCTAAGCACCAGATGCGGTACCCCATCGGACTGGTTTTCGATTCCTTGAAACACGTAGCGGGTAGAAGACTGCGCGGGGAGCGGAAGTTTCCTGTAATGCTGACGCTCGACCCATTGGGCGGCGCTTATTCCGTGTACAGTGGAGGAAATGGCAATGGAGGATCGGCTGGACAGTTGCCGATGCTCACGGTCGAGCAGTGCCTGGCGGCTGTCGAACAGTGCCGCGCGCCGATTGTTTCGATTTACGGAGGCGAACCGCTGGAGTATCCGGAGATCGCCGCGCTGACGCGGGCAATCCTGGAGCGCGGGCGTCACCTGTTTCTGTGCACGGATGGGATGCTGATCCGGCGGCGGCTGCACATGATCCCGCCGTATACCAATTTTTTCTGGAATGTGAAGGTGGAAGGAACGCAAGCGGTACACGACGCGCGCGCGAACCGCACGGGGGTGTTTGTGGAAGCGCTGGATGGCGTGAAGGCCGCGAAGAATGCGGGATTTTTTGTGGTGGTGACCACGACGATTTTTCCGGACACGGAAATGGGCGATGTGGTGGAACTGTATGAGCGGCTGCACGCCATGCACGTGGATGGATATTTGCTGACTCCGCATTATCCGCAACAAAAGATGTGCCGTGATGGGAGCGCGAAGTTTCATGAGGAGATGCATCAACGGTTTCGCGAAGCGAGTGAGCAGCTGGGCGACTACAACCTGATGATTTCCCCGATTTACCTGGAATATTTGCGTGGCGAACGCGAACTGGATTGCAGCGTGTGGGGCGGCCCGGTAGTTGGACCGCGGGGCTGGGCCAGCCCCTGCAGCTTTCTGAACGCTGGTTACGCCGACAGCTACAAGAAATTGCTGGAAGAGACGGTGTGGGAAAATTACGGGCGCGGGCTAAATCCGCGATGCGAAAACTGCCAGTGTCACGCGGGGTATGAGACGGCCGCGTTGCTGGGGCTGAATCCGAAGGCAGGGGACCTTTGGAAAATGCTGGCTTGGCAATTGCGCGGAAACTTAGGCGAGAAGCGAGAAGGGAAGCGCAAGGCATGACGACGCTGGTCACCGGCGCAACAGGATTTTTGGGCAGCCATGTGACGCGGCAGCTCGTGGCGCGCGGAGATACGGTGCGCGTATTGATGCGGCCCTCGAGCAATAATCGCGCGATCAGCGATTTGTCTCTGGAATATGTGACCGGAGATTTGCGGGACGCAGCTTCACTGGAACGCTCCATGAGCGGCATGAAACGCGTGTTTCATGTGGCGGCCGATTACCGGTTGTGGGCCAAACATCCGCAGGAAATTTACGATTCGAATGTCGGTGGAACGAAAAATTTGCTGACGGCGGCGAAGAGCGCGGGGATCGAGCAGTTGGTTTATACGAGCACGGTGGCGACGATCGCTGTAGACCGGCCGGTGTTGCCGAACGAATCCACCGACGCGAAGCTCGAAGAGATGATTGGACACTACAAGCGCTCCAAGTGGATGGCGGAGCAGGAAGTGTTGCAAGCGGCGCGTGAGGGTTTTCCGGCGATTGTGGCGATGCCAACGACTCCGGTGGGGCCGTGGGATTGGAAGCCGACGCCGACGGGGAAAATTATTCTAGACTTTCTCAATGGGAAGATGCCGGGATATGTGGAGACGGGCTTGAATTTTGTGGGAGTGGAAGAGTGTGCGGCGGGGCATTTGCTGGTGTCCGAGCGGGGGAAGATTGGCGAACGATATTTGCTGGGCGCGGAAAATCTGACACTGAAAGGTTTGTTGGACGTGCTGGCGGGGATTACCGGTTTGCGAGCGCCGGGTGTGAAAATCCCGCATGGAGTGGCGTTGGGTGTAGCGTATGTGGAAAGCGCGTTTTCGCGGCTGATCGGCAAAGAGCCGCAGATCCCGGTGGAAGGCGTGAGGATTGCGCAACACAAAATGTTTGTGGATTGTTCGCGCGCGCAAAGGGAATTGGGATTTCAGCCGGGACCGGTCGCGTCAGCACTGGAGCGCGCGGTGCGGTGGTACCAAGCGAATGGATATGTGAAGGCGGGAAGAGTGAAGAAGATGAATTTGGCAGCATAGGCGGCCCTGGGAAGCAAACGAACCTAGGGAAGTGATTGAGGTAAGGAGACTTGGATGCGGGTGCTGGTGACATTTGCGGTCGAAGCGGAATTTGTGCCTTGGCGGCGTATTCGCAATTTTGTCGCAAGTTCTGATCGGAATTGCACAGTATTTACGACACAGATTGGGCAAGCCGAAGTCGACGTTTTGCTGACGGGAATCGGCGGGAAGAGCGCCTGGCTTGAGACAACCAAGAGAATTTGGGACGGAGACGTTGATATTTGTGTCTCCAGCGGACTTGCGGCAGCACTCCGCCCGGACTACCGTCCAGGAGAAATCCTCGCGGCAAAAAGAGTTTACGCTCCCCGGTGGGGGAGGATCGTCGTGTGCGAGGAGAGTTTGCTGGGGATAGCGATTGAATCCGGCGGACGGGAGGTAGACTCCTTCTATTCAGCGGATCACGTGGTTATCTCTGCCGATGAAAAGCGCGAGCTTGGCCGAACTTACGATGTCGTCGAAATGGAAAGTGGAGAGGTGTTGCACGAAGCGGCGGGATTCGGCGCGCGAGTCGTGGCCATTCGCGGTATTAGTGATTCCGTCGAGGAAGATCTGCCCTTGAATTTCAATCGAGTCGTAAACGTGTCTGGTGAAGTGAGCATGCCTCGCGTTCTTGGGGAAGTCGTTAAGCATCCATCTGCCGTTCCGCGGCTGATTCGGTTCGGACAACAGAGCCGGATGGCTGCTGAACGATTAGGTGATTTCTTGGATCGATATATTCAGAGGGTCGCGACGGCGGGCCCGCGTTTGCCAAGAGAGGTAGCGGCGCAATGAGCGGAACAGGGACGGTCGTGGAAGGGCTGAGGATTTTGGGGCCGATACCGAAGACGATGCGGGCGGGGGTGTATCGCGACAAGGGTGTGGTGCGCGTAGAGGAAGTGCCGGTGCCCGAAGTGGGCGATAGGGAAGTTCTCATCAAGGTGGCGGCTTGCGGGATTTGCGGGACGGACATCAAGAAAATTTTTCAGCGTTACGTGGAGCCGCCGCAAATTCTGGGTCACGAGCTGGCAGGCACGGTCGTGGCGACCGGGCGGGGAATTACCAAGTGGAAGCTGGGTGACCGGGTGATGAGCTTTCACCATATCCCGTGCGGCGATTGCTTCTACTGCAAGAACCGGCAGTTTTCGCAGTGCAAGCAGTACAAGACGACAGGGTTGACCGGCGGATTCACGCCGAACGGCGGGGGATTTGGGGAATATGTAAAGGCCATGCCCTGGGTGGCGGAGCGCGGAATCGTGGCGTTGCCGGACAACGTGAGCTTTGAGGAAGCCACATTTATCGAACCTATAAACACCGTTGTAAAGGCTGTCGAAAAGGCTCGCGTGGTGGCAGGCGAGACGGTTTTAATCATCGGGTGTGGCCCCATCGGATTGCAATTACTAATGGTTACCCAAACCACAGGGGCGCGCATCTATACGAGTGATCCAATGGCCACGCGGAGGGCAACCAGCCTGAGACTTTGTGCCATAGAGTCATTTGACCCTATCGGTGGTAAGCTGGTGGATGAAATACGGGCCCGGACGGGGGGGCGCGGGGCAGATGCGGTTCTGGTCGCGGTGGCGCATCCATCGGTGGTGGTGGAAGCGTTGGCGGCGGCAAGACCGGGGGGTAGAGTCCTGTTATTCGCTGCGAACGACCCTGTGACAAGGATAGAGTTTCCAGCAGCCGCCGTAGGGATCGACGAGAAGGAGATCCTGGGCAGCTACAGTGCGGCCGTGGACATCCAACAGAGTGCGGCGGCGCTGGTGCTGGAGAGGAAACTGCCGGTGATGGATATTGTCACGCACCGATTCCCATTAGCTAGAATCCAGGAAGGGCTGGAACTGGCCAACAGGCCGACGGAAGAATCGCTGAAGATTCTGATAACGCACTCATGAGAGCAGCGTCCACAAAGAAGACGGAACCAGGACTGGAAGAGATTCTTGCGCCCGCACGGATTGCCGTCCCATCGAAAATGACCGCCGCGGTGCTGTATGGCAGCGAAGATCTGCGCATCGAGCAGATTGAAGTGCCTTCGCTGGCGGCGGATGAAGTCCTGCTGCGTGTGCGGCTGGCGCTGACCGACGGCACAGACCTGAAAGTCTGGAAGCGGGGCTACCACGCCAAGATGATTCAGCCGCCCGCGGTGTTCGGCCATGAAGTGGTCGGTGAAATTGTGGCCATGGGAAAGCGCGTCGACGCGAAATGGCGGTTGGGCACGCGAGTGATTGCGGCGAATTCGGCGCCCTGTTTCCGTTGTTACCATTGCCGGCGCGGCCAGGAAAACCTTTGCGACGACCTGCTCTTCAATAACGGGGCTTATGCCGAGTACATGAGGATTCCGGGACGAATCGTCCGGGAAAATATGCTGGAAGTGCCGCATTCGGTTGACGACCACAGCGCAGCGTTTGTGGAACCGTTGGCCTGCGTGCTTCGTGGAATTCACGAGATGGAAGTGCGGACTGGCGACACGTCCGCAGTGATTGGCTGTGGCCCAATCGGATTGAAATATGTGCGCATGCTCTCCCGGCGAGGAGTGCGCGTGATTGCGCTGGCGCGGCGGGAAGGTCCGCTGGCGGTGGCGCGCAAGCTGGGAGCGTCCGTGACCATTAACGTGACGGAAGTGCCGGACGTGGTTGGGGCTGTGCGGGAACTGACGGAAGAGCATCGCGGACCGGATTCGGTGGTCGAAGCGGCGGGGAATCCCGCTACGTGGCAGCAGGCGTTGAAAATGGTGCGTCGCGGCGGCGTTGTGAACTTCTTCAGCGGGTTGCCGTCGGGGACGCGCATCGAGATCGAGCCCGCGACCATCCACTATTCCGAGATCAAGATGATTTCCCCGTTCCACCATACGCCGCGGTTTATCCGTGAGGCGCTGGAGGCGGTGCGGCGTGGCGATGTTTCCGCCGAAGAGTTCGTAACCGAAGAGATTCGATTGGAAGATTTGCCGCAGGCGTTCGAGCGCATGAAAGCGCGCAGCGGAGAGATCAAACTGGCCGTGCGGCCGTAGAAGCGAGACGTGGCTGGAGCCGGGTGACAAGCAGATCTTCAACTGGCCCAACTTGGTGTAAATCCACGAAAGAGGAAGTTTCCGAGTAATGTTATGTCCAGGCGAGCTATCGCTGATGGAGAAGTTGCCGGAGAACGGGTGTAGCTCCGCGGCGGCGCAGCAATATACGAAGTGGCTGGCGACGCATCACTACGAAAATTTCAATGTAGTTTCCTGGCTGCTGCCGAAGGAACTTCACCAGCATTTTTTTAATGTGTACGCCTACTGCCGCTGGGCGGACGACCTGGGCGACGAGATTCCCGCAAAGGAACGCGCGCTGGAACTTCTCGGCTGGTGGGAAACGGAATTGGACGCGTGTTACGAAGGCCGGCCATCGCATCCGGTGTTCGTGGCGCTGCGCGAAACGGTGATTGCCAAGGATGTTCCGAAGCAGCCATTCGCTGATTTGCTCAAGGCGTTCCGGCAGGACCAGCTCGTGAAGCGTTATCCGACGTGGGAAGCAGTTCTGGACTATTGCATGTATTCGGCAAATCCAGTCGGGCGGCTGGTTCTGTATCTTTGCGGGTACAGAGACGCAGAGCGGCAGCGGCTGTCGGATGCGACGTGCACCGCGCTACAACTGGCGAACTTCTGGCAAGACGTTTCGCGCGATCTGGAGAAAGGAAGAATCTATTTTCCTTTGGACCGCGCGGCGGCGCATGGGGTCAGCGAGAGGGACATCGTCGAGAAAAAGTTCGATCAGCGCTATGTGGCGTTGATGAAGGAATTGATCGAGTACACACGCGGGCTTTTCGAAAAGGGGATGCCGCTCTCGAAAATGGTTGAGGGCAAGTTGAGCGTGGATCTGGCCATGTTCAGCAAGGGCGGCATGGCAGTGTTGGACGCGATTGAATCGATCGGCTACGACACGCTCAACCGGCGGCCGGAAGTAAGTAAAGGGAAGCAAGTGCGACTGCTGGGACGTGCGCTGGTGGCGCATGTGTGGGGAGCGGCTCCCACGCCGATTACGCAAGCGCCGAGTCACCCCAGCGCTCCGAACGCGAAGGAAGCAGAGATGCTTAGTGTGCCGGAGTCGTACGACGAATGTCACCGGCTGGCTCGCGAAGCGCACAGCAGCTTTTACCCTGCATTTTTTCTGCTGCCCAAGCCGAAGCGCGATGGCATCGTGGCGCTCTACGCGTTCATGCGCCTGATCGACGACGTGTCCGATGAGGGAGTGGACCTTGCGGCGAAGCAACGGGGCCTGGCAAAGTGGCGCGCGGCGCTGGACCAGGTAATCACCAAGCAGGATCAAGTGGTGGAAGGTTCCGCGGCAATGGCGTCACCGTTTACCGGCTTGAAGGGTGCGGCGGAGATTCTGCCCGCGTTGGTGGATACGATTGAACGCTACAAGATGCCGACGCGCTATCTGCACGACCTGATTTCGGGCGCGGAAATGGATCTGACGATTCAGACGTATCCGTCCTTCGAACGGCTGAGGGAATACTGCTATCGCGTGGCGGGAACGGTTGGGCTGACGTGCACCCACATTTTCGGTTTCCACGATTTCCGGGCGCTGGAGCTGGCGGAAAAGCTGGGTCTGGCGTTTCAGCTGACCAACATTGTTCGCGATGTGCAGGAAGATTATGGGCTCGGCCGTGTTTATCTACCGGAGGAGGACCTGACGCATTACCGGGTAACTCGCGAGGATCTCGGCCGAGGCGAGGCCAGCCTGGGTATACGGGAATTGTTGAGGTTTGAGGCGGACCGCGCGTGGAAGCTGTACGAAGACGGCGCGCAGTTGCTCGGAATGGTTGATGAAGACAGCCGCGCGACTTTGTGGCTTTTGGTGCATACCTATAGTGCGCTGCTGGCGCGCATTGAATCCACGGATTTTGCCGTTTTCGGGGGGCGCGTTCGGCTGACGAAAGCGGAGAAGCTGAAGCTGATGGCCAAGGCGCGGTTCGGGCGCCACACGAAAGAGAATATCCTTGCCAAACGTGATCGTGATCGGCGGCGGGCTCGCAGGGCTGTCGGCGGGAGTATCGCTGGCTGAAGCCGGCTGGCGTGTGCGCTTGTTCGAGCAGCGGCCGTTTCTTGGCGGCCGGGCCACATCGTATGTTTTGCCAGACGGCGAGCATGTGGACAATTGTCAGCACGTGACGCTGGGTTGCTGCACAAACCTGGAGGACTTTTACCGCCGCATCGGGGCGCAGGACAAGATCAAATATTTTGACCGGCTGCTGTTTCAGGATCCTCAAGGACGGCAGGGCACCATGCAGGCGGGATTGTTGCCAGCACCGCTGCACATGACCGGATCGTTTTTGACGTTTGCGCCACTAAGCCAAGCGGACAAGCGGTCAATTGCGAGGGCGATGCTGGAGATTTTGCGTGGCAAAGGCCATACCACCGATCTGGATACACCCGGCGGCATCTCGATGTTGGAGTGGCTGCGCAAGAGGAAGCAGACGGCGGGGGCGATTGAGCGATTCTGGCGCGTGGTGCTGGTGAGCGCTCTGGACGAGGAGTTGGATAAGACCGACGCCAGGTTTGGCGTGGATGTGTTTTGGAAAGGCTTTCTGTCGAACCGCACGGGCTACCGGATGGGCGTTCCCGCAGTGCCGCTAGCGGAGTTATATGACGGCTGCAAGCTGGAGATTGAGCGACGCGGAGGCGAAGTCAGTATGAGAATGCCAGTACGCGCGCTTCACTTTCAGTGTGGCGGGATTAGCGGCGTTGAATTTGATGGCGGCCGGCAAGAGACGGCCGACGCTTACGTGTTCGCCATTCCTCACAATGCTTTGGCGGATTTGCTGCCGGATGAGGCGAAGCAGCAGGAGCCGTCGCTGGCGCATTTGGGTAACATCAAGGCGTCGCCCATCACCGGCGTGCATTTCTGGTTTGACCGCGAAGTTATGCGCGAGCCCTTTGTGACCCTGTTGGATACGACGACACAGTGGATCTTCAACAAGACGGCGTTGTATGCGAGGAGTAACGACGACGGCACGGCAAAAGGACAGTATCTGCAACTGGTCATCAGCGCATCTTATGATCTGCTGCAGAAGCCACGCCAGGAGATCATTGATCTTTGCCTGGCGGAGGTGTGCCAGGCGCTGCCGGCAGCCCGGGAGGCTAAACTGGTGAAGGCCACAGTAATAAAAGAGGCGGCAGCCACATTTTCTCCGCAACCTGGAGTGGACCGTTGGCGTCCAAAGCAGCAGACCTTGGTGAATCGATTGTTTCTTGCCGGGGATTGGACGGACACCGGTTGGCCAGCCACCATGGAAGGTGCGGTGCGAAGCGGCTATTTGGCTGCAGAAGCTGTGTTGCGGGTAGCGGGCACACCGAAAGCGATCCTTCAACCCGACCTGAAGCCCGATGGGTTGGTGGGTATGTTTGTTTAGTTTGGGGCGAAAATCTGTGGTGGACGTTGAGCGTCAGATTTTTGCCACTACGGTCGAGTTCTACATAGGAAGCCCGATTCGCGTCGAGGAAGTGTTGTTAGGCTCGGAATCCCAGATGTCGATAGTGCGGTAAGAGAGAGAGCGGACGGGATCCCGCCGGAGTTGCGTGCCCCGGAAATGGGGATCGCCTTTGAAGACCTGTACCCACTGGCCATCGGGCCCATAGGCTCTTTGAAGGCTTTCTTCACTTCCTGGCTTGACTTCGAACCCCCAGAGGATTACAAAGATAGATGTCCCATCTTCTGCTCTCGCTAAGCAGCATTCCAGAGAATAACTTCAAAAGGGGAAGACTGGTGTGCTGGCGGTTGTAGCGTTCCGATCGGATACATATCGGGAATAGATACGTTTAAAAACAGTCGTTAACGAGTTGTAGTTACAGTCCGGAGCGGCTGACGGACGGAGGCGTTTGTGGATCGCAAGTACGGTCACCGCGGCTATCGTGATGCCGAGAAACAAGAAAGACACGAAAAGAAGGACAGAGATCGCAAGCCGCCGCAGGGCGGCCCTCGAGGAGCGACGGACCACCTCGGCCCGCGCACGCCGAGGATGGTGGGGACGGTAACACGCGCGCGTTGTTCGAACTGCGGCGCGGTCCTCGTAGCTGGTTTCGATCCTGGCGGGAAATGTCCGAAGTGTAATTTCGAACTGCATTGTTGCAAGCAGTGCCGTTTCTTCGACACCGGTGCGCAATTCGAGTGTACGCAGCCCATACCTGCAAGGATTTCGCCGAAGGACACGAAAAACGATTGCACGTTTTACGAGTTCCGAACCACGGTGGAGAAAGATACGGCACCCACTTCTTACATGCAGCCCGCCCAGGTTCCTGTGGAGTCGCCAACCCCCGGACGGCCATTGGATGCGCGCCAGGCGTTCGAGAACCTCTTCAAGAAGTAGATCCCCTTCTTATTTTTTTGCCGGTAGTAGTGAGCGCATGGGGAAAAGTGTAGGCGCCGCGGGCATGGCATCGGCGATCAGGTCTAGCTGCGGGTAGTGTTGGCGAAGTGGCTCCGGCACTTTCACCTTTGTTCCTTTCAAAATGCTGAGGAGTTGCAGGGCGTTGACGACGGCCTTGCCCTGATAGTGATTATTGGTGATCACGTAGGTGTGCTGGGTGTGCTCGTGCACAGTTTGGATGCGCGCTGCCCAAGGATCAAGTTCCTCTTCCGAGTAAAGATAGTTGTAACGTTCGTGCGCCGGTGCGGCCGGATTGTCGTCGAACCAGGTGTCGTAACGACGGCCATGAAGGCGAACATAGCCGACTTGTGATGTGGCGTTCGCGGAAGGCTCGAGGGAGCGTCCGATAATCGGTTGATCGATATTGCAGAAGCCGGCCTGATGGTCGCGGAGAAGGGCGAATGTGTCTGGAACTTGCCATGAGGAGTGGCGCAACTCGACGACGAGCGGGTAATCGGCAAAACGACTGAGGGCTGCTGTGAGATACGCGACGGTTTCCGAAGTGCGATGAAACGAAAAAGGGAACTGCAGGAGTAACGCGCCGAGCTTTTTCGCTTTTCGCAGGACATCGAAACCGGCGCGGACGTCGCGCTCGTCCTGGACAGTGGCGGAAGGGTCGTGCGTGAATTTTTGCCAAAGTTTTGCCGTGAAAATGAAAGATGGATTGGCGGCCACGCGCTCCAGCCAGAGTGCGGCGTGGTCCGGTCGCAACGGCTGATAGAAAGAAGTGTTGATTTCGATGGTGTCGAAAAATTCAGCGAGGTACGTAGCCTCATGAAAACCCTTGGGCCGCCGCGAAGGGTAGACGTAGCCGCCCCAATCGCTGTAGGACCAACCGGCCGGCCCGATGCGCAGGCGGCCTTCGGTGCGACTTTTTGCGCTTGTGGGCTTTTTCATCACGAATGGAAGGCTTGCGAGAGTTGTCAGTCGCAGGCGAGCCTAGAGTAAGGACTACCAACGTGACTGTCAACGCTGTCAACGTGTCAACGCGCACAGCATTGCGCTGGGTTGGCCAGAGTGCTAGGCTCGAATTGTCATGCGGTGCAGAATCACTGCGTCGCGTTCCTGCCTCATTTTGCTTCAGCCCTACAGGTGCAACCATGAACGTCTCAATCAGCTATAGGCACGTCGATTCGCAACAAGCTGTAGCATTGGAAGTTACGCGTCGTTTGGACAAGTTGGGACGGCTGTTGAGAACTTACCAGCCGGACTTGGTGCAGATTAAAGGCGTTTTCTCGAAGAATCAGCGAACGGAGGAACAGTCGTTGGCGCTAACCCTTTCGCTCCCGACCGGAACGTTGCGCGCCACCGGAAATGGAAGAAATGTTCTGGCTGGTTGCAAGAAGGCCTTCAGTGAAATTGAATTGCAGATCAAAAAACACCAATCGTTGCTGCGCCGCGAGCACGAGTGGAAGCGCAAGCGGCCGGTTCACGAGTGAGTCGGAGATTTTTCCTCTTGTTTGACAGGGGACACACATTGAGACGGGAAAACAGTTCTGTTTCGCTGTACTCGCGGACCAGATTCTTTCAGAGGGATAGTTCTGGAATGCATGGTATATCCGGGTAAACCGTGCGTCCAGATCGGTGTGGCCGGATAATCCGGCTGCTATGTCTTCAGCAGAAATTGCATCGTCAAGTCTACGCGGGGGCGTCTTGGGTGCTCCCCGTTGCCGCAATTTGCCAAACGATCATCTCCACGTGTTTTGTGAACAGGCGGCGCTGAAGATGCGCCAAGGGCAGTAGAACTTGTAGCCCAGCGCGAAGTCGAAGTTGATCTCCGCGAGGGCCAGATCGAGGAAACTCACGCCGGAAATTACCTTTACCTGTACTCCCTCTTTCGGCCCTTGATGCGAATCAGCTTCGTCGCGCCTTCCAGCACGGCTGCGCTTCCCGTGAGTTTCGCCTGTTTGTATGACGCGGCTTACCATGAATTCGTAAATGTCTTCAGGATTGGCCCACCGCATGGTGTAAAGGATGTTGAAGCTCGGGAGATGCTTACCGAGGCCGAGCTTTCGATTGGAGGAAGACTTTGTGCGCGCTCAACAGTTCCGTTTCGGCCTCTATTGTTAAGTGCGCCGTCGGGCCAGGCCCGTGCCAACCACCGTGGTTGTCGCCATGCTTCTGCCTAACTGTGCATGGCGTTTCACTGCTTGAGGATCATTACCTATGCGACGCCAGCATTCTAAGCAGTGCGACGTGCTGGTGACAGTTCTCACCACTCCAGGCGGATCAGTGAGAGGGCTTGCCTCGGTAGCTCGAACTCGATCGATGCGGCTCCTGACTGATTCCATATCCAGCTTGGAGAATTTAATAGTTGAAGTTGGCCCGCAGTTTCCAGTTGTTGCTGTTGGCCGGGCGTTGGGTGCTGCGGAGATCCCATGTTTTTCCACGCGGAGTAAGCATTACTGTGGCTGGCATCGATGCGGTAATGGGTCAGCAGGAGGCGTTGAGCGCCCGAAGGCAGGCCTTGAACGGAAAGCGTGATCATCGCGTTCGGCCCGGCGACGTCGTCATCGTGATAATTCCAAATCAGAATTGAGAAACCGTGATCGTCGCGTGTAGCCAGAATGTCTACATCCGGACTTTCGCGCACGCCGTTAGTGAGGATGGTTTCAATCGGAATCGCAGCGCTGCTTGTAGCCGCAACGCGGTCGCCTCGTAGGAGTCCCGCCATACGGAACAGGTTGAGAACGGGTTTGTCTACACCGTTGGTCGCAAGAGTTCGAAGGCCATCGAAGTAGGGTTGCCCCTCGAATTGGAACGCCCATGTGAGCATTCCTTCCACGTCAATGTGGTTTTTGGCGCTCAGCTCAAGGATGCCTTTCAACGCAGTGGCGGTGTAGGACGCATAAAGAGGTCCGTTGCGATATGCATTTTGCGGATAAAGCCTGGCGGAGCAGGCGGCACATCCTTCCGGATCGGACTCGCTCAAAATTACAGGGAGGTTGCGGAATTTTGAAAAGCTGTAAACGATTTTCAATCCGCTATCGACATCCTGAAGATTTCGCGCGATCCCCATGCGCACGTGACCGTCGATCGTCTGCGGGCTGCCCTTGGCATGATAGCTGACGAAATCCAGCGGAGCGCCCTTGGCGCCGGTTGCGTAATTCGTTCCGCCTGCACAATGAGTGAGGAAGTTCTTCAGGAATTCGGCCGCCTTCTCGCTTGCAGGGCCCGTGGACGCAGGACCTCCGACACGCGCGTTTGGAAGTGCGCGCTTGACGGCGGCGACGGCATAATCGTACAGCTTGAAGTATTCTTCCTGCGTTCCTTGCCAGTAAAAAATGTTTGGTTCATTCCAAACTTCCCAATACCAGGATTGGGCTCGCTCCTTGCCATATTTTTGCGCGCAATGTTGGGCCCACTGGTACACGAGCTCGCCCCATTTGCCATAATCGTTCGGCGGATAAGCCCAGCCAGCCGCATAGTCTTTATTTGGTGCGCCCGGAATCCACAGCGAATGATATGGATCCTGTTTAGAAGAGAGGGCCTCGGGCATGAATCCAATTTCCACGAAAGGCTTTGCGTAGGCCTGAAGATAAGTGTCGAAAATGTGGTCAACCACGGTCCAGTCATACACCGCGTTGCCTTTGGGGTCTTCGGTGTAAGCGTTGGTGGATCCCCATTTCAAACCAGGGGTTCCATCTCCTGTCGCAAGAAGAAAGTGCGTTCGCAACGAAACAGGGGCATCTGTCACGGCCGCCAGTTCGCCGACAAGTCTGCTGCCGTTGCCCGTATAGGTGTAGTTTGGCTCGTCATACCCAAAAAAAGCGTAGATGGGTTTGAATGGGGCAATCTTTTGTGAAGCGTCGACTCGAACTACGACTTGATCCTGCGCGCGCACCGCAGGCTGGCCCGAGACAACAAGCAACAGCAACACTAGCGCTAAGGATAGCTTCCTTCGCGCCGGAAGTTTTCGCCGCGTTGAAGAAAGCGCATAGGCATCGCTTTTGGTCAAACTCATCTCAAGCCGAATCCTTGGTCAGTTTGCCATCCACGAGTCTCCAAATGCCGAGCGGGTTCGCGTCCTGAAGTTCTGGCGGAAGCGTCGGGTTGGGGAAATCTTGATAAGCCACGGGTCTGGCAAATCTCAAGATGGCGAGTGAACCCACGGAGGTCGCCCGTGAATCTGTGCTGGCTGGATACGGTCCGCCGTGAACCATCGCATGGCAGACTTCTACTCCGGTTGGGAAGCCGTTAAAGATAAGCCGCCCTGCCTTTTTCTCCAAGATCGAGAGGAGTGCGGCAAATTCCTTCAAGTCTTCTTCTTCGGCATGGACCGTGACGGTCAGATGTCCTTCCAGCGCGTTGGCTGCATCCAGAAATTCCTTCCTTTGGCCGCAGTAAACGAGCAAAGTCGTCGGGCCGAAAATTTCCTTTTCCAGATCGTGATTCGCGAGGAACGACTCTGCGGAGGTGTCAAAGAGGATCGGTTGACCAAACACTCCAGAAGCATTCGGCGAAGTGGTGGACCGAGACGCGACGCGAACGTGGGCCGTGTGTTCACGGGCACGAATCGCATTATTAAATTCCGCGCCGATGCGGAGAGTGAGCAGTACAAAATTCTGCGATTGTGCGACGACGGCGGCGAGCGCAGCGGAAAATTCAGCGATGGAATCCTCTGGGGGGACAAAAACAATGCCCGGTTTCGTGCAGAACTGACCGCCACCCAGCGTGAAAGATTCGAAAAGTTGGCGGGCTATCTGCGGACCGCGGGCGCGTATCGCTCCCGGCAAAATGAAAACGGGATTGCAACTTCCCAATTCACCGTAAAAGGGAATTGGGGTTGGCCGGGCGCAGGCAAGATCGAACAATACTCGGCCGCCTTTCAGCGAGCCGGTGAATCCTACAGCGCGAATTCCCGGATGTTTCACGAGATCGGCGCCGACGGAGAAGCCAGAATCAAACAGAAGCGAAAAGGTTCCTTCCGGCAGTTTGCAGGTGCGAACGGCTCGCGCGACAGCGTTGCCCGCCAATTCACTGGTGCCCGGATGCCCCGGGTTCGCTTTCACTATTACCGGATTGCCAGCGGCCAAGGCAGATGCGGTGTCTCCTCCCGCTACGGAAAACGCGAGCGGAAAATTGCTGGCACCGAAAATGGCAACGGGTCCGAGAGGTTTCAGCAGGGACCGGATTCCCGGCTTTGGCGATGGTTTACGTGCAGGATCGCTGCGATCGATTCGCGCGGATACCCACGATCCTTCTTCGACCACGGAGGCGAAGAGTCTCAGTTGGCTGCAGGTTCGCCCAAGTTCGCCTTGCAAGCGAGCGATCGGCAAAGCTGTTTCTTCTTGAGCCCGCGCGATGATTTCGGTGGCGGTCGCTTCCATCTCAACGGCGATAGCGCGAAGAAACGCGGCACGGGCCGCGCCTGCGAGCGAGCCAAAGGACGCAAATGCGCCTTCCGCCAGCGCTACCGCGCTGTCTAAATCCTTCTGGCTGGCCGAAAAGAAAGGCGGATCTAATTCATATCGAGTTGCTGGATTCACAGCTCGAAACGAATCGCCATTCTCCGGGCCACGGTTGAAGCCAATCAGAGACTGTCCAAGTAACGAAATTCCCATAATTAAGACTTCCTTTGCCCATGCGGCAATTTTGTGACTGCGGCGAAGTCCTCATCGCCATGGCCTGTGGTAATTGCTTGTCGAAATACTTCCAATGCGGCAGTGGCGAGGGGCAGCGAAACCCCTGCGCCAGACGCTCCCTCAAGGGCATATGTCAGATCCTTGGCCATCCATCGAAGTGCAAAAGCCGGACTGAATTCATTCGACGTGACCCGCTCTGCAACTCTTTTTACGATTCCACTTCCGGGAGCGCCCGCGACAAGAATGGATATGGCCTTTGCGCGATCCAAGCCGCCAGCATCAACAAGGGCCAATGCCTCAGCGAAGGCCGCAGCCTGCACCCCGCAGAGAAAATTATTCACCAGCTTCATCAGCGCACCACTGCCGATCGGGCCGAGATGAATCACGTCGCGGCCAAGTACGGCAAACACCGGCCGTGCAAGATAGATTACGTCTGCGCTGCCGCCAACGAGGAAAAGCAACTCGCCCGTTGCGGCGTGAGGCTTCGTTCCGGTTACCGGTGCATCCAGGAAATGGCAGTCACGTTCGGCGGCCTTTGCGGCGAGCGTCTTGATCCAGGCGACGCTTACGGTGCTGGACTCGATCACGATCGAATTTGCAGACGTACCACCGAGCGCGCCAGATTCACCAAGCCAAACATCGCGGGAGGCGTTATCATCTGCCACCATGCTGATGATGATTTGTCCGCGGGAAGCGGCTTCGCGTGGAGTAGCGGCAACGAAAGCTCCCGCGGCTTCCAACGGTTGCGCTTTTTCGCGGCTGCGGTTGTAAACGGCCAAAGGGAAGTTTGCCGAGAGCAGACGCATAGCCATGCCAGAGCCCATAATGCCGAGGCCGAGAATTGCGACAGAAGGTTTTGCCATAGTTTGCTCACAATAGAGGAGTGACGTGGATAAGCTCCGCTGCGGATTTGTCTACGCGAACGGGATTCATGAGAGCGCGTCCGAAGCCTTTTGCGTCCACTTGCATGATATCGCCATCCTGCAAATGGATGTGATCGCTGAAGCTCAGGCAATCGGTGCCAAAGAAATGCACGTGGATATCTTCCGGCCTGCGGTGCGCCTCAAATTTGAAATGATGATGCTCAATGTTTTGCAGGCTGTGGCACATTTCGGATTCGCCGGTGCGAAAGGTTTTAGTCCATAGCAGTGCACCTTCGCGCAGGATCGTGGCCGTGACGGGAAGAGAGTTGAATTCACAATCCAGCACGATTTCCGGGCCAAGAGCGCAGGTGCGAAGCTTAGAGGCTGCTAAATAAAGATAATTTTTCTTTTCGAACTCGTGGTCTGAGAATTCATTTCCGACGACCATGCCGATGCGATACGGACGGCCGTCGCGGGCGATGACATAGACACCGGCAATCTCCGCTTCTTCGCCGCCATCATCGGCGTAGGGCGGGACATCGAGCGGTTCACCATGCGCGCGCAATGTCCGGCCAGTGCCTTTATGAAACCACTCGGGAGGAGTTCCGATGCGACCGGCTCCCGGACGTCCCCCCTCTACTCCCCAGCGAAATATCTTCATGCTGTCGGTGAGGGCCTCGATCGCGGTGGCGTGCATGGATTGGCGGCCGCGAGCGCTACCCACATGCGTCAGCCCGGTGCCGGAAACGAGGCAGCGAGCGGGTTCTTCCGGATGATCAATCGCCGGAAGCAGCCGCCATTCCGAGCGGCCGTTGTAGATCGCGTCGTAGTCGTGTGTATTGTCTTGCGCTCTTTGGCGCGCAACTTCACTGAGCTTCTGCTCTTGCTCAATCGCAATCTGCGCGAGTTCGTAAATAGAAGCGCCGCCGTCCAGGAAACGTACGTTCGGCTCTTCTACCAGCGCTACCCGGCGCATATTGCCATTTTTGATTTGAATGAGTCGTGTCATGGCATGATTGGTCGTAAAGGATTATTCGAATACCTCGAATTTGTTTAGTCCGGCTTCGTTGATGGTCAATCCAAGGCCCGGCATAGTGTCATCGAGGTTGATGTAGCCGCCGTTTGCGCGAGGTTCACCGTCGAAAATGTACCAGAACAATTCATTGCCCACTTCCACGTCAACGAGCGGGAAATATTCCGCCATCGGAGAATTAAAACTGGCCATCACGATGTGATAGTTGTGCATCTGGCCGGCATGAGGTATTACCGGGATAGAGTAAGCCTCCGCGAGAGCCGCGATCTTGCGTGCTTGCGTAATACCACCGACTCGATTCGTATCGAACTGGATGTAATCCAGCGCACGAGCTTCGAGCAGGTCACGAAACCCGAACAGCGTGAATTCATGTTCACCGCCGGCGATGGGAATACGCCCGTGGGATTTCAGCTCCGCATAACTGTGGATGTCGTCCGGGATCACCGGCTCTTCGAGCCAGCGCAGATGAAAAGGCTCGAGCAGCGGCAGCATTCTCTTGGTGTAATCGAGAGTCCAACCCATGTACGCGTCGGCCATGAGGTCGACCTCGTCACCAATGGTTTCGCGCACGGTTCGAACGAGTTCGATGTTGCGTTGCATGCCGCGTGCGCCATCGGCGGGTCCCCAACCGAAGCGCAATTTCATGGCCTGGTAGCCTTGGTCTTTGTAGCGATTGGCTTCCGCGCCGAGTTCGCCCAGTTCGGTAGCGTAGAGGCGAGAGGCGTAAACGGGAATGCGCGCTTTGGTGCGGCCGCCGAGCAAACGAAAAACGGGCTGCTTTGCGGATTTGCCCAGCAGATCCCAAAGCGCAATATCCAGCGCGCTGATCGCCGCCATGCCGATGCCCTTGCGACCAAACGCCATGGTCTTGCGGTACATGTGCTGCCACAGGCGCTCGATATCCCATGGATCTTGTCCGATCAACAGCGGTTTTAAGTAGAGATCGATGACCTGTTTTGTGGCTTGAGGCGCGAGAGCAGCATTGCCCAAGCCCACGTGGCCGTCATCCGTGAACACTTCCACCACCAGCCAGCCATGAAATGTGAATGTCGGCATGGACGCCTCAGGCAGTTCCAGCAGATCCACCGGATTAGTGCAAAAGTGGGGAGGCAGTGAAACAGTTTCGCCGCGCCAACGCAACACGCGCGTGCGGACTTCGGTGATCTTCATTGAGCCACCCCGTAATTCAATTTCGGTTTCAGCTTCAAAGGCAAAACAACGGGAACGGCTGCGAGAATAATTAGAAACGCCACGATGTGCAGTGTCCCTGCGATGCGAAATACCGTGTCATATCCAAAACCGTGATCCAACAAGTAACCGACCAGTTGCCCGAAGACCATCCCGCCCATCGCTCCTCCGAAACCGACAAGGCCGGCGACCGATCCGACAATCGTTAGCGGAAAAAGATCACTCGGCAACACCATCACCAGCGTCGACCAGGACTGTTGCCCGAAATACGCCAAGCAGAAGATCGCCATGGCCCATGTCACGGTAACATGCGGCACCAGGATGACAAACGGCATGACCATAGCGCTCGCGCCCAGTGCAATTTTGCGTGAGAGTCCCACAGAAAAATGCTTGCGCACCAGATAGCTCGAGAATGCGCCGCCCAGCAGACAGCCCACTCCCGCAGCGGCATGGGGCATCCAGGCAAATAGCCCGACGGATTTAATGTCAAAACCGCGCGCGTCGTAAAGATATTTAGGGAGCCAGAAGAGGTAAAAAAACCATGCCGCGTCGCTCAGAAACTTGGCGGTGACTAACCCCCAGGTTTCGCGGATGCGAAAAAGGTGCGTCCACGGGAAAGGCATCGCAGCGTCCGCGGCTGCGGCCCTCTTCGCGCTCGAATCGACTACGGGGTGATCCGGATTTTCTGGCGGCGCAAAATACGATCGTCTCCACCACGCAACCCAAACTAGACCGATTACACCGGTGAGCAAGAAGATCCAACGCCAATTCGTGAAGCCGAGAATAATCGCGATCAGAGGAGGCGCCAGCACGGCTCCCACCGCGGTGCCCGCGTTGATGATGCCCATCGCCGTGGCGCGTTCCTGGGTGGGAAACCACTCGGAGACGGCTCGGGTGGCGGCAGGGAAGCCTCCGCCTTCGCCCATGCCGAGGAGAAACCGGCTGACGGCCAGCATGGCGAATCCGGTGGCGAGCGCGTGGCTCGCGCAGGCAATCGACCAGAAAAGCATAATCACGGTGAGGCCAAGCCGCGTTCCGAGAAGGTCCACAAGTTTTCCGCCGCCGGCATACATGAATGCGTAAGCAAACAGGAAGGCAGACTGCAGCGTGGAGAACTGTTCATTAGTGAGCGGAATGTCTCGGCTGATTGCTTTGATCGCCACGGGAAGGGTCTGGCGATCCAGATAGCTGATGGCAATCGCGGCACTGATGAGAATGGCGATGCGCCACCGCAATCAGGGTTCCTCCCGGTCCGAATCGGACAAAACAAACGCAAAAGGCGATTATACACAAGCGGGCAGAAAACGTTTACTCCATTTGTGCGTTCCGGTACAATCCCTCGGTCCGGGCAGCGTTGTGCCAATTGGTCCGGGAGAAGCGAGGGCAAGACCGTTAAATGGCTCTCGCCGGGGAGACTGCTGTGCCAGAACACATTGCGAACCGCGGCTTGAAAGGAAAACAGCGATGAGTCCACGGTGGAACCGCCGAGATGTACTGAAGGGCTTGGCTGCCGCCTCTACCGCCATAATTGTTCGACCGAAGCTGGATGCAATCGAGGAGAGTGAAGGCGCGGGCGGGCGGCCGGTTGAGATACAAATTGGCCCTGTCAGTTCTCACACGTTCCGCCTGACGCTTTTCGCGATTGGTACCGGTGGATCACTTGGGTCGATACCGTCCAACGGGTCATTGACTCAGGAATCCTGGGGCGCTGCGGTTACCAAGGTACGTACGGAACCTGAGCAAACGATTGCTGCGGGGAATGTCCGGCTTAAGATCTCTTTCCACCCGGTGAAGGTCAGCATAATGAACGAAGCTGACACGATTATCCAGCAACTGGCGTGGGACGATAGCATCGGTGCGCTTTCTTTTCTTAGCGGCAATTCGCCGCTACTTGGTCTCGGCGAGGGCGGACCGCAATTCGATCGCCGCGGCTCTGCGGACCTAATGCGCAATGGACAAGGGGGCTATAAGCTTGCCACTCACGGCGCGCGTGTCGGGATTCCGTGGATCATCGGTACGTCCGGATGGGCGATGTTCATTCACAATCCATTCGGGACGTTCGATTTCAGCGGACCGGAAGCAAAGTTTCAACCTGCAAGTGCCGACACAGCGCTTCCTCTCGATCTGTTTTTCGTCAGTTCGCCCGATCCGGCGGTGATTTTGTCGGAATACGCGCGAATCACCGGTCATGCTGAGATGCCTCCGCTGTGGAGTTTCGGCTATCAGCAATCTCACCGCACATTGGCCAGCCGCGACGAGATACTCGGCATAGCAAAAACCTTCCGTGAGAAAAAACTGCCGTGTGACGCGCTTATCTATTTGAGCACCGGATTTTGTCCCTCGGGGTGGAATACGGAAAACGGCTCGTTTGACTGGAATTCGCGTGTGTTTCCCGATCCCAAAGAAATCCTCGCTGAGATGCGCAAAGAACATTTCCATCCTGTGATGCACGTGGTGATTCTGTCGGACAAACTTCGGGGCACCGTTCACGATCCGTGCGAGCTCTCGCGGTTCGACGAAACGGAAGCAAGTTGCTACTGGGATGCGCATCGCGAGGATTTTGCACTGGGAGTGGACGGCTGGTGGCCGGACGAGGGCGACCCGCTGGATATCCCGTCGCGGTTAGTCAGGAACCGGATGTACTGGGAAGGGCCCCAGATCGACCGGCCGAATGAGCGGCCTTACGCGCTGCATCGCAATGGCTACGCCGGCATGCAGCGATATGCTTCCTTTCTCTGGTCGGGCGATGTTTTTTCCACGTGGGAAACCTTGAAGACGCAAGTTCCGATTGCGCTGAATACCGGGCTGACCGGGATTCCTTATTGGGGCACGGACATCGGCGGTTTTGTTCCCACGCCGGAATTTACGGCCGAGCTTTATCTGCGTTGGTTCCAGTTTGGCGCGTTTTGCCCGCTGTTTCGCTGTCACGGACGCGCATGGAAACTGAGATTGCCTTGGGGATGGAACTCCGGAGATCCCGGACCAACAGAAATAAATAATTACAAGGGCGCGGCCGTTCCCGATGCCAGCCAGTTGCACGATGCGCGCGTGGAAATGATCTGCCGGAAATATCTGGAATTGCGTTATTGCATGCTGCCGTATATATACAGCACGGTTCGAGAGTGCGCCACCACCGGGATGCCGATCATGCGCGCTTTGTGGCTACATTTTCCCGACGATCCGAAAGCGGTTGCGTGCGGCGACGAGTATATGTGGGGCAGAAACTTGCTTGTCGCTCCTGTGGTGAAGAAGGGAGCAGCGACGCGTCAGGTCTATCTCCCGCGCGGCGGTTGGTACGACTTCTGGACGGGCGAACGTGTCGATGGTGGCCGGCAGATTGAACGGACGGTGGACCTGGAAACGATTCCAATTTATGTGCGCGCAGGATCGCTTCTGCCGCTCGGTCCGGTGAAGCAATACGTTTCCGAGAAAGTCGACGAAGCGTTGTCCCTATCGGTTTATCCCGGTGCGGACACGTCATTCTTGCTTTATGAAGACGACGGCAGTTCCTTCAATTATCGCAAGGGCGAATGGATGGGCATTCAAATGGCCTGGAACGACACGGCACGAAAGCTCCATCTACAACTGGCATCCGGGTCGCGCATGCTTCCGCCGGGGCGACGGGCGATCAACGTCAAGTTGGGAGATAAAACGCAGAGCGTGACATTTGAGGGCAAGCCGATCGAGATTTCACTCTAACGTCGGAGAAGGAATTCCATGCCGGCGCACGTTCAGGTCTTTTGCAGCCGAATCCCGCGAAGCAGCAGAACCAAAATTCCGCCCGCCACAAGATTCGCCAGAAGCCAAATTAATCCGGACGTGAACGAGCCAGTAAAACCAACCATGTATCCCATGATTGACGGCCCGACGAAGCCGCCGAGATTTCCAAGTGCATTAATCAACCCGATGGAGGCCGCGGCTGCAGACTCACCGAGCATTAGCGTCGGAAGCGCCCAGAAGCAGGGCTGGAACGCGTGAACGCATGCGGCAAAAATGCTGAAAAATGCCAGCTGCGTCCAAAAGTGAGAGCCCGAAGCGATGGCCAACCACAAGCCGACTGCGCCGATGAATAGAGGACCCGCGACGTGCCAGCGGCGCTCTTGCGTCCGGTCGGAATGCCAGCTGTTCAGCAACGTTGCGGTCAGTGCGACGAGGTAGGGAATTGTCACCAGCAACGTGACGGTGCCGGTGGCTAAGCCGGACGCGCGCTTCAGTATCGTGGGGAACCACATGGTGAAGCCGTAGAAGCCGGTGTTGCCCGTGAAATAGACCAATGTGAGCAAGATTACATTTCGCTGCCGCAGCGCCTGCCCGATCGTGTACGAGCGCACCGCGACCTTGTGCTGCCGTTCCTCTTCCAATTCGCATGTAATCCACTCGCGTTCCTTTTCCGGCAGCCAAGCGGCCTGGCTAGGCCTGTCCGTGAGATAGAAGTACGTGACGAGGCCGAAAACCACAGCTGGAATTCCCTCGAGAATAAATAACCAGCGCCAGCCTTGCAGTCCGTACCAATGAACCCGCAAAACCCTGCCCGCGAGCGGGGAGCCCAGTAAGTTTGCGAGTGGGATCGCGGCCATGAACGACGCGACCGCTTTTGCTAGGTCGCGGCGCGTGAACCAATGCGTCAGATAGACGATGACGCCGGGAAAGAAGCCGGCCTCAGCGGCTCCCAGCAGAAATCGCACCAGGTAAAACTGATGCGCCGTGTGCACAAAGCCCACAAACACGGTGATGATTCCCCAAGTAATCATGATGCGCGTAATCCACAGTCGCGCGCTCCACCGCTCGACGATCAGCGCTCCGGGAATTTCCAGCAGGACGTAGCCAACGAAGAAAATTCCGGCTCCGAGACCAAACACACGGTCGCTGAATCTCAAGTCGTGAGACATTTCCAGAGCAGCGTAAGCAACATTGACGCGATCCAGGAAGGCAACTACGTAGAGGAACCAGAGAAAGGGAAGTATGCGAATAGCGATCCGGCGTCGGGCACTGTGTTCAATGGCCAACGCGGGAGACCAGGCCATTACGGTTTTGCAGCCACCGATATTTCTTGCGCGACCGCGTCACCGACGTCGCGAGTGCTCGCCGTGCCTCCGAGATCCGGGGTCAAGGCGTCGGACTTCGCCAGCACCGCTGTAAACGCTTCTTCGACGGCGCGCGCAGCCTTTGGTTCACCCAGGTGCTGCAACATCATCGCACCCGACCAGATTTGCGCGATGGGATTGGCGATTCCTTTTCTAGCAATGTCCGGCGCGGAACCGTGCACCGGCTCGAACATGGAGGGAAATTCTCGTTTGGGATTGAGGTTCGCCGAAGGCGCCAGGCCGATGGAGCCAACAACCGCGGCGCCGAGGTCGGACAAGATGTCTCCAAATAGATTCGAGCCGACGACCACATCAAACCAGTCTGGATGGCGAACAAAGTGGGCGGTCAGAATATCAATGTGGTATTGGTCGGTGCGGATGTCGGGAAAATTTAGAGCCATTGCGGAAAAGCGTTCATCCCAGAACGGCATTGTGTGAATAATTCCGTTCGATTTGGTGGCTGACGTGACATGGCGTTTTCGCGTTCGTGACAGCTCGAACGCGTAGCGCATGATGCGATCGCACCCGCGTCGCGTAAACACGGTTTCCTGCAGCGCCATTTCCTGATCCGTGTTGTAGTTCATGCGGCCACCCACTTCGGAATATTCGCCCTCATTATTTTCGCGGACGATGCAGAAGTCGATTTGGCCGGGTGGAAACCCTTTCACCGGAGACTCGATGCCTTGCAGCAAGCGAACCGGGCGCAAGTTGACGTATTGCTGGAATGCGCGCCGGATGGGAATCAGCAGTCCCCACAACGAAATATGGTCCGGGACACCGGGATACCCGACCGCGCCCAAATAGATCGCGTCGAACGCGCGCAACTGTTCGAGACCATCGGCGGGCATCATCTTCCCGGTTTTCAGATACGTCTCGCAACTCCAGTCAAAATGATGCCATGAAAAAGTGATGCTGAAGTGGCGCCCGGCGGTTTCCAGAACGCGAAGACCTTCGGGCACCACCTCACGTCCGATGCCGTCCCCTTCAATTACGGCGATTTTGTAACGAGTCACTGCAGCTCCCGGAAGCGGCGCGCGAAATTTTCAACAGGACGAGATGATAGACGCATGGGAACCCCGGACAGGTGCGCAAGGCATCGAAATGATCTTCTGTCCCGCGCTTTGCGTCAAGTATATCGATGGAGCCGCGTTGTGATTCGTCATTTACTGGGATCGCGCTGTTCTCAGCGCTTTGCTACCAGCTGGGGAACACGCGAAAGGGAGCTGAATTCTTCGTCGGTTAAGTGCAAGCTTGCCGCCGCAATGTTTTCCTGGAGATGTTCGGTAGAGGATGTACCGGGGATCGGCAACATTACCGGGGATCGCTTCAGCAACCACGCAAGCGCCACCTGCATCGGCGTTGCATTTCGTGCGCGCGCAATCTGCTGGAGGATATCGCTGGCAACTCTGCCTGCGCCAAGCGGGAACCATGGAATAAAGGCAATTCCGCTGCGTTCACAATAAGTCACCACATAGTCCCACTCGCGGTCGGCGAAGCTGTAGCGGTTCTGCACCGATACGATCGGGACGATTCGGCGCGCCCGCTCGATATGCTCTTGCGTGACATTGGACAAAGCTACCAGGCGAATCTTTCCTTCGTCTTTCATTTGGGCCAATGTGCCGACTGAATCATCGAACGACACAACGGGATCGGGAATATGCAGTTGATAGACGTCGATCCTTTCGAGCCGCAGACGTTTCAAGCTGCCTTCGACGGCGCTGCGAAGATGTGAGGGCGTCGCGTCATGCGTCCATTGGTTCGGGCCGGGCCGGTTCCAGCCGCCTTTCGTGGCAATCACCATGCCGGCGGAGTAGGGATACAACGCTTCGGCAATCAGCTCCTCGCTTACGTTTGGGCCGTAAGAATCCGCAGTATCGATAAAGTTGACGCCCAGCTCCATCGTGCGACGTAGAACGGCGAGAGCCGCTTTGCGATCTTTGGGTGGACCCCAAATACCTTCTCCCGTCAGACGCATCGCACCGAAGCCCAGGCGGTGGACCGAGAGTTCGTCGCCAAGCCTGATCGTTCCTGCTACAGCCGCAGAGATTTCGTTCTTGCTCATGAGAACCTCCAGAATTTTAGTGTAATCCTTTAGGAAAAAATCCACGATAGGTTGTCGACTATTGAGGCGCCGGCAGCTTGTCCGCGCTTCGGGCAAAGATGCGGTCTCTAAGCGCGCGCAGTCAAGACAGCTTGCGGCTTGGCCATGGTAGACCATGCCCGGCATTACTAAAAATCACATCGACCCCGCCTGATCCCACAACTTCTTGCGCAACGCGCTCGATTTGCTGAGGCTCAGTAATGTCCGGCGCCATCAATGTCACGCCAGAGGTCTTCGTCAGTTCCTTTTCCTTATCGGGATTTCGCATGGACGCGATGACCTTCCACTCCTTCGCCGCGAACAATTTGGCGGTAGCTCGACCCAAGCCTGAGGAACTGCCCGTGATGAAAATCGCTTTGCGCTCTTGATTACTCATAGAGTCATACCTCGTCAGCCGGAAGATTATGACAGATTGGGTGGACGCGGGCGAAACTAGCAACAGCCGCAAGCCTTCCCGCGCATGGCTTCCCGACCTTCCCAAACGATGAGGGGAATAATGGCTAAAGCCGCGACGGGATCAGCCCACCTTATCTGCCAGATGGCGTCGGTCGCCAGTCCCACCAAGGCGATGAGCGAGAGGTAAGCACATATCGCCGACTGAGCAGGCGTCCGCCCTCAACGCGGCACTGCCTGTAGCTCCTGACAGCAGCCGCTTTTCTTTCGCAAGCCACGGCATGACTGCGGTGGCTGCGACCAAAATGGCTATCCCTAGAATTGTGGGCTTGGGTTCGCTATAGCCCAGCAGACTCACGACCGAAGTGATCGCTACATAGGCAGCGAGCGCGAACAACAAAGCTCCAGCGACACGGGCAGCCCGCTTTTCCACGTCTCCGTGTGCAGCCGTTGCACGAAATCTCCATAGCACTACTACCGCCGAGAAGAGTTCGATGGTGCTGTCACCGCCGAAGGCAAGCAGAGCGGGACTACGTGCCCGCCATGCAGCGAAGAGGGACACCGCCGCTTCTACGCTCATGCAAACGATTGTGACGGTCTGCACACGGTGGATTCGCCGAAAGGCGTCAGTTGCGGATATTTGCGGTACCGAGATCATGCTACTGATTTAGCTCTTGACTCTGGACTGCACTCCAGATTGTATGATTTTGTCATGGCAACCAACCACCAAACTGAGAACCCCGCGATGCAGATCGGCGCGATCGCGAAACGCACTTCATTAACCGTAAAACGCGATCCGATTCTACGAGAGGCGCAAGCTCTTGCCCAAGGCGGTTCGAAGCAGAGGTCGGTTCCGACTGTACGGCGGGGCATCATCGAACAGCTTCACTTCATCCAGCAAATGCATGGACTCGGCTTCTCATTGCGCGAGTTCGGGGAATTGTTCCAGCTTCGAGAGCGGAAGGTAGACGCCTGCGAATCGGTAAAAGGGTTGCTGAAGGCAAAACTGACCGAAGTGCGAGCGAAGCTACAAGAGCTACGGCGTCTGGAGTCGGAGCTAGAAATGCACTTGCGAAAGTGCAGCCGCGAACTGAGCCATCGGCGGTGGCACGCAGCCCACGCTTGCCGGGTGCTCGAAGAGGCGGCGGGAGTGAGTCAATGAAGATCGAGATTCTATACGTCCCTGGCAGCCCGAACTACCAGCCTACCTGCGAGAGGCTGCAAGCGGTCTTGGCATCCGAAGCTGTGAAAATTGGAATTCAGCGGATACCCGTGACCACGGAAGCTGAAGCGAAGGCTCTGATATTCCCCGGCTCTCCCACCGTTCGTGTCAACGGGGAGGATGTCGAAGGGCGGGCGACTTTAAAGGGAGAAGGGGCTAATATCGTTTTCGGGTGGCCATTTCCTTGCGTATAGTATACGCTCGGGATAGGAGGGCCACCACATGCCCGATTCCCTTTCTGATCTAGAACAGCGACGTGAATTTCTTGCTCAGCGCATCGCAGAGCTCGGGGACCTTCGCCCCGGCAGTATTACGGGTACCTCGGGTCGATGCGGTAAGCCAGAGTGTCACTGCCATCAACCCGGTCAGCCGGGTCACGGGCCCAATTTCCGGCTCACCTATAAGGTCGATGGCAAGACCATCTCGGAAGCGTTGCCCACCCCTGCGGCGATCCAGAAAGCCGAGCGAGAAGTGGAGGAATTCCGGAAATTCCAGCAGCTCACTCGTGAGTTTCTCGGAACCAACGCGGAGATCTGCCGTTTGCGGCCTCTCGATGAGAAGGCAGAAACGGAGCGGAAAAAAAAACGGTCGAAGCGATCCGGCAAGAAATCACGCGCGAAATAGAACAGTTCTTGCGGGTGGTGTTCCAGGAGCGGCGCAACACGGGGCGCCTCGATCTGGAAGCGACCGAGATGGCCATGCGCTCGGCTTTACACCGGGCGGGCGCCACTGCGTTGAGCCAACTGCTCCAATTCCCAGCTCCGGGCGAGGAAGGGCGCAGGCTGGCTTGCCCTTGCGGCCAACAAGCCCACTACCGCGAGCAACGCAGCAAGCCCGTGCTGACCGTCGTGGGTCCGGTGGAAGTTTTACGTCCCTATTATTTATGCGCACACTGCGGCGTCGGCCAATTTCCGGTGGATGTCGAATTGGATGTCGAGAATACGGAATTCTCTCCCGGCGTACGCCGCATGCAGGCGATAGTGGGCCAGGAGGCACCGTTCGATCACGGCCGCGAACAGATGAAGGTTCTGGCCGGCCTGGAAGTGACCACTAAATCAGTAGAGCGTACCGCAGAGGCCATCGGAGGCGACATCGCTCAGCGCGAACAAACCGAGATTCACAAAGCCCTGCAGTTGGAACTACCCGTGGTTGCCGGCGAGCCGATTCCCGTGCTGTACGTGCAGATGGATGGGACGGGAGTTCCGGTGGTGAAGAAAGAGACGGTCGGTCGGCAGGGCAAGACGGAAGGTCAGCCAGCCCATACTCGGGAAGTCAAACTGGGATGCGTGTTCACCCAGACGACGTGGGATAAGGAAGGCTATCCAATCCGCGATCCCGATTCCACCACGTACGCCGGAGCCATCGAGAGTGCGGAAGAGTTTGGCCGTCGAATCTATGGGGAAGCCTGGGGACGCGGCTGGAGTCGCGCACTCAAGAAGGTCGTTATCGGCGACGGCGCCGAATGGATTTGGAATCTTGTTGCCCTGCATTTTTCCGACGCCATGCAGATTGTCGATCTCTACCACGCCCGCCAGCATCTTTGGGAGGTCGCGCGCAAGCTGTACCCGAATAACGAAGGGAAACAAAAAGCCTGGATGAAGATCCACCAAAAGCGCCTGCTGGATCGGGGGAAAATCGAAAAGCTGGTTGGTGCACTCCGTTCGATCGACTCCGATAACCCCGAAGTAATGGAGAAGATTCGCACCGAGGCAGATTATTTTGAACGGAATGCAGAGCGCATGCGATACCCTAAGTTTCGCCGCCAACACCTATTTGTTGGTTCGGGCGTCATTGAAGCCGGATGCAAGACGGTGGTCGCTTTCCGTCTCAAGAGGTCAGGAATGTTCTGGACCGTTCGAGGAGCGAACGCGATCCTGGCTCTACGCTGCTGCCATCTCAATGGCGAGTTTGAAAATTACTGGGAGTTACGTCGGGCGGCTTAAGTTCCACTTGTAAGTCGCGCACCCGATGTCGAACGACATCGGACGAGCGCACCCAGCTTATCGTGTCGCCTGTATGAAAACCGGAGAGGCATTCCGTCAGAAGAATCGCTGCGAATCGCGATTTCAGATGCGAAGCGGAGGGAGTGAGATTCCTGTGCGAGTGGCGGAACGAGCAACGCCTGTGGCAGCGGTGATCGCTGTGCTATCGACCCTGTCTTGCTGTTTGCCCTTCACGTTTCTGGGAGCACTGGGGCTGGCAGGAGCGAGCGCACGGTTGCAGGCATTTCGTCCTTGGCTGCTCGGCAGTGCAGCCCTCCTGCTCGGCGTCGGTTTCGTTCAGTTGTACGTTAGGCGCAATCAATGCCAAAAGCGAAGCCCGCTGAGCATCGCCCTGTTCTGGGGCGCTGCTGCAATCGTGCTTCTTGTGATCCTTTTCCCACAACTGATAGCCAGCCTGATTGCCGGGTAGAGACATGCCGACGCGAAGTGGCAAATACGCGTTTTGGCTGGTCGGGATCGTTGCTCCGTTCCTGATCGTCTGGTATCTCTGGCTATCGAAGGGAACGCCACACGGTCAACCGCCACTCACAGCACTGACACAGAGTAACCTCGACCAGTTTAAGCATGATTTCAACGGCGCGGGCGACAAAGCTCGGTTGGTGCTGCTGCTGTCTCCGACCTGACCGGCCTGCTTGCGGGGGGCGTCCGCAATCGAAAAATTGCTGAACCAAACGTATTCGCTGCCGATCCGTGTCTTTGTGGTGTGGGAGCCGATCCTGCCGACAGATTGGTCGCGACCCAGCGGGATGGTTCAATCCCGCATTTCGGACACACGGGTTATTCAGTATTGGGATCACGACCATCTTGTTGCGGGAGAGTTGCGCCATCAGCTTCCCTCGCAGCCTCGCTGCTGCCAGAGCAAAGGCATACTTTGGGACTTGGCTGTGCTCTACGGGAAGCGAGCGCAATGGGGTACTACTTCGCCCATTTTCGCGGACGGGACTGTCGTGGATGCAGTGCCCAGTCTCGGAACGGAACTTGCCGCAGTCTCAGACGGGCTAGAGCACTGACTGACAATGGATGCCCCGTAGTGGCGCGATCTTTTTTCGCAAGAGTCTCACATGCCCTACCCTGCCTCAGAACCTTTAGCCCGGCTGACCACCCCGCACGGTTAATCCCGTCATTTGCTGCTCAACAATTTGCGGGCATGCTGGCAAGACCTTTACTGCCCTGAGAAAACGCCGAATTGGCGGCGCCCTGAGCCGGGTGACTATCGGCACTGCTCAGCAGTTGGTTCCGGCATGACAATTACGGCGATGCCATCACGCGGTTTGCAATCACAGCGCGGAGCTAAGACACCTGACCCAGCCAACAATTCCGAAGGTTTGTCGATTGGTTCCCTTTCCAAAATTGCTGAGCAACGCTATGCAGTTGCGTTCCAAGTAAGCCCTGTCACTCCCGACTGGACTAGCAAAGTATTGTGACTATAATGGCTTCACACAAGAACCTCCGCTGTGTGCTAAATAACGAGTCTGACGCAGCCCACTGCTTCGAGGTGTATTGGTGAGTGCGCCATCACAATCCGCATTGCAAGCCGAGGCAGAAGCGCGGCTGCGGTTCGAGATGCTTCTTGCGGATGTCTGCGCTCAGTGCGTTAACTTTGTTCCGGCGACGTCGATTCCAAAATTGAGAACGCCCTACATGTTATCTGCAAATCCTTGAGGATGGATCATGCCTCCACGTGGCAGGTCTCAGAGGAAAATCCTGACCTGCTCGTTATGACTCACCCTTATCGCCTCCGCTTGCAGCCGTTTGATAAATTGATGTTTATAGCGCAATATAGCTACGAAATTTCCCCGACGAAAGCAGCATTCAGCAGGAGTCTCAATAGCACAATTTGGAGAAGGGACTCATGGGCGATATCGCTCAGCATTCAACTCTCCGCAGATTTGCCGAATTAGAAAAGCGTTCGCGTCTAGTGCGAAAAGGTGTCAGCTATTCGTTGCTAGCTTTGTTTGCGAGGTGCTTTTCCCTTTCGCTTCTCTACTACGTCCTTGTTGTGGTCAGCATGAAGCTACGGTTTTCCACATCAGGCCTGTCTCTCCTGTGGCCATCAAACGCATTGCTCGTCGCAACGCTAGTGCTGACTCCAAAGCGTCACTGGTGGGTGTACTTGCTTTCCGTCATTCCGGCTCATATAGCGGCTCTGAGTCATTATCATCTGGGACTCTCTTGGCTTGCATATCAAATCGCCTTCAACTCAGTTCAAGCCATCGCATGCGCGGTAATCCTCCAGAGATTTCGCCCCGCGATTCTCTATTTTGCGGCTCTAAAGGATGTTCTGATATTTCTTGGGGTATCAGTCGCTGTTCCCGGGTTGGCTAATCTGGTGGCTATCTATCCAGTCGTAAAGGCTTCGTCGAGAGCCGCCCTGCTTGCCCACAATTCCTCAGACGGTTTCCTCGCTGTATGGACTAGTTGTTGGGCCAACAACAGCGCGTCTTTGATTGCCTTTGTTCCGGTGATTCTCGTCTGCGTCACTCGGGTCCGTGATTGCATTCGCAGTCTATCGTGGCGCGAAGTCGGCGAGGGTATACTTCTAACAATGTTGCTTACTATGCTCACTTTTCTGGTGTATGGAAACGTGCATTCGGTTGGTGACGCGCTACCCTTCGTTTATCTCATTCCGATACCGTTCCTCATCTGGGCGGCAGTCCGATTTGGCCCCGCTGGGGCAAGCCTTTCCATTACTCTCTTCGTCTGCGTTTCCGGTTGGTGTGCCTATCTCGGACAAGGCCCCTTCTTGCGTTCCGTTTCTATCTATCGCGTCACTGTTCTACAGATGGGGTGGATAATCATTTCGGCTCCATTGCTTTGTCTCGCCGCCGTTGTCCGGGAACGCAGGGCGGCAGTTGAAGAACTCTGCGAGAGCGAGGACAAACTCCGACTGCTTCTCGATTCGACCGCCGAAGCCATTTATGGGATTGATCTCCAACACCGATGCACGTTCTGCAACCCTGCCTGTCTCCGCGCTTTGGGATACGAGCGCCTTGACGAAGTTCTCGGCAAGAGTATGCACAATCTGATCCATCACACTCGTGCAGACGGGACATCGTTACCCGTAGAGGAGTGCAGAGTTCACTGGGTAACACGAACTGGGGAAGGAGTCCACGCGGAGGACGAGGTGTTTTGGAGAGCGAACGGAACGAGTTTCCCGGCTGAGTATTGGTCGTATCCCCAGCGTAGAGGGAAGGAGATTGTCGGAGCCGTGGTCGCGTTCGCCGACATCACCGAGCGCAAACTGGCTGAAGCTGCGCTTGCAGATGTGAGCCGCAAGTTGCTTGATGCACAAGAGAAGGAACGTAACCGGATAGGCAGAGAGCTTCACGACGACATCAACCAACGACTCGCAATGTTGGCAGTCGAACTCGAACAACTCCAAGACAATCCGTCTGAGGTTCGGAGCCGCGTGCAAGAACTACGGAAACAGACGACAGAAATCTCAGACGACGTGCAAGCCTTGTCCCACGAGTTGCACTCCTCAAAACTGGAATATCTCGGTGCCGTTGGGGGTATGAAAAGCTGGTGCAAAGAATTCGGTGAGCGGCAGGGAATTCAGATCGAGTTTAAGAGCACCGAAGTGCAAACCTCTGTCGCACCGGAAGTCGGGCTTTGCCTTTTTCGAGTCCTACAGGAGGCTCTGCACAATGCAGCCAAGCACAGCGGAGTGAAGCGGATTGAAGTGCAACTGCGGGAGGACTCAGGCGAGATTCATCTCGTCATCAGTGATTTAGGAAGAGGGTTCGACTGGGAAACGGTAATGCAAGGTCGAGGTCTTGGCCTCGCGAGCATGCAGGAGCGAGTTCGACTAGTGAACGGAACGATTGCGATTCAGTCGAAGCCGATGGGTGGAACCACCATCCATGTTCGCGTTCCGTTCGGCTCGGAGAAATTTTCTGAACGGGCAGTCGGTTAGCGTCCTAGTTCCGTCCATGAACGGCTGAGTGTTCTGCGCAGATTCTTTGGAAGACTGGGTCGGCTTCGTGATGTGGAAACGCACTCGACAGATAGCCACACAGAGTATGTACCCCATAGCCTCTCGTGATCTCGTCCCACAGGCGTTCGAGCTTAATCACTCCCTCCTCATTACCTTTTGACAACAAGGTGGGGGCAATTTCTCCGCAAACTACAACTCGACCATTTTCTCCCCTTACGCCTTTGGCTGCTCCCATAATGAGATCACCTGCCAATTTCGTACAGCGAGCGGGATCGGGTATATCGTTGACCGTCAATCTCGACAGAGTATCGGCAGCGTCCAACGGAATATAACGCCCCTGTTCGATGGCCGCAGCCACGTTCACGCCATCTGCTTCCAATCTCGGAATAAGGCTGGCTCGGTGTGACTCGGGCACGACAACGATGACCGCATGCTTACTTTTAAGAGAGGATTCGATAAAGCGAGCATACCCATCCACTACAGAACTGTCATCCGCGTAGAACGCAACCTCGTGGGAATGCGTGATCGCCGCGCCGTGGTCATTCATGGGTGCGCCGGAATCGTAACCAGTCAAACTCGCGCTGAGAAACCTCTTGCCTTTAAGAACTGTGTCAACAGGCCCGATTGCGTCGGCAAACCGTAAAAGTGGTGGCTAGTACGCACTTCGGCGTTTACCAGTACCAACCGCTTGTTTTGTGACTTTGAGAGTCGCTTCCGAGTGGCCGACAACGCGCCCGGAACACGAACCAATGGCTCCTCGGCCTGTTAGCAACAACTGACGTGAACTCTTACGGGCCCTTTTTGCGATGCGGTCGCCAATCAAATGCCTCCCTAAATCTTCTGTACTGGTTGGCCTCGTTTGCGAGTCGGGAGGTGCGATTCGCGTGACGGCGAGGCTGTGGTGACGATTGAAATGAAGAGGTCCAAGGCCTCTGTCACGCGCTTCATGTCTTTGCAGCTCATCAGCTCGAGCATCAGCCCATCAAAGACGGCAATACAAAGCGAAGCCATCGCCGTGCTTTTCAGCGATGGGGACATCAGGTCAAGGGCGGTTTCGCGCCAGTCACTGGAGGTTTTCCTTAGATAGCGCCCGTATTCTTGCGGGTTCTGAAGAGCAACAATCTGGGCTTCGTACAACAAACGAAAATACGGGAAATTGTCCTTACTCGTAGCCCATTGCCAAAAGCGTCTCAACGGGGGGCCGAGGGCAGGATCGGAATCAAGGGAAGCCATCGCTCGCAGGGAGGCCTGTAAGCGAGAATGAAGCTCCGCAAAGACGGCCTGGAGCAATCCTTCCTTCGATCTGAAATGAAACATTAGGATTCGAGGGCTGGTTCCAAGTGCGGCCGCGATGGGGCGCAGCGATGCGTTCGCGATGCCGTGCTCAACTAAGTACCGAAGCGCGGCATCCAGCAAGTCGCTTTTTCGGCTTGACATGATACGATCGTTACATGATACGGTCGTTACAGTCAATCCAATCTCCCCCGCAGGAGATCTCCTAAAGGAGCAATCGTGGTTCGCAAAGAGTTAACACCTCAAACGGCGGGCACAATCTCTGATCGTCGGCGTGGTTGGCTATCTCCGGGAGGACCACTGGGCGCGATTACGCTGATGGTGGTACTTGCCCTGCCGCTTCCTGGCTGGTTGGTTCCGGGAGAGAGCCTGGCCGCGGAAGAAGGCCACGAACTCGTGTTCTGGGCCCTCACAGTCGTCCTGCTTGCCTACGTCCTGCTGGTGGAGCGTCGCCCAATGTCCTCAATCGGCCTCGAGACACCAAATTGGAAGACGGTGTTAGTCGGGGCTCTAGGTGCCCTTCTGATGGTCGGAGGCATGGCTTTCATCTACATGGTTCTGTTCCCGGCGCTGGGGCTCTCACCTAACGAACCCGGGACAGCAGAAATAAAAGCATTGCCGTTCTGGTTTCGCGTCTTGATCATCCTGCGTGCGGCCGTCTTCGAAGAGATTTATTTTCGCGGTTTCATGATAGAACGACTGACGGAGATCGTCCGATCCCGATGGGGCGCAGCGGCAATCTCGCTGGCAGCCTTCACCTTCGCACACCTTGGTTATTGGGGTTGGGCACACCTCATGATCGCAGGGTTCGGAGGCATTGTTCTAACCGGCCTGTACTTGTGGCGACGAGATCTGGCCGCAAATATGATCGCCCATCTACTCACGGATGCAGTCGGATTTCTCCTCGGATAATTCAGCGTCGCTTGCAATCCCTCCACGCTTGGCAGACGGAGTTCGCTTCGGTAGCCCGCCCCGTCTTCTTGCAAAGGTCACCGCGTAGGCCATTTCTCGTCGATCCTGTCCAAAATAAACGCCGCTTTCTCGATTGCCGTGTTTATGGCATAAACCTTTGCCGGGGATGGTTTGTCTGAATCCAACTCGGCTAGCTTTCGGGCGCACAGCAGTGTTGCTGCAAAAAGAATTGCGTATTTTCGCTCTTCGGTCATGGCAGACTCCCGCTTTAGATTTTGCGGGTAGAGGCAGGAGCGACGATTATACCGCAGCGTTGTTTTCGTTGCCTGAAGGAGAATGACGTGGGACCGCATGAATCCCGTGAGTAACGTGAATGAGGGTTACAACCTGTGGATCAAGGCTGTTTGGCAGGGCTCTCTAACAATGCCGGCTCGTGTCAAGACCTTTTTTGATTCTTTTGTTCTTTCTTTTCTTTTTTCGGGCACACAACTCCGTTCACTCCGAAGAGTGGTCTTAGTTGTTCCGTTAAACTCTGCATTGACGACCACGGCTCGCGCGTAATCTTTCGGTCGGCTTCAGTCCGACCCAAACATCTCTTCGATCCGTACTTCGACCATGATTACTTGTTCAAACTCCCTTTTCAGGGAGCGGGATGCCCAATCAAATCGACGGTGTTCTACTTCACACCATGTCGCGTACCAAGCTGTCCCGCGTACGAACCGAACTCTAACGATGGCGAATAGTCACAGCCCTTCCGCCACATCCAATACAAACGAACCGCCATGCGTCTTCCCATTGCGACCTTGGCAATGCTTTTGTGCCGACGCATCGCTAGGTGAACGTAACGACGTCTCCAGGCAGGATGGATACGCGAAGCTGCTTGAGCCGCCTCCACCAATAAGAAGCGCAACAAGGAATTGCCTTGCTTACTGATGTGCCCCAATCGTTGTTTTCCAGCGCTGGAGTCCTCACACGGAATCATCCCTACGTACGTGCCGATTTGCTTGCCGCGTTGAAAACGCGTCGGAGTCCCGATGATCAACACATAGGCCAGAGCCGTGAGCGGCCCCACGCCAGGATGCGTCATCAGTCGCAACACTTCGGGGCGCTTCCTGGCTTCCCGCTCGGCCGCTGCGGTTAGTTCCTCAATCGTCGGATTCAGGCGGTCCAGCAACTCCAACAGCTCTTGCCGGCGTCGACTGGCCCAAGGAGCTAGCGGCAGTTTCTCTAACAGTGCTCGTCCTTGTTCGCTGAATAGTTTTTTCTTCCAGCGATAACCCTCGTTCAACGCCAGCGCGTGCAATTGATTCATGATCCGCGTGCGCATCTGCACCAGCCGATGCCGATGCCACAGCAGTTGTCGTAGATCCCGATTCTCGGCTCCTTTCTCCCGAGCCTGCGGTCGTCGAATAACCACAGTGTACTCGGGTCGAGGAGCCGACATTGTTATGCAATCAAACCAGGAGCTAGCCCGGAAATTGTGCTATAAAAAATCCCTCCCAACCGCAACGCGCCAGGAGGACCCCAATGGGAAACGAGCTTCAATTGCTCATCGAAAGCATTCCAGCCCATGTCGTGGTTACGAAACCCTCAGGCGAAGTCGAAACCGTGAATCGACCAACCCTCGAATACTTCGGCAAGACGTTGGAGGAGTTAAACGGTTGGAAAACTTCCGACATCGTTCATTCGGATGACCTTCAGCACACGATTGCCGCGCAGCGGAAGGGATTCGAAACGGGTCGTGCATATAACGTCGAGAGCCGCCACCGCCGCGCGGATGGCGTCTACCGCTGGTTCAACGTCCTTGGCTTGCCCTTGCTTGATAGCGACGGGCGCATCCTCCGTTGGTTCCACCTGATCAGTGACATCGATGACCGAAAACGCGCTGAGGAGGCTTTGCGGGCGAGCGAAATCAATCTCCGCCAGATTATCGACAGCATTCCTGGGTTCGTGTTTACCTTGAGCCCGGCAGGTGTAGTTGAACTTGTCAATCGGCCATACCTGAAATACTTCGGTAAGACGGTCGAGGAAATAAGAGCTTGGAAGACCAGCGATATTGTTCACCGAGATGACTTGTCTCGCCTAACAGTTGCCTTCTCAAATTCGATGACAACCGGAACTCCCCTGGAGGATGAACTCCGTGTTCGCCGGGCCGATGGCGTCTATCGATGGTTCCAGGCTCGAACCCTTCCCGTCCGAGGTACAGATGGCAGAATCACCGCCTGGTATGGCCTCATGACCGACATAGAGGACCGGAAGCGCGCTGAGGAGGAATTGCGGTCGAACGAGCGCAATTTGAGCCTACTTATCAATGCCATCCCGACCCTCATCCATGTGTTAGGCACCGATGCGTCCGTGCTGCATGTGAATAAAGCGGTCTTGGACTATACGGGTCTCACTCTAGAAGATGTGAGGAAAGCGGACTATCGCCGTCGTGTTTTCCACCCGGAGGAAGTGGAAAGGCTGCGCCAGGAGCGCCGGGAGGGGCTCGCACGCGCCGTACCGTTCGAAAATGAGAAACGTATTCAAGGTAGGGACAGCAGATATCGCTGGTTCCTGGTGCGGTATAACCCGTTGGTGGAGGAAGGCCGAGTCACGCGATGGTACGTGACCGCGACGGAAATTGAATCGCGCAAACAGGAAGAAGAACGGGTGCGGCAAGAAAATGTGCGTCTGGAGGAGCGCACGCGAATTGCCCGGGAACTCCATGACACTCTTCTACAAACGTGCATAGGCACATCGTTGCAGCTTGGAGCGGCGGTCGAGAGCCTGCCTGCCGATTCGCAGGTCAAACCCAAGTTCGATCGAATTCTTCAGTTAATGCAACAGGGGATAGAGGAAGGCCGGAATGCTATTCAGTGTCTCCGTTCGTCGGGCTCTGGTCCATTGGACCTGATTGGGGCGCTCTCCGCGGTTCCTCGGGAATTTTGGGCCCAGCCCGGTGTGGACTTTCGCGCCACTGTAGTCGGCCAACAGCAACCGCTGCGGTCGACAATTCAGCAAGAGATTTATAGCATCGGTAGAGAGGCTCTGGTCAACGCCCTTTGTCATTCCAGAGCGAAGCGTATCGATCTTGAACTTGAATGCGCCGAGAGAAACCTGACCATATGGGTTCGTGACAACGGATGCGGAATCGATCTACAAGTGCTCGACACGGGGCGCAAGGGACACTGGGGCCTCACCGGGATGCGCGAGCGTGCCGCGAGAATCGGCGGGCTGCTCAAAATCTCCACTAACCCAAATGCGGGCACCGAGATCGAACTCTCCATTCCAAGTGATGTTGCGTTCCAACCCCCACCCGCTGATCTTGGGCGAATGGCGGCTACGTCCAAACGTTAGCGTAATCGGAGAAATGGGTCCCGGTACAAATCCGGTTACTTGAATATCGGCCTTGTATCATGACTTTGCGGGTTATTCGCTGGAGCACAAAAGACTAGATTTCCATTTTGATGTATGTTGAGAAATGGATTGTCGGCCATTCTCATCGTGACAGACCCTTTGTCTTTCTTCCAGATTCGGAACAGGAGACCGTAGAGGACTTTCTTGTTCTGCAGAACCAGTGGAGCTAACCGATGGGCAGTGTGAAGACCACGTGCAGGTAGCGGGTCGGGAGAAGCTCACGTCGACGCGCAGCGATCCAGCGTTCCCGAGCAGCGATCTGACACTTCGGGCAATGACGATCACGGCAGCTGTTATACGAGATGGAGGCACGATGTCCGCAACGGGTGCACTCATCGACATGACCGCCGAGTGCGGCGGTACGACATCGCCGAATGGCCAGCAGCACTTTGACGTGCTTCCAACGGAGCCAGTGACGATTTCGTTCGCGCCAGACACCTTCCGCGACGAAGGTCTCTACGCCTTTCGCTTCGACACGGATCGCGATCTTCGCGAAGATGTCACCTTCAAGGTCCAGTTCGGCCCGCCCGCCCACGCCGATGGCGGCGAGCACCGGCACGTTCAGACCTTCGCGGTCCGGCGCGCCACGGGAGCGGACGCTCTGAAGGGTGCCGCGGGCGAACTCATCATTTCCGGGAATACGGGACGCGTGGTGAAAGCGGATCAGGGCTGCCTGGCGTACGCAGGCCTCGCGCCCGATCTGTTCGCCACCGATGGCGCCGGTTTCGGTGCCTTCAGAAAAGCTCTGTGGTCCGAAAACCGGTTTGCCCCGGAAGCGTTCCAGAATCGCCAGAACTTCTTCGGCGGCAACAATGTCACCGCCATCGTCCTCGAGGTCCCGAGCAGCCTGATCGGCCGAGGTGTGGTGCACGCCTGGGCTACCGTATCGCTCTACGGGCACGCGCCGGAGATGCAGGTATCGCGTTGGGGCCTGCCGATGATCACCCACATCCTGCTCTCCGATCCTTCGCTGCACGACGCATCGGAAAACTACAACCGCGCGGTCCCGGCGGACGAAGTGGCGCTGTTCTCCAAACCGATCCGCGACTTCGTGGAAAAAGTCACCGCGCTCGCCCACTCAGCGGCCGACCCATCCGCCTACGCTACGCAACTCCTCGCGCGCCTCTGCCCATCGGTCCTGCCGTATGAATTGGACACGCCCGCTTCATTTAGCTTTGCCGCCTTCAACGGCCGCGGCCTCCGCGACGACGTGATGGACGTGATTCTCACGCTGGTAACGAACACGGCCCTCGGCGATGGGGTGGCGCCCGATATGCGGCTCATGCGCCCGGATTTTCCCTATTTCGGCGAGCCGCACCCTACGGCGGCGAGCTCCGCAAAGCAGTGAGGGCGAGGGAGTGAGCGTGGCTATTCCGCTCACCTTTAGACGAGCTAACGCGTTTCATCAGTGACTGATTGTCCCGTTTACCAATCGCTTGCCGACCGGTGCCGGCGAGAGTCGAAAGGGCGAAGCTATTCTGTATTTGTAGCCGTCTCACCGCTGCCCACAAGAGCAGCGGGAGATTGGCAATCAAAGTGACGATCGAAGATCTAAAGAACCGCGGCGATACAATCCACCTCGACGTCGAAGCCGCCATACCAAGCAGGAACATTGATAAAGATTCGAGCAGGAGGATTCTCCGGGAAGTAACGCCTGTAGACCTCGTTAACAGCAGGAAACATATCTACTGACGTCACGTAGACAGCCGGCATTGGTTCGACGATGCCATCGCGGAGGCGCGCATCAAGGATTTTAAATGGCACGACCTGCGGCACACGTTTGCAAGCAGGTTGCGCATGAATGGAGCGAAGCTCGCAGACATTGCGGAATTGTTGGCGCACAAGGGCTTGGCGATGACACTAAGGTATGCGCACCTCGCTCCGAGTAAGCTGCACGGCGTGGTGTCTTTGCTGAATTCAACTGACACCAGAACTGACACCGGCAATAAAGGCCAGAGTCAAAATTCGGCATAACGCGATGTAAATAAAGAGTTTAGGGGCGTAGCTCAGTGGTAGAGCAGCGGCCTTTTGATCCATCCTAAGCATCGCGCAGCAATCCGCACCAATGCAGAGTAACGCGAAATCGCCTGTGTTTATGTGGGTTGTGAGAACTCGGTTCGCGCAGCATTCCGCACGTCCCCGCACGAAATCGCAAAACAAATAGCACCCCAGTAGCACCGGCTGCGGGCAGAATAGGTCGGGCAGCCTGCTGTGAGTTCTCCATCGACCGAAGCACCCAAAAACCCCTGCCCGGTTAGTGTATGCATATGCTGTGCGGACAAATTTTTTGGAAATTTCACTTCTTCGAAGGCGGGTCGCTCAAGTGCCGCGCGGTTAGCCAACCCGCAGCAACGGTGCCCTTTCCTCGGCACTTGTGTAGACTGGCTATCCAATCTGCGATTGAAGTCTGAGCGGAGGAAAACGCGGTGACTTTGGAAGAGCTGGATCACAATTTGCCCAATGGATTTCATGATGCAGAGATATTTTCATTCGAACTTGACTATGCGGCGGGAACCGCAAGATTCCGCATGAACCTACTCGTCGGATGGCCCGACGACCCGGAACCGGATCGTCACGACCTACTCCGACAGACACGTCGTCGAGACAACAACAATGCACAACGACGGCGGCACGCTCGCTCTTACCCTTCGAGGTGTCCTGTTTTCCGGACCTGACTTTGATTCCCTTGCGCCAGATTCATTTTCCGTACCTACGCTTGCTGGACCCGTTGACTTCAATAGGTTTGAAACATACGATGCAAGGCAAGAGAGAAAGACGAGCGCAGTTGGTTTCATAGATTCGCTCGAAAATTAGGACATAAAACCCCAATTGTGGACGACAGATGCGCCAGGTGGTGAGCTGAAATGAAGAATTCAGTCCAATACATCATTGCATGCAGTTTCCTGCTGGGTTTGTTTTGTTTAAGCGCGTGGGTTTTGCATGCGCAAAAGTCTGGGAGCGCGACCGAAGCGCGAAGCCTTAAATTTCAGCCTCAGCTTGTGACAAAGACTGTGAGCGTCATCAATCCGCCAGCTAGTGGGTCTGTTACAACGACACTCAAAGGGGCGGAGCTAGCGCCGAACGCGAGCGGCCAGGCTAAATTGAAAATGGGAGATGTGGAGGTCACGCTCGAAGCGCAAATCAACGGATTGGATGCACCCCGCAGCTTCGGTGCCCAGTTTGAAACCTTCTTGGTGTGGGCCATTACGCCAGCGGGAAAGACATTCAAATTGGGTGCATTGGAAGCGAAAGGGAATCGGTTCGAGTTGAATACGAAATCTGCCGTGCGGAGTTTTGCAATCGTTGTGACTGCTGAGCCTTACGAGCGGGTGACGCGCCCGTCGGACATGATCGTGCTGGAGGTTCCTGCAGGGAACCAGACAATCCCGGCAAACTGCCAGTTTCTTAAAGGCGCCTACACACCGGTGGGATATCAATTCCCGCCGGTCGATGCAGGTGTCGGTTATCCTCCGCAGATTGTGCAAATGTACAATGCTCGCCGTATCGCAACACTTGCCGGTGCCGAAGGGAGCCGCAATTTCAAACTGGGCGCCGATTGGTTCAGCTCGGTCGTCTCTTCCGCGGAGCGACAAAAGAAGTTCACGAAGGTGATGCTGTCGCAAGCGGGCACGGCGACCCAGGATTTCGAAACGGCGCGCGCCGAAGCACTTCAACATCTGATGCAATAGAACAGTTGAGCCGGCGTAACCGGACAAGTTCGTACCGTTACCTACCCTCAGACTGATGACCATCGAGCATAGTCAGAATGGCTCTGTGGTGCTCGCTATTTTCCGTGAATGCAATAGCCACGCAATTCGACGCCTTGCACTGGAACGATTTCGGCACCGGAGTTTAGAAGCAGGCGGACCGCTTCAACGTGTCCGCCACTGACAGCCGAGAACAGCGCAGTAAATCCAGTTTCTCTACCACCATTCACTTTCGCGCCGCCATCAATTAACAGTTGCAACGCCTTCGTATTGCCATGATGAGCTGCATGAAAAAGAGCGGTCCAACCTTGAGAGTCCTTCCATGAGAAGTCGCAAAATCGGAAAAGTGGCTCATAGTACCCGCCACTTCTCAGAGTGCGGCGACCAGTTCAATCTCGACCAGCGCGTCTTTCGGTAGCCCGGCGACCTGCACCGTCGAACGCGCCGGGGCGGCTACGGGGAAATACTTCGCGTATACTTCGTTCATTGCCGCAAAATCGTTCATGTCTTTCAGGAACACCGTGGTCTTCACAACGTGAGAGAGAGTTAGTCCAGCATGCGTGAGAATCGCCTTCAAGTTTTCCAGCACGCGTTCAGTTTGCTGCGCCACATTCCCTTCGAGAAATGTATTCGTCTTCGGTTCCAGCGCGATCTGCGCGGTGAACAGAAATCCATTCGCTCGTACAGCCTGCGAATACGGACCGATTGGCTTTGGGGCGTGGTCCGTTACGATTATCTCTTTCATGGCGTGGTCCCCCTCGTAGATGGAGCGAAAGAATAGCACGAGGTATCAACGCGGGTGCATACTCATATCTTCCGTTTGTCTGCTGGGCGAGCTGATGACTTTGCACGGTCTACCGGGGCAACGCACAGGTTTTATCGAGGTAGAAGGTTTTTGTAGACCTTTCCATCTTTCACGATTACGAGAAAATTCTTGCCCGGGTCCTCGATCAACTTGATGTTGGCGATTGGGTCGCCATCGACCAACAGCAGATCGGCGAAGGCGCCTTCCTCGACGACGCCAAGTTTGCCGGGATACGGATTGATAAGCCCGGAGAGGGCCATCAATTCGCCGTTGTCTGCGGTGGCCATCTGGAGCGCTTCGGCAGGCGTGTACCAGCGAACCATCTTGGCGAGCTGCGCCGTCTGCCGACTGGCAAACTTGGCATCGAACAGCACGTCGGTACCAAAAGCTGTCTTGACTTTGTACTTCTTCGCTAGCTTGTAGGCATTGTCCGTTCCTGTGAATACGTCCAGTTGCTTTTTCCGGTTCACCGGGTCCGCTACTGGCGACGCGTCCTCATCATCCAGAAAAGGCTGCAGGCTCCACCAGATGCCTTTATCCGCTGGCAACTTGGCCGTGGGCTCGTCGATTAATTGACCGTGTTCGATGCATTTAACGCCCGCAGCAACCGCCTGCCGGATCGCACGCGGCGTATACGCGTGGACGGTCACATAGGTGCCCCAATTGTCGGCCGCCTCCACCGCGGCGCGAATCTCCGGTTCGGTGTACTGGGTCGACTCAAGCGGATTGTAGGGAGAGGAGACGCCACCACCCGCCATTAGCTTGACTGACTCGCACCCTGTCTCAACTGCTCTCTCGCTCGCAGCCGCACCTCATCGGGGCTGTCCGCAATGGCAGCGATGCCCTCGACCTCGGAGTGGCTCAGGGGACCGCCCAGCGTACGCGGCACCTCGAAGGCGAACCGAAAGTCTCCGTGCCCCGAGGTTTGCGAGATGAAAGCGCCCGAGGGATAGATGCGCGGACCGATCATGACACCTTCGTCGATGGCCCGCTTGAGGCTGAACACGGGACCACCAAGGTCGCGCACGGTTGTGAAACCCCTCATCAGCGTCGCCTCAGCTTGCCGGGCAGCCAAGAGATGGAGGTAGGAGGGGTCGGCGGTCATAAGCACCGCCAGAGGTGTCGCTGCCATGAACGCATGCCAATGCGCGTCTATGAGACCTGGCATCAGCACTCGGCCGCCGGCATCGATGATCGTGGTTCCAGGGCCGGGTTCAATGGCGATCGCCGTAGTTGAGATTTTCTGAATCTTGTTGCCGCGCACCAGCACATTCGATGGGGTCGACAGCGTGGCGCTCTTCCCGTCGAAGATGCGAACATTCCGAAACAAAACGACGGAAGGAGCTTCGGATTGAGGCTGTGCGAAAGTTGCAAGACTCAGTACCAGGAGAGCAATCGCAATACCGCGTGCCATAGTTGCAGGAAGGTCCGCAAGGATCTCCAATGTCGCAAAGACGGAATCGCGTTCTTTCACAGGCTTATCCAGGAATTCCTTATCGCAGCCTTTTGCAAGCGCCAGAACTGGCTTCTCAATTCAGAGACACGCGCCGATTATAAGCTATTGCAATTAGGCGACTATTAATAGTCAAAAGTCCCGTTGGGACTTTCTGACTTGCTAAGTCCTGGATTGTCGGCTAATCAGTACGAACTTTTGTAGTAAGGGCGGCTAAGCCTCGCCGACTTCATCACTGGGTGTCAGCACGCACGGATGCCACTCCTCGTGCTCGGCGTAGGCATCGCAGAACCACCTCCCGCACGTCGCGCAGTGCACAGTCGCCGGATAATCACACGGCTCATCTTTGGGCGACACGCCTTGGCATAGGCGCTCGAGGTCTTCGTCGAAAAGCTCGGCGGCGGAGGTATGGGTGTCGTCTACAAGGCGCAGGACACGCGCCTGGACCGCTTTGTGGCATTGAAGTTTTTGCCGGACACGCTGGCGCACGACGCGCAGGCACTCGAGCGATTTCGACGGGAGGCCAAAGCCGCATCGGCGCTGAATCATCACAACATATGCACAGTTTACGATATTGGCGAAGACAGCGGTAAGGCGTTCATCGCCATGGAGTATCTAGAGGGACAGACGCTGAAGCATGTCATCGCGGGCCGTCCTATAGAGTTGGAGCGGTTGCTGGCCATCGCGATTGATACGGCTGATGGACTGGACGCGGCGCACCGCAAAGGAATAGTCCATCGCGACATCAAGCCTGCCAATGTCTTTGTGAACGAACGGAGCCGCGCAAAGATCCTGGATTTTGGCTTGGCCAAGGTGGATGTGGCGGGCAATGTGGCCGACGCCGAAACGGCGGCCACTCGCGGAGCGGATTTCAATCAGTTGACCAGTCCGGGAAGCACGCTGGGAACCGTGGCGTACATGTCGCCGGAACAAGCGCGCGCCAAGGAACTGGACACACGGACGGATCTATTCTCGTTTGGAGCCGTGCTGTATGAAATGGCCACCGGCCAGCTCGCCTTCCCGGGCGAAAGCACGGCAGTCATCTTTGACGCCATCCTGAATCGCGCACCTACGTCTCCAACGCAGTTGAACGCCAACCTTCCGCCGGAGTGCGAGCGCATCATCTCTAAGGCGCTCGAAAAAGACCGCGAACTGCGCTACCAGTATCCTTCGGAACTCCGTGGGGATTTACAGCGCCTCAAGCGTGACAGCGACTCCGGCCGCAGCGCTGCGGCCGTTTCCGGTTCGGGCCAGGCTGCCACTCAGGTCAGCCAGCAGTCCACGGACAAGGTTGCCGCCGCCGCACGGGTTGACAAAAGCATTTGGAAAATTGCCGTCACGGCAGCTCTCGTTCTCATCGCCCTCGTTGCCGCCGGGCTGTACTTCCATTCAAAGCAAACTCCGAAGCTCACCAGCAAGGACATCGTCGTCCTCGCCGATTTCACCAACTCGACCGGCGATGCCGTCTTTGACGACACGTTGCGCACAGCGCTGACTGTTGCTCTGAATCAGTCGCCCTTCTTGAATGTGCTGGGGGAAAACAAAGTCGCCGAGACCATCAAGCTGATGGCGAAACCTGCCAATACACCGCTTACGCCCGAAATCGCCAGTGAAGTCTGCCAGCGTGCGGGCAGCAGAGCTTACATTGCTGGATCTGTTGCAATCCTCGGCAACGAATATGTATTGGGCCTGAAGGCAGTGAACTGCCAGAACGGCGACGTTCTGGCACAGGAGCAAGCCACGGCTGCAAGCAAAGAAAAGGTACTGGAAGCTTTGGGGCAGGCCACCGCCAGACTGCGCGAGCAGTTGGGCGAATCGCTGACTTCGATCAAGAAGTTCGGTGCTCCACTAGCGGACGCGACGACCACGTCACTGGAAGCGCTAAAGGCCTTTAGTCTCGGACTAAAAGCCAAGAACGAAAAAGGTTCGATGGCGGCGTTACCCTATTTTCAACATGCAATCGAACTGGACCCCAACTTTGCCATGGCCTACATCGAGGTGGGAAATGTCTACGGTTCCATGGCCGAAGTAGAACGCCCCAGCGAATACTACAAGAAAGCGTTCGAACTGCGCGACCACGCCAGTGAACGCGAACGGCACGAAATTACCGGAAGTTACTACGACACTGTGACTGGCGAGCAGGATAAGGCCATAAAAGCTTACGAGGAATATATCCAGAACTACCCAAGGCAGGCGAACGCCTACAACCGCCTGGGAAATGCCTACACTTCTCTCGGACAGTATGACTCTGCGACGGAAGCGTATCGCCAAGCCGTGCGCATCGATCCGGGCTACCTAGTCCCCTACATGAACATGGGGAACAGCCTCATGGCGCTTCAACAGTTTAGTGAAGCCCGTGCAGCAATTCAGAAAGCCCTACCGGCAAGGGCAGATGACTTCCTCCCTCACAATACCTTTTACATCCTGGCCTTTCTTAATTCGGATGCAGCGGGCCTGAAGGAACAACAAGAGTGGTACGAGACTCACCCCGATGGGGAGCACTTCGGACTGTCGCTCATTTCTGATACGGAGGCATACGCTGGCCATCTGAGCAAGGCACGGGAGATAACCAAGCGTGCAATTAGATCCTCGGTTAAAGCCGAAAGCAAGGAAAACGCCGGAATCTGGGCGGAAAATGGCGCTCTGCGTGAAGCTGGGTTTGGAAACGCGGCAGAGGCGCTGCGGGCGATCACTGCTGGTTTACAACTCATGCCTGCCAGCCAAGCCGTCGCGGACCAGGCCGCCCTGGCCTTTGCCCTCGCGGACGATTCCGCGCGGGCTGAATCTTTGGCCCAGGAACTGAACAAACGTTTCCCCCTGGACACCCAGTTGCAGTCTATATGGCTGCCTTCGATTCGCGCTCAAGTGGCGTTGAATCGCAACAACCCGTCCGCTGCCCTTCAAGCATTGCAGGTTGCGGAGCCGATTGAGATGGGACAGATGTCTTGGACTACGAACATGTCTTGTATGTTTCCGGCCTACATTCGCGGCCAAGCCTATCTCGCCGCGAGGCAGGGCAAGGAAGCTGCCACGGAGTTCCAGAAGATCCTCGACCACAGCGGCGTTGTTTGGAACTGCTGGACCGGCGCACTGGCTCACCTCGGCGTGGCACGGGCGGACGCGCTGGTCGCGAAGTCATCACAGGGAGCGGACGCCGACTTGGCCCGCACCCGCGCCCTCGACGCCTATAAGGAATTTCTAGTGCTCTGGAAAGACGCCGACCCCGAAATCCCTATCCTCATCGCCGCCAAAGCGGAGTACGCGAAGCTTCATTAGTCGGGTGAGCTGTTTCGTCGAAGAACGCGGACTGTGAAGACAAATTTTTTTGCAGTAGTGTCCCAACGTTATGTGAACAAAATCAATTGGTTATCGGAAGCGCGTTGAATTTCGTCGGTCATCGTTTGGGCAAGTAGTTGATCCAATGGGATTTTCTCGAACATGGTGAGGCTGAGGATCTGTAGGATTTCATACAGGCTGGCCGAGAGATGCAGTCGCTTCTTGACGATGGCGACCAGAACGTAGGCGGAAACGGCTATCCAGATTTGTGACCTGACCGCGTTTTCCGAAGTTCCGAAGAATGCTTTGATTCGCAGATGCTGCTTGATCCATTTGAAGAAGAGCTCCACTTGCCAGCGGCAGCGGTATAGTTCGGTGATCGTAAATGCTGGCAAGACAAAATTGTTGGTCAGAAAAATGAGGGTCTTGGCGGTTTCAGGATCCTTGAAGCGGATGCGCCGCAACGGTGCCTCGAAACCTTGATGCGAGTAGAAGCCAGTAAGGACGACACTCTGGTCGCAGATCAACCCGGTCTCGCGATCGACGGGATGCGAGTAGCGCCGTTGGACTTTGAGGTTCGACTTGCCACGGGTCACGAAGAAGCTGCCGGCCTCGTGGAAACGATAGAGGCGCTCGAAGTCGAGGAAGCCACGATCCATGATGTAGAAAGCGCCCGGCTCGGGCACCAGTTGGTCGAGGATGTTGACCTCGTGCACCTTACCATCACTAATGTGAATGAAAGTGGGGATGTTGCCGCGCAGATCGAGCAGCGTATGCAGCTTGATGGCTGCCTTAGCCGTGCGGAACACCGCCCACGGAAATACCGACAGACACAGATCGATAGTTGTGGTGTCGAGCGCGTAGACGGTTTCTTGCAGATCGACGCCGAAGGACTCCTGCGCATACAACGGCCGGGCGATGCCGATCAGGCTCTGGGCGAAATCGGCATAGATGCGCCAGTCGCGCACCGCGTTGGCATTGGCCAGCGTATTGCGAGCCACCGCTGAACGAATCCCGAGATGATAGAGCTTGGAACTTTGCGCGCGCAGGCATACTTCAATGTCCCGAAGACTCTCCCGAAAGGTCAACTGAGCGAAGGCCATGCACAGGAATTGATCCAGACACGAGAAGGACTTCACTTTGAACGTGCCCCGATAGCGGGTGACGCAACGGCGGAAGGTGGTCAACGGAAGATGTTGCATCAGCTGCGCAAACACCAGCTTGCCTCGGTTCATCGATGCCCCCACGGAGATATGCTTCGCAGGGTGGCAGAATCAGCATTCGCAGTTCAAATCGAGACCAAGGGAATTTGCCGGTTATGCGTTTCTCATCAATAATTTACGGAAGGCAAGGGCCGAAACGCTGGGACACTACTGATTTTTTTGTGGATTTCACTTTTGCGACGCGGGTTGCCCAGCCCACGCCTCCATCTCGCATTAGGCAAGAGCCGTCCGCAACCCGGTGCCAGCCGGATTTCTGTTGACAAGCGCGGAACCGAAAGTAAAAGTAAGCATTCGTAATATACCGGAATAATATCTTTGAGCACCGCATTTCGGGCTCGAAGGAGGACGTTATGCGACGCGACCTATCGATCGTGCGAAACACGCGTTTCGCCCATGCCGCGATCCTGATGTTTGTTTTCGTGCTAGCGCACTCGGTTGCCGCACAAACTGGAGCTACCTACTACGTCGCCAAAACGGGCAACGACAGCAATCCCGGCACGATTAACTCGCCTTGGCTGACCATCCAGCACGCGGCGAATTCGGTCTCGGCGGGCGCCACGGTCTACGTATTTGGTGGAGTCTACAATGAGTCCGTGAACCTTCCGGAGTCCGGAACAGCGTTAGCGCCGATCACCTTCGAGAGTTCTCTCGGAGAGACTGCGGTGATCGATGGGACCGGCCTGACTTGCTGCACATCGAACCCACCGTCGAGCGGAAACCAGACGCAGGGTCTCGTCAACATCGTGAATCAGAGCTACGTCATCCTCAAGGGGTTTGAAATCCGGAATTTTACGACCAGCGAGGCGACGGACACCCCGACTGGCATCTGGATTACAGGCTCGGGCACAGGAATCCAGATTCTAAACAACCGAGTGCACGACATCACCACTACGAACGAAGAGAACGGCAACGCCTTCGGTATCTCCGTTTACGGAACGTCGAAGATTCCCATCACGCAGCTGGTCATCAGCGGCAACGAGGTCTACGACCTGAGAACCGGTAGCAGCGAATCGGTCAACGTCGATGGAAACGTTACCTATTTTAAGATCACCAACAACCTGGTGCACGACAACGACAATATCGGAATCGACGCCATTGGATACGAGGGAGTGGGTCCCGTCGGCTACGACGAGGCGATGTATGGAGAAATCAGCGGAAACACGGTCTATAACATCAGCGGAATCACAAATCCCGGCGAAGGCTACGGATACGACGCCGACGGGCTCTACTGTGATGGGTGCGCATACGTCACGATCGAGCGGAACGTGATCATACAGGCCGACTATGGCATCGAGACAACCAGCGAAAATCAGGTTTGCCAAGCCAATGGTACAGAATGGTCTGGCCCAAACAATACTGGAACCGCAGCTAAAGGCAAGTTCCCGTGCTACGGCCGATATGCTACCGTGCGCAACAACCTCTTCTATAACTCCAATGCTTGCGGTAACTCGATTGGCGGCTATGCGCCCGCCACCGCGAAAGGCGGACATAGCAATGGCGGAGGCAGCAGCTACCGCGACGTCTTCGTGAATAACACTCTGTACAATAACGCGACACAACCAGGAAACGAATCCGAAGGCGGGTCAACCGGCGAATTCCAGATTCAATACCAGGTGGGCAGCGAGCAAGGGAACATCTACGAAAACAATGTGGTCTACGCCGGCACCTATAATACGTGGATCTTCAACTACGTTCCCTTCTCGGCGAAGTATCCTGCCCCGCCCGCGACGCTCAATTGGAACCTGTATCACTCCTCTGCCGGATACGTCGAAGGGACTTCAATCTGGTGGGGCGACGCCAATACTTTCAAAAGTTTTTCAAACTGGCAGACCTCCAGCGGCGAAGATGCAAATTCCCTGAACAGGGATCCGCGTTTTGTGAAGCTGGAGGACACGCCTCCCAACTTTGACACCTTCCCTTCTTCTGCGGCTGTCGACGGCGGCAGCACCAGTCTTTCGTGCAGCGTCGGCTGGTGTGATCCGAATGGCAGTTCTCCCGACTCCATTTATGGCAGCACCGACTTCCTCGGGAATCCGCGAACACACGGGTGCAACATCGATATCGGCGCGTACGAAAATACTGGCGTCGCGATCAGCAATTCTTTGACGGTGAATCTGACCTCGGGAACGTACACTCTGGGGCCGGGTCAGACCACGATTCTCACCGTCATCGTGTCCGCCGTCCCTGGAGGCGGCGGTGTGCCGAGTGGCACGGTGAGAGTGATGCTTGGTTCAACTTTGCTGGACAAGCAAACGCTTCTGCCCGCCAGCGCTACCGAGTCTACCGCAAGCCTGGCGCTGAGAGCGTCACAGCTCGCGCAAGGCTCCAACACGTTAACCGCCGTATATTCGGGGAATTCCATCGCGGCGTGTTGTCCTGTGTCAGGCGCGCCCGTGACCGTCTATGGAAGCTCAACCTCGGCGCAGATCACTGTCGCCAAGAAGTAAATAATATCCCAACGATCCGCTTACGCCAGAGGTCCGCACACCCCAACAAACGCCAAATCGAGAGCGTGCCGCAAAACGCGAGACGACGCTTCCTGCGCCAAAGGTTACTTCTGAACGATTCTCTCAATCACTGTTGCTTTCTTACTTGTGCTACTCCTGCGCTACCTAAGACAACCGATAGAATTAGCCCGATCCAGGTCACGCACACCAGTATCAGATTTGCGACGGCAATCCAGACACTCGGCATTGGGGCTTAGCAAGAGGGCCGCGCGGCCCGAGGATTTCTACTTGAAGACGGATCCAGTCCTGTGACAATCATTCTAGTGGCTGTGGCGGAGAAAAACGCAATGAACGAACAGGCAATGGCGGTAGCTGGGCAACGCAGCACCACCGGTGCCGACCTGGTGCGGGCCGAAGTGCTCGCTCGCATCGCGCTCGGCCACTCGAAGCGCAAGATAGCCCGTGACTTGCACATATTCTGGCGCAGCACCAGTCGGCACCGCTCGGCACCACTCGGGTCGCACGTCGTATCACGCCCCTGGCCTACGATGCGGTGGAGAGGACACTCACTACGAACGAATGGCCGCACGCCGGATCGCTCGGGATGCGCTGGCTGGAGCGCACGGACTTGGCCGAGCATCACGGCAATCGATACAACATTGAGGGCGACCTGGTGCTACAGCAGGGCCTCACGTTCATGCCGAGTCGTCCGGCGCTGCGTGCTCTCACAATTCAATCCAGAGCGGAGCAGCCCGCCGATGCGTTGCTGGATATCGGCGCGGCGGTGACCGTTGGGGCCGAAGCGGAGCTCGCTCCCGCCGAGCCAACTAACCCTCGAAGCAGAACGCCGCGCACCTAGCCTCTCAAAAACGGAAACCCCGGCTCGCTCCAATATAGCGAAGGGAAGAAGAGGCCGGCCAAATCGAGGAGCAAAGTTGTGAAGTCTTACTCACAAGGCTTTGCACGTCAAGATAATCGTCAGTTCTAATAGGATGCAGGATCGTGGCAGTAGTCGCATCCACACGGCATGGCATCTTAAGGAAGCTCGGCAAGTTTCTTCCGGCCGTTGTGCGACGGCCGCCTTTCTTTAGGTGCTGTTTCAGAAAAGTCCAGGCAGGCGGCGTACATTCGATTTGGAAGGAATTTGAAATCAGCGAGATCGGGGCGGCGGTCACCAGTAAGGGTTATACCAAGGATATCTGTAGACGGCATCCTGCGTCGTTGCGTCCCCGTGTGCTACAAACCGCGCTGCAAGCTCCTCGACGTGCAAGTTTCCGACCAGAATCAGCATACTACAAGCTTCGCCAGCGCCTTCCAGTGCACGGGCAAACATGTAGTCCTCTCGGACAGAGTCCGAAGGCACACGCGGGCAGTACTCATGAGAGCCGTTTCCTAAATCAAAGTAAAAGCCATCAGCGGCGAGATGCGTCTGAACAGTCCCCAAGCGTGGCTCTGGAACTCGATCTCTTTGTTCTTGGAAGATGCAGGCTGCCTTTCTCGCCGTTTCTGGCATATCTATGTTTCTCCACGGAAATGGAAGGTTTAACGCGGCTGTGAGTTGCGCTCCGACGGTCTCATCGTCTGGACCAACTTCTTCGCCTATGAACTGAACTTCATAGTGCCCTACTATCTCTCTTAGCAAATCTCTATAAGCGGTCTTCATCTCTTCACTTCGCCACGCGTCGACTTTCTGAATTTCATGGTCTACTCCGAGAATGAGGACATTCATGGTTAGCACCTCACCGCGAGATTCCTCACACTTTACTCGATGAGTTTGACTTGTCTATGGGTTTGAACCCCACGTTCACAGCTTCAGTGATGGTCGAAAGTGAAGAGGTCTGCGACTGACATTCTCAAACGCTTAGCAATCTTGTTGAGAGTCTCGAATGAAGGTGCGTTCCTACCACGTTCAATTAGGCTGAGAAAGTCCACGGAAATGTCAAGTGTCTCCGCGAACCGTTCCAGGGTCATTCGGCGTGAGAGCCGAATTTGACGAAGGTGCTGGCCGAACCTCTTACGTAACGTAGCCACTTGGACGGTATTTCCAAGCGGCAGTCTCCCGTAGTACGGTTACGAGTACCACCGAACGAGATTACGGGTCGTGTCCGAGGCATTACAATTACCGCCGTCTGGTTGCTTACGATCCTGCTAATTCTGGTGTTGGTCCTCAGTCGGTTGCCAAAACAGAAGCGGGCGGCTGTTCTCCGGGTACTCGGATCGTCAATTCGTCCGCTCGCTCGTGCTTTTCAGAGGACTGGGTCTGCCAAAGCACATCATGCAGACCAAGGTGGGACTCTTATCGAAAGAAACCAAGACCTCATTGGTAATCGTCTCGGCCTTCTTGCCCCGAGTGGAGACCCGAAGTATGTCGAGAATCATGTGAGAATTTGCATCGCAGAGATTGCTAGACGGGAACGCAAACCGCACCTAGCACCGGAGAATGAATGGCTTTCGCAGTGGGAACAAAGACGTGATATCCCGGCGGAGTATCACGAGTTAAAGACTCATCTCCTAGGGATATTCACGGAACGCCACACAGAAATGTGGACGATGTGGAAGCAAAAAGAACAGGCCGAACAAAAAAGGCTGGAGGATTTGAAACACGAGGAGCTTCTTGCGCGCAACCAAGATTTGATCGACAAATTCCTGGAGATTGCGGAGAGGAAAGTCTCGGTCCTTGATGATTACGGCGACGAGCAGTCGGATGCTTTGCCCGATGAAGTCAAACTGTGCCTCAAGAAGATCGTCCAGAGAGAAGGCTTGATTGACAAGTGGAACCAAGCAGAACACTGGGCTAAAGCCGCTCGCAAGCCCGGCAGGTTTGGTCCGCGCCGGGCATACGGCAACTCAGAGAAACTCCGAATTCTGCTAAGTTATCTGCCCCAAGAGTACAGCTGGATGGGCGAGACACTGACTCAACTCTTTCGGGAATATCACGAACACATGAAAACGCAGATTGACGGGCAGCCCGATTTTGGCAGTCTATCTGGAGCTGAATTTGAAACGCACATTGCCAGGTTCTTGATATCGGCTGGGTATGACGTGATCGGTACACCCAAGACCGGAGACCAAGGCGCTGACCTGATCGCCAAGAAGGATGGGAAAAAGGTCATCATCCAAGCGAAGCGGTATGAGGGGCCAGTTGGAAACAAGGCTGTCCAAGAAGTGATTAGCGCTTTGAGCTTCTATGATGGTGATGAAGGTTGGGTAGTCACAAACTCGACGTTCACGGCTTCCGCAAAGGCTTTGGCGCGGAAGGCTGGAGTCAGGCTTATTGACGGAACGGCGCTTCAAACGGAGCAACTGTAGTCCCTAATACACTGATAAGCCCTCGACGCATCGAACCTCCTCTAGGTAGCGGCAAGCCAACCGCCCCCGGCCTTGAATGCGGGCGGCACATTGGCCTCGCAAACCCCGTTCGGCCAGTCATAGCTGGTGCTGGCGTGTTGGTGAGCCGGAGCGCCCGGCTGTAAATCGCTGAGTTCTTTGGTTCCCGCAATAGGGAAATGGTATGGGTGAGCCTGGGCAGTCTTCTTCTCCTATATCTAAGAGTAATTGCGGGAACCGAAAGGCTCATGGTTTTAGAGCCCCGGTAGGCTCCGGCTTCAAGAGTCCGGCCCCTGTCACAAGCTCTCTAGCTGTTTCCGACAGGGCACGGGGACAATCGGTGTCCGCTGCTTGGCAAGCGACTCTTGACTTGACGAGAACACCGGATAATTCCAGGTCCTCGAGGGCGCGGCTTACTGTGGCCTTCGGCTGTCCGATTGTAAACGGACTCTTGCCCTCAAGGATGGCTTTCAAGGCGGCAATTCGGGCAAGCGGCAGACTGTCGAACGCTGCTCGGCACACGAGTTTGTAATCTTCCTCTCTGACTTCGGAATGGCCTTCCAATAGCGCCAATCCACGAGCTAGCTGGCAAAGCTGTTTGGGGAGGCGAGTGTTACCTTCCGCCACGGGGACGCCAACCGCCTCGCGCGTATTCCTATCGCGCTCAATGTAGGAACGAGACAGGGCCATGAACTCTCCGAGGTTGGCGATCTGGTGCTTTATCTCAGCCGGTATGGAGGGAGCCATTTGCGGATCAGACAGAATAGGCAGCAACAGCGAATGCACCGAGTCACGCAATTCGGCTCCGATTGCGTCCGTGTGCTCCATAGCTTGCAAAGCCGCTTTAACTCCACCCGCTCGCGGCCAGCGTGTGCGGATGAATCGCTCACCAAGACTTTGGAAGAGCGAATAGTGCCGGTCAACATCGGGCACGGCACCGGCGAGAAATGTCAAGCGCCCCTCCCAGTTGCGCTCCTCAAGATGCTCATCAGTGCCAAACTCACGGCAGTAATTGCCGTCGTAAATGCGACGAAGCTGGGCCAGGATAACTTTCAGAGTCTTGGGGTCTGCCGTGTATGTCGAGAAGTCGGCGGCAATCAGAATCCCATCCGGACCAATGCGATGCAGAAGGCTCGCGGGACTCTTTCGCTTTTGGCCACGCTCGTCAACCTTTCCTGACAGGAACGTTTTAGGGGTAATCTCGTCCACGAAACACACGCGCGGCAGCCCTCGAAAACCCTCCAGCAAGACAGTTTTCATCGAGCCAGGCGGAGCTATTGCCAAGTTCCATACGGGCGGAAACTCCTTAACTGCATGGCTCGCTATCACAGCGCAAAGAATGCGAGCAGCTTCAATATCGGGATTTGTGTAGTGTTTGTTCAGGACATCTGTGACTTTTCGCCAGCCTGAAGCTTCTGCGAGAGCCGGAGCGCCGCTTTCCGCATCGGGTGCTTCGCCGCCGTTTAAACAATGGTGAGCGTCCAATTCTTGTAGATTGAGATCGGTGCTCATCTCGCGCCCCCTTGCACCGGAGCCGACTGCTCTCGTTCCCAAGCCTCAAACGCCGGAAGAACGGTATCTTCGACGTCACGCTTGAGCTTTGTCGAGAGAATGACCGCTGGCAGGTAATCGTAGGAGCGCCCGCCATTGACCGGAACCGAATAGCTAGGCATGGCGAGCCATAGTTGGCCCTGCTTGTTTCGGAGCACGCGGGCATCGTCAATAACGATGGAATCTTTCCGTTCCTGTTTCGTTCGGTGATCGCGGCGCGCGAACCGCTCAATTTCGCGCGCCTCGAAAAGCACCCGCCGCCCGATGTGGCGCGGAGTGATCTCGCGCATGGCCACTAGGTTTTCCAGCGTCCGCACAGATATGCCAAGCGTCGCCGCTGTCTCTCGCTTCCCGTGAAAGATTCGATCCATGTCTGCCTCCATTCGACAGATTGCGAGTCTAGCGTCGCATACGGGCCAAAGTGCGAGCGGACACTTCAGCAGATTTTTTCGGAAGACTTCTGTCCGGTTCGTCTATCTGAGAGAGCAGTGGTTAGGGCTTGCGAAGCGGGGCGAGATGGTATTGCCGAATCTTGCGGATCGCCTCAGGGCTGTATTGCTTCTTGCTGCCACAGACCTCATGTGCGTCGGCCAGAAGTCGGGCGACGCGGGCATAATGCGGCTTGCCAGTAAATGCCTGCACATCTTGAATGATCTTGAGTATAGGACCGAGCCGGCCAAAGTGCCGGTTCCGTGCTTTCAGGATGTTATCGATGCGGTCTGCTTCGTGGTCGCAGCGGGCCGCATACCCCCACATGGCCTTGAGGAATCCGGGCGCAGTCGTTTCGGGGTCAACTACCGTTCGCCGCTCGCGCTCTCGCAATAACTCAATGGCCCCGCCCCTGCCAAACAACCTATCCTCGGCGGGCAACGCGGCGATGCTCCTCCGCTCTGCGCCCGCTTCGGACGTAGATTCCCAAACGATTGACGAGATCGTGGCGTAAGTGGGGCAACCGTTGGCAGCTCGCAGCGCCGAACGCACGGCTTTGCGGATATGCCTCGCCGCGTCCCTAAGCTGGTGGTTACTTCGCTCAAGCGGGGGACGCCAATCCTTCGAGCTCACGACCGCTGCGAGGTCTTCTAGAAGGGTCAGGCCCACTTCTCCGTTGTAGTGAAACTTGGGCAGAGTCCTGCGGATTTGCTGGTCTGCCGCCTTTTCAAGCCGGTCCAGTTCCCATTTGATTCCAGAATGAGCTCGAAGAGCCGCGAGAATACTTTGGTGTGTCGTGCGCTCCGGTGCGCTCATATGTGCAGTCTAGCAAAGCCGAATCTCATTGACAACCTAGCCGTCAAGTAATATCTTAGCCGCTAGGTTATGTCGAAGGGAATAGACAAAGTGCTGCGCGAATATCTCGCAAAGCTCGGTCGTAAGGGTGGCAAAGCCCGCGCTGCGAAGTACGGTAAGGCCACGCTCTCCAAATGGGCAAAGAAGGGCGGTCGTCCGCCGGAGAAAGGAAAACGCGATGCTAATTGAGACTCTCGGCGTTCCTACTGCAAAGGGTGAGGCTAAGAAAAGCCGCGCGAGGGCAGGGAAGCCCGATAGGGGGATATTCGAGAAGGTGTGTGGCTCAGGTGTCTGGTGGATTCGCTATGTGGACGCGCACGGACGGTACCGGCGCGAGAAGGTTGGCACCTGGAGCAACGCAGATAAGCTCCTCACCAAGCGGAAAAACGAAGCACTGCAAGGGAAGAAGCTGCCGGAGACTCTGCGACAGCGAGTTGTGCTTTTCGGCGAGATCGGGAACGATGCGCTGGCCTATTCGCGTGGGCACAAGCGCAGTTGGCGCGACGATGAATCACGGATGAAAAGGCTCACAGAGTGGTTCGGGAATCGCGAGGCTGAATCGCTCACCGGCCAGGAAATGGAGAAACGCGTGTCAGACGCGGCGGCCAAGGAAAAGTGGGCCGCGAGCACCTACAATCACTACCGCAGTCTGCTAATGTTAGCCTACAGAGAGGCTCGACGCGCCGGTAAGGTGTCACCGAATCCGGCACGGGACATTCGGCATCGCATGGAAAACAACAGCCGAGTGCGCTTCCTTAGCAGGGACGAGAATGGGGAGTACGTGCGCCTTGGGGAGGTTATCCGGGAGAAGTACGCCGAACACATTTCTGAGTTCATCTTTGCGCTGAACACCGGATTACGGCTGAGTAGCCAGTACGGTGCGAGCTATGAGATGATCGATTGGACGCGAAATGTGCTGGATGTTCCTCGAACGAAGAACGATGAACCCGTCCACGTACCTCTAAACAGTGATGCACTCGCTGCGATTCGTTCGCTTCCATCGTGGCTAGAGCGCAAGGGGCCCATCTTCCGTAGTCAGAGGGACCCGGGAAAGCCTGTTTTGAGCAATGACCATTGGTTCAAGCCTGCTTTGAAAGCGGCGGGGATCAGTGATTTTAGGTGGCATGACATCCGTCATACCTTCGCCTCATGGCTAGTACAAGACGGCGTGCCCCTTGATCGAGTCTCGAAGTTGCTAGGGCACAAGAGTCTGACGATGACAATGCGATACGCGCACTTGGCCCCGAATCAGTTGCATCAGGACGTGGCACTCTTGACGAAGAATAGCACCCCAGTAGCACCGGAGACGAAGGTGGAAACCAAGGTTTCCGCAAGTTATTTGAATTAGAAAGTTTAGGGGCGTAGCTCAGTGGTAGAGCAGCGGCCTTTTAAGCCATTTTGGCGTTCACGCCAGAGCACGCCTCCAATGTCCAAGACACGTCATTTCAATCAGATGTGACAATCTGAATCAGTCTAGCCACGCCACGTTTCGCCAGAATTTGCCAATCCAACTGCCACCAGAACTGCCACCGCCGCCGCCAAAAATCTGGGTCTGTTAGCGGCGTCAGGCGAGCGAACGACAAGTGATCCTGGGGTAGAATGCCACTTCGCGCCTGCTCCTATTTCCGGCCTTACGAAGCATGGTGTCTATCGTGGTGTCTGCCTCGTACCGGTTTGCGACGCGCAATATGCAAGATCACGTCTGCGACATCAAAACCCTGCCGAATTGGATGGGCCATAAGGACTTGGCTTCGACAATGGTCAATCTGAAAGCCGTCAGGAAAAAGGACGTGATGGCGCGAGTCAATTCCAGCGAATTAGCGGCGCTTGCAGTTTTAGAACTAGGGTGTTGGGTTCGATCCCCACCGCCCCTACCAACCATCGCTCTGATTGGTAGGCACTTAGCAAAAACACGCGGGGGCAAAAAGGGGCAGATTAGGCGAATGGCCCGGTTCTGTGTTTCTTTTTCAGCGGCACGGGTGACAACCGGTCGTCGCGCCAATTTCAGCGTCAGACAAATATCTCCTGGAACCCCGCTTGTGTATAGTTTCCAGATTGCCGACGACACGCCCGGAACAGAGTCCCTGAAATGATCAGTTGAAACCCGAAGCAATTTGGGCAGCGCCTCCGCCCTGGTGAGGCGGTTGCGTTCTCCGGGAGCAATCACACTGGAAGTCAGCGATGAAGGCAGGGGCCTCAATCAGGAAAATCAGTCGAAGATTTTCTCCGGCGAGACTGCGGGCGTCGGTTTGCGCGGAATGCGGGAGCGAGTAAGGCAGCTGGGAGGCAGCATCGAAATCCGTTCGAATGGTCATGGAACCACCGTGACCGCGACAGTGCCCGCACCAGAATCCGGACTCGGACAACGCGAATCGCTCAGCGGCCTGCCCAGGCAAAGGGTGACTGCTCAAATATAGCCCTCGGAGCCGTTTTCCTTCACGCGGCCCCGCATCAGATTTGCAAAACCGGGAAACTCTAGACAAGTTTCTGGCACCAGTGACGCGTCGAAGACGCAGTTGGGGCTAATCAGGAGTTACCGTGTTCCGCGAGCACCCCATTAGGCCACGAACGTAGTCGTTTAGTGATTGTCGGCTGTTGGCTTTGACTGCGCTGGTTGAGGTGACACAAGGGGTTTAGTGATGTCGTCCAGATACGCAGGCGTTCCTTCGACGCGCTCCAGTACGGGATAGCGTTCACCATCGTGGTAATCAATGTCAGCAGCGGAAACAATATTATCCAACTGCACGATCAGATGAATCGGCTCGGACTTTCCTTTCGCATCGCGAATCGCGTCCCGCAGCAAATCCCCAGAGTAAGCCTGACCGTCGACCGCGATAATCTTTGCGCCCGGAACGATTTTCGCCCTGTCGGCGGGGCCATTCCAGCGAACATCTATGATGTTGCCTTCACTGCTGACGATCAGGCCAACTGAGTGCCAGGCGTTGATCCCGTGCTCGTCCGTGCCGGTGTAGTATCCGGCATTCTTGCCGGCAAAAGACGCCTCCGAAGGATTTGGCTTGTCTGTGTAGACCATTTTGTAGCCGCCTCGCTCGACACCGGCAAGATCGAGGTGCAGGTTGATCTTGTCAATGCGGTCATGAAGAAATGTCGCCCAGTCGTAGGGCACGACCTGATTCAAATCCCGAACCACCTCGTCAAATGTGTACGTAACGATGAGCGGCCCGGTATTGCCGCCCTGGCCTAGAAAAACCCGCGCAAAATCATCGAGCGACTTTTGATTGTTGGTCGTTTTACGAATCAGGGTGTCGGCATCAAGCCAGACAAATCGCCCGTCGTCATAATAGTCCTGTCCGCGCCTCCAGTTGGCCCACGGCACACTACCATTGCGGAGAAGACTCGCCGCGATGGCGGCGTCCTCCGTCGTGCGCCATTCACGGCCAGGCGAGTGGTCGAGATACGCAGCCACCACGGCGAGTATGTCGTGGAACTGGCCCTGCGACATGAGCCCGGCGCGTGTGGCGAGGACGGTGCCGAAGTATTGTGTCAATCCCTCGTAAACCCACAGTAAAGCGCCCTGCTGTGCCGTGGCGAAATCGGCTTGGTACAGCCCAACCGGGCGGCGATACTTCCCGCACCATGAATGAGTGTACTCATGTGGAAGCAAGTCGGCGTCAGGCAACTGGTAGCTATCATCTGCAAAAGTTTTCTCTGGGACGCCGTTCTCCGACGACTGGCCATGCTCCAGAGTTCTTTCGCCGGTGGCGGAGTCAGAAAGAGTCAGCAGGAAGTGATACTGATTGTAGTGGTGCGAGCGATACAACGCGTCTGCTTCGCGAACGAGATTTGCAAGCTCCTCCAGCACCGATGGACGAAGATTGGAATCCTCTGAAACGTCGGCGGCGACGTCAATAAAATGCTTGGGAGAAATTTCGGGCGCCAACGCAAATTCGTGGAAATACAGCCCGGTCATTATCGGAGAATCTTGCAGCTGCTCGACGCTAGTGACAGCAAAGTGCGTCGCGCTGCCCGTAGCCGGAACAGGATATGAGCTGTCACCAATCGGAGTAAGTGCGGTGCCTACGCCCCAACCGGCCGGGACAATCACAGAAGGCTGGATAGATATGTCTCGGACTAGCGTGTTGGCCGGATAGAGCAGAAGATTTTCCCAATCGAGGACGGCCGTCTTCTGCGAAACATTTGCCACAACGATGCAGTCAAGATGCGCGTGAAGCGTCGTCACTCCCGCCGGAATCGTCATGTGAAATTGGTAAAGATCCACATCGTCGCGCCGCCACGCGAGCGGTTGGCCATTGATGGTAAATACTACACCCGCAATATTCCCTGCGGGCCCGTAAGGCATGTGCTGTCCGGGAATCCATTTCGGAGTAGTCAGAGTGAGCGGACCCGCAGTCACCGGCAGATCCACCTCGGCGTGAAAGAGCTTGCGCGGGGCGTCTGAAAGATCGGCGGTGATCTGAATTGGGGGCTTTTGATTCTGTGCCCAAGCAGGCGCGGTCAACAAGACACTAAAAATTGCAGTGCAGAATAATGGACGATGCCAAGGCATTCGATAGGTTCCTTAGCGTGCTAAACCATGAGTTCCATTTCGCGAGCCGGGTGCGAGTCAATATACTCCCCAGCTGCCTTCGCTCGCGATTCTTTTTGCTTACCGTTCCAAGCCCAGGGACCGGGCGTGCCCGGTAGGAGACCCGAGCTAAAGCGAAGACCTGATTACCCCACGCGTTCACCGGTCTTCTCATGGAAGGACTTGGCCACGTGGCCCGAGGATAACTTCCGAGTTGCCATCCGCTAATTGCAGTCGGGGAAACATGCTTTTCAGAGCGCGCTGAGGGTGACCAGCGTTGCAGGTTGCCAGGTGAAGCATGATGTGCGCCGTATTCGGGACAAGCCCATTACGGGTTGGCAGGAAACGGTGGGTATTGCCAAACATGATCTGATAACGAGCAGCACGTTCCGGTTCCTACGCGCCAGAACCCTCATAAACATTGGCTGAAATCATCGCACCGACCAGAAACGCCAGTCATGATGCGGGTTCCGGGTGTGGCCTTTATCGAGGATTTCCGGCCCCTCCTAACCCGCAAAACACTCGATTTAATGCCTTGTCTGGGGCCTGCTCTGGTGACAAATTCGTTGTATCCAGGGCAGGAGAGGCATACGCTGCGTACACCAGAGGGCTAAATCGGAAATTCCGGTTAAAATCTCTTAATCAGCCAAAGAGTGGTTGGAGTGCGGTTTCGTGAACAACGGCCTAATTGCCGGCATCGTAGTTCTCTTGCTCGCGTTCGTTCCACCGGTATTTTCGCAGGACCAGTCGACGCAGCAAGCCACCGGCGCGCACTCCGCGCCTCCCGTTGCGACAGCTGCATCGCAACCCGAAACTGTCACCTCTACAGATTCACTCGTCCTCGAATTGCCGAACGACCAATGGTGGGAGGGGCCGCTGGAGTATGTCAGGATATCGCCTGACGGTAATTGGGCGCTTGTCAACCGCACCGGCTCCGAGAGCGGAGTTCAACTCTATTCGTTGAAAACCGGGCAGGAAGACCACTTCACGCTGATGGCAGACCTGAACCGCGTGGACAACGCCGCGTTCTGTGGTCCGCACGGGATTGCGCGCGTGGGCGAGCGCACGGTGGAAGATGGCTGGTTTTTGCCGCACGGCGATGGCGTGAAGCTCTCGTCTTTGCCGGTCGACGCGTTTCCGGTTTGCGGAAAGGACGGAACAGAGATTGGCTATTTCCGCTTCAGCGCCGCCGATCAGAAAGTATTCGTCGATCTGGATGGAAAGGTAAAAGATTACAGCGTCACGGGAAGAGTGATCGGCATGGCGTTTTCGCCCGATGGCGATTACTTCTACGATCTGTTATTTGAACCAAGCGGCCAATCGTCGCTCGTCCGAATCAGTGTGAATACTGGCACCGCCAAGGTGATTGTGAACCGCCTCGACGCAAATCCGGAGGGCGAGTCGCTCGCGATGTCTCCGGATGGTCGCAAGATGTATCTTTCTTTGGCGAGCGACGGCGCGGCGAACAACGAAGCACGTCAGCAGCCTTACGCGGATCGCTGGCTGAAAATCTACGAACTCGATCTGGCCACCGGCGCACGGCGTCGAATAGTGGACACGCCCGGTGAAGACAACAACGCGCCCGCGATTGTAGGAAAAAATCTCTACTGGACGCGCACCGTTTATCGCGCTTCGATTGTGCTGCTGCCAGCCTCGGGAGGCGATGCGAAGGAAATCGTCACCGGCGGCCAGTTGCCGATGTGGGGTCCTGACAGCAAGCGAATCAGCTATTTTTTCGGAGGAATGCGTTTAGCGGACTGGGCGCTGAATTGGGACGATGCGGTGGTTGGAATCGATGAGCAAGGCAATATCGCGTCGCAGCCCACAGTTATCGTCTCCGGATATGGCGAGGATTTTCCGCCAGCGTGGTCTCCAGACGGGAAATGGATAGCGTTTCATTCTCATCGTTCACCGAGCCCCATCCCCGAATACGGAGCCGGCGGCAGCACGGATGATATTTATTTGCGGTGCGCGGACGACGTGCATGCGCCCGAAATTCGGCTTACGGATTTCGGCTGGGAAACAGGGCCGGCATATTGGTCGCCTGACGGAAGAAAGTTAATCTTCCGTTCGTGGGACCGCAACGGGCAGCCCGACATTGGCAAGCTCTGGATGTTGACGATCCAGCCCGACAAGGGGCGGACTGTCAAAGCGGAGAAGCTGCCGCTGCCGAGCGAAATTCGAAGCGCCGTGTGGCCGGCGTGGTCGCCGGATGGCCAGGAAATCGCGATTGAAGATGATCGCGGTGGTGAGGATCGCTCGCTCTGGACGATCCACCTGGACGGCTCGCAAGCGGAGAAACTGCTTGATTACAAGGGCACCGCGCACGACGGCCTCGATTGGATGCCGGACGGCAAATCGATCATATACAGCGCGCTTGCAGACGGCCGATTGCAACTATTCGATGTGTCGTACATCGGCGGCGCGCCACAGCCGCTGAGTCGCGACTCAGCAAATTTGCTCCATCCAAAGATTTCGCCGGACGGAAAATGGATCGCATGCACGCGCTTAATGCAGTCGAAGCAGATTTGGCGCCGCCCGCTGAACTGATCCTGCGTTACCGCAAGCTTCGGATCGCATCGACTCTGGGCGGATCACGGGCCATCCGGAAGTTAGCACCAGAAGAAACGTAACTTCCGGCTTGCCGACCACACGTCCCGAATCTTATCGACAATTCGTAGAAACCCGTTTGAACTCGGACACCGGGCAAAATGGGCATCCATACTCACAAGACGGCTGCTACAATGGGCGTCGCGATATGGAGCTTACTCAGAAGCCTGCTCTTCGTAACAAGCAACTCCGCCTCCTATACTGGAAAGAACATGCTCACTACCTGTTGACTTCGGTCTTGCTTTCGCTGGCTCTCCCAGCCGGCGCCGCCCAGAGACCGGCTGACTACTTCAAGATAGTCGTAGTGGACCAAGACACAGGTCGCGGTGTACCCCTGGTCGAACTCCGCACGACGTACGAAGTTTCCTACTACACCGACAGCAACGGCATTGTCGCGTTTTATGAACCGGGTTTGATGAATCAGTCCGTCTGGTTCTCCGTTCAGAGCCATGGGTATGAATATCCGCAGGATTTCCTGGGAAGTCGCGGAACAACCCTGCAGATCAGTCCCGGTGGCACGGCCGTCCTCAAAATCAAGCGCCTCAATGTCGCGGAACGCCTCTATCGTCTCACCGGCGAAGGCATCTATCGCGACAGCGTTCTGGTCGGCGCGCGGGTTCCCATTCAGCAGTCTATGCTGAATGCCCAGGTTGCAGGGCAGGACGGCGCACACGCCATTCGATACCACGGCAAAGTCTATTGGTTCTTCGGCGACACTAGTAAGGTTTCCTATCCTCTCGGAAATTTTGCCGAATCGGGCGCGGTTTCCGAATTTCCGGGCCGCGGTGGGCTGGATCCAAGCGTAGGCGTGGATTTGAAGTATTTCGTCGACAGCACGGGATTCAGCAGAGCTATGTGTCCGACAACCAGAGATGGCCTGGAGTGGCTCTTCTGGGCAGGAGTGGTTAGCGATGCAAACGGCCGGGAACGCTTGGTCGGCGAGTGCCGGAGGATGAAGGGCTTAGGCGAAGAGCTGGAACGCACGCTGGTCCTATTCAACGACAACACGCAGAGGTTCGAGCCGATACAGCAACTGAGTTTGAACGCGCAGTTGCGTCTGGACGGCCGCCCGTTGCTGGTCAACAGCGGTAGCCACGAATACCAGTATTTTCCTACTGAATCTTTCCCGGCAGCGCGCGTCCAGGCGGACCTCACGCACCTGATGGATCCGTCTGAGTACGAAGGGTACACCTGTCTCGTGCAAGGTACTCGCGTCGAGAAGGACAATGTCAACTTGGAGCACGGACCCGATGGACGCCTGGTTTGCGGCTGGAAGCGCGACACGCCTCCGCTGAATTACAAGCAGCAACAAGATCTCATCGCAGCCGGAAAAATGAAGGCGCAGGAAGGATTGATCCAGCTTCGCGATTTTCAGACCGCAACTCCGATCGCGCCGTTCGGCGCCACCGTGGAATGGAACAGCCATCGGAAACGCTGGATCATGCTGGTGCAGCGCCGCGTTGGCGAAATTTGGTATGCCGAGGGTGACACTCCGCTTGGGCCGTGGGTCTACTCGACCAAGGTTGTGATGCATGACCGCTACGATTTCTATTTGCCGGTGCAGCATCCGTTCTTTGCTCAGCAAAACGGACGGCTCATTTACTTCGAGGCAACGTACACGGACTTCCTTTCCAACACGCCAGCAAAAACACCACGCTATGACTACAACCAGATCATGTACCGACTTGCACTCGACGACCCCCGCCTGTTTCTTCCCGTACCCGTATACCGCGCCAGGAGCAACGATGGACTGACGAGTTACCTGTTGCGCGAAGACATCCATCCCCCGAATGAATGGCAGAACATCCAGGAGATCAGCTTCTTCGCGATGCCCCCGGATCGCCAGCGCGGAGGGCTCATTCCAGTATTCGCAATTTCGGGAGAACGCGGCATGGTCCTGACCCTTTCGCCGCCCGCAGGAACAACAAATGCTCAACCGCTCTTCTATGCATTGCCGGCGCAAGAGGCGGAGCCCATACCGACACTAACAGGAACCTGGAACTGCACGGCCCGCGACTCGGATGGTTCCGAGTTCCCATTCACCCTGGAACTCAAAGTCGAACGCGGGACCGTGCGAGGGCGTGTCAATCAAGATGAAATCATAGACGGGATATCCCAGGATGAGCACATTGAGTTTCAAGTAAAGATAGGCGATGACATTTGCCATGTGGTGGGCCGTCTCCAGGGTGGAAAACTCATCGGCGACTGGAAGGACATCAACAGGGGTGAGGGTGGGACCTGGGTCGGCACCTTGGACCAGTCGGGCGTGGCGTGGGAAAAATCGCCAGACATAACTCCCCTGTACGAATACCGCTCTGCGGACGGTACTCATATCTATTCGACCGAACCCAAAATGCCAAATGAACAACTGCAGCGGTCGGCTGACCCCGTCTGCCGCGTGTGGAGAAATCCGGCATCGCTCCTGATTCTGGATCGCGATGCAAACCCAGCCCGCGAGTAACGAACCATCTGTAAGCGTGCCGTCACGCAACCACTGTTCCGTTCACCTCGTGCGAAGCGTCTGCCGTCGAACGGCGTTGTTCAAGTCGGCCTGTGGGAACTTGGAGACTTCACTTGGAGCCTGCAGCCGATTGCGGGCGGATTACGGGCAAACCTTACCTTACCGATTAGGGAAGGGTTGCCGACCATCCAGGAGTTATCGCGCGGTGGCTCGAATCAGAATGTTGAGTGCGGTCAGTTCTACCGGTAGCGCATCGGGCAGGATTGAAAGTGGATCTGTTGAACGAACTTTTTCACTTCTTCTCTGCCGGCACACGGCGCTTCAGTTCTTCGAACCAGTTGAGCACGACGTTGATTTGTGTTGGCGCGGCAACCTCTTGCTCGCTGGACTTAAGCATCAAGAATCGCTGGCCATCGGGCGAAACATCATAGTTGGGTCCCGTAGCAGGCGTGCGCTCGTAACGTCCCTCAAAGAGTATCCGCGGCTTTCCCGCACTGAAACTCGGCTGCGTGGAAATGTCCACGGCCATCATCTTGTCACCCTTGCGGTAGAAGATCTCCCGTCCGTTTGGGTTCCACACTGGCTCCATTCCACCATCGGTCGAGATTTGCCACTTTCCGCCGGGGCCTGGATAGGGTTGTACGTATATTTCCCAACGACCTGATTCATCCGACACATAAGATAGCCAATGGCCGTCCGGTGAAAACTGCGGCACGCTTTCATTGAAGGGGGTTTGAAGAAAGGGTTGGGCTTTGCGGTCGCTCAGCCGCAACACCCAGATGTCATATCCGCTATTGGGATTGATTTCGCCAAACGCCAGCAATTGTCCGTCCCGGGACCAGGACGTCGGAAATTGAAGAAAGTCGCTTGTGATTAATTGCTCGAGTCCGCTGCTGCCGTCTGCTGGCTGCAAATAGATGTTCAGCGGACCGTTCTTGTTTGACTGTATCGCTAACCGCTTGCCCTCCGGTGACCAAACCCCGCTAAGGCTCAAACTCCCTTCGAACGTCAACCGGGTCAAGGTTCCCCTGATCAGGTCATATAGCCAGATTTGGGACTCTTGCTCGCGGATGACCACGGCTACTCGCCCGCCCTCTGGCGAGATCCTCGGGGATATGTAAGCACGCACAGGGGCGGAAATCGGCTGCTCGGTTCCGTTTCGACTGACCCACACCAGCCCACATTGAGCAGACACAACACTCCCAGGAACATAGGCAAGGGACCCTGTAGCGGAAATGCTGTACTGCGCGGCTCCGGTAGTTGTGGACGCCAGGACTCCCTCCACAACAGGGACTCCAGCCCCCATCACGGAGAGCCGCTGGGAGTCGAACGGCGCCGCCATTAAGTTTGCACCTTGCGCATATATCAGATGTCCGGACGAGGCGAATCGGGGCTGTGTGGCTCCTGGGATTAGATTGCGTCGTTCGCCGGTCGCCAGCGATTGGATCGCGAGCTGGGCATGATTCCAATTAAAATTAGTGACAGCGGCAGCAAAGAGCAGCTCCTTGCCGCCAGGCATGAAGTCCGGCCAGCGGTGAGCGATTTCTCCTTTGTTGAATCGCGTGAGGGGTTGCGAGCTTCCTCCGGCGTCCGGCATTTGTCGGAGGGACGAGTTATTTGTGGGCGACAAGGCGATTACTCCCTGGTCGCTCCAACTGGCCCCGCGGCCCATCGGAACATCGCCGAGGGTTTGTGCGGGCCCCCCGTTCACAGAAATCTTCTTTAGTTTGTTGCCGGCAAAAAATCCTAGCCACTGGCCATCGGGTGAAAAGAAAGGGCCCACTGCGTCCTCGGTGCCAGGGATTGCCTGTGCTTCAAGGCCGTCCATCGGGCGCAAATAAAGCAACTGTGCACCGGCCCCCTGACGCGCAACATAGGCGAGACGAATTCCATCAGGAGAGAGGGCCACGACCGGACCACCATCCAGACCTGCCAGCTGCCGGCCCGGTGGTAGTGTTATCGTAAAACGGCTGATCGTCCGCGGTGGAAGGGAAGGCGCGCGATTCCAATTCCACACTGCACTGGTGGCGACAGCCGCCAGGATGAACGAACCTACACACCACGCCACAGTTCTTTTCCATCGCGTGCGGAGGGTGTGTCCTGGAGTGTTCGATGTTAGTGTAGTCTGTGAGCTGGATTCAGCGATCCATTTCAATTCGAGGGCGAGGTCGCGTGCGGCTTGCCATCGTTCTTCAGGATCCTTCGCCAAGCAGCGGCGAACCGCGTGATCCAGCGCGGGTGGCGTCAATGGTTTCACGGAACTGATCGGCTCAGGCTCCTTGTCAAGAATCGCCGAGGCCACGCTGAGCTGGCTCTTGCCTTGGAACGCCTTCCTGCCCGTTAACATCTCGTAGAGCACGGCGCCCAGCGAAAAAATGTCGCTGCGGCAATCCACCTCTTTCCCCTCGACCTGCTCCGGCGACATATATTCAAATGTGCCGACAATCGTGCCTTCTTGGGTCACCGGCGATTGTTTCGGGGCGGTGGCCGTGAGTGTGGCAAGCGTAGTCATCGGCATGGCCGGTTTCGCGAGTCCAAAGTCCAGGAGTTTCATGCCCGTCGGCGTCAGCATGATGTTGCCGGGCTTCAAGTCGCGATGGACGATGCCGCTGCGATGCGCCTTATCCAGCGCGTCGGCAATTTGCGCCCCGTATTTCAGCACCTGTTCCAGTGGGAGCGGTCCTTTCTCCAGCCGCTTGGCGAGCGTCTCGCCCTCCACGCATTCCATCACCAAATAGTCCACGCCATCCTGATTACCTATGTCATGCAACACACAAATGTGCGGATGATTCAGACTAGAGATCGTTTTCGCTTCGCGTTCGAACCGTTGCTTGCGAACAGGATCGGCGGAGAACTGAGCCGGCAAGATCTTGATCGCGACGGTGCGCTCCAGTCGCGTATCGCGTGCACGATAGACTTCGCCCATCCCGCCCGCGCCGAGCGCGTCCTGGATTTCGTAGGGGCCCAACCGTACTCCGGGGGACAATGCCATCGGGCCGCCATTCTATAACGGAAAAGGTTGGTTACACCCGAGCGGCAGATTTTGGATGCCCTCCGCGACCGGATTCATGCTGGGCCAGAAGTCCGCTTCGAGGAAGCATGGCCAGCTCATGGGTGCGCTTGATCTCCTCGAACTCCGTTTCTGGATAACTTCCGTATTGCCGACAACGCGGGAATTACCCCCGTCACCTCAATGGTTGCGCTCACAACGAAGTGTCCCAGCTCGACTCGCTCTGGCTAGAGCCGCCATTCGTGGATCCCGTTGACTGGCGGTCGCCGCGTCTCTAAGATGAAGCGACCCGAAAGCCAGGCGTCTCCCTGGATGATTGGCCAAACCATTTCGCACTACCGCATACTGCAGAAGCTGGGCGGCGGCGGGATGGGTGTGGTTTACGAGGCCGAAGACATTACCCTGGGCCGGCGCGTGGCCTTGAAGTTTCTCCCTCCCGAAATGAGTTCCGACGCGGCAGCGCTCGAACGCTTCCAGCGGGAGGCGCGCGCGGCTTCGGCGCTGAATCATCCCAACATTTGCACCATCCACGAAATCGCGCAGCAGGATGGCCAGTATTTCATTGTGATGGAGCGGCTGGAAGGCAAGACGCTGCGCGACCGGATCATGGGCCGCCCCTTGCCGACGGAGGAATTGGTGACGCTCGCAGTAGGGATCGCAGAAGGTTTGGACGCTGCGCATCGCAAAGGGATTATTCATCGCGACATTAAGCCAGCCAATATTTTTGTGACCGAGCATGGACACGCGAAGATCCTGGATTTCGGTCTGGCAAAGCTAACGCCGGGACACAGCAGTTCGCCCGCGTCGCTGGGCGTGGCGCCGACGGTGATGAGCGAACTGCACCTGACCAGTCCCGGGACGGCGTTAGGAACCATTGCCTATATGTCGCCGGAACAGGCGGCCGGCGAAGAACTGGATGCACGCACCGATCTCTTCTCTTTCGGCACGGTGCTATATGAAATGGCGACTGGCCTGCCGGCATTTTCCGGGAACACGTCGGCGATGGTGTTTGATGCGATTCTGCACAAGGCTCCCACTTCGACGGCGCGATTGAATCCCAATGCTCCGGTGGAACTGGAGCAGATTACGAATAAGGCGCTGGAGAAAGACCGCAAGCTTCGCTATCAGAGTGCTTCCGAAATCGATGTCGATCTGAAGCGGCTGCGGCGCGAGGTGGAGTCGGGCCGCAGCGGCGCAGTGTCTACTTACACCGGGACGACACGGGTGGGGGCGATACTTGCGCAAGGTCAACGAAAGGTACCGTGGAAAGTGGCCGCTATGACTGGCGCAGCGGTGCTGGCGGCGGGAATGGTTGCGTGGCTGCTTCGTCCCACGATGCCGCCGCCGAGGATTACAGGGTCGACCCAGATTACGCAGGACGGCTTGCCAAAGGCATTCGGGGGCCAAGTAGTTTCGATCGTGCTTACGGACGGACCGCGTCTTTTCATTCAGGAGTCAGCGGGCGGTCATTTTGTGGTGGCGCAGGTTTCCGCGACCGGCGGTGAAACGGTTCCCATCTCGACACCATTTCAAAATGTCGCCCTCGATAATATTTCGCCTGACAAATCTGAGCTTCTCATCGGCACATTCACGGGCATCGAACTGGAGCAACCGCTGTGGGCGCTGCCGGTGTTGGGAGGGTCGCCACGCCGGTTGGGCAATGTGTCTGCGACCGACGGGACGTGGATGCCCAATGGCGATCTGCTGATTGCGCACGGAACAGAACTCCAGGTCGTCAATCCTGAGACGAATGCCGCGCACAAGTTTGCCAGAGCGCCAGATTCTACCTATTGGCTGCGCTGGTCACCGGACGGCCACTCGTTGCGTTTTACTGCCACCACTGTATCGGGTTTCCAAATCAGGGAGGTGGCCGCAGACGGCAGCGGCATGCACAACCTGACGCAAGCCGGACGCGACCCGGCGAATGCGAGCAACGGCAACTGGACCGCGGACGGGAAGTACTTCGTTTTTCAAAACCAGCGCCTCGACGCAAGAGCAGACCTGTGGGCTATCCCTGAAAAGGGAGATTTCTTTCATAAGGCGAATCACGCGCCGGTGCAACTGACTTCAGGCCCCATGAGTTTCGAATCTCCGCAGCCCAGCCTGGACGGCAAGCGAATTTTCGCGATCGGATACGAGCCTCGCGGCGAACTGGTACGCTTCGATGCAAAATCGGGCCAGTTCTTACCGTATCTTGGTGGAGTTTCGGCCGCCCACGTCAGCTTCTCGGCTGACGGCCAGTGGGTGGCCTATGCGATGTATCCGGAACCGATTCTCTGGCGCAGCCGGATCGACGGGAGCGAGAAGTTGCAGTTGACGCGTCCGCCATTCTTTGCATTCTTACCGTCCTGGTCTGCAGACGGAAAGAAGATCCTGTTTGTCGGAACCGAACCGGGCAAACGTGTTTCCGCTTACACGGTCGCAGCCGAAGGAGGCGCCCCGCAGCAGGTCTATGTCAGCCCCGAATATGATGTGTTCTTTCCCCAGTGGACCCCGGACGGCAAATCAATTGTCTTTGAGAAAAGCCAGGACTTCGTCAAGTCCGACATCGAACTGCTGGATCTCCAGACAGGAAAGGCTTCCATGCTTCCCGGTTCCGAGAACTTGATCGATCCGGTGCTTTCGCCCGACGGACGCTTCCTGGCAGCGACTTCTTCAGACCGCTTGAGGTTGATGCGCTTCGACTTCGCAAGCCAGAAATGGATGGAACTGGCAAAGACCGACGTAGCCGCTTTGAACTGGAGCCGCGACGGCAAGTATTTGTATATCGATTCCGGATCAGGCGTGAACCCGGAGATCTCCCGTTTTCGCATCGCGGACCGGAAGCTGGAGCAGGTGACGGGACTGAAGGATTTCCGGCGGGTGATCTTTCCGACCTATCCGTGGAGCGGGCTCACGCCTGACGGCGCTCCTTTACTGCTGCGTGACGTTGGAACCCAGGAAGTCTACGCGCTCGATTTCGAAGCACCTTGAGTGCGATCCCGTTGTGCAGAAATATGGCGCCAATTCGGCGAGTGCTTACAGACAATTCTGAGCGGATGACGGGCTAACCGGAAGTTATCCAGTCCAGATGTTTGGTTCTGGGAGGTTGGGCCGCACAAACCACTTGCCTGTCTAGTGGCATCCTCCTTCCGCCAAATCATCACCCAAGCCTGAGGATTGGAAGTTTCTCTGTCTCCCCTTTTGAAGCTCCTCCTCGCAGTATCAAAGGGTGCCACTCAGAGGCAGTCTATCTGTTTGATTCTTCGATCTCCTGTCGCACAGAAAAGAGCCGTATCAAAAGAGGTGTTTTGATACGGAGGGATGGGCAGCAAAGGGCCTACGTTCCCACTTGTACGAAATGTGCGTTTTTGTCAACTTCAATTCTTCTGGCTGACATATTCGTTATGGTTCTCGATTGAACCGGTCGGTGCTAGTCTGATACACATGCCGGAAGATGATGTAGGCGTGGCGCCCGCCCATAGCAGGTATCGAGCCTTGCTCGATGTGTCCGCTGCGATGGTCGAGCAACCGACGGTGAAAGCCGTCCTCCATAGCCTGCGCGAAGTTTTGTCCAGCAGCGTTCGTCTCCATGGAACCGACCTATATCTTCTGGACAAGGGTCGAGATACTTTGCATCTTCTGGAATTTGATCGAGCAGTGGACGCTCCCACCATCAGAATTGGCACCAAGATTTCGCGGATTGGCGCGGCAGCACAAGCACTGGACCAGAAAGAGCCGGTTTTCCTGCCTGATGTATCCGAGGAAATGTTGAAACATCCCGAGTTGGCTCCGTTTGCGGCTCAATCTTCTGGCAGAAGCACTTACGTTTTTCCTTTGTTTACCGCCCAACAACAATATGGGCTTTTAACTGTGACTAAGGAGCGGGGACAGGAATTTACGCGCGAAGATGTCGAACTGCTCCGCTCTCTGACTTCGCACGTTGCGATCGCACTCGAATGCGCGCTGGCCAGGGATTCCGCTGAACAATATCAGCGGGAACTCGCTACCGAGCGCGACCGCCTACGGCTACTCCTCGAAATCAATAATCACGTCGTTTCGAAACTAGATATGGACGATCTTTTTCGCTCGGCTTCAGCTTCCATTCGTTCGTATTTCGGCAATCATCTGACGGGATTCTGGCTTCTTGAGAAGGACACACATCGCCTTCAGAGTGTAGTTTTGGACTTTCCTGACCGCAAAGGATTGCTGGCGGAAATTGGCTCAACGGATCTGACTGAAACGGAGTATGAGAAACTTCGCTCCCGCAGATCCGACATATTGTCAGTCGACGATATCAAGCGACTTCCGACGACCATTGCCGACAACTTGCGAGCCGAATCCATAACCTCGGTTGCCGTTGCTCCGCTTGCGACCGGGAGCGGACCGCTGGGTCTGTTGGCGATCGGCAGCCGGGAGCCAAACGCTTTCGGACAAGAAGACTTGAATTTGTTAACGCAGATTAGTATTCAGATCTCCCTCGCGCTGGATAATGCTCTTGCGTACGGGCGACTGAACGCATCGGCAGCTCGTCTGGAAGAGGAACGGCTTTACCTTGAATCGGAGATTCGCGCGGAACACAACTTCGAGGACATCGTCGGCAAGAGTGCCGCGCTGCGCAGAGTGCTAGATCAAATTGCGATTGTCGCTCCAACAAGCTCGACCGTGTTATTGCATGGCGAAACCGGGACCGGGAAGGAACTGCTTGCACGGGCCATTCACAACCGCAGTCCGCGTCGCGAGCGCACGTTCGTTCGACTGAATTGCGCCGCTATTCCTTCCGGGCTGGTCGAAAGCGAATTGTTTGGACACGAAAAGGGCGCATTCACTGGCGCACTCATGCAGAAACGAGGCCGGTTCGAGTTGGCCGATCGCGGCTCACTTTTCCTGGATGAAATCGGGGATATCAGTTTGGAGCTGCAACCAAAGCTCTTACGCGCTCTGCAGGAACAGGAATTTGAACGGTTGGGAAGTGCGAAAACTATCCGAGTAGACGTTCGTTTGATTGCTGCAACCCACCGCGATCTGCAAAGCATGATACGCAACAACCAATTTCGCGAAGACCTTTTTTACAGATTGAATGTCTGCCCGATTGAGATCCCTCCGCTTCGCGAGAGGCGCGAGGACATTCCTCTCCTAGTTCACTATTTCGTTTTGCGGTTGTCCCGCCAAATGCAAAGGCGCATTAAGTCTGTCCCGAAGGACGCAATGGAGGCGTTGGTGAATCACGACTGGCCTGGAAACATTCGGGAGCTTGAGAACTTTATCGAGCGCTGCGTGATTTTCACGCAGGGGGACGAGTTGAAAGTTCCTCACGACCAGCTAAAGAGGACGGCTAGCCGGAGCGTTGGATCGGCATCATCGACATTCGAGCAAGCGGAGCGGCAAGTAATCGTCGACGCGTTGAAGGCCGCGTCCGGAAGGATATCGGGCAAAGGCGGGGCGTCAGAACGCCTCGGACTGAAACGAACGACGCTGCAAAACAAGATGCGCAAGTTAAACATTGGTCGCGCTGAATATTCCAGCACATAAAGATTTCGGGTTCGCGTCTGAAGCAAGAACCGGCAAGGCGATCAATCAACCTGAGTGGGGTGCGATTCCAACCTCTGTTTTATCGTCGCGAGGACTCGCCCGAGCGAGGATTGGGCTTTGTCTACGGCCACCTTGCGCACGATGCTTCCTTTTAATCCGGTAAGGCCGACCTGTTTCGACCCTTTGACGGTAATGATGTAGAAGCCGGGGCGTTGCGCATCTCTGACGCAGACCGTGAGATCGAGTGCCGTTTCGAAGTAGTGACTTGCGTAGAGCTGCTTCTCCGCTAATGCGTAAGCAGGGTCCGTTGGGCTTGCTCCGCGATACACGACCCTCTGAACGATCCGAAATGTAGGCTTCAATCCAAAATTAACCTTCTCCCAGTAGAAGCCTGCTTGCACGTTAGCTGACTCAGCCTTCGGATATTCAAGAAGATATTCGTTGAGTTCGGGGAGGTATTCCGGAAGTGCGCTTAGTCGTGTTAACAGCGCCGCGAACGTTTCCGCCACCGCAGCAGGATGGTTTTTGTCACGATAGACTCCCAGTGCCGCATTGCCCCCATTCATGTAATTGAGTAGCGCTTGCAACGCCATTTGGCGGGCCAGGTGATTCACCCTGTCGGCGACGTCAGGCGCAGACCAGTCTATGGATTGCTTAAAACCCTCCATCGCCTCGGTTGGCAGTTGAACCTCACAATGTCCCGCCTTGCAGTTTTTCAGTTCTTCGATGTCTTGCTTTTCAAGAGTGAAACCCTCAAGGTCCGAAAGTTGCGGTGGATCACTGAAGCCTTGAATTGCCAGATAGCCTGGGAGTTTGCGCACCGCGTCGACGTCCGAGGCGAGTTTGAGGTAGCTCTCTGGACTCGCCTCCACGTATACCGAGCCGAAGACGAAGACTTCGTCAGGAGTGCGCGACTCAATAACCTTGGTAACCGCCTTCCCTGAGCGGATCGCTCCTATCTGATCTTCACTCAAGCCAACAAAGTCGCGGAAGAATCTATACGGCTCGTCCGGGCCTTGAGCCTCAGTGACAGGCGCTATCAGCAGCAACGGGATTGCAAGCGCGATGCAAAATCTGGTCCTCATCATTGCCTTTCACCTCCATTGTGTTTGTCGACCCGGCTCTCTTCGTGACTGTCATGTAGGTGGCCCCGACTGCTGCCCAGAAGATGGACCGTACCCGCCGGCACAAAGCCAACGTCAATCCTGCGGTTCCTGTCACACCAAACAGATTTGCAATGAGCATATTCCCGCCTTCGTAGGTTCCGAGGTTACCCGGACTCAGCGCGCCAACGAGGTTAATCATCTTGGTTAAGCCTTCCATTGCAAACGCGCCAACCACAGCAACATGCGCTCCCATAAATCGCAGAATGAGATACACCTCCAACACTGCCATCGCGTGCCACAGGAAATTGAGGATCAGGCTCGCACAGAACGCGACAGGCTCTTCGCGACAAAAGCTGAGCAGGTTATGTTCGGCTGAATCGATAACCGATAACTTATCGCTGACCAGTTTGTGAAGCCGCGGCAATCGCCCAATCGCTCTAGCGGTGTTTCCCATTAGCCGCCACCCACTTCCGACAGCCACAGCTGAAATGGCCACTATTGCGATGAGAACGGCAGCAACTAGCAATGCGTAAATTCGCCACCGACCATCAAGAGGGGCGAGCAACAGGGTAGCGGTAATCCCCAATACTGTGACCACTGCCGCTGTGAAAGCATGCAATCCTCCATCAATCGCGGAAGACGATATTCCATTCGCTAGTGGCACGGCGGAACCAAGCATGGAAATGCGCAGGCCCTCCCCAAATAACTTTCCGGCAAAACCAAGTTGCCCGACTGCATCGGAGGAGAGTTGCGCTCCAAGACTGCGCGACCATGAGAGGGCGCTTATATCGCATGCAAAAGTCTGTCGCCATGCACATGTCTTAATCAGCTGAGAAAAACCTCCCATAATGATGATCAAAGCCAGGCCCCAGCCGACCGCCTGAACTTGCTTCAAAACGGCCCCGGGGCCGGCTCGAAACACCATGTACCCCAGTAGGCTGACCCCAAGGAGTAGAACAAACGATCGAAAAAAACCTCGAGGCGCTTTGCGGTGAGTATCAAGTCTTTCAGTGGACGGCATATTCAGGCTCCGATGTAGTTACCCTTTCCGAGGTTTGGATCTGTTGGCACCAGATCGGTCGCCGTTTGCGGGAGGCTCACCTAACGTGCTCAGGTGCGAGCTGCTATTGGGAGCGACACCCAAATTCAGACGCTCGCACACATCGAGCGCGTAAGAATTGGGGGCGACAAACTGGGCTCCGAACTGACCAAGAAAAGACAGCACTTCTTCCCCTGCCACGTCGATGAATACAACTTCCGTCAGATCGACGAGAAGCTTTCCGCGTGCGGCGAAGCGCGCTGCCAGCGTGCGAGTGTGTTCAGCATCATCACCGGTGAATCGGCCTACCAGCCTTAGGATCAAAGTCTCAGCCGAATCGCATATTTCCACGCGGAGCATCCCGCCTCCTTAATATGTGAGTAGCCGGAAAAATCACCGGCCATGCCCGTTTCAACGGGCGTTCCCCTACGAACTATCGCCCAATGAAACAGCAGGTTTCGTGCCAGAAGGCGGCCGGGGTAAGTTATTCGAATCAAGAGAGATTGCAGAATGCATTTGGATAAAAGGCGCCCCAATGCGGGCAAAGCCGCGATGTGGGCACGGTATGTCCTTTTCCAATGAGCACGAAGGCAAAGCTGCTAACTGTCTTTTCGAGCCGGCAGACAGCGGCAATCTAGCCAGCCAACAGATTCACCTTCCGCAGCCGATCAGCCTTGCGACTGTTGTGTGCCGGTTCTGAACAGAAGCAGACGAGGTCTCGCGATTGTGCCTTCGGCCATCACTCACGCGGCAGCATTGCCCGCATTCGGGCACGCCGAACCTGGCTGGGATGCGTTGGCCCCTATTGGATCCAACAACTTGCGAGCTATGCAGGTTGGCGTGGTCGCTGCATTACTCACAGCGGGGAACGCAAAATGAATCCACTGACCAAAAAACACACACAGGGCCCGAGAGAACGTCGGACCCTAAAAGTATCTTTATCCCGCGTGGCTCTGATACTGTGCCTCCAGCTCACCATCCTTTCGGTTGGTTGGGCACAGACGCCGGATACCTCTACCACTACTGCGCCGCTATTGACCTTGGACGAAGCGATCCGGATTGCAAGCGGCACTAACCGAGACATACACATCAGCAAGATTGAAATTATCAAGGCGCAAGAGATAGTCGCGCAGGCCAAAACAAATTACCTCCCGAAGCTGGACGCGAACGTTCTTGCAGGAGTTCCGCTGCAGCCGTTGAATTTTAGAGTTCCCGCTGGCAGCCTCGGGACCTACCCAGCCACTGGTCCTATCCCAGCGACCGATACCAACATTCACTCACCGGTGCGGTTCGGCGCGTTTGTGAATGCCTCCGCAACGCAACCGCTCACACAACTTTTCAAAGTAAATCTTGCAGTCAAGCAGGCCCGACTCGGAATCGACCTCGCCAAGGAGGGAGTGCGCGCTCAGAGTCAAGACACAGTGCGACAGGTGAAGGAAGCCTACTACCAAGTGGCGGAGCTACAGGCGCAAGTCACCAGTGCAAGAGCAGCTGTTCGGTCGTTGAGCGAGCTGTCCACGTTAACGGAACAGCGGCTCGGACAGGAAACCGTGCTGCTCTCCGAATCGCTCACCGTAAAGGCCAAGCTAAAACAACAACGCTACCAGTTGCTCATTGCCGAAGACTCCTTTGAGTTACAGAAGCAGAACCTGAATCGTCTTCTGGGACGCGAGCTACGCACCCCTTTCTCGGTGGAAATGCTCCCGTTCGGCGAGCTTGTTGAATGGGATCTGGATACGGCTCGCAAGCAGGCACTCGAGGAGCGGCCCGAACTGCGTGGCGCCCGGATACAGACCAAGATTGCCGAACTGGATGTCCGTCGCGAGCATGCGAAATACATTCCTGATCTGAGTTTGCAGGTCAGCTACCTAGGATTCCAAAACGTCAATTTCCTTCCGCAGAGCACCGGTGCTGTCGGATTCCAGTTGCAATGGCAGCCTTTCGATTGGGGATACAAGAAGCACCGGATCGCAGAACTGAAGGCTACGACAGAGCAGAAGGTAACAACTGAACGCGACGTTGAACAGCGCGTTCTGCTGGATGTTGAAGAAAAGTTTCGCAAGCTGGGGGAAGCACGCATCCTGCTAGACGCCCTGACAGATCAGCGTGAGGCAGAACAGACGAAGCTCGGCGAAGTGACAAACCGCTACAACCAGAAAGCAGCACTTTTGTCCGATCTTTCGCAGCAACAAGCTGCGGTGTCGCAGGCCGAGGCGCAGTACCAGCAAGCGCTTGCGGGATTTTGGACGGCACGGGCCAACTTCGAAAAAGCGATAGGAGTGGAGTAAACGCATGAAAAACAAATCAAGCATAGGACTATGGAAAGCAGCCGCACTATTGGCGCTAATCACAGGGGCAAGCGGATGTCAGCAACCGACGCAGGTAGCAGCGAAATCTCCAACGCCTGTTCGCGTAGTGGATGTTGCGCTCAACTCTTCTTCAGAAGGCCTACGCTACTCGGCTTCGGTGTTGCCGTTCGCGCAGGCGGCGTTGTCCTTCAAGTCCTCGGGATACGTGACCGAGATCAAACAGGTCATGGGCGCAGATAGAAGACGCCGTGAGATTGGACCCGGCGACTATGTGGCTCGCGGCGCATTGCTGGCGCAAATTCGCCATCAGGATCTAAAAAATCAGCTTGACCAGGCGGCAGCGGCAGTCACGCAAGCCGAGGCGCAACATCTTCAAGCTTCCCAGGATTACGAACGCGCTAAGGCACTTTACTCCACGCACAGCTTGACGAAGCCAGAGTTTGACCAAACCCAAGCGCGATTCGATTCGAGCCGAGGTGCTCTGGACCAGGCGAAGGCCAGCTTGCGACAGTCGCAATTGGCATTGGCCGACGCGGATTTGGGCGCGCCCTTTTCCGGCTTCATCCTGGCCCGCAATATCGAACTCGGAAATCTGGCGTCGCCCGGAACTGTCGCGTTCACGATCGCTGACACCAGCGCGGTAAAAGTGAGTTTCGGTGTTCCAGAGTACGCCGTTAAGCAGCTCCGCTTGGGCCAGGAATTCAACATTCACTTGCAAGACGACCCGAAACAGTACAAAGGCAAGGTAACAAGTATTGCCGCGGGTGCGGACGAGAAAAATCGTGTTTTCGCAGTCGAAGTGACCGTGCCAAATCCCAAGAGTTATTTGAAGCCGGGAATGATTGCTTCGCTCACTCTCTCTGGCGTTGAAAAGGCTCCGGCGCCTTCCGTGCCTTTGGCAGCTGTTGTCGCTGACCCGTCCGCATCTGGACGCTATGGCGTTTTTGTCGCCAGCGAAGTGAACGGCAAATGGACAGTACATTTGCGAGCGGTGACGTTAGGCGAGACTTACGAGAGTGACGTAGCAGTGGAAGGTGTGAAACCAGGGGAAAAGATCGTCGTAGTTGGAGTCGCCGACTCGAAGGATGGCGATTTGGTTCAAGTTCTCCGATAGAGGCATAGAAAAATGGCACACGAAAAAAATCAAGACTTCAGCAATCGTCGCAATATCACTCGGTTCTTTGTTGAGCATCCACACATTTCCTGGATGATGCTCGTTGGGGTGCTCGTTTGGGGCTGGTTCGGTTACACATCCATGCCGCAGCGAAAAGACCCGGAAATCGCCGTGCGCGTCGCCGTGGCGGCTTGCCCTTGGCCCGGAGCGACAGCAGAGCAGGTCGAGCAGTTCGTTACCCGGCGCATTGAAGACGTTGCCGCGGAGAACAAAACGATTCATCCCGGAACGGACGCAGACTATGGCGTCAAATCCATCTCTCTCCCCGGCTATTCGTTTGTGTACCTACAGCTGGATGAGGGTGTGAAGGATACGAAGCGCCAATTCAGCGATATCAATCTCAAGCTGAATGCGCTTAATGCTGAATTACCGCAAGGCGCGGGCCCCATCGTTTTCCAAAGTGATTTCGGAGACACCGCCGCCTTGATGCTAACGGTTGCGAGCCCGAAAGCGGACGACATTGAAATAGCAGCCCGCGCCAATTCCGTTGAAGCGGCACTTCGCAAAGCCCGTAGCTCAAAACAGCAGAATAGAACGGGCCAGCACGTCACGATCGTGGATTCGTTTCCACAATCCATTTCGGCGCGGGAAGTTCTGGACGCCGGATATTTATTTCAACAGGAAGCCCAAGGTGCTGGGATCATTCGAGATTCGGAAATCGTTCAGGGGAGTGGTTTTATCGCTTTAGATGGATTTTCCGAAGCCGATGACAGTACGATTCGGGGCTTCATCCAACGTTTTCTGTCGGACCGACTGAAACGATCCGAGCTGCATCCGGATGCATGGGAGCTGGCGATTATCCGCAATCCCAGCGAAACAAGAGAGAAACTGGCCAGCGTTGCCGGCGACAAATACAGTTACGCCGACCTCGATAACTTTTCCGACTTGATCGGCCGTACGCTTCAGGGCGCTACCGAGGTCTCGAAAGTCGAGACCCGGGGTGTTTTGCCGCAAGCCGTCTATTTAGACTATTCGCAGGATAGGCTTGCAGCTTATGGATTGCGCCCCGCCGATCTATCCAAAGTATTATCCGCCCGGAACATTATTGCGCCGGGTGGAAATATAGAAACGGCCGACCGCAAAGTCGCGCTTATCCCTTCTGGAAAATTCGATACGGCGAAGAGTATTGGTGATCTCGCGGTTTCGACTACACCAGAAGGTGCCCCGGTATATCTGCGAGATCTCGTCCAGATCAGCCGCGGCTATCAAGCCCCTGCACAATATCTGAACTACTACACCTGGCGGGACAAGAGTGGGCGTTGGCAGCGCAGCCGCGCCGTTACCTTGGCAGTCTACATGCGCGACAGGAAACAAATCGCGCGTTTCGGAGAGTCGGTGAACGCAAAGCTATCGCAGCTTCATCAAATTCTTCCTGCGGACCTCATTTTGGCGCACACGTCGGATCAACCGCTTCAGGTTAAGGAGAACATCCATCTTTTTATCCGGGCACTCCTGGAAGCCATTGGCCTCGTCGTGATTATTGCGCTGCTCGGCTTCTGGGAGTGGCGTCTCGCTCTGATCATGGCACTAGCCATACCAATTACGCTGGCGATGACATTCGGAATCGTTTATGTGCTGGGAATTGACCTTCAGCAGGTTTCGATTGCAACACTCATCATCGCTTTGGGGCTTCTCGTGGACGTGCCGGTGGTGGCGGGAGACGGCATCAAGCGCGAGTTGGCGGAAGGCTCGCCCCGCAAGATTGCTTCCTGGCTCGGTCCAACCAAGCTTGCGACTGCGATTTTCTACGCGACGATTACGAACATTATTGCGTACCTGCCGTTCCTGATGCTGACCGGAAATACCGGCGAGTTCTTGAAGAGTCTGCCGATCGTCATGACGGCCTCGCTGCTGTCCGCGCTGTTCGTTGCAACGACGTTCGTCCCTTTCTTGGGCTACTACATTCAACGTGCCCCGGCAAAGCCAGAACCTACCATCGAGGAAAGACGCGAACGAGGCTTCTACGGTTTCTATAACCGGCTTGTCCAAAGAGCCATAAAACATCGTTGGGCTGTTCTTGCCGGATCTCTTGTTTTTCTCATCGGTGGAGGACTTTTCGGTTCTCGCTTGAAGACTCAATTCTTCCCTGAGGATGTTCAGTATTGGTTTTATCTGGACGTTTGGCTGCCAAATGATGCGCCTTTGAGTGCAACCAGCGATGCCGCAGTCCAGGCTGAAGAAGTGGTTCGGAAAGTGATCGAAACTTCGCCCGGGCTTGGATCGAAGGACGAGCGTGGCCATCTTCTCAAGTCGCTGACAACCTTTACGGGCGGCGGCGGACCGCGTTTCTGGTTTTCCGTCTCACCGGAAATGCCGCAAACGAACTACGCGCAAATCATTGTTGAAGTGACGGACAAGGAAGCCACTCCGAAGCTGAAACGCCCGATACAGGACGCGCTTGCAAAGCAGATCCCAGGCGCATGGATTACTGTGCGGCAGCTGCAAACAAACCCGGTCGAAAATCCCGTAGAGCTGATGATCTCCGGCCAGGCGGACGTGGATGCGAAAAACGAAGCTGACGATATCCGCACGTTGCGAACGATCGCTCGCCAAGCCCAGGACATCGTTGCCCAGGCCCCGGGTATTTCCGTTCTCCGGGATGACTGGTTTCCGGACAATCTTCAGCTACAGGTTCAAATTGACCCTGACCGCGCGAACGTCGTGGGCGTCACCAACGCCGATGTCGCAAGCGCGTCAAGCGCGGCAATAAGTGGAACCCAAGTAGGCGTGTTCAAGGAGGGGAACAAGAACATTCCTGTTGTGGCGCGCCTTCGCATGCAGGAGCGCGGTCAGCTTGCCGACATCAAGAACCTTTACGTGTACAGCTCACAGACGAATAGCCGCGTCCCTCTACTGTCGGTCGCAAATTTGGATCACCTCCTGCAAACCGGTCGTATCGCGCGGCGAGAACACTTTCGCACCATTTCCATCTTGTGTTATCCACAGCCTGGAGTTCTCGCATCGGAAGTAATCAATCCGATTATTCCGAAATTGCAGGAGTTCCAGAAAAATCTTCCGCCCGGATATCAGCTGCGGATTGGTGGTGAAAGGGCCAAGCAATTGGACGGCTTCGCAAATCTCAAAATCGTTCTGCTGATTTCTTTGATTGGGATTTACTTGGCCTTGCTCGTTCAATTCAATAACGCCGTCAAACCTCTTTTGGTATTCGCTGCTGCTCCTTATGGCGTGATCGGCTCTCTGATCGCCCTCGCGATCATGCATACGCCGTTCGGGTTCATGGCTTTTCTTGGCATCGCCAGCCTGATAGGCGTGATTGTCAGCCACGTAATCGTGCTGTTCGACTTCATCGAGGAAATGCACGCTAAGGGCGAGCCACTGGTCCAAGCGCTGGCCGATGCGGGCATCCAGCGAATTCGCCCTGTAATGATCACAGTGGGAGCAACGATCCTGGCTCTTTTCCCGCTTGCTCTCGAAGGCGGTCCGCTGTGGCAGCCTCTTTGTTACGCGCAGATCGGTGGACTTGGCGTCGCTACCTTTATCACTCTGCTCTTGGTGCCGGTCCTTTACAGCATATTCGTGCTCGACCTGAAGATCATTCGATGGGAAGCCAATGAGTCCACCATGCATGGCGAACTGCCTGAAGCGGCTAAAGCCGTTCCGCAAACAACCTGAAAGCAATGAAAATGACACTCATACCTCAAGCCTCTGCAGCCGCTCTTCTGTTAGTCCTCACACTCTGTTTGCAGTGTGCTGGGGTTGCGGCACTCGTTGAGTGGCTACGGGGCGTTACGGCCAAGGGCGGCCAAGGATTTGGTCCGATTCGCTCGGCCGTCCTGGTAGTCAAATCGACGATCGCAATCATTATTCTCCATGGCCTCGTAATCCTTCTGTGGGCGAGTTTCTACCGGTTGCAATGCTTTCCTTCGTGGGAACTCGCCTTTTACTTTTCTTCGAGCAGTTACGCCACCGTGGGTTACGGCGATGTGACCCTTCCCAGCAGGTGGAGGCTCTTAGGGCCTCTTGAGAGCATGGCGGGAGTGCTGATGTGTGGGGTATCAGTCTGCCTTCTGTTCGCCACGATCACACGGTTGATGGACCGCGACCCACGTCACTCTCGAAAACTGGGCTACGCAAACGATCCGGTAGACCTGAAGGGGAATCGCGATGCTAGTGAGCAAAACTATGCCTAATACCACCACAGAAACTCCAGATTGGCTTCGTGAGATGGAGACCATCCTCGAAGAACTTAATGAAGGTGTAGTCGTCGTTGATGATCAGCTTCGGGTGATCTTTGCAAACGAAGCGCTTACGCGCATGGGACGCTTCGAGCGCAACGAGATTCAAGGCTGCACGCCAGATTCTATTTTCCCCAGCGAAGACCTTCCCAATATCAAACGGCAACACGAATCGGGCCACCGTTACGGCCGGCATCGCAGTGAGTTCTACTTCCCCCGTAAAGACGGCGGCAAGATCCCTGCGATTTTCAGTGGACGGGTCATTCAGGGTCCTGACAAGCAGGAGTACGTGTTGCTTATCGTGACCGACATCAGCGCGCAAAAGGGTATCGAGGAGCAGCTTCGCGAATCGAATTCACTGCTTCAAAAGCGGCAAGATGAAATGGATGCCGAACTCGCCCTCGCTGCACATGTGCAGCAATCCCTTGCGCCGCATAGTCTAATTTGGAAAAACCTCGCGATGGAGGCGTACTACAGCCCAGCCCGCACCGTTGGCGGCGACTTTGGCGTAGTCCACCCGGAAGGCGATGATTCTCTCACCATTGTCCTGTCCGACGTTTCCGGACATGGAGTCGGTTCGGCGTTAATGGCTAACCGCATCTATTCTGAAACTCTACATGCACTCGGACGCAAAACCGAGCCAGGAACCTTGCTGCGGGAGCTTCATCATTTCGTACATACTCGGATCCCGGTCGACGGGTTTTTCTTCACGATGGCCGCAGCCCGTTTCAACCACGATGGACGCCGACTAACGTTTTCTGCCGCCAGCCAGCCGCCGGCAATACTCGTCTCAAATGGCAACCTCCGCCGCCTTGAGTCGCGAAACGGTATCCTCGGTTGCCTCTCCGAAACTACACCGTTCGAGCCATCCATTGAAGTGGAACTATCACCGGGTGATCGCCTCATTTTGTACACCGATGGCCTCGTTGAAGTTTTCAACTGCCTCGACGATATGCTTGGCGTCGAAGGTCTAGAACATTTAGTCCTGCAATCGGCAACGCTAACACTCGCGGATATGCAGAAGACGATCCTCGACGGCGTGGCTGCCTGGAGGCACGCTCCCCTCGCCGACGACGTGTCCCTAGTTATCGTCGAAGTTCGCTAAGTACGGGTTCAAACTCGTATCCTCTCGTCGTCGGTTTCTATAACCGCTTGGATGAATAGTCGGCTTTCCGTACATCTGAACAGATTGCGATTCCATCTGTACCAAAGGAAATCCTTTGATACGGACAAGAACCCCAGCCGATGCTGACTGCAGGATAAGCACTTACAACCGTGGGATTCGACAACCATTTGATACGGCGGTTCTGGCGGGATTCAAAGTTCAGACTGACCGAAATAATTCAGAAAGTGGGATGTCGTTCCGTCGAGCCTCACAGCTCCTTTTTGACCACAGAGTGGGAGTCGAACGAGTGGCGCACACTATGGGATGCCCACCGCCAATTCTATGGTTCTGAGTGAGGCTGCAAGTTTAAATCAATAGGAGGGTACCCTATCTCCGGTTCAGCAGTCGAACCCCTGAGTAGGTTTACGCGGGCAATGCATCAACTCGTGACACGCTCATGATGCTTTCACGTGACGTGTCGGAATCGCGCTGATGTCGATCTTGATCGGCGGCGCAAACTCCTCGCCGACGATCGGCTGCACCGGCTTGCCGTATTTGTAATGCAGCGCCATCTCCAGCGCCTTGGTGGCGATGTGCTCGTCCTTGCTGTAGAGTTTTTTCTTCCATAGCTTCCACAATTCCTCGTCGGGCAGTTTAGTGTTGAGCAGCTCCTTGATCGCGACGGTCGCCTGGTTCGGCACGCCTTTGACCCGGCCGCCGAGTTTTTCATGACCTTTATCGAAAGCAGCCATGCCCACCACTTTCTCACTATTTTAGTGTGCTCCTCCAGATTTGTTTGCGTTTCCCTGTCCAGCCACGCTGAACACATTCCCGCCCGGTCCTTCGTGGGGACAGGTCGACATCCCTGTCGTGAAATACGCGCCCAGCTAACTGGACGTAGCCTGACATAGCGTGCGCCCGTTTTCTATCCTTACCGTTTTGCTTTGGAGTTCGGGCAGCCCCGCGCGGCCCAAAGATCCCTTCTTCGCCCAGAGGTCCTCGGAATAGTAACTGCGCGTTACCACTACTACCGCGCAGAGCTGCCATAGAGAAGACATAATGCATGACAGACTGCTTTTTTCCTGTCAACTGTCACAACTTGCAGTTTCGCATCAGGACGGTTGTAGGTTCTGCGCGGCATCCTGCACCGGCTTGCCGAACATATAGAACTGCGCAAGCTTGAATGCTTCCCAGCGATAGTGCGGATCCTTGTGCTTCAACCAGTATTCCCACTCCTGGCGGTTGCGCGAATCCTCGAGAAGGGAGAGCAGCAGATCCTTGATCGACTGTGTCACTTTGTTCCGTGTGCCCTTCTTGCGGCCACCGAGTTTTTCGTGACTTTTCTCGAAAGCAGCCAACCCCACTACTTTGCCACTACTTTAGTGGCGGATCGTCCTTCGGTTTTCCGGAGCCAGGCGCTCTTGATTGCGTTCTTGCACTACTTCCACACTAACAGCGCCAAGCACCTCGACGGGAAGAAAGAAATCGTAGCGTGGTTTGATCCAGCGGGTGTGATCGGCAGACAGCCCACCGGCCGGCACCACGCAATGTACATGCGGGTGAAATTCGAGTTTTTGAGTCCAGCTGTGCAGCACGCTGAAGAAGCCGATTTCCGCACCGAGATGCTGGGGATCGCGCGCGACTTCCAGAAGGGTTTCCGCACTGGTGCGAAACAGGAGATCGTAGATGACCTTCTTGTTTTGCAAGACCAACGGAGCCAAATGACGAGGAAGCGTGAAGACAACGTGGACGTAGCGCGTCGGGAGAAGTTCCTGGCGACGCGCTGCGAGCCAGCGATCGCGAGCTCCTGCCTGACACTTCGGGCAGTGCCGATTTCTGCACGTAATGGGGAGCTCTCCATTACGTGCATTATGGGGAGTTTTTTCTAATGGGGAGTGGAACGCGGGAATCTGCGCAGGGCGGCCTTTTCGAACTGGGTTGGACGGGCGGCGACTCACCATAACTTCAGGGGCTTTGCTACGTTGATGCGGCCATTCATGGCCAATGCTCAACAAGGAGAGCCCATGCTAGAAAAATATTTCTCCGCGAACGCGAAGGATACGCTCTGGCCAGCGCCGTTCGATACATTCGAGCCGCCGCCCATCTCGGCTGCTTCGTTCAACGGAGAGGCGGCGTTCTGGCAGAGATCGATTTCAACACGCTTCATGTTTTTGTTGGCCATCTTCGCTGTTGCCGGTGCCCTCACTTCAAGAGAGCAAAGATCGCCTATCACGCGCGTTTTGGAGTGAAGCTTTTTCATCGACGCCTGGTGGGCTGCGGAATCTGCCCGAGTGAACCAGTTCGGGAACAGAACGCCGATCCAGCTCTTGTCACGGCCTTCCGCAATTGGTTTCAAACGCATCGCGGGGTGAAGCCGCCAACGCTTCGGCTGTACGCTCGCGGCGCCACGGAATTGCTGCAGGCCCTCGGCGAGGATGTCGGTCAATGGACTGCGCATGCCGTACGCAACTTTCTTCTACAACGTGCCAGCCAGTGTGGAGCTCCGACTATACAGAAGCTGATTACCTCCCTCCGGGCGTTTCTGCGGTATCTCAACTTCCATGGTGAATCCCGTGACGATCTCGCCCTCGCGATCCCCGCTGTCGCTCACTGGCGGCTGGCGAAGCTTCCACGCTGTCTATCCGCAGAAGAAGTGAACCGTCTGATCGCTGCCTGTGATGGTGCAGATCCCGGACGTCTTCGTGACCGGGCGATTGTACTCATGTTGGTGAGATTAGGATTGCGCGCCGGAGACGTAGCGCAGCTGCGTCTCACGGACATCGACTGGAATGGCGGCACGCTGCAAGTGATAGGGAAAGGACGATACCAGGTACGGCTACCGCTTCCGCAGGATGTCGGTGATGCGGTGCTCCGCTATCTGGAATGGCGGCCCACGAACATCGGTACGGATCACGTATTTGTTCGAAGCATCGCTCCTTATAGGCCCTTCGCCTCCGGAGATGGTGTCTCGTCCGTGGTGAGACACGCGCTCAAACGCGCCAGCATCGAAGCTCCTGCCAAGGGTGCCCACCTGCTGCGTCACACCGCCGCCACCGAGATGTTGCGGAATGGTGTGCCCTTGGATCAGGCCGGTTTGGTCCTCCGTCACCGCAGCATCGACATGACCGCCTACTACGCCAAGGCGGATGTCGCGCTACTCAAACAGATCGCTCAGCCGTGGCCGGGGGTAATTCGATGATCACGGCTGTCGAAACCTATCTTGCCGTGCGGCGTGCCGTCGGCTTCACTCTCAGCAATACCGAATATCTCCTGCGCAGCTTTGCAGGGTTCGCGACCAATCAAAAGCAAACGCATATCCGCACAGCAACAGCCATTCACTGGGCCAGCCAAGCGAGATCTGTTGCGCAACGACACGTCCGCTACCAGACCGTGTGCCTCTTTGCTCGGTACCTTCGCGCGGAGGACTCCCGGCACGAATCGCCACCGATGAACTACTTCGGCTATCGGAAGGTGCGTCGCGTCCCGCACATTTATTCGCGCGACGAGATTGCCGGTCTTGTCCTTGCCGCCACGAGGCTTCCATCGCCCGACTCGCTACGGCCCAAAACATATGCGACCCTGATCAGCCTGTTGGCAGCAACCGGCCTGCGAGTCTCGGAGGCGTTGCATCTGCTGGTCTCCGACATCACTCCAGACGGCTTGCTGATTCGCAAAACCAAGTTCCAGAAAACCCGATTGGTGCCGTTGCACGACACCGCAGTGACGGGGCTCGCTCGCTACTTGACGCACCGTCAAGAAACGCGAAGTGCTGGCGCTCACGTCTTCATTTCGGATGACGGGCAACCACTCGTGTACTGGAAAGTTCACAGCATGTTCCGAAGCCTGCTAAAATCCGCGGGGATCAAGCCCTCCCGCGGTCGATGGCCACGTATTCATGAGCTTCGTCACACGTTCGCGGTTCGGGCACTGGAGTCGTCTCCGATTGGCCGTCAACGAATCGGACAGCACATGTTGGCTTTGGCCACCTACTTAGGTCACGTCAACATCAACACCACCTACTGGTACCTGGAAACCACGCCTGAGCTTTTGCGCGACATCGCCGTCGTCGCCGAGAGCTTTGTGCAAGGAGTGCGGCCATGACTCCTCTCGCCCCGCACATGGAAGCCTTCTTCCGTGAGCATCTCGTTCGTCATCGAGGTGTCAGCCCCCACACTTGCGACTCCTACGCCTACAGCTTCCAGTCTCTGTTCGAGTTCGCGTCCCAGAAGCTCAGAGTGGCGCCATCAGCTCTCATGCTGGAGCAGTTAGACGCGTCGCTGATCAGCTCATTCTTGGAACATCTGGAGACCGCACGTGGCAACTCCGCGGAGACACGAAACATCCGTTTGGCTGCCATCCGCTCGTTCTTCCGGTTTTTGCAGCACCATGAGCCAGCCGCCGTCGGACAGGTTCGCCGTGTTTTGGCGATCCCCTTCAAGAAAACCGACCATCGTTTGGTGCCGTATTTAACCCAGGAAGAAATGCAGGCCCTGCTCGACGCTCCTGATCCATCCACGCGAATGGGAGTTCGAGACAGAGCCATATTGCACCTGGCGGTGTGCGCGGGCCTCCGAGTCTCCGAACTGACAGGTTTGCGCACGGACGATGTCGCGCCTCAGTCAGCGAGTATCCGCGTGCGAGGCAAGGGCCGCCGTGAACGCGCGCTGCCTCTTTGGAAGACGACGGCTGCGGCACTGCGCGCGTGGTTGGCCATTCGCGGACAGGTCACATCGCCTGAACTCTTTGTAAACGCCCGCGGTACGCCCTTCAGTCGATGGGGAGTTGCATACGTCCTGCGACGTCACACCGAAACGGCGGACCGAAAATGCTTAACGCTGCGCGGCAAACAAGTCTCGCCCCACGTGCTTCGGCATACCTGCGCAATGATCGTGCTGCAAGCAACAAAGGACATTCGAAAAGTTTCTCTGTGGTTGGGGCATAGTGATCTGACCACGACGGAAGTCTACGTTCGAGCCGATCCTAGCGAGAAGCTAGAGGCTATCGAGGCGGTCGTGCCGCCAAGTCTTCGCAAGGGCAAGTTCCGACCGCCTGACAAATTGCTCGCCCTTCTGAAGGTCAAGCCTTAATGGAGAGTCGAAAGGGCGTGGCTTCGTGTACAGCACGCCTTTCTTTCTGTGCCACTCCCCATTAGAAAAAACTCCCCATAATGCACGAGTTGTAGGAGATGGCACGATGTCCGCAGCGAGTGCATTCATCGAGATGGCCACCGAGTGCGGCGGTGCGACAGCGCGCAATGGCCAGTAGCACTTTGACGTGCTTCCAGGTGATCCACTTACGGCTTCGTTCGATGAATGCGTCTCCCGCAGCACAACGTCTTCCTTGACTTGGGACACTGGACCTCCGGCTGCTCGGCTAGCGGGAGAGATGGGGGCCACACGCTGTCAAGGTGACATGCAGCCCCCTGGGAAGAGTGCAAATTTCAATCAATACGCCGATGTGTTCAGCGGGTCAACTGGGATGCATCGAACGGGCCGTAGCTAGCTTAGCTAGTTTCTGGCGCGAAACTCAAATCCTCGCATGAAATCAGGCTGGCAAGTGATTTCCCGAGTAGAGTTTTGTGCGGCTTTATATTTTTTCCTTGACATGTATGTATGCGTAGTGGCATACATACATCATGCCGACCAAATCCAAGCCAAAATCCGAATCCCTTGCTGACGTCCAACGCTGGTTGCAACAGCAGTCCGCTAAGCTGTGGCCCGCCGCCCTCGGCTCTCTGAGTTTTCGCCGCAGTCCCTGCATTCGCCCGAATTGCCCCGCCTGTCTTTCCGGGGAGAAGCATCCCAGTTATGTCCTCTATGGCCGCCACCAAGGACAGCGCTTTTCCCTTTACGTGCCCGAGGAGTTGGTTCCCCAAGTTCAGCGCTGGTTAGACAACGGGCGTGCTCTGCAGGAACTGCTGTACCAGGCCGCGTCGCGAAACCTCCAAGCTTTGAAGGGAGAGAGGGACCAGGCTTCGGGAAAAAAGGAGGACTGAAAGGTGCCCAGAGCTGCGAAGCCGCAGATCAGTTTCGCCGATTGGGAGTTGCTACAACAGGGCATCTTGCTGGAACCACTGCTACAGAGCATCTCCGATTTTCTGGACGATCATGAAGAGATGATCGAGACCGTACGGCGCGATCTGGAACGAGGCCTGAAAAATCCCGGTACTGGTCGTGGTGGATTAACACCTCCACAGGTTCTGCGTTCCCTGGTCCTCATGCGTGTCAAGAACTGGGATTATCGCGAACTGCGCGAGCGGATCACCGACGGCTACACCCTGCGGCAGTTCACGGATTTTTACTGCCAACCGGTGCCCAAGCACGATGCCTTCAACCGCGCCTTTAACCGACTGACTCCCGACACGCTGCAGGCCGTCAATAAACTGGTGGTGCAAGCGGCCGTGGATGTGGGCCTGGAAGATGGCCAGAAACTTCGCGTGGACACTACGGTTGTACAAGCCGACATTCATCACCCGACCGACAGCACGTTGTTATGGGATGTCGTACGCGTGGTCACGCGCTTGGTCCTGCGCTTGAACGCAGCGGTGCAACAGCGTATTCAGGTGTTCCGCAATCGCACTCGCGCGGCACGACGTCGGATGCAAGAAATCCAGCGAATGACACCAAAGGAACGGTCCCAGAGGCAAGTGGAGAAATATCGCCAACTGATCGGAATAACCGAAGAGGTAGTCAACAGCGCACGAAAGGTGTTGCAGCAGACTCGGAGAGCGCGCGGCAAGGATGTGATCTCCGACCTGGCCATCGGTGAACTCCGGAAGGAGATCGACCACTATGGTGAGCTGGGAAACCGTGTGATTGACCAAGCTTGCCGGCGTGTGCTCCAAGGAGAGCAAGTTCCCACTGCCGAAAAGATCTATTCCATCTTTGAAACTCATACCGATCTGATCAAGCGCGGCAAAGTGCTAACACCGGTAGAGTTCGGCCACAAAGTCTTTCTCGCGGAAAGTGCCCAAGGATTGATTACGCAGTATGCAGTGCTGCAGGGAAACCCTGGCGACGATCAGCAGGTGGAACCTTCCCTGGAACGCCACAAGGAAAACTTCGGACGCGCTCCCGAGTTGTATAGTTCGGATCGAGGCTTCTTTAGTGAGACGAACGTGAAGTCATGCAAGAAAAAGGGCGTCAAGATGGTGTGCATCCCGCAGCGTGGCGGGAAGAAAACTGCGAAGCGCAAAACGTATGAGAAGAGTCCTGCTTTCAAGGAAGGACAGCGCTTTCGAGCCGGCATCGAGGGGCGCATCTCCGTGCTGTTCCGTGGTCGTGGCATGAAGCGTTGTCTTGCGGAAGGGCGCCAGCGCTTTGAGGTATTGGTAGGTGCCGCCGTGCTTGCCAATAACCTGATGAGAATTGCGGCAACGCTATCGAAACGATCGTCTCGCAGACGAAGAGCCGCGTAACACGATCTTTCCGCTTTCTCTCTCCCTGAGGCCGACGCATTTTTCCTACGCCCACTCTTCCATTCGATCCCGAAATCCATGACCGCAAATGATCTGCGCACGTCTGCCCGGGCGCGCTAAATCCCTGAAATCTCTATTGCCCAGTCAAATTCTTTTGCCAAAATAGGGGTTTCGCGACAGAAACTAGCTAGTGTAATGTCCAAAAAATAAGTGGACAACTCAGTGTTTCGTTTTTCGCGTACGCGGTAGAGTGCAACCCGGCTTAATCTTTTCCAAAGTCTGGCGACATCGCGATAGCTTCGCCACGATGGAGTCCACTGTGGCGGTCCAGACAAAGGGTTTTGGGTTCTCATTCCAGACCGCCAGGAACTCCCTGATCGCCTTCTCGAGATCTTCCACGCTGCCGAAGGAGCCGCGGCGGATTCGCTTGCTGGTTAATTCTCCAAACCAGCGCTCCACCAGATTTAGCCAACTGGAACTGGTAGGCACAAAGTGCGAGATAAAACGAGGGTGTCTCTTCATCCAGGCTTGGACTCGAGGATGCTTGTGGGTGCCATAGTTGTCCATGACCAGATGCAAGCGCATCTCTCCCGGGAACTCTTGATCGAGGCGGTGGAGAAACTTCAGGAACTCTTGGTGTCGATGTCGTTCGTAACACTGCCCGATTACTCTTCCTTGCAGGACTTCCAGAGCAGCGAACAACGAGGTCGTTCCATTCCGTTTATAGTCATGGGTCATGGTTCCGCAACGGCCCTTTTTCATGGGCAGGCCAGGTTGCGTGCGATCCAGCGCTTGAATTTGGCTCTTTTCATCCACGCAGAGCACGATCGCCTGTTGCGGAGGATTCAGGTACAGGCCTACGACATCAGTCAACTTCTCGAGAAACTTGGTATCCCGTGAAAGCTTGAACGTTTTGACCCGATGCGGTTTCAGATTATGACTCTGCCAGATATTGTTAATCGTGGACTTGCTGACACCCTGGCTGGCGGCCATCAGCCGGCAACTCCACTGCGTCATGCCCTTGGGTTTGCCGCGGAGCGTGGCATTCACAATCGACTGGATCTTCTCCGGTCCGTAGGTCGGTTTGCGACCCCGCCCCGGCGCCACTTCCCACAAGCCCTCTACACCGTCCTGCTCAAAACGAGCTCGCCACAGCGTGACCGTTTTGCGATTCACGTCCAACTTTTGAGCGATCGCATTGTCGGATTGCCCTTCGGCTGCGGCTAACACAATCTGACTTCGTAAGGCCACCTGCTGCGGCGTGCCGAAGGCAGCCAGCCATTGTCGTAATTGCTGTTCGTCAGCATCTTGAAGGCACAGGGCTGGCGCAGGTTGCGGCACCACCACAGCATAATAGACTATGGCTCTCTTGTCCAGTTATTTGTTGGACAGACCACTAGTGAGCGGCCGCCTGTATGATGCCGAGCGCACCCAGCCCAAACACCATCAGTTGGACAGCAACTGCGGTGAGCAGGATCCCGAACACGACCTCGGAGATGACCAGGCCGACGGGGTTCAGGCGCTTGGACAGCTTGTCGATGTTGGCAAAGATCAGGTAATCGACCGCGCCGACCAGCAGTACGAGTCCTAGGACCAAGGTGGCGCTCGCGACCGAGACGATCTCGCCGGACGCAATGACGAGGATCGTGATGCCGACCGGGTTCAGCAGATAGGGCACCGCGAGCGGGTAGACCGCGATCTGCTTCGGATCCTCTTGGATCTCGACCCCCTCGACCTTCTTGGTCGGCCCGGCGGCCATGTTGATGGCGAGGATTGCAAGCACGATCGCGCCGCCGACCGCAACGGCGCCGCCGCTGATGTGGAGCAGGCGCAGGAGAAACCAACCAGTGGCGAACAGCACGACGGCCGTAGCCACGGCTGTCACGACCATGCGCCGGCCGACAGCCCGCTGCGTCTCCGCATCGAGATGCTTGGTCTTCTCGAGGAACGGCACCAGCGCGACCTTGGGACCCATGCCGATCAGCAGGAGCAGAAGCAGCTTGATCACGAGTGCAGCATCGATAACCGCGAAATCCATTGCAAAACTCGCTTTTGGTTAAAATATAGATACCGGACATCTGCAAAAATTGCATCGCTACAAAAGCACGAGATTGGATTGTCTTTATCGCTGATCGCCGACCCATCTCAGCAAAAGGAGAATGGCTCCTCGGAGGCAAGAGCCATCCCCTTGCGACTAGCGATTCACTCCGCCCGAGGAATCGCCCAAGCTTTCTCATCGCAAACCATGTTTAGACCTATCCCCGCTATGAAACAACTGGGGAAATCCCTTGTCCCATTTTACTGTCGGACTGTGCGAAGATTCCGCGTCACCCTGCAGCAGCGGAGTCGCTTTGTTCGAGTTGGCGCAGTTCATCTTTTCGGCACAGAGAACTCCGCCATGCCACAATCCAAGCAGACAATAACCTCGGGGAACACCCACACCGTGGGCTTATCAATATTTTTCAGTCCCATAAAATGGATCCCCATCTCCGCGCTGAATTTCTTCTGATTGACTGACCCGCACGACTTGCAGGACATACCGTTTTTCTCTGAGGGTGGTTCTGTCACTTCCTACAGTGGGAGCCCAGCAGTACCAAACTATGCGCTTGTATGACCACTGTCTATGACGCTTGTCACGTACTTAAATGGGTCAACTGGGACGTTGTATTGTCTACTCGCACGGCTACGTGAAGTACACAAATCACTGCAGACGCTATCGATATTTGGACTGGAAGTACCAGGCGTTAAGATGTAACGTCGGCTTGAGTTGATTGGAGCATCCAAGTCGTGACTGGAGGTTCTCTATACCCAGGCCTAGACTATGATAGGCGCCAAGGTTGGGCTCGTTCCCTAAGGTAAGATCGACAATATCGCCGGTTCAGACGCAGGCGGGCAAATGGAAGCGGCTTCTAAATGAAGAAGAGCTGATGCGAATCTTGCTCTACAACCCGGACAATGGCGTCACACGCAATTTCATGCCGCATCTTTGGATGTTTCTCCTTCGGTCACTAACTCCGTCCGGCCATGAAGTTCTACTAATCGATGGCAACACGCAACCGATGGATGAAGCTGGCATCGCGCGATTCGTGCGGGAACAAAACATCGGATTGGTCGGAATCGGGGCAATGACCCGGATGATAGCAAAGGCATACCGGGTCGCTGACGCTGTTCGCGTCACTGGTGTCCCCGTCGTCATGGGCGGACCTCACGTTACAGAAATGGCCGACGAGGCCCTCGGTCGAAATGGTGGCCCGCGCCATGCGGACGCAGTGGCCCTCGGTGAAGCGGACGAAACCTGGCCGAGAATCGTCGAGGATGCTGCACGGGGCCAACTCCAAGACGTCTACGCTCCGGTCAATGAATCTGGCAAGGAACGCAAACCGGGACTCCAGTCATATCCCGCGATTCCGTGGGATACCATAAATCTCGACCAGTTCAACTTGGTTCCGAAAGTCGCGAAAAGTATGCTCCAGCGCGTCGGCGATGGCTATGGCACATTTCGTATCATTCCCATGGAGTCGGGTCGCGGGTGCCCCTATGGCTGCGAGTTCTGCACAGTCACCGGCTTTTTCGGGGACTCAATCCGTTTTCGGACGAACAAGAGTGTCGTGGACGAGTTGTTGCTGTTGAAAGCTCGAGCGCGGAGCGAGCGCGGTCAAATCGTCGTCTTCTTCATCGACGACAACTTTGCAATCAACGTCAAGCGTACGAAATCGTTGTTGAGGGATATCATCGCCGCTGGCGCACAGGTGCACTGGGTTGCGCAGATCAGCGCCAACCTGTTGCGCGACGAGGAGCTCGTTGACCTCATTGGGGCATCAGGCGGCAAGTGGATTTTTATCGGCATGGAATCCATCGATCCTGCCAATCTTGCCGACGTGAAGAAGGGTTTCAACAAGCCGGGTGAGTATGCGGCTGTGCTTGAGAGGCTCGCCCAGCATAACGTTTATGCGATCACTTCGTTCATCTTCGGCATGGATAACGACACGCCCGGAGTCGCGGAGCGGACGCTTCGGGAGATTCGTACCTGGCCCCCCGGGGTACCCGTCTTTGGTTTACTCACACCGTTACCGGCGACGCCTCTATATAAGAGGCTAGAAGCTGCGGGGCGACTAACCCGGCCGAAACATTGGCAGGAGTTTATTCCCTTTGAGATGGCCCACACGCCGCTGAAGATGACGATCGCAGAAGCTCACGCCGAGATGAATTACGCTTGGGCCAATTCCTACAGCCCGGAGGCATTGGAGAAAGCCGTCCATGCCCTTGCTCACAAGCCGCTCGACCATCGCATAAATATCTTCATTGCACGAATGTGCTTTCGCGGAATTTACTTTCCTCAAATGAGCCGCTTTGCTTGGCTGAAACTGATTACTCAAAATCGCCGCACAATCTTCGGCCTTGTCAAAGAGGGGTTCACAGCCCGGCGCAGCCGCCCAGCATCAGCCGCCTCATCTACCGCTGCCTCTGCTCTTACGGCGGAGAGGCAGCGTGTGGATCATCGTTTGCGCCTTCTCCCGTAGCGGGGAGTTTGCCGAAGCTGGAGTTGTTCCAGAATCATTTTGCGAAGTCGGGTCATGGGGACCTCCTATGACCTGACAACTTATCTTACCTAACAGGCAACCACTGCTCCGTTTACCTCACGCGCAGCGTCCGCCGCTCGGCTGGCTTCGTTCAAGTCGCATAACCGGTAAAGTCAAGAGCTGGGAACCAAGTTACCGATTTTTGCCGTTACCGGGACCTCGCCTTTTTCCGGAACTCGCCCGAATCTCGACCCAGCCAGCCCAGTCCGGGGGGAATTGGCCATACGTGGAGATTCGGACAACCTCTCGCACGGAACAGTCCTCGGGTCTTTTCCACACCAACAGGTAAGGAATCTTTCGTGGATCGTCCAGAACCCAAGCCACAGCCCAGGCCGGCAGGAAAGGAACCTGTTCGCAGTTCACCCTGCGCCCGAAGAAGCGCCCTTCGCATCTGGACTCGGGGTACGAACTTCCCCTGCTCACCATCTAATCCCCGTGATCATTCTTTCCGGCGAAATCCCAGTTACGACGCGCATTTGCAAAGAAAGCGTCAAGGTCTGCACGCCTGAATCTCCACCTACCACCGATAATGCGGCCCTCGATCTCTCCACGGCTCGCATATTCCCGCATGGTGCGGGTGCTGAGTCGTAATACATCCGCCGCCTCCCGAAGTGTGAGCAAGCGATCTCCAATCGGAGGCGCACCTTCGAACTTCTTTCGTTTTTTCATTCTGTGGCTTCCGGCAGCTTTCTAACATTTCTAACAATTGGTTTGGAGAGCGGTCAGTAACGCCTTCCACTAGTGAGACTTAGAAGTAAGGGATGCGATTTCGATCCCCACCGCCCCTACCAATCTCCAGTGTATTGAGTCATTTGCCGACCACCTTGCCCGCTCGAAAGAGTTGCTCGACGGTTCCCATAGGGAGAAAGAGTCGCTTCTCGATTTTTGGCAAAGCAATGAAGCCGTATTTTGCATAGAACGTCGCGGCCGATTCATCCTTTGCATCCACGATGACGCCAGCCGATGCGACCTGCCTGCTCGAATCTAAGCTGCGGTGGAGCGCGTCCATGAGCAAGGTTTCTCCGGCGCGCTGGCCGCGGAATTCAGTACTCACCGCAAGCCGTCCGAGAAGGGTCGCAGAGACCATGGGATATTTTGGTAGTTTTTTCACGACGTCTTCCGGAATTGCATCTAATGCTATCGCGAATTGCGAAAGCGTATAGTACCCAGCAATGGTTTGACCGTCGGTTGTAGCGACAAAGAGTACCGCCGCGCGCTTTCTTACGTCTTGTGCCCCTTGTTTGTGGAGGTAAGAATCGAGCGCTCCTACACCACATGAAAAAGCCGCCCGGTTATGCTTTTCTCCGAGCGGCTCAATCGCGAAGCGAAGCTCTTTTTGCTTCTCGGCCAATTAGAGCCCCATCTGTTTCTTGTAGCGTTCTGCAGCCGCGCGGGCAGCATGAGTCGGCGCAGGGGGATTCAAAATGGCATTCACAAAGACTTCACGGGCCTCATCTCGGAGACGTAAGACCTCAAAATCCGTAATCGTATTTGTCGCCGCTTCCTGAGCGCTCGCAACCACGAACTCGGTTAAGGTTGTACCACGCAAGGTTGCTGCGCGCTCGATGAGACGTTTCTGTTCAGGAGTGACTCTGGCTTCCAAACGCTGTTCCTTTCGCGATTTTTGCCGACGCTGTTGTATGCGTGCCATGATGCCCCCTAATCTCTCCTTAAAGTGTACGGCGATCAGGCGTACAAATCAATATAAATGTACGGCCATCGACCGTACATACGGCATGCTTGTGTTGTGTAGGCCATTTCGACATAGCGCCTGAGTGAGTCGGCCAGAGCACATTGGTTCAATCGGATGCGAGAGCTTTGCTGGTCACCCTGTGCCTCACAGCCCCACAAATTGTCAATGCGAGTGGCCGCAGAAGTGATTCCGCCAAGAACTTGGCACTACTCTCGGCTCCTCGGAGTCTGGTCAGTAGTTCAATGTTCAATCCGAGTCCTGTCGCCCGCGATGCCCGGCGGTTCCTTTGCAATCGAGCTTCGACTCTCCCAACTCATCGGGCAACCGATACAAGTTGCGTAGTTCATACTGATCGTATTCCAGCTTGTAGTCCTGAATCTCCAAGACTTCGGAGACAAAGCGGCACCCAGGTCGGCGGTCAATCTGAACAATAATATTCAGGGACTCAGCAATGTTTGTCTTGATGGCGCGGTATGGCATTTCGATCCCGCTCTGTAATACACAAGTGGTGAAACGTGAAATTCCCTGGGCCGCAGAGTTGGCATGCACGGTTGAGATCGTTCCGCTGTGCCCCGTATTTAGGAGTTGAAGCAAGTCGAAGGCCTCTCCTCCTCGAATCTCCCCGACGATAATCCGATCTGGCCGATGACGTAGCGTTGCTTTCAGGAGATCGCGGATGGTAACAGCCGGCAGACCGTTCTGCTCGAGGCGAGCCTCGAATCGAACCACATTCTGCTTGTGAATCTGGATTTCCGCCGTGTCCTCAATCAACACAATACGTTCCTGGTCGTCGATGAATTCCATCAATATATTAGCCAGCGTGGTTTTTCCACTCCCGGTACCCCCACAGATAAGGATGTTCTTGCGCTGCACCACGAAGTCCTCCAATTGCTTTGCGAGGCCCGGGGTGACAGTTCCTCGTTCAATGAGGTCGTTCATCTTGAATTTGTGGGAATTGAACTTTCTTATCGTCAGGGTGACGCCCTGAAGGCTGCAGGGTGGAATCACAGCGGCTACGCGGCTGCCGTCAGGCAGGCGAGAATCAAGGATGGGCTTGGCTTCGGAAATATCATCGCCGAGTCGCCTGGCAATGTTCTTGACCGCGACGATGAGCGATTCAGGCGTGAGTTTCACTCCCGGAACCGCTTGGAGGTACCCCGCCTTTTCAATGAAAATCCGCTCCGGGCCGTTGACCATGATTTCGCTGATATCGGGGTCCTGGATGAGATGCTGAATTGGACGAAGAAACGGCAGAATAAGCTCAAATCCATTCATCACAGTTGCCCGTCGGCGAGCTGGCGAAAGTAAGACTTGTTCACGTCGTTGAAGTAGGGCTTCAGATAGCAAAACGTCGGCGGCAGCGGATCAAGGCCGTCATAGGCCAAGGTGACGGATTGCGCGTTCTTTAACTCTGTGAACGTCTTGATGTCGAACCGGTAGTCCCGCTGCTGGCTGTAGGTCTTGGAGGTGCTGATGTGGGACCTGTCGGCCAGCGGCTTGCCGGTGAGATAGCTGACCCTCGAATCGTGGCCACTTTCCGAGATGTTGTAGTTCACCCGCCACTTCTCGTCCTGGCCGCACAGTTCACTGGCAATCTTGGCCGAGAAGTCGTCGGAAAGAGACAGGAAGATTTTCGTCCGAAAGGTTTGCAGTAAGGTTCGCCACGTCTCTCCCGGCAGCGTCGTTTTCAATGAGCTGATGCTTTGCGTGGCCACGATTGGGACACACTTCGCCTGTCTGGACATCGACAAGAATTTCTCGTCCCCACTCGGCTCATTCTCCCCGACGGTGGCAAAGTGTTGGTACTCGTCGCATATAAAGACGATGGGCCGCCACTTTCTATTCGGCTCAGCGGCAATATGAGGAATTCGATTCAAGACCGCCCGCTGAAAGTCCATCTTGAGCATCACGCCGATAGCTCGCGCCAACCCTGGGTTCATGCTCGCCGGAAAATTGAGCGCAACGATCTTGCCTTGCTCTAGCAGGGTTGCAATCGAGGGAAGTGGCTTCCGGCCAGACACCGGAGCTTGCGCGTCCTGGTAGAGTTCCGCCGGCGGGCAGAAAGTCCGTTTCACGCGGGGATTGTCGTCAAAGAGGGAGAGGAAAACGGAAATACCTTCGATGATGGAGGTTTGCAGCTTTTTGTCTAGGTTTTTCCAATCACCGTTGTACCAGCGCTTGACGGCCTCCAGTTGCTCCTTTTTGTCGGTGTCAACACTGCCAAACTGACGCACATAGTGGATGGTTGGCTCGATGGCTAGCTTCTGAAGGGCTTCTCGTGCTTCGGCAGAATCTGCTACGCGATAGGTCTGGCCGGTCTCATCGGCTTCGAAGCCGATCGCTGCAAGCTCCGGGGCATGTTGTTGGAAGAGTTCCCGCGAAACACCGAGGAAGCATTTTCCGAGGATGTTCTGTTCGGCCTCTTTTATCTTCCGTTCAAGCACTTCCGATGAGATGGCCGACTCATAGACATCAAACAGGGTGACGTACCCGAAGCCCACCTTATGCAGGATGATGATGAACTTGATGAGGTTCGTGTAGGCCTGCTGCCAGAACGGCTCCTTGCCCTTGCCGAATAGGTTGTTTAATAAGGATGCGATTCCGTAGGCCAGCGCATAGCCGTCCAGGTCATTATGGAGAGGATTGTACGACCACGTGGAATCCAGGCTAATTTCAATGTAATCCTGTTCGCGACCTCTTCTCCCCAAAATCTCCCTGACTTTGTGGCAGAAGTCGCCTTTGACTTCAAGGACAAGGCCGCTCGGTTTCGCATCGGGATCTGCTGCCCGATATCCCAACAACTGATCGGTAAACGGATACATGCAGCAGCTGGTCTTGCCACTGCCGACAGCGCCAATGATGATGGTGCCGGTAAACAAGCCGCGCTCGGGGATGACGAGCCAACTGGGTTTCTCTGCCGGGATCGGAAGACGTGGATTGTGAATCTCGCCTAACACCAGACTCAACCCGGTCCGTGTTTCTACCAGCGGATAAGGTGGCAGAGCCTGTGGCTTTCCGGGCCGACGAGGCCGCAACGTAAAGATGTACAACGCGGAGAACAGAAAGGAATAGCTGATGTAGGGGGTGGTGAACAACATCACGTGGTAGGAAGCTTTCAGGCCCGCATACGTCCAAGGATCTCGCAGCGCGATTAATCGAAGGAAGTACTCATTCCAATTCTGAGACACGGGAACGACAGTAACGGGCCACGGCATCTTGAAATACAACAGCGTGCCTGTCAGCATCGCCAGCAACAGGGCGAGGAAGTTTTTCGAATTGAGGATGCGGTGAATCATGCTGTTGTTGGCGCTGTCCTTATTACGTTCTTGGGAGGCGGGCTGGTGGGTTGAGGAGTCTCAGCAATTGCAGTCGAGCTTGCATGGTTTCTCTCGAGCCACTCGTTGAACTCTTTGTCCCTTCGGAAGAGCCGTTTCAGGGATTCGCCGATGATGTACTCGTGCGTGGCTCCACCAAGGAAAGCCGCATAGCGCTGAAGCATGGTGTGAGCTTCCTCGTCGAGGCGTGCGGAGACTACTTTCTTTTCTTGCTTGGGTTCTACCTTTGGAATCAGAGCCATATGTTGTTCTCCTCTGGCTGGTGTGATTGAGAACTGCTGACTGCTTCTCCTACAACTCTGCCGGCGACGGAGCGAGGAGGTCTGCTGGTCAAGTTGGGCGGTAGCGACCCCCGGCGCCCGTGGCGTTGGGCGGCTGAAAAGCCGCTCAACGCGGGGTCGCTACCGCCCAAAATTTTGTTTTCTCCTCGCTCCACTCCGACGCTCCGTCGCCGGTTATGTCGTTCTTTCCTTGGTACTTCAAATTGCGGCCAGCAGAAATCTGGCCGCAAATCCAAACGAATCGTCGCTTCGGAACAGTCCATCGTTCCCGAAGCACCCTTTCGCGCCGCCTCGAATCTTGTCCCCCGTAGCTTCAACCTCTTTGAATTCATGGCAGTTCGTTCCTCAGGCTCCGGAAATCTCGATAGATCGATTGGTGGAAGTCTGAGATAAACCATCCTTGTTGTCGTTCTCCTGATGGTTTTCCGCGCCATTTCCGCGCGGGTCGGTAAACACGCTTAGCGATGAGCCGCATATCAGGGTTCGAAAAACGCTTTTCTCGGATGGCTGGCCTTGCTCCAAACTTTTCGTGACTTCGTTGTCTTCGAGCGCTCCTCTGCGCCACTTTTCATAGAGCTCTTCGAACGGGCGAGCGGCGTAACGGACTTGGAATTCTTTCAATGAAATCACGTCCGCGCTCGCCACACGCTCCTTCGCTTCCCAGGCCTTGCGTATCCGAAAGTAATCGAAAAGGCTCGCGGACTTCGTGCGATGGCTCGCCCCGTAGAGCAGGTGGTAAAACTCCGATTCCGCAGCCTGGAACAACCTGGGAGTTGGAGCTAGGTAGACGAATTCCAGCTTCGGAAGAGCATGGAATAACCGAAGATAGGCACGCAGATGCGTGCCAAAGGCTTCGAGTGAGACCGCTCCCGCTTCCACGTAGGTAAAGGTGACGACGGGAGGCGACATACGACGATCAACAAACATCGGAAAGCGGTCTACAAAGTAGCGCGGTGTAATGTCGGCTGACCTTCTGGCCCTATACAGCTTCACCGGAAGAATCTCTTTCTTCACGGTCAACTCATGTTCGAAGAACGCAACCTTTTCTGCCTCCGTCTCAAGGTAGTGGTGATGCGGATGCCCAAGAACAAAGTCCAAAGCGACGAGCCGCGTCTTGACATAATCGAGTTGATGGTTCTTGCGTGTCCGCAGATTCTCTCGCTCGATAGCCTGGTACACCTTCCTGGCAAAGAGGTGATACACACGGCCGCCGGACCGGTACGCGTGATAACTCACGTGTTTCCGGTCCAGGAGTTTGCGAATGAATGCATGCGACACCGAACCTGATTCGGTTTGCGCGAAGGATTTGAACTGGCGATTTGTGAAGTAGCCGGAATGCGTCGCCACCAGGAAAAGAAACTCACTCTCGCGCTTCGTGTAACCGAGAAGATGAAGCCCTTCGCGCTGGAACGCCGTCATCGTCATATGGATAGAACCTCTCGAACCATGCCTGTGTCGTGCAACGCGCGACGCGCCCGGCTTGCGTCACCGCTTCTGGCATAGATCTTGAAACCTGCGGCGGCCTTGCCCCGAATGCCGGCTTCCCGGTAGTTACGGGAGAGGAGCTCCAGGTTCTGTCTCTCGACACCGCCATCCCGGTTTTCGAACTCGATCTGAATGTCCGGCAGGTGGATGGTCGTGCCGTCGACTGTCAGTCCGTGCTCTTCTGCTACTGCTTGGAGTAACCTCCTGCGCTCGTCTTCAGGGAGCCGTCCTGCAGCTTCCTTTGCACGATTAACGGATTCCTTTAGTTCGTAATCGAGCCTCACTTGTGTCGGTTTTCCGCCTTTCTCCTGAATCTCCTGAGCAGCTTTCTGGTAGACCTTATAAAGGTCGGCGTCATGGTCGATCTCCTTGGGCTTTACGAAGCCGTGATAGATCCTTTGCTCCTTTGGAAGGCTGCTTGTCCTGACGAGCCGGTGTCCTTCTGCAGTCAACGTGACGAGCTTCCGCGGACTGTTGTGCGCGCGGAAATGCGTTTTTTCCTCGATCAATCCCTGCGCGCGCAGGCTTTGGAGGTCGTATTTCAGGCGTGCCTCATTCCCGCTATAGACGAACCGAGCCAAGTCGCGAACGTCCACGGTCCGAAATCTGCCGATGTCCTTCATGGCTGCAATCTCTGAGCTGCGCAAGGAGTAGGTTCGGCCCCGATCTTGGTACCGGGATCTGCGATCTTGCGAACGCTGAGGCAAGCTTTCATCGGGTCGTTCCGGTCTTTCTCGCGGGTTTAGAGAAGCACTATCCGTCGGCCCTCTACCGATGGAAACACTCATCCCGTCTGCCTCTTGGCGGCGTTCTTCGCGCGGTTGTCCGAGTTCCGAATCACGAGCGTTATCACGATGCAGAATGTCCCAACGGGCCATGGTTACCGCCTCTCCGCAAGAAATGGCGGGAGACCTTCCGGGCCTTCCGCTTGTAGCTGGTTGTCAAAATGGGAGAGCTTTCTGCCCGTGTCCTTTAGGAGGATTTTCCGGTTGATGGCGAGCGCTGCAGCAAAGAGATTCACTCCCAACGCGGAGACAAAAAGTGCCATGCTCGTTCCACAGTGCGAGAAGAGAGCGAGTTTGGCCGGCGCGAGGAACGCCAGCCGCTTCATAAGGCCCAGCAACAACAAAACCAACAGTGTCGTCGCGACGAAGAGAGAATTCCGAATCATTTGCTGAACGCCTCGTCTTCGCGGAAATAGGTGATGGCAAGACCCAACGGATTCGTCAGAATCTCTTCATTTGGCACGTGGTCCCGGAACGTGAAGAGAAAGCTCGCAGTATAGAGTTTCCGTTTGTTGACAGAATGATCGACAGGTGAATATTCGATCTCGAAGAAATCAACGGTGGCTTTGTAGGGAGCCTTCTCCATCGGTTCGATAACAACCTGCTGCACGTCAATATCGCGTTCCGGGGCCAGATTGTCGCTGAGAAACGTCTTGATGACACCCTTCTGTTTGAATTCCTGGATCGTGTCGATGGCGAGCTTGCCATCGAGGAAATACATCGACTGGCTAAAATCATCGTTGATGGTTGAGTGATTCCGGCGGTAGTAAAGCTGGCAAAAGCGCGTGAGAAAATACTTGGTCTCTTTGTACTCGGGCTTGTACGAGAGGCTTTCATAGGCAACCGCTTGGGCCCGTCCAAGCTCATCAATACGGACGACCAGGGGCTTGAAATTCTCAAGCGTCCTAATGACTTTCAGGTTCATGAGTACGAGCCCCAGGACAACGAGCGAGAGCGCGGCAACCGCGATCTTGAGATATACGCCTGTGACGATTGCCGACGCGTATTGCTCCATATAAAGCTGCTTGGCTTCGTCAAAATTTGCGTCGTTTTTCATGCTCTACCTGCGAGTGCCACGGCGACTCTGTCAAACAGTGCGCCAGAGGAAACGCCAGTCGTGCCGCTGAAAATATGGCTTGTGAGCGTAGGCACTTTGATGATGGCGTAGATCGCTGCAATGTAAGTCACGAGCAAGACGGGCGAAATCTTCAGCAAATCCGTGGCAGACATCAGGCCCGTAATCTGGGCGTGAATGATGCCGTAGGTGAACTGGCTGACGATATACAGTACGCCTGCGGCGACTACCTGATAAAAGGAGTATTGGATGAAAGCCTTCAGCCAACCCCAGAACAGCCAATCCAGCTGCGGAACGATGAAGAACGGAATAAAAACGGGTCCAAGCAGTATGCAGAGAGCTGTCGCCACCACCCCAAAAGCCACGATAATGAGCGCGAGTGCCTCAGTGACGACGGCTCCAAGCCACAGCAAGGCGTACAGAAATGTTGCCATCGGCTGGGTGATCCCAGGCGTTTCCAAGTTGCTCAAAACATAGTCCGTGTCGTCCGCGATCCGCTGGGCGTTCGACTGGCCAATCTGGTTCGAGAGGAACGCGGCTTCGTCGGTAACCAGGTGATGGAAGTCCCGGCCAAAGCCGGGAATGGGCGTGTCGTAGTAATTCACCATAGCGAATCCGAAACTGATCATGAGAATCAGGCTCACGAAGTTTGCGAAGTGGAATCCGCCAAGCTGCTCACCGGCGGCCAGTGCTGCCTTGATGCCGTACCAAACCACCAAGATGGTGGCGAAGGCCCGGAAGAGGTTTTGTCCCATAGCATCAAAGATCCCGAGGTTTTGCTGTACGAGCGCGTTGACCGCTTGAAGCACCGCATCGAAGAAATTCATGGCATCTCCTTGGGTTCTTTCCTCCGGGCGTTAAAAACGTTACGGCGGACGATAGCTGCTGAGACTCTGCGTGAGGTTGCTGTTGAAGGGAGAAAGGTTTTGCGTAACCTGCTGCCGCATTTGGATGGCGTAGTTGAGGTTGGCGGCGTCGGAATCTCGCTGCTGCTTTGCTTGCAAAACTTGCTGCTCAAGGGCGGCAAGCCGGAGATTGTTTGCATCCTGCAGCGTGCGCAGGGTCAACACGTTTGAGGCGTTAATTTTGTTAAGTACGCTCACCTCGGTATTGAGCGAAGGATCAGCCGACAGTGAGTCTTGTTCGAGATTCGCAATTTGCTGCTGCACGGTCTGGGCATTGCCGCGAATGTTACCCACAGTCGTGAGGGCAGAAACGTTCGCGCCGTCCGTGAGTTCGAGGGATGCATAAGCAGATCGAAGATTGCCAGCATCGGTTGGATTAATCGCATTGAGGTCGACCTGACTGTACGTAAGCAGCGGGATCGTCGCTTGTTGATACGCGGGACTAACGCTCTGTGCGCCAGCACCGTTTGCCGCACCCACCCATCCGGCGGTATTCCCGTAGAGGTCAGTGGCGGTGAAATTGCGCCACTGCGAGAACGTTGCGCGGTAACGGGCAGGCATGTTTTCGAGGTTTCTCGCCATCTGCAGAGCAAGGTTGTATTGATTCAAAACCTGCTGGTAGGTCTGTCGGAGCTGCGCAAGTTGCTGCACGAGCTGGTTGTAACGAAGGAGGGCATTGGCGTAGTTCGTTGGGTCGTAGACGATCCCACCGAACTGAGCCTGGGAGACAATGGGAAGTAGCAACACTGTGGCGACCACAAGTGTCGCCACTCCTTTCATCGGGAAACGTTTCATGCGAGTGTTACTCCTTTCTGAATCAGCCTTTCTACTTCGGCAGAGAAGTCTTTTCATAGGTCCGGTTGCATGGCGTGTTGCGTGTAATCGGGTAATAGCAAGTCTCCCGACAGATAAACCTTGACGCGATTGCCTTCGCGGATCGTTACCGTGGGCAGGATATTTAGGAAACGGTCGAGGATTTGCATCGAGGAATTGGCCAGGTTTGCGCCGAAACCGGCGCGGGCCTGGTCCAACGGCGAATTGGTGAAGGCGTTGCCGGTTCCGGCTTCGGCGATCCCGCCAAGAATCCCTACTGCCAGTGATACCCCAAAGATCTGCAGATAGTGGTTGTTGACCTTGTCGCGAAGGGCCGTTTCGCCAATTTGATTTAGCCCTTTGAACTCATCCAGGCTGACGGAAAAGCCATCCGGCATGATCATGCGATGGAAAAATACCGCCAGACGCTGTTGCCCCAGGGCTTCGACTTTCTTCGTTTCTCCCAACAACTTTGTTCCAGCCGGTATCAGGATGTGCTGGCGATCATGCGAGTAAACATCGTTGGTCACCAAGCAATTCAAGGGACCTGAGAATGTTCCGTTCAGACGATTGATGAGAAGCGTTTCAATGAGAGTTCCCTCGAAGACCACAAACCTCTTCCCGGCAAATGATTCGAACGCGCCGGGCCCCTGTTTGGGCTGGGGTGAAGGTTCGGCGACGGTTTGATTCGACGGCGAGGCTTGGGCCACCAAGTGATTCGCTTGCTCGAATTGGGCTTGGGCGTTGCGAAGTTGCCCATCGAGATCGTTGGCAGCAGGGGAAGGCAGGTTGGGGTGACCACTGCCGGAGCCGGTTGCACGCTGGCCGATAAGCTGTTCGCTTTCGGGGTCCTTCCTGGAGGTGAACGCGACGTTCGGTGCAAACAGGGAAAGGTACTGCCGCTTCTTCTTGTCCTCTTGAACTGGGTCTGGCGGAGGTGACTGCTCCTGTGCCGCGCCGCCGATAACCCCTCCCGCTGCGGGTACGCCAGCTTCCGCGGGCACGAGTTGGCTGCCCGGCGCCACATCTCCCGCGAGTCCCAGTGCCTGAAGTCGTGCCAAGTCAGAAGGCGAGATCGGCTGGCGCGTTGCTGCCTGCTCCTTTTGAATGGTTTGCTTGAAGTCCTGCACTGCAGCAGGATCGAGCGGGTGAACCGATCCTGAGCCAGTCGAATTGGCAGTCGTCTTAGGTGGGCGCTTGGCACTACTCGTCAGCCACATGATGAACACCATCACCACGGCAACGCCCAGAATCACAAGCTGCTGGGTGTTTCTGGGCAGAAGCCCAGCGGGTTTGGCGGCTTTGTTCTCAACCGTGCCGCGCAATGGCGAGTTGGGTTCGGCTAGCATCGACTGTTCGATTCTTTCTTGCATGGAATTCTCCGGACTGAATTTCACGAAGTCGCGCCGTGCCGCGCGAAATTCAACTTCTTCTTGCCAACTGTTAGATAGCCCTGGTCCACGATCTTTGGAATGACGTACACCCCATTAGCGAGCTCGAAGTTGACGAGGTTGGGTTTGCCATCCTTCACTTCGTAAATGGTTGGTTTTTCCTGGGCACTGCACTTGATGTAGGTGAACTTGTCGTCGTGGTAGATCGCCGAGACGGAAAAAGGCGGCCGGGCAGCGCTCGCATTGTACACGTAATCGAACGCGAGCTTTCCCGCGTACTGCTCGTGATACTGGCTGATTTCTTTCTGCGCCCGTTCTTCAGCCGCCTGCGCCTCCTGCGCTGCTTCTGCGCGTGCCGTGTCCACGGCCGTTTTGTATGCCTGGACTTCAGACGCTCGCGCCAGCGGCGCTGCACCCAAAGCTCCGTTGAGTGTAGATTCGTCCTTGCGTTCGACGAAAATCTTCAAGTCCGGTTCCGTTTTGGGATCGTTGCTGATTTCTGTTAACAGGAAGGAATACACGTGGCCCGAGGAGGTGATCAGGTTGAGATTGCTGCGAATTCCTTGCTGGGCCGGATGGAGATAACAAAGATTGTGGGCACCGTTGATGATCCAAAATTCTTTATCGCCGGTCGTGGCGTCCAGAATCTCTTCATTCGCTGGAAGCACGATGAGTGTCGAGAAGCGAATCTTTGCATGAACCGGGATGATGTCGGTCTCGGCGTACTTCACAGTCCTTGCACCAGGATCAGCGAATACGGCAGGGATGCAACCGAGCACTATGAAAAAAGCGACTGCAATGGAGCGGATTCTAGCGAGCATTTGTTCCTCCTGATGGATTACCGTCATTCCTTCCCTCCTGCCAGAACCTCTAGCCCCTTTTCGAAACCGTGCTTCGCAAAGGCTTCGGCGCGTTTCCGGTTGTCAAAGGGGTCGTTCGTGTACAACCAATAGCTTTTTGCGTCCACTTCGAGGTTTGCGACCTTTGCGATCTCGTGGTTTTTGATCAGAAATTGCCGTTTCGGAATCAGGCCCGCAATGAGATCGATTTCCGTTTCGTTCAAATGGAATTGGTTCCGGTAAAGCTCGTGGTCCATGTCCGGGTTCGCAAGGAAAATCTTTGTGGCGCAGGTTTCGATAATCACGTCCACGATGTCCGACTTGCGCAGCTCGTCGAGCGATTGCGTGGATAGAAACATCGCCGCATTTTGTTTCCGCCAGGTTTTCAGCGCTTCGACGATGTAGCCCTTGATGCGGGGATTGCGGAAGAACGTCCAGGCCTCATCGATGAAAAAGGCCTTGAAGATGTGCGTGATTTCCTTGTTCGTGATGACGTGATTGGCGCGATGCAAGATGTAGAAGAGCAACGGCTCGAGGATCTGCGGGTACTGATCCATGCCCTGAAAGTCAAAGCACTGGAACTGGGAAAAACTTACCGTGTCTTCGGCATTGTCGAAGAGATACCCGAACTGTCCGTCCGACGTCCATTTTTGGAGTTTTGACCCGAGGCTGCGCGGGAGCGTGTTCGCGAGCACACCGAGGGTACGCAGCTCCGGGTCAACACAATAGAGATTTTCGATCTGCTGATAGAGTTCCCGGTCTTCTTCGACCGAGAGCTGGTCGCTGCCGCCCCCCTCGGCCAGGATTCGTACGAACAACGCAAGGAAGTCGAGATTGGGTTTGGTCTTTGGAAGGCAAAACGGGTTGATTTTGAACTCCGTCGTCTGGAGCCCAACTTTGACATAGGTGCCTTCGAATAAACGGGTCAAGCTTTCAAAGCTGCCGCCCAGGTCGAAAATGAAGGTATAGGGATCGTATTTCTGCAGGTTGGTGATCAAGAAATTCAAAAGGAAACTTTTCCCTGCGCCCGTTCGCCCCAGAATGACGCTATGTGCGGTGTCCTTGCAATGGAGGTTGAGATAGTACGGTGTGCGATGGTTGGTTTCAAGGACGGCTAAATATTCTTGTTTCAAATGACTGTTGGTTTTGTGGCCGGAATGCAGGGTGAACAGGAACGAGTAGTCGGCATAATTCGTGTTGAGGATCAACATGGATCTGAGGTTGAAAGCGTGATTGCCGGGAACGGTTGCAAGGTACGCGTTGAACAGGTTGTATCTCTCTTCGTAAAGCTGGGCATCTTGAACACTGAAAGCCTTGTAAAAATCAGCGCAGGCGCTCTCTACCCTGCGCAACTGTTCGTCGTAGATGACTACCGTTAGCGAGTAATTTCCAAAGTAGTTCCCCTTGATTTCGAGTTCCTTGAGGGCTTCGCCAAGATCGTGGATTTGTGCTTCCTTCGACTCGTCCACTAGCACATCGTCGCCACGCTGCGGCTGGTCGGATGCTGTGACATAGCTAGACAGCGAGCGTTTTGTGTTGTGAAAATGCCTCCGCCGGGAATGAATATAGCTACGGCTCTTGGCCGGGTCCTGTTTTACCCACTCGCTGCAAATGAAATAGTTGGCCTGGACTTCCCAGAGTTTTTTGAGAATCAGCGGGAATGTCTGGGCGGATGGTTCTTTGAGCGTCAGCACTTTGACGTAATATTCATCAATCCTCAGAAATCCGCGGTGGCATTCAAGGTGGGATTCCGAGAGGTAGTAGTCTAGGAAGGTGTCGTGCTTCAGCCGGGCGTTTTCAATCTTAAGTGGTGAGAAATTCAGAATTTGCTTCAAAACCCGGAAGGCGTCGTCTTTGGGAAGAACGCGGCTCTCCACGAAATCACTGACTTGCAGGAGGAAACTCCTGGCCTTGACGCGAAGAGCAATTTTTGCGCGTTCAAGCTCGCTATCGATCAAAAGGGTCTGCTTGCGTGTCGAAAGAAGTGCAAGCAGGTCAGAGACGGCTTGCCGTGGTTCGGAGAATAGTTTGCCGAGAGTCGAAGCAATGGACGTTTCGTAGCGGAATCCTTGAAACAGGACGACGTAATAGATTTGCAGGGAATAGAGGGAGTCGGCTTTTCCGTCAAGGAAGGTGATGCGATTCTGGATCGCCGCGTTCACCACGGGATTACTGTAGGTCTTGAAAGGGATGTTTTCGCGGTTCCGTTTGAACAGATACTGATATACGCGGCACTTTTCGTCGAAGACGCGAAACGCAGCAGTCAGACGACTGTTAAGGTTTTCGATTGTATTGGTGTCAAGGCATTCGTAATCGACGCCATTGATGTCCAGCACAATTCCGAGATCCCCGCTTTTGGTGAGGAAGATTTCTTCATCGAGGAAACCAAAGAGATTGATTTGAGAGCAGAGTGCCGGAGCTTCGCGATAATCCTTGGTGATTTGCGCCAGCTTAAACATTGTGAAGTCTCCGTATCTCGACCGGCTCGAATTTCATCGGGTCGTATTGCACACGAATCTTGCTCGAATTGAGCAAGAAGCGAAGGATTTGCGGGTCCGTCTGCGTCGCCCAACGCGCAAAGAGATAGAGAGCAAAAAACATTCCCAGCGCTCCCGCTAGGCTGTTGAAGAGATTGAATACGGAGGCGCCCATTACTAAAGCAAAGAAGAAGAGTTTGCGCTCTGCTCCCAGAATGGTTAGCGGACGATTGAGCGATCGGTATACAGGGTGATGTTGCATCCTCATACCCTCAAACGCCGAACAGCCAAGTTAGGAAATTCACCGCCAGCACGGCCATCCCGAGACCAAAGACGATGCCGGCGAAGGTGCGCTTGCCGCCCCCCTCGCCAAACGCGAACGTCAGACCGCCAATGACAATGGCCACCAGGGCGAGTCCCTTTGCGATGGTGCCGGTGAACGCCGTTTGCAGAACGGTGACGGCGTTCTCCCAGGGAGAAGTGCCCTGGGCTCGGGCACTACCGGCCATCGCAAGGGCTATTCCGAGGACGAGTAAGCACCGGTGTGTTGCAGTTGTGAATCTCTTCCGGGGCTGAAGTTTGAGCCTGCGCATGATTGTCTTGGGCCTCCTCATTCTTTCTGTTTGATACTGCCAACGTGCGTGGGAATGTAGCGGGACCTAGCAACTTCCGTCCAATACTTCGTACTCTCATGGATATAGTCACCATCTATGAGTGGGGCGATTGAGGTACTGCAGAACGATTTTTCTGGCGGTGTTTCCGAGCCTCTCCCAAACAAAAAAGCGCCTCGGCGGTGAAGCCGAGGCGCTTCGACAAAATTGACCTATACAGCCTGTTGTTGTGGCATCACTTCCAGTGCATCGAGAATGCGGGAAGCGGTCGCTTGTACGTACTCTAGGCTTTCCAAGAGGAGCTTGGAGTCTCCACCATAGAGGCCGATATAGTCCCGGCTGCCCGTCCCTGGCTCCAGCCCAATAGCGGTGCAAACGACGTAAGCCACTGCCTCGGCTTCAGTCTCACGAATGCGCTTGTTCGTGTCGACGCGGCGCTCCTCAAAGTGCATGTCCGAATGCGCGAGTTCATGCACCAACGTAGCGAAAGTCTCGGCCGGACTCTCGCCAGGTAACAGAGCAATTTTCCCCTTTTCGGCCATTCCCTTCGCCGGGGCGATAGCATCGGAGTAGGTGAGTGCAATGCCGTTTGTTCGAACGAACTCTTCGAGCCGTTCGAGATGGACATTCGGGTCGCCCGTAACGCATCCAATTTGAGGCAATTCGTTACCAGCAGTCTGCTGTTCATCCCACACATAAACCGCGCGAAAACCAGCTACCCGACGAGACTCTTCGGATTTGTCGGATTCGTCTTTTTTCTCTCCAATCTTGCGGAGCATCGGGGCGAGAATCATGATGCCTTTCTCGCCCTTCTTGACCTGGCGTCCGAGCGACTGCCAAGTCTTGTATCCAGCAACGCGCCCTGCGTTCGGGCACTGTTTCAGGATGAGAAGCACGTTCAGCAAGGAATAAGCTCTGAACTTAGCCATGGCTCCGAGATATCGCGTCAATGCTTCGCTGTGACCAGCGTTCAGCGCTTCCACGAGTTGCTCGATCGCTTGATTTGTAACTTTCTTGATGTTTTCAGAATTCATTTTCTTTGTCCTTTCGGTGTATGAAGGTTGGCTCCTTCACACAGGAACAGGAGCCAAACCGGAGTCGATTCACCGGAAGGCCAAACTCTTCGCTCTGAAGGCCGAAGCGGATGGCGACGAGCGTGACAGAAAGGCTTTTCTCTGGCGCGTTCGTGCGCTAGCAGCGGCCAGCCTTGGCTCGAACCAAATAAGTGTGGTCTACAGCTGTCTGTAAGGTAAGCATTGGACAGCGTAAAGAAGCTGCGAGAGCCTTCGGGAGGTCCAGAATCGTATCGGAGTGAGGCTATGAAACTTGTCGAGACGTTGAAAAGAAGACTAGGGAACTCAAAGTCACGGAAATCGCAAGGCTACTCGGGGTTACGCCAACATATCTATAAGATAGCGGCGAGCGGTAGCATTCCGTCTTTCCGAATTTCGGGGTCGGTACGTTTCGATCCCCACGACGTAGCTGCGTGGCGGAAGCAATCGCGTAAGTTGTTTGTTTTCTCGCGCGACCCACGACATCCCACCGTCGCCTGGTCGGAAGTAATTCCTCGAACCAAGTGCACGTTCACGGGGGAACTGGACAGTCAGACTGTATGTCTTGCAGCCTCAGTGGCCAAGCCGCAACTCTCAACGCGATGAAAGGGAAGGAGGTTGTTTGCGGGGCGAGGGAGAGTGGGGGGCGTTCGCCGCCTATCCTTTAAATGGCTGCCCTCAGAACAACACCATCTGCTTCTGCCCGTCCCACTCCTCCCGCAATGGGTGAAACGTCTCCGCTAAAAACTGCTTCAATGACTTCAAAATCGGCGAGAGCGGCTCCCCAAAATAGGCCAGCACCGTGTTCGCGGTCAGGATCTCATCGCTAAATCTACGAAACACCACGTTGTCGCTCATGGAGTTCTCGGCTGCGGGCGTGGTCAGCGCGGCTATACCATCTTGCGATACCAGCTCGAGCGCCTCGGCTTGCGTGGTCGCTTCGTGCAAAATCCGTGGCCGCACGCGAATGAGCGTGAAAAGTTTTTTCATGCTCTGGCCAAAACGCGGTTCAATGTCTCCGCGTGGCTGGATAAGGGGAAGTTCGTGCAGATCGGTAATCTCAATATGCTTCTTCGTCACCAGAGCGTGCTGCTTCGGTAGCGCGAGGATCAAGCGGTCGCGGTGTAAACCTTCGAAGCTAACGCGCTCCTCCGATGGCGGCAGAATCACCAGACCAGCGTGAAGCCGTCCGCGCATGAGCCCATCGACATGTTCAGCGGTATGTCCGCTTACGAAGCGTACGTCCGCAGCCGGATGCGCGTCCGACAAATAACGCCGCACCTTATAAACGATGCGCATGTCGATCAGCGGAGAATAACCTAAGTTCCACGCTCCGGTATGCTGTCCATACGCCGTGCGCGCTTCCTGGATAGCGCGATCGGCATGAAGCAACACAAGCCGGGCTTGCGCCGCAAAGGCTTCGCCCGAGGCCGTCAGCACCACCTGCTGCCCGCCCCTCGTCCTCTCAAATAACTTCAGGCCAAGTTCTCGCTCCAAATCACGAATCTGCGTACTCAGCGTTGGCTGCGCTACATGCAGCCGCAGCGCTGCCTGAGTAAAGTTCAACTCTTCGGCAAGCACAGCAACGTAGCGGTGCAGCCGGAGCTCGATTCCCGGATACATGAGGGCCTTTCGGTGGGGACGATTCGTTCTTCTATTGGGTTCCCGGCGGGTTATCGGGAAGACAGTAATATAGAGGTATACTACCTAAAATTAATAACCGCTGCAAGATGGATTTGCTTGAACGATTTGGTTTTTTGTCCCGGTTGAAAGCGCCTAGGTAAGCATCCCACCACTCTCACCTAACGCAATCCCAAAGGGCCTCTGCACGCCTTTCACGACACCCAATAGCGCCCAGCTATAAGGCCCGGCCAACAAAGTATTAGACGCGAGGGACGAATGCCGCTACGTTCCCTGGGACTACTTTGCCCAGAGTAGACTCCGACTGCCTTGGGTAGCGGGGGGAGATGTAACGGCACCTAGCTGCCGAAGAAGGGGAACTGCAATGGCTACTGAAATGTCGGTTATCGATCGAGTCCCAGAGGTCCTAGCAATGAGTAAGGTAGAGGCGGCGCAAATGCTAGGCGTAAGCGTTCGCACCGTTGATCGCCTAATTGCGCTAAAGGAACTTCCCGTGCGGCGATTGGGCCGGCGAGTTTTAATCCCGCGGACCAGCCTGCAAACTCTCCTCCGGGCGGATCATCCGACAAAAGGCACTTGATAATCTAGCTGCTAGATTATAGACTCTTGGTGTGTCCAAGAAAGATGCAACAGCCGATGGCGTGCGTGAATTCCTCCGCAAGATTGGGAGGAAGGGAGGAAAGGCCCGCGCTAAGAAATACGCCACAGAAACATTTAGAAAATGGTCCAAGGAATCGGGAGCGGGACGCCCTCCGAAATCTAGGAAGGAGGACCAGTGAAACAGCGAGGAGTATACGAAAAAGAACCTGGTTCGGGCGTTTGGTGGATCGTCTATTTCGATCAGTTCGGCAAGAGGCGGCGGGAAAAAGCGGGCACCAAGAGCGTTGCCATTAAGCTTTACGTGAAGCGCAAGCAGCAGGTGCTTGAGGGTAAGAAACTCCCAGAACTATTTCGTAAGCCATCCGTGAATTTCAGCCAGCTCGTTGACGATGCCCTCGCGTATTCAAAAAGAAACAAACGGTCCTACAAGACGGACGTGCCTCGTTTTGCGAGCCTAAAGGAATGGTTCGGCTCTCACCCTGCAGAAGAGCTGACCCCCAAAGAGATTGAAAACACCTTGGCACGAGCGGCTGAGAAGCAGAAGTGGGCGCCCTCTACGTTCAATCACTATCGTTCGCTGATGTCCCTGAGCTATCGCCTGGGGATTCTGAATCGAAAAGTCACGTCGAATCCGGCTCGTTCCGTGACACACCGTCGAGAGGACAATAACCGCATTCGATTTTTGACGGAAGAAGAGGAAAAGAAGCTTCGAAAGGTTATCGAAGGGAAGTGGCCTTTGCACCTTGCCGAGTTGGATCTTGCGATCAACACCGGTTTGCGGAAGGGGAGTCAGTACAGCCTAACGTGGGACATGGTAGACTTTAGAGGTCGGATGTTGAACATCCCGCGGACGAAGAACGAAGAACCCATACACGTCCCGCTAAATGATGCTGCGGTGGCCGCCCTGAGGGTCGTGCACGACCGGGGCGACGGGAGAGGGCGTGTGTTCCAGTCGGCCAAGACCGGTGCACCGCTTGAAAACGGGCGGCATTGGTTTGACGACGCGGTGATGGAAGCGGGGATCAAGAACTTTCATTGGCACGACTTGCGACACACGTTCGCGAGTCGTTTACGAATGAAGGGCGCTCCGCTCGAAGATATTGCAGATCTATTGGGGCACAAGAGTTTGACGATGACACGACGGTACGCGCATCTAGGTCCGAATAAGCTGCACGCGGTGGTGGCACTGCTAAAAGTAACTGCCACCACAACTGCCACCAACGAAAACTGGTCCGAGGCAACTACCTCGTAAGTTGTTGTGCCGTAATAGTTTTAGGGGCGTAGCTCAGTGGTAGAGCAGCGGCCTTTTAAGCCGAAGGTCGTGGGTTCGATCCCCACCGCCCCTACCAAAGGTTTTTCGTTTTCAATCTGTTAGGTCGCTGCCGTCTCGCCAATTGGAACACCGTTCCTGACTGACGTCCGCTCTGAAGCAGAAGAAGGTCGGCGATTTCAATGATTTGCGGCATTTGCGAACAAGTCTCACAGGTGCCAACGGGCACGAGAATCCCCACCGCCTTCACTAATAATCTGTGGGATCGGAAACTCGACAGTGGCCGCCGCGTGAGTTTGATCTGTCGCCGCAGGGCAGCGCGGCTGCCTCCCAAGCGGATGGCAACAATGAAGGAGAGCACCTGCCTCGTGAGCAGGTGTCCTGGTTGACGACTATTTTGGCTAATTTGAGTGCCGGGAGTCGAAAGCCCACTACCCTGAAGCCGAAGAGAAATTGTCCGTAGCATTCGGTCTGTGACCGAAGGGTTGTGCCGAGGAGGAGAAGCGCCTGCCTCGTGAGCAGCGGCGCTGCCGAAGTACTGGAGATCGTTGGTTTGAATCCGGACTCTGCAACCATGCGTTCTTTTCGTTTCAACAACTTCCGCGAACCGCGCAACGACCCGAATTGACAATTATTGACTATCGCAACACTGGATGAATCCGAGTGCTCGTCCGTGTTTAAATCTCAGGTGACGCTGCCAATCAGTCCTCGCCCCAAGTCACGCGCGACACAATGATGACAATGGACTTTCCATCCGGCGAAATCTCCGGGCTGGAGACGCCGACGATTTTCTGGAGGTCGCCCAGCTCTATCTTTCGAGCCTGTGCGCTCGCCCTACTCGGTATAGCGAGAGCAGAGAGCGCCACGAGGATTCCGAGAAACGTACATCGTGCGAACAGAGCGGAGCGTTTCGTCTTTGAATGCATGACCACCGTCCAACCTCCCGAAGACTACTTCAAATATTGATCGAGCCACTCGAGCCAGACACGGTAGGTGTCGGACTGGTGGACCGGATCACTGGCTTCGTGTCCGGCCGTGGGAATGGCGATGAACTTTACTGTGACACCGTTGTCCTTGAGCGCGTGGTACATCTCGTACGAGTTGGTGATGGGCACGCGGGGGTCACCGGTGTCGTGGAGGATCAATGTGGGTGTCGTGATGGCGCCCGCATAGGTGATAGGCGATTGTTCCCGGTAGGCTTTCGCGTACTCCCTCTTCCACGGCGAGCCACCCCGAGCGAAGCGCTCCGTAACATTGTAATCCGAGAGATTGTATGTGTTGACCCGACTGTTCGGAGCGGCGCCGGAAACAGCCGTCTTCCAAATATGGTAGTGGCCAATCAGCCAGGACGTCATGTAGCCGCCATAGGACCATCCGGAAACAGCGATCCGCGATTCGTCGATGAAGCCCTGCTTTTCAAGCGCGGCGATTCCGGCCATAGTGTCGCGGCCGGGGCCGTCACCCCCATCGTCCACGACAGCGCGCTGGTACTTGTTGCCGAGGCTGTCGCTGCCGCGATAGTTTGGCCCAAAGATCACGTAGCCGCGTGACGCCATGAGATGTGAAAAAAAGTCGAAGTCCGTAGTGGAAGCCCATTGCGGGCCGCCGTGAATGTAAAGAACGAGCGGGTATTTCTTGTCGCGGGAGAAGTCCGGAGGGCAAACAACAACGCCATCTTCGTCGAAGCCGTCCGGACCTTTCCATTCGAAGGTTTCGGTTTGGCCGAGGTCCAGTGCAGCGATCTCGTGATTGAAGTCGGTGAGACGTTTCGGCGTTTCGCCATGTGACGCGATGTAATAGAGCTCGTTCGGTTGCGTCGGCGTATTACCGCTGAAAGCAATCGAGCCATCTTTGCCTACTGCCGAGTCCACCCAAGTAGAGAATGTGGGATTGACGGCACCGAGATCGATCCTTCTCGCAGCGCCGTCGAGCGGCTGGATCCAGATGCTCGTTCTTGTACCATCGTGGCCCCCGAGGAGCAGCGATTTGCCATCGGGCATCCAGATGGCGCGCTGGACATTGCGATCGAGCGTGCTGGAAACCTCAGTTCCTTCGCCGCCAGAGGCGGAACTAACAAAGATCTCAGTCTCGTTGTTTGGATCTCCGTCGCGCGAGAACCAGTAGGCAACCTTTGAGCCGTCGGGGGAGAAGATACCGAAGCCTTCGAATGAAGTGCGCTTCGTCAGTTGGCGGATTTGCCCGCTGTCAACGTCCAGGATCGCGACGACGGATTTATCGGAATCGCCGAAATGCGGGTCAGCTTGGCGAGTGAAGCAGACCTGCTTGCCGTCCGGCGACCAGGAAAGCGTAGTGAGCGGAAAGTCTTCCGCGGTCTTCGACAGGCTCCACGCGCCGGATGTGAGACGCTTCGCCGTGCCACCTGAGGCTGAGACCAGCCAGATGTGGGAAGGAGTGGGAGCGGAGGTAGCGAGGAAATCGTTATCGCCTACTTCAAACAGGTCATGGTGCTTTTCGATCTCCGCTTTGTTCGGCGGTTCGTCCGGTGAGGCGAAGGCAATGAAAGCACCATCCGGCCGCCAGGCATACTGCTCGACGCCCAGAGGCGCACTGGTGATCTGTTGCGGCTCCCCACCGTTCATTGGCAGGATGAATATTTGCGCGGCGGCTTTCTTTTCTTCTCCAGCTTCTGCAACGAATGCCAGCCGATCGCCTGAAGGCGACCACTGCGGCAAGTCCAGTCCTTTGCGGATGTTGGTGAGCGGCCGCTGCGCTCCGGTGGCTATGTCCACAAGCACGAGCTGGCTGTCGAGGCGGTCCTCGTCCCAGTTGACGCGAGAGACAACGATGACGATGGACTTTCCATCCGGAGAAATCGCCGGATTGGAAACGTTGACGATCTTTCGAAAGTCGCCGAGCTCTATCCTTCGAGCCTGCGCTTTCGCCTTAAGAGGTATCGCCAGGGCAAAGAAGAGCGCCACAAGAATCCCGAGAAACGTACACCGTGCGGACAGGGCCGAGCCTTTCGTCTTTGAAAGCGTGTCCACCGACCACCTCCTGAAGGCTACTTCAAATATTGGTCAAGCCATTCGAGCCAGACAAGGTATGTGTCGGACTGGTGCACCGGATCGCCGGGTTCGTGTCCGGCTGTGGGAATGGCGATGAACTTTACAGTGACGCCGTTGTCCTTTAGCGCACGGTAAAACGCGTAGGAACTGGTGATAGGCACCGTGGCGTCGCCGGTGTCGTGGAGAATCAACGTGGGGGTAGTGACCGCGCTCGCATAGGTGATGGCCGATTGTTCCTCATACGCTTTCGCGTATTCCTTTTTCCACGGCGACCCGCCGAACTCAAAGCGTTCGGTCACGTTGACATCTGTGAGCGTATACCAATCGGTCATGCTCGTGACGGCGGCGCCAGCAACCGCTGCTCTCCAAATGTGGTAATGGCCAATGAGCCAGGTCGTCATGTAGCCGCCCCAGGACCATCCGGAAACACCGATGCGCGATTCGTCGATGAAACCTTGGTTTTCGAACGCCGCAAGTCCGGCCATCACGTCGCGGCCGGGGCCATCCCCGTAGTCATTCACGGCCGCGAGCACGGATTGGTTGCCGAGGTTATCGGTGCCAAGATAGTTCGGCGCAAAGACCACATAGCCATGTGCCGCCAGGAGTTGCAGGAAGAAGTCGAAATCCGCAGCCACAGCGGAAAACTGCGGGGCACCGTGAAGATAAAGAACGAGCGGGTATTTCTTGTCGCGAGAGAAGTTCGGGGGGAAAACAACGATGCCATCTTCGGCGAAGCCGTCCGGCCCTTTCCATTCGAAGGTCTCGATGCGCCCGAGGTCCCGGGTCGTGAACTCTTGGTTGAAGTTGGTGAGACGTTTCGGTTTTGCAGTTGATGAGGAAAGATAGTAGAGCTCGGGGGGTCGGGTCGAGGTACTGCCGGTGAAAGCGATCGATCCATCCGCTCCCACGGCTTCCGAAAAATCCCAGCCGGGCATGGCGTCGCCGAGGTCGAGCTTTCTCGCACTGTTGCCGCTTGCGCTGCCTCCGAGCGGCTGGATCCAGATGGCCCTCCGAGTTCCATCGTCGCCGCTCACCAAAAGCGATTTGCCGTCGGGCATCCAGATGGCGCATTGCACATTGCGATCGAGTGCGCGTGTGAGATCAGTTCCTTCGCCGCCAGTGGAGGAGGCGACAAAGATCTCATTCTCATTGTTAAAATCCGCGTCGCGCGGGAACCAATAGGCGATCTTTGAGCCGTCGGGTGAGAATAGCCCGAAGCTTTCGAATGACGTCCGTTTCGTCAGTTGGCGGACCTGGCCACTATTGACGTCCAGAATCTCGACGACAGTTTGATCGTAATCGCCGAAGTGCGGGTCGGCTTGGCGAGTGAAGCAGATCTGCTTGCCGTCCGGTGACCAGGAAAGCGGAGAAAGCGGGTTCAGAAAACCCTCCGGAGCCTTCTGCAAACTCCAGGCGCCTGAGGTCAGGCGCTTCGCCGTGCCACCTGAGGCAGAGGTGAGCCGGATGTGCGAAGGAGTGGGAGCGGAAGTAGAGAGGTAGTCGTTGTCTCCCACTTCGAAGAGGTCGTGGTGCTTTTCGATCTCCGCCTGGTTAGACGGTTCGTCCGGCGAGGCAAAGGCGAGTGACGAGCCGTCCGGGCGCCAGGCAAACCGTTCGACGCCCAGAGGCGCCCGTGTGATCTGTTGCGGCTCGCCTCCGTTCATAGGCAACACGAAGATTTGCGTGGCGGCTTTCTTTTCTCCTTCCGCTTCCGCAAGAAAAGCGAGCCGATCGCCCGAGGGCGAAAACTTTGGCGAGCTCAGTCCTTTGCGGATGTTGGTGAGCGGCCGCTGCGCACCCGTGGCAATGTCGACGAGCACAAGCTCACTGTCGTAACGGTCTTCCTCCCAGTTGACGCGAGACACAACGATGACGATGGATTTTCCATCCGGAGAAATCTCAGGGCTGGAGACGCTGACAATCTTCTGGAAGTCCCCTAGCTCTATCTTTCGAGCCTGCGCTTTTGCTGGACTAGTAACAGTGGAGGAAACGAATGCCGCCAGGATTCCCAGAAACAGATATCGCGCGAATAGGGCCGAGCATCTCGTCGTTGAATGCGTGAACATGCGACTCGCCTCCACGGGATCTCTGACTCGCGCATCGTACGCTTCTCCTGCGTTGCGGACAACGAATTCAGGTGCGAGAGAAGGCCTGTGGGCCATTGTCTGCATATCAAGGTGCTTGTGTCTATCAATTGAGTTCCACCTGCCGATACTTCGCGAGTCCGTTCGTGTCCGTTCGTTGACGCGTCCCCGACCGCAAGCTAGGATGGCGCCCATGCAGGGTGGCAACACAAACATAGCTATAGGCCGTTGGGAGTGTGCGTAATGATTTTGTGATGAATTTAGTTTTCCTGCGTGGAGAGACAAAGATGCAAAGACAAGCCGGGGTTCTTTTCGCGACGACGGTTCTGATCTTTTGTGTGCTGGCTGGTTGCAGAACGCACACAGCATCAGAAGAGGACGACAAAAAGGCAGCCATAAATGTAGTTCTGGCGCACGAGCTAGCATGTCAGACGTACGATTTTGACAAGGAGGATTCGCTGCACACGCCCGACGCGCGTGTGATTGAGGAGTCCTATCCGCACCCGCTAGAACCCGAGCAACGCCAAAGCTATCAAGTCTACGCGGACGCTGGCATCCGTATCGACTATCATCCCCAGGACGCAGTGGCCGAGGTGCGGGGCAACGTTGCGTGGGTCACCGTGACCTTGCACAGCATCTGGACAGCCGATACTCCGGCGGCGCAGGCCATGCTGGGGGTGAGGGAGGGTTATGCGACCTACGTGGAGAGCTTCATCCTGGTGAAAACGCCAGCTGGTTGGAAAATCGCATTAGGTCATGGCGGCATGCTTCCTCCCGATTTCGGCGTCGAGCCGGATTACCTACAGGAACACGGCGGAATGAAGTTTGCCAAGGTGGCCGAGGGCGGCCCCGCAGACAAGGCAGGATTGAAATCCGGCGATGTGTTGATCGAATATGGCGGGCGGAAAATCGACAACCCCCTTGACTACCAGAGACTCCACTATGCCTACTTCGAGGGCGAGAAGGTATTGGTCAAAGTGATGCGGGGGCACGAGAAAATCAGGAAGGAAGTGACCCTGGAGGCAATGAAGTGAGCGCCATGTAGTTAGCAGTGTCCCGGAGCAGTGGTCCGTTAGTTCTTTGAATTTTAGTTAGTTAGGTTTCATTTTTCTACCTTCCTCGCCTTCTTCGGCAAGGGCTGCTCCGCTACACCATTGACGCTGGGACCTAGCGGTCTCCGCCCCGATAGCCTTGCCCGCGTAGCGGTCGTCCCGGACGCTCCTCGGTAATGGCGCCATCCCAAATCACCGCGCGGCCATTTACAAAAACGTACTTGACGCCCACCGAGTAATGCATCGGATCCTGGAACGTGGCGACGTCCTTGATCCCATGCGGGTCAAATACCGTCACATCCGCGAACATCCCCGGCCTAAGAACGCCGCGGTCCATCAGTCCCACGCGGCTCGCCGCAAGCGAGGTCATCTTGCGCACCGCCTCCTCCAACCGCATGGTTTGTTCTTCGCGTACGTACATCCCCAGTACTCGCGGAAACGTCCCAAACGCCCGCGGATGCGCCCGCGATTTGCTCAATGGACCGTCTTCGGCATGCTCTTCGGAGTCTGAACCGAACGTCACGATGGGGCTGGAGACCGCGGTGCGCACGTCCCCTTCATCCATGATAGATATTACCTGCCCCGTATGGCCGTGATCCGCGATCGCAATGTCCATCGCCGCATCCTTGGGATCAGTGCCCATCTCCTTTCCGATCTCTTCCAACGTCATGCCTTCGTACTTCCGCAGTGCTGGATTCACGATTCCAACGAGCATGATGCCCGCCCCGCGCCATTCGTTGTCCCAGGTCAGGCTGGGCTCGTCCATTTCTTTCTTGATGCGCTCCCGCGCAGTGGGGTCCTTTAGGTGCGCGATCATCTGTTCCGTCCCGTCTTCCAAAACCCATGGTGGAAACGAGGAAATCAGCCCGTTATTCGCACGCGTGTACGGATAGACACTCGCCGCAACGTCGATCCCCCGGGCGCGTGCCGCCTCGATGCGGTGCAAAACTTCAGGCATCTTGCCGAAGTTCTCGCGATACGCCGTTTTCAGGTGCCAAATCGTCGCGGAAATCTTCGCGCGCTCAGAAATGGCAAACACTTCGTCCAACGACGTGAAAATCGCGTCCGTCTCGGACCGCTGGTGCGTGAAGTACATGCCGCCGTACTGCCGCGCCACCTTCGCCAGCTCTACAATTTCATCCGTCGAGGCAAACATGTCCGGCACGTATTCCAGCGCCGTGCTAATGCCGAACGCCCCGTCCTTCATCGCGTCGCGAACCAGCCCGCGCATCTGCTCGAGTTATTCCGCGGATGCCGGCCGGTTCACCGACCCCAGCACATAGTTACGCACGCCGCCCGCGCCGACAAACGTCCCCAAGTTGATCGTCGACTTGGTCCGCGTGAAGTGCTGGAAATACTCGTCCAGTGTCGCCCAATCCAGGGTCACGCCAGATTCGCGCGCCGCGTCTTCATTCGCGTAAAAGTCCGCCTGCTTCTTTAAGCGGTCATTCAGCGGAGCGATGGACGTTCCTTCGCCGGTGATTTCCGTCGTCACACCTTGTTTGATCTTGCTGGCCGCGCGATTGTCCACCAGCACATTGAATTCCGACTGTCCCTGCACATCAATGAAACCCGGCGCAACCACGAGCCCCTTCACATCCACACGCTTTTTCGCAGACGCCCCGCTCAAGTCGCCGATCGCGGCAATCCGGTCGCCGCTAATTCCCAGGTCTCCCGCAACCCACGGCGCGCCTGTGCCGTCGACGATGTGCGCATCCGACAAAATAAAATCAAATTCTGCGTTCTTCGCAGGGGTGCCCACATCCACTGCGCGCATGGTGTGATGCGCGTGCTGCTGCGCCGCCAGCACTTCCGGCCAGGCTGCGCCGAGCCACGCACTGCCAACTCCCACTAACGATTTCTGCAGGAAGTTACGCCGAGAAAAATCCCTTGCCTCCATAATCACCCCAATGTAGCAATCAGTCGCCAAGCCTTTACTAATCATTCGGGTCGGATCAGGGGCTATCCCGAAGGGCCTCCGGATGACTCAATCACACAATTACGGTTTTCGTGCGGCCGGAGTTTGATGCCAGAAATCAAGGCTATGCGTGCGCCCAATTATACCCTGCACAGCGAGGGCGCACTCGGATGCGACGATTCTGGGTGTGTTGTCTGCAACCCTTTCTTAATCGCGTTAAATTAGTATTGCCCTTAATCCAGCCGGAATTCGAATCCAGACAGTATAGGTGGTGAGCGCTATGGCCGTTTACAGCAACGATCAATTCCCTCAATTCCCACTCCGGCTAGCCGCTCACACTGGGTTGGCATAGAATCTGGCCGACTGAGTTGTATATGCCAAGCGTGCAGAAAGGACAAAACATGCGTTGCTTCACTTGGCTTTTGGTTGCGCTGTGCATCTTTGCCAGCACCCTGTACGCCGCCCACCCGAACGGCCAACAACTCAGCACTTCAGAAAAGCAACAGGCCGGTAAACAAGGAACGCAAAATCCCGAGGCCTATGCATTGTACTTGAAGGGGCGCTCCTACTGGGCCAGGCGGACTCGCGCGGACTTTGAGACCGCAGTCTCCTATTTCAATCAAGCCATCGCCAAAGATCCCGGCTACGCCATGGCGTATGCAGGGCTGGCCGATTGCTATGCCATGTTGCCTGACTACGGCGCCAGTGTTGAAGACATCCCGAAGGCGAAAGCTGCCGCCCTCAAGGCAATTGAGTTGGACCCTACCTTGTCGCGTCCCCACGTTAATTTGGGTGGCATGAAGATGGCGCACGACTGGGATTTCGCGGGAGGAGAGGCTGAGTTCAAGAAGGCTTTAGAACTCGACCCCAACGATTCCCATGCGCACCAGCGATATGCAAACAATCTGAAGCTGCTTGGCGGCAGGGAGCAGGACGCCCTGACTGAGATCAATCGCGCCCACCAGCTTGATCCAGGGTCGCTCACCATCAGCGTTGATGTAGGAATGGTTTACACCTACGCACGGCGGTTCGACGAGGCCATTGCCGTGTGCCAGAAAGTGGCCAATGAGAACCCAACATTCGCTGATGCGCACAACTGTTTAGCCTATGCGTATTGGGGAACGAAGATGTACTCGCACTCTATTGAAGAATCGGAAGCCTATGGCAAGCTTACAGGTGAGCGAAGCGATTCTGATTACGCTGCGGCGCTGGAACAAGGATTCCGTTCGGGGGGCTGGAAGGGAGCTCTCAGCCAAAGCATCGAAACCTTGAAAGCTCAACGCAATGCAGGCTACTCGGTTACCTACGAGATCGCTGCAGCCTATGCTGAGTTGGGCGACAAAGAGGAGGCTTTCCAGTGGCTCAACACCGCGTTTCAGGAGCACGATGAAGATCTAATGAGTTTGAAGACTGACTTCACACTCGACCCCATACGTTCCGACCCACGATTTGCCGAGTTGGTGCGGAAAGTCGGGCTGCCGCAACAAGACACGCAGGATCCAGAAGCCCATGCGTTGTATTTGCAGGGGTGCTCATACTGGGCCAAGCGAACCCTTTCGGACCTTGAGACCGCAGTCTCCTATTTCAATCAAGCCATCGCCAAAGACCCCAGCTATGCGTTGGCGTATGCAAGTCTGGCCTCCGCCTATGCTGTGATGCCTGACTATGGTGGCAGTCCCAGCGAAGACGTCCCGAAGGCGAATGCTGCCGCCCGCAAGGCGCTGGATTTGGACGCGACCTTGGGCCGTCCCCATGCTGCTGTGGGCTACACCAAATTTGTCCACGATTGGGATTTTGTCGGAGGGGAAGCTGAGTTCAAGAAGGCCATCGCACTCGACCCCAACGATGCCACTGCACAGGCGTGGTACGCGGAAAATATCGGCACGATTGGTGGCAGGGGGCAGGAAGCCCTTGCTGGAATCAACCGTGCTCACCAACTCGATCCGCTGTCGGCGGTCATCAGCCGTGACCTCGGAACCAATCTCATCTTTGCACGACAGTACGACGATGCGATTGCCGTGTGCGAGAAGTTGGCAAATGAGAACCCGACATTCGCCATGGGCCACGAGTGCTTAGCCAACGCATACTGGGGAAAGAACATGTACCCGCAGGTCATCGAAGAATGGAAGACCTATGGCAAGCTTTCAGGTGACCAAAGCGATTCTGATTACGCAATTGCCACGGAACAGGGATTTCGTTCTGCGGGCTGGAAAGGCGCTCTCCGTAGAGGAATCGAAGCCTCACTCGCGCAGCGCAAGGCCGGCGGCTCATCTGCTTACGGGATTGCTGAGCTTTATGCCGACTTGGGGGAAAAAGACCAGGCGTTCCAGTGGCTCAACACTGCGTTTCAGGAACACGATCAACTTCTCATTGGTTTGAAGACTGACTTCACACTCGATTCCTTGCGTTCCGACCCACGCTTTGCCGAGTTGGTGCGCAAGGTGGGACTGCCGCCGCCGCCGGCACCGGATGAAACCTTCTGGCCAACCAACGCCTGGGCAACTGCCAGCCCTGCCAGCGTTGGGCTGGATGAGCAGGTTCTCCTCAAACTGGAAAAGGATATGGCCTCCGGGAAATATTCGCAGCTGATGGACAGCTTTGCAGTGTTTCGCTGCGGCAAGAAGGTCTTCGAGCGCACCTACCCGCGCGACTACGCAGAACTCTATGCCAAGGAAGCCGGGGAACGCGGGCCGTACAATGAGCGCCTTACCGGGCGGTACAACTATTTCGATTCCTACTGGCACCCTTATTATCACGGCACCGATCTGCATACGATGCAATCGATCAGCAAGACGGTCACTTCGATCATCATTGGTGCGGCCATCCAACGTGGCGACTTCAAAGCCGCTCTGGATACGCCAGTATTGAAATACTTCGACACATCCAAAGTGAAAAATGGAGACGACCGCAAGCGCCGCATGACCTTGCGTGACCTGCTGACCATGACGGCGGGTCTCGACTGGAATGCCGAGGGCTTCATCACCGGCAGCGATCCACAAAACGACACGAGCTTGATGGAAGGCAGTGATGACTGGGTACAGTACGCGATCGACAAGCCCATGGTCGCCGAACCAGGCAAGGTCTGGAACTACAACGACGGCGCCACGGAAGTTCTCGCCTATATCTTTCAGAAAGAGACGGGTCAGGACATCGACGACTACGGCCAGAAATATCTGTTCGCGCCGCTGGGGATGAGGCATGAATGGAAGCGCTCCTATCTGGGACTTCTGGACACCGAAGGCGGCTTGTATCTGAACGGCAGCGATCTGGCAAAGATCGGCTACTTGTATCTGCACGACGGCATGTGGGACGGCCAGCGGATCGTCTCCAGTGAATGGGTGAAAAAGTCTCTGACGCCTTACTTCCAAACCCCCGCCGAGCCAGAGTCCAAGGATGGATTCAAGTTTGGCTTCAAGTGGTGGTTGCTCAAATTGCCGGATTCCACGGAGTACGTCTGGATGGCCCGGGGCTTCGGCGGGCAGAACCTGGAGGTGTTTCCAGAAGAGGGTCTGATTGTGACCTTTACGATGTGGGACATTCTACCGAGTTCGACGGGTACGGAGCCGACCCCGTCCGACTTTCTACCTCTCGTGAAGACCAAAACTTGCACAGATGCTGTCCATTGATGCGACTGCGCATTCAACGGTGTGCCGATTTTTGGCCCACCGTATGCGTGGCCGCGGCCAAGGCAGTGCGGCTTGGCATTCCCGATTGCACGAATAGAGCTTATCCAAGACGGCTGTCGGGAAGGCCGAAAACATATGTCCCCTGCGGATTGCAGCTGGATGGTTGGAGTCGGTCGGTCCGCGCCCAAGGCAGGCTCCGCCTGACGTCTGTTCCGTTTGTTCCAGTTGGAGAGGGGGAGTGGCTGCAACGCATTGAGGACACAAGCCTTATTCAATAGCTTGTCCTTTCGATCCCCACCGCCCCTACCAAACCTCAACAAACAAAAGACTTTTTCTTTGCTGAATCAGCAATTCAGGCCTAAGTCAGCAATTGGCCCGAACTGATTGCGCTCGCAAGTCCCTCGACAGCATCTCGCTGAGATTGAGGAACAACGTGCGCATAGAGTTCGAGAGTAATCCTAGGGTCGCTGTGTCGTAGTTGTGCTCCCACGGTGGTGATGCTCGCACCCCGGTCAATTAGGGTAGTAGCGACACCGTGTCGGAACGCATGAAAGCCTGCGAGTGGTATCCCCAGCGACGTGAGCAACGGGCGAAGTTTCTTTTCCCGTAGTTTGTTCGCTGAGAAAGGCCGCAAGCGTCGATTTGCAAATAGGAGGCTGAGACCGTTTTGACGATAGTGTTTCGATGCCAAAAAGGTCCTGAGCCGAGTGGCTAGAACGGGCGGCATCGGCAAAGATGCCGTGCTCGCTTCGCTCTTCGGCGTCCCCAAAGTTCCGGCATAGACCGATGATCGGACGTGGATCAACTGACGCGTAAAGTCCAAATCCTCAAGTCTGAGTGCAAGAACTTCTCCTATTCGCATTCCCGTAGAGCCCAACACAAAACAGATTGTCCCCAGTGGTTCATCGGCGGACGAAACAATCCGTATCATGTCGTCTGCCGAGTAGCACCTGGGTTTTGCTTTGATCCTTCGAGGCAGCGACAGGTCTGAAAGCGCAACTTCGGGGACCTTGTAGCCCCACTTTCGGGCCGAACCCAGAATCGAGGAGAGCGTCAGCAAGATGTTTTCAATCGTCTTTGGCTTTCGCGTCCCCGAACTGAGCGTCGTCACGAAGGTTTGCATTTTCTTGACCGTCAACTCCGACAGTGGGCAGTCACCCAAGAGCGGCAATATGTGCCGTCTCAAATGAGATTCCACCGAACGGCGAGTGCTGGGTTTGAGCGATGCCGCCACATGCTCACGCCACTCCACGACAGCCCTTGCTACAGTGTCGGAAGTTTTGGGCACTGGAGGGGTCGCTTGGTTTGCGGCGTTGACGGCGTCAAGGATCGGTTGAAACGCTGCTCGGGCGGCTCTCTCGGAAAGTCCGATGAACGTCTGGCTGCGTTGTTCCCGTTTCGTTGTGCTGTCCGGTTGTAACGTATCAACACGCCACATCCCGACCCAATTGTTGCCTCGCTTTACGAACGTTCCTTTCTGAAACCGTCTCTTAGGCACTGGACCTCTTTTCGTGCCCACGATGGACGGCGTTGCAGTCGGGACAATATCACACGATGGAGAGAGCAGGGAACTGCTGCCCGCGGAAGCAGGACGACTTGATTGTGGATTTGTTTGGAGTACTTCGAGGGTTGCTGAACCGGCCATCGGTCGCACCTTGATTAAAGTGGACGTAGTCCACCGTACTCAAGTACGACCTAAACCTTGACGGCTCTTACGGCTCCGTCTTTCGGTAGGCCTCAGTCGTGCCTTGCAGCGCGACAGCCGGATTTACGTTCCGGAAACCGAACAGCGTCGCTGTTCACCCGATGCCCTCTTGGCGGGTTGCACTCGCATAGCGGCGGTGCAAACGGACATCTCTGGGTCAAACTGCTACATAGACATAGTACCATCACCTAACTGAAAGGTCAACGTCACGCAGAATATAATCTAGGCACGGTCAAGCCACCCCGCGCTGGGTGAGAATGACCGCTAGAAGAACGTGGCCATTTCGCGAGATGGGTCACGTGTTGTCGCGGACACGATCAGCGTGAAGGAGAGCAAGATCCGAATTCTGGATTCGCGGGGGACCAGGACACTGATGACACTCGGCAATAGCGATGGAGCGGGTCCGACTTGGTCGCCTGACGGCAAGCAGATCTATTTCACGTCGACTGCCAATGGGCCGCAGGAGATTTATGATTCGTACGCCAGCCACCTCCCATCCGGAGAGAAGGCCGGGGCGGTCTCATTTGCGGCTGAATGAAGGAAGGGTTGTGGCTTACAGATAGCAGCGGTAGAAAGGAAGTTTACATTACGCCTTATCCCGCCAGTGGAGCGCAGTACCAGGTTTCAACGAGTGGGGGGGGGAGAGGCCGGTTTGGAGACGCGACGGGAAAGAGATCTACTATCGAGAAGGTCTAACAATAATGGCAGTGGAATTAAATACGAAGGCGAGCCCTATTGAATTCAGCAGCCCGAAGGCACTGTTCGAACTGGCCTCAGGCAATTTGAATGGCCGGTATTACGATGTGGCACCCGATGGTCGGTTTCTGGCGAACACAGCCCCGCCGGCAAAGAAGGAACAAAGCTTCTCGTTGGTGGTCAATTGGCCGGGCAGGCTAAAGAAATGACGCTTACAACGGGAAGCAAACTCGGGCCGTATAAGATCCAGTCGCCGCTGGGGGCGGGCGGCATGGGCGAAGTGTATCGCGCGCGCGACACGCGTCTGGACTGCACCGTCGCTGTCAAAATCCTTCCGTCGGGTCGCATCCGTGTGACATCTCTTCCCCTCTTCTCTGAGGACCAAAGTAAGCGTGGCGCTGATCATAAAACACGCACTGCTGGCCAGATTGCAGCTCTTATAGTTGCTTGCATTTAGGGATGTCAAGTTGTATACGAAATTCCGCCCCAGCTGCTGACGACACAGCTTCGTGTTGAAATGAGTTCCTTCGCAGCCGACCAGTCGCGCCTCGGGATTGCGCCCGAATCGCGGGCAACTCTTCCGTAATCGGGTAAGGGAAGGGTTGCCGACAATCCACCCAGGATCCTCGGATTCGCCGCGACGCGCAGCCCGGGTATAATTGCGCACGGCGCCAGGTCCCAGCGTTTTGGCACAGAGCTCGTATCTCAAGCCTTGGTTGGCGCGATTGATGTAGGCATGTAGGGGCTAGGCTGGGCGAAACTAACCGACCTGTGAATTATATCGTTGCACTCGAAACACCTTGACCGCCTCGAGTGATTGGAGGACGTACATGATTACGCCGCTCTCTTCAAAGTTTCTCGTGCTCCAATTGGTCGCGATTGCTGTCGCGGCGACTGCGAGTGGACAGAATACGTCAGCTCGTTCGATGACGTTGGTCGTCGACGAAACGCAAGCCGCGCGGCGTATCGCTTTTGTGCATGAGGAAATTCGGGTGCAACCGGGCACCCTGGCGCTCGCGTATCCTCGTTGGATTCCAGGCGAACACGGTCCGATCGGTCCGATTCAACAACTCGCGGCGCTCCGGATACGTTCCGGGGGTGCGAGCTTGTCTTGGACGCGCGATCCTGATGACATTTATACGATTCATGTTGAAGTTCCAGCCCACACCGACCAGATCATCGTCGACTTCGATACGTTGCTGGAAAACACGATCTCCGATCATCAAGTCCTGGTTGCGTGGAATACGGTGGTTCTTTACCCGCTCGGCATCGACAAGCGCCAGTTAATGATCGAACCGTCGATTCTTCTGCCTCCAAACTGGCAACAGGGCAGCTCGCTGCAGGTAACCAGCCAGACGGGCAGCCACGTAAACTTCGCGCCGGTTTCGCTCGAGCGCTTGATCGATTCCCCGGTACTCGCCGGGGAGTTCTTTCGTGTAGTGCCGCTGACCTCGACTTGGCCGGCGGAACTGGACATTGCCGGCGACAGCCAGGCCGCGGTCGATAAAGCGGATGACGCGCATGCGGTGACTTTGTTTGGCAATCTGGTGAATCAGGATCGAGCCATGTTTGGCTTTCGCCACTGGCAAACCCTACATCTGCTCGTGTCGCAAAGCGACGCGCGTCCCTTCGACGGCCTCGAGCACGAAGATTCGCCGTACACAGCAGTCGGGAAAGCTGGACTCTCAAAGAAAGATCAACTGGAGAAGTTCGGCTGGGTGCTCCTCGCCCATGAACAATCGCACTCTTGGGACGGCAAGTACCGGCGTCCTGCGGAGCTATACTCCAAGACCGACTACCAAGGCCCCGAGCGAACGTCTCTGCTCTGGGTGTATGAAGGGCTGAACGAATATATTGGGATGCTGCTCGGCACGCGAGCAGGTTTTAATGATGCAGCCTACATGCGGGATTACCTCGCACGGTTGGGTGCGGACTTTTCCGACGAGCCAGGTCGTGCTTCAACCCCTCTGGTTGACACGGCTACCGAAGACTGGGTTTTGCGGGCGCCCGACGTTCCATGGTATTCCTTGCGCCGTGGACAGGATTATTACGATGAAGGTGCGCTGATCTGGTTGCGCGTCGATACCATCATTCGCGAACAGACCGCAGACCGGCTGTCGCTCGATGATTTCTTGCGGGAGTTTTTCGGCCAGCACGACACCGATCCGATTGTCGTTCCCTACACTCGAGAAGACGTCGAAAAGTCGCTGTCGGCAATCTGTCCGTTTGACTGGCACACCTTCTTCGAGACGCGCGTTTACAAGGTAAACAGCAAGCCGCCGACCGATGGTCTTGAAGCGGCCGGTTGGCGGGTCGTGTATAACGCGACTCCCAACAACGATCCTTTCTATTCGGACCTTCTTCCGTTTAGCTATAACGGCTCGTATTCAATTGGCCTCTCTGTGAAAAAGGACGGCACAATCTTCGACGTCCTGCAGGGAACGCCGGCGTACGCCGCGAGTATCGGACCCAACATGACGATTCTCGCTGTCGACGGCCGCGTCTACTCCGCCGATGTGCTCAACGAATCGATCGCCCATCCTCGAAACGGTAAAATCTCTTTGCTGGTTCGCAACTTTGATTCTGTTGAGACTCACGAAATTCAATACGCCGGGGATGTACGTTACCCGCATCTGGAGCGGATACCAGGAAGTCATGACTACCTGAGCGAGATCCTGGAGCCGAGAAGCTACAAAGAGCACTAACAGTTGGGTGAATGACGAGCGACCCTTCCATAATCCGGTAAGGGAAGGGTTGCCGACAATTCGTCCGGAAAGTGCTCTGGCTTTTCATCATATGGAGTCGCCACACCAAAGTCTCCGTCTTTTGTTCCGGGACGGACCCCTGCAAATGCTACTGGTTCAGCATTGGGATTGCTTTTGATGGTGATGCTTTGGGACGTGACTGCAAGAAAACGTAGATGTCGGCAAGGTTGGCATCAGAGGCTGCTTTCGATGTGTAGGGTGGCATCTGACCTGCCGGTTGTCGAACGTACGCAACGAACCCCGAATAAGGGATCTGGGGCGGCCCGATACGAGATCCGCCGGTCTGAACAGAACCTTGTCCCTGATACCCGTGGCACTCGTAGCAGCCGAATGATACATAAAGGCGTTCGCCATTCTGGGGGCTTGCAGAAGATGGCAGGACGACGTTTAAGCTCAAATCTTCAGAATGAAGGAATGCGTACACATCAGACAACTCCTTGTCACTAACCTGCCTTGAACCGAATGGGGGCATCTGCCCCTTCGGATTGCGAACCGCCGCCACGAAATCGCGAAGAGGGAGATGTGTTCCGGCAATCTTCGGAGGGCCAGCCTGATTTCCCGTCGAAGACATACCTTCTCCAGCGGATCCATGGCAGCGAGAGCAACCGGCCCTCTCAAACACGCTTTTTCCATTTTCGACGTCTCCTGCGACTTGCGCATTTGTGGCTGAGGAAAACACGACAAGGAACAACGGCACGATCAGGGCGCTCAAGGCAGCTTCCCGGTTGCTGGAAAAGAGATGGTTCATGTGAGTTATCTCGGCTGCGTTAGGACATCAACCAGCGCGGGTTCACCGCGTTTCACTACTTGGACAGCCCGTGTTATGGCAGGAGCCAAGTCATTCGGATCTGAGATCGGGCCCTCCGCGTATACACCCATGCTTTGCGCCAACTTCGCGTAATCGATATTGGGATCGGTAATCGTAGTACCGATGTGTGCGCGATCGATCCCACGGCTGTGCCGGTCAGCCATGATTTGCACTTTCATGACTTCCTGATGGTACGCACGATTGTTGTGCATCACTGTGAGCAGCGGAATCCGATGATGCGCTGCGGTCCATAGAATCCCGGGCGCGTACATCAGGTCGCCGTCGCACTGAATATTAACGCTTAGGCGGCCATATTTTCGATTGGCCAGGGCTGCGCCCACCGAAGCGGGCGCATTGTAGCCAATTCCGTAGCCGCCCTGGTCACCGATGTACTGATAATGCTTCTCGAACGACCAGAGTCGTAAAGGCCACCAACTAACGAATGCTGCACTGGACACGAGTGACCAGTCTTCATTCCTGATCTGCGCCCAAAGTTCGGAGCACAATCGCGCAGTGCTGATCGGGCTGGCATCCCATGCGTAAGCGGCGGTATCCAGCGCTCGGTCTAGAGAATCCTGATGGGCAGACGCGAGTTTGGCGCCACGGTCCGCAAACATATTTTTGCGGTCTGCACTAAGGTACCGCTTCACTGCTTCGGTAAGCGAAGGCATCGTGGCTTCGGCATCCGCTGGCATATCGATGTCGATTTCTGGATAGCGCTGGAAGTTCTGATAATTGCTTTTGGTGGATAGATTGGCGGCGTTAATGCTGATGGTTTTGACCTCGGGCCGTGTGATCAAGCGGGAGGTGCGCTGCATTTGATCGCGGGAAGAATGCACGACGCCCCAGAAATCATTGACCTCCAGTCCCACGATAACGTCTGCATCGGCGACCAGTTCGCGACCGCGCTCCGTTTGGTTCAGCGGATGGCGCGTAGGGAAATTCATCCGGTCCTTCTGGTCGACGACAGGTATTTGCAGCACTTCCGCCAGTTCGATCAGACGAGCCAATCCTGCGGGAGTCCGCGCCGCCCGGCCCGCAATGAGGACTGGTCTTTCGGCGGCAACCAGCAGACGTGCGGCTTCATCCACCGAACCAGAGTCGCCTTGCGGCGGCCCCGTAGGAGTTAGTCTCGGCATTCCTGGAGACGCATCCGTGGGAATCGGGTTTTCCTGAAGTTCGGCGTCAACGATGAGCAGCACGGGCATCATCGGCGGTGTCATCGCTATCTTGTAGGCCCGTACAGTCGATTCGGCGAAGTGGGTCAGGGATATTGGCAAATCATCCCATTTGACATAGTCGCGAAGAATCGCGGCAGCGTCCTGAACGCTGTGCGCCCATTCCACCTGAGATATACGCTTCGTGGCATCGATGATATTTCCGCCAATGATCAATATAGGGACGCGATCACAATAGGCGTTGTACACCGCCATGGCAGCGTGTTGCAGCCCTACCGTCCCGTGCGCCATGACCAGCAGCGGTTTGCCCTCGATTTTCGCGTAACCGTGCGCCATGGCCACGGACGACTCTTCGTGGCAGCAGGTGATGAACTCTGGACTGCGATTGCCGCCGTAGTTGATGATCGATTCGTGCAGGCCTCGAAAGCTGGAGCCCGGATTCGCGCAGACGTATTCAACCCCCAGTGATTTGATGACATCGACCATGAAATCTGAGCCGGTCCGGTCGGCTGTAAGTATTTCGGCGGTGGGAAGGGCGCGAGTTTCCGCCTCGAGCGAGATAGGAATTGCACTAGGTGCGCCACGCTCAACCGCGGGCTGCGTGTGTCCGGCAGGAACAGCGGCAACTGCGGCTGCTCCGGCTGCAGCCGTCCTAAGGAAATCACGACGACTCAACGAGGGCTTTTTTCTTGAATGCATAGGCAAACCGGCTCCCGATTGGGCCATTTGTACCACAGATACGCGAACGCTGCCACGTGCTCCCCAGCTTTAGGAAATCTGAATGGAGCGTTTTTCGGTGAGCGCTCGAAGAACCCAGTACGATGGCATATGCTGGCGAATGACGGGCTAAGCGGAAGTTATTCCGAGTCAGAAGGCCCGTTGGGACATTCTGGCTTGCTAAGTCCTGGGTTTGTCGCGTAACCGGTAAAGTCAAGAGCTGGGAACCAAGTTACCGATTTTGCCGTTTCCCAGGACCTGACGAGCGAGCTGACTAGAAGTGCTACATCCCTGGATACTTTCCCAAAAAAATCAGCAAAAGGTCGATTGTATCTCCAAGTCCGTGCGCGATGATCGGCACGGCCAAGTTTCGTCCGTTTCGCAGATAGACCACTCCAAACAAAAAACCGGCGAGTCCCTCATCTATGATGCCTGTGATGCCCTGGTACGCGTGTGCCAGCCCAAATCCCACATGAACGACGATCAGGCTCACGATCCAGGCCCAGCGAGTACGATTCATGAGATCAGCTACCCGGTTCATCAGATATCCACGGTAGACCATCTCCTCCCCGAATGCTGCGAGTGTCCATGCCCCTGCGATCGCTAGCAGAGTCCACTTCACGTCTCCTCTCAGGGCACGAAACAGTTCAAGGTCTGGCTGCTTCCTCAGCACATGCACCAGGATCGGCTGACTTACGAAGAGTTGAAAGGCTTCCAGCAAAAGTCCAACGCCTACGCCTGCGACAAAGGTAATGGGCCAACTGCGATAACGGCTCAAGCCGACATCGCGCCAACGGAGTTTGCGCAGACGAAGGGACAGCCAGGCAAAGACGAGCAAAAACGGAGTCTTACTCAGGGGAATCCAATGCAGGGAATCGGCGACGAAAATGAGAATGACGACAAGCAGCTCAACCAAAATGAGCCACTTGCTCTGCCGCCACCCATGCGTCGGGAGAGGCGCGTCCGGATGAGATGCCTTCGGGGCTGTGATTGCTGCTGCGTCGTCACTACTAGCGAATCCAGTCATGGGGGCCCCTCCACTTTTGCTGGCAGCTACGAGCGAATACTCTCAGGCGATGGCGTTGGATCCGCGAAATTTTCTGGCACACCATAGTGCGAGACGCGAGGTTGACAGCACCAAACCAAGAGCTACCAGCACTCCGATTGGGACAATCCACCAGCCCAGCAATTCGTGCGCGCCGGCTGGAGGATTCGCCGACCCGAGGCGAAAAGACAAGTTCAGATCGCCGGTCTCATCATGAAAGGCCCACAAACCTGTAGTGTGCGGGTGAAATGTTTTCAACATCGCGCAAATGAATAGAACGCCGCCGACAAAATATCCACCGATCGCACCCAACAACACGAACAGACCCGTCACGCTAAAGCTGGCCCAACGAAAGAGAATCGGAAGAATCCGTATTGGCGATCTGCTGTCCACTGAGCCGGTTAGCAGCACGTTTGTCGTGAATTCGCTGGCGAGTTCCTCTGGATTGCCGAGCGCCGTCAGCACCTTCTCAACAACATCAGGCGTCATTTCTCCAGCGGCGGAAATCTTGTCTTGGATGTGGCTGCGCAATTCCTCCACAAACTCCTGAGCATCCTGTTCGCTCACGTCGCGCAGCCGGGCCCGCAGGATATCTAAGTACTCTTCGATCCGCTTCTGCGCGTTATCTGCCAAGGTCATTTATTCCTCCCGCTCAGCGGGCCGAGTAATTTGCGCATACTCGACGAAAACCGCGTCCAGATCTCCGCCATCTCCAAGGCTCGCTTTTTCCCGGACTTCGTCAGTGCATAATACTTTCTCGGGTGTCCTCCTTCGGATTCCACCCACTCGCTGTTCACAAGCCCAAGTACTTTCAACCGGCTCAGCAGCGGATAGACCGTCCCTTCAGACACAATCAAATTGGAGTCGTCTTCCAGGCGCCTCAGTATCTCTAGTCCATAAAGTCGCCCACCCCATAAGGCCGCTAGGATCGCCAGTTCCAAACATCCCTTGCGGAGTTGCACTTCCCATTTGTCTCCGGTCAATTGCTCGCGCTTGCCACTTTCCATAGAGCTTAATCTTGTAATACAAGGTATCATGCAGTCAATTATAAAATTCGGGCCTGCTCTCCTCCTTCTCCAGCCATCTACAAATGCGTTTTGAGGGACAGAAACTTCAGTGTTGGAAGTAGGTCCTGGTTTGTTCGCGTTACCGGTAACTTGGCTCCCAGTACTTGACTCCCACTTGCCATTGCGGCGTTTGCGGGAAGTGGTTTTGCGCAGTCCGCGCCGAAGCCGAAGCGTGGCATCACTGCGCTCTCGAGCCAGGCGAAGAGGAGAAGGATAACAAGCTGCGGCCAAGGCCTGTTTTTCTCACTTATCTCCCATCCCTTCCTTGGCACGGTCGAGTTTGCCCTCAAGAGCGGCTGCCTTATCGATCGCTTCACGCAGTGCTTTACGCCATTCGTCAGGGGAATAGAGAGGATCCCGGTCCTTTCGGTGACCAACTTTCAAGCCGAAGGCGATTCCCGCCGCGAAAATTTCCACGATTTCGGGATCAGCAACGACCCATGGTTCGCTTTGACGGCCTTCAGCCTTCCAGCTTTCCGTCATACGTTGCTGCTCCGCCTTCATGTCGCCAAAGCTGCTTCTATGTGGCATTTTCGCCTCCGGCATCTTCGTCCAGTGTGACTTGGGTACTGGGACCTTTACTGGCCGTTCAGCTTGCCTCATCCGGCAGGACCATATCAACAAGACGCCGATTCATGCGCGCCTCGCTTCGTCTTTAGGATGCGAAAACTTCCCATCGTGGGGCCGGCCACCACCCATTCCGGTATCTGGATTAGATCGCGGTTCCCAACCACGTACATCCGGACACGGACCGACACTGTCCATCCCTGGACCCACCGGTTCGACTGGTGCCGCAGCAGCAGCTGCCTTGGCCGGCGCTGGTGTGGACGCTTGCTTCAGCCTGCGAACGTAATCCGCCAGATTCCATCTTCTCCTGTGCCGCGCCTGCGCGCGGAAAATGAATGAGCCCCGTGGACACCGGGCTCGGTACAACTTGTTGGGTTGTAAACTACGATACTTGCTCCAGGAATTCTGCCCATCCGTCCGAACCGATGGGATATTTCTTCGTGAATGCTTCGTACTCGTTGGCCGGCATCAGCTTCTTCAACAGCGGCAACAGATGATCCTTTGCGCCGCCGTTCACCAATGTGCTGTAGTTTTTTACCCCATTGTTCAGCCACTCGCCTGTAGATGCAACCGAGATGAACTTATGGAGTGTCTTCGCGGATTCTAAGGACAGATCCCCACACAGCATCTCGGACAGAATTGGATCTGCCATAGGGCTGTGCCCACTTTTTTCGTATGCAATCAACGGCTCGATGCCTATACTGTTAATCTTCCAGTTCTTGTGATTCAAAATGTCATGAAGACGGCTGAGTTCCGCTTGTACCTGTGGTTCCATCGTCATTCTCCTTTATCAGACTTTTCCATAGATCTATCTTGCTGCTTGTTGTTGGTTGCGGCGCCACCTGATCGGAACCTTTCATCTTCAGTTGGGCTCTGCGCAGTTCCATACGGGCTTCCTTGTCCTTTTGGACTTGCTGCTTTTTTGGATCCAGTTTGTTCAGCCTCAACATCAGACGACTTGCTGTGGATCTGTCTTCATCGGACAGATTCTCCATCTCGAGGATCGCGTACAAATTCTTTCGGATCCTACGAAAGAATCTCCGAGATAGTTCCCCGTCGTTGTCCGGTGGCTCTGCGCGGCATATCAAAAGTCGATATTTCGAGAGGGCCATCGACGTGTCTTGAATACCCTCAATGATTTGTATAGACAGCATTTCCGCTTGGGCACACATCGGTGACCTCCGTTAAAGCGGCGAAGGCCCTCCGTGGTTGCGGAAGGCCTGGGCCGGAATAAGTTGTTGAGTTAGAACGACAGCTGATCTTCCCGGTCGTCGTCCGAGGGTGGTGTACGAGATTCCTTGATGAGATGCCACTCCCCGTTAGGGGCTTTATCGCGCTTGTAGCCGGCCCGCTTAGCGATACTGCTAGCTTTTTTCGCTGTGACGCCAAGCTTTTTTGCCACTGTCTCCGTTGAGTCCTTTTTACCTTCTTCGGAGTAAATGATCTTTAGAAATTTGCTTTCTTCATCAACTACAGCGACGAACGATTCCACGAATTGGAAGTCGCCGGACTCGTTGATAAAACTGATAAGTTTTCCTTCGGCGTTCTTGTACTTCGCTGCAATTTTGAACGCCGGTGGTTCGTCAAATTCGCGGGCCTTCAAGCATCGGACTTCAAACTCAAGTGAACCGGCACCGTAGTTATAGAGTGCTTCGTCTCTGCGAAGATGATAGGCACAGTCGATCATCGCGCCGAAATCACCTGTACCACGCAGAGCGTTTTGCAGCGTTGGTGACACTGTTGCGCTGGCTTTTGTGGAGTGGTGCACGCAAATAACCGATGCACCCAGTGAGCGCAACGCGGTGATGTCATCCACCAGTTTCTTGTTCGCGGCCGCATCGTTCTCGTCACCGGCCTCGTTGAATCGAGGCAGCGTGTCCAGGAAGATGACCGGATTCACCAGTTCTTTTACTGCCTCTACCAGAAGGGGATCGTTCAGCATGATCGTGCGCCCCTGGCTGACCGTGCGGCAGCGAAACAACTTGGGATCACAGGTGATGCCAAACGCTCTGCACCGCGCTTTGAAGGCGCGACCGCTTGATTCTGGGATCAGGTAGAGCACAGGGATGGGTTCCGGCACAGCCCACTTGCCGAGGAAGTGTTGGCCGGTTGTCAGGGCTTTGGCAAGACTCAGCGCAAAGAATGTCTTACACTGACCAGGCAAACCACAAATGATGCTGGTTCCCTCGGACAAAAAGCCAGAGACGAGCATCTTTACATCTCCGTCTTCCAGTTTATCCAGAGTAACGAAGCAATCGTTCCAGTCCTCTAACTTCACTTCGGTGGATGAGCCGACGAAGGATGTCAACTGCGATCCGACGGGCTTCTTGCAAATCTCCCGCGCATGCTTCTTGATCATGTCCGCGAAGTCATCGCCGCGATCTTCAAACCGATCGGTCTCACTAGTCAGAATGTATTCAATAGCTTCTTGGCCAAACCCCTGGTGCCGCAGCAATCCAGCCATGCGATGCATCTCATTGTCGTGAGAGCCTCGAGGAATCTTCGCACCGGTCAGCGATACATCGACCTGAGGACGATTGTGCTGGGTTAGATTCGTGGCGGCCCAATCGCCATCCAACGTCGCGATCTCGGCTTTCCGAGCGATCGTATAGGTCGCGCCGGACGGGTGAGGCGACATTGGACCAAGTACGTAGCCGCCACCCGACTTGATATCGCCAACAGCTTTTCCACCAACATGCAGTTTCTGCTGGGGCATGACGCCGCGAGTGTACACGTGGGTGCCGCGACCGGTCTTTACCTGCAATGTAACGTGCCGTGAATAATGAGAATTCCGACCGCCGCGGCAATGCACTTCTCGAGGAGCGAAAGCGAAACAGCCTGTTTTAAGAGATCATTCATGCAGCAACCATCACTCCCAGTTTGCCGCTAAAGCACGAAGCAAGACTACATCACTTATCTTAAGCCCTTAATTCTTTTTTATGACTTGACCTACCATTCAATATCTTGACCTGACGAACCTTTTGACATATTTCTTTTTGACCCCGTTACGCTTGCGGGGCTGCATTCCGCCCTTATCGGTTGTGGCCCCACCCCATCCTGCCCCTCGTTTTGTTAGAATTTGGCAGCCCTTCCTCTACCGGGAGGGACGACAACCGTGCAGAGTACTGGTGCCAGCGAGTTCAGCTTAGAAAATCTTCGCAAACGATTACAACGAATGTCCGACCAAGAATTGATTCAGTTCGGAAAAGCTTGCCGAGAGTTGTTGACGCCGCAAGCGAATCTGGGCAGACCGCCGCGTGAGGTTTTCGTTATTGAGTTGGAGGAAGCACGCAAAGAGTGGAGAAGGCGGCATCCGAAGAATGACTAAGGAATACAAAGTCGGCGACCCCATCGTTGTCCGGCTCCCCCGCCCCCTGCCGGTGTCACTTGGACCGGAGGGTTGCCATCTCCTATCAGGTCGCTCAGACAGAATTCCAGATGTGGAAAGTTTAGACTTTTTCCGTGTGACGAGACAAATATACATCCCTGGTTTGCAACTTTGCTGTTTGCCGTGACTCAATTGGCCTTCGCTAATGGGGCCCGATGCCCAGATGGGCACATGCCGGAACTACACTCAGTAATACATCCTGCTAAGTATGGGTACAATTCCGGGTAGTAACTCTGGAAGATAACTCCTAATTCTCTATCGACGACTTCGCGCAATGGCAACAACGACGGCGCTCGAGTTCCTGCTCATATCCAACAACTATGAGACGCTTACCGCTGTTGCAGGCGGCCTCCAACAAATCGGCGCCAGCTTCGATTTCGCTCCCACAAGCGAGGCCGGACGAGACTACATCGGACGGCGCAAACTGGATGGCATCATCGTGGATCTGGACGTCCCCGGCGCTGAGGATCTGATCCTTTCCGTTCGGCAAGGCATCTCCAACCGGAGTGTCGTGGTATTCGCCTGTTTGCCCAGCGGCAATAAGTCGCCGGTCGCTGTCGTGGCCGGGGCGACTTTTCTTCTCCCGCAGCCGCTGACTCCGGAAAGCGTGGCATCCCAAGTTTTGGCCGCTCGAAGTTCCATGTTGCAGGAGCGGCGACGCTTTTTTCGCTACCCCCTGAGTTTACCCGTCCAGCTCACGTTAAACGGAGTGGAGCAACGGTCCATGATGACCAATCTCAGTGAAGGCGGGATGGCCGTCTACATCGTCAAACCCGTCGAGCACCCCAGGATGATCGAGTTTGCCTTTGAACTGCCTTCCGGGGACTCGATTTCGGGAAAGGGTTCGATCGCCTGGGCCAACAATGAGGGGATGCTCGGTATCAAGTTCCAGTTCTTGCGCGGCAAGGGAGAAGAGATCTTGCAGAAATGGCTTTGGGAGCGTCAGTCGAGTGCCCGAAAGGATTCCGGCCCGAGTGACGGTGAGAACAAAGGGCCTTATTCTACATCAGGGCTCTTAGGACTTTGTGGACGCGATAGGGACGACCATCGCTGATCGCCCCCGCACAGAACCGTACGGGCGCTTCTACGCATATGGCTCCCACCTTGGATGAGTGGCGAGGAAGCGATCCATAGGATTAGGATGTAAGACGCGTGGGGCTGGAATCCACCGCTTGAAGAGTCGGGTTGCCGGATCCCACGACAAGCGTCGTCGTTGACTGCGGCGGTGGTGAATAAGCCGCCACAATCTGCGCGGCTCATTCACGAAAACTGAGGAATTTCCCGCTTATCGAACGGAAGGAACGCCTGCGGGAATTGATCGAGAGGAACAAGCCAGAAAGAATTATTTACGCTCAACACGTCGAACGAGAGGGCAAGCCGTTGTTTGAAGAGGTGTGTAACAACGATTTGGAGGGAATCGTAGCGAAGCGTAAGCAAAGCATCTACAAGAGCGGTAAGCATCGGCTGGCTAAAGATCAAGAATCCGAAGTATTCGCAGGCGGAAGGGCGGCACGTATTCACTATCAGGACTTGACTCCCGTGGCCGAGCATTATGCCGTTGTCCTGCCAGTCGTCCTAGGAATCTCAATGAACATATCTTTTGAAAACAAAGTTGCACTCATTACAGGCGCTGGCTCTGGACTGGGCCTTGCGACAGCGAAGGCTTTTGCGGAATCAAGTGCTGCCGTGGTGCTGGCGGACTGGAATGAGAAGTCCGTTCGTGCTGCGGCCGACGAACTCGTTGCCCTAGGTCACAAAGCACTCGCCGTCGTCTGCGACGTCTCGGACGACGCCCAAGTGAAGGCAATGGTTGCAAACACTGTTGCCACTTTCGGGCGCCTCGATGCAGCTTACAACAATGCCGGTGTTCAAAATGTCCTTGCAGAGACGGCTGATTCTCCCCGAGACGATTACGACCGGGTGATGGCGATCAATCTGCGCGGTGTATGGAGTTGCATGAAATTCGAGCTTCAACAGATGCGAAAGCAAGGAAGTGGAGCCATCGTTAACTGCTCTTCGCTCGGAGGTCTTGTGGGAGGTCCCGAGCGAGGAACCTACCACGCTGCGAAGCATGGAGTCCTTGGGCTGACCAAGAGCGCGGCTCTCGAATATGCGGCACGCGGCATTCGGATTAACGCCGTATGTCCGGGGCTAATTTGGACACCGATGTCCGACCAGATGGTCGCTTCTGGCCAAAGCGAAGCCCTCAACGCATTGCTGAAGAGTGTACCGATGGGCAGATATGGCCGGGCCGAGGAGATCGCTGATGCTGTTCTGTGGCTTTGCAGCGACGCCGCAAGCTACGTGACTGGCCAGTCCATCTCAGTGGACGGCGGCTTCATCATGCGCTGAGGCCGCGGGTTCAGCTCTCGCGGGGTGATTGGGATGTCAGGACGGCATGAGTTGATGACGAGGGCGGAGTAAATCGATCTGCGGGTGGCGCGGCATTATTGTTACGAGGCGCTATCGTAACTATGCGTAAAACCAACCTGAGCGTTATGCTCCGTTAGGGTCAGGCTTTTCGCCACTAAACAAGCTTGCTAAAGATTTCACCCGTACGACTCCCATAGTGTTAGCTTCCACTGGTACGCAGGAGTCTTGATGCGAAAAACACGGTTCGAGCAGATTCCCGTTTCGGTGGTCCGCAATATTATCGCAGCACAACTTGCGGAGGAAGAAGGTGCTATGTCGGTGAGGGTGTTGATTGCGGACGATAGTGAAATCGTTCGTCGGTCCATCGTAGGATTTCTCAAGGACCAATCCAACATCGAGATTGTAGGGCAAGCCAGCAGCTTTGCTGAGGTGCTGGAGTTGACCGCCGCTCTGAAACCAGACGTGCTGTTGATGGATGTGCACATGACCGACGGAGCGAAGGATCGTGAAGCTTCCGTCCCGCTGTACCCTTCCCCGTCCGCAAATTCCATTGTGGCTATGTCGCTATGGAACGACGATGAAACGAAGGAACTCGCCACGAACATCGGCGCGAGCCTGTTGCTAGATAAAGGCAATCTCGTGGAGGAACTCATCCCCACAATTTTGAAGTCCGCTCATCCGAACGAGTCGAAAGATGGTGATACTGCCTAAGGATTGTTCTCGGAAGTTTATTACGAGCGGAACGTTAGCTCATATTCTTGGTAGGTAAGCTTTGCCTTGCAGACGGGACATTCACGCTCGATGCCTTCTGACGGGATTTCTGGCTACTTAGGAAAAAAGTAATCAAGCAAGCTATCGCCTATCTGACGATAAACAAGCTCTCCCCTTTGTCGTTACACGATATTTTGTATTTCGATTTCGCGGTATTCATTGGAAACTTTGTCCCGACATAGACATCATAGACTTCCCGTGCTGGGCGATTTTTCGGCGGATTAATCGCCCAGTACACTTCGATTGGGAAATGAAATGAAGAACACGAAACCGCAAATCGCTGATGAAGCTGATGTGTATCGTGCACTAGTGCGAGCAGCGGAGCGTGGTGAGCAAGAAATGGAAGAGATTGAGCCGCAATTAAAGCTCACAAAGCCGCCGATGTCCGCTGGCGCTTATCGGCTTAGACAAAGACTACGGCACATCGATCAGTGAGACTCGCTGTACTATGTGATGTGCGAAGACTGGAAGTGCGGGAGCTAATGAATGCCATCAAACGAGAACAAACACCCTAAGGACGAAACTCTCCTGGTTACTGTAGCGGATTCAATCGGAAGCACGCTCGGCGCGATCGCCGCCAAGGCCAGCGCGGTGTCGGACGCTTTGTCGGATAGCAGTTTTTTGCAGACGGCAGAACGCGAAGGTAAGAAAATAGTTCGAAAGGGAAAGACTGTTGCAACGAGAATCAAAAAGTCTGCTTCACAAAATGTCAAGAGCAACAAGCTCGCTAAAGCAACTCGTCATGGCTTGCGCCGCGCAGCCACCGCTGCAAAGCGAGCCGTTCGCCCTGTTCCTGTCAAAAAGAGGGTTGCAAGGAGAGTCCGGCGCAAGAAGTAAACAAGGCTATTCTTTCATTCTGGCAGAAGCTTAGACCCATAACATCGTGGGCCGCGACTTTTTTATGGCTTGTGCGCCTGAGTCCGTACCACTTTTCAGATAACGGCGACAGGTTAATTGGTTAATTTTTCGCGCCAGCGCTTACATGGCTTGTATGTGCGCCAGATTATTACGGAGAGCCCTAGCCAAAGGAGCGTGCTTCCTAGCAAGACACCCACGGGCGCGTAAGTTGGCAAAAGTTTATGTGTCAGGATTGCGAAGACGATCAGACCGATGCTTCCGATTGCAGAGCCTCCGCCGTCGAGAGCGGCAGCGTCCCCTCCTCGATGACCGGGCTTGAGTCCCGCTTTTTCCTTTTTCTGTTTTTCGTGTTTTTCGATAAGCGTGGCACTCGCCGGGAAAATTGCCGGAAACGCCAGAAAAAGGCCGCCCACAGTCGGCCCCCATTGTCTCGCAATCAACCCCGCAGTCACAGAAATCGCACCTCCTAGGAAAAAGCGCGCAGCGAATTCATACCATTTTGTTTGTGCAAGAACCGAAACCTTAAGCCCGATTTTCATCGTTGATCAGCGCAGCCAGGCAGCCCAGATGCCAAACGCCGCCCCAAACCATAAAGGAAGCAGGAGCAGCGTCGCGCGAAGCGTCCGCAATTTCCAGCGGATCAGCACGTAGCAAACGCAAGAGGAGTAGACAAGAAAGGCGATCGCTCCCGCGATCATTGACCGCGTTTCTATCGCAGCGTAGGATTTGCCGCTGAGCCTGAGAGTTAGCGCCAGCGATGCAAGTGCCACAGATGGTGCGGCACTAAAAATTCCAGCAAAACTCTTGGGTTTGATCATGTCACCGAGACACGCAAAAAAAGTGACAAACACCCCGCCCATCACCATGCGCAGCAGAATTTCCGTCAGCATTGAATATCACCGCCAGCGCTCATTTCCTTTTCGCCGCTCTCAAGCCCTGTTTAATGCTCTTTAGTGCCTGCTTAGGGCCCTTCACGTCGAGAACGAGGTATTTGCGACCCTTTAACTTGTAGAAATTTACGAAGAAGTCTTCTAGTTCTTTAACGAACTGTTTTCCCATGTCGTCGATGTGTTTGACATTCGCCCAAGCGTGATTGCCTCTTTCCACAGCTACCAGTCAGTCGTTGCGTTGTGCTTTGTTTTCGTCTTGCTGCTCGCCTTCGATCACGTCGATCAAACGGCACTCCACAGCGCAACCGCAAAACGCCGGTTCGTCCATAAGCATCAGCACATCCACTGGGTCGCCATCGTCGGCGAGCGTGGAAGGAAGGAACAAAGCCAAAGTCGTAAGGAAATGCCATTCCGGCGGGCAAAACCTTCTTCAGTACAAAAATGCGTTCTTCTTCATCGTAGGCGTATTTGTTTCGGCTACCCTTTGGAGTTTCAATGATGACCTTGATTGTTTCCTGGTCGTCTGCATCCATCGGCTTTAAGTGTGACGGATCGGCGAGGGATTTCTTGGCGCGATTATTCATGGGTACTCCGACTTGAAGTGGTGCAGCAAGAACGGATGATCTATGAACGATTTGTTCATGGAACATCCGGGATTCGCTTGGCAGAGACAAAGGAATTTATGTAGAAGTTTGACGAGCGAAACAAGCCGGAAGGAATCATCTACTCCCAGCACGTCAAAGGAGACGGAAACCTTTTCTTCGAAGAAGTTTGCAACAACGATTTGGAAGGAATCGTAGCCAAGCGTAAACACGGCATCTATAAAAGCAACAGCATCTCGTGTTTTTTCCAGCAGCAATACAAAATTGCCGACGATTTCAGTCTGAAGCGGATGAGGCAGAGGCGGTCGGACTGCTTATATTGAGAACGTCTCGTACGACGCGCAGCAGATATTGAGCGTCTTTTCCTTTTGATATGAACCCGTGAGCCCCGGCGGCATGAACCTCTTGAACGGTTTGATCGGAATCATGAACGGAAAAAACCAAGATTTTTGTCTGGGGCCGATACCTTAAGATCTGTCTCACTGCAGCTAGACCGTTGAGAACCGGCATGTTGATATCAAGAATGACCAAGTCCGGTTGGAGAGCCTTCACCTTATCGACCGCTTCCTGTCCATTAATAGCCTCGCCGCAGATTTCCAGGTCCAACTGCGTTTGTAAGGTATTTCTTACGCCACGCCGAAGCATTTCATGATCGTCCGCGATCAGAATTCGCTTCCGCAGCGTGCCTTCTAGCGGCCTTGCAGGTTCAGTCCCAAGAACAGAGGGAGATAGGGTCAATCCACGAGGAGAGTGCGTAGGCATTACCGCTTGGCTCGATAGAGGAATGGTCGCCGCGACTAAAGTTCCCCGACGTTGACCTGAGGTAATTACGAGCTTGCCGCCCAATTGGCGTATCCGTTCCGTCATACCTTGAATTCCTACGCCAAAACGCCCTATCGACTCATTTCCAGAGCTGGTCTTGGAAGATTCCATGCCCTTTCCGAAATCCTGAATCTCGATTTTAATCATATCGGCGGTATTCTGCAGTCGAACACACGCTCTGGGGCTTTCCGAGTATCGATGCACGTTTGTGAGACTTTCCTGGAGCACCCGGAAAATGGCAACTTCGGCGTTTGGCGAAAGTCTTTGAATGTCAGAAGCTATTTCCGTTTCTATGTTGATGCCGGTTCTGTTCGTGAATCCAGCGACATACCATTTCACCGCTGAAGACAGCCCCAGCTCGTCAAGCAGTGGTGGATGCAACAAATAAGAAAGCGTGCGAATCTCTGCCGCGACTTCCTTGTTCCAGGCGAGGGACTCCGTAAGTGCAAGCTGCGAGTCGGCGTCGAGGCTCCCGGAATTCCGACTGAGCACTTCCGATAAAGCCATGGATTGGACAGCAAGTTTTTGTCCCGTGACATCGTGCAAATCCCGGGCAATGGTCCGTCGTTCTTCATCTTGAAGCTGAAGCAGGCGAGCCGAAAGCTGCCTTAGCGATTCCTCATTGGACTTTAATGCTTCGTTTGCTTCCACCAACTCGGTCAGTTCCGTAGCAACCACTCCTACTTTATGAATGTCCGAGTCTTTCAGCGGACGCAGGGTGAACCTCACGAGCTTCGGCCGCCCCTCCGAAGCCTCTAACTTAAATTCCGCGACAGAACGTCGATGATGTGCCTGGCGTATAAGCTTTCTTAGTTTCTCGCGCTGTCCAGGCGATAGGTTGTTCTGCAAGGAAGTCCCGGATAGCTGTCCCACGGGGATGTTCAGGATCTGAGCGAACCGCCTATTGGCGTAAAGGACAACGCCCTCCGCATCCAGAGTCGCAGCACCGTCGTTTATAGATTCCACGAGCACCCGGTAGGGATGTTCCGTGCCTTGAAGGGTGACTACCTTTTCTCCGTGAGTTCCCTCCATGACCAAGGCATCAATACCTCCTCGCCGGATGGCAAGGACAATTTCCTCAGCCTCTGCGGTCGGCGTCGCGCTTGTACTTACAGCGGGGCCCGTCCTCCCGGAATCTCGGGAAGTCCTCTTCCGCCGTATCTTCGTGTTTTTTTTCAATGTCTTCCGATGTTCTTTTAGGAAACTAGCCTTGAATATCGGGTAAATCCCGTAAGTATCGTGGTCTTGGCACGCAGTGACCCATGTTAAGTCTTAGTCTTGGATTTTTTCGATTTTGTTTTCCGGATGTCCAAACCAACGATCACCCGCTCGGTGTCCGACAAATCGCCTATTATCTTGCAAATAGGGACTGGAAGGCTGCGCACGAGAGTCGGAATTGCAAGAATTTGATGATCTCTAGCCAAAGCGGGGTTCTTTAACAGATCAATCACCTGAATGCGATATTCCTCCTCAAAGGCTCCAGCGCAAATGTTTTTCAGGTTTGCTATGGCAGCTAGTGATTTAGGAGTTTGTCCCGCAACGTACAGTCTTAGTTCAACGACCTTTTTGGAACTTTTCGGTTCTGGCTTCGCTTTCAAAGAGCACCCACTCCCGATTTGGTGTTCCGTACTTTTCTTTAGCTCATCTCTACCGGAAACTATTTGGAGCCTCGACTCTTGGCCAATGCATCCTGGTCCACTTTCTCCTGCTCTTCCCGCTTCTTGTCTTCCCGGTCGAAGTTTTTTTCCTCTTTTTCAAGCGCGTCGAGTTCCACCTGCAGCGTGGCCACTTGTGCTTGCAGCGTAAGCCTTCTTCGTTCTGCCTCCAGCCGTTTCCGCTCGAGTTCTTGTTGTTGCTCAATGGCCGCTTCCCGTTCTCTCGACTCCTGGCTAACGCGTGACGATCCCGTCAGGACCCCGCCAGGCCCAACATAAACGGGGAGAAGCTTGATACCCTGCCCGGTAAGAACAAATTCCCGAAGTTGATTGGAATGAGCCATGCCGCGCGACTTGAGAACATAAATGCAACGGTTGCGTTCTCCGTTCAATTCGATATCTCGCAGTAAGATCCATGTATCGGTCAACGAAGAGATTCCGACAGTGGTCTGCTCCAGGTCGCTGCCGCCGCTGGTGAGGCTCACGAAAACAGCCGTAATCCCCGCCACTTTCAGGAAATCCAGCAGACGCATGAGCATCGAGTAAACTTCCTTGTCGCTGCTACCGTTCAGCAAATTAGTGATGGGGTCAATCACAACGCACTGCGGCTTCACTTTCTCAATGAATTTGTGGATGCGAAGTAGGTGCATCTCAATGCCAAATTGCGTGGGACGCCATGCTTCGTGAGTCAGAAGTCCTTTTTTGGCCCAGTGCTCGAGATCAATGCCCACGGAATGCATATTTCGCGCTACTTGGTCTCTGGATTCCTCAAAATCTATATAGAGGCAACGTTCACCCCTCCGGCAGGCGGCATCAACAAACGATGCTGCCAAAGTTGTCTTGCCGCTGCCAGCGGTCCCAGTGACAAGAACACTGGAACCCCGGAAATATCCTTTGCCCCCCAGCATTCCATCCAGATCGGGTACTCCGGAAGAAATACGTTCGCTGGATACGGCGTGCTGCAATTGAAGCGAAGTCAGCGGCAGTATCGACATCCCACGTTCGTCGATCAGGAATGGATACTCGTCGGTTCCATGCTTTGTGCCCCGGTATTTCACGATCCGCAGCCGCCTGCCGGAAATCTGATCTTTTATTCGATGATCGAGAAGAATCACACAGTCGGACACGTATTCTTCCAAACCGTGACGCGTTAGCGTGCCTTCGCCTCTCTCCGCGGTAATGATCGTTGTCAATTGACGGTCCTTCAGCCAACGGAACAGGCGCCGGAATTCGGCTCGCAACAGGCCGGTATTGGAGAAGCTAGAAAAAATCGCCTCAACCGTGTCGAACATCACCCGCTTGGCTCCAACAGCGTCCACCGCGCTCTGCAACCGGATAAATAGCCCCTCCAGATCGTAGTCACCGCTCTCCTGAATTTCCTGGGGTTCCACTCTTACATAGTCCAGGAACAGTTTTTTCTTGTTCGCGAGATCCTGGATGTCAAAGCCTAATGAGGCGACGTTTCGCGCGATATCCTCTGGCGTTTCCTCGAATGCCATAAGCACGCCCGGTTCGTTATATTCCAATGCGCCCCGAACCAGAAATTCGATACCGAACATCGTCTTCCCGCAACCGGCCCCGCCGCACACGATTGCGGTGCGTCCTTTGGGCAGGCCGCCTTCGCTAATCTCGTCAAATCCTGGAATTCCCGTCGGGGTCTTCTCTAAAAGCAAGAGTTGGCGATTGCTGCTTTTCGCACGGCTAGGCATGTTACCTCGACTGTTGGGACGATCTCCGTCAGATTGGGCCACTATGGTACCGCAGTGGATCCAGAGGCACCGCGATCCGGAACCCACGCACACGCAAAGGAAGCGACGATACTCTAATGGCCTAGGAACAGCGCACCTTACTATATTCAGAAGATTCCGCCATACAAGAAACGCTGTAGAAGATGAGGACGTTTGCCTTACCTTTTCCATATGCATCCTTCTATTTGTTTGTCCCGAATGCAGTTCTCCCGTGGCCATAAACCGCGTCACTGAAGAAAGGAATATAGAAAATTGTTGATGCGGAATGGCTGCGGATAAAGTGCAGTTTTTGCGCCACGTCGTTCGATGTAATTGCTGTCACAGCCAAACGACATTACCTTGAGGAAGTAGCCATTGCACTGGAAGGGCGGCACGAGTTGATGACGAGGACGAAATAAAGTACTAGGCGCCACTTCTCCGGCAACAACTCATCGGGACTTAGCGATTTCCGGATGGAAGGAGAACTCCAGGATAGCCGTGGTTTCGCCGCTGGCCGGCGCATACTTCCAGTTCTTCAGCGTCTCTTCGACTGCGCTCGTGAGCACCGGATTACAGCCAATGACGTTAGTTGATTTGATGTGTCCGTCGGGAGCGATCACAACTTGCACTTTCACGACACCCGTAATATGGAATTGCTTCGCCATTTCGGGATAGTCGGGTGCAGGATTTGAAATCACTTTGCGGCCCTCTTGTGCCGGCATATTCACTGCCGACAGGGTCAAGGCCATCGCCAAGAAAGAACAGGCCGCTATTCTTGTCAGTTTCAGTTTCTGATCCCCTACACGGTCATTATCAAATGGACAGCGATACCGCAGCGGTCGTTAGGGAGGTTTTCGACGCGCATAACCTCGGCCAAATATTCGCAATTCATCGGGTCATTTGCGAATATAAACGGGAAAGTGACGAACAAACGCATGCCCTTGTAGTAGTCGCGGCGGTGAGTATAAAAGTAAATGCCTTGCTTAGATACGTTGACGCTGACCGGAAGGTCTGCAAAATGATCATTCCGTGCCTCAGAAGGGCGGACCCGCAACATCTTGCTCATCTTGGCCCTTCGGCTAAGGCGTTTCTCTGCTTGGTGAGTTTGGCTTGGCATAGTGGTCAATAGATTGACGCAGAATCAACTACAATGAACGCACTCCAAAATTGAAAAAGAGCATCCGTTCGAGGATGCCCAAATTCAGTCGGCGCTCGTCCAAACATGCTCTGAGGTGTTCGACCAGCGACTGGAATTAACTATGACTCAGTTTGATGTTGCGCGGTATGGAACTCAGGTACCTATGCGACAGTACGTTCTGGCAAGGCCGGTAGCCCACCGTTGGAACCCTGCCGGTCGGAATGAATCAATTAAGCAGCGGAATTGCGCTCGGGAAGCTACAGGCTCACATTTTTGTGGGCTGGACCGACTCATGCCTCGGAAGCGGTAGCCGGTCCACTCGGCTGAACTCATCAGGCCACATCCGTCCGGGACGGCCTTATGAATCCGAGGCCGGGTTGCCCGAAAGATTGTTATTACATCGAAATGTTGGAGTCAAGGCATGACCTGCACAATCGAAGAACTGGAGAAATGGTTCTCTCATCCCCAACGCAAAGAAGAACATTCCCAACTATTGCTCGCTCATCGAGCCTATATTCGTTCGTGGGAGCATCTCGTAGCGGCGGGTCGGAGTACGCCGCAGGTTGCTTCTCAACACATCAAGGCGTCTTTAAGAGAAATCGACGCCTGTAAGCGCCTTCTTGCCTGTCTCAATGTCCGCATGGCTTTCAATTCATTCTCCCTCACGTAAGCTTTCATCACGCCCACGAGCACGTAAGGGCGTTGACCATCTCGCGGGTGAGACTTTCCATTACGAACGACCGTACTCCCGGAATGTCATCAGTCACCTAGTTATCAGTCACCTACTAGATCGGCGCACTCAAATACATCTGCGCCTGCCCTGCCGCTACAGGGATGTGCGGATTGTACGTCACAGCACTGACGCGGTATGAACATTGCAGGAGGCCGCCGATGAGCAATTCCACTTTAGCCGTCCTGATTATTGTCGCTATTGCGGTGATTGTCGCTATTGCTCTCGTTGTCAAAACGCAACGGAGCCAAAAACTGAAGGCGCGATTCGGCCCCGAATACAGCCGTGTTGTTCAAGAGACGGGCAGCGTTGCTAAGGCAGAGGCGAAGCTTGAGAAACTTGCGAGCCGTGTCAACCATTTCAAGATAGTTCCACTCTCTGCGGATGCACGCGTGGACTTTGTTGCTGCTTGGCAGCGAATTCAGGGTCGATTTGTAGATGATCCCAAGACGGCGCTCTCCGAAGCCGATCAACTGATTCAAAGATTGATGGACGCTCGCGGCTACCCTGTCAGCGACTTCACACAGCGCGCCGCTGATCTTTCCGTTGATCACCCGGGCATCGTTGAACACTATCGCAAAGGCCATGATATTTCCCTAAGGCATTCACAAGGGCGTGCCAGTACAGAAGATATGAGACAGGCCATGATTTATTACCGCACTTTGTTTGACGAATTGGCCAACGAGCCTGACGTAACCACCGAATTAGACGCAGCACGGGCAGCGCACGCTTGACGATTCCCTACGGAATCAAATAATTGCACAGAAACCGGAGACATCATATGACTGACGAAGTAAGAAAAAGAGACGGAATCTTGAATGAATCGAGTATTTTCACTCAGGACAATTCAGACCAGAAACTCAGTACTGCAGACCTGGCTGGCACCAAGGAAAACAATCCAAGGTTAACCAGTCAGGCGCGGATTCAAACCGATTCACGAGAGGAAGTGGTGGCGCAATCCCTGAAACATCCCGAGGACACCGTCATCGAGCGCGAGCCAAACAAAACAGAAACACGAGTCGTCGCGATAGGTGCGGCGGCCGCGGTTGCTCCGTCTAGGGAGCAAGAATCCACGCCGCTTTTTCCCAGCAGTGAAGCAAACGATCTTCGCGGCCGCTGGGACGCCGTGCAAGTCGGTTTTGTCGATGAGCCGCGCGGCGCGGTCGAGCAAGCTGACAATCTTGTAGCGAGTACGATGAAGCGTCTCGCAGAAATTTTCGCCGAGGAACGCGGTCGGCTTGAATCGCAATGGGATCAGGGTGAAAACGTATCAACAGAAGATCTCCGCCTCGCGCTGCGCCGGTATCGCTCGTTTTTCAGCCGTCTGCTGTCAGTTTAGCTCGGTGAAAATCGTCAAACGCCCATTTCGCAATTCAAGGGATAGGGTATGGGGAATGTAGAAAATGGATTGCAGTATCTTTGAACTAGAGTGATTGCGAATCTGAGATCTGCATCTGCGCATACGCGGATAAGTCTCGCTAGGATTCGCTCCCGGTGTATATCTAAGGAGCAACAAATGAGAAGAACGATCGGACCAGGACTCTTCGTGTCGTTTGCTATCGGCTTGGGCGTGGGAGCTGTTGCCGGACTATTCTTCGCTCCTAAATCAGGCGAACAGTTGCGCGAAGAGATCGCACAGGGGGCCACGGATGGGCTGGACCAAGTTCGCAGCGCGGGCAAAAAGATCGGCAAACGAGCGCAGGTACTTGTCGATCAGGCAAGTAGCGAGGTAAACGACGCAGTTGAGGCCGGCGAAAGCGCATATACCAATGCAAAAAAGGCATGAGACGTTTGGAACAAAATCTGCAAATGAACAGGAGCTAGAAAATGTCATCTCCCCAGCATAAGCACAACAAGGAATCTCTTTTGACCAGTGTGGCGGAATCCATTGGAAGCACGTTAGGGGCGATCTCCTCCAAGGCCAGCGGAATCCCCGAGGCTATCTCTCACAGTAACCTGTTGTGGACCGCGGAACGGGAAGGGAAGAAATTCGTACGGAGAAGCCAGGCTGTTGCGCGAAAGATCGGAACCACCTCGAAGAAGGTAAAGACCAAGAAATTAGCGAAAACTGCGCGGCGTAAAGTGCATGGAGCGGCGACAGGCGACAGGCCGGTGGCACGCCCGTCTTCCGCCAAAAAGAAGATTGCACGCCGAAGTCGACGCAAAAAGTAAACCGGTCGGAGCCTCGGCACGTGGGGACAAGCCGGATTTCAATTCCCACTCCTGAATCTTCATGCGAACTTGTTAGGTTGGATCCGAGAATACTCCACCTGCCCGGCATGTCATCAGCAGCTTCCTTAACCTCGATCGCCTGATTAACGTTAAGCATAGACCGCCAGCAGCGCATATTGTTTAATGTATATATTCACACTTCGGAAGCTTCTGCATAAAGGCTATGTGAAAAAAGAGACTGTTGATGACCAAGAGGTGAATGAGTCCGCCGTCATTACCCGAGCCGAAAAGAAGCAGGTTGAAGAACGCGTGGCTATCGGCGCTAACGTGGTTTATGAGGCGATTCGGCGCGAAGGCGACGAAGAACTAAAACGGCCAACAGCGGCGTTGGCATGGTCGGGGCTGGCAGCTGGGTTATCGATGGGTTTTTCTATGCTCGCGGAGGCGCTGCTGGCAGCCCACCTACCGGACCGCCTTTGGCGCCCTCTGATTGCCAGCCTGGGCTACTCCGTAGGATTTCTGATCGTTATCCTCGGACGCCAGCAATTGTTTACGGAAAATACGCTGACAGTAATTCTCCCGCTCCTGTTACGCAAGAACGTTACCCTGGGCCTACACGTACTCAGGCTTTGGGCGGTCGTGCTCGCCGCGAATCTATTCGGCACTTTCTTGTTTGCCCTGGTGGTGGTCAAAACTAAGTTATTTGAACCCGCAGTACAACAAGCCATGATGAACATTGGAGCGGCTCACCTTGGGCAGCCGTTCCCGATGGCGTTTATTCGAGCAATATTTGCAGGATGGTTGATCGCTTTAATGGTCTGGCTGTTGCCCGGTGCCGATGCATCACGAATTTCAATCATTATTATACTGACGTATATCGTTGGCTTGGGTGGTCTGAACCATGTGGTTGCGGGATCAACGACGCTATTCTTTCTGATCGCCTCTGGATCACTTTCACTGAGTTCTTACCTGTTAGGCTTTTTGCCAAACGACTTCCGCTGCATAGCTGAAGTTGTGTCGACAGAACGGCTAGTCGAAGTAGACCGCATTGTAAGGAACAAGTTGGACGTGCTCACCGAAATTCTCGGAGAACTCGCCTGGTCATTCTGGCAATCGCTTTCAGAATTTCCCAGACATCGACTTAACGCCTACGCTGCTGAGACTCTGCGGGGAATGGGACTAGCATAAATCTTACTACTTGCACGAGCCTCACCACTCGTTTGCAAGGTTTGGTCCCCGTGAACCCTACACCTGAGCGAGTGGCTTTTCGAGCAGGATTATGGAGGAAGTTCGTCGCCGAATACCAGAGCGTGCTGGCCACGTCGCCTGAGTCATTTTCGGCCTACTGTGAGGCGTTTCGCGCTCGCTGGATCGCGGGGAGGTGAACGGGCGGTTTGGTTTCCCTGCCAGTACACTTCGCGACTTCACTGACTGCGGCGCGATGGCCACGGCATCACCCGGTTAATGCGTTTAATACTCCCACTGAAAGCGTCCATGTGGCCCTTTTCACTGGCGCTGAAGATCCCTTCAAGTAGTACATATTGCATGTTGAATTTGCTCGACTGCTTTTCCATTTGTGGAGTCACGTCAACCCAAATGGCATTCTTCAAAAGTCCGATTTCATAATCCTCTCTATGAAAGTAGAGCGCGTTGCCTTCAAATTCAATTCGGAGAAAACCGATAACCCGAATGTGCTTTCCATCAAATTTCTCTGGATTCGCAATCAGTTGGACCATGCTGACATCCAGGGGTTGGTCTGCCTTCGATGGAATAACCAGCAGCGTGAACAAGAGCGCCAACAAGGGTAGAACCAACCTCCCGATTATGTGGACTCTTGAAGCGCGCACCGGCTGATGGTATGCCAAGTCGATCGGGTCTTCTGCGCCGCTGAGATAAACCATGAAGAGCTTTCCCTGCATTCTTTTCGGAATTGTACACGGATTCTGTCTCAAGTCCCGATTCGTCGCGAAATCGGAAACTTGGGTACTGGACCGACGCCAAAATCAACTTCGACGATAATGCCGTTTACCAAGAGTTGAATGTCACTATTGGGTTTTTCGGTCGAGTCCTACGGATTTTCGCCAGCGAATTTCTGCCCTGAAGGCGAGAAACACCACGCTCGCGCTGCAAACGATGTACGCGTCGATAGCCGCATAGAAAGGAGTGCTCCGACGCGGTATCTCCAATCTTTCGCAAATAAATAAGAGCAGAAATAGACCACCGCCGACAGAAATTAGTACGAGAAGTTGGCCAAGAAGAATCACAACTCGGTTGTTGAGTTTTCGATAGGGCCGTGACCGCAGCAAGTACAAATACACCGTTCCCGACGCTGCGCAACCGAGGAGAAGTCCTGCGAGAAATGGTATCAATGTGGCCGTCATCGCGTCTTCCTCAACTGTTGACAGCGTCCGGCGTTAGACAGCGATGATATTTTCACGATATATCCGGTAAACGAGAATCTGACCGACCAAGAGTCCGAGAACGAAGCAAACGTAGACTGCGAGTGTCCAGAACCCAACTGAACCAAAAGTGGGATGTCGAAGCGCAGCGCCGATTGCTGTGGATACCATGCCGCACGTAGAAATAAACAATGACTGCAAAGGGTCGCCCCACCAATTCAGTGGATTTCTGTCGAATGAGGGCAGGGCAAGGTTATTCTGTTTCCAGCCCTGAATCGAGAAGCCAACCGCCAGCAGCGCGAACAATGGTGTGCCCATGAGAATAAAGCACCACAAAATCGGTTCCGGGTTCGTATTTCGCAGCTTTTCAGGCGATAGGGCATCATAACCGCCCGGCAAAGCAAGTGCGACCAGCGCGATGTTTATAACGTACCAAATGTTTTTCATTTGCTTTGGTCAGTCGAACGACCACTCCCTTTATTTTAGAACCGAAAGAGAATGGGTGGGAGAGATGCGCTGGTTGGGGTCCGCGAGAGAGTCAACTCCCGATTTGTCGCGTTACCGGAAAAGTGGCGGCTAGTACCCTGATTCTGTAGTTTCGCCCTCCGGCCACTTCTTGTCGATCCTCTCTAGCACGAACGCAGCCTCATCGATCGCCCTGGCGACGAAGCGCCGGATTCGGCGCTTTCGGCTTGTAGCTCTACTGGGGTATTCTCCCGCTATGAAGCGAACTCAAAGAACATTCAGCGCGAGAGATTTTGGTCTGGCATGGTTCTTGTTCTCAATTGCCTTCGCGCTGCATATCTGGGAAGAGGTGGCGCATGACTTCATCGGTTACTACAATGCGACAGTGCTCACGCTATACAGTCATTTCTCTTGGTTTCCACGGATTGACGTAGGATTCCGCCCTTGGCTGACGACACTCATATTGGCAAATCTACTTCTCTTCACCCTCACTCCACTGGCCTTTCGAGGAGTGCCTTGGCTGAGGCCACTGGGTTATGCTCTTACAGGTCTTGGATTGGCCACCGGTGCAGGGCACTTGCTCGTCACGATCCGGGGACGGACCGTCAATTCAGCCATATTTGAAAGGGTCTCACCGGGATTCTACACTGCGCTTCTAATGCTTTTGTCGGCAATCTACCTTTTCTGGAGTCTCCGCATAGGATTGACACCGGAAGGTAACAAGGAAGTTTGATAATTGAACCGTGGCAATTGACCTTTCCCGGAGCACCGACTTGTTCGAGTCCATCGTCTCGATCAGCTTCCGCGCACACAAGAGCGTCGCAGCAAAGAGAATCGCGCTCTGTTGTTTCAAATGATTGAGATTTCACCGAACAACCTGATTGTGTTAAAAAACAGCAGAAGAACGCTGATCTTCATTTCTTTGCATCGCACTCTTCAGGGAACAGGTGGCAGGTTATCCTTCGCGCGTCTTCTTTCGCAAAACTGCAAGTACGCTCGCCAAGCTTGCATGCGATGCGGACAATGTATGCTTCGTTCGCTTGAATCCGAGCTTTTCTCTGAACGTCTGTCTCACCGAGTTGGATTGCGACGACACTACCGAGAATAAGCACGATCAGCAGCGTCGCCATCAAGAAAACTTCAGCTCTCGCATTCTTCCCATATCTCTTTTCCACATAATGGTACTGAGCTAGATTTGGCCCCCAGTGATGTCGCGCGCTTCTATGCTCCACGATGGACCCACAGTTAGGGTGAGTATAATCCTTCACGGAGAGAAAGCCATAGGCCGGGCCTGTCTGGCTCGCTCGTCTCGATCAACCTCCGCGCACGCAAGAGCGTGGCGGCAACGAGAATCGCGCGTACTCCGAACCTCTGGAGGTCCAGTACCCAAGTTTCCGGTTTTGCCGTTAATCAAGACCTGAGTCAGAAATCGAACGCAACTCACGGTCAATTCTTTCCATCAGCTTTGACCCTACTGCGTTTGCCGCGCATACCTCGTCCGCCTCTTCTTGCGAGAGGCTGAAATACTTACAGGCATATACGTCTCGCGCAAGGGCGGGAATGTTTTCTTCGGTGGGGCGTATGCACATCACCCACTTCGTTTGCGAGAAATCAAGTTCAGCGACGAAACAACGGTGACGCGTTCTCACGTATTTGTCGATTGAGGTGAACAGAGCCGTGTATTGCGGATGCATAGGTCAGAAGTGCTGTCGAAAAGGCCGGGGATATTATTCCTCGGAATTAGTGCTGGGAGCCACACTTTCCGATTACGCCGTTTGAACGTAGCCACCCGGCGGCGGACGCTTCGCGTGGGATGAACGGAGCAGTGGTTGCTTGTTGGTTGAGATAAGTTTGGGTCACAAGGAGGTCCCTGTGACCCATCTTCGTAAATTGATGCTGGAGGAACTCCAGCGCCTTAACTACTCTGAAGAAACTATACGCAGTTACATCCACTCCGTCGAAGATTTTTCTCGACGGTTCAACTGTCCGCCGGACCGCTTGGGTACTCGGCACATTCGTGAATACCAGGCCGAGCTATTTCAAAAACGGAAGTTGTCATCGGGCACGGTTACGATCCGTCTGGCGGCCTTGCGGTTCTTCTACACCAAGACGCTAAGAAGGGCGTGGAGCGTCGCCGACACTCCTTATCCAAAAAGGAGCCATCGCCTGCCAACGATCCTCAGCCAGGAAGAAGTCGCTCAGCTCATTGATGCGGCTTGCCCTTCTTTCCATCGGACGATACTGATGACGCTCTATGCCACCGGCGCGCGATGTTCCGAGCTGACGCATTTGAAGGTCAGCGATGTCGATGACCAGCGCATGGTGATTCACATCCACAGTGGCAAGGGACGCAAAGATCGCGATGTCATGCTCAGTCCCAAGCTACTCGAAGAACTCCACACCCATTGGCAGCGCTTGCAGGGAAAACCCAGCGTGTGGCTCTTTCACGGCAACCATCGCCACAACAGTGATCTGCCGATCGATACGAAAACCGTTTGGCACGCGTGCTATAACGCCGCCAAGAGAGCGGGACTCGAGAAAAGCGTCCATCCTCACACGCTTCGCCACTGTTTTGCTACACATCTGCTCGAGGCTGGTGCCGATCTCCGAACCATTCAGATCCTGTTAGGCCATGGAGATCTGAAAGAGACCACCCTCTACCTGCATCTCTCCCAACGTCACTTGAACACTGCCGCCAGTCCGTTGGACTTACTGAAGCTCAAAGACCGCTCACCGCAGGAGCAGTAGATGAGCCGGCCCCCTCTCGAGGTGGCCGATCTCATCCGCGCTGCGGGGGAAGCATTCATCGAACGAAACCGCCACTGGATGCGCTGGAAGCATGTCAAAGTGCTGCGCGCCATTGCGCGGTGTCGCACTGCCGCTCTCGGCGGTCATCTCGATGAATGCACCCGCTGTGGACATCGTGCCATCTCGTTCAACAGCTGTCGTGATCGCCACTGCCCGAAGTGTCAGATCGCTGCCCGGGATCGCTGGATCGCTGCGCGTCAGCGAGAACTTCTTCCCACACGCTACGCGCACGTGGTCTTCACACTCCCCCGCCGGTTGGCGCCACTGGTCCTGCAGAACAAGAAGCTCCTCTACGATCTCTTGTTCCGTACCAGTGCAGAAACTCTTCTGGAAGTCGCCCGCAACCCGCTACGCCTGGGCGCTGAAATTGGATTCTTCAGTGTGCTGCACACCTGGAGTCAAAAACTCGAACTTCACCCGCATGTTCATTGTGTCGTTCCCGCCGGCGGCCTTTCGCCCGATCACACCCGCTGGGTTCGTTCACGAAAAAACTACTTTCTTCCCAAGAAGGTGCTGCGCAAAATCTTTCGCGGCAAGTTCGTCGATGCACTCAAACAGGCCTTTCAGAATGGTCAGCTCAACTTCCAGGGAGACCTTCAGCTCCTCGCTCAGCCCAAGATCTTTGCCGCCTGGCTACGGCCTCTGTTCCAACAACACTGGGTGGTGTACTTGAAACGCCCCTTCGGTGGCCCCGAATATGTACTGCAATATCTCGGCCGCTACACCCATCGCGTGGCTATCTCCAATCATCGTCTGATCTCGTTTACCGATGGCCACGTCACCTTTCGCTGGCGTGATTCGGCCCACCACAACGAACAGAAACTCATGGCCCTATCGCTCGACGAGTTCTTGCGACGCTTCCTACTGCATATCCTTCCCCAAGGCTTCGTGCGCATCCGCAACTTCGGCTTCCTGGCCAACCGCCGGCGTGCCACGCTCCTACCGCTTTGCTTTCACCTTCTCGGCTCGGCTCAACAGCCGCAAACTGAACAAAACCTCTCCTCCACCGATGCCCCGTCCGATCTTTGGTACTGCCCCAAGTGTGCTGGTCCGATGAAGGTTATCGAGCGGCTTACCGCTGCCGAAATCCAACTGCGCTCTCCACCCATGGTCACCGCTGCAGCATGAAACCGCTCTCCTCAATGCGTGTTCTTTGCGTGCCACGGCGCGGTTCGCACCTCTCCGCCTTGCCATCGGATTGCTCTCTTCTCTCCGCTTCTTCAACCGTTTTTTTCATCATACTTTTCTGCCATAACCAGCTTCCACACGCCAGGTGTTTACGCGGTGCACCCTGGCGCTGGGCCGGCGCGAACCTCGACGCCGCACCTTCCCATCATTGAATTTGCATAACACCCGCGCCCGCCGCAAACCGGCCGGCCACGTTCAAACGGATTAATCGAACGCGCCCGGAGCATCCCGGCTAAAATCTACGTTTCGGTGAAAACGCGCGTCCGATTAATCACTAGCGTTTAACAGGACTTGAGCACTCACTAGGCGCAGGAAATCCAAGATGCTGTTGTACTATCTTCTTTTCACATGACAGAACTCAGTTCAGGGTGTTGTGAACGCTGCAACAAAACGTTTGGCTACCAGTTGTACCACTGTGGGTTTGGAGACTGCTCCTACGCCTATTGTGACCAGTGCGGAATCACGGCAATCCTTTCGTATTGGAGCGAGCAAATGCCTAAGATGCCGTCAGGTTGCACTCCACAACAGGAGATTTGCGTGGAGTTAGAGCAATATCTGAAACCATGCGCCTGTGGTGGTGCATTTAGAAAAGGCTCGTCTCCGCGTTGCCCACATTGCAACAGAATTTTGTCGGCCCGACTTGCTACTCAGTACATTGAGGCAAATGCGTTGGGTACGAAAAAAGGCTGGAGATGGCAAAGTAACTGGCACGAAACCTACTGCATCGTTATTGAGAAGAGAGAAGTTCGAGACAACTTCAAATCGCCATGACGACCCTGCGTGAGATTCACCCTCGCATCAAGGAGCCCCACTACGCGGGATTGCGCGACGCCGTGCTCGCCAGAATCAAGTCAGGAAAGCTGACCGAAGACATGCCAGTTTCAGCGGTTTTAGATTCCTTGGATACCGTGGAACTGGCCATGGAATTAGAAGAGCTTGGTATTGAGACCACCGTTCCAATCAATTCCGTGGGCGATTTACTCTGGTTGTTTAAGGCCCTCGACCTTAGGCGAAGCCGTCTGTAGTTTATGAAAACAGTTTGCGCAAGTGCGTCAACCGATGGTCTTGCGTCAGCACTGTGTCACAGATGGCACATACTGTTTTGGCTATCAGATCCCCGATTACCTATTGTCTCCTCAAGGCGTCACCAACGAGGCTGCTCTTGGAAACGGGACGGTTCGCGGCGTCGACTACGGTGAAAGCGGGGCCGGTATCCAATCGCCGAAAGTCGAGCGCCACTGCCTTCCCATCTTTGAGAACGGTGTGGGTTGATCCGCCAGGCAAGACGTATGAGATCGGCGCGGCGCTTTGCTTCCACTGCAATCGCGATGCAGAGCAACGGAGAGAACTCAGCGATCCGCATCTCTTGTGCAGCGGCTGTTTCCTCGAGTGCCAGGGGTCAAAAGACGATGCCCTGAAAAATTAGGCGTAGAATCCGTCCATGGCCAAGCGAAAAGATAAACGCAACAAAGCTCATGGTGGTGCTGGGCGCAAGGCTCAGCCGAAAGTTGCGAAGAAGCTCGACGCATGCACGCCAATGCAGAGTCGATTTGCGCAAGAGTTCATGAAAGCCGAGAGCATCGCTGAGGCCGCGATAAAAGCTGGTTACTCACCAAAGAACCCAAGTCAATCAGGGAATCAAGCCCTCAATGCCATCCTCCGCAAAGGACCTGACGCCATGGAAGCCAGCGGCCTTTCCCTTCCTGCGGTGATTGAACATCATTTAGTGCCGCTGCTTCACTGGAATGAAACGAAGTTCGCGCAGCACGAGGGCAAGTTCACCGATCACGTGACAGTGGCGAACGGCGCGATCAGGCTGGGCGCAGTGGAGAAAGCTTTCCGCTTGTTAGGCGCGTATCCATCAGAAGATCCAGTGCTCAACTCGAAGATTTCTGTGGATGTGATCATCTGCGATATGCCCCGCAAGAGGTTTGACGTCGAGCCGGTTGATGTGAAGCCGACAGTGCGGCCGCCGCGCAAGGAACTGAATGCGCCTGCGCCAGCAGTAAAGCCTGCAGCGCCGCTCGGTAATGGGGCCAAACCAGATCCTCGACCGAAGGACTAGCGTGGTATATGCTGCGCACAAAACAGGATTGAGGTATATACGCTATGCGCCGATACTGCTGCGGTTGCTCTGCAATCTGCACGGGACAACCGAACATTCGGCATGCTTCTCGGCCTTTTCCTTTGTTTAGCAACCCCCATTTCATCAGGCGCTAATCCTCATCAGGGCCTTCTCGACGGCCTTGCATAAATCAGGTTCCTGACATCCGCTTCAAACTGCACGGTTCTGGCCGAGGTTTCGGAACGCGACAGCAGGTACCGTCGTACCATTTCTGACTGCTCAAGGATTCAGCACGCTAGGGGTTGGAGGATCATGTGAAACCGACACTTGAACAAGTGGCTTTCCGCGCAAAATTGAGGCGGAAGTTCGTCGCCGGATAAAGGGACTCAGTGAATCTCAGAACAAATCAAGTACTATTGACACGAATAATCCGAGAAAGCACGATTGCTTTCTAACCCAATTCTGCCGCCCCTGTTGAGCAGTGCTAATGAGGGGGCGCTTTGTCAGAACCGAAAGCTAGAAACCGCACACCAAACAATCGCGTCCACTCCATCGGCTGCCGGAAACTCCTTCGGAAAAAAACAGTGGAAACAGTCCTCTCTGCTGCCTTTGTTTCTGATGACGCCGAGCTGGACTTGATTTTGCGTGAGTTGGGTGATCTCTCGAAGAGTATCAAGGCTGGAACTGTTAACCCCGACGCGGCAGACGCCACGATCAGACGCGCTGCTTTCTGGGCCGCGCAGAAGTCCTTGCTCGATCGCGAAGTTCGCTCACTGGCCATTACTGACGATCTGACCGGGATCTTCAATCGGCGCGGTTTCCTGGCTTACGCCACTCAACAATTGAAGCTCGCACATCGTGATATGCAAAACGTTCTGCTCTTCTTCCTTGATGTCGACAATTTGAAAGGCATCAATGATTCCTTGGGCCATCGCGAAGGAGATTTGGCGCTCATCCGGACTGCCGATGCCTTAGATAGAACTTTCCGGGATTCAGATGTTCTAGCTCGTCTTGGTGGAGATGAGTTTGCCGTATTGGCGTGGGAAGCTTCCATTCCTGACGTACAACTCATGCTGTCTCGCTTGAAAGAGAATTTGGAACAGGCGAACGCAGAGGGGTTCCAATATAGGCTAGCGCTCAGTGTTGGTGTTGCGCGATACGATCCCCAATACCCTGCCTCCATTGGCGAACTAATGGACACTGCCGATCAGGATATGTACAAACACAAGATCGCACGCATCCGTGTCGTTGCTGCAGCTCTTGGACTCTGTTGACATCGCTCTTGGAAGCAAAGGAAACGAACCTGGCGCAGTTTGAAGGGAAGTTCACGGACATTGTCGAGCTCGAGGACAACGCGATACGCGTGAAGGCCACGGACATGGGGTTTAGGCTGCTGGGCGCGTATCCAGCGGACTCCTAATTATTCCGAGAAAAGTGTCCTCGCGCGGCGTTAGCTCTTTTGACTTCCGACTCACAGATCTTCACGTCCTCTGTGGCTGTGGTGTGCCTTGGATGAATTTCTAACATTTCTAACAATTGGTTTGGGGAGCGGCCGGTAACACCCTCTGGCAGTGAGGCTTAGGAATGGAGGATGCAATTTCGATCCCCACCGCCCCTACCAAAAATCCGCAAAATTCACGTTGATTCGGCTGCCCTTACTCACCAGCCATTCCCCGATTTGCGCTTAAAAAGGCGGGGTTTTGCGCCCATTTTGCGCCCAAGTTTCGCGCAAGGGCAGGCACGATAAGCACGAAAAACGTCGGACTTGAGCGCTCCGTGGTAAACAGGGGAAGAACAGGGAGCCTGGGGGCAATGGAAATCTGAATTTCAACTTTTGGGTCTTTGCGCACCTCTGGGAAATGTCCGCTGCACTTTGAACTGTAAGTCGGCACCCCTCGAGACCTTAAAACGGTCACTTCGGTGCCTTTGGCGGGCACTTTGCGTCGTAGGCGGACTGCATCTGCCTCAGTTTGAGCACGCCGTAAAATACGGTCATTGCCATACCAACAACGAGGAGCCCGGAGGACATCCTTTCGATGTGGTACGCGCCCTCTCGGTTGGCGACATAGCTAACGATGATCAAGCACAGGATGCCGATGTTGATGGCCCAGTTGACGGGCTTCCGCACGACGAAGTGCAAGGTGCCGAATCCTGCGAGCTGATAAAGCATGAACGGCAGTATCGCTACCGCCGGTAGTAGCTCGGACGCACCGAGCGTGACGTCGACCGCACCGGGCGCCATCGCATGCAGCAGCCTACTGTTCGCCAGTTCATGGAACAGCGTCGGCATCGCACACAGCAAAGGCACAACAGACAACAACTCTAGGACTAATGCACCGCTCCACACGCCGATCTTGGAGGAACGATCAGAGCCCGCTTCCGATGATTCCGTGCCGATGTACAGGCCGCCTACGATGGCCGCCGCGCTGGACAGCATTAGTAGCTCGACTGTGATTCCAAAACTCGTCGGTTCGCCTGCCTTGATTAGCAGTAGGGCCAAGAATCCGGGCGTGTAGAACATCACCCGCACTAACCGCGCCCAAACGCGTGCGTCGCGTTCAGGCGGCAGGATTGGGAGTGGCAGTCCGTCGGTTCCGGTGGTTGGTCTAACTTTCGACATTTCGGCGCCCCCACGTGCTCAGAGTTCGCGAAGGATGAATACGCTACCACAGCGGCTCAGTTCTGGAAATGACCGCCACGTTGACGCTCACTCGTGAATCCAGCACATGTTGCGTTTGCCATTCAGAAACGATTCGGCAGTTGTCCCAGGCGGGAGCGATCAGACTCCGAGGGCGTTATCTCGCGGATCGTGGTATACAGCTTAGTGACGGCCATCTGCAACAGGGTTCACGCCTTCGAAACTGAACGCCAGTTTGCCCCAAGAACAAACTCGTGAGTCGATTAGTTCGAACCCACCACCAGTTGCCGCTTGCTGAAATTGACAGTCACGGAGATCACGACTCTGTGTATCCGGGAGCGTGGCGGGCTTTTTACAAAACGCTTGAAAAGTGTGCAAGAATTAAAAAGTTGTAAGCCTCCCTGAGGGGCCAGGCGGCGTCCCGTGCCGAGTTCAGCGATGCAGCGAATCGTCTCCGGGAGGACAGCACCGTGTGGTGGATAAGCTATCGAGGTGAATCGAGGCATGGCATCGACAACATCGGCGTCTTCGAGGATGATGGTTCGCCGCGCAAGAGCCATCCGCTGGTCCTTGATCCATCGCCGACCGCGCATCCACTGCACATCGCTCGCGGCTTCGCGCTGGTGGGCGACGACCTCTACGTCGCGAATGCGTGGCGCAAAGACAGCCACATAGCGCGCTACCACCGGCAGGGCGATACTTTTCGATTTAAGGAGACGCTCGCCAAGACCGGGCATTTCGCGGCGATGGTGCACCCCTTCGATGTGGACCTAGGAGATGATGGTCGCATCTACGTCTCCTCCCAGGATACCAACACTGTGCTGTCGTTCGTAGCGGCAACCCGCAAGCCGGCAGCGGTGGCCACGCACCTGCGCAAGCTCTATCCCAAAGGAAAATTCCTCCCCGGCACGCTTGTTGCGTCCAGCCATGGACGCCTTCCCGCATACGGCGAACACACACCAAATGATGTGCCGCCCCACCTCGGCCTCGCGGTGGTGCTTGACAAGCACGGCAGGCCACGCCACTCCGTGCGCGGCATCGTAGTGCACCGGAAGCATCTGTACGTGGCGGACGAAGCCGCCAACGCCGTGAAGGTTTTCAATGTAAAGACCGGGGAATTGGTGGCCCGCATCAAGAACCACGCGCTCGAAGCGCCCGTGCACCTGCTGTTGCACGGCGAGACGCTCTACATCGGCGCCTCTGGCAGCGGAAGCATCCTGAAATCCGATCTGCCACGCACTCCGCCGAGCGGTAAGCTCAAGGCGCACGTGGTGATCGATGGAAAGCTGGATGCGCCCTCCGGCTTCGGCATCGGTCCGGACGGCGATCTCTACGTGGCCGAGCGCAAGAAGCAGCGGGTGCGGCGCTTTTCGTGCGACGGTAAAAAGAAGGGAACATTTATCGATGATCTCCCGGACATGCCGGAGTTCCTAGTCTATGTTCCCTGACCCGAGGGTTTTCCTTCCGGTCGGCGTCAGCGCTAAGGGACCAACGCCACGGTGTGGCACGACCTTTAAGAAAATCCTTGCAATAGTTCACCCGTTGTCCATCAGCGCTATACTATTTGTTGGTGGTACCTGTGCGGCGCAGGAACGATGCAACACTGAGCTAAAGCTCCTGCTGTCGCCCGCAGAAATTCAAGCGACAGTTATAACGCTCAAGGCCCAGAAGAAATCATCTGGGGCCGTCTACTTCTTTGACACGGAAAAACGGGAGTTGCTGGCGCAAGGAGTAATCCTACGTTTAAGGCGTGGTTCGACCAGCGACCTGACCTTCAAGCTAAGGTTGCCCCAGAGCAAGAACTTTGAGGACCCTACAAGCGGGGAAGAAAACTTCAAGTGTGAAGTGGACGTGGCGGCCGATGAAACCAATATTTCGTACTCTGTCCGCAATAGTTTTACTGGCCAGCAGATCCCGGAGACCGGTAACGATATTTATCGGGCGTTAAGTAAGGGCCAACTAAGACTCCTGAAGGTCGCACGAGTGGTCGTCGATTGGAATCAGGTGAAGCGGGTCGCTGACATCGAGGTGACCGATTGGCAAATCAAATCCGGTCCACAATCTGAAAAACTGGCACTGGAACTATGGGAATGGCCCAGGGGGAAAATCTTGGAGCTTTCGAGAAAGTCAGAGAGCGAATCGGGCTCCAAAGCGTATGAAGAATTGCGTAAAATGGCTCTCAACAAGGGTCTGACGTTAAGCGCTGATCAGAGGTCGAAGACGAGAATGGTCCTTGAAGCAAATACAACACCGATCACAAACTGACCTGCAGAACCACCCAAGCATGCGCCGTGCGAAACACGGCGAGAATTTTCGAAAGTAACAATCCGCGTAATCGATCCCCATCTCTTCCGAAGCGAGTATATAAGGGCCCGCGGACGCCTTGGTGACCTTCCGGCCTGTTTTCAGGGATTCCCCTGTCGCAGATGACAGTAGGCAGCTTTCAGTCGGCTTCCGACTTGGCGTTTGCTCTGGATGCGCTGTCGGGAAACGCAGGCAGCGCACGTGTACAGCTTGTGCTCGGTGCCTCCGAGAGCGGGAACCACGGTATATCCGGGAAGAGATGGGGCCAAGACCGGGCTGCCCGCCACCATCACGGGCGGAACGGCTAGATGGCGTCTGCTGGCGGTGGGGGGCGCGTTCTTAGTCCTCCTTTCCGGGATTGGAATCTGGAGGTATTCTCGAAAATATCCGGAATCACCGACGCCCGCGTTCGAGGTAGTGCCTCTGGTGGCTATGGAGGGCAAACAGGGCGACCCGGCTTTCTCGCCCGACGGTAATCAGGTTGCCTTCCGTCATCTAGGACCAAACACTAGTGGAATTTACACGACACGGCAGGACTTTGATCGCCACATCACGGCCGAGCCGTGAATCGCGGGCGCGATACACTTCGCCCATGCCGCCGAATCCAAGCAGCGACTTGACCTCATAGTCTCCCAACTTTGCTCCCGAAATGAGCGTTAATCGCAGTGTGGAAGATTCCAGTGCGCACGCCATCGCTGGAGGCGAGCAGGGTTTCGACTTCTTGCCGCAACGACTGATCGGACGAACAGGCACTATTCAGAAAGGCGGAACGCTCACTTGGCACCAATTCCAGCGCTTTCTCCAGCACATCGCGAACTTGTTGCCAGCGCTCCGGTGTCATGCGTCTTCTGTCTTGGCCATCTGGTGATGCAGCCAAAGCCTGGCCGTAGCCCAATGTCTCTTAACCGTGGTTGGTGAGAGATTCAGCGCTCGCGAAGTTTCTTCGATGGAAAGGCCACCGAAAAATCTCAGCTCGACAATCCGACTCTGCTGCTGGTCAAGTTTAGCCAGTTCGTTCAGAGCGTCGTCGAGAGCGACCATGTCAACGCTGCGGGTCCTGAACGCCAAGCTGTCATCCAGCGTCAATCGGTAGCCCCCATCCCGCTTGGCGGCATTGCGGTTGCGCGCATAGTCGACAAGAATCTGTCGCATCAATTGAGCGCAGATAGCTAAGAAATGCTCACGGTTCTTGAACTGAGCTGTCCCTTGTTTCTCGAGGCGCAGATAGGCCTCGTGAACCAAGGCGGTGCTTTGCAGGGTGTGGCCAGGTCGTTCCTTCTGCAGATAATGATGCGCGACCCGTCGGAGCTCGTCATAAACGAGAGGAACTGCGGCCCGCAACGCCTCGTGGTCGCCAGCGTGCCAGTTCACCAGTAATTCGCTGACGGTCTTGGGCGGAAGTTGCGACAACCAGCCTCCCAGCGGGGACCCGTTGTATCTTAGGCAACAAGGTAGCCGCAGCTGGTACCAATGTCAACTGATTGAAAACACTTGTGCTATGTTGGATAAATCCTGGGTCTTCTCAACGGCTGAATATGAGACCCGAGAAAAATCGTCTTTCCCTGGTCCAACTCACCAAGAGATTTCGCTTTAACTGATGACAGACAGTTACGGCTTACGCGTGCGAGGCGCAGCCAAAGATCTTGGCGTCTCGCTGCGTAGAGAAAGCAGCTTGACGGATATATATGCGATCAACATGTTTGCGGCGTGGGGAGCGGCATGACGCTGCTCCGGGAGGATTTGAAGTCATGAGTAAAAACCCCACGGAAAGGTCCGTCCATGTCTTTCTGGTCCTTGAGAACGGCTGTTGCGCGATGTTCTGGGCCGGCTACTTCGCAAACAAGCGGACCTTCTCGTCGTCGGGTGCGACAGGCGAGTGGAGTGTTCTCCGCAAAGACTGTTGGAAACGCTATGCGATGTTCTGGTGCTCGATTTCTTTGATGCCGAATGGCTCCCTAGCAATTTGCGGATTCATAACGGGAACTTTTCAATGCTGAAGTCGCTCCTGATCGGCATGGACGGAGACTTTGAAACGTTTGTTGCTGCGGTCTGTGGGGGCGTAACAGGTTATCTATCGATCGATGCTTTTCTCTCGGAGATTATTGCGGCGGTGCGCGCAATGATTAAAGGCGAAGCGGTTTGTCCGCCTAAATTGTGTGCCGATCTGTTCCAGTATGTGTCCGTAACAGCGAAGGATAGGCCCCCTGGCTCGCGAACGGGCCGGCCAGACCTAACACTGCGGCAACAGCAATTGGTTACTCTGGTTGCTAAAGGTCTAACGAATAAGCAGATTGCCTCCCAATTGAACCTCTCGGAATTTACGGTCAAGAATCATGCCCGCCGCACCATGAAACGAGTGGACGCCGGGAGCCGCACGCAGGCTGTGGAGACGATTGTGTCCTGCGGATACTCGATCAGAGGAATGAATTCAGCGACTGAGTCCTCAACTCCCGATTAATGCGGTTATCGTGGAAATGTGCCGGCCAAGTCGATCCAAACACCGAACACGTATCAGGCAGTTCGCCGTTACTTCTGGGCCCATCTGAGAGGAGGCGCCATGAACATGGAAGATCGACGTTCAAACGTTGAGATGGGAGACCTTTTTCGGCAATTGCGACGATCGGTTTGGGCCCTCAGCCTTGCGGGAGTGTCTTTCTGGTTGATTTCCTCGGGATGGATAACCGGTTGCGGTGGTGGCTCTTCCAGCTCGGCCCCACCTCCAAATAACCCAGCTCCCACCCTGTCATCCGGATTGGATCCTTGAATCCGAGTTCAACCACTGCGGGTGGCGCGGCTTTCACGTTGATGGTTACAGGATCCAACTTCATTTCCAGTTCCACGGTGCTATGGAACGGAAGCGCTCGCACGACGACATTCGTTTCCAGTACCAGCTTGCAGGCAAACATCACTGCTGCGGACATCGCCACAGCGGGCACAGGCGCGGTGACGGTTTCAAATCCAGCGCCGGGTGGAGGAACCTCCACTCCGTTGACGTTTGCGATCGACAATCCTGTGCCGACGGTCAGCACGCTGAATCCGAACGCTCTGGTTGCGGGAAGCGCAGGCTTTACGCTGACGGTTACCGGGACGAACTTCGTCTCTTCCTCCAGCTTGCTGTGGAACGGAAACGGCCGCACGACAACAGTCGTTTCCAGTACCAGCCTGCAAGCAGCGGTTACCGCAGCGGATGTCGCGACCGCAGGAACGGCGATGGTGACGGTCACGAATCCAGCTCCAGGCGGTGGCACCGCGAGCGCCGCGTCCTTCACTATTCAATTCCCACCGCCAGCCATAACGCTGCTGAACCCGAGCTCGGCGATTGCCGACGGCGCGGCCTTCACGCTAAATGTCGCCGGGACCAATTTCCTGCCGTCCTCCACAATTCAATGGGACGGAAGCGCCCGCGTGACAACTTTTGTATCCAGCACCAGCTTGCAGGCCTCCATTACTGCCGCTGACATTTCTGCCATCGGGGCCGCCAAGGTTACGGTTGCAAATCCTCCCGGCAGCGGCGGAACTTCCGCGGCGTCCTCTTTTTTCGTGGGCAGTTCGGGAGGAGCCAATTACGCCGTGATCACTGTGAATCAGGCGGCGAAAGACATCGTCTTCGATTCGGTCAACGACGTATTTTATCTTTCCGTGACGGGCACGGATCCCACCGTCCCGAATACAATTTCCGTTCTCGATCCCTCAACCGGCAAGATTACCTCATCGGCTCCCGCGGGGAGCGATCCGGATGTTCTTGCCATCTCGGATGACAGCCAGTTTCTATATGCCGGGATTGACGGAACGGGAGCCGTCCAGCGGTTTGCTTTACCCGATTTAACAAAGGATATCAGCTATTCTTTGGGCGGTACTCCCAATATCGCGCTGGAACTTGTAGTGTCACCCGGCGGTCCTCACACCACGGCAGTTGCACTCGGGAATCCCAACAGCAGTCCAGCGGCTGAGGGAATAACAATATTCGACGACGCAACACCCAGACCCACCAAGGCTCAGAACGCTACGTACAGTTCCATCCAGTGGGGCTCGGATGCGACGACACTGTTCTCGTCCAACGGTGAGGGCAGTGGTTTCGACTTCTATATCCTCTCGGTTAGTTCTACCGGCGTGTCGTTGAATCAAGATTTTGGGAACATGTTTAGCGGTTATGGAAACAAAATTCATTTTGATCGGGGCGCTAAACTTATCTATGGAGATTTTGGCCAGGTCGTTGACCCTAACGGAGTCTCAGTTGGTGTTTTTGATTCCTCGCCGGTATTTAATGCGTCCCCATCGGTCATGACACCAGATTCCGTACTCGGCACCGCATTTTTTGTCGGTCAGACCTCTGAGGTAGGAGGCACGGGAACATTCACGATCCAGTCGTACGATTTGGCGCATTACCAGGCCATTAGCTCGATCAGCCTTACCGGACTGACGGGTGGTAACCCAGTGCACCTGATTCGTTGGGCACAGAATGGTCTGGCATTCAATACCAGCGGCGGTCAAGTCATCCTTCTTGCAGGGAACTTTGTCAGTCCCGCGCCTCCGCTCAACCTGGCGCCCCCGCCAACTCCCGCGACTCCGCCGGTGCCTGCACCCAACGCACCGACGATAACGTCGTTGACTCCCAGTTCGGCGATTGCGGGCGGCCTCTCTCTGCCCATCAACATTGCGGGAACAAATTTCAATTCGGCCTCCACCGTCCAATTCAATGGCAACGCCTTGACGACGACTTTTGTTTCCAGTTCCCAATTAACCGCTGCAGTTGCGGCTGCAGACATTTTCACGGCCGGTACGGCCAGCATTACCGTTGCCAATCCTTCGGCCAGCGGTGGCGTTTCTGCTGCTTCGCCATTTTTCATCGGCACAACCGGAGGAACCAGTTCAGCCGGTACTGGCTTCGCCGTGACAGCGCTGAATCAGGCGTCGAACGACATCGCCTTCGATGCTGCGCATCAACTGATTTATTTGTCTGTGCCCGGTACGGTGCCCAGCCTCGGCAACACGGTTGCGGTCCTGGACCCGACGAGTACAAAGATCGTCGGAGAACAATTCGCAGGAAGCAATCCGCATCTACTAGCGATCTCCAGCGACAGCCAGTTTCTGTATGCCGGGATTGATGGGGCAGCTTCTGTCCGCAGGTTTACTCTGCCTGGTCTTGGAATCGATGTGAGCTATTCTCTTGGCGCGGATTCCTTTTTGGGCCCTTTCACGGCTTTGGATCTCCAAGTAGCGCCCGGGGCGCCGCATACGACGGCAGTCACACTCGCGAACATTGGGTTCAGCCCTTCCGCTACCGGAGGAATAACAATCTTTGACGACACTACAGCGAGACCGGCCAAGGCTCCCGGCTTGGGCGGCGCAAGTGGCGGCTTGTTCGATTCGCTACAATGGGGCCCCGATGCGACCACTCTTTACGCAGCGAACGGCGAGAGCAGCGGCTTCGACTTCTATACGCTTTCGGTGGCTGCGAGCGGCGTTTCGCTGAACCACGACTACCCTGGGGCGGCAGACGGCACTCGCATTCATTTCGACGCCGGCTCGAACTTAGTCACAATGGAATGACCGGCTCCGATTCGCAGGCGTGGGTTATGCTGCGAATCGGAAGACAAGCAGTACAGAGCCACAAGCGAAGGAGCCGGTCGATGAAAAGCATAAAATTTGTTGGTTTGGATGTCCATGCCGAAACGATTGCGGTGGCGGTTGCCGAGCAGGACGGGGAAGTGAGATCGCTCGGAGTCATTCCGAATCGGGAGGAGTCGATTCGGAAGCTGGTCAAGAAACTGGGACCAGTGGAGCAGCTGCGTTTCTGCTATGAAGCGGGCCCAACGGGGTATGTCGTGTACTGGCAGTTGACGGCCCTGGGAGCGAAGTGCGAGGTGGTGGCACCCACGCTGGTACCGGTGAAATCGGGCGAACGGGTGAAGACCGATCGGCGCGATGCGCTGAAGCTGGCGCGAAATTACCGGGCCGGAGAGTTGACGGCGGTGTGGGTACCAGATGCGGCCCATGAGGCCTTGCGAGATCTGGTACGAGCCCGGGAGGCAGCTAAGAAAGACCAGTTGCGGGCGAAACATCGCTTGAGCAAGTTCCTGTTGCGGCATGGGCGGCGGCCGGCGAGCGGTGTGAAGGCCTGGACCTTGAACTACCTGGCGTGGGTGAAAAAAGAAGTCCACTTCGAGCAGCCGGCGCAAGAAGCCACCTTGCTGGACTACCTACATGAGGTGGAGCACGCGGAAACCCGCATCACGCGGCTGGACCAGGCGATCGAAGAAGCGGTGAAGTCGACACCAGCGAAGATGCGCGCGGTAATAGAGGCCTTGCAAGCCTTGCGTGGCATCGCTCAAGTAGCGGCGGTGACGATCGTGGCGGAACTGGGCGAAGTATCGCGATTCACGCGGGCGCGGCAGTTGATGGGCTACGGCGGGATCGTAGCGAGCGAACATTCCAGTGGAGAAAGTAGCTGGCGAGGGGGCATCACCAAGACGGGGAATGCGCACTTACGACGCGTGGTCGTGGAGGCCGCCTGGGCGTACCGCCACCGACCAAACGTAGGAGGAACTTTACGCAAGCGGCAAGAGTTGGTCAGCGAAGAAGTCCGAGAGATCGCCTGGAAAGCGCAGCATCGGTTGCATACGCGCTATCGGAAGTTAATGGCACGGGGCAAGGAAAAGGGGAAGGTGGTGACCGCGATCGGACGCGAGCTATTGGGTTTTATCTGGGCCATTGGGATAAAGGTAGAAGCGGCGCAGCAGGAGACCGAACGACGGGCGGCATGAGATGAGTTTTTTCTGCAAGAATTCTCCAGGAGGCAGCGTGGGTAGCGGTCGAGAGGCGCATGGAAAGGAGAATCCTCGAAAACACTATGCGGTAGGTCTGTGGACCGAACCCGCGTTGCTAGTCCGAGGCAGCTCCCGACGGATCACGATTATGCGGTTTCGACCCGCGAATATCAGAGTGATCAACCGTCGCAATAGCCGCCTCGACCGCGACTTGCGCTGCCTTCTAGGGGAGGAAAAAAAAGAAAGAAAAAGAAAGAAAAACAATTCTTTGTAGTTGACAGGTCATTCCATATCAGTGTATTGCGATGGGGGCCGGGTTATCGATCCGGCCAACGGCAGCAATCCCACAGGTTTTGCCCCGTCAGGCACGAGTAGAATGGCGCCGGATTCGACGCTCAATGAGGCGTTCTTCGTCTTCGTTTCGGGCACGACGGCTACCGTTCAGTCTTTCAATTTGACCACGCGCGCGTTGATCGGCTCTATCATGATTGCCAACGTTTCGGGAAATCCTCAACGGCTGATCCGCTGGGGACAGAATGGCTTGGCTTTCAACACCGATGGCGGGCAGCTCTGCTTGATCGGCGGCAATTTTGTGCACTGATCGCACGCGGATTCAAGAGTTTGCCGTTTTCTCGTTGCAGTTGTGCTCGGAGGGTCTTTACCGACGAGAAGCGGATCACTTACCAGCTGAAGTCTGCCCTAAGGGAGTCGTGTTCGATCCCCACCGCCCCTACCAAATCCGCTCAATTACAACGGCTTATCGCTGCGTTTAACAACAATAAGCCATTTAACAACAATTGGGCTGTTCAAGGTCCGCCAGTCCTTCCGCGCTTGAGAAAAAGAAGCCAACCTAGAACCGTTAGAATTGCCGCAACAATGAAAATACGCGGCAGCAGATGATTGCCGAAAGCTCTGTCTGCCATCATGGCCACCAAGAACGTGATGACTAGGATGACCGCATACGCGCCAATCAAGACGCCTGTGATAGACAATCCTTCTCAATCCTCTGAGCCGCGTTCATCGTTATTAAGCAATTCGTGCAGCGCGGTTTTCAACCGCATCACGCTGCTGACTTCCCACCACATGACCGTAGATTCCCAGCGTAATCCGTGGGTCACTGTGACATAGCTGCCGCTGCACCACAGCCGGGGTTGCACCGTCTGCAACCAGGGAACTGGCTACGCCGTGACGCATGGAATGGAACCCGCCACGCGGAATGCCCAGCTTCTCCAATAGCGGATGAAGCTGTTTTTCCCGTAGCTTGTTCGCTGAGAACGCACGCCCATTACGATTGACGAACAGCAGGTCAGTCTTGCCTTCATGCTTCTGAAGGCGAGTGCGCAGCCGGGCTTCAAGCTGTGACGGCAGGGGAAGGTCTGCGCTGCTGGCTTGAGACTTCACGGCTTGAACGTCACGGGTGGCAGCGTCAACGCTCTGCCGTACCCTGACAATCTTCCGCTTGAAGTCCACGTCACTGACGCGAAGTGCCAGAGTCTCACCGATGCGCAAGCCCAGCACCGCTGTCACCGCAAGAATGGTGCTCAGTGGTTCTGGCGCATTGGCAATCATCTTTTGCATCTCTTCGTCAGTGAAGCAGCGTTGCTCTTACCTCACTCCTTCGCGTGGCATGGTGATGTCTGCCAGTTACCAACTGCCACAGGCATACTCCCAAGATTTCGCTGTGCGAAGAAGGGAAGAGAGTCATTAAGACGTTCTCCACTGTCTTCCTTGAGTTATCTGCAAAGTTGGATTGATCAACTGCGGTGGCAACGGTTGGCACCCTTTCAAAAACTCGCTTTCATGCTGCTGGATCATCTCGACGGCATCCTCAACTACTGCCGGACCAAAGTACCTTTCGGAGTGGTGGAAGCCATCAACGGCAACATCAAAACCCTGCTTAGAAGGGGCGTGGCTACAAGAATCTCGGCTATCTATTGCTCAAGGCACAACGCATGGCGGTCACCAAGACCGAATTCATCGTTCTTCAGAAAGCGGCCTAAAATGCGCGTCTCTACGAATTCTCGTGCAGAACCGCAAAAAGAAGGCTACAAGTTCTCTAATTACGGTTGCGCGTCCAAGAATGAAAAAAGCAGGGAGAATGTATGCATGGTCTCACACAGAATCTCCGCTTCGCATTTCGTCAACTGAGCAAAGCGCCTGGATTCACGGTCACTGCCGTTTTGGCACTGGGGTTAGGTATCGGTGCAACTACCGCCATCTTCTCTCTAGTGGAAGCCGTACTGCTTCGCCCGTTGCCTTTTAAAGACTCTGGTCGGCTCGTCTTGTTAGGGGATCACCTGGGAGGCCAACCAAGCATCTCCGTTACGGCACGCGAAATCGCAAGGTATACCAATGCAACAGAGGCGTTTTCTTCTCTTGGTGGCTACATCACCGCTGCTTTTGAGCTTTCCGGCAAAGCACAGCCAGAAGAAATCAGTGCTGCGCGCCTAAATTCTGCGACGTTTCCAACCCTTGGCGTTGAACCCATCTTAGGCCGTGTTTTTACGCCGCAGGAAGAGGACACGCAACAATCGGTTACCGTAATCAGTTATGCCCTCTGGACCAACCACTACCGTCGCGACCCCCGTGTTCTCGGGAGCACGATGATCCTCGACCGCAAGCCCTATTCCGTTATAGGCGTTATGCCGCGCGATTTTGAATTTCCTTTACAGCTCGGACGCCTGGATCAAGCGCAGGTATGGGTGCCTTTGAGTCTTACGCCCGACGAACTCTCGGACCAACATTCCGGCTTCTGGGGATACAACATGATCGCCCGCCTGAGGGATGGCGTGACTCTTTCGCAAGGCGCTCAGGATGCCGACCGCGTGGCGCACCAGATCATGCGCGACTTTCCCGCCAGTATGTCGGCGATCCAAATACAAGGCGATGTTAAGCAGTTGCGTGAGACAGTAGTCGCAGGCGTGCGCCCTGTGCTGCGGACGCTGTTTGTGGCGGTCGCAGTCGTGCTGTTGATAGCTTGCGTGAATGTTTCCAGCCTGATGCTCGTCAGGGCGATTCGTCGGCGCCGGGAATATGCGGTTCGCGCTGCGATCGGGGCGAGTTCCACCAGAATCATCTGCGAATCCGCAGTGGAAGGCGTACTGCTGAGTGTTGCGGGCGGCCTGCTGGGTTTAGTGTTTGCGGCAATCGCCATCCGTACGGCTTTGCACTTAGTCCCGGACTTTATGCCGCGCATCAATTCGGTCTCAGTGAACCCTTTCGTCGCGAGTTTTGCCCTTTTTATCGCGGTCGGGAGTGGTGTTCTGTGTAGTTTCGCGCCCGCCTTCGCCGCTTTGCGAACCAATTTGGTGGAAAGCCTCAAAGAGGGTGCGCAAGCAGCTAGCGGCAGCGCGAGCCATAGTTGGCTACGCTCTTTCCTCGTGGTTTCAGAGGTTGCCATCGCACTTGTGCTGCTCACGGTCTCCGGAATGTTTCTACGCAGCCTGCAAAAGATGCAGGAAGTCGACCCTGGGTTCCGTCCGGATCACGCTTTGGTCGCAGGGTATCAACTTCCCGTTCAGCAATATCCCACCGCAACTTTCGTTGCGAATTTTAACCGCGCGGTTGTGGACCAATTGTCGAATAAGCCCGGAGTAACTGCAGCAGCCATTAGCAACGCGGTTGCTGTATCCGGCGGTTTCCCACTATCCGCGTATACCGTTGAAGGGGTGTCCGCGGAGAACTGGAAACTGAAGTTCGCAGCGTTCACGAGCGTCTATGGAGATTACTTCGCAGCCATGGGCATTCCCCTGCTCGAGGGCCGAACTTTTACTGTGCACGACAATTCCGATGCGTTACTCGTGGTGATTGTGAGCCAATCAATGGCCCGGGATTGCTGGCCTGGCCAGAGCGCCTTAGGCAAACGCATTCATTTCGGTAACCCGCGCAAGGGGCTCCCGTGGGCAACTGTCGTCGGAGTTGTCGCCGATACGAAAATGCCACGCGATGAACCTAACGCTGATCAGTGGTATACGCCGCTAAACCAGCCGGCCACGCTCTACGGTTCGGGCACTCCCGGGAATCTTAGCGGTCCGTCGAGAGGCTACATCACCATGCGGTCGAGGATCGATCCTGAGCATATGATCCAGACATTGCGTTCGACGATTGCGGAAATCGATCCTCAATTAGCGCTGCAGGAAGTGCGACCTCTCGCTGAGGCGATCTCCGAAGTCGAGGCACCGCGGCACTTCAACACGGAGCTGATCACGGCTTTTGCCGGAGGCGCGCTGCTCCTCGCAGTCATTGGGATTTATGCGGTGATGGCCTTTTCTGTGTCGGAGCGCGCTCATGAGATCGCGATTCGCATGACGCTCGGCGCTCAGCGCGCTGACATCGCGACATTAGTGCTCTTTTCCGGCGCGAAACTCGTCCTGATCGGATGCGGGCTCGGTGTAGTGGGCTCTCTGGCCGTGTCGCGAGTGATCAGCTCTTTCCTGTTTGGCGTAAGCGCGACGGACCCGTTTGTCTTCTCGGGAGCTGTGCTGCTGATGATGCTCATAGCACTTCTCGCGTCAGCGTTACCGGCGATGCGTGCCTGCTCAATTGATCCCGTCAATGCTCTCCATTCAATTTAATTATCTCGGTGCTGCCTACGTGCCATGGAAGCGAGATCGGTCGGACCGCCTCCGATATACGCTCGATCACAGCTTAGAGCGGTCTTTCACTCATAGGACACCGGAAGTTAGACTTCAGGAGGGCGCGTGTTAACCGCCTCTATCATAGTGAGGGAACGGCACACGCATGCCCGAAGACGGTAGCCAACTCGCAGAAGGAACTAAAGCGCGCCTATCAGGTCCTCGGCGTTCCAACTGATGCCCCTGCACTCTTGATTAAACACGCCTACCGGCATCTCTTGATGAGATGGCATCCTGACCATTACACCCCTGGAACGCCCGATCATCTTGACGCAATACAAATGGCCAGGCTAATAAACGAAGCGTACGCAGCAATTGCACATGCTCCGCTTCGCTATCATGTCGCGATGGACACCGTCCCACAAAGGGAGAGCCCGCCAGAAAATCTCTACGAGGACGAGTGGAAGCGTTACGCAACGTGGCGAACGAAACTTGGTGTCCTTATTTTGATCGAATTACTAAGCTTTTTTCTATTGGTCCCCAGTGTCGCGTTTATCGGCATATTCGTGTTACCGGCAGGAATCGCATATACACTTTTATTCTTATCCACAATTAATCAGCTGTATAGATTTTCTTGTCCAAGATGTCACAAGAATTTCTTAGGGGAACTAACGTCCAGAGTTAGTCTATTTTGGATTCCTGGGTTTGGCAGCCCTGCATTATATTATTACCGTCAGAGGTGCGCTTACTGTGATTTGCCCAGAGGTGATTGAGGGAGTGCAGGCGGCAGTTCACCGCGACCGTCGCTGCGCGAGGTCTGGTAATGGTCTCCTTTTCCAGTCCAGAATAGTGCTGTAAGGACTGTTTTGCGATGCGGAGGCCATAGCGCGGTGCGCGGCCTGCCCTTCTTTGGCGAACCTTGTATTTTCCGCAACGATTTCACCTGCCTGTAAGTCGCAAAATCGGAAACTTGGGTACCGGGACCCACTTCGGCGAGTACGCCGTTAGAACGTCAGGTTCTTAGGAAGCCCATTCCGGTTCTGCGGCACTAGACGTTATGTCATTTTTGACAATAGCAATCAGTGTTCCTGAGTGAAAACGTAGGAGAACGCAATGTCGTCGCGACGTTCACGCTTAGGGAGGAATTCCATGCGATTAGCTTTTCTCTGCCTCTTAGTCTCTGTCATGCTGCCGTCAGTAAGCCGGGCCCAGGCTCCCGTATTCAAGATTACGCCCGAAGCAAGCACGGTTCAGTTCTTCGTTAAGGCGTCGGTTGCTATCGAGGGCAAATTCGAAAAGTGGGACGCGACTCTAACGTTTCCATCCACGGATGTGACGACCGGCGTGATGGATATCAAGATCCAGGCTGACTCCGTGAACACTGGAAGCGACATGAAGAACGACAAGCTAAAGAGCAAGGACTTCTTCAACGCCAAAGATGATCCGTACATCACGTTTCACTCAGACAAGATTGTGCAGACTGGCCCCAACACCTTTGAGATGCCCGGAAAGTTTACTATTCGCGGGGTGTCCAAGGACGAAACGCTGACGCTAGTGGTTTCCGGTGAGAGAGGGTCAGGCCAGGGGGAAGTTAAAGGGACAATGGCGTTCGACCGTAAGCAATTCGGTATGAACAGTGGCATTCCCTTCATCAAGATCGCCGACCGCGTCGAGGTGACTGTTAACCTCCAGGCAAGGCGAGTCAGCGGGCCTCCGTTGGTCTTCAAGCAATAGCCGCACACGGTTCAAGCCCGGCTCTAATCGGGAGCTTACTGAACCTGGCCCGCTCCAACCATACACTTAGCGCACAAGCTCTGCGAGCATCGAAGCTCCTCAGTGGTCAGGTCAAAACCGGCCAATGGATGTGGCCCGGGACTTAGATGTTGTACTCCGCCGTTCGCTTTCCTTACAAGTTTAATCTCCGAGATTTCGAAGTGGAGGGCCATTTCCTCCTCGCAGCCCGAAAAAATCTCGTTTACAGGGCCGTGGGTGTGTTAATCACGATCCTGGTTTAAGAGAGAGGACTTGACGGGTTGTCCAATTCTTGCGCATCCACACGTTCCACGCAAGCGGCCCGGCCTGCTTATCACTCGTCGGGGTAAGGTGCTAGTTCACCAAAAATGGAGGTTCACAACCGCAATTCACCGTGGGCCGACTGTTTTCTCCCAATTGAATGTTAGCGCAGAGGCCGCCGGGGGGACCTGGCAGATTGTTCCGGAGCAAAATCCTTCAGTCAGACTAAGCGCATCATCTGGCGCTGGCGGCCGTCCGCGTCGCGGTACGCTCTTCCAACTCGACCCGGATGCCATTCTTCGGCCGCAGAGTGATACTCGGTAGCGGTACGATTCGCTGACCCGGCACCAAGCGCATCCGAAACCGCTGAGCGATCACTGCCAGCAGCAGCGTTGCCTCCATCATTGCAAATCCCGCTCCGATACAAACGCGGGGACCACCACCGAACGGAAAATAGGCGAGCCGAGGGAGCTTCGCAATTGACTCAGCGCCCCAGCGGTCAGGATTGAAACTCTCAGGATTGGGGAACCATCGTTCGTCACGATGAGTTACCCACTGGCTTATTAGAATATTCGCACCCGCTGGCAGAACGTAACCGCCCACCTCAAGCGGCTCGCCTGACGTCCGCCCAATCCTCCACGCTGGCGGGTAGAGTCGCAAAGCCTCGTGAATCACTTTATCCGCATACGGCAGCTTGGCCAGGTCGCCCGCAGTGGGTAATCGGCCGCAAAGCGCGGCATCGAGTTCCTCATGTAGGCGCTTTTCCACCGCTGGATGCTGAGCGAGCAGGTACCAAGTCCAGGTAAGTGTCAGCGCAGTCGTCTCATGCCCTGCGAGTAAGAGAGTGATCACCTCATCGCGAAGCTGCTGGTCCGTCATCATGCCGCCGTCGTCGTCCCGAGCTAGGAGAAGGAGCGTGAGCAGGTCCTTCACGCCGCCTCCTGCGTGTTCTTTGATCTTTTTTCTTCCGCGCGCGATCAACTCGAAAACTACGGTGTCTAGTTGGCGCACGGCACGGAGGTAGCGGGATCGAGTCAGAGTGGGAATGCGTAGGTATCTTGTGACTACGTGAATGCCCGAAGATCCTCGCATGATGACGTCGAGTGTCTGCTCGATCACCCGTGTCTGCTCCCCTAACTCGCCGCCGAACAACGACCGCAGCACGACCAGTAGCGTCACATTCATCATGTCGTCGTGTATGTCGTGGGTGTCACCTTGCCTCCATCCTGCCAACGTCCGCACTGCTTCTTCGACTGTAATCTCTGCATAACGATCAATGCTTTGCCGGTGAAACGCCGGACTGCTTAACCTCCGCTGTCGGCGCCAGAAATCACCATCGCTCGTCAGCAGCCCGTTGCCAAACAGCTCTGAGTTCATCCGCGCGAACAGGCCTTTTCCGAGATTTCCGGTCTTGCCCACTAGAACTTGTTCGATATGCTGCGGATTAACCAGCAGATAGATCGTCAATCCGAAGAAGCGGTAATAGACGATATCGCCAAACTGTTGCGCCCAGCGCGTGAGTGTAGCCATGGGATCACGCCGAGCCATGTAGGACGTTCCTAGAAAGGGCAGCCCGCGTGGTCCCGGGGGGTTCGTTCTCGGTGCGGGCATGGCGAGAAACTCCTGGCGAGACTTGGCGCCATGATACTCGCCAATACGCACACCAACAAGGTGGTGAATGTAGGACATGTAGGACTCGGCGGCATCCAACAGGTCACGGAGGCGACTTGTCGCCGCTTCATGTCGTCACACGCAACGATCACCCCCCGTTCGAGCCGATGCAACACCGTGGACGCCACGTGAACGCTGCAAGCGCGGGGCGCCTGTCAAAGGACGGGAAAAATGGGCGGTTCAGTCAGTTACACACAAAAGGCGATTGGGGATGCTAGGGGAGCTTCAAGCGCCTGCTAATGGATGTGGTCTTGGGGCAACTCGCCAGATCCGAGTTGGCCGGCCATTTCTGCGGTTTTGCGCCAATCCACATCGCTAAGGTCCACGGCACCTTTCGCACCATCCAGTTGCTCGAATGTCAGCACATCTCCATTAATGAGGTATTTGGTGACATAGAAGACTTGCTTGGACTTCAAGACAATGGCGGTGATTCTTGGAACCGGGTGCGACGCCACATTTGGTGATGGCGCTTTTGCTGGGGCGGTTGCGGGTACGACAAAGCCGGTCTGTATCGCGCTCGGGGGCATCGTCGACGGTTGCAATTTACCGAATGTGCTAGGTTGCGGAGAAGCCGAGGCGGACGGTGGGCGGTCGGGCTTGAAGGGCCCAAACGCCAGCGTGCCGGGAATCACGATGTCGTCCATCAAGCGCAGCTCCAGCGGTTCCTCGCCTTTTAAGGTGGGCCGGGGACCACGCAGTGGCAGGGTAACCACTTTCCAGGGCCACATTGGGGGAATCATCCATTCGACCACGTCGCGTTTGGCATGACCCTTCCCGTCGATATCGCCTTGCTTGTCCACCTTGAAGCCTTTCGCGGCAATAACCTTGGCCGGAACCGGTACATCGCCGTGTGGCAAAATCACGCGGTCGAAGGTGATCTGCAGATAACCCTTACCGTAGAAATGGCCAGGGTCCTTTTTGCTTTCCAAATGGCCGCCTAACATGGAGCCACGTGGGAAGGCGGGCCGGTCGAATTCCTGCAAGCTTTTCAGGTGACAAACCACGGGATCACCGACGCTTACCGTCTTTGAAGAAAAATTGGGTTCGTTCAACGTGCACTGCAAAAGTGTGCCGGCGGGCACTAGGATTTCCTGGGCGTGGCTGGTTCCCACAAAACATAGTGCTGCTACCGAGCTCACCAGAATCGCGGCGAGTTTCAAGTTCCACCTCCTAAACTGAGTTGCTGATCGGGCCGGGTGCGTCAGCGTGCGTGACGAAACTTTGAGATTAGGAGTTGTTTCGAGGGTGGAATCAATACATGCTTTTATAGTATGTAGTTTCAAACGTGTTGTACATTCGAGATGCCCAAGAAAACCTGTCGAGCACTGGCAGCTGTTCCAGTACTCCAGCTTGCTCGTCTTCCAGCAAGCGATCAAACGTGTAACCAGGTCGGTGTTCGTCATATTACCCTCCGAAGAAAAACTGGGAGTCTAGGGGCACAACGCTAACACGATGTGGCGCTGCGAGAAAAATGTGTTCCTAATTTTGGCATGGGAAAGGTCTCGGCGACAGTGCCGCCATAGGATGAATCGCCCTCGTCCTGTGACATAGACTGTCACTTCTGACAATTGGGGTCTGGCTATATTCGTCGCAGAATTTCAAAGCGGACCGAAATACGATGAAACAAGCCGGCATTCTCATCCTAGTAGTTTTCGCACTTTCTGGCACGTTTGGACAAGACGGACCCACAGTCAAAACAGAAGTAATGAGCGCGTTTGTGTGGGGAGAGGACTCCCCCTCTGGAGCGATCTCCTCGACCATCCAAGACCCACTGACAGGTAATGCGATACACACATTGAGTTATGCGGGAATAGCGGTGAGTTCGCGGCTGGGATTCGAGCGCTTCGGCACTGACGGAATGGGCACTTTCCTCAACTATTCCACAACCATCGTCAACAGCACCGAGTCAACGCTGTCCGTGCGATACGGGGGAATCAGTATTGATGGGCACGCGGCGTCACTTCTCTCGATTGTGCCCCCGGGCCAGAAGCTCAGTAAGGAGCAGCGCAAAAGCAAACCAGACGACGTGGTGGAGCTCGGGAAAATCCACTGCTTCACGAGCGGCTTTCTTTCCAGCGACAACTTCTTTTCGGCAAATTCTTCCTCTCAAGCTCTTACCGTCGCGCCCCGAACCGCGCTGACCGTTTCATCGGTAATCCGGGATCCTCGCGGTTATCATCCGCTGCGGTGCTCCTTCGACGGCTGCTATCCGACGGGGACGATACGCTATTACATTAAAGTTAACAATAAAGATTACGTTTTTGTCTTGTCCGGTCGATCAACAGTTTATTGCGGGACGTGAGAGATGCGATCTTAAGCGCGAGTTACATCGAAACTCTACCGCTGCGCCACGGCTTTACTGCAGTTTTCTTGTTCAGCGTCGCCAGTAACTTCTGCGCAGCCGGTGGCGCACTCACTTCATCCTTGAGCACAATGTGTGCAGCCAGCCGCTAAAACGTATGCCAAAGATTCGGAACCAACCCCACACAGTCGAAGCGGCGAAAAATGATTCCGGAGGAGAGTTTGGTGGCGAGGCTGCCTCGCCGCCTGATAAAGTTGGGAACCGCCGCCGAGCGAGGCAGGTCTTTCAGATCACGAAGGTGACGCCGCACGCGTCTCGTTGCCGAGGAATTTCTGCTAGGGCGCCATGGGAATGACGTCCGCTCGTCTAAACTTTATAACTTGTGGCCCCATGAGGAGCCCGATTAAGGGAGGAAGTTACTCCGCTATCCGACGCCGATTCAACGGTTTAGATTTAGCTGCATCACTTGCTCGCGGTGGTTCGGGACCAAGAGGTTGGTTTCACTTTCACCGTTCAGGATAGGGACGTCATTCGCTCAATATCAATGTTCGAACGGCTCATATTTTTCTCATACTTTCCGCATCAGGACTCCGCCCAAACGGCACGCTTTCCCATCTAGCGAGCCCACGTTCATTGGTCATCGCGCCTTGTATGCCGAAAGCAACGAATATTCCGGCACGCATCTGGTAGGATGGACAAAACGGAGTCATGCATGAAGCGAAGCTGGAATCCACGTCCGTGGGCGGGTTTTGCCCTTTGCGTTGCCGCCTTCGTCAGTTATCCCACGTTTTTCGCTCGCTACGCCATCACGCGTGACTTTCCGTGGCTCACTCTCCTCCTCATGGCTCTGGGGCTGTTTCTCGTGGCTAGCGGTGTCCTGCGCGCCTTTCGCCAACCCGACGCCTACCGCGGAAAAATCTTTGGCAGCGTTCTGGGGGTTTTCTCGGTAGCTCTTGTTGGGCTCTTTCTCTTCGGGATTTTTCATCTTACCCGGCAGCTTCCCGCGTCCCACGGCGCTCCACAGGTAGGCCAGCTCGCACCGGATTTCACGCTTCCCGATTCAAAAGGCAACAACGTCACGCTTTCGAATCTGCTCAATTCACCTTTCGCAACGGACGCCCAGCCCGCCGGAGGCTCACCCCCCGCCAAAACCGCCGCGGTCATCCTGATCTTTTATCGCGGCTACTGGTGACCCTTCTGCAACTCCGAGTTACGGAGCTTCGAAGGGCGCCTGCCAGACTTCAACGCTCGCAGGATTCGAGTCGTCGCCATTAGCGTGGACACGCCGCAGGAGTCCGACCATCTCCGCCAGTCCGCTGGCTACACCTTCCCGATTCTCTCCGACTCCAAAGACGAAGTCATCCGCCGCTGGGACCTTGTTCACTCCCACGCGGGCGTCGACGGCGCCGACATCTCCCGCCCCGCCGAATTTCTCATCGATTCGAATGGTAAAGTCCGCTGGGAAAATTTCACCGAAGACCTTCGCGTCCGCGCCCGCCCCGAACAAGTGCTGCAAGCCTTCGACACCTTCACCGCTTCAAGGCGATGAGCGCGCCTGTCAGGAAATATTGAAAACCGCGACTTCCGACGTCGTCGTCTCGCCAAGTCGCGTAGATGCTCATCCCGTTCGGGACGTCCTTCCGCTGGTGTAATAAGCTCTCAACAAATTTGGTGCACATTTTGGTGCACACCTAGGTCAAAAACCGTAGTGCAGGGTAGTAATGGACCAACGGCATAAATCGCTCGGAGATAAAGTGATAGCACAAAATAACGGCGGGTAGTAAATGTCCCGTTTTGAAATGTCAAGTAGCGCCCTAAATGCCCAAATGTTCGATGAGCAAGTACGGATTGGAGGGGGCGACGTCGCCCCCTGCCCAAGAATCCCTGTTTCCCAAGGAGACAGGAAGGAGCGAAGGCCGCGTGGAACAGGTGCGAATTGTGCAGGGTTTACCGGGTGGTTTGAATGAGCAGGCAATCGCAGCCGTAGAGAAGTAGAGAAGTGGCGTTGTGACCCAGTCCTAATAGACAACCAACCTATTGCAAGAGTGACTAAGTTCCAGATTAATTTTCGATTGTATTAGCCTTCGCCAGACGCGATGCGGTTCGAGATTGTCTGGCATGTTCGACAACCTGAGTCCCGATAAACGTTAGTGCTTTACCGGATGCGCGTTCTGGTTGTGGAGTGAACGGAGGCGGGGAGTTCTGCGCGCGTCCGGTAAAGCCGTTTGCACTAAACCGCTCGCGCGGTAGTGGTGGCGTTGTAGTTGTGTCGGCTTATCCGGTCATACTCGTCGCTGTTCCAGTTGAACATATCCCCCTACGGAAGTCCTCTTTGTTAAAGCATGGAGCGGCTGCTCACTGCAGCACATTCCATCTTGCAAAGGAGCTTTCCATGACGTCGCTTCGACAACGATATATCGAGGATATGCAGGTCCGAAACTTTTCGCCTGTAACACAAGCCTCCTACACCCGAGAAGTCTTGGGCTTTGCCCACTACTTCAACAAGTCACCAGAGTTGTTGGGTCCGGAACAGATTCGTGCCTATCAGGTCTATCTGACCAACGAAAGGAAGCTGGGGGTAGTTTCGATCAGCGTTGCCACCTCCGCGCTTCGCTTCCTCTATCGGGTGACCCTCAAAAAGAACTGGTGTCGGTTCCGAAAATTCTGACCCTTTTCATTCCGGAAATTCTGAGCCGTCCGGCAATAGCCGGAAGGGCTAAAACTCTCCCTGTGCCCCCGGTCGGTGAACCGGTAGGGCGGAGGGAGGAGGATGTTAGGAATGTTAAAGCGTCACGAAGTCGAGATTTTACTGAAGGCGGGTCACCCCAAGACCGAAGTGGCCCGTCTGGCGGGAGTGTCCCTGTGCTCTGTTAAGCGCATTGCGGAAGAAACTCCGGTGGTTCATGTCGATAATGCCGCTGAGCGAGAGAAGCGGCGGATCGGCAGACCAAGCATCGTTGAGGACTTCCGGAAAATCATTGTAAAGATTCTGGAAGAAAAATCCGACCTACCCTCTCTGGAGATCCTTCGCCGGGTTCGCGAAGCAGGCTACCAAGGAGGCAAGACCGCCTTGTACGCTCTGGTGGCCTCGGTTCGTCCGCAAGAAACAAAACCACTGATTCGTTTCGAAGGCCTGCCCGGAGAATTTAGCCAGCATGACTTCGGAGAAGTAGACGTTACCTTTCTCGACGGGTCGTCCCGTCGCATCCACTTCTTCGCTTCTCGTCTGAAGTACTCCCGATTCATCTGCGTCAGTGTAGTGAAGGACCAGGCAGTGGAGAGCTTGGTGCGTAACCTGGCCGAGCATCTCGACAGTTGGGGTGGCGCCCCGCTGATGTGTGTCTTCGATCGACCGAAGACGGTGGCTCTGAAGTGGCGGAGGAACGGCGAGGTGACGGAATGGAATCCGATCTTCGCTTACGTCACGCTCGAGCTGGGCATCGGGGTGGAATTGTGTTGGCCTCATAGTCCGCAGCAAAAAGGAACTGTCGAGAACCTGGTGGGCTTCGTAAAATCTTCCTTCTTCAAAGTGCGGTGCTTCCACGATCAGGAGGATCTCGAGCAGCAACTCGTCGCATGGCATCGCGAGGTGAACCAGGAGCGTCCCTGCCGCGCGACGGGCGTAATACCCGCCGTGCGTCTTAGCGAAGAGGCTCCTAGGCTTCGTTCCTTGAAGGTGCACCCGAAAGATCTAGCGCTTCGCATTCCTGTCTATGTAGGCCCGACGGGCACCGTCCTGCACGATGGCCATCCCTACTCCATGCCTCCCGAGGCCATTAGTATGCCGGCGACCCTGTACTTGTATGCCGATCGCGTGCGCATTGTGGCGGGCAGATATGAAGTCAACCATCCACGAAAATTCATTGCGCACGAGGGGTCCACGCTCGCCGTGCATCGTGCGGCCATGGTGGCGGCGGTATCGGGCAAGCGCGGCAAGCGTTATCTGAAGCGCCAGCAGTTGCTCGAACTTGGAGAGCCTGCGTTCCGCTACCTCACCGAGATCGTTCATCGCCGGCCCCGGCAGTGGTTCTACGACGTGGATCGGCTGCACGACATCCTGCAGAGCCATGGAGCTGAGGTTCTTCGCCGCGCCATGGAACAGGGACTGCAAGAGCAAGTTTTCGGTGCCGTCTACATCGAGCGTTTTCTTCAGCGTTCACTAGTTTTCCAGGAGGAGATCCCATGAGCAAAGAACAGGTTAAGAAAAATCCGCGAGGTGCATCGATGACGCCAAAGCAGGACGACAGCATACCCAAGAGTCTGGAACTGTCTGAGGGCCAGCTCGAGGTTCACTTCCGGCGTCTCAACCTGGCGCACACGCGCCGGATCTACAAGGAGGTTGCCGTTCGGGCGGAAAAAGAAAGTTGGTCGTATCAAGACTTCCTGGCTCTGCTACTGGCTGAAGAAGTAGCGCGAAGGAAGCAGACGCGACTGCAGCGCTGCACGCGGAGCGCACACTTTCCGTTCTTCAAGACCATTGAAGAGTTCGACTTCACTTTGCAGTCGACGCTCCGGGAATCCCTGATCGGCTCCTACCTCGGGCTGGACTTCGTCGCCGAGGGGCGGTCGCTGATTCTGCACGGGAAGACCGGTAGAGGGAAAACTCATCTGGCGGTGGCCGTCGGGTACCGCGCCATCCAGAACGGCTTCGAGACTCTCTTCACCACCGCGGCGGAACTCATCGAGGACCTCTCGAACGCCAGCAAGCGAGGACATCTCCAGGAATCGCTGACAACCTACACGCACCCTCACGTGCTGGTGATCGACGAGGTCGGCTATCTGACCTACGGGCCGGACGCTGCCAACGTGCTCTTCCATGTGGTGAACGATCGGCACCTGAGAAAGCGGCCGATGATCTTCACAACCAACAAGCCGCTGAACGAGTGGGGAAAGGTATTGCACGACGAAGATATGGCGGCAGCCATCCTCGACCGGGTGCTAGAACGAGGGCGCTTTATCCATCTCGACGGACCCTCGGGACGAACGCGTCATCTCAACTTGGAAGAGACCTTGCAAGAAAATACAAAACGGCTCAGAATTTCCGGAATTGATGGCTCAGAATTACCGGAACCCACAACTGGTGTATGGCCGACATGATCCCGGCTCCCAAGGTGCCTAAAAAACTGCCGATCATCCTCAGCCCAGAGGAAGTCGTTCGATTTCTTGACTGTGTCGCAATGAGGAAGCACCGCGCCGTCTTAACCACCTGCTACGCCGCCGGCTTGCGCATCTCCGAAGCCGTTGCTCTCACACTCCCGGCGATCGACAGCCAGCGCATGGTCTTGCGTGTCGAGCAAGGGAAAGGACTGAAAGATCGTTACGTAATGCTCTCACCGAAACTGTTAGAGATCCTGCGAGCCTGGTGGCGAATCGAAAGGCCTGGGCACTGGCTCTTTCCGGGTGGCACCCCGGACCAACACATAACCACCACTTCGGTTGCGGCGATGTGTCGGAAAGCCCGCCGCATTTCCGAAATTCCTAAACCGATCACACCGCATTCCATGCGGCATGCCTTTGCATGTCACTTGCTGGAATGGGGCACCGACATTCGCCAGATTCAACTCTTGCTCGGCCATCGCAGCCTGGAGACCACCGCAAAA
>CAWCIG010000006.1:0-570000 GCA_963795535.1 Candidatus Acidiferrales bacterium
CAGCGCCTTAACTACTCTGAAGAAACTATACGCAGTTATCCACTCCGTCGAAGATTTTTCTCGACGGTTCAACTGTCCGCCGGACCGCTTGGGTACTCGGCACATTCGTGAATACCAGGCCGAGCTATTTCAAAAACGGAAGTTGTCATCGGGCACGGTTACGATCCGTCTGGCGGCCTTGCGGTTCTTCTACACCAAGACGCTAAGAAGGGCGTGGAGCGTCGCCGACACTCCTTATCCAAAAAGGAGCCATCGCCTGCCAACGATCCTCAGCCAGGAAGAAGTCGCTCAGCTCATTGATGCGGCTTGCCCTTCTTTCCATCGGACGATACTGATGACGCTCTATGCCACCGGCGCGCGATGTTCCGAGCTGACGCATTTGAAGGTCAGCGATGTCGATGACCAGCGCATGGTGATTCACATCCACAGTGGCAAGGGACGCAAAGATCGCGATGTCATGCTCAGTCCCAAGCTACTCGAAGAACTCCACACCCATTGGCAGCGCTTGCAGGGAAAACCCAGCGTGTGGCTCTTTCACGGCAACCATCGCCACAACAGTGATCTGCCGATCGATACGAAAACCGTTTGGCACGCGTGCTATAACGCCGCCAAGAGAGCGGGACTCGAGAAAAGCGTCCATCCTCACACGCTTCGCCACTGTTTTGCTACACATCTGCTCGAGGCTGGTGCCGATCTCCGAACCATTCAGATCCTGTTAGGCCATGGAGATCTGAAAGAGACCACCCTCTACCTGCATCTCTCCCAACGTCACTTGAACACTGCCGCCAGTCCGTTGGACTTACTGAAGCTCAAAGACCGCTCACCGCAGGAGCAGTAGATGAGCCGGCCCCCTCTCGAGGTGGCCGATCTCATCCGCGCTGCGGGGGAAGCATTCATCGAACGAAACCGCCACTGGATGCGCTGGAAGCATGTCAAAGTGCTGCGCGCCATTGCGCGGTGTCGCACTGCCGCTCTCGGCGGTCATCTCGATGAATGCACCCGCTGTGGACATCGTGCCATCTCGTTCAACAGCTGTCGTGATCGCCACTGCCCGAAGTGTCAGATCGCTGCCCGGGATCGCTGGATCGCTGCGCGTCAGCGAGAACTTCTTCCCACACGCTACGCGCACGTGGTCTTCACACTCCCCCGCCGGTTGGCGCCACTGGTCCTGCAGAACAAGAAGCTCCTCTACGATCTCTTGTTCCGTACCAGTGCAGAAACTCTTCTGGAAGTCGCCCGCAACCCGCTACGCCTGGGCGCTGAAATTGGATTCTTCAGTGTGCTGCACACCTGGAGTCAAAAACTCGAACTTCACCCGCATGTTCATTGTGTCGTTCCCGCCGGCGGCCTTTCGCCCGATCACACCCGCTGGGTTCGTTCACGAAAAAACTACTTTCTTCCCAAGAAGGTGCTGCGCAAAATCTTTCGCGGCAAGTTCGTCGATGCACTCAAACAGGCCTTTCAGAATGGTCAGCTCAACTTCCAGGGAGACCTTCAGCTCCTCGCTCAGCCCAAGATCTTTGCCGCCTGGCTACGGCCTCTGTTCCAACAACACTGGGTGGTGTACTTGAAACGCCCCTTCGGTGGCCCCGAATATGTACTGCAATATCTCGGCCGCTACACCCATCGCGTGGCTATCTCCAATCATCGTCTGATCTCGTTTACCGATGGCCACGTCACCTTTCGCTGGCGTGATTCGGCCCACCACAACGAACAGAAACTCATGGCCCTATCGCTCGACGAGTTCTTGCGACGCTTCCTACTGCATATCCTTCCCCAAGGCTTCGTGCGCATCCGCAACTTCGGCTTCCTGGCCAACCGCCGGCGTGCCACGCTCCTACCGCTTTGCTTTCACCTTCTCGGCTCGGCTCAACAGCCGCAAACTGAACAAAACCTCTCCTCCACCGATGCCCCGTCCGATCTTTGGTACTGCCCCAAGTGTGCTGGTCCGATGAAGGTTATCGAGCGGCTTACCGCTGCCGAAATCCAACTGCGCTCTCCACCCATGGTCACCGCTGCAGCATGAAACCGCTCTCCTCAATGCGTGTTCTTTGCGTGCCACGGCGCGGTTCGCACCTCTCCGCCTTGCCATCGGATTGCTCTCTTCTCTCCGCTTCTTCAACCGTTTTTTTCATCATTCTTTTCTGCCATAACCAGCTTCCACACGCCAGGTGTTACGCGGTGCACCCTGGCGCTGGGCCGGCGCGAACCTCGACGCCGCACCTTCCCATCATTGAATTTGCATAACACCCGCGCCCGCCGCAAACCGGCCGGCCACGTTCAAGGCAGAGCATTTTTAGCTTGGCGGCATGCCGATAGTAGGCGTAAGCAGAATGGAAACGTGACTAAGGCGGGCCGGTGAGCTAAAAATGTTTTGGACTAAACCGCTGCAAGGTGTGTGCGCTATGGGTTTTGCTTGATAAGTGGGATGCGACGTAGGGGGCATAGGCGGTAGGTAAGTGCGGAGACGAGCATGCTGGGTTGCAGTTCGGTGTCTTCTGCGGGAACTTGTGGGGCAAAATGCGGGATGCTTGACTGTCTGCGGGGTGATCTGAACGGCAAGAAGCAACAGCACTCCGTTGACTCGAAAGTGTCGAGCTCGTGGCGAGAGCAATTTGGATTCGTTTACGGTCGCTCATGAAGTGTTTTGGATTGCCGGTGAAGAGCGAACTTGAGGCAGCGCCTTGACCGCGATCATGCGACCTCGATGACAAACGGGACATTCCCGAAGCGAGCGGCCCGTGAGCCTCTCGTATCGATCACGATAATCCTCTTGCATCGTGGGCTCGGCAGAGCCTTCCTTTGGAGAAGCCATGCCGAGAAGTTGCCGGCAATGCTGCAACTTCTCCTTGCGGTGTCGATTGCCGAGGAACCCGTAGTAGCGAATGCGGTGGAACCCACTCGGCAGAACGTGGAGCAAAAATCGCCGGATGAACTCGTCTGCCGTGAGGGGCATGGTTTTCTGCTGATTGTTGTCGCGGTAGTCTCTCCATTTAAATTTCACTTGGCCATCTTCGATGTCGACGATCCGATGATTGGAAATGGCCACCCGGTGGGTGTAGCGGCCGACATAGTCCACCACTTGCTGTGGCCCGGCGAAAGGTGGCTTGGCGTAGACGACCCATTCCACGTCTCGCACCAAATCGAGATGACGGGTGAAAGCCTGCGGATCATGGAGTGCCTGAAGCGAAGTGAAGAACCGCAACTTGCCGGCGTCGAAGGCCTCCTGCAGATACTGCAGGAACAATCGCCGGAACAGCCGAGAGAGCACCTTTACTGGTAAGAAAAAGTTGGGGCGGCAGGAGATCCACCTGGCACCATCAAGTGAAATCCCGCCGCCTGGAACGACACAATGCACATGCGGATGGAAAAACAGGTTTTGTCCCCAACTGTGAAGTATGGCGAAAAAACCGATCTCGGCGCCCAGATGTTGGGGATCGGCAGCGATGGTCGACAAGGTCTCGGCAGTGGCTCGGAAGAGTATGCCGTAGACGAGATTTTTGTTCTGGTAAGCGATGGAAGCAACCGGTTCGGGAATGGTGAAGACGACATGAAAATAGTGCGTGTCGAGAACTTCGGAGGTTCGTTTTTCAACCCACTCTGCACGTGCGAGGGACTGACATTTTGGGCAATGACGATCCCCGCAGCTGTCGTAGCAGGGCCGCTCGTGATTGCAGCAGTCGCAGCGCTCGAGATGACCGCCGAGAGCTGCGGTTCGACACACCTCGATCGCGGTCATGACGCGCCGTTGAGCGGGGAATAGCGACGCAGCATGCTGCTCACGATAGGCTTCACCGTAGCGGCGGAAAATGTCCGCCACTTCCAGTTTCGGGCGATCCAAGGGGCCCGGCGGTTAGAGGTGTTGCGACGGAGTAGGCTGGACCTCCAGCGAAACAGGGCGAGGCAGCAAATCCAGTGGGCTCGCTGTCGAGCACACTTTGCTGGTCGCGATGTGCAGATATTTTGCGGTGGTCTCCAGGCTGCGATGGCCGAGCAAGAGTTGAATCTGGCGAATGTCGGTGCCCCATTCCAGCAAGTGACATGCAAAGGCATGCCGCATGGAATGCGGTGTGATCGGTTTAGGAATTTCGGAAATGCGGCGGGCTTTCCGACACATCGCCGCAACCGAAGTGGTGGTTATGTGTTGGTCCGGGGTGCCACCCGGAAAGAGCCAGTGCCCAGGCCTTTCGATTCGCCACCAGGCTCGCAGGATCTCTAACAGTTTCGGTGAGAGCATTACGTAACGATCTTTCAGTCCTTTCCCTTGCTCGACACGCAAGACCATGCGCTGGCTGTCGATCGCCGGGAGTGTGAGAGCAACGGCTTCGGAGATGCGCAAGCCGGCGGCGTAGCAGGTGGTTAAGACGGCGCGGTGCTTCCTCATTGCGACACAGTCAAGAAATCGAACGACTTCCTCTGGGCTGAGGATGATCGGCAGTTTTTTAGGCACCTTGGGAGCCGGGATCATGTCGGCCATACACCAGTTCTTTTTGAGGGTCACCCGATAGAGGAAGCGAAGCGCGGAGGTGGCAACGCTGATCGAAACTACCCCCAGCTTCCTTTCGTTGGTCAGATAGACCTGATAGGCACGAATCTGTTCCGGACCCAACAACTCTGGTGACTTGTTGAAGTAGTGGGCAAAGCCCAAGACTTCTCGGGTGTAGGAGGCTTGTGTTACAGGCGAAAAGTTTCGGACCTGCATATCCTCGATATATCGTTGTCGAAGCGACGTCATGGAAAGCTCCTTTGCAAGATGGAATGTGCTGCAGTGAGCAGCCGCTCCATGCTTTAACAAAGAGGACTTCCGTAGGGGGATATGTTCAACTGGAACAGCGACGAGTATGACCGGATAAGCCGACACAACTACAACGCCACCACTACCGCGCGAGCGGTTTAGTGCAAACGGATTAATCGAACGCGCCCGGAGCATCCCGGCTAAAATCTACGTTTCGGTGAAAACGCGCGTCCGATTAATCACTAGCGTTAATCAGATTTGAGACCTCAATCGCTTCCCAGTGGCCAACCATACATTCCAAACCGAACCTGCAACTCTTACGCGCCTTGATAGCGCACGAAGGCGCAACTCCCACCATCTGCAATGTCCCGGAACTTGACAGAGCTAACCTGACGCCTATATCTCTTACTCAGAGATTTCCTTGAACCGGGAAGGACCAATAAATGAAAAAGATCGCCCCCGCTTCGATAATCGTGATCTGGTTCTTATCGGTCCTAACCGGGCCTATGGCTGCGCAGCGAACCGAGAGCAAAGACACGAGCAAAACCAAAGGGCCGACCCATGGCTGGACGAAAGATAGTCCGGCCAGCGCGGCACTCGATGAAAAAATTCTTGCTGGGCTGGACGCTGATCTGGCCAGCGGTAAATTCCCTCTGGTCGATAGCTTGGCTGTCGTCCGCTGCGGAAACGAGGTCTTCGATCGAAATTACTCCCACGACTACGGAACCATCTACGCGAAAGAGGCGCACACGCGTGGGCCGCTGAACGCCCATCTCACGGGTTGGTACAACTACTTCGACCCGGCGTGGCACCCCTACTTTCACGGCACCGACTTACACACCATGCAGTCCGTCACCAAGACGGTTTCGTCCGTCATCATGGGCATTGCCATTACTCGCGGCGATTTCAAGGCTGGCCTCGACACTCCGCTGCTCACGTACTTCGACGAAGCGAAGGTGAAGAATGTCGATGGAAGAAAGCGGCGTATCACCCTGCGGAACGTTCTAACGATGTCCACCGGGCTCGACTGGCACGAAGATGTGCCCGACGACGATCCTCGCAACGACTTCAGCCTGATGGAAGCCACCGACGATTGGGTGCAGTACGTGATCGACAAGCCTATGGCACACGAGCCGGGGACGGTCTTCAACTACAGCAGTGGCGTGGCGGAATTGCTCGCTCACGTTTTCGCTAAGGAAACCGGCCAAGACCTTGAGAACTATGGAGAGCGGTATCTGTTCGTACCCTTGGGCATGGATCATTTCTGGAAGCGCACCCCACTGGGATTACCAGACACCGAGGGAGGCCTGTTTTTGAGCACTTCGGACCTTGCAAAGATCGGATATCTCTACCTGCACAACGGAATGTGGGACGGCAGGCAGATTGTATCGCAAGACTGGGTGAAGCACTCGCTCACTCCGTCCATCGATGTCCCTCGCACTTTGTGGGGAGAGGACTTCAAGTATGGATACCTGTGGTGGCTGCTTCCGCGCGCGGATCGACAGGGCTATGTCTGGGAGGCCGCTGGTCTGGGCGGGCAGCGGCTCATGGTGTTTCCAGAAGAAGATCTGATCGTCGTGTTCACGGCATGGGGAATTCCCAAGAATTTCGAGAGCGATCACGAGCTAGTCGATCGAATTTTGCCTGCCGTCCGGCCAACCGCATGCAGCACGGCCGAACACTAAGGGCTCCGCTGATCCGAAAGATTGACGGGAACCCGGAAGTAATCTTTCACATCAGGCCGTCTTCGTAGAAACGATCACTGCCAAACTGATTTGGGGGCATTGATCCCAATCTATTTGCCTGGTAAGTTGCGTAACCGGACAAGTCCCTCACAGTACCCAAACCGATGATTACGGCGTTATCGGCCTCGACCTTGACGACTCGAATATGCATTTGCCATCGCCGCTGCAAGCTTGTTCATCCCGTCCGGCAGACTGGCCGTAAACGTGGACTTCACCTCCGAGAGATAGACATCCGTGTTCTCACCCGTCAGCGCGACGCGTTGCGTGAGCTTTGTCCGTCCATCAGCGAGCTTTACAAATCGCCAATCAAACAACAGTGTGGCACCCTTCAGTTGCATCTCAATCGTGGCCGCGTTGGAAGGAGTAACTTCTCGGATGAACCAATGCAGCGGTTCCTGTCCCGGCAGTCGCGTGGTCCCACGAGATCCGTCAGCGAATGGTCCGTCTAAGTCAAATTTCGCTGGCGGATCAGCCCAATTCGCGACATTGGTCCAGAACTCCCAAGCGAAGGCTGGACTGGCGTTAGTTTCGACTGAATGAGACATCTCCCAGCCTATCTTCGACATGAATTACACCTCAGGAATCCTCTTCGCAGCCGGCTGAGGCTAGTGTACGGCCACCAAACTCAATCGGGGACAAAGAGGATCAGTCTCAGTGCCTGGTTTGTCGCAAAACCGGAAAGGTTCCTGCTAGTACCGGCTATGGAAGGCCAGTCGGAGGGCGCCTTTCGAGACCCTCGCCCATTCGTTCCAACTCACGGTTCGACCACTGCCGCCAGCGCTCGAACCAGGTTGGACGCACCACGATCATCATTCCGACGAGCACCAAAGGCGTGATGAGGAAACAGATGATTACCGTGCTGACATGTCTTCGTCTGAGGAAAAATACAATCGGGAAGATCGGCCACAAAAGGGCAATCGCAACGATCAGCCTGTTCCGTACCCTTGCTAGATACAACGGTCCGCTTCCGGCGCTTTCGTTGGGTGTGGCTGGCGAATTGTTGTTTTGCCCATATTTCCTTAGGATTTCCCTTCCTGCTACGATTCTGCGATGAGCAATCTGGTTATTCTTTTTATCCATTTCCTTGCTACCCTGGCCCGCTTGCTCGGTCCTGGCGGCGTCCGTTCCATAGTTGCGGAGTCCCTTATCCTCAAGCACCAACTCTTGATCGTGGCTCGCTCACGGCAACGATCGCCGAATTTATGCACGTCGGACCGCATCCTCGCCGGCTTAATGGCACTCTTGGTACGTCCCACTCGTCTGCTCCGTTCCGCAATCGTTCTGAAGCCTTCGACACTGCTAGCCATTCATAAAGCCTTGAGCAAAGGAAAGTACCGGATGCTGTTCTCCCCGGATCGCCGCCTGAAGCCCGGCCCGAATGGTCCGAGCGCAGAACTCATCCGTGCGGTCGTCGAAATGAAGGAACGTAATCCCAACTGGGGCTGTCCGCGAATTGCCCAACAGATCGCCTTGGCGTTCCACATCCCAATCGACAAAGACGTGGTTCGAAGGATTCTCGGCCATCACTACCGGCCGGGACAGCCCTCCGGTGGTCCCTCCTGGCTGACGTTCCTGGGCCACATGAAAGACAGCCTATGGAGCATGGATCTGTTCAGGTGCGAGTCGGCAACGCTGCGGACCCACTGGGTCCTGGTCGTCATGGATCAATATACGCGCCGGATTATTGGTTTCGGCGTTCATGCGGGATCCGTCGATGGTGTCGCCCTCTGTCGGATGTTCAATCTTGCCATTCGAGGGCAACGCTGGATGTCGAAGTACCTGAGCTCCGACAACGATCCACTTTATCGGTTCCACCAATGGCAAGCCAATCTGCGTGTACTGGAGTTGACGGAGATCAAGTCCATCCCCTACGTTCCCCTGTCCCATCCATTCGTGGAGCGGCTAATCGGCACCCTTCGCCGAGAGTATTTGGATCACCTGTTGTTCTGGACGACGGCCGATCTCGAAAACAAGCTGCTCGATTTCAGGACCTACTTCAACAACTATCGCACGCATACCTCACGGGAAGGGCGAACACCCGATACGCCGGCGTCACGACCAATCGCAAATCTCCGCTCGTTTGGACGGCAGCCCCATTGTCGATCCTTATTTCAGACTCCAATGGCTGCCTAACTTTTCAAATATTCGGGCTCACTGTGGTATCCGATCAGGCGCTGAAAAAACCTGGAATGAAATCATGCCGTATTTGCGCTCTTGGTTGCAGTGCGTTTCGCGGCTCCGACCGTTTCACTGTCACCAGGTCCGTTCAAAAAGGGAGAGGCATCTCCCTTTCGCGGCGGGATTTGCCGGTAATATCGGCCCTCGTATCAATTCGCCAGATACACCTTGGTTTTGTACTCCTTACCAACAAGCAGCAGTCGATGATTGACAAGTCGGGACAAGTTTTACGCGTGGAAGAGCAGCAAGCAGTTGCAGTGTAAGTCTATCTGAGAGCGGGAGATAAAATGGTCGGGGCGAGTGGATTTGAACCACCGACCTCCTGGTCCCGAACCAGGCGCGATAACCAGGCTTCGCTACGCCCCGACATATGCCCAAAAGCGGGTTTAGGCTTATTTGTAGGTTAGCACAGCTGTTGTGGGCTATACCAGCTAAGAGACGGTGAGATCGCTTGTTTGACGCGCTTGCCAAGGCTTGAGGCGGACGTGCGCCGTTGCAATTTCTCGCGATACGGCCGCCGCGCCGCCGCTCGCCTGCGCTTTAGTCGAGATGGATGAGCTTGGCTTCGGTGATGGCTGCGTGCTCGCGAATGGGGCCGAGAATATCTTCAGAAACTTTTCCATCCAGGCGCACCAAGGAGACGGCTTCGGCACCAACGGTGGCTTCGCGGCGTCCGAGGGCAAAGGTGGCGATATTCACGCCGTGCTTTCCGAGCGTGGTGCCCACGTGGCCGATGACCCCGGGTTTGTCATTGTTGCGCAGGTAGAGCATGGTACCGTCCAACTGCGCTTCGAGCGGGATGCCGTCGATATTGATGACGCGGGGCGAGCCATCGTGCAGCACGGTGCCTTCGGCGCTGAAGCCGTGCGCGCCGGGCTTGCTCGGAAGCGCCGAAACTTCGAGCGTGTGCTTAAATCCGTGCTCGCGCCAGTGAGTTTCTTCTTCGACGCTGAGGCCGCGGGCAGCGGCAACCGACGGAGCGTTCACCACATTTACTTTTTCGTCGAGGATGGCGTTCAGCAGGCCGGCCAGGACCGCACTGCGCAAGAGATGCGTGCCGACTTCCGTTACTTCTCCCGCATAGCGAATCTTTACGCGAGCGGGGCGAGTGGCGGCGGCCTGCGAAACCAAAGAGCCGAGGCGTTCGGCTAGAGCCAGGTACGGACGTACGCGGCGATATTGTTCCGAGGAGAGAGCGGGCAAATTCACGGCGTTGCGAATGATGCCTTCGGAGAGATAGTCCCGGACCTGAACGGCGACCTGGTTGCCCAATTCTTCCTGCGCTTCCGCGGTCGAGCCTGCAACGTGCGGCGTGCAGATCACATTCGGCAAGCCGATAAGGGGTGAATTTTTCGGCGGCTCTTCGGCGAACACGTCCAATCCGGCGCCGGCTACGTGGCCGCTTTTCAGCGCCGCCGCGAGATCAGGTTCGTTGATAAGTTCTCCACGGGCGGCGTTGAGGATGCGCACGCCTTTTTTCATTTTGGCGATTGTCTCGGCGTTCACGAGGTTTTTTGTTTGCGGAGTAACCGCGGTATGCAATGAAATGAAATCGCTCTCCTCGAGAAGTTTTTCCAGGGGAACGAGCTCGACGGAATATTCCTTTGCGGCTGCCTCGCTGATGTACGGATCGAAGGCCAGTACGCGCATATCGAAGGCGTTGGCGCGGATCGCGACTTCGCCGCCGATGCGGCCCAGGCCGATCAGTCCGATGGCTTTGCCGCGCACTTCGGCGCCAGATGAAGATTTCTCCCACTTCCCTTCGCGCATGGAGGCGTCAAATTTTGGCACTTGACGGACGAGCGCGAGCAGAAGTGCGAAGGTGTGTTCGGCAACGCTAACGGAACTTCCACCGGGCGTGCTCATGACGAGGATTCCGCGTTTGGTGGCTTCATCCAGATCAATGTTGTCCACTCCGACTCCGGCGCGACCGACTACGCGCAGCTTCGGGGCTTTGTCCATTAATTCCGGCGTTACTTTTGTGGCGCTGCGAACGATTAGCGCGTCCGCATCCGCCAATTCGCCCGAGAGCGTTTCTTTGGTGGTCTGGACGACCTTCCAGCCCGTTTCCTTCAGGAGCTCGACCCCGCGCTCGCTAATTTTGTCCGCTACGATGACTTTCATCTGCCCTCTTTTCAACGTAAAAGCCGCCTGCGTTTCCGGCGGTCTCTTCCCAGGTTTTCGAAACATCCCAAGTTACTGTGCGGGGTTTGTCTGTGTCAAACGGAGCCGTTTAGAGGGGCGGGCGACTTTAAAGGGAGAAAGGGCTAATGTCGTTTTCGGGTGGCCATTTCCTTGCGTATATTATACGCTCGGGATAGGAGGGCCACCACATGCCCGATTCCCTTTCTGATCTAGAACAGCGACGTGAATTTCTTGCTCAGCGCATCGCAGAGCTCGGGGACCTTCGCCCCGGCAGTATTACGGGTACCTCGGGTCGATGCGGTAAGCCAGAGTGTCACTGCCATCAACCCGGTCAGCCGGGTCACGGGCCCAATTTCCGGCTCACCTATAAGGTCGATGGCAAGACCATCTCGGAAGCGTTGCCCACCCCTGCGGCGATCCAGAAAGCCGAGCGAGAAGTGGAGGAATTCCGGAAATTCCAGCAGCTCACTCGTGAGTTTCTCGGAACCAACGCGGAGATCTGCCGTTTGCGGCCTCTCGATGAGAAGGCAGAAACGGAGCGGAAAAAAAAACGGTCGAAGCGATCCGGCAAGAAATCACGCGCGAAATAGAACAGTTCTTGCGGGTGGTGTTCCAGGAGCGGCGCAACACGGGGCGCCTCGATCTGGAAGCGACCGAGATGGCCATGCGCTCGGCTTTACACCGGGCGGGCGCCACTGCGTTGAGCCAACTGCTCCAATTCCCAGCTCCGAGCGAGGAAGGGCGCAGGCTGGCTTGCCCTTGCGGCCAACAAGCCCACTACCGCGAGCAACGCAGCAAGCCCGTGCTGACCGTCGTGGGTCCGGTGGAAGTTTTACGTCCCTATTATTTATGCGCACACTGCGGCGTCGGCCAATTTCCGGTGGATGTCGAATTGGATGTCGAGAATACGGAATTCTCTCCCGGCGTACGCCGCATGCAGGCGATAGTGGGCCAGGAGGCACCGTTCGATCACGGCCGCGAACAGATGAAGGTTCTGGCCGGCCTGGAAGTGACCACTAAATCAGTAGAGCGTACCGCAGAGGCCATCGGAGGCGACATCGCTCAGCGCGAACAAACCGAGATTCACAAAGCCCTGCAGTTGGAACTACCCGTGGTTGCCGGCGAGCCGATTCCCGTGCTGTACGTGCAGATGGATGGGACGGGAGTTCCGGTGGTGAAGAAAGAGACGGTCGGTCGGCAGGGCAAGACGGAAGGTCAGCCAGCCCATACTCGGGAAGTCAAACTGGGATGCGTGTTCACCCAGACGACGTGGGATAAGGAAGGCTATCCAATCCGCGATCCCGATTCCACCACGTACGCCGGAGCCATCGAGAGTGCGGAAGAGTTTGGCCGTCGAATCTATGGGGAAGCCTGGGGACGCGGCTGGAGTCGCGCACTCAAGAAGGTCGTTATCGGCGACGGCGCCGAATGGATTTGGAATCTTGTTGCCCTGCATTTTTCCGACGCCATGCAGATTGTCGATCTCTACCACGCCCGCCAGCATCTTTGGGAGGTCGCGCGCAAGCTGTACCCGAATAACGAAGGGAAACAAAAAGCCTGGATGAAGATCCACCAAAAGCGCCTGCTGGATCGGGGGAAAATCGAAAAGCTGGTTGGTGCACTCCGTTCGATCGACTCCGATAACCCCGAAGTAATGGAGAAGATTCGCACCGAGGCAGATTATTTTGAACGGAATGCAGAGCGCATGCGATACCCTAAGTTTCGCCGCCAACACCTATTTGTTGGTTCGGGCGTCATTGAAGCCGGATGCAAGACGGTGGTCGCTTTCCGTCTCAAGAGGTCAGGAATGTTCTGGACCGTTCGAGGAGCGAACGCGATCCTGGCTCTACGCTGCTGCCATCTCAATGGCGAGTTTGAAAATTACTGGGAGTTACGTCGGGCGGCTTAAGTTCCACTTGTAAGTCGCGCACCCCGTTTAGAGCGGTTTGGAGGAGGGGCGGGCAAAAGCGAAAAGCAAATCCCTCACACCGCGAAAAGCGCGGGAGTTCGGGATGACACTTTTTGAAGTGTGGCAAATATCGACCCTGAAGCGCCGACCTGACCGACGGGAAGCACGTCTGCTATAGTTTTTGAAAGGGAGCTTGCTATGACTGTGTCTGAACAAATTCAGAAAGATATAGTGACGGCGATGAAGGCCAAGGACGAATTGCGCTTGAGCGTGCTGCGCATGGTGAAATCCGCGTTTCAGTTGAAGGAAGTGGAAAAGATGCGACCGCTCGATCCGGCAGAATCGATCCAGTTGCTGCAATCGCTGGCAAAACAGCGGCGGGAATCCATCGACCAGTTTGGGAAGGGCGGGCGGCAGGATCTGGTGGACAAGGAAACCAGCGAGTTGAAGGTGCTGGAATCGTATTTGCCCGCAGGGGCTTCGGATGCGGAGATGGATGCGGCGATCGAGAAAGCCATTGCGGATGTGGGCGCGAGGTCGATCAAAAATATGGGCGCAGTGGTGAAGGCGGCGAAGGAAGCGCTGACGGGTAAGGCGGTGGACGGGAAGGCTCTTAGCGATCGCGTGCGGGAGAAGCTTAGTAAATTGGGGTGACGCGGTTCGCGTGCTGTTGACGTGTTACGGGCACGAATCGGTTGAGATCCTTGGTCGCACAAAGCGCTCCTCAGCACGACAATTTCGTGAGCGACGATTGCACTTGAGTTATTGGAGTATTGCGAGATATGGCTTTGCCGCAAGAAATTGGGGTTCGCTATGCGCAAGATGATGCCGGCTATGTGAGCATGCGGCCGGTGGTGAAACAAACGTTCCGGCTGAATGAGCTGGCCGACATGGTGGTCAGCGTGGTCGGCAAAGACGCGGAGCGGGTGCAGCAGATTTTTCGCACCGGCGCGGTCGTTTATAACGGTTATCACTACTGGTGGGACCCGGTTACTGCGGAACTGGCGGAAGTTCGGACACTGTTGGCGCCGTTTCCGGAAGACGATCCTTCGCGGGCGTTCGATCCGGCTAGTGCGACTGCGGTGCTGTTCGAAAGCGGAGGTGGCTCTCAGCGCAGCGTGGTGGAGATCACGGCGCAAGAGGCAGGGTCGAAAAAACTTTTCGGCAAAACTTCCGCGTGGGAAGTGCTTACGGATTTTTCGCGAAGTTTTGTGCCGCGCTACGAAAAATATTCGTACGGCAGGCGCGTCGATATGTTTCGCCTGACCATTCCCTTCGATCGCGCGCAGCCGCTGCTTGCGGCCATGCTGGAAGCCGCGCCACGGGCGTTGCGTCATCGCTGGAGCGCGCTGCGGCCACCTTCGGCGATTACGTTTGTTTGTCCGCGGTGATAGATCGGGTGGCTTCGCTGCTTTGTGTGCGCGGCGGTTTCTAGTGCGCGGTTTTGAGGACGGCGGTGCCACGCTCGTCGCTACCGATGATGCGGTAGAACTTCTTCAGGTCGTCTATTTTATCCAGTGGTACGCTTACTTCCTTGATTTCGAAGGTTCGAGTGTAGACCAGTGTTTTTCCCTGCACCTCCGTTTTGCTGTGGTAGCTGCCAAACGGGAAGTCCACATCTGCCGGCGGCGGCAATTCGTCCACCTGATAACCGTCTGGCAGAACAATCTCAATACGGTCCGCATCCTTGCGGGGTCCTTCGAATTCCACGGGATACTTTCGCGGCTCTTTCTTCTCCAGGATGTCGCTGGACTTTTCCCCCAGGACGCGTGGGCGGACCAGCAAAAGGTCGCCGACGGACTTTGCGTATCCAGAAGCGATGAAGGAATAACTCAAGCTGAATGGCGCATCGCGCACGTCCAGATTGGCAATCGTGGCCTTGGTGATTTGATAGGTCCCCAGGGATTGCGAGAGCAACACTTCGATAGGCTTGACCTGGTCCTCTTTTTTCTTCATGTCGAGGTACGCGTAGCGTTGCGACCTGGCGTAATCACCATAGCGCATGTCGATGACCTCGCCGCTCAACGTGCCTGTGCCGCTTAACGTCAACTTGGCGGCGCGGCGAATTCCGCTGGCTTGCGACGCAAGAATCGGAAGTTCCACTAACTCGCCGCCGTCCGGCGTTGCAAGCAAGCCATAATTTCCCTGGAGCGGGCCGCGAAGCCCCCCGAGGGGCGTCATCACATCGGTGGGATCAAAGATCAAGATTCGTCCCAGCGCTGGATGGACGTAAATCGCCTGCAAGGAAGGATCTTTCACGTCATCTGGCAGGCGAATTCCCAGAATGGCGTGATTGAAGGACTGTTCCGGCGGAGACGCGGCGGTTACCCTTCCTCGGACGGTGTACACGAAGATGTAGTAAGAGTCCACGCCGATTTGCTTGAGCATGGCACTGGTGAGCGTGGCTTTGTCTTTACAATCGCCATATTGATTGCTGTAGATGTCCTTCGCCGCGTGGGGCTGCCAGCCCGCGATTCCCAACTCAATCGCCACATATCGAATGTTCCGTTGGACGTAGTCGGCGATGGCTTGCATCTTCGCGGTCGTGTCTGTCTTCCCCGCAGTCAGTTCGGCTACTCTCTGCGTGATCTCTGGAGAAGGGTCACGCTTTCCCTGCGCGAGCGTGGAACTCCATGTGGCCATTTCCGCCCAGGTGACGAAGCCCTTTCTGGTTCCATCCGGAGGAATCAACGAGACGACCATGTGTGCCGCAACGCCATTCCAGGCGGGCATGTCGGGCTCATGGTGGATTTCTTTCACGTTGCTTACAACCCATTGCCACTGGTTATTTCCCGTTGAAGCCGGTTTGATTTCGTCGGCGTTGACCCACGCCGCCTGGTATTGCCAACCGGACGGAAGTTGCAAGGTGTAACGAGCTTCGCGCACCGGAACCCTCTTCTGAAATGACCAAATATCCTGAAGGACGAAAAGAGAATCCTCCTGTTCGATCTCGGAACCGACGATGCTACCGGACTCAGCGTCCGGTATTTTTAGGATTTTGGCGCGAACCTCACTCACCAACTCGCCGTAAGGCACGTCGGGAGCCGCGGTTTCCATGGCGTCCTTTTCTTTTACTTCAAAGTCTTTTCCACTGGCCGGAATGCACCACCCGTGGACGCTCAACAATTTGTGTTGGGAACTTGAAATCGCCACCACGGTTCCATACGACTCGCCGGCTGGCCGCAGGATTCGATAAGCCGAGCGAATGACGCGCCTGATCTTGCCATTATTTTGCACGGTAACTATTTGCTCGTAGTAAAGGAGGATGGCGTCGGTCTTTTCGTCATGGTCTGGCAGGGGGACACTGGTCAACGTATGCATCCATGGTGGGGCGTCTGACGACGCTTTGGCCGGTTGCGCGGAAAAACCCACAAGCGCCACGACGATGAGCAAGCATGCTATGCCCCAAGCGGGTTGTGTGGATTTATTGAATGGCTGCACTGCTGGCTCCCGGCAGTAGAACCGCTTGCGCGTCGTCTCCCGAGCGTATCTGCTGGTAGAAGGTGCGTAGAGTTGGATAGAAGGATTGCTGGAGCAACAATATGTCGCTACGGAATGTCCGGGTGACCTGCAGATCATTCGCCTGGCTTGCAACGAGAATGCGATATTCAGCGGCTTTCGCGTCGACGTGCGTCTCTTTCGGAAGGCTCTCGACCTTCCATCCCGGGGGAAGCTTGATGATTATGCGATCTTCCGTCTGGAAGTAATAAGGGAAATAGATGGCGTAGGTGCGCTGTGCGTGTTCGAAAGTGTGTTTCTGCGCGCCCGAGAATAGTCCGAGCGGCAGCAACTCGTGCTTTCCCGCCGAACTCGTCCAGCCAGGAATCTTGACGTCGTATTTGAACACGAGTTGTTCGCCGGAACTGTTCCAATCGGGCTGGTTCTTCAGCTCCACTTCGGCGGTTACCGGAATGGTGTATTTCAGCCCCTGCTCGAGATTTTCTTTTCGTTGGGTATCGTCGTTGAACCTCTCGCTCAAACGCACGCGGAGTGCTTCGAGGCCAGTAGCGATTTCCGTGACGGTTCCCTCCATAGCACCGTCATCGGTTAGCGTCAGATCAGCCTGTCTTATGATTTTACAGGTCGCGCTGTCCGGGACTGGCGTCTGAACCCAGGTGCCGTCCTGCTTATCAAGGCAAAGTCCGGTAACCCCGGTCTCCGGCCATGGCAAAAGTCCGTAGGGCGCAAATTTGGTGGCGGGATCGAGGAAAATATCCTTTCCGTCGGCCTTAACGAGCACGGCGTCCGCATCGAGTTCCGACGCGTTCATCCGCTGCGGCTTGAAAAAGTATTCGCTGCGGCCGGAAAGGCGTACGTAATAGCCTTCGAAACCCGCGGCGCGAACTAAAGCGAGGAAAAGAAGATTGATGTCGCCGCTATAAGCCACTTGATTTTTCCAGACGTCTTCGACATTGTCGTTCTTGAGCTTCGGGTAGCTCGCCCTTTCCTGGGCTTTCTCGAAATTGAGATTTTTCACCTGCTGGCAGCGCGCATAGATTTTGCGTAATTTCGTGTCCGCTGGGTCCGACGGCGAAATGATCTGCGCGACGGCCTGCTGCATGGCCTTACGCTTGTCCATGAATTTTTCGGTTTCGTCAAAGTGCTTCTTGCCATATTTCTTCCAGAAGCGGTCGGGATCTTTCTCAAAGCCGTCCTGGCTATAGACAAAATTCACTTCGAATTTCAATTCGTGCTCGGGCGGCATGAAATCTTCGGTCTGGAATGGCGGCACATCCTCCGATGTCATGCGAATGATGCCCTGGTCGTTTTTTGGAGGCGCTGTACCCGCCGGCAACCCAGCAGGCATGTTCCACTGCAGGTCATAGTTCTCGTAGGGCTTGAAAGAGAAGACGGCTTTCTTGGTAAACAGATCGGCGCTGACCGTCCAGTAAGACTGGAATACATAGTTGTCTCGCAAATCGTAAATGAAGCGATATTCGACGATGCTGCCCACCTGCACGTCCGGCATTGTGAAAGTTTTTGCTTGGTACTTCAGGGTCTTTGATTTGACGATGGTGTTCTCGAAAATCTTGCCGTCGAAGTTGACGATTGTTCCGTCCGGATGAATCGTTCGCGCCCGGATGTTGCTGATTCCTCCGACGGACCTCAGATAAGGGATTTCGATATTGCCGTATTTGCGGCCCTCCTCCGCCAAAATTTTGATTCGGAAATAATAGGCTTCGGTATGATTCGCACGCCCAGACTCCTTGCGGTCGACCTGGCGGTACAGGTAGATGGCGGGGGCGCCAGGGGCTTTGGGCTCGGTGGTCATTTTGAGGTCGGCGGGATCGATAGGGAGCCAGTCGTCACTAGCGAGGATCTTCCTCGAGGGGAAATAGAGCGCACACAGAAGGATGGGCACGAACGGAAGCAGGATCCGGCGAGAAGACACGTTGGCTCTCCCATTACTGCGGTACGGCGTTCCGGCACGGGTTCCGGTCGAAGCCAAAAACGTGCAGACGAAGCTCTCCGACTGGGGCGGCGCGGTTTTGGTCGCTGTTGGCAACCTGAGTATTTTTATGTTGCTGAACTTACGGGTGAATTCACAAATTGTCAAGAGTACGCAACCCAACATTCTTTCCGACCGGCATGAAGGTAGCTGTATGATCGGGCGACTGTGGCTTATGGCCTTTTGAGACCGTTTTTTGTTTCTTCGATGTACGGAGATTTCGCGATGAAGAGAACCATTGACGTGTTTGCGCTGGTGCTGGTGGTTTCGTTTGCTGCTTTGGGACAACAGACGGCGCCGACGCGGCCCGATGCTTTGCTGGATCATATGACCGGGGCGTGGACTCTGCAGGGGACGCTGGCGGGACACGAGACCACGCACGATGTGGAGGCGGTCTGGGTGCTGAACCACGAATATGTGCGGCTGCACGAATCGTCTCGCGAGAAGAATCCGCAGGGCCAGCCGGCATATGAGGCGATCGTGTTTCTCGAGTGGGACGAACCGACGGGCGAATACAAGTGCTTGTGGCTGGACTCGACGAGTGGTGGAGGATTGTCCGCCCAGGGAATCGCCCATGGGAAACGAAGCGGCGACGAAATCGCGTTCCTGTTCAAAGGCGCGGACGGCAGCAACTTTTATACGACGTTTCTTTACGACACCAGCGCGGACACGTGGCGGTGGGTTATGGATGGAGAAGACCACGGGAAGCGGGTACCCTTCGGGCGTGTGAAACTCACCAGAAAATAGGGGCTGAGATTTTTCGTAGCCGGGCGCCTCAATTTTACGAAGGCCCTTTGCCCAGGCGTGTCCGCTGGGTCATAATCCCTGCACACAAGTTCCCTTTTGCACCTTTGCATCCGTAATCCAGGAGGACACGGTGAGCGACCGTCCACGGAACTCTGCGGCACCAGCAGGCCAATTTCGTCCTTATGTGCCTGCTGCGGAAAATCTGAAGGAATTTACGCTGCGCGCAGTGGTGCTCGGCGGCATCTTTGGGTTGCTGTTCGGCGCCGTTTCCGTTTACGTGGGCCTGCGAGCGGGGCTGACGGTTTCCGCTTCCATCCCCATTGCGGTTCTTTCGATTAGCATTCTGCGCGCGTTCGGGCGCTCGACAATACTGGAAAATAACATTGTGCAAACGACCGGATCGGCCGGGGAATCGCTGGCGGCCGGAGTGATGTTCACGCTGCCCGCGCTGATTTTTCTGGGATTTGGATCGGAGTTCACGTTCTGGCGGATTTTCCCGATGGCGCTGCTCGGCGGCTGGCTCGGCGTGTTGTTTATGATTCCGCTGCGCCGCCAACTGATTGTGAAGGAACACGGGAATTTAAGCTTCCCCGAAGGCACTGCGTGCGCGGACGTTCTAGTGGCGGGCGAAAAAGGCGGATCGTTTGCCGGGCGCGTGTTTTGGGGACTAGGCCTTGGCGGCGCGTACACGTTTTTGATGAAGACCATGCTGGTGTGGACCGAGCAGCCGGAAGGCCGGCCGGGCTGGTATCCCGGCTCCAGTTTTCGCGCCGACATCACTTCTGAATATCTGGGCGTGGGGTACATCATCGGCCCGCGCGTTGCCGGGATTTTATTTGCGGGCGGCATCGTTTCCTGGCTGGTAATCATGCCGACGATCAAATTTTACGGACAACTTGCGGGGAACACGCCGTTGTATCCATCGACGATTCCCATACCGCTGATGACGCCGGACGACATGTGGCGGAGCTACATTCGCCCGATGGGAGCGGGCGCGGTGGCCGCCGCGGGATTGATCACGCTTTTGCGCACTTTGCCGACGATCATCAGCGCGCTGCGCGCCGGCCTGAAGGATGTGCGTTCGCAGAGCGGCGAAGAAACTTCCGCCAGCCGGACGGAACGGGACACCCCAATGCGCTCGGTGATTGTGGGGTCCATCCTGATCGTGGTCATGATGTGGATGTTGCTGACGTTCCATCCGATGAAGGGAGCGGGCACACTGTGGTACCAGAATTTGTTCGCCGCGATCTTCGTGGTGGTGTTCGGGTTCCTTTTTGTGACCGTGGCCAGCCGCATCAGCGGTTTGCTGGGCAACTCTTCGAATCCGATCAGCGGCATGAGCATCGCCACGTTGATGGCCACCTGCGCCATTTTCCTGCTCGCTGGGTGGACGGCGCCGAACTACGCCGTGCTCGCGCTAATGATCGGTGGGGTGGTGTGCATCGCGTCCGCGATTGCGGGCGCCACTTCGCAGGATCTGAAGACGGGCTTTCTGGTGGGCTCGACGCCGTTCTGGCAACAGATGGGATTGCTGATCGGCGTGACCGTTTCCACCGTGGCCATCGGCGGGACGCTGAACCTGATGAACAAGGGCCTGGAGAAGTATATTCCCACGGAAATTCCCGTGAGCATTTCGGCGCTGCCGACCGGAGCGAAAATCGAACGGCAGTCCTTTATGTACAAGGACAAGAGCTACACGCTGATCAATTCGCTTGGTTCGAGCGTGATTCCGGACGGGGAATATTTATACGACAACGATGCACAGAAGATCGAATACCAGTGGGCGCAAGGCATCGGCAGCGACAAAGCGCCCGCGCCGCAAGCGCGCCTGATGGCGACAGTGATCAGCGGGATCCTGACGCAACGGTTGCCGTGGCGGCTGGTGTTGATGGGCGTGGCGATGGTGATCGCGATTGAGGTTCTCGGGGTGCGCTCACTGGCGTTTGCGACGGGACTGTACCTTTCCATTGCGACTACGGCCACGATGTTCGCCGGAGGATTAGTGGCATGGGCCGTGCAGGCCTCGTTGAAGGACAAGCAGGAGGGCAGCAGCGAGGCCAGTCCCGGCGCGCTTTATTCCAGCGGCTTGATCGCGGCCGGAGGTGTGTTTGGCCTGCTGGGGATTGGCATCACACTTTTGCAGGATCCGGAAATCGCGAATCACGTGCCGCACTGGTTTTCGGCGGTGCTGCGCTTGCCGTGGCGCCCGGACCTTTTCTCGCTTGGTCCGAAGCTGCTGGGGCCGCTGGCGACCAGCAATCTTTTTGGGGCATTTATGTTCCTGCTGCTCGCGGCTTCGCTGTTTTATTTCGCGCGAAAGAAGCTCGATTAGCGCGCGTCGCCAGCAGAGACGCTGCGACCACTTCGTGGCGAATTCTTCTTCGTGCTGTTCGGACTTTGTGGCGGGCGGTTGGTTCTTCTCCCTACGCTTGTACCTGAGATGGCGCTGTTATTCCAAGCGATGCGAGGAAGCACGTGAGCTTAACGATCCGGCCAGTGCTTTTGCGCTTTTCCGCTCCGGCGAGGTTTCAATGCTGAATGGCCGTGCCGCTTCGGTGCAGCGCCGCCAAACCGCTGGCGTGATCACTGCGACATCGCAAAAAACCTCTTTTGACGCCACGGCGGATGCGGCCGTACACTTTGACTATGGGTACTAGGTTCGGAGCCCCCCGGATTCGCTTCGACTGGCGCAGTTTCATCACTCCCGCCGTAAAGATGCTGGTTTTGATTTGCGCCGGCGTGTTTCTGGCTCAGAGCTTGATGGAGCTTTTCCTTCCGCCGAGCGTCACTGCCTGGTTCAATCATTGGTTCGGACTTGTTCCCAGCGGCGTGTTTCCGGGATTCCGTTTGTGGCAGCCGCTGACGTACCTGTTTCTCCACGGCGGTCTGTGGCATTTGCTAATCAACATGCTGATGCTGTGGATGTTCGGGCGCGAACTCGAGCTGGCGTGGGGCAAAAAACGTTTTACGAATTATTTCCTGCTGTGTGGCGTCGGAGCCGGCGTGATCACCGTGATTGTGAAATATATTCCGCTGTTCTGGGGACACTATCCGTCGGACATTCCTACCATCGGCGCATCCGGAGCGATTTTCGGCATCCTGATCGCCAACGCGATTTTGTTTCCCGACCGGCAGATCTGGCTGTTTCCGCTTCCCATCATGATTCCGATGCGGCCGTTTGTCGGGGTGATGGCGGCGATCGAGTTTTTCTCCACGTTCCAGTCCGGGGGCGACAACGTCAGCCACCTGTGCCATCTGGGCGGGATGCTGATCGGCTGGATCTATCTGCGGCGCGGGTCGTTCCTGTTTCGCGTGCGGAATGAAATGGCGGACTGGAAATACCAGCGCAACCGCAAACGCTTCGAAGTGTATATGAAGAAATCCAAGAACGAACCTCCCTCGAACCCGGATCACTGGGTTAATTAGCGCGCGGTCCTTGTCTTCCGTCTTGACAGTGAGCGATCGGCGTTTAGCAACAGTTGAGATCCTTCACCCGCAAAAGGGGCGGGTTCAGGACGACAACCTGTTCGATGGCGCGATTGAGATTGGTGCCGTTGAATGATTTTTACCTTGCGGCGCCGATTACGTGGAATTTCATGAAGTTTGTGGTGCCGCGGACACCCATGGGGGTGCCTGCGACGATGCCGATCACGTCGCCTTTGCGCACGAGGCGCTCTTCCAGCAAACGCTTTTCTGCAATCACCGGCAGGGCATCGATTTTCTTGATGTCCACGATGCTGCGCGGTGTGACGCCCCAGAGGAGGGCCATGCGGCGCCGGGTTTCCGCCTCTGGGGAGAAGGCCACGATGGGCACGAGGGGGCGGTAGCGAGACACCAACCGGGCCGTGAATCCGCTGTGCGTGAAGACGGCGATCAACTTCATATGCAACTCGCGTGACGCGTGGCACACCAGCTCCGCTACCGTTTCTGCCACTTTCAACTTTTCCGTCCCTCCGGGCCTGGGAAATTCGTGAATGCTGGCTTCGGCTTCCTCAATGATGCGCGCCATCATGCCCACAGCTTCCACGGGATAAGCGCCGGTGGCGGTTTCCGCGCTGAGCATCACCGCGTCCGAGCCGTCGAAGATCGCGTTGGCGACGTCGGAAGCTTCGGCGCGGGTGGGCCGGGGATTTTCGGTCATCGATTCGAGCATTTGCGTGGCGGTAATGACCGGGCGCCGGTGCTCTCGCGCACGGGCGATGATGTTTTTTTGTACCACGGGTACGCGCTCTGGGCGCATTTCCACGCCGAGGTCGCCGCGCGCCACCATGACGCCATCCGAAACGCGCAGGATTTCTTCCAGGTTCTCTATGGCTTCGGGCTTTTCCAGCTTGGCGATCACCGGCGTGTTTCTTCCAGCGCGTTTCACCAGGGATTTCGCCAGGACCACGTCTTCTGGCCTGCGCACAAAACTGACCGCGATGTAGTCCGCGCCTCGCGAGAGAGCAAAGCGCAAATCCGCACGATCTTTGTCGGTCAACGCGGGAACGTGGAGTTTCACGCCTGGCAGGTTGATGCCTTTGTGTTCGCCGAGCAATCCGCCATTGGCCACCTGGCAAACCACTTCCGCGTGATGGGTGGCCTCCACGCGCAGTTCGATCAAACCGTCGCTCAGCAGGATGCGGTTGCCGCGGGTCACTTCGCGCGGCATGGGAGAAAACGTGGTATTCACTCGCGTGGTGTCGCCGAGAACCTTAGCCGTGGTGATCACGAAGCGCTGTCCGGCCCGCAGCATCACCGATCCACCGCCGGCCAGCGCGCCCGTGCGGATTTTCGGGCCCTGCAAGTCCGCGAGGATGGCGATGGGCTTCTTCATTTGCACCGCGGCTTCGCGCAACATGGCAATGCTCTGCGCGTGCTCTTCGTGGGTGCCGTGCGAAAAATTCAGCCGCGCGACATCCATTCCGGCCTGCAGCAGTTTGCGGATCATGCGTGGCGAACGCGTGGCGGGACCAATGGTACAGACGATTTTAGAGTGCCGCGAAATCATCGGTAAATTCTATCCTTATACATCGCACGAGCGAACTAGTGAAAGACGGAAAATTCCGTCACGACGCGGGTCATCAGGTCGACGCCTTTGGCAAAAGAAGCCAGAGGCATGCGTTCATCATCGCCATGAACGCGGGCCTGGTCTTCTGGCATGAGCGGAAACGGACTCAAACCGTACGCCTGCACGCTGTGCAAACGCAGTTGAGCGGAGTCCGTGGCTCCGGTCGAAAGCATGGGGAGCACCGGCGCCCCGGAAAATTCCTTGGCGCACACTTTGGTGAGCAGGGCGTAAAAGTCGTTTTCCATCGAAGAGTTTGGTGCCGCCAGACCCGCATCCGGCATGACTTCCAGTTTCACCGAAGGATCGTTGACCAACTTGTTCAGCTCGTTTAACAAGACGTCGATGGTGTCGCCCGGCAGCAGGCGCACGTTTACGACCGCGCGAGCCTCGGAGGGAATTACGTTGGGGCGTATGCCAGCCTGCAGGATGGTCGGCGCGATCGTGTCTCTCATCATGGAATTCCACATGGGATTCATGTCGGAGAGCACGCGCTGCGCATGGTCACCGCGGTCCGGTGTATCGATGACGCGCATCCACTTGGCGGTGTCGTCGTCCTCGATGCCGGACAAACCTTCAAAGTATCGCCGGACGATGGAGGTCAAGCGCACTGGCGCTGCATAATTGCCGATTTTTGCTACCGCGGCCGCAAGGTGCACGACGGGATTGTCTTTTGTAGGCATGGAGGCGTGGCCGCCCTTGCCCTTGGCGGTGACGGAAATATTGACGGCAACTTTTTCGGCCACCTGCACGCCGACATACTGCACTTTGCCGTTCTTAACGACAGTTCTGCCGCCTTCATTCAGAGCGAAGCCCGCGGCGAGTTTGTCCCAATATTTGACGATCAGGATTTTCAGGCTGGCTTCTCCAAATTCTTCTTCGTCCGCGGTGGCGAGGAAAATCACGTCGCGGTTCAGGTGCACGCTGCCGCGCTTCAGGGCAATAAACGCCGCCAGGTTCGCAGCGAGCATGCTTTTGGCGTCGATAGATCCGCGGCCGTAGAGGTAACCGTCCTTCATCACGCCCCCAAAGGGATCGACAGTCCACTTGCTGCGGTCCACGCCGACTACATCCATGTGCGCAACCAGCAGCAAGGCTTTCGAAGGATCGGGCACTGCGCTGCTGCGCAAACGCGCGACCACGGCGCTGCGTCCCGGCGTCAAATCGAGAATTTCCGGCGTAATTCCTTCCTTCGTCAAGAGGCCTGCGATGTACTTTGCGGTTTGTTGCTCGTTCCCCGGCGGATTGGTGGTATTTATTTTCACCAGGTCGACCAGCCAGCCCTGGGCTTCCCGCGCGAGCGTGCTTGTATCGCCTACCAGGGACCCGTTGTCCGGTATACCCATCGCGGGCGGGCCCTGCCGTATTTGCGCGAATGCAGGCGCGCTTGCCCACATGGCCACAACTAACGGGACAAAGAAGCTCCAACGCTTCCAGCTCAAGACGCCCTCCAGTCTGAATCCGTTTTGCACCACGTAAATTCCATACTAACATGCAGGTTTGCACCTCCCCTTGGGGGGCCTCGCGCGTGCGTGCCTAATTTGCACTTGCGCAGAGCGCCGGGGCGGACGACGCGGGGCACGGTACCCGCATCTCAATTAAAACGCGTCTTATTTTGAGAAGCATCGGGGGGATGGAAATGCAATCTCGCGCAGTCTCGATTACGCTCAGGTTTGCCGCAGTTGCCGCGCTCGGTCTATTCCTTGCGACAGCCGCTCCAGCACAAGCGCCCGAAGGACCCCAAGGCGGCGCTCCACCAGCGCCGACACCCGCTCCCGCGCAGGCTCCCAAACAGGCTCCCGACCAGCAGAAGCCACAGGAATCGGGCGCGGCCATCTCCGTTGAAGTGCCCGTGGTGACGCTGGACGTGATCGCCACCACGCAACACGGCGATTTGCTGACCGGCTTGAAGAAGGAAAATTTCCGGGTGCTGGAAGACGGGCAGCCGCAGATCATCACCAACGCGGGACCTTCCGATGCTCCGATCACCATGGTGATCTTGATGGAGTTCAGCGCGCGGTTCGCGGGCTGGTATTCGTATCAGGCGAAATATTGGGCGACCGCGCTTTTTCCGAACCTCAAACAGAAGGACTGGATCGCGCTCGTCACGTTTGATATGAAGCCACGCACCGAGGTGGATTTCACGCAGAACAAGAATGAGGTGGAACAGGCACTGTATAGTTTGTATTTTCCTGGCTTCAGCGAGTCGAACGTTTTCGATGCGTTGCTCGATACGGTGGACCGGCTGAAGGATGTGAAGGGCAAGAAGTCCGTGCTATTGATGGCCAGCGGCATTGATACTTTCTCCAAGCACACGCTCGATCAGACAATGAAGCAGCTGCGCGGCACCGACGTGACGATTTTTTGCGTGGGCGTGGACAAGCCGATTTCCAACTGGCTGGAATTGAATGGCCGGCTGGGTGGGATGCGCGAGCTGAATTTTCTGCAGGCGGAAAACCAGTTGAAGACGTTCTCGGCGATGTCTGGCGGCTATGCGTGGTTCCCACAATTTGACGGCGAAATGCCGGGCATTATGCGCGATGTGACGGAGTTCCTGCGCCACCAGTACACTATTACGTACACGCCGACGAATCATGCGGCGGATGGAAAGTATCGCAAGATCAAAGTGGAATTGGTTGCGCCGGATGGCAGCCCGCTGACGGTGACGGATCAGAAGGGCAAAAAGCAGAAGTGGGTGGTATATGCGAAGGAAGGGTATACCGCGCCCAAGGGTGGCGTTGGCGACTGATTGTCCGTGGACGTCGTAGTGGTACCTGCTAACTTGAGATTCTCGCTGTTAGATGCGAAATGGATTTTACGGCGATGTTCTTAGGACTTCGCGATCAACCGCAGATCGCGGCCGGTCATGTCCTTGGGCGCGGGCTCGCCTAATATTCCCAACATTGTCGGAGCGATGTCGCGCAGGGCGCCGCCTGGGGCCAGCTGCAATTGATCGTTGTCGGAAACGCAAATGAAGGGGACAGGATTCGTTGTGTGATATGTGTGCGGGCCACCGGTTGTGGGATCGATCATGGTTTCGGCGTTGCCGTGGTCGGCGGTGATGATCCAGGAACCGCGGCGCGGTTTCAGCGCCTGATAAATTCGCCCGAGGCCCACGTCGACCGCTTCGACGGCTTTGATGGCGGCTTCGAGTTTACCGGAGTGGCCGACCATGTCGGCGTTGGCGAAATTCATGATGATGGCGTCGAATTCGCCTTTTTCGATGGCGTTCACCACCGTATCAGTGATGCCGCCGGCGGACATTTCCGGCTTCAGGTCGTACGTAGCGACTTTAGGCGACGGCACAAGAATGCGCTCTTCGCCGGTGAAGGGCTTTTCCACACCGCCGTTGAAGAAGTAAGTGACGTGCGCATATTTTTCGGTTTCCGCGCAACGCAAGTTCTTGTACTGCAGCTCCTGAAACACTTGCGCCAGAATGTGCTCGAGTTTTTCCGGCTGGATGACGCACTTCAGCCACGGCCAGTTCTTGTCGTACTTGGTCATGCCCACAAAAAATAGATTCTTGGGACGCTTGGGATCGCGAAATTTGTCGAAGTCCGGGGCTTCCAGCGCGTAGGTGATCTGACGTGCGCGGTCCGCCCTAAAGTTGTAGAAGATTACCGCGTCATCATCGCGAATCAGGCCAACGGGCTGGGCTGCCGGGCCCGCGCCCTGCGTGATCACGACGGGCTTTACGAATTCGTCAGTGACACCCTGCTCGTAACTTGCTTGCAGGGCCGCGACGGGATCGTTGGTCTTGTGCTCCGCTTCGCCGTGAACTAGCGCTCGATAGGCGAGTTCGATGCGCTCCCACCGATTGTCGCGGTCCATTGCGTAATAGCGGCCGACGACCGTGGCGATTTCGCCGACGCCCAGTTCGCGCATCTTCTGCTGCAGTTTGCGCACGAAATCGCGTCCGCTGTTCGGCGGGGTGTCGCGGCCGTCCATAAAGCAATGGACAAAGACCTTTTCCACCTTTTCTTTTTTGGCCATTTCGAGCAGCCCGAACAGGTGATTCATGTGGGAGTGAACGCCGCCGTCGCTGAGCAGTCCGAGGAAATGCAACTGGCGCTGGCGGCCGCGCTCCATGGCTTGCTGGAACAGCGGCACCTGGTCCAGCTGGTGGTCGGCGATCAGAAGATCGATGCGCGTGATGTCCATATGCACGATGCGGCCGGCGCCGATATTCATGTGGCCCACTTCGCTGTTGCCCATCTGGCCTTCGGGCAAGCCGACAAACGGACCTGAGGTTTGGATCAACGTGTTGGGAAATTTGCGCAGCAATTCGTCGTAGTTAGGTTTGCGCGCCAGTGCGATGGCGTTTCCCTTCGTTTCCGCGCGGTATCCCCATCCATCCAGCACAGTCAGCACAATCGGTTTCGGTCGTTTGCTCATGGCTCTGTTTTGTTGTTAGTTCCCTTTCCAGGAATTGAATCACACGAACAGCGCAGGAGCGTTCGCTCAGCTATACAAAAATTTATCTGACGGCAAATTCGCGCAGCGCGGAAAGCAGGCGCTCCACTTCTTCTAGCGTGTTGTAGTGCACAAGACCGATGCGCAGCAGGCCGCCTTGGGATTCGACGCCGAGACGGTCCGTCAAGTTCAATGCGTAGAAGTTGCCGTCCCAAGTGAAGATGCCGCGCTGCCCGAGAAATGAGGCGATTGCAGTTGGGTTGTGGTTGCCAATGCGAAGTGAAAGCGTGGAGCAGCGTTCATCGAAGCGCTTCGGGTTGTTGATACCGTAAATATGGACGCCGGGAATGGTCTGCAAGCCTTCGATCAGGCGCGAAATCAGGCGGCGCTCGTGGGTCACTGTCGTGTGGTAGGCCGCTGCCAGTGCTGCGCGTCGCGTGGTGACGGATGGATCGCTGTGCCGCCCGACGGCCGCAATGTATTCCACGGCCGCGGCAATTCCGGCGATCAATTCGTGGGTTTGCGTGCCGGATTCCCAGCGGTCAGGAACCTGGTCCGTGCAGGGGCGCACTTTGTATGGACGGAAGCCCTGCAGGTGCTGGCGCTTTCCGTACAGCGTGCCCATGTGGGGGCCGAAGAATTTATATGGCGAGCACACGAGAAAATCGCAATCGAGTTCCTGCACATCGATCAAGCCGTGCGGGGCGTAATGCACTGCGTCGATATAGACGAGCGCGCCTGCCGCGTGAGCCAGTCGCGTGATTTCCGCAACGGGGTTAATCGTTCCCACGGCGTTGGAAGCATAGCCAACCGCGACCAGCTTGGTTCTATCGCTCAGCTTGCTCTTCAAGTCATCCAGGTTGAGCGTGCAATCTTCTTCGCGAATGTCTGCCTGGCGAATCACCACGCCTTTTTCTTCCAACGCTTTCCAGGGCGAAAAGTTGGCATCGTGATCCAGCGTGGTCAGCAGGATTTCGTCTCCGGCATTCAAACTGCGGCCGATCGCACGCGAAATGGAAAACGTGATGGTGGTCATGTTCTGGCCGAAGACCACTTCGTCGCGTTCGCAATGAAAAAAATCCGCCATCGCCGCGCGGGCTGCGAGAAGCATTTCGTCTGTGCGGCGGCTGGTGAGAAAGGCGCCGCAGGTATTGGCGTTCGCACTCGTCAGGTAGCTTTGGATCGCATGCATCACTTGGGTGGGCACCTGCGTCCCGGCCGGGCCGTCCAGAAACGCGGCGGGTTGCCCGTTCACTTGCGTCTTCAGCGACGGGAATTGCGCCCGCACCCAGGACACATCGAGCGCGTTGACGGAGCTTCGTTCCAATCCAGCTGTGCTCATAGCTTCTCCGCTCTCAGGAAACAAATTTTCTACCAAGTCCAGTTTCTCATAGAGACACGGCGACGTGATAGCATGACAGGGTAGTTCCCCACTCATGCCGCGACGGCGCCGGCTATCAACTCAGGGCCGTGTTTCACCTTCGAGGTTTTCCATGCAGGAATCGTTTGCTGTTACCGGGCGCACGCGGGTGGTCCGCGAGGCGAATCGCGCGGTGTATGACCGCGACGCCATTTACAAAATTCTGGATGAAGGGTTCGTTTGCCATGTGGGCTTCGCGACCGAAGGCCAGCCGTTTGTGATTCCGACGATGTTCGCGCGCGTGGGCGATGATTTGTACTTTCATGGATCCGCGGCCAGCCGCATGCTCCGCGGGTTAAGCTCGGGCTTGCCGGTGTGCATTACGGTTACGCTTACCGACGGACTGGTCCTTGCGCGGTCTGTGTTCAACCACTCGATGAATTACCGCTCCGTTGTGGTCCTGGGGATGGCTGTGGCGATTGACGATCCGGCGGAAAAGCTGCGCGCGCTGCAGGCGTTCACGGAAAAAATGCTGCCAGGGCGATGGAACCACGCGCGGCAACCCAACGAGAAGGAATTGAAGGCGACGAGCATTCTGAAGCTACCGTTGACCGAAGTTTCTGCGAAAGTCCGTATCGGCGGCGTCGAAGATGACGCGGAAGATTATGCGCTTCCGGTTTGGGCGGGAATTGTTCCGCTTCGCCTGGTGGCGGACGCACCCGTGCGCGACGAGCGGTGCGATCCGGGAATTCCGACGCCGGCTTATGCAACAAGTTTCAAGCGGAGTGCGCGATGACGGAATTTGCGCCGGCGGCTGTCAAACCCATCGTGCCATTCAGCGCGCTGGAGGCTTTGGACATTCGCGTGGGCACGATCACACGAGTGGAAGAAGTGCCGCGGTCGGACAAACTCATGCGGCTGATCGTGAACTTTGGGGATCATTTGCGCACGATCCTGGCGGGGATTCGCAAGGAGCGCGAGAACGCGCAGGAAATTGTGGGGAAGCAGGCTTTGTTCGTGGTGAATCTGGAGCCGCGCAAGATGGCGGGTGAAGTTTCAGAAGGCATGTTGTTTGATCTGGGCTATGCCGACGGGATCACGCCAGCGCTGGCGATGCCGGAACGAGTGGTGCCTGACGGGACGCGGGCGGGGTAAGGGTTTTGCCCAAGGGGTGTGTTCGGGCAAACAGCGCACATCTTAGGATTGCACGGCGTGAAGGAAATCGGCTAGCAGGCCGTACGCCGTGGCTTCCAGGCCGGGATTGTGCTCAACCAGCGAGAGGCCAAACACGTCTAGATCGAAGCGAATTGCAGAGCTTGTGCCTTCGAGCGCAGCCAACGGGTCAGACAAGAGCAGCAACTCCGGGGTCACGCGGCATTCGACGCCTTCGCCGCGGCGTTCCGCGCGACACACCAGCTTGTAGCGCATGCCGGCCGCGCGCACGGAGCGAATTTTTTCTTCGGTCAACTGGCGAATGCCGGTTCGCTGCACCTGGTCAATGTGCGTCGGGATGCCCATAAGCACGGTGACAATCGCGGCCACTTTCACAGCGGAGTCCCATCCATCCATATCATGCGACGGATCGGTTTCGGCGATGCCCATGGCTTGCGCACGTTTCACAGCTTCATCAAAGGAGCGGCCTCGCTCCACCTCTGTGAGCACCACGTTGCTGGTGGAATTCAGCACGCCGGAGAAGCCGCGTAATTCGGCCGCGGGAAGTCCACGCGAGAACAGAGAGAAGATGGGAACGCCATCCATCACGGTGGACTCAAAACGAAATTGGCGCTTCTTTTCCTTGGCCAGCGCGGTCAATTCGCGATAGGCGTGGACGACGGGGCCTTTATTGGCCGTGATCGCGTGCGCGCCCGATTCCAGAGCGGCGATCAGGTGATCGATGGCCGGCTGGCCGGTGGGCGCATTCAACGATGTGAGTTCGAACATGACATCGACTTTTCCATGCTCGAGCCATTCGCGTACATTCCGCGCGATCGGTTTCTCGTTCGGGAAACGTCCGGTCAGGGCTGCGAGGGGATTCATTCCATCCGGATCGGAAATCCAACCAATGCGGCGGGAAGCGACTCCGGTGAGGCGCCAGCGGACCTCGTATTTGCGGCGGAGCTCCGTTTCTTTGGAGATGAGCATGCGCAAAAAGGCGCGGCCCACGTCCCCAAATCCGAGAATGGCCAGGTTATAGGAAGGAATGGCGTCTCTCCCGAAGCTAAGAATTATAATGGACGGAATGTTGCGCGCGAATGAACGCCTGGCCCGGATTTCTCAAGCCGCCTTTACGGCCGCGGAAATTACTTCGCGATAGCGGTTAGTTTCACCGCGGCGCTGTTGATCAGAGCGGACTCGTTTTCCAGCACCTGGGCCACCCGGGCGGCGGCTTGTTCCGCTTCTTTCCATTTCTTCTGTTCCAGATTTTCGCGCACCGCCGGAATGGCCTTCGCCGCATAGCCAGTATAAGCGCCTGGGGCGTACAGTTCGTGTTTATACCAGAAGCGGCCGGGCAGGCCCTCGGGAGTGGTGAGTTTTCGTTCGCTCTGGATGAGCAGACCGTTGATTTCCTGAAGAGACGCGCTGGCCAGAACTGCGCCGCCATTGGCATTGGCGCGATCCAGCGCTTTTTGATATTCGGCAGAGCTCCGCGAAAGATCTTCGACGGCGTTATCCAGCGGTGCGAAATTCAGGTGCGGCGGCAATTCCTCTTTTTTCGGGGTTACCCAGGTTTCGCGGGGATCGGCGGTCGCTTCGAAGACACCCTCCTGGATTTTCTGATTGCGTTCTTGGATTTCGTCGCGCTGTTGCCCAGCGAATTTTTCCACTTCGTGGACATACATCTTCACGTCGTCGGCAAAATCCGCGAATTGAAACGGCAGAAGGTCGGCATCGGCCATGCGCATGACGGCAGTACCACCGGTTTGGCTGAGCGCGCGGCTGTAGACAAAATCGTAGTCGGCGAAATGCGTGTACCAGTAGAAGTCGTCGTAGATCGAATGATAGATGCCGCCGTGATCCTCTCCTCCGTAGCCAATGCCCAGCGAAGCGACTCCCGCGAAATTGATGAACGGCGCATGATCTGAGCCGCCGCCCAACATATCCAGCCGCATATCGTGGCGCTCGCGCAATTCCCGGCGTTCGTCGGTGGAGGCGGCATCCTCAATTCCCTTCAGCTGCGCGCGTTTCCACACAGAGAGTTTAGTCTCCGGATCCTGGACGTCGCGCGCCACGTCGTTCATGAAATGTTCCAGGGTGTGGGAACCTTCCATCGCTAGATAGCCGCGGTCGTTGCTGTCGGAATTGACGTACATCACGGCGTGTTTGCGCAGTTCGTCGACGTGCGTCTCCACCCATTCCGTGGAACCGAGCAGCCCCGGCTCTTCGCCGTCCCAGGCGCAATAAATGATCGTGCGCTTCGGCTTCCAACCCTGCTTCATCAATTCGCCCATCGAGCGCGCTTCTTCCAGCACGGTGACCATTCCCGAAATCGGATCCTCTGCGCCATTCACCCAAGCATCGTGGTGATTCCCGCGGATCACCCATTCATCGGGATACGTGGAACCGGGAATTTTCGCGATCACGTCGTAGAGCGGGTGCATGTCCCAGTTCGAAAAGACTTTGAGATGCACTTTTGCGGGGCCGGGCCCGATACGGTACGTGATACCAAGGCCGCCACGCCAATCGCGCGGCGCCACCGGGCCTGCGATGGCTGCCAGAAGAGGCTCCGCATCGGCATAGGAAATGGGCAGCACTGGAATTTTCGTGAGGGATTGCGCATCTTTCAGCGGCACGCGCTTGGCATCGGCAGTCGCGCCATAGCCCGGTGTCAACGGGTCGCCCATGAATACGGCGCTGTCTTGCACGCTGCCACGCTGTACGCCATCTTTTGGACGCCAGGGCCCTTTGGGAAACGTGGGGCCGCCGGAATAACCATCGTCGCGAGGATCGGAATAGATGATGCAACCGACTGCGCCGTGTTCTGCGCCGACCAGTGGCTTGATGCCGCGCCAAGAGCGGCCATAGCGCGCAATCACGATAGCGCCCTTCACGGAAATGCCGCGACGCTCCAGAACTTCGTAATCTTCGGGCGTGCCGTAATTCACGTAGACGAGCGGCGCGGTCACGTCGCCGTCGATGGAGTAGGCGTTGTAGCTCGGCAATTGTTCGGCGGTCTGGTTGGAAGTGGGATCTTCCAGCACCGGCGGTTCCTGCAGCTTGGCGGTGAAGTGCGGCCCGCCATCGACCAGCTCGACCAGGCGTTCCTTCGGCGTGGGGAAGAGCACGCTGAACGTTTCGATGTGAGCGTCCAAGCCGAACTCTTTGAATTTAGAGAGCAGCCATTCGGCGTTGTCTTTATCATACGGGGAGCCAACGTTGTGTGGCCGCGCTGAAAGCCGTTCCATATAGGCGCGGAGATTCTTCGGATCCGGAATGGCGCGCATCTTTTCTTCCCACTGGCGTTCGGCGCGCGAAGATTCTGCGGAGTAACCGCTGAGAGGCACGTCGTCGGCTGTCACGCGCGATTTCAGCGGCGCGAGGGAGGCAACGGACAGAAGAAGTGCGGCAATCACAATCGTGCGGAATGATGTTTTCACAGAATGTCCCCTGAATAATCAGGTAGGGATTATTTCCTGAACTGGTGAGCCATGCAAGCGATCCAGTATACGCGGGTTCATTGGCGGCCGGAGAGCGAAAGATTCCCAGAAACTTAGCCTGCAGCACAGTGCAGCCGAGTTCCTCGTGCAGTTCGCGCGGGCAAGGGTTTGGAGCGCGGTTTCTCCTTCTTCGCGTTTTCCGCCGGGCTGCATGAAGAAAAAAGAACTGCGCTTCCTGACGAGCAAAATGCAGCCTTTGGCGTCCGCAATCACGGCCGCGGCTATAGGAATGGGAGCAAAAGACGCGGACGGCGCGGGTTCATTCGGGTGGGTCACTCAGAGATCGCCGGAGTTCCTGCAGTCGACCACCTTTTGGCCGGCGGTTGATAGTCGCGGAAGCGCGCGAGCAGCGCGTCTGGATCGGCCTCCACGGCAATCATGGCGGCAAACGCAGGCGACAGGAAACCCTCGGCAACCATATGGTCGATCATGGCGATGAGGGGAGTGAAATACGCGGTGACGTTGAGAAAGCCGCACGGCTTCGCATGGATGCCCAATTGCGACCAGGTCCATTGCTCGAAAATTTCTTCCAGCGTGCCTACGCCGCCGGGCAGGGCGATGAAGCCATCGGCAAGGCTGGCCATCAACTCCTTACGTTCGTGCATGCTTTCGACCACTCGCAGATCGCGAATGCCTTGATGGCCGATCTCGCGATCGAAAAGGCCACGGGTGATAACTCCGATCACCTCGCCGCCGCCGGACGTATCCGCGAGAACGCCCATGAGTCCCACTTTTCCGCCGCCGTAGACGAGGCGGAGACCGGCGCGAATAAGAGCGCGCCCGGTGGCGCGGGCCGATTCTTCATAGCTGGCATTACTTCCAGAGTGCGAACCGCAGAACGCGCAAATGGATTTCATGGAATCGCGGAGATTATACACTGCCACGTCCCGAAGTTTGCATCGCACCGCAGAACGCTTGTGGAGATGTGTTACGGATTAATTGCCGACAACAATTTTCAGGCCGAGGAAATGGGGCTGTTTGTGGAACAGGTATACGTCCAGGATGGCTTTGACCTTGGCGAATTGCTCGCGCACGAGAGTTTTGAAGGCATACTGCGGAGGAACGTCTCGCGCGTCAAAACCGATGGCATCGATGCCGTGATGCTCGGCAAGGAAAATGGCGCGTTGGTTGTGGAAGTTCTGGGAAACGATGGTGACGTTGTCTTGCCCGAAGATTTCTTTCACGCGCACCACAGAGTCCAGAGTGCGAAAACCAGCGTAGTCCATATAAATGCGGTTTGCGGGCACGCCTTTTTCGAGCAGCGCGTTTTTCATGTCTTGAGGTTCATCGTAACTCTGGGTGTGATTGTCGCCGCTGACGACGAGGTAATCGACTTTGCCACTGAAGAAAACATTGGCGGCCGCGTCCATGCGGTATTCGAAGAACGGATTGGGCCAGCCACCGAGCACGCGCTTGGGGCATCCGAGAACCAGGCCAACGTGGCGGTGCGGGACCAGCGCCACGTCTGAGTAAGTTTTGCCACGGGCGGCGCGCGCAACCACGATCCTGGCGACCAACAGCGAGACGCCACAAAGCGCCAGCAAAACGACGGCCGCGATCAGAAGCTTGCGCCCCATGAAATCTTGATGGTACCGCATCGCACCTGAGGTCAGCGGATCTTCCGCAGAATTCCTTCGACGATTTCGTCGGGCGGTGGTCCGATGTCCACGACGACGGCGTTTCGCGGTTCTTCGAGCACAGCGAATTGATCGTCCAGGATGGCTTCGCCGGCGAAATGATGCGTGCGCTGGCGCAAGCGACTGGCGATCAGTTCCTGGGAACCGCGGAGATAAATGAGTTTCACGTGCAATCCCGCCATCAATATTTTGCGATATTCTTCGCGAAGCGCAGAGCAAGCCAGGACCGCACTGTTGCCTTTGGCATTCTGCGCGCAGAGTTCCGCATGGATCGCCTCGAGCCAGGGCAAGCGGTCCGAGTCCGTCAGCGGGATGCCGCGATGCATTTTTTCCTTGTTGGCCGCGGAATGAAAATCGTCGGCTTCGAGATACACCCAGCCGAGCCGCTCGGCCAGCATGCGCCCGATGGTGGTTTTCCCAGAGCCTGCTACTCCCATCACGAGAAGTATCATGAGCTGCCTGTTGTTGACGCAGCGGTGGAACTTCAGCGCGGCGCCGAAAAGTAGGATATCATCCGCAGCTTTAGTAGCCGGACAAACGGTAGCGCGGAGCAAGCTTGAGCCAGGCCAGGTCTGTGGTCAAAAAAGCGGGGCTGCTGTATTTCGTTTTCGTGATGTTCGCGTACACCACCGGCGGACCGTTCGGGCTGGAGGAAATGGTTACGACGAGCGGGCCGGGGTTGACGCTGCTGTACCTGCTGATTCTCCCGTTGTTCTGGTGTGTTCCGGTGGCGCTGGTTGCGGCGGAATTGACCGGAGCGATTCCGGTGGAAGGCGGATTTTACCGTTGGGTGCGCATAAGCCACGGGAATTTCTGGGGATTCCTGACGGGCTGGTGGAACTGGAGCGCGTCGTGGCTGCTGGGCGCGAGCTACGCGGTTTTGTTCACGGATTATCTGGCCAAGTCTTTCCCCGCGCTGGTCGGATGGAAGCATTACCTGGCTTGCGTGGCGCTGATCGCGCTGCTGGCGTTCATCAATATTCGCGGAATCCAGATGGTGGGCCTGGTCGCCACGATACTGGGGATTTCCGTGCTGGCGCCGGTTTTCCTGCTATGCGTGATTGCCGCAACAAAGTGGCACACGAACCCGTTTCATCCGATGATTCCGCCGCATGTGCCCCGCTTCCAGGTGTTTGGCGTGGGGCTGGCGCTGGGGCTGTGGTTGTATTCCGGTTACGAGCAGTGCTCCAGCGTGGCGGAGGAAATCGAAAATCCGCAGAAGAATTATCCGCGGGCACTGGCGATCGTGGTTCCGCTTTCGGTGGCTACCTATTTTCTTCCCGCCATGCTTCCGCTGGCCGCGCTGGGAAATTGGCAGGAGTGGAACACCGCTTATCTGTCGACGGCGGCAACGCTGATCGGTGGACGGTGGCTGGGATTGCTGATGACGATTGCGGCGGTGCTGTGTTCGGTGTCGCTGCTGAACGCGACTGTCCTGACCAGCACGCGCATGCCGTCGACGATGTCCGAAGATGGCTATTTGCCGCCGGTGTTTGCCGCGAAGCATCCGAAGTACGGCACACCGTGGATCGCGATCCTGACTTCTTCGACGATTTACGCGCTGCTGGCGTTTCAAACCCTGGCGCAATTGCTGACGGTGTATGTGTGGCTGCGCATCGTGGTGACGATGCTTACGGTGTTGTCGGCGTGGCGTCTGCGACGGACACAACCACTGCTTGAGAGACCGTTCCGGATTCCGTGGGGAAATGTGGGGATGGCCTACGTAGTGATCGCGCCGCTTTTGATGAGCGTGGTGGCGTTGATCGGCAGCGATAAATTTGCGCTGAAGTGGGGACCGATCCCCGTAGCACTGGGAGTTGCGGCGTATTTCCTGTTTCCGACGACGAAGGCTGCGGTGGAAGGTTCCGGTTGACCCGGACGTTAGGGTAGTTCTTCGCTGGCAAAACCTTGCGGACGTGGGGCGCGGCAGTGCTGCGACAAATCGCGTTAGGAAAAATAATCGAGGACGCGGTAGTACATGCCGGCCAGGGGGAGCGCCCAGGCGTTTCCGCTGCGCAGGCCGATGGGCGCACCGGGAAACGGGATGGAAGAAAACGGATTGTTGCCGGCGTCGCCGCAAATCACGCCGGCAAGTTTTGCGCCCATCCAGGTTGCCGCGGCTACACCGTGTCCGGCAAAGCCGAGAGCAAAATGCATGTCGTCGATCTTTCCGGAATGGGGCATAACGTCGAACGCAAAATCGAGCGTGCCGCCCCAAGCGAATTCCACATTGGTTTCGCGCAACTGCGGATAGACCTGGATCATTCCTTGACGCAAGAGTTCGGCGCTTTCGCGCACGGTGCTTTCGGATTCCGGGAAGAAGGCGGCGCGCCCGCCAAACAACATGCGATTGTCCGGGGTCAGGCGATAGTAATAGAGAAAATGCTTGGAATCGTAGATCATGCGGTTGCGCGGGCTGAGATCGCGCGCCAGATCGGCGGGCAAAACTTCAGTGGCGATGATGTAAGAACCGATGGGAATCACTTTTTTGCGAAGCGCGGGCGTGGCGGAAGTTGTGTATGCGCCGCTGGCCAGGAGGACTTCGCGGGCGAGCAGTGAACCGCGCGAGGTGGAAATGCGGAAACGGCGAGCGACATTCGAAACTTCCGGCTGCACATTTGTCACACGCGCGTGGTCATACAACCGTGCGCCTGCACGCTGCGCCGCCTTCGCCAAGCCGTTGACATATCGGGCGGGATTCACGCTCGCGCTGGTTTCATCCACCAGGCCGCCGAAATAGATGTCCGAGCCAATTTCCTGGCGCAGTTCGTTCTTTGGAATGATGCGCAATTCGTGGCCAAATTCGCGCCGGATGCGCGCGGCGGATTCCGCATAGCCGGCGAAGTGCCGCGGTTTGCAGGCGACTTCCAGATGGCCGCAGCGGGAAAAGGCGCAGTCGATGTTTTCGCCTTTGACGATTTGTTCCACGAGATCGAGCGATTCGAGGGAAGCCGCGTACATTTGTTGCACGGTTTCGCGGCCGTAGCGCGCAATCAGCGTTGGCACCGGCAGTTTCATTCCGGTTAGGACCATGCCGCCGTTGCGGCAACTGGCGCCCCAGCCCAGCGTTTCCGCTTCGAAGACTGCGACGCTGACTCCGCGCTTCGCCAAAGCGCGCGCGGCGGAAAGTCCGCAGAATCCCGCACCGACCACGGCTACGTCCAGAGTGTCAGGCAACGGGCCGGTCATGCCTTGGACGGGTCCTGAGAGGGTTTCCAGCCAGTAATTCGTTTCTCGAATGTTCATGGATTGCTTGCGGGGATTTTAGCCTGGCGAGGTTGCGGGATGCAATTTGGGGTGGAGCAAACGACGGGGCGGGTTCGTGCTTCCACTTTCGTTTGTTCTTGAAGTTTGCGTTGAGATCCTTCGGCGCGAAAGGCGCTCCTCAGGATGACAACGTTTGGGGAGGCCCCAGAAGGATGGCGTGGCGCGGCGGTGGGAGGATGGGCGTGGCGCTGGCGGCGTCTGGCAATGGATAGCGAGTTTAGGCGCGGCGCAGGACTATGTGCGTGATTTCGGGGGGTGCGCCCAGGCGGACTGGGGCTCCTACGGTGCCGATGCCGCGATTTACGTAGAGTGCGGAAAGGCCTTTGGGGGCGTTGGGCATGAGCTTGATGGTTTCACCCATACGCTTTGGCTGGCTGGGCATCGAGAGTGGGCGATGGTATAGGCCGGCCACATAGTCCGTAATGAAGCGCGCAGGGCTGAGGCTTACGTCCAGAATTTCCACCTGCACCTGACCGCCGTGGGTGTGGCCCGCCAGGGAAAGCTCGATGCCAAGTTCCGCGGCGCGATTGAACGTGTTCGGATTGTGTGACAACAGGATGTTGGGCATATCGCGGCGGACCAAAGGATCCACGTTGGCCAGCATTTGCTGCTTGCGGCCGCTGGGCGTGCGCTCGCGCTGATAATCCACGCCGATCAAATTCAACGTGGCGCCGCGATACGGAATGATGGCGTTCTCGCGCCGCAGCATGCGCATGCCAGCTTGGGCGTATAAACGTTCGGCGAGATCCTCGGCGCGGGCATAAATTTCGTGGTTACCGTTGCAGCCGTACACGCCGAGGGGCGCGCGCAGGTGGCGAATCTCGTCGACGCAATCGGCCACGGAATCGTGCACTCCGGTGATCAAGTCTCCGGTGACCACGGCGAGATCGGCGCCTACGTCGTTGGCCATATCGACGACACGGCGCACCGATTCGCGAGACATGTAGCTGCTCAAGTGAATGTCGGAAATTTGGACGATTTCCATGCCGTCCAGTTCGGGCGGCAGGTTGGCCATTGGAATCTCTACGCGGCAAATCTGATAGCGCAAGCGTTCCGCGGCATAGCCGTACATCACGCCAAGGAACGGCGCGGCACCGGCCACGACGCTGGCAGTACGGAAGAATGTGCGGCGCGAAGGGTCTGGGACGTAATCGATGTGCGGAGCGGGTTTACTGCTCTGTGCTTTGGTGGGCACTTGCGGCACGGGTTTGTGGAGGCGGTGCCAGGCCCATTCGATGGCGTGCACGGCCTTGACGCAAATATAGCCGCCCAAAGCGCTGAGAAACCAAAGGCCCACGAAGCTGGTGAGTCCGGCATGCAGAGGGAGGATGCGGCCATGATCCTGGCGGAGACCGTCAGCGATGGTAAGGATAATCAGAACCAAGCCGAACAGGTACAACAGGCGAACGCCCATGCGCAACCAAACGCGCCCCCAATTGGAGGTGACACGCCAGAGCGCCCGGTACCAGAATCGTTGCGAGAGGAACAGGACGGTTAGAACTGCAATTGCCAGCCCGGTCCGCACCAGGAAATAAGACCAACTCAAGTGGGAAAGGCCCCCTCAGCCTGAACGAGTAGGATACCATGTCCGGGTGCTGCCAACCGGGCCCGGCGATTGGCGCGATTCAAATCAGTAAATGGGGCTTTCTGCCCTGTTTTTTGTAGGTTATGGCGTAGCATGGCGGTCCGTCGGACCCTTTATTGGTTGCTGGACGCCGGGCGCACCTGAAACTTCCGTCGGGGCCCAGCGTCTATGGGGGAGCTTCCCGCCCGGGAGGCTAAAGGAGAGAATCAATGAAAAAGTGGAAGCTGTTCGCGGCCGTGCTACTGGCCGGTCTGTGTGGAGCCCTGCCGGTTTTGGCTCAGGATGCCAAGAAAGCGCCGCCAAAACCCGCGCCTGGCCCGGCAGAAGCAGTTCTGGAGCAGTGGAATGACATTGGGCGCAAGCTCATCGCCATGGCCGAGGATTTTCCGGAAGACAAGTACAACTATAAGCCGGCACCGGAATCCCGGACGTTCGGCGCGATCCTGATGCATGTGGCAGGGTCGATGTACTACTTCACCGACATCGCAGAGGGGAAGAAGCCACGCTACCCAGATGATCCGAAGGGGGACAACCTGAAGACGAAGGCGCAGATTGTGGCGTTTGTGAAGCAGTGCGTGGCCGATGGCGCGGACGAGATAAAGAAGCTAGGCGACAAGGGGTTGGAGAAGGCCGTTGATGATGGCGGGCCGCATCTCGACCGGCTGTACGACCTGGCTTACGGATTGATCGAGCATTCCGGGGAGCACTATGGGGCGCTGGTGGTGTACTACCGGAACAATGGCATGGTGCCACCGGAGTCGAGACCGAAGAAGTAGTGCGTTGTCGTCCTGGGGCCGCACTGCTTGCGGCCCCGAGGATGTCGACGGCGTGGTGAGTCGTGCGCGTTAGCCCGCTGCGGTTCCTGCAATTCCCTTTTGCAAAATTCTCTTTAATTCCTCGGGATCGCTGGTTGGAGGCAGGCAGGTTGTGCCGGTGCAGACGAGTGCTTGCGCTTTGTCTTTGGGCAAGTGTGGCAGTGTTTGGCGGAGCGTCATGGGCAAATTTTCCAGCGAGGCTTTCGGGGTGACGCGAAGGACTGCTTTGCCGAGCCGATAGACGGTGTTGGCGGCCTCTTCCAGTATAACGGCGGCAGGATCGCCCGCCACGCCGGTGATGACGACTTGCGTGGGATGCTCGGCGTAAAGCATCGCGGCCAGGCCGTAGGTGGCGGCGAAAAGGCCATACTGCGGGGCTACGCCGGCAAAGGCTTCTAGCGTGTTTTTGGCCCATTCGTGATATTTCGGATTGTCGGTGTAGGAGTGCATTCGCGTGAGCGCCACGGCTGCGACGGAATTCGCGCTCGGCGTGGGCGAATCCTGGAATGGTTTGCGGCGCACTTCCAGGCCGCCCATCGCCGGGGCATCCGAAGCGCGGTCGAAAAAGCCGCCCCCTGAAGCATCGCCATATTTATCGATGGCAACGACCATGGTGCGGCGTGCGGCTTGAAAATATTTCTCGTCGAATGTGGCTTCATACGCATCTAGCAGCGCCATCACGCCGAAGACCTGATCGTCGAGTGAACCGCGCAGCGCCGGGCCGCCGACGCGATGCGCAAATCCTTCTTCTTCGCTCCAGGCCTCGCGCAACATGCGGTCCACTGTCTTCAACGCAAAATCCTTGCACGCTTTTCCGATGGGTCCGCCAAGGGCGCGCGCAGCCGCCAGATAGGCCGAGACGAACATCGCGTTCCAGCTTACGTACATCGTTTGGTCGATGAACGGGGTGGTCCTCAGCTTGCGAGCGGCAAGCATCTTCTCTTTTGCGGATGCAATGCTGAGCCGCACGCTGGAATCATCCAGGCCAAGAGCCTTGGCAATCTCCGACGGATCGCGGGAAAGCCAGAGCACATTTTTCTCCGGATTGTGGTGCATCTCGCCATCAGGCTCCACGTCGTAGTGCAATTCGATGATGCGAGCTTCGGTTTGCGGCAGCACGTCGCGGAGTTCGTTCAGCGTCCAGGTGAAATAGTCGCCGTCATCGTCGAGCGAAACATCGGCATCCTGGCTGGCGTAAAATCCGCCGTTGGCCTGATCGGACAAAATTTCATTGACCCAGCCGATGATGCTTTCGGCGGTTTCTCGCAAAACGGGGTTCTGGGTAACCTGCCAGCCGTGGACATAATTCTTCAGCAGCTCCGAATTGTCGTAGCTCATTTTTTCGAAGTGCGGAACCAGCCAGCGCTCATCGACGGAATAGCGGTGGAAGCCGCCAGCCAGTTGGTCGTAAACGCCGCCTTTGGCCATTTTTTCGAGGGTGCTTTCGGCCATAGCCAGAAGATGCTTTTCGCCGGTTTGCCGGTAGCGCTCGAGCAATAGATCGACGGCTGAGGCGTGAGGAAACTTTGGCGCGCTGCCGAAGCCTCCATGGCGAATGTCGAACAGCTGTGTCATGGAGCTGATCTGCGCATCCACAACAGCGGGATCGAAGTCCGCATGCGCGCCGCTGAACACTTCAGCCTTGGCGACAGCTTCGGCCAGCGCGTCGGTGGTCTTCAGTAATTCATCGCGTTTGTTGTTGAAAGCATCCGCGACCGCAAGCAGCACACGCCGGAAACTGGGGCGGCCTTGCTGGTCGACGGGCGGGAAATACGTGCCGCCATAGAAGGGGCGGCCATCCGGCATGAGGAAACCGGTCAGCGGCCAACCGCCCTGTCCGCTGATGGCGCTGATCGCGGATTGATAGCGCGCGTCCACGTCGGGACGCTCATCGCGATCGACTTTTACGGGAATGAAATTCTCGTTGATGATTTTCGCGATCTCCACGTCTTCATAGCTCTCGCGATCGATGACGTGGCACCAGTGGCACCAGACCGCGCCGATATCCAGCAGCAGCGGCTTGTCTTCACCTTGCGCGCGGGTAAAAGCGGCCTCGCCCCACTCATACCAGTCAATCGGCTGACGCGCCGCGGAACGCAGATACGGGCTGGCCGAATCTTTCAGTCGATTTTCGCTCATGTGTGCCCGGCTCCCGATTCAGGCGTGAAAAATTCGTCGAAATTTGCGGCGGAGGAATGAAATGGTGAATTTACTGCACCTGGTCGCCGGGCCCCAGGTCGCGCGGATCCAGCGGTTTTCGGCCAGAATAGCCTTCGTCCTGGCGATGGTAATAGCGGATGCGGTCTTCGCCTAGCTTCCAGCAGAGATACACTTCCTCGTTGTTGATGATGGCGGGGAAATCGAGCAGGCCGACATCCAGATCCTTAATGACGCAGCCGGTGGCAAGAATTTTTTCCAGGTTGGATTTCATCACCTCGGCCAGGCTTTGGTGTTCCATGCGCTTTTCGGCGAGCTTGGCGTACGGCACGAGCACGCCGCCCATCATCATGATCCGGGTGGAAACGGCGGACAGATCCTGCTCCAGGACGTTCAGGCGCTTGCGCACGCCGATGGCTTCGACGAGAAACGGTTCGAGCTCACGCCGGGTGCTTTCCGCTTCCGTCAGCGTGAAGATTCGTTGCGGCGGTTCGGGTAAATCGTCCTGGTCCTGGTCTTCTTCGTCGTCAGCCATGAAAACTCCCTGGCGAGTCGAGCTCACCGTAACCGGCCGGTGCGGGGATGGTGCAACCGTTAGATGAAATTCTGGCGGGTTTTGTTGCGGAATGCCAGCGAAAGGATTTTTCTGCCGTAGCTTTCATGCACTACCCGCCGATAAACACCATGGTGCGCGAGGGCGGCACGAAGCCTGGCTCGTTGATGCGGTGGCCTTCTTCCTTTTCGTTGACGACGTCGCGGATCCACGTGACGACCTGTTCGTCCGAGGAGTTGGCACGCAGCAGCGCGCGCAAATCGCGATCTTCCTTGCTGAACAGGCAGGTGCGGAGCTTGCCGTCGGCGGTCAGCCGAATGCGGGAGCAATGCCCGCAAAATGCCTGGGTGACCGGTGCAATCAGGCCAATTTCGCCGGGGGCGCCGTCCGCAAAGCGATATTTGCGCGCGGTCTCGCTCTGATCGTTAGGGATTTGCACCAGCGGCCATTGCGCGTGAATGCGCGAGTAGACTTCCGCGGCCGGCACCATCAACTCGCGCGACCAGTGGCGATCGGCATCGAGCGGCATAAATTCGATGAAGCGCATGATCACGCCGCGTTCGCGCGCAAAGGCCGCGAATGCCTCGACTTCGTCCTCATTGAAGCCACGCACGAGGACCGCATTCACTTTTACAGGAGCAAGGCCGGTCGCCTGCGCCATATCGATGCCGCGCATGACGGAGGAGTAGGAACGGGTACGTGTGATTTTCTCGAACTTGAGCGGATCGAGGGAATCCAGGCTGATGTTAATACGGTGCAATCCTGCGTCGATCAGCGGCTGACAACGTTCGGCGAGAAGATGGCCGTTGGTGGTCATAGACAAATCCTGCACGCCGAGTTCTTTCACATACGCGATATATTTTTCCAGGCCATCGCGTACCAGCGGTTCACCACCCGTCAGGCGCACTTTGCGGATTCCTAGGCTAACGAAAATTTTTGCTAGGCGCTGAAGTTCGGGCCAGGAAAGAATTTCGTCGTGTTCGCGATAGTTTTCCGGATCGGCGGAGCGGCAATAGACGCAACGAAAATTGCAGCGGTCAGTGACCGAAATGCGCAGGTCGGTGATCCGGCGACCGAACTTGTCGAAGAGGCTCATGAGCGCTGGCCCTAAAAAAACCCGATTCGCACATGGAATCGGGCTGGGCGACGGAAATACGTACATTTCCGTCCAACAAGCTCCTTTCCAAGCACGGGAGGCTGGGGCGTTTCCACCCAAACCCTCGGCGGCCAGTGATGCGCCGCCTGGCCCCGCCACCCTGGGATGTCTCCCGGTAGGCCGGCGGGATCGGAGTTACTTGGATAGTGTACGACGCTGGAAAGCTGCGCGCAATTGCGAGGCGAAGGCAAGCAACTCCCTGGAACCTTCGCACGTCCTGCCTCCTGCTGGCCGTTCTTCTTGTGATAAAGTCTGCTGACAGCATGCGAATCTTCATTGTGGGAGCAGGGGCAACTGGCTCCCTGCTCGCCCAGCTTCTGGAGCATCAGGGCCACGACGTGTGGTGCGGAGACCGCGACCCCGATCGGGCGCGCCGCTTTTTGGGAAAACGGTCCACCATTCCGGTGGCCACAGTCAACGCGCGCAATCTTCGCGGGATCGTGCGGGCGGGGCGGGGCTGCCAGCTGATCATCAATGCTTCCGCGTCGGTCTTTAACGAAATCGTGTTGCGCGCGGCTTTGCGTTTGCGCTCACACTATCTCGATCTCAGCTCGCACCTGACGCGCAACCCTTTTCAGCCCGAACAATTCCGCTATGCCAAGAAATTCGAAGCCAAGCGTCGCGTGGCGCTGATCAACACCGGGGCGGCTCCCGGGCTGACCAATCTTCTGGTGAAGCGCGCCGCGGATCTTCTCGATGAAGTGGAATCCGTACAGATCCGGCTGTATGAAAGCACGGAAAGCGACGATCCGATTTCGCAATGGTCACCAGAAGTTTCTTTCGACGAAGCCATATCCAACCCTAGGATTTACCGGAACGGGAAATACAAGCTAGCAAAGCGGTTCTCTGAACTGGAAAAATTCCGCTTCCCTGATCCAATCGGAACGGCCAACGTGGTGCTGGCGGCGCAAGATGAAGTGGCCACGCTGCCCAAGTTCATTCCCATGCAGGAACTCGACGTGAAAATCGGGGGCAACGAATTCGATCGCCTGCGCCGCTGGCACAAACAGGGCAAGCTTTCGAAATCGCGCGGACTGCAGCGGCAGCGTTTTCCAGAGACGTCGTCGCCGAGGAAGATCGCCGCGCTGATCCGGCGAGGGATTCTGCAGAATGCGCGCTTTGCCGCTTCCGTGCTGGCGCGCGGCGTAAATCACGGAGCGAAGGAAGACGAGTACCTGCTGATGCGTAGCGACGCGTTATTTCCGACGCTGTACCAGATTCGCCAGCAGGGATTGTTCACCACCGCGGTGGCTTATGGGACGGCGCATGTTGCGGCACAGTTCGTGAAATATTTTCCGCGCGATGCGGAGGGCGTGCTTGCGCCGGAACAACTGCCGGCGGAAATACGGCGGGCGATCCTGAGCGGCGTGCGCAAACACGGAATTAAGTTGAACCATAAAGTGACAGAGCTGAAGCCGCCCGCGGATGACGACGAGCTTCTTTGAAGAGTTTACGATGTTGGGGGAGACGGCCCGACTTAACGGCTACGCTCAGGATAAGCGCAGCCGCCCTTCCTACAGCGGTGAAGTGACAATCGGCACGGCCGGCCCTAAATTGAGTTTACTCCCGGGGATTTGTTGCGCCAAGGAGAAGAAGCACAAAGGGCAAGAACGCAGGCAGGAGCGCCGGTGCCACGGGTCAGCAGCAGCGGTTGGGGCGGGAATATTTCTTGTTGAGTTGTTCGACGTAAAATTGTGCGGGCGACAGAACGCGCTGTTGACGTTCACGCGTGGCGCGTTGCTGATACTTTTCATAGGCCGAATCGCCACACCATTCGCGCAGACCTTGCCAAAATTGCGCCAACCGACGTTTTGTGCTGCTCCAAGCTAAGCGCATCAGTCGCCCTCCGCCCACTGCGTTGCGACGTAGGGAGTTTCATGCAGCACGGGCTGTTTGGCGCGGCTCAAAATCGCGTGCCATTGCACGACGGCTTCCAACAGCAGGACCAGGATCATGACCGCCAGCACCGCGGTGACGGCCGCATCCAGACGCTGGTTGAAAATCACGCGGCGCGCTTCCACGATTTTTGCCACGGGAATCTTGTCCGCCGCAATCTGTGCCACCAGTGCATTGGCAAAAGAGAGGAAGCCGATGCGCGGGTTGGCGCTGAAAATTTTCTGGTAGCTGGCCGTCATGGTAATGATCACCAGCCAGGCCATCGGAAGCAGCGTTACCCAGATCCATTTGAGACGGCCCATCTTGAGCAAAATTGTGGTGGCGACCACGAGCGCCACGGCCGCGAGTAGCTGATTCGAAATACCAAACAAGGGCCACAGTGAATTGATTCCGCCCAGCGGGTCCACCACTCCCTGATACAGGAAGTAGCCCCAAGCGCCGACGATTAGCGCGCTGGACATTAGAATGGCGGGATACCAATTGAGGCGGCCAATCGGTTTCCAGATGCGGCCGCACAATTCCTGAATCATGAATCTTCCCACGCGCGTGCCTGCGTCGAGCACCGTCAGGATGAACAGCGCTTCGAACATGATGGCGAAGTGATACCAGATGCTGAGCAGGCGTTCGCCGCCGATGGTGGTGGAAAAAATTTGCGCCATGCCGACGGCTAGCGAAGGCGCTCCGCCCGCTCGGTTCCACAGTGTTTGTTCGCCGACGGAGTGAGCCAGGCTGCTCATCGTGGCGGCCGACAGCGGATAGCCCCAACTGGAAATGGTTTGCGCGGCAGTTTCCGGTGCCGCGCCGACGATCTGCGCCGGACTGTTGATCGCGAAATAGATGCCGGGGGGCATGGCGCACGCCGCGACCATGGCCATCACGCCGACGAAGGACTCCATCAGCATGGCGCCGTAGCCGATGAAGCGAGCATGCGTTTCGCGCTGAATCATTTTTGGCGTGGTGCCGCTGGAAATCAGGGAATGAAAGCCGCTGATTGCACCGCAGGCAATGGTGATGAAGCAGAACGGGAAGATTTTCCCGGCGAACACCGGGCCGTTGCCGTCGACGAAGCGGGTCAGCGGCGGCATCAGAATATGCGGGCGCACCAGCAGGATTCCAGCGGCGAGCGTGAAGATCGCGCCGGCTTTGATGAACGCGCTCAGGTAATCGCGCGGGGCTAACAGCAGCCACACGGGCAGCGCGGAAGCGGCAAAGCCGTAAACGATAATGGCAAACGTGAGAGCGAGGCCACTCAGCGTGAAGACGTGCGCCCACGTGTCGGAATCCGCGACCCACTGGCCGGCGACCACCGCGAACAACACCAGCGCGACGCCCATCAACGATGCCTCGAGCACGCGGCCGGGCCGGACGAAACGCAAATACACGCCGAGGAGAAGCGCAATCGGAATGGTGCACGCCAGAGTGAACGTGGCCCATGGCGAACTTTTCAGGGCGTTCACGATCACGAGAGCCACGACACCCAGCAGAATGATCATGATGGCCAGCACCGCGAGTTGCGCGATCACGCCGCCGCGCTTGCTTACTTCTTCGCGAGCCATTTCGCCGAGGGTTTTCCCGTCGCGACGGATGGAGCAGAACAGAATTACAAAATCCTGCACGCAACCGGCGAGTGCGGCGCCCGCAATCAGCCACAAGGTGCCCGGCAGATAACCGAACTGCGCGGCCAGCGTGGGGCCGACCAGCGGACCGGGTCCGGCAATGGCCGCGAAATGGTGCCCAAACAAAACCCATTTGTTGGTGGGGACAAAATCGCGGCCATCGTCGCGGCGTTCGGAGGGAGTGGCGCGCGTGTTATCCAACGCCAGCAACTTCGCGGCGATGAAGGCGGAATAGAAGCGGTAAGAGACGAGGTAGGAACATACGGCTGCGAGAACGAACCAAGTGGCGCTGATGGGTTCGCCGCGGTGCAGCGCGATGGTGGCGAGCGCGGTGGCCGCAACGATTGCGAGAATGACCCAAATCAATACTGGCAAGACTCGTTTCACAAGCAGCCCCTAAGACCGCGGGAATTTGGCGCAAGCATCGCGGAATCGTATGCGAGGAGGGGGTGGGCGTCAACGTTAATGGGCGGATGTGTTGCGGGGGCTTGAGGTTGGTTTCTGCCCTCGCGTTGGTTGGTGGTGGCGCTATAGTTGAGATCGTTCGTCGCGAAAGGCGCTTCCCAGGATGACAGGACGTTTTCCTAAGAGGGGCGTGGGACGGAACGATCTGAGAGCGATTCCTCACTTCGCGGACTCCGTTCGGAATGACGTGTTTTTTGTGATTGGGTCAATCAGGGATACAGGTGAATTTCAGGAGTGGATAAAGATCTTTGAATACTTTCAGGATTTCTTTGGGGAAAGCGGAACGGGTTGCGGCGGAGGGTTGCATTTTCTTGCGAACGATCCAGGCGCGCAGTTTCTTCCAATCTTCGGCTTGCGTGGGCCAGCCTTCGTGTTTGGTCCATTCGCTTTTGACGGTGGTGTACCAATAGCTTTCGTAATTTCGCCCAAGGCGCTTTTTCTGCTGAGCAATCCATTTGGGATTGGAAATTACGCGCGGCTGGGCGATCAGCGCCAGGACCGATTCTCTTCTTGTTCCGCCCGAATAAATGCGGAAGCCGGCGGTCACGGCGCTTTTGGAAAGCCCCACGTAGAGCTGGCCTGTTTCGCGGTCGTCCGGCGACTGGCGCTGAAATTTCAAATACATTTGGGGTTTGTAGAGCGTTTTGTCTTTGGCAAAGCGGATATCGCGATTGATCCGAGAGAAATTGGCGCCGGTTCGACCACATACGTCAAAGTCTCCATCCATCTGCAGGACGGCTGGGGATAAGTCTCCGAGAAATTGCCGGAAGGGCTGCACGACGCACTCGCGGTAGCGTTCGCGGTTTTCGTCCATCCAGTCTTTGTGGTTATTTCTGCTTAACGCCTGGAAGAATCGAAACGTTTCCTGGCTGAACGGGGATTTCACGGCCGGCATTTCCTCTCCTCGCGATCGCTGCTGTTTCAGACTACACCATTTCCCTTGCCGCTCGATTGGTACTATGCTTTTTCGGTCGCGGTTTTTGGGGATTCCGTGGCGCTCCACCAATTTCGTTACAGGTGACCTTCGTGTTTCGCAAACGACTCCGGATTCCTGCGGTTGCCAGCGTGATTTTCCTGATTGCCGGCTCCTTGCTGACGGCCGATGAAAGCAAGTCTTCGCTCGAGACTTCTCCGTGGAAGCCGGAAGACGTCGTGTATGTGGAGACGATCAATGATTTTTCGCTGTCGCCCGATGGGCGATCGGTGGTCTGGATCAGAGGCGAAGGCGATAAGGAAAAAGACGAGCGCGTGTCGAATCTCTTTTTGACCAGCCTGGCGGAAGATCGCACCGTACAGCTTACGCGGGGAAGTTACAGCGTTTCACTGCCCAAATGGTCGCCAGACGGCGAATGGATTGCTTTTTTGACTTCGCGCCCACGACCAGGAGCGAAGCCGGATATCGCAGCGACACAAATCTGGCTGATTAACGCGCATGGCGGAGAGGCTTATGCGCTGAGCGAACTGGAGCGCGCCCCGCACCAGGCGCAGTGGCTGGACAAAGACACGCTCATTTTCAGCGCCGAGGAAGATCCCAGCGCCTACGAGCAAGCGCAGAAAAAGAAGAAGGACGATTCAGAAATCGTAGATGACGCCAGCCACCAGGCTCCGGTGCGCTTGTACAAAATAACGGTGAAGGACAAAAAAATCACGCGGCTGACCATAAACACCGATTGGATCGAACAGTGGAGCGTGTCCAAGGATGGGAAATACGCGGCGGCGGTTCACGCACGCAGCCTGCATTACGAGTTTGACCAGAAGGTGCCGCCCGTCACAATGCTCCACAACCTTTCCGATGGCACGGAAAAACAAATCTTTCCCGAAGGCCGGGTTTATCCGAATCTTCTGGCGTGGGCGCCGGATAATTCGGGGTTCTACGCGACGGCTCCATTTTCCAACGATGCAAAATTCCTGACGGCCACAATTCAGCTTGTTTATTTTTATGATTTGCGCGGCGGTAAAAGCGTTCCGGTCGTGCTCGACTGGGAAAACGGCGCAGGGCGCGATCTGCACGCCACAAACGACGGATTCGTGACCTTGCTGGCGGCGGGCGCGCATTTCGATGTGGCCCATTACACGCGTGAGCAGTCTGGCGACAGCTGGTACTGGAAGCGGGTCACGCTGCAAGGAGAAAACGCGAAGAATATACAGTTTTTCGACGTCAGCGAAGATGGGAAAACTATTGTGTACCAATCCTCGACGGCCAGCCGCATGCCGCAGCTTTTTCGCGCGCAGTGGGACAGCAACAACCTCGCATCCGCCCATCAACTGACCAAGCTGAACGAAAACCTAATCAAGTCCCGGGAATTTTCCAGGTCCGAAGTGATTCGCTGGAAGGGTTCGAATGGAGAAGAAGTCGAAGGATTGCTCCGTTATCCAGACAATTACGACCCCACGAAGAAATATCCGGTGATCACGGCCATCCACGGCGGGCCGGCGGGCGCGGATGTGGACGCGTGGAGCGACCGATGGGCTTATCCCTATCAACTGCTGACGCAGCGCGGCGCGTTTATCCTGAGCCCGAATTATCACGGAAGCAGCAATTACGGTTTGAAATGGGTGGAATCGATCTGCTGCGGAAATTATTACGACCTGGAAACGCCGGACATCAACGATGGCGTAGATTATTTGATCCAGAAAGGACTGGTCGATCCGGACGAAGTGGCGACGATGGGATGGTCGAACGGGTCGATTCTTTCCACCAGCCTGATCACGACATACCCCTCGCGCTACAAGGTGGCGAGTGTCGGAGCGGGCGATGTGGAGTGGATCAGCGATTGGGGCAACGTGATGTTCGGCGATTCGTTCGACTCCTATTATTTTGGCAAATCGCCGATGCAGGATCCGCAGCTGTACATTCGCAAAAGTCCGTTCTTCAAGATGGATAAGGTGCAGGCGCCGGTACTTATTTTCCACGGCACGGCGGACCTCAACGTGCCGCCCTCGCAAAGCTGGTCCTACTTCCGCGCGCTGCAGTATTACGGCAAGGTGCCGGTGAAATTTGTGGTGTTTCCGGGCGAGCCGCACGGCCCACGCAAGCTAACGCACCAGATGCGCAAAATCGAAGAAGAAATGGCATGGTTCGACAAATATTTATTCAAGACAGCGCCGCCAGAAAATGAAGCTGTCAAGGAGGGCTCTCCGCTGGACACCGCGCTACGCGCCAGACGAGCGGAGCGCATGGGCGACCTTTATGGCGCGACTTTCACGATCAAGGGGAAAGCCGTGCTGATTCCGGAGGTGGTGAAACGCGGCGAACTGGAGATTGCCCGGTTCGAAGTGACACGCGCGCAATTTTCTGCGTTCGACAAGAATTACAAAGTGGAGCGCGGCGCGGAAAACTATCCCGCAAATGGCGTGACCGTTGAGCAAGCCAAGGCTTATGCGGAATGGCTGAGCAAGCTCACCGGGCAATCCTGGCGCGTACCGAACGAGAACGAACTGGCCGGAAAATACGCCAAGAAGGACGGCGAAAACACGCTGGATTATTGGGCTGGTTACGCGCCGAATCCGGATGACACGATGCGGTTGCGCGAGGCGTTGAAGGAACTTCCCGGGCCTGCGTCATTGCTGAAGCCGGTGGGAAGTTTTGGTGGGCAGGGGCAGGAGAACGAAGATTTGCTGTTTGATATGGGCGGCAATGTCGCCGAGTGGGTCCTGACGCCGGATGGAAAAGGCAAGCCAATGGGCGGCAGCGCGGATTGCCCCGCTGACGCGCGTTCCACGTGTACGCCTGCGGCGGAATACACCGGCTTCCGCGTGGTGCGCGGCATGGCAACGGCAGCAGCGGCGGCCGACAAGGAGCAGCATGAACAGAAGTAGTGGAAGGATGCCTTTGTTGCGGCACGGCTGGTGGACTTTGCTGTTATTGCTGTTATTGCCGTTCTTGGCACAAGGAATTGCCGCGGCAGGGGAGGTTTCGAAAGACGACATCGAGTTTCGCAAGAACGTTTACGTTGGCAAAGGCAACGCACAATTGCCTTATCGCCTATTCGTTCCCCTGGATTACGACGCGGGCCGCAAATATCCACTGCTTCTGTGGTTGCATGGGACCGACGGACGAGGCTCCGACAACGTGAAGCAATTGACCAAGACGGATCAGCTGGGCACGCATTTCTGGATCACCGACAATGTGCAATTGAAGGTGGCGATGTTTGTGATGATCCCGCAGTGCCCAACCGGGCAAAACTGGTCTGAGCCGGAATTTAACCAGCCCAGCCAATGGTTGCTGATGACCATGGAAGCGCTGGCAAAAGTGGAAAAAAGTTATTCCATCGATCTGGATCGCGTGTACGTGGCGGGGCAATCCATGGGCGGGCTCGGCGTGTGGTCTCTGTTGCAGAATTATCGTGGGACATGGGCCGCGGCGATCATCATGTCCGCGTATGACACGTTCTCCGATGTCCCGGCCATTGTCGACGTGCCCCTGTGGGTATTTCAGGGGGACGAAGACGATTCCGTGCCTGTGACGATGGTACGCTCCATGATGGCGCAATTAAAGAAGCTGCACGCGAATCTTCGTTATACGGAATATCGCAAGACCGGTAATGCGGTCTGGAACAAGGCTTTTGCCGAGCCCGACCTCTTCGCGTGGCTTGCTGCCCAAAAGCGCAAATCAGCACCAAGCGGCCAAGTTGGCTCTGGCGCGGCGGCTCCTTCGAGCTAAAATTGCAGCATGGCCGAATTCCAACCTACCCCTCGCACCCAAGTGAAGCGCCTGCCCAAGCGCGGGAATTACGACCGCGAGACGGTATACCAGATCCTGGACACGGCATTTGTGTGCCATGTCGGCTTTTCCGTGGACGCACAGCCGTACGTGATCCCGACAAACTACGGCCGGAGCGGGGACACGCTTTATCTGCATGGCAGCGCCGCAAGCCGCATGTTGAAGACGCTGAGTGCGGGAGTGCCCGTGTGCGTGACCGTGACCCATGTTGATGGGCTGGTTCTGGCGCGCTCGGCGTTTCATCACTCTGTGAATTACCGTTCCGTGGTGATCCTGGGCACGGCGCGACTGGTGGAAGATCCCACGGAGAAAATGGAAGCGTTGCGAATTTTCACCGACCACGTGATGAAGGGCCGCTGGGACGATGTGCGCCAGCCCACCGAACAGGAATTGAAGGCTACGACCGTGCTTGCGCTGCCTCTGGAAGAGGTTAGCGCCAAAGTGCGCAGCGGCGGACCTGTGGATGACGAGGCCGATTACACGCTGCCGGTTTGGGCGGGAGTGCTGCCGCTGGAAACTACCGTGAAGGCACCTATACCGGACGCACAGCGGAAGAACGATCCGCCGGTTCCGGGGTACCTGAAGAACTACGCGCGCTGAAGAGCGTCCTAAAACGGTGGACGGGGCTCACCAAGAGGTGACAGGAAGTAAGCCCCATGGGCGGAAACTTTTCGATGCAGCAACGGCTCAGTTCTTGTAGCGCTGAGAGCCGGCAAATTCCGCGATAATATCGTCATACGCGCGCATCGCTTCCTGAACCATCGGCGTGGTGGCAGCCGCCGCCAGTTTCAGGTTGGTCTGATACAAGGCGACGTCGCCCGGAGTTTCGAGCACCGCAGTGCGCATCGCCGCCACTTCCGCCATGACGTCGCCAGCACTCGCATGTAGGGACTTCACGCAGCCGAGCAGCGCTTCCAGGCACGCGACGAGTTCCATTCTTTCTTCCGATTCCAACTGTGGTTTAGCCATGGCACTAATCCTCTCTGCTGCCGGGTGTCGTGCCAGGGCGCAATTCCCCTGAGGGTCGCCCCGATACTCCGGCTAAAGACCGATCGAGAGCACGTCCCGGATGGGTGAGAGCGCGAGGAAGAAGCACGTAACGTGCGAGCGCAGTTTGTGATGGACAAGGGCGGGTGGCTGTGAGGCGAGTCACTTCGTAGTGTGACCTGCATCACGCGATCGGCGGCGATAGGCGTAAAACGCAATCGCCAGCAGGATTACTCCAAAAAGCAGGCAGATGAAGGACATGGAAAACGCCAGCACGCCGGCAGATTGCAGATCGGTGTAGGCAATGCTGGCGACGGCTACTTTCAGGCGAGGGTGCGCGGCTGCGAGTGCGGAGGCATCGGCGGTCAGCGTGACCTGCAGTTGATAAGCTTCGCCGGCTTTGCCCTGGAATTCGCCGATCACGCGGGCTACGCCGTCTGTCCGGGCTGTGGCGCTGTGGGGTCGGGAGGAAGTGCCGCGGCAGCACTCTTGCCCGTCGCGGAAGAGAATCCACGTTCCCGTAATTGCCAGAGGCGCATCCTTGCACCGCTCGCGGTCGCCTTCAACTCCCATCATGCAGTGGAGCGTCTCGAGCGGAATGGTTTTCTGCGCTTCGATTTCGATGAGGTACAAAGCATCGAAGTTGAGCTTGAAGTTGGAGGTGATGGGTTGGGCTGCAGCCAGGGGCACGGGCAGGTCTACGGGCACGAGCCTGCGCGATTTGGTCCATGCGTTCCAAGCGCCAAGGATTGCGATGCCCAAGGCTACCAGCGCGAGCCCGGATTTTGTTTTCAGTTGCACAAGAGTTGGCTCAGTTTGCGGCGCCCCACTCCGGGTAAGCGCGAAGGGCGTCGACGTAATTGTGAACTACGTCGGTGTGGGCGTCTTCCTGCCAGCCACCGGGTTGCGGACTTTTGAAGAGATCGCGCGGACGGCCCTGGTCGTCGATGGAATAGAGCGTGAAATTCAGCGCTTGCCGGGCTTCGCTGGCGAGGGCTTCCGAATGGGCCGCCTTCGCGTACAGGGCCAGGACGGCACCGTAGGTGGAATTCACGCCGCCCCAGGCGTCTTTATCTTCATCCTGCTCGTGGCACACGGTGACGCCAAATTCGCGGTGAGTGAAATTCTTACGCACGAATTCGATTAGCGTCGCGGAATCCGCCTGCCATGCGGGATCGAGCTCTTCCCTTTTCTCCAGCAAGTAGCGCGCAAGATTCAGCGGGGCCCATGCGGTGCGATTGGTGGGAGTGTCGTGATCTTCGAAGAATTGCGCGAAGAGAGCACCGTCGGAAGCGGCGCTGGGAATCTGGTAACTCTTGATCCAAAGCCAGAGAGCATCGCGCGGGACGGCAAATTCCGTGTAGCGATGCTCGAGCAGCGCGTCGTAGAGGCGCAGGATGTAAGTCATGTTCCCGGAGATTGGACCGCGAGATTCGCCAGTGCGATAGTCGGCGCGAAACGGCCACGGGGAATGCGCGGCATCGGCGGTTGTTTGAGTTGCGGCCAGCACGCGCGCGTTGTGCAGCGCCTGATCCATATATTTTCGTTCGCCGGTGGCTTCATAGAGGCGCAGCAAGGCGTACCCCGCGATGCCGCCTTTGTCTGGCTCGATTTCGTAGGGGTGATCGGCTTGCGTACCGCAGCCGGGAGGCTGGGGAAATTTTCCGCGTGTGCCGGTGGAACGGGAAAACCTCGGATATTTTCCAGCATCCGGAGTGAGCGCTTCCTTTATGAGATAGTCGCCCATCGCGCGGGCTGTGTTCAGGTAAGCCGGGTCACTTTTGCCGCGGAGTTCGTAAAATTTCAGATACGAAAGAATTCCCATGCCGTTTTGAGTTGCGGGAATGGTGTCCTTGCGGTCCGGCTGCGGCTCCCAATTGCCATCCAGAAAAGTGACGGAGACGAAGCGCGGATATCCGTGGTCGACGGGACACTGCTGGTAGAAACGCATCTCCCGATCGAACGCCGTGTTCCATGCGATCCACGGCAGCAAGCGGCCTTCGGCATCGAAGCGGGCTTCATGGGTGGAGATTACGATCGGTTGCGAGGTTTGTTGAAATCTAAGCGCGGGCAGCGAGAGCAGAACGGCGAACAGAAGAACCCCGAAGACGCGCATACCGCCATTTAACGCGACAATCGCGAAGAAATCAAAACGGAGCGAGGGGCGGTGGCGTGTGTTAGACGGCGGTTAAAAGGATCGGATCTTCACGCGTGATCACCAGCGTGTGTTCGTAGTGCGCGGCGAGCGAGCCGTCGGTGGTGCGCAGCGTCCAGCGATCCGCATCGAGTGAGATGCGGCTTGTGCCCGCGGCAATGATCGGCTCGATGGTGAGCACAAGCCCTTCGGTGAGGCGCGCGCGTGTGAACGGATCGGGAAAATTGGGCACGGAAGGTTCTTCATGGATCGTGCGACCAATACCGTGGCCGCCGAGTTCGCGAATCACATGGAAACCGCGGCGGCGCACCTCCCGCTCCACTGCTCTGCCAATTTCGCGGATGGAATTGCCGGCACGCGCGGCGGCCAGCGATTGGCGGAAGGCGCGCTCGGCGCAATGAGCAAGCTCACTCGCTGCATGCGTGGCGGGCGCGACCTGAACAGTGATTGCGGAATCGGTGTGGTAGCCGTCCTTTTCCGCGGTCAGGTCCAGCTTCACGAGATCACCGGGTTGCAGCACTCGGCCGCCGGGAATTCCGTGGACGACTTCGTCATTCACGCTAATGCACACGTCGCCGGGAAATCCATAAACAATGGGAGGCGAGGAGCGCGCGCCATTTTCGGTAAGAACTTTCGAGCCAATCACGGCCAATTCGGCGGTGGTCAGACCGGGGCGGACGGCAGCAACCATGGCTCGCAGCGCTTTGGCGACGATTTTGCCGCACGCTTTTAATTTTTCGAGTTGTTCGGGGCTGGTGATAGACATGTTTACGTTCCTAGGTAAACGACGGAGAGTTTATCGCGATTCAGCAACCTGCGCACGCCGGCCTGTTTCTTTTCGCTTGCGCGATCATTGCACCGTTATGGGGATTTGGCAGGCGGAATTGAGGACCATGTCGAATAATGGTGTGGCCGCGGCCGGCGATTGATAGAGACCGCCTTGCGCAAGAATGTAGGTGTGGCGCCAGAGTTCGCCGCTAGCCAGCTTTCCGAAACTGTCCAGACCAATTACTTCCCCATTGGCGTCAACTACATTTCGCTGCTGAAATTGCACGGAATTGAGGAACATTTCGTCGGCCGGATCCCTGTTGATTGGAAACTGGCCAAACACCAGCGTCAGTTCTCCGGATCCTTTTTTCGGCTTGATGTTGTACGCGATTGCATCGACTCCGGGGCCGCCTCCCGTTAGTTTGGCCACGTTCGTAGGAACGTCGAAATAAATGCCGAACCTGCCTCCGATGCGTTTGAGGTGGGGGCCGGGCTTTCCGCAGGCGCGCACAACCAGATCGCCGGTGGCAGCTTCGAGCGTGACGTATACATTGGAGGTTCCGGGCGTGAGGATGAGCGAAGAAGGTTGGAACTTTTCCTTCGAAAAGTGCACAACCGCACCGGGATATCTGAGGAAGAAGTGGCCATTCTCGTCGGTCTTGGTTTGTTGGCGCTGCAGGAGCGCGGGGGACTGGCCTCCGTAAACCCAGACTCCAGCCAGGGGCTGGCCGTCGTGTGACGTGACTGCGCCCTGTAGAGGCGCGCTGATTTGGCCGCGAACTGTGGTTGTTAGGAAAAGCAGGACGATCAAGAAACGGCAAAGGTAGAAAGGGGCCAGACACTGTCGTGGGTTGCGTTTGACCGGGGCAGTCATTGCAAATGCCAGCAGGCAGCCGGGCCGAGGACAAGCTGCGGCGCTTAAAAGATCAGTGGCAAGAGCAGCCACCGCCGCAGCAGCCGCCTCCGCCGCCGGAGAAGCCGCCGGACGAACTGGAAGAGCCGGAGCCGGCCGTGGCGAACACGGAAAGCTGGATTGTGGCTTTCTTGCCGGAGCACTTGGGGCAAGTGATTTCCTGCTGCTTGTTGATCACGATTTTCTCGAAGCGCTCATTGCAACTATCACAGATGTATTCGTAAATCGGCATGTGGGAAGTCTCTCCAAAGATGCGCCAATTCGGGCGATTAGCGCGAAGACTAATTATACCGTAAGAGCGTCAGGTCATGTACCAGCCGCCGTTGACGCTGATGGTCTGGCCAGTGATGAAGTCGCTTTCAGCGAGGAGAACGGCCGCGCGGCCAATTTCCTCGGGTGAGCCGAAAAAGCCTACGGGAAGGCGCTCCGCAGAAGCGTTGGGATTCGAGGTGACCATGTCGGTTGCTATGAGGGCCGGAGCAATGGCGTTTACGGTGATGCCTTCTTTGGCGAGGAGAGAGGCGTAGGAATGCGTGAGGCCGATCAGCCCGGCTTTGGAGGCAGCGTAATGAGGGCCGATGACGCCGCCGGTCTGCGCGGCCACGGAGGATAGATTGATGATGCGTCCCCAGCGGCGCGCACGCATGTTGGGGAGGACGCGCTGGGTGACCAGGAAGGCGGATTTGAGGTTCACGCGGATAATTTCGTCCCAGTCGGACTCGTTAAGTTCGCCGAACGGTTTTATTCGGGTAATGCCCGCATTGTTGACGAGGATTTCGATTGGGCCTAGATCGCGTTCTACTGTGCCGACCAAGGCATCCACTTCGGCGGTCACCGAAACGTCTGCGCGCACGAAGATGGCTCGGCGGCCAAGTTTGCGTATCTGCACGCATACTTCTTCCGCCGCCGGTTGCTGTTTGTGGTAATTCACCGCAACGTTTGTGCCTTCGCCAGCCAGGGCTAGGGCGATTGCTTTTCCGATCCCGCGACTGGCGCCTGTGACCAGCGCAACGCGATTTTGCAGTTTGCATGTATCGGACATGTAGGAAGAATATCGCAAACGGCTGGGAGAGGCCCCTCCGTGACGCATACTCTCCAGTGGCTCCTAGCTTGGCGGGCTTGATCAAAGAACGTCCAGGAATTCTTCGAGAGTCATTTCGGCTTGTCTCAGGATACTCTTCAAAACGGAAGGCGGCAGGTCAAAGCGGTCGTGGCGAGGTACGGTAATTCGGAGATGTGGTTTACGAGGGTGTCTCCATTGAACATAGCTACCCGTTTGGTGATTAACTTCGAAGCCCGCCCTCAAGAGCGCGCGAAGCACCTCAAGAGGCTTCGGGCTTCGCCAGGGTGCGGCCGTAAGTAATCAGACCAGGAAGCAACCGCACGGCGACCTGGTAGCCAGTAGTTCCCCTCGAAGGCTCTGCGTGGCGAGACGTGCGGCCATTTCCTCGCACAGTCTCCGCCTATGCCAGCGGCTCAAAACAACCGTGAAGGTCTACTCCCGAGTTTCGATATCCTCGGATTCGTGTACCCGAACTGCGACTCTAGACAATCCTGAAGTTTAAGCCCGCCTCGGGAGATGGACAAATTGTGCGACGCGCACCAAGAAAAACGGCCCCGATAAGGAATCGGGGCCGCGGGTACGGTTTAGGTTTGACGGCGCTGGCATAAAAGCCAGCGCTACATGGGCGTTAGTCGCCGGCTACGGCTTCGGCGGCGGCTTCCTTGGACTTGGGAGTTGCCGTGCCGTTGCCGTTGGAGTGGCCGTTGCCATTGCCGTTGGCCGGCGCGATGGTGACTGGCTTGCCGACATTCGCGAAGTTCGCTGGAACGGCTTTGGCGATGTCGCTGACGGTGCCGATCTGGACAACCGTCGGCTGGGGCTTCTTGAGGACCAGTTCTTCGTAGATTGCTCGAACTTTGGCCTGCTCTTCGAGAGCCTTCTTGCGGCGGATGCGGTTTTCTTCGGCCGCAGTTACCGGGATGTCGTGCTCGATGTGGCGCACGCGAGCGGCGTCTTCCGCGTCGATCACGAGGGAGTGCTCGTAGGACTGCAGGCTGACGCTCTTGCCCTTGGCGTAGATTTCGTGCTTGCCATTCTTCTTGTACCACTCGGCAACAGTCGCGTTCTTGTGCATGTTTTCGATAATGTTGCGCCAGCCGATTCCCGTGTTGTACGCGCAGAAGCTGATTTCGCCCTGCTGGGTGCCGTAGGGAATGATGCACATTTCGGTGCGACGGAAATCGTAGTTGAATAGATCCTGAAACCACATGCCGGCGATGAAGAGGAAGTTCCAGGGATCCTGCGCGCGGCGCTTCATGGCGTCTTCGTAGGTGCGTTCCGGAGAGGTGCGGCCGTACTTAGAGGTCGCGCCCTTGGTGAGCGCCCAGGTCTTGTCAAATTTCTTGAACAGGTCCCAGAGCTTCAAACCCTTCGGCCCTTCGAACGGCCGGTAGGCCTTCAAGAGCGCCATGGCCATCATGAAGTTAGAGAAGGCCTTGCCACGGGCGGCGTCGGTAATCGCGGTAACGTCGCGGGTCAGACCCTGAGCGTCCAGGAAACGCGGCACTGGAGCCCATTCCTTGGTTTCCTTGTTGATCATAATTGCCGTGCCCACGCCGCAATTCGGGTGGCAGCCGCAGGAGAGCGAACCCCACTGGGATTCGTTGCCCTTGACCATATCGGCGAAGCCGGCAAAGGTGCTGATGAAAGAGATAGGGAACCAGTCACGCGTGGGTTCGATCTTGCCGACCTGCTGGCTGACGTCCTTGGCAAGGTGCGACAGGGTGTAGCGCTGGCGCAAACGGCGCTCAGGAGTGATATCTTCGTCGCGGCCAGTGAAGGAAACCGGCTGGAAGCTGATGAACGCGATTTTCTTCGGGTTTTCCATCGCGAACTTCACGACCGAGCCAACCTGGTCGTTGTTCACGTTGTTGACGATGGTCACCACCAGCACGATTTCAATGCCCGCTTCGTGCATGTTTTCGATGGCGCGGAGCTTGACGTCGAACAGGTTGCCGATCTGGCGGTGGCTGTTCGCATCGTTGCCGATGCCGTCGAACTGCAGGTAGGCGTAGCGGAGACCGGACTCGAAGGCCTTCTTCGCGAATTCCTTGCTCTTGGCAAACTCGATCCCGTTGGTGGCCGCCTGAACCGAGTTGTAGCCAACCTTGCGGGCATAGCGGATGGCGTCGAAGAAATACGGGCTCATGGTCGGCTCGCCACCGCTGAACTGCACGGACATCTGGCGGCGCGGCTTGATTTTCACGGCGTTGTCGAGAATTTCCTGAATTTCTTCCCAAGACAATTCGTGGACGTAACCGACCTGGTTGGCGTCCATGAAGCAGGGATCGCACATCATGTTGCAACGGTTGGTGAGGTCGACGGTGAGCACGGAGCCGCGGCCATAGCGAACGTTCGAAGAGCCATGTTTGTGCAGGCCTTCGTCGTTGTGCGCCGGGATATCGCGGCCTGGGAACTGGCTTTCAATCCACTTCAAGAAAGTGGAGTCAACCGCCATCAGATCTTCATAGTGGCCGTGCTGGGGGCAGTCCTTGACCATCCAGACCTGGCCGTCGCGTTCAACGATCTGGGCCTTAATTTCGCCAACCTTTTCATGCATCAGGTCGCGCCAGTCCTTATCGCCATCGATAATGGATTTGCGCGCTTCCTGAACGCAGGCTGGGCAGAGCGAGTCTGTCTGGCGCGGGAAACCGAGCGTTGGCTTGGACTTCTCCCAGGATTTCAGCAGCGGCTTGTCGGACCACTGCGGCGTGGTAGACGGATTAGGATTGCGTTTATTGAAATACTGAATGGTGTCAAAGGTGATTCGTGCCGTCTTACAGACTACCCAGTCCATAGACCGGAAGAGTTGCGTAGAGATAGAATTAGGCATACTGCGGCTGCCTCTCTTTCGAAGAGCGAATAAACTTACTGGAACCCCAAGACGCCAAGAACCGAACTGCAACTGTCCTAGATCAGCCCCCAAGGCTGAACTTCAGGGTAGCACGCGGCGAGGCGAGCCCCTAAACCATTGGACTTGCATAGTTTGGGGCGGCAACAGAGGATTGGCCAGAAGGAAACGGCGAACGGTAAAAAATGGCGGTTGAACGGCGCGGAGAGCCACTAAATGGAGCTAAGTTGAAGAAGCAAAAGGGGGTTACTCTTACGAACGGGTTCGGAAGATCCGTGCACTTGTAACTTTTCTTATTCGTTCAAGGCGGGCCGCAGCACTGCTATCAGGAAATGCGCGAAATGCGCGGCATCCTCATCCATTTGCAGCCAGCGCACCACACAATGATCGCCGAGATACTTCGCCACGCGACTTTCCGGAATTCCCAAGTGTTCCGCCAGCCTAGGCCTGATGTTTTCCCCTTTGCGGGTCGAGCCGCCGCGAAGCAAATTGGGGATAGCAACGCGCAAAGTCTGGCACGGCTCCACGTAGTAGTACGTTGTGAGATCGGAGTCCGTAAGCACCCATACTCCGGGACCCGCCGGTGCTTTGTCCGCGGCATCGAGAGAAGTTGGTGTGGATCCGAGCAAGCGCCGAAAGTTCATTTCCAATTGCGTCAGGCGCGAAGCGAGACCCGGATCCCCATACCTGCCGCGAAGGCTGGGAACAGAAGCCGGCGCTTCCGAAACCGCTTCGATCGAAGCTGTTTCCGGAGCCTCGGGCACAGGTTCGGCGGGCATCGAGCGACGGGAAGAGGCCAAAGGTGGCGCAACGTCCCTCGCTGTAGCGCGCTGAGGTTCGCGTTCACGGCGTGATGGACGTGAGTCTCTGCCGCCACGGCGACCGCGCCTGTGCCGATTGGGGTCAGCGGCCGGCCCGGAAGGACGTTCCGCTTGTGTTGAGGCTTGAGCCGGTTCGGCTACTTCGGATTCGGTCGAAGGCGGTCCTTCTATTTTCTCGGCGGGACCAGACTCCTCGGACTTGGCGCTTCTTACTGGTTCGGGAATCTCCGCGGGTTCGGTGGCGCCCAAACGTGTCGCGCTCTCTTGCGCTTTCGTTTTCCAATCGGCACGACGAAAACGTTCCGCCGCTGTCAAATACCATCTTCCCGCATCGGCAGGATTGCCGCTGGTCTCAAAGTAACGCGCCAGTTCGAACGCCACCATGGCATCGCGCGTCTTAGAAAAGAGATTCGTTAGTTGTCCTGCGGGATCTTTGCTCGTGCGTGCGCGGCGAATGCGTGCGGTAATCTGTTTCCAGTCGGCCATACAGTGAATGGATTCTAACAGCGAAGTGGCGGTTCCGCCAGCAGCAGAGGGGAGCAGTGGCATGGCACAGGGGAGAGGCTGTATCCGCTTGTTTACCGATTGACGACAAACTGCCGGACGAAGTATGCTTCTTCCGTTCCGCCCGGGAGGCGCTTATGCAACGTCTGCGCGCAGTGAGTGCAGCCGTATTGGCTTTGAGTTTGGTGGCTGTGCCAGTTTGGGGCGCAGCGACGCCGAATGTCGCGCCACTGGGCACAGTGATTGCCGCCGATCGCGCGCGCGTCGGCGAAGCTAATGCCGACGTGGGAACCACGGTGTATGGCGGCGACGTACTTCGCACTGGCGACCAGGGAAGCGTGCAATTGCGCGCCGGCGCGGCCCGTTTCCTGCTTCTGAGTTCTTCAGCTGCAGTTCTGGAAAGCAGCGAAGGCGTGCCCTCTGCGAAATTGATGCTGGGCACGGCGACTTTCTCGACAGGCAATGCTCACGCATTCACGCTGTATGCTTCGACGGCGGCGATTCGCCCTCAAACTGACGCTCCTACAATCGGACAAGTGACGTTCCTAAATGAAAAAGAACTTTTGGTTACGGCGCGGCGCGGCGGATTGACGGTCACGGTCGAAGACCAGACGGAAGTGGTAAAAGAAGGCGAATCGTACCGCGTGCTGCTTGATCCCGATGCACAGGACCCAGCGGGCGCAGGCGCTGGCCAGGGCCCCAAGGGCGGAGGCGGTGGGCCGCTGCACGCAGGACGTAGCCGTTTTCTGATCGTGGTCACGGTATTGACCGCGGCGGGAACGGGAGTGGCGATTTACAAGGCGCTCGAGAGCCCCGATCGCCCGTAAGCATTATTCCATCTGAAAAAATCGATGGCCATCGCGAGTGCGATGGCCATTTTCTTTTTTTGCGTGGCGATTGTTAGAGCGAAGCGATGAGTTCGATCTCCACCAAGGCGTCCTTCGGCAGGCGCGCGGCTTCTACCGTGGAACGGGCGGGAGGCGCGGCGGCGAAATACCGAGCGTAGACTTCATTCATCGCCGCGAAATCGTTCATGTCTTTCAGGAAGACGGTGGTCTTCACCACATGATGGAAGGAAGCGCCAGCGGCATCCAGTATGCCCTGCAGATTTTCCAGCACTCGTTCGGTTTGCTGGCGGACATCCGCGCCGACAAACTCTCCCGTCTGCGGATCGAGCGCTACTTGACCAGAGACAAAGAGGAAACCATTGGACTTAATCGCCTGGGAATAGGGACCGATAGGCTTCGGAGCACGGGTAGTAAGAATGACATCTTTCATGAAGGAAGCTCCTCCGTTGCGGAACAGAAGGATACCAGATGAACAGGAGTGAAGGGAGCTTCAGTGCGATTTGCGCCCGCGTACGCGGACAAAACCTGTATTGGCGTGGTCGCGCACGGCTTCGCGCTGGGCGATCAGCGTCTCTGCCTGCTGATCGGCAAGACCTTGATTGACGATTTCGAGGATTTGCCGTTCAGACATACCGGTGTTTTTGAGCCGGCCGATCTGTTCGCTGGTGAGGGTGGGCAATCCCTGGATACGGCGGTGAACGATGTCTTGCACGGTGGCGTTGGAAAGGCCGATAAGTTTCAACGTGACGGCTTCACCGCTGAGAATCTCGATTTGATCCGATTGCGCCATCTCCAGGATTTGCGCATCGGAGTAACCGGCGCGAGACAGGTCGATGGCGGAATCGGCGCTGGTGAATTCGTGATTGTGCGCGTGCGCCGCTTTCACCAGTGCCAGGCAAAGATCGTCGGAGGCGGCAGCATGCTTCAGTTTCGTGAGCTGTGCCACTTCCATGTCGCTGGGCTTCATGGCCTTCACTTCATCCAGCGTGGAAGACCACATGCCCGACCGGTCCAGCGCGTTGTAATCGGTCTGCGTGTGCTTTTGGCAACCCAGAAGCAGGAGAGCACACACGCCTGGAAGCAGGAGGAGTTTCCGCATGTTTCCATTGTAAGAGGCGCAAGCGCACGGCGGGGGATGCGTGCCTGCGTGGATACTGGCCAGACGAACAGGTAGTCGGTGGTGCTGTTTCACGTGGTGGGATTTGCGCTGGTGCTGGTATTTGGCCACTGCGTTTCTCCCCTCCCGCAGCTTAACTGGCCACGGAGCTTGCGATTTTGGACAACTCCTCGAGTGCACGGGAACGCTTTTCCTATTTTCGCCGAAACTCCCGATTTCGTACGGTCCGGAAATATCGATGTCAGGACTTCCACATCCGCGACAGCGAGACGGCCGCGACTGCTTGAATCTTGGACTTTAGTCTGGCGGGGCAGATTTTGCCGTTCGGCGACAGGGCCGACCCCCTAGGAAGCCTCTGAATCTGTGAATTTACAGTTAAAATGCACCCAGACCCGTTGACCCCGCCGCGACCTGAAATTAGTGTGCACACAGGATGAGCAAAACGGACCTCGACCAATTGCGGCTTGCCTACCAGAAAGCCGTCGACGAATGGGTAAACACCATTCGCGCAGAAGAAGCGCTGGCGACTCCCGATCACTCGATGACCGCGATGGAACACTGGGATGACGCGCACTTCAAGGAGCAAGATGCGCAAGCGGCCGCCACCAAAGCCCGCGATGCCTACAAAAACCGCCTGCGCGCCGTGAATTACAGCATCTAATACTCGAGCGAAAGTGCAACTGCCACAAAGCTGTACCGTTTCTTTCTTGCCTTATTTCCCCACCAGAACAACATCCCCGGATTGGATCGTTCCGATTGCGGTGGCACACACAAAAGGAAAGGGGACGCAGGTCAACCTAGCGATTGGAAGTAGCTATTCCGACTCGAGTGCCGCGTCGATGGCCTCGACCAGATCCGCATACTCGAAGGAAGCGTCGTGGCGCTTGCCGTTGATGAAGAAGGTTGGCGTGCCGTTGACGCCGCTGCGCACGCCGCCGGTGAAATCGTTTTTTACGCGGGAGAGAAACTCGCGCTTTTCCACAGCTTCGCGCAATGCCTGGGGAGACAGTCCGAGTTCCTGCGCAAGCCGCAAGTATAACGGGCCGCCTAACTGTTCCTGATTGACGAACAGTGCGTCGTGCATCTCCCAGAATTTCTTGTGAGCCCCGGCGAACTCCGCGGTTTCGGCGGCGGATTCGGCGTTCGGGTGCATTTCCGCAAGAGGAAAATTGCGGAAGACGAAGCGCAGCTTCTTTCCAAAATGTTTTTGCACGCGCTTCACGATGGGATAGGCGTGCCCGCAGTGGGGACACTCGTAATCACCATATTCCACCAGAGTGCATTTCGCATCAGCGGTTCCCTGGACGTGGTCCTGGTCATTGACGGGAACTTTCATGCTCATCGTTTGGTCTCCTCTACGATTTCTACTTGGGCAGGTTTTCCAGCGCTTCCAGGATTCCATCGGCTCCCGGGTTGACAGCCACCGGCGAGCAATAGCTCCACGCAATCGTTCCATTCTTATCGATCACGAACAAGGCGCGTTCGCAAACACCGTCTTCCGCCCGGTAAGCGCCGTACGTTTTGGCGACCGCGCCTTTCGGCTCAAAATCGGCCAGCAAGGGAAAATGTAAATGGCGATCTTTTGCAAACGCGTCATGGCACCAGACACCGTCCACCGAAATCCCCAGCAACTCGGCGCCAAATTTGTGAAATTCCGAAAGCACTTCGTTGTAAAGCGCCATCTGGTCGCCGCAAACGGGACTCCAGTCCGCCGGATAAAACGCCAGAATCACCGGCTTCCCGCGCAACTCTTTCAAGGAAAGCTTCTGATCTGGAGTGACGTGCAAGCTGAAGTCAGGTGCCGCGGTTCCGGCCGCCAAAATCATGTCCATGGGAAGCCTCGTCGAGAGTTTGTATTCAGGAGTCCACAGTTTTGATTCGCGGCCGCTGCCAAGAGATACAAATTAGGCGGGTGCGGGGGAGGAAACTGTATGCGGGCGCCGGAAAAACGTCAAATCTGGAAAGTGCGTTCGACGCCGTAGATGCCCTGAATGCGGCGGATGTTGGCGAGGATGGATTCCAGTTGGCGCTTGTCGGTGATTTCCAGGCTGGCTTCCACGCGCGCGTTTTGTTTGTCGGGGCGGCTCTCCAGCATACGAATGTTGGAGCCTGCGCCACTGATTACGGCGGTGATGTCCGCCAGCAGGCCGGGGCGATCTTTGGCGCGGATCAACAATTCCACCGGGAAGGTGGCCACGTTGCTGCCGCCCCACTCTACAGCGATGCGGCGTTCGGTCTGGTAAAGAAGATTCTGGACGTTGGGGCAGGTGCGCGTGTGAACGGCGACGCCGCGGCCGCGCGTGACATAGCCAACGATGTCGTCCCCTGGAATGGGATTGCAGCATTTCGCGCGAAACACCAGCAAGTCGTCCTGGCCTTTGACGATCAGCGGCGCTTCGCCAAAGCCCAGCATGCGCTTGACGGTCTTTACCAGCGTGGGCTTGGCGTCTGCTTCCGGCTTTTCGGATTCCTTGCTGGGCTCGCCAAAATAACGGGACAACACCTGGCGCGCGGAGAATTTTCCGAAACCCACTGCCGCGAAAAGATCTTCCGGCCGCGACAATCCATATTCTTCGCTGAGCTTCTGCAAATCCTCCGGGGATATTTTCTTCAAGCCCTTCGGGAAATTGCGCGATTCGTTTTCCAGTAGGCGCCGGCCCATTTCCGTGGCTTCTTCGCGTTCCTGCGTATTGATGAAATGGCGGATCTTGCTTTTGGCGTGAGAGGATTTGACGAAGCTGAGCCAGTCGCGGCTGGGCTTGTGCCCCTTTTGCGTGAGGATTTCCACGACGTCGCCGGAGACGATTTCGTGGCGCAACGTGACCATCTGGCCGTTGACCTTAGCGCCCACGCACTGGTGCCCCACTTCGGTGTGCACCGAATAGGCAAAGTCCACTGGCGTGGCGCCCTTCGGCAACTCCAGCACTCGTCCCTTGGGCGTGAACGCATACACTTCCACGGGCGCAAGGTCGACCTTCAGCGTGGATAGAAATTCTCCCGGTTCCTGCAATTCCTGCGACCACTCGATCAGTTGCCTCATCCACGCGATGCGCTGATCGTCGTCGGTCGAAACCGGCCGGCCGTCCTTGTATTTCCAGTGCGCCGCCACGCCTTCTTCCGCGATGCGATGCATTTCCTGCGTGCGAATCTGGATTTCAAAAGGTTGGCCGCCATGAATCACGGTAGTGTGCAGAGACTGATACAAATTCGGCCGCGGCATGGCGATGTAATCCTTGAAGCGGCCAGGCACGGGACGCCAGATGTGGTGGACCACGCCGAGAGCGGCGTAGCAATTGCGTTCTGTGTCCGTGATGACACGAACCGCCAGCAAATCGTAAATCTGCTCGAGGCTGCGTTCCTGCCGAACGATCTTGCGATGCAGCGAATATAGACCTTTGACGCGCGCTTCCAGCTCCGCGGGAATGCTGTTTTCCACGAGCTTGGAGCGAATCTCGTTCTGCACTTCCTCGAGAAAGCGTTTGTGAATCGGCGCTTTATCCGTGACTTCTTTCTGCAAGGACAGGAAAGCTTCTGGCTCCAGAAAGCGGAAGGACAGATCCTCGAGCTCACCTTTGATGAGCGCCATTCCCAAGCGATGGGCGATGGGCGCGTAAATATCCATGGTTTCGCGGGCAATGCGGTGCTGCTTGGCGGCAGCAAGATATTCCAGGGTGCGCATGTTGTGGAGGCGGTCAGCGAGCTTGACCAGGACGACGCGGACGTCGTTGACCATGGCCAGCAGCATCTTGCGGACGTTTTCAGCCTGGCGCGCTTCCGGCGCCATCATGTTCAGCCGGCCAATTTTGGTGACGCCTTCGACGAGCAGCGCGACCTCCGAGCCGAAGCGTTCTTCGAGGCGAGACACCGGATATTCCGTGTCTTCGATGGCATCATGCAAGAGAGCGGCGGCCAGCGTGGTGGCGTCCAGCTTCATGTCTGCGAGGATGTGCGCTACTTCGAGAAGGTGGGTGATGTAAGGGTCGCCGGAGGTGCGGAACTGATCGCGGTGGCGCTCCGCGGCAATGTCAAAGGCGCGGCGAACCAGCCAGGGATCCTCCGAAGGACGATTGGTTCGGAGTTTTTCCAGGAGTTCTTCGAGGCGGGCGTTGATTTGGCGCTCGGTGCGGTCCCGATTAAAATTCAAGGGCAGGTTGGCACGAGATCCCATAACTTAGTTTACGCCGGGGCGACCCGTTGCGGAAGTGGGTGGGTTGCGTGCGTTGATGCCAGGCCTCAGAAGGATCGGGTTCCGCAAATACGGGGTTCCCATGACCCTCCTCGCGAAAGGCGCTCAGGGTGGGGCTCCCACAGGAAAAAGAACGGCCCCGCAAACCGGGGCCGTTTGGAATACAGGGAGGAAGAGGCGTCAGGAAGCCGGAGTGGGCTGCTCGGCGCGCTTCTGTTTGATCTCCTTAACCTTGTCCAGGAGGTCGTCGGCCATCTTCGTGTACTGATCGCGTTCGGCGGTCGATTCCACCATGTCTGCCTTGCGGCGATAGAGAAGGTTGAGGTAGGTCATGGCGTCGTCATAGTCCGGCTTCAGCTCAATGGCCTTTTTGAGGCTGGAGATGCCGTCGTCCACCAACGGCTGGTATTTGTCGGTGTAAGCCTTGCGCACATCCGGCGGCAGGGGATCGGTATCCTTGACCTGCTTGTTGATGTGGTCCTTGTTGTAGTCCGAGCGCATTTCCGTGTTGCCGCGATAGGCGAGCGCCCAGTCAATCACACCGATCGAATAGTACGGCTGCGGATCATTGGGCCTCAGCGCGATGTGCTTCTGGTGATAGGTCTTGGATTCTTCGAACTTCTTTTCGTCGTAGGGTTGTCCCGCCATCTGATAGAGGATGGAAGCCAGCCCGTCGATAGCGCTGATATTGTTCGCATCCTTGTCGAGAACATCTTTATATTCCGTGATGGCTTCCTGGCCATGGCGCATATTTTCGTCCGAGGGAGCGCCTGGAATGTACTGGCTGGCGTATGCGGTGGCGAGGTACAAGCGGGCGTTGACGAGATCGGGATCCAGTTCCTTCGCTTGTTTGAAGTCTTCGACGGCGGCGTCAAACTGAGCGTTTTTGAATGACGCTACACCTTTGTTGAGAAGATCGCGGGCACGGAGCTTGTTGCATCCCGATATGCCGGCGACAAATGAGAACAGCACCGCCAGTGAAAACATCTGGCAGGCAATGCGAGAGATGCGCGAGGACATCCCCCGTCCAACCGTTGCTTGAGTCATGGAAGCTTCCCATCCCTGAGTCGCACCGCCCCGATGCATTGGAGGCCGGCACGTGGATTCAATTACGCTCTCTAGGCGTCATTCCATCACGTTCAGCGGTTTTTTTCCAGTTCCGAAGTCACTAACCCAATCGGGGAAGCGCCCGCAACGTGCATGACGTCCAGAACCTCGGTAACCACCTGAAAGTCGAGAGAACGATCGCCCTGAAGAAAAGCAACGCGATGAGCACGCAGAGCGAAAACCTGTTCTAGACGACCGCGCAATTCATCGTGCCGTACAACCGAACCGTTCAGACGAATCGAGCCATCCGACGCGACCTGAACAACAATTGGTTCCGGATGCCGCTCTTCCACCGGTCCGCTTGCTTGCTGAGGCAAGCTCGCCGTGAGTCCCTTCTGGTGATGCGGGATGATCATAAAAATGACCAGCAGCACCAGCAGTATATCGATCAACGGGACTACGTTTACATCCGAAACTGCCTTACCTCTACCGCCACTGACCGTGATGCCCATGAGTCACCTCGCTTCCGGTAATCACACCCGGCGAGGAGGACTCTCACAACCCGCGAAAACCGACGGAAATCCTTACTGACCCGCTTCGAGCTTAGCCGTGATCAGACCGACGCGATCGATGCCGGCCTGTTTCATCAGGTCGATGGCATGAGCCACTTCCATGAACTGGACGTCATTGTCGCCCTTGACGAAGGCCACCTTTTCCGCGCGATCCTTGAAAATCTGTTCCATGCGCGGTTCGAGGTTTTCCCAAGTGGTGTCTTCGTTATTGATCTTGAGCTTGCCGTTCATCAGCACCTGGACCACGACCGTCTTGTTTTCCAATTCCTGGTTTTGCTGCTGATTCGGCGAGGGCTGCGGCACAAGAGCATCCAAGCCCTTGGGCGTAAGCGGGGTGATAACCATGAAAATAATGATGAGCACCAGCAGAATATCGATCAGAGGCACGATGTTCGGCGTGGCCATGGCTCCTGAACTGCTTCCAACATCCATCCCCATTGCGAACTCTCCTATTGGATCCGCGACGTCCTGTTCCCGGAGGCGTTGGCCGCGCCGGGTGGGATCCGGCGCGGTTCCATCAACTCTGCAAACGAATGACGACTACGGCAACCTTACAACTGAACGGCCTCAATCGCCCGCAGGCTTGGGCGCCGGCGGTGTCGAAGGGCCACCGAGTGCTTTAGTTTTTTCCGTCAGAAGGCCAAGAGAGTCCACGCCGGCGGAACGAATTTCGTCGACGACGGCGACGACGTCGCCATACTTGGCGCGCGCGTCGCTTTTGACGTAGACGGTTTTGTCCAGCTTGTTGGCGATGTCATCCTTGATCTGGCCCGTGATTTCTTCCTTCTTGATCTTGGTGTTGCCAAGATAAATGCTGCCATCACGGGTGACGGCGACGACGACGGCATCGTCTTTATCCGCATCTTTCATATCGCGTGGGTCGTTGACGGACGCCAAGTCCACCTGGTGCGTCTTCTGCAACATGGGCGTGACCACCATGAAGATGATCAGCAACACGAGCATAATGTCCGCCATCGGTATGACGTTTGGCGCCGCCATCTGCGCCCCGACTTGTGGCTTGTAGGCCATGGTATTCCTTCTTCCGGGTTACTTCTTCGCGCCGCGGCGCAGGATGAAGTAGTTGATCAACTCCATCGAGGAGTTGTCCATTTCCACGTCAAACGCCTCGACTCGGTTGGTGAAATAGTTGTAGGCCCACACGGCAGGCACAGCGACCAACAAACCGAATGCCGTGGTCACCAGCGCTTCCGCGATACCACCGGCCACCGCGGAAAGACCGGTTGCCTTCTGCGATTCAATACCTTTAAACGCGTTCAAAATGCCGACGACCGTGCCGAACAGTCCGACGAACGGGGCCGTTGAACCAATCGTGGCCAGGGCCGAAAGACCGCGCTTCATTTCCGCGTGAACGATGGCGACGGAGCGTTCGAGACCGCGCTTTGCGGCTTCAATCACTTCGGCGTCAGAAACCTGCTGCGACGCGGACTGGAACTCGGAGAGGCCCGTCGCCACAACCTTGGCGATATGGCTCTTCTTGTTGCGCTCGGCGATGGCGATCGCTTCATCCAGCTTGCCATCCTTGAGAGCGCCCGCCACTTGCTGCACGAACAAGCGAGACTGTTTGCGCGCGTTGTTGTACATCAGGAAGCGGTCGATCATCACACCGAACGAATAGACCGAAAGAATGAACAGAATGACCACGACGATCTTCGCGAGAAGACCCATGTTGCCCCACATGGAACGCAGGTCCCACGAGGTGGCGGCTTCTTGAAACCAAGCCGCGTAGACGAACAAAGTTGCTAGCATTCGTTTGCTCCTTATTTCCCTAGTGGCCCCCGCGGGCAGGGACCAACAAGATTGTATTTTCCACTACATACTCAGAACGGCGACGGGACTCCCACGTCTCCCACGCCGCTCCGTTTTCACTACTGAGCCAGAGAGAAAATCACGTCAATTTCGGTGTCAACGTCCACCGGTTCGCCGTTGAGCAGCGTAGGCTGATAGCGCCACTGCCGGACGGCGTCGAGGGCAGCTTGCACCAGCAACGGATGGCCGGAGACAACCTGCAACTGATCCACGGTACCGTTCTTGCCGATGATGGCATGCAGTTTCACCGTGCCACTGATGCGCGTCTGGCGCGCCAGCGGCGGATAGAGCGGCTGAACGCGGTTGACCAGCTTGGCGTTCTGTACCGCACCGCCAACTCGTATGCGCGATACGTTCGGCTTTGGCGGCGCAGGACCGGCGCCCGCTCCACCAATCACGCCACCAATCACGCCGCCCATCGAACCACCGGCAACTCCACCGGGGACTCCACCGGCGATTCCGGCGCCCATATCAGGTGGCTGTTCTTCTTCCTTGATGATCTTGACGTCCTTCGGGATCACCTTAGGAGCTACGAGTTTGCCGGCCTCCATTAAATGAGCCACCGGCTTCACGTGGATTACGGTCGCAGGCGGTGGAGGCGGAGGCGGAGGTGGTGGAGGAGGGGGCGCCAGCAAAATCGAGGACATCATCGCCCTCGGCAGCGCTTCCGTATAAATGAGCGGGATCAGGATGAGAATCGCGAGGAAGCCGACCTGAAGCGCCATGGACACGATAACGGTCCAGGGCTTGTTCGTCTTCTTGTTCTTCGCATTCGAAACAACCATTTCTTCAAACATATGTGACCACTACCTCCTCCCCGCGGGCGCCAGGCGGGGTGTACCGCCATCGCTTCCTCGGGTTTTGTTGCCGGCTGCGGTTCCGGTAGCAACCGCGTTCCCATGTCCGCGCCAACGATTCCAGGCGACGACCAAAGGTGCCGCGATCCCAAAACTTGAGTACGTTCCTACCACAATCCCCACCACCAGGGCAAAACTAAATGCCCGGAGCACCTGGCCGCCCATCAGGAACAGGACGAGCACGGTGAGAAAGGTTAATCCGCTGGTCAAAATCGTTCGCGAGAGAGTCTGGTTGATGGACTTGTTCACTACATCCGCGAACGGCTCCTTGCGCAAAAGACGGTTGTTTTCCCGGATGCGGTCAAAGATGACGATGGTGTCGTTCATCGAATAACCGACCAGAGTCAACAATGCGGCAATGACGGTCAGCGAAATTTCGAAACCGAAAATCTTGAACAGCCCCAGGGTAATGAGCACATCGTGAAAGACAGCCAATACTGCCGCAACTCCAAAAATGATGCGGTCCACAAAGCGGAATGCAAGGCCAACCGCTCCCTTGGATGCCCACCCACTCGAACCACCGATTTGCCCACCGTAGAACCGGAAGGCAATATACACCAGCATGCCTAGCAAAGCCCAGAGGGTAACGCGGATGGCCTGGATGCGCAGCTCGGCGCCCACCTTGGCCCCGACGATCTCGACGCCGCGAACCGTGAATGGCGCGAGAGTGTAGTTGTCCTGGATCGCAGACATCGCCGCCGGGGTTACGCCGCTCACCTGGGAAAGCTCGGAAAAGTTCTCGATTACGCCGTTCTTGTCCTTGTCGCGAAACGCCAGAATATTCTTTGCCAGCGCCTGGTATTTATCCGCGGCGTTGATGCCCAGTCCCAGAGGATCTTTTTGCACGAGGAAGTTGGCCAGCGCTGCGGCGTTGACGGAGTTAAAGTCTGGCTTCGAGGAGTTGGCCACGCCGTAGGTGGCGGCGAGAGCATTGAGCACCTTGGTCTTGCTTTCGTCTTTCGCCTGGTCCGTCTGGCCGGCACCTTCCACAAAGATCAGCACTTCGTTGGCGCTGGAACTGCCGATGTCATGAATCGGCTGAATTTCGCTGTTGCCAAGGCCTTGGGCGCTCAGACCCGAACGTAACTTATCGATATTGGGAGTCTGAGCGAAGCGCACGTCCACATTGGTGCCTCCCTTGAAATCGATGCCGTACTTGATGCCGCCCTTAAAGAGGATTGCGGACCAGCCGATAATCAGCAGCAATCCGCTCAAAGCGAAGAAATACTTGGCCTTGCCCATCCAATCGATACTGGGCTGTTTAAAAAGCTCGATCATGCCGTTTTGCGCTTCCCTTCTTTAGACTCCAGGGGGTTTCTGTTTGTTCCCGGCTAATGGATTTACCCGGGTACCACCACCCCTAGATCCAGCTAAATGCTCAATTCTGCCTGGCGATCCATCTTCGCCAAGTGATACTGGAAGATCGTCTTCGATACATAGATCGCTGTGAACACGTTGGCGATCAAGCCGATGGTCAACGTGATGGCGAATCCCCGGATCGGGCCTGTGCCGAAGATGAACAGGAATATCGCAGAAACCACGGTGGTGACGTGCGTGTCGATAATGGTTAAGAAGGCCTTATCAAAGCCCGCTTCCACGGCTGCCGATGCGGACTTGCCATTGCGAATTTCTTCCCGGATGCGCTCGAACACCAGAACGTTGGAGTCTACGCCCATACCGATGGTCAGGATGACGCCGGCAATACCCGGCAAAGTGAGTACTGCGCCAAACATTGCCAGCGCCGCCAGCAGGATGATCAGGTTCAAGATTAAGGCCAGAACCGCGTTCACCCCGGACAAGCGGTAGTAGAACACCATGAAGATCATCACAACGACCAGGCTGATCACGGAAGCTTGCACGCCATGGCGGATGGAGTCTGCGCCGAGGGACGGGCCAACGGTACGCTCTTCAAGATACTTGATCGAGGCGGGCAAGGCGCCAGCGCGAAGGACTTGCGCCAGTTCGTGCGCGCTTTCCTGGCTGAAATTGCCGTCGATGCGCCCGGTGTCCTCAATCTTGCCCTGGATGGTCGGCGCGGAATAAACCTTCTTGTCGAGGACGATGGCCATTTGTCGGCCCATATTCTGTTCCGTGAATCGGCCAAAGTTGCGTCCGGCATCGCTCGAGAGGACGAAATTGATTTGCCACTGGCCGGGCATTTCGGTGTTGCGGCTTTCGGTGGCGCTGCGTAGATCTCGTCCGGTGACGGCAGGCGTGCGCTGCAACAAATACCACACGTCGCCGGAATTCTGTGCGGTGGGCGAGCGTGATTCGCTGCTGCCCTGCACGAGTTCCGTCCCGGGCGGCAAGACCCCGCCTTTGGCTGCGAGCGCGGCCGCTTCGGAAGGATACGTTTGCGGATCTTCGACGAGCTTCAATTCCAGTTGGCCGCCGGCCTGAATGACGCGCTTGGCCGCGGCGGGATCGCCTTCACCGGGAAGCTGCACGAGGATTTCATTGTCCTGGCCCACGCGGCCGTGCGGTTGAATGGTGGGCTCGGTAAGACCGAGGGCGTTGATGCGGCGCTCGAGAGTTTCGAGCGTCTGCGACATGGTGGTTTCCTCGATCTGCGCTTTCGTGGTGGGACGCATGGTCAGCAGCGTCGCGTTGGATTCTCCCGGCGCGGTGCCAGCGGTCCAGTTATTGTCGTACTGGTTATCGTGCAGCAAATCGCTGAATGTCGTGTACTGGTCGGAAGGAATGCCGCGCACGATGACGTGCTCGTCGTCCATGCGGCGGACTTCATCGTAATGAACATTTTTGTCGCGGAGCAGCGTGGTCAAGCGATCCACGGTCTGGTCGGTTTCCTGCGCCACCGCTTCCTGCACCTGAACCTGAAGGATCAGGTGCGTGCCGCCCTGCAGGTCAAGGCCGAGCTTGATCTGGCGCGCGAAATTATCCTTGAGATGCGCGAACGACGTCGGAAAGGTCGGCAAACCGAAAATTGAATACAAACAAAAAATTACGACTGCGAGGATGAATATGACTTTCCACTTCAGATTGGGATTCATGGTTAGAAAATTTGGCGCAGCAGCGGACAAGCAGGGGCGGAGTTACTTTGCATCTTCGGTCGTCTCCACCTGGGCTATAGCCGCTCGCGCAATGCGAATTTTTACGTTATCGGCAACCTTGAGAATGAAAGTGTCGCCGTCGATACCATTGATCGTGCCGTAGATGCCCGAGGTGGTGATGACCTTGTCGCCGTTTTTCACGGCGCCGAGCATTTCCTGCATTTTCTTCCGCTGCCGCGATTGCGGCATGATCACCAAAAAATACATGATGCCGAACATCAACAAGAGCGGCAGGAGGAAACCGCCAAGCCCTCCCCCGAGGCCGCCAGCCTGCAACAACAAAAACGCCACCAAATTCATAGCCGTGATTTCTTACCGTACCCTTTCGGATATCTGAGTCATCCTAAATCATAGGCCAAAAGCGGCCGGCATGCTTGAGACCGGAGAAAAGCCCGCCAATAGCGGGAATTTCCCGCTTGCCCTGCCCGCACGATTCTCGCAAAGAGAGTCGACTGATCGCGGGTCGCCACGGCGGCGCAGACCTGAAACGCCAGCCCGGTCTTTCGCCTCAAGCCGGTCCCGCCACATAGCGGGCACGCAGCTCTGTTGCGAAATTCACCAGATGTCCAAAAGTGATAGCCTCTCGAATTTGCCGCATTATGTCAAGGTAAAAGCTCACGTTGTGGTGGGTTGCCAGGATCGCCGCGGTGATCTCTCCGGCGGCGAACAGATGCCGGAGATACGCGCGCGTGTAGCGGCGGCAAACCGTGCATTTGCAGTTGGGATCGATGGGGCGCTGGTCTTCGATGTAGCGCGCGTTCTTGATGAGTACGCGGCCTTCGCTTGTGTATAAGCACGCGTGCCGCGCCGCGCGTGTTGGCAACACGCAATCCATCATGTCGATGCCGCGCGCCACATAATCCGCCAATTGTTCGGGGCGGCCCACGCCCATCAGGTAACGCGGCCGCTCTTGCGGAAGAAGCGCCGTCACTTCCGCGGCCATTTCACAGGTGACTTCATGCGGTTCGCCGACGGCCAAGCCTCCGACGGCGTATCCGGGGAAGTTCAACTCCAGAAGCTGGCCCGCGCTTTCCCGCCGCAAATCCGCGAACGTGGCCCCTTGCACGATGCCGAATTGCCATTGCGGCGGATTGCCATTGCGGCTTGCGTTGTCGCGGAAATACTGACGCGCTCTTCGCGCCCAGGCCGTGGTGCGCTTCAGCGCGGATTCCGCAACGGAACGCGGCGCCGGCGTTTCGATGCATTCGTCGAGGACCATCGCAATGTCTGAGCCCAGCGCGAGCTGAATCTCTGCGGCTTTTTCCGGCGTGAGCAGATGCTCGGAGCCGTCCAGGTGCGAACGAAAACGGACCCCTTCATCGGTGACTTTGCGCAGCGCGGACAGGCTGAAAACTTGATAGCCGCCAGAATCGGTGAGAATCGCGTTGCGCCAGGACATGAAGGCATGTAGGCCGCCCTGCCTGCGAATCAACTCGTGGCCCGGACGCAAATAAAGATGATACGTATTGGCGAGAATGACGCCCGCACCCAGTTCCTCGAGCGCGTCCTGCGTAAGTCCCTTGACCGTGGCGGCGGTACCCACCGGCATGAAGACCGGCGTTTCGATTACGACGTGCGGCGTCGTCAGCTTGCCGCGCCGGGCTCCGGTGGCAGGATCGTTCTGCAATACCTCAAATGCAAAACTCATCCCTCCAGTGTATCAGGAGAAAATAAAGGCTAATCCCACACGCACAATCACGTAGACCAAGAAGGCTCCGAAGGCGATAACAAACGGTTTTGATCCCTTCAGCTTTCGCGGATTTACTGCCCCGAAACCGATTCCCAGCAGGATGAGCTTCCAGAATTCCAGCAGATCGATATTTTTGCCGAGCGCCACCAGCCATTTGGCCGACTCTTCGGGGAACAATATCGCCAGGTTGGTGGCGACGGGATTTTCCAGGTTAAACGTGCCGACCGGTTTCAGAAACAACACCAGCAAGAATAAGAGCGTGCCAACAACCGTCGCAGGCACGAAGGCGTGGGAGACTATGGCAAAGGAGGTCTTGAAATCGACCCCGGCGCCGCCGATTACATTGTAAATGCCCATGAGCACCAAAGAAATGACGAGAAGGGCCAGCAGCGGAGCGGGCAAGCCGAAGATATAAGAGAACATCGGAGCGTACTTCGCACCTGCGTCAATTTGCTGTTGCTTTTGATCGGCGGTTAAAGACGCGGTGCGCGGACTTTTTTCCATCTGCTGCGCCACGTAACCCTTCCAGTCGAAATGGAGGTTGAGCGCAATTACGCTGGCGAACCCCATCACCAGGATCAGTATCGTCGGCAAAATCCAGGACGGCTTGCGGACGATGTCTTCAAAGGTTGGTTTCGGCGAAAAAAACATGCCGATGATTCGACCGAACGGGGAGATTTGGGCTACGGGCACGGGTTCGGATGTTGACGCAGGAATTGCCATGGGGTCGGTCGACATTGCGGACTCCTCCACCACAGGATTGCCGGGACTTGCTTCTGAAGTTGCTACGCAAAAGCTGGGAGGAAAGTATCACACCCCGCCGGGGGTGGGTAGTTCCGGTACGGCGGCGAGGAGATCGCGCGTGTAGGGTTGAGTAGGTCGCTGCAAGATCTGGGTTGCCGGGCCTTGTTCGACGAGTTTTCCAGCACGCATGACGGCGATGTGACTGGCCAACTGAGCGACCACCGGCAGGCTGTGGGAAATGAAAAGGTATGTGAGCTGGAATTCGCTTTGCAGCTCTTGCAGCAGGAGCAATACTTGCGCTCCCACGGAAACATCCAGCGCGGAGACTGGTTCATCCGCGACGACCAGCTTTGGACGCAGCACGAGTGCTCGCGCGATTCCGATGCGCTGGCGCTGGCCGCCGGAAAATTCGTGTGGGTAACGCTTCAGCGCGGCTTCGTCGAGCCCTACGCGCCGCAACATTTCTGTGGCGCGCGCCGCTCGTTCGGTAGCGGAGCGCTGCGGCTCGTGGATGGCCAGCGGCTCGGCTACGATTTCTCCCACGCGCATGCGCGGGTTCAGCGACGCGAATGGATCCTGGAATATCATCTGCATCTGGCGGCGTTGTGCGCGCAACCGTTCGCCGCTTAGCTTCAGGAGGTGGCGGCCTTCGAATAAAATCTCGCCATGGTCCGGTTCGATCAGCCGAAGAACCATGCGCGCCAGAGTGGTTTTCCCGCAGCCACTTTCGCCCACGACCGCCAAGGTCTCGCCCGCAGCCACTTCGAAACTAACGTCATTCACCGCGACGAAGCGCTCCGCCTTGCCATCGCCGCCGAAAACGCCTCCGCCGTGCTCGAAACTCTTGCAGAGATTGCGCACTCGCAGCAAGGCACTCATACGAGCACACACCGCGCACCGTGAGTGGCAACGGTATGGCGAAATTCGGGCACGCGTTGATCGCATTCGGTTCGCCGGTAAGGGCAACGCGGCGCGAAGGCGCAACCTGGGGGCATTTCGGTTAGTTGCGGCACGGTCCCCGGAATTGGAGTGAGTTTGCGAGCCTCGAGCGTTGGCGATGCGTTGAGCAATCCTTGCGTGTACGGGTGCAGCGGCGCGGCGAGCACTTTTTGCACTGGCCCTTCCTCCACGATGCGGCCGGCATACATCACGGCAACGCGGTCCGCCACGTTCGCCACGACGGCCAGATCGTGCGTGATGAAAAGCAGCGCCACATCCAATTCGCGCCGCAGACGATCAAGCAGGTCCAGGATTTGTTTCTGCACGGTCACGTCCAGTGCCGTGGTCGGTTCGTCGGCGATGAGCAATTTTGGCGAGGACGCGAGCGCCATGGCAATCATTGCGCGCTGCCGCAGGCCGCCCGAAAGTTGATGAGGATATTGTTGCGCGCGCGTTTCCGGCTCCGGCATGGCGGCGTGTTGCATCGCGGTGAGCACGCGGCGGTGCAACTCGTCGTTACTGAGCTTTGGCTCGTGCGCCAGGATCGCTTCTTCAATCTGCGCGCCGACTCGCATCACCGGGTTCAGGGACGTCATCGGTTCCTGAAAAATCATGGCGACTTCTCGGCCGCGCACCGCGCGCCATTCTTCCTCGCGCAGAGCCGCCAGAGATTTGGCGCCGCCGTTATGTGATGCAAGCCGCGCCGCGCCGGTGACGCGCGCGCCGGCCGGCAGCAATCCCATCAGCGCCAGAGAAAGCATCGTCTTCCCGCTGCCCGATTCGCCGACGAGGCCGAGTGTTTCTCCAGCTGCAATTTGCAGCGAGACGTCGTTCACCGGCTTCACCCATCCCGCCGCGGTGGGAAGTTCCACGGTGAAAGATCGCAACTCGAGCAATGCCGTCATATCGTTATCATACGGGCTTGATTGCTCGCGCTCACCAAAGAAAGCGCTGGCGTTCTTCAAATCCGAACTGTTTCCGATTAGCGCAAATGGGTCGCAGCTGCCCGTCCGGGCGCACGAAGGGCTCCATTAGAATGCGGATCATGGCCAGCATCACTTGTCCTCGCTGCGGCTCGCAGGTTCTACTGCGGCGCTTTTCTAATCCTGGTTACAAGCCGTTCTGCGCGCATTGCGGCTGGAACCTGGAGCGGGCGGAGGCTGCTTTCAACGCGAACAGCGCCGTGATGAAGTTTTTGCCGCTGGTCATCGCCGCGATCGGCCTTTTTGCTGCTTTTGCCGCCATCCACGCGCATTCGCGGATCATTTTTGTTTTCCCTGCGCTCTTTCTTCTGATCGGGCTTGCCCCCCTTTGGAATTATTATTCGACGCGTAAGGCGCTGGCCGCGGGGAAGAACACGGTCAATCCTGGGCTTGCACCGGCGCAGCCGCCGCTTGACCCTTCGCTACAGATGCTTCAGTCTCTGCCACGGCCTCGTCAGGTTCGCTTCAAGCTCCAGGCAGGCTCACCGATTATCATCGTGTTTGGCCTGGTAGCCATAGCCAGCGCGATGGCCTTCGCGGCGATGAGCAACCATCCCCATGCAAATCGCAGCCCGGCCTTTGCTGTGGCGTTTCCTTTTCTGTTCATCCTGTTGATTTTGGGGGCCGTTCTGATAGTTCCGTATCTGCAAGAGAAACAGAACCGGCCGCTCCTGAGCGACGGAGAAGTAACGGTTGCGTGCGTCACGGCGCAGCGAACGATTCAGCAGGGAAAGGCCAGCTATAGCCGGATAGACTACGAATTCAAAACCGTTTCCGGGGATGTCGTTCGCAATTCCTGCCGTGATCTGAGTGGCTTGGTGTTCGAGGAGATGACCGTTCCGGTTTTTTATGATTCCTTTGACCCATCCAAAAACGTTGCAGCTTGCGCCAGCTACCTCAGGGTTGTTAACACGTTTCAGTGAAAGCTGCGTCTTGCCGCCTTTGTACCGCACCTAGCGGTTGTGTTTTGCTACCGCGCATCCCGCCCTTGCGAGCTAGGCTAATATTTGCCGCGGCTCCGGCGCTGACAGTCCGCTAGGCAGTTTGCAACGTCGGATTTTGCGCAAGCGCGCATTTCGTGGCAAGTGTTTCACTTCGCGCAACTGTGCGTATGGCGGTCGCAGTTCCGATAGTAAAATATAGGGCTCGATGGCTGCCACAACGACTCACCGGGTGGACTGGTCGCTGCTGCTGGGGCAGCGGGCGTTCCGGTTTTTTTTCACGGCCATGTTCATTTCGTTGTTTGGCAGCGGAATGAATTTCATCGGCGTGAGTTGGTACATCATGTCCGCCACGCATTCGACGGTGGCGGTAAGCTGGCAAGTGATCGTGGTGACACTGCCGGGCCTGGTGGTGCCATTTCTGGGCGGCGTGTTGATTGACCGTTACGACCGGCGCTACCTCGGGGTGCTGCTCGATCTGGCGCGTGGCTTCGCGGTGCTGGCCATCACCTACATCGCATGGCGCCGCGATCTGCATCTGTGGCACCTGTACATCATGACGCTGATCACGGGGACCGGCTCCGCGATGTATTGGGCCAACGTGAACGCGCTCGTGCAGGAGGTGATTCCGCCGAGTCAGTTCACAGGAGCCAACGCCACGGTGCTCGTGGGCGTGCAGACCGGCATGCTGCTGGCCGGAACGTTTGTCGGATTTATTTACGACCACATCGGCATCGCCGGCATTCTGTTTATCGACGGCATCACTTATTTTGTGTCTGCCTACTGCCTTTACTCGCTGCGCAAGGGCTACGTTTCGCCGCTTTCCCACCGGCAGTATCCGCGCGAATTTTCAGAGTCGACGCAAGCGACGGTGCAGGCGCTCGAGAGCGGCGAGAATCCGGAAGTGACGGAGGCTGGTTTATCGCTCGCGGTATACACGGATATGAAGGCCGGTTGGGCGTACCTGCGCGATCAACCGGTGGTGCTGGCGCTCGGAATCACGCACGCGATGTTGATGGCCAGTATTGTCAGCTCCAACGTGGTGGTGGTGGCGCTCGCCAACGAAATTCTGCACTCTGGGGCGCGTGGATTCGGCTTTATCGAAGCGGGTTGGGCGATTGGCGCGATCATCGGCGGCTTGATCACCAGTCAGTTGCCGCAGCGTTTGCGCCTGCCGCTTTATGTCATGGCGGTGGCGGGAATGGCGTTGGGGCATGTGGCTGTGCCGTTCGTTGTGCTGTTACTGGGCGCGACGATACTGCAGGGATGTTTCGGATTTTTCCGCGCGCTGGCCGGGATTGTGGCGCAATCTTCGCTGATGGCTATCGTTCCAAAACAATTCATGGGACGGACGCAATCTGCGTTCGCGATTTTTGCCACTGTACTGCAACTTGCGATGAGCTTTTCGCTCGGCTGGATCGCGGAACGGTTCAGTATTGCCATCGGATTTTTTCTGCTTGCGGCCATGTACGCGGGGGCGACGCTGACTGCCAGCCGGGCGCGCAAGCTGCTGCAGGCTTCGGCAAGTTAGCGGTTGCTCGTCGCAGAAGTTTTTGATGATTTTAAAGTTGAGATCCTGCGTGGCAAAAGGCGCCCTCACGATGACAATGCTTGTTAATTACCGTTCCCATGAAATCCTGCTAGATTGCTTTTTAATTCGCACCCTGAAGCGAGGCGCTCATGGAAATCCGCAGCATTCAACCCTTCCTGCAATATTTCGGCAATGTCCGGGAGCGGACCATGCGCGTGGCGCGCTGCGTTCCGCCTGGCAAAATGGATTGGACGTACGCGGAGGGAAAATTCACTTTGGGTGATCTGTTGCGGCACATCGCCATCACTGAACGCTATCTGTTCGCCGAAAATATTCTGGGCCGCGCCAGCCGTTACACGAGCCACGGCAAGGAATTTGGCGCTGCCCGCGAAACGATACTTGCTTTGATGGAACGGCTGCACGCGGAATCGATGGAAATTTTTTCGAAACTCACGGACGCGAGCTTGCAGGAAAGATGCGTAAATGTGGGCGGGATGGAAATCACCCGGTGGAAATGGATGCGCTCAATCGTCGAGCACGAAATCCATCATCGCGGACAACTGTATCTGTATCTCGGGATTCTCGGCGTTCCAGCTCCCTCGCTCTACGGCCTCACGTCTGAACAGGTGCGCGCCCGCGGTAAATCCTAGGTGACCACCGGCTCGACAGGCTGGGCTTTTCCGCCAAGCAATTCCACCGCGGCCTGGTTAAGTTTGTTGCGCAGCGTGTAGCGGTCGTTCGCGCGGGTCACATAGCGCACGGCAACTTCAATGCCGCCCACGACGGGTTTCACACTGATGGCCGGATCGGCCGATAAGCCGCCGAGTTCGCGCGAGGTGGTGGTGCTGCGCCATTCCTGTTCGGCTTGCTGCACGGTTTCGCGAGTGGCTTCCACCACTTTTTTGTGAAGCGCGTCCACCAGAGGATAGGGATCCTTACCGGCCGGAAGCACCACTTGCAATTCGTCCCAGAGCCACTGGCCGGTGGTGGAAAAGTTGAAGTAATGGCCTTCAATGGCAAAACTGTTCGTGAAGGTCACGCGCCGGCCCGTTGGGTGGCCTGAGTCGGTCCAGTTGCCCGTCTCCAGCAAAACGGTGTGGAATGGCCCTATCTCCGCCACTTCGCCGGTGACGCCATTTATTTCCACCCAATCGCCGAGGCGCATGCCGTGTTTTCCCATGAGCACGAACCAGCCAAGGAACCCGACGATAAAGTCCTTCAGCGCGACGGTTAGGCCCGCGCCGGCTAGTCCGAGGAATGTTCCGAGCTGGCTGGGCGGCCCAAACATCACCAGCAGGATCAAACAGAGCGAAAGGATCTGTAGCGACATGCGCGTGACCGTTCGCAGGGAGTCGACTTGGCGGCGATCCATCGGCAGCCGCTTCACCAGGGATTCCATCCAGGTGCTGACGGCGATTCCGAACAACGCGATCGCAAGGATGATGGCGATTCCGAACAGCGCCCGATGCAGAACTTCGCGCTGGCGCGCGGCCACCAGGTCAATCCATTGGCCGTAGGCGGAGGAAAGTTGTTTCTTCGTCTCGATGCGCATGTCGTACGCCGAAAGAATTTTCTGATTCAGCGCTAGCTGCTGGGTTTTCTTTAGCAACGCGGCTGTATCGTCCTGGCTTTTGTTAGCCGCGGATACTTGCGCACTCGGTGCGGCGGTTTTCGCGCCCTTCGCGTGATGGGCCAGTTCCGGGGCAGCCGCTTTTTCGGCGTCTACCTCGGCGTCCAGTGCGTTGTGCCTGGCATTCAGCGTGGTGATCGCGGTGTCCGTATCCGTTTTCGCGCTCCATAATTGCAATTGCTTCTGGTGCAGTTGCCGCCATTGCGCGATGCGATAGACGACGCCGGGATGGTCGACCGGTTCTGGCCCGGTGGGAATTGCGTTCGGCGTGCCATGGGCCGTTTCTTCGTGTTGTTTCTTGAGCGCCTGGATGCGGTCGATGATGTCGCCGCCGGCACGGATCAAATCCTCTCTGGCGTCGTCTACTTCATCCTGCGCAAGCTCCACGTCGGCCTGGGCCTGAATCAGATCCGCTTGCAAAGCATCCTTTTTGGATTCGGGCGCTTTGGCCACCTGGTCGGTGAATTGCTTCACGCGGTCTTGATCTGCCTGCAGCAGGTTTTCTGCTTTTTGCAAACGCGCTTCATCTTCTTTGCCTTCCGGCGAAAGAGGAGGTGGATGCAAGCGCGCGCGCCGCAACGCATTGTCAAAAGCCTGGTCCACATCAAAGTCGGAAAGGCGCAAGGCTTCCTGCGCGAGCGTGCGTTCTTCATGCAACGATGCGAGTTGTGCAAGTTGTTGCGCAGTCGTCAGCGGGCTCTGGTCCACCAGCGCTTTTTCCGGCGCCAGCACCGTGGCGGTAGGCTCGAGGGGCGCCAGCGGTTTGCGCGTTTCCCAGAAACCGTAAATGGTTACTGCTGCCAATAACACAAGCACGATTGCTGCAATTTGCTGTCTTCGTTTCATAATAATTTCCGCAACTTATCCTGACCGCGGGTTGTTCCAATCTTGGCTCATCTTGCGGGAAACGCAAGAACTTCCTGAGCACAGTGCCAAGCAAATTTCTTGTCGCGCAAGCCCGGCTACCCTACTGTCTAGGTAGATCGCTCCCAACTCCACCAGGATTCATCAGGATGCGGCATGATTGACAAGCGCCTGCCCTTGTTTCTTTATTTGGCCGCTGCGGTTTCGGCGATCTTGCGGTGCGCGTACGTGTATCCGGAATTGCCCGACGTGATGGCTTCGCATTTCAATGCTTACGGCGAGCCCAACGGATGGCAACCGAAACCGGCTTTTTTTATCTTGATTGCCGTGGTCATCCTTACTCCGGCGATCCCCGCCTTTATCGTGCCGCGCCGGTTTCCTTCCATTCCTGCCGACAAAATCAATTTGCCGAATAAATCGTACTGGCTTGCTCCGGAACGCCGAGAAGAAACCTGGCGGTTTCTCAGCGCGCAAATGGCGTGGTTCGGCTGTGCCCTGTTGTTTCTGCTGCTGTACGCCATGTCACAGGCGATCGACGTGAATTTACCAAGCGTTGGTCTCTTCAATTGGCAAGGGATGTGGTACGCGCTTGGCGCTTTTATGCTGTTTATCGCGGTTTGGATCGTTCACTTGCTGCGCCACTTCTCGCGAGTGCCCGAATCGCAATGCCCTTCGTCCTCATAAGATAAATCGGTCATCCGGGGGTGCGAGGATGGTCGGGCACAATTATAAAGGCCCGGCACGAGCAGGCCTTTTCATTTTGCTTTTCTGATTGCACTGGTTCTATAGGTAATCGCGCGACGGACCTTCGAGAAACGCGCGCAACTTCCGCGAGCGCGAAGGGTGCCGCAGCTTGCGCAAGGCCTTCGCTTCGATCTGCCGGATGCGTTCGCGCGTGACGGCGAAGGACTGGCCGACTTCCTCGAGCGTGTGCTCGCTGCCATCGTCCAAGCCGAAGCGCATCTTGATCACTTTTTCTTCGCGCGGCGTCAGCGTCTTCAGCACCGAAGAGGTTTGTTCCTTCAAATTAAGGTTGATCACCGCGTCCGAAGGCGACACCACAGCCTTGTCCTCGATGAAATCCCCTAGATGCGAATCTTCTTCTTCGCCGATCGGTGTTTCGAGCGAAATCGGTTCCTGCGCGATCTTCAGGATCTTGCGCACCTTGGACACGGGAATGTCCATGCGCTTGGCGATTTCTTCGCTGGTCGGTTCGCGCCCCAGTTCCTGCACCAACTGGCGGCTGGTGCGCACCAGTTTGTTGATCGTTTCGATCATGTGGACCGGAATACGAATCGTGCGCGCCTGATCGGCAATGGCGCGGGTGATCGCCTGGCGGATCCACCACGTCGCGTAGGTTGAGAATTTGTAGCCGCGGCGCCACTCGAACTTGTCGACCGCCTTCATCAAGCCGATGTTGCCTTCCTGAATCAGGTCCAGGAACTGCAATCCGCGGTTGGTATATTTCTTCGCGATGGAAACCACCAAGCGCAGGTTGGCTTCAATCAGTTCTTTCTTGGCCTGTTCGGCCTCTGCTTCGCCGCGGTGAATGATTGTCAGCGTGCGCTTCAGTTCCATCAAGCCGACTTCGCTAGCCTCTTCAATATCCTTTAGTTCAGACCGGCGCGTGCGCAATTCCCGGCGCGCTTCGGCGGCATTTTCACCTTTGGACACGTCCGCGCGACGCTCCAGCCGGCCCGCTTCGCGTTCGAGCGACTGCAGCCGCTCGACAGTGCCGCGCATTTTGTCGATCAGGCGCTTCTTCTCAAACGGGTTGAAATCGATGCCGCGAATTTCGAGCGAGATTCCCACGCGGGTCCGCGCCACGGCCCACTTCGCGCGAATATAGGGCTTCTTCTTTGCCTTCGGCGTTTTATCCAGGCGCACAGCTTCTTTCAATGCCTGGTCATACAGCTTGGCAATCTTGTCGATATATTTGAGGGTCTGCTTGGTCTTGTTGGCGATTTTCTCTTCGGTCAGCTCTTCATCATCAAACTGGACGATCTCCTTGATCGATCGCGCGCCTTTGCGCAGATCTTCTCCCACCGCGATCAATTCCTTGATCACGATCGGCGACCGCGTGATGGCCTTCATCACAACGAGTTGGCCGCGCTCGATGCGCTTGGCGATGGTTACTTCGCCTTCGCGCGTCAACAGCGGAACGGTGCCCATTTCCCGCAAATACATCCTGACGGGATCGTTGGTCTTTTCCAGCGAACCGGGAGTCAGGTCCAGATCGCTTCCACCCTCTTCTGCGTGAATGTCGTCTTTCACAACCGCGTCGCGGTCGCCATGATCGGCGGACACTTCGACCGCGCGCGCAGCCTTGGCCGAAGCGGCGTCCTCGTAAATCTCGATTCCGTTGCGCTCAAATGTGGTGAGAAGGTCGTCGATCTCTTCCGAAGAATGCACTTCGGCGGGAAGCGAATCGTTCACTTCATCGTACAACAGGTACCCGCGCTCTTTGCCGATGGCAATGAGCTGCCGTACCGCATCATATTTTTCTTCTAATCCGGTAGCCGCCACAACACTCCTCCCGCTCTAGTCTTTCACTAAGCTGCTGCCAAACGTCCGTTGCGCACACCCAAGCGCGCTGCAGGTACACAGAGCGGACAGAGATAGCCAGAAGCTGGCATAAGGAGGAGTAGTCCTCCGCGAAGCTCTCAATTTTTGCTCTGAAGCCTTATTTGCCGCGCCGATTTCTTGCCGCTGCCCCACGCAATGCCTGTCTGCTGCGATCCTGCTCGAACGGTGCCTTTGCTCTTGTTTGACTCTTAAATAGATGCAAAAACAAGGGAAACCGTTACCCGCACAACCCTTCTACGCTACACGTCTAAGTCCCTCCACGTCAATGCTTTCGTTGGCCTGGAGGGGCCCCGGGGGTTGAGGACCCTTGAGCGTCCGACTTCGTGGCGTACTCGTCCGAAGACTTAGAGATCTTTTTCCTTTGTCTGCTTGATTTCCTGGTCTCCTACCGGCGGGCAGCGATAGAGCGTGACATCCGCTACGTTTCGCAGCACAAACACCTTCCCGTCCGCGACCTGCCGCGAACGCACGCCCACAAATTCGGCCCCCTGCACATCTTCCAGCATAAAGGCGGGGCGAGCATCCGGTTCCTGGGAGATGATTTTTACATTGTTCATCTCGATTCCAAGGACGTGGCGGAGGAAAAAGCCGTGCGAAGGGGTGGGACCGAACATGTTTGGCTCGGGATAGTTCTTTTCCATTTCCGCCAATTGCCCCGGTGCCAGCGCAACCGTGCCTCCACCGCGATGCTCGATCAAGATGTCGCTGATGCGCACGTTCTCAATTTCGTGTCCGGGAATTCCGGAGATGATCGAACTGATGGAGGACTCTGCATTGGAGCAAACCACATTGCTGATTGACACGCGCTGGATTTTGCCGACGGCGGCGCCGTCCGGTCCACGCATGCGCGCACCCAAGCGCAAGAAGATCGGAGGGCTGAACAGGTCGCGCATGGTGATGTTCGTGATGGTGACGTCTTCCAAAAGCGCGCCATCGACCGATTCCAACGCGAATCCTTGGCAGCCGTCAAAAACGCAATTCGAAATGGTGATGTTCTTGAAGCCTCCGTTGGATTCGGTACCGAACTTGATGCGCCCGGTCCGCGGGACCTTGCCTGCGCTGGGGCCGAAGCGTTTGTAACTAGCATCGAGCAGAGTGCCTTCCTCGAAATCGCCGGTGACCAGGCAATTTGTGACGGTGATCATCTCCGTGGCGCGCGTGTAGCCCAGTGCATAGGAACTTTTCAGGCAGATGCCGTCGTCCCAGGGCGAATTGACGCTGCAATCGGAAATGCGCACGTTGCGGCAGCAATCGACATCCATACCGTCGCGATTTGTGTCGATGATGAGATTGTCGATCGTGAGGTTGTCGACGCCGGTCGCGAGAATCCCGAAATGTCCGCCGTGCAGAATGCGAAAATCGCGCAGCAGCACATTGCGGCAATTTTTCAGCGCGATGGATTTGTTGCCAACTCCTGGCGACTCCGCTTTCGGTCCCGGTCCCGAGCCGCGGCTTAAGCCCTTGCCCCAAATCAGACCCGCACCAAGGATCGAAATATTTTCCAGGCCTTCTCCCCAGATAAGGCTGTTGTGCCAGTGATTGTGGCCGTAATCCTGATAATTTTCCCAAGGCACATTGGATTCGGCCGCGTCGTAGCCTTTGCCGCTGCCGTCTTCGGGGGAATCCGCGGCAAGAATCGTGGAGCCCTGATTAAGCCACAGCGCCACGTTGCTTTTCAGCCGAATCGAATAGCAAAGGTATGTGCCTGCCGGGAAACACAGCGTGCCACCGCCGCTGGCCGCAGTGACGTCAATCGCTTTGTTGATTGCGGGAGAGTCCAGGGTCTTGCCGTCGCCGGTAACGCCAAAATGAGTAACGTCGGCGAAGGGTGTTTTGCCTTGGCCTGCTGTGGGCGATGCCTGTGGTGCGCCTGCTGCGGCCAGGAAAGCCGCGCCTGCGCCCAAGAAGTTGCGCCGCGATTTGGGTTCTTCCAACATGTCCTGCTACCCCGCTGCGCGCCGCTTTATCAATTCCTGCTTGCGCGCCAGAAGCCCACGCATCGCTTCGGCCGTTGGACTGTTCTCAATTTCGCGCTGCACCTGGGCCAATTCCTGCTCGATTTGCCTGCCGTGCAGTGCCTCCATGCAGCTTTCGGCTTCCTCCAACGTGCCCTCGTTCGCTTCTTCAAACAAAATTTCGAAGAATATGCGGCGATCGCGGTCTTCCAGCAGCGCGCCAATTTCGGCGGCGGGCATCGGTTCGTCCGACAAGACTGCCACGATGAGCGCGGCGAAAATCTTTTCCGTTTCCAGGCCCTGATACAGCCGAGTTTGCTTCAGGCGCTGCGCCAGTTCCCTCCTGAACGCTTCCGCTTCGGCCAGCATGCGAATCAGGCGGCGCTCGGCGGGCTTCCCGGCTTTGCCCACGAGCTCCGGCCTCGTCTTTACTTCGCTGCGGCGCTCGGTTGCGGCTTTATTCAGGGCGGCGCGGAGCACCGGTTCGTCAATGCGCAGTTGCGTGGAAATGCGCGTGGCCCATTCGGAACGCAGCAGGCCATTCGGAATTTTCTGGACGTAGGGCATCAGGAAATTAAGGGCGCGGAGCTTTCCTTCACCGGTCGTCAAATCCATTTGCCGCGCTCTGCCGATCAGATAATCCACGTAGGGCGGCGCGTCTTTCAGCGCCTTGATGTAGGCCTCCGCGCCTTTTTCACGGATGAAGAGATCCGGGTCGGCCTTTTTCTCGCCGATCGCCGGCAGCGCCAACACTTTTACCTCGAATTCATGCTCGAGCAGGAGGGAAACGGATCGCTCGGTGGCCGCCTGACCCGCGCTATCCGGATCGTAATTCACAATCACTCGTTTTGTGAACCGTCCCAGCAATTTAATTTGCGGCTCGGCCAGGCTCGTGCCGCAACTGGCGACGACGTTGCTGATTCCGGCGCACGCCACCGCGATCGCGTCCATGTATCCTTCGACCAGCACCGCGAAATCCTGCCGACGTAGCGCGTCTTTCGCGCGGTCGAGATGATACAGCAGGTTGCTCTTCGAATAGATCGGCGTTTCCGGCGAGTTCAGATATTTCGGCTGCTCATCGCCCAGGGCACGGCAGCCGAAGGCTACAATTTTCCCGGATTCGTTTGCAATCGGAAACGTAATGCGTCGGCGGAAACGATCAAACAAACGCGCGCCGCTCTGATCCCGCAAAACCAATCCCGATTCTCCCAGCAATTTCTCCGGATATTTTGCCTTCAGCATGCGCAGCAGCACATCGCCGCCGCTGGGAGCATAGCCGATGCCAAATCGCGCAATCGTGTCCTTGTCTAGCCGGCGGTCCTCCAGATAGGCGCGCGCCGCTCTTCCTTCTCCGGTGGTTTCGAGTTGCTTTACAAAAAAGGCTTGGGCTTCGCGATGCATCTCGATCAGGACTGCTCGCTGCTGATTTTCCTTTCGTTCTTCCGGCGTGCGTTCCTTGGACCGGGGCAGCGCAATCCCGCATTTTTCAGCGACGATGCGGATGGCTTCTGGAAACTCGCACTTTTCCATTTCCATTACGAAGCTGAAAACGTCTCCGCCCTTGCCGCAGCCGAAGCAATGGAAAATTTGCTTCACCGGGTGAACAGCAAACGACGGCGTCTTCTCTCCATGAAACGGGCACAGGCCGGTGTAATTCTGCCCGCTCTTCTTCAGGCGGACGTATTCGCCCACCACGCGGACAATGTCCGCCTGCTGCTTCACGCGATCCGCAAATGATCCCGCTTCCGCCATCCCTTCCTTGAGTTTAATCCTTCAGACTTACAACGGTAATCGCCTTCCCACCGTTCTCCTCGGTCTCAAACTGCGCGTGCTCGACAAGCGGGTGACTCTTCAAAAATTCCCCGAGGCCTTTACGCAAAGCTCCGGTTCCATGCCCGTGAATGATTCGTACCTGGGTGCGATGCGCCAAGGCCGCGTCATCCAGGAATTTGTCCACTCGCTCGCTCGCCTGTTCGACGGTCATGCCAATCACATTAATTTCGCCAGACTCCGCAGCTTCTCCCCCGAGCGATGTCACGGTAATATTTTCGCGTTTCGAATAATGACCTGCCATTTTGCCTTTGGCTTCGCCTTCAACGCCAATAATCTCTTCCACCGCAACTTTCATCCGCAGCGGTCCCGCTTCGATTTCCGCCGATGGTCCATCGACACGCCGCAAAATAACCGGCTTATTGAAGCCGCGCACCCGAATCCTGGCGCCCGGGTGCAACTGCGCGGCGTTCACCTTCTCAAGCGTATCCGCTCTTAGTCCCAAATCCTGCTGGGATTCGGAAATTGTCTGCACTACGGCGGCATTCAATTCTTCCTTTGCACCGCCCCGCGCGCCCTGCATTTTTCGGCGGGCTGTTTTCTCCAGCTGTAGGCGCAGTTCGCGTTCCTTCACGGCTTCCACAACGCTCGCCACATTTTCTTCGAAGCCCTTCTGCATTTCCGCGAATTTTTGTTCCAGTTCCGCGATTCGTTGCTTCTGCCGGTCCACCCATTCGCTTCGCAGCTTCGCGCGTTCTTGTTCCAGTGCACGCCTTTCTTCCGCCATCTGGGTGCGCAGACGGTCAAGTTCATCCCGACTACGATGCAAGTAGGCAATCAGGCCGGCGGCTTCTTGCGATTCGGGCGCCATCAACGAACGCGCATGTCCGATGATGGACTCCGGCAGCTCCAGCCGTTTTGCAATGGCAATTCCGCTCGATCCACCGGGAACGCCCACCATCAGGCGATACGTCGGCCGCAAATTCACTTCATCGAATTCCACCGCTGCATTTACCACGCCCGGTGTAGTGGAGGCGTATGTTTTCAGTCGATCGTGGTGCGTGGTCGCCAGCACGAAACAGCGCTTCTCTTGAAACGCGTCCAGCAGCGCGACCGCGAGCGCCGCGCCTTCTTCTGGAGCCGTGCCGGTCCCCATTTCGTCGGCAAGCACCAGCGAATTCGGCGTGGCTTCCTCCAGCATGCGTTTCAGGTTCAGCATATGCGAAGAAAATGTGGAAAGATCGGCGGCGATCGATTGTTCGTCGCCGATATCGACCAGCACGCGATCGAACATCGAGAGCACCGCCCGCTGCGCCGCAACGGGAATTCCCGCTTGCGCCGCCAAGACGGCCAGCCCGGTGGTCTTCAACGTAACTGTTTTTCCGCCGGTGTTTGGTCCGCTGATCACCAGCAAGCGTTCGTCGCCGCCGAGGGCCAGCGACATTGGAACGATCACGCGATTTTCCCTGCGCAGTTTGTCTTCCAGCACCGGGTGGCGCGCCGCATCCAGCCGCAATTGCGGTTCGGCGGAAAATTCGGGCATGCACGCATCGAAATCGCGCGCGAATCGTCCTCGAGCGAAAATGCTGTCGAGTTGGGCAATCGCGGCAGCGGCAGATTGCAGCGGCGTCAGCATTCCTCGCAATCGATCGGTCAGCTCTTTCAGGATGCGAAAAATCTCAGCGGCTTGGTCTTCGGCGAGCTGCACCAATTGATTGTTAATCTCGACGGTCTCAAAGGGCTCAACGAAAACCGTCTGTCCCGTGGCGCTGGCGCCGTGCACCACGCCCTGGATGTTGCGCCGGTGCTCCGACCGCACCGGGATCACGAAGCGGTCGTTGCGCAGGGTGACGTAGTCCTCGCCGGATTCCGCTTGCCGCGAACGCAAAATCTGTTTCAGGGTTCGCTGAATCGATTCTCGCGTCTGCTGGATGCTGGCGCGAATGCGACGCAGCGCGCTCGAAGCATCATCGCTGATCTCGCCGTTCGGTAAAATGCATCGGCGGATCGCCGCGTGCAATTCTTTGAAGTCAGCAAGAGCCGCGGCGCGTGCTGCCAGCAGTGGAAATTTTTCCACTTCTTCCCGAAATTGCTGGCGCAGCCACGACGACGTCTCCAGCAGCGATCCCGCATCCAGAAAATCCGCCGGTTCGAGCGCCACACCGGGGGATTCCAGTCGGTCCATCCAGCCCTGCGGGTCCGCGAGACCGCCAAATCCGAGTTCGCGTCCGAGCCGCAGCCATTCCCGCGCTTCGCGTATTAAGGCAAACGCGCTTTCCAAGTCCTCGCGACTGCCATTTGATTCGAGCCCGTCGACAAATCTACGTCCCGGTGCGCAGGTGGTCCGCTGCCGCAGCAGCTCCCGCACCTTGTCAAACTCCAGAACGTGTTCAGCTCGCCGTGACATTCGTTTCCAGCCCTGACAGGCCTCGCGACCCGCAGCGCTCCCTATTTTCTATTTTCCCTTTTCGCGTTTGCGTTTTCCAACTGCCCCGCCAAGAAGTCGACCGCCTCCTCCACGTGCTTGGCGCTGTGCACCAATCTCCCGCTCGCCTCGGCCCACACATGAGCAGACGCCGGCCCCAATTCCACTTCCCGCACGCGCTGCAGAAGGGGAAGCCAGAAATCGCCAAGGACCACCAACGGTTTCGCAGCCAAGACGGATTTGTTCAACATTTCCCAAACCACCGCCAACTCCACCAGCGTGCCCGTTCCGCCTTTGCAAGCCACAAAGCCATCGCCAAGTTCGATCAATCCAAACAGCCGTTCTTGCCACGTCTTCTTCCGCACTTCGACATCGACCCACTGATTTGCGTTTCGGCTGAAAAATTCCGCGGTTACGCCGTAGGTTTTTCCTCCCGCATCCTTCGCTCCACGCGACGCTGCTTCCATCACTCCGCCATAACCGCCGGTGCATACCGCAAAACCTCGCTCTGCCAAAACTGTACCGAGCTCTTGCGCTTCCTTATAATCAGCATCGCCGCGCTGCGGCCGCGAACTTCCAAACACGGTCACAATCTTTTCGCCCATCGCCGGATTCTCCGCTTTTTCCGCGTCCATTACTTCCAGGCTTCCTTCTTTTCGTCAAACTCTTCGATCATCGCCTGGCACAGTCCATCCAGGGCGTCATGCACTTCATGGTTCTTCACCTGCTCATTGTTGCTCATAAACGAGAAAATCAGTTTTCGCCCACCCACCGTCTCCGCAAAACCGCTGAGTGTGCGGACGTGGGAGACAGAACCCGTTTTCGCATGGATCCGCCCGGCTATGACCGAATCTTTCATTCGTTCGTTCAGGGTTCCATCCACCCCAGCTATCGGCAAGGAGGCATAGTATTCCGGAAACCACTTTTGCTTTTGCGCATATTCCAGCAGTGCCACAAACGCCCGCGGCGTCACCAGATCGTGGTGAGACAATCCTGACCCGTCGCTTTGCACCACGTCGTCCATCCCAATGCCCGCCTTTGCATAAAAATCCTGCGGGAATTTTTGTAACTCCTCAGGATCGATCCAGCGGCGGCTTTGCCGCGCCGACGTCCGCAACAGGACTTCCGCGTGCAGGTTCTGGCTGATCTTGTTGACCAACTTCACCGCATCGCCGAGGCGGATCGACAAATGTTCCGCCAGCACCGTGCGCGACGCTTCGAGCGGATCAGGATCGTCGAGCGCCCGCACTTTGCCATCCACTTTGATTCCACGCTCCTCAAGCAGCCTAGCCATGAGCGCCGCCGCGTGTTCTGCCGGTTCCTGAATAGCCAGCACCAGCTTGCGCGGAGAACTTCGGGCGGGTAGCGTTCCGCTCACGACCACCGTGCTCGCGCCGGGTTCCCGCGTCAGGCGCAAGTCCGCCTTTTCTTTCGCGGCGATTGTGATCACTTCATTCCTGACGACGAATTCCTGCGCCGGCGGCTCCAGCACGGCTTGGACGGCGTCTCCGGCCTTTTCTCCTGATGTAAGCGTTAGGGTCACGGTGTTGTCGTCGACCACGATCGCGGAAATCGCCGCGCCATATTCCCAAACCATATCGTCGATTTCCCAGCCGTCAGGGTAACGCTCGCGCGGGAAATAGCTGTCGTCGCCCACCACATCGCCGCTGATTTCCTTTACTCCGCGCGAGGCCACCGCATCGGCCAGCTCGGCCAGCGCTTTTTCCGGCGGGCCGTCGAACTCTTCCTTTAGATCGAATGGAAATTTGCGGTTGGAAAGGTTTGGATCGCCGCGCCCGACCAGGAAGAGATCGCCGGAAAGTTTGCCATCCGCGGAAAGCACGCCGTTGGTTTCGATGGTGGTGCGAAACCGGTAGTCCGGTCCGAGTGTATCGAGCGCCAGCGCCGTCGTAAGGAGTTTCATGTTCGATGCGGGGACAAAATATTTGTCGGCATTCTTTTCGTACAGAATTTCGCCCGTCGCCGCATCCACCACCAGCAATCCCCATTCACCTTTATCGACAGGAGCCGACTGCACAAGCTTTTCCGCGCGTTCCGCAAAGCGTCCCGTGGCCCGGATGGGTCTTGGGCCCGGCTCCTGCATCATCGGGGCGGGTTGGGGGACGGGCGCTTGAGTCCACGCCGGCGCGGCCGTAATGGCCAATAGCGCGGCAAACAGCGCGCACATCGCTTTTCCGTTTTTCCTGACCATAAATCCTCTATTGGCAAAATCCATGGACTGAAAGTATATTCGAAAGTCAGTAAAGGCTTCCGCTCCTCTTACTTCCCAGCGCGGGGCGGCAAGCAGCCGTCTCTCGCGTTTCTCGACCCGCGGCTTTCACCGCCCAGATTTGCATCATAGGTGTCAGACTATGGAGTTGTGGCACTACGGACGGAATCTTTGATGAGGGTGATACGAATGAAAAAGTGGCTGGCAACGGTTTTAACTCTTTCCCTGGCGGCTCTGGCGATCTTCGCCGATGACAGCAAAGAAAAAGAGCGGCTGGAGAATTGCGGTTTGGTCGTGCAGGAAATTATGGACATCCCCGACAACATCCCGCAGGATCTGATCGACAAAGCCGACTGCATTATCGTCTACCCCTCCGTGCTGAAGGGTGCTTTTATCTTCGGTGGCAGCTATGGCCGAGGCGCGATGACCTGCCGCACTGGTGAAAGATTCAACGGACCGTGGAGCGCGCCGACGATGATGGCGCTCGAAGGCGGCAGCTTTGGCTTTCAGATTGGTGGACAGGCCACGGACTTTGTGCTGCTGGTGATGAATGAACGCGGGGCTCGCGCGATCCTTAGCAGCAAAGTGAAACTTGGCGCCGATGCTTCCGCGGCTGCGGGACCCAAAGGACGCAACGCCGAAGCCTCCACCGATGTTACGATGCGCGCCGAGATTCTTTCCTACTCCCGCGCGCGCGGACTTTTCGCCGGCATCTCTCTGGCTGGTTCCACGGTTCGGCCGGACAATAGCGCCAACGAGAAGGTCTACAATAAATCGGTCAGTGCCCAGGACATCATCTTTAAGGGGGCTGTGGCGGTCCCTCCTTCGGCGCAACAGTTCATCTCCTATTTGAACAAGAGGTCTCCCAAGAATCAATCCTCCGGCAAAGAGATATAGCACTGAATTAGAAGGGGTTAGGCATGGAGCCTCGGCCCAAAGCCGAGGCTCTTCTGCTTTTTTGCGCGCATTTCTATTGACAAGGTTTCTCTAAATGACCTATGGTCATTTATGAATGGAGGTCAACTATCATGCCTTCCCTGCTTTCCCCCGCCCATTCCGATCGCCGCTCGCGTCGCAGTGCCGAGCTTCGCGAACGCCTGTTCCACGCCGCCCTGGCCCTATTCGCCAAGAAAGGTTTTGCCGAAACGACCGTCGAAGACATCACGAACGCCGCCGATGTGGGCAAAGGCACCTTCTTTAACTATTTTCCCAGTAAGGATCACATCCTGCTGGCATTCGGTGAGATGCAATACGCCAAACTTAAATCCGCCGTCGACGAGGCGCGACGCACTACCACGCCGATGCCTGTTTTTCTACGCTCTCTCGGATCACGCATGACGGAGGAGCCGACGCGCAATCCTGATGTTCTGCGCGCGCTGCTTCAGGCTTTTCTTTCCAGTACTCCGGTGCGCGAAGCCATGCTCGATTTGCAGAAGCGGGTTCTGGCACTGCACTCGGAAATGATTCAGCTCGGCCAGCAGCGGGGAGAAATTCGCGGCGATCTTCCTCCCATACAAATTGCCAAAGTTTTTCGTCAGGCCGTTTTTGGCACGTTGTTACTGTGGTCGCTCGATGGGGATGGCACCCTATTGTCGCGGATGGAAGCCGCATTCCAAGTGTTATGGGAAGGGTTGACGCCGCGAAATATTTCGTCGCCGCCGGCCGTAGTTCCGTTGTTCTGGTGATTTGACGGCGTGGGTGGTACGGGTGAGGAGTAGCAATTTATGAAACGTAAGTTTTTACTGATCCCTATCGTCGTGGCCGCTCTTGCGGCGGCCGCGGCATACTCGATGGGGTGGTTCCATCGAGTCACGGGCCTGCAAGGTTCCGGTACCGTAGAAGCGCGCGACATTCGTGTCGGATCGAAGGTCGGCGGCCGCATCGACAAAATCCTGGTGCGCGAAGGCGACAGCGTGGAATCTGGCCAGCTGCTCATTTCGTTTGACGACAAAGAGCTGCTCGCCTCTCTCGATCAATCGCGCGCTGCGGCAGAAAAGGCGCAGCGCGGATTCCGTAAAGAGGAAATCGCGGAAGCGCGCGCTGCCGCCGCTCAGGCCAAAGCGGAATACGACCAGCGCAAAAACGGCTATCGTCAGGAAGACATCGCCGCGGCCAAGGCGGACCTCGATCGAGCGAACGCCGACGAGGTTCGTACCCATCTCGATTTCCAGCGGTATGACGCGCTGGCAGCCAAAGACCTGGTGTCCAAGCAACAGCTGGACACTGCCGAAGCAAATTGGAAAATGGCGCTGGCGCAAAGACAGAATGCGCAGCACAAACTCGATGAGTTCCGCAAGGGCTACCGGCCCGAGGAAATTGCCGCCGCGGAGGCCCGCTATCAGCAGACCGAGGCCACACTGGAAAAATACGAACGCGGCAACCGCCGTGAAGATGTGGAAGCTGCCAAGGCCGCGCTGGCTTACGACCAAGCCCGATTCCGCGAACGCCAGGTGCTTGCACCCGCCGCAGCGACCGTTGAAGTCCTAGATGTGCGCCCCGGCGACCTGATTCCTCCCAACACGCCGGTCGCCACGCTACTAGAGCGCGATCAAATTTATGTGCGCATCTACATTCCCGAAACGCAGATTGGCCAGGTGCATCTTGGCCAGAAGGCGGAGATTCGCGTCGATTCGTTTCCCAATCAATCGTTCAGCGGCGTGGTCGAACAAATCAATCAGCAAGCGGAATTTCTGCCGCGCAACGTGCAGACGCGCGAGGAACGGGTGCACCAGGTTTTCGGTGTGAAGGTGCGCATCGACGATTCTTCCCATCGCGTGCTGGCCGGAATGGCTGCGGACGTAAAGCTTTCGCCGAACAGCTAAACCGTGACCACCTCCGACCAGCCCGCCATTTCCGCCCGCCACATGGTCCGCCGTTTCGGCGACTTCACTGCCGTGAACGACGTGAGTTTCCGTGTGGAAAAAGGCGAAATCTTCGGTTTTCTGGGGCCCAATGGCAGCGGCAAAACCACGGTCATCAAGATGCTCACCGGGCTGGTGCCGCTCACTTCGGGTGACGCCACGGTTCAGGGCATCGACGTAGGCAGCGACCCCGAAGGCGTGCGCGAACATATCGGCTATATGTCACAGAATTTTAGCCTGTATGCCGACCTTACCGTTTCAGAAAATCTTATTTTTTATGGACGCATCTACGGGCTGTCCCAGGAACGGCTTCGCCGGCGCATGGACGAAATTATCCAGTTGAACGGGCTCAGCCCTTATCTGAACCGCTTGTCCGCGCAGCTGTCAGGCGGATGGAAACAGCGGTTGGCCCTCGGGTGCGCCATGCTGCACGAACCCAGCCTGATTTTCCTGGACGAGCCCACGGCGGGCATCGATCCGGTGGCGCGCCGCCAGCTTTGGGATCTGCTCTTCGACCTTTCCGCCCACGGGATTACGTTTTTTGTTACCACGCATTACATGGATGAAGCCGAGCGCTGCAGCCATGTTGCCTACATTTATTTCGGCAAAGTGATCGCCGATGGCACGCCCGATGCTCTGCGTGAATTGCCGGACGTGAACCCGGACAGGACTTATCGCGTGGAAATTACCGCGCCACACGTGACACAGGCGTTGCGGGCAGCGCGCACAATTCCGGGGATCCGCAGCGCCACGATTTTCGGGCAGTCCGTGCATGCGCTAATCGATGACGGCCTCAGCCTGGACCATTTGCGGGCTGAACTTCTGAACCATAAGGTCACGGTGGCGGAAATTCGCCCGCTCGCGCCCAGCCTCGAAGACGTTTTCGTAGAACTCACGAACAAGCACCAGGCCGCGCAGGAGGTCAGCCGTGGATAATCCGTTTCGGGGCTTCAGCGCGGTTTTCTATAAGGAAACGCTGCACGTGCGGCGCGACTTCGGTACCTTATTTTTCTCTCTGATCATTCCGATCCTGCAGATGCTGCTGCTGGGCTTCGGGATCGATACCAACGTGCGGCAGATCAATACGGTGGTCTACAACGCCGACGGGCGCCGCGAAAGCCGCGAACTGCTGGACCGCCTGAAAAATTCGGACACGTTTCACCTAGCGCGCTTTGTCAACAGCGACAAGGACCTGAACGACGCCATCATTTCGGGCAAGTGCCGCGTGGGTATAAAAATTCCGGTCGACTATTCAGACAAGCTTCTGCACCAGATGAGCGCGCAGGTGCTCGTGCTCATCGACGGCTCTGATTCCTCCGTTGCCGGGCAAGCCATCAACGTCACCACCGCGATCGGCCTGGATGAATCGCTGCGGCGGGTGCTGCCAAACGACGTCACGTTCGCGGTGGACATGCGGCCGAAGATTCTGTTCAACCCGGATTCGCGCTCGCCGAATTTCTTTTTGCCGGGTTTGACCGCGATTCTGCTGCTCAACGTGACCACGTTCCTGACGGCTTTCTCGATCGTCCGAGAAAAGGAACGGGGCACCCTGGAACAACTTTTCGTCACTCCCGTTCGTCCCATGGGCCTGCTGCTTGGCAAGCTTCTGCCGTATCTGGGCATTGGTTTTTTTGAGCTGTGCATGATCGTCACCGCCATGCGCTTCCTGTTCCAGGTACCGATTCACGGCAGTGTGCTGATGCTCGCCTTTCTTTCCCTGCCATACATTTTCGTGTCGCTGTCACTGGGCATTCTGATTTCCAGCAAAGCCACATCGCAGGCGCAGGCAATGCAGCTGGCGTTCCTGACTATTCTTCCCAGTATCTTTTTTTCCGGCTACATCTTCCCGCGAGAGACGATGCCCAAATTTTTCTATGTACTCAGCTACTTTGTTCCAGCCACCTATTTCATTAACATCACGCGAGGGATCATTCTGCGAGGCGCGACATGGGCGCATCTCTGGACCGACGGTCTCGCGCTTTTCCTGATGGGCACGTTCCTGCTCTTCGTGGCCGCGCGCCGCTTCCACAACAAAGTGATCACAGCGTGATATTCTGTTTTTCTGCCAGGGGATCGTTCGTGACTTGTCCAATTTGTCTGAAGCGTAAGCCGGGGCGTTTTTGCCCGGCGAAAGCGGAAAAAATTTGTGCGGTCTGTTGCGGGACGGAGCGCGAAGTGGCCATCGACTGTCCTTCAGACTGCGGCTATCTGGTTTCTGCGCACCGCTATGAGGACCAGCACGAGCGCGCGCTGGCCGGAGACACTCCGCTACTGGACGTTCGCATCACTTCCGACACGATTCACGCTCATGGGCAGTTTCTCTCGGCGATCGCGTTCAACATCGCGAAGTTCTGCGCAGCTCAGCCTTCGACAACGGACCCGGACGTGATTGCGGCCGTGCGCGCGCTCGCGGAAACTTACAAGACCTTGGCTGCGGGCATCGTCTACGAGCAGCCGCCCGTGCCGATGCTGCAACGCGAGCTGTACGACGTGCTTTCGGCATATCTGGTCGAGGCCAACCAGAACACTCAGCAGCCTACTTTTGGTCCAATCAAAGGCGCGGAGATTTTTCAGCTTCTGGTCTTTCTGTTTCGCATGGGCCTGCTGCGCACTAACGGCCGGCCGCGCACACGCCGCTTCATTGAGTTCCTGCGTGGGCAATTTCCCGGTGCGCAAGAACTGCAACGCGAACAATCCCGCATCATCGTGCCTTGAGTTGTTCGGCTCTGGGGATCTGCATGCAGGAAAACGCCTATCACCCAACCGCTGGTACCCGACTCGAGCTCGCAATTGAAAATGACGGGTTCGCGATCACTGAAAATTGCGTGGACGCGTGCACAATAGATCAGTTGTGTGCAACCCTAAATGAGAACACTCACGGACAGAGAAATCTGCTGGGTGTTCCGCTGGTCCGCGAACTGGCGGCGTCAGAACCTGTGCGCAACCTCCTCGAGGAGATTCTTGGCCCGGATTGTCATGCCGTAAAAGGCATCTTTTTCAACAAAACGCCTGAATCGAATTGGAAGGTTGCATGGCACCAGGATTTGACGATTGCGGTACGCCAGCGAGCCGCAATAGCTGGCTTCGGCCCGTGGACTATCAAGGATGGGGTGAACAACGTTCAACCCCCCGCAGAGACTCTCGCCCGAATCCTCGCCATCCGGATCCATCTCGACGATAACACTGTCGAAAATGGACCGCTGCGCGTTATCCCAGGCAGTCACAAGCACGGACGTCTGTCGTCGGAACAAATCGCAGGCTGGGACAAATCCGCGGCCGTGACATGCACAGTCCCTAAAGGAGGCGCGCTGCTCATGCGCCCGCTCGTGTTACACGCTTCGTCTGCCTGCGTAATCCCCTGCGCTCGGCGTGTCGCGCACCTTGAATTCACTGCCTTGTCACTTCCGGCAGGACTGCAGTGGCATTCCGTCGTGTAGTGGCTTTCCTTCGCTGTATACTCTCGTGGGGAGGAACCGCCCGGTGCCCGGTAAACGGAAACGTCCGTCTGCATCCACAACGCCGCCTCCTGCCATCGCTTCCGACCGTATCCTTCATTACGCTGTGCTGGACGACACCGTGGGCTACACCAAAGGGCACGGCTTACTTTTTGTGGACGGGGAAGAAATCGGAAGAGTGCCGCTGCTGGCCATTTGCCAATCGCGAAATGAATCGGAAGTGGTGCTGTACTTTTGCGAGAAGGGCTGGAACTCGCTGGCCGTTTCCGTGCACGACTCCGTAGCCAACGCCAAACGCCGCGCGGAGCGTATCTATCCGGGCTCATCGAAATGCTGGGAAGAGTCCCACGTTACCGAAGAAGAAGTCGCACAGCATCTCGATCGCATGTACAAAGATTTCCGCTGCAGTTTTTGCGGCAAGCGCGGCGATCTGGTGGGCCAGATGTTCGCGGGAAACGGTGATGCGCAAATTTGCGACGAATGCGTAGCGGAGTTCAACGCCGGGCTCGCCAATCCCCCCACACAGAGCGATTAGAAAAGAGCTGAGACAAGGAGACTCATGAGAACCACCAAGTGCGTTCGGTCGTTGCTGCTCGGCTTCGGTTTTGCCGCAGTTTTGCTCGCTGGGTGCCCTCCGGCTGCTCCACAAACGCGGGAGCCATCGAAGACCAACTCACTTCCGTGGATGGACGGGTCGCTGTCTCCGGACCAGCGTGCGGACCTAGAAATAGCGGCAGGTTACGTTCTCTGTGAAAAATCCGGGTTCTCGTGCCGGCACCGAAATCGCTCAAGTATAGCGTGGACTTTCCGGCGAGCGAGGCTGAACCGTTCAAGCGCCTGGTGGCCTGGGAACGTATGCCACTCGCTCCCGGAGAATCGAAAACTGTCACGTTGTCGTTAACGTCGCTGTACCTTTCCATCTTCAACGAGGCCACGAACGACAGGCAACTCCTACCTGTCGAATACAAAGTCTTCGTTGGCCCATCGTCGAGCGAAAGTCCACTCACTGGGAACCTATGCGTCCACGAATGAAGCGAAAGCGGACGCGGCCTTACTCGCTCGTTACGGCATGCCGCACTTCCTGGCTGATCGCGCCTGGGTCCCAGCCGAGGGTCATTTGAGCTGGGCGAGTTGTTGGACGGGTGCCTTCCCAGGGGCGCGTGGCGAATCCGAATTTCTCGCGGATTTTTCGCACGCGGTCGGAGATTTTCATGCGATATTCCTCCGGGGCGTAGCCGTTCTTGGCGTACCACTCTTCATATTGCCTCGCGAGCTTCGGAAATTTCTGCCGGATAAACGGCAAGAACTGTTTCGCTGAAGAGGGCATCAGGAACAAGACACCGGAAAAAAACCATTGCGCGCCAACTTCTTTCGAAGCAGCCGCCACCGCTTCCAGTTCCGCCTCATTGATTCCGGGTAGCAGCGGCGAGGCCGAGACACCCACATCCAAGCCCGCTTCACGAAGTTGCTTCACGGCCGCCAGGCGCAGATCGGGCCGCGGCGCGCGGGGTTCGAGCAAGCGGGCCAGCCTAGGCCGGAGCGTGGTGATGGTGATGTTCACGGTCAGCGCGGATTTCGCCGCGATCTGCTGCAAAATATCAATATCGCGCACAATCTGGTTTGATTTTGTGATGATGGAGACGCTCAAGCCTTCGCGCTTGGCGAGTTCTTCCAGGCACGCGCGCGTCACTCCATATTCGCGTTCGGCGGGCTGGTAGGGATCGGTGGCCGTGCCGATGGCGATATGTTCGGCCTGCGTGCGGCCGGACGACTGAGACTGGTAGGAATATTTTCTGGCAACGTCGTTGGCCAGCAGCGTCGCGGCGTCTTTCTTCACGAAAATCTTGCGCTCGAATTCGCCGCCGTCAATTTCCATGTATTCGTGGGTATACCGCGCGTAGCAATACTTGCAGCCAAACTCACAGCCGCGATACGGATTGATGGTCCAATCGAACGGCACACGCTGGGAATCGCAGCGGTTCAGGATCGATTTCACCGGCAGCAAGAAATATTCCGGTTTGCCCGCGGATTTTCTGCAGGTCTCCGCAGCCGGAGAATTTGCGGCGAGGCGTGCTATGCCCACCAGTGGCGCATGAGGAGTCTGGCGTTGTGGCGGGGGGCAATCCGCCGTGGGCTTTTCCAGACTTCCCTTGCACCAGCCGGCTTCACCCGGAGCACGGGGACCGGCCTCTGCTGTTGGGTCAGGCGTTTCAGGGCAAAAAGGCAGGAATCGAACTACGGGGGGACGAACGGGGCGACGCCGAGTTGCGAAATCGGGCGACGTAAGGGGAAGAACTGGGGACATAGCTCACCTCGAGCGGGAGCAGTATTTCGCTTTTTGTTCGCCATGTCAAGCTCTTTCTTTCTCTTTTATTTCGCCCCCGTCGCTCTTCCGCCGCAACCCGCTTGAGTTGTCCTTGCGCCTCGCCGCCGCCCTCTGTTCTAATCTCGACGACGCGAACTTCGAGACAAATTTCGCCCGGGCCGTAGCAATGCCGGGCGGCGTTGCAACGGCTGCTTCGCATCTTACCCTCTGGAGAACCGCTGGCCCTCTGGAGAACCACTGGGGAATTCGTGCGCATCGAATATTGCCTACTCAGCCTGCTTGTCTTGGCACCTTCTTGCATCACGGCGCAAGCCCCAACTCCCGCTCAGAAACCCGCAGCTAAGCCGTCGGCAAATCCGCCGCAGCAAGCACCGCAGGAAATTGCTTCGCCGATCTCCCACCACTATCCGATTCTGATCCTTGCGCACGGCAGCGATCCAGGATGGTCTCTGCGGCTTGGCATGAAGGGTCCCGAGCGGCTGGACCGCATGGGTTATCCGCCGATTGTGCTCGACCCGGGCGAGATTGTGTCCGACGGATCGGGTGTTTCCTGGACGTACAACGCCAAAGACGAAACCACCGACGCAAATGTTGTCGTCAAGCTCATTCGCGATACCTGCACTGAAGGTACAACCGACGCCACCAAGTACACGTTTCGCATTGAGGTCGATCACGCGCAAATCGGACAGCTGAAGGGTTGCGGGCAGAGCGATCCAGAGAAGTTTCCGGAGTTTCGCAAGAAGAATCAGCTGGACGTCCCCGATGACACAGTCACGAGCGACAAGGATAAAGATAAAGACAAGAAGACTGTACTCGATCCGATCACGAATTTTCATTCGCCTGTGGCTACCGCTTACCTCGACTCGGCCGGGCGCGTGATCCTTTCGCGGGGCGCGATCCGGAAAACGGCGGCGACCGCGGGAATGGAGCCTGCGCTTTCGCACGATGGCAGGTTCCTGCTGTACACGCGGTCCGATTCCGCCAGCGGCCCAGAGCGTTCCATTCTGCTGTATGAGGTGGATACGGGGCGCTCCAGTCAAATTGCGGGGAATAATGTCCGCCAGGCATTCTGGTCGCCCGACGATTCACACATCGCTTATCTGAAGTTCGATGGAAAAATTTGGCAGGTTTGGACAGCGCCGGTCAGCGCGCCGGATAAGGCCACGCTATTTTCTCCGCAGAATGTGGATTCGCTTCACGGGTGGGTGAATCCCACCACGGTTCTGGCCACCGACATGCAAAATGCGTACTGGCTGAGCGAAGATAAGCCCACGCAAACCGTGCCGCTGAAAGATATCTACGGCGACAGTTTCCAAATCATGAGCAGCGACACGATTCGTGTTTGCCCGATCAATCCGGATCTATTGCTGGTGTCCGCTTATTATCTGAACACCCCGGCGGGCGCTCCCACCGACCAGGTGGGACTGAATCAAACATTTTTCCTTTATGAAATACGCTCGCATCGCCGCACGATTCTAGGACCTCGCGATGCTTTCACGCGCAATGCGGAATGGTCTCGCGACGGCTTGCAGATTTTCTTCACCATAGGAGTTCCGGGCAAAGGTGCTCTCGCTACCGATCGCATCTTCTGGGACGGCACAGGTCTGAAGCGTTATTCGAGCGGCTATTCGCTGGTGGTGGGAAAGTAGTCTGATTGACTTCGGCGTGGGCTCCGCCACTCCTAGGGTTACATCGCGCGAATCTTCATGTAGCGGGCGAAGTCGGGGTACAGCTTCACGGCGGCAACGGCAAGAAGAATCAGTACGGCACTCTTTATGGCGGTGTTCATCGAGAGTCCTCTCGTGTTAAGTAAACTCGCAAGGGCAGCCATGGAATATCGGGAGAAACCTGTAGGCTCGACTGGAGTTTGTGGGAGTGACGCCAGGCTCAGGAGGGACACGAGACGAGTGGGAGATTACAATACGGCTGAAGAGGAAGAAATTATGAGCACAAGATTTTATGCACATGTGGTTTCGGGGCTGATGTTGAGGGCATTGCTGGCCGCGGGGATCGCGGCGCAAGAGCCTGCCCCTCCGCCCGCCGACAATACCGCTCCGGCCGCGCATAACAATGTTCGCAAGGCGATTCGCTGGAATCATTTTGAGTACACCTGCGAGGGCGGGGCGAAGTTGGCGGTCGATCTTGGAGACCAATTGGCGAAGGTCGGTTTTGGCGGCAAAACCTATTTGATGAAGCAGACGATGTCAGCCGATGGCAACCGCTATTCGGACGGAAAAGTGGTGTGGTGGGGCAAGGGCAATGGCGGGTTTCTGCAGCAAGATACGCCGGAGGGAAACGGCAAGATGATCGTGCAGGGCTGCCATCTGGATAAGCCGTTAAATGGCGGCGAGGAACAAGGGGTTGTGAGCGGGACGGTGGGCTACCTGCAGCGGATGGCGCTGCCGACGAACGCGGTGATCCAGGTGCAATTGCTCGATGTATCTTTGGCGGACGCCCCGGCCAAAGTCGTGGCGGAAGAGAGCATCAACCTCGGGCAACGGCAGGTTCCGGTGCCGTTTTCGCTAAGCTTTGATCCGGCAAAGATTGATGCGAAGCATCGCTATTCGGTGAGCGCGAAGATTACGGTGGACGGGAAGCTGTGGTTTATCAGCGACCGGTCGTACCCGGTATTGACGGATGAGAACCCTACGCATGCGGATTTGATTTTGAAGCAGGTTACTTGGCAGGTCGGGAAGTAGCAGCGGATTCCTGCAGGGCTGACGCCCAGTTTTTGCCGATTTTGGAATGTCGGAGCTTAGGCTCCGACCCCTAAAGAGACCGGCAGCCCGTCCTTTGGGACAGTTAGCGGTTACGAATCGTTTGCGGCAGGCCGGTCGTCCTTGCGGAAACCGTTGCCTATACTTTAGTCATGGCGACCCCTCCCACCGCCGCGGTACGGCAAGTTGGACTCCTTGTGCTGGAAGCCGACTCTGGCAATTCCGGCGCGTTGAAACAAATCCTGGATAGCGAAGGCTGGCGCGTCCGCATTGTGGGCGACCTGCAGCTGTTGCATATGGAGCTGAAGACCGGCGAATACTCGCTGGTCATCGCCAATATTGAAATGGTGGGCCTGGATACGCCGACATTTCACGTGCTGAAGGAGTTGGCCGCGGTTGCGCCGGAAGAAGGCGGGCGCATACGGGTGCTGTATGTGGTGTCGGAGCTGGCGGGCAGCCAATTTGTGCCGGCGCTGGAAAAAGCCAAAGTGCCATACGCAGTGCGGCCGTTCCACCTGCACGATTTCCTGGAAAAAGTGAGCGATTTGCTGGTGGAAGTGAAGGCCATCGAAGGACCGCTGCGCATGACGCGGTACGAATTCGGCGAAGCGCGAAAGAAGAAGAAGCAGACCAGCCGGACCACTTCCATGTTTGCCTCGCGGGATTCCTATTCATATACGGAAGAAGAAATCGCGGAGTATGAACGCGAAGAGGCCGAAGCCTCCAAGACGCGGAGAATCAAGCCGCGGACCAACCTGGGCGATCCCCGGCGATAACGACGGTCGCGGCCGGTCCTGCCACGAAAATTCCCTGCAAGAAAATTTGGTGCGAGCGTTCCAACTCCAGAGCGTGCCGTGGGCGCGCAGAGGAGGATGGCATGATTCGTTCCGCACACACGTTGTTTGGCAGTTCCCTTTTCGGGATGGCTACGATGGGTATCGCCACTCTGGGATTTCTGTGGGCTTCGCCTGCACCACCGACGCCTCCGGGAAAACCGGTGGGCGAATGGAGGCTGCTGGAGGCAATCAGCTATGAAAATCTGACGGTGTTCCCGGTGGTGAGCTCGTCCGGCTACGACACGGGGGCGTTTCTGACGCTGGAGGAAGGGTTGGCACAAGGCGAAGTGACTGTGCAGGAACAGGGCGCGACTATGGTGCGCGACCGCGGTGATGCGCGCCCGGCAGTGCAAAACTATGGCGGGCCGTCTGTGAACCAGCTGGTGCTGATCAACCGCAGCAAGCGTCCGCTGCTGTTGCTGGCAGGCGAGTTGGTGAGCGGCGGAAAACAGGATCGCATCATCGGTAAGGACCGCATCGTGCCGGTGGGTGCGCAGCCGTTGCCGCTGGATGTATTTTGCGTGGAGCACGGGCGGTGGTCGTCGGGATCAAATTTCACGGCGGCGAAAACGATTGTGCACCCGAGCGTGCGGGAACAGGCCGCGGTGAATCAGGAGCAAACAAGTGTGTGGGCGTCGGTAGCTTCAGGGAGCACGGCGGCGAGATCGGCGGCAGCTCCAGCTCCGCAGGTATCTGAGCAAGTGCTGGTCGAGACGATGCGATTGGACGCACCGACACAGTCTTACGACAAAATTTACGGATCTCGGCGGGTGGCGGTTTCGGTGGATGCGATGGTGGACGAGGTACAAAGGCGATTCGGGAAAGAGACGGCGGGGCTCAAGGGCGAGCGCGTGGTAGGCGTGGTGATCGCGTATGGAGGCGAAGTGGCCTGGAGCGATATTTTCGCGTCGGGAGCATTGTTCGACCAATATTGGAGTAAGTTGCTGCGGAGTTACGCGGTCGAAGCCGTGGCGCGGCCGACGTTGCGGGAAAAGGCGTCGGTGGAGGACGCGCAGGAATTTCTGCAACAGTTGAAGGGGCGGGAACAGACAGAATCCGAGCCGGGCGTGTATGTGTGGAGAGAAACGAAGGACGGGAGGCTTTCGCAGATCGAGTTGGAGGCGTTGCAGCCAAAGTTGATGATGCTGCACCGGCTGGTGGTGAGAAGGACGAGTTAACGATCGCCGTTCGAAGAATTCTATCGCGTAAATTTGCGGACCATGCTGATGTCCGGAGAATCGGAGAGAAGTTTAGCGGCGGAGGCGGGCCAGGAAGGATGGCGGAGGGTGGGCGCGATTTCGGCTAACGGGACCAAAACGAAATTGCGTTGGATCATGCGGGGGTGCGGGATCTGCAGATCGGGCGTGTCGATCGTGGTGTCGTCGTAGAGGAGGATGTCCAGATCGATTAGGCGGGGACCTTTGGCAAAGGCTTTCTTGCTGCCCATTTGCGATTCGATGGTGCGCAGAGTGGCGAGGAGGTCGGCGGCTGGTAGAGTCGTTTGCGCTTCTAGCACGGCGTTCAGGAACCAGGGTTGGTCGAGGTAATCGACGGGCTCGGTTTCGTAGATGCTGGAGATTTTTGTGACCTGGAGGGCGGATTCGCGGAGGAAGCGAATGGCTTCGCGGAGATTTTTTTCGCGATCACCGATGTTTGAACCTAGGGCCAGGTAGGTGGTGGGCATTGATTGCTACAGTTTGCCGAAGCGGCGGAAGACCAGTGCGATCATGGAGTGGGCTTCGGAGAGTTTCATGGCTAGGGTGACCGCGAAGAAAATGATGCCGTAGAGGCCGAGGACAAGGACAGCGATCGCGATGTGGTGATTTTGCAAGTCGAGCGTGTGGTTTAGGCCTCGACCGGCGGCGGCGGCCAAGAGCGCAGCCAACCAGACTTTGGCCAGGAAGGCCAGCGGGACGCCGACTCGACCTACGCGTTGGCGGATACCGCGCTGCAAAAGAGTGAACTCGATCCAGGACGCGATGCCGGCGGAGATGGTGAGTCCGGCTACGCCCCAGCGCGGCTCAATGCCGAGGAGTCGGGGAAGAGGAAGAGCGGCGACATAGCCGAGAATTGTTGTGAGTAGGACGCGGATGATGGCGAAGCGGAGCGGGGTGCGGGTGTCGCGTAGGGCGTAGAACGCGGAAGAGTAGAGACGGCCTAGCGTGGAAGCAAGCAGGCCGACTGTGGAACCTACCAGAATCCCCCACACGTAAATGACATCGTTGTGCATGAAGCGGCCGGACTGATAGATAGCTGCAACGATGACGTCGCCGAGCACGAGAAAACCAGCAATGGAAGGAACGACCAGGAAAGTGATTTGACGTAGACCGTGATTGAGACGGTTGCGGAGAATTGCGGCGACTTCGTCGGCAGCTCCGAGCGCCCCGCTCATGACCGGGAGTTCGGCAGCGGACACGGACATGCCGAACAGGCTGACAGGCAGCGTGTAAAGCGTTTGCGCGTAGGCGAGGGCGGCGACGGCACCGGTGGGCAACCAGCTCGCGAGAAATGCGTCAATGTAGGCGCTGATCTGGACGACACCGCGACTGACGAAGACCGGGAAAAAATTGTGGATTACGGTGCGAACGTTTTCGGCGTGATAGGCGAGAGAGAATTTCAAGCCACCGAGAAGTTTCAACACCATCGGAAGCTGCACGCCAACTTGCAGGGCGCTGCCGAGGACGGAAGCCCATGCCGTGATGATCACGAGGGAGTTTTGCGCGCGCCCTGGACCAAAAATGATCATTCCGGCAATCATGGCGAGATTCCAAAGAACGGGAGCGGTGTAGGAGATAAAGAATTTGCGATGGCTGTTCAAAACGCCGAGGCACCAGGCCGACCCGACGAGGAGGCCTGCGCCCGGAAAGAGGATGCGGACGAGGAGGACTGTGAGTTCGCGCTTTTCTCCGTGGAAGCCAGGGGCGATGGCTTCAATCAGCCAGGGCGCGGCAACAACACCGAGGAGAACGAGGATGGAGGTGCAGAGCGTGAGAAGAGCGGCTACGGCACCGGCAGTTTTTCGAGCCTCTTCCTTGTCGTCGCGCGCAAGAAGGTTGGCGTAGACGGGAATGAAGGAAGCCGAGAGGACACCTTCACCGAAAAGATTTTGCAGGAAGTTGGGGATGCGCAAGGCGGCTTTAAAGACGTCGGCCGCGTCGGAATTGCCAAAATAGTGGGCGAACACGCGATCGCGGATCAGGCCGGCAATGCGGCTAAGTAGAATGCCCGCGGCAACGAGGAAGGCGAAGCGTTTGGAGCTGGTGGGTGGGGATGTGGCGGTGGCGGGATCAGTCACGAGATTGTCCAAGGTCGAGAGCGGCTCCAGAAAAGAGGGGTTCCTCACTCCGCAGAGTCCGTTCAGAATGACGGGCTAATGCCCTTTCACACGTGTCTGCGGCCTGTGAATTGAAGATAGCTTATCAACGGCGGGGGGATGGAAGCGAATTGGCGGAATGTGCCGTGAAGTTACTTTGGGCGGGGGATGATAGAATCCGGCGCGACGAGCGAGGGAACGGTTGTGCTGGGGGGATGCTGGCGCTGGGACAGGTGGGGCGCGCGCAAGGGCAGCAGGATTTTTCGAAGGTGCAGATCAAGGTGACGAAGGTCTCCGGGAGCATGACGTAACCGTGCATTTGAATGGGGAAGATATTCGTGCGCTGCATTTTCCGGCGGGGCATACGGATGGAGATGCGGTGATCTTTTTTCCAAGGAACAATGTGGTGCACATGGGCGACGATTTTGTGCGCTATGGATTTTCGTTCATCGATGTGGCCAGCGGTGGAAGCGTGCAGGGAATGATTACGGCGATGGAAAAAGTTTCGGCGGAATTGCCAGCGGACGTGAAGGTGATTCCGGGCCGGGGCGCTCTCCAACTTGGATGACGTGGGAGCATTCGTGAAGATGTTGAAGGAAACGTCGACGGCGGTGCAGAAAGGGATCGACGAGCATAAGACGGTGGAGCAGATGAAGCAGGAGAAAATTCTGCAGCCGTGGGAGAAGTGGTCGGGAGATTTCGTGGATCAGGACAAGTTCATTGAAACGCTGTTTATAAACTCGCTGACGGGAACGAAGGGCGAGTTTGTGAAGCACAACTGAGGAACGGGATTTGAGGACTGGCTGGGCTGAAGCCCAGCGCCTACGGCCAGTGTCTCCGGGCTCATACGCTTATGTGGTGCTAGAAGAGCCGAGGCTGGCGCTTTGGTTGTTCGCGGTTGAAGTATTCATAGGCGCGGTGGGTGGCTACGCGGCCACGGGGCGTGCGATCGAGCATGCCGATTTGCATGAGATAGGGCTCGTACATTTCCTCGATGGCATCTTCTTCCTCGCTGAGGGCAGCGGCCAGGGTGCCCAGACCGACGGGACCACCAGCATATTTATCGAGCAGGGCGATCATGAGGTTGCGGTCGACTTCGTCGAGGCCGTGTTCATCGACGCCGAGCATGTGCAAGGCTTCACGGGCGACTTCGCGGGTGATGCGGCCACCTGCGCGCACTTCGGCGAAATCACGCGCGCGTCGAAGAAGGCGATTGGCGATGCGCGGCGTTCCACGGCAGCGTCCGGCGATTTCTTCAGCACCAGCATTGTCCATCTGAATGTTCAGAATTTTGGCGGAGCGGTGGAGGATGATGAGCAAATCTTCCGGTTCGTAAAAATCGAGGCGATGCACAATGCCGAAGCGAGAACGAAGCGGCGCGGTGATGAGTCCGGCACGGGTGGTGGCGCCGACGAGCGTGAAATGATTCAGGTGGAAGGGATGAATGCGCGCGCCAGGCCCTTGTCCGATGACGAGATCGACGCGAAAGTCTTCCATGGCAGGGTAAAGAACTTCCTCGACGGCGGGTTGCAGGCGATGAATTTCGTCGAGAAAGAAAACCTCCTTGGCCTCAAGCGAGGTGAGTATGGCCGTGAGGTCTCCTTTGCGTTCGAGAAGCGGACCAGCGCTGGTTTTTATGGGGACGTTGAGCTCGTTGGCGATGATTTGAGCGAGCGTGGTTTTTCCGAGTCCCGGCGGGCCATAGAGAAGAACGTGATCGAGCGCTTCGCCGCGATTGCGGGCGGCTTCGAGGGCGATGGAGATATTTTCCTTGACGCGCTTCTGACCGATGTATTCGGCGAGAGTTTTGGGGCGGACGCTGGCGTCCAGGCGCGCGTCATCGTCCGCGAGTACGCCAGAAACGAGGCGTGGAGGATGGCCGGAGTTCTGTTGCGCTTTCTTGGGAGCGAAGTCCGTCATTCTATTTGCCAGTGCTCATTATCACCTGTTTTGCGGCGTGGTGAGGGTCCCCAGAGCGACGCGCAATAATTTTTCGAAATTGACGGTGCCGGCTTCGCGCCTAGCTTCGGTCACCGCGGATTCGGCGGTGCGTTCGTCGTAGCCGAGATTGATGAGGGCGGACTTGACATCGCTCTCGACACCGGCCGGAGAGGCTAGAGCGGGCTTTTCCGCTTCGACGGCGACGGATTCGAGCTTGTCTTTCAGTTCGACGACCATGCGCTCAGCAGTTTTGCGGCCGACACCGGGAATTTTGGTGAGGCGCGCGAGATCTCCCGTGCGAATGGCGGGAACCAGCTCTTCGACGTTCATGCCGGAAAGAATTTTCAGGGCGAGCGAGGGGCCAACGCCGGAAGCCCCGAGGAGAAGCTCGAAAAGATGCTTTTCGCGTTGGGAGAGAAAACCGTAGAGCGCCAGGGCATCTTCGCGGACATGGGTGTGAATCAGCAGGGTCACTTCGGCGTGAAGTTCGCCAAGCGCCGCGAACGTGGACAGAGGAACGGCGACGAGATAGCCGACACCGCCAACATCGAGTATCACCTGGTTGGGACGTTTTTCGAGAAGGCGGCCGCGGAGGAGTCCGATCATCGAATGAAAGTATTGCCGGTGAGGCGCGGTGGTGTCAATGAACCGAGGGACGACGGCTGGCGGAGAGCGGCGAGGCGAGTGTGCTCGAGATCGTCGCGGTAGAAGAGATTGTAAGTGTCAAAGGGTATGAGACGACCGTCGGGATGGACGATGTGGATGCACGTCTTTTTGACGGAGCGGACATCGAAGGCGTAGGCATCGAGGAAATGGACGATGAGGACGCGAAAAATATTCTTGTAGCTGAGCTCGGCGGGGGCGGAGATTTGCGGGAGGCAGCAGAGAAGTTCGCGAAGGCTGGTGGCGCCGGATTCGGGGGAATGGTTGGTGGCAAACAGTTTGAAGAGGCAATCGCGGACGCCAGGCTCTTCCTCATAAACGATGGTGTTGCTGGCGGCGTTGATGAGCACATCCGGCTCGACAAAGCGAGTGAGCGGAACGACCTTACCATCGATTTTTAGCGCGTAAGCCATGGCCAGGGCGTCCGGATGACATGGAACAGGAATAACGTCCTCGGGGCGGAACACATTTGTTTGCTCGAGGATGTTGCGGCGGACTTCGGTGAGAGTGAGGCGGTCGGTGGAAGGATCGAACTTCTCGACGCGGCCTGCATTCTGAATGGGCTGCAAGGTGACGCCACGAACGCAAGGCTGGGTGAGGGCGTAGTTGATGATTTTGCCGACTTCGTGGTCGTTGAGGCCTTTGCGAAGGGTGGCAACTAGCGTGGTCGAGAGGTTGTGTTTGTTCAGGCGCTCGAGGGCTTTTTCGCGGATGGGGCGAAGATCGCCCCCGCGGAGATCGAGCAGAGCTTCGCGTTCAAAGGAATCAAACTGGAGGTAGATTTCGAGCCCCGGGGCGGTATCCGAAATTTTGCGGACGAAGTCTTCGTCCTGGGCGATTTTCAAGCCGTTTGTGTTGAGCATGAGGTGGCGAATGGGGCGCGCTTGCGCCATGCGTAAAATCTGGAAGAAATCGGGATGGAGCGTGGGCTCGCCACCGGAGATCTGGACGACATCAGGACGGCCTTCGTTGCGGACGACAGCATCGAGCATTTTCTCGATGAGAGAGAGCGGACGATGCTCGAGGCGCTCCGGGCCACTCGAGGAATAACAAACGGGACAGCGGAGATTGCAGGAATCGGTGATCTCCACGAGCGACAAACAAGAGTGCTGCTCGTGGTCGGTGCAGAGACCGCAATCGTAGGGGCAGCCCCACTTCACGGGTGTGTTGTAAACGTCGGGCATTTCCGGACGCTTGATGAAGACTTCGCGGCAGCGGCGGTAATAATCGATGTCATCGGCGATGAGAACATGCTCGGAGCCGTGTTCGGGACAACGCTTGAGTAGGAAAACGTTGTCGTCCTGGAAAACGATCTTGCCCTCGAGCTTGCGATAGCAGTGCGAGCAAATGGTGAGGGCGACGTCGTAAAAGAGGTAGGGGCGGACGCGTTCGGTCATTGGGACCTCGGTTTCTGGATGAGCCAGACGATCAAGTAGACCGCTGCAAACAAGAGCGTCAGCAAAAACAATCCGACGAAAAGCAGGCCGGTGTAGAGCAGAAATGATCCTAGCCCGTCGGGGCCTTTCCCAACAGCAAATCCACCACCGCAGGTGAAAAGAGCGAGAGCCAAAGTGGCAACAAGCGTTAGTCCGATGGGCTTCCAGAGCGCAGGCGCAGGCGGCCTGGAGGGACTAGAAAGTGGATTTGTCATAGTCCTCTTTGGACCGCCGGAAGAAAGCGAAAATGACGGCGACAAGTAGCCAGACAATGGCCAAGACAAAAGCCACAAAAAGAAACATGGTGGCCCCGGCGAAGAAACCGAACCATCGATTGTTTCCGGAATAGCTGCAGGTACTGGGAGTTCCGAATGCGGAGCCACCGAGAAGAACGAAACCGCATCCAACCGTGATCAACGCAGGAATAATGGAGTTGCGCCGGCGGCGAGGGGGCTGGGGAGGCTCCGGCGTGAGCCAGTTGGCAGGAAGATGGCTCATCGGCGGAAACGCCCCGATAAATCGACGATAAGTTGAATGAAGGCAAAGAGAATCGTTAGCACAAAAATTGCAAAGGAACCGATAGCGGTGATCAAAAGGATGTTACTGATGATGGAGAGCGTTTTTGACAGGGAGTTCGAGAGCCCTAAGCCGCCGCCACAGCAAGTGATCGCAAGGAACAAGGAGCAGAGAAAAACAATGGCGAGCTGCCGCCAAGGGCTATTTTTCGGAGCCCGTGTTGGGAGCGGAGCCGTCATCGCGAGGCACCGTCGGGGAATGAGAGAGCTGGCGTTGAGGAAGGTTCAGCAGCCGGTAACGAGGGTGGCGGTTTGGTGGAGGTAGTGAGACGCGTCCAGCGGATGATGTCAGGGGAATAGTAAAGAAGCATAGCGGCGCAGGCCCATTGGATGGAGGAGAGCCGGGCAAAGACGCGGACTTCAGGTTTGAGAAAGTCGCAGGCGAGGCGAAAAGAGAAATAGCCAGCCATGAAGAGTTTAAACAGGTCGCCTTCGCGATGAGGGCGCCGCGATACGGCGAAAATAAAAATGCCGAGCAGGATGACGAAGAGAATTTCGTAGAGCTGGGTGGGATGGCGGCGGATGCCGTCGCCGAAGTTGACGCCCCAAGGCAAAGAGGTGGCGGTGCCGGCGGTCTGGTCATCGATGCCGGTGAGGAAGCAGCCAACGCGCCCGATGGCGATACCGACGCACAGAGGAAGGGCAAAGAGGTCGCCGGTACGGACGGTAACGCCGAGCAGGCGCTTGGCTAATTCGACAGCGAAAAGTCCGCCGATCAGCGCGCCGACGATGGTCTTGCCGGAAAAAAGAAGCGCCGGTTGCGAGAGGTGCTGCAACGATTGCCGAGGATCTTCCAGAAGAAAAAGGAACTTGGCGCCGACAACGGCGCCAATAGCAGCGGCGGCGATTACCCACCAGCGATGGAAGTCTTCGACGCAATCGCCGTGCTGGCGGCGGAGTTCGAGATAGAGGCGGAAACCGAGGGTGTAAGCAAGAGCTTCGAAGAGAAGGTGCGGATGAATGGAAAGCGGGCCGAAATGAAGGTAGACGGGAAAAGACATGGGCGTTGAAGGAAACGCTACGCGAACATGCTGAGATCGTCAACGGGGCGGCAGGCGGGGGTTAGTGGGAGTAGCGGCCCATGTATTCACCGCGGGCCACAATGTGGCCGTGCATAGCGCGCTCGAGATCTTTTTTGGTGCTGCCGGGCTTGAGATTCAGCTTGGTGTCCAGGGCGTAGAGTTTGAAGAAGTAGCGATGGAGCTGGCCGCCCGGCGGACAAGGACCTCCATAACCAATTTTGTCGAAGTCGTTGGTGCCCTGGCGGGAGCCGTCGCCGGATTGCTCGGTCTTCGGGAAATTCTGCGGCAGCGAGCGTAGCGTTGGAGGCATGTCAAAAATGACCCAGTGGACCCAGGTTCCCGCCGGGGCGTCGGGATCGTCCGCGATCAGCGCAAAACTTTGCGTGGCATTCGGTGGAGATTGCCATTGAAGCGCTGGAGAAAGATCGCCGCCGTCGCAGGTGAGAGGTTTGGGGATAGTTGCACCGGGCGAGAAATCAGGACTGATTAATTCCAACGTAAGCGGTGCCGTTTCCACAGGATGCCTGGAGCATGCGGTGATGATGACAAAACAGCCTAGTGTGATACCTGCCGCGAAAATGAATTTGCGTTGATGGTGGCGCATGAGTTGGCCTCTGAAGTGTTCCCACGGATTTAGACCGCTACGCTGTGAAGGTGGTCGGCGACAGCGGGGTGATTGCGTTCGGTGGCGAGAGTGAGCGCGGATTTGCCATCGTTGGAGACGGCGCGAAGGTCGGCTCCATGAGCGAGAAGCACTTTGACGATTTCCAGATGGCCATTTGCGGCAGCGGTGAGGAGTGGCGAGTAGCCTGGGCCATAGCGGTAGTTTGCGCTGGCTCCGGTTTCGAGCAGCCATTTGACGATTTCGGTGTGACCGCTGGCGATGGCGCCGGTGAGGGCGTTGTAGCCGGAACCGTTGGTGGCGGGAGCGTCGACGTCCGCACCTTGCGCGGCGAGATAGCGCGCGACTTCGAGGTGGCCGAAGACGGCGGCCAGAGCGACGACAGGAAAACCGTCCGGAGAAACGGAACGGGCAACGGAGGGGTCTTTCTCCACAAATTGTTTGACGCGATCGAGATCGCCTACCGCGGCAGCTTCTTGGAGTTGCAATGTGGCGCCGCGAGAGAGAAGCAGATCGCGGATTTCGCGACGGCCTGTGTACACGCACATGAGAACGGCAGAAACGCCGGACTCATTTTTGGCGGAAACGAGAGAAGCCTCCGAGTCCAGCAGAGCGCTGACGGCTGCGGAATTTCCGGCGCGAATGGCTTCGAAGAGTTCAGCGGTAGACATGAGGGCGCCTCGTGAGAGTGCAATGACACTCAGGATTTGAAGAATGGGGGCACACGCCAGGGCTGAGTGCTCCAGCAGATTAGCACAAGGAAAAGAATTTGCATGGGGATGCGCAGCCAAAGAGCAGTGGCGGGGCGGCCGCCGACGGTAAGGTGTTCGCGGGAGGCTTTGACATTCGCGGGAAGAATCGCAAGAAGAAAAACGAAAAGGCAAAGTCCAGCAAGAGAGCGCGTACGGGGAACCAGAATACCGATGGCGCCCAGAATTTCGCAGACGCCGGTGAAATAAACCAGGGCCATCGCATTGGGAAAGATGGAAGGCATCATACGGGCGAGTTCGTGACGAATTTTGTTGAAGTGAGCGGCGCTGGTGCAGAGGAACATGACGGCGAGGGCGCAGCGCGTGGAGTCCGTCCAGGTGTGGAAGAGGGATATGCCGGCAGCGCCGAGAGCGCGAAACAGGAGGAGGGAGCCCATCAGGATGAAAAGGAGTAGCATGCTGAATATTTTAGAGGCGAAGAAAACCCGACAACACAGTCAAGAGTGACTGTGCCACAAGTTAGCGGCGGGCGCGGTCTTTGCGGACGGCTTCGTCGACGAGGGCTTCCAGTTCGGAACGCGTCAGGGTGACTTCCTCGGTGGGGCTTTCACGGGCATCGCAGGTTTCCGGAAGTTCCGCGCCGCCGCCGGGCGGTGGAGTGACATAGTATCTGGCTCGCGCGGCCATGAGCTTGGCGACTTCGCGCGTGGAGAGCAGTTGCGGCTGGCCAGCGAGACGAGCGGACAACGTGATTTTCGCGAAGTGCTCGACGATATCCATGCGGTAAAACGCGGTGAACAAATCCGGGCCACAGGTGACCGCGCCATGGTTTGCCAGAAGCAGCGCGTCGTAGTGCGGAACGTAGGGTTCCAGGACAGCGCTGAGATCGGTAGTGCCGGGCGTGGCGTAGCGCACTAAAGGAACTTTGCCGAGGCAGACGACTACTTCGGGGAGCAAAGCCTGATCGAGTCCCTGACCGGAAGCGGCGAAACCGGTGGCCGTCGGGGGATGCGCGTGACAGACGGCCTGAACATCCGGGCGCATTTGATAAAACAACAGGTGCATGCCGGATTCGGAAGAAACCGGGCGGCTGCCTTGAAGATGTTTGCCGTTCAGATCCATGACCACAAGATCGTCTGGAGACATCATGCCTTTGTTCAGGCAAGTGGGAGTGGTGAGGATGCGGTTGGCGTCCAGGCGCACGGAGAGATTGCCCTCTTGGGCAACAATGTGGCCTCGGTCGTACAACCAGCGGCCGATCTGGCAAATGTCATAACGATGTTGCTCCTCAGTTTGAGGAGGGCGAGAGGTCGATGAGTCCGGAGACACGGTGCGGACTCCTTCCTGGGACCCACGCGGTCCCACCAGGGGCAGTCTATTCGGCAAAAGTAAAGCTGGGTGAAAGAGTACGCTTGACTGCACGGAAAGCCAAGAAAAAATCAGGCGTAAATGCCACGGAGCTTCAGGGACGTGGCCACGCGGTCAATCGCCAGCATATAGGCAGCGATGCGGTTGTTGACCCGATGCGTTTCGGCATAGCGGACCACCTCGTCGAAAGCTCGATCCATGATATCGAAGAGCCGCTCGTTCACTTCGCTTTCGCGCCAGAAGAAGCCCTGGCGATCCTGAACCCATTCGAAGTAACTGACGGTGACGCCGCCGGCGTTTCCAAGGATGTCGGGAACGGTGAAAATGCCTTTGGAATCGATGATGGCGTCGGCTTGCCAAGTGGTGGGCCCGTTCGCGCCCTCACAAAGGATTTTCGCCCGGACCTGATGGGCGTTCTGCTCGGTGATCTGGTTTTCGATGGCGGCGGGAATCACGACATCGCACGCCTGGAACAGGATGTCGCGAGCGCTCATCTTTGCGCCACCGCCGGGGAACTCCTGTAAAGGCTTTTTGCGGGTGTAGACCCATTCGATGACCTTCGGCACATCGAAGCCATTTTCGTTATAGAGACCCCCGCCGATGTCAGCGAGACCGACAATCTTGTAGCCGGCCTTCTGCATGAGTTCCGCAGCGAGCGAGCCGACGTTGCCAAAACCCTGAACGACGACGCTGGTATTTTCCTTGCGAAGGCCGAGTTTGTGGATGGCTTTATCGACGCAGATCATCACGCCACGTCCGGTGGCTTCGCGGCGGCCGCGGGAACCGCCAAGCTCAATGGGCTTACCAGTGACGACGGCTGTGGTGGCCTGGCGGGCGTGCATTGCGTAGGTATCCATGACCCAGGCCATGGTTTGCTCGTTGGTGCCGACATCCGGGGCCGGAATATCGCGCTCGGGACCGAGCCAGTCCGAAAGCTCCGCGGTGTACCGGCGAGTCAGGCGCTCCAGTTCGTTACGAGACATTTTGCGAGGATCGCAGATGATGCCGCCCTTGGCACCGCCGAACGGGATGTCGACGACGGCGCATTTCCAGGTCATCCAGGCGGAAAGGGCGCGGACTTCGTCAAGGGAAACATCGGGTGCGAAGCGAATACCGCCCTTGCCGGGACCGCGCACGGTGGAGTGCAAGACGCGATAGCCGGTGAAAACTTCCAGCTGGCCATTGTCCATGCCAACCGGGATGTAGAGCGTGATCTCTTTATCGGGATATTTGAGATAGCGATAGACGCCCTGCTCCAAACCGAGCTTATTGGCAGCAACTTCAAAACGCGCCTCGGCGTTCTGGTATACATTCATTTCTTCCGGCATTGGCGTGTTGGCCATGCAAAAGTCTCCTTTGTGCGGACAGCCGTAGAGCAATGACTGCGCAGCAAGCTTCGGCCTGTGAGAGACGAGCAGGCGCGAAAAAAGGGCCAAAAGGAGAGAAATTCAGCGGGCTACCCACCCGCCGGACCGCCAATTGGCCGGGTGGTCAGTATATTAAGCGGAATGGCAGAGAGCAAGGTTGTGGCAGTCAAGAAGTAACGGCAGGAAATTTGCGGAACCTGGGGAGTTACAGGCGGTAAACTACAAGACACGGGGAGCCGTTACCCCGCTCATGAAAAGCGAGAAACCGGAATGGTAGAATCCAAGCTGAGCTTATCGATCCTGGTACCGGTGTACAACGAACAGTACCTGGTGGAAGCAAGCCTGAAGCGATTGGAAGTGCTGGCCGCGTCCAGTTGGCTCGAGCGGATACGCGTGATTGTGGTAAACGATGCCTCGACAGACCAGACGGGCGAGGTGCTGAAGAACCTGCGCGAGAAACTGGTGCAGCCGAACGCGACGAGGCTGGAATGGATTTTTGACGAGCACACGAATAATCAGGGAAAAGGGGCCGCCATCCGGACGGCGCTGAAACATGCGGACACCGACCTGGTTGTGATTCACGACGCGGACCTCGAGTATCACCCGGAAGATTTGCTGAAGATGATTCCGTTGTTCGCGAACGAGGATGCGGATGCGGTGTACGGATCACGTTTTCTGGCGAGCGATTACCGGCGCGTGCTGTTTTTCAGGCATAGCCTGGGCAATAAGTTGTTGACGTTGCTGACCAATTTCGTGACGGACCTGAACCTGACGGACATGGAAACCTGTTACAAAATGGTCCGCACGGCATTGCTGAAGAGTATACCGCTGGAAAGCAACCGTTTCGGATTCGAGCCGGAAATCACCATCAAACTGGCAAAACGGGATGCGCGCGTTTTCGAATTGCCTATCCGTTATTCGGGGCGCACCTATGTGGAAGGAAAAAAAATCACCTGGAAGGATGGCGTAAAGGCGCTCGGCGTGCTGGTGAAGTATGGAATTTCCGACCGAATCTATGTTGCCGACGAGCATGGCAGCGAAATCCTGGCGCGACTCAATCGCGCTCCGAGGTTCACGAAGTGGATGGCGGACACCATCCGGCCGTACCTCGGAGAACGCATTCTGGAGATTGGAGCGGGCATCGGAAATCTGACTTCCAATCTGGTGCCGCGAACCGAGTATTGGGCCAGCGATATCAATTCGCAGTACCTGGACCGGCTGAAAAAATTGCAACAAACGCGGCCGTATCTGCATGTGCAGTTTACGGATGCAGGCGCGGGAGAGACCTACCCCGAGGAGCAGTTCGATACGGTGATCTGCCTGAACGTGGTGGAGCATCTGGAAGACGATATAAAGGCTTTGCGGAACATTAGAGCCTCTCTGCAGAAAAACGGGCGCGCGATTATTCTCGTGCCGAACGGCCCGGGACTCTACGGGTCGCTCGATCGCGTGTTGGGACATTACCGGCGATACACGGATAGCCAACTCCGGAGAGTATGCGAGCAGGCGGGATTTCGCGTGGAAAAGATGCTGAAGTTCAACCATATCGGCGCGCCGGGATGGTGGTGGAACGGGCGGATCTTGAAGAAGACGACGTTTGGATTCTGGCAGATCAAGCTATTGAACACATTGTTGCCGGCGTTGCGTCCGATCGACCGGTTCCTGCCGTTTCCACACTTGTCGTGGATCGCCATTCTACGCGTGGATGAGCAAGTTCAGGAAAGCGTCGCAAGCGGCCGCTGCGCCCCTGCTGCCGGCGCAGGAGCACTACAGCCAGGGGCATTGACGCATTTGCGAAGACTCTGAAGGATATGAGCGGATGCTGTTTGTGAGATTTTGAGGCTGAGATCTTTCGACTCGGCGCTGAGCCTCAGGACGAGAGCGCTTTGCCTGCGGCTAGTTGCAAGAATACGCAAAGAACTACTGGTTGCGGAACTCGACGGTGACCGTCAGGTGCATGGAAGTGGCCTGGCCATCAAGCATGGCCGGTTTGTATTTCCATTGCTTCACGGCGTCCAACGCGGCGCGATGGAGCAGCGTGGGGCCTGAGAGAACCTTTACCGCCGAGACGTTGCCCGAAGCATCGATCAACGCGTCCATCTGAACTTTGCCGGAAACATGCTGAGCCTTGGCGAGCGTCGGATACTCCGGCGGAACGGATTTGATCAGTCGTGCTTCCTTCACATCGCCACCAACCGGGAGAGGTGCGGCCGGCGCGGCGTGGTGGGCAGCAGCAGCGGCGAAAGGATCGCCGTCGGCTGGGACTGTCTTGGTGTCAATGGACTGCAAAGCATTTGGATCCGCCTGGTCCTGCTGTGAATCCGCACTGTGAACTACCGGAGCGGCCAAATGGACGTCGCCGAGCGCGGGCTTTTCAGGAGCAGTCTCAACCGGATCGGGATTTTTCGGAGTTGGCTTGGAATTCTTAGAAACAGGAGCAGCGGCAGCCGAGGCCACAGGAGCCGGGACGACTGGAGCGGAATTTCTGGAAGGCGTTTCGGCGTTTACAGAAGTTGAATTCGGCCTGTTGGATGCGACTGTCGAAGCGGAAGGGTCCGATGGCGCGGCCGAGTTCGAAGTGGGCGCCGCTGCGCTGGAAGAAGGAACGTTGGAGGACCGCACGGCTGCGGTCGCCGGAGAGGCGGGGTGGTTCTGGAGGAAATACCAGCCACCGCCCGTGGCGAGAAGCACGCCCGCCGCCGCAAGTCCGAAGAAGAGACCTTTTTTCGAGCCGGAAGAAGAGTCCGCGGCAGAAGCGGAGGATTCACCTAGTAACTGTCCGCTGAAGACTGCGGTCTGTGGCCGCTGATGCGCGCCGCCAACCAGGGCGTCGTAGGATTCTTCAGAATTCACAGAAACGGAATGGTCGTGGGCGACTTCGGAGGACGCAGGCGATTCCACAGCCGCGGGTTCGGAATTTTGAGAAAGCGGCGCGAGCCAGGACGGCATTTTGACTTCTTCGTCGGCGCCGAGGGGCAGCGACGAAAGCTTTTGCGCGGGAACTGCCGGCTTGGACTCGATTGGAGCAGCCGATTTGGGTGGCTCAAGCGCGACGACGTCAGAAACGGTTTTGGGCGCGTCCAGGTGTACCGGGGGAGCGGCGGGGACAACCGGAGGCGCGGAAGTAGGTTGCGTAAAAAGAAGCGAGCTGAGTTGCGCTTGCAGGCGTGTGGCTTCTTCTTTGAGATGTTCGGTGGAAGGCGCGGGCGGCAGCGGGGCATGGTGCTGTTCCGGCGCGGCAGGCGGTGCGGGGACAGGAGCGGCTGAGAAGATGGCCTCTATCTGCTTCGAGTAATCGCGCAGCGGCGGAACCGGGTTCGCGTTGGATTGAATATCCGGCGCTGCAGGAACGGCTGGTTCCGTATGCGCGACGGGCGGCGGAGGCGCGGAAATTAGGGGAGCCGGGGGCGCGGCGCTGACGGGAGCGACAGGTTGCACAGCCTCAGGGATAGGAATCACAGGAACGGCAGCCACCGGCGGCGGTGGCGGAGCGACGGGCATCACAGCGGGCGTGGAAATCGCCACGGGCGCTGGCGGCTTTGGTGCGACTGGAATTGGCGCAACCGGAGGCTTCACGGCAACAGGGGCGACCGGTGCCGCGGGCTTGGGAGCCGATGGCGCAGGGGACGGAACCAAACGGGGAGCGGGAGGCGCGGCCGAGGCTCCGGGAATTTGCAATCCCCAGAAACTGGCGGAAGGCTCGGTGAACTGGAGTTCTACATAAGCGCCGGTGCCGCCGCTGGACTTCGATTTCACGACCTGGCAAACAACTTCCTTTTTTGTTTTTTCGTTCGTCAGAAAAACGAGCTGGCCGGGAACAAGCGGCGTGGTGATGCGGATGACGGCGCCATGGGGAAAAACGAGAACGGTCTGGGTGGACTCGGAAAAGGGAGCGCGCTTATCTGAGCCATCGACGGTGCGAGCGCCATTGACGGTAACAGGAATTTCCAGCGCAACGGGTTGCGGGCGCGCCGACGGCGGAGCTGCGGCATTGGGGCTGGCGGCGGGGGCCGCTTCCAGTTCTTTTAAAATAGGTGCCATAGAGTACCCACTCAGAGAGGTATGGAATCGAAAGCGCTGTCAAGACAGAGCTTGGTTTTCCTAACCATGGTGGGGGTGGGGGAGGAGGTGGGCCTATAGTACTTGGGTACCACGATGGGAATGTGTGCCGGATTGGTCACGGCGGTCCCGGGGCGGAACGTTATTTATTTTTGCGGATGGAGTGGCGGCTGAAAACGGGCATCGACGGCGACCTGATAGCCGGAAACGAGCTTGTTGGTTTCGTTGGCCATGCCGATCACTTGCTGAAGTTCCTTGAACATTTCCGGGGTCATGCCTTTGGAGAAGGCAGAAGCGGTGTGGGAATAAATGCAGTATTGGCAATTGTTGGTAACGCTGACGGCGATGTAGAGAAGTTCCTTGGTGAGAGGATCGAGCGCACCGGGACCCATGATGGCTTTCAGATCTTCCCAGGTGCGTTTGAGAAGCGCGGGATCGTGGGCGATGGCCTTCCAGAAATTATTGATGTAGTCGGTTTTGCGGGTGGCCATGATGTCGTCGTAGACGGCTTTGACCTGTGGGCTGGCGTCGCTGTATTCGATGAGACCGAACGTAGACATGAGATCGCTCCGAATGAAATGGAATTTATGAATGCTTCGAGTATCTTAGCGGGAATTTTGTTAACGGGATATCGGGCCGAAGATTAGCGGGAAACCCCGCTAAGAAAACTGACGTTTTCAACGCCGGAGGCTCGAATCTGACACAAAATGGCTTTTACATCACGGTACTTTCCTCTGGCGTCAGCGCGGATATATATACGCTTTTCTGCGCCGCCGTAAACAGCGGTTCGAATCTGATTCGGTAGGAATCGAGGACTTTTTGACCGCAAAAGCAAGCGGAACCGTCGCGAGTAAGCGCGATTTCGATTGCCTTCTCTCAGGGCGAAAGGCAATTTTCGGGCAGGAACGGCCCTGGGAAGATCGCTAGAATGACTCGGAGTCCCATGATAGGCGGTGAGAATCGGAAACATATAGAGAAGAGCAATAAAGATAGCCTCGACGGGAGATGGATCAATTCTGCAGTAGAGATTATTTGGCCGGTTGGCTGATTTCAGGAAACCCCTGCGAAGCAAGGGCATGAACTGCCTCGCCGGTGAGCTTCTTGATGATTAGACACCGCCGCAGAAGCGAACCTGCCTAACGATTAGGGAAGAGTATTGCAATGAGGCAGCGGGAGCGACACTTCAGGCCAGCGCGTTGTAGCAGGAATTCGGTTAGTCAGTGAGAAGGCAGACCTTCTCGATACCAGCGAGTTGAATCTGCGGCAGACCAATTTGACGTCGCTGTACCTTGCTCGAGCATCGACCGAGAGGTAGGCTTTTTCTTCCGCCCCGTTGAGGACGGCATCGCGAATCCTGTTCGGCAACACGTCAAGCCCAACGTGGGAGTGGCGGAAGTAGATACTGCCATCGCGGGTTATCGAAATACGAATCGCGTCTTCCTTTCTTGCCGCTACTTGCGAGGTCGCGTGGGAAGTCTTGAACAGGTCCACATCTCGATGGTTCGCATGTGGCGTCGTCATGAATATGCAAAGCAAGACAATGGTCAATCCGAAGTAGGGCAAAGGATTGACGTGACAATACAGGTTGTTCGGCCGGCGAGCAGCCTTAAAAAAGCCTCTGCGAAGGAACGGCATTGCGGGGTCCTCTTGATCGATTCGCTCAGTTATTAGACACCGTGCACAGGAGAACGTGCCTGGGAGAGATTGATCAGAAGAGGTGTTTGACGCTGTCAAAGAGTCTCTGAATCTTGTCGGGTTGATAGTCGGGTTCACGGACCGCCACGACTTCACCCATCAGACCTCCTACATCAAGGCGAAATTGCATTTTGGGCCCGTAAGGGGTCTTCACTTCCGTCAGATGAAAAGTTCTGAAACCGGGACAGATGGCGGTGAGTTCGTAAGCGCCTTTGGGCAGATCGGAGAAGAAGGCCTCGCCTGCCTCGTTTGATTCCGCGGAGAACTGGTTTTCGCCGGACACCTGGCGGAGAGTAACTTTCGTGTGGGCAACCGGCGATCCGGTAGGATCGACGAACGTCATAGACAGGCTTTTTTTCGCGGGATGGATCTGGGTTAACGAAGAGTTCGTCTGTGGCGGAAAAGGTCTCGCAAAAGCTGGACTGACGCCCACGAGGGCGGCCATCACCGCCGATGCGGCTCGCGAAGTCCAGCGAAGCATTGCGCGAACAGCGACCGGGCAATTTTGCGCCAGCATGGTGCCATCCGCTCGCTGATAATAGCGTCCGCACAACCGTCCTTCATGTTTCAGGGCGAGGCGGTCAATTTCCCTCGCAGAGAGGGCGGAAAAATTGTACACGTTCAATTTGCACTGTGAGCAGTAACGAACGCGGTCATTCCCAGGCATGCGATCCCAATCGGCAGAACAAGGGGAAGCGATACGGAAGCGGGTAACCATTTGTGGCAATAATAAAATTGGTTAGCAAGAGGGCGGGCGACAACGGGAAGGAATTGGCGTTTTCGGTCCGATTTAAATCGATATAATAGCGGCGATGTGAGGAGGATGCGAATGGAGTTTCCCGCCTTGAGGAAGAGTTTGCGAAATTTGCTGGTGCTGGCTTGCGCTGGCCTGACGTTTGTGTTGCCGGTGGCGTCTCAGACGGTGCGCGTGGATGTGACGGCTTCAAAGGCGATCCCATTTGATCCGGACAAGGCCATGGGGACGTCTCTGGACATATTGCCGGCGAAGGATTTTGACAAGGTTTTTAGCGAGCCGATCATCAAGGAGAGTTTGTCGGCGGGATGGGGGCCGATCACCTACCGGCAGAATACGGAACTGACGTACGACGCGTGGCATTGGAACCCGAGTGGGACCTGGAGCGACGAGAAACACAAGAGCGGATATTTTCAAGGGAGCGCAGAGCCAAAGGATTTTCTGCGTGAATCGTTCGGATATCGCGTGGCGCATCGAGGAACGACGCGAAGCGACTCCGGACAATTTGAGTCTTCGCGAATGACGGACGGCGATCCAGCGACGTACTGGAAGAGCAATCCTTATCTGGCATCGAAATTCACGGGCGATCCGGATTCCGCGAATCCGCAGTGGGTGGTGATCGATTTTGCGTTCGCGCAAGACATTGATGCGATCCAGATTGCCTGGGCCAATCCGTATGCGACGAAGTACGTGGTGGAATACTGGACCGGAAGAGAAGATGCGCTGACCAAGCCGCTGGCCGGGAAATGGGTGAAATTTCCGCAAGGGGAAGTGACGGCGGGAATCGGAGACAGCAAGGTGCAGCGGCTGGCGGATGTTCCGGTGTCCACGCGGTTTCTGCGCATCTGGATGACCGAATCTTCGAATACGTGCGACACCCATGGAAGCGACGATCCGCGCAACTGCGTGGGATACGCGATTTCTGAAATTTCCGTTGGGAATTTCAACACGCTGGGACAGTTCGTGGATCTGGCCAAGCACACGCCGAGCCAGGCGCAGACGGTGACGCAAGCGTCGTCGGTCGATCCGTGGCACACGGATAAGGATATTGTGGCGTCTCGCATTCAAACCGGATTCGACCAGTTTTTCAAGAGCGGCTATACGAATCATCTTCCGGCCATGATTCCGATCGCAATGATTTATGCGACGCCGGAAGACAGCGCGGCGGAACTCGCGTACATAGAGAAGCGCGGGTACCCGGTTTCCTACGTGGAGATGGGCGAGGAGCCGGATGGGGCGTACATGCTGCCGGAAGATTACGCGGCGCTTTATGTGCAGTGGGCGAAGGCGCTGCACAAAGTGGATTCGAAGCTGAAGCTGGGAGGGCCGGTGTTCACTGGTGTGAATGAGGACATCAAGGTGTGGCCAGACGAGCAAGGAAGGACTTCATGGCTAGGACGCTTCGTGGATTATTTGAAGGTGCATAAAGCGATGGATGATCTGGCCTTTGTTTCCTTCGAGCATTACCCGCTGAATCCCTGCGAGATCAACTGGTCCGATCTGTACCGCGAGCCACAACTGGTGGAAACGACGCTGAAAGCGTGGAGGAATGACGGAGTGCCGGCGAATGTGCCGCTGATGAACACAGAGAGCAATGTGTCCTGGGCTTTGACCGATCCCATGCAAGATTTGTTCGCTGGGTTGTGGCTAGCCGACAGCGTTGGAGCGTTTCTGACTGTGGCCGGACCGGGTGGAGCTTACTACCATTCGCCGATTCAGCCGGAGCCGCTGCGGCCGGGATGCCAGGCTTGGAGCACGTACGGGAATTTTGTGGCGGATGAAAAACTGGAGATCAAGCAACACACCGCGCAGTTTTTCGCGAGCCAACTATTGAATCTGAATTGGGTGAAACACGGTGCGGGAGTGCATCAATTGTATCCGGCTGAGTCGGATTTGAAGGACGACGCAAAGCATCAACTGATCACGGCCTATGCGGTGAAGCGGCCCGACGGGGAGTGGTCTCTGCTGCTTGTGAACAAGGACCCCAGCAACGCACATGAGGTGACAATTTCGTTCGAGAACGGCGGAAAAGAAGTGGCGGACGGCTTTTCCGGGCAAGTGAAAATGGTTACCTTTGGCGCGGCGGAATATGTCTGGCATGCGTCGGGGCCAACGAGCCACGCCGATCCGGATGGTCCGGCGAAACGAAGTGACGTGGACTGGAAAGCAGGCGAGAAGGTGCTGTTGCCGAAAGCGTCTGTGACGGTGCTGACTGGAAAAGCCGACGGTATCTGAGCGGCACGATCCAGTTGAGGCTTGCGATTTAAGCAGCAGGCGAAATATAGGTCAAAGCGGAGACGCCGCAATTCAGATAACCTGAGGGTGCCCTTCCCCCATCTAGATGATCAAACGAAGAACCTGGGCTCCTGGGGATCATTGCACATAGCGCAGAGAAAACGGGCGCTGAGAAAACGCATGAGTAGAAGTGTAAAAGCAGAAAAGTCCTGCGCACGGCTGTCCGCAATGCGGGCGCGCGGATCAATTCTTGCCGGCTTATTTCTCGCAATGATGGCGACGGCGCACACCGCGCTGGCGCAGGATCACACCGGAATCAACGGGATAGTGATGGATACGACGGATGCGCCGATACCAGGGGCGCAGATTGAATTCCGTTCCTCGGCGGGAATCGTACGAATCGGGAGCGATGAAGCAGGACATTTTCACCTGATGGGCGCCGATTCCGGCGGAACGTTGGTGGTGACTTTTCCAGGATTTGCTACGGTCACGCGGGAGATTCGGCCGCACTCGTCAGCAGAGAATCTCCAGATTGTGCTGGCGCCGGCGGCCAGTTTGCAGCGCATTGAAGTGCAAAGCGCGTCCATCGACCTGATTCCCGCCGTGCCCACCAGCCAGTATGAAATTTCCGCCGAAGCGATGGAACAGTTCGGCAGCATGGCGCTGGACGATATGTTGCGGCAGGTTCCCGGCTTCAGCACGTATCGCCGGTCGAGCAGTTTGTTTGCAAATCCCACATCGCAGGGCGTGTCTCTCCGCGGAGTGGGAGCGAGCGCGACGAGCCGGTCGAGCGTGTTGCTCGATGGAATTCCATTGAACGATCCGTTTGGCGGCTGGGTGTACTGGGCGCGCGTACCTGAGGCAGCCATTTCGTCCGTGGAAGTGGCGAACGGCGGGGCTTCGGATTTGTATGGGGGCGGGGCGCTCGGTGGTGTCATAAATATTCGGACGCTAACGGAAGAGCAGGCGTACGCGACGGGGGAATTGTCGTATGGCAGCATGAACACGCCAGATTTTTCTTTCGCCGCGGGCGCGCCGCTCGGGCGATGGACGATATCCGGCGCGGGACAGGCCTATCAGACGCAGGGATATGTGCCGGTGGCCCCGGATGAACGCGGCTCCGTGGACACCTATGTGGGGTCCGGGGCGCTATCGGGATATCTGGAGGCATCGCGAAATCTGGGAGAGCGCGGGCACTTTTTTATCCGGGGCAGCGATTTCGGGGAGAGTTCGAAGAACGGAACGCCATTGGAGAACAACGACACGACGATACCGGAGCTGGATTTAGGCGCGGACTGGAATTCGACGGAGTTGGGGAGTTTTTCGGTAAGGGCGTACGGATCGCGCGAGTTGTATCACCAGACATTTTCCGCGGTGGCGCTCAATCGCGACAGCGAGTCTCTGACGGATGTGCAGAGGAATCCTTCTCAGCAGATCGGGTTCGTGGGGACGTGGTCCCGGCTGTTCGCCGAAAGACACAAAGTTACCGCGGGGGCGGAAGCGCTGGACGTGCGCGGGCACAGTCAAGACACGAATTACAGCAACGGTACAGAAACAGCGGTGGTGGATGCAGGAGGAAGGCAGCACAGGTTCGGATTTTTTGCGCAAGATGCTTATACCTTCGGTCGAACCTGGCTGCTGACGTTTGGCGGGCGCGTGGATACGTGGAATAACAACACCGGCTATCAGAACAGGACTCCGCTTACGGGCGGCGCTCCGACAACCGCTTCATTTCCAGACCGCACGGAATCCGCTTTCAGCCCGAGAGTATCGTTGTTGAAAGATTTCTCGCATGGAACCGCGATGAACGTGTCGGTGTATCGCGCGTTTCGCGCTCCCACGCTGAACGAGCTATACCGAAATTTTCGCGTGGGAAATGTATTGACGCTGGCGAATCCGGCGCTGACGGGCGAGCACCTGACGGGCGGTGAAGCGGGCGTTAGCCAACTGCTCTGGCACGACCACTTGACCTTGCGGGGGAATTTTTTCTGGAGCGACATAGCCGATCCGGTGGCCAATGTGACGCTGTCTACGACACCTGCGTTGATTCTTCGGGAAAAAGAAAACCTGGGAGTGACGCAAGCGCGGGGATTCGAACTGTCTGGGCTGCTGCAAGTAACGTCGAAGATACAGATCACGGGCTCCTACCTGTTCGTGAACAGCATCGTGCTGACTTATGCGGCGAATCCGGCGTTACAGGGGAATTTTCTGCCGCAGGTGCCGCAGAACCAGTTCAGTTTTCAGGTGAGCTACCTGGGGAACAAATGGACGGCGGGAATGCAGGCGCGTTTCCTGGGGAACCAGTTTGACGACGACCAGAACCTGCTGCCGCTGGGGCGGGCGTTTTCGTTGGATGGGCAGGTTTCGCGAAAGCTGGGAAAAGGCACTTCGGTATTCTTTGCCGTACAGAACCTGACCGACGATCGATTTGGGATTGAAGCAACGCCGGTGTTGCTCGTGGGACCGCCGATATTTGTACGGGGCGGGGTGCGATTTACGTTGAAGTGAAGCGTACTCAGCTGCGGCGGGATGCCAGCAGGAATTCATCAAACAGCAAGCGCGCAAGCCGCGACGAATTGTGGCGAAGCACGCCGTGTTCCTCCACAAGATTGCCCGTAACGAGACGAACCTTTAGCTTGAGCACCTTTTCGCGATCGAGGACGACTGCTTCCGCTCCTTCCGCACGATAACGCCGCGCCACTTCCGGAGAAATGGACTGACGATTGGCGACAACCGCATCAATGACGCGGCCGCGCACGTGGTGCGAAACGGCGCGAAGATGATCGCTGAGGGCGTACTGCGTGGTTTCGCCGGGTTGCGTCATCAAGTTGGCGATGTACACGCGCGGAGCTTTCGAACGCGCGACCGCGTGGGCAATTTCCGGAATCAACAGGTTGGGGATGACGCTGGTGTACAAGGAGCCGGGACCCAGAAAAATAAGGTCGGCTTCCTCGATGGCTTCGATCGCGGCGGGGAGCGGACGAACACGGCGGGGGTTCAGTGCGATTTTGCGAATGGGAATGCGGCTCTGAGAGATGCGCGTTTCGCCTTGTACGCGTTTGCCATCGGCCAACGTGGCGACCAGGTGCACATTCGAAAGCGTGGACGGGAAGATGCGCCCGCGAACGGCGAGCACTTTGCTGGAAACGCGTATGGCTTCGGCAAAATCGCCGGTGACGTGCGTAAGAGCCGCGAGAAAGAGATTGCCGAAGTTGTGGCCACGCAAGCCGCGACCGGCGTTAAAACGATATTGGAACAGGCGGCTCAGAAGCGCTTCGTCTTTCGAAAGGGCCACCATGCAGTTCCTAATGTCACCGGGGGGAAGCATGCGATTTTCCCGACGAAGGCGCCCGGAGCTTCCGCCATCATCGGTGACGGTCACGATGGCAGCGAGATCGGTGATGGGCCGCTCGAGAGTGGCATGCTGATCGCCGCGGCGAACGACATGTTCCTTCAATCCGCGCAGCAATGCGGACAAGCCGGTGCCTCCACCGAGCGCCACGACGCGCAAGCCGGCGGAAGAACCTGTCTTTAAACGAGGCTTGTTCATGACAATCTTCAAGTACCGAAACCCGATTCGCAGATGGGGAGCGGCATCTCTTGCAGGTCGCTCACTGAAGGTGGACCAGCAGTGAGTACATCACAGGATTTCTACACCGAGAGAGGCTAGCCCGAATAGCCTTCTTTTTCAGGGTACAGCAATTCCGTGAAACGCGGATCTTCCTGGAGGAAATTGAAATCTTCATCGTTGCGGGCGTGATAGCGGTTGGCGGAGCGCAGTTCGATGGCGATTTTGAGATTAGCCAAAGCGGAATCGGCTTCGCCCGTGAGGCAATCGAGGGCGGCAAGAGCGTAATGAATATGATCGGCTTTCGGCGCAAGCTTGCGCGCTTTTTCCAGGCTTTCGCGGGCTTCGTCCCAGCGGCCCAGATTCATCATGGCCACGCCGCGTTGATAATGATCTTCCGATCCACGGGGATTCTGGTCCGCCGAGGGCTTCATGCGCTGCTCGGTGATGCGAAGATGGGTGCGCGCGCGATCCGCAAGTTCCTTGCTGGGACCGGCAATAACACGCTCTAACTCCTGTTTGGCGCGCTGAAACTTCTGCTGATGGAACAGGCCCATAGCTTCTTCGTAGACTTTCATCTGAGCCTGAACGAGGGGATCGACCATCTCCACACCGCCACGCTGCGGGGGCGCCTGCGGCAAGGCCTTTGTTTTCTTTGGTTTAGCTTTAAGATGGGCCGACGGCTTGGCCCGGCTGGAGGAAGACTTGTGCACTTTGGCCATGGCGCGAATGCTAACAAACGCGCGCGCATCCGTCAACGGAAGGGAAAAGGCTGTGGAAAGTGCGCAGTTGAATAGCCTTTACCGTCCGGCAGCATGTGCAAAAATAAGCTACCTGAGAAACACCCTTCTCCGGGAAACTAGAACAGTACCAGACGGATGGCGCGCATCGGGGAGTTGCCTGCCCGAGCGTGAGTGTTATAAGTTCAAGACTGAACTCAGGTTGACGACTCGTGCCTTTCATCAATTTTCCTGCGCGCGAAATTAATTGCAAGCTGGTGTACTACGGTCCGGGTCTCGGCGGAAAGACCGCGAACCTGCAGTGGATCTACGACCACACGGGACAAAATCAAAAAGGTAAAATGGTTTCGCTGGCGACGGAAACGGACCGCACGCTCTTTTTCGATTTTCTGCCGCTGGATCTGGGGACGGTGCGCGGATTCAAGACGCGCTTTCATTTATATACCGTGCCTGGACAGGTGTTTTATGAGGCCAGCCGGAAACTGATTTTGAAAGGCGCGGACGGCGTGGTGTTCGTGGCCGATTCGCAGGAAGAACGGCTGGACGCGAATTTCGAAACGCTGGAAAACCTGCAGGAGCATTTGAAAGAACACAGCCTGAATTTCGCTTCGATTCCATATGTGCTGCAACTGAACAAGCGCGACCTGCCGAACGCGATGACGGTCGAAGAATTGACAAAGCAATTGCAGAAGAAGGGCGAGCCAGTGATCGAGGGAATCGCGATCAACGGGCAGGGCGTGTTTGAAACGCTGAAAGAGCTGGCGAAAATGGTGCTGGCGGAGCTGAAGAAGAGCGGTTAGAGGTTCGAGTTGAGCTTAAAGTTGACTTGAGACATGACTTTTGCTGGTACCTGCTTTCCATCATGGGTGGCGGAACACTTCCAAGTTTTTATTGTTTTGAGTACGGAGTCATCCCGTCCGCCCGGCGAGTTCTCAATCTTCAAACTCGTGACCGTTCCATCCAGCAAAACAATGCCTTCGACGCGCACACTTCCTTGAAAATTTGGCAGCCCTGGCCTCCTTCGTGTAGGCCGGGCTAGCCATGTAGTAGCAATACGGCACAGAGATCGCATTCGATGTGGCACGTTCAGTTTTGTCGGTGCTTCGTGTCTTAATCCGAAGCCGTCGCTGGCGACGGACAAGTCGAAACAAGCCAAATGGCCAAAAATGCTAGCCGCAGAATGGCCGGCTTGGATTGGAGATTTCCACGGAGAACCTTAGAAGCTGGCGGAGGCGGTGGCTTCGGATTCGAAGGTGGGGATGGCTTCGACCAGGCGGGTGACGGTGAGGGCATCGCGGACGCGGCCCTGGCCACAGACAAGGTGGAGTCCGCCGCCCTGGCGGGCCAGCGAGATGGAAAGCTTCACGAGGGCGGAGATGCCGGAGCTGTCGATTTGAGGAATGTCGTTGAGATTGACAATGAGTTTCCGGGCGCCGCGCTGCACAAGATTCTGGGTGAACTCGTTGAGATGCTCGCTGGGTTCGCCGATCGTCAACCGCCCATGAACCTGCAAATAATGGATGCCGCCGTCTTCGCGCGCAGAAATCTCCAGTGGTGGATGAAGCATCGTAAATTCCCCTCAATGTCCGGCGGCGGCCAGCCTGGAGGCTGGCGGCGTTCATAGCACCAGCATTATACGATGAAGGGTATGAAGATTAAATCAATGGAAGCGCGGACGCACCCCTGGGACGTTTCCACGGCGGAGGCGCGGAAAATCCAGGAAGATTTTCGTAAGCTGTGGGAAGGAAAGGATCGGCTGGGAAAGATCCGCACCGTGGCGGGGCTGGACGCGGCGTTCGTGTTGACGGGACCGCAAGCGATGCATGCGAAGTTGAACCGCTGGAACTGGCTGCGAGAGGCCAATCGCGCGATTGGGTGCGTGGTAGTGTATCGCTTTCCGCAGATGGAAGAGATTGCGCGTACTTACGCGGTTGAGCCGCTGGAGTTTCCGTATATACCCGGCTTGCTGAGCTTTCGCGAAATACCGGTGTTGCTGGCGGCGCTGAATAAGTTGCAGGAACTGCCCGACCTGCTGTTCTGCGACGGGCAGGGGTTCGCACATCCGCGGCGGTTTGGGATAGCGAGCCACTTAGGCGTGCTGCTGGACAGACCGTCGATCGGGTGCGCAAAGAGCATCCTTATTGGGCGTCACGGGCCGTTGAAAAAGCCGGCGGGAAGCTGGGTAAAGCTAGTGGACGCGAAAGCAGGCGGGGAGCGCATCGGGGCAGCGCTTCGAACGCGCGAAGGTGTGCGGCCGATCTATGTCTCCCAGGGGCACCGGGTCAGCCTGGAAACTTCGATAAAACTGACACTTCGAGTGACATCCGGATATCGCATCCCCCAGCCGACGCGCGACGCCGACCACTTTGCCAGCGAGGTCAAAAGGAAGGTGTTAGCGAACGAGCTATCCGAAAAATGAATCCGGGGCAGAAAAATTTCAAAGTGTGGAGACAGAGGAGTGGTGCGTATAATCTGCCCTACAGTTGTGGTAAGTCCCCAAATGCCAACGCGAATGAGAAGAGCAGAGTGGACTCGCATCTATTCGCCCCGGAGAATTTCGATGAAGCGCATGGGCATTGTCTGTTGTAGCGTACTGACCCTGATGCTGCTTGCTGTTCCGCTGTTTGCCCAGCAATCCCCGGCAACGGCCACTCCTTCCGCCAGTGCTTCCTCGCCTGCAGCCTCCCAAGCCGTCACGGACAAATTAAACCAGCTGGAGCAGAAGGTTACCGCGGCGCAGTCCTCGGCGGACAACGCGTGGATGCTGGTGAGCGCTGCGCTGGTATTGATGATGACCGGGCCGGGACTGGCGCTGTTCTACGGTGGGCTGGTACGGCAGAAGAACGTACTAGCCATCATGATGCAGAGTTTTGCGCTGATGGCGTTGATCACGGTGTTGTGGGCGCTGGTGGGTTATAGCCTGTGTTTCGGCGGCGACGGACCTTTTATAGGGAACTTCCATATGGCGCTACTGCGCGGGGTGGGCGCGCTTCCCAATGCGGACTATGCGGGGACGCTGCCGCAGTCCACGTTTATGGTGTACCAGTTGATGTTCGCGATCATTACGCCGGCGTTGATCACCGGTGCAACCGCCGAGCGCATGAAGTTTTCCGCAACCGTGCTGTTCATGACGTTGTGGTTTTTTCTGGTGTACGCGCCGATGGCCCACATGGTGTGGGGCAAGGGCGGAATTTTGAACGCCTCGCTTGGCGGGCGATTCCCTACTCTGGATTTTGCGGGCGGGACTGTGGTTCACGTTACCTCGGGCGTTTCCGCGCTGGTATGCGCGTTGTATCTGGGGAAACGCGTGGGTTATCCGAAGCAGCCGATGCCGCCACACAGTTTGGTGCTGAGCTTCACGGGAGCTTGCCTGCTGTGGGTGGGGTGGTTTGGGTTTAACGCGGGAAGTGCGCTGGCTTCGAATGGACTGGCGTCGAGCGCGTTCGTGGCCACGCATTTTGGAGCGGCGGCCGCGGCCATTGGATGGTGCCTGGCGGAATGGATCAAGAACGGAAGGCCGAGCGCGTTGGGCGCAATTTCCGGAGCGGTGGCGGGGCTGGTGGCGATCACGCCCGCGGCCGGTTTCGTTGCGCCGATGCCTGCTCTGGCGATCGGATTCATCGCGGGAATTTTCTGCTTCTGGATGGTGACGAAGTTCAAGAGCATTTTTGGTTATGACGACGCGCTGGACGCCTTCGGCGTCCACGGAGCGGGCGGCACGATTGGGGCGCTTCTGACCGGCGTGTTTGCGCAGACGTTTATTAATCCCATCTTCGGGGACGGCAAAGCGGTCGGCGGATTGGACGGACATTGGGGCCAAGTGGCGAACCAACTGATCGCCGTGGTGATTGCATGGCTGCTGGCGCTGGTGGGCACGATTGTCATCCTGAAGATCGTGGATGTAACCGTCGGGCTGCGGGTTACCGAAGAGCAAGAAGTGGAAGGTCTGGACATTACTTTGCATGGTGAAGAAGGGTATAACCTGGAAGCGTGAAGCACGGAGTGAGGCGGTTGATAACTCGAGGCGGGAGCATAGATTCGTATGATGAAAATTGAAGCGATCATTCAGCCGTCGAGGTTCGAATCGGTAAAGGATGCGCTACTGGAAATTGGCGTCGAAGGAATGACAGTGACGGAAGTGCGTGGCCACGGTCGGCAGAAGGGGCACACGGAAGTTTATCGCGGGCGCGAGTACACGGTGGACTTGCTGCCGAAGGTAAAGCTGGAGGTGGTGCTGCCGGACCAGTTGGTGAATCGCGCGGTGGATGCGATATTAAAGAGCGCCAAGACAGGAAAGATCGGGGACGGTAAAATATTCTTGTCGCGGGTCGAAGAGGCGATCCGGATCAGGAATGAGGAACGAGGCGAGAGCGCGCTCTGAGAACGAATATGCCCTCGCCCCGCCCAGGTCTCACTTCCGGTATTCGCCTGAAAACAAAAATGGAAGAATCGGTAACTCCGCTGTCTGTACTGGGACCACAATGTGAAGCCCAGCGGGAGCGGATACGAAAGCTATTTGAAAGCGGAGCGAGCGCGCAGGAAACGCTGCGGCAGTTGTGTGAGCTGGCGGATGGAACGATTCGCAGAGTATTCGGCGAGCTGCAACGTGTGAGGCCGGACAGCAGCGACGGGCTGGCGCTGCTGGGTTTGGGTGGTTACGGCCGCGAAGTGCTGTTTCCCTTCTCCGATCTGGACCTGCTGTTCCTGTTTGCCAACGAAAAAATTGAAGAAGATTCCCGGCCGTTGATCGCGGACTTTTCGCGCACGCTATGGGATCTTGGCTTTCGCGTAAGTTCCGCGGGACGCACCATCGACGAGTGCAAGAAGATCGAACAGGACAACGCGGAATTTCACCTGGCGATGCTGGACCGCCGGTTCCTGGACGGCGACCAATCCTTGTTCGAGAAGCTGGACACGAAAATCCTGTCGGTGGCGGAAAAGCAGGCGCGGCCGTTTCTGCTGGTTGAGTTGCAGCGGCTGACGCGCGACCGGCTGGGCCGCTACGGCAATACTATTTTCCACCTGGAGCCGAACGTAAAAGATGCGCCGGGTGGGCTGCGCGATTTTCATTCCACGCTGTGGATGAGGCAATTGGCCGGAGACAGGCGCGATCCGCGATTCAGCCCGGTGAATGAAGATGAACTGACACGCAACGCGGTGGAATTTCTGAGCGCGATCCGCTGTTTTCTGCATTACAGCAACGGACGAAACGACAACACGTTAACCTATGAATTGCAGGCGCAGGCGGCCGAGCGCTCGCTGGGCATCGATGACAACCTGAGGCGCAATGCCGCGGAATGGATGCGGTTGTACTTCCGGCACGCGCGAACGCTGAACCGCCAGTTGCTGCGGTACGTGGACCAGCGGCCGCCCGTGACCCTTTCCTTGCCGAGGCGGCTGATGAACGCGGCCATGGGACCGAAGACGGACGTTCCGACCGGAAGACCCTTCGCCGTGCGCGATGGCCTGCTGGAAATTACGAACGAGCACCTTTTTGCGGACCGCAACGTGACTTATTCGCTGCTTACGGAAGCAGCGCGCACGGGAGTGATGCTCAGCCGCGATGCAGAACGCAGCATCGCTTACATCATGGCGCATCCCGAGCTGACGCAACGCAATTCGCGCATTACCTGGCCGGTATTGTCGGAAATTCTGAGTGGCGATTATCCGGGAGCGGCGTTGCGGCCGATGCACCGCCTGGGGTTGCTCACCGAAGCGCTGCCGGAATTCCGCGCGATTGATTCGCTGGTAGTGCGCGATTTCTACCATCGCTACACGGTAGACGAACATTCGTTGCGCACGATCGAACACCTGCAGGAACTAGGCGATCCGCAGGAACCGTTGGGGAAACACTTTGCGCCGCTCTGGCGAACGGTGGACCGGCGCGACCTGCTGATCCTGTCCTTGCTACTGCATGACGTGGGCAAAGGCATGCCGGTGGAAAACCATGTGACCGGCAGCTTGCAAGCGCTAGAAATTGCTTCGGACCGTTTAAAGCTTTCGCCGGAGGAAAAAACTGAGGTTCACTTTCTGATCGAGCACCATCTGGATATGTCCGCCACCGTACAGAGGCGCGACATTTTCGATCCGGGAACGGTTTCCGGATTTGCCGCCACGGTACATACACACGAGCGGTTGCAACGGCTGTGCCTGCTGACATATGCGGACATCCATGCCGTGAATCCGGAGGCGTTGACTCCGTGGAAAGCCGAAATGCTGTGGCAGTTGTTCGTGGCCACTTCCAATCACTTCAGCCGAACGCTGGATCGCGACCGGCTGCATGCTTCCGATGAAGCGCCGCTGCTCGAGCAGGTGCGCGCGCAGGCCAAAGGCGCAGACAAAAAGGAAATCGAACGGTTCCTGGAGGGATTCCCGCGGCGCTATCTTGCCGTGCACTCCGCGCAGGAAATTGCGGAACATTTCGCGCTGTACCGCAGGCTTGGCGCGGAGCCGGTGCAAACTGACATTAACAAGACCCAGCATGCTTATGTGTTGACGCTGCTGTCTGCGGACCGGCCGGCACTGTTCGCGACGATTGCGGGCGTGCTTGCAGCGTGGGGCATGAACATCGTGAAGGCAGATGCGTTCGCGAATGCCGCGGGAGTGGTGCTCGATACGTTCCACTTCGTGGACCTGCATCGCACGCTGGAGCTGAATCCGGGAGAGGTTGGAAGATTCCAGCAAGGGATCGCCGATGTGCTTAACGGCAAGCAGGCGCTGGAGCCGCTGATGAAGGGGCGGTTGGCAGCGTCCGTGGCGCGGCCACCCAAGGTGTTGGTGCCGACGGCGATTAATTTTGATGAAGGCTCTTCCGACCACTGCACGCTGGTGGAAGTGGTTACGCAGGACCGGCCGGGGTTGTTATATGGAATTGGTTCCGCTCTGGCGCGGCTGGCATGCAATATCGATGTGGCGCTGATCGACACGGAAGGACAGAAAGCTATCGATGTGTTTTATCTGACGGCGCAGGGAAAGAAGCTGACGAGCGAGAAGCAGGAACTGCTACGTGAAGTTCTGCAAGCGACGCTTACCTGAGTTAACAGGAAGTTTTCTGTCTCTGTTGGTATCCTCTTGGCATAGCATCTCAGCGAATAGAAAGGCCATGAATCCTGAACTGGACTACCAATCGATGCTTGCTGTTGCGCTGGGGGAAGCGCGGCTCGGGCTGAAGGAAGGCGGCATTCCCATCGGCGCGGCGATTTTCGATCAGGACGGAAAGCTAATCGGCGCAGGGCACAATCGCCGGGTGCAGCAAGGCGATCCATCCGTGCATGGAGAGACCGATGCGTTTCGAAAGGCTGGTCGGCAGCGGAGCTACCGAAAATTGACGATGGTGACAACGCTCGCGCCGTGCTGGTATTGCAGCGGACTGCTGAGGCAATTTCGATTTGGCAAGGTGGTCGTGGGAGAGAGCCGAAATTTTCAAGGCGGAAGTGAATGGTTGCGTTCGTTGGGAATCGAAGTGATCGATCTAGATTCCCATGAATGCGTGACGCTGCTGGCTGATTATATTCGCGCGAATCCCGCGGTTTGGAATGAAGATATCGGAGAAGAGTAGGTCTTTCGGTCCGAGGACTGCCCCTACAAGCCGCACGCGATCGTTGCCTGGCGAATCCATAGCGGAAAACGGAGGAATTGGGTAGAATCCGCGGCGGGCAGCCGTCCGAGCCTTGCGGTGTGAATCCCCGCATTCGAGAGCCAGGGAAAGATGACGTCCATCGCGTCCAAGAATGGGATCACTGGCACAGACGCTTTACCCATTTCCGAAATCGACGTTTTATGGATGACGGCGGGACTCGGTTGCGATGGAGACACCATCGCGGTGACGGCAGCGACACAGCCGAGCATCGAAGATCTGATTTTTGGCGCGCTCCCGTGGGTTCCCAAAATCAAGTTTCATAATCCGTTCCTTGCCTATGAAAATGGTGACGAATTCGTTCGCTTTTTTCACGAGGCTGCCGAAGGAACGCGCTCGCCGTTCATCCTGGTGGTGGAAGGCTCGATTCCCAACGAGAAAAATAAAAAGGAGGGTTACTGGGCGACGTTCGGCACGGATAGGGCGACCGGCCAGCCGATTACGACGTGCGATTGGATCAACCGCCTGGCGCCGAAAGCATGGGCAGTGGTGGCGGCGGGAACGTGCGCGACCTATGGCGGCATTCACGCGATGGAGGGAAATCCAACCGGTTGCATGGGATTGCCGGATTATCTCGGCTGGAAATGGAAAACCGCCTCTGGGATTCCCATTGTGTGCGTGCCGGGATGCCCAGTGCAGCCGGACAATTTCACCGATGTGCTTTTGTACCTGTTGAACATGGCCGCGGGCCGCGCGCCGATGATTCCCTTGGACGATGCGCTGCGTCCAACATGGTTGTTCGGCCAAACGGTGCATGAAGGCTGCGACCGCGGCGGCTACTACGAGCAGGCACAATTCGCGGATGAGTATGGAGCGCCGACGTGCATCGTGAAATTGGGATGCTGGGGTCCGGTGGTGCAATGCAACGTGGGGAAACGCGGATGGATGGGAGGAATCGGGGGATGCCCGAACGTGGGAGGAATTTGCATCGGCTGCACGATGCCGGGATTTCCGGACAAGTTCATGCCGTTTATGAACCAGCCGCCGGGATCGCTGCTTTCTTCGAATGCGGTCACGACCTACGGGCGGGCGATTCACGCGCTGCGGCGATTCACCCAGGCTTCGCTGAATAAAGAACCAGCGTGGCGAGGGCGCGGCAAGGACTGAAATTAATTTTCGAAACAATTTGATTCGGCGAGGAATCTAGTTAATTGAGGCCATCTGACGGGCACGAGGCAAGACATGGGGCTCGATTTTCTTTCGCAATCGAACGGGCGCGAGGACACGGAAACGATTGACGGTGCCGGGAGCCTCGCCGATGCAGAAAAAGCCCTGCAGGAGCTCGCCAGCGTTTTCCTTCAACAAACACTCGTCTCCAATGGCCATGCGGATTTTGGAGCCACCGCGGAAACAATTGCGGAAGCACCGGGCCTGAACATGGAAGCGCAGTACCGGGCGCTGGTGGAGCAGATTCCGGCGGTTGTGTTCATGGCGTATCTGGACAAGGGGATTGGCGAGGCGTACGTCAATCCGCAGATTGAGGCCGCGCTTGGTTTTTCGCAGAGCGAATGGCTGGAAGATCCGGTGCGGTGGTACCAACAGATTCATCCCGACGACAAGATCCGATGGAGCACGGAAGCGGCGGAGATGTTTCTGTCTGGAAAACCGCTGCGTTCTTCCTACCGGGTGATCGCACGGGACGGACGAGTGCTATGGTTCCAGTGCGAAGCGAAAATGATCCGGCGGGAAGACGGCCGGCCGTGGTTCATTCATGGCGTGGGCGTGGATGTTACGGAGCTGAAGCGAGCGGAAGGCGCGTTGCACCAGGAGCGCAATCTTTTATCGGCGATTCTGGATACGGTGGGAGCGCTGGTGGTGGTTCTGGATCGCGAGGGATGCATTATCCAGTTTAACCGCGCATGCGAGGAGTTGACGGGATGCTCGTTCGTAGAAGCGCAGGGCAAAGCAATCTGGGAGCTGTTTCTGGCCGCGGAAGACGTGGGGAAGTTCAAGGAACTATTCCGAGAGATCGGCGACAAACTGGCCCGCACCGAGTTTGAAAGTTGCTGGATCACGCGCGACGGCACGCGGAGAACAATCGCGTGGTCCGCGGCGGTGCTGCCGGGGGCCAAACAGACACCGAAGTACATCATCGCCTCCGGAATCGATGTGACAGACCAAAAGCGGACGCAGGCGAAATTTCGAGGGCTGCTGGAAGCCGCGCCGGATGCGGTCGTGGTGATCAACCAAAAAGGAAAGATTGTGTTGGTAAACGCGCAGACGGAGAAACTGTTCGGCTACCAGCGAGAGGAACTGCTCGGCCAGGAAATTGAAAAGCTTGTGCCGGAGCGGCTTCGCGGGAAACATCCCGGCCACAGGAGCGATTTTTTCAGCGAGCCGCGCGTCCGGCCGATGGGCGCGGGGTTGGAATTGTACGGCCTGCATAAGGATGGTACCGAGTTTCCCGTGGAAATCAGTTTGAGTCCGCTGGAGACGGAAGAGGGCGTGCTCGTTTCCAGCGCCATCCGCGACATCAGCGAACGAAAGCGCCTGGAAAACACGATTTTGAAAATCAGCGAACGCGAGCAACGGAGAATCGGCCGCGACTTGCATGACGGGTTGGGCCAGCACCTGACCGGAATCGCATTCATGAGCAAGGTTCTGGAGGAACGGCTGTCGGAAGTGTCCGTGCCAGAATCAGCGGATGCGGCAAAGATCGTTCGGCTGGTGAACGACGCGATCCGCAAAACGAAGGAGCTTTCGCGCGGGCTGTTGCCGGTGGTGTCCGAGGCGCACGGATTGATGTCCGCGTTGAAACAACGCACGGGTGAACTGGAAGACCTGTTTCAGATTCGTTGCCGGTTCGAATGCGATGAACCTGTTCTGATCGGCGATTTAAATGTCGCGACGAATCTGTACCACATCGCGCAGGAAGCCGTGAACAATGCCATTCGCCACGGTAAATCGAAGAACATTGTGATTCGACTGACGAGCAAAGAGGGCACAGGAGAGCTCACGATTCAGGACGACGGCGACGGATTTCCGAAGAAGCCGACCGGCCAACCCGGCGTAGGCCTGAGCATCATGAACTACAGAGCCGTGATGGTCGGCGGCTCGCTGGAGTTACAAGCGAACCCGGACCGCGGAATTAGCGTGAGCTGTAAGTTTCCCATTCGGAACGTCGAATAGGAGTTGAATCCATGGCAGCTACTCCACAATTTCAGACGCATAGCAAGAAATGTAGAGTGTTGCTGGTGGACGACCATCCGATCGTGCGGCAAGGGTTGGCTTTACTGATCGACCGGGAACCGGACCTGTCCGTTTGCGGCGAGGCGGACGGGGCGCATTCGGCGTTTCACGCGATCACCACGCTTCGCCCGGATATCGTGGTGCTGGACATTTCCTTAAGCGGGCCGGATGGACTCGATGTACTGAAGGACATCCGGATGAAGACGGCGAGCCTGCCGGTATTGATTCTGTCCATGCACGACGAATCCATCTATGCGGAGCGGGCCATGCGCGCGGGCGCCAACGGCTACATCATGAAGCAGGAAGCAACGGAAAAGGTGCTAGTGGCGATCCGACGGATTCTGCAAGGCGAAGTGTATCTAAGCGACCGCCTGACGAGCACTATGCTGCAGCAATTTGTACGCGGAACCGCACCGGTGAAGAAGTCTCCGCTGGTGAACCTCACGGACCGGGAATTGGAAGTGTTTCGCTTGATCGGCGAAGGCCACGGAACGCGGCAAATCGCCGACGAATTGCACCTAAGCGTGAAGACCATCGAGTCTTACCAGGCGCACATCAAGGAAAAACTGGCGCTGCGGAACGCCCGAGAGCTGGTGCAGCACGCCATTGAGTGGACGATGAACCTCAAGGGTGGGTACTAAGGTTCATTCTCTAGAAAACCGCACCTAAGGGTTTCCCCCATTACCCCTTACGAACAACCCTTATACACAATTCGGCGTGTGCCCGATTGCCCCATTCCGTATGAAATTGTAATTCTCTACATCGAAATTCTGGATAAGCGCTTCGTCCAGAATCGGGCCGCGGGCTCCGTTCAGGAAGCTCCCGGTCTGTCCCTGCGAACATTCAGAGTAGGGGTTCGGGATTTTCCCACGGGGGGATGCCCCCGGAGGGATTGTCGAAAGCCCGAGAGGAGAAACGATTCATGGCACCAGAGGCAGTTCCTTACGGCCGAAAGACACAAAAGCCTTCGCCAGTTTCCGATATTCACATTTTATGGATTACCGCAGGATTGGGGTGTGACGGCGATTCGGTTTCCGTCACGGCGGCGATGCAGCCAAGCATTGAGGATGTTCTGCTGGGAGCCATTCCCGGACTTCCGCGGGTGCACCTGCATAACCCCGTGCTGGCTTACGAAGTTGGCGACGATTTCCTGAAGTACTGGTATCAGGCGGAACAAGGCAAGCTGGATCCGTTTGTTCTGGTGGTGGAGGGTTCGATTCCCAACGAAAAAATCAAGAAGGAAGGCTATTGGGCGGCGCTGGGGACCGATTCGAAGACGAACCAACCGATCACCACAAATGAGTGGATTGACCGGCTGGCCCCTAAGGCTTTGGCCGTGGTTGCCTGCGGAACCTGCGCAACTTATGGCGGCATTCATGCGATGCAAGGCAACGCAACGGGAGCAATGGGCCTTGCGGATTATTTGGGCTGGGACTGGAAGTCCAAGGCGGGATTGCCGATCGTGAATGTGCCAGGCTGCCCGGTTCAACCTGACAACTTCATGGAGACGGTTTTGTACCTTCTTTATCAAGTCTCCGGCCTGGCGCCAATGATTCCGCTGGACGATCAGTTGCGGCCGACCTGGTTGTTCGGCGCAACGGTTCATGACGGGTGCGACCGGGCGGGCTATTACGAGCAGGGCGACTTTGCCGAAGTTTACGGCTCGCCGAAGTGCATCGTGAAGCTGGGCTGCTGGGGGCCGGTGGTCAATTGCAACGTGCCCAAGCGCGGCTGGATGGCGGGAATCGGCGGGTGCCCGAACGTCGGCGGAATCTGCATCGGCTGCACCATGCCAGGTTTTCCGGACAAGTTCATGCCGTTCATGGATGAGCCACCGGGCGCGAGAATTTCCACGAGCAGCATTGGCGTGTACGGCAAAACCATTCGCGCATTACGCGCATTTACCAACGACACAGTAAATAAAGAACCGAAGTGGCGTCATCCTCGCGCCGAGCTGACCACTGGCTACCGGCCGCGGGCGTATTAATTAAAACTAAGGAGCTGAAATCATGGGGACGATGACAACGGAAGCAAAGAAGACGCCGACTGGTTCTCGAAAGCTGGTGGAGATGAACTGGGACCCCATCACCCGAATTGTCGGGAGCCTCGGGATCTTCACGAAGATCGATTTTGACAACCGGCAGGTCGCCGAGTGCCATAGCACTTCGTCGATTTTCCGCGGATACAGCATTTTCATGAAAGGCAAAGACCCGCGGGACGCGCACTTTATCACCAGCCGTATCTGCGGAATTTGCGGGGACAACCATGCTACATGTGCGACGTACGCGCAGAACATGGCGTTTGGCGTGCGCCCGCCTCACCTAGCCGAATGGATTGTGAACCTCGGCGAAGCCGCCGAGTACATGTTTGACCACAACATTTTCCAGGACAACCTGGTGGGCGTGGACTTCTGCGAGCAGATGGTGAAGGAAACGAATCCGTCTGTTTACACGAAGGCGGAGAAAACAGCAGCGCCGCATTCGAACCTTCATGGCTTGCGCACGATCGCGGACATCATGAAGGCGCTGAATCCGTTCACGGGTTCGTTTTATCGCGAAGCGCTGCAGATGAGCCGGATGACGCGCGAGATGTTCTGCCTAATGGAAGGGCGGCACGTGCATCCGTCCACGCTGTATCCGGGCGGAGTCGGGACGGTGCCGACGATTCAGCTGTTCACGGATTATCTGGTGCGGTTGATGAAATACGTGGAGTTCATGAAGAAAGTGGTGCCGCTGCACGATGACCTGTTCGATTTCTTTTACGATGCGTTGCCGGGTTACGAAGAAGTAGGGCGGCGGCGCGTGCTTTTGGGATGCTGGGGATCGTTCAACAACCCGCATGAATGCGATTACCAGTACAAGAACATGACCAAGTGGGGCCGCGCGATGTATGTCACGCCCGGCGTGGTCGTCGACGACCAGTTGGTGACCACCGATCTGGTGGATATCAACCTGAACATTCGGATTCTGTTGGGTAGTTCCTACTATGACAGCTGGGAGCATGGCGAGAAATTTGTGGACAAGGACCCGCTGGGCAATCCCGTGGATCAGAACCATCCGTGGAATCAGACAACGATCCCGCGACCGCAAAAGCGCGATTTCGGCGGCAAATACACGTGGGTCATGTCCCCGCGCTGGTTCGATAAGAGGACCGGCGATCACCTGGCGCTGGATACCGGCGGCGGACCGATCGCGAGGCTGTGGTCGACGGCGTTGGCGGGGCTTGTCGACTTCGGTTACGTCAAATCGACAGGACGCAGCGTGAAGATGTATCTACCGAAAACTACTTCGCTGCCAGAAGTGGAATTCGAATGGAAGATTCCCAAGTGGAGCAATGCCATCGAACGCGATCGTGCGCGCACTTACTTCCAGGTGTACGCAGCTTGTGCGGGGCTCTACTTTGTGGAACAAGCGCTGTCGGAGTTACACGCCGGACGGACCAAGACCTGGAACGACTTCAAAGTGCCGGAAGATGCGATTGGCTGCGGCTTCCATGAAGCGGTGCGCGGCGTGCTGTCGCACCACGTGGTGATCCGCGACGGCAAGATCGCAAATTACCATCCGTATCCACCGACCCCATGGAACGCGAACCCGCGCGACATCTATGGGACGCCCGGGCCTTATGAAGATGCCGTGCAGAACACGCCGATCTTCGAAGAGAACGGCCCGGACAAATTCAAGGGCATCGACATCATGCGAGCGGTACGCAGTTTCGATCCGTGCCTGCCTTGCGGGGTGCACATGTACCTTGGCAATGGGAAGGTTTTGGAGACTCACCATTCGCCGATGTTTGGAATGCATGCTTGACGTTTGAAGGAATGGGGCTACAGCGGGTGGTTCTGCGGACGAGGAAGGCGGACACAAATAATTCGCATCCTCAAATGCGGCCACCCGCTTTGAGTTGTAACTGAAGGAGACCATGGCGCAGGACACCCAACTGCAAAAGAAAATTCAGCGTATTAGCACGATCGTCGAACAGCTCGAAACTTCGGCGGACCCGAATTCACGCGCTTTGGCGCGCGACCTTCTGGAATCGCTGATGGCGCTACATGGCGCGGGGCTGGAGCGAATCCTGGAGCTTGCCGCAGAAGAGGGCGACAGCGGGGCAAAGCTCATCGAAAAGTGCGGACGGGATGAACTTGTCGGCAGCTTGCTGCTTTTGTATGGGTTGCACCCGGACGATCTGGCCGCGCGCGTGGAGCGGGCCCTGGAGAAGACGCGTCCCTTTCTCCAGTCTCATGCGGCGCAAGCCGAACTGGTGTCCGTGCGCGAGGACGGGGCGGTTACCGTTCGCCTTAAGCAGAGTGCCAGCGGCTGCGGATCGACGGCCGCGATGGTGCGATCCACGTTGGAGGCAGCGATACAGGACGCGGCACCGGATGCCAAATCCGTCGTGGTAGAACCGGGGCAGCCGGTTGCCGGGTTTGTTTCGGTGGCGCAACTGCAGAGCGGGCAGTCGATGACTGCGCTTTCGGCCGCACCTTTCGAGCGGCCTGGGGGTTGAGATGGCTCCGGCAATGCCACCTTCGCAGGAAAATGCGTTCGCAGCGTTGCGGCAATTTGCGCGCAAGCGCGCTGTGGTGGAACGCTGCGAGATGTGCGGCCAGGAACTGCCGAGGGAACACGAACACCTTGTAGAACCTGACAAGCGCAAGCTCGTCTGTGCTTGCGATGCTTGCGCGATCTTGTTCGAAGGCCAGAGTGGTTCGAAATACCGACGCGTGCCGCGCCGCGTTTTGTTTTTGTGCGATTTCCAGATGACGGATGCCCAATGGGATGGGCTGATGGTGCCGATTGAGATGGCATTTTTTTTCCGCAGCTCGCCGCAGCAAAAAATGATCGCATTGTATCCCAGCCCCGCGGGCCCCACGGAGTCGCTGCTCCCGCTGGATACGTGGACCGACATCGTGGAAGTGAATCCGGTTTTGAGAAAGATGGAGGACGACGTGACCGCTTTGCTGGTGAACCGCGTCGGGCATGTCCGAGGCGCGGCGCCGGCGGAGTATTACCTGGCGCCGATCGATGAGTGCTACAAACTGGTGGGGCTGATCCGCGCGCACTGGCGCGGGCTTTCCGGAGGCACCGAGGTCTGGCGCGAGATTCAGTCCTTTTTCTCCGCGCTCAAAACACGCGCTCAGTCCGACTACGGAGGCGCGGATGCCTGATCTGCAGCTGACGATCGAGGGCGCGGAAGTGGCGCAACATGCGGCCACACCATTAATGCTGTTCAAAGCGAGGCTCGTCAACCAGCCCAGCGACCAGCTGATCCACACGGTTGTGCTTAAGGCGCAAATCCAGATCGAAGTGACGCGGCGGAAGTATGACGCGAAAGAACAAGCGAGCCTGCAGGACCTGTTTGGTGAACCCGAACGCTGGGGTCAGACGCTCCGCAATCTCTTGTGGACGCACGCCAGCGTTGTGGTGCCGCGCTTTACCGGCAGCACACTCATAGATATTCCCGTCCCGTGCACGTTTGACTTCAACGTGGCCGCCACTAAGTATTTTCACGGGTTGACGAACGGCGATTTGCCGTTGTGCTTTCAGTTCAGCGGCACTGTGTTCTATCAGGGAATGGAGGAAGCGCTACAAGTGGCACCGATTTCCTGGAATAAGGAAGCGAAGTACAGGTTGCCGGTGGACGTGTGGAAACACTTGATGGACACCTATTATCCGAATTCCGTGTGGCTGGCTTTGCATAAGGACGCGTTTGAAAAGCTCCACCAGTTCAAGGTGCGCGAAGGAATTCCGACGTGGGAAGTGGCGCTGGAGAAAGCATTGAATAGCGTTTCCGAGACGGTGCGGTCATGAATGTGGAATTGGTCGACAAAATCGTGAAAGCCGTGCTTTACGAAGGGTACATGTTGTATCCGTACCGGCCTTCGGCGGTGAAGAACCAGCAAAGGTTCAATTTTGGCGTGGTGTACCCGCTGGAATACAGCGAGGCGCAGGGCGGAAGTGAAGCGTGCACGATGCAGACCGAGTGCCTGTTGGCGGGCAACAACGAAACGCGATGCACCGTGCGTGTGCGATTCTTGCGCATGGTGGCGCGGTCCGTTGGAATATCAGCAGGCTCGTCCTCGAGCGGGGAGCCGAGATTTGAAAGTGTTTCGCGGCTGGAAATCAATGGCAAGAGTTACCACGCGTGGCAGGAAGCTGTCGAAGAGACCATTGAGATAACCGAATTCGATCTGGCCGGGTTGATCGCTCAACCTATGCAATGGCCATTTCGCTTGTCTGCCAAGCAAGACAAAGAACCGATACGGGATGAGCGCGAAGTGGTGGCCGGAATAATCGTACGTGATGAGAGAAAGATGGCGGGGAGGATTGATTTTTCGGCGGAGCAACTGCAAGAGGGGCTGTTCAAGCTGAGGGTCCTGATCTCCAACGACTCCCGGTTAGAAAGCCATCCGGCGAGCCGTGACGAAGCACTGGAGCAATCGCTGGTTTCAGCGCACACGATCCTGGATGTACGCGCCGGAGAATTTATTTCGCTGGTCGATCCGCCCGAAGCGTATCGCGATTTCGCGAACGGCTGCCAAAACGAAGGCACCTGGCCGATTCTCGTCGGAGGCGACGGCGAGCACGACACCATGCTTTCTTCGCCGATCATTCTTTACGATTATCCGGAAATCGCACCGGAAAGCCCGGGCGATCTGTTTGACGGCGCGGAAATCGACGAAATTTTATCGCTGCGCATCATGACCATGACGGATGACGAGAAACGAGAGATGCGGGAATCCGACGAACGCGCCCGGCAGATTCTGGAACGCACCGAGGCTCTGCCGGAACAGCAGTGGATGAAACTTCACGGCGCGTTGCGAGGATTGCGCTCGGCCAAGGGAGGGAAGCCATGAACGAATGGGAATGGCAGCTCCTCGAAGACAAATCTCCGGTGGAATCTGTGGAGATTCGTAGTGTTCTGGTGCGGCGCGGAGATCGCGTGCGGCTGCGTCCACGCGCTGGCGGCGATGTTTTCGACCTTGCGTTGGATGGCAAGACGGCGGCCATCGAATCCATCGAGCAAGATTATGAGGGGAATGTTCATGTTTGCGTGGTGGTGGATGACGATCCCGGCAGAGACATCGGGCTGATGCGCCAACCGGGCCATCGGTTTTTCTTCGCTACCAGCGAGGTGGAGCCCCTGGCGCCGGGCGAAGAAACGCCAGCGACCACGACGAAACAAATATTGATCGCCGGAATTGGAAATATTTTTCTGGCTGACGACGCTTTCGGAGTGGAAGTTGCGAATCGGCTGGCTACCCAGCCTTTTCCGCCGGGCGTGCGCGTGGCCGATTTTGGGATTCGAGGCTTTGACCTCGCGTATGCCCTGATGGAGAGCTACGAAACGACGATTCTGGTCGACGCATTTCCGGGCGAAGGCGAGCCCGGCACGCTGTTTGTTGTCGAGCCAGATCTGAAGGAATTGGATTCGCCGGCCGGTGGCGCGGGATTTATCGAGCCTCACGGAATGAACCCGCTGAACGTGTTGCGAATGGCGAAGAACATGGGCGGGGAGTTGAAACGAATCTTGCTTGTGGGATGCGTACCGGCAACGCTGGGGCCGGAAGAAGGCCAGATGGGGCTTAGCGAACCGGTGCGCGCGGCTGTAGCCGAGGCGGTGACGCTGGTGGGCGCGCTGGTGACACGAATTCTTGCGGGAGAATGGCCCGCAAAGAAATGAAGTGGATTCTCAACCTCTAAAGGAGACTCCCATGGCCGTTGAACTCATGAATCGGACCGATGACGTCGTAGGACCGGATAAGGAAACGTTGTACATGCTGGGAGGAGTAGCGCTGATGATTTTTGGCGCGGGACTGGTGCTTTCGAATCCCATCGTGCGCCGTTATCTGAGCCAGGTTGGTTTGGGCAGCTTCACTTCCGCGGCGCTGCCGGACCTGGAGCGCTATTTCCGTTTGCGGTCGATGTGAGGCAGCTCGTTGGAGTAAGGACGTACGCACTTCTGGCAGGCGCGAAGCACAGGCGATGCTTGCCTATCTGATGCAGCGCGTCAAAAGGGATCAAGGGGCGAGACTTGGACATGGAAACCGCGGCACAAAAAGGACTGGCACTCGTGAATTTTCAGATCGATAAAGCGGTGAGCCGTTTTCAGGTGCAGGGTTTCGCCACCGGGCTTCTTTCGTCTTTTGGCCACAATCCCCGGATCGCCATGCGCGATTACGAAGCGGAGATTCAATGCCTTCCCGACACGTTTGAGAAGGCTTATCTGAAAGTGACCGTGCAGATGAGCCGGATGGAAGTGCTGGACGAAATGAAAAGGGATGACCAGAAAAAGTTGGAGCAGGAGATGTACGAAAAGGTTCTGGACGTTTTCCACTATCCGACTGCGATCTATGAGAGCAAAGAAATCATCGCGCAAAAAGTGGCGGATGCGCGGCTGAATGCGCGGGTGAACGGAGAGCTTTCCTTTCATGGGGTGACGCAACCGCTGACCTTGCAAGCGAACGTGAACGTGCTGGGAACGATGTTGCGGATCGGCGGGGATTTTACGCTGCGGCAATCGGATTACGGGATCAAGCCGGTGTCCTTTGCGGCGGGCGCATTGCGGCTGAAGGACGAATTGAAATTTACATTTGATCTTGTGGCGCGAAGACAAGACTAAGAGGGAGTTGCACCATGTGCCTGGCGATACCGGGAAAAATCGTGGAACTTGATGCGCAAAATGCGCATCTGGCGGTTGTGGATGTGGTCGGTGTGCGCCGCAAAGTGGATTTGGGACTTCTGCAGGATGTTTCGCCCGCGCCCGGAGATTGGGTGCTGATTCATGTGGGTTTTGCGATGAGCAAAATCAGCGAGGCGGACGCCGCCGAACAGATGCGCACGCTGAGGATGCTTGGCGAGAGTGAAGCCGCTATGCAGGAAGTGCGCGGTTATGGCCTGGAGCAGGAAGAACAGCAATCTCCGGGTTCGAAGGTGCAGCAATGAAATATGTAGACGAATTCCGCGCGCCGGAATTGATTGCGAAGGCCGGGGAAGAAATCCGCAGACTGGCCGATCCCGCGCGGCGCTATCGCATCATGGAAGTGTGCGGCGGACACACGCACGCGATTTATCGTTTTGGACTGAAGGACCTGCTGCCGGACAACGTGGAATTGATTCACGGGCCGGGTTGCCCGGTTTGCGTGCTGCCTATGGGCAGAATTGACGACGGCCTGTCGCTTGCCGCGAGGCCAGATTTCACTTTTGCGGCGTTCGGAGACATGATGCGCGTTCCGGGCACGCATGGGAGCCCGCTGGAACACAAAGCGCGCGGGACGGACGTGCGCATTGTTTATTCGCCGGCCGACGCGCTCAAACTGGCGCGCAATAATCCCCACAAACATGTGATGTTCTTCGCCATCGGCTTTGAAACTACCGCGCCTTCCACCGCTCTGACGCTGATGCGCGCGAAGGCCGAAGGGCTGCGCAATTTCTCTGTATTTTGCAATCATGTCACGATTATTCCCGCCATCCGCGCGATCCTGGATTCTCCGGACATGCGCATCGACGGATTTGTAGGGCCTGGCCACGTCTCCACGGTGATCGGATGCCGGCCGTATCACTGGATCTCGACTGACGAGGGCAAGCCAGTGGTGGTATCCGGTTTCGAACCGCTCGATATCCTGCAGTCGATCGTCATGCTGCTGCGACAACTTCGGCGCAACGAAGCCGTCGTGGAAAATCAGTACAAACGCGTTGTGCCGTGGGAAGGCAATAAGGCGGCGCTCCGCGTGATGAACGAAGTATTCGAACTTCGCCCGTATTTCGAATGGCGCGGCCTGGGATTCATCTCTCAATCTGCGCTGAAGATTCGCGCCAGCTACGCGCAATGGGATGCCGAGCAGCGTTTCACGGTTCCGGGTGTGCGCGTGACCGATCCCAAGGCAGCGCAATGCGGCGAAGTGTTGAAAGGCGTGCTGAAGCCGTCGCAGTGCAAACTGTTTGGACGCGAATGCACGCCCGAACAGCCCGTCGGCGCGCTGATGGTTTCTTCGGAAGGGTCCTGCGCAGCGTACTACAACTACCAGCATCTGAAACCACTGACGATCGCGAGCAATATGGCGCTTTGAGCGACTAAGGAACCTATGGCCAGCCCTGCCAGCAAGATTAAATTTCGCGAGCCGCAGATCGAAATGGCGCATGGCGCCGGCGGTAAAGCCAGCCGGAGACTTGTGGAAGGATTGTTTGCGCCACTTTTGTTTGGCGCCAACCAAGGTCCACTGGGAGACGCGGCGCATATTCAGATCAACGGAACGCGCATTGCCATGACCACGGATAGTTTCGTGGTGAGCCCGTTGCGATTTCCAGGGGGGTCGATCGGACAGCTGGCGATCAACGGCACGGTGAATGATCTGGCGGTATCTGGCGCAAAAGCAGAAGCCATGGTAGTGACTTTTGTTCTGGAAGCGGGATTGCCGACCGAGCTTCTGGAAGCGGAAGTACGCGCGATGGGCGAGGCCGCGGAAAAAGCGGGGATTCTGATTGCCGGCGGAGACACGAAGGTGGTGGAACACGGCAAAGCGGACCGCATGTACATTACGACGACGGGCATCGGGCGATTGCTTCCCGGGGTGACTATTTCTCCACTGTCCGTGCGATCTGGAGATAAAGTTTTGCTTTCCGGTCCCATTGGAGACCACGGGATCACGATTGTTCTGGCTCGCGGCGAACTGGACCTGGAAGCGGACGATCTCCGTTCGGACACGCGCCCGGTGCTTCCGCTGGTGCAATCGCTGGTGCGCGAAACCGGCGCGGGAGTTCGCTGGATGCGCGATCCGACTCGCGGGGGCGTGGCTACCTCCTTGAATGAATTGGCGCGGGATTGTGGCCGCGGCGTTGTTTTGTTTGAAGAAAAAATACCGGTGCGCGATTCGGTCCGCGGCGCGTGTGAATTGCTAGGGCTGGACCCGCTGCATATCGCGAACGAAGGGCAATTTCTTGCGGTAATTTCCGCCGAACATACGGATTCCGCGCTGAGTGCTTTGCGGGCGACTCCTGGTGGAGAGGATGCCGTGGTGATCGGAGAGATTCGCGACGAGCCAGCAGGCATGGTTTCCGTAACCACGCTTTACGGCGGGAACCGCCTGGTGGATATGCTTGTTGGCGATCCTTTGCCTCGGATTTGCTAGGGAGCGACATGGCGACAGAACTGCAACTGGCGACGCAAATCGAGCAGCGCTTGCTGGCGCGCAATCAGCTGATTGAGTCGTTCTTTGCGAAGGAAGCGCGGCGGCTGGCCGAAGCGTGCCGGGAAATGTCTGAGCGCTTTGTTCGTGGCGGGCGATTGCTGGCGTTTGGACGCGGACCGTACGCGACGGACGCGCAGCATGTGTCCGTGGAATTCGTGCATCCGGTAATCGTGGGAAAGCGGGCGCTGCCGGCGCTCGATCTGTCTTGCGCGTTTGAGCCTTGGCTGAAAGCGCTATTGCAGCCGGATGATATCGTGATGGGGTTCGGTCCGCCCGACGGCGATCCTGAAGTCTGGGCAGCGCTGCATACTGCAAGGCGACGCGGCGCCATGACGTTCGCATTGCCGGGCGATGAAGGGTCTTATTTTGGGCATCCCGGCACGCAAGATCCTTTTCTTCACCAGGAATTGATCGAAATCCTGTATCACACGCTTTGGGAAACCGTTCACGTTTTTTTCGAACATCGCGAATTGGGCCATGACGTTGGCGACGCCGGATTCCTTTACCCGTTTCTCGGCAAAGACAAGCAGGAAACGTTTGATGTTGTCGCCGAGGTGGCCGAGTCCATTCGAATGAAGGCGCGTGATGATTCCCTTTTGCGCGCGCAAGTAGCAAAAGAAGAAGCGGAGAAAATCGTCGGAGCCAGCCTGGCTATGCGCGAAAGAATTGACGGCGGAGGGAAGCTCATTATTTTTGGAAATGGCGGCTCGGCCACCGATGCAAATGACTGGGCCATCGACTGCGTCCTCCCCCCGGCGGGATACGAAGCGGTTCCCGCAATTTCGCTTTCCATGGAACCGGCAAACATTTCCGCTATTGCGAATGACGTTGGCGCCGAACTGATGTTCCAGCGCCAGTTGATCGCTCACGCGCGTCCCGGAGATGTTGCCATCGCGATTTCCACGAGTGGCGGGTCGAAAAATATTGTGATGGCGCTTGAGGAAGCCCGAAAGCAAGACCTGCTGACGGTCGCTCTGCTGGGCTACGACGGCGGAGAGGTGTTGCGCCGCGGCCTGGCGGATTTTCCATTGGTGGTTCGTTCCGACTACATTCCACGCATTCAGGAAGTGCAGGCTTCGATCTACCACCTAATTTGCGAGCTATTGGAGGGCTTTGCGCATGCCTAGCCTGGAACTTTACGGAACAGCCAGTTGCCCGTACACGAGCGAAATGCGGGAGTGGCTCGAGTGGAAGGGCAGCGAGTTCACGGAGTACGACGTGGAACGCGACAACCAGGCGCGCGAACGATTGCAGGAGTTTGCGCAAGCGCCCTTCACCGTTCCGCTGCTGGTGGAAGATGGAAAAGTGATTCAGGTGGGCTGGCAGGGCCGCGGTTGCGTGGTGGGCAGGTAACGCATGCATGAACTCTCGATCGCCATGAGCATCGTGGAAATGGCGCAGGAAGAAGCAGAGCGTCGCGGGAAAGTGAAAGTGCAAGCGGTGCATCTGCGCCTTGGACTTTTGTGCGGTGTGGCGAAGGAAGCGCTCCTTTCGTCGTACGAAATGGCGTGTGAGGACACGCCGCTGGAAGGCTCGCGGCTGTTGGTCGAGGAAATTCCGGTGGAAGTGTATTGCCCCGTCTGCGAGATGATTCGGCCGCTTTCCTCGATTCAGATGTTCACCTGTTCTGAATGCGGCACGCCCACGCCGACGATCTTGCGTGGCAAAGAGCTTGAAGTTGTGGCGTTGGAGATCAGCGAATGAGCGCCGAACCACGACTGGTCGAAGTGCGAAAAAATGTTTTGAAGCAGAATGACGTGATTGCGCGGGCGCTTCGCGAACGCTTTCGCCAGGCAGGTGTGCTTGCCGTGAGCCTGGTGTCCAGCCCTGGTTCGGGCAAGACGGCTTTTCTCGAGAAAACACTGACGCGGCTTTACCCGCATTGTCGCGTCGCGGCGCTGGTGGGTGACCTTGCTACAGAAAATGACGCGGCGCGGTTAGCGCGCAGCCGGGCCCCTGTAAAACAAATTCAAACGGGAACGGTTTGTCATCTGGAAGCGGCCATGGTGCAACAGGCCCTGGAAGATTGGGATTTAAACGAACTGGATTTTCTGTTTATCGAGAATGTGGGAAATTTGGTCTGCCCTTCTTCCTACGATCTTGGCGAGGACCTCCGATTCGTGCTGCTTTCCGTGACGGAAGGCGAGGACAAGCCCCTGAAGTATCCGACGATCTTTAATAGCGCGGACGTCGCGGTGATAACGAAATCCGATCTTGCCGCGGTCGTGGAATTTGACGAAGAAATCGCGCGCCGCAACATTCGCGCGGTGCGCCCGGGCATGGAGATATTCAAACTCTCCGCTAAAACGGGCGACGGAATGACGGAATATCTCGAGTATCTGGACCGCCGGCGCTTGCATACACGAACCGCGCTGGTCTGAGCAGTTTGGCTGACTGCTGCGTTCCGCCGACACACATAATATCGGCAGCGATTATTGGGAAACCAGTAAGGCTCGGGGATGCGCTCGCGTTCAAACTGTCTTAGAACAATAGCACTGCGCTGTGGGCGTGTAGCTCAAATATGAAGCTACTCTAAGCTACTGATTCGAAGCCACTAACACCCGCCTGATGATCTCCAAATAACCTAAACTGGAATGGACCCAAGTTTGGTCCCGAGTGGACCCAAGCTGCAGGTCTACTCACAAAAGCGCCCTTAAAACCACCGTTTCTTATTCGACGAGGTTCGTTGTAGCCCAGGTTCCTCGTTCGTCCTTCCATGTGTCATTCCAAAACGAGGATTTGTCCGTGCCGAGAAAGGCAAACCATGAACGATGTGCTCGTAGACTGTTTATTCTGGCGCGGCTGGTGTACCTGCTGCTCCGGACTGACACGATACGGGGAATACCTGAGGAAAGGCGATAGATGGGAGTTCCTCATCAAGATAGCGGCCCTTGGCGCTTTCCCAAATCGTAATCGTCCAAGAATGCCTGCATGTCCTCCATCCGGATGCGTCCCAGTTCTTCTACCGACTTGTCGTATCCCAGACAAATTGATGACTGTTACGTCGTGCTAGCTCGAGCATCTTTGGGTATGTTGCTGCTATCTGGTCACGAATCTGTCCAATCGATACAACGGATCAACCAAGATGACCCCGGTGCTACGCCGAGTCGCTTCGGCATTGAAGTTCCCTGGACCGTCAGCGCAACCCGAGAATTCTAAGCTAGAGATCCGCGTCGCTCAGAGCGAACATGCGCCGATATTCCTCGAAGGACCGGCCCCAAGGAACTACTTGATCGAGTGTGATACTTTATCCCGAGTGCCAGCTACTAACCACATTTACTGAACTAGAATTTTCCGCGAACTATCTCAAACGTTTCATCTATCGTCTTGTCTTGAACTATCAGATCGCGTGTCAAAATTTGAGAACGGCGAGGTACTGCATGACGCGCACCTCGCCTTCCAGGCGCGGACCTATAGCGAGTTCAGAAACTCGAATAATGCCTGCTTCTCCGTGGGGCTCAGTTCTCGGAAACGCCGGGCTACGTCGTCGGCTTCACCTTTGTGCCTCTCGATGGCGTTTTCGAGAGTCAACGATTTGAGGTCGTGCATGTAGCGCGGTCGCATGCGCAGACCCCACAGTGCAGCGGTGCGCAGTTTGTTTGCAGTGTCCTGCGGGGGATTTTGTACGATACCGTCACCCGTTCCCACGTCGTGGAGCAAGAAGTCGCCATAGGGATGAATGATCTTATTCCCCAGAGCTTCGGGAACGGTGAACTGCCCGCCGTTGATGACCGTCCCCACGGAAGCGGTGGTGATAGTTTGGACGTGGCAGGTACTGCAGCCGATCTTCTCGAAGTGAGCTTGCCCAGCTTGAGCGGCTGCGGTAGCGGCGAGGGCCGTATCGCGCGGCGGCACTTTGGTTCCGCGAACGAATTGTGCAAAGTGGTCGATGTCGGCCAAGCCGAGATTGTCCGGCACATCCTCGGGATCGGGGGTTATTTTGCCAACGGTGGTGGTGTCATGGGGGCGTAGTCGGTTGGTAACACCCATTTCATTCAGGTAGGCATCGCCAATGAAAGAGAGCAAACTGCTGTGCTGATCTTTCCAACCGAAACGGCCGACGCGCGTCTGGCCGGGAGCCTCCAGCACTGGAACCTGGATGGCCTCGCCGTGGATTTTGCCCTCGGAGAGGTCCGGCTGGTTCTGGGCGATGGCCAGCAGTGTGCTATCGTCGATCGCTTCGACAAAACCATCTCCCAAAGTGTTGAGCGCTGCCCGTAGCGCCCGGATATTTTCCGTGGGCGGAATGTGCTCCTGCGCCTGGGGAAGAACGGCGCGATCGTTAAGGACGGAGCGTCCAGTGATGCTGTCGGCGCCGTCGTTGATCGGCACGGTGGGATTTACAAAGTTGCCGTTGGCGTCGTTGTGTCCGATGCGCAGTTCGGTAAATTGGCTGGCGCCTCCGCTTACGGGGTTTTGATGGCACTCCGCGCAGGCCCTTCCGTTGTAAACGGGCCCGAGTCCCGTGCTTACATCGTGAATCCTCTCGTAGTTCTGCTGGTCGAGAGCATAGGTGTCGCCTGGGGGCTCCGCGAGTCCGTTGCTCATACTCTGTGACCCGGGATTCTGGGCGAGCGTGGGAGTGTCAAAACCTGCGGGCGCCTCGGTCGCGGATTGCTGAGCAATCCCCACCAACCCCACAGCCATTACACCTAACAACAATACAAGAAACGAGACACATCTATGCATCATCGTATTTTCTCCTCATGAAAAGTGGTTTCGTCGAAACACGTCCCTGAAGCCAAAAGGCCTGTGCTGGTCAAATGTGAGACCACCGACGCTCGCGTTTTATTCCTAGTTCGTTTGTTAAAAGTGTGTAACGACCCGGCGCTGCGTTTTTTAAGCCAATCGCCGGGCAAAACCACCGAATAAGTGCGATTCGAGAGAAAGCATCTCCACCCTCATAAAATCATGCAACCAGGACCGAAATCGCTCGCGCGATTTTCAGAAGTCTGCCAGATCGAATGTGGTTTCCGCACAGCTCTTTGCCGCATCTCCAGGTCCTACAGTCCTGCCTTGAAGGCAACTCGTCGAAGGATCACATTCAGTTCACGGTCACAGTAACCGCGGCGGTGGCCATGATCCGAACCGCTGGAAGCTGCGGCTTGCGACGATATAGGCACCCGGCGTGGTGCCTGGATTGCCGGGAACGAAAGTGGCAACGAAACACCCGGTCGAGCAAATCTCGCGAGCGCGCTTTTTTATTATCAGCGCCTTCAGGTTTTCACCGACCAGGATGAGATTTGGGAGCGTAAATAATCCGGGGTGTGAAGAAATTCCAGGAATGGAGCGAGGTGGTAGGCACCGGGCAACTGCGGAAGTTCAAAGGAGTGCGAATTTCTAGCACAACGCTTGCAATCAAACACAAGACGGGTGGCACGCCACTCCCTCGCCACTCGCTGATCGCAGAATCAACAACTTACAACAAGACTTCCAATCGTTGATCTTGTATAGGTCCGTGCCATGGTCTGCCTGCTTTTTCTCTGGATCCGCGTCTTGATTCGCCTTTTCCGTAGCCAGGCGTATCTCACATTTCCCATAACGAAGCCGGCTTGTGGGAAGTGATTTTGCTGTTCCTCTATTAGGGCCTAAGGCAGATAGATTAATGTAGAGCTACACCGCACTGCCGAAAAGAATGCCCGGGGTGAACCAGTCGAATCCGGATCGCAATAGGGCGCTCATACCTTCTCAGCCACAAGTGGCCGCGAACTTAGCACCGTATCTCTGTCGGTAAGACCTGTCAGAACTTGACGAAGGCGTTTCCGCGCACGCGACAGGGTTGACATTACGGTACCGGCGGGCATGGCGGTGATATTTGCGATTTCTCCGTAGGACAGTCCCTCGAGTTCACGAAGAATGAGTACCTCCCGAAAATTCAATGGCAGCATCTTCAGCGCTTTTCGTACCAGAGCGCTGCTGTCGTTTTGAAGCGCCATTTCTTCCGGGTTGGGATTGCGGTCATTTGGAGAGAAAAGCTTCTCGTCAAATTCCGTGGCGTCTTGAAGTGGCCGATTTGTATGCAACCAGCTATAGCAAGTGTTACGGACAATTTTCATAAGCCATGCCCGTGCATCGCCGCCACGGAAGCCCGGGAAAAATCGGAAAGCGCGTAAGTATGCCTCCTGGACAACGTCCTCGGCGTCCTGCTTGTTGCGCGTCAGCCAGCGCGCGAGATTGTAGGCGGCGTCCAGATGCGCTAAGACGGCGTCCTCAAAATTCGGAAGATGTCCGTGATCGAGCATTGGGAACCTCCCTCAAGCGGCATCGAGTCATAGGCGTGTGCTTGAGCGTCTCACTATGGTCCGCACTTTGGACCCACACAATGGACCGGCGATTCCTTCCCGCTGGAATGGGGGTCCCCGTGTAACTAACACTTAATAAGGCACTTGGAAGACTGTGTCCCCTGGATTTTGTTCCCGGAAACGCTGGGCAGTGGTACACTTCGTGCCGAGTGAGCCAAACCTGTCCATGCTGGAAGATGACCAACTCCGCCGGCGGTTCGTTTTTGGGGTTTTCGAACTGGATCCTCGCTCTGGCGAACTGCGCAAGCACGGTCTTCGAGTCCGCCTCCAGGAACAGCCCTTTCAAGTCCTCGCAATGCTGGTTGAGCACTCCGGGGAGGTCATAACCCGCGAGGAACTGCAGAAAAGGCTTTGGCCCGCGGACACATTTGTGGATTTCGACCACGGGCTCAATAAAGCGATCAACAAAATCCGTGATGCCCTCAGCGACTCTCCTGAAAGTCCGCGCTTCGTGGAAACGGTTGCGCGTCGCGGCTACCGTTTCCTCGCGGGGGTCAAAGTCATCGATGCAGTTGTTGAGAGGTCAGAACCCGCAACTCAACCTCAACACACGCCGGAACTTGATGGGCTCTTGGATTCTGCCCATAAACCCGCAGAACTCAAACGCGGCTCGAGTGCATGGAAGATATCGGTAGCCTTGCTACTGATCCTGATAACATCCCTCACCGTGTGGAAGGTTCACCCCTGGAATCGTCCGTCCCCTGTTATTCGCTCCTTGGCTGTCCTTCCGTTGGAGAGTCTCTCGAGCGACGCCTCTCAAGATTACTTCGCGGATGGAATGACAGACGAGTTGATTTCGGACCTTGGCCAGATCAGCGCATTGCGCGTGATCTCGCGTACCTCAGCGATGACTTATAAACACGCGCGCAAGCCTCTGCCGCAGATCGCTCGCGAGCTGAACGTGGACGCCATTGTGGAAGGCACCGTGCTTCGTTCCGGCGACCAGGTCCGCATTACCGCGCAGTTGATCGAAGCCTCTACAGACAAGCACTTATGGTCCCAGAGCTATGAGGGTGAATTGCGAGATACTCTGGCGCTCCAGAACAAAGTGGCGAGCGCGATTGCAGATCAAATCCGGATTAATTTGAATCCGCAGGAACAAGCTACGTTGAAAAACGCAAAGGTCGTTAATCCGGAAGCTTACGAGTCCTATCTCAAAGGTCGCTACTTTTGGAACAAGCGAACGGCGGATGGTTTGAAAGTTGCCTTGGCGTATTTCAATCAGGCAGTCGACGAAGATCCGAAATACGCCCAAGCGTATTCCGGCTTAGCCGACACTTATGCTTTGTTGGGAGACTGGCAATACGCGGTACTGACCCCCAAGGAGGCTCTCCCTAAAGCGAAAGCCGTTGCGATCCAAGCCCTGGAATTGGACAACGCTCTCGGTGAAGCCCATAACTCGCTTGCGTTCGTTTTGGATGGCTTCGATTGGGATCTGGACGCTGGCGGGAAGGAATTCCGAAGGGCCATTGACCTTAACCCGAGCTACGCAACCGCTCACCATTGGTTTGCCTGGCATTTGAGTCTATTGGGTCGGTATGACGAAGCTGTCGCGGAAATGAGCAAAGCGGAAAGCCTGGATCCCCTGTCCCTCATCATTAACGCCGATTTAGCAGAGCTTCTCGTGCTTGCTCATTCGTACGACGAATCGATACAACAGAGCCGCAAGACGATCGAAATGGATCCTAATTTTGCAATGGCACACAACCAACTTGGCCAGGCCTACCTCGAAAAGCGTATGTACGGTGAAGCGGTCACGGAACTGCAAAAAGGAGTACAGCTTTCCGGAGGCAGCCCGACCTGCATCGCTAATCTTGCTCGCGCCTACGCTGCATCCGGCAAAAGGAACGAAGCGATAAAGCTACTCAGCGATCTGAAGAAGCGCTCAAACCCTTCCTATTCGTACGGTTCGGAGATCGCAACCATCTATGCGTCTCTCGGGGACAAAGACCAAGCGATGAATTGGCTCGAAAAAGCCTACGAAGAGCGCTTTAACCCGGGCGTCCTCATGCGGCCGGGCTTCGATCCTCTACGTTCGGATCCGCGCTTTGAAGATCTTATACGCCGAATAGGCTTCCCCCGCTGAACAGAGAATTGACGAGCATTCGTCCTTAGGCGCCAGAGCATACTTTTCCATCGTAAGGTCGCGCGAAAAAGCTCGATCAGAACCCGGTAGCCGATGGCTTCTAAGCACTTGGAGATTGGGGAGCCTAGAGGCTGGGCGCATAGTAGCCTGTTTTTGCGTAAATACTGAGAGGCGGAAGTCCCTTGGGGACACGCAGCTTAACCTTGATCTTGCGCCATCGCGCATCGTGTGACTTATTACTCGGCCGGTATCCCAGAATATATTGGTTGCGCAACTCTGCGCCGATTTTCGCGGCGATGTCCGGCAGTTCGTTCGCATTCTCCACGTCAAAAGCACGGCCACCGGTAAGTTCCGTCAGTTCACTGAGCAGAGAGGGCCCGTTCAGTTCCTCGGGCGTTCGGCTGCGGTAACCCAAAGGGTCGAACATTCCAACAGCGTAAAGCTGCGTATCTGCCTCCCGCACAAGCCGCTTGACATCGTTTTCATTGTACCGACTATGGTTATCTCCCCCATCGGATATGATCAGTAAGGCCCGCTTGGCGTTTCGAGCGGTACTCATCTCGCGGAGGCCCAAATATATCGCGTCAAGGAGTGCGGTGCTGCCTTTAGCGGATGCCGAAAGCAATCGGCTCTGCAGATCTTCAACCCTGTTGGTAAAGGCGCTCGCGAGCTCTGCGTGTTCGTTGAAACTGACGAGAAAGAACTCGTCTTGCGGATTGGCGGTCTTGAAAAACTCTAAGGCAGCTTCCTTGGCCTTACCGACTTTGTTGCCCATACTGCCGCTGAGATCGAAGATGACGCCAATGGAAATGGGCATGTCTTCAGAAGAGAAATACTCGATCTCCTGCTCGACGTTGTTTTCGAATAAACGGAAGTTATCGGACTCCAGCCCTGTTATCAGGCGGTTATGCGGGTCGGTGACGGTAACGTTGACAAGCGCCAGTTCCACATCGACATGGACGGATTGCCCCTGCTGAAGGATCCTGCCCGGGGAGTCATGCTTAACGTCATCTGGGACAGCGGATTGGGCGACCGCGAGTTCAGGAAAATTCCAGATGACGATGCCAACGATCAAAAGAAAAATGAATGGAACGCAGCAGGCATGAACCGCGATCAAACTACTCTTCACAAGGTCTCCATAGTACTGATTGTCCTGGCGCTGAATCTGACGGATTGGTGCCCGTTCCTTGATCGCTGTGGGCAGAGTCTTGATAGAGCTTGTAGTCTCCAAATTCTTCGGTCTTCATATCGTCACCGCTGACACCTGAGGAATTGAGAAGGCCGGTCATCGCGGTAACCATGCCCGACGGGCCCGCGATATAGTAGATGGGCCCCTGAGTCCGAATAAATAACGCGTGAGCATGTCCCGGCGAGAAATACGGCGGTTCTGGTGACATCTCTATGCAGCGTGAACGATCCCCTGGGACGGCTCACAATGAACCTCGTGCCGATCGCGGCAGCCTGCAACGCGCTCTTAAAGCCAGTCTTTCGCATGCGCATCGCGATCATGATTGGGCTCTTGTCATGAGGCGAGCTTGCGACCGAAAAGGTCCGTGAATTGTCGCCTGCACTTCCGTCGCGCGGGCGCGCGAAGGCAAAATCAGCATGCTGCCCAGGTCGGAATTCGAAGCTGGCATCATTGGTGTCAAACCAGAACGCCGTCGTGTCTTTGGCGATTCTCTGTCGATCCACTAGAGTCATTTGATATTCGGCCATGGATTTCCTCCTCGCTGGAACCTTACTTGGTTCTAATTCACTGTCTTGCGCCTCAGCTACGTAGACCACAATCGCCGGAACTTTATTCCAACCATGGTCCTGACAAAGGAAAAGCCTCCACTTCGCCCCATTTTGCTTCTCAAATAAGACAGCTACGAAGCATTCATCGAAATTACGGTTCGACTATGAGCTGTCCCTTCATCCCGCCGTGGCCGATTCCGCAGCGGTTGCAGCAGTGCAACGAGTAGGCTCCCGGTGTGCGCGCTACAAATTGCACTACGATAGGAGTTTCCTTCTCGATCTTGAAGCAGTCTTCCTTCGAGCTGAAGATGAGGCCCGGATCACCTTTCCCGTCCGATCCGTCGGGGTACAGATTGATCTTGAATCCGTGGGTCTTATCGAGAGACGTGATCTTCAGTTGCACCCGGCCCCCCCTCACGCGGAGGGGCGATGGAGTGTACTCGTACTTTTTGGCGGTGACTTCAATGACCTGCACATCCTGCTCTGCCCGAGATGTATGCGCCAGAGGGGCAAAGCCTGCGATGACGGCAAACACGCCCAGCAAAAACAAGCAAACAATTCGCAATACGGTATTCACCTTTATTCCTCCTGGAAAATACAAACGCGGGCCGATGCTATAAGCAAGCCAGCGCGCGATGAGCAACAGGAATTCCGCAAACTTCGCATCTATCTCTGATGTTCTACTTTGAGCGAATTGCCTGAAAGCGATCACGGCCACTTTCTGAAAAGCCTTTCTCGTGGCGCGCCGACGCGTGATTCTCCCTTCACTGGAACGATATTGAGCCCTGTTCGACATCGGGGCACACTGCCACCGACGTAAACCAAATTCCCAAAGCCTTATTCCACTCATCGTCCGACAACGGAAAGCGCCCTCATTTCAAGCCTCGCGATTTCATTTCCGAAACAAATCCGGCACGTACCAGCGGGCGTAGGTCGCCGATCCCAACAGGAGCACGACCCACCAGAGCACTAATACTGTTCGCATCCAGAGCTTGAACTTGGTAATACGGAATTTCTCCGGTAAAACGTTTGTGCCTGCGGCCAGCAGAATGTACAATCCCGCGATTTCGGTAATCGTTCCGAGCGCCGCGTGTGCCGTCGCCAGAGCGTAGTATGTCTTGGCAAGTCTTAGCGGTATCTTCGGAACCACCTGAACTTGAAAAGAAGGAATCATCACGAGAACGATCACGGCAAGGTTGAGTAGTACGATCGCCGACTGGCACCACGCATGGTGCCGGAAACGCCGGCGGCGCGCGAGCCACGCGCCGATGAGCAGCCCCACTCCCATGGCGATCTCTAGGAGCAGAGTCAGGTGGGCGTAGGGAGGAGCCACGGTTCCTAAGAAGCGTCCTTTCATAACATCGCTGCAGGCGCGTCTAGCCCGGCCCGTTTACGCCACTGAGAAACCCGCCGAGATGCCCCGTCAAACCGACCAGCAGCACCGTGATCGCTTCGACCGGCAGACGGTATTTCGGCAGGTATTGCTCTAGATGGCGCCGCACACGCAAGTGGATCAAAAATACAAACCAGATCAGCACACTTGTAACGCAACCCAGAGCCAGGTGCATTAACAGGATCCCTTTGAGTTTTTGTCCCTCAAGGGCAAATTGCCACGCGATAAGCCCCGTGGCCACGACTGGCACCGTGAAGACCGCAGCCAGCAGAAGATTGAAATACGCCGCCGCAGCGAGCGAGCGATTGTTGGTCCAGTGCGCGCAATAGTCGAACGCCACGGCTACGGTAAACAGCGCAATCGGGAAGTGAATCAGCACCACATGCTGAGCGTGCTTAGCTACAAGCACAGTTTTGATGTCGAAGGGATTAACGCTCATCATTCCCTCACTGCACCATGACTTTGCCGGTCATCTTAGGGTGAATCGAGCAGAAGTAGGGGAACGATCCCGGCTTGGTGAACGCGTAAGAGAACGTTTCGTCCGTGTCCATTACCTTGGACTTGAAAACACCGTCTGTGCTGACCACAGTATGGGGAATATCATCGCGGTTGGTCCAGGTCACAGTCGTTCCAGCAGTAACCGTAATAGTCCCCGGCCCAAAACTGAAGTTATCGATCTTCACTTCGGCAGTTGTCGCCGGCGGCTGTTGATTCGCCGAGATGTGATGCGATCCTTCTAATAGAACCGTCACTACGACTGCCGCCATCAAACTTGCAAACCAAACAATTCTTCTCTTCATCATTCCTCTCTGGATTTCTTCATGATTTATTCTCATTGCTCGACGGATTTAACTAAGTGTTGAGTCAAGGACCGCCAGTGCGTGCTGCCCTCGCACGTACTTCACATCGGTAATTCCGAGCAAGCTCCTGAGTTGCTCTGCCGGCACTTTCATCGGCCCAGGCGAATCCGCCTTGCCCGGCTGGGGTTGGGGAAATGCGGTTGACGCCGCGGTGTGAAATGTCACGTTTCCTTCGATCTTTTGCATGGTTTGGTGGATGTGGCCATTCAGCACGGTTACGGAGCCGAACTTCTTCAAATACGCGAGTGCCTGCGCGCTGTCTTCTGTACCCCAGCCCCAGTCCGGATACACCGACCATAAAGGAATGTGCGCGAATACTACGATCGGCGTGCTGTGCTTCAGATGCTTGACGTCGTTTTCCATCCATTCGAGTTGCTCGGGGCCCAGCGTGCCCAGTCCCCCCGCCTTCAAATTCAGCACGTTCACCAGCCCGATAAAATGCACACCCTTCTTGTCGAAGCTGTACCATCCGGCGCCCTTACTCCCTTTTCCGTACCGCTCGAAGTACTGCTTGCCGTCATCGTTCAGCATGTCGTGTTCGCCCGGCACAAAGAACACATCCTTGGGCGCCGCGGACTGGAGAATCTGATCGACGGTATCGAACTCCTCTGGTTTCGAGAGATGGCTGATGTCGCCCGTGTGCAGCATGAATTCCGGTGGCGTCGACAAACCATTAATTTTGTCCACCGCTGCCTTCAGCGTCGCGACAACATCCGGATTCGCTGCTTTGTTGAAACCCATATGACTATCGCTGATCTGCACGAAGCTCAGTTCACCCGCCGCGGCCGCCTTGTCTCCCAACTGCGACATCTGACTCAGGCTGTAGGATTTCAGGACTCCGCCCTGCATGACACAGAGCGCTCCTGTCCCTGCCCACGCCATGCATCTCAAAAACCCCCGCCGGTCTACTCCATCCTTGTTGTGATCGTGCAGGAGTTCGTCTTTTATCTTCCCAGCCATATTTCCTCCTCGCCTTGTTTTGTTGCTCGCTCATCTTTGCTTCTGCATAGGTTTATTCATCCGGGAACGAGCGGCGCGGGACCTGGAATTGAATGGCGCCCACGCCGCTCTCGGACGTGTTCTATCTGTGTAGACCGCAGGCCATCACTATTTATTCCCGTCCAAGCCCCGATGAGCCTTTTCTCATTCGTCAAACAAACAGAAAGCAAACGGGAATAAAAACACCTCCCAGGCGGTTCTACTGATGAGCAATCCTGTCAAGGGAGGGGTTTGGACGTGCTGAACTCGCAGGAGCAGATGCGTTTCGAGATGCTCGTCCTACCACATCTCGGTGGCGCATTTAATTTCATTTCCTGGCTTTTGCGCAGCGGCGCAGATGCCGAAGAAGTCGCGCAAGAAGCGATCCTGCGCGTGCCCCGCGAACTGGAAGGGTGCTCTTTCAAGGAAATCGCCGCCATTACTTGGATTCCCATAGACACGGTCATGTCCACGCTTTTACGGGCCTGCCGACAGCTCCACCTAGTGCTTGCTGAACCCACAACCGGGGAGATTCCGAATGAGCTGTGATCGGGCCGACGCTATCCTCCATGCCTACTTCGATAACGAACTTGATGCCGTAGGCGCAGCCGCATTCGAAAGCCATCTCGGACGTTGTTCCGAGTGTCTTGATGAGGTCGAGGCCTTGCACGCTCTGCGCTCGTCCATGAATCTCGGGCAACTCTATGAGAAGGCGCCTGCCTCGCTTTGCAAGAAGGTTCTAGCTGACCTTCGTTCTGCGAGGACTGTCGCTCTTGTCCCAGATCGCAGCCGCTGGCAATGGTTTGCAGTCGCGGCTGGATTACTTCTGTTTGCCTATACAGGCTGGCAACTCGTTTCTCTTCAGCGCGGCGACCGGAAGGAAACACTGCTTGCCGCAAAAATTGTCGATGCCCATTTGCGATCGCTCCAACCCGGACATCTCACCGACGTCGTCTCCAGCGATCAACATACGGTCAAACCGTGGTTCGACGGCAAAGTGGATTTCTCTCCGCCTGTCCGCGATTTCGCCGATCGGGGATTTCCATTGGAAGGTGGCCGCCTTGACATCATCGACGGCCGCGCCACCGCTGCCCTGATCTACGGAAGGCGCAAACATCTGCTGAACGTCTTCATCTGGCCCACGAGTGAGCAGGACGCGTCCCCGCGCCCAGGCTCACGCCAAGGCTATCAATGGTTGGATTGGCGCAAGGGAGGGATGGAATTCTGGGTGGTTTCCGATGCCGCGCCCACTGACCTGGAGCAGCTTCAGCGCCTTTTTTCTCAGTAGTTAGGGGCGAACGTACAAGGAATAAGCCAATGGGCAGACCGGTGCGAAAGTCTGGGAACGATTTGTTAATCATTGGGAACCTCGTCCGAGAAAACTAAGACCTCTCGCTAGGAGATGTACATGGCGCACCTACGATTACGCACACAACTTCTTGTAGCTACGCTTCTGATCATTCTTACCTTATTGGGAGCTGTTCTGCTGTTCGTCCGCCATAGCATGCGATCGGAAATCGCGGAAGGAGTGCGGCGAAGCACGAATGCATCACTCCAAGCCTTTGAGGACGTCCAAAAAGAGCGCGACCTGCAACTCTCCCAAACAGCGGCCTTGCTCGCCGATTTGCCCATGCTGAAGGGCATAATGGCCACGCAGAATGGGGTAACAATTCAAGATGCATCGGAACTCTTGTGGAAGCTTGCCGCCAGCCAGGTTTTTGTTCTTGCGAATCCGGACGGACAGATTTTCGCGTTTCATGTATCCAAACCCGGATGGGACGCAAGCATCGCGCAGGGGGACCTAAAGGACTGCGGGCGACGGGCGCGTTGCAGCAGCTTAAGCGTGCTTCTCGATCCATCGAATGTAGTGCTGTGTTCCCGCGGCGCTCATTGGTCCTGTTACCTCGATCGGCCTCTGGAAAAGCAATCATCAATTCGATACGGAGAATAGCAAGATCGTGGAGAATCCGGTTATTGATCTGGCAAAGTCCAATCGACCCATGGATCTTCAGTTCCGTCCGGATATTGAAGGTTTGCGGGCCATAGCAGTTTCCTTGGTTGTTCTTCATCACTCTGGTTTCCCATTCCTACGAGGGGGCTTTATTGGAGTGGATGTGTTCTTCGTGCTCTCAGGATATTTAATTACCGGCCTGCTCACGAAGGAGTTGGCCGTCTCAGGAAGGATCCAGCTCTTCGGGTTTTACGCTCGAAGGGTTCGACGTTTGCTGCCGTCAGCGACCGCCGTTGTGGTGATTGTCTGTCTGATTCAAGCCATTGTCGCCAGTCCAGTTGCGCAGTTTGGCGTCTTGAAGTCGGCTGTAGCGACAATACTGTATTCCAGCAATCTCTATTTCGCGCACATTCAATCGTATTATTTTGCAGACGCAGCTGCGCCTAGTCCCCTCCTGCACACTTGGTCTCTGGCGGTCGAGGAACAGTTTTATTTGGTGTGGCCCATCTTTATTCTGCTCCTAACCAGGATAGTCAAAGACACTAAAACCAGAATGCTGGTCATTGCTGCGATTGCATTGCTATCGTTTTTTGGCTCCGCTTGGCTTACTGCTCGTAATCCGGTCATGGCATTTTTCGAGTCACCGGTTCGCGCCTGGGAGTTCGCCATAGGAGCACTGGGAACCTTTTTCTCAGTGCGCTGGCTGGCCGCACACGAGAGTCTGTGCAAGCATCTTGGAACCGCCGGCTTGATTACGCTGGTACTGTCCGGAGCATTCCTTAAGTCCGAAGGTTTCCCAGGGTACGTGGCGGGAATTCCTGTTCTCGCAACAATCGCTACACTCCAGGCTTGGGTGGCCGGCCCCAGTTCATTCGTAGCACGGCTGTTGAATTTGCGCCTCTTGCAATACTTAGGGGGAATTTCCTATTCACTCTATTTATGGCACTGGCCCGTTTTTGTGATAGCGCGGCAGGCCTATCCCTCTAACCCTGCAGTAGTTCGAGCCGCCTGTGTCGCATTGTCAGTATTATTGGCGGCCATTACTCACGTAACAGTGGAAAATCCAATCCGGTTCAATCCGTCCCTTATAGCTCGACCACTCCTGAGCCTTGCGATCTTGGGCATATCGCTGACCATATGTATGGGTGGTTTCGCGATTTGGTGGGAGATCCTGAGCCATTCCGAGCAGTTCCAAACGTTCAACAAGATCCGCAACGATGCACCTTCTCGATATCAGATGGGATGCCCGACTGATTCAACAGAAGCGAGCCCAAGGGTGTGCTCTTCCGGAGAAATGTTCAACCCTCAATCGACCGTGGTTCTTTTTGGCGATTCACATGCCGCTCAATGGTTTCCGGCATTGAAACTTATTGCTGAATCGCGACATTGGAAGCTCGTTACGGTCATAAAATCTGGATGCTCGCCGATGAATATCGGATCTGCCAGCATAAATACCACACGCGGCATAGAGGCATGTGGCCAATGGAGGAACTTGGCAATAACGGCGATCCAAAAGATGCGGCCGGATGTGGTGATTATCTCAAGTTCGTCGCTCTATCCACAACGCGAGAGTCCCACATTAATAGACGCCCCAGAGTGGGAAAGGGGTTCGCGAGACACATTTGTCGCCGTCGCAAAGCACGCTGTTGCTGTAAGACTCATCAGGGACACTCCCCACGCCGATTACGACGTCACCTCTTGCTTGGCACAGTTGGCATGGAACGGCCGTGCCAATTGCCCTCCGTTGATACCAGCGAGAGCGTTGAGTTCCGATACCTATCAGGCAGAGGTGCGTGCTGCAGCCAATATTGCAAATATCAGAATCATCGACATGTCTGATGCAATCTGCGGTAGAGAGAGATGTGAGACACAAGAAGGCGATCTTGTCGTATATCGGGATGGCGACCATTTGACATCAAGCTACGTTAAGAGCCTTGCCAATGTTTTGCAGACGGAACTGCGTCGATCTTTGGAGTGATTGTCGCGACGAAGTCATGATTTTCACGTGTCAAGGTCAACATCTCATCCGTCATGTCCAGCCGTAAGCTTTCCCACTGGGGCTGACCCGCTTGGCGGACAAAAGCACATCAATTCCGCCACCAGACCCGAGGTCTAGCACTATTTCTCCGGGTTCGAGTCTCGCAAGCGCCGTGGGGTTTCCACAACCTAGAGAAGCCAGCACAGCCTGTTCAGCAATGTCAGCAGTCTGCTCAGAGTGATAGAGATTTGCTGTAATCGCATCACCGCCGCAACACGCTGATGAAGGCGAAGTACCGCACGATGCCACACCGCCGGAGGACGCTCTCTGAGCCGCTTCTCCGTACTTTTCTTTCACTGCTTGTGTGATGTTGCTTGCCTCAGACATCTCCTACCCTCTTGAATCGAACAGTGAAGTCAACTATATTCGCTTAGGCGAATATAGTGTATGGGCAAACCAACTGTCAATCTGATGTTCCGCGCTTTCTCTGATCGCACGAGGCTGCGAATCTTGCACCTACTTCTGAGTGGCGAAATGTGCGTCTGCGACATTGTGAGCATCACGCGGGTACCACAGCCTACCGCTTCTCGCCATTTGGGTTACCTGCTGCGAGCAGGGCTAATAGTGAAAAAGAAGCAAGGGCTTTGGGCGCACTACCGACTCGTCGCGCCAGACTCTTCGTTTCACCGAAGTCTCATGAAGTGCCTGAGGGAATGTTTCCATGACGTACCAGAACTGGCTAGGGATGCAAAGCGGGTATCGCGCGCTTGCTGTCAACCCAGATCACGAGACGGAAGGCGATGAACTATGGCGATTCACTATAACGTTCTATTTCTCTGTACGGGAAATTCGGCGAGGTCAATCATGGCGGAAGCCATCTTGAATGTTAAGGGCAACCCCACCTTCACTGCGTTTAGTGCGGGCAGTTATCCAGCGGGAACTGTCCGTCCTGAGGCACTCAAGCAGTTAGAACTTGCCCATCTGCCTACCGAAGGATTGCGTAGCAAGAATTGGAATGAATTTGCGAAGCCCGGTGCGCCGCGAATGAACTTTGTGTTTACAGTCTGCGACAATGCTGCGAAGGAAGCCTGTCCAATTTGGCCGGGGCAGCCGATGACTGCACATTGGGGAGTCGCCGACCCCGCTGCGGTAACGGGCATGCCCGAACAGATGGAGCGGGCATTTCGTGATGCGTTCGTGACTCTCGACCGCCGAATCTCCCTGTTTTTGTCTCTCCCTTTTTCAAGCCTCGACAATCTGGCAATCAAGAAAGAAATTGACAACATCGGGCAGCAATGAATATCTCGCTATCTCGTCGCCTCGTAGCAGAGTTCCTTGGGACAGCATTTCTCGTGGCAGCCGTGGTTGGCTCGGGAATCATGGGCGAGCGGCTCGCCAACGGAAATGTGGCGTTGGCTCTTCTTGCCAACACAATCGCCACGGGCGCTGCGCTCACGGCTCTGATTTTGTCATTTGGGTCAATCTCCGGCGCTCACTTGAATCCCGTCGTGAGTCTACCGTCTGCACTGGAGGGCGGACTACCATGGTTCGAAGCAGGAGCATACGTTTGCGCACAGGTTACAGGGGGAGTCGTTGGTGCAATTGCGGCGCACCTGATGTTTGGGTTGCCGACCCTTTCAATCTCGCATCACGCTCGGAGTGGCCTTGCGCAGACTTTCAGCGAATTTGTCGCAACGTTCGGGCTGCTTTCGGTTATCTTGGGATGTTCACGGTTTCGTCAGGACGCAGTCGCCTTCGCCGTGGGAGCTTACATTACGGCTGCATACTGGTTCACGGCTTCCACTTCCTTCGCCAACCCGGCTGTCACGATTGCTCGGTCACTCACCAACACGTTTTCCGGTATTCGTCCTCTTGATGTGCCGCTGTTTCTCGTCGCCCAAGTGGGAGGGGCATTCACCGCTGCACTACTTTTTCGATGGCTACTCAAGGAAGAATCACCGTAAGCTCGGGCGCGACTTGGGCTTGATACGGTCACGTCTGGCGTGCGACTCGGGCATTGCTGAAGACGTTGCGGCTACAAGCCGCGCATCCGCAAGCGAGAAGGTGCCATTACTTTCCAGATTTTTCCGCTATCGAGACGCTAAGCCTGCGGCTTAACCTTGTGCGTGTACAGCAGGAGCAGGCGGAACCGACCGTAGGCCTTCGCCGCCATCTCGCTGTCAGCCCAGCGTTGCCAGCGGGCCAGTTGATGTACTCCTCACCCCGGGCTCGTCAACTATTTGAAGACGGATGCCTCGTGGCGGCAGATCGACCTGCATCCTGATGTCGCCGACTATTTGCGGAAGTTCGTGACCGGAACGTCTGGACTCATCTTGCATACGAAGAACGGCGCTCCCTACCTGAATGATAACCTCGCTGAAGATTGGCTCGACCAGAGACTCGCAAAGCTCGGGCTGTACGAGGCAGGAATGGGCTGGCACAGCTTCAAGGGGTTCCGCAATTCTTGGCTACGGGCACCAGCCCAGAGGCGCCAAGAAGACCTACGGAAGTTCTGGCTCGCCCACAAGCCGAAGGATATGGGTGGACTGTATTCGGCGCTTAAGGAAGACCTCCCAACTAGGCTCGCGGAAGCCGAACGTGTCGGCTACGGTTTTTGTTTTGCTGAGGGAAGTTATTCCAAATGTTCCACGCATGACCCGCACTGCATGGATTGCCGTATCTCCGGGCTACCTCGTTGTGCTCCGGTCCTCCTACGCTTGACTTCCACACTTTCCGGGCTCAGAATTCGCGGCAAAGCGTGCCTCGCAAGATTGCCTGCCCGAGTCAAACCCCCAATACCTGAGGCAGCTCTTCAAAAGGAGGAACCTCTATGGGTACCGTACCTCGCCCCGCACTGGACATGGATAAACTGAATGCCTTTATCGGGAAGTTCGTCATCGATCTCGGTGCCGCCGTCCACACTGGAATGGTTGTAATTGGGGAGAAGCTCGGATTGTACAAGGCACTCGCTGCCGAGGCGATGAGTTCGGCGGAACTCGCCGCCAAGACGCAAACCGATGAACGCTACGTGCGGGAGTGGTTGGCCTCGCAAGCAGCGGGGGGCTACGTCACCTACGATGAAAAGACAGACAAATTCAGCCTGAGTGAGGAGCAAGCCTTCGCGCTTGCGAAAGAAGACAGCCCAGCGTACCTCCCCGGAGCATTCGAACTTGCCTTGGGGTCGCTGGCAGCGATTCCGCGGATCGCCGACTCCTTTCGCTCGGGGGCCGGAATGGGCTGGCATGAGCATGACGACGGCGTCTTTCACGGGTGCGAGAAGTTCTTCCGTCCAGGTTATGCCGCCAATCTCGTAAGCTCATGGATTCCCGCGCTCCATGATGTTCAGCAAAAGCTGGAGGAGGGAGCGCGAGTGGCCGACGTGGGCTGTGGGAAAGGCGCTTCCACGTTGTTGATGGCCAAAGCATTCCCTAAGTCTCGGTTCTTCGGATTCGACTATCACGACAAATCGATCGAAGGAGCGCGCGAATCCGCCAAGCGTGAAGGTGCCGCCGACCGCGTCACCTTCGAGGTGGCTAAGGCAAAGGAGTACCCAGGAAAGGACTACGACTTCGTAGCCGTTTTCGACTGTTTGCACGATATGGGCGACCCGATTGGGGCTGCCGCACACGTCTTGCGGTCGCTCAGTAAAGACGGCACATGGATGATCGTCGAACCCTTTGCGAATGATCAGTTGAAAGACAACTTGAATCCTGTGGGTCGGGTCTACTACTCTTTCTCGACGCTGCTGTGTACGCCGTGTTCACGGTCCCAGGAGGTGGGTCTTTGCCTCGGCGCGCAAGCCGGCGAGACACGCATCCGACAAGTGGTGACTTCGGCCGGGTTCACTCGCTTCCGGCGAGCCGCGGAAACGCCATTCAACATAGTTTACGAAGCTCGGCCGTGAGCGATTGAGAGCAACCCGTGATAGTTTGCAACCTTCTCGGGGATCGAGGATTTTGCAGCCCTACCGTGACGGCAATCCGTACGACTTAGCGCCCGGATTCCGCTGTGTGAGATGAGACTCCAGGGGCTCCTACAGAGCATTGTGAGCGTGTGACGGCGGGCCATCCGGAAGTAAACGTACCCGAATTACTTCCTGTTCGCCATTCGCTCAGAAGGCTTTTGCCTGTCCACTTCTGCCATAGGAGCCAAGGTGAACGTTGCTCGGCGCGGGTCAAGACTTACGCACCACGTGCTATAAGAGACCAATGCGACTGCACGATTACGCGCCCCGGCACGCGCACATCAAATGGCTCCTCGATTCTGACCCCGCCATCCGTTGGCAGGTCATGAGCGACCTAACCGATGAAGCTCCTGACGCGATTGCAGCCGAGCGGTCGCGCATCGCCACCGAAGGCTGGGGAGCCCAACTTCTCGCCGCCCAGTCTCCTGCCGGCTACTGGGGCGATCCGCGGAAGTGGGACCTTGTTACCCTCAACAGTCTCGTCGCCTTGAAGGACCTCGGTCTCGACCCCGCCAGCAAGCAGGCTCGCAAAATGGTCGACCGCATTGACAAGCGGCTCGTGTTTAAGTGGCTCAACAACCGGCCTTACTTTCACGGTGAAACCGAGCCCTGCATCAACGGCAGAATCCTCGGCCTTGGTGCGTATTTCAAGGAACCCAACGACGCACTGGCCAATCAACTCCTCGGCGAGCAGCTCGAAGATGGCGGTTGGAACTGCGAGGCATGGCCCTTCTTGTCGCCGAAACGTCCTCCCAGCCGGTGCTCGTCGTTCCACACCACCATCTGCGTGCTCGAAGGACTGCTCCATTACGAACGAGTAGGGCGCAAATCAGTGGCTGTCACGAAGGCTCGCAAGCGCGCCGAAAATTATCTCCTCGAACGCCGCATGTTCAGCTCGCTTCACACCGGCAAAGTCATCGACAAGCGCTGGTTACGATTCTCGTTCCCGACGTTTTGGCATTACGACGTCTTGCGCGGACTCGAGTATCTGCGGAATGCAGGAATCAAGCCCGACCGTCGCGTCCGTGAAGCCATCAAAGTCGTGATCGAGCGCCGTCACCAGAACGGGCGCTGGCCGCTGAACCTCCTTCATCCCGAACATATTCCATTGCAGATGGAGACCGATGTCGGCAGCGCAAGCCGTTGGAACACACTGCGCGCCCTCCGCGTCCTGCGTTGGTACAACAACTCAACGCGTTAGTTGTCAGTTCGGCGTGCTCGTGCTATGTCCTGAGAATATTGCCGCGAATCTCCCATTCGGAACGGGTGACACTAACCGGAAGTTATTGCGGCCAAAAGTCCCGATCTGGGGAGTCTCAACAGGAGCACTTGGACTGCTTAATAGTTCTGGCGAAGTCATGCAAGATTTCGGGCCACTCCTCAGGAAACAGCAAGCCGACTTCATCGTCACGTTGTGGATTGACGAGCATTCGGCTCCAAACTGAAGGCCTCTTCCTTCGTTCAACTCTCCCAGCCGGAAATGTCAGCCTGCGCGACCAACAAGACGATTGTGCTGCTACGGAATCCGTAGGGACTAGTACATTTTTGTGACAGCACTTGTTGAGCTGGGATAGGCGACCGAAAAACTCTTTTGGTTCCGGTTCCCATCAGTCGGAAGCTGTTTGTCGCCCCCTGGGTTTTGTGACAATACGACATTATAATGTCTTCATGCCAATCGCGCACGACTCTCTTCTCTATTCACGCGTCGAAACGGTCCTCGCCAGCGAGATCGCCGATGGCGATTTAAAGGTTGGCGACCAACTGCCGACCGAAGACAGCCTCATTGCGCGATTTGGTGTCAGCCGCATTACCGTTCGGAGGGCTGTTCAGAATCTTGTGAGCCGTGGTCTCGTCGAGATTCGTCGCGGCAAAGGCACATTCGTTGCTGCACCGAAGATCACGCAGGAACTTACCGAACTGAGCGGATTTGTGGAGGATATGCACGCTCTTGGCCGCAAGCCGACGGCCCGCGTGATTGGCAAGGAAATTGTCACTGCCGACGCAACCGTGGCGAGTCAACTCGCGCTGACAAAGGGCGAGCGCGTCGTCAGAATTCATCGCGTGCGCCTGGCGGATGGCATTCCCCTCTCCTTCGATGAGACCTATCTCCCGTTGGAGATCGGCAAGAAAATCATCACCAACAACCTGAAAGTCGAGCCTATCTTTTCGCTCCTTGAACGCAAATACAATGTTGCGCTGATTGAGGCTGAGTACAAGTTGGACGCAGTGGCAGCTGAGAACGATGTCGCTGCGGCGCTGAAAGTGAAACCGCGAAGCCCGATCTTTCGGATTGAACGAACTTCCTACTCCACGGGTAGGCGTCCAGTCGATTACGAAAAGCTGCACTATAGGGGAGATCTAGTCCAGTTCGTGACCCGGCTGGTCCGAAAAATCTCTTGTTGAGCGGGCCCGCCGGGTGATGTCGGATGCTAGACCTCCGTTTGCCCCTGCGATGAAAACTACCCTGTCCCTCATAAATGGTAAGCCTCGTCTCCTTTGTTAGCCACGGGATGAACCAAGCCGCCACGTTTCAAGGAGGCCGTCTATTGCCAGTGGGCCAGAACCAGAGAAGACAAGGGCTGCGAGGCAGGCGAGGTACAGGAGGTCACATTCATAGCCCGGCGGCCCGAACTGGGAAAGCCCAGCCATCACACTCATCAGCTTGATCGAGCTGAACCCATAGGGTAGGTGGACGGTGAAAATCGCTACGAAGAGAAGCACCGCCATCGGCAGACTAACCAGGGGGATGCAAGCTCCGAGTAAGACGGCGAGGCCGCCGATGAGCTCGGTCAAAATGGTAAGCCATGCCATGAAATGAGGCACCGGGACACTCAGCGCATGCAGGATGGCGGCGAAGTTTTCGGGCCCTTTCGACAATTTTGCGAACCCGTGCTCCATAAAGCCATAGCCAACAATAAGCCGTAACGGAATCGGAGCCCAACGAGCTAACAATGGTCCTGTTAAGAATGCAAAGCGGCTGCTGTTTTCCCCTTCCGAGGATGGGCGAACTTTGTTCATAGGCGAAAAGCTCCTTCGTTGATTGATGTCGAACACTCGAACGCGCGAAATGGACCAAATTCTCGAACGGCTCGACGCGATGACATTATGATGTTATAATGTCGTGATGGTTACAGCTTTTCGAAAATTATTTATCGACGCCTTAGCCTTTGAGATCTCCAATGCGGCCTGATAAGCGGCTCGCTGCGCCGCAGCGGCCTTCCTTCGCGGAAGCGCTACGTTTCTGGTTCAAATTGGGTTGGATCAGCTTCGGCGGTACCGCAGCTCATATCGCCATCATGCAAGAGGAGTTGGTTGAGAAGAAGCGGTGGATCAGCAATGGAAGATTCCTCCATGCCCTGAGCCATTGCATGCTCCTTCCAGGCCCGGAAGCACAACAACTTGCGATCTATATCGGCTGGAAACTGCATGGCAAACGGGGCGGAATTGTTGCCGGAACGCTCTTCGTGCTGCCCTCATTGTTTGTTTTGCTGGCGTTGAGCGTGATCTATGTCAGGTTAGGTAGTCTGCCGTGGATTGCCGCGATGTTCAGCGGGTTAAAGCCCGTCGTCATCGCCCTCGTAATAGTTGCTTTGCAAAGAATCGCCAGAAGAACCCTGCGCGGGCCTGTGCAAGGCGTTGTTGCGGTCGCTGCGTTTGCGGCTATGTTCTTCTTTGATGTCTCTTTGCTTGTGATGATGTTTGGTGCCATTGTTCTTGGAATCGTCCTGGGGGCGTTGCGGCCCGGCCTTCTGCACCGCACTGCGGAAGCGGCCACTGGAGACGATGAAGAAATCTACTACATCCACCGCAGCTCGATCGCGCCAGAACCTACCCCTCTACTAATGCCTGCTGTGAAGGTGGCCGCGAGCGCACTCTCTGTCTGGCTTGTGCCGTTTCCGTTCTTCTACATTTTTGTCGGCGACTTCCATTTTTGGCGAGACCTCGCACTATTCTTCACCAAGACTGCCTTCGTTACCATCGGCGGCTCGTATACGGTGATTCCTTACGTAGCGAAGATTGCAGTAACGAAGCTGCACTGGCTGAACAAGTCCCAAATGACGGACGGTTTCGCGCTGGCCGAGACAACTCCAGGTCCTCTGATCATTGTGGTTGCTTATGTCGGCTTCCTAGCCGGGTACAACCACTTCCACGGCTCATTGTGGATGGGAACTCTGGGCCTCGCGGCAACAAGTTTTTACACGTTTCTGCCATGCTTCGTCTTTGTTTTTGCCGGTGCACCGCTGGTGGAGCGAACCCAAGACAAACCCATGATCGGAGGCGTCCTGGAGTTGATTACCGCAGTTGTCGTCGGAGCGATCCTTGACCTGGCACTCTTTCTGGGGAAGACGGTGATCTTCCCATCAGGAGTTGTGGGTCTGAAGGAAATCAATCCACTCTCTCTGGGCTGGGTGATGCTGTCGCTTCTCCTTCTCCAGAGATTGAAACTGAAGATCATTCCGCTGATCCTGCTGGGTATTGGATTCGGTTCGCTGCGGTATTTTCTCGGCTTGTGAAGGACACTAGGCAGAATTTCCGGTTGGTTTGGCCCGCGTCACAGAATTTGGCAGCCAAGTGCCAAGGCGAGAACAAGCGACAGCATTACTTTCGAGACGTCACGCGGCAATGATCCGTCAAAGTGTCGAGCCGACCCCACTCCACGTTCGCTGAGTCAGACTTACTAGCGGGAATCGCTTGGCATTTTCAGTGGTTGTCGCGGCAACATTAGAGTTGCCGCATCTGAGTTGTAGACAGGTTCGGTCTTTGGCTTATGGGGTGATCTCTAGAAGATTGCCTTCCGTGTCAGTCACTAAGGCTTCGTAATATCCGTCTCCAGTGAGCCTCGGACCTCTTACGATTCGAACCCCCGCCGCTTCCATTGCCTTCACCAGACGATTAACCGCACCGCGCGAGCCCACCGAGATAGCCAGATGCGCCATTCTCGGAGTTTCACCCGGCGACGACATCACTTCGAGACGTGCCCCAGAGCCTAGCGCGAGGAAATAGGAGGTGAAGTCCCGTTTCGAACTAGAGTATCTCGTCCCTGCAGTGGCCTTGAACCAGCGTTCGTAGAAGCCACGTGCTCGCTCAAGATCGGACACCCATGCCGCAGCATGCTCAATTTGCGCAACCGGATCCAAAAGCCCTTCCTCACTAAGTCGCGTATCAAGAAAATCGAGCAGCGCATCGATCTGTCTGAGCAATGCCTCTGGCTGCGCGCCTAGCACAGCACGTACGAGTGATGCCCAAGGCTTAGGCAAATAAGTCAGAAGGCGCTTCTCGCCTGGGTGGGCCTGTCTCTCTATGGCGAACCACACATCGAAAAAACTCGCCAGCAAGGCCGTTAGCCGATGCTGACCGCTCACCGCATCCTCGCGGTTCAGAGCAAGTTCAATTTGCCGCCGATAAGAAGAATGGTTACGACGTAGAATCGGCCAGTTCTTCTTCACCACGGCGCGTCTTAGCCCCTCAGGATAGGAAACTTGAGCACGGTTCTGCAGTTGGTGATACCAACCTCGCGGATCAAGAAGTGCTTCAGAATGGATAATGTTGTACCAGAAACAAGTTGAATACCCGATCGCAGCTTCGTGCCGCACCAAAACGCGGTCGAGCTGATCTTCAATCCATCCAGGAGATCGATACATGATGTCGAGTCGTGTGTGAGTCGATGGCTCGCACCACTCATCTCCGGGTTCCCAGAAACGATTGTCAATTTCCGCGCCCTCACCCAGGAGCGATCGACGGAATTCCACGGGTACATCACGCAATGTATAAAGGTCGAAATCTGATTCCTGGTCACTCGCGCCCACGCCGCGCGAGCCAGCCAGCACAACCGCCACGACCTGAGGCAATTCCGCAAATTGTTGCGCTAAGCGCTGCACAATCTGCCAGGCACCTGGTGGCATCAATTCCTCTTTAGAGGTGTCTGTCATATTCACTATTGACCAAGCTTCTGCGCGTAATGGCGACATTAGAATCCGATACCGATGTTGCCACGCGCATGGCTTTCCCTCGACCCTTTACAACCCAGTGCTTGGGTTCCGGGCACGTCGAAACCGACCACGTACAGGCTCCAACACGGACCGTGGGTTCGTGTTATCCCAGAATCAGGCCAAGCCTCACAAGTTCACTGCGAAGCGTGGGAGCATCGCTAAATAGGATGCCATGCATGCCAAACGCCGTCGCTGCCTCCACATTCGGCCTATGGTCATCTATGTAAATGGAGCAGGCAGGATCAATTGCAAACGTCTCAAGGAAAAGTTCGAAAATGCGCGGATCAGGTTTCAGCAGTCTCACTTCACCGGAAAGCATAACTCCTCGGAACCACTTCAAAAACTCGAACCGCTTTAGAGTTGCTGGGAAAGTTTCGGCGGACCAATTACTGAGGGCGTACAAGGGAACCCCGCGAGAATGCAACTCCGTGAGAACGTCGACGGTACCAAAAATCGGCCCTGCGAGCATCTCGTCATAGCGTTGGACCCAGGCGTCGATCAACTCCGCTTTACGCGGATAAACTAACTTTAGTGAAGCGCAGGCATCAGCAAAAGTACGTCCGGCATCCTGCTGCTCGTTCCAGGAAGGCGTACAGACGGTCGCCAGAAAATGCTCCATCGCACTGTCGTCTCCATCGAAAAGCTTGCAATACATGTAACGTGGGTTCCAGTCGATCAGCACGCCACCGAGATCGAACACCGCGATAGAGTGATTGGCCATCATGGGAATAATTGTATCCGTTCCAAGCGTTGAGTAGATGACCTATTGGCAACTCGCAATCCGCAACGGCTCACCACTCCACAGCCTTTCGGTTAACAGCCGAACAACCAACTTCATCAGAACTTGCCGGAGTTGCCCCTAATCGAAGGAAATCTGCGCGTTGCGACTAACTCCGATGAATCATTTTCTCCTTCTTGTTCACGTTTCTTTCGCATTTTGCCGCCATTCACCACCACTAGTATTACGTTTTTATGACGGCGACATCGTAACCCTGCCTCGCCGGCGGATACTTATTGGAAATTGTGCACTGACCGAGGAAGGTCAAGATATCTTCTTAACTTTTGCCACGTGAATCAATTTGCGCAAGGCCATATTGACGGACAGCTCGTCAGGGAAATGCTCAGCCACGTCCGGTGACAATAGCACGAGATTGGTCCCCACTTGATAGCGTCTGGCTTGCCGCGGACGGCGCCCTTCAACTTGGACAGGTCGTACTCGCGACGTAGTTCGCCGGGCTGTTTCCGTCGCTCATTTCTTTTCTTCATTATGTTTTCGCTCGCTCAGCGTCGTCTTGCGGCCGCTGATAATCCTGATTCTCGCCGCGATCGGAACGGGCCACAATCAAGACACGACCGGTCCTCGAAATTCCAACCGAGATGAACCGATCGCAGCCACGCAAAATCTGGCGCGCGAATAAGGCCCGCCTGTCGAAGACTTTCTTTGAGCAAGGCCCGGCTTGATGCCCGCAAGTCACGGGATTCCTGACACTGATTGACGACAGCCTCGCAACGCCCCTTGAAACCAAGGTTTTGGGAGTCAATGTGACGTGGAACGAGTGAACTTGACCGAAGGAGACGAAATCGTAGCAATTTGCAAGCGAGGCAGCAAAACACTAACAGTTCCCATCCTGGACCTTCCACTTCCCTTCCCTCCGCCGAGGGGAGCCGAGTGGATCGCGGCTTATCGTTACTGGCGGAGGGGACGGCGATGAGCGAATTTCAGTATTACGAATTTCGAGCGCTGGATCGCTCATGACGAGAATGGCGCTGCAACGATTCAGGACATCTACGCCGCGCTCGTCTCCGACGAGGCGCGAAATAACCTAGTCGTGCAAGACCTGAAGGAGGCCTCAGCGGCTGGCCGTTCACCGCTTGTTCTGACGAGCCGGACGGAGCATCTGAAGCACCTGGCCGAATGCTTGAGCGGAATTGCACCCCGTGCTTTCATCCTGCAGGGCAGGATAGGCATAGGGTTAAGAAAGAACAGCGGAATCCATCGCGACCGTGCCTCCCGGTGAATCACGCGTTCTCCTGGCGACCGGAAGCTACATTGGCGAAGGATCGGGCGGAGAAGGAACTTTGGTCGTATCGAGACTTCCTGGCTCTGCTGCTGGCCGAGGAAGTGGCGCGAAGACTCAGGAAGAGCCGCAAACTGCTTAAGCTCTGCGGTGCGGTTGGGGGAATGACATCCGCCATGGGCCGCACAGAATCTTCGGTAGGGTTACTCGGTAAATGACGGGCATGAACAAAATGAGTTCTCTGTCCTCTCGCTGTAGGAAAGACCGACAGGTGCAACTGGAGCACAGCTTCACAAAATTATCGGTGCAACTGCCGCCTCCAACAGGCTATAGATGACGGAGCGGGTCCTCAATCGCTTCGCTGGGTTGTTTTTCTACGTCGCGCTCGAGCGACTTGGTAACAAGATCCTTCGATCCAAGCCCAACGGCGAGCACCAATGCAAATACAATTCCGCCAAAAAGAATGCCGAAGGCAAGCTGAACAATGCCGGGAGCAATTCTTAGGTGTTCGAGTGCCATCGCGACTGCGAGCACGATCACGAGCCATTTCACGCCTACGCTTAGCACACGCGCATATTGAAGGTTCATGTTAACGCCACCGATGAGCACACTTCGTGCAAGAAAGCGAGCTACGACGATACCGACAAGGAGGACCAATGCACCAGCCACAATATTGGGAATATAGGCGAGGGCACTCCGTGCAAGCTGCGACGTCCATTCGGCGTCGAACGCCGTAATGCCGATCAAAAATCCTACAAGGATGACCAGACCAGCTATCGCTCGCGACACGAGCAGGGCGGGGCTCCCTATCGGTGACTCCGCTGGCGAAGAGAAGCCCCATTGGACGAGCCGCTCTCCAAACCGCAGCCTAGTGAGCAGCCGCCGAACGACAAACGCAAGGATAAAGGCCAACATGATCGAGACCAGCAGTGCCAAGATCAGAGCCACCATACCGGGCAACAGGCTCGCAAATCTGGTCAGGAAGCGTGTCGTCGACTGTATCAATGCCTGCTTGACTTGATCCCACATAAATACCTCCGGTGCAGCTCGCGAGGAGCTACGGGTTGAAACGATCCGGCCATCTCCATCGGGACACGAGATACGATTTATTGGATTCGTATGCGATCCCCAGTCGCTCGAGCCGTTGCTCTGATGCAGCCTCTCCTTCCGCACTCAATTCCAGCGCATAGGAGGCGACCCACGCCAGGTACAGCGGTGTCATAGACTTGAGCAGGTGATCACGGTTGATCGTGCGAAGGCGATGGGCCAGCGCAAAATCGTAGACAATGCGCGCCCACAGTTCGTCAGGCATGCGGAACTGCTCCAGTGGCAAGTGCGACAGCTTTCTAAGCTCGAACAGGGTAGCGGGCGGCAGCACCAAGCTCCAGATCTCCTGGAGGTCTCGATTTCCGAGTTGGAACGATTCGACCATGCGGCTGATGTCTGGATTTGCGGTGTCTTGAGATACGGACACCGGCTCGCCGATCACTGGAACAGGGACGAAACCGCGCGTTCTTTGCCAGCAGATGGCATTTCGCTCCATGTCCAGAAAGATAGGGCCCAAAACCTGAGCCATCAGGGAACTGATATTCTTCCAATCCGTTGGCGGGTAACTGCGGGCTCCGACGTGCACCTCGCAAACCTGCATGTTATCGCAAAGAGCGGCCGACGTGAGCGAAGCCAGCGGATGCATACCATTAGCCCTGGCGTTCCGTTCGGCTCCCAGGATCTTCCGAAAGAGGCGCTGCGAGACCCCTAAATCCGGCCCCATTGGATTGTGGATTCGCTTCGCGTACAGGCACCGCGTAATCGGAGAGATCACGCTGCTATTCAGCAATCTCTCGAGTTTGCGCCGCGCGTAACGCGGTAGAACGAGATCAAGATTGTTTTGAAGCATAGCCTGCACCAGTTGGCAAATCCACCGCGGGGTTGCACTCTCGAGCTTGGAAGCCACAATGCAACAGGCCCGAGCCCCGAGCTTTTCGCTGGCGGCAAAGACGGCTTGATATGCGGCGAACGCGCTCAACACGGGGGCACCCGTAGGGTCGGGCCGCAATAATGGCCAGGGGACCAGAAACGGAAATGTACTCTTTGCGCTGGCCTCCGAAGGGGTGGAGGTTGGGCTGCTGCCTTTATCGTTTTGCAACACAACGATTCGGGTAGATCCGGCAACCGTTTGAAGTTCATCACACAGCATCGCAATGTCCTTCGGATCGAGGTCTGCGAGAATGCCCACTACCAGATCGGCGTTTTCTATCTTTGCGATCGTTTCTTGCGCTTGCTGCGAGATGGAATCCACTTCCACTTTTCAGTCCCCTTTTGATCTCACTCTGCCGTCAAACTCCAACGTCAACCATTTATGCCTGCAGCGACAGAATTCCCATCAACGGGATACGCACCCACTCGGGACGGCTATTTATCTCATATAGCACTTCATAGAGCACCTTATCCAACAGAAAGACATCGAGCAGCTTCCGAAAATCGGCACTGGGCAAAAACCTCCCGTCTGGAGCGGTTTCGCGATAAGCCCGCAAGAATTCCGCGGCCGCTGAACGTTCCCAGAGCAGCGCCCAAGGCTCGAGACGAGCAACATCCTCGGAATGCCGCGCCGTATAGTTGATCAGACTGGCATGAGCAGCGTAACTGAAAGAGCGCAACATCCCCGCCACGTCCTTTAGCGGACATTGCTTGGCACGGCGATACGCCAAAGGCCGTGCAGGTTCACCTTCGAAATCCAGAATGACAAAATCAGTCTTCACTTTGAGGACCTGTCCTAGGTGGTAGTCTCCGTGTATTCGGGTTCGCTGCGTACGTAGGTTATCCGATCGGAGTCCATTAAAATGATCCAGAATCCGGCGACGCTTGCTGAGAACCGTGGCGGCAATTTCAACTACTTCATCGGGCAAATAGGACACGCGCTCTTTTAACAGGTCGAACACACTCGATGCGTGTTGGCGAAGGTCCTTAAGCAAAGCTTCAAAATCCTGCGCCGTTAGCAGCTCCGGAGCGAATGCCGGATCGTCTGTCGGTGTAGCCAGCGCCAGATGCAACTCGGCCGTTCGACGCCCGAGCGTCGCAGCAGATTCGAGATAGATGCCGACATGGTCCTGGGCCAGTGAAGAGGTAGGGCGTTCGGAAAGCTCCACGGGATTGTTCAGCCCGTCGGTGATTGTCTCTGGAAAGGCAATCGGAGCATAAGTTTCGAAGTAGCGATCAAGCTCTTCAAGGGTCCACTTCCAGCCGTCGCCTTCGTGGGTCACGAGGCCTTGCAGCATGGCCAAGGTCGCGGGCTCGGCATCCGCGGTACCTGCGTATTCAATCGAACCGGCGAAGGGAGGAATCCGGTTGAAGTTTGTCTTCTCGGTAAGATATCGCCCGATCTCAGCATCTGGATTCAAGCCGGGCTCGTGGCGGCGGAAGAGCTTGAGTATGAAACGGTCACCGTACAGGATCGAGGTATTACTTTGCTCGGCGGAGCCGCGACGTACAGGCAGGGGAGTCTCTGCCGCCCCCAGGATATCTCGAAAGACCTTGCCTTGCACGCCAAAGATGCGCGCTTGCCGCGCATCCGTCGCCAGCTCCTTCTCAATCAGCGAAAACAAGGCTGCACACGTCTTGTCGTCAAAAACTCCGTCGTGCAAGAGGCCGGATGCCCTCCCTGACACAACTGGACCGACGATTGTGTTAGGCGAAGCTCGTCGTAGTTCTTCCGCAGCATCTCCGAAAGTCATTGCCAGGGACATCAGGTAAACGTCGGAAGTACCGGTTTCGAACTGCACCTCGATCATCGCTAGAACCGACTGCGAGACGTTCAAGGATGCCCAATCGACAACACGCGTCGATCTGATGCGACGGGACTTTCCCGCAAACCACCGTTGCTTTGGAAGATATTCCGGGAGGTTCACGGTCTCGAGTCGCTCGCGGCCCGCGCCCTCTAAGATATCTCCCCAGCCGGCTGTTGCATTGATTGGCGTTTGCTCTGTGAGACCTGCAGTCGCTTCTGCGAGGTCGACCCGGCGCTGGAGTTCCAGCCAAAGAAAACTGTAGGGAGCCAACGTGAGTCGGTAAGGGTGTTGCTCAATCGCCGGGAACTCCACATAACCGAGCATCTCTACGGGAGTCATACCCTCCAGTTTTGACAAATCCAGATCAACCGGCTGCGCAAAACGGGAAAGATTTGCAACGCACAAAATTTGTTCGGAATCATACTGCCTGAGATAGGCCAACACTTTGCGGTTAGACGGATCAAGAAACTCGATTCCGCCACGGCCAAACACAGTAAAAAGTTTTCGCAGGGCGATCATGTTTCGCATCCAGCTTAAGAGCGAAGATGGATCGCCCAGCTGAGCTTCCACATTGATCGCTTCATAGCCCCAGACCGGATCCATGATGACGGGGCTGTACAGCCGAGCGGGGGTGGCTGTCGAAAACCCAGCGTTGCGATCTGCATTCCATTGCATTGGCGTCCGGACGCCGTTGCGGTCGCCGAGATAGATATTGTCGCCCATTCCGATTTCGTCCCCGTAGTAGAGGAAAGGGGTACCAGGAAAGGAAAGCAGCAGGCTATTGAGGAGCTCAATGCGTCGACGATTATTATCAACCAGAGGTGCGAGGCGTCGGCGAATGCCCAGGTTCAGGCGCATTCGAGGATCGGCGCTATAGGCGATATACATGTAGTCTCGCTCGTCATTGGTTACCATCTCGAGCGTAAGTTCATCGTGATTCCGCAGGAACAGAGCCCACTGGCATGTCTCCGGAATCTCAGGTGTCTGAGAAATTATGTCGGTAATGGGCAAGCGGTCTTCCTGGCGCAAGGCCATATAAATGCGAGGCATCAGCGGAAAATGAAACGCCATATGGCACTCGTCTCCGTCGCCAAAATAAGGGCGCACGTCCGTGGGCCATTGGTTAGCTTCGGCCAGGAGTACGCGGCCTGAATAGTCCAGCTCAATCTGCTGACGGAGTGTCTTGATCAGGGCGTGGGTTTCGGGGAGGTTTTCGCAACTGGTTCCTTCGCGCTCGACTAAGTAAGGGATCGCATCCACGCGCAGGGCGTCAACGCCCATATCCAGCCAGTAGCGCATGACTCCAAGAATTTCCTCGACGACTTTGGGATTGTCATAGTTCAGATCGGGCTGGTGCGAGAAAAAGCGATGCCAATAATACTGTTTGGCGACTGGATCCCACGTCCAATTGGACCTTTCGGTGTCGGAGAAAATGATGCGCGCATCTTTGTATTTCTCTTCTGTGTCGCTCCAAACGTAGAAGTCTCGCTCCGGCGAGCCACGCGGTGCCCGGCGGGCTGCTTGAAACCACGGATGCTGATCGGATGTATGATTCACAACCAACTCAATCATGACTTGCAGGTCGCGGTCGTGCGCGGCGTCAAGAAAGCTGCGGAAATCCTCGATGGTGCCGTACATGGGGTGAACGCCGAGATAGTCGGAAATGTCATAGCCGTCGTCCTTGAGCGGAGATGGAAAGAAGGGCAATAGCCAAAGGCACGTGGCACCGAAATCTCGCACGTAGTCCAATTTCTGAATCAAGCCGGGAAAATCGCCAATTCCGTCGCCGTTACCGTCTTTAAACGCTCGCACGTGCAACTCGTAAATGATCGCGTCTTTGTACCAAAGCGGATCCGCTGCGCTACCCGGCCGTTTTGCCATATCCCCTTCCTTGCGCGTTACGCAGCGCTGCGCGACTCGGGCCGGAAAACGACTATTCCCAGAGGAGGAAGCGTCATGTTCAACGAGAAAGGCCGTCCATGAATCGGGAGCGGGACTGCCGACAATCCGCCGAAGTTTCCCTGGCCACTGCCGCCGTACAGAGGCGCATCGCTGTTCAACGCTTCCTTCCAGGAGCCTTCCCGTGGGACGCCGACACGATAGTTTTGTCTAACGACTGGAGTGAAATTACACACGAAAAGGAGATGATCATCCGGATTTCGGCCACGGCGCAGGAAGCTGATGACGCTCCTGTGAAAGTCCTTGCAGTCTACCCACTCGAAACCCGCCGGGTCGAAGTCGAGTTCGTATAGCGCGGCAGTGCCGCGGTACAGAGTATTGAGATCGCGGACCCAGCGCTGCAGTCCTGCGTGGAAAGGGTTCTGTAGCAGGTGCCACTCGAGGCTTGCGTCGTGGTTCCACTCGGACCATTGGCCAAACTCATCCCCCATGAACAGAAGCTTCTTCCCCGGATGGCCAAACATGAAGCCGTACAGGAGCCGCAAATTCGCAAATTTCCGCCACTCATCACCAGGCATTTTGCGCAGCATAGAACCCTTGCCGTAGACCACCTCATCGTGTGAGAAGGGCAGAACAAAATTCTCGCTGAAGGCATAGATCAGGCTAAACGTGATCTGATTGTGGTGATAGCACCGAAACACCGGATCCTGGGACATATAGTCGAGCACGTCATGCATCCAACCCATATTCCATTTGAGGCCGAAGCCGAGACCGCCCACATATGTGGGCCTCGACACTTGTGGCCAAGCGGTCGATTCTTCGGCGATCATCACCACATCCGGGAACTCTGCGTAGACTCGCTCGTTTAGCGATCTCAAGAAATGAATTGCGTCGATGTTTTCCTTACCTCCATAGCGGTTCGGTATCCATTCACCTTCGCGCCGCCCATAGTCGAGATATAACATCGCGGCCACCGCATCAACGCGAAGGCCGTCCACGTGGTATTTGTCCAGCCAGAACAGCGCGTTGCTGATTAGAAAGTTTTGGACCTCGTTGCGACCATAATTAAAAACAAACGTGTTCCAGTCGGGATGCTCTCCCTGCTTCGGATCTGCTGGCTCATAAAGATGAGTCCCGTCGAAATAGCCGAGTCCAGCCTCATCCTTTGGAAAATGGGCCGGCACCCAATCCAGGATTACGCCGATGCCTTGCTGATGGAGATAGTCTATGAAATACATAAAGTCCGCAGGCGTGCCGAACCGGCTCGTGGGAGCGAAGTAGCCGGTCGTCTCGTATCCCCAGGACCCGTCGAAAGGGTGCTCCGTTACCGGAAGAAGTTCAACGTGAGTGAAACCTGAGTCATGGACGTAATCAGCTAACAGAGGCGCTAACTCACGATACGTCAGCCAACGGTTGCTCTCTTCCGGCACGCGCCTCCAAGAGCCAAGATGGACTTCGTAGATGGATATGGGAGAATCGAAAGAATTGTTTCTTCCCCGAGCGGCCATCCATGCACTGTCCTGCCACGAGTAGCTTTCGAGATGCCAGACGCGCGACGCTGACTGGGGGCGAATCTCGGTCGCAAATCCGCAGGGATCTGCCTTATCGACTTTGAAGTTTTGATAGTTGGATTCCACGTGATACTTGTACACCGTTCCCTTGCCAACATCGGGTATAAAGCTCTCCCAAATACCTGCGGGGTTCGGGAGCATCACATTAGCCGCCGTATTCCAGCGATTGAAGTCTCCAATCACTGAGACGAGCCTTGCATTCGGTGCCCACACCGCAAAATGGACGCCGTGTCGGCCATTTCTTTCTGCGAGGTGAGCGCCCAGCTTTTCGTAGGCACGGGTGTGCGTGCCTTCTCTAAGCAAATACAGATCGAATTCGCTCAGGGTTGATTCCACAGAATGCGCTCCTTATCGTTACACTACTCGTCGCTGGCTAAATCGCGATGTTTCACGAATCCACTCACAAGTAATAGTCGAAATCCCGCTCCGTGCGAACCCATCGGTGCAAACGTAAAATATGCGCTGGGAGACTCTCCGGGACCAGCTCCACATAGTTCGGCGATCCTTGCCACAGATATTTGCCGTCACCGAGCAAGTCGTGAACTTGAAACGCGCGATTCGCATCCATTCCAATCGACCCAAGATCGAGATGGACCCACCCGGATTGCGTGTGAAAGCAATCGAGATTGACGACGACGACGATCACGTTGGAAAAGTCGTCCGTTGTTTTGCTGTAACAGATCAAGGCTGGATTATCTGTTTCGTGAAAGCGCAAGTTGCGGTTGCTTTGCAGCGCCAGATTTTCCTTGCGGATGCGGTTGACGCGGGAAATAAGGTCCTTAAGGCTCGTCCTTGAATGGAGATCGCGGTGCTTCAGCTCATACTTCTCGGAATTCATGTACTCTTCGCTGCCGGGCTGGAGGGGGAAGTTTTCGCAGAGCTCGAAGGCAGGTCCATAGATTCCATAGCTAGACCCAAGGGTGGCCGCTAAAATGAGCCGGACCATGAACGCGGGCCTTCCACCGACCTGAAGAAATTCGGGAAGGATGTCTGGTGTGTTCGGCCAAAGGTTCGGCCTCAAGTACTCTCGTACTTCGGTTTGCGTAAGTTCTGTGAAGTAGCTTGTGAGCTCCTGTTTCGTATTGCGCCATGTGAAATAGGTGTACGACTGAGAAAAGCCGGCCTTGGCGAGCCGAAACATCACATGGGGCCTCGTAAATGCCTCGGAAAGGAAGAGCACGTCGGGATACTGTTCCTTAATTTCGCCAATCACCCATTCCCAAAAGGAAAATGGCTTCGTATGAGGATTGTCTACACGAAAGACACGGACCCCTTGCTCGACCCAGAACTCGAACACGCTCTTCAATTCCTGCCACAACGGCCGCCACTGTGCGCTTTCGAAATCCAGCGGATAAATATCCTGATACTTCTTTGGCGGGTTCTCCGCATATTGAATCGTGCCGTCTGGACGCGTTCGGAACCATTCCGGATGCTGACTAGCGTACGGATGGTCCGGTGAGCATTGAAAGGCAATGTCGAGAGCGACTTCGAGTCCATGCTCACCAGCCTCCGAGAGGAACCGCTTGAAGTCTTCGAGCGTGCCGAGCTCAGGATGAATACTCATATGACCGCCCTCTTTCGATCCAATGGCCCAAGAACTGCCAACGTCACCAGGTTGAACAACGACGGAATTGTTCTTGCCTTTTCGAAACGTGTGTCCAATCGGATGGATGGGCGGAAGGTAGACGACATCGAAACCCATCGAGGCAATGTAGGGAAGCCATGCCTCGCAATCGCGGAACGACCCATGGCGCCCGGCCTCGGACGAACAGGACCGGGGAAAGACTTCATACCACGTTGAGAAACGCGCCGTCTCACGGTCAACGACGACGGTTAGTTGTTTTTCGTATCGGCTGCTGAAGTTGCGATCGGGGCTGCGCTGCATGACGTGGAGCAACTCCTCGTCCAGAGCAAGTTGCGCCCCTGATGGCTTATCTTTATTCTCCCGCAGGCGGTGTGCCCATTGTCGAAGAAGAGCTGCATCTTGTTGCGCCGCTCGCATAGCGGCAGCTTCAATCAGCTCGACTCCAATGAGCAATTCAACATGAAGATCCTGGTCGGCGGCAATTCTCTTTTCGAGAGCATGGCGCCAGGTTTGGAAATGATCGATCCAACCTTCCACCGTATATTGATATTGTCCCACTTTGACGACGGTAAATTCACCGCGCCAGCGATCGTTGGCGAGCGGCTTCATCGGTGACGATTGAAAATTCTCGCTATCCTCAGAGTACAGAATCTGGCATGCAACTTGGTCATGACCGTCGGAGAAGATGTCGGCTTCTACGACCACGGTCTCTCCGATAACGCGCTTGATGGCAAACCGGCCACAGTCGATTTCCGGCGAAACTCGTTCAATTACGACTTGGCGTCGTCCACCCGCTGCCTGTTCCTGCATTTGCCTAAAACTCCCTCCTATGACTTTTGAACCGAGGAAATGATCATTCGCGTCTTTTCGATGCAATGCCGGTTAAAAGCAATCGCAAAGAACCGCGGGCCAAGCACGCCTACGCATGCAGGACAGGCAATCCCATTCTATCGTTCGCGCTCGTTGATGCAATACATGGTTTCCTTCTGTCAGGTTTGGCTTTGGAGAAGGGCAACCGGATAGCTCCGAAAGACATCTTTCAGGGGCAGCGATGGTCCTGGTCGCAAGTGCCTCGTTTTGAGTTTCTCTCCAGTCAGGGCGTTCACCCAGCACTCCGGAGCATTCATCGGAAGAAGGAGGTGCGAACCAAGCCAGAACCCCTCTGTGCGGGTTAAGGTGATTGGTGCTCTGGCTAGCCCCAGCCATCTCGGCACGACGGTCACCATCCAGGAATTGCCCTTGCAGCGTGCAAAGGAAATCACGTTCGGTCTCCTTTTGCCCGAAGCCTTCAACGGCAGGAATTGCCCTTCGAAGAAGACTTGGCGGTGTTGACGACGGAGATTCAAGATCTTCCAGATGAGATAGAGCTTGATACGGCCGTCGTGCCAGTTCTGAACTAGATCGCGACAAAATCGCAAAATATCCTCCTGACTTCGTGTCTCGATTTCACGGAGCAGAGTGGCTCGATGGTCGAAATCGACAGGTCCCCGATTGTCGGGATCCACAAAACGAAGATCCCAAAGCTCACATCCCTGGTAGAAGTCCGGCACTCCCGGGCTCGTCATCTTCAGTAACACCTGTGCTAGACCATTCAACATCCCGTACAGGGCAATGTTTCGCTGAAATTTCAAGAAATCACTGAGAAACGAATTATCGCGGCGGGGTTCGAGTATGGCCTGGAGAAATTTGACTACCCCTCGTTCATGCGCGGTATTGGGCATGCTCCAACGCGTATGAACCATGGCCTCACGAATTGCCTTGAGGACGTAAGCTTCCAAGCGCTCGCGAAATTGGGGCATTTCCCTGTCTGCCAATGGCCAAGCGCCAATCAGTGTCTGGTACAAAAAATATTCCTCGTTGCGGTCAGGAACTGCGTGGGACGCAATCATTTCTTTCTTACTCGCATTCCATTTCGCCCATGCGTTTAGGTGTCTTTGCCATTTGCCGGGAATTTCGGAAAGCACATTGATTCGCGAGCGTACATCTTCGCCTCGTTTGGTGTCGTGGGTGGAAGTGGAATTCAGTGCATGTCGCCACTGGCGCTGTCGCTCACGTACTAATTGGTTGAAATCGACCGTGGACTGAGCCTCCGGTGAAGGGTTGCCGCCCACTTCATTTAGAGAAAGAAGGGGGCAGTAGACATACAGAACTGTATCTTCCAGACTTTTGGCGAAAATGGGACCTGTGAATTGTTGCCAGCGCATAACGAAAGCCAGACGTGCCTCCCTCTGTTCCGCGAAGAGATGGCCGGTATCTTTCAAGTGCAACACATCATTAACAAAGTCGAAGCAAGCTGAAGCGAGATTAGGGTTAAGAGCACGTGCGGCGTCCACAGCGCGCCGAATGTGATGTTTCGCGTCATCCGCTACATCCATGCTGCGAATGTATGTCCGATAGACCGGGAAGCACGCGGTCGTTTCGATCAGCGCTTGCGCGAGTTCAACGCGCGGCAATTCCCTCGCGTAGCGGTCGGCCTGAGCCAAGACCGCGAGTTGGTGGCTTAAGTACCTCATCTCGGCTGCGAAGAGCGTCGACATGACTAACTTTTTCCTACGATGCACTACATCTTGGTAGACAAGCTTGCGCCCTAAGAAGCGAAAATAGTTCTCCTCGATGGCGCGCGCGCCTTCGGGATAAACAAATAACCGGTTGACGGCGTTAAGATACTCATAACCCGTGGTCCCTTGCACCGGCCATTCCGCGGGGAGTTTTTCGTTCGCGGAGAGTATCTTTTCGACAACTACGTAGAAGCCTTTTTCGTTTTCATTATCTTGGCGACCGGAAGTCCGCGCTTGCAGCTGCCGAAGGTAGCCCAGCGGGTCGCGAAGTCCGTCAATATGATCGATTCGAAGCCCGGTAACGATTTTCCTTTCCACCAACCGGAAGACCACTTGGTGTGTCGCCTCAAAAGCCATCGGGTCTTCGATGCGCACTCCGACGAGGTCCGCGATGGTGAAGAACCGCCGATAGTTGATTCCTTCATTGACATTTTGCCAGTAGGCCAAAACGTAAGCCTGTTCAGACAGCAAGCGGTCGAGGTTGCGAAAAGTTTCAGGGTGACCGCGACGTCCATTGAAGATTTTCAGGTTTTTCTTTACAAATTGCGCAACTTCACGGTTTGAGTCGTGAAGCCGGCGCAAACGCTCTTTAATACCTTCGACCAGAAGACGCCGTTCGCCGGCTGCGTCGATGGTCAAGGAGTCCCGTTCCGGCAACGCGGCCAACGCAGCGACGATTCCTAGGTATTCTTGAAAGGGATGCGAATTTGCGCCAAGCCTCGTTTCCAGAACGTGTTCTCGATGCTTAAGAATCCGGCGGTACGACTTCGGAGTGAGGGGAAAGACCATGTCGTAGTATCGGATCAAGAAACGGCCTTGCTGAAAGACAAGCTGCAGTTCCAGGTTATCGAGAGCCTTGCCATAAAAAGTTCCGAGCACCGGCAGGAAAATTTTGTTCTCGACCGTTAATGATGGCGGATGCCAATCGATATCGAAATAAGCCGCGTAAGCGGAACCTGACCCATTTTCCAGAACATCCATCCACCAGGGATTTTCCTGATTCGCTGCCATGTGATTGGGAACGATGTCAAGAACCAGGTGCATGCCCCGTTTTTGAAGGCCCGATTGGAAAGCCTGGAACTGCTCTTCGCTGCCTAAATCGCCGTCAATGCGGGTAGGATCCGTGACGTCGTATCCATGCTGACTGCCAGAACGACTCTCTAGCAGGGGAGACGCGTAGATATCCGTGATCCCCAGTCGGTCGAGATATTCGAGAATTCCGGATGCCTTTTGAAACGTCAAATCCCGATTGAATTGAAGCCGGTAGCAAGTGAGCGGAATCTGTTGATGTGCCATGGGCTCTTGGAGATTCATTCCAAACTTTTCGCTTATCACTGTGTCCCCCGAGGTTGACTTTCGCCACATTGCAACGTCATTTTCTTATGCGCTTCGATTTGCCTCGAGCGCGCGGGCGGCGGAATTTGGCGCATAATACTCGGCTGTGATGCGCTCGATCCAGTCGTGATACGAACATACGGAATCCTCTAATTCAATTACTTCCAGCCATTGGTTATCTCGGGGCGATTGATAAAGTGTCCGTGAACACTAAGGCATCACTCCGCGAACATAGACGAGGAAAAAGGCTCCCATTCAGGCTGGCCAGAAATCATACGTCAGATCAATGACAACTAGCCTGTCTGTCTGCTTTAGAACGGAAGCGTTCCCTCAAAAGAGCCCTCCTTAGAAGGGTTCGGGTTGAGCCAGATTATCTCTCGAATAGTATGTGCTAAATATATACTGAGTCGTTGGGGCAAGAAAGCGAGCGCAAATACAGTGACCGCGGAACACAAAGAACATCTGGGTGCGTCCCTCGGGGACAACAATGCATGCAGCTTTCTGGTGTGGGCTCCGCACGCGAATCAAATTGAAGTGTGCGTCGTAGAACCTCAAGAACGCAGAATAGTCATGCACCCAAGTTCATGCGGATATTTCCATGCCGTTGCCGAAGGTGTTCCAGCCGGAACGCTCTACCGATACCGCCTGGACAACGATAAAGAGCTGTCAGATCCTACCTCCCGGCATCAACCACATGGTGTCCACGGGCCCTCTCAGGTTGTGGGCCGCCGGTTTGCGTGGAACGATTCCTCGTGGAGAGGCGTTCCACTAGAGAAATACGTTCTTTACGAACTCCACGTAGGAACTTTTACGCCACAGGGAACTTTCGATGCAATTATTCCGCGGATTGCGGCGTTGCAGCAACTCGGTATAACAGCGATCGAGCTGATGCCCGTCGCTCAATTTCCTGGGAGCCGCAATTGGGGCTATGACGGAGTTTATCCTTATGCTGTTCAGGCCACCTATGGCGGCCCCATGGCGCTCAAGGAATTGGTCAATGCGTGCCATCAAAATGGAGTCGCAGTAGTTCTTGACGTGGTTTACAACCACCTAGGTCCTGAGGGAAATTATCTGGCACATTTCGGCCCCTACTTTACGGATCGCTACAAGACGCCATGGGGCCAAGCCATTAACTTCGACGGCGCCGGAAGCGATCAGGTTCGCCGCTACTTCATCGAGAATGCATTGCAATGGGTCACGGAATTCCATATCGATGCTCTCCGCCTCGACGCTGTCCACGCGATTGTGGATTCCTCCGCGCGGACATTTTTGGAAGAGCTTGCTATTACGCTCCACGCAGCAGGAAAGAAACTGGGCCGCAGCGTGTACGCGTTCCCGGAGAGCAATCGAAACGATGCTCGCGTCGTTAGCTCTCCGGAGTTGGGCGGCCTCGGATACGACGCGGTGTGGAATGATGACTTTCATCATTCTTTACACGTTCTGCTGACCGGAGAACGAGCCGGCTATTACGAGGACTTCCAAGGGATCGAGGATCTGGCGCATTGTTATCGAAACGGTTTTTTGTTCTCTGGGCAATACTCCAAGTATCGACAAAGACGCCACGGAAATTCATCGAAACATATCCCGGCTGAGCGCTTCATAGTTTGCGCGCAAAACCACGATCAGGTGGGAAATCGGAGCGCAGGTGATCGCCTGGCAGAAATCGTGTCCTTCGACCAATTGAAACTGGCGGCAGGGACCGTGCTGCTTTCTCCTTACATCCCTCTGTTGTTTATGGGCGAAGAGTATGGCGAATTAGCGCGCTTCCCATATTTTGTCAGCCACGAGGATCCGGTTCTGATTGAGGCCGTGCGTCGCGGACGCAGAGAGGAATTCGCGCGCTTCAACTGGAGCGGAGACATTCCCGACCCGCAGACTGGAGCAACTTTCTTCAGCGCAAAACTGAACTGGGAATTGAAGGACAGCGGGCGACATCGCATCCTTTGGCTTTTCTACCAGGAGCTGCTTCGCTTGCGACGCGACATTGCATCGCTAGCACGGCCGGATAAAGACACCTTGGAGGCCGTGGTCCTCCGCGACAAAAAATTCTTTTTGGTAGAGAGGTGGGACGCTTCCAACCGCGTCTTTGTTGCGTTTCACTTCAGCGAAGAGCCGACGGAACTGACGATACCAGTTTCACGGGGGCGCTGGCACAAACAGTTGGACTCAGCCGAAGAGCAGTGGGGTGGCAAAGGCAGCCAGACGCGCGCGACGCTTGAGTCGCGAGGCGAAGTACGGCTGGCCTCTGGCCCTTGGGCTTTTCTGGTGTTCGAACAAACTGTGGAAAACAACAAATAGTTTTCAGGCGAGCGCGCGGTGTCCATGGCGCGAACAGTTGTGGCGATAATGCGGCCCATCGGTAGCGACACCTTGATATGGTCGCCGACTTTGACCTGCGCTGGAGCGGGTTGCTCTTTTTCGGCACGGCGGATCGTACGATGTGAGCACAACAGGCTCGCCTTTGCGGCGAGCTTCCATAGTGGAGAAATTGACGGTCACATCGCCAAACGCGACCATATTCCCCCCGCTGGTGCTCTTGAAGCGCTCCACTGCTTTTCCGAGGACCCCAAGCAGGTCTGTCGTCTCGCACCCTTCGCTCGACGCCTTCGCCACTGAAGGTTTGGGCCGAGGGTCTGGAATCCGAACCCAGCCACTCCAGGTGGTGAGCGCTATGGCCTGTTCACGACAGTTGACTGTGGTTTGAGCACCTCGACGCGAGGTTCAGCAGCATCATCGCAGTTTTTTGATTACGGTTACCTTATTGTTCGATCAGCCACCCTCTTGGGGCGGTAGTGGAGGTGAACCACGCCGTTGCCGAAGCGTCGTTCGGCCAGCTACAGCACGTCCACAACGATCAGCGTAACGTCGTCCTGCTGAGCCATCGAGCCGGGTTGCCACGCGCGGATCTCCTCGAGCAGCTTGACCATTAACTCAGAAGGCCGGCTCATCTGCGAGCCGAGAAGAACCTGCTCAAGTTTGCACTCACCGAATGCTTCTCCTTTCGCATTTTCGGGCTCAATCAAACCATCCGTGTACAGGACTAGCCGGTCACCAGGGCACAGTTCGATCTCGCGAACCGGATACTCGGGTTCAGCCGCCACTCCGAAAACCAGGCCGTTGCTTTCGATACGCTGCAATTTTCCCGCGCGTGAGAGGAGCAGCGCCGGATGTCCTGCGGCAGAGTAGCGCGCTTTGTAATTCTCCGTGTCGATAAACAAATATGCGGCGGTAACGAACTGATCGTGGCCTTGCCAGGAAAGCATCCGATTTAAGCCCTGTAATACTTCTCTCGGCGAATGCGCGCAGGGCACGATGGTTTGCACAGCCGTCTTCATCATCGCCGCAATAAGTGCAGCGGGGACGCCGTGACCCGACACGTCGGCGACCAGTACCCCAAGATGGTGATCATCCAACTCGATGAACTGATAGAAGTCCCCGGCAACCGTGGACATGGGATGATAACCGGCCGCGATGCGGAGCCTGGGCAGCGCAGGGACGTTCTCGGGAAGAATGGAAAATTGAATCTGGCGCGCGGTTTCCAGTTCGCTCTCGATGGTCAGCAGGCGCCGCTCATTCTCAAAGGTTCGCTGCACCGCCACGTATCCCAGTGCGATGATCCACACAGTAAACGAAATGGGCACGAGGTAGGGAGGCGCCTCGCGACCTAGAGCCCTCGATGCGACCGGGAAAACGGCAGCGAAGGCGATCAACGGCACGACAATGCTCAAAACACGGCTCTGTATGACCAGGTATTTCCGGGAGAGGCTGGGGATCACGACTACCAGCGCAATGGCAAGCAGCATGAAAATCGCCACCAGGCTGTTAACGACGATGAACCTGTATGGCCGGCCGGTCGCCGCGTACCAGGCCACGCTAAGGACTCCGGCAACTGCGCCTGAAGCAGCGAGCCATCGCATGAAACGCCGCAATTTGCCGATACTGAGTTCGGCCCAGAACAAGGTACTAGGCACAACCAGGAAGTAGTCGATGAAGGTGCTGACACGAATCGGCCATGCCGGGTCGTGAGCAAGGCCAAAGGTCGTAGCGGTGCTCGCGAGACTGCGCGTGCCAGCCATCCCGATAAACAGTCCAAACCAGAGCAGCACACGAAATCCCCGGCGGCGGCCGATCGCTGCGACACTGCAAGCGCATATTCCAACGAACAAGAAGACCGGTCCGAAGAACAGTTCAGGCAGGTGCCCGCGAATCAACACGAGCAGTGGATTTTCCAGGTTGATGGCGATGAAAGTGGTCTCGATCGTGTGCGACTCCACGCCCCGCCTCCAATAGCAGCCGCGTCGTGCCGATGCCGCAGTCGATCATACACGCAGACGGGACGCGCATACGTTTCTCCGCCCACGATTGGTGACGCGCTCGTGCTCGAACCGTTTCCAAATTTTTCGTTACTTAATTTAACGCAGAGTCGCCGTTGCCTGTGCGGGGCAGAGTGAAGATGATGACGAGAGTGAAGAGGCCAACATGGGAAGGACGAAGACGCTGCCTTCAGGGCCGGTGGTTCCGCCGCTCATGAGTGGCTTGCCAAGTGGGGGTGTGGCGAGAAGATGGTGCTGCGCCATGAGTCCGCTGTCCGCGACACCGTAGAGGAAAGACAGGGCCCAGTCCCATGAGGCGTGGCAGCCGATGGCCCACCAGAGGGAACCGGTGCGCCAGAGGCTGAGGCAGAAGACGAGGCTGGCGAGGCCGGCGGAGACCAGTCCGATGGGAGATTCGCCAGGATTCTTGCCGTCACCAAGACCGAAGAGGATGGACAGGATGAGCGCGGCGGTCCAGTAGCCAAGTGCCTTGTTATGGCGGGTCTTGAAGAGCCACGAATAGATGCCGGCGATGCCACGGGTAAGAGTGAAGAGGATCTAGCCACGAGTGAGGTACTCCTCCAGAAGACCGACCAGGAGGAAGCACAAGAGCCAGATTGCGCCGTACCGGAGGGCCCCAGCGCCGAAAAAGAGGCGGCCGTCGAAGACGAGGAGGCCGGTTTTCCAAAGAGTGAAAACGAGAAGCGAAAGACAGGAGACTCCCCAAAACAGGCCCGCGAACAAGTTGGGAAGCATGCGCCTGCCACCGAGACCGTAGACCGAGTTGGGGCGCTTCTCGATCTTTGACATGATCCATGTGACGAGGAAGGTCACGAGGAAAGGAATGGACTCCGCGAAGAACCCGAAGGCAGGGGTGATTTCTGAGCCGGTGGCAGGCTTTTGGGGAACGAAATGCGCGAGATTCGTAATGACACTCACGCCCGTGAGTACTGCGGCCATAAGAACAATGAAGATGATGAGGCTCCAGCCGGCGCGGAGGCCGTCCGCGCCAATGAAGATTCTACGAAGGGTGAATGGCTCTGTGGCCGCGAGTTGGTCCTGGTTGGATGAGTCCGTTTGTGCGTTAAGCGGCTCGTTCTTGGGGAGGTTTTATCGAGTTGTTCACAGTGCGGCTCCAGGTATCATGAAGTCTATACGAAGATAAAGAGATGGTTGTTCCAAAGTTGCTCGAAGAACAAGAGCAACTCGGCGCGATGCTCGCCTACTCGCCCTTCGATCCAGTGCTGGAAGCTAAAGTTCCTTGAATGCGTGGGCCTGTGACGCTGAAGATCTACCACAGAGGGAACAGGCCCACCACGCAATCCCTGGTAAAACGCGCTTGTGGGAAGTGAAAGACGGAGTTCTGGTGGATTGTCGGCAAACCTTACCTTACAAGATTAGGGAAGAGTTGCCCGTAATCCACTAATTTAGGCCATAGCGCTCAATCACGTCCCACAAGCCAATGTACCGGACCCTAATGCTGCGGAATCTATTTGAAAAGGGAGGACACCATGACCCAATCCAGTGCTACACAACGAGCCAGCGAGCTGAACAATCTCGACCACATGTTACAACGTAACAAAGAATTTGCTGCTCGGCAGTCTGCTGAGGGCACACTTATGCCTTCGCTTCCGAGGGCGCTGCCAAATGTAAAGGCGATCGTCATCGGTTGCGCTGATATGCGTGTAGAGCCTGCCGACATACTTGGAATCAAACCGGGCGAGGCCGTCGTGATGCGCAATATCGGCGGTCGAATCACGCCGGGGTTGTTGGAAGAGTTGGGACTACTCGGGCGAATCGGTGAAGTTGCCGGAGAGATTCCTGGAGGCGGCGGTGAGTTTCACATCATCGTACTTCAGCACACCGATTGCGGCATCACTCGCCTTGTCGGCGACCCCGCCAAGCTGGCGCACTATTTTCAAATACAGGAAGGCGAACTCAAGACAAAAGCGGTCACTGATCCTCGGGCGGCAGTCGCCTTCGACGTTGCTGCGCTCCGGGCGATTCCCGCATTGCCGGGCTCTTGGCTTATATCAGGCCTCGTCTACGACGTGGCGACCGGACTTGTCGAGATCGTGGTACCGCCAGCGCCGATTCGTACTGCGCAAAACTCCTGATTCACGCCCTTATATTGACTGGTCTGGCCAACTTTCGAGTGGTCGGCTAGCCGGAAGGTATCGGGGAGGTATCCGGGTTCCACGGTGCGGATTAGTCCTGACAGGTCGGCTATCGGTAAGTGCATGATCGCCAAGGCACTCACCGAGATCCGATAGGTAACCAAAAGTCGGCATCTCGTCAGGAAATCAAGCACTGAAGATATGCGCGTGGAACAGTACTGATTCGCACAACCTGTTAGACCGCCGCCGTGACAGCGCTGTGTGAATAGGTTTTACAACTTACTAAGACGCGGGGACTGCCAAAACGCGGCGCAAGCCGCACAGGGATACAGGAATTGTGGGTTGGGTTGTGGGTTGGAAAACTCCCGAGCATGCGCCGCAGTCTCTAAGTGCCCTCCCGGCGCGCGGGTAAATTAATGCCAAAGGTCCATTTCCACACATCGCCGTACTTAACGTAGACCGACGAACCCCAAACAGGTCCAACCTTCTGACCGTAGCACGTGCCGTCCGCTCTGGCCTTGAATGTCAGGATGCCGACCATCGGCGAGAGCATCGTGCCCGCGGCGTCGGTGAGGCTGATGCTTTTGACATCGCAATAAGTCCCGGACCAGTCCTGCATCGCATCGGTCTTAGTTGCGAGGTAGACACCAAAAATATTGACGAATGAAATATCCCGAGCCGTCAGGTCCGCAAGCTTCTTAGCATCGTGTGCTCTCCAGGCTTCCCACACATTCCTTTCGACCGCGAGCATGGCGTCGGTGCGGGCATTTCGATTGGTCGGTTGTGCATTGTCCTCATTAAGCGCCTGCTGCCTGTCAACCGACTTCGCGAGAGTCTCTTTTGGATCGACAATCGCAGCTCGGGCGTGGAAGGCTCGCTTCCATTTACCGTCGTCGCGAATATATATCGCTGCCGCCCGACTATTGGTCGGGAGCTGTTGTCCGCCACATGTGCCGTGAACAGTCGCCTTATAGGTGATAAGCGCCGCGTCCTTACCAAGCGAGCTCAGTTGCTCGTCGGACAGGGCGTAGCTTTTGATCTCGCAATCAGTGCCGGTGTATTCCTTTGTCGCTGATGCCTTATCGAGCTTGCCAAACGAGCCCCACCCGACAAACTTATCGGAAAGAAATGTAACCCAGAACTTCGCGTCCTTGGACTTCCAAGCCTCGTACGCGCTCTTCTCGAGTGTTATAAGTGCAACCTTCGTAGGTCCGGCCGAAGCGGTCCTTTCAGGTGTGTCATCGGCGTTTGCATTGTTCGCGAGTACATTTCCGCCGCACGTTGCCAAAATGAAAGCCGCCGCCGCGGTTAAACCGAAGTGCACAATCTTGGCCATAATCGCCGCCTCAAAGTTAGTTGTAAATTGAATTCCAGCCCAAAACCGTACTGTAACAGGACCGGAACGTTTCTGGCTTGGCGATCATTATGGAATCGCGGGGACGACGGGCTCTTGTCCGAGCAGCGCGTAGCGATACGAAGGAGAGGCGAACCAATCTTCAAGAATGGCGGGGACGACGAGACTCGAACTCGCGACTTCTGCCGTGACAGGGAGGCGTTCTAACCAACTGAACTACACCCCCGCAAGCCTGAACCAACAAGAGACAGCTGTAAGCGCGGATTAGTAATGCGAAGTCTTAGGGCTGTATCGGAAGCGCGAGTAAGCAAGGTGCGCACAGAAGCTCGGTGGGATTGCGCGCTTTCGATACAGCGACTTGCACTAAACCGCTCGCGCGGTAGTGGTGGCGTTGTAGTTGTGTCGGCTTATCCGGTCATACTCGTCGCTGTTCCAGTTGAACATATCCCCCTACGGAAGTCCTCTTTGTTAAAGCATGGAGCGGCTGCTCACTGCAGCACATTCCATCTTGCAAAGGAGCTTTCCATGACGTCGCTTCGACAACGATATATCGAGGATATGCAGGTCCGAAACTTTTCGCCTGTAACACAAGCCTCCTACACCCGAGAAGTCTTGGGCTTTGCCCACTACTTCAACAAGTCACCAGAGTTGTTGGGTCCGGAACAGATTCGTGCCTATCAGGTCTATCTGACCAACGAAAGGAAGCTGGGGGTAGTTTCGATCAGCGTTGCCACCTCCGCGCTTCGCTTCCTCTATCGGGTGACCCTCAAAAAGAACTGGTGTATGGCCGACATGATCCCGGCTCCCAAGGTGCCTAAAAAACTGCCGATCATCCTCAGCCCAGAGGAAGTCGTTCGATTTCTTGACTGTGTCGCAATGAGGAAGCACCGCGCCGTCTTAACCACCTGCTACGCCGCCGGCTTGCGCATCTCCGAAGCCGTTGCTCTCACACTCCCGGCGATCGACAGCCAGCGCATGGTCTTGCGTGTCGAGCAAGGGAAAGGACTGAAAGATCGTTACGTAATGCTCTCACCGAAACTGTTAGAGATCCTGCGAGCCTGGTGGCGAATCGAAAGGCCTGGGCACTGGCTCTTTCCGGGTGGCACCCCGGACCAACACATAACCACCACTTCGGTTGCGGCGATGTGTCGGAAAGCCCGCCGCATTTCCGAAATTCCTAAACCGATCACACCGCATTCCATGCGGCATGCCTTTGCATGTCACTTGCTGGAATGGGGCACCGACATTCGCCAGATTCAACTCTTGCTCGGCCATCGCAGCCTGGAGACCACCGCAAAATATCTGCACATCGCGACCAGCAAAGTGTGCTCGACAGCGAGCCCACTGGATTTGCTGCCTCGCCCTGTTTCGCTGGAGGTCCAGCCTACTCCGTCGCAACACCTCTAACCGCCGGGCCCCTTGGATCGCCCGAAACTGGAAGTGGCGGACATTTTCCGCCGCTACGGTGAAGCCTATCGTGAGCAGCATGCTGCGTCGCTATTCCCCGCTCAACGGCGCGTCATGACCGCGATCGAGGTGTGTCGAACCGCAGCTCTCGGCGGTCATCTCGAGCGCTGCGACTGCTGCAATCACGAGCGGCCCTGCTACGACAGCTGCGGGGATCGTCATTGCCCAAAATGTCAGTCCCTCGCACGTGCAGAGTGGGTTGAAAAACGAACCTCCGAAGTTCTCGACACGCACTATTTTCATGTCGTCTTCACCATTCCCGAACCGGTTGCTTCCATCGCTTACCAGAACAAAAATCTCGTCTACGGCATACTCTTCCGAGCCACTGCCGAGACCTTGTCGACCATCGCTGCCGATCCCCAACATCTGGGCGCCGAGATCGGTTTTTTCGCCATACTTCACAGTTGGGGACAAAACCTGTTTTTCCATCCGCATGTGCATTGTGTCGTTCCAGGCGGCGGGATTTCACTTGATGGTGCCAGGTGGATCTCCTGCCGCCCCAACTTTTTCTTACCAGTAAAGGTGCTCTCTCGGCTGTTCCGGCGATTGTTCCTGCAGTATCTGCAGGAGGCCTTCGACGCCGGCAAGTTGCGGTTCTTCACTTCGCTTCAGGCACTCCATGATCCGCAGGCTTTCACCCGTCATCTCGATTTGGTGCGAGACGTGGAATGGGTCGTCTACGCCAAGCCACCTTTCGCCGGGCCACAGCAAGTGGTGGACTATGTCGGCCGCTACACCCACCGGGTGGCCATTTCCAATCATCGGATCGTCGACATCGAAGATGGCCAAGTGAAATTTAAATGGAGAGACTACCGCGACAACAATCAGCAGAAAACCATGCCCCTCACGGCAGACGAGTTCATCCGGCGATTTTTGCTCCACGTTCTGCCGAGTGGGTTCCACCGCATTCGCTACTACGGGTTCCTCGGCAATCGACACCGCAAGGAGAAGTTGCAGCATTGCCGGCAACTTCTCGGCATGGCTTCTCCAAAGGAAGGCTCTGCCGAGCCCACGATGCAAGAGGATTATCGTGATCGATACGAGAGGCTCACGGGCCGCTCGCTTCGGGAATGTCCCGTTTGTCATCGAGGTCGCATGATCGCGGTCAAGGCGCTGCCTCAAGTTCGCTCTTCACCGGCAATCCAAAACACTTCATGAGCGACCGTAAACGAATCCAAATTGCTCTCGCCACGAGCTCGACACTTTCGAGTCAACGGAGTGCTGTTGCTTCTTGCCGTTCAGATCACCCCGCAGACAGTCAAGCATCCCGCATTTTGCCCCACAAGTTCCCGCAGAAGACACCGAACTGCAACCCAGCATGCTCGTCTCCGCACTTACCTACCGCCTATGCCCCCTACGTCGCATCCCACTTATCAAGCAAAACCCATAGCGCACACACCTTGCAGCGGTTTAGTCCAAAACATTTTTAGCTCACCGGCCCGCCTTAGTCACGTTTCCATTCTGCTTACGCCTACTATCGGCATGCCGCCAAGCTAAAAATGCTCTGCCTTGAAGGATGCCGCTCGGGTTGCGGCGGACGCGGGTGTTATGCAAATTCAATTGAGGAAGAGTAGGTTTGGCGGCGTCCCGGAGAGAGGCAGAAAAGCACAGCACCCAACCGGGACAGAAGAAGAGTTGCTGAAAGCTCAAATGTAATGCGGTAAGGATGACCCTGGGGAGTGAAGAAGAGAGATTGGTTGGACGGGAAGACACAAAGTGAGGTAGCGAGCGGAAGCACGCAGAAGTTTCTTGATGTTGACCGGCGTCTCATGCAGCAACAGCCTCCCGGGTGGGCGGAGAACGAAGCTGGAGCTCCGCAGCTGTAAGTCTTTGAATGACCAGCATCGGCCCACCGCACTTGGGACAAAGCCAAGCATCGCTCGAACCGGCGGTGGTTACGTCTGGCTCGGCATGTGGTGCCGAGCCGAGCAACTGAAAGCAAAGTGGCAAGGTTGTGGCCCGTCTGCGATTGGCCAAGAAGCCGAAGTTACGGATGCGCACGAAACCTTGGGGAAGCAGATGCAACAGGAAGCGGCGTAAGAACTCATCGACAGATAGAGACAGCAATTTCTGCTCGTTATTGTGGACGGAATCGCGCCAACGAAAGGTGACTACCCCGTCCGCAAACGAGATTAGGCGATGGTTGGAGATGGCCACGCGATGGGTGTAACGGCCAAGATAACGAAGCACATGCTGTGGGCCTCCAAATGGTCGTTTCGAGTAAACCACCCAATCCTTTCGGAACAGTAGCCTCCGCCAGGCAGCAAAGGTTTTCGGTTGAGCGAGGAGCTTTAAGTTTCCATGGAAGCTGAGCCTACCGTCCTGGAAAGCGCGTTGCAGTGCGGCGACGAACTTGCCGCGAAAGACGCGACCGAGCACCTTGACGGGAAGAAAGAAGTCGTAGCGTAGCTTGATCCAACGCGTTCGATCGGCAGATAGTCCACCAGCCGGAACGACGCAATGGACATGCGGGTGAAGTTCGAGTTTTTGAGTCCAACTGTGCAGCACGCTGAAGAAACCGATTTCTGCGCCGAGATGCTGGGGATCGCGCGCGACTTCCAGAAGGGTTTCCGCACTGGTGCGAAACAGGAGATCGTAGATGACCTTCTTGTTTTGCAAGACCAACGGAGCCAAATGACGAGGAAGCGTGAAGACAACGTGGGCGTAGCGCGTCGGGAGAAGTTCCTGGCGACGCGCTGCGAGCCAGCGATCGCGAGCTCCTGCCTGACACTTCGGGCAGTGCCGATTTCTGCACGAGTTGTAGGAGATGGCACGATGTCCGCAGCGAGTGCATTCATCGAGATGCCCGCCGAGCGCGGCAGTACGACACCGCGCAATGGCCAGTAGCACTTTGACGTGCTTCCAGGTGATCCACTTACGGCTTCGTTCGATGAATGCGTCTCCCGTAGCGCGGACCAGATCGGCCACCTCCAGCGGTGGCCGGTCCATCTACTTGTCCTGTGGTGACCTGTCTTTGAGCTTCAGCGAGTCCAGAGGACTGGCGGTTGCGTTCAGATGGCGTTGGGAGAGGTGCAGGTAGATGGTGGTTTCTTCCAGATCGCGATGGCCTAACAGCATCTGGATAGTTCGTAGATCAGCGCCGTCTTCGAGGAGATGAGTGGCGAAGCTATGCCTTAGGGTGTGTGGGTGCACGTCTTTCTGGAGGCCCGCTCGCTGGGCGGCTTCCTTGCAAGCGTCCCAGACCACCTTGGTGGTGATCGGTATATCGCCGGTGTGCCAGCGGTTGCCTGGAAACAGCCAGGTAATTGGTCTTCGGCGCAAGCGGCGGCAATGTGCATGGAGTTCTTCGAGTAGCACTGGACTCAGCATGACATCGCGATCTTTGCGTCCCTTACCGCCTTGGATGCGGATCACCATGCGCTGACTATCGATGTCGCTGACTTTCAGATGCGTCAATTCAGCACGCCGTGCTCCAGTGGCATAGAGCGTCATCAACAGAGTCCGATCGTAAGGAGTCACAGCTGCGTCGATGAGTTGCGCAACTTCTTCCTGGCTGAGGATCGTTGGCAGGTGAAATACCCATTTCGGATAAGGAGTCTCGGCAATGCTCCACGCCCTCTTTAGCGTCTTGATGTAGAAGAATCGGAGAGCCGCCAAATGTGGGACAACCGAATTCGGCGACAATTTCCGCTTTTGAAATAACTCCGCTTGGAATTCGCGAGTGTGTCGCGGGCCTAAGCGGTCCGGTGGGCAATTGAAGCGCCGAGCAAAATCTTCAACTGTGCGGATGTAGCTGCGTATGGTAGTCTCTGCGTAATTACGACGTTGTCCTTTAGGGCCGGCCGGCCCGCGAAACCTCATGAAAATCACTTAGAGCTAAGATCGGAACTGCCTGGAGTGGCGAGGTCGAGAACTCAATGGAGAAGTCGAAGCCGTGACGTTGTCTGATCCGGAGCGTGCGTGATTGAGCGAATAATTGGGCGTCGTTGTTTTCCCCTGGGAGAGCGGCGATAGCCCGCGAGCCTGGTTAAGGTAACCGCAGCACGCTCTCCTCTCCCGGCCAGGAGGAACTATGTCCTATAGGATAGCGGGGATTGATGTCCATAAAAAGATGCTGGCTGTAGTGGTGTCTGACGTCGAAATCGAAAGCGAGTTCCAGTTTGAGCGGAGGATGTTTGGCAGCAACCCCGAACAACTGCGATCGCTGGCGGCATGGCTGCTCGAGCAAGAGGCCGAAGAAGCAGTCATGGAATCGACGGCGCAATATTGGAAACCAGTGTGGGAAGCGCTGGAAAGGTATTGGAAGCCGATACGCGAGAAGCGGGAAGGCGCAAGGCGAAGGTCGGGAACGTTGCATCTAGCGCAGGCGGAGTCCAATCGCGGACGACGGGGACGCAAGAGGGATTTCCCCGATGCCGAACGCCTGGTGAAGCGGCTGGTGGCCCGGGAATTGATTTTGAGCTTTGTGCCCGATGCCGAGCAACGTCTGTGGCGGACAGTAACGCGTAGGAAGTACCAGTTGAGGTGCGATCGAATACGGCTACAGAACCAACTGGAATCTCTTTTGGAAGAGGCACATCTCAAGTTGTCCAGCTTCGTTTCCGATCTGCTGGGCCTCAGTGCCCGGCGGATGCTGAAGGCGCTCGCTGACGGGGAAACCAACCCAGCGGCTCTGGCCGCTTTGGCGGATGAACGCTTGCGCGCCACGCCGGAACAGTTGTGCGACGCGCTCGGCGCTTGTGCGGAGTTGAACGCCGTCTACCGGCGGCTGCTGAAGATGGCGTTGGAGGAATTGCGATTAATCGACGAGCAGATCGGCCAACTGGACCAGGAGATGGCCAGTCTACTCAGCCAGCACCAGGATGCCGTCGAGCGGCTGGCGGAAGTGCCCGGTCTGGGAGTCGACTCAGCGCAGCAAATCATTGCCGAAGTCGGCTCTACCGCAGCGACCTTTCCCTCCGAGAAATGTCTCTCCTCGTGGGTTGGTGCTTGCCCGGGCGACGACGAGAGCGCAGGCGTAAACTATAGCCACCGCTCTCCGAAGGGCAACCGTCACATGCGGCGCTTACTCAATCAGGCTGCTAACGCCGCAGCCAGGACCAAAGGAAGCATTTTCGAGATCGTGTATCGCCGCTCAGTCCCGCGTCTGGGACACAATCAAGCCATTGGGGCCATCGCCCATCGACAGTGTCGGCTAATCTGGTTGATCCTGCACCAGGGAGTCCGTTACGAAGAACGGGGCCCGGCGGTCAGCAAACGATCGAAGCAACTCAAAACTTGGAAGATGCTTCGACAACTCCGAAGCCTCGGCTATCGGATCGAACCACCCGATCCTCAACCTGGAGTTCTTCCAACATCATTTTGCGAAGTCGGGTCATGGGGACCTCCTATGACCCGACAACTTAACTCAACCAACAAGCAACCACTGCTCCGTTCGTCTCACGCGAAGCGTCCGCCGCAGAGCGGCTTCGTTCAAGTCGGCTAGTGTTTACTAATGACTTTCGGGAGGAGGGCTGCTTCGACGAGGGGATCGAAGATTCTTAAATACAAACGCGGGGCACGCGTGCTTACTTCCATCCCGCGGATTCATTAACTAACCGACACCCTTTTTCACGCCGCGGCGACCGCCTGACGTTGCTGCGCTTCCCTGACGAACCGGACGACACTGGTGCGACTGACGCCGTATTTCTTTGCAACTTTGCTCAAAGACATTCCGGCCAGGCGGTGTCCGACGAGCGCATCGTGGGCTTCGCGGACTCCAGTTGTGAACCTGCTTTTAACATTTCGTGATCACCCTCCCGTGTTTTCGGGCTACGGTCTTCCTCTTGTAGTACGCTTTCGCTTTGTGCTGGCTGCCGCACGTTCGCATCTCGCACCACCGTCGGTTGCGGCTGCGGCTGCGATCCATAAAAAGCCAACAGCACTTCTCGGCCGCGCATCGCTTTACGCGCTCGATATCGTCTGACGCCAATACCTCCACCGCCGCGCGCACGATCCTCCCGAGGAGCCGGGCGACTCCGCTGCTCTTCTCCACCCACCGCCAGGCAACCTTTCCGGGCCCGGGCACAACGAGCGAGCCGGCATTTAGTTTTTGAAGTTCGTCGTTGAGAGCGCCCACATCCGCTTCGGAAACCTCCCGGCCAACCGCTACGGCCGATAGGATCCTGAATATCATTTCGCGCAAGTCGACGGCCTGCTGGAAAAGTCTGGACGCCCCGCTCTTGTCCTGCCTTCCTTCACGCCGCAGTATCCGGGACTCGGAGAGTGAGAACACACCAGTCTGTTGTCCAAACGCCACGAGCTCCTTGTATCCACTCAGCTTTTCCTCGGGATTGCCGCTCAGGCGTTTGTCGACTGTGTTCGCGAAGTCGAGGCACAGACATCCGGCGGTCAGGTCGAACCTAAGCTTATGCGAGGGCTGTTTCATTTTCTTACCATCTTAGACCACTTGACAGGTGACAAACAACTTTCTAAAATCCTTACCGGCATAGGTCTTATGCTAGTAATAAATGAAGCACAGCCGGAATGATTGTCGGCACGCGGGACTGCAGCAGCACGTAACGGGAAGCGAGCACCTTCGGCTTAACGGCGAGGCGTAGAAGCTTTCAAGGCCCGGTAAAAAAGGATGAGACCGAAGCTATCCATATCGGCGCTGTTCGCTTTGCTACTCGCCCTGAGCGTGCCCATCATTTCCGCCGGCTCGCACCAAGCGGCCAGTCAACAGCGGCTGCCCTATCCCGCCTCAAAGACGTCGCATCGCCGGACCGTTGTGCCCTTCGAACGTAGCCCGCATTTCGGCGCGATCCTCGTGAGCGTGCATGTCAATGGAAAGCCGGCCGTATTGATCCTAGACACCGGCTCGAATACAACCATTCTGAGCCCGGAAATCTCAGGACTGAATCCCGCTCACCTCCAGCGCGCCGACCCGCCTCGAAAAGGAACGGGATTTGTGGGAGATGGCCGCTGGGGACAGGCAACGCTAACCATCGGAACGGAGGTCTGGAAAGACAAACGCGTTCTGGTTGCGGATACCAAGGATCTCTCCCGGACAGTTCAACGAAAAATCGACGGCATTCTGGGTCAAGATATTCTCGATGAGTTCAAATATGTAGAAATCAATCTCGAAGAAAAACGACTCACCCTCGGATGCGACTAGGGCGGGCTCATTTGGGCGTTGAGGTAGTTACATGGAAAAGTGACTGGGATTGGCAGATTCCATCGGGCCAACGTCGCCGCGCCTCGACGGTTGCAAGCGACAGCACTGATTGGTCGTACCGGACTCCAGAAATATATCAATTGAGCAGATACATCATTTGATTATCTCGATCAAACGATATGCCACGCAGCTTCAGTGCTCGCACGCCAAAAAATCCGTCGTATCCCGTTTTTGTTGTGGACGGCACATAATAGGTGTGCATCCCGCGAAACCGCTTTCCGCCGAGAGCCAACTCTGGATTGGCGATTCGCCGGGCGGGTACATGCTCCGCTACACTCGTGCCTTCGCTCGGTCGTTGTGCGGAATCCACCGTGTTCCAATCGCTGCCATACACCACGACGAGGTCGGATCCCGTGTCGACGATCAGTCGTACGTGCTTTCCCTGCAAGGTGGCCTCTGCCAAGGCCAAACTAGTTGAGCCGTCGTATGCGATCTCAATCCCCTCGTCTGCGACGTTGCCGAAATACAATTCCTTTTTTTCGTAATCGAGCCGGAAACTCGCTCGCCCCAACACGTCCATCCCGATCAATCCGGCTACTTGCATCCCGAGACTTTTCTCCAACTTCGACAGATCCATCACATTCATTGGCAGGTCTGTCACGTGAATCGGCCCGAGCTCCAATTCCGGCAGCACCGCTTGTCCTGTGCTTACCGTTCTCCCCACGGCAACTAGCGTGCCGCGAGTGACTCGCAATCCCATCTTCTTTGCCGAACGCTCGTTCAAGATGCTTGGCGCTGTCCCGGTGTCCAACACAAAATTCTGCTTCTCTCCCACGCCACCAATTTGGCCCGTGGTCACCACCAAAAAACCATTGTATATAGTGATCGGGATGCTACCTTCTTGCATCGGACCTGTATCTGCATGCGCAGTGTTGTTTATGCGCGTCCGGGCCGCGCTTCCTAACGGGCTGAATACCACCGTCCCCATCAAGAATGCCCACAGTGTCTTTTGTACGTTCACTCCGACCGCACGCTCCCCTTACGGTAGGTGCGAGCCTACGTGTCCGGCGGGATACCTCAAGAGTTTGGGCGTGGATTCCGGATAGATTCTCTGTGGCCAGCTAGATCACAGTGATTTCAAGAGTTAATTCGATTTGGTAAGGCGAGTGGTCTCGGACTTTTAGAACTTCCAAAGCGGAATTACGTCTTCTATTTCGAGGCCACGATGAGTACACCCAATCCATACGATTCCATCGTTCGCTTTTCAGTCTATGAATTAAACTTTTCTGGGCGCGTTCTCCGCAAGGCTGGAATGCGCGTGCATTGTCAGGAGCAACCTCTTCAGGTCCTGGCAGCACTGCTCGAAAAGCCCGGCGTTCTCGTTACTCGCAAGGAATTGCGCGGTCGAGTCTGGCCAGAGGACACTTTCGTCGATTTCGACCATGCACTCAACACTGCCGTGAAAAAACTTCGCAACGTGTTGAGTGACGATGCCGACGCTCCTCGTTATATCGAAACCGTGCCGCGCCGCGGGTATCGCTTTATCGGACCGATCCAACCGGCTCCTCAGGCTGTCCTTGATTCGAAACCACTGACGTCACCTCCAGGATCAGCCATTTCGGGCGCTTCTGTCATCCTTGTTGCTACTCTTGTTCTCGTTTTCTCTTCCGTCACGATCTACTACTTCACTTCTCGTCATGCCACAGTGAGCGAAAATCCTTCCGTCTCCCGGCCCGCTATGCTGGCCGTCCTTCCTTTTCAGAATATGACCAGCGATCCCGGTCAGGAGACCTTCTCGGATGGCATGACAGAAGAGACCATCACTCGCCTTGCCCGGTTGAATTCTCCCCGCTTTCATGTAATCGCCCGGACGTCGGCCATGAAGTATAAGCATGTTGCCAAAAGTGTGGACGAGATCGCTCGCGAACTCCACGCCGACTACCTGCTAGAGGGCAGCATCCGTCGCGAAGGTCCACATGTTCGGATTTCGTGCCAACTTATCCGCGCCGCCGATCAGTCTCCACGTTGGAGCCAGGAATACGATTTCGAGTCCGGCGATCCGCTCACGCTGGAAACCCGCGGTGCCGAAACCATCGCTGTGCAATTGAACGCGGTGCTAGGCGACTCTTCCGTTCCTCACCATTCCATTGATGATCATGCGTTCGATTCTTACTTGCGTGGTCTCGCCGAATCAGGTATTCACACTCCCGAAGGACTCGATCGCACTATTGCGACCTTTGAAAAGGCGGTGGTCGATGACCCCAATTGCCCTCAGCCCCTTGCCAGCTTGGCGCGCATTTACGAGCGCGGCGCCAATCTCGGTTTCCTGCCGCCTCGTGCCGCCTATGCCAAAGCACGCGCTGCCGCCGAACGCGCTATCCTGCTCGACCCTTCACTTCCCGAGTCTCATGTTTACTTGGCTGATGCGATGCTCACAATCGACTACGATTGGCAAGGTGCTCAGGCCGAAATTCAGAGGGCGCTCGATCTAAATGCGAATGATCCCATGTCTCACGAGTGGAATGGCATATTCCTGGCAATTCAAAACAAACCCGAGGCTGCTCTGGAGGAAATGCGCCGCGCGGTCGAACTCGATCCCTTGAACGCGGACCGCAAGATCTGTCTCTCTGGCCTTCTCGACAGAACCGGGCGTCTCAAAGAAGCCGAGGAACAACTGAAAGCCGCCCTCCAGCTCGATCCGGCATCTGTCCTGGCGCATTCCGGGCTTCTTCACCTTTACACGTCTTGGGGCAGACAGGACGAGGCCATTACTGAATGGAGCACTGTTTTTTTTCTGAATGGGCAACCAGAATCCGCAAACTCCCTCAAGTCCGTTTACCACAAGTCCGGCTTCGATGCGGCAAAACGGTTTGCTATGAAGAAGGAACTGGTCTACCTCACGCGGATTCGCGAGCACCGCTACGTTTCGCCGTTTTCTTTCGCCGTGCTTTACGCTCGAATCGGTGAGAACGACCAGGCCATCTCGTGGCTTCAAAAAGCGTATCAGTTGCGCGACGTGAATCTGCCCTGTCTTGCCAATTTCGAGGATTCGACTTTTGCTTCCATCAAAAACGATCCTCGTGTCAAAGCCATCGTTGACAAGATTCGTCCCCCTCAATAGCCATCACATGGCCCAGGCGCCCAGGAACTGATCAATCGTGCCTGCCTATATGACTTCATGTCCGATGCAATCAGTTGCACCAAGGGTGGCGTACAGCAGCCGGGGTGTATTGGGTTGCCTATCATTCGCACGTACAACAATTGCCCATCTCGGTGTCATGATTCCTCGGCTGGCGTGCCAGATTGAATTGTCAATGTGATGTTCTTCGCCTAATGGAGCAAACGCTGTTCTGTTCCGAGATGTCATGGATGATGACAATGTTAGGGTGATTCAGTTTGGAGGCAGCCTGGGCTTCAGCCAGGAATCGCTTCTTCCGGTCGGCATCGGCAGATTTTCTGCAGGCAGAATCTTCAAAGCGATCAGACGGTGAAGCCTAGTGTCCCGCGCCTTGTAGACCTCGCCCATTCCTCCTGCCCTTAGAAGAGCGAGGATCTCAAACGGGCCGATATGAACACCTGCGTCAAACGCCATAACCGTCTAATGCTACCCTCATATTCATCAAGGCGAAAAGCAGGCGCGCCAGTTTGTTGAGTTAGTGGTCGCACTCCGAAGATCGGTTCAAGGAAACAAGGTCCCGTCGAAGGTCGCCTGCGTGCACCTCTCCTCGAACCCCGTTTCTGGATAGTTTCCGTATTGCCATTCGAGAACAATCTCTTCAGTGGCCTTGATACAATCAGGCCGCCTTTGGGCCGCTGTGCGAATTTGCACGCGACCGGCCAGAGGCGCTTGCTGGTTCTTTCAACATCTGCTCCAGCATCGAGATAAAGGCGCCGAGAGCCGGTGAAATCCACTTGTCCTTGTGCCAAACGACGTGCGTGGCCATGTCCATTTCCGCACCCACCCAGGCTAGACCTACGACTTGCTTAACGGCTATCTCCCGTGCGACCACGATTTCCGGCAGGAGCGCTAAGCCCATTCCCAAGGAGACACACTCCTTGATGGCCTCCACGCTTGAGAACTCTGTAACACTTTCCGGTCGAACGCTCATTATAGAAAGCAATTGATCCAGTTTTTTTCGATAGCTGCAACCTGCTTCGGTCAATAGCAAAGTTTGGCCGGTTAAATCGTGAGGAATTACGCGTTTCTTTGCAGCGAGTGGATGCTCGGGGGCGGCGATAAATACGAGTTTCTCGTTGCGCAGGCGCAAGGTCCTCAGGCGAACCTGTTGGATTGTATCCCCCATCCACACCGCCAGATCCAATTCTCCGCTTTCAATCAAATGAACCAACCCTTGGTCCAGATATGGCCGAAAGATGAGCTCCACCTTTGGATAGAGTTTCCTGAAGCGGCCAAGAATCCGAGGTAAGTGGTACGTTAGAACCGACTCCGGAGTGCCGATTCGCAGTGGCCCCGACGGTGTTGCATTTTGCCCCGCTGCGACGCGTCCTTCCTCCAAGGTCGAGAGTACCCGCTCCGCATAGGGCAAAAAGCGCCGCCCGGCGTCGGTCAGAACCACGCGTTTCGATAACCTATCGAACAATCGCGCGCCTAACTCGCTCTCCATCGCGCGGATCTGTGTCGTTACATTGGATTGCACGCAGTGGACTCGAGCGGCCGCTTTCGTGAAATTTAGCTCGCGCGCGAGGGCTCGGAAAATCTCCAGTTGTCTTATCTCCATGTTTCTTCCATCTCCAGCGAGAATGATCCTTATCTTAACAATCAATTGGACTGATGCATAGCCTGACCTTAATCTCCAATCGTGCGATGCACTTTTTATCCCTGACGCGAGGCAATCCCGCTTCTGACACATCATGGCGGGAATTTACCTAAAGAGGGGATTCGTGACAATGGCCAGTCTATCTGACTCGAGACCGGGCGACAGTGTTCTCATCTCTAGTGCTTTGCGCGGAGACGAGGAGGCCCTGAACGACCTCTTCTCGCGCTATTACAGGTTTCTTCACTTCCTGGCGTGCCGTGTACTAGGAGGTCGGGAAGATGCTCAGGATGTCGTGCAGAACTGCTTGCTCCGTGCGGTTCGGAATCTCCAACAGTTCAACAACGACGGCGCCTTCCGTAGCTGGTTGGCACGAATCCTTGTCAATGAAGCAATCGACTTGCTCCGCAAGAGACGCAGGAGGCCAGGGTTTTCCGTCGGGCACGCATCGAGTGAAGACGAGAGGGACGTGCTCGACCTGCTTCCGGCTCCAGGACTTAATCCGGAACAAGCCTTGGCAAAAAAGGAGTCCATCTCGGCTCTCACCAAGGAGGTGGCTCGGCTGAGCGCGCCGTTGCGGTCTGTGGTTATCCTCTGCGACTTTCGGGAATACTCGATGGAGGAGGCCGGAGCAGTGCTCTGTCTGACGAAAGGTATGGTTCGAAGCAGACTGTTTCGTGCACGCAAACAGTTGGGAGCTGCAATGCGGTCCGCCGAATGTGCCATTTGTTAAAACGATTTCTAGAAACAGACCGGTGCAACGAAAGAGATGTCATTTATTGGCAACTCCCTTTCTCCGCATGTACTGTTGCGTTTCCGCTTCAGTCAAGGCCCACCCGAGTTCTTTTCAGGGAGTGTTCCCAACGTCTTTTTTCGGCACCCTCCCAAAACTGACGACCCGATGACGCTGATCGCAGGGGTGATTGTTCAGATTCTGGGAGCGTAACGGGCAATTGATTTCGATACTCTGATTTGGCCCCATTCGATACTTTGATTTGGCCCCACCCTACTGAAAACCATATACCGTGGACTCTGCTTCGGGCCTAACCGCCCCAAGGGAGGACCGGGTGGATAGGAGAACCAAGGTGGAGCTATTTGAGCAGATTCGACGTGAGTACGAGCATGGTGGTGGAACGATTCGAGGGATCGCCAAGAAGTTGGGGATTCATCGGCGGATGGTGCGTGAGGCGGTGCTCAGCGCTGTTCCTGTAGAGCGCAAGACACCGATAAGAGAGAGACCGAAGCTGGAACCGGCGATGGCCTTCATCGACGTGGTTCTGGAAGCGGACAAGAAGGCGCCACGGAAGCAGCGGCACACCGCACATCGGATCTGGTGCCGGATCCGAGAAGAGATGCCGGAAGTGGAAGTGGCCGAATCCACGATACGACGCCACGTTCGTGAAAGAAAACTCGCGTTAGCGATGATTCACCGCGAGACATTCATTCCGCAGTCCTACGTTTGGGGTGGAGAAGCGCAGGTGGACTGGTATGAAGCTTACGCAGATATTTGCGGAGAGCGGGAGCTGGCCTACGTATTTTGCATGCGCAGCATGGCCAGTGGAGGAGCGTTCCATTGCGCCTTCCCGCACGCCAGCCAGCAAGCGTTTCTGGAAGCGCATGAGCAAGCGTTTCTCTATTTTGGCGGGGTATTTGCAGTCTTAAGGTATGACAACCTTAAGAGTGCGGTGAGGAAGATTTTGCGAGGGCACCAGCGAGAGGAGACCATGCGATTTATGGCCTTCCGATCGCATTGGGGTTTCCAGTCGGAGTTCTGCACCCCAGGGGAAGGTCACGAGAAGGGTGGAGTGGAAGGAGAAGGCGGATACTTTCGCCGGAACCACATGGTGCCGGTTCCGCAGGTTGCCAGTTGGGAAGCGCTGAACCTTTTCTTGCTGGAAGCATCCAGGAACGATGAGCAGCGTTTGATCGGCGAGCGGGCACAGACGGTTGGTGCCGGAATGAGTCTGGAGCGAGAACACCTGCGAGCACTGGCGAAAGAAGGTTTTGATTTGGCAGCGATTCACTTTCCACATGTGAACACCAGCGGTTGCGTGAAGGTGCTGACCAACTTCTACTCCGTTCCTCTGCCCGTCGGCGTGGAAGTGCAAGCCAGGGTGCATTCTTCCTACGTGGAGCTTTGGCACCAGGGAGAGTGCGTGGCGCGACACGATCGCTGCTTCAACCGTCAGCAGAAGGTACTCAACCTGGAGCATTACCTGGAAGCGCTGACGAAGAAGCCCGGAGCGTTTCCTGGTTCGACACCGCTCGAGCAGTGGCGAGCACAAGGACGTTGGCCGGCCAGTTTCGATCGCTACTGGGAGATGCTGAAGCAGCGAAGAGGCCAGCAGCCGGGAACGCGCGCCATGATCGACGTGCTCTTGCTGGGCCGGCAGCACGGATACTCGCGGCTACAAGCAGTGGTTGAAAAGGCTCTGGATATGAATTGTTTCGATGTTGAAGCCGTGCGCCTGCTTCTGGATACGGAGGGAAACAAGAAACGAGAACCGCGTGAGGCGGTTGAGATAGGTGCTTTACGAGTGTATGACCGGCCACAACCAACCACCAGGAACTACGACCAGTTGTTGAGGAACTATTCCGGCAGCGGGGTGATTCAATGAGCACCGCAACGGTAGCTGCGCAACAGGCAACGATTCGACAGTATGCCAAAGACCTAAAGCTCGCGACGGTGGGTGGACAGTTTCTATTGATGGCCGAAGAAGCGGTCAAGCAGAAGCACGGGCATCTGAGTTATCTGGAAGCGCTGCTCAGCGCCGAAGTGGAAGATCGCTATCAACACGGAGTAGCGCGGCGAATAACGGAGGCCCATTTCCCGAAGGTGAAAACACTGGAGGACTTTGCCTTCTCCGATGCGCCGCATCTTCCGGCCGCACAGATCCGGAACCTGGCAGAAGGCGGTTACTTGAGTCGCAGCGAGCCGGTTATTTTTCTTGGGGAAACCGGAACAGGTAAGACGCATATGGCGACGGGGCTAGCGATAGCGGCCTGTCGTCAGAGGAAACGGGTACGGTTCACGACGGCGGCGCAGTTGGTGAACGAACTGACAGAGGCCAAGAACAAGAGCGAACTAAATCGCGTGACCAACCGGTGGATGCGCTATGAGTTGATCGTGATCGACGAGATGGCGTATGTGGCGATGCCGGAAGCCGCTGCCGAGCTGTTGTTCCAGATTATCTCTGGGCGCGCCGAGAGAGCGGCGGTGATTGTCACAACGAATCTGCCGTTTTCCGAGTGGACCACCATGTTCCCAAACGCCAGGTTGTGCAAGGCCATGTTGGACCGCCTGACCGACCAGGCACACATCATCGAGACGGGCACGGAGTCGTATCGTTTCCGTAGAACGCTGAATAAGAAAAAAGGCGGCAAAGGATGAGGTACGGGAAATGCGCTTAAGGAGGGACAAAACCGGGGATGCTATGGGTCAACCGAGTTGGCGATTGTCGTTCCTAGGCGATGCTGACGCGAAATTGCTCCGCGGAAGTGAGCAAACCCGCCGCGATGAATCAGAAATTCTCCCGCACCCAGGTCTGCGCGTCGCCCTAAACGCGTCGCCCTTCGGGCGCCGCAGGGCATCGCTCCGACCTGGGTGCGGGAGGTGATTGACCAAGGGGTGGGGCCAAATGAAAAGATCAAAAGGGGCCAAATCAAGTTGACGGAACCAGCAATTCGGATTGCGACCTGAAAGCTGTTGGAATGATTGTCTGACAAGGAGGAAATCGATCAGACCGTGCGTCCCATCGCACGTAGCCTACGAGGTTGGAGCGGCGAGGCAACAGACCGTTCGAAGCCCTCGGACAATGGACCCACATTCGCAAGAGTGGCACCGAAACCGTGAGGCGACGATGCATCTGCCAGCATAAGGTGGAGAGGGGCTAGGCTTGGTAGCAGGGTCAGAATACACAAATGTTCGTAAGCGTCGTTAGCCCGAGAGAGCCTAACATGCTGCGCGGCTCTTGTTGCAGTGAGCACAGAGACTTCCGGGTCCTCTGTCATAGGTAAACAACACTGCCGGCGTATAGAACAGACCTAAGTGCGACCTGAAAGCTGCGGAAAATGATTGTCTGACGAGGAGGAATGGATCAGACCGTTCGTCCCATCGAACGTATCCTACGAGGTAAGGCGGGAAGGTAACGACTCGTCGAAAGCCCTCGGACAATGTACCCGCACTCGCAAGAGTGGCATCGGACCCGCAAGGCAAAGGTGCACCTGCCAGCATCAAGGCGGTGATTGGGGCTAGGGTTGGTCGTATGGTGAGCATAGGCAAACTCTTTTAAGCGCCGTAAGTTCTGGGGAGCGGAAGATGCTTGCGCTCTTTTTGCAGTGGGTACGTGGGCTTTAGGTTCCCGCGTCATGAGCACACAACACTGCCGGCGTAGAGGGAGCACCTACGCGATCGTGTCATTGCCGCGGAACAGGGTAAGCCCGTATCGCTCCCCGTAAGGGGAAGAACCACCGCAAGGCGGATCGATAGCGATGGGGGTAGCGGAACTGAGACAAAGCGAATGCTGCCCTGTAATCGGGCAAATAGAGGTTGCGTTGTCTTTCTGGGACAACAACATCACCTCGCCGGAAACGGAGCCGACTTCTTGGTGGTGCTCAAACTCGAGAACGTTTGAAGAACCAATGAATGAAGCAAAGCAAATGACGACGGCGAGAGCTGTTGGTGCAGCTTCACACACGTCTGGTGGGTTTTCTGATTTCGATACTCTATTTTGGCCCACCAACGATCATCTAAATTGGCCCACCTACTGAAAACTATATACCGTGGATCTCGTTACGGGCTGGCGAGCCCCCGAGGAGACCCGGTTGAACAGGAGAGCCAAAGTGGAACTATTTGAGCAGATTCGGCGGGAGTACAACCACGGTGTGGGGACTATCCAAGGGGTGGCGAGGAAGCTTGGAATTCATCGGCGCATGGTGCGGGAAGCATTGGCTGACGCGGTTCCGAGGGAGCGAAAAATCAACACTCGACCGAAGCCGAAATTGGAAGCAGCGGCGACTTTCATCGACGCGATTCTGCAGACCGATCAGAAGGCACCAAGAAAGCAGCGACACACCGCACATCGGATCTGGTGCCGGATCCGCAAGGAACTTCCGGAAGTCAGCATCGCCGAGTCATCAATTCGTCGCTATGTGCGCGAGCGGAAGATTCAGTTACAACTCATCGGGCACGAGACGTTCATTCCGCAGTCCTACGCTTGGGGAGGAGAAGCGCAGGTGGATTGGTATGCAGCTTACGCAGATATCTGCGGAGAGCGGGAGCTGGCCTACGTATTCTGCATGCGCAGTATGGCCAGCGGAGGAGCGTTCCATTGCGCTTTCCCACACGCAAGTCAGCAAGCGTTTCTGGAAGCGCACGAATGGGCGTTTACCTATTTTGGCGGCGTATTTGCCCGCTGCCGTTATGACAACCTCACGAGTGCAGTGAAGAAGATTTTGCGAGGACACCAGCGAGAGGAGACCACGCGATTCATCGCCTTCCGATCGCATTGGGGCTTCGAGTCGGAGTTCTGCACACCAGGAGAAGGGCACGAAAAAGGCGGCGTGGAGGGAGAAGGCGGTTACTTTCGCCGGAACCACTTGGTGCCTGTGCCGAAAGTGGACAGCTGGGAGGAGCTGAACACCCTGCTGCTGGAGGCTTCCAAGGGCGACGAGCAACGGATGATCAACGGGCGGACGCAGACGGTCGGCATGGGGATGAACCTTGAACGGGAACATCTGCGCACGCTGCCCGAGAAAGGTTTCGACCTCGCTGCGGTCCACTTTCCGCAGGTAAACGCCAGCGGCTGCGTGAAGGTGCTGACCAACTTCTACTCGGCTCCTCTTCCCGTCGGAGTGGAAGTGCAGGCCAAGGTGCATTCGTCCTACGTGGAGATCTGGCATCAGGGAGAGTGTGTGGCGCGGCATGAACGGTGCTTCAACCGCCAGCAGAAAGTACTCAACCTGGAGCACTACCTGGAGGCGCTGACCAAGAAGCCCGGAGCGTTCGCTGGTTCGACACCGCTCGAGCAGTGGCGGGCGCAAGGACGTTGGCCGGCCAGTTTCGATCGCTACTGGGAGATGCTGAAGCAACGAAGGGGCCAGCAACCCGGAACACGGGCCATGATCGAGGTGCTTTTGCTGGGCCGGCAGCACGGCTACCCGCAACTGCAAGTGTCGATCGAAAAGGCTCTGGAGATGAGTTGTTTCGATGTGGAAGCCGTGCGCCTACTCCTGGAGGCGGAACGAAACGGGAAACGAGAGCCGCGTGAAGCGGTCGAGGTCGGGGCCTTGCGAGTGTATGACCGGCCACAACCGACCACCAGGAACTACGACCAGTTGCTGGAGAACTATTCCGGGAACGGGGTGATTCAATGAGCGCCGCGACGGTTCCCGTGCAACAGGCGACGATTCGGCAGTATGCCAAAGACCTGAGGCTGGCGACGGTGGGAGGGCAGTTTCTGTCGATGGCCGAAGAAGCAGCCAAGCAGAAGCAGGGGCACTTGAGTTATCTGGAAGCGCTGCTCGGAGCGGAAGTGGAAGATCGCTATCAGCATGGGGTAGCACGGCGGATAACCGATGCCCATTTCCCCAAGGTAAAAACACTGGAGGACTTTGCGTTCGCTGATGCGCCGCACCTTCCTGCTGCCCAGATCCGGAACCTGGCCGAAGGCGGGTACTTGAGCCGCAGCGAGCCAGTTATTTTTCTCGGGGAGACTGGCACGGGTAAAACGCACCTGGCAACGGGGCTGGCGATTGCCGCCTGTCGCCAGAGAAAACGGGTAAGGTTCACAACGGCGGCGCAGCTGGTGAATGAACTGACCGAAGCCAAGAACAAGAGCGAATTGAATCGTGTGACCAACCGGTGGATGCGCTATGAGTTAATCGTGATCGACGAAATGGCATATGTAGCGATGCCGGAAGCAGCTGCCGAGCTGTTGTTCCAGATCATCGCTGGCCGGGCCGAGAGAGCGGCGGTGATCGTGACAACGAATCTGCCGTTCTCGGAGTGGACCACGATGTTCCCGAACGCCAGGTTGTGCAAGGCCATGCTCGACCGGTTGACTGACCAGGCGCACATCATCGAGACCGGCACGGAGTCGTATCGTTTCCGCAGAACCCTGAATAAGAAGAAAGGCGGCAAGGGATGAGGCAACGGGTAGCGAGCTCCTCGGAAAACGGGGATGCTACGAGTCGACCGAGTTGGAGATCGTCGTTCCTGGGAGACGCTGACGCCACGCTTCTAGAACTTTTCCCGCATCCCGGTCTACGCTACGCCCTAAACGCGCCGCCCTACGGGCGCCGCAGGGCTTCGCTCCGACCGGGATGCGGGAGTTGATTCACCCAGGTGGTGGCCAGATAGGTGATCAAAGTGGGCCAAATTAGGTTGACGGAATCATTTTCTCCATCGCCGTGCGAGTTGGCGGCAAGCCTGTATCGAGTAGGTCTTATTCGCACCTGAATGAGGCTGCGTCCCTGTTTCTTTTGGGGCGTTATTGAGTGCTCGAGCCGGATGAGGCGAAAGTCTCACGTCCGGTTCTTAGAGGGCTGGGCGGCCGCAAGACCGCCCGGCCACTCGACCCTATCGCGTCATTCCAACGGAACAGGGTAAATCCACATCGCTTCTCGCAAGAGGAAAGTGCATCGCAAGATGCACCGATAGCGGTGCGGATAACAGATGAGGGAGAAAGCGAATGCCACTCTGTAATGGAGCGGATATCGGTTGCGTCAGCTACATCGACAACATCACCGGACGTGAAAGCGGGCTGACTTCCCTTTATGGTGCTTCACACGAGAGAACTTGACTAATCGGCTCATGAGGCAAAGCAGATGACGACAGCGCAAGCTGTTGGTGCGGTCTCAGACGAAGCGGCGGAGTGGTATGCCATTAGCTGGCAAACCGTTAGCCGCAACGTTCACCGACTCCAAGTGCGTATCGTGCAGGCAACGAAGGCCAGCAGATGGGGCAGGGTGCGAGCCCTGCAGCGTTTGCTAACCCACTCCTACAGCGGCAAAGTTCTCGCCGTTCGACGAGTGACGGAAAACAATGGCAAGAAAACCCCCGGCGTGGACCAAGAAATTTGGGACACACCAGAGAAGAAGACCCAGGCAGTACATGCACTGAAGCGTAGGGGTTATCAATCCCAGCCCCTACGACGTGTTTACATCCCGAAGTCGGACGGCAAAACGATGCGCCCGCTCGGAATTCCCACGATGAAGGATCGAGCGCAGCAAGCGCTGTATCTGCTCGCACTCGCCCCCGTTGTGGAAACCACCGCTGATAAAAACTCATATGGGTTTCGTCAGCAGCGGTCCTGCGCCGATGCGATGGTCCAGTGCTTTCTGGCACTGAGAAGCGCAAACACGCAGTGGATTCTAGAAGGCGACATCAAGTCCTGTTTCGACAAGATTTCACACGATTGGCTTTTGGCTCACGTCCTGCTGGACCGAGTCATTCTCCAAAAGTGGCTGAAATCCGGGTACATGGAAAAACACGTTCTTCACGAAACGACGGACGGGACTCCCCAGGGTGGAATTATCTCCCCCGCGCTCGCTAATTGCGCGCTGGACGGACTTGAACGACTCTTGCAGGAAAAGTTCCCTGCAGGAAAACGTCTCAAGTCCCTTGGAGGTGAGAAACCGTGTGTCAATCTCGTCCGTTACGCGGATGACTTCGTCATCACCAGTAAATCGAAAGAATTACTGGAAGGAGAAATCAAGCCCCTGGTCGAGCAGTTCCTGCAAGAACGAGGTCTTGAACTCTCTCCGACGAAGACAGTCATTACGCACGTGGAGCATGGCTTTGATTTCCTCGGACAAAACGTGCGCAGATATCCTAACGGGAAACTGCTCATCAAGCCTTCCAAGAAGATGTTGGAACCTTCCTGGATGGCATCCGACGAATCATCAAAGCTGCGCATGGCGTGTCTGCCGCCGATTTGATCGATCAACTCAACCCGAAAATTCGCGGTTGGGCGAACTATCATCGGCACGTGGTGAGCAAACACACGTTTGGACACGTGGATCGCAACATCTTCTCTAGTCTGTGGCAATGGGCACGACGAAGGCACCCGAACAAAAGCTCGCGCTGGTTCAAACCGAAATACTTTGACCGGCGCGGGAATCGTGACTGGTCCTTCTTCGGTGAAACCTCCGATGACGAAGGGCGGCCGACTAAAGTCTGGCTGTACTACGCCAAGAGCACTCCCATCAAACGACACGTCAAGGTCAAAGGCGAAGCTAACCCGTACGATCCAACCTATGAAACCTACTTCGAAGAACGCGAAGGGGCTCACATGCTGGAAACGTTTCGGGGTACCCGCACTCTTCGCTATCTCTGGCATGAACAACGTGGACTCTGCACGCAGTGCAATACAAAGATCACCCGCATCACAGGCTGGCGCCTTCATTACTGCGTCCCCCGTGTGAAGGGTGGTTCCACTGGTGCCACGAACTGCGTTTTACTTCATCCCGAGTGCCATGACCGGGTTCATCGTCAGCGTCTTCCCGTTTCGAAACCGCGTCTCCTCTCAAGAGGCGTTCGAAGGGCTTGAGCTGGGTGAAGGGAAACTTTCACGCCCAGTTCTGAGAGGGCCGGGCGGCCGCAAGGCCGCCCGGCTACTCGGTACTTACCTCCGGGCCAGAAGTCCAGTTGGGCTAGACCGTTGTATAGGCATTGCGGGAATAAGGCCCCGCCAGTCGCGTTGCATGACGTTGACAGGGCTTTCGGGTAAAAACCGAAGGCTTGGTTTAACCGCGATCGGTCTGATAAATCGCAGAGACATCTGCCGCAGCTGAGTTTCCTTCGCCTTCATTAGCCGCGATTAATCGCGTTTCGCGCATTCGACATTTCTCGTGGGAGGCCAACCTCAAAATGTTCGTAATTCACGACGGGGTATGAGTTGGCTCCCCGGGAGGATTCGAACCTCCAACATTTCGGTTAACAGCCGAACCACCAATTTAATCAGAACTTGCCGGAGTTGGCCCTAATCGAAGGAATTCAGCAAGTTACGATGAAACGGGACGAATCACTTTCTTCTTCATTCACCTTTCGTTCGCATTTAGTCGCCGTTCACCACCATTAGTATTACGTTTTTATGACGGTTCGCGGCCTCAGAAACTGGCCCACTGCGCAAGTCCTCGCACGATTGCGTAGCTGCGTGACCGCGGGAAGGGCGCATCCCGATGATGATGGTTCGCGACGCGAACATCCTTATTCGCGCCGTCCTGGGGCGACGAGTTCGGCAGCTCATCGACCCTACGCCGGCCAAGGTGTCCGCTTCTCCGCACATGATCCAGCACTTGGCGCGATGGCTTAAAGCTTTTTTCTTGGCCTCTGTAAGTCCACGCTCGGCAGCATTCGAAATGGTTTGTTTTTGCCCCAGCGGTAGATTGCGAAATCCTGATCCAGCGTCAGAATGTCCGCGGTTCCAAACTCGTCCGCCAACCGAATTAAGCAAGCATCGGCAAGATCAATTTCCCGGTCCTTGTACTTTCGAAGTACTTGCTTGACACCAGCAGTATCTCGAGAAAGCTGAAAAGGAACCTGGAAGATCCCAGCGGCGATGTTCTCGATCACCGCCTCCGACGCGCCCGACAAGTTCCGCAACAAATAGCAGCTCTCTGTAATGACGGCCTCGCAAGTGACTAGCGGCACCGCCACTTCTCGAACCGCCCGAGCGCACATCTTGTGAAAACTCTCGCTGCGGTCCAAGAGCGCAACGATGAACCCTGTGTCAAGCAGGACCGGCTTCATCGCCCAAAGTTCTGTAGATGTTTTTTGTTCGATCCCAGGTCCGGCACACCGGATTTGAACTTACCCAGGCCGATGATGCCTGGCTTCTTGCGCTGCAAATGACTCGCTTCCAAAACACGCAGCCCCTCGCGTACCACCCGCGAAGGAGTCCAGCCTAATTCTCGTACCAGAACTGCGAGCCTATTCCGGGATCGGTCATCCAGCCTAGCTTGAATTACAAATCGCATACACAAATTGTACTACAAATGGCCTTTGTATGACATATGGAAGTTCGCGTGCTCGCACAGGCCACCAGCATTCGGGCCATAGCCGAACGCTCCACCCCTACGCTGTAATTCGTTGAAACTCCGTTCTTGGACCGAATGGGACCGCGAATCAAAGTTAAAGCCGTTTGGGGAATGGCTGCAAATATCTGATAGAAAATAAACTTGCACAGTGCGGGCGGAGCGAACAGTTTGCGAGAGTGCCTGCTCGCGGAGCAGTAGTCATTGGCACGAAATTCCATTAGACTAACTATCAGAATCGTATAGTTGCAGGGGGCGTGTAGCTCAGCTGGGAGAGCACCTGCTTTGCAAGTCAGCAGGGTAAATCACATAAGTGCCGCATCTGGTGTCGCTTACGCAGAAACACGCGGTGCAACCAACCTCTCGAATTGGACTGACGTTGGACCGAAACCCTTGGGGTGAACCCAAGGCAGACGCCAGCAGGCGCGACCTATGCACGTTTCGCTGCCTTCATGTCGGCGATGCGAATGATTACGCGCTTGCCGAGTGCGCGCGCCGCCCGAGTGATCGTATCGAGCGTCACCGAGACGTTGTGCGGGTCAAGCAGGCGATCCAGTTGTGACCGGCTCGTGTGAAGCTGTTTCGCCATCGCCAGTTTCGTCTTTTGTTGTTTCTGCATGGCCTGTTCCAGTTGCCACGCCAGTACGCGCTTGATGGCAACTGCTTCGACCTCCTCGCGAATTCCTTCCTCTTCGAGGAAGCTATCGAAGGTTGACCCGCTGTGATCCATTTTCTTGCGACTTTTCTTTCCGTTCATTGCACTCCCCTTTGATGCTTAGCCTTATTGCGCCGCGCCAGGTCTAAATCCTCGTCCGGCGTCTTCTGCGTTTTCTTGATGAACCCGTGAAGCAGGACCATTCGGCCTTTCTTGTCGATATAGAAAAGCACTCGCGCAATTCGATTCTGAGCCAGGCTCGACCGCACTTCGTAGACCCCGCCGCCCATTGGCTTGCAAACGGGCATCCCGATAGGCCAGCCGAACTCCACGGTCTTGATATCCTCCCCGATGCGCCTCCGATCCTCTGGCGAGAGCCCCTTCAGCCATTCCCGCATCGGCTCTCCGCCCGCCTCCGTACGATAGAAAATCGCTGGAACGCTCTTACCCTGTTTTTCGGGCACGCCGGACTGTTCACGTGATTCTGTCCGAGATTTGGGCTGTGCCTTAATCACCTCGCAAGTGTACCATATACGGTACACAGCGGACAACGAATGCGGAATCTAAAGAATCCAAACACAATGCCCGCTTTCGCACGATTGATCGAGTCCTTCGGAATCCCAACCTTGTTTGACACTCGGTGCTGAAGCCGGTGTGCGCTGCAATCTGATTCCATGTTGGCGTAATGCCGAGAGAGGGCTGGGTTCTGCTCCCAGGTTCGCTCCAAAGAATCCAGAATCGAGTTCAGCTTTGGCTGGGTCGCCGCTTCCTGGGCGTGTAATAAATAAAGAAAAACCAAAGCGGTTGCCATCAGAGAAAGAAGAACAATAATATCGGTATCGCTTCCTCATCATCCAACCAATTACGTGGCCCTGCGCCGTACTCTCTCTTATCCTCGATCCCCAATGTCACACGCAATTTCGATGCGTGCAGAACAAAACGGCCCGGTGGAAATCCCTGTGCTTCGCCAAAGCATCGTACACCTGCAAAATGAATGACTTGGCGCAAAGCGCGCAAAGCTGAATTTGGACAGTTCCGATAAGATTCTTGCTATGATCGCCTCGCTTCGACATTTCCTCGGTTGGATGGTCAGCACCTTCCGTTCCCGGGAAGACCTCGTACTCGAAAACCTGGCTCTCCGTCGGCAATTGCTGGCTCTCCACGCGCAACGACCTCGCCGTCGATTGACCGCCCTGCACAAGCTGTTCTGGGTTGCCTTGAAAACGTTCTGGTCCGGGTGGAGGAAGCCTCTCATTCTGGTCACTCCTCGAACCGTAGTGAACTGGCATCGGGCAGGGTTTCGTTTGTACTGGATCTGGGTCTCCAGAGTCAGAAAAGTCGGAGGACGGAAGCGTGTCAGCAAAGAGGTCCGCGCCTTGATCTTCCGTATGGTTGCCGAGAATCCGACCTGGGGAGCGCCACGCATTCACGGCGAACTGCTCAAGCTGGGTTTCGATGTCTCGGAAAGGAGTGTCTCGCGATGGATCCGTCGAGCCCCGAGAGATCCAGATCCCCTGAAGCGATGGCTGACGTTCCTCAGAAACCATCGCGAGGCCATTGCGGCGATGGATTTCTTCACCGTCCCAACACTCACGTTCGGTGTTCTGTATTGCTTTTTCGTCATCGGGCACGACCGGCGTAGGATCATACATTTCAATGTGACGCGAAATCCCCATGCTCTTTGGGTTTTGCAGCAATTGCGCGAAGCCTGGGCCTACAAACAGCCGCACAGATTCTTGCTATTCGACCGCGACTCCAAGTGCGCCGAGGTGGTTTCGGCTGTGAGGGACATGGGACGCGAGCCAACTCGAACGGCCTTTCGCAGTCCGTGGCAGAACGGTGTTGCTGAGCGCTGGGTGGGAAGTTGCCGACGCGACTTGCTGGACCACGTGATCATCCTGAATGAGCAGCATCTCAAACGGCTGATGTCTTCCTTCCTGCTCTACTATCATGAGGACCGGACGCATCTTGGGCTCGCAAAGGACACGCCAACAGGTCGGCCTGCAGAAATTCGCTCTGAGCGTGAAAACAAGATTCAATCCTTTCCGCGACTCGGCGGGCTGCACCATCGTTATGCGGTGGCAGCGTAGACTCAAGAGCTAATCTTCTTAAGACAAAACGCATTTTCTTGAAATCCGGCCAAGGCACACGTTTTCTGCGAGCATCCTTCGCCGGTCGACGAATCAGCCTGCAATTCCAAACCGAAGAGCTTCCGCCAGGTAGGAAGAAATCCTTTAATGTAGGGCACAACGATTTGGCGAACAACAACCCGGATTTCGTCTCATCCACCGCCCCCAACGTCGATCAAAGGGAAGCTGGAACGTCGCATAGGACCCGATTGGTGTATTTTCATGATAGATTAGCCGCCAACGGAGTGTGCGATGCCCACCGCGAAGATTATTCTTGGTATTTGCATTCTTGTAGTGGCTGGCGGGACGGCGCTCGCTGGGGGAAAGTCAGACTTCAGTGGCAATTGGAAATTAGACCCACAGATGAGCCGGTTCGACCTAGGAATTCCCGCTCCGAAGAGCAGGACGCTGACAATCGAGCATCACGAGCCAAAAGTGCACATAGAGATTAAAACTGAAACCAAACAAGGCACTCAAGATCAGGTGTTCGATTTGACTACCGACGGCACAGAGGCTAAGCAGAGCGGGGGAACTTCTACCGCCAGCGTGTCTTGGGGAGATATAGACGACACTAGATTGGTGTTGACTATCACAGACCAAACAGCGAACGGCACGTTGGTAACGAGCCGCTGGATGAAGCTCGGCCCACAGGGAAAAACGCTTACCACCGTGCTGACAGAAGAGAATGCAAGAGGTACGAAAGAGGCTGACGAGTTCTTCGTGCCGCGATAAGAGCAAGCTGTCCGCGTAAACGACTACGCTGTGTTCTCTGGTGGGAATCGCGGAGAAATGATTTCCACCATTCGGTCGAATCTGATTTTGTGATAGCCCGCAACTTTTCGAAAGCCTTTTGGCGAGAATCCTAGTGTCTTTTTGACAAGGGGCGAATCATCATTTGGCGACCTTTACATTGAAGGTCACCGTGTTGGTCCCGCCGGTGTTCTTGATGACGAACTTGTACTGCCCGTCCTGCTTCGGCGCGACCTTAACCGAACACTTCGGTCCCGGCGAGTCGTCCTTTGCGACTTCCGCGCCGGAGGAGTCGTAGACGAAAAAGTGCACGTCGGTATTCTTCAGGCCGTCCGTGGTGGCCTCGAACTCTTTCCCCGCCGTGAAAGACAGAAGGTAAGCGACCTCTCCCTTGTCCTTCATCTCGATCTTCTTGCCATTTAATGCCACCACCTTGCCCAGGTCGGTCGGCTTGACGTCTTGCGCGGGACACAGGGTGGCGACCGCGAAGACTTTGCTATTCGCGCTTGCGGGAGTGGTGTTATTCGCGTACGGATGGACCGTCAATTCACCACGTGGGACTTCGCCAAACTTCCCGGCCTCTATGTGGTATTTTTCTTTTTGACGGCGCAAGTCATCTCTTGATTGATTTTCAAGCAGGCTCCGTCTCCTCTAGCAGTTGTGGTGGGCGGAATGTTTATCGTAGTGGGTGGCGTGATTATCTCAGTGGCCAAAATGTAGTTTTAAAGCTTGGACATTTACGACTAACCGGAGTTACTAATCTTTGTCAGGACCTGAAACAACGATTACTCCCTCACCTTTCTCATCGGCGTCTCGAAACAATCCTTCAAGTTCATCCTGACGTCCTGCTCCATGAACTGCGAGCCAATTTTCGACGAGCTTCCTATGCATCGAGGTGAATACAGCTGTTGAACTGAATACGACCCAAGCCCCCGTGAAGGTGCGACGCAGATTCCACGTCATTTCACCCAGATTTTCTCTCATTTGTTCGGGTCGCCCCCGCCCGAAAAATGACGCTATTTGCCCGCCTTTGAGAATGAGGTTGCCTGCAGTCGCGATTGCGCTAGTTCTTTAGCGTCAAGCTCCCCGCTTTTGTCCTTATCGAGCCTGTCGAACTCCGCTTCCATAAACTTCATCCACTCTTGCTTCGTGATTTTGCCCCTCTCGTTCGGATTAATCAGCAGCATCAGTCGCCTGACCTCGTCTTCTCCAAGTACAAGATTGTCCTGTGGTTTTGGGACGGCCGACTTCTGTGGGACCGCAGTGTTTTGCACGGCTCCCAGCGCGAGCAATATTCCGAGAGTTGCCGTTATCGATGCGATTTTGGCTCTCTTGAACATGATATCCACCTACTTGAACGGGATGGGGACACCCTAGTAAAGAAATCAAGAGTAAGTCCTGTCCTTTTCATTAAGAAAGTATAAGGACTACCCGCCCTGCCATCACCATCGCCGCATAATCCCCGCTCTCTCCCACATCACAAGCCGTCCCGATTAGCGCGATTCGGAAACTTGAGCACCATTCAGCGCTCAGTGCCGATGAAGATGGTCGTAAAGCCAGAGAAACGTCGATGTTGGTGGCGAGAGATACATTAAGGCGCTAAAAACTGCCCTGCCACAGATTCCCCTGGTGGCCGCAGGGGGTGTGAATCAGCAAACTGCAGAGAATTACATTCTAGCCGGGGCGTCCGCGATTGGAGTCGGGCATGAGTTGATTCCACTGGAAGCGATCGAACGGCGGCAAGCGAAGCGAATCAAAGAACTGTCGCTGCGTTTTGCCGGCTTTGTCAAGGAAGCCCGCGAACGCATCGAACCGCCCAAGCCGGTCCCGGTCGGCAAGTTCAAGAAGATTGAGGAATGCGAAGAGAAGTAAAAAAGGCACGTCTCCATCCCTTCGCTCCCGAACAACGCAAGCTGCGTTTTGATACGCAGTTCTTTAATGTATTCACTCATTCGAACTTTGGTCTACCCAGCGTAGTTCTTGTCGGCATCCCGGGAAAGCCGGCCACGCAAATTACGTTTGGTGCCCTGACGCATATGACTTCATCTCCGAAAGGTTTACTCAGTGTTGGTCTTCGTGGCGATAGCGCACCGCGCATGATTGCGTTTCAATTGTGACTCGAACTCTAATGAGCCACTACGAAGACCCGACGATGAGCTTGGAAATGTCTTATCCCTGATTCATCTGGCAAGCTGCATCGGTTCTGATGAACTCGTTCCATGCTCGAGCGTTTGCTCTACGGACGTGGACGGCACAACTGCGTCGATGGAGCACTAAACGATAATGGAGTTAGAAGTTATCCGCCCCGTTTATCGTAGGTCACGCGCCCACGAACCTTGCTAACTCACTCTCTGTCGACCCGTGATTCCGTTGCGGATCGCCCTCTGCATCTGTGCAATCAATAATTTGCCGCGCGATTCAAGAAACTCATAGAGCCCATCGATTCTTTGCGGAAAATCTTCACGATTTCATTATGCATGTCTCTCTATCTTCTGGCAACGCTTCGCGCGCGGCTTGTGCAGATCAGAAAAGGGGGGCCTCGCCATGTTGGCCAAACTATCGATACTCTTGAGTGTGATCCTTATGTCCGCGCCGTGGACAATGGGTCAATCGACTTTCGGCAGCATTCGCGGCACGACGGTCGACCAAACCGACTCCTTTGTTCCCCAAGCGGTAGTCACCTTACACAGTGTCGGCGAGAATACCGATTTTCCAATCACCAGCGACGAACGTGGAAGCTTCGCGTTCGAGCATATTAAGCCGGGTCGCTACACGCTGTCGGCAACCAAAGACGGCTTCGCCAAAGCCATCGTCGACAATGTCGACTTAGCTGCTCGGCAAGACCTCCGCCTCGACATCAAGCTCGCTTTGGCCTCGCAAAGTCAGGTCGTCGAAGTAAGCGAGGCCGCCGCCATCGTGAACACGGAAAACGCCACGCTTGCCGATTCCAAGCTCAATAGCGACATTACCCAGTTGCCTTTGAATTCGCGCGCTGTATCTTCCAGTCCTCTGGCCGCTTTAGCCGTTTCGCCCGACGTCGTGAAAGACACGCAAGGGAATATTGCGGTGGCGGGCGCCACGTCCGCCCAAACGGGCTTCTCCGTCGACGGCATCTCCACGGCCAACGTGCTCAAGAATGGCGCGCTGCAAGACGCTTATCCCTCGTCCGAGGGCATTCAGCAGATGACCGTCACTGCGTTTAACAACAATGCCGAGTTCGCCCAGATCGGCGACGTCACCTTTACTACCAAGAGTGGCACCAACCAGTTTCACGGCAGCCTGTTCGAGTATCTGCAAAACGACGCACTGGACGCCAGAATTCTGAACTTTACCGAGAAGGCGCCGAAACACTTCAATACCTTTGGCGGCAGTCTCGGTGGGCCCGTAACCCTTCCGAAACTCTACAACGGCAAAGACAAAACATTTTTCTTCTTCGACTACGAGGGAAACCGAAAACATACATCGGCTCCGGAACAACTCCTCGTTCCAACCCAAGCGGAACGCGACGGCAATCTCAGCGCTCTCGTGGCCCAACAAAACGCCGGCCCCTTGATGGATCCCTTTACCGATCAGCCTTATCCCAACAACACCATCCCTAGCGGCGCCGCATGCGGCAATTCAAAGGATTGCATCAACCCCGTCGCTCAAGCTCTTTTGAACTACTATCCGCTTCCCAACGCCAACCTCGGCGTCGCCAATCCCTCCTATAACTATCAAACCTTGGTCCCCATTCCTTCCAGCACCAACGGCTGGGATCTCCGCGTCGATCAAACCATCACGCCCAAGCAGCAGATCTACGTGCGTTATAGCTGGAAAAATGCCCTCTATAACGAGGGCGCCATGGGCGCACCCGCCGGTCAGTTTCTTCCTAACGTGGTGGCCCACGATCAGAATCGCAGTTTCCTGGTTTCCTACAACTATGTGATTCGCCCCAATTTGATAAACGAATTTCGCTTCGGCTTTACCAACTTCAACGAAAACGACAATTTTCCGATTCAGGGCAGTTCCGCCATTAGTCAACTCGGTCTGCAAGGCATCAACATCTCTCAGCATCCGACCGGCGATGCCTTCCCAACTTTCACTTTCTCCGACGGTACTTTCTCTTCCATCGGCCAGGATCGCACCGGAACCACCATCTCCAAGAATATGCAGTTCACCGATAACCTCACCCACATCATCGGCAGTCACACCCTGCGCTTTGGCTTCGATGCGCGGAAGGTGAGCTACAGCGGCGTCATGTTTTTCGTGCCCTCCGACGACTATGGCAATTTCACCTTCAGTCCGGGCTTGTTCACGAATTATTCGTTCGGCGATTTCCTGCTCGGCATGCCGCAACAATCCTTCTTTGCCGTCACCTGTCCGCAGATTAACGCGGGCACCACGCAGTACGGCGTCTATGGTCAAGACTCCTGGCAGGTGAACAGCCATCTTACCGTGAATTTCGGTTTGCGTTGGGAACTCCTTCCGCCCTTTAACGAAACCATTGGCGACTTGGCCAGCTTCGATCCGCAGACCAACAGCGTGCTTATCCCCAATCAGTTTTTGCAAACCATCGCGAAGAACCCCGACCTGCAAAACCAATACACCGGCTTTCTGGAATCTTTTAACGCCTGCGCGCTTCCTAGCAGAAATACGTCACTGCAGTGCAGCAATGTGCTGACGGCTAGCCAGGCGGGCGTTACACAAGGGTTGCGACAGCTCTACTTGCGCAATCTTGATCCACGGCTCAGCGTGGCCTACCGGCCTTTCAACGATAGCAAGACCGTCATTCGCGCCGGTTTTGGTATCTTCACTATGACCACGCTGGGGCCCATGTCTTGGAACAACGCCGGCAACCCCACGTCGGATTTGATCACCAATGTGAATTCCATCTCGAATGGCACGCCACAATTTCAGTTCCCGCAAACTTTGCCCTCCAACTCATCGGTCACTTATGGCGGTGGCAGCCTCGAAGAGGCCAACGATCCCAACTGGCGCGATCCGCAATCGGCGCAATGGAATCTCACCGTCGAACGCCAAATTACCTCCAACACCATCGCTCGTATCAGCTACGTCGGCATGGCCTCCTACCGCCTGCCTTACACCATCGACTTGAATCAAATTCCTGCCAGCACCACCCTCTACAACGTGCCTGCCGGCGCATTTGTTGATCCGCGCGCGCCTTATCAAAACTGGCTTCTCTTGATGACCTCCGTCAGTGAAGGCAACGCAAGCTACCAGGGAATGAAAGCGCAATTCGAGCATAAGCTCTCTCACGGCTTGTCCCTTCAAGGCAGTTACACCTGGGCGAAAAATATCAGCGACGCGCAGGGCAGCGACGCCCCCACAACGTTCGGGGGGGAAGAGCCCTACGCCATCGAGATTGCCAATCGCTTCGACCTCCGCCAAGATCGCGGAAACGTCGTCGGAACCCCGCGCCAGCGTGTCCTCTTGACCGGCATTTATCAACTGCCTTTCAAGTTCGCCGGGTCGGGCTTTCGGAAAGCGTTCTTCGAAGGTTGGAACTTCAGCACCATCACCACCATCCAAACGGGACAGTGGCTCACTCCGACCATCAGCCCGATCTACGATCAGTCCAATACCGATATGATTGTTCGCTCGGGTGGCGGCGCAATGGCCCGTCCAGACTGCGTCGGCAATCCCGTCCCTTCCAACCAGTCGCCCAGCGATTTCTTCAATATTAATGCTTTTGCTCCGACGCCCGTGGGTGCCGGCAGGTTTGGCAATTGCGGTTTGGGCATCTTGCAAGGTCCGGGAATGATTGATGTGGATGCAGGCCTGGCCAAGCAGTTCCAAATCAACGAGCGGCTTCGTTTGCGCTTCGAAGCTTCGTTCACGAACGTGCTTAATCACACGAACTACGCGCCACCGGCCACCAACGTCAGCAATCCCAGCACCTTCGGCATTCTCGAATCGGCGCTGCCCCAAGGCTCCGGCGGTAATCGCACCGGGCAACTCGCGCTGCGACTGGACTTTTAGAAGCCGCAACAGTCCTTCGGAGGGATGTCCGCCAGCGGGCATCCCTCACACTTGACAAGCTCCTGCAGGAGGCCTGCCCAGGAGCGGATCCAGCATTGTCAATCTTTATAGACTTCTAAGGTCTCCTTCAAGATTTTCTTACTTACAGTTTCTTACCATTTTCGATCCTGTGGACAACCTGACGGGTTACTCGCAGCCTTTGGTGTGGGGGCAGATAGAAAGACCACGGACCCATGAACAGTGCCACTATTCTCGTAGTGGACGACGAACTACAAATTCGCCGCGTCCTCCAAGCAACCCTCTTTAGGGCTGGCTATGACATCGTCGACGCGAAGAACGGACAGGAAGATATCGAACGCGTTATACAGGAGCGTCCGATCTGATTCTCATGGATTTCAACTTGCCAGACATGAGCGGACCCGAAGCTTGTCGCAAGATTCGATCCTGCTTTGCAGGACCCATCATCATGGTGACAGTTCGCAACTTTCAACGTGACAAGATTGAGGCGTTGGATTCCGGCGCGGACGATTAGGTTGTGAAACCTTTCGAAATCGGAGAGCTGCTGGCACGGGTTCGAGCTGCGCTGAGACGCTCTACTCCCGAACAGGCGCTTTCGAAAATCGAAACCCCCGAATTGACCGTAGATCTCGAAAAAAGAATCGTTGATGTTCGCGGAGATAGAGTTCATCTGACTCCCAGGGAATTCGATGTCCTGCGTCTTCTCGTGACCGAGCAGGGGAAACCGCTCATGTATAAGCGAATTTTGCAGGCTATCTGGGGACCGGATTATTGGGAAGAAACGGAAAACCTTCGCGTAGTGATCAACCAGTTGCGCAAGAAAATCGAAAGAGATCCTGCGCGTCCCCGCTATATTCTGACGGAGCCGCGCCTAGGTTATAGGTTTCAGATTCCCAGCGAGACCCATGAAAAACGCATCCGCCGGAAATTGTGAAGTAACCTGTGATCGCCACTTCTTCGACTGACCGGGCTGTCGCGGAAAATCTGTCCTCTCTGTGCGCCGCGTTATCTGGGTGCGCTCACGTTCCCATTCGCGGGCCGGGGCAACGCACCTAGCGCTGTGTTCGCCAGTTGCCAGACTGCCTCAAGGTTGCGCCGATCGAGCGTGACCAGTGTGCTCGCGGTTTCGAGAATCGCATCCGCTTGTTCCGACAGCCCCTCGCGGCAGGCCTGAGGAAGACGCGGTGCCAGCCGGCGGATCGATTCGAGTTGGCGGATCAACACAGCCGGAGTCGTCGTGGACGCCTGACGAATCTGGTCGAACGCAAGCTTAACCAAGCGCTCCAACCGAACCGACGGCATCCACACCCGGAGTCTGCCATCGGTGTCGTACCAATTTCCCTCGAGTGGGGGCCGCTCGGCGAGCGTGAGCAGGGCGTCGCCGAGCCAGTCGACACAGGCCACGCCGGTGTATGTATCGTTGACTGCGGGCGACAGCGCGCGGATCGCGATTTCGACAACCTGTGCGATGCCGAACTCGCTATCTTGAGTGAGTGTGCGATGGCGACCGATGTGGATTCCGCGATGTATCGCGGGTTCGAGCCCGAGTGCGTTGTCCTTCGAGATAATTGCGGCGAGCGGCTCGCCGCGCAGCAAGAACTGTCCCGGCCGGAACCTCAGCACGATCAGTGCATCCGCCGCGCGCGCGGCCGCGACCAGCGCGCCGTGATCGACGTGTTGCAGGTATCCACTCTTTGCGCACACCACGATCGTGCCGGTTTCCGCCTGGCGCAGAATCGCGGCATCGTCGGGGGCCGGGCCCGTGCCCTCTCCAGGCCCCGATAAGTGCGCGCTGCCAGCCGCAACGTACAAGTCGTCGACGATGGCGCCGATCATATCGGGATTCTGGATCGATGTCGCGATCCGATGACTGTAGTAGACGAGGAACCCGAAACTAAGCACCACGAGCACCCAGCTCGTGATCAGCGAGATTTGAGGGATGAACGACGACTCCGGATCCTGATGCGTAACGAGAAAGACGAGGCAGATGTACACAAACGTGCCCATGAAGAGGCCGATCGTGAACTGTGTAACCCAGTCCTGTAGAAACCGGTAGAGGAGGCGCGGGCCGAACAACGTCGCGACCATCGAAAGGACGAGTAGCGCGACCGAGAAAATAAGGGCGAGCACAGTCGCTACCGCCCCCATCATGGCCGATAGGATCGCGCGCGCGTCGTCGATGCTACCCATGGTCAGCCACGACGGGATGTGAATGACGTGGTATTTGTCGAGGATGTCGGGAATCAGGGTGAGCCCGAACAGCGCGATTGCCGCGAATGAGAGCCGCAGTGGAATCCGCCACAGGTTAACGTCGCGTTGCGAGCGGAGTTTGGTGGGGCGCGGGGCGAGCATCCGATGTGAACTTCAAATGCGCTTATCTTCCCAAGAGCAATCGCTCCGGGACAGACATAGAGCCAAGTTTCAAAGATAGCTCAGAGTCACCGTTCTTATCAACCGATTCCGAGAAGGACTCCGAAGGGAAAGAACGGTTTGGAAGAATCACCGGCCAAGCGGGAACACTTCTATGACCGATCCCGCAAGGCCCGTCGGAGTGTCGTCCGCGCCAATGCGATCAGGAACGTGGCCCGCGACTCCGATCCGCGACGACCGTAACCTGAAGGTCTTCCGCCAAGCGGACAATGTTCTCCGCAAAATTCCTGCTGTGCAGCCGCTCTCGCAGGCGGGTCTGAGACTGCGACACGAAGATCTGCGTGACTTGATTGTCGCGAGCGAATTCCACCACAGTCTTTGCGGCGTCCCTACCGCCGACGATTCGCGTTTCGATCTGCAGTCCCCGAGCGAAACGAAGGTGCTTTTCGACCGCGTCGCGCTCATCGGCTGGTAACTGCGAGATTTCGGCGGCCCGGCGCACAAAGACTGCCATGCAATCGGCTTGGAGGTAGTCGGCCACGCGGCGCCCACGACGGATGAGTATGGCGGTAGAAGGGTCGGCGGTGATGTGGATAAGAATGCGTTCCTTCGATGGATTGTCCGCCGCCCGGGAGAGTAGGCCCGCGGAATGTCACCGCGAGCCTCTCGCAGAACCGGACATGAACCTGTGGCTGGCGAAATGTTATTTCTCCCAAGATTCCTCAGAATTCTCCGTCCTGCTACCATTCTTTGATGCGCAATCACGCTTGTCCAAATTAGCATTTCGATTTGTGAAAGAAAAAAGGCCGAGCATCTGTTAGCTTGAGATTGGGCTCTCGAAAAGCCAGTCGCAAAACTAAGGAGGCTCAGCCTTGACTCGAGTCAGCAGTATTTTCTCACAAATTTTACAGTTAATCCCTCGCTTTGCATTTGAATCTGCCGTGCGCAAGCACGACGCCGAGCGACATGCCCGGGGTTTCAGTAGTTGGGGTCAGTTCATCGCCATGCTTTTTTTGCCAGTTGGGACATGCCAAGTCGTTGCGCGAGATTTGCGGAGGCTTGGCCGCCAGCGATGGCCATACATAATGCACACCTTCCTATTGTGCCGTCCCGGAAATACGTTCACATAGTCGCTGGACTTTAGCAAAGATCGAATCCGCTGTGGCGGTCCACACGAAAGGCTGCGCGTGAGTGTTGGAAGCTCGCACATATTGATCGATTTTCTCGACCAGTTCCTTGACGCTGCGAAACGTGCCGCGACGAATGGCCTGCTGCGTAATGCGGTTGAACCAAATCTCCACTTGATTCAACCAGGAGGCATAGGTCGGCGTGAAGTGCACGTGAAATCGTGGCCGTGCGGCGAACCAGCGTTTTACGCGCGGATGTTTATGCGTGGCATAGTTGTCCACGATGATGTGCACCTCCAAGCATTCCGGCACGTTTTTCTCGATCTCTCTGAGGAAGTCCAGATATTCCTGATGTCGGTGACGCTGTCGGCATTGCGTCAGCACTTTGCCCTTGGCCGTGTCCAGCGCGGCAAACAGGGTGGTGGTGCCATGCCGTCGGTAGTCGTGGGTCACACCCTCGACATAGCCAAGTCCCATCGGCAAGAGCGGCTGGGTGCGTTCGAGCGCTTGAATCTGACTCTTTTCATCCACACACAAAACTACTGCATTTTCCGGAGGATTCAAGTACAGCCCTACAATATCCCGTACTTTTTCTACAAAAAATGGATCCGTCGAGAGCTTGAAATGTTTCTGACGGTGGGGCTGCAATCCAAAAGCTTGCCAGATACGGTGTACCGTCGATTTCGACAGCCGCGTCTCCGCGGCGATTTGTCGGATGCTCCAGTGCGTACCGCCTTTTGGTTTTGTTTCCAGGGTCTTGCGCACCAGGTGCGCCACGCGCTCGTCGTTAATCGGGCGTGGGCGCCCCGGGCGCAACTCATCATGTAAACCGGCCACATCGTGCTTCAGGAATCGCCGCCGCCATTTGCCGACGGTGGCGTTGGTCAGTCTGAACTGGCGCGCAATGTGCAGGTTCGTCTTGCCGGAAGCACTCAACAAGATAATCTTGGCCCGGGTCACTAATCCCGCCGGAAGGGATCGTGAACTCGCCAAGCTTTCCAGCTGTTCGCGCTGTTCCGGAGTTAAAACCAAGGCCGCTTTCGGTCGTCCCATTGCCATAGACACCCCCCATTCTGCACTGGAGATGCCTAAATTCCCAGCAATACTATTGCCACTTATTTATGGGACAGTACACTATGTCATTGAAGATCCATGGGCAGTTGATTGGGATTTGGTGTTCTCGGCGCATTTTTCAAATGATCTTGTAGCAATTGCAAGTCTTTCTCGCGAATGAGCCAAGGAGCGCCGAGACACGCCTGAGCTGCCGGCAGTAGCTTCCTTCGAATCATTCTCAAGACAGTCATCCGACTGACATTGAGTACAGCGGCCGCTTCTTCCAAGGTTAACTCTCCGCGAGCCTCTCGCTCCCCCTCTCGGTATACTGGAATGGCAAAATGATTCCGTAACGAACAAACACGGCCATTTGCCCGGGTTGCGGCCGGGAGGCAGGAACTCTGGACAGAACGAGCCCCAGATGCACATCAGCAAGGAAGACGACCGGTATCTGAGAACGATGCTCGCGCAGGGGGCGCACTACATCCTGGGGACCCTTTGGAGAAGACAGTGGCCGCGGACCTTCCTCTAGGGATTTGCCTAGTTGTGCGCACGTCGAGTCCAACTTAGGGTTGCTCTCAGCCCCGTGTGTCGAACGGCGAGGTCGATAGTTTCCTGAAAGGAACTGCTTTTGCGGGCAAAAGTAAGCCGGATGTCTCTATTACTTTTTGTGCTGGCCTGCATATGTCCGGTTGGGTCCCTGGTTTTTGCCCAGGAAGTCGTGGATGTCGCATCCGGGCCACGAGATGTTCTGTACTCGCAGTCACGACTCCTTCAGTCCATTGATCAGCGCTGGTTCGTTCCGCTGTCTCCGGCCTTCTCTGTCGACCCCACGCTCAATGCTCCTCTACCTTCGCCCTTTGCGACCGACAAGCAGCCCAAGGATTCCAACACTTCTGACCTGCATCTCAATCCCCAGGATCAGAAAGCTCACAAGAACGAAACCCACTTCCGCTGGGCACCTGCCTTCGGCGAATCTCTTCTCTTCACCGGCATCCAGCACACCTTCAACATCACCACCGAAGCTGGCACGCGCGATGCCCTCAACGGCAAGTGGTTCACGGATTACATTCGCTCCGTCTCCGAACTCCGTGGTTGGAGCGACAGTGATACCTTCATGGCGCCCTATGTCGGGCATCCTATCGAGGGTTCCGTCTTTGGATTTATCGAGCGACAGAACGATCCGAAGTACCGGCTTATTCAGTGGGGTGACGGGCGCGAGTATTGGGTCAGCATGCTCCGCTCCATGGCCTATTCCGCCGTCTGGCACACGCAATGGAAAATCGGCCCCGCCAGCGAGGCATCTATCGGCAACGTGATGCTCCATGCCTCCCCTGGTTTTATTACCCTGGTCGACACGCCCACCCTCGGCTTCTGCACCATGCTTGCCGAAGATGCCGCCGATCGCTACCTGATCATAGGATTGGAAAATCGCACCAATAATCGCGCCATCATCATCCTTGCTCGCAGTTTCTTGAATCCCGGCCGCACCTTTGCCAACATGATGGCCTTCCGGCCTCCCTGGGTTCGCGAGACGCGCCTCAATCTTTTCGGCAATAACTACCAGATCCGCAAAACGCTCCTCGAAGATTACAGGAACGGGGAAGGAGACAAGCCTTTCATTTATGTGAAGGACGCTTGGAAGCCAGAAGGCGTGGATTTTGTCCATCCCCATCCCAAGGAAGCAGACATCGAACTTACTGCCTTCCCTTATTATGAAACCTTCTTGGGCGGCGGCTCTTGCATCGGCGGCGGTGGCACAGGCGCCGCGCGGGTCAATCCCAAATTTCAGGTCCTCACCGAAGTCAGCGGCTGCCTAATCATGCACCAGCCGTTCTACAATTACAGCGCGGACAGCCTTTTCTATGGCGGCGGATTCCGCTGGACCCCGCTGTCCACGCATCGTTTTTCTCCCTTCGGGCAATTCATGATTGGGGGAAGAAAAGTGACGTACGAAATCGACAATCTGGCGCTGAAGAAGCAGTTGCTGGACGAATGGAACAATGGAAACGGCACTCTTGCGCACTACCCGATGCGCAGCGCATATGAATTTGAAACTGCGCAGAACGGCCCGAGCATCGCGGTGGGTGGCGGCTTCGATTGGGTGGTCACGCGGCCCTTCGCGTGGCGCATTCTGAATGTGGAATACACGCGTTCGTGGATGAATGACGTGATGCAAATCCATCCCCAGGAAGGTCTGAAAATCTCGACTCAGGCCGTGGTTCGCATCGGCACTTGGTAGTGCCAAGCAGCCAGCGACATTCCGCCAAGTAGTCTTGACAAACCTCCTCGCTGGGGGAATTGCCGCTGGAACTCGCGCATATTCTTCGGAAACGGAGGACCGCTTGCTTTGCCGACCTTCTTTTTTGCCGGACATCAAAAGTGAGAAAGGCACAACCAATTGAAACGCCAAAAGGAGACCACGATAAAAAAATTCCGCACACGAAACCTCTTGCGCGGGTGCACATCGAATCATATTGAGGCTATTTCTTGGGACATGTCTTGCTCCTGGTTGCGCCGGTTACGCTGTCCTCACGCATGAAGCTATTATCGACGCCGCTTGGAAGGACAGCATCGAACCGCTTCTGCTGAAGCGCTTCACCAATGCGACTCCGGAGGAACTTCTTCAAGCCCACGCTTATTACCCCGAGCACTAAATTGGTGACACTTTTCAACTGGCGGCGTATCGGACGTGGCGTTCGCAAAAGTAGTTCTTTACCACCATGGGCCTTGCTTGTGTGATCCGAAGGTAGGAGCGAACGTTGTCCATCATTTCCTGGACGTTTATTGGACGGACTCGGCCGAGAGCGTTCGTCTTCACATCCTGGTTCAGCAATTCATCGGGATTCAACTCCGGACTATATGACGGAAGGAAGAAAACCCGGATTTGTTCACGGTGCTCGTCCAGCCAACGCGTCACTGATCGCGCCTTGTGGACTGGGTGACCATCCACAACCAGAAACACCTTCTTTCTGGTCTTCCGTGTCAGGCGTAGGAGACGGCCAAGAAAATTCAGAAACACCCGCGCCGTAAAACGTTGTCGGAAAATCATGAAGGCCAAGCGCCCCCGGTTGGTAATGGAAGAGATCATGTTGCAACGAAAGCGCTGACCCGTACCAAATACGACTGGCGTCTGCCCGCGCCGTCCGTAGGATCGCCCCGCTTGATGGTCTGAACGGAGCCCCATCTCGTCTAACCAATGAATTTGCGCCTTAAACTGTCGTGCTTGTGCTCGAATCGATGGATATTCTTCCTCCAGCCATTTCCGTACCGCCGTCGGATTTTGTTCGTACGCTCGTCGCACCGGCTTCTGCGGGGTCAGACCCCAGGCCCGCAAATAGCGTCCCACCGTCCACACCGAAACCTGCACATCGAACTTTCGCGACAGCAACTCTTGCACCGCTTCTCTGGTCCACAGCGCAAAGGGCAAGCTCAACTGGTCCGGGCAACCGCTGAGAATGTGGCGCACCGTCGTGGCTGCTTGATGCGGTGCCAATCGCGAAACCGGCGGCCGTCCTCGCCGTTGGGCTTTCAGCGCCCGTCGTCCTTCCCGTTCCACCATCCCCATCCAGCGGCTCACTGTACCTCGAGCTACCCCGAAGACTCGAGCCACCTCAGTTTGCGAAAGACCTTTCTGAACTGCCTTAACGACTCGTCGGCGAAGATCTTCTTGAGCTTCCGCCGGCAGCGAGCGAGCATCTTGGTTTCCCATGCCCGACACACTAACACATTATTTTCTGAATGTCACCTATATTATGCTCCGATTAGTATGTCTACGGTGGCGCGATTATCCAGGACATGACATTACCTATGGGGAGAATCCATGCGCACACTCTCAGGTAGAGTTTGCATCCGATGTTGACCAGGTAGCCGAGGGAAACTACGCGCCGAAAGCCTACCATGACTAAAGGCGTTCTTCTTGCGCCTGCTGCCGAAGGTGGGTCCGCTCAGTGCCCTCGCGTTTCATCCGCCCACACCAGTCGTCGAGCAGATGTATATGCACAGCTTCAACGAGACGTTGGACCACTATCGACGGCTCCTTCGTCTGTATCTACCGGAAAGCTGGACGAAGGACGGTAAGCGTCGTGAGGAAGCGGGCATTCCGGAAGAAGTTGTTTTCAAAACGAAGTGGCAACTCAGCCTGGACATGATCGATCAGGTGCGCACTTGGGGCTTACCGAATCGCATTGTCGTGGCCGATGCTGGTTACGGAGATACCACGGAGTTTCGCGACGAACTGGAAGCCCGTCAACTCTCTTATGTTCTAGGTATTTCCTCAACGACGGGAGTATGGAGCAAACCACCACAAGCAAAAGTTCCACGCTACCAGGGGCGAGGCGCTCCAGCGACGCGCTACGCCTATCGGAAACAACGGCCGACCTCCGCGCAGGACGCGGCGGTCCAAGCGAGAGGTTGGAAGAGAATTCGCTGGCGGCAAGGCACAAAGGGATGGTTGGAATCACGATTCGTGGCCTCACGAGTTCAGCCCTCTCATGGCTTCGTCCGTGGGCAACCACCGCACAAGGAAGTGTGGTTACTGAGTGAATGGCCCGAGTCGGAAAAGGAACCGACCAAGTACTCCTTTGCGATCTACCCGTCACCTATACACTGCGACGATTAGTACGGCTGGCGAAGTGTCGCTGGAAGATCGAGCAAGATTACCAGCAACTGAAGGAGGAACTGGGACTGGATCATTACGAAGGGCGGAGTTGGATGGCACACTACGCTGGTTATGTTGGCTCACGCATTTCTAACTCTGGAAATGCTTCGCAATAAAAAAACTTCTGGCTGGACCCTGCCACGGACGCGTCGTGAAATTCAATACCTGCTTTTTACCTGGACAGGCTTCTGTGCTTACTGCGGAGCGAGAAGCAAAGCGCTCACGAGCTCCTTGAATACTTAACGTAGTAATACTAGTACCTTGCTAGTACCACTTGTCCAATAGAGGACAGACATGGACGAACTCTCTCGGTACCCTTCCTGTGAACTAAATCCGACTCCGCCGGACAGTTGGAACTGCCACCCGGTGGTCTGCCGACGCTAGCTATGTCTATGAAGTCTGAAACCATTCCCGATCAAATGTCCCGAGCTTCTGTCCGGGGCGCACCTGAGCGCAGACAGAGTCTCGTGCGAATCCTCTTTGTTCATCTTTCCGTAACTGATGTTGAGCGCTGCGTGTCTGAGCTCAATAGGGTGCGATTCACGGTCAGCTCAGATGTAGTTGCGACTCCCGCGCAATTCGCCGAACGACTTCGTTCGCAGCAATTTGACCTTATTGTCGCCGAATACCCCAGCCTAGCCTGGCAAGAGACCCAGGTGCTGGACCTTTTGGGCCAGATGAAGAAGGACATCCCGCTCATCCTCCTGGTCAACGGCATGAAGCGCGAAACCGCCGCGGAGTTCATCCTGAAAGGGGCCGCCGATTGTGTTGAAGTGGATAGCATTGGCCATTTGCCTGTAGCCGTTCATCGGGCTCTCGCTGAGAAAGCGTTGCGCGATCAACGTGATCGTGCCGAAAAGGAATTGCGGCATTCGCAAGCGCGTTACCGCGCGCTGGCAGGAAATCTAAGCTATGGTATTTGCCGCTGCAGTGTCGAAGGCGAATTTCTGGAAGTGAACGAAGCGGTGTTGAGGATGCTCGGCTATGAGTCGAGAGAGGAACTCCTGGCCCTGGGCCTCATGCACGACATTATTCAGGAGCCGGCCCGACGGGCACAATTGTTGGGTCAAACGGGCGCGGCTGTTCTCGCCGATCCCATCGAAACTATATGGAAGCGGAAAGACCATGCGACTCTCAAGGTCCGGCTCAGCGGCCGGGAAGTCGTCAGCGAACAAGGAGAATTGGAAGCCTATGAGGTCATTGCCGAAGACGTCACCAGGCAGCGAGAATTGGAGGATCACCTCCGTAGGCAGGCAGCCAGCGATTCGCTGACTGGTCTGGCCAATTATCGCAGGCTCGTAGATGTGCTCGATTTGGAAATCAAGCGCAGCAAGCGCACGAACCGGGAGTTCGCTATGCTGTTTTTTGATCTGGACGGATTGAAACGAATCAACGACCGCTACGGCCACCTGACAGGCAGCCAGGCAATTTGCCGGCTGGCTGACGCTTTGTGTTCCTGTTGCCGGGATATTGATACCCCTGCGCGCTTTGGAGGGGACGAGTTTGCTGTTGTCTTACCGGAGACGAGTGCGGAGGCAGCTAGCCTGGTGGCACAGCGTATCTGTGAAAACGTCGCGACAGACGGCAAAGGACCAAAGCTTTCCGTCAGCTTCGGTGTTGCGGTCTATCCCCAAAATGGTAATTCCATCGAAAGCCTCCTGTACCAAGCAGATTCGGCGCTTTACTCGATGAAGCGACAAAAAACTGTGGCTGCAGGGGCCAGGCAAACCATCGCAGGGCAGTAGACTTGTTTCGTCAATCCGGCGCGGCTTCACTGCGCACCACAATTGGCTAAAGGATTCTATCACCCTGATTAGCCCAACCCGAGACAAAATATCGGCACCCGACGCCCTCATAATGCCGGAACGGATTGGGCATATTCGTCCGATCGAGATAGTGCTGAGTTCACCGCAGCGATTCGACACGGTGCTTCGTCAACTCATGGTATTCGCGCAAGGTGATACAGGGCGAATCCTGAGGTGACCATACTGGTGAAAGTGACTTGTGGATATTGTCTAATATCAATTCTCAGCCAAAAGAGCGTATCAAACGAAGGTTTTCATTCCCCAGCGCGGGCATTCATGAGTGTGAGCTCCAAGTTTTGCACATAATCCGCACTCCGTCGCTGTGGTGCACGCCCGAGACCGTTCCCGCATTGCCCCTTTTCTCCCTAACTGGAGCCTCTCAAATCCCCACGCGATGTTGTCCCAGAGGTTCACAGTGAACCCCTCGGAAATGGAGGTCGACTAGACGTGGGCTTCGAGGCGGCTATGCTTTGTTTCAAGCAGCAGCAATGGTGCGCGGTCCCTTAGCAGAAGGTCCTTGGCCCGGGATTGAGGTGCGCTTTCCTGGATATGTCGTGACTGGGCGGAGACAGTCACATAGTGCACCCCAAGGAATCGTTTCGAGGCCTCCGAGGTCACTCGCATGATTTCCAGGCAGTTGAATTCCGCCGACTCCAGGTTCGCCAGGATTTGCTCGACTGCCCTGCTGAGTGTCTTCTGCTCGTCAATACCAAAGACGGTCGCTCCGACCTGTCCAGCTAGGCAAAAAGAGCTCCATCCCGCTTCTCTGATTTTTCGACCCAATCCGCACCCATCGAGATCCTTGACTAATCGCCAGCCCGGCACACCAGGCTCACTTCGGAATCCTAGGGTTTCTGGCAAGAGTGTGCCCTCCTTGATCAGGATGGTCCCCGTCTTGATGGTGTCTGGCATTTGGGCTCTTCTCGGCGTCTACAGTGGCACATCGTTTGGCAGCAGCTGGCGTCAGCGGTTAGTTGTTTCCGCTGGACTCAATCCTTGTAATTAGTGGTCCTTCAAGCCGCCCTGCTCATGTCAGTTCTCGGTACAGGGACACTGCCCCGATTGATTTCCTGCGCCTTCCTCAATTCTCGAATAATTTCACCAGCCATGTCGAAAGAGGTCCAGGGCTCGCTTTCGAATCGCAGAGATTCCGGGAAAAGACCAGCTTCCTCGATCCGCCCGGTTCCCGTATTGTTTGTGTCCGCCATTAGCGTCTCGCTTGCCCTTTCAGCGCCGCCCAGGACCACTACGCTCAAAGGCTTGCGGTGACCTGCGCCCTAGGTCCGATCTGCAATCGACGCCGTACTGAGTCCCGATTCTGTGTTTGATGAAATTAAAGCTTAGGACCCCCATGACGGCGCCCGCACAAACCTCCAAGTCGAGAGGTATTTGGTAACTCGCGAAGGGGCGCCATGACACCACCATAAGCAACGCCGTAATAGACGTCCACTCCATGATTTTCGTGACCATTGGCGACCTCTGTTCTCCATCGAGTTCCGTCAATGGGGACCCACTGGATGATTTTCCTGACCATTGACAACCTCGTTTATTCTTCAAGTTCCTCTTCGCTGGAGTAGTGCGGGGGCGGACTTGACTTGGCCCGCCCCTTGCCGACGTCAGACTGCTACGGCAGCAGCAATCTTGTGGAACGTCGAGTTAGCGACGTCATAGGTTTCAACCTGAGGAGCTCCCTCAACTACCCTGTCGAGGAACTTCGTCACTTCGGGGTAAGTTCCGCGGTTGTAAGCCTCGGCATTCTCAGCTTTGTCCCACAAACTGATTCCGAACGCTTCCGTGCCGCCCTGGCCAACGAACGTGATTTCGTCCTGGAATCCTTTCTGTTTTCGAAGCAAAGGGAGGATGTCCTTCTCCAGCCTCTGCGTAAACTCCGCAACGCTATTGGGCTTCAGATGCATGTAAACTCTGCGTGCAAACATGACACTCTCCTTGGTTCTCGATGCCAAAGGGGCGATTCAGATAACCATTAGTGGTTAATTTATTCTGGATACTCCCTCAGTCTGTTAACCACACTAAGTAACTTAACTTGACATGTCAAGTGTAATCTGAGATTCTTTTCACAGATTAACCGACTGCAGTTAACCAAGACGGAGGTACCCGTGGACGTCTGCTTAGCGATCAAACAGCGGCTGGAAAAATTGGGACTTGAGCAGAGGGATCTGGCCACTGCCGCGGAGGTTACGGAGTCCTACATTTCACAGCTGCTGACTCGGAAGAAATTGCCTCCCGCGCCTGGCCGAACAGACATTTACGACAAGATAGGGAAATTCTTGAAACTCCCGAGCGGCAAGCTTGCGAAGCTAGCTGAGCACCAGCGCAACGAAGAATCGAAGAGAAACCTGGCGGACCCTCCCAAGCCCTTGTTTAAAGAAGTTCGAGAGTTGATTCTTCGCAAGTGCGTACCCGCCAAAGAAAAACAAATACGGGTCATTTTTGAGAAGCAGCCCTTCGGCGAACTCGAACGCCTCGTCACACAAAAGCTTTTGGATGTGATCAAGAAGGTCGCCAAAGAGGAATTGAACAGTGAAAACTGGCTCCGCTTGGTGGCTCGACTCGCCGGCCAAAGCTATGAACAAATGCGGGTCACCCTCCTTGAGTTCCTGGATACGGATGTTTTCAGCTTGTCGCATGAAAACTGTGTTTCCTTCCTGGGTCCACTGATTGAATCCTGGGATGTCGATCTAGCGACCTTCGGTATGGAAATTGTGCTAAATCGGAGAGTAGCCCCGGGGGATCCTAGGAGATTTGAGTTTGTTGAAACAGGGCCTGACCAACCAGAGGCAGAACCAGGGTTCAAAGAATTCCTTAAAGATAGTTCGCTCAGCGGGACGGCCAGCAAGGAAGAAATGGAACTGCTCAGGAATCTAAGGTTCAACGGAAAACGCCCCACTTCAATCTATTATTACCGAGAATTGCAAAGCTTCAGAGATCCGCTCCATTTTTTGTGTGGAAAATCGATCCGCAATGCAGAATGCCGGCCGAAATGAGCCTTAACGACGCCCAGATAATCCTCGCCGGAAGATGTGGTCGACTTTAGATCCCGGGGATTCTTAACCGACGGGGAGAGTGGAATTGCCGCAAAGTATCGATGATTTTACGATCGTTCTCCCTGAATTGACCGAAATGGCCGCCGGCGAATTGAAGGTGTACTACGGACTTGATCGGCTATGGCGGATGGTCGAAAGATGGTGTACCGTGCAGATAAACCGGATAGGCTCGCCGGGTTCACCGATTTTCTGCGCATTGGTAGCCTCTTCACAATTCAGTTTACGCCACGCACAAGCATCTGCGAGTGAAACGCTGGTTCGCCACACGGCCACGATTCCATGTGCACTTCACTCCGACCTATGCCTCCTGGCTCAATCAGGTGGAGATCTGGTTCAACCGCATTACGCAATAAGCCATTCGCCGGGGAACGTTCAGCAGCGTGAAAGACTTGATCGAGAAAATCGATCACTACGTCCGGAATTCCAACCGCCGAGCGCAGCCTTTTGTCTGGACCGCCACAGCGGATTCGATCTTCGCTAAAGTGGAACGACTATGTGAACGTATTTACGGGACAGCACACCAAATCTCCTGGCCTACATTTCAGTGCATAACAAAGTTTATTTAAACATCGGCGCTGTAGCCCTTGCTCCGCCCGTGAAAGAGCGCATGCAGAGTCGGGTAGGTAATCTCAGTTTTCTGCTGAAGCTTGTAGCGCGTCCAGCCTTTTCCCTTAAGAACTTCACAGCGTCGGCGCCCTGATTGCAAATTTTCGAAGCTCAATACCCTGCCGCCTATCCCCTGTTTTATGCTTCGATGGTTGCCTCGCGACAACTCATCACCAAACTCGGGGCCTAGCGGATCGTTACTCCTTACTCGTAGGGCTCTTTCATCCCCACCTTCAGACCGGTTTATCCCGGCGCTCTGCTGATCTTTTTCATTGCCGGTCTCCTTTTCTGTGCTTCGAGCACGTCCAACATTGGGAGCGTATCGCATCCCTCGGGAGACCGGCCTTCTCATCTCATCTGTCCTTTAGGGCCTGCAGCCCGCGAAACTTCATGAAAGCCGTGAACGGCAACAATGGTCCAGCCGCGGCGCCAAGCCTTTGTTTTCAGATTGGCTGTTATTGCGACCATAGTTCTTTCGACCCTGATTAAACGCGGCTACCGGGATGTCCCGGTACCCATTGCCGAGTGGGTCTCTGCTCTCCCCTCGCGCCGATACGTGCTCGCATCGCGCCGGAAAATGCGTTATAACCCATAGCGAGCAAGGGCAACTTTAGCGGCTTCGCGACCTGGGCGTCCGCACCGCTGCCGGAGGTGAGAACACCATGATCCATAATTCCTGGCGCAAGTTGGTCACTGCTCTATTCTTCAGCTTTATTGCTTGCCTTGCCTCGGGTGGCGCATTAGCGGCAAACCGGCTCACTCACTCGTCCGCAGTGGAGCTTGATCACCTCATCCCACGAGAGAAGTGGGCAGGAACGGGTCTGGGCAAACTCACTGCCGCGGAACAACAGACTTTGGCTGACGAGATTACAGGGCTGCTTGGGGCCGCGCGATCGACGCAGAGCAGCACTCCAGCCGGAAAAGACAGGAGCCAATCGCGTATGTTGCACAGACGCATGTCAAAGGATGAAGTAAGGAAGCTGCTTGGGGAGCCCGATAGAGTCTCTGTCTCCAGGTTCTTTGAATCGTGGGATTACTCGGGCGGAAGCGTCACCTTCGATGGGAAGGGCCGTGTTGATTCTTGGATCGAGCCGTAGAGGATGGTCGCACCTTGGAAACCGCTCAAAGAGCGCTGAGGGCTCCCGCCGTTTTGCTGAGTCCCGATAACAAACGGAGGGAGGAATCGTTTTTCGTGCAACCGGCCACCAAGACGGACGACCTCCATCGAAGTCGAGCCTCGGAGAACACAACCATTTCAGCAGGCTACGACCCTGCCGCGGGCGGCAAGCTAATCGTTCTAACTGCACCGTTGACTGAATCGATTGACCATGCCGGTTACTTCATCCAGATGGCTCTGGCCTCCCTGCCCCAATGGCTCGAATTTGTTCTGAACAAGAAGTATCCCAAGTGGCGCGAGGTTGAGCGTAACGAGGACGGCTCCGCACGATATATGCCTGCCGGGGTGCGCGTACTCGAAAAGTCACTGCTACGCGAATACCTCGCGGATGACGTGGTGGCCTGCTTCCCAGACGATCTGGATAAATTCATCGGGCCCAATACTCGCGTTGTGGCCGTTTCCACGCACAACCCGTTGGGTGTCACGTTTGCCGCAGGCGTATACACCTCTATTTTCGGCTCGTCGAAAGAGCCTCTCAATTCGATCTACTCCCGGGCAATGTTTGACAAGATTAGTTCCAGCCCATACCGCAAGAATTTTAAGGTAGTGGTGGGGGGATCAGGGGGCTGGCAGATCATCCAAACCAACACGTTCGAGGATCTGGGGGTTGATTGCGTTGCGGAGGGTCGAAGCGAATCCGCAGACACTCTTCTGCTGTTCCAGAAGGCGATCGCGGGAGAGACGCTGCCGCGAAAAATCAATTTAGCTCACCCCACCTCCCGCGACGCTATCCTCTTTCCCGAAAAGCGCACCACCTTCGGCGTTGTAGAGATGACTACCGGGTGCGGACGCAGGTGCCAGTTCTGCGTGCCGGACTTGAACCCGCAGATTGATATGCCCAAGGCGCGCATCATGGACGCCGTGCGTGCCAACGTGCGACAAGGTAACAAAGTAATCTCCCTAGCCACCGAGGACATGTTTATTTGGGGCCAGGTCCACACGGACACTCCGTTCTTCTTTCCCAACCGCGAAGCGCTGGTGGACCTCTACACCGAAATCGTCAACACGCCGGGCGTGGAGTATCATTTGCTCAGCCATTGCACTATGGCGCCTTTCGTTGTGGATCCGGAATTGATCCGGCAACTCTCGGAAATCCTCCTCCCAAAGAGTCCTATTCATCTGCCGCGCCTCAGCACACATCCGCAGAAGAAGGCGCTGGTGCCATTGATCGGGCTTGAGACTGGGTCGGTGCGCATGGCGCGGCAGATCATGCCGAGTAAAGGCGTTCCATTTTCTATTGACGATTGGCCCAGCATCGTTCTGGAAGGCTTGCGCGTGGCTAACCAGAACAACTGGTTTCCTATGATGACGCTGATGGTTGGCAATCCGGGGGAAACCGATCAGGATGTTCGCGAAACGCTTGATCTCATACATGAGATGGAGCGTCGTGACCTATTCGCATTTCTGGTGCCTTCGATTTTCACTCCGCTACACGACACACGAATGGAGCATCAAACAGGCGTCACACATACGCGCCAGCTAAGTCCACTTCAATGGCAACTCCTCATGAAGTGTTGGAAACATAACTTGCGCCCAGGCCAATACAGCTGGTGGGGTCCGATGGCTTGGCGCATAGGCTCTTTGTTCATGTGGCTCTACCGGCTCCGCAAATTGAACGGCCCCAATTTCACTTGGCCGCTTATGATGTTTGCAGGTGTGGCACCGGAAAGAATCCTTCGAAGCATCGGCAAAATTCATGTCGGTAAGCCGCTCGCGCCCAAGAGTCGCCGGGAACTGATTGCCTCGCTGCGGCCGAACTTCCTAAAGCACCTGCGGGCCGATAACGGCGACCTGCCTGAGAGTTCCGACCGAAGTGCGGAAGGCCGCCCCGATCAGAGCCACTTGAAGTTCGAGGCAGAGGTACCAACTCTTAAAGTCCTCTCTTAATCTTCGGTGATTGGGTTTTCCAAAGCGCGATTCACAACGATCCGGTTTTCTGATTAGCGCCGGGTCATCGACATCTTGTCTGCGGAAGGTCGGTTATGCCTGTGCTTCGCCAAAGCATCGTACACCTGCAAAATGAATGACTTGGCGCAAAGCGCGCAAAGCTGAATTTGGACAGTTCCGATAAGATTCTTGCTATGATCGCCTCGCTTCGACATTTCCTCGGTTGGATGGTCAGCACCTTCCGTTCCCGGGAAGACCTCGTACTCGAAAACCTGGCTCTCCGTCGGCAATTGCTGGCTCTCCACGCGCAACGACCTCGCCGTCGATTGACCGCCCTGCACAAGCTGTTCTGGGTTGCCTTGAAAACGTTCTGGTCCGGGTGGAGGAAGCCTCTCATTCTGGTCACTCCTCGAACCGTAGTGAACTGGCATCGGGCAGGGTTTCGTTTGTACTGGATCTGGGTCTCCAGAGTCAGAAAAGTCGGAGGACGGAAGCGTGTCAGCAAAGAGGTCCGCGCCTTGATCTTCCGTATGGTTGCCGAGAATCCGACCTGGGGAGCGCCACGCATTCACGGCGAACTGCTCAAGCTGGGTTTCGATGTCTCGGAAAGGAGTGTCTCGCGATGGATCCGTCGAGCCCCGAGAGATCCAGATCCCCTGAAGCGATGGCTGACGTTCCTCAGAAACCATCGCGAGGCCATTGCGGCGATGGATTTCTTCACCGTCCCAACACTCACGTTCGGTGTTCTGTATTGCTTTTTCGTCATCGGGCACGACCGGCGTAGGATCATACATTTCAATGTGACGCGAAATCCCCATGCTCTTTGGGTTTTGCAGCAATTGCGCGAAGCCTGGGCCTACAAACAGCCGCACAGATTCTTGCTATTCGACCGCGACTCCAAGTGCGCCGAGGTGGTTTCGGCTGTGAGGGACATGGGACGCGAGCCAACTCGAACGGCCTTTCGCAGTCCGTGGCAGAACGGTGTTGCTGAGCGCTGGGTGGGAAGTTGCCGACGCGACTTGCTGGACCACGTGATCATCCTGAATGAGCAGCATCTCAAACGGCTGATGTCTTCCTTCCTGCTCTACTATCATGAGGACCGGACGCATCTTGGGCTCGCAAAGGACACGCCAACAGGTCGGCCTGCAGAAATTCGCTCTGAGCGTGAAAACAAGATTCAATCCTTTCCGCGACTCGGCGGGCTGCACCATCGTTATGCGGTGGCAGCGTAGACTCAAGAGCTAATCTTCTTAAGACAAAACGCATTTTCTTGAAATCCGGCCAAGGCACACGTTTTCTGCGAGCATCCTTCGCCGGTCGACGAATCAGCCTGCAATTCCAAACCGAAGAGCTTCCGCCAGGTAGGAAGAAATCCTTTAATGTAGGGCACAACGATTTGGCGAACAACAGGGGAGAATTTCTTTTTCTGGCCGCAATTGTGGCCAGCCGGAATAAGCCCACTGATTGGACCTGTCGTTCACTGCTTCGGGGCTGCGTGCCGTCTTCGGGAGAGGAGCCGTGGCACCGTTTTCGAGACATGTCCCTTGACCCGCTGAACACATCGGCGTATTGATTGAGTCCATCTGATATCTCCTCGGGGCTGGATGCTGCCCTTACCGGCTGTGCCCCCGTCCTATTCCTCTTACAAATGCCTCCTCTACCAGAGAGGGCACAATGGTTGGTTTTGAATCGGAAGAAATGCATCTGCGCAGACTGCGTGAACGTCTGCGGGCTATGTCGGACGAAGCGTTAATCCAGTTTGGCAAATATGCTAGGAAGTTGTGCGGCATTCTCGTGAGTGGAACGGGCGATCCAGTCAAATCCCAGTTGGATGAAGCGCGCAAAGAGTGGCGAAGACGATACCCAAAGCGTGGCTAAAGAATACAAAGTCGGCAACCCGCTCATCGTTATGTTGGATGATGGACGCATAGTAGAAGCGAAGATCCGGGCCGTCATTGAGGGCCATCCATCGGTTCGCTTGCAAGTGGATTATGGGCACGATGAGACGGTGCTGATCCACGAGAAGCAACTTAAGAAAGAGTAGTATCTACAGGACCGTTATCGGCACGGAGGTGCACATTGGCGATGAATCGTTGGGAAAAGGTTTTTTGAACCCAATGATGCAGTGGTCTTTCGGTCGAGAATCGTTGTCGATCGCGTTTATCGGATGCTCTCGACCCGGCACGCTCGTTCAATGGACATATTCTGCGTTTTTGCCCGCCTCGCAGGTGTACAATTCGCTTCAAGAGAGCAGCGACCTCGCTCCCCAGTGACTCCTCCGTAGGCAGGCCTTGCCGCTCCCGCAAGGAGACGTTATGAAACTCTCATTCCCAGCCTTGGGAGGGTTTCTGCTTGTGCCATTTCTGTGCCTAGCCTGGCAGCAGAACTCTTTCCAGCCGAAGCCTCAGGACAATCTAAAAGAAACGCAGTCGGCTGCTACGGACCGCAAAAATCCGGTTAAACCAACGCCGGAGAATTTAGCGGAGGCCAAGAAATTCTTTGGCTACGATTGCGCCATGTGCCACGGCGCCGACGGCGACGGCAAAGGCGATCTCGCCGCGTCCATGGGGTTGAAAATGAACGATTGGCGCAATGCAGCTACACTCTCGGCCATGCCTGATGGCGAGATCTTCGACCTCATTGAAAAAGGGAAAGGCAAAATGACCGGAGAAGGCGACCGAGTTTCCAGCGAGATGGCGTGGAAGCTGGTGAATTACGTGCGCTCGTTCGCGAAGAAGGATACCGCCGCCACTCCCAAACCTGAAGCGTCACTCTGAGATCGACCACGGTAACGCGCGCGAAACACTCTACGGTTGGCCGGAGGGAGCGGCAAGTGCTTCGCGATACGCCTTGATATTGCTCTTGTCCAATACCAACGTGCCAGTATCCACGAAGGTAGGCGTGGGTGGCGTCAGAGCGATGCGCCAGTCCTTGAATTTATGTATTGCGTTGTGATGAAGATCGTCGAGAAATTTTAATCCGTAGTAGCTCATTACATAGGGCTTTTGTGCGATCGTAGCTGCAATTGCTCCGCGATCGATCCAATCAATGGTCTCCGGATCATCGTCAAAAGCTACAATTTGTAGCTTGCCTTCCATATTCAAGCGGTGCAACGTCTCGGCGGCGCCAGACCCCCCTGTCGCCTCGAAGCAAATGATGCCATCTACTTTCTCTTTCTTTTGTATTAGTTCACCGACCAGATCAGACGCATTTTTCGCATCGCCTTTGTCGTCCAAAATTTCTGTGATCTTGATCCCGGGAAAGTTACGCAAGGTGTCCACCGCGCCCGCCAGTCGATCATCGAGATTACCCTGCCCCGGAATTGTGATGACCACAATATTCCCTTTGTTCTGAACGAGCGCCGCCATCTTCCTTAAGGTCTCTCGGCCGGCCTTGAAGTTGTCAGTTCCGACAAACATCACGCGCTTCGAATCCGGAACATCCGCATCAACGCAGATAACCGGAATGCCCTGGGCCACTGCCTTGTCAATCTCCGATTGGAATATATCGGGTCGTGCTGCGGAGAGACAGATGCCCGCAGGCTTTTGTTCCACAACTTGGCGGAAGGTCACCAGTTCGGCGTTCGGAGAATATCCCGTCGGACCAATCAGTTCTCCTCGTACTCCCAGCGCTTTAGCCGAGTCCATAAATCCCTCTCGCACTTCCTGCCAGTAAGGCAGACCAGTATTTGTGGCCACAAACACGTACCGCTCATTCGCCTCGTGGTAGGGCTTCGCACACGAACCAATAACGGCTGCACTAACGAAAATCAAAACAGCTACCAAACTGGCTCCTTGTTTCCTCATTGAAGTTCTCCTTCAGCGTTCACGTATGGCGCAAAGCGCTTGTTCGCTCCACCGAATTCGCAATCCCCTACAAGGCCAGATGAGGAAATTTAGGACGAACAGGCGGTCACAACCACTTCCACGGTTCCTTCTATCGCCTGCCCCTGGTGCAGAATTTTCGCTCCAAGTGTACTACCATGCGAGCACCGGGTCGCTCCTCAAACCTTCGGCGGCAAAGACGAATTACTGGCTGTCCGCAATTCGACAGAAACCGAGGGTTCCGAAAACCCATTTGGCAGACCCTTGCGCCCTCAGCCGAAGATTAGACGCGGCGCAGATGCTTTTCAACGGGAGTGAGGAATGAGAGTTGTCATCTATGCCAGGGTGAGCACGGCGAGCAACGGGACAGGCGCCCTGGATCCCTTTCGGGCATGGGCGCATCGTGTTACCCTCGCGCCACCAGGCCGCGAAGTTTTTCTTCGGAGGGTAATATGACGAACACCGACCTCGTTGCACGTTTGATCGATTGCTGGAACACGGGCAAGCTGGAGGACATTGATAATGTGCTCTCTCCGGACTTCGTCCGCCACCAACCCGAGATGGGGGGCAAAACTACGGGGAGAGAAGAATATAAGCAAGCCGTGAGGGGCTATCGGAACATGCTGCTTGACTTCCACACTGAGGCCACGGATACCATCGAGCAGGACGACAAAATAGCTTACCGGTTTAAGACCACGGGTAAACGGGACAACGCACCTTTTGTCTTCGAGGGCGTGAATATTCTTCGTATGGAAGGTGGCAAGGTCGTAGAGGACTGGGTTTACTTCGATGCGACTGGAGTGAAGGGGAGACTTGCCCGCGTGCAAACAGCGTGAAATAGAAAACCGTTACCGACTAACGCGCTGACCTAAAGTAGTGAGTACAAGCAGAGGCAAGGCCCTGCTATTGTTTCGGTCAATCAGTAGAAAATTACCTCCGCGTTCTTCGCATTTTCGGAGTCAAATTTAGGTAGACAAACCCCGGCGGTGTCACCGCGCCTTGATCTCTTCCACTCTCGTCACGCGACCCGCCAGCACCATTCCAGCGAAATCCCAGCCTCACAGCTTGTCGCCTGTCTTGGCGAATTCGAAAAGGCAACTTGGGCATTCCACATGCACCACATCCGCTCAACACACCGGCGATTCCGCTTGGCCGAACTTGTATCCTTCCATCACAGCAGCGACGCCCACGTGATCGACGCTGCTCTCCAAAATCTCTTCGACGCGCACCACTCTAGCCCACCCATTTATGAACGCATGAGTAGTTTGCGTACCCTCCCAGGGAGGCATAATCGAAAATCCGATTTTCATTCCTACACCGACCCCCCGGCCGATCCTGAAGTAAAAACCACGAATCGAAACATCACGTGTCCTTCCCAAGATTGGCCCCAACTCCTTCGGGTCGGACTCGAGCCTGATTTCGACCTGAAGTTCTAATTTGTAGCGACGAGCTGCCCGACGTAAATTCCAATTTACCTGGCCGAATGCGTTCACGAACTCATATCAGCCCCTCACCCTGCGCTTGCAGCCGCGCAGTGGTCGGCAAGTTTTACGGTCCAATTAAAATGTCCATGATCCCGCGCCTCGATGCGACGGCTTTGCCTCCGCTCACGGTAAAGACGGATTCTGCGTCCGTCTGCGGGCTGCGCAAGTGTCTACGGCAGTAAATCCGGCCGAAGGTCCGCCGGTCACGCCCAGCATAATACTCTCCGACCAACCAACCCCCGTTAGAGACTCTCAACATCGCAGTACCGTAGTGCATGTGCATCGTTTTCATCGCGTCTGCTAGTGGCTGATTCTGATACTGGTAGATCAACGCGACGCCTTCCGGGTCGTCGACTTGAATTACCGCCGCACAACTGCGTGACATTGATGTGGCTGTGGTGAGGAATACGGCGATATGCGTCCAACTCTGGAAGATATTGATTACCAAGTGGTGGTGCTTCGTGTGGCCGTCAAAAGAGGAGATAAGGTAACCATTCCAGCGTCCCGTGAGATTCGGGATTCTAACTAGTCCCAATTTGGACAGGAGGCCGTTCCGCCAAAGATACGTGTCGAAGAGGGCGTACAGCGCGCCGTAGAAAGCCAAGCTGGAGGGAGCGTCCAGCCACCACGGCACGGAGAGGTGCGTTTCCGCCAGAATCCTGGACGACACCCACGCCAAAACAATCGCCACAGACGCGAGCAAAAGAGGAACGATCCTCCTTTCAACAGAGTCTGTGCCGTAGCCGTGCATACCTTCACCTGCTCGGCTCATCCGAGCCGAACAGGCCTTTACGGGCCTGCTGGATCGCGTTCCACCCCCGATTGCTGCTGGGAGGCACCGGGGAAAAGAACTAACTTCACCATAAAATAGCTCTTGAGTATCAGAGTACCAAGGCCCCAAAAAAAGGTTGTCTACTGGAACGACTATCTCTTCCATTTATGTTGTGGACGGACACAACATGGTTTCAGTCACCGCGAGGATCAATGATGATCCGGGGAAGGCAGCCCTCTTTCTGAATCCCCTGACGATTTTGCGCTGAGCCTGTGCATACCGAGAATTCCGTCCGTATCTCACCCAGCATCCTTGTGGCACGGTAATCGCAGATCTCGTCGATGCACTTTCCTTGTTGACAAGCACATCGGAGTCTAAAGACTGGCGGTCTCTGCCTCGTCCAGTCGTCGAGTGCATCCAAGTGCAGGGAGTTCGTGTCGCGAAAGAATCCGGCTTTGATCAGCAAAAGTTTGGTCGCGTAGATCAAGGAGAAGCGGCATTTCCGCTCAGGATGGCAAACGTCGAGGCAACCGGCTTGCTCCGGCTAAGCGGCGCGTCGCTGATATCGGTGGTGTAATCCCCCGACCTGAGGAATCGCTACCACGCGCCCCTGTCCCGGCGGTTCCACTGCCCGGGGCTCCGGGGCGTCTTTGCCCAAGGCTAAATGCGTACGTGACCGCTGATAGTAGGCAAAATAGCTGTGCAGCGTTCGCCGCAAAGATCTCTCATTCCACACGATAACGTGGTCCAGGCACTCGCGTCGGATGGACCCCACCAGCCGCTCCGCAAAGGGATTTTGCCAGGGGGATCGCGGCGCAGTAAGCACTTCCTCCATTCCCATATCGCGGGTCATGGCGGAGAAGTCTGTTCCGTAGATGGCATCTCGATCGCGCAGCACATATCGCGGCGCTTCGTCCCAGGGAAACGCTTCCCGCATCTGCTGCCTGCTCCACTCCTCTGTGGGGTGTTCCGTCACCCCGAAGTGCAGCACGCGGCGTCGCTCATGCGCTAGCACGACGAAGACGAACAGGACCCGGAAGGTCGCCGTCGGCACAGTGAAAAAATCGATGGCCGCGGTCTGCGCCAGATGATTTTTCAGGAAGGTTCGCCAAGTCTGCGGAGGCGGTTTGCGGGACCGAGGCAAATATCTGGCCACCGTGGATTGCGCCACGGCAATCCCCAATTTGAGCAGTTCTCCGTGAATGCGGGGTGCACCCCACCAAGGGGTTGGCTTGGCGCATGCGCCGAATTAGATCACGAATGTTGGCCGCAACTTCTGGCCTTCCGGTAAGGCGGCGCGATTTCCTGGTCCAATGCCAGGCGAAAGCTCTGCGGTGCCAACGGAGGACCGTGTCGGGCTGAACCATCTGGGGGCATCGCCGCCAACCGGACCAGAATCGGTACAACACAACCCACAAGAGCCGGTCGCAACGGTGGAGGCGCAAGCGACGCGGCGCGGTCTTTTGAAAAACCGCAAGTTGGTGACGAAGCGCGAGGATCTCCGCCTGCAGGGCAGCACGGGTTCGAAAACTGGAGGCTAGCAAAAGTGAAAAAGGCGACGAAAAGAGAGCTCATCGTGGTAGCCACCATGATCTCACGAATGATCGGAACCTCTGTGTTTTCAGATCGGACGAGGTTTTCGGTATCGACAGCGGTCTATAAACCCACGAGTATCACTAATTTCCAAAATACAATTTTACGCCCGTACGAGCGCACTAGCTACATCGTTCCTCGGGGCCATTTTGGGAAACGTACTTGGAATCGCATCTGACTGGCACCTCGCCCAGCACTGAAAATTCCTCCACCAAGGATAAGCTCAGGGTCAAAACAGGCCTGTATCCATCCGGGCAACCATCTTCGGTCGATATCTCTAACACGGTGGTCGCGGCTCCGTTCGCAATCGGTGCAAATTAGATTAGCGTTTAGTACGATCCTCCCATACCTCCGCCATAGCCTCCGCCAGCCGCTGCCACCTTTTCTTCTCCCTTCAGGTCGGCGATCAGGACTTCCGTGGTAAGCATTAACGAGACGATGGACGCGGCGTTCTGGAGTGCGAGGCGGGTGACCTTCGCTGGATCAATCACACCGGCCTTGACCATGTCGCCGAACTCACCGGTTTCCGCATTGAAGCCGAAGTTCTCCTCCTTCGATTCGCGCACGCGTCCTATAATCAGCGCGCCTTCGTGCCCGGCGTTTTGGGCGATCTGGCGCAAGGGTTCTTCGAGCGCTCGCTTTACGATGTTCACCCCGATGGCTTCATCGTCGTGGAGCTTGAGCTTCTCCAGGGCTGGCAAGCAGCGCAGAAGGGCAGTGCCCCCGCCCGAGACAATGCCTTCCTCAACTGCTGCACGAGTGGCGTGCATGGCGTCCTCGACGCGAGCCTTTTTCTCTTTCAATTCGGTCTCGGTTGCCGCACCCACTTTGATGATCGCCACGCCGCCGACGAGTTTGGCCAGACGCTCTTGAAGCTTTTCCTTATCGTAGTCCGAGGTAGTCTCTTCGATCTGTATTCGGAGTTGCTTGATGCGGCCTTCGACCTCGCTGGTCTTGCCAGCGCCCGCGACGATCGTGGTGTTGTCCTTGTCTATGGTTACCTTTTTGGCGCTGCCCAGCTCTTCGATTTTCACGTTCTCGAGCTTGATGCCGAGGTCCTCGGTGATGGCCTTCCCACCGGTGAGAACAGCAATGTCCTCGAGCATGGCCTTGCGGCGATCGCCGAAGCCTGGGGCTTTCACCGCCGCGCACTGCAGGGTACCGCGGAGTTTATTCACAACCAAAGTTGCCAGGGCTTCGCCTTCGATGTCCTCCGAAATGATCAGCAGCGGTTTACTCATCTTGGCCGTCTGCTCGAGCAGAGGCAGCAGGTCCTTCATCGAGCTGATCTTCTTTTCGTTGATCAGAATGCGGACATCTTCAAGGACGCACTCCATGCGCTCCGGATCAGTGACGAAATAGGGCGAGAGGTAGCCGCGGTCGAACTGCATGCCTTCGACGACTTCGAGCGTCGTCTCCATTGTCTTCGATTCCTCGACGGTGATAACGCCGTCCTTGCCGACCTTCTTCATGGCCTCGGCGATGATGCTGCCAACCTGCTTGTCGGTGTTGGCACTGATTGTGCCCACCTGGGCGATCATGTCGCCCTTCACTTCGCGGGAGAGCCTCTTGATCTGTTCCACGGCGACTTCCACGGCCTTATCAATGCCGCGCTTGAGCGCCATTGGGTTCGCGCCTGCAGCAACCGTCCGTACACCCTCACGGAAGATTGCTTGGGCCAGCACGGTCGCGGTGGTGGTGCCGTCGCCAGCCACATCCGAGGTCTTGGACGCGACCTCGCGCACCATCTGTGCGCCCATGTTTTCGAGCGGGTCCTGCAGCTCGATCTCCTTTGCCACCGTCACGCCGTCTTTTGTGATGATAGGTGCCCCGAACTTCTTCTCGATCACCGCATTACGCCCTTTCGGGCCGAGCGTTATCTTTACCGCATCAGCCAGAATGTTGACGCCACGCAAAATCGCCTGACGTGAATTCTCACCAGTTACAATTTGTTTGGACATGAGACTTCACCCTCCCGAGTGATCGAACTTTCCACTCCGTCCAAGACTTTCGGATAGGAGCTATTACTTCCTGCCGGATGCCGTTTTCGCGATTCCGCTAACCTTCGCCAGGATTTCTTCCTCGCGGAGGATCAAGTACTCCTGATCTTCGATCTTGATGTCATTGCCGGTGTACTTGCCGATCAAGATTCGGTCACCTACCTTCACGTCGAGTGGAATGCGCTGGCCCTTTTCCATCTTGCCGGCACCAACGGCCATTACTTCGCCCTCTTGGGGCCTCTCCTTAGCCGTATCGGGGATAATGATCCCGCCCTTCGCGGTTTCTTTCTCTTCCAGCCTGCGTACGAGAACGCGATCATGCAGAGGAGTGATATTCACTGTCATTACTTTGACCTCCATTCCATCTTTTCCAAAAGCTCGAGCAATCAACCCTTTGTGACCACAGGCCGACACTACGGGTGAAACGTTTTCTGGTTTTTCTGCCGCAAGGCTTCGAGGTCATCGGCTTCCTTTTTCTGGCGCTCGGCTTCCCGCTTTGGACCTTCTTGTTCTTCCAGTTTCACAGCTTCCCCAATGGCAACTTCAGCCTCTGCGTTGACTCGCTTGGAGTAAATCACGATCCCAAAACGATCGGTGTAGGAAGAAGGGACAAGATTCAAGGAATATTGGGAATCTTCCCACGACGCGACAGAATTTTGCTTCATGTTATATAGCGCGTTCATGGCGGGATCGATTTCCGACTCGACACTCGTTGCCGGGCCGTATTTCGCCGAAATGGACTTCACCATATCCGGCGCGGTAAGCCCTTCCGTAGAACTCTGATCGTAAGTCACGGAGATTTTGTAGAGTTCGCCATTCGAGAAAGAGAAGAGAATTTGTTCGACGCTTTCAGGCCGGGAAGAAGCCACGGGAGAGCTCGGTGGCCACCAGGTAAGTTCCTGAATCAGCATTGGTCGGGCATGAATCGTCTTCACCTCTTCCAATTTCTGATCGCTAAGTTTCAAAACGCTAGCGAGGCTGGTTCCAAGTGAAAAACCCCGATACTTGGATAGATCCTGCGCGCGGAGGATTGGGGCCATAAGCAGCAAGCCACTAAGGCAAAGAATCGAATTGCGTATCGCTTTCATTTTCATATCTCCCACGAAATTCCTAAAGACTTGAAAACAGAGCCGCGTATTGCTTTCTGGCCGGTGCTCCGTGACGTTCTTTCGCGCCGCCACTCGACCCGGATTCTGGCATTCTCAAGACGGAATCCTCTGCAGGGACCAGGCAAATCCCTTGTTGATATGGCGAAAATGGGCTGTAACACTTATGAAGGGAATGCCGAGAAACCGTTTCGAAGCCACTTTCGTAATCTCCAGGGAGTTAAACTTCTGCCCCGCCTGTTTCGCCAGGATCTGCTTGACTGCCCTGCGCAGGGTTCCCAACTCCTCGCGACCAAGGGCAATTGCTCTGGTCTCGCCAACCAAATAGAAGAAATACCACTTCGCTTCCTCGATTTTCTTGCCAAGTCCGTACCCGTCGAGATTCTTGACAACTCTCCAGCCAGGCAAGAAAATTTCAGTCTCGACCGCCAAGCCTGCTGATAAAAGCGTATTCTCTCGGATGAGGATAGTTCCAGATATTTTGTTGGCTGACATTTGTGTTCTCCCTGCCTACAGGGCGTTAGAGCTGCCGCGCGTAAAGCCTTCTGCCGTTCACGAACCTACGAGCCGCGTCAGAAGTACGGCACCAATTATTGCGACTAGGGTTGTGTAAATCGTTCCCCGATAGCCGGAAAAGCCTGCTGAGCGGATGAGGAATCCGCCCCCCACGGCTCCGCCAATGCCTATCACGATGTCCATCAACGGACCGTAGCCATTACCCTTGAGAATCTTTCCGACTGACCAGCCGGCAACCGACCCAACGATGATCCACGATAGAAAGTACATCCATTTCTCCTCTTAATTAATCCACGACTCACCTTCCGGCGAGTCGTTTGCTTGATCCCTCTTTTTCGATGAAGTCTTCTTGTGAACCAGCCTGCCCGGTGAACTCACAAAGCTACAAACTAACGGTGTGGGTTCTTCCCCATACGGGCTTTTCATCCCATACAACTCGCGGTCTGCTGTGCGAAGCAGGGCTTCCATCGTTTCGCCGTCGTGGGGATAGACAGCCACGCCAATGCTCGCTGAAAGCCGTGGCTTTAGACTATCCGTGGCTAGTCGGCTATGAATACGTGATGCGACAACCCTTGCGGCCGCGGCCGTTGTCTCGGGCAGGATGACGACAAACTCATCGCCACCGTATCGCGCGGCCGTATCGATTGACCGACAATAAACGCGGAGGACATCGGCGAGGCGGCACAGCGCCTGGCTGCCGATCAAGTGGCCGTAGCGGTCGTTGATCTTCTTCAACTGATCCAGGTCGAGCACTAGCACGGCAAACGGTCGTCCCGTGCGTCCGGTGCGTTTGACCTCTGCGTCGAGCGTTTCAACGAGCCGACGGTAGTTACCTAAACCAGTAAGTGGGTCAGTTACGGCGAGAAGTTGTACCTCCTCTTCTGCGTGTTTGCGCTCTGTAAGGTCGAATGCAGAAACCAGACTGGCCAGCGTTCCACCAAATTCAATCATCGTTGTACTGATATCGAGCCATCGCTGATGGCCACTCTTCGTTAGAATCTTGACCTCATTCTGGCGGGCGCCCCCATGTCGCGCGTCCCCTCGGTTTAACACCAGTTCTCGACAATCAGGATGAACTAGATCCCAGAAATTCATGGACAAAAGCTCTTCTCGTGCATATCCGGTGATAGTCTCCGCGGCATGATTTACATAGTGCAGCCGCTTGCCTTGACTAATGAATATCGCGCATGCAATAGCTTCAGCTAAGGTGCGGAAGTCTCCGTCCCCGCACAGGAACTCCCGCCGTAACAGCGCATCCGCGGCCCGTTCCCTGATTTTCGTAAGCATTGGAAACCTCGCGTGCTCTTGCGTTTCCGTTTTGCAGGACAACTTGAGGGGGCGGACTTACCCTGCCCCCTCCGCACGAAGCGACCTGCCGTCTTCAGACTGCTACGGCAGCGGCGATCTTGTGGAACGTCGAGTTAGCGACGTCATAGGTTTCAACCTGAGGAGCTCCCTCAACTACCCTGTCGAGGAACTTCGTCACTTCCGGGTAAGTTCCGCGGTTGTAAGCCTCGGCATTCTCCGGTTTGTCCCACAAACTGATCGCGAACGCTTCCGCGCCGCCCTGGCCAACGAACGTGATTTCGTCCTGGAATCCTTTCTGTTTCCGCAGCAGGGGGAGGATGTCCTTCTCCAGCCGCTGGGTAAACTCCGCAACACTATTGGGCTTCAGATGCATGTAAACTCTGCGTGCAAACATCACACTCTCCTTGTTTCTCGATGCCTACGCTAGCCTAGAGGAGGCGATTCAGATAACCACTGTTGGTTTAGATATTCTGAAGTCTCCTTCAGTCTCTTAACCACGCTAGGTTAATTAACTTGACGTGTCAAGTAGAATCTGAGATAATTTGCTTGATTAATCAAATATAGTTAACCCAGCGGAGGTACGCGTGGATCTCTGCCTAGTGATCAAGCAGCGGCTAGAAAAATTGGAACTAGAGCAAAGGGATCTGGCTGCCGCAGCCGAAGTTACAGAGTCCTACATTTCGCAGCTTCTAACTCGCAAGAAATTGCCTCCCGCGCCTGGCCGAACAGACATTTACGACAAGATGGGGAAATTCTTGAAACTGCCGAGCGGCAAGCTTGCGAAGCTGGCTGAGCACCAGCGCAAGGAAGAATTGAAGAGAAACCTGGCGGACCCACCCAAGCCCTTGTTTAAAGAAGTTCGAGAGTTGATTCTCCGTAAGTGCGCACCAGCTAAAGAAAAACAAATACGCCTCATTTTTGAAAAACAGCCCTTCGGCGAGCTGGAACGTCTCGTTACACAAAAGCTTTTAGACGTGATCAAGAAGGTCGCCAAAGAGGAATTGAACAGTGAGAACTGGCTCCACTTGGTGGCTCGACTCGCCGGCCAAAGCTATGAACAAATGCGGGTCACCCTCCTTGAGTTCCTTGGTACGGATGTCTTCAGCTTGTCGCATGAAAACTGTGTTTCCTTCTTGGATCCAGTGATTGAATCTTGGGACGTCGATCTAACGAGCTTTGGTATGGAGATTGTTTTAAACCGGAGGATGGCCTCGGGGGATCCTAGGAGATTTGAGTTTGTTGAAACGGGACCTGGCCAACCGAAGGTAGAGCCCGGGTTCGAAGAATTCCTTAATGATAGTTCGCTCAGCGGGACGGCCACCAAGGAAGAAATGGAGCTGCTCAGGAATTTAAGGTTCAACGGAAAACGTCCTACTTCAGTTTATTATTACCGAGAATTGCAAAGCCTCAGGGACCCACTCCATTTTCGTGCGGAGAGTCGATCGTCGATGAAGAATTCGGGACAAAATGAGCGCTAACGACACCTGAATAATTCTTGCCAGCGGACTTGGTCGTAGACTTTAGATCCTGAAGATTCTGAGCCGACGGCGAGGAGAGTTGAAGTGCCGCAACGAGGCGATGATTTTACGATCGTTCTCCCTGAATGGACCGACATGGGTGCCTGTGAATTGAGGGTGTACGACGAACCTATTATGGGCGTGCCGGTGGTAGACTGCGATGATGAGCATAAAGAAAACGAATCGGAAAAAGAACCAGAAGAAGCAAAAGCCGAAAGCTTCCAGGAATTTTACGCGGAAAACAAGGCTCACTGTGGGAAAAACCCGAACGGCAAAAGGCGAAGCCGCAAAAAGCAAGCCTGGGAATAACAAGGTTTCGCGCAAAAAGAAGTCAGGCCGCGCAACGTTGGCTGTGCGAAGAAAGAGCCAAAGCGTCGAGACCGTTTCACGGGAGCCACAAGGCCTGGGAACGCGCGCCGGTGTGGGAGCTGGAGACCTTCAGGACATTTCCATCCTTGAGAACGTGGATTCGGAGAGCGCAGCGGAGCTGCTCCTCATGCGCGGTCACTTCGGACTTGTCCGCATCCGGAGCATCTTCCACGCCGCTGATGATCCCAGCCTCGAACGCCTGCCCTTCTTCGTTCCGCAAGATGATGTCCCCGGCGAGTATGACAATAAGTACCGGCCGTAGATCTTTCGCTCTGAGTCTAAATTCACCAACAGCGAGTCCAGCCTGCTTGAAAGCGATCATCGGGTACCTCACGTTATTGCAAAGAGGTGTCAGGGTACGTTCCCCGTTGTGACACCGGGGAATGCTCGGATGTGTTTGTAAAACTCGGCTCGGGGCTCCATCCAAGGAGAAGTGCCTGGCCAAGTGCGAAATCCATTGAATTCCCAGCCCGCGGATCCCGGTGTGGAGATGGTTTTCTGGCAGGGCCGCCACCCACAATCGTCAGGTTTACATCGCTCTTCTCGTGATCTTCGGTCTTACGATCGAGCCGTAAAGAAAGGCACTGACAATCCTGGCTACAAAAGGTTTCCGCATGCGCCGAATGACATCCACAACGGCAGTCGTCTTGATCAGGATGCTTCGCAGTTCGGGAAAGACTGGAGACCCCCGTCCAGGGCTTGAAGTAACCGTCCTCTCCTTCTCGCCGTCCGATGAGGATTCCGTGCAGAGCGCGCGCTACATGTGTCCTCGCCACAAGAGCCAAGAAATGGCGTGGCTTGTCAGGAGTTCAGCACGAGCAAATCTGAGGTGGTACGCGTGCGCGGCGCAAAGGGGCGCGAGGTGATCTGGCCCTGAAACGCGGGCGCCCATTTCCCAGGGATGCTGCTGCCGCAGGATGGGCAACAACCGTTCGGCGTCAGGTGGTAGCCGAGAATCAGATAGCCAAAGCGCTCGATCAGCAGAGTCTTGCAATTGGGGCAGCGCGTGTTTTCCAGATCGCCCACCCGGCCCGGCAGATTTCCTGCATAAACGTAGCGGAGTCCGGTTTTCTTTCCAATCTCCGCCGCATGTATCAGAGTTTCTGCGCTGGTGTTCTCTGGATCAGTCATTTTGTAGTCTTTGTGAAAGGCCGTTACATGCCAAGGAATGTCCAGCGACACGCCCGCCAGGAACTCGGCCAGGCGAGTCAATTCGTCATCGGAGTCGTTGAACCCAGGAATCACCAGCGTGACGATTTCCAGCCAGAATCTCATCTCGTGCAACCGTCGAATGGTATCCAGGATGGGCTGTAAGCGCCCGCCGAGTTGCCGATAGTGGCGGTCATCGAAACTCTTCAGGTCCACCTTGTAAAGTTCCACCCACGGCCGCAGATACTCGAGGACCTGCGGGGTGCCGTTTCCGTTGGAAACAAATCCAGTCACCAATCCGGTCGCGCGCGCTTCCTTAAAGACAGTCATCGCCCATTCACTGGTGATCAGCGGCTCGTTATACGTGCTGACGATGACCCTGCCTCTCTGGCGAAGGGCGTCAGTAACAAGTTCTGCGGGGGTGACGCGCATCGGCCCGACAGCGGCCGCGGGATCGCGAAGGGCTTGCGAGGTCACCCAATTCTGGCAGTAGCCGCAGTGTAGATCACAGCCGAGCATTCCGAAGCTATAAGCAAGTGCCCCTGGATGAGCATGGAAGAACGGTTTTTTCTCGACGGGGTCGCATTGGACACCGCCGACATACCCCCAGGGCACAAACAGGGTTCCCCCCAGGTTGTAGCGAACCTTGCAAACCCCAGGCTTGCCATCTGGGATCTTGCAACAGTGCCCACAAGCAAAACACCGCACCCAGTTGCGGTCGAGCTTTTCGTACAATTCGCCTTCCCGAACGTTTTCATAAATGATTTCGTGCAGCGTACTCATACGTGCCAGGTTTTGTACCAAGTCGGCCGTCAGCTACTCACATTCTGATACTTGTCGGGCTGGAACTTACCGCTGTCAACGTAATTCTTGTTGATCTCGATGTACGCGTGCCACTTCTCTGGAAGATCATCCAGCGCGAAAATTGCCGTCACTGGGCAGACCGGTACACAGGCGCCGCAGTCAATGCACTCAGTGGGGTCGATATACAACAGAGGCACTTGGTCGTACGTCGGGCGGCCATCGTCATAGGTGCGGCCTTTCGCCGGATGGATACAATCCACCGGGCACACGTCCACGCAGGCAGTGTCCTTGGTTCCAATGCAAGGTTCAGCGATGATGTACGCCATCTTGCCAACTCCCGCGGGTAGCATCTCCCCGCTCCGAGTCTATGCTCATTCCTTTTCTTCGGGTAGAGGCACGTCTCTTGGCAACCTCTTCCGGCCCAGCATTTTGTGCAAAAAGTTCTGGTTTGGACACCAACATTCATAGTTAATTTGCCTCGCCACATTCCCCTTTCACCCCGCAGCGCGGGCATTCATGAGTGTGACTCTGGACCAGCACTACGGACGAAAAATCTTGCGGTTCTTCTGTCGCGCCGCTTCGAGGTCGTCCGCTTTCTTTTTCTGGCGGTCGATTTCTCTTTGTGGATCCTCGTCCCCCTCCATCTTCAAAGATTTGGCAATCGCAGCCTCAGCTTGTGCTTCCAGCCGTTTCGAAAACATGACAAGTGCAAAAGAGCTCAGGAATCTAGAAGGGACTAGGTTTATCGAGTATTGCGAATCTTCCCAACGAGCGATGACCTTTTCTGTCGTCCTATACAGTTCGTTCGTTGGGAAGCTGATCTCGCCAACAAGCCTTGTTGGAGTTCCGTACTTTGTCGAAATGGCGTGTACCATGTCCTCGGCAGTTAACCCATGTGTTGCGTCCTGATCATAAGTCACCAAAAGCCTAAAGAGCTCGCCATTGTAGAAGCTGAAGAAAATCTGCCAAACCGAGTCTGTTTGGCGCAGATAGTCAGAAGAGACGCGCGGCCAATACGTCAACTCTTGAATTATCGCTGGGTGCTTTTGGATCAGCTTTGTCTGCAGCGGTCTTAGGTCAACTTGGCTTGATAGTTCGGGCAAACTCATTCCCAGCGAAAAGTCTCGATGCTTCGAAAGATCCTGCCCGCGAACTAAAGGAGCTGAAAGCAGCATCATAACGAGAGGAATGCCTACACTGCGCGTCATTTTCATTTGAATGCTTCCGACGAAACCTTAAGATTCAAAATCCTTTGCACTTTAATCAATGCGATCATTTCTTCCTGACGCGGCTCGTTACCCTTGCAGGACTATGGTTTGGTTCAAGCGGCAGCGGATGCGGTTTCCCTCACCGGAGGGTCCTTGGCCCGGAAAAGAGGCGCGCTTTTTTGGATATCGCGTGAGTGGGCAGAGACAGTCATAGAGAGCACTCCGGGGAAACGTTTCGAGGCCTCCCAGACCACTCGCATGATTTCCAGGGAGTTAAATTCCGCCGATTCCAGGTTCGCCAGGATTTGCTCGACTGCCCTGCGGAGTGTCTTTTGTTCGTCAAGACCGAAGACGGTCGCTCCGAGTTCACCGGGCCGCCAGGAGAAGGTCCAGCCCGCTCCGTGGATTTTTCGACCTAATCCGTACGCATCGAGATTTTGGACTAATCTCCAGCCAGGTGTACAGGGCTCACTTTCGAATCGAAGGACTTCCGGCAAGAGTGTGCCCTCCTTGATCAGGATGGCCCCCGGCTTGACGGTGTCTGGCATTTGGGCTCTTCTCGGCGTCTACAGTGGCACTCAATCTTTGTAACTGATCGTCCTTCAAGCCGCTTTGCTCATGTCACTTCTCGGCGCAGCGATACCGATCTGTTTGATTTCCTGCGCCTTCCGCAATTCTCGAATAATTTCCCCAGCCATGTAAAAAGCGGTCCACGGCTCGCTTTCGGATTGCACGGATCTTGGAAAAAGAGCGCCTTCCTCGATCATCCTGGTTCCCGTATTGATTCTGTCAGGCATTAGCGTTTCGCTTACGTTTACAGTGACGCTCAGGACCGCCGCGCTCGCAGTTTCACAGTGGCTCGCCTCGCGGCGTTGATCTGTTATCGATGTCATAGTGAGTCTCTATTTCGTATTTGATGAAAAATAAGGCCAGGACGCCCGCGAGGGCACCCCCACAAACCACAAAGTCCGCCGGCAGTGGGTAACTCGCGAAGAGGCTCCATGTCACCGCCGGGGGCAATGCCGTAATGGACACCCAGTCCGTGATATTCGCGACCGTCGACAACCTCGTTTTTCCACCGATTTCCGCAAACGGGGACCCACTTTTTGATTTTCCTGACCATTGGCAACCTCATTCCTCCGCAGTTTCCCCTTCGCCGGACAAGTGATGGGGCGGGCAGGGCCGCCCCATCCTCGCGAAAGATCTGTCCGGTCTCGGCTGTCAGAGAAAGCCGGGCCGTCAGGCCGCGGCGGGTGTTGTCTCGCTCGTGCCACATGCGAGACACCATATTTATTCATAAGCGAAATCAATTAGACTAGTTGCAAACTCCTTGGGCGGCCCTCGTTTTCGTTGGTGCCGCGAGAGGTTCCTCGCTCAGCTCTTTTTCGGCCCTAACCCAGTCCTCGACATCTTTTCCGTGTTCGCCGTCGCGTTGAAGATACAACTGGTGAGCCCGGCTAGCGATCTCTTCTCCCGATGGTTTTCTGCGTCCTAACATGGCAACCTCCTTGGTTGTCTCGGCCAAGGGCAATTTCGGATAACTCACTCTAGTTTAGTTTACCAGATGGCCCTATCATATACTTAACTACATTAGGTTAATTAACTCTACGTGTCAAGTAGAATCTCGGACTGTTTTTCATGATTAATCAAATGCAGTTAATCCAGCGGAGGTACCTGTGGATGCATGTCTAGCGATCAAACAGCGGCTCCAAACATTGGGGCTTGAGCAGAAGGATCTGACCTTGATGTGGTGTCACCGCCGAAACAGACAGCAAACCTCTAGACACCGCGACCGAGTCACGCCTGTCCGTGGCGAATTCCTGCTTAAGCCGCGATTGGCGTGCGAAAGAGCCCACGACAATGGCCACGCCAACGATGCGATTTCAAGGTCGCCGGCGTGACTTCGATGCAAATTGTAATAGTCCCTGAACTCCGATAGCTTCGATTCTAAATCTACAGCTGTCCAGAACAGCGCGACGTCTAAGTACTCTCGACGAATGGTTCCAATAAGTCGCTCGACGAATGGATGTGACATCGGCACGTAAGGCACAGTTTTGATCTCAGCGACGCCGAGCACCCGAAGATTCGCCTGCCATTGATGAAATTGATACAGCGGATCATGATCCGAACTCAGATATTTCGGAACCGTTTGCCATCGAATCGCTCGATTGAACATCCGACATAATCCGAGCCCATCCACGATGCCGCGGTGAACGCCGAATCCGATGATACGGCGAATGTATTGATCCATGACCACCAGCACCCAGTACGTCCGCAACGCCACCGATTCACATCGGAATAGGTCGATGCTGTGAAGGCTGTCCTTCGCGTGGCCTAAGAAGGTGAGCCACGAAGGACCGCTACGATCTGCGGGCGGTTGGTAATGGGCTGCGCCCCTCGGGCAATTCAAGGTTTGTAGTACGCCGAAGTACATAGAGCGTTGAGTAAAAATCAGGTACTGGGACTGGTTCGCCAGTTGGACTGAATTCCCCGCGTCTCGGAAGTGTTCAATTGTGGACAGACACGATCTCCACAGAAGGATACAGTCGGCTAGATCTACAGTAAATTTCTCACCCCAGGGCCTGCGACAGTCTGACCTGACCAGTTGACAACATCGCAGGCCCCTTCCTTGGGGACTTGTCCAAAATTGCACAGACACGTGGCTGGACGCTGACGCATTCTGTCGGAATGAAGAAGAGCGAACTCACGCCAAAGCAACTATCCTCCGTCACCTGCCCGACCTGCGGTGCTCCTCCTGGAAGGCGCTGCGAACTGCATGTGGGTGCTCCGCGCTCGCGACCACATGTGGACCGGAAGTTTGCGACCATTGCGGCCATTGCGGCCATTGAGAGGAAGTGAATGTAGGAGTTATTCTGCGTGTTAAAGACTGCAATTGATGAGCACAGGAAACGCGAGAAGTTGAAAGCCGCCAGGAATCTACTATTTGAGCGCTTTTCGAGGACTCCTCAGGATATTCACTTGGCTGTAGAAATCAAGCTCATTGACGATCAGGTTGCGGAGTATACGGATCGAATCCGTCGGAACAGAGAAACGCCGAGAGAAGCTCGGCACTTTCGTTCGAAAACAATTTCAGCATGAGCGTCTAGCCTTCCCAAAATGAGTTGAACTACCTCTTTGAAAGTTCGCCCTTGAAATGACTCTCAACATAGTCATGCGCCAGGGGGTTTCCAGCCTTAGTCAATACGACTGAATACACGACCTCGTTCCGTTCAATCTGCGCGGTGATAAACGCCCCATCCTCCGGCAGTTCTTGGTAAATGAATTTTACCTTCCTGCCGTCCTCTAGCGTTTTGATCCACTCGTCGTTCCGCACGGTTGTGGCTCCTTAGGCGAGGTCGTGTCGCAAGTATACGTTGTTCGGCACGAGAAATCGCCGTAGTGAGCACCGGGCGTGCGCAGAGGCGCGACCTAGAAGATGGATGATCCTCGTGCTATAAAGTTCTAAATGCCCAAGACAAGTGGGAAGTAGCTGCTTTTCCAGTACGTCGATGGAGCAGTCACACCCCTATCGAAGCCATTCAAATCGAAACAACTCGCGGAGAAAGCGCGCTCGAAATATCCGGAGCGAGAGCACAAGAAAATTGGCGTCGGTGTTATTCGAATCAGGCATGAGATTCGAAGTCCGTGCAACAGTGGGCTTTATTCATGGGGGGGACTCCATGACCAAACAGACGATGCACGGTAACTTACTCCATTAGCAACTTATGTCAAGTGTTAGTATGTTACGCGGACGCCGCACGGCCTGGATTTTGACTTGGCGAAGCAGCGTGACATCGATGAGAAAGCTTTCGGAATTCGTCCGGGAGAAAAAGCGGGGCCACATCAGATAAGGGCGGATTGCAGCCCCGCAAGCATGAACGGAGTCGTAAAGAAATACGTCAAACCGTTTGGCAGGTCGAGGCGTTGAAAGGTCGGTCAAGTCACAGAAGAGAATTAAGGGGCCGCAGCTACCTTTCTCTCCGCCCAGGAGCAAGGCCACATACAGCCCCCTCAGGTAATTCGAGGTTAAAGGAATACGCGGAAGTAATTAGCACGTCAAGTAGAAATCAGGTACCGGGACCCACTTTGGGCACAGGTAGAGCACGCCGATTTAATGGCTGGGATGTCTAAACGGAACTATTGGTCGGTGGGGAATTTGAACTCAGTCGTCGAGGAAGGTTCTCCGTAGACAGAGGAGTTACCGTATTCTCATGACTCTCAGGACTTGTTGAAGTCAACTCCAGGCCGTCGACGCGATGGTATAATTCGTTTTGGAGCCTGCTATGGCTACATCTGCGAAGGTCCCTCGTTCCCTCAAAAAAGTGAATCCGAAGATCCCTGTTTTCGATGTGAAATTGTTTCTCGACTCGGCCGGTCTGGGTAGAAAGGTAGCCAAGTTTCGAGCGAAAGAAACCGTCTTCGTTCAGGGCGATGCTGCGAAGCAAGTCATGTACATTCAGGAAGGCGGTGCGAAGCTTACTGTGGTGAATAAGACCGGTAAGGAAGCCGTTGTGGCAATCCTTGGACCGGGCGATTTTCTTGGGGAAGGGTGCCTTGCAGGCCAGATCAATTACCTGGTGACCGCGACCACAATTTCGCCTACCAGCGTGCTGGTCATTGAGAGAAACGAGATGATTCGTGCGCTCCATGAGGAGCACGAGTTCTCCGACCGCTTCATCGCTTATATGCTTGGGCGAAACATTCGAGTGGAGGCGGACCTCATAGACCAGCTTTTCAACTCCAGCGAGAAACGCCTGGCGCGCACCCTGCTACTGCTCGCGCGCTATGGCACGCCGTGCCATCCTCACAAAGCGCTTCCCAACGTATCGCAAGAGATGCTGGCGGAGATGGTTGGCACAACACGGTCCCGGGTCAATTTCTTTATGAACAAATTCAGGAAACTGGGCTTCATCCAATACAACGGCGAGATTCAAGTCAACGATTCCCTCCTCAGTGTCGTCCTGCACGAATAAGTTAGCTTTCACAAGTTCCGCGTTAGCCGGTTTACGGGACAAGTTCTTTTGCTGACCCGGAAGTCCGGAAGCGGACAAAGTTTCGGAATGGCTGCGCTACAGAAAAACATACGTTTTATCCTGACGGTTTTAGCTGCACTGCTGACGATGGCCACGGCCGCTCAGGCCCAACACACAAAAGTCTCCGCCACCATTCCATTCAACTTCGTCGTTGGCGACCCCGCCTACCCCGCTGGCGACTATTCCTTCACTAACAGCGACGCGGTCCTTCAGATTACCAACGCCGAACACATTGGCATGGGCCTGCTGCTGTCTCAAGCATGCCAAAGCGCCAGACCTTCAGAGACTACCAAGCTCGTTTTCCAAAAAATGGGCGACTATTATTTCCTCCAGCAGATCTGGGTTGCAGGTAATTCGAGCGGACGCGAACTGCCCAGAAGCCACACGGAAGTCCGGCTTGCCCAGAATCACGAGGAGACGAAGTCGGTGATCGTTGCTGCGGTTATTTCGCAGTAGAAAAAGCTCCGCTGATAACGCTGTTGCGATTCAAAGAGGGAACGTTATCCCGTTCCCTCTTTTTTTGGGGGGGAGGAGGTTCTTGTGGACACGCCTAAAAGGCTTTTCGGAAGCCTTGGGTGGATGCGGGTAACGAACCGGGTGGTGGGGGCATGACTAATAGATGCGGCTCCGGGCGCTGGAGCGTACACTTCTTCGGATGAAGCGGCGCCACATCCGGTAAGGGGATTGCAGCCCCGAACTATTACCCGCAGCCGCGACAACTTCCGGAACCCCAAGGTGCGCGACGATAATCCGTATGTTCCGGTCAACAGCCCGGCACTCGGCGATCTGCTTGACCTGTTCGACTTCGGCCACGAATGCGACGGTGCCCGGTAGTTTCCGCCGCAATCTGATCAACCTGTTCTTTGCCAAGCCTCCGGGGCCACGCAATCGACTCCGGGGGCTTGGCGTTTTTGGACCAGCTACAGTTGGAGCAACATCTTGCTAATTGATTCACAGAAATCCAAAGCCACCCATGCGTAAGCCTAAGCTCGGGCGATTCGTGAGAAAGGGAGAGAAGGGAGTTCTGATTCTCGCGCCCATTCTCCGTGAAAATCAGACTCATCGGACGAAGACAACGACACAGAGCGCGTTTGCGGTTTTTCGCGCCGCATACATCTTCGATATCGCGTGACGCTCCCAGAAGGTCTCGCGGATAAAGTCTTTTCAATCAACTATACAGGGTTGTACTTCAAGGCTGGAGGAACCCCTTGGGGGCCGACCGGACTTACTGTTGGTACTTGTTACATGGGCGTTAGATTCTATCGAGGGCTAGGCACGGCGAATCCGGTGATGTTCACGAGTCTGGTGCAAGCGTTCGATGAACAAAGCCGGAGATGCCTTCAAACTCGTGCAGTTTGCACTGGACAAGTACAGTTCGGAAATGCATCAGCTTCCATCCCGCGTCGTCATTCACAAATCGTCTCGATGGACCGATGAGGAGAGGGCCGGAGTCCGACGATCAGGAAAAAGTCCGAGACGGACTTGGCGCCAATGAACCGTGGAAGTTTTACGATCTAGGTCACGGTTACTGCACCTATCACTTCTTGGATCGAACGACGGTTGGACAGAGGTCACTGGTTGCGCTACCGCGGCCGCTATCTGCACCTGCGTCCCTGTCCAGAACCGGTGCGGCAGTCCGCAAGTGCTTCCGGCCTACGGCCTCCAGGACTCGCGGAACAAAAAGCGAGACCCAAAAACGAAATCAAACCCAAATACCATGTGCCTGCAGATCACCCTTGGAGAAGACCATGGAAGCGGACATTTCTATCTTGCGAAAAACCGGACATTTCTACTTTGCGTTGACATTGGCACCCCTCTGTTGAGAGCGGACGTGACGATGGTCGCCAAAGCGAGTCAACGTTTCCTCAGCAATATAAAAGACTCGGCTCAGATGGGCCGGGGCGATGGCGGCACCAAGAATGAGGCGCGCCCAGTTCACCCCGAGTTCGCGTTCCTTCAGATTCGAGTTTCGCCATTCAAGATTCGAGCGGAGCGGCGGTCTGGAGCTAATTTCGCGAGGCGAGTTCGAGGAAGTCGCGGAGCTTGCGCGAGGTGGAGGGGTCCCGCAGCTTGCGCAGGGCCTTGGCTTCGATCTGGCGGATACGTTCACGGGTGAGGGCGAACGTCTGGCCCACTTCCGCGAGCGTGTGCTGGCTGCCGTCCTCCAGCCCAAAGCGCATCTTGATGATCTTTTCCTCGCGTGGGGTGAGCGCCTTCAATACTGACGCGGTCTGCTCCTTCAGGTTCAAATTGAAGACCGCGTCCGAGGGCGAGATCACCGCCTTGTCCTCGATCAAGTCGCCGAGCTGCGAATCTTCCTCCTCCCCGATCGGCGTTTGGAGCGAGATGGGCTGCTGCGCGATTTTCAAGATCTTGCGCACCCTGTCGACATGGATATACATGCGCATGGCGATTTCTTCCGAGGTGGGCTCGCGGCCGAGTTCCCGCACCAGTTCCCGGGTCGTGCGGATCAGCTTGTTGATCGCCTCGATCATGTGCACCGGGATGCGGATGGTGCGCGCCTGGTCAGCGATGGCGCGGGTGACGCCCTGGCGAATCCACCAGGTGGCGTAGGTGGAGAACTTGAGGCCGCGGCGCCATTCGAACTTGTCGACTCCCCTCATCAGGCCGATATTGCCTTCCTGAATCAGGTCGAGGAACTCCAGGCCGCGGTTGGTGTACTTCTTGGCGATGGAGACAACTAGGCGCAGGTTGGCCTCGGTCAGCTCCTTCTTCGCCTGTTCGGCTTCGGCCTCGCCGCGCACGATCTGTTGCAGTGTGCGCTTGAACTCGGTGAAGCCGACCTCGCTCGAGACTCCGATCTCTTTCAACTCCGAGCGGCGCGAGCGTAGCTCCTTGCGCGCTTTGCTGGCGGTCTCGCCCTTGGCGGCGTCGGCCCGTCGCTCGAGCCGGACGACCTCGCGCTCGAGCGAATGGAGCCGCTCGACAGTGTGGCGGATGTTGTCCATCAGCCGCTTCTTCTCCATCGGGTTGAAGTCGATTGAGCGGACCAGCTGCGACATCTGGATGCGGGTCCGCGCGAGCGCGTGCTTGGCCCGCAGGTAAGCGCGCTTCTTCGATTTCGGGGTGTTTTCGAGCTTGGCGGCCTGCTTGAGGGCCACTTGGTAGAGCTTCTGGATCTTGTCGATGATTTTGAGGGTTTGCTTGGTCTTGTTCTCGATCTTCTCTTCGGTTAGCTTTTCGTTGTCGAACAGCACGATCTCCTTGATCGACCGGATGTCTTTCCGGAGTTCCTCGCCGATCGTCAGCATCGCCTGGAGAACGATCGGGGAGCGCGAGATCGTCTTGAGCACCAGCATTTGTCCGCGCTCGAAGCGCTTGGCGATGGCCACCTCGCCCTCGCGCGTCAGCAGCGGCACCGTGCCCATCTCGCACAGGTACATGCGCACCGGGTCGTTCGTCTTCTCCATTGTGCCCGGCGTCAGGTCGAGTTTGCCTTCTTCGACGGTGACTTCTTCTTTGGGTTCGGTACCGGTGATCTCGGCATCTTCCGCGGCAGCGCGCGCGGCCCTGGCACTGGACACATCCTCGTAGATGTCGATGTGGTAGCGCTCGAAGATCGAGAACATGTTGTCGATCTCCCCCGATGGTTGCACCTCGGCCGGGAGCAAGTCGTTCACCTCATCGTATAGCAGGTAGCCGCGTTCCTTGCCCATGTTGATGAGCCGGCGAACCTGGTCATACTTTTTTTCAATCACTAGCGCCAACGCTTTCTCCCCTTGTCAAGCCACTGCCAGAGTTGGCCGAGCCCGCCCCAAAACGATAGGCCGAGGGACTCATGCGGTCAACGACCAGTGCATATTGAGAGGTACGTGCACGGGGATCATAGGAAAGTTCGGCGGCGAGCAAGCGGTCGTAAGGGATGCCGCGCCGGTCGAGCCCACCAAACAGTGGCTGAAACCAATCGGAATGCTCGAACAGGATCGCAATCCCTGGAGATAAAAGAGACATTTCGATCCCCAAAGCCAAGTACGGCCACAGCCGGGACAAACGGACGGACTGTTTGCAGTTGGTGATTGCGCTGGTGATCACCACGGATGGTTTTCCGTTGGCCTATGAAGTGATGGATGGCAATACCAGTGACCGCACCACACTGCGCGGGTTTCTGGACAAGATCGAGAAGATCTACGGAAGAGCAAAACGGATGTGGGTGATGGACAGAGGCGTTCCCACGGAAGAGATTTTGCACGAGATGCGGGACCCGGCACGCGGGATTTTCTATCTGGTGGGAACAGCGAAAGGCAAGATCCAGCAGTATGAAAAGAAGTGGCTGGATCTGCCCTGGCAGCAGGTTCGAGAGTCGGTGGACGTGAAACTGTTTGAGCAGGACGGCGAACTCTATGTGCTGGCCAAGCGTGAAGGAGGAAGAGCCAAAGAGACCGCCATGCGGCGCAAGCGTCTGGCTCGCTTGCTCAAAAAGCTCCGTGCTATGCGCCGGAGTCTTCCTTCACGTGACCATTTGTTGATGCGCTTGGGCGCCGCGAAATCGCAAGCGGGCCGCTCATTCCATTTCGTGCTTCTGCAAGTGCCCGAGGAAGACCAGGAAATCACGCGCGAGACCTTTCAGTTTCGTGTGGATAAGAAAAAACTCCAAGAGGCGGAATGGCGTGACGGACACTACTCGCTGTGCTCCAACGTTACCGCCGGGGATCCTAGCGTCCTGTGGACGCGCTACGTACAATTGACCCAGATCGAATCGGTATTCCGGTCGCTCAAGAGTGAACTCTCCATCCGTCCGATCCGCCATCAACTGGAGCATCGCGCCGACGCGCACATTCTGATCGCCTTTCTCGCCTACTGCTTGCAAGTGACGCTGAAGCAGCGCCTGTTGCTGCACGCTCCAGGGTTGACGCCTACGGCGGTGTTGGAGAAGTTGGCGGACATCAAAATGATTGACGTGTGGATTCCTACGGTCGATCAACGGTGGTTGATTCTGCCGCGCTACACACAGCCTTCTGTTGACACCAAGGTGCTGATCGAGAAACTGAAAATACAGCTGCCGAGCCAGCCGCCACCACGCCTGGTGGGGCAAAAACAGAGCTACGAGATCGAGGTACCAACCGTCCGGTAGAAGGCTATTTTGTGGTGGAGACCTTTCCCTAACCTCGACTGATTCCAAAGTACTTAACCGGTTCAGATGTGCTCAACTGCGAAAGTTCGGTTAGTTCCTCGGCACCGTTGCATCCGCACCTGCGTAGCCCTGCGCCCTCTTGTTCATCCGAGTGAATGTCGGACACGGAGACGCCTGGCGTAAATCCATAGATTCAAAACACAGACGGCGACAGCGCCCGCAATGAGAAGGTTCGGGGGAATATTGGGGTACACCACCGCGTCGAGGTAGTACAGAAGGAAAGGGCCGCGATAGGCTGAAACGCCGCCCCGCACCTGAAGCCACTCTTCAAGCGCCGTGAGCGGGCACAAGAAACCAAAGATTTCGATGATCACTCCATGCACCAGCGTGGCAACGTGCAGCGCGGCGAGTCGCGGGCGGCTGCTCGTGAACATCCAGCGGTGTGGAAGGATGCTCAACACCATCGACAAATGCGGAGGTAAGCCATGACAAAATCACTCCTCCAACCACGATGCGAGGTACAATGATTTTGCCAGGTGAGACAGCAGCGAACTCTGCAGGGATGCAATCATACCGAGGCATAGCTTGGTGGGCTCATCGAGACGATCACTCCGTCTGCGCGAATATCCTGCCCGCGCTCCTGCCAATCCGCATCGGATCGGTAGACCGCATGCCTTGAAAACCACCGCCCGAAGGACGGAATCTACACTACCGGAAAACGTTCCTTCCCACTTCATGCTGAGGAGGCACATTTGTAGTTGGCGCGCAGACTCGTGTGCCTAGCAGCGCGGGGCGCGAGGAATGAAAGACTGCCCCATGAAAGAAGGTTCCAAAATTCGCAAGATCGCGTTTGTCGGCGACCACTTGCCACGCAAGTGCGGCATTGCGACGTTCACGTCTGACCTGCTTGCCGCCGTGGCAACTGCGCATCCCCAAAGTCAGTGTTTCTCAGTGGCGGTGAATGACATTAAAGGTGGCTACAAGTACCCAGAAGTAGTTCGCTTCGAGATTGAGGAGCAGGACTTGCCATCCTATCTACGTGCAGCGGACTTCCTCAACATCAACAACGTGGACATCGTCTGCTTGCAGCACGAGTTCGGCATTTTCGGTGGGCCCGCCGGCGGTCACATCCTGGCGCTCCTGCGCGAATTGAGAATGCCTGTTGTCACAACGCTACATACCGTTTTGCGTGAGCCGAAAGGCGACCAACGGCGCGTAATGCAGGAGTTAGTCTCGCTCTCGACCCGGCTCGTGGTTATGGCTGAGCGGGGACGACAGATGCTACAGGAGATTTACCAGGCACCCCCGGCCAAGATCGATCTGATCCCGCATGGCATTCCCGACGTAGGGTTCGTCGATCCGACTTATTTCAAGGACCAGTTTGGTGTAGAAGGCAGGGTGGTGCTACTCACGTTTGGGCTACTCTCGCCGAACAAGGGGATCGAATATGTGCTCAACGCTCTGCCGCATATTCTGGCGGAGTTTCCCGACGTTGTTTACATTGTCCTGGGCGCCACCCATCCCAACGAACTGCGAGAGCATGGCGAAGCTTATCGGCTCAGCCTCGAAATTCTCGCCAAAAAGAACAAACTTGAGAAGAACGTCATCTTCTACAACCGGTTCGTAGACCCTGAAAATCTGAAGGAGTTCATCGGCGCCGCGGACCTTTACATCACGCCTTACCTCAACGAAGCGCAGATCACGTCGGGCACGCTAGCCTATACGTTTGGTGCCGGCAAAGCAGTAATTTCGACACCGTACTGGCACGCTGCAGAATTGTTGGCGGAAAACCACGGCGTGCTGGTGCCGTTCAGCGACGCCGCGGCCATAGCGCGCGAGGTTATTGGCTTGCTGCGCGACGACACACGCCGTCATGCCATTCGTAAGAACGCCTACAGGCTCGGCCGTGAGATGGTCTGGAGCAACGTGGCACAGCTGTATATGCGTTCGTTCGAGGTGTCACGGATAGAGGGGGCGGCGCGGTCTCGAAAATCTCTTGCCACGAAGACGCTCGACCAAAAACCGCGTGAACTGCCGGAGTTGAAGTTGAGTCATCTCTCGCGGATGACCGATTCGACCGGAATCTTCCAACATGCCATTTTTAGCGTTCCAAATTTTTGCGAGGGCTATTGCACCGACGATAATGCGCGTGCGTACATCCTCGCAGTGCTGCTCAGTGAGTTGGGAGAGGACCCGGAGCGCGTGCGGACCCTGGCCACCACTTACGCGGCTTTTCTCCATCACGCGTTCGATCCCAAAACAAAACGCTTCCACAACCACCTGAGTTTTGATCGGCGCTGGCTCGATGAACAAGGGTCAGAGGATTGTCAAGCGCGAGCGCTCTGGGCGCTGGGCGTGGGAGTTGGGCGTTCCCCCTATCGGAGCTTCCAGGTCATGGCTGGACAGCTCTTCGCGCTGGCGCTGCCTGCACTGACGGAGTTCACTTCGCCGCGCGCGTGGGCGTTGGGGCTCATCGGCATTCATGAATACCTGCGCCGGTTGCGCGGTGACAGCCTGGTCAACCAAACCCGTGAGACACTCACTTCCCGGCTCATGGAACTTTTCGAAAGGACCGCCCAGCCGGACTGGTGCTGGTTCGAAGAGAATCTGACGTACGACAACGCGAAGCTCGCACACGCCTTGATCCTGAGCGGACGTGCAACCGCACAACAGGCGATGTTTGAACGAGGACTGGAGGCCCTGCGCTGGCTGGCGGAATTGCAAATCTCCGAGAAGGGTCACTTTCGCGCCATTGGCACCAACGGGTTCTATCGCCGTGGCGGCATGCGCGCCAACTTTGACCAGCAGCCCATCGAGGCGCAAGCAATGGTCTCAGCCTGTCTTGAAGCCTATCGCGCCACATCGGACGTCTGGTGGTACGAACAGGCGCAACGTGCCTTCGACTGGTTCATCGGCTGGAACGATCTCGGGTTGGAACTCTACTCTCCCAAAACAGGCGGCTGCCGCGATGGGTTACACGTGGATCGGGTCAACCGGAACCAGGGGGCGGAATCCACCCTGGCTTTCTTGCTTTCGTTGGCGGAGATGCGCTTGGCGCAAAATATGCTGACGAGTTTTAAGGAACCCATCGCCGTCGAAGAGTAATAACCGATCCCTGTCTCGTTTCCCTGGAACACCAGCCCATGTCAATTCGGGTCAAACGCACGGCCACGATTCTCAAGCCCGACCAGTCACGCGTTCTTCTGCGGCCATTCAGTCCGGGGGATCCCCCACGGGTGAGCAGGATCATCTCCAGGATCCTGTCGCTCCCGGAAAACCTAGTCGGCCCCCTCCTGGACGAAGTCTCCGCTGAATTCTCCCAGCGACACCAGCAGATCCGCAAACTCTTTTTGGAACGCTTTGAACAAGTCCGCGAGCTGCTGCTGACGGATGAGGAAGTCTCCGAGCAAAGACGACTGTTGATCGGCTCTTATTTCCTGGCCGAATACTCTTTAGAATCCGCTGCGCTGTTCAATCCCTCCATCGTCCCGCACCCTGACAGACTGACTTGCCATCCGGCGCTCTGCGTTTTATCCTCAGCTTGCGCGCGACCGGCGAGGGACACATTTCTTCAATCACTTTTCGGACCGGTATCATCCACCCCGACCGTCGGATCGAGGTGCTAAGGCCAACTGGCTTCCTCGCCGAGCCGCGTCAAATCCCGAACCCGCTGTACGAGAAAGCGCTGTTCGCGCGGAAACTCTTTGAACTGGGATTGACCAGCGCATTCACGCGCCGGGTCATGAACAAGCTTGGGGAGTCGTTCGCACTGGAAGAGCTTCGCGCCAATCTCGCAGCCGAAGTGAAGGAGTCCCATCTGTCGGATGGAATGGTGGAGGAGGATCAGAACGCCGCACAGGGAATTTGGATGCTGGCCCGGTCCAACTACGAAGTTCAGTTCGAGCCCAAACAACGGCTATCCGAACGCATCATTGTCCCGGTCACTCCGTCGCAACGCAACGGCATCGAAGACGCCCGGTTCGTCTGTTTTCAAAACGATGACGGCACTCACATTTACTACGCGACCTTCACCGCCTACGATGGCAAGGTCGTGGTGCCAGAGCTGGTGGAGACTTCTGACTTCCTCCTCTTTCGATTCATCACCTTGAGTGGTCCGGCCGCCGAAAACAAAGGCATGGCGATCTTCCCCCGGAAAATCAACGGCCTCTATGCCATGCTCTCTCGCCAGGACAACGAGAACATCTACCTCATGTTTTCCGACAACGTCCACTTCTGGAATGAACGCAGGCTGCTCCTTAAACCTACTTTCCCGTGGGAACTGGTCCAGCTTTGGAACTGCGGATCCCCCATCGAGACCGATGCAGGGTGGCTGGTCCTCAGCCACGGTGTCGGCCCTATGCGAAGGTACTGCATCGGTGCGTTCCTCCTCGATCGCGATGATCCTGCCAAAGTGATCGGTCGCCTCCGCGAGCCTTTGCTCAAAGCCAACCAAAACGAACGGGAAGGCTACGTGCCCAACGTCGTTTATACGTGCGGCGCTCTCCTCCACAACGGGCGAACTGATCATCCTTATGGTGTGGCCGATCACGCCACCGGTTTCGCGACTGTCCCACTCGATGAGGTGCTGGCTGCCATGAATTACGAAGATCGTTCAACAGCATGACAATTCCCACCAAAAGAGTGGCTGTCCTGTCGCCGGTAGCTTGGCGAACGCCTCCCCGGCAATATGGCGCCTGGGAAACGGTGGCTAGCAACATCACCGAAGGACTCGTCGCCCGTGGTTGGGATGTGACGTTGTTCGCCAGTAGGGATTCTGTGACCCGCGCTCACCTGCACGCCGTGGTTGACAAAGGATATGAAGAGGATTCCACCGTCGATCCCAAAGTAGCCGAATACCTTCACATCTCCGAAGCGTTCGAGCGTGCTGCTGAGTTTGACCTCATCCATAGTCACTACGACTTCATGGCGTTGACCTACAGCCGGCTGGTCAAGACACCGGTCCTCACCACCATCCACGGATTCTCGTCGCCCAAGATCATGCCCGTTTATCAGAAGTATCGTGACGGATATTTTGTTTCCATCAGCGACTCCGATCGCGCGCCGGGGCTGAATTACCTGGCGACAGTCTACAACGGGATCGACCTCTCGTTGTACCCGCTCCAGGAATCTGGCGGTGATGACCTGATCTTCCTTGGCCGGATTCATTCGGATAAGGGTGTGCATTTAGCTATCGAGGTCGCTAGATTGAGTGGTCGGCATTTGATCATCGCTGGAATCATCCAGGATGAGGTCTATTATCGGAACCAAGTCAAACCGCACATGGATGATCAGAACATCTCCTATATCGGGCCGGTGGGCGTGGCGGGGAAAAATAAATTGTTTGCGAGTGCCTGCGCTTTAATCCATCTGAACACCATCCCAGAGCGGTTCGGACTGGTCCTGGCTGAAGCTAATGCAGCCGGCGTGCCCGTTATCGCCATGGACCTGGGCTCCTGCCGTGAAGTGATCAAAGATGGACAGACGGGGTTTCTGGTCAACAACGTCAACGAGGCGGTGCGGGCCCTGGAACGCCTTTCTGAAATCGATCGCACCGCCTGCCGCCAACGGGTCCAGCAATGCTTTTCTATCAAAACCATGGTGGAGGCGTACGAACGGGTTTACTCTACGATTTTTGATTTGGAGGCGAAGAGACAGTCATGAAGCCGGACATTGTCAGACGATATGGCCACAACCCTATCCTTACCAAGGCCGAGATCCCCTACCCAGTGGAAACCGTTCACAACGCGGCGGTCGTGAAGCATGAGGACGAATACATCATGCTTTTCCGCTCACATCTCCGTACAGGACGGTCCATCATTGGTTTGGCACGCAGTCCCGACGGGTTCCACTTCACCGCCGATCCAGAGCCCTTTCTGATTCCTGCGCGGGACAACGCTTTTGCCGCCTATGAAGAGTTCGGCGTGGAGGATCCACGCGTGACCCGACTGGAAGGGGAGTACATCATCACCTACAGCGCCTACTCGCGAAATGGAGTACGGATCGCACTGGCCAAGACGAAGGACTTCAGTCAGGTGGAAAGGGTCTCCCTCATCACGCAGGCGGATTATCGGAATGTGGTGATCTTTCCCGAGAAGTTTGATGGACTCTATGCCCGGCTTGACCGTCCCCATTCGGAAATCGCCCCTTGGTCAATCTGGATTTCCTATTCTCCGGATCTACGTTTTTGGGGCCAATCACAGCTCATCATGAGGCCCGAACTATATCACTGGGATGAAATGAAGATCGGTCCCGGCGCGCCGCCGATCAAAACGGACCAGGGATGGCTTTCCATCTATCACGGAGTTTTCCGAACGATGGATGGATCGGTCTATCGTTTGGGGATCGCTCTGCATGACCTGCTGAACCCGGCAAAGGTCATCGGCGTGGGCGACCCGTGGATTTTGCAGCCGGAAGATCCCTGGGAAATCACCGGATATGTCCACAACGTGGTTTTTACCTGTGGTGCCGTTGCGGAGTCTGATGGAACCGTGAAGATCTATTGGGGGGGCGCAGACACGGTCATGTGCGTGGGCGAAGCGAATGTCTCGGATCTGGTGGCCCTATGCCTGGACCACGGCAGACCGGCAAAGTAAGCATGGGATTTCAAGAGTCCTACCCCCAGGTCCGGACGGTCTGGAGCTACTTCAACAACCTGGAGCAGGAACAGAGAGAGGTTGCGCATGCGATTCGAGAGCGAAGAGCAAACCCCTATCCTCAATGATTGCTGGATCTTCGACGTTTTTGGGAGGGACCGCCACCTCGGAGGGAATCACTTTGGGGGATGGCATGATTTCTATCGCGAACAGCCTTTTACGGATTAGCAGGATTAGGAAATGGGGTTGTGGGAAGTTTGAGCCGGATCGCTAGCAACTTGGACCTACTACGCGCAATCGCGGAGGTTAATTAAGTTTGACCAATATTACTGACCAAGCGTCTTCTTGGAGTGCTCACGAACTTGTGGAGGGTTCGCATTTCCATTCTGGGTGCACCCCAGAAGTAGACGCGCTTTGAGGGCTTGACCCATATAGATATCGCTGACACTGGGGTCGTACCTCTTAACCGGCAACGTCAGCCTGGCCCTGGTGAAGCAGGCACTCGGACACCGCGCAATCTCGAGTACGATGCAGTCATCGGAACGTCAGATCAGCAGGCGTCGGGAGCCGCGGCTGAAGCTATGATGGCGATGTGCTGAGAATCGAAGTAGCAGGCCGCTGCTACCTGCTATACTCCCCGTTAGTGTTCAAGAATTTCGATATCTGTCCCCACTGTAGGGCCAAGGGGCTTCCGGGCACGCTGTGGCGGTTGAAGCTGGAAACTCCTGTGATCAACAGGTCCGACGGCTCCAGATTCCATCTTAGTCTATTTAGCGGCGCCGAATACGTTCCTGCACCGAGCGGCGGGATCGCTGGCAACAGGCTGCTAGGCGATTTTCGATGCGTACACGACGGGTTCGGTGATTCAGCTTCCCCTTCGATCGTCGTTCTCACGAATCCAGCTGACAGCCATGAGGGTGTGCGGCGACAGTTGGAGGAAGCGGCCGACCAGTTGGCGGAAGTACTACAACGCAATGTCCGGCCTTCCCAGAGGTACGACTTCGACGGCGTTGCCTTAGAGGCACGCGTGGGCTGACCATCCCTGCTGAATTTTGATTTCAAATTATCCGTGAGAGTGATGATGAACCAACACGAGACTCTGTTTCACCGTCATCCCGCCAATCCAATATTGACGGGAACAGATTGGCCCTACTCCATGAACAGCGTCTTCAACGCTGGCGCGACACTTCTGCCGGATGGTTCAACACTTCTGCTTTGCCGCGTGGAAGATCGCCGCGGACTCTCTCATTTGTGCGCCGCCCGTTCGGTGAACGGCGTCGACGGATGGCAGATCGATCGTGAACCGACAATCTTGCCCGCTCCGGATCAATACCCCGAAGAATTATGGGGCATTGAGGATCCGCGCATTACGTACGTGCCAGAACTCAAGCAATTTGCTGTGGCATACACGTCGTATTCCCGCGGTGGCCCTGGAGTGTCTTTGGCCCTTACGAACGATTTCCGAACGTTTGAGAGACTTGGTGTCGTCATGCCGCCGGACGACAAAGATGCGGCTCTCTTGCCTCGCAGGATTGATGGGCTCTGGGCAATGATTCATCGGCCCATGACACCACTCGGGACTCACATCTGGATCTCTTATTCTCCCGATCTTGGGCATTGGGGGAATCACAAGCTCATGCTGGAAGCCCGCCGTGGCGCCTGGTGGGATGCGAACAAGATTGGCATGTCGCCTCCGCCGATTGAAACCCCAAGAGGCTGGCTGATGATTTATCATGGCGTCCGAAGGACGCCTTCGAGCTCCATCTATCGGCTGGGTTTGGCCCTCTTCGATCTTCAACAACCAGAAAAATGCCTGATTCGAGGGAATTCCTGGATATTTGCGCCTGAGGCGGACTACGAGCGTCATGGAGATGTTCAAGACGTCGTGTTTCCCTGCGGCTATACGGTGGCATCGGATGGGGACACCATCAATCTTTACTACGGTGCTGCCGATTCGAGTATTGCATTGGCGCACGGCAGTATTCGCAGTCTTCTGGCCTGGCTGGACGCCAATGGCCATTCCGAACATGCTCACGACCGCCGGCTACGCAAGTAATCATCTGGTTCTGCTGCCGGCACATTCCTCGCTATGAACTAGCGTATTGACCGTATACGGAGAATCATCATGTCGATTAATTGCCCATACTGTCAGAGTCGAAAATCACTGCGCTTGTGCTTGGCTGGGTTGAGGATTCGGTGATTCGATCCGATATCCCAGCTGTCCGTGGCGAATTCCTGCTTAAGCCGCGATTGGTGTGTGAAAGAGCCCACGACAATGGCCACGCCAACGATACGATTTCAAGGTCGCGCAGACGTTGACCTCAGGAGGTTCCGGTGTTTTGCCGGCGAGACCGGCGTGACTTCGATGCAAATTGTAATAGTCCCTGAACTCCGATAGCTTCGATTCTAAATCTACAGCTGTCCAGAACAGCGCGACGTCTAAGTACTCTCGACGAATGGTTCCAATAAGTCGCTCGACGAAAGGATGTGACATTGGCACATAAGGCACAGTTTTGATCTCAGTGTTGACTGGCGTTGTCATAGGGGTTCGCCGGTCGGCTCATGCTGGGAATCATCTGGTGCTGTTGCAAGATCTGGGCGTAGTCTCCGCACGCGTACTGCACGCCACGGTCGGAATGATGCACCAGACCCGGCGGCGGCTGTCGCTGAGTGAGGGCCTGCTCCAGAGCTGCGATCGGCAAACGGGCCGCCAGCGTGCGATCCAGAGCCCATCCCACCACCTTGCGTGAGAACGCGTCCAGAACTACCGCCAGGTAAACAAACTCCTTCTTCAAACGGATATAGGTGATATCCGCTATCCAGAGCTGATTCCTCCCCGTCAGTTTCATGCGACTGGCCAGGTTCAGGTAGACCTCGAACTCGTGATCGGAATCCGTCGTCACCGCGAACGCCCGCGGCTGCACGGCCAGCAGGTTATCTTCCCGTATGATCCGCAACACACGTTTGTGATTCACCAGCATCCCACGCCGCCGCAACTCGGCGCTGATCCGTCGATACCCGTAGCGACGTCGGTGCTCGACAGCGATCTGCTGAATCACGCTCCGCACCTCCATATCTTCCTCGCCTGGTGCTCGTTCCTGCAGAGAACGATAAAAACCGGCACGGCTGACCCCGGCCAACTGACACATGCGTTCGATGCTTAAGCTGCCTTGCAACGGCATCACTTCTTGGATTTCGTCGTAGATGGCTTCGCGCCACTGATACCGCTCTTCTGGCGTCGAGCCTCTACTTTTTGCAAGGCACCTTTGAAAAAATCCAGCTCCAGAGTTTTGTCAAGCACCACCCGCTTCAGCTGATTGATTTCCTTGCGCAGGGTGGACTCACGCGAGTTCCCCCGAGGCGGTTCCTCGCCGGAGTCGAAAGGATCGAATTGATCTCGCCACTTGTAGAGAAGCCGTCGATGCACACCAAGTTCCTGTGACAATTCCACGATGTTGTCACAGGTCTTCAATCGCTCAACAGCCATCCGGCGGAATTCTTTCGGGTATTTCCCCACTCGTCTCTTTGCCACTCGCCGAGCACCCGAAGATTCGCCTGCCATTGATGAAATTGATACAGCGGATCATGATCCGAACTCAGATATTTCGGAACCGTTTGCCATCGAATCGCTCGATTGAACATCCGACATAATCCGAGCCCATCCACGATGCCGCGGTGAACGCCGAATCCGATGATACGGCGAGTATATTGATCCATGACCACCAGCACCCAGTACGTCCGCAACGCCACCGATTCACATCGGAATAGGTCGAAGCTGTGAAGGCTGTCCTTCGCGTGGCCTAAGGTGAGCCACGAAGGACCGCTACGATCTGCGGGCGGTTGGTAATGGGCTGCGAGAATTCGGCGAACGACGTCCTTGTTGATGCCGATACCGAAGGCCAAGGCAATCTGCTCGGCAATGCGTGGGCATCCCCAACGTGGATTTCGCTGTTTCATTTCAACAACGGCACGAATCAGATCCGAGTTTGGGCCTTTCGGTCCCGGCCTCGTTCCGCGTTTTGCGGAAAACAGAAGCCGGTATTTTCGATGGACCATAGCGCGATGAAAGTTGAGAAGCGACGATGGTTTCACCACGATTGCGGATCGTACCAATCGTCTCGGCAGCACGCGCACAATCCGGTGATAAGCCGGTCCGAGGTGCGGAGATTCGGCCCTCGGTGTCGGGAACGATTCAGAATCAGCAATTGATGCCTGAGCAAAACGGATTCGGCGAGAACGGCCCGCATGCCTCCGGGACGAACCAGACGAATAAGGACGGTGACGACGTGGACGAATAGGAGGACGACATCGCGCATGCAGCATGTTATCAAGAAAAAGAAAAAGCTCGGATGGTGGCCCAAATTAGCAATTCGCCATGGACAGCCTGGCATTCAATGCGAATGTGTCTCGATTACGGCGTACACTTCCCGATCGGAGTGTGGAAGAGTTGAGCAGCATGTCAGTAGATGATTGGCAGCTTGGAAAAATCGGACGAAGAGTGGTCGGTGACGCGAAGGACAAGGAGGGTTCGGTCGTCGCCAGGCGCGACACCCTCGCCGCTGTGTTGGTTTGTGGCAGCCATAATCTTGTCCGCGATGTCGCTGGCGGAGTGTTTCGTAGAAACACTCGCTAGCACAGCCGAAAGGCGGTCAAAGCCGAACTGTTCCTGTTGGGCGTTTTCGGATTCGAGTATGCCGTCCGAAGCAAAGAGAACAGTATCGCCGGGCTGGAGATCGAGGGTAATTTCCTCATATTCAGTATCGGGATACAACCCGAGAGGAATGCCGCCGACGCGGATCGATTGGACAATGCCCTCCCGGACGAGAATGGGATACGGGCCGCCGGAATTGGCGAGCGTGAGGCGGCGAGTACCTGCGTCGTAGACGGAAAAGACCGTCGCGATGAAACGGCTCTCGAGCCGCGCGGCGTGCAAGCGGCGGTTGAGCATGGCGAGCACTTCGGCGGGAGGGCAGGGATGCTGGATGACGTGCTCGCGGAGAATGCCGACGGCGAGCGAAGCGAAGAGCGCCGCGGCGGTGCCTTTGCCAGAGACGTCACCAAGGGCAATGGCCAGACGTCCTTCGCCATAAGGAAGAAAGTCGTAGAAATCTCCGCCGAGTTCGCGCGCCGAACAGTACACGGAGGCAAGATCGAGACCGGGGACTTCACGCGCACCGGTGGGAAGCAGTTGGCGCTGGATTTCACGTGCGGTCGCCAGATCATCCTGGAGACGGTGCTCGTTCCCACGGGATTCTTCGAACAGGCGGGCATTTTCGAGCGCGATGGCGATGTAGGAGCCGAGCGTAGCAAGCATGCGCTCGTGCTCGGACGTGAAGGCATTTGCTTCGGTGCTTTCGAGGTCGAGCACGCCGACGAGCCGGTCCTGAAGGAGCAGCGGCACGACGAGCTCGGAGCGAGTGTCGAAGCCGATGTCGCACTTGATGTAGCGCGGATCTTCGAGCGTGTCGTTGACGCGGAGAATGCGGCGTTCGGCGGCGGCGGTTCCGGTGAGGCCCTGCTGCAGCGGCAGACTCATGCGTGCGGGGATGGTATCGCCGTAGCGCATGGCGAAGACACTTTCGAGACGCTGCGTTTTTTCATTCCAGAGCATGACACTGAACACATGGTAGTTGACGAGCTTCTTGACGCGCTGCGCGACGCGGCGGAGGAGTTCTTCGCGATCGAGGATGGAGGTGAGTTCGCGGCTGACCTCGTAGAGCAGGGCAAGCGTGGTGGCCTGCTCCGGGTAGGCCACGAACAGGCTCGCCGGGATGGGATCGGCGTCGCCTACCATTGGAAATGCAAAGCGTTTAGATTGGTCATCCATATATCACAACTGTTCAGCAGAAAACTTGACCGGTAAAACAGCTTGTGCGGAATTCGAAGGGACGAAGGCCAGAAGTCCGCCCAGGTGTGTGGCCATCCGCAGCAAGAGCCTGGATAGTCTGAAGAATTGCGGCATGCCGAACTCCTATTCCAGGTGCTCGATACCCCGTTCAAAAGCATGCTGTATCCTGAACAACAGAGCAAGGGCAATCAAGAAGATGCTGTTTCGGGGACGGTCTTCGCGCACGGGAGATCCGGCGATTGTGGGCGAGTGACGGGCAATCCGCGTGCCAGCGTCGCCTTGGCTCCTGTGCGGTGTTAGGCGCCACGCCGAATCGCTGAAATTCTAGGAGTCCGTCCGAAAATTGACTTTCTGAGGACTGATCCTACGCGCGAAGTTGTTATCCATATTGGGGGCTATCCGGTACAGTGGGCGTCGTCTAATGATAGAACTGCACCGATGATGCTGTGGATATCGCGGTCGCCACATGGAGTCATGCACTTCGTTCCGTACCAGTCTGCTGGCTTGTGAGCAGCTATCTTGCGGAAGATTGCAGCGAGATAGTCTGCTGGTCCGCCGAGGTGGTGAGCATCATCAAGGAAATAAAGGAGGCATTCGATGTGGAAAGAAACACTTTTTAGTCCAAATAATGAGCGGATATGTTTGAGGACCTTAATCGCGGGAATAAAGTTTCCCCGTGTTCGGTTATCTGCATTCTTAATCGTAAGCCACGCTTGGTGGTACCGGGCAAAACCGTCTTCCCATTTTCCAGTCTCGGGGCGATAAAGCACAAACGGTTCCTTATCTGGGTCCTGATTGCCTGCCTTGAATACAACGGGCAGAATTTCAACCTTGATCCCAAGATCAACTTTTATGCACATACTCTGCGGCCCAAATCTCACTTTGTCGCGGTATCGCCCGTCCGCGAACAATGGTGCGGCAATGATGCGAAAGATCTCATCCCTACCATAAGATTTCCCAAAACCACCGGGAGTTCCCGGATACCACAAATTGCAAAGCACAACGATATCGACATCATTGATGGTATAAATTGCGGTCTGTTGCTTGTAAGAACCTTGAAGAAATGTAATCGGTGCCAATTCAGCCGCAGGACCCATTCGGTCTTCGATTAGGCCCCGGATCGCATTGTGTTGGCTGGAGGCTGTTTTGAGGCGACCAAAGAAGCTTTGAAAATATTCGATAGCGAATGGACGGCCACAGGGTACACCTTTTCGAAGTGCGCTCATCGCAAGAACGCCTGAGGATAAATGCAACACCCCGCGTTGTTCTTGTCGCGATGTGGTTTTACCGTGATTTAAATGCAATCCAGTATCTCAAATGAGCGTGCCGCACGCTCTCAGGAGACGTTCAAGGGCGCGCCTCCAAATCGTTTAGATGACATAGTGATGTCACCATATTGCGTCAAGGCCTGATTCCCGCTACCGTAATTGTCATTGACAAGTGACAATTGCTACTTTACAATGAGCTTTGATGATTAGGAGCTTTAAGCATCGAGGCCTGAAACGTCTCTATGAACGCGGTGACCGCAGCGGGATACGGCCCGACCTCTTGGATACGGTTGAACGAATTCTCACGGTTCTCGATTCTGCCACGACACCGCAGGCTCTGGATCTTCCCCGCTATCGCCTGCATCCGCTCAGAGGCGATTTGAAGGGCTTGTGGTCCGTAACGGTACGGGCCAATTGGCGCATCATTTTTCGGTTTGAAGAGAATGATGCCTTTGACGTTGAATTGATCGACTACCATTAGGAGGACGAAACCATGTCTATGAAAAACCCGACGCATCCCGGCCTTGTAGTCCGGCATGATTGCCTTGAGCCTTTGGGGCTCTCTGTGACCGCGGGAGCCAAGGTCCTCGGTGTCACCCGACAGGCCCTCAACAACGTGGTGAATGGTAAGTCCGGGATCAGCCCGGAAATGGCAATCAGGCTATCGAAGGCTTTCGGCAGTACGCCTGAGACCTGGTTGCGGATGCAGCTCGCCTACGACCTCGCAGCAGCACGTAAGAACGAAAGCAAAATCAAAGTTCGGCGTCAGCAACTCGAACCCTTGCACGCATAGGATCGTCCCCCTGCGAAAAGAAAATCCGGCCTGACTCGAGACAAAACCGCCAGCCTGTGTTAAATATTACTCGCATGAACGCACCGTTTTTTACTGGCGGTTTATGGGCGGTTCGGACAGGAACAGCCGCTATTGCAGGCACCGCAAGCGAAACGCGTGAAATCAGTAACATAGCTGCTGCGATCCCACCACCGTTCTGTTATAAATCCTGACCATGTTTGGCTTCGTCGGGCTCTGCTTGGGAATGGTGGTACGCCTCTTTCGCGGGCGGCGAAGTCTCCTTCTCGAGAATCTTGCTTTGCGTCAACAACTCGTCGCGATGAAGCGTCGACATCCTCGCCCGAGCCTCGACCCCTTCGATAAGCTCTTCTGGGTAATCGCTCGACGGATCTGGTCGGCTTGGAAGCACTCCCTCCTCATCGTCACGCCCGAAACCGTAGTCCGCTGGCACCGGACTGGTTTTCACATGTACTGGCGGCTAATTTCCAGAGTCCGGAGGCAGGTCGGAAGGAAACCGACACCGAAGGAGATTCGAGACTTGATCATCCGTATGGTCGTTGACAACCCCACCTGGGGAGCGCCGCGGGTCCATGGGGAACTCCGCATGCTCGGTTTTGAACTTTGCGAGAGAACTATCTCCCGTTGGATGAAGAGAACACCGAGAGATCCCGACCGTGCCAAGCGCTGGCCAACCTTCGTTCGCAACCATCGGGAAGCGATTGCGGCCATGGATTTCTTCACTGTGCCTACGATTACGTTCGGCGTGCTCTACTGCTTCTTCGTCATCGGTCATGATCGGAGGCGCATCCTGCACGTTAACGTCACGAAACATCCGACGAGCGGTTGGATCATACAGCAGTTGCGCGAGGCGTTTCCCTTTGAAGCCACTCACAAATACCTGATCTTTGATCGCGATCAGAAGTTCGGGTTTGAGGTGATCGCAGCGGTGAAAGCCACCAGGATCATTCCCAAGCGAACTTCATTCCGAAGTCCATGGCAGAATGGCATCGCGGAGCGGTGGGTGGAAAGCTGTAGACGAGACCTGTTGGACCACATTGTTGCGCTGAATGAACGTCATCTGAAGCGATTGCTCTCCGAGTATGTTCGTTACCATCATGAGGACCGTACGCATCTCGGACTTGAGAAGGGGACACCTGACGGCAGGATTCGTTCCGTAGCTTCCGGTCGGGTCCTTTCGCGGGTGCGACTCGGTGGGCAGCACCATCGTTACGATCGAGCGGCCTAAGTCCGGATCGACTTTCGGCCGGTCCTTTATATATGCGTATATATGCGCGCTCCACGCGCACGCGGGTTCGTCCTCTCCAAAGTCTTCTTGCTGTATCGAGTCGATAATCGTATTCAGGCTTACTCCACCAAGGACCGCCCCGTTTTGGGCATCGGCTGAAGTTTTGGCGAACCACAGGAGTTCTGCGCGCGTCCGGTAAAGCCGTTTGGACGTGGCCGCCCGTGGGTGCGACGGACGCGGGCCTTATGCAAATTCAATTGAGGGAAGGGGTGAGTTTGAGATGTGGCGAGGCTGTGCTGTGGAGCATGGCCCTTCACACGGCCACGGCCAGAGCTGCCTGGAGGCAAAAAAGCGTGGCGAAGATGATCGTTGCAGAGGCTGGGGAGGAAATAGGTGTGGCGGGGAGGTAGCGGGGCTATATCAATGAAATTAAGGAAGGGCGGATCTGTCAGCTCTCCTTACGCAGCAACGATAAGTCGCTCGATTTTCTTCAGTTCGAACTGTCTACCCGTAAATTTCGTCCACTTCGGTTTCTGAACTCACCAGCGTTTTGACAAGTTTGCTGATGCTGTGCGCGACGCCAAAGGACTCTTCGATGGAGGTTTCTTCGAGCAGTCCCAGGCCGCATGTTGCGGTGATCATGGCGCGCTGCGCAAAGGTCCGCGGGTCGCCAGCAAGCGATGCCGCCTTCAGCCAACGAATAAAAATGCTCGCCGCATCGGCCGCATTCACGCCGGGCCGGGTCGGCACCAGCCCGTAGGCAACTGTGCCGCCCTGTTGTACGAAATCAAGCGCGTGCCAGTCGGTGAAAAACAAATCGAGCCCCTCGTCGGCATCGAAGGAAAGGATATCGGGCTTCGCGCGTACCATGCGTTCAAACGGCCGCGCCGCGCAACAATGCAGCCCGGCATACACTCCGCGCGTTCGGGCATTTTCAAGCGTGGCTGCCAGAGCGTCAATACGCCGCTCTTCCGAAACGGAATCCGCAGAATCTTCGAGACACAAGGCCGGTTCGTCTACGAAGAGCACGACAGGCAGGCCAGTTGCATCCAGGCGCTCGATCTGCCAGGCAAGCATCTGCGAGACGTGGAATGCGATGGCGGCAAAGAAAGTCGGCTCGGCGAGAAACGGTTTGCCCTGATGAAACAGATACGCCGAAAGCGTGATGGGGCCTTCGATTTGCCCTTTCACCGCTATAGCGGACTTGAAAAGACCGGAAGACAAAGCGTTCTCGAACGCGCCAAAACCAGCCGCGTTTGCCGAGGTAAGCCCACCGCTGCTGCCGTGAAGGGCTTCGAGAACAGAATCGATTTGCCCGGTTTTGACCTGGTAGCCGTAGCCTTCCTTGCGCGGCTCAATTAAACCTGCCAGACACCCAAGGCCCTGGCCGATGGCACTTTCGGATAGTGAGAGTTGCGGCAGCTGAGGCCAGAACGGGACTTCTGGAGAGAATTGGGCGACTGCCTGGATTGCCGAAGAGACGGAGGTAAGGGGCAAGCTGCCGATTCCCGTGACCGCGCCGGCGGCAACAAACGGCTTTCTCACGGTGTAACTCCGCTTTGCTACGGATTGCACTTTTCTCTCTCCATAAATGCGTGCCGTCGCGGCAATATCGCCTCAATAGTATCTCTGGAATACCAAACCTTCGCTACTCCGTCATCCGCATTGCTAAGTCGCTATAATGAAAAGGTACCGATTATCCCGAATACCATGACGAAACGCCCCTTACATCCTTTGGAAAAGATTCTCGAAAAACGCATCGCGATAATCGATGGGGCTATGGGTACGACCATCCGCACCTATGGGATGAAGGAAGCGGACATTCGGGGCGACCGTTTCAAGGATTCCACGAAAGATCTTCTGAACAATGGCGATCTCTTTTCCCTGACTCAACCAAAGATGATCGGCGACATTCACCGCCGCTTTCTGGAAGCGGGCGCGGACATCATCGAGACGAATACGTTCGGAGCGACGAGCATTACGCAAAGCGAGTTCTTTGTGGAAGATCCTCGCGAGAAGGGCGGGCGAAAGGATCCCGACTTCTACGAAAGGATTATCCACGATCCGTTTCTTCGCAATCTGGCCTGGGAGATCAATGAGCAATCGGCGAAGCAGTGCCGGGAATGGGCCGACCGAGTTGGAAATGAAAGCGGACGCCAGCGATTCGTTGCGGGGGCAATTGGTCCGTTGACGGTATCTCTTTCGAATTCACCGGATGCCGACGACGCTGGATTTCGAGTGGTCACCTTTGACCAGGTCAAGACTGCGTATGCCGAGGAAGTCCGTGCGCTCGTCGCCGGTGGAGTGGATTTGCTGCTGGTGGAAACGATTTTTGATTCACTCAACGCGAAGGCGGCGCTGGTCGCGATTCGCGAAGTCTTCGACGAGAACAAAAAAGAGTTGCCAGTGATGATTTCCGCGGCGGTTGGGCGCGGCGGCGAGACATTGATTTCCGCCCAGACAACCGAGGCGTTTTGGAATGCAGTGAAGCACGTGAAGCCGCTGTCGGTGGGATTGAACTGCTCGCTAGGTCCGGATCTGATGTATCCGTTCCTCAGTGAACTATCAGAGAAGGCCGACGCAGCGATTTCCTGCTATCCAAATGCTGGATTACCGAATCCGCTTTCCGAAACCGGTTTCGATCTCGGTCCGCCCGACATGGCTCGTTTCCTGGGAAATTTTGCCAAAGACGGACTCGTCAACATCGCTGGCGGGTGTTGCGGCAATACGCCGGAGCACATCGCGGCCATTGCGAAAGCGCTTGAAGGCCAGCCGCCACGCAAGTGGGGCGCGGCGCGCCACGAAAGAGAGTCTGCGGCGTGAGCGTGACGGAAACCAACAACGCGCTTGAGGCCCCGGAGACGAAACTGCTTCGTCTTTCCGGATCGCAGCCGTTCACGCAACAGCCAGGCGTCTACATCATGATCGGCGAGCGAACGAACGTCGCCGGTTCTCCGAAGTTTGCGAAATTGGTGAAAGAAGGCAAGTTCGAAGAGGCCGTCAGCGTCGCCCGTCAGCAAGTCGAGAACGGCGCAAACGTCATCGACATCTGCATGGACGAGGGGATGATCGACGGTGTTGCGGCCATGTCGCGTTTTTTGCAGCTCCTGGGCAGTGAGCCCGAAGTGGCCAAGGTTCCGTTCATGGTGGACTCCTCGAAATGGGAAGTCATCCAGGCGGGACTCAAGTGCATGCAAGGCAAGGGGATCGTCAATTCGATCTCGCTCAAAGAAGGCGAAGAGAAGTTTCGCCAACACGCCGCCACTATCCTGAAATACGGCGCGGCCGTTGTGGTGATGGCCTTTGACGAGAAGGGCCAAGCCGCGACGTACGACGAAAAGATTCGCATTTGCGAACGCGCCTACCGGATTCTTGTCGACGAAGTTGGCTTCCCACCGGAAGACATTATTTTTGACCCGAACATCCTTACCGTCGCCACCGGTATGGAAGAACACAACAACTACGCCGTGGATTACATCAACGCCACGCGCTGGATCAAAGCCAATCTGCCGCACGCAAAAGTGAGCGGCGGCGTCTCGAATATTTCCTTTAGCTTTCGAGGCAATAACAAAGTTCGCGAAGCCATGCACTCGGCGTTTCTGTATCACGCCATTGCCGCGGGCATGGACATGGGCATCGTGAACGCGGGAATGCTCGAGGTCTATGAGGAGATCGATCCCGAGTTGAAAGAGCTCGTCGAAGACGTATTGCTGAACCAGCGCCCGGACGCGACAGAACGTCTCGTGGACTTCGGCGAGAAGCTGAAGAACGTCGGTGCCGTTGTCAGCGAGAAAAAGGCCGTAGAGTGGCGAAACGGAACGGTCGAGGAACGCCTTTCTCACGCTCTCGTAAAAGGCATTGATACCTATATTGAACTGGATGCGGAGGAAGCTCGCGTCAAGCTGGGCCGTCCGCTTCTGGTAATCGAAGGCCCGCTGATGGCCGGCATGAGCGTCGTCGGAGACCTATTCGGCGCGGGAAAAATGTTCTTGCCGCAGGTTGTGAAGTCGGCGCGCGTGATGAAGAAAGCGGTCGCGCACCTGACACCATTCATGGAAGCGGAGAAGGCGGCCATGACCGCCGCCGGGGAAACCGTCAAAGCACAGGGAAAAATCGTCTTGGCGACAGTCAAAGGGGACGTGCACGACATCGGAAAAAACATTGTGGGTGTCGTGCTCGCCTGCAACAACTACGAAGTGATCGACATGGGCGTAATGGTCCCGTGCGAAAAAATCCTGGAACGCGCCAAGGCGGAGAAAGCCGACATGATCGGGCTCAGTGGCCTGATTACGCCGTCTCTCGATGAGATGGTGCATGTGGCCCGCGAAATGGAACGACAAGGTTTTAAATTGCCGCTGCTTATCGGCGGCGCGACCACGAGCCGCGCGCATACGGCGGTCAAGATCGCGCCGCAATACAGCGAACCGGTCGTGCACGTCCTAGACGCAAGCCGCGCCGTCCCGGTGACTACGAGTCTGCTCAGCGAGGATGGCAAGGCGGAATTTGTGGCGCAGCATCGTGCCGAGTACGAAGCGGTACGCAAGTCTCACGCCGCGCCGCGCCAACAAGTTGTCTCGCTGGAAATCGCGCGCACACGGCGCACGCCAATTACCTGGCGCAAGGAAGATTTGGCGGTTCCGGAATTTACGGGAGTCCGCGTACTCGACGAATTTCCACTGGCGACGTTGCGTGAGTTTATCGACTGGACGCCGTTCTTTCACACGTGGGGCCTGAAAGGCGTTTACCCAAGGATTCTCGAAGAAGGGGATCGCGGCGTACAGGCCGAGCAGCTATTTGCGGAAGGCAACGTACTGCTCGATCGCATTGTCGAGAAGAAATGGATTACCGCTCGTGGTGTCTATGGTTTCTTTCCCGCGAACGCCGTGGGCGACGACGTGGAACTCTACACCGACTGCAAACGGCAGAACGTTCTGAAACAATTTCACTTTCTGCGCCAGCAAGCGAACCGCGAAGGTAACGAACCTTGCCGTGCGCTCTCAGACTTTATTGCACCCAAGGAAACGGGGCTGGCCGACTACATGGGTGCTTTTGCGGTGACGAGCGGAATTGGCCTCAAAGAATTGTGTCACCGGTTCCGCGCGGAAAACGACGACTACAACGCCATCATGGCCGAGGCCATTGCGGACCGGCTCGCCGAAGCGTTCGCCGAATGCCTCCACAAGCGCGTGCGCGATGAATGGGGATACGGCCGCGACGAAGGTCTAAGCCCCGCGGACTTGATTCAGGAAAAGTATCGCGGCATCCGGCCAGCCCCGGGCTATCCGGCATGCCCGGATCACACCGAGAAGGGCCCACTGTGGCAATTGCTCGACGTGCAAAAGAACACAGGAATGCTAATCACAGAATCGTTTGCAATGTGGCCGGGGTCGAGTGTCAGCGGACTTTACTTCGCCCATCCGGAGTCACGCTATTTCAGTCTCGGAAGAATCGACCGCGATCAGGTGGACGACTACCACACGCGTAAGGGGCTGAGCATCGTGGAAGTCGAACGGTGGCTGGGACCGAACCTCAACTACGAACCTGCGCAAACCTAGCGAATACAATTCCTTCGTCAGCGGGCATCTTTGCTCGAGCAAAAAGGTCGCAACAGCCTCGAAGGGCGCGAGTTGTTAGTCCGACTAACCTTGGTCGTTTGACGATCCACAAGGCTGAGCGGTTTTCCAAACTGTCGCGCAGCAAAGATGCTCAAGATCGACGGTTCCCTAGACCGTTGTAAGTACGTCCGCACGTTGACAAGACGGCGGTTTTCCAATTCTACCTGACCTGTTCGCACAGACCGATTTTCGTTTCTTTTGTTTGCGTTACGCACTCCTCAGTTGCACCCAAACACCCCATTTGCAGTCTAAAGTTCAGCAAGAGTTCAGCACAATTAGTGCCGCTCCCCAACCCTTCGGTTAACAGCCGAGCAGATAAAAAATCTAAGTGCCCTATCTGGTGTCGCTTGCAAGAAAACGGGAGCCATTTTTCCATCTCTAGCTGCACCTAAACCTGCGCCCAATGTGTGCTCGTAAGATAATTTCGGCGTAGCGGGAACTTTCGTCGCTCGCACGGCCTCTAACAAACTAGGACCCTTGGGCAGCCCCTCCGTCTGAACGGGCCCGCGAAAGGAGCATTTCGTCATGAAATCCTACGCCACGTTTCGCCGTCACCCCTACGGTCAAGTCGTTGCTCCGTCCAACGATGACCGCAATCCCTGGGAAGTCGTCCCCTTCGGCAAATTCGGAGCCGGCGTCTGGACCGGTCACCCTGCGGGTCTCATCGTCGTAATCGGCATCCTTATCGTAGGCCTGATAGGTATCCCCGAATGGCGCTATTTCTTCGCCGCCACCATTCTCCTCGGCAGCCTAGTTGGCTATCTCCTACTCCGTCGTCACGGCCAAGTTTGAACTAACGTTCGAGTTTTCAAGCAACCTTGGCGGCGGTTTGCTAATTCTTCCTGCCCTGTTCGTACTCACCACGATTCATGTATTTTGAATAATTTAGGACGTGCTCAGTTGCACTGCATGATCTCATTTGCAGCCCTCAGTGCACCAAGAGTGCACCGGATTTGTAGCGAACGCCCAAAAGCATAGGGACGAATCGCGAGACGAAGAAAAAAGATCCTGATTTCTCGATCTCGTTCATGACACATCCCCACGTTCTCGAAGCTGAGACTGCAAGATCAGGAGGCTCGACATGGCCGGGCCATTTTCCGCGGTGCGCGCGGAGTAGCTAAAAAAGAGATGGTCGTAAGTAGACCTCACCACTGACTTCGCTAAAAAGGTCAGATTTGTTAGGTCATTCCGTTCCAGTGCCTGAACAAGCAGTTGCACGGAGAAATGGCTTGAGTCTCGCTCGAAAATAGAAATGTTGAGTTGGGATCTCATGGCGCGCCCTCCGTTCTCGGGAAGGCGGACGCCCCGATGCTGGTAGCAGAATCGATCTCAGCCAACCACGTGCTAACACCACGTGAAAGGTTAGAGGCGGTTCGGTGTGCAACCACCGGGCCGTCTCCCTTACTAGGCCAAATCTACTCCTCCGCAATGTACCCGTCAATGATAGCGGCTAGGGCCGCCTAGGCAAACTGAGACACTGCGTCGAAGCGATCATCTTCAAAAGATTGAGTTCAAGTTTATCGTCTGCCATTTCACGCTCCTAAATAATTTGTATGCGATACTGAGATCATGCGAAAGCGTCCACGCGACCCAAACCAACTTGCCAAGCTGATCGTGGATATTGCTACGGGTGAAGTGCAAGATACTGCCAGTGAGACGAAGCGGCAGAAGAAGCGAAGAGGACAGGCTGGCGGCCTCAAGGGCGGAAAAGTTAGGGCAAGACGCCTTACCCCGCAAGAGCGTGAGGACATAGCTAGGTTGGCCGCCAGAGCACGCTGGAAAAAGACAGACTAGGCCACGTCCTTTCTCCGGTTCTGCATCCGTTCAATCTCTTCCCTCTCTGCAATATCATCTGTAAAGTTCAGTACGAGTTGGAATTGCTGCCGTTTGTCCTCAAGCGTGTCGTTAAAAACATCTACATCCGTTTTCAGTTGGAAGAGGTCATCAATCACCTGATTCCGTCTTTGTCCGTATGATTTATGCATGTGACTGACTGGCGCAAATCCCATTGTTCCCCAAAACGTATATTGAACTCCGCTCTTTGTTACCCGGACAGCATGGTTCACACGATATCTGCGGCCCAAGGGGTCAGTCCGAGTTTCGGACCTGACGGCATTCGCCATTTTCTCCGCAAGTACGTCATAAGGGTCAACCTCTGGTAGTCCCAACAGACCATCGGCAACGGCCCATTCCGCAGCCTGTCGCATGGTCCTGGGCTTGTGGTCGTCCGTGAATGATCTCGATAGCGACGAGATCTTTCAGAAGGCTCGACAGATCAGGGCAGATTTCGCACAGGCCTTAAAAGAATTGTTTTTGGAACCAAAGACAGAACTGTACAATCTGACGATTGACTTCGGAGTTTTCTAACATGAGACCAGTCGGTTTTTCCACGGGCGCACTCGCTAAAGCAGATTTTAGACTCGCACTCCATGAATTAGAGGGCAAAACTGTTAATTCGATAGAGCTTTCTGCTCTTCGTTATCGAGAATTACCGGTTCTCCTTGAGTCGTTGACGGAATTGCCTTTGGATCGTTATCGGTATGTCGCTATTCATGCTCCTAGTCAATTTGACCAACTGGAAGAAGGTCAGGTTGTCAAATTGCTGAAGAAACTGGTTCCTGCCAAGTGGCCAATAATTGTTCATCCGGATACTATCCACAGCTTTGAACTTTGGAGAACACTTGGTTCACGAATAGCAATCGAGAACATGGATCGGAGAAAGGCTATTGGGAGAACGGCGGAAGAACTAAAGACGATTTTCGATAAACTCCCAGAAGCGCAACTCTGTTTCGATATCGGGCACGCTCGCCAGTTTGATACGACAATGACCGAAGCTTATAGAATTCTAAAACTATATACAAAGAAGCTATGTCAGGTGCACGTGAGCGAAGTAAATTCAGCGAGTCAACACGATCCTGTCTCGTTTACTTCTATTTTGGCCTTTTCCCAAGTCGCAAATCTCATCTCTGCGACGGTTCCTCTAATTATTGAATCTCGTGTGCAACCCAGCGAGATCGAAAATGAAATCCTGAAAATGAGCCAGGCTTTTCCTCTTTCGGCAATTGCAGCTAGTATTACTACGTTAAGTATTCAGGGACCTCGCGGGCGCTTTGCTTTCGCTCCGCAGTAAGCACAGAAGCCTGTCCAGGTAAAAAGCAGGTATTGAATTTCACGACGCGTCCGTGGCAGGGTCCAGCCAGAAGTTTTTTTTACTGCGGAGAGTTTCCAAGGTTAGAAATGCGTGAGCCAACATAACCAGCGTGGTGTGGTGGTGCCAACCGATCCAACTCCGCCCTTCGTAATGATCCAGTCCCAGTTCCTCCTTCAGTTGCTGGTAATCTTGCTCGATCTTCCAGCGACACTTCGCGAGCCGTACTAATCGTCGCAGTGTATAGGTGGCGGGCAGATCGCCAAGGAAGTACTTGGTCGGTTCCTTTTCCGACTCGGGCCATTCACTCAGTAACCACACTTCCTTATGCGGTGGAGCTCTCCGAGATGCCCATGTTTCGCACCTGTGCTCGGAAGTCATTGCCAAAAATCGCATCACGGTCGCGCAGCAGGTAGCGCGGGAGTTGGGCAAAGGGAAATGCTTCCCGCAGTTGCTGTCCCGTCCACTCGGCGGTCGGGTGGGCGGTCACATTGAAGTGCAGAATGCGGCGCCGGTCATGAGCCAACACCAGGAACACATAAAGGATCTGGAAACGGATCGTGGGCACCGTGAAGAAATCGATGGAGACCAGCTGCTTGGCGTGATTCTCCAGAAATGTGCGCCAAGTCTGAGAAGGCGGTTTGCGGCTGCGCACCATGTATTTGCTGACGCTGCTTTCCCCGATATCGATGCCGAGTTGAGCAGTTCGCCGTGGATGCGGGGTGCACCCCAACCGGGATTCTCCCGGCACATCTTGCGGATCAGATCTCGGACCGCGCGGGAAATGACGGGTCGTCCGGGGTGGCCGCGCCGCACCTTCCAGGTCCAGAACAAACGAAAGCCGGCACGATGCCAGGCTACGACCGTTTCTGGCTTGACGATGGCCAGCGCCGAGCGCCAGTCACGCCAGAGGTGCGACAGGAAGATCCACAACAGGCGGTCCCCTGAGGTCAATTGCTGGCGTTTCCTGGCGGATCGCTGAAACACGCCGATTTGGTGGCGCAGAGCCAGGTTCTCGAGCTCAAGGGCAGCACGCGAACGGAAGATCGAAGACAGAGTTGCGAGGAGTGTCGTGAGAGAAATGAGCATCGGTAAGAATTATGAAAGAAATATAACCCCCATCCGCTCAGAGATTTCGAGAATTTCGAGAAGCACAGTGGAACATTTCGAGAAGGTTGTTCGTTCGAACCACGGCATTTCGTTCCGTCAGCAGGCCGAGATTTGGTTGAAGCGGATGCGGAACCGCAAGCGCAAACCAGTGGCTCCGTCCACGCTTGAGAATTGGGAACGCTGCTTGAGGAACTGGCTCAATCCGAACATTGGCGACATGCCTCTCGGCTCTATCGGCAATCTTGCGCTGAAGAATCTCGGCGTAACGATGGTCAAGGGCGAGTTGGGCGCGTCGGCGATAAGGTCGTATATAAATGCGGTGAAGATGGTTGTCGCTTCAGCGGTCAACGAAGAGGGGGACCCGCTCTTTCCCCGAAAATGGAATCACGAATTCATTGACCTACCGGAGGACAAACGTCCACGGCAGCCGACCCTAACCGCTCCTGTGGTGACTGACATTGTTCGGATGGCTGCTGGTCCCTACCGCATGTTGTTCGCCCTCTGTGCCTCAACCGGATTGCGAATCGGTGAAGCGCTCGGGATCGATATCAAGGACATCTCACCCGATTGCTCTACTATCAAGATCTGCCAGAAGGCGTGGAGGGGACAAATCCATAACTATCTCAAGACGGACAACGGAGATCGGGAGGTAGACTTGCACCCGGCGGTCGCTGCAATGCTCAAGAACTTCGTCAATCGTCGGCCGTCCGGCTTGCTGTTCTGTTCCAGAACCGGCAAGCAACTCTGGCAGACGAATATACTCCGGCGTTCACTGCATCCGATCTTGGCAAAACTGAATCAGCCGAAATGCGGCGTTCACTCGTTTCGCCGTTTCCGAACGACCCATCTCCGCAAACTGAATGTCCCAAGGGATCTCGAACGTTTCTGGATGGGGCACGACGAAGAAGAGATCGGCGACCGCTACTCGAAGCTGAAATATGACGTTGCTTTCCGGCAGGAGGTCACAAAGCGGATCGGGTTAGGCTTTGAACTTCCTGTGCAAAGTGGCGTTGTTGGACCGAATGGACCGAAAATCGAAGTTGGAGAAGTTGAAGAAGTCGCTGTAAACTATTGAGAGTAGATTGGTTGCATCGTATGGGCGTGTAGCTCAGCTGGGAGAGCACCTGCTTTGCAAGCAGGGGGTCGCCGGTTCGATCCCGGCCACGTCCACCAACTTACTCAGCTCTTTTCTACAACTTATGCAGCTTTTTGTTCCGGTTCTTCGCCTCGCATTTTAGGAGCAATAGGAGCAACAACCTTCAGATCGAAGCCGTAGCCCACTCGTTCGGCCTCTTCGAGGCGCATCTGAAGTTCCTCATGGAGGTGCGAATATAGTTCGGACATTGTTTGAGGGCGGTGCGCCATCCAGAAATTATTGATGTCTTCCAGACAACGTTGGCCCCGCAACCAAGTCTTACGGAATCGCTTAAACGAGTGCCAGCCCATTCCCTTCTCGTCGAGTTCCATCTTGACGAGACGGGGCGTGAGCCAGCGATCTTCAAGGTTGTTGTAGAGACGCGGAGTATTCTGCGCGGTGTGGAATAACAAGCCAGTCTTTCCGGCTGCGTAGCGTTGCAGGAAGTCCGCAACATCCGGGTGCAGATCGATTTCTCTCTTCCCCGCACTGGTCTTGAGAGTCTTAACAATGCGAGGACGATCCTTCTCGACCTGCTGCTCGACCTTGATCGTGCGCCCACCATTGATGAAATGACGGGTTTCAAGGGCGAGAGCCTCAGAGATCCTCATCCCGGTCGCGGCGAGCAGGACATACAGCGCTTGCTCCTGCCCGGTGGATGCGGCGATGAGATCTGAAATGGCTTTGGCTTTGAGTGAAGGACGCTTCTGTTCCGAGTGCTCAACGACGGGCAAATCCATCGTCTCGGCATCCCAGGTCCTCTTATGGACCGGTTCGCCGTTCGGAGCCTTCAGCGACTTCACAACCTGCTTGATGTATTCCACGTACTTGTTCACCGTTCGCGGGCTCAAATTACTGCCGTGCATTTTTTCAACGAGTGGTTTAACAGCAAGATTGTCCACCAACCGAAGCGGAAGATCTCCGATTGCGGGATAGATCCACTTGTTGAACGCTCCTTCAATACTCACCGTGTCGCGAAGAGGTTTACGATTCCGGGTGGTTGCCGTTTGCAAGTAGACTTTCGCCTGCTGACGAAACGTCAATTCTCCCAATACGACTTGGTTGAATCGCTCCTCCGAGTTGGCTCCAGCATCTTGCACGATTTGTTTCGCCCGACGTTCCAATTCGGAGCGAGTCAATCCTGCACTTACCAGAGCCACCTTGACCGACATTTGTATTCGCTTATCTGTCTCCGGCTGATCGAGGCGGAAACGAACCCTCCACCAACCGCTTTGTTTAATTAAATTACCCGACTGACCACTACGACGGCTCATGGACTTTTGTCCCTTCCGTCCTTGCAGTGGTTGCGCAGCGGGGATATTAGCAGGAACGGGGTACGCAGTGTCAATGCAGACAGGCGCAGACCCTTGAGCGTGAAGAGAGATTTGTGCAGTTGCGGACGCAGTTGTTGCGACCGGAGATAAATTAGGCGCTGAAAACACAAAGCACCAACCCTTTTTATTGAGTTGGTGCCGTTAAGCACTGGGTTTATCAGCTTTGTCCGTGCTTGCCGAATCCCTTGTCATCAGCTGCCTATTAGCCGCTGCCGATCCCAGGTGTCTCTCTACGCCATACTGACTAGGCAGCGCAGCTTCCTGGAACCGACCGTAAACCCGTCCGTTCGGACGGTACTTGTCGAGCCAACGTAGCTCAACGTGAGTAAGTTCGCGTCGCTATCACTTCCCTCCGCGAGCATCAAGCGCCTGCCCGATCTCATGCCTGAGGAACATTGTCGATGGCGTATGATTCTCATCGAGCAAATGATATTCCTGCAAGATACCGAGGATCTTCGCAGCGATTTCGTTCTCTACGCCTTCGTAGAAGTTCCGTTTGGTTTCCACAACCGTCTTCTCAAACTCCGCAGTGGCATCGGCGACTAGCTTCTGTACCTCGGCGACGGCTTTCGCTATCCGCTGATGCAGTTCATTCACGCGTTTATCGTGTTGGCTGATCGCGTCGACTGTGTTCTTGCGAGATACTTCTTCCGCATTTCGAACAGCTGCGTCAATCGGGCCGGCTGGTCCGCGCGGACCTTGTAGTGGCTTTCTGCTTTCCAACTCCTCGATGCGCTGCTTAAGCTCATCGATCTGATTTTGTAGTTCTTGCATTTCTTTGTCTCCTTGAGGATTTACTGTTCGTTGCAATCGCGGTTTCTGTCGATCGCGACGGCGAGCGCAAACTGTTATGACTTTGGGTGGCTGAAGCGACCACTGTCTGCATTTCCAGGATGTTTCCACGGTGTTCCACCTGGAGCCCAACTACTTGCCTCGGGACAAGGGCCAACTGATTCCTGCTGTTGTCGTTCATTACATGGATGTGCGCCATTCATCGAGTTCCCGTCGATATTAGTGCGGAACTCATGCAGCGTTTTTTCAAGGCCATGGGGAAGGATTACCCCGGCTGGAACCGCAGCGAAGTGATTCGCAAATTGATTGAAGATTTTTGTGTAAAAGCAGGATTTTAACGTAATTAAGCGAGGCTGACTCACGTTCGAGCGTGGGCCAGCCTCTAGCTCACAAACGAAGGGATAATCTTCGATGCAAGATAGTCACACTGTAGATCTGCTCCTGCGCGCCTCGCAAGTCCCCAGCGGTGTGGTTATCGTTGACCATACCGTGATCTGCGGATTATTCCTCACCACTAAGTACGAGCCCGAAATCCCCGAATATATCGAAGTCTGCGGCATCCGCAAACCCATCCAGAAATTATCACCAGAGCACATCGGCGGCACGCTGATCGTGTGGCGCAACGCGAAGGGCACGCAAATCCTTTGCCCGAAGCGTAACGCAATGCACGTAAGTGGACGGCGTCTGCGCAGGCTTGAGCGCGAGCACCGTGGCATTGAATTCAAATTTTTGCCAGTCTCGGTGGTGGATCCATTCGCATACAAAGCGTTTACCAAGAGCTGGCTTGAGTTGACCAGGGCTCAGCGATGGGAAGTTGCTGCGGCCATAGCGGAGAGCTTGCGCTACAAAGCTGTGGACCAGGATCTCCCGCAGTTCCTGCATACCACAGCTCCGCTTATGTTCTCGCCTAAGCCACCCCGCGTTCCCGTGACAGTGATCCCCGCGCCGAAGCCACAGCCAAAACCAGACGGGCTGGGTATGCAGTGGGCCAGAGTGGTTGGCGGCATCCTTGGCATTCTTGCGTTGATCGTCCTGCCGTTCGCTCTCTTGCGCGGTCTGCAAGTGGCGTTTGGTGGAGCAGTAGCGGCGATAACGGCATACGCCGTACTAGCGGCGTGCGTGTGGACGAACAAACACAAACGTGTTGCGGGAGGTTCCGATGTTGCTTTCTGAATTGGCTGAGCGTTGGTTGCAAGAACTTGATCAGCGTCTCGCGCTGGGCAAGATCAAGCCAGCCAGCGTGAGCATTTTCCGATGCTACGTGCGTCCCGGGCTCGGCACGTTGCCCGTGGAAGAAGTCCGGAACGGCAAACTGCGCGAGTTTGCGGAGAGCATCGCAGCGAATAAGGTCACCGGCAAGAAAGGCCTGGCTCCAAAAACTGTGCGCGAAGTGCTGGTGACAACACGAATGATTTTGAGCAGCCATCAGAACGAGGATGGGGAACCATTACTCGATCTGTCCAAACTCAACTACAAATTCATTTTGAAGAACTGCGAGAACATCGGCAGACAGAAACAGCCGGTGGCCACGAAGGATCAGGTCAACAAAATTTTGCGGGACAAGACGCTGCGAGTGCGCGACCGTGTATTCCTCGCCCTGCTGGGATCCTCCGGGATGCGTCTCGGAGAAATCCTCGCTGTACGCTTGGGCAGTATACCCGACGCCACATGCTATGACAGTGAAGCTGGCGTCATCCATGTGAGGCAGTCAATCTGGAGAGGCAAGCTGCAAGCACCGAAAACGCCTGCTGCCGTGCGATCGATCGAACTTTCAGAGCCTGTTAACAAGATGCTGAAAGAGCTCACGGCCGGCAGGCGGGGGAACTCTTGTTCAATTCCAAGAACAACACGTCACTCAAGCCCAGCTATATACGGCAATATATAGTCGCGCCCCTGGGAATTCCCGGTGCTCACTCTCTCCGGCGACTGCGGACCTCACATTTACGCGCTGTTGGCTGTAACGAATCCATCCTCAAATATTGGCTGGGCCACTCGAGCAACACCAGTGTGACTGACCTCTACGACAAATCCGCAGAAGATGCGGAACTGCGGCGCACCTGGGTAGACCGTGTCGGGACAGGTCTCGATGTATCTGAAGCAACGCTAGTCGCACCAGCGCCGCGCAAACCCAAACCCGCATCCGCCCCCAAGCCTCGTCCCGCTTGGAAGGCTTCGCCGCGCTCAATCAAGGCCGCACAGGAAGCAGAGCGCAAGCGCACAGCAGCACTCGAAATGATTTCGTAGCAAGGTTTCAAATATAAAAAGGAGAAAGATATGCCAGTTCAAAAGCTAGACGTCAAACCAACGGAGTTCAAGATAGCCACAGAACATTTCGATTGCGATGTATGTGGCAAGACGGTTGAAGTGGGTTTCCCATATGTGATCAAGCGCCGTATATCCATCGCAGACGGATCATTCGCCATCACGCTTGTCCAAATTAGGATTTGGAATTTTGAGCAAAAAAAGGCTGAGCATCTGATAGCTTGAGGTTGGGCTCTGGAAAAGCCAATCACAACGCTAAGGAGGCTCAGCCGTGACTCGAGTCTGCAGTATTTTCTCACAGATTTTGCAGTTAATCTCCTTGTCCGAGTCGAAAATCTTCAAAGGACAGTGCAAGTTCGATCGAGTGATTCTGGTTACCTATGGAGCTGTCACCACGCGGTAGTACACGCCGTTCGCGCCATACGCCGCGCTAAACCAGGTGTTGCCGCAGAGGTAGTAGGCCTGACCGTTCACGTTGGGTGTGATACAGCCCGCAGGAAGAACGGCGGTCATCTGGCCCACGGTGTAGTAAGCGGCTGCGTTGGCATTGGCAGCGGCGGCGTTCGCGTTGGCTGCGGCCGCGTTGGCATTTGCTGCGGCCACGTTGGCGTTAGCGGTGTTGGCGGTGGTCGCGCCTGCATTGTAGCCCTGGGAATAAGCATTGTTCGCGGCGGCCGCGTTATTCGAATTAGCAACCGCGGTAGCTACCGTCGCGCCAACCACAGCTCCTGCCACAGCGGCGCCGGCTGCACCCCAACCACTGGTGCAGTTGTAGCAAGAGGATCCATAGACAGCGACGGTCGTGGGTGGATGATAGCCGTAGTAAGCGGTTGGTGTGGCATAGTGGTCGCTCGCATACACGGTCTGGCCGGAAGAAGTCGTACCGACGGTTCCTTCGCCCGCATAGTGAGTGGCGCTGCCACCGTAGGCATTGGTTGCCGTGGTGGTGCCAGAACCTTCAGCGTGATAGGCCGAGCCGCCGTAGCCGTTGGAAGCCGTAGTCCCCTCCCCCGCGGTGTGAGTCGCAGTGCCACCGTAGCCGTTGCTGGCGGTGGTCTTGCCTGAACCCTCAGCGTGATAGGCCGATCCGCCATAGGCGTTGGAAGCCGAAGTCCCCTGCCCTGCGGTGTGGGTTGCGCTGCCGCCATACGCATTGGTGCGCGTGGTGGTGTTTCCTGAGTGGGTGGTAGATCCGCCGCCCCAGGCATTCGCGTGCCCGTATGCTGAGGCCGAACTGCAGGTAAACAATGTGAACAGTAAAGCCGAGAGCCCGATCATAATTTTTTCCATGGTGTGTTCAATCTCCTTGCTTGCTATTGCTGCGGTTGTGTCGGATTGGTTTTTTCTGATGGCGTTTTTTGGGTTGGCTTCGCGCCCGGGCCTGTCTCCGGATGAGGATGGGCGAAGGGCATGTGTTTTGCAGAAGAGGCGTTGGATGATGTAAAGAAATCATCGGAAACAGAAGGGTCAAGTTTCCAATCAGAGAGTATCAGGTTGTGGCGTAGATGATCAGGGTCGTCGAGGTAAATCGCATGGATTACACGGGGCAATTTGTCTTCCGTGCCGACCCACATCTCCGCAAAGATTCCATTACCGGCAAAGGCCACGATGTCGGTGGTAATGCCTGCGACGATTTTGGATTGGCCAACGTAGTAGGCATGTTTCAAACCAGGAGCCATGTCTCCATACGGATCGGCGACGATTATGTCGGTAAATGGAAAGTAGATCCCCGCGGAATGGAAAACCGCTTCCAGGGTCTTATCGATTGTGGAGGGCGCGTCAGCAACGGCGACAAGATTTTCGACGGGCGCGTAGGCCATAACGATTTTGCCGTCGTAGTAGAACTCCGAGGCAGGGCCATCACCTTCCAGAAGAACGCGAAGCTTATTGGGCCGCTGCAAAACCGTTTCGAATTTATTGCCGTAAACGAGAGGTGCGCCTTGACGGCTGAGACTCTCGAATGTCTCCACCGCAGTGAAGGACAATGAGTGGGCCCCGGCCAGCTTGCTGCTGGTGGCCTTCAGGATTTCAATGGCCTTGGGCTCGAGCTCGAGAGGAGGCGCCGGCGCGGTCTTATGTGGTACAGCTTTCGACTTGGCGAGTGGCGCTGCGCTCTGTGCGTGAGCAGCGCCAGTACCGAGAGAGAGCGCTGCTAGTGACACCAGCAGCGTCGCTCCAAATAACTTGCGTCGAACGTACATACTTTCCTCGATTCAATCAGACGAGTAGCTTGGATTGTGCCCCTCAGGGAATCATTCCGCAATCGAACATTTTGTTGGCGATAGGAGGCGCAATTCTGTTGATGAACGCCGCGCGCATCTGAGGATCGCTTTTCAAGAATGCGACGGCTTTCTGTTCTTCGGCCGTGGGCGGAGCTTTTTCGGACTTCTTCATCCATAGTTGTTCGCAGGTGGATTGGGTGTATTTCATGATGACCTTGTCGGCCACCTTGTCCATCATGGGGTACTGCTGAGGCGAGCTGGCCCTGGCGTTGGTGATTTGAAACAACGTGAGACCCAGGAACGAGAGAGAAAACAGAACGAGCGTAAAGATCAATGGCAAGAAACGTTTCATCATGGCTTCCTCCTAAATTCAGATCTGTGCTCATCTTCGGCGAATCGGGAGACTACTTCTTCTGCGGTGGCGGATAATTCTTCAACAACTTGGCCATAGCCTTGTCCAGATTTTTCTGGTTCTTCTCCTGGTTGCCGCTGGGATCGAGCGTCTTGGTGGCCGTTCCCGTCCAGACGAGCTGTTTGCTCGTCGGATCATACATATCGAGAACTAGGCTTCCATTACTAATTGTGGAACTTGTGGCGCTTGCCATTCCGCCAAAGCGTGCGCCGCCCATACTGTATGCGTTCCACTGCTTTTCTTTATCGACGGCGACTTGATAACCGATCAGGAGATCGGCGTTGTCAGCGTCCGTTTTTGTTAGCCCTTTGGCCGCCAATTGAGAATCCACGGCACTTTTTATCTGCGCGTCCGCAATCTGGTTTGGGTGCGATCCACCTTCAATGGGCACCCATTTGTAGGTGTGGTACTTGGAAAAGTCCGTTCCAGGCATGAAATTGTATCTAACGTCCTGAGCCGAAAGAGCTGCACCTGCCAGAAGCGCAAGGCCAACCAAGACCAGAAGCCGAGTTACACTACCTTTTCTGTGAAGTTTCATTTTCTTTCTCCTTCGAATTGTTACTTCAACCGCCCCGAGTTTAAGACCCAACCACTCTCACTTGACGTTAAAGGTCGCCCCGACCGCCAACCCCGGCATGTCCACGTCGTAGACAAACTGCGCGTTCCCCGTGGACCGGTAATCCACGCTCAAATACCGGTATCCAACCAGCAAAACCCATCTCCGGCTGACCTTGTATCCCAGCGCTCCACCAACCTGATAATCCAATCGTGCGGAACCCCCGCCCGCATCCCCAAAAATCGTTGCCGAAGCCTTCGGAGTCAAAGCGAATTCGATTCTTCCTCCGGCCACCGCGTCCGCCCAATTTGCCGATTGCGACAATCCACCGCGGATCTGTGGTTGCAGCGTAAACGTGGTCGACAGATGCCAATAGCGCGCCCCGAACAGCGCATCCACCTTCACTCTTTTCCCATCCGCTATGCGATAACCGATCTTCGGCGAGAGGATCGTTTCCGTCATCTTTGCATTAATCGAGTTCACCCCAAGCTCGTTCACCGGCAGCCCCTGGTTGTCGGACAATTTCATCCACAAAAAATCGACCGGCATGATCACGCGGTTGTATCGCAAATCCATCACGCCCATGGCCCCGATATTCAGGTAATTAAAAATGTCTCCGAAATCTGCGTGCACCGAGGCCTCGCGACCGAGTATTCCAGAGGTTCCGTGGACCCCAGCGAACCATATGTATGGCGTAATTCCCACGTGCCAACCCACGTCGGAAGAGGCCTGAGCTTCTGGCTGTGGCGCTGGCGTCGCCAGAGTCTGAGCCTGTACCGTCGCCCACGGCATGAGAGACACAAAGCCCAGCACCGAAGCGAAGACACTGGCCAGACCCAATTTACGATGCAGATTCATGGGAATCTCCCAATAGACAAACTTCTTCTTCACAGTGACCGAGTGACGTTGGGCTGAATTCTCCGAAAACTTGGGCGCGGAGATTTCGGTGGCTTGGTGATAGTGCCAAAGGCGTATAGAAATGTAATTGTCAAAAGTAACAGTCTATCGTCGAGAAAGACTTATTTCAGCCAGGTTCTAATCCCAAAAATTCCCGATAAATGATCCAGCCGATACAGCGTAAAAGGAAGGATTGTTACTTTTGACGGTTCTCAAGATACGACTGCCCGGCGCATCCTTGCGCAATCTGGAACGAGGGGACTCGGGAAATGAGCCTCACTCCACCCCCGAACGTTTCCGGGTCTTCACTGTCTTTAAAGAAAAGCATGGGGAAAAACACTAGCAAATTCAGGAGAACCGCACTGGAAATGTCGAATCGAACATTTTTAATTCTTACGCACGAGAAACTGAGGCAGATACTGAGGGCATTCTGCGTCATGCTAGTTTGTTTCTCTTGGGCGGTTCCTGCGGCAAAAGCGCAAGATCTCCAGTTTCTTCCAGAAGTGGACGCATACGTCAAGCTGGATTCCAACTTTCGGGCCTACCTTCAGGCCAAGGATGATCGAGAGGGTGGCGACCCGACGCAGTTCACATTTGGCCCTAGCATCGAGCTTTATTTAAAGCCGTTGGTCAAACTCGAAAAAGTGATGGCGTTTGATCTGGATGACTCGAAATCAAGGCCACTGGTTCTGGAAGCTGGATACCGGTATATCACGGCACCGAATGCTGCGCCCGAAGATCGGGAACTCGCGGCCGCGACGTTTAATTTTCCGATGGCTGTCGGCTTTCATATTTCCGATAGAAATCGTATTGAACTTGATTGGAAGAGTGGCAGTTTCACATGGCGCTATCGGAATAGATTGACTCTTGAACGTACTTTTGCAATTCACTCGCATCACTTCATTCCGTACGTTGCCGCTGAGCCGTTCTACGAGAGCCAGTACAACAAATGGAGCTCGACTGACCTCTACGTCGGGAGTTTATTCCCGGTGGGCAAACACTTTGAATTTAATCTTTATTACGAGCATGAAAACGATACCTATAAGGAACCGAAACCAAACCGGCAGCAGAACTATGTTGGTTTAGCGCTTTATCTTTATTTTTCCGCCCCAGGGCAATCACGTTCACACTGAAAGAGTCGGGACCAGGCGCTAAATCGAGATGATATTGTGTTTAACAGCATGCTGCACCAAGTCTGCGTTCGTCTTTAGTTGCGAGAGTTGCGTTACCTGTGCTGGGCAACGGACCGTGAAGTGATTTTTAACTTGTCGCCGACTTGCTTCATCGCGTAAGCGTAACCGCTGTTAGGTCTACGGTTCCTCCCAATCCAGGCTGTAAATATCTTGGGTTCCGATATCTTTGAGTACGAGCGGCGAGTCGTCCGAGGCGATACCGACCCACGGACCAAGACTACCGGTAGTTGGAAGGTTCTTGAGATCCCCAATCTGCTGGAGTTTGTGGCCAGCGATTCCAATCCTCAGGACCGCAGGATTGTCGAGCCATCGCAAGAAGTAGATGTACTTCCCATCCTTTGACCAGTTGAGGAATGCCGATCTCACTTTCGCGAGTTCTGACCACTTCTGAGTCTGAAAGTCGAAGAGCACCAGACTAGTCGAGTCCCATTGCAACGCTGCAACGTAGCGCCCGTCAGGCGACCAACGCGCGGCGAAGAGACCTCGGGATCCCGGAAGCATCGAAACCTTATGAGTTTTCAAATCAAGCACTCGTATAGTTGAATTCGTATCGGCTGGCGCGCCACTGAAGATAATTTTTTCCCCGTCCGGCGACCAATTCGGATCCCATTGCGGTTCCGGATCTTCTGGCAGCAGTTGCTGGGGGCTGCCGCCTTCGGCTGAGACCAGATAAATCTTAGTTGGTTTGCCCACCGAGTAGTCAAAGAGTGCGATTTGTTTGCCGTCGGGCGACCAGCGAGGCAACGCGGCAAATAAGGGATGGTAGCTGAGCTGGACTTTCTCGCTCCCGTCTGGCTTGCTTCGCCAAAGGATCCCTTCGGGATAGGAGACGTATGCCACCCAGGTTCCGTCAATGGAAAAAGTTACCTCTTCGGCAGAGATGCCTGACAGGAACGGCGTAAATTGTCCTGACTTGGTTTCGCATTCCTCCAGCTCACCGCGATAAGTTCGGCCCACCACAAAAAGCTTCTTGCCGTCTTTACTGGGAAGAGGCGTGGACAAACTGAGCGGGCTGGACGTCAATTGGATGGGCTGGCCTGTGGGGCGACGAAGAAACGCGCCCTCTTCGGCAAGCGCCCAAATCTGTCCCTGCGATTGGAAGACGAAGAATTTTCCGTCTGCCGTCCATCTCCCGCAGCATTCATCTGGAGGATTGTGCCATCCGGGCAACAATGCGTGTAGGTTAGCCCCATTCGCCGAGACTCCCCAGAGCGCATTCGCGCCAGTCTTCAAGTCTAGGAGTGTAAACCTCAAGTTGCTTCCCGCTGGCGACCACGCCACAAAAAGGCCTAGCCCTGGCGTTGAAATCAGTTTTCGGGATTCTGTTCCATCGCCCTTAGCCAAAAACAAGTCGTTCCCGTTTTCGTAGACTAGCAACTTTCCATCGGGAGACCAGGTCGCGTCCTGCCCGACATCAGTTCCCAATCGGCGGGGCGAGCCTCCGAGGATTGGGAGACTCCAAAGCTCACCCCTACCCCCGGTACCCTGGTTGTCTTTGATGAGAAGTTCGGCTCCATCCTGTGAGACGTTCAGAGGGAGAATGGCGTGGGAAGCCACCGGAATGCGGACCGGCTCGCCCCCCGAGATGGACATCTGCGCGATGCCGATGGAGGTGTTTCCGGGGTTAAAAACGGATATCCCCAAGCCAAGATAGAGCCGAGAACCGTCGGTGCCGACTAGGGCCTTCGGCTGACCGTCGTGGGTGAGTTGGACATAATTTTCAGCCTTCGGCACAGGTAAGGGGCGGCTCCAGACATAGGCGAGAATGCCGACTGCGAGCACAAGCGCACCCGCGAGAAACACCTGCCAACGGAGGCGAGGCGTGGGCTCCTGCGCTTCGGGGCGAGAGGGCAAGGGCCCGGACCTTTTCCTTCCCCCGGTTGGGGTGGCAGGTGTGTCGGCAACGGATTCTTCATCATCTGTCTCCATTGATGGCCGGCCGGTGTCGCTGTCCCTCTTGAGTCGTTTTAGGTCGGCGCGTATTTCCGAGGCATGCTGGTAACGCATACCGCGGTCTTTCTCCAATGCCTTAGCAATGATTTCCCCTAGCTTTGGGGGGAGTCCCGGTTTCATCTTCATCACGGGGGGCGGCACACGGTTCAGAATCGCTTCATGAATTATGGCCGGCGTCTTGCCTGAGAAAGCCATCCAACCCGTTGCCATCTCATACAGAACCGCGCCGAACGAGAACAAATCCGTGCGTGTATCCAGTTCTTCGCCACGAGCTTGCTCCGGTGACATGTAAGCTACCGTACCCAGCGTGGTGCCCGGACTAGTTAGGTTAATGTTAGCGACATCGTCCAGCGTGGTCTCGCCAATTTCTCCGGCAATGGCAACTCTTCGGCCTGACTGTGAGGACACTTTCGCCAACCCGAAGTCCAGAATCTTTGCGTTTCCGCGCCTGGTTACGAACAGATTCGCAGGCTTGATGTCTCGGTGAATGATGCCCTCGGTATGGGCGGCATCTAGTGCGTCCGCAATATCGATGGCGATGGATACGATGCGATCGACATCCAAGGTACTTGCGGCTATCAGGTACTTCAAAGTCACGCCATCCAAATACTCCATGGCAATGAATGGCTCTCTCTCATGTTCGCCGATCTCATAGATTGTGCAGATACCCGGATGATTCAGAGTCGAAGCAGCCTTTGCCTCCCGCCGAAGCCGTTCCAGCATCTCCGGGTCCTTCGCTAAATGACCAGGCAAGAATTTCAGGGCGACAAAGCGATTCAACGTAGTGTCCTCCGCTTTGTACACCACGCCCATACCGCCGCCGCCGAGTCTTTCTAGTACGAGATAATGGGAAACATGTCCGCCAATCAGTTTTTCTCCGTGACGGATGGCCCCCGACTCATGCGCGACTAGTTCGCCCATAATTTCGAGCGCCGGTGATTCAATGAAATGCTTGGCTTGGTTTTCGTGAGCCAGCAGTGACTCCACTTCACGCCGGAGCACTTCGTCGCCCCCACAAGAGTCTTCGAGGAACTTTGCGCGGCGACTCTTGTCGAGCTCCATGGCACCGTTAAACACCTCTTCGACTCGGCGCCAGAGTTCAGGATCCATGCGAATTCCCTTCGCTCAACTCACGCACCAGCCAAACCTTTGCCAACCGCCAATCCCGCACCACTGTTTCAACCGAAACCTTTAGCACTTCAGCTGTTTCTTTTATGCTCAAACCGCCAAAGAATCTCAGTTCTACAACCTTGCTTTTCCTCGAATCTACAGCTGCCAATTCCTTCAGGGCATCGTCCAGGGCGATTAGGTTCTTATCAGGTTCGATGCCTACCGTCGGCGCATCGTCCAACGACAACGGAAGCACACCACCACCTCTCTTCTGGTAACCACGGGAGCGCGCAAAATCGATCAGAATGCGTCGCATCAATTGCGCGGACATTGCAAAGAAATGCGCCCGATCCTGCCAATTCATTTGGCCGCAGTCCACCAGGCGCAAGTAAGCCTCATTGACAAGTTCAGTCGTTTGTAAGGGGTGACCGGGTCTTTGGCCCGCCACGCACCGCTGCGCCACTCGATGCAATTCCCGATACACCATAGGTGCGAGCTTCTCCAGGGCCCGTTCGTCGCCTGCAGTCCAAGCTTTAAGCAACTGAGTGACGTCGTGATTCGTGCGCAGTGCCATCCAAAGTACCTTGGTTTCAGTACATTACACTCTGTGCCGATAAAATCCTAGCCTGCCACACGCCGTGCCGCTACGTCTCCGTCCCTTTTTTTGACCTTTTATTCGGTTGGTTGCCATTCTGACTCTCATTTCTCGTCTTAATAGATAGAAGCGTTTTGGGGGATGAGAAACTTATGAATCAAGAATATCGACGCCCATTACATTCGTCATCGCGCAGGATGGATCGAATTGGTGATCTAGAGGCCTCCATTAATTCCAGCCCATTCCACGCGACCGCTCGTTGGCGGGCTGAAGGATTGAAGATGTTGGATATGGTTCTGCGCGAGACCTACGAAAGCGAGGAACGATTCAGCCTACTTGCCAACGCAGCCCCAGCACTTATCTGGATGTCAGATACCGACAAGCTCTGCACCTACGTCAACAAGTCTTGGCTGAAGTTCACGGGTCGATCCATGGACTCCGAGCTAGGGAACGGCTGGACAGAAGTGGTTCACCCCGAGGACTTGCGGAGCCGACAGGATACCTACACACAGGCCTTTGATTGCCGGAAGGAGTTCAGAATGGAGTATCGTCTTCGGCGGCATGACGGAGAATATCGATGGATCCTCGACATTGGAGTGCCGAGGTTTGATAAGGACCGCTCTTTTGTTGGTTACATAGGGATCGGTGTCGATGTTACCGAACGCAAACTAGCGGAGATGGCTCTAACAAGCATGAGTGGCAAGTTGATTGAGGCCCAGGAGCAGGAACGCACTCGGATCGCCAGGGAGCTGCACGACGATTTCAGCCAGCGCTTAGCGATACTCAATATCGGCCTCACTCAGCTGTCGGAAGCGTTTCCTCAATCAGATGCTAAAGGTCGCGCTAAGGTCCAAGAGATGCTGACAGGCACCAAGGAATTGTCATCTGATCTCCATGCTCTCGCTTATCAACTGCACTCGAGCAGGCTGGACTACGTTGGCCTAGCGTCGGCAATCGCCGGCCACTGCAAAGAAATAAGCGAGAAGTACAAAATTGAAGTTCAATTCATCGAGTGCGACCTTCATCTCGCGATCCCGAAAGACGTGGCGTTGTGTCTATTTCGCGTCGCCCAGGAAGCGCTTGGCAACGTCGTCAAACATAGTCAGGCGAAGAGCGTGCACGTTGAACTCAGAGGGATCGCGAGTGGTGTGAGTCTTCGCATCAGTGATGATGGCAGGGGTTTTGATACTGACGTTAGTAGCAAAGGCGCTGGACTTGGATTGATCGGAATGCGCGAGAGGATTCGTCTTGTGGCTGGAAGGCTCTCGATAAGGTCGGGACACATGCACGGGACAGAGATTTTGGCTGAGGTGCCCCTGTGTGCCGCGACGAATAAGGTCGGGTCGCAGGCGTAGGCATACGAGGATCAGCAGCAGTAAAACGTATATAAGCGGCAGGAAAGTAACGATGCGGCTTACCGTGGACCAAGTTAGGAGCAGGCTAGGAGCACCATTGGCGTCTTTGCAAAATAGCTATGCGCAACCACAGCAATGACTTAGATTGAATTTATTCTTGCTTTGCAAGCAGGGGGTCGCCGGTTCGATCCCGGTCACGTCCACCAATTTTTCAATCACTTACGGCCTTTCGTCGAAACCAGATTCTGGCCATGTAGCGGAAACTGTAGCGGGTGTGCGTCTTTTCCGCTGTCTGGGATGTTGTGCCTTTCCTCTCTGGCTACGCTCCGCAGCCAGTGACATACGTCAGGCCAGTAGAATCTTAGGTAGCGGCCACAGCGCAATTCAGTCCAAGTAACCGGTTGTTATTCTGCGAGCCGCGAGAGCGACCTGGTCCCTGTGCAGCGTGACATTAAATGTAGGGGATGAGTTTAAGGTTGACACTTTCGCCTTGCTGACGATGTAACCATCCCTTAACGCCCGGCAGATTTCTTAAATTTGAAAATTTTCCGGTACGAGGCTAGTACTGCGCTCTTCGACCGGTCGCATCCTGCTTCTCGTGAATCAGCGCAGTCTCGTCGTGCCCATAATCCACTTGCAGGTGTAACCCGTTCGTCTGTTCGATCACGGCCCGAATTTTCGCTTCTACGGTGCGCCCATAATTCAGACGAACGACAATTGGGTTGCCGGGTTTGTATTTCTCAGCCACAACAAAACCCTTCTATAAATTATGGATTTCGTGCGCTCAGTCTACTCTAGCCCGACGATTTCTCCTTTTTGGTTGTAGGTCATAACCGGAGATTCCCACTTCCCGCCTTCGACCATTTCCTTTATTTCAGATAGGTCACCATGTCGTTCCTGACCTCTGGCGGACCTAGGGTATCGAACGCTGTGCCGGGTTGATATACTGCTATCGGAACGTAATTACGATCAAACATCTTCTCGGTACCATAAATCCAATCCCTCACAAAATCCTTCTCATCGCTGTAGCGTCTGAAACTTACCGTTATTTTTACTCCGGCGAGCGGAGCTATGTTTTTGCTACGAAGGTATCGGCACATTGATGTGCTTGCACCTAAAAACCAGATGTTTATCGGTCTCTGCTGATTAGTCCTGAGGGGAGCGATGCTGGGATCGCCAACTTCAGCCACTTTGAAAACTGTTACCTTGCCAGCTTGTTTCTGCGCTACAAAATACTCGTATTTAACGCCAACATTGTCTATATCTGTTCCGCTGTTTACAAGTTGAGACGAAAACTGCCCCTTCTGGCTAAATTCTTTCTCGGGCTGCATGTGCAAAAGAGGCTCCGGCGCTGGGTGTAGAAATGGGCGACTCCTAGCACTACTGTGGCGAGGAAACCCAATACTGCAAGGAGGAAGATAATCGTCTGGTGGGTTAACGATGTCCACTTGTGCCGCCAACTGCGAGCGTGCTGCCAACAATAATCCTCGCCCTGGCTAACACTCCGTTTGCACAGCACTCCGTCTTCTTTTCGATACTGGCAGGTTACTCTCGTCGAGGATTCCATTCTCTTTGTCGTTTATACCATGCACGTCGGGCGTGCCACATAGTTCTGTCCAGCCGACTGTGTATTTTTCAGCCATTCTTCGGATGCCGCCTTCGCCACTCTTGTCGTGCTTCCTGTAACTGAATCTTATACGGGTCAGGCGTGCCGCTGACGCGAATCCCGCACAACTGGCGGGCTTGTTTGCCAAACGTGATTAATGCCTCGTCCGACATCGCTCTCAAGCGCTCACGGAGTCTGTACAGATGCATTTCTTCCGATTCAAAACCAACGGCCATTCTGCCCTCCGGTAGAGGAAGGGCTACAAAGATTCTACCAAAGCGATGGGATCGCGAGATGAAGCGGGGCTGCAACCGATAAGGGCGGGTGCAGCCCCTGCGGTCTAAGGATGTACTAATTGACTCAACCAATACGCCGATGTGTTCAGCGGGTCAAGGGCGCGGGAAAGAATAAGCGCCGCAGCTACCCTTTTCCCCGCTCAAGGAGACAGGCAACATACAGCCGCGTTTGAGTAATACAGCTTAGACTCGATTGACTCCAACATTTCGGTGTAATAACAATCCTTGGGGCAACCCGGCCTCGGATTCATAAGGCCGTCCGGACGGATGTGGCCTGATGAGTTCAGCCGAGTGGACCGACTACCGCTTCCGAGGCATGAGTCGGTCCAGCCCACAAAAAAGCGGCCTACCAGTGCTATGGCCACTCTTCAAGGTAATGCCTTTTGGCTGTGACGGCAATTACATCGAACGACGTGGTGCAGAGGCTACACTTTATACGTAGCCGTTCCTCATCGACGATTTCCAAGTCCCTTCCTTGGGTAACACGACTTATCGCCACCGGAGAACTGCATTCGGGGCAAACAAATAGAAGGGTATGAACGAACCGGGGCATGTTCAATGGATGCGGCTCCGGGCGTTGACGAGTATGCTTGTTTCGGCGGGTCAATTCGTTGAAACGATCAACCACAGAAAAGAATTAAGGGCCGCACGCTGATATGGGCAGCATACAGCCCCGAGCAAGGAGATGAATGCCTATAGATACGTCCGAAACGTTAAGCAGTTCAAGTGGATAGCGGCGTAACGCAGATGGCGTGAGCCTGCCTTCTCCCGGAATCCATCATATTTTCGGGAACTCAATCTCTATGACGCAACAGGTTCCGCACCGCGAGATGGGCGTATGGGCGGGAACGCATTGACGCCCAAGGTAATTGTTGATAGCGTTAGCCGTAAATGATGAGAAGTCGGATGAAGATTACGATAGCTCTATTAGGCGTGATGTCCGTGACGCTGGCCGGATGCCAGAATCCGGCCACACCTGCTTCCCCCGTTCAAGCGGATGTTAAACAAGGACCTGCGGCCTCCCAACTTGGCCGAGCAGAAAATGTGCTCTGAACAAGCGAGGAAATCTTTCGACGATTACACCCGGCAGAAGGTGCAAGGCGTAAGGCCAGTCTCACAAGACTACACGAGCCACTACGACCCGAAGGCGACTATCTGTTACGTTTTAATCGAAGATACCTCAATGATGGGCGGCGATACGAGTATTTCGTACATGGTATTCGACGCTTTCGAGCGGCGTCAGTTCGCAAGCTATATGTGGTCTTCCCAGAAAAACAAGAAGTATTGGGAAGTCAAACCGCTGGTGTGTTCGGTGACAGTGCAAGGGCAGGACACGAAATGCGCAAGTGATGACGAGTTCAAGAAAATGGTGACTGAGAAATTTGGCCTCGGGTTCTGAACGGCGTTTAATCTTGGGATGACTGTGAGTGAAAATATGAAACTCGTTGTTCCGACCGCTGTTGCCGCTCTGCTTTCCTTGGTGTTGGGTCTCCCCTCCGCGCTGGCACAATCGGCAAGCTACCCGAGCGACGAAGAGATAACTCTTCTCGTGGGACAGATCGACCGAGCCATGACTCAGTAACGCCAGCTCGTTCAGCAAGAGACGGAATTGCTGGGCGATTCGGCGGACACATCCACGGATACGCAATTGCTAAAGGGAATAATGAAAACGGAACTGACAAAGAGTCCCCAAAAGTTCAACACATTCGTTGGCTTTGACGTGGCGACCACCGTGGATGATGCCTCACGCAACGCCGCGCTGATCTCGAATGCCGCTGCCGTTGAGGTTCTCAAGCAGATTACCAGTCACTCGGTGGCACCCAAAACAGATTCGCTCGTGACGCTGATGCAAAATGCAAATGCCAACGGCACGCTCCTATATACGATCAGCGAGAACGCTGCTGCGCTGTACAGAAGGTTTCTACAATGGCAGGAACAGACGCTGACTGAATCGTCGACGCGCAACTCAGACAGCGGAACAGATTCGGTGTTTGCTCCCGTTACACGTTCGGCGGTGTCTGGAAGAAGAGCCGCGAGCGCATCGAGGGCTCCGCGCGCCTGGGAAATGGCTCGCATTTCAAGCCAGTGACCTAGTATTACTACGTTAAGTATTCAGGGACCTCGCGGGCGCTTTGCTTTCGCTCCGCAGTAAGCACAGAAGCCTGTCCAGGTAAAAAGCAGGTATTGAATTTCACGACGCGTCCGTGGCAGGGTCCAGCCAGAAGTTTTTTTTACTGCGGAGAGTTTCCAAGGTTAGAAATGCGTGAGCCAACATAACCAGCGTGGTGTGGTGGTGCCAACCGATCCAACTCCGCCCTTCGTAATGATCCAGTCCCAGTTCCTCCTTCAGTTGCTGGTAATCTTGCTCGATCTTCCAGCGACACTTCGCGAGCCGTACTAATCGTCGCAGTGTATAGGTGGCGGGCAGATCGCCAAGGAAGTACTTGGTCGGTTCCTTTTCCGACTCGGGCCATTCACTCAGTAACCACACTTCCTTATGCGGTGGTTGTCCACGGACGAAGCCATGAGAGGGCTGAACTCGTAAGGCCACGAATCGTGATTCCAGCCATCCCTTTGTGCCTTGCCGCCAGCGGATTCTCTTCCAACCTCTCGCTTGGACCGCCGCGTCCTGCGCGGAGGTCGGCCGTTGTTTCCCATAGGCGTAGCGCGTCGCTGGAGCGCCTCGCCCCTGGTAGCGTGGAACTTTTGCTTGTGGTGGTTTGCTCCATACTCCCGTCGTTGAGGAAATACCTAGAACATAAGAGAGTTGACGAGCTTCCAGTTCGTCGCGAAACTCCGTGGTATCTCCGTAACCAGCATCCGCCACGACAATGCGATTCGGTAAGCCCCAAGCGCGCACCTGATCGATCATGTCCAGGCTGAGTTGCCACTTCGTTTTGAAAACAACTTCTTCCGGAATGCCCGCTTCCTCACGACGCTTACCGTCCTTCGTCCAGCTTTCCGGCAGATACAGACGCCAGCCGAGCACCGTGCTGCCTTGTTCTCCAACATGGTGCAGGCTGACGGCCACCTGGCAATTTCCAACCTTGCCGAGCGTTCCCGAATATTGTCTTTCCACTCCCACCGAATGCTTGCCTTGTTTGGGGAAACCCGTATCGTCGATAACCCAAACCGGGTCCGGCTCCAATTCCGCAGTCATGCGCTTGCCCAGACGTTCCCACAAAGGCACCCAATCCCACGGGCTTTGTCCCACGAACTGCTGTAGAGCTTGTACATTTCCTTCGTCCGAGCGATCGGCAAGCGGCTCGATGGACTTGCGCTCCCCATTCAGCAAAAGTCCACGAATGTAAACCGCACCCCAATGCCTTCGCTCGCTCCTGCCCATGGGCTCCAGCAAATCCTTCAGGAATTGTTCCAAGCGCCTTCGGCATTTCTCGACTTGGGCATCCGTCATGCTCGCGACGGTAGCACCGATGAAACCAGACGTCAAGAACTTAACGTAGTAATACTAGGAGCATGACCGTAATCAGCGATGCGAGCTCCCACCAAACGTCAATCTTGAACGAGCCGAAGGTCGAAGCGAGCGACGTCCCCAATGCGGCGATGATCCCCAGGCTGATGAGGGTCATCATGCCCGGCTTGTGATCGGCAAGTTCGACCCATGCTCCACGGATGAAAACGACGCCGCCATAAACGAACACGAGTGTTCCAAGAATGGGTGGAATAAATTTTGAGCCGGGGAAGGTGGGTGCCGCGTACCCCAGCCAGTGTTGAACATCGGTTGACCAAAATACGACGGGTATCGTGAGAGCAAAACTCAGCCAGAACTTGTCGCGAAACATGGCAACTGAATGTCCGGCGTGCCGGTCGTGGCCCGCGTGTGGTTCGGCCATTTGCTGGTGTTCGTGCTGCGTCATGTGGTCCATTTTGAGTCCAATCTCCCCCGAAACAGCAGTTCTATTCCGTGCCTCCCTTAGTACTCAGCGTGCCAGCGCGAAGCGCACGCTCCTTCATCAAGGCAAAAAACACGGGCACGAGAATCAGCACGTGAATCGTTGAGGTGATCATGCCGCCCACAATGGGCGCGGCGATGGGCTTCATGACATCTGCGCCCACGCCCGTTTCCCACAGAATGGGGATAAGGCTGGCGAGAACAACGCAGACCGTCATTAATTTTGGCCTCAGGCGGTGAACGGCCCCTTCGATCACGGCTGCTTCGATGTCTTCGTGACGCAGAGGAACTCCGGACTTCAGGCGGTGATCCAGCGCTTCGTGGAGGTATACAACCATGACCACTCCGGTCTCGACGGTGATGCCGAACAGAGCAACGTAGCCGACCCACACCGCTACGCTGAAGTTATAGCCGAGCAGCTTCTGCAGAATCAGGCCGCCCGTCAGTGCATAGGTCGTCGGGAAAATGAGGACAGCAGCCTCGGTAAGGGAGTGAAACACGGTGTACAGCAGCAGGAAAATGATAAAAAAGACGATGGGCAGGATTAACTGCAGCCGTTCTTTTGCCCGCAGCTCGAACTCGTATTCGCCGGACCATTTATAAGTAAAGCCGGGTGGCAACGCGAGTTTTTGTTTTAGCAAGTTGCTCGCGTGCGTAACGAAACCGCCGTAGTCGTTCGTGTGCAGATCAATGTACACGTAGCCGGTCAACGCGCCGTCTTCATCGCGGATCATCGAAGGGCCGCGAGAGAACGGGATTTTCGCGACGTCGGAAATCGGAATCTGTGCGCCGGATGGTGTACCAATCAGGACGCGCTGTATTTCCTCGGCGTTGTCCCGAAAGTCGCGGTTGTATCGAACGTTCACCGGATAACGCTCGCGGCCCTCGACGTTTTCAGCGACCATTTCGCCCCCGATTCCCGAGGTGACCGCTTGCTGGACGTCAGCGATCGTTAGACCGTAGCGAGCCGCCTCAGCCCGGTTGACTTCTATGTTGAGATAAAAACCCTGCGAGACGTGTTCGGCGAAGATCGAGCGCATTTCAGGAATTGCTGAGAGGATCTGTTGCACCTGCCCGCCAACCTGCTGGATGCCTTCCAGATTCGGTCCCTGAATCTTCAAGCCAAGAGGCGTCTTGATGCCCGTTAACTCCATATCGAGACGGTTTTCGACCGGCATCGTCCATGTGTTGGAAAGTCCGGGAAACTGGAGTTTGGCGTCCATTTCCTGAATCAGCTTTTCGTAAGTCGTTCCCGGTCGCCACTGACTGCGGGGCTTGAGCATGACGGTGGTGTCGTACATATCGAGGGGGGCGTTGTCGGTGGCGCTGTCGGATCGCCCGATGGAACCGAACACGGTCTCGACTTCCGGGAAAGTGCGAATGATCCTGTCCTGCTCTTGAAGCAGCTGCGACGCCTGCCCGATGGAGATTCCGGGCAAAGCTGTCGGCATGTAGAGAGCCGACCCTTCAAAGAGCGGCGGCATGAATTGACTCCCGATGTGAAACGCGAGCGGCAGAGTGACGATCAGAAACAGCAGATTGAGAAGCAAGGTAGTTTTTCGAAACCGCAAACAGAGGCGCAGGACGGGCAAATAAATAGCCTGGGTGATTTTTGAAATTGGATTTCGGGATTCAGGTGTCAATCGTCCGCGGATGATTAGGACCATCAATACCGGTACAAGCGTGATCGCCAATATGGAGGAGAAGCCAACGGCCAGCGTCTTGGTCCACGCCAAGGGACGAAACATGCGTCCTTCCTGCGCTTCCAGCATAAAAACGGGCAGAAAAGAAACCACGATAATCACCAGCGAAAAGAAAATAGCGGGACCCACCTGTTTCGCCGAATCTAGCAGGATTTTCCGTCTCTGTGGCTCAGGAAGAGGCTCGGATTGAGAGGATTGGTGCTCGGAAAGCTGCCGGTATCCGTTCTCGACCATGACAATCGCGGCGTCCACGAGAACGCCAATGGCCAGAGCCAAGCCGCCGAGCGACATGATATTCGAGGTGATGTGGAGGTAGTACATCGGGATGAAGGCTGCGACTACCGCGATTGGCAAAGTCAGGATCGGAATCAGCGCGGAACGAAAGTGGAATAAGAAGATAACGATCACGATGCTGACGATGATCGCCTCTTCGAGCAGGTCGCGTTGGAGTGTTTCGATGGAAGCGTGAATCAACCCCGAGCGATCATACCCCGCGACAACTTCCACACCCTGTGGCAGCGAGGGTTTGATTTCCGCGAGTTTTTGCTTGACGCCATTGATGACGCTGAGGGCATTCATTCCGTCGCGCATCACGACAATCCCGCCAACGGTTTCGCCTTCGCCTTGCCACTCGGCAACACCTTCCCGGATGTCCGGCCCAAATGTAACTGTTCCTAAATCGCGGACGAGGACTGGCGTGCCGCTCTTGGTTGCTACGGGAACGGTTTCGAGGTCGTTCAACGAATGCAGATAGCCAAGTCCACGAATCATGTATTCGGCCCCACCCATTTCGAGTAGGCGTCCACCCACTTCGTTTGTACTGGCTCTCACTCTTTCAATGACCGTTGAGAGAGAAATTCCGTAAGCGCGGAGTTTGTCAGGGTCCACGTTGACCTGATATTGCTTGACGAATCCGCCGATGGTGGCTACCTCGGCTACTCCGGGAACAGTTTCGAGCTGGTAGCGCAGATACCAATCTTGAAGGCTACGCAGGTCGGCGAGACTGCGCTTATGGCTGTGGTCCACAAGCGCGTATTCATAGACCCATCCCGCGCCGGTTGCATCAGGGCCAATCACGGGATGCACGCCCTCCGGCAATCGTCCCGTGATCTGTTGCATGTATTCCAAAACGCGCGACCGCGCCCAATACAAGTCTGTCGTGTCCTCAAAGACGACGAAGACGTAAGAATCGCCGAACATGGTTTGTGCCCGCACGGCCTTTACGTGCGGTGCGGCGAGAAGAGTAGTGACAATGGGATAGGTGACCTGGTCTTCGATGAGGCTGGGAGGCTGACCCGCCCAAGGCGTATGGATAATGACCTCCACGTCGGAAATGTCCGGCAAAGCGTCGAGTGGAATGTGACGCAGGGCCCAGATTCCTGCGAGCACCAGCAGTAGCGTCCCCGTGAAAACAAGAAAGCGATTTCGCGCGCACCAATCAATCCATCGGGAAATCACGTTACATCCCTCCCGTGGCATTTACGCTCAGTTGCTTGGTGGCGATGAGTTGCCCGTTCTTTTTGGCGAGGATCGTGACTTGCCAGGTTCCCCCACTTTCGAGTTGGCCCGAACCTTCATACAGTCCGTTCCCTTTATCGCCGAGCGCGATAGGAGTGCGCATCGACGCCATGCCCATTGCGGGCATCGCCGGCATGAAAAATGTGACGCTAACTTCCGCCCCAGAAATGGGCGCTCCATTCGCATCGGTGAGTTTCGCGCGGAATACGTTGCTTCCTTTCCGGGGCGGGGTCGGGTCGGAACTCAATTCGAGATTTCCTTGCGGGGCGCTCGTAGTAGACGCCGGACCCGCGCCGGGTGGAGGTGGAACAAACGAATCAAGTGCAGCCTGAAGCTGGCTCTCGGAGTCAATCAGGAAGTTTGCGGAGGTAACAATCTGCTCGCCCGCTTTCAGCCCCTTAAGAACGACAAAATCGTCACCCACGCGGGAGCCCAGCTGCACCTCGCGCGGCTCGATGTAACCGTCGCTACGGTCGACAAAAGCGATCTCACGAGTGCCTGACTGCAGGACACCGGTTGCGGGAATAACAAGCTGGTTCCCCATCGGAACCTTCAGACTCACGTTCACGAACATGCCAGGTTTGAGTTGCAGTCCAGGGTTCGAAAAGACGACGCGCACTTTGGCCGTTCGCGTATCCATATCCACTTGGGGATAGATAAAGTCCACGCGTCCCGTAAACATCCGGCCTGGATAGGTATTCACAGTGAGCGTGGCAGGAGCGCTAACCCTTACACGTTCGAGATCGTTCTGGAAGACCTGCGCCTGGACCCAAACGGTTGAAAGATCCGCGATGGTGTAGAGGCGCATTTCCGGCTGAACGGCAACGCTGGGTAGAGCGTTGCGTTCGGTGATGTAGCCGGAGACCGGCGAATCGATTTCAAGTTCCTGTTGAACTTGGCCGGTGGATTCGAGGCGCGCGATTTCCTTTTGAGGAACACCCCACTGCTTGAGACGCTCCGTAGCCGCGTCGACGAGCGATGCCGCGCTTGAGGCGACACCCTGCACCGTGCTCTGCGCCACTTGCTGCTGGTTCTGTTTGGCCACTAAGTATTCGCGTTCGGTTGCTACGAGATCGGGGCTGTAAATCGTGAATAGGGGCTGTCCCTTCCGAACGTATTGGTAAGTGGCATCGGCAAAGACCTGTTGAATGTAGCCAGAAAATCGCACTTGCACCCAAGCCAGCCGCGTTTCATCGACCGCGACGTTGCCGGTGGTGAGAATCTCGTCTTCCACGAACCTACGTTCGACGTTGCCGGTCTTCACTCCGATGCTCTGCAACCTTTGCGCAGAGAGTTGTACCGGCACCAAAGGCGCTTCCGTCGATACTGGGGCTTCGGCCGCAGACGTAGCCATAGAGTCTTGCGTCGCAGAATTTGCCTGTTTGGTTTGGGCATCCGTGATCGAACTGCCAGCGCGATAATGCAGCCACAACCCAACCAGGACGAGCGCGAGTAGCATATTTCCAATGACAGCCAGCAAAAACCCCGTACGGTAGGTTTTCATCTTTTCGCTCCTTCGTCGTGCAACGACAAACCGGTGAGTTGTTCGAGTCGTGCCAGCGCCGTCTCGCGTTCGGCTGTGTTCTGCCAGTACTCCTCGTCCAAGTGAAGAACGTCGAGAAACGACGAAAGCAGAGATTCAAAGTCCTGGCGGTTGTTCTGATACGCGGCGATGCTGGCTTGAAATCCGGCTCGCGCCTGCGGAAGCAGTCCCTCTTGGTAAATTTTGAGCAACTCCGCGGTCTTCTGCGCGGTCTCATACTGGACCTTGAGTTCAGAGGCCGCCTGTTGCGACTGGACCTCCAGTTCGCTGTGAGAACGGCTTAGCTCGGCTTCCGCCTGGGCCAACTCCGGTCGCTGTTTGCGGTCGCGGTAGATCGGCAATCGAACACCGACGCTCAGCATGTAGTAAGCGCGAAATTGCGCAGGATCCGTGCGTTGCCACATGTATTGGAGATTGAAGTCAGGGTAGAAATCCTTATGTGCAAGATCGACACGCAGTTTCTGTTTCTCAATCATCTTTTCCGCACCCGCAATTTCTGGGTTCTGCGCTTTGGTCGCAGCCAGGAGTTCGTCGTAGGTGTAGGGAAGCGCCGTTTCGGAAAGATCCGCGGGTTCGATGTCCGAGGAAGATTGCGAACGGTTGAGCAGCTCTTTGAGTTGCGCCTGCACCTTTGCCACTTCGAGGTGGTGCATGGTGATTTCGCGGAGCAGCTTGGTTTGTTCAAGCTGAGCGCGAAGAAGGTCTTGCTGGTTCCCCCTTCCTGAGCGATACCGTGCATCCGCTGCTTTTTCAGTTTGCTCGAGTAGTTCTCCGTCGCTTTCGAGAATCCCGAGGGTCTTCGAGAGATAGGCGAGCTGGAAATAGGCTGCCTTCACTGCCGCAAGGACGGAGTGACGGACGGATTCGAGCTGTTGCTGCAAAACGTCGGCATCGCGTTTCGCGATCTCCCCCTTGAGCCGCAGTTTTCCGGGATACGGTAAATCCTGCGACACGCCTAAGCCGACGTAGGCAAAATCGCTGTTCGTGTATCCGGCGAATGGGCGTGGGCTGCCAACATTTAATTGCTGCAACTGAAACTGCGGATCGGGCAACGTTGAGACTTGTGTCGGAACCTGTTGTGCGGCCTTCCACGCTTGTCGGGCCGCCTGAATTTGAGGATTGTGCTGCTCGGCTTCCCGCAACACCTCGGCCAGTGGTGTCGCCACCTGCGTGTTCTGGGCCATCAATTCCTGCCCGAAGCTCCCAGTGACGAAGACCGCGGAAAACAACAAAGCCGGCAAACCAATCGCAATGACCCTGAACAAAAATCTCGTCGTGCCATTCTTTCGCAACCTGAATAACATCGCCTTCTCCTAGAAATGCGCGTTCTATGGGCCAGACGCTGGCGTGCGACACAAAGAGGTCGCTCGCGAACAAGCGTGGCCGTCCAAGAAAACAGATTTAGACAGAGAGACAGAACGCGGTGCGGCAGCGCACCGCGCGGAGGCGAGCTAGATCAGGAGAGAAGAATGGAGGGTGTACAACTCGGGAGGCGAATGTTGCGGCGCTTCAAATCTTGAAGAAGAAAACTCAGCAATCACGATGACTTCGGGTGGGGAGAGATTGGCGACAACGGCTGCGACAGGAACATTTAACGCGGTATGTTCCACCGGCAGGATGCTTGGCGATGGCGAAGAGACCATCGTCTTACAGCAATCGTGGGACTGGTTCCCCTGATTGCACGGCATTGAGCCGCAGCACTGCACCATCTGCTGGTCCGCGGACATGGGAGTGAGGCAGTCCGCAAACTGCAACGCGAAGAGCGCAGTGAGTGCCAACACCAGGAATATCACGCGGCGAATCATCTATCGAACTGTAGGTCGTTTAGATGCGCGAGTCAAGAAACGGTGTCGGAAAATGTGCTGCCTTCCTGGTCCCCAAAGTATCCTTGACTCTGGACTATACTCCAGGGTGTACCGTTCAGAAAGGAGCCGAAGCCATGCAAATCGGCATCGTCGCGAAGAAGATTGGTCTCAGCGTTGACGCGATTCGATTCTACGAGCGCAATGCGCTGCTACCGCGACCACCAAGAACGCAGGGTGGATTCCGTCAGTACGCCGAAAGAGACGTAGAGACACTCGCCTTTATCCGCCGCGTACAGGGGCTGGGGTTCAAACTCAGCGAGATTCGCGGTCTCTTAAATCTGCGGGGAAACCGGTTACAGCCGTGTGCCCCAGTGCGCCATCGACTGGAAGAAAAGCTCTCTGACGTACAACAGAAGCTCGCCAACCTTCACAAGCTGGAGCGCGAACTGCGTTTGGCCCTGCGCAGTTGTAACCGACAGTTGAGCAAGCGGTCTGCCCGTTGTCCGATTTTGAGAGTAAGAAACCCAAGGAAACCCGAGCGTGCCAAGTGAAAGTTGAAGTCCTGTATGTGGCGGAGTGTCCTTCGCATCCCGCAGCGGTGAAACTGGTCAAAGAGGTTCTGGCCGCGGAAGGTCTCGCTACGGAGATCCAAGAAGTGCTCGTTAGAGACAAAGGAATGGCTGACGAACTCAGATTCAGTGGTTCGCCGACAATCCGAATCAATGGGCGAGATGTCGCCGGAGAATCGCAGAAAGCGCAGAGCTTTGCGCTGAGTTGCCGTTTGTATCCGGAATCGAAACAAGTCGGTCTTCCGCCCGTGGAAGTGATTCACCAAGCAGTGCTGGCAGCGCAGCAAGAGACCAGTCGTGAAAACTGGTACGGGCATCTCGGCCTCATTGGTGGCGATCCTGAGTTCCGTCGCGACGATAGTTGTTGCCTTCCGCTCGGATTCGCTGCGGCTCTCGGAGGTGGCGCCGCGAGCGCTTTCTTCGCGACGTTGCGTCCCTGGCTTTTGGGTCTCTCCGTTCTGTAGCTTGGTCTCGGATTCTGGCAACAGCATCGTGCGAAACAGTGCGCCGTCCGGGGTAGATTGCTCGGCAGTGTGTGCTTTGGGCCGCATTGGTTGTGGTCGCAGGGATGACTCTATTTCCCCAGCAAATTGCTGGATTCATCGCTGACCGGTTCTACGACACGGGAAAATGACGAAGAGAGTAATCGTTTTGGCGATGACAGCCGTCGTTTTACTTCTGGCTGCCATGTATCTGTGAGGTCCGTCGTCAGTACCGCGAGGAAAAGAGCCCCTGGTTGCGCTGTCGAATACAAATTTCAGTGACTTCGAGAATGCCTCTGACCGCGGCTCCGATGCTCCTCGGCTGGTGCTGCTCCTGTCTCCGACGTGACCAACATGTCTGCGGGGGTCCTCCGCAGTTCAGGAACTCTTGACTCGCCACCCTGAGTGGAAGCTCCGTGCGCTGGCGGTTTGGGAGCCGATCCTGGCAACTGACTGGAAGTCGCCCAGCGCAAATACGCTGGCGCGAATTCCGGACCACCGGGCCCGGCAGTTTTGGGACCCGAAGCACGTCGTGGCAAGCGCGCTAAGTGAGATTGTTACGAAAGACCCCCCGCAGCCTGAGCCAAGCTGCTGTGTGCAGAAAGGATTCTACTGGGATGATGCGATTCTTTACGCACCGCACTCGCATTGGGAGGACGAGCCAACCTCAGTCTTTTGGAACGGACCGGTCGCGCGAATTATTCCGCCGCTCGAGAACGCACTCAACGAGCACCGTTGAACGCTTGTCGGGTCTCGAATTTCAGCTGCAAAAGCAGGCGCGTCGGCTGTGCACCGACTGTGCAAAAATGCATCGTTTTCAAAAGATTCGAGTTACCTTTGAGCAAAAAGCAGGTTCCCCGATTTATTGGAAACGTTAGTAGTTGTTAGTAATGGATGGAGCGGATGGAATCAAGTCCGATGCTTTGCAAGCAGGGGGTCGCCGGTTCGATCCCGGCCACGTCCACCAACTTGCTCCTCTTTTTTCTACAACTTATGCTGCTTTTTGTTCCCTTCCTGCGTTTCGTATTTCAGGAGCAATAGCAGCAACAACCTTCAGATCGAAGCCGTAGCCCACTCGTTCGGCCTCTTCGAGGCGCAGTTGAAGTTCCTCGTGGAGGTGCGAATACAGTTCGGACATTGTTCAAGACTCGACCCTGCCGCGGCTCTTCGTCAGGAGTAACAGTCTTGGTGGAATTCCTGCCAACGAACGCGCAACGCCGCCCTCGTCAAGGTGTATTAATCGAAACGAACCAGAAATTCGGTGCAGTAAAGTTCAAACCTCCGATATAGCTCCTTGCCCTGATACAGCGTGAGCGTTCGTGTTGCGATTAATTCGCCGACGCTCTCGAGTTTCAAGAATGCTGTGCGCTCGTCAGTCGCCGACTTCTTGCTCCTCTTGACAATCAGGTGAAGTCGAATATCATTCCTCTTGGCTCTCAGTAGGAGCGTGTCTATGGCGGACAAATCGACTGATCTGGTTCAAGGTACCTTGGACATGCTCATTCTGAAAACCCTGGCGCTGGAACCGATGCACGGATGGGGCGTTGCTGTCCGCATCGAACAGATCAGCAGGGGCGTTTTCCGCGTCAATGCGGGTTCCCTGTTTGTCGCTTTACAGCGGCTGCAGCGAGCCGGATTGATCAAAAGCGAATGGAAAGCTACCGAGAACAACCGGCGAGCGAAGTATTACACCCTGACTGAGCAAGGGCGAAAGAAACTCAACAGCGAAACGCGAGAATGGCAAAGGCAAGTGGCAGCGATCGCCAGAATCTTGGAGACGTCGTAACCATGTCATTGCTTCGAGCCATAACGAGTGGATTGTGGTTGCTGTTCCGAAAGGAACAGGTTGATCGGGAATTGGACGAAGAGCTGCGCGGCTTCCTGCAAATGGCCGTCGAAGAAAAGATGAAGCATGGTATGAGCCGCAAGGACGCACTTCGAGCTGTGCGATTGGAGCGAGGAAGTCTCGATGTAGCAAAAGAAGAGGTTCGCTCCGCGGGGTGGGAATCGTACGCAGAAACCGTGGGGCGGGACTTGCATTTCGCGCTGCGGCAATGGACGCAGAATCCGGGATTTGCTCTAGGTGCTGTGGCGGTTCTGGCGCTGGGCATGGGGGTGAGCGTGACGATTTTCGGGTTCGTGGATGCGGCTTTGCTGCAGCCACTTCCCTACGCGAGTCCCGCGAGACTGATGTCGGTGAACGAGAGCAACGCGGAATCGCCGCGCTGGCCGCTTTCGTATCCTGATTATCTGGACTGGCAACGGCTGAACAAATCTTTCCGATCGCTCGATATTTACAACGGCAGCGGCTATTTGCTGCAGACTCCATCCGGGGCGACACCGGTGCAGGGAGAGCGCGTGAGCGGCGGATTTTTCCAAACGCTGGGTGTGCGTCCCATGCTGGGGCGCGACTTTTCTCCCGACGAGAATAGACCCGGCGGACCTAATGTCGCGATCCTAAGTTATGGGGCGTGGCTTCATCACTTCGGCGCGCGACGCGATGCGGTGGGGCTGACGGTCAACCTGGACAGCGCGGCCTACACGATCATCGGCGTTCTGCCGCGTACGTTTTCGTTCGCCAGAGCCGGCGACGCGGAGTTCTGGGTCCCCATCAATACTTTGAATCCTCACGAACAGATGAGGACTTTCTATAATTTTTGGGGAATTGGAAGGTTGCGCGACGGAGTGACTGCGCGGGAAGCACTGGCGGAAATGAGCGCCATCTCAAAGCAATTACAGATGCAATTTCCCACGTCCGATCGCGACGAGGGCGCCAGCGTCGTTCCGCTCTCCGACGTCATCCTTGGCGACGTGCGACCTATTCTGCTGACACTGCTGGGGGGAGCGGGATTGCTGTTGTTGATCGCGTGCGTCAATGTGACCAGCCTGGTGCTGGTGCGCTCGGAAAACCGCAGACGCGAGATTGCCGTCAGGGGCGCGCTCGGAGCGTCTCCTTCGCGACTGGTGCTTCAATTCGCCACGGAAGGGCTGTTGCTTGCCGCATTCGGCAGTTTAAGCGGCTTGATATTTGCCGACTGGCTCACCAAAATTCTGTGGCGCCTTGTGCCTAAAGACATGGCGGCGGACATGCCTTTTCTGGGCGGTATGGGGTGGAACACTCATACAATCGCATTTGCCATCACGATTGCATTGATGGCCGCGGTGCTGTTCACAGCGGCTCCTATTCTTCGTCTGATTTCCCAGCAAGCAGGCAATGGATTGGCGAACGGGGGCCGCAGTTCTGCAAATCACCTCTGGCAGAGACTCGGAGCAAGAATGGTGGCCGTGGAACTGGCGGTCGCTGTCGTACTTTTGACTGGCGCGGGCTTGCTGGGGCAGAGCCTGTATCGGCTGCTGCACGTACCGTTGGGATTTGATCCAGATCATCTGGCGACAGCGGAGGTCGAGGTTCCCGCGAAGGGCGCCGAGAAAAATCAGCAGACGGTGGCCCTTTACCGAGAGATTTTGCGGCGAGTCTCAAGCTTGCCGGGCGTGGAGTCCGCGGGAATCAGCAGCATGGTTCCTGTGCACTGCAACTGCCCCGTCGACTGGATCACCTTTCCCGGCAGACCATTCCACGGCGAACACAACACCGTCAACGAGCGCCATGTGAGCGCGGACTATTTGACGACTCTCAAGGCCAGATTGGTGCGCGGAAGGTTCTTCGCCGACACTGAGGATGCCTCAAAGCCGGAAGTTGTCGTCATCAATCGGGTCTTGGCCCAAAAATATTTCCCGGGCGAAAACCCCATCGGTCAGAGAATCGCCGATTACGAAGGTGGGCATCCGTCGGAGCGGGAGATTGTCGGCGTGGTGGCCGATGTTCGCGAGGGGCCACTAGATAGCGACATTTGGCCCGCGGAATATTTCTCCATCAACGAGACAAAGGACTCTTATTTCACCCTGACGGTGCGCACGAGGCAAGATGCCGGAGCAATACTGCCGCTACTGGTAAGCACCATGCACCAGATCGACCCAGGCCTAGGCGCATTCCATGAGATGACCATGAATGAACAGATTGCGGACACGCAAACGGCACTGCTGCACCATTTTTCTGCGTGGCTAGTTGGCGGATTCGCAGCTATGGCACTGATTCTCGGAATTGTTGGGCTTTATGGAGTGGTGGCGTATTCGGTTAGCCAGCGGACCCGGGAGATTGGTGTACGAATGGCGCTGGGCGCCGAGCGGAGAAGCGTTGTCCTTATGATCTTGAGGCAAGCGGGGAAGATGGTCACGCTGGGAGTTGTTGTTGGGCAGCTTGCGTCGCTCGGAGTGTCCCGCTTAATGGCCAGCATGCTCTTCGGTGTGAATTCCTACGACCCACTCACCTTTGTGGCTGTTGCTGTGACCTTGCCCGCTGTGGCAATGGTCGCTTGCTACGTTCCGGCGCGGCGGGCGTCGCGGGTCGATCCGATGGTGGCTCTTCGTTACGAATAGTCCGCATTGTCGGCTGCTCCAAACAGTGACCTCGCCGGGGAACGCTCAGGCAACCAAATCCACCCGGATTTATCGGCGATTTTTAGAGTGCTTTTTCAAAAACGCACTTAACTCCCGATTTGCGTCGCGTTACCGGAAATGTGGCGGCTAGTACCGACTTCGGCGGTTGATATGGCGTTTGGACGTAGCCGCCCGGCGGCGGACGCTGCGCGTGAGGTAGTGGAGCGTTGATTGCGCTCCCCCGCACCACGCTTCGCTCCGGTACTAAAGAGGATCGTGTATTTAGCGGTTTCTTGGAATTAATTATAATTGTGCCGGAGGCCGTATTATGCGTGTCGTCATCGCAGATGACCAATCGTTTATTCGTCGCGGCTTGCGAGCAGTCCTTTCCGAAGAGAAAGACATCGAGGTTTGTGCTGAAGCTATTGATGGTAGGGACGCACTCGTCAAGTCCTTGGAGTTTAGACCCGACATTGTAATCATCGACATCATCATGCCAAGGATGGATGGGATTGAGGCAATCCGGCTGCTTCATAGGGCGCTGCCATACGTGAAAATTTTGAGTGTCAGCCAGTACGACGTTCCCGAGATGGTGAACGAAGTAGAAAAAGCGGGTGCCGCTGGCTTCGTTTCAAAGTTATTGATCTGGGATAACCTCGTCTCTTCCCTAAGAAGGGTGCATCTCGGAGAGCCGTTCGTTTGCCAGCCCTGAAAAAGGAAACCTTGCCCCGGTCTGGGTAGGCCGAAGGGCGGCACTCCGCTCAACAACTAGGCAGTAGCTGTTTTGGCCGTGCCGTGATCTAGCTTCAGCACCCGGCCACTATAACCCGACGCGGGTTTGAGTGGGCGTTTCAAATGAATTGCCAATTGATCTACGCCTTCCGGCTTTGAAAGCATTACATCCACGCCTGTTGCCGCAGCGATAGCATCGCCAAAGTCGTACATCGTGAAAAGTATAATCGGGACGTTGGGCATCGCCTCTTTCAGAACAGATGCGGCCTCCGCTCCGTTCAACTCAGGCATCGAAAGGTCAAGCAAGATGAGGTCCGGCTCGATTTCTTTAGCGCGTTCAATTGCTTCAACGCCGTTGGAGGCTTCAGGGCAACTTTATATCCGATGTTCTCGGCGAACTTTCGGATTAAAGCACGTATACCAGCATTATCATCAACGATTAAGATGCCTTTGGACACGGACACGCCCTGACGGTATGATTACATTCACTGCGGTACCTGAGCTATGAGCATTTTCATGTACTTAGTTGAGGACATTCTAAGGTATTGAATGGATCGACAACAAATACTTGCATTAGTACTGTCCGGCGAGTCCCCTGTCGTTTAGTCAGCAACATCATTGAAGGACAATTTGCGGAGGTAGGAGGAGCTGTGGCTATCAAGGTGTTGATTGCGGACGATAGTGAAGTCGTTCGTCGGTCCATCGTAAATTTTCTCAAGGACGAATCCACCATCGAAATTGTTGGGCAGGCTAGCGGCTTTGCTGAAGTGGTAGAGTTGACGACCGCTCTGAAGCCGGACGTATTGCTCATGGACGTACACATGACCGATAGGGCGAAGGATGGCAAGGCTTCCGTCGCATCACACCTGCTTCCCTCTACAGGGTCCATCGTCGCTATGTCGGTGTATAACGACATTGAGACGAAGGAACTGGCAACGAATCCCGGCGTCAGTCTGTTGCTAGATAAGTGCAATCTCGTCGAGGAATTGGTCCCCACAATTTTGAGGTCCGCTCGTCCCAACAAGCCGAAAGATAGTGAAACTGGCTAACGATTGTTCCCGATTTGGAAGGGCGGCACGAGATGATGACGAGGCCGAAATGGTTTAAGCGCCGTTCATTTCTTTGAGGATCAACTACTGCAACTTCGCATATTCCGCTTTCGCAGCTATCGGCGTCTTTCCAGAGCGTGAATCGCCTTGCATCGCGTAGGCGCGGGCGAGCCCGATATGCGCCCTCGCTCCCCAGGGCGCGGAGCCCCGACACCAGGATTGTCGAGGATTCTCTGAAATTCAGCTCGCCTCTGAAGTACGGTGTGCCGCGAGGACGACTTCACGCAGCCTTAAAATCGTGGGGCCGTGGTTTGTCATGCCCTGACCAATCGAACAGAAACACCCTTCCTTGCTCAACTTTTATCTCCAAGGAATTCAGGTCCGCTGGAAACCCCTCTCCAGGCATTCCTGATTGTTGGCTGACGACAATGGTATTTAGAAGTGGCCACCCGCGTCGCTTACAGTAGTTGTGTATGAGTCCAAGGGCGTGATTAAGTTCGTGCCTAGAGATTCCGGTATAGCCTTCGACGGCCGCATAGCTCAGAATCTGTTGAGTGCGAGCAGCCAGCGCTAGCAGCGGCCATAGAAGCACGGCTTCCTCTGCTAGGGTCATAGGTTCATTTCCCATCTCGTCTCCCGAACTTGAGGCGAGTGCGCCGCTCAGCGTTAGCGCTTCCTGAAACTCAACGGCGGCTTCACTCCAATGCTGCGGTAGCCGTCCAAGTCACAATCCCAGCCACTTTTTCGTTCATCGTCAGCAAAGGGACCGTCACTATTGGGTCAAAAGAAGCGTTTTGACGCTTCAGGTCTTGAATCACAATTTCCAACCGCAACGTTCGCACTTAAAATGTTCTTCGGGCTTCTCCTTGGAAGCTGAGCTTCCACAGCGTGGACACTTCATCGTGCACATCTGTGTCAAAGGGCCGTCCGGAGTTATTTTGAGAATTTGGAACGTGGACTCCATCATGGCCTCCTTCAATCGACGTCTCATCGGCATCCGTTGGGATGCTATTCGGTTTGTATGCACTTCCGGTTCCACGGCGCTTAATGGAGAAGTAGCCCTGCAAAATCAATCAGTTGAAGTTTCCAGAGTGTTGTATCGAATTCAGAACGAACGTCACGATACCAGGTAATTTCTTTCAGCGACGTTGCCACCTGTCGTACCAGAACCTGGCCTGAGAAACTGGTTCACAGCAGCATGCGCTTGCGGTCACTGCGCCCATGGCGGAGATGAGGCACTACTTCCATTTTCGGGGCGTCGCCGGGGTCACCGAGTGACTCGCAAAATAAAAGCCCGGACTGGTCCGGGCTTTTAAGTGCCAGTTTGGCTCCAAACCTCAGTGGCACGTGAATGTTGTTCCCTTACATTGCTACAGGGTGTTGTCGGCGGCAATACAGGAAAATCTGTATGTAATTCTACATCACATCCAATTTCGTCAAGGTCTGCGCCAACGATTTGGAAGGGATTGTTGCGAAGTGGAAACAGGGCATCTATAAAAGCAACAGCAAGGCTGGCTAAAGATCAAGAGCCCGAAGTATGCGCAGGCCGAGGGGCGGCACGACTATTTGAACGACAGCGATAATGGGATGTCTAACCTGTAATCTGACCTTCGTCGGATTCATGTATCAGCGCAGATCGAGCTGTCAAGGGTCGAGATGAACGCCCTGCGGGCGCCCTTGATGTTTTGCAGGTGTTTTGCACAAACCTCATAAGTAAGGCACACAGACCAAAACTTTGTGTCCTGCGCCCCGCAGATGTATCGTGGCGCGAGATTTCCGGCGTGTATTTCACTGTCTTACCCGAGAATCCGCCGGACTATGGAATTCGTCAGATCACTCCGGTTTAGAAGCTGGCATCAAGTGTTTATCGGTCCCGTACCTAGTCTTTGTCTGCGGTGGGCTGTTGTTTTCCTTTGAAACGTTTCCACGCCACTGCTCACTATTTGTTAGAACGAGGGCTCCATGCCGATCGTTCGGCGAAAATACGTAGCGGCCACGTTCGAGTGAAATAAGTCGACGAGCGACACAAAGCGGGGCCAGGCACCCAGGCGCATGCTCTGCTGTATCCCGTTGAACATCAGGAGAAAGCCATGCCCGGAACCTGGATAACTTTCGATATACCAAACACCTCATCGGGCACATTTGCGGCAGATTTAATGATCCTGCTGACTGACGGCTCGCTACTCATTCATAACGGATTTGTCATCAGCGTCGATACGGCCAGCCAATGGTTGCGGCTTACACCCGATCAGCACGGCAAGTATGAGACCGGAACATGGTCGGCGGAGATCGACATGAAAACTGCCCGCCAGTGGTTCGCCTCAGGCGTCCTGAAGGACGGCCGCGTCTTCGCGATCGGTGGCGAACACTCCAACGATCCATTGAGTCCGGAAGATTCTCCGCTGGGCGAGATCTTCGATCCCCAGACCAATCTGTGGACTCCTCTCAGCAAACCTGCGACTTTTGATTTTGTCAGGGGCGACTGCAACGGAACGGTGCTTGAAGATGGTCGGGTGCTTCTGGGTGGTCCCGCAACCGCGGGTGCGCCGCCCACTTGGCCCAAACGCACCGCTATCTGGGATCCACGTGCCAATACTTGGGTGGAGGCCGGTCTGAAATTCGGCGCCGTGGCCACCACGACAAAGAAAGATCCCTTTGAAGAAGAAACCTTCGCGCTACTGCCCAATGGCGAAGTTCTCGTGCCGTCCGTGCGCGACACGCCGAAAGCCCAGCGCTACGTCCCATCGCTCGACGATTGGGTGAATTGCCCGGCGAGCCCCGTGAAATTGGCCATCACTACGCTCAAGGGTGCGGAAGTCTTTGAGACTGGACCCACGATTGTCCTGCCCAGCGGCAAAGCTTTTGCCATTGGCGGCACAGGACGAACCGCGATTTTCACGCCGGGCCCCACGTCAACGTCGCCCGGTTCATGGGTGAAGGGTCCCGTGTTTCCCGCTGATACCAGTTCCTCTCCCAATTGGCCTCTGTTGACACCCTTGGATGCACCCGCCTGCCTGCTCCCCAACGGCAAGGTCGTTCTGATGGCTGGAACCACCTCTCCCGATGGCAGTGATTTCTTTTCCTTGAATCCAGTCCTGCTCGAATTCGATCCCGGCAGTTCCGCCACTGTTCTGCCCCAACTCGACGTTCAGCCCGCGCTTCCACCTTCCAACTTTACTTGGCAATCGTGTTTCCTGCTTCTTCCAACCGGCCAACTCCTTTGCAGCGCTCAGGCTAACACCCTCTTCCTTTACACCCCCGATCCGGCCGCTGGATCGCCACACCCCTCCTGGCGGCCCGGACACATCTCGGTTCCGACTAACATGAATCCCGGTCACAGTTACACGCTCTCTGGTACACAGCTCAATGGGCTTTCGCAAGCAGTGGGTTACGGTGACGATGCGGGAATGTCCACCAATTACCCGATCGTGCGACTCACCCAGCATTCAACAGGCCAGGTGGTCTATTTGCATAGCCATCACTTTTCGACCATGGGAATCGCCACCGGGCACAAGTTGCCGCATGACCGCAAATCCTGCATCATCGACATCCCCTCAAATTTGGCCATCGGAAAATGGAAGCTCGTCGTGATTGCCAATGGCATACCTTCGGATTCCATTTGGGTGGAGATCGGCTTGCATCGCCATGAACATCGGTTCGAGGGCAAGATCGAATCCTTAATCTACGACAGTTTCGGCGACTTCCAAGCGTTTACTGTCCAAAGTTCCAGCGGGGAGGTCCGCCGATTTGACAGCCGCGAACCTCACCTCGCCGAATTGACAAGACGAGCCTGGCAGGAGCGTGCGCGCGTGATGATTTTCACCGAGTCAACTCACTCTAACCATGCGGCGTCCATAGCGCTGGTGGTTTAAGCATTCGCCAAAACTTGCTTTCATTGCAAAGTAGGAATGTCCCCCAGAGGTTGTTCGTTGGTGAACACTTTTGCAGGCGTTGCCGAATTCGATTTGCGCTCACGAGCGTTCCGCGCGGCAACCGCGACTGATTGCGCAGGATTCGATGGCTCTCGGGATCGCGCGATCACGCCAAATGCGGGCGCCAGTAACGTCAGGCTCAAAGACACTGGCGTTCGTTTTTAGGGATGGTCGAGGGTGGGTGGGGCTTCCTTTAGTTGGTAGCCGCTGGAGTTTGTTTTCATCATGCGGGCGGCGAAGTTGAGGATGCGCGCTGCGGCTTCGTGGGGGCTCAAGCCTCTGGCGTGGATATTGGAGATTACGTTGCGGTCGGCGTCTGTGTGTGCGTTGCTGGGCTGGTACGCAAGATAGGCGGACAAGCTTTCCGCAGTGGCGAGGCCGGGGCGCTCGCCGATCAGAAGCAACGCGACGCGCGGACCCAACAGTTCGCCCATCTCGTTGAGGATTCCGACCCGGCAATGATGAATCACGAAGGTCTGGCCGATTCTCCAATGCCGCTGCCTGGCACCGTCGATGATCAGGGGAAGCAGCAGCGGAACTTGCGCCGCAACCGCTGAGACCGACAGGCCGTCACCGATCGCAATCTGAAGATCGTTCTGCGAGGAGCAGCGGCTCTGCAATTCCGCTCGAGAATCGTCTGCAAAATGGCGGCCTAATTCGGGGCGCAAAAGATACTCGCCTTTGCGAACGGCGTTCGTGGAAACTTCGAAGAGCTTCCAGGTGTTGACGAAGTCTTTGCCGAAAGCCTGCTCTGCGTTCAGCTCTGCGCGGACCGCATCGCGCGCGGCGGCATGAGCTTCGCGCAAATCCAGCTGCGTGCTTGTGCGGTAAGCGGCTCCGGCACGGCCGATGAGAAGACGCGCCGGTGTTCGCGCGCGAATCTTGCGCACCATTTCCGGCAGCTCCGACGTGGCCAGCTCCAGGTCGTGTTGGTCCTTCATTCAGTCGAGTCCCTGCAAAGACGATTCAAGACGTTCAATCAGCTGACGGCGCGCGGGCGAGTCCAGCAAAGCGGGCTCGGCATCACGGTAGATTCCCAACTGCTGCAACCAGTCCAGGAATTCCGGCGCCGGTTGCAGTTTGAAGAGCCGCCTCACGGCCAGCGCATCGTGGTAGCTGGTGGATTGATAGTTCAGCATCACGTCGTCGGAGCCCGGAACGCCCATGAAGTAATTGCATCCAGCCGCGCCCAGCAATAGCAACAGATTATCGGCGGAATTCTGATCGGCGTCTGCGTGATTCGTGTAGCAAACATCGCAGCCCATCGGCAAACCGAGGAGCTTGCCCATGAAGTGATCCTCCAGGCCTGCGCGAATAATCTGGCGCTCGTCGTAAAGATATTCTGGGCCGATGAAGCCGACGACGCTGTTCACCAAAAATGGTTCGAATACGCGCGCGACGCCGTACGCACGAGCTTCCAGTGCCAGTTGATCCACGCCATGGTGAGCCTCGGCGGATAAAGCGCTCCCCTGCCCCGTTTCGAAATACATCGCGTTCGTGCCTTTCCATGACACGTCGCGGGTGCGATGGTGCTCAAGGACTAGCTCGCGGCCCTCTTGCAGTGTGGCCAGCGAAACCCCGAAACTGCGATTGGCCGCTTCCGTTCCAGCTATCGATTGAAAGAGCAGATCAACCGGGGCTCCGTGCTCCATGGCCGCGAGTTGCGCGCTGACATGGGCGAGGCAGCAAGTCTGCGTGGGCACGTTGTACGTGTTCACGAGGCGCTCGAGGGCACGAAGGATGGAGCCGACGTTCTCGACAGAATCCGATGCGGGATTCACTCCAATTACCGCGTCGCCGCATCCGTAGAGCAGTCCCTCGAAAGCCGAAAGCAAAATCCCGCCGAGGTCATCGACGGGATGATTCGGTTGCACACGAATCGCGAGAACACCGCGCTCGCCGAGCGTATTGCGGCAGCGGGTGACATTACGGATTTTCGCCGCAGCCAGCACGAGATCCTTGTTGCTCATGATTTTGGCAACAGCAGCGGCAATTTCGGGGATGATTGCCCACTGAATCTGTTTCAGGGCCGACTCGGTAGTGGCGTCGTCGAGGATGTATTCGCGGAACTCACCCACAGTGAAGCTCTTGATCGGTTGAAACGCGGTTTGATCAAAAGACTCGAGAAGTAAGCGGGTGACTTCGTCCGTATCTGGATCGATCAGGGGCTGTTGCACGATCTCCGCAAGCGTCAGGTCGGCTAGCTTGCGCTTCGCGGCGACGCGCTCACGTTCCGAACGAGCGGCGATGCCCGCCAAATGATCTCCGGACTTCTCTTCATTGGCTTTGGCGAACAGCTCGCGAAGACTGGAAAAAGTAAATCGTTCAGGCATTGAAGTGTCTCCGCCGTTCGAAATCTTATCGCGGAGCGAAGTTAGCATCATTTTTGAAGAGGGGAAAGAGACGCAGTCTAATAAGGGTGGAGAGCGTGCCGCAGTGGTGCTGGCCTTGGAGCTTCCGTTTGCGTGGCCTAGAAATTGCTGGATTGCTGTGTGGGAGGCTCTTTCTTGGCGGATTCCTCAACGTGTTGCAGAATTTTCTGCAAATCGGCTTTCGAAATGTATTTTCCGTTCAGGATGACAGCGGTTACCTTCTGCGTGTTGCGAATATCCTCGAGGGGATTGCCATCCAGAAAAACCAGATCGGCGAGTTTTCCTTTCTCGATGGTTCCCAACTGATCTTCCATCTGGAAAAACCGCGCCGGATTCAGCGTGGCGGTCTGCAGCGCCTCTAGCGGCGTGAACCCCGCAGCAACGAATCGCTGCAATTCCTCGTGCAGGCTGAAGCCGGGAAAGATGTACACACCGGAAGGCGTATCCGTGCCGGCAAGAAAGGGCACGCCCGCTTTATGCAGGAGCTGGACTACCTCGAGTTCCTTGTCGATGAATTTCTTGCGGGTTTCGAGATCGTCGGTACTGAACTCTTTTTCCACCTGTTCCGTAAATTTCTTCCAGGTCTGATCCTTCCAATAGGCCGGAACGTATTTCGCGCGCGCGTCCTTGCTGAAGTCGGTCACGTCGATCAAATTTCCTCCGCGCTCCCAGACAAGCGTTGGGCATTGCCACGTTTGATTCTTGGCGAGGAGCGCAGCCAATGCGGAAGCGCGTTCCGGGTCGTAGCTGGACAAAAATTTCGCTTCGGTCTTATCACCCTTCAGAAATTCGTCTTCCAGCGGCGAACTGCCTTCAAAAATTCCGATCAGGTGCTCAAAACTGTGCATCCCTGCGCTGGAAACCTCACTGGCGCGAACCGAGTCTGGAACGTGCCCCTCGAAAGAGATTTCCTGTTTGCGGGCTTCCTCCGCAATGGCAAAAACGGCGTCGCGCGGGATAAGCGATTGCAACTTGATGAAGTCCGCGCCGCTTTGCTTCAACTGGTCGACCGCACGCCGGCCGTCTTCGGGAGTCGCAATCGCGATCGAACTGGGGAAGCGCGGCTTGGGCCCATCCAGCATCGGACCGGAGGTCATGATGCGCGGTCCCAGCATGCGCCCGCCTTCAATCTCGTCTCGCCAGGACTGAACGGTTGCGAGGTCGCTGCCCATGTCGCGAACGCTGGTGATGCCGTTGGCAACCAACAGTGGCAGGGAAATTTCATCAGCCCTAGGGAACCAATCGCCAAAAACAAGGTGCACATGCATGTCCCACAGACCGGGAATCAGAAACGAGCCTCTGGCGTTCAGAATTGTGGCAGCGTTGCGCGGATAACGAGTCTCCTTGCGGGAAGCGACCGTGGTGATGCGGTTCCGTTCAATGATGACGACCTGGTCCGGATGGATTTCGCCGTTCCGTACGTCGACGATATTGACGTCGGTGATGACCGTCATGTCTTGAAGCGACCAATTTTGGCCAGCGGCCGGCCACGAGCTGAATAGCAGAAGCAGGAAGAAGGGCCCAAGCACGCGGAGAAACCGAGGGCTGATTCTCATGGGCAGGATTGTATCGAGGAACGGGAAAAGAAACGAGAGTCGCGTTGGCCGGTGTTCTTATGTGCCATGGCACACAAAGTCCTTCACTAAATCGATTCAAGAGTGCAGCCTGCCAGCGGTTGCTTTCGGCCATTTCGTGTCTCTTACACCGATTGGGCACGCGGGTGCGGCGGCACACTTGGGAGATCGATGCGGACTACGACGGCACCACGCAGGACCTGCTGGACGCCGCCTATAACGCCAGCTTGCCGCAAACGCCGTAGACTCCGCGATGGCGCGGCAGCTTGAATCGTTAGGGACGGCAGAGACATCCCCGAATGCCCTTGGAAGCGTTGGGGTGTCTGCCGCTCGGTCTATTAAGCCGACGTGACGATTGGTTCATACCACTGTCACGTTTCTGTAATGTTCCCCTCATACCGTTAGAGTTTCAAATCTCATGAAGGTAAAGCCATGGCTGTCGACCGTTGATGGCGCGAAATCGGAGCGTTTTGAAATTGAGGTCGTATCTGAGGAATAGGTCAGGCTGTTCAATCTTCTCGTCCGGGCTCGCCGCCCACATCGCAGTTTTCGCCATCACCTGGAGCATATTCGGCTGCTTCACGCTTCACGCACAGAGTGTTTCGCAGGACCCATGCCCTCGTCCTGCACAGGGCAGCGAAGTTCCCGAACCGGAAGATTTGCGCAGCCAGAACGGCGTTTTGCGCGTCGATCTGACGATGCACAACGTGAAGGAAGCCGGCGACACGACGCGCTATTGCTATCTGCTTCCGGACGGCAGGCAGTCCCCTACATTGCGAGTGAAACCGGGCGATGAGCTCATCCTCAACCTCAAAAACGATTTGACCGACTCCGATTCTTCGGTGTCTGCCACTGCGAATCGTCAGACGCATCACCACGGCAATTCTGCCGCAAGCTCCGATCCTTGCCAGAGTGGTTTAATGTCGGCAACTTCCACGAATTTGCACTTTCACGGGTTGACGGTGCCGCCGGTGTGCCACCAGGACGACGTGCTAAAAACGTCGATTCAGCCAGACGATCCGCCATTCGAATATCGTTTCCGGATTCCGGAAGACGAACCTCCCGGGTTGTATTGGTATCATCCGCACATCCACGGTTTCAGCACGCATCAGGTTCTCGGTGGCGCTTCGGGAGCGCTGGTTGTGGAAGGCATTGAGCGGACGAATTTGAAATTGGCAGGGTTACCGGAGCGCGTGTTTGTGATCCGCGATCAGGATCTAGTGAATCCCAATGCGCCTCCCAATAAATCAGAGCCCGTCGTTCCCAAATTCCTGATCGACCGCGACGGAGACTCCGCGAATAATGGCACGGGTTTTGGCAAGCCCGCCAAGGATCTTTCCGTCAATTTTGTGCCTGTGCCTTATCCGGACTATCCGCCGGCAATCATAAAGATGAAGCCGGGCGAGCGGCAACTCTGGCGAGTGCTGAACGCATCCGCCATCACGTATCTGAACTTGGCTGTGCTGTTTGATAATCACAAGCCGCAAACGCTTGGCATCGTCGCACTGGATGGCGTACCGATCAATTGGAATCCTGGCGCGGAAAACGCTATCGAGTGGCACGACCACATCGGCGTGCCGCCGGGCGCGCGCGTGGAATTCATCGTTGATGGACCTCCTGCGGGTACTCCAGGCCTGCTGGTAACGCGAACGGTGGATACCGGGCAGGGCGGGGAAAATGATCCTAACCGGGCGCTCGCGACCATAGTCGCCAGTTCGGATGCGCAGGAACCGCGGTCCACGCTTGCGTCGAATCCCGTGCCGCTTCCTGCGCCGACTTTGCCGTGGCTTGGAAGCATCGCTCCAACTCACGTGCGGAAATTGTATTTCTCCGAAAAGCTGGAAGATCCTAGCAACCCCAATAGTGCAACCACGTTTTTCATCACTGTTGACGGGCAGACCCCTACCGCTTTCGATCCTTCTGCGGGCGCTCCGAACATTGCGGTGAAGCAGGGCGACGTGGAAGATTGGATTATTGAGAATCGCACTTCGGAGCTGCACGCCTTTCACATTCACCAGATCCACTTTGAATTGCTGGAATATTCCGGAGTACCCGTGAATGAACCGTTTCTGCGCGATACGGTGAATGTACCGTACTACAACGGCCGGAACCTGCTGTACCCGAGCGTCCGGCTACGAATGGACTTCCGCGATCCCAACACGATCGGCACATTCCTGTACCACTGTCACCTTCTGGAGCATGAAGACGGGGGCATGATGGGGACAGTGCGCGTCGAAGCACCGGAGCAGACACGCATTCCCAAGACTCTGAGCTCTGCTGTGCCTCGCACCATCGGCGAGCAATAAATTTTCCACAGCCTGAAAATTTGCGCTGCTACCCGGGCTGATTTCCTGCGTGGGACTTTGTCAGCAAACTGGAAACTTATTTCCACGCGAACCTCGATTTCGGTTTTCTTACGCCATTAACATTCGGGACATCCCACTGAAAAGAACAACGGTATACCCTCTGACGCCCAGTCAGATACGTTCGTAGAAAAGGGGAGGTTCTTGAATGAAGCTGAAGAAATTCACAGAAAGAAGCCTGGACGGTCTGCGCATAGCCTTGACGGGACTTGCGCTCTTCCAGTTTTCGGTCGGCACTCCGGTGCTGAATGCACAGGAGTCCAGAGCATCTGGAAAGACCAGATCGCCAATTAAGCACGTTATCGTGATCATCGGGGAAAACCGCAGTTTTGACCACGTCTTCGCGACGTATGTACCCAAAAACGGACAGAAGGTATGGAACCTTCTGTCGGAGGGAATCATCAACAGCAACGGCACTCCGGGACCGAACTTCACGAAGTACGAGCAAAGCGCTGCTTCGGACACCGGTACCGATCCGTTTCTGCTGAACCCGACCAAGAATCCATTTCCGAGCGACATTATGCCGCCACCTCTCGTTGGCGGAGCGAAAGACTCCTACATTCCGGGCGACAGCTTACAACTGGCTATGGAATCTGAAAACGGCTTGCCTGAGGATTACTACCAATACCTGATCTCGGGTGGAACCGGTCTTACCTCCAAAACGCCGGACACTCGCATCAACGGGGTAACCGGCACCGCGCCGTATTATTCCAATCTGCAACCAGGTCCCTTTCAACTCACGAACGGCAATGCATTCCTTTACAACTCCTATGCCGCCAGCCCGGTGCATCGGTTCTATCAGATGTGGCAGCAACTGGATTGCAGCGTCGAGCACAGCACCTGGGAACGTCCCTCGGGCTGCGACGAGTCGCTGTTTTCGTGGGTTGAGACCACGGTAGGCGCCGGCACCAATGGCCTCGCACAGGCTGCTAACTTCACCACTTACTACTCCCCGACGGGCACGACCACCGGTGAGGGTTCCACTGCACTCGGTTTCTATAACGTGCAGCAGGGTGATGCGCCGTACTTCAAGAGCCTTGCCGATACGTACTCCATGAGCGACAACTTCCACCAGTCCGTGAACGGGGGCACCGGCGCCAACCACATCATGCTCGGCCATGCCGATGCGATCTGGTTCAGCGACGGCAACGGCCACCCGTTGCAGCCACCCCATAACGTCACCGTGGTGCCCGGGACGCCGAACGCGGGCGTCGTGGATGAAGTGGAGAACCCCAACCCCGCTACTGGGACAAACAACTGGTACACAGAAGACGGCTACGGCGGCGGTTCCTTCGGATCGCCTTCCTACGGCGGCGGTTCCTATAGCGACTGCGGCGATCCTTCGCAGCCTGGCGTCGGCCCGGTCCTGCACTATCTGAAGTCGGTGCACATTAATCCGAACTGCGAGCCCGGCCACTACTACTTGCTGAACAACTACAATCCGGGCTACTTCGGCAACGGCAACAACGCCTTCACCGATACGAGTGCGGATAACACCGTCTTTACTATTCCTCCTTCCTCCGTTCCGAGCATCGGCGACGAACTGCTGGCCCGGCACATCTCCTGGAAGTACTACGGCGACCAGTGGAACAACTACGTTCCCGATCCTTACCAGCTGAACTACGGCGCTATCGGTGCCGCCACCGACGAGTATTGCAACATCTGCAATCCTTTCCAGTATGACACCTCGATCATGGCCAACGCGTCGATCCGCACGGCGCATATTCAGGACACCGCGAATCTTTACTCGGACATCGCCAACGGCACGCTTCCCGCGGTTTCCTTCGTAAAGCCCAGCGGCCTGGTTGATGGTCACCCGTCCTCTTCGAAGCTAAACCTGTTCGAAGGGTTCGCGAAGAAAATCGTGGACGCCGTGAAGGCCAACCCCGAGCTGTGGAAAGATACGGCGATCTTCATCACCTTCGATGAAGGCGGAGGTTACTACGACTCCGGCTACGTTCAGCCGCTGGATTTCTTCGGCGACGGAACGCGCATCCCGCTGCTCGTGGTCTCTCCCTATGTGAAGCCGGCCTACATTTCGCACGAGTACGCCGACCATGTTTCGATCGTGAAGTTCATCGAACGGAACTGGTACCTGGAACCGATCACCCATCGCAGCCGCGACAACTACCCGAATCCCCGGGTGCGCGACGACAATCCCTATGTTCCGGTCAACAGCCCGGCCATCGGCGATCTGTTTGACATGTTCCAGTTCGATCACGACTGCGACGGTGCACGGTAGTTTCCGCCGCAATCTGATCTGACGAACTTTTCTTTCCCAAGCCTCCGGTGCCACGCAAATGGTTCCGGAGGCTTGGCGTTTTTGGGCCGACGTGGAACTGCGCCGGCTGCGAACGCGAAGGCGTGGGGACATTGATTCTCAAGTGAGAATTTAACGAGTCGGTCGTCCTACCCGTAGGCTCTCAACAGCATGGAGCCGGAAGCTTCGCTCTCTTGGCTGGCGCTGACCTTGACGCCGGGCAACGCCGCCCGGCTGACAGCGAGGCGATGGTGCGAATTTGGTGTGCTTGAGGTCGCTCGAAGCATGCAACCTGCCGGCTCCCGCCGCACAGGCTGCATTTTCCCGGCAACGCGATGTAGGAAATGAGCTTGCGCCGAACTAATTGATCAAGCAAGGGGCAAAGCTCGTGACCCCAATTCGGGCAGACCTGGTGCAGCGGGAAGCGATGGGATCCGAGCAGCGGAACCTGGTGCCAGGAGGATGGTCTAAACCAAACAGGGAAAAGGATTTACGAGTTCTCGAGCATAGAGTCAGGCAAGCCAACTGACGAGATCGTCGAATCGACCGGATTGAATTCCAGCGACGTTCTCGCTACCCTGTTTGACTTGGAGAGGAAAGGCCTCCGGCAAACGCCGGGGAAGCAGTTGGCCAAGGTATTGTTGTAAGTGGGAAAGAAATAACCGCCGTCGCATACGCCCAATGCATCGGAAGGAAGGCATGGCGCATCAGAAGTGGGGCGTAAACTGCCCGATGGGGCACTTATAAAGGTAGCGAGAAAGACACAGCTCCGCTCTACCGGCCCTTCCAGCGGAAGTAACTAAGGTACAAAGGAACACATGGCACGATCACTGGTAATCGTCGAGTCGCCGGCGAAGGCGAAGACGATAAATAAATATTTGGGCAAAAACTACCTGGTCAAAGCATCGATTGGCCACGTATTGGATTTGCCGACGAAAACGATCGGCATCCGCATGCCCATCGATGAAGACGAAATCAATAAGAAGAAAAAGAAAAAAAAGGGCAAGAAGGGCGGGAAGGCGGCGGCACCTAAACCACCGCTTAAGCCCATTTCGCTGGATGACCCGAAAATCTTTGAGCCTACGTTGCAGATCATTCCGGGCAAGGGCAAGGTGATCAACGATCTTCGCAAGGCCGCGAATACAGCCGAAGCTGTCTTCCTGGCTGGCGACCCGGATCGCGAAGGAGAGGCGATTTCCGCGCACCTGGCAATGGTGCTGTCAAAGCCGGCGAAGTTCCTGATTCCCGAGGATGAAGAGAACGCCATCAATGGGAAGAAGGGTGGAGCCGAAGCCGAGAAAGCCGCGGAGCAAACCGGGAAGAAGGGCGCGAAGGGCAAAGGGCCCAAGAAGGCTGACAAGGATCGTATCGAGATTGAGCCGATCGATCCGAAGAAGATTTTTCGCGTTACGTTCAACGAGATTACACCGAAGGCGATCCGGTCGGCGTTTGAGAAGCCGCGCCAGGTGGACGCGCAGCTGGTGGACGCGCAACAGGCACGCCGGGTGCTTGACCGTATCGTGGGCTACAAGGTATCGCCGCTGCTGTGGGACAAAGTGCGCCGGGGATTGAGCGCCGGACGCGTGCAAACCGTGGCGCTGCGGCTGATCGTCGAACGCGAGCAGGAAATTCGCGCGTTCGTGCCGCAGGAATACTGGTCTATCCACGCCATGCTGGAGGCTGGAGAGCCGCCGATCTTCGAAGCCAAGTTGAGCAAGAAAAAGGGCGAAGACATTGACGTGACGAATCAAGCCGCAGCCGACGAGATTGTGGCGGCAGTAAGCAAAGCCAAGTGGCAGGTGGAAAGCGTCGCGCTAAAGGAAAAAAGGCGCAATCCGGCTCCGCCATTCACCACTTCAAAACTGCAGCAGGCCGCGTATAACCGCTTGCGCTACACCGCCAAGCGCACCATGGCGCTGGCGCAGCGGCTTTATGAAGGCGTTGAACTCGGCGAAGAAGGCTCGGTTGCGCTGATCACCTATATGCGTACGGATTCCGTGCAAGTGTCGAACGATGCGTTGGCACAGGTGCGCGAATTGATTCCGGCGCGTTTTGGAAGCGATTACCTGCCGGAAAAACCGAACTTTTATAAATCGAAGAAGGACGCACAAGGCGCTCACGAAGCGATCCGGCCCACGGACGTGGCACGCGCGCCGGAAGATGTGCGCAAGTATCTGGACGACGATGTTTTCAAGCTGTACCAGCTGATCTGGCAACGATTTGTGGCCTCGCAAATGCTGCCGGCGGTGTACGACCAGACGACGATCGACATTTCGGCTGCGGATTATACGTTCCGGTCGACCGGATCGATCATGAAGTTCGACGGATACCTGAAGGTATATCAGATTCCGGCGGTGCAATCGGATCGCGAAGACGACGAAAAGGATGATGAGGGCGAAGGCAAGACGCTGCCGCGGGTAACCGAAGGCCAGGTGCTGAAGCTGGATTCCATCCGGCCCGACCAGCACTTTACGGAACCGCCGCCGCGCTACACGGAAGCGACGCTGGTGAAAGAGTTGGAAGAGGATGGCATCGGCCGGCCTTCCACGTATGCCTCGATTATCTCCACGATTGTGGAGCGCGAATACGTGAAGAAGGACCAAGGGCGGTTTACGCCAACGATGCTCGGCGAGCGCGTCTGCGGGTTGCTGATCAAGAGCTTCGAAGACGTGTTTGACGTAAAATTTACGGCGCGGCTGGAAGAAGAACTCGACGAGATCGAAGAGGGCAAGCTCCCGTGGCGCGAGTCTGTGAAGGAATTCTGGGAAAAGTTCATCATCGACCTGGATAAGGCCGGCGATGAAATGATTTCGTACAAAGCCGGAATCCCGACCGGGAAAAAGTGTGAAAAGTGCGGCGAAGGCGAGTTGTTGGAACGCATCAGCCGACATGGCTTCTTTCTCGGCTGCTCGCGCTATCCGGATTGCGACTTCATCCAAGACCTTTCCGAGGAAATTCCGGAAGACGCCGAAAACAAGGTGGAATATTGCGAGAACTGCGGCAAGGAAATGGCGCTGAAGCGCGGCCGCTTTGGGGCATTCCTGGCTTGCACCGGCTATCCGGATTGCAAAACGACCCGCCGCTTGGTGGCAGGCACCCGCATTGCGCATCAACCGGATGAACCTCTGGATGAAAAGTGCCCGCTCGACGGCAATGGGCTGGTGAAGAAACACGGCCGCTTCGGTGAGTTTATCGGTTGCTCGGGCTATCCGAAGTGCAAATACACGCGGCCCATCACTATGGGCATCAAATGCCCGAAGTGCAACGAAGGTGAATTTGTGAAGCGCGGCAGCATGGGGAAAGGCGGGCGCGGCAGATTCCGCGTGTTCTACGGCTGCTCTCGCTATCCCGATTGCGATTTCACGTCGCCGAACATGCCGATCGCCGAGCCTTGCCCGAAGTGCGCAGCGCCGTTCGTGGTGGAGAAGAAATCCAAAATCGGCACGGTTTACGCCTGCATTAAAGAAGGATGCGATTGGGAAAAGCTGGCGCCAGAGGAAAAACCCGCAAGCACCCCGCAGCCTGAGGAAGCAACCGTGGCGGTGAAGTCATAGTTGGGCCAACTGCCCCAGCCAGTCCGTTCAACAAAATAACTGTCCTTTCTAAAGTGCCGCCTTCCGCCGAAGCTGCCTCTATAATTGAGCGGGGAGGTGGGATGAAGGCGTTCATCGATAAATTCGTGGAGTATCTCCGGTCGGTGCGTAATGCCTCGCCGCACACCATCGCGAATTACGGCAAGGACCTGGAACAATTCCAGACCTTTCTAACTCCGCCGGGGACGACCCCTCCTCCCATCTCCAAGATCAAGCACCAGTTCATTCGCGAATACATCGGTCATTTGCACGAAGCGGGGCTGCAAAAAAGTTCCATTGCGCGAAAATTGGCAGCGTTGCGTTCGTTCTTCAAATACTGTGTGAGGGAAGGCGCGCTCAAAGACAATCCGGCGCGCCTGGTGCCCACTCCCAAACTGCCAAAGCGCATACCGTCTGTGCTGTCGGCGGAGGAGATGAGCGGCTTCCTGGACCAGTTGGCGACCATACAAAATCCAGGCTCGGGCCGAACGCAGAAGAAGGGCGGGGACATCGCCGCATTGATGCCCACCACGGCAGTAATCAAGCTGGAGGACGGTCTGCTGCTGCGGCGGGACCGTGCGATTCTGGAGCTTCTCTATGCCGCGGGGCTGCGCGTCAGTGAGCTTACCGGGCTGAACCTTGTGGACATGGATCAGAAGGATCGAGTCGTGCGCGTCCTCGGCAAAGGGCGGAAAGAGCGCATCGTGCCTTATGGCGCGAAGGCGGCGGAAGCTCTGGCGTTGTATTGGCCGGAACGTGAAAAACTTCTGCGCGCGAATTATGGCCAAGAGGGCGGCACGAGTCCCGACGCCATATTCCTGAATTACATGGGCAGGCGACTGACGCAGCGCAGCGTAGGCCGCATCGTGAAGAAATATGTTCGCTTGGTGAATATCAATTGGGACCTGCATCCGCATTCCCTGCGGCATGCCTTCGCCACGCACTTGCTGGCCGATGGGGCCGATCTTCGCGCGATTCAGGAATTGCTGGGCCACCAGTCGCTGTCGACTACGCAGAAATATACGCACGCTTCCATCCGCCAATTAATGGAAATTTACGACAAGTCGCACCCGCACGCATAGAATTGCAATGGGTGACGCGGCAAAGAATCTGTACACTTAGTGTTTTCCTGAAGCATCTTACTGCAGGGCGGATGTATGCACAGGATGGTTGCCAATTGCCGACCCGATTGAGCCGTTCCTCTATTCTTTTCAGCGTGGCTCTCGTTGTTTGCTTTCTGGGCGGCGCCGGAGCACACGCGCAAGACAATTACGAAATTCAGGTTTACGGCTCGGAGCTGGTCGACCCCGGCAAGACGATGGTGGAACTGCACAGCAATTTCACGTTTCAGGGTTCCAAGACCAGTGTCGACGGCGTGTATCCCACCAATCATCAGTTGCATGAGACCGTGGAAATTACGCACGGCTTCACGGACTGGTTTGAGACCGGATTTTACATTTTCACCGCGGCACAAAACGGATTGGGATGGGATTGGGTGGGCGATCATATCCGGCCGCGATTCAGCATTCCGAAAAAATGGAATTGGCCCGTGGGGCTGAGCCTTTCTCAGGAAATTGGCTATCAAAGGCGGCAGTTCTCCACGGACACGTGGACCTACGAGTTGCGCCCGATCGTCGACAAGCAGCTGGGCCGGTGGTATTTCGCGTTCAATCCGGCGTTCGATAAGTCTCTCCATGGATTGACGGCGAATCAGGGGTTTATATTTTCACCGGCGGTGAAAGTCAGCTATGACTTCACGCCAAAAATTACCGGTGGATTTGAGTACTACGGGTCGGACGGGCCGGTGACTGGGTTCTATCCGGTGTGGCAGCAGCAACAGCAGATTTTTCCCGCGATCGATCTGAATGTTTCTCCGAAGTGGGAAATCAATTTCGGAGTGGGATTCGGTCTAACTCGATCGACCGATCACCTGATCGCCAAGATGATTCTGGGTTACAAGTTTGATTTTTAAGATGGAACGCCAATTGATCGGAGTGTTGGTGGAGGCGTGTGCACGCTGATCCTATGAACGGAAATGCTGCGCGCCCGGCTCAGGCTCTCTCACCGCCAGTGCTGTCCGATGCCACGCAACGATTGCTGCCCTGGATGATTGCGGTGGCATTCTTCATGGAATCGCTCGATACCACGATTTTAAACACGGCGGTTCCGACGATCGCGGCAGCTCTGCACGTTGCACCTCTCAGCATGAAATCGGTATTGGCCAGTTACACGCTCAGCCTGGCCGTGTTCATTCCCATCAGTGGGTGGATGGCTGACCGCTACGGAACGCGCGCCGTTTTCGCTTCGGCCATCGGCGTCTTCACGCTGGGATCATTTCTCTGCGGCATATCGACAAACATTCGCCTGCTGGTGGCGTTCCGCATTTTGCAGGGCTTCGGCGGAGCCATGATGGTACCGGTCGGTCGGCTGACGATGGTGCGGTCTTTCGCCAAGTCCGAACTGGTTCGCGCCATGAGTTTTGTGGCGATTCCGGGTTTGATCGGCCCCATGCTCGGGCCCATTGCCGGAGGTTTGATTGTAGGATATTTCCACTGGCGGCTGATTTTCTTCGTGAATATTCCGATTGGCTTGGTCGGGCTGTATCTCGTGTATAAGCATTTGCCCGATTACCGCGAACATACCGATCCGCTTGATATCGTCGGCTTGATTCTGTTCGGCGCGGGAGTGGCGCTGCTCTCGTATGTGCTGGAAGTGTTCGGCGAGCACACGTTGAGTACCACAGAGATCGTGGGGCTGTTGATTCTTTCCTTGTCTCTTCTTGCGGGTTACGGCCTGCACGCCACGCAAACCGCCCATCCCTTGTTGCGTCTGGTTCTTTTTCGCATTCGTACCTTTCGCGCGGCTGTCAGCGGCAGCTTCCTGACACGCCTCGGCATTGGCGGAATTCCTTTTCTGTTTCCGCTTTTGTATCAGGTGGGGTTGGGGTTCACGCCGATCCAGTCTGGCTTGCTGATGATGCCACAAGCATTCGCGGCGATGAGTCTGAAGATGACCATGCCGAAAATCCTGGCGCGCTTTGGTTATCGCTTCGTGCTGATTTCCAACACCATCATCATCGGCATTCTGATCTTGCTGTTCTCTACGATTGGTTTGGGAACGCCTGTTTGGCTCATCGTGAGCATGGTGTTCTGCTATGGATTTGTCACTTCGCTGCAATATACGAGCATGAACACGCTGGTTTATGCGGACATTTCCGAGGAACAAGCCAGCGCCGCAAGCTCGATTGCCAGCACCACGCAGCAAATGTCGATCAGCTTTGGCGTGGCTTCGGCTTCGTTGGTTACGGCGTTCTTTCTGCCCGATCGGTTTCGCTCGAATCCGGCGCAATTTATCCACGGGATTCATCGCGCGTTTTACGTGCTTGGAGCAGTGACGCTGTTGTCTACCATCGTTTTCCGCGAATTGAAAAGAGAGGACGGAAACGCGGTGAGCCAAGCGAAAGAGGTTCATGGCGGTTAGAGTGACAGGGGCACCGCTAAAATGTAACTCTTTTAGAATCAAGCAGATTCAAATTCCCGGAGAGGAACGGGTTGCGCTGGGTTTCGCAATCTGGAATCAGCAGATTTTCTTAGGGCCGTTTTTTTCTGAAGGCTTCCGCGGTGGCCAGGCTTTAGACTGGCGCGTACAAGTTTTGCCCCAAAAAAAACGATCATCAGCAGGCCGATCTGAAGATCGGCCACTACATTTTGTTCGAAAACGGTTCGTTGACGGTAGGGAGGGCCGGACCGTATAATTGGAGTTTGTCTAGAGGCCTTGGAGGATCGATGTACGCCGTTATCAAGACCGGGGGAAAGCAATATCGTGTCGCACCCGGCGACACCATCCGCATCGAGCGTGTGAAGGGCGATGTCGGCGAACAGGTGAAATTCGGAACTGTGCTTGCTGTGCAGACCGAAGACAAGAAGATGCTGGCGGGTACGGACGCGTCCGAAGCTACGGTTACCGGTAAGATCGTCGAGCAGGGCCGGGCGAAGAAGCTCACCGTCCTGAAGTACAAGAAGACCAACCAGTACAAGATTCAGCGCGGACACCGGCAGAATTACACGGCCGTGCAGGTCAGCGAGATCAAGCTGTAAATCTTCGAAATTTTGGTTAGCTGGTCTAAGACCGGCCACTACGAAGCGAGGAATTAGCGATGGCACATAAGAAGGGCGGCGGTTCGTCTACAAACGGCCGCGATTCACACGGACAGAGGCTGGGCGTCAAGCGGTTCGGCGGGCAGCTGGTCAATGCGGGAACGATTATCGTGCGGCAGCGCGGTACCAAGCATCGCGCCGGGGAAAATGTGGCGCAGGGCAAGGATGACACACTGTTCGCGCTGGTGACCGGCTATGTCGAGTTCAAGGATCGGGGCCGCAGCGGGCGCTTTGTGAACATCAAACCAGCGGAGACGGAAAAGGCCGCCAGCTAACCGACGGAGTTTCCAGCGGCCCCGGTCCATCCGCCGGGGCCGTTTTTGTTTTATGGGTAAGTTGCAGCGGAGTAGCCAGGATCGCGGCTGGCGAATCGAAAGAACACATGTTTGTTGATGAAGCAAAAATTGCGGTGAAGGCCGGAGACGGCGGGAACGGTTGCATGGCGTTCCGCAGAGAGAAGTACGTCCCGCGGGGCGGACCGTCCGGCGGCGACGGCGGCCGCGGCGGAAGCGTTTATCTGGAAGCAAATCCCAACGACAACACGCTGCTGCGCTACCGCTACAATCGTGAGTTCAAGGCGGACCGCGGGCGGCACGGTGAAGGCTCAAACTGCACAGGCGTTTCCGGCGAGGACATGATCCTGAAAGTGCCGGTGGGCACATTCGTTTACGACAGCAACGGATCGGAGCTACTCGCGGATTTGAAAAAACCGGGCCAGCGCGTTCTGGTGGCCCAAGGTGGCAAGGGCGGCCGGGGGAATCAGCATTTTGCCAAGCCCTGGCATCAGGCTCCGCGCGAAAAAGAAGAAGGCGAGCCGGGCGAAGAACGGCATTTGCGGTTGGAACTGAAACTTTTGGCGGATGTTGGGCTGGTGGGATTTCCGAATGCGGGCAAATCGACGCTGATTTCGGTGATCAGCGCGGCACGGCCGAAGATTGCCAATTATCCCTTCACGACGCTGGAACCGAATCTTGGCGTGGTGAATGCGGATGGCGGTACCGGCGGCCACGGCACGGAACTCGGACGCACGTTTGTGGTGGCCGATCTTCCGGGACTGATTGAAGGCGCGAGCGAAGGCGCGGGGCTGGGAATTCGATTTCTGCGGCACGTGGAGCGCACGCGGTTGCTGGTTCATTTGATCGATACGAGCGACACCGCGGAAATGGATCCGATCAAGGCGTTCGAAATTATTGAAGGCGAGCTGTCGGCGTTCAGCGAAGGGCTGACGCAGAAGCCGCGGATTTTAGTGGCTACGAAACTGGACGCGACCACCGATCATGCGAAGCTCGAGGAGTTGCGCGAATTCTGTAAGGAACGCGGACTTGAGTTCCATGCCATTTCGGCTCCGACCGGGGAAGGCGTGAAGGATTTGGTGCGCGGGATGGCCGACGCGCTGGATAAAATCCCGAAGGAAGAATTCGACGATCCGGAGGGCGCTGCGGAAACGAGCGAGGACAGGGCGGATTTCGAGGGGCATCAGGACGGGGATGAGATGGAAGCCGAAGAAGACGAACCACCGGCCACGGAGGTTTCGTGAGAGAATTTAGGCGCGTACCCACGGGGGAGGCGGATTGACCACGGCGCAAGCTAACCGCACGGCGGCGAAACAGCATCCCCGGCGCATCGCGATTTTTGGTGGCTCGTTTGACCCCATCCATTCCGGGCATCTTGCCGTGGCACGGGCCGCGGACCGGCGATTCAACTTCGACGAGATCCACTTCATACCTGCGAGCCGGCCGCCGCACAAATTAAAACAGCACCTGGCGCCGTTTCCGCACCGGTTTGCGATGGTGGCGCTGGCGTGCGCGGAACATCCGCATTTCGTGCCATCGATTGCGGAAGCAGGAGAAGACTTTAGCGGCACGCAACTGCACTATTCGATCGATACGGTGCGCTACTTCCGCCATGCATACAACGGAGCCGGCGACCGGGTATTTTTCATTTTGGGCGCGGACGCGTTCCTGGATATTCCGATGTGGAAGGAATATGAAGCGCTGCTGGGACTGTGCGATTTTGTGATTGCTAACCGGCCGGGAATCCGGTTGGAGGCGTTGCGCCTGGTGATTCCACCGGATTTGCATGCGGCGCCCGACGCTTCGCGCGATAAGAAAGAAAAGGAAGAGGATCCTGTCGCGCACGGCTCTCCGGTGGTGGCACGGCTGCAGCGCACCACGGTGTACCTGCTGGAAAATGTGGCGAGTGAGGCCAGCGCTACGGATATTCGCCGCAAAGCGAACCGCGGCCAATCGATTCACGGGCTTGTGTCGGCCCGCGTGGAGGAATACATTTTGAAACAAGGATTGTACCGGTGAACCTGGAATCGCTCCCACAAGGTGTGCGGCTGGCTATCGAGGCCGCGCAAAGCAAGAAAGCCGGTGGCATCACCGTGCTCAATCTGAGCGGGCACGCCGCGTTCACGGAATATTTCGTGATCTGCACCGGGCATAGCACGCCGCAGTTGCAGGCCATCTGCAATGAAGTCGAAGAAGTGCTGTATCGCGAAATGAAGCGCACGCCCGAACATCGCGAAGGGCACCGCTCCGCCGAATGGGCACTGCTGGATTTTGGTGGGTTTATCGTGCACGTGTTTGGCGAGCAGGCACGGCGTTATTACGATCTGGAGCGGCTATGGCGTGCGGCTCCCTCGCTGGTGCTTCCGGATGAGCCTGATTCTCCAGAGCGGCGGCACTCAGCTCCAGATGAGAATTATCTTCAGCCATAAGGCGGCTGGGCCGGATCGCATGGTTGCTTCCAGATCAAAACCTTACGGAGCGCGATAGACTCGCCTCATGAAGATTCGGCTGTTGATGCTGGGGAAAACGCGACGGCCAGAGATGAATGCCGCGCTTGTCGATTATGTGAAACGCATCAGCCGCTCTTGCCCCATAGAGATTATGGAAGTGCGCGACGCGGAAGCTGCGGTGAAGAAATTGGATGCGGACCGCGCCGCAACGATGTCGTTGCTGGATGCAGGCGGCAAGGTTTACGATTCCACCGCGTTTGCGAAATGGATCGGGGAACAGCGTGACCGCGGCACGCGCGCAATTATTTTTGTTTGCGGGGACGCCGACGGTTTTCCTGAAGCATTGCGCGAGCGCGTGAAGCAGAAGATATCACTCAGCGCGATGACTTATTCTCATGAACTCGCGCGGGTGATGCTGGCCGAACAAATCTATCGCGCCTTCGCCATCCTGTCTGGCAGTCCTTACCCCAAGTAACGCCTGCGCACGCAGGTTGTGCTGTGCGAACAGTGGCATTTTTAGGTGTTGCGTGAACGCGCCACCGGCGGGACACTCTATGTCCATGCGCATTGCCCCCGATAAAAACAAACCATCAGTTGCTATTGAGATTCCGCTGACGAAGCCATTGCCGGATTATGATCTGGAGCAGGTGGAACAACCGACGCCGCGGGACATCGACGGGATTCTGGTGTCGCAGGGATTCCGCGATCTGGTAGACGACGCGCGCGGGATTCTAACCGATCTTGTGGCACATCCTCCGGCTAGCCCGGACGGATCGCATTTTCTCGATCTGGATTTAAGCGGCATTTCTCATCTGGAGATTGCCCAGTTGACTGGAGCGATCTGCCCCGGAGATGAGGAAGTGTATCGCCCAGGGTTGTGGATCGTGTTGAAAGATCCGAAGGCGCGCCCGAATGAACCGCTAAATGAAATGGCGCTCGAACATGTGCGGCAGATTGTGGCGGCGCTGGCGAAGAAATTGGGTTTGTAGTTCTTCAGGAATTTACGGAATGTTTCGTGCATGTGCGCCCTAAGCGCTTGTTTCTTTGCTACCACGGGATGACCTTCGATTTCGATTCCATGCAGGTGATATTTCATAAAGTTGCGGTCAACTTGACGTTTCGTTTAGGACTGCGCACACTGGAATTCTTCCACTGCGATTGCGTTCACATTACTGGGGACAGAAACGATGCCGGAAGGAAAAGGCTTGCTGATAGTTTATACCGGGCCCGGCAAGGGGAAGACGACTTGCGCGCTGGGCACGGCGTTTCGCGCAGTGGGGCAAGGATTGCGTGTGCTGATGGTGCAGTTCATCAAGGGCTCGTGGCACTACGGCGAGCTCGACGCGGCGAAAATACTCGGTGACGACAAATTCGAAATTCGACCCATGGGCCGAGGGTTCGTGAAAATCGGCGGCGCGGAAACCGATCCGGAAGACATTCGCATGGCCGAGGAGTGCTGGGAAACGGGGCTGGCGGCGATTTACAGCGGGACGTACGACCTGGTGATTCTGGACGAAATTAATTACACGATCAGCTACAAGATGCTGGATGCGCAGAAGGTGGCGGAAGCGTTAAAAGGCAGGCCGGAGCAAGTGCATGTGATTTGTACCGGACGAAACGCGCATCCGTTGTTGGTGGAACAGGCCGATCTTGTCACGGAAATGAAAGAAGTGAAACACCCATACACCAAGGGTATACTGGCGCAGCGGGGGATCGACTACTGAGGTTAAGTTATAAGTTTTTAGTCACAAGTTTTAAGTACGACGGTTTGGTTGCGCGCGCACTCTGGTTGACTTCGAACTGATGACTAAGGACCGATGACTTTTGGCCATGGCTTGGTTTAAACGCGACAAAAAATCGATCGATCAACCCACGCCTCCGGAAGAGCGGCGTGTGCGCACGGAAGGCTTGTGGGTGAAGTGCGAGTCCTGCCGCGCGATCGTTTTCCGGAAGGATTTGGAAGAAAACCTGCTGGTGTGTCCGAAATGCCAGTTCCACTTCCGGATGGACGCGAAGCAGAGACTGAAAATACTGCTGGACGGCAACTGGACCGAGCACGATGCCGGGATGGTCTCCACCGATCCGCTGAAATTCGTCGACACCAAGGCCTATGCGAAGCGCATCAAGGACGCGCAGAAAAAATTTGGCATGAATGACGCGGTCATAACCGCGGAAGGACAACTGAATGGCAAACCGGTAGTTTGCTGCGCGATGGAATTTGGATTTATCGGCGGCTCGATGGGCGCGGTGGTCGGCGAAAAAGTTACGCGGGCGATTGAGCTTTCCATCGACACGCGCCAACCGCTCATCATCGTGTCCTGTTCCGCCGGGGCGCGGATGATGGAAGGGACCATCAGCTTGATGCAGCTTGCCAAAGTGGCCGCAGCGCTAGCCCGGCTGGATGACGAAAAGCTTCCTTACATCTCTGTGCTTACTGATCCAACCACCGGCGGGGTGACCGCAAGTTTCGCCATGCTGGGCGATCTGAACATCGCCGAACCCGGCGCCATGATCGGATTTGCCGGCCCGCGAGTGATCGAGCAGACCATCCGGCAGAAACTCCCCGAAGGCTTCCAGCGTTCTGAATTCCTTCTTGAGCACGGCTTCCTTGACGCCGTCGTCCATCGCAAGGACATGAAGGGTTTTATTGCCAACACTCTCGATCTGCTGATTTCCTGAGATGGATTACGCGAACGCGGTCCGTTATCTGCTGTCTCTCGGCCGCGAATTAGCTGCGCCCACGCAGGCAGCGGCTGGGAAATTCGATCTGGAAAATACGACGGTGCTGCTGGAGCGGCTGGGCCGACCCGATCGCACTTATCCCACGATTCATATTGCCGGAACAAATGGCAAAGGTTCGACCGCAGCGTTTGTTGAATCCATTTTGCGTTGCGCTGGTTTTCGGACAGGACTGAATACATCGCCTCACCTGGAGCACATTAACGAGCGTTTTCGGATTAATGGTGAAGAAATCAGCGACGAAGTGTTCGCGGAAACTTTCACGCGGATTCATTCGGTGATCGAAGAGCTGCTGGCCGAGGGCCAGCTACGCGCTCATCCCACTTACTTCGAATGCGTGACCGCGCTGGCGTTTGAAGTGTTTGCGCGGGAACGCGTGGAATTTGGCGTTATCGAGGTGGGCCTTGGCGGACGGTTGGACGCAACCAACATCATCACGCCTGTGGTGGACATCGTCACGCGCATTGATTTCGACCATGAGAATTTTCTTGGGCACTCGCTGCGCGAAATCGCCGGAGAAAAGGCGGGGATTCTGAAACATGGTGTGCCGGTGGTAAGCGCACCGCAACCTCCCGAAGCTCGGGAAGTTTTGCTGGCGCGTGCGGCGGAATTGCATTGCACGGTGGTGGAAGCAGCGGAAGCATTTCGTATCGACGAAGAGAGCTCGGAAGGCGGGTGCGTTCGCGCGGGCGTGACGGAGTTGGCCACGGGAACACAATTTTTGATTGCTCCGCGACTGCCCGGGCGATTCCAGCTGCAGAATGCGCTAAATGCCGTGGCTTGCGCGCGGCTGCTGCAAGCGAAGGGCTTTCGCGTTTCTGACGAGAATATCGAGCGCGGAATTGCAGAGACGCGGTGGCCTGGGCGGCTGGAAAAACTGCAATCACAACCGGACCTGTATCTTGATGGGGCGCACAACCCCGGCGCGGCGCGGGAGCTCGCGCGCTTCCTAGAAGAAAGTTTTGCCGGGCGGCGTGTCTTCCTTATTTACGGGGCTATGCGCGACAAGGCCGTTGACGAGGTTACGGGGCTGCTCTTCCCTCTCGTTACCGAGGTTATTTTTACTCAGCCGAACAATCCACGCGCTGTCAGCGCTTCGCAATTGGCGCAAATGGCTGGCTATCACGCTTCGCACTTTTCGGTTATCGGCAATGCCGAAGCTGCGCTCGATGCTGCGTTTGCTCAGGCGCGCCCGGCTGACGCGATCTTCGTCACCGGCTCACTCTACCTGGTGGGCCAGCTGCGTCACGCGTGGAAAGAACACAACAAACCATCGATCTCAAGTTAACGTGCTGATTAGATTGATGGCGGCGCGGAGGAAGCTTCCTATGCACTGCAAAGGAACATCCACTCCGCGGCTCGACGCTATGTGGCGACCTCATGAAGTCGTTACTTCCAGAGGCAGTGGCGCCGTATTGGGATTGATCGGCGAGCCCGAATACGTGGAAGAGTTTCGTCCAAACAAATAGGTCTTAAGAAAAGCGCTTGGCGCTCAGAAAGTTCGCATCGGGTGGGAAAAGGCCGTAGAATTAGGGCTTGTTGCGAGGTTGAGCCGGCCACTTGGCCGGCGTTCTGTTTTTGGCTAAGGACGAAATTCGCTGATCATGAAGAATAGCGCGCACACGCCTGCTGTCCCGGAGAAACCGCTGGTCGGAATCATCATGGGATCCACTTCGGATTGGGAAACCATGGAGCATGCGGCCAGAACTTTGGAAGAATTGGGCGTTGCACATGAGACGCGCGTGGTTTCGGCGCATCGCACGCCGGACTTGCTGTTCGAATATGCCGCTTCGGCGGAGCAGCGCGGGGTTGAAGTCATCATTGCGGGGGCAGGCGGGGCGGCTCACTTGCCCGGGATGACTGCTTCGAAAACGGTTTTGCCGGTGCTGGGCGTGCCGGTGGAATCGAAGGCGCTCAAGGGGCTGGATTCGCTTCTCTCCATCGCGCAAATGCCGGGCGGAATTCCCGTTGGCACTCTGGCCATCGGAAAGGCAGGAGCCATCAACGCGGCTTTGCTGGCAGCGGCCGTGCTGGGCAACAAATATCCGGAGATTCGAGAAGCGCTCTGTCAGTTTCGCCAGTCGCAAACCGCGAAAGTTCTGGCTACTCCCGATCCCGCCAAAGCTGCTTCGGCGCTTAGAAAACTCATTGCCGCCGGTACAAAATCGAAAAGGAAAAAGCGCGCATGACCATCGGCATCTTGGGCGGCGGGCAACTCGGATACATGCTGGCACTCGCCGGCTATCCGCTGGGGCTGCGTTTCCGTTTTCTCGATCCATCGCCGGAGGCACCGGTTGGAAGGATCGCGCACCGCGTGACGGCCGAGTTCACCGACGAGCTGGCACTCGAGAAATTCGCGCACGGCTTGGAAGTGGCTACCTACGAATTTGAAAATGTGCCGGTGCAGGCGGCGCGATTCCTGGCGGAACGCGTGCCAGTTTATCCCGCGCCGGCAGCGCTGGAAGAGGCGCAGGATCGCAGGCGGGAAAAGCGTCTGTTCGAGCGCCTTGGGATTCCGACTACCGATTTCGCGGAAGTTTCAAAAGCCGAAGAATTCGATGCGGCGCTGAAGCGCGTGGGCCTGCCCTCTGTGTTGAAAACCTGCCGCCTGGGTTATGACGGCAAAGGGCAATGGCTGCTGCGCACGGCTGAAGACGTGGACAGAGCGCGGGTCGAACTTCCTAACGCTCCGCTGATCCTGGAAAAATTCGTGGCGTTCACGCGCGAACTTTCGATACTCGGAGTGCGGAGCCGAACTGGCGAAACCGTATTTTACCCGCTGGTTGAAAATCATCATCGTGGCGGGATTCTCCGTTTATCCCTGGCGCCGGCGCCGCAGCTTGCTTCCGGGTTGCAGCAAATTGCCGAACAAGCCACGCGCAAGATACTGGAAGCGCTGGATTACGCCGGGGTCATCTGCCTGGAACTGTTTCAGGTTGGCGAGAAACTGCTGGCCAACGAAATTGCGCCGCGCGTGCACAATTCCGGGCACTGGTCGATCGAAGGAGCGGCGACAAGCCAATTCGAAAACCATCTACGGGCCATTCTTGGCATGCCGCTGGGCTCGACCGCGACCGTGGGTTATTCCGCGATGGTGAATCTGATCGGCGAGCTGCCCGAACCGGCGGAAGTCCTACGCGCGCCAAACACGCACCTGCATCTTTATGGAAAATCACCGCGGCCGGGAAGAAAGCTTGGCCACGTGACCGTCCGCGCCGACAAATTCGAAAAATTGCAGCAACGGCTGGCAGAGCTGCCGGCGTTTTTCCAGCGCCCCGAATATTGCCTGCAGCAAACGCTACAGGAGACTTTGGCGAACCGCGCTTGAGCCTTGGCAGAGCGCACGGCTGCTGGCAAACTGACACCATGCCCTGCAAATATCTCGGTCTTTTCTTGTGCGCTTTTCTGCTGGTTGGCGCTGCGGTTACTCCCGCACAGCAAGTCCAGTCTGCTCCCGGTACGTTCACAGTGCACGACGGGCAATTCCTGCTAAACGGCAAACCGTTTCAGATCATTTCCGGCGAGATGCATTATGCGCGCATCCCTCGCGATTACTGGCGCGACCGTTTGCGGATGGCGAAAGCGATGGGCCTGAACGCCGTGACTACTTATGTGTTCTGGAACGCGCACGAGCCGCGGCCCGGCGTTTACGATTTTTCCGGCAATCTGGATGTGGCGGAATTTATCCGGGAAGCACAGCAGGAAGGATTGTACGTAATCTTGAGGCCAGGCCCTTACGCCTGCGCGGAATGGGAATTTGGGGGGTTTCCGGCGTGGTTGCTGAAGGATCATTTGACGATCGTGCGCAGCCGCGATCCCAAATTCATGGAACCCGCGGCTCGCTGGATTCACCGGTTGGGGCAGGAAGTGGCGCCCCTGCAAATCGGCAATGGCGGCCCGATTATCCTGGTGCAGGTGGAAAATGAGTACGGATCGTTCGGCAACGATCACGCGTACATGCAAGATATTCATCGCAAGCTCGTGGAGGCAGGCTTCACGAAATCGCAGCTTTACACCGCGGACGGCGCGGATGAGGTTGCGGCCGGCTCGTTGCCGGATTTGCCGGTGGGAATTAATTTTGGCGGCGGGGATGCGGGAGCGGCGCAGGAAGAGTTCGCCAAGCTGAAAAAACTGCGGCCGAATGGGCCTTACTTCAACAGCGAATTCTGGGATGGCTGGTTCGATCATTGGGGCGGCAAGCACGGAATGACGAACGCCGCGAGTGAAGCCGCGAATCTGGACTGGATGCTACGCCAGGGATATTCCGTCAGCCTGTATATGTTTCACGGGGGCACGAGTTTTGGTTGGATGAATGGGGCGAACAGCGACGGAAAGAACTACGAACCGGACGTTACCAGCTACGATTACAACGCGCCGCTGGACGAAAGCGGGCGGCCTACGCCGAAATATTTCAGTTTCCGAGAGGTCATCGCTAAGGCCACTCGCACTACGCCACCCGCGGTCCCGATTGTCGCGCCAGCTACAAAAATCCCGGAATTCAAGCTGGAGGAGGCCGTCTCTCTTTGGAAAGTGTTGCCCGAGCCTGTCCACTCTGAACAAGTGCTGAGCATGGAGGATCTCGACCAAGCTTACGGGTACATTCTCTATCGCAAGCAGCTCGACGGTCCCGTCGAAGGCGATCTTGTTCTCGACGAACTGCACGATTACGCGCAAATTTATCTCGATGGCAGGTCCATCGGCTCACTCGATCGCCGGCTCGCGCAAAATCATCTTCATCTGAAAGTTCCGGCTGGCGGCGCGCGCCTGGATATCCTGGTGGAAAACTCCGGACGCATCAACTTCAGCCTGATGCTTCGCGGAGAACGCAAAGGCATCACCAAGCAAGTAACTCTTGGTGGAAAACCGCTCCTCGCTTGGGAGATCTACCCCCTCCCCATGACGGAACCACCAAAGGTCGCGTTTGCCAGCAAGTCCTGCATCGGCCCATGTTTCTTCATCGGCGCTGTGCGAGTGGATCAACGCGCAGACACCTTCCTCGATACCAGTGCGTTTAGCAAAGGCGCGCTTTGGTTTGGCGGCGGCAAGCAACCTCTGGGCCGCATCTGGAATATCGGTCCGCAACAAACGCTCTACGTACCGGGTCCCTATCTGCTCAGCCATCGGGAATTTGAGTCAATCGTCGTCTTTGAACTGAACTCGTCTGATCTGCCCTATACGCTCACCGGACGAGATCAACCGATTCTCGACAGACCTGCAACGAAGTGAATCTGAAGCGTTCGGCCGGCTTCTGAATTTCATTTTCCTTCGCGCATCCATGGCGTGAAGGTGATCCCAAGTAGTAAGCCTTCCGGGCTGAGCAGGCGCGTGACGGTTTGGCCCCAGGGTTCTTTTTTGTTTTTGAGCAAGACTTGATAGCCCTTTGCTTCGAGCTCCTCTGTAGCTGCCTCGACATTCTCGACGTCAAATTCGAGCCAGGCTTGAGGAACAGGATATTCACTGGGCCAGGTGTCTTTGCCGAAACACGATTGCGCCGCGTGGGGCAGGGGCCACAGCGCGAAGCTTTTTGCTCCCGGCAAATCTCCGGTGTGGAGATAGCCTCCGTCTTCTTCCTTGAAGGAAATGCCTAGAATCTGCCGGTAGAATTTCTGGCTGGCCGCGGCGTCTGCAACGATCGGACCGAATCCAGCGATGAATAGGATTTTGATGTTGCCGAGATCTTTCATGACCTCGTAGCCTCCTAAGTTCGGAACGAGTGGAATAGCGAAAGCCTGCAAACAATTTTCGGCGACTGATCATGGCACTGAAACTAATTCGAAGGCGAGCGTCTTGAATGAATCGGACAGGCGTTTATGAGCTCGCACCGGGTGCTGCGGTGACAAGGCCGGACAAGCGCAGGGAGCAGGCCGCCGATTGCAACAACCTGCTGGGCGGAACTCCGGCAAATCGCTGCACATCGCGGGTCATGTGCGCCTGATCGGCGTAACCCGCGTCTGCAGCAGCGTGAGCGAGGCGCCGCGGCGAGTTCGTGGGGCCCCATAGATTTAACAAGCGCTGGAAACGCAGGACGGAGTGGAAGAGCTTCGGGCCGTAGCCTACCGCCGCCAGGAATCTGCGATGCAATTGGCGATTGCTGAGGCCCATCGACTGGCTGAGGCGTTCCGTTCGGCCGTGAGGATGCTGGCCGAACCAATGGGTGGCCGCAGTCATCACCTGATCAGCGGGAGCGGCTTGTGCCAGTCGGCCGAGCAGGGCCACCTCCATCGATGACTGGCGCCCTCGAAGGGTGCGTTCGCCGACAACGCGCGCAAACGGGGCGCTGGCCGCAGCTTTCCAAATTCCATCCAGCGGCACGGGTTGGTTGAGCAACTCCGAAGCAGGCAAGCCGAGAAGCGCGGAAGCCTGACCGGGATGGAAGCGCGCGCCGACGATTGTCGTTCCCGGAGAGAAGCAGGCGAGGAAGGATTGTGTCCAAGGGCCGACGACCACAGGAGGGCCGTCATTGACGGGGAGAACGCGATGCGAGTAAATCCCTTGGGTGCCGAGGATCGCTTGCGTGCAGAGGCAGAGGAGTGGCTGGCGAGCGGCGCGGGGGGACGGAACTCGCGGTAGTCGGAAATTGCGCCGTCTGTATGGACGTCTCGATTCATCACAGCAATCTCTCGCGACAAGACGCTTTTCATTGCCGGCTGGTTCGATCATTCTACTTCGATCAAAAAGGTGTCTCAAAAGGCGATCGGCCTGTACGACTACACGAGGGTTCGGGGGTCGGTTGCCGCCCTTCGCGCCCGATGTTACGATTCTGGGTTCCATGACACCCATCGGCCCAAACCGACCGCGGATCGGCATCCCCTGGCGGACGTCGCAAGAAGAGGTTGCCGGAAACGTACCGAAGATCCGCGATTACATGGAAGCGGTGGAGCAGGCTGGGGGTGAGCCGGTATTGCTGTCTCTGGCGCATCCCGAGGCCCTACCGCAGGAGATAGCGGGGCTGGAGGGGTTCGTGTTGCCGGGCAGCCCGGCCGACGTCAATCCCAGCGAATATGGCGCTTCCAACCGCGGCCAATCCGAGGCCCCTGACCTAGCTCGGGAGGACACGGATAAGGCGATCCTTGGGCATTCGTTCGCCGAGCAAAAGCCGGTGCTGGCCATCTGCTACGGGTGCCAACTGCTGAACGTGTTCCTCGGGGGAACGCTGATCCAGGACGTTCGCACAGAGACAAGCACTTCTCTTCCACACCGGAAGAAGGATATCCAGCCTGTTCCGGCCGACGACCCATGCCACGACGTGCGGTTCACGCCGGAGAGCCAATTGGCCAAGCTGGCAGGTGCCACCCAGGGAGTGGTGAACAGCTCGCATCACCAATCCGTTGCCAAGCCCGGCCGTCAACTGCGGATCACCGCGCTGGCTGCAGACGGCGTTGTCGAAGCCGTGGAGTGGACCGGCGACGCCAATTGGGTGATTGGGGTTCAGTGGCATCCGGAACGCATGCGCGGAGATGCCCTTGCAGACCGACTGTTCTCGGATCTGGTGTCCGCGGCACGGGGCGCACGCCGAGCCTCCACGTTGCAATCGTAGGGGGCAGCTTGGGTTCAACCGCATTTTGTCGTTCGCGATTCAGAATATTGGGGGAAACATGATCTCACTGGCAGGAAAAGCGGCACTCATCACCGGGGGTTCCCGAGGTATCGGCGCGGCGGCGGTTAAAATGTTTGCGCAGGCCGGCGCGGACGTGGTTTTCAGTTACAACTCGGCAAAGGATGCGGCGCGTCAAATCGAGCAGGAGGCGGCCAAGCACGGGACTCGGGTCGAAGCGTTCAAGGCGGATGTGGGGAAGCATGAGGACAATCGCAAGCTGGTGGAGCACTCCGTCAACCGGCTGGGGCGGCTGGACATCCTGGTTCCCAACGCCGGTATCTGGAACCTGGAAGACCTCCCCATCGAGAAAATGACCGAAAAACAGTGGGACGACATGATCCGGATCAACCTGAAGAGCGTTTATTCGGTGATTCACTTCGCGGTGCCGCAGATGATTAAGCAGAAGTCCGGGAAGATTATTCCCATCAGCTCCACGGCGGGACAGAGAGGCGAATCGTTTCACACACATTACGGCGCATCGAAGGGAGCGATCATCAGCTTGACCAAGGGCTTGTCTACGGAGTTGGCGAGCCACGGCATTCTGGTAAACAGCGTGGCGCCGGGATGGGTGGCCACGGACATGTCTAACCCCGTGCTGCATACCAAGGCCGGAAAGAAGATGGCGGCGAGCGTGATTCCGATCGGGCGCCCCGCGACGGCGGAGGAAGTGGCAGGGCCGATTCTGTTTCTGGCGTCGGACCTGGCGAACTTCATCAACGGCGAAGTTTTGAACGTCAACGGAGGCTCGGTGTTGTGCGGTTGAGCGCACGTCAATTCGGTCAGGTGGCTTTGGCGGGGCTTTTTGTTTTCGCCTCAGGATTGCTGCTAACCGCAGCTTCGCAGCAGAATCCGGACACGATGGACCTGGATCAGAACAAAGCCAAGGCCAGGCAACTGCTGAAGCAATCCGTTGACGCGTTGGGTGGCAGCCTGTATCGCGACCAGTCCGAAAACGATTGCAATGGCCGGGTAGCGCAGTTCGATCGCAACGGCGGCATGTTGGGCTACTCGATGATGCGCAGTTACTGGAAATTCCCTGACAAGAATCGGACCGAATACGTGGTGAAGACCACCAAGGGCGGATTGTTTGCGGTTCTTTGGGGGAATTTGCCGATCAAGGGCGGCGAGTTTATTCAATTGTTCGATGGGGATAAGGGCTGGACCATGGACAGAGGAGGCGTGAACGATGCCGACGCAACCGTGGTGGCGGAATTTCAGGCGTCCATGAAGCGCCAACTCCGCAATCTCCTGCTGCACCGGGCGAATGAAGAGGGCGTTTTCTTGCATTATGGCGGCATCGGCATTTCTGATATGCGCGAAGTAGAGTGGGTGGACTTCAGCGACGAGGAAGATCGAACGGTGCGGCTGGCACTGGACCGCATGTCTCACCTACCGTTGCGGACCGTGGCGATCACGCCGAATGAAGAAATGCACGATAAAGATGAAGACGTGACCATTTATTCGAACTATCAGGACATGCAAGGCATTCAAACGGCCATGCAGGTGACGCGCGAGCACAATGGAAGGCGCACACATCAAATTTTTTACACTTCTTGCACGAATGCCCCCAATTTGCCCGCGGATTTTTTCACCGAAGAATCACTAGAAAAGAAATTCAAGGAATCGGGTCACAAAGCCAAAGCGCAGAACTAGCGAAATCGTGGAGCTTAAAGCGCGAACAGGTTATTTTTCTGGTAAAAGTGTGAATATTACCCACAAGGGTAACGCCTATCTAACTAGCCAAATCCCTGCTATTTTATAGCCCCAGTCCAGCGTGTTGGCGTTAGTCTGTTCCCAGGGTAGTTGAAGTTTGTTTCATTTCCTTTGGTTTTGAGAGGGGAACGGTCTCGATTTGTGTGCGTCAGTGAAGCGAAGCCCTGGCTACAGCCTTACGGAACTCGTCGTTGTGCTCGCGGTCGCCATGATTCTGATTGCCGTAGGCTTACCCGCATTCCTGCGCGCTTATCATTCGTACCAGTTATCGACCGCCGCCACGCAAGTGAAGGACATGATGCTTTTGACGCGGTATGAGGCAATTCGCTTGAACAAGCCGATCAACTGCATTATTCAGCCGTCGGCGTCGAATCCTGGCATGACCAGCTTGTGGGCGGATTCGAACGTAAACAACCAGCTGGACCCGACGGAGAAGACAATTTTGCTGGGGAACAGTGGAAATCTGATCGACGGCGGCACGGTTCCGGGGACCTCGACACTATTTACTGCGCTCGGTTCGCTGGTGCCGACGGCTCCGTCGCCCAGCGGGTCGAAAGTAGCGTTTGACGCGCGAGGGGCGGTGATTCCGCCGACAAATGTCACTGTGTTTTATCTGGCGAGCAGTGTGGCGCCGGAAGCGGGGTATCGAGCGGTTTTGCTGTTACCGGCTGGTTCGGTGCAAGTGTGGACTTCAGATGCCAGCGGCAATTGGCAGCAACAGCAGTAAGGCAAAAGGGTGCAAGTGAAGGCAGTGCGCAAACACGGTAAACGTTTCGCCGGCCAGCGGGGATTCACGCTGGTCGAAATGCTGATGGCGACGGCGATTGTGATTGTGGGCCTGGTGGCTGTGGCGCAGCTGGTGCCCGCTTCCGTGATGATGAGTTCGAACAATCGCAATGACGGCACCGCGCTGGTGTTTGGACAAAAGGTGTTGGAAGCCATGCGGGAGCAACCGCTGACCGCGACTTCGTACACCGATCCGAATGGGATTGTTTGTCCGTCGAGCCAAGTATGCCAGTTGGGCGACCCTACCTTGCCGAATACGGTCGTGGGTAGTCCCTGGACCACTTTTCAAAACTATCCGATCATCGATTTCACTGCGTCGCCCGTGGCAGGTTACAGCTTTACCTACGCTGACCCAAACGATCCCGCAGGCACCACGACCGACGTGCGATGGGCCGTGGTCATGAAGACGAACCCATCGTCTGGGGTACCCGTTTCGCGACGGATTATCCTGGGGGTTTTTCGGCGTGGCATGCGTTCGCTTACGTATCCGGTTACTCTCGACGTAATGCTGGAAAAGTAGCAATGAAGCCACCATCCGCAACCGCTCGCGGCTTCACCATTCTGGAACTCATGGTGGCGATGGCGATCTTTCTGGTGATCTGTGGCGCGATGTTTGCACTGCTGCAACTGAGCCAGCAAAGGTACAGCAGCGAGACGCAGATGTCCGGCTCGTTCCAGGAAGCGCGGCTGGGCATCGACCAGATTGTCCGGGACATCAACATGTCGGGTTATCCATCACTGGGAATGTTTTCCAAGGCTTCGTTTCCCGCTAACTATGCCCTAAGCCCATTCGCGTGGGATCCCGGGTACACAAACACACCACCTACTACCTGCCAGGTCGGCTTAACGTGTAATCCGACGCCCGGCGATTTCGACCTGATCGTTGAGACAAATATCGGAACCGGGGTCAGCTGGATCCGCTACCAGCTCATCGGCACGACTCTTTACCGTACAGTAGTCCTCAAAACCGCCGGGACCGACCCGGTCGCAGCTACTTCTTTGGCGACGGCAATGACTCCGTTTGTGGAAAATGTAATGAATAATGTGCCCGACCCGCTGCTCAGCCAAATCACGGCACAGTATCCTTCGATGTTTCCCACAGGGCCGGTACCCATTTTTCAATACACGTGCGCCACTCCGTCAGGGCCTCAACCCTGTACGTTGGCGACAGGATATAACGCACCGCAGAACATCAGTGACGTGGACATCGTTTTGATCGTCAAGACTCCGCAGACAGACGCGCAGACGCACGCTTTGCAATTGATAGAATTAACCGGCCGGGGCCACCGATCCAACCCGTCAAATTGAGGGATCGAGGCAATGAAGATGAAGCTGATAACGCGCAGAATGAGAAGGCCGAGGGAGTCGGGTGCTGCCATGCTCATTGCCATTTTTGCGCTGCTTTTGATCAGTGTTGTGGCCATTGCGCTCGTCGTCTCGACGGGAACCGACAGCTCTCTAGCTGGAAATTACCGCACTGCCACTACCGCATACTATGCTGGCGTGGCTGGGCTGGAAGAGGCGCGTGGCCGTTTGCTGTGGAAGAATCCGGACTACATCAATATCAGCAATAGTTATCCAAATCTGCTTTCGCCCAACGGCGTGCCGACGTGGAGCCTGACGCAAGTTTTGTACATCACCAATCCGGCTTCGGGTGAAACCGTAGACCCGACGAGCGCCAATCCGGCCAATTACCCGGATACGGAATATGGGCAGGAGTTTGCGTGGGGACTGTCGGGAGCGACGGTTCAGCAGATTCCCTCGGTTTCTCCTGTGCCTTCCGCATCCTTGCCGGGTCCAAGTTATAAATGGGTGAGGATCAATGCGGTAACGGAATTGGCGTTAAATGTCGACGTCGATAGCAATGGTGTGATCGACAGAGTGGGCGCACTATTTTATGACCCAGCTAATGTTGATGGGTCCACCGGCAAGCCGGTCCCTGGACTCGTCGTCTCCAATCCTTCCTCACCACCGGTAGCGCCGACAGGTACAGCCGTGCAGGCTTTGGAGATTACCGCGCTCGCGGTTGCGCCGAATGGCGGAAAGCGGCTGTTGCAATATGTTGTGGCGCCGTTGATTATTTCGCCGGACGCAGCCGATCAGAATTTTCCCGCGGCGCTGACGCTCGACGGCAATGGAGTGACTTACCAGGCTCCGGGAACGCCCGGCTTCCAGGTCAATGGAGTGGACTCGTGCAATCCCCCACCACCTCCGGGGCTTCCGGGCTCGGTCCCCTCCATTGGAGCAACGAATGCGTCGGATACAGGGTCCGTCCTTGCGGAGGTGAACTCACCGCCGGCTGATAAACAATATTACCCGGGAGCGCCGCTTTCGATCACGCCACCCCCTTATACGCCGACGACACCGAGCGTTTCGAACCTGAATGTCGGCTATCCAAGTTCGATTCTTCGTCAGAGTTGGCTGACGCCTGCCTCACTGGATGCGGTGATGCAAGATATAGAGAACAACGCCGACCTACTGCTCACCGGCGCGGTTACGGGGGCCGATATTTCGACGAACGCGCCGCTGATGTCGGCGTCAAATCCGATGACCATCGTGGTGAACGGAAATTTGAACCTGAGCGGATGGCACAACTCCGGATACGGCCTGCTACTGGTGACGGGCACACTTTATTACGATCCCGATGCGAGCTGGAATGGCATTGTGCTGGTGGTGGGGCAGGGCATTTTCTCTTCGAGTAAAAACGGCGTTGGAGGGTTTAACGGCGCCGCGTTCGTAGCGCAGACGCGCGATTTGTCGGGCAATCTTCTGAGCGGCACCTCACTTGGCCCAGCTTTTTTTGGCAGTCAGACGAGTTATGGCAGCACCCCAGGTTTCGGGATCAATTACAGCAGTTGTCTGGTGCAACTCGCGCAGGGACCGTTGACGTATAAAGTGCTTTCGTTCCACGAGATTCCTCTGAATTAGAGCTTCATCGAAAAATCCAGAGCAGTTCGTTTTACAGGTCGTGATCTTTAGTTGGATAGGTGTCGGCCGGAAAGGGGCGGCGCTACGCCGCCATGACCCAAATGCGGGGTCGCGGTATACTTGGAGGATGCGAAATGGCACGGGAGACACGCAGTTGCACGGCACAACCGTGCTCTGCATACGCAAGGAAGCAAAAGTCGTGCTTATTGCCGATGGGCAGGTGACGCTCGGCGATCATGTTCTGAAACATACCGCCCGAAAAACGCGGCGCCTGTACAACGATAAGGTGCTGGCTGGGTTTGCTGGTTCCACGGCAGATGCGCTTTCCCTGTTCGAACGATTTGAAGGCAAGCTTCAGGAACATTCCGGCAATTTGCAAAAAGCTTCGGTGGAGCTGGCCAAGGAATGGCGCAAGGACCGGGCCCTGCGGCATTTGGAAGCGCTGCTGATCGTGGCGGATGCGAAGGCCACGTTCGTACTTTCCGGCAATGGAGATGTGATTGAGCCCGACGACGGGCTGTGCGCTATCGGGTCCGGCGGCATGTATGCGCTGTCGGCGGCTCGCGCGCTGCTGAAACATTCGAAGCTGGCCGTGAAAGAACTGGCCCTGGAGGCGATGCGCATCGCCAGCGAAATTTGCATTTATACCAACGCTAATTTTACCGTCGAGGAAATCTAAGGAAAGCGCCGCAACTGCAACCGGGCGCACGCAAGGAATCGAAACGAAATGACCAGCAAGTCTGATAAGGAAATTACGCTCTTCCCGGCAGCCAACGGCAATGGCCGCCCAGAGGAGGAAGAACAACTGCTGCCCGCGCTGGATGACATGACCCCGCGCGAAATCGTGAAGGAGCTCGACAAATACATCGTCGGGCAGGCTGCGGCCAAACGGGCTGTGGCCGTGGCATTACGGAACCGGGTGCGGCGGCAGAAGCTACCGCCGGAGATTGCCGAAGACGTTCTGCCAAAGAATATTTTGATGATTGGTCCGACCGGCGTTGGCAAGACGGAGATTGCGCGGCGGCTGGCCCGGCTGGCCGGGTGCCCGTTTGTGAAAGTGGAAGCTTCGAAATATACGGAAGTGGGCTACGTGGGGCGCGACGTGGAGTCCATGGTGCGCGACCTGGTGGAGACTTCCATCGACATGGTGCGCGAAGAAAAGCTGGACGAAGTTGCCGATCGCGCCGAGGAATCCGCCGAAGAGCGCATTCTCGACCTGCTTCTGCCTCCGCCCCCGCCACCAGCCGAAGGAACTCCCGAGAGCGAACTGGCGGCACAGCGGGAACAGACCAAGCGCACGCGAGAGAAATTGCGTACGCAGTTGCGGGAGGGCAAGCTCGATCAGCGCATCGTCGATCTGGAGGTTCGCGAACGAGCCATGCCGTCGTTCGAGATTATTTCCAACCAGGGCATCGAGGAAATGGACGTAAACCTGAAGGACATGCTGAGCAACTTCAGTGGTCTGTTCGGGCAGCAGAAAAAGAAGCGCAAGATGTCTGTTTCGGACGCTTTCGAATACCTGATCCAGGAAGAGGAAAACAAGCTCCTGGATATGGACCAGGTCACGCGGGTGGCCGTGGAACGCGCGGAGCAGATGGGCATTATCTTCGTGGATGAAATCGACAAGGTGGCGGGGCGCGAATCCGGCCATGGCCCGGACGTTTCGCGGGAAGGTGTGCAGCGGGATATTCTTCCGATTATCGAAGGCACGACGGTCAATACGCGCTACGGGATGATTCGCACGGACCATATTCTTTTCGTGGCCGCCGGTGCATTCCATGTTACGAAGCCTTCCGACCTGATCCCGGAATTACAGGGCCGTTTGCCTATTCGCGTGGAAATGCAGTCGCTGAAGGAAGAAGACTTCGTCCGCATCCTGACGGAGCCAAAGAATGCTCTGATCAAGCAGTACATCGCGCTACTGGACACGGAAGGCGTGAAACTTTCTTTCACGGAGGACGCGATACAGGCAATCGCGCGTTTTGCAACCAGCGTGAACGAACAAACGGAAAACATCGGCGCGCGGCGGCTGCACACGATCCTAGAAAAGGTTCTGGACGAGCTTTCTTTCGAAGCGCCCGATCTGAAGAAAAAAACGGTGAAGGTCGATGCGGCTTACGTCAACAAACAGCTGGCCGATATCGTGAAGAACCAGGATCTGAGCCGGTACATCCTGTAAAATCCGAAACTCGAAAATGGAAATTCGAAACTCGTGCAAGGCGGGGGAGCGCGCCATCCGGTTCAAGGGTTTCTGGGGTGGCGATTTTCGCGTTTTGGTTGCGGCGTTTCTTCTGGTGGCGGGCTGCGGCGCACCCGGTGAACCTACTCCGCCGTCTCCACCCATACCGGTTGCCATTACCGATGTGAAAGCCCGTCAACTGGGCGATGCGGTGCTTTTGAGCTTTACCCTGCCTACCAAGAGTACATTGGGCGAACGCCTTACGCAGGTGCCGACCCTGGAAGTTTGGCGCGGGGAATTGCACCCGGATGGGACGCCCGATCCGCGATCGTTTCATCTTGTAGACACCGTGCCTGGGACGATTCTGTCCAGCTACGTGCAGCAAGGTGAAGTTTCGTTTCCCTATCCTGTGCAGCCCGAGGAACTGCGCACGCGCACCGGCGAGACTGTTCTTTACCGCGTCCGAACCAGAGTGAGCGACCGGAAATCCTCTCAGAATTCAAATGAGGTCATGCTGGATCTTTATCCTGTCCCGCAGCGCATATCGGATTTGAAACCAGAGGTAACGGAAAATAGTATCCAGCTCAGCTGGAGCGCACCCACGAGCACGTCCGCAGGTGCGCAATTGCCGCCGATCCAGGAGTATCACGTATACCGCGGCGAGCTGGATCCGGCATCGGCTGCGGCTGCAGAGAAGGACCTGCACGCCGCTGTGTGGAAGCTGCCGCTTCTGCAGATTGCCGTGACGCCGAAAACGGAATATCAAGACGCCAGCTTCGACTTTGGGAAGACTTATGCGTATGTGGTTCGCAGCGTGATCAATGCCGCGGGGTCGCTCATTGAGTCGGGAGACTCCGTACCCGCCATTCTTATGCCGAAAGACACATTCCCACCCTCCACTCCGCAGAATCTCGCTGCAGCCGTGTTACCCGGTACTAGTCCCGGTACGTTCGCTGTCGATCTTTCCTGGTCAATAAATCTCGAAACGGATGTGGCTGGTTATCGCGTCTATCGTAGTGAGAGTGAGAACGCGCGAGGACAACTGCAGACGCCGGATCTTCTGCCCACTCCGTCGTTCCGTGACAGTTCGGTTCAGGCAGGGCATCGCTATTGGTATACAGTCACGGCCGTTGACCGTGCGGGCAACGAAAGCCCAGCCAGCACCGCCACTCTCGCAGAATTGCCATAACTTTTTCGCTGAGACTGGGTTTCATCAAATGGGGGGTAAACCCGGTGAGAGGGGTTCACTGCCCATGGATACTGCCGTAAAACTTCTAGGGATTCATTGGTTTGGGTTCATGAAGGATGTTGGTATACGAGTAGGAGTCTACGCCGGGCTGTCGCTTTCGCTGGTCTTTACGACCTGGCTTCTGATCGCCAATCGCGTGGCGTTTCTTGAGCCTCTGGCCATGGAGCGCAATATTATTGCGGCGGCCCTGCTTACATTGCTGGCTTGCATCCCGCTGATGCGCTTCTTTCGCTCGCCGGGCCACCTGCTGGTTTCCGGGCTGGTCAGCTGGAGCATGCTGGCGCTTTCGTACCGCTTCCTCTGCTTCAAGTTTGTGCTGCTGGACGAATACTACAGTGCTTTCCATATCTTTGTTCTTGGGGCCATCAGCTATTTGATCTTTGCCACCGTCTCGTGGATTGGTACGATCATCTGGAGAGTCCACGCAGCGAACAGCTCTCACATTCAGCACTGAGCGAGTTGCCATGGCATGAAATTTTGCCGGTTTTTGCCTCTTTCAACCCCGACTGGACGCGCGCACGCACCCGTTTATGGGCTTTTGGATGCCGATGCTGTGCGTGAAATCAACGGGCTGCCATGGAGCGGCTGGGTGGAAGGCCATACCCTCTGGGATTTGAAGAATGTGCGGATGCTGGCACCTTGCGAGCCTTCGAAGATCGTGTGCGTGGGGCGGAATTATGCGGCGCATGCTGCGGAGCTTGGCAACGAAATGCCGAAAGAGCCGCTACTCTTCCTCAAGCCTCCTTCCTCGATCATCGGGCCGGAAGAAGCCATCGTGCTACCAGAGGCTTCAAACCGCGTCGAGCATGAAGGCGAATTGGGCGTGGTGGTTGGAAAAAAATGTTCGCATTTGACCGACGAGGCGGACCCGCTCTCGTTCGTGCTCGGTTATACGTGCGTGAACGATGTTACCGCTCGCGATCTGCAAAAGGCCGATGTGCAATTTACGCGCGCCAAGGGATTTGACAGCTTCTGCCCGGTTGGACCGCATCTCGAAATGCAGCTTGATCCTACCAATGCGCTGGTGGAATGCCGTGTGAACGGCCAGACGCGGCAATCCGGCAGCACGGCGCTGATGACGTATCCGGTCGCATTCCTGATTCGCTACATCTCGCGCATCATGACGCTTATGCCGGGAGATTTGATCGCTACCGGAACGCCCGCCGGCGTGGGACCGCTGCTGATAAACGACACGGTGGAAGTGTCCGTGGCCGGAATAGGGGTGTTGCGTAATCCAGTGCATGGCCTTGGCGTCAGCGTCGCGCGGGCCACTCTGTTTGGGTAAACTATCCCTTCGTGGGGGAACCGGTAGTCCCTTCCCGATCCCAAATTCAATCCACGTTTGTTTTCGCAAGAGGTAGTGCGTTGAAAGAAGTGCTCGCCGATTGGAAGATGATGGTTGCTGTAGGTGCAGGAGCTATTGTGGCGATCGCGTTGGTGGTGTTCGCGTTTATGCGCCCGAACGTCGATCCAGAAGAAGCGGAGCGCAAACGCCGGCTTCATTTGAATCATATTGGCAGGATCGCAGAGGGCCAGGTGGTCGAGCTCAGCGAGCACCCAGCCACGCCTGCGCAGGCAAACCGCAACTTCTTGAGTTCGCGGTCGCGGCCGCTGCCGGATATGCGTCCGCGCTGCATGGTTTCTTACAGCTATTCGATTTCCGGCGTTACTTACCATACCGCGCAGGACATTACGGGACTGGAAAGCCAGGTGCGGTTTGACCAGCTGATGGCCGGGCAACAAGCCAGCGTGAAGTACGATCCTGCGAATCCCAGCGATTCCATCCTTGTGGCAGACGATTGGTCCGGGCTGCGCTGAAGCGCTTTTCGCAGCTTTCCTAGCTGGCTTTCGGCGAAGCGATCCCATTCGTTTTTGCGCGCCTTCCCTGCATACCGCTTTGCTTGCGATTGCGCTATCCTTTGGCTGCAGCCCCAGAACTGTGCGATCGCATCCATGAAACATGTGTTTTTGTCCGTTCTCACGGCAATTCTGATCGTGGCCATGACGCTCAGTTCGATGGTCATTCTCGTGCGCGCCACGCACTACGTGACTGCCATCGAATCGCCCTTGCCACGTGCCGGCGCCATTGCCGCGGAGCTTTTACTTGGCGTGGTGCTTTTGCTCGGCACGGTGTGGCTGGCAACGCATCTCGCTGTGCTTATTTTCGCTCCGAAGTCACCTTCCGACGGAGGCCGTCTTGGCTGAGAAGAATCACGTTACCTGGGAATCGTCGCTCAACACCGATCGCATGGATCAATTGCGGCGCATGTCCAAAGAAGCGGAGGCGGGCGGCGGGGCGGAGCGGCGGGAACGGGAACACAAGGCAGGGAAACTTTCGGCGCGCGAACGCATCCATATTTTGCTCGATGAAGGGACATTCGAAGAGTTGGATAAATTTGTGCGGCATCACTGCGTGGATTTTGGATCCGAGGAAAATCGGCCGGCAGGGGACGGGTTCGTCACGGGCTTCGGGCGCATCGACGGCAGGCTCGTGTATGTGTTTGCACAAGACTTTACGGTTTTCGGCGGCTCTCTGTCGGAGACGAACGCACTGAAGATTTGCAAAATTATGGACCTGGCGGTGCGCAATGGCGCTCCGGTGATCGGACTGAATGATTCCGGCGGGGCGCGCATCCAGGAAGGCGTAGCTTCCCTTGCAGGGTACGCGGATATTTTCTTACGGAACACTCTGGCGAGCGGGGTAATTCCACAGATCAGCGCGATCCTTGGACCTTGCGCCGGTGGGGCCGTATACTCGCCGGCTATCACCGATTTCATCCTGATGACGCGAGACACTTCGTACATGTTCGTCACCGGACCAGACGTCATCAAGAACGTGACGCACGAGGAGGTGACGAAGCAGGAACTCGGCGGGGCCATGACGCACAACGCTACCAGCGGCGTGGCGCACTTCATTTCCCGCGACGATGCGGACTGCTGCGCAATGATTCGGGAACTGTTCAGCTTTCTGCCTTCGAACAACCTTGAGGATCCGCCGCGGCGCACCAGCCACGACCCCATTGACCGGCAAGAAGAATCGCTGAACAGCATCGTGCCTGAAGATCCGCAGAAGCCCTACGACATCAAGGACGTGATTCACGCTATTGTCGACGAGCATTACTTCTTCGAGGTTCATGAGCATTTCGCGAAGAATATTGTTGTGGGTTTTGCACGACTGGATGGCCGCCCGGTCGGGGTTGTCGCGAACCAACCCGCGTTTCTGGCCGGCACGCTGGACATTAATGCTTCGGTGAAAGGCGCCCGGTTTGTGCGATTTTGCGATGCGTTCAACATTCCGCTCATCACGTTTGAAGATGTGCCTGGATTTTTGCCCGGCACGCAGCAGGAATATGGCGGAATCATCAAGCACGGGGCGAAATTGCTGTTTGCGTTTGCCGAAGCCACGGTACCGAAAATCACGGTGATTACGAGGAAGGCTTACGGTGGGGCTTACTGCGTCATGGCGTCCAAACATATTCGCACCGATGCGAATTACGCTTGGCCTACCGCAGAAATTGCCGTTATGGGGCCGGAAGGCGCGGTGGACATTGTATACAAGCGCGAGTTGAATGCCGCTCCCGCCGGCGAACGCGCCAAGCTGCGCCAGGAGAAAATTGCCCAATTTCGCAGCCGGTTCGCGAATCCGTTCGTCGCTGCCGAGCGGGGGTACCTTGATGGTGTGATTGAGCCTGCAGATACTCGCAAACTTGTCATCACTTCTTTGCGGGCGCTGGAAAACAAGCGCGACACGAACCCCAAGAAGAAGCACGGCAACATTCCACTCTGAGCATTTTCCGCGACGCGTGGATAAATCCCGATTCTGCTATTACCAATCTAGGATGAAAGAACTATGGGCACGTGAGTGGACGACACTGAAAGAATTATGTTTCAGCCTTGTAACAACATCCCTGTTCTTTGATTCGCTCCTGAAACGGAACGGATCAATCAGTTCCCCGCGCCTTGCACCTTCACCAGCAAATCTGCGAACTTCCGCTTTCGCTCAGCCTGATCCTTGCCGCTCTCGGCTTCCGCTAATTGCGTAATGTTCATTGAGCAAAACTTCGGCCCGCACATCGAACAGAATTTCGCTTCTTTATAGAAATCGTCAGGCAGATTCTCGTCGTGCATGGCTTTCGCCGTAGCTGGATCAAGGGATAACTCGAACTGTTTGTTCCAGTCGAACAGAAACCGCGCATAGCTTATGGCGTCGTCGCGATCCCGCGCTCCTGGCCGGTGCCGTGCCACATCCGCCGCATGCGCCGCAATCTTGTAAGCAATCACGCCTTGTTTCACATCCTCTGGATTCGGCAGCCCCAAGTGCTCCTTCGGCGTCACATAGCAAAGCATCGACGCGCCATACCACCCGATCATCGCGGCGCCAATCGCGCTGGTGATGTGGTCGTAGCCCGGCGCGATATCCGTCACCAGCGGTCCCAGCGTGTAGAACGGCGCTTCATTGCACCATTCCACTTCCTTCTCGACTTGCTCCTTGATCTTGTCCATCGGGATATGGCCAGGGCCTTCGATCATCACCTGTACATCGTGTTCCCAGGCCCGCTTGGTCAACTCGCCCAACACGCGCAACTCTGCAAACTGCGCTTCATCACTAGCATCCGCTATGCAGCCCGGTCTCATACCGTCGCCCAGCGAGAAGCTCACGTCGTGTTTCTTGAAAATCTTGCAGATGTCGTCGAATCGTTCGTACAGGAAATTCTGCTTCTTGTGATGTTCCATCCAGTGCGCCATCAACGAGCCGCCGCGCGAAACGATTCCGGTGATGCGCTTGCGCACCAGCGGCACTTGCTCCCGTAACACTCCCGCGTGGATGGTCATGTAATCCACACCTTGCTCAGCCTGCTCTTCAATCACGTCGAGCATCAAGTCCATTGAGAGATCTTCAGGACGGCGCACCCGCGAAATCGCTTCATACACCGGTACCGTGCCGATCGGCACGGGCGAAGCGTTGATAATGGCCTGCCGAATCTCCGGGATATTTCCGCCGGTAGAAAGGTCCATCACCGTGTCCGCGCCATAATGTACGGAGTGGTGCAGCTTTTTCAGTTCCTCGTGGATCTCCGACGTTGTCGCGGAGTTGCCGATGTTCGCGTTGATCTTGCAGTGAAACGCCACGCCGATGCCCATCGGCTCCAGGTTACGATGATGAATGTTGGCGGGAATAATCGCGCGCCCCCGCGCTACTTCACTGCGTACATGTTCTGGATCCAGGCTTTCCCGCGTTGCCACATACTGCATTTCTTCGGTAATCACTCCCAGCTTCGCCAGGTGCATCTGGGACATGTTGCGGCTGCCGTTCGCTCCCGCCTGTGCCTCTTCCCGCTTTTCTATCCAGCTATCGCGTAGCGCCATGGGTCACCTCCGGAAAATGACTCGTGCGCAACTCAAGCAAAGCCGCGCGCGGCGATTGTGAAGGGGAATTATGGCATTCGGCACGTGGAACGACAACTTGAAGGTCAGGCGGGCCCGCCGCTTCGTCCGATCTTTTCAATATGTTGACTTTGCTAGGAAATTTGTTGCAAATAGATCGCTCACGAATTTCCTGCTGAACAGGACCCCAATGAACCTTATCGATCTGATTGTTGGCAAGCCGCTGAAAACCAGTGACGAACGCGCCGAACAAATCGGTGTCGCCGCCGGTATCCCCATCTTCGGTCTGGACGCCCTCAGTTCCGCCGCGTATGGCCCGGAAGCCGCTCTCAGCTTGCTGATTCCCTTGGGGCTCCTCGGTCTTCAGTACATCGTTCCTGTCAGCCTGGCCATCATCACTCTTCTCGTTATCGTGTTTTTTTCCTACCGGCAGACCATTGCCGCTTACCCAATGGGTGGGGGTTCCTACACCGTGGCCCGTTCCAATCTCGGAGCCTTTCCGGGTTTGCTGGCCGCGGCCGCTCTTCTGACCGACTACATTCTGACCGCCGCGGTTGGCATATCCGCCGGAGTCGGCGCTCTGGTCTCCGCACTTCCTTCTTTGCAACCTCACACCGTTTCATTGTGCGTTGGGATTCTTCTGCTGATCACGATTCTTAATTTGCGCGGGGTCCGTGACGCTGGACTCGCATTCATGATTCCCACGTACCTGTTTGTTGCCACCTTGCTGATTACCATCGCTTGGGGCGTGGTTCGAGTGCTGGTGAGCGGAGGCCATCCCGCTCCGGTTGCAACCATCCCGCCTCCCGGTCCAGTAACGACAGCGGTCACTTTCTGGCTTTTGCTCAAGGTTTTTGCCAGCGGTTGCACGGCCTTGACCGGCGTCGAGGCCGTCAGCAACGGTGTAAGAGCCTTTCGTGAGCCGGCTGTTAAAAATGCTCAGCGAACGCTCTCGATCATTATCTTCGTGCTGGCCGTGCTCCTGGCCGGGATTTCCTACCTCGTGAAGACTTACCAGATTACTGCCACCGACCCAGGCCAGCCCGGTTATCAAAGCATTCTTTCGATGTTGCTGCTCGCTGTTTTCGGGAAAGGGGTTTTTTATTACGTAACTATCGCCTCGATCCTGTTCGTACTTTCCCTCTCCGCCAACACCGCCTTCGCCGATTTTCCCCGCCTTTGCCGGGCCATCGCCTTAAACAACTATCTGCCTCACGTCTTCGGCTATCGAGGCCGCCGCCTCGTCTACACCTATGGCATTGTGATCCTGGCCATAGCGACTTGCTTCCTGCTTGTTCTCTTTGGTGGTGTAACCGACCGTTTGATTCCTCTCTACGCCGTCGGCGCTTTCCTGGCCTTCACGCTTTCCCAGTTGGGGATGGTAGTGCACTGGTTTAAAAAGCGCGGACCGGCCTGGGTCCGCAGCATGCTGATCAATGGCTTAGGCGCTTTCGTCACTGGCATCACCGTACTGGTCGTGCTGGTGGCGAAGTTTACGCAGGGCGCATGGATCACCGTCATCTTCATTCCAATGCTGATCGTGTTCTTCCGCCGAGTGCGCCGCCATTATCATAATGTCACCGTCGCCACCACCTGCAGCGATCCCGTTGAGCCTGCCCTTCACAAAACTCCACCCATCGCCGTCGTTCCCATGGATCGCTGGAGCCGCGTCTCCAAGCAAGCCCTGGAGTTCGCCTCTCGCATTTCCCACGAGATCATTGCCATTCACGTTGAGCCGGAAAATAATGCCGAATTGCTTCGCGAGGATTGGGAGCGTTATGTCGAAAAACCCTTCGTCGAGGCCGGCGCCGATCCGCCGCAACTCACCATTCTTCCTTCGCCTTACCGCTTGGTCATTGTTCCCATAGTCCAATACGTCCTTCAACTATCGGAGAAGTATCCGCAGCGGCGCATCGTGATTGTAATTCCGCAGCTTGTCGAGGATCACTGGTACGAATATTTCCTGCACAATCAGCGTGGCCGCCTTCTTGCCTGGGCGCTCTTAGCTCAGGGAAATCAGCGCATCTTTGCGCTTTCCTCACCCTGCTACTTGTCCGATGAGGAATAAACCAACGGGCGGCCGCTCGAATCAGTGCATGGGGACGGTTTCTCCGTGCTGGCCAGGCGATTTGATGAGGAACATCAGCGGGATCATCGCCAGGCACACCACGCCAAGGATCCAGAACACATCGATGAACGCCAGCATGGCGGCCTGCCTCTGGAGCGCTCCATAGAGAATCGCGCCAGCTTGTTCCGCAGCTGTACAGGCGCTGGACCCCTTTTCCTGAAGCCCGGCAGACAGGCCGTGAAGCGCGGCAAGGTAACGCGGGTCGTGGATAAGGCTGGATGTCAGGAAAATGGAGAGCAGTCCCACAGGGATGTTGATAAAGAAAATCCAGCGCCAGGAATAATTGTCGGTCAGCCACCCGCCCAACGTCGGTCCCACGACAGGCGCGACCACCACTCCCATCCCGTATACCGCCATGGCCATGCCCTGTTTCGCGCGAGGAAAACTCTCCACAAGAATGGCTTGGGAGACCGGCTGTAAGCCCCCTCCTCCCGCGCCTTGAAGCACCCGGAAAAACACCAACATCGGAAGGCTGGTCGCCACGCCACACAGGAAAGAGCTGACGATAAAGATCAGCACGCAGGACATGTAAAAGCTCTGCGTCCGAACAGTTTGGAGAACCATCCCGTCAGCGGCAGCACGATCGCGTTGGACACCAGATAGGACGTCAGCACCCAGGTGCTTTCGTCGACTCCAGCGGAAAGGCTACCGGCAATGTGCGGGAGGGCTACGTTGGCGATGCTGGTGTCTAGCACCTCCATAAACGTCGCCAACATCACCGTGAACGCGATCACCCAAGGATTCACGCCGGGGCGGGTAAAGTCCGTGGCGATCAGTGTTTCGGATTGGGCCACCGTGCTCATTGCCAGATGAGGGCAGTGGCCAAGATCGGCGGGAGCGAACGTCAGCGGAGCGAATCAACGAGGCCGTTTACGTCGAAATGGCCACACCAAAAGCCTAACGCGTCGCCCGCTTGGCGACAGTGCCCCGCGTCACAACGGTTTCTGGAACACCGCAACCCTATTTCGGTGGGAACAACTTCAGAAACTCCGGATCGGCATGAAGCGAGCTCAGGTCCGGATCTTGTCGCGGCCAATCAAAGTTCGAGTATCCAGACGCAAGGGCGCGCCGGAGCAGATCAAGGGCATCTGTTTTCTTCCCGAGCACGGCATACGTGCAAGCGGCATTGTAGAGCACGTTGGAATCGTTCGGGCGCAGTGCAACCGTCATCTCCAGGTGCCGCACCGCATCCTCCGCACGCCCCATATTCGCGTAATCGGCGGCCAGCAAGCTTCGCGCGCGTACATCTTCCGGGACAAGTTCGAGCTGCCGTTCGAGCGCGCGCATTTCCATTTGGCGATAGCGCTTGAGTTCCTCGGTACGGCCGAGCCGTTCCAAGGCGTTGACGATAGGAATGAAAACGTTGTAGTCGTCCCCATTCGCCTCGATGGCCTTCTCCGTCAGTTCTGCCGCCTCCTGAAAGCGGCCCGAAGCGAAATACACACGGCCCAGCACGTTGTAAACTCCTTCACAATCGGGCTTCAAGGCAATCGCCCGCTTAGCGAATTCGATGGCTTGGTCGTGTTTGCGTTGGGAGTAGGAAATTCGTGCGCGAGCTACTAGAGCTTCCGCCAAATTCGGATCGAGCTGCAGTGCTTTGTTGCACGCCGCATCACCGCGCTTCACCCATTTCGGATTGTGCTCGCGAATTTCGTGAATGATCCCGCAAATGTATGCAATCCCGGCATGTGCGAGCGCGAAATTCGGATCGAGCTTTATGGCTTGCTCGTACATCTGTAGCGCGAACTCCAGACTCTCGCGCCGCGCGTAACTCCGCCCTCGCAGGTAATAATCATAGGCTACCGAATTTTGCGTGGGCTTAGTGGCGATCTTTTGTTCTTCCTGCGGCGAAAGATTGATGCGGAAGGTTTGTGCAATGCTGCGCGCGATTTCGTCCTGCACCTCGAAAACATCATCCATTTCGCGATCGAAACGCTGTGCCCAAAGTGCGTGGCCGGTGCGCGTTTCCACCAACTGTGCAGTGATTCGCAAGCGGTTGCCGGATCGTCGAAGACTGCCGGCGAGTACGTAGGAAGCATTCAGCTCGCGACCCACCTGAGGCGCGGTGACCGGCTTGTCTCGATAAGGCAGCAACGCCGGCCGCGGAAAGACTTTCAGATTTTTGATGTTCGCAAGTTCGGTGATGATGTCTTCGGTCATGCCGTCGCGTAGGTATTCATCTTCCTTCGCACTACTGAGATTCTCAAAATAAAGTACTGCCACGGAATTTTGCGCGCGCTCCGCCGACGCGCTTGCGGGCACAACATATGAAGCTGTTCGCCCGGACAAATTGCGCTTCCCGGAATCCATGTCGCGCTTCAGCCGCTTCAGGTCCGCGCGCAGTTCAGCGGCAGACTGATAGCGCAAATCCCGGTCCTTTTCGAGAGCCTTGGAAATGATCGAATCGACGGCTTCCGGAATTTCCATGTTCAACGAACTCGCGGGCTCGGGGGTATGGTTAAAAATCGCGTTGAAAATCACCGCTGAGGTCGGCCCTCGAAACGGTTGCGATCCCGTCGACATCTCGTAAAGCACGGATCCGAATGAAAACAAATCGGATCTCGGATCAAGTATTTCCCCTCGCGCCTGTTCCGGCGACATGTAGGCAATGGTGCCCATCGAGGTTCCTGGCGTCGTCAGCGTCTCCTCATGGATAGGCGTGCTCCTGTTTGTGGAGCTGGACGGCTCTGTGTCGGGCGAAACACCGAGGATCGCCGAAAGTTTGGCCAGCCCGAAATCCAGAACTTTGGCCTGCCCCGATCGCGTGACAAAAATATTGGCCGGCTTCACGTCTCGATGGATGATGCCGCGCGCGTGCGCGTGGTCGAGCGCATCAGCGACCTGCGCTGCAATGTCCAGCAGCCGCTCTGTGCCGAGCGCCCTGCCGGTTATCAGGTTCTTCAGCGTCTCCCCTTCCAGAAATTCCATCACGATAAAGGGATCGCCCTCGGCATTTTCCCCGATTTCATGCACAGTGCAGATGTTTGGGTGATTCAAAGCAGCAGCGGCGCGTGCTTCGCGCAGAAAGCGATCCAGGGACAGTTTGTCCTCGAGCGCTTGCGCAGTCAGGAATTTCAGCGCCACGGAACGGTCGAGAACCGTATCCCGCGCGGAATAGACAACACCCATCCCGCCGCCCCCAAGTTTGTGGAGGATATGGTAGTGAGAAATAGTCTGACCAATCATGACGCCGCAGTGCCGAACCAGGCCCAACGAGGATATTGAGATTTGGAGATGGTGTCAAAGAATCGCTTTTTCGCAGCTGCACCATATGCAGTCAGCTACTAGCCGACCTAGTAAGGGCCTACAATCAACCAATTTCACGGGGCCGCGGCCACTTAAATTGATCTTACCCCCCGGCGCATCGACCCGGATTCCCCTTCGGGGGTGTACTATTTTTCTGTCACAAAGTTTCCTTGGCCGTCGTTTTCCATACAATGAGCTCAGCAAGCGAAGTCATTTCGAAAACGGACACTCAGGAAGCGCCACTTCCCATCGAATCCGTATTTCGCGAACACTACGCACGCGTTGCTCGCATCATTGCTCGTGTTGTCCGAGACCGCGCTCGGGCGCAGGAACTGGCCGTCGACGTATTCCTCAAACTGTGGCGCAGTCGGCAGGCTCAAGCAGAGAAGGTGGAAGGGTGGCTCTATCGCGTCGCCGTCCGCACCGCGCTCGACGAACTTCGTAGCCGCGCCCGGCGTGCCCGCTACGAATCCATTTTTGGCTTGCTGCATGCCGGCTCCGCTCCGGCTACCCCGGAGCAAATCCATCGCGCCACTGAGCAGCAAGAACGGGTCCGCTCGATCCTGGCGCGCATGGAGCACCGCCAGGCAGAGTTTCTGGTTCTGCGAAGCCATGGCTTCCGTTACGACGAGATCGCTTCCATCCTCGATCTGAACGCCACCTCCGTGGGAACTCTTCTCGCACGTGCGCAGCAAGCCTTCCGAAAGGAGTATTCCCGTCGCTATGGACACGAATAAACCAACCGAGCTTAGCCTTTGGGTCGACGAGCGCATGTCCAAGCTCGATCTGGACGACGATTGGCAACCCGACGCCTCTGCAGGGCTAGCACGGCTCAAGTTGCTGCGTCATCGTTCGGCAAACTGGTTCTCCAAAAGGTGGTTCTGGACGGTCGCTACGGCCGCCGTTGTTTTCCTGTTCGCAATTTCGCTCCCTTCTCCGCAGGTGCTCGCCCATAAATGCCTGGAGTGCTCCGTCGCCGTGTGGCAGAGCCTCGCTTCCCGTTCCGCGCAGACAACTCTGACTCCTGAGCGTGATCGCAAGGCCGCGCCGGATTTTAGTCTGAAGGGGGCGAACGGCGAGGATGTGCGCCTCTCCGATCTTAAAGGCAAGGTTGTCTTGGTGAACTTCTGGGCCACTTGGTGCGACGGTTGTCAGGTCGAAATTCCCTGGTTTGTCGAATTTCAATCCAAGTATGCTGCGCGAGGTCTAAAGGTCGTCGGCGTTTCAATGGACGACGATGGCTGGAAGTCCGTGAAGCCCTGGATCAAGGAGAAGCAAGTCAATTATTCCATCGTGATCGGAAACGAGGGCTTGGCAAAGCAATATGGCATGGCCGGCATGCCGCAGACTGTCCTCGTGGACGGGCGGGGAAAAATCGCGGCGGTTTGCGCCGGCATAGTGAACAAGGCAGAAACCGAAAACGATATCCGAGCGCTGCTAGAAGAAATTCCAAATGTTCCTGCGCCTCGATCATCGGGGGGACGCTAGCTGCGCCGCGCGCTGACATCTTACGATTTGCTCGTTCGCTCAATCAGTCCGCGCAGCACGGTTTCCAGTTCGACAGTTCCTTTTCGAGAAGCTCTCTCCCCACCCTCAAACTCGATCCACCCTTCATTGAAGCCATTGAGCATCTGAATGCGCGGCGTCGGGTTCTTCATCCCCTGGGACTTGAACAAAGATTCCCAAGTCTCCCGCGGCACCCCTTCCACTTTCACGGAGCGTCCGAGCAATTTTGAAAACGTTTCCGCGATCTCCAGTGGCGTAATGCGATGGGCCGCTTCAAGCTCCACCGTGCGGTGCCCCTGCCACGTTTCCTGTAGTAGTTCGGCGGCCGTTCTTCCAATGTCGGCTGTGGCAACCATGGGCACTGACTTTTCGAGTGGCTGCAGGAAACTTGCAATCAATCCGGTATTGGTCGCCGGCTCCACGTCCCAGCTGGAATTTTCCATGAACCATCCAGGCCGTAGGAACAGAATGGGCGCTGTCAACTTCCGGAGCGCCTCCTCAATGATCGTGTGCTGCGTCAACAAATTTGGCCGGGTTACCTGCGCGCCGATGGTCGACAAGTACACCACTCGACCCGGACGCGCCTCCTGCAACGCCGAACACAGTGTCGCCGTTATTGTCCGCGCCTCGCGAAAATCCGGCGCGGGATCGAAGCACGGAGGGACCAGCACAAACACGCCCTCTGCACCGCGAAACGCGGCCGTCAAAGCTGCCCCATCGTTGATGTCCGCCGTCGTAACTTCGCAACCGCACGCGGCCCACTGTCTGCCTTTGGCCACGTCCCGCACCACCGCGCGTACAGGCTTTTTCGCCGCCAGTAAATGTCGGGCCACTTCCCGGCCGACGTTCCCAGTGATTCCTGTGATAGCAAACATCTGTTTTCCTTCTCCTTGATGATTGGATGGAGTTTTCGCCAGGAACGGGACAGTTTTTACATTTCCAGTTCAGCGCGCCGAAAGACCACAAAACGCGCCTTTAGGGCTGAATTCCTCTCCCGCCGTTCGCATGGCTATGGGACTCTCACGGGTACTGATGTAGGCCCGTGCACTTATACACAGGGGGCTGTGGAATTGTGGATAATCAGGGAATTGACAGCAACCACTTGCCACACGACTCACTTACGGTGACGTTGCTAGCTTCGCCCAGAATGTCCTGCGATTTGCGGTAGCGCGTCCAACCAAGTTTCGGCAGTTTGATGCGTCCGTTCTGATTGTCCGCCTCGAAGCCTTGAGGAATACGAAAACTCTCTCGCTGACCCTTCTTTTTGAACTTGGGGAAGTCGGCACGCTTTTGAAAGAAGTTTGTGTAGGCTCGCTCAAGATTTTTGAGGGATTGCTGCAATGCTTGCGCGGGTACGTTGGACAAAAACTCGTGCTCCATTTTCCAGTTGGGCAGCAAGGCACACAGACCCGCATAGCCCAAACGCTTTTCTTTCTTTTCGTAGCGTTCGATATTAAGAGCGAGGGCTTTGTTGTAGACGAAGCGGCAGGACCCAGCGAACTGTCGGGAGGTTGCGAAGTTGTTCGCCGTTCGGCATTAACTCGAACTGGAATGCTTGCAGTCTCAACACAACCCCACTATATTCTTGGTCTATGCTGCTGTTCAACGATATTCGTCGCGGCAGGCATTGCGTTTCCGCATTGCATGCCCACTTGGTCTTCGTCACAAAGTATCGCAGAAACGTATTTGACGGAGACGCCATCCAACGGCTCAAAGTTATCTTCGATAAAGTATGCACCGACTTCGAGGCGCAACTGGTCGACATGAACGGCGAAACCGAACACGTTCACCTGCTCATTAACTATCCACCGAAGCACTCGGTGTCGAGCATGGTCAACAGCCTCAAAGGTGTTTCCAGTCGGTTGCTTCGCATTGAGCGTCCTGATATTGAGAAACGCTATTGGAAGGATGTCCTGTGGTCGCCGTCTTACTTTGCCGCCAGTTGCGGCGGGGCACCGCTGGGCATCATTAAGCAATACGTCGAGCAACAAAAGACTCCACTCTAAAGGGCCTTAATATCCCCGCCCTGAAGGGCGCGGCTTTACGGCCCCACTGGTAATTTCATACTTGACGAAGGGGCGAAGCTAAGGCGAAGATGTTAACGGGTGCTTCCCTCTATCCATCCCTCCGGGAGAGGTCAATGATGTCTGCTCCAGCCGCGGCCAAGCAAGCGGCGGCTCCAGATCGGTTTTCCACGGCCCTCAAGCAGTACTGGGGCTATGACGGTTTCCGGCCGCGCCAGGAAGAGATCGTGCGCGGCCTGGCAGCAGGCCGGGATGTGTGCGTAGTGATGCCCACGGGGGGTGGAAAGTCCCTCTGCTACCAATTGCCGGCCGTCCTCGACGACCAGCGGACCGCCGTGGTCATCTCACCCCTTATTGCGTTGATGCAAGATCAGGTGGCACAGCTACGTCAGATGGGCATCCCCGCGGTGTTCCTGAACAGCTCCGTGGTCGAGGCCAATCGACATCAGGTGAAACAGAAAGCCGCCGCCGGGGAGTATCGCCTGATTTACGTCTCCCCCGAACGCGCGGTCATGGATGGCACAGCGGAGTGGCTAAGACGAGTTCCCGTCTCCTTTTTCGCCATTGACGAAGCCCATTGCATTTCGGAGTGGGGTCACGATTTTCGGCCAGAGTATCGCCAGTTGAGCAAACTGCGAGCGGTTTTCCCGCAACAGCCGATCGCCGCATTTACCGCCAGCGCCACCCAGCAGGTTCGTCACGACATCGTCGAGCAGCTGCGGCTAAAGGATCCCTTACGATCCGTCTCCAGCTTCCGCCGCGAAAACCTGCGTTACCTCGTCAAGGAATGCAAAGGCGGGATGCAAGACGAGCTTCTTCTCGAGGCTGTCCATCGGGTGAAACGGGGCAATGTCATCGTGTACTCGCCCACCATCGCCCGCGTTGGAGAAGTCATCGACCTGCTCGGTGAGCACGGTATCGCCGCCGTCGGCTATCACGGCCAAATGAACGCCGCCACCCGCACAGCAAATCAGGAAAAGTGGATGATGGAAGAAGCCCCTGTGCTGGTCGGCACCATCGCCTTTGGACTTGGCATCAACAAACCCAATGTTCGTGCCGTCGTCCGCCTGGGGTTACCGGACAGCATCGAACAGCTGTACCAGGAAACTGGTCGCGCCGGACGCGATGGCTTACCCGCGGACTGCTATCTCCTCTGGGAAAAGAAAGACAATGGCTTGCGGGCATTTTTTATAAATCAGATCGGGGACAGCCAAGAGAAGGAGCGAGCGTGGCAGCGCTACCACCTGATGCAGGATTTCGTGAAGTCCCAGCAATGCCGCCAAAAGCACATTTGCGAATATTTCGGTGAAAACGCGAAGGGACAAAAATGCGGTGTATGCGACACATGCGCTGGGCTGCCTGCGTGGATGGTATCCGCCAAGAGCAGCTTCGCCGGGAGCCCCGCGCGCAGAATCAAGCAAATCTCGTTCGATACCAGTCCATGCTTCGCTGTGGATGAACAGTTGCGTGAATTCTTACGTGAATGGCGGCGCATCACCGCGCGAGAAAAAATGGTCGCCGCATTTATCGTGCTCCATGACACGGTTTTGGACCAATTGTGCGAAAAGAGGCCAAAAACCGTGCAGGAACTTCGTCAAATCTCTGGCATGGGTGAAAAGAAATGCGAGATGTACGGCCGGGAAATTCTGAGCCTTTTCCCGCGATTCGAAAATGGGGAAAGGGCCAGCAAAGAGTCGCGCGCCAAGCCCGCCAACGCCTCGGTGGAAACACTGGAACTATTGCAGCAAGGACACACGTTCGAGGAGATCGCTCAGCTTCGTGGTCGGAAAGTATCGTCTGTCATTGCTCTCGTCGCGGATCTGGTCGAACGCGGCGAGGCGGAATTCCAGGCGAAATGGATGGCCCCGGAGCTGCGACTGCAGATCAGCGAAGCCTGCTTGAGGCTCGGCCTGGAATGGGTGAAACCAATTAAGGACGCCCTGCCGGAGCAAATTACCTTTGATGAAATTCGCCTGGTATTAGCTGAAACCCGTAGAGCAAAGAAACTGGCCACTGGCACCGCCAGCTGAGGCCCGTCTTGTTTTTGTAGGAGTACGGCTGGCTGCCGCTTCTACGGTCACCTCGCTGCGGATTATTTCAGCGGTGCATGACTATCGAACCGCGCAGCAGATCCCAATTCTTCCTCAATCCGCAACAATTGGTTGTACTTCGCAATTCGATCCGTACGCGACGCCGAACCCGTCTTGATCTGACCGGCGGCCGTCCCCACCGCAAGATCAGCGATGAACGTATCTTCTGTCTCCCCGGACCGGTGGGAAATAACGGACTTGTACCCCGCCTTCCGGGCAAGTTCGATGGCATCGATCGTTTCGATCACGGTACCAATCTGATTTAACTTGATCAAAATAGCGTTGCCGATGCCTTCGTTAATCCCGCGGGACAGTCGCTCTGTATTCGTAACGAAAATATCGTCGCCCACAAGCTGGATTTTCTTCTTTGAACTCTTCGCGCCCAGCGAATCCGTCAGCGCTTTCCAGCCTGACCAATCATCCTCCGCCATCCCATCTTCCAGAGAAACGATCGGATATTTCTCCACCCACTTCGTCCAGTAGTCGGCCATTTCCAGTGAAGAGTGCGTGGACTTGTCCGACTTCTTGAACACATATTTTCCGCTGGCTTTGTCGAAAAATTCGCTGGCGGCCGGGTCGAGTGCGATGGCCACCTGCTCGCCCGGTTTGTAACCGGCCGCTGTAATGGCTTCCAGCACGATCTGCACGGCTTCCTCGTTCGACTTGCAACTGGGCGCAAAGCCGCCTTCATCTCCGACCGAAGTAGAGTAGCCGCGCTTCTTGAGAGCAGCCTTCAAGGAGTGAAACACTTCGACGCCCCAGCGGAGCGCTTCCGCAAACGAAGTAGCACCCACCGGCATGGCCATGAATTCCTGGAAGTCCACGGAACTATCCGCGTGCGCACCGCCGTTCAGAATATTCATCATCGGCACGGGCACAAGATTCGCGGAGTGATCCGTGGAATACCGCGCAATATATTTGTACAGAGGCTCTTTCAACGCCACGGCAGAAGCCCGGGCCGCAGCCATGGAAACAGCCAGGATCGCATTTGCCCCGAGGCGAGACTTCGTCGGCGTGCCATCGAGCGAGATCATCTTGTGATCCAAAGCGCGTTGGTCCGCGGCATCTGAACCAATCACGGACTTGGCAAGCTCTCCATTGACGTTGCCAACCGCTTTCAACACGCCCTTCCCCAGATATTTGCCCTTGTCGCCGTCGCGCAGTTCGATGGCTTCATGCTCTCCCGTGGACGCTCCGGAGGGAACAATGGCTCGGCCGAACGCGCCGGATTCGAGCGTGACTTCGGCTTCAACGGTAGGATTGCCGCGCGAGTCGAGGACTTGACGGGCATGCACGCGGGTGATTTTGGTGGACATGATAGTTGCTTCTCCTGTGTAGTTTACAGAAGGAAAATTGTAGCAGAGGTCGGCGTGACGGCACGTGACGCAAGACACGCGTTCTATTTCGGCACTTTGGGGGCGGAAGCTTCTTTCGGCAGCGCAAATGCCACATAGACCCCGCCCGATTTGGATTTCAGGTCCTTTCCTCCACCCGCCGCAATCACCACATACTGGTGTCCTTTCACCGAATAGGTGGCTGGTGTCGCGTTTCCTGCAAACGGCAACGTCGTTTCCCACAAAAGCTCGCCTGTTGCTTTGTCGAAAGCGCGAAATTTCTTGTCGTAGTTCGTCGCTCCAATGAAAAGCAATCCACCGGCAGTAACGATCGGCCCGCCATAATTCTCCGTACCGGTATTTTTCAATCCTTGCGCGGCAAGCTCGGGATATTCGCCTAACGGAATCTTCCACACATATGCACCGGTATTCAGATTGATGGCGTTCAGTGTGCCCCACGGTGGCTCAACCGCCGGATAGCCGTCCGGATCTAGAAATCGTTTGTAACCGGTAAGGTGATATTTCGAAGAGGGTGGGAGCGCTTCATCGGCGGCAAGTTGCGTGTCCTTTCCCGTCGACAAATAGTTCAGCAGGGCATCCACTTGCTCGCCGGAAAGATTCGTAAAACCTGGCATGCGCCCTTCACCGTCCCAGATCGTAGTCGCTATCTGGCGTTGCGACAGCCTGTCTGCAATACCGACGAGCGAAGGCAGAGCCGGCGGCGTCCCCTCGCGATTGTCTCCGTGGCACAGAGCGCACTGACTTAGATAAATGGCCTTCGCACTCTTGTGCGCTGTGGTTTCCGCGAGAGCCCCAGTCCACACAATATCGTTCGCATTCACATAGAGGATTCCAGTCTCCGGATCGGCCGCGGAGCCACCCCATTCCGCGCCGCCATCAAAGCCGGGAAAGACCACCGTTTCCTTTCCCACGCTGAATGGAACGAACTGTCCCTCGCTGCGAAACGTCTTGAATCTTTCCAACGCCCATTCATGAATCGCTGGGTTGCGGCGGCTCAACATATCTTCCGTGAAATTTTGCCGCGCGAACGGCAATGGCTTGCTCGGCAGCCCTTGCTGTCGAGCGGCGATTTCGCCGGTAACCGAGCTTGCGGGATAGTCGCGATATTCGATAGGAAATAGCGGTTGTCCATTGGAACGGTCGAACAGAAAAACAAATCCTTGTTTGGACGGCTGTGCCACGGCGTCAATGGATTTGCCGTCGCGATGGACCGACAGAAGCACCGGTGGAGAAGGAAAATCGCGGTCCCACAAATCGTGACGTACGCCCTGAAAGTGCCACAGCCGTTCCCCGGTCTCCGCCTTCAAAGCGATCAGGCAATTTGCGAAAAGATCGTCTCCGATACGGTCGACTCCATAAAAATCAAAAGCAGCGGAGCCAGTTGGGACATACACAACGCCGTGCGCGATATCGACCGACATTCCAGCCCAATTGTTTGCCGCGCCACTCGTTTTCCAAGCGTCCACGGGCCAGGTGTCATAGCCGAATTCGCCGGGACGCGGGATGGTGTGAAACGCCCAACGAAGTTTCCCGGAACGAACCTCAAACGCCCTCACATCGCCCGGTGGCGCTGGCAACGATTCGGGATTGCGTCCTCCCACGATGAACAAATCGCGATAAACAACCGGCGGACTCGTGAGAAATACGGATTGCGCGGAAGCCGGTTCGCGGTTCAATCCCTCCCGCAAATCGATGCGGCCCTGGTGACCGAATGAGGCAATTGGCTTTCCCGTTGCCGCATCGAGCGCATACACAAAGTTCACAACTCCGGCGAGGATGCGTTTGTCGTGCCCATCGCTCCAATAAGCCAAACCGCGATCGGGTTGTGTCCCCACGATTCCGGAGTCAAACTTCCAAAGCAGTTCGCCGCTAGCCGCATTTAGCGCAAAGATTTTCTGTGTGGGCGTAATGCCATACAAAACGCCGTCCACAATGATGGGATTTGTTTGCAGGCCGCCCTCTTCGCCGGTATCAAAGCTCCACGCAACCTGCAGATCCTTCACGTTCCCGCGGCTGATCTGAGTGAGGGTCGAATAGTGGGTATTCCCCGCTGAACCGCCATAAACCGGCCAGTCTTGTCCCTGCTGCGCAAGTGTCGAAGGAACTGCGCACAAAAATGCGATACACAGCAGAGAAATGATCCGAATCATGTGCCAGGCCTACGCTGGATAAGCGGCCAGGTCAACGGCATCTCCGTCACTGCGAATCGGGCTCTTCGATCAGGGACTCTTGGCGCACCACAACGACAATGCCGGAGGGCGTGACGTGGAACCGTCGGCGGTCGGCTTCCAAATCAAATCCAATCTCGGTATGCTCCGGCAGGCTCACGTGGCGATCGATAATGGCCCTGCAAATTCGCGAGTGTCGCCCAATGTTCACGTGGTTATAAATAATGGAGGCGGTCACTTCGCAAAAGCTGTTCACGCGCACGTCGTAGCCGATCAGGCAGTTCTGCACCCGCCCCCCGGAAAGTATCGAACCGCTCGCCACGATGGAGTCCAGTGCTATGCCTTTGCGGTTTTCGTCGGCAAACACGAATTTTGCCGGCGGATATTGCTGCTGCCAGGTGCGCAAAGGCCAGTTCTTATCGTACAGGTTGAACACCGGCGAAACGCTCACCAGGTCCATGTTCGCCTCGTAATAAGCGTCGATGGTTCCGACGTCGCGCCAGTAAAGCGACTCCCTGCTGTTTTCGTCGATGAAGTTATAGGCATACACGCGGTGTTTGGCAAGAATCCGCGGCAGGATATCCTTGCCAAAATCGTGCGCCGATTTCGGATCCTCGGAATCGGCCAGCAAAATCGGAATCAGCAACTGCGTATTGAAAATGTACACACCCATGGAAGCGTTGCAGTGCGTCGGTTTATACGGTGAGGTCTTCGGCTTGGCCGGTTTCTCTTCGAACCCAACGATGCGCCAATCCCTGTCGGTCTCAATCACTCCGAATTGCTTGGCGGCTTCGGCAGCGGGAATTTCCAGCGTCGCCACAGTCACGTCCGCGCCGGAATCGGCATGTTGCTGCAGCATCTTGGAGTAATTCATTTTATAAATGTGGTCGCCGGAAAGAATGAAAGTGTATTTCGATCGTTCGCTCCCAATCGAATAGATGTTCTGATACACGGCGTCGGCCGTCCCCTGATACCACTGTTGCGAAACGCGCATCTGGGGAGGAAGCACTTCGATGAATTCACCCAGGCCCATCAGCGGCGACCACCCGGCGCGCACATGCCGGGACAAGCTGAGTGCTTTGTACTGTGTGAGCGTAAACACACGCCGCAAGCCGGAATTAATGCAGTTGGAAAGAGTGATATCGATGATGCGGTACAATGCTCCGAACGGCACGGCCGGCTTCGCACGATCACGGGTCAACGGCCACAGCCGTTCGCCCTGCCCTCCGGCAAGCAGCACTCCAATCGCGTCGCGCATATCGGGCATAAAGTCGTCCCCCGAGCCAAGTGTACCAGCACCAGCAAGCCAAAAAACCAAAGCCGTAGCCAAACGACAGCAGCAAAGGGTAGTTTTCTTCCGGTGATACGTATCCGAAATGGCAACAGACCTTCGCACGTCTCGAATAACATAAAGAGTACTTGACTTGTATAGGGGGAATTGACTACAAGAAGCCAGCAACCTCGTGAGATACTGTATCCAGGCGTAGTGCTGACGTTTGACGGTAGGCGCTACATGCAACCAATCCGAACCGGAATAGAGGTGAAGTTCAATTGGCAGAGGTCATCATTCAAGAGAGTGAGTCTCTTGAGAATGCACTCCGGCGCTTTAAGCGCAAAGTGCAGCAGGAAGACATAATTAAGGAAATAAAGAAGCACAGCTTCTACATGAAACCCGGCGAAAAGCGCCGGGCAAAAGAAGCGCTTTCGCGGAAGCGACTGCGCAAGAAGCAGCGTCGCGAGCAGGATTAACACTGCGCGAGACGCGGCTCGGCGCCGCACTTCCGGGATCAGGCCCCAGTCAGGCAGAGGTGTTGGGAATTCGTTCAGGTTCTTCGCCCGCCGGCCCGAAGGACCCGCGTCCGGTGTCCCCGGAGCTCGGGTCTCGTTATCAGTCCAGGCCAATGGTGAAAGACGGCCGGAGCCCCACTGCCCCGATGGGGTCCCAGGGGGAGCCGGCCATGGAATTCCACGATAAGGTCCTGAAGTGTTCCGAGTGTGGCGCCGAGTTTGTATTTACTGCTGGCGAACAGATGTTCTTCGCCGACAAAGGATTTAAGAACGAGCCGAAGCGTTGCAAGGCTTGTAAAGCTAAAAGAGCCGAATCCGGCCCTGCTGGTGGCGGTCAGGTACGATCGGAAACGAAAACGACCTGCTCGCAGTGCGGCAAAGAAACAACCGTTCCCTTCAGGCCGACCCAGGGTCGACCTGTATTCTGCAGGGAATGCTTTCAAGCAAGACGTTCGATGGGCGCGGCATAACAGCCGCGGCCCTCGCGATTGCAGATCCAGAGAAGGGCTATCGTCCGCGGTAGCCCTTTCTCATTTTGAGGCGTACGTCGTCAGCCAGGTTTCCAGTTCTGCCAAGGCTTCCGGCATATTCTTCCGGCCGTAACCAAAGCGGATGTGCCGCGGTTCGTCGTAAACGCTGCCGGGCAGCAATAGAACGCCCGCCCGGCGAACCAGCTTTTCGCAGAAGGCCTGCACATCCTCATCCGGTTTGAACCGTGCGAATCCAATGGTGCTTGCGTTCGGCGCGGTCCACTCAAACAGGTCCGTGTGCCGCGTGAAGAACGCTGAAAGCAGCCGCAAATTGCGCAGAACGATTTGCAAATTGCGTTGCATGAATTTCTGACGATGGCGAAACGCCAACGCGGTCAGGAATTCGCTGGGGGCGCTCGAGCAAATCGTGGTGTAGTGCTTCAGAGAGATCAGCTTTTGGAGAAATGCACCGTCGCGACACGCCAACCATCCCAGCCGCAATCCCGGCAAGCCGTATGTTTTGCTGACAGATCCGAGGCTCAGTGCCCGCTCGTAGAAATCGCACGCAGCCGGAAGCCGCGTGGCGGGATCGTGTTCGAGTTCGCGGTATACCTCGTCGCAAAAAACGTAAATGCCGTGGTGCGCTGCCAGTTCGAGCACGCGGCGAAATACCCGCGGCTGCATCAGCAAACCCGTCGGATTGTGCGGCGTGTTGATGTAAATCGCGCGAGTGTTCGGCCGAATCTGTCGCTCCAGCGCTTCCACGTCATGTGCCCAGCCGTTCTCCGGCTTGCGCCGCCATTCGGTCACGGCAGCGCCCGTGCTCTTCGGCACGGTCAGTGCGCTTTCATAGCAAGGCGTTTCCACGATCGCATGGTCGTTGGAATTCAATAGCGCGTGGTAGAACAGGAATATCGCTTCTTCCGCGGCGGAAACTACCACAAGATGATCGGCGTGAATTTGCTGGTAAATTCTTGCAAGAACTTCGCGCAGCCAAGGCGCGCCGGGTGATTCCGTGTAACCGCACCAGTGTTTCAGAAAGGCCTCGTGCGCGCCGGACTCGAGCGCGAGCAACTCCCCAATGCTTTGCGATTCGGCGTCGGAGGAAGAGAGCAGGTACTTCGCGGAAAACTCGTACTTGCCCATGTATTCCTCAATGCGGAACGGAGTGATTTGCATGAATAGGAGTTTGCCAAGGCCGAAGGCCGAGCGTCCAGAGCCAATTTGAGCCAAGGTATGAGGTAGAATGCGCGTGGGCGTGCGCTTTCAAACTGACCTGCTATCTGGTCCTGGAGGCGGGTGTGTTTTGTGGACTGACGGAGTATGATACTCACTCCAAAGAAGTCTCCAGCAGAAATCACGCGGTCCGGAGGGCCACTCATGGCTCACCGCTTCACCATCGGTGTCGAAGAGGAATTCCAAATCATAGATCCGGATACGCTGGAGTTGCGTTCCCACGTGGTGCAATTGCTCTCGGCGGCGGCTTCGCGCGGGCTGGGCGATCAGGTCAAACAGGAAATGCACCAGTCCATCGTCGAAACCGGCACGAAAATTTGCGACAACATCAGCGAATTGCGCCTGGAAATGCATCGTACCCGCAGTGAACTGGTTTCCGCCGCGGAAAGCACCGGTCTGCAAGTGGCAGCCGCGGGAACGCATCCATTTTCCAGTTGGATTGATCAGGTCATTTCGCCCGGAGAGCGTTACCAGAATATCGTCGAGGAAATGGGCCAACTCGCCCGCTCCCTCCTCATCTTTGGCATGCACATCCATGTGGCCATGCCCGATAAGCAAACCACCATCGACATGATGAATATGGTGCGTTACTTCGTGCCGCACCTTCTGGCCCTCTCGACCAGTTCGCCTTTCTGGATGGGCAGAAACACAGGGCTGAAATCATTTCGAACCACCGTGTTCCGCAGGTTTCCACGCACCGGAATTCCCGAGCAGTTCGATTCCTGGAGCGCCTACGAGCAATACGTGAACCTGCTCATCCGTTTGAATTGCATCGATAACGGAAAGAAAATCTGGTGGGATGTGCGGCCGCACCCAAGCTACGGCACGCTGGAGTTCCGCATGTTTGACACCACCACGAAAGTGGAAGAGGCCGTGTCGATTGCCGCGCTCACGCAAGCCATTGTCGTAAAGTTGCACCGGCTGTACACAGGCAACATGGGCTGGCGCACGTATCACCGCGCCTTGATCGAGGAAAACAAGTGGCGCGCCGCGCGCTATGGAATCGAAGGCAAGATGATCGATTTTGGCAAGGAAGAAGAAGTGCCGATGCGGGCTCTAATCCCTGAATTGCTCGAGCTTGTGGACGACGTTCTCGACGATTTAGGAAGCCGCGGCGCGGTTGAATATATTCACACAATTTTAAACGAGGGTACCAGCGCGGAACGGCAGATGCGCGTATATCAACAAACCGGCGACCTAAAAGATGTGGTGCGGCATCTGGTTAGAGAGACTCGCGCCAGTGCAATGGATACACATTCCAGTTCGGCTGGGACAGTACATTAAATTTTCTCGGCGGCCAGGAATTGAGGAGGAAAGCCATGGTGAAAGTGGGGCTGTTGTGCGGGCGGGAATTCAGTTTTCCTCCAGCATTTCTTGCACATGTAAACAAACTCGGCCAGAAAGACGGCATTACCGCTGAATTCGTAAAACTCGGCGGAACGAAAATGGGCGAGCCCGCGGAATACCGCGTCATCGTGGACCGCATTTCCCACGAAGTGGAATATTACCGTGGCTACCTGAAGCATGCCGTGCTCCAGGGAAGTTACGTCATCAACAATCCTTTCTGGTGGACTGCGGACGACAAATATTTCAATTACACGGTTGCCGCCAAGCTGGGACTGGCGATTCCGAAAACAGTGCTGCTTCCGCAAAAGGGATATCCCTCCGACGTGGATATAAATTCGGAATCCCTCCGCAACCTGAAATATCCTGTCGATTGGGTAGCGTTGCTCGATTATGTCGGCAGGCCGGCGATTCTAAAGCCGTATTCGGGCGGCGGTTGGAAGCACGTCTACAAAGTGAACAATGAAGAGGAACTGCTGCAAGCCTACGACCAAACGGCGCCATATTGCATGACCTTGCAGGAGTTCATCGATTTCGAACAATATGTGCGTTGTTTCACGTTCGGCAAAACCGATATTCTTCCTGTCGCTTACGATCCCAAGGAGCGCCGGTACCTGGTCGAACATAATTACTTGAAGCCCGAACTCGGTGCGCGAGTCGTAAAAGAAGCACAAACCATAAACCTCGCACTTGGCTACGAAATGAATACTATCGAGTTTGCGGTGAAGGATGGCGTGCCTTACGCCATCGATTTCCTGAATCCTGCGCCGGATTTCGAGCGCGATCGCATCACCGAATTTTATTTTGAGCACGTGATAGAGAAGATGGCCCGCTTGGTCATTGACCGTGCGCTGCATGGCAACGCCGCGAACACCTGGCCGCGTTGGGAAGAGATGCTCGGCATCGGAGCTCCGGCAGGCTTCACGGGCGCGCCACGCACCGTGCAAAGCGCCCAGGCAGCTCCGTCTACTCCTTCCGCAACCCTCCACCGATGAGAACCGCCAAACCACGCGCAAGCGGGAACCCAGACCCTGTCGAATATTGGGACGAATTGCTGCGCCCGCTCCTGAAAAGATCTCCCGATCTGGCGAAGACTTTTCTCGAAGAGGTCCGCGCGGCCAAACTCACTTTCGGAAAGCGCGTGCACTGCCCCTTTCTCCGGCCTGTGTTTCTTTCCCCCCAGGACGAAGAACGCGTCAGGAGAGTAGCGGAAACCATTGCCGCCATTGCCGAACGCATCACCAGCACCGCGCTCGAAGATAGTTTCCTCTTTCAGCAATTTCACCTTCGCCCAGAAGAAGAACGGCTTGTCCGTCTGAACGGCGGCTACGCTCCCGCGAGCGCCGCTTCGCGTCTTGATGCCTTTCTGCTCCCGGAATCCTTGAAATTTACGGAATACAACGGCGAATCTCCGGCAGGAGCGGGCTATTCAGAATCGCTCTCAGACATTTTCCTCCGATTCCCCGTGATGCAGGAATTCAAGAAGCGCTTCGAAGTCCACAGCTATCCGTTGTCCGCCAAACTTCTGGATGCGCTCGTCGGTACCTATGTGGACTGGGGCGGACAATCGAAGCGGCCGCAAATGGCCATCGTCGATTGGAAAGAAGTTCCCACTTGGAGCGAGTTCGAGATCTTGAAGGACCGCTTCGAGCGCATGGGGATCCCCGTCGAACTCGCCGATCCGCGGGAATTGGAGTTTGACGGAAAGCAATTGATCGCCAACGGCAAGTCCATCGAACTTTTGTACCGCCGCGTGCTCATCAATGACATTGTCGCCCGGCCCGAGGAATGCCAGGCGATTGTGAACGCCCACGCTTCCGGCGCCGTTTGCGTCGCGAATAACTTCCGCTGCAAGATTCCCCACGTGAAAGCCTTTTTCGCGGTTCTGACTGACGAAAACAACGCGCGGTATTTGTCGAGCGAAGAGCGGGATTTGATTCAGCGTCATGTGCCGTGGACGCGGGTGGTCGCCGACGTGAAAACCGAATATGATGGCGAACCTATCGAGCTGCTCGAATATATCCGCAAAAATCAAAAGAACCTTGTGATGAAGCCCAGCGACGAGTATGGAGGCAAGGGCGTAACCCTCGGCTGGGAAGTAGAAAAGAAAGAATGGGACAACGCCATTGAGCAAGCTCTTCCCGGTGGCAAAGCGGCGAAAGAGCTGGGCTGCTGGATCGTACAAGAGCGCATCCCTATGAGGCGCGGCACTTTCCCCCTCATCGGCAAAGGAAATAAAGTGGAGTTCAAGAACATGCTCGTGGATTTTGCGCCCTATCTATTTCGCGGCAAAGTGGCCGGCTATCTTACGCGTCTCAGCAGCACCAGCCTCGCCAATGTAACCAGCGGTGGCGGCCAAATCCCGTCATTTCGCGTGGAGCCGAAAAAGGCCGAACGCCGTGCCTCCGCGGGCAGATCGTAGTTGCCTGGGAATTGGCAGAACGTAAAAATCCGGTAAAATAAAGGGATGTGCTTTGGAATCGCTCCCAGTGAGCTCATGGCCGGCGCGCGGAACGCCGTGGAAGTATGCCTCGGTGTGCGCCCGAACGAACAAGTATTAGTCATCGCGGACGAGATCAGCCGCAGTGTCGCCGCAAGCCTCGAGCAAGCCCTCAAAGAACGTCACGCAAAATTCACCGGCCTGCGGCTGGAAGATTTTAGCCCTCGTCCGATGACCAACGCTCCAAAGGCGGTCCTGGAGGCTCTGGAGAAAACGGACGTCGGCGTGCTCTGCATGACCCCGCAACCCGGAGAGCTAGCCGCGCGTATGGCCATCGTTCGAGTGGTAGAGCGCCGGCAGATTCGTTACGCGCACATGATCGGCGTCACTCCGGAAATCATGCAGCAGGGTATGCGCGCGGATTATCGCAAGGTCGATGAACTCAGCGACCGCCTGCGCGAGCGCATGGTCCACGCAACAACTCTCACCGTAAAATCCGAAGCCGGCACCGCGTTCCAGGCCCACTTCAACCCGAAATTGGATTGGGTCAAGACCAGCGGCTTGATCAGCCCACGATATTGGTCCAATTTGCCCGCCGGCGAAGTTTTCACCACCCCGGCCACCGTCGATGGAACATTTGTTTGCGATGCCACGGCAGGTGACTATTTCAACGGAAAGTATGGCGATTTGCAGGCAACCCCGCTCCTCATGGAAATCGTAGGGGGCCGCCTTCAGCGCGTGGAATGCCCCCGCAAAGATCTGGAGCAGGAATTTTGGAATTATTGCCACACCGACGAGAATAGCGACCGTGTCGGCGAATTAGCCTTCGGCACCAACCTCGGCCTGTCTCACATGATCGGGATTTTATTGCAGGACGAAAAATTTCCCGGCGTGCACATCGCCTTCGGCGATCCCTACGGCAGCCAGACCCACGCCGACTGGAAATCCCGCACGCATGTCGACGTGCTCACCCGCAACTGCGATGTCTGGATCGATGAAGATCAGGTGATCGAAAAAGGCCGCTATCAACTCGACCATCTTGGCCTTGCTTGACAACTTCGCTGCCTAATCCTCAAAACGACTTTGACAAATATTCCCGCATCTCGTTCTTCCAGAACGGCCAATCGTGCCCGCCTTGCGGACCCCAATTATCAACCGCGTGCCGGATGCCCTTGCTTGAAAGAACTTCAGACAGCCGGTACGTCGGCCCACTGTGCTCCCAAGGTCCCGTTCCCGTAATCAGGTGAATATCGCAGGAAGCCAGTTGCTCGTAATACCAGGGATCGGAAAGATTGGCCAGATAGTCCAGCGGATTATTGAAATAAAAATTATTGTCGTACATTCCATCCATGAAATTTCTTAAGTCATACACGCCCGACATCGCAAAACAGCGCTTGAAAACATCGGGGTGTTTGAACAGCGAATTCGCGGCGTGGTATGCCCCAAACGAGGAGCCCATCGTCGATATAGCCACTTGCGATTGGCAATCGCTCCAGACGAACGGCACCACTTCTTCGCGCAGATAACCGTCGAACACGGACTGCACGTAGCTCCGATGAAACGGGTGCGCCCCTTTGTTATAAAAACTGAGCCCGTTGATCGAATTCGCGCTATACACTTTCACGCGGCCCGCATCGATGAAATCCGCCAGCGCCCCGATCATGCCCTGCCCTTCCAGTTCCCATTCATCCCCCGCGCTGGTTGGAAATCCGAGCAGCGGCGGACCCCAGTGCCCGTAGACCACAACCCCAAGTTCGAGGCCCAGACGCGGAGAATACCAGCGATGATATTCGCGCTTCATGAATGGATTCCTTCCAGACTGCGGGAAAGCAGTATGCAGCGGAGCGCACAAGGTTGCAAGGAATCGGAAATTCGGTAGGATAGAGTGCAGCTATGGACGGAATTAAGCGCATTTTCGTCGATTGCCGTGGGTGAGCTCATGATCCAGATTGAAAACGTAAGCCGTCGTGGTTTTCTTAAAGGCATGGTCGGGGCGGGCGCTTTGGTGTTGGGCGCGCAAATCCTGCCGAAACTCCTCTCGGCCACCACTGTTGGCACCGCCAATAATCCCATGTCCAAGGCCCCGTTGCAGCCCAACGTCTACGTCGCCGTAGACACCGATGGCACCGTGTACATCGTCTGCCATCGCTCGGAAATGGGCAGCGGGAATCGCACCGGCTTGCCGCGCATCGTCGCCGATGAATTGGACGCCGACTGGAATCGGGTGAAAGTCGTGCAAGCAACCGGAGACGCGAAATACGGCGATCAGGACACGGACGGCTCTCACTCCGTAGTCAGCTTCTTCGAACCTCTGCGCGAGGCTGGCGGAAGCGCGCGGCTGATGCTTGTGCGCGCCGCGGCGCAAACCTGGGGAGTTCCCGAGACAGAGTGCACAACAGAAGCCAGCACCGTAATGCACAAAGCCAGCGGAAAGAAACTCGGCTACGGCGAACTGGCAGCCACAGCGGGCAAACTGCCGGTGCCCAAGAAAGAAGAAGTGAAACTAAAGACGCGCAGCGAATGGTGCTACATCGGAAAGCCCGCGCGCACTTACGATCTGAAAGACATGGTGAGCGGCAAAGCCGCCTACGGTCAGGACGTACACGTCGAAGGGATGCTTTACGCGTCGGTTGCGCACCCGCCGGTCTACGGTAGCGCGGTACAGAGCGTTGACGATTCGGCCACCCTGAAAGTGGCGGGCGTAAAGCAAACCGCAACTCTCGAGCCGTTCAAGCCGCCTGTCACCATGCAACCCCTCGGCGGCGTGGCCGTGCTGGCGGACAACACCTATGCGGCATTTCAGGGCAAAAAGAAACTAAAAGTCGAATGGACGAAGAGCGAACACGGCGTCTGGAACTCCGGCCCCTTCCGCAAAGATCTGGAAGCGACCGCGCGCAAGCCCTGTAAAGTCGTGCGCGAAAACGGCAACGTCGACCAGGCGTTTGCCAACGGAGGACAGATTGTTGAGGCGGAGTATTTCGCTCCCATGCTCGCTCACGCCGCGATGGAACCACCCGCGGCCCTGGCCATCTATCGCGATGGAAAAGTCGAAGCATGGGCTCCCACGCAGAATCCCCAGGGCGCGCAAGATGCGATTGCCGCTGCAGTCGGCGCCAAGAAGGAAGATGTCACCGTGCACGTCACCCTGCTCGGCGGCGGCTTCGGGCGTAAATCGTTTCCGGATTTCGCCGTGGAAGCAGCGGTGCTCTCGAAGAAAACAGGCAAGCCCGTGAAAGTCGTCTGGAGCCGCGAGGACGACATCAAATTTGATTCATTCCATTCCGTCGCCGCCATGTATTTCAAGGCTTCTCTTGGACCCGATGGCAAACCGCAAGCATGGCTGCAACGCAGCGTCTTTCCTCCCATTGCTTCCACCTTCGACGCATCGGCACAGTATGCCGATGCTGGGGAAATTGGCCTCGGCTTCAGCGATATTCCCTTCGCGCTGCCGAACCAACGCGCGGAAAACGGTCCGGCACCCGCGCACACGCGCATCGGCTGGCTCCGCTCCGTCGCCAATATTTATCATGCCTACGGGGTTCACTCCTTCGTCGGGGAATTGGCCAACGCGGCGGGAAAAGATCCCGTGGAATATGTATTGGCGCTCTTGGGCCCGGACCGCATCATGCCCAAGTCCGAGCTTCCGAAGGATTACACCAATTACGATGGCGACTACGAAAAATATCCCATCGACATCGCGCGATTCCGCAGGGTAGTCCAGATTGCCGCGGAAAAATCCGGCTGGGGCAAACAAAAATTTGGCAACGGGTTTGGAATGGGCGTCGCTACGCACCGCAGCTTCCTGACCTATGTCGCCACCGTCGTACAAGTCGAAGTAAAAGACTCGCAAGTACACATTCGCCGCGTCGATACCGCCCTCGACGCCGGCACCATCGTGAATCCGACAATCGTAAGGCAACAGTTCGAAGGCGCCGCGGTCATGGGCACAAGCATCGCCTTCTACGGCGAGATTTCCGCCACCAATGGGGTGATCGACCAGTCTAACTTCGACACTTTCCAGGTCGCGCGCATGAACGTCTCTCCCCGCGAAACCAATATCCATATTGTCGACAGCGAAGCGCCCCCTGCCGGCGTTGGCGAGCCCGGCTTGCCGCCGATCGCGCCGGCCATTTACAACGCCATTTTCGCCGCCACAGGTAAACGCGTGCGAGAGATGCCGCTGACAAAGGCGGGACTAGCCTAGAGTTAGCCGCGCTTCGCAACCATGCAAAATCATGCACGTTCCCAGCGTTGCTGCATCCCTGGGTATTTTGACGTAGGATGCGGACTTGCGGAGGATACATTGAAACCACGGATGGCGTTCGCTTGCATCACTCTTGCAATCACGGCAACTCCTGCAGCCGCACAGCGCAGCCCCATCCTCTCCCAGATCGATGAGCCTCATCCTTACTACTACCGCGAATTGTATCTGCCGCAACTGACCAACGGCCCAAGCAGTTTGAGCTGGGGACCAAACTCACGCGAGTTGATCTATTCCATGGCGGGCTCCCTGTGGCGACAAAAGCTGGATTCCGAACAAGCACAGCAGCTCACCGACGGTCCGGGATACGACTACCAACCGGATTGGTCGCCCGATGGAAAAAGCATCTTGTACGTCTCATACCAGAAAGACGCCATGGAATTGTGGCTCTTCGATTTACCGAGCGGCAAGACCAGGCAGCTGACAGCGGGCGGTGCAGTTAACGTGGAACCTCGCTGGTCTCCCGATGGAAAAAAGATCGCCTGGGTTTCAACACAGTACAACCGTCGCTTCCACATATTCGTGGCTGATTTTGATGGCGAGCTGAAAAATATCATGCGGCTTACGGGTGAAACGAAAAGTCCACTTCCTCGCTACTACTACAACGCCTACGACATGGAGATCAATCCCGTCTGGGCCCGCGATGGAAAAGAAATTCTGTTTGTCTCCAACAAGGGCCACATCTATGGCACCGGCGGTTTCTGGCGGATGAAAGCCGAACCTCGAGCGGAAGCCCGGGAGGTTCATTACGAAGAGACCAGCTGGAAAGCGCGCCCGGATTTTTCGCCCGACGGCTCGCGCATGGTTTACAGCTCGTATCTCGGCAGGCAGTGGCATAACCTCTGGCTCATGCCGTCGCAGGGTGGCGATGCTCTTCCTCTCACCTATGCGGAGTGGGATCAAACCAATGTCCGCTGGTCGCCCGACGGCAATGCCATCGCTTTCATCTCAAACAAAGACGGCTCGACGACAATCCAGTGGCAAAACCTCGGCGGAGAAAAGGAACGCCACCTGAAAATCGAGACCCGCGCATACCTGCGTCCGCGATATCGCCTGCTGGTCGGTGTCGGCAATAATGCGACGCCACACGCGCGCGTTTCCGTCACCGATGCCTCCGGCCACTTTTACGCACCAGACGGTGCATGGATCCACGCCGATGACGGTTTTGATCCAAAACAACAGCCATTTGAAAATCATTATTTCTACACCGACGAACAAGGCACGCCCCATCTCGATCTCCCCGCGGGGCCTTACACCGTCCAGGTTATGGGCGGATTCGAAGTGAAACCGTTTCGAAAGCAGGTCGAAGTAATCGCCGGCAAGATCAACGAAGTCGGAGTCACATTAGAACCGCTCGGCTTTACCCCCGAGCATGGAACCTGGGTAGCTGCCGACCTTCACGTCCACATGAATTACGGCGGAACCTACCGCAACGATCCAACACATCTCGTGGAGCAAGGCGAAGCCGAAGGCTTGCAGATCATTCATGAACTCACGGTAAATAAAGAGCAGCGCTTTCCAGATATGCCCTTTGTGAATTTTAGCAATTATCAGAATGGCGATCCCGACGTCTTGATCGTGCAAGGCCAGGAATTCCATACCAGCTATTGGGGTCATCGCGGCATTCTACATTTGAAGGACCATCTTCTCCTGCCGGGCTATGCTGGTTATCCGAACACAGCCGCGGCAAGTTTGTATCCAATGAATGCCGATGTCTACGACATGGCCCACGCTCAAGGCGCCCTTGTAGGAGCCGTCCATCCATTTGATGAAACGCCAGATCCATTTGCCAATCCTGTGCAACAAATCACCGATGAGTTGCCCGTAGATGTCGCCCTCGGGAAATTGGACTACATGGAAATCGTTGGTTTCAGCGATCACAAATCCACCGCGGCGGTCTGGTACAAGCTTCTCGACCTCGGTTTCAAACTCCCAGCCGGCGGTGGCACCGATGCGACCACAAACTATGCCGCTCCCATTCGCGGCCAGGTCGGGTTCGATCGCGTTTACGTGTGGATGCCGGGTTGGCCTATGAACATCGACACTTGGCTGGCCGCACTGAAGAATGGTAGAACCTTCGCGACTAACGGCCCGCTGCTCGAATTCCACCTCGGCGGAGAAATGGTTGGTGCCGAACTAAAGTTCGATACTCCGCAATCGGCAGTTCCCTTCACAGCCAAGTTGCGCTCCATCGTGCCCGTCGATCATCTCGAAGTCGTCTGCAACGGCAAAGTAGTTCGGACTCTGACGCTCCCGGACACGCGCGATGCCGCAGACTCCTCCGGATCGATTCCGCTCGGCGAAAGTGGCTGGTGCGTCTTGCGCACTTGGAGCGATAGCGCGCAGGCCCCGGTGCTGGACAAGTACGCCTATGCAACAACCAGTCCTGTCTATGTCACGGTCGCGGGTAAGCGCGCCTTTTCGAAGGAAGACGCGAACTATTTCAAAGCCTGGATCGACCGCACCATCGAAATCACGGACCAATATCCCGACTGGGACTCCCCAACCGACAAGCAAGGCGTACTGAAGAAGCTGCGCGATGCGCGAGCAGTCTACGAACAAATGAAATAAAGCAGCTGAACCCCCATTCCGCTAGCTCCTCCTTGTGGCCAACGGGATATTGGGGCTAAAATTCATTTGTCACTTCAAGATGTCGCTGTTCATGCGAAGCTCGTGGAATGCATGACTGCCTTTGCTCCAAGAGGGTCCATCGCTCCTCCCTCGATTCCGAAAGCGCATAAAGAATGAACCACCGTAGACTACGGCAAGCGCACGCCAACAGGACCGTCCTAAGCCGCCTCGAACAATTCGTTATCAGTCATGAAACAACCATGCAAGCGAACCCGTCACAATTGAGGAAGGAGGGTACATGATCGTCGGTGTGCCAAAAGAAATTTATCCAAAGGAACGCCGCGTGGCCCTGGTGCCCGCAGTGATTCCCAACCTGACAAAATCCGGCCTGGAAATCGTCGTGGAAACCGGAGCGGGAATCGCCGCTGGTTACCCGGACGCTGACTACGAGACGAAAGGTGCGCGCCTGATCGCGAATCGCGAGGAAATTTTCAAGACCGCCGACATTATCGTTCAGTTCCTGGTCCACGGCGCCAACGACCAAACTGGCAGCGAGGACCTTCCGTTGATGAGGAAGGGCCAGGTGATTCTGGGTTTCGTCCGCCCGCTGGGAACCATAAAGACACTGCAGGAACTTGCTGACCGCGGCGTCACCTCCTTTTCCGTCGAACTCATGCCTCGCACCACGCGCGCTCAGAGCATGGACGCATTGTCCTCAATGGCCACAATCTGCGGCTACAAAGCCGTTGTCCTGGCCGCCGACACCCTGCCACGCATGTTTCCGATGCTCACCACCGCTGCGGGAACAATCGCGCCTGCACGAGCGCTGATCATCGGAGCAGGCGTGGCTGGCTTGCAAGCCATTGCTACTGCCCGCCGGCTCGGCGCCGTAGCTTCCGCCTACGACATGCGCCCAGCCGCAAAAGAACAGGTGCAGAGCTTGGGAGGACGGTTTGTGGAATTGCCCATCGAGGCCAAGGATGCGCAAGACGCGCGCGGTTACGGCAAAGCACAGGATGAAACTTTTTATCAGAAACAGCGCGAACTCCTCGGCAAAACGATTGCCGAAAGCGATGTCGTCATCACCGCCGCGGTAATTCCAGGCAAAAAGTCCCCCGTGCTTGTCACCCAGGACATGGTCGAGAAAATGGCGCCGGGCTCCGTGATTGTCGATCTGGCGGCCGAGCGCGGCGGCAATTGTGAACTCACAAAGCCCGACCAAATCATCGTCGAACACAACGTCACCATCATCGGCGAGTTCAACCTCGCGGCCACCGTCCCCTATCACGCCAGCGCCCTCTACGCGCGAAATCTAAGCGCCTTCCTGCAGCACCTGGTCAAAGAGGGCAAATTGCAATTGGATCTCAAAGACGAAATCATCCGCGAAACGCTGGTCACGCAAGACGGCGAAGTCGTAAACGCGCGTGTGCGTGAATTTTTCGGTTTGCCGGCCCTGCAATCCGCACCGGCCGGAGGAGGCGCCTGATGAAGCTGGATCTTCTGACGGGATTGTACGTTTTCATGCTGGCGGCATTCATCGGATTCGAAGTGATCCGCCGGGTCTCGCCGCTTTTGCACACGCCGCTCATGTCTCTGACCAACGCGTTGGACGCCATCGCCGTGGTCGGGGCCATCATCCTCGCGGGCGAAGGAAAAACGAGGCTGGCCACGGTTCTGGGAACCATCGCCATCGTCGCGGCCACCAGCAACATCGTCGGCGGCTTCATCATTACCGACCGTATGCTCAAAATGTTCAAAGCCAGCGGCCCCAGGAAGCCGTGACCTCATGATTCCACAAGACGCCCTCATTGAAGTCACTTACCTCATCGCCACGGCTCTCTTCATTCTTTCTCTCAAGTGGCTGAGTTCCCCGGCGACCGCTCGTCGCGGCGTCTGGGCAGGCGAGATCGGCATGTTCCTCGCGATCGTCGGCACGTTGCTTCATCACGGCCTAACCTACCGCTGGGTCGCCATCGGTCTCGTATTGGGCACCATCATCGGCGTGCCATTAGGCAAAGTCGCCATGACTGCGGTGCCGCAGCGGACTGCCCTGAGCCACGCTTTCGGCGCGCTCTGCGTAACCCTTGTCGGTACCGCCGAGTTTTATCTGCGCGCCCCCGATGTATCGAAGTTCATGATGAGCGTGCTGTCCCTGGAAGTCATTCTCGGGGCGCTCACCTTCACCGGCAGCTTGATGGCAGCCGGAAAGCTGCAGGAGGTTCTGCCGCAGCGGCCCATCACGTACAAAGGCCAGAACATCGTCAACCTGGGAATGCTGGCGGTAGCGATCGTGATCGCCGTCATGCTTGTCCGCGATCCTACCAAAATGTTTTTGTTCCCCTTGATGATCTTCATTCCACTGATATTCGGCGTAATGATGATCATTCCCATCGGTGGTGCGGATATGCCAACGGTGATCTCGCTCTTGAACTCCTACGCCGGGCTATCTGCGGCTGCGATGGGATTTGTGCTCGGCAGCAAATTGCTCATCATCGCCGGCGCCCTCGACGGCGCATCGGGCTTCATCCTCTCCGTCAACATGTCCAAAGCGATGAATCGTTCGTTCACCAACGTTTTGTTCGGCGCGTTCGGCCAGGAGCAACCAACAGCGGCCGGAAAAGCCGAAGCCCGGCCCGTGCGCAGCGCTTCGCCGGAAGAAGCCGCCGGAATTTTGGCCGCAGCCAGCAAAGTGGTGATCGTCCCGGGATACGGTATGGCCGTCGCGCAAGCGCAGCACAAGGTGCGCGAACTTTACGACGCCCTCACCAAAAAAGGAATCGATGTGAAGTTCGGCATTCACCCCGTCGCCGGTCGCATGCCCGGTCATATGAACGTCCTGTTGGCCGAAGCCGATATTCCCTACGACAAGCTCTTGGAGATGGACGACATCAACGGGGATTTCCCTCAGACCGACGTTGCCCTCATCATCGGAGCAAATGACGTAACCAATCCCGCGGCCCGTGAGGACAAAAGCAGCCCCATCTACGGCATGCCCATTCTCGACGTAGACAAGGCTCACACGGTCATGGTCATCAAGCGCAGCATGGCCGCTGGTTTCGCGGGAATCGACAACCCTCTCTATTACTTGGACAAGACCCTGATGCTATTCGGCGACGCCAGAAATTTTGTCGGCTCCATCGTCCGCGAACTCACGGGCGGCCACAGCTGATCCGGACCGCCTCCCAAGGCCGGCCATTTCTGATATTCGCATCACCAACACAACCGTCATTCCGAACTAAGTTCGCAGAGTGAGAATCCCTCTGTCTTCGGTCGCGGCTGCCAAGACAAACGTTTATTCCGACCAAAAGAACAGGTGGCTCGGCTGGTTGAGGCACCTGTTCTTTTATTTAAACCAAAATCGCGAAAACAAATTCAAGGCCGGTCTGGGCTCTCCAGCGCCTTCCAGATGCCAATGCCCGCGCCCGTCCCCAGCAAAACTGCCGTCACCAATAGGAACCGGCTTTGGCCAGGGGCGACTGGAGCATGCCCATGGGCCATTTCGACCGGCGCGCACGGACTATGCTCATGATATTTGTGGTAATCGTCTGCGTCTGGTGAAAGATACTTGCGATAGGTAATTTCATTTTCGGCGCGTACTCGGTAAGCCTTATTTGGGTCGATCAATTTATTTTCCGAACCCACTTGAACGTTCACTTGTCCCCTCTCGCTATACACCGTCACATTGCAGGGATCATCCTCGGTGACTCGCCCAAGATCCGAACTCGTGATAACCGGTGTTACTCGCACGTCGGACGCGACGATCACCAGATTCTGTCCATTGCCCGGCGTCGTATAGACCACCGTTCCCCTGTTCAGTTCCACTACTGCGCCATACGGAGCGCGATAAATGTGCGCGCCTGTGGAACCTTGCAATTCCAGTGAAAGCGCCCCGATGCGCACCAGCAGCGATCCATCGTCCGAGGTGGAAAGGTAGTCGCCGGAATAAATCGATGATCCTTCCGCTGCCGCTGCGTCTCCGATCTTTCCTCCGGAGTTCTTTGCCACCAGTCCCAACGCGGCCGTCTGCTGCGCTGTCTGCGCGATCGTCGTCTTGCACGCGAACACCGCCAATGTCACCGCAAACAGCGCGCGAGCCATTTCCCTGTTCATCATTTCTCCTTGCCACAAGTGATCTCGTTCAGACACTTGTTCACCACAATCCCCCGTGTGGATGGGGCCGAAACTTTCCTTGCAGCCGCCGTCGCAGAACCAGAAACTCCGAAATGTAACCTCATGCTCGGATCTCCCAACAAGACCCAGGTGCGCCGGACATCGTTGTCCGTTGTCACGTTTTTGGCGTGCAGGATCAAAAGCCCCAAAGGATCGCTGGGATACGCAGCAAGTTGCTGCAACAACGCAAGGTTCATGGAATCCTGCGGTGGCTCATTCGTGAATCCAGAAGAAGCCCATACCGCAACCGCGCCGCCATTCGGAGCAAGGATTAAGGCCTTCGCCAGGCTCTGGGCGTAAACGTCTTGGAAAAGTCCGTTCAGACAATCGATCAGCAGATACACCGGCAGCCGTCCGCCATTCGACAGCATTGCCACATCGGTGTTGTCGAACAGGTCGACAAACGACCACTGTTGTTCCGCCCCGTGCCCGCTGTAATCCACGAGCAAGGCACCCTTGTTGAGGGCCTCAAGAATCTCGGTGTGGACCGTCGAGGGGTCAATCCCGTCCGCAAGGATCTGCGATGTCTGGAGCGAGGAAGGCAGCGCGGATGCTGCCGAAGTCGCCGCCGAAGTAAAGTTCGTGTCAACGTTTTGGTCTGCGATGAGGACCACCTGCGAATTCCAAGAGCCTGCGTATGTGCCCTGCTCATATCCCACGATCTTCGAAACCATAAGATCCACGTCGGAAGCCGTGCGTGACGGCAAGCGCCCCGTTGCGATCGTGGCGTAACCGTTTTGCACAAAGTCCGTGAACCAGTCATCGGAAGCCGTCTTCATTGCCGCGGTCTCGATAATCCGCGTGGGAACAAAGTCAAAGTCCCCAAAGCCCAGATAATTCCTGGGATCCATAGACGCGTCTCCAACCAACAGCACCGCTTGCGGTTTTCGCTGCCACCGGCCCACAGCGTTCTGCAAGAAGCTGCGCAGCGCGAATGGGCTGCGTTCCCCGTAGTTGTAGTCGTCAAATATCTGGTCGGTAGTAACAACCTGCACGGTATGCCCCTGCGATTCCCGCAGGTTCACGAGCGGTGTCAGGTGCGACACGAAATCCGGATATGTGATCATCACGATATCCGCGCCCGAGCGCTCCTGATCGAGTAACGTCGGCGTGTGCGGCACGATGGCCACGGGAGAAGACAGCGTATCCGCCGCCAGCGCCAGCAGTGTGCGCCCGCCACTTCCGGAAGCCGGCAGCGCCGCGTTGACGCCGTAAGAATTCGATTCCGCCGTAACCTTGGCGTTCAGCTCAAAGATGTTTAGCGGATTCGTGATGTCAAAAACGCGAACCTGAGAATTGGAAAAGCCGGAAATATGTACATCCGTGCCGGAAGCGGCTGTGGCTTTCAGCCAATCCGAATCCGCCGCGTATGTGTGCATATACTGCAACTGGATCGATTGCACTGCGCTGACGTCGTTGTCTCCGTCGAGAGCCGTGAGCGTAACCGTGTTGATCCCATCGACCACCAACGATGGATCGACCGGGAAGGATTGCGAGTCAAGGATCTGACCGAAGAAATTCAGCGTGCCCACTGTAGAGCCGTTGAATTGCACAGTCACAGCGTGTTGTTGCGCGTCCGTTACACCTTGAAGCGCAAGTGTCAAAATCAGAGGCTGCGAGGAAGTCGTGTCCCGGTGGACGACATTCAGCGTCTGGTCTACGGGCTCGGAAGTAACAACCGCCCCAAAGAAGTTGTCGTTATTCTCGCCATTGAGCAACGCTGTGAAATAAACAGTGCGGTCTTGCAGGATGACCGTGTACGGGAAACTCTCGCCGCCAAGAGTCCCGGAAAGGGTCCCGGAAGCGCTGAGAATGCGCTTGCCACCGAAACCTTCGGCCACCAGCCAGTAAACCCGATCTCCGGAGAACGGCGTATCAATCCCTGTGCCATAAAACTCGATCGCATCAGTCGCCGACGGCGTCCCCGAGGTGTGGCCCATCAGCAGGATTGGCTGCTCCACTCCTTCCGCATAAAGATGCAGCGAACTCAGTTGGGTCGTTGGACTCAGACCCGCAGAGAACAATTGCGAAAACGGAATGTGATACCAGCCCTCCTGGTCCACGGAAATTTTAACCGCCGCATGATCCGCCGCGTTAAACAACCGTATCCCCGTCGGGACCACTGGCCGTACGGGCCGGGGTTGCACCGGTTGTGGCAATCGAAACGCTGCATGGGCCGCACCGCTCACCGCGCTCGGACTCGCGCTCGCATACAACTTAGAGAGCGAAGGAGAAACCTGCGTCGCCGGCATACCTTGCGCCTGCATTTGCTCGGTCGAAGCCACTTCCGTGTAAACCGGGCCGTGCAGCGTTCGCGTGCCATTAACGTCCACATCTTCCAGGTAGTAGACCGCGTTAGGAGCTGGCTGAAAATCAATCGCCGCGTAGGTTTTGGCTGCGTGCTGCGGTCTTGAACCGCGCAAGATCAATGCAGATCCGGCGATCAACGCAGAGTCCACGCGATGGCGACCTAGTCCGTCTTCCCGATACATGTGGAATCCAAGATTCCGAGACTCTTCCTGCGTATGCCACACCAGCCGCACCGTGCCGTCGGGCAGCGCATAAGCATTGAACGAGGAAACATCCACAGCGGTGGACGCCTGGATCGTAGAGATCGAAGTGGATGTGTTGTTGCCCGGGTTCGGATCGGACGTAGAAGAACTCACCGTCGCCGTATTCGTCGAAAGCGTAAACGAACTGTAAGTGGCAGCGGTTACATTGATTGTAACCACCGCCGTGCTTCCCACCCCGAGGCTTCCCAGACTGCAATTCACCGTGGTTGTGGCCGCCGAGTAGCTGCACGTGCCGGCCGTGGTCAACGATGAGGTGTACGTTACCTGCGCTGGCAACGGATCATTCACCACAACGTTTTGCGCAACCGCAGGCCCGGTATTCTTGATCGTCAGCGTGTACGCCAGATTTGTTCCTACGTTCACTGGTTCTGGCGCAGCCGTCTTCAGGATGCTAACGCCCGCTTGCGTTGGAGATGCGACCGGCGTTGTAACCGTCGTTGTATTATTCGCCGTATTCGGGTCGCTCACCGAACTCGAAATGTTTGGAGAATTCGTGATCGTGGCGCTGGGCACTGTGGCGGCATTCACTTTCACCACCAGCGGGAAATTCACGACCGCTCCGACCGCCAGCGTCTGGCCCGAATTCAAAGTGCAAGTCAGGGTGCCGGTGGCACCGACTGCAATCGTGTTGCACGTCCATCCCGCGGGCGCAGTGAACGCGGCTCCCAGCGTTGTGTTTGCCGGGATAGCGTCGGTAAACGTAACAGTGGTAGTTCCAGAGGCGGTGATGGCCGTCGGCCCATTGTTGGTGATAGATTGCGTATAGGTGATGTTGTTGCCGGGGGTCACCGGATTTGGCAATCCCGCACTCGCCACTGCAAGATCAGCCTGGCCTGTCGTAGCTACGGTCGTCGTTGCTGTCGCCGCATTATTTCCTGCGTTCGGGTCGGGTGTGGACGAAGCGATGTTGGCGGTGCCCAAAAGAACGGCTCCAGACGCCGCACCAGATGGCACATTCATGACGATCGGGAAGGTGGCAGTGCCGCCCAACGCCAAAGACGCGATGGTGCAGGTGATCGTGCCGGTCCCACCAGTGGTAGGAGTGCTGCAAGCCCACCCGCTCGGTACCACCAGCGAAACGAATGTAGCGTTCACCGTGGCGGCGCTATTGCTCGCCGTGTTTTCCGTGAACACCAAACCGGAGGCCGTCGCGGGACCATTGTTGGTCACCACCGCCGTCATTGTGAAATTAGAGCCAGCAAGGACCGTCGGCGACGAGACCGTATTGCCTACAGCCAGATCCGCTTGCGTCGCGGTGCCAACCGTTGTGATGACGGTCGCGGTGTTATTACCTAGGTTCGGATCGTTAGTGCCGGAAGTAACGTTGTCGACATCAACGATTTGCGTTCCGCTGGTTGTACCACTTCCGACTTGCACCACCACGGTGAAGCTGACCTTTCCCCCATTGGCGAAATCCGGGTTCGTACAGGATATTGTTCCGGTTCCCCCCACAGCGGGCGTAGCGCAAGTCCATCCTGCAACGTTATTGATGGACTCAAAGACTGTGTTCGCAGGTATGCCTTCGCTGAAGATTACGTTGACCGCATCAAGAGGGCCGTTGTTCGTTACGGTTTGCGTGTATGTGATGTTTCCGCCCGGCGCGACTACCTGCGGAGCTCCGGAATTCGTGACCGCCAGATCGGCTCCCGCACAGTAAGCGCCGGCTTGTGTTCCAGGTGTCTCCGTGATTACGTTTGTCGTCAGGATAAAACCCGGTTGACCGGGCGTTGCGCCATAGGAGTCTTGTACCGTATCGGTGTATCCGTTGCTGCCACCGGAAACGCTGCTCGCTGTAGGCGTACCCGACAAAAGAACGACGCCGCCACCGCCACCACCACCGGGGCCGTGACGCTGGCCCGGAAAACCACCGGGGGCTTCTTCCGGCCACGCATTTCCTGCCGATCCACCGTCGGCGCTGACCGTGAGCCCGCTCAGGGTGCCGCTGTTGGCGAAGAAGAGAATAGATCCACCGGCTCCGCCGCCACCGGTGCTGTCGTTGTCCGTGCTCAGAGTCGCTTGGCCGTTCGACGTTATCGTTCCGGTGCCGACCACGGAGCCCGTGTGCACGATGACGATACCGCCGCCTGCGCCGCCGCTGCTATAAATTCCGGTGCAAGTCGAGCCACAATCCGCGCCGTGATTCGTGCCCGTGATGTAATAGGATCCATCGTTGGTCGTGCCCGCACCGCCCGCACCGCCCATGACCAGAGCGCTTGTTGATGCAGGGAATGCTGCGCCGCCGAAGCCGCCATCAGTCGAGTTGAGCGCCGTAAAACTGTTCCAGCCATAGCCGCCAAGTCCGCCGGCGCCACCGTTGGCGCCTGCGCCGCCACCGGAATTGTAATTGTTGGCGGGTGGGTTGCCATCGGTACCGCCGCCACCCCCGTTGCCCGGTGCGCCACGGGCATAGCTCCCGTTAGGAAATCCTTCCACAGTGGTATCTGTAGCGGTCGTAGTCGTTGTGACGGTCGCCGGCGCAAGGTAGCGAGGCGTGCCCGCAATCCCCTCACCCTTCGATCCGTTCGTAGCGTCGGTGGACAACGTTACGTAATCGGTGCTGGCCCCAGTGCCACCTGCAAGGATCCTCCCGCCGCCGCCACGAAAGCCCAGCGCATCCGCGGCGACCGTCCCACCGAGGGTGAGCTGCGAAGACACGTCAATCGCCAGCACGCCGCCGATAGATCCATTCCACACCAGCGGCACAAGCCCGGAACTCAGCGTTGCCGACGTGTATTGAGGAACACGAATCACCTGATAGGTCTGTTGTCCCTGTGTCGCCGAGTACGCGTTCAAAACGTAGGCGTTGAGCAGTCCGCCATTCGCGCCAGACCCAGTGAATGTCAACGTACCGCCCGTCACGGGCACCGCGCTGGTCGCCGTGGCAAATTCAAAATACCCGCTGCTACCCAGGTTGGTGGAACCCGACGCTGGGTCGCCGGGCAAGCCATCGCCATAAGAACTCGTGTTCGTGCTGTTAATCGCCGCCGCTTGCATCTGGATGATCAGCAGAAGATCGCCAACGGCAATCGCTTTTTGAGCGCCGCCTGCCGCCGCGGCACTCAGAGCCACGGAAGTGGCTCCGACGGCCAGAGTCCCGGCTGTCGAGGGCGGATAGTACGCGTTCACCACGCCGGTCAATGTGCCTCCGGCACCGTCCTTCCCTGGTGTAGCGCAGATCAGTGGCTGAACAACGGTGTAAGCGGTCGCCGAGTTGTTCGCGGAATTTGGATCGCCAGAAAGAGAGACCGTCGCGGTGTTCGTGAGAGTACTCGCCGTGGTAGGAACTGTCACGGTAATCGCGATCGAGGCAGTCGCGCCCATCGCCATCGGCGTCGTTATGGAGCAGGAAACGGTCGTCGTGCCCGTGCAGGACCATGCTGAGGAAGCGCTAACGGATACAAACGTAACGCTGGCAGGCAGCGTGTCCGTCAGAACGTTTGACGTAACCGGCGCGTTCAGTTGTCCAAGGTTCTGAACTTGGATGGTGTATGTGAGATTCGAAGAGATGAACACAGGCGTAGGCGTGACAGACATCGACAGACCCAGGTCTGAGCTGGTCGTAGGCTCAACAACGATGGACGTAATGCTGGTGTTGTTCGCCGGAATAGGATCGACGAGCGTGGAATTCGTAACCGTCGCGGACGATTGAATCGTTGTGCCTGCTGCAGTTCCGCTGGTCACCTGAAAGGTGACCGTCAGGGCACTGGCAGTCGCGCCGCTGGCCAGCACGGCGTTGTATGTGCAAATAACGGGTCCGCTGCCTGCAACGGCTGGAGCGGTACAGGTCCAATTTGTTCCCGCATCATCTTGAAAGTTCGTGTTCGCGGGCGTTTGCAAATAAACGGTGATGGTCCCGGTCGCGGCGGCCGTTGGGCCGTTATCGATCACCGTTTCGGTGTAAACGTAATTGTCCCCTGCGGCGACAGCGGAGGCCGAAGCCACTTGCGTGAGCTGAAGATCGGCAGTACCCGCGGCTTCAACCGTGACCGTGGTTGTGCTGGTGTTGTTGGACGAAATCGGGTCCGTCAGCGCTGAATTCGCAACTGTGGCGGAGTTCTGAATCACCGTCCCGGACGCGGTCCCGGCATTCACTTCGACGGTGATGGTCAACGCGCTCGCAGTGCCGCTGACTGCCAGCGCAGCGTTGTACGTGCAAACGATGTTTCCGGTGGCCCCCACGGCGGGGGTGGTGCAGGTCCAATTGGTTCCGGCAGAAGCTTGATACGTTGTGTTCGGCGGAGTTTGCGTCGAAAGGGAGATTGTCCCAGTCGTTGCGGCGGTTGGGCCGTTGTCGGTGACTGTTTCCGTGTAGACGTAGTTCGTGCCCGCGGCAACCGTGTCCGGAGAAACAGTCTGTGTGAGCGCCAGATCGGCTGAGCCGGCCGGCTCCACGGTGATAGAACTTGTGCTGGTATTGTTGGACGGGTACGGGTCTGTGAATACCGTATCGGCAACGGTAGCGGAATTTTGAATGACCGTGCCGAACGTCGTAGCCGCGGCAACCTGCATCGTCAACGTAAGCGTACTGGCCGTTACGCCATTAGCCAGCGCTGCATTGTATGTGCACAGAATGGAGCCGCTGCCGCCCACTGCAGGAGTCGTGCATGTCCAATTCGTCCCTGCATAAGACTGATAGGTCGCGCCAGTCGGAGTTTGCGTCGAAATGGTGATCGTTCCGGTGCCTGCATATGTCGGACCGTTATTACCGACAATTTCGGAATATGTATAATTCGTGCTTGGCGCAACCACAGCGGGCAAAGCGGTTTGCGTCAACGAAAGGTCCGTAGGCACCACGGCCACCGTCGTGCTAGCCGTATTGTTCCCGGGCGTGGGATCTGTACCCGTTTCGCTGACCGTCGAGATGTTCGTAATATTTGTGCCCGCAGCCGTCGCGGTATTGACGGCCACAACAATCGAAAATGCGGTGCTCGTGGTTCCCGACGCAATGGCTGCGCCCGCCGTGCAGGTAATCGTTCCGGTCCCGCCCGCCGCTGGTGTGGTCGGGCACGTCCACCCGGTCGCAGGTGTCACCGACACAAACGTCGTATTCGTCGGGGTGCTCTGCGTCAAGGTCGCCCCGTACGACGAAGTCGTGCCGTTATTCGTCACGCTCTCCGTGTAAGTTATGTCGCCGCCAGAAACCACAGGGTTCGGCGCCGCACTTTGCGTCACCGAAAGATCCGCTGCCGACACCGTAACCGACACGGTTGCGGTGTTGTTTCCAGGCGTAGGATCGTTCGTAGTGGAGGCAATCTTAACTGTGTCGCCCTGAGCGCCGTTCGGAGCGGCTCCTGTCACCAGGACAACGACCGAAAATGTAGCCGTGCTGCCATTCGGCATATTTGCCGAGCGTGTAAACGTAATCGTTCCAGTCCCACCCATGGCGGGAGACGCCGGTGTCCAGGTGCCTCCGCCAGTGTTACTAACCAGCGTGGCAGAAAAAAAAGTCGTGTTGGCCGGAGTGCTGGTGGTAACGACGGGCCTGATGGCAGTGTTTGGGCCAGCGTTGTTAACCGAAATCGCGTACGTGATGTATGCCCCGGGCGGCACAGGTGTAGGCGTAGCCGTGTAAGAGGTGATTCCAAGATTCGCGTTTTGCGCGTGAACTGCGGGAGCAACAAACAAGGAGCCTGCCAGTGCAAGCGCTATAATTCCCGTAAGCAGCCCTAGGCGCTTCAACCGCAACTTCGCCGCCGCGCTCACTCGCCGGGCCAGCGCCCGCACAGGATGAACCAAGCGTGTCCGCGCTACGGTGAAACGTTGCTCTTCAGACCCATGTCGCCGCACCACAACTCTTCCAAACACTCGCGACGCAGGCGGATCGATTGCCAGCCCCGTGTCACTGCGCAACGTGGCGGTTCCCAAACTCACATCCAGCGAATCGATTCTGTGTACACGCAGGCCGTCGGGATTTTCCGCAAGCACTACGTCCCCACGGCGTAATTCCGCCACACTCGCCGGCGCAACCAGCACGTCGTCACCGTCCAACAGGTTGGGCGTCATGCTCTGGCCATTCACTCGAAACTGCACAGCGTTTCCGCGCCGCAGCACTTCCGCGCAAAGCTCTTCGAATAATCGGGAATCGCGGCGAACCCGCACCTCAGACACGCGCATATCGAACCGCCTCCACTGCGCCTTGTGTTGGCGTGAAGCGCAGGATGGAACAGGGCACGGAGCGAGTGATCTGGTCCAGAAAATCCAATGTGAAATGGATTCCGCTTTTCAGGTAATGAGGGACAAACGCGCGCGCGAACAGTTCCGCGGCGGCCTTCGAAGTCGTGATCGGCGCAAGTTCGTTGGTCGGCGCCTGGTCCAGCAGAAATACGGCGGAAAGCGGAGCACGGCCCGCGGAAGCAACCCCGGCATCGCCATGCCACGGCGTTCCATACATCCAGAATTTTCCGCCGTGCTTTCGAAGAATGATACGGTCGTCGCTCAGCAGCTGCACGCCGGGCTGTTCCATCCAAAGCCGTGCCGTCGTGCTTTTCCCTGCGCCCGAATGCCCCAGAAACAGATATCCCGCTCCATCATGATCCGCCAGACCAAGGGCATGCACTTCCACTCCTTCGCCCAGAGCCAGCCGATGCATCATCACCAGTTCGTCGATGGGATACTCCAGCGGAAGGACCGAGTCATCGCCAACAAAGCAGGAACGGTTCAGAACAATGTGGCCGCGTTCAAAATTCTCGTCGAACCAGGCAGCCTTGTATGGCATCGCTCCGAGCGTCGAGCTGCAAAAATAAAACTTCGTTCCCGTAGAGTGCGTATACGCCGACCACAGTCCTCCGGAGACAAATGCCGGTGTCGATTTCGGAAGTTCGAACTGTGGCGACCAGTAAACGTCCAATTCGATGTCACAGGCGGCATCCGCTGGGGCCGCGCACAGAAAGGGCTGGTGTTCCGGGTCGATGCCGACGGGCATTCCTTTTTCGCACCACGCTCCAATCGACAATCCACCGATTCCCACGGCGAAGCGGCTCGCGTTTCGCAAAAAATTTGAGCTAGTGGCCGACATCGAAACTTGCATCTCCCGGATTCACGATCCCAGAGTTGGACATGACGAAAGCCTGCAAGAAGACCCAATCGGTCCCCTAGCGCTGGAGGTTTTGCAATGGCCCAATACAGCTTCTTCTGGACGCAAATGAATGCGTACCACCGACGGCGGCTGATACTCTGGTTTGCCGCCCCCCTGCTGTTCCTTGTTGTTTTCCGTTCCCATATCCATCTTTCCGGATCCCAGACCTTAGTGATCTCCGCAGGCCGAACATTTCTTTTCGGAGCAACCTCTTTCGGCTTGCAAAACTGGTAGAACTGGCAGAAGAGAGCTGCTTCCACGTATCGGCATGGTTTGGGCGAAATTCGGTGAAATCTGTTGCAAGCGGTTTGCTGCTTCGATCAGTGACGTGTGTTGCAGTCCTCCGGCACAGCACGGACAGTTGCCGTGTTCGGGCACTTCCACGCCGAGCGCGAACGCGCGCAGGTGTGCGACTTCGCAGAGGAACGGGACCGGTGTTTCCGCGTCGCCTGTTTCCAGTTCCGCTGTGGCAGGACACATATTGCAGAGCGAATGAATCCGACATTGCGTGCAAATGGTCTCGCGATGGCGTTTGGTCTTTCGTATTTCCAGCAGTTTGCCCGACCATCCTTCTGTGAAACTCCCCTCGCGGATGTTGTAGCCATCTTGATGAGAAATCAGGCAAATCGTGAGTTCGCCCTTCGGATCGACGGCGCATCCCCGCTCTCCGCCGCCACACAGGTACCTTTGCTCTCCTAACGCGCGTGGCTGTTCCGCCAACTCTTCCATCACGAGTTTGCGATGCTCGGCTTTGCGAGCCGGGTCAAGAAAGTCGAGGGTGACCGCCCGTTCTGGGCTCAGACGTACCCCCAGCGGGCTTTGCGAGCAGTCCGTCCGTGGATTGATAGCGGCGTCGTATTTAAACTCGACCCCGATCTCTTCTTCGGCGAACCGCTTCATCTCATACACTTCGTGGTAGTTGATATTGGTGGGAACCGTCTTGAGCGTCAGGGGCAGATTCCGTTCTTTCAACAGGCGGATTCCCCTCATGCACCGGTCGAACGAACCGGGGATCTGCGTGAGCGCCTCATAGGTTTCGCGTGTGGCGCCATACAACGTAATTTCGATCCCGAACGGCCTGTATTCCACCAAGTAGTCGGCGATTCGAGGCGTGATCAAAGTCCCATTCGTGAACAGCGTGATGATGAACCCACGCTTTTTCGCCTCCGTGTAAATATCCAGAAAGTCTTTGCGCGCAAAAATCTCTCCGCCGGTATAGAGAATCCAAAGGCAATTCATCGCAACCAGTTCGTCCAAAAGCCGTACGTGTTCTTCCAGCGTCAGTTCCTGCTTGCGCGCGTTGTTGTCGCTCATCGGCAGGTTGTTGTAGCAATGCTGACACTCGAGCGGGCAGCGGTGCGTTACCTCAATCGACACCTCCGCCGGAATCCGCCGGCCCTTCTGGCGCTTATGGATCAAGCTCGAGAAATCACCGTATGTCGCAATCTCTAGCAATGCTTACCTGTCTTTCTCTTTCTCCGAACCTGTCAAGCCACAGACAAGACCAGTTTTTCCTCGAGCAAGGAATCAAGAAACATTTCGATGTCCTGTTCCGCCTGGCTCTTCGTCACTTCAAATTCGTCGCATACCCGCTGGACCATTTCCCCAACCGTGTGTCCCTCGGTCATGAAATCCCACAGCACCGATCCAACTGAGTTAAGCGTGTACAGGGAATTCAGGTCGCCCACTCCACTGCGAATGGGCACGATGATCAACTCCCCTTCGATCTTTCGTGAAACCACTTCCCGATTCCGGATGAAACGCACGTCATTGGTTTGCATCGAGATTCGTAAACCTCCGTTCGGGCTCCTGACCCGACAACAGAACCCTTGGGAAAAGCTTGCAGTACTATTACGGGGGTGTCATGAAGTGAAACAGCGGGTGTACCGTAACGGTATCGGTTAACGATTTGGGCATTTCGTGCCCTCGAAACCTCCATAAGTAACTGTAAATGGATGGGTTACTGAAGGATGCTCGCGCGACAGACTGCTGTCTTTGTTACGTCCATGAACAAGCAACGATAACCGGTCACCGCCCTAAAATAGGAGATTCGACGATTCGATACTAGACGTTCTAGGACTTACTTACGCGCGCCAGTCGCACGCTATCAACCAAGATTTTCGCCATATCAACAATCTTCCCTGGCTCATTCCGCCGAATTGCGGCCAGGTCCACCAGGTCCGCGCCCACCCCCAGCGCGAAGGAACCTGCCGCCAAATACTCCGCCGCATTATGCACATTTACCCCACCGGTCGGAATCAGCCGCGTTTCCGGAAAGGGCGCCTTCAGAGCCTTGATGTGCTTCGGGCCACCGGCACTGCCGCAGGGGAAAATCTTGATGAGCTGCGCTCCCGCTTCCAGAGCAGCCATGACTTCCGTTGGGGTCAATGCTCCCGGAATGGCCAGAATGCCCCGTGCCGCGGCGGTCTGCAGCACAGGAACCGACAGCCCGGGGCTGACCAGGAATTGTGCACCTGCGTCCAGGCAAATCTCGGCTTGCTTCGCTGTGGTAACGGTCCCAGCGCCCGTCAACACGCTTGTCCCGTAATGCTTCACCAATTCTTGAATCATCGCCGGTGCGTTCGGCACCGTCATGGTGATTTCGATAACCGGTATGCCCCCGGTGCAGATCGCCTCGACGGCCCGGCGCGCCTCGTCTAGATTCGCGGCGCGAATAACCGGCACAATGCCGATCTCATGGATTTTGCTGATTGCGTTTTCGATGTTCACCGCTGGGCTCCTGAAATTTCAGAATAACAATTTTATTTCGCATTCGGCAGAGCTCGAAGTCACGAGGGAGCTTGCGCAACGCGTTCCAACGTTCTCTGTGGGTTCACGGCCAGCCACGCCACCGCGCCCAGAGCACTCAGCACCGCAGCAAACAGAAATGGATAAGTCCAACCCAGATGGCTCGCAATCACCGGCGTGAGAATCGCGGTCACCCCGCCTCCCAGCTGCGCTCCCATATTCATAAATCCGGACGTGGACCCAGCCCGCGCTCCGGCGATGTCAGCGGTGACGGACCAGTAGCTGCTCTGCGACAGATACAGCGCCCCCGCCCCACCCGCAAGTACCATACTGGCCAGTTCCGCGCTCGCCGCTTGGGATCCCAACACCAACAGAACCGCTGTCAGGATCAAAGCGAACGCCGCAATCCCGCAGCGCCCCACCCTCTTTCCGTATGCTTTCGTCAGCCTGTCGTTAATAACGCCACCGAGCAAGCTGCAGGCAACCATTGCCAGCGGTGGCAATGTGCTGTAAAACGCGCTCGATTTCAGATCAAGCCCTCGCACCTTAAAAAGGTACCGGTGAAACCAACTGAAGAAAATCCACGCGACATACCCGAAGCAAAAATAGCTCAGGGTAACCAGCCAGACTTCCTTGCTCTTCAGAATCACGCTCCAGGGAACAGCGCTGGCCTTGGAATCTCCGCCCGCTGCGCCGGGGGTGCTGGCTGTTCTTCCGCTCTCGATATGTTGCAGCTCGCCGGGCGAAACCCTAGGGTGTTCTTCCGGCTTGTCCCTGGCTGTCAGATACCACACCACTCCCGCCAGCAAGCCCAGTAATGCACTCAGCCAAAATGACCAGCGCCAGCCGTAGTGCACCATGATATAGGTCACGATCGCCGGAGCCGATCCCGCACCCGCACCTACCCCCGCGAAGATCAAGCCGTTCGCGAATCCCCGCTCCTGCGTCGGAATCCATCGCGAAACAAATTGGTTCGAAGCGGGATAGATGATTGCTTCGCCTGCGCCCAGCAGGAAGCGCACGGTCACAAAAAAGAAAACCGCGCCGGTCAGCCCGGGCGAAACTGCCGCCGTCAGGGCCGTGAAAATCCCCCACCACACAACCCCGGCCGTCAAAACTCGGCGCGGCCCCAGTCTGTCCGCCAGCCATCCTCCGAAGGTCTGGAAAATCGCATAGCCCCAAAGGAAGGCGCTGAACACCCATCCCAACTGCACGTCGCTCAAGCGGTATTCCGACGCAATCGCGCTGGCCGCAACCGATATGTTCACGCGATCCAGAAACGAGACCGCGCTCAATACAAATAGCCAGAAAACCAGGAACCAGCGCACATTGCTCGGTCCCGGCTCAGACATGGATGCTCCCCTGAGCAGACTCTGCATCCGCCGATCTCATGCCGAATGCGCTTTCAGAACTTCATACAGCTTGTCGGCAATGATTTTGTCCTCCCCAGGTTGCAGCATGAACGAATTCATTGACAACGTTCCCCCGCGTTCTCCCGTGGTAAGCACGATCGATGGTGTCCCTTTTCGCAAAGCAGTCTCAACACCATCCGCCGTGATTTTGATACGCTGCGGATCCCACTTAATTTCCATGTGCGGAACGCGATTGGCCACGTCAGGCACAAAATAAGACGTGGCCACAGTCGGCAGAGTACTCACCTTGGTGGAAATAAGCTCCAGCCGCCCTTGCCATTCCTTGCTGAGCGCTTCGTGATCCTCGTTGAGGTAAACCTCCAGCGCCTTGACCATCCCCACGATTTCTTCCTTGCCCACCTTCTGGCTGCGGCCAATGGTATCCTCGTGAGGGCTATTATTCAGCAACGCGTAGCCGACGAGATCGTTGCGGCCGAGCAGCAGCCCCGCGCATTGCGGACCCCGCATCGCTTTTCCTCCGCTGAACGCGATCAGGTCGTATCCCATATTCGCGTAATCCCACAAGTGAGAAACCGGAGGCGTGTCCGCCGCCGCGTCAATAAACGTGGGAATATTCGATTCCTTCGCCAGCTTCACCCATTCATCCACCTTGATCTGCCCATCGGCATTCGCAAAATTGGAAAAATGCATCATCGCGGTATTGGGATTCACAGCCTTACGCAGTTCCTCTCGCGTTTCGATCACAATCAATTTCGACCCCGTGTTGCGCAGTTGGTGGTCAAACGGGTTCCGGTGCGTTTTCTGGATGATCACTTCCGATTTCATTCCCGTAAGATCCGGAATTTGTTGGATGAACTTCGAATTATCTCCGGTGAGAATGCCTGCAAGCCCGGATTCGATCGCCGCCGCCGCGCCGGAAGTCACAATCGCCGAATACCCCGCGGGAAGCTTCAACATTTCCGTAATGCGTTTTCCCGCAGCTACCTCCAGATCGGCGATGCTCACGAAATGTTTCCCGGCCAGCGCCATCACCTCCTCGACTTCTGGACGCATCAGCGAGCCGCCGAGATAGGTCATCGTCCCTTGGCCGTTAATCACGGTCGTGACCCCGAGCTCCTCGTACACATTTCCAGTAGAACCGAAACCCGTGATCTTTGTTTCCGGCTGCGCAGGGGGAAAGGAGAGCAACTTCCTGGGATTCGCCATAGCTGCCGTAAGTGCACCAAGGCTGCCCATGAAGGATCGGCGCGTCCATTTCAGATTAAGTCCCATCGTTGTTCTCCATTGCCCTGACTTCCGTTACTTCTTCACAACCGCGGCAGTGCAATTAATCTCAACGAGAGATTTCCCCGGCAGAGCAGCAACCGCCACCGTCGTTCGTGCCGGGCCCCCATTCGGGAAGTATGTTTTGAAGACGTTGTTCATGCCTTCATAGAAATCGATATCCGCCAGGAAGACCGTAAGCTGCAGAATGCTGTCCATCGTGCCGCCGCCACGCTCCACCAGCGTCTTCACGTTTTCCATTACTTTCTTCGTATGTATTTCGATATCCATCGGGAAATCACTCGGATCGTGCGAATGAGCGCCCTGCCCGGCGATGTATATGGTGCCGTTATGAATGATCAGCGGGGTGATAAAACCGTTTCCCGCAGTCTTGCCCTCGTAATCGAGCTTCTGAACACCGCTGGGCGCTTGTGCCGCCGCGGGAGTCGCATTCGAAAGCAAGCTCACCGCCCCGACTCCTGTGAACAACGAAGCAAGCCGGGCCGCAAAGCCCCGGCGCGAACTGAGATTCGAAAACATTTGATTTCTCCTTATGTTTGAATTGAACGAATTCTGTCCTCATGGCAATGCAAAACTGAAAACGTCGCTCCCCGCTGCGATTGCAACGAATTGCGTCCCATGAATCGCATACGACATGGGCGACGCGTGAAGATTTTGGCCGGTATTGAAATGCCACAGCGGCGCCCCGTTACGCGCATCCACCGCTTCGAAAGATTGCGCGGCGTCGCCAAAGAAGACCAATCCGCCTTTCGTGGTCATCGTCCCCGCAACAGTATGGCCTGCTCCCACCTGCACAGAGCGCCATGCTGGCTTGTCTCCTTCCAGTTCGTACGCGAGTAGAACACGCTGGCGCTCATCGCCCGGACTACGCTTCACGCCGGTGGAATAAAACTCTTTGCCCTCCGCAAACTTTTCCGCCTTCTTGAAGTACACATTACAATTTTCCGTCGCCAGAAAATAAAACAGGTGTGTCTCGGGATTGTATGAAGGCGCGTACCAGTTCGTTGCGCCGCTGAATCCGGGGCATACCCGCATCCCCTCCGCGCTGGGCTGCACGCTGGTGCGGATGGGCCTTCCATCCTTATCGATTCCTGTCGCCCAATTCAGCTTTTCAGCAAAAGGGACAGCGGAAAGGAATTTGCCGTCACTGCGATCTAGCACGTAAAAGAACCCGTTGCGGTTAGCCTCCGCAAGAAGTTTGCGGGGCTTCCCCTTGTACACCGCATCGATGAGAACCGGAGTTTCCGTCGCGTCATAATCGAACAGATCGTGCGGCGTAAACTGGAAATACCATTTCAATTTTCCATTGTCCGGATCAAGCGCCAGGACCGAATCCGTGTACAAATCATCTCCCGGCCTCGGATCGCCATCAAAATCAGGGCAAGGATTGCTCGTACCCCAATAAATCGTGTTCAGCTCTGGATCAAACGTCCCCGGCATCCATGTGGTGCCACACCCGTGCAAATATAGATCGCCCGGCCAGCTTGCGGAGCCCGGCTCTCCCGGTGCCGGAATCGTCCAGAATCGCCACGCCTCTTTCCCGCTTTCCGCATCATAGGCCACTAGAAATCCGCGCACTCCATCATCTCCACCTGAAGTGCCGACCAACACTTTATCTTTCACGATCAGCGGCGCGCTTGTGGCCCCATAATTCCTGTTTCCGTCCGTATAAGCCACATCCCACAGCAAATGTCCGGACCGTGCGTCCAGGCACAGCAAATGCGCGTTGTCTGTCTGCATATAAATCCGGGAGTGCCAAACACCGACCCCGCGATTATGGTGCTCAGATGCGTCATCGATCAGCCCCTCGGTCACCGGCCGCGAATAATGCCACACAATTCTTCCTGTCTGCCCGTCCAGGGCATACGCGTCATTCGCGGACGTGACGAACATCAGGCCTTCCACCACCACCGGCGTGACTTCCAGGCTATCGGCATTGGCAGCGTGGAACACCCACTGCGTCTGCAGCCGTCCCACATTCCCAACATTAATCTGATCAAGACTGCTGTACCTTCGCCCTGTGTAATCTCCGTTGTACGACAACCAGTTTTTCCCTACCGGCTGCTCCGCCAGCGCCGACGGCGCGACATCAACGTTCACCGACACAGACGCCTTGCCATTATCTTGCGCCACCGTCGAAGCCATCGCACATCCGCAAAGCAGTGCCACACCCAGGTATTGAGCCGCAATTCTCATCGCTCTAGAATCTCAGCCTCCCACACCTGGCGGCACAATCACCAATTTCTCCCGCGTATTCGAAACTTGCTGCGGCATTTCCACTGAAAAATCAGAGCCGACCAAATTTCTTCACCGCTTCCTCAATTGATTTCAGCTTTTCGATGTACGCATACATGGAATGTTCCTTGAAATCCATATCCTGCGCCAGCGCCAGCACCTTTGGCGCATCGCCTCGTGGCACCACCACAACCCCATCCTGATCGGCCACTACAATATCCGCTGCCTTTACTTCCACTCCATCGCAAACCACCGGAATATTCGCCCCGCCAAAACGATAATGGTGAATCGACGTCGAAGGAACGATTCCCATCGCATACACGGGAAATCCTATTTTCTTCAGATACGCCGTGTCGCGAACTCCTCCATCGATCACTGCGCCGGCAAATTCCCGCGCATTCATAGCCGTACCCATCAATCCGCCCATTCCGGCGATATCGTTTCCGTCTTCCACCACCATCACGTACACCGAATCCTTCGTGCCTCCATCAATTGCCGCCAGCATCCCATTCAGCGCATTGGGATCCTCGTTCGCTTCCTTCTTCAGCAGGACCGTCACGGCGAATCCCGCAAACTTCGTGGGAAAGATCGGCCTCATGCGGTGCGACATGTACATCTTGCGCCCTGTCAGTTGCTCTAGCGCATCGGATACCGACGCCACTTCCACGTGCCGGTATCCTTCTAACAAAGTGGAGGCATCATCCGTGGCCGCAGCCTGCGAGCGAACGCGCGCAAGCGGGCCCCCTGCAACCGCCAACACGCCGCCCAGCAACAGTCCAGCACCAAGCAATACCTTCCCCGCAAATTTTCGCGACATAAAAGATTTCGGCTCCTTCATAAAGCCTCCAAAATCGGATCGCACTGGACTTTACCACCGTGCGGGCTCCGCGCGAAATACTTTTGAATCGATTTAAGTTGGGAAAAACCAAGACCATGTCTGGAGAAACTGGTTGACACTGGTCGCGCTATAAGGTATTTCAGAATCCCGACAGCCATCCGCACGATGGTGAATCTATGATTTCAATCGCTCTTCGAACTCATCTCCGTCAATTCCCAAGTCGCTGCGCGATTGGCGTTTCGCTCTGCCTGCTCAGTCTAACCCTGGTGCCGAGGGATCATGCACAAATCGCGCCCGCTCCCAAGAACCCCGCAAACCCTCAGGGCTCAACCAGCGAGGGCCGTCAGCTCTTCGAATCAATCTGCGCCGGCTGCCATGGCCTTGACGGGCGAGGCGGCGAGCGCGGGCCTGATATTTCCAGCCGCCAGCAGATCGTGCAGATGTCCGATGCCGATATTTTGGAAATTTTGCGATCCGGCCGTCCCGCCGCAGGCATGCCCCCGTTTGGTTCCTTCGGCGAGGCCAAACTTAAGCAGTTGCTCGCTTATCTCCGCACTCTTCAGGGTAAAGGTACGGTCGCCGCGCTTCCCGGCGACCCGCGCAATGGTAAGATCTTATTTTTCGGCAAAGCCCGCTGTTCGGAATGCCATATGATGCAAGGCACTGGTGGCTTTCTCGGCCGCGACCTTTCAGTCTACGGCACGTCTCTTCCCCCCGCGGAAGTTCGTTCCAACATCCTTCGGCCGAGTGAAGCGTCCAACAAAGCCAACAAAACCGCTGTCGTCGACATGCGGGATTCCACTAAATTTTCTGGTGTGATTCGAAACGAGGATAATTTCTCCATCCAGCTGCAATCCCCCGATGGGGCATTCCATTTTCTGAACAGGTCCGACGTCGCCCAACTCACGTTTCTCCCTGAACCCATCATGCCTTCCGACTATGACAAAACTTTGACGGCCACGGAGTTGAACGACCTGGTCAGCTATCTCCTGACCGCGACAAAAAAAGATCGCGCCAAAAATCAACCGGAGGATGAAGAATAACATTGAGAACTAAATTGCTTCTTGGTTTTGTGTCCGCTGGGTCGTTCCTCATTGCAGTGTTTTGCTTCACCCTTCACGCGAGCGGCCCCGTTCGCCAATTCGAATTACGCGCTGAATCCCCGCAATTCTGGAAGCTCTTCGCCCATGACGCAAAACTGGAAACACTGGCAACGGGATTTGGCTTCACCGAAGGACCGGTGTGGGATCCCAAGGGTTTCGTATACGTCAGCGATGAAGAAATCAACAAAATCTATCGAGTGTATCCCGACGGTCACAAGGAGGAGCTCATTTCTCTCGGCGATCCCGACGGCAACACCTTCGACTACGATCAAAAACTACTCGACTGCGCCAGTGTGCTCCGTGCCATCATTCGCATCGCGCCTGACGGCAAGTATCAGGTGCTTGCCGATCATTTCGAAGGCAAACGCTTCAACAGTCCGAACGATGTTGTCCTCGGCCCAGATGGCGCCATTTATTTCACCGATCCGACCTTGGACCTGCCCGCCGGCGACAAACAGGAAATCCCATTCCAGGGCGTCTATCGCCTCGATTCCAAAGGTGAAGTCCGCCTCCTCACGAAGGATCTGTCTCAACCGAACGGCCTGGCATTTTCTCCCGACGGCAAGAAATTCTACGTCGACGACAGCGAGCAGCGAAACATCCGTGTCTACGACTTCCTTCCCGACGGCACCCTCAGCAGCGGCCGCATCTTTGCGAGCGAAGCGGGTCCCAAAAAGGGCGGCGTTCCCGATGGCATGAAGGTGGATCGCGACGGAAATCTCTATGTTACGGGTCCGGAAGGCATTTGGGTGTGGGATCCAAACGGCACTCATCTTGGCACAATCGTCCTGCCGGAGCAACCCGCCAATCTCACTTGGGGCGATCCGGACTTTGCCACTCTGTACATCACCGCCAGCAAATCCGTATACAAACTCCGCACCACCACGCAGGGTTTTGTCCCATACCGCCGGCACTCGGCCCGATAAGTCGCCGATTTTCTGCACCTATCTCGCCGCTCTCCTAGGCTTTTTACCGTATGGCCCCGACCGTAGCGCAGCGCTACGGTCGACTAAAGCGAACCATCTGGCAAGCGTTCGCCTAACTTCGCATTTCCCTTGCGATGCAAACCAAAGAATCCAGGAGGATTCCATCATGGACGCGAACAATAGAGAATCCGCTGCAGACGTCTCTAATCCGTCTTCCGGCTCCACTGCTACCGGCGCGCGGATGAAGAGGAATGTTGCCGAGAAAGCTTCCGAAGCAAGGGAAGCCATCGACGAGTTTGGCCGCAAAGCTGCCGGCTCGCTCGAACATTCCCGCGAATCCACAGCCAAAGCCCTGCACAAGACCGCCACGTCGCTCGAATCCGGCGCCGATCAATTTTCCGATTTTGGCCACTTGGCCGCCGAAAAACTTCACGCCACCGCGGATTACGTCCGTGAAACCGATCTTGAGAGTATCGGCCAGGATCTCCAGGGGATGATCAAGCGCTATCCGGTTCAATCTCTCGCCGCTGCCGCTGTCTTGGGATTCTTGGTCGCTCGTGGCTTGCGTCGGTAATACCTTCCTGTAGCAAGCATCAGGCGAACGACATGGCTACACCACAAACTCAACGGTCTGTCTCTGATGTGTTGCAAGACATCGTCGGCAATCTTCAGCAAATTATTCGCAACGAATTTCGCCTGGCGCAAGTGGAGATCAAGGAAAAGGCCGCGCACGCAAAACAACCGGCCACTATTCTGGCCAGCGGCGTAGTCATCGGGCTCTATGGTTTTGGCTTCTTGCTGCTGGCACTTGTCTACGCGCTCTCCCTCGTTATCGCGCCTTGGCTGGCCGCGCTTCTCGTCGGCGTGGTTTTGGCCATTGCCGCCGCCATTCTTGTGGCTTCAGGCCGGAACGCGCTGAAGCAAGTCGACCCCGTCCCTGAAAAAACAGTTCAGACCGTGAAGGAGAATGTCCAATGGGCGAAAGAACAGATCAAATAGAACAGCAGATTAATCGCACCCGCGAAGATCTTGGCGAGAATTTCAACGAGCTGGAACAGAAAGTTAAGAGTGCTTTTGATTGGCGCACCCAATTCGAGGAACGTCCGATGACCATGCTGGCCATCGCGTTCGGCGGCGGTGTGATCGCCTCCGCTCTCCTGCCCTCTCGGTCTGGCCGTCGCAGACGCTACGCCGAAGATCGGAGAGAATATCGCAGATCCGAGTCGGCCAAGGATGAACGTAAGCCAGTCCAAGCATCCGCTGACACCACCAATGGTAAACAAAGGAACAGCTCGGAAGGCGTGGACGCTCTCAAAGGTGCCTTGATAACCGTAGCCGCCAGCCGTCTCGGCGGCCTCGTCGGCGATCTCCTCACCGGCTACAGAAACGAACTTCGCAAACTGCGCCAGACTCAACACAGATAGCCAAGCAGTCGTATTTGCTCCGGTTTCTTTTCCTGGGTGCCCCACTCCGAGTCCGCAAAGGGTGGGTGGACAGAATTGCCGCTGGCTTACGTAAAAGAATTGGTGGGCTCCCCCGGACTTGAACCGGGAACCAATCGATTATGAGCCGATTGCTCTAACCATTGAGCTAGGAGCCCGAACGTGAAAACCATTTTACAACTTATCTTATACTTCGTCCCGGCAACTTTCTTGCGCGCCGCGCCTATTGCAGAACTTCTGTACCTGAGTGCGCCTTGGGCCGCGTCCTTCTATCAGGCGCCTTGAGGTATGCAAATCTCCGAAGCACCTCAAATTCATGAATGCCGTTCGAACGCGAGGTGAACGTATGTTCATCGGTGCACGTCTCGGCTGTTTCCTTCTCGCCGTTTTTCTCTGTTCGACCGCAGCCTTCTCCCAGCAATCCACCCCTCCGCCCCAACCCGCAAATGATACGGTCCATCTTGATGTTGTCGTCACCCCGAAATCCGGCCCGCCCATCAGCGGTCTCCAGCAACAAGACTTCACCGTCCTCGAGAATAAAACTCCCGTCCCCATCAACTCTTTCCGCGCTGTGACTGCCACTGAAGCTCCCGTCGAAGTCGTCATGGTCATCGATGACGTGAACACCGGACTTTCGAACATCGCTTACGAACGCACCGAGATCGAAAAGTTCTTCCACGCCAATGGAGGTCATCTCGCCAACCCTACCGCGTTGGCCTTCCTCACGGATTCCGGCATCAAGCTTCAGGATAACTTTTCCACCGACGGAAACTCACTCGGTGCCGCTCTGGATCAATATACCATCGGCCTTCATTCCATTATCCGTTCAGGCGGTTTCTATAGCGCCGAGGAACGCTTTGATGTTTCTGTCAAGGCTCTCCTAGAACTCGCCACGCACGAAGCTTCCCGTCCCGGGCGCAAATTCATTCTCTGGATTTCTCCGGGATGGCCGCTGCTGTCTGGCCCTGGCGTTGAGGTACAAATGAGCGAGAAGCAAAGGGAACAGATTTTTACCAATGTAGTCGGAATCTCGAACCTCTTGCGGCAAGGGCGCATCACTCTTTACAGCATTGATCCCCTTGGCAGCGCCGATTTTGCCGGCCGCGCTTTCTGGTGGGAGGCTTTCGAAAAAGGTATCGGCAAACCCAATCAGGCTGACTGGGGAGACATCGCGCTACAAGTGCTCGCCGTACAAAGCGGCGGTTTGGCCCTCACCACCGACAACGACATCACCGCCATGTTGCAGCGTTGTGTCGCGGACGCGCAAGCATATTACGAACTTTCATTCGCCCCCTCGCTCGAGCAGAAACGGGCGACATATCATCACGTGGAAGTTCGCGTGGCAAAGTCAGTGGGGGTAGCTCGCGCTCGCCAGGGATTTTACACCCAGCCTTAATGAACGCCGCTTCTCACGCTACGAACCAACGCGAATGTGCGAGAACGAATTGAAGAGCCCAAATATGTTGAGTAGCCACAAAACTACGGCAATCACCACCACGCCGTTCAAAATGGATTTAATCGTTCCCTGCATTGGTATAAACCGATTGATCAGCCACAATAAAACTCCCACAACGATCAGCACCATCACTACCTGTATTAGCGGCACAGCTGCCTCCTTGCCTGCTAAAACTGCGAACCCAGCGCATCGCCCAGAAAATCTACAGTCATGTCAATGTCCGCGCTATACACAGAAGGGCTTAGGACTCTGCAGGCGATTGCTTTATCTGTCGCCGCCCTTCTATCGCCTTTGTCCGTGACGGCCCGCGACGTTCTTGACTTTTCGTCCACGCCGCTTTTCTAGCCGCCCCCCGTGTGCCGAAACGACGCCAATTCCGGCGAACTCGCCAGCCGCGATGGAAATTCGCGCACATACTTCGTCATTGCCGGGTGCCAGAACGAGTTGTAGTGAAAAACGTGCATCTCTCGGATAGCTTGCTCCGGCGTCCAACCATCAAACGCAATGCGATAAGCCGCAATGAATACACCGCTGCGATCCCCGCCCAACCAGCAATGAAGGAACACGCGCCGCTTCGGCGTCCCTTGCATCAGTGAGAAAAACTGTGCGACCTGCTGATCAGGCGGTGGTGACCAGCCGTTTCCCGGCAAGTTGATAAAATCCATGCCCAGCGATTCCGCATGTTTTTGCTCTTTTCTTATCAGTCCATGACGTTCGCCGCGTAGATCGACGATCGTCGTGATCCCGAGCGCTTGGAGTTTCTCGAGCGCCTTGTCATTCGGTTGCGCTCCGCGATAGAGAAAATCGTTCACTTTGCCCGCATCGCGTACGCCGGATATGTGCAGCCTCTCGCTGGTCAGTGATTGCTCGACCGGCATCCTCGCATCCGAAGCGGCCGAAACGCAGCCTGCAAATGCGACCACAGCCAACAAAACTGAACGAAACCACGGCCTGCCGCAAGACATTACACAGAAATATCCGTCTCAAACCTTTCGGTGAATGAGGTCTTCCCTGCATATCTGGATTCTGCGAATGGGAGAGGCTTCTAACCGATGCCGTGCTGAATTACCTTCAGCGCCGGATACAACTTTCGGTACTCTACATACTGCGAATCCATCAGCCGCGCGGTCTTTTCGTTCGGCTGCACCCGCTTGGCAACCCGAACCGCGGTTTCGCACGCCGTTTCCACAGTGGCCCAGTTCCCCGTACCGACTCCCGCAAGCAACGCGGCACCGTATGCCGCTCCTTCGTCCGCCTCAATCAATTCCACCGGCATTCCATAAATATCAGCCTGAATCTGTTGCCAAAGCGCGGACCTCGCACCGCCTCCGCTCAAGCGGATCGATTCGATCGGCACGCCGATCTCCCGAAATAATGCCAGCGTATCCCGCAAACTGAATGCAACCCCCTCCAGGATCGCGCGGATTACATGCGCTCGCGTGTGCTGCGCCGTAATTCCCACTAACGCTCCGCGTGCATTGGGATCGAGATGTGGCGTGCGCTCGCCCATCAGATAAGGCGCCCACAAGAGTCCATCGGCCCCAGGCGGTGTCTTCGCCGCTTCCTCTACCAGCCGGTCATACGGATCGCGCCCATCGTCTTTGCCGGCGCCAAATTGATCGCGAAACCATCGCAAGGAAAGTCCCGCGCCTTGCGTTACACCCATCACATGCCAACGATTCGGAATCGCATGGCAAAACGTGTGAATGCGTCCTTTGGGCTCCAGCACGGGAGCGCTTGTCGCCGCAAACACCACGCCCGACGTGCCAATCGTTGCGCTGACCGCGCCAGGCTTGACGATTCCCATTCCCACCGCGCCCGCCGCCTGGTCTCCCGCGCCTGCCACCACCGGAATCCCGGGCCGCAATCCCGCCAAGCGCGCGCCTTCCTCATGCACAAGCCCGCTAATTTCCGGCGATTCGAACACTTTCGGCAGCAAGCCTTCGTCGATCCGAGAAATTTCCAGCATTGGCTTCGACCATCGCCGGTGCACCACGTCAAACATCAGCGTGCCCGAAGCATCCGCAACATCGGTCGCGCGCGCACCCGTTAACCGGAAGCGAATGTAATCTTTAGGTAGCATCAAGGACCGCACACGTCCCCAAAGTTCCGGCTCGTGCTTCCGTACCCACCAGATTTTCGGCAATGTGAATCCCGTCAGCGCCGGATTCGCCGTCAATTCAATCAGCCGCTGCGCCCCCACTTGCTCCGTAATTTCCCGGCATTCTTCCTCGGTCCGCTGATCGCACCACAACAGCGCCGGCCGCACCACCTTGTCCTGTGCATCCAGCAAAACCAGCCCGTGCATCTGTCCGGTAAGCCCGATGGCAGACACTTCCTGCGCGGTCGTTCCGCTTTTCGCCAAGCACTCCTTGATCGCCTGGCAAACGGCTCTCCACCAATCGTCCGGCAATTGCTCAGCCCAACCGATGTGCGGCGAACTCATCGGAGCATGTTCGGCCGTCGCGGCACTGATCACTCGCCCGCGCAAATCAATTAAGACCGCGCGCGTTCCTCCAGTGCCCACGTCAATTCCCAAAACACTCATGATTTGGAGCTGCCTTCCCGCGAAATTTTCTCGCCGCCTAACGCGTGGAGAATCGGAAGATCGTCACCGAATGGAATTCACTGCCCGGCTTCAGTTCTGTGGTTGGAAATGCAGGGTGATTTGGAGAATCCGGAAAGTGCTGCGTCTCCAGGCACAGCGCCGCGTTCCTTGGATAAGCCACGCCGCCCTTGCCCTTGATCGAGCCGTCCAGAAAATTCGCGCTATAGAACTGCACGCCAGGTTGCGTCGTCAGCACTTTCAGCACGCGCCCGCTCGCCGGATCGTACACCTCGGCAGCTTCTTTCAATTCCTTCCCGCCGCCATCGATTACAAAATTATGGTCATACCCGTTATGACCCAGGTGCAGCTGCTCATCGTCCGCATTGATCCGTTCACCCACCGCATGCGGCTTCAGAAAATCAAACGGGGTGCCCACCACCGACTTCAATTCACCTGTTGGAATCAATGCCGCATCGACCGGCGTGAAGCGCGAAGCATTCAGCTTCAAGTCGTCCGCAAGAATCGTTCCTGTACCTTGCCCTGAAAGATTGAAATACGAGTGATTCGTCAAATTCAGCACCGTATCCTTGTCCGTGGTCGCCGAATAATCGATCTTCAGATCGTTCCCGCTCAGCGTATATTTCACCGTCACTGACAAATTCCCCGGAAAACCGGTTTCACCATCTTTGCTCAAATACTTCAGTTCCACTCCATCCGCAATGACGTGGCCCGTCCAAAGCTGGCTATGAAAGCCGTCCGGCCCGCTATGGAGAGTATTATCGCCATCATTGTTCGGTGTGTGATACACCGTGCCATCCAGCGTGAACTGCGCATGCGCGATGCGGTTCGCGTAACGCCCCACGATTGGCCCGAAAAACGGATTGCCCTTTCCATGATTGGCTTCGTAATACTGCGCAGGATCATCGAAACCTAGCACCACATCCGCAACCTTGCCCGTGCGGTCGGGCACCTTGATGGACAACACGTATCCGCCATAATTCATCACTTGCACTTCCACTTTCCCATCTTTCAGCGTGTAGATCTCCACCAACGATCCGTCGGGCAATTTGCCGCCACTCCGCTGGCTGACTTCAGTTTTCGCCATCAACGCACCTGCCATGCCTGCACAAAAAATCAGCACCGCCACAACTCGCTTGAAGTTTCTCATGAATCCTCGCTCGGAAACATTCTATGGCGACTAACACAGTCGCACAACCCGCGCCATTCATCCGGCCCAAAATTCAAACTATTTTGCCGCTTGCTCTTTCGGCATCAATTCCATCGTCCAGATAGCTGCCGGCCTCATATACATGGACGCCCGGTAATCGCCGGTGATGTCCCACGCTTCCGGAGTACGGAACCAGTAGCCCTTGGTCTCATAGCTTGTGTGATACAAGCCCCACAACGTGCGGTAAGCCTGCTCCGTCATCCCCTCGCTCAGCATCAACCCCGCCACTCCCATCGTCGTTCCTGTCCAGACTTCCCGCACCTGCTGGTTATCCTTCAACACAATCAGCTTCCCATCCGGAGTGATTCCGTTCACGGCGCCCATATTCCCGTCCGCGAACTTCATCACGTTATAGTCGAAAATTTTCTGCAGCGCGCTCCGTTGCATTTGCAGCGGCACCAGATCGCCCAAGCCCGTCAAGTTGGCATACCACTGCCCCGCCAGTTGATCGGCCTGAATATTATCTTTGTATTCGCTTTCCGTGTCGTACCGGAAATATTCACCGTTCCACAAATTCTTGATGTAACTCACCTGCCCCTTCAGGAACAAGGCATGATAGTCGCTCGCTGCCTTCGTATCTCCCAGTTTCTTGGCGATTTCTTCGGCCGCGCGCAGCGACGCCAGCCACAACCCGCCGCAATACGCGCTTTCCCCGCGCACCACCCACTCGTCATAGGTCTGGTCCGGATACCCCTGATTCTGCGGAATGCCGTCACCGTTGGTATCGAACTGTTTCAGATACGCGATGGATTCCTGAACTGCCGGCCACGTGTATTTCAGAAATTCCGTGTCCGAGGCTCCAGAAAGCACAAAGTCCCGGTAAACCAGCAGTACAAATTTCGGATTCAGATCCTTCCATCCGTTTGTGTCCTGCCAACTGAACTGGTTGATCTGCTTGAACGGGTCTTCCGACGGCACTCCGAGATCATGCGGCACGGCTCCCTTAGCCTTGCGGATCCGGTATTGCGCCACGCCCGTCTGTTCGCTTTTCCAGATCCACGCCATTCGCTCGCGCGATTCCTGCGGCACGGTGTCCGCAAATTCCTTCATAATCCCTTTCTCGATCTCTGGCCAGAATTTAATCAGCGGCATCGACCCGTAAAACCGTACATCCAACGTCTCGTAGAACGGGTAGTCGTAACACTCCATGAAGGAATACGTAGGAGCTTGTTTCGGGTCCGCATCCACCGGCCGGCCCCAGAACGTCCCACCATCGGCCAAAGGATAAAGTTCGTTGAACAACATTCCGCGGTACCACAGCGGTTTACTTTCGTCGTTTACATAGGGCGCCTGCCACGCATCAATCTCCGCGCTCCACGTGCTCGCGTTTGTCAATGCATCCTTCGCAATCGCCCACGCGTTCAACCCGCTCGTCCCGTAATAATCCGTGTACCGGCGATACCATTTCCGTCCCGAACCGAATTCCGCCACGGGAAGATCCCATGCGATCACCATCGGCACGATCTTTTTCTCGCCGGGCTCCAACGTGAATCGCAACGCAATCGCTCCCGCAATCCGCTCCCCGCTGCTTGTCCAGGAGTCGTTGCTGTTCGCCAGCTTCCCATCCTGCGCAAACGGTTTCCAGACCTCTTCTCCGGTGCCCTCAGGACTAAATGTCGTTTGATAACTCAGTTCCACGCCTGGCTCTGCAACACTGGCGATGACAAACTGACCGTCCCACTCCTCCGTGATCTTGCCGATATGGTTTCGGTCTAGCACGATGCCCTGCATGGTCTGCTTCGCCCCCAATGCTTCTGTCTTCATGTGATTGTAGTTTCCGTCATTCATTGCGTCGCTTAAATCGCGCCGGTACGTGCGAAACCATCCGATCATGTTTTCCCAGGACAGCAGCACCGCCACCGTCACGCGTTTGTTCGTCGGATTCTCCGCATGCCACCGGTACACCGCTACCGGATAGCTGCTCTCTTTGTAATTGTTCGGAAGAATCGGTGAGAACTGCTCCAGTGTCACGTGCGCGGGAAATCTTTCCCACCGGTAGTCAAACCACGATTTCGGATACAACGAATAATAATCGCCCGCCCCTACGGGATAGTCCCACTGCCAGGCACTCAATCCATCTTTTGGATGGCTGTTCATCAGCGCTCGCGCTACTCCCGCGTCATCCCCTTCCGCTTTTTGAAACATCGCAAATTGGTTGCCGCTCACACTCCCATATTTGTGTACGCCGCCCTTGATATGCCATCTCACAAAATCGCCGCGATAGCTGCGCGAAAAAGTTCCTGCTCCAAATCCGCCGACCGGCGCCCCCTGCCAGTAGCCGTCATCCACGTGCTCGGGCTCCAGCCCCGCCTTCTTCTTTCCGGGATTTTCCAACGCGGCGCCCAGTGGCCTCTTCCACGCCGCCTTCGGAATATCGTCGTCCGCTCTCAAAATCGGCGCTGCGCACAAAATCGACAGCAGAATCAAAAATCGAATCATTGCTTTCCGGGGATTCATACTACCTCCGTAGGGATTAGGGAGGTTTGGTCAGGTGGCCCAAGCCCGCGCTAGCCCAGCAAAACGTTAGTACAATATCGATTTTGTGTAAAGTGCAAGGCAGCCGGTTTGCTCAAAAAGTCCTCACTGCGTCGCAGGCGTGGCCTTGCTCCCGGAAAAGGGTTTTTTCGTAGGCACGATCCCTTGCCCCTCAAGCACGTGATAAAACTTGTCCGCATCCAGATCTTTTATCATTTCCACTCTCCCGGACGGCCAGTGAATCTCCAGGCTCTCGATCTTCGCGGCCTTTCCTAATCCAAAATGCACCCGGGTATCATTCTGCGAAAGATAGCTTCCGCCGCTGTGAATCTCGTCCGTTTGCGTCATACTGCCCGCCACCAATTTCAATCGCGCTCCAATCGCCATCCGGTTGCTCTTCGTGCCCGCCAGTTCGAAACTCACCCAATGATTTCCCGCGATGCCATGATTCCGCAACACCTGTGGCATACCATCGATGTCGCCGATTACGATATCGATCTGCCCGTCGTTGAATAAATCGCCATAGGCCAAACCTCGCGCAGCCCTGGGTTCCGCGATCGCCGGACCTGCTTGCGCGCTCGCGTCACAGAAAGTTCCATCCCCTTGATTCATCTGCAAAATTTTCGGCTCTCGATAACGCACACCCGTCGGCAGTGTGTCCACTTGCGGATACACATGACCCGTGGCCGTGATCAAGTCCAGCCAGCCGTCATTGTCTAAATCCACGAACGCCGTTCCCCATTTCACATACGGCAAGGACGGAACCGCCACTCCCGATTTGTAAGAAACGTCGGTAAAGTTCCAATTCCCGTCGTTGCGGTACAGTACGCTATATTCGTCCGAAAAATTCGTCGCATACAAAGACGGCCGCCCCGTATGGTTGTAGTCCCCAACCGCAATCCCCATGGAGGCTTGCTCCGACCCGTCCTCATCCACCGCCGTCCCTGATTCCAACCCAATTTCGGAAAAAGCTCCGTTTCCCTCATTCTTATAAAGGAATTTGGGTGTCGAATCGTTGCTCACATACGCATCCGGCCTTCCCGTATTATTAAAATCCGCCCAAATCACCTGCATCCCGTAGTAGCCATTCGGATCAGCCACGCCCGCCGTTTTCGAGACATCCGAGAACGTTCCATCCTTATTATTGTGAAACAGCGAATCTCCCGACCCCTTCAGTCCTCGCGGCCCACATTGCACGTTCATACCACGGAATTTGCAATTCGCCGCTTTCCCAAACTCTGGCAAATCATCAAGATGAAGGTCCACATAATTCACAACCATCAGATCCAGATACCCATCGCCGTCGTAATCGCCAAACGCCGCGCCGGTCGACCACCTTCCATCGGTCACCCCCGCGTTCTTGGCCACATTTGTGAATGTGCCGTCGCCATTGTTGTGATACAGCACGTTTCCACCCATGCATGTCACATACAAGTCGGGCCACCCGTCATTGTCGTAATCCCCCACCGCTCCGCCCATCGCGAAACACGGTTTTTCCACTCCCGCCTTTTCCGTCACGTCCGTAAACGTTCCGTCGTGATTGTTGTGATACAGCGCGCTCCGGCTCAATTCTCCTTTCTTCATCATCGCCACGCTCGGCGCATTCGGGAAATAAATGTCCAGCCAGCCGTCGCGGTCGTAATCGAACAAAATCACCCCGCCGCTCATCGATTCCACAATGTATTTCTTCTCCGGATCGGAAGTATGGCGGAACGCAATTCCCGTCTTCGCCGTAACATCCTCCAATTGCGGAATCGCTCGCCCCGCGCATACCACCGCCTTTGCCCCTGGAGGCGGCGCGGAAGGCGTAGGATGGCCCTCCTGCCCAAACGCCAACGCCGCAGCGAAAAGCCACAACAACATCACATTCCAACTCCTGCAAACGATTCGTCGCGTCAATGTTCGTCCTTCAATTTTGCTCTGATGGAATATTGAATGCACAAGGACTGCAGAGTTTGCTTCAACTCAAAAACGAGCTGCTCATTTCGAGTGTTCGATGAATCCTTCGTCGATTCTTGCACTCGGCAAGCGGATTACGCCGTCACGTGTCTCTCGCTATTCGGCTTCGATCCGCTTAACGCAAAGTACAGTATGTAAATGTAGCAAAGCACTGGGAGGAAAAACGCGTGGTGGATCCCGATGCGGTCGGCAATCCAACCCTGCATCAGCGGCACAATTGCCCCTCCAACGATGGCCATAATCATCACTCCGGAACCGTCGCCTGTCAGTGGTCCCAGTTCCGCTACGCCTAGCGTAAAAATGCTCGGGAACATGATCGAATTGAAAAATCCAACCAGGATGATGCTATACATCGCCACGTGGCCATTCGTTAGCATGGAAATGGCCACTAGTGCCGCGGCACAAATCGCGCAAATCCCGAGTAGTGTTCCGGTGCGTACCTTTTGCAGCAAGCCGGAGCCAATAAAGCGCCCGATCATCGCTCCGCCCCAATAAAATGCCACGAAACTCGCTGCCACCTTTTCCGTCAACCCGCCAATCGACGGTTCCGTGAAGTAGTTGACCAAGAAACTGCCAATAGAAACCTCCGCCCCCACATAAACAAAAATCGCAATTGCCCCAAATATCAGGTTCGGATGATTCCAGATCGAGTCGTTCACCTTCTCTCCCACTTTATGCTGCGCGTGCTCAATCGTCGGCAACTTGGAAATTCCGATTGCCACTGCGAGCGCTACTAACGCAATGCCCAACCCCACATACGGCGTCTTAACGGTGGCCGCTTCGTGCAAGCGATAAGCCTGCAATGCTTCTGGCGCCATTGCGCGGATTTCTTGCATTGCTTTCGGTGCTGCGCTCAAAATCAGCAGCCCCCCGAAAAACGGAGCAAGAAATGTGCCCAAGGAATTGAAAGCCTGTGTCAGGTTCAGCCGGCTCGAAGCGGTCTCGGGTTTTCCCAAAACCGTCACATACGGATTTGCCGCCACTTGCAAGCAGGTGATTCCCGCAGCTAAAACGATCAGCGCACCAAGAAACAGCCAAAACGATGGAACACTCGCAGCCGGAACAAATAAAAACGCCCCCAGACCCATCGTTAGCAAGCCTGCAACCATGGAACGCTTGTACCCAATCCAATCGATGAGTTTGGCCGAAGGCAGCGAGAAAATGGCATACGCCCCAAAAAACGCGAACTGCACCAGCATCACTTTTGCGTAATTCAGATCGAAAATCGATTTCAGGTGCGGCACCAGAATGTCGTTCAGGCACGTCAGAAACCCCCACATGAAGAACAGCGTCGTCACAATGGCAAGCGGACCCGCGTAACTTCTCGTAGCCTGTGTCGCGCTTTCGCTGGCCTTCGTCGCATTCGATACGCTTAGGTTCGGCATATTCCCGGTTTCTCTTTTCTCCGCTCTTCCGCGGCCCCTGACCCGCCCTTGATACTGCCACACCTCTTCCCCAACCCAAAAGGTATCTCGTCACAAGCCTCCCTCGCCAAAAATGGTATAAGGTTGTGCCGTATCGTTATTCTTCCCGCGATTGCGAGATCCGACCATGAATCATTCCTCCTGGCTTCTTCTAGCGGCCTCCACCTTGCTCCTGGATCTCCTCGTTCCCAATTCTCTCCACGCTCAAAAATATTCGAACACTGTCATCTGGTCGGAAACCGGCCTTCCCTCCGCCGACAGCGCTTCGGCTTCTCCCCCGCAACTCGCCCAGATTTTTCCTGACGCCCGCATCCTACCCGCCGATCAACTGGCCGCCGCCCTGGTCGATCCGGAAACCCGCCTCCTCGTCCTCCCGCAATCCTCCCTCATTCCTGAAGCAGCTTTCTCCGCCATCTCAGACTTCCTCCACCATGGCGGCAATCTCCTCGTCCTCGGCGGACGCCCATTCACCCGCGCCGCTTTTCGCGACGCCTCGGGCTGGCACCTCCGAGACTACAGCACGCGCTTGTCTCGTCCCCTCCAAATCGATCAATATCAAAACACCCCTGGTTCCTCCGACGCCATCTTCACACTCAATCCCGAAATTCCCATCAATCTCCCCCACTTTTCCTGGAAACAAGCTTTCAGCCCCATCATTCGTCTCAGCACCAACGATCTTTATCCTCGCGGCGGTTCTGCCGGCTCTCTCGACACAAAACTCGACGCCCTCGTGTGGGGAGTCACCGATGGACGCCGCCTCTCCGCTCCACTCCTCCAGATCGATCATTTCTCTTCCGGCTTTGACGGCGGCCGCTGGATTTTTCTCACCGCCGACCTCGCGCCAGATTTTTATTCTTCGCCCGATTCCACCAACCTGCTCCGCACCATCGCCGATCGCGCGCTCCAGGGTGCCTTGGAGTTCTCCATTCGCCCAGCCCTTCCTTTGTATCTTCCCGGTGAACCGGTCGAACTCGAATCCATCGTCCATCTCGCAAACAAACCTGCCGGTCCGCTCACTGTCCAAATCTCCACATATCCCGAAGATCAACCCGCGCAGAAACAATCCATCACCCTTTCTCTTCCTACGACAGAAGACGCCCTGCTTCCCGCTACGAACGGCAAAGGCCTGCAGATCATCGAAGCTCGCCTTCTCGAAGGCGCCACCCTGCGCGCCGTCTATCATTCTGCCTACTGGATTCGCGATGAAGCTTTCCTTCGTTCCGGCCCCCATCTCGCCGTCAACGCGGACTACTTCACCGTCGACGACAAACCTCTCGCCGTAGTCGGCACCACCTATATGTCCAGCGAAGTCCAGCGCCTCTTCTTCGACCATCCCAACGTCTACGTTTGGAACCGCGATCTTTCCCTCATCCACAGCGCTGGCCTCAACATGATTCGCACCGGCTGGTGGACCGGCTGGGACAAGCTCTGCGACGAATCCGGCCGCCCCTACGACCGCACCCTTCGCACGCTCGAAGCCTACTTGATGACCGCCCGTAAAGATAACCTCCCCGTGCAATTTAATTTCTTCGCCTTCCTTCCCGAAATCCTCGGCGGCGCGAATCCCTATCTCGATTCTGAAGCCGTGCGCAGACAACAAACCTTGATCAGTTCCGTCGCCGCCCGCTTCCACGACGTGCCTTTTCTCGCCTGGGATCTCATCAATGAACCCAGCTTTTCGAAACAACTCTGGCGCATGCGCCCCAACTACGATCCCGTCGAACTCGCCGCCTGGAATGCCTGGCTCGCTCAGAAATATCCAGACCGCGCCGCCCTCGCTGCCGCCTGGAATGTTCTCCCCAGCGCCGTCGCCGGCACAATCTCGCTTCCCACCGAAGAAGAGTTTGCGGCGCGCGGCATGTATGACGGCATCAACTCGCTTCGCGTAAACGACTACGTTCTTTTTGCTCAGGAAAAATTTGCAGACTGGGTTCGCGGCATGCGTAAAGCCATCCGCGATGTAAATTCGAACGCGCCTATCACCGTCGGCCAGGACGAAGGCGGCTACGTCGATCGTCTCAACCCTGCGTTCTTCGCGGCCTACGTCGATTTCACCACCAACCATTCCTGGTGGCAGAACGACCATCTGCTCTGGGATTCCCTCGTTGCCAAGGAACCTGGCAAAACCATGCTCATCCAGGAAACCGGCCTGCAGCGCGAACTCACGCTCGACGAAATCGCTCGCCGCACTCCCGAGCAGGAAGCCATGCTCCTCGAACGCAAGCTCGCGCTCTCCTTTGTGCAGGGTTCCGGCGCCATCGAGTGGCTCTGGAATTCCAATTCCTACATGACCGAAAGCAATGAAACACCCATTGGCGCGCTCCATGCCGACGGCACAGAAAAACCGGAAGCCACCATCCTTCGCGATATGGCCAAATTCTCGGCCGTCGCTTCTCCGTATCTCGTCAGTCCCGCGCAACCGGCCATTGCCATCGTCACTTCACAAGCCGCGCAATATTCCGTCCAGGCCGATCTCCAGATCGCCGCCCAGCAGAACGCCGTGCGCGCCCTCGGTTACGAAATGCGCCAACCCTGCTACATCATCGCCGAAAATCAAATCGAAAAGCTGGGCTCGCCCAAGCTCGTTATCCTTCCGTCCCCCCAGGCCCTCCGCGAATCCACATGGCAAGCTCTGCTCACCTATGTCCGGAACGGTGGCAATCTGCTCGTCACGGGCCCGGTCTCTCGCGACGAGCACTGGCATCTTGTCGACCGCTACACACCACTCGGGATCAAAGCCGCCACCGAACCCGTCACCTTCCACAATGCCACCATCGGCAACAGCGTTGGCCTGTCCTCGGAAATGACCATGATCCCGCTGTCCTTTAACCAGCAAGATCAACAATTCCTCGAATATCTGCATTTCGATGACGGCTCCGCAATCAAGGATTTTCCCTTGGGCCATGGCCAACTTTTCTGGGCTGCGTGTCCCGTCGAACTCGCCGAAACTTCCCAAGCCCCTGCGCTTCTCTATCGACAGGTGCTTGAGCGCGCCATGATCCCACCTTCCTACGACGGCCTCTTTCTCGCGGGCGACGGCGTCCTCCTCTATCCAATTCATCTGCAAAACGCCACACTCTATATCCTCGAATCCGAATCCGATCACGACGCTTACATCACCGTTAAAGACACACGATCCGCCGTGAACCTTCCCATCCATCTCCCAGCCCAACGCGCCGCCCTATTCCTGATCGACCAAAAAGCCAAACAAGTAGTAGCCAAATACGGTTTCTAACTTCCTCTTCGTAGGGGTCCACCGCCGCTGACCCATGTCCGCACATTTCCGGCTCTTGTAGGACCCGCTTTCCGAAGCGGGGCGCACGCTTTCCCGCATCATCTCCCTCTTATGCTTTCCATTAACAAAATCACCACCCGCTCCTACCCTCAACATCTATAATCCACAAACCCGTTGGTTCGGGAGTGGAGGCTGTGCATGCCCATCATTGCGCCTGCAGCCGAGTGGGATTCTCTGTCCAAAAAATTGCGTGTCGCCGCGCCGGAAGCATTCGACTCCCAAAACCGCGTCCTTAATCTCCTGGACGGCGAGTGGAAAAATCCTGGTTTCGGCCGCCATTACGAATCCGCCATCGACGGCCGCAGCCTCGGCCGCATTCCCATGCTCGATCTGGACTCTGCGCTCACCGCCGTAAAATTCGCCAAGTCGGAAGCGCTCGCCTGGTCCCGTGTCGATCTCGACGAGCGTCGTCGCCGCGTCACCGAATGCCTGGCCGGCCTCGAGCAACACCGCGAACTCATCGCCCTTCTTCTCATGTGGGAAATCGGCAAGCCCTACGCCCAGGCACTCACGGATATCGACCGTTGCATCTCTGGCGTTGCGTGGTACATCGAACACATCCCTCCCATGCTCACCGGACGCGCCCCACTGGGCCTCATCTCCAACATCGCCTCCTGGAATTACCCCATGTCCGTTCTTATGCACGCGGTTCTCGTCCAGGTCCTTGCCGGTAACTCCGCTATCTCCAAGACACCCACCGACGGCGGCCTCTATTCGCTTACTCTCGCCCACGCGATCGCTCGCCGTGCAGGCCTCCCCGTTTCTCTCGTCAGCGGCTCCGGTGGTCAGCTCAGCGACGCCCTCGTCCGCAATGAATTCGTCGATTGCCTTGCTTTCGTCGGTGGCAAAACCAATGGCGGCGTCATCGCCTCCACTCTTTACGACGAGAAAAAGCGCTACATGCTCGAAATGGAAGGGGTCAACACCTACGGCGCCTGGCAATTTTCCAATTGGCCGCTGCTCGCCGAACAACTGCGCAAAGGCTTCGATTACGGCAAGCAGCGTTGCACTGCCTACGTCCGTTTCGTCGTTCAGCGCGAACTTTTCCCGCAGTTCCTGGAAATGTATCTTCCCGTGCTGCGTTCCCTGCGCTTCGGTAATCCCGTTCTCGTCGAATCTCCTGACGATCCGTTTCCCAAACTCGATTTCGGCCCGCTCATCAACAGCAAGAAAGTCGAAGAGCTGCGTGTCTTATATGTCGATGCCCTCGGCAAACGAGCCATTAGCCTATATGAAGCCACCGTCTCGGAAAGTATGATTTTCCCCAACCAGGATACTTCCGCCTACGTCGGTCCCGCCGCGCTCCTGAACATCCCGCGCAACTGCCGCCTCTACCACGCCGAGCCGTTCGGTCCACTGGACACCATCGTCGTCGTCGATCATGTCGAAGAACTCGTCTCCGAAATGAATGTCTCCAACGGCGCGCTCGTTTCCTCCATCGCCTGCGACGATCCGAAAATCGCCGGCCGCGTCGCTTCCGAACTTCGCGCCTTCAAAGTAGGCGTCAATTCGGTTCGCTCTCGCGGCGATCGCGAAGAAGTATTCGGCGGCATCGGCCAATCCTGGAAAGGCTGTTTCGTCGGTGGCCGGTACCTCGTCCTCGCCGTCACTTCTGGCCCCGCTAACGAAAAACTCTTCGGCAATTTCCCCGACTACACGCAACTCCCCGAAGAAGCCTCCCCAAAATCCTTCGCCACCGCCCACTGATCTGGTACCGCACATACGCCAAAGCCTTGGGTTACCTCTTGCAGATTCTCTCCTGACCATTTCCAGGGTGCGCCGCGCTCTTCGCGCCTTCTGCGAAGCGCGCGTGGGTCATGGATTTGCAAAGCCCTGTCCCATCCCCACAAAAGACGCATCGTCATCCTGAGGAGTCCCCGACGTGGTCTCAAACCACGTCGCTTGACTCCCGATTCGACCGTGGCATGGACACTTCTGCCTGTGTTCATGGGGTCTTCCCAATCAAGCCAAATTTCAAAAACGATCCGCGCAGGTATGCTCAGACTGAACCGCTCGCCTGAGAATCGTGTGAAGTGAATCTACTCGAGCCTCTTAGCATCAAATCCAGTCAGCTCATCGTCTTCCACACTGTAACTGATCTCGATCGGCCGGCAGCAAACTTCGCAGTCTTCGACGTAAGTCTGGCGCCGCACCGACGGATCGAGCACCATCGAGATTTCTTCGCCACAATACGGGCAGTTAAACGAATGTTCCACGGGGAAAACACCCTACCGCAGTCAACTCAATCAAGAGTCGACTCTCAAGCGTGCAGAACTGCCGCCTGCTTCTTCTCCACAATCTGCGCCAGTCCCGCCTCAATCACGTCCAGCCCTTCGTCAAACTGCTCGTCCGTGACCACGAGCGGCACCAAGATGCGCATGATGTTGTTATTCGTTCCCGCGGTAATCGTCATCAGCCCATGCTCGTAGCAGAACTTGCCCAATTCCTTCGTCTCCGTGTCCGCCGGTTGCCGGCTCGCGCGATCTCGCACCAACTCAATCGCGCACATCCCGCCCAGCCCACGAACATCCCCGATCAATTCCCATTTCTTCTGCCAGCCGTGCGCGCGTTCCCCAAACCTCTTCCCGATCGCCGTCGAACGCACCAGCAAGCCATCTTTCTCAATCGTCTCCAGTGCCGCCAACGCGGCAGCACAAGACATCGGGTTGCCGGCGAACGTGCTTCCCAGTCCGCCTGGTTGCGGCGCGTCCATAATTTCCGCGCGCCCCGTAATTCCCGCCAGCGGCAGTCCTCCACCCAACGATTTCGCGGTGGTAATCAGGTCCGGCTCCACGCCGTAGTGTTCGATCGCAAACATTTTTCCGGTCCGCCCGATTCCCGACTGCACTTCGTCCGCGATAAACACGATCCCGTATTTCGTGCAGATATCCTTCACGATCCCGAAAAATTCCTTCGGCGGCGCCACGAATCCGCCCTCGCCCAGCACCGGCTCCGCAATCACCGCGGCCACCGCGTCTGGAGACACCACTCGCTTGAACGTATCCTCCAGGTGATGCGCGCAGGTTACATTGCACGACGGGTAAGTCAGGTTGTAGGAGCATCGGTAGCAATACGCGTACGGAATGCGATAAATGTCCGTCGCAAATGGCGCGAACCCCGCCTTGTACGGGCTCGTTTTACTCGTCAGCGACATCGTCATCCACGTCCGCCCGTGAAATGCATCTTCAAAACAAATTACCGCGGGACGCTTCGTGTACGCTCGCGCGATCTTCACCGCGTTTTCCACGCATTCCGCCCCGCTGTTCACGAAAAAGGTTTTCTTTGGCCCGCTGATTGGAGCCAGCGCGTTCAATTTTTCCGCCAGTTCGATATACGATTCGTAAGGTGTCACGCCGAAACATAGATGCAGGAACTTTCCCACCTGCTCTCGTAGCGCGGCTTCCACTCGGGGCGGGCGGTGTCCCGTGTTCAAGCATCCGATGCCGCCCGCAAAATCGATGTACCGGTTTCCATCCACATCCTCGATCCACGCCCCTTCCGATTTCGCCGCAAAAATTGGCGAAACCAGATGTGGCCCCCGCGGAATTGCTGCCTCTCGCCGCGCCAGCAGCGCTTTCGAATTCGGCCCCGGTATTTCCGTGCGCAATTGAATCGTCTTCATGTTTCTCTACCCCTTCTGGTATCCACGTCCTGCAAAATCTCTTAACCCTTGCAGGACCCGCCTTCTGAGGCGGGCCGTTTCTCAAACCTTCACACGCCTAAGCTATCGTTCGCAGCTTCGGCCTCCCGCAAACCATCCGTCAAGAATCACTTATGACTTACAACCGGAATCTCAAAACTCCCTCAGTACCAGCCAATCGGCGCTTCATCCAGATTCACGAACACCTGCTTCGTCTCCAGATACTCCTCCAAGCCCCAAGGCCCAAGCTCGCGCCCAAATCCGCTCTGCTTGTACCCGCCCCAGGGCGCTTCCACATACGTCGGCTGCATGTGATTCACCCAGATGATGCCGGCGCGCAGGGACTTCACCACGCGAAACGCCTTGAAAATGTCTCGCGTCCACACCGCCCCTGCCAGTCCATACGGTGTGTCGTTCGCAATTTTGATCGCATCGCCTTCATTCTCGAAAGGAATGACGGAAGCCACAGGCCCGAAAATTTCCTCCCGCGAAATGCGCGCCCCATTGTCCACGTCATAAAAAATCGTGGGTTCAACGTAGTAGCCTTTGCCAAACTCTTTCGGCCGCCCGCCACCAATCGCGGTCTTGGCCTCTTTCTTCCCCAACTCCAGATACGAGTTCACGCGGTCATATTGCTCCTTGCTGACCAGCGGCCCCATTTTCGTCTCGCGCTCCAGCGGGGGTCCCAGCTTGATGCGCTTGGCCTTTTCCGTCATCGCTTCCACGAACTTCGAATAGATTTTCTTTTCCACCAGAATCCGGCTGCCTGCGCTGCAAACTTCCCCCTGATTGATGAACACACCAAACAGCGCGCCATCCACCGCCGCTTCCCAGTCCGCGTCCGCAAAAAACACATTCGGCGATTTTCCGCCCAGCTCCAGCGTTACCCTCTTCAGGGTGTCCGCCGCGCTCCTCACGATAATCTTTCCCACCGCCGCGCTTCCCGTGAACGCAATCTTGTCCACGCCGGGATGCGCCACCAGCGCCGCGCCGGTTACTTCGCCGACGCCATTAATAATGTTGACCACTCCCGGCGGCAACCCCGCTTCCTCCAGATAATTCGCAAACTCCAGCGCCGTCAGCGGTGTCTGCTCGGCCGGCTTCAACACGCACGTGCAACCAGCCGCAATTGCTGGTGCCAGTTTCCATGCCGCCATCAACAAAGGAAAATTCCATGGAATAATCTGCGCCGCCACGCCCATCGGCTCGCGCAGCGTAAAGCTCAATGCGTTCGCCGGTACCGGCATCACTTGCCCGGTGACCTTATTCGCCAAGCCGCCGTAATACTCAAAGCAGGTCGCCACATCTGCAATATCGAATTCGGCCTCCACAATGGGCTTCCCGCAATTCCGGGCTTCAATTTCCGCTAAAGCCGCCGCGTTCTGCCGGATTTTTTCCGCTAGCTTGAACAAAATTCGTCCGCGGTCCTGCGCCGAAGTCTGCGGCCACGGACCCGAATCAAATGCCGCTCGCGCCGCTTTCACCGCTTTGTCGGTATCGGCCGCGTTCGCCGAAGCCACGTGTGCGATCACTTCCTCTGTCGATGGATCGTAAACCGCAAACGTCTCATTCGAAGAACTGCCAACCCACTGGCCGTTCACATAATTCTGGTAAGTTTTCGCCGTCACTTTGGCCGTACTCGACATCTTCCGCCTCCCAACTTCTGCGTCACGGCACGGCTTCCGCCGTGCCGAAATAGCACGTAAATCCGCGGGCTTTAGCTCCTGAGGCCCCCTACGCGGCCGGCTCTTCCGCCAATTTCCGAGCGGCCTTCCGCCCACCATAAATGTAAAAGAAAAATGCCGCCAGCCCGATAAACAGCAATGTCCCCCCACCCATCCAGATTTCGTAGCGCTCCACCGACTTGATCTGTTGTGCCGGGAAAAAAGCCAGCGCAATCCCCAACACCGTAGTCACAAATCCGCTCGCACCCGCAAAAATCAACGTGCCTTTCCCGTAGTGCCCGCGAACGAAATCCTCCGCGAAAGCAATTCGCAACAACGCCGCGAACATATAGAGGAACGGAATCAGCTGCAAGACCACCGCAAGCGAAAGCAAAGACTGAAAGGATTCCTGTACTCCGCCCGTCGCCACAAAATTAACAATCACCAGAATCAATGAAACACTCGCATGCACGATCAGCGCTGCGTAGGGCGTCGCGTACTTCGGATGAATCTTCCCCAACCAAGCAGGCATATACGAATCCAGCCCCGCCACGAACGGAATCCGCGCCGATCCTCCCAGCCACGCCGACGCAATGCCTGCAATCGACACGCTCAACAGAAACGCGAACGGCGCCACAATCCAACCCGCCCCAACCTGCCCCGCCATGTGGCTCATCGCTTGCACGATCCCTTGCAACACGCTGATGCTGTTCTTGTCCACCGCTACCAGCAGCGTCAGCGTCACTCCAACATAAAGGAAACCCGATAGCACGCCGCCCCACGCCACAGCGCCGGGAAGGGTCTTGCGCGGATTCTCAATCTCGTCGCCCATGATCGACGCCAGTTCCAGGCCCACCAGCCCAAAACAAATCACTCCGAACGAATTCAGCACAAACCGCGGATTCGCTGGTATCTGAAAGTCTGACCAGTGAATGTGCGTCCCATATTTCGCACAAACAATCACGCCTAACCCCATGAGCAAGAACGCCGCGCTGAACGTTCCAAGCCCGCCAAGATTGTTGATCCACTTCCCAACGCCCAACCCCATCACGTTCAGCACCACGAGCAGCGTTAGCAGCACCACCGACGCAATTAGCGCAAATACGCGGTTATCCGCCAGCCCCTCATGACCTGGACCCAACACAAACACGGACACACCGACGAAATACAGCATCACCGTCGGCACGTACATCATGTTGTTTGTCCAGTAGCACCACCCAGACAAAAATCCGTGGAAATCCCCGAACACTTCCTTGGCCCACAAGTACACTCCGCCCTCGCCCGGATAGCGATGCGCCAACTCGATCACAGCAATTCCCTGCGGCCAGAAAAACAGGACGAGCGAAATCAGCCACAACCAAATCGTGACTCCGCCATTGGCCGCAATCGACGGCAATACATTCAGGTTGAAAACTGCTACCACAAACAGCAGCACAAGGTCACGCCGCCCCAGCACCCGCTTCAGATGCGGTCTCGCTCCAGCCGAAGCGGCGGCAACCGCCGCTCCATTCCTGACCTCGCTGCTCAATCCGTCCGCTCCTTCACTTCCTTCAATTCTTTCATTCCCTGAGCTACCCCCACCTCAATGTCCCACCGCCCCCACGAACTTCAGCCCGCGTTCCTTTTGCGTCTTCGCCAACGCTGGGGCCACTTCGTCAAACACCGCCAGGTGCTTGTCGATATCCGCCGCCGTGTGTTGCACGGAAATAGTCCACTGTTCGTCCCACCAGTACGGCATCGCGAGCACGCCGCGGTTCACCATCGCAAACCAGAATTGCCGCCACAGGTCCACATCGATCTTCGTCCAGTCGCGATAATTCCGGATTTCCTGTGGATACAGCATCAACGCTCCATTCACTCCGGCCTGCGCCACATACGCTTCGAGCCCCGCCTTCTTCAGAATTGTCCGGTAACCTTCCGCCAGCTTTTTCCCCAGCTTGTCGACGTGCGCGTAATTCTCTCGGGTCAGCACCTCGCGGAACGTCGCCAACCCCGCCGCCATCGCGATCCGGTTTGTGTTGTACGTCCCGCCGTGAAAAACTTTGTGTTGCACAATCAAGTCCATCACTTCGCGGCTGGCTCCAAACGCGGCCAACGGCACTCCGCCGCCAATCGATTTCGCCAGCGTAATAATGTCCGGCTTCACCCCAAAATATTCGCTCGCACCGCCCCAACCCAGCTTCGCTCCCGTTTTCACTTCATCAAAAATCAGCAGCGCGCCATTGTTCGTGCAAATTTCCCGCAAGCCTTGCAAAAATCCTGGCTGTGGCATGCAGATGCCCACATTCATCATGATGGGTTCGAGAATGATCGCGGCAATCTGTCCCGGGAACTGCTTGAACCGGTGCTCCACGCTCGGCAAATCGTTGAACGTCGCCACCGTGACGTTGTCCAGTACCGCTTGGATCACGCCCAGCCCGCCAGGAACAGAATTCGGCGCATGGATGTCGCCGTAATCCTCTTCCTTCGGCTTCACACTGACGAGCGCCGTGTCATGCAGCCCGTGATAGCAGCCTTCAAACCGCAAAATCTTGTCCCGGCCGGTCGCCGCGCGAGCAATCCGGCAGGCGTGCATTGTCGCTTCCGTCCCGCTCGAACCAAACCGCACCATCTCGACCGGATACCGCGCGCAAATTTCATCGGCAAGTTCCAGTTCCATCCCGTGCGGCATTCCAAACGTGGTGCCATTTGCCAGCGCCCACTCGACCGCTTTCACCACCGCCGGATGCCCGTGCCCCGCCATCAACGTCCCGAAGCACAGGTTGTGGTCGATATACTCGTTCCCGTCGATGTCCTTGATCTTGCCCCCGTGTCCCTCGGCCACAAAAATCGGATAAGGATCGTACGCCCGGTAATTGCTTGCCACTCCCAGGGGAATTCTTTTCTCCGCTTTCTTATGCGCTTCGGCGGATTTCGGCGTGCGCTTCTCATACAAAGCGATTTCCTTCTGTAATGTCTCGTGCATTTTCGAACTCCATCCAGGTAAGCCTTCCTGTGGTCACCTGGGGCAGGTCTGTTCCCTGCGGTCAGTATAGAACGAGGAAAACTTCGCGGTTTCTGCGGCAAACTGCTCTTCCAGTTTACGCCTTTCCTCTTAATTCGCGTACGTTCGGCAATGGCGAGATCGCGTTTGTAGCGGTGCCAACTTGTGTTTGCGCAAGAAAACGCGGCCCTCTTCAAGCCGCGCTCTCTCACTCAGTTGGTTCCACACTCAGAACAAAAACTTGATCGCGAACTGCATCACGCGTGGGTCTCTTGCCTTCAATACCTCCCCAAACGTCGTATCGCTGAAGTTTCCATCCGGGTTTTCGAACTGCGTGTGGTTCCACGCGTTATAGAATTCCGCGCGGAATTCCGTGTTCAGCTTTTCCGTCAGGGGCGTCATCTTCGCGATCACCAGGTCTGTGTTGTTCAACGCCGGTCCGCAGCATAGAGAGTGTGGCGTGTTGCCAAACGTGCCAAGCTGTTGCGGACAGCCGGATACCGTTGCGTCGCAGAAGTTGTTTGCGTTGAACCAGTAGTTCCCCGCATTCGTTTTTGGGTTCAGGCGCTGCAGCGGTGCAGTCATGTAGGGTGTATTTGTGGACTCAAAGAAGATACTGGACATCAGTTCCGCATCATCCTGGTCCTGCACGCGAATCGGGAAACCGCTCTGATACGTAATGATCGCCGATAATTGCCAGCCGTTAACAACTTTCCCTTCGAATCCATCCTTCTTCGGAATTGGCAATTGCCACACCGGGCTGAACACAAACCGGTTCTTCGCATCCAACAACGACAATCCCCTCGTTGTATTTGCATTAATCGGGTTCAGTTGGTTTTCAAACGATGCGCCCTGGTCAATGGCCTTGCTGAACGTATAGGACGCTTGGAACAGCAACCCGTGTGAGAAATTCTTCTCCAGCGAAATTTGCAAGCCGTTGTAATTGGAGTTCGCCACAGTATTTTCGGAGAAAATATTGCTGAACACCGGAACACCGTCCGCCGGGCATCCTGAACCCGTATACGGATTGCAGTTCGGCGAGGAGTAAGGCCGCAGTCCGACCAATGTAATGGGTGTTGCTGAAGTCGCCGTAATCACACAGCCAGCCGGCTGGGCCTTGCCGTAAGGGCACGGAGTGTTCGGACCATTCGGGTTCGGCCCGGGGATATACGGCATGTGAAACGTCTGTCCGGGCTGCAGCACGAAACTGTAGGAATTGTCGGAACTGAACGTCGTACAGGTGTTGGGCCCTACGTCCGTGTTCAAGTCCAGGCACGTTTGCGGGTTTCCATAGTCTAGATCCTGCGAAGCAAGCAGGTGGTGCGCCTGCGTCCCAACATAAGCTACCCGCAGGAGCATGTCGGAAGTCAATTGCCGCTCAATCGTCAAGTTATACTGCTCCGCATATTGGGTCCTCAGGTGCGGTTGGAATTCGCCGAACAGCAAAATCGACCGGAACTGTGACCAGTCAACGCAACCCGCCGGCCCTGCTGGATCGAAGCAAGGCGTCGTTGGCTTTTGCGTGATAATTCCCCCGGCATTGTTCGGAATCTGCGTTCCGTTTTGTGACAGGTAGGGTGTATTGAACAATGGACTGGACGAAAACGAACTGATCCCAAAGGGCGGTTCAGCGCTGAATTGTTCCAGCACCAGTTGCTCCATCGGGTTATAGAAAATCCCGTACCCGCCGCGGATCGTCGATTTCCCCGGTCCGCCCGTCAATTTCGCAAGCCAACCATCCGTCCAGCCAGGGCTGTATGCCAACCCGATGCGGGGCGCGAAGGCCTTGTAATAGGTGGAAGTCAAACCTGACGGAACTCCTTTATCGCCCGGGAACACCAATCCCGTCGGAAAATACGCATTGTTGGCGGAATTCGGTCCGCAATCTCCCGGCGTCGTACCTAAACTCGCTGCACTCGTCGCGGACAACCAGCAGGGATACTGTGTCGTGTCCTGTCCCGGTCGGAAAGTTTGCAAACGGTTTTCAGTATCCGCGTATGGCGTGTTGAGTTCCCAACGCAAGCCGTAGTTCAAGGTAACGTTCGACTTGATTTTCCAACTGTCTTGCGCGAACAGATACAGTCCATAGTTCGTCGTGTTCAGTCCCTGCGCCGCCCCCTGCGAATATGTTGTGGGTACACCCAAAAAGTAGTCGGGATAGGCATCCGGATTCGCAGTGGGATCCGGATCAAGGGAATTCTCCGATCCGCCGTTTTGGATCGTGAAGTCTCCGTTGATGTTGTAATACAAGAACTGATTGAACTTCTGAATCCTGAAATCTCCGCCAAACTTGATGCTGTGCGTTCCGATAACCTTGCTGAAGTTGTCCGAGAACTGATAGGTGTTTCCCGTCTGCGGCAGTTCGCCCTCAAAATTGTTTCCAATGGAAAACCCGCCGAGCACGCTCACAAACGGCACGCCTTCTCGGCCAGGGATGTTCGTGGTGATCCCTGAACTGGGATTGTTCGGATCCGCAAAGCACTGCGCCGCTGGAACATACGTTCCGCAAGAATCGTGCAGGCTCCCCAGGATGTTTGTCGGATGATTCAAATCTCCTTGGCCTTCGCGGAACCAGTTGAACCTGACTTCGTTCACCGCGCTCGAACCAATCGTCGACGTCAGGGCCAAATTCACCTGTTGCACCCGAGTCTTAAAAATTCCCCCGAACGCCGGAACATTCGCACCCGCCGCTTGGAAATTCGAAAATGGCTGGGTCTGATCCACGTCGTCGAAGTAGTAATACGCCGTAAAGTGCTGAGTTGCCGAAAAGTTCTGATCAAACCTGAACGTAAATTGATCGTCGTTCTCTATCAGGTTTGGCACCGTCTGTACCAATCCCGTTCCCGCCGGACTCACATAATTCTTGTAAAGCGCGTTCGCCGTCGAGTCAAAACACTGCGTCGGAATCTGTGAATTCGGGAACAAACTGCTGTACGGTACCGGTGTCGTGGACGATCCGTTGGCCAGTGCCGCAAGTTGCCCTGCCGCGACCGGCGCAGACGTCCCCAAGACGCCGGCGCAGCCCTGCCGGCTCAATAGCGTACTTGCGAATGTCTGGTCCGTCACCGCACCTTGAAACGCTCCGTCCGCGGAAAAATCTCCGTTTTGCGCTTCGGCCGCTGTCGGCAGGTACACATTGCCCGACGGAATTCCCTGTTTCAAACGATTTCCTTCGTACGAACCAAATAGAAAACTCTTGTCTTTCTTGATCGGACCGCCCAGCGTCGCTCCAAACTGGTTCTGCTGGTAATCAGGCACATACGGATCAAAAAACCCTTTCGTGTTCAACACCTTGTTCCGGAAAAACTCATATACGTCGCCGTGGATGTTGTTCGTTCCCGCTTTCGTCACCACGTTCACAATCGATCCCGAGTTGCGTCCATATTCGGCGTCGAACGTGTTCGTTAATACGCGAAACTCTTCAATCGCATCCGGCGACGGCTGAATCGCTGGCCCGTTCACGAAAATATCGTTGCCGTCTCCCCCGTTCACCATGTAGTTGTTCGAACGCCCGCGGCCTCCGTTCACCGAAACTACTCCCGGATTATCGCTGCCGTAAAACAGGTCTGCGCCCAATTGCGACTGCACCCCAGGCTGCAACTGCAGCAACTGATACGTATTCCGCGTACTTAGCGGCAACTCGCGCACCGACTGGTCCGTCATCACTGCGCCCAACTGCGTCGTGGTCGTATCGATCACCGGCGGCGCCCCGCTCACTTCCACGGTCTCTGTCGCGCCGCCCACTTGCAACACAATGTCCACGCTGGCAATCTCGTTCAACACCAGCACGATTCCTTTTCTCTCAAACTTCTTGAATCCCGTTCCCACCACGTCGACCTCATAACTCCCCACCGGCACTTCCAGAAACAAATATTCTCCCGTTCCCGATGTCTGCGCCTCGCGCGTCGCGTTCGTTCCTTCGTTGACCAGCGTCACCTTCGCGCCCACCACCGCCGCGCCGCTCGTATCCGTTACCGTTCCACGAATTCTTCCGCCTGTGCTCTGTCCTCTTCCTCCGGGAACCGCAATGAACAGGCACACTCCGAAGATCGCGCTTAGCAGGACGCTGCGGAAACACACTGCCGTAAATATCCGGCTCAATCCTGATTCCATTTGATTCACCCCTGTTCCCCGAGAAGCGATTTCCCCGATAAACCGTTTCTTCGTGGTTGTAACCTGCCCTCGAACCTTACTATAATCCAGCAAACTTAGAGAAAGCTGCGACCCGTGTCAAGCAGAAAGAATTTGTCCACAGCATCGGATTCTTTGTCGGCTCAGCGCCTCCTGCGTATCTCCGATGTCGCTCGCCGTCTGCGCATTTCTTCCTCGGCTTTGCGCGCCTGGGAAGCCCTCGGCCTCGTCTCTCCTCAGCGAACGGCAAGCCGCTATCGCATGTATACGGAGTCCGATGTTCGCTTGCTGCAACGCGCTCTCTTTCTGCGCCGCGCTCGCGGCCTCAATCCCGCCGCGATTGTACACGTTCTCAAAAAACAGGGTGTCGTCTCCGCTCCCGCCGATGCTCTCCAGTCTCCCGGCCAGCGCTTCCGCCGTCTGCGTATCAAACGCGGCCTATCTCTGGTTCAAGTCGCCCGCGCTACAAAAGTTTCCGTAGGTTTTCTCAGCGCGCTCGAGCGCGGCCAGATGCGTTCCTCCGTCGCCACACTTCAACGCATCGCGCGTTTTTTCAAAACCAATATCCTCTCCATGTTTGAAACCAACGGTGACGCTCAACAGCTTGTTCGTCCCTCCCAACGCAAAGTCCTCGAAACCAGTCCCAAGGTCCGCATGGAACTTCTCGCCTGGGGCAATACCGCCATGGAGCCCCATCTGTTCCGCATCAAGCCCGGCGGAACCAGCGGTGAATCCTACACGCACGAAGGCGAAGAGTTTCTGCACGTCCTGCGCGGCGAATTCGAAATCTGGCTGCATGATCGCGGCCACTATCGCCTGAAATCCGGCGACAGCCTCTATTTCGAAAGCTCCACGCCGCACCGTTGGAAAAACCCGGGGCGTTCGGAAGTCTGGATTCTGTGGGTCAACACTCCGCCCACGTTCTGACTTTGTTTTGACTTGCGGTCACCGCAAAAATAGTGCCGCGAAAACACAAAGGGACTCCGAAAGAGTCACCGAAAGGGGTTTCGTGCGATCCAGGCGCCGTCGTTTGCCTGCCCTGCTGTTCCTTTCGTTCTTTTTGAGCGCCATTGCCGCTCATGCGCAGCAATCTGCCCGCGTCGCTCCTGCCGACATTCTCATCGTTCACGCCAAAATCTATACCGTCGACGCAAAGAAGCCTTGGGCGCAAAGCTTGGCTATTCGCAAAGGCAAAATTGTCGCCGTCGGCTCGGACGAACAAGTCGCTCGCTTTCGCGGCATTGGCACAAAAATGATTGATGCCGGTGGCAAACTCGCCCTTCCCTCGTTCACCGACTCTCACATCCACATGCTCGATGGCGGCCTGAGCTTGGCCGAGGTCAACCTGGAGGGCGCCAAAGACGTTGCGGAAATCCAAAGTCGTCTACGCGTCTACGCCGATCGGCATCCCGACAACAAGTGGATTCTCGGCGGCGGTTGGAACTACGCCATGTTCGGCACGGAGACTTTGCCCAACAAGAAATATCTGGACCAATTATTCCCTGCCATCGCCGTCTTCCTAGCCTGCTTCGACTTCCACACCTTCTGGGCGAATTCCAAGGCGCTAGCCCTCGCAGGCATCACCAAAGCCACGCCCGATCCACCCAACGGCGAAATTGTTCGCGATCCCGTCACCGGCGAACCCACCGGCGCTCTGAAGGAATCCGCCGGCGATCTAGTCGGCAAAGTCGTGCCGAAGCCCACCGCAGTCGAAACTCTAAACGCCTATCGTGCCGCCATCAAGTGGGCCAATCAGAATGGGCTCGGCCGGGTCCACAGCGCCGGCGGCGACTTCGAACACCTCGATGTCTTCCAGGAACTCCGCGACGAAAATCAACTCTCCCTTCGCCTCCACGTCGCCTACGTTCTCGATCCCGCCGAAGTGCACCCACAGGATCTCGACGCCCTCGAATCGACCAGGAAAAAGTTTCACGATGAATGGATCGACGCAAACAGCGTCAAGTTTTATCTCGACGGCGTAGTCGAGTCCCACACCGCCGCGTTCTTCGAACCTTACACCGACGATCCTTCCACCAAGGGCGCGCTGTTCTGGGATCCCGAAAAATACAAAGCCGCCGTCGCCGCACTCGACAAGAAAGGCTTTCAGCTCTACACCCACGCCATCGGCGATTACGCCGTTCGCACAGCGCTCGACGCTTACGAATTCGCCGAACACACGAATCACACCAGGGACCACCGCAATCGCGTCGAGCACATCGAAACCATCACCGCCGCGGACATTCCCCGCTTCGCAAAGCTCGGTGTCATCGCCAGCATGCAACCTCTCCACGCCTATCCTGATGAAGACACACTCGATGTTTGGGCTCGCAACATTGGCCCGGACCGTGCCTCCCGCGCCTGGCTCTGGAAGAGCATCGCGCAACAAGGCGGCCGCTACACGTTTGGCAGCGATTGGCCAGTCGTCACTCTCAATTTGTGGGAAGGCGTTCAAACCGCCGTCACACGTCAGACTTCCGACGGCAAACCCGCTGGTGGTTTCGTTCCCTCACAAAAACTCAGCGTCGCCGAGGCTGTCGAAGGCTACACAATCGACGCCGCCTACGCCGGCCACCTCGAAAAATCCGAAGGCTCTCTGGAAATCGGCAAGGTTGCCGACGTCATCCTCGTCGACAAAAACATATTCGAAATCGATCCCCACACCATCGGCGAAACCAACGTGGTCCTAACGATAGTCGGAGGCAAAATCGTCTATGAAGCGCCTATGTAGGGCCCGCCTTCTGAGGGGGACCGTTTCCGTACGCACCACGACCATGAGGACTTAATGAAACCGAGAAACCCCATTTCCCTGCTCCTTCTCTCTTGCGCGCTATTGCTCGGCTCCTGTCAAAACAAACAACCCTCCCTCAACCTCCTGGTCTGGGAAGGCTACGCCGATCCTTCCTTCATTCAGGCCTTCGAACAATCCCACCACTGCAAAGTCACCGCGTCCTACATGGGCTCCAGCGACGACCTCGTAGCCAAACTCCGCGGCGGTAGCGCCTCCAACTACGACGTCATATCTCCTTCGAGCGACGTGGCTACTTCCATGGCCCGCACCAATCTTGCCGAGCCTCTCGATCTCACTAGAATTCCCAGCTACTCACAACTCTCTGCAAAACTGCGCGACCTTCACCTCGTCAAAATCAACGGCCAAACCTTCGGCGTCCCTTTCATGTGGGGCCCCAATCCTCTCCTCTATGACAAAACCGCCTTCGCGCAACCCCCCAATTCTTGGGCCATCTTCTGGGATCCAAAATACAAAGGAAAAATCTCCGTCTGGGACGATCTTTCTACCTTATATATGGCTGCGCAGTTGCTCGGCTTCGACAAACCCGATCCTTCGCAGCTCTACAATCTCTCCGACGACCAGCTCGCCGCCGTCAAACAGAAACTCCTCGCCCTGAAGCCCAACATCCGCAAAATCTGGTCCACCGGAGGCGAACTCACCAATCTTTTCGAAAATCACGAAATCATCGCCGCTATGGGCTGGCCCCTTATGACGACCCAGCTCCGCCAGGCCAATTTCCCCATCGGCGAAACCATTCCCAAGGAAAACACCACCGGCTGGATCGATCACCTCATGATCACCAAGGCCAGTCCCAATAAGGATCTAGCCTACGCCTTCCTCGAATACATGATCCAGGCACAAACCCAGAAAAAAATCACCGACGTCACTCATTACACCCCAGCGAATCCTTCCGCCGCCCAATTCATGACCGGCGCCGAGAAAAACGGCCTCCATCTCGACGACCCGGATGCCTACATGCAACGGATCTATTTCTGGCAAGACGTCCCTCGCCGCGCCCAGTACATCGAAATCTGGAACGAGGTCAAAGCCGCCCAGTGACCGCCGTTTCCTCCAGCCCGTCGCTGTCTCCGTCGCCCGTGCCACCGCTCCTTGAAGTGCGCAACATTGCCAAGCAGTTCGGTCCCCGCGAAGTTCTCAAGAATATTTCCCTGCAAATCGCGTCCGGCGAATTCCTCACCCTCCTTGGCGAAAGCGGTTCTGGAAAGACCACGCTTCTCCGCCTCATCGCCGGTTTCGAACAACCCACGTCCGGTGAAATCTGGATGAGCGGCGCTCGCCTCGACACGCTTCCTCCCTACAAACGCCGCGTCAACACCGTCTTCCAGCATTACGCGCTCTTCCCGCATCTGTCCGTCGCGGACAACGTCGGCTATGGCCTTCGCGTTACCAATTCTCCCACCGCAGACATTCCCGCGCGTGTCGATGCCGCTCTCGGCATGGTCAAAATGCAGGATTACGCGTCTGCCCGGCCCGCTCGTCTCAGCGGTGGCCAGCAACAGCGCGTCGCTCTTGCACGCGCGCTCGTCAATCGCCCTCAGCTTCTTCTTCTCGATGAGCCGCTCTCGGCCCTCGACGCCAATCTCCGCAAGCAAATGCAGGGCGAACTAAAATCCCTGCAGCGCGAACTCGGCATCACGTTTCTCTTCGTCACTCACGATCAGGAAGAAGCCATGGCCCTTTCCGATCGCATCGCCCTGCTCAAAGACGGCGCCCTCGAACAAGTTGCTTCGCCTCGCGAGATCTATGCCCGCCCTGCCACCAGTTATACTGCCCAGTTCATCGGCCAAACTAATCTGCTCAGCGCCGAAGTCCGCGACGGAATCGCCACCAGCGGCAGCCTGCACTGGCCCACCAACGCCGCCGACGGCCCATCTCTCTTTTCTCTTCGGCCAGAAGCCATCAAGCTAGCCGCAGGAGGCTCATCCATTCCCAACGCCGTCCGTTTCCGCGCACGTATCCACCAACAGATTTTCTCCGGCTCTGTCGAGCAACTCGAAGTCGACTGTATCGGCCAACTCCTCCGCGTCCGCATCCCGGCCCGCGGCATCCTGACCGGCGAACACGAATTCAGCTTCGATCCGGCCGAAGCCATCCAGGTCCAAAAATGAAGGAACGCACACATGAGAACTGTCGTCCTGAGCGAAGCGGAAGGGCTCAACCGCAACTGCATGAAAATCGCGATCCGAGCCACAAATCGATCGTCGAAAACTTGTTACTGAAAACTAAAAACTAACCAATCCCATGTACTCCCGTCTCTACAAAACCGTCGTCTCCCTCCCACCTCTCCTCTGGGTCGGCCTCTTTCTTCTTCTTCCCTACGCGCTCATGTTTGCCCACAGCTTCTGGCTCGTCCGCGACGGCGTCATCGTCCACCAATGGAATCTCCAGAATTACGCCAAGCTCCTCCACAACCCCGTCTATGGCGAAGTCCTTTTCCGCACTGGCCGCATCGCCGCCAGCGTCACCGTGCTCTCACTCCTTCTCGGCTATCCCCTGGCCTATTACATGTCCTTTCACGCTAGGGTTCGCAAAGATCTTCTCTATCAACTCGTCATCGTTCCCCTTTGGGTCAGCTATCTCGTCCGGGGTTACGCTTGGAAAACCATCCTGGGCTCTGACGGCGTCCTTAACGGCTTCCTCCAATACCTCCACATCACCAAAGAGCCGGTCAGCTTTTTCCTCTATAGCCCCTTCGCGGTCATTCTCACGCTCACCCACATTTACACACCGTTCGTCTTCCTTCCTCTCTACGCTTCGCTCGAACACATTCCGCGCAATCTCATCGAAGCCTCCCACGATCTCGGCGCCAGCCCTTTCGCCACGTTTCTCCGGGTCATTCTTCCTCTCTCGCTCCCTGGTCTGATTGCCGGCGCCACCTTCGCCTTTGTCCTCACCCTCGGCGATTTCCTCGGGCCCATGCTTGTCGGCGGGCCTTCAAGCATCATGATCGCCAACATCGTCCAAAGCCTCTTCGGCACAGCCTATGATTGGCCGCTCGGCGCCGCGATCGCCGTGTGTATCCTTTTCCTCACCATTGCTCTTCTCTTTCTGACCGAACGCCTCGAGAAACGGTGGGCCTTCCGATGATCGACACGGCCAGCTACAAATCCAATCGCGCACCGCTTCTTGCCGCGTTCTCGCTGCTCGTCTTTGCCTTTCTCTATCTGCCGATCATCGTTCTCATCCTTTACTCCTTCAACCAAGCCGGCGTAGGCGGCTTTCCTCCAAAACAGCTCACTCTTTACTGGTATCAGCAACTGTTTGCCGATGGCGCCATCTGGGATTCCGTCCTCAACAGCTTCCTCGTCGCGCTCGGTGCCGTTGCTCTCTCCCTTACCCTGGGTCTCCTCGCGGCCATGGCACTCGATCGCGCCAATTTTCCTGGCAAATCCCTCTTCCGCCGCCTGGTCCTGCTTCCTCTCGTTCTCCCCGGCATCATCACCGGGCTTTCCTTATTAATGTTCGTCGACCGCATCGGCATTCAGCTCAGTCTCCTCACCGTCTTCCTCGGTCACGGCACCGCACTCATCTCCGTCGCCACCACCGAACTCTTTGCTGGCCTGCAAAAAATGGATCGCGCCCAGGAAGAAGCATCTCTCGATCTCGGCGCGACTCCCTGGCAAACCTTCTGGCGCATCACTCTCCCGAATCTCAAACTCTCTCTCATCGCCTCCGCCTTGCTCGTCTTCACCCTCTCGATGGACGAAATTGCCGTCACCTTTTTCCTTCTCGGCCGAGACAACACCCTCCCCCTCGAAATTTGGGCAAGACTCCGCCGCGGCATAACTCCCGAAATCAACGCCATCTCCACGCTAATTTTCATCCTCTCGGTAATCCTCATCCTGATCTGGTACCAGATCCGCACCCGTACCTTAGGCAACGAACCCCGCGAACTACTGGAGCACCCATAATGGAATTGGCAATCCCACCGAGACACGTTAACCCGAGCGGAGTGCGCCGGCTTTTTGGGGGGTCGGAGCTTCACCTCCAACCTCAGCGCTTGGCACGCATTGGGCTTCAGCCCCTGAAGGAACTCCTCTTTTGTCCAATTTGCGAAAGGAACCATGTTTCCGGAACTTCCCTCTTCCCGGAAACTAAAAACCTATGACTAAAAACCTCAAACCCGCCAACTCTCGCCGTGATTTCATCAAATTCCTGGTCGCTGGTTCCATCGCCTCCGGCTGCCCCATCGACAAGGCTCTCCTGGCAGACCCCGACGTCAAACCTGCCAACGTCGAAGGCGAACACTTCGCCATCTGCCACGAAATCCGCGAAGGCCACTCCTTCGCCAAACCCGACGCCACCCGCAAAGTCGATATCGTCATCGTCGGTGGTGGCATGGCCGGACTCTCTGCCGCCTATTTCCTCCGCGGCAAAGATTGGCTCCTCCTCGAAAAGGAAGATCACTTCGGCGGCAACGCTTATCAAGAGGAATTTGCCGGCCAGCCTTACTCCACGGCCGCCGCGTACGATTTTCGTGGCAGCGATAGTGACCATCTCGCCAAGGAAATCGGCCTTGCTCTTCTTCCCATCGACATGCCAGACCCCACCATCGTCAACGGCGCCTACACTCCAGACACTTGGCGCTCCGGCCTCTCCCAACTTCCCTACACCAAGGAAACCGTCGCGAGTTTCAAAAAGTTTGCCGCTGATATTCTCAAAATCGATCCCCACAAAGACATGTTGGAGCTGGACTCCAAACCATTCACCGAAATCACCAAGGACTACTCCCCTGAGATTACCCAATGGTGGGACGCCTACGGCCTCTCCAACTGGGGTGCCGTCACCGAAGATACCACCGCGTTCATCGGTGTCGTCGACGCGCAATACCTCATCAAGGGCGAAGACAGCACCCGGGTCATCCTCCCTGGCGGCTTAGGTTGTATCAGTCACAAGCTGGTGGAAGTGATGAAGCCGAAGTATGGCGAACGAATGCTCGGCGGCGCCACCGTTATTTCCGTCGTCCCCGACGCCAGTGAAGTTCGCGTCACTTACACGCAGGAAGACAAGCTCACCACCGTCTCCGCAAAAGTCGTCCTTATGTGCTCACCCAAATTCATCACCGCTCGCCTCGTCGCCGGTCTGCCCAGCGATCAGAAACAAGCCATGCGCCGCATGCGCTACGCGCCTATCCCCATGATCAACATGATTTTTGATAAGCGCATTTACGACAAGGGCTACGACAATTGGTGCCTCGGCAATTCCTTCACCGACTTCATCGTAGCCGATTGGACCCTTCGCAATCAGCCCGGTTATAAACCAAAGTATGAAATCCTCACCTTCTACTCAGCACTTCGCGAGTACCAGCGCTCCATTCTCCTTGAGGAATCAGGCTGCAGGGATTTCGCCGCCAAAGTGCTGCAGGATTTTCAGAAGTGCTTGCCCGAATTCAACGTTGATCCCATCGAGATTCGCCTCTATCGCCGCGGCCACGCCATGATGATGGCCGTCCCAGGCCAATACACGAAAAACCGCATGATTGCTTCCCGCCCGATGGATCGTATCTTCTTCGGCAACTCGGACTCCGGCGGCCCCGAATCACTCACCACGGAAGCCGTTCGCATTTCCCACGCTGCCGCCGAATGGGCCAACCTCGTCTTGGCCGGCAAACCCGGAGCCACCGACCTGGCCCACAAAGCCCTAACCGCCGTCACCTTCTAACCGCGCCGCTAGATCGCGCATGATTTTCGGCAGGCAGGTTCACATTGCTAAATGCATTGCATTTCTTTTTTCTGAAAATCTCCAAACCCTCGGCGCTCGCCGCGATGACCGTCCTTACCTTTTTCTTCTTCTGGCTTATTAATTTCCACGGTGTGCCTGGCGTTCCCCGCATCGACTCTCTACTGCGAATCGGCATCCCCGACATGATGTTTTCCTATTCCCCCTCGTCCATTCACTCGAAACTCGCTCAGTTCGGCAGCGAGGGCCGCCGTGCCTACCGGCTTTTCCTCGAACGCGTTGATTTTATCTTCCCCGTGGTCTATGGGTTCTTCTTCGTTATGACCATCACGTTCGGCCTGGCGCGTCTTTTCCCCAACCGCCGCTCACTCCAGAAATTTAGTTTGCTTCCCTTGGCCGCAACCTTCTTTGATTACGCCGAGAATGGTTGCTTCCTCATCCTCCTCCATAGCTACCCCCGGGAATTGCAAAACATCGAGAAACTCGCGAATGTATTCACTCTCGCCAAGTGGGCTTTCGCGGCAATTAGCATTCTGTTGTTGTTTGCGGTGCTTCTTGAACTCCTGATACGAAACTCCCAAAACGCGCTTCAACATAGCTAAGAATTTCGCGGAAAAGGTTGGAACAACCCGGGAGAGCAGCATAGGCAACAGGGGCCGATGCGGTAGAATCAGACGCTGATCCGTTCAAATGAGGTCCGCTATGTTTCGTGCAGGCATCGCCATCTTCTTGTCCCTCTCATTTTCGATCCTCTCCCACGCGCAGACTCCTCCGCGCCCCCAAATCTCCGGCATCGCTTTCGTGCGCATTAAGGCCAGCGATTTTCAGAAATCATCGGAAACCTACACCAAAATTCTCGGCCTTCGCACCGGCTCAAACGGCTGCATCAACGTCAAGAATCCCTGCTTCGTCGTCAACGCTTCCCAGCATATCGAACTAACTCAGGCCCTACCGGGCGATCCCGGTTCCTGGCTAGACGAGGTTGCTTTCCGTACCAGCAGCGTTCACGAGATGCGCGATTACCTGCTCTCCCAACGCGTTTCGGTCTCCGAAATCAAAAACACGCCTCACGGCATACCCTTTATCGAAACTAAGGATCCCGAAGGCAATCGCATCGCTTTTGTTCAGTCGTTTTCGGAAATCTCCGTGGCTCGCGTTCCGCCAAATCAGGTCAGCTCTCGACTCTTTCACGCTGGCTTCGTCGTCAAGAATCTCGCGATGATGAAACACTTTTATATGGACATTCTCGGGTTCCGCCTTTACTGGAAAGGCGGCTTCAAGGATCTTCCACCCGGCACTCCGCAGAAGGATGCAGACATCGATTGGTTTGAAATCCAGGTTCCCGATGGCTCGGACTGGGTCGAATTCATGTTGAACATTCCTGCCAACGCCGATCATCAGGAACTCGGCGTGCAAAATCATTTCTGCCTCGGCGTCCCCAACATGGAACGCGCCCTCGACCAGCTTCACAAAAATGGTCTTCCCCCCGATTCGAAATTTGCCGACGACAAATCCGAAATCGGCCGCGACGGCAAATGGCAATTCGATATCTTCGATCCCGACCTTACCCGCATCGAACTGATGGAACCAGCGCCAACCAAAGATCCATGTTGCAATCCCTACACCGCCGCCCACGCAAAGCTATGACGCGCGAGATAGCCTTAACCACGATCTCCCTATGAGCGGATCCCTGGGTACTCTTATCGTCACTGGAGGCGGTCGCGGCATCGGCGCTGCAATCTCTCGTCTCGCCGCCGCGAGCGGCTATTCCGTCGCCATTAACTACCTCTCTGACGCAGCTTCCGCCAACTCTCTGGTCCAGGAAATTTCGCAAAACGGCGGCTCCGCAGCCGCCTTTCAGGCGGACATCGCAAGCGAGCCAAACATTCGCCACTTATTTGAAAGCGTGGACAAGACGCTTGGCTCCCTTTCCGCCCTCGTAAACAACGCCGCCATCACCGGCGGCTTTGCGCGCGTCGATTCCGTTCAAGCTTTGATGCTCGAGCGCCTAATGGCCGTGAATGTCACGGGGGCTTTTCTTTGTGCTCGCGAAGCGGTTCGCCGGCTCTCTACAAAACTCGGTGGGCAGGGCGGCGCCATCGTTAATATCTCTTCGCGCGCCGCCGAGCTCGGCTCCCCTGGAGAATGGGTCCACTATGCCGCGTCCAAAGGCGCGATAGATACGCTCACCATTGGCCTCGCCCGGGAAGTCGCCAACGAAGGCATTCGCGTTAACGCCGTTTCCCCCGGCCTCGTGGCCACGGACATTCACGCCAACGCCGGCGATCCCGGCCGTCTTTCGCGCTTCGTTCCTACCATCCCAATGGGTCGCGCTGGTACTCCTTTGGAAGTCGCAGAAGCCGTCCTGTGGCTGCTTTCCCCTGCCGCTTCTTTTGTAACTGGTTCAATCCTCTCCGTCAGCGGTGGCCGCTAGCACTTGTTGACACGCGGAGCACTATGGTTGGCCTCGCAGGTCGTAGCTCGTGTTATGTTCTATTCGACGTAATGACTAGGGGCTCGTTGATCTCAGATGGCCTCTCTGCGGGAATCCATTTCGGATGCGAATCGCAAACTTTCTTTGCATGCTCGCCACATTCTCTCCAGCATTTCTTCTTTTTGTTCCTGTTCACTCCCAACAAACGCCATCTTCCTTCCTTATCGTCAACGCCCAACTCGCCGACGGCACCGGAGCGCCGCTTCGCCAGGCCAATGTCCGCGTCAACTTCAATCACATTGAAGAAATCGGCGACCTCACCCCCGCAAAAGGTGAATCCGTCATCGAGGCCAAAGGCCTCATTCTCGCTCCCGGCTTCATCGACATTCACAATCATTCCGCCGACGGCATCCTCACCGATCCGCTGGCTGAATCTCAGATCGCCCAGGGCATCACGTCCCTGGTCGTCGGCCCCGACGGCGAATCTCCCTGGCCCATCATCACTTGGATACGCTCCATCGAACAGCTTCATACCGCGCCGAACGTTTCGATCTTCGCTGGGCACGCCACCATTCGCGAGCAAGCGATGGGAAAGGATTACAAGCGCACTGCGACTTCCGATGAGATTCGATTGATGGAACAGTTTGTTGGCCAAGCCATGAATCAGCAGGCTCTCGGTCTATCTTCCGGCCTCGAGTACGAAGTCGGCAGCTACTCGGACACCGCTGAGCTCGTCGCCCTCGCTAAAGTAGCCGCCGAGCACGGCGGAATCTACATGACCCACATTCGCGACGAAGCCGACAAATCCTTTGCAGCTCTCAACGAGGAAATCACCATCGCCGAACGCGCGCACATCCCTGTGGAGCACTCGCACATCAAACTCGGTACCGTCGCGGTCCAAGGCAAAGCCGGCGCGTACATCAACATAATCAATGACGCGCGTCGCCGTGGCGTCGATTTCATGGCCGATTGCTATCCCTACGACGCATGGCACGCCAATCTCAAAGTACTCATCCCAGACAAACAATACGAAAATCCGCAACGCGTCGCCAAAGGCCTTGCCGATGTCGGCGGAGCCTCGCACATCACCATCACCGAATTTAAGCCGAACCCCAGTTACGCCGGGCACACCCTCGCTGATCTCGCCAAGGCCGCCCACATTTCCGATGTGAATATGTTTATTCGTCTGGTCCGTGAAGGTAACACCGCCAACACCGAAGCTAGCATCATCTGCCAATCGATGATCGACTCAGACGTAAAGGCGTTTTATCAGCAGCCTTGGGTCATGGTCGCCAGTGATGGCGGCATCGGCGCCAGCCATCCGCGCGGCGCCGGCACATTTCCACGTGTCCTTGGGGTGTATGTCCGCGAAAAACACTGGCTCACGCTGCCCGAAGCCGTTCGTAAAATGACGTCTCTGCCCGCCCAGCGCCTCGGCTGGAAAGATCGCGGTACCATTCGCATAGGCGCGTACGCCGATCTGGTCCTTTTTAATCCCGGCACGGTAATCGACCGCTCCACCTACACCAATCCAACCGCTCTCCCCTCCGGAATCGAAAAAGTCTTCGTTAATGGCGTCCTGGTCTGGGACAACGCCAAAGCAACTACTGCCCGCCCCGGCCTCTTTTTGGGCCAAGCTGGCGCCCCCATCGAGCTCCTAAACTAATCCGTCGGTCCGACAGCCAGGCCTTCATGGGAGCGCCCCCCACGCGTCCACCACTCATGTAGTCATTCTGAGGAGCGCCCGCTGCGACGAACGATCTCGACAAACGCGCTTGGCCTGGCTCGAGGGACTCTTGTAGTTCCTTCCCCTTCCTCTGCGTCCCTTACCCACTCGTGATCTTTAATACTTCGGCACCGTCGCATCCACCTCATCCGACCAAGCCAATATCCCGCCTTTCAAATTGTGTATCTTCCGGAATCCTGCTCTACGTAGAAAATCAATCGCCTCCGCCGAACGCTTCCCGCTCCGGCAGTGCGCCACAATCTCCCGCGAAGAATCCAGTTCGTGCACCCGCCTCGGCAATTCGCCCAACGGAATCAAATGTCCCTGTAGATTGCAGATCTGGTATTCGTGCGGCTCCCGCACGTCCAGAACAAACAAATCGTCGCCCCGGTCGAGCCGCGCCTTCAATTCCCTCGGCGTAATCTCCGGCACTTGCAAATCCGGGGCCGGCGCCTCTTCGCCCCGCACGCCGCAGAATTCGTAATAATCGATCAGCTTGTGAATCGTTCGGTGCTCGCCACACATCGGGCACTTCGGATTTTTCCGCAACTTGAACTCACGGAAACTCATCTCCAGCGCGTCAAATACTAGCAACCGTCCCTTCAAATTTCGGCCGCTGCCCAAAATCACCTTGATCGTCTCCATCGCCTGGATCGATCCCACAATTCCCGGCAACACTCCCAACACTCCGCCTTCCGCGCAAGACGGCACCAGCCCCGGCGGAGGCGGTTCCGGGTACAAGCACCGGTAGCATGGCCCATCCGGCATTCCAAAAATCGTCGCCTGCCCCTCAAACCGGAATATCGACCCGTACACATTCGGCTTGCCCAGCAACACGCAAGCATCATTCACCAGATATCGCGTAGGGAAATTGTCCGTCCCGTCTACAATGATGTTGTAATCCTTGAACAACTCGAGCGCGTTTTCGCTCGTCAGCATCGTCTCATATGCGATCACTTCAATATCCGGATTCAGATTCGACAGCCGCGCCCGCGCCGCCTCGCTCTTCTTCTTCCCCACATCGCTCGTCCCGAAGGTCACCTGCCTTTGCAAATTCGTGAAATCCACCACGTCAAAATCCACCAAACCCAATTTCCCCACCCCTGCCGCGGCCAAATACAATCCGAGCGGCGCGCCCAGCCCGCCCGTTCCGATCAACAGCACCTTGGCCGCCTTCAATTTCAACTGCCCCTCCATGCCCACCTCGGGCATGATCAGGTGCCGGCTGTAGCGCAATATTTCTTCGTTGCTCAACTTCTCTGCCGATGTCAATGTTGGCGCCCCTCCGGCAATCGACGGAATAATATTGATCGTGTCCCCGTCCTTAGTCGGCGTCTTTTCCTGCGCCAGATAACGAATGTCCTCGCCATTCAAATACACATTCACGAAGCTCCGCAGTTTCCCTTCCTCCGTGAACAAGTGCCGTCTCAATTCCGCGAATTCCGTCGTCAAGTGGCTCAGCGCTTCAGACACCGTCTGCGCCGGAAACTCCGCGGCCGATTTGCCCTCCGCGTGCACCCGCAACGGCGTCGGTATCAAAACTTTCACACTCATATTCGTCTCCTCTAAATTGCGTGCCATACCTGCAGCGCCGTGCGAGTCCGCGAGCCCAGCGGCAATTTCACGCGGAAGCCAATATCACCTTCATCGGCTTTCGCACAAATTGTTATGTCAGGAAATTCACAACGAACAACGGCGAGATCAACGACCGCAGTATTCCTCTGCCCTTCGAAGGCCCAGCTCCCATTCCCTGGACGGGTGAACGGAGCCGCCATTTCTGCCTGCTTGCTCGATGCCACTTTGCACTTCTCCCAAAAAACCAATCTTTGCCTTAGCTCCCATCGTAGCGGCACAACAACCCATCATCCAGTTAGATGCACGAGTACATCGCGTCGCTATTTCGCTGTAAATCCAGCCGTCCATCGGCAATTTCCGCAAGCGTTCTCTCCTGATCGGCGACCCAAATTGTGACACACTTCCCGCATGCAAGCACCGCTTTCGTAACTGGCCAGCCTTCCGGCTGGTCAACTCAAGCAACGACACAGAGCCACTCGTCTTCACATCACCCCCCACTCCAGATGTACAATCCCTACCGTTTAGGAACACAAAATTCACCCCCAGCCGAGGCAACCATGAAGAAATCATTCCTGCCCGTTCTGCTCTTCTCTGTTCTCTGCCAGCCTCCCTCACTTTCTGCCGCGGACACACCCGATACCGCCGCAAAAATCGACAAATTCGTTTCCCAATACATGGATTGCTGCGCCTTCACTGGTACCGTCCTGGTCTCCGATCATGACAAAGTCATTTTCAAAAAGGGCTACGGCCTCGCCAATCGCGAGTGGAACATCCCCAACACTCCCGACGTAAAGTTTCGCATTGGCTCCATCACCAAGCAGTTCACTTCCATGCTCATCCTGCAGCAGGTCGCCAAAGGCACCATCAAGCTCGACGCTCACCTCTCCGACTATCTTCCCTACTACCGCAAAGACACCGGCTCCAAAGTCACCATCAGTCAACTCCTCAGCCACACTTCCGGCATTCCCAGCTATACCGATGACCCCCAGTTCTTTCCAGACATTTCGCGTAACTACTATTCCGCCGACGATTTCGTCAAGCAATTCTGCAGTGGCGATTTGCAGTTTGAGCCCGGCACAAAGTTTCACTACGACAACTCTGGCTTTTTCCTTCTCGGCGCCATCCTCGAACATGTCACCGGCAAAACCTACGAAGCCCTCCTGAAGGAAAATATTCTGGTTCCTGTCGGCATGAAAGATTCCGGATACGATCACTATGCCGACATCCTCCCGAAACGCGCTTCGGGGTATCGACAGGAATTGTCCGGGGTATTGAACGCGCCTTATCTCGACATGGCCCTTCCCTACGCCGCCGGTTCCCTCTATTCGACCGTTGAGGATCTGTACAAATGGGATCAGGCGCTTTACACAGACAAACTCATTCCCGACGATCTCAAGCAGAAGTTATTCACTCCCAACCTCGAACATTACGGCTACGGCTGGGATATTCGCCCGGTTCCCGCCGACGAACCCGGCGCCGGACAAACCGTAATCTCCCACGGCGGAGGCATCAACGGATTCAACACACTGGAGCAGCGCTACATTGCGGACCACGATCTCATCGTCATCTTTAACAACACTCCCGGCGCACCGCTCGGCGAAATGGCCAAGGGTATTCGCTCCGTCCTTTATGGTCAGGAACCCGCCCCGCCTAAGCGTTCTCTCAGCCACGATCTCGGACAGATCGTCGTGGACCATGGCGTCGACGCCGCCATTGCCAAGTATCACGAGCTTAAGAGCACTCGTCCCAACGACTACAACTTCAACGAAGACGCCCTCAACGGTCTCGGCTACGGACTCCTCCAGGAAAAACGCGATTCCGACGCCATTGCCATTTTCAAATTAAATGTCGAGGAATATCCCAAGTCCGGCAATGTCTACGACAGCCTCGCCGAAGCCTATGCGAAGGACGGTCAGAAGCAGTTAGCCATCGAAAACTATCGTAAATCTCTGGAACTCGATCCCAAAAATCAGAACGCCGCCAGTAAATTGAAAGAGCTGGAACAAAAATAGTGACGTACTCGAACTGCTTCCAGAAGCAAAACGGTAAGAATTACAGGATCGTGTTCGAGATTGGTGCGAAGTTTCGTACTAGGCCTGCATGCCTCCGAGCCCTCATTCCAAGTCCAACCCCCTCTTCTTCCATCACTTAATTGTTTGGCGCATCACGTGCTCCTGACCGATAGCGAGGATCAGCCCATGCATTCGGAAAATTCGGAAAGTTCCTTCAGGACCGCGATCTGCACCGACTACGAAACGCTCCTTTTTGCCTGTCAGAAAGCCTTGGAAAGTTGGCATCGGCGCCGCGATGAAGTTGCTTCCCTTGGCTTTGCCGGCAAAAACATTTCTGATGAGCTCCTGCGACTGCAAGCCAGCTTCACCCGCGCATACTCGCAACTGGAAACGCACGATCTGCATTGCCAGCTTTGCCGCTTCGTTTCCAAAATCGGCAGTCGCAATTTCTCCACCACTTCCGCGCCAGCCATGGAGAAAAAACCATTCGCGTGAGTTCGAGCGTCTAAGACCGCAGGCACTTGCTGGATCCATAGTGGCGAATCCTTAGACTCGCCAGCGTTTCGTAGCTCAGCGTCCGACGGCTTTTGCTGGGGGAAGGCTATTTCACGGCATCCGCCAATGAAAAGATTGCAGTGAACAGTTTGACGGAGGACAGTTTGAAGTTATCGATCGAAATTCTCAGCTTACTCGCCTTTCTCCTGGGCTCGCCCCTGTACGTCCCAAAACTTGTCGATCCTCTGCCTCAACGCGACCCGCGGCAAGCCGCAACAACTCCGCAACTCCCGTCTCAAGATCTGCCTTGCGCCAACTGATCCAACTATCCACCCGCTCCGCCTGTGATTTCTTTTCCACAAAAGACATCTGCTGCAATTGATTGCTTACAAGCTATTAGAGTAATTATAATCGGGACGCCGACGACATTTCTCCGGCCTTCGCAACCGTCGGCGAGGCATGTTACCCTCTGAACCCGCTTGGGAGGGCACATGGCTGAACAGTTGCACGAGTTTCAGAGGCTTCGCGCCGAATTGAACGAGGAAATCCTGGAATGCGGACACCTGGGCATCAAGCGCGGCTTTGCCCTAGATCACCAGGCCTACGAACCCGGCCCATTGGACACTAAGACTAAGGAACTGCTCGGCTTAGTGGCTTCCACGGTGCTCCGCTGCGACGATTGCATCACGTATCACTTGGTCCGGGCAGGGGAGTTGGGTTGGACCCGCGCCGAAGTCATCGACGCACTGAATGTCGCCTTGGTGGTAGGGGGTTCTATTACTATCCCCCACCTGCGACGTGCTTTTGCGCGAATGAGAGAGGTTAACGGACTACAACCTGATGTAAAATAGCCAATTCGGTCGACCCAAAATGAGCACGACACCCAACGTAATTTCTGTTGAGCAAGAGAACCTTCTACAACGAATCAAAGGCGTATGTGGCACGGCATTGTTTCTGCTGATCCAGCGTTCGCCAAAATTTCTGAAGCTCTATCGCAACGAGCAATCGTGGACACTTTTCCGGGTTGTGCTCGGCTGCTTTGGTGCGGCTCTGGTTGTGCTGCCGCTGAGCCTGTGGCATGGCTATTTCACCGCCGTGTTTGGCCTGACGTTCTTTGTCCTGTCCATTTTATTGCCGCCCGCTGAACTGGAATCGCCGACCGATCGCAAAGCCCGTGAACTTGGCGCGCAGACTGTGGTGAGCGGCGGCGAATATCAGCCCGCCAATTCCTCGGCGAAGCCCGTGCAATTGTTTATCTCAACTTCGCAAACGTGGGCAATGGACAAGCACTACGATCCGTTGGTGGTAATCACAACAGGTGAAATCGCCAAGCTGGACGTGATGCCAGGTGAAAACCAGTGGACGCTGGTGGTGCGCTGGGGCGAACACAAAGCCGAATTTCGCTACACGGGAATTTTCGCCGAGCGTTTCGCGCGTCTTGCCGAAGAATCACTGCGGCACGCCAGCGCTGCCACGCAACCCACCCTGCCGAAAAGCCGCGCTGCCAGCGTTTAGGCCCGCTCCTGGCGGCCAAATCGAATATTTCTTCCATCGCATCTCTGCCTCCGATCTGTGAGAAAATAAGACCATGGCACGCGGTTGGGAAAGTAAAGACGTCGAATCTCAGGTAGAAGACAGGAAAATCGTGGCAGATAACTCAGCTAGAGGTCAGAAAAGCCCAGAAGATTTACGCCGGGAAACCGAGCGTCGCGGATTGGCTCTCTCTCGCACGCGGATTGTGAACGATTTGGAAAGTGCAACGCATCCGAACCATCGCAAGTCTCTGGAAGCCGCGCTCGAACATCTGGACAAAAAGATTGCTGAATTAAGCTGAGGCAAGCCTGGTCGATCCTGTAGCCGCTACGGTGCCGCTGAAGTAGTGCATCGTCGATCGCAATTGCGGTGACTTAATCCGTAAACACCACGCCCACCGCGGTGGTGCCCTTCTCTGTTCCCGCTTCAATCCGTACAATGTAACCGCGTAGCCGCATTTCCTTCACACCATCCAGGCCTGTCGTTTCCATCACCACTTCAAGTTCTGACTGCAGCCGCGGATTATGCTTTAGAGAAATCAGCGCGCCTTGCAGCGCAAGATCGTGCACCGTGGTTTCTTCCTCAAACTTCTTGCCGTCCGCTCCCAGCCCGGTGACCACCGCGCGGAACTGTGCGTCCCGGCGCAATGCGGTTCGCGATCCGGGCAAATGCGTCTGAACGGGCTCGCCTGGCGCGCCTAGCGTGATCACCATTCCCTCGCTGGCTGCAAACACGGAATCAAACTCTTCCCGGGCATCGCGCAAAATAGCGTCGACCATGCGATCGGCGGAATCGGGATCGTGATGGAACAAAACCAGTGTCTTCGCACCGACTTCGCGGGCGATGTTCACGCCCTCTTTCCAGGAAGAATGGCCCCAGCCCTTCTTCGTGGTTGCGAGTTGCGAAGGAGTGAATTGCGCATCATTCACGAAGATATCAGCGCCCGCCGCAAGCTCGCGCAGACTCTTTTCCAGTACGGGATTGCCCGGCTCATTGTCTGTGGCGTAAACGATAGTACCCGCGGGCGTCTCGATCCGAAAGCCCAGACAACCTTGCGGATGATTTAAGTGACGTGCCGTTACTTTGTTCTCTCCAACCAGGAAACTTTCTCCGCCTTCCAGCTCCCGAAATTTGCGCTTGGCGCTCATTGACGCGAAATCCACGGGGAAATACGGCAACGCCATCTGCGTTTCAAAAACTTGCCGCAGGGAATCGGGTCCAAGGAATCTTGAGCGGAAACTGTAGAACTGAAAATGGTTACGCTCGTCATACAAAGGAGCAAAGAAGGGCAATCCCTGGATATGGTCCCAGTGATAATGCGTCACAAAAATGTGCGTTTCCGACGGCCGTGGGACAGGATCGGATATCCATCGATTGCCCAACATGCGCAAGCCCGTGCCGCAATCCAGGATAAATTGCGTGCCGTCGGGAGCCAGGAAATCCAGGCAGGGCGTGTTGCCCCCAAAACGCCAAGTCGTCGGATCGACAGTGGGCGTGGATCCACGAACGCCCCAGAAGCTCAATTTGGCGATAGGAGAGCTCATTTCGATCGGTTTAATGCCCGATGACTCCCGTGTGAAAACGCGTGTGAAACGACTGCGACTGTACCTTTTCTGATAGTGGCAGCGGCTGTCAGACCCGTCAATGAATTCACGGCTGCCTGTTGTCAACCATCCAACAACTGGCAGGACGAAGGGACTGGACGGCGTCAGCCAAGGACGTAGAATACAGGGTGAATGCACACGCATACGCATTCCCACGACGGACACTCGCACACCCACGCGCACGATCTCGCGGATGGGCATGCCCACGCGCATCCGGCGATGAAACCATCGGTCTTGGCCTGGGCCATGGCCGCGACATTAGGTCTGGTGGTCGCCGAGATCTTTGGAGGTTTGCTGGGACATTCAGTAGCCCTACTGAATGACGCGGTGCACAACCTTTCAGACGTGCCGGCACTAGGAATTTCCTGGTTGGCAATGCGCTGGGCGCAGCGGCCGGCGGATTTAGAGAAAACGTACGGCTACCACCGCGCGGGAACTCTGGCGGCGTTCACAAACGCTGTGCTCCTGATCGTGCTGGCGCTTTGGCTGGGATACGAAGCGATCGAACGACTGCGTAATCCCGTCGCCGTAGTGGAGAGCTGGATGATCTGGACGTCGCTGGCAGCGCTGGCCGTAAACGGCGGAATTACGCTCTCCTTGATAAAAGCGCACAAGGATCTGAATCTGCGCAGCATTTTGGTCCACAACTTCGGCGATGCCTTGTCCAACATTGCGATCATTGGTGGAGCCATTCTTATGCGCTACACGCACTTGAATTGGATCGACCCGCTGTTAGGCCTGGCGATTGGTCTGCTCGTCTTGTACTCTTCGGTCGGCATTCTGCGCGAGTCGGCGCACATCCTCCTGGAAGGGCGGCCGAAAGGCACGCGCGTCGAGGAAGTCGCCCGCGCCATTCTGACGGTCGAGCATGTGCAGGAAGTGCATGATATTCATATTTGGTCGCTCGGCGGCGAACACAATGCGCTGAGCTGCCACGCCCGCATTCCAGATATGCATATGGACAAATGCGAAGATGTTGTCGCGGCCATCCGTGAAAAAGTGAAGGAGTTCGGGATCGAACACTCTACGGTTCAGCTCGAGCGCGCGGGCCTGCCCGCTACGTCGGGATACGTAATGCCGGAGCCGATGCGTAAAGGTTGATTCCACCTCCGTAATTCCTGTCCGATCCAAACTGCTCGACCAGTTGCAGCAAAAAGGAATCTCGGCATCACCGCGAATCACAAAATCCACCCAGGGATAATCTTCAGGAATTTCCTCGGCAAATAGCGACGCCGTGAAACCACCCACCAGAATCGCGACTTCCGGCCGCACTCGTTTGATCGTTCGGGCTACTTCGATGACGTCATACGATTGAAAATGCCAGTGCAGGGACCTAAAATCCCATGGGCGGATAGACGATGAAGGAATTGGATCCAATCGGTCTGTAGTAATTATTGTTCGGAGTATGTAGGAACAGGACTTTCATGGTGCCGCTCACGCACTGGGGGAGGGAGCGATCACCCGGTTTACCTATGATTCTAACTTAATTCCGGCCAAGTTAGCGCAGCGGCGCAACAGGAAGATGGAAAGCGACACCGGAAGCCACAGGCGTCGGCAGATTTATTGTGTTGCCGAGATCTTCGTTCTGCTTTTGTGTGGCATCCAGATCGAGCGAATCGAGCGCTACTGTCCGGCGAACGCCCTCCTTCGTGACGTACTGTAGCTTGTCATTAAGGAAGCTGTAAGCAACCGCGTAAATCTTCGTGCCATCGCGCTCGACAAACACAAACTCCGAAAGCGATTTAGTAAAATCATTGGCGCTCGAACGATAACGGGACGGGGCGGGCCCTCCACCTGACAAATCCTGTTCGCTCGCTTGAGGATTGGAATCCGGCGGCGGCTGGTTGGAAGCTTCTTCTTGGGGGGGCTCCTGATCCGCAGGGGCGCTTGCATCGGCATAGTACGGAATCGGGACGTACACGGAACCACCGAAAAATGGCAGGACCACGCCCGTGGTCGGCGGGCAGGCATTCAGGCCCACTAAGCCGCTGCCTCTTCTATTGCAGAACGATGGGCCGGCGGTAATCGGATTCACCGAGCCACCGAGTGGCGCAGGCGGAATTGTGTGTACGGGCAGCGGTGGGTTCCCGCTCCTGTGACTGGAAACTATACTCGAATGAACGGGCACTCCGACGTTGCTGCCAGAATGCGCGTGGGTCGGAGAATGGGGTGGCAGGACATGAGCCGCCGCCAACTGTCCGGTAGGCACCGCGCGAACGACCACCGGCGGGGCCGCAACAGATACGGCAGCGTGTTGACCGGCTGCAAGACTAACGGCAAATCCAAAAGAGAGCGAGCCAAGAAGCAGTAGTTTGCGCATAAAGCGCTCCCGGGAAGCTACTGCAGCGCCTCCCAACAACTTGGACGTAACAGAGCCTGGAAGGGATACACACGCCCAACGTCCTACCGAGGATTTTGCGCCCGATTCGAGAGGAAGAGAAGCGCAATTCCGATGCCATCGCCCTAATACTTCCAGCTCATATCTGCACCCGACGGGGCCGTGGCAGTCATCCGGCGAGCGATTTGGGGCATGATGCGCTCGTAGACCGTCCCAAAGCTCTCCATGTTGGAAATGTCTCCACCGCCCATATAGCAATGAGGCTTTCCCGGGCTGTACTCGAAATCGGCCACACGAAAAGGATTCTTCGGAGAATCGACGAAGTTCTGCATCAGGTGCACAGCATTGTTCAGGTACCAGGTGTCCATGTCGCCGACGGCGAAATGCAGCTTGCCGGCGAGTTTCGGGCCGAGTGTGGCGATGTCACGCTCCATGATGTAGCGCAGGTCGTAGTGCTCCTTCCAATAAGCGGCGACTTCGGGATCGATCACGCCCGTAGATGGATTCCAGATCGCCTTGGGGTAGCCATTCGCGCCGACTGGGCTGAACACCGCTTGCCAGATCCCAAATTGCTCCGTCGAGCGTCCGTGCGTGCCCATCACCTCTTCGCGCCGGACAGTGGGCTCCATGATGGCGACAATCTCCCCAGTGGAGGTACGCATTTCAGCGCGCGGAACCTTCGAGAACGTGCTTTCCTGCCAAAACGCATTTTTGTCGCCATAGATGTTAACGGCCTGGTAGGCGCGAAAGTCGATCGGATCGGGGCAAAACGCATACGAATCGTTGTAAAAGTCTGGATAGAAAATCTGCGACGCCGCTGCTTCCCACCCGCCGGTTGAACCGCCTTCCAACGCGCGCGCCCACGGCTGGCCAATACCTCGGAAACGCCTTTCGACTTCGGGGATAAGCTCTTGAGTGATGGCGTCGCCGTACGGACCGACGTTGGCGGAGTTCACGGCATAAGAATCATCGTAGTAAGGATTCGCATGCTGAATACTCATCAGCAGCATGCGAGGCAACCGGCCCGAGGTCCAATCCTGATAGAAGCGGTTCGCATATTGCAAAAATTGTAAATTTTCTCCCTTGGGCGCGTCCGTCTTGCCAATTTCCGGCGCTCTTTCCAGGAAAAAATCCCAGTCAGGCTCAAAATGTCCCTGGTGAACGAGCAGCGGATAGTGCGCGGTAGGATGTTCGTCGAAGCCCTCCGGAAGCAGGACCGTTGCGCCGAGGTACATCGGCCGGCCCCAGAAGGCAGTCAGGAGTTTGCTTTCGATTCGAATATGCTTGATGTATTTCGTGTCTTTGGCCGGCTCGATAGGAGGAATCCTCTCAGTGAGGCCGATGCGGACCACGTTACCAGCCTGCGGATCAACATGGATCAGCTGCGGTTTATTGAGTAGGTTTCCCGGTTTGGTGAACCACTGCTGGCCTTCACCCATGTCCGGAGGAAGCTTAACTGTATGGCCGTCGGCGCGATGGAACGTTTCGTAGATGTTCAGCACCGCCTGGACGTAATAATCGCCCGGAGGAAGCTGCTCGAGCGAGACGAGTGGATAGCCGAGCGTGGTGTAGTCGATCACCACAGGAGTGCCGGCCTTCCAATCATCCACATCAAGTCCGAAGAATTGCGCACTATATGCTTCTTCTTCGCGTAATTGGAAGCGCGGCTCACTCGTTTTGTCCGTGGAAATGCCGAGCATAACGTGGCCGTCGAGAGCCTTCCCACCGCTGAGGGACTCAGGGAACGAAATTTCAAAGCGCAGCTTGCTAGTAGCCTTGGTGGGAGAAGCTTGCGCCGATGCAGAACGACCGTGAAGCAACGCGGAGCCGAGTAGCAATACGACGGCGAGAATGACATGGATACAGTTCGATGAGCTTTTTTGCACCGAGTCGAAATTCAAAACCATCCTCCCAAGTCAGCCCGAACAGAATACAACAGCCAGCCCGTTCGTTAGTGCCGCGCACCAAGAATTCTGCGTCAGGGCACGCTACATCGTGCCTCCGGCGACTCCGCGAGCCGCAATCGAAAAACGCTCGTCACCACTCGCCCCTGTGTAAAAACAACCATAGTAGAGGACCTGCGCGTGAAAAATACAGGAACTCCCCCGGGTGCAAGAATCCACGCACTGATGCATAAAGGAGATTGAGCTGAGTTTTCCGGCGGGCGGCGCCAGCCGCGAATTTTACAAGCCTCTGAGCCGGCTTCAGCCTAATTCAAAAAGGGGATCGACCATGTTTGGAAAAGTTAAGTCTCTTCGGGAACTCTTTGAGATTGAGCTTCGCTACGCCTATGACTGCGAGCGAAAGCTCGTGGAAAAAGGTTTGCCGGAAATGATAGAGAGCGCAGGTTCAGAGGAACTGAGAACCGCGCTGCAGCAGCATCTGCAGGAAACGCGGAAACACGCCACGCGGCTCGAGCAGGTGTTCGGGGCGATTGGTGTGGCGCCCGAAACAAAACACAACGACATCTTCGACAAAATCGCCAGTGCGGCCAAAGACTCCGCGTCGAATATCGATAATTCACCGCTGCGCGATGCGGCACTGATCGCCAACGGAAACCAGGTGGAACATTACGAGATCGCGTTGTATGGGACGCTCGCCGCGTTCGCGCGCCACCTGGGACTGCGGGGCGCAGTCGAACCACTCGAGGAAACCCTGAAGGAAGAAAAAGTCGCGGACGCCAAATTGACGCAAATCGGCGAAACCTTGATGAATCCCCAAGCCGCTAAATACCGGACAGCCTAAGTAACACATAACGCCAAAACACATTCGCGCCCGACTGTAACTGGAACCAAAAACCCTGGTTACTCGGGCGCGTCTGCGCCAGTGCGGCAACCCGGGCTGCGGCCTTGCTGGGCGGCCGAAATCTGTGGGGCACGAAGTTCAAATTCAAGCCGCGCGTTATCGGAGCGAATACCCACCGCACCATCGAGTGAGAGCGCTTCTGGCCCGAGCGAACCTTCCCAAACCAGGGAATTGTCCACGAAAACTTTCATCTCCGAGTCATTCATTTCGGCGCGCAGGTCGTGGCTGTCCCCTGTACGCAAGACAGGCACAGATTTACTTCGTTGCGGCTTGATGTTGCGATAGCCACGGTTGCCGCACTCCGCGCTGGTATGCTGCCCCGGATTGCTCTTGATGGACACCACCAGCTTGGATTCCGGTTCGATGCGCCACATCGCGTAAACCAGATTGCAAGCGTCTTGCGCCCTTAGCTTCAGACCGAACTGGCGCCGCAGTTCGCCGGAACCCAGCCTCGCTTCGTTTCTGGTGGAACCGAGATAGGTGAAATGAGCTTCGACCTGCTGCGCCGTAATGGCGTTCAAATAGGCTCGCATTTTGGGTACGCTGACGGAAAGTCGCCCTCCCGGAAGCTCTTCGATCGCCCCTTCCGTGATGCAGAGATTGGCGCGGGAAACAGAAGCAAGATTCCCGCCACAGGAATTTCGAGCCCCAGCTGCGCCGACGACGAGGACCGCTAAAGACAAGGCTACAGTCATTTGGAGGCTCTTGCCGGTGTGCATGGGCGACTCCACAAATAGATCGAAATCATAGACCCGATCAAACAAGGCAGCACCAGCAAAAAGGAGGTCGGCGTAGGGGCACGATCATCGTGCCCCTACGCGAGCTTGCGAGCCGCTGCGCAAAACAGGGTCCCAATGGTTCTGCCATTTTGTGATCGAATTGCCATTCCAGCGTCCCGCTGCGCTTTCCTGCCGATGGCCGGATGTGCTATAACCGTGAGGCCGTGAAACAGGACGGAGAGCTAATACCCCCGGCAGGGCTGCGAGAAATGGCTGTTGCGGAGTCACCGGCAAATAGCTCGGCGGACAAGTCAGCGGCTGAATTGCAGGAAGATCCGTCCCGGTATTGCCCGGTTTGTTCGCAGCGGCTGGAGTCGAGAAGGTGCAAGCTGGTCTGCGGAGTATGCGGGTATTACATGTCCTGCGCGGATTACTATTAGCGCCGAGCGGCCGTAGCCAGGGTGTAAAGACCGCTTTGCGGTAAGCACCAAAAACAGATATGCTTCGCGATTCCGGCCCGGGTTGCCGCCGGATCGTGTACGGACGAGGAGGAACTTAAAGTGGCATTAAAGATTACAACACGCGAAGTGGACGGCGTAACTGTGGCGGCGCTGGACGGTCGCATCGTGCTGGGAGAAGAAAGCAACGCCCTCCGCGAAAAGATCAAGTCGCTAGTGGCCGAAGGCAAGAAGAAGGTCGTGCTGAATATGGACAACGTTACGTTCATCGACAGCGCGGGCTTGGGCACGCTGGTGGCGTCCCACCATAGCGCAAAGGCACAGGGAGCAGCGTTGAAGTTGTGCCACCTGGGCACGAAGTTCCAGGAAGTACTGCAGATCACGAAGCTGATGACGATCTTCGACGTGTACAACACGGAAGCCGAAGCTGTAGCCAGCTTCTCGAAGTAATCGTCGGTTCACCAAAAATATGGGTCAGGAAAGGGCAGGATTATCCCTGCCCTTTTTTATTTCGGCCTGCTATTCCGGAATGCGATACATCGTGATGCCACTGAGCAGCTTGGGGTAGAAGTCCGTGGATTTTTGCGGCATGACTTCGCCAGCGCTGGCTACCGTAACGACCAGGTCCACATCGACGGGATTGAGTAGAAACGCGATTTGCGCAGCGCCGTTATCGACAGCCTTGAGAGCCGTGGCGGCTTCACGCTCATAGGAAAGATTTGCCTCGGAGGCGACGGCGTGGGGCGTGATGCCCAGCGCAGGCTCGAGAATGCCTTGATGTAGCAGCACGACGTCCAGTTCACGTTGCAGCGGGGAAAGACCAGGCAGGATTTGCGCGATGTCCGCTTCGGGGCGAAGCGTCAGCAGATAAAACGCGCACTTGTCGCCTTCGGGCGAGGGGTAGACCCCGATAGCTCGTTGCGATTTTACCGCGGCAAGCCGCTGCAGAAATTTCGCGGTTGATGCCGGCCGCTCGGCCGGACCATCGAAGGGCAGCACTTCGGTCGAGAACCACGGCTCCAGATAACGGCGAACAGAGCTCCAGGAAAAGTCACGCAGGTTGGCGACCACTCGGTGAGTGGGAAGAATCGTCAGGCCTTCGCTGCGCGTGTTGATGAAAGTCATCATCGAAAATTCGTAAGGCGCATCCTCGATCAACTTGCCGGCTCGTGAGCGGCATTCATTGCGGAAATTAAGGGAAGTCTCATACCGGTGGTGGCCGTCGGCGATCACCAACTTCTGATCAGCCATGGCATTTTGAATCGAGGAAATGCGATTTGGCTCTGTGATCAGCGATAAACGGTGACTGACGCCGTATTCGTCCGTCAGTTCGGTGACGGGGGCTTGGGAAGACTGCGCTTCCTCAAGAACGGCGTCTACCCGGCGCTGAGCGTCTGAGTAGAGCATGAATAATTGGCCGGTGTGCGTGCGTGTGTGGCGCAGCAGTTCCAAACGATCCGCTTTTGGGCCGGAAAGCGTGTGCTCATGGCGGAAGATCACGTTGGCGGAATAATCCTCAAGTTTTCCTGCGCCAATAAAACCACGGCGCGTCCGGCGAAGCGCCATGCCGGGAACTTCATACTCCTGGGAGTAGGCGTAAAACGCCGGTGCGGAATCTTGCTGGATGACGTGCTCGGCAATCCAGGAATTCAAACTGGCGGCAGCGCGAGTATAAACATTGCTTTGCGCGGTGTCTTCCTTGTAAGTGCGCCCTTTCTCGATGGCAATCAAATTATGAGGATCCGCCGCGTAGTACTCCTTTTGCCTGGCGGGAGTGATCTTGTCATACGGCTGCGTGAGCACTTTTTCAAAAGGAGCAAGACTCGGGTTATAGCGGTAAGCACGGAACGGTTGCACCAGGGCCATGACGTCTCCAGATGGAATCTTCGTTGAACGAATAGCTTTCTAGTGTACGCGAAGTGGCACGAACGGAAAAAGCCCCTCGGGATCTTTCGCGTTATTTTTGCGGCGCATTATTTTTCGCCGGCTTGAGGCGGCAGCGCACTACAATAAAAGGCTATGAGCAAGGGAAATGTCGCCCCTGTGCGGGCGTTTGTGTTTGATCTGGACGGAACGCTGATCGATTCAAAAATGGACCTGGTGCACTCGGTAAACGCCATGCTGCGCGAGACCGGACGCGCGCAACAGCCTGTCGAGCAGGTGGCCAGCTATATCGGCCACGGCGCACCGCAGTTGATCGCTAGCGTCTTGGGACTTAAGTCCAGCGAAGAGCAAAGGCGCAAAGGGCTTGAAGTTTTCCTGCGCCATTATCAATTGCAAATGCTGAATCTGACCCGGCCGTATCCCGGCGTCGCTGAAGGACTCCGCGCACTGAACGGCTGCACGTTGGCGGTGCTGACAAACAAGCCGACGCAGCCGAGCATCGCGATATTAGACGGGCTGAAACTGCGCCCATTTTTCCGCGCCGTCTATGGTGGCGACAGTTTCGAAAAGAAAAAACCAGATCCGGCCGGCGCGCTGGCAATTTTGCGCGAACTTAACGTCGCGCCCAGCGAAGCCGCTATGGTCGGTGATTCGGATGTGGACATTCAGACGGCGCGCAACGCGGGAATGTTAGCCGTGGGAGTGACGTACGGCTTCGGCCAGCACAACAAACAATTGTGCGCGGCCGATTTGTATGTGGACAGCCTGACGGAGTTATCGCGGTTGGCAGAAAGAAAAGATTGAAGGCACTTACCCTGGCGCCTAAGCAAACTAGTGTTCGCTCGCTGTATCAACGAAAATCGTTAGCCACTTGCGTTGGGTTGGCGGGGTTTGTCAGACTCAGCGCGTGCTTATAGGACTGTTTCCTGAACTGGACGCGCCCGGCGGAATCCAGCGAGCGGGCCGGCATCTGGCATTGGTGCTGAGCGAATACGCGACCACGAAGAAAATGGAGTACCGGCTGCTAAGCCTGAATGATTCCCAGGAGCTGCACCGGATGCGCATTGGCGACCGCGAATATGTCTTCACGGGTGCGGCGCGGGGTAAAGCGCGATTTACCGTGTCTGCGCTTAGGGCGGCGCGGCGGAAGGCGAAGCTGGTGCTCGCGGTGCATCCAAATTTTGCGCCGATTGTGCGCTCGATGCACGTTGTGGCGCCACGGATGAAAAGCATCATCTGCACCCACGGGATTGAAGTGTGGGAGCCATTGTCGCGCATGCGACGGCGCGCGTTACAGCGGGCGACGGTCGTTCTGGCGCCGAGCCGCGCGACAGCGGATTACGTGATTTCAATGCAGGGAGTAGCGCCGGAAAAGGTGCGCGTGCTGCCCTGGGGCCTTGATCCGGACTTTGACACGAGAGCTTCCACGAACTCAGAATCGCGCTTGCCGGCGGAATTTCCACAAGGACGTGTCATCCTGACCGTCGGTCGTTGGCTGGCCACCGAACGCTACAAGGGAATGGACACATTGATTCAAGCGATGCCTCGCCTCTTGCTGCGCTGGCCCGACGTCCAGTTGGTGCTGATCGGCACAGGCGACGACCGGGAATGGCTCGTCAATCAAGCGCGGGACAGCGGGGTACAACGGCACGTGCATTTTCTCAGCGGGCTTTCCTACGCCGAACTTTCCGCCTGCTATGCGGCTGCGGAAATGTTTGCGCTTCCCAGCCGCGGAGAAGGCTTTGGTTTTGTGTACCTGGAAGCAATGGCCCGGGGCAAGCCGGTGATCGGCGGGGCCCACGGCGGGGCTCCGGAAGTAATTCGCGATGGCGTGACGGGCTATGTGGTGCAACATGGAGACGCGCTGCAGCTCGCGACGTCTTTGGATGCGTTGTTAACTAACCCCGAACTTGCCCGAGAGATGGGGGCGCGGGGGCGCGAGCGAGTCGAGAAGGAATTCCGCTTCAACGTTTTCGCCAAAGCGTTCAAGAAAATCCTGCGCGAACTATGCGAATCCTGAACGTCACTCAGAGCTACGCGCCATTCTTCGAATTCGGAGGCCCGCCCGTCAAAGTGAGAGCGTTGGCCGAAGGGATGGCAAAGAAAGGGCACGAGGTTACCGTGTTGACGGCGGACTGGGGCGTCGAGGCTCGTCTGACCGGCTTGCACAATGAGCCTCAGGCAGAAGTAAGCCCGTTCGGCCGCAAAAGAAAGGTGAATGGTGTGACCGCCATCTATCTGGCAAATTGGCTGCACTACCACGCGACCAGCTGGAATCCAGCGTTGGGTCGGTATCTTCGCGCGAGGTTGAAAGAGTTTGATGTCGTCCATATTTTTGGACTGTATGACTTGCTGGGACCCCGCGCCGCGAAAGAATGCCGGGGGCGGAACATTCCTTATGTGGTCGAGCCGATCGGCATGTTCGTCCCGATTGTGCGAAGTGTTTTCCTGAAGCGCGCGTATCACCGTCTCTGGGGACGCGAAATGCTGAAAGGCGCCGGAGCCATTGTGGTCACCTCCGAACAAGAGCGGGAGGAACTGATCGTTGGCGGGATCGCCGCGGAGAAACTCATTCTGCGCCGTAACGGCGTCGATGTGCCGGGCACAATGCCGGAGCGAGGCAGTTTCCGGCGCGCGCTGAAAATCGCCGACCAGGACAAACTGATTTTGTTTCTGGGCCGGTTGTCACAGAAGAAGAGCCCGGATTTGCTGCTGGAAGCGTTCGCGGGGCTGCCTGAATCCATTGCCCCGCGGGGCGGCGCTGTCCATCTTGCCTTTGTGGGACCGGACGAGTCTGGAATGAAATCGCGCCTGACACACATGGCCGGAGAACTCGGCGTTTCTGGTCGCGTACACTTTTCCCCGCCGCTGGAAGGCGAGGCCAAATGGTCCGCTTATCGGGATGCCGATATTTTCGTGCTTCCCTCGCAAAACGAAAATTTTGGCAATACGGCAGCGGAGGCCGTAGCAGCTGGCACACCTGTGATCGTCACTGAGCACTGCGGCATTGCGCCAATTTTGAAGGACAGGGCAGGTCTGATTGTCAGGCATAAAGAGGTGGAACTGCGGAATGCACTCATACGTCTACTGGAGCATGAAGATGCTTACAAAAGCCTGCAGCAAGGTTGCCGGGCAGCGATGGCGAACCTCGGTTGGGATCAACCTTTGGACGAGATGGAATACAGTTATTCCAGACTTGCGAGACGAGGCGCTGCGTAGGACAATTCCATCCTCAGATCACGAGGAACACTTTTGAATGCCCGCCTCCTATTCCGCTCCGTTTGGTGGGTGAGCAATGCATTGCTCATCTTGGCGCTCGTCGCCACTGTGTGGTCCGGAGTGTGGGAATTTTCGATGCGTCAATATTTGAAGGGATTTTCGGACGCGATTCTGCCGCAAGCGGCGCCACCTCAACAAAAAGCAGAAGCGATTCTGGCATGGATGCAGAACGGGCCACCGCGGCTGGACGCCCAACATGTCACCGAGCTTTCCACCCGGGATCCCCAGGACACCCTGAACTACAAGCAGTTGCTGCAAATCTGCGGCAGTGCCACAAACGCATTCCTCAACTTGACGCGCAGCGCGGGCGTCGAATCGCGCCGCCTGATACTGCTGGCACCGAACATGACCGCAAACCACGTAGTGGCAGAACTAAACTTGGATGGCCGCTGGGTAATCGTTGACCCGACTTACCGGACATTCATGAAGGATGCCCACGGGAACCTGCTGACTCGCAAGGATCTGCAAAATCCGGAAATTTTCCAGCAGGCAACGGGATCGATTCCCGGATACCTTCCGGAATACAACTACCAGCGATTCGCGCACGTGCGCCTGGGAGCACTGCCTTTCCGTGGCGAGCAGATCCGGCGTCTGCTTGATCGCGTTGTTCCGGGCTGGGATGAACACCTCGATTGGGGGCTGCTGCTCGAACGACGCTCGTTCATGTATCTGTTTTCCTCGGTCTGCTCCCTGATCGCGCTGATGTTGCTTCGCGTGTTTCTCGGATGGCTGGCGGACCATCGATTGAAGATTCCCCGTTTTCATTTGCGTACCAACCTCAGCCGTGCGACAGCGGTATTCTTCACCACTCCGGAGATCAAGTAGCGCGTGTGCGGCATTTGCGGCTTCGTGTACGCTTCAAGCTCGGTTGAAGCGGAAAGCCGCGTACGCAAAATGGCCGCCGCGATGGTGCACCGGGGTCCCGACGAAGACGGATTCCTGGTCAATGATGCGCGCGCGCCGGGCGCGGCCATGGGGATGCGTCGGCTGAGCATCATCGACCTTCCCGGCGGCCATCAGCCAGTCTGGAATGAAGCGCGCAACGTGGCCGTCGTGTTCAACGGCGAACTCTACAATTACCGCGAATTGCGCGAGCGATTGCTTCTTGCTGGACACCGCTTCACCACAAGCTCCGATACGGAAATATTGGTGCACGGATGGGAAGAGTGGGGCGAAGACCTGCTCGGCGAACTTCGCGGCATGTTTGCGTTTGCGCTGCTGGATATGCGCAAGCATTTTGCGACAGTTCCGGTGCTTTTTCTTGCGCGTGATCCGTTGGGAATCAAGCCGCTGTATTACGCACAAACAGCCCACGGTTTCGCGTTTGCATCGGAGTTGCGCTCCTTGCTGGCGTCGGGAGCCGTGGATCGAAACCTTTCGACCGACGCTTTGACATCCTATTTGCTGTTTGGAAGCGTCTCCGAGCCGGTGACGCTGGTGGAAGGCGCGTTTTCGCTTCCGCCCGGCCATGCATTGTTGCTCCACTTGCCGGATCGCCGGCGCACGCCGCGCGTACGTCCATGGTGGGATCCTACGCGAAGTGCTGCGGTCCGCGATCCGAAACGTCCACGGGATTTTGCGGCGGCATCGGCGCGTCTGCGAACTTTGCTCGAAGATGCGGTCCGCGCACATCTGATCGCCGATGTGCCGGTGGGATTGTTTCTATCCAGCGGCCTCGACTCCAGCGCGATCGCCGTGCTCGCTGGGCGCGCTCAAAAGGGCATCCAGAGCTTCACGCTGACTTTCCCCGATACGGCCTACGACGAAGGTCCCTTGGCCCGCGTCGTGGCGCAACGCGCGGGCACGCATCACACCGAAGTGCCATTGCAAGGGCGGGACATGTTGGCGCGCGTGGATGAAGCGGTCGGCGCACTGGACCAGCCGACGATGGACGGCATCAACACATATTTTGTTTCGTGGGCGGCGCGCGAAGTGGGGCTGAAAGTGGCCTTGTCCGGTCTGGGTAGCGACGAATTGTTCGGCGGTTACCGGACGTTCGCGGACACGCCAAAGCTGGTGAGATTGGAAGTCGTCTCTCGATTCATTCCGGGAGCGTTCCGCAGGATCAGTGCTCCTCTGGTGAATTCCTTCATGGCGCGCAAAGGATCGCTGGATGCGGCCCGCAAGGCAAGTGACGCATGGCTGATGCCGAACGTGTTGCCCCATCCCTATTTTTTCGCGCGTCTGCTGTTCCCTCCCTCGGAAGTCTCGCGATTGGCCGATGCCCGCTACCGCAAGAGCAGTGTGGCTAACGATGGAATGACCCTGGATCCCACTTGGCTTGCCTGGCTCGAACGTACCGCGGATCAGGCAGGAGCAGCCGAGCCGATAGCGGGAGTTTCCTGGCTGGAAATGCGCACCTACATGGCCAGCACCCTGCTTCACGATACGGATTGCGTGAGCATGGCGCGGTCGCTCGAGGTGCGCGTGCCTTTTCTCGACACGCCGCTGGTGGAATTTGTCAGCGCCCTGCCCGATGCCGCGCGAGTGGAGCCCGGAGTGTCCAAAGGATTGCTCAGGGCTGCGCTGGCGGGTCTGATGCCGCCGGAAATACTGGATCAAAGGAAGCGCACGTTCACGCTGCCGTGGGAAGAATGGCTGCGAACTTCCTTGCGGCCGCGTGTGGAATCGAGCTTGAAGGAGTTGGCGCCCGCATTGAAAGAACACGTGCATGCTGCGGGTGTGAAGAACGTGTGGGATAATTTTCTGGACGGCCGCACAACCTGGTCCCGCCCGTGGTCGTTATATGTACTGAATGAGTGGTGTCGCCGCCACCTCTCCTGAAATCCGGAATCGATTACCTAGTTGGTTACTGCGCATCAGGAAACATAGATTTGGTTAAACTTCGGACTGACGGATGAACATTCTGGGGATCAATGCGTATCATGGCAACGCTTCGGCGGCGCTGGTCTGCGACGGGAAACTGATCGCGGCGGTGGAAGAGGAACGCTTCAACCGTGTGAAGTATGCGGCAGGTTTTCCTTCAGCCGCCATCGCTTACTGCTTGAAGGAAGCAGGCATTACACTCTCCGATATCGATCATGTGGCCGTGCCGCGCAACCCCTACGCACGGCTGGGCACGAAGCTGTGGTACGCGATGCGCATGCCGTCTTTCGCACGGGAACGCGCGCGGGTGATGTCGAAGTTTACGGGCATACCGGAAGCCCTCGCGGCCGCGTTTGACAGCGATCCATCGAAAATCAAGGCGACCTTTCATCGCGTAGAGCACCATCAGGCGCACCTGGCGAGCAGTTATTTCGTGTCGCCGTTCGAGGATGCGGCATTGCTCTCGGCCGATGGACTCGGAGATTTTGCAAGCTCCATGTGGGGTGTAGGACACGGGAATCGCATGGACATCGATAACGCCATCTTGTTTCCACATTCGTTGGGGCTGTACTACAGCGCCGTGACGCAATATCTGGGCTTCCTGAAATTCGGAGACGAATACAAGGTCATGGGATTGGCGGCGTATGGCGCGCCAGAGAACATGGAAGCATTTCGCGACATCGTGAAGTTCAGTCCGAACGGAGGCGAATTCGGATTTCGGCTTGGCCTGGATTACTTCACGCATCAGAAAACGGGCCCGGAGATGTCTTGGGCGGAGTCCGACAAAACACCGGTGCTTGGCAAAATGTTTTCGGAGGCCATGGCACAGCGTCTTGGCGGTCCGGCACGGTCGCCGGAGCAACCCCTGGAACAGCGCCATCGCAACCTGGCGGCTTCGTTGCAGGCGCGCCTTGAAGAAGTCTATCTGGGCATGCTCAAGAAATTGGCCGCAAAAACGGGCGTGAAAGCCGTCTGCCTGGCAGGTGGCGTGGCATTTAATTGCGTGGCAAACGGAAAAATTTTCGACCAGACGCCCTTTGAAAAAGTGTATGTGCATCCTGCGGCGGGCGATGCGGGGCTTGCGGTCGGGGCGTCATTCTATGTGTGGCACCAAACACTCGGAAAACCGCGATCGTTCGTAATGCAGCATGCATATTGGGGTCCGGGATATTCGCACGAAGAAATCGGCGCTGCCATCAAGACCAGCTCGGTGTCGGACGGCGGCTACACCATTGCCGAGTTGGACGAACCAGAGTTGATGCGGCGCACCGCGGCAATGATCGCGGATGGCAAGATTCTGGGTTGGTACCAAGGCCGAGCGGAATGGGGACCGCGAGCGCTCGGCAATCGCAGTATTGTGGCCGATCCGCGGCGGCCAGAGATGAAGGAAATCCTGAACGAGCGCATCAAGCACCGGGAAATCTTCCGCCCGTTTGCTCCATCCATTCTGGCGGAGAAGACCGGCGAATGGTTTGAGAAATCGCACCCGTCGCCGTTCATGACCCTGGCATATTCCGTCCTGCCGGAAAAACGCGACAAGATTCCCGCACCCACGCACGTGGACGGAACGGGAAGACTCCAAACTGTGACACCGGAAGCGAATGCGCGTTATCACGCCCTGATCACCGAATTTGAGCGGCAAACCGGCGTGCCCGTGGTCCTGAATACCTCCTTCAACGACAACGAACCCATCGTGTGCCGGCCGGAAGAAGCGTTGGATTGTTTTCTGAGGACAAAAATGGACGCGCTCGTCCTCGGCAATTATTTGATTACGCGTCCATGAAAATTCCTGTGCCAAAGCCGGCACCGTGGGGTGCACCGGTTCTCCTGGGCATTCCATTCGATCACAATTCATCTTATTTGCGAGGAGCGGCGAAGGCTCCGCCACTGATTCGGGAAACGCTTCATTGCGATGCGTGGAATCGCTGGAGCGAAACGCACGTGGATCTGAGTGCCCATGGATCGTACGAAGATGCCGGCGATCTAGCCGATCTGGACTCCGCCGACGCATTCGCGCGCATCGAAACAGCCATTGCACAAATCGTGGCGGCGGGAAAACGGCCGGTGAGCCTCGGCGGCGATCACTCCGTCACTTATCCCATCCTGCGCGCTCTCGGCAAGCAAGTTGCCGGCATCACGCTGGTACAGTTCGATGCGCATCCTGATCTCTATGAAAACTACGAAAATAATCCGCAGTCGCACGCCAGTCCATTCGCACGAATCATGGAAGAGCAATTGGTGCAGAAATTGGTCCAGATCGGCATTCGCACGCTGAATGACCACCAGCAGGAACAGGCACCACGATTTGGTGTGGAGATTTATGAGATGGATGCTTTGCCGGATCCAAGGAAGCTGAATCTCGCCGGACCGATTTACGTTTCCTTCGATATGGACGCCCTGGAACCGGGGCTCGCTCCTGGCATTTCCCATTGGGAACCGGGCGGACTAACGACGCGAGAGGTAATTCGCTATCTCCACGCGCTGCCCGCGCCAATCGTTGGAGCGGACATCGTGGAGTTCAATCCAGCGAGGGATTCTTCAGGCTTGACGGCCACGGTGGCGGCCAAGATCCTGAAAGAAATTCTCGGACGAATGCTCCAAGCCTAGGCCCAGCCGCAGCGCCAGTCAATTCTTGACTGCGACCGGAGATTCCACTTGAATCGAAATTTTTGGCGTATGCAAAAGCGTGTTGTGGACAAGGCAGTGCTCGACAGCTTCGTGCAAACCTTGACGATGCTTTGCGCTTAGCTCGACCGGGGCTTCAAGTTCGATTTTAAAATTGTCCATCCGCGGAACGGGCTCCTTGACCTTGTCGCACGTGACCCGCACGACCGTCCCCGCTGCGGCCAACTTGTGTTTACGCAAATATTGGGCTGGGTAATACCCAGCGCAGGATCCTATCGAGGCCAGGAACAATTCCGGCGGAGTCATGCCTTCGTCGTAACCACCTTGCTCGACAGGCTGGTCACTGACGATGCAGTGTCCGCGCGTCTTCCTCTGAAACTGCAGTGATCCTAGGTGTTCAATTTTAATTTCCATAGTGACTCTCCGTCCTGGAGCGAACCGCGACCTCGAGGAAGGAAAGGTGTCAGACGCCGAAGGCAGGAATTCTGCTTTTAGCTGTAGCAGAAGGCAGCAAGGCCGCCAAGGGCGGAGAACACACCACAGGCGGGTCGGATTATGCCGGTTGCATTTATTAACGGCGGCCCTTTTCATAAGAGTCGAATGCCTCGCGAAGACTATCCAATAAACCGCCGTTCTTGACCTTACCGCCTTCTGTCTTATGTGTGTCCGACCATAGAACCGCGTTGGTTTTGGGATCGACAAGAGAAATGCGCGTGTGGCCTTTGGGAATTTCAGTGTCGTCGGCGGCACCCAAACCAGCGGAGGAAGGAAATTGCCCGTCAGGGACGGCGCGCACATGGTTTCCGGAATCGAGGCGCAGGATCAGATCGGCCTTTTCGGGACTGTCCGCCAGGTCAAAGCGGCCCCATTTATTGAGCTCAAATACAGTGCTGTATCCCAACTCGTTAAAGCCGGTTTCATTGATCAGAAAAACGGAGTGTGCGTGCACCACAACATCGGGAAGGGCCTTGGGCACTGCCGCCGCTTGCAAGGCAACCAGGCACACGGCCATGCCGAGCAGGAATCTCGCCGGAGCGACGTGAGAGGACTGCATAAGATCCTCCGAAGACTTGGAAATCGAGGCTCCACAGTAGTCAGCTGGTATGTAGAGGGGAACTGACCTGGTGTACAGGATTGGTGCACCTGCCCGTTGGTTTGAAAAGTTTGCAATGCATGCGGAGGGTCTTTGGAGTGAAGTGCTCTGCCTTGCAGGCCGCACGTTGCCTGCAAAGCGCCTTCTCCTTGTACAATTCACTGGTGCGCATCCTGCTGCTGAATTTATATTTTCCCCCGGACACTTCTGCCACAGCGAAGATCGGGAAAGCGGTGGTCGATGCGCTTGCCGCGAAACACCACGTTACCGTGCTTTGCGGGCGCCCTTCCTACGATCCCACCGAGCGTCGCCGTTGGCACTTCTATCAAAGCGAAGAAGCCGGGAACGTCCGCGTGATTCGCGTGGGATCGACGGATTATCCGCGTGTGCAGATGAAAAAGCGCGTGCTGAACTACCTAAGCTACGTGCTGTTGGCGGTGCCACGCGCGTTGCTGATCCCTTGCGAGGTGATCCTGGCAATGACGGACCCGCCCTTCGAGGGAATCGTCGGCGCGTTCGTGGCCATGCTGAAAAACAAACCCTATGTTTACAGCATTCAGGACATGTATCCGGACATGGCCGTTGGTGGGTCGATCGTCAAACCGGGCCCGTTGGCGCGCATTTGGGAAAAATTGCACCGTTGGGCACTGCGTCGCGCAACAAAAATCATTGTGCTCGGCGAGGACATGCGGAACCGCATCCTTGCAAAAGGCGTCGACCCGGCGCGCGTCATCGTGATCCGGGGTGGCGCGGAAATTTCCAATGATGGGACAGCGGCCGCTGCGCTCGACCACTCCGTGATCGAAGCGATTCGCGCGGATTTTAAATTTGTTTTATTGCACGCCGGAAACCTGGGCTTTTACGGCGCATGGGACACGCTTGTCGAAGGAGCACGGCAACTCGCTGCGGATGGCATTGGATTGGTGTTTGTGGGCGATGGTGCCGAACGACGGAGGCTCGAGACGGCCTGCGCAGGAATTTCGAACGTGCGATTCCTTCCCTTTTTTCCCGCCAGCAAGATTCCATCCGTGTTGGCTGCCGCAGACGCACACGTGATCACCGTCAAGCGCGGACTGGAAGGCGTGGTGGTACCCAGCAAGATGTACGGGATTCTTGCCGCCGGAAAACCAATTCTTGCGGTGGCGCCAGCCGAGTGCGATGTGGTCTCGATCGGAAGCCGAAAGGGATTTTCCATCTCGGCTGACCCCGACAATCCCGCACAGCTGGTCGATAGGATTCGGGAAATTCTATTTGACGGTGAGAGACTCCATCGGCTGGGAGTCTCCGCGGCAGCCACAGCGCCAGAATATGAGCGAGCGCAAGAATTGGCCAAGTTAGTGAAGGCCTTGGAAGAGACAGGCTAGGCGGATTGAGAGTGTCGCAAGCGAAATGAGAGTTAAATCGGGTGGTGTAATTATTACCCGATTCTGCTCGCACTTCTCCGAATTTTGCTGTATGTTTTTAGGGCTGCGTGGGGCAGCATGATTAGTTTTTCTCGGCCTAGCAACGCCGATTACTTGGGAACCGGAACCCAAATCCGGTAACGTGTCTGCAATCACTGGCATTCGCCCGGGCCAGTTTCTTCAGAACGAGCAACGAGGGCGTATGAGTGCGGGACTACTGGCGTTCCTAATCGCTCTGTCAGCCTCTTTGGTCCTGACGGTTCCTGTACGAGCCTTGGCAATTCGGGTGGGCATGGTTGACTCCCCCGGCCCGCGCAAGGTACACCTCAAACCTATTCCGCTGCTTGGCGGTTTAGCCATTTACGCTGGAGTGATGCTGGCCATCTTGATTGCCTTTGACGGCCCGGCTCGGGCACAGAGCTTCGGCATCGTAACCGGCGCTACACTCGTAGCCATTGTCGGATTCCTGGACGATCGCGGCTGGCTTCACCATCAAATAAAACTATTTCTCGGAATGCCTTTGGCAGCCGTGATCCTTCTGGCGAGCGGCGTGCGTGCCAACGTGTTCGAAACCCTGGTCGGAGGGACGAGCGGCTATTGGTTGGACGCGGGGCTGACCATCGTTTGGGTCGTGGGAATTACCGCATCGTTCAGCATCTTGGATCATATGGATGGGCTTTGTGCCGGCGTCGCGGCTATGGCTTCGATTTTCTTTGCGATGGTCGCTTATCTAAACGGGCAAACCATCGTGACTACCTTGGCGGCGGCTACGCTGGGCGCAGCCGCGGGATTTCTGCGGTGGAACTTCAAACCCGCAAAAATTTTTATGGGAGATGGCGGCGCGATGTTCCTCGGATTCCTGATGGCGACGCTGGCTTTGAAACTGCGTTTCGAGCACGCCTCGAATCTAGCGGGTTGGCTGGCGCCGGTATTAATTTTGAGCGCCACGATTTTCGATACAACGCTTGTTACCATCTCGCGCTCGCGGCGTGGCCTACTGCCCTTCGCTACGCCAGGCAAGGACCATTCCGCACACCGCTTGGCAAACCTGGGACTCGGACAACGAGGAGCGGTCTTAACGATGTACCTGATTGGAGCCGTCTGGGGCGGGGCCGGCGTGCTGGTGACGTACTTGTCCAACGGAAAAGCAGCTCTTTTGGGAGTGGCCGTTCTCGTGGCCATGTTGGCCGCGATCGCCTGGCTAGAACGAGCCCCCTACGAGCGCCAGAAGGCAAAGAACGACCAATCCACTCCAGTGGCCCAGTCTTCCTAGTGTTCCCTAGAGAATCCAGCGAAATGGTAGCCCTGTTTGGACGGGCCAAAGGGATCCGCTATACTCGTTGGCACTCCGAAAGCTGTGTAGTTCGGGCGGAGCGCTGTCGAGCAAGAAATTTTGGTGGGGTGGGCAATCGGGTCGTCGGTCGATAGGATCCTCGAATACTGTGAACAAGACGAAAAGTGGACCCGGTAACAACCGGGGAAAAAGGGAAGTTGTAGTGGTTGGGGGATCGGCCGCAGGCCTCTACACGGCGGCATGTGTGGCGCAAGGTGGCCGCGCGGTGCGTGTGCTGGAAGCAAAGCCGACGCTCGATCCTGCGCCGCGTACGCTGATTGTCACCGATCATTTTCGCCGTCAAGTGAATGGCGCGGCTGCCGCAAGCGTTGTGAACGAGATTCGTCGGTTTGAATTGTTTACGGATGGCCGCTCTGCGTCCGTCAGTCTGAAGCGCCCCGACCTGATTATTGAAAGATCGCGGCTGATTCGCGCATTGGCGCAAGAAGCGGAAGAAGCGGGAGCGCGATTCGAATACAACACGCGCTTTCTGGGGCTTACTCCGAACGGCAACGGCCTGCACGTCCAGATAGACCAGTCCGGTCAGCGGGAAGAGCTAAGCGCGGAAAGCGTCGTCGGAGCCGATGGTGCGGCCAGCCGTGTGGCGCGCGCTTCCGGATGGCCGCCGGTCGAAACAGTCCCGTTGGTCCAGGCACTTGTAAAACTGCCCAAAGACTATCCCGCCGACACCACCAGAGTCTGGTTCGTTCCCGATGACACCCCATACTTTTACTGGCTGATTCCGGAGTCCGCGGAACGTGGAGCGCTGGGCGTCATTGGAGAACAAGGACGCGACACAAAGCGCTGCTTTGACCGCTTCCTCGAGAAAAAAGGGTTTGAGCCGTTGGAATGGCAGGGTGCGCGAATTCCCGTGTATCGCCGTTGGGTAAATGTGCAACGCAGCGTGGGAAATGGCCAAGTGTATCTGGTGGGCGACGCCGCCGCGCAAGTAAAAGTTTCCACGATTGGCGGAATCGTGACCGGTTTCCGCGGCGCGCGTGGCGTGGCCGACGCGATTCTTCAAAAAGGCCGCGGCGAATTGCGCGCGCTTTGGAGAGAACTGGAAACGCACTGGCTCGTACGGCGAACGCTTCACCATTTCCAACAGGACGATTATTGCAAACTGGTGGACATGCTGAATGACGCGACGCGCGAGTCTCTGGGAGAGATTAATCGAGACGAATCCACGCGGCTGCTTTGGAACGTGATTCGCCGGCAACCTCGCCTGGCGCTGCTTGGACTTCGTGGACTGCTCCTCGGCCGCCGATAGCGGGACAGGTTGCGTCAATGAGATACTGAGATTCCTGCCGGTGCAATCCCCAGCCGTCATCGCGCAGAAATTCGAGTACACAAAACGATAAAGGAGAGTTCAACGTGCGGCTGACCGTCATCGGATGTGGATATGTGGGGCTCGTTACAGGCGCTTGCCTGGCGGCCGCCGGCCATGAAGTACATTGCACGGACATCGACGAAAAGCGAATCGAACAACTGAAGGCCGGAAAAGTTCCCATCTACGAAGAACACCTGGACGAAGTGCTGAAGCGCGCGGCAGCCGAAAAAAAGATCACCTACACGGCAGACGCCGGCGAAGCGATCCGCGCCGGTGAAGTGATTTTTATTTGCGTGGGCACGCCTCCCAAGGAAAGCGGCGAAGCTGATCTGTCTGCCATCGATCACGTGGCCCGGCAGATCGCGCGCGAAGCTCGTTCACTGAAACTGGTCGTGGAAAAAAGCACAGTGCCGGCCCTGACCGGCCGGCAGCTGCAAAAAGCGCTCGCCGCCTACTCACAAAATGGCACGGTAAAATTTGAAGTGGCATCCAACCCCGAATTCCTGCGGGAAGGAACGGCCGTGGAGGATTTCTTTCACCCGGACCGCATCGTCGTCGGCGTGGAAAGTGAGAAGAGCGCAGCCGTGATGCGAGAGATCTACGCGCCGATCCTGGAACGGAAATTCCATTGCCCGGTGCACGCCGGGAAATGTCCCAGCAGCTCCGGAGAGCTTCTGATCACCACCATCAGCAGCGCGGAGCTAATCAAACACGCCTCGAATTCGTATTTAGCCATGAAAATCAGCTACGCCAATGTGATTTCCGATTTGTGCGAACGCATCGGCGCCGATGTTGAAGAAGTGACGCACGCCATGGGACTCGATCCCCGCATTGGCACCCAGTTCCTGAAAGCCGGCTTGGGATTTGGCGGATTCTGCTTCCCGAAGGATATCCAGGCATTTATCCACTTGTCCTCGACGGTCGGCATCGACTTCGAAATGCTGAGAGCCGCCGAGCGCGTGAACAAACAGCGCATCGACCGGTTTTTCGAGAAGATTCACAAAGCGCTCTGGGTCATCAAGGGAAAGAAAGTGGCCGTGCTGGGTTTGGCGTTCAAGGCCAACACCGATGACATTCGCTTTGCTCCCGCGCTGGATGTCATTCGCCGGCTACTAGAGGAAGGGGCGGAAGTACAGGCGAGCGACCCGCAAGCCATCTCCAGGACGAAGCCCCTGCTGCCCTCGGTCAAATATTTCGAGGATCCGTATGAAGCTTTGAAGGGCGTGGACGCGGCGCTTGTCTGCACCGAATGGCAAGTGTTCCGCAAACTCGATTGGGCAAAGGCGGGACCAACCATGGCGCGCCGGTTGGTGATCGATGGCCGGAATTTATATTCGTCGAAAAAGATGCAGGAACTTGGCTTTGATTATCATTCGTTCGGCAGGCTATAAACCAGTCGGCCCGGGCCGCTGCAATCAGTTAGTGGGCGGCCGTCGTCTTCCCATATTGTTCTCTAAAAAAGGCGATGGTCGTCTGCAATCCGTCTTCCAAGGCAACTTTTGGCTCCCAGTTCAACAAGCGCTTGGCCTTGGCAATGTCCGGGCAGCGCTGCTTCGGATCGTCAACGGGCAGCGGCTCATAAATGATCTTTGGGGCATTCGGAAAATGGCTGCATACGCGTTCCGCAAATTCATGAATGGTCAGTTCGGTGGGGTTGCCGATGTTGGTGGGCAAGTGCTCATCGGATTGGCTTAGCTTGTAAATCCCATCGATCAAATCGGAAACGAAACAAAAGCTGCGGGTTTGCTGGCCATCGCCATAGACGGTAATGGGCTGTCCGCTCAGCGCCTGAAACACGAAATTCGGCAGCGCGCGCCCGTCGTTCAAACGCATGCGCGGGCCGTAGGTGTTAAAAATTCGCACGATGTGCGTGTCCACGTTGTGATAGCGGTGGTAGGCCATGGTAATGGCTTCGGCAAAACGCTTGGCTTCATCATAGACGCTACGCGGGCCCACGGGATTCACGCGACCCCAATACGATTCATTCTGCGGCGAAACATCGGGATCGCCATAGCATTCACTAGTGGAAGCCAGCAAAAACTTGGCGTCTTTTTCCTTGGCCAGATCGAGCGTGTGCATGGTGGCAATGGAGCCTACCTTCAAAGTTTCGATGGGAAATTTCAGATAGTCCAACGGACTGGCCGGAGAAGCGAAGTGGAAAACATAATCGATCTTGCCTTCGACACGAAATGGGTGGTTGACGTCTGTGCGCTTGAACTGGAATTTTGCATTGCCCTTCAGGTGGGCCAGATTCGCTTCATCTCCGGTGATGAGATTGTCGAGGGCCAAAACTTCCCAGCCTTCGGCCAATAATCGGTCGCAAAGATGCGACCCCAGAAAACCCGATCCTCCAGTCACAACGGCTCGCATTGGTCCTCCCAGTGGTTGGCAAACCCTTAGTTTATCGTGAGAGGAACCGCAGACCTAACCCATTCCTGCAAGCAGCATCAGCCTGCCTTCCTGGGTTTTAGCGTCGCGGACAGTTGTTGCGTCTCCTGTAAACGACAGGTTCTTGGCGCGGAATTGTGCCAGCTACTCGTAGCGCAAGGAAATCATCGGATCAACTAAAGAAGCCCGCTGCGCAGGAAGATAGCCAGCCAGAGCCGCAACAGCCAGGAGCACGCCTGCGCCCGCCAGTAGGCTGACTGGATCGTTGGGCTGCAGCCCGTAGAGCATGCTCGCGATTAGCCGGTCACCGGCGAGGGCCGCAGGTACTCCGATAGCGATGCCCAAACCGACGAGAAACAAGCTCTCTCTCATGACCATCCACATCACGGTCGACCGCGGTGCACCCAGAGCCATCCGCAAACCGATTTCACTGGTCCGGCGCACAACAGTGTAGGACATAACTCCATAAATTCCGATGCAGGACAGAAACAGAGCCAGCAGTCCGAAAAAGCTTGAAAGCTGCGCGACTAATCGCTGATTAACGATGGAGTTCTGCACAGCCGCATCAAGTGTCATCACGTCGGACACCGGCAGGCTCGGATCTACGTCATGAATCGCCTCGCGCACGGCGGAAACAACCGCTGAGGAATCTCCCGTGTAGCGGACAACGACGTCTTTGAGGTACTGCACATTTTGTGCGTACGGAAGATAGTCGCCCGGCTGCTGGTCCTCGTCCAGGCGGTTGTACTTCACATCCTTGGCCACGCCAATCACTTCGATATCGCCGGCGTTCTGCGGCCCGCCGCGGCCATAGTGTTTGCCGATAGGGGAGCCATCCGGAAACATCGTGCGCGCCGTAGATTCACCGATGATGCCGACCTTCGGCGAAGTGGCCGTATCCTGAAGACCAAAACCGCGTCCGGCCAAAAGAGGTATCCCCATCGCAGCGAAATAGTTCGGACCAATGGCGTTGTGATGGACATCGGTGTCGAGATGGCCATTGAGGTAACCTTGCACCCAAATCCTGTTGTTCCATGTGCCTTCGTTGAATGTAAAGCCAGAGAAGCTCGCCGCGAGAACTCCCGGAAGTGTGCTCACATGCTCTTCGATCTGCTGGTAGAGGCGCAAAAGCTTGGCGTCCTGTTTGTAACCCGCGGAACTTGCGTCCAAGCGCATGCGAATCACATTTTCCTTGTTGAAGCCGGTATCGATATTGGTGAGATTAATCAGGCTGCGCACAAACAATCCCGCACCGACCAGCAGAACGAGCGACAACGCCACCTGCGCAACCACCAAAATTTTCGCCAGCTTTCCTTTCGTGGGCGCGCCGGACTGCCCGCGGCCGTCTTTCAGGGCGTCGACAAGGTTCAAGCGCGTGGCACGAAACGCAGGTATCGTTCCAAACAAAAGAGCGGTTGCCAGTGTGACAGCCAGTGTGAACAACAGCAGCCGCATGTCGACAGACACATTGAGCTGCAACGGATCGCGCCCGTCTGACACCATACGCAATAACAAGCGCCTGGCCAGGGACGCAAAAGCAATGCCAAGCGCGCCGCCTGCCAACGCCAGCACCAGGCTTTCCGTGAGTAGCTGTCGAATCAGACGCTTGCGGCCGGCTCCAAGCGCTTGCCGGATAGAAAGTTCCCGGGTGCGCGCGGTCGACCGTGCCAGCAACAGGTTTGCGATGTTGGCGCAAGCGATTAACAACACCAGCCCGACCACGACCATCAGAATTCCTAACGGCTCGGAGAATTGATAACGTAGCCGCGAAAAACCGGTTGCCATCGACGTCAACTCAACCCGGGTTTTGTCGAGGTTCAGCAAATTTTCTTGACTCAGTGGCGCAGAAGAAAAACCGCGCAAGATCTGTTGAAAGAGCAGATTCGCGTCCGCATTTGCCTCGGCTGTCGTAACGCCGGGCTTTAGACGCGCCATCAGGTGTAGTGACTCAAACATCTGGTCGTCGTAGCCGCCCCAGCCTGGAGGGATTTCTTTCTGCATCGACAGAGGAATCCACATGTCCGGCGATTCGCCCACTTTTGTACCAAAAAATTCTGCCGGCGCCACACCAACGATGGAGAAAATCGTGGGTCCTACCTTCAGCTTCTTCCCGAGCACCCCGGGATCTCGCGCCAGAGCACTTGTCCACCACGCATAGCTGACCACGGTTACAGGATGGCCGCCCTCGCTTCGGTCGTCTTCCTCCGACAGCGTCCGCCCCAACGCCGCCTGCACTCCCAGCATCGGGAAATAGGAGCCCGAAACCAGTTGAATATTCATCGATTCGGCATCACTGCGGCCTTCAACAAATCCGTGCACGCGATCGGTTTGGCTAAATGCCGCGGCGACCTCAGAGAAAACATGATTGCGCTTCTCTATCTCGCGATAAAATGGGTAAGAATAGAGCCAGGGATTCGGGAACCCATCGCTGATGCCCTGATCCAGCCCGTTGCCGAAAAGTACCAAACGCCCAGGTTCCTTGACCGGCAGGGATTTGATTATCACTGCGTCTAGCAAACTGAAAATCGCCGTATTCGCGCCAATCCCCAGAGCCAAAGAGAGCAACGCAACCAGGGTGATCGCCGGACTCCGAAGCATGGCACGCACACCGTAAGCGATGTCTTGCCTGAGGTTGTCCAGCCATTCCCATCCCAACGCAAAGTAACTGTTCTCCCGCAAAGAAGTTTCGTTCCCGAACTTGCGGTGCGCGGCGCTGCGGGCGTCTGCCGTGGTCAGGCCGGATTTCAGCTGCTCTTGTTGAAGGAGTTCCAGGTGCAGCCGCATTTCCTCTCGCAAGTCTTCATCGAATTGACGGCGATTCAAACGCATCCGCAATCGCCTTACCAGTTCTCCCAGCCAATTCATAGCTGAATTCCTTTCAGACCGCTTGGATTACACGCGTGATGGCGCCGATGACGCGCTCAAATTGTGAGAGCTCGACGGACAATTGTTTACGGCCGGCCGCGGTCAGTTGGTAATAGCGGGCGCGTCGGTTTCCCGCGGTCGTCCCCCATTTCGCGGTGACCCAACCCTTGATCAGCATACGTTGCAGTGCGGGATAGAGCGATCCTTCTTCAACCTGCAGCACGTCGTTGGAATTCTGCTGAATGGAATGGACGATCTCATACCCGTGCAGCTCGCCAGAACGCGCGAGCGTTTTCAAGATCAGAAGGTAGAGTGTACCCGGGGGAATCTCGTCTCGATGCAGAGCATCACCTCACTGGCATAGTTAGGCTATGCCAGTATTCGGACGTTAGCAAGGCGATTCTTTATTCGGGTGGTTTGGCAATATTTCGCTGGAAAGAGAGAAGACGGCCATCATTTCTTACGTAGCTGTTTTGCTGCCAACTCTTCTGCGGTCGTAAGCGCGGTGGCTGCCTCTACCTTCACATCCGGCGCTACGCCAATCCCTGCCCAATCTTTATCTGAAAAGGGATTGATCGGCCTCGTTTCGGGGATTCCCATGCCATAGTGGTCGTCGATGCGGTACCAGGTGCCGGAATGTGCGGCTCCACGCGTGGTTTGACCGACGAGCGTGGCGCGCTTCAGCATTTTCAGGTCGTAGCAGAACTGCTCCGCTCCGGACCATGTTGACGATGAGGTGAGGATATACACGGGTTTGTCGGCCAGGCTGTTTCCGGGGACCGGCGACGAAGTCCAGGATCGCAGCGAAATGTTTTCCCGTGGGTTGTACATGTATTCGGGGTGGTCGAAAAGGTAAGAGGCCACGAACGAGACCATATTGGGGTTACCGCCCGCGTTGTCCCGCAAATCGAAGATGACGGCGTCCACGTGATTCAAACAAGCCATGGCAGCCACTGCCATGGGCTGGCAAACCGAAGTGTCGGGAAAAGAATTCAGCTTCAGGTAACCGATGTTATGGGGAAGGATGGCGACTTTCTCAAAGGTGCAGTTGTTTTGCGCCATTGCAGTGCGATAACGCAACAGTTCTTCCGCTGTCGGTTCCGAGGGCTGATTCGGCAAAGGAGGCTCGCTGTAGACCATCTCGAGATGCATGTCGTGGCTCACATCTCGCATTTGGGCGGTCAGAAGATCGGCAAAGGCATTACCGAGCACGCCGTCATCGTCGCCACGTTGCTCATGCGCGAGCAATGCATCCGCCATTTGCACAGCAACGTCCCGATCCACGTAATGCGCCTTTAAATTCGCGACGGCGGCGTCAACGATGCGTTTACGTTCCGCAGCAGCAAGGTTTGGATCGACGATCGCTGTGTTATTCTTTGGACCGGTGACGTCGCTTTCCTTTGCCTGCCAAAATTGTTGTCCGGAAGAGCTGGAATCGCCGAACCATTGGCCGGAGGACGCCGCGGCCGCGTAATTTCCGCCATGGCCAAGTAAAAGCCAAACGATGGCGAGCGCGGTCAAAGAAAGTGCGGCTCCGGAAAAGAGGGCTCCGGGGCGTGGCAATTCGCCCCCCAGCTGAAAGAAGAAAGGAATACCGTCGGAGCGCTGGTAAACGGAAGCGCTGACAAGAACGGCGCTATCGTAGCCGTACTCGCGCGGCAGCGAGACGGCCAGGTCCGCGAGAAGATCAAGCCACAGGCGCAGCCTTGGGAGAAACCCCTTTTCATGGCAAGCGCGGTCGCGGAACAACTGCAAGGCTTCATCGCCATGTGCCTGGCGGAATTGAGAAGGATAGAGCCGTAACAACCAGCGGTATATCTTTTCAGACATACTCCCCCCTTAGAATTTTCTTGGCGCGCGCAACACGCAGCAAGTCCGCAAGTCGAGAGGCCTCCGAACGAGCGAGCTTGCGGCCAGCCGAGCTCAGGCGGTAATAGCGGCGGCGCTCGGGACCGAGCTTAGCGTCTTCGCGTTGGCCCACTTCATCGATGAGCTTCGCTTCGAGCAAGGTCTGAATGGAACTGTAGAGTGTGCCTGGTCCAAGGCGCATACGGCCGTCGGTTTGATCCGCGACCTGGCGCATGATTCCGTAACCATGCAGATCCTCGTCGACAAGCGACAGCAGGATTTGGAAAGCGGAGGAAGGCAGTGGATCTAGTTTTCGTTTTGGCATAAATGATCGATCATCGGTATATCGATGAACGACTATACTCCCGCGAATTCCCGTTTGCAATCGCTTCCCGCAGCGGCAAGAGCCGGTGGCGCCAGGACAGCCACGATGCCTGGTTTGACGTGTGCTGGACTGCAGGTTACGATGCGCGACCATGCAGGGATTTCTTATCGCAAGCATTCTGCCGATGCGTGGACGCCGGCCGAATTTATGGCTTTGGCTTTTGGGCTCGTTCCTTGTTGCGGTGTCGTTTGTTTTTCTGAACGTAGGCAAATGGCTGGTGGTGGAAGATCCCCTGCAGCAGGCCGACGCCATCGCGGTGCTGAGCGGGCAGATGCCGGCGCGGGCGTTGGAGGCGGCACGCGTATACAAACAGGGTTACGCCAAACACGTGTGGCTGACGCATTCGACTGAACCCGGCGCGACACTGTTGGAGCTTTCCATTCCCTATGCTGGAGAAGAGTCCTACGACAAGCAGATTTTGCTCCACGAAGGCGTACCAGAAGACGCGATCCATCTGCTGGATCCGCCGATCGTAAACACTGCCGACGAAATGAAAACGATCGGAGCAGCGTTGCGAAAGGAAAATCAGCGATCGGTAATTATTGTGACGTCGAAAGTGCATACGCGGCGAGTCAAGGCACTCTGGAAGCGCATTTCAGCGCAGGACGGGAACGCCATTGTTCGCGGCGTGCATGATGACCCGTTCGATCCTTCGCATTGGTGGAGAACTACGAAGGATGCCCTGGACGTGGTGAGGGAAATTCTCGGGTTGCTAAATGCGTGGGCAGGACTGCCGTTGCAGTCCGCAGGATGATCGATTCACCACTGCCAACGTTGCATCTGTCTCCAAACTGATGTCCGAGCTCCCTCAGAAAAAAAAGAACCGTTTCCGTTTGCGCGCCGGAGTGCCCGTCGCAACCTCCGGCACGTAGGGCAGCGAACGGCCCTCAAACGCAGCCATCGGATTATCAATCAAAAGCGCGCGCGCACGTTGTTCGCCCATCTGCGCGGCGATCGCATCATAAGCAAATTTCAATTTAAGCGGACGGCGTGCCGTGTTGTGCGCATCGCTGGAAATGAAATGGACCATCCCGCAGCCGAGCCAACGCCACGCGTGTTGTTGCGGGCCGGGGCCAAAAACACCCGCCAGAGAGCCCGCCGTGACCTGCACGTAGCAGCCCTGCTCGATCCATTTCCGCAGTCGATCGGGATGCGTGCGGAGAATTCCGTTCCGCTCCGGGTGCGTCACGATCGGACGAATGTCGGAAAGGCGAAGTTCATGGAGCGTTTGATCCAAGGCGGGAGGAATGGAGAAATCATTGAACTCCACCAGCAAATACTCTTTCTGATTGATGCAGTAGGGCCGCGCATCTTCTCGCAGGGCGATCAGGTTTTCATGGTTCAGATGAAAGTCGCAACCGCTCGCAAGGGTAACGCGGCCGCCGAGCCTGGAATTCAGCTCCTTGAGCGCCGCGCAAACGTTCTTGAAGTTGAACGAATAGTCGGCACTCGCATGGGGAGTGGCCACAATATGAGTGATGCCGTCGGCGATGGCATCTTCTGCCATGGCCAAAGAGTCTTCCATGCTTTTGGCGCCATCATCGAAGCCCGGCAAAATGTGGCAGTGAAGGTCGACCATACCGCTTTCAGTATGCGTCATCAATGCCACGCAGAGAAGACCTGCCACAGGCCCAAAATAAGCATAAGAGCGGCGAAAACCTGGCGCATGCGGCGAGGATTCAAGCGGCGCGCGGCCTGGCCACCGACGATTCCGCCCAGAAAAACACCAGGAATCAGGAGGAAACCTGTTTCCCAAGAAACATAGCCGCCCTTTGCATAAGCCAGGAACGCGAGAATCCCCGTGGGTGGAATGAGCGCGATCAAACTGGTGCCTTGCGCGCGATGCTGACTGAACCCGAACAAAAGCCCTAGCAGCGGCACCAACAAGACGCCACCACCGATCCCGACCATTCCCGCGGCAATACCGCAAAATGCGGCGATAGCGGTGATACCCAGAATCCTTGGAAGTTTGTGAGGATTCTCGGGCGCGTCAGAAGAGGCGGGTTTCGGAGCGCCTTCGGTCTTCCTCCACAGCAGAACAGCGGAAAGAATCAGGAAAAAGCCAAAAATCCCACGCAGGTCACGCGAAGGCAGCGGCACCGCAATGGCTCCTCCGGCGTAGCCGCCAAGCAAAAATCCAATGGCACAGAAAATGCCCGCGCGCAGATCAACTTGTCCATTTTTCCAATATTCACGCAACGCGCCGAGGCCAATCGGAGGCAGTAAAATGAACAACGAAGTGCCTTGAGCAAGGTGCTGATCATAGCCGAGGAGGTACACCATGGCAGGAACGAGCACCACCCCGCCACCAATCCCCAGCAATCCAACAAGCACACCGACCACCAGGCCCAAGGCCAAAATAATCAATATCTGCATGACGAAGATTTTTGCCCCTTGACGAGCTCCCGATCGCGGCGGACGTAACTTATCTTGCCTTGTTACCTACCGCTCAGCAAAGCCTCCTCGGCGAACTGCAACTCCGGACGTGAAATTCTGGAAACATCATCTACCGTCCTTCAGCGGCGAATAAGGAAGCTGCTATAGTGTTTGGGTAGCACGCCTAGATAACTTCAGGGCCAGCGTCACCCCCAAAAGAAAAACGATTGAGGAGCAAGTTCGACCCCATGGCAACGGACAGAAAGCCGGAATTCTTCAAAGGCGCTCAACTAAGAGTCGCAATTATCGGATGCGGATATGTGGGACTTCCCCTGGCGCTCCGTTTTGCGGAAGCGGGCCACAAAGTAACCGGATTTGACACCGACCCGAAGAAAGTGGAAATGCTGAACGCTGGAAAATCCTACATCGAACACATCCAGCAAACCAAGATTCAGCAATACGTCAATAGCCGTCATTTTGGCGCGACTACCGATTTTTCCAGGCTGGAAGAAGCGGATGCGATCCTGATCTGCGTTCCCACGCCGCTCAACGAATACCGCGAGCCGGATTTGAGCTACGTCGAAGATACCGCCAAATCAATTTCGCCTCATCTGCAAAAGGGCCAGTTAGTTGTGCTCGAATCCACCACCTATCCCGGCACAACCGAAGAGCTCGTGCTTCCCATCCTGCAGAAAAGTGGATGGAAATGCCCCATCGCGTCGGGCCCGGAAAACGAAAATGTGCCAGGCGACTTTTTCCTGGCGTTCTCACCCGAGCGCGAAGATCCAGGCAATAAACAGTATAGCCTGGCGCAAATTCCCAAGGTCGTCGGCGGAGTGAATGCTCCCAGCGGCCGCGCGGCGCAGTCATTGTATGCACAAGTCGTGTCGAAAGTAATCCCTGTCAGCTCTACTCGTGCCGCGGAAATGGCCAAGCTGCTCGAAAATATCTTCCGCTGCGTGAACATTGCTCTCGTCAATGAGCTGAAGCTGCTCTGCCTTCGCATGGGCGTGGACGTCTGGGAAGTAATCGACGCGGCCGCATCAAAGCCCTTCGGATTCATGCCGTTTTACCCCGGTCCTGGTCTTGGCGGCCATTGTATCCCCGTCGACCCGTTCTATCTTTCTTGGAAGGCCAGGGAATACGATTTTTCCACGCGATTCATCGAGCTTGCCGGCGAGATCAACACTTCAATGCCCTACCACGTTGTTGACTCCGTGGGTGAAGCGTTGAACCAACACAAAAAAAGCCTGAAAGGCGCGAAGCTCCTGGTGCTGGGCGTGGCGTACAAGAAAGACGTTGACGACCTGCGTGAATCGCCGACGCTGAAAATCATGGAAATTCTGCAGAAGCGCGGCGCGGAATTTGATTACAACGATCCTTATTTCCCGCAGCTGCACAAAATGAGGCATTACGATTATTCGCACATGAAATCGGTGCCCCTAAATCCCCAAAATCTGGCCAAATATGACGCGGTGATCATCGCCACGGACCATTCCAGTTACGATTATGGCTCGATCGTGGATGCCGCGAAGCTGGTTGTGGACACGCGCAACGCCACGCGGCGAGTCATCCGCAATCGCGAAAAGATTCACCTCTGTTAACTAGTGCGAATTGACGGCGGGAGCCTGCGGGATTTTGGTAAGCTCGACGCGCGCCGTCGCTACCGGAAGAACCGCCTCCAATAGCACGGGCAGACGAACCGGGTCGTTCACCAGATATAAAAAGAAGTGCGCGTCTTTCATCTCCGCGCCATCATCGATCACGTGAATCTCAATCTTGGTCGTGTCGAACTTTCCCGCGGGCACACTCACCGCAGCCGATTTTCCGACCATCACCGCGCGAACCTGGTATAGCTTGTGGCCGTCGAAAACAGGGCTGTGTACTTCGCTGGCGCGGCTCCAATCCACGCCACGCAGATATTCCAGCATGCCCAGGGGATCGCGCGTTCCCGGAAGGACGCGCACGCCACTGGTGCCCATCGGCGGCGGGTCCGTCGGTGAAGTCAACATGCGCTCCACTATTTCGGCGGTTTGCCCGCGCTCGCTCAGGTGCATTTCGTACTGCACGCTGGCCATGCTCGCGGCGTCGCTATAGGAATCGAACTGGTCGTCCAGCTGAAAAACCATGCGGTACGGATTTTCGGTATGAGCGACGGCTTGCAGATGCCAGGAACCCTTCCGGCCGTTGTTTCTTTTTTCCACCGCAACGATCTTCAGGTTAGCGACGGTGCTGTTCAGTTTAGGTAGATTCGCTGCATATTCCAGAGTCTCCCCGGGACGAAGCGCGAACTCTGGTTCGGCGGAGGCATTTTCCTTCTTCGCGGGCAATGCGCTGACCGCAGGAGCTGCCGGCGCCGTTTTGCCGGGAGCAGTCGAAGCGGTTGGCGGGGTAGCCGACGGGACGCTTGGCCAGTTTGAAACCGCGGTGGTGCTCGGGGGGTGCGTACGCGAAAGTCTCCATAAAATAAGGGTTCCTACTGCGATCAGGAAGATACAAATCGACAACACCCAGATAATTTTCTTGGTCATGCCTTTTCTGCCACGTAGCAAACAATCGACACGTTCGTACTCCCACTCCCATCGTACAATAAGACGGGTTACAGCACAGGAGGCGGGGACATGCGCTACCTTGTAACAGGGGGCGCCGGATTTATCGGCTCGAACACCGTGGATGAGTTGGTGCGACGCGGACACAGTGTCGTCGTGCTCGACGATCTGTCCGCGGGCAAAGAAGAGAATCTGGCCGAAATTCGCGCCAAAATTACATTCGTTAAGGGGTCCATTACCGACCTGGAAGCCGTGCAAAAGGCGATGCACCAGGCGGAATACGTAATCCACTTGGCAGCCCGCACATCTGTGCCCCGCTCCGTCAAAGATCCGTTGGAAACCAATCGCATCAATGTAGAAGGTACGCTCAACGTGCTGGTGGCCGCACGCGATAACAAAGTGAGGCGGGTTGTATTTGCGGCGTCCTCTTCTGTCTACGGAGAGACTGCCACGTTGCCGAAGACGGAAGCGATGCAGCCGCAGCCGATCTCGCCCTACGGCGTGTCCAAATACGTGGGTGAACTCTACGCGCAGACCTTTGGTCGCTGCTACGGGCTGGAAAATGTCTGCGTCCGTTACTTCAATATTTTCGGGCCACGGCAGGATCCCGATTCACCTTATTCCGGGGTGTTATCCCGCTTTGCGCTGGCATTTTTGGAAGACCAGCAGCCGGTGATTTACGGGGATGGCGAGCAAACCCGCGATTTCACTTTTGTGGAGAATGCTGTGCAGGTGAATCTGCTGGCCTGCGAGGCTCCCAGCGGGACCTCCGGCGGAGTTTTTAACGTCGGGACCGGCGCGCGAATTTCCCTGAATCAGACCCTGGAACTTCTTCGCCGCATTTCCGGCAAGAAGCTGCAAGCAAGATATGAACAGCCTCGTGATGGAGACATTCGGGATTCCCAGGCGGATATCACCAAAGCCCGGGAATGCCTGGGTTACGATCCGACCGTCATGTTTGAAGAGGGGCTAGAACGCACCTTCGCGTGGTACCGCCAGCACCATACAAAAAACGTAACCCAGTAAGCCAGCTTGTCGCGTGGATTCCGCATCAACCATCGTGGGGAATGGTGTCCGCTACAAATCCCCTTGTGTGCATGCTAGGCTAACTCTTCGTTCATCGAGCGCATTGACCGCGTGAAGACAACTGCTTCCATTTTCCGGCTAGGCCGACGAGGCCCTCTGATCGTTTTCTTCCTGCTTGCATTCCATCCTGCGCGACTAACGCAAGCGCAGCAACTTCCTTCGACCCGCTCGAGCGGCATCGCGGAAATTACCGCGAGCGGCCCGCAAAGGAAGGAAGGCGATCTCTACATCGCGGACAAGGATGTAGACGTCCACTTTCAGGGTATGCGCCTGCAGGCCGATCATGTCGAGTACAACACGGACACTTCACAGGCCGTTGCTCGCGGACACGTCATCTATGACTACCAGAATGAGCACCTGGAAGCGGACGAAGCACAACTGAATGTGGCGACAAATAGGGGCACGTTCCAGAATGTTCGCGGGAGCATTTACCTGGACCGCCGTCCCAATCCCCTGGTGCTGATCACACAAAATCCCCTGTACTTTGAAGCCAAACAAGTGGATCGCCTCTCGGAGGAAGTATATCTCGTGCACCACGGGTGGTTCACAGTGTGCGAACCACAACACCCAACATGGCAGTTCTACGCGCCAGAGGCAACCGTTACGCTGGATAAATCGGTAGCGCTAGTTAATTCCGATTTTCGCATCTACCGGATCCCGTTGTTCTGGTTGCCGTATGCGACCGCGCCTGCCGGAGAGCACATCCGGCAATCCGGGTTCATGCTTCCCATTCTTGGAAACAGCAACACCAAGGGATTTACACTTGGCGATGCATTTTACTGGGCGCCAGCAACCTGGATGGACGCAACGATGGGCTTCGAATACTTCAGCAAGCGAGGCCCGGGAGAACGCGCGACATTCCGGGCACGCCCCTTTGAAAATACAAGCATTGAATACAAATATTATGCGGTGCAGGATCGCGAGGACCAGGGTGGTTACACCCAACAGCTGGAAGTGCAGTCGCTGTGGAACCACGGTTGGCGCTTCGTCACAGACTTAAATCAATTGTCTTCGCTCACGTTTCAACTGGCCTTCGCGGGAACTTACACGGAAGCGATTAATTCCGACATTCGAAGCGCCGTGTTTCTGACAAACAATTTCCGCGGTTTCAGTTTCAACGTCGATAGTTTGAACGATAAGAGCTTCTTGCAAATCAGCCCGGAGAACAGCGTGGTTCTGCGCAGCGCCCCGGAGGTCAGCTTTTCCTCGGTCGAACAAGCGCCGTGGCGCAACCTTCCGGTGTACTTTTCTTTCTCCACATTCACGGGAGCAGTGTATCGGGACGACGAATTCATCACCACCCCGAATTTTGTGGCGCGCACCGAGTTTGCCCCCACAGTCACCATACCGATTCATTTCGGCGATTGGCTCGGAGTCACCACCTCTGCCACTTTCCGTACGACGTACTACAGCGATTCTTTCAATGCCGCCGGCATTGTTTCCGGCAATTCGATCCTTCGCAATACTGGCGAATTCCAGGTGGAACTGCGGCCTCCGACTCTGGAGCGGTATTTTGAGCGGCCTGGAACCCGGCTTCGCTACAAACACACCATCGAGCCGGTGATTACATACAGCTACGTCACCGGCGTGAACGATTTTGCGAATTTCATTCGATTTGACAGCAATGCCACGCTGACCGACACCAACCAGGTGGAGTACGGCATCAACCAGCATCTGTACCTGAAAGAAGGCGACGGCCAGCCGGTCGATTTTCTTTCCTGGAAGTTGGTGCAGGATCACTATTTTGATCCGACATTTGGAGGAGCGCTGGTTACCGGACAGCGCAACGTGTTTCAGGCGCTCGACTCGATCACGCCCTTCGCGTTTGCCGCGACCCCGCGAGATTGGTCGCCGATCGTCAGTGATGTGAAGCTCACACCCGGCGGAAAGTATGATGCTGAGTCCATCATCGAATATGATCCGCAACTGAAGAAAGTGACCACCATCGGAACGCTGCTGAAGGTGAAGCCCTACAGTGAGTTTTATGCCACTGTGGCCGATTTTCGCCTGCAAGGCAATCCCGTGGTGCAGCCGCCGTCTCACCAGATTCGCGGAATCATCGGTTACGGGGACCTGGTGCGTAAGGGCTTCAACTTGTCGGCTGGAATCAGCTACGACATTTTGACGGACACGTTGTTAAACCAGTTTGTGCAGGTCAGTTACAACGGCGGATGCTGCGGCCTGTCTGTGGAATACGGGCGCTTCAACCTAGCCACAGTACGATCGGAAAACCAGTTCCGCGTCGGACTGATCCTGGCAAACATAGGCACGTTTGGAAACCTGCGGCGGCAGGAGAAAATCTTCTGAACAGCGGCACCGAACCACTCGCGTTTGCGTCGATCGGAGAAATTGGAAAGCTTTTCCGGCAAGGCAAGCTTTCCCCGATGGAGCTGACCCGGTATTTGCTGGACCGCATCCGGGAACTCAATCCGCTGCTGAATGCCTACATTACCGTGTGCCAGGAAGAAGCGCTGCAGAGCGCCCAGCAGGCGGAAACCGAGCTTTGCGCGAAAACCAGAAAAAGCAGGCACGACCGCGGCCCGCTCCACGGCATTCCCATCTCGCTAAAGGATAACATTTACACCAAAGGTATTCGAACCACGGGCGGCTCCATGATTTTGAAAGACTTCGTGCCGCTGCATGATGCGCCGGTGGTTCGCTCGTTGAAAAAAGCCGGTGCCGTAATTATTGGCAAGACCAATATGCACGAGTTTGCTTATGGCGTGACCACGGAAAATCCACATTTCGGCACCACGCGAAATCCGTGGGATCCGGAACGCATTGCCGGCGGTTCCAGCGGGGGCTCGGCAGCGGCCGTTGCGGCGGGCCTGTGTTACGGCAGCGTCGGCACCGATACGGGCGGCTCGATCCGAATTCCGGCTTCATTGTGCGGCGTGGTTGGGCTGAAGCCGGGCCTCGGCCGCGTTCGCGCGGAAGATGTAATTCCGTTATCGCCAACGCTCGATTTTGTGGGGCCGCTCGCTCGCAGCGTACCGGATGCAGCGCTGCTGCTCGAGCCAATCTTTGTGGGGGACAAGGCAGAACGCAAACGGTTGACGCGAACGACTCCCACTTCCCGTGCCCGCCCGGCTCTCCTCGGAATGCCCAAGGATTTTTTTGGCGACATCGTGGAGCCCGAAGTCAGGGCCGCCGTTGCCAAGGGAATCGAAACGTTGGAAAAGCGCGGCGCACGCGTGAAAGAGGTCTCGCTGCCGCAGCTCCGAGAGACCGAAGACGCGGGAAATCAAATCACCTGGGCGGAAGCCACCCTCTATCACGAGCAAGCAGGCTGGTTCCCCGCACATGTGGGCGAATATGGGGAAGATGTGCGGACACGCCTGGAGATGGGAACAACCGTGACCGCCGTGAATTACCTAAAGGCGCGAGCTTTTCGAGAGAGATTCAAGGAACAGTTGCTTGAAGCATTTTCCGTGAACGAACTGGACGCGTTGGTCGTGCCTACCACTCCGATCGCCGCGCCACGGATTGGCGAAGACTCTGTGCTGATCGCCGGCAGCAGCCATGCAACCCGCGCCTTGCTTCTTCGATTGAACCGGCCAGCAAATCTCGCGGGCGTGCCAGCGATTACGCTACCGTGTGGATTGACGAAAAACGGCTTGCCGATCGGTCTGCAATTTATGGCCAGCTGGACGGAAGAACCGCTACTGCTGGACATCGCGCGCACCTTCGAACAGGACTGCCAGTTCAGCGCGCGACCAAAACTCGAATCTCTGCCTTAACACTCAACGAATCACCTGCTCCTCCGCAGGCAACCCAGCCGTGGGGATCGCGCCGACACGCTTCATAATCCAGCCACCAATCAGATAACCCAGCGTGCCCGTAATGATCCCTCCGAGCACATCCGCGCAATAGTGATACCTTCCCCAAATCGTCGACAGGCACATTCCCACGTACAACGGCAGAAGCGCCCAGAAAACCCAACGACGAAATCTCCATGCGCCCCACAAGGCCGCCGTCGCACCGGTCACATGGGCGGACGGAAACGCCGCGCCACGCACGCGGCCGTAATGTTCGATAAAGCTCATCATCGCGGTGAACGGGCCGCCATGCAACGGTTCCTTCCACCAACCGGCCATCGAAAACCACGGGCTTTCAATCGGAAAAAACATGGCGATGAAATAACCGATCATGTAGCCGGCCACGGAATACGTCATCACGGACCAGTAGCCGCGCCAATCTTTGCGAATATACAAAACAAATCCAACGATCACCAAATACGCGAAATACGTGAAGTAAACCAGTTGCATGGCATCGTTGCGGACCGGCGTGGCGAACTGCTCCAGCCAAACCGAAGGATGCACCCCCGTCAGCCAGTAATCGAACGCGATGAGCTTGGCGTCTTGCCAGTGCGGCGTGAACAGCGTCATCAGGTAGGCGAGCTCTTCGAAACAAAAAAGAAAGAAAAGATGCGGATACCAGTGCCGCCAGAAATGCCACCAGTCGTAAGAAAAAGAAGGGCCGTGAACCGCCTCTCGCTCGGCGGAGCGAGCTTGTACGAAGCAGAGCGACAGAATAATTCCGGCGACGAACGCATTGGCCCCGAGTAGTCGAAGTGGGTGAGCCAGATTTCCGGCGAAGAACACAATCAGCAAGCTCGTGGTCACTAAATAGCCGAGCGCCAGCCACTCAAACGCGCCGCATGCGGCCCAGGCATCAGCCATAGTTACTTTCCACGTTCGCGACACGCGCGATGGTTCCGTTTCTGCCGCGGGCAATGCCGCTACGGCCCGTTCAAATGGGCTTGTCGGAGCCCAGGTTGAATCGATGGAATGCTTATTCCATTCTCTGATGTTTCCTTCTTTCATGCTCGTTCCTCGACGTGGTGGATTTCCTTGTCTAACTGCGGTGATTCGATTGGCTTTCCAAGACGCCAATGCCAGAGGGGCCAATGTTTTTCGTTGGCTAGGGCCGCCAGTTCCCGGCTGGGATTAACAGCGTGGGCGTGACCGACGACACCAAGTACATAGCGATCCAGCAAGCTGTTGGCATAAGCGTGGGATTGCCGAAGATCGATGCCTTCCTGCGCGGCGACAGCTTCAAGAGCACGAAGTTTCGCGCCGCCGTAAAGAACTTCTCCAACCACGTAGCCCGTCCACCGGTCGCGCTCCTCCGCCAGGCACGTTGCGTAGACCCGCGGACGAACCTGCACGCCGCACACTTCCAGTTCGCATTCGAGCGCAACCGCCGCCAGGTGCGCCAGCGGTTCCAAAGTGCCGCTCAGCAAGACAATGTCGTGCCCCTGGCGTGCGTGCCATGCCACTCGCGCGATTCCTTCCGAGAAAAACGAAATCGATTCCACGTGACGAAACGCCAGATCGCGAAGGATCCCGGTGAGATAGCGTTTGTTGCCGTGCTGCACAGCCAGCGGTCCGGCCGGAAGCAAATGCAGCGCTTCTGCGGCCCAGCGGAGATAGTTGGCAAACGAAATCTTTTTGTTGCGGCGCAATTCACAGAAAAATCGCCATTCGAGCGATGGGCCCGGAATCAATGTCCCGTCCAGATCAAAGATGGCGGCAATGCGGCCGCCGAGTTTCGGCACGTCGCTCATGCAGCGTTGCCCTCAGGTCGTGGCTTCGCGCCTCGGCCCGGCAATTTTTCCGCAAAGTATTTCCAGCCCTCGAGGAACACCGGCAAGCCGCGCAGAACGCAAAATGCGGCGGTCGTCCAGGCCAGCAGCTGCGCGACCGCGCGAATCCTGGAATAGATATCCAAGGTCAAAGGTCCCAGAAGAGCGACCGGGCCGCGGGTTAATGCGAGTTCCAGGCCCAGGTAACAGAAGCAAACACACTTGAGGGTCGCGTAGGTGCCGCGGCTCCAGCGCGAAGCCACGATCGCGTGCGCCCATTTGCTTTGTCGCATGGCGTTCGCGCCCCAGCCGGAGTGCCCGGCTTTCAGCGCCAAGCTCCGAAGAAAATCCGTAACGGCTCCGCGGGCGAAGAACAACATCGGCAGCCACAGCGACACCATCCCCACAACCGCGAAGTACGTGAAATATATATTCTCGATCACACGATCGCCCAGGATGTCGATTTGTGCCCCTTCAGGTGTGGCCATTTTTTGGATCCGCGCAATGTGACCATCCAGTGCGTCGAGGGCAATCGCGGTGGCGGTAAGTCCAACGGCAAGCAAATTAAGCCAGGGATTCCGGCCGAACAGTGCCACGGCGAGAAGTCCAACAAGGACGCGAAGCAAAGTGATTTTGTTCGGCGTGCAGTTTATGGCGGGTATTCGCATGGCGTCGACGCTTGGGGGAAGCAAGCGCCGTGCCAGGGCGGTTCCAAATAAGCCACTCGTTGTCAATTATTTACAGGCGAGCACGATGATCTCTGGTGGTACTCCTGTCAGGCAAACGCGGCAGTTGGCTGCTTCCGGCTCCCGAACCATCTGAGGGCACTGCGGCCTCTAAAAGCTTGCGAAAATGCCGTGTAACTTGCTGTGCGGCAGCTCAATCTCAACTCTAGGGCGATCGAATATCAGCCGTTCCCGAATGGCAGGCTGGCTCGCGCGAAGGTGTCCGCTTTTGTGCGAGAATAGAAAGGAAAAGGACACTTCGAAATGAGAGATGTACCTCTAGCCGGTGCGTTCCTTGCGGGATTGATCTCGTTCCTGTCGCCGTGCGTACTACCCCTGGTTCCTGGTTACATTTCCATGCTCTCGGGAATCAGCGTGGAAAAACTACGCCAGGGAGAGCAACCAAAGGGCGGTCTGTTTGCCTCCGCGCTTTCTTTTGTCATCGGATTTTCCGTCGTATTCATTGCGTTCGGAGCCTCGGCCAGTGCTGTAGGCGGCTTTCTGCAGTCGCACAAAAATCTGCTGGCTCCGGTGGCGGGTGCGCTCATTCTTTTGTTTGGCCTTCACCTTCTTGGCGGCTTGATCAAGATGAATGTGCGCGCAGGAATTATTCTGGGCGCCATACTGGTGGCCCTGGGCGTAGCCTCATTGGTTCACGGCGGGCCGCTGTTTGCCGGACTGGGCGCGGCACACTTTTTTTCCCTGTCGATTATCGGATTTTTCGGGCCCGTCCTGGCGCGCTGGTTGAATCAGGATGTGCGATTGCACAACAACGATACGAAGCCGGGAATTTTCAGCGGGTTTCTGCTGGGGTTTGCCTTCGCGTTCGGGTGGACGCCGTGCATCGGGCCAATCCTGTCTGCCGTGCTGGTGCTGGCGGCCGCGAGCGGCACACTTGCCCGCGGAGTGCTGCTATTAGCGGTGTATGCTGCTGGACTCGCCGTACCGTTCCTGCTCACGGCCGTGCTGCTGAACCAGTTTATGCGTTTCTATCAGAATTTCCGGAGGCATCTTCATACCGTGGAATTGTTCAGCGGCGCGTTGCTGCTGTTTGTCGGCGGACTGGTTTTTTTCAATAAGCTGGCCTGGTTAGCCGGGAAACTGACATTTTTGAATCGTTTTTCGATGTAACAAGCTTTATGCAGGTGAAGGAATTATGAAAAAAGTTGCCATTATCGTTTGTACAGTTTTGGTGCTTGTAGGGCTCACGGTTTACGTTGATAAGGCCACCCGCTTGCCCGCCAAGGTGGAGGAATCGGTAGTTCTGCCTGTCGCGGCGATCAGCAAGCCTGCGCCCGATCTGAGGTTGAAAGATCTGGACGGGAAAGATGTAGCGCTAGCGGATCTAAAAGGCAAAGTCGTGTTCGTGAATTTCTGGGCGACCTGGTGTGGACCGTGCCAGGAAGAAATTCCCTCGCTCATCGACATGCAGAACAAGTACGCATCGAGAGGATTCACGGTCCTGGGAATCGCCATGGATGATGAAGGCCAGAGCGTGGTCGCGCCGTTCGTAGCCAAGGAAAAGTACGACGTCAACGGCCAGAAAATGCTGATCAATTATCCGATCGTGATTGGAAGCGATGAAGCTGCGGATAAGTTCGGCGGAATCCTGGGATATCCCACCAGCTTTCTGATTTCACGCAGTGGAAAGCAGATCATGAAGTTTCAAGGGCCTCCGGATCCTGGCATAGTCGAAAAAGCCGTCGAGTCAGTGGACTGAATGGGCAACCGAATGCTCTCTGAACACGATTTCCAGAAAAAAGCGGATGGCGCGTTCGACGATCTGAAGCGTCGCATATTGAAGCTTGGCGACGAGCACGGCTTCGATGTGGAAGGGGAAAGCGGCAAACTTGAAGTCATCTTCGAAGAACCGGAACCGGCCAAATTCGTGATTTCGCCGAATACGCCGATTCGTGAAATCTGGATTTCGGCGCTCTCGACCAGCTTTAAACTAGGTTGGTGCGATGAGCGCGGCGCATTTGTGCACGAAAAAAGCGGCGAAGACCTTCACGCGGTGATGAGCCGCGTTATCTCTCAACAGCTGGGTAAACAGGTGACGGTGTGAAACGTTTTCCTTCTTCAATTTTCGTTCTAGCAGTTGCAGTTTGTGGCATCGGCGCTTCCATGGCCCGCTCCCAAGCGGTATCGGGCAAAGACGTATTGGCACCAACCGCGTACGTCTCTTACGACCCGGTCGGACGCGGGATGAACGTGCAGGTGGCTGTGGTGCTGAAAATCCGGCCGGGTTTTCATGTGAACGCTCACGAAGTTTCCGCGGACTATCTGATACCAACGGAAGTCCACGCGGAAGTGCCCGCGGGTTTCAAAATCGGCAGCGTGATTTATCCCAAGGGCACCCTGCAATCGTTTACGTTTTCAAAAGACAAACAGTTGAACGTCTACACCGACTCTGTGACAGTACGGTTGCCGCTGACGGTGTTACCCAATGCTCCCCTCGGCCCGCAGCACCTGCCCATGAAGCTCAAATATCAAGCCTGCAGCCAGGAAATTTGCCTTCCGCCTGTAACAAAAGATGTGGACGCCACAATCAACGTAGTCGAGAGCCAAAGCGTCGCAAAGCCAGCAAACCCAACAGTCTTCGCGAAGTAACTTCGTAGTACCCAACACCCGTTTGGCGACGCCAGTCGCGCCGAGATTAGCCTTTCACTGTTGACAACAGATGGTTATGAAATAAACGTCACGCCCGGAAGAACGTATCGCGGGCAGGCGAGTATTGAAGGGAAAGCCTGAAGGCTACGAATTCGCGCTGTTCCATTCCTTCACGGCCTCACGCAGCCGGCGCACCACCCGCTCCTTCCCCAACACAACCATGGTGTCGAACAGCGGCGGGGCCACGGCTTGGCCGACAATCGCCACGCGTGTGGCGTTAATCAACAAACCTGCTTTCACTCCCGCGTCTTCGGCCACTTTCCGTGACGCATGGTCGCAGGCATCGTGATTCCACTCCGGCAGGGCTTCAAGAGCATCCGCCAGATCCTTGAGTAGCGCTGGAACCTTTTCGTCTTTCCAGAATTTCGCCTTGGCCGCGGGATCGATCGCAAACTCATCGCTGAAAAAGGCACGCGACCAACCGGAGAAATCCGGCAATAGGCGCACGCGCGGCCGCAACAGATCCACGGTCTTGGAGAACCACACGTGCCCGGCACCTACCGCCCACTCTTCGTTCCAAAGCCCGTCCTGCTTCAACTGCTGCTCCACATCAGGAAGCAGTTCCTCAATCGGAAGCTTCTGCAAATACTGTGTATTGAACCATTCAAGCTTGGCCCGATCGAAGACGCCATTCGTCCGGCTTACGCCCTCAAGGGAAAACTTCTCGAGAAGGTCTTTCGTACGAAGGAATTCCTCATCGCCCCCGGGCGCCCAGCCGAGCAATACCAGGAAGTTCCGGAACGCCTCGGGAAGAAATCCTTCCCGGCGATACATATTCACATCCGTGGCGCCATGCCGTTTCGACAGGCGTTTCTTGTCCGCGCCAAGAATCAGCGGAACATGCGCGAAGACCGGCGGTTCCACGCCAAGTGCGCGATAAAGTAGCACCTGCTTCGGAGTATTGGAAATGTGGTCGGCGCCGCGAATCACGTGGGTAATACGCATGTCGATGTCGTCAGCCACCACGCTCATTTGATACATGGCCTGCCCGAACTCCTGGCCGTCTTTGCCGGAACGCAATAGAACGAAATCTTCGATCTCATCATTCGAGAACGTGTTCTCGCCGAACACCGCGTCAAAAAATTGCGTAGTACCTCCAACCGGCACCTTGAAACGAATCGCGGGCTTGGTGCCGGGCGTTGAAGGCTTGGCATCGCGGCAAGTGCAGCGAACCACGCGGCGCACTTGGGACTTTTCCGCGCCTTCTTCGGCATGATCGCCGCCCGCGTAGCGCTCCGGCGGGCAATAACACAAAAATGCGTTGCCATTCGCGAGAAGCGCTTTGGCTGTGTCCGTGTAAAGTTGAGTTCGTTGTGACTGGTAGAATGGGCCTTCATCCCAATCCACGCCGAGCCATTTCAGACCGTCGACAATGCCTTCGACGAGTTCAGGCTTGTTGCGCTCTGCGTCGGTATCCTCGATGCGCAGAATCATGGTTCCGTGACGCTTCCGGGCAAACAGCCAGTTGAATAGCGCCGTGCGTGCTCCCCCGACGTGAAGATAGCCGGTCGGAGACGGTGCAAAGCGTACGCGTACGGTTCCTGTGGGGTTGTTGATCGCTTCTGTCATGGCCCGTGGCTTTCCGTGTGTGATGATGAAAACTTCAGTGTAGCGGAAGGCGGCCCGCTGCGTCCAACAGGCGTGCTACGGGCACAAAATAGTCAGGATTGGGGGGCAACGCGCAGCAACATTCCAGTGCCTGCTTCCAGCTTCATGTCGTCTTTTTCGAAATGCAGGGTGATCTCGCCGGCCGGAGCGCCTTTGCCAACGTGAACGAGTTTCACGCCTTGCAGGTCATAGACACCGCAAGCATCGGCAGAAAAAACCCATAACGCCTGCAGCGGGTTATCGCCACTTACAGGCCCATCGCAGCCAGAAGCGGGATTGGCGCTCAGGTGGATCAGTACGCCCCCGTTGACTCCTTTGCCGATTTTCTGCTTCGCGTGATTGACCACGGGGCCGCCATCGCCATAACGGACGTCCCCGCCAATCTGCATGGTGTCTCCCCAGCCCGCCGGCGTTCCCCCGTCGGCGCCAGTACGCGGTATCTGCGCGGAACGAACCGCACGAAACGACGCGATGGCTCGCAGATATGAGGAAATTTTCAGCGTCTCTTTGCGGATCTCGAACTGATCAAACTGCAACGTAACCTTCACGCCCGAGCCATCGTCATCCTTCTCGACGGATAAAATCGCGCCTCGCACCGTCGACTTCATTGGTATCTTGTCATTGCCCGGCAGCGGCACGTCCTGCATGATCTTTCCTGCAATCTCCTGACCGCGTTGCGCTTCCTTTACAGAAATCTCTCTCTCGAGCCGCACAGGCAAAACCGTGCCAGCGGGAATCGACAAGGAATTCTCAACGCGGCCAACCGCCCCCGGAGAAATAGGAGCAACCGGGCTGCCAGCCCAACAGGCTAATTGCCAGGCCAAGACAATCGCCGAAGTTCCCAGAAGCATGAAAACAAGATTTGTGGGTGGAGATGTCTTTTGCGCGGAATTGGACACACGATAGTGCACAGTGAACATGAAGTCCTCTAGGGTTAGCAAAGTACCTTGCCTGGCTCGGCCGATACAAGGGTAAACCAGGCGAACATCAGATTATGAACAAAAGCCGCAAGAACGATGGAACCAAGCAAGAATCTCCTTCCAGGCCTTCGACGCTGTGCCTGCCCCCCTACTACCTCTTACGCCACCAGTACGGCGGTACGCTTGCCGCCTGATTTTTGTTAGCCTCATAATCGCAAATGATTCGTTTTGTGTGTGGTTGGGCGGTATCGGTGCGCCTTGCAGACAAGCTAATCTGGGTCCCTCGCAGTGCTCCACGGCTGCGAATCTCCCCGTCTGCCTGGGCGCAGCATTACAGACCGACCAGATGAAGCACACGAAGGAAAAGTCTCAGCCTCTTTCATGGTCCTAAGTCTGATCGCGCTTGGATTTTTGCTCGCCACCGTTCTGGTCGGCGTGTTTTTTGCGTCTATTTATTCCCTGAAGCGGCAGCTCTATTTGCTTTTCTGGGCGGGCGCGTGGCTGCTCTTCGCGTTGCATCTCTTGCCGACCGCGATTTCGCACTGGACAGGTGCAAATCCGTTTCTGCTAGCGATGAGTTCCTGTTTGTTCGGCTTTGCAGGCATCAGTTTCTGCCTGGGAACCCAGCTGTATATGCGGCAAAAAGTCCGTCGCGGCCTGGCCTTCGCCGCCGCCGTGGTGCTTGCAGTCTGGGCCTCCGCAAACGCTCTTCAGGTGCTCTCTATTTCCGCGGTATTGCCGGCGTCGTTGATCTACGTTGCTGTTGCCGTTCTTTTCTGGCGCGAAAGCCGCCATCACGAAACTCTCGCGGATCATCTATTGGCCATCGCTTTCGCCGTTTGGGGACTCTTGACCTTCGCGTTAAACGCCTTGCCGGGCGCCCGGAGATTTTTTGGACAGGCGCTCGAACCGATCAGTGTTGTTCCGACGTTGTTTGTCGCCATGCTGCTGCTCATGGCCAATTATGAAGAGGAGAAGCGGCGGGTTGAACGCAACATGCTGGCGCTCTCTAACCTGAACCTGGCCACGTCAAGCTTTGTGGGAGGAGAAATCCAACGGATGCTGTCTCAGGCGCTCGATCGGGTGCTCGGCGTCATCCGTCTTCCTGCAGGCGTTCTGTTTCTGCACCACGGAGATCCAGCGGGCCCGAGTTCAGTGGTGTCCGCTGGAATTTCGGACGATTTCTGCCGAGCAGCGCAGACCGAAGGGCTAGACGAATACCTAGTGGGCATGGTGTCTCGACTAGGCGGGTTGCTAGGCTTCCGCGACCTGCGTGATGACAACCTTTCCGCGCTGGAACAAGACGAACCTATCCGTCGATTCCGCGAACTTGCCCTGCAGCACGGCCTGCGCAGCGCCGTAGTCATCAGCCTGCAAGCAAAAGAACAAGCGTTTGGGCTGTTACTTTTGGGCACGCCGGACAGCCGCCGCTTCACGCCCGCGGAATTGCGGCTACTTTTGGCGCTCGGCCACCAGATCGGCGTCGCCGTCGAAAATAGCTACCTGATCCAGCAAACATCCCGACGCTCCGAAGAGCTTCACGTGCTCAACGAAATCGGCCGCGCGCTCAGCTCCACACTCAACAAAGAAGATTTACTGCGCAAGTTGTGGGAGGAACTGCGCCGGCTATTCGACGTGGAGAACCTGTACCTCGCCACTTTCGATTCAGCGCGCGACCAAATCCAATTCGATTTGGAATTGATGAAGGGCGTACGCATGCCCAAGCGTTCGCGGGCCGCCGGCAATCACCTGACGGAATATATCCTGAGAACGCGCCAGCCCGTACTGATTCGCGATAATTTCGTCGCCGAAGTTCGCAAGCTCGGAATCGATCCGATCCGCACTGCCGGATCATTTTGCGGCGTGCCGTTGGTAGCCTACGACCACGCCATGGGCGCATTGTGCATTTACTCCGACAACGAGCGCGCGTATGACGAAGGCCATCTCGAACTGATGCGCGTGCTGGCAAGCGAAGCCAGCATCGCCATCGAAAATGCCCGGCTCTTCCAGGAAGAACGAACAAAGGCGCGGCATCTGAGTCTGCTCAACCTCATCTCGCGCGACGCCATCGCCACACTGAACCCGGACGAAATCTTGGCAAAAATTGCCGGGCAACTCGAACACGGCCTCTCCTACGATCACATCGGTATCGCCATCCTGGAATACACCACTCGCGAGCTTGTTGTTTCTGCGGAAAGTGGCAAGCGCAGGGGCGCGCTCGGCCGGCGCATCCCGCTGGACACGGGACTAATTGGCCAGGTAGCCCGCACAGGCAAAGCGTCGACGTATCGTTTGTCCGTGAATTCCCAGAACAGCCCGCAGCCGGTTCTTCCCGACTCTTGCACGGCCATGGCGCTGCCCATTTTTTACGGCGACCATCTGCATGGAGTTCTTTACGTAGAGACGCTCGAACGCACCGATTTTTCAGAAGAGGAATCCCTGCTACTTCACACGCTGGCCGACCTGATCGCCGGCGCGTATCACAATGCCCAAACATTCCAGAGAGCGCAGGAGCAAGCGATCACCGACGGATTGACCGGCGTGAAGACCCATCGCTTCTTCATGGAGGCGCTGTCTTCCGAATGGAAACGTTCTTCGCGCGCAGGCCGTTCGTTCGCCCTGGTCCTGATGGATTTGGACCGCTTCAAATTCGTGAATGACTTTTACGGCCACCTGGAAGGCGACCTGGTCCTCCAGCGCGTCGGGCAAATCCTGGAAACAAACTGCCGCCGCTCCGATGTCGTGGCCCGCTACGGTGGAGACGAATTCGTGATCCTGATGCCGGAAACCACCATGGAGCAAGCCCGCCAGTTGTCCTCGAAACTGCGCGGTTGGATCGCTTCCGATCCGTTGCTGCGTGAAAAGAATATCAGCGCGAGTTTTGGTATCGCCTCCTATCCGCTGCACGGTTCTGCTCCGCAGGAACTGATTCAGGTTGCCGACGCTTCCATGTATTTGTCCAAGCATCAAGGCGGCAACACGGTTTCCACGGCAGAGCATATCGATCCCAATGAAGCGCGCAGGTGGAAGCGCGACGTATTGGAAGCTTATCTCGGTGTGACGCTGAAACGCCTTTTCTCCACGGGCCCGGAAGCGTTCGAAGAGATCTACCAGCGCTTGCGCCAGTTTTCGGATTCTCTGCCGAGCACCGAAGCAACAGGGCTGGCCTGCACCGATGGTCCGCGCGCGCTTCCGCAGTCGATCCTGGACACCGTGACCTCGCTCGCCTATGCCATCGATGCGAAAGATCAATACACGCAGGGCCATTCGCAAAAGGTATCGGCTTACGCCGCTCTTCTGGCCGAAGCTCTTGGCATGTCGGAAACCGAAGTGGAAGAAGTCCGCCTGGGAGCTGTGTTGCACGACGTCGGAAAAGTGGGAATCTCCGAACAGATTCTGAACAAAAGTGGGCCGTTGAATCCCGAAGAATGGGAAACGATGAAAACTCACGTTACCTTTGGTGGCAAGCTTCTCGAGCCGCTAGAAGCTCTGGAGCGCATTCGGCAAATGGTCCTTCATCACCACGAATTTTTCGATGGCTCTGGCTACCCTGAAGCCCTCTCGGGCCAGAACATTCCTCTCGGCGCCCGCATCATCACCATCGCGGATTCCTACGACACGATCACCAGTGACCGCAGCTACAAGAAGGGCCGCACCGCGGAAGAAGCGCTGGCGGAAGTCGAACGCTGCGCTCACACTCAGTTTGATCCGGAGTTGGTTGTCACATTTCTGCGTGCCATGCGCCAGCTTCCAAATCCAATCATCGAAGTGAACTCACTCCTTTCGCGCAACACGTAAAGCGCAGCGCTGCGATTGTGGTCAATCGAGTGCGGCGTGTTTCACCTTGGCACATCGCTTGCCCCTCGCCATTGGTGCTGTCCGAAAAGATATTCTTCCCAATTCTTAACTCTCACCTTGGAACGCTGAACCGTCTTGGCATGGCACGATCCCATACGACTCCACCCTTGCTTGCGTTCATCGTAGCCTGCGCTTTCTATTGCAACGGAAACTCGCTGAAATAGTATGTCGTGTCACACAAGTGCCTTGCGCCAGTAATCGGCGAACCTGAACCGAATCAGCGGGATGCGGAGTCCCTGGTTCGAATATGGATTGATAATTTTTCAGACTGCCCGTCCGCCACAATCTACTCAGCTGCGACTTAAAAGCGCGAACGACGGATGAACCCTGGTTGTGGACTGGCTCTGCTAAAGTAGGGAGAGACAGCGCATAATTGCGCTTCAACGGTGCTATGCAACGTGGGGCACCGGGACAAAGAGGTAGACAGGGGAAACGTGATGCAAACGGCAAGCGTGAAGTGGGTCGGCAAACAGCAATTTGCGGCCACCAGTCCCTCCGGGCATTCGGTGAAATTCGATTCCGACCGCGAAGCGAATACCGCGCCGGGACCAATGGAAATGGTGCTGATGGCACTTGGGGCGTGCACTGCCACAGACATCGTAATTATCCTCGAGAAAAAAAGGCAGAAGCTGCAATCGCTCGAAGTCGTTTGCTCTGGCGAGCGGGCCAAGGAGCCCCCGACGGTTTGGGTCCAACTGGAAGTGCTGTTCCGCCTGCGCGGAGCGCTGGATGAGGGCGCGGTGAAGCACGCCATTGAATTGACCAAGGAAAAATATTGCTCTGTGGCGGCCATGCTGAAGAAAACGGCAAAAATCACCTGGCGCCATGAAATCCTGCCGCCTGCCTGAGTGGCTCGGGCAGCCGTCTCCTGAAAGCAGGCCTCGCGCTTGTTTCCTTAGAAGGGCTTCGCATAAAATCGAGGTTTGGTGTCTGGGGTTCGCACTTTCCAAGGAGCATTATGTCTCGCCGCGTCGCCGCAAAAATTACGGGTGTAGCCGGGTACGTTCCACCGCGAGTGTTGACCAACGCGGATCTGGAAAAAATGGTGGATACGACCAACGAATGGATTATGGAACGCGTGGGCATTCGCGAGCGCCACCTGGCTGACAAAGGCATAGCCGCGAGCGATCTGGCGGTGGAAGCGGTGAAAAAGCTGCAGGCGGCGCACCCCTTCGACCTTCAGCAAGTCGATCTCATCGTGGTGGGAACGGTCACGCCGGACATGATGTACCCCTCAACCGCTTGCCTGGTGCAGCACAAGCTGGGCATTGCAAGTACCTGGGGATTCGACGTGTCCGCGGGATGTTCGGGATTTCTCTATGCCCTGAACACCGGCGTGAAATTTGTGGAGTCCGGACAGTACAAGAAAGTTCTGGTGATCGGCTCAGACGTCAATTCCTCAATGACCGATTACACCGACCGCGCTGTCTGCATCATTTTCGGTGATGGAGCCGGAGCAGTCTTGGTCGAGCCGGCAAGCGACGGAGAAGCGGGAGTTATCGACCACGTGGCCCAGATCGAAGGCGGGGGCGGACAATTTCTATACATGCCCGGCGGCGGCAGTTTAAATCCCGCTTCCCATCAAACGGTGGATCAAAAGATGCATTACATCCACCAGGATGGAAAGAATGTGTTCAAGTACGCCGTGAAGAAAATGGCGGAGATGACCGAGCGCATCTTGGAAAAAAATGGAATGACCGGCAAAGACGTGGATTGCTTTATCGCTCACCAGGCGAATCGCCGCATCATCACGGCCACCGCGGAGCGGCTGGAGATGCCGTTGGACAAAGTGATCATTAATATCGAGCGTTTCGGCAACACCACCGCAGGAACGATTCCTCTCGCGATGCAGACTGCCCTCGAAGAGAAAAAACTAAAGAAGGGCGATGTAGTGCTGCTCGCCGCCGTTGGCGCGGGCTTCACATCCGGAGCGACCTTGCTGCGTTGGGCCTACTGATTTCTTGCGCTACTCCTGCAAAAACGAAAGGCGGAGGACCAGCCTCCGCCCACGTTCGAGTCCCTCTGAAAATTGAAATTAGCTGGGAATCACCAGCTGTTGTCCGACCTTGATGGCATTCGGGTCGGTAAGTTTGTCTTTGTTGGCGTCGAAAATCTTCATGTAATCGTTGGCATTGCCGTAAAACTGCTTGGCAATTTTCGAGAGTGAATCGCCGGCGGCAACCGTATAGGTCTGCTGCTTGGGCGCGAGCGAAGGATCCACAGTCAAGTTGAGCGTCAGGTCACTATAGGTGGGATCGACAAGCTTCGCCTGATCCCAGATCTTGTTCTTGATCGCCTCCGTACCGCAGGCTCCCTCGATGTAAAGCTTGTTGTCCTGAATATGCACGTGGGCAAGGCGCACTCCGGACTGATTGATCGCATTCAACACGGATCCATACTTCATCTTCAATTGATCTAGGTCTGCCATGGGGTCTTCCTCTCTAGGGAATAATTAGGCGGGCACCAAGCATAGCACCGGGCAGGAAGAACGAGATCACATCTTTAAATGAAAAGCGCAGGAAAGCGTGCAGTCGGATGAATTAGCACAACCGCATCGAAGCGGCCTGAGCGAGGTTGGATTCCAGCCGGCGCCCCACTTGCACCGCCGCATAGCGCGTGCAAAGAACGCGTTCGTGTTCGCTCCAGCTGGCCAGCGCGGGAGAAACTTTGCCGAACAAGTCCGAGAGCTTGCCAACAATATGGAAATAGGCTGGCACAAGGCCCAGCCCAACGCGGCTGCTTTTCAGCTCCGGCGCAAGCGTAAGTAAGCTGGCGAGTTTCTGAAAATCGGCGCCGCAAAGTTCGGATTCTTGTACTTGAACTGCTGCCAGGACGTCTTGGGGAATGGGCCGAGCGGCCACACCGGCAACAATAGCGCGCCAGTAATACAGCGCGAATTGCGCAAGCGCGACGATCGAGATCGCAAATAGCATCGCGGAGAACATCCCTCAGCCTCCAGTTAGAGAATGCCCTCTGCGCCCGAATTTCCCAATAGCTCCACGGTACTAGCGGACTAGCCTGCGCGGATGAAATCCCTGTGCCGTGGCGCTTTGCGCTAGCCGGGCGGTTGCAAATGGGCTTAGAACTAACATAAGCTCTAGCGTTACATGGAGGTAACCCTATGAAAGTAAGGATGTTAGGTGGCTTTCTAAGCGGTGTAATCGCCTTGCTTTTGCTTCTGACAGAACTTCCGCGCTCGCTCACGGCAGACACTTCGCCCCGCGAAGCAATGACCTCTGTGCTCACCGAGCAACAATCGGCGTGGAATCGCGGCGACGTGAACGCTTTCATGAAAGGCTATTGGGATTCGCCGGAGCTCACATTCGCGGGAACCAGCGGGATTACCCGTGGATGGCAGCCGGTTCTCGCGCGCTACCAGAAAAATTATCCGGACCAGAAAGCCATGGGGCATCTCGATTTTTCCGACGTGGAAGTGCGCCCCTTGGGAAATGATGCGGCGCTCGTTCTCGGCCGTTGGCACTTGCAGCGCGATACCGGCGAACTCGGCGGAGTTTTCACGCTGGTCTTCCAACGCTTCCCCGAGGGTTGGAAAATCATTCATGATCACACAAGCCTTGATGCAAAAAAGCCCTGAATCATGCAGAACCGGAATTTTATTGGTGGGTGGCATGCCGCGAGCGTTCATCAGCGGTCAAAGTGATATGGTTTATTCTGATCATGGCTCGGGCAATATCGCCATGTCGCTTTACGTACTCATGCAATTGTTCTCGCTGACGCCCGAAGAACCGCTTGCCGCCTTGCGTCGCCAGAAGGCTCGATGACCAACGGATTCCTAACTCGCCGGCTGGTTCGTCCGTTGCTGGAACTGTTGCGCCAGGGGGTCACGCCGGAAAGGCTTTCCTTGAGCATCGCGCTCGGTGCCGCATTGGGAGTGCTCCCGGTGATCGGATGCAATACAGCGCTGTGCGCACTGGCCGCGCTGATCTGGGGGCTGAATGTGCCGGCCATCCAGATAGTGAACTATTTCGTTTATCCGCTGCAGATCGCGCTTTTGATTCCCTTCTTTCGATTAGGCGAGAAATTATTCCGCGCTCCCCACTTGCAGATCAGTGTGCCGAAGATCTACGAACTGGCGCGGATGAATCTTTGGGATGCCGTGAAATTGCTGTGGACAACCACGTGGCACGCTCTGGTTGTGTGGCTATTGTTCGCTCCGTTTGTTATTGCGTTGATCTACATTTTGCTGTTGCCGGCATTCCGTCGGGTCTTGCGAAAAACGCACGTGAACCTGTCTGCGTCAAAGGTTTCGGAAGCGGGATGATTCAAAGCGGACCGCCCACGCCAGCTCCGAAGGCAGCTCGGCGCTTTACAAGATTTCGATGATTTCTTCGTAGCGCTTGAACGGAGGGATCAGGTACGCGCCAGCCATTTCGGTGCGCGCCCATTTGAGCATGTCGCGGGCAACATCGAAGCCTTTATCGCGTGCGGAAACCCCGGCGGCCTCCATGGACTTCAGCAGCGGCTCGGGAATGACGATGCCCGGAACTTCGTTGTTCAGCCGTAGTGCCTGCTTGTAACTGTTGAGCGGCCACACGCCAATCAGAACGGGAATGGCAGGCGGGCCGCCCAGCTTTTTCAGAAAGACGTGCCAGTGCTCCGGGTCGAATAAGGGTTGCGTCATGGCAAAGTGCGCGCCGGCTTCCACCTTCGCGTGAAAGCGCGCGATCTCATCGTCCAGATCGTCGGCCATGGGATTCAGGGCCACGCCAATGGTGAAGTTTGTCTGGCCACCGAGGGTTTTGCCGGCCCAGTCCGTACCCTGATTCAAGCGATGCAGAATCTTGGTAAGCCCAACGGAATCCACTTCGTAGACGCCGCTCGCTTCCGGATAATCGCCGACGGATGGCGGATCGCCCGTGATTCCGAGGACGTTGCGCACACCGCCAACCGCCCACGCGCCAAGCAGCATCGCTTGCAAGCCGATAATGTTCTGATCGCGAGTGGTCAGGTGCGGCACCGTTTCTATGCCGCGCGCCTCCAGTGCCCCCGCGACAATCAGCGCGTCCATGCCCACACGCGCCATGGCGCCGCTGTTGATGTCGATGGCGTCCACCTTTTGCGAGGCCATCACCTTGTCCACTTGCTCGTAGATGCGCTCGAGCGAAATCCCTTTGGGAGGATCGATCTCGACGCAGACGACAAATTCTTTCTTCTGCAGTTTTCTCCAGAGCTTGCTCTCAGGCTCTCGTTCTGGAACGGCCGGCGCGGGTTGCGCGCTGGCGATCACCGCAGCTTTCGCGTGAGATTGCGCAGGCCGTAGAGACTTTACAGCCTCTGCCATCGCGCGAACGTGCGCCGGAGTCGTGCCACAGCATCCGCCAAGTATGCGCACGCCCATTCCGGCGGCTTCGCGGGCAAATTCCGCGAAGTACGCGGGCGAGGACTTTGGATAAACAATGCGATCCCCTTCACGCTTCGGGAAACCGGCGTTGGGCATGCCGCTGACATGGCCATTGGTGGTGTTGACAAGCTCGAGAAGGATCGGCAGAAGAGACTGTGGGCCCAGCGTGCAATTCGCGCCGATAGCCTGGACGTTTTTTTCACGCAACATCGAAGCCGCAAGCAACGGCGAAAGATCGCCATAGATTGTACCGTCTTCGGAGAAGGTCAACTGAGCAACGATCGGCAGAGACGAAAAGGAGCGGATCGCGTCGATGGCCAGGAGCAATTCTTCAATGTAGGAAAACGTTTCGAGGACAAACAGATCCACGCCGCGTTCCTCCAACGCCAGTGCCTGCTCGTTAAACACAGCAAGGATCTGGTCCGGCTCCGGATGGCGCGCCTGAACGCCAATGCCCAGAGGGCCGATCGAACCTGCAATCAGCACTTCGCGCGCTGCGGATTCGCGGGCTTCGCGGGCAATCTTCACTCCGCGGCTATTCAACCGCTGGACGTCATCGGCGAGACCCAGGGGAGCAAGTTTGAAACGGTTGGCACCGAACGTATTTGTCTCGATGATCTGAGCGCCGGCGTCGATGTAGGCCTGGTGCACGCGAAAAACAGCTTCGGGCTCGGTGGTATTCAGCTCATCAAAGCAACGAACGGTGCCAACGGCTTCGTGCAACATCGAGCCCATGGCGCCATCCGCGATGAGAATGGAGTTCTTCAGCCGATCGTTGAAATCTTCGATTTTCAATGGTCCGTTCCTGTTTTTCAGAATTCGCGCGGCGCAGGTGGGCTAGCGTTTTTGTTCCATGAGGCCAGCTACCGTGCTCATCAAATCGTATTTGGTGAGGATCTCGAAGCGGGCTTCGCCCATCTCAACGAAGACCGCGGGATTTTCGTGACTCAGAATATACGTAATGCGTTCGACCGGCGCGTTTTTAGGCACTCTTGGCAGCGGCTTGGACATCATTTCGCGCACGACTAGCTTGCGCAGATCCTTGCCTTGCAGAGCAAGCGTCAGGATCTGGTCCTCATAAACCGTGCCGATCGGCAGATTCTCTTCAAAAACAGGAATCTGCGAAATGTCCTGCTCCTGCATGGTTTTGAGCGCGTGAAACACTGTCTGGTAAGGCCGCGCGATAACCAGTTCGCGGACCTTGCCCGATCCTTTTTTCGCGTTGACGACTTCGGCTGCCGTGATCGGCACGCTCGATTCCACGTAACCGCGCTCGCGCATCCATTCGTCGTTGTAAACCTTGCTCAAATAGCGCATGCCTGTGTCGGGCATCAGCGCGACAAGGAACGCGTCCGGCCCCAGTGTGCCGGCAAGCCGCAGTGTGCCGGACAAGCATCCACCGCCCGAACCACCCGTGAAAATTCCTTCGAGTTTTGCCAGGCGGCGAGCAGCCACAAAGCATTCCTCGTCATTCACCTGAATGACGTCGTCCAGAATGTTCATGTGCATGGTGGTCGGGAAAAAATCTTCGCCGATGCCTTCTACCACATAGGTGCGGGCCTTGGTGATTTTTCCGGTCTTATGAAAATCGTAGTACAGCGAACCTTCGGGATCGACGCCGATGATCTGCACCTTGGGATTTTTTTCTTTCAGATATTTGCCGACGCCGCTGATGGTGCCGCCGGTACCCATGCCGCAAACAAAGTGAGTGACTTGGCCTTCGGAGTCTTCCCAAATTTCGGGGCCGGTGGTCGCGTAGTGGGCTTCCGGATTAGTGGGGTTGTCGTACTGATTCGGATAATAAGAATTGGGGATCTCTCGCGCCAATTTTTTTGCCACGCTGTAATAGCTGCGTGGGTCCTCCGGCTCGACAGCAGTGGGACAAACGATGACTTCCGCGCCGTGAGCCTTCAGCAAATCCACTTTTTCCTTGGATTGTTTATCGGTGGTGGTGAACACACATTTGTAGCCGCGCACCGCCGCAACCAGAGCCAGGCCCATGCCGGTGTTTCCGCTGGTGCCTTCAATGATGGTGCCGCCTGGTTTCAGCAGGCCTTTCTTCTCGGCATCGTCAATCATGGTGAGGCCGATGCGGTCCTTCACGGATCCGCCGGGATTCAACATCTCCGCCTTCACCCAGATTTGCGGCTTCAGGTCTTTAACGATGCGGTGCAGCCGGATGAGCGGCGTCCGGCCTACCGCTTCAAGAATATTTTCACAACGCATCTTGTCGTCTCTTTACAGGGCCGGACAAGTGATTCGCCCTATGCGATACTGCATTTAAGTTTAGCATGCGGCCTGCAAGTGCACGGAAACGGCCGGCCAAAAGGAGCCAACATGGCACGGCAGACGATCTCCAGTGGAACGCGGTGGGAGCCGATTGTGGGATACTCGCGCGCGGTCCGCGTCGGCAACTACATCACCGTGTCCGGCACCACGGCGACGGGTCCTAACGGCGAAATCATTGGTGTCGGAGATGTCTATGCACAGACAGTGCAGACGCTCCGGAATATCGAATCAGCGCTGGTGCGAGCGGGGGCTAGCCTCAACGACGTTATACGCACGCGAATCTACGTGCTGAATATTGCTGAGTGGGAGAAGGTTGGCCGGGCCCACGGCGAATTCTTCAAAGACATTCTTCCGGCGACTTCCATGCTGCAGATCAGCAAGCTGATTTCACCGGAAATGCTGGTCGAGATTGAAGCGGAAGCCATGGTGGGTGAATGAGCCTGGAGAGAGCGTTATACGACTGTTTCATAGCGGATTATTACGACAGCGCACCGATGGTGACACAACGAAGGCACGATGTGGCGTTCTATGCAAACGCAGCGAAGAAATACGGCGATCCCGTCCTGGAATTGGGGTGCGGAACCGGGCGCATCACGGTTGCGATCGCCGAAGCAGGTTATCGCATCGTGGGGCTGGACATTTCCGGAAAAATGCTGGAACGCGCGGCCTACAAGCGCGCCCATATGCGACGAGAGGCGCGTGAACGCCTTCACCTTGTGCAAGATGATATGGCACGGTTTGAACTCGGCGAGCAATTCCGCACAGTCGTGATTCCCTTCCGGCCTTTCCAGCACTTGCTCGAGACGGACCAGCAAATGGAGTGCCTGAATTGCGTGCGCAAACATCTGGCTCCCGGTGGCCACCTAATTCTGGATTTTTTCCAGACTGACCCGGAGCGGATGCACGACCCGATGTTCGAGACGGAGGCACTGCTGACGGAATATGACCTGCCAGATGGCCGCCATGTGGCTCTTTCCGAGCGTGTCGCATCGTTCCACCGCGCTTTGCAACAAAATGACGTGGAGATGATCTTTCAGGTGACGTATGCCGGGGGAAAGCAGGAACGGCTGGTTATGGCTTGGAGCTTGCGTTATTTTTTTCGCTACGAAGTGGAACACCTGCTGGCGCGGTGCGGTTTCCGGCTTGAAGCGGTTTACGGAGATTTTGACGGTTCGCCATTAGCGGATGCCTCGCCGGAAATGATTTTTGTGGCGCGGGTTGCGTGAAACGCTTTGGCAACAGATTCGGTTGAAGTAACGCTCAAGCCCTCCGCCCACCCACATCGAATGGCCGGGGGATGAGGATTTGGTCTGTCGTTACCAGTGCACGCGAACGCGATATTTCAGCACAGATTCGCCGCTGGGCTTGACGGGAACATTGAACTGCGCGGCAAACGCCGCCGTCTTTGTCGCTTCGTAAGTCGAAGAGAGCATTTCCCAGTCCCCACCGATGGGTTCATTCACCTGTACGGTGACGGGTGTGTCCTTGTGATTTCGCAATGTGATTGCGAATTCCATTTCGTAGACGCGATCGGCGATTTTCTTGAAATCGGTCTGCTTGCGTTCCGCGACCACGTCAAAGGCGTTTCCGATTTTCACAGTAACGAGTTCGTCTTTAGGCGTGTGATCGATGTGGTCTTCGCCGATAAACAGTAATCCGTCCTTGGAGTCCTTTTGATAGACGCGAATGTTTCCGGCAGGCAACGGAATACCGAGGCCGCCTTTTTGCTCGTTCTTGAATTTATAAAAGACCATGACGGGATCTTTGAGGGCAGCTCCGGGAGTTTGCGCGTTTCGGTAGTAGAAATTCTGTCCATTCACAACAAATAGTTTTTCAACGGGAATGCCGCTGCCCTCGAGCAGGCTGATCTGCTTGGTTTCCTTGTCTTCCACAGAGGTGCGCCGGCCGAGCGAGTAAAGATGATATTCGCTGAAACTTTCCTGCTGGAACTGCGGCGCTGCCTTCGCCAGCATTGCTTCCCGGGCTGCAACTCCGCCAACGATTCCTCCTTGAGGGACACGGTTCAGGTCTCCGGCAACAAGCTGGAGCTTCGCATTGTGAAATGCAGTGCCGGAATTGTTGATGAGCGTGACCCAGCCATCAAGGTCGGCAGCCTTGTCGTCGCGCCCAACCGTCAGGACGTAATCGGCGTTCCAGGAAAGATTGTTGGCCAGGTAGGAAGTTTCAATGGTCTGTTTACGGGAACCGGAATTTTCCAGCGACATCAGCAGCGTAGGCCGGTCATACAGATTCGCTGGAACTTCCGGAAAGCGGTAGGTCTCGCCATAAACGCCGGTCACAATGTCGTTGCCGATTTTCCAGACCGGGCCGTTATTGTTGGCGAGTAACGTGGCTTTAATTTCTTCGTGCTTGGTTGTGCCGTTATCCATGTAGGTACGGACCAGAGTCACTTCCTTGCCGACGTATTTGTTCAGGAGCTTGTTGGGTTCGAGCAGATCGTATTCGTAATTCTGCTCGACGACGTCCACTTTCTCCGGTTCCGTGAGCGAACGGAAATGGACCGTAGCGGGATTGACCGTAGCGGCAATGTCCATGAATTTCAGGCGAAAGCTGCCGCTGGGCAACTGCAATTGGCGGACATCGCGAATCAACGCAATATTTGAGTTGTATACGGTGATCGCCAGATCGGTCTGGTCATGGAGCGATGTGGACTGATCCGCCGCACTTGCAGCCGGTGCGTTCTTATCTTGCTCTGCCGCTTTCCCATCGGCATGGTAAGACGGTACCACCGCCGCCGCTCCAGCCAAGGCGATAATGACGCCAGCTGCTGCCCAACGACTCGCCTTGCTTAGATTGTTCGCTGCAGTCTGCATGAAAGCTCCTTAACCTCAGTTCCGCTTCTTCGTTAGAACGGCATCAAGAGAATATCTTGCATTGACCGCTACTCGTTTGCGGCAGGTTTCCAGGTCTCGCCGCCGTCATTGGTTTCAAAAGTCTTGTGGTTAGGAACATCCCAGATTGTGGCGTGCATTGCATCCGTGGCGTGAACCCCGCCCAAGTCTTCCTTGATAGGGGAAGAAAGTAACTTCCAGTGCTTGCCACCGTCAGTGGTCAGGAGCAAAGTTCCACCTCGGCCGACGACCCAACAGACTTTATCGGAAGTGGCCGAGCCCGCCGTCAGTTCGGCCGTTACGCCGCTGTTCTGTAGCTTCCAGGTTTTGCCGCGATCGGTGGTGCGTTCGATCATACCTCCACCGCCAACGCGCCACGCGTGCGTTTCGCCCGGCGCGAGGACGTAAAGACGGCTCGTCACAGCCAGTTTTGCGAGATCGATCATTTTGCCTCGTTCGCTTGGCGCGATTTCTGAAGCATTCCCGCTGATTGCCAGCTGTTGCGCTTCCGATTGCACCTGGACGGTTTCGCTGGCGGTAGGTGGCGGAGCTTTCAGGTATTCGTCTTTAGGTTGCGCCGCAACGGTCGGGGCTGCGGCGGAAGGCGCGGGTTGCGGTGTGCTTGGAAACGAGGATTGCAGAGATTTTTCCGTAGCGGAGGTCCGCGGCACATTCGGCGAAGCAGCTTTCTTCGCTGCCCCGCCTAGCGAGCCCACCGCAATGGCGTCACGCTGGTCGAGTGAAGAGTTGTTCGCGTTCGGGTGCACAGTTCCACCGGCAACAGGGGCTGTAGCACGCGGCGGTGAAACCAAAACTGGCGCAAGGGCGACAGGTGGCCCTTGGGCCTGGTATTCCCTGTTCAAACTTTGGGCAGGCGATTGCTTTTTTGTCAGCTCCTTCTGTAATTCGGTTTCGGAAGAAGGCGGTGCAGGAAGGGATGCCCGATTTTCGGCTACCTGCGTCGTGCCAAGCTGTTGGACGTGCCGCGTGCGAATTTCCCGAACGCCTACCCACACGATGGCCGTGGCGGCGATCGCTCCAATAGGCAAGAGCAAGCGCCGGCGAAGCTGCGGTCTCGCTCTGACGGCGGATGCAGACGCAGCCACCTGCATCATCGGAACCGAGGAAGGAAGTTCGGCGCTTCGCCTGACTGCCGAATCGGCGGAGAGGTCAGTGTGGCGCAAGTCCATCCTCAGAGATTGCAGCACGTCCTCGGGTTGCCATTCTTCCGCGGGCAAACTTTCCGTTTGTTCCACAAGCGCCAGACTCTCCTGGCAACGAGTGCATCCCGCGATGTGCTCTTTCCAATGCGCTATTTCCTCAATGGAAAGTGTGCGCTCGTGATAGGCGGCGAGAATCTCCGCATCGGGACAAGCGGAATCAGGAGAGGCATTGCGCAAGTGGCGCGCTAGCGCGCGCTCGAATTGTTCATCGCGATCGTCAATCGGCATAGCGCTCTCCTTTCTTAGAACGTTTTTTGTACCGCTTCTTGCACTTGCTCACGGCGATTCCTTTCGCCCGGTCTGACTACGGCTGGGAGTCTTCTCCGGGAAAATCTGCCGGAAATCGATGCTAGGATCCTCGGCCGCATATTCGAAACAGAGCGCGATTTCCGCCTTGCTCAAGGGAGCGAAGCTTTGTGAGGAATCGCCATTCTGTGGCCCACTTCGCAAGCACTCTTCGACCTTGGAGCGGAGTTCGCGGCGAACGCGTTCCAGATGTCGAGAAGCGCTGGATTCGTGTTCACCGAGCAACCGGCCAATTTCGGCGAGGGTTTTTTCGCGCGCGTAGTAGAGCTCCAGGCGCTTGCGATCCATTGCGTTCAGCGAGTTCAGGCAATCGTTCAGCGCAAGCAGAAAGCACTGTAGATAGCGACGGCGGTGTGGATCGAGCGAAGGCGTGGAGACAATTTGCGACGCCGGGAGTTTTTGCTCCTCTCCATCTGGTTGCTGAAACGATTCCCAGCGACGGCTTTGACGAATGCAGTCGATGTGCCGCTGCGCCAGAATGGTGCGCAACCAGGTCTTCAACGAGCTTCGTCCATGAAAATAGCGAAACAGAGAAGCCTCGCCCCGCTTGCCATCGACCAAGCCATATAGCTCCGCGAAAAGCGAGTCCGCCAATTCCAGGGCGTCTGTGCCTGACCGGCCGCCCTTCGTGATGGCGCCTGCAGCAGCTCGCAGGTAGGCCCGATAATTCCCGATGAAGTGCTCCCAAGCGGATTCAGAGCCTTGCAGGCAAGCAGCGGCTAGCACCAAGTCGTCGATATGGAGTGTTTCGAGGTACTCCTGCAATTTGTCGCGGGTTGCTGGCACCTCGATGAATCGCTTCAAGACGCTTCGCTCGAGGGCTGCTTCGAACTGAGACCTTGTGAGTTGCCACAGAGGCGCGGGCGAGGCAGCGTATAAAGCGTCCAGGCGCACCTGCAGCTCTCGCAACAGAATCACGGGACCAGGCTGCGGCTCGGAACTCGGATCGTGTGGCACGAAATCGCCTTGCAATACCTTAACTCCCTTATTTCTATATCTTGCGGGCATCAGAACGCAACCAACGTCTTTCCGGGGCGTGGCATCCAAGCAGTTACCCCCCTGGAGGAAGCCGGTGCATAAATCTTCCGGTCTCTCCGCCGCAAGTTGCGGTATCCTAGAGAGTGTTGCGATCCCGCCCCGCAACGAAATTCGCCTCGGCGGGTTTATCCCGGTAATCCTGTCGTCCCGAAGTGTGCACTCGCGTCGTCATTAGCGAGTACGCGTCTTTAGTACGAAAGTCCTATTCGGCGGCATCACGGCGGTCAGTACGCTCGTACTGGCACCGAGAAACCTTACCGAGCAATGAGCAATCTGATTCCGCGGAACCAGGTTTGCGGGAGAAACTTCGCATAAGGCGGCAAGCGGAATGACCACAATGATCGCTGATCCACCACGCAAGACAGCACTGGGTGTCGGCTTCAACGCCAATCGAGGCCGGACGCCTAATACGGATGCTTGGAAGGCACAGATCGGGACCAAACCCATCCCCGCTCGTCTAGCCTTGTTGCCAGAACAGAAACCAAACTGGGGCCGAGTCGGCGCCAGCGCTATACTTCAGATATTTGTTTTGGGGTTTTTTATTCTTGTTCCCTTGCTTTATCCGGAGGGGATGAAAACCGCGCTTCACTTTTACACCACCACGCCCCTCGCCGCGCCAATGACGGAAATTCCCGTGGCGCCCCCACCACCCCCGCCACCGAAGGTGAAGGTTGCGCAACCGAAGGCGGAAGTTAAGCCGGCAGTTCCGGTCGAACCACCCAAATTGAATCCGCAACAACCACATATTTTTGCCCATCTGGCGACGCCAAAGACGGTTCAGCCCAAGGTTGAAAAAGTTGAGGTAAAACCTCTCGATACCAAACCGGCTTTCGAAGACGTCAAGATTGACGCCAAGGAAAATGGCCCAAAGCGTCCGAAAGATGACGTCAAAGTGGGCAATCTGACTGGTAGCGCAGCTCCGGCCACAGTGACTGCGCCTGTAGAAAAAGTTCAGACGGGCGGGTTCGGTGATCCGAACGGGCTGCCTGGCAAGGGAGATCCCAATCACCCGACCAACGTGAATCGGCTGGGTTCGCCCGCATTGCCTGGCGGCGAGGGGTACGGCAACGGGACTGGCGGCAAGAACGGTATTCGTGGAACGGTGGCAAGTACCGGATTCGGCAACAGCACCGCAGATCCTCCGAGCGGCAGCGGAAAGAAGGGTACAGTGGTTGCCGGGGGATTCGGCGCCGTTGATACTTCGACAGAGGCGCCGAAAAAGAAAGCCGGACCTTCCGGGCCGGCCGATACGTCTCCGGAGATTTTGGACAAACCCCAGCCCGAATATACGGCAGAGGGTCGAACTTTGAAGGTCGAAGGCGACGTGGTCATCGACCTGATCTTCAAAGCGAACGGCACGATTCAGATCAATAAGGTCGTCACCGGCCTGGGACACGGTCTCGACGACTCGGCACTGCGCGCCGCGCAACAAATCAAATTCAAGCCGGCAAAGCTTCAGGGCGAACCGGTGGATTTCCCGGCCCGGGTACGAATTCAATTCCGGCTGGCTTACTGAGGGAGAATGATCATGCGAACGTTGTCGAAGAATATCCTGGTGCTGCTGCTTGGAGCTTGCGCAAGCATTCCAGCAGTTGCGAATACACCTGGGGCGCCGGCGCCCGACCAGCCACGGACGATGGATCAGGCGGTGGACCGGGTAATCAGCAACGAACAGCGGCTTTACGGCCAGATCCGTAATTACTCGCCGATTGTCGAGACGTACATTCAGAATCTAAAAGCTGACAAGGATATGGGAGATGTTCCAGCCGGTGATAAATATTTTCTCGGCCGCGCAGACTTCCAGAAGGGCGTCAACCTTGTGCCGCTCAGCGACACGACCAGCAAAGCGAAGAAATTCATGGGCTCCATGAACTTCTTTGCAATGCAATATCTGCCGGAAGGCTTCCTGCAGATGATTTTTATCGACAACAGCCGCTTCGATAAGCAGCACTACAAGTTTGACTATGTGCGCCGCGAATTCCTAGGCGAAGTGCGCTGCCTGGTGTTCGACGTGACTCCTGCTACAAAGAAATCTGGCGGCTTGTTCTTGGGCCGGATCTGGGTGGAAGACCAGGACTTTCACATCGTGCGGTTCAACGGCGCGTATAGCGGCAATGGCCACGCCAGCTGGTACTTTCACTTTGATAGCTGGCGCTACAACGTGCAGCCTGGCCTTTGGCTACCGAGCTTCGTCTACAGCGAAGAAAAGGAGTTGCACTACGCCATCAACAAGAAACTGGAATTCAAAGCGCAGACTCGCTTGTGGGGCTATAACCTGAGCAATGCCTCGAAGGAAGAGGAATTGAGCAAGATCCTGGTGGAAACTCCCGTCAACGACGACACCAAGTCAGCGAATGACCTCTCTCCGATTCAAGCACAGCGCTCCTGGGACCGTCAGGCTGAGGATAACCTCTCGGATCGCCTGGAACGCATCGGGCTGATGGCACCAAAGGGTGAAGTGGACAAAGTTCTCGAGACGGTTGTCAACAACCTGGAAGTGACCAACAACATCGATCTCGATCCTGAGGTTCGCTGCCGCGTGCTCATGGTCTCGACGCTCGAATCATTCACGCTGGGCCACACCATCGTTCTGAGCCGCGGCTTGATCGACGTGTTGCCCGATGAGGCCAGCCTGGCGACGATCCTGGCGCATGAATTGAGCCACGTTGTCCTCGGTCACCGGCTTGATTCACAGTACGCCTTCTTCGATCAGTTGCTGGTCGACGACAAAGACACCTTCCGCCACTTTGGCTTTGCACGCACTCCGGAAGAGGAAGCCGCTGCCAACGCCAAGGCCATTCAGATTCTGAACAATTCCCCGTACAAGAACCAACTGGGCAATGCTGGGCTGTTCCTGCAGGCGCTCGAAAGCCGCCAGAAGGAAATTCCGAACCTCATCAGCGGTCACTTGGGCAATCGCGTTCCTCAGATCGCAGACTTGAAGTCCACAGTGCCGGTTGACCCGAAGCAGAATCCTCAAAAGATTGCCGCGCTGCCGCTGGGAGGCCGCGTGAAGATGGATCCTTGGAACGACAAGCTGGAATTGATCAAGAGCAAGCCGATAGGCACGGTGGCGGAACGGGAGAAGATGCCGTTCGAAGTGACGCCGTTCATGCCTTACCTGGTGCGCTATGGTGCGGACGCTGCGAAACCCGTTGCAGCGAGCACCGCCGCTCCACAGGACGTCAAGCCCGGCGAGCCACCCGATCCGACGAAACCCTGAGCGACGAATTATTTTCAACAGCAAAGGCCTCCAGAAACGCCGGAGGCCTTTGCCTTTTTTCGAGTCGCTTTGTTAGTTCGACGATAACGACTTCATGAAGCGGTAGCCAAACTCCACGCCATCGTAAAAGTCCTGTACGCCCACGCGCTCGTCCTTGCCATGAGAGCGATCATCTTCCATGTCGAAAAACATGCAAGCAATGCCAAACGTGGGAATACCGGCAATCCGCAGATACTTTCCATCCGTGGCGCCGGTGGACATGGTTGGCACAACCTGCATTCCGGACCACATGGTGGAAAGAGTACGTTCGAGCGCGTTCGTCAATTCCGGCAATAGCGCGGATGGCGGGACGGCTACGATCGGAATCAACTTTCCATCCGCGGTCTTTTCCGGGATCGGGGTGACTTTGACATTGGGATCAGCTACGACTCGTTCGAGGGTCTTACGTATTTCCTCAGGATCTTCGCCGGGGAATATTCTGCAATTCACGGTGGCGCGCGCCGATTGGGGAAGCGCGTTGGGCGCATGGCCGCCGGACAGCATCGTGGCAACACAAGTGGTACGGAGCAGCGCATTGTAATAAGGGATGGCGGACAAATGTTGAATCGCCGAAGGATTCGGCGGCTCTTGCGCGGCTCCGCGTAGATCGGCGGCAAGTGGACCCGTCGTGAACCCCGCAGACTGCGAAAAATATCCGCGCGTAATTTCATTGATTTTTATCGGAAAGGAGAAATTCTGAAGCCTGCCCAAAGCTGCTGAAAGCTCATAAATCGCGTTATCCGGGCCCGGCACCGAACTATGACCACCCGGGTTCGTGGTTTCAAATTGATAGTCTGCATAGACCTTTTCACTGGCCTGCAATCCGGCCAGGACGCGTTCCCCTTTCAATCGTTCAAATTCACCGCCATCCAAATTGATGCAATATTCCGCGTCAATCCAGTCTTTATGTTCTTTCAACAACCAATCAACGCCATTGGAATCACCGGCTTCTTCATCGGCGGTTAGAGCCACGATCAAGTCTCGATCGGGTCGGTAGCTTTCGCGCTTGAGGCGGAGGAAACTCATCACCAGAATGGCATCTCCGGCTTTCATGTCGCGCGTGCCACGGCCGTAGAAATTTCCGTCCTGCTCAATAAATTGAAATGGATCCATGCTCCAGTCTTCTCGGCGGGCTTCCACAACGTCCAGGTGTCCAATAAAGAGGATGGGCGGGCGCTGGCCCGTGCCGCGAAAGCGGACAACGAGGTTCTTTTTTCGTTCGTCTGGACCAGCAACAATCACGTCCTTGTCGGGAAAGCCGGCATCGCGCAACCGTGTGGCCATCGCCTCAGCCGCTTTGCTAACATTCCCGGACGATTCGGTGGTGTTGATCTCGATCAACTGCTTGAAGATGGCTCGGGCTTCCTGATCCGTCTGTTGACGATCGCGCGCGCGCGTGGTCACCTGGGCGGATGCCGCCATTCCGCACGTGAGCAAGGTGCAAAAAAGCAGTCGATTCATTCGTTCCTCCTGGCTGAGTTCAGCGTAAACGGACTGTGGCGAGGGGTCAAATACCGGCCTGCCGATGGGCGCTTGCTGCGTTTGGAATTTTGAGGAGCGACGGCCTGTCGCCGCCATATCCGGCGCAAAATACGATCCGCCTATTTCGAAATTGTCGCCGCTAACTCTCGCGCGTAATTCCGAACCTCTTGCGCATCAGAGAATCCAGGAGAGTATCTGGGAGGATTCGTTTGCCGAAGGCAATCCATTTCGCCATTGGAGTGACCGGATAGCGCGCCTTGGGATTTGGCGATTCCATGGCCTTCTGGATGACCTTCGCGCAATCCTCGGGGGTAGTCTTGGAGCGTTCGCGGCCTTGCTTCGAGCCCTCCAAAGCTCCCGCATAAATCCCGGCGTAAGGGCTGCCACTCGCGCGGTCAAAATAAGGTTGCGCAAGTTCCTGGGCAGTTTGCTGGAAATTCGTGATGATATAGCCGGGCTCGATCAGAATTACGTCCACGCCAAAAGAATACATTTCCGCGCGAAGCGCGTCCGTAAGACCTTCCAGAGCGTGCTTGCTGCTGCTATAGGCACCATAAGTCGGCGGTGAGACCAGCCCGGCGACGCTGCTCATCATCAGAATGCGGCCATGTCGGCGCTGGCGCATGTGCGGCAGGACCGCTTGCGTCACCCGAATGACGCCAAACAGATTTACATCGAACTGCTTTCGAAAATCCTCCAAGCGCAGTTCCTCTACGGTGGCCATGTAGCCCACGCCTGCGTTGTTGATCAGGAAATCGATGCCACCGCCTTTTTCCAGCACCAGTTCGACACCAATTTGCACGGAAGCATTATCGGTGACGTCCATCTCCAACGTGTGGAGCGGAAGCGACTGTTCGTGCGCCAACCGGTCGAGTTCCTCGCGCTTCGACGGAGAGCGGCCAGCGGCAAATACCAGATATCCGCAACGAGAGAGAAACAGCGCGGCGGCCTTGCCGAGCCCGTCCGTGCCGCCGGTGATCAGGACTGTTGGATTTTTCTGTGTCATTTTCTTTTCTCGTTTCGCAAGGGCTTTGATTCAAGCTACCACAATGGTCAGGGAAAACGCGATTAGCGCTTGCCATGCGGCCTCAGCCTGGGGATCGCTCCGGGCGTTGCTTCCCGAAGCTTCGCCAGAAGGCCCTATGCGCTGCGCGAAAGCGGCCGGCGCCGAGGCACGATCACGTCCAGGCTGCAGCGCAACGACTCCGCGTCGGAAAGTTGCAGGGTCACTAATTTCTTGCAGCGTATTTCCTCATGAACAGTGATTTGTGGAAGAAAAGCGAACCCCAGTTTTCGCAGGACCATTCTGAGGCAAGCCTCAAAGGTTTCGACTTCCAGGACGAAAGTTCACAACGCGATTACCAGCGGCACCGCATCCACGACGGCGCTCGCGGGTTCAACCGAGGCCGAGCAGTTTCACGATCTTCCGCCGGTGCTCCGGCACGAAGGACATGCGTTGCAAAGCTCGGCCAACAATTAATTCACGGGCTCGTTCGAATACAGGGCTTTCGTGCCACTTTCGGTTACAAGGAACAGGCGATCGCTTTTGGCCGTCTGCTGCAGGTGCTTCATTCTGGTTTCGTCGGAGAGCACAAAATAGCGGTTGCTGGAATTCCATAGAGATTGGAATTGCCGATCGTCTATAAAAACCGGCGGACTCCCGGGTGCGTATGAACCATATTGCAGATTATTGATACGCCCGTTCCAGAGAAGGGCGTTACGGCCGGTATAGAAAATCACGGAAGAGAATTCATAGTATGGGCCGTTCATAATCAATTGTCCTGGAGGCGCTTTCAGCAGCGCATTAGCCAGTGGACGCGAGGCGAGATAGGGATCAAAGACGACCATGGCGACGCGGCTGGCGTGAATGAAAAGCACCATCATGAGCGCGATGGCCAGATAGACTTGGCGGCTGCGCAGCAACCAACAAGCAAGCGTGCCCACCAGAAACGCAATTCCCGCCATCACGAGCGGCGCGCGCAAATAGGCGAACGATTGAACAGTGAGATCGCCCATGTGGCTCATGGACAGCGTATACGTTCCTGGATGTTGCTGGAGCGCGTTCGAAATGTCGCCTGGGGCAGGGGTGTCGCGCACCAGGTAGAGCAAAACCCCGATAGCAATCGCACAAAGGGCGGTGATGGCGCCGAGCACTCGCGTTCCCCAACGTGTCCAGGAATTTTCCGTGGCCATCGCGCTGCCAAGCAACAGGGCTAAGGCCGGATAAATCGGCATGGAATAGTATTCCTGCGTCGTAGAAAAAGTGAAAAAGACGAGCAGGAATCCGGCCCAACAAACAGCGAGGAGGCGAGTCCTGCCGGCCCGGTCAAGCGGCTTGAAGCTCTGGCGCGCGACGGCTGGGAAATATACGCTCCAAGGAAACAGCCAGACCAGATGCAATAGCCAGAAGGCCGGACGCGGAACCGTGTTGTAATCGCGAGGGTAGCGGAGATTCAGGAAACGCAAGACGTGCTCGTTCATGAAATAAAACCAGAAGAAGCCGTGATACTCGCCGGGGGCGCTGCGCATCGTGAAGACCAGATGAGGTGGCATTCGCAGCGTTGCTATGACGTGCCAGGGAGCGGCGATCAGCAGGAAAATTGCGGCTCCTGGCACGACGTGCAAGCGCCGCCAAATTTCACGCGAAAAGAGCTGCTTGGTTATAGCGAGGTAGACAAAAGCTCCGCCACCAACCACGATCAATGCGATGAGGCCCTTCAGCATCACGCCAATGCCGAGGCTTGCCGCGAGTACAGCTGCCCACAGCATGGATTGCGGTTCTTCGGGATCCGTTGCCCGCTGAAACGCCCAGAACGCCAGGCACGTACTCAGCGTCAACATGACATCCGGTATTAGAATGCGCGTGAATAAAAAAAGACCGACGCAGGTGGCAAGTGCGATGCCCGCGTAATACCCTGCCCGCTCCCCAAAAGCCCACCGGCCATAGCGGTAGGTGAACCAGGCCAGCAGAACGGCGGCCAGTGCAACGGGAATTCGCGCCGCCCAATCGTAGACGCCAAAGACGCGATAGGAAATCGCCATCAACCAATACACCAGGGGCGATTTCTCGAGGTAGGGGACACCATCGAGGCGCGCGATCACCCAGTCGCCGCTGCTCAGCATATTCCGGGCAATCTGCGCCTGGACCGCATCGACATCGTCCATCAAGGATGGAGGAGAAATGATACAGCCGAAGAAGACGGCCGTGGCGATAAGAATCAGGAGAGAGCTTGACTCGAGACGCTTTCCTGCGACCGCAGAGGCAGGCTCAGTTCGCTTGAAGTCTGAATGTTCCAGTGTTTTATCCATAGAAATAAAATCATCAGGCCCCACAAGTGGTAGCCCAGGTTGGCGCGCCGTTCCATATGATCGCGTTTTAGGGCTTCGATCGTTCCTGGACGAAATAGGCCGCGCTGCTTTACGGCATCGGGGCTGAGCGTGTCTTCAAGTAGAGAACGCAGCGGACCTCGCAGCCATTCATGCGCTGGTATGTCCAATCCAGTTTTAGGCCGGCGAATCACGCTTGCCGGCAATTTCGACTTCATCAGGCTTTTCAGTAGGACCTTGAGGGTGCGTCCGTTAACCTTGAATCGGTTCGGCAGGGTGGATGCAAATTCGATGATTCGATGGTCCAGGTATGGCGGCCGCACTTCCAGTGAGTGGGCCATGCTCATGCGATCCACTTTTTGCAGCAGATCGTCGCTCAGATAGTATTTTTGATCGAATCCCATGAAGCGATTCAGGCTGCCGTCGCGGTCTGCCGCCGGCAAATCATCAAACAGGTCTTGCACTCGCGCCTGGCCGCTCCGAAGCAATAAACCGTCCTGCTGCGGTTTGGAAAACGCACCGTTCCAGTGGGTGTGCGCCTCGTCGGGCGAGAGCAATGATCCTTCGAGGA
>CAWCIG010000006.1:572500-705293 GCA_963795535.1 Candidatus Acidiferrales bacterium
ACAGGCTCCTACCTATGCTACGCAGATCGGACCGTTACTCATGACCAGAGTGCAGTTAAGGTGCACGGGGTCTTTCCGTCTAGATGCGGGCATCCGGCGTCTTCACCGGAACCACAAATTCGCCGAGCCGCTTGCCAAGACAGTCGCTCTATCATTCCACCATTCGTGCAGGTCGGAACTTACCCGACAAGGAATTTCGCTACCTTAGGACCGTTATAGTTACGGCCGCCGTTCACCGGGGCTTCAGTTCAGGCCTTCGCCTTGCGGCTAAGCCCTTGCTTTAACCTTCCGGCACCGGGCAGGTGTCACCCCCTATACGTCGTATTCGACTTTGCAGAGAGCTGTGTTTTTGTTAAACAGTTGCAGAGCGCGATTCGCTGCGACCGCTTCGGGCTATAAACCCTACAGCGGCGTCCCTTCTCCCGAAGTTACGGGACTAATGTGCCTAGTTCCTGAGCAAGCGTTCTCTCGAGCGCCTGTGGATATTCACCTCGTCTACCTGTGTCGGTTTGTGGTACGGGCACCTGGTTGACTCCTTAGAGGTTTTTCCTGGCAGCGTGAAATCAGAGACTTTGCGACCTAACGGTCTCGTCCCCAGCCTCACCGTTAATGCCCCCACGGATTTGCCAGTGGGAACCGGCTTTCGCTGAGCAACCACCATCCATCAGGTGGCTCCCTTATCCTTCTGCGTCACCCCATCGTCAAACGTCACCAGGCGGGACAGGAATGTTGACCTGTTGTCCATCAGTTACGCCTTTCGGCCTCACCTTAGGACCCGCCTAACCCTGAGCGGATTAACCTTCCTCAGGAAACCTTAGACTTTCGGCGACACGAGTTCTCATCGTGTTTATCGCTACTTATGCCGGCAGGGTCTCTTGTGTGGCATTCAGTAGTCCTCTCGGTCTACCTTTACACCCCACGCAATGCTCCCCTACCAAGTATACTTTCGTATAATTTCGCAGCTTCGGTCATGTGCTTGAGCCCCGTTGGATTGTTGGTGCATATCCGCTTGACCAGTGAGCTGTTACGCTTTCTTTAAAGGATGGCTGCTTCTAAGCCAACCTCCTGGCTGTCCGAGCGAATACACTTCCTTTACCACTTAGCACATAGTTAGGGACCTTAGCTGGCGATCTGGGCTGTTTCCCTTTTGACCACGAAGCTTATCCCTCGTAGTCTCACTCCCGCATAGTTGTCCACGGCATTCGTAGTTTGATTGGATTCGGTAACCTGAGTTGGTCCCTAGTCCATTCAGTGCTCTACCACCGTGGCAATTCATGCAAGGCTGTCCCTAAAGACATTTCGGGGAGAACGAGCTATCACGGAATTTGATTAGCCTTTCACCCCTACCCTCAGCTCATCAGAGCGATTTTCAACTCACACCTGTTCGGTCCTCCAGTCGCGGTTAAGCGACCTTCAACCTGGCCAAGGGTAGATCATCCCGCTTCGCGTCTAATACCACGTACTTATCGCCCTATTCGGACTCGCTTTCGCTACGGCTCGCTTGCGCTTAACCTTGCACGTGACATTAACTAGCCGGCTCATTAAGCAAGAGGCACGCCGTCAGGCTTTCACAGACCGAAGTCTGTGCATGGCCCTCCGACTGCTTGTAAGCATACAGTTTCAGGTTCTATTTCACTCCCCTCGCAGGGGTGCTTTTCGCCTTTCCCTCACGGTACTGGTTCACTATCGGTCGCTAGAGAGTATTTAGCCTTGGAGAGTGGTCTCCCCAGTTTCCCACGAGATTTCTCGTGTCTCGTGGTACTCAGGATGCCGCTTCGAGTCCGGTCCACTTTCCGCTACGTGACTGTCACACTCTTTGGTCCCGCTTTCCTTCGGGTTCGCGTAGTGTCCGGATTGGTAACTCTACTTATGCGGTCCTACAACCCCCATGTGTAAACACATGGGTTTGGGCTTTTCCGATTTCGCTCGCCGCTACTTTCGGAATCTCTGTGATTTATTTTCCTTCAGGTACTGAGATGGTTCACTTCCCTGAGTTAGCTCATACCGGTCTATGTATTCAACCGGCTGTAACGGGAGTTCATCCCGTCGGGTTTCCCCATTCGGACATCCCCGGATCAAAGCCTGCTTGCGGCTCCCCGAGGCTTTTCGCAGCTTGCCACGTCCTTCATCGCCTTCTAGCGCCAAGGCATCCACTGTACGCCCTTAGTAGCTTAATCATAAAACTCACTCAATACGTCGTTTCCCAGGGTGCTCCGAAGCGCTTGCGCGCCCTTGAACTCGCCGCAGTGGCTAAACTGCGACTTTCCACCAGTTCGTTCGCCCTGTCTCTCGCAGATCCATTATTCCGTGGTCCGATTGCTCGGCGCCGGGACTGTCGACTCTGAAATTGCCAGGTGCTTGAAGTAAGTTCGCCTTGTAAATCCACAGTACTGCTCAACATACTCGAGCAGAACTTGTAATAAATCATGCCATCACTCCCCGGACAGACCGTAATCGGCCCGAGGTTATCGGCATGAAGTTGCCAGCCTTACTGTTGTCAAAGATCGTTGTCCCTGAGTCCTTCAGGGGCCTCAGCTTCCGCTGGGGCATCCTCCTTGCGGAGGACCCGAGCTCTCTCCTGCGGTTACCCGCAAAAAAGATCCCGTAAAACAAAAAACCCGGCGCTGAGCGCCGGGCACAATCACTCGTAAGGAGTGATTCCGCGCGATGCTCAACATTTCTATCCCGTGCTAATAAGGCGCCTCACTATAGGATCTGTACCTTGGAGTACTTCAGACCCGACTGTGAATCCCCTGCACGGCTCGGCTCTTTTGGGAAGTGCCGAACCATTTGTAATCATACAATAACCTCCGTAGATGTCAAGCGTCGCACCACACTTTTTTCCGGAGCTTTCCACACCCCCCTGTGGAAGCTGTGAAAATCTCCATAAAGCCCCAGTTTAGCGCATGGTTTGTTTACTTTTCCGCCTGACCGCTCAGTTCCGAGCACATCAGCAGCGTGCACCGCTGATTCTCCGCGATCGCGCCGAAGGATCAGCTTTCCTGAGCCCGACCCTGGCCGGCTCCTCAAACCGGAATCACGATCCAGTGGGTTCAGTCTGCCGCAGGCTTCTCTTTCTTCTGAGCCTCTTCTGTCCAGGGAGGAGTGATGCCATTTACGCGTGCGTAGGCGATCGACTGTCCCAGGTGCTCATGATTATGTGTGACCAGAATATAGACAACATCCCCATCGTTGGCGTCCGGGCCAAGTTTCTTTTCTGCCTTTGCAAAGTCGGCATTGGACATCTTTTTAATCGCCGCGATGGCATAGGCGAACGAGCTGTTCAGTTGCTCGATGATCTTCGCTTTGTCTGTGGTGGACTTCTCAAATCCTTCTCTTTGGAATCCTGGCGCCGGACTGGTGCCCGTCATCATTGTGGGAATGCCGTAATTTGCGGACGCAACATGCAAAAACAGCTCGCTGACTGATCGCACGCCAGGTTCAGGCCGCCACGCGTATTTATCGGCAGGAATCGATTCCGCCAATTGAACGTATTTTTTCTGTAAGTCCTGGAGGTCCACCAAAGCCTGGGCTTTCATGTCGTAGCTCGGCGTCGTTTTGTCGTCTGAGGCCGCGTTTTGCGCCTGAATTTCTGGTTTCGGTTTTTCCGTTGCGTTCGCTGATAATCCGCCGAACCATACGAGACCCAGAACAACGATTGCTGCTTTTTTCATGTTGGCTCTCCTTTAGAGCGAAATCCGATGGGCAGACGATCCACCGAGAGGTGTGCGCGTGTATCAACGAGCTCGTTCGAGAGAACGTGTCGCACACCCCGGTATGGTAGAGGTAAGACGATCTGTCTAAAGAAGAGTTCTTGGTGGCTTCGGATTTATTACGAGGCAGACCAAATCTGGACGGCTATGCCGTCGGTCAGTCCCGACTCCTGACTGAGGGGTGGTTCGGGGTTGGTCAAACTGACAATGAGGCAGAAAGCATTCGCCTTCCACCTCGAAAAGTCAGTCGGATGCCTGGACCAACTACTCTTGCTTTGCCTGAAGTGTCTCGATGTAACTCACGATGTTGCTAACGCGTTGCTGCACCACCGTGTCGTGAAACCTGTCCAAGGAGTGAAGTAGCGGGCCCCAAACGGGCATGTCCGCTGAGCCATGCGCTCCGGAGCCGCCGCCGAAAGCCAGAACATTCGCAACGCTATTGGCGGGATATTTTCCGTTGTGGTCCTTGGCCAATTGCGTCAAATCCGTCGGCGGCATTTTCATGGCGCTGGCTGCAGGTCCGTTTCCTTTGCCATCAACGCCGTGGCAAGGAGCACAGTACTCCGTAAACATCTCTTTCCCGGATGTGGGATTGGTCTGCTTGATAGTAGTCGACTTGACCACGGGTTTCTGATCGGTCTGAGCTTGCGTCTGGCATAAGCTCGTGGCCACCACTAACATACCCAGCAGGATCACGCTTTTCTTCCACATGATGAAATACTCCTTTCTGTTGGGATAGATTCGCGGTGAGCTTCTGAATCCTCTATCCGTACACTAAATCGAATATCGCACCTGCGGGGAGTAAACCCTGTGACCTGCGTCACAGGAAAAGTTCTGATTACGCACAATTCGCTTAAACCCTCTCCCCGTTATTCTTGAGCGGGCAGAAGTGCGACGCCAAAACTGCCCAAACAAACCAAACGGAAAAGTTCAGCATCAGATGCACCTGGACTTCACCGCCCGAACGGGCAAATGAAGAACCAAAATAACCGAGTCGCCTTGACACTGTTAAAGACTCGGACTACACTACGTAGTTTTTAGGTGGCCCCTGGAGCCATCTGGGGGAGGATACTCATGGAAAAGAAGCGCTTGGAGTATTACAAAAAGAAACTGCTTACGCGCCGGGACGAATTGGTGAAAACCATCACCCGGACAGAGGAAGAGGGCCGGCAAGCCGACGATGACCCTACCGTGGACCTTGCCGACAAGGCCGCCAATTCCTACACCAAGGAATTCCTGTTCGGGCAAACGAGCAGCGACCGGAATATTCTGAATATGATCGACGAGGCCTTGAAGCGAATCCGCGGGAACGACTATGGCAACTGCGCCATCTGCCACGAAGAGATGCAGCAGAAACGCCTGGAGGCCGTACCCTGGGCCAAGCACTGCATTTCTTGCCAGGAAAAGATGGAGCAAGGACTGCTGTAAGCGGCACAAAAACACCGTTTTATCGATTTTGTATCTAACCGAGTTATAATAGACATGGAAGAGCGCAAAACGCTGCCATGCCTATTTTCCCATCACATGACCGGCCATTTTCTGGAGGGCCTGGCAGGCGCTCTCACGAGCCTGTGCTTCCCTGCGGGCTGCCGGCTGTGCGCTCAGCTTCGCACGGATGCGCGGCGCTATTTCGGGAAATCCCCCCGGGAAGTTGCGACATCTGCAAACAGCCGGGAACATTCGATCCTGAATTTCCGAAAGCTGTCTCGTATTGCCCGGGCTGCGACAAGCGCAGATTCGCATTTCAGTTTGCACGCACCTTTGGTGTGTATGAAGGAACCGTGGCGAGGCGGTCGGGTTGACAATTTACGAATCTTGCTGCTAGATGATATAATGACGACAGGAGCGACGTTGGATGCATGTTCGCGCGCTCTTTGCGAAGCAGGCGCCAAGTCGGCAGTGGGCCTTCCCGTTGCCCGAGCCGGCCGTCCGCTAAGCTCCTTCGCCGACCACCCGTAGCAGGAAGGGACGGGCGATGAGCGCAAGACGACCAGAGGCGATAGACCACCGGGGGCGACATTCCCCCGAAGCGGTTGGAGCTCTTGCGTCCAACGCTTCGGGGAACATCGGCCGACACGTTGCTCCGCTCTCTCCTGCCCGCAATTCCCTGATGCAAGAACCGGTTCTGGTTCTTAACGCAACGTACGAGCCCATTAACGTAACCGCTGTGCGACGCGCCATGGTCCTGCTGCTGAAAGGCGTAGCGCAAGCGGAAGAATTGCACAACGCCGAAGTGCACTCGTCCGCGCATGCCCATAAAGTTCCTTCGGTGATCCGGCTGCTCGCCTATAGGCATATTCCGCAGCAGAGCCGCGCGCTGTCTCGCAAGAATATTCTTCTGCGGGATCGCAATACCTGCCAGTTCTGCGGGAAGATTTTCCCAAGTTCGGAGCTGACGCTGGACCATGTGATTCCACGATCTCGCGGCGGGCGCTCTTCCTGGGAAAACCTGGTCGCGTGCTGTTACCGCTGCAACAACAACAAGGGCGATCGAACGCCGGAAGAAGCGGGGCTGAAACTGGCCCGCCGTCCGCGCCCGTTTACGTTGCACACGTCGCGGCAATTGATGCGATTGATTGGTCACCGCGATGAACGGTGGCGTAAATACTTGTTTTATTGAAACTTACGCAACGTCGCGCAGCTCTCTGCCGGTTAATTCCGCACTCAATCGATTGACTTAATTTTTTGGAAACCTTTTTTGCTGGCGTGCATCTAAATCTATAACAACCACTTCGAGGACACACCCCGGGAGGCAGCTAGGGTCCACACCCTAGCTGCTTCTCTCCTTTTCAAGCCGATTTTTTTCGACGGCGGGGAACCTATCTATTTCGCGGAGTGCATTTTCTCGAGTGCATTCGCTGTAGCTGTGAGCAGGGCTTCCGCGCCCACGGGTTTCCCGGTTGCGTGAATCATCCACAAATCCGGTGTAACGCGGCCCATCTTGGCCATGCGTTCGAATTCTGGCCCGATCGCACCCGACTCTTTCATCTGTTCTTCGATCTGAAATGCGATGAGGTGACCAATCGGATAGTCGGGCAGGTACATGAAGGAGTCAATCATGTGGGAGTAGACCGCTAACAGCACAACGTGGTTCGCGCCGAACACGGGCGCGTAATACCTGCTCCAGATATTTTTCGCAATCTGCAACGTCGCATCTCGCAGTTGATCCGGAGTCGCGTTCGGATGATCGTACATCCAGTGCCACACGTCCATGTCCACGAGAGCGACGCCGCTGATTTCATATGTGTTCCAGAAATCATTCAGTGTTTTCAGTGTTTCCGTCTGGGCGTCGGGTGCGGACAAACCAAGAACTTCGAGGTCGTGCCCCTGCAGGACCATAGCGAGAGCTTCGGTGAACGCGGTGTTGGGCACCCCTTCAAGGAGGGTGTAATCCATTTCGTTCAGAGAAATGGTCTGTTCGACGTTGTGTCCCATCTCGTGAATGGCAATGTTGAACCCCTTGTAATTCATGCCGGAGCTTTCTACGCGTGTGCGCAAATGGGTTTTCTCGCTTCGCATCGACGCGCCCATGGCGTGACCCGATCCGCGCGCGGGATCGACGATGATGTTGTTGGCTAGATACTGTGCTTTATCGGGCGTAAAACCTAGCTTGACCAGAATGTTGGGAATGTCCTGCTTGTAAGCTTCGGCCGTGGGATATTTCTTCGCGACAATCGCATCCAATTGCGCTTCCGTGTATGCCCCCCGCGCGCGAAATCCGTCGTACCAGATATCGAATGGTTCGAGCGGCCGGCCAAGCCGCGTCTGGATCAAGTTCGCCACTTTCGGGACGAGGGGAGAAGTGACAACTTGCTCCAGCATCTGGCGAACGCGCTGCTCCGGAATTTCGCGATCCACGTCGAAACGTCGCGCAATCAAACTTGGGGCGGTCGGCGAAAACGGATCCATTTTCCTGGCAGCCTGGTACGTTTTCAGGAGCATGGCGTAGCGCGTCGAAGGCTCTGGCGCGTTTGTAGTTTCTTGCCCGGGCGGTGGCGCGACGTCGCCGTCTTTTTCCTCGGCGGCCTGCACTTCGTTCGTCCAAGGATTCCAATCCACAGTGGGATTGTTGATTACGACAGCGGGGATTGTCTGGGCGATGATTCGTTCCATCACCTTTTGGATGCAGCGCTGCTTTTCCAATCCGTGTTGTGCGTCCGCATAATCTGCTTTGATCTCGTCGCGCAGATTCCAGTGACTGAGGAGCCGCAGTTTCGGGGGAAACAGCGACTGTCCATTCTGGTCGAGCACGTGGTACATCCAAATGTTGTATTGCGAAATGTAGGAATCCGCTTCGGAGGCTGCGCGCGCTACTTCCAGATTTACGGCAGCCGGGATTCTCATGGAAAAATCCTGCGCAAGCCGCACTTCGGCCCATTGTTTGCGGCTCCACTTCGCGCCTTCCGAAAGGCGCTCTTCGAGAGTGGTGAGCGGAAAATTCAAAAGGACAACGAAGGCCAGTTTGTTGCTGAAAAAATCATCCACAACATGCGCCGCCGGATCGTAGCCCGCAAAAAGTTCATCGAAGGGAAGAACCGGACCGGCATCGAGATCTGCCTGTTGGCGAAATTCGCGATTGATTTCATGCATGTGGCCATGGAGCTGTTCGAGAAGACGCTGGTAACGCAAGAGCATAGTATCCAGCATGGCAGGCTCGGCGGCGAAATTGGCGCGGACAAATTCCTCGAAAACCGCTGCACCACCATCCTCAGCACGCCAGAACTCTGCCATTTGACGCAGGCCACGTTCGGCGCGCCTACGCTGGTCCTCGCCGTACTTCGCGATCAGCTCCTTCTCCAGTTTTGTGGCGGCGTTCCGCATCCATGGCAAGGGTTGGTTGTCAGTGGCTGTAGGCGGCATAGTTGTCCCCGCGAAGGTCGCTGGCACAGAATATAGTGAAACACAAAGCGCTATTGCAGAGAACAAGCGCACGCAGCCAGCTAAAATCGTTCGAATTCTTGTTTCGGGAAGGTGGAAAAGAGGATTACTTGAGAAGCCGGTGTCGCGATGAATCTGAAGTATCACACCTGGGTTGTGCGTGCAGCGGAAAAACTTTCCAACGCGGAAGCTTCATCAGGAAATTCCGGAAAAACATGGTACAGCTGTGTGACCTTAAGAATTTCCTCGACCTTTGGCGCTAGTCCCACGACTTTCATGGCGCCGCCTTTCTTGATGACGCTCATGTAGTTGCGCACGAGTTCGCCAATTCCGGAACTGTCCAGGTACTCAAGCCCGGTCAGATTGAGGACGATATTGGTCTGCCCCTTATCCAGCAAGCCATAGATCATCTGGCGAAATGCCTTTGATTCAAACGAGGTGAGACGCCCAGCCACATCGACGAGGGAAATACCATCTGCTTGGCGAACGCTGACTGTGAAATTCACGAAAACCTACCGGTCCTGAGGTCCTCAAATCTTACCGTGAATTCCACGGAAGGCAAGCAGATTCACGCCCCGGATTTTGTGTCGTTTTACTGCCGCATCGCAACGCGCGGAGCGCACCGCCAGTTTTCCTAAGCGGATTGCGAAAGGTCTTAAGATCCAGGATCATTGGTTGCGCACCACTTCGCGTTCTCGCACAAGCGCATGGACAGAGATCGCTTCCGGCACCAAAGCCATAATTCTTGCAAGGCCGCTCTTCGCCCGCTCAACAGCCGCTCAGACTTTCTCTGCGGCACCAGCCACGTATCCCCATTTCCATTGCTGACCGGTTCAGCAACCTGGCGTTTCCCTCCGCCAAGATCAGCCGAAGAAGGATACAGGCTCCTTTGCGTTCGATCGCCTGGCTCGCTCAAGCGACAAAGCGCAAAGGTGAGACTGCTTTTGTCCGGGACATTTGCCGCTAGGACCCGCCTTAGCTGCTCGCAGAAGTCCTCTCGGAAATCGGCTTTGTCTGCGCTGAAGATTCAGGCGCCCAATCCCCCTGCGATCCTGAGCAGCGCGTCCCAAAGCGTCGTCCGCGCGCCACTTTCCCGAATTTCAATTGAGCCCGGGGCAAATTGGTCTTTAAACCCGGAGCGCAGTTCTTCCGCGAAGTTTATGCCCTACTCTTAATCAAACCATATAATTAATGGTTGCTATTGTTTTGCGGACAGACGCAGCTGCGAGACCCTGACCGAAGGAGCCTGCATGTTCCAAGAATTGGGAATATGCTCGAAGGAAATTTCAAACGAGCGGCGCGCGCCTGGGGCAAGCGGCGGTCCCGAACTTCCAAGAACGCTCCTAGTTTCCCGCAGGACAATCTGCTTCATGTCGTCGGAAAACTCGGCGGTGAGGCTAACGCCGAGAACTGGCTCGGAGCCGGCGTTGTGAAGCTCTCCCGTGAGGGTGGTTACTTCCTGGTGCAGGAAATTCTCCGCCCGGCTCATGGCGATTTGTCCAACCTCGATGTTCTTTGCATATTCCTGTTCGGCAGGACTCATTTTCAGTTGGGTTGCTTCGTGGGTGGCGTTGGACTTCCGTCCCAAAGGTTCGAATAGGAACCAGAAGCTCAACAGAATCGCCGCAGTCACTAGGGCTCCGGTCGCCACTGCTAGTGGAGAAGCCTTCGATTTAGTTTCCGGGGTTTCGGGATTCTCAAATGTGTCTTGCATCAAAGATCTCACTTCGTTTACCGCACACAACGATCTAGCGCCCGAGAGTCAACCGGTGAGCAAGCGGCTCCGGCAAACGCGCGGCCCGCATGCGCTTCTGAACTTCCCCGATATCGTAAGAGATGCGCCAGAACTCGATGGCGTGATGTTCGAGGTCCGCAATGGCAAAACTAGCTCTGGGATCACCGTCTCGAGGCTGGCCCACCGAACCAGGATTCAACAAATAACGTTTTCCATTTTCGATTTGCAAGGCACAGTGCAGCTCGTTATTTCTCGGATGAAGCTGCAGAACTTCCAATTGCGAATCGAGATATGCAAAGCCGCCCTGGTGGTGCGTGTGTCCGTAAAAGGTCACCTCTACTGTAGAGTCCAGCAAACCCTCGAGCGCTTGCGACGGTGTAAACACATATTCATCTTCATCCTGAACCGCGCCATGAACCAGCATTAAGCCGTCGGTTTCCAACGGCCCTTGCGGCAAAGCGCTGAGCCAATCGAGATTTTCGTTGGAGAGCTGCGCGCGGGTCCACTCCACAGCCATTTTGGCGACGGGATTAAAATCGTCCGTATTCATCAGTTCGGCAACAGCTTTGTCGTGATTGCCACGAATGGTCACTGCGCCTAGTTCCCGAATTTGGGAGGTCACTTCGTTCGGGTCAGGACCGTAACCAACGACGTCGCCAAGGCAGACAACGCGATCCCATTTTCCCTCCGCTGCTTTCAGGGAGGCTTGGAGGGCCATCAAATTGGCGTGGAGATCGCTAAGGACTAGAGTTCGCATCCCGCTTCCGAACCGCGCCCAAGAGTATAGATGAACATGGAGGGCGATGCACGACGCAAACTGGACATTTCAGACAAGATCAAGGGACATTCCTTTCATGTAAAAATGACACAAAAAAAGTCTGTTAAGCCGCGAAACATCTGCGTAGTGCTTTTCGTCTATACCAGTGCAGCCGGTTTTTGGGCTGTAGCGGGATGGACAGAGATTTTGGAAAGTAAAAACCCCGCGGTGGCAGCCGCGGGGTCATGACACTCAGTTGTTCCGGCTCGTGACCAGGACGAAGAGGTGCCTCAGCACGTGAGGCTACTCCTCTCCCTTCTGTGTGTCAACTCTTCCCTCCAGGCAACACGCTTCCGGTTGACTCGAACGTGGAAAGGAATACGACTCACATGAAAAACAACTCGCTCATTGCAAATCTGGTGTTGGCCGGTGCTTTAGCCGTAGCTATACCTGCATTCGCAAAACCCATGTCCACCACACTTCCAATTTCCCACAGCGTAAAAGTGGGACAGACGGAGATCAAGGCCGGCGATTACCGGTTTCTCATCGATGGCAACCACCTGGCGATTTTGAACGGGAAGAAGCTTGTGGCAGAAGCCGACGGACGCTGGGAAGATCGCGACACTAAGTCTCAATACAACAGCGTAGTTTCCAACGCGGACGGCAAGGTTATCGAACTTCGCTTCGAAGGAAAGAAAAGCGTTTTCGTACTTCCTCAGTGAGAGGAGATTCCGTGCACTTTAGCGATCGTTTCTGAGGGAGGCTCTTTGATATGGTGGTCTCCCTCTTTTTCTTTCTATGCGGGGATATTCTGAAGTGGCAATTTCCGCACCATGCCGCCAGTAAAAAGTTGGCAAATCTCTCGGCAGCCCTGCGTTCCGCTTTCCTTCCTCCTGCTACACGCTCGATCACCCGCTAACGAATCAACATGCAGTCGCCGTAGCTGTAAAAACGGTATCGCGCTTCTACCGCGTGACGATATGCCGCCAGGACATTCTCTTTTCCCGCGAATGCCGCTACCAACGCCAACAGTGTCGATTTCGGCAGGTGAAAGTTCGTCAGTAGCATATCCACGATGCGAAACGTGTAGCCCGGAACGATAAACAGGTTTGCTGCGCCTCGGCCGGCGCGTAACTCGTTGCATCCTTCACGCACATCCGAGCGCGCGGCCGCATCTTCCAAGGTGCGCACCACGGTTGTTCCAATGGCAAGCACTGGCCGCTTCTCACTTTTTGCGGCGCGAATTTTTTCCGCCGCAGCTTCGCTGATCTCATACGACTCGGAGTGGATCTTATGTTCTTCAAGAATCGCCGTGTGGATTGGTTGGAAGGTCCCCAAACCCACGTCCAACGTGATTTCGCATGCGTCACATCCACGAGCGCGAATGCGCGCCAGAATTTCCGCGGAGAAATGGAGTCCAGCCGTCGGAGCGGCCACAGCGCCGGGACTTCGCGCAAACACGGTTTGATAACGCTGCCTGTCTGCCTCTTCGTCGGGACGGTCGATGTACGGAGGTAGCGGCACGTGACCCAATTTCTCAATGCTCTCTTCGACGGTCCGATCATCCCCACTTCGAAAACGAATCGTGCGGAGGCCAAGCTCTCCGCGCGATTCGATTTCACCCTCGAGTTCTCCCGTGCCAAAAATCACCCGTTCTCCGACTTGCATCTTGCGGCCAGGTCGTACCAAAGCTTCCCAGAGATCGCCCTCCACTCGTCGGGTTAGAAATACTTCCACGGTTCCGCTCAAATGCTGCCGAGCGGTTTTTCGCGAAGGACTTTGGGCGTGTACGCCGTGTCGATGTCCGAACAGGCGTGCTGGCAGCACGCGAGCGTTATTGAAAACCAGGAGTTCGTCGCCACGCAACAGCTCCGGGAGTTCCGCGAAGTGATGATCTTCCCAACCCCCCGTGTAGCGCCGACCGAGCAATAGCCGAGAGGCGTCCCGTTCGGGTAGAGGGCGCTGGGCTATCAGGTCCTCAGGCAAATCATAGCTAAGTTCATCCACTCTCATCAAAGGTCCCTCTAACTATAGCAAGTCAAGGCGGTTAGCGGCAGCCAACGTTCTGACTAGAGCAGTTTTCGTGTCAAGTTCTCTGGGAATAGCCTAGGGGCGCGGGCATCTTGCACATAAAAAAGGTGTTAATTCATGAGCCTTCAAGCTCACAATAAACTTGACAATGCTACAGGCAGATTATATTATCGCGTTGATATCACTAGGAGGATATCCCATGAGAGCTACTCTCACTCAATTTCACCCCTTTCGCGGGGTTTCTAGTCTTCAGGATCAAATTAATCGGCTCTTCGGCGAGACTTTTGACCGGTCCTCGCCAGAGGCTAACTTGACGCCTTGGGCGCCGGCCGTCGACATTTTCGAGACCGAGCACGAACTCGTCGTAAAAGCCGATCTTCCGGACATCAAACCGGAGGGACTCGACATCCGCGTCGAGAACAACGTCTTGACGATTCGGGGAGAACGCAAGTTCGAGAAGCAGGTGAACGAGAATAACTACCTTCGGGTTGAGCGTTCCTATGGTGCGTTCAGCCGTAGTTTCTCGCTGGCCAGCACTGTGAATGCGGAGGCGATTCAGGCTCACTACAAGAATGGCCTGCTGACGCTGAGCATTCCGAAGCGTGAAGAAGCAAAACCGAAGCAGATCAAGGTCCGTGTGGAGGGCCAGGCTGCTGCAGCGGTTGCGGGCGCAAAGTAACGCGCGAAAGCTCCACACGGCCAAAGCCGGCGTGGGTTAGCATAAGGGGGCTGGCCTCGTGGCAGCCCCTTTTTCCGTGAACGATCGATGCAAGAGAGGGATTTATGTTGCGATTCGACAAGATGACGGTGAAGGCTCAGGAGGCACTTCAGCAAGCGCAAGAGATAGCGGCCCGTCACGAAAATCAGGCCGTGGAGCCCATCCATCTGCTCGCTGCGCTCGTCGACCAGCAGGACGGCGTCGTGCCGCCGCTGCTCGCTCGGCTTGGCATACCCACAGAATTACTGACGCAAGGCATCGAGCGCGAGATCGGCCGTCTGCCTAGAGTTCAGGGATTTGCGCAACAGCATTTGGGCAGAGCGCTGAACGACGTTCTGGAGAATTCGTTCGACGAAGCCACGAAATTCAAGGATGAATACGTTTCCACCGAGCATTTGTTTCTAGCCATTGCCGCCGCGGATCGCGATCCCGCCGGAAAGCTTCTGAAGAAGCATGGCGCTTCACACGAGGCGATTCTGCAGGCGCTAGCCGGCGTTCGAGGCAGCCAACGTGTAACTTCGCAGAATCCAGAGACGACCTATGCGGCGCTCGAGAAGTACGCGCGCGATCTGACCGATCTTGCACGCCGCTCAAAGCTCGATCCGGTGATCGGTCGCGATGAAGAGATTCGGCGAGTCATGCAAATTCTTGCCCGGCGAACCAAGAACAACCCCGTGCTGATCGGCGAGCCAGGAGTAGGTAAAACCGCGATCGTGGAAGGCTTGGCGCAGCGAATCATTTCCGGTGACGTGCCGGACGTCTTGAAAACCAAGAAACTGGTCGCTCTGGACTTGGCGGCATTGGTGGCAGGAGCGAAGTTCCGTGGCGAATTTGAGGATCGCCTGAAGGCAGTGCTGAAGGAAATCTCCGAAGCGGAAGGTCAGATCATTCTGTTCATCGACGAACTGCACACGCTTGTTGGGGCTGGCGCAGCCGAAGGTTCCATGGACGCTTCGAACATGTTGAAGCCCGCTTTGGCTCGCGGAGAGCTGCGCGCGATCGGTGCGACAACCCTGAACGAATATAAGAAATACATCGAGAAAGACCCCGCGCTGGAGCGGCGATTCCAACCCGTCCTGGTCAATGAGCCGACGGTCGAAGATACCATCGCGATTCTTCGCGGTTTGAAAGACCGCTACGAAGTGCATCACGGCGTGCGCATCAAGGACGCTGCCATTATCGCCGCGGCTACGCTTTCTCACCGCTATATTTCCGATCGCTTCCTGCCGGATAAAGCGATTGACCTGATCGACGAAGCGGCCGCTAGTTTGCGCATGCAAATCGATTCCTTGCCCACAGAAATCGACGAAATCGAACGGCGAATCATGCAGCTGGAAATCGAGCGACAGGCATTGCTGAAGGAAACCGATGCGCATTCCGTGGAGCGCAGGGCGCAGATTGAAAAGGAACTTGCGAAGCTACGCGAAGATTCCAGCGGCCGAAAAGCCCGTTGGCAGGCGGAAAAGGAAGCCATTTCGAAGATCCGCAAGCTGAAGGAACAGATTGAGGAACTGAAAGCCGAAGCGGATCGTTACGAGCGCGCGGGAGACCTGGCCAAGGTTGCTGAAATTCGCTATGGGAAGATTGCGCAGGTCGAGCGTGAGGCCCAGCAAGCCCAGGAGCGTTTCGTGACGATGCAGAAGGGCGCGCGCATTCTGAAGGAAGAAGTCGACGAGGAAGATATCGCGAAACTGGTGAGCAAGTGGACAGGCATTCCTGTTGGGCGTTTGCTCGAAGGAGAGGCGCAGAAGCTCGTTCACATGGAGGAGCGCTTGCGGCAGCGTGTCGTCGGCCAGGACGAAGCGCTGGCCCGGGTTGCCAATGCGGTTCGTCGCAGCCGCGCCGGACTTTCCGACACCAAACGTCCCATCGGCTCATTCATTTTCCTTGGCCCTACCGGTGTCGGCAAAACAGAACTTGCACGCGCACTGGCAGAGTTTTTGTTTGACGACGAGAGGTTGATGATCCGCATCGATATGTCCGAATACATGGAGAAGCACACGGTCTCTCGTCTGATCGGCGCGCCTCCAGGCTATGTCGGTTACGAAGAGGGTGGTCAGCTCACGGAACAAGTGCGGCGGCATCCGTATTCAGTTGTTCTGTTCGATGAAATCGAAAAGGCTCATCCAGACGTGTTCAACGTTTTGCTGCAAATTCTGGAAGATGGCCGCCTCACCGACGGCAAAGGCCGAACTGTCGATTTTCGTAACACTGTTTTGGTGATGACCAGCAACGTGGGATCCGCCGCCATCTATGAACTTGCCGGCAAGGATCCCGCGCGCGCGAGGAAAGAAGCCATGGAAGCGCTCCGCCAATCGTTTCGGCCAGAGTTCATCAACCGGATTGATGAGATCGTTATCTTCAATCCGCTGGGTAAGGAACAGCTGGAACGCATCATCGAGCTACTGCTGAAGAGTGTTGAAAAGCTGCTGGCGGAGCGCCAGATTACTCTGGAACTGACGCTCGCTGCGAAAGAGCTGCTTTTGCGCGAAGGCTACGACCCCGCATACGGCGCACGGCCGTTGCGCCGCACGATCCAACGGCTGATCCAGGATCCTCTAGCATTGCAGATTTTGGAAGGCGCTGTTTTGCCGGGCGATCATCTGCGCGTGGATCGCGACGGAAAGAGAGACGAGATGCGATTTGAACGTGTGCCAGTGAAAAAACCGGCGGCAGCGGCCACGAAGTGACGCTGATTGCCTGGCTGAGAGCGCTGAGAGCGTCTGCTTGACGCTCTCTTTTCCGGCTTCTAGACTAAAATTTTTCGCCCAGGAAGGTTGCGAATATGAAGGTTCTTCGGACGGGTGCCATTCTAATTCTCCTCAGCGTCGTGCTGGTGGTGGCCGGTGGCGCACTGGGGGGGCGCGGGGGGATGCAGATCGCGCTGGTCATCGCTGTGGTTATGAACTTTGTCTCGTACTTCTTTTCAGACAAGATCGCGCTGAAGACCAGCGGCGCCCAGCCCGTCTCTCGCGAGCAACTTCCCCGGCTATACCAGGTGATGGAGGGCCTCGCAGCCAAGGCCCATATCCCCGTACCGAAGCTTTACGTTGTGCCCGACGCCGCACCAAACGCGTTCGCGACAGGACGCAGCCCGAACCATGCGTCGGTGGCTGTCACGCAAGGTTTGCTGCAAATCATGAACGACGACGAACTCGAGGGAGTGATTGCCCACGAACTCTCGCACGTGCGGAATTACGACATTTTGACAAGTTCGATTGCGGCCACAATCGCGGGCGCGATTACGTACATGGCGCATATGGGCCAGTGGGCCATGCTGTTTGGGGGCATGGGCGGCGGCAACCGCGACGATGATCGTGGGGGAGGAGGAGGCGGACTGTCCGCGCTTCTGATGATATTTCTGGCACCCTTCGCGGCGCTGCTTTTGCAGTTATTTCTTTCGCGGACTCGCGAGTATGCCGCGGACGAAACAGGTGTGCGCATGGTGGGCCATCAGCAAGGATTGATCAGCGCACTGGAAAAACTTGGCGCCTACAACAAGCGGATTCCAACGACCGCAATTTCACCGAGTACATCGTCTCTGTGTATCGTGAAACCGTTCTTTGGATCCGGCACACTCAGCTCGCTTTTTAGCACGCATCCTCCGCTGGAGGATCGGATCGCTGCGTTAAAGCAGATGTCAATCACTCCGTTGCGATAACTGGGCTAACCGAGTTGACCAGTCTGGCGAAACCGAAGATTTCGCGTTTTACGTCGGGGTAAACCTTTCCAGTCCTAGTTCTCAGGCCTCCCCTGGTTCCCTTTTCATTAAGGCATTTATAATCAAATATTTAGCACGAAGCAATGCTTAGTTCAGGTTTGGAGCGCGAAGTGCAATAACAATTGACGAATTTAGGGTCTTCTGCAGCCGGGACTCGGGGGGATCAGGTATGAGCTGTCGGGATACTATCCATTTGATTTGTATGTACTTAGAAGGCAAACTCTCTGCCCCCGTGCAAGCGGAAATTGAAAACCATCTTACCGCTTGCGCCGATTGCCGACTGGTCTTGGAAGCGGCTACGAGCACATTGGACCGCTATTTCACGACCGCCAAAGCTGTGACGGATTCGCAAGCGGCCTGATCTATACGAATAATTTATTTAATTTCAATGAATTACACGCGTGAGGCGCTCGGTGGCCCACGTTTTTTTTGTTCATGGAGGCGAGAGGCGCCCGACCGTACGCGGCAACCGGAAATCCTGCAAAATTTACTTTCAAACTCTGTAGAAAGTAATCTTTACTAGTTCTAGTACTTAAAAAATCCCCCTTCCGACCTGCCTTTTCCACTGCCAACCCCTTATCTTTCTGCTGGTTGTCGCAGATTCGGGCGCGGCCCTGACTTTGGTCGCCAAGGTGCCCTTTTCAACAGGCATCGGGGCGCAATCGCCCAAAGGAGACGATGTCCATGAGTGAGTTTCAAGAGAATGTGGTTGAAAGCAGCACAGCGACCCCACGGTGGGTGGGTCTTGCAATCGCCGTGCTGGGAGGGGTTTCGCTGATCGGCTTGGGATTTGGTGTAACAGCGTGGAACGCTTCGAAATCGCTGGAGCAATCCACACAAGCCTCGCTGAAACAACAGAACGACGAGCTGTCTCAGCGTTTGTCCAAGGAAGACGAGCAGAATCAGCAACTGCAGAGCGATCTGAAAGTTGTCACCGACAAATTGAACGTGACCCAGGAAGATCTGCAGAAAGCTCGCCAGCAAACCAAAGCTTCTGCGGTGGCGTATAACAAGAAGTTATCGGGACTCGAGTCCAACGTGAACACGCAGCTGGCGACCAAGGCTAGCGCCGACGACGTGAACAAGCTCGGCGGCGACGTGACGGGCGTAAAGAACGACCTGGAAGACACGAAGTCCAAGCTGGAACGGGCTACGGGCGACATGGGCGTAATGAGCGGCTTGATTGCGCGCAACCATGATGACGTGGAAGAACTGAAGCGCAAGGGCGATCGCAACTACTATGAATTCACGCTTCAGAAATCCAAGAACGGGCAGCGGGTTGGACCGGTTCAAATCACCTTGAACAAGTCCGATCAGAAAAGATCGAAGTACACTGTGACAGTTCTGGCGGACGATAAGTCAATCGAAAAGAAGGACAAGACCGCCGGTGAACCTGTGCAGTTTTATGTGAAAGGCACGGCCCATTACGCTCCTTACGAGTTGGTGGTATTCGACGTTGGCAAAAACCAGGTGACTGGTTATCTGTCCACACCGAAGTCCGCAGGGGCAGCGACAGCCGCGAGCAATACGCCTGCACAGTAAGCCGGGGATATTGCTCTAAGGCAGTGCTTTTCTTGAAAGAGCATGCACGAAGGGAGGATCATCGATCCTCCCTTTTCTTTTTCGATGAGGGCTGGGTAACACCTTACGCCGGATTGAGGATGTGCCACCGTTAGCCGTCCAGGGGCGTAGAATAGTGCATTCGCAAGGAGGAGAATTATGAAACTCAAATCCATAGTAGGTTTGGCGCTTTTCTTTTTCTCGGCGGTGACGTTCGCGCTTGCAGGCGATAGCAGCATGACGGGATACATATCCGACAGTAGTTGCGGAGCAAAGGGTGCGAACGCGGCGCACGAACAGTGCGCCGTAAAATGCGTCAAGGAGCGCGGAGCAAAATACGTATTTGTAAACGACGCAGACCACAAAGTTTATGCCGTCGACGCGCAGGACAAAGTGGCGGCCCACGCGGGTCATCATGTCACCGTGAAGGGCACCGTCGATGGAGACAACCTGAAGTTGGCAAGCATTGATATGGCCAAGTAACGACTTCGAAATTTCAATGTAATCCCTGTGGCCAAGACACCCGTCCTACCCATTTTATTTGTGTGCTCGCCGCAATTTCCGCTACGATGCTGTTTCACCCATGACGACTACCCTTCTGCACGTTGGCAGCGCCTTTACTCCCGCACAAGAGATTCAGGATGTGGCGATTCTTATCCGCGATGGAGTCATCGAATCGGTCGGACCTCGCAGTGCCGTCAGTTTGCCCCCGAGCGCCCAGGAAGTGATCGCCACGGACCAGATCGCTTCTCCCGGCTTCATCGATGTGCATATTCATGGCGCGGGAGGGCACGACGTGATGGAGGGCACGGACGGAGCCTTGGACGCCATTTCATCCATGATCGGTGCCCACGGCACCACTTCTTTCCTGGCTACTACCGTCACCGCCGACCCGAATGCCATCTGCAAGAGCAGCGAAGAAATCTCTCGCTACATCGCGCAACAGCACTCCAGATCCAGAGCCGGCGCCGAAGTTCTGGGCATTCATTTTGAGGGACCTTTTATCAACCCGATACGCCGTGGCGTGCACCCACCTGAATGGATCCGCCTGCCTTCCGCGGAATTGCTGGAAAGATTCATTAGCGCTGCCAAGGGAAATGCGCTTCTGTTGACCATAGCGCCGGAACTGCTCGGAGCTATGCCCTGCATTGATGCGGCGAGGAAGGCCGGAATGGTTGTGGGCATGGGGCATACAGATGCCACCTACGAACAAGCGCGTGCCGGACTGGCGCGCGGCGCTCACCATGCGATCCACACTTATAACGCCATGCGTCCGTTCTCGCATCGCGACGCGGGCGTGATTGGCGCAGTTCTCACATCGCCAGAAATTACCGCTGAGCTTATCGCCGACGGTGTGCACGTCGAGGAAGCAGCAATGCGCCTACTGCTCCAAGCCAAAGGCGCCGGTGGAGTGATCCTTGTGAGTGACGGAATCTCTGCTACGGGGATGCCAGACGGGAAGTACATCCTTGGAGGATTCGAAGTGACCGTCAGCGGAGGCGTGTGCCGAAACCTGGAGGGTAAGCTTGCGGGCAGTACCTTGACGCTGGACCACGCGCTGCGAAATATCGTGAGGCTGGGTGCTTCTGTTAAGGATGCAGTTCAGATGCTGACCTTCAATCCCGCCAAATTGCTCGGCATCGAGCACAAAAAAGGCGCCCTTCGGGCGAACGCCGACGCCGACGTGGTGCTGCTCAACGAGGCGCTTGAGGTTACGCAAGTGTTTACGCGGGGATTGCCGGTCTAGCGGTTGGTTACGCGTCATCTGTTCAATGGAATGTTCAATTCGTCGGCGAGTTGCTGAGCATTAAACGGGCTGCACGCGAAGTACCGCTCGCCCACCCTTACCGTGGGGACTCTGCGCCTTCCATTATTGGCGAGGAGTACGAGTCGTTCCGCATCCGGATCGTTCTCTATATTCACTTCTTCGAACTTGACGCCGCGCTGTTGGAGGAAGGACTTGGCGCGTCGGCAATCTGGGCACCACCCTGTGCTGTAGATCGTGATCGGTTCCATGCTATTCCAAAACTGCTAGCGTGCTTCCACGGGAACGCCGCGATACTTCCTTGCAATTTGAATGCGGATCAATGCCCGTTGCAGTTCGACGGTCGCGCGATCCCAATCGATGTTCGTGTCAGTCGAAGCGAGGCGACTTTCCGCTCGAGCCTTGGCCGCTTCCGCCCGGGCAAGGTCGATTTCTTCTGCCCGTTCCGCGGTTTCCGCGAGAAGCGTCACGCGGTCCGGCAAGACCTCAGCGAAGCCGCGAATTATGGCCAGCAAAACGAGCTGACTGGAATTGGCGGTACGATAGCGCAATTCGCCGATGCCCAGTTCCGTAATCAGTGGCGCGTGCCCCGGCAATATCCCGAGTTCTCCATCCAGTCCGGGAATGGTCACTTCCACTACAGTTTCCCGGAGCAATTGCCGTTCCGGCGTGACCACGATGAGTTCAAGGGCTTCGGGAAGCATTGTTAGCCTTACACGCCCGCTTTCATCTTCTCAGCTTTTTCCAAAACTTCTTCGATGGTGCCGACCATGTAAAACGCCTGCTCCGGAATATCGTCGTATTTTCCTTCAACAATCTCCTTGAAGCTGCGCACAGTATCTTCGATCTTGACGTACTTCCCTTCCAGGCCTGTAAATTGCGCAGCCACGAACATGGGCTGCGACAAGAAGCGCTCAATCCGGCGGGCGCGCGCCACCGTGCGCTTGTCGTCGTCGGAAAGTTCTTCAATACCCAGAATGGCGATGATGTCTTGGAGATCCTTGTAGCGTTGCAGGATGGATTTCACCCCACGCGCCACAGCGTAGTGCTCTTGCCCGACTACGCGTGCATCCAAGATTCGCGAACTGCTGGCAAGAGGGTCGACGGCAGGATAAATTCCTCGTTCGACAATCTGGCGGCTGAGGTTGGTAGTTGCGTCCAGATGCGTGAAGGTCGCTGCGGGCGCTGGATCGGTGTAGTCGTCCGCAGGAACGTAAATGGCCTGAACCGAAGTGATGGAACCGGTCTTAGTCGAAGTGATGCGTTCCTGCAGTTCACCAATTTCCGTGTTCAAGTTGGGCTGGTATCCCACGGCCGACGGCATACGGCCGAGAAGCGCGGATACTTCCGAGCCAGCTTGTACGAAGCGGAATATGTTGTCGATGAACAGAAGAACGTCCAGGTGTTCTTCATCACGGAAATATTCGGCCACGGTCAAGCCCGTAAGACCTACGCGCAGGCGCGCTCCGGGCGGCTCTGTCATTTGCCCGTAAATGAGCGCTGCGCGGGACTTGTCGGGATTTCCAGGCACAATGACTCCCGACTCTTGAAATTCCTGATACAAATCGTTTCCTTCGCGAGTGCGCTCTCCCACACCGGCGAATACCGACACGCCACCATGCTTCATGGCAACATTGTGGATCAATTCCTGGATCAATACTGTCTTCCCTACACCCGCGCCGCCAAACAGTCCGATTTTTCCGCCCTTCAAGAAAGGCTGGATTAAATCGACTACCTTGATGCCCGTTTCAAACATCTCCAGCGTGGTTGACTGGTCATCCAGCGCCGGCGACGGCCGATGAATCGGATAATGCGTGTCGGAGATTACAGGCCCTAACCCGTCAACTGGCTTACCAAGCACGTTGAGCACGCGGCCAAGCGTTGGGCGTCCCACCGGAACTTCTATCGGGTCGCCGGTATCCACTGCCTTCATGCCGCGAACCATGCCCTCGGTAGGTTCCATTGCAATGGCACGCACGCGGCCTTCGCCGAGGTGCTGTTGCACTTCCGCGATCACGTCCAGCGGTTGTGGTGTGTTGTAGCCCTGGCTCGTGATATGAACCGCGTTGTAGATGGACGGAAGATGCCCGGCCTCAAATTGAATGTCCAACACGGGTCCGATGACCTGTACGACGTACCCTACGGCTCCCTGTTTCTCTGCCATGCTTTCTCCTACGCGGTCGAGGAAGCACCGCTCACAATCTCAATAATTTCTTTGGTGATAGCCGCCTGCCGGACTTTGTTCATGTGCAGGGTCAAGGCTTCAATTACGTCGCCTGCATTCTTAGTCGCCGCTTCCATCGCTGTCATCCGCGCGGCGTGTTCGGCTGCGGACGATTCCAGCAGCGCGCGAAGGACTTGTGTTTCCACATATCGGGGCAACAAGCGGTCCAGAATCTGCTCTTCCGGCTGCTCGTAAATGTAATCTGTTTGGGCCGAGGCGGTTTCTTCCTTGCTCTGTTCATCCGTTGCAATTCTTTCAATGGGAAGAAGCTTTTCGGTGACGAGGTTAGGTGCCATCACACTTTTGAATTCGCTGAACACCGCGTATACTGCGTCGACTTTGTCCTCAGCATACAGCGAACTGACCAGGTTGGCGATTTCCCGGGCAATGCCAAAGTCCACGCGGGCCAGCACATTCACGTACTCGCCTGCGAACTCTACGCCAGCTTTGCGGAAAGCATCGCGCGCCTTTTTCCCAACCGGGATTACTATTATCTTTTTTCCCTTCTTGCTCTTGATAAATTTGATGGCGTCTTTCAGGATGTTTGAATTGAATGCGCCTGCGAGGCCGCGTTCCCCGGCAAGAACCAGAACGAGAATGCGCTCTTCCGGGCGCTTTGCGAGCAACGGATGTTGCGGTGACTCGATACGGGCCATCGTTGAACGCAGGACGCGCGCCAGTTCCGTCGCATACGGCCTCGCCGCAAGCGCTGCTTCCTGGGCACGTCGCAAGCGCGCCGCAGACACGAACTTCATCGCACGCGTGATCTGCTGCGTGTTCTTTACCGAGCGAATGCGGCGCCGAAAATCGAGTAAGGTAGGCATGAAATTTCGTCAGCAGCCGGCGACTAGTGGGCCGCGGCCGCGATGGTCGCCGTGAAGCGGTCCTTGAACGCGTCCAGGGCTGTCTTGATATTGGCCTTGATGCCGTCATCCAGGGCTTTTTTCGTGGCGATCTCTTTCAACACGCCGCCGTAGTTGGTCTCCGCAAACTGCAAGAACTCTTTTTCGAAGCGGCGCACTTCATTAACCGGAATCGAATCCAGGGCACCGCTGGTGGCCACGTACAGAGCGAGAACCTGCTTCTCGACCGACAGCGGAGCGTATTGATCCTGCTTCAGAACTTCGGTCAACCGCTGGCCACGCGCCAATTGTGCTTGCGTGACCTTGTCCAACTGGTCCGAACCAAATTGCGCAAAAGCAGCCAATTCGCGGTACTGCGCCATGTCCAGGCGCAAAGTTCCCGCCACCTGGCGCATCGCCTTGATCTGCGCGTTTCCGCCGACGCGACTGACCGATATACCCACGTTGATGGCAGGCCGGATTCCCGCGTTGAACAGGTCCGCCTCGAGATAAATCTGGCCGTCGGTAATCGAAATGACGTTGGTAGGAATATATGCCGAAACGTCGCCAGCCTGCGTTTCAATCACAGGCAGTGCTGTCAAGGATCCGGCGCCGAGCTTATCGTTCAACTTCGCGGCGCGCTCCAACAATCGCGAGTGGAGATAAAACACGTCGCCGGGAAATGCTTCGCGTCCCGGAGGCCGGCGCAACAACAGGGAAATCTCGCGGTAAGCCTGTGCATGTTTCGAAAGATCGTCGTAAAACACCACTGCATGGCGTTTCGTGTCGCGGAAATATTCTCCCATGGCGCAAGCGGCGTAAGGAGCGATGTATTGGAGGGAAGCCGGTTCCGCGGCGGATGAAGCAACCACGATGGTGTAATCCATCGCGCCAGCGTCGGTCAGCGTCTTGATGACCTGCGCAATGGTCGAGCGCTTTTGCCCGATCGCGCAATAGATGCAGATCATGTCGCTGCCCTTCTGGTTAATGATGGTGTCCAGAATGACGGCGGTTTTGCCTGTCTGGCGGTCGCCAATGATCAGTTCGCGCTGGCCCCGGCCGATCGGGATCATGGAGTCGATAGCCTTAATTCCGGTCTGCAGGGGCTCGCGCACCGGCTGCCGGTCGAGTACACCCGGCGCAAGGCGTTCCAAAGCAATGCGCTGCTTCGACTGGATAGGCCCTTTGTCGTCTTCCGGTTGGCCAAGGGGATTCACGACGCGGCCAATCAGTTCTTCGCCGACCGGTACGGACATAATCGTGTTCGTGCGCCGAACCGTGTCGCCTTCCTTCAACTCCGACGATTCACCCAGCAGCACCACGCCGACTTCTTCCTCTTCAAGATTCAGCGCGATTCCATAGACATCGTGAGGAAACGCAAGCATTTCGCCGTACATCGCCTTCTCGAGTCCGTAAACGCGAGCAATTCCGTCTCCCACGCTGATGACGGATCCAACTTCGTCGACAGACACAGCCTGTTCGTAGTTTGCAATCTGCTCACGTAGAATTTTGCTGATTTCGTCCGCTTTGATTTGTGCCATACCCGCTCCGTTCGCGAATGCCTATTCTGCCGCCAGCCGCGCGCGCAGTTGATTTAACTGGTTTCGCACCGACCCATCAAAAATGGTGTCACCTATTCTTACCACCGCGCCGCCAAGCAATGCAGGCTTCAACGAATACTTCGCCTGAATTTTTTTCCCGGAGAGGCGCTCGAGCCGGCTCACTAACTCCGCCTTTTGCTTCTCTGTCATCTCCGCCGCACAGGAAATCTCCGCCTCGGCGACACCCTGACGCTGCCGCAAGACCTGCTCGAAGGTGTGCACGATTTCCGGCAGAAGATGGACGCGCTGATTATCTGACATCACAAATAGAAAATTACGAATGATTCTGCTTCCGCCCATACGCACTACGAGCTTTTCAATCACGCCATGCTTCGCTTCCCTGGCAATCGCGGGGCTGGCCAAAACGTTGCGTAACTCCGCAGACTCCTCATATGCTGCGCGAAAATCCTCGAGTTGCTTTCTGGCCGGCTCGGCGGCTCCCTGTTCCAGAACGACGTCTGCCAGCGCCGTCGCATATTGCAGGCTAGCCGACTTCAATTGGGCCTCCCTTGCAGGCTCTGCACAAAATTGTTGATCATTGCTTCCTGCACCGACGGCGTCATCTGCTGCGCCACAAGCGATTCGGCGCGGTCCACGGCCAACTTTGCGGCCAAGGCTTTTAACTCCACGCGGGCAGCGCGTTCAGCCGCCTCAATTTCCACTTTTGCAGCAAAGCTGACTTTTTCGATGTCAGTTTTTGTGATTGCGCGCAGCCGTTCCAACTCTGCGGCCGCATCCTTTTGCGCCTGCTCACGAAACTGGCGTATCTCCTGTTCCAAAGTTGTCAGTTTTGCGGCCGCTTCTTTCAACTGTCTTTCGGCCTCGGCTCTTGCTGCTGTGGCCTTGGCGATCGCGGCGCTGATTTTGTCTGCATTACGGCGAATATAGGGAGGCAAAACCATTTTGAAAAGCCAATAGGCGGCAATCGCGATAATCAGGAAATGAATCCACTTGAAAACATATCCAAAGGACTGTTCCGCGGGACTTGCGCCTTGTTCCGCGGCTCGGGCTGCTACCGCGCAGAACAAAATAAGCGCGGGAGTCGTCCAGCGCAAAATTATCGTCAAGGATCGTTTCATGGCGCTTCTCTGGGAGGTCGCATAGGCTCGGGCGAGATTTGCAAAACCCGTCTGGCGATCTCTGCAGCTAGCGGAATAGCAATGGACTCGATGTCGTTCTTCGCCGTTTCCAACTCTGCCTCAACGCGCTGCTTGGCCTTGCCGACTTCCGAAGCCGCTTTGATCCGCGCATCCTTGAGGACTGCGGCGCGTTCATCCAGCAGTTTCTTGCGTTCCGCTTCCTGTTCCGTGTAAACCTTGGCCTTTGCCTGCCGGAGCGCCTCTTCGTATTGCCTGATTTTCTCTGCTGCAGCGGCTTGTGCGGCCTCCGCGGACTTGTGGGCGCCGATCGTGCGGGCTTCGCGTTCCTCCATCACCGCTAAAATTGGTTTGAAAAATAAAGAGCGGAGAACAAAGTAGAAAATGATGACAATCAGGGCTATAGGCACAGCCCGAAGGAACAGTTCGCCGATTTGGTGAACCAGACTTGGCATTAGATTGTGTCGCCTAAAGTTTCAGGTGGGCAGCCGCGCCGTCCTCCGACCCGGTAGGAGCGTACGGTGGGCCTGATGCTGCCTCACAGAACCACTATTTATACCATTAGCTGCAACTTTCCGTCAACGCGGCGTAACCACTCCTTCCCTATGGTTTTCGGAGCAACTATACTTTGCAAAACTATTCGCGATCTACGTCACGACGCGGCAATAAACTCGGTGAGTCCCCAAGATCGTCGAGGAAAGCAAGATCGAAAAAACGAGGCAGGGATGGCGAAAAGCTGGAAAACCAAACTTATTCATTCCGACGCGAAAATTCCTGAAAATTACCACTCTCTCGCGACCCCCACGTTCCGAGGCTCCACCACGCGGTTTCCGTCTGCCTCCGCCGTTAAGGATACCTGGGATCAATGGCGCGTCGGCTACACATACGGCCTGTATGGCACCCCCACCACACTGGAATTGGCCGGGCGAATCTGCGAACTAGAGTCCGGGACGCGTACTATACTTACCCCGGGCGGCCAAGCGGCCATTTCCTTGATCAACTTCGCACTGCTGCAATCGGGAGACCACATACTTGTCCCTGCAAGCGTCTACTATCCAAACCGCAAACTGGCCACGCGGCTGCTTTCGCGCTTTGGTATCGCCACTGATTTCTACGATCCCGGTGTTGGCGCGAATATTGCCGCGTTGTTCCAGAAGAGCACGCGCTTGATCTGGTGCGAGAGTCCGGGATCGATCACCATGGAAATTCAAGACCTTCCGGCTATTGTTGCTGCCGCGCATGAACAGAACATCCGCGTTGTGCTGGATAACACATGGTCCGCGGGCGTGCTGCTCGATGCGTTTTCCCATGGCGTGGATGTGACGATGCAAGCCATCACCAAATACATCGGGGGCCACAGCGACCTGCTGCTCGGTTCCATCACGGTTCGGGACGAAGGGCTGAATCAGAGACTTGGTGCTGCCCAGCAAGTGATCGGCTGTGGGGTGTCTCCCGACGATTGCAGCCTGGCACTGCGCGGCATGAAAACGTTGGCAGTTCGGCTCTCGGCGATCGAATCTTCCGCCCTTTCGATTGCACACTGGCTTGTTCGCCGCCCAGAAATCGAGCTTGTTCTTCATCCCGCCCTGCCTTCCTGCCCCGGCCACGAATTCTGGAAGCGAGATTTCCTGGGTTCTTCCGGGGTTTTCTCGATTGTGTTCAAACAAGGTCCGACGCAGCAGCAGGTCTTCGCTTTCGTGGATGCCCTCAAACTTTTCCATGTTGGGTACAGCTGGGGCGGCGTGACCAGTCTCGCAGTCGCATACGATCTTGGCAGGCTCCCCGACCGGCCACCTTACGAACACCGGATCGTGCGCCTAAACATCGGCCTGGAAGCCACCGAGGATTTGCTTGCGGATCTGGAGCAAGCACTGCCAAAACTCGCAGCGTGAGTCCAGCAAGAACCTTACGAGGCTCGCGCTACCGAGCCTTTCTCTCCATTTTCTACTCGAATCTCGGTCAGGTCGGAAAGGAGATTCGCCGCCCAGCGGTACACGTTGTGTTCGTAAACTACCTTGCGCATGCGGCTCATGCGTGTCGTCTGCTCTTCCTCGGAAAACTCCAGCGCCTGAAAAATTGCGTTGGCAACCTGGTCCACGTCGTAAGGATTCACTTGCAACGCATCCCCCAGTTCGCGCGCCGCGCCGGTAAATGTGCTGAGGACCAGCGCCCCTCGGTTGTCGTCGCGCGCGGCAACGAATTCCTTGGCCACCAAGTTCATGCCGTCGTGCAGCGAAGTCACCAGGCAAACCGAAGCGGCCCGAAAATACCGCTCGATTTCCTCATGGGAATGGTGGCGCTTCAGCAGCACAATGGGCTTCCACCGGCCGGATTGCAGGCGGGCGTTGATGCGGTCAGCTTCAGCTGTGACCTCTTCGAGAAACTGCTGATAGCGCGGAATATCGGTGCGGCTCGGCGCGCCAATCTGCACAAAACTGAACCGGCGTTGGTAAGTAGGGTATAGCTCGAGAAATCGCTCAATCCCTCGAAAGCGCTCGATGATCCCTTTGGTGTAATCTACACGGTCTACGCCGACGCCAAGCAGCGAGGCCTCGATGCCCAGCTCCGAAAAAAGAGCGCCGCGGCCTTCGCCGGTAATGCGAATCACCTGGCCGGCTGCACGTTCCTGAGGAAACGCCACGCTGATCGGGTAAGGGCGCACGCGCGTGACGTGCCCTTTGCGGCTGACCTCAAAACGATCCCAATCGGTGAGTGCTTCCACGGCGCGGTCCACGGTTTGCAAAAAATTGTTGCAATGCGTCTGTATATGAAAACCGATCAAGTCCGCTCCCAACAGCCCGTCGACCAGTTCGCGTTGCCATGGACAGATTCCAAAGGCCTCCGCATTCGGCCAGGGGATATGCCAAAAAACGGCGACGCGCGCGTCCGGACGAGCTTCTTTGACCATGCGGGGCAGCAGAGCGAAATGATAGTCCTGCACCAAAACCACGGGAGATTGCGTTCCCTCCATCTCCGCCAACACGGCATCGGCAAACCGCCGGTTGATTCGCTGGTAGTACATCCAGTCTCCCGGCCTGAATACTGGCCGAGTATGCGCGATATGGCATAGGGGCCAAAGACCTTCGTTTGAGAAACCTTCGTAATAGCCGCGGTCCTCTTCTTCAGATAGCCACACGCGCCGCAAGGTATAAGTGGGATGATGCGGCGGAACACGCAATTGATCGCGCTCATTGACGACTTCCCGATCAGCATTGCCGGAGCCATTCGCTATCCACGTGCCTTCACATGCCTGCAGCACAGGTTCCAGGGCCGTTACCAATCCGCTGGCGGGCACCAACACCCGGATTGAATTATCCTTGTCGTCAAATACGTGCATGTATGGCTCGCGGTTTGACACCACAAACAGCGCATCTCCCTGCAACTTTGTCTGCAGGCTCACACGCAATCTCTCCGCGGTCCAGTGAGACAACTGCGATTCCCGTAGCTGAGCTTCTTCTTGTGCCGCCGCTCTCGCTGAACTCAGGTCGCGAGCCAGGTGGCGGGCTTCGGCATGGATCTGGTCGAATATTTCCCCCTGTCCAGGCGCGGCGGAAACATCCGTGGGATCGGCTCGAACGCTGCGCAACCATTTGGCAGTTTTCGCGAGTGGCGACGTGAACGCCCAGCGCACGAGAAATAAGCCCAGCGCTGTAATCAGCAGTGTCTGTACGAGCGTGCTCAACAGAGAATCGCGAACCGCGTACATCACCTGCGTGTGGATGTAGCTGGAGTCGTAAACCACCAGCAGACTGGCGTTAGCTTCGTCGTCGTGGTGGAGCGGTACCGCATATAGATGCAGCGGCTCCGAAGCTGAATCGCGGAATTCGACTGCGTCCTTATTTGTTTGCAAGGCGCGGGCAGCAACTGCCGGCTGGGAACTGAAAGCAGGGGAAAGGTCGCGGGTGATGGCGATAGCCCGGCCGGCCTTGTCGTAGACTGCTACGCCGAGTAGATGCTCTCGCTCGCCGTACTTCTCCACAAAGTGGCCGAGGGTTCGATCGGTGGCCCGGGTGGGGGTTGACTCCAGGTTTTCCTGCAAGTTTTCCGCAAGGACCGCGGCGCGATGCTGAAGATCGTTCCGAAGGTTACGTCGTTCCAGCCGAACCTGATAGAAGCCGTAGAGCAGAGATACACTGAGGACGCTGACTGCCAAGGGAACAACGAGTTTGAGGGTGGTGCGCATTTGGCGTGCGTGAGCTGATAACCGCTAAAATTACCTGGTTCCTTTATATTGATCCTCACCAGATTGCCGCAATAAATTGCCAGAATCGATCATGTGCTCGCTTGAACGGTTACGCTTTCCAATCAGCAAAATGATCAGGGCCAGGCGCTGGTATCACCGCGAAAGCGCGCCGCGCAATCGGAATCGGATCGCTATGGGCCGTGGTCGTTTAAGTGCGCCGCCACTATACAACGAATAATCGTTCGCGAACGGAACTTCGCAAGGGAGGTACCTCGCTGAACTCGATTTCACTGAATATAAGGTGTTGGCACGCTTACAACCAAAGCAAACGAGAGCAGAAGGCCGACCGTATCAAATTGAAATCACAGCAGATAGCGGAGCGCAACGGATCGAAGCCGCTTCGCCGTCCACGCGCCAAACTGTGGAATTATTACCTGACCTGTGTTTGTGAGATGCCTTACCAGGGATCCAGGTTGGTTGATTGTAACCGGAAGATCGACAAATTCGGGGAGTCGCCGCGTCCGTGTCCGTTAGTTCTGACGGTGGACATCGGACGCGGTCAATCCCGTTGGTTCAGAGGGGAGGACAGCTTCAACTTGATTGAAGCCTACCTCCACTTTGGGGTCGCCTTGAGCCGGAATTTGGGGTACCCGCCCAAGACGAGAAGGTAACTAAAGTCAACATGAAGGTAATCGTAAGCATCGTCAAACGAACTGGGCCTAGTTCCTTCATCAACAATTAACCCCTGATATCGCTTGTGTTTATGGTCTTTTGTCAACTGAGTTTCTGTTGTATTATGGCTGCCCGTTACGCAGATGTGGGTGCCATGGACGTAAGATCGACGATAAATCGTCGCCTATATCGGTTTGGTCTCTTTGAGGCCAATCTGGAATTGGGCACACTCTCGCGACAAGGCGTTCCCGTCAAACTCCAGGAACAACCGTTCCGCATCCTTGCATTGCTTCTCGAGTCATCAGGAGAAATCCTCGGCCGTGATGAATTACGGAAAAATATTTGGCCCGACGGGACGTATGTGGATTTCGATGGCAGCCTGAACACTGCCTTAATGAAATTGCGCGCCGCGTTAAATGATAGCGCGGACAACCCGCGATTCATTGAGACCGTTCCGAAGAAGGGCTATCGTTTCATCGCGCCCGTGGAACTCAGCAGAATCGAATCGCCCTCGATTACAACCGCGATTCGGATTGAGGCAGATGGGCCGACACTCGAGGAAGTTGCCCCGCAAATACAGACACCGCAACCGCAGCGTCACGTAACGCTCAAAGGGGTTTACGAAAGGCGTTTGGGTCCCCACTGGTGGGAGGCTTTGCTGATTCTGGTGGGTGTGACGGCCTTTCTCACCTATGGTCTGTGGCCTCGCGGCGAGCCTCGAGTGGTCCGCGTTCAGCAGCTTACGCATTCCGGACAAGTCGACCCGTGGGGCAAACTTGTTACCGATGGCAGCCGAATTTACTTTGTTGTTCGCGATGTCACTGGTTGGAACCTGATGCAGACTTCGGTCGAGGGCGGCGCGATTCAGAGAACGCCCACACCGTTTGACAATACGAGAATCTTCGATCTCTCACCTGACCATTCGCAATTTCTGATCGGCCAACTAACCCATCGCGGCGAGGAGACGGCGCTATGGTTATGGCCCGTTCAGGGTGGCGCGCCGCGTCGCTTGGGCGACATCATCGCCCAAGAGGCAGTGTGGTCTCCCATAGGAGACCTGATCGCATACGTTCACGGAGAAAGCATTCAGCTCACAGATCCGCAGGGAAACCGTGTTCGGGAGTTGGCAAAGTTTCATCCCGCGCCGCACTCTCTCGTATGGTCGCCTGATGGCAAGCGGCTGCGTTTTACACAGACTAATTTGCTTGAGGGTACGGATTCGATGTGGGAAATGGACTTGGAACAAAGCACTCCTCGCAGGGTGCTCCCCGAAGGCCAGCATGGACCTCACGAAGGAAGCGGCACCTGGCTGGGTGGCGGTAACTATTTCGCGTTCTCTTCGGGCGTGGATCTTCGCGCCAGCCTGTTCGTAGATACGCAGGCGAGCCTGTGGATCATGGACGAGAACCGCGGTTTATTCCGCCGGCACACAGGTGAACCAATCCAATTGACCCGAGGTCCGATCGCCTTTGATCACCCTGACGCGATCAAGGACAGCAGTCGAATTTTTGTCATCGGGTCGCACAACGAGTATCAATTGTTGCGGATCGATCCCAAAACTTCCGCGAAGACGGCCATGCTGGCGGAGTCCGGCGCGACCGACATGGACTTTTCGCTCGATGGACAATGGGTGGTGTATGCGGCGCGCGAGAACGGCACCTTGTGGAAGAGCCGGATTGACGGAAGCGGCAAGGTACAGTTGACCGCGGGAGCCACCGGAGCATTCGCGCCACACTGGTCGCCGGATCAAAAACAGATTCTGTTCACGGGGTTCTTGCTCGACAGTCAGCCGCGGCTCTATGTCGTGTCCGCCGATGGAGGTTCGCCCAAGAGTGTGCTTCCCACGAACAATAAATGGGCTTCCGTTTCTGGAGATTGGCGAACAGACGGGCGTCAGATCGTGCTGGATGTGCAGGAAATGGAATCGAATAAGGAGCCGGACATTCGCATTCTGGATCTCGAAGCGGGAAAGCTGACGAAACTGGTGGATTCTGACGGACTCATCGAGCCTAGATGGTCTGCCGACGGCCGGTATATCGCTGCTCTCAACCCCAAGAGGAAGCAAGTACTGCTTTACGACTGCAAGCTCGAGAAATGGTCCGTGCTCTCAGAGGCCAATTTTCCGGCGGCATTGCGGTGGTCACCGAGCGGCGATGCTCTCTACTATCAGGACGTTGACGAAGTGGAAGAAAGCATTTTTCGTGTCCCGATGGCAACTCGGGAAACGGAGAGGGTATTGGGCTTGGGTGATCTCCTTAGCACCGGGGCCGCGCGCGGCATTTTCACAGGCTTAAGCCCTGACGGATCGGTTTACGTCACTGTCGATCACGGCGACATCGATGTATATTCCGTGGATTTGAAGCTGCCATAACTACCGCTGCTTCGCCTGTCCACGATGACAGGTAGTGTCCTAGGCACAACGCGCTGTTGGGCGTTTCTCAGCGCGTCTGACGCGCCTACACTGTACGAGTCGCTCAGGGAGCGGCCTGCCGATGTCACTTCGCGTGATGCGATTACTATCACTAATTATCATAGTCTTCTGCGCTCCGGCACTTCGCGCGCAATCCTCCCCGAAGAAAGTGGCGACGGGCATACAGGGAACAGTTCTGGGCGCAAATGGGAAACCCGTGCCAGCGGCGGCCGTGACCTGCCAATCTTCGGCTGGTGTGCGCCCCCGTATTGTGCACACAGACACCAAGGGACATTATTCCATTTCGGGATTGAAACAGGATTCTTACGACCTGCGAGCGACCGCGAATGGCGCCTATTCGGATTGGGAGAAGAATATCCCATTGCGGAATGGACAAACCAAGGAGATCACCCTGCACCTCTTGAACGGGAATACGGCACTCAGTGGAACATTGCCTGCGAAATCGAAGGATTAGCAGTTTGTGATGGCCGTGCAAAACCGACGCGATGTGCGTGCATATTTCACATTGCAGTAGATCATTATACGGTAATACAGGCGCGACCATTCTGTCAGCACTTCTCATTTCGCGCTACCCAAGCTCTGGCCGTCGCCGGCTTCAGATGAAACGTGCGCCGCACTTCATCCTCATAAGCTGCCTGTATTCAGAAACTTAGCGAGTTTCCCCTTCGTAGCGCGTCGGTACCACAACCCCCGTACCGACATTTTTGGGGCTATCGGCCCATTGAAGCATTTGCGCTGCTACCGCATTCTAGCCTCCGACGGGTTGGGGGCCGCGCGGGGACAACGGTTCCGCAAGGGGCCGTGTGCGAGCCACCCAACCCGCCAGATTTCCTGGCAAAAAGACACCCGCTTTCGCCGCTTTCCTCTCAGCCGTACCACGCACCGATCGGAATCCCTCGTGCATCCATTCTAGTGAACTAACTGGATCACACTGTATTTCCAAGCAGTTAGAGGCGAATGGCGGCGAACGATCGGCCGGATCAGACAACGGATGAAAGCTTTCCACTCCATATGCAGGACTTTTGGCACCGTCTGTCTATCGTTGCTCTTTCTGATGGCGACGGCAACCGAAGGGCATTCGATAACTTTTTTCTCGATAGAGACCGCCACTATAGAGGCATTCCGTCAATACGTTGCAAAAATCGAGGCGCAGAACTCCGCCAGCCTACGCCAGGGACCGTTTCTTTGGGTGGACGGCTTGCCTGCGAGGGAACAAAAAGAGGCGACTGCAGCATTGAAAAACGGAGAAGTGGCAATGCGCCGACTGAGTGTGAGTTCTGCAGGCGAGAACGTAAACGTGCCTGGCGGAATGATCCATGATTGGGAAGGGATTGTGTTTGTGCCCGGAGTGAAGATCGACGACGTGCTAAAGATCCTGCAGGACTACGATCACCAAGCGACGTATTATGCGCCTGACGTGGAACAAGCGCGCATCGAGTCGCACAATGGCAACGAGTTCCACGTGTTCCTGCGCTTCCGCCGGCACAAAGTTGTAACGGTGGTCCTCGACACGGAGCACGACATCACTTACTTTCGTGATTCGCCGCTTAGGGCGCATAGCCGAAGCTCCGCGACGCGCATCGCCCAAGTGGAGGATCCGGGCGGAACGCACGAAAAAGAAAAAGCACCCGGAAAAGATGATGGCTATCTGTGGCGAATGGAGACCTGGTGGCGTATGCAAGAGCGGGATGGTGGAGTCTACGTGCAAAATGAGGCGGTGACGCTGACACGGGATATTCCCACCGGATTGGGATGGCTGATCGATCCGTTCATCACGAAAATCCCGAAGGAGACACTGGAGTTCACGCTGCAGGCGACGCGAAGCGCTGTGCTCAAGTCGGTTTCCCACTAGCTCGGGTCGCGCGACGAATTTCGACTGGGTGATAGGCGGCTCAAAGCCTCATGCAGTTGGTGCAATTGTTGCGACCCCATAAGGTCGGCACGGATCGCCTCGAAATTTTCCCTGGTAACGCTTGCATTCATCATATTTTAAACGGTCGCCTGGATGTCCTGTTCGGTATTGCTCGCGCAGACCGTACCGACGCCGTGTTTGATTAGGAGCTGAGCAAGCCCACTATCCGCAGAAGTGTGAGCAAAAAATGCGGCGCTGGGCCTGGATACGTCGAGAGTTTGATGGGTAGGCCGGTGCGGCGAAATCCCTGGAAACGAAGTCCTTTGTGGATAGATAGCATAAACAAAGTCGCAGGTCGCTAGCTCTGGCAGGGCATCCTTCTCCAGCAATCAGCCGTGATTTTCGAAAGCAGCTAGATTCTCCGTGTTGGGCAACGCCGACGGTTTCTTGTTTGCGCGCGGGCGTGGAGTTGCATCGCCGCGGAGTCTGCGAAGGCTTTCGGCAGAACGGAAAAGGATTCGAATGGGTGACCGCTGTCGAGAATCGGCTGGATACGGTGCATTCGCGCCTTAGCCAAGCAGCATTTTCTGCCGTCCTTGCCTCGCCCGAAGCGGAGAATTGAGCCGAAACCGCTTCCGCGTGAATGAGGTGAATGAGGTACCACGATTCCCGGCATACGCTAAGTGTGCTAGAATTCAGAAGTTCCAAAGAGGACATTCCGTTCCCTATGGTTCGTGAGCGTCCTTGCGGCACACGTAGGTCTCCGCACGGTAACCCCGCAATGCGGGTAGAATGAGCCACAAGTCCATTCCTTGGCAGTGGCGGGGTGCCATTTAATCCAAATTGAGATGGCCGAAGCGGCCATGAGCGATAAAAGAGGAATTTGTCATGTCTGGGCATTCAAAATGGGCCACTATCAAGCACAAGAAAGCGGCGACCGACGCAAAGCGCGGACGCGTTTTCACACGGATTATTCGGGAAATCACCATCGCCGCTCGTATCGGCGGCGGCGATCCTAATTCGAACCCACGTCTTCGAACCGCTATCCTTGCGGCGAAGAACGAGAACATGCCGAACGAAAACATCGAGCGCGCCATCCTTCGTGGAACCGGACAACTCGAGGGCGAACAATTTGAAGAGGCGATGTTTGAAGGGTACGGCCCGGGTGGCGTTGGGATGCTGATCCAAGTGGTCACCACCAATCGCAACCGAATCGTCGGGGAGTTCCGGCATTTGATGAGCAAGAACGGCGGCAATATGGCGGAGGCCGGTGCAGTGGGTTGGATGTTCCACCGTAAAGGCGAAATCAGCATCCCGAAAGAAGCGGCGTCAGAAGATAAGCTGCTGGACCTGGTGCTGGAAGCGGGCGCGGAGGATATGAAGGACGACGGTTCATCCTGGTATATCGTTACACCGCCGGAATCCTTGGAAGCAGTAAAAGAGGCGTTGAGCAAGGCGGGTATTACGCCGGCGTCGGCAGAACTGGCAATGGTGCCGCAGAACTACATCAAGTTGACTGGTCAACAAGCTACGCAGATGTTAAGACTTGTGGAAGCGCTGGAAGAACACGATGACGTGCAGCATGTGTACGCGAACTTTGACATCGACGAATCAGAGATTCAGGCGGCCGTCAGCGCGACCTAGCACCAGCGTTTTTGAAAAATGGCCATCCTTGTCCACACGGGTGGCCATTTTCATTTTTGCAGTGGCGATGTGACATTTGATTGGAACCCGCATGCACTTCGCCTTAGACTAGCAAGCATGAATGAGAGTCTTTCCAGCAAGAGTGTGACTGGCTGTCTTCGCGTGCTTGGTGTGGACCCGGCTGCAGCCGGCCCGACCGGCTACGCCATTATTGAACAGGAATGTGGTGCCTGCAGGGTGCTGCACTATGGAGCCTTCCGTGTTGCGGCCAAACGGCAGAAATCTTCCTCGGGAGCTGCCTTGCAGGACGTCCATGCACTTTTGTGCGCACTCATCACGGAATTCAAGCCGCATATTATGGCGGTGGAATCCGTGTTTGCAGCACTGAATATGCGGACGGCGTTGAGGCTTGCCGAGATGAGAGGCGTCGTCCTTCTGGCAGGCCAACAATTTGGGGTGGAGGTTCGTAGTTATACTCCGCGCGAGATCAAGGCGAGTGTGGCGGGCTATGGGCATGCGGACAAGAAACAAATGCAGGAAATGGTAAGGGCACAACTGCGAATGAAAGAAGTGCCGGAGCCTAGCGATGCGGCGGACGCTTTGGCCGTGGCTCTTTGTCACCTGCAGACCGACCGGCTCGAACGGCGTTTTGGAGTGAAGAAGGCGGACCTGGCTGGAACCAGCAGATCCAGAACACCGAAGCGTTCGACAACCGGTGGTTACGCAACAGGTGGACCCGGCGTCCGCATCCAACCAAGCCGATGAGCACAAGGGTTCGCTTTGTCCCGCGCTTGCTCCTACTAATTTGTCTTGTTACGGCGGCTGGGGCCTCTGCGTTTCCCGCGGGCTCCAGCACTTTTACTTACCGGCGAATATTCAAGTCCAGCACGCCGGAATTCATTGAAATCAAAATAAAGGACGATACCGATACCGGTTCCTACGAGATCCGGCAACTCGATGAGGATCCCGGCGCCACGCCGTTTGAGATCAGCAATTCTCTGCGCACGAAGATGTTTCAACTGATCAATCAATTGAATGACTTCAAGGGGCTCGATCTGGATGTGCATCGCAAGATCGCGAATTTGGGAGAAAAGACATTCCGCTGGGAACAAGGCCCAGAAGCTTATGAAGTGAAGTTCAATTACACGGTAAATCCGGCAGCCACGCAATTGTTGCAAATCTGCGAAGGATTGGCGCGTCAACAGGAACTCATCGACTTGTTGCAACGAAGAATGAAGTACGACCGCTTAGGAGTAGATGACGCGCTGCTGCAACTGGAGACTGATCTTTCGAAGGGTGTACTGCCTGAACCGAAGCGGGTATTGCCGCTGTTGGATCAAATCGCGGCAGATTCGCGATTTGTGGAAATAGCACGCCAAAAAGCCAGGGCGATGGCGGAGAGCATACGCCATTCGAGTTGATGGTGGCGGTAGCCCGGGCGAGACACCCGAGTGATGGTGGCTTCTACGGGTCATCCGCTCTTCTCCGCTAGTCTAGCCGCCGACTATTCCTTCATGATTCCGTACTCGAACCGCGGGCGGAGGTTGGCGCCGTGTCTTTCGATCATTCCGAGGGTCAGGGCTTGCGGTACAAGGACGGACGTCACGGCTTCCCACGGCTCTGGAACCGCGGTGAGCTTTACGGGCAACAATTTTTCAGTAGCTTGATGTTGTTCGGAACTTATGAGCATTACTTTGCCATTGCGCGCATTGCAATCCTGAGCAAGTTTCACACCCAACGCGGAAGTGTGCCCCAGCGCAATAATGATTGCTAGGTGAGTCTCGTTGACATCGAGTATGGGCCCATGCCGGAAACCTGCGCCCGAATGAGCGGCAGCGCGCTTTCCCGTCATCTCGCGAATGCACAGGGCGCCCATGATCGCGGCACCATAGGCCGGCCCACGGCCTACAAGTTCGATGTTCGCGGCACCTTCGCAGAATTGTTCCAACTCCCTGCGGAGACTGAAAGCTTTCTCGAGAGATTCAGCGTAGACCTCAAGCATCTGAGCCGCACTCGTCTTCCAGGCATGCCCGGTGATATGCGAGGCAAGCACGATGCTGCCAGCCGTGGCATTCGTGTAGGTTTTCGTGGCATTTCCATATTCAGGTCCCGCCAGCATCGGCAGTCTTTGTTCGGTCAGCGACCAGCAAGGACTTTTGGGATTGTTGCAAAGAAGTGCGAGTGGTTTCCCCCGTTCCTGACGGCAGAGTTGCACAAGTTCCGCGCTTTCTCCCGAAGCGGTTGTAAGAATGGAGCCCCCAACCTGAGTCCATACTTTGCTCGAGTAGTGCAACCATTCCCCCGCATCTACAAAGAACGAAGACCTTCCACGGGATTGCATCCAGCCCGAACCCGCAATCGAAGAACAGTAGGAAGCGCCCATGCCAATGAACAGAATTGGCCCGGGAGTAAGGGCAATCTGCTCCAGCTTGTTCATCTCTGCAAGGATCGATTCGTCCTCGCTGTAAGCATGCAGTAGATCGGCAAGCCGTCGGGGTTGCTCGCGGCATTCTCTTTCGTAAATCTCTGTCATACTCATCGCCAGCACTTCGGCGGGCGGTTTAATTCCGGCAATCCAGTTTGGTTCTTTGCGCGTGTCTTCCATAACACTCCCTGAAACTGAAGCGCTTCCGCCGCATGAAAAGCGCACCGCGGGAACGGAAACTTAAAACAGGTCTTTTTCATGAATCATAACAAAGATTACGTTATCATGATGCCCGGGTGAGCCCATGCCGGATTCGCTGTCCTCGCAAAAGCCAGTTGTAGACCACGGATTTCTCGCTCGGGTCTCTTTCATCGCAGCGCTTGGCGGCGTTTTGTACGGCTATGACATGGGCATCATCGCTGCCGCCATCATATTTGTCCGGCACAGCTTTGCCCTCTCGACAGAGATGGAAGAACTGGTCGTCAGCATTGTGCTTGTCGGCGCCATGGTAGGAGCGATGGTTGGAGGGGCGGTCGCCGACCGAATAGGCCGAAGGGCCACGCTGGTGTGGGCAGGCGCGATTTTCATCGTGGGCTCGGTGCTTGCGCCGCTTTCGCCGAACGTGGCAACGCTTATCGTGGCGCGCGCCATTCTTGGTATCGGGATCGGTTTCACGTCGGTTACTGCGCCGGTTTACGTTTCTGAATTGGCGCCGCCGCAATCGCGGGGCATGCTGATCGGACTGTATCAGTTCGCGTTGACGGTTGGCATTGCGCTTGCTGACCTTGTGGGCTATTGGCTTGCAACACAGGAAGCCTGGCGGCTTATGTTTGCCATCGCTGCCGTGCCCACGCTGTTCTTCCTCGGTGTAATTTTGACCGTGCCTGAGAGTCCACGCTGGCTTTTCGCTCATTCCCGAGAAAAGGATGCCGAGGCCGTCCTTCTGAGCTACACCGACGCCTGCGGGGCGCGGCAATTTCTGTCGGACATACGTGAAGGCTTGAAAACTCCGATGGAACAGAGTTGGCGGGCGTTGCTGACTCCCGCCGTGCGAGGCTCGGTCTTCATTGCGGTGGGAATGACTGTGTTGCAGCAGGTTACTGGCATCAACACGATCATTTATTATGGGCCACAAATCTTCGAACTTGCCGGCATCGCTTCGCACTCCAATTCCATTCTTGCGACGCTGTTGATTGCAATAGTGAATGTGATTGCGACTGTCGTGGGGATACTGCTGGTCGACCGAGTCGGACGCAAACCACTGCTCTACGTTGGCGTTGGCGGGATGACGATCGCGCTATTCGCGCTTGCTTATGGATTCAGCCATCAGGCAGCGCTGGGCACAAGTCTTGGGGTAATTGCGATTGCTTGTCTCGTGCTATACATCGCATGCTTCGCATTTAGTTTGGGGGCCATCGCGTGGATCCTGGTGTCCGAGGTGTTTCCGCTGCGTGTGCGAGGAAGAGGCGTGGCGGTGGCAACGCTATTTTCGGGGATTTCCAATTTTGCGGTGTCGTTGACGTTCCTGTCCCTGATTAAGGGCGTGGGAAGCGCTACCACTTTTGCAATCTATGGAGTGCTAAGCATCGCGACGATCATTTTCGTTCGCTTCGCCGTGCCGGAGACTTGCGGCCGCGAGCTCGAGAGCATCAGTACTCATGAGCAAAGCTCAAGCGTACCTGTGAGCTAATATGGTTCAAACAGAAATTATTGCGCGCGCGATAAGTTCAAATCGATTTCGGACTCTGCTTTATCCAACGCCAATCGAATGGCTCCGATCAACTGGGCATCCTGACCAAGTGCGCTGGTCATCAAATTCGGCCGAGAAGGCTGGGTATATGGTTCTAGAAATTTTCGTGCAGCCGCGAGAAGCGGCCCGCTCATGCCGACTCCGCCACCGAGTACAAAAAGCGAGCAATTCAGCACCGTGGAAATGTTATATATCGCATGGGCCAAGATTCTCGCTGAATCTTCAAGAATGTTTTTCGCGAGGCGATCGCCGGCCAAAGCTTGATAGAAAATTCCGGTCGCGCTCAGATCTCTCCTTCCGTTGGAGCGCTTGTTTCCCCGGGCACGCAGCCACTGCTGCTTTAATCCCTCTCCACCGATCATGCTCTCCAGTGCTCCGGGCATGCCTTCGCTAGCCGGCACGTCCGGAGTACCCGGCACGATCATGTAGCCAACTTCTCCCGCGACCCAATCCGGACCGTGGACCAATTGCCCGTTCACGAAGATTCCAGCGGCGATACCGGTGCCGATGGCGAGAAAAACAAAATTTCGGATGCCGCGCGCCGCTCCTGCCCAGTTTTCTCCGATGGCCGCTAATTTCACATCGTTTTCCACAACAGCGGGAATGCGTAACTTCGATTGCAGCAGCTGGGCAAGAGGAACATCCTTCCAACCTTTCAAGTACGATGTTGCAAGCACAATCCCGGCGTCGCGATCGGTAACGCCGGGCGCCCCAGCGGCAATGGCACGCAGAGAACCGCGAGGGGTCGCAGTTTCCCGGAGCAAATGGTCGACACCTTTGGATATTTGAGCAACGACCATTTCGGCCGATGCACTACCTTTTGTGGTAGCGCTCCACTTGCCACGTATGGAGCCCTTCATATCGGCCAGGGCGACCCGCAAGTTAGTTCCACCAATGTCGACACCAACTACGTACCCATAATTTGGATTAACACGCGGGCAAACGAACCAGCCACGCGCTTTCCGACGGCGGGAAAAGGGTTCGATCAAGCGTTTGGCCTGAAGCAATGCCGAAGCCGACGAAAGTCTGGAAGAGGAAAGGCCGGAAAGCTGCTGCAACTCTCGGAGGGATTTCACGTTGTGTTCGCGCAAGATTCGCAGCAGGTTGCAGGCATCAATGCTCTGGATGGAGACGGCCCGGTGTGACCCCTTGGCGGTGCTACGCGAAGGATTATTGTGCTTGGCCATGGCTCATACCGAGGAGGATCGATACTAACTTATCTCTCTTTAGAAAGTCCGTCAATTGAAGCCGAGGCAGGCCGAACAACTCGAGGGAACTTGGCGGACCACAATCAGTCGGCGGGCTGGATCAAAGCCAGTACCGCGGACTGCATTGCGGTAAAGACGGCTCCCCACAACACGGCGGAAGACCCCAGAGCGCCCGGCCCAACGCGGACACGCGCAATTTCACTGTCCTTCAACAGTGCCCGGACTTCCTGGAGCAGGCGGGGATGGCTGCCTACTATGCCGCCAATCAAAATCATGCTGGGATTCAGGATCAGGGCGAGATCCAGAATGATGTCGGACAGAATCGTGGCGCGCTGCTGAAGTATTTTCTTTGCTTGAGCATTTCCGGCTGCAGCAAGATCGAATACTTCGGCTGCGTTGGTCACTTTTGGTTGCGTGCGGTTTCGCTTGCGACTCGCGCGCCAACTGCGCAGGATTCCCGGCGCGCCCAATACCTTCTCCAGCCGTCCGTAGCCATGAATGGTGGGATTTTCTCTTGAGACATGGGGCACGCGGAGATAGCCGATCTCCCCGGCTGACCATTGCGAGCCGCGGTAGATGTTGCCATCGAGGAAAATGCCGGCTCCTACGCCCTCGCCGATAATGATGTAAACAAAATTGCCCTGGCCCTGGGCCCCACCGCGATAGTATTCCCCCTGCGCCGCGAGATTGGTGTCATTCTCCACGATCACCTGACAGTCGAACTCCTCTCGCAGCATGGATCCCAGCGGAACATCGCTCCATCCTTTTAACACACTGAGCGAAAAAACGACTCCTTCCTTCACGTTTACAATCGCGGGAACCCCAACCACAAGTCCGAGCAATTGATCCTCCGCCAGTTTGTGTTTCTTTAGCAGGTTCCGTAGTTCCCTCGCGATCTGAGAGCAAACTGTGGCCGGTTTTGACGACTGCCAAGCGAGCATGGCTTTCGCTCGCCCAAGCTCGTGGCCGTCGAGGTCCGCAAGCAGAAAACGAAGAGCGTCTGGGCCGATTTCAACGCCAACCACGCAGCCTCGTTCCGCCCGGAAACGAATGATGTCTGGCGGTCTGCCACCGGTTGAATCTCCTTCGCCAATTGGCTCGACGAGCCCTGCCTCGGAGAGGTTAGCGATGACATTCGTTACTGTAGGCGCGCTCAAGCCCGATGCTCGGACCAAGTCAGCCTTTGAGCACGGACCCGTTTCGCGGAGAAGCCTAAGCAAAAGGTGCGCATTCGTTTGGCGTAGTAGAGGAGGCCTGGCAACCAAGACTGGTTCTTTTTTCACTGTGCAGTCACCGACGCAGATTTCCCTAGCCGGAGTGGACGGCCATCATGTTACGGCATTTTCGAATAATCCGCGCCTTGGCCTTCCGTCGTGACAGATCGCTTGCGGCACTATCTGCCGGCGGGCGTAGCCATTTCCATGGCCCATATCGCTGCGGGTCGCATATACATCGAGGCTCGAAAATTTCCGGAATCGTCCCAAGCTTCCGGGGTGCGAAACCAATACCCTTTGCTCTCGTAGATGACGTGATACAGGCCCCAGGCGGTGTGATACGCTTGCTCCTTAAATCCCTCACTCAGCAAGAGCGCGGCAAAACCAAATGATGTTCCGACCCAGACTTCTTCACCTTGTTCGTTGCCACGCATGATGGTGCCGTCTGCATTCATGCCATTCGCGGCACCCATTTCACCGTTACCGAATTTCATCACGTTGTTTGCGTAGATCTTCATTAGGGCAGAATGTTGCATCTGCAAAGGAAGCAAATCGCCCAAGCCGGTCATATTCGCATACCACTGCCCGGCCAACTGATCGGCTTGAATGGCGTCGCGGTATTCGCTTTCCATGTCGTAGCGGAAATATTCACCGTTCCAGAGTTTGTCGATATAGGTTTTCTGCGCTTTTAGAAAAAGGGCGTGATATTGTTCCGCGGCGATTGCTTCGCCAAGTTCCATGGCCGTTTCTTCAGAAGCGCGCAAGGCCGCGAGCCATAGTCCTCCGCAATAAGCGCTGACTCCGCGCACAACCCAGGAATCGTAAGTCTGGTCAGGGTAACCGCTGTTTTCAGGAATGCCGCCGCCATGGTCGAACTGCTGCAAGTAAGTGATCGCCGCTTGCACAGCCGGCCACATCTCGCGCAGGAAAGCCTTATCTTGCCTTCCCGTGAGCACAAAATCGCGATAAACCATCAAGACGAATTTGGAGTTCAAGTCTTTCCAATCATTGGTGTCCTGCCAGCCGGGTTCATTCACGGAGATGAACGGGTCGCCTTCCGGAACACCCAAGTCATGGGGCACGGCGCCCATTTTTTTGCGCTTGTGCAGCACGGGCAGGCCGGTTTGCTGGGTCTTCCACACCCACAGGCCGAGTTCGGGGTACTCGCGCGGAACTGTTGCAGCAAATTCGCGGAGCACCTGCTTGTCGATAGCCGGCCAGAACTTTAGCAGCGGCATGGAAGCATAGAATCGCACATCAGATGTCGCGTAATAGGCGTAATCAAAGCATTCCAAAAGAGCGAATGTCGCCGGGGCCTGGGGATCGGATCCGACTTCACGGCCCCAAAACGTGCCGCCATCGCTGAGCGTGTATAGCTCATTAAAAAGCATGCCGCGATACCACGCAGGTTTACTGTCGTCCTTTATATAAGGAGCTTGCCAGGCATCGATGGCTTGGCTCCATTCGTTGGCGTGGAATAAACCATCACGAGCGATGGCCCATGAATTTCGACCGCTTGTGCCGTAGTCATCGGTGTAGCGCCGCTTCCACCTCCGTCCCTGGCCAAATTCCACGATAGGAAAATCCCAGGCAATCGACATGGGAATAATTTTCTTTTCACCCGGCCGCAGAGTGAAACGGACAGCGATGGCTCCGCCCAGTTTTTCACTGGCGCTTACCCAACTCGTCGCGCTGTTCGATAACCTGCCATCTTTGGAAAACGGCGACCAGACAGCTTTGCCGTCACCATCGGCAAGGAATTCTGTCTGATAAGTAACTTCCACGCCTGGGGATTCCAACGCCGCGATTGTAAACTCGCCGTCCCATTCATTCCCCTCGTTCTTGGCACGGTTGCGGCCAAATACGATGCCTTTCATTGTTTGCTGTTGGTCTCCCGATTCCGTTCGAAAATCGTTATGGTTGCCCTGATTAAGCGCGCCTTGAAAATCATGCGTGTAGGTGCGAAACCATCCGTCCATGTTGGTCCACGAAAGAAGCACGGATACCGTGATGGTGCGATTGGTTTGATTTTCCGCATGCCAACGATAGACCGCGACCGGGTAGCTAGACTCGCGATAGTTGTCGGGCAAAATGGGCGAGAATTGCTCCAGGACCACATGAGCTGGAAATTTCTCCCACTTATAGTCAAACCAGGACTTGGGATAGAGCGCGGCATATTCGCCCGCGCCAGTTGGATAATCCCACGCCCAGCTCGATAGTTCCTCGTTCTTCGGATGATCCGTCATCAGTACACGGGCTGTTCCCGACGGTTCGCCCTCAACTTGCTGGAACATCGCAAATTGGTTTGCGTAGATCGGCGCGTACTTGTGAACGCCGCTCTTGATGTGCCACCTGGCAAAATCGCCGCGATACGTCCGCGAGAAAGTACCCGCGCCAAAGCCGCCGACGGGCGCGCCTTGCCAGTAGCCGTCATCGATGTCGGAATTGTTCTTGCGTTTACCGGGATTCGGAAGTGGCGCTCCAAGAGGTCTTTTCCACGCAATCTTGGGAATCTCGTCACCAATGGCGACCGTTGGCAGCCAGGAATTGAGGTAAAAGATCGCGACCAACGTTAAGAACCAAGCTTTCGTCATTTGCCCTCCGAGGGACATTCACACAAGTGCATTGCTTCCCGGTCAACAAAGCGCGAAGGCAACAGTAAACAACAAAAATCGGAAGTGCAAACTGCTGCGGCTCTTGGTATTGTCGGCTCTCGCGAATCTGAAAAAGAAAACTGGCGATGCATATCGACGCTCATCAACATTTCTGGCAGTACAGCCCTCAAGAGTACAGCTGGATCGATAACACGATGGCCCCAATCCGCCGGGATTTTCTACCCGCCGACTTACAGCCGCTACTCGAGGACAATGGATTTCAGGGCAGTGTTGTCGTTCAGGTTCGGCAGACAATGGAGGAAACGCAGTGGCTGCTGAAGTTGGCGGACGCGAATCCCTTCATCCTCGGAGTCGTTGGCTGGGTGGACCTGTGCTCGCCCGAACTGCGTACGCAACTGGAATCCTTCGCTGGAAAGCCAAAACTTGTGGGGATTCGCCATATTGTCCAGAGCGAACCCGATGGTTTCTTGCTGAGGCCCGATTTTCTGCGCGGCATTTCGGTGCTGGAAGAATTCGATCTTGCTTACGACATCTTGATTTATCCCAAACATCTCCCAGCCGCGGCGGAATTCGTCAGAAGATTTCCGCGCCAGCGGTTCGTGCTAGATCACCTGGCGAAACCGCCGATCAAGAGCGGGGCGATCGATGGTTGGGCACGCGGAATCCGGGAGCTGGCATCGTTTCCCAATGTTTATGCGAAGCTCTCGGGCCTGGTTACGGAAGCCGGCTGGGAAGCGTGGACGCCGGAGGATATTTGGCCCTATCTCGATGTGGCCTTCGGATGCTTCGGTCCGGACCGATTGATGATCGGGTCGGATTGGCCGGTGTGCCTCTGCGCGGCGTCCTACAAGCGGGCGATGAACGTCGTTAGGCAATACCTGGACAGATGCGATGTGAAAGAGCGTGAGGCCTTCCTTGGCGAAAACGCTGCTGCGTTTTGGCGGCTGCGGGCAAGATGAGGCAAACGGTAGCGGAACGAAGAACCGTCTCTGTCTTACAAGTGCGTTTGCGAATACACTGTTTCGTTGAAACGGGACGGAGGCGTATCCCTTTGACAAATGTGCGGGAGAGCGCGGAAAACTTTCGTCTGGACGGTAAGGTGGCAGTCGTCACCGGGGGCGGAAGCGGCATCGGGCAGGCGATCGCTTTGCGGTTTGCGGCCAACGGAGCCACAGTTCGAATTGTAGACGTCAACCTGAGGCAAGCGGAAGAGACGGTCAAGAGAGTTTTGGACAACGGAGGAACAGCCAGCGGGCATGCCTGCGATGTCGCGGACCAAGCGCAAGTTCAAGAAACGTTTCAGCAGATTTTTGCCAAGGACAAAGTCTCCATCCTTGTGAATAATGCGGGCGTTTCTCATATAGGAACGGTGGAGAGCACGACCGAGGAAGATTTCAATCGGGTCTTTCGCGTCAATGTGAAGGGCATCTACAACGGCATTCACGTGTGCATCGGGCATATGAAGGAAAACGGGGGAGGAGTGATTCTGAATATGGCTTCCATCGCCGGGTCCGCCGCGCTTGCCGACCGTTTTGCTTACTCGATGAGCAAAGGCGCCGCAGTGGCCATGACGTACTCCGTGGCCAAGGACTACATTTCCTACAACATTCGTTGCAACTGTATTTCACCGGCGCGTGTGCACACACCCTTTGTTGATGATTATTTGAAAAAGAATTATCCCGGGCGGGAAAAGGAAATGTACGAAAGACTGGCGAAGTCACAACCCGTTGGGCGTATGGGAAAACCAGAAGAGGTGGCGGCGCTGGCATTGTTTCTCTGCTCCGATGAAGCATCGTTTATTACCGGGGTGGATTATCCGTTGGACGGTGGTTTCTTCAACCTGCGCGGCTGACTATGAACCTGAATCTGAAGGGAAAAGTTGTTCTTGTTACCGGGGGCGCCAAGGGAATCGGCGCGGCGATCGCGCGCGCCACCGCGGTGGAAGGGGCGATTCCCGTTTTCCTGGATCGCGATGTGGAAGCGGGGGAGAAATTGCACTCGACTTTGCACAGCGCTGGTTCGGAGAGCATGTTCATCTCCGGAGAGATCACCGCGCCGCAAAGTTGCAGCAAGGCCGTCGAGCAGACACTAAAACAATTTGGCCGGCTCGATGCTCTTGTGAACAACGTCGGCGCCAACGACAACGTAAGCCTGGAGCACGGTACCGTTGAAAAGTTTGTCGCTTCGCTGGAGCTGAATCTGGTGCACTACTACTCGATGGCGCACAACGCATTGCCGGCGCTGATGAAGGCGCACGGGTCGATCGTGAACATCAGCTCCAAGACGGCGGTTACGGGACAAGGTGGAACCTCCGGCTATGTTGCAGCCAAAGCCGCGATTTTAGGGCTCACGCGCGAATGGGCCGCGGAACTCCTGCCGATGGGAATTCGCGTGAATGCGGTGATCCCCGCGGAGGTGGACACGCCACTGTACCAGCAATGGGTATCCGGCTTTCCGAATCCCGAGGAAAAGCTGGCCAAAATCGTATCGAAGATTCCATTAGGGAAACGGATGACCAAGCCCGAAGAGATCGCCGACATGGTTCTGTTTCTGCTATCTGAAAGAGCCAGCCACATCACCGGCCAGCATATTTTTGTGGACGCGGGCTACACACATCTGGACCGGGCGCTCACATAGGGTGAACGTTGCGTCCTAGACTAGTAAGTGGACAGCGATTGTTTCTCTGATCGAGCGGCACTTTCTGCTGTCCTTTGGCAATCAGGGAGTAATGGAATGGGCAGACGTTACTGCTTGGCGTTAGATCTCAAGGACGACCCGAAGTTGATAGCGGAGTATAAACGTCATCACGAGAAAATCTGGCCGGAAATTACCGAGAGCATCAAACGCGTGGGAATCGTGGACATGGAAATCTATGTTCTGGGAACACGAATGCTCATGATTATGGAAGTAGAGGTGGATTTTTCGTTTGAAAGGAAAGCACAGGAGGATGCAAAGAACCCGAAGGTTCAGGAATGGGAAAAACTGATGTGGAAGTTTCAGAAAGCGTTGCCGGAAGCGAAGCCGGGCGAGAAATGGCTTCTGATGGAGCGGATTTTCAAACTGGAAAGCTGAAGCGGGCGTTAACGGTAGTCGTGAGACTGAATTTCAGCCGCAGAGATAGACACTGGCGAAATGTGCGATGCTTTGATGGAAATTACGGCTTCCTGATTCTGAAGAATGCCTTCCACGCTTAGGAATTTCTCGCGATTGATGACCAGCCGGTATTTTTCATATAACTTCGGATGAATGATTACGTTGGCAATTCCTGTCTCGTCTTCCAAACTGATAAAAACGAAGCCTTTGGCTGTGCCGGGACGCTGCCGCGCGATGACGCATCCGGCCACAGCAGTGCGTGCGCCATCGGGGATGCGCCGAAGGTCAGAAGCGCGTTTTACGTTAAGGGAAGTAAGCGTGTTGCGACAATAGGCCATGGGGTGAGGACCTGGAGTGAGTCCTGACCCATGAAAATCGGCAACCAGGCGTTCTTCGTCGTTCATCTGCGGGAGTGGCGACGGTTCGGAATCATCAGGAATGAAATCGAGCAACGGTCCCGCGGAGCGTGTGGCGCGGGCGACCTGCCAGAGAGCGGCACGGCGATGAATGGATTTGCCGAGCGAATTCAGAGCGCCGATTTCGCTCAAACTTTCCAGCTCGGACTTCTGTAATTCGGGTACACGTTGCACCAGATCGGCGATGGCGGAAAATGGCCGGATTGTTCTTGCTTGCACGATGGCCTCGGAAGCTTTCTGCCGGAGGCCTCGAACGTAGCGGAGACCGACGCGAAGGCACGGAATGTCCTTCCCATCTTTATTCGTGGTGGTTTCAAGGGTGCAAAACCAATCAGATTGAAGAACATCAATCGCTTTGACTCGCAAACCGTGGCGTTGCGCGTCTTTGACGAGGGTAGCGGGGCTATAGAAGCCCATCGGTTGATTGTTCAACAAAGCGGCAGTGAAAGCGGCAAGATAGTGGCATTTCAAATAGGCGCTAGCATAGGCGAGCAAGGCGAAACTAGCGGCGTGGGATTCGGGAAAGCCATAGCGCGCGAAAGACGTAACCTGCGTAATGATTTCTTCCTGAATTTGCGCATTGATTCCGTTTCGCTCCATGCCGATGCGTAGTTTCTCCTCGATCTGCCGCATGCGGCTCTCCGAGCGTTTGAAACCCATGGCCCGGCGAAGTTCTTCGGCTTCACCGCCGGAAAAATCGGCGGCGACCATAGCCATGCGAAGGAGTTGCTCCTGAAAAAGTGGAACACCGAGAGTTCTTTTGAGTATTGGCTCGAGAGAGGCATGAGCATAGTGGACCGGTTCCTTTCCCTGACGCCGCCGCATATACGGGTTCATCATTTTGCCGACAATGGGCCCGGGACGAATGATGGCGACTTGCACGACGAGATCGTAAAACTTTGCCGGCGCATTGCGAGGAAGAGAAGCCATTTGAGCACGGCTTTCGACTTGAAACATACCGACGGTATCGGCGCGACGCAGAGTTCCGTAGACAAGAGGATCGTCGGCGGGGAGTTGGGCGAGGTCGATGGACTTTCCGTAGTGCCTGGGGATAAGTTGAAGGCAGTCCTCGAGCACAGCCATCATGCCGAGACCGAGGAGATCGACTTTAACGATGCCCATGTCAGCGCAATCATCCTTGTCCCACTGAACGACGACGCGGCCTGGCATGGTAGCGGGCTCCAAAGGAACCACGGAATCGAGCTGGCCCTGGCAAATCACCATGCCCCCGGAATGTTGGCCGAGATGGCGAGGCAAGTCCTGAATGCGATCGCAGAGCTGTAGATATTTTTTGATCAGAAAATGATTCGTGTCGAATCCGGCATGCTCGAAATAGCTTTGCCAATTGTCTTCCGGGCCGCGCCATTCGAATTGGCCGGCCAGGCTGGATAAACGGTCGATCGTTTCAGCATCAAAGCCAAGCGCTTTGCCAACTTCTCGAGAGGCGGAACGGCCGCGGTAGGTAATCACGTTGGCGGTCATCGCAGCACCGAGTCTGCCATAGCGCTCGTAGACGTACTGAATTGCTTTTTCCCGCTGGTCGCCGCTGGGGAGGTCGAGATCGATGTCGGGCCAATCGTCCCTTTTTTCGGAAAGGAAACGTTCGAAGAGCAGTTCCATGCCGACAGGATCGACGGAGGTGATGCGAAGGGAATAACACACCGCGCTGTTTGCCGCCGATCCGCGGCCTTGCACGAGGATTCCCTGTGTGCGGCAAAAACTCACGATGTCCCACACGATCAGGAAATAACCGGCGAGGCTCAGTTTTTCGATTAGCTGCAGTTCCTTTTCTACTTGCCTGGAGGCTTTTTCAAAAAGTTCAGGATCGTTTTTCGACCCATAACGTTCTTGAAAGCCTTCCAGGGTGCGCTTTCTCAAGAACGAGTCCATGGTTTCGTTGGGAGGGATTGGGTACCTGGGGAACTCATAGCCCAAATCAGCCAAGGTGTATTCCAGGCGAGCGGAAAGTTCCAACGTATTTGCAATAGCCTGGGGTAGGTCGGAAAACAGGCGAGTCATTTCTTCGGGGGAGCGGAGATGGCGTTCCTCATTTTTTTGTAAGAGGCGACCGGCGGCCGCGAGTTTGCAATGATTCCGAACGCATGTGAATACATCGAGGATCTCGCGATCCTCGGTGCGGACATAACGGACACCGTTAGTGGCGAGAATGGGAAGATTCAAATTTCGGGCGATTCGGACTGCGGCTTGATTGCGTTTTTCTTGCCGCGGGTCGAAGTGGCGTTGCAGTTCAATGTAGACATTTTTCGGTCCAAATAGTTCGACGAGCTTTTTTGTGCTTCGAAGTGCATCTTCGTAACCACCACGAGCGAGAGCGGAAGCAAGCACTCCTTCTTCACCGCCCGTGAGACACACCAGTCCTCCCGCATGCTCCGCGATTTCGTTGACGGTCGCAGTGCCCGTGCCCTTTTCCTTTTCTCGCATTTTGTAGCAAGTGATCAGGCGGCACAGGTTTTGGTAGCCGGTTCGACTTTCCACGAGGAGCGGAAGGCGAACGGGCCGGGTAGGGAGCTGGTTTGGAATCCAGGAAGGAAATCCGGCTTGATTGCTAAAATCGGCACAGGAAATTTCCGAGCCGATATGAGCGCCAATGCCCAGCTTGTCGGCTGCCAAATGAAAGCGAGGTGAACCGTAGACGCCGTCACGATCGAGCAAAGCGATGGCACGCATACCGAATTGTGCAGCGCCTTCGGCCACTTCTTCCGGCAGGGAGGCACCGTCCAGAAAGCTGAAAGCCGAACAAGAATGGAGTTCGACATACATTAGTCGTGGATACCTTCGACAAACCAATGGTTCGTATGGAGATCTCTATAGATGCGGTATAAAGCTGTCTGTTTTTCTTTAACTGGACGATCACGAAAAGAGTTCTCGGGCTGAGCTTCAAGGCGGGCGACAGGAACCAGCACATCCCATTCGTCACGGCCCCAAGGAGTTTCAGACCACCATTCGCCCGAGGTTCTTGAAGGTCCTGCAAAAGCGAGAACGGGTTTTTGGCTGTTTTCGAAGCTGATACTGAGTGGCCGTTCATTTTGTAATTGCACGGTAGCAGGAAGTGGCGGGCGGTAAATACGCAGAGCGGTTTTTGGGGGACGATCAATTGAAAAATTGTTTAGGAAAGGATCAGGCAAAACAAAATGATCCTGCCTAAAAGCGCATGGCCGATGCGAATCGAGCAAAGCAGGAGATCCAACGCGGCCTTCGCCAACCACACTTTTAATCCGCGCTAAAGTGATTTCCAGGGCTTCGGGTTCAGGGTCCAAGGGAAGAAACAACCCGAGCTGCCTTGTACGCGGGCGGGTTGGAATTGCCGAAAGATTGACAGCGATAACAGGAGAATTGGGAGGGTGGGCTTGCAAATCCAATTGAAGGAGTTTGAGGAGAAATTTGCTTTCGCTTACGGGCGCGGGGAGACGCAGGGTGCGAATGTGAAGAAGCGGTTCCTTCTTGGATAAGGTCTCTGGCTGCAGGGTCAATGTGACTTTGAGTTCAGTTGTTGCAAGAACGTGCATGCGAAGCCGGATGCATAGCTGGTCGATCAGCCGATTCAGAACGAAAAGGAGCGGTTCGAGAAGATCGATGGGGAAATCCAAGTCCATGCATTCTTCGAATTGAGCCCGGGGTTCCTTGGGTATGAGCGGAGTAGGATCACCGCCCCGGCAAAGTTGTTGCCATCTCCTCCCTTCCTGCCCAGTCCGTTCGATTACGGCGATTTCCGGAAGTGCGGCGAATTCGGCGCAAGTGTGGATGCCCCAGCGTCCGAGAGTTTCGCGCAATTCCAGCGGTAGGGTGAGTGAAGACAAGGGCAGGCCGCCGATGTAAGCGGCTTCGCTTCCAGAGGGAATCAGCGTTATTCCCGAAAAACCACGGGCAGCAGATACGGCCACTTGCGGGTTCCCAGCGATGGCAATATTCGGTTCGAGGCCCACTTCGGCGGCCATCCTTTTCAAGTGTTCGGCAATTTTCTGGGGAGAGCCGAACAGTCTTTCGCAGCCCGAAAGGTCCAGAACCACACAATCGAAAAAATCGGCTTCATTGCCGTTTCGTGCTTGTTCGATGCGGGGAGAAACCGTGTAGGCGCAGTCGAACAACGCGGCCTGCGCTGAAGCCTCTTGCGATAGCGAACGCCAACGCCATTCAATTTGGCCACAGCATTCAGCTTGGAGCTTCGTCATGCTCACTTCAGCTCCCAGATCTTTTGCGGCCTGGTTGACAGCAAACACTTTTGTAAGAGGCGTGGCGCCTTGAAGGATTGCGACAGGTTTGCCGCAAAGATCCGGCTCCTGGCGAACTACCGCCTGGACAGAAAAATCGGGAATGAAGATGCATCCAAAAACCACGTGGCCCCCTGACTCGTGAGAAGAGGAAAGGCGGAGGAACGAGAGCGGATAAAAAGCTAGAAACTGTCAATCCATAAGGTGTTCGTCGTCCATAGAGCCGAATCCATCGGCTGTAAGCCGATCCTGGAAGAAAGAATCTTTCCCTCGATCTGAAACCCATCAAGAGTGACAATTCCGGAGGATCGATCTTGTGAATTGAGACGACTCCAATTTTCGTTTTTACGCTGGCAATGAAGGACCAGGGAAGAACAGCTTTTGGCGCAAGACTCTTCCACCAACAGCACCAGTATCGTTGGCGTGTTTGCTATGGTTTTGCGAAAGCGGAACCACGTGCTGAGTTCAATGCGGCGAGCGTCTGTCCAGGGAATGTTTCCTAAATCAAAGATGACAATGCCCCAACCGCCGCTGTGGAGAAGGAGGTCGGTTGCCTTCAACGCTTGTTCCAGTCGTTTCCAAGGTTTACAGCTGAACACAGCGTTTCCCTTACCGAGTGTGTTGCTGCCACGGCTAGTGATTGATGGCGTACCGCTTGATTTGGGAAAAGACAACACTACCGGTGGAGTCTTAAATCCCTTCGTTTCGATCTTTGTGTCTTCGGTGTGGTGCATGATGGAAGGCAGTGCTGACTCTATGCCACGAATCTGGTCGCGTGGGTGCGTCCAGGTTTGAGTTCGGTTCGATTTTCGCGGGGCGTTCCTCGTGGTAGGTTGGCCGTTGTTCGAGGAGAACGAGAGAGGCGACAATTGATTCTGTTTGGGCACATTGCTGGAGTCCGGAAGGCCGCATCGAATCCAGAGGAGCCTGGTCAAATCGACTCCTGTTGAAGCGAGAGACAGGGGGTCAAGAGAATCAGAGACATCCACATAGGCACAAGCTTCCTGGCGTTTCGTGGCGGCGGCCAGAAGAGAGAAACAGATGCTGGTCCGTCCGGAGGAAGCGGAACCGCAGAGTTCAACGAGTGAACCACGAGGAACCCCCCCAGCCAAAAGGGTGTCCAACTCAGAAATCCCGATAGATAGAAGTTGGGTGGGGACGCGATGGCGAAAACCACCGAGGCCGCGAGCGAACTCTGGGGAATTGGGGAAGGAAGCGGCAGTGGAGATTTTGCTCATTTTTCGCTTTTTGTTCGCCTTTCGACAGACAGAATAATGCCGCGCCGCGGTCTTGTCAAATCCCCGGGAATCGATCGATTTTGAGTTTTGCGATGCGGGACATATCGCGGACAAACTCCCCTTCCTGCTGATGGCGGGTTTCTTCATCGGGGGCTCTCGGGATGGAGGATGGATGAACGGTGGCCATCACGAGCGGCGCCAGGGATGATTCCAAAAATTCGCCACGGTGTTGCGTGACACGAAAAGTGCGCCCGAGAAAATGCCTGGGCTGTGCTTCACCGCGTTGGCAACATAAACCTTTTTTCGATCGACGCCTGCTTCGGCAAGCAATCGGTCCATCCGCTGTCCGGCCGGGCCGACAAATGCTTTTCCCTGTTTGTCTTCTTCGTTTCCAGGCTGTTCTCCAATGAGCATGATCTTCCGATGGCGAGCGCTGCCTTCACCGAAAACGGTTTGCGTTGCATTACGCCACAGGTCGCAATTGCGGTAGTGTTTGGCTTCTTCCGCCAATTGGGATAACGAACCAGATGGGATAAGTCGAGCGTCTCTCGTCGCGATTGGATCTTTGCGTTTCACAAGACAATTTCCTGCTGAAAACTTCTATAGAGACATATTGCGAGATTGTAGAAATTCTGTGAATGCAAATCGCTCACTATGTGTATGGACGCGCTCGGTCGGAGGCCATGAAGCGAAAAATTGAGCGGGACGAAATGCAGCAATAATTGGCTCGTTCCGCCCAGGGTTAACCTTGCATTGCGGCATTATTCTATAAAACTTCCTGCGCCGTCCAATCGTCTAGATTTGGTATAAGTTAGAGCGGTTCGCGCCAACACGCCAAAACCAAGTCCAACGAAGGGGGCGCTCCCTTGATATTCCATCACAGTCGTGGGTGCACATTCCTGATAGCTTCATTTCTGTTATGTGGACCAGCCATAACCTTCGCGCAAACATCGGCAGCACCAGCGAGCACGCCGGGCGAACCCATTCCCGGAACACTGGGCGTAAGCCCCTTCGCGGGAAGCACCCCGGCAAAATTGGTTCCTGGAGTTTTGCCGCTATCCCTGCAAGAAGCGATCGATCGCGGATTGAAAACGAATCTGGGTCTTCTGCTTTCGGACGCGAATATTCGTTCCGCTCGGGGACAGCGTTGGGAACAGCTGAGCGCGCTGCTGCCGCACGTCACGGCCACTCCATATGTGGCAGACTCGCAAATCAACCTGGCTGAACTGGGCTTTGCAAGTATTTCTGGACTGGTTATCCCGACATCGATAGGCCCTTTTTCTTATTTTGACGCGCGTTTGAATGTAACGCAGTCTCTGTTTGATTCGAAACTGATCAACAATACGCGCGCGTCCACACAAAGCCTCAAATCGGCCGAATACACCTTCAAAGACGCCCGCGACCTCGTGGTGCTTGCCGTAGGCTATGTGTATTTGCAGGCTATCGCTGACGAGGCCCGCATCCAGACGGCGCAAGCACAAGTAGAAACGGCCAAGGCACTATTTGATCAAGCGACAGACCAGGTGCATGCGGGCACTTCGCCGGAAATCGACGGCTTGCGCGCCAAGGTGGAACTCCAGACGCGGCAACAACAACTAATTCAGGCAAAGAACAACTTCGCAATACAGAAACTGACCGTGGCGCGCGTGATGGGCCTGGCTCCCGGCCAGGAGTTCGATCTCACAGACAAAACTCCCTACCGTCCGTTCGACGGCGTCTCGATTGACGACGCGCTGAAACGCGCTTATGCTGCGCGCTCCGATTATTTGGCAGCCATGACGGACGTACGAGCAGCGGAGTTCTCTCGCAAGGCGGCGGTGGCTGGTTATTACCCGTCGCTTTCCTTTAATGCCGACTACGGCACGGCGGGATCGCATCCCTCCACGGCAACGGAAGTTTTCGACGTGCGCGGAACGCTGACGATTCCCATTTTCCAGGGCAACATCGTGCACGCGGACATTTTGCAAGCCGATGCCAGGCTCCAGCAGGCTCGCGAGCGCCTGGACAATCTGCGAGCGCAAATCGACGCCGACATTCGCACGGCGTTGCTGAATCTGCAGTCGTCGGCGGAAGAGGTAAACGTGGCCCGCAGCAACATCGATTTGGCGGAAGAGACCCTGGTTCAGTCGCGCGATCGCTTCAGCGCGGGCGTGACCGACACCGTGGAAGTGGTGCAGTCCCAGGAGGCAGTCGCAAGCGCCCATGAGCAGTACATCTCAAGTCTGTACAGCTACAACTTCGCAAAAATTTCTCTGGCTCGCGCGCTTGGCATTGCCGAGGCGGGCGTCAAGGAATACTTCAAGGACAAATGAACATGGCGGAATCGAACCCACCCCGCTCCGTGCCAGGGGAAGACAACAAATCCACGGCCGATGTTTCACACCCGGAGGATAGGAAGGTTGCGCGCGGGGTCTACCTGAGTCCGAAAGTACGACGAAGGATCCTGATTCTTGCTGTGGTTTTGGTGCTGCTGGTTGGCGGGTTTTTCCTCTGGCGCTACTTAAGCAGCTATGAATCTACCGACGACGCGCAAGGGGACGTTCACCTGTATCCCGTCAGCGCGCGAATCTCCGGTTACGTAGTGAAGGTGAATGTTGACGACAACCAGTGGGTGCAGCAAGGGACTGTGCTGGTGGAGATCGACCCTACCGACTATGAAGTTGCGGTAAAGCAGGCTCAAGCCAATCTGGCCAGCGCCGAAGCGACCGCCCAATCCCTGAATATTACGGTGCCGATCACCACCGTGAACACGACTAGCCAACTGAAGTCCACGGGATCGGACATCGAAAACACAAAGGCCGGAGTGATTGCCGCGGAAAGGCAACTGATCGCTTCCCATGCCCAGGTGGAACAGGCTGAGGCAAACGACGTAAAGATACAGGACGATCTCCACCGCTACAAATTGCTGGTAGATAAGCGAGAGGTGGCGGAGCAGGTTTACGATCAGGCGGTGGCCGCTGCCAAGGCCAGCACGGCGGCGGTTGCCGGAGCCAAAGCCAATGAATCTGCCGCACAACAATACGTGCAACAGGCACAGAGCCGTTTAGTGGAAGCCGAGGCCAACCATCAATATGCGGAGACCGGGCCCCAGCAGGTTTCCTCAACGCGAGCTCGGGTCCGCGCAGCGATCGCCGACGTCGAAGAAAGGCGCGCGCTGCTCGATCAGGCGCAGTTGAATCTGCAATACACGAAGATGGTCGCGCCGGTCACTGGTGAGGTGAACAAGACGGTTGTTGTCGGGATGAACGTTCAACCGGGCCAGCAGCTCCTGACCGTCGTACCTCTCGATGAAGTGTGGGTCACCGCCAATTTCAAAGAGACGCAGCTTCGACACATGCGCGTTGGCCAGGGAGCCAAAATCCATGTCGATTCGACCGGCCAGACTTTGAAAGGCCATGTGGACAGCATCGCCGGCGCGACGGGCCCGACTTTCAGTTTGTTACCGCCCGAGAATGCCACGGGTAACTACGTAAAAATCGTCCAAAGAATTCCCGTGAAGATCGTTCTGGACCCAGGAGAAAACCACGATCATCGGCTTCGACCGGGCATGAACGTGGTGCCGGACGTGTACCTGCAATGAGTTCCGCCACGCTAACACTCGATCAGGACATTTGGCGGCCAAAATATAATCCCTGGCTGATTGCGGTTGTCGTGGCAATGGCTGCCTTTATGGAAGTGCTCGACACGAGCATCGCCAACGTGGCCCTTCCTTACATCGCGGGAAGTCTGGGCGCTAGCAATGACCAAAGTACATGGGTTCTGACTTCTTATCTGGTATCGAATGCCATCATTCTCCCGATTAGCGGCTGGCTGGCCGGCACGCTGGGGCGCAAGCGTTTTTTCATGTCGTGCCTGGGCATATTTACGTTCAGTTCCCTGCTTTGCGGGATCGCTCCAAGCCTCGGACTTCTTCTTTTTTTCCGCGTTCTCCAGGGAGCAGGTGGTGGTGGTTTGCAGCCAATGGCTCAAGCGATTCTGGCGGATACATTTCCTCCGCAGCAGCGCGGCTTGGCTTTTGCTCTCTATGGCATTACGGCCATCATGGCGCCCACGATTGGGCCGACCCTGGGAGGCTGGATCACCTTCAACTATTCCTGGCGCTGGATTTTCTTCATTAATCTTCCCGTTGGCATAATTACCTGGTTTCTCGTGCGGCGCTTTGTCGACGATCCGCCGTATTTAGCACGGCTCAAGCGTGCCGGTGTCAAATTGGACTATATCGGCATTTCTCTGCTGGCTTTGGGCATCGGCGCGTTGCAAGTCCTGCTCGACAAGGGCCAGGAAGATGACTGGTTCGGTTCCCGGTTCATTACGACACTGATCGTCGTGTCAACGGTATGCTTGATTTCTTTGGTCATCTGGGAATGGTTTCAAAAATCTCCGATTATCGACGTTCGCATGTTTAAGAGCTTTAACTTCGCCAGTGCAAACCTGATGATGTTCACGTTGGGAATCATGTTGTTCTCCAGTCTGGTCCTGATGCCGCAATTTCTCCAGACGCTCGTTGGGTACACTTCGCAACTGGCAGGACTGGCGCTATCCGCGGGAGGCCTCGTTTTGCTATTCGAGATGCCCGTCATGGGTAAACTGACAACCAAGGTGCAGGCCCGCTTCCTCATTGCCTTCGGCTGGCTGTCTCTGTCTGTCGCCATGTATTATTCCACGCAGCGGATTGACCTGCTGATCAGCTTTAGTGCCGCCGTGTGGCTGCGCATCGCGCAAGTGATTGGCTTGGGCTTCCTGTTCGTGCCAATCACTCTGGCAGCCTACGTCGGAATTGCGCCAGAGAAGAATAACTCGGTCGCGGGAATCGTGAATTTCATGCGTAACATGGGGAGCAGCGTGGGAACCTCCATTGTTACCACCCTGATTGCGCGACGTTCGCAGTTCCATCAGGCGAGGCTCGTCGAGCATGCCAGGCCCGACAATCCCAATTTCCAAAACTCCTTGAACGACTTGACGCAGCATATCGCGAACTCTGGATTAGGCGCGCATGAGGCGCAGGGCCAAGCTTACGCCAGGATCTATGAGGGCCTGCAAGCGCAAGCGGCAAGTCTGGCGTATATTGATACCTTTATGGTTCTTGCGGTAGGTGCAGGGATCATGTTTTTCCTGAGCTTTATGCTGAAGAAGAATGATCCAGGTGGCGGCGGGGCGACGATCGTCGAGTGAGAATCATCTGATACTAAGGACTTAGAGCAAGATGATCAAAATCGTTACGATTGAACGCGAATATGGCAGCGGAGGCGGCGAAATTTCCCAGCAGCTTGCAACGCAGTTGGGCTGGAAACTTTGGGACCAGTTGCTGACAGAGGAAATCGCCAGGCTGGCTGAATGCCCGAAAGCTGTCGTCGAAGTCCGCGAGGAACGAACCGACCCACTTTACTACCGCCTTTTCAAATCTTTTTTGCGCGGGAGTTACGAAGGAAGCCTGAATGCGCACAAGCTTAAGGTCGTCGACAGCGAAAGCATCTTGAAAATCACACAACGAGTTGTGGAGAACGCGGCAAAATCCGGAAACTCTGTGATCGTAGGCAGGGGCGCGCAGCATTTTCTGAGGAATCGGCAGGACACGCTGCGCGTGTTCCTTTACGCCCCCCGAGAAGACAAGATTCGGCGCCTGTTGGCTCGCGGCAAGAGCGAGAGCGAAGCGGAACAGCTTGTGGATTCCGTGGATCAGGAGCGCGCTGATTTCATCCAGAGGTATTTTCACGTGGAATGGCCGAACCGCGCCGTTTATCACACGATGATCAATACGGCGATCGGCGATGAGGTTGTGGTCCGGTCGATTCTGGATTTTGCCAAAACCCTGGAGACGGCGGCATAGTTCGTTCGTTTTTTCTTTCACAAAGAAAACACTACGGAAACATGGAGACCAGCGTTTGCGTTGTGCCGTCGGTTAAACCCAGATCGGTGAGGTGAGGACCGGGATTGCAGGCCAGGCATGTGCCTTCGATGGCTTTGAACGTCCAATAGGGCGGTTTCCAATCCGTGACTTTACCAGCCGCCTCACGCAACGCGCGGAACTTATCGGCTAATCGAGCAGACGGAAGCTCTGATAACATTCCAGCCACGGGAAATTCCACCAGCGCCAAAACTTTCGCGTCCTGGACAACGGCCATACCGCCGCCGCCGCTGATAAGAACGTTGGCCGCAAGTTGCATATCCCCGGGCGCTCCTCCAAGGACGACCAAGTTGTGCGCGTCGTGAGAGTAGGTAGTGGCGATCGCTCCGCGCATGCGACCGATGCCTTGCTGAATGGCGCACTGTCCGGCGCCTGCGTGGCGTCCATGGCGATGCCGCACGTAAATCAAACTCGAATCCTCCGGTATTTCGGCAAAACAACTGCGCACTTTCACATCAACCTCTCGCCATTCGGCGAAACGCATGCCAAAGATCGCGCGTACTTTCGCTGATTCAACTTCTTGTGCTGGAACGCGAATGCGGAAGTCATCTTCCGTCAATTCTGCCAATTTGACAGTCGGAAGAGCCGCGGGTACGGACTGCGAGACGCGCAGCGGGATCAGCCACCGGCCATCCTGAACGGCGTGCCGTCCCGCAACAAAAACGCCGGCGACTCTGAAATCGTCAAGACCCGCAAGGACAACAAGGTCAGCCATTCGTCCGGCGCATATCGCGCCAAGATCAGGGCGCCGCAACCGCAGCGCACCATTGAAGGTAGCGCAACGAATCGCTTCGACTGGGTTCATGCCCTGGCTCACAAGCCGGCTCAGCACATCCCGGATGCCGCCACGTTCCACAAGATAATCAGGCGGCACATCGTCGGTGCAGATGCTGACTTGCGGGGAAAGGTGTGGCAGTTTGCCGAGAGTTTCCACAATACCCGGAAGGACGTAGTCATGAGAGCCGCGAATTTCGATGGCAAGCCCGGCGCGGAGCTTCTCCAACAGGTCCTCGCCGGACGTGATCTCATGATCGGAGCTAACGCCGGAACACAGGTAAGCCTGTAGTTGGCCACCGCTCAGGCCCCGCGCATGGCCCTCGATCAATTTGCCTGACCTTAGTCCGGCCGACACAATATCCAGCATGCGTGGTGTTTGCCGTAGCACGCCGCGCATGTCCATAACTTCGGCTACCCCAGCGACCTCGACCCATGACAGCATCTCGCGCATTTCCGCGCCGCCGAATGCAGCGCCGGAACATTCCAGCCCTTCCGCGGACGGCACGCAAGACGGCGCGGCACAAAGAAAACGCAACGGCAAACCACGGCTGGATTCGATAGCGTAGCGCACGCCGGCAAGCCCAAGGGCGTTGGCCAGTTCGTGTGGGTCGTAAAAAATAGTGGTCGTACCCTGAGCGACCACCTGCTCCGCATAGTGCACCGGAAGCATGTGGGAGGTTTCGAAATGTACATGTGTGTCAATAAATCCGGGACAGATGCATTGCCCCGTAGCGTCATAGGTGACCGCCGCGTCCGTGCGGGAGCCGGACGGATGGACGCTGGCGATCATCGCACCGGTAACGCCAATATCCGCCAAGCGCAGTTCGCCGGTAATCACATCGACGACCGTCCCGCCTACGATCAGGAGATCAAAGGGGGTTTCGCCTTGCGCCGCGCGTATCGAACTGGAGCGCGTGGCATCATCGATGGTTCCTGGAAATTGGTGTTCGCTCATCTCGAAAAGCCGGGCATCACGCGGCCAAAATCTTACAGCAGCTATTAGAAGTTTACACTTGCATGGTTTTGGGCCGTATGAAAGATTTGAATCCCTGTCGAGCCATGTCTCGCCGTGGTCGAAACCCTTGTGTGATACCTGCGCAAGTTCCAGGGACAGCCGAAGCAGATATGCAACAGCAAATTTCGCATTGGAGGGTCGCGATCGCTCAGACCACGCAAGAGACACACTCTCCCAGTGAAGAAATCGTCACGCGGCAGAACCTTGTCAGCGTTGCCTTGGCGCGGCAGGAAGCGGACTTGGTGCTGGAAGGCGCTACGCTCCTGAACGTGCAGACCCTTACCTGGAAGGAAAACTGGGACATTGTTATCAAAGGGCAGAGAATCGCCTGGGTCGGACCGCATGGTGAGTGGAAAGGGTCCTCAAGAAAGAAAACTTCCGTTCACGGCCTGTGGGCGGTGCCGGGATTTGGTGAAGCCCACAAACATATCGAAAGCACCATGCTTAGCCCGGAGTACGAAGCGGACCTGGTGCTGCGCTTCGGCACGACATGGAACGTGGAGGCTTCGCACGAATTTTCCAACGTAAACGGCGCGCGCAACGTGGAATTCTGGCTGATGGCACGGGAGCACGGCAGTCCTTTCAAGATTTTCCCCTCGCTCGGTTCCGCCACCCCGCCCACGGGATGGGAAGAGTCTGGTGGCTATTACGGTTACCGCGAGATCCGCGATTTCATGGACCGCAATCTTTGGGTTACGGGACTGGATGAAGTGATGGATTGGTCCGCAGTAGTAAACCCGAAAAATCCGGGATACAAGCGGCTTTGGGAGAACATTGAGGCAACATTGGAGGCGCGCGGGGTCGTCGAAGGTCACGGCACCGGTTTAGTTTCGCCCGCAGAAATATGCGCGTTTGCGGCGGCTGGGATCAGTTCGGATCACGAAATCCGCGAGGGCCAGGAGGCTTGGGACAAACTGGAGCGCGGCATTTTTCTGGAGGCGCGGCCGAATGCCCGGCACGTCTTGAAATACCTGGTGGAGAAAGACCTACGCGATTGGTCGAACGTGGCGGTGACAACTGACGACCGCAATGCCGAAACGACGCTGCGCCGCGGCGCAATGGACCACAATATCCGCTGTGCGATCGAAAATGGCGTGCGTACGGAAATTGCCTACGCATTGGGCAGCTATAACACCGCGCGTCACTTCCGCATCGATCATCTGGTCGGTTCGCTCACGCCTGGCCGCTATGCCGATGTGGTGCTGCTGTCAGACCCTGAGCAGGTGAAAATCAAAGCGGTATACGCCGATGGCGCGAAAGTTTCTGAGGATTACAAGATGCTGGTTGCCGTGCCGAAGATAGACTGGCCGAAGTGGGCGACAAAAACCGTAAATCTCGGCCGCCGAATTGAATCAACCGACTTCGCAGTCGCCGCGCCCGCCGGACGTCACAGCGCGCAAGCCGCCGTGGTTCCCCCCTTTCATCATGAAAAGGACTTCTTCACCGTGGAACTGCCAGTGAAGGATGGCTTCGTACAGCGGGACGATTCGCGGGCGATCACCAAAGTGGCTCTGCTCGATCGCTACTCCGGTCGCACTCGCATTTCGCGGATGTTCTGGAAGGATGTCGGCATGAAGACGGCCGATTCTGCGATGTGCTGCTCGATCGTGCACGACAATCACAACGCCTGGGTCATTGGCAGCAGCGATGAAGCCATGGCGCTTGCGGTAAACGCAATGGCGGAGATGGATGGCGGCTTTGTTTTGGTAAGCGAAGGAAAAGTTTCCGCGAGGGTTCGCCTGGAAATTGGCGGATTGATGACTGCGCGGCCGGCCGAAGACCTTGCTAGCGATTTGCTGGCGATGCGCGCCGAGATGGAAAAACTGGAGTGGATGGAAAAGCCCGTGCCGCGGATTCAAGAGTTCTTGGGCGTGGACCATGTAACCGAAGCGCTCTGCTATGCGTTTCTCACATGCCCTCCTTGGCAATGGACCTTCATGCCGCCAAGCGACGCACTGCCTGAAGGGTTCGTGAACGTGCGGACCGGCGAGACGCATCCCGTAGTTTGGTAGCGCAGAAAATTCGGTCGAGGACCGGGTCCACAAGTCTTTCACCGAAGAGGATTCTGAGGTACTTCCGAACCGATGAACCTTGAAGTCGGGGCTCCTATTCCCGTCCGGCAAAGTATGTTCCGGCGCTCAGCTGGCGCGCTCGATCGGTTTTTCCATTACCGCGAACGTGGCTCCTCCTTCTGGACTGAGGTCATCGGGGGAATAACAACCTTCAGCACGTTGTCTTACGTGCTTGTGGTTCATCCGCTGATTCTGTCGGAGGCGGGCATGGACCGCGGCGCGCTGATTAGTGTGACCGCGCTGGCCGCCGCCATTTTCACCGTGATCATGGGGTTGCGCACAAATTATCCGCTGGCGATGGCGCCGGGCATGGGCGTAAATGCGTACATCGCCGTGCAAGTGTGCCAAGGCATGCACATTCCCTGGCAGGCCGCCCTCGGGATGGTGTTCTATAGCGGCCTGCTGTTCCTGCTGATATCAGCGACCGGAATACGGCGGAAGATTATCGATTCGTTTCCGGGCAGCTTCAAACGAACGGTGAGCGCCGGGATCGGCATGTTCATCGCGTTTATCGGGCTGAAGAACGCAGGCATCATTGTCGCGAACCCGCACTCGATGGTTTCGCTTGGCGATTTCTCCTCAGCGCAGGTCCTGCTCGGTTTCGCCGGCATTGTGTTTACGATCGTTTTGGTGAACCGCGGTGTGCGCGGGGCGTTGATTCTATCTATTCTGCTGATCACAGCAGCGGGAATATTTCTGCCAGGCGCAGGTGCGATACCTGGAGCCAGGATCACGCCCCTGCCACACCAGATTTTCGGTTGGCCTCATTCCATTGCGCCAACTTTTCTGAAGCTCGACTTGCTTTATCCCTTGCGCCATCCCGTTCAGAGTATTCCTATCATTTTCGCCATCCTTTTCTCCGATCTTTTTTCCGCGATGGCAGTGCTGATGGCCATCGGCACACGCGCCCGCCTGAACGATGAGAACGGCAATTTGCCGAAATTGCGCGAGGCGCTCTCTGCCGATGCGACAGCGGCTTCGGGCGGCGCTCTGTTGGGCACGACGACCACGGTCATTTATATTGAGTCGGCCGCGGGCGTTGAGCAGGGGGGGCGCACAGGGTTAACCAGTATTGTGGTCGCCATCTGCTGCCTGGCCGCGCTCTTCTTTACGCCGTTGATTGCCATCGTCCCAGGCGTGGCAACTACCCCCGCTCTCGTGATGATCGGCATCTTCATGATGGAAGGCTTCGCCGATCTGGATCTGCGTGACGGCGTGGTGGCGGCGACGGCCCTGGTGACCACGATGCTGTCACTGTTGGCTTCCATCAGCGACGGTCTGGCGCTGGGATTCATCACGAATATTCTTTTGCTGGCCGCTTTGGGCCGCGCGCACCAGGTAAAGCCGCTGGCGTATCTTCTAGCCGCCATTCTTCTCCTGCATTACATTTTGTAGAAAACCATGCCCAACCGCCCGCTGGTTTAAGGCTAGAATGCGCACGGCTAGCGGATAAATAACGCGTGACCTCCGGTCCGTCCGCTGTGTACTCTCTGAGGTCAGGCCGAGGGTTAGCCATGAACGCAGCCACACCCGAAAAAATCGCGCGAGCATTGAACAAATTCCGGATCGAACTTCCTTCCTGGGGTTTTGCCAACACCGGGACGCGCTTCGGAAAGTTCATCCAGGCGGCGGCAGCCACAAGCACGGAAGAGAAATTCAGCGATGCCGGCCAGGTTCACTTGCTGACTGGAGTGTGTCCGACCATCGCTCTGCATGTGTTATGGGATTTCCCTAGCGGCGTCCATAGCGTCGACGAGGTCCAGCGGTTTTCCGAACGTTATGGTGTACAAGCCGGTTCGATCAATCCCAACCTCTTTCAGGATCAGGATTACAAATACGGATCGTTTGGGAACCCCGATCCTGCTTCCAGAAAGCGCGCCTTCGAACATACCCGGGATAGCATCGAGATTGCGCGGCGTTTGCGAAGTCGTGACATTTCGCTGTGGTTCGCCGATGGTTCGAATTACCCCGGCACGGCGAATATCCGGCGCCGCAAGGAACACTTCGAGCAACTGCTCCAGCAAGTGCACGCGGACCTGTCCCCAGGACAGCGGCTACTGATCGAATACAAACCCTTCGAGCCCGCCTTCTACCACACCGATATTGCTGATTGGGGAATGGCCATGCACCTCGCGGCGAAAGCCGGGCCGCAGGCAAAAGTCCTGGTGGACACCGGCCATCATTATGCAGCGCAGAATATTGAACAAATTGTTGCCTGGCTGCTCTCCGAAGCAATGTTGGGGGGCTTTCATTTCAATGATCGCCGTTACGCCGATGATGATCTGACGCTCGGCTCTATCGATCCGTATCAGGTGTTCCGTATTTTCCATGAAATCCTGTTCTACGAATGGGAAGCGGGCAAGCAGGCGGACATCGCGTATATGGTCGACCAGAGCCACAACTTGAAGGGCAAAATCGAGGCGATGCTTCAAACGGTGAAGATGGCTCAGGAACTATATGCAAAAGCCGCGCTGGTTGATTACGCGGCGCTCGTTCGAGCCCAGGGGAGTTGCGACCTCGTAACCGCGGAATCCTTGCTGCAAGACGCGTTTGCCACTGACGTTCGACCGGCCATTCTCGAATGGCGGAGATCGCTGGGGCTGCCTACAGATCCTCTGGATGCGTTCCGCCAGAGCGGATACCTCGAACGCATCACCAGGGAACGCGCGACGAAGAACTCCGCTGGCGTGTCCTCGTATGCCTGACAGCAATTCTTCCAGGCCATATCTCGCGTTCGATTTTGGCGCGGAAAGCGGGCGAGCCATTCTTGGCCAGCTTGACGGGGGCAGGCTGACGACTCGCGAGATCCATCGATTTAAGAATGAACCTGTCGAATATTCCGGCAGCTTGCACTGGGACGTGGCGCGGCTTTGGTACGAGATTCGCAAGACGTTGTCGTCTCTGGACGACGCTCCATTGGCAGGAATTGGGGTTGACGCCTGGGGAGTGGATTACGCACTGTTGGGGGAAAAAGGAGAGTTGCTTCAAAATCCTTATCATTATCGTGACCGGAGAACTGCCGGTGTAATGGATGAGGTTCTTAAAAAGATCCCGAGAGAGGAAATATATCGGGCCACGGGAGTTCAGTTCCTGGCCATCAATAGCTTGTATCAGCTATCCGCCGCACTACGAGACACGCCGGCACTACTTAAGGTCGCACAAAAACTAATTACGATTCCGGACCTGTTCCACTACTGGCTCACCGGAAATGCCGTCTGCGAATTCACCAATGCCACAACCACACAACTCGTAAATCCGGTGAAAAGGACCTGGGCAACTGAATTAATCGACCGGCTCGGGCTGCCCGGGCACTTATGGAGCAAGATTGTCGAGCCCGGTACGCTGTTGGGACAATTGCTGCCAAGCACCGGTAGCCATAGTGCGCTGGCGGGAACGGCAGTGATCGCGCCCGCTACGCATGACACAGGATCTGCCGTGGCGGCAATTTCTGCGCGGGAAGGAACTGCGTTTCTCAGTTCCGGCACGTGGTCGCTCGTCGGAACCGAGATCGACGAACCCCTGATTACGGCCGAAGCTTTGCGCATGAACTTTACCAACGAGGGCGGCGTGAACGGGACGACGCGGCTATTAAAAAACGTGATGGGACTATGGATATTGCAGTGTTGTCAGCAAACTTGGGCAAGCGAAGGGAAATGTTCCGATAATGTGGGATTGATCGAACAAGCGACCCATGAGGAGGCATTTCATTGTCTGGTGGACCCTGACCATGAATCGTTTCTGCGGGCGAAAGACATGTCCGCGGCGATAGCGCAGTTTTGCGCGCGCACTCACCAGCCGCTGCCAAAATCTCCCGCCGGTTTCACTCGAGCGGTGCTCGAGAGTTTGGCACTAAAGTATCGCGTTGTGCTTTCGAGCCTCGAACAGCTCACGGGAAAACGGATCGACAGTATTCGCGTAATCGGCGGAGGCTCCAAGAACCGTTTGCTGAACCAGTTCACGGCGGACGCGACGGGCAGAACCGTTTTGGCGGGTCCGGCGGAGGCTACCGCGCTAGGCAATATTGCGGTGCAAATGTTGGCTACAGGGGCTGTTGACTCCTTGCAGCAGGTCCGCGACATCATCGATCGTTCTTATCCCGCCGAGACATTTGCGCCGGTTGATCCTGAGAAATGGAATCGGCAAGTGGAACGCTTCGAACACTATTGTGAGGCGGTGTATGCCTGAGATTCGAAAGACAAAATACTTGCGCGACTTGTGGGAGGAGAACACGGCCGAGAAACTGCGCGGCAATCCCTTGGCGCTACTGCGCTATCGCTCGAACCTGCTTGGGGCCGATCTGCGAATCACGAACTTCGGCGGCGGGAATACCAGTTCGAAGATAGAGCTACCTGATCCTTTCACCCGCAAACCCACCATGGTCCTGGCAGTGAAAGGCAGCGGAGGAGACCTCGGTTCGATAACCGAAACGGGGTTTGCGCTGTTGTATCAGAATCGGTTGGAGCAGCTGGGGGAACTGTATCGCGGCGAAGACCATGAAGACGAAATGGTCAGCTATTACCCGTTGTCCGCCTTTGGCGAGAATCGTGTTGCCGCATCCATCGACACCCCTCTGCATGCGCTCCTTCCTTTCTCCCACGTGGATCACTTGCATCCCGATTGGGCTATTGCGCTTGCCGCAAGCGCCAACGGCAAACGCAAGCTCGAGCAGTTCAACAAAGAGTATGGTCGACGAGTAGTATGGGTCCCGTGGCAACGTCCGGGATTTGAGCTGGCGCTGCTGATCGAGAAAGCGGTCAAAGACAATCCTGGAATTGATGGAATTCTCCTCGGTGGGCACGGCCTCTTTACCTGGGGCGCGACGCAGCGAGAGTGCTACCTCAATAGCATTCACACGATCGACCAGATGGGCGAGTTCATCGAAAAACCCCAAAATCACAAAGGAGTGCATTTCGGCGGTTCGGTCCACGCGCCTCGAGCGGACCGCAAGAGCGTCGCAGCCGAAATCTTGCCGAGGTTACGGGGACTGTTGTCGTCAGAGCGCCGGGTAATCGCTCATTATGCGGACAGCGAGGATGCACTCAACTTTGCTGGTTCAGCATGGGCGCGGGAACTCAGCTCTCTGGGCACAAGCTGCCCAGACCACTTTCTCCGAACAAGAGTCTGCCCTCTCTTCGTGAATTGGGACGCCTCTGCCCAAGCCGTAGCTACGCTAAAGGTGAGCCTCGAGCAACAAGTCGTCGAATATCGGGCCACATACAAAAAATACTACGAACAATGGGCGTCGAAAGACTCTCCGAAATTGCGTGATGCGAATCCATCGGTGGTAATCATTCCGGGAATCGGCTTGTTCGGCTTCGGCAAGAATAAAAAGGAGGCGCGGATCACCACCGAGTTTTTCGTCAATGCGATTCATGTGATGGCCGGGGCCAACGCTCTCGAAGACGGTGAGGCGCCTGAAATTCTGCCACAAGCACGGCGCGCCGAGCAATCGAGTGGCTTTTCGCACTTTCACAATTACGTCGCCCTTCCGCGCTCGGAGGCATTCCGGATTGAGTATTGGGCACTCGAAGAAGCAAAGTTGCAACGCATGCCGGCAGAAAGCGAGTTCAGCCGGAAAATCGCCTTGGTTGTTGGTGGCGCAAGTGGAATCGGACGGGAAGCAGCTCTGCGCCTGGCGCGCAAGGGATCGCATGTAATGGTCGCCGATTTCGACGAGCCCGGAGCCAAAAAAGCCGCGGAACAAGCGGCGTCCTTCGCAAATACCGAGTTTGTTTCGTCCGCCGCAGTGGATCTGGGTTCGGCCACCAGTCTGGCCAACGCAGTGAACAGCACTATCCTCAAATTTGGCGGGATCGACATCGTTGTAAACACCGCCGCGATTTATCCCGTCCCTGGAAAGGATGGGCAGCTCTCGGACTCACAATGGGCTACAACGTTTCTGGTGAACGTCACCGGTAATTATTTGTTGGCCTGCGCTGTCGAGCCGGTATTCCGGGACCAGAATCTGCCGGGGTCCATGGTGCTCACGAGTTCGGCCAACGCGGTTGCGCCGAAGCAAGGTAGCGAGGCATATGACACCAGCAAAGCGGCTCTCAACCATCTGATTCGTGAACTCGCTGTCAAGCTTGGACCAACCGTCCGGGTAAACGGTATTGCTCCCGCGACGGTGGTCGCAGGATCCACCATGTTTCCGCGCGATCGTGTCATCCAATCGCTCCAAAAATACAAAATCCCGTTCTCTGAATCCGATTCAACGGAAATGTTGCGAGAAAGCCTGGCGGAATTCTATGCCCAGCGCACTTTGACCAGACGTCCTATCACTCCAGAATTCTGTGCTGCCGCAATTCTTTGGCTTGCCGGTGAGCAAAGCGCTCGTACCACGGGGCACGTGATCCCGGTAGACGGCGGCCTGAGCGAAGCGTTTCTGCGTTGATCGATTCTCTGTCGAAAGCACGAAGGGGGTTTCATGCAGCGAATCTGTTTTGTTTTGCGAGTGAAACCAGAACGGCTTGAGGAATACAAAGAGCGGCATCGTTCGGTTTGGCCAGAGATGAAGAAAGCACTCCTGGAAACCGGGTGGAAGAATTACTCTCTCTTTCTGCGGCCCGATGGGGTGCTTGTCGGATATCTCGAAACTGACAACTTCGAGCGAGCCCGGGCGGACATGGCGCGCCAAGACATCAATTCGCGTTGGCAAGTGGAAATGGCGGATTTCTTTGTTCAGCAGGAAGGTTTACTACCCGATCAGGCCATCACGCCCTTGGAAGAGATTTTTCATGTTTGATTTCCCGCCGAGGTTTTTGTGATCCCTAATCCGGTTTTAGGTGTTTTCTTTCACTGGCTCGGCGGTCTGGCTTCGGCGAGCTTTTACGTGCCTTATCGCGGAGTCAAACGATGGTCATGGGAGACGTACTGGCTTGTCGGCGGATTTTTTAGCTGGATTATTGCGCCCTGGCTACTTGCCATTTTCCTGACACGAGATTTGTCAGCCGTACTCGCGGAAACTCCTTTGCATACGGTCTTCTGGGTCGTCTTTTTCGGATTGCTGTGGGGCATTGGCGGGCTCACGTTCGGATTGACGATGCGCTATCTCGGTCTGTCTTTAGGCATGGCTGTCGTACTGGGCTTGTGCGCTGCGTTTGGAACGTTGATGCCTCCCCTCTTCAGCGGTGTCTTTGTCAGCCAGGTTCTCGGAACCATTTCCGGCCGCGTAATTTTGATCGGCGTGTTTGTCTGCTTGATGGGAATTTCCGCAGCGGGCGTCGCGGGTATTTATAAAGAACGAACAATGTCGACAGAGCAAAAAAAGACCGCCATTAAAGAATTTGACCTCAAGAAGGGCTTGGCCGTGGCAACGTTGTCCGGCGTGATGAGCGCCTGTTTTGCCTACGGACTGGCAGCGGGAGGTCCAATAAAGTCTTTGACTTTGCGGCACGGCACACCCGTTCTTTGGCAAGGTTTGCCGGTTCTCATTGTGGTGTTGATCGGCGGATTCACAACAAACTTCGTCTGGTGCGTGGCCCTTAATATAAAGAACAAGACCAGCTTCGAATACTTCACTGCGAAGCCCGGCCGATACAAGACTATTGCGAACGAACCGATCCTTGAAACAGCAATCGACGCGCCCAGCCGGGAGGTTGTGACGCACATACCTTCCAATGCGGCCGCGGATTCCCAACCCATTCCGGTTCTGGTGAACTACCTTCTGTGCGCGATTGCGGGGACCACGTGGTATTTTCAATTTTTTTTCTACACGATGGGCGAGACGCAAATGGGAAAGTACGGTTTTTCCAGTTGGACGCTACACATGGCCAGCATAATCATTTTCAGCACGCTATGGGGCCTCGGATTCCGCGAGTGGAGTGGAGCGGGAACGACTGCGATGCGATTTCTGGGGCTCGCCCTACTTTTGTTGGTCGGATCTACTTTGATTGTGGGATACGGAAATTTCCTCTCCGCCGCTGGCGCACATTAATCGCCACGAAAAAAACTTCCTTCCTAGAAAGTTCAGGAGAGCTTCGCTTGTTTCTTTGGGCTGTTCTTCCTTGATGCAATGTCCCGTGTTCTTGAGAACGACGACAGTCACGGGCGTAGCGACCAGCTCTGTCGCTTCTGGTGTTGGCCCATCAAAATGGAAGTGCCAAACTTTGGGATCGTTATAGACCCGTCAGTCGAAATCGCGATCCTTGGCCCGTGGAAGAACAAGGACTCGCCGGCCGAACAACAAGGCGTCAAGCGAATACGCGCCTGGACCGAGCAGCGACAGAACCACCGCGTTCAGCGTCCATGAAGCTCTCACGGCAATGTCAGGCCAACCGGCGCCTGCCAGGCTGATAACCGCGATCAAACAAGCGAGAGTGGAAAGAACTGGGGTTAAAAAACCAATCACCAATGCAGCGGCGACCAAAAGCAGCCAGGCCCAAAGCCAATGTGGAATTGACGCGCCAAAGTGCATCGACACGTTGACCAGAAACACCGCCGCAACGGAGACGCGGAGAAGCAACAATGCGACACCTGGGGCACCCTGGGGAAACATGGAAAAAAGTCGCTGCACAAGCGCCAGATTACCTACTGATCCTGCTACCAAACACCCGAAATGCAGGTATGCTGTTCTAACTCTTTCGAGGGGGGGCGCCCGCAGCTCTCGAGAGATTAGCCTTTATCCTGGCTTGTTTTTGGAGCCAGCCGGGAGCCGGTTTTTTGTGACAAACGTGAAAGCAGTGTTTCGCTTCCGGAGAGTCCTGATCGTTCTAGTCTTGGCAATTGTTTGTCCGGGTGCGAATGCACTCAATCCTTCGCTACAAACATCGCAATACGGCCACGCCGTTTGGCGAATCCAGGACGGATATCTTCCCGGCCTTCCCGAGACCTTCACACAGACGAGCGAAGGTTATCTCTGGATTGGAACGTACGCGGGTCTGGTTCGATTTGATGGGGTTCGTTTTGTGCCCTGGAGTTCGCCGGACGGAAAGCAGCTCCCTGACTCCAGGATTTTTTCTCTCCTCGGCGGCAAGGACGGGAGCCTATGGATTGGCACTGGTAAAGGGCTCGCGCGCTGGAAGGCAGGCGCACTATCGATATATTCGGCGCTGAGTGGCCGTGTGAATGCGATCGTCGAAGATGCCGATGGAAACATCTGGATCGCGCGGTCACTCGTTACCGACGATCGTGGCCCGCTCTGCAGAGTGACAGGAAATGATCAGCGTTGTTATGGCGAGGCCGACGGAGTTTCCCTTCCCACGGCTACGCGGTTAACAATAGACAAGTCCGGGAATTTCTGGATCGGCGGATTTAGAGGGCTTTGCCGGTGGAAACCGGGATCCTCGACAACATTTTTCCAAAAAGAATTGAAGGAGCACGGACTGCTGCTCGGAATTGTGGCGCTCGCTGTAGCGGCCAATGGCGACCTGTGGGCCAGTCTCGAAAGACCTAGGGGACGCCTTGAGCTCTGGCACTTTGCGGATGAAACGTGGAAACACGTCCCGCTGCCCGGTATGCCAGGCCCTGACCCCGGGGTTTCCGCAGTCTTTGCTGACCGCGATGGCTCGTTGTGGATTGGAACCGGACGGCGCGGGATTTTCCGGATATACGGCGACAAAACCGATCACTTTTCGAACGCCGATGGATTGTCGAGCGATGCCATTGCCGGCTTCTTCCAGGACCAGGAGGGAACACTGTGGGTAGCCTCCTCGAAGGGCATCGACAGCTTTCGTGATTTGCCGGTCGTCAGTTTTTCCATGAGAGAAGGATTGACGGCAGACAGTGTCAGCACGGTGTTGGCAGCTCGCGATGGCACAGTCTGGATTGGAAATTCCGGAGCATTGGACTTCCTGAAACAAGGCAAACTGTCGGCGATCGGCACCAGCCACGGACTTCCCGGACGCGACGTCACGACAATGTTCGAAGATCACGCCGGCCGGTTGTGGCTCGGTTTAGACAGCGGCCTGTTCGTGTTCGCGGGGGGAAAGTTTCAGGAAATTCGGAAACCCGACGGTACATCGATGGGAATCACCTTCTGTGTGACGGAGGATACGGATCACGGAATCTGGGTACGCGCGGGAACCAAGCTCTTTTCCATCGAGGACTTGAAAGTCCGGCGGCAAGTGGACGTGCCACAAATCTCAAAATCTTATTCGCTTGCGCCAGATCCTGTCGACGGCATCTGGCTTGGCTTTGACAATGGGAATATCGGCCATTATCACGACGATCAACTGGAACTATTTGCCGCCGACCCCAACGTCAGTACTGTCCAAACACGCAAACTCTTGCCCGATGTGGACGGTTCGGTCTGGAGCGTCACACAAAAGGGGTTGGTCTGGTGGAAAGACAAACAAAGGCGAATCCTTACAACCAGAAATGGATTGCCCTGCGACGATTTATATACCGCTGTCAGGGACGATGAAGGAACTTTCTGGTTTTATTCGCGTTGCGGGTTGGCCTCGATAACTGCCAGCCAGATGGAAATCTGGCAAAGCAATCCAAATAGCAAGATCAACGTCGAAACCTTTGACGTGTTTGATGGTGTCCAGCCGGGACTCACTCCATTGCAGCCGCAAGCTTCGATCTCTCGCGATGGACGATTGTGGTTCGCGAACGATACCCTCTTGCAGGAGTTTGATCCGAAAGCGTTCCGGAAAAACGCTCTGCCTCCCAATGTCCTTGTAGAACGGGTCATTGCGGATGGTGTCAACTATTCTCATCGTCCGGATAACGTTGCTCTGCCCGCGCTCACTCGAAATCTTGAAATCGACTACACCGCCCCAAGCTTTGTTGTTCCGCAAAAGGTGCTGTTTCGCTACAAGCTGGAGGGACACGACACGGACTGGCAGGAATCCCAGACCCGTCGTCAGGCGTTCTACAGCGATCTCAATCCGGGCAACTATCGCTTCCGCGTAGCGGCGTGCAACAACGACGGTGTCTGGAATGAAGCCGGCACATTGGTGGACTTTAGTGTGGCACCGGCATTTTTCCAGACATTCTGGTTCGCGGCTCTCTGCGCCGGCGCATTTATCGTTATCTTGTGGCTCTTTTACCTCTTGCGAATGCGCCAAGTGTCCGCTGAAATTCGCGCGCGGATGGAAGAGCGTTTGGGTGAGCGAGAGCGAATTGCCCGCGAACTGCATGACACGCTCCTGCAAAGCGTTCAGGGCCTGATTCTTCGATTTCACGCCGCGGCAAAGCAAATTCCACCTCAAGAGCCTGCGCGCCAGACATTGGAAAATGCCCTGGATCGCGCCGACGAGGTGCTGGTTGAAGGGCGAGAGCGCGTCCACAATTTGCGCGCGCCTGCCGAATGGCCGAGTGACCTCGCTGAGGCGTTGCGACTTGCCGGGCAGGAAGCTGCGCATGGCAGCGCGGCATCTTTCACGGTCGTCGTGGAAGGCACCGCACGAGAGCTGCATCCTTTGATTCGAGAGGAAGTCTATTCCATCGGGCGCGAAGCAGTGGCCAACTCTTTTCGCCACGCCAATAGCCTTCACATCGAGGTTGATATCGCCTATGAACCCAGACAATTGCGTTTGCGGGTTCGCGATGACGGGCGCGGGATTGACCCGGAAGTCCTTAACGCGGGCGGCCGCCAGGGCCATTGGGGACTTCAGGGAATACGGGAACGGGCGACCCACATTGGCGCGGGTGTCGAGATATGGAGCCGCGCAGGAAGCGGAACCGAAGTTGATCTGAGGATTCCCGCGGCGAGGGCTTACAAACGGGGTCCCGCGGGGTTTCGCTGGTTCTGGTTACGCCGAGTCATCGGGCGAAACGGGTGATACATGTCAACTTCGGAAAACCCAATCAGCATCCTCACCGTGGACGATCATCCTATGCTGCGCGAAGGGATCGCGGCGGTCTTACAAGGCGAGGCAGACATGGTTCTGGTCGGGGAGGCGAACAACGGACGAGAAGCGATCGACCAATTCCGCGCTCTTCGCCCGGATGTCACGCTGATGGACCTGCAGATGCCGCAAATGAATGGTCTCGACACGATCATGGCCATCCGCAAGGAATTTCAACAGGCGCGCATCATTGTGCTGACAACCTATAGCGGAGACGTACAAGCCGTGCGCGCGTTCAAGGCCGGGGCTTACGGATACTTGCTCAAGAGCATGTTGCGAAAAGAACTCCTGGAAACAATTCGAAACGTACATGCAGGCCGAAAGCGAATCCCCCCGGAGATCGCCGTTGAAATAGCAGAGCACCATACGGGCGACTCATTGACGGAGCGTGAGATCGAGGTTTTACGGCAGGTGGCCGCCGGCAATGCCAATAAGGTGGTTGCCGACCACCTCGCCATCTCGGAAGAAACCGTCAAAGCGCATATGAGAAGTATTCTGTCTAAACTCGGTGCAAACGATCGCACGCACGCGGTGACGATCGCCTTGAAGCGGGGCATTATCGAAATTTGAAACCTGTTCCGCTCGGCGGTCATCTGATACATCGCCGATTTCACTTAATATGGGCGATCTTTTGGAGGCGATGGTAAGCTTGCGGTCCCGTTGTATACATACGAGGCGCGATATTTCGAAGAGGCGGAATCCGCGTCCCGCCAGGATGACAGCCGATGACGTCCGATCCGATCACCACCCCAGAACAAGCAAGCGGCATTGTTGGTTTCGCGCAACCGGTAGCCGCGCCGCTTACGCGAGCGGCGATCTTTCTGGTCGTAACGCTGAAGCCCGGTCCCGAACATCGCGAAACTATTCGGTCGTTCTGCGGAGACTTGGCCACGGTTTTACGTGCCGTAGAATTTCGCGATATTGAGGCGGGCCTTTCCTGCGTGTTGGGCTTTGGGTCCGACGCGTGGGACCCGCTGTTTGGAACACCGCGGCCGGCGGAGCTGCACGTTTTTCGGGAGATTCATGCCGGCAGTCGCCGCGCCGTATCCACGCCGGGCGATTTGCTGTTTCACATTCGCGCAAAGCGCATGGATTTATGTTTTGAACTTGCCACGCAAATTATGTCGCGCATCGGCCACGCGGTTACGCCGGAAGATGAAGTACACGGTTTCCGCTATTTCGATGATCGGGATCTGATCGGCTTTGTTGACGGAACGGAAAACCCGAGGGGGCAGCAGGCTGTCGACGCCGTTTTGGTCGGCCAAGAGGATGCAAACTTTACCGGCGGGAGCTACGTCGTCGTGCAGAAATACCTCCACGATCTGGACGGATGGAATGCGCTGTCCACTGAGCAGCAGGAACGCATTATCGGCCGAAAAAAACTATCCGACATTGAATTGGATGATTCGGTGAAGCCAACTTCCGCGCACAGCGCCCTGACAACGATTGTCGAAGACGGGAAAGAGGTTAAGATCCTGCGCGACAATATGCCGTTCGGCAGGGCCTCGCAAGGCGAGTTCGGGACCTATTTTATTGGTTACAGCCGTTCGCCCCGAACGATCGAGCAGATGCTTGAAAACATGTTCATTGGCCGCCCTCCGGGCAACTACGATCGCCTACTCGACTTCAGCCGCGCCGTCACCGGTAACTTGTTCTTTGTGCCGTCCGCGACATTTTTGGACAATGTGGCGGAAGATCAGCCTGCGGCTACGGAATCTTCCGTCACCCCGACAATGATCGAATCCTCTCCGCCCGTGAAAAAGGACACCGATAGTTCACTGGGTATCGGTTCCTTAAAAGGAGAAACTTCCCATGAATAATCTTCATCGCGAGCTCGCTCCCATTTCCGATGCGGCCTGGGCGCAGATCGAAGAAGAAACAACGCGAACTCTCAAGCGTTACCTGGCCGGACGGCGCGTCGTCGATGTGCAGTCGGCCGGGGGCACCGGTCTTTCGGCAGTCGGCACCGGCCACCTGCAGAAAATCTCGGCGCCCAAGGACGGCATCCTCGCCAGGCAGCGAGAAGTAAAGGCGCTGGTCGAATTGCGCGTGCCGTTCGAGCTGGAGCGGCAAGCGATCGACGATGTTGCGCGCGGTGCGAATGACTCCGACTGGCAGCCGGCGAAGGACGCTGCACGCAAAATCGCGTTTGCCGAGGACGGAGCTGTGTTTGAAGGCTACGCCGCGGCCGGCATCGTGGGGATTCGTAAGGGCACCAGCAATCCCGCGTTGACGCTCCCGGCCGACGTCCGCGAATACCCGGAGGCGATTGCCCAAGCCTTGAGCCGTCTGCGGCTTGTCGGTGTCAATGGCCCATATTCCGTGTTGCTGGGCGCCGATGCCTACACGGCCCTCGCTGAGACCAGCGATCACGGTTACCCCGTCCTGGAACACGTCAAGCGGCTCGTCAAAGATGAAATTATTTGGGCACCCGCGATTGAAGGCGCTTTTGTGTTGACGACCCGTGGCGGGGATTTTGCTTTGCACATCGGCCAGGATGTCTCCATCGGCTATTTAAGTCACAGCGAAACCGCGGTTCAACTATACCTCGAGGAGTCATTCACTTTCCTGCTGCTCACCGCTGAAGCCGCAGTCGCGCTGGTCTCGCCAACCAAAACGAAGAAATCCTGATAACCAGGATTTTTCTGGCTTCCCCTTCTTCCATCAAACCTGCAAAACCGGCAGATTCGTATGGTTCCAGGCCGCCGCATCGGTATAAAGTCTCGAACCATGCCTCAAGTCGCGAGCAAACATGACGGCTCACAAAGTCCGTGGCGGCCTCTTCGGCTCCCACTGTTCCGAAACCTGCTGATCGCTGACTTTGCCTCTGACGTGGGAGCCTTTATGCAGAGCGTGGGCGCAGCTTGGCTGATGACTTCGCTCAGCAGCAGCCCCTTGCAAATTGCGCTCATTCAGACAGCTTCCGCTCTTCCCTTCTTCCTTCTGGCGCTTCCAGCGGGTTCCATTGGAGATATCGTTGATCGCCGCAAATTGATTCTTGGCACAGAGTTTTGGATGTTAGCCATAGCCGGCCTCCTCGTGGTAGCCACGTTTGCGCACTTCATCAGTGCTTGGTTGCTGCTCTTGCTGACCTTCGCGCTCTCAATCGGCGACGCATTGGAGTCCCCGGCGTGGAGAGCAATCTTCCCGGAACTCGTGTCCAAGGAAGATTTGGCTCCAGCGCTAGTGCTGAACGGCATTGAGTTCAATCTGGCTCGTGCCGTTGGCCCGGCGCTCGGCGGCATCATTATTGCGATTGCCGGAGTCGGAACCGCTTTCCTTTTGAACGTTTTTTCATTCCTCGGCGTGATCGTTGTGATTGCTCAATGGAACCGCCCTGTCGTAGAAAAAAGGTTACCCGCGGAAACATTTACTGGGGCAACCGCTGCCGCCTTCCGATATGTTCGGTATTCGCCCGGCATTCGGCGCCTGCTCGTCCGGTCTGCTTTCGTTATTTTCTTCGCAAGCGCCTTTTGGGCCTTATTGCCTGCCGTCGCCAAAAACGTCAGCCACAGCTCACTTGGATATGGACTGTTGCTTGGCTTCTTTGGCGCGGGGGCCGTCCTCGGAGCCGTCATCCTTGATCGTTTGCGCAAAGCCTACTCTGTCGAGGCCGTGGTTGCGGCCGCTACCGGAGCATTTGCTGGCGTCCTGGCCGCAGCAGCACTCCTGCACAACCTCTGGATACTCTCGCTGTTTTCGTTTCTCGGTGGTGTGGCGTGGACGATCTTTATGTCCGTCTTCAACACGTTGATCCAAGGCCTCGCTCCCGATTGGGTTCGGGCACGCGTACTCGCCGTCTATCTCTTCATATTCCAAGGCAGCATGGCCCTTGGCAGCGTACTTTGGGGGGTTTCCGCGGAAAGGGCCACTTTGGAAAAAGCTCTTCTCTTTTCCGCGCTGGGAATCGCCGCTTGCCTCCTCTTGCGCTTGCACTTTCCGCTGCCAGAACCCAGTGCAACTCTGGATGCTTGGAATCACTGGCCAAAACCCACGATGTTCGAAGAGCCCGCGCCCGACGAGGGACCGGTACTCGTTACGATTGAATATAAGATCGATCCGGACAAAGCCGACGAGTTTCTGGAAGCGATTCACAAGTACCAGCGGATTCGCCGCCGCGACGGAGCGACGCGCTGGGGCGTGTACTATGACTCCGAAACCGCGGGCGTGTATATCGAAACCTTCCTGGTCGATTCCTGGGCGGAACATCAGAGGCAACACGATCGATTTACAGTTGCAGACCGTTCCGTTGAAGATCAGGCCTTCCGTTACGCACTGAGCCCTGTCCGGATCCGTCATTTCATCTTTGCCAGAAAGCCGGGTCAGGGTTAGAGTGGCGGAAGTCACCCAAACCGTATAATTCGCCGCAAGCTTTGACAAAAAAAGTTGTCCATTTTCGGCTCTTCCAACGACTATCTGGTGTAGCAAGAGATTGCGGCGGTTCAGGGGGAGCCATGAAGTATCTGTGCCTGGTCGTGTTTGACGAGAAGAAGCTGGAAGCCATGTCCAAGGCCGAATTGGAAGCCCTGGAGGTCGAGAGTCTGGAGTTCGACGAGTCCATCCGGAAAAGCGGCCACCTTATCGCAGCAGGCCCACTTCAGCCCGTTAGCGCGACGACTACGCTTCGGGTCCAACACGGCAAAGTCTCGATCACCGATGGCCCGTTCGCCGAGACCAACGAACAGCTAGGCGGATTCGTTTTGATCGACGCCAAAGATCTGAATGAGGCTATCCAGGTGGCGTCCAAAATTCCGCCGGCCCGTTTGGGAGCCATCGAAATTCGACCGATGAGAGAGCGCAGGCGGCTGTAGCCGAGCAATGGCGGAGGAGGGGCCCATGTGTCCAGTATGTATTGCCACTGCAGCCGCAATCGCGGGTGGCGTGACGTCGACGAGCGGACTCACCACCCTGATCGTAAGAAATTTCTTTCGAAATTCGAAATTGGAGAAATCACCGAAGTCAGAGGCAAAGGAGACTGGCGATCATGAAAACGAATATAGAACTTGCACCGAGAGTGGTATCGCGAGAGGAATGGCTTCGAGCGCGCACCGAACTGTTGGCGAAGGAGAAGGAGTTAACCCGTCAGTGGGATGAGTTGCGCCGGCAACGCCGGGAACTTCCGTGGGTTAAGGTGCAGAAAAATTACGAATTCGATGGGCCAGGCGCCAAAGTGACGCTGGTGGAGCTTTTCGAAGGGCGCAGTCAACTGATCGTTCAACACTTTATGTTCGGTCCGGGCTGGAAAGAGGGTTGTGTGGGCTGTTCGTTCAAGGCCGACCATGTGGATGCGGCTTTGCAGCATATTGAACATCACGACGTGAAGTTTGTAGCGGTGTCACGAGCGCCGATTTCTGAAATCGAAGAGTTCAAGAAGCGCATGGGCTGGCAGTTCAAATGGGTGTCCTCGTCTGGCAACGATTTCAATTTCGACTATCACGTGTCGTTCCAGAAAGACGAAATTGCGGCAGGCAAGGCTTACTACAACTACGCCATGCGCGACGTCGGCGGCGAGGAGGGGCCCGGCAATAGCGTCTTTTACAAGGATACGGCCGGCAATGTGTTCCATACTTACTCCACTTACGGCCGTGGAGACGAAACATTGGGCGCAGCATACATGTATCTGGACCTTACACCGAAAGGCCGCAACGAGACGGGTCCTGGTTACAATTTAAACGACTGGGTGCGGCACCATGACCGATATGACGCGAGCCAGATTGTCGACAAGACAGGTCGATATGCGAGGCAGCGCGGTAGTTGCTGACATGCTGCTCGACATCACAACCGGTATCTGCGCGTGAGAGTAGTTCGCTGATGAGCGCTACACCTGAGCAGCAGGTACGCGAGATTGTCGACGAGGTCTACGGCACGGAATCGCGCCGTGTACTGGCCACGCTCATCCGTCTGCTCGGCGATTTTGAGTTGGCCGAGGAGGCGCTGCACGATGCTTTCGTCGCCGCCATGGAGCAATGGCCACGCGATGGAATACCAGGCAATCCACGAGCGTGGCTGGTGTCAGCCGGCCGCTTTAGGGCGATCGATGCAATCCGCCGGCGCGCGCGGTTCGATGCATCCCTCGCGCAGTTTGCCAAACAACTGGATGCCACCGCCTCCAGTCCAGACTTACCAGAAGAAGATCACGATGTCGAAGACGACCGGCTTCGGCTGATTTTCACCTGCTGTCACCCGGCACTGCCACCGGATGCGCAGCTCGCGCTGACGCTTCGGGAGGTATGCGGACTCACCACGGAGGAAATTGCGCGTGCGTTCCTCACGTCCGCTTCTACGGTTGCCAAGCGGATTGTACGTGCAAAAGCAAAGATCCGGGACGCAGGCATTCCTTACGAAGTGCCGGCACGGACGGAGCTGCAGGACCGGCTAGACATTGTGCTGCAAGTCGTCTACCTGGTTTTCACTGAAGGCTATTCGGCTTCGGCGGGCGAGGCACTGACACGGCCCGATCTGTCGCGCGAAGCGATCCGGCTTGGACGTCTGCTGAGCAAACTTCTGCCGGAGCCCGAGGCCGTAGGACTGCTCGGATTGATGCTATTGCACGAATCGCGACGCGAGGTTCGTACTTCACCCGAAGGCGAATTGGTGCTGCTAGAAGAACAAGACCGTTCGTTGTGGAAACAGGATCAGATCGCGGAAGGACTAGCATTGGTGGAACGCGCGGTGTCTTCTCGGCGGTTCGGTCCATACACACTGCAAGCGGCGATAGCGGCGGTGCACGCTGAGGCGCGCACCGCTGCCGCTACGGACTGGGCGCAGATTGTCGGGCTGTACGACGTGCTGGTGCGTGCGAATCCATCACCGGTGGTTCAATTGAACCGCGCCGTGGCCGTCGCGATGCGAGACGGGCCATCGACGGGTCTAGAACTCATCGACTCAATCATGGCGCGCGGTGATTTGGTGGAGTACTACCTTGCGCATTCGGCGCGGGCGGACCTGTGCCGGCGGCTGGGGAGACGGGCGGAAGCCCGAGCGTCTTACCAGCGAGCTCTCAGCCTTGCGCGGCAGGAGCCCGCGCGGCGCTTTCTCAGACGAAGACTGGACGAACTCGAGCATCAATCCAACGCTAATCAATGAAATCTTGAAAACAATCGCAATGGCAGTGTGAACGCTTTTCGTCCTGCCGGCCGATACCAAAGACCAACATCTAATTGTCTCGCCCTCACCCTTCTGGAATAATTGCAACCATTTATTTCGCTCTGAACTTATGGGCAAAGGAGTATCTATGTCGGGCAAGAAAACGGCAATCGTCACGGGGGCGCAGCAAGGTATTGGTGCGGGTTTAGTTGCGGGCTTCCTGGCACAGGGCTATAACGTCGTCGCAACGTCTTTGAAAGCCAGCCAATCACTGACTGCCTCGCCTAGCCTGGTTCTTGTCGACGGCGACATCACTAAGCAGGAGACTTCCGGCAAAACTGCCGAGGCAGCGATGAAACACTTTGGAAACATCGATGTTCTCGTGAATAACGCCGGAATCTTCTATGTCAAGCCGTTCACCGAATTCACCACCGAGGACTTCAATGCCCTGGTCTCTGTCAACCTGCTTGGTTTCATCTACATGACCCAGCTTGCCGTGAAGCAGATGCTGAAACAGAAATCGGGCAGCGTTGTGACTATCACCGGGGCGCTTGCCGACAACCCCATCGCTGGTGTCAATGCCTCGGTTTCCATGATTACGAAGGGAGGCCTAAATACAATAACCCGGAGTCTCGCTATCGAGTACGCAAAGGAAGGCATCCGCTTCAACGCAGTAGCTCCAGGCGTCGTAGACACGCCACTACACGAACAGGAGCCCAAGGAGCATCTTCGGACGCTGCAGCCCATGGGCAAGATCGCCAGCATAAAAGATATCGTCGACGCCGTTCTTTACTTGGCAGACGCAGAGCAAGTGACCGGAGAAGTGCTTCACGTGGATGGCGGTGCGCACTCTGGACGTTGGTAGGCGCCGAGCCGTTGAATCACTCCGCCAGCTTGACGCCCTGTACGTCTTACGGGACGGGCGGAGGCTCCGCCGATATACCGATAACGAAACCTGGAGCCCCTGACGGCCGCTCCAAAGGCTGAGAACGTCGGGGGTGAAGGAACTCTGGCACGACTTGCGGAGCGGCCGCTGATCCACGACGGAAATGGAGAAAATTCAGAAGGCTATTACACCGACCGAGTTCGTGAAATCTTCAAGGGACTTGAGGAAGCCGACGGTGCCGCCTTCTTTGAGCATGTAGCCGACGACGTCCGACTGGATAGTGATGGGTACTCACCCACTGGCCGGTCACGACCATAGCAAAAAGGCGTTCAGAGAAGGCACATTCGCAAAGCTGGACAAGGTTCTTCCGCAAGGAGCCCGGCTCGAACTAGAGCACTTGCTCGTCCAAGGTGATGAGGCAGCAGTGGATCTTCATTCTTTAGCGACGGCCAAGAACGGAATACGTTTTGAAAATCGCTGTTGCTGGATTGTGTATTTCGGGCTGATTTGATCGCGGGTTTGCGCCTACCTGGACTCGTCCATGGTCGTCCGCTTGTTCGAAGAGAATCCAAGCTAAGTCCTCGCCCAGAACAGTTGCACCACCTTGCAAGATGCTCCCCTCCGATGCGCCCAATGCCTTGAAATTGACACTCGCGCTTCGTTACCGCTAAAGTCGCGAGGCTAATCCGCGAAGTCGAAATGATCACCGGCAGAATATAACGTAGATCTCAAATTGGCCCGCCACGGAGACCCTCGATGACAATCCGCAAAATCATCCGCAAAGTCATCTTGGGCGGAATCGCTTGTTCATGGGTATTCGGCGGTGACGCGTCGGCGCAATCGAACAAACCCGTAAAGCTCGAATGCGAATCACGCATTATCCCGTTGGGGATGGACGTGGAGAAACCAGCGTTGTCTTGGGAACTTCAGGATATGAGCGACGGCGCCCAACAAACCGCGTACGAAATTCAAGTCGCATCGAGCGATGCACTGTTGGCGGAGGGCAAGCCAGACATTTGGGATAGCCAGCGCGTGGTGTCCGGGAATTCGATCGGTGTGCTCTACGAAGGAGCTACGCTAACCGCGAGCAAGCGATACTTCTGGCGCGTTCTGGTTTGGGGCCGTGATGGCAAACCATACCCCCCGAGCGACGTCAGTTGGTGGGAAACAGGTTTGCTCCGCCAAGAAAACTGGAACGCGAAATGGATCGGTTACGAAGAAACGGAACATAAATACGTGCGGGAATCAGGCGCACAGTGGATCACAAATTCGGATACGCAGGCGGCAAAGGGTGCAGATAAAACCGCGCACGATTTCCGTCTCCATTTCGAAGTGGTCAAACGGGTCCGGCGCGCGACGTTATATGTCACCGGGCAACACTCGGCGTCTGCATGGATCAACGGGAAGCAGATACTCGCCGCGGCGCCACTGCCTCCGTGGAAGAACCTGCCATGGAGGACGTATACGGTAAGTGATATTTCCAATGCCGTAAAAGTTGGCGGAAATGTTCTTGCCGTTGAGGTGCTGCGTTACTCCGACCCGGATGATACAAGCACCAGTCAGACTCCAATGAGCGCGGTGGTTTATCTCGAGGGGGAAGATGGTTCCGTGAATCTATTCCAGACTGGCGGCTCAGGCTGGCGCGCCGCGCTGAATGCTGGCGGGGGCTGGCAAGCTCCCGGAGTCGACGATTCTTCCTGGAAGGAAGCGATTCGTTACGTTCCGCCTGCGGTGGGTTTTGATGACGGGGACTTGGGAAGTCCCTGGCCTACGGGACCTGTGAAGTCTCTTCGCCGCAGTTTCGAAATTGCAAAGCCGGTAGCTTCAGCCCGCGTTTATGCCACCGCCCTTGGCTCGTACCAGCTTTCGATTAACGGGCGCAGCGTGGGCGATCACGTTCTGGCGCCCGGATGGACGGATTTTCGGGAGCGCGTTATCTATCAGGCCTACGACGTGACGGCGGATCTAAAGCCTGGAAAGAACACAATCGCGGCACTGCTCGCTCCGGGTTGGTATTCGACGCCGCTCGAGTGGTTTCAGCAGGGGTACAATTATGGCCAGACTCCGCCGGCCCTCCGTGCGCAACTCAGAATTGAATACGAAGATGGATCAGTTGACTCGGTTGTGACCGACGAGCAGTGGAAAGCGGCTGTCTCGCCGATTCTCAGCGCCGAAATTTACAACGGAGAGACTTACGATGCCCGCAAACTAACGGCAAATTGGGACACCGCGGCCTTCGACGACAAGCTATGGAAAGCGGCCGAGGTCGTTCATCCGCATGAACCCGAAATCGTTTGGCAATACTTTCAGCCAATTCGCCTGGAAAAGGTTTTAGATGCGAAGGAGGTCGAGAGCCCTGTTGCCGGAGTCTACATATTTGATTTCGGGCAAAATCTTTCCGGCGTCGCACGAATTCGCGCCGAGGGCCCACCGGGCACTGACGTCAAGTTGAGGTTCGCGGAGGTTTTAAATCCGGACGGCACCCTTTACGTGGACAACTTACGAACTGCGAAGGCGACCGACCATTTCATCCTCGCAGGCAAGGGCCGTGAAGATTTTCAACCTGCTTTTACCTACCACGGTTTCCGGTACGTCGAAGTTTCGGGTTTGCCGCACAAGCCACGCCGCAACGACGTGCAAGCGGTCATGTTTCACACCGATGCTCCGTTCACCGCGAAGTTCAAGACCAGTAATCGAATGCTGAACCAATTGTGGAGCAATATCTTGTGGGGGCAACGATCGAACTTCATTGGTGTGCCGACCGATTGCCCGCAACGCGATGAACGGCTCGGGTGGACGGGCGACGCGCAAGTGTTCTGGCGAACAGCCACGTACAACATGGACTTGACGACGTTCTCCAGAAAGTTCGCAGCGGATTTGCGCGGTACGCAGGTGGGAACCGACATGTACGGAATCTTCGCGCCTGGTACGTTGAGCCAGAACCCCGGTTATGCCACTGGATGGAGCGACGCGGGAGTCATTATTCCGTGGACCTCCTGGATCCAGACCGGCGACAAACACGTGATCGAAGAGAATTGGGCCGGAATGGAAAAATACCTCGCGGCCATCCAAGAAGCGAATCCGGATTATCTGCGGAAAAAGAACTATGGTATTCCCTTCGCCGACTGGCTCGCCCCGGAGGGCGTCACCCCCGTTGATCTGATCGCCACCGCTTATTGGGCCTACGATGCGACGCTCATGCGGCAGATGGCGCACGCTGCCGGAAAGACGGCGGAGGAACAGAACTACGGGGAGCTGTTTGAAAAAATTAAGACTGCGTTCGATCAGGCGTATGTACGTCCCGATGGCTTCGTCGGCGGGGTTCCGCCACCCCCCGTGTTTGCTTCTGGGGTCGAAACGAAACTTAGCGACAAGCCCGTCGAGACGCAGACCGGCTACGTTCTCGCACTGCATATGAATCTGCTGCCGGATTCGCTGCGGAGTCTCGCCGCAAAACGGTTGGTCGATCGCCTTGAAGCAAATCACTGGCGGTTAGGGACGGGATTTTTGGGCACCCCTTATTTGCTCGGAGTATTATCCGATACGGGGCACTCCGACATCGCGTACCGCCTGCTGTTGAGCACCGATTACCCCTCGTGGGGCTACCTTGTGGAACACGGCGCCACAACAATGTGGGAACGCTGGAACGGCGACCAAATGCGCGCCGACCCCAGTATGAATTCTTATAATCACTACGCTTACGGGGCTGTCGCCGATTGGATCTATCGCTACGCCGCGGGAATTGACACCGATCCCGCAGCGCCAGGATTTCACGTCATTCGGCTTCATCCGAATTTTGACAAGCGACTCGGAAGCTTGGACTTTTCCTATGAGTCTTCTTACGGGACGATCCACTCGGGATGGACGGTTTCCAGAAATCACGTGGCGTGGGATCTTACGATTCCCGCGAATTCGACCGGCCGTTTACCGCTAAGCGAAGAACAAGCGCAAAAATTCAAATTAAAAGGGCAACCATTGTCCCAGACCAGCCTGCGTGCGTTGCCGAACAGCGGTCCTGGAGTTGAATACGAACTCCCCGCGGGAACCTACCACTTCGAAGTCGAGATGCCGTAGTTTGAGGCAACGTGGCGGCAATCCGAGAGGCATTCAATGTTCTTTTCAAAAATCCTTCAACTCGCTCTTGGGATAAGCCACGCGCACGGCATTCAGCACCGCCAATAAGTCAATCAACTCCTGTGCCACGGCGCCCCAAATGGGTGGCAGATAGCCGAAAGCCGCGACAATCATTCCGATGATGCTCGCACCCATTCCACCAACCGCACTCTGCAAGGCGATCCGCCGCATGCGCCCGGGCGATGTGCATCAACTCGTCGATCTTCTCCAGTGCGGTCTCCAATACCACCGCATCGGCGGCTTCCGCAGTGATGTCGTTGTGCGAGCCAAACGCTACGCCCACCGTGGCGGCCATCAAGGCTGGCGCATCATTGATTCCGTCGCCAACAAAAAGCGTCCGCGCTTTGGCAGTTTCTGCTTTCACGATGGCCACTTTTTCTTCTGGACTTTTCCCCGCGTGCACTTCCGTGATTCCCACGCTTTCCACAAGATATTTCACTTCTGTATCCCGGTCGCCAGAGACCAGCATCACCTTGCCCACACCGTGCTTTGGCCTTAAGTGTTGAATGAACGAGGCGCTGTCTTTGCGAGGCGCGTCATGAAAGCGAATGGCCGCCGCATACCGGCCGCCGATAAACACCAAACATTCAAGGCCACTGTCATGAGGTGGTAAGGGCAGTTTCAGCGCCCCCACATTTTTTCGGCCGGTGATCCGGACGGAATCACAATGTTTAGCTTCCAGAACAATGGCGCTGGCGAGCGGATGTTTCGAATACTGTTCCAAACTCGCGGTCCGTTGCAGAACTTGCAATCGATCGAATTCTTCAGCGCACATCAAATCCGTGAGCGAGGGCCGGCCATAGGTCAACGTGCCGGTCTTGTCGAAGATCAATGTCTGGCACCTCTCGATCTGCTCCCTCGGGTAACACCGCCGTTCCACGATTTTCGAGAAGTTGCAGTCCACGAAGAGATTCTTATATTGTTTCCGACAGACTCAATTGGGATCGTTGTCAAAGACGCAGCTGGCTTCACGACTCAATTTTTTATGATATATGAAGCCCCTTCGTGTTCGATAACATGCCGTTAAGGAGAGAGCCTCGGCGATGGTAGGATGGCCAAGATTCACACTTTGTTTTGCGCTTTTCGTAATTGCAGCGCCGTTCGGCCAGGGCCCCAGCACAACCTCGGTCACGGCACGGCTTGACGTTGACACCTCTCAATTGCTCGTAACACCCATCAACCACAATTGGCCCTCTTATAACGGAGACTACACCGGGCGCCGCTACAGCGCTCTTCGCGAGATCGACAAAGCCAATGTTTCGCAACTCCGGGCGCAGTGGGCGTTCCACGCTCCGAACTCGAGCCATCTGGAAGTTACGCCGGTCGTTGTAGACGGGATGATGTTGGTGACCGTCGCCAACGATGCTTACGCTCTGGATGCGCAAACAGGTCGAATCTTGTGGCATCACTCGCGCCCCATCACGGAAGGGCTTATCGACGATGCTTCGCAACATCACAATCGCGGCGTCGCTGTTTGGCACACTCGAGTCTTTATGGAGACTGATAATGCGCATTTGCTTTGCCTGGACGCTCGCTCGGGTAACCTGATCTGGGACGTTGCTTACACGGACGGCAACAGAAATTACGGTGCAACCAGCGCTCCTCTGGTGGTCAAAGATAAAGTCATTGTCGGTACTTCGGGTGGTGATGATGGTGTCCGCGGCTTTGTCGCGGCCTATAATCCCGAAACCGGAAAAGAGGTCTGGCGCTACTGGACAATTCCGGGTCCTGGAGAATTCGGTTCCTCAAGTTGGCCGGGGGAAAGCTACAAGCTCGGTGGCGGCACAACCTGGATGCCCGGAACTTTTGACCCGGAACTCAATACCATCTTTTGGGGTACGAGCAACCCTGCGCCGGATTTTGATGGAGGTCCCCGCCCCGGCGACGATCTCTACACGGACTGCCTGCTCGCCCTCGATCCGGACAACGGCAAGCTGAAGTGGTATTTCCAGTTTACCCCGCATGATCTTTTCGATTACGACGCGGTTGAGACCCCCGTGATCGTCGATACGGTTTTCAAGGGGCAGGCGAGAAAGCTCATCGTTGAAGCAAACCGAAACGGTTTCCTCTACCTGCTCGATCGTACGAACGGAAAATTCCTCTCGGCAACACGTTTTTCCGAAAAGCTGAATTGGGCCACTGGCATCGACGCCGCAGGCCGTCCCATTCGCACTGAGATCAAACCAAGCGATGCGGGTACCCGCATCTGTCCGGGCATGGTAGGAGCCACGAATTGGCACTCACCCGCATTTAATCCGGAAACGTCCCTCTTTTACTTCATGGCGCTCGAGAGTTGCGACATTTACACGGCCAAATCCGAAAAATTCGTCCCCGGACAGACTTACTACGCTACCGGCGTTAGCCGAAGCGAGGGCGACCAGAACCAGAAGATTCTCCTGGCCTACTCGATCGACGGCGATAAGCCGGTGTGGCGCTACGTGCAATCCGGCGAGGGACATTCATCGGCGGGCGTCATGACCACTGCCAGCGGCCTGGTTTTCTTCGGTGATGACGCGCGTTCATTCGAAGCCGTCGACGCGGCGACCGGAAAACCGCTATGGCATTTCAACACCGGGCAAAACATCAGTGCGTCGCCAATGACATACGCCGTCAATTCGAAACAGTATGTGGCAATTGCCGCCGGCAGCGATATTTTCACGTTTGCATTGCCTAGCACCCAGCCAAAAACGCGTTGAATATTGCGATTTAACCTAACGAATCTTCTGCACAGAGATTTGCTTGACTTCAGTTCCACTCCGTCCTAAACTCCGCGACCAACTGGGGGTGTTCCATGCGAAACAGCTACAGGCACGTCATCTGGGTCTTTTCAATCGTTTTAATACTACTAAGTACTGCCGCAGTAATTCGCGCTGACGTAACCGGCTCGGTTCAGGGTACGGTGCGCGATCGTTCTCAAGGCGCTGTTGTTGGCGCGCAACTCACTATCACCAACGTGGACACGAACCTGAAATATCAAGCGACCACGGGAGCGGACGGTTCCTATCGTATCCTCGCGCTCCCCGTTGGCAATTACAAGCTGACGGTTTCCGCGACCGGATTCCGCAATTTCGCCGAGAATGACATCGTCGTGAAGGTTAACGATCAATTGGAAATCGATGTAACTCTCGAGGTCGGCTCCGCGCAACAGGAAGTAATCAACGTGGAAGCCAATGCCGTGCAAGTACAGACGGAAAGCACGCAGCTTGGCGATGTAATCGACTCGAAGAAGATGCTCGCTCTTCCGTTAAACGGCCGCAGCTACATCGATCTTCTGGGCCTGCAAGCAGGCGTGGCACCAACCACGGCGAGTACCATCGGCGGCGACCGGCCGGTGTCAGGCAATTTAGCCGCGGGCAACATCTCCGTCAACGGCCAACGGGAAACCGCCAACGCCTTCCTCGTGAATGGCGGCGACGTCAGCGAAGGGCGGAACCTCGGCGCCGGGTTAATTCCGAACTTAGACTCTGTGGAAGAATTCCGGCTGATTACCAACAGCTTTGACGCGGAATATGGAAAGTTCAGCGGCGCGGTGATGAACGCCATCACCAAGTCGGGGACCAATGACTTTCACGGTGACGTCTTCGAATTCCTGCGGAACGACGTCTTCGATGCGAGGAATTACTTCGCGCCTTCCAAATCTGAATTGCGCCAAAATCAATTTGGTTACACCTTAGGGGGCCCCATCTGGAAGAATCATCTGTTTTTCTTCTCGGATTACCAGGGCACGCGTCAGGTGCAAGGCGCCGAAACCGGCTTGGTTACCGTTCCGACCGCAGCTGAGCGGGCGGGCAACTTTGATCCTTCGACGCTAACTGGCACAATCGACGGGCCTTACTGGGCGCAAGTCCTCTCGCAGCGCTTGGGCTACGCCGTTACGCAAAACGAACCGTACAGCTCTGTCGGGTGTACCTCGACGGCGCAATGCGTTTTCCCCGGCGGTGTGATTCCGCAATCCGCATGGGACACCCCGGCTGCCCACATTCTCGCGTACATTCCCACGCCCACTTTGGCTGGCGACGTGAACAACTATTCGAACAACAGCCAGAGGAGCAGCATCAATGACAACAAAATCGGGGAGCGTGTGGATTTCAACAATCAAACTACCGGCAACTGGTCGTTTTACTACCACCTCGATAACACTACCGTCGACAGCGCTCTGCCTGCAGGATTCGCCACTGTGCCTGGATTCCCCACGATCACACCATCGCGAGCGCAAGAGTTCGTCATGAGCAACACCCACACGTTCGGCGCGACGGCAGTGAACGAAGCACGGGTCAGCTTCTTCCGGACCGCGGTGCATAAGGACAATCCCGCCGGCAGTTTCGCCGACCTGTCCTCCCTCGGTTTTGTGACTGGTGAAGGCACCTTGGGCATTGTCCCGCTGCCCGGCTACCCGCAATATATGCCACAGGTGAGCTTAAGCCTGATTGGCCTGAACATCGGCGTGCCCACGCTGAATACGTTCCAACCCAACACCACCTATATGGCTAGCGACGTTTTTTCGAAGATCAGCGGCAAGCATACGTGGAAGTTTGGAGGGGAATTCCGCTACCTGATGGTGAACGAAAGGAACTACGCCAGCCCCAACGGGCAATTCACATTTGACGGTTCCGTGACTGGCTCTGATATGGCCGACTTCCTCCTCGGCGCAACGTGCAACTCTTGTGGTGGTGCTTACATCCAGGCTTCCAAACAAGTGCTGGACTCCCGAACGCGTTATGGCGGGGCTTTCATTCAGGACTCCTGGAAAGTGAAATCCAACCTCACCCTCAATCTTGGCCTCCGCTGGGAAGTCAGCATGCCTTGGTACGACTGGCAAGGAAAGATCCAGACCTGGGTTCCAGGGCAACAGTCCACGGTGTTTCCGCTTGCTCCCACAGGCCTGGTATTTCCGGGTGACGGTGGCATTCCCAAGACACTGGCTCCTACGAAATACGACAACTTCGGCCCACGGCTGGGACTGGCATACTCGCCGGGATTCACCGACGGAATACTGGGCAAGATCTTCGGTGGGCCGGGAAAGAGCAGTATCCGCGCGGCTTACGGGCTGTACTACACTTCGGTGGAGGACCTCAACCTGTTCTACGAGGTGGCCGACGCGCCTTTCGGCCTATATTGGCAATCTCCGACGTCGGTACTGTTTGACCAACCTTTCGTGATTCGGCAGAACGGGCAATCGCTGGGACAACGTTTCCCCTACACCTTGCCGATCCCCGGTGCCCCGTCCAACAAGACACTGGACTTCTCGGTATTCGAGCCTATCAACTATTTTCCGGGCTACTACGTTCACAACGCGCTGCCTTATGCGGAGCACTTCAACCTGTCGATCCAGCGGGAACTGACCAGATCGACGGTGCTTACGCTGGCTTATGTCGGCACCGAGGGTCACCACCTGATCACCCAGCAGGAATCCAACCCGGGCGACCCGGCTCTATGCCAGCAACTCACTGCCCAGGGGGCGTTCGACACGACCGCAGGCTCGGCCGGATGCGGATTTGGTGCCGAGAACGACGTGTTTCAGCTTCCGAGCGGCAATTTCGTGTACAGCACCAGGAACAAACTTCTAAATCCAAACTACTGCCCAGGTTCGGCTCTCCAGGTGTGTTTTGGCTATGGCAACACGTTCACATTCACGAGCGCCAATTCGATTTACAATGCCGGGCAAATCACCGTCGAACGCAAGGCCAATGACTTCACCTTCCTGGCCGCTTACACTTTTGCCAAGGCCTTGGACGATTCCTCCGGGTTCGGCGACTTGACGAACTTCGTAAATCCTAAATTGAGCCGTGGCTTGTCTTCTACGGACATCACTAACAATTTTGTGGCCAGTTACATTTATGCGGTACCCTTCGACCGGCTGTTCGCCAGCGCCCCCAAGCGTCTGACCCAGGGCTGGCAGATTCAGGGAATCACCCGCTTCTCCGGCGGTTTTCCGATACAGTTGAACCAAGCCAACGGTGACTACACTTTGTGGGGTAGCTCCTCCACGGATATGCCGGATCGGGTTGGTCCAGTGCAAATCCTGAATCCGCGGAAATCGAATCCGAATTGCCCAACCACCGACGGCACGGGATGCTACTTCATCCCGCCTACGCCAAATCTTGCGACACCACAAACCCCGGGGCAAATAACAGCGGCCTGCTTGCCGAGCGTGGGTGCATTCGCTCTGAATTGCGTTCCAGGGACATTCGGGACTGCCAACCGCCGGTTTTTCCACGGCCCTGGATTCAACAACACCGACTTCGGCATATTGAAGCGCACCCAAATCAAGGAGAATTTCGCCTTCGATCTTCGTTTCGAATTCTTCAACATTTTCAACCATGCTCAATTCATGAATCCGACCTCAGACATCACCAACTCGAGCTTCGGAATCGTCTCTCAAGCGCGCGATCCCCGCATCGGGCAGGTGAGCGCGAAATTTTACTGGTAATTGAGCGAACCCGGCGAGGCATCTGATAGATCGTTCCTTCGGAGCCTCGCCTGAGTTTGGCGTGCATGTTAGGCTGTTCTCGATGAAGTGTGGCTGGACGGTTTCGATCATTCGGCGTGGTGGGCTTTTGCCAATTGTGTCTGCCCTCGTTCTCAGTCTCGCATGTTCACGACCGGCGCTAGCGCAGACGGCCCAGGTCTATCGTCAGCAGGGTGATACATTCGCTCGGTTGAAATCTTGGGATGAAGCTATCGCCGCCTATCGCAAAGCATTGGAACTCGATCCCAACGACGCTCTAACACATTACGATCTTGCGCTCGCCCTGAATTACAACGGTGACGCGAAGCAAGCTGTCGAAGAGTTTCAGTCTGCGATCCAGCTTAAACCAGCATGGGGTCAGGCTCACTACGGTCTTGGTGCCGCTCTGTATACCCTTCACGATCAGGCCGGTGCACTGAAGGAGCTGCGCAAAGCGGTGGAAGGCGATCCCTCGAACGCCGCCGCGCACGTTTTCCTCGCGCATGTTTATTCGGAGCAGAACGATTTTGCTGCCGCGGAACGCGAGCTCAGCCGTGCGGTCACCCTAGAGCCCGCTGCGGAAACGCATTTCGAGCTGGGGGAAGTGGAAGGTCAGCTCGGTAAGTTGGACGCTGCCGCGGCGCAATTTCGTGCCGCAATTCGCCTGGACCCCAAGTTGGCGCGGGCCTACGTCATGCTGGGTGTGACCCTTCGACGTCAAGGTGATCAGAAATGGGCGCTCGCCAACTTCCGCAAGGCCGTCGAACTCGATCCCACGGATCCCAATGCTCAATACAACCTCGGCATGGAACTTAAAACTGACGGTGATATCCCGGGCGCCATCGCCGCATTCCGAAAAGCGATCGCACTGAAACCCGATTTCGAGAAAGCTCACTATAGCCTGGGGATCGCTCTCCGCTCCCAAGGAGACACGGCCGCGGCCCACAAGGAACTCGATGAGTTGAATGGTCTGCACGAATTTCGCACACGACTCGCGCAAGCAAAGCTGCTTATCCTGCAGGGCGTGGACGCGCTGAAGAAGCAACAACTGGATGAAGCTCTGAATTTCTTTCAGAAGGCGATCGAGCAGAGTCCGGAGTTGCCGACCGGCTACTACTATCTCGGTGTCACTTGGGACCGCAAACAGGACTATGCACGCGCCAAGGAAGCCTACGACAAGGCTTTGCAATTGAAGCCTGACTATGCGCAAGTCCACACCAGTTTGGGACTGCTCTACTGGCGCGAGGACGACCGTGATCGCGCGCTTCAAGAGTTCCACCAGGCGGTGATGTCAGACGCTGATCTACCGGAGGCGCACTATAATCTTGGCCTTGCGCTTGCGCAGTCAGGCCAACTCGACGAAGCAGTTCGAGAACTCAACGAAGCCCTCAGCCTTGATCCCAAGTACACGGACGCGCGCATTCAACTGGGTCTGGTTTTGAGTCAGAAAAACGATACGGCAGGAGCGATCAGTGTTTTCCGGGAACTGGTGCATCGCGATCCTGGTTTCGCCGAAGGTCATAACAATCTTGGATTGGCGCTGCTGCAAGCGGGAGAGGACGGCGCGGCAAAATTGGAATTTCTACAGGCTGTTCGCCTCAAGCCTTCCTATGCGGAAGCCCACTATAACCTTGGTTTAGCGCTGCAGAAACAAGGAAAGGAGGCAGAGTCGCGTGCGGAGTTCGAGAAAGCCTTCGAAATTTCGCCCGAGTTAAGAAACGCGACTCGCCCTTGAATAAATGTTCACAAGACGCAATATCGCCCTGATGGGTTTGATCGTCGTCGCTGTGATCCTGTTCAGATTGCCCGTGCCCGGCCTTCGGGCCGCAAGCAACCGCGCGCCGCAGTCGTCCACGGATAATGCTTCCGCGAAGGTCTGCGAATTCTCCCCACCGGGTGCTAGCTTTTCCGTTCCCTATGTCTCGAAACCTCCGGAGTTGAACACCGATCCTGATTCCGCCACGTGGGCCAAGGCGGCGTCTACATGGATTTTAAAAGACTGCAGCCACGATATTGACTATCCCAAACTAAAGACGGAGGTGCGAGGATTCTGGACGGATTCCGATTTGTATCTCTTGTTCATTTCGCCCTACACCGAACTCAATCTCTGGTTGCCTGCGGACAATAGCAAGGACCGGTTGAAACTTTGGGATCGCGATGTCGTGGAGTTTTTCCTCGGCGACGACTGGCAAGACATCAAGCGCTATCGCGAATTTGAAATCGCCCCCACTGGCGATTGGGTGGATCTCGCTATCGATCTGAACAAGGACGCTTACGATGCCAAATGGGATTCCGGATGGCAGCGGCAGGGTCGCATCGATGAAAAGAATCACGTATGGTACGCCGCAGCGCGTGTACCGTTGCGTTCCGTAAGCGAAAAGCAGATCGTGGCTGGCACTCGGTGGAGGGTCAACTTGTATCGAATCGATGGATTAGGCGAGGACCCGGTGCGCCACTTTATGTGCTGGCAGCCGACGTGTGTGATCAACCGCGATCCTAATCACGTGCCCGAACATTTTGGAACTTTAGTTTTCACTAAATAAAAATTCATTCGGAGGGAAAACGTATGTCTCTTGTAAAAGAACCGAACCGTCGTGGATTCATGAAAATGCTGGCGGCCTCGCCGCTTTTGGCTCAAATCGCCGCCCAGGGACTCTATGTAAAGTCCGCTGCCGCCATCGGCCTAAATCCGAACAGCCAATGTTTACAGCCGGCTCGGCGTGAAAACCGTCATCAATTGCCGCGGAACGTGGACGTACCTCAGCGGCTCTCTGCAATTTCCTGAGGCCCGCGAAGCTCAAACCGAAGCCGGGCGCTATTTTGTGAATATGGTCGAGCTACATCATGCGGTTGGGCGTCGATTGGCCGAACTGACTGGCGCGGAATCTGGAATCATCACTTCGGGCGCCGCGGGAGCCATGGCCGCTGCAACGGCAGCCTGCATGGCCGGAAGCGATCCACAGAAAATCTGGCAACTGCCTGATACCACCGGACTGAAACACGAAGTGATTATGGTTGGCGGCCGCAGCGCGTTTGACAGCGCCATCCGCCTGGCCGGCGCAAAGTTGGTCCTCGTCGATAAGCCCGACGATGTTGCCAACGCGATTATGCCGAACACCGCCATGATTTACACCACGGACCTGAAAGACAAGCTCGAACGCGAAGCGGCCATCGCAAAACAGCACAACGTGCCGTTGTTGCTTGACGATGCAGCCGGCATCCCACCGATCGACAACATCAAACTTTACGCGCAGATGAAGCTCGATTTATATACTTTCTCGGGCGGCAAAGGTTTGCGAGGTCCGCAATGCAGCGGCGTGCTTTTGGGCCGGAAAGACCTGATCGAAGCCGCCCTGCGAAATTCCTGCCCTTACGAAGGCGCCGTCTGCCGCCCCATGAAAGTGGGGAAAGAAGAGGTCATCGGCTGCCTGACCGCGATCGAAACCTGGCTAAATACCGATTCCAAAAAACTTTACGACGAATGGAACGGTCGCGTTGATCGCATCGCAAAGCTTGTTGAGACCGTGCCGGGAGTGCAGACGGAAATTTACATTCCGGACGACGGCAATCGCTATCCGACCTTGCGTATCTCATGGGACCAGGAGGCCTGGGGTTTCAGCATCAAGGATTGTGTTCAGAAACTTCGCGAGGGCGATCCGGTCATCGAAGTTCTCGGCATAGACAATCCGAGCCTAGTATCGGCGGTTCATGAAGGGGTCGATAAGCCAAAACCGAACGCAAAGGAAATCAAGAAACAGAATCACATTGAGCTGGTCTCCATGACCATTCAGCCCGGCGAAGAAATGATTGTAGGAGACCGGCTGCGATCGATCCTGGGCGCCGCCCGCAAGGGAAAAGCTGCGTGAAACGCCTCTTGATCCTGGCTGCGTGCTTGTTCTTTTCGGCGGTTTCGCTGTTCGCCCAGCGATCCTCCGACGCCACACCTTCGATTGATCTAGGTCCAAACGGCTTTGACGCCGGGGACTATGTGTATGTTTCGGGGCAAGGTCCACGCCTCACCGATCGAACCACTCCGGCTGATTTTCCGGCTCAAGCGCGTCAGTGCCTCGACAACATCCGCAAGGTCGTTGAAACAGCGGGACTCTCGATGGATCACGTCGCTTATGTCCAGGTGTACCTTGAGGACGTGAACCACTATCAGGAGCTCAACGAAGTCTTTGCGAAGTACTTTCCCCATGACCCTCCCGCGCGCGCCGTCCTGGGCGTGGCGCGCGTTCCTGAATCCTCGGTGCAAATGACGGCCGTTGCGGTCCGTGACCTGCGTGGCAGGCAACTGGTGTCTTTGCCCAATTTTTCGCGGGACAAAGCCTACTCTCCCGGCATGCTGACATACGACCGGCTGTTTGTTTCCTCGATGCCCGCCAGTGATTTCAGCAACGGAGCCGTCCCTCAGGATGCGACAGAGCAAGTCAACATGGCGCTGGATCGGCTACAGTCGGTGGTTCAGGCAGCCGGCCTCACAATGGCCAACATGGTCTTCGTGAATCCTTATTTAACAACGGCCGTGCCGATGCGCATCATGAACACCCAATATGCTCGTCGATTTGAGTTTGGAAATACTCCGGCGCGCGCCACGATTGAAGTTTCCAGCCTGCCCGATGGCACGCAAATCGTCTACACAGGCGTCGCGGTCCGTGATCTAAGCCAGCGCCGTTCCATCCGTCCAAAGAATATGCCACCCAGTCCCACGGCCAGCCCGTGCGTTTTTGCGGGAGACACTTTGTATTGTTCCGCGAAGAGTGGGTTCATTCCTGGGCCTAACGGAGGCGTTTTCACCGCTTCGGTCGCGGATCAGACTCGGCAGACCATGCGCAATCTTCTCGACAATTTAGAAGAGGCGGACATGAACTTCGATCAGGTGATTTCGACCACGATTTATTTGGACGATTTGAAGGATGCTCCTCTGTTTGCCAAAGTCTACAAAAAATACTTCAAGGCAGCGCTCCCTGCACAAACGACCCTGCAGCAACTCTCACCGGCTGAACGGAAGCCCGACCTGGAAGAGCACTACCCCGATTTGGAGCAAGTTTCACTCATCGCCGTGCGTGCGCGAGGCAACTCAACCCCGCGGCCTTTGCCCTAATAAAGGTAGAAACTGCCGGTCGGCTGGCCCATAGGCACGTTTCAATCGGGATTCTTAGGCAAGGGCACATATACCCGTACCGCTAGGATGTGCGCTTTCGTCGGCGAAACTTTCTGATTGTAGAATCCGACCGTGCAGTTCTGCCGAAAATAATAAGCGTCTCCGGCTTTGGCGGGATGCAAACCCTCAACTCCGTCGATCCCGCCGCCTGCGGCCATTTGCCCCTCTCCATCGAGCACCAGATAAATCTCTTCTGCCACTTCGTGGTGGTGAGGGAAGTTTGTGCCGCCAGGCGCAAAGTCCATCAGGAAAAAATCAGCGACAGTATAGGTCGCATTAATCCGGTCACGCGCAGCGTTACGCGGCCCAATCAGAAGTTTGTAGAGCACGGAGTTCGGGTGCCCTTCCACAGTCTCTTCCTTAAGCTCGGCCAAATTAGCTACCACCAACTCTTGCGGTGGCATAAGCGGCGTACCTTCCGGTATTCGAACTGTAGCGATCACGAACTGAAGTGGCTCGCTGGACGAATTGGAAATGCTGTGCCCGACCGTCGGAGGCACATACGTGAAATCATTTTGCGCCAAGGAATGCGACCGCTCCCCGTAGTGAAGCGTCCCGCTGCCACCCAGAATGAAATACAGTTCTTCTTCTCGTGGATATTCGACCGTTTGGCAATTGCCGTGGGGCGCCACGGTTAGCTTTCCAAAGCGGACGACGCTCTTCGGCACTTTGGAGTCGGCATCTCCTTCGCCGAAGATCGGCGTGTAATGGCAAGAGTCACTGGACAAGTCAATCTGACGTTCCGGGAGAGCCGAGACCTCGCGGTGCAACCAGGTCGGTTCGACTTTCCTATCCTGCGTGAACAATCCCAACCCGATCGCCAAAAGCATCACATGGAATTGCCGCATTCGTATCCTCCACTGAAATCAGTCCACATTTCTGCGAACAAACATTCTTTTCACTTCGCGCCGTCAAGCTTGCGCAAATAATCGCCCCACTTCGGATCGTAGCCATCCATTCGATTTTCCAGACGAGCGCCTTCCTTCCACCAGTGAGCCTTGTCACGGCCCATGCTGACGCCCCTGCGAGTGTGCAGATCAATCATAAAATCCTGCACTTCCGCTTTCCTTTCGCCGCGGGCAACGACCTCTCGCGTCCAACCGGCCAGTTCCATGGACATGTTGTCTTTCCTGGCGGTAGCCAGCAACCTCACGGCGTGCGCACAGTAAATCCAGCGGTCGCCGCGGTCATCCATGCGTAGCCGCTGCTGATTGAGCGCTTCGACGATGGCCGGCGCCGTAACCAAACCCAGCCCCACATCTTCCGTGGCGATAATCTCCAACCGGCGCCAAAGCACTTCTTCCGTCTCCGGGCTGAAGGAAAACAGTTCGTAGGCAGCGAGTGCGGCCTCTTCCACCCATCCGCGCCGAATGGATTTCTGCAACACGGATCGCAACTCGTCTACGCTGTAGCCGTTTGCCGTAGTAGTGCGGCTCCAAATGTCCTGGCTTTGATAGTTGGGTTGATCTTCGCTTTTCGGTGGCATCGTGCTCCTTCCCATCCTACGAGTGTTCAGTTGTAGCGCCTCAAGACGCTCCGTTCAATCATTGACGCACTAAGATATAACGTGAAGGCGATCAGTACACTGACAAACGATGCAGCGAGCGCTTGATCCATGGCAAGATCCGCGGTCGAAGTTGCAATGAGTGACCCCAGACCTCCTGTCTGCATCAGAAATTCCGCAATCAGCGCCGCGAGGACACTCTGTACCGAGAGCACTCGCAGCGCCACGGCAAGGCGCGGCACCGCAGCCGGCAGAGCCAACCGGCGCAGCCGACTCCAACGTCCCGCGCCTTGCACGAAAAAGTATTCTTCGGCCATGGGGGGCGACGCTCTGAGCCCGGCGCTTGCAAAAACAAATGCGGGCAGAAAACACAAAATAATGACAGTGACGAACACGGTCCGATCGTCGTACCCGAAAATCCGAGTCAGTATCGGGATAAGGCAAACCACCGGAACCGACGTCAGCAACAGCGCTAGTGGAATGCTCAGTCCGGCAAGCACCCTCGACGTCCACGTCACGATGGCCAGCAGCAATCCACAAAGAAGTCCGGCCGCGATGCCGAACAAGGCAACAGCAATCGTGTGCAAAGCCGGTTGAATATATTGCGACGGATTGTGCAATAGTTCGCGCGCCACAGCTAGGGGCGTGACAATGACGATTCCATTAAGCCCGCTGTGACGAACCCACAAGCTCCAGGTGGCCAGCAGCAGGGCCACGGCCCATGTTTCAGAAATCAAACGCCTCATTTGCCGAACCTCTGCGACACAACTTTCTCGATGCCAGCCGCGATCAAAAACGCGGCTAACGACAATGCGGCTGCAACCGTAACGGCAGCCCACATCAGCGGAATCTGAAAATTTTGCATTGCATTCAAAATCACGAGGCCAAGTCCCTGCGGCGCGCCGAACCACTCCCCCAGAATGGCGCCAATGAACGACGCGGACACCGCCGCCTTCAGTCCGCTGGCAAGGTGTGGCAAGGCCGCGGGCAGTTCCAGATGAAGCAGGCGTTTCCCTTTGCTGGCTCCAAAGGCGGTCATCACCCGGCGCAGCGCCGGAGAGGCTGCAGTCAGTCCCGACGCGGCCGCAACGTAGAAAAGAAAAAACACCTGGATGCCTGCCAGCAGCGCTGGTGTTTGCTCCCGACTGAACACGACAATAAGGATGGGCCCAATCGCGATCGGCGGCGTGGCGTTCACGAGGATCGCCAGACGGTCGAGACCCGGCCGCAACGGCGGCAACAGACGCATCGCAACTGCCAGCAGCACCGCCAGCGATCCGCCGAAAAACAATCCTTTAGCGGCCGATGCCAGCGTGTAGAGAGCAGCGCGGCCGAGCATAGACACGGTTTCCGGCTGGAACAGCGTAGCTGCCACGTCGCTGAGCGCTGGCATTACGGGCCCGGCGATTTCGGCTTTTCCAGCCCACTGCCACGCGACGAAAAACAGTGCCAAACCCAAAACCGCGTAGCCAAGATTCGCGGCGCGTTGGTTTTTCGCTCTCTCCATTGGTCTGCTCCCTAACGTTCCAGCCAAACAGTGATCTGGTCCGTCAGGCGATGGAAGTCCTCGCGTCGCAAAAGCTCCGATGAACGCGGCCGAGAAAACGGAACCTGGACTATTTGGGCGATGGCGCCTGGACTTTCCATGACCATGGTGCGGTCGGAAAGGAACAATGCCTCTTCGACGGAGTGTGTGACCAGCAAAGTCGTGATCGCTCGATCACTCCAGATGCGTTCCAGTTCGATGTTGAGTCTGCGCCGGGTCACAGCGTCTAGTGCTCCGAAAGGTTCGTCGAGGAGCAAAATGTCGGGCTCCAAGCAAAGCGATCGCGCAATCGCGGCGCGTTGACGCATTCCCCCCGACAGATGCGCGGGCCGCGTGTGCTCAAATCCCTTAAGCCCCACCAGTTCAATCAGTCCCTGTACTCGCTCGTGATTTACCGGGATTCCAGCCAGCTTGAACGGCAGAGCAAGATTGGCCTCCAGCGAAAGCCACGGCAGAAGCGCCGCGTCCTGAAACGCGACTCCCAAACGATGGCGTCGCACCAATTCTTCCGGCGCTGCGCCACCGATGCGCACTGTCCCGCTGGTTGGTTGCTCAAGGCCCGCGACCAAATGCAGCAGCGTGCTCTTGCCGCATCCCGAGGGACCCACGATAGCCAGGAACTCTCCCTCGGTTACGTTGAGGTCCATCCGCCGGATGGCTTCGACCGTCACACCCCGCCGCGGAGAGTAACTCTTCGTCAGATCGTGGATCTCAATCCCGGCTCCGCTCATCCAATCGCCTTGTCGAAACGCTCCATGATCAGAGCGTACTGTTTCGTCACGCGCTCACGCATGGGACCAAGATCCACCGTAAGGAGTTGCCGGTCTTTCATCACGATGCGGCCATCGATGATGACCGTCTGAACGTCGCGTCCTACAGTGTGCTCTGCCGCAGTGATCACAGGATCGTACACAGGATATTGATCGTAATCGCCGGCCCCGATCAGGATAAGATCCGCGCGCTTCCCGGGTTCCAGACTGCCGATCTCAGTTTCTAGGTGAGCCGCGCGAGCGCCACCCCGCACCACCTGACGCAGCATATCAGCGTAGCTCATGGGACTCGTGCCGTGATGCGGGGTCCCATCGAGAATCTGCTGACCGAGCACCGCATAATGCGCCACTTGAAACAGGTCGAGAGTGCCCCGCGTGGCAGCCCCGTCCGTGCCCAATCCAACGCGAACATTGCGGCGTACCAACTCGAAAAGATGAGGCGCGCCGATAATGAAGTTATTCATCGCGCAGTGGCAGGAGCTCACGTCGTTTGCCGTATACAGATCAATTTCCGTATGGCTCAGCAGCACCGAATGCGCGCAATGCAGCCTGTCATTCAGTACCCCGATCGCGTTGAGGTACTCCGCCGGCCGCATTCCAAACTGGTCGATGGTGTACTCCACCTCATACGTGCCTTCGCACAAATGCGTGTGGATCCGCGTGCTCAACTGCCGGGCCAACGCGTCCATTTCCACACGAAGCTTCTCGGAGTTCACGATGATCTGGCGCAGCGCCAGCCACGCGTTCACGCGTGGATGCTTCTCCCAGCGCTGGACCAGAGCTTCGCTGCGCCGCAGAGCGTCTTCGGTCGCAAATCGAAAACCTTTTGGCAGGCTTTCGTCTATGTCCATGGTGGACATGGCGATCCGTCCGCGGATGCCGATGTCGGCCGCGGCCCGGCCCATTTCATCGGGGCACGGTCCGCCTGCTTCCAAAAAACACGTGGTGCCGCAACTGATCATCGAAGAGTATGCGCTCAGGCCGCTGCAGTAGACGTCCTCAGGCTCCAGACCGCTTTCGAAAGGAATGAGGTAGCGCTTCCAGATCGGCTCCCGCAAGCTCCCCATATTGCCGAGAGAAGCGAGTTTGCCGCGCAAAAACTGCTGCGCGGTATGCACGTGGCAATCCACCAAGCCTGGCATGGCGATCATTCCACCAGCTCGCAATGTATCCTTCGAGCGAAACAAAGTGGCGGCTTCACTGCTCTTGCCAACCCACACAATCGAATTGCCGGCAATCGCAACTGCGCCATCGCGCAAAACGGTACCGGCGTCATCAAATGTCAGCACTTCCGCGCCGCTGACAAGCAGATCGATTTCACGCGCTTCCATTGGGTCTCAAGCTCTCCATCGTCCGGCCATCGTGTGAATTGCGTGCCAGCGGAAATTACAAGGGCAATCCCTTATAAGCTTCGACGAGAAGGCTCATGTCCATAATCCGCGCGGGGTCCGGCAGGTTGCTACGGCCCGTGGCTCGCGCCACATCATACATGGGACCGCGGAGTTGTTCATCGCTGATCCAATAAGGCCCGCGCGACCCGGGCGCCTTCTCCAGTTCCAGCTGGAGTTCATTCAAGCGCGTTTGCTGGTGAAGCGAAAACCCGAAATCGCGGCCGTATTTCGACACGACCAGAGATGCCGCATAAGCTGGATCCTTCTTGTTGTCGATGTAGCCTTGTAAAAGCGCGTGCAGAAAGGCCACAAATGTCACGCGCTCCGTCGAAAGCCGTTTACGTTCTACCACAAGCAATTGCGACGGAACTCGATAACCGAACTGGTCCATGCGAGCGACAAAAAAGTCCTTGCCCGGTTTTAGGTGCATGTCTTCAAAAATGACCGGCTGGTTGGTGACAAAACAGAAATACGCATCTCCCGCACCCGCCAGAAGCGCATCCGGGGAATATCCAGCGGGAATGTAGCGGCGCTCGGACGGCAGATGATTGATTTTGAAGACAGCGTCGAGAACATCGCGCTCCGCCGGTCCCTGTACCAGAAAACGCGTGCCGGGAAGATCGGCAGGCTTCAACACAGGCCTGCGCGGAAGCGAGATCAGCCCTTCGGGAGTGACCGGCACCATCGAGGCAATGATCACAAAGTCATTTCCATGTGCCTGCGCATCGAGAAGCTGCAGCCAGCTTGTGCCGGCAATATCCGCCTGCCCTGCCGCCAGCGTCACCAGAGAAACTGGGGCGTTTGGCCCGCCGCCCAGATATTTGATGGACAGCCCGGCGTCGGCGAAGTGTTGCTTCTCCATTGCTACGAAGATGTCCGCATACTCGCTGTTAGGCACCCACCCAAAAGCCATCGTCAGCAACCGGTTGGGCGCAGCCGCCCTCGGCACTCGCGCTCCGGAGCTTGCACTCAGCCAGCAAGCCGCGCCTCCTGCCAGGAAGTGCCGCCGGGAAAATGGTTGACGCTGCCGTACGGCTTGTTCCTCGCCGTGCGCTTTGTCAGTCTCGAAGTTCATCGACCTCTGTCACCGTCGAACATATGTAGGAAGCTTTCGACCATCGCAGAGACACCGGGTCGGCAGGAAAAGCAAATCTTTCACACACCCGAAACCTTGCAAGCTTAAACTTCGAATAGCCGCTATACGTTTTTGGCGACGCTGCGTTTTGTATCATCGTCGGAATGGCGCTCACCGGTCACTTCCGTTCTCGAAAATTTAACCACCTTCTCGATCGCGTGGACCACCAAGTCCGGTTCTTCTTGCATGATCCAATGATTGCTGTTCCCCGCTAAGACGTAATCCCCTAGGGGCAAGCGTCCAGCCATTGCGGCATGTTCTTTACGGCGCTCTTCGGGCGCAGTACTCGCTGACAAAACTATCACCGGCTTATCGCAAAAGGTACCGAGTTGACCCACATGCGCCGCGCTAACAGGCAGGTTCTCCAATTGGCTGGCGATCGTCAAAGCAAACTTCGGCTGAATCCAGAACACCGATGCCATTGCTCTTTCGTTTGCGGGAAGGGCAGCAAACCACGGGCTCGAAACCGATCCGGATTCGGCGGGCGATCCTCGACTGATAAGGCGCACCAGAATGCTTGCTGGTTTCTTTGCAACGTTGGAGGTCAGAAGAAAAGCCACGAAACGAATGATTCCGATGCGTGAGAGAAATGCCGCACGCCGGCACACCTTAGCCCCGATACGCGTGAGCTTCCTGTCATGCTCTGAAGGCGGATTCCATTCGGCCGCCGCAACGGGATCTACCAGCACCATCCCAGCCACTTCCTCCGGGTAGTGCGCCGCAAAGAGTGGCATCGTCAATCCCCCAAAGGAATGGCCCACCAAGACGTAGGGAGGAGATATCGCCGCGCGCTGCAGCAGTATATGCAACTCATTGACGATGCGGTCAGCTGTCCGCGGCATTGGACCCAAGTCGCTCCAACCTAACCCGGCCCGATCATAGCTGACCACGCGGAACGAACCGGATAGCTCGCGCTGGAGGTCACTCCAGCTCAACACAGTTGACATGAGCCCCGCTTCCAGCAAGATCGTTGGGCCGCCATGCCCCGATTCAAGAAGGTGTAATCGATGACTCCCGAGGTCAATCAATCTGCCCGGCGGCGGAAACCTTTTGCGGTCTGTGCGTGCCCCCAGAACCTGATAAACAGCGCCTGCCAGCGTCGCAAGTAACGCAGCACCTGAAAGCCAAGCTAGTATTTGAATCAACTCCGCGACTCCTGAACAAAACCCTCGGTGGTTTGGATGACCTTACCTCGAAGATGGCTATGCATTTCCTCGGCCACGCGCATTGCAACCTCGACGCAGTCACCTATCGATCGGCCCCTCAGGAAATTCCCCAGGAGATATAGATTGGGAACAGTGCGCAAGATGCCAGCGATCTCTGTCACTCGCTGCGCATGCCCAACGTTATATTGTGGCAGCGCGCGCGAATCTTTCCAAACCAATCTGTCCACCGGGCTCCCCGTGATTCCCAGTGTTTTGGCGTTTTCCGCCTCCACAATCTGCGCACACTCGTTATCGCGCGCCTCAGTTCTGGCGAAGCTAGTCATTAACACTTTGCCCTCGGGTGCGCGCTGCGGAAACAGAGAAGAATTCCAAAACGTGCAAATCGTCTTTAATCCTTCCCGCCGCGGTACCATGAAACCAAATCCATCCAGCGGGTGGGCTACCTGGGAACAGTCGTACGCAGAAGACACAGCGCACATCGGCGCGTACTCGATGGCCTGAAGGGATCGAGCAAGTTGCGGCGCGCCGCATACAAGAAGCTGTGCTGCAACGTACGCCGGCACCGCGAGCACCAACGTTTCCGCCGTAATTTTATTGCCGCCAGCCAAACCTATTTCCCAGCCCTCCTTCGCTGCGCCGCTGTTGTCTTCTAATCGCGCCACCGAGCCGATCTCCGCGTTGTACCTGATCTCCGGTTGAAGCTCCTGCGCGAGCCTCTCCGGCAATTCCCCCATTCCTGTCATGAACGAACCAAGCGATGGAAGAGCGTCGGTAACGTGCAATGCACCCCGGCTTCCATTTGCCCGAGAACCTGTAGACGACTCGTCCACCTTCCCTGCATTTTGCTTGGATTTACGCGCTCGAATCGCACCCCGTACAAGGCTTCCCCGATTCCGCTCCCATTCCACTAACGCTGGGAACGCGCTCTCCATGCCCATCTTGTGAGAATCGCCAAGAAAAATTGTGGCGATGAAAGGGTCGACCAGATTGTCCAAAACTTCACCGCCGAACTTCCGCTCTACAAACTCGGCAAGACTTTCCTCATGGACAGGGGGCCGCGAGGAGCGAAACACCTCGGTGAGGATTCTGAACTTGGATCGAAGTCCAACCAACCGCGTCGTAACTAATCCTGCCGGCGAGAATGGCGCTGGATCCAAGCGTCCGTGTCGTAAAATATATCGCGTGGCTTTCGGATCGCCTGGCACAAATCTGCTCTCGAGGCTCAGGTCACGCACCAGCCGCCACACCGACGCCGGGAATCGCGGGCATTGCGGGCCGGCTTCGAATAAAAACCCGTTGCGGCGAATCGTCGCAATCACGCCGCCTGCTCGTTCCTTGGCTTCTAGGACGAGAGAACGAATTCCCAATTGCTTGAGCCGATAGGCACAAGCCAGGCCTGAGATTCCAGCGCCGATAATGACGACTCTTTCTGTGTATCCCGTCACAAGCCAACCCTATCAAAGTTCATGGGGCCAGTGATATGACTGATGCGGCCCAAGTTCTGGGAAAATAGATGTCTGGGATGCCCGTGGAGTCACTACTTAATTTCGCGCAAACCTACGCCACACATGGCGACGAAATTGCCGTGCGGCAGCGGCGCGGCTATCGCATGGAGAGTTGGACTTATGCGCGGATCGTCGCAGAGGCAAACCGCGTCGCCAGAGAACTCGAAGCCCGGGGCATCGCAAAGGGCGACGCGGTTCTCTTGTGGGGTGAAAACTCCGCGGAGTGGATCACCGTATTTCTTGGCTGTCTGCTTCGTGGCGCTGTCATCGTGCCCATTGACCATGCTTCCCCCATGGAGTTCGCATGCCGGGTGGCACAAGAAGTGAATGCGAAACTCGTCTTTCAGTCCCGGGTGCACAAGGAGTGTTTAACCACTCCGTCCCTCGCCCTGGAATCGGTATCGGCAGTCACGGCGCAGCACGATTCGTCGCCGTATCCCTCGCCACTGCTGTCGCGCAAAGACACGTTAGAGATCATCTTCACGTCCGGCACCACGGCGGAGCCTCGTGGCGTTTTGATTTCGCACGGAAATGTACTCGCAAACATCGCGCCTCTACAGATCGAGATCCAGAAGTACCTCCGTTATGGAAAGCTTGTGCACCCATTGCGCTTCTTGAATCTGCTTCCGCTTAGTCACGTCTTCGGCCAGATGCTCGGAGTGTTCATACCTCCTATGCTGGCGGGCACGGTTGTTTTCCTTGACTCGCTCCGGCCCGCAGAGTTCGTGGACACCATCCGGCGCGAGCGCGTCTCCGTCCTGGTCGCGGTCCCTCGTTTCATTGAATCGCTGCAACGGGAGATCGAACGTGAGCAGGAACGCGATGGAAAAATAAACCAGTTTCGAAAGTATCTCGCTCAAACAGAAGGTAAGCATTTTCTTCTCCGCTGGTGGCGATTCCGCCATATCCACTCGCGCCTCGGCTGGAAATTCTGGGCTTTCATTTCTGGCGGAGCCGCACTCCCGCAGCTGGCCGAAACTTTCTGGAACCGCTTGGGCTTCGCCGTTATTCAAGGATACGGCATGACAGAAACTACTTCCCTCATCAGCCTGAATCACCCATTCCGTTCGGCGAGAGGATCCATCGGCAAAGTTTTTCCTGGCATGGAAGTGCGTGTCGACGACAACGGCGAGATTCTGGTGCGTGGAGAAAACGTCGCTACGGCCTATCGGCAAAATGGCCAAACCCTCTCGGTGGCTGAATCCGATGGATGGTTCCGAACGGGCGATGTCGCGGAGAAGGATGAGGATGGCCGCCTGTATTTTAAAGGTCGGCAAAAAAACGTCATCGTCACCCCCGCTGGCATGAACATCTATCCGGAGGACCTGGAGAAAGCTCTACGCCCCCAGCCTGGCGTTCGCGATTGTGTCGTAATCGGACTCGAAAGAGACGGCAACGCCGAGCCCTGCGCCGTGCTCTTGTTGAACGGTTCCGCGAGCGATGCAGCCGCCGTGACCGAAGCCGCCAATCAATCGCTGGCGGGGTATCAGAGAATGCAACAATGGTTTGTCTGGCCTGAGCCCGATTTCCCACGGACGCCGACGCAAAAACCTGTTCTTCCCCGCATTCGCGATGCAGTCCAACACGCAAAGTGTGGCACGGCGCAAAACGCCGTCGCAACTGACTCTCTTACTGCGTCGATCACGCGAATCATAGGTCGGCCCGTGCAATTGGGCTCCAAGGACGCCAATCTGGAAACGGATTTACATCTTAGTTCGCTCGATCGCGTCGAGCTTATGAGCGTTTTGGAAGAACGCCATCAGGTGGACCTAAATGAGACCCGGTTTCAGGATGTGGCAACGGTTGGCCAACTCGAAAAGCTCCTCGCTCAAGGCACTCCTTCCACCATTCAACACGTCTACCCCACATGGCCACAAAATTGGCTCACGACTGCTCTGCGCCTTGGCGTTTATTATTCGCTTGCGTGGCCTGCGACCTATCTTCTTGCGGCTCCTCGCATTCGCGGCCGGGAAAATCTCCGCGGGTTAAGTGGACCGGTCCTCGTAGTCTCCAATCACGTCACTTATCTCGACATCGCTTGGATCCTTCCCGCGCTCCCCGCCAGGCTGCGAAACCGCCTCGCCACAGCCATGGGGGGTGAGAGGCTCGCAAGAATGCGGCGCCCCTCAAGTGACCTGAGGTTTTTCGAGCGTTTCCTGGAACACCTCCGGTATTTTCTCGCCTTAAGTCTCTTCAATGTTTTCCCGCTGCCGCAGCAATCGGGATTTCTCCAGAGCTTTACCTACGCCGGCAACCTTGCTGACCGCGGCTGGAATGTCTTGGTTTTTCCGGAAGGCAAAACAACTGAGAACGGAAATATGACGGCTTTTCGCTCGGGCATCGGCCTGCTCGCCAAGCACTTGAACATTCCCGTCGTTCCAATGTACTTGCAGGGGCTGTTTGAGATGAAACAGCACGAGCGCATTTTCGCGCGGCCCGGTCACGTGCAGGTCACGATCGGCTCTCCGGTGCGATTCGAATCCGATCTGGACGCCAACAAGATCGCGCGAGAGCTGGAACGCCGCGTGCGCGAGCTTCAATTTGTTTGAGAGATCTCCGTCCGCCGGAAGACGGGCAACCGGCGAATCGCAAGGAAGCCGAGAACCAGGCCGACGGCTAGCGCAATGGAAGCCCATTTCTGGTTCACTACAAATTCCTTTGCTGCCATTCCATAGCGGGCTCCCAGGAATCCCTCGAAGAAGAACAGCAAGCCACGGCCGACAATGGTGCCAATCACAAACGTCACAAAGGGCACTCGAAAAACGCCTTGGGCAATGACAAAAGGTTTAAACGGCACGGGAAACGGGGCAACGGCGGGGAAAAAAACACTCGTCATCGGATAGGTTTGTATTAGTTTTCGAATTTTGCCCGGCGCATGTCCCTGCGTCTTGCGATAGTAAGCTTGCCCGCCTTTCCGAGCCAGCCAGTAAATCCAGATGCATCCCCCCAGTGACCCAACCGCAGCCATCCCGGCGTAGTACGGCATACGCACCGGATGACGGCTGGAAAGCTCCATCAGCATTAAATCCGTCACCAGGGGAAGTGGGACAAAAGAAGAATCAATGAAGGCCGAAATAAACAGGCCGACTCCGCCCAGAGCGGGCAACGTTAACTTCAACCAGGATCTAAATTGAACCCATCCCACGGCAGCCTCAAGAACGCACGGTCACTCGTTGTTGGACGCTTGGCCCTCGACCTGCTGAACTTGCTTGCGATTCTTTGAATGCTTCCGCAGGTCAGGCCAGAACTCCTTAATCATATAAGTAACCGCATCCCACCCCATCTGCGAAGCCGACACACTCACTGCATTTCCAAAGCCTCGCTCGCTCTGCGGGTGATAGGTATACGTAGAAAATAGTCGCCGCGGCTAGCCCGCCTCCGAATTCAGAGTAGTTGAGTTGCTTCTGCCCGGAATCAGAACGCGTAATCAGCACTCGCCCGACGGCATGTTCGCTGCGCCTCCAGAAGCCGCCATGCCCGAGTTGATAGTAGCGGAGATCCTGGTGCAGAACCGAAGGAAATACCCCGCTGGCCATGAAGTTTTCAATGGCATTGTCCCCATACGCTGTGCCGTAGCGTTTCGCATACCCTTGCATCCCCTGCCCATAGCTTGGATTGCTGTTGCTTGCTTGATTGATCCCAGCCACAAAAGCGATGAGAACAAATTCGAACGGGTCGAAAACTCCCCGCGCCGTAACTTTAAATTTTTGCCCTGCCGTCAGCGGTGGAATGTCGAAGGCGTTTTCCAGAGTGAGGAAGTTTGGCATGGTCCAAAGAATGCGATCGTTGGATGTGCCTTTTTGCAGCTCTTCCGCCGGCTTTTTCTGCTGGGAATCTGGACTGTCCTGCTGTTGAGAGGTGAATTCGACAGTCGGTTGCAAAAGCTAGTATACCGCTCCATCAATCTGCGGCAAACCAACATTCGGCTCCTGCGATCCGCATGGCCGGGCAAGCAGCGACACCGCAGCCATGGCGATCCAAGAAACGCAGAATCGCATACGGAATAGCACTTACTTACCTCTTTTCAGACCCATACCGGCTTGTTCACAGCCGCTGGTTCGTTTGTTTTATGATGCGCCTGCGGCCCAATCGGGCGCAGGTAAATTTCCCGGCCAGACCCAACTTTTTTAGATTCTGATGTATCGGTTCGGCAGGTTCATTTATCCAACACTTGTTGCCGGGGATGACCTTTGCCTTGTTCAGCTACCGTGTCCGCTGTAGGAGGTGCGGAACGATCAAGAAGGGCACAGGCGTTTTCCGCTCCGGGTTGTGGACCAAGCGCGCCCGGTCATCCTAATCAAAGTTGAGGTCTACTCATGTCGCCACTGGATCAAGCGCTCCCAACGGTCCCCTCTCAGCCTTTCCGCCTCGACGTACCATTGCATAATCTGCTTCAGCAACCTTCGCAGCGCCCGTCGCCTCGCTCTTCAAAGGAGCCGGTGGCACTTCCCATCCCCATCTTCCCTCAGCACCCCGAACTTCTCCACGAGTTGGACACGGCCGACATTGTCGCTCACGATCAAGTGTTGCGCACCGGCAAAAGACAGTGGCCCGTTTCTCGCATTCTCCAAACGATGCGAGGGTGGATGGTGCCGTACTTCAAATCACGCGTTCTGCCTGGAGACTTCCAGCCGATCATCGCCTATCTATTCACTGAGTGGAAATGCAATCTCGATTGCCACTACTGCTGGTCGTACGACAATCGCGTAAAGGGAATGACCGAGGAAACCGCTCGGCGCGCCATCGACTGGCTGGAATCAACTCCTTGCCGTGTACTGGCTCCTACGGGCGGAGAACCCTTGCTGCGGCCCGATTTTGTTCACAAGGTCATTTACTATGCCGCGAAAAAAGATTTCTGGGTCTATCTGGCCACGAATGCTCGTCTGCTTCGGCCGGAAGTTACCGATCGTCTCGCCGATGCAGGAATCGCCACGATTAACTTCGCCGTCGACGCAATCAAGGAAAAGCCCGGTCTCCCAAAAGCATTTGAGCACGTTAGTTCATATTTCGATTATCTCGTCAGGCGACAATACCGATATGGTTATACCGTCTTCTTCAACACAAATATTTGCCGCACCAACATCGAGGACGTCAAGCAACTCGTGGAGATTGCTCACGACAACGGGATTTCCCTCACTTTCCACATCAACGAAGCTCCCATGATGGAGCAATCCCACTTCAAGCATTTACACGAGAACGACACCTACATTCGCCCGGAAGATTTTCCCATGGTCGATGATCTGCTGGACTGGCTGATCGACAAACAACGTCAGGGATACAAAATGGTGGATTCCATTCCACGTTTGCAGAACATGAAAGGGTTTATGCGTGGAGTCGGCGAGCATTGGGGTTGCCGTGCCGGCCAAAACTGGCTGATCATTCGCACCGACGGAACCCTCGCGCCCTGCTTCCCCATGTACAACGCGAATTACGATTGGGGTACGGTGGAAAATCAGAAGTTCGACCTCAAACAACTGGCGGAAATGAAGAAAGGCTGCGAGCCACACTGTTTCTCGACGCTCGGATATAACGTTGCTTACTGTTATGATGCGGCGCGAGTTATGAAGTGGCTTCTCAAACAGGCACGCAACGGATTCCAGGGTGTCACTGGCAGTTTCGAATAGCTGTCGGCCCCGGCGATCCCCGTTTTGGACGAAGCCTACTAACTCAGGGGAGCGTCATTCCATGGCCTATTCGCCAACGGGTAGCCAAGTACCTATCCGTTCATGCGACCCCACCATTTCCAGCGTTGATTTCTTCCTCGGCGCGAGATTTGTAATTTTCTTTGGCAACACGTTTGTCGGCGTACGGTGCTGCCCGGGCTGTCCAATCTCTTCTGCATCATCAATTAGGCGAGATGGCGCAGGAAAGGAGGTTCTCTGTTCAGAACAAAGCTGTCGCTCAAAGAGGTCCCTCCCGGCTTGGGAATATGCGGGTGCCTGAAACCCCCTTTCCTCCTCGCCAGACCACACCAGAAATTGCCCGTCCATGGTTCGGTCGGCAGCGAAAGCCATAGCTTTCACTGCCGATTCCGATACAAGAACGGCCACCTGTGGAACCCAGCACCTCCTTTGCTCTTTAAGGACCATGCTTTATCGGTCAGCCAGAAATGAGGGGAGCCGAGTACGGGCCGATAGAGGTACATTCTCATCCATAGTAAAGAATCATTCGTAAAGAATCCTTTTTCCCACTGGAGTGCTTACGATGGCCGACATAAATGAAGTGGTTGTCCGCGGGAGCGCGGCAAGATTTGCGCAGGAGATTCTCGCGGGCCGACATCCTTTGACGGCAGACGAGCCCGTGGCTGCCGGCGGAACCGACATGGGCCCAACTCCCTACGACTTACTACTTGCTGCCTTGGGCGCTTGCACTTCGATGACGGTTGCGCTGTATGCGCGACGCAAGAGCTGGCCGCTCGAAGCAGTCACCGTTAGGCTGCGCCACAGTAAGATTCACGCAGCCGACTGCGCCGGTTGCGAAACCAAAGAAGGAATGCTTGACCACATCGAGAGCGACCTCGAATTCGCGGGGCGGCTAACCCAAGAGCAACGCTCGAAGCTACTTGAGATTGCCGAGAAATGCCCAGTCCACCGCACCCTCGTCTCCGAAATCGACATACGCTCCCGCGTGCTGTGAGCAACGGCGCACCTCCCATCGGATTACGCAGCAAGGGAGTTGTGGACCGCGATCCCATGTGACTCGCTGGAATATCGCCGCGTAGTTCCCACTTCCGAGTCGCGCAGCGTCCGCCGCACAAGCGGCTTCGTTCTTGCCGACCATCCGGGAGTAATCGCTTGGGTAGCGCGCTGCCAAGGAAAGTGGTTTGATTCCGAGTGACCAAGGCCGGGCAGTCAGAAAATCGGAGCAATGAAGAAATACAAATTCAAGGCGAAAATCGAAACGGGTGATGGCGGAGGGGCTTATGTACTTTTTCCATACGACACCGAGAAGGAATTCGCCACCAAAGGGAGGGTGCCTGTAAAGGCGACCTTCAATGGCGTGCCGTATACCGGTTCACTCATCAAGTACCGCAATCCCCTTCATATGATGGGAGTGCTTAAATCCATACGCGAGCAAATTGGGAAAAGCCCAGGCGATACGATTGAGGTCGTTGTTTGGAGAGATGAAGAGGTAAGAACCGTCGAAGTGCCCGCTCAATTTGAAAAGTTGATCAAGAAAGAAGGGCTGCTTCCAGCTTTCGAAAAACTAAGTTACACCCACCGCAAGGAATACTGCCGCTGGATTACCAATACCGAGAATGAAGAAACACGATTGAAGCGATTGCGGAAAGCCATTGAAAAGCTCAAAAATGGAATAAGCACCCCTGGGTAGAATAAGGTCATGCGAATTGCGCTATGAATGTTTGCGGTTGGGGCGGCTCTTTACCCGACCGCCCGCATTGAATCGCTTGACCTGGCATGCTCCTATTGCATCGGCTGTCCCGACGCCAGCACCCCTTTTCCTGTGCCCCATGGATGGATTTCAGCTTTGAGCAGACCAGCTTTGACGATTGGATCGTCTTGAGTCAACTTGGCAGTCTGCTCTGCTCCGACCCGGAAAATGGCGATTCCCCGCAGCTCGCCCTGATCGCTGAACGGAAACGGTCCCGCAACGGCCATGTTTCCCTGATCTGTCATTCGTTTGACGAAAGCGTGATGCTGCTTCATCACGTCCATGAACTCCGGCGCATTCGGGTTCCAATGGTCGCCGCGCTTCATCAGAACGACCGTGTACTGCTCGAATCCGGGAGGCTCGGCAGGATCGTGAATGGCGCTCGGTTCGATGAGCCACGGCCCATGAACCTCAGCGGACAGGTGGCCCGCTCTGATCGCGGGATCGCTGTTGGCCCACTCCTGCACTTGCGCCGCCGAGTCCGCCTGGAACACAAAGATGCCACGCAGTACGGTGTCGTCCATGAATGGCCCAGCGATCACAAGTTTGTGTTCAGCAGTCATCTTGCGGATGTTGGCCATGTGCTCTTCCTGAAGCTTTTCACCCGCTTCTTTGCTCAGCTGCGGAGCATTGGTAGGGCGATTCAACAGTACGAAGAAGTACTGGGCGGTCTTGGCGCTCAACGTGTTCTGGGTTTGCTCTAAAGTCGAGCCTGCACCCGTGGGGAGGGCTTTGGCTTGCGCAGCTTGAATCTGCGGCATCAGAATGTCGCGAACGTAATGCCAGTAAGGGACTATTTTGAGTGCAGCCCGTGCGTCCTGCTCGGCGGCGTTCAAATCCGGCGTGGTTCGACTCAGATTCGACCACGCGAGACTCATCAGCAACTCGGGTTCTCCCCATGAGGGATCTAGCGTCGCGCTTCTGGTTGCGGATGGCTTCCAAACCTCTGTTGTAACCTTCAATCGCCTTGTCCTGACCGCCCCCCCGCTCTGGAGGCGACGACCAACGCATGGGGCCGAGCACCCAGAGCAGCCGAGGATTGTCTGGGGCCGCCGCCATGGCTTCTTTCAAAAGCGGACTCGACTGTTGGAACAGTTCCTGAACACGGGTCGAATCGTTCTTGTGCAAGTACATCAGGTAGCCAAGACTAGAGCCTGCGCCAATTTTCGGTTCCACGAATGCAGGGTCCCGGGCAATGGCGTCTTTGAAATCGGTGACCGCCTGCGTGAGATCCTCTTCCAGATCTTGCGGAGTCGGGGATTCGTTGAAGCCGTTAATCGCTCTGCGCCACAGCGCAAAACCACGCCAGTAGAGCACTCGCGATGCCAGTCTATTGTCTTCCGGGATGGGCGCGAGTTCGTCGTGGAGGCGCTTCAGAGATGGGCGGTCGCCTTCGTAGTCAGCTCTTTGAATCTGGGTGACGATGCGAATGATGGAATCGCGTGAAAGCTCGAGGCTGGTCTTGTTGGCAGCGTAACCCACAGTCGGGGCGGACAAGACGAATACGGCCAACACGAACAAAAAGGCTCTGCCGTGTCGAGCACCCATACACTCCTCCTTGCCATGCCATAGTCCGAGCCCCGCGAGCCAGGCGGTTGTCAGACTACGGCATTGCCGCAGGGTGGGGCGAGAGGGCCCGATTCTACATCAGAGGCTTCGTTCTTGCCGACAAACCATTGTCGAGCGAAATGGTCACGCGGGTCAGCGGGCCTTCATACCATTGGTTGCCGGGCTGTTCGAAGACAAGCAGGTCCTTAGACGGCGTGGCGCGCAAACGGCAAGACAGCGAGCGACAAGACCACGCCGACGGCGAGAGTGCGTTTCATCGGATCCTACGAATGCAACCGCTGCGAGCGTTAATCCGATCGACTGGAAACTGCGTTCAGGAATGCGCCAGAGGATTCTCCGTTGTCGTTTCCAGCAATTCTGGGCCGCGATGTGAGTGGCATCGTACGGGCGGTGGGCGCAAATGTGAAGCACTTCAAGGCCGTGGCCCATCTGCCGGATGGCGTGTACCTGGCGGACGTGTGGACCTGTTTGAAGTCGAAATAAGCCAGATTCATGCTGCCGTTCCTCAATATGTGTACGGTGAAAACATTTTTTCCTTTGTTGAGGCGAACCTTGAAAAGTTGCGACGCCAGATTCCAGTGGTGCCACTGACGCCAGGCCAGCGGGTCTGCAGGATCATATGTCGAAGGGATCTCCAGGGGCCCTGTCGCATCCTTTCCATTCACATCGACGGATATTGTCCCGCCACGATTCGATGTGTACAGGAAATCGGCCGCGTATGTTCCCGCGTGTGTCACATCTACAGTGATGTTGAACCACTCTCCGGGTTCGGTCCAGCCAACATAGAGTAGGTCTACAGGAGGAACAACCTTGTCGAAGGGGTTGTCGTCAATCGTATCCGGCTTCCGGTGAAACTTCGTGTAGGAAGTATCCACTCCCTCGTGGATACGAAATTCGTTGAGGTAGGTCCCATCGGCCAGATTCAACTCTCCGCTGCCGTGATTCTGTGGATCGCTGTCATGATACGCGACCCCTTCGCCGCCCAGGTCATAGTAAGCACACAATACTCGTCCCGGTATTTTTTGTGGGCCGCCCTGATAGCGACTGTCGTGATAAGGCAGGCCTTTATACTGGCTCAAGGATAATTGGGAAAACGCAATTGCCGGTAGCATCGATGCCGCTACGAAGCATAAGGAAAACGCTCTCCGGCTCATCCTGCCTCCCTGAGTACCGATAACCTATCTGCAGTTGCCAACTCCACCAATCAGCGGCAGCGACGGCTCAAGTATGTTCCGCACTTCAGACTTGGAAAAGTTCGATTCCGTACGCTTTTCCGAGATTGCGCGAATACTTCTTATCTGTCCCATTGTTCCAATGTTCGTGTACGCCAAGGCTGCGGCATCGGATGCCGTCGCGTTCCGGATCATAGAAAGTCTTCGAAGGTGAGTCATTCGCCAAGGCAGATTCGCGCAGGTAGTTGTCGGCATTCACGATATCCGGAAGATCGGGCCATTCCGAAGTGAGAAAATCGAAGCCGACGGAATCGATCGCTACGCCGTCAAACGACATGAAAATGCTCTTCGGCCAACCATCGTTAAATGGCGCCATCTTCCACTTACGATGGGGCGGACCATCCACATTGTCGTTTCCATAGAGCCCATCAATAATAAAGAGCATGGTTTTCTCACCGAGGTCTTTGTGACCCAAATAATCTGTGAACGCGGAGTAACTTGCTGAACCATCGCTGTTGTGATGGAAACCGTCGCGCGCGTTCTTGTGCCTGTCGGTGTTGATACTCGTAGCGCCGAAGAGATTCTTCGCGCAAAGTGTCACCCCTGAACTCACATGCGCCCTCAACACGGCAGCATCAATTAAGTAGGCGGCCTCAACCACCGTGGTATCGAGTCCCGTGGCGTTGTGGCTTTCAACTGAGAAAGGAATCGCGTTGGGTTTGAACCCGGCCTTTACTCGACCATCCCCTCCAATATGGTCCACAAACGTGACGCCGGGAAATTCATGGTGAATCTTGTCGTAGAGATTCCCCGGGATGAACCGGCTGGAATCGAAGACGGTGATCGATGATTCCGGCACTCGTCCCGGGCCGGTCAATTGTCGGACGAGCGAAAGGATCAAATGGGGCGAGGAGTTCAGGCGTTCGATCGTGCCATGGTCCGTTGTGTTGTTCAGGTTCGCCTTGATCGCGATCTTCTCCCCAGCACCATATCCGGCTTTGCCGCGCCCATGAGTGCGATTGAAGTATTGAAAGATGGAGTTCCATGCCTGGGCGTCGCCTTTTTCATTTGTAAGACCGCAAATGGAGCGGGAAACCATGCGGTCGATTACAGGCTGGTCATTGTTGGCATCGGTCCACCAGGAACCTGTCCCATCCCTGGTCACAGCCGCCGGATCATGCGCCCAAGTGACTCGGCCGGGAACAACGCCCCGGCGAACTCCTAATGGGGAAAGTGGTTCGAATAAGGAGGGCCGCAGGTAGGTGGCAGCTGCAAGAGTTAGGGCGAATTGTCGGCGTGTCATGTCCATTTTGACTTGCTGCTCTCGCACAAAATCAATCTTACGGTTCCGTGGATCATTTTGCCTGAAAGCGCAGAAACTGCTGCAGCCTCTTCACAGACGGTCTTGCCTTGGAAAACTGTAGTTGCAGCGCGAGGGCCTTGAACTGCCCAGTGAATTGTACCTGACGACGCAAGTAGGATCCTCAACTAGGATGTCGTTAAGGGGCCTTGATCGAGGCGAAGCGCAACTACGTGCCAGAGATAAACAGGTGTATGTATCCATCCTGCATCATCGCACACGAACGCAAAGTTCCTCGTGTATGCGGTCAATGTGTACCACTGTGCGAAGCAGAGGCCTAGAGAACCACAATTCATTGTGAGACTCGGACTCATGGACTCGCGGGTGTCCCCCGAAGCACGATGATGGACGCTTTGGGAAGGTCGTAAAGAGTTCCCGCGCCAGCCGCCGTCATGGTCGATTTTGACGGCGGCCCGTCCGGGTCCGCGTGGCCACCCAAGCCGCTCCTGCGAGCGGCGCTCCCGTCATCGGCGTCTAGTGAAGGCGCGACGGGCCCGGCCACCACAGCGGGAAGAGGATCGGGATGCCATTGATATTCGGCTGCGCCGAAAACGACCCGGTCGACTGTGCCACGGAAAACGCGATTCTGTTTGGTGACGGGATCGGTAAATACCAGTTTGACTGAATGATCGTTGTTTTGATCCTTGTTGATCAGCAGGACGGACCATTGGCCGTCTGGCCGTTCCACGGGGTAGGCGGTGACCAGGACATTTCCGTCTTTGTCGATGACGTTACTGGTCGCTCTATAAAGCTTGTGGACGGCGTCAACAGGCTGCATCCATTCAGTGTTAATCACCTGCGAAGCCAGGTACTGAGGCGAGTAGAGCGCGTGGTTATCGTCATCAACCGAGACTAGGCCGCGTCCGCGCTTGCCCGGCGAAGCAATGTAGTGAAAGTAGTACGTGCCTGCAGCTCCTGCGGTCATCATAGCGCCAACATAGTCAGCCAGCCACAGCGCGGTCTTTACCGTTTCCGGACCACCGTCGCCGAAGTCATTCCCTTCGGTCATGAAAAACGGAATGTTCGGTGGCAGACCGTTGTCTTTCCACGCCTGCACCACGTGATTGACCCACTGGGATTCGTAATAAAGAGAAGTCCAGTCACCGCACAGGTGCGTGCCCATGCACGGATAATGCTCGAAGGAAAAGAACGTGAAATCCTTCAGGTCATTGTGAGCCTTGAGATACTCGACGAACCTGCCGAGGAAAGACACTCTGCCGTTCGCATCGGCCCAGGAGTCGACGTCCCCGGGAGTGCCTTCGAAAGCCGGCCCACCCAATAGCGCAGTGGGAACAAGTTTATGAATGGCTCTGGCAAATTGTATGTACAAGGCGGCATAGTCTTCCGGCAGCATACGCTGGCCATCGGCCTCTTCTCCCATCTCGATCCAAGAGATTGGGTATTTCCTTCTGAAGAGATACGCGATTTCGTTTGCCGCATCCTCAGGCGTTGCATAGAGCATGGCGATCGGTACCATGGTGGGAAGGCCGCGAGTCACCCCGGATTTAAAGAAGAAGTCCAATCCGACTTGATCGCCTCTGCTGTAATCAAGGTCGGAAGCGGAATGCCAGGGATCTACCGAAGAAGGCCAAGTGATGGTCTGTTTCCGGCTCGGCAGATGCTTGACGATGTCAATGAATTGTCCATCGGCAGATAAGGTGCCGACATAGAGTTCGCTGATGGCATATCCCATACAGTTGCGTTTATCTTGAGGACCATGCGTGTCGCAAGTGTTGGACGATTCGGTCATCCAGATGCGCAAGTATCGCACCGGAGTATTCCAATTCGCGAGCCGCTGGGTTGGCGATCCGCCCTCGCCGTTGGTAACGGTGCCCATGGGAAACGTCTGCCAGGTGCCCTTGTTGATTCCCGCGTAGAAAGGTTCCAGCTCGCCAGTCCAGAACTGCACGTAATAGCGCCTGGCATAGGGATTGGCCCAGGCGATGCGGATGGCATTTATATCGAACTTCGCGCCCAAGTCGATCATCACCCATTGGGGATGCAGTGAGTCATCTTCACCCGTATAAGCTGAGGTCAGGTATGGATTGCTCTTCCAGTAGGAATTTGGGTCGCCGTCCGTTAGTCGAGACCATCCGTTTCCGTCACCGAGCGTAGCGCCGCGATGCGGAAGCGGATAAGCCCACGAGTGGACTATGTCTTCGCTGGTTGGTTCGCTGCTTCCGGTAAAGTACCCTTCCTTCTTAGCTGCATCGCTCCAGGTGCCTCGCGGGTTCCAGTGCCAAGCCTCAATCTGCAATTCCGTATTCTGGCGATACGTGACCGTTTGCCATCCGGAGCCCAAAAGCTCTTTAAGAGCTGAACCGCTCAGCGCCCACTGCGTATGCTTTTCAATCTCCTCCTGAGTGTTACCGCCGCGTTGCCGGTCTACGGCTCCGCCGAACGCGCGCACTGGACTGAAGGAATTCACCGCATGGGAAACGGCAGTATCCACGACAATATCCTGCGCGCTTGTCGTTCGCGTAACGCAAAGTAAGGCGGCCAAACAAATGAAAGAATATATGGCTCGAATTCCGGACACGTTCGTTACCTCCGCTTTTAGCGCGCCATGTTGAAGATCGTGGAGTATTCCAACAAAGCTTCGTTGCGGCGCTGGCACAACGAATCTACCACTGAACCGAGACTGGAACAGTGACCAAAGACGAGGTCGTTGTGTCGCGCCGAGGCTTACGTCGACACCACGTTTCCTTTGCGAAAAGCAGAAAATGAGAAACCAAGAAAGAATCTCTCGAAAGCAGGTCGGCATTATCGAACAACTCTTACGTTCACTTGCGTCGCCGTGGGATTGCACAAATACACCGTGGCGGTCAACGATCTTAGCTAAGCAAGGCAGGACAGAACTAGTTTAAGCGATCAAATCGTAGGCCTTCCTAGTTGGGAGCCGACCAAAGTGGCGGTGTCTGATCCGGATGATCCCTCAAATACTGCTCCAGAGGTTCGTTCCGCAACACGAATCGGAATCCGCGCTGGGTATTCACATCGATTGTTGTTTGCAAGTCCAGCTCATCAAACCCAATCACGTGCTCAACGGATTTTGTACCGCCCTCTTCGATCATCGTGAAATGAAGCTGATTGTCCACGAGCCAGTAATCGGTCACGCTATACATCGTGCCATCTTTCAGATAGAGCTGCGGTAGGTCGCGTCTGTAGTCCCCATACACATATTGGGGATATTCGTATGCCTGGGGGGTAACATAGTTTCCACCACCATACTCATAGGACGGCAGAGCGTTGTAGCCGGATCCCCAATTCCAAAACAGATAGCAGCTCGTCCACCGACAGGGGTTGTAGCTCCAGTTGGCCCAATACCACCACAGTGGTCCACCAAAGAAAAAGGGGGAACCATAAACAGGAAAAACCGGGGGAAACGGGCGAATCGGCCGCGGATGAAAGATCAAACTGCCGGCACGGAACGTCCCTACAGTCGGAGCGGCTGACACCGAAGGCCGCGAAATCGGTGTGTGGGAAATCGGTGGGGCAATTACGTGCGCCCCTCCTCCGCCAACGTGGCCGCCGTGTTGTGCTAACGCCACTGGAGTCTGAACCCAGGCGGAGGCCAGCATACAGGAAACAGTAATCAAAATCTTTTTGAGGATCGAATCCCGAAGGACAAAGCGCGCCATATTGCTACCCTCCCTTGCAGCCGCTAGGGTTTGAGGCTGCGAGGATCGCGCGGACCTCTCAAGTTTATACTTTTGAGATGCGTATTGCAGCACCAAGATGTTCCACAAACAGATGAATATATCGAATACCGATAGTCAACGGATCTCCCTTCATGATTTCACTGAGTTAGAAGGACGTAGATTATACGGATTCTTGAACATCGAGCGAGAAGAGGCTGTTTCGTCGAACCCGTTTCTGGCCAACAAGAGGCAAATGCCGGATGGCCCGATGCGGCGGAGGCTTGTTGCATAAGTAGATTTCGGAAATATGATCAGGAAGAGCACTGTTCGCAACGACCGGGTGCGTCACAAATGACAGCTCGATCAAACATTCCGTGACCTTCGCGAAGAAAAACAGCCGAATTCGGAAGCGCGGCGAGTGGCCTCTCCATATGGAAATATTTCTTGGAGGCTGGAATCCAACCCATGGCGATGTCGCGCTGGGCCGTGGACAGGTCCAGCCTGCCGGAGCATTGCGTTCCTCCAAGGCGTCTTTGACCTAGGCATTCCACAAGAACTAGGTTCCGGGCGGGCCGCTCGTTACGTATGTGTCGCTAGTCGATGATTACTTGAGCGACGCGCACCGCGATCAACCGTAAGTGTCAGAGGAAGCAAATGGTTGACATGTTGAGTCCCCAGTCAGCCTGACTTCGCATTTCGCCGGCAAATTCTCAGGCGCCGCAACCCCTAATTTCACCGACTATCCTCATTAGCCGTTTGGAAAACCAGCGTTCGTTCCTAGCAGGATGTTGAAAAAAACATGTTCAGCGGAGCTTTCCTTGCCATTTTCTGGCTTCCTAGCGTGAGAGGAGTGAGAAACGTCCACAACATAGGATGCATCCCGTTACGGCCGATTGGATAAGCCAACCCGTTTCACAATTTTGGCAAACTCCTCTACTGAACCCCTGCTTGCCGTGCCGGCCCTGACTCCAGAGTCACGTTCTTCACGTTGTCATCGGGAATTCGGTCAATCAGCAACGCGAACGGATCGATTCCTGCTTTCTCCGGCAATTGGGACGTCGTGAAGGTGAATGTGGAATTGCGCTGTGTGATATGCATACGTTCGCGGTAGAGCGTTTCCCCATATTTTTTCCCGCTTGCGGGCTTGGCGAACGCACCGATATCGATCCAGTCATCCACCGGCACTTCAGTTTCGTTGCCCTTGGCATCGGCCTTGAATTTGCGGGCTTCCACGTATATGGTGACGTCATATTTTCCATCCGCGCGCTTCACGGCCCTGGCTTCCAGGGTGCGATTCGAGAACAGAGTGATATCTTCAAACAAGTCTTTGATCAAGTATTGCAGGTTGGGTGGAGTCTGTTCCCGCAACGCATCCACCAAGGCATAGGACGTGGGATAGGGTGGAGGGGCATAAGCATACTGGAGAATTACGGTGCGCAAGGCTCGATTAACCGCATCCTCGCCGATCATCTCCTTCATGTAATAGAGCACCACGCCCCCCTTTGCGTAGTGAATGTAACCCTGCTCGGACTCGACGGTAAGGAGCGGACGTTCCTTGAGCCGCTCCTGGCCGCGGGAGCGCAGGTAGTTATCCATCTCAAGTATTAGAAATTTCCTCATCAGATCTCGGCCATACTCTTTCTCCATGACCATGAAAGAGGAGTATTGCGCCAAGCTCTCAGAAAGCACGGTTGCTCCCTCCATATCGGCGCCGATCACTTGATGCGCCCACCACTGGTGCGCCATTTCGTGGGCCACCACATAGAAAACGGAATCGATGTCGTCGGGATGATTCAAATTGGCAATGAAGCCAATGGATTCGGAATAAGGCATGGTCCCCGGAAATGCCTGGGCAAAGCCGGCCACCCGGGGAAACTCGATGATCCGCGCTTCCTTGTGCTCGTACGACCCAAAGTTCTTAATGTAGTAAGCCAAGGACTTTTTCATAGAGTTCATCATCCGGGGAACATTCCAGGGTTGTTCCTTGAGGTAATATACTTCCAGCTTGATGCCGTTCCACTCCTCGCGCGCCACTTCATAGCGGCCGGACATGAAGGTATAAAAATTCAACGAGGAATGGTCGAGTCTGTATTCGAAGTAGCGGCGGCCATCCTGCTGCCATTCGCGCACCAGTGATCCCGGGGCAATGGCGATCTGATCGGGCGTCGTGCTGATGATGGCGCTAATGTCGACCCAGTCCGAGTGCCCGGGGATATAGTTGTTACTGCAATCGCTGGTGCAGTTGCGCTCCAGGGCGGGCATGAGGTCAAATTCCGCAAGGCCAAATTTCTTACGCTCCACCGCATCACTTAGCTGGCGGAAGTAGTTGTAGCCGATGATGGGGCTGCTGTTGAAAAACGTGCCGTTCTGGACGACATCTGTATTGCTCACATTATTCTCAAACCCGCGGTTCTTGCTCTTCACGGTGAAGCGCAGGGTGCGCTCTTCCCCGGGCTGCAGGGGTAAGTTAAAACGATAAATGCAATAGGACAGACGCGTGTCGTCCTTAGTGAGCGCAGCTCCGGGAATGTCTATGGAGGTGTCATAGAGTGGGTTGAGTGAGAAATGAATTTCGTCCAGGGGACGGGAGTAGGGATTGTAGATAACTTCGTCGCCGCGTATGGTCGCATTGCGCGTCGAGGGGAAAATGTCGATCGCATACTTCACGCTGCGCACACGCGGCTGGGGCAGCTTATCCAATGGCTTATAAGTCTTCTCATAATCAGCCTGGACGCGCTTCACGTCTTTGGGGCCGAGGAGACGATTCAATATTTCGGTGTTGTACCAGATCCAGCCTCCGCAGATGCCAAAGGCCAGCAGAGAAACAGCCGTGGCGGCTTTCCACCCGGGACCAAACCGCAAGGCTGCGTTGCGGCTGCGGGTTTGCCATCGCTCTTGCTTGCCACGCGGCCAGAACATTACGGTGGCAATGGCCATGAGCACTGAGAACAGCAGCCAATAGAGGGTGAACCAGTCCCACGCCGAATGGTAAGGCGCGTCCCCGAAGAAATCGGAATAAATGACGTTGGGCCTGGCCGCAAATTGAACCAGGTTTGTGGCCACGTTCAACGGCTTCCACAGAAAACTGTTTACGCAATAGAAGGTTATGAAAACGAAATATCCCACGTACTTGTTGGGCGCCAGAGCGTGGATAAAGAATGCCAGAATCGCCATAAGGACAAACCATGAGGCGTCTCGCACCAGCAATTCGTGAACATAAAGACCGAACTGGAAGCGATAGTAGCCATGAGCTGCTTGGACGACGATGCCGGCTACCAGGGCCACGGCCTGTATCAGCATCACCATGCCGATGAGCGTAACCAGCCGCGCCGCGTAGGACACCCACTCCGGGGTGGGCGTGGCGTCGGCGATTTCGTCCATGCGCTCTTCGCGGTCCTTCCAAAGCAAAGCGCCGGAGAAGTAAGTGATGATGACGATGAGCAGGAAATCAAGAGATCCTCGAATCAGCTCAATCACCCAGTAGGTTACGGGAAATGTTTGAACTGTTTGATTGCCCTGGAACTGGGTAGCTTCCAAGCTCAGAGCCAAAATGCAAATCATACTGGCGATCATGACAACTACGACGAAGGCTGTGTTCTTGGCCATTCCGCGGAAATGAATTCTGAACGATCCCAGGAACTTTGCCCATGGCGAATCTGCCAGTTGCGGACGGGGCGCGGGAGTTACGGCCGGAGCTATCGCCGGTTGCGGGTCAGGTTCGAGCGCTCTTGTCCTCGTTCGCCTCTCCGCGAAGCTGAAGCGGGAGTAAGCGAGAGCAAAAGCTGCGCACCCGACTCCAAGCCAAATCAAACGGTTCCAAAGAAGTAAGCCACCGAAGCTGAGAGAGAGGACGTTCTTGTCGGCAACCGTCCAGTACTTGGTGACCACGAGAAATGTGTTGACGCCATACGGGTCGAACAGGGCTCGAATGCGATCCCACTGCGGACCCTGCAGAAGTTGAGCGGTCACAGCGCGGCCGGCCAGCAGGAGAATCGCAGCAGCAAAGGACGCGATGTCCTTGCGCCACACAACCGCCGCGGCAAACAAAATGGCGGCCGTGAAAAAGGTGTCGGGCAAGGCGAACAGCAGAATGCCTTTCAAATGCGCGGCCCAGCTCACCGCCTCCCAGCGTTCCCGATCCGCCCAGGGCATGTACCTGGCCAGCAGAATGCCGAGAGAGATGCCCAGCATGGGTATTGCCGAGACAAGGGTGGCCCCAAGAAAGCGCCCAATCAGGAAGTCGCGGGGCCGTGTGGGCGTCGAGAACATCATCTGGTGGGTGTTGCAGCTGAAGTCGCGGAGAGCTGCAAAATTGACAAATACGGCGGCCATCAGAAACGTGAACACGCCCATGGCTGCGTAATAGTTTGCGATCGCGAACGGTGCATTACGGTAAATATTGGAGAGGTTGAAATCCGCCGCGACCTCATCGGAGCTGATCGCACCAAAAATCAGCAGACCAACGACGAAGAGGAAGATCCAGAGCATCCAGGAGCGAAGCCAGAAGCGAATTTCGAACCAAGCGATATGCCAGAGCATAATGGTCTTCTAATTCCACGAATGGATTTTGCTGAAGAAAACGTCTTCTAGGTCCGGTGCGCTCGGAGCAAATCCACCGGGGAGCGGCGCCGGGCTGTAGACATGAAGAAAAGGACGACCACCGACCAATTTGCTCGAGACCACCTGGTAACGCTGCTCGTAACTGGCCAACTCGCTTTTGGCGATGGAGATTTGCCAGATGCGCCCGTTCAATTGAGCGATGGCATCCTGCGGACGCCCCTGATATAGCACTTGGCCCTTGTTAATAATCGCCGTGTTGGTGCACAGGTCGGTCACGTCTTGCACGATGTGCGTGGAAAGAATCACGATCACCTGCTCCCCAATCTCCGCCAACAGATTGTAGAAACGGTTCCGTTCTCCGGGATCCAGGCCGGCAGTCGGCTCATCCACAATCAGCAGTTGCGGATTGCCAATCAGCGCCTGGGCAATGCCGAAGCGCTGGCGCATGCCTCCAGAAAAACCGGTGAGAGCCTTCTTGCGATCGTCGTACAAGTTGCAGCGCTTGAGCATCCACCCGACCACGTCCTTTCGCTGCTTGGCATGGGTGACGCCTTTGAGCAGAGCGATGTGGCTGAGCATGTCTTGGGCGGAGATGCGCGGATACACTCCAAACTCTTGGGGCAGGTAGCCGAGCCGGTGTCGTACTGCGTCCTTTTGCTTCAGCACATCGATGTCACCGAGCGTGGCCCGGCCGCTGTCCGGCTCCTGCAAAGTTGCGAGCGTGCGCATGAGTGTGGATTTGCCCGCGCCATTTGGGCCGAGCAGTCCGTACATGCCCGCGGGAATGGTTAGGGAGACGTTATCGAGCGCCTTAACGCCGTTTTGGTATGTTTTCGAGAGGTTCTCAATTCGAAGTTCTATGCTCATGTCCTCACTCTTAACTGCTACGAACCAAACTCTTACGAACCAACTCTTAAGAATCCGGAGGTAAACCCACGATTCCTCCCAGAAGAAAGCTCCCGCAGGATTGTGTTGATGCGAACTCGGGAGGTGCGATCAAAATAACCTTAGGACGATGGTTGCATCCGCGCATGATTGCGTCAATTTCATAATATTCACAATGAATTTGCTTTTTGTGCAATATTAGTTGATCCTTGATTTCGCTGAGGCCCCAGTCTTGTTTGCGGAACTCCAAGCTCTTGTTGCCCTGGCTGAGACCGGCTCGATGGAACGAGCCGCGAACGATCTCTACCTTACGCCTTCGGCATTGACTCGAAGAATTCAGCGCTTGGAGCTCGAACTCGGTGTCGTTCTCGTCGACCGGCATTTCAAACCTCCAAAGCTGACGCGAGCAGGATTCGAGGTGCTGGAAAGGAGCCGCACGATTCTCACGTCTCTGAACGATTTGAAGACTTCCACGTCTGGGACCGCAATCCCGGTTGGACCTTTTCGTCTGGGTCTCTCGCATGCTCTGGCGCGGCCAGAAATATCTCGTGTCATTATCGAACTGGGTAGGCAATTTCCGCTCCTTCAACCGAGCATTGGCAATGATATAAGTTGCCAATTATTGGCACGTCTGCGCATTGGTGAATTGGACGGAGTACTCGTCGTCTTGCCCAACGAAACGGCCCTGCCGCACGACCTGGAGGGAGTAACGCTCGCGCATGACACGATGCGAGTTGTTCAAGCACGAACCTCGGCCCAAACGAGGTCTTCCAAATGCTCAGAGTTTTATCGGCGGAATTGGGTTCTGAATCCAGCCGGATGTATGGTGCGCGAAGAGATAAAGCATCGGGTGGAACAGCTGGGCGCTCCACTTATGGTTGCCGCCGAGCTGCACAATCCTGATTTACAGGTTTCGCTCATTGCTGGAAATGTGGGTGTGGGAATGTTACGAGCCAGTTTTCTGCGGACTCACTCTCTACGCGCTCGACTCAGCATTATTGAGCATCCGAATTTCAATATTTCAATCAGGATCGCTTTCTTTCGCGCCAGGCATCTTGGCACACTAGAGCAGGTAGCCCTCGAACTCCAGCGGATACTCGTGAAACACTTCGAAGATGCCAGTCAGGCCCCTTCTCCGAGTCATCCGTGAGGATCTGATCGGTAGAGCAGCCGAGCACCCTGGGCGAAGCTAAGTACCAGCGACAGGCTAGGCACATAACGGTCGCATTCAATCGAATTGAGACTAACCGCCTCGTGAGACCACAGTCCGCGATCATCAAAGCGGGCGATCTTCGGCAGCGTATAGAAGCGCCCGCGATGCGTATAACTGGCGAGGTAGCCGAGTTGCTTCAGCTTGCGGAATACCGTGACAGCAGTAGCGGTGCCAAGCACGCGCTTGAGTTCCGGCAATTCCGCGATCTTGATGCGGTGAAGATGCTGGCGGAGGACGGAAGAGTCGAATGTGGTGGGTCGCATAATGTCATAGTTCCGACTGCTTGCTCCTTTCAGTAAGAATTATAACATAATCACAGAGAGAGTCCGTTTGGAACAAGCGGCAGTCTCTTAGCCCAATGTTTATTGGATTCCGAGGATCATCGCCCGTCGAGAGCTGACAACTCGAGGCGTCGGAGAAATGTATAAGTTCACGTCAGCAATGGATTATTATTGTTGCGCGGCCCCTTAGTTTTCAGACCGCCGAGCGTGTTTTGCTTCCGCAACTCACGGATTCGGTCGATGGCCTCGCCAACGGACTCCTGGAGAGTTTCCCCTCCGGGGCCAATTGCCTGTTGGGCGAGCATTTCTTCGACATACATTTCGAGCGACACCCCTCGCGCCTGGGCCTCTGCCGCCAACCGATCCGGTACATTAATCCTGACTTGCATAAATGCAATTTTAGCATGCGTTTTGAAGCACTGGCGAGTGGTTCGTGTTGGGTGTGCTCCCTTGCAGAAGCGTGCTTCGGCGAATTTCGTTCGTTCAAATGCACAAATCGGACATCTATAATTGCTTTCCAGAACTCCCATTCGAGGAAGTAGCAACGATCGCAGCGGTTGGCGCGGAGGCGGCGGTTTCCCACACTTCCCTAGTCGGTTTGCGCCAAATTCGTATTCATTTTGCTGAGGTTATACGATTTGTATTTTCAGGAAAATCCGTTCTCTCCAGCTAGAGTTCAGCAAACGTGCAGCAGGACAATTCGAGAACTGTGCTAAACTATTGAGAACACGCGCCGGAGAGGTGGCCGAGAGGCTGAAGGCGGCGGTTTGCTAAACCGTTGTAGGGGCCAAAACCTCTACCGGGGGTTC
>CAWCIG010000007.1:0-65293 GCA_963795535.1 Candidatus Acidiferrales bacterium
AACATGGCATTTGGCTGCACAACTTGTGCCGCGATGCGAATCCGATCTCAAGCGTAGTTTTCGGCATTTTCTTGTCGTCTGAAGGAGAAATCGGGCAGGGCCACAGCCCTAAGGGGTGGCATGCAGCCCAAGGAGAACAGAAGGATTTATGAGCCTCGATCTAGTGAATAATTGCCAACCAATCGAAGAGACCGGATACAGACCGTCTTCCGCAGCACCACTAGTTCGACGCCGTGATGTGGAGGCCGACGTATTCCCCCGACACATACACGCGAACGTCGTGTTTACCGCCCGGCTCAACCCCATACCAAGCCGTCAGATCCTCTCCCGCTGCATCATCAACCTCATTACCCTGGCGAATTGACCAATTCGACGGAATCAAAACTTGCAGGCGTGAGATCAGATCGCGGAATCTTGTGTCCGCCGCCGAGTCAGAAGCTTCTCGCCAATAGCATACGAACTGCGCCTCGGGGCGTTCGGAATGTGATCCTCGTGCTCCGTTGACGATGCACTCCTTTGCACCTCCGAGCTTTACTGTACTCCCTGTCGTCCCACCTGCTTTCTCGATACGGATGTCTTCAAAGGAGTTCGCCCTGGCCTCAAATGCCTTCTTTAGACTCTGGCAGAAATCGTCGCAACCGCCGCCAACTGTCGCGGGAACAGTCTTTGAAGGAGGGACCGGAGGGCGCTTCAAAAGATAAGGCGAAGAGAACGAGCTGATCCAAAGATATAACTTCGCCGTTCCATCGCTCTGTTTCGCCGCTTGCAAGTGCAGTGGGCATTGGCCGAGGTAAGGCCCCTCATTGGGCGGAACTTCACAGTTTGATGGGCCAGCGTCCACATAGTGGTCTTCACCTGGGGATCTGATTTGGAAATTCCACGTTGGATAGAGACTCTGGAGTGCCTGGAGCGTTCTCCCATACCATTTCGCCGAGTCTGCAGCTGGAACCTGGGCATAGCAGATGTACATCGACACATTATTTGCCCAAGTCGAAGTTTGGCAAGGGACGTTCGTTCCCTCGATAGAGACGTCGGGGCCCATTGTTTTGTTCAGCCGATACTCTCTAAAGTCAGTTACCGCCGCATCCAGTATGGTCTGAAGATTTTTGCAAAGCTGATCGTTGCACTGCGCAAATGTAGAAATTGGGAGAAGACCGAACAGCAAGACAGAAATAAGCTGGATTATTTTCCTTTTCAAGATGAACACTGCGCGGGAACCACACGATCTCTGGAGTAGACGGATTGTCACACGGGAAGCGTGATTCCTTCCAGTATTGTTGTCAACCCATTTTCTATATTGTGTTGCATTGCTTCATGTAGGAACCGAAGCCCGGTTTTCTTGAGGTTCTGCGGTCGCTTTCGACCGATGCCATCATTAGACAGAGTGATTGCCGTGTTGTCGTGCGTGGCAATCGGCACAGAGCGTAATCAGATTCTGCAGAGCATCATCCCCCAACTTGCTCCCCAGGTCACGCGGACCGGTGATCTCTGGAACCTAAACTGCCACCGAGTCTACTGCGGCGACGCTCGAAACGATGGAGCTTATTCCGCCTTGATGCAAGGTCAGTGCGCCAAGGCCGTGTTCAGCGCCCCACCTCATAACGATCTCGTCGATAGCTATGTCGGAGGGGTTGGACAAGCTCCCGTTCCGGGATTTCCTAAAGCAATAAATGGACCGGAATTTGCAAGCTTCCTTACTGTGGTCCTGAAGCTGTTTGCGCGTCACAGTGCTGACGGAGCATGGCATTTCATCTGGATGGATTGGATACACACGCCGGAACTGCTGGCCGGGGCGCAACAGGCCTATACAGAATTCATGGATTTGTGCATTTGGGTCAAAGAGGTGGCCCGACAAGGCTCACCTTACCGCAATCAGCACGAGCTGGTCTTCGTATTCAAAAGCGGGAAGGGAGCGCAGCACAGCAACACCCGGCCCGGCCAGTTTTGTCGTAACCGCTCTAACGTCTGGAAATACCGGAGTGTGAATTCTTGCGCCCGCAGCTCAGACGAAAATAATCTGTCTGACCCGCATTCCACCATCAAGCCAGTCGAGTTGATTGCCGACGCCATTCTCGACTGCACTGCGCACGGCGAAGTCGTACTAGATGCTTTCTCGGGAAGCGGCACGACAGTAATCGCCGGCGAACGCACTGGCCGCGTTTGCTACGGCATCGAGCTCAACCCACACAACGTCGATACGATCGTACGCCGGTGGCAAGACTTCACCGGTCAGAACGCCATACAAGAGTCAACTGGTCGAACCTTTAATGAGATTGAGGAGGAAAACTATGGGCGAGCAAAATAATTCAGAGAAGCTGAAGACCACCAGATTGGGCTACTGCAATCCGCCCGAACGCACGCGTTTCAAGAAAGGCCAGTCCGGGAATCTCCTAGGGCGCCCAAAAGGCACGCACAACATGACAACGGTGCTCGAGCGGACATTACGCGAAAAGGTGGTCGTTAACGAGAACGGGAGACGAAAGACTGTCACCAAGCTCGAAGCCGCAATCAAACAGCTCACAAATAAAGCGGCTTCAGGCGAACTGAAAGCACTCCAATTATTGGCTGCGTTGGTGCGCTCCGCTGAAGAACGCGCCAACCAAACGGCGGCCCCAAATTCTGATCTGAACGAGGCGGACGAGAAAGTTATTCTCGGGATCCTGAAACGTTTGGAATCCGGGAAGACCGGAGGTCATGATGATGCCGATGAAGCTGTCGCACAGTAACTACAGAGCGCTCTTGCGTCGGGACTTGTATACGTTCACGGAGCGCAGTTTCTATGAGCTGAACCCGACGACAAAATTCATGCCGAACTGGCACCTTGAGTTGGCCACCGCGGCGCTTGACGCCTGCCGGCGTGGAGAGATTGAGCGGCTGATAATTAATCAGCCTCCGCGCTCACCAAAATCACACTGCGTTTCGGTCGCCTTTGTTGCATTCATGCTGGGTCATGATCCCTCTGCTCAGATCATCTGTGCGAGTTACGGTCAAGAGCTCGCCAACAAACACGCCATGGATTGCCGCGCGATAATGACTAGCGCTTGGTATCAAGCTCTCTTTCCTCATACCCGGTTGTCGCCCCAGCGTCAAAGCCTACAAGAGCTTGCGACGACGCAACAAGGGTTTCGCCTGTCGACATCCGTTGGCGGCGTGCTGACGGGCCGGGGCGCAAACACGATTATCATCGATGACCCGCTAAAACCCGATGAGGCTCTGTCGGACTCCCAGCGGAAGGCTGTCAATGATTGGTTCGACCACAGCCTGTATAGCCGGCTAAACGATAAGAAAAATGGATGCATCATTTTGGTCATGCAGCGATTGCACCAGGACGATCTTGTTGGTCATGCGCTCAGCCTGGAAGACTGGAATTTGATCCGGCTTCCAGCGATTGCTGAAGAAAACGAAACACATGTGATCCAAACATCATATGGGACCCGGCAATTTCAGCGTCGTGCTGGCGAAGCCCTCCACCCAGAGCGAGAGCCGCTGGAGGTGTTGAATCACCTGCGTGAAGCCCAGGGGGAGTACAACTTTTCTGGTCAATACCAGCAGGCTCCAGCGCCCCTTGGCGGCGGAATGGTGAAAGCCGAGTGGTTTAAGACGTACACTGCAGCCGATTTGCCTGCGAAATTCGAGATGATCTTTCAGAGCTGGGACACGGCAAACAAGCCCACGGAACTAAGTGATTTTAGCGTCTGTACCACCTGGGGAGTAAAGGATAGGCATCTCTACCTACTTCATGTCTTTCGGAAGCGTTTGGGTTATCCGGAACTAAAGCGTGCAGTGCGGGAGCAAGCCGACGCCTTCGGCGCGACCACCATCCTGATCGAGGATAAGGCCTCGGGGACGCAATTGATTCAAGAACTGGTGAGTGAGGGAATGCACGCGATCAATAAATACGAACCAACCATGGATAAAACCATGCGCATGCATTCAGTCACCAGCACGATTGAAAATGGTTTTGTACACCTTCCCGACAAGGCCCCTTGGTTAGGAGAATACCTTCAGGAGCTGGCAGTATTTCCCAAGGGCAAATTCGACGATCAAGCGGACTCAACCAGTCAGGCCACTCGATTGGTTCAAAAAGGACTGCACGAATCAAACGCATGGACTGATCGACTATTACAAAAGGGAGGAGGCGAAAATGAAGGTAGGAGAGCCCTCTATTTTTGATCCACCTGAAATTAAATTGAACCGGAGTACACTCGTCCGTGTTGGGTGGAACTGCAGGTTTCCCTTTGGACGCGGACGCTTTGGACGCTTTGGATAATATTGATCGGAACTGACGCGACTCATTCTTCGATCACCATGATCGCTTCCGGCGGTCGCTGTTCGGGACCGTCAAAAGTTGCAACATTCCGCATCAGCCGCATCGACTAACGGACTCGTGAAGGGCGTTGTGGAGTTCGCTGTTGTCGGCAGAATTTTCCGTGTTTATTCCCTGATAAGTCATGTCACAAAGAGACTCAGTTTATGGTAAATCCATGTCAGTTGGAGGTTTGCAGTAAGCCAAGTTTGCGAAGAACATGACGATTCCCTGATTTTTTCCCTGTTAACTGGGAAATCTGCTGAAGAAATTAGCGCGACTTGCCTGGCGATGCTGTTCCGGCCTGATGCGTTGGCGCGGATGGATCGGCCTTGAATCCCGCGCGTTCCATCCCACGCTGCGCCTCCGGATTCTTCATAAACGTGTCCCATACGAAAGAGGTACGCGCGTTCTCTGCCATGACCATCGAAATTCCTATGTCGATTCCGACCACGTCCGTGTCATACCAATTTGTTAACGGGTTGAAGGCATCCACGAACCCAAATTGGGTCCAAGCATTTGTTCCATACTGATTTTTAATCGTTCGAAGGACGCGCATTGTCGCCTCGGGCAGGAAGGGTATCGAACCTGCCGTTGCGCACGGAACAACGCTTCCATCGATTGGTCCCGTCGCGGGTGGGCCACCCCACGCCACATACCCTTTCGGTGAGTCGGAAGCCGTGATACCCCACAAGTCGTCGCTGTAATCGGGGAACTGGGCTGCCATGTCTAGACAGAATCGCCTATGCACGTCTGTGGCAATAATCGAATTCTCAAAATAGTTCGTGTACTTGTCCCGTTTGCCACGGAAATCAAACCAGGCTTGCGAATACTGGTGGATGAAAAGGGGAGCGAAGGACCCGATGTACCGAATGCCATCGTATTCGAATGTGGTTCGTTTCCAGGCGTCCCATGCTTCGGCTGGCAACGCATGCGAAGGAGATCCTAGTCCAAGAAGGTACATCATCATCATTTCGCTATAATCACCCCACCGGTACTGCAGAAAGCCGCCTTCCGGGGTCCATCCATGAGGCAGTATAGGTGTGTCCTCGGAGAGCCAATTCCAGTCCACGCGGTTGAAGATTTCCTGAGCCAATTCACTGATCTCTGTATGCAGGAAGTGTTGCCTACAAGTGAGAACACCACATAGAAGGATGGCGGTGTCGACGGAAGAAACTTCCGAATCCCAGAGTCTTTCACCGGTCGTAAAATTAGCGAAATGGTAGAAGAAGCCTCGATGGTTTGGCAATCCCTTCCATAGGAAGCGCAACGTATCGCGCGCGCGGGTTTCGGCCTCGCGATGCAAAACAAACTTGCGCTTTTCTGCGATGCAAAGAGCAGTCAGCCCGAAACCAGTCGCCGCAATGCTTCCCACGTCGCTGGTGATGGGATCGTTAGCGTGATTTCGGTCCAACACAATGCCCGTTTCCGGGTGTGCCTGTCCCCAAAAGTACCGGCAACTAGCCTTCTCCAATTCCTCCAGCAACTCATCGTCGCTTTGGGAAAAATTGTTTCCGCTCGGCGCTGATGCAGATGAGATCTGTTTGTTCGGCGCTTGCAAACGGGACAAAGTGCTCAAGCCTAGGACCGGGACAGCAGCCCCTGCGCAAGCAATCTTGTTTAGCAATTCCCGGCGCGAAAATCTACGGTTGATTTCTCTCTGGTTCATTTTGATTAATTATATACAATCCATGGAGTGTGCGAAGTGTATCTGATGTGAGAGTCCAACGATGGGAGCGATTTGTGTCGCATCCGTCATAAGGGCTGACAGAAAAAAATGAGCAATCGAATCTGCCTTGAATTCAAGGGGTTCCAGAGGTACGTTGGGAATGAGTCATGACCCGCAACCGTAAAATCGCCATCTGGGCGATCGTGATCTTAGGCCTCGGTGGGATTCTGGCAACAGCGCCGATTGCGGTTCGTACATACCGTAAACATCGACCCATTACGCTCCGCGGTGCGGTCATTAAACAAGATTCTGATCCGCGAAAGCAATCTCCCATTGCTAATGTGGAAATAGTTTCGCCCGATGGATTGATTGTGCGCAATGCGAAGTCTGATTTTTCGGGATTTTTTAGAGTTACTTTGCGTCCCGATGTGAAGCTGGGACAATCCATTCAGCTAGCCTTTCGACATCCCGATTTCCAACCCCTCAACGTGAAGGAAACACTCAGCGATGACTTATATGTCGTCCGCTTGACGCCGCTTCATGGCGAAGTGGAGGCCCAGCTCAATGAAGCCGAAGTTGTGATTGGGAATGCGCTGGTGAGGTATTCCACGGAGATAACGAAAACAGAGAATATCGGGACCGCGGTGAAAACGTTTCAAGTAGTGAATTCGGGTAACGTTCCTTGCTCTAAAGATATCCCGTGTTCCCCTGACGAGAAATGGAAGGCTGCGGTGGGCTCTGCATCTCTCGATGCAGGAGAAGGGAATGTATTCCGGGATGCGCGGGTGGCGTGCATTGCGGGCCCTTGTCCCTTCACTCGGATTGACACCGACGACTTTTCCCACGGCGGCCGTTTGATCAAAGTTTTCGTCCGTGATTGGTCCGACACAACTACATTTCTGTTTCAGGCCGAGGTATTTCGTACTCAGCTCGACGCTATTACCCGCAGGTCCTTTCCCGTGATATTCGGGCGCGCGATGAATTTCACACTGCCGTCTACGGCCGAGGGGCCCACCATCGAAGCTGAACTGAACGGAGTTCCCATTGAGTTTCCCTTGGGACCAACTCCGGTCCTGAGCTGGGCCAATTGCGAAGTCCACATACAAAAGAATAAAGGAAGGGACTATCGATGTGAGCTCAAAGCGGGGTACCGGTTCCGATGAGCGCCGCAGGGTAGCGTTGCTGCTTCGCTGACTGTCCATAAGGTTGTCGCATACGGAACCGCGCTGCCCGCAAAAGGCAAGTTGACTTATTACTTCTCGAGAGCTTGTGATTTCCTTTCTTGAATCCCGGAAATTCCATACGCTGCTTACCAGAACTCCGAGTGTACCTTCCGTGCTAAAGGTTCACAGTCAGAGTTTCCGGACCTGACTGCCTTTCCAGCCAACGGCCCTCCCAGTCGACGAATCAACCCCCTGTGGAGTTCGTGCGTGGCTTTTCCGCAAGCGGAGCCATGTCTCCGGGCCGGACCTAATTACAATGGTAGTCTGGCGGGGACTCGAACCCAAGACCTCTACCGTGTCAAATCTCAAACCTGTCCGAGATGACGCGACACCGAGGAAGTCCAAGAGATAATTCAAGGCAGTCTTTATGCGGGCTAGCGCAATTTCTACGCCGAGCACTTCCCGCCGAGTGATACCTAGCGACACCCTCCGAGACGGTTAGGGACGGCAGGGTTACGACACAATCTACGACACAAATCCCGGAATCCCGAATCATTTTCCAAGGAGGTACCCCGGGGTGGTCGGTATTCGCAAATCGGGTCTGGGCGATTCACAAAAAAAAATAAAAAATTTAGATCGCGGGATCAGATGGAAGCGTGCCTTTTGGTGGGCTGGGATCTGGAGTACTAGTTAGCTACTTATCCGGTAAGCGAACAAATCGGGAGTTAGCAGAAACCGAGGCGGGGCACGGCTAGATTCTATGCCGGTTTACAGGAGCAGGTTTCAAACCACCTTCGGCGGCTGCAGTCAAAAGCTATGGTCGTGAACGCGGAAGGAAAAGGCCTGGCAACGACCAGGTCAGGTGACAGGCGAGAAGAGGACCGCAGGGGAACCACTGTTGAAGTGTCGAAACGAAAAAGACGATGTCAAAACCGCGGTGGGTTTGTTACCGCGGGATTTCTGACGAAACCTGTTTACGGGCGGAGCGGCATCCGGCATGAGAGGTGGCCTGAGCTTGCCAAAGAGGCGGTTGAGCGGAACGTGGGAACCTGAACTGCGATGCTAACGGAGAAGCCACAAGTGGAAGCAACCACGAGGGGAAGTTTGACGGTGCGTCTTCTGTCGGCGCGCCGGTCAGTCCGGTCGAGTTGTAGAAGTCACGCGAGTTCTCTCCCGGGAAGAAGCGGTGTGCGCCGCGCAGCGGCCGGCCCGATGCTCATCGTGGAGTCCCGCAATAAACCGGCTGGAGACGCGTACGCGCGTCCGCACCCCATCTATTACTGGGGGAATTGCTTCGCGCGCAACCCCGCGGATGGCAAAGATCACCAACGCAGCTTCTCCGGGCGAATCCATGCTGGAACCTATGCCGAACCCTTGTATACCCGGTTTGCTCATCCATTCGTCAAGGTGCGCCGTGTGAACTGACTTGGCGCGCGCGTATTCCGATTCTGAGACAGGGTAGCTAACCGGCGCGGCTTGAGCACCCTGATTGAACGCTGCGCTCTGCTCGGTTGTGAGAATGCCGAGCTGTCCAGATACCTCCCCTTGGACGGCGCGCGTGCGGATGCCCGCAACTTCAGGTGGAATCACGGAGTGCGTCGCCCCTTTGGGCACAAAAACCAAAATCGCCGGCTCACCGGGGTCATCCTGGCTCGCGCCCAAGCCAACCGCCCGGACCTGGGGCCGGCCCAGCAATTCCGATGCATAGGCGGTGAGTACCTCGCTTGCCTTTTGCATCGCTTGGGGTGAAACCGAGGAAATGGGGACTGTCAGAACCGCCGAAGTTGGAGCCGTGGGCAATGTGCAACCGATCACCTGATGAGCAGCGCTGCCCACGAATGTCATTGTATTGCTGCCGCTTTGAAAATAGTTCAGGACATCCCCAACCGGGTTGCCAGCGGTATCTTCATCCGATCCGGCAACGAGCAGCGCGACCGGATCAGCGGTATCCTGTGTGACGATCAATGACCCGGAATCCCCTGGGGCGCTGAAGGTTCCCCCGGCGACCAGGATTTGATCAGTGAAAGTTACGGTGAATGTCGTTGTCGAATGGCACCCCTTCATATACTGGACAGAGACGCTAGTGCTGATGGAGGAGATTGACGAACAGGTGAGTCCCGTCGTCCTTCCGGATTTAGTCACGGCTACACCCAGAAGCGCGCTGGTTTCTGGCAAGCCGCTGCCGGCATGCGGTGCTGCGGGAATCGGAATATTGTTCTCATCCGTGGTGGCTCCGAGATACATGATTCTGCCTTGAGCGTCCATCGCTCCGGTCCCTGTAGGCAGTGCGATCGCCGCATCGATTTTTGGCAGCGCGCCTGTTTCCAGGTTGTAGAACTGAGTGAGGTTGGCAATGGTGTCAAAAATACCTTGGCCACAACTGGAATCGATTAAGCCGGGTTGCGTAATATCGTCACCCGGGGTTGTGCCACTTGTTATGGTCCCCAAATCGTCGCGTGCGAGTACGTGGTTATTGCTCAGGATGTAGGAAGTCCCTCCAAGGGTAACCAGCGAGCCCAGGGTGCCCGAGCAACAATAGGTCTCGTTCCCGCTAGTCAGGGAATCCTTCTGATTGCCGCCTGAGGAGCCAAAATAACTCGTGGCATTTTGAGCCGCAAAATTGTTGATGGTCACGGCTGCCGATCCACTTACGGCCGGATTTGACTGTGAAACTGCCGTCACTGTTACGGTCGTTGGCGTATTCTCCCCGCTCCCGCTGAAGCTCGTCGGAACGCCTGCCGGCGCCACGAACAATCCGGCACTCGAAATGTAGCCCGTCTGTTGGCTGCCACCGGTCACTCCATTGACTTGCCAGGTTACGGCGTTATTGGAAAGATTTGAGGGGAAAGCGGCGAATTGTACGGTCGTGAATACGCTGGTCGCAGCGGGATTTGGGGACACGGTTATGCTGGGAGTCGCTGCAATCACCGTGACGATAGCAGTGCCCGACTTTGTCGTGTCTGCCTGCGACGTTGCCATCACTGTTACTTGGGCTGGGTTTGGCACCGTGTCTGGAGCCGTGTAAGACCCGGATTGGGTGATGGATCCGTTGCCCGATCCGCCCACCACGCTCCAGGTGACTGCGGTATTCGTGGTGCCCGTGACGTTAGCGCTGAACGTCTGCATCCCGAGAGTTTGCAGGGTCACCGTGGGCGGCAGCACCTGTACCCCAATCCCCGTGATGGCTACTGCGGCCGTTCCTGATGCGGAAGGGTCCGCGTGTGAGGTCGCTGTCACGGTTACCTGTGCGGGGTTTGGGACCACCGATGGAGCGGTATACAAGCCGGTTGCGGAAATAGCTCCATTCAAAACGCCACCCGCCACGCTCCAGGTGACCGCAGTGTTGCTGGTGCCTGTGACGCTTGCGCCGAATTGTTGCGTTCCACCGGCGGCCACCGTTGCGGCTATCGGCGAAACGGACACGGATACTTGGGGTGGCGGCGACGATGAGCTTCCTCCCCCGCCGCAACCCCCAAGAAAGATGTGGATGAGAACGAAAGGCAGAACACAGAATGGCACTCGCCGCATGAGAGCCTCGAAGAATTTGGGTGGTCTGTCTGAACTGGCCACGAGCTTAGCACTCGGCAAGAATCGAGTCCATGAACACTGGTGGGTTTTAGAATGAACGTTTCCGATAACGCAACAAACCAGGACTTGCCGGGCACTTTGGACAGAGATGTGGCTTCAGGCGTAAAGTCGAACCCAACAACTCATGCGAAAAGTCATGGCAATTGCCGCAGTTCCCGGCATTATTGCGGGTCTCTACATTTTCATCGCCAGTTTTTTCGGACTGACGATGGACAAATTGGGAGCAAAAGTGTTTTTGCTGCATTTGGGCATAGGCGCTTTTTTCATTCCCTTGGTTGTTGTCGAGCGGTGGTCAAAAGGGGTAGACCCTTTTCGCGGAAAACCGCGTTGGGTAATCCGCAGCATGCAAATACTCTTTCTCCTGTTCATTGTGGTCTTTTTCACATTCCTCGCTTTGAGTAACGCTGCTTCCCCTGACATCATCAATGGCGAATATGTTTTGAACAGTCATGGAACGATAGTCGGGCACATTTCTGAACGAGATTATCTGCTCCTGAAAGGTTGGGAATTGCGGCTGTTCGCTTCGGGTTGGATTCTGGCCTACTACGCAATCATGATGTATTGGTGGTTTCCCCGGCAAGACGACTGGACTGTGGTTAGGCCAGATTGACGCTCAGCAAAGTACTAGAAGGACACATTATAAAAGGGCGCCCCATTGGAGTACGTTTTGAGTGCGTTGCTCAAACTTCTCCAGAAAGGAGCACCCTGTTATGACCAGCGTTAAATATATCGGGCTAGATGTACACAAGGAAAGTATTTCGATTTGTGTGAGGAACTCTGTTGGCAAGGTAGTGATGGAAAGCGTCATCGAAACGAAGGCGAGCACGATTCTGCAGTTCATCGATGGGCTGCGCGGAGATTTGCGCGTCACCTTCGAAGAAGGAACCTGGGCCGCTTGGTTGTACGACTTGCTGAAGCCGCGCGTGTCAGGAGTCCAGGTCTGCAATCCGCGAAAGAATGCACTGCTCAAAGATGGCAGCAAGAGTGATCGAATCGATGCCAACAAGTTGTCCGAACAGCTGTACATGAACAACATCAAATCGGTCTATCACGGAGAACACGGCCTGCGAACCTTGAAAGAATTGGCGCGCAGTTATCTAACCATCAGCAAGGATCTGACTCGGGTGATGAATCGGACTAAGGCGGTGTATCGCAGTTGGGCCATCCCCTGCGCTGGCAAGGAAGTGTATGCACCGCGTCACCGTGCGGAATGGCTCGGCAAGATCAGCGAACCGGGCGTACGCCGGCGGGCGGAGTTTTACTACCAGCAACTGGATGCCTTGCGATTACTGCGCCAGGAAGTGCGGCGGGATTTGTTGCGGGAAGTCAAGAAACACCAGGCCTGGAAACTGCTGCGCCAGATTCCAGGGATCGGTCCGATCCGCGCGGCCGTGCTGATGGCCGTAATGCAGACGCCTCATCGCTTCCGCACCAAGCGACAGCTGTGGACCTACAGTGGGTTGGGGCTGGAAACGCATGACAGCGGAGAGTACCGCGCGGTCGAAGGGCAGCTGCAACGTGCCAAGAAACAGGCCACGGTTCGTGGCCTAAATCGGGACCACAACCACGACCTCAAAGATATTTTCAAGGGTGCGGCGATGAGAGCCAGCACCGCGGTCGGACCGCTGCACGATTTCTACGAGAATTTACTCGCTAAGGGGAGGAAGCCCACGATGGCACGCCTGACTCTGGCGAGGAAGATTGCCGCGATCACCTTGATCGTCTGGAAGAAGGAGGTACGTTTCGACGCTAATTATTTGAAACAACAAGCAGCTTGAGCGCCTCTGGCTGAGAGTTCCTTCTATCCCTGGGAATCATTTCCAGACGGTGACCGTTGGACTCTTGAGACGCTCGATTCGAGGGGAAGTAGCAACCGGTAAAGTCAGGCCCGTGCTTAAACACGCGAGTCTCCGGAACGAACCCTATGCCCTCTCGGACAATCGAAGAAAGCCATAGGCCAAGAGCCTCCGATAGGACCATGCATTGCCACTCTTCGAGTGGACAATCGTCCGGCTTGTAGTCTCAGAAAAGATGGGCGCCGTCACAACAGCGAAATGGGCACCACTGAAAGAAAGGAAGCAAAGCCTACGTCCAATCAGTTGGGCTGAATGCCGAGAAAAAAAGATCGGCATTGAGCCGAAGGGGAGCACTTTTTTCTTGACATTCCCTTTAATAGGACTTTACCGGTAATGCGTGCGGGCACTGGGAGCAAATCGTGATAGATTCGGCGCCATATCCCTAAGCAATTCTTTCTAAATGAAAACCAAGCAAGCAAAAGATTTTCTCGTACAGCAGACTGCTGAGCAAGCGGCTCGGGAGAGCGTCCCGCTCTCTGAGACCGAGCAGAAAATGATGTACTTCACAGAAAGCGATGCCACGTCCTGTGATAACCCTGTGGAGCTGAATGAAGAATTTGAAGCGCAATATGACACAGCTGAATATGAAACTAAGATTTCAAGGCTTCTCCACCATGCTTACGATAGGTTGAAACTGGAAGACCCCGAGGGAAAACGTTCCGCACCTCGTATTCCTGGATGCGCTCGTTCAGTGATTCGACTTCGGCCTGGAGATGTCTACATGCTATTTCAGAAACGCGGACTTACTGCACTTCTTTTCGCGGCGACAATCCTTGCCGCGTCTCTCCCTGCGCAAACTCCGGTCTCCATTAGTATCGACGCTCAAGGTGCGACCACGCCCTTTCCGCACTTCTGGGAACAAACCTTTGGCTCAGGGCGGGCGATCCTGTCGCTGCGCGAAAGTTATCGTAATGATCTCCGTACGGTTAAGCAGGCCACGGACTTCCAGTCCATCCGCTTCCACGGCATTTTCCTGGACGAGGTTGGCCTGTACGATCCAGACCGTCAAGTGAAGAATCCCGGGCTAGGCGCTGAGGCAGCCAACGACGCCTCCACCTACAACTTCTCCTACATCGATCAGATTTACGATGGTCTGCTCGCCAACGGCGTCAAACCTTTCGTCGAGCTGACTTTCATGCCTCGCAAGATGGCCGCCGATCCCACCCTGATACAAGCCTTCTGGTATCACCCTGTCGTATCACCTCCAAAGGACTACAAGCTCTGGGATGACATGATGCGTGCCTTTGGCAACCATCTAATCGAGCGATACGGCATCGATGAGGTTGCCACATGGAAATTTGAAGTCTGGAACGAGCCTAACCTCGATTTCTGGGGTGGAAGCCCCAATCAGCCCACATATTTCGAACTTTACGATCATACTTCGCGAGCGCTTAAGAGTGTCTCGTCGCGTCTGCAAGTCGGCGGCCCGTCTACAGCCCAGGCAGCTTGGGTTACACCCTTCCTGGCCCACACCAAAGCCAGCAATGTGCCAGTGGACTTCGTTTCCATTCACGTCTATGCCAACGACACTGCGGACAATGTCCTGGGCACCAACGAAAGTATCTCTCGCGACATGATGGTGTTTCGCGCCGTCAAGAAGGTCCACGAGGAGATTCTCGCTTCTGCTTACTCGCACATTCCGCTCATCCTTTCCGAGTTCAACGCCAGCTACGCAAACGAGCCAAATGTGACGGACTCCACGTTCATGGGCCCGTGGCTTGCCAACACCATCCGCCTCTGCGACGGTCTTACGGACTCGATGGATTACTGGACCTTCTCTGACGTTTTTGAAGAGCAGGGTGTCGTCCGCTCGCCCTTCTACGGCGGCTTTGGACTCCTGGCAGCAGACAGCATTCCTAAGCCATCGCTCAATGTCTTCCGTGCCTTGCATAAGCTCGGCAACAAACGGCTGAGCGCCTCCTCCGACTCCGCATTAGCTACCGTTGCGCAAGACGGCGCGGTCGTTCTAGCACTTTGGAACTATGCTCCGCCGATTGGGACGGGTGCTACCTATACAATGCCAACAGGTCCCGCGGGCCCCGCGCGCACTTTCGCCATCCATCTCGACCATGTGAAAGCTAACGCTTCGGTGGAAGTGTGGCGCGTCGATGACGATCACGGCAACGTGCTCAAGGTATTTGACGGAATGGGACGCCCAAGCGGCAGTCTTACCGCCCAGCAGGTTACGCAGTTGAAGGCGGCCGGCAACATGGCGCCCATGGAGAAGAAACACCTTAATCGAGGCAACTTGCTCATCACCGTTCCGGCGCAAGGACTCGCCGTACTGGTAGTGGCGCGTTGAAGCCCAGCTCGCTTCTCGAACCGCACTTGTACTTGGACTTCCGGCTGGCCTCCGGGCAAAATCCGAGGGTCTCGGAGCGGATCGAGGACGCCGTGGCAAAAATCGGCGACGCCGCGATCCATGCCCGGAGCAAAGCTTGCCGATCAATGAACTCCAACATTTGATGAATGCGGCCGGCGTTCACGCCGGTGTCGAAAGACTCGGACCGGAGATGTGCAACGCGGGTACGGACAGCAAGCAGTTGGAAGAGCTGACAGCTTGCAAGCCGGGCGGTAGCGATTCTCCAAAGCTGCGAACGGCGTCCGCCCGTTCCGGCGGGACGTACCTTGACACAAGCCGGATGGTTTCTTCAGTGATCCCAAGCGCCATAAAGCGGGAAATTGCCTGTTCGCGCATGGCCTCATCGATGTCACGCGAGCGATCGTCGATGCGCCGCGCGATCAAGACGACAGTGGAATCCGTCACCGCCGTGTGCGTTGATAAGTCCAAAAGAGCTTTCAGCCACTCGCTGGCAATTTCAGGTTCCACCACCGAGTGCAGTGGCCCATATAGGGGGATGCGAGCACCCAGTCGGCCCAGCGACCAAAGCCAAATTGCATCTCCAGGTTCCTTTCTAACCTTCGCCAGTAACTCACGGCCTAGCGAGGCACGGATGCTGGCTTGCAGGTGTTCAAGGTTCCCAAGGAGACGCCACTTCTCGTACTCGAGTTGGCGGTTGATGCGCTTCTTCTTGCTCCCAGAAGGGCTAGTATGGTTCCGATACAGGGCGAGCTGCTCGTTGGCATGGATGCCGCCGGCGATCCGACGCAACAGCACCAGCGCTCCGACCTGACATTGCAGATCGTCTGCAAAGGCAAGGTTGTTCGAGGCAATGGTTCGCAAGCGGTTGACGCGCACATCATCACCCGGCGCGCCGAATCCCGGACGCAAACAGAAGCCAGATAGATTAAGCCAACGCATCTCATGGCGGGGGGACTTTTTGCGGCCAGCGGCAACCTCGATAAGCGCATCGGCCAACCGGCGAATCGTCGAGACGGGCCACGAGTCTCTTTTTGCACCGAGCACCGCTTCCATCTGACCGACAAGGGCCTCGGGTGCCAACGAAGCGTCGGGCGCCGAATCGCCAAAAACATTTTTGATCAGTTGCGCAGCAGATTCGACGGTTGCATCGGAAGTCGTGACGCCCGAAGAGCGTGCCACTACAGGCTGCGCTTTAACCGTATCGACTTGCTGCGCTTGTGCCTCCTCGTCGCGCAGGTCGAATTGCAAGCGCCAGCGATGCGGCGTTTGCTGCGATTCACACCAGAGTTCGAGCGTACCAACCTCGGTGAAACTGGCTCTGAGGCGTATTGTCAGGTACACGTCGCGTCTCTTGCCGTACCGCAGCAAGGTCACCAGCGGCGGATGACGATGTACGTTCGCTTCGTCCAGTACCGCGACTTCGCCGTGTGCATCGTGCCGCGTACGCGAACTGTACAGGGTGAACGACACCGGGCGGTTAGCCAGCACAGAGAATTCGCGATCGAGCAGAGGAAGTGTGGTGCCCTCCTCCACCCCAGCAGGCAAAACACAGATGCCCTCGAGACGGTGATCCGAGGGCAACCCGATGTAGTAGGTGCGGGCGTTGCCGGCTCTGATCCGCAAACCGGTGCCGCGTCGTACGCGGCCGTAGTAAGCAGCACCACGAGCAACAGCACTATCGACCTCGTCGTTGTTGAGGAGCTTGGGCGACCAGCCGCTTTCCGTTCCTCCGAACCAGGCGGAAATGGCCTCGACAATCCTGTCGCGAGTCACAGCTGGCGCACAGAAGCCACCGTTGAAGAGCACGGCATCAGGTCGAGCCATTCGCAGGTTTGCAGACGCAGCGTCCATGGCGTCTGCGGCTTGGGTCAGAAATGCAGCAAGGTGCTTGGTGATGGCAGGATCGCTGGCGTAAGGCAGGCCGAGTTCGCGCAAACCTGTTGGCGTGCCAGTTGCCGGCATGTGATGAGGTGCCGTGATTGGCAAGAAGCCGTCCGTCAGAACCTGCAGGACTTCCTCGCGGGTCAGATCAGTGCGGAGGGCCTCTCCGATGACAGCATGGCCGCTACCCAAGATTGTGACTGGCACGCGCTCCAAGGACGAGTCATTCAGCAGTCGCTCTTTCGACGCACAGCAGGTCCGGCGTAATGCATAACGCTGTCGCAGCGTGAGTTTGGCGTCTTTGAGCTTCTTTTCCGCGTAGCGGGCGAGCGCAAAATCGAGATTGTCGCCGCCCAGTAAAAGATGCTCTCCGATGGCTGTTCGCTCAAACTGCCACTCGCCATCGGCGAGGCGAGCGCGAATCAGGCTGAAATCCGTCGTGCCACCGCCGATGTCGCAGATCAAAATCAGTGCGCCATCGCGGAGGTGTTCCTTATTCCCGGCTTGCGTATCTCGATTTGCCGCGATCCACGCATAAAAGGCGGCCAACGGTTCTTCGAGCAGAGTGAGCTGCTCGAGCCCGGCACTGCGGGCGGCTTCGACCGTCAGCTCACGCGCTTCCTCATCGAACGAGCCTGGTACAGTCAGGACGATTTCCTGGTGCTCAAAACGCGTTTCTCCATCCGTCCCCATTGCGGCGTTCCAGGCGTCGCGCAAATGCATGAGATAGCGTGCGGATGCTTCGACAGGAGAAATCATGGGCTCCGGCGGTTCCGCTTGCGCCGGCAGTATCCTGCCGCGACGATGCACGCCAGGATAGGAAAGCCACGACTTCGCTGATGACACCTGGCGGCTCGGCACCAGCGCTCCCTGTTCGCGAGCGAGCAAACCGGTGACCATTGGCGGATGCTCGTTCCAGGTAGCGCTCACGCCGCCGGCAGACAACTCATCCTCGGTGGGGAAGTAAAGAAACGAAGGAAGTGCGGGAAGCGTGCGGACTTCGCCCGGTCCCACCAACTGCGGCACAGGGAACACACGAATAGGGGAAGCCGCACTAGCGGTATTCTGAGTATCGAGGTAGGCCACGACAGAGTTTGTCGTGCCCAGATCGATTCCGATCAGATAACGAGAAGACACCGACGACTCACCGCTTGGTCTTTTCGCGAATATTCAGCTCGAGCTTCCAGCGTTGGCCGTCGCGGGATACGCACCAGACTTCGAGGGTGCCGAGTTCGGTGACGCGGGTCTCGAGCCGCACCGGTACAATCTTGCCCAGCTGGCCGTCGAGTTTGAGAGTGACCTGCAGGGGGCTGCGTTCCTCAATATCGTCACCCCAGTCCTCCAGCAGGCTGCCGACTTGGTCCTGCTTGCGGACGCTGGAACTTAGAAAGCGAAACTCGGCTGGTTCGCCGACCACGAGTCCAAATTCTCTGTCGGGAATCTTGGCTTCCGATCCTTCCTCCATGCCAAAGGAAACGACACAGAGCGCCTTGAGTGGGGCCTCCATGCCGGGCACTGCTGGCATTGAGCTTTCAATTCCGATGTAATAGGTGCGAGAGGCGCCACTGCGGATACGCACGCCGCGACCACGACGCGCCTTCCCGTAATAGGCCGCGCCGCGCGCAACGGCGTGCTCCAAGTCGGGAGCTTCGAGAATCTGCTCCTTCCCGAGCGCCTCGAATCCCTCTTTTCGCAACCAGCTGTTCAGCACTTCGACTACGCGGTCGCGCAGCACTGCCGCCTTCATCACTCCGCCGTTGAACAGAATGTGCGTGGGACTGGCAAGTCCGCTGCCGCCGCGGCGGATGCCCGCAGCCTCGGGACTGTTACGGACTTGCTCCGAGAGAAAGCGCGCGAGGTGCTTGGTGATGGCGGGATCGGCCGCGTACGGCAGGCCCAATTCCTGAAAGCCAACACGGCGCTGGCGCGCAGGTAGTTCGTCGCTGGCAACCTTTGGGAAAAATCCTTCTACCAGGATCTGATTGAGGTCTTCGCGCGACAGTTCAGCCTTAATGGTGCCACCGACGAGTTTCGTCCCCTTGCCGAGCAATGTGATTGGGCGAGTCTGCGTCTTGGGCGATTCGAATAGCTTTTCTTTGGCCATTCGACACTGATGCCACAGGACCTGCAACTGCCAGATATCGATGCGATTGCCTGAGGCTTCAAGGCGCTGCTGCAGAAGGCGCGCCAGCGCCAAGTCCATGTTATCGCCGCCAAGCAAGATGTGGTCACCAACGGCGACGCGTTTCAGCGTCAGTTCGCCGTTCTCTTCGGAAACCATAATGAGGCTGAAATCAGTCGTGCCACCGCCGATGTCGCACACAAGAACGAGGTCGCCGACTTTGATGCGGTGCCGCCAAGCATCACCCTGGCTTTCCAGCCACGCGTAAAAGGCGGCCTGAGGTTCTTCGAGTAGCGTGACATGGTCGTAGCCGGCTTGTTCGGCAGCGCGCCTGGTCAACTCGCGTGCTTCTTCGTCGAAGGAAGCGGGCACAGTAAGGAGCACATCCTGTTCCGCAAGAGCCAGTTGCCCTTGCTCGCCTGCCTCGCCGCTGTCCCATACAGTGCGCAAGTACTGCAAGAACTGTGATGACGCTTCGACCGGCGATAGCTTGGGAACCTCCTCGGGTGCTTGCCAAGGCAAGATCGGCGCAGTGCGATCCACAGCCGCGTAAGAGAGCCAGGATTTGGCGGAGGCGACGAGGCGGTTGGGACTCTCCGCGCCACGTTTGCGCGCCAGTTCGCCTATCACCAGCTTCGGTTCGGGTTCCCACGGCAAGGCCAAGCTGCCTTTGGGAAAATCGAATTCGCTCGGGATGTAAAGAAACGATGGCAATAAGGTGCGTTCCGCCACTTCGTTCGGATCCACCAGTTGCGGAATGCTGCGGACTTCGATCTGCCTTTTCTCCTCGGAAGCAGTGGCGTCGCACCATGCCAGCGCCGAATTTGTAGTCCCTAGGTCGATACCGATAATGTATTTGGCCGCCAATGAAAATCTCCTCTTCAAATCCACATCTGTGGCAGACGTGCCTGGCCGCTAGGAAAGTTCAACCTCAGCCGGCGCAATTACCATCCGACCGGAACCCTGCGGCAACGGCGGCAGATTCACCTCCTTCACGTGCCAGCCCTTGTGTCGTAACACCCCGCGAATCGGCGGCTCTCCCCTCACATTACCTAGCAATTTAATGGCTGCCGGATCGAAACCGCCTTGCACGGTCACCGGTTGACCCTCTTCGGAGTTCAGAATCGGCTCCAGCTTTACATAATTGTCGAGCACCTTGCGGCAAGCTTCGTGGATCGTACGCACAGCGGCTCCAAGCTGCGCGTCGGGATAGGGGGAGATATTCTCTGTCAGGAAATCGATGAGCCGCCCGTCTCGTTGTAGCAGCGCAAGCATCTGCACGGCGCGATCAAATGCTTCCGGGGCCGGCCGCTCCATCTCCTTCGGACGAGAGACCGAAGCTTGAGCTGCTGGCACCGGCGGAACCTGGTCGGTAGGCGTGACTCGTTGCCGGACAATGTCGTTAGGAATTTCACCGTGGAACAAGATTGAAAAGAAACACCGAAAAGCAATTGCTACTCGTTCCCAGAATCCGTTCATAGCTACTCCGTACGGTCAGAAAGCCAACGAATTAGAATCATTCACCCGATTGCGCACGCCGAGTTCGGAGACATGCGAGCGATTCATACGCATCATACCAATAGGGTCAGACCTTTCCATAATCGCGGAAGAAAGGCAGACTGGTCGATGTCAGCATTTGTGAGCTAACCGAGCGCGACTGCGTGTTTCTGGTTAGGTTTGAGCAGATGCAACGATCAGCGCAAAAAGAATGCAATTCACTTACGATGGTCGCGGGTCGACAGGCGATCTAGGACGCTCGTTCTGGACGGGTGCTAGGCAAGCCGGGAACCATCGGAACCATCGGCGTTCGAGGAAATGAAGACGCCGCCGACCTTCGAGGAATCGTGCGCAGTTCCTCGATTGTGTTCCCGTATACATTCAAACTAACCAGGCAATCACTACCAGTGCGTAGAGTCCTAACGAGCGGATAACCGATGCGATATTAGTTGGTTGCTAATCTGAGCGGATGATGGCCTGGCGTGAAAGCCTAGAATACAAAATGCAGTCAAGCCGAATGACTTCCGGAAATCGGTTGCTCAGGGGGTCACATGAGCAAATCACCCCTCATCAGTGCTCCTAGAAGCCTCATCGGCTGAAGTCGTTACCAAGCCCGCACTTCAAGCCAATTGTTAGAAGTGTTAGAAAGCGAACTTGCACCAACGCAAGACCGTAACCGCGAAGGCACCATCGGCGGCGGGTGCGTTGAAGAGCGGCGAAACACGGCCGGAAGTGTGGCAGTTTGTCACGCCATCGAAGGCGATAGAGACGCCCGAATGGGTTGCCGAGGAACGTTGCTACCCGCAGAAAGCCCGCGATGTTCCCTGCCATCTCAACGCCACGGATGAGGAAAAGGCCACTTCTCGTGCCTTATTGGAGTTCGGCGAAACAGCGCACCTAAAGAATGTCCGGCAAGCGAGTTTGTGAAACGTTTGGGTCAAATTGTGCACGGAATTTCCCGCGCATGCTTTAGTTACCCTTTTGTTATGTGTTGCCTTGATGGCCTTCGAATTGCACTCACTTCTTTCAACTGGTTCAAGATGTTAACCAAAATCTCAAATCAGTGATGGCAGAGGCTGGTAGTTTGCCTGGAATGCCAGCACTTTTCACACTCTTCCAGCATTTTTGGTGATGTCCCCTGGTCTTGACTAACGAGCAGAGAGTGCTCCGGTCCGGGTTTCTTTGCTGCTTATCTCTTTGCTTTTTCTGCACTCGCATATTGGTCTGATCCGTTTCCGCTTGGGTAAATGAGAATTCGAGGTCAACGGCCCTGTCGGTTCCGAACTCAAGGGGGGATGTTTGAAACTCACTTCCAGGCCTTCCAGCTCTCAGTCAGAAAGGATGCGGATTTCGGCAAGTGCCATAGTGAGGTCCATCCTTGGTATCGGCGCGATTATAGCTCTCCTGTTTCTTCGAAGCATCGTCCTGCACGACAGCGCGCCCGACGTAAGCCTGTCGACGCATGGTCTTGCCGCGAACGCATTCCAGATGGCAGCGACGGCGCGTCCACCCGATATGTCCTCCCCGTTGGTCGTGTCGTCGCAGTCTCCCGCTCCTTATCCGACTCTGCATCTCGGCACCGATGCTACACAGCGGACAGACGCTGGTCGGTCGAAGCTGAGCTTCAGCCCCGGTAAGACCGCTCTAGCCACCGTTCGATCCGTCGCTGGAGGACGCGCAACTTCCTTCTTAGCCGTGCCCGCTGCTTCAATGAATGATGTGATGGCCAATTCCGCTCGCGTCGGCTTGGACGGAGGTCAGCACCATCTTGCCAGCTATCTCAAGTTGCCGATGAGTTTCGAAAGGAACCAAGGCCAAGCGCCTGGAAGATATGGCTATGTCACCCAGGGCAATGGATACGGCCTGGAGTTAGAGCCGTCCGGAGCTCACCTTTCACTCTTTATTCCAGATCCGGACAACACCGAGCACAAAGAGAAGGCGACAAACCAAACGAATCGTCCGCTACGCAAAAACGGGCACTACGCAGAGCTTCAACTCGGTTTCGTGAATGCGTCCAACAAAGCCAAGGCGGAGGGCCTCGATTTGCTCCCCGGCAAAGCTAATCATTTTCAGACGAATGACCCGAAGACGTGGTTCACAAATCTTCCCACTTACTCCCGAGTAGCTTATCGCGGAGTCTATCCAGGCATAGACGTTTTATATTATGGAAATCAGAACCAACTGGAATACGACTTCGTTGTTTCTCCGGGTGCGGATCCGAGAACCATCGATCTTCAGTTACTCGGTTCGCAAGTCCAGCAAATTACTTCGGACGGAAGTGTCTTGGCCCGACTGGACGGTGCGGAAGTGCGTTTTCACAAGCCAATACTCTATCAGTGGAAGGAGAACGGTGGAAAGCAATACGTCGAGGGAGGCTATCTCCTCGAGGCTGCGAACAAAGCGACTGGCGAAACTCCGCACCTGCGCTTCCACATCGGAAACTACGATCCTGAACGGGAACTGATCATCGATCCAGTCCTCACTTATTCCACCTATGAAAACGGCTTTTCCGGATATATTGATTCGATTGCTCTCGACTCAGCGGGCGACGCCGTCATTCTTTCCGGTTACGGTCAAACCAACATTTCTGCTCTTTCCCCGGACGGTACGACTTTGCTGTTCACCACCACGTTGGGTTCCGGCAATGAGTCCTATCCTTTCTCGCTGGCGTTGGACCCATCAGGGAATATCGCCGTGACTGGGGAAGTCATTGGTACTACCTGGCCGACAACGACCGGCGGCTATCAGTTGAACAATGCGGGTAATTATGACTTTTTCGTGACCGAACTGAACCCCACAGGCGCGAACCTTCTCTATTCAACCTATCTCGGAGGTTCTGGGGAAGAAGAGTATTCGTTTATAGCCACCGATGCTCTGGGAAAACTATATGTTGCGGGATGGACGTACTCCACAAATTTTCCTACCACGGCCAGCGCGTATCAGACGACGCTTTCCAATTCGGGATCGGGCCCAACCGTTTCCAAGCTCGACCCAACACTGTCCGGGTCTGCTTCGCTCCTTTACTCGACTTACGTGACCGGAACAGCCTCCTCTTCCTATGTATATGCCCTGGCTGTCGACAGCGGCGGCAATGCATACTTCGTTGGCCCGCAGGGAAACGGATTCCCGATTACCGCCGGGGCGTTTAGCTTTGACGGCTATGAATCGTCTACAGGTGGTGTGTTCGTAACGAAAGTAAATCCAACGGGCACTCAGCTCGTGTATTCGGCCTACCTAGGGCCAGGGGTTCCCTACGGAATCGCAGTCGACGGGTCCGGCGCCGTGTATGTTACGGGTACCAGCTCCTATCTCGACTTTCCGGCAACGACCGGGGCGTACCAGGCCGCGAATGCCGCCACCCCAGGTGCCTTTGCCGCCAAACTTAGTCCCGACGGATCGACGCTTACGTATGCGGGTTTTCTGAACGGGCCCAGCGGTTTGACCACTCCTCAAAGCATCGCGCTGCCGCCGGGTTGCGCCAGCAATTGTGCTGCATATATCGCCGGTTACACTACTGCCACGGACTTCACGCTAAACAATCCCATCCAGAACGCTATCGCTGGTTCACGCAATGATTTTGTCGTTGAACTGTCTGCGGACGGGACCACCGCCCCATTTTCCACCTATTTTGGCGGCAACAGTCAGGAGGGTGACACCTTCGGAGGCTTTCAGCCTGACCCTGTCGTAGCGGTGGATGCGAGCGGCGATATCTATTTCGGTGGAGGAACAACTTCGCCTTTATTCCCCATTACCATTGCCGCAACACAAACCAACGGATTCATCGCGAAGATCGCTCCCACGAGCGTGGCAACCGGTGTAGCGGTGCCGTTGGCTCTCACTTTCGGTTACCAAGGAGTCGAGATCACCAGCAAACCCCAGCCACTGGCTTTCCGGAACATGGGCAGCGCAGCGTTGACCGTGAACTCGCTTCAGGTCACCGGAGATTTTGCCGAAACGGATAACTGCGTGGGAACCATCGCCGCTGGTGGCAACTGCACGGTGAACGTCACGTTCACGCCGACGTATGCGGGTACTCGCTTCGGGACTATCACCATCACGGACTCGGGCAACAACACGCCTACGGTTGTGAATTTGCAAGGCACGGGTCAGGACGGCGGCGATATCAGCTGGTCATCCACGATCCTCAGTTTCAGCCCCGTTGCCGTTGGTACTTCGAGCGCTCCTCAAACCGTGACCTTGAGCAATATCGGAAATCTTCCGGTGACTGTCTCGAGCATCTACCTTACCCCAGCCACGGGTAATTATGCCCAGACCAATAATTGTCCCGAAGTTTTCAGTCCCGGCGCTTCCTGCAGCGTTACCGTAACGTTTACTCCAACGGTGGTCGGCTACCTGACCGCCACTCTCACGGAATACGACAATGGGAATGGCTACGGCAACTACCCAGTTACCCTCACGGGTTCTGCCGTTGAAACTGCAAACAATGCCAGTATTATTCTCTCCTCGACCGGTCTGGTGTTTCCGCCGCAGCTGGTGGGCAGCACTAGCCCCTATCAATATGTAACGCTAACTAGCACGGGTCCTTCTCCCGTCAGCTTCAGCAATATTTCAATTGCAGGCAGCAACGCGTCAGATTTTGCCATTTATTTGAACAGTTGCACCTTGAACAGCAATCTAACTCCGGGGAGTAGTTGCTACATTTACGTGAACTTTACCCCGGCTTCCGCCGGTGCGCGTGCCGCTACCCTTTCCGTCACCGAAGATGGCGTGGTGACTCCTCTCACGGTCGCTCTATCCGGAACCGGCACGGCCAGTACAAGTTCGCTTGTGGTCACCCCTACGTCGCTCGTCTATCCAACCCAAGTCGTGGGAACAAGCAGCAGCGTCCAATACGTGGATTTCTACAATGTGGGGACCACTCCCATCACCCTAGAAGATTTTTCAGACGCTCCAGAATTTCCGCTAACTTCAAGTGGCTGCCCGCTTAGTTTGTCTCCCGGCGGCAGTTGCTATGCCGGTTTTGTGTTCACGCCGGCCGCTAGTGGGAATCGAACGGCAACCGTCAACATTTCAAGCAGTGCCGGCAGTCAAGCCCTGAGCTTTGCAGGGACCGGTGCTGTTGCGGCAAGCGCAGTCGTTCCCACTGTAGACGCACTGGCCTTCGCACCACAGGTGGTCGGCACGACAAGTGCTACGCAGTTAGTCTATTTCTACAATACCGGAAATGTTCCCGTCACAGGTATTACCGCTTCGATAAGCGGGGCTGGGTTCGTGTTGCAATACGACGAATGCACGGGAACGTCTATCGGCGTGGGAAGCTACTGTTACGTCTACGTCGTATTCAGTCCTGCAACCACCGCGACCGGCCTGCAAAATGGTACGCTCAACTTTACCAGCAGTGCCGGAACCCTTACCGGCATTCCCCTGACTGGCACCGGGGTCGCCACAGCTTCCGTAATCGAGCCAAGTGCCTCTTCGATCGCCTTCGGTCCGCAAGCACAGAATACTTCAAGCGTGGCACAAGTCCTCTATTTCTATGACACAGGTGACGTTCCCCTTGCCGTTTCGGTCGTACCGACTGGCCCATATGCATTGGGTTATGACCAGTGCACAGGCAGCACGATTCAGCCTGGGGGTAATTGCTCTGTCAGCGTGATATTCACTCCTACGACAACGGGCACGCTCACGGGGACGGTTACGCTCTCGAGCGCTGGTCTGAGCACCTCCGTCATTGTAAGCATGACCGGGACGGGGGTAAGCGTTTTGAGTGAACTCGAACCCTCCGTTTCTGGAATTGTTTTTGGCCCGCAGCCGGTCGGCACAACCAGCCAGAACGCCCAGGAAATTACACTGACAAATGCTGGCAACGTCCCCGTGACCATAACGACGGATACTCCCTCTGGCGATTTTGCTGTCACTTCGGATAGTTGCGCCAGCACCACGGTGCAGCCTACGGAGGCCTGTTCGCTCTTTGTATCCTTCACGCCAACCACGTCTGGCCTGCGCGCGGGAACACTGACGATCACAAGCTCCGTCAGCGGTCCGCCTCCCATCACTCTGAGCGGTAATGGCATCCTGGCTACACAGACATTGCTCTTCATCCCAGCGACTATGAACTTTGGCAGCATCGTCACGTCTTCGACGGGGTCGCAGAACATCGACGTCTCGAATACGGGATCTGAAGTAGTCACGCTGGGGGCCACTCCGACCTCCACCGGGGATTATGCAATCTCGTCCAATAGCTGCGGTGGCAACGGCTCGACATTGCAGCCGGGCACAACCTGCACGTTAGGACTTACCTTCACGCCCGGCACGACCGGTACCTTGACAGGCGTACTGTCCGTGCCTAGTTCCGCAAGCGCTAGCCCACAGTCTGTGAACCTAACCGGCAACGGGGTTGCTTCTCTCCCGGCGATCGCCTTTGCGCCGAATGCGTTGGCGTTTGCTCCGCAGCCGATCGGAACGAGTCCTACGCCTCAGACCATTACCGTTCAATACAATGCAGCTGGGTCGGTCACAATCAATAGTATTTCGACCTCCGGGGATTACCAGATCTTGTCCCAGAACTGCGGAACACCACCGGTCACCTTAAACACCCCCACGACCTGCAGTGTGAGTGTCAATTTCACACCGACCGTGGCCGGTGATCGCGAGGGCACACTGCAGATTACGGACACGCTATCGGGGAGCCCGCACCAGGCGAGCTTGGATGGCAATGGACTTACTTCGAATAACGCTGCCATCGTAAATCCATCGGGACTTGTCTTTACCGACCAGGTGCACGGCACAACGAGCGCAAGCTATCAAACTGTCAATCTCATAAATACCGGCAACGTACCGCTGAACAATATTACCGTGGCATTCAGCAATGCGGATTTCACCCAGTATGTCTACCCGTACCAGTGCGGCTCCTACTATACGTCTCTCACTCCGGGACAAAGTTGTCCCGTGTACGTTTACTTCACTCCGACTGCAGTCGGGGCACGGTCCGGGACGATCACTTTCACCGACAGCGCCCCAAACAGCCCGCAGACGGTCTCGCTCAGCGGCAATGGGATCAGCAACATCACGACGGCAATCGCCAATCCGGTCGCGGTTGTGTTTACAGACCAGCCGCAGGGTACAACCAGCGCGAGCTATCAAACCGTCACTCTCACAAATACGGGCAACGTAGCCCTGAACAACATTGCCGTGGCCTTTAGCGGCGCGGATTTTACCCAGTATGTCTACCCGTATCAGTGCGGGTCCTACTACACGTCGCTCAGTCCGGGGCAAAGCTGTCCCGTGTATGTTTACTTCGCTCCGACAGCAGTTGGGGCGCGTTCCGGCACGATCACGTTCTCAGATAGCGCCACAAACGGCCCGCAAACGGTCGCTCTGACCGGCAATGGCATTACCACTACCACTTCCGCCGTGGTAAATCCCAAGGTGCTCGGTTTTGTGGACCAGCCGCAAGGCACAACCAGCGCGAGCTATCAAGCCGTCACTCTCACAAATACCGGCAACGTACCGCTGAACAATATCACCGTGGCATTCAGCAATACGGATTTTACCCAGTATGTCTACCCGTATCAGTGCGGGTCCTACTACACGTCGCTCAGTCCGGGGCAAAGCTGTCCCGTGTATGTCTACTTCACTCCGACAGCCGTCGGGGCGCGCTCCGGGACGATCACGTTGACAGAGAGCTATGGTACGCAGACTCTCACACAAACTGTGGGTTTAACCGGCAAGGGTTTGGCCGTGAACAGTGCGGCGGTGGTATCACCCACGGCCATGCCATTCGCAGACCAGCCGCAAGGCACAACCAGCGCGAGCTATCAAACCGTCAATCTCACAAACACCGGCAACGTGCCCCTTAGCAACATAACCGTGGCCTTTAGCGGCGCGGACTTTACCCAGTATGTCTACCCGTATCAGTGCGGGTCCTACTACACATCACTTAGTCCGGGGCAAAGCTGTCCCGTGTATGTTTACTTCACTCCGACAGCAGTCGGAGCGCGTTCTGGCAAGATCACCTTGACGGAGAGCTATGGCACGCAGAGCCTCACGCAAACTGTTGCCTTATCCGGCAAGGGTGTGGTCAGCAACAATTCTGCAAGTGTCACTCCGAGCAGCCTGGGCTTCGCACCGCAGACTTTGAATGTGGCAGCCTATCCCCTATCTCTCACCTACACCAATGCGGGGAATGTGCCGCTCACGGTCTCGAGTGTAAATGCCACGGCGAATTTCAGCATTTATTACAATGGATGCGGCACCGTGACCGCAGGCTCAACCTGCGTAATTGAGGTCACCTTTACCCCCACCTCCGCTGGTTCTATCACTGGCACGCTCACCATCAACGACAATTCCTCGACTCCGAGTCACACCATTACGCTCAGCGGCACCGGCATAACCACGTCCCAGGCCATCCTACTTTCACAAACATCCGTCAACTTCGGCAATGTGGTCACAAATACGACCAGCAACCCCGTCCTCGTGTATTACTACAACCAGGGCTCGTCAAACGTCCAAATCACCAACTTTGCCATAGCCAGTCCGTTCTCGATAAGCGGATCGCAGTGCAGCCTGTCTACCTACGGTGCCGGATCGTCCTGCTACTTGAATTTGACCTTCACTCCCACAGCGACGGGGTCAGCGAGCGGCAACCTAGTCATAACGGACACCGCAACTGGCAGTCCGCGCACGGTTGCGCTCACTGGGACGGGGATTAGTCCCTACCCAATTGTGTCGCTCACACCGCTCGGCGGCCTGGTGTTCTCGTCAGAGAACGTCGGCACGACGAGTAGTCCTCAGGCGGTTCTGCTCAGAAACGCTGGGACCGCCAATCTCACCTTCAGCACTCCAACATTTACCGGTGCGAACCCAGGCGATTTCGCCATCTACTCCAACGGTTGTGCCTCCCCGCTCGTTCCCAGTGGCTCTTGCTACATCTATATAACTTTTAGCTCGGGAGGGACGGGCTCACGCAGTGCACTGCTCAACCTCTCGAGCAACGCCACTCCAAGCCTGAACCAGTTAAACCTCGCTGGCACGGGTGTGGCAGCGGGACCCGCGGCGCTGCTCTCGGTAGACAACCTGAGTTTTGGCACGATTAACGTCGGCGCTTCTTCCACGGCTCAAAACATCCAGCTTTCGAATCCGGGCAATGCTACGTTAAACATTGCTAGCATCGCGACCAGTACAAACTTCACGCAGACGAATAATTGCGCATCGACACTTGCGGCGAATGCAAGTTGCAACATCTCTGTAACCTTTGCCCCCACCGCGACCGGTAATCTTCAGGGGTATGTTATGGTTACCGACAATGCAGGGAACAGCCCTCAGAAGGCGAGCCTTGCTGGTACGGGCAATCCCACGCCACCCGTGGCGAGCCTCACGCCGAGCAACCTGGTTTTTTCGAATCAGCCGATCACTGTCTCGAGCAACGCCCAGCTCATCCAGTTAACCAACACCGGGTCTGGCAGTCTCAACATCTCGAGTATCGCCATTACCGGCTCGAACCTCGGCGATTTCGCGCAGACTAACAATTGTCCAGCGAGCCTTACAGGTGCGGCTTATTGCACGATTCAAGTTACTTTCACACCCACAGCGGCCGGAACTCGCACGGCCGCAGTCCGTGTGACGGATAACGCCTCGGGCAGCCCACAGTCGGTTCCCATCAGCGGCGCCGGTCAACTCGCGCCGCTGGTGACTTTATCGCCGTCTCCTCTCACCTTCCCGAACACCAATGTTGGCTCAATTAGCGGTCCGTTGACGGTCAGTTTGGAGAACACGGGTACGGCAACGCTCACTGTGAGTTCGATTGCCGTTTCGGCGGGGACGAATGCCAGTCAATTTTCCATTGGCAACGACACGTGCATAACGACTTTGGCCATCAGTGCGTCGTGTAGCTTCACCGTCACATTTTTCCCGACTCAGGCGGGCAACGACAATTGGTTCGTTTCGATCACGGATAATGCCTACAATTCTCCGCAGTCCCTCGCCTTGACGGCGACAGGCATCGGCCCCGTCGCGACCCCGAGTCAGGGTAGTTTGGTATTTCCAGCTCAGGCGATTGGCACCACCAGCGTTTCGCAGCCGATCACTCTCTACTCGCAAGGCAACGTTGCCTTGTCCATTTCGAGCATCACCGCCAGCACGAATTTCGGACAGACCAACAACTGTCCGACCGGCACAGCAACGCTGGCTGTGGGGGCGAATTGCACCATCAACGTAACCTTTACTCCCTCGACAGCCGGAACTCTCGCTGGAACACTGGCCATTAACGACAACGAATTTGGCAGTCCACAAACAGTCGCACTCTCAGGTCTTGGCTCCGGTGCTGTGGTTCAATTTGTTCCTACAACTTTGAGCTTTAATAACCAAGCGACCGGCAGCACGAGTGCGCCACAAACGGTGACGCTAACCAACACGGGTAATCAAACGTTGTCCGTTACCTCTATCTATACAAACGACGGCGAATACGCGATCGTTAACAATCTCTGTGGTTCGACCTTAGCCCCGCTGGCTCCCTGTACATTGCAAGTGACATTCAGTCCGAGCACAACCGGGTCTCGCCCAGCCTCTTTGTTCGTCTCCGACAATGCACCTGGCACTCCGCAATCCGTGCCGTTGAGCGGCACAGGCACGGCCGCGCCGCTCGTTGGTCTATCCTTTTTGTCTCTGGGTTTCGGCACTCAGAACGTTGGTACGACCAGCAGTTCGCAGAACGTGAATCTCGTAAATACCGGCAATGCGCCATTAACAATTTCGTCGATTGCTTTTAGTCCGCTGTCTCCCGCCAATTTCCTACAAACAAATAACTGTCCTCTCAGCCCCTCTTCACTCGCTGCGGGCGGCAACTGCACCCTTACCATCAGCTTCACACCGACAGCGGTTGGTCCGGTGAGCGCTTCCGTCGTGATCACGGATAACGCGGCCACGAGTCCGCAGAGTATTGGGCTCTCTGGCACGGGAGCGGGTGTGTCCGGAGTTCAGCTCAGCACAAGTTTGCTCACTTTCCCCTCGCAGTCCTTGGGAGTTCCAAGCTCAGCGCAAAGCTTCACAATCACCAACAACGGCACGGCGACACTTACTTTCAACCCTCCTGCGATTTCTGTCACGGGAAGCAATCCCGGTGATTTTAGTCAGAACAGTAATTGCACCAACCCCCTGGCTGTAGGTGGATTCTGCACTGTGAATGTCACGTTTACTCCCGCGTCTGCCGGTTCTCGTAGCGCTACCATCTTGGTCTCTGATAACGCAGCGGGCAGCCCGCAGAGTGTAGCTTTGACCGGTACGGGAGCTGCGGCGACGCAACAGACGTGGACTCTGACGGTCACCCCGATCGGCACAGGCAACGGCACGGTCACGGACGATCTGGAGGAGATCAATTGCAGCACGGTGGGCGGGGTTGCGAGCGGGACTTGCTCGGCGAGCTATCCTTCCGGTACGAGCGTAACGCTATCGGCTGCGGCAACAGGTACCAGCACGTTTGGCGGCTGGGGCGGCGCTTGCAGCGGAACAACGGGATGTCAGGTGACGATGAATTCGGCCGAGGCGGTGACGGCATCGTTCGTGCCGCCGCCGCAGCCAATCAATGTCACGTTTAGTCCGGGGACGACCCAAACCGGAACAGCGACGTATGACTGCCCGTCGAATCCCAATCCCACACCGAGTAATCCATGCACGGATCCGAATGCGCACTCCTTGGCGCTTTCGATTCCGCAAGTGCTGCAGCCGTTTACGGTGACGGTCGAGGCCACGGAATTTCCGCCATCGACGGGTATCTGCCCGAATGGAGACACGCCCACGCAAGACTTCGATTGCCGTTTCGTGTCGTACTTCACCTATGCGACCGACTCCAGCGGAGACGAGATCGTGCCGCTATGCTACCCGTACGCGAACGGGAACTGTGTGCACTATGAGGTGTATTCGGGAACGCCGGGAACGGAGCCGAACCCAAGTGCGTACGTGGGACCGATCAACTGGACCATCGCCTGGAACAACGGAACATTCCTACCGCCAGCGCCATACACGGGGAGCATCCCGCAGTTCTACGACGATCCAGATTACGCGGTGAGCAGCACGTCGACCTACGGGACCAATTGCAGCACGCCGATGCTGCTGAACGGCAACGCTACGAATCCGCCGATCTACTGCCAGTTTGAGTTCGACATCACGACGGGGTACAACGCGGGCGGCGTGGTGGACGCGGGGATAACGGGAAGGACGAAGCAGTTCAACGACGTGGTAGTCGCGTTCCCACCGGCGAATGTGGGGAACCTGACGATCACGGACGTGCCACTATCGGCGACGGCAACGGCAGGGAGCGCGATTGGTTACACGATCACGGTCGCCGACAGCGCGGGCGGAGCCGTCACCGGAGCAACGCTGACCGACGCATTGCCCGCTGGCAGCAACGTGAGCTGGGCGATCAGCCCCACCTATACCGGACCCGGCAGTTGCGCCATCGCAGGAGCGGCAGGGAGCCAGATCCTGAGCTGCAGCTTTGGCACGATCACAGCGAGTCAGACGTTCACGATCGGCCTACTCAGTGCGAGCTCATCCATTGGCACTTACACCGACACGACGATCATGCAGATCGGCAACCAACAGATCCTTTCGATCGGCACGTTGAGCGTGCAGGGAGTCACAACGGGATTCGGCGACTTGACGCCATCGCAGACCATCCAGGCAGGAACCGCGTCGATCCTCGTGGGCGGCATCATCGGGAACGGCACGCAGTTCCCGCCGTCCACAGAGACCGTCTCCATCTCGATTGGCTCGCTGACACAAACCGCAGCCATTGGCGCCAACGGAACCTTCAGCACGACGTTCCAGACGTCTTCCTTCCCTGCCTCCAGCACTCCGTACACCATCTCGTATAGTTACGCGGGAGACGGCACCTTCTCTCCGGCCACCGACACGAGTACAACCTTGACCGTGACCGGCGCGCCTGTTTTATACACCTTGACCGTCACACCCATTGGGACCGGTAACGGAACGGTAACGGACAGCCAGGAACAGATTAACTGCACGACCACCGCCGGAGTGCAAAGCGGAACCTGCTCGACAAGTTATTCCGCGGGGACGCAGGTTACGCTGACGGCTACGCCCAGCGGCACCACCACGTTTGCAGCATGGGGCGGCGCCTGCACTGGCACGACGAGTTGCGTGGTGACCATGAACTCGGCACAGACGGTGACTGCGTCGTTCACTCCACCACCGCAAACACTCAGCGTTTCGTTTACTCCAGGGACGACGCAAACCGGTATGGCAACCTACGATTGCCCGTCGAATCCGAATCCCTCACCCACGAATCCCTGCACGGATCCGAATGCGCACGCTTTGGCGCTGGCAATCCCACAGGTGCTGCAGCCGTTTACGCTGACGGTGCTATCGACGGAAGTTCCGCCCATGACCGGTAACGGGACCTGCCCGAAAGGGGACACGCCCACGCAAGACTTCGATTGTCGTTTCGTGACGTACTTCACTTTTGCGACGGATTCCAGCGGAGACGAGATTGTGCCGCTATGCTACCCGTACGCGAACGGGAACTGTGTGCACTATGAGGTGTATTCGGGAACGCCGGGAACGGAGCCGAACCCAAGTGCCTACGTGGGACCGATTGATTGGACCATCAGTTGGAACAACGACACGTTTGTGCCGCCAGCGCCATACACGGGGAGCATCCCGCAGTTGTACGACGATCCGGACTATGCCGTGAGCAGCACGTCGACGTACGGGACGAACTGCAGCACGCCGATGCTGCTGAACGGGAACGCTACGAATCCGCCAATCTACTGCCAGTTTGAGTTCGACATTACTACGGGATACAACCCGAACAAAAAGGTGGATGCCGGAATTACCGGAAGGACGAAGCAGTTCAACGACGTCGTAGTAGCGTTCCCGCCGTCGAATGTAGGCAACCTTACGATCACCGACGCGCCGCTCTCCGCAACCGCAGTGGCCGGAAGTCCGATCGGCTACACCATCACCGTAACGAACAGCGCAGGCGGAGCTGTCACGGGCGCAACGCTGACCGACGCGTTGCCCACAGGCACCAACGTGAACTGGACCATCAGCCCAACCTATTCCGGCCCGGGCACGTGCGCGATCACCGGCGCAAGCGGAAGCCAGGCGCTCAGCTGCAGCTTCGGCACCATCACCGCCAGCCAAACGTTCACCATCGGCCTGCTCAGCCCAAGGTCCTCGATCGGCACATACACAGACACAACGACAACGGTCTTCGGCACGCAGCAAATTCTTTCCATCGCCACGCTGGCCGTGCAGGGAATCACCACTACTTTCAGCAACCTCACGCCATCGCAAACGATTCAGGCCGGCACCGCATCGATCACGCTAAGTGGTGCTGTCGGCAACGGAGAGCAATTCCCGGTCGGCGAAACAGTTTCCATCGCGATCGGCTCGGTCACACAGCAAGTAACCATCGGCAACGCCGGAGCGTTCAGCACAACATTCCCGACCACCGCGCTCGCGGCTTCCACCACGCCGTACCCTATCACCTACACTTACGCCGGCGACGGCACCTTCGCTCCCGCCACCGACAGCAGCACCACTCTGACCGTGACCGGAGCGCCAGCTCAGTTCACGCTGACGGTCACCGACATTGGCACCGGCAATGGCGCGGTCACGGATAATTTGCAGCAGATCGATTGCATCACTACGGCGGGAGTGCAGAGCGGAACCTGCTCGGCAAGTTATTCTGCGGGCACGCCAGTAACGCTAACGGCTACGCCCAGCGGCAACACTACGTTTGCAGCATGGGGCGGAGCCTGCTCAGGCACGACGACTTGCGCGGTAACCATGAACTCCGCGCAATCCGTCACCGCCTCTTTCACGCCGCCGCCGCAACAGATAAGCCTGACGTTCAGTCCCGGCACTACAGTTTCGGGCATGGGCACGTACGATTGCCCGTCGAACCCAAATCCTACGCCAACGAATCCTTGCACGGATCCAAACGCGCACGCGCTGGCGCTTTCGATTCCGCAAGTGCTGGTGCCATTCACGGTGACGGTGCAGGCCAGCGAAGTGCCGCCATCGGTAGCCAACGGGATTTGCCCCAACGGCGACACGCCCACGCAGGATTTCGACTGCCGCTTCGTGACTTTCTTCACGTATCAGACCAACGCCAACGGCGACAAAGTCGTGCCGCTCTGCTATCCGTACGCGAACGGAAACTGTGTGCACTATCAGGTTTTCTCCGGCACGCCAGGAGTGGAACCAAATCCCAGCAACTACATCGGCCCCATCGATTGGGAAGTTTCGTGGAACAACGATGCCTTCGTTCCGCCCGCGCCCTATACCGGCAGCATCCCGCAACTCTACGACGATCCCGATTACGCCGTAACGCCCACATCGCCCTACGGCACGAACTGCACCACGCCGATGCTCGTGAACGGCAATCCAACAAATCCACCAATCTACTGCCAGTTCGAATTCAACATCACTACCGCGTATCTCCCGAATAAGAAAGTAGACGCGGGCATCACCGGCCGAACAAAACAGTTCAACGACGTAGCCGTGGCCTTCCCGCCGGCCAACGTAGGCAACCTCACCATCACCGACGCGCCGCTCTCTGCAACCGTAGTAGCCGGAAGTCCGATCGGCTACACCATCACCGTAACGAACAGCGCAGGCGGAGCTGTCACGGGCGCAACGCTGACCGACGCGTTGCCCGCGGGCACCAACGTGAACTGGACGATCAGCCCAACCTACGCAGGCCCCGGCACGTGCGCGATCACCGGCACAACCGGAAGCCAGACGCTCAGCTGCAGCTTCGGCACCATCACCGCCAGCCAAACGTTCACGATCGGCCTGCTCAGCCCGAGCTCCTCGATCGGCACGTACACCGACACGACCACAACCGTCTTCGGCACGCAGCAAATTCTTTCCATCGCCACGCTGGCCGTGCAGGGAATCACCGCCACGTTCAGCAACCTCACACCATCGCAAACGATTCAGGCCGGCACCGCATCGATCACGTTAAGCGGTGCTGTCGGCAACGGAGAACAATTCCCGGTCGGCGAAACCGTTTCCATCGCGATCGGCTCGGTCACGCAGCAAGTAACCATCGGGACCGCGGGAGCGTTCAGCACAACATTTCCGACTACCGCGCTCGCAGCATCGAGCTCGCCGTATCCGATCACTTATACCTACGCGGGCGACGGCACCTTCACTCCCGCCACCGACAGCAGCACCACGCTGACCGTGACCGGAGCGCCAGCTCAGTTCACGCTGACGGTCACCGACATTGGCACCGGCAATGGCGCGGTCACGGATAATTTGCAGCAGATCGATTGCATCACTACGGCGGGAGTGCAGAGCGGAACATGCTCGGCAAACTACACCGCGGGCACGCCAGTCACGCTCACGGCTACGCCCAGCGGCAACACCACGTTTGCAGCATGGGGCGGAGCCTGCTCAGGCACGACGACTTGCGCGGTAACCATGAACTCCGCGCAATCCGTCACCGCCTCTTTCACGCCGCCGCCGCAACAGATAAGCCTGACGTTCAGTCCCGGCACTACAGTTTCGGGCATGGGCACGTACGATTGCCCGTCGAACCCAAATCCTACGCCAACGAATCCTTGCACGGATCCAAACGCGCACGCGCTGGCGCTTTCGATTCCGCAAGTGCTGGTGCCATTCACGGTGACGGTGCAGGCCAGCGAAGTGCCGCCATCGGTAGCCAACGGGATTTGCCCGAACGGCGACACGCCCACGCAGGATTTCGACTGCCGCTTCGTGACTTTCTTCACGTATCAGACCAACGCGAATGGCGACAAAGTGGTGCCGCTCTGCTATCCGTACGCGAACGGAAACTGTGTGCACTATCAAGTTTATTCCGGCACGCCGGGAGTGGAACCGAACCCGAGCAACTACGTCGGCCCCATCGATTGGGAAGTTTCGTGGAACAACGATGCCTTCGTTCCGCCCGCGCCCTATACGGGCAGCATCCCGCAACTCTACGACGATCCCGATTACGCCGTAACGCCCACATCGCCCTACGGCACGAACTGCGCCACGCCGATGCTCGTGAACGGCAATCCAACAAATCCACCAATCTACTGCCAGTTCGAATTCAACATCACTACCGCGTATCTCCCGAATAAGAAAGTAGACGCGGGCATCACCGGCCGAACAAAACAGTTCAACGACGTAGCCGTGGCCTTCCCGCCGGCCAACGTAGGCAACCTCACCATCACCGACGCGCCGCTCTCTGCAACCGTAGTAGCCGGAAGTCCGATCGGCTACACCATCACCGTAACGAACAGCGCAGGCGGAGCTGTCACGGGCGCAACGCTGACCGACGCGTTGCCCGCGGGCACCAACGTGAACTGGACGATCAGCCCAACCTACGCAGGCCCCGGCACGTGCGCGATCACCGGCGCAACCGGAAGCCAGACGCTCAGCTGCAGCTTCGGCACCATCACCGCCAGCCAAACGTTCACGATCGGCCTGCTCAGCCCGAGCTCCTCGATCGGCACGTACACCGACACGACCACAACCGTCTTCGGCACGCAGCAAATTCTTTCCATCGCCACGCTGGCCGTGCAGGGAATCACCGCCACGTTCAGCAACCTCACACCATCGCAAACGATTCAGGCCGGCACCGCATCGATCACGTTAAGCGGTGCTGTCGGCAACGGAGAACAATTCCCGGTCGGCGAAACCGTTTCCATCGCCATCGGCTCGGTCACACAGCAAGTAACCATCGGCAACGCCGGAGCATTCAGCACAACATTTCCGACTACTGCGCTCGCAGCATCGAGCACGCCGTATCCGATCACCTACACTTACGCGGGCGACGGCACCTTCACTCCCGCCACCAACAGCAGCACCACGCTGACCGTGACCGGAGCGCCGGCGCAATTAACGCTGACCGTCACCGACATCGGCACCGGCAACGGCACCGTCACCGACAATCTGCAGCAGATCGATTGCACCACCACTGCCGGAGTACAAAGCGGAACCTGCTCGGCAAACTACACCGCGGGCACGCCAGTCACGCTCACGGCCACGCCCAGCGGCAACACCACGTTTGCAGGATGGGGCGGTGCTTGCACTGGCACGACCACCTGCGCGGTAACCATGAACTCCGCGCAATCCGTGACCGCATCGTTCGCGCCGCCGCCGCAACTCATCAATCTCACGTTTAATCCAGGAACCACCGTCACCGGCATGGCCACCTATGACTGCCCGTCGAATCCCAATCCCACGCCAACGAATCCTTGCACCGATCCCAACGCGCACGCGCTGGCGCTTTCAATTCCGCAAGTCTTGCAGTCCATCACGCTCACAGTGCAAGCCACCGAACTGCCACCATCGATGGGCAACGGAATCTGCCCGAACGGCGACACGCCCACGCAGGATTTCGACTGCCGTTTCGTGACTTTCTTCACGTATCAGACCAACGCGAATGGCGACAAAGTCGTGCCGCTCTGCTATCCGTACGCGAACGGAAACTGTGTGCACTATCAAGTCTATTCCGGCACACCAGGAGTGGAACCGAATCCCAGCAACTACGTCGGCCCCATCGATTGGGAAGTCACCTGGAATAACGACACGTTCGTTCCGCCCGCTCCGTATGCGGGAAGTATTCCGCAACTCTACGACGATCCTGATTACGCCGTAACGCCCACATCGCCCTACGGCACGAACTGCGCCACGCCGATGCTCGTGAACGGCAGCCCAACAAATCCGCCAATCTACTGCCAGTTCGAATTCAACATCACTACCGCGTATCTCCCGAATAAGAAAGTAGACGCGGGCATTACCGGCCGAACAAAACAGTTCAACGACGTGGCCGTAGCCTTCCCGCCGGCAAACGTAGGCAACCTCACGATCACCGACGCGCCGCTGGCAACGCCAGTGACAGCAGGCAGCGCCATCGGCTACACCATCACCGTCACCAACAGCGCAGGCGGAGCCGTCACCGGCGCAGTCCTCACAGACACGCTGCCCGCAGGCACCAACGTGAACTGGACCATCAGCCCAACCTATGCAGGCCCCGGCACGTGCGCGATCACCGGCGCAATTGGAAGCCAGGCGCTCAGCTGCAGCTTCGGCACCATCACCGCCAGCCAAACGTTCACCATCGGCCTGCTCAGCCCGAGCTCTTCGATCGGCCCATACACAGACACCACGACAACCATAGTCGGCACGCAACAAATTCTTTCCATCGCCACATTAACCGTGCAGGGAATCACCGCCACCTTCAGCAATCTCACGCCATCGCAAACCATCACCGCTGGCGTCGCTTCGATCCATCTCGCCGGCGTTATCGGCGGCACCAGCAGCTATCCCGCATCCGGAGAGAAAGTTTCCATCGCCATCGGGTCTGTCACGCAGCAAGCCACTATAGGCGCCAACGGCGCATTCAGCACCACATTCCCGACGACAGCGCTCGCGGCTTCCACCACGCCGTACACCATCACCTACAGCTACACCAGCGACGGCATCTTCACCTCCGCCACCAACGCCAGCACCACGTTGACCGTAAACTCCAGCACCGCATCCGGCCTGGTGATTTCGCCTTCCAGCATCAACTTCGGCCAGGTTCCTCTCGGTGGACTCGCGCTCAACGAAGTCACGCTGAAGAACACCGGCAAAACCGCCATCGCCATTTCCAAAATCGCCATGAGCAAAACCGGCGTCGGCGATTTCGAAGACTTCTTCGTGCTCAGCCTTTGCCCCTCCACGTTGAAAGCCGGCGCCAGTTGCGTCCTCGGCGTAGGCTACGTGCCGGATCACGACGACTCCATCGGCGCAATCACCTCCACCTCCGTCGTCATCACCGATAACGCCGCCGGCAGCCCGCAATCCGTTCCGCTCCAGGCCGAAACCATCAATCCCAAAGCCAGCCTGAGCAGCACGTTCCTTTCCTTCGGCTCGCAAAAAGTCGGCACCACCAGCGCCGGAAAAACCGTCACCGTAACCAGCACCGGCGCCACCCCGCTCGTCCTCAACTCCATCACTGTCACCGGCGCCTACACTCTCGCGAGCTCCACCACCTGCGGCGCCAACACCACCCTCGCCCCCACTCAATCCTGCTCCATCACCATAGACTTCAAGCCCCACAAAATCCGGCCTGCAAGCCGGCGCCGTCAACATCTCCGACAACAGCCTCGTTGGCAAGCACGTCATCTTGCTAACTGGCACAGGGCAGTGACACGCTACCGTTTCCAAGCAGTACTTACTTTTCGGGTTAGCTCTATACGAAGAGAAGTAGACGAGAAACACTTCTGATTCGCGAAAAATGTCCAAGCCGTTGATCGCGCTCGCGTCTTCGACACCAGCAGAGTTGGTAGTTCAAATTCCGCGGCTCGACTGACAGCTCGAAAATTTGGTTCACAATTTGGTCTCCCATGGTCTTCAAGAATCCCCACGATCCAAGACTTCTAAACCATTGAAGTGAGCGGTGAATCCGAGCTATTGCCGCGGTATCCCTAGCTGTAATTTCTCTGTTATTCCCTGATAAGTAGTGCCACAAAGAGACGCTGTTTGTGGGAAATCCGGAAATCCATGTCAGCTATTAGGTTTGTAGTAAGCCAAGCCCCGCCTGGAACATGCCATTCCCTGTTTTTTTCCCTGTTAACTGGGAGTGTGAGGGTCCTACTTCGTGTCCGGGCACTCTGAAAAACGAGATTCGTGGCGCGGCCCAGTTTCGCTCGGCGCAAATTTGGCAGAGCGGTCTCATTTAATAGGCGTTGTTATGCAACCACTGAATCGCTAGCCCTTGCATGTCCACCTGACCTAACGAGCGGGTAACCGATGCGATATTGGTTGCCAATCTGAGCGGATAATGGCCTGGCATGAAAGCCTAGAATACAAAATGCAGTCAAGCCGAATGATTTCCGGAAATCGGTCGCTTAGGGGGTCACATGAGCCAATCACCCCTCATCAGTGCTCCTAGAAATTCCGTGACGACAGCATCGCGCCGCAGCACGCGCATCGAGAAATCCGTCCCACTGATTGTCTTAGGCCAGAATCGGACGGGAGAGCCCTTCATGGAGAGGACGGTCTCGCTCTGCCTCAATATGCACGGTTGTCGGTATCCCTCGCGCCATGATTACGGCGTTGGAACCTGGGTTACGTTGCAGGTGGTGGAATTAATGAAGGACAAGCCTTCGACAGTGCGAGCGATGGTGCGATCGGTCCATCCGCCCGCGAGCTTGCGCGAGCTCCCACAGGTTGGCGTGGAACTGGAAACACCTGGGAATGTGTGGGGGATTGCGGCGCCGCCAGCGGATTGGCTGAGCGCCCAAGAAACGAATCCGTCGACGGACCAACTCGCAGCGGTGCATGTCCCCGCTCAAGAATCTCCGAGGACGAACGAAGGTCTCGGCGAGATCCAGATCAAGCTAGAGCCTAAGATGACTGAAGTCGCCAGTTTACCGTCTCCGTCGCCAGTAGCCGCTCGGCCCCCAGCCCCAAAGGTCTCGGAGGCTCCGCAACCACAGCGCGTCGTGGTCACACCTGACGGGCTGATTGCCGCGCTACAAGGAAAACTGCAACAAGAGGCTGTGAAGGCCGTGCAGGCAGTGGTAGCGAAACAGGTGCACGATGTAATTCGGGAGGCACTCAGGTCGATTGATGATGCCCGGCGTTCGAGCGTGCAAGAAGTGCAGGCGCTCGTGCAAAGTGCGGTGAATTCCGGTCTGGAGGAATTCCGGCGGGAGGCGGACCGGTATGTGAATATGGCGCTCGCCGAGACGAAGGAACGTGCAGTTTCCGCGCTCTCCGCGCTTGATGCGGATAGTCGAGCCACTTGCGATGCACGGCGCCAAACGCTGGAGACCGAGGTGGCGCGTTCCGCTGAACGGGCGACGGAACAATTCCGCAAAGGAATGAAAACCTGCCTGGACTCCTTTCTGGAAGCCACCGTCGGCGCTCTGGATGAACACTCAGGGCACCTAAAAGATGACGGAAAAACTCTGCACGAGGCCCGCAGCAAGTAGCCGACTCACGATGAAGATACAATTATTCCTTATCCGGATAGTGGGCCTTTGCCCCTACTAGAAAACGAGCTCGAACCGAGCAAGCGACGGCCTCATCCTCAACTTGCCGGTAGGTCAGCTGTTCTCAAACTGGCACTCCGGCCAGTGGTTTTTCCCCGGCGCCGCTGCAAACTTACGAACGCCCATCCGCTTAATCGCAAATTCTAGTGAATCCGGCGTGCGAGGAGTGATGCCGGACGGTCCGGTCCTAACGGCGCTAAGCGTTCCCCCACAGAGGCAGATAACTATTGAATACAGATATTGGCTGCGATAGCATCCGCGATGATTTGGCGTCCTCCAAGTAGTTCGAAACCACGGAAGTGATCGATTCCTTTGCTGGGAGCCGTCAATTTAGGCCAGTTCAGAAATTCCGAGTCAACAGTCGGTGGGAAACTGAATACGAAAATTCCGGTCAAAAGGAGAAATCGTTATGCGCGGATTGGGTGTATATCTTCTGACGATCCTTGCGATGGTGCTGGGCCTGAATGTCGTTAGCCCGGCACAGACACAGCCCCTGTTGACGCGTCATGTACGAGAAGTGACTCGTACAGGTCAGGCTAAGCCCGTCGGCCATCTACCCCCCGATCAGATCATGACTCTGGACGTTGTTCTGAAGTTGCGCGATCAGGCAGCACTGGATTCCTTTGTAAAGGAACTCTACGATCCGAGCAGCTCCTCCTACCGGCATTTCCTCACCGTTTCGGAGTTCACCGAGCGCTTTGGACCCAGCCAGGCAGACTATGACGAGGTAGTTCATTTCGCCCAAGTGAACGGCTTCGAGGTAGTCGGTGGCACGCGCGACGGCATGGACGTACAGATCAAGGGGCCCGTAGCCGCCATTGAGAGCGCTTTTCATCTAACCATGGGAACCTACCAGCACCCTACGGAAAACCGTACTTTTTACGGACCAGACCGAGAGCCCACCGTGGAACTGCCTTTCGCGTTGTGGCACATCTCCGGTTTAGACAACTACTCCATCCCACATCCCATGTTCGTCAAGAAGAGTGACTACGCGAAGGCCCATGGAATCGAAGCGGACGCCGTCGTATCTCATGCCACCACCGGCTCCGGCCCTTCCGCATCCTTTTTGGGTAGCGATATGCGCGCTGCCTACTACGGCGCAACGGCCCTCACCGGCGCGGGCCAGAACCTCGGATTGTTTGAGTATCTAGGCACCGACTTGACCGACCTGACCACCTATTTCAACAACGTTGGTCAAACCAACAATGTGCCGATAACTCTGCTCTCCACGGACGGGACAAGCACATCCTGCATGGATACGAGAGCCGGTGGCGACTGTGATGACACCGAACAGACGATTGACATGACCCAGGCAATCGGCATGGCACCAGGGCTTGCAAGTCTCGTGATGTACATCGGATCCACCGATACCGCAATCATCAGCGCCATGACGACGCACAGCCCGCTTCCTACCACCATTGGCTGTTCGTGGGGCTGGACACCAGCAGATCCGAGCACTCTCAATCCCTACTTTGAGAAGATGGCAGCGCAAGGCCAAAACTTCTTTGCCGCTTCCGGAGACTCTTCCACCTGGTCATCAAGTAATGAGGCCTGGCCAGCGGACAACGCCTATGTCGTTTCTGTCGGCGGCACCGACCTCGTGACCGCCAGCGCAGCTGGTCCCTGGAAATCAGAAACCGCCTGGAGCGACAGCGGCGGCGGCATCTCACCGGACGGAATCCCAATACCCTCGTGGCAGCAACTCTCCGGTGTGATCAACTCCACCAACAAAGGTTCGACGACTCTGCGCAACGGCCCGGACGTGTCGGCAAACGCGAATTTTACATTTTACGTCTGCGCCGATCAGACGACCTGCACGGCCAACGAATACGGCGGCACCAGCTTCGCGACGCCGATGTGGGCTGGCTATGTTGCCCTGGTCAACCAGCAGTTGGCTGCCAACGGCGAACCGCCAATTGGTTTCATCAACCCAACGATTTACGCGCAGAACGTGACCTCCAGTTACGAGACGGATTTTCACGACATCACCAGCGGCACCTCCGGCAGCTATTCGGCTGTGGTTGGGTATGATCTTGTGACCGGCTGGGGCAGTCCCAACGGGACAGGGCTGATCAACGCACTGGCTCCGACGAGTACGAGTCCTGCGTTCACCATCGCCGCTTCGCCCGCTTCCGTCAGCGTGGTGCAGGGCAGCCAAGGCGCTTCCACGATCACGACCACCGTCTCCGGCGGCTTTGACTCCGCGGTTGCCTTGACAGCGAGCGGCCAGCCAACAGGTGTTACTGTCGGCTTCAGTCCTTCCTCGATCGCTGCGCCCGGTTCGGGCAGCTCAACGATGACCTTGACGGTAGCCTCAACAACTGCGAACGGCACTTATGCGATCACCGTCACCGGTACCGGCGGGGATAGCACGCGAACGACTACGGTCACTTTGACGGTGACCGCCGTGGCGTCCGCGAACTTCTCCTTGTCCGCGTCACCGACCAGCTTGACCATCACGCGCTCATCGCACGGAACGGCGACGATCAAGATCACTCCTTCCAGCGGTTTCACTGGCAGCGTCACCCTGTCGGCAAGCGGCCTGGGCAGCGGCGTTACCGCTTCGTTCAGTCCAAACCCTGCGACCGGCACAAGTACCCTGACATTGACGGCCAGCAGCACAGCGACGACCGGAACGAGGACCGTGACGATTACCGGTGTTTCGGGTTCACTCAGCCACACGACGACGATCAGTCTCAGGGTTCGCCGTTAATCTTAATCGCCAGAGCGGTGCCGAGTGCTCCAGCGTGAAAAACGCTGCGCAGCCGGACAACAGGAACAAGGAAGTATCCACCGCTTCGCCGGTCTCCACAACTGGCGGCGAGGTTTTCTTATCGTGTCTGTCGGGGGAGTTCAGCTGGTAACCGATTCAAAACGGCATTCTGGGCAATGGCAGAGTCAGGTTTGGGCGAATCGCCGCGGGATATGTACGCAGTCGGATGTTCGTGCCACGGGAGGCCGAATCTCGATATTCGCTGTTTAACTGAGAATGTCAATAAGACCAAGCGGCCAGCCTAGCGAGGCCCTACTTCGTCTCCGGGCATTCTGAAAAACGAGATCGAGGAGCGGCCCAGATTGGCGAGCAAGCGGAAGCGCGGCGTGATGACCCAGCGCATTGCCAACGGTTTACTCAATGGCCACTTCCAGGCGCCCAACCGCGTACCCAGTATCCAAGCCGTAGAGACATCTTGAACGGAGTGAAGTTCCGTCAGTTCTAGGCAAATCTCAACACTTCCGAAAACCTCACGGATGCTGGATCGCTGACTCGCACAGAGGTGGCTCCTGATTGCGGTTGCGCTCAAGTACACCTCGGTGTAACCTTCAGCCGAATTTTACCATCCCTACCAACTTCCCGCCTGAGTCGCTCTTGGAATGGAGAATCCAGATATAGCGCATTGGTGTCCGAAGCAGGCGCGCTGAAGCTAGGCTACCGTCCCGCGAACAATGAATGGCGACTACCAGATACCTAAGTGAATTTATATTTTGGCAAGAAAGGAGATTCCAATGACAGATCGATTTGAGCTGCTCAAAATGAAGTATCAGTCCGTATTAAATTTCATTCAATCTCAGGGCGTTCAACTTCAAAAGTGAATATGGAAGGTGACAAGCTCCTGATTCGGGCCTCCGCGCCTTCTGCGGATTTAAAGAACCGCGTCTGGGACCAGATCAAGCTTGTTGATCCCAACTTCTCCGATCTCCTCGCGGACATCCAGGCGCCGGCTGCAGCCGCGGCTGCTGTAGGCGCACCTTCGATTCCAGCTGCGCGAACCTACACCGTACAGCCGGGCGACAGCCTCTCGAAAATCAGCAAGCAGTTCTACGGCGACTCGAACATGTACATGAAGATTTTCGACGCCAACAAAGACAAACTCGCCGACCCGGACAAGATCAAAGCAGGAATGGATCTGTTGATCCCCTAGGTATTGCGGTTAAGTAGCATTGTGCGGACCGTTTCAAGTAGCGAAGCATTCGACATAAAAGGAGGAGGCAGGATATGACTTGGACAGACAAGGTGGGGAATCTGCTTAAGCAGTACACCGGTGGCGCTGCGGCGGCTGCGGCACAACCGGCCCCGGACGTTCACGCGCACTTTGATGAGGTGGCGCAAGCCGCCCCACCAAGTGCGATTGCCGAAGGTCTGACAGCCGCATTCAATTCTGACAAGACTCCAGCTTTTGGACAAATGCTTACAACGTTGTTTAACAACTCGACGGGCGATCAAAAGGCGGGCATGATCAATCATTTACTGTCATCCGTCAGTCCTGGCACTCTTACTCAGCTTCTGTCGGGCGCGGGACTGGCAGGGCTCGTTGGCTCTGGCACGCCGCAATTGACGCCTGACCAGGCCCAAAAGCTGTCCCCTGAAGCTGTTCAGCAGCTCGCCACTCATGCGCAAAACGCGAATCCTTCGATAGTCGCGTCCGTCAGTAACTTCTATGCCCAGCACACCACTCTTGTGAAGACTCTTGGTGGTGCCGCGTTGACCATTGCTCTGGCAAAAGTCGCCGAAAGGCAAAGGCAGGCGTGAGAGGTTTCTGAGTTCGCCAGCAATTCAGGCGTAATGAATGGGCTCGCGGTGTCATCACGGTGCCGAGGGCCATTCGACGTGTATGTCCGGGATCGGTTCAGTGGAACATAACTGCGATTCGCAACGGAGCATTTACTGGCGGAGCATCGCAGAAACGTGAGCCAGCGAAACAAGCGAAAGGGGCACGGCGAATGTTGAGCCTTCTCTGGGAAGCGATCATCGGATTAATCGTGGGCGCCATTGCAAAACTGTTAATGCCGGGAAAAGACCCAGGCGGCATCTGGATCACCATGGCTATCGGAATCGCGGGATCTATTGTCGCGACATACCTGGGTCAGCTGATTGGCTGGTACGGAGCGGGACAAACTGCCGGTTTTATCATGTCCATTGTTGGCGCCGTCTTGTTGCTGATTCTCTACCGGTACATTCAGCGCATGCTTGCTAAGCCATGAGGCAACGTGTACGTGCCAAGGCGGAGGCGATCAAGGGTCGTTGTCGCGAGGACCTGAATTTTGCCGCGAATGGGCGTACCCCACAAGCTTAATATGAATCAATTCCTCTGTGTGAACATGCACTGCCTACCGCCTGGCTACCCTCCGTGATCCCGATCAAGTTCCGCTGGCCAGGTCACCAGTTCCGCGCAAGCACTTCAACAATCTTCCCCAGCGCATCCAAATCCTTCGTATCAATCACCTCGCCGGGCGAATGCGCATACCGCAGCGGCCATCCCAGCGCCACATCGACCGATCCATACCGCGTGAACACCGCCCCATCATTCCCGCCGCCGGTAACCCCATACTGCACCGCAATGTTGTTCTCTTTCGCCAGCGCCACCACACGATCCACATATTCCAGCGGCACAATATTCGAATTATCCACCGCCCGGATCACGAAGCCCTTCCCCAGCTCCGCATCCGCGAACCGCTTCGATTCCAGCGGCGAATCGGAACTTACGAACGTATCGATCGCAAACACGAAATCGGGTGAGCGCCCGTCCTTCGCTGCCTGTTCCGCAAACGCCGCCGCCCCTTTCAATCCCACTTCCTCTTCGGTAGACCATACAAACGTCACGTCGCGCCCCGGCAAGTCCGGCCCTAGTGCGTTCACCGCCGCAATCAGCGCTTCACAACCTACGCGATCGTCAAAGCTCCGCGCATTTGCTCGCGTACCTGCAAGCTGCCGATATTGCTTGGGAACAGTGATGAAATCACCCGCCGCGATTCCCAACTTCTCGGTCTCTTCCTTCGACCGGGTTCCCACAAACACGTGCGCAGGCTCGTCAATCGACTTGATCCAATCCGCAAAATCGAATCCTGGCTTGTCCCAGCCCGCCGGCAATTCCAGAACCCCACCGATCGGGCCGCCCTTCACATGCACAAGAACCACATGACCCAGAAAATATTGCGGGTAGCCGCCGCCTACCACCGCTACCTGTAACCTTCCGTCGTCCTCGATCTTCTTCACCTCATATCCAATCTCATCCATATGCGCCACAAACGCGATCCGCGGCGTGTGCTTGCGCGAAGCTCCGTCGCCCACATGCAACACTAAATTCCCCGCCGCATCCGTCACCGCATTCTTCTGCGCCCACTCCGGAAGCATGCGCAGAACGGTATTTCTCACGTTCCCCTCGTGCCCACTCGCTCCATACGACGTGACAAGGTCTTGGAACGTTGGAGTCGCCTTCGGATCTCGATAAGGATCTCCTCCGGCTGCGCCTACGTTCGGAGCGGCGTATAGATGGAAATAGCCCTGAAGCAACTGCTCCAGATGCGAAGCATCGTCGTAGGAGACAACCGCGGCCGGTGTCCCTGGCCAAAGCGTCGTTACCCCCAACTCCACGAATTGCTCTGGAAATTCGCTCGCCTTCGCATAACTGGCAACGCGTGGCTTTTTTGCCGATATGGCTTTCAACGGTATCTGCCGTCGCTGTGAAATTTCCTGAAAGCGTGCTGCAAGCCCAGTCAGCGCCGGCTTCGCATCTTCCACACCCAGCAAAACTCCTGTCCCGAACCCCAAATCTTCGGAGCCTTCGTTTGGAGCGGTCGAGCTCTGTAAACGCCCGACATATATCATTTCGTCGGGATGGATTTCCTCCAGCAGCCGGTTCAGTCCGCGGCCACCCGTCCAAGATTGCGTCACGAACGCAATCACCGTCGTTCCTTGCTTCGGCAAAGACTTGGACAGCTTCAGCTTTGGCAGAAGTTCCAGCAATACGGCCAAGCCAAAGCGGTCGTCCACCGCTCTCCCGGCCTGATAAGTGAGCGGAAACCTGTCTGCATGGAGTGCCCTCGCTTCATCGAGCACGATGGGATCGAGGATATTTATGCCAACTGCCCGCGCTTCGTCTGCGCTCTTCGCACCGATATCCACGTATAGCTCGTCAGGGTGGTTCATTTTCGGGCCGTTCAACCGCCCTGGCTGCAAATGAACACTCATTCCTGCGAACACGCCGTTAACGGATTTATTGTCCCGCGTCTTGATGACCACGGGTTGGGCAAAACTAAGCGCATCAAACACCGGGTTTGGCGCTGCCTGCGGCAACCTTTGAACGCGCAGGTATCCGTCTTCTGTAATCTCGCTCACAACATAGCCGGGTTCGTCCACTGGCGTTGCAATTAGCCTGAGCGGACTTCCGCTCCCGAAAGTAATGATCAGGTTTCCCGCGCTGTCGCTTCTGGGAGAATAGCTGTTCAAGTCCCGATTCAATTCCGAAAGCAATCCATTCTCATACCCCGCAACAGCGGACCTTCTCGGGATCCCGCGCAAAGTCCAGTTCAGTTCCGGAGTCCACAGCGGCACATGTTGCGTTTCAATTTTCTCGTCTGAGTCGGAATGGGCAGGGATCTGAGCCAACGCGCTTTTCGAATAAACCAAGAAACCGGCCGCAAGCATCACGCCCAAAGCAAAACGGTTCATTTCGCCCACCCCTCGTCGGTCTCTTCGTGAATATTTTTGGGCACACGCTTGTATTTAACGAGTCAACGTCTCGATCAAAACTTCCTTCTTCGCTTCCGCTAATCCATTCATGGCCGTCAATGACGCCGCATATCCTCCCAGCGCCGCCGCGGTCAATCCCGCAAACGTCAGCGGCGCCAGCCACGGGTTCCCCGTCCAGCGTCCTGCCAGCAATATCAGTGTGCAAATTCCCATCACAACGATCTGCACGCCAAACGCGGTCCACACCGCGACTCCCGAATTCCGCTGCCCCTTCATCTTCCCGATCTCCATCTTCTTGGGAAAACTCAGCGAAGACCAGTTCGCGATCGCGAATTGACTCAACACCGCAAAAGCCCCGGCCGCAACAGTCGCCGCAAACACAGGCCAACCGGGCCATCCCCCACGCCAGGTAAGCAACCCCAGCGCCAACACCAATTCAAATCCCACGAGCCCCAGCACAAACAGATTCTTTCCGAGCAACACATCCTGAAATCGCACCGGCGCCATGAAATATGTCTGAATGCCTTTACCCTCGAACGCAAACGAATTGTAGGCAGGCGTCAGCATAATCAAAATCAGATAAGCCATGATTCCGGGAAAAAACAGAGCGGGCTTCACCGAATGATCTTTCAACATCGATCCGGGCCCGAACTGGTAGGAGAACACCACCACCATCACCGGTGGTATCAGCAGTTGTAAAAACGCGAAACCGTTGCGCGTCATATAGCGAAATTCTTTCCACACCACCGCCACCACCTGCGGCGAAAGCAATCCGGGCCGCTCCACCGCATTAATCTCTCTTCGCACCCGCTTCTTTGCCGCCGCCGGCGCGGCGCTTTCGCTGATCATTTCTCCGCTATACTGCGCCGCGTATCGTTGCCATAGGAACGCGCTGGTGATCACGCCCCAGGCCAGCAGTCCGCCAATCGCGAGAGCAAAGCCGCGAATATTGGACAGCACGCTGGCAGCCACGGCGTTCCCCGCCAGCGATCCCGGCAGCCAGTTGAAATAAGGAATCAGTTGCAGAAGCTTCGGCTTGTTACCGCTGCGTCCCCATCGTTGCAGAATCGGATTCAGGAAGTTCAGCGACACCATGCACATCACGAACACCGCCAGAAATATTTCCCGCGATCGCCGCTTTGACAGCAATTTCTCCAGCCACGAACCCACCAGCCGCTCCAGAGTCAAATTGATCAGCACAAACAGCAAACACACCAGCGCCATCGACGGAAAAACGCTCAACCGCACCGTCATCGCGCCCGCAAGCATGCAAACGATCCAGCAAATCGACGAAATCGCCGCGAAATCGGACAGTCCGTAACCCAGGCCCAGCAAATAAAAAGCCCGCCGGCTCAGCGGAAACCGCAACAGTGTCGCGAATTCAAAATTGGAACCGAATCCCGCCACAAAAATAGGGAAAACCTGCCACCAGAGAAAAATTCCCCAGAACAACAGAGACAACCATCCCGCGCGTTCCGTCCTCAGGAATTCGTAACCTCCAAAATAAAATGCAAAGGACAACCCGATCACCGCGGCCGTGCTGACAATTCCCAGCCAGATCATCCCAATCAGGTCCCAAACATTATTCTTCCTGCGCAAACCGTGTTTCAGGATCAGCCAACGCACCGCGGCCACCAAACGGATCTGCTCGAACACGCCTGGCAGACTCGCTAGGTCAGCCATGTCAATTCCTCCAGCCGCACTTGTTCCGCGCCGCTCTGGCCCACAATCGACAGGAAGATCTGCTCCAGTGTTTTCTTTCCTCCTTCTTCGCCCGGCACGCCCGCGCGCAATTCTTCCATGGAGCCCTGCGCCACCAGCTTGCCCTTGTGGATGATGCCTACATGGCTGCACAACCGTTCCACGATTTCCAGTACGTGAGAGGTCAGGAAAATCGTTACGCCCCGCTCTGTCATTCTTCCGAGCAGAGCCTTCAACGCCCCTGCCGCCAGCGCGTCCACGCCTTCAAATGGTTCATCCAGAAATAAAATCCGCGGCCCGTGAATTACCGCCGCGGCCAGCGCGAGTTTCTTTTGCATGCCGTGGGAATAATCCGCGATCATCGTCTTTTCGCGGTCCGCCAGCTGCATGAACTCGAGCAATTCCTCCGTGCGCTTCTCGGTTGTGGCGCGATCGAGCCCATACATGCGTCCTACAAATCGCAGATACTCGTTGCCGGTCAGCCGCTCGAACAAACCCATGCCCTCCGGCACAACGCCAATCTGCCGCTTCACTTCAACGGGATGAGACTGAAAATCCAGTCCCAGCAATTCCATCCGGCCGGAAGTTGGCGCCAGCAATCCCGTCAGCATCTTGATCGTGGTGGACTTGCCCGCGCCATTCGGGCCCAAAAATCCAAAGAACTGCCCTGCCTGCACGCGCAAGTCAACTTGGTCCACCGCGGTAAAGTCCCCGAACTTGCGCGTCAACTTGTCTGTTTGAATGGCAATATCATTCATCCGCTCGGCCTCTTCGCCTACACCCGCGCCCCGCTCTATCATGGGTTATTACGCAACCCGTGGGATTAAATAGCAAGAAATTTACGCGCAGCCGGACGTTCAGTGCGACTTCGTAGATACCGCGGTGCTTCCGCCCTGCGGCGCGCCCCTTTGCGGCAGAACCGCCAGCACCGCGGGCAGCTCCACGCGAAACACCGCTCCACCCGTCTGGCCGTTATAGCAGAAAATCTTTCCGCCATGTTCCTGCACGATACCGTAACAAATGCTCAGCCCCAATCCCGTGCCTTTGCCGACCGGTTTTGTCGTATAGAACGGATCGAACACGCGATGCGGTTCCTTCAGCCCAGGCCCTGTGTCGGAAAACAGAATTACCACGTTGCCGCGGTCCCGCAGCGTGCGCAGCGTCAGTTTGCCGCCGCCTGACGCCGCCATCGCATCCAGCGCGTTGCTGATGATGTTGAAGAAAACCTGCATCAGCTGGTTGTTGTCGCCACGCACTCCGGGAAGCACGGATTCGAGCTGCAAATCAATCGTGGAACCGCCGCTATGCAGATCGAGCGCGCGCAACTGGACCGCATTCGTCAGCACTGTATTGATATCCAGCAGCGTGCGTTCCGATGGCACTTGCCGCGCAAAGCTCAAAAGATTCTGCACCAGGCCCTTGGTCCGCCGCGCCTGCTCGCGGATTTTCACTGCGGTCCCTCGAGCGCGCTCCGGCAAAGATTCGTCGTCCGCCAACAAATCCGAATAACCCAGAATGGCGGTCAATGGATTATTGATCTCGTGCGCGGCGCCAGCGGCCAGTTGCCCCAGCGAAACCAGTTTCTCCGACTGCACCATCTGGGCCTGCAGCCGCTGCAAGTTCTCAATGGAACTTTCCGAGCGCGCCAGAAGCCGGGCGCGATCCGCATCCGCAAGGTGTGTCCGCAAAAACACCAGCAATGCCAGCGGCAACGCGGCCACCAGCGTAACCGTCAGCCGGAAATCTTTCACCGCCAGTGTGTCGTGTTCGATGCGCAGCGCATAGAGTGCAAACAACGGCAGGCTCAGTACTGCCGCCATGGCAAGCCGGCTTGCCCACACGTAATCTCGTGCCAGCCGCTCCTCATCGCCATCCAACGGCGCATCCAGCTCATCGCGCTTTTGAAACGCAATGATGCCCGCGATCCCATACCAGAAAAACGCCGTTATCAGCGGCAGGTCATACCAACTGCCGGTGTAGTAGTTATTCTTTGCGATCGCTATGTTCGTGACGAGCGAGTCCAGCGTGTAGAGCGCGGTCGCCCCAAACAAATGGAAATACACCGTGCGCCAAGCGCCCTTCGTGCGCAGCCAGCAAACCGCAAAGCCGATCGTGATCAAAAAGTGCTGCAGATAGGTCAGGACGTTGTAATTCGTGTTGTAAATGTCCAGCGTCGGCGTGGCATACATCCACGGCAGCACTACGAACACGTAAATAAAAGTCCACCACGTGAGCAACAGGCCGAAATCCAGATACCCCAGGCCGAGATGCAATTCGCCGCGCTTGCGATGTGGCCGCAGCGCCAGGGCCGCGATCAACGGGATTCCGCGCAGATAAAAAATAATGTCGCCGGCAAACAGGCCAGGCACTTCCTGACGGAGGTAAACTTCGTAGTAGGTCCACTGAAACTGCCCCACCATCCACATGGTGCAGCTCAGCGCCAGCAGCATCCAGAAAAGATTACGCCGCCAGTGCGGTGTGCCGGCATTGATCAGCAATCCCGCGTTTGCGAGGAGGGGCACGAAGCATTGCACCACGTCGCCAAACGACGACAGCTTCACTCCGGGCCCGAAATAGTGGTCGGCGGCCGCATACAGGGCAAGGAACACCGCCCAGGCGCCGATGAGCCATGTGATCTTTCCAGGTTTGGGCATACCGCGATTTCTCTTTTCCATTGTAGGCCCTTGCTTAGAGTTGCTGCGCCTTCTTCCTTTCCCGGAATGGCCAAAGCATTACCGCGTAGAAGAAACCGCACCATTCGTTACTCCGCGTGCCCGCGAGCCGGCATATTATCCCTTGCGTTCCACCCGAAACCGGCATCTTAATCAAGGATGGCTCTCTATGACAGATTTCTGCGTGGCGCCACCCCCTGCGCGCGCCCACTCCCCCTGTTGCGAATCGTATTTTATCTGTTTGGAACGTTGTTACTGATGCCCACCACGAATTCTTCCGCCGACGAAACCACGTTTACCTATACGGTTGGCGACTCGCACATCAACGCCAGTGTCGACCCGGGCGAGCTGCATGTCTCCAATCAGGATCTGCAGCAATGGGTCCGTTGGGCGGCGGACTCCGTGAAAACCTATTATGGTCACTACCCTGTGCCGAATCTACGCCTCCGGATCATCCCCACTTCTGGGAGAGGCGTGCGCGGCGGCACCACTTTCCCGGCGCCCGACGGCGGGTTTATTCGCATTCACATCGGCAGCGAAACAATCATGGCCGGTTTGGCCAAGGACTGGATGCTCGCCCACGAAATGGTGCATCTGAGTTTTCCATCCGTGGCGGAGAATCACCACTGGATCGAAGAAGGCATTGCCACTTATGTCGAACCAATCGCCCGCGTTCGCGCCGGCCATATGGACGCTCACGAAATGTGGTTTGAGGTAGTTCGCGACCTCCATCAGGGCCTGCCGCAAACCGGCGACGAAGGCCTGGATCACACGCACACATGGGGCCGCACCTATTGGGGCGGCGCGCTTTTCTGTTTCCTCGCCGATGTCGAGATTCACAAACAGACCAATAATGCCAAGGGCCTCGACGATGCCCTGCGCGGCATTCTCAACGCCGGCGGAGATATTCAGAAGGATTGGGAATTGACCGACGCCTTGCGCACAGGCGATCAAGCAGTGGGTGTCTCCGTCCTGGTTCCGCTCTACGACAAAATGAAGGACAAACCCTACGACGTTGACCTATCGGCGATGTGGAAAGATCTGGGACTCGAGCGCGACGGCGACACCGTGCGCTTCGTCGATTCCGCCCCACTAGCGAAAATACGCGACGCCATCACCTACGGCGCAAATCGCACCGCAACTGCTCCCGCCACGCAGAAGCAATAATCGAAGGAACAGAGTGATTTCTGGAAGCACCGCAGGTCCAGGGACGCGTTGTCGCGTACTGTCATCTCGGCTTCGCGCTTGGAAACTATTGTCCTGCGAGCGTGTTCCTACAGTTAGGCGAGTGTTCCGAGAGAGAGGTGATCAATGAAGCGAATTACAGTGCTGGTCCTTGTCTTATTGGGGCTTTACCCCTTCCCATCATGACAGCGTCGCCTCAATGATCTTTTGTCGGGCTTGGCTCTGTGGGGTTCCAAAGCCGCTACAAGACATGGCAAAGCTGTTGCAACGGTACAATGAAGCGGTACGTTCCTTTAGACGCAAGTGGGCAAACTCCCAAGGGAGGCGTCACATGTTTCCGTTTTCACAGAGATTCCGGTTCGCTTCGAGCGTGCAGCTAGCCATGCTCCTCTGCCTGGCGGTAGGTTTTCCGGGCTCGACACTACCTGCGCTAGCCGACAATCTCCCGCAACCGGATCAGCAGGGTATGAACGCGGCCGGCGCACCAGACGGCAAAATGGCGCACATGTCTGGACATATGTATATGACATCGCTCAAACCAGCACAGCCTGGTGATCAGCAAAAGGCCGACGCAGTCGTGGAAGCAGCGAAAAACGCTATCACCCCTTATCAGGATTACCGCAAGGCGTTGGCCGACGGCTATGTCATCTTTCATCCGGAGATTCCGCAGTCCCAATATCACTTCACGAAGCGCGAATACGCTCTCGCAGCGAGATCTTCGTTCGATCCGCTCAAGCCGACTTCCTTGCTCTACAAGAAAACGCCAGACGGCGGATACAAGTTGGTCGGCGCGATGTACACCGATCGCGTGGACGCCACCGAGGAGGAATTGAACGACAGAATTCCGCTCAGCATCGCGCGCTGGCACCAGCACATCAATTTCTGCAAAGCTCCGGAGGGGCAAAAGTCCGCTTATTTCGGCCCCGCCGCGAAATTTGGTTTACTGGGCTCCATCACAACCAAGGAAGCTTGCGACGAAGCCGGCGGACAATTTTATCCTCATATCTTCGGATGGATGGTTCATGTCTACCCCTATGAGAGCGACTCGAAGAAGATCTGGTCGACCGATGACGACGACCAGGGTCACGACAATATGGATCATTCCTCCATGCCCGGAATGAAAATGGATTAGAGTGCGCGGGATAACCCAGGCTTGTCTAGGCGTTTTCTTCAGATAGCAGTACGTTGACTCCGTATTCGCTCAGGCTGACCGAACCGGATTGGACTGAACCGCTCAGAACATCTTTCAGGCTTCCATCGAACTTCACGGTTTGTGGCTTCGCGGTGTGATTCAGAAGGTAAATCCATTTCTGCTTGCCAGACTTGCGTTCGGCGACTTCCACTCCTTGCGGCGCGTCAATCGGTCTCTTCACTCCGTCCGCTTGGATAAGCGTCAGCAGAACGCGTGCCAGGTCCGGCGGTTCAAGATGCGGACCGACGTAAATCGCCTTGCCTTTGCCAAAAGCGTGAGAAGTAATCGCGGCCTTCCCGGCGTAACTTCCTCCCGTATAGGTAGCCAGCACATCAGCTCGTTTCGGATCCAGTATGTCGGCCCAGATGTGGCATTCGGCGTTCGGCCCCGCGAGCAATCCAGAGAACTGCACATTCTGTTTCTCCGCATAGATCGGCTGATAATCAAACAGTTCCACGCCCATCACGTCGCGCAGCAGGCCGGGCAGGGGCGTATCGACAATCCGGCTATATTCGTCTTTCACGCCAAGGCGGAACCCCGCAATGAAAGTGCCTCCGTTGCGGACAAAGGTGCGGATACGATCCGCTTGTTGCGCGGTAACGATGTACATCACCGGGGCAAAAACAATTTTGTACGCGGAAAGGTCCTGCGTGGCATCGACAATGTCTACGCCCGCATGGGATGCGGAAATCGCCCCATACCACGGAGCCACTTCGCCAAAATATTTGACCTTTGGCTGGCCGGGCTGAATGGCGAAGGCCCAATCTGAATTGGAATCGAAGCAAAGGGCGAGATCTGCGGAATAGGGAGCATTCAGGGCTTCGTGGCCGAGCGATTTCAATTCGCGGATCGTTTGATGAATTTCGTCGAAGGCGATGCTGTGACCGCGGTCGTGTCTCAGCAAACCGTGCCAATACTCTTCGGCGCCAAAATTGGTCGTGTCCCAGCGAAAATAATTTATGCCCATGGCGCCGTGGGCAACAGCTTGATAGGACCACAGGCGCACCTGGCCAGGGTCAGGTTGTGGCGAAAAGGTCGGCTGACCGGCTTTGCCGGACTGCTCTTCCATAATCACGAAAGGCTTGCCGTTCTTGATCGAGCGCGAGAAATCGTGAGAGAAGGCGGCGACCGGCGCGACCACTTCGCCAGAAACGTTCGTGCCGGATTCCGGATTGCCCAGGTGAATGGCGAAAAAGCCGGGATAGTTGTCGGAAGCGACGAAATCGAGATCATGGAAAAGCTCACGCATTTCGATCGTGTCCGTGAGTCCCGGCACATTATTCGTGGTGACGAAATGATTGCTGCAAAGCTTGCGCAGCATGGCAAGCTGCTCTTCCAAGAAAGAAATATTCGCGTAGCTCTGATAACGGTCATAGTCGAGAGCCAATCCAGGATTCGGATAGGATCCAGAAGGGAGAGGCACAGGGATTTGAGAGAAGTCCGTGTAGGTCTGGCTCCAGAAAACAGTTCCCCAAACCGTGTTGATCGCGTCCAGCGTCTTGTATTTGTCGCGCAGCCACTGCTGAAATCCCTCGCGGCAGTAGCGGCAATAGCAGCGTGGAGAAGTTCCTAACGTCAATTCGTTGTCGATCTGCCAGCCGATCACTCCCGGAGCCGCCGAAAATGCTTTAGCCATTTCCGTGGCGATGGCCAGCGACAGGCGGCGGTACGTCTTGTTCGTAGGGCATGTGAAGCGGCGGGCGCCAGTGGCCAGCGTCATGCCATGCTCGTTCACCATCATCACTTCGGGATATTTCTGTGTGAGCCAGTTTGGCGGCGCTGCCGAAGGCGTTCCCAGAATCACTGCGATATTGTGCGTCCGCAGGATTTCCACGGCGCGATGCAGCCAGGCAAAGTCGAATTTTCCTTCTTGCGGCTCGAGCAAAGCCCAAGCAAATTCCGCGACGCGCACATTGGTGATGCCCATGGCCGCCATCGCCGCAGCGTCCTGTTCCCAAAGCGCTTCCGGAGTCTGATCGGGATAGTAGTCGGTGCCAAACAGAAGAGGCATTTTGGCGAGCGGATTTGGCTGGGGAGCGAGTCCGCCGGGCCGGCTCGAATGAGCGGCAGTGGTTCGCAGGGCGCTCAGGGAAGCAAGTGTGGCGCCTGCCGTGAAAATAAAATTCCTTCGGTTCATTTCATGTTTCCTCGGCTCGCCGGGAGTTTATATCCCACCGAAAGCATAAATCCACTGCTATCCCGCGGCGACCAAAGAACCATCCCGCAGCAAGAGGCACCATGGCCGCTCCATCGTTTGCTGTCGGTTTTCTGCCTATATACTGGCGTTCCGCGTTCGTTTTCTGTCGCTTATTTGCAGACCACGCGTTGCAACCTGCGACAGCACCGGTTTCCAGGGCGCTTGCCCAGGCTGGACTTCGTTACGAAATGGCTATAAAAGCGTATTCTTAGCGGGTAGCCGATAAGGCTTGCCAGATGACTACCCACCAAGAGAAGCCACCTGAAATTCAACGCGAACGATCGAACGGACTTGGGCCGAGTGTGGAACAGCGCATGAGCGCCGGAAAAGCTCTGCGCGAGAAAGTGCCCAGGACTGCGCACGCCAAATGGGCCGCTCCGCCGGGGCGCCCCGATCCCGTGAAGGTGCTGCAGCAGTCCGACCGCGGTCGGCTTCCCGAACTTCTGCCGATCCGCTATGGCCGGATGCGGCAATCGCCTTTTGCATTTTTCCGCGGTTCCGCCGCGGTGATGGCGTGGGATTTGTCGAAAGCTCCCGTGACAGGTATTCATGTGCAGGCTTGCGGCGATTGCCACGCGGCGAATTTCGGCGGGTTTGCGAGTCCGGAACGCCGCCTCCTTTTTGACATCAACGATTTCGACGAAACGCTTCGCGCGCCATGGGAATGGGACGTCAAGCGGCTGGCGGCGAGCATTGTTCTCGCATCGCGGGAAATCGGCATGGGTGGCGGAGGCTGCCGCAATGCTGTGCTGACGATGGCGCGATCCTATCGCTTGCACATGCGCGAATACGCCCACATGCGCGCGCTTGAAGTGTGGTATTCGCGTATGGATGCCGAGGTCTTCATCGAGGAAGCGAAGACGGAGGCTTCAAGAAAACGCTGGGAGGAAGTGGAAAAGAAAGCGCGGCTCCAGACCGCGGAGCACATTTTCCCGAAAATCGCGGATGTGGTGAACGGACGTACGCGCATCGTGGACCATCCGCCGCTCGTCTATCACCCTCGCGCAAGTGACTTTATCCGCAAGCATGTCTCGGAGATGTTCCACAACTACCGCCGGACGCTTCCGGAAGAGCGCCGCATCATTCTGGACCGCTATCACATTATCGATGTTGCGCGGAAGGTTGTGGGCGTGGGCAGCGTGGGAACGCGCTGCGCCGCGGCTTTGCTGATGGCGGGCGAGCACGACCCGATGCTGCTGCAATTCAAGGAAGCCCTGCCTTCGGTGCTGGAGCCGTACGCCGGCAAGAGCCGCTATGTCAATCACGGCGAACGCGTGGTGACCGGCCAGCGCATGCTGCAATCGGCGAGCGATGTGTTCCTTGGATGGACGAGCGACGGGGATGGCCACTCTTATTATTTCCGCCAGCTCCGCGACATGAAGATGAAGATCGATCTCGACAACATGACGAAAGGCGACTGGCTCGAGTACGTGGAGATTTGCGGCTGGACGCTGGCGCGGGCGCATGCGCGAACGGGCGACGCCGGGTTAATCGGCGGATATCTTGGAAGGAGCAGCACATTCGACGCTGCCCTCGCGAAATTCGCCGATGCCTATGCGGACCAGGCCGAGCGCGACTACGCGGTTCTCGTGAAAGCCATCCGCGCCGGACGCCTGAAAGCACGAGACGCAACGCAGGATTAGCGTAAAGGCGCTATGGATGGTTCGGGCTGATGCGAAGGTAGGCGAACAACAACTGCTTCCCGCTCGGATGTTGGCTACCGCCGTTCGGTTCAATCGTGACAAAGACAGCGTCAATATCCTCCAACGACTTTGGGTTGTTGGCCCTCAAAACCCAACGTTTCTTGCTCGCATTGTCTTCGTAAAAGACCCCTAAATTCAAAGCTTGCCGGGTATTCGGCCCTCGCCGACCCCAGGCTTGAAAAGTACTGGTTTCCTGAAGGCCGTGTTGTGCGTCCAGATCGTAGGCGTAAAAGACGAGACGTTTTCCGCGGGTATAGAAGATCCGGCCGTAAGTCTTTTCTGTTCCTTTTCCGGAAACGTCATGAACATCCGCCATATAAAGATCGCGAGCTCCGATTAGCTCGCGGATGTCTTGGTCATGCGCCAGGAGCTCCTGGTCCTTTGCGACCTGATCTTCGTTCTGTTCGAGTTCGCGTTCGCGGTCGCGTACAAGCTGCGTCAGGTCTCCGACCTTCGCCTCCAAGACCGCGGCGTGCGACGCAATCTCGTCCCGCTGTCCTGCCAGTGTGTCGACAGTCCTCTGCAATTCGACCAGTTTAGCCTGGGCAGTCGCCAATTCTTGATCTCGTCGTAGGGCAACCTCACTGGATGGCGGCGTTATCTGATGCCCATTCGCTGGCTGTCGGTCCGCAGCAGGTCTAGCGTTCAATGCGGCGATTACTGCTTCCTGCCCTGACAATTGCCGTTTCAGGCCGCCTATCGTTCTGTCTTCGTCTGCAAGCTTTGCTACCAACTGAGCCCGTTCATGCCCTAAATCGCTGATCTGCTCCTCAAGAGATACCGAATCTGTAGTCGGGACATTAGCTATACGAGAAATATCAGCTCCCCGTTTCACGCCCGTCCGGTATGCCGTGACCGCAAGCGCCAGCGCAAGCAGCACAACCGCTGCGAATGACATCCATATTTCCCGCCAATGAATCATTGATGGGCGATAACCGAAACGTTGACGGAGTTTGGCCGTCTCGGTGCGGCCCTTCGTGGCGACCTCGGGCGAATTGGTTTCGGCTGACAGCCGTTTGAGAAATGCCTTCTCAGCCTCCTCGACGGACCATGAACCGTCAGATTCCATCTCTTCAGGAGCGAACTGCGAGGCTAGTGCAACAACATGTTGCGCGGCGACTTCGTATTCCTGCATCGTCTGCCGGCACTCCGCGCAAGTCTCCAAATGCGCGTCGAGTCTCCTCTGCTCGTCGTAGGTTAGCTCGCCTGCAGTTGCAGCCGCACATAATTGCAGAAATTCCTCATGCGGAACCATTCAAGCAGCGCCTCGATCCCTTCAAATTGGAGCTTGCAACACAAAGATCATCGCCTGGTCGGAGCATTTTCCACTAAGTGTTTGCGGAGCTTCTCAAGACCTCTGTAGTGGTGGTTTCTGACGTTGGAGTATGTCTGGCCGATTTTCTCAGCGATCTCCGCGAACGTGTGGCCCTCAAAAAAGTGGAGTCTAAGAACTTGTTCTTGGTCGCCAGTCAAGTCATCCAGAATCGCCTTCCAGCAATTGCGGCCGAAGAGCGCTTCGACGCTGTTGTCGTAGGCGAGCTCCGAAGGACGAGAATTGCAATTTTCTGCTGGCACGGCCCCATACAGACCAAGGGATTTGAGTTTCCTCCTTCGGAGGAACGCTTGCGTATACGCAACTTGAATGAGCCAAGAACGAGCCGAGCCCCTCGAAGGGTCGTATAAATCACGCTTCCTTAAGACATAGAGAAAGACTTCCTGAACAAGGTCTTCGGCTTCGGCTGCGTCGCGAAGAACGCGCCTTCCAACGGTGTGGATTGCTCTAGCGTGCCTCCTAAAAAGACAACCAATCGCGTCCTGCCCGCCATCTCGGAGCATGGTCATGAGTGCTTCGTCACTAGATTGCTCCAGAGTTGAGCGACCCTCGTGACCGGATGTGGGCGCCAAAAGGCTACTCTTCGACAGAGCGAATGGCAGAATTTCTGCGTTTGTACGAGTCGACGAGAAGCTCAAATGGACCTCGAATTCTAGCTGTCCAGCAACAGGCAACGAGCAAGAGGTGACCCTATGATACTTATCGTCCGTGGACATATCAACAGCAAGATTGACTAATACCGTGTATTGTGGCGCTCGTAGATGTACGAGTTCGGTTTGGCAAGACGGTCCGAGCTAGACGGCGAAAGCTTGGTGTGTCGCAAGAAGAATTTGCAGATATGTGTGGTTTAGACCGAACTTACATGGGTGGAATCGAACGTGGCGAGCGCAATCTGTCGCTCGTGAACATCGAGAAAATCGCTCTCGGATTTCAGATTACGCTGGCCGAGCTATTTAGGGGAGTCTGAGACTTTTGGCCGAAGTTGTAGACAAGCGGCGATTTGTTGACTTTCGGACTTACGCGAATGCTCACCTTGCTTCCAGCCACACTTCACTTCCACAAGCTTCGTCTTGAGCGCAAGCTTTCCCAGGAGGAATTGGCCGAACAAACGAATCTGCACAGGAATTATATTGGAGGCGTGGAGCGGGGAGAGAGGAATGGCCCACCCCGCCCGCGTTTCGGCCGAAAGCTACAGGAGTGCGAGAGAGACGGTGCGCGTTGGTTTGGTGTTCGCGAGGACGTTGGAGCAGTAGGCCGCGCCGCGATCCTCGCCGTATAGACGGTCGCCGAGCCTTTCCATCCGTAGAGCATGCGATTAACGCCGTAGTCGCCGAAGAGGTTACTATGGGGGCTTTTCCGATTTCCCGACGCAAACCAGATGGGATGAGAAGGCCGGTCTCCAACGGGATGCGATATGCTCCCAATGAAAGACGCGCTCAAGGCGCAATGGAAAGGAGACCGGCTATGAAGAAGATTAGCATTGAGCAGACATTTAGGAACGAAATTTTGAAGAAGCAGAAGCTGACGATCGGTATGGATCTGGGAGATCGCTGGTCGTGCTACTGCATTTTGGATGAAGCGGGGAACATCATTCTGGAACAGAAAGTGGCGATGACACCGGAAGCGATGAAGCAGACATTTTCGAAGATACCGCCGAGTCTCATCGCCCTGGAGACCGGAACACATTCCCCGTGGGTCAGCCGGCTGTTAGCGGAGCTGGGATACAAAGTAATCGTGGCGCACGCGCAAAAGGTGCAATTGATCACCAAGAGCAATCGAAAAGACGATCGACACGATGCGCGGACACTGGCACGGCTGGCGCGAATCGATCCGGAGCTGTTGGGGCCGGTGCGGCATCGCAGCGCGCAAGCGCAAATCCACCTGACGGTGATCCGTGCGCGGGCCGAACTGGTAAGTGCTCGAACGGCCTTGGTGAACGCCGCACGCGGGTTGGTGAAGTCTTATGGGCAGCGACTGCCCAAGTGTGGCACACAGCAGGTGAGCCGGGAGCTATCCGCGGGATTGCACGCCGAGTTGCGCGAGGTTCTGGAACCGCTGCTCAATGAAGTCGAATCACTGAACGAGCGCATCCAGGAATACGAGGTGCGGATGGAGAAAATCGCCAAGGAAAGCTACCCACACGTCGAACTGCTCAAACAGGTGAAGGGAGTAGGAACGCAGATCGCGCTGACATATGTGCTGACGCTGGACGATCCGCGTCGCTTCCCGAAGAGTCGCGAGGTTGGCTGTTTTCTCGGGTTGTGCCCTGGGCGCAGGGACTCTGGTGAGAGCCAGCCGCAGATGCGCATCAGTAAAGAAGGAGACCGGTATTTGCGGACCATGCTGGTGCAGGGGGCGCACTACATCCTGGGGCCCTTTGGAGCAGACAGTGATCTACGGCGTTGGGGGCTAAAACTTGCGGCGCGAGGAGGGAAAAATGCAAAGAAGCGAGCCGTTGTTGCGGTGGCGAGAAAGCTGGCGGTACTGCTGCATCGTTTGTGGGTGAGTGGGGAGGTGTACGAACCACTGCGCAATAGCCAGAAAGCGATGCGCACCGCGGCCTAGAGGGAAGAACTCCTCACAAACAGGGATGCTAGGGGTCGACGGAGTTCGCGATCGTCGTTCCTAAGGGATCCTGGTTCAAAATTTCTCTGTGAAAAGTAGAAAAGGCAGGAAGAAAGAAGAAGGAGCAAAGAAAAAAGAGAGTATCCAAACAGCCGAGCTTGACCGCCGAGATCAGGTGACTGCGACTAAGTCCTGGCCCCGTTTCCTTCAAAAGGGGGAACAGAGGTCGAAAATCAGGTAGCAGCACCTACTGAATCAAGTACACCCACCTTGCACCGAGCGACAATCGCTCAACAAAGAGTGCGGATGGAAGGGTGGCGACAGAGGCGGCTTGGCTGAATGGGAACAATTTGGAAAAAGAAGAAACAAAGAAGAAGAAGAAAGAAAAAAAGAGACAAAATGAAAGAAAAGACTTGACACTCACCGGCCTTCTCATGGAAGGACTTATCAAACCAGGGCTTATCAAGCCAGAATGTCCCAATGGGCCTTCTGACGCGGAATAACTTCCGGTTAGCTCGTTTAATCAGCAATTGTGACGGTCGCTCATTCGACGGCTCCTCGTGCGCGGAGCAAGGCAACACTGCGGCTTTCCTTCGAGGGAAGGCGACCTCCTGAGTGTTCATCCGCGCCCGGATACCGCAACGCATATCCTAGAGGTGTGCACTCGACGAACTCCTCCGGGCGTTCATAGTGGCCAGGAAGTTTCACACGAACAGTCAGATCGGCATCATGATCTAACAGCAATCGCGCCACAGGCAATCCCCAATCGCCGAACTGCGTTACTGCGTGAAAAATCGGCGTCTGCCCACCGATACCGGATTCATCTATCATCGCGCGAGCGTTCACATCAGCCCCACGATCCAGCAATAGCTTCGCCGTATCTAAG
>CAWCIG010000008.1:0-160688 GCA_963795535.1 Candidatus Acidiferrales bacterium
TAGTGTGCCGTCCCGGAAATACGTTCACATAGTCGCTGGACTTTAGCAAAGATCGAATCCGCTGTGGCGGTCCACACGAAAGGCTGCGCGTGAGTGTTGGAAGCTCGCACATATTGATCGATTTTCTCGACCAGTTCCTTGACGCTGCGAAACGTGCCGCGACGAATGGCCTGCTGCGTAATGCGGTTGAACCAAATCTCCACTTGATTCAACCAGGAGGCATAGGTCGGCGTGAAGTGCACGTGAAATCGTGGCCGTGCGGCGAACCAGCGTTTTACGCGCGGATGTTTATGCGTGGCATAGTTGTCCACGATGATGTGCACCTCCAAGCATTCCGGCACGTTTTTCTCGATCTCTCTGAGGAAGTCCAGATATTCCTGATGTCGGTGACGCTGTCGGCATTGCGTCAGCACTTTGCCCTTGGCCGTGTCCAGCGCGGCAAACAGGGTGGTGGTGCCATGCCGTCGGTAGTCGTGGGTCACACCCTCGACATAGCCAAGTCCCATCGGCAAGAGCGGCTGGGTGCGTTCGAGCGCTTGAATCTGACTCTTTTCATCCACACACAAAACTACTGCATTTTCCGGAGGATTCAAGTACAGCCCTACAATATCCCGTACTTTTTCTACAAAAAATGGATCCGTCGAGAGCTTGAAATGTTTCTGACGGTGGGGCTGCAATCCAAAAGCTTGCCAGATACGGTGTACCGTCGATTTCGACAGCCGCGTCTCCGCGGCGATTTGTCGGATGCTCCAGTGCGTACCGCCTTTTGGTTTTGTTTCCAGGGTCTTGCGCACCAGGTGCGCCACGCGCTCGTCGTTAATCGGGCGTGGGCGCCCCGGGCGCAACTCATCATGTAAACCGGCCACATCGTGCTTCAGGAATCGCCGCCGCCATTTGCCGACGGTGGCGTTGGTCAGTCTGAACTGGCGCGCAATGTGCAGGTTCGTCTTGCCGGAAGCACTCAACAAGATAATCTTGGCCCGGGTCACTAATCCCGCCGGAAGGGATCGTGAACTCGCCAAGCTTTCCAGCTGTTCGCGCTGTTCCGGAGTTAAAACCAAGGCCGCTTTCGGTCGTCCCATTGCCATAGACACCCCCCATTCTGCACTGGAGATGCCTAAATTCCCAGCAATACTATTGCCACTTATTTATGGGACAGTACACTAGATGAGCCGATCAATGGGCTAACGCGTCAACTCAATCAGGGGATGTTTCCATGAAAAATTTCATGATGGCTGGAATTGTACTTCTGCTGGGTGTCGCCTTTGCCACAGCGCACCAAAGTGCCGATAGTGACGAAGCAGGCCGAGTTCTCGCACTGGAAAAAGTGTGGAATCGTGCGCTCGAACAAAAGGATACAAAGGCGCTGGAATTGCTCCTCGCCACTACCATGGCGTCGGTCGAAACCGATGGTAGCCTGCAATCAAAAAGTGAATTTCTGGCCGGTTTTAAAGCGCCGGGCTACCAGCTGGCTCAAGCCGTCAACGAACGCAGCACCGTGCAGGTCTATGGAGATTCGGCGGTGGTGGTCGGCATCCTTCGCATCAAGGGAACAGATAAAGGCAAACCGTTTACACATCGTGAGCGTTTTGTCGATACCTGGGTGAAGACCGACGGCTCCTGGCAATGCGTGGCTACCACGAGCAACCTGATTGTTACCAAACAGGCGTCCGAAGAATAATTCGAAGCACAATTTGGATTTGGAGGGAACGCCAGGGCAGGGAACTGCGTGGGCTACTGCTACCAGTCTGAATATTTTGAGCCGTCCAGCGCCGTGCCCTGGGACTTCGAATGCACGTCGAACACGTTATCTCCACCCCAGCCTGTGGAGTCTGGGTCGTCCTGGATGGAGCGCAGATCCCAATCGCGCTGGCCGGCCATGGGGTCCACCGGAATTCTCCGCAGGAAGCGCACCTTTTTGTTGCCGGCAAGTGTTACGCCGGTGACTAATGTATCCAGATCGGGAGGATAGCCGTTGCTGGTTATCTCGGTGCGGAACGCCCCCGTGTCCGCCATATCCTTATAATGATCGATGGCGTTGCGCATTTCGCGCAAGCACCTATGTAGCTCCGCTTCACGGCCGCGCACAATCGTAATTCGGATCAGCGGCTCGGCCGCGCTCGCCAGGATCATCAGCACAGTGCAGGCAATAATCAGCTCGAGCAGCGTTGTGCCTGCTTCGTCGAAACGTGTTCTACGTGAAAGTTTTCTGTGGAGATAAAGCCGCTTCATCGTCATCCCTCGCTTCTGGCGATTCGGCCCGGTTTCAGCGTTCCTTACAATCACCAGATTTATGGCTCCGGGGCCTGGACTCGAACCAGGATAGTCAGCTCCAAAGGCTGATGTCCTACCAATTAGACGACCCCGGAACAGGGTTATTTTTCAATTAACTACAGAACCGTCTGCTGCATTTTGGTGCACCACTGTCCCCGAATTGTCCCCGACTTCCTGGAGATACGCTTCGAGTTTGCGGCCGGCGTTCATAAGATCATTCTCGCTCACGATGTTATACCTGTCAAAGACCGCTTCTGGGACAAGTCCAAGAGGTAGGCCCTCGAATGTCTCCACCGAATCGGTTGTTCGTTCGTGTAGCCAACCCCATTCTTTCTGACTTGCGTGATAACCACACGTTGGCGGATGGCCAGCGCTCGCGAATATCAACTCTGTCCTGCAGTCATGACTGAGCACCACCGCCGTAGCGTATTGCGCCAAATCCTCATTCTGCTTGTAAAACGTTTGATCTATCTCCCGCATCAGCGCTGATTGATCGAAAGTATTGATGTATTTCTTGACCAGCGTGCGCAACCTCGTAGAGATTTCCCCGACGGCTTAACCGTGGCCCGCGACATCCGCGAGCACAACACGCGAGAGCAGACGCTTGTCGCAGGCCGACACGGAGTACAGGTCACCACCGCCTGTTGCGGGTTCGACGGGCTTTGAGTGGATCAATCCCACCAAGCCTGGCAATTTCACGAGCTTATCGGCGACGTTGTTACCGCCCCACACCTCCGTGCAGTCCAATTGATAACCAGCCTGATCTGGTGCCGGGCCGACATCGTTCGTCGAATTCGTTTCGGAAGCAGTTTGTGCTTCGTTACTTCGCCGTATCACGATTGGCCCATCCCTCCGCTCTCTGTTGTCGAGGCTTCACCGAAAGGCCCGGCCCCTAGATCGGAAAATAACCGGCGAAACGCGGCTTCTTTCTTGTCAGGGGGTCGGGCTCGGGTGCCTAGCAGACGCGACCTCACTGTTTGGCCGACTATACCGGGTGCCGGCTTTCTTGCATTGCGGGTGCTGGCTGATGTTGCAGAAGAATCCGGAAACCGAGTCCGTCTACGTGAGTTTCTGACGCGCCTTAACCAATCCTGAAAACCGAGCCCCCTTGCTGCGCTCATACGCTGCGATCTGCAAATCCGATGATTTCCCGAACACGCTCGGATGCTATAGCTATTTCGATTTCTTCCCTTTCTTGTGGCCTGTCTCTTGCTGCTTGTCAGGTCGTACTCGATGACGCGGCCGAGGCAGCTGCCTTGACGCTGCCGAGCAGTTTCATCAGGTCCGTGACCTGGATGTTTTCCACCGAACGCACGGCGTCCTTAATCTCCCGGCTGAGCCTCTCGTCGATGCGACCAGCCACAAGCCTGTCGAACTTCTCGACGGACTCCTCCCATGTGAACGGATGGGAAGCGAGGCCCGGATAGTCCTGAACCTCGTGCTCGATCACCTTTCCGTCCTGTAGCCTGACGGTGATCTTGGCCGGCATCTTCTCGGGATATTCGTCGGTGTATTCATGGTTCGCTCGGACGGAAACCTTCTTCAGTAGCGCCTGTACGTCTGGCTTCGCGATACGGTCCGGCTTGAATTGCGCCGGTTGTACGTCGCCGTCAAGGAGGGCCACCGCAAGCAGATACGGCAGACTGTGATCCGCCTGCTCCTTGGTCTGGATAACTCTGTCCGTGCCGTAGAGGCCGCCTCCGGCAAAGTCGTAGGCGAGTTGAAAAACCTCTGCCTCAATCGAGACTATCTTGCGGGGATCGATTTTGTTCTGCTTGGCGAGTTCGACCATGCAATGAACAGCCGACTGCGTGTGGATCATGGAGTTGTACTTTTTGATGGTGCTCTCCGCCACACCCTCGTATCCCTGCTTGTCCCAGTCAATATTGATCTTCATCCTCAGGAGATGGTCGATGCCGAGCGGGCCCTCCACCACTCGCAGCGGTCCCTCGACGCCGCGTCGAGCCAGGAACAGCGCGTTCATAGCGCCGAGCGCAGACTGCGACGAGGCGATGCCTTTCCACTGGGAGAGAGGCTTGGCCCGAATGACGGCGAAGGACGCATCGCTGGCCGCTGCCATCGCGATGGCGTGCGCAATCTGCCGCTCGCTTAACCCCATCAGGCGGCCGGCAGCAGCGTTGTGCGAGAAAGCCAGTTGCGCGGTGTGGTCTAAGCCGGTAGTCATGAAGTTGGCGTGATCAACCAACCGTGACTGGACCGTGTAGCCCAGCGCGATCCCGAGCATCAGGTCTTTTCCGCTGCCGCCCACATACTCGGCGATAGTCAGCGCCACGCCGAAGTTATCTGCCGTGTGGCACGTCTCGGTCCGCGCAAGGAAGTTGTCCATGAAATCGACATAGCGCACGAGTGCTGTGTGCCAGAACGCAGCGTAGATCGGGTTCGCCTGTCCGCCGCCAATCAGCGTGGACGGACCTGTGCCGCCGAACTCTGCGACCTGCTCGCGGCAGGCCTGGATCGGACCGGCTCCCAGGGCGGCGATGGAGCAGCCCAGCGAGTCCAGGATGTGGATTGGCAACTGCCTGCGCGATTCGGCCGAGAGATCGGCGAAGGAAGCGCGGGCGGCGTACTTAGCGAGAGATTCGACTTGAGTCATGATGAGGATCCTCCATTTTCTTGAGTGAGTTCATTTACCTAGCTCGTTAGTGCGATGAAAATTCCCATCGTGACCACCGAACTGATCACGCTAAGGAAGACGGCGGAACTAGCCTCGTCCTGTGCCACGTGGTACTGGAGAGCGAGCATGGTGACAATCGGCATGGCTGGAATGGCGACCGTCAACACGGCTTCCTTGAGAATTGGATTGCTGTAGCCGAGCCATCGCAGACCACCGAGGACCAACACCGGCTGCACGAGGTTCTTCAGAAATACTAAGAACAAGACGGGCACGCTAACTTTGATTTTGCCGGACGCAAGCACGATTCCGGAGGCAAACAACGCGACACCCCCGGATGCATATCCCAGCATGGAAAGCGAGTGGACGATCACCTGGGGAACACGGGCACCGGTCAGCACCACCACGAAAGCTAGAACGGGTGCCCAAACAAGTGGTTCTTTGACCGTTTCCCCGAGTTTGGCTGCGAGAATAGATAGGTGCGACGGCGCCGAATGCCCGCCGTCATGAGTGGCCGGGTTCTTTGCCTGTGTGTCTTCCCCTGGCGTGTCCAATGTGAGTAGGAGAATCGTGAGTGGCACGACAGTGAGGTTGATGACGAGACTGCCTATCGCGATCGGGATGGCGCTGAGTCGTCCGAACAGGTCACCGAGAACGGCCGGACCCACGAAAGGCACTGCCGGCGCGGAAGCCATGAGCGCGGCCAACGCACTGATACCCACCCGAGCGCGGAAAGCGAAACGGGACAAAAGAAATGTCGCGGCGTACAGACCCATGATAGCGATGCACAGCGCAATGACCAGTGGGATGTCCTGACTCAACTCAGCGCGGGGCGTGCTGACTGTTCCAGCGAAAAGTGCCAGGGGGACGGCGTAGACTAGCACCATCCGATTCAGGATAGTGGCGTCCTTGGTCGCAAAATCGTGGCGCCAAGCCGCCACGAAACCAAGCAGGAACGTTACGACCATTGGGAGGAGTGCGCTCAAAATCGTATTCAGCATGCGTATACCCTCCACCCTTGTTTCCGCATTTGGTTCCGATACTCACAGCAGGTGCATCTCTTTTGCCCCCGCGGTGAGTCCGGCCTGAAACTCTGGGTGTGCCAAGGCGATCAGCGCCTTGGCGCGCTCCGTCGACGACTTTCCTTTGAGGTCCGTCCAGCCGAATTCCGTGACGACGATATGCGTGTCCATGCGCGGCGTGGTCACCGGGCCGTCCAGCCGGGCGACGATGCGCGACACCTTGCCCTTGGCCGCGGTCGAGTGGCACGCGATGATCGACTTACCTCCGCGGGAGGCGTAAGCGCCACGCACGAAGTCGAGCTGACCCCCTGTGGCGCTGTACTGGTGGCCGAGCATGTGCTCGGCGTTGACGGCACCGGTCAAATCGATCTGCAAGGCTGCATTGATGGAAATCACGCTCTCGTTCTGCGAAATCACGCCAGGATCGTTCACATAGTCCACGGGGTGGCTCTCGACGGCAGGGTTGTTATGAAGAAACTCGTACATGGTCTTCTGCCCCATGGCGAAGGTGAAGACTGTTTTTCCCTGGTTCAATCGCTTACGCCGGTTCGTTACCGCCCCGCAATTGATTAGGTCGATCATTCCCGGGCAAAGCGCCTCCGTATGGATACCGAGATCCTTGCGGTCACGGAGCTGAGCGCAGACCAAGTCGGGCAAAGCACCCACGCCCATCTGCAAGCACGCGCCATTGGGCACCATTTCCGCGACCATCTTGCCGATCACCGGGTCTTCAGCAGCTGCCTTGTGCACGGGCAACTCGAGAAGCGGCGCATTGTTTTCGACAATCGCCTCGACCTCCGAAACGTGAAGCTCCGCAAGCGAACCATAAACACGCGGCATCCGGTTGTTCACTTCCACGATCAGGTGGTTGGCCGCTCGGGCCACTTTGCTCGAATAGTCATTCCCCGTGCCGAACGTGAGGTACCCATGTTCGTCCATCGATGACACCGTAACGAGGAACGTGTCGATGCCGATGTGCTCGGTCAGGATTCGCGGCGATTGTGAGAAATTCGAGGGAACGTACGTTAATACCTTCTTGCGCCCGTCCTGCTCACCACGTTTAATCAGGGCGCGCTCGACATCGGTCACAAACATGCAATACGGCTGAATGCGCTCGGTAAGTTCGTAGCGCAGAACCGTCTCCCCGGCAATTCGCGTGGATTCGAAGTAGTAGAGCTTGAGATTATCCACCCTGCCGGCAGCCGCGCGATCGGCCAGTGCCTTGAGCAGCGCCGGCGGCTCGGTCATGGCCATCCCCATCGACACGTTGACTCCCGAGGCAATGCGCCCAACGGCCGCTTCGGGCGTCGTAAGCTTCGATTCGTAAATCGATCTGAAGTCCATCATCAATTCCTTTTGGGGTCCACGCCCACGAGTATTAGAGTTTTCGTTAGCTAGTAATTCGCAGCGGCTTCCGGCGAGTGCCCCCGCTCGTAAATCAGCATGGTTCGCTCGAAGCTCATTACTTCTTTTCCGTCCTGGTTGATGCCTCGCGTGGAAACGGTCACGATCCCTTGTGTGGGACGGCTCTTCGACTCGCGCTTAAAGAGCACCGTGGATTCCGCATAGAGGGTGTCCCCGGCGAAGACCGGATGCGTCGCCTTCACTTTGTCCCAACCCAGGTTCGCAACGACCTTGGCGCTGACCGTTCGGACGCTCATCCCAGTGAGGAGCGCTAGTGTCAATGTGCTGTCCACCAGCATCTTCTTCCACTCGGTTTTTGCGGCGTAGGCAGCATCAAAGTGCACAGGTTGAACGTTCATGGTGAGCAACGTTACCCACATGTTGTCCACGTCTGTGATCGTCCTTCCCGGACGATGTTCGAATACATCACCCACTTCGAAGTCCTCGTAGTAAAGGCCATTTGTCTCGCGATAGCGCTTCGCCCCCAGCTCCCGATATGCTGATAGTGTCTTTTCCATGTCTTTCCTTCTCCTTTTTCATTCGGTGGCTCTAGGCAGGTAGAGCTACTCCAAATTGGTGATTCCGGCTCGCTCAAGAACGAGCCTGGCTCTCCGCGCAACCGCCTCGTCGACCATCTGGCCGTCAACAGAACCCACACCCTGACGGTTCACGACTAAAATTTCGCGCGCTTTCGCTACCTGCTCTACGGTTGGGCTTAAGACTTCATTGATCGTGCCAATTTGCGCCGGGTGGATTGCGCATTTGCCATGAAATCCGAGGCTGGCCGCTGCATTCGTTTCCAGCTTAAGACCTTCCGGGTCTGCGATATTGAAATACGGAGAATCCAAAGCCGCGATCCCGCCCAAGGCAGCTGTATAGACAATCCGGGACCTTACGTAAAGCAACGGCTCCCATGAAGTCTGCGCACCGAGATCGGCGGCCATATCCGCAGCCCCGAACAGCAAAGCAGCTGGCTTTGCTTCGCCCTCGGCTATCTGCTCGAGAGCTCCTACGCCTTTCGCGCTTTCGATAAGTGCGATAATTTGCGTCGTCTTTTTCGCCTCGCGCAAAAGGTTTCCCACGAAGCCAATCAGCGCAGACGAGTCGCATTTCGGTAGGACCATATAATCAGGCTCCGCCGGCGAACTTAAGAAATCCTGCAGGTCGTCGATCCCAAACCTTGTGCCCGGGGAATTAATCCGCAGCGCACAGGGAAGGTGATCGGCGGGAATCGCGGCAAGATAGCGAAGCGCTGCCGTGCGTGCCTCTTTCTTTGAAGAGGGCGCCACCGCATCTTCCAGATCAATGATCAGAGCGTCGGCATGCACGGTGGCCGCACGGGAAAATCTGTCCGATTTGGTCGCGGGCGTGAACAGCCAGCTCTTCAGCGAAGCAATCGACCTCTGCGATGGGATACGTACCATGAGCAGCTCCTTCGCGTTTTTGTATCGAGCAATCGGTATGGCTCCCGTTCACGTAATCGGGTTTTCCTCGAAGAGGTGGGTGACCATGGCAGAGTCCAGATAGGCGCGAACCTCCACGATCACTTCGTCTCTGAAGTGCACGACCGAGCAGTAGCGATTGTCGAACCGCATGCCGTTCTTCGCTGTTGCTAATGAACGGAGTTCGACGACCGCTTGATTGTCTTTTACGAGAAGATGCTCAACGTGCAGCTGAGCACCCTGGGGAAGAACACGTCCCAATTTAGCAAATGTGCCTTCAATGAACGCCTTCTTGCTAGAGTAGTGGCCTGCCAGAGGGCCGGAGATCAGGACTCTGACTTGGGCAGGCGATGGGGAGGTCAAGCCGACAAGCATCGTGATCGCGAAGATAATCATATGCGGCGACCGGCGTGACTTATTCATTTGGCCGTTTCCTTTCGAGTGGTCAGTCTCGCCACGGCAGCGACCTTCGCGCTGCCAGCGTCGGGTTTGATGACCACCTCGCGGCCGAGTTGTTGCAGAAATTTTATTCCTGCTAAATCGGATTCTCCTCGAAAAGGCGAGAAACGAGGACGGAATCGAGATACGCTCGAACCTCAACGATCGTGCCATTCACAAATCGACACAGCCAGCAGTACCGGTTATCGAACCTGAAACCGTTTTTGGCGGTGGCCTCGGAATGCAGCTCGACCACCGCCCAATCACCACTTACAAGCGCATGTTCCACATGCAGTTCGGCACCTTTCGGTAGAACCTTTGCCAACTTTTCAAAGGTATGTGCGAGGAACTCGGCCTTGCTGTGATAGTGACCCGCAAGAGGATGTGTTCCCTCGACGATCCAATCCACGTTGTCCGCCACATGGTCGAAGAACCCTTTGCCATCACCAGATTCCAGGTTTTTGAAAATCCCGCGAACGTAAGCAGTGCTCAACTCCTGAGGTACAGCAGATCGTGCAGTAGACATCTTAAGTGACCTCCTTCGCATATCGTGATCCAAAGGTGTAGGGCCTTCGCAGCACTAATCTAACCAGCCACATAACTCACTTCTCCGCGGTGCGTCGGGCAGTTAGCTCGACCGAACGTTGTATCTGATCACCCAGGGCTTGTCGCCAGGAACTTCAACGACGCCGAGGCCGTCGGTTTCTTTTCAGATGTCGGGCATGATCTCCTCCGAGATGTGAGATTGAGGAGGTTAGTTAGTTGACGCGGGGGCCAGGACAAGGATGTTTGTACTCCCGTCCGCAGCGCACGTCAAGGAGCGGATCACGAGCAAACCGGAAGTTGTCGGTTCCTCTTTCGGATCAGTACCGCCAAACGCGCTTGTGTTGATCGAACCGATTACCTTCCGATGGTCAACTCTGAAGCTGCTCCGAAACGGGGGATCGGGGAGGTGGGAATCGTAACGAGACTGGAAAGGTAGCTCAGACGCATGAAGTATTTTGGTTGTCCAAAAACCTCCTTGTCTCCGCGCTTCCAACTCACTCATTCTAGGAGATCGAAATTCACCAATCTACGCTGCCCAAAATCACATGTTTGTGGGACTCTCAGGCCATTTCCCAATTAGGACCCTCCATCTCCGCTAAGTTCGCCTTAGGGGCACTAGGTAAATGGATTCTGGTTAGGGTTACGCACTCAAACCACCCAACTTGAGATAAGATACGCTCTAACCACGGATCCTATGGGATTTGTATTTCGTGCGGGGAAAGCATTCGCCTAACAGACAGACATTTATTTTACTTATCACTTTTTACCGGAGCGGGAGCTTTCCGAGGAGAATCAGCAAGTTACGATGAAGCGCAGGACCCAGCTTCTCATCAGCCTTCACCTCTTGTTTCTGATTTTTCAGCGCTTTTCCGCTTTTCCTCACGAACGCAGTTGATGCGAAACGGGGGTAGATGTTCGATCGGGTGAACTCTGCCCCGAGGCGATTCGGCAAATCGCTGCGGTTACTACTAGAAGAAAGAACCCTCGCCATTCCGTCTTCATCACCGCTGTTCAATGGGAATGCCCATTTCGTTCGCGCCAAGGTCGCCCAGACCGAGAATGCGATCAGCGTCGGTCACGCAGACAAAGCGCACGTCTTTGATTGGCCAGTTCCGCTGCATCTCTTGCGAGTGCTCTCGTCGCGCCAGGCACCGAGAAGTCGCTCGGATGGGTCAACTCCCACGCGCGAGTGCTTCCAGTACAGCTGCGGCCGGATTGGCAAATCACGCACGCGGGCACCGTTGGGATAGTACGCCTACCATCTCCGAAGTCTCTTGTCAAAGTAACAAGTCCGCGATGCAGTGAACAGGGCGATCTCGCGACGTCTTCTGACGACTGAGGGCCAAGATGGAGTCGATGTCTCCCTTCTTGTATGACTCTTCCATTCCTTACAACAGGTCGGTTTATCGCGGCGCACCCTGATTAACTCTCGCACGACTTACTGGGTGCTACGAGTACGAGAGAAGCGATCCGCAACAAGATCTTGCGATCGTTCGAAAAGGCCGAGGCCGAAGAAGATCCGACCCGCCACCGTGACCTGCTGACTTTCATTCTGGTGGGGGCTGGGCCTACCGGAGTGGAGATGGCCAGCGCTATCGCCGTGATGGTGCGCTGCACACTGAAATCGGACTTCCGGCGAATTGATCCGGCTTCTGCTCGAATTGTATTGGTGGATATGGCACCGAGGGTTCTGTCGTCGTTTCCAGAGGTTCTCTCGCAGGCCGCCAAGCAACGGCTAGAGAAATTGGGCGTCGAGGTTCGACTGAGATGCAGCGTTGATCAGATCGACGCAGACGGCATCGTGGTGGCAGGAGAGCGCATCGTAAGCAAGACCGTAATCTGGACCGCGGGCGTCTCACCCTCGCCCGCTGGAATCTGGCTGAAGGCGGAGATGGACCGCGCCGGGCGGGTCCGCATCTAAAATGATCTAACGGTTCCGGGTCACCCCGAGATCTTCGTGATCGGCGATACTGCGTCGCTCGAACAAAATGGCAAACCACTGCCAGGCGTGGCACAAGTGGCGATACAGCAAGGGCGCTACGCAGGGAAAGTGATTCACAGCCGTATCACCGACAACAACAATCCCGCCCCAGGCCCATTCAGCTACTTTGATAAAGGCAGCATGGCTGTAGTGGGCAAGGGATTCGCGATGTTGCAAACCGGTAAGGTCCATGTGAGCAGTTTCGTGGCGTGGCTCACATGGGCAGCCGTGCACCTCCAGTTTCTAACGACCTCGAGCCTCCGTGTTGGCGTCTTTCTGCAATGGGTTTGGACCTATATGACCGGGCAGCGCGGTTCAAGGCTGATTGTGAATCACGACGGATCGGAAATCGGTACGAGTGCATCGGACACGGGCGGTAAAGCGGCGGCCGGAAGTAAGTAAAGTTTCAATGCAGCACGATTGAGATGCCGGCTTGAGACAGCACGTCGCGTTCAAGACGCGTCAGGCCCGCGAGATTCTATCGAGACCTGAAGCAGCGAGAAATCCGCAAACGCGTAGGCAGGGAAGTCTACCGGATATTCACGCGGGTTCGAGCGGCGACTAGCTGAATTAGGTTTTGAGTTGTGGGTCGGCGATCCTGCGGAGATCGGGTCCACGCGGGTGAAGGGGCAGAAGTTCGCGAAGATAACTTTCCGCAAATTTGGGTGCCAGTTCCGGAGAATCAGGATGACGCGTTCACCGAGCGGCATGAAATCTAATCCAGAACAAACAGGAGAACAAAACGAGAGGCCCAGTGGTCGCCTTGCGCTGGCTCTCCTGGCGCCAATCGTGGGCACGGTGTCCGGGCTTTTGGGGGCGATTTTCCGGTTAGCGCTCGAGCGGGCAGATCATTTCCGCAATGCAGCCATAATCTGGGGGCATAGGCCGAACGTAGCCCGCGTCTTCATTGTTGTCGCTGCTTGTGCTGGCGGAGCCGGGCTTGCTGCGTGGATGGTACGACGATTCTCACCTTCCGCGGCTGGGAGTGGCATTCCTGAGGTTGAGGCGGTGCTCGAAGGGGAGCGGCACGACGCACCATACCGCGCGATTCCCGTGAAGTTCTTCGGAGGGTTGCTAGCTATTGGCTCAGGACCTGCGTTAGGCCGAGAAGGCCCGAGCTTCCAGATGGGGGCGAGCATCGCGCACTTTGTTGGAAAAGCATTCAAACGAAACTGGCCGGACTGCAGAGTGCTGATGGCGGCAGGCGCAGGCGCCGGACTTGCAACGGCTTTCAATTCGCCAATCGCTGGAGCGCTTTTCGTGTTGGAAGAATTGGTCAAAAGGTTCGAGCTGCGCATTGCCATCGTGGCAATAGGCGCTTCCTCAAGTGCAATGGTGGTGGCGCGCTTCTTTCTAGGCGACATGCCGGACTTCCACGTTCAAGCCCTCCCGTATCCCAGCAATGTGATGATGTCGCTGTCTTTCGTACTTGGTGTCTTAGCGGGATTTGCGGCTATCGTCTACAACCGTGCCATTCTCGGTGCACTGTCAGCGGCGGATCAGCTGCACCAGTGGCCTGTTGAGCTACGGGCTGCAATTATTGGTGGCGCTGTGGGTATACTGGCGTGGTTCGCGCCGGATCTGGTTGGAGGAGGAGATTTGCTCACGCAACGCACACTGATCGGCGAAGGGACAATTGCGATGATTCCACTTACGTTTCTGGTTCGCTTTGCACTTGGGGCAGTCTCTTACGCCTCAGAGACTCCGGGTGGTCTCTTCGCTCCAATGCTGGCTCTGGGGGCGCAATTGGGTTTGCTATTTGGACTACTCTGCAGGTCGATATCATCCGATCCCAATATTCAACCAGAGGCATTTGCAGTAGTTGGAATGGCTGCATTTTTCTGTGGTGTCGTGCGCGTACCACTCACAGGAATTGTTCTGGTCACCGAAATGACTGGCAACGTCACTATGCTCCTCCCGATGCTGGCGGCATGTTATGCAGCCATGCTGGTGCCGGCTCTGCTGGGCAGCGCACCGATTTATGAGTCGTTGAGCGCGCGTGGTGTGCAAGTCAGTCAGGGAAGTAAATCCCGAGCCGACCTTTTCCGAAAACTGTTGGCAGCGCAGATGGCGATACGAAAGAATTAGGAGTCGATCCGGTTGCACCAAAATAGTGCAAATTGTCCCCGCAATTGTCCCCGAATGTCCCCAAAACAGTCTCATGCAGTCACACGCAATCAGACGCAGTTGAAATGTACTGAAAAGAAAAAACAGAGGTTTACTGACTTTGCGGGAATTGCGGATTTCCGAGTTTTGGCTCCAAAGGCTGATGTCCTACCAATTACACGACCCCAGAGGCGTGGGGTAACCCAACTAGTTTACTTGATACGCCCCAACTGGCAAATCCCACCGCAAACACAGCGGCTCTGTTCTACTTGCCTATTTCCTCGACTGCTTCGTCGTTCGTCCCTGCACAGCGTCTTCGTTTTTGCTAGAATCGAAAGGTCAACCACACCTCCGGAGAGGTGGCCGAGCGGTTTAAGGCGCACGCTTGGAAAGCGTGTGTAGGCTAACCCCTACCGTGGGTTCGAATCCCACCCTCTCCGCCATACTTAGAATCCGCATAAACTACGGTCCTATTGATCGTTCCACAATCGCAGCGGGACGCCATGGAAAACGTTGGCAAAATCCGCCAATCGTTACCCGCAACTGTTACCTTACTCAAGGTGGTCGGCAAATGATTCAATACACTGGAGATTTGTATCCTTGAAATAGGACCGTACCGGTCGTGGGGTGCTTGTCCACTTCCCAACAAATGTCAAGTTTTATTGCAACAAAACTTGACAGATTTCCCCTTCAAGCCGATACTTCACACATGGGAAGGCGAAATACATCGTCAAAAGGGTCCGGCCAGTTCATGGCCTTCGTCCGCCAGCAGATCGAACGCGGCGGGGAACGGCTCTGGAAGCTTGAAGACTTCCGGGATCTACCCTTCATGGCCGTCGCCCAGGCCCTTTCGCGCCTCACGCGGCAGGGACGCCTTGAGCGACTGAGTAAGGGCGTCTACTACAGCAGCCGTAACACGGCCTTCGGGAAAAGCCGGCCGAACCCAGCCACGATCCAGAAGCTTGCTTCCCGGCGCCAGACCGTCTTCCCTTCGGGCATAGCCGCCGCGAATCTTCTTGGATTCACGACGCAGACGGCCAAGAAAAACGAGGTTGCCACTAGTGCCCTAAGCCTGCCCCGAAAACTCGTCGGCAGCGACACCGTGATCCATACGCGCAGACCCGAAGCATGGGCCGGCCTCTCCGAAAGCGATGCGGCGTTGCTCGACTTCCTGCGCCGGGCGGGCAGAACGAGCGAGCTGTCACCGGAAGAAACCATCCGCCGCACCATTATGCTGTTGTCGGAGAAAGGGCGCTTCGAGCGCCTGCTCAGAATTGCGGCTTCGGAGCCCCCACGCGTCCGTGCCATGATCGGCGCTGTCGGCGAACAGCTCGGGAAAAATCGCGGGGCGCTGCGTCGCCTGCGCAATTCACTGAATCCCTTTTCACGATTCGACTTTGGCCTGCTCGCCGGACTACGACACGCCCGCGACTGGCAGGCTCGGGAACACCGCTGACATGAAGCTCTTTGAACACCCAGATTTCGAGCAAGCAATCCTTCGGGCAACGGAACATTTCCACAAACGTGGACTGCGCGCTGCAATTATTGAGAAGGACAACCCAAGACCACATGGCTTACAAGTATTGCTTGAGATGTTCGCCCGCCACTGCGCAAAACGCTTCATCCAGGATGTGAAGCGTGAAGATCTTCTCTCCTTCATTCGCAAGCTCTATGAACTGAATTGTGGCCCCCGCACAGCCTACAACCGGGCAGTGATTGTCTCGCAGCTCCTAAAAGCAAATGGCATCACCAAGCTGCTTCACAACCGCGACTGGCCTGAGTACGTGGAACCGATCCGACCAATTTACGAGGAAGAGGAAATTCAAGCGCTCCTGTAGGCTTGCGATGGAGAACAGCGCGTTCTCTACCTCTGCTACCTCCTGACTGGCCTTCGCGACAAGGATATGCCATACCTGACGTGGCGCGACATTGACTTCCGGACGCACATAATCCGCGTTACCAGAAAGCCGCTCTACGGGTTCAAGCCCAAAAACAAGGAAGAACGGGAAGTGCCGGTGCCGGCGTTGCTGATCGCGTCACTCAAGAAATACAAGGCGTCAAAGAAGCCAAACGCGGAGGGCCTTGTCTTTCCGAACGAGTCGGGCCGGCCGGACAAGCGGCATGAGTTCAAACTGAAGCCCATCGCTTTCCACGCGAAAATGAATTGCGGTCGGTGCGTGTCAAAGCACGGGAACAAGTGCTCGGAAGGCCCATACTCTTCGAATTTCTTCCTTCACAAATTTAGGCACACGTTTGCAACTCGCAACCTTCAAGATCACGTCTGCGACATCAAAACGCCGCAGAATTGGATGGGACACAGAGTCTGTGGCTGAAGCGGAGCTGGGGCTGCGACGTGCGGAATGTGTCGCTGCTGGTGGCGATTGGTGTGAATGAAGAGGGTTTTCGCGAAGTATTGGCGCTGGAACGATTGGTCCGTGAAGTTGCGGCGAAGAACGCGAGCGGTAGAAGCGTTTCCCGATGGAAGTCGGCGTTGATGTTGGCGGCGGCAAGACTGCGCCATGTGGCAGGCACAAAGTGGGGCACGCGGCGCTATCTGGATATGAACCGCCTGACGCAAGCGAGCGAAGCGGCATGATCGCGCCCACAAAAACTCTCGGCTCCCCCTCGGGGAAGCCGAGCACCACCAGGCCCTATGCCTCAATCAAATGTGCGAAAAACTCTGGACACTACCGATTCATTGAGACTACCCCGGTTCGGAGAGAGTTTAACAGAGCTTGGACTTTCAAGGACCCCTGGGTTACTGAAACTTGATAATCGCGAAATGGGCAATCAGTGCGGTAGGCGATTGTGAAGCCTATTTACCGAGGGTGACAGTTCCATAGAGCGCTTTCAGCAAAATAATGGCTCCGCCGATGGCGATAGCAACACTGAGAAGCGTCCCAATTAGAAAATATTCCGCGAAGCGGACGGACTTGAGCTCGGGATAGCGAGCAATCGATTTGGCAGCAAGAATGAAGCCGACGGTCGCAGGCGATTGAAGGAACAAGGCGGTCAATACAAGAAATCGTTCCAGCCAGCCGATATATAGGCCGGCGTTAATCACTTCCTCATGTTCCTTTTTTGTTTGACCCTGCTCTGCTTTCCAAAGAGGGCCGATGAGCGCACGAATGAAATAGCCGCCGCCAAAGATCACAAAGACATAGACGACACTCACCAGGAGAATGCTTTCCTGGAGGAAGCGAATTCTATTCAACCCTAAGACGAACGTTTGGAGTGACGGGTGAACAAGAAGAAAGACGGCTCCGGTGACAGTGACGAGATGTACTGCCTGATCCAATACGAACGCGAGGGCATTGTCGGGTATCCGATGAGATTTGGTCAGAAAAACCTTAGCCCAGTCTACGAGTAGATGAACTAGTGAGAGGGAAACGGCAAGCAACTGAAAAGATAGGGTCGGGAGGCGGTGCGGATCGGCAAGCGCAACGGTCGCCAGGACTGCGACGTAGTGCGTAACCCCATGAACGAGGTAACCGCGCCATTCGCCACGATGTTTATTAGAGACAATCCGAGCAGTCTGAAAAACGAAGTCAGTGAGGAGATGGGCCAGATATATCGCCAGGAAGAGGTTGTAGGCTGGATGTATCATTTCGTGCAATAAAGAAATATTGTACATTCTGATGCAATCATCGGAAAGCGCGACCGAGGACGCTTTCCATGACGACCGTTGTGTGTTCGATTTGCCAGAAGTATCCTCGTTTTAGATTACGTGAAGCGGTAGAAATATCAATGGACAAGGCTTTGGCTGTATAGTCCACACGATTCTTAATCAAGTAGATGGCAATGGTCTCCCATTGTTTCGCGCTAATTTGTCGAAGGAGGGTGTCATGGAGACCGTAGACCAAGTTGGCAATTTCGTCGAGTTCGGAGTCATATGAACGAAAAGCGGTCAGTGTCGGATATTTCCTTGTTTCCTTGATTTGGTTGATAGCGATTCGTGCGAATTCGAAAGCTTGACCGGCAATGCGATTTACAGGAGGACGTATGGGCCCCTGGATCGCCCCGATTCCAATTCCGATTCGCAACTGAAGGGGCTGCAGGCGCCTTCTGAGGTCGAGAATCAACTTGGGAATAACGTCCACGCAGAGCGCTATTGTCTGAAATTCATCTCCTGCTGTGACTGCGTAAGGCACGCGGATGAGTTTGTCACCCAATTGCGCGATGCTGGCAATCCGAAGCTTCTCGTTGAGAGAGGAGCGAAGGTGCGCGTGAGAGCGAGATTCGACCACATCCGCAATGAGGACGCCATGGGCGCGATTCTTAGTTTGCATCTTTACATACAATAATAGGCTATTGTATGTAAATATACAAGCGTAATTGCTGATGGTCCCGACCATGAGGTATTCGGGTTGTCGCGCAGGTCGTCATTGGATTTCTGCCGCCGTCGGTTACTTGCATCATAGTTTTTTCCACTGTTTGCGAGATTTAACGTTCCGAGGGGTGCGCCTGTCGGCCTGGCAACACGACCGGAAACTGGGCGAATGGGGCGATGTGCAATGCGAGGGTGGTTTCGCGCCACTATGCCGAGACCTAAATTGTGTAAAGCGCGCAACGTAAGCAGCACATGCTTGGACATAAAAACTCCACGAGTTCAACTCCCGATAGGTTGACCGTCTGAGCCGGCACGGGTAACCGGAATAGTCCGCATAGTACCCAGGTGGAAGATAACCGCCTTGATTAGTATTGCTAGAAGGCATTTCTCAGAAGCGTTTGGCAGGACTAACCCTCATTGAGGTGCACCTGCCCGTTTCTAAGTTACCGATTACCGGATGGGAATTTGCTGAGAAATGATCTACGCAACAGTGCAACAGGGTCTTATTTGAGCTTCTATTCGTACCGTAATGCCACGATTGGATCCACGCTCATGGCCCGCCGTGCGGGGATGTAACAGGCTAGTAGTGCGACCAGGATCCAGAGCACCGCAACGACAGTGAACGTAATCGGGTCCTCCGGTTGCACGCCATATAGCATGCTGGACAAAAGCTGCACCAGCCCGAGTGCCCCGAGGCCTCCAACGCTCACCCCAATGAGCGCTGATTTCAAACCCTGCCGGACAATGTGTCCGAAGACGTCCGCTTTATCAGCCCCTAACGCAACGCGAATTCCTATTTCGCGCGTCCGGCGTGTGACTTCGTACGCCAGCAAACCGTAGAGTCCGATGCACGCGAGAAACAGCGCGAGCAAACCGAAAAAACTCGCCAGATGCGAGATCATGCGCTCCTGAGTCAATGATTCATCGACTCGCTGCGATTGCGTCTTGACCTGGAAGATCGGAAGATTGCTATCAGTGTCGCTTACGATCTTGCGTACGGCGGGAATGAGTGCAATGGGATTCGTGGAGGTGCGGAGTTCAAAATGGGCACCGCCCCCCGTTATTGGCACGTAGACCATGGGATGAATCTCGCGGCGCAGGTTCTCATATTTGACGTCGCCGGCGATCCCGATAGCCCGATATCGCGGTGTGTGTTGCAGCGGCTTCCTTTTTGTCTGCCCGTTCAGCGGAATCCACTGCACGCCGGGAAAACTCTCGGGCTTCCTTCAGCCGCCCGAAGAACGCGCCAAGGCCATGGCCGCCAAACTGGCCCGCTTGGTCTACCGCAGGCTGCGCCAGGGAATGAAATACGTGGACAAAGGAGCGCTGCTCTACCAAGCTCAACCCCGCCAACTACAGGTCCAGCAGCTCAAGTGGAAAGCCGCCAAGCTCGGATACAAAGTCACCCTACTCCCGGCAGCCTGAAAAAGAGTTTCTGCGGAGGCAAGTCAACGAAAGGCGTTGACACGAAAGGCGAACGCCGTGTCGGTTGCGGCCTCCGCCTCATCTCGTGAGGCTCATTTCGCCTCCATATCTATTCCAGTCACGCAGCCTTATCGTGACTCAACACAAGTAACTTAGGCAAGGCGCTGGGGGAGAAATGGACCGCCGATGATAGCGTCCGGAAGCATCACTTCAAACTCCTGACCGCACTTCAGGCATTTCACCGATTGACGTACCCGTAACCAAAATCCACTGCGGGCCAGAATCTGGACAACCTGTTCCTGTTGGCAGCGACCACAGGAGACAGTCACAACGGTATAAGGATGTTTCAATGGGGGTGAGGGCATAACCGACCTTCCGCAGACAAGATGTCGACGACCCGGCGCTAATCAGAAAACCGGATCGTTGTGAATCGCGCTTTGGAAAACCCAGTCACCGAAGATTAAGAGAGGACTTTAAGAGTTGGTACCTCTGCCTCGAACTTCAAGTGGCTCTGATCGGGGCGGCCTTCCGCACTTCGGTCGGAACTCTCAGGCAGGTCGCCGTTATCGGCCCGCAGGTGCTTTAGGAAGTTCGGCCGCAGCGAGGCAGTCAGTTCCCGGCGACTCTTAGGCACGAGCGGCTTACCGACATGAATTTTGCCGATGCTTCGAAGGATTCTTTCCGGTGCCACACCTGCAAACATCATAAGCGGCCAAGTGAAATTGGGGCCGTTCAATTTGCGGAGCCGGTAGAGCCACATGAACAAAGAGCCCACGCGCCAAGCCATCGGACCCCACCAGCTGTATTGGCCTGGGCGCAAGTTATGTTTCCAACACTTCATGAGGAGTTGCCATTGAAGTGGACTTAGCTGGCGCGTATGAGTGACGCCTGTTTGATGCTCCATTCGTGTGTCGTGTAGCGGAGTGAAAATCGAAGGCACCAGAAATGCGAATAGGTCACGACGCTCCATCTCATGTATGAGATCAAGCGTTTCACGAACATCCTGATCGGTTTCCCCCGGATTGCCAACCATCAGCGTCATCATAGGGAACCAGTTGTTCTGGTTAGCCACGCGCAAGCCTTCCAGAACGACGCTGGGCCAATCGTCAATAGAAAATGGAACGCCTTTACTCGGCATAATCTGCCGCGCCATGCGCACCGACCCAGTCTCAAGCCCGATCAATGGCACCAGTGCCTTCTTCTGCGGATGTGTGCTGAGGCGCGGCAGATGAATAGGACTCTTTGGGAGGAGGATTTCCGAGAGTTGCCGGATCAATTCCGGATCCACAACGAAAGGCGCCATAGTGCAATGGCTGAGCAAATGATACTCCACGCCCGGCGTGTTGACGATTTCGGTGTAGAGGTCCACCAGCGCTTCGCGGTTGGGAAAGAAGAACGGAGTGTCCGTGTGGACCTGGCCCCAAATAAACATGTCCTCGGTGGCTAGAGAGATTACTTTGTTACCTTGTCGCACGTTGGCACGCACGGCGTCCATGATGCGCGCCTTGGGCATATCAATCTGCGGGTTCAAGTCCGGCACGCAGAACTGGCACCTGCGTCCGCACCCGGTAGTCATCTCTACAACGCCGAAGGTGGTGCGCTTTTCGGGAAAGAGGATAGCGTCGCGGGAGGTGGGGTGAGCTAAATTGATTTTTCGCGGCAGCGTCTCTCCCGCGATCGCCTTCTGGAACAATGCAAGCGCATCCGCAGATTCGCTTCGGCCTTCCGCAACGCAATCAACGCCCAGAAGCTCGAACGTGTTGGTTTGGATGATCTGCCAGCCCCCTGATCCCCCCACCACTACCTTAAAATTCTTGCGGTATGGGCTGGAACTAATCTTGTCAAACATTGCCCGGGAGTAGATCGAATTGAGCGGCTCTTTCGACGAGCCGAAGATAGAGGTGTATACGCCTGCGGCAAACGTGACACCCAACGGGTTGTGCGTGGAAACGGCCACAACGCGAGTATTGGACCCGATGAATTTATCCAGATCGTCTGGGAAGCAGGCCACCACGTCGTCCGCGAGGTATTCGCGTAGCAGTGATTTTTCGAGTACGCGCACCCCAGCAGGCATATATCTTGCGGAGCCGTCCTCGTTACGCTCAACCTCGCGCCACTTGGGATACTTCTTGTTCAGAACAAATTCGAGCCATTGGGGCAGGGAGGCCAGAGCCATCTGGATGAAGTAACCGGCATGGTCAATCGATTCAGTCAACGGTGCAGTTAGAACGATTAGCTTGCCGCCCGCGGCAGGGTCGTAGCCTGCTGAAATGGTTGTGTTCTCCGAGGCTCGACTTCGATGGAGGTCGTCCGTCTTGGTGGCCGGTTGCACGAAAAACGATTCCTCCCTTCGTCCGGAGTTGCCGACTAAACACACCTAAGTGGCGGGATTATACACTTAATTGTGTCTTACAGGGATGCCTCGGGCAGGTGTCCAGCGATTTGGGAACTATAGGAGGGCATCAGGAAAGAACGAGTGATGGACTTTGTACTTTTGCTCACTTAGGGAGTGTGATGGAACGGGCCTATTTTCAGACAGCTCTCGTCCCTAGATGTTGCTGCCCTGAGAGCGTTTTGCGAGTCGCCTGATGCGCAGAATCTATGAACTTTCCGTTTTTCTGCCGGGGTCAGCTACTGTCAGCAGCACACGGACGGGAAAGACTGAGCCACAGTAGGAGCGGCAACTGGGCACTGCTATGCACCCGATGTTTGCGACGGTGGAGATACCGGAGGCGGTAGAGTCGTTCGATGGTCCAGGCCAGCATGGTGAGGAGCCAGCCAATCAGCAGACTGTTGGCATGATGATGACAGATATGCTGCCTTGGTTCTCGATTTCCCAGCGGCTTTTGGCCATGCGGAATAGAGATTGCGAGCCCACTGTGGAGGAAGGGAAATTCGTTAGCCAGTAGGCTTCCACCGCTTTGCCGTCTGGCTTGTGCTGGCGATAGAACAACACGCGCACGGTTTCCCAGTCCAACGCTTCCCAGAGATCGAAGTCCTCCGCGTCCCATAGTTCCACACGATCCGGTCCATACTGGAAAACCGTGGCAGGAGGCCCGCAAGGAAAACGCTGCTGCTCTTTGATTCCGGGCCGCATCCAGCCCATTCAATAGCGGCATGCCGACGTCTACAACAATCATATCCGGTCGGAGTCGCATGGCTTCCGCAACCATAGCGCGACCATCCAGCACCACCCCCAAAACGGTGTAAGTCTTTTCCAGATAGGCCTGCAATGTTTCGGCGCGTAACTCGGCTCCCAGTACTTGACTTCACCGGTTAATCAGGTGAACGATCTCAGTTCTTGAACTCAAACCTCAGGAGCTGTGGCAGTCGTGAACAGGGCGTAGCGTCTGGATGAAACAAGTTAGGCGAATGGCCGCGCGACTCGAATGAACTGCAGCCGCTCTCTGCTTTCTACACTAGAAGACACGAAGCAAGCGCCCGCGACGCCCGTCAAGGAACAGGCGGCCGTGGCTTCTCCAAACGCGTCCAGCTTAGAACTCGAAAACGAGCCCCGCCTGGTAGCGGAAATTGTTTTGATTGTTGTTCCCGGTGGTGATGTGGTTGATGAAACGCGTCAGAAAATAATCGGCTTCGATCGGTCGGATCGCCAAGTGCGAAGTGACTTTAATATCGACGCCACCCCCAAGCACCACATCCAGGGCCCAATCGCCAGGTGAGCCAAACGTGCATCCGGAGCAATTATTATGAACATTTTGGTAAAAGTTCGTATGCGCGCCGCCCACCAGCCCCTCAAAGAAAGGCTGCACGCGCTTGATACGAATTTTAATTTGTGGGCCGAAATTCCCGGTGAACAGGTTTGCCTGCGCGGTTCCGGTGCAGCCCGATGGGCACCTTATGCTGCCGGGTGGAAAGTTAAAGTTGATGTTTTGGCTGGCGTACCCCTCCACTTCCGCCTTGAGCCCGAAAAAGCCAGCAAAATAAAGGACCGCAGATCCGCCTCCCCCGTTCAGGTTGGCCGTCGGGAGGTTGTCTACCGGCGCGTAACGCATATAAGAATAGTTGCCCGTCAATTCTCCAAGGTGCTGAGCCAATGCGGCTTTTCCGGATACCAGCAGAACCAACCCAACGAGAAGCGTTTTTTTCATAACCATCACCTCACCTCAAGGACTTAGGCTGCAATCAAACTGGCAAGCGACTGATCTTCCAAATTTCAGTGCCGATCGGGAGGTCGTCGATTGTGACTGAAGGTCCCAATTCAATAAAGAGCCCTGCATTTTCGCTCAAGGGTCGCTGTAGAGCTTGAAGAATCACGCAGGCTACTGAACCATCAGGCCGTCGCAGTTCAAGTTTGTCTCCTGGTTTTAGTGGTTCAGCGAACTCCGGTTTTATGAGCGCGTCTGGCACGATCGGCAACGGGTAGATGCACGAACCTGCGATCTCACAGCGGTCAGAAACTTTAATCAGTAACCGTGTACTTAATTTCATAGGTCCAGATCCTCCACTACGGGCGATCCGACGATCAGGTCCCATGCGAGGAATCTATAACCGGCGCTGATTGTGTTGCCACTAGGGGTTCCCCCAGTTGTAGGCGAACGTGGCCAAGTCTAAAAACTTAAGCACAGGTAACTCGCGAGAGGTCGGCGCAAACCAGCCGATCTAGAAGGCACAATCGGACTCGGGGACCCTCCATACACCCCAGAAAATATCCCCGAGTCCCAGCTTCCAGCGACATCGTTGGGCTGGGTAAGCTAGCGTTTACGAGGACCTATTGTCTCGACCCGGCTCGATAAACGGTCAGTCTTGACGATTACAAACCCGGGGAGCTTATGATCAGTATCGTTGAATCATCCTGCATTTGGGGCCCTGGAACAAAGTACTAGAAAGGACAATCTAAAGGAGAATGTGACGATGAAAAGTTGGGATACTTTGCAGTTTGCGCGGTGCTGACGATAGGTATCTGCGTGGCGCAGGATTTGGTGAACATCCTCGGAACGATCGAGCAGGTGGACAGCACCACGAAGACAATTGTGGTGAAGTCTGCCGATGGAACGGAGCACACGATTAAGGTCACGGGTGCGGCAACACTGAAAGGAACCAAGGACGGGTTCAGTGGCTTAACAGAAGGAACGTAAATCGTGGCACGGACCACAGGGAAAGGAGCTGACGAAACTGCGATGGAAGTCGGCAAGATTAGCGAGGATGGCTTCAAGGCTACGCAAGGCACTGTTGAAAAATTTGACAAAGACACCAAGACAATCGTAGTGAAGAATGTCCATGGAGCAAAAAAGACGTTTGAGCTAGGTGGGAAGGCTTTGGAAGACGCAGGCAAAGCTAGAGGTGCGGGCACAGCAAAAGGCACGATAGTGACTGCCGCCAGAGGCGAGACGCCAGTCTTGCCCGGCTACGGAGGTGAATAATAATGTCTGAGATAGAGCGTTACGAGATCCTTGTTATCGGCAGTGGCGAAGCGGGCAAGCACCTGACATGGAACCTCGCCCAAGCTGGTCACCGCACGGCTGTTGTGGAGCGGAAATACATTGGCGGATCGTGCCCTAACATTGCATGCTTGCCCAGCAAGAATGTGATCCGCAGCGCAAAGGCGAATTGGTTTGCGCGGCACGGCGTCGAGTACGGCATCCAAACGGGTCCAGTATCCACGGACATGAAAGGGGTTTTCAACCGCAAGCGCAAGATGGTTGAGAGCGAAGTTCAGTTTCATCTCGATCGCTTCAAAGCGACCGGAGCCGAATTGATCCGCGGCGAGGCCCACTTTATCGCTCCTAAGGCGGTGGAAGTGCACCTAAACGACGGAGGTCGTCGGACGGTCAGCGGTGATCGACTGTTTCTGGACCTGGGATCGCGCGCGATGATGCCGGACATTCCTGGCCTCGCGGACGCAAAACCAATGACTCACATCGAAGCGCTCGATCTTCAACGTCTCCCGGCGCACGTGATCGTGCTGGGCGGCGGGTACGTGGGCCTTGAACTCGCCCAGGCCCTCCGCCGATTCGGCACTCGGGTGACCATCATCGAGCGTGGCTCGCAAGTCGCAACGGCGGAAGATCCCGACGTCTCGCAGGCGATTCGTGAAAATTTCACGAGCGAGGGGATCGAAGTATTGCTCGGGACGCAAGTGCGGAAGGTCGAGGGACTCTCAGGTCAAAGCGTACAGGTCCACGCCGAAACCGCCAATGGAGAACAGACCATAGAAGCTAGCGACTTGCTGGTCGCGGTTGGACGGACTCCGAACACACAGGGGATCGGGCTTGAAACGGCCGGAGTCGAGCTGGATTCGCGTGGCTACATCAAAGTCAACGAGCGATTGGAAACCACCGCGCCGGGGGTGTGGGCGATGGGAGATTGCGCGGGCAGCCCTCAGTTCACTCACGTCGCGTTCGATGATTTCCGCGTGGTCCGAGACAACTTGAACGGCGGTAGCCGCACCACGCGCGATAGGCTCGTACCGTTCTGCATGTTCACGGACCCTGAGCTCGCGCGAGTCGGTTTGAGCGAATCGGAAGCTAAGGAACGTGGCATCGCCTATCGCTTGGCGAAAATGCCGATGGCCGCAGTGCTCCGAGCCGTCGCTACAGGCGAAACCCGCGGCTTCGTCAAAATGCTTATCGACGTCCAAAGCGACCGCATATTTGGATTCACTGTGTTCGGCATGGAAGCAAGCGAGATGATGGCAGCGGTTCAGACCGCGATGCTGGGCGACCTGTCTTACACCGTACTGCGCGACGCAATTTTCACTCACCCGACCGCCGCAGAAGGCTTAGGCCCGTTGCTGGCCAGTGTTCCCGCAAGAGCCTTGCAGCAGCTAGCCTAGGATCCGGCTCGCAGCATAGTCAGCGTGCAAGGTCATAGGTTGGCGATACCTGCGAGTGGCCGACAATGCACGAAGTGACCTCATCCAGTATTTTGAGTGCGATGGCAATTTCACGCCAGCTGTACATTTCTGGCGATCTACCTTGCTCACCATGGTTCTGCGGACGACGAACGGAAGCTCGCCGTCGACAAGTATCAGCGCGAGCAGGCAATTTCGGAAAAATTGCGCGCCGGACCCTGAAACTATAGATGCCTGAGAACGTGAGGTAGTGATGTCGGCGTTTGTGTGGCTGGATTACTCGGAGCGCGAGCGCCGGAAGATGCTCGATGTCGTCGATCTTTTCAGGGAACACGACACGCGCGACGAACTCGGCGTCGGTTCCGTGCGCGACGCCTTCGCGGACATGCTCTTCCCCGGTGCGAGCACGATCATGACCCGCGCGCGATACTTTCTTCTCGCCCCCTGGACGTATCAGAAGCTCGAAAGGCAGCGCATCAAATCCGGAGTTATAGCGTAGAGCGCGCGGCGCGCGGAGCTGAACCTTGTTGAGCCTATAGAGCGATCGGATGATCACGACGGAAACATCGGCAAGGTGGCGAAGAACACGCTGAAACGACTCCCAAGCAGTGTCTATTGGCAGGGGCTGAGTGTATGGGGGATTCGCTCCTTCAGGGGAGCGCAGGTTCAGTATCATCGCAGGCTCGATCGATATTAAGAGCAGCTGACGCGGCACGGCGGACGGGCGTCGGAGCGTGATATCGAGCACGATGATCTCATTTCACCAAACCGTCATGCGGGGCTCGTTTCGCCGCCGGACGATTTTCCCGCAGAGTGCTCTTTGAGCCTGATGCGACGCGAAGCTGAATATCTCGCCGATCGAATCCGCTTGAGCCCAGTCTGCTGCGGCTCGCTGTTCGCGGAGCTTGTCGCACAGCGGCGACGCACCGCCGACGTGGCATTCGCGTGGGAGCACCCGCATTGCGTTAGTCTGCCGGCGAAGTTACGTGAAATATTTCAGCATGCGCAGAATTTTTCGGAGGTCATGCACGGCGCGCCGTTGCTTTACAACTTGATTCTGGCTGAGCAGGCCCGCATGGATGAGAGTGTCGCGAAGTACCGTCGAGATTTTGCAGCGTGGGCGCGATCGTTGTCTGGCCGATTCCGTGCGCTTGAGGAATGGGACAGGGGGCGTTTCTGGGAACTGGTTCGTTCTGTGAATCCGCGGATTACCGGCACGACTCAGGAATTCATCAACGCGTGGTGGAATCTCGCCTTGGCAGGCAAGGCAGCGAAATTGAGCGATAGCCCAGCCGCGCGCGCTCCTCTACTTGAACTCGTTTAAGGAAGGTGAAGGCAAGCGCGCTTGGAAAAGCCAGCCTTCCCTGGGCAATCTTGGACGCCTTGCACGAGAAGGCTTATATCTCGGACCCTGCAAACAAAAATAAGTCGGTTTGGCTGACTGAGACTGGAGCCAGGCTCTCAGCAGAACTCTTTGAGAAGCTCTTCGTTACCACGTAGCGGTACCAACGTGCCGAACGTCGCGAATTCGCCGCGACCCAGTACCAACCTGATTGCCGATTAGCCGACTTGAGAAGCTTAGTCGCAAAATGACTTGACATAATGAACGGCGTTCAGCACACTGAGCATCGTTTAGCGCTATGAATGCAATCGCCCGTCGACGACAACATAAGGAAGAGCTACGAAGGGTAATTCTGAACGCAGCAAGGAGCATCTTTGTCCAACAGGGATACGAAAAGTTTTCAATGCGTAAGCTTGCCCAAAAGGTTGAATACTCCCCAGGAAGCGTGTATCTGCACTTCAAGAACAAAGAAGAACTATTCGAGTGCCTTATGGAAGAAAGTTTCGCGCGTCTGCTGAGGACCTTAACGGACTTGCAAAATGAGCAGGGACGGCGGGATGCAGTGGACGAACTGAAGAAGGGGATGTGGGCCTATATAGAATTCGGACTGCGCAACCCGAACGATTATCGGTTTGCATTCATGCTAAAGCCGCCTGCGGAGAAGCGTCCCTATAAAGTGCATGGAGCATTCGAGGTCCTGCGCAACATGGTGAGTCGCTGTGTTGAGGAGAAACGATTTCGCGCCGTCGATAGGGAGACCACTGCGCAGGCGCTATGGACTTCCGTTCACGGAATCACGTCGTTGCTGATACAACGGCCAAAGTTTCCCTGGGTCTCCAAGAAGAGATTGATTGGGCAGGTAATTTACATGGCGCTGGACAGCCTGATTGCTAAACCACGCCGAACGTAGAAGGACATCATGGAGGGATCACAGGCCTACAAAGAATCACCACAGAACCGTTTGGAGCAAGCGGTCAACCGGCCTGTGCCTTTGCATGCCCGCCCCTGGATTTGGTTGGCGACAGCCGCAGCACTACTACTGTTCTCTAACGGAGCTTACAACATTCCTCCGGCCGCATGGTTGGCGCCGGTGTTTTTGCTCCGATTCGTGCGAATGCAGAGCCCCAAAGTTGGGTTGCCAATCGCTTATGCACTGCTTGCTGCAGCGTTTGCCATTCAGTTCCGGGGCATGGTGCCGATTCCCGGAGTCGGCTACTACATCTTTCTCGTGCTGTGGGGCATCCCGCTGGTCTCGCCTTACATCGTTGATCAACTGCTGGTGCGTAGACTCACTGGGTTTACTGCGTCTTTGGTGTTTCCCACTGCATGGGCCGCGACCGAGTACCTTGTCGCCAGCGGACCGTATGGGAGTTGGGGTTCGGCCGCCTATTCACAGTACGGGAATTTGCCTTTACTCCAGCTCCTGTCTTTGACCGGCTTATGGGGCATCACCTTCCTCATCGGCTGGTTTGCAGCCGGGTGTAACTGGATTTGGGAAGAAGGACTCGATTCAAGGAGCGCACGCCGAGGAGCTTGGCTATGCTTCGGAACGATTACAATCGTGATGCTTCTTGGCGGTGCACGATTGGCGCTCTTCCCGCCGTCTTCGCGGACTGTACGGGTTGCTTCGATCTCCAGAAGAGACGTCGCCCCGGCACCGAGCGGTCCAACTATACACAGGCTGTTCGAGGCCCAAGCTACACCCGCGGACTTGGATGTGTTCCACACCTGGACCACGGCTACGAATGAGGACTTGTTGTCGCGAGCCGAGCGCGAAATGAACGCGGGCGCCCGGATTGTGTTTTGGGGCGAGGGTAATGCATTCCTGTTGAAGGAAGAAGAAGCCACCTTTGTGGCACGCGGCGGAGACCTAGCGGCAAAATATAAAGTTTACTTGGGCATGGCGATGGGTGTGGTGGGCAACGGACAGACGCCATGCTGTCAAAACAAGCTGACCCTGATAGAGCCGGACGGCCGTGTAGCCTGGGAGTACATCAAAGCGCGGCCAGTCCCCGGTGCTGAGTCTGCTCACATGGTACACGGTGACGGGAAGCTGCGGGGATTGGAAACGCCTTACGGGCGACTGAGTTCGATCATTTGTTTCGACGGGGATTTTCCGCAATTGCTAGCCCAAGCCGGGACCTCAGGCACGGACGTAATACTCGATCCTTCCAATGATTGGCATGCTATCGATCCGTGGCACACGCAGATGGCGAGCTTTCGCGCCATTGAACAAGGATTCAATCTTATCCGCCAGACAAGTCAGGGGCTCTCCGCATCATTCGACTACCAGGGAAGGCGGCTTGCATCGATGGATGAATATCATGCGACGGACTACTCAATGATTTCGGAAGTTCCAACCAAGGGTGTACGAACAATCTACTCGCGGCTGGGTGACTGGTTTGCGTGGGTGTGTTTAGCAGGACTTGTTTTGCTGACGGTTCAGTCGGTGCGCCGTAAGGTCTCTGACCCAAACCCCGGAGTCAAAACCCGATTTCAATATGCTTCCGAGTCACTTAACGGGATACCGGTAAAGTATCAGGACCCGTGCCAAAGCGGCCAGCAAGCTCAGCTTCAATCGGCCCGGAGAGAGCCGCTGTGTTTTGTACCCGTCGTGTACCTCAGTTTGGCATATCTGCCGTTTTTCTAGTTTTTGCCGGATTAGAATCAATAAGTTAAGTTACGAAGATTGAAGATATCGAGAGAGTCCGAATCGCACCCTCTCCGCCGCTTCCCACCTGATGCCCGGCGTGAACAAAGGCTTGGAAGGATGTCAAAACGCGGCAACGGCTACGGCAGTGAAAATCGCGTCAACATCCTGAAAAAGGTCAAAGTCGGCAAAAACTGGAATCTCTACCCCGCGGTCGGATCATCGCTGCCTGCTGCAAAGTTGAAGCCGGGACAGGGCCAAGTATGCAAGAAGTGCTACCGAATGATAAGTGCGGAGCCTGTTGAAGACCCGTCTGAAGTTCAGTGGACCTCAACTAACATGAGCGAAACGTCGTCGGAAGGCGGGCCCTTGCGCCATGCGGCTACCTTGTCGAGGATTCCCTGCTTCATTTGGCTGAAAGGAAGGAGCGCGGCTTCTCGTACAAATTCTCTTATGCCCGCAACACCCAACATTTCATCCCGCGAATTGAACACATCCGTGATTCCATCGGTGTAAAGAACAATACGGTCGCCCTGCTGTAGTCTAACGTCCAGGGTTGGTTCCGGACTCACGGCTTCCGCGAGAGCCCCCAGCACCATGCTGCGCGACTCCAGAACGCGAGGCTCCTGGCCGGGCGTCACGAGCATCACCGGAGGATGACCGCCACCGGCAAAGAGCATTCTCCGGGCAGCCAGGTCGATACGAGCCAGTGCAGCTGTGAAAAAGAGCCCGGAACCTCCCATGTTCTCCATAACGAAACGATTCATGTGTTGCAGCATGTCGCCGAGCGGTTTGGCCGCTCGAAATTGGGTCACCATCTCGGTGTAGATTCGATTGGCAACTAACGCCGAACCTATACCATGACCGGATACATCGCCAACAAGCAAATTCAGATGATCTTCCCCGTGAGGCACAGCAAGCCCAAAATCACCGCCGATCGTGCGTACGGCTTGAAAATACGCTTCGACACTTACGCCACCCCAGGTGAAGCATTTTGGAGCGAGGGTCTCCTGGACGCGGGCCGCGAGGGCCAGATCCTCTTCAACCTCTTTCTGCCGCTCTTCCAACTGCTTGTTCGCTTCGCGAAGTTGCTCCTCGGCCCGCTTCTGGTCGGAAATATCGGTAAATGTGATTACACCGAATTGGCCGCCATCCTGGGAATGCATCAGTCGCGAACTTATGATCACCGGCAAGCGGCTCCCGCCTTTCTTCGGCAAGACGAATTCGAAGCGATTATGGCCCTGCCTCATTCCTCTTTCCTTCTGCTCGGCGATTACATCTGCCTCGCGGGGAGAATAGAAATGGGAGGCTTCCTGTCCGATAATCTCTTCTCGCGGGATCCCTGTCATCTCTTCAAATCGCGAGTTAACCGAAAGGATGCGAGAGAGATCGTCGCTCACAATTACCCCTTCATTCAGGGTCTCGAGAACGCGCTCCACTTGCTGAAGCCACTCAGTCTTTTGAATACCCACCGAATGCCTCTTTTCCACCGTGAGGAGAAGTTGCATCACCGATCGGCTCGACGGTAAAGGACGATTGCGACTCAGAAAACGCCTGTTAAGTTTAGCCGTTCAGAAAACAGTGCGCACGTGGGTCGCGGCGCCAGAAGGACTGTGGATCGAGATCTTCGAATCTCAAACGTGATATTCCTTGTCGCCGCGCAGCCTTCGACCCTAGCCTGCCAGCTAGAGGTCAAAGGAGCGCTTCAGACGCTTTCCGGACCATGACCGCATCTATTGGCGGCCAACCCCCAGTTTGGGAAACTCTCGATTGAGTTCCCGACATAGCCGGAGTTGTCGCGAATCGCCGAGGGATCTGAATTTTCCCGTTTGAAACTCGACTTGGGTTCCTGACAAGTGCCTGGGCCCAAACTCCTCTCCCAAAGAGAGCAGCAGAGGACACTAATCAGGAGGCGGCGTCTACTGAATCGAGAGCACCCAACTTGCACCGAGCAAAGTGCGGGTGGAAGGGTCGCGACAGAGGCGGCTCGGCTGAACGCGAAAAACAGAGAAGAACTCATGGAAAGAGCAAAACACGCTTCATAAGTGGCGGCCTTTTCATGGAAGCCTTGAGACTGTTTCCTCGGGTACTCATGAGGGCTTTCGACTAAGCCCGCCGCGAAAAGCGTATAAAAACGCATTGCTTTAAGGTATCAATACGAGCTAAAGTGTCGCCCGACGTTAGCTTCCATTTCCATTTCTAGTTGATCCCGGGGTGACTACTTGAAACGCTGCTCGCAGATCCTCTTCCGGTACGGGAGTCTATGGAAAACTTTGACGCGCGCCGGCTACGTTCCAACGGCCGCCTCACTGCCGCTGGCGCAACCCTTCCTGCTGCTTTTATTGCTTGTTATCGGGTCGTTTCCGGCGTGGGCCCAAACGGGAGCGAGCCTTTCCGGCGTGGTGACGGACCAAATCGGCGCTGCTATTCCCGATGTCGCGGTGACAATCAGGAACGTCGATACAGGTGAAACGCGCATGATCCCCACCGACGGCACGGGGCGCTTCCGGGCGTCCGGCCTACCTCCGGGGCGCTTTGACATTCGAGCGGCGAAACCCGGGTTCGCCGATGAAACGCGCACGGGAGTCACCTTGGCGGCTGGTCAGGACGCCAAGGTCGACTTCAAATTGCAGGTGAGAACCCCTGACGCCTGCACCAGCGGCCACGAATTCGCCACCACCGATTGCACTCTGACCTGGCACGGCATCACGCTCTACGGTGCGTATGACGTCGGCATTGGCTATGTCACCCACGGCTTACCTGTGAACGGCTATAACTATGAAGGCGAATCTCTCGTAAACCGAAACGGCTATCAATCTCGATTCCTCGTCGCACCGAACAACCTGCAGCAAACGGGTCTGGGCGTCAGGGGCAGGGAAGAGTTTTCGCCCGGATGGGCCGTTGTGTTCAACCTTTCAACTGGCATCAATCCGCAGTCCGGCCTGCTCGCCGACGCGCCAGCCACCAACACCGTCAACAACGGCCTTCCCAGGCGCAGCTATTCGATGGCCATCGACGGCGCGCGCGCGGGCCAACCCTTCAATGACGAATTCTATGGAGGTGTATCCTCCGAGCATTTCGGCACGCTGACCTTCGGTCGTCAGCGCTCTCTCGGCACCGATGAGATGCTCCTTTACGATCCGGTCAGCGGCGGTTATGCCTTTTCCTACATCGGGTATAACGGCACGATGGCCGGCGGCGGTGACACCGACGACTCCCGTTGGGACGACGCCCTGAAGTATCGCCTCACCTATGGCCCGGTCCATTTCGGCGCGATGTATAAATTCGTTAATGGTTCTGGCGGCTGCTACTCGGCCTCCACAACCTGGACTGCCGCCAACTGTACGCCGGAAAAGTCTCATAACAACGCCTATGGATTCGACTTCGGTGGCACCCATGGCAGATTTTCCGCCGACGTCGTCTTCCAACACTACAACCAGGCGATCAGCGTATTAAATCCCTTGCTGGGGCCCCAGAGCCTGTCGGCGCCATATCAGTCGACCACCAACAGCATCAATACAAACCCCATCACCGGCGTCAATCTGATCGACACGAACGGCACCTTATATGGCATCGTGACCGACAACAGCGCCCTTATGGGTGCTGTCAAGTATACGTGGGACCAGTTCAAGTTTTTTGCCGGCTACGAATACATCTGGCAGAACAACCCGTCCAACCCGTTGGGCGTTGGCGCCTCGGATCAGGGCGGTTATATCCTGAGCGGCGTCGAAGACAACAATCTTGATTCTCAAAAGTTGGTGCAGATCTGGTGGACGGGCGCGAAATACGCTTTCAACAGCAAAACCGACTTCACTGTGGCCTGGTATCAGCAGCGCCAGAACGACTTCCGTGTTCCGTCCACCTGCTCCCCCACAGCCGGCTTTCGCAGTTCCTGCATGGGCACCCTCAACGAGGGATCGTTCTATGTGGATTATCACTTCACCAAGCGTTTCGACGCTTTTGCCGGAATTGCCGGTTCCTACGTGACCGGTGGTCTGGCCATCGCCATTCCTCATGGCCCCGGCGTCCCCTATTTCTACGACAACAACGTTGCTCCGACAGTCGGTGTTCGTTTCGCATTCTGATCGCGTTCGTAACTTGCCCAAACGCTGCAACCGGCTGACTTTTCAAAATCGGCGGCGATTTTTTTCATCGCATAGGACGGATGCAGCAGCGACGGTGACTATGCATGAGTTCTGTGCGCGGCCAACTTGGCCGATGGGGCCCCACTAAGGAAGTAATATGAGCCCGGCGATCGGGACGGTTCCACTATCCGCCGCCGAGAGCTTGAAGGAGAGCGCCGGTGTCCGCATAGCGATTGGCTTGAGCCTCACCGCTTGCTGGTACGCCTGTTCTGCATTCAGGAGCGCAAGGTAGTTTACGTAACCGGCTTGAAACTGCTTCCTGGCCAGGTTGAGTGTTAAAGTGCCGCATCCTTGGCGGCCGCCGCGGCTTTCAGGCAATGAGACTATCGACTGTCTCGAAGTGAGAAGAAATGTTACATCCTTTCTTTCTGACAGCCATCTAATTGGATAGTGACGAATAACCGCCTCGAGGCCGGCTCTGGCTCCTTGAAAATGAGGAGAGCAAACAGGTTTTGTTTATATGTGTGCGCCGAACTAATTGAGGCCTAACTTAGCGAGCTCGCCTTATAGCCGTGCTGAACATCTAACAGAGGAGGATCTAACCACATGCGTTCGTTGCGGGATCTCCTGAAGGAATCACAAGAAACTGGCGTCGCGATAGGCCATTTCAATATTTCTGACCTGGCTTTATTGAAAGCGGTATTTGGCGCCGCCCTGCAATTACAGGTGCCGGTATTGGTTGGTTTGTCCGAGGGCGAGCGTGAGTTTGTGGGAACGCTTCAAATCGCAGCCTTTGTGCGAAGTTTGCGCGAGGAATTCGATTATCCTATTTTTCTTAACGCGGATCATACACACTCCCTCACGAAAGGGGTGGAAGCCGCGAAGGCCGGATTCGATTCCATTGTCTTTGATTTGTCGGCCTTGCCCTTCGAAGAAAACGTGCGCCAAACCAAGCAGGCCGTGGAGGCGCTGAAAACGATTAACCCTTCCATGCTGGTAGAAGGAGAAATTGGGGACATTGGAACCGGCTCGGAAATTCATGAAGCATCTCCCGATCTAACGAAGGGGCTCTCGACGCCGGAACAAGCGAAGGAGTTTGTCGAGCGGACCGGCGTCGACATTTTGGCACCCGCCGTGGGCAATATGCATGGGATGCTCCTGAGTATGGTGAAGGGAGAAACCAAGAAGCATCTGGATATCCAGAGAATCGCCGACATCAAGCGCGCGGCAGGGGTCTTCCTGACGCTCCATGGTGGATCGGGGACTGACGATAATGACTTCCGCAGAGCCATCGCGGCGGGCATCAACATTATCCACATCAATACAGAATTGCGGGTCGCATGGAGACGCGGTTTGGAACAGGGGTTGGCCAAGCAGCCAAACGAGGTCGTGCCGTACAAGATTCTGCCGTTCGTCGTAGATGCAGTAGGTCAGGTAGTTGCGTCACGGTTGAGGCTGTTCAACGGCAAATCGAGTGGGGCTGCGGGATTGTAGTGTCAATTTGCGGCCAAACCTGGCATCCCAAGGAACTCTCCGGACAGATTCCACAATCCAAAAAAGCGGCCGTAGGTTTGCCGGCATTTTTTCATGAGCGCCCCTTCCCTCGCCTCCTCGCGTCAGTGCCACCCTCCACTTCTGCTGTTTTTCGGGCGGAAACCTTAATTTTGTAAGCGGCATCTACCGATGAAGGATGCGGCACTACTCGAGCCTTGCTTTCGGATGCTTGTTGACTGGCGCCTTCGTGGTTCGTGCTGTTCCTGAGCAGAGCCGGGACGACAGTGCTCTTCAATCACAGGGAAAGATCAGGGTACAGAGCATCCTGGTGAACGAGCCCGTTACAGTGCGCGACTCGAAGGGCCAGATGGTGCACAACCTGGAAGCCAGAGATTTTCGAATCATGGATAATGGCGTCGAACAAAAAATCACGCATTTTGACCTAGGCGGTGACGCGATATCGCTGGTGGTGTTGGTGGAAACAAGTTCGCGCATTGATTCTGTCTTGCCGGATTTGCGCAAGAGTGGGATTTTGTTGAGCCAGGCGGTCATCGGTCCAAACGCGGAAGCGGCCGTTGTCGGTTTCAACGATTCCGTGGACAAACTGCAGGAGTTCACGACCAGCGCGGATGCAATTGAAAAGACGATGGCGCGTTTGCAAGATGGAACGTCGGGATCGCGACTGTGCGACGCAATGGCCTTGGGAGTAGAAATGCTGAGTGGACGACCGAAGCCCACGGCAATACAGCCAGGGCGTCGGCGCGTGATGCTGGTGCTAGCGGAAGCAGATGACCGAGGAAGCGAAGCGAAACTGGGTGCCGTCCTGCGAGAAGCTCAATTGCAAAACGTGACGGTTTGGAGCGTCGGACTTTCCACGGTACACGCGACATTGCTGAACAGAGCCAAAATGAAGCCGACCGACCCTGGCTCGGGCGACAATAACTTGATACCCGTGGCGGTTTGGGCGGTTACGAACATCAGGGACGAGATTTCGGGGAATAGTCTGCAAATCGCTGCGGCGGCAACCGGCGGAACACATATCGCAATCTGGAAAGATCGCTCGATTCAGAGCGCCATCGATGCGATTGGAGGCGAGCTACACTCTCAATATCTTCTTATGTACACGCCTACCGGCACGGATGCTGAGGGCTACCACGAAATCAAAGTGGAAGTGGACAACGTAAACCTCAAGGTGAGATCCCGCCCTGGCTATTATAGGGAAGGACCGGAGAACTAGCTACTTGGCCGCCTACTGTGCCAACAAACTCTTCCATCGTTTCCAAGCGTCTTCGCGAGCTTTTTTGTTGGCGTCATTGGCGTCCGGGGCTTCGCCGGCGCGCATGAAGCCGTGCCCTGCACCGTCATAAATGACCGGATCGTACATCTTCCCGGCGGCTTTCATCGCGGCGGTTGTGTCCGGAATCGTGGCGTCGATGCGCGCATCGTTCCCGGCGTAAAAGCCATAAATGGGCGCCTTGATGTGAGCCATTGCGTCAACGGCCGGCGGGGGCCCGTAAAAAACGAAGGCCGCGGCAAGATCGCCCCGATTTGTCGCAAACCGGAAGCTCTGACCGCCTCCCCAACAGAATCCCACTACATAAAGTTTGCCGTTCGAAGCAGGCAGCTTCAAACCGTAGTCGGCTGCGGCGTTCAAGTCTCCCGTCACCTGGCCTGGATTCAAGTTGCTGACAGCCTCAGTCACCGTGCCTGCGGCAAAATCTTTCGTCCTTCCTCCATTCGGCGCCATGCCGCTCAACAGGTCTGGTGCGACAGCAATGTAACCCGCGGCGGCAACTTCGTCCGCGAGTTCCTGCGCCCAGTCACTCAAACCAAAAATCTCGTGAATCACGAGAACTACTGGCCGCTTGTCTTTCGTTTCGGGGTAAACGATCAGAGTCTCCACGTTGCGGCCGTCGTGCTTCACGGTAACCCACTCGCTATGACGCGGTGATTTCTCAATGCTCTCGCGCGCCCAAGGTTGCGACCACTCCTGCGCGGTAGCCATTTGTGCGGCTAGCGCCATTCCAAATCCCACGAGCATCATTCCTGCGAATCGCTTCATGACTCACCTCATATCAGAACACAGGCAGCGATAATAGTTTGTGCGCCGGGACTCCAGCAAGGCTTTTTAGACTTCACAGCTGGTGCACAAAGGATTGTGGAGGCAGACCTGAAGGTTGCCTCCGCAATCGGGATGCGGGTTGCGTTTCTAAATTGCTATCTCGCCACAGTGCGGCTTTGTTGGGATGCTTTTCCGCCCAGGGCTACGAGGAGTTGCGCACCATGGGCTTCCTTGTCCCCTGTGCAGGGATCCCGGACAGGAAAAGTGAGGGGCATCCTTGGGTGTGGGATCTGAATCGGAGCAAAGCAGTTTCGCGAACAAAAACACCTAACCTCGGTCCTCTGATGCTTAGCGAGTGACTTTCACAACGTAAACGTTTCAGTTCCAGGAGCCTACAAAGGGAAAATGTTGCCCATCCCCCACTCGGACCCTGTCACGTTGGTAGGCGTTTGAGGGTGCTTGTCAGGAGAGGCCGTCCGCGACATGATAGGTGAGTGGCCTGGATGATTTGGAATTGGGCGCGATGAGAAGCGCCCGTGGGAAAAGGAGAAAGGATCCATGGCAGGAAGAAATCGTTTCATTGTGATCGCGTTATTGCCGGCGATGCTGCTGGCTGGCAAATCCGTCTATGCGCAGCGGGGCACGTCGCCAACGCCCGCGCCGCCGGCCAACATGCCGGAACCGTCCACAAAAGACACGGCGTCCGGATCGAGTGATACCGGGCAGCAGCAACCGGTGAGTAAACAAGAAAACAAAGCCATCAAGGCGTTTCGCGATGCGCCCGCTACCGACGCCGACAAGAAGGCGCAACTGGGCGAAGACTTCATCGAGAAGTATCCGCAGAGCCGCTATCGCGCGGAAGTGGTGACCTGGCTGGCGAGGGCATACCTCGTCAAGGGGCAGGTGGATAAGCTGCAGGCTGCGGGAGACAAAGAATTGTCCCTCACACCCAACAACCCTCTTTCACTGGCTGTGCTCGGCTCGAATCTGTCTCGCGCGGTGAACGCAAATACACCCGACCTGCAAAAGCACCTGGACGAAGCGGAACAGTTTTGCAAGAAGTCGTTGGAACTTCTGGCCAGCGCTCAAAAGCCAGCGGACCTGACGGAAGAGAAATTCACAGAGGCAAAGAACGAAACTTCCGGCGTGGCTTATAGCGGACTCGGCGTGGTGGCGTTCCGCAAAGGCAAGTATGCAGACGCGATCCCGGATATGGAACAGGCGGTGAAACTGGGCGGCGGCAAAGACCCGGTGGACTATTACATTCTTGGCAAATCCAACGAAGGCGCGTCGCATTTTGAAGCCGCCTTGGCTGCCTACACAAAATGCGCCGCGATGCCCGGAGGAATGCAGGCCGCGTGCCAATCGTCCGCAGACGAAGTGAAAGGACATGCAGCGAGCGTGCCGAAGTAATCGGCCGCAGTTGGATCATGACCCGATCAGGGAGCGGGGTAGGAGTCCGGGAAACCGGTGACGATGTATTTACCGTTCGGAGCGCTCTGCAAAGACGGAGCAAAAAGCCCGAGCAGCTGCCGGTGCCACCACATACCGGTAGCGTGCTTAGTCGCAATATCTGTGAACCAATATTGCCAAAGCACGGCGCGGACTTGCTTCGGCGGATGATCGGGAAACGGGTTCGAAGCGAATAGAGAAAGAACGTCGCGATCATTGGACAATAGCAACTGCTCAGCGCGAAGGACCCAGGTGTTTTCGCGCCATTCGCCGAGCGAAGCAAACCATAAATTCCATTCGAAGCGCGGCTGGTAAGGCGCGTAGATACCCGGAGGTACCGCCGGATTTTGCGGTTTGTAGCGAAACGGGTAGTCCGTCCAGTGAACGCCATCATCCGAACCCTGAAACTCGATTTCGTAGCGCCGCCAGGTCATGCGCCCGAAGAGTCCATACTGATCCGCAATGCGGAACGGTTGCAGTGCGACGATTGGCTTTGACGGCAGCGGAAGTGCGCGGAAGACCCGCTCGAGAATGAGAAAGGCGTTGGCGTAGAGCACCCAAGCAAGAAAAAACGCCGCGATCCAGAGGTATGCCGCGGAGGCAAGTTGGCGTGCCGTGGCAGCCATTGGTTGGACGGCGCGGGCTTGCGGTTCTAGTTGAGGTGCAGCGACGATTTCCGAGTTTGCGACGGCTTCGGGCGAAAGATCCAGATCAATGGTGGCTTCCTTTTCCAGCCGAGGAACACTGTGCTCCACATTCGCGCGCACTGGTGCCACCCAATGTTGCGGCAGGAAATTCACCAGGAAACGATCGTCGAGAAGCAAGAACCCGAGGGCGAGCACGAGATAGTTCAGGAACGCGTAATTCGCCGTCAGAATGATGTTGATCTGAAGAAACGTGACGATGAAAAAGCAGGCAATCCGGAACTTGCGTGGAAGAAAAACCATCCACACCAATAAAAGTTCAGCGACAACGGTGAAAACCGCGGCGCTCGCGTGAAACCAGTGCGGCATTTGCGAAACGTACCAGCCGAGCCAGGTGGGCAACGGGCCGTTTTGATAATACTGATCCATGGCCGTGAAATCGCGCCAGGAAGGGTCGCCGCCGAAATACTTGGCGAGGCCTGATTCGAAATAGATGCTGAACCATAGCAACTGAAGGAGAAAGAGGCTGGCTCGTGACGGTGGCTCCTGAGCACCCCACCCCGGCCGGAATCCGCTCGGCGCGAAAAACAGGGAGATAAAACCGGCGGAGAGCAGCATGCCGTCCGACTGATAGCCGGAAAAATCCTGCGCAGCGGTCACGAACGACAGAAACATCACGAAACAAATCAGCAGCATGGCGCGCGGCCAAATATTCAGCACCAACAAAAGCGAAGCAATCAAGCCGATCCAGCAAAGCGCTATCAGTGTCCGGTCGCTGCTGTTCAGCCAAAGCAGCGTCGGCGCGTACCAATACCGGGACGAACCTACATCTTGCGCGACCACTTTCAGATACATCCCGGCGGGAAGAAGGCCATCCGGTCCGAGCAAACCGCGAATCTGGAACAGCAATGAATAGAAAGCAGAGAAATAGATAATGCCCAGGGAGCGCAGAAACAGCCAGCGCGGTATCAGGTGGCCTGGTGTCCCAGGCGGGTGCGGGCCGGCAAACCAGCGAAGGAAGGATGGCGTCCAAGGATTCATTGATAGTGATAATAACGCCTGACGGCGTGTCCCAGACGTGTCCACGTGGTGCGCGCGGCAGGACTAAGGTTTAGGCGCGCCGGGAATGTGCAACGAGCACGTGCCGCCTTCGCAGAGCGAGGAATTCCAGCGATAGCGATTGCGGGCCACCCAACTGTACGCTTTCGCCGCAAGCCAGCGAATTCCGGGAACCGCAAGAATCCACGCGAGCAAATTCCAGCCAGGAAGAAGGCTGCCGATGCGGGCCCAGGCGTCAACTCCACTCCAGACGCGGCCGCGCATGTCGACGGCTTGCATCGAGCGCATAGCCTGATCGCGATCGATCTGTGGGAAGCGCGTTACAGCAGCCGGATCGTGCAAATCCAGAGTTTCGACTCGTCCTCGCGTGTCAAAGTGCCGCAGCCGTGCAACGCTGGCACGGCAGAGGCTGCAGGAACCGTCATAGAGAACAGTCAGATGATACATAGCGGAGCGTTGGCAGGTGGCCTCTCCCCGTTCTATTTGATTCCATTCGCCGGGGAGATGATACCCCGCGACAAGTGGATTCGGATTGACAGGCGGAGCCATTAGTATCACAATGTGGTCCTAATCGTGTTGGGCGAATTCGAATACTTACTCATCACCGCCGCCGCCGGTCTTGGCGACGAAGCTTACGGCGCTGCCATCCGCGAAGAACTGGAGTCCACCGCGGGACGCAAGTGCTCGATTGGCGCGCTGTACACAACCATCGAACGGCTGGAGAAAAAAGGACTGCTGAAGACTTGGATGGGAGACGCGACGCCGCAGCGAGGCGGGCGTGCAAAGCGCATGGTGCGTGTAACGCCCAAGGGAGTGCAAGCCGCGAAGGATTTTTATGACGCTGTCGTCCGCGTGAGCAGGGGCGCCTCCTGGGCGACGGGCCGGACGGGGAGCGCGTCATGAGCAGCTTGTCGTGGTCCCTTGTGGAAGTTGCTTCGCGGCTGCTGGAACGCGATGAACGCGAGGCGGTGTTGGGCGACCTGGCGGAAGCCCAAGAAAGTGCGTGGAACGGATTGTTTGGCGTGATGGAGTTGGTGGTACGGCGTCAAGCGCTGCTTTGGAAAAGTTGGCAGCCATGGCTTGCGGGATTTGCCGTGGCGCTTCCGAGCAGCTTTCTGCTGATGGGAGCATCACTTTCGGTGAGTTGGAGCTACCAGCGGCTGCTTTGCCCTGAACTTCTGAAAGCGGCTTCGCTCACGAAGGGGTCGGGACTTTTGGTGCTGCTGTGCCAGGCAGTATTGCTGATTGGCTGGTCGTGGACCGGTGGATATGTGGTAGGCACCGCATCGCGGCGGACACTGTGGGCGAGTGCGCTGTTGTGTTATTCACCCTGTTTGTTTTGCCTTTCGCGGTTCCGTGTGGAGTCCCTATCGCGATTTTGCTTGCTGCTATTTTTGGTGCCCGCGATCTGGGGAGTGCGCCAAGGTTTACGAAGTTCCAGGATGAGGCTGGATGCGGCGTTGGTTTTGGCGCTGGCCGTAACCGCACTGACCTTAGTTGCTTCGGGCAGTGACGGACGACATTCCTGGAGTGCGCTGCGAACAGATCTAGATTGGGCACTGAGTTTCCCGGCATGGTACCTCGTTGCGACGTCGCGAAGGCCTGAAGGAATTGCCGTTTGAAATTAATGCCGAGACAAAGTGCTGGATTGAGGGAAATATGGCCAAGGAACTCACGCTAACTGTAAACGGAGCCAAGCAGGTCGTGTCTGTGTCACCAGACATGCCATTGCTGTTCGTATTACGCAATGAGCTGAAATTGACGAGCCCGCACATGGGATGCGGGATGGCACAGTGCGGAGCGTGCGCGGTGTTGCTGGATGGCGAGGAAGTGCGGACGTGCATTACGCCAGTGTCCTACGCGGTGGGTAAGCAGGTAACGACGATTGAGGGATTGCCGGCGGTCTGGGCGGCGAAAAAGGGCCTGAGCGATGCCGAAGCCGCGAAGACTTTACACCCGGTGCAGCAGGCATGGATCGATGAGCAGGTGCCGCAGTGCGGCTATTGCCAAAGTGGAATGATGATCGCCGCGGTGCAATTACTGGCACAGAACCCGAATCCAACGGTGGCCCAGATCAAGGATGCATTCACAAACACCCCACCTTCGCCACATCTGTGCCGGTGCGGCACATACGCCGCGATTATTGACGCCGTTCAACGCGCGGCGCAGGCGATGAGGGCCTGAGGGGAGATGCCATGAGCCTTATCACGGAAACGGTCAATAATTCTCCAGCCTCCACGAAGATCACGCGGCGAGGCTTCGTGAAAATTGGCGGGGCGTTGTTTGTTTCGGCGCTGCTGCCGCCGGGCCTCTCCGCCACCGCAGAGAGTGGAACGTCGCTGGACGCGACGGTATTGGCATCCTGGCTAGAAATTCGGAACGACAACACCATCGTGATGCGCACGGGACGCACAGAAACGGGCACTGGAGCGAGCGGATATTACGCGCAGGCGATTGCGGAAGAGTTGAATGTGCGGCCGGAAACGATCTCGCTGATCATGGGCGACACGGACAAGACGCCGGACGGCGGCTACTCCGCAGGATTCTTGTCCGGGATGAGCAACGTGCGCAAAGTAGCCGCATACACACATCAGGCGTTGTTAGGTTTGGCGGCGACGCAACTTGGCATTCCCGTTACCGAGCTTACGGTCATAGACGGTGTTGTTTCGGGCGGTAGAAAGAGCATCAGTTACGGACAATTGGTGCAGGGTCAGCATCTAGAATTGAAAATTCCTGTTGAAGGCAAATTACCGCAAATCGATCCGGCGGAGTGGATGGGCGTCGCGGGACTGGACGGCGTTACCGTGACCGGAGAACCTCCGATGCAGAGGGCGAGCCAATTCAAGGTGCTGGGTACGTCCTATCCCGTGCCGAGCATTTCCGACAAGGTCACGGCCAAAACGAAATGGAGTTGCGACGTCGCACTGCCCGGGATGTTACACGCGCGAATGGTGCGGCCGGCGACATTGGGCTCGACGCTGATTTCGGTTGGGGAAATCGATAAGAAACAGTTTCCGACAGCGGAAGTGATACGGAAGGCGAACTTGGTGGCGGTGGTTTCGCCCGACGAGTGGGAAGCGATCAGCGCCGCGCGAGCCGTAGCCGCGACCACGAAATGGACACAGTGGGCCGGACTGACGGGCAGCGAGAACCTTACGAAAACCTTGCGCGAATACCATTGGGGCGCGCCATCAGAGACCAAGGGCAAGCCTGACGAGGTAAAGGCAGCGCTGACGAGTGCGACGCACACGATCAGTTCGAGTTATGAACAGCCTTACGTGAGACACGCGCCGATCGGTCCGTTCCTCGCTGTGGCCGACGTGCGCAGCGACGGCAGCGTGACGTTGTGGACGCATTCGGCGCAATCGCAAGGGTTGCGCGCGCGAATCGCGCACACGCTCAGCCTATCCGTGGACAAAGTCGTGGTGAGGTGGCTGGAGCAATCAGGGCAGTACGGACGCACAACGTACGGTGGAGACGGCGCAGAAGCGGACGCAGTGATTCTGTCGCAATTGACGGGCAAGCCGGTACGCGTGCAATGGACCCTGCAAGAAGATCTGGCGTGGTCGACGGCTTCGCCTGGATGGGTGTCGGACATCAAGGCGGGGCTGGACGCGAACGGCAGGATAACCGCGATACAGAGCTCGTTCTACTCGCCGCACGAGAGCGATGCGCGGCTGCTCGGGGCAATTCTCGCCGGGATGCCCACCACCACTTCAAAACCAGGAATGTGGATTGCCACGGAATGGCCGTACGAGAAAATTCAGACCAAGCTGGAAGAAGTGTATGGCATGCCGAACATCGGGGGGGATTCGGTATACGGAGGCTTGCGCGGAAACATTATGCGCACGCCGGGCCAACGGCAGCAGAATTTTGCTCTGGAAGGATTAATGAACGAGGCAGCGGCGATGGCCAAAGCCGATCCGATTCAGTTTCGAAGGGACCATACAATCGAACCGAGGCTGCTGGAATTGTTGGACGCAACCGCGAAGGCAGCGCGATGGGAGGTTCGTACGTCGCCACGGCCTGACGCCCGCAAGACTGGAAATGCCCCCGTGCACGGGCGCGGAATGTGCATCATGCTGCGCGAGAATTCCTATTGGGTAGGAATCGCGGAAGTGGAAGTGACGCCCTCGACGGGAATTATAAAAGTCACAAAATTCACGATCGGCGCTGATCCTGGAAAGGTGCTTAACCCGCGGCAGCTCGGCTTGTGCATGAAAAGTGGGGTAGCCATGGGATTGAGTGAAGCCCTGAAGGAAGAAGTCACGTTTGACGATAGCATAGTGACCAGTACAAATTGGAGCCGGTACAAGATTTTGACCATGGAAGAACTGCCGGAAATTAAAGTGGTGCAAATCTCACGGGATGATAAAGGATTCGGCGGCGGCTCCGAGGCAGCGAATGCAGTGGTGCCGCCGGCAGTGGCGGCTGCGATTTTTGACGCGACAGGCGTGCAAGCGAGAAGGATTCCGTTGACGCCGGAATACGTGACAAACCTTTTGAAGGTATAACGCGAACACCATCCCTAACTGCAAGAATTTATTACACGGCGAAGCATCGCCGGTAATAGAACTCACCAGAAAAATCCTGAAATTTCTGCGCAACTTTTGTAGAGACCCTGGGTTGGGGTCGGGAACCGCGGGCGCTGCCTGGGTGTGTCCAGTTTTGACGAGCTTTGGGCGTTCCCGTCGGTGAAAGCAGCCAACTCGCCCCGGCTGCTGATCGAAAACGACAATCTGGAGGAAGAAATGAAACGACTCATCGTCTTGTTGGTGAGCGCGGTGGCGCTACTGGTGTGCGCGGCGACGGTCCAACCTCAGGACCTGCTGGTGCCTGCCGGAACGTTGCTGCAATGTACTTTGGACGAGCCTAACTTCTCTTCGGCAACGGCGGCGGTGGGCGATCCTGTGTTGTGTCACTTGCGGACGCAGCAGGAGTTCGGCCGGCCGCTGTTCCCCAGAGGAAGCATGCTGGGCGGGCACCTGGAAGCGGACAAGGACCCGGGGCATTTCGTGGGGAAGGGCTACCTGAAGATCACATTTGATCGCGTGATCCTGCCCAACGGAGACCTGCCAGTTCCGGCGAAGGTGATCCAGGCACGCGGTTTCAAGGTGGACAAGCAAGGGGCGATCGACGGGAAGGGGCACGCGACGCGCGACGTCGTGGAGTGGATGATTCCGCCACTATGGCCGTGGAAGGTGGTCAGCCTGCCGTTTCGGGGGCCGAGGCCGACGCTGAAGGGCGAAGAGCCCCTGGAGCTGCGGTTGATGGATGACATCATGATTCCGCAGCATTTGGCGGAAGTGCAGCATCCGGATCGTCCGCCGACGGCGATCATCACGCGGCCGAGTTCGTACACCGAGCCGATTCCTGCCGCCGCCTCTGCCTCCGGGCCAGCCAGCGCAATGCACCTGGCGGTGGAGCGGACCCCAAGTGTCCCCGTGGCGGCCCAAGCCGCAGGGGCGCCGCAGGCAAGCGAGCGCTACACGATCCTTGTGCTGAAATCGAATCAGGTGGTCGAGGTGATGAAGTATCACCGCGATGGAGACTACCTGATGATCGAAGACACACAAGGCCGCACCGGTTCGCTGCAGGTGAAGGACGTGGATTGGCTGAAGACGTCGGAAATGACGGCCGAAGTGCAGTCCGTGGATACGCCCGCGATTTCACGACAAACGCACTAATTCGGTGCGATTGAGCTGAGGGAGAGAAACGGTATCACCAGCGCTGCAGCGATCGCAGCGGTTCGGTGAGGTGTGCGAATTGCCGAGTAGGGGAGGCGGAAGAAAGGATAGACGAGATCGCTTGATTTTGCGGACATGGGGCGCAGGAGTCCTGCGGCCCCTACAAATAGCCTTCGCTCCAAAAGCTTAGATGTGGCAGTCGGTGGCGCCACGCTTTTCCAGGTAGCGCTGGTGATACTCTTCGGCGGGCCAAAAAGGCCCAGCTGGCGTGATTTCCGTGGCGATAGGTTTGTGGAATATTCCGCCGACTTCCAAGGTCTGCTTGACCCTCTTCGCCGCTGCCTCTTGTTCCGGCGAATGGTAAAAAACGGCCGTGCGATATTGCTTTCCGAAGTCCGGACCCTGGCGATTCATCTGGGTTGGGTCGTGCATTTTCCAAAAGGCATCGAGCAGCTGTTCGTAGCTGACTTTGGCCGGATCAAACGTAACCTGAACCACTTCGGCGTGGCCGGTAGTGTCGGTACAAACGTCCCTGTAGGTGGGATTTTCTGTGTGGCCGCCGGAATAACCGGAGATCGCCTCAATGACCCCGGGAATGCGCCGGAAGTTGGCTTCCACACCCCAGAAGCAGCCGGCACCAAACGTAGCAATTTCAGACATGGGATGCTCCCTTCGATTCTTGAGTATACACGGGGCGGCACGTCGCGGTGCGCGGCCGAAGAGCTGTGCTAGGAAGCTTTCTTGTGCACGGTCTTGGCGCCGCCGAGTTCGGCAAGCTTTTGTTGTGCCGGCGCCTTATAAGGACTGTCGACGGACGCAGCCTCCGTAAATGCTTTCGTGGCATCGGCATTTCTCTTCAGGTTGAGAAAGGCATAGCCGAGGCGGTACTCATTGCGAGCATAGAGCGCCGCATTGGACTTCAGAAGCGGGGCGGCTTTCGAAAGGTTTTCCACCGCCTGAGCATTCATCTTTTTCTGAAGGCTGATCTGTCCGAGGGTGCTGAGCGCCACACCTTTTTGAACGGAAGTTTGCTGCTTCCATTGGTCGTCGGAAAGGTTGTCCGGCTTCTTGGCCGTATCGACGAGGGATGCTGCCTTCTTGGCGTAAGCTTCGGCCTGATCTAGGTGATCGCCTTTCTCGCTATAGTCATCCGCGAGAAGCAATAGCATGCCGACGTCGTTGGGATCCTTCGCCAAGGCTCCATTGGCTACCTCCTGCATTTTGGCGCGATTTTGTGACTGTTGGTATGCGGAAGCGGCCATTGTGAGGGCCTGCTCCCCTTCGGCAGTCCCCGGATACATTTTCGCGAACCGCACAAAGTAGTCCGCCTTCTTGGCCGGATCTTTCGCACTGTAGGCGCCGTTGAGCAATGCCTTTTCCACATAGTCCTGATCTTCCTTAAGGGATGCCAGCCTGTCCGTCTTCTCGCGGGCCCAATCGTCGGCATTTGCGCCGGCCGGAGCGGAAGAATTCTTATAGTTCTGGAAAATCGAGTTGGCCTTTTCCCCGTAAGCGTACAGCTTGTCACCGTCACCCTTTTCGGAAGCGGCGCGTACCATATTGATCGCGTTGGTGTAGTTGTCAGGATCCAGGGCGAAAAGCTTGTCGCCGTATTCGAAGGCTTTGTCGTATTGTTTGCCATTGATGTAGTAATTCACATACTGCTCCTCCGCAACGATCTGAAAATCGCCAGTCGGGTTCGCTCTGGAAAAATCGTCGATCAGAGCGAGCTTCTGAGAAGGGTCGGCGGCGTTAATCGCGCTGAGCTGATGATCCGCATCCGATCCGGCTGGGATTGAGACGTTCTTGCCGAGTTGTGCCTGGCAAACGGGTGCGAAAAAAGCAAGGAGCAACAACAAGGCAGTAAGAATCCGTGTGGACATCATACTTACCTCCCGAGGGTTTTCGAATAGTGGAACGATGGCCTCTTAACGGCAAATCTTAGTGCGGCAGGCCTCGGCGTGCAAACTATTTTACTTGCGAATACCGCTGAGCATCGTGGGCACCGATGAATTTGACCTGATATGACTTGGCGCGAGATTATCGACACTTTGGAGTGGAGGCTTGATGGATCTAGGGCTGCGTGGGCGAGTGGCGATTGTGGCTGCGGCAAGCAAGGGACTGGGCCGGGCGGTGGCCGAAGAATTGGCCCGCGAAGGCGCCGAGGTGGCCATTTGTTCGCGGAATCCCACGGAACTCGAAAAGGCTGCGGCACAAGTTCGCAAAGTGGGCGGACGCGAGGTCTTCTGGCGCGCGTTGAATGTAGGTGATTCGGCGGCGGTTACAGAATTCGTAGCGGCGGCAGAAGATCGCTTTGGAAGGGTGGACATTTGCGTTACGAATACCGGTGGACCTCCGTCTAAGTTATTTGCGGCCACAACCAACCAAGATTGGCAGGTCTGGACGGAACAGCTGTTGATGAGCGCAGTGCATTTTGCGCAGGCGGTGTTGCCGCGAATGCAGAAAAACAGTTGGGGCCGTTTTCTGACAATCACCTCGTACTCCGTAAAACAGCCGGTTGAGGGATTATTGCTTTCCAATGCGTTGCGCGCGGGAGTGACGGGCCTGGTGCGGACCTTGGCCAACGAGTATGCGGCTTATGGAATTACCGTGAACAATGTGTGCCCCGGTTACACGCGGACGGAACGGCTGGACGATCTGGCGGCAATGATGGGGGCACGCAGCGGTGCAACCGCCGAAGAAGTGTTCGCGGGGTGGAAAAAACTGATTCCCGCGGGGCGCTTGGGAACGCCGGAAGAGTTTGCGAGTGTGGTGGCGTTTCTGGCCTCAGAGCGCGCCGGTTATGTGAATGGAGTTTCTTTGGCGGTGGACGGAGGAACGACGCGGAGTTTGTTGTAGCTTGTGTTGTTGGAACTGTGCATCCCGGACCAGGTTTTCTATTAGATCGGAAAAAGAGAGGAACGAATGAGCAATGTAACGGTGGGGCGACGTCTGGCGGTGTTCTTGAAGCTTGTTCTTTATGCAGCGCTGCTGTTCTGCAGCGCGGTCGTTGTGCGCGCGGACGAACCATACGCTCGGAGCAAAGACTATGATCTGCAGCATTCGAAAGTGTCGTTGCACTTCGACCTCGTCCAGAAGAAGGTGATCGGCGACGTGACCCACACCGTTTCGCCCCTCCGCGAAGGCCTCGAAAACATCTCCTTCGATTCCGTGGGCTTGCAGATTGAAAGCGTGACGATCAACAAGGGTGCAGCAAAATTCTCCACCACAGAGACCAAGTTGATTGTGGATTTGCCCAAGCCCGGCAAGATCGGCGAAAAGTACGAAATTGAAATCAAATACGAAGGCAAGCCGACTAAGGGTCTGTACTTCATTTTGCCGGACAAGGATTATCCCCACCGGCCGAAACAGGTGTGGTCGCAGGGCGAATCGGAAGACACGCGCTACTACCTTCCGACCTATGATTATCCGAACGACCGCCTGACCACGGAAACAATTCTGACGGTTCCTGCCGATTGGCAAACGGTTTCGAACGGCAAGCTGGTCAGCACCGCCGATGCTGGCAACGGCATGAAGACGTGGACCTGGCGGGAGTCTCAGCCGAGTTCCACGTACCTTTTCACGATAGTGGCCGGCGAATTCGCGGAAGTAAAGGATAGCTGGCGGAACATGCCGGTGACCTATTACGCGCCGAAGGATCGCGGGGACCGCTTGACCGTGAATTATGGACGGACGCCGGCCATGATCGAATTATTCAGCAAGAAACTCGGCGTGGATTATCCGTGGGAAAAATACGCGCAGGCGATGGTGGACGATTTCGTGGCTGGCGGAATGGAAAACTCCAGTGCCACGACAAACACGGCGAGTTCGCTGCGAAACCCAAAGCTGGTGCCCGAATATCCCATGGATGAAGACGGATTGATCTCGCATGAGCTGGGGCACCAGTGGTTCGGCGACCTGGTGACCACGAAGGACTGGGGAAACATCTGGTTGAACGAAGGTTTTGCCACGTTCCTGGAGGCGGTGTGGATAGAAGCGCATTACGGGAAGGACGAAGCGGATTACGATCGCTGGAACGCCTCGCGGAGTTGGTTTCAGCAACGGAACTTGTATCCTCGGCCGATCGTGCGCCGCGATTTTGATGACTCGAGCGAGTTTGATCAGAACGTATACAACAAAGGTGGTTGGGTGTTGTACATGCTGCGGCACCAGTTGGGGGAGGATGCGTTCTACGCGGGGTTGAAGCATTACCTGGAGGTGAATCGCGGGAAAAGCGTAGTGACCGCGGATTTGATCAAGGCGATCGAGGAATCCTCGCACACTAACGTCGATCGGTTCTTCGATCAGTGGGTATACGGAGCGGGCGCGCCGAAGTTTGATGTCAGCTACAGCTACGATGCGGCCAAGAAGCAGGTGGCTTTGACAGTGAAGCAGACTCAGCAGGTGGAGGGACGCGTGGGATTGTTCCATGTGCCGGTAGACGTGGAAATCACGAATGGCACTGGGCCGAAACTGTATCCCGTGATGGTGTCGAAGGCCGAGGAAACATTTACGTTTCCGTCGGAATCCGCGCCGCGGATGGTGCTCTTTGATAAGGGCAATCAGGTCCTAAAGTCTATGGAGTTCAAGAAAGACAAAAAAGAGCTGCTCTACCAGCTGAAAAACGCCGGAGAACTGGCGGATCGCGCGGATGCAGCGGTGGAACTGGGCAAGCTCAAGGCAGACGACGATGCAGCCGCTGCTCTGGGCGGGGCACTGCGCAGCGATAAGGCGCTGGGTGTGCGGCAAATTGCCGCGGAATCGCTGGGCGAATTAAATAACCCGGCGGCAGCGAAGCAATTGCTGGGCGCGCTCGACGAGGTGAAAGAAGCAGAGTTGCGGGCGGCCGTCGTGCAGGCACTCGGTTCGTTCAAGGAGACGCCAGAAATTACCGCAAAGCTGGAATCGATCGCGAAGGACGATTCTTCGTATCGCGCCCGCGCAGCGGCGTTGGGAGCGCTTGGCCGGATGAAGACGCCGCACGCATATGAGATTTTGACCGCGGCCGTGAACGGCGATTCTCCGGACGGCTTCCTGCGAAATGCGGCCTTGCGTGGACTCGGTCCTCTGGGAGATGACAAGGCAGTGCCTCTGCTGCGTGAATGGGCGGTGCCCGGCAAGGAAATTCCTTCGCGGCAAGCGGCTATCGCCAGCCTGGCACGGCTGCAGAAAGAGAATAAGGACATCACCAATCAGATCGCCAGCTATTTGGACGAGCCGCATTTTCCAATTCGAATGGCGTCGATTTTCGCCCTCGGTTCGCGCGGTGACGCTACCGCCGTACCGGCTTTGGAAGCACTGCTGAAGAGCAACGACTTGAGCATCGAAATGGCGCCAATGATTAAGATGCAGATTGAACATCTGAAGAATCCAGGGAAGGGCAGCCCGGGTGTGCGGACGGCAATAGGCGACGAAGGTCCCCAGCCGGCTGCGGCAGCCAAACCTGGCGAGGACCAGCGGCTCAGCCACCTGGAACAGTTAGTAGAGGAAATGAACGAGCGGCTAAAAACGATTGAATCTCGACTTCCCGCCGCTCCAAAACCGTAAGGCTACGGTTCAGCGAGAAGGACACGCAGGTCGCGAAGATTGTTGCCCGTTGGGCCAGTGATGAGGGTGTCGTCGAGCTTGGCGAAAAAAGTGTAAGCGTCACTCTCGCGAAAGCTGGCGCGTGGATCCACGCCTAGATCAAACGCGCGAGCGAGCGTTTCGCCATCGGCTATGGCGCCGGCGCCTGGGCTGTTGCCGTCGATTCCGTCCGTCCCCGCGCTGAGCACCGTGATTTTGCGACCGGCAATTTTCTCCGCACAGGCCAGAACGAAGGCAGAGTTTCGGCCGCCAACGCCGTTCCCGGTCACTGGAGAACTCACTTCTCCGTCGGCGACAACGGCAACACGTTGTCCCGGATTTTCACTCTGCCAGGCCTCCAATTGAGTCAGCAAATATTCAGCGGCTTGTTCTAGGGGCCAATCGTCGGTGGAATTATCGCAGAAGCAGCAATATCCGTGAGCTTCCGCGGCATGATGCGCGGCATGAAACAGATCGTCCAGCCCGAGCAGAATCTCGAAGCAAGCATTGGCGAAGGCCTCATGTCCAGGCTTTGGCGTCTCGGGCATGAGGCCCGCCTCAAGCCAGCGTTGCAGCGACATGGGAAAACGCTTCGGCAAATCGTACTCTTTAAGAATGCGTTGGACGTCCGCGACGCGCGTCGGGTCGGGGAGCGTGGGACCCGAAGCGAGCGCGGCTTCTTTTCCCAGCGGAACGTCGGTAACAGCCAGGGTGATTTTCTGTGCGGATGCAGCCGCCAGGGAAAGGCGCCCGCCTTTCACAGCCGAGAGATGCCGACGCACCGTGTTCATCGCATCAATGGGTGCGCCGCAGGTAACCAGAGCGCGGTGAACGGCCTGAACGTCTTCCAGGCTCAGAGCGGAATGGAGAGGAAGCTCGACGAGAGCGGATCCGCCGCCGGAAAGAAGAAAAAATACCAAGGTGTGTTTGTTGCAGGTTCGTAGAACGCCCAGGATAGCTTCCGCCGCACGCAAGCTTTCGATATCGGGCAGGGGATGTCCGGAAACGAAATATTTCAGGCCTGGAATTGGCGCCGCGGGACTGGTGGGAGCAGCGACCACACCAGTAAGCGAAGTACCATTGGGAAGAATTGAGCAGAGGCCATTCGCCATCGCATGGGCAGCTTTACCAATGGCAATAACGACGACGCGCGAAATCGCGGATAACTCGATTATGGTGGACGACAGAACCAGCCGCGAGCGGTCAACTACCAGCTTTCGTTCCATGACGGCGGGGATATCAATGGAAGCCAGTGTTTGGCGGAAAATTTCGCGGGCAATCTGTTTTCTGGATGGCATGGCAGAAAATCTTCTAAACGAAACGGCGACGACCGCCAATGTCACTGTTTCTTAAAAATGTCCGGGTTCAGCATGTTGGGCGGACGCTGACCTTTGAACAGCGCAACCATATTGTTCGCCGCCATCACCGCCATTTTGGAGCGCGTTTCCAATGAGGCAGAGGCCAGATGCGGAGCGAGCACCACGTTGGGTCGCTTGAGGCCAGGATGGATGAACGGTTCGTTTTCATATACATCAAGAGCGGCCCCGGCGATTTTCTTGCCCTCGAGGGCCGCGACCAGTGCGGCCTCATCGACCACCGGACCGCGAGAAGTGTTGATGAGAAAGGCAGTCGGCTTCATGCGATAGAATTTTGGCGCATCGAACAAGCCGCGCGTGTCTGGCAGCAGCGGCACGTGGAGGCTGATGAAATCGGAATCGGCAAGGAGGCCGTTCATGTCGCGAAATTCCGCGCTCACGGATTTTTCAGCTTCCTCCGAAGCACGAACTGCATCTGTGTAAATCACCTTCATCTGGAAACCGGAGGCGCGGCGCGCCACGGCTCGGCCAATGCGGCCGAAACCCACGATGCCCAGTGTTTTCCCCCACACATCCGCACCGCAGAGCTGGTCCAAATTCCAGCCTTTCCAGTTGCCGGAGCGAGCGAGTAGTTCTCCCTCGCCCAGCCGACGAGCGACAGCCAGCAGCAGCGTCCATGCAAAATCAGCGGTGGTTTCATCAAGAACGCCGGGAGTGTTGGTGGCGACGACACCGCGCTTCGTGCAAGCTTCCAGATCAATATTGTCGAATCCCACGGCAACGTTGGACACGATACGAAGCTTGGGAGCCCCGCGGAGAAATTCTTCATTGATTTTTTCGGTAAGCAGGCAAATCAGACCCTCCTTGTCTTTCACGCGACGCAAAACTTCATCCCGCGGAGGCCTCTCCGCGTCGGCCCAATACTGGATATCGCAATTTCCGTCGAGTATTTTTCTCGCGTCTTCGAATAAGGGATGAGTCGAAAAGACTTTCGGTTTCAGCATTCGTGGCCTCTGACTTGTGCTGGGTCTCTACACTAACATAGCTAAAGAACGAATCGGCCTAAGGCCTTGCCACGTTGTGGCTCACGTCACTATAGTGAAGTTGTGAACCCGTCGACGGCACCGATTCATTACGCTTTGTTTCGTGAAATGACATCGCTTCTGGGCGCGAAGAATGTTTTGGACCGGCCGGAAGATCTGTTGCTGTACGAGTTCGACGGTTCGGTCGAGAAGGCCAGGCCGGACCTCATTGTTTTTCCGCATACAACGGAGGAAGTGTCGGGGATTGTGAAACTGGCAGCGCGCCATGAAGTTCCGGTGGTTGGCCGTGGCGCGGGTACGGGACTTTCCGGCGGGGCGCTGGCGCGTGGCGGCGGAGTGATGATTGTCTTCGCGCGCATGAACAAAATTCTTGATATTGATTTGGAGGGCCGGCGAGCAGTGGTACAACCGGGAGTGGTTAATCTGGATATTACGCGGGCCGTTGAGCACGCGGGTTTGTACTTCGCGCCAGATCCTTCCAGCGCAAAATCGTGCACGATCGGTGGCAATGTGGCAGAGAATGCTGGCGGACCCCACACGCTGGCCTACGGAGTGACCGCGAACCACATTGCCGCACTGCAATTGGTGCTCCCGGATGGCGGAATTGTCCGGGTCGGCAGCAAAAACGGGGATGCTCCAGGATACGACCTATGCGGACTGTTCGTTGGCAGCGAAGGGACGCTGGCCCTGGTAACCGAGATTACCGTGAAGCTGGCGCGCAGGCCGGAAGCCGTGAAAACATTGCTGGCGATTTTCGAAACGATTGAAGATGCCTGCCAGGCGGTGGTGGAAATTACGGCGAACGGAATCACACCGGCAGCCTGCGAAATGCTGGACGGGTGGACCCTGCGCGTTGTGGAAGATTATGTCCATGCCGGTTATCCGCGGGACAGCGGCGCTGTGTTGCTGTTGGAAGTGGAAGGATTACGCGAAGCCGTGGACGGACAGGCGGCTGCCATTGAATTGGTGTGCAAACAGTGTCACTCGCGTGAAGTGCGGCTGGCGAAAGACGACCGCGAACGCGATTTGCTATGGAAGGGACGCAAAAATGCATTCGGCGCGCTGGGAAGAGTGGCGCCGAGCAACTACGTCCTGGACGGAGTGATTCCGCGATCAAAATTGCCGTTGGCCCTCGAGCGAATCAAGGAAATCGGAAAGAAGTATGGATTCAACATCGGCAATATTTTTCATGCTGGCGATGGGAATTTGCATCCAATCGTTCTCTACGACCCCAGAGACGCGAAACAATTCGAAAATGCGATCAACGCTTCCAGGGAAGTCATTCGCGCATGCGTGGAGATGGGCGGCGCGCTCACCGGAGAGCACGGCGTTGGCATGGAGAAAAACGAGCTGATGGGGCTGTTGTTCAGTGATGCCGATTTTGCGCTGATGCGCCGGGTGCATGACGCCTTCAATCCGGATTCTTCGCTGAATCCAGGAAAGATTTTTCCGCTGAGCAAAGGCTGCGGCGAGATTCGCATCAGGAAAAAGGAAGCGGTGGGCACAACACTATGACCGCGACGGTCGATGTGGCGGGACGGTTAGCCGAAACCATCGGACCGAAACGCGTTCTATCTGCAACGGAAGAGCTGGAGGCCTATGCGGTCGATCGCCTGGTGCCCAGCGCGATCGTGCGCCCGGCTTCGCCGGAAGAGGCCGCAGAGGTAGTGCGCTTTGCTTTGGCGGAGAAACTCGCTGTCCTGCCGCTTGGCTCGAGGAGTAAGTGCGAATTAGGGCTGCCACCGGAACGCTACGACGTCGCGATGGATATGACTGGCTTGCACGGCATCGCGCATTTCGACGCAGGTGATTTGACGCTGAGCGTCGATGCGGGAATGCCGCTGCGCGAATTGGAAATGCATTTGAAGCAGCGGGGGCAATTCTTGCCCCTGGCCGTTCCTTGTTTCGAAAGCGCGACGGTTGGTGGAACAATCGCCTCCGGAATTGATTCGGCGGTACGACAGCAATATGGTTCCGCGCGCGATTTCCTGATTGGCGCGGAATTTGTGGATGGCACCGGGCAACTGTGCAAAAGCGGCGGGCGCGTTGTGAAAAACGTCACGGGATACGACCTGCATAAGTTGCTGATCGGGTCTCTGGGAACGCTGGGTATTATTACACGCTTGAACTTCAGAACATTTCCGCTAGCGCCGGCGTTTGGCGGCCATCTTGCCGGTTTTGAGAAACCGCAAGCTGCGCTGGAATACCGTAGCGCCGTCGAAAAAGCCGGGTTGCCTCTGGCGAATCTGGAAGTGTTGAGTCCAAGGGCTGCTGTGATGATTCGGGCGATCCTGCAAAGGTCTGGGGAGGCCTCGCCACTGGAACTGGAACGCGAGCAGTGGTTCGTCTACGCCTCTTTCGAAGGAAGCGAGAAAGTGGTGCAGAGGATCGCTGAAGAGCTAAAGACAATCACGCGAGGTTTGGAGGCGGGCCTCAGCCGGTCGCTCGAAAATGCGGAAGAGGAAGCCGTCGGCGGGATGCTGCGCGAATCTTTCGAATGGTTGCGCTGGGCCTCCGCAGCGAATGTGGTCTGCCGGCTGGCGTTGCCGAAGTTGAACGTGCAAATGTTGGTCGCGCTCTCGCAAATTGCGGAAGAAGTTGCTCTGAATGCTGCGCTTCTGGTGCGGAGCGCGGGCATTGTTTATTTCACTGCGCTTGCGCAGGACTCTGACGAGACGGCCATCGCGGCCTTAGCGAAAATCGCGGCAGGAGCCAACGCTCTTGCGCATGCGGAGAAAGGCTATGCCACATTGTTGCACGCGCCTCTGGCAATCAAACAGATGTTGGCAGCCGAACACGGCGCGATCGAGATTGATCTCGCCATGCAGCAACGCGTGAAGCAGGCCTTCGATCCATCCGGCGTGTTTGCACCCGGTCGTGTGGTGGGAGGAATCTAGGCTTGGCGGCCGCGAAAACTATTCCCGGAACAAGTCCAGTTTACGAGGACTACGCACGATGCGTGCACTGCGGGCTTTGCTTAAACCATTGCCCGACATACCGCTTGTGGCAGTTGGAAGCCGATTCGCCGCGGGGGCGTATCCGCCAGATGATTCTGGTGAATGAAGGACACTCGCCACTCTCGAGCGGATTCGTGGATCACATCGATAAATGCCTGGATTGCCGCTCGTGCGAAACTGCGTGCCCTTCCGGTGTAGAATACGGAAAATTGGTGGAACATGCGCGAGCGCGAATCGAAGCGGAATACCAGCGACCATGGTTCGCACGTACAGCGCGCCACTTTGTTTTCGAACGGTTGCTGCCATTTCCGAGACGCATTGCGACAACAGCGAAGCTGCTGCGTTTCTATCAACGCTCGGGCCTGCAGTCGATTGCACGCGGTACAGGCATTTTGAAGGTGTTAGGCCTCGCGCAACGAGAACGGCTGCTGCCACGAATTGACGACCGATTCTTCTTCGGCGAGTTGGGCAAGACTTTCGCTGCACGAGGACCGCGACGAGGGCGGGTTGCCTTTTTTGCGGGATGCATTGCGAACGTTGCCTTCAGCAAGCTCAATGAAGTGACGATCCGCGTGCTCACGGCAAACGGTTGCGAGGTGGTGGTGCCCGACGGGCAATTCTGCTGCGGGGCGCTCGCAGCTCACGCTGGCATGCGGGAAGCGGCGAGAGAACTGGCGCGAAAGAATCTCCAGGCATTCGCCATTAAGGAATTTGACGCGATTGTCACGAATGCGGCGGGCTGCGGTTCAACATTGAAAGAGTACGACCAGCTGTTTTCGCCAGAGGAGCCGGAGCATGCGTTGGCAGCGGCATTCCAGTCCAAGGTTAAGGATGTCACCGAATTCCTTGCGCAATTGGGGCTGTCGGCGCGGTTGAAGCAGATGCCTCAGCGCGTGACTTACCAGGATTCCTGCCATCTGCTTCACGGCCAGAAAGTGCGAGAAGCTCCGCGTCAGTTGTTACAGGCTATTCCAGGCGTGGAATTTGTGGAATTACCCTATTCGGATATTTGTTGCGGATCGGCCGGCGTCTACAACGTCACACAGACCGAAGCGTCGCTGGAACTGTTAGGCGAAAAGATGGAGCATGCGAGGAAGACGCGGGCTGGCGTGATCGCAACCGCGAACCCCGGATGCTTGTTGCAACTGCGGGCGGGAGCCGAAATACACAAGACCGGTCAGGAAGTGCTACACGTGGTCGAACTTCTCGACCGTGCGATCGAGAAGTCCTAGTTAAACCGCCTACCCAGCGATTGGCCTCAGCGCTCGCCGATAAGATAGCGGCAACCGCGCGGTCCCATTTTTGCGGAGTGAAGCGCATTTGCCGGGACATCACAGCGATCACTAGCATGATATGTTTTCGATTCTCCGTCTATGGTGAGCGTCAATTCACCGCTAAGAATAATGTGAGCGGTTTCGACAGCGTGTGTATGGCCGCCATAACGCATGTGAGGTCCATCTTCCCAGACATACGTGTGCGAAAAACCCTCGCCGCGAAGTTGCGCGATCAGCTCATTCTCGGTCATTACCGGGATTCTAACGCAGCGTGGACACTTCGGGAATGGCATCGTCCAGACACGACAACGCCCTCCCTGCAGAAATGGGGGTTGCTGCAGAAAGGGCGCGCCGTCTTCAGGAGAGAAGATCGTTGTAACTAAAATCTAGTCGGCCGGAGGCGGAGCCATTGCATCTGCGCTCGCAGGCGGAGGACCTCCTGGACCACGCCGAGCATGGGGCCGCATTGTAGCCTGTTTCACCGTATAGTCCGACGGCACTGTAAAAAGCGAAGCCGCCGGTTCGGTGCGCTGAACATTGGTAAGGGTGTAAGTGACTTGCCCAAGCCGGGGATCGTTGCGCACGATTTTCACCACCAGTTGCAACTCGGGTGAATACCATCGCTCATTCACCACGGTGATGGGATTGGAGTTGCCGATCTGCCCGGCAGGAATAATGCGCGTATACCGCGTACCCTGGGCACTGACGCCGTTGATCGGCTGCGTTCCCAAATCTTCTTTCTTCAGCGTGCCGTCGGCAATTTCCTGCTGGAAATGAGCTTCAAATCTGCTCTGCAAGTTCCCGGAGTTGTTGGCCCTGGCTGGCGGCACGGGCAGTTGCTCGGCCACTTTTGTGTCTGCGTGCAGCACGTAAGCGGCAGAGGCCACCGGGTCGTGAATGGTTACCATCGAACGCGGCGAAGCGGCTAATGGCCCGACACCGGTAAAAGTGGTTTCGCGGCGCGTACGCCCTTGGCTATCGCGATAAACATTTGACTGAACCTTACGGTCAATGACGTTGCCATCAGCGAGAGTCTGCTTAGATTCTGTAACGGCCACCGCGCTATACGGAGCGCCCGTCACAACTTTGCCCGGGTGCATTTCGCCGAATCCCAGAATCTCCATGCGCGGTCCGACGGGACCGCCTGGAAATTCATCCGGCGGCGGAGGCGGAGCTGCTGCTGGTTCCTGCGCATGCAGCACGAACGCGCTCAACAAGAGCGCCGTACTTGCCAAAAGATAATTCCGTTTATTTCTCATCGCCATTCTCCCCATTTCCGCTCTGCAGCCCCGCTGCACAAATCAATTACTGGTCTCCGCGGAAGTCTGCGGTAAGCGCACCGCCTGCGGCAGCCCATCATCGCCAACCAGCAAATCCACTTGAATCCAATCGCCGGCATGTTCTTCATTCACCGTCAAGCCAAGCGCCCCCAATGCAGCGCGCTGCATCTGGACGCGCACGACCGTTGCGTCTTCCGGCGCCGGGGGCATGCTGCCCGGTAGAAGGGTGAAGTCACCAGAGCCGTTCGATGCCACGATGACATCATTCAGTTCGGATCCTGCAGGCGCGCTGACTTTCGACGACGGTCCCGTATTTTCCTTGGTCGCGGGTGTATGTACCAGCGCAGGTTGCGTTTTGTTCGCAAGGCTCGGCCCTCGGTGCATGTACCAATTCGCCCAGGTCACGGCGAAGAACAGAGCCACAGCTGCGGCCACGCTCCAACCCAGAACCAGCGCCGTTCGCTGCGTCTTGACGGTTTTGTGTTTGGTGCGAAATTCCTGCCGCAAGCGCATTTCTACGCGCGCTGGAGCTTCCAGTCCCGCTGTCTCCGCGCCAAGAACGCGCAGATCTTCGCGCAAAGACAACCAGTTTTCGTGCAGCGCCGAGCAATGGGGACATTCGCGCAAATGCTCGCGAGCGGCCCTTTGTACCATGCTGTCTATTCCAGCCGAACCGAGATCGAGCCCCGCAGTCGCAAATTCTTCACAATTCATTCGTATCTCTCCGGCAAAATTCATCCGCGGCCTGCGTTAGCGCGTTTCGGTACTTCGCGCAGTATTTCCAGCTTCGCAAGCAGCAACGCGCGGCCACGATGCAGGCGGGAACGGATCGTTCCCACCGGACAATCCAGCGTGCGTGCGGCCTCGTCGTAACTCATTTCTTCCAGTTCGCAAAGAACCACAGCTTCCCTAAACTCCGGCGGCAATTCCAGCACCGCGGAGCGAACTTGTTCCCGGCGTTCGCGAAGTTCCGCCCACCGCGCAGGCGTCATCTGCTCTTGAAGCTGCGGATGGACTTCACGGCCAGACTCGCCCGCTTCATCGAGCGAAAAGTTCCTGGGTGCGCGTTCCAGATGCTTCATAATGCGGTTGCGCGCCACGCCGTAGAGAAAGGCGCCGAGCGTTCCCCGGGTGACGTCATATTTCTTTGGCTCTCGTACCAGCATCATAAAGACATCTTGCACAATCTCTTCCGCTGCCCAGGTGCTACCGGTCATACGTACGGCAAACCGAAACAGCGGCGCCTGGTGACGGCGGTAGAGCTCAGCGAAGGCACCTTCGTCCCCTTTAGCCGAGCGCTTCAGCAGCGCGTCATCCCTGTCCTGTAAATCGATCTGCATCTCTCCTGGTATGACGCCCGCTTTCTAGGGTATTTCCCTGGACCGCGCGAAAAAGTTCCCAGGTCATAGGCGGTTTTGGACCGCAGGTTGCCCTGCAGATGAAACACGGTAGCGTTGCTAAGAGTTTCAACAATCTCGCTGATAGCCCCTGGGGTCAATGCCCTTTACCTGGCCGAAACATGCCCGCGGCGATCCGGGTAACAACCCGGCGCGGGACGATTCGCTGGGATTGCGCCCCAAGGTAGTTGCCCAGGCCAGAAATGATGTAACTCTTACCTGCCGCCAGTGCTTCCAGGCCGGTTCGGGCCACCTTTTCAGCCGTTTCCTGCGCGTGTTTGGCGCCCACTTGCTCTTGTCCGGCCACAGCGTGAAACTCGGACTCCGTCGATCCTGGGCACAGAGCGCAGACGCGGATGCCGTGTGTTTTCATCTCCTCCGCAAGACCCTCGGCGAACAAAAGATCGAAGGCCTTGGTTGCGGCGTAGGTGCTGATATAGGGAACGGCCTGGAAGGAAGCCGTGGAAGCCAGGATGAGCACGTCGCCATGGCCACGGGCGATCATATCGGGTAGAAAGAGACGGGTCATGTGGACGACGGCTGCACAGTTGACCTGCACCATGTCCAGAAGCCGTTGGGTCTCCACTGTCGGCAGCTCGCCATATTGACCGAAGCCGGCATTGTTGATCAGCAGATCGATCGCCAGCCCTCTTTCCTTTGTGAAGGCGTAGATCTTTTCCGGCGCATCGGTCTGCGTGAGGTCGGCAACAAAACTTTCAACCTGGATCCTGTGCGACGCTTTCAATTTGACGGCGAGCGCTTCAATCCGGTCGCGCCGGCGCGCTGTCAGGACGAGATGCGTGCCGCCCGCGGCCAATTGCGTGGCGAGCTCCAGACCAATGCCTGCGCTGGCTCCGGTCACAAGAGCCCACTTCCCCTGCCATTCAGTTTGCATGAAGAGATTTTCTCAGGCCGAATCGGTTTTGCCAAACTTCAGGACCGTGTCTTTTAGCCGGTTGCCTTCGTGTTTCATCCGATCCACTAACCGCTTGGCCCACACAAACTCCGCCGCCAACAACGTCAGGCCAAGAAAAATCACCGGCCATCCCGGGCCAGGTGTGAACACCATCACGGCGCCGAGAAGCAACAGCGTGAAGCCGCCTAGAATTTTGAAGAAGCGTCGAACCTGGTCGATCGAACGAAAGAACATAAACCCTCGAGGGCGGAGGGGAACGGGAGTCACTATTGTGACGGGAGAAACCGCGTCAAGCAACAGCCATCACTGACCCGTGTGAATAAGTGCGAAGCTACACTGCACCGGCGACGGAACGTGGGCCACCTTGGCATCTGCGTCGCGATTATTCGATTCTCAGTGCGCTCATTGGTGAAATCGATGCGGCACGGTTTGCCGGAATCATTGCCGCGATAAATGAACACATGACCAGCGCGCAGGTCGCGACGGTCAATGCCGGTGGGTCCCACCAGGACACCCCGTACAACTGAGCGGATAACAATTTGCCGGCACCAATCGCCAGGGGCAGCCCCAAGATTAATCCAACTACCACGCGAATGAAGGCGCCACCGAGCACCAGGCGCACCACGCTGGCACGATCCGCGCCAAGGGCCATGCGGATGCCGATCTCGTTGGTTTTTTGCGCCACCGAGTAGGCCGTGACGCCGTAAAGTCCCACCGCGGCGAGCACTAACGCCACAATTCCGAACAGTGCCGCCAGGCTCGCAACGGCGCGTTCCTGATCGAAGGAAAGTTCCACCTGCTGCTGCATGGTCCGGATGCTGTTAAAGGTAAGGTTAGGATCCATCTCCGCGAGCTTCTGCGTGAGCAACGGCTCTAGTGCGCCGGGGCGCAAATTGGTTTTGAGCATGATGCCGCCGATGAAATGCGAGCGCAGTTCGATCTTCTTCATCAACTCTTGGGGGTAATCGACCGTTTGCGTCAACGGCACGAAGAACATGGGACGCGCTGGCTTGTTCAAGGCGAAGCCGGCAAACTTTGCATCACGGGCAACGCCCACGATACGGAAGTTCGCTGCATTTTCCGGATAGTCCAAACCAAAGTGCTGCTCGACCGGATCTTCGCCGGCCTTGAAGAAGCGCTTCACAAAAGTTTCGTTAACGATGGCCACGGGCGCGGCGGTTTCATTGTCGGCGGGGGTAAAGGCTCGCCCGCGTACGATCGATATATCAAAATTCTGAAGGTAGTTGGCACTCACGCGGTCCCAGGAGGCGCCACTGTCTTCATTCAGCTTAGCCGGCGCATGTCCCGCAACGAAGACGAGTTCACCCCAGTTATCCGTGAGCGGGTTATAAAGCGCCAAGCCAGAGCCCTGCACCCCCGGAATACGATTAAGTTCGTCTTCCAGGCGGCGATACATAGCGATTAACTGCGGCTGAGTATAACTGGCCGATGGATTGTTCATGTCCACAACGACGCGACCTTGCACCGCATAGCCGAAATCCTGGTGCTGCAGCTTGTTCAAGCTACGGCCGAGCATCGTCGCACCGGCTACCAGCACAACCGAGAGCGTGGCTTGCACGACCAGCAATGCCTTCCGGGCGAAGGATGATCGGTCGCTGTTTCCACGTCCCGACCCGTGCAGCGCTTCGGCAGGATCGGTGCGTGTGGCAAGCCACGCGGGGGCTGCCCCGAAAATAATTCCCGTGACCAGAGCCAGCAAAAATGCAAATCCCAGCATCGCGAGCGATGGTGCCGAGCTGATCGGCAGGAAATGGGCGCTGTGGAAGGCCAGCGCCAACAATAATCGCGCCGCTGCCATTGCCACCAGCAGCCCGACCACCGCTCCTCCGATCGCAAGCAGCACACTCTCCAGCAATGCCTGCCACACGATTTGCATCGGCGTGGCTCCCACGGCCATGCGCACTGCGGTTTGGCCTCGCCGCGCCACCCCGCGGGCCAGCAGCAAGTTCGCAACGTTAGAACACGCAATGAGCAGCACCAGACCGCACACCGTTAACAGGATTCGCAGGCTCCGGCCATATTCTTCCTTCATCACGGCCACTCCCGCGCCAGCCGGCACCACGTTTAGCATTTGCTTCGGCAGCAAGCGGATGACCTCCGGCATCCAGTTCGCAGGATAGCCGGAATCGTATTGCATCCACTGGCGTAGAACACCCGTGAGGCGGGGCGACATTCCCGCCGTCGACGCCCCTGGCCGCAACCGCCCGATCATTCGCAGCCACGCGGAGATGGGCTGGTGCAGCAAGCTGCCCTCAGCTACGATCATGGGTTCCTGTTGGACCGGAACCCAAATATCGGGTGGATCGCTTTCCAGGGTTTCTCCAAAAAAGCCCGCGGGCGCAATCCCGATCACCGTGAATGGATGGCCTTCGACGACCAGCGTGGACCCGACGATGGACGGATCGGCGCCATAAGTGATCTGCCAGGCGCGATGGCTGATCACCAGCGCTGGTGGAGCGCCCGGCCGGTCATCCTCCGGAGTCAGCACCCGTCCGTAGAACGCTCCGACGCCCAAAGTGGAGAAATAATGGCCGTCCACGAACTCCGAACGCAGTGGACGTGCCGCACTTTCCTTGCCCTGGTGCCTTACGCTCATCCTGCCACGCCCGGCCTGAAATGCGGTAACCTCCTCAAATTCTGATGTTTCTTTCTTGAGCCGTTCGAATAGCGGCAGGGAAAACATGCCCCACGTATCCTGGGGACCGCCTTCGACGCAACAGTCGTCGCCCTCGCCAACCCGGTAGAGGCTGCCCGGATCAGATACCGGCAAAGACTTCAGCATCACCGCGTGGATCAAGGAGAAAATGGCGGTAGTCCCGCCGATGCCTAAAGCTAGCGTGAGAATGGCTGTCGCGGTAAACACCGGAGCAAGTCGGAATTGCCGCAGCGCGTAACGAAGGTTGCCGGCGAAGTCTTTCATGCACACCCCCAACGCCATATGGTACGCATTTCTGGCCAGGGGAGTTCCCCATGATTTGAAGAGAATTGCTGGCGCCGCAAGAAGTCTTGGCAACCGCTTCGAACGACTTTGGTTTCGGGTCGCCGAGTTTATTAGCCGAGGCGTCGCACGCAGTCGCGGATCATTTCTTCCTCCCAGATTGGGCGTTGCGGGTTTTTCGGATGGGTTCTATTGCTGGGGATTCTTCCGGTCAGATGGAGGAAGACGGCAGCCGAATGTTTGTAAGCGGGCACGGGTTCGCGAAACGCCACATTCCCTAAATGCTGAAGCGAATCCGCGAGAGCAAAATACCGGGGGTCGGCTGTCTCCCAAAGCCGATCCCGCTCCGCGAATTTGTCGGGCGCGAAGGTCGCAAGACCAAGAAGATAGTCGGACCCGTATTCGATCATGTTGATTCCCAGATCGTTGCCGGTGTAAATGCGGAACTCCGGCCGGTGGATATCGCGGAGCGTCAGACGTTCGAGCTCGACCAGGCGATCGAGGGAAGAATGTTTGATGCCCAGGATTTCCGGAACCTCCAGTAATCGTAGGAATGTTTCGAGGTCAAAAATCTCTCCGTTCGGCGCGAACATTTGCCCCAGTTCGAAGGCGATAACGCCGGGATAGCCGCGGCACGTGTCCCGGTAAATCTGAGCTTTTTCCTTCCCCTGTTTTCCATGAAGGCGGCTGGTCTGAAACAAAATCGGCGTGCCGCCGAACGCAATGATCGCGTCCATTTGTTGACGATAGAGTCCAACAATGTCGCCGGTCTGTCCCTCGATATAAGCGCCGGCGACGAAGGGCACATCGTTACCAAGGGCTTCCCGAGTCCACTCCAGAACCTTCATTTTCTCTGCGTCCGACAGAAAATTAACGTAGCCCGTGTCCATATTCACGGCGTTTTCTAATCCCGCCTGTTGCGTCGCGCGAAGATGCTTCTGAAACGCCCCGACCGCTACTCGACCATCGCTCTCGAATGGAAGCAGCGCGGCCGCGATTCCCGACACTTTGCGAGGCCTTCTGGGTCGATCGAACGGAGATGCTGCGTTCATGATCGCCCCGCCTTCGCTGATATCAGTTTTTTGGCAAGCTCCGACCGTTTGTAATGCTCGTCCAAGGGATAGCAACCGGAAGGCAAGCCTTTGCGCGGCGCAGTTGTGCAGTCACTGAAAGTCCGGCACACCAGTCGATGCTGAATCGTTCGCCCTTCCGATGCATCGAGCAAAAGCTGGGGATAAGACAAAATCATCCTGCCCAGGCCGATGAAGTCCACCCATCCTTCGCGCAGAGCCCCTTGCGCGACGTGAGGAAGAAAATCCTGAAGATAACTGTACCCCGTTCCCACAATGATTAACTGCGGAAACCGGGATTTGAGTTCTCGCGCCATCTCCATCTGTCGTGCAACGCCAACCAGAGGATTCTCGGGTGGTTGGTAGCCATCAGAGGGTGGATAAAAGGCCGGTCGTTGGATGTGAGGATTGTAGTAGGGACTGCCTGCAGTGAGGTTGACGAGCCGGATATCGAGATCCTCAAGTAGAGCTAAGAATTGTTTCGTCTCGGACAAATCCATTTCCGTGGGAGTCAGCGGGCTCACGCCAAAACCCCAACGATACGGGATCAGATGCGCATGCGGCTCGGGGATTCCGACCCCCATTTTCCCGGGCGAGGACGTCGCGGGATCGGGCTGGAACGGTACCGTATCAAAGGCGGAGAGACGCACGGCAATCTGCAGTCCCGGTGCTGTCGAGCGAATGCCTTCCACCACTTCACGTAAGAAGCGCGTGCGATTCTCGAAAGATCCACCATATTTTCCGGGCCGAGTGTGCGCGCTGAGAAATTCGTGGCCGAGATACCCATGGCAGTGCTTGATGTCGACGAAATCAAAGCCTAAATCCCGGGCGGCGCGCGCCGCTTGATGAAAGTCCTCGACGATGCGTGCGACCTGTTCGTCCGTCAGTAAAGGTGAACCCGAAGACAAGCCAAGTTTGGCGTCGAGGATCGGATGGTGATAAAGAATTTTCGGCTCCGGCCGATCGTGCGCGTTGGGACGGCAGTAGCGGCCTGAATGCGTCAACTGCAATCCAATAAGCGGCCGTTGGTCGCTCCCGGTCGTCTCTCGATAAGACTCGAGCAAAACCACTCGCAACTTCGTCAAGCCCGCGTGCGTGTGGGGCGCAATCACGAGTTGATTCGGATTGGCCCTGCCTTCATGAGAAACGGCGACGGCTTCGCCTCCCCAAATAAGGCTGGCGCCGCTGCTCCCGAATCGCTGCCAACGACGCAGGGTGTGTTCGCTGGGATTGCCGTCGGCCAGCCCGTCCCAACCTTCCATCGGTTGCACCGCGATGCGATTGCCGAACTTGGATCCTCTGCGCTCCAGCGGCCAGCGCAGAGGAGACTCCGGCCCGGCAATCAATTCACGATCGCAAGGAATAGTCAGCCCGAGGGCGTGCAGATGTTCCTGCAGCCGTTGCACGTCTTTCACCGCGCCGAGTCGTAGGATCATGTCGTCTTCGCCAAACGGGCTGGCGATGGAATAGCATAAATGGCAGCCGCTCCAAGTATTCCGGCGGTCGCGATGATCTTCCATGCCAGGTCATAGCTATGCCGCGCATCGAAGATTCTGCCGACCAACCACGGAGCTGCCCACTGACCTATAGAGTAGCCCATGATGATGAGAGCCAGGAGCTTGCCCAACGCCGGAGTGCCGAAACATTCCGCAGTTACAAGCGGAATCAGCATATAGTCAGCACCCATCGAAAATCCAAAAATGATCGCGAAAGTCCACAAGACAGTAGATGACGGCGCGTTTACGAGAAAGAATACCGATGCTCCAATCAGAAAATAGAAAAACGTCATGATGTGTGTTTTTCGAAAACGATCGGCAAGATAGCCTACAATCACGCGCCCACCCAGGCTTGCTGCAAGCAATGTTGTGGAGAACCGCGCGGCGACCGTCGCCGAATACCCCGCGTCCTTCAGAAAGAGAATGAAGTGCTGAATAACGGCGCCGATCGCGCCGATCACCAAAGTCGATCCCGCGAGTATGAGCCAAAAGCTTGCGGATCGAACCGCTTCGGCGACCCCGACGGACGATGAACTCCGAGGTGAGGAACCTTTCAGCGTCATCGGCGTCAGTTCCGTTTCCGCGATTGGTTCGGAATCGATGTCAAGGTTCTCGGGGATGGAACGCGTCACCCACACCGCCACCGGAAAAAGCACAAGAAGAATCACCGCGCCCAGCAATTGCAGGGTATGGCGCCAACCTAATGTGTGCGCGAGATAGTTGATCAGCAGCGGCGCAACCACCCCTCCCAGCCCAAGGCCAAGGTAGGCATATCCCATGGCCCGGCCGCGACGCCTGGAAAACCATCGTGAGACGAGCACTTGGTTCGGAATCGGCCCGGCGAGCACATAGCCCAACACTTCCACGATGCACAAAATTTCGAACTGCCAAAAACGCGTCATCCAACCCATGAGCAGCAGGGGGATGCCGACAAGACCAACTCCGACAAGAATCACGGATCGCGCGCCTAATCGGTCGATCAGCGTTCCCGCCAAAACCCCAAAAGGAAGCCCGGCGAACAGGAATCCGAGAAAAAATCCCTGGGTGACCTGGGCTCGGCTGAAGCCGAGCGATTCTACGAAAAAAGGATAGAAAACCGGGAAACCATAGAAGATGATTCCCACAACGAAGAAAAGATTTAGGAAGGCGGCCAGAACAATCCACCAGCCGTAATACACACGCGTTGAGGAATCGCCTAGCACGCGAACGATCATTTATCTCCTATGGTTGGTGCTCGCCCCGAAAGACGGATGCGAAGCTTAACTTGAATGGCACGCGGATTTCATCCAAATTCGGGGCCAACAATTGCGCATTGGGATTCGAGATCACCCGGATGGGTATTTGGACCGCGAAACATCCGGGTCAAGTGACGGGCTGGAGCGAAACGGTAAGAGCGTAACAGTTCCGTTGCCACAGCATTAGCGGTCAAGCAGTCCACAATAAGCGTTTCGCGGGAAGAGTTCTCCAAGAATTCCTGTAGCAGTTGTTCGGCGGCTGCCCAACTCTTGGCTACCCAGGGCCCGAGATGATCGGCAAATAATCCACTCCGGCCGAATGAATAGCCCTGTGGCGCGCCGTCGCTCCAAACGCCCATAGCGAGATCAGGCGACATGTCCCGCAGGGAACCCAACAACGGGCTGCGATCCGCGCCGAAAACTCCCTCATCGAATCGAACGATAGGCTCCAGTTGAATCTCGGTCAACGTTAGTTTGCCGGAATTGCGCCGATTTGCGATTGCGCCGTGTGACCTCTTCAGAATCCATCGCGCAACTTCATATTCGGTCACGAATCCCAACTTGCGGTAGAGCGGCTGTCCCAGAGGAGTGGCGTCCAGTTTCATCGTGGGAATTTTTCGTTTGTCGAGATATTCGATGGTCCTTTGCAAGAGCTGAGTCCCGATACCTTGCTTCCGATATTCGGGATCGACCAAAACCATTCCAATCCACGCAAACCGGTTCTCGTAAGAAATCGTCGTCGCCGTGCCGCGAACCTCTCCATGTTCTTCAGCGACAAAGCATCCGTCCGGGCTGGCTCCAAGGAAGCGGTGCCAGTCATGAGCGGTCTGATTCCACCCCGCAAGCTCATTCAGACGCAGACCCGCAGGAACGTCAGCTTTCGTCATCACACGAAGGTACATACCCATAATTTCCTGAAGAATTGTAAACTCCAGGGAGCATATCCGAACCTTCGGGATTGGCGCTAATCAATCCGAATGGCATCGCGCGGCGACGAACCAATTATGAAGATAGAAAGGGAAGATAGAAGATCGAAAATTGCTATGGCAAGCGATCCGAACTCGATTCGGGATGTAGAGCAACTAGAAGACCTCCTCAGCACGCCCACTCCAGGGGCCATTCAGGCGATGGGTGCGCTGGAAAACGACATCGTGGTGCTCGGCGTGGGCGGAAAGATGGGACCGACCCTTGCGCGAATGGCGAAAAGAGCTTCCGAAAAGGCGGGAGTGAAGCGGCGCGTCATTGGGGTGGCACGATTTTCGAATTCGTCGTTGGAGCGACGACTTCAGGCGTTCGGCGTGGACACAGTGCGCTGCGATTTGCTACACCAGAAATCGCTCGCCGAACTGCCTGATGCGTCCAACGTGATTTTCATGGCTGGAATGAAATTCGGCACGACCGGTCAGGAACCGCTGACGTGGGCGATTAACAGCTTCCTGCCAGGGTTGGTCGCGCATCGTTATCGGCAAAGCCGCATCGCTGTTTTTTCCACGGGAAATGTTTATGGTCTTTCTCCGGTTTCCAAAGGTGGCTCTCGCGAGCAGGACGATTTAAATCCCGCCGGCGAATACGCGATGAGTTGCCTTGGGCGCGAGCGGATGTTCGAGCACTTCAGTCGAGCACACGACACAAAGATGACGATTCTCCGCCTGAATTACGCGGTCGAACTTCGCTACGGTGTTCTGCTCGACATCGCGCTCCACGTGCATGCCGGGCGGCCGGTGCCGATTTCGATGGGATACTTGAACGCGGTCTGGCAGGCAGACGCTTCGGCCATGAGCCTGCAGTCACTTACGCAGGCAACATCGCCGCCGAACGTGATCAATATAACCGGGCCGGAACTCCTTAGCGTGCGGTCGGTTGCGGAAGAATTTGGGAAAAAGCTGAACAAACCCGTAACGTTTGAGGGAACGGAATCGAGCGATGCCCTGCTTAGCAATGCGGAAAAGTCGCATCAGCTTTTCGGACTGCCTCACATGAGTGCACAACAAATGATCGACTGGATCGCGGAGTGGGTCGGCCAGGGCGCTGACACCATGGCGAAGCCCACCCACTTTGAAGAACGCGCGGGGCGTTTTTGACCAGCGAAATCGCCGACGATTCTGGAGAGGCAAATGGCTGCAAAGACGGACGCGAGAATTCGGCAGGTTCTGAAGATCGGCACGGTGATTCCCGCTCACCCGCTGGCCCTTAACGCAGACCGTCGCCTGGATGAGCGCCGGCAGCGCGCGCTGACCCGCTATTATTTAGCGGCCGGGGCGGGTGGCTTGGCCATCGGCGTACACACAACTCAATTTGCGATTCGCGATCCCCGCATCGGCCTGTTTGAGCCGGTCTTGAGATTGGCCGCGGAGGAGATGGACCGGGCTGACAACGACCGACCAGAACCAATCGTTCGCATCGGAGGCATTTGCGGGGAAATCAGCCAGGCATTGCAAGAAGCACGACTGTTGGCGGATTTGAGATACAGCGCCGGCCTTGTGAGTCTAGCCGCGGTGAAACACCTCGATGAGCCGGCACTTCTCGCGCATTGCCGCGAAGTCGCAAATGTCTTGCCGATCATCGGGTTCTACTTGCAACCTGCCGTAGGCGGTCGGGTGCTCTCGTACAACTTTTGGCGCCAATTTGCGGAAATCGAAAACGTCGTTGCGATCAAGATTGCGCCGTTCAATCGATATCAAACGCTGGATGTAGTGCGAGCCGTCGCGGAATCCGGGCAGGATGTTGCGCTTTATACGGGCAACGATGACAACATCCTCATCGACCTTGTCACTCCCTTTGTCTTCAAAGTCGACGGACATTTCCGCGACAGGCGCATCGTGGGCGGCTTGCTGGGCCACTGGGCCGTTTGGACCAAAACCGCAACGGCACTGCTGAGAGAGTGCCATGCCGTAGTGGCCGGATCGCGAGAGATTCCGAGGCGGGTTTTGCAGCGCAATGGCGAGGTAACCGATTGCAACGCAGCATTTTTCGACGTGGCAAACCATTTCGCCGGATGTATAGCGGGACTTCACGAAGTGCTGCGCAGACAAGGCCTGCTTGAGGGAATCTGGTGCCTGAATCCACACGAAACCCTCAGCCCGGGCCAACGCGAGGAAATTGACCGCGTCTATCGCAACTATCCCCACCTCAACGACGATTACTTCGTGCGCGCAAACCTGGACACCTGGCTGAAATAAGAAAGGGGTGGCCTGTGTGCCGACGGGATATCAAGAGAATTCATCGGATCATTGGCTGATTTCTAGGCTCATCTCGCGGGGGTTTTGGCTGACAACTGTTGACCAACACCGGCCCAGCTGAGGAGGATGCTTTGTCTCAAATTAGGGATAACGGAGCTGGATTCGATTCCTTCGAGATTGTGGCGGATTATGCTTGCGAGACCGGTGAAAATCCGCTTTGGCACGAACAGGAGCAACGGTTGTACTGGACTGACATTCCAAGAGGGCGACTCTTTCGTTACGACCCGAAGAGCGAAACGCACGAGCAATGTTACGAGGGTAGACCGGTAGGTGGCTTCACGGTCCAAGTGGACGGGTCTTTGCTCCTGTTTATGGATCGTGGGACTGTAACTATCTGGCGCGATGGCTTGCTGCAAGAGGTCATTCCGGAAATTCCCGCCGAACGAACATCGAGGTTCAACGACGTGATCGCTGACCCTCGCGGACGAGTGTTCTGCGGCACAATGTCGACTCCGGAACGGAAAGGGAAGCTCTACAGACTTGATCCTGACGGTTCGTGCAATCTTCTTCTCGAGGAGGTGGGTTGTTCAAATGGAATGGCCTTCGATACTGTTCGCAAGAGCTTCTTCTACACCGATTCGTTCGCACGGGAGATTTATACGTTTGATTACGACATCGAGACCGGTGACATTCAGAATCAACAGGTGTTTGCCCGATTCGCCGAGGCGGACGGCATGCCAGATGGATTGACGATGGATGCGGACGGTAGCCTTTGGGTGGCGCTCTGGGACGGAAGCGGAATTGTTCGGCTGCGTTCGAACGGCGAGATTGCTCGCAGGATTGGTTTACCAGCTCCCAAGACATCGAGCCTCACGTTTGCCGGTCAGGATTATCGGGATCTTTACGTGACAACGGCGGGCGGCAACACTAAAAATGAAGATGGCGAACTGGCCGGAGCGCTGTTTCGCATAAGGGACCAGGGGCAAGGAGTACCTGAATTCTGTTCAAACGTTCGTTCGTCCGGTCCATAACGTCAGCGAGGAATCATGAATCAGATTGATCTAAAGGGACGTAAAGCCGTTGTCACGGGAGGAGCGCAAGGCATTGGCTTCTCGATTGCATCCCGTTTGATCGCTTCGGGTGCGACGGTGTCGCTCTGGGATCGGGACGAAGTTCTCTTGAACAAAGCGCAAACCGATCTCGGCATTAAAGGCGAAGTGTCTATGGAGGTTGTAGACGTAGCCTCCGCCGAAGGTGTGAAAAAGGCAACGAACTCCACTTTGGAAAAACACCGCAGGATCGATATCCTTGTCGCGAACGCGGGTATCGCGGGTCCGAACCTCAAGTCTTGGGAGTATCCGCTGGACGCATGGAAACAGGTGATCGACATAAATTTGACGGGTGTTTTTCTCTGTTGTAGCGCTATCGTTCCGCATTTATTAGAGCAGGGCTATGGCCGCATTGTGAATGTGGCTTCCATTGCCGGCAAGGAAGGGAATGCGAATGCGTCGGCCTACAGCGCATCAAAGGCAGGAGTGATCGCGTTCACGAAGTCACTGGGGAAAGAAACGGCGAACACGAACATTGCGGTCAACTGCATCACTCCCGCAGCTGCGCGCACCCGCATATTCGAGCAATTGAGTCAGGCGCACATTGAATTCATGCTGTCCCGCATTCCGCGCGGACGCTTTCTGGAAGTTGATGAAGTGAGCTCCATGGTCGCTTGGCTTGTATCTGAAGAAAATTCTTTTACGACGGGCGCTGTTTTCGATCTCAGCGGTGGACGAGCAACATACTGAAGAAAAGGAAAAGAGGATGAAACTACTTCGCTACGGACCAAAGGGTTTAGAACGGCCGGCACTATTAGACAAGAAAGGAAAGCTCCGTGACCTGTCCGGAGTGGTTCGCGATCTGTCTGGCGCCGCACTCTCCCCTGATTCATTGGCAAAGCTGCGACGCCATAATCCGGACGCACTTCCTGAAGTGCGTCATGCTTATCGAATCGGTCCGTGCGTTGGCTCAGTGGGCAAGTTCGTTTGCATCGGCCTCAACTACTCGGATCATGCGGCTGAGTCGGGAATGGCCGTGCCAAAAGAACCGGTGGTTTTCATGAAGGCGACCTCGGCCATCATTGGACCCAATGACGATGTGATGATCCCGAAAGATGCTCTCAAGACAGACTGGGAAGTGGAGCTCGGCGTCGTGCTCGGCAAGGAAGCAAAGTACGTTGAAGAGTCAGATGCGCTCTCGTGTGTTGCCGGATATTGCGTAGTCAACGATCTGTCCGAACGTGCCTTTCAACTCGAAGGTACCGGCCAATGGGTGAAAGGCAAGAGTGCTGACACCTTTGGACCGATCGGACCCTGGCTGGTGACTTCGGATGAAATTCCTGACCCGCAGAATCTGCGCCTCTGGCTTGAGGTGGATGGCCATAAATATCAGGACGGGACAACCCGAACAATGGTATTTGGTGTCGCTTACCTTGTGAGCTATCTGAGTCGATTCATGAGCCTTCAGCCGGGAGACATCATCTCTACGGGAACCCCTCCCGGTGTAGGTCTCGGCCAAAAACCGCCCGTGTACCTCCGCCCCGGCAATAGAATCAGGCTCGGTATTGAAGGACTTGGAGAACAGACTCAGGCCGTCGTTCCCTTTAATTTGGTGGAATAATCGAGTCGGGTGGCACCGAGAACTATCAACGTCAGATTGGCTGCAGTCGGGCGTTCGCGCTATGACGGAACGCGGCGCACGTCCGATGGCAGTGGATAACGGCAAGCATGTTGTCCATCTAGTGACTGCGGGTCTGGGTGCCTGCTCCGGCGGCTACCAAAGATAATCCCGCGCACTGCGATAATTCCAGACACGTTCACGCTGGTCGCCTACGGCAGGTGATCAGGTAGGCAAAGCACGGCAGGTTTTAAGCGGTGGCGGGCTTGGAGTTTTCTGCTAGGCGCTGCTGCAGGTTTTCGCGAGACAGCTCATTTTCCCAGCGAGCTACCACGATGGTGGCGACGCCGTTGCCGATCATATTCACCAAAGCGCGAAACATGCTCATGAAGCGGTCGATGCCGAGAATCAGGGCCATGCCGGCTACGGGAATCGTGGGAATCACCGTGAGGGTGGCAACCAGGGCGATGAAGGCCGCGCCTTGCACACCGCTTGCTCCTTTGGAAGTCAGCAACGCCACGGCAAAAATCGTGAGTTGCTGACCCAGGCTGAGCGGAGTGTTGGTGGCCTGGGCGACAAAGAGCGCGGCGATGCTCATATAAATGGCGGAACCGTCCGTGTTAAACGTGTAGCCGGTGGGAACGACGAGGCCGACGAGCGCTTTCGAGCACCCGAGCTTCTCCAGCTTGGCCATTAGAGTGGGAATTGCGGGTTCGGAAGAACTGATGGCCAGCACAAGAAGCACTTCTTCCTTAATATAAATAAGAAATTTGATGACGTTGAAACCGGCAATCCAGGAAACCAAGCCGAGAACTCCCACTACGAAAAAAATCGATGTCAGATAAAAAGTGCCGACGAGCTTAGCAAGTGGTCCGAGCGAGGCAATCCCATATTTTCCGACCGTGAACGCCATGGCGCCAAAGGCACCGATGGGAGCGAAGCGCATGAGCATGTTCACGACACCGAAAACGGCTTGGGTGAGGGAATCGATCAAGGCGACCAGCGGCTTGCAGCGATCGCCTAGTGAGGAAAGAGCGAGTCCGAATAAAACCGCGACGAAAACGACCTGCAGGATATCGCCTTTCGCGAATGCATCGACAACGGTGTTGGGGATAATGTGCAGGACAAATTCGGTGATGTTCTGCGATTTCGCCTGCCCGGCGTAGTCCGCAACCGCCTTAGCGTCCAGATTGGCAGCGCTGACATTGAAGCCCGCGCCGGGATGCACAACGTTGCCGACCACCATTCCTATGATCAGCGCGAGCGTGGAGACAACTTCAAAATACAGCAATGCCTTGCCACCGACGCGGCCCACTTTTTTCATGTCTTGCATGCTGGCGATACCGGAGACCACGGTGCAAAAGACGATCAAGGAAATGACCATCGTGATCAGGTGAATGAAACCATCGCCGAGCGGCTTCATGGCAATGGCTTTGGCCGGGCTGAGATAACCCAACACAACGGCCACCGCAATAGCGACGAGGACTTGAATCCAAAGGCTTGCGTAGAACGGTTTCTTGTGCGCGGCGGGGACGGTGGTCATCAGGCGTTGAGCCACTTTTGTGGTTCGAGGATGGCATCGGCGAGACCGCGCAGGAATTCGGCGGCGCGCGCGCCATCAATCACGCGATGATCACTGGACAGCGTGATAGTCATCACCGGCCGCACGGCGGGTTTTCCATTCACGGCAACAACCCGATCGCGGATTCCGCCGACAGCCAGAATCGCGGCTTGTGGTTGAGGAATGACGGCCGTGAACGCGTCTACCTTGAACATGCCCAGGTTGCTGATCGTAAATGTGCCCCCGCTGATATCGGCGGGGCGCAATTTATTGTTGCGGGCGAGTTCCGTGAGTTCTTGCCGCTTGGCGCAAATTTCCACAAGGGTTTTGGTTTGCGCATCGTGAATGACGGCGCTAACTACTCCGTCTTTGACGGCCATCGCCACGCTGATGTTTATACTCTTGTTCGGCTTGATCGTGCCATCGGCCCAGGAGGAGTTGATCCTCGGATGTTTTTGAAGAACTTGCGCAACCAAGCCGACGAGCACATCGGTAGTGGACAGTTTGCCCGCGCCGGCCTTTTCCATCTGAGCGGCTTGGGCTTTTTGAAATTCAGAAAGCGCAGCAGCATCCAGATCACGCGAAAGAAAAAAGTGAGGCACGGTGGTCCAACTTTGCGTCGTGCGCTCGGCCATCAAGCGGGCGACCGCGCTCAACGATTCGGGCTGAGCGGTTGCACCTGCAGCGGCGCCGACGTTTGCGTCCGCGAAAGCTCGCACATCTTCCGCGTTGATCACGCCATCGGCTCCTGTGCCTTTGATTTTGCTGAAGTCGACTCCAAGTTCCTTGGCCAAGCGGCGCGCTTTGGGAGAAATTTGTGGTCCGGCCACAGCGCTGCGACTTTCGCCGGATGAGACAGCAGTAGCCGCGCGATCCGGCGAGCTGGTCGCGCGAGCGGAGGGCGATTTCTGCGCCGCTTCCGCGGTGGGAGCCATCTCTCCCGGTTTCACCAACCACGCGATGGTTCTTCCCACCGGAATTTCATCACCAACCTTGGCGGTTACCGCAGCCAGCACTCCGTCTCCGGGAGCTTCGACTTCGACCACGGCTTTATCGGTCTCGATTTCTAGCAGCGGCTCGCCTTTTGTGACCTGGTCGCCTTCGTTTTTCCGCCAAGCCAAAAGCTTGCCGGTCTCTTGCGCCATTTCCAGCGCAGGCATAACTACACTTATCGCCATAAGGGTTTCCTTGGTAAGAGAAAAATTGGACGTGTCAGCCCGTTACTCCGACGCCTTCTTTTTTCGCGCTGGCTTCGACCATCTCCACCACGCGTTTGCTGGGAGCCTGTTCGTTCTCGCGCGCCGTAGGCAGCGGCCCGTTGACGGTGAAGTAGTGAGCCCCGGCGACCATGAGTTGATCCGCGGGGAAACGCGTGATCACCTCGTGGCCGGTTTCTGTGACGACGATCTCTTCCTCGATTCGCGCGGCGCTCCATCCGTCCGTAGATGGCCAGAAAGTTTCGAGAGCAAAAACCATGCCCGGTTTGATTTCGTGAGAATGTTCGAGCGAAACCATGCGGCTGATGACCGGCTTTTCCCAGATTGCCAGGCCGATGCCGTGGCCAAACTGAAGCGCAAACGCAGCTTCTTCGTCCGGAAATCCGAACTCTTCCGCTTTTGGCCACACCGAAGCGATTTCGGCGGTCGTCCTTCCAGGCTTCACCAGCGAAATGGCGGCGTCGAGGTATTCCCTGCAGCGTTTGTATGCGTCGATCATGGCGTGCGACGCGTAGCCGATCGTGAAGCAGCGGTAATAGCAGGTGCGGTAGCCCATATAGGAATGCAAAATGTCGTAGTACACGGGATCTCCCGGGCGCAGCACGCGGTCTGAAAAAACGTGCGGGTGCGGACTGCAGCGTTCGCCCGAAATAGCATTCACGGCTTCCACGTACTCGGATCCAAGGTCGTACAAAACTTTGCTGGCAAGCCCGACAGCCTGGCTTTCGCTCATGCCCGGTTTCATCGCGCGATAGAGTTCGTCGTATGCGGCATCGACCATCATCGCGGAGTGATTCAGAAGAGAAATTTCGTCCTGAGTTTTGATCACGCGGGCATCGGACATCAATTGCTGGCCGTCTACAACCGTGATGCCTTCCTTCTGCAAAGCAAACAGGATCGGAGGCTCGATCACGTCGACGCCCAGCGGCTCCTTCTGCAAACCCCGCTGCTCGAGTTCGACCTTGATCTTGCGCGCTACATTTTCCGCCCGGCCCATTTCCGGGGACATCGCACCGCGCAAAAGCGGAATGCCTGAGCGCGATCTTTCGCCAAGCCACGGGCAGTCGAGTTGGTGGTGGCGGGCGGCCGAGCCGAAGTCCCACAAAATCGGTTCGTCGTTCTGCGGCAAAAGAGTGAAGCGGCTGATCTTGTCCTGCGCCCAGCTTCCGATGTGGGTCGACGTGATGTAGCGGACATTGTTCATGTCGAAGCAAAGCAGCGCGCCCATTTCGGATTTGGCCAGCAACGCTTTGGTGCGGGCAAGACGTTCTGTCCGCAAGCGGTCAAAATCGATGCGGTTTTCCCAATCCACCGCCATCGGTCCATATGTTTTTAGTGCCACGATGGTCCTCCCATGACGCGCGCTTCAGTCCTTACCGCACAAAGCACGCGCAGCTTCGTAGACTGTCTGATCGGTCGGCACGGTTACGTCTTCGAGCGGCGGTGAAAAGGGAATGGGTACGTGCATCGCTCCCATTCGTTTGACCGGGGCTTCTAGGCTGAAAAAGGCGCCTTCGGAAATGACTGAGGCGAGTTCTCCGGTCACACCGTATCGCCCGTACCCTTCGTCGATCACGATGGCCTTGGATGTTTTTTTCACCGATTCCACTAGCGTTTTTTCGTCCAGCGGCCACGTGGTCCGCGGATCGATTACTTCCGCGCTGATGCCATCTTTTTCGAGCAACGCCGCAGCCCCCAGCGCCACCTGTACCATGCTGCTGGTCGCTACCAAAGTAATATCTTTGCCCACGCGCTTAATGTCTGCGACACCCAGCGGAATGGTGTAATCTTCCGCAGGCACCGGTCCTTTTTGGCGATACATCATTTTGTCTTCAAAGAAGACGACTGGATTGTCGTCTCGAATCGCAGTTTTCAGCAAGCCTTTTGCGTCATAGGGTGTAGACGGCAGAACCACTTTCAACCCCGGCACATGGCTGAGCCATGCGTGCAACGATTGTGAATGCTGCGCGGCCGATCTGCGGGTGGCGCCCAAGGTCGTCCGCAACACCATCGGCACTTTCCATTTGCCGCCGGACATATAGTGAACTTTAGCGGCCTGATTCACCATTTGATCCATGGTAAGCGTCAGGAAGTCGCCAAACATGATATCGATGACGGGTCGCATGCCGGTCATGGCCGCGCCGACGCCGACGCCGGTGAATCCCGCTTCAGAAATCGGCGTGTCGATCACGCGGTCTTTTCCGAACTCTTCTACCAGGCCGGAGAGCACCTTAAAAGGGGTGCCAGCTTCGGCTACGTCTTCGCCCAGGATGCAGACTCGCGTGTCTCGCCGCATTTCTTCAGCGAGCGCTTCCTTGACGGCTTGCGCAAACGTAAGCTCCCGCACTTGGGTCTCAGGCATAAACGTCTTGCTCCGCCTCTTCTGGCGTTGGATAAGAAGCAGCGATCGCGAAATCTACCGCGGCTTGCATTTCCGCGCGAACCTCGGATTCAATCGCAGCCAAAGTTTTTGTATCGGTGATTTTTTCGCCGGTCAGCCATGTGGAGAAAAGCTGGATGGGATCGCGCTTCGTTTTCCACTCCTGCTCTTCCTGCTTGGAGCGGTAATATTCGCGGTTGATATCGCCAACGTGATGGCCCGTGTAGCGATACGTGTTGCAAAGCAGAAACGCAGGGCCTCCGCCGTTTCGCGCGCGACCTACCAACCGTGACGCGGTTGCGTACACGGCGCGCACGTCCTGGCCGTCTACACTTTCCGAAGGAACCCCGAACGCTTCGCCGCGGGCAAGCACGTCTCCGGCGGTCGTCTCCGAAAAATGCGTGTATTCGGTGTAATAGTTGTTCTCGCAGGCGTAAATCACCGGCAATTTCCAGAGCGCGGCGAGATTCATCACTTCATAGACGACGCCTTGCCCCAACGCGCCTTCACCAAAAAAGCACACGGCCACTTGCCCCTTGCCGGCATGTTTGGCGGAAAACGCAGCGCCGGTCGCAATCCCCGCGCTGCCGGCAACGATGGCGTTGGCTCCAAGATTTCCCGTGGCTGGATCGGCGATGTGCATCGATCCGCCCTTGCCACGGCAATATCCGGCTTCCTTACCCAGCAATTCCGCGAACATGCGATCGGGTGCAGCGCCTTTGGCTACGCAGTGGCCATGGCCGCGATGCGTGCTGGTGATGTAATCGTCGTTGCGCAGAGCTTCGCAGATGCCCACAGCGACGGCTTCTTCGCCCACGTAAAGATGCGCCAGCCCCGGCATCAACGCCCGTGTGTAAAGTTCATTGACTTGCTCTTCGAACAATCGAATCATCTGCATGCGGCGGTACATCTGCAGCCATTTTTCGGCCGTCACTCCCGTGGGAGGTTGCATCGCATCCGCGGTCTTGCTCATCGGTCCACTCCGCAAAGTTTCGCCAGTACGTCAAACACTACAGCAAAATCTTCTTTTTCCAGGCCGATACCGCGTGCGGCGGTGAGGAACTCGTTGGCGACGGCCGTCGATGGCATCGGTACATCGAGTTTTCGCCCCAGTTCCAGCGCCAGCAGCACATCTTTCTGCATCATGTTGACGTTGAACCATGCTTCAACCGGAAGTTTGATCACGAACGGCCCGCGGTACTTCACCATCGGAGAGCCAATCGCGCTGTTGGTGAGCACATCGACGGCAATCTCCCGGGAGATGCCGCTTTTTTCGGCGAGCAATATTCCTTCTGAAAACGCCAGCATCTGCACCGCGAGGCTCAGATTGGAAGCAATTTTAAGCACCAGTGCCTGGCCGTTTCCGCCGACATGAGTCACTTTGGGGCCGATGTCCAAAAGGATCGGTTTCACTTTTTCAAAGGTTTCTTCGCGGCCACCTACCATCACTGAAAGCTTTCCTTCTTGCAGTGTTATCACGCTTCCGGAAACAGGCGAATCCAGCATGTCCGCGCCTTTTGCGCGCACTTTCTCCGCAACAGCGCGGCTGTAGTCCGGGTTGACCGTGCTGATATCGACGCAAATCTTTCCCGGCGCCAATCCGGCCAGGATGCCATCAGGTCCTTCGACGATGGATTCCAGCGCCCCGGAATTAGTGACCATGGAAAACGTAATATCCGCGGCCGCCGCAACCGCTCGCGGAGAATCGGCCCACTTCATGCCCGCTTTAATCAGCCATTCCGCTTTTGATTTTGTGCGGTTGTAGCCCGTAACAATATGGCGCTTGCTCATGAGGCGGTTAACCAATTCCCCGCCCATCACGCCCAGTCCGACAAAGCCCAGATTTGCCATGTTCGCTGCTCTCCGAATGTCAAAATCTACCTATTCACTTTCATCACCGGAGCTTCGTGAATCGTCCCGTACTTGCCGGAGGTGGGCGCGCATCGCCTCGCGTGCTCCTAACGCATCGTGATTCTCGATCGCTTCCAGAATTCGTTTGTGGTGATACTGGCCGCGTTCGGGTCCTCCATCGACTCGGAAAATGCGGAGCCGCTGTTCGCGCAAAACGCCAACGATGGAATCGATGAGCGACAAAATCAAGGGATTCGCGGCCGCTTCCGCCAAGGCGAGATGGAAATCGAGATCGGCTTCGATGAAGGAATCGGGATCGCCCTTTGCGCCATCCATAATCGCGATGGCTTCGCGAAGTTCGTTCAGGCTTTCTTCGGCGACGCGCTTTGCAGCCAGCGCGGCTATCTCCGGCTCCAGAATTTCCCGCACTTCCACGAGGTGCAGGGTGCCCTCGCGTGGGCCGGACTTAATCATGCGGTCAAAGGTCAGTCGAATTGAGTTGGAGGTTTCGCTGGTAATAAAGGTGCCGCGGCCGGGATACGCTTCGACGAGTCCCTTTTCCCGCAGGGCCTTCACTGCTTCGCGGACGGCGGTGCGGCTGACGCCAAACTGTAGCGCGAGTTCGCGTTCCGCGGGGAGCTGATCTCCCTCTTTGAGGTTGCCTCGCTCGATGGAATCTTCGATCTGTTTGACGATTTGTTCGTACAGACGAGAACTTTGGATTGTCTTATACATTTCTTACTCCCCGGATTCCCGAGCAAAAAAAAGGAAACCCAGCTTGTGCCGAGAAATCGCAAGGCGGCGAAAAAGCACGCACACTGGCCTGTTGGTATGACCACCATACAACATGCCATGCCGTACCTCAACCGTTTTCTTATTTCACCCACACGGTCTTCACATTCGCGAACTCGCGAATCCCAAAAACGCTTAATTCTCGCCCGTATCCGGACCGTTTTACGCCGCCGAAGGGTACCCGCGGATCCGAGGCCACCATCTGACTGATGAAGACCATTCCGGCTTCGAGTTCGTTGATGAAGTGCCCCTGCTCGCCGCAATCATTCGTGCAAGCGCTCGCGCCCAACCCGAACCGGCTGTCATTCGCCAGGCGAATCGCCTCGTCCAGATTCTTCACACGAAACAGCGAAGCCACCGGACCGAACAGTTCCTCCCGATAGGCCGGCGAATTATGGGGAATATTCGTGAGCACGGTCGGAAGGTAGAAGTTGCCGGGAAGTTTCGCCGGTTGCCCTCCGGTCAAAACTTTGGCGCCGGCGTTCACGCTTTTCTCCACGTCAGCGTGCAAAGACTTCACGGCCTCCGCGGTGGCCAGCGGGCCGAGATCCGTCTTTTCGTCGAACGGATCGCCGAGCTTCAATGCCTGCATTTTATCCACGAATGCTTTTTCAAACTTGTCTGCAATTTCATCGGCCACGATAAATCGTTTTGTAGCGATGCAGGACTGACCGTTGTTCAACGTCCTGGCCTTTACGCCGGTGGCGACGGCGTCGTCCACGTTTGCGCTCGGCATCACAATGAATGGGTCGCTGCCACCGAGCTCCAACGCCACTTTTTTGATCCGGCTAGCCGCCCCCGCGCCAACTTTCACTCCTGCCTTTTTGCTTCCCGTCAATGTGGCAGCGGCTATTCGCGGGTCGGCCAAGATGGCGTCCACCTTATTCGAACCGATCCGCAGCGACTGAAACGCGCCTTGAGGGAACCGCGCGCGCAGCAGCAATTCTTCGACTTTGAGCGAGCACTGCGGCACATTCGACGCGTGTTTCAATAATCCGACGTTTCCCGCCATCAGGCCCGGTGCGATAAAACGAAAGACCTGCCAGAAGGGATAATTCCACGGCATGATCACGAGGATGATGCCCATCGCCTGGTAACGGATGTAGCTTTTCTTCGCTGAGGTCTCGATCACCTCGTCGGCCAGAAATTTCTGTGCATTCTCGGCGTAATATCTGCATGCCCAAGCGCACTTCACGGCTTCATCCACTGCCGAGCGGTAGGTTTTCGCCATTTCCAGGGTCATCAATTTCGCCAGTTCGTTCTTTTCGGCCTTTCATCATCATTCGTCCACGCTCGGCAAAGGTGAGCGCGCGGAACTCCGGAAATCGCTGCTCAGCGGTGCACATTTTTTCTTCAATTTGCGAATCGGTTAACGGCTCAAAACTCTTTATTAGTTCCCCCGTTGCCGGATTGATGGTTGCTACCGCCAATGCTGCGCCCCCTGGTTTTTCGCGGCGAACTTGCGCTCTACTTGATGCGGCCTGTGCTCAAGTAACGAGATACGCCACTATTCGGCGTCGTCTCGGAGATCGGCACGCCGAGTGGAATCGCCAAAAACATCTTAAATCGGGTGTTAATCACCGCCTGGTATGACATCTATACCATAAATTCGATTTAGCCTATCGGAAATATTTCTTGACACTCCTAATTATCTGGTGGTAGTACCATCACACCACGTTGTCTTCCTAGCTCTTGGGCTATGGTTGATCGCAGTTCGTTTAGGGGGAGGGGTCCTCAATGAAGGCTTTTGTGCGCTCGTTGTTCTGTTTAGGCCGTTGTCGCTGGCCTGTACGAATCGTCCCAGCTTTTCTGTTCGTCGTGCTCTCGATGCCGCAGGGGGTATCCGGGCAAACGACAACAGGCCGAGTCCTGGGTAGTGTCCATGACGCCCAGGACGCGGCGATTGTCGGCGCGAAGGTAACCGTCACCGACACGCAGCGGAATACCGTGCGCACGGCAATATCGGATGAAAACGGAGAGTATCTGGTGGCGGACCTGCAACCAAGCACATACAAGGTGCAGATCGAAGCGAAGGGATTCAATAGTTATGTGGCTGTGAGCGTTCTGATTGAAGTGGACAAGGACGTTCGCCTGGACGTATCACTGAAGACCGGCGACTCAACTCAAGTGATCACGGTGAATGAAGCGCCGGCGATGCTGGACACGACCAATTCCATGCTGGGCGGCACGCTGAGCAACAAAGAGATCAACGACCTTCCACTGAACGGCAGGAACTACGAAAATCTTTTGCAACTGCGTCCCGGAGTGATGCGCTATCCGGGCGGCGGATTTTCCACCACCAGCAGCAACGGTTTGCGCGCGGAGGATAACGCGTACCTGATTGACGGCCTATTCAACAGCGAGCCATTTTCCGGCCAGAGCATTATCAATGGCGCGGGCATCGCCGGCGATTCCGCGACGATTCTGCCGATCGACGCCATTCAGGAATTCAACGTGATTCAGAGCCCACCGGCAGAATACGGTTGGAAACCCGGTGCCAACATCAACGTCGCGCTGAAATCCGGCACCAACGATCTGCACGGCACAGCGTATGGCTTCTTCCGCACCACCGATCTGGACGCAAGGAACTTCTACAACACGGTCGCATCCGGTCCGAAAGATCCCAGGCACCTGGAGCAGTTCGGCGCCTCACTAGGCGGCCCGATCCTGAAGGACAAACTGTTCTTTTTCGGCGCCTACGAGGGCCAACGCTACACGGTCGGCAATGCGGGACTGCTGACGACGCCGGCTACGGTTACCCTTCCCACTCCTCCCGGGGGTTCAGGCTGCACATACACAACCAGCGGTGACTGTTCGAACAGCATCGTCAATGCGATTCAGGATCTCCAGACTGGTGGCGTACCCATCAGTTCCGCCAGCTTGAAAATTGCCGGTTGCACTTTGGGGCCGCCGATCACCTGCAATGGCACGGGATTCCCGTTGAATAACGGAACAAACCCCGCGGGCAGCAACACGATCGATTACGGTCTGCCGAACAGCGTGAGCGTTGATAACGCGCTGGGTAAAGCCGATTACCAGATCAATCCACAAAACACACTGACGGGTATGTATTTCTACGGCGATAACAACGGCACTGTGCAGGACGCCAGCGAATTGCAGACCAAATGGCTTACGCGCATTCACACCCGCGCACAAGTGGTGGGCTTGAACTGGATCTCGACACCAGGCCCGGAGTGGGTAAACGAAGCGCGCTTTGGCTACAACCGCTTGTACCAGCCAACCGTAACAAATGATATAGACACGCCCGCGAGCGATTACGGTCTGAACACCGGGGTCACGAACCCGCTTTATGGCGGCTTACCGCGTATCAATATTTTGGGACTGGATGGATTTCCGGCCTCAGGGCTTGGCGGATTCAATTGGCCCAAGATCCAAGGTCCCGATACGCGATTCCAGTTTGTGGACCACATCACCCGCATCGAAGGCAAACACAGCTTTAAATTTGGCGGAGAAATCCACCGCGATGGCTTCGAAGGCGGCGCATACGGCGGCGTCCGCGGCAGATTCAAATTCCTCGGCGGCACAGCATTCCCGAGCTCCACACCCCTGGAGGACTTTTTTGCGGGCGCGCCTGCCAACGGAAGCTTGTTGATCGGCGATCCAACGCGCGACATCCACAACTGGGGAATTGCGCTGTTCGCGCAGGATGATTGGCGCATCACCAGTCACCTGACCATAAATTTTGGTCTGCGCTACGAACTGAACACAGTCATCAAGGACTCCAACAACCAATTGGCCAACTTCAATGCCAACGTTGGCCTCGTGCAGGTTGGCAAGGGAATCAGCGGCCCGTACAATGACGATCCAACCAACTTTGGTCCGCGCGGGGGCTTTGCATGGGACATCGGTGGAGACAACCGCACCGTCATTCGCGGCGGCGCGGGAGTCACCTACGAAACCATCAACTGGGAAGCTTTCCTGGCACTAAACAACAACCTCGGCCTCAGCACGATTCCGACGGCAGGCGTGGGAGTCACCCCGGGCAACGGAAATATTGCCACTGGCCTCGTCACTTTTTTTCCGCCACAACTCAACTGGAATGCGACAGGCGGGAACACCGTTTTTCCGACCGGCACAATCGATTGCAGCGTTGCCACGGGAAATCCCTGCACGATCATGGGCATCACGCAAAACTTCAAAACTCCTTACGTCACCAACTGGAACCTGAACCTGCAGCACGCTTTCACGCAGAAAATCACGTTGGAAGCTGCGTACGTCGGCAATCACGGCTCAAAGCTGTTGGGCATTCGCGATGTGAATCAACCGACAGTAGGAGCGGGTTGGTCTGCATGTATCGCCTCGGACTACGATCCCACGATCTGTGGTGCGGGTGCCGACCCGGTAGCGGAGCAAAACGCGCGGCCTTTCAACGCAAAATTCCCCTTCCTGGGGCAGATCTATCAGGTGGGGAACATTTACCGCTCCAATTACAACGGTCTGCAGTTGACTTTGACCGGTCGGGATTATCACGGCCTGACGATGCTGGCGGGCTACACCTATTCGCATGCCTTGGACGATGTTGGCGCCAATTGGGATTTTGGCGCGGGGTCGGGTCTGCCGATGGACAGCGCGCACGCTGCGAATGAGTACGCCAGCAGCGATTTTGATATGCGTAATCGCTTCACCTTGTCACTCACCTACCAGGTTCCCGGCATCAAGACCTGGGGCCAATTGCTGGAAGGATGGCAGGTGAACACAATCGTCAGCGTTTATGGCGCGCAGCCTTGGGGACCGATCGATGCGGGAACCGATGTCAGCGGCACCGGAGAGCTGGTGGACCGCTGGGACTTCTTCGGCAACCCGTCGAACTTCAAGCCGACCATTTCGTCAGGCGTTCCTTGGTTCGCGGGCACCAGCAATCCGTCCTGCGCTGCGAAGGCACTGGCTCTGGATGGCGGCGCGCCCGCGGGTCACACCTACTCGCTCAGCACGTGGGGATGCTACGTGATGGGCAATTCAATGATGCTGCCACCGGCTGTCGGCACATTCGGAACCATGGGCCGCAACATTTTCCGAGATTTTGGCTTCCGAAACGTTGATTTTTCGGCGATGAAAAATTTTACGTTGACCGAGCGCGTGAATATGCAATTCCGCGCAGAGTTCTTCAACCTATTTAACCATCCGAACTTCGCCAATCCTTACGGCGGCCAGAACGGCTGGGGACACAATGATCCGTCGGTGCCCGGCCCAGGCGGTTTCGGCTGCTCTTGCGCTACTCCCGACGTTGCGGCATCGAACCCGGTGATTGGCTCCGGGGGAAGCCGTGCCGTGCAACTGGGATTGAAGTTCACTTTCTAGGTGTTGGATTTACCGGGAGGATTACACCCGGGGCGCGTACTTGGTACATGCCGCGCCCCGAGGAAAAATGTTCTGCCTGGCGCAGTTGTTTCACAACATTCGCTATTTCATCAGGGGCCCGCAAAATGCAAATCATTCGGACTTGCTCACGATATTTCTTGCTGTGCGTGGTTTTTCTCGGAACCACCGTTCTCATTCCGTCTCTGGCGTTGCCGCAGGAGCGGCAGGAACGAACGATTGAAGAAATCAAAGTCGAAGCCGTCAAACGTGCGCAGACGGGCATGTACCCCATGATCGGACTCGACCCGGCGGACGTCGAAGAAGCGTTCGCTTCGATCAAAACGCGCGATAAGGACGAATGGGCCAAGGCGTTCATGCTTGTGGCGGACAAATATATGGCGGAGGGCAAGTCCCTCCAGAAATCCGATCCAACCAAGGCTAACGCCGACTTCATCCGGGCGTGGCACATTTACTCGTTCGGGCGCTGGCCTATTCCTTCGTCGCCGAAAAAGAAAGAATCGTACGCCAAGGCAATTGAGGCGTTTCTGGACCACGCGAAGTTTATGGATCCCCCGCTGGAAGTGGTGCATATTCCGTTCGAAGGCACGGAGATAATCGGCTATCTGCGGCTGCCGAAAAATGCGAGCGGTCTCGTGCCCATGGTAATTGCCGTGAATGGGCTCGATAGCCGGAAGGAAGATTTGACGGAAAGTTTTGGTGCCATTCTTCCGTACGGCATCGGATTCCTGGCGGTAGACGGGCCGGGGACCGGGCAGTGTCCGATTAAGGCGAGCCCGACCGCGGATCGGTTGTTGTCCAAGGTGATCGATTATCTGCAATCGCGGCCGGAGGTTGACAAGACGCGGATTGCTTTTCACGGCGTGAGCTGGGGAGCCTACTGGGGCACAAAGATGGCCGTGGTGGAACGCAATCGGCTGAAGGCCGTGAGCGTGCAGTCTCCTCCCACCGATCTGTTTTTCACGAAAAAATTTCTGACGGAATCGTTACTCGGCAACCGGGAATATCTCTTCGATCAGGTCCCGGCACTGATGGCGATCTTCGATAATGTGAATTCGGTAGATCAAATCGCGGACATTTTCGCGAAAATGTCGCTGGTGAACCAGGGCATCCTGGGCAAACCCACCACTCCGATGCTGGTCATCGCCGGGGTGAAAGACACGCAGGTGCCAATCTCCGATATTTATGAGCTGATGAGTGCCGGAGATGTGCCAAAAGAGGCGTGGATAAATCCCTCGGGCGGACATTTGGGCCGGCAAGTGAAAGTGTGGCCGGACCCAATTATTTTCAAGCGCGTTTTGCTACCGTGGATTGCGCGCAACCTGGACGTTCCATCGATTCCCGAAAGCGAAAAGAAATCCGGCGACTGAGTGAAGACGAAGTAGGTCGCGTTCCTTTAACGCTTTGCCAGCAATTTATCCAGCTCGGGATAGGATGATGCATCCACGATGCTGCGTTCGGGCGGCTCAATTTGTGTTTCGATGGCGCGAACCAACATCCGCAGGGCAAGTTCCATGGTGACGGAAGAAATCACAGCAGCAGTGAGGGTGCGTTCGTCGACCAAAGGCTTGACCTGACTTGCAATCCCGATGCCGGTGACAGGCAATGCGAGCCATTTCTTCCGTTGCTCCTGATCTTCGGTGGCTTGCAGTGCTTTCCTGGCGCCTAGCGCAAGCTCGTGTGTTTGACCGGCCACCATATCGAACTTCTCCGCGCGCGAAGTGGCCAGCCGCAGCCAGGCCTGTGCGCTTTGGAACGCGCTCTCTTCGCCCCATTTGCTGCGAAGCGTGGTGATCTGCACGTTCCCCGGCTTGGCGCTCTCCATGCCTTCGCGCCGCTGCGCCGCAACGGAACTCATGGTGGGTCCCTCCATGTATAAAACGGATCCTCCTCGAGGCAAGAGCGCGGCGAACTGTTTTCCCTGCAACCGGCCGATCTCAAATTGTCCCTGCGTCACGGTAAATACCGGCGCTGACGAACTTTTGCGGAGCTGCTTTACATAATCCACGTCACTGTTGCTGATTACCCAGGCGATCCCGGCCGCAACCGCCGCTTCGCCAACACGGGGTAGCCCCGTGCTGGTCACAGGTTCTACAACGAGTCCCTTGGGCCGGAGCTCCCCGCGGGATTGGATAATTTCCAATAATTGCTGGCTTTGCGTGATGGAGTCGTCTTTTGCGTGAATCACCTGCAAATCGAGTCCCAGGCTCTTCCCCGTGGACTGCGCGACAAGTCCCTGCTCTCGCTGATACGCGTTGTCATTGGGAAGCGACACAACGATTCGCAGCTTCTTCACGTGGAATTCCTCCAAACGCCCAGTCTCGGCAGTATACGTGGATCGGTTACATAATCCTTGAGTGAGAAGCGCGAACAGGGTCAAACAATCAACAAGGCATCGTTAGATCAGGCGTGCGTGGAATCCTCCTCCCTACAAAATCTCTAACGCAGAACTGCTGATAGGACACTGAAGATGCATTAGAAAGATGCGCCTTATGGTTCCGATTTCTTGGAGCGTTTTGATCCCTGCGCGGTTGGCTTCGCGTTCGGGGGCCTTAGGACGTGTGCGATCTACGACCTCGGTGCGATCCTTAGATTTGCTCGCACTTGCTGCCGCCCCGCTACGATTCAATGTAGTAATATCCCTCGGGATGGGCTTCGACTTTTCTGCGGACACGAACCTCGTCGCGGAGCGTCCCGATCGGTTCGACGACGGCGTGGTAGAGATTCCAGCTTTTGCAGATTTTTATTATTTGAGGATGTTGACGCGACTTCCGCTGCCGTAACCGTTGCCGCGTTTTGAACATGTTTAGAAGCATCTGTGTACGACGGGTTGCAGGGGAGAAGTGGCGTTAAGCAGACACCGCGATAGACCTCAAGGCCTGTAAAAACGAGAAATCAGGAAGAAGCGGAGAGGGTGGGATTCAATCCCGTCAGCCCGAAGAAATCCCATCGTCGATGGGAAGTTTTAACCTTCGTGATTTCAACTGGCAAAAAGCCCGAAATTGATTTTCCCATCGTCAATGGCAAATCTGCTGACCGGGATTTCATGCCGATGCCTTAGGAACTCTTAGGCACGCAGTGTGGCGCCAAACGAGCCAATGGTGCCGCACCAGATAGTCAATATATCGCGTCGTTCGCGTTCTCGTGCACAGTCTGATGGGCCGACTGTTCTGGTCAAACCATAGCGAGGCGCACCAGGAATTCCGCCCTCGGAACTTACTCCACTCTCCCCAGGTATTTATCCAGCCAACCGAGCACCGTTCGAATCAGCTCAGGCCGTTGCTCGCTAACGTCGTGCGGGGTATCGAACAAGACCTGCGTCTTTTCCGAGGGCGGCGACCCCAGCATCTCGAACAATGGCAGTTGCGACCGTTGCAGCGAAAAGGAATAATCGTAGCGTCCATTCACCATTAGGACCGGCTTTTTCAACCGCGGCGCAAAATCCGCCTGATCGCCACCTTTCGGCGGTTGATAAAGAAAGTATCCACCATCGAGAAAGACCACCGTTTTCAATCTGTCCTGCTGAACCGTAGTGTAAATCACTCCCTCTGCCGAGCCCATGCTTACGCCGAGATAAGCCAGTTTGCTCTTGTCGATATCCGGACGAGTTTCAAGGTAATCGATCGACCGCCCAACATCCTTGGAACGTATAGGCCAAATCCTGTGAAGTCCCGGGAGCGATCTCATGCTTCACGCGCTCATACGTTTCCTGGTAAATCGGATAAAGAACCGCTCTCCCGCTTTGCACGACGTAATCGAAAAACTTTATGTCTCCCAGCGTCTCACTGTTCGACAGGAAATAGACCCGCGCGCTCGGAAAAAAAACGATGGTTTGGAACGGCGGCTTAACCTTTTTTGGAAGAAACAGATAAGCAGACATTCGTTCGCCATTGTAAGCGGTGTCGAAGGTGATCTTCTGTTCGACCCAGTCCGGGGTATCCGCCACCACTCCTTCGAGTTTCGCGTTCAAAGGCGTTTTATCGTAAGCGTACAGCGCCTGGTAGGCCTGATACACTTCATCCGTTACCGGCTTCACTTTCGAAAAATCACGCCCGTACGTCTTGACGACTTTCGTCATTTGTTCCGGCAGCGCACCAATATTGCGCACGCAGCGGAACCCATTTGTCGGCGAACGATCCCACGGCGAAAGTGCTTCGGGGTCATCGTAGATATAAGCCTGAGATTTCCACGCTCCGCCCAGAATGAAGTTCAAGCCGTCGCCCGCCGAATTGAGCACCCACTCTCTTACGTTGCCAGCCATGTCGTACGTTCCGTACGGTCCTAGTCCCTTATAAGCGCCAACAGGCGCCAGTGCGGCGTTGGAAATATTGCTTTCCCGCACCGTGTAACTGGTCACATCGGAAGGCGCCGCTGAAAACCACTGGGAAAACGCGGGAAGGCTCTTTCCCGCAAACGAAGCGTACGCCGAAGCTTCATACCAACTGATCCCGGAGACCGGGTAGCTGGCCTGTCCCTCGGGATAGTGGCCGCCTTCCCACGTCGCGGGTCCCGCGCGTCCTGTGCTGTCGCGGAAGATTTCTTGGGCCTCTTCCCAAGTTACTTCGTGGCCGTCTTTTCTGAACTGCACAGTCCAATACTCGCGTTTTTCATACCCTCCCTTGTCCACAAAATCTTGATATTGCCTGTTCGTCACCTCGTATCGATCGATATAAAACGGCGGCATATTGGATACGCCGATCCAACCGACGAACGAAATCATTCCACCCCAGTCTCCGCCGCTCGCGTAAGACATCCCTTCTGGCGCCTTCATTTTCCGCATCCAACGGGAAATTCATCTCCTTCACAGTTTGCGGAGCGGAAACGTATTCACCCACGCCCACCTTCGTCACTTTCCAACGAAAATATCCTTCTGGAATTGTGACATTCGTCAGCGGCGTGGTACCCAGCGAGTACCAGCCGCCATCGGGAGATAAATAATCCTGTATCTCGATATTCGCCCAGGCCGGTGACGAGTGAATCGAGACAGTTTCGGTCTTCACTACGGCCAGTTGCGCCGTTTCTGAATCTCCCGACAAATATTTCTCCACCTTCTTCGACAAAAGAAATGCCGCCAGTGGTTTATTTTCCGCTTTCAACCTGGAAATTGCCGGAATGCCCTCTTCTTTCGCCCAATGTCGCCGGTAGTTTCGCTGGTAAAGCAGTCCCCCCATCGCGGTAACCAACAACGCAAAAATAATCACTGCAGTCAGGTACCGCCGCGGCACCTTTAACTCCGCCTCGGCTGGCGATTTCGGTCCGCTCAATTTCAGCAACGCCGTGGAAAGATCGCGGGACATCTCCGAAGCGCTTTGATACCGCTTCGACAAATCCTTTTCCACGGCGTGCGAAACAATGCGGGCCGTTTCTTCCGGAATATCCGGTCGGAGTTCCTTTAAAGACTTCGGCCTTCCCTCTGTCACCGCGCGCAGAATCGCCACTGCGTTCGTCCCTTGAAACGGCGGTTTGCCGCTGAGCCCTTCATAAAGCACCACCCCAAGGCTCCACAGATCAGTCCGGCTGTCGACGTTCTTTCCCTCGGCCTGTTCCGGCGACATATAAAGCACTGTGCCTACCGGACCGCGCGTTTCCGCAAACGATAAAGTCACTGCGGGCGCATCCGTCGCCTCAAGCAGCTTTGCCAACCCGAAATCCAGCACCTTCGCGTGCCCCCGTGGCGTCACCATAATATTGGAAGGCTTCAGATCCCGATGCACAACGCCCTGCTCATGTGCCTCTTCCAGCGCGTTGGCCACCTCCATGCTCAGCGACACAATTTCCCTGGCGGAGAGCGATCCCGCTCTCAACTTCCGAGACAGCGGTTCGCCGGGAACGCATTCCATGACCAAATAATCGGCGCCGTCATATTCGCCGACATCGAACACGGCAGCGATATTGGGATGACTCAGTCGGGCTAAAGCGAGCGCTTCCTGGCGAAAGCGCCTTCTTGCAGCTTCATCGCCGAGTACCGCGGAGGGCAGCACTTTGATGGCAACGTCGCGTTGCAAATGTTCATCGCGCGCCCGATAAACGACACCCATCCCCCCTTCACCGAGCGGCGCCGAAATTGTGTACGGCCCAAGACGGGTACCCTGCGCGAAACGCATATTCGCTCGCGAGTATAACTTGAAACCTTTTGTCGGAGCAGTTCATCTTCTCTGGAGTTCTCTGGCTGAACTATTTTTTTGAATTAGGCCCCGCAGAGTGGGCCACAGTTAGCGAAATACTTCTCGGCAGCTGCCGCCTGCGCGATCGTGCCGGCGACCAACGGCGCACCGGTATTCTTTGCGCAGTAGAGACCCTCGGCATGTTTTTCTAGCAGCGCCTGCTTCACGTGCGCGAAAACGATGTCGGGATTGATCTTGTCGTTGTCGTGGAAGGCGGCTTTGCAATAGCGCCAGGTGCCGTCGACCTTCACTGCTTGTAGAGCGTGTACTTGGAACTTGCCATGGTGCTGGGCTCCTCTCTTCGCCTAATACCGCACGGCGGGCGATTTTGAGGATTTCTTAGGGAAGAGCTTTAGGGAGGAATCTAACACATGGAAAACAAAAGAATGGCGGAGAAGGTGGGATTCTAGCCAACGCCATTAGCCGTTGGACAGCGTTTCAGCGCGCTGATGCGCTACCGCTAGTTACAGCGTTTTCAGCATTTTCTGGGAAGGCGTTTGGAAGGCGCTCTTGGACTGGCGATTTCGCGAGAGGATTTCGGGCTTATTCCCTAGGACTGGTAGCAATCGGTAGCAAAGAAAGCATGCAAATACCCGCCCGTCCGTTGCGCGGATAATGGCTTTGATCTTACCTTCGACGATCCGTCCATCATTCAAACGAACGACCACCGAGTTGCCAAGTTTGTATTCTTCAGCCATTCTTCGGATACTGCTTTCTCCACTCTTCACGCGCTTCCTGCAACTGAATAACGAACACCTCACGCGGCGGTCTGCCCAAATTCGCTTGCGGCGTCAACATATCCCGGCAAGCTTTTCCGAACTGCGTTAATTCTTCATCCGACATACGCTGTAGTCGTTCACGAAGATTTTCTAAATTGAACTCGCTGGCACCAACACCGACTGCCATCATGCCCTCCTGGTAGAGGAGGGCTGCCAAAACTCTAACAAAATGATGAACCGGAGGATGGGGTGGGGCCACAATTGAGGGAATCGCAGCCCCGCCCATAAGGGCGGATTCGTCTAGAATACGTAATCTCAGGGCCAGCCGCTATCCACTTCTGCACAGCCTGCCGCGAACTGCGCAGTTTTTGGTCTGGTTTTCGAGTACTGGAGGCAAGCGCGATCAAAACAAAAAGAACGGCGAGATGACCGATGCTGTCCGACCCGCCCAGAACCAGACAATACCGCTCTTTCCCGCCGTTCGATGGGGATCATAAAGAAGATTGAATGTGTGCACTGTCCAATTTTGCACATTTGAAAAGGGGGCCGCAGCTACCCTGCTCCCCGCCGGGTTTGGCTCATGGATTTACGACCGCTTCGTAAACAACCATTCGTGCGACGCCTTTGCCATCCGCTTCCTGTTCCGGTGCATAGACGTGATGGGTTTCTGTGTCTACTGCCAGACTGTGCACCTTCTTCTGCACCGGGAAATCCTCCAACTTACGGAAGTGATCAGGATCATCCATCTGGAATACAGAGATGGCTCCGCTTGAGCAGGCTACATAGATGCGCTTCAATCCAGGATCGAACTTAATAACGTCTGGACCGTCTGCCAATTGGAGAAACGCGATTGGTTGATGCGTGTCGAGATTGAAGACAGTCATCAGTTCGTTGCCTTCGCAGACAAGGAACGCGCGATGATGTTCCGGATCAAGGGACATACCGTGATTCCCCTTGCAGCGCCCCACCGGATAGCGGCCTACGACTTCATCTGTGGCGGGATCGATGACGGCAAAAATATCCTTATCTTGGAGATTCACATATATCTTGCTGGCAATTGGGTCGTATTGGGGCATTCCCGTTTCACTATCGAAGTGGAGCGTCTTGACGATCTCGTCTGTAAGGACATCTACAATGGCTTCCGCCTTGCCTCGCTCATCGGAAACATAGAGCTTGTGAAATGGCAAGGCGTAGGCACTTCCGTCTGGCTTTGCTTCAGTATGAATTTTCTTAATGACCTTCATCTGGCGAAGATCAACCACTCCAATGGTATTGTCGCCTGCATTCGAGGTGTACGCCTTCTTCAATTCCGGAACGTACTCAACGCCTTCGGCACCCGGCGTGTCGGTCACCGTGGCCACGATTTTGTTAGTGCGCAGATCGATGACGTACATCTGGCCTGCAGCGAGGTGCGCTGAGAGAAGATAGTGGTCGTCGGGGGTTATTGTCAGATAGTCGAACCGTTTGCCCGGCGGTCCGGGAAGATCGAATTCGGTCACTTTCTTTAAGCTAGGCCTCGTGGGTTTGGCCGACAGCGCGACAGTTCCTGCAGTTGCGATGAGCGTGAGAAGCCACAATCCATTGTTTCTCATATAAAGCCTCCGGTCGAACAAAGCGAATCGCTGTTACTTCACTCCACGCGCCAAGGCGAACGTTCCGGCCAGTGCTGTAAGGCCTCTGTGGCCCAAGCTGTGGTTTTATCCGCATGACAGGTTGTACAAGGATTCGGAATTTTATATTTCTCGGTCTTTGCGGGAGTAACGAAAGCAAACGTATGCGCTCGAACTTTCACGTCCGCAATGGTCGTCTCGATTTTTGGCATGTGGCAGGCGATGCAACTGCTACCAGCTGACCCTTTCCTGTGATGCGTATACTCTTCGATGGTAGGCGTGCGCGGACCGTTGAGTGAGAGCGGGCCATGGCAGTCCATGCACAACTGGTCCCCTGGTTTTCGCAACTGCGCATAGTTGTTCGTGCCATGCACATCGTGGCAACTGAAACAGGTCACGCCGTGGCGGTACATGACGCCTTGTACAAAATCATTTCTTTGCATACGGTTCTTGTGCGCGGTGCCATCAGGGAAATGAGTGAAAGTCGTTTCGCCCAAGTTGTGTGCTTCCAACTGCCAAAAATCACGCAGATTTTAACCGACGCGGTATCCAACTGGCCAATCGTAGTACTTGCCTTCGATGGGATACGTTAACGGACGGCCTTGGGGATGGCATTGAATACATGAATCGCTGGCCTCCACGTAGTCCATTCGTGCCGGATTCAACCGGACTGTCAATCGGCGAATCGGAAGCCACCAACGATATTGCATTGATGATCGTCTATCATTCGTTATTTCGAGAGCATCATTTCCCGAACCTCGCGCCGTTTAAACCTGATGCGATCAGGGACTTGCTAAAAAACCAGCTTGCGAACGGCACCCCGAGTATCCGGGCCGCAACAACGAATCAGTTAAAAATCGTCTTAGAAAAAAAAGAACGCGAGTTCATAGAGGTTGTTCCTTATCTTGAGGCCTTTGTCAGCGGGCGATCCGTGCGCGTTGCGAACTACCATTTATATGGGCTTCTCGCGCCCACGGAGGTACTCGTCCAGACATTGTATTGCGTCTGATTGAACAGGCCGTTGTTCAAGAATTCAAACTGTTCGATGGAGGAGGCTCAGCGCAGGTCTGGCATCCGAAAGCGTTTTCTCATGCGCTTTGCGCAATAGAGCAAGCTGGACCAGAGTATAGAAACCGGGTCGAGCGACTGCGACGTTCCATTCAGCCTTACAAAGATAGGTATCAAATTCACGATGTTTACGACTTCTAAAGGCGGGATATTCTCGCACCGTCCCGCGCATCAGTTCGTGTCACGCTAGCGTCACCTCCTGCCGTAATTCCGGCGAACTGCGGTATCGACACGTGGGTTCATGCTAACGATCAGGGCACAGGAGAACGCGGCCAAGATGGCGCAACAGAGCACGAAGCCTTAAACCTTTCCAAGCCGTAATCGACCTAAAGCAACTAAGATCGGATGTTCAGGCCTCCCAACTGCCAGTGCCGGGAGCTAGCGTTGGTAGCCCGACGGCGATTTTCTTTTTAGCGCTCTACCCCAAGGATTCGAGCATTCATCTGACCACAACAACGACTGAAGGCCGAGATAACGAAGAGCAACCAGCAAGATTACATTGAATTTTACGTTTCGAATCGAGTGGCAAAGGCAATGAGTGATGCCATCAAAAAGTGCGGAGGCAAAACAGTCAAGGAATTGTACTAAATCCAAAAACGGCTGGACTGGAGGACTCGATGATTCGATCTGCTTGCTGGATAGCCAAAAGAGCTGCCCTCATATCTTTGACTGTAGCAGGTGTGATCTCAGCCCAATCCGCTGACACCGCAGCACAAGCAAAGCAGCATTATCAGAATGCTGTTGCAGCTATCAATAAGAACGATTGGCAGACAGCCAAGACTGAACTACAGCAGGCAGAAAAGCTTGCTCCTCAAAACGCTCTTGTTCATTACGATCTCGCGTTGGCCTATTCGCACACTGGTTCACCCATATCTGCCCAAACAGAACTAACCAAAGCGTTGCAACTCGGGTTGCCGCCAGAACAGAAGCAAGCTGCCGAGCAGTTGAGACAGAAACTCGCAAATGCGGACCAAGGAGAGGAATCTCGGCGCGCTCCAGAAGACAACGGTCCTTCTTATGAGGAGACCGCCGCGTATATCAATAAGGTCCTGAAGGACTATCCGACTGTGTCGTTTAGTAACTCTAAATGTTTCTCCGAACTCGGATGGGGGCAGTCGATAGAGGGAGTAGTCGACGGATATATATTGATTTACGAGAATCGTCTGGGCGATGGGAGCAAGGGTTGTGGTTATGTCAAATATCGCGTCCCTGCCGGTCAAGTTTCAATTCTCATTCACCCGTATGAAGGCTTCGGTGTTTGTTTCCAGTGTCCAGGTGGAAGCGAATGTATCTACAGAGACAAAGAGCCTCAAACCGGACATTGCCTATTGATTGCGGCTACTCTCGAGCAGGCACAGCGCTTGGGTCGTGCCGTAAAGCATTTGGTGGAGCTGGTGAAACCAGAAGAACCTAAGGTTACCGACCCCTTCGCCCACTGAGCTGCTTTCAAAACGTTGGCACGACTAATTGCGGGGCGACACCGTTCTGGATTACGCGAGCCTCGTGGTTCTTCGGCACGAAGTTGACGTCATCCTTGCCCTCGACCTTGTAGGTCTTGTGGGCGAAGTGGATGTCATCCCAGGTCGCATACATGACTCCCTGTTCGCGGCATCCCGTGCTGAGGAAGAACGCATACCGCGCCCACTCCTCCTCAGTCATTTCCTCAAACAGCTTTTTGATCTCGGCATCGGAATATGCGCGAGGTTTTTGTTTTACAGGCTTCGCCACCGATACCAACGTCGAAGCGAATTCGACGCCCGTTTCTTTTACGTGATCTTTCAACAGGGAGAACACGACGCCCATACGAGTGTGGATGGTTTTCTTTGCGAAGCCGTCCGTCTCCAACGTTTCCAAGTAGGAGTCGAGCGCGTCGGCTGCGGCGAGGTCGCCAATGAAGCGCACGCCCTTGGGCAGGTGGGTGAACAAGTGTTCCAACGCGGTCTTGTACTGCTGCACCGTCTTTGGCCGCTTGCGCTTTTTCAGTTGGAGGAATTGATCGACCGGGTCCTTGATCGAAGTCTTCCCGCGTTCAGCGTTTCTTTGAATTCCGATACGGTGAGGCCTTTTGCAGCGGCTTCGGAGGCGATCTTCACGCCATCTGAATTGGAGTTCGCAGCGTCAACGGTGGGGAAGGGTTGAGACCAGCGCCGCTTGCCTGTGGCGTCTGTAGTGAGGCAGTCGCTGGCCGCAGGCCAAGATTTTCGGGGACGGGTGCGCCGTAAATTTCCGTCAGCCGTGGGTAGAGGTGGTCTCCGTCGAGGTAATCTCATACTTGAAGTTGGCCGGATCGAGACTGTCGAGCCGGCCCTCGCTCGTTTCTGCCTGTGGATACATGAGGAAGCCGACTGGCGCGCCATTTGACCCAGGCAGAGGCACGTCGTGTGCAAAGTTGTAGGCCATCCAGTTCATCTCCCAAGACCCGAAGAGCCGCGCGCGGGCATTCTTCACAATATCGTCGTCCAGGGAACGATTTCCAGGTGGCTCCTCGAGTACAACCTTCCGCACGTCCGCGGGATCAACGGGCACCCAGCCGTAAGCACCAAGGTAAACCTCAGCGCGGCAATGCTGAGCCTTCGTCACGTTTTCTGACGAGGCACCGAGACTCTTGTATCCCATTTCGGATTTGGCGACGCGGATGCCGTACACGTCACGCGCAGGCAGGCCGGCGGCACGGGCGAGGCCAACGTACAGCGCGTTGAGATCCGCGCACTTGCCACCCAGATCCTTAGACTCCAGCATAAAGCGAATGTCGCCGGTGCCGCAGCCGCGTGTCTTCGGATCCCGAAATGTGTTGTCAACGATCCACTCATAGAGCGCCCGCGCCTTCTCAACATCCGTCTTCGCGCCCTTTGTGATTTCGAGCGCCGTTTCTTTCACGATACCGTCGGTCGGCAGGAGCTTGGTTGGCCGCAAGAAATGCTCCAGCTCAGCGCGGCTCTCTCTCGGCGCCGTACCCCGCGCGGTGATGTCGACCGCACAATCCTTCGTGGCGATCCGGCTCGTCACCGTGAGGACCGGCTTTACCCCCGCCGGAAATTCGGCGGCGATGACTCCGAGCGCGTCGGCCTTGCTCTCGACCATCTTCGCGGTACCGCCCTCGCAGTTGAAGGTATTCGCGAGCGTCCTTTGAAAGGGCGTTTCACTAATGAGAGCCGCAGGCACCCATATCCGGGTCGTCCCGGAGGGCTTCAGAACCTCGACGCGCGTTGTTACTTGAAAAGTGCGCCAGCGATCAGGCGGAGTGACCTGTGAAAACAAGCGCTCAGCCTTCGCAAAGGCGAGGCTTACGGACGCGATGGTCCCAGATTGGAGAAAATCGCGACGATTCATCGCCAATACCTCTCGACCAGAATTCCTTTGACTTTTCTGGTGACTGATAACGTACACCTGACGCTGTCCGTGTACAATACCCGCACCGGGGATGGACTGAGTTTTGCATGCAAAAGATCGCCAAAGCCGGGAGCGAACACTTCCAAAGCGGAGCGGACAAGTACGCCGCCTACCTCGAGACACCCGAGGGGCGCTTGCGAAGCGACTTGGCTTTCGCCCATCTGCAGGATTTTCTACCTTTGCCGCAGACCAGACGGCCGCTACTCGGACTGGATCTCGGGGGCGGCACAGGAGCGGCCGCGGTGCGCCTCGCTCAACTTGGCATAAACGTGACGCTACTGGATTCCTCTCCAACGATGCTGGAGATCACGAAGCGCGCAGCAGGGGAAGCTGGCCTTGAAGGGAAGATCACACTAAGACTGGGCGACGCAGCGGAAGTGACGAACCTGTTTCCCGCGGGATCGTTCGACATCGTTCTTTGCCACAACATACTGGAATACGTCGACGATCCATATGTTGTCCTCTCCGCCGCCGCTCGGATGATGCGAAGTGATTCGAGCGGGACTGGGATTCTGTCTATTCTGGTGCGCAACCGGGCCGGTGAGGTGCTCAAGGCTGCCATCGCGGCGGGTGATTTGGAGGCGGCGGAACGCAACCTTACGGCTGCGTGGGGAAATGAATCTCTTTTTGGCGGTCGGGTGCGACTCTTTACGATGGAAAGCCTGCAAGCCATGACGAAAGGTGCGTCGCTCGCCATAGCTGCTGAACGCGGTGTGCGGGTCATTTCGGATTACTTGGCGCCGCAGATCTCCCGCCGCGAGGAGTACGTCCGGATTTTTGAACTGGAGCGTAAGCTCGGTCGTCGACCCGAGTTTTCTGCGGTCGCGCGCTACATACAGGTAATCGCTCGCCATTCCTGTGCATTATCGAGCAAGGAAGCGGGATCATGACACAGGCCGACACCCAGTCTGATTCACACTCGGCGTTGATCCGGCCTGCTGCCTCCCACGGCTTTGCGCTCGGACTGGGGCTTACCAACGAGTGCAACCTGGCTTGTTCCTTTTGCTACCGCGATCCGGCGCGGACCGACCGGCTTAGCCTTGACCAGGTGCGAGGTGTGTTGGAAAGCCTGCCGGTGCGGTCCGTAAATTTGGGCACGGGTGAAAATGGAATGCACCCGGAATTCCGGGAGATTTTAGCCTACCTCCGAACGCAACAGGTGAAGCTCACCATCACCTCAAACGGTCACAGCGCGGCTGTGCTCACGGATGACGAGTTGCGGGCCTTCCACGACATCGAGTTCTCCCTGGATTATCCAACGGAACGCGAGCAAGATGCCCAACGCGGCCGCGGCAATTGGACCCTTATCCATGATCAGGCAGCGCGCTGCGCTGGATTAGGGGTTCCGGTTACCTTTATTGCGGTAATGATGAAGTCCAACTATTTGCGGCTGGCCGAAGTGGCGCGAGTGGTCAAGCGTTATCAGGCGCCGCTGCGCCTCAACGTTTATCAAGCGGTGCGCTCCGACCTCTACGCCTTGAGCTACGAAGATTACTGGCAAGGCTTTCGGGCGTTGTTTGCGGAAACGGATGTGATCGGCATCGGGGAACCGCTAGTCCGCGCAATGGCGGGTTTGCCTCCGAGGACTGGCGGATGCGGAGTGAGCACCGTGCGAGTTACGCCGCGAGCCACTAGTCAGCCCTGTGTATATTGGCCGGGAGCTGGCGAACCACTTTCACTCCTATTTTCGCTCCGCTCAAGACTTGTAGAGACTCCGCCCTTTGTGGAGGCGCGCACCACGCCAGAGGCTTGCCGCTCCTGCGTTTACCTGGAGTCATGTTACGGCGGGTGTGCCGGACGGCGCCGCATCCAAAATGCTCTTGATCAGCCGGACTTCTACTGCCCAATTGTGCGCGGGGAGTTGCAAAAGCTGGAGATCTGCATGGCGCCGGCTCGCGAGCTCCCCAAAGGCGAAAGCGCATGCACCACCATCGTGGTTGCGCGTGATTGACATGGCTGAGATGCTGACGGGCATGAGTTTGTATGGATGAGGTTGCACCCATTAAGAGAATTTAGCATCGAAGACTGGGAGCTAAATCAATGGCGACAAACGTAACTCAAGCACAAAATGCGACAGCCAGCTTGGCAGGCCAGTCCGATGCGGCAAAGGGCTTAGCATTGGTTCGCGTGACCGTCGGTGCCATGTTCGTGTGGGTCTTCTTCGAGAATCTGGGGAAGGGCGCCTACACGCCGGCGGGCTACGCCGGTGTGATCAATTACTACATCAAGAACAGTCACGCGCCTGGCCCATGGAAGTTGGTTCTCGAGTTTATGTCGAGTCATGCGGCCATGGTCGCGCCCGGGCAAGCGGTGATGGAGCTCTCCGTGGGAATACTGCTCGTTATTGGCCTGCTCACGCGCCCGGTTGCCCTTATAGCTTTTCTGTTCCTTGGCAGCCTCTGGGTCACGGAATTGGGTACATCCTGGATTTGGGAACTCCTGGTTCCTGTGCTCGCATCGCTGGGACTCGCGGTGGGACGCGGAGGTCGCGCCTGGGGCATCGACGCATTACTGGCACGGCGACGCCCCGCGTCCCCGTGGTGGTGATAAGGGAACCCGAGTGCGAGTATCGGTCATCATTCCTACACATAACGAAGCGCAGGCCATTGGCCGTGTGCTTGCCGATCTGCCTTCCGATCTCGTCACGGAGGTCATCGTTGTCGACAGCAATTCGACGGACGGAACGCCCGATCTCGCGCGAAAGATGGGGGCACTCGTCGTCCAAGAGCCCCGCCGAGGATATGGGCGCGCTTGTTTGACAGGGATTGGGAATGCGCAAAATCCTGATGTGGTGGTTTTTCTCGACGGAGACTACAGTGACCGCCCTTCGGAGTTACCGATTCTCCTGGCTCCGATCATCGAGGGGCGCGCCGACATTACGCTCGGTTCGCGCCTCGGCGGCAAAAGCAACCCCGGTGCGCTACCGGGGCACCAATCATTCGGCAATCGCCTCGCCGCCGGCCTGATCAGGCTTTTGTACCGCGTGAAGATCAGCGACCTTGGTCCGTTTCGCGCCGGCCGCGCAGATGTGCTGCGCGCTCTGGCCCTTGAAGAGGCTACCTACGGCTGGGCGGTGGAAATGATCGTGAAAGGGGCCATCGCGGGATTTCGCATTGTGGAAGTTCCTGTGAGCTACCACCCGCGCATTGGAAAGTCGAAAATCGGCGGTACGGTGAAGGGCACGATAGGTGCAGCGTGGTTCATCCTGAGCCGGATCGCGCTCTATTTTTTTCGACGTCGAAGGGCGGGAGCGCCGCGGCCGGCGTGAGTTCGACGGACCGATCTCTCATGGAATCCTCGAGCCTGACCCCAGTGCGTTTTTCGCGGTTAAACCGCACGTTAGTGATTATGGCGAAAGCCCCAAGGCCCGGCATGGTCAAGACCCGTCTTGCGCAGAGCCTTCCTTCTCCTGCAGTGACAGCACTCTATCGCTGCCTTTTGGCGGACACCGTCGCGTTGGCAACGTCTTTGAAGAGCGTGGAGGTTGCGGTGATGTGCCCTCAGTCGGATAAGGAGGAATTGGCGCATATCTTGGGCAATACAGTCCAGGTGGTGGCGCAACGAGGCGAAGGTCTCGCAGCAGGACTCACCTCAGTTTTTCGACATTTCACGGCCCCTGGCCGACAGCAGGTCATCGCGTTCAACAGCGACAGTCCACATCTCGCGCCGTCGATTCTGAACAGCGCGTTTGAGATACTCGCCACACGTGACGTGGTTGTGGGCCCAACCCACGATGGAGGCTACTATCTGGTCGGGGCCAAGGCCGCTCACACAGCGCTCTTCGAAAGCGATGGTATGGGAACTGGGAGTGCGCTCGACAGATTGCTGACGCGCGCGCACTCCCTTGAACTCTCGACGGGCTTCACGGAACCCTTCTATGACATCGACATCGCCAATGACCTGATTCTGCTGGCTCGCGAATTGGAACTCGCTCCGGAGAAGGCCCCAAGGACTGCTGCCTGGTTCGGCGAATGGCAGCAAGCCGTTGCGCAACTTCGCCCGTGAATGGAAGGCCTGTGAAACTCACACCTTCGCACAGGCTGTATGGACTCGGTGCGATCCTGCTTGTGGCGCTGACGATCTGCGCACGCAACTTCAACCACACGGGTGAACCGTCGTTCTTCATTCCTCTGGCTGTTACTGGCGTCGCGTACCTCCTGGCCATCCGCGAGCTCTTCTCCAACCTCGAATTTCCGAGGCGCGTCATCTTCTTCGGTCTCGCCCTGTCTGCTCTGTGGCATTTTCAATTTCTGCGAATGCCACCGGGCTTAGACGACGACATTCATCGCTATGTTTGGGACGGCCGCATGCAGCGGCTCGGTTATAACCCTTATATCGTGGTTCCTAGCGACCCCGCACTCGCCGGCTTGCACACAGCGGAGACGCGTACGCTGAATAATCCAGAGGTGCCGAGCCCCTATCCAGCGGGGGCGCAGCTATTCTTCCGCGCCGTAACCTCGATTCACGAATCTACATTCGCGCTGAAAGTAGCATTTGTAGTTTGCGATTTCGCGATTGCGCTTTTGTTGCTCGATTTCTTGCGTCGTACCGGGCAGGGAGAGCACTGGGTTCTGGCTTATGCCTGGCACCCACTGCTGGCGATTGAGGTGGCGGGCAGCGGTCACGTCGATATTGTCGGCGTGCTGCTGCTTTTGGTTTCCGCGGCGTCGCTTCTGAGGCGCTGGCGCGCCGTTGCGGCCATATCGTTTGGGCTTGCTGTCGCGGTGAAATTTCTTCCGATCGTGCTGGTGCCACTCTATCGGAAGCGCGTGCGGATGCGCGACGTCGCGCTGGCGGCAATCATCGTCGGACTTCTCTACGTGCCATTTCTCACTCATGGCCGGATTCCAATGGGCTCGCTCGGCTCTTACGTGCGGAGGTTCCGATTTAACGATCCGGTTTTTGCAACGCTCGAGCGAGTGGCGGCTCCACAGGTTGTCGCTGGGCTGGCAGTGCTCGTCGGTTTTCTAACCGCGATCTGGATGAGAAGAAAGTCCGTCGAAGGGTCCGCGGAAGCGTTCGCCTGGCCAATGGCGGTTTCGCTTTTCTGCGCGCCGGTTGTCTATCCGTGGTACCTGCTGTGGATGCTGCCGTTCCTCAGGTCGACCTCAACGGTGCCGATCCTGGTCTGGACTTTGAGCATCCTTCCTACCTATTATGTCTGGCACCTGCGCACCCTCGGGCGGCCGTGGGTCGTTCCTGGCTGGATTATAATTCTGGAATTCGGGACCGTGGTAATTGCTGGTGCCATTATCGCCTTGCGTAGGTTCACCCGGTTGGCAGCGCTCCAACGCTGAGCGGACCGGTAGAGCGAACGCAACTGCACCACATGCGATTTATTGCATCCAAGGCCCATCGCATACCATCCAACACGACGTTATTTCACTGAGGAGGATCCATGGAAAAGTTGCGCCGTTCCTTGACGGTCTATTTCCTGTTTTCAGTGGTGCTGCTCTTTGCGGGCACTTCCCGGGCGCAGACCCGCCCGCCCGATGTCGAACGGCTCGCCAAGACCTTCGGCCTTGATTCGTGGGGGCAAATTGAGGCAGTCCGCTATACGTTCAACTTGGACCTTGCCGCTTTGAATGTGAAGCTCTCCCGCACCTGGACTTGGGAGCCCAAGACTGGCAACGTCACTTACGAAACAACCGACAAGGACGGCAAGCCCGTTAAAGTTTCTTATAACCGTTCTCAGCTCAGCGGCGCGCCTGCCAACGTGAAGGACCAAATTGAGCCGGCATTCGTCAACGATAACTATTGGTTTCTCTTCCCTTTCCATGCGAACTGGGACACCAGTGCTAATGTGACCGTTAAAGAAAACCAAAAATTGCCGATTGGAAATGGCACGGCGAAACTGATTTCGGTGAAATATCCTGCAGAAGTTGGCGGCTATACGCCAGGCGATACATGGGATCTTTATGTGGGGAAGGATGGACGAATTGTGCAGTTCATCTACCATCGGGGCGGCACCATGAAGCCGAGTAACGTCACATCAACTTGGGCCGGCTACAAGATGGCTGGGCCTCTCCTCGTCTCCACGGAACATCGAGGCACGGCGGACGGCAAACCGTTTCACCTTGCGTTCTTGAATGTGGCCTACAAACTGACGGGGTCAGACACTTGGGTCGACGCCAAGTAGGGCACGCAAATGGTGCAATGAAGTGTGGGCTCAGTTGCGGGTTGGGATTTTGTGGGACGAAGGTCGGTAACCTGCTGAAACGAAATGGTGGGCCTGGGTGGACTTGAACCACCAACCTCGCCCTTATCAGGCGGCATAAATTGCGATTGGTCTGCTATGGTGTTGATTTTTCGCGCTAGTACAGGCGGTTTGCCATCCTGCCCGACTACCACCCTCTGCTATGGTTTGTGACTTAGGGTGGGCACAAAACGTCTCCTGGAGTGAACCCCTGTGTTGATACAGTTTGGAATTGGCACACATGTCGCGTTGTCCTCCGGAGACCGCCTGGTGCTTTATAACGATGGTCTAACGGAAGCAATGAATTCGGATGAACAGGAATTTGGAGAGGGGAGATTGCTTGAGCTGTGCAGTAGCAACATTGCCTTGAGCGCCTCCGAACTGCTGGCTGCAATCCGTAAGGAGGTGGTCAGCTTCTGCAACGAAAATTTTCAGGATGACTTCACCTTGGTCGTTGTCGCGGTGAAATAAGACCGGTTGCCGGACCATCTGTTCCGCCAAATAATTGAAATGGAGAGGGCGAGCGCAGAATGCTCACTGCCGTTACCGGAAATGTGGAGGCTAGCACAGAGATGTCCGCACGACTTATCTGGCACTAAAATCACATAAAATTCTTCGTGTGATAGGCAGACATCGTTGTCGCCACTGCCAGCTCAAACCGCAGCGACTGCAAGCGTTCCCGTCTCATGCGGTCCATTTCACGCTGCAATTCGGCCACACGCCGCGAACCGGTGCGTATCTGGGAAACCGAAATTCCCCCTCCCGCGAAAACCACCAGCGCATCGTGGACGTAGGAGCTTAGTCCCGAGATCGACGCGAGCATTTGACTGCGCCGCTCGACTGCGGCGGCCATCGAAAGGCGCATCTCGGGTTCGCGTTCGAAAACATACCGCATGTGTTCGGTGCCGAACGCCACGTGACGCGCTTCATCTCGATGAGCCAGTCGTACGAGCATGGCGGTCACCGGGTCGGGCGCGTGTTCGCCGAGGAATTTCAGCAATGTAAGAAATGTGCCCTCGCCCATCACGCAAAGCAAAAACGTGGCCGTCGTGAAGTCCGGTTCTTCGAGCAACGTCTTGAGAGAAAGCTGCCCGCTGGTCGCCGTGGTGCCCAGACCCGCGCCACCTACTTCGGCACGCCGCGTGAAAGCCTCGGCATGGCGCGCCTCGTCGACAACTTGCATCGCCAACACTTCCACAACCTCGCGGTAATGCGGATGGATGCGTGGTATAAAGCGCGCGGGAACGTATAACGCGGCGAATTCATTTTCGGTGAGAAACGTCATGATTTGCCCCACCGCCGATTCAACTTCGGTGGAAAGCTTGGGAAGTTCGTGCCAGGGAATATCGCGCGCAGCGGACCACTGATTCGCGGTCGCCTGCGAATAGATCGTATTCAGCTCGCACGCCCACACGTCGCGTTTCTGCCGCAGCGTAAAGCCAAAGTCGGGTCCGTCCTTTTCGATACGCGCCCCGCGCGGCGCAAGCCCCCAGTTCGGCGCGGCGGCTTCGGAAATATTAACGCGAGAAGTGTGAATCGCAGGAGCGGGTCCGGCGGATTCGATCCGATACGTTCCGGCGACGCCTTGCCCTGATTCGCATCGAAGCCCCTCCTTTCGACACCAAGCCGCAAGCTGGCTTGCGAAGTCTGCCGAATCGCCGCAAACTTCGCACCACTCTCCCGTAGCGAGCTGCGAAAGAGCCCTGCGCAACAGAACCGTCGCTCCTTCGTGCAGCGCTAGGTCTTCCAGATCGAGCCGCGATTTGGGCGTGGAGCCGGGCATGGTTCAGGGCCGGGAAAAATTGTCAGCTTCCGGCTGACGACGCAGCGGCGCCGAAAAAATCGAAACGCTCGACGGCTTTTTCCAGTTGTGCATAACCGCTGGTCCGTGCCGGCAGCCATCTCTTCAATCCTTCCATTTCCATGAAGACACGCACCTCCGGATCCTGGAACGACATTCCTAGCAACGCATCGAGAAACGGCTTCACGCGCTGCTCCGGCAAGTCCGCTCTCGTTGTGAAGTTGCAGTGGTCGAAGGGCGACGAGGTGGCGAGCACGCGCGTGGTCCCCGGATCGAGGGTCCCTTCATTGATGAATACGGCATAGTTTGCGTCCAGCACACACGCCGCGTCGGCAACGCCGGAAGCCAGCGCTTTCGCAGCGTCACGCTCACCGCCGACATGATCGCCGTGCTTGCCGACCATCACGTTGTGGTAAATTACGCGACAATCGCGTCGTGGATCAACGCCGGAATCGGCCACAAGCCCCAGTGGAATCAACGTGGCTTGCGGAGAATCCGATGCGCCGACCGCGAGAGTCTTGCCTTTCAGGTCGGCCAGCTTCGAGAGTGTTGAACTTGCGCGTACGATAATTTTCGTGGTGAGATCCCGGTCGGAATCGCGCATGGCGATAGCGCGGCAAGCTCCGCGGCTGACAATCTGGCTTTTCACCCAGGCCAGTGGCGAGTTCCACGCAACGTCCACGGCGCCGGAGAGGTTCGCATCGACCTGGGCGTCGTAAGTCGAATAGAGAACGTAATCGATTTCCGCGCCATGTTTCGCGAAGTACGGCTTGAATCCTTCCCAGATCGTTACCACTTTGGGGTCGTAGGCCACTGCGCCGATGCGAAGCGCACGATTTGCAGATGAAGTAGTCATGATCTTTCCCTCAGAATCCGGTTTCCCCGCTAGAAAAGCGGCAGTCCGAGACTCACCTTCCCGATGAAATCTTTAAGAACGTCGCTCGATGGCGCCATGACCGCTGCGGCCTGAGCGTCGCGAAAAATCCTCTCCAGCCCGCCGCGCCGGCCGAACGCCCATCCGCCGCCTAGAGTCATCGCCCGGGAAACAGCAGCCAGACAGGCATCCGCCGCGACAGCTTTGACGCCAAGCACATCGAGCATCGCTGCGGGATCGGCGGCCAGCGTTTTGCGAATTGTTTCCCGCAAGTAAGCTTTTCCGGAATTCACCGCAAGCGTGATCTCGGCAACGAGGAATTGGACACGCGGAATCGATGACAGCGCGGCGCCGCCGGCGTGTTCATATTTGCGCGCGCCCATGCGCCCGACAATCGTTTGACGCGCCGCCTGCGCCAGGCCCATGGAGACCGAAGCAACGCCAATTTGGAAATGCGGCAACACAACTTCAAGCATGCTCTGAAAGCCGCTGCCTTCTGGCCCCAAACGCGCGGCGTCATCGATAGCCACATCCGTCAGCGACATCGGCGCGCTGGCATTGCCAGCGAGTCCCAGTCCCTCGAAGGGTCCTTGCGTTGTTAATCCGATTGTGCTGTTGGCGATCAGATAGAGGTTGCTCTCGGTGAACGCCGCCGCGCCGACCTTGCGCGCGGAGACAACGTAGCTGTCGGCCTCCCCAGCGCTGGTGACGAAACTCTTTACTGCGCTAAGCGTTTTCTTCCCACCATTTTGGCGCACTTCGCTGACCGGCGCATAAAAATGGCCTCCCGAGCCGGCCTCGCTGAAAGCCAACGTAGTGACGTGTTCGCCGTGGGCGCATACCGGCAGGATTTCCTGTTTAAGGGCGTCGCTGCCTTTGGCGGCGATCACGGCGGTCGCACAGAAATGCATCAGCGTGACCATAGCCGTAGATGCGCAGCTCTGCGCCTGGTCTTCCAATACCTGCGACATTTCGGCGAGCCCTGCACCCGCTCCCGCGTATTGCGCGGGAATCATCAATCCGAGCACGCCGGCCTTGCCGAGCGCCTTAAGATTTTCCCGCGGGAAACAGCGCGACTGGTCGATCAAGTCGGCGCTTGCGCGAAGCATTTCCTGAGACAGCTTTTCATTTTCAGCCAGGATGGCTTGAATGTCTGACATGGACCCTTCCTTTGCTCAATCGAGCAGTTCGACGATTGGGGATTTTTGAGACTGCGGGTTATCGCAATTCTGTATCGCAGTTCGTGGCGGAAATCGGAAGGCGGCCGCCGGACGCCCTTAGGCGGAGATTCAAGTGAAGCCAGTAGAGCGGCTTGAGGATCGGTGAAGGGTGTTGAAAGAAATCATCGGAACACCAGTGCGCCTCCAGCATCCGTGGGCGCGAAACCTTGCAGACCAGAGTATAGGTGGTCAACGGGTTCCTGCCAAGCTGGAGGCGGCAAGGGTCATTAGGCCGCGCTGTGCCGGAGGCCGGTTCCTCAACTGCCACACGAGTTCCTACTTGCCAACGTACTAATGCCGCTTACCGCGGTCACCGGGTCAAGTCGGTCCCGGTACCCACATCTGTGGAGTCGAGGTGTGACGCGGTGGTTTAGGTTCAAACCTATCCGTTGCCGACTCTTTCGTCTGTCGGTGCCTCAATAGCCAGGGGCCCGGCCGGTGGCCGGGGCAAAGCGGAAAGGAACTTGGCTCGGCGGCGCGATTCTTGCATGCTTTTGTCAAGCAACACGCAACGGGGAAGTCGGCGTTGGATGCAGTTGGCAGAGCGCGAGAAAGATGTTGGCGCTATGACTGGGTTTTAGACCTGGACATCAAAGGTTTCTCCGACAACATCCACCAAAATCTACTGATGCAGGCGGTGAAGAAACAAGCCAAGGATCAGTGGAGCATTCTCTACATCGAGCGTTGGCTGAAAGCGCCCATGCAAGAAGAGGATGGCCGATTGGTCCCACAATGAGGTAGATCGGATGCTTGAGAAAGCGATCGACACCACACGCAACGGGAAATACACCTACATCCAATATGTACGATTTGCGGATGGTCTGGTGATATTGATTGACTCCTACTCGCGTCATGACTGGCTTGTGAAAGCGGTAGAAAAGCGACTGCGGGAAGAACTCGCGAAGCTCAGAGTGGAGATAAACGAGGAGAAAAGCCGAATGGTGGACCTCAGGAAGCAGGGAAGTTTCGGATTCCTGGAGTTCGATTTTCGCCGCATCCGAAGTCTTGAAGGAGTGTGCGGCCGCAGTACACGCCGAAGCTGAAGAAGCGAACGGCGGTGCTGGCGAAGCTCAGGGACATTTTCCGGCGACATGCGAGCCAACCTGTGGGGAGGGTGATCGAGCTGATCAACCCAATTCTTCGCGGGTGGGTGAACTACTTCGCGGTAGGGCATTCCGGCAGATGTTTCACGTGTATCAAAGACTGGGTAGAAAAGAAAATACGGAGACATCTGATGCGTGCGCGGAAACGCCAGGGATTCGGCTGGAAGCGATGGAGTAGGGAGTGGATTTACAACGTGCTCGGTCTGTTTAGCGACTATCGAGCCCATCTCTCCCGAAAGTTGCCCCAGCACGATAGGCCTCATAACCCTTGACGAGAAGTAAACAGGAGAGCGTAGTGCGGGAAATCCGCATGCGACGTTGGACGCGGCGGGGGCTGAAACCCAGCTTGCGATTCGCTTAGTAAGGCATTCCCAGAGGAAACGGAGAGCAACAGATAGATCGCATCTAAGAAGCATGGCGTCAGCCCTCGACCCTACCTACGAGAGCCTCGGGGTGCGACTCCGCGGGGCTACTCACCCGAGCACTACAGCAGTTAGTCTGACCAATCACTACCAACCAATGTGGCTTTGGTGCTTGGGCCTTTGAAATGTCTCAGAGTTAGCGCACAAACCAAATCGCATAGCGCTGGAAGTCAGTCTGATTTCGGGTGACGGCGTTCGCAGCGAATTGTTACCGCCAAGATTCTAGATCGCGCCAGGACAGAGCAGATTGCCCTGCGACTCAGCCTACGTAAAGAAAACGCCGTTTTTCTCGCGGCCCAACACAGAAACCAGATTCGCTTTAGGGTCGGGTGGCGTTTCTGACTCGAAGTGAAAACCTGGCTCATCGGCCGACCACTTGATCGTAGCTCCCGTGCTGAGGAACGAACCCTTGAACATCTGCACGCTGTTGTTAATGTCTGCCATCGTGACGATTCCTTTCCATTCCACGTCGAACGAAACGGTAGCGCGGATGGGGGCGACAGGTGGAATCGCCGGATACATGAAGGCCGGGCCGTCAAGAAGCCCCAGCCCCTGGGTCACTGAGTTGGCGAGGTCATGGTCATCGTAGACGTGCAAGTCTTTGACGCACAGGCGGGCATACCCCCCGTCGAAGTCAACTTCGAGGGCATCGTGTTCGACTTGCACCATCCAAAACACATCATTCGAGTCGATGTGCACGTTGAAGTCGTGAACTTGTGCTGTGACAGGGAGGGTGGGCGTTCCAACTGGAACGGTGTACAGGTCAAGTCAAACGAAGACGAATGTACCCTTAAGGAGCTGACCGTCAATATCGATGAACTTGCCCCGGGCAAAGCCCATGTCCGCTCGGAACGCTAGCGTCGTGGCGACGCTCGTAGTGGTATTGGTTCCGGTCCCGCCCCCTTGGATGTGGGTCAGACCCACCAATCCGTCGAAGTCAGTGACCTGGGAAGGGTCACTGATGTCAGCTAACGCTGTTGTGGGACTTAGCGGGTTATGGTGTACGGGGACGCCAAAGGGCTTATACGGGGCGCCGCCCCCAGGAATCGGTCTGAGCCTAGGGCCTCGGCATACCTTACCGTTATCATCGTCGCCGGCCTCGGCCGAGTTTGCACGCAAAAGGCCCGTTCCGATGGCTGCGCCAGCCGCTCCACGAATTAGATTGCGACGGCTCACCCATTTCTGCTCAAGATTTTTCCAAGAAATAGGGTCTTGTTTGTTCATTGTCGTTCTCCTTCGACGCGGTCGCAGCGCACACCAAAGATATCTGCCGACCGGCGGATGGGGTTCTCGAAAATGCCTGACGAAAAACCATGGGAAAAAACAGTGAGAAAGGAAGATTGGGAAACCTAGAATCACTCTGCTCCTGATGCTCGCGGCAAGTCAAGCAACAATTTAGTGAACGAGAGCGAAGGCGTTGTATTTATGAGAAGCGAATGCAGAATCGTACCTTTCCAACGGCCGTCCATGACTCGCATCATCGCGTCGACGGGACACTCGCCCAACTTCCTTTTTTGAGACTGACATTTTTTCTCCAACACTGACAAAGATGACAGTACATTGACACCTGTCAGTATACATCACACACTTAGGGTCTGGAGGATTTTATGAGCAACAAACATCTCCCACGTCTCTTTGCGCAAGCGCTAAACGAAAAACGTGTCGAACTCTTCGATGAGTTCATCCACCCGGAGTACAACAACCCAACGCATAGGTAGAGCCGGGCCCGCTCGTATCTTGGGTCATTTCAGATTCGTGTATTCGGGCTTGGGAGGCGTGGAAGATTGACTGGAGTTCGGCGCCAAATACGTGAAATGAGAGGAGGGGATCGAGAAATGGGAGGCTAGTGGATCACGCACAACAACATCGCGCTGGCGCCACGGACGAGTACATCCTTTTTTGGGGCGGTTAGCACAACCTCTCCGGTTGGATCGTTACGACCTGCATGCGCTATGGTTACTCCCAGGATTCCGTAAACTCCACAAGCATCGGACGAGAAAACCCAGAGGGCTTGAAGACGATCCTCGGCATCCAAATCACCACGGCACTTGGATTCAGGTTGCGCGCGAAGGTGAACGAGCACGCCCCCAAAGACTGCTCTTCCGACGGGCTGATTCCACTGGTCGGTGACCGGCCCGCCAACGCCATAAACTTCGTCACCGCCGATCTGACGGGTGTCGGCCCAAATATAGGGCGTGCCGTAACCCGTTGTGAATTCGGGAGTCTGTGCTGCCTGGACTTCCATGAAGCCGGCCAGGGCCCGCAGACTGGTGACCACAGGAATTTGATGGTGATGAATTTCAAGGCTGTCAAAGCGGAGGGAGATTGTACCGTCGGTGCCGTTTGCCGCGCGTTGCACTGACAGGACGGTTCCCAGGACCTTGGCACCTGCAGGGATTTTTTGGTTATTGGGCAACGGTACGTCCTGCATGACGCGCCCGGTTATGACGTGGCCCGCGACGGAGGTTTTTGAAGATAAACCGTGGTTAAGCCTGACGGGTAGCACGGTGCCTGCGGGAATGTCGAGGCTTGGATTCTGCGCAGAGACTGCCTGGCCGACGAGGAGCTCCAGCGAGGCGAAAGAGAGCAGGAGAAAGGAGAAGAGCCGAATGCTTCCCAGTTTCATGGCTGACTCCTGGCGGCAAGTTCAGAAGAAACCTAATTTATAGCGTTGCCAGGGCGGCGATTAGTCTCCTCCGTTGAGGCCGCGGCGACAAGTGGCCGAGAGCGGTCGAAGTGGTCGCACTGGGCTTGAATCAGCGCCCGCGAAAGAGCTTAGGTTTTGAGACTCCTGCGAGTAGACTTCGAGCCAGTGTTGCGTCGACCCATTGAACCCGCCGGCGGTTAGTGGACCAGCACGAACTTGATCTCCGGTTATGCTTACCAGGCAGTCAAATGAGAGGAACTCGTCAGATGGCGGCGTACCAGCATAGCCTCCCTCTGGAGCTGTGGAGCCTAGCCCTTTGTCCTTTCCACTACCCCAACATTTCGGTTTTGCTCGTTCACAAAACCCCTCAACTTTCGCGCATCTCGATGAAACCGAGCGACTAACCTATTGATCTATTCGCGTTCAGCATTCACCAGTTTCTCGAACGTTGGGCCTCAACCCTCAAAGATGGCTCGCACTAACAACCCTTCGGTTAAAAGTTGCGGCGCATGTTTTGGCGACTGGTCATGATGGCTTGCTATTGTGTTTCATGTTCCATGACAGTAATCGCGAATATCGGTGTGGCCCAAGTGCTACTTACTACCATCATTTTTGATCTAGGTAGGGCACAAAATGGGGCACAGTTTGCTGGGGCGCGCTTCTAACGCGAGCGGCATGCGAATTGCTATAATTGGGTGTTAAACGGCTAGGAACACCGCGCAGTCCTGGCGGGAGGACGCCATGAAGTATTTGTCCGCAGTAGCGGCGTCGGTTTTACTCAGCTTCATTCGTTTTGTTTCTCCAGTATCGGCGGATGATTCGCAGGACAAAGCGGCAACCCAACAACAGCATGCGGCCCAACCCCAACCCGGCACGCTGAACTACCTCGAAGGGTGGGCGACGCTCGGTTCGCAATTCCTGACTCCTGATTCCATCAGAGAAGTCCAGGTTGATCCGGGTCAAACACTCACTACACAAAATGGCAAAGCGGAAATCCTGCTGACTCCTGGAGTTTTTGTCCGTTTGGGCGAGTCCTCCGCCGCGACCATGATTTCTTCGACCTCGACGAATACGCGCATGGCCATGGAGGATGGTGAAGCGTTCGTAGAAGTGGATGAAATTCACCCCTACAACGACCTACGCATTACGCAAGATAGCGTCTGCATCGAGCTAGTGAAGATGGGCTTGTACAACTTCAATGCAAATCTTCACATCTTTCGCGTACTGGATGGCGAAGCGCTTGTGGATGATGGCCAGAAAAAGGTCAATGTGAAAAGGGGTGGGCAGGTGGACCTTGCTGCGCGACCGCTGCACGCGAAGAAATTTGATTGGAAGGAAATGGAGGCCGAGGATCTATACCGCTGGACCAGTTTGCGCTCGAGTTACTTGGCCGAAGCGAATGTGGATTATGCGCCTAAATACATGTACGGAGGATTCGACTGGTTCGGTGATGGGTGGTATTGGGATCCTTGGTTCGATGCGTATACGTTCCTTCCGGGGGACGGCATCTTTTATAGTTCGTTCGGGTGGGGATTTTATTCGCCGTGGTGCGTCTTTGGCCCACCGTTTTTCTTTGGCAGCCACCTTCAACATCACTTTAGTCCCACTGGCCCTACGAACATGGCAGTGTGGGGGGCCGGGGCGCATTACCAAATACAATTGAATCATGGCCACGATACACTCTATGCGGCTGGGTTTAGGGCCCACAGCTCCTGGGGAGGTGGAAAAAACCTCGGCTTCCACGGTCACGGAGGCGCCTTTCACAGCGCGTTTCACGGTGGCGCATTCCATGGAGGTGGATTTCACGGCGGAAGCATCGGCGGAGGCGGCCATCGCTAGCAGCTAGGTTTCCGATGCGCAGTTGAGAAAAGCGGAGAACAAAGACCAAGGGATACCCGGCATTCTCTGCTCCGACGGAAAGGTGTCGGTATTTAGCCAAAATGTCGAATTCCGAAACGAAAAAGTCGAAAGGCGGTGGCAAGCAGTTCGAGACTGCGAATACAGATTTCCTTGCGGCCATTTTCGACGTCAGAGATTAAGCTTCGGTCCATACCAACATGTTCGGCCATATAGACCGGTGTCCACCCCTGTCGTTTGGGCAGGTTGCGTATCCGTTTTCCTAACTGAACACAAATGTCGCTACTTTCTATGGGTTTCTCCTGCCTTCGATTAATGCAAGTTCCCACTCGTCGAGAATCACACGTCTTCGCCGACGCCGGGAGCGGCACCTCCCCCTGTTCGTACCGGTGACGGCAGTCACCACAGATTTGCAGCGCGCATTCGTGATTCGAGTTCGGCAAGGAAAGGCGCAGTGGGTGGACGTGAAGGCTGGAGTCGTCGTGAACGGACAGACAGAGGTATTTGGAGATCTAAAACAGGGCGATATCGTGGTCCGTAACGCCACCGATTCCATCGCCTCTGGCGCCTCCGTTGAGATTCACGAAAAAGGGAATTGAGACACTCTTCTTCCCTCTCTCGGGGCTGGCGGCGTCCAGATGTCCGATAACGGAATCGATGGCGCGACAACAATGGTCTTTCGTCGGCTTGAGCCCTAATCTGCAGGTTCCGCTCGCTCATGACCTGGAGCAGAACCTCTAGTCGCGTACTCGTATTAGTGGCAGTCACCGGCCACAAACGGGGTTCTGGGACATGGAACGAAGCCCGACCGGACCGCGACGACGGTCGACTTCTCGGAAATGGAGGACAAAAAATTAAGCGGATAGTGGCTTTCAGTGGCCGCACTTCGGCGTACCCGAAAACATCTTTGAACGGTTGGCAAGGAAGTGCCGAATTGCCAGGAACGCACGTTCATTGCCCGCTGCCTGAATTCGTCGTGAAGGAGCTCGGAGAGATCTCGAAGATGAGCGAACGCTATAGGTTCTTGACCGGGAACGGCAAGCTTCAAACGGCCGTAGCAGACTGACAGGGGCGCATGCTGGAAATTTTCGAGGATGTGAAGGTCGCGGAATTTGCGCGGACGAACAAGATCACGATGGCCGAAGCCGAGAAGCAACTTGAACCGAGAGGTGGAAAGATCGCCGAGGGTCACGCGCACAGATTCCGCGACACGTTTGCCGTTGAGCTACTGCTCGCCGGTGTGCCATTGGAGAGGGTCTCAGTTCTTCTGGGCCACTCAAGCATCAAAGTCACGGAGAAGCCTTACAGTCCATGGATTCGTGAGCGGCAGGAGCAGGCAGAAGCCGACGTGAAGCGAGCATGGGCGCAAGATCCGCTGGCGCTTCTCGAATCGAAGGGGACGCTAGAGGTACACGAAAAACGATCCGGTTTTGAACTAAAAGAAAACAAAAGAGAAATTCTGGCGGAGAGGGTGGGATTCGAACCCACGGTACGGTTTCCCGCACGCTCGCTTTCGAGGCGAGTACTTTCAACCGCTCAGTCACCTCTCCGCGGCGGTCGCAGATTGTATTTTAGCAGACCAATGCTTGGTAAGGCCATTGCCGGCGCGGCTGCGTTTGCTCGAGCAGTATACACGAGTTACGCGATGCCTCCCACGGATTAGCGGCGTGAGGAAAAGAAGGATTGCAGAAGGGATGTGGACTCAGGAGCAAGAATGCCGGAAGTTACCTCGACCCTGTGGTTAAGTTTGGACGATGTGAGAATTTCGAAGCAGGAGCGGAAGGCGCCACCTTTGGGGTCATCCGCCGCGTAAACGAGTCGGGGGACACGCGCCTGGATGATCGCGCCGGCACACATGGCGCAAGGCTCGAGCGTGACGTATAGTGTGCTATCAATCAGGCGGTAGTTGCCGAGTACCCGCGCGGACGCGCGAATGACGACGATCTCTGCATGCGCTGTAGGATCATTATCACGGATGGTGCGATTTCCGGCTCGCGCCAGAATGGTTTTATTCTGGACGAGAACGGCGCCGATGGGGACTTCGCCTGCTGCAGCCGAAGCGCGAGCTTCCTCTAGGGCGAGTTGCATGAAATGCAGATCGTCCGGCATAAGTGAGCAAGAGAATAACATGTCGTGCTCTGAGGACGCCCTCTGACGCACCTATTGCGTCGAATCCTGCCGATGACTTGCAATCGCGGGGTGTGAGTCCTTGACAACAGCCCACTGAGGCAAGAGACTGAGAACATGAAGGAATTGGTTTCCAGGATATTCCAGGCAGATTTTTTGCAGGGTATGGGCGTCACGTTCAGGACGCAGTTTCCTAGCAACGTTTACACCGAGCAATACCCGCTCGAACGCCCCATGGTGGCGGAACGTTACCGTGGTGCGCCGCGCTTGAACAAGAACCCAGAAACCGGAGAGACGCTGTGTATCGCATGCAATTTGTGCACGCTCGCGTGCCCGGAAAACCTGATCGTGGTTGGCTGGGAGCGAGACGACGCCACACGGCGAAAAGTTTTGACGTTTTTCACCTACGACACCTCGCGCTGCATGTTCTGCGGATTGTGCGAAGATGCTTGTCCCACCGACGCGCTGGAGCTCACTCAGGATTTCGAGATGGCTTATTATAGCCGCGAAGGTGCGATATGGGACCGCCACCGGCTCGAAGAAGGCCCCACGCCAACGCGCTACACGCGATAATTGATTCATGGAAATCCGACGAGATCCTGTCTCTCAAAGTTGGGTGGTAAGTGGGCCGCGCGAGCGCGTGGAAGACGTCGAGTCACCTTGCCCGTTTGATCCCGGTGTAGTCGAACAAACCAACAGTATCCTGACGTGGCCGCCGGAAGGCACGTGGCAGGTCCGCGTCATCCCGCATCCGAATCCGCTCTACCGTGTGGAGAATGATCCCGCGCGGGTCGCCGAAGGAATCTACGATAAAATGGGCCCTCTCGGAGCACATGAAGTAGTCGTCGAGACGCGGCAGCATGACAAGCGGCTTTCGCAGTTGTCCGATGACGAAATCGATAGGGTGCTTTGGGTATGGGGATCTCGCATCGCGGATCTAAAAAAGGACGCGCGATTCAAGTACGTCAGCGTGTTCAAGAACCAAGGTGCAATGGCGGGGGAAGAATGGGTGCACGCCCATTCCGAAGTCACCGCGACAATTTTCGTTCCCCGGCGGATCAAATATGAATTAAGCTCCGCGCACGAATGGTACAAGGATCGCGAGCGATGCGTGTTCTGCGACATCGTGCGCCAGGAAGAAAAGCAGGGCAAGCGTATTGTGGACGTGCAGGGCGACTATTACGCACTGTGCCCGTACGCATCCCGTGTCCCTTTCGAAATCTGGGTGATGCACCGGCGGCACAACCACCTTTTCGAGCAGGCGCGGCCCGGCTCCAACCGTCGGCAATTGGCGGCGCTCCTCGGGCGTGTTTTGCGAAGGCTGGAAAAATTTGCACCCGCGTTTCACCTAGTTGTTCACACCGCGCCCAACACGCGGAACAAAAAAGGCGAATTGGCTGGCTACTGGAAGACGTTAGCGGACGATTATCACTGGCATATCGAAATCATGCCCATCGTGGAAAAACGCAGCAAATCTTACAGCATCAAAGAAATTTATTTTAACGCTATTCTACCGGAGCAAGCCGCGGAGCAACTTCGCTCCATCGATCCAAACGCATGAAACCCAGCTGGACCAGACACAAAAGCGAGCACGGAGGAATCGTGACTAATCTCGTGGCGCTTTTATTCGTGGTTGTCTTGTGCGCGCTGGTTTATTTTGCGCGCCATCCCATCCTGCGCTTCGTCGCAGAATCCTGGGTGATTGACGAGCCCGCTCCGCACGCAGATGCATTAGTTGTGTTGGGAGATGACAATTTCTACGCCGATCGTGCCACTCACGCCGCGGAATTGTTCAGGCAGGGCGTGGCGCCGGTAGTGGTCGCCAGCGGCCGGCGGCTACGACCTGACGCGGGCATCGCGGAATTGATGGAGCACGATCTGATCGAGCGAGGAGTGCCGAAAGACAAAATCGTACGGTTTACGCAAGACACCGACAGCACGAGAGAAGAAGCGGAAGCGGTCGCAAAGTTCGCGAAGGATCGGCACTGGAAGAGCATGGTCATCGTGACCTCCAACTACCACACGCGTCGCACTCGCTATATCTACAGCAAGGTCATGCCTACAGGAATTACAGTAAGCGTGGCAAGCGCGCGCGATGGCGATTTTGATCCTGAGCGCTGGTGGGAGAAAAGGAAGTCCATCAAGTTTTTCACCAGAGAACTTGCCGGAATGGCCGAGGCAATTTGGGAATTACGCGACGTAAACCGAAGCACCAATGGCGCAGCGACTATCGAACTCACAATAAACGTAACAGGAAGAGTTATGCACAATCTGGTCACAACCCTGGTGCAAAATAGTACACTTGCCCTTTACACAGACTAAGTGCTGTAATATCATAACGATTCTGAGTCGCGTACGAACTCCAGCCACGACAGGCGACTTTGAAATGAGAATATTCCTTTAGAGGTGTCCCCATGTGGCGCAAGGAAGATGGGAATCCGCAGACTTCTCCTGAAGTGTCTCCCCAAACCAGTAGTACCGTGACTGGGAAACCAAGCTCAAGTTCTCCGAGTACAGCTCCCCCTGTATCCCACAAGGCTCCGGCATGCATAAGTCAGGGAATCAGGATTAAAGGCGAGGTAGCTGGCACCGAAGACCTCTTCATCGACGGGTCGATTGAGGGCAAGATCACGCTGACAAACTCGGCGATTACTGTTGGGCCCAACGGAATGGTCAAGGCTGATATTTCAGCACGGGAGATCGTTCTACGCGGCCTGGCCGAAGGGAAGTTTACGGCCGAGGAGAGGATACAGATCTGGAGCACGGCTCGCGTACAGGGAGAATTGAAGTCCGAGAGGATATCTATTGAGGAAGGCGCGGAACTGCGGGGCAAAGTGGAAGCGGGTAAATCCGCCGGCAAAGTGGCCACGAGCGACCCTGCGTTGCGCGGAAAAAAGCTCGAGCCGAACAAAACTACGGACCCGACGGCCAAGGACGCAAATGCAGTACCTGGCGCGGCGACGGCCGGGGCGGATTAACAAATGGGTCTTTTGAACAAACTTGGAATTGCCATCGGTGGACAGGCCCCGGGGGGGAGCGCCCGGCCGCAAGCTCCGAAAGAAAGAAGTGGCGGCCACGGGCACACTGCCGTGGTAGCCGCTGGACCGCACCGCGAACCTCAGATGCAGGAAATTACGCGGGTTTCCAACGGCCTCAAGGAATTTCTGTGGAACCTCGACGGACTCGGGCGCGGCACGCTTCTCGATCTCGGTCCCGCGTGGCAGACGACGCTCAATTTCTTTATCGAGCGCGGATTTCGGGTCACCTCTGATGATATTTTGCGAGACTGGTCGGAGTTTCAGTCACGGGAATCCGCAAGCGCGAAGGAGCGCTTGACCCCCGAACAATACGCGCAACGCACCCCGGAAGTGCTGGCGAAGAAATTCCTCGAAGAAAATCTTCAGTATCCGGCAGCCTCGTTCGATGCCTTGTTGCTTTGGGATTCCCTCGATTATCTGGATCCCGTGTTGGTGAAAAGCCTGGTCGGCCACTTAACGGAAATGCTTCGTCCCGGCGGCGCAGTGCTGGGGCTGTTCCACAGCAAGAAGCCCGAAGGCTTTCAGCGCTATCGCGTGATGGACACAAATACCCTGCAAGTACTCAACACCAAGCAGATTTTGCCGGCACAGAAGCCCTTACAAAACCGCGAAATTCAGGAATTATTCGGACGCTTTCGCACCATGAAGTCTTTCGTCGGACGCGACCAGCTTCGCGAAAGCCTGTTCATCAAGTAATCCGCAATATTTCACAAGACAATCCTTGGCACCCCAAGGGATAAGTGTGCTCTAAGCATCCCGCGAGAAATGCCTTGCAGTCGACATCCCCAAGGCGTAGAAAGAAACCGTGAGCTCCCAGAGCTCCGGAGGGGATTTTTGATGACTCCACCGGGCTTAGAAGCGCAACAAAGCTGAACACACCGCGCACGCGGTGCGAGTCGTCGGCGAACGGGTTGTGGCGGTAATAACTGCTCGCCACGCGACACAGCAAAAAAGAAAAAAGAGCCCCGACACCGTCAGGGCTCTTTTCTTTCACGCCTTTGAATTCTTCGGCGCGCCGGCAATCAGCCGCGACTAACTTAGTTCTAGCGGGCAACTTCGTTATTGCGGATTCGCCGCGTGCGCAGAGTGATGGTGCTTTCCGTGGTGTCGTTTCCCGTGGTGGTGCGACGTATGGTAAGCATGATGACTGCTGTTGGAGTGGTGGGTGGCAGGCAGTGCGGAGCCTTCTTGGCCGACGCATGTGAACGCAAACGTAAATGAAACTGCGAGAACTGCGATTAAACGGATCACGGCGGAGGATCTCCCTGGTTAAGAATAGAAACGCCTCGACAACAGGATTGAAGCACGCCGCGATGAAGAAAAAAGGAGAAACAAAGTAGAAGCCAGAAGGCGTGTGGCGAAACCTATAACTGCGGGCAATCAGCTTCCGAAACGGGATTCAAACATATGGATAACTGCGTTCTGCTTGGCGATCACCTGCGCCTGCCAAACCAGAACTATGGACATGATGCTCATCGCAAAGATACAAACCGCCAGAACAACGCCGGTTTGCGTTTCCGTGGCGGGAACATGAAACACGCGTCGAACCCATTCCATAAGTGACCTCCCAGTGGCCCAATAAAGGTGAAAGCAAAAGAAGTGAAGGGCAATTTAGTAACCAGAAATTCGGCCTTGTATTAGAACTATCAGTACTCACTTTCTAAGGCTTTTTGCATATTTCTCATTTCGAGACGCTTCCACTTTTTGTCACCGTATGAAAGGAAACGCACACATTAGGATCGAACTTTCCCCTCTTCAAAAGCTTCGGGCTTGAATGGCTTCCAGCGCTTCTTCCCAGGAACTGCGATGGGATAGCGGAAGAGACTTGAGTGCCGGCCCGGCTGTTCGTTTTGCTGCGGCTTCTTGGTGTCCGCGATCTGTCAGCAGGATCACGCGATCGCAGGAAGGGAACAACTCCGCTTGATCGGCAGCAGTGGCCAATGCGGCAGCAAAGGCAGCTTTGTGAAAGGCGCGGTCATACAGTTTGCGTAGTTCGCGGACGCACGTGCCCACGCTCGGATTAACTGCCACAGACCAAAACGCTCCATGCGGCCGGACTGCGCACTTGAAATGTGCAGCGTGTTGGCGAAATCGCTGGATGTCCTGCTCCGACGCGCCTGCGAAGAAAAACAGCTCGTCAAAGTCGCGGTGCTGGATTGCATCGGCTTCGTTCCGCGGAAGACCGGTGTTTTGGATTAGCTCGCGAGGCGAGAGGGAGCGAAGCGAAACCACAGTGATGCCAGTGTGCTCGGACAAAAGTTCCAGCGCTTCCGCGGCGGCGGGCTGAGGTTTCGCCACGGGGATCGCGATAAACCTGCCCAAGCGAACCGTATGCGCGGGCTTCAGGTGGAAATAGTCCTCCGCGATATAAACGCAGCAGCCGCCCTCCGCGATGAACGGCTCGCTGTGCCCCAACTTGCGGAGTGTGGCGTCCAGTTGAAGCCGATTGCGACAGGTCACCCAGACGCATGGGATACCGGCTTCGCTGAGCGATTCCAAAAACTCCGGGAATCCTGTTAGCGGCCGGCCAGACACGGGAATCAGATCATCGATGGCACAGAAGACGACGGTATTGGTAGAGCGCAACTAGTTGCCCCCAGTGTCAAGGGGAATTGTATCGAAAATTGCGCCACACAAAAAACGAAACGGCGAAAGGTCGAGACCTTCCGCCGTTTCATTGAACTGATCGCGAATTAACGGCCAGACTTCGTGGCAGCCGCTGCAGTCGCCGGCGCCTGCGAGTTCGCCTTCGGAACGCTCAGGTAGCCGCTGATGCTGTTCTTGCCTACTTTGTTGATCACGAGTTCTTCTGGCTGGTGCGAGCCGGACATGTAGAAGAACAGAGGAGTGTTGACGTTGGCATTTTTCGCTTCATAGCTCTTGTCCTCAACGGTGTAGACGATATTAGAACGATTGTGCTTCTCGTTCACGCCCTTGAGCACCACCGTCACGTTGCCAACCTTCTGGGGCTGGTTCTTGCCAGTGATGGTGAATTCCGTGTAGTCGCGTTCGCCCTGGCGGCGGAGAACGTCGATCTCGTCATGGTTGCGGGCGATCAGAGTGCCCAGTTCGCTGCGAGCCATATTGAGGTCGCTATTGGTCTTATCGAGGTCGGTGCTGACCTTGCCAACTTTGGTGTCAACGGTCTTCACGTCATCCGTGGAGGCCTTCGTGGCCAGTTCGGTGTGCACGGAAGTGTCAAGGGTCTTCACCATCTCGGTGGTCTGCGTGTTGTTCTGCGCTGCTTCCAACCGGGCCTTCTTCAGCTGGCCTTGGGTAATCTTCAACTTGTCGGTCACCACCTTCAGGTCGCCCTGGAGGTCCGTGTTGGCCTTCTCTGCAACGGTCAAACGGTCCTTCAGGCCGGTCATGTCTTGCTGCACCGACGCCTGTAGGGTCTTCATCTGATCGGCCACGGCTTGCTTGGCCTCGTCAACCTTCGTGGAATCACTCCAACCGTAAACAAGTCCACCCAATGCCAACAATGCCAGAATCACGATTGCCGGCAATTGCCAGGAAGGACTGCTCTTTGTTTCTTGGACTGAATATTCGTCTGCCATGGTGAAACTGTTCTCCTCACCCCGAAGGGTATTCATCCTTGAAATCTGGCGCCGCTGCGGAGCAGCTGCCTCGCGTAGTAGCTCTCTTGAAAAGTGCACGCTTGATGCCGCAGGGAAACTGTATAAAGGCGGCGGTAAGTTACTGTAGAACGACAAGTTGTGGAAGCTTGTGGAAAGTTTCGGTAGTACTAGTTCCGGCAATCTTTACGCGCATATGAATGATTCCTACGTAGTCCTATACTACCTAACGCTTATTCCCAGTACCCCGAACGCTGCGTACAGTTCTTCGCGCCCGCGGAACTGAATTCCCGTGAATCCCAAAGTGCGGGCTGCGTCTGCATTCTCCGCAATGTCGTCGATATAGACCGCTTCATTCGCTTTGACCTTGCAGGCCCGGAGAGCCTCCCGAAAGATCAGAGGTTGTGGCTTGCTGGCACCCACCTCACAAGAGTAGATCCGCACGGGCTTGGCAAAATACCGGAAGAAACTGTAAGTGGACTCCAAGTGGGCGACGTGAATCGGGTCAGTGTTCGAAAGCAGCCCCAGTCGAAAAGACTTCGACAGCTGCTCGAACAAGCTATCTGGCAGGATTGGCTCTGGATTCAACGCTGAATTCCAGACTTTGGTGAATTGTTCAAACTCGAGCGAAATGCCAAGCCGTTTGCACAGGTTCAGGTGCCAATCGCGAGCGGACATCCGGCCTTCTTGCCAGTCTGGCCAACGTGGATCCTTTTCTATTGCAGACCAAAGCTCATCGGGAGTCAGCGACAACCCTTGCGCCAAGCCCAGCTGCGCTTTGCGTATATCCAGGCTGACCAGGACGCGACCAATATCGAAAATGATGGCTCGGACTTTCTGGGAACTCGTCACTTGCTGTCTGCCTCCGGCACTGCGGCGGCAGCTGCGGGAGCGTTTGGCTGGCCGGCGCCGCGCCGCGACTTCAGGATGCCGATGATCGGCGGCAAGATCGACAGTAGGATGATTACTCCGATGATGTAGTGCAGGTATTGGCCGATATTCGGAATGCGGGAACCAGCGATGTAGCCGCCAAGCAGCATGCTGCTGATCCACAAGGTTCCGCCGAAAATGTCATAGATCAAATAGGTCGAATAGCGCATCTGCGCAGCACCCGCAACTGGCGGGCAAAACGTGCGCACGATTGGCACGAAGCGCGCCAGAATCACCGCGCGCCCCCCATACTTTTCATAGAATTCTTGTGCGCGCTGCAGGTGGCTCCGGCGAAAAAATAATGAGTCTTCGCGGCGATACAACGCCGTGCCAGCCGACCTGCCGATCCAATAGCCAAGCTGGTCGCCCACAATAGCGCAAAGTATCCCCGGGATCAGCAGCCAACGCAGCGGGAGCACATTCTGTCCCGCGAAGATGCCCGCGGTCACCAGAAGCGAATCGCCTGGCAGGAAGAAACCGACAAACAGCCCGGTTTCCACAAAGATGATCAGGCAAACGAGTGGCGGCCCTCCCCAACGAATCAGTTCTCGCAGACCCTCGGGGCTGTACAGCGATTGAAGAAAGTGAAGTATCGAGTGGAACAAGCGCTTCAAGCCTCGCAGAATTGGGGATTAGTGCAGACCCAGGCCAGAATCGCCCCAGTCAATAAGGTAACAGAAGATAAGGGATTCTCGTTATCTTCCAGTTCGGTGGAAGGATCAGCGTATTACGTACCATCAGCCATCATCGGAGGGCTTGGGCAAACAGGAATTCACCCTGCCGGCCGGGATCGCACGGTTCTTCCTGGTGAGCGGCAAGCAGCTTCTTGATTTGCGGAAGGGCGGAGCGCGCCGCGGCAGCGCCCGCTTCCATCGCTTCGTCGATGCGTTCGAAATCATCCCACGCCAGGCCTTGCACCGAGGGGCGCAGGACAATGTCGGCGTGGCGCTCCCAACCCTCAAGTTGGTGCTTTTGCGCGGCGCTCACGGCGCGGCTGACGATCTGGAAGATGTTTGACGGCGGCCCAGCCTGTCCGTCATGCATGCCCACCGATATTCCAACCACGACCTCAGCGCCCAACTCGCGCGCCGCTCGAGTCGGCACCGGCGCCACGAGCCCGCCATCCGCCAAATGGCGCGTCCCGATCTGGATGGGCTCAAACAATCCCGGAAACGCGCAACTGGCGCGAATGGCGTCCGACAAGCTTCCTCGCTTGAATACGACCGGGTCGCCCGTGCCGAGATCCGTGGCCACAATCGCAGTAGGAATCAATAGGTCTTCAAACTGCCGCGAGTCAAAGAATCGTTGCACAAGCGAGCCAAGGCGCTCATTGCTCGCCAGCCCAAACCGCGAAACGCGCCATCTCGCAAAATCGCGAAAGCGAATCTCTCTGCATTTTTCAATGGTGCGAGCAAGGGGCACTCCGCTGGCGTATGCTGCGCCCAGGATGCTGCCACTGCTGCTTCCGCTGATGCAGGAGATCGGGATCTGCTGCTCTTCCATGACGCGCAGCACTCCCAGGTGCGCATAGCCGCGCGCAAACCCGCCGCCGAGCGCCAGGCCAATCCCCGGCCGGAGACGAGGCTCTTCAGCAGGCAGAAAGCGCAAATAGGAGTCCCCTGTCACAAAGTTAACTTTGTCAAAGTTGTTCGTCTTCGCGCGATGGAACCGGCGGTCCGATCAAACAGTACGTTCGTACTTCCGCAATTTGCTGCTGCGAGAGGGGAAAATGAGTTCCCGCAGTACCGAAATACTACCCTAGTACCCTCGCTGTACCATTGTGGGAACCCTCCCTGAACGCGAAACTTGCAGTCGAAATACACGACATCCTTTCGAGGGGCGGACATGCAAACGGGCTATAACGTGTGGCTAGGGCAGGCGGTGGTTCTGCAGGTGGCTCTGGGCGATATCCAGGTCCCGTTGCGTGGCAAGCTCCTTAAAGAGGGTGGCGACACAGTCAGGATGAGGATCGGAGACGGTTGGGACGTCGATATCTACAAGAATATGATCCTTCGCGTAGAGCAAGACGGTCTGGCCTTAGTTCCGGCTTGAGGGAGGAACCATGGACGATAAGATACCGAAATACGTGACTCAGGCTCGTGCGTCGTATTTGCTGGGATTGCCGGTGGATGAACTTTCCCGGATTTCCCATGAGACTGGCATCGGCCATATGGAGCGCGCCGGAAATAAAGAAGAGTGGTTCTTTACCTACGAGGAACTTCAGAAGATTTGCGTGCTTGCCACACAGGTTGCGGTTACCACGCACTAGAAAGGTTTGGCTTTCCCCTAGGCCCCCCTCAGGCAGTACCCCCCGCCCGGCTCGCTCCCCCCAGCGAGCCGGGTTTTCTTTATGCCTTGTTTCTATATCAGCCCATGATTCGCGAAGAAACATACGAGCGAACGCCGAATTCAACCTATTGAAACGGTTTAGAAAACTCTTCACGGGCAACCTGAGTGTCACATTCCCTCCCTCCGTGCCAACATCTCTGAGACAGGTTTAGTACTCTTAATTAATGAGCAGAAGGGCGAGAAAGAAGAGATCAGAGATGATCGGGAATTCTCTTGGTGTTGCTCTTTCCCCTGGGGGTTTGGCTGCCGCGGAACGGAGCGGAGGCTCGCCTCCTGGCGAGCCGCAGCGGAGTGCGTACGTTGAACATGAGTGATCGATTGAGGGTGCAAGTCCCTTACAGAGCCTGTTGGAGGCAACTGTGAGTCAAAGGCAACTGCGTGTTAAATGTGAAAGGGATGTTCCCGTGAGGGCGCGTGGAAAGGAAGCCGGAGACAAACTGCAGCACCTAACGCAAGTGAATCCCCGTAAGGCTGGTCTGATGAGGCAAGCGTGCGCACCAATGCGACGCCCGATATCCAACCACAATCAGAACAGTATTGGGGAAGGCGGCGGCAGGACATTGGTCATTCTTACTTCAAGAGAGCTCCGCAAGTCCGCCTTGGCGGTAGGGTCGGAGAAGGAAACGACGACGACCTGATGCTTGCGGAGAAGTCGGATCTCCTCATACGAGCGGTGAAGCTGGCGAAAGTCAGTGGAGCAAAGGGGGAGATGGATTGAAAAGCGCAGGATCACGGCAACTGGCCCTCGCATTCGCCGACAGCCCGACAGGGGGCAGGGACCGCGGAACTCAGGACGAATCCCGAGGGAAACGACACCTGCTGCATACGGCGAAGGTCAACAACCGCAAAGATCCGGCCACTTCCAAGGCCGCCGCGGATAGCGAGCGGGCGATGGAGTCGGTAGCGTCGGCACATAATTTAGCGCAGGCGCTGCTGAACGTATCACGAAACAAAGGAGCACCTGGCGTAGACGATCAAACAGTAGAAGAGGTGGTCGAACAGGCCCCGAGTCTACTGCCCAAACTACAAACTGCACTCCTTCAGGGCACATATCAACCGGGAGACATCCGGCGGGTATGGATTGAAAAGCCAGGAGGCGGGCAGAGAGGTCTGGGAATTCCGAATGTGATGGATCGTTGGGTTCAACAGGCCGTGCTGCAAATACTGGAGCCGATCTTTGAACCAACCTTCCACGCAAGCAGTCACGGATTTCGTCCGAACCGGGGCGCTCCTACCGCAATTGCTGAAGCAAAAGAACACCTCAAGGCAGGATACCGAGTCTTGGTGGACCTTGATTTATCGAAATTTTTCGATCGGGTTCATCATCAACGCCTGCTCGAACGATTGAGACAGCAGGTGCGCGACTCGCGCATTCTGGACTTGGTGAAACGAATGCTGACAGCAAAAGTGGTTATGCCAGATGGTACAAAAGTAGCCACGATACAAGGAACGCCGCAAGGCGGACCGCTTTCCCCGCTGCTATCCAACATCGTCTTGGACGAATGGGATTGGGAGTTGGGGCGTCGTGGTCTCCGGTTCGTACGCTACGCCGACGATTGTAATATTTTCGTCCGTAGTCGGCGAGCTGGGCGGAGGGTGATGGAATCGACTCGGCGATTTTTGGAGACGAAGTTACGGCTTCAGATCAACGAGGAGAAAAGCTCCGTCACCACACCGGGAAAGGTCCACTTCCTGGGTTTTCGTTTTAAGCTCCAAAGCAACAATCGGGTTGCGGTCCTGCTATCGGCCAAGACCAAAGCGAAACTGCTCGTCAAGATCCGGGAGTTAACACCGCGATCGTGGGGGCAATCGTTACGTAATTGCTTTGAGAAAATAAACGAATATTTCCGAGGATGGGTCGGGCACTTTCGAATCTGCACTGAAGAAGGAGCGTCCGAATTCCAGAGGCACGATGCACACCTGCAGCGCAGGCTGCGGGCCATCATCATTCACCAAAAGAAACGGGCGCGTTTTCTGTACCGTCATCTCCTGCGACGGGGAGCTAACCCTCGACAAGCTGCCGGCACCGCCTACAGTCGGCGGGGCATCTGGCATCGCAGTAACCGCAAGGGGATCAATGTGGCGTACTCGAATACGTGGTTCGCTACCCAGTGGACTCCATCCTATGACCTCTGGTGCATTGCGAATCCTCCAGCAGAAGTCTCTGACCAGCTTTGTCTGGCGTTTTGAGTCAACAATCCAAAGAGCCGGATGCGAGGCCCGCAAGTCCGGTTCTGTGAGAGGCGCGGCGGGGCAACCCGCCGTGCCTACTCGACAGCGGCAGCCAAAGCGGGCGGCGATCTGGGGCCGGCTTTGCGGCCGGATCCCGAAGTAGTTGCCAAACCGAAGCGGCGGACCTACACAGCTGAGTACAAACAACGCATCTTACATGAAGCCGAAGTCGTTGCGACGACGCGAGGTGGCCTTGGCACCCTTCTCCGCCGCGAAGGTCTGTATTCGTCTCTGCTGACCTACTGGCGACGAGAGCGGGCCCAGGGAATCCTCGAGGCTCTGACCCCACAGAAACGCGGGCCGAAGTCCAAGCGCAACCCGATGGAAGAAGAAGTCCAGAAACTTCGCCGACAAAATGCCCGCTTGACCGAAGATCTGCGTAAGGCGCACATCATCATCGACGTCCAAAAAAAAGTGGCTGCGCTGTTGGGTCATCCGATTCCGGAGCAGGACCCGGAGGAGAAATCCTGATGGTTGCGGTCGCCGAGCTAGCGAACGACGTCGGCACCAGCGCTGCTTGCCAAGCTCTGTGTATGCCTCGCGCATCTTACTATCGAGATGTCCGTAAGACTTCTTTTCCGGGGGTGAGCGCGTCGCGGCCTTCGCCGGCACGCGCACTCCGCCCGGCAGAACGGGAAGCGGTTCTGGCTCGACTACACGAAGAACGTTTCCAGGATCGTTCTCCAGCTGCTGTTTATGCGACGTTGCTCGATGAAGGCGAGTATCACTGCTCTATTCGCACCATGTATCGCTTGCTCGACGAGCATGGCGAGGTGCGCGAGCGCCGCGACCAGTTGACGCATCCGCCCTACCAGAAGCCTGAGCTCCTGGCCACGGCTCCGAATCAACTTTGGAGCTGGGATATAACCAAGCTACTCGGCCCTGCGAAATGGACGTATTTCTACTTGTACGTGATCCTCGATGTTTTCAGCCGTTACGTCACCGGTTGGATGGTCACTTATCGCGAAAGCGCCGAGCTGGCCAAGCGATTGATCGAGGAGAGCTGCAAGAAACAATGCATCCGACCCGATCAACTCACGCTCCATGCGGATCGTGGCACCTCGATGAGGTCCAAGCCGGTAGCTCTTCTACTCGCCGATCTGGGGGTCACGAAAACGCATAGTCGGCCACACGTCTCGGACGACAATCCTTACTCCGAGAGCCAATTCCGAACCATGAAGTATCGGCCGGAGTTCCCGGACCGCTTTGGGTGCCTCCAGGACAGTCGTGCTTTCTCTCAGAGTTTTTTTCGGTGGTACAACCAAGAGCACCGTCACTCCGGCATAGGCTTGTTGACGCCAGCGACGGTTCACTATGGCCAAGCGGAAAACGTCTTGCGGCAGCGCCAGGATGTGCTCGATGTTGCTTACCAACGTCACCCGGAGCGCTTCGTACGAAGCACTCCCAAACCACCGGCTCTTCCCAGCGAAGTCTGGATTAACAAGCCGGCCAGTTGCCAACAGCAATCTACTTTGGAAAAGCGAAATGCGTCTGAGGAAAACCAAAGTCGGGATACTGTGGGTCAACCGAGTTGGCGATCGTCGTTCCTAAGCGATCCTGGCGCGAAATTTCTTTGTGAAAAACCCAATGCATGAAAAACTCACTAAATTTTATGACCACCTGTCTCAAAGTCGTTGACACGCGCCGCCTGCAATGAACGTGGCGGACATGCCCATGGAGCGAGTTTTGAGCTGTTATGTAAAATGGAAGACGAGGGACGAAAAAGAAATAATAATGTCACTAGGCAGAGACATCCTCAGATATTTTCTGTTGGTTTATAACGGTACATCCTCAGACGTCACGATGTCCTCTTGATCGAATTCCGCGACTTTCAAGTCCTCTGTAAGGACTCGATCGACGAGCAGGCGGGCGCTTAGGCGCTTCGTTCTCTTACGGGCTTCCACTCTCCGGGACTAGACTAAGAATCAAAAACTAAAAATGACCCCGCCCACCTTCGGCTCCAACCTGTCGTACCATACTCCCCATGTCTCTCCCCTCCTTCTTCCGCAACAAATCCATCCTCATCACCGGCGCCTCCTCCGGTATCGGCGAAGAACTCGCCCTCCAACTCTCTCAGCTCAACGCCCGCCTTACCCTCACCGCGCGCAGAAGGGAACTGCTTGACGCGCTCGCCCAAAAAATCGCCGGCTCCGGCAAACCCGCTCCCCTCGTAGTCACCGCCGATGTCACCAACGACGCCGATCTTCCCAGCGCCGTCGACGAAGCCCTCCGCACCTACAACCAACTCGACATCGTCATCGCCAACGCCGGCTTTGCCGTTGGCGGCCACTTCCAAAAACTCTCCCTGGACGACTTCCGCCGCCAGTTCGAAACCAACGTCTTCGGCCTCATTCGCACCGTCCAAGCCGCGCTCCCCGCCATCCAAAAATCCCGCGGCAACGTCGTCCTCATCGGCAGTATCAGTGGTTGGAGTTCCACTCCCGGCGCCTCGCCCTACGCCATGAGCAAATTCGCCGTCCGCGCTCTGGCCAACGCCATCACGCCCGAACTCGCCCAGTCCGGCGTCACCGTCACTCTCATCAGCCCCGGCTTCGTCGCCTCCAACATTCGCCGCATCGACAACCAGGGAACTTTCCACGCCTCCGCCAAGGAACCCAAGGCCGCCTGGATCGTCATGCCCACACCCAAAGCCGTCCGCCAGATCCTACGCGCCATCGCCCGCGGCAAGCGCGAAGCCATCATCACCACGCACGGCAAAGTCCTCGTAACCCTCCAACGCCACGCCCCCTGGTTGCTCCACGCCATCTCCCGCGCCATGACCGCCGCCCGCCGCCCCAACCGCACCGAAAGCAAGTCCCTCTAGTGGCAGAGGCACTCTTGCCTGTGTTTTTGGGGCTCTCTCTCGTCGGGGCGCGCTCTCCAGACCCTAGCCGTTTAAGTGCGCCGGAGACGCCCGGCTCGGGCGGCGATCTTGTAGCGAATTGCTTGGTCTTTGATCTGCTGGCACATCAGTGCGGCGCTCTCCTCGGAGGTTTTCGCAGCTTTTTCCGCGGCGACCACGGATTTGTTCGCTGAGTCAACAGACTTGTTCGCTGAGTCGGCGGACTTCGCTGCGGCCGTTGCACTTCTGATGGTTTTCAGGAATATTCCGAGCGTGACGGTCAGGTAAAGAACCGTCGCGACCCGTTACGCGCTGATTCTTAACGGGTTCATCGCGCGCTACACTGCACCACGTTGTAAGAGAGTGTGACACGAAGCGATACCGTAATGAACTGATAAAAGAATTAGAAAGTCTTTGACTTCCACTGGAATCCCGAGGAAACTGAGCCCGACCCCACATTTGGATCTGCAAGCGGTGTGGACGTGGTGCGCGTCCGGCCATTCGTAGAGAATTGCTATGCGCAATTCAGTGCGCGTGCCAGACAGGGCATTACGATAGGCTCTGCTCGATAATCGGAGCCAAGGCGGGATCATGACGGATGGCGGCGCGGTCGTGTTGGAGAAGAGCAAAGTCGGCTACAACCGGTTCTTGTTGCTGGTCGCCGGCCTCGGTGGTCTCCTCTACGGAGTCGACGTCGGCATCGTCGCCGGCGCGCTGCCTTATCTAGAAGCAACCTCCCGCCTGAACGCAGGACAGCTTTCCATCGTAGTCGCTGCGGTTCTGCTCGGCAGCGTGATTTCCACGCTATTCGCAGGGGTTCTTGCAGACTGGATGGGCCGCAAGTGGCTGATGATCCTCAGCGGCGTGCTCTTCATTGTAAGCATACCCGTGATTGCTCTGGCGCAAGGCTATGGCCCTCTGGTGATGGGGCGGTTGCTGCAAGGCGTTAGCGCCGGATTAATCGGTGTGGTTGTACCGCTGTACTTGGCCGAGTGCTTGTCGGCGGCGAGTCGTGGAAAGGGAACCGCCATGTTCCAGTGGCTACTGACACTGGGCATCGTGTCGGCCGCCCTGGTGGGAATGTACTTCAGTATCCGCGTGGACGAAGTGGCGAAACTCGGCGACCCCGCCACACTTTTCCAGTTTAAAGACCACGCTTGGCGGGGCATTTTTTGGGTTTCCCTCCCGCCGGGTATTTTGTTTGTAATCGGCAGTTTTCTAGTAGCGGAGTCGCCGCGCTGGTTGTTCCGTCGCGGCAACAAGGAAGCCGCTTTGAACGCGCTTCTGCGTTCTCGCAGCACGGAGCAAGCGCAATCGGAACTGCGCGAAATGGAGGAAACCTCCGCTGCGGAAAAGACCATGGGCTCCATGGGCGGACGTGTCAAGGAATCGCTGTTGCGGCGGAAATATGTAATCCCGTTCATTCTCGCGTGCGTCATCCTTGCCTGCAATACAGCCACAGGCATTAATTCCATCATCGGCTACAACACCAACATTCTTCTGCAAAGCGGCCTTTCCGACGTGCAGTCTCATTGGGGATATGTAATCTTCACGTTGATGAATTTCCTGTTCACCATCGTCGGCGTATTGCTCGTGGACCGCAAAGGAAGAAAATTTCTGCTTACGCTAGGCACTCTGGGAGTCATTTTTGCCTTGGTGTGCACAGGCTTCCTATTTCACAAAACCGAGAAGCTGCGAATAGATGCGAGAGACGCTGTGCAGGCAATGGTCGGGCCAGACCAGAATCTCTCGGTGTCATATGACGCGAAAGTTGCCGACGCATTGTTAGGCAAGAATACGATCCCGGCTACGGAAGGCAACACCGGGGCAACTTCTTTGAGCATCATTTATTCGTATGGCGATTTCCGCGCCGCTTCGAAAGTGGTGCGTTCAGACGATCTCTCCGCGAAGCCCGTCGAGATGACACGGGACAGCACGATACCCGCGAACAAGGTGATTGCGTTTTTTTCGAACCCGTTTGGCAACCTGGATGCCGCACGCGCGGCGCCTCTGAAGGTCGATAATGCCTGGATAACTCCCATGCCGAGCACGCAGAACGGGTGGCTGGTCGCGATTACGCTTTATCTTTTTGTAGCGTTTTACGCATCGGGTCCTGGCGTGTGCGTCTGGCTGGCCCTTTCGGAACTCATGCCCACGCGCATCCGCTCGAATGGAATGAGTATAGCGCTGTTGATTAACCAGGGAGTTTCCACCACTCTTGCCGCGATCTTTTTGCCCACGGTTGGCAAATATGGCTACGCCACAATGTTTTTTGCTTTTGCGGCGTTTACCGTCATTTATTTCGTGACCGCGGCATTCTTCCTGCCCGAAACCAAGGGCAAAACCCTGGAAGAAATCGAGGCTCATTTCGAAGGCGCGAAAGCTTAGTCGCGTTTTTCACAGCTTTGAGCCCCCGATGATACCAAGAACCGCCGTCCTCCTGAGGCTCAGCGCCCTTTGCTGAGTCGAAGGATCTCACCCCTTTGGCCTTGTGGCGATCTGTCCGTCGAGATCCCCAGTATGTTCTCCGGGATACTTGTCACGGACTTGCGCCTAGTGTTCTTCCGCCAAACTGTGGCATTGTAACGGCTCATGCGCTCGCAACTTCCCGTGCTTCCCACGAAAAATGACCGGCTCGCCTGGTAATCCGTCGGCTCGACACGCGCTTTTGGCCGGCTTCCTCGGTTGGACGCTGGACGCATTCGATTTCTTCGTCATCGTTTTTCTGTACGACACCCTCGCGCACGAGTTCAGCGTCGCCAAAAAAGCCATCGTTCTCACCACTGCCGCAACCCTGGCCCTTCGCCCGGTCGGTGCCCTGGTGTTCGGCCTGCTCGCAGACCGCTACGGCCGCCGCGTACCCCTGATGGCCAACGTCATTTATTTTTCAGTGATCGAGGTCCTTTGCGGATTCGCGCCCAATTACACGGCGTTCTTTGTTCTGCGCGCATTATTCGGTATCGGCATGGGCGGCGAATGGGGTGTAGGCGCTTCGCTGGCCATGGAAGCGGCGCCAAAGCGCTGGCGCGGCATCCTCAGCGGCATCCTGCAGGGCGGTTACCCAATGGGCTATTTGCTGGCCTCCATTGCCGCGCGTTTCGTCTTGCCAACTCTGGGCTGGCGCTGGATGTTTTGGCTTGGCGCTCTCCCTGCGTTACTGGCACTGTACATTCGCGCCAAAGTGCCGGAATCCGAAGCCTGGGCACAGCATCGCGCCAGCAGCATGACCGCGGTGTTGCGCGTCGTTGCATCCCACTGGAAGCGATTTGTGTACCTCGTCCTCTTAATGACCTTTATGATGTTTCTTTCCCACGGCACGCAAGATTTGTATCCGGACTTTTTAAAGGAAGTGCACAAGTTGAGCCAGCGGCAAGTGGCCAACATCGCTATCCTCTACAATGGTGGCGCGATGGTCGGTGCAATTCTGTTCGGCGCGCTTTCGCAAAAAGTCGGTAGGCGATTCGGTATGCTCGCGGCACTGGCGATGTGTCTGCTGATCCTTCCGTTTTGGGCATTCGGTAGTGGCGTGCTGGGCTTCCTGGTTGCTCCGGTGCTGATGCAAATGGCCACCCAAGGCGCATGGGGAGTGATTCCCGTGCATTTGAACGAACTGGCTGCAGATTCCGCGCGAGGCCTGATGCCCGGACTGACCTATCAACTCGGCATTCTGATCGCTTCGCCCACAAACTCGATTCAATACGCTTTGCAGGAGCGCTTTGGCTACAGTTGGGCGCTGGCCGGCTTTCAGACCGTCACCATTGTTTCACTAGCTCTATTGTTATGGTGGGGCTCGGAAGCGCATGGCAAAAACTTCGTCCGCGAAGTTCATCGGGAGATTGCCCAGCCATGATTTCCTGGCACGGTGTAGAAGGCTTCGTGCCGGATATGCTACGATATTTGAATCGCAGTGCGCCCGTAGCTCAGTTGGATAGAGCGTCTGGCTACGAACTCAAGTAAAAATCCACCAAGTCGCGCGATTCCAGTCACTTGAGTATCCCACCTGAATAATTAAAAGTCTTACAAGTCTTAAACAGCGACCTCCTAAAAACGGTCCTCGCAATGGGCCGCGAACAGGAGCGAAGTTATGGAAGTCAGTTCGGCAGTAAACCGTCACGGGCGTCGTTTACCCGTACGTAGAGCATTCGTCGGCTTAGCAGGTTCCCCACTAGCCAGCGTCATCACCGAACCAGAACCCGAACCTAAACCGCCACTGAGCAACGCGGAGCGCCAGCGTCTGTTCCGCGAACGTCGCGGTGAGGCTGGCAAGAAGAAAGACGCCAACCGCAAGGTCGCTGCCAGGACCGCCGAAAAGGTAAAACGGGAGACCGGCATTCTGCGTCCGGGGCTCATCAATGGCACTGACCCCGATCCGGACTGGCTGGCGCTCGCACCGCATCCATCACAGCTAAAGAAATGGAACAAGGTCGTGGCGAAACAGGGGCTCGCGGACAGCAACGGCCTTTTCATGCGGGACGCTGATCGCGGCAAGGGTCTGCTCGTGACTGGTGGTTACGATCCAGCCCATTGCGATGAGGTCCGTGGAGCGCATGAGACCGAGGATGGCCGAGTCAAGCTAGGCGGTTGTGGTGAAGCCACCGAATTTTGTGCGGTTGGTTTTAGCAAGAGTGGCAAGCCGTACAGCCTGGCCGTGGACACGCCGACCTTCTACGTAAACATTCGCGACGGCCTGGCCGATTGGAAACTTGCGAAATTGATGGCGCGCTTAATCGAGCGGCACTTCACTACCGTTCCCGCCATAGAAACAATCGTATCCACTAGTGGCGACCTGATCTTCGAAGGCACTCCCGAAATGTACCTCTGCCGGCGGTGCATGTTCGAGACTGATTGGCCGAATGATCGCGGTGCGCACATCTTAGAGGAGCACGATGAACTGATCAGAAGTGCCCGTTACGGACGCAAGGAAAAGGCCGTGTGAAATGGCCATTTGCCAATTGTTTTCTTTTACTTACGGCAGAAATGGGACCTACTGTCCTATAGACGAGAAGGCCATAAACGGCTGTCTCCTGTTCAAACCATTGCGGAAGGGGCGTCTTTCCCGGACGCCTCTTCAAATCTCAGCACAATTTTATAGAGTTCTTAGCCCGCAAAGGCTGTGGGGCCGTTCCCGTCTGGCCCCTAAAATTTGCCCTCAACGCCGAAGTAATCCAATGAAATTTCTTTTTAGGAGCATGTGTATGTCTGAAAGCAAATTGCGTTTTCTTGAATCAGAACTGAACACCAGCAAGGAAACCGCTGCGGTGGTGAACGGCTCGCATCAACGCATGTGGCTTTGGCGCAAGGGCGTTGGCTCTCTGTCCGCCGAAGAACAGGCCACGCTCGAAAAATATCTACTCAACAAGGTCTCCAGGTTGAACAGCGTCGTTGCCGTTGCCGCACCTTGCATGACGGCGGCTTAAAGAGTTTTGGCAGGTTGTAAATTGATACACGGTTAGGGGAGAGAAATGATGAATCGCAATGGAAAAGTACGACAGCTTCACGGGGATCAGCAAGACAGACCTCGAAACTATCCTAGCAGCGCAATTCTCATTATTAGACGCACGTCAGAACTGTGGATTGCCACATGACCCGCGCAGCGTCTCAAATCTGCAGTGCCTTGCCAATGCAGCGATTCGGAGCACGCGATGAGCGTGGTGTGATGGGCGCACCGAAGCTATTGCCCGGTCGATACAAGGGCACACGTAAACGCCGTCCTGCGCCAGTTTTGGTCGTGCCCGAATGCTTCGCCTGTGGGGAGAAGTTTCAGCCGGTTAGTCCGAAGCGCGCGGAAGTCATTCTCACGGGGCACGTGGCTCGCGCTCATCAAGGTTTTGGTCGTTAAGTTTTGTCCAGAAGTAAAAAGGGCCGCCGTTAATGCGGCAGCCCGAAATACGAAACGAGAAAATATGCAAAGTAAGTTTAGTGAGAACGAAGCAGTCAGTCAAGCAGAAAGCCCCCGGCAGTATGGGGTAGTTACGTGCCTGAAATCCCCACGGGGCTTCGGGTTCATACTCGCGGACGATAGGCAGTCGTGGTTCTTCCACAATAGCGCCTGTCGGAATGGGAAGATTCCAGCAACTGGGGATCGCGTCTCGTTCAGGCCGTCCACGGATCGTAAGGGCCGCACGAATGCCGTTGGCGTCCGCATCGAGTCGGCAGCCGGCGGTGCTCTGTGAGTATCCGTGCAACGAATTTCGTGCGCCGCGTTCGAGGGTTAACTCCAACCGAGAAGCTGGTCGCATTCGTCCTCGCTGACCACGACAATCATAAGGGACGTGGTTCCTATGTGAGCATGACCACGGTTGCACTGGAGGCCGGTTTAAAGCACCGCCAGACCGCAAGCAGCATCGTCAAAAGGCTACTTGCCCGCGGCGTTGTCCTAACAGACCGGGTCAGTCGTGGCAGGGTGACCACGGTCTACCACTTCAATTATGCATTGACGGACTGCAATCCCCCGGTTGCGGTTAACCGTGACTCCCCAGTCACAGCCAACTGTCACTCCACGATTGCGGTTACGCCCACTCCAACCGCAACTCTGGACGCATCCAACCGCAACTCTACAGTCGTCCAACCGCAACTCCCCAGTTGCAGGAAGGGTGTACTAGAAGGGTTTGAAGGGGGACAGCGAAGCGGCTACGCGTCTGCTTCGCACGCTCGCCGCAGGAAAGAACTCTCCGAACGCGACAAAGCTATCCTTCGCCATGCCGGGGTGATCCTGCAATGAGCAGCCCCTTTATCCCGGTAATGCCCAACTGCCTAGAAGTGGAACTTGGCCTTCTTGGAGCCTTGCTTTTCGCCCCAGGTCGCATCAGCGAAGTAGACCTAAGCGTTGACGACCTCTATGGCAGCTTGAATCGCAAAGTCTTGGGCGCCATGCGCGAGCTTGAGGCTGAGGGAACTCCCATCGACAGCCTAACTCTCAACGCCGAGTTAGCCGGGGATACCGAGTTGCACGACGCTGGCGGAGTTGGATGGCTGGAATCTCTCACCATTGGCCACTATAAGCTCGAAAACATTCAAGCCTATTGTCGCCTCATCAAAGAAGATTCTGCCAAACGTAAACTCCAGCGCACGGCGACAAGCGCATTAGCGGCCATCGCAAACGGTGAACAGTTGGTGGATGTGCAATCAAATATGGCCAGCGAACTCGAAAGTATTCGCGACGGCGGCTCTGTTGGCGAGGCTCCTGTCCACATTTCCAACATGATCGACGAATTTGTTCAAAAGCTGGAAAGTGGCCGGGGCAAGATGTCCGGGAACCCGACCGGCTTCGAAGACTTGGACAAAGTTACCTGTGGTTGGCACGCTGGGAATCTCGGCGTTTTAGCGGCACGCCCTTCAATGGGTAAGACGTCGTTGGCTTGCGAGTCAACTCTTCGGCAAACTCGCGCGGGTAATCCAGTTGGATTTTTCTCGCTTGAAATGACCAAAGAGGAAATTCTTGACCGGCTCGTTTGCATTGAAGCGAAGGTCGATTCGCAACGGTTCCGGGATGGAAAGTCTTTGCCAGAAGAGTTGGATCGAATCTACGCCGCACTTTCTCGCATAAAACAAATGCCACTGTGGATCAGTGACCCTGCGAGGATGACCGTTACCGAACTGCGTTACAAGATTCGCGCGATTGCAAAAAGCCAGAAGACGAAATTGGTTGTGGTCGATTACCTGCAATTGCTCAAGGCCAATGGCAAAGATCGCTTCGAGGAAGTTACCAACGTCTCTCTCGAACTCAAGGCCGCCGCTAGGGAACTTGGAAAAATCTCCGGTGGCACTTTGCTCGCGCTTTCGCAATTGAGCCGTGCAGCAGCAGGAGAAACCCCGCGCCTCGAACACCTTCGCGAGTCAGGGCAAATCGAACAGGATGCCGACGTGGTCCTGCTGCTTTACAACGCGGAGGAAGCGGAAAACGGACAGCAACAACCGATCACGAAAATTGTGAACGTTGCAAAACAGCGTAACGGTCCATGCGAGCCAGTGCGCTTGATGTTCGTACCAAATTACGCAGGGTTCGTCGGAGTATTTGACCCGGATGGGTTTAGCCGCGAAAAAATACGATAGGGGACCGGCCGGAAGAGATTTGGTAGTTTTGGGCGTAAGTCCAGTAAGTCGTTTATCGTCTTATATATAGGCAGTCCAATTGGCTGCAGGCTCCTAGTGCGGCTCCTACAATGGGATTTCGGATGGCGTTTGAACGGACTTAAGTGCATGAAAATACAGTGGATGTGGCTCTATCTGTCTCGGAGTGGTGATAATGGGAAAGCAGATGGATTATGGGCGACTGAGACATCCGCGCGCTTGCCTTTTTTGACAATTATGAGGCGTCAAGACTTCCGGTCCGTGGTATGGCTCAGATTTTGCAGCTCGGGGATAGTGGAGATGGTAGGAGTGATCTATGACGACTTATCAAGAAAGTTCAACAAAATATACAACGCTGCCGTCTTGCAAGGTGACGGAAACATTAAACGCCGAGCCGTTTTCCTGGATTGCAAATACCGCATCCGTGAGGTCTAAAACCAGCGGCCTAGAGTCGGTTTCCATGTACAACTGGCAAGAATCTACGTCTACATCAGAAATATACGCCGAACAGTTGGGATTCCTAGATGCCGTGCTTAATCCCGCCCAGATTAGCCCAGTAATACCCAGGGAAGTCTTCTTCAACTTCCAATTTTCAAAGATCGCAAAGACGCGCTTGTCGCACTCCTTCATATTCCTCCTAGCAATCGAGCGTTATGGTATCAGGGAGGCAACTAAATCGGCACGTGCTATGAATTGGAATCTCCTCCCGGCATTGTATGAATTGAGTGAAGAGGCGTGCCAGGACAACGGGACTGGCGGACACTGTTGTGAAGGCCTTCCAGGAAGAGGCGAGGGATGAGATTAGCCCGCTGTGTAGAAAGTACCCATCAAAAGTAATGTTGCTTATTTTCGCCGCAAAATAACTCAGCCGTTCTCAGCATCTTAGAGGTGCCAAAAACGGCTGAATGCAACAATACGGCGACTTTGTTGCCAGTTAGAAGACCTGACTGAACGCCTTCGCGGAGGCAGCCGAGGCATCGGCGTCCGAAGGGTTGACGTAAGCCAGGGTGGAATCGAACGAGCGGTGCCCTAGATGCTGGCGGATCAGGAAGGCATTAGCTCCTTGCTGAACCATCAGCATGGCGGCTGTGTGCTTCAAGACATGAGGGTGCTGGAGGCTCTCGCCAAGCCCGGCTTTCTTCGCAATGGCCTTAAACAGCTTGTAAACCGTTACGCGGTTGAGCTGGGTGGACTTCTGCGAGTTGAACACGAAGTTATCGGCATCGGGCTCACGGACGGCCAGCCATGCCTTTAAAGCGGCCTTCTCGTCGAATAGAGAATTGCCCTTGACCTTCAAGAGGTTCTGAGTCGAAGCCAACGAACCCTTCAGCCGTGCGATGTGAACTTGCTCGTTATTGAAGTTGATGTCCGAAAGCCGAAGATTCGCAATCTCTTGCGCCCGTGCGCCATGCGCCACAGCGAACAGAAACATTGCGTGTTCACGAGGGCCATGCTCTTTAGCAGCCTTAAGGAATCGCTCAAGCTGTTCGCTGGTCATATACGAGATGCGAGTCCGAACCTGGTTGGCTCGTTGCTTCGGCATCCTAACGACGTTCTTGACGATTGAAGGTGTCATCGCAATCTCCATGATGCCACTTTAGAAAAGTAATGTTGCTTTGTCAATAGTACCTCTGGACCAAAACCTGATCGAGAAAGCGAAAAAAACATGAGTGAAATAACTACATCACGCACACCGGAAGAAGAACTCCAGCTAGACGCTGCCAATGAGCTAGAGAAGCGCACGGGGAAGGCTACAGTTGTCCCATTCGCTGCGCCCAAACCGAGCGCGCCAATCCCAGTGATGGGCGGGTCTGCGTTTCCCGCAGCATTGCCCGTGATTCCGAAGTCGCCAGAACTCCCACAGGCCCATGGAAACGAATACGAGAAATGGAAATCTCTCGGCAGAGTCGAGTTGCGATCCGCCCTTATCGATGCAGGCGTGGATATGGATCAGCGAATAATTTCCGATGCGAAGATGCTCGGGCCTGGTGCGATCAGCCGTAGAGATGCGATTCGCATTCTTACCGCCAAGGGAATCACTCCACCGGAGTAGTTAATTTTCCTGACCGGCCACCTGGTTCGATTCTTCCTCGTAAACGACGTTGATGGCCTTATTTTTGAAGGATTTCATCGCGCCAAGGTTACCGTCAAGCTGACCGACAATCGAGACTTCCCTGTGCTTATAGTCGATCAAAGCATCGTAAGTTTGGCCAGCATATAGAGTGAAGCACCGATCCCAAATGAACCGTTCAGTGCAGCTCATGGTGACGTGCGCAATGGTGTGTGGTCCAGTCCGATAGGCCACAAAACTCGTCACATGGGAAACCACCCTCGTGTTGCCATCAACGATGGCCACGGATTGCTTAACTTCACTATCCTTCTCGGCGACGACCTTTGTGGATTCAGGTTTTCCTTTCGAAAATCCGGGGACCGTCAACAAAGCAGCGGCTAGGATCGCGACAAAGTATTTCATCTCATCCTCCACTGCCACCTTCTCGCTTTCGGGTGCCCGGCACAATGGGCCGTTAGTACCAACAACGTATTGTTACAAATACGTCAACGGCAAACGCTAATGCAAGCCCACATGTTGGCAGCGAAGTAGAAGACAAGGCCATTCATTCCTAAGTTGGTTTGGCGCCACAGACATTCGCACCCGGGGGTGCCCGTCCGACAGGCGGTGGCCCTTTGAACGGGTCCCCTAATAGCCACTCTCGATATTTCTAAAATTTTAGGCCAGCCACTTCAGGAATCACGTTATCCGCAATCATGGGCTCGCTTCTGTTTATTTTTCTTGAATCTGGCAGGCTTTCAAATAGTCCCCGTGAATAGCGAAAGTGATTTACAACGGAGAAAAAATGCAATCGACGAACCTGGCAGTATGTCCGGCGGAACTTCGAGCAGTGGACGCTAACGCGGCGACACTGTGGGGCGTGTTCCTTAAGCGCGTTGGGCTGCACTTAAACAGTCGCGGCGAGGTCATCGAGAACGACGGGCGGCGCGCAGATATCGTGCGGCGGTTCGGGGTGCGGTCGCTGATCGACAGATTGCCCGCTCAGAAAACGGAACGTGACCGCGCACGAATCTGGTGGCGAGAAACAATAGCCTGTTCTGAGGGTGAGTCGGATATACCGGACCTGTCCAGCACCAATATGCACGTTCTAAATCCGTTCATCGTCACGCCATCGCTGAAGTTCACCGACCCACGCGCGGAAAGACTCGTAGCGGCAGCACGCGAACGCCGCGAGGCAGAGCTAACCCAGCGACGGGGACGACCGGCGAAGTCAGAAGCGGAAAAGCGGGCCGCGAATGCACAGCGTGTTCGGGCGTACAGGGCAAATTTGCGGAATACAGGAAACGCAATAGGAGGCGATTCTGTAACGCTTTAATCGCTCAATGGGGAAAGTGACCCTTTTTCTGTAAAGCCTATTTTAGCGTTACATTTGCCCTTTATTTTCAATGGGTTGCAGGCGCGGAATTCAAGTCCTGGACTTCTCGGCAGTCGATTAAGGGGAAGGGAGCTGATTATGAGGCAGATGGGAACACCAAAGGGGTACTGAAGAGAGATTTAAACGGTGGGCGCTGAGACCCAGTGGCTAATCGGACAAAATAGTACTATGGGGGTAGTCTACTGGGTTATTTCTGGCCGGAAGCAGCCTCTATTATTAAGTTATGCGGGAATCTAATGGAATGCTTTCCATGGGCCTCGTAATAGGCTTTCATGGCGGCATCGGATTCCTGTTGGCACAATTTATATGCGGCCCTGTATTCTTCTCGCGTCTCGCCGACGCGGTAAGGTCTGCGCCCTGCATCTAATGCGCTCACGAGTCGTTGTAAGGCCGGATCGTTCTGGTCTATCCCATCTTCCTCGGCCCATTCGCGCAGACGGCGACTATGTAACATGCCAATATTCGCAAAAATTCTGGGACGCACGAGGGAAGGATCAGGCCCGGGGGTAGGCACCCTGTTGGCCCATGCCCTTACTGTTGCCTCCAAATTCGACGGCAACTCTCCGTAGCGATCTTCAAAGCTTTTTATCCAGTATTTTGCGAGGGCTTCATTTCGCACGGCACACCCCAGTAACTCTCCAACTTGCGGCAAAGCATATCACGAGAGGAACGTATACTGATTAGCATTGGTGTGGTGGTACGCTCTGCGACCACGAACGTACTTCGCTATTTGCTGAGACTCGCGATAGAGGAGTTTGTCTTCGCGCTCTGCGGCGTCCCCACGGCGGAAAGTCCCCCGACTTCCAGGAAAGATGGGATGTGGTGATCGCGACTCTCAAGCGACTAATGCCCGATGCCGAAGTCAAACGCCTGTTAGCGAACCAACAGCTTGCTCAGATTGTGGAAGAGACTGTTGACGAGTCATCGTTGCCCCAATTGCAAACGCTGAGTTGGTTGCGAAGCCTTCTTCTTCGATTGAGCCGCGGCGAAAAGCCGTGTCAGAGATGCGGGCTGATGTTTTGTAGGCACCGATAAGATTTTGAGCGCGCCGTAGGAAATAATATCAACCGCGGCGACTTCCAACCTGTTTGACCCGCGTGCGACCAGGCTGCAGGCTCGTGGTGGCATATCTCAACGTCGATTCAATTGACCAACGGCTTTTCGTGGTTCGAAATGGAAATTAGGTGGAAGTACTCTCCAACGTTATCCACAATCCCATGAATCCCATTTGTAATTCGAAAAAGTGGGTGATACAAAGGTTGAGCACGTTGGTAGACCCGCTTCAGGGAAGTTGGGACGGGGTATCGGCTACCACTTGCCATCGGACCCACGGTAGTACGCGCCGCCATGTAATGTGGTGGGCGATTTGTTGGGAACGGTGAGATCGCTTCCCTGCGGTCGGGCGTGGGCAGTTCCCAGCCCGTAACAACTGCGAAACTAAAAGGCTTTCCTCTATATCCCGGTCCCTCGGCCCGAACGTGGGCACAGACGCGCGGACCCTTAGGCGAAACCTCCGAAATTCAACTCGGAGGATTTGTGTGCCTGGCGAAATAGCGTTTCCGAAAACCTTTCAGACGTTATCCACAATCTGTCGTATCTCATTTGTCATTCGTGAGAGCGCGTGGTACCGTGGATCAACTGCTGTACTTAGGGCCTGCCTTATAGCGGCCACGCTTGTGAAATGCATGCCGTACTTCTGAGCTGGATTGTCCAGAGGATTGCTTATTTCACTATGCGTGACGCACTCCAACTAGAACCGCGCAAGCAAAGTGCGACAAGCCTGCATGAATCTGCTAGTGTGTCCCCGACTGGAACGCACGGCAGAAAGGTTTACCGCCGCATGCGTTCTCGATTCCAAGAGGGTTGTTTGCAAAAGCAAGGTGAATGGGTGATTGTCCGATTCTACGTAGATACACCGGGGGGGCGCGTTAAAGTTGCTCCAAAGGTGTGTCGAATATCGGAAAAGCTCACCAAATCCGAACAGCGCCGTATCGCGGATCGAATCATTCGCGATGCTGGCGTAAACGACACAGAAACCATCGTGAGGGATAATTTGTCCATCACGTTTGCTGAACGAGCCGAGGCCTTCTTGGAGCATTCAAAAACTCGCAAGAAGGACCCCATTAGCCAGTCAACCTATGACTCATGGCGCAGCTGCTTGGATAAGTGGCTATTGCCGAACCTGGGGAGCTATCGCTTGCCAGACGTTCACAATGGCAGCGTCAAAAACCTGGTTACCAAAATGTCCGATGCTGGCCTGTCAGCAAAGAGCCTAAACACCTACGTCGGATTGGTGAAACTGGTGGTCGCATCACTGGTTGACCCGATTACCGGCGAACCTGTGTTAAAGCGAAACTGGAATCATGGCTTTATGGATTTGCCATCAGTCGATTCCAAAAAACAAAAGCGCCCAACAATTACCCCCAGCCATCTGACCGAGCTAATTGCTCGCTCTCAAGGCTGGAAGCGCATGATGGGCATTCTAGGTCCGGCCGCCGGCCTTCGTATCGCCGAGCTTACCGGGATAAACGTTGAAGACGTTCTGGACAACGGATTGACACTGAAAATCCATCAGCAAGTCTACGGCGGCAAAGTGACTGAAATACTAAAGACTCCCAATGCTTACCGCGTGGTAGATATTCACTCTTCGGTTGCCAGCGAGTTAATCGCTTTTATAGGCGACAGAAAAACCGGATTGGTCTTTTGCGGCAAGAAGGGCCATCCGTTCAACCCATCGAATATTCGTAACCGGTGGCTGTACCCAACGCTAGCAGAAATTGGAGCACCCAAAGCGGGTCCGCATGCTTGGCGTCGTTTCAGGCAGACGCACTTACGAAAAGAGCGGGTGCCCGAAACTCTTAATTGTTTTTGGTTGGGCTGGGACAAGAAGTCGATTGCCGATCTTTACGACCGTAGCCACGAGGATGTCGAATATCGCAAGCTAATGGTCGAGCAAGCGGGAATCGGCTTCGAAATTCCACCTGTTAGTCTTAATAGTCTTAGAAATTCTGAATCTGAAAGAGAGGAGGTTGCTGTAGCGGCTTGATTAGACTAAAATTATTCCAGTGCGCCCGTAGCTCAGTTGGATAGAGCGTCTGGCTACGAACCAGAAGGTCGGGAGTTCGAGTCCCCCCGGGCGCACCATTCTTCCCAATAAAAACGCGGGTTTTAGAAGATCACCAAATACCGGCGCGCTCGGTTTTACCGTGGTTTTACCTTTTGGCAAAATTTCCAGGTTACCTCTCCTGCTTTGAGCGACAGTTAGTTCCCCCAAAACGCATATCTAAGTGTCGGCCTAGATTTGGTTCAGATGTGTTTAACTCCTCGACGGAGGATTAAATGGACAATCAAATTGCTCCTTCGGATCTGCTACCCCCTCGCGTCGCGGCAAGCGTACTGAAGACTACAGAGGGAACTTTAGCGGTTTGGAGATCCACAAAAAGGTATCAACTCGCGTACGTAAAGGTCGGGTGGAAAGTGTTCTATAGGATGAGTGACCTTCAAAAATTCATCGAAAGCCGCATTCACAGCGGTGTGTCCGAGCCCAGCATTCCGCGTACACGCCGAGCCTAGATGGCTTCCGCGACAAAAACTCGGCCCGTTTCAATTGCGCGCGGAGATGAGTTACCAGGATGCCCGGGCAATCTGAACGCGGAGAAATCAGTTCTCGGCGCGATCATCCTGGACAATACCGCGCTCGGCGCTGCGATGTCGGTGATTCGGGCCGGCGACTTTTTCCTTCCTGAGAATCAGATAATTTTCTCGTGCGCGCTGAAGCTCACAGCGAAGTTCATTCCCATTGACCTGGTGACACTCTTGGATGAGTTGACCCGCACCGGAGAACTCGATCGCGCCGGAGGAGGGGCCTACGTTGGCTCACTCACCGATGGCGTCCCGCGTGTAACAAACGTACTTCACTATGCCCGTATCGTGAAAAGGGCAGCGAGGCTTCGCCAGCTGGCGCAGGCAGCCGAAGAAATTCAAAGAGAAGCGCTGACGTATCGAGGTGAAGATGCTGACTCTGTCCTTGCGCTGGCGGCTGAACGTATCGCAGCCCTCTGCGGAGGGACTGGAGTTTCAGTAGAACCGTCCGCCTGGCGGGAGCTGTTCCACAGTTTCGCGGACTTCGAGAATTGCGCTCCGCTGAGTTTTTCCATCGGGGGTTTTCTGCAGAACGACGGAGCGACGATGGTCGGCGGACTTAGCGGGCACGGGAAAACTCTCATTCTTTGCTCGATTGCGAAGGCATTGTTGGCGGGCAGGGGCTCGAAACTGTGGGATCTGTTTCCAGTTGAAGAGAATTGTCTCCGGGTGGTCTACCTCGTGCCCGAATGTTCCCTCGCGCCGTTCAAACACCGGCTACAACTCTTTGGACTTTACAGTTACCTGGCACCGAACGATGAACGGCTGCTCGTTCGCACACTTTCAAAAGGGCCGACGCCCTGCTTGAGCGACCCGCGGATTCTGTTCTCGGCGAAAGGCGCACACGTGATTTTGGACACAGCCGTGCGTTTCGCTGAAGGTGATGAGAACAATGCCACCGAGGTGTCGCGCGGGCTCGCAAACGATATTTTCGCATTGCTCGCCTCTGGCGCGCGCTCAGTGATTGCGGCGCATCACTCGCCGAAACCGTTTGCCCGTGAAAATCGGATGACCTTGGAAAATGTGCTGCGGGGCTCCGGCGACGTGGGCGCGATGCTGACAACGGCGTGGGGGGTGAAGCAAATAGACTCAACCGCCAACATCCTGCATATCGAAAATATCAAACCCCGCGACTTCCAACCGTGTGGTCCGTTTCAAATCTCCGGGCGTCCCTCCATAGACGAGACGGGCGATTTCCGAATTCTCAAACGGCCGGGCGAATGTGGGTCTTTGTGTGATGAGCAAGAGCCCCAAAGGGACCGCGGGGGCGCGCCCAAATCAGCACGTGAAGGGCGTGCCGCGAACGTCACGCTTATGCGTAAGTGGTTGGAACAGTCGCCACACCTGACTTCGCAGGAGCTTGTTCGGTGTTTTGCGAGTGTGGGGATCAAAGTGAACGACTCGACGATCCGTCACTATCGAAAGGAATTACGAGCGTGATGAAGTGTGCGCCACGGTTCGCCACGTTTGTGCCACACCTTCATGCGCGAGGGGTGTGGCGAGTGTGGCGAACGCCTAGGAAAGAGATTGGCGCCACACCTCGCGGACGGTGAAAGATTTCGGAGAAACTTTCACACGTCCAAGCCCTCAGTAACGTGTGGGTTCGCCACGTAGAGAGAGGGAGGTGGAAGTAATGCCAGTGAAACGTGAAACCAAAAGACGACTGGGGGTCGGAGAATCTAAACCGGATATGAGTCGCGCAAAGAGCACATACCGGCCCGGGGAGAACCCCAACAGCTTGAAAAACCTCAAGCCTGCGAAGCCCGGAGAGGTACGCAATCCAACCGGGAAAAATCGGAACCGTCCGTACACAGACGGTAAGCGTTCGGCCAGTACATCTGGACGAAGAGTGGGTCGATGTGGAAGATGGCCCGAAGTGGACACCTACGGAAGTGTCCACTTGGGGAATAAATGGACACTTCGGAGCGGGCAGTTGTTAAGAGAGAACCACAGAGACGACGGTGGCCGGCGGGAGAGAAGTGTCGGATCGTCGAACAGACTTTAAGGCCGGGCGCATCGGTTGCGAGAGTGGCACTGGCGCACGGAGTAAACGCCAACCAGGTATTTACTTGGCGCCGGCAGTATCGCCAGGGTCTACTGAGTGAGAGGAACGCTGAGCCGGTTAAATTGCTGCCAGTGCATGTGAGTGAAGTGCAGGCAAGCAAAGTGAATCGATCGGACCGCCGGCAAGTCGCTGTACCCACAGCGGGCACGATCCAGGTGGAATTTCCCAAGGGACATGTTTGCATCTCAGGCAGTGTAGATGGAGAAGCACTGCGCATGGTGCTGGAGAACTTGCTCCGATGATCGGGCTGACAGCGGGGACGCGGATTTGGATCGTCGCAGGAGTGACGGACATGCGACGGGGATTTGTGGGGTTGAGCGGGATGGTGCAAACGGCGCTGAACGAAAATGCATTTTCGGGCCAAGTGTATATCTTCCGCGGGCGACGCGGTGATTTGATCAAAGTACTGTGGTTCGATGGCGATGGGCTATGTCTTTTTTCAAAAAGACTTGAGCGAGGAAAATTTCTGTGGCCGCAAGCGACGAGTGGGACGGTGTCACTAACGCCGGCACAGCTGTCCATGTTGTTGGAAGGGATCGATTGGCGGAGGCCGGTGCGCACACAGACGCCGCAGCTGGCGGTGTAAATAGCGGCGATGCAGAGTTGATAAAGAATTCATTTGCCAAGAATTTTAGTCGTGGCATACTGCGCGACGATGACACATCGCGCGGCCCTTCCTGATCTCGATTCGCTAAACCCCGAAGCATTGAAGGCGTTGATCGTCGCACAACACGAACAACTTCTTTCCAAAGAAGAGCAACTTGCCTCCCGAGACGAAGAGATCGACCGGCTGAAACTGCTGATCGCCAAGCTGCGGCGCATGAAGTTCGGGTGCAAGTCGGAGAAGCTGGACCGGCAGATTGAGCAGTTGGAGTTGCGGCTGGATGAATTGGAGACCAGTCGCGCGCAGCAGCAGGCTGCTTCGGCAACCCCGCTGGCCGCGTCGGACGTGAATCGAGCGGCGAAACATGCGCGAAAGCCGTTGCCGGCGCACCTGCCGCGAGAGACGCACAAGGTTTTGCCGAAACAGGAAGCTTGCCCCGACTGCGGCGGTGTATTAAAGCCTTTCGGAGAAGATGTTTCCGAGATGCTGGAGTGGGTGCCGGAGCATTTCAAAGTGATCCGGCAGGTTCGGCCGAAACTGAGCTGTGCAGGTTGCGACAAGATGGTACAAGCGGAAGCAGCGAGCCGTCCGATCGTGCGCGGAATGGCGGGCCCAGGACTTCTCGCCCATGTATTGATTTCGAAATATTGTGACCACTTGCCCTTGTACCGACAATCGGAGATTTATGCGAGGGACGGAGTGGAGTTGGATCGCTCGACCATGGCGGAGTGGGTCGGGGGATGCAGCCGGTTGCTGGAACCCTTGGTAGAGGCGTTGCGGCGTCACGTGATGAGTGCCGGGAAGTTGCACGCCGACGATACCCCGGTGCCGGTGCTGGCACCGGGCAAGGGTAAAACAAAAACGGGGCGACTGTGGACCTATGTGCGGGATGACCGGCCCTGGGGAGATCAGAGCCCGCCCGCCGTGTGGTTCGCCTACACGCCGGATCGCAAAGGCGAACATGTGAAAGCTCACTTGCGCGAGTTCACGGGCAAGCTGCAAGCAGATGGTTACGCGGGATACGATGCGGTTTATGAAGATGGCCGAGTGAAAGAAGTCGCATGCATGGCTCATGTTCGTAGGCCGTTCTACGATCTGTACGAGGCGCACAAGTCTGCGGTAGCGAAAGAAGCGCTCGAGCGGATCGCGGCCCTATATGTCATTGAGGAAGAGATCCGGGGCCGTTCCGCTGAGGAACGGCGAGAGGTCCGGAACGCGCGCAGCCGACCGTTGCTGGAATCGCTGAAGCAGTGGTTCGAAGAGACTTTGGGCAAGTTGTCGAGAAAATCCGATACCACCAAGGCCATTCGCTACGCACTGGGTCGGTGGGAGGCGCTAATGCGCTTCTGCGATGACGGCCACCTGGAAATCGACAATAATGCGGCGGAACGCTCGTTACGCACAGTTGTTTTGGGAAGGAAAAACTACTTGTTTCATGGATCGGATGCCGGAGGCGAACGCGCAGCAGCGATCTACGGCTTGGTAGGGACAGCAAAACTCAACGGCTTGAATCCCGAAACGTACTTGCGCGAGGTGCTCTCCCGCATCGCCGATCATCCTATCAACCGCATCGAGGAACTGTTGCCATGGAACCTCGCAGCGGAACTCGCCGGAAACTCAAGCCGCGCTGCATAGTCAACTACCTGACGTCAAGATGTACTGGCCGAGCGCTTACCACAGACGCGTATGAAGGTTTGGCTGATACTCTCCTCCCCGAATTCCTTAGGCTGCAGCTGAACAATCAAGCGAGAGTGGGCGCCAGGAGAACGAGACTTCCCGATTTGTACCCGCAAGGGATCACTTGGGCCGAAGCGAGCGCTTTGCGTCAGCATTTCAATGCGGTAGTCAATGGAGACACGCGATCCGCTACGGAGGTTCGTGAAGCGGTCGAGGGACGCGCTACGCAACGCATTGAGGTCAACAAGACCAATGACCGCTTGAAACAGCTGCTCGAGGAATACAGGTATGCACGCATGAATCCACCTCCGAAGTCTGACTCTGCTGCGGGTCCAGCAAACGGTGAGTCTGAAACCTAACTACGGCTGGCGCGTTCACGATTTTGCATACCGCCGCCTCGAAGAGGACGCGCGGATCAATATCCTGACTGGCTCGGTCCGCAGCGGTAAGACCTGGGCGTTACATCCCAAAATCCTAGAAGCTTCGAACACCGAATCCCCAATCACTGGCTGGCGCGTGCTCGTGGGTCAAACAAAAGAAATGGTCTATATGAACGTGCTGAAGGACCTCTTCGATTGGATTGGTGACGAAAACTATCACTATTCGAGCCATACAGGGCAACTGCGAATCTTCGACATGGAGTGGAAGATTCTGGGCGCGCGTGATGAAGGTTCAGAAAAGTTCGTTCGTGGATCAACAATCGGCATCGCTGTTTGCGACGAGGTCGTGCTTATGCCTGAAGGTTTTTTCAAGATGTTGCTTACCCGCATGTCGCCGGCGGGAGCACGCCTCTACGGCAGCACGAACCCTGACCAGCCTATGCACTGGCTGAAAACCGATTACCTCGACAAAAAAGAGTTGATTCATAAAGGCGATCTCTTCCATTTACACTTGACGATGGGTGACAACCCGAACCTACCGGCCGATTACATCGAAGCGCAGAAACGCTTCTACAAGGGCGTGTTCTATCAGCGCTTCATTCTTGGCTTGTGGGTTATGGCCGAAGGTGCGATTTGGCAAGACGCCTGGAGTGATGGACTGCTCTACGATGAGGCGCCTCCTAACTTGAAGAATTCTGGCGGGCATGCCGACCGATGGGTCAGCAACGACTATGGGACCAATCACCCGCACGTCTACCTCGAATTCTTTGACGATGGCGACAACGTCTGGCTCGACCGCGAATATGTCTGGGACAGCACAGAGATGATGCGACAGAAGACTGACGGACAGTATGCCGATGACCTCCTCGAGTTTATGGGTAAGAACAACGGCTGCCAGGTAATCATTCCACCAGAGGCATTGAGCTTCAGAACCGAACTGATAAACCGCGGATTCTGGGTGACCGAGGCGAAGAACGATGTGACACCAGGCTTGCAGACGGTGGCTGGGATGATGGCTGCGCGAAAACTGAGAGTAAACCGAAGATGCAAACGCGTGATCAGAGCCATCCAGACGTATGTCTGGGATCCAAACAAGGCAAAGCGCGGAGTCGAAGAACCCCTCAAACAGAACGATGATGAATGTGACGCGCTTCGCTATGGGCTCCATTCAAAAATTTACAAATGGAGGTACAGCGGATGAAAGGCCACGCCACTATCGATACCATTCGGTGCGTTCGAGTCTTATAGTCACTAATCGCGCATTTCGGCGGCTGCCCAAAAACCCTACTTTTCCGCAAGTTGCAAATGACTGATTCTGTTCGCCGCAACTTCCATTATTTTGTCTGCCCAAAATCAGATGATTTTGGGCACATCCGCTGATCCGAGACCCGCTGCGATTTCCCACAACCGCACGTCGGGACAGCGAGGAGAGTCTGAATACAACCAACCGAGCCCATCACATTCTGGATAGCTCTACACTGGCCCACTTCCGGGTACTAATCTGAACGTTTCAGCTGTCCGTTGGTGGTTCATGTCTGCGGGAGTAAAATAGTTCATTCACGATTCGGGTCGCACGGACCTGATTCCGGCGATCAATGAAGCTCTCGTCGGACGCACGTTCCTCTCCGCTTTTTCGCCATCGGAGTCCTGAGGTAAACTACGTGCGTGCGATTCACCAAGAATCAGTTCGTGCTCCGTTTGTTTTTGGTACTCTGGTTCTCGGGGAGTGTCGCGACGGTTGTCTCTCCACAGACTCAGATCAGTGTGAGTCCCTCTCCCGCTAGTGCAGCTCCTCCAGCGGACCGAACCGTTTCTCTGAAGCAATTGCCTGGAAATATTCTTGAGGACCAGAAAGAGGTGTGGTTGTTTCCCCTCAAACTGGTTCACGGAGAACATTGGTGGCCCACAATCGGCGTTATGGGCGTAACTGCTGGCCTGGTTGCCAGTGATGCGCACACGGCGCCAACTTTCCGCACAACAAACGACTTTAGTGGCTACAACCGTGTTTTCAGTGGTGCCAACACAGCTGCTTTTATCGCGGCGGTTCCCGCGGTCATCTATGGAGTGGGCTGGCTGCGCAAAGATTCCTACGCTCAAGACTCAGCGCTGCTCGCGGCAGAAGCAGTCGCGGACGGGTTTCTACTGGATATTCCGCTGAAGGCTATTACAGCCAGAAGGCAGCCACTCCAGTACACGGGGAATGGTCCCTATACTGACAGTTTCTTCAATGGCTCTCACAATCCGTTCCATTCGGGCGGATTCTTTTCTGACCACGCCATGGCAGCAACCGCTGTAGCGGCGGTGCTGGCCCACAGGTATCGGCAGCATCGCTGGGTTCCCTTTGTGGCCTACGGCTTGGCTGGGGCCATCAGCTTCTCGCGCATTACCACAAGTAACCACTTTCCGGGCGATGTCTTCTTTGGCGGAGCAATGGGGTTTGTCATTGCGCGCTACGTCGTCCTGCCGGTTCATTGACGACACCCGAGGCCACATACCCATTGTGTGGGCGTTTTCCCGAGGTTAGTTCAGACTCAACCACTTCCAGAAGTTTTCGCGGACCGTCATAGCGCTCGATTTTACATGCCAAAGATGTAATTTAACGCCGAGGATCGTGCCAGTTGGATTCCAGGCCATCGGCAACCAATGCAAAAGAATCGCCGAGCAAACCGGCTAAGCATTTGATCAAAGCCAAACCTGGATTGACAAAGTGCCTAGAGGCGTGGACGTCATGCCTCGTTCTGCGGCACTCTTCCAGGAATTATCATTGCGCTCCAGGATTAGGGCTAGCCGCGAGGGGTGGAGGCTCGGTCAGTGGAAGATCGACGGTGATTGGGAAGTGATCGGATAAGGATTCTTCAGGAGCGTTGTTGAGTTCCAATAGGGTCCATGCGAAGTGCGGGGCGAACTGATATTTCCCGCCGGGTTTTCGTGAATCGGTGGCAAGACCTTTGACGAAGAACCAATCGAGTTTGTATTCACCGAACAACCCGCCGTACGTTTCAGCTAGCGCAAAGGTATACCGAAAACCCTTTCCGCTGCGCTGATTGGAATCGCTGAGAGTGCCGCCTCTGCCATCTGCACTGCGTTCGCTCTCACCGCGGAAATCGAACACCTGGCCGTCCTCGAAGCGGAACTTATTGCTCTCATCAAAGAGCTTGGCTTCTTTCTTGCGCGAGACTACGGGCACGTCGAAGCCCGTGGGATCGTTTTTGTTGCGCATCATATACGGGTATGAGCAGGACGGTGGGTGCTCCGGTAGACCATTTAACGGCTTCGACGGCCCACCTGTCGTAATCCTTGACGCGATCCGTGAGCACCTTGGAAACCGAAACGGGCGCGTTATCGGCGCCAGTAGTATTTAAATCGCCGCCGAGGATAACGGGATTGTGATCTCCATGGATCCACTCGAGAATCTGCTCGGCTTGTTTGGCACGGCACCCTGGCTTGCACTTATTCTCGAGGTGAGGGGCGACAACGGTGACAGCGCCGGTGGGAGATTCGGGGACGGCGAGTTCGACGAACAGCACCGTGCGGCCACCGCGCCGGATCTCGCGGGCGATTCGTTCCATAAATGCCAGATTGGCGCCTTTACGGCGGCCCGATTCCAGCTTGGAAATCGCCTTTTTTTCGCCCGCGTACCAGTCATAGCAAACCGGGAGCGGCCGCAGAGTCGCCTTGCGAATGGGGTAGCGGCTTAGGACCGCCGTGCCGTGCATGCCAAGATAGCGGGATTTATCGGCGTCAAACGATTTCTGAATGTCAGCTTGCGCCTCCTTGTCTTCCAACTCAACTTTCTCTAAGCCGAGATTAAGAGGATCGAGCTCCAGAAACTCGACGCCATAGGCGTAATTCATGTTGAGAGCTTTGGCGAGATCGCGCGCAACATCACGATAGTCGGTACGGGTAACACCATAATCGACCTCGTTGAGAATAAGGAGGTCGGCAGGTTGGAGGATGTCGAGTTGCTGCTTGACGATCTTCAGTTGGTCGGGCGTCAGAGGCTTGGCCTTGGGATCCTTTCTTTCAGCAAGCACCTGGTCAAACTTTTCGGGCTCGGAGAGCGCGATGCGAATGGGATCGAATTGAATTCCTCGTTCGATGTTCCAGCAAATCGCCCGCAGGAAAGGGCCGAGCTGCGGTGAAGAAGGCCGCTTTGGCTTGGCGCCGTTGGAGTAGGCTTCATTGCTCAGAAAAGGAGTAGTAACGAGATGCTCGAGTTTTTCAGCGAGGACGGGCGAAGGAGGGTCGTTCTTTTCGAGATCGACGAGTTGATCGAAAGTGAACAACTCGGGCTTCGAAAAGCGAACGAAATCGCTCTGGGCCGCAAAACCACAATGGAGTACGGAGAAACCCAGCAGCGAGAAAGCAGCCACAATATAGCTAGCGCGCTGCAAGGACATCGGCTTCGTCGTCATGGACATTGCTCGAGGCACAATGTGGTCCCTCCGGTGGAAAAGTCCAATGGGATGGCTGGGAGAATATCACCATCAGACGCCCCGAAGTCGATCAATCCCATCGCTCACCATCAAAACCTCTCGCCGCACATTCTACTGCGGCCTCCCTTTTACCAGGCTGATGAGCGACAGATTGGACTATCCATTGTCGCAACGGCGCCTCGTGAGAGGAGCGCGGCCTTGACAGCCCGGTCATGATCCCGCGTGAAATTCTAGACGATGTTTACACCCGCGTTCGACATGTAACCAATGCCGATCACTGGGTGTCCCTCCAGCACTGACCGACTCTCAAGAAAACACCGCTTACCTTGAGTTTGCACTCTGCGAAGTTTGCTTTTTGTTCCCACCAAAGACTTTACGGTGAATTTCGGGCCAGAATTCAATGGCAAGATTACCAAGCATCTGGTAACTCAAACTGATCGCCACTCGACTCAAGGTCAAGGATGCTCCCCGATCGTCTGGCGGGTAGTAAAGGTTCGACAATCCTGCACCAGCAAATTTCCCGATGACGTTTGACCAGTTCGGCTGAGTTTTTCCAGAGTCGCTTCGCGTCACGAATCCGCGAGATACCGAATAGCCGACGCGAGACCAGCCGCTTCCTTCACCTTTGCGGAAATAGCGAGGATCCTGGTGAAGAAGCGACGGGAACGCATACGTCGCGAAGAATCGTGCCGACGTCCCGTCGCCCAAGGCGGCGCCAAAACGCCTAGCGTATCCAGCAGCGCCTTGCCCATAGCCGCTATGCGAGTCGTTGGCCTGTTCTACCCCAGCTTGTACGGCATAAACCGCAAATGGGAACGGATCCAAAGTGCCGCTGACGAACAGTTTGAATTTTTCTTTGCTCGTGAGCGGGGGCGCATTCCGTGCATCCGTTATCGAGTAAGCCGGAACGATTCCAAAAATTCGTTCCGGTTCTTTTTCAGATTGGGCCTGGGATGAATTCTTCGCTCCCTGAGGAACCTGCGTCGATCGGTCTGATAACGCTGTTTCTTGACTTTGTGCCCAAGCCATGGGCTGCGGGGAGGCCACTGACAGCATTAACCAAGTGCACGCACTTAAAAGCCAGGTTGGACTCTTTTGCGCGTATCTTCGTTTCTGGCTCTGAGCTTCATTGCAAACAAGCTTGATCCCGACGTTCTGAGAGTCTTCAGTGTTTGATGCTCGAAGTTGTTATGTTACTTCAGGCGGAGCTTGGTTGGCTTGCATTTATAAACGAGCTAGGATTTGGCAGCGCCATGGTTTACGGCACTTGATCTGCCGGTCGAGTTACCGATTTCGCGTCCACCTCGGGCGGGCAGAACCTCGCTTAGGAACGGTTAAATCGGTTAAACCCTCACTTACTCTTGCTGGCGACATTAATGGCCATCGAGATGCCAATAATTTCGTTTCCCAACCCTTAGGCAGATTCACTGACTGTAATAAGGAATAAGGCCGAATGGAAAAGGAATCTGTGATTGGCAGCCGGACTCCCACTTGAAAGCGGTTCTGCGTAAAACTGCCACCAGCGGCAAAGCTATTGGTTCCGGGGACAATGAAGAACTCATTGCCCACGACCAGGACGGGGCGCCGCGCCATCCGCAGTGGCAATGTATAGTCGACGCCCGGGCGAAATCGAAGGCGTGCCGAGGCCGTGAGGTTATCCGGAAAGCGGCCCTCGCAGTGTGCGCAGGTTTGGCCGCCCCGCGCCCCGCGATGTGCTCAGCGTGATATTGAGCTGTAGTCGATTTTCGTAAGCGACCGTGGGTTTCCAGGAAAGCGCTGATAACGATAAATCGGTATCACGGTAACCCACGGCCGCAGGCGGA
>CAWCIG010000009.1:0-115501 GCA_963795535.1 Candidatus Acidiferrales bacterium
GGCCATTGCGTTCAGCCTGAGGCCAGGACTCGGGGAGGTATTGTGGGTAACAATAGAGGTCCTTCCCGTTGTGTCTTCCACGGCGGCGGGGTTGCACCGACCGCTCGCGTGTGACCTGCGCGCAACTTCTAAACTTAGCCACCGTTCCAAAACAACGAAATTGTGCCAGGGCCTATCGTTCTCGAAGACGAACACCACAACATAGTCTTTCACTTCCATGCCCAGACCGGCACCGGCCGAAGCCATCTTCATGAAGGTTTCTTGCTTGGTCTTGTTGTTGACGGCCGGTCCTGAACCGCGTGCCGTGCTCAACAGCAATACGTTCACCCCCATCTTGCGAGTCGCGCTGGGCCGAGACGTCTACACAATAATACGCAAGACCTTGACCGAGCGTCTCGCGACTCTCTAGTACACATGCATCTAGAACGTTCGACCGGGATGGAGCACAATATCTCAGCTTGGCGCAGGCCATGGCCTGGATTCGAGGCTATCATTGGAGCGGAGTAACAACATTAAAGTTCTCGGCCTTGATAGGCTTCTAGTGATCGTGGGCCTCTTGCTCTTATCGCTTTACGTGGCAGCGCCTATCCATGGAGTTCTCTCCTATCACTCGGAATTGAGCGGGTTTTGGCAAGCCCAAAAAACAGCTCCCAAAGATGGCGCTTGCGGCACTTCGCGGAAGGACGGAGCGAGCCCGGATTTCCGGCTTTGGTCCCCACAACGAATTGCCGCTTACAAGGCGAGCCTCGTCAGTGAGGCTAGTCCCCCTCTGGCTGTGCTGAGCATACCCTCGATAAATCTTGAGGTTCCTGTTTTGGACGGCACGGATGATTTCACGCTGAACCGCGCCGTAGGTCACATCGAGGGCACGCCCGCGCCAGGCCAGCAAGGCAATGTTGGAATCGCCGGACATCGAGACGGGTTTTTCCGTGGGCTGAAGGACGTTCACGAGGGCGATGCGATTGAGTTGATCACGCAGAAGGAAAGAGCGAGCTATGTTGTGGATGAAATCCTCATTGTCTCTCCCGAGGAAACATCCGTCCTTGGTGCACGCTCCAAGTCTTCGCTGACCTTAGTCACCTGCTATCCGTTTTACTACGTCGGTAGCGCACCGCAGCGCTATATAGTTCATGCGTCAATCGCAAATACAATGGCCCCTCGCAATCGGCCCGCTCGCGCTTGCCGCTGATGGTGCCTGGCATGGGCGAAGACACTTGTAACAGTAGGGGACTGCCGGCTGTTCGACATGAGCAGGTAAACGTGTGCCGCTGAGAATGGCCGTTCTCGCGCTTAGCGGCAATTCTGGCCCACATGAAGCATATTGACAAGCATACGACCCTTCCTACTACCCCCAAGAGTGAGTAATCGGTGTGTGGATGAAGTAGCGAGCCCCCTATGAATGAGGCAAGCCTATTTCACCTGCCGGACACCAGCGCCAGAGAACATTTCTCAGTTCTAATGTTTGTTCTTCGTTCCTGCACTGAGCAGCGTCAACGCATCTTCAGCATTGAACGGGAACTGGCGAATAGACTGCTGCCCTGTACTGCTCAAGGTAATGTCCACGCGTCGGTTTTGCGCCAACGTCACTACCTTCAAGTTCCTCAGGATCTTATCCTTCTGTTCCTGGCTTAGGTTGGGATGTTGCTCCACCAGCTGTTTTACCTGCTCGGGAGTCAGGTTGTCTTCTTCCCCATACGCTTTGCTCACAAGATTTGCTTCAGGAATGCCAAGTCCGATAAGGAAGCGTTTTGTAATTTCGACGCGACGCTCAGAAAGAGCTTGATTGTATTTCGGTTTTCCCCGGCGATCTGCGTGGCCTTGCAACTCGAGATGCGCATCGGGTTTGCTTGCGAGATATTCCTTGAAATCGCTCGCTAGCGAAAAGAGGGTAGTTTGTTGACTCTCCGTCAAGCCCTTGTCTGGTGCCGTGGGTAAAGGTAGCGCCGTCGGGAAATAGATGCTTCGGATGGCCAGTTTGACTTCCACCGCCGGAGCTTCCAAAGTGATTTCGGCATGGCAATCCGCGGTGCCACCGCGTCCATCGCTGACGTGGCCCGTCACAGTGTAGTGCGAGGGCGCAACGTGGGTAGTATCGAGGTCAACTTCCGAACCGGAGCCGACGATTTGCCCACCGGTCGATTCCCAACTAAATGTTAGCGGATCGTTGTCAGGGTCACTCGCCACCGCAGTGATGTGCATGCGACCGCCCGGTTGGACCGAGCTTGGGGTCGCGGTGCAACTGATTGTTGGCGGCTGGTTGGGTCGCGGGTCCACTCGGATCTCCGCCACGCAACTCACATTTCCGCCGCGGCCATCATCCACTCGCGCTGTGACAGAATGGGTGCCGAGTGCCGCACCTGCGGGGTTCCACCGCACTTGCGATCCTGTACCTTCAATGGCCCCACCCGTTGTCGTCCATTGATAGGTGAGAGGATCATTGTCTGGATTGCTAGCATCGGCTCGGACCAAAACGGTCTCGCCACTTCCATCGATAATATGGGTCGGATTAGCTGAACAAAATGCCACCGGCGGGCGATCGGGTGGAGCACCGCCCGCTGACCTGTTGGTGGGTGACTTGCTGTTCAATACCGATAGCAGCTCGAGCGCGGACGATGGCGGCGAAACTTCACCCTGGAGGACGATTGCTTTCGCGCTCACATCTTTTCCATAAAGCTTTCGGTTTGCGCGGTTGTCGGGACGCAGAGTGGAACCGTCCAGCGAGACCCCAGCAAAGAGTCCCCGAGCGCGTGAGTACGAAAGTATCTCTGCGCGTAGGTATAAATCCGTGGCAGCAGTTGATTCGCGTCCAACGGGCCCCCCGGCAGCCGACGCGGTAGCGCCGATCTTCACTTTGCTTGTCAATATGCTGCTGGCCGCACGGTCATTCATAAGGAGAAGAACAAAGTCCGTGGCCTGCCCACCGACCTGCAAGCCAAAGCTGCCTCCGCCGAGCGCGATCATTGACGGAGCGCTCCACGGCCCTTGAAAGCCGGGACCCCCGCGGCAAGTCATGACGCCGCGTCCGTAGCTTCCACCAACGCCAGAAGCGAACTTGAGGGTTGAAGGCAAAACGATGACGCATTCTGCCTTCTGTAGCACCGCCGCGGGTATGCCACTGCGCAGTTGCAGGACTTCCCTCATCACCATGCCCGAATTTGCGACTCGGTCGCTCTCTTTGGTGTGGGCCTGGATTGTGGCTACAGTAACCGCGACACCCGACCCCCCGTTATTCATTACTCCGGAGAACGTTGCTGTCACATGGTAGGTACCGACGGAATTTCCAGCTGCATAAAGGCCAGTTGCTGATACCGAACCGCACTGCGGGCTCGGAGTGCAGGCCCAGGTCGCCATGGAAGTTACATCAAGAGTGCTGCCATCACTCCAATAGGTTGTTGCCGCCATCTGCACCGTGGCTAACGTTGTGATGGTATAACCTTCAGCCGTTTTGATCACGTAATTGGCTGCCGAGACGCAAATGGCACTCCCGCATGGGCCCGAACCAGTTAACCCTACCGGCGTAATCATGAACGAAGTTGCTGCGATTGCCCCTCTTGCATCCGTTACCGTCACTGTGGCCTGCACGCCAGTTATCCCTGAAGGCATCCCATTGATCAAGCCACCGCCCAAGCCCGTGGACATAGACATCCCAGTTGGGAAGCCTCCAGTAAACGCATAGCTGTATGGTTGCGCACCCCCTGTCGGTGTAATTTGGCAATTCACGGCGATGTACAGCTTAACCTGGGAAATACAAGACGGAGCGTCTACGTTGAGAGGATTCGACCCCATCCTTGCATCACCACCAGTAGTTTGGCCAAAGCAAGCCGCAGGAAGCCAAAGAAGCCAAAATAGCTTCAGCCGACGAGATCGATGCCACATCATGGTTGCACCGCCAACCCCACGAAGGCAGTTCTACTTGGACTAACGATGCCAGGTTCCATCGACAAAACTGCGATTGCGTTTCTCCCTGTAGACTTCTCCGTCACAATAAGAGCATCTCCTGTCTCGGTGCTTCCCTAGTGCAAAGGGCAGTCCCGAAGCGAATGTCCTCGCTTGAGATGGATTACCGTCTGATTACTGAGAACGCCAGTCCGAAGTAGACGCTAATGTGGACTGGACATGCACGCAACTAGGGAAATGCCTAATGAATCGAGAGCGCGGTCACGCCTCCAAAAACATGCCGATTCCCCACACGATTGCCACCCAGCGACACGATGTATCGTCGTGAAAGCACTTGGCCGTTTCCGTTTACTTCGTAGCTACCCATAACAGCCCGCTCAGCGCCCACAATTACGATGGAGGCTCGGTGTCGGAGCTTCCGGCCGATCGCGTGGAAGGCTTCGCACCTTTTGGTGATCCGATACGTTCCTGTTCGTCCACGGAAAACAGCAGGTAATGGTCGAAGCTGTGTCGACGATGGACGCGCTGTCCTCTCCAGTCGAAATACACTTCCGCGGATTGCGGAAGCCACAAATTCACATTTTCCTGGTGAAAGTTCACCGCGCTATATTCGATCAGGGTGTGCTCGGCAACCATGCGGACTTGCGGCACCGGCGCCACCAAATCCGTTTCCAGCCTCACGATCTGGTAGTTGTCCGCAGAGATCCAAGCCCGTCCCCGCAAGGCTGCGGGATACAACGAGCCGAATATGCCCACCCGAAAGCCTCGGATCTCGATGGGCATGTCCGCGCGTTGTCGGAAATGGATTTGCCATGCGGCGCGATCGTTCCATTTGCCCAAGCCCTCGCATGTCATCTCGTAATTGCCAGCGTAGAATGGGTGAAAAATCAGAACCAGCGCCGGCAAACCACTGGTGTTTACCCCATCCGGCATATGCGTCGAGCTGCCTCCACTATCTCGATACTCATCCACGCTCAGAATCCCCGGACGGATTTCCTGAATCGCAACCACATACGAGAACTTCCGTTCCTCCGGCGAGGACGCAACACCCCATTTGTTGATGGTCTGATCGCTTACCGATTCCGTTGCCGTAAATCGATTCAGATCGTGCACCAACTCAACTAGGCGATGGCCCGTCTTTTGTAGCACTTCGTCCAACGGACACGCTGCTCCGGTTTCTACGGGTGGCATTTTTTCGTCGACGTCCGGAGGCATCCAGCTGGAAGGTAGTGGCAATGCCATGGTCGCCGCCGAAATGGTTTTCAGGGCATCCCCGGTAGAAGAACTCGCGACCAAAGCGGGATTCCGGTATTGCTCCAATTGCTTGGCGGCCGCAGCATCCAACGAGTTCGACTTTAAGTGGTCCTCCAATATCTGGATCGCGCGGTCCTTATTTCCGCGTTCAGCAACCATTGCCGCAAGGAATGGCTCGAGTGACGCCGCTCGACCGCGCCCCAGTTCTAAAGCACGCTCTGCTTCTTTGATGGCTTCGTCCGGTTTGCTCTGCATGTAATCGGACTCCGCCATCAGCGCATGAGCTCTCCACGAAGACGGCTCGGCTTCCATCGCGCGCCTCAAATAGGGCACAGCTTCCGTCGCCTTCCTTTCGTGCAGCAGTTCTTGGCTGACTTCCAGCAGAGAGCTCAGATGCTTGGGATCTAGCGCCAGCGCTGTGTTCCAGTGCGCTTGAGCCTGCGCTGGATCATTTGTCTGCGAGAAATAGACGCCAAACAGATACTCGATTTCGGCATTATTGGGTGCATCTCTTTCTGCTGCTACCAAATGATTGAGCGCGGTATTGGTCTTTTGGGTGCGCAGCGCTTCCAGTGCTTTGCCCACTTCCTTTTGCGCTCGCGGGTCCAACGCCCCCAGGCTGCGTGCCGACGTCGCATCTTCCACATCCGAAATTGAGCGCAACTGCAAGTTCACCGTGACGAGCTGCTTATCGTTCGCCAGATCGACCCGCTTTTCCGTTTTTTGGTATCCCGGTGCAGTGAGCAGAATGCGGAATTCGGCCTTCGGCACGCGATTGAATCGTGCTTGGCCGTCCTTTGCCACCGTTCGGTCATAGAGCTGCCCGTTCGCGGAGCTGAGTTGCACCGTAATCTGCCCCTGCACGGGCTTGCCGTCCGCTCCTTTTATATTGATTTGCAAGTCGTGCGAGATGAAGCCGGTAGCTAAGTCGATGCCACTGGGAGCGGAAGACAATTTGCCCTGCGCGCAGGCTTCGACCGGCGAAAGAAAGCTGACGAGCCCCAATGTCATGAGCACGCAATTCGTCACACGCATCACAACCCTCTCACACCGGGCGGAACTTGGATTTGCCCCGAATTATACGGCGTCTGGCACGCGCAGACGAGGATTTCAACAGATTGGCATTTTGCCTGCAAGTTTTCATCAGATTCAGTATCTTCGAGCTGTGATCTCGGCTGCCCTGCGCTTATGCTCTGCGTCTGGGACGCGTCGTCTGTTCGGAGTTCTCCTGGCCGGTTGTCTTCCGTCCCTGCCCTCCGCCAAAGAGTTCCCGCTGTTGTTTGGGCACTTCGTCGGTACTGCACGACCGTCCGACTTCGACTCAAATCTGTCTCTCAAACTACCATGATAATTCCTGGAGACGAGGCGACAGCTTCGAGAAACTGATCTACGGCTTGTCCGGGTCGTAAGCGCCTTCTTCCGATTTAGTTTTCGTCGAGCCATTAGCGTCGGTTGCCGACGCTGAGCTCGACTGGTTCGTCGGCTGGGAAAGCTTTCTCGAGAAGGAGATTTTTAATTGTTTCGTTGACTGTCTTTGGAAACCTTTCCGCGTACGCTCTCAGCTTGCCGAGATTGAGGAATTGCAGATTTATTTCATCCAAAGGAGTCGGAAGTCCCTCCTGTCGCGTGAGGTAAATCCAGTCGAGTAAAGCCTTCTCCGGTTCGGCGGCAAGGTACTTGTTGTATCGAGTTGTTTTTTCTTCAAAACCCCAATACAACTCTGGAGAAATCTTCCGGTAGATGATAATTATCGATTTACCTCGGAAAGTTTGCCGATAGTCTGGCGCGACGCATGTGAGGGCGGAAGGGTTTTGGGTAGTCACTCCTCGGTCCACCAAGGCAGACTCTAGTGAAATGTAGGAACGTGGCCTCAGTGTATTTACCAAGTCACGCGGCGAAAAGTGCTGGTTGAAGTGGTTTATGTAAATCTTTGTGGAAATGCGTTCCACCAGGTCCTTCGACTCGTAGCGACGGAGGGCATTACGCACCGCGGGTTCGGAGAGTTTGTATTTGCGGACCAATGCGTCGGTCTGGAGCACGCTATTTTTGCGCGCCTCATCGGTAAGTACGTCGGTCCAGTTCATTTCAGTTCTCCTCGACCCACTCGGAGAACACCTTCCGCAGCGAATCTCCGATGGGTGCAAATTGTTTTTTGCCGAGTTCGTCAAACAGAGTCGGTGGCAAAACCGACCGAAGTTCGACCGTGCACAGCTTTACGTCGATGCTCTGAATTCGAGCTTCGATGAATTCAGCATCAAGTTCTTTTAGCAGAACGAAGTCCTCGAGATGCGCTTGGAGGTTGTTGTTTAGCGAAGCGCCTCGTCCGAGCAGAAGATGAATATCGAACGCATCGCGAGCCTTCACGAGACGACGCGCGAGGAAGACCTCGCATTTCTGAAGCAGGAGGTAATTGGCGGTCGCAGTTCGGACCGTTCGGTCGCTCGTGCCAGCGATGGTCCGATTTACAATTTGGCTTTCGAGGACACTACCACCAATCCTTGTGAGATCGATACTAAAGAGAGGCTTTTCATTTGCCACCACCCAACATTTTATGAAGTCATCGCTGTCGTTGTACTTCCTGAAGTCAAGTTGGCCCCATCCTAGGGTTTCCGCAATCGGCTGTATGCCTTTACGAACGATGGCTTCGATTTGTGCAAATGAAGGAAGATCTACGGCCGAAGCGAGGAGGTCCAGGTCCCGAGAGAAGCGAGGGCTTTCGTGAAAGAGAAGAAGAGCGGCACCCCCAAACAAAACAAAATGATCGGGAAAGGCGGAGAAGATGGCGACTCCAGCTTCTTCGATAAGTACGAGGATTGTGGCTTCCTCCTCCTGAAGACCTCGGCCGGCATATATTGTCAGCCTATCCGCGAGGTTCATGCGACAATAGTAGCATATAAGGTGCTTAATGCACGCATATTATAGGTATAGGTGTCAATCGGCTCATATATGAGGCGTTGGGCTCTCAGGCGCTGGGTCTAGAATAGGCGGCCGTCTGCCTTAGAGCGCAGCGTCAAACAACGGATTGGGATCCTTTCCTAACCAAAGCCAGCGAGGAGTACTGCGAGGAATTCTCTTGCAGTCGTATATTGGCGAGAGCATGGACGTCAGGAAAAAGCACTCGGTATCCTTGGGCATCGATTCCCACAAAGTTCGCCTTGATCAGTTCTCCGTCCGAATACGCTGGCGGTTGCAGTCGTGCGACGAAAGTCTCTATTTGTTTCTGCATTGCAAGTTGTAGCTGCCGCACGTCGGCAGAGACTTTCACCGCAAGAAGAACGGCCTCCGCAGACACGCCAGAAGAAACGACTCCGTTTGCCACTGGCTCATAAGTGGCTCCGTCGCTGACCATCGAAAACGTCTGCGTGTTCGCGCTTCTCAATTCTCTTCTCGCCTTATCATCTGACACTCGCCAGGCACGCTTTTGATTCTGTAGGGTCTGAAAACTTGCGGCAATTACGATGGAGACTTTCTATGATGCTCAGGGATTGGAGGACGGGCAACTACGACATCATTCGCGAGTACATGAAGCCGATTCCGCGGTAGGGAATATCCGAACAACGATGAAAATCTACACGCAAGCAATACCAAGAGCAGTACGCGAAGCAAATCGCAGAGTTGTTCGCAGCATCATGCGAAAAAAGGCGGCGTTGCGGCGGCAGTAAGGGTTCCAAGGACTACCAAGTCCTTCTTTTTCCAGTCCGAGCCCTACTTCCTAAGTCATTGAAATGCCAAGCGTGGGCGGTTTCGAACCCCATCGGCTCCACCAAATCCGAACTTCCCTTCGAGCCTTAGCTCTCGGATTAATCGCGCCGCTGCCTTCGTTCGTTTGCCTGCTCGGAATGGCCATTGGCGTCCAGCCATGCCAGCAGGCAACGGATGCTGCCGCGGGCTAACGCGATGCTGGAATCCGCCGCGCCGTAGTAGAGATTAATGGTGTCGCAGTCCGCGTCTATCGTGTAGCCACAGGGAAAGACCACGTCCTGAACATCGCCGTGACGTTCGTAATCCGCTTCGGGAGCGAACATCCAGGAATCTCCACGTATCAAACACTTTTCGGGCTGTTGCAGATCGAATAGGGCCAGACCTAAACGATAGATGGAACTGGACGGCGTCCTGCGCACGCCGTGATAGATCATCAGCCAACCTCTGGGCGTTTCGATGGGTGGTGGTGAAATGCCAATTTTGTTGGCGTCCCACCAGGCACCTCGGCGCGCTTCCAGCATGAGTTTATGGCTGCCCCAATGGCGCAGATCGGGTGAGTAAGAAATCCAGATGTGCGCGCCCAGTGGCGTCATGGGGCGATGAATCAATGCCCAGAATCCGTTTATCCGGCGCGGGAGGAGAGCTGCATCCTTGTCGTCTGGCGACATGATTACGCCAAATCTTTCGAAATTACGAAAGTTTTTTGTTAGAGCCAGCGAGACGCCCGGGCCGCCGCGCGAATAGGAGGTAAAAGCAATCGCGTATTGCTGAAGTTCGGGGACGAAGGTGATGCGAGGGTCCTCGATGCCCCACAATTCCTCGGGATGGCGATCGGGGTCGGACGCGAGCGTCGGTTCGCGGTCGATCTGCCAACCGTCGACACCGTTCACGGAACGCGCGGCGCATAGGTGAGAAAGCCCGCGAAGATCTTCGACGCGGCACAGAAGAAGCGTGGAGCCGTCGGGTAAACGCGCGGCGCCGGCGTTGAAAACGCTGTTCATCGGGTAGGGCCAATCCTTAGCGGACAGGATCGGATTACCGGCGTGCCGGATAAACAATGGATCGTGTGGGAGCATCATTTTTCTCTCAAGGAAAATTGAACAGCAACAAGACTGAGGTCAGGCGCAACCAGGAAAGCGCAAGGGGCAACTGCGGGTAGTCAGGCCTTCGGATCGGTTGTGTCCGTTTCTTCCAGTTTGCGCATTTCGAGAAGCGCCATCAGGAAAGAGAGGGTCGATTCGGCGCCCTGGTTCTCGTTGGCGCGGTCAGGATGCAAGCCATCTCGACAGCCGCCTGTGGTAGGGTCGTATAAAGCAACCTGAAGATCGTTGTCGCCGAGGAACCAATTGAAGGCAGTCCAGGCTTCTTTGCGCCAGCGTCCTTTTCCTGTGGTGCGGTAGGCTTGCAGAAAAGCGGAAACGGCGGCGCAGGCTTCGACCGGTTGCTGGTCGAAACGAGCCTTTTCGGTTTTCTTGGAGTAGAACCCGTGCGAGCCGATGGGCACGAAGTGGCCTTTTGTTTCACACCGCTGAACTGCGGCCAGCCAATCCAACGCTTCGAGCCCGGCCGAAACCATGGCGTCGTTTGCGCTGCGCGTGCCGGCTTGTATCAGAGCTTGCGGCAGTCGGGCATTGGAGTACGCGAGTTCATTCTCGTACCATTTCCAGTCTGTCGATCGGTGGGCTAGATAGGAATCCAGCAAGCGATTCGCCAACGCGTCCGCAGCATTGAGGGCAGCGCGATCGCCGGGGAACGACTCGAGATATTCCAGTAATCCGAGCAAAGCGAACGCACAAGCCCGGGGACTCTTGAACTCCACGGCGGCCGGAATCGCCAATTCGAACAGGCGTCCGGCGGCTCCTCTTAAACCGACGTCCTTGGTTCTGCCAAGAACTGTACCTAATCCCCACAAGGCCCGTCCGTGGCTGTCTTCAGAGCCTTCCGCTTCTTGCCACTGGCGTTCATAGCTCAAACAATTTCTGAACCTTCTTGTTATTGGATCGAAAGCGAGCCACAGAAACGCGAGATAACGAGAGGCGAGGTCCTGCGAGCCTGCGGGAGCGGCACTGCCGAATTCTTCCAGTAGAATGGCGATGATGAGAGCTCTGGCGTTGTCGTCGGTGGAGTAGCCTTCCGGGTAATTCGGGACCACGAAGATGGCGTGCTCGACAATTCCGGTGGCGTCGGTCATGCGAAACAAATGATCGAGTTTTACGGCCGGGAGGCGGTCGAGATTCTTTTCCGTGTGTTGGGCGGAAAATGTGGCGCGCGGATTTCGCAAACGCTCGTTGTACACGCGTTCAAAGCTTCCCATATATTGCTGCGCCACACGATTCCAAACCATGTCCCTGGTATAGAGATAGGCACGCTTCCGCATGGCATGGCGCGCGGTTCCATTGTCCAGCAGCTCGATTGTTTTTTCGGCGATGGCCTGCGGATCGTCGAATGGAACGAGCACACCGCGTTCTTCGTCCAATAATTCAATCGCATGCAAGTACGGCGTGGAAATGATCGCCTTGCCAGCGCTTAAGGCATATGCAAGCGTTCCGGAAACCACCTGGCCCTTATGTTTGTAGGGCGTGATGTAAATATCGGCAGCGCCGATCAATTCAATCAGCTCTTTTTGGCTGACAAAGCGGTTGCGGAAGATGACGCTGGCTTCGACACACAGGTCCTTCGCCAGTTTCTGGAGTGACTGGCGGTATTTTTCGCCTTCATGGCGCAGGACATGCGGGTGGGTGACGCCGGAAACCATATAGACGACATTGCCGTGCCGCGACAGGATATCCGGTAGGGCTTTGATGACGTTTTCTATGCCCTTGTTTGGTGAGAGCAAACCGAAAGTAAGTAGGACTTCCTTGCCTTCGGTTCCGAACGCGTCCTTGTAGAAAGTTGGATCCGTGAACGCTAAATCGGGGATGCCGTGCGGAATCAAATCAATCTTTGCAGGTGAGACGTGAAACACTTCCTGAAGGATTTCCGAGGACTGGCGGCTCATGACAATCAAGCGATCGGACAAGGCCGCTATTTCTGCCATTACGGAGCGCTGATCGGCATTCGGTTCGCGCAACACGGTATGCAACGTGGTGACGACCGGCATTTTTAGGCGGCGCAAGAGACCTAGAATATGAGAACCGGCTGGCCCGCCGAAAATTCCGTATTCATGCTGGAGGCAAACCAAATCAATGTTGCTGAAATTCAGGAAATCCGCGGCTTGCCTGTAGGAGGCCGGATCATCCTGGGAAAGTTCGAAGCGAATACGCGCTGGGTAGCTATAACCTTCGTCCGTGTCATTGACCGGCAAGGCCAACAGTTCCGTGGCGCCGTATTCCGCATGAATCGCGTCACACAAATCAGTGGTGAAAGTGGCGATCCCGCACTTCCGGGGAAGGTAATTTCCGATGACGGCGATCCTGCTGGGCAGGATCGGCCTTGAATGGAGCGGTCTAACAGAGTTAGATTCCTCGTTTACCTCTAGCGTGACCACTTGTTGGAGACTTGAGATTTCGATTGCTTTCCCATTGTCACGGATATCGATAACGCCAGCTCTTTCTATTGGAGAGATTGTCTTTGGCACCGACATTTTTTCCTATCTTTGAAGCGAACGTGGCTGTTCTGCGGCGGTGATCGAATTTATCAGTGAGTAGAACGCCTAGTAGGACCCGCCGCCCATGCCTCCCCCGTAAGCCGCGCCAGCCGAAGCCGACTTTTCGTCTCCTTTAAACTCGGCGATCAGCACTTCCGTGGTGAGCATCAAGGAAACGATGGATGCGGCGTTCTGAAGCGCCAGGCGAGTCACCTTTGCCGGATCGATCACACCGACTTTAACGAGGTCGCCAAACTCTGCGGTCTCCGCGTTGAAACCGAAATTCTCTTCTTTCGATTCGCGGACGCGTCCAACAATCACGGCGCCTTCGTGGCCGGCGTTCAGGGCGATCTGGCGCACAGGCTCTTCGAGCGCACGCTTCACGATGTTGACGCCGACGGCCTCATCACCGTCGAGCTTCAGCTTTTCCAGGGCCGGCAAACAACGAAGGAGAGCAGTGCCGCCGCCCGCAACGATACCTTCTTCGACCGCTGCGCGAGTGGCATGCATGGCGTCCTCGACACGCGCCTTCTTTTCTTTCAATTCAGTTTCCGTGGCCGCGCCAACCTTGATGATGGCGACGCCGCCGACGAGCTTGGCCAGGCGCTCCTGGAGCTTTTCCTTGTCGTAGTCCGAGGTGGTGTCTTCGATCTGCGCACGGAGTTGTTTGATGCGGCCTTCAATTTCAGTGGTCTTACCGGCGCCCGCGACGATGGTGGTGTTGTCCTTGTCGATGGTCACCTTCTTGGCGCTGCCCAGTTCCTCGAGTTTTACATTCTCGAGCTTGAGGCCGAGTTCCTCGGTGATGGCCTTTCCTCCGGTGAGAACGGCAATGTCTTCGAGCATGGCTTTGCGGCGATCGCCAAAGCCGGGGGCTTTTACGGCAGCACACTGTAGCGTGCCGCGGAGTTTGTTCACCACCAGGGTTGCCAGGGCTTCGCCCTCAATGTCCTCAGCAATGATCAGTAGGGGCTTGCCCATTTTGGCTGTCTGCTCCAGTAATGGGAGCAGGTCTTTCATCGAGCTGATCTTCTTTTCTTGAATCAGAATGCGAACGTCTTCGAGAACGCATTCCATGCGGTCCGGATCGGTAACGAAATACGGAGAGAGATAGCCGCGGTCGAATTGCATGCCTTCGACGATTTCAAGAGAGGTATCCATCGTCTTAGATTCTTCGATGGTGATGACGCCATCCTTGCCGACCTTTTTCATGGCCTCGGCAATGATGTCGCCAACTTGCTTATCGGTGTTGGCGCTGATGGAGCCAACTTGTGCGATCATGTCGCCCTTAACTTCGCGAGAGAGGCGCTTGATCTCTCCCACGGCAACTTCTACTGCCCTGTCGATGCCGCGCTTTAGGGCCATGGGGCTGGCGCCCGCGGCAACTGTGCGGACACCTTCACGGAAGATTGCCTGGGCCAGTACGGTTGCTGTGGTTGTGCCGTCGCCGGCCACGTCCGAAGTTTTGGACGCGACCTCGCGCACCATTTGCGCGCCCATGTTTTCGAGCGGGTCCTGCAGCTCGATCTCTTTCGCCACGGTTACGCCGTCTTTTGTGATGACGGGCGCGCCAAACTTCTTCTCGATCACCGCGTTGCGCCCTTTCGGCCCGAGCGTGATTTTCACCGCGTCCGCCAAAATATTGACACCGCGCAAAATCGCTTGACGTGAACTTTCACCAGTTACAATTTGTTTTGCCATGAGACTGCACCCTCCCGGGTGATCGAACACTTCTGTTCGGTTAAAATCTTTAATTTTGCTGCTAACTACCGCTTGCCTGCTGCTTTCGCGATGCTGCCAACCTTCGCCAGAATGTCTTCTTCGCGGAGAATCAGGTACTCCTGGTCCTCGATCTTGATGTCGTTGCCGGTGTATTTGCCGAATAGGATCCGGTCGCCAACCTTCACGTCGAGCGGTACGCGATGGCCCTTCTCCATTTTGCCGGCGCCAACGGCGATCACTTCGCCCTCGTGCGGCTTTTCTTTAGCGGTGTCGGGGATAATAATTCCGCCCTTGGCCTTTTCCTGCTCTTCCAATCTGCGAACCAGAACCCGGTCATGCAGAGGAGTAATATTTATTGACATTTCTTTGACCCCCATTCGATTTATCTACAAAAACCAAAACAATTATTTTTTCTGGACCAAGGCCAGCGCTACGGGTGAAAACTCTTTTGGTTCTTCTCGCGTGCCGTTTCAAGATCGTCCGCTACTTTTTTCTTCTCGTCGGCTTCTTTTTCGGGGCGCTGCTGTTCTTCAAGTTTCACAGCTGCCACAGTAGCGACTTCCGCCTCAGCGTTGATTTCCTTGGAGTAAATAACGAGGCCAAAGTGATCGCTGAAAGAAGTACGCACAAGATCAAAGGAACATTGGGGATCTTGCCAAGACGCGAGAGGCCCTGGCTTCAATTCATAAAGCGTGTCCATGGCCGGGTCAATCTCCGATTCAACCGTGGTGGCCGGGCCGTATTTCGCCGAAATGGACTTGACCATATCGGACGCGGTCAGCCCTTCGGTGGAACCGCGGTCGTATGTGACAGAGATCTTGTAGAGCTGGCCATTAGAGAAAGAGAAAAGAATCTGTTCCACGTTGTCAGGCTGGGAACGTTCGAGAGTGCTTGGTGGCCACCAGGAAAGTTCCTGGATCAGCATTGGTTGCGTGTGAATGGTTTTCACGTCTAGCAATTTCTCACCGCTGAGTTTCAAAACATTGGCCAGGCTTGCTCCGATTGAAAAACCACGATACTTCGAAAGCTCCTGTGCCTGGAGCAAAGAGGCCGTCAGAAGTAAGGCACTGGCACAAAGAATCGAGCTGCGAATTGTTTTCATTTTGATATCTCCACAGATCACTAGAGACTTCCGATCGGGGCCACATCCGGTTTTGGAAACACTTGTCCATGGTGCGGCGTTTCATCGTTATCCAATTTGTCGACTGAAAAAGCCGCGGCGGTCATCGAAGGTTTAAGAGCTCTTAAAGGTACCAGATAAACGCTTTCCTGTATGTGTCGAGAGTTGGCGGAAACACTTACAAACGGAAAACCGAGAAAGCGCTTCTGAAGGACCGACGTGATCTCCAGGCAATTAAACTGCTTCCCTTGCAATTTGCTGGCGATCCGTTTCACTGCCTGGAGCCGCGTTTTTTGCCCTTTGTGGCCGAAGACGACAGCGTGAATCTTTCCGGCAAGATAAAAGAAGTTCCAGTTGGCCTTGTGGATTGCCCGGCCAAGTTCGTAGCCATCGAGATTTCGGACGGCTTTCCAGCCGGAGAATACAGGTTCAGTGTCTACGGACAAGTCGTTCGGCAAGACTGTGTTGTCTCGGATAAGGACGGTTTCGAATTTGCTGATGTCTTCCATTTGCACTTCCTTGAGCCTTCGGACTTCGTGCGGTCGTGGACTGCGGAGCTCTTACGATTGGCGCGCGTAAATCCTTCGGCCGTTGATGAGATTGCCTAGCGCCGTTGGAAGCGTTGCACCAATCACCGCGACCATCGTTGTGACCATCGTGTCTCCAAAACTCCTGCTTGCGGCAGAGCGAATCGCTGCGTCCATGAACGGACCATAGCTATTCTCCTCGAACATCCTTCCCGCGCCCCATCCAACCAAAACCCCGATAAAAATCCATGCAAGTAGATACAGACGTCCCTCGTTGTCCCGTCGAATTCGATGCACTCGGACAGGCTGGCCTGCCCTTAAACGAACCTGGTGTGAACTCTTGTCTACTTGCAGTGGCGGTGATCTTCCGGAAGGTGGACTACACAAACTTGTAAATGTCGTCCATGGACGTTCCTTCAACGAAAGCTGCCAGCTGGTGCTGGGATGCGGGGTATCCCCGCAGACCTGCCATTAGTGCTCGGCCTCACCGTCCAATGACAGATGCTATAGACCGCTATATGAAAGCGCTGTTCTGTTTTGTACAGTCCCGCAGAAAACTTTATGCGACACACCATGACCGCCTCGTAAAATCCACAAATCCTCAGTTTTTCCTCAGTTTGGATGGACGGGGGTCTTCCAAGGTTCTAATGAATAGGACGATGAGATGAACAAAATTGCCCGACCCGCCCAGACCGGTCAATGCCGCTCACGCGCACCGTCCAGTAGGAACAGTACAGATTCTAGAGACGGCAAACTGTTCCCTTTTGCACAGTTTTGCGGAAGGCCCACTGATAAGCTCAACATCGCCGCGAAGAGTCTGTGTGTAGGCGGTGTTCAATATGTATATGAGACCAAAGAAACCCACAAACAACCATAAAATCGAACCTTTCGATGCGCAAAAGTTCCTCGATACCGCCGGAATAGCAAGAAAAGTAAGCGAATACCACCGAAACGAATCCATATATTCTCAAGGCGACGCTGCCGTGACGGTGATGTACGTACAGAAAGGCGGCGTGAAATTGTCGGTTGTGAATGGCTCAGGAAAGGAAGCGGTCGTTGCCATGTTTGGCCCGACGGACTTCTTCGGCGAGGGCTGCATGGCCGGGCAGACGCTGCGGATGGGCACGACAACGGCGGTCACGCCGACTACCTTGCTAGTCATTCAGAAAGACGAATTGTTGCGCGTACTTCACGCAGAGCATAAGTTATCCGACCATTTCATCGCCTATATGCTCGCGCACAATATCCGGGTTGAAGAGGATTTGGTGGATCAACTGTTCAACTCCAGCGAAAAGCGCCTGGCGCGCACGCTTCTGCTTCTGGCGCGTTATGGGAAACAGGACCAACCCGACCGCATCCTGCCGAAAGTCTCACAGGAAACGCTGGCGAGCATGGTGGGAACCACGCGTTCGCGGGTGAATTTCTTCATGAACAAATTCCGCAAGCTGGGCTTTATCGAATACAACGGGAAAATCAAGGTCAACAAATCATTGCTGACCGTTGTCCTCCACGAATAACAAGTATTCCCGGCTACTCTAAATTTGAACCGAAGTGGGAGCAAGAGATTCGCTGGCGTGCGCGGGGGCGTGAAGTTTTGCTCGCTGAACGTGGGACGCAAGTCCAAGCTGCTTGAACAGCACGATGGTGTACCAGTTAGAGTCGAATTCGTACCATCTCATGCCGTGCTGCGCTGAGGTGGGATGCGCATGATGGTTGTTGTGCCATCCCTCACCGAGAGTGAGGAGAGCCACCCACCAATTGTTGGTGGAGCGATCACGAGTCTCGAAGCGGCGCGAACCCCAAATATGTGTGGCGGAATTGATCAGCCAAGTGGCGTGGTGTCCCGCAACGGTGCGAAAGAAGATACCCCCAAGCAGGAAGGGCCATCCGCCAACGAGGAAGAGCATGATGCCGAGGATAATCGTGGGCACAAAATGAAATTCGGTGATCCAGACATGAAAGTCGGGGACGTAGCGCTTAAGGGTCACATCGTCTTGCCGCAGGGCGTTACCAACGAGGATCCAGCCCATAGCGGACCACCATTTGCCCTCGCGGGGAGAGTGCGGGTCGCCGTCCGTGTCGGTGAACTGATGGTGCATGCGGTGGGTTAGCCACCCATAGGAGCGGTCCGCCTCCACGGCGGTCACCGCGCAGACGGTGAGTAAGTACTCAAACCACTTCGGAGTTTGAAAGCGATGGATACACCAGCCCAACTCCAACGATAGCGGAAGCCCAATAGAGCCCAGAGAAGTAGCGATCAACCAGTTGAACCGGTTGTTATTGGACTGATTTGTTCGAAGGCTGTTGAACCGCAGAGGGCGCATAGGTGGTTGAAGTTTGTGCTAAGGATTCTGGATGCAGGTGAACCCAAAAACTGTACAAAAACGCGCACTTTGGCGGTTCGAACGAAAGTCTTGTAGATTACTTCGCGGGGCCTGCGGTCGCTGCGAGGTTTGAGCGCTGGTTCAATTCGAGAAAGAGCATTCTGCTGTCGGAATGGTAGGCCTGCCCGGTGGCGGTTTGCCCATTGAACACGGGCGCGATGCAAGTCACGAAGTGCTCGCGTGTGAGTTGCGAGGTCATTGCGAGATCCGTGGCGATGAAGTCGCGCTCCGCATCCACGTTCGGATCGATCTTGTGAAAGGGGCGAAACTTATGCTTCACAAATTCGATGGCAACATCGTGGGTTGCGGCACCGACCCACAGGGGAACGTCGTCTACTACCCGGTCCGTTTTCCAAATGCGCAGGTGGTGCCGCCGCGCGACGATAGAGGTGGGGTCCGGCAGCGCGTAGGAATAGTCTTGCGACCTGCCAAAAACGTAAAGCTTATCCATGGGCAGCTTGGTGTAGTGTTTTCGCTCCCATATTAAATGCCAAATGATCTGAGGCGTGGATTTTTCCACTTTTACCCAGCCGGCGCGCGCGAAAGCTTCCTGCAAGTCGTCTTCTTTGGCTGCGAAAATCAGATTCAGCATATCGCCCTCGCGCCCTTCGCCGTTGAGAACCCGAGGCGGCAACAGTTTGATCATCTCCGCCAGGTCGGAAGCATTTCCCTGGGCAACGGGCAGAACTTTTGCGTCTAACGGAAGATCCGTCTTCGTGTACGCCGTCACTTCCGTGCCCTTCAGGACTGTGCTATCCCGACCAGGCGTCAGCAGCAATGCGGGCGCAGCTGGAAAATAGATGGCTGCCGCTACCGCCATCCCTACTGCCATGCGAACTGTGCGAGATTTGCCTTTGAATTCCCTGCGTGCGGTCAATGGCACGCTCTCGCCCGTCGTGAGTTCTACCGAGTCCAGCTTGATGATTACGTTTCCCCCAATCCCCAACGGGCGTTTTCCTTTCACCCTGACTACCGAACCTTCGGCTTTAGCTCCGGCGTTGATTACGGTGAAACCATCGATCTCCACATCTTTATCGACTACGAACTCAAGCCGATCATTCTTATGTGCGCGCCGGGAAGAAATCGTCTGCGCCAGTTGCAGTTTTACAGGACTGCCGCTTTCCATGACCAGATTAGGGAACTTGAGGAGGGGTGCCTGGCCAAAAAGCTCACAAGGCAATACGAGGAGGAGTGCGCAGACCAGCAGAAGCGGGCGTTTCGCGCGAAACAACTGGCACAGCCTTTCTGTCAAGACGAACCTGCTCACTCGCGAGCTAGAGGCCATCCACTTGTCGCGATCGGTACTTGCTGGTTTGAATTAAACGCTGGATGTGGGGAAAAATCTGTCCAGAAGTAGACACAATACAGAGTTTCGTTACGAGTTTTCTTGAAGGACTGAGAGCTTGCCGGGATAGTGGTATCCCGGCAAGCTGTTAAGTAACCTACTTGATCGAAGCCGCTTCTTTCGAATCGTTATGCGGTGCACTCTTTTCCAGCACGTCGACCAGCTGACGTCCGGTTGCGGGCACGAGCATCTTTTCACTTCTTACAATTTCCTTTGCTTTGACAGGGCGGCCATAGACCTGTGCATTTGCATCGTCATCGGGACGAAGCGTAGTCCCCTCGAGGGAGACTCCGGCAAACAGTCCGCGTGAACGTGAGTAGCTGAGGATTTCGGCTCGCATCCAAGCGTCGGTGTCTGCAGAAGCGTCGCGACCGACAGGACCTCCGGCAACTGAGGCATCCGCCCCTAGTTTGACCTTGCTGCTGAGAATCGACTCCATCCCTCTGCCGTTCATCACCAGTAGGATCAAGTCTGTGGCTTCGGCGCCGATTTGGAACCGAAGCTACCGCCTTCCAGTGCATACATGGCCGGAGCTCCCCAGGGTCCGCGAAATTTATCGCCAGTGCGGCAAACCATAGCTCCCCGTCCATATTCGGCACCAACTACAAACGCCGCTTTCATTACGGACGGAAACACGATGACGCATTCCGCCTTTTCCAATAGATCATGAGGAATGTCGTCGGGAATGTTGAGCACTTCCTTCATGACCACGCCACTTTCTTCGAGGCGTTTTTGCTCCTTATTCAAGTCCTGGCCATATGCAGCCCCCGCTGCGAGCGTAAGACATGCTGCGGCCAACAAGTATTTCTTCATTACTGACCTCCACGGTCAAAAACCTTCCGTAATCGATTGAGTTTCCCTAAAAATTTGTGGTTGAAAAATCTTCCAACGCACCCACAGCGCGAGAGGGTTATGCGTTACCCCACTCTCAGGCGGGCTATTTCCATAATTGCGAGCTAAGACTTTTGCCGGAGTCCAGCGACGAGCATAATGGCTCCGCCGACCAGCACCAGCCCGCCAAGCAGCGGCGAAATATCAACGTGCGCGTGTTTATCCGCAGTGGCGTGGATCGGTCCGACGTCGAGGAACTTGTCTTCATGTGTATAGTTGAATCCGCGATAGGCGAGGGCAAAACCACCCAGTACGATGAAGAGAATGCCCACCCAAATGAAAGATTTCATGGTGATTGCGCCGGCGGCTAAACCGACCGTCTTCCTTGGACCAAATTGATCACAAAAATAACTAGCGCCACGACTAGAAGAATGTGGATGAGTCCACCCACGGTGTAGGACGTGACCATTCCGAGAAGCCAAAGTACGCACAGAACGATAAATATTGTCCAAAGCATTGTGTATTCCAATTCCCACAAGTGAACGGTATGAGGAGCGCTTGTGCCGCAACCGGAGATCATCTCTGATCAGTTCCTGGCAAAACCCATCTTAGGCGAGTCGAAATCATTGTTCTGTTCACTAACGGACACATTTGCACTTTGTTTTCGATGACGAGCGAAAACATTCGGAGCTGTATTCGATTCTGACTTAGGGCTGCAATGCAGGGGTGGCGGCGAGGATGGGACTTGGATTGGCAAGCTTCAACTGATCAAGCGACGACAATACGCTTTGCCAGCGAAGAGGATCTTTTTTAGTTTCAGGTGGAAGGGAGAGGTCAGAATAGAAGCTGAGGATATTGTCGCGCAGATCCAGCGTCGTGCCATCGAACTTGCGCTGCGTGAGCTGGCCCAAGAGCTTTGCGTAGGTTTCGTCGGTCAAGGGATACTCAGCCGCCTTGGTCACCTTGCCAGTGTCAAAATCCGCGTTCGCCAGTTGCAGAGAGCCGTCACGAACTTGCTGGAGGTAGATGCGGTACTCGACGCTGCTATTGATGCTCTTGAAGTACAGATCTTCGGTCTGCGGGGTGGGATTGTTGAAGGCCATGGCCTTGAAGGGTCCGATTTTCGGCATGTATCGCAAGAGCGAGGAGGCCAAGCGCGTACTGAAGCTGGGCTTCGAGTAGTCTTTTCCCCATTCTTTTTCATATTCCGAACGCGACAGCCGGAAGAGGAACTCTTTTTTTGCAAAATCGGGCTTTTCCTTCATGATGTCCTGCTTGTGAGTCCGAAGTGCGATCTGCGTCATTTGGGGAATCATCTGGCTGACAGCAAAGCGATACGAACCGATGGATAAGTCCTCATGCGTCAACACGTCTTTCAACTCCACTCCGTAAACGATGGGAAAAGTTCGCTCCAAGAGAGATTTGGACACCTGGAATCCGATGAAATCGTGATACTGTTGCGATGCATAACGGTTTTGGCGACTTGCACCATGTCAAATCCGAACTCCGTTTTCAGATGTGCCGTGTGGTCCTCAGCGTATCTGACGGACTTACCGTACTTCGCTCGCAGCTTAGGATATTGGATGGAGACAGAAAGGTTCACCGCCGGATGTCCGGCGATGTCCGAGGCGTAATGCGCGAGCGCGCCCAGGGCAAATGCGTACTCGTTCGCGTTCTGGCTCTGCACAAGCAATTCTCGAACGAAGTCACCGCTGCGAACATAGTGCACTAAGTCGCTGAATTCCACGCTCCCAAAGGGATAATAACCGAGGTCCTGGATGACCGCGCCGCCATAGGCGTAAGCGTGTGCCTGTTTGAGTTGATCTTCGGTCAGAGATGGGAATCTCTGGAGGAGGAGGGGCCGAAGTTCGTCACTCCACACCAAGTCTATGATTTCCTCGTGGGTGAGCACGGAGTATGCGAACAAACCACTACAACCAAGAACGGCAGCCAGGAGAAAAACGACCAGACGAGTACACCATCGCCCGCAGTCACGGGACGTTACACGTCGCAAGAGTGTTCTAATCTGGTTTTTTGAGGTCGGAGACAAGCTTCTTTGCTTCCTTGATTCTCTCTTTGTAGAAAAAGGGGCTGAGGAGCACGGTTGACGCACCCACGCGCACATGCTGCTTCATGCCCTTCTTCAGCAGGAATAGAGATAACGCCATGTACGTCTTGATTTCCTTCTCGAGAAACTTGACCGCACGCCGTTTGGACTCATCCATCACTCACCTCCGACTTTGCACTAACCGATGCCCTAAAGACGAGAATCGACCGCTACGATCCGCCTGTAATTTCGAACCGTCCGCAAAAGTTGGTCACGGCAAGCGAATCATCAACCGGAACTACTAAATACGTCCGATGAGGACGAGGATGACCACGACGAAAAGAACGAGGCCTATGCCGCCGGTCGGGACGTAGCCCCAATCGCGGCTGTGTGACCACCGCGGAAATACTCCCAAAAGTGCCAAAATCAAAATGACGATCAGTACGGTTCCGAGCATGTTTTCTTTCCTCCACTAAGGCGAGACTTGTACGGTGTTTCTTGCTCTCTCGGGCCTAGCGCGCTCCGCTTGTGGAAAGATGATCGCGCCAGGCCAGAGTTGTGTTCATTCAACGAGCCGGATTTTGACGTTAGATAATGACGGTGATGGCGAAGCGAGCGCCCGGATAGTACGGGTTGTACATATAATAGCCGCCGTCGACGTAATCGATGTAGAACTGGTCGGTGTAAAACCAGCCTGCCGGCCAAGGTTGAACGTATCCGAACCAATAGCCGCCATATTGGAAGCGAGAATATCCGCTGACCATAACCGGATTGCCCATGCGGAATTCGTGGCCGCGTCCAAAGTTAGAGCGAAAGCGTTCGTCGGGAATTCGACCGCTGCCCCTGGAGCTCAGGCGAAGTGCCGGTTGCGCGTGCTGCGTGGCCATCTCCTCTTGCGTGCGCTGAGGACCCTTTGAGGATGTGGCCTGCTTCTGATCCGAATGCTTCGCGCTAACTGGCTGCGCGTGCGGAGCCTGTTGTTTGGTGGATTTCGCCTGTTCCTGCTGCTTCTGTTGTGGCTCCTGCTTCGGAGCCTTCGCCTCTTGCTGTTGCTTTTCCGGCTTCGCCGGCTGCTCCTGCTTGGGGGCGCTGGGTTTGTCTTCTTGTTTCTCAGGCTTATCTTGTCGTCCGTAACTAGGGACAGTTAATCCCAGAAGCAAAAACAGTGCTGTGGTACTCAATACTGCAATTGATTTCTTCATGTGCTCTCCACTACCGAGTATTCTCGCGCGCGACGTTCAAGACGCCGGCCGCGTTGTTTCTTGTTGATTGAAAATTATTGATCCGCGAATTGCGGCCCTCTACGAAGCCGCGTGTCAGTATTTAGCTACGTTCCTATGCGTATGTGCGCGAAGGAATGAAATAATCCGAAGATGTTCAACAGCCATAGCACTACTGCAATGACTACCACCCCGTTCAGAATTGACTTGATGGTTCCCTGCATGGGAATGAAGCGATTTACCAACCACAACAAAATGCCCACGACAATCAGGGCTATTAGAACTTGCATGAGAGGCATACTCTTTGTTCCTTTCTTTTCTTTCGCAGTAAGAGACACTTCCAGAGTGGCCGGAATTGCTCCGTGCGAATTCTCGCTCAGAGAACCCGCTCGAACACCTTGGCTGGGCAAAACTTGAATCGTCTCCTGCGCCAAGGCCCTTGATTAAGCTGGCTCGAGATCCTTGAAGCTTCTAACCGCCGCGGGGCATGAGTTTCGGGGATGGACTGCCCAGGAAAACAGTTCTTTTACGGCAAGCCGATAGTATGCTTTGCTGCCGCACATATCTGTTCACTTGTGTACATGTTCAAAGTTTTTGAGGCGGTCTGCGTTTGCCTGGCATGCCTAACCACGGTGATATACTTGGACATTGCCATTGATTCCTGAACTGTTTGATTGGCAGAACCCAGTCGGGACACGCCATATGCCCAAGGCAACCCTCAAAAAGATCCGCCGAAGCCGTCCGGACAGGTTTCCGTTTGATCTGCAAGTTTTTCTTGATACGGCGGGCGCGAAACGACGCCTTCTGAAGTTTCGGCGGACAGAGAAGATTTACAATCAAGGTGATCCGGCGAAAAGTGTCAAATACATCCGGGAGGGCGGTGTCCGGCTTTCTGTTGTCAACGAAAACGGTAAAGAAGCGGTTGTAGCGGTGCTCGGCCCGGGTGATTTTTTCGGCGAGGGATGCCTGGCCGGACAGCCTGTTTGTATGGGAACAGCCACCGCGATCTTGCCGACATCCGTGCTATCCATTGATAAAGAAGAAATGATGCGCGTGCTGCGCACGGAACACGCATTCTCGGACCGCTTTATCTCTCATATTCTGACTCGCAACATTCGAATCGAAGAGGACCTGGTCGATCAACTTTTTAACTCCAGCGAAAAGCGTTTGGCTCGAGCGCTTCTGTTGCTCGCGCGCTACGGCAAAGACGACCAGCCGCACGGAGTGCTTCCCAAGATATCTCAGGAGATGCTGGCCGAAACGATCGGCTCAACCCGCTCGCGCGTAAATTTTTTCATGAACAAGTTCCGGAAATTAGGCTTCATCAAATACAACGGCGGCCTGCAGATCAACAGTTCGCTTTTGAGTGTTGTGCTGCACGACTGATGTAATCGGAACTGCACACCGGCAGATTAACCTGAAGAGAGATGGAGGACTTCCGATTGTGGACAGACAGACGGTCGATGTGAGCGATAAGCCTGCTTAGGTTCAACCTGTTTGGCGAGATTTGACGAAATTCTGACGTTACAATGGGGCGGTCTCGAACGAGCTGCCCTTCCATTTACCGAACACGGTCTGGCAATTGAGAGTGTGCACTGAATCAAAAGCATGCAGTGCAACAGAAGGCCCGAGGGCGGGTCGGACCTTTCTGTTTGTAGGTATTCGCTAAGGAGCGACAGCTACCTTGCGGCGGCGAGCGCTTTGCCAGCTTCGGCGACTGCACCCAACTGCCTCATCAACCCGAGAGCGTCCCAGTTGACCCAGCCTTCCACCATTTTCCCACCGGCGAAACGAGCAACACTGATCCCGGTGATGGAGATTTGCTTCCCTGTCGGTGCAATTCCGTTCAGTTCGCCTTTGTGGGTACCTCGGCAGCTCCAACGGGCCGTGATCGTTTCACCGTCGGAAAGGAGTTCTTCGACCGTTAGGCGGAAATCCTGGAAGGCATTGCGATACAGAGTTGCTCTTTTCTTCTCACCCTCGGGCCCGCGCCCAAGATCTGGCGTGGAAGCGTCATGATGAGTGTAGCTTGGCCCGAATAGCTCGTCTGCGACTTGCAGATTACCTTTGTTCCAAACCTCTTCGAACAAACGACGAACGATAGCTTTGTTTGATTCAGACATATTTTACTCTTTCCGAGAAATTCGGTTTTATTCTCGCACTAGGCGAGTTGGTGACCTGGCGTCGTCTGGAGTCGCTGCGGTCTTGCGCGTGCAATCCTGTACGTCGAACAGGAAGTTTGTTCGCCGCGCGTGCGGAGAACAACCAGCCGAGGAGGTACTCCCCTCTTAACGCTCGATTGTTGAGCTTGGCTCTTAAAGAAAATGCACTTGGACTTCGAAGCGGGAGTCTCGCAATCAGCGAAACGGCACCATCATCCTGTTCCCCGTGGGTGTTGGTGTCAAGGGCAATCGAAATTTTATTTTCATGCAAAGAACGATCATTGCCCGCGGGATGGCACTCAGGGGCCGCCATAGTCGATGTGAGCTCTTTGCGTCCTACGTTTTCGTGTCGAAAATAGAACGGTAATGCCGGCTGCCAGCATCAGAGGGCAATGCTGACGAAGCCAACTTGTGTCGACGTCATTTGCATAGGCTCATGAACTCCTAGAATCCTTTCCGGATACTTGTAAAGCAGAGGCTTCCCTTTTTTCGAGCGCGCCTGACCATGAGGCATAGCCCAAGCCAGAATCGCCAGTCCCGGTGCGCGCGCCTCCAATAAGCGACATCTTGGTGAGGAACATGTTCGCCATCGACCACCACCTTCTGTCCGTGATTGTGCTTGCTCTCGTGCATTGCTTTCCTACTTTCCCATATCGAACGATCTCGATTTGGCAGCCAAGGTCGGGAAGCTAAGCCCACCGCTCGTGCTCATCCGTGTGGTGTCCCTTCCCAACGATGGACAATTTGTGCAGATAAACTCCGCCGCCTTGAAGCTCCTTCACGGCCTGATCCGCCTCCAAATGCGTGCGATATATCGCGACAACTGAATTCTGTGTGGACATGGGCTCCAAACTCAAACCAACCAAGCTGCGCCCAAGGCGAACTACCACACCGCGTAGAAGAAGGAACTGTTCCGTATTGGACAGGGCGCCTGGAGAATTTGCCCCGGAGGACTTCATAGAAGGTTGTGCTGAACGAGACAGACAGCAACGATGAGAGCCTGCTATTTCTTTAGCTAGAGGTCCGCATGCTATTCGACGAAATCGACCCCGAATGTAGAGCGTCCGTCATATGTGACACCGTGGATTTTGTCAACTCCGCACCCGCACCTGTACGTTGCGGCGGAATTGCGGCCGAGTTGGAGGCAAGCGCCAACCGCAACCGCAACGCTGTCTCCTACGTGGATTTCGTTAAGCATCACAAGGGCCTCGCCGCCCCCGGCCCATTCGGAACCAATGGCGTACTGACTTCTCAGAAGTGGCATCAGCCCTATGCCGAGGCCTTAATGGAAGTTGAGCCGGCCAAACGGGCTCCGCTAATCGCCGAGGCAGAGCGTGCAATTTTTGGCCGCTATTTGGAGTTGTGCGTCACACCGGCAGCAATCGAGCACAGCATCGACCTGCAAAACGCCGTCTACTACTTAATGCAACTGAAGGACGCCAACTCACGGTGATCGAATGATCTTCAGTTCCTTCAGAGGAGTGCACCGACGTGGTTGAGACTCAGACGAAGGAACAGACAAAAGTGAAAGAACTGAGAGCAAAAAGGAATTTGCTGTTTGAGCGATTCGCGAAAAATCCGTCGGATATCCGTATGGCGATAGAAATCAAAATACCTTGACGATCAGATAGCGGAAAGTGTCTTGAATTGCGGCAGGCCAAGGATCTACCACAGGAAAGAGACTTTGTGGAAGCCGCGCAAGCACCTGCATCCTGACGTGAAGTTTGTTGGGCCTCTTTCTGACCTGGCTGGGAAGGAAGCGGTACTTAAGGCCGCCAAGCAATTTCTGACTCTTCTTAAGAGTCTGACGATGCATATGACGTTCGGCTCCAGTGAGAAGGCGATGTTGAACTACGATGTCGATTTTGGCGCGCCGGTGGGCGTCCGGCGCACTGTCGTGTTGATGACATTTAAGGACGGCGTGATCGCCAACCTCGAACTCTTTTACGATGCACATCTCTCTGAGAAGAACTGAAGAAGTACGAGATCGTCGCCGGCCGCGCGTTTCCGTGTGCGATGAAATCCTTAGTTTAAATTCCCACTGCCTTACCGACCACCATTCAGTGACGCTCAGATCCATCTCAGGAACTGAGAATTCTGTTGAAGGACTGATAAAGCCGGCGCCCATCTACGGACGCGCCGGCTCTCCTTCGTTAACCAGTTCCTCAAAAAGCGTTCTATAGTGAATCATGGCCTGGCGGAGGTCTTCGGTGCGTGCCTGACCACGCGTTTGACGAAGCGCTGTCTCGTGGGCTGAGCGGTAATTGTCGAGAACCACCGGGTGATCCACGGAGATATCCGCGACGCGCTGTTCGAAGTCGGCCATTGGATAGCCACGCGTGGACATCACGTCGATGAGCAGTTGATCGGCTTCTGTGACTGCGCCTCCCGGACCGTCAACAAAGCGTGCCTGGACTCTGGCCCAACTTTCGACAAATCGGGCGCGATCGGCGGCAGCAAGCGGACGGATGTGCAAGCGCTCTACGCGCTCCGCTCGCTGGTCCAGCACTGCTTCTGCTTTCCGCTGGTTTCCACCTTCTTTTACGGCACGAGTATATTCAGGTCCGCCGAACTGGTTGCGCAGCCTTTCCGTACGGCGTTTCCGAATCGAAAATAGAATCGCAAGGCCCGCTGCTAGCATTAACAGCACAACGATGACGATGCCAAGTTGTGTCGTGGTTATTTGTGACAGATTCATGAACTTTCTCCAATTCTTTCTCGATACCTTGACTTATTCTGGAGAGCCGTGGCGGCTCAATGATGCAAACAACTTCAGTTTCACCGTTTTTCGAGAGCTTTCTCGGCTTTCCCAATTCCCTTTTGCAATCTGCCTGCGAGCTTTTCGCCGAGACCTTCCGCTTGCAATTGCCGATTATTCGTCGCTTTCCCAACCTTCTGTTTAACCGCACCTTTGAGCTCGTGATACGTTCCTTTTGTTTTGTCCTTCGCACTTCGCTTCATGGATTTTCTCCTAAGATTCGATTTGCATTTCCCTGGAACGAATCGCAAACGACTACCTGCCTACGCCCGCAGCACGCCCAGCAGGTACAAAACCACCGCGATGATTATGACGGTGCCAACAATCCCCAGACCCCCACTCGATCCCCATCTTGAATATCCGTAATACCCGCCGCCAGTCCCGAATACCAGCAACAGCAAAACAATTAGTAACAGCATCGAAGTTCTCCTTCTTCGATTTCCACTTGGCCGCGCCCTTGAATGCTTCCCGCTGGCCGGGGAAGCAATCACATTCAGGAATGTGCCTCTTGTGAGCGATCGCCGGTCACCTCTTCCCAATAAGGGGCCAGTCCATAGTGTTTATAAATACTTATGCCCCATTGGGGGTCTGCCATGTTCGGCCAGTTGGCCTTGTCGAAACCCGGTGCGCTCTCCAGCAGCCGCTTGTCAACGTTAAGAACGATGTGCTTTTCCGCTATATGAAACTGGAACGCGTGCCAGGGGACCGCAAAATATTTGTCTCCCACGCCGAGAAATCCTCCAAAAGACAAAACCGCGTAAGCGATGCGCCCGGCGCCGGCGTCCAGGACCAGATCTTCAATTGTGCCAAGGTCCTCGTAGTTTGCGTTCACGATGCTGCTGCCAATCACGGACTTCGCGGGAATAATACTGTTGTATCTCGCTGCCTTAGGCTCTGCCATGGAATGGTCCCTCAATTCTTTTTCTTTTCCGGGGAACGATTTCCCACATTCCCCGCAGGCAGAATCATAGAGGATGAGGGAATCGGTATCTGTTCACATCGGGACACTTTTCAATATAGTTTGCCGAATTCTGCACAGTGGCGTACTCCGCCTTCTGCGCTACAGGGCAACTACTGGCGTAACGCCAGGAAGCGAATCTGGTCTCGCCGCTCGATCCGCCACCTCTGCTAGCATCTTCTTTTTTCCAAGTCCTAGGTGTCCTGTCTCCATGCAAGCGAGTATTGTTCGGGTGACGAGCTTGGTCTCAGCAGGACCGCGAACTGAAATACAAACAACGCCCGTTTCTTTGACCGGATAGTCGTTCCCGCCCACGAACAGAGCATCACCTATGAAGATCATCTCTGTGCAAGAGAAACCCAAGACCTGTCGCAGCATTTTGACTCCGTAGGCTTTGTCAATCCCGGGTTTGGTGACGTCGATGGAGGTCGTGCCGCCCATTCGGATAGAAAACTCAGGGATCAAGGTGTCAAGAATCGCTTTGATCGCCTTCCGCTTGGTAAAATCCGAGTCCCATTTTATCTTTTCTATTAAGGGAGCTTGCTGGCCTAGTGCGGAAAATGTGATCTGGCTTCCACGGTCTTCAATAACCACTCCCCAGGCCTTTTCGACTTTGAAGCCGGCTATTGAGACTGCCTTGTTCAAAGAACTGACGATTTTCTCTCTTTCATCAGCAGTGAAGTCTTCTGAATAGAGATTGTTCCACCGGTCTGTGTATTGGAAGAACTTTGTCCCGCAGGTCGGAAGTAGAGACAAATTCACCAAGACTTCGTCACGCGGGAGACCGGGGAGCAACTGCTTTTCAAATTGTGGCCAATCGCCACCAGAAATCACGGCCACCTTGACGATGCCGAGAAGGTGATGCAGTAATGCCGCCATTCCGGGATCAAGTGGTGATTTGCTATCGGCAAGCGTGCCGTCCAAATCAAAAACGATCAGCTTTTTCACTGAGGCTATACCATTGGTTTCAGGAGGGGAGCGTGGAAGGTGATGGAAGGTGATCCGTGTCGCCCGCGCATAGAGAATGTCCACAGTGGCAAGCGATGTCCGCCATCTTTTGCATTGCTTCGCACTTAATGCTGCAGTATCCGCCGGACGTTGTCATGCAGGAACAGATTGGGTGCGCGCACTTCTCGGCTTTGGCAGGGGTCATTTCAATTCTCCTAGCTGAAAATCAACATTCGTAGATGCGGGGCGAATAGTAGCCATTAAAACGCCAGCTTGCTGTCCACAAAGGAACACATTGCGATCTTTGAGGCAAAGAGGCCGTATTTGGATGCTGGGTACGACTGCTCTTCACGGACAATCACGGTGGCAACCAACGTTTTAAACCGCGCGTGTTTTGCGAAAGTACGAGAAGTGAGTCTTATTGAACAGATTTCGACAGCTACTCGGGTCATCCTGTGTGCGTCAGTAGCCTTTCCATCAGCGCAATCCGCAGACACAAAGCGAGACCGGGCAAACGAAGGATGATCTGGCAGGGTAACAACGATGCGTATTCCGCGGCAGACGCAGCAGATGCAGCCCAGGCAACAGCCGGCGGGCGGCGGACAATCTCGCGGTGGCGGTGGTGGAGAACCCCAGGGCGGCGGGCATCATTGATCTAAAGTTTTGTTGTGCGCCATTGAACGGCGGGGACCGCTGGCATCGTGTGGTCCAAGCGGGACAGACGGTATCGGTTACCCCTCGTTCTTTTCTTACTCATCGACCAGTAGTTGGGAATTCAAACGCTCTATGTTCAAAAGGAAAAAGGCAGAGAATGTTGTGCAAGAGAAACTCGGGTAGCATTGAGGCGCCGTCTACGGCATCGGGAGAATCGCAATGATCGGTTGCCCATGGTGCCGAAGCGGACGAATCCACCAATCCAGGCGAAAAGGCATTCTAGAAAGAGGAATTCTGGCAGTTATTTTCGTCAGGCCGTTTCGGTGCGAAAGATGCGACAGTCGCTTCTATCATTGGTCCTTCAGCGCTAATCCCAATTCCTCCGGGGCCGGTAAAGACGTATTGCGCCAGGACGATCCAATCTGATTCGACCTTAGTCGAACGGATGTTCCCTAAATCTATCAAGAAGCACTTGCTCCCTGCGTTGCTTTTGGCTCCTAGACTCGAATGGCATGGTGGCTTCTTTACGCCTATTCCGGTGTCCGGTACCCCAAACTCTGATTCAAGCATTCATTGCGAAACCTCCCGTTAGCGCTTTCGACGAACGTATTTGCACCGGTTGACCTGGATCGATAAAGTGCAGCATCACTTCCGAGTGAACGTCACTCGGAAATTGATGGCGGGATCGAGCACGGCCTTATTTCATCAATTTTTATTTCTCCTCAAAGTGGTTTCCGAAGTAGTAGACCCTGTGATCGAATCCTTTCAGCGCGGCTGCATTGAGAGTTAAATCCGCACGGTCGAGGCGACGAACATCCGCATGATGAACCTTCTCCTGGTCATTCACCCATCCATCGGCCGACTCCAAACCCGAGATGTGGGTCGTCAAACCGTTGAGAAAATAGTGGGCTGGAATTACAGACTTAGGATTATATTTCCCGACAATCGCATCGACCTCAGCGGGCGTCAGTACTGACTCGACAGGCAGAATGAGCGCGTCGACATTTTTCAAGTAACGATCGAGAGCGGGATCAGGCGTCGCACGATTGTCGCCCCAGATGGCGATCCGCAACCCCCCTGTCTCAATGATCTGAATCGCGTTGTCGAAGGCGATCACGTTGTTTGGCGGACAGGTCTCTACATGGAGATCGGGGGCACCATCTGGCTTATCGGCAGGCGCCGGTTCACATTTGTGCTTGTCGGCGAGGCCTGTGATTTCGATATCGCCGAGCTTAAAATGCCCAACCAAGCGTTCGAAAACCATCAGTCCTTTCGGGCGCTCAACAGCATCGTGGTCGAAATGAGCGTGAGTGGAAAGGATTATATCGACCCGGATGGCGGGAAACTCGTTCAAGAACCACTTTGGGTAAAGGCCTGTTGAATCATTCCTCCAAGGATCGGCCAGAACCGTCAAACCGATCGGCGATGTGATCTTGAAAGCATCGTGTCCGTAGAACTCGATCTTGACATCGCCTGAACGAGTGGGGTCTCCGCCCTGTTTCTGAACAGCGATCAGAGAATTGTCATTCCAAGCAGGGGAGGTATCCACGGACCTCCCAGACTGTTGCGCGCCATAGTTCAAGATCAATAAGACAAACGAGACGATCACGGCTAGCGTTTTGAGACGCATATCATCCTCTCGTGCTTCACGGATGACTCTACCACCGGCTTCAATGCGTCGTCGCGGTTAATACAGACTACGAGTGGATCGTTGACAACACCTTTCGAAATCCCAAGACGCGCGGCTGCAGAGTCGGCGACATTCGCTTCATGCTGGAGCCCAAAGATCTGGGCGGCAAGTGTGCGGATCTTAACTCGCTCTACGTCGGGCTCGCCCGTGCTGCCGGGCTTCCGGCGGGCGACGTTTATGGTATCCGCGTTGCCAAGTCCGAACTGGGATACAAGAGCCTTGGAGCGTCCCGTGACCAAGGCGCAACATTGCCGCGCTGAGGTTTATCTTAATGACTACGATGGGTATGTGTTGATCCCGCGGATGTGCGAAAGGTCGTGGTCGAGGAACCACCTGGAAATGGCTCTCTGGACGACAACGTGGTGAAGAACACTCGCACGCGTCTATTCGGGTCCTGGGAGATGAATTGGATGGCGTATAACTTCGCGCACGATGTCGCCCTACCCGAGTCGAAGGGCGCGCCAGTCGGCTTCCTCATGTACCCGCAGGCGGAAACGAGCGAAGGCCGACTCGACTGCCTCGATCCCGATAATTTCAAGTATGAGGTCACGTCGAGAGAGACCACGTCTACGAACAGCTGACTTGGCTGCACGAATCGCATCGGTCAGTTGCTGCGGGGATTCGTAGGTGGCTGTGCCGAACAGCAGACGGCTAGAGAATTTCTGCCCATAAACGACAAGCTCATCTTCCACTGCTCCGGCCTTTGTTGGTGTATCGGTAAGTGCGGCGACGGCACGGTTGTTTCGAGCGAACTCAGCGCGCATCTCCCGATCGAAGTAATCCAGAGGACAATTCCGTTTGAGCGTCTCGCTTCACAACTGAGCGCACGTGTCCCTATCCGCAGTCTAGCGTGGGCTTCATTCACGCTCGGACTGTCAACTGGCGCGAACCGCTAGAATTGGAACTTCAGCGCCAGTTGCACAATTCGGCCAGGTTGCGCCGCGACGATTTGCCCAAAGTTTGGCGAATTGATGTCGTTGTTCGGCAACGCGAAATTCACGTTATTGAAAATATTGAAGATTTCCGCGCGAAATTGCAGGTTCATACTCTCGCGAATCGGAATCGTTTTGATTGCCGAGAAGTCCCACTGCTGGAACGCCGGTCCGTCCATGGTGTTGCGTCCCACGTCTCCAAATTGCCCGGTTGCCGCATGTGCAAACGCATTTGTGTTGAACCAGCATCCCGCTGTTCTCACTGGCACACCTCCCGGACAGGTCCCAGCGTTTGGATTGCCCACGATATTCGGGCGGCTGCTGAAGAACCCGGAAATCTCCGGCGCACTTCCTTGTAATGAAGGATTGCTCGAATCGTACACGGTAAACGGCGTGTTGCTCATCAAGGTGGTGATTCCGTTCACCTGCCAATTGCCCAGAATGTGGCCGTACCAGTTCTCAGGATGCTTGAACCACGGCAAATCCCACTGGTAACTCAACACCAGCCGGTGCCTGGCATCGAACATCGACCGGCCCCACTCTGCCTTCACGTCGAACGGATTCTGCGCCAGATCGTTTTCGCCCGCCACGCTTTGCGAAGCCGAGCCTGTGATGTTGAACGACGACACGTCGTCCAGCGTCTTCGAAAGGGTATAGGATGCCAACATCGAGAACCCGTGGGCGAATCGTCGCTTCAGGCTGACTTGCAGTGCGTTATACGACGAGTCTGAAATCCCCGCGATCTCGCCCACCGAAGAATAGGTGCACGGGGTGGTTCCGGTGACAGTGCAACCCGAATACAAGCGCCTCTGGTCCGCGTTGTTTTGCGTCGATTCTCCTGGAATGTATACAGCCGGATTCGCCTCGATAAACCGCGGCAGTTTCGTGCCTTTTGTTCCGATGTAGCCGATCTCCAGAAGCCAGTCGTTACCCAGCGCACGCTCGATATTCAAATTCCAATCCTGCGCGTACGGCAGGCGAAGATGAGGATTCAACACAAGCAAGGTCATGTCCTGCGAAAAGGTTCCATTGAATGGATTCTGTCCATTGAACGGATCGGCAAAATTGGGTGTGCTCACCTGCGGCGTCTGCAAATAAGGTGGCGCGCTGATCGGATCCTGTAACGGGCCGCCCTGTCCCGTGTAGTAAGGATCGTAGAAGATTCCGTACGCTGAAGTCACCAGCCACTTGCCGTCGCCTCGTACGTCCCACGCCAATCCCACGCGCGGCGCAAACGCGGCTCGGTCCGTGGGAATCAATCCACGGGGCACCCCGGGATCTCCGGGGTACAGCAACCCTTCCGGCGCGCTGGGAAACACCACGGACTGTCTGCCCGGAATCCACAAACTCTGGTAGTTGTGAATCTCCGTATACGGCGAGGGCACTTCGTACCTTAGTCCGTAATTCACAGTCAGGCGCGAAGTCACTTTCCAGGTGTCCTGCGCGTACAGATTGAATGCCTGCCCGCGCAACCCGCGATAAAAATTCCCTCCGCCTTGTAAAAACACCACGGGTTGCCCAAACAGCAAGCTCGCAAACGAGTTGTTCACGGGAAAGTTCGAAAATACGAAAAATCCATTGGTGGCGATGCCTTGCAACACGTTGATCTGATCGTACTGATAACCTCCGCCAAACTTGTACTGATGGCGCCCCTTGACCCATATAAGGGAACCCGAAAAGTCATACGTGTTCTGGTAGGTGTTTCGCGGACCGGTAATGGGGTCGCCGACCGACGCATAGCCTCCCACCTGGATGAACGGCGGCCCGATCGCCGCCTCCAGCGTTGGCTCGTACTGAAAGCCCAAGCTTGCCGGGTCTGTGTGATTGATATTATTCCCCAGGAGAAATTTGTTTCTCAGGTAGGAGGCCCGCAAGATGCCAACTACGGTCGGGGAAAACGTGTGGGTTTCCTGCGCCACAAAATTCTGGTCGCGTTGGTTCTCTCCCACGGGAAATCCCGGAACGTTTGCGCCTCCAGTGGGAAGCGGATCGATCTGGCTCAGTTGCCCATAACTGTAGCGGAAATTCAACGTGTCGCGGCTCGTCAAATAGTGATCCACGCGCACGCCGAACTGATCGGTATTGCTCGATAGCGACTGTGTGCCGACGTAAGTAAACGGTCCGGAATTCGCCAGCGGATAATACGACAGAAGAGTCTGCGAGATCGGATTGATGAAAGGCAGTTGATTGTACGGAATCGGCTGTCCGCTGAATTCGTTGATAAGCTGGCCATTCTGGCTCACCTGCCCAGTGGAATTGTCGATGCACAAGCCCTGCGGATTGAATGTACCGTTGTTCAGCGGACATTGATCTGCGAAATTTCCTGTGCGCTCGGCATCCGATGGCACAGTAGCGCGCGTCGTTTCTCCTTGCGTGTCGCGGACTCCTTCGTAGTACAAGAAGAAGAACGTCTTGTCCTTCTTGATGGGGCCGCCGAACACGCCCCCAAACTGATTCCGGTGCAGCGGCTCCACGCTGCCTGCAAAAAAGCTTTTTGCATCCATCGCATTGTTTCGGAAAAAGTCCCAGACTGTGCCGTGATAGTCGTTGGTTCCCGAACGCGTGATGATGTTGGTCGTCGATCCGGTACTGTGCCCAAACTCCGCATTCGCCGTGTGCGTCAAAATGCGAAATTCCGCAATCGCATCGATTGGCGGTTTCATCACCAATCCGCCGTCCACCGTGTCGAAATTATCTGCTCCATCGATCAGGAAATTATTCGATTCCGGCCGCTGTCCGTTCACCGCGTACGCCTGTCCCTCACGCGCCGGACCGCCCGCTTCCAGCAAACCTGGTGTAAGGGGCACCACGCCCGTCTGCAAAAGCCCCAGCTGTGTGAAATCTCGTCCATTCAAAGGCAGGTCGAGAATTTCCCGCTCTCCGACAGTCTGTCCCAGGTTCGTCGAAGTGGTCTCAATGATCGGCGCGTCGGACGTCACCTGGATTTCCTGGGTCGCCGTTCCCACCGCCAGATGGACGGCTACCGTGGCCTGCTGGTTCACGTCCAGCGAAATTCCTTCCTGGACGTACTTCTTGAATCCCTGCGCCTCCGCTTCCACGCGGTAACGGCCCACCGGTAGTTCCACAAGCAGATAGGCACCTTGCGAATTGGTCACCGCCGTCCGCTGCAATCCCGTATCAGCGTTGATCGCCGTCACTTTCGCGCCGTTCACGGCCCCGCCGCTTCCGTCCGTCACAGTTCCGCGGATGCTTGCAGAAATCTCCTGTGCGCGGATCCCAGCCGCGCACAAAATTGCGAACAGCATCAGAAAAGCCCATTTGGAAAAAATGTTCATCGGAGCGGATGACATGAGCGGTTCACCTCAGAATTCGGTTTGTTAGAATCGGCTCTGGCAGCAGTGAACGCACACCCGTGTTGCAGCCTGGGCGAAACGCGTGCGCAGACTCACTCGTTCCATCGCTGACCAGAGATTCGCGGCCCGAAGCCGCAAAACACACCCGTAAAACTCGCGCGAGCATACTTGGCCTTACTTTTCCTGACAATAATTGAAAAGAATTAGAAAACCAAAATGGACGACGCAAAGCTCTCGAACAAGTCCACCACATAGTATTTTCGTAGTATTGTGCGGTGCCCTGCGATCCTTAAGACTCCTCGGGATCTTTTGAAATGAACCTGGGGAGATGCGATGGCTCACATCCCGCTGCCGGAGGGAGTGCCCGGAATCATTGGTCCACTGTCTTACAGTCCGGACACGGCCAAGCCTCTGCTTGAACTCGCGGAAGTCTTGCTCCGCTCACCGAATACACTGACATCCGCGGAGCGCGAAATGATCGCCGCGTACGTGTCCTATCGCAATGAGTGCGACTTCTGCCAACTTTCGCACAGCGCGGCTGCGGCGGCTCATCTGCATGGAAACTATGAGTTAGTGGAACAGGTCAAAGTGAATCCTGCAAGCAGCGGCGTCTCGGACAAGCTGAAAGCCCTGCTAGCGATCGCGAGCAAGGTGCAACAAAGCGGAAAGCGGGTGAGTGCGGCGGATGTGGCGCTGGCACGGGACCGTGGCGCAACCGATAAGGAGATACACGACACAGTTTTGATCGCGGCCGCGTTCTGCATGTACAACCGGTACGTGGACGGGCTGGCGACGTGGCAGCCGCAGGAACGCGAAGCTTACCGCGAAATGGGTGAGCAGCTTGCGCACCAGGGTTACACCCGGGATCGATTCCGGGAAACGCCAAAAGCTACGCAGGCTTGAAGGAGGATCCAATGGCCCATATTGCGTTGATGGAAGGCTTGCCGGGCATTCGGGGGCCGATGGTGTTCAGTCCGGAAACCACAAAACCTCTTTGCGAGCTTGTGCAAGTGCTGCTGACGGGACCACACGCCTTGACTCCGGCTGAGCGCGAGATGATCGCGACATACGTTTCTTCGGAGAATGACTGTTACTACTGTCAAAACTGCCACGGTTCGACGGCAGCGCAGCATCTTGGCGGCGGTGAAAAAGAGTACGAATTCATAGCCGAAATGAAACGCGATTTCGAGTCAACTGCTCTATCAACGAAAATGAAAGCGCTACTGAACATTGCAGGAAAGGTACAAAAAGGCGGGAAGCAGGTGAGTACGGCCGATGTTGAACGAGCACGTCAAGAAGGCGCAACCGATAAAGAGATTCACGACACCGTCCTGATTGCCGCAGCATTCTGCATGTTTAATCGGTACGTGGATGGTTTGGCTACGTGGCAGCCGCACGATCCAGAGGTGTACCGGGAAATTGGTGAGCACACGGCCCGACTCGGATACGTCGGCAGAGACTATAAGAAACCACTCGAAGCAATCACCGCAAAACAAGGATCCTCCGTCAAGAAAGTCACCGGCTCGTGATCGTCGACGAGCAATCGAACGAAGGCGCCGAACTGCTTTCGGGCCAGAGCGAATCGAATCTTAGCTATTACGGCTGGCGCGTGGTGCTGGCGGCCTGTCTTGGCGTGATGGCCGGGTTTGGCTCCTTGTTCGTCTATACCTTCACAGTTTTTGTGAAACCGTTGGGCGTGGCATTCGGATGGAATCGCGAATCGGTTTCGCTGGGCTTCGCGATTGCCGCCATGACGGTGGGACTGTCTTCGCCGTTGATCGGCCGCCTGATCGATCGCTTCGGCCCTCGCCGCATCATTCTTCCCTGCATGACGGTGTTCGGTTGCGGCATTGCTTCGCTGGCGCTACTGGGTCCGGTCCTGTGGCAGTTTTATCTGACCTGCTTTGTTATCGGCGTGGTTGGCAATGGTGCGGCGCACCTGGCGTACGCGCGGTCGATTTCGACCTGGTTTCAGCGGCGATTGGGCATGGCGCTGGCATTCGTAATGGTCGGAGCAGGTTTAGGCGCGATGATCCTGCCCGTCGTTGCGCAATATGTTGTCACGCGATTTGGCTGGAGGGCGGCATTCCTTTCGCTTGGCGGGATTTCCCTGTTGTTGGGTTTGCCGCTCACTTGGCGATACATCGTCGATCGCGGTCCAAAGCAAGAAAAGTCCGTACCGATTGTTCATTCTGGACTGACCTGGCAGCAAGGCACACGCTCGCTTGCCTTCTGGATCATCGTCGCGGTTCTCTTTGTGAGTTCGATCAGCATGAACGGAGCGATCACGCACCTTTCGGCGTTACTAACCGATCGCGGAATTACGCCTGGGGATGCGGCTTTATGTGCGTCCATCCTGGGCGGTTTGAGCGTGCTTGGCAGAATCGGCACGGGCTGGTTACTCGACCGGTTTTTCGGAGCCCGCGTCGCTGTGGCGGTGAATTTAATTACTGCAGCGGGAGTTGTCGTTCTGGCCCGGGCGAATAGTTTTGCGGCGGGTGCGTTGGCGGCTGCGCTTCTTGGTATCGGAGCCGGCGGGGAAGCCGCGATCACTCCTTACTTGCTGACCCGTTACTTTGGGCTGCGGGCATTTTCCACACTGTACGGTTTCACGTGGACTTTTTATGCCGCCGCAGGTGCGGCCGGCCCGGTGATACTTGGCCGCGCATTCGACAAGACTGGATCTTATTCCTCTTTGCTGGTTTCGCTCGCTATTGCGCTATTCGTCGCGGCGGCACTTAACCTGCTCCTTCCGAGGTATCCTGACCCACACAGGGCGAGTTAATTTATTGGCGATGCAGCGGCCCTTCGTCAAGGAGGACGGACTGTGCAATTGTGGACAGACGGATGATTGATATGGAGGATAAGCTAGGCGACAGGTTCAACCTGCTTGGCAGGATTTGACGAAATTCTGACTTTGCAATGGGGCAGCTCTCGGACGAGCTGCCCTTTCCATTTAGCGAAGATCTCGATCCGCTGCGACCTTTTGGATTCGCGCGCCATTTAGCTAACAGTCAAGGGCCATAGGCACCGAATCATTTTGATGAGCGAGTGAACCAATACCTGGGGCTGTCCCTTGAGGTCGATTCCAAGATCCGCGGCTGGAGGCTTGAAACTAAATGGTCGGCATCCTGGTTCATGGAAATAACCACTTCATCCTGTCCGGGCCATTACCCGACGACGACGCCGCGTTGGCGTTAGCACGGCACTGGTCCGTCATTCAAATTGGTGAGTCGAAATCATCGTCCTTCGAGCAGTGGGAGATTCGGCCGAAGGAGTTTCGCGAAAACCTGGAGTGGGCCGTAATCGTGCCGGGGGACCGCGAGACTTCTCCGGGAGTGGTGGAATTACTGGAGGAACTTTGCGCGCGCGGAGTGGCTATCCGGAGATTGAGTACTGGCTGCTGGTAACGGGTAAAGGGAAGGCATGGCCTGGCGGTCGAGACCGTTTTTGGTTGGCGTGGGAGGCGGAATTTGTATCGCCTGTTTCCGGCCGGCACTTGTGAACAACGCCAGAAAAGGTTCGACGATCTCAGTCAGTTTCGAGAGCGCGTTCGCGGCACCGGAAATTCGAGAAATAAAGTAAGGACGACCGCGGTCGTGCGTTGGTCCCGATCATCGCAGCGATCCGGGCTACTACACACGGCCCGGTTCCGATTGATGCCAGCGGACGCGAAGGCGCGGCTCAACAGCAATATTTAGTTTCAAGTTGTAAGTTTTTGAGTTCGTTTGCCCCGTTTTTTTGTTGCGGCAGCGGGTGGAAACGGCCCGCCGTGGAAGGCGGGCCTACAAATCTAGTTTGCCGCGTCCTTGACAGTAGTTTGTTACCATGGTACATAGTTACCTTGGTTGGCGTTCGGAGGCGGTCATGATTGAGGTAGAACGGGTACAAACCGGCGTGCGGATGGAAAAGCGGCTGCTGAAAGTTTTGAAGGCATTCGCGGAGTTGAAGGATATTACCCTGGGAGACGTGCTGGAAGGCATTGTGCTCCATGCGTTCGAGGGCAAGGCGCCATTTGGGAAAGAGTCGCTCGGGCAGATTGGGGAGTTGAAGAAAATTTATGGGATGACGCTGCGCGCGACCGACAGCCACAAACTGAAGGAGAAAGCGTCGTGAAGGGCGCGTTGTTGTTCGTGCTGGGAGCGGTTTGTGGGTTAGCGGTGATGGCTGGCCCCAGAGTTTTCACGCACTTGCATGGCGCTCTGCATGGCTCGCCGGATGGCAGCGGATCTAGCGCGGGGCGAGCGCACACGGAAGAAAAATTCGCGTTCACGGCGAAAGCGCCGATGGAGACCGTCGCACCGTTATTCGGCGCGGCCAAGGAACGCGTGTGGTCCCCGGGATGGAATCCACAATTCATCCACCCGCTTCCGCCGGCGGATGAAGCGGGGATGGTGTTCACGATCGCCCACAGTCATGTGCGGGCGGCGTGGGTGAACACCGAATTCGATTTTAAAAATGGTCGGATTCAGTATGTATACGCGATTCCGGATGCGCTGGTAACAGTGATTACTTTGCAATTGACGCCGGACGGAAGGCAGACGCGCATTGAGGTGGAATATGACCGAACGGCGTTGAGCGCGGAAGCCGATTCACATGTGCGGCACATGGCGGAAGGAGATAGGTCGTCGGGGCAGAATTGGGAGAAGCAGGTCAATGAGTACCTCGCGCAGTCGGGAGCGAGTAGTCACTAGTCGGGAAATCACCGGAATTAATGGGCTTCTTTAAGACCAGTTACCAGCCTGTGGCAAAGAGGTGTTGAGCTGCGGCGAGGCCACAGTTCTGGTATTTGTCGTAGGCGACAGCTGCTCGTTGTCGAATTGCTTCGTCGCTCTCCGACAGAAGCCATCCATCCAATGCGGCCTTCAGAGTGTATGCCTCCGGAGCCATGAGACCAGTTGTCCAGAGGAGTGGCTGACTCTGCGTGTTGCGCATGTAAGGCGCAAAAAAAGTCTTACTGTCGCAGGCGAGAACAATAAATTGGCGCTTATGGGCTCCCGTTTTGCCAAGAACCGACGGAATTTGAAAATCCATGAACGCATCGTGGCCGACATAGACGAGCAAATCGGCGCCTCCGGCGATTGAAAGAGCAAGCTTTTTGCCATCGAGTGTAGCGGCGAGAGTTTCTGTAAGTAGCCCCGCTACGGAGGAAACAAAATCGGACGCTGCGTCGCGGATTCTGGCTCCATCGTAGGCATCCGCAACAAGAATTGCGTTAGTGTCACGGTGACGAAAAACGCAGCGCTCAAGAACAGCTGGCTGAGTTCCGGGACCGCAAGCCAGAAGATGCCAATCGGAACTGGTTTTAAGGAAGGATTTCACACCGAACGCAGCACCCCAGTACAGATTATTGGATGGATCTCGGCCATTGCCCAGCCTCGCCGGCACTGGAACGATTCCTTGATGTTGGTTGTCGGCGAGAGCGACGAACACATGCACAACGGAAGTGCGGGACTGCGCGAGACAGGAATGGTTGGCGAAAATGAGGACGAGGAAAGATCCCACTGCAGGCAAGAGTAGTTTTCGGTAGCTCATTTTTGCTTTTGTTAAAGTATATTGTTTCGTGAACCTAAGCGTCGCATTTGTTAAGGCGCGCACTAACTGACGAAAGCATTAGAAAATCCGAATAGAATGCCGGTGCCATGGCCAAACTAACATTTTTAGGTGCAGCAGGGTGTGTGACGGGATCGAAATATCTGGTGGAGGCGGCGGGGAAAAAACTGCTGGTGGATTGCGGATTGTTTCAGGGTACGGCCGACCTGAAGGATCGAAACTGGAAGCCTTTGCCGCTGGATCCAAAGACAATCGATTACCTGGCGTTGACACACGCGCACCTGGACCACACGGGCTGGCTACCGGTGCTGGTGCGGGACGGATATAACAAGACGATTTTCGCGAACCCGGCGACTATTGACCTTGTGGGATTGTTGCTGAAAGACTCCGGGCACCTGCAAGAGGAAGAAACGCAGGACGCGCAGAAGCACAAGTGGAGCAAGCACGCGAATCCGCAGGCGCTCTATACTTCGGAAGACATCGATCCGGTGTTGCGGCTGTTGAAGCCGATGCCGCGTAACGGCGGATTCGACATTTCCCCGGAGTTTCATCTGGACTCGTATGACGCGGGCCACATTCTTGGCTCGTCGAGCCTGGCGCTAACGATCTCAGAAAATGGCAAAAAGAGCGTGGTGATATTTTCGGGCGACGTGGGAAGGTACGACCAGCCGATCCTGAACGATCCGAAAACACCAGACTCGAAGCAGATCGACATGGTGCTGTGCGAATCGACATACGGCGACCGAGAACATGCCTCCGGCGATCCCTTGCAGCTATTGGGCGACATTGTCAACCGGGTAGTGAAACGCGGCGGATCGATTGTAATTCCCGCGTTTGCGATTGGACGGACACAAACGTTCATGTACTACTTGCGGCAGCTGGAAAATCTGCAGCGCATTCCCAAGGTTCCTGTGTATGTGGACAGCCCAATGGCGTTGAGCGCGACAGATCTTTACCTGAAGTACAAAGAGGATCATGATCCGCTGTTTGCCCGTGACGAGCGGAATGGCGGAGACCCGCTGAGCGTGCACGAATTCCATTTAGCGCGCAGCGTACAAGAGTCAAAGCAGATCAATGGCGTAAAGACGCCGTGCATCATCGTCTCGGCGAGCGGCATGGTGACAGGCGGGCGGGTACTGCATCACCTGGCGGAGCGGTTGGGAGACGTGAGGAATTGCGTGATCCTGGGCGGCTTCCAGGCGGAGGGAACGCGTGGGCGCGCGCTGGAAGAAGGCGCGAAGACGCTGAGCCTGTTCGGCAAACCTGTCCCGGTGATGGCAGAAATTGTCGAGATGGGACAATTTTCGGCACATGCGGGAAAGAGTGAGCTGCTGCGGTGGCTGACAGGCCTGCAGATACCGCCGAAACAAGTGTACTTAACGCACGGGGAGCCCGCCGCAGCCCAATCACTGCAACAGGCGATCTCGCAGAACTTCAAATGGAATGCGGCGGTTCCACGGTATCTCGATACGGTGGGGATATGAGAGATAGGATACGAAAAATGGAATTCAGGGAAGAGTTCGGGCGGCCATATTGGTCCACTAAATGGATTTAAATAAGTAAAATTTTTCGGGAACTAGGAAACATTTCGTAAGCGACTCTCGTCTATACAGGCAAGACCACTCGCGGGGTAGGAGGCTGACCACCACAGGGCAACCGACCAACAGTCTCCTACCCCTTTCCTAAGAGAAAAACTCGACGCAAAAGAACCAGTATCAGGACTCTATTCCAGGGACGGCGTGGGCTGACCCAAAATCCCTTGACATGGGGGGAATCTCCGTTAGGTTCAATGCTGCCACAAACATGGGCGTCGGCGCAACGCGGCCCCAACGGTTCAATTCCCACCTTGCGCGGAGGAACTTTACTTCCGTACGGAGAGAAATGTCCAGTACCATTTTCGTGGTGCCGCAATAAAACTGCTGGGGAATTTTAAGGAGCGGCTTTCTGCCGAAATTTTGGCCGTCGACGGAGCCCCAGATGGAGACGTCCAAGGATTCCTGTTCGATTTGTTCGGTGACGGCCAGACGACATAGAAACGTGCGGGTCTCGCTGGCGGAGACGTCGATGGGAAGGCCATTGGCGCTGGATTCAAGTTTACTGCCGGAAGGAATTAGCGAAATCTGTAGGGACATAGGGAAGTTCCTTTCCTGCAAAAATTTCCCGCTGGCAGTTCTGACGCGGTAAATTCGATTTTCACGGAGTGTAACACATCAAGTGTTGTAGGCCGGTGATGCCCAAAAGTGCGGCTTCGAAGAGTTAGAGGTGGAGATTGGCGAAACGGGTTTCGGCGGCGGCGAGGGTTTCTTCTTTCTTGCAGAAGGTGAAGCGCACCTGGGAGGCGCCGTCCTGGGCGTTGTTGTAGAAGCTGGAGCCTGGGACGCAGGCTACGCCGATATTCTCTACGAGATATTTCGCGAACGAGACGTCGCGGGATTCGGCGGGATATTTGGCCTCGTCGAAATGGAAGCGGGAAATGTCCGTCATGATGTAGTAGGCGCCGCGCGGCCTGTACACGGTGAAGCCGGAATTTTGGAGAATGCCAAGGAGACGTGCGCGCTTTTTATCGTATGTGGCGGCGAGATTGTCGTAATACGTTTGCGGAAGCTTGAGGGCGAGGGCTCCAGCCTGCTGCAGCGGGGCGGCAGCACCGACGGTAAGAAAATCGTGGACCTTGCGGATGGACTGCGTGGCTTCCACGGGAGCGATAGCCCAGCCCACGCGCCAGCCGGTGACGCTGTACGTTTTGGACATGCCATTGATGACGATGGTGCGATCGCGCATGCCGTCAATGCGGGCCATGGAAATGTGCTCGGTGCCATCGTAGAGAATATGTTCGTAAATTTCGTCGGTGATGCAATAGCAGTTCCAACGGACACAGAGATCGCGAATGAATTCGAATTCGGCGCGAGTGAAGACTTTGCCGGTGGGATTGTTGGGCGTGTTCAGGATGATGGCTTTGGTGTGCGGCCCGAAGGCGGCGGCTAATTCCCCTTCGTCGAAGCTCCAGACGTCGTCGCCGTTTTGCGGCGGACGCATTTTCACGAAACGTGGCCGGGCGCCGGACAGAATTGCGTCGGGGCCATAATTCTCGTAGAAGGGTTCGAAGACGACGATTTCATCACCGGGATTAATGATGGCCATCATGGAAGACATCATGGCTTCGGTTGACCCGCAGCAAATGGTGAGTTCGCGCTCAGGGTCGACGGTGACGCCCTGGGTGCGGGTGAACTTTTCGACGATGGCGTCGCGCAAAGGCTTGGCGCCCCAAGTGATGGCGTACTGATTGATGTCGTCGGCGATGGCCTGGCGCGCGGCTTCCTTCACTTCGTTGGGAGCGGCAAAATCGGGAAAGCCTTGGGAAAGGTTGACGGCGTTGTGCTTCAGGGCAAGGCGGGTCATTTCGCGGATGACCGATTCGGTGAATTGCTCGGCCTTGGCGGAGAGCATGCGTCGCGCAATCTGCGTCATGTTGGTTTCGGGTGTGGACATGGAGGAAATATTGTAGCGCACGAGCGTGAAAGCCGCAGCGGTTCCGAGAGGCAATCACGCTGGCATGAAGCCAGCGCTACTGGATAGTGCAAAAATGAAGGTTGGCCGCCGTTTGCTGCGACAGTAAATCGTTTGTCCTTTCTTGGCGTTCATGAAGTTGGTCAGGTCGACGATGTCTTGTGGGCTCAGCCCGATGTTGAACTGGTTGTTCTAAAACACAATCATTACAGTCATGTTGGGCGCCTGCCCGCCGTGGGAGAACGGGGACGCGCTCCGATTCCGCGCAGCGAAGAAACCTTGAATTTGCCAAGGTCGTTGCTGCTCCCGGTGATCCAGCGCGATCTGGTCTGCCGTTGGAAGCGTAGCTCCCTGCGCGTGAGTCAGCGTGTCATCCATGAACTGGCTGGAATGGCTGGCTTCGCGGGTGCCCCACATAATGTGCGGGACCAGCGTGCGATCCGGATTCTTGCGCCGACCGGGCTGCGTAATAGCCTTTGCGGGCGTAGACCTTGTAGGATTTTTCTCCAGCAGAAATCTGGATGGTGCGGAACTTTCCGTCCCAATGCTTGTTTTCGGGATAGTATCCCAGGCTGTATTGGTGGTGGAGTTCGTCGGAAATCTCGTCGAGCGCGGCTTCGAGTTTATCAATGCCACGGACTTCCAGCATGCGCCCGCCGGTAGCTTCGGCGAGTTTCTTGAGCAGCGGTTCTCCATGGCTGTCTTTATCGAAAATGTGCAGCACGTCGCAGTGGTCGTGCTTTGAAGCATCGTAAATCTGCAGGACATACGCGATCACGTCGTTTTGCAGCAGGGCTTCGAGCGCGTCTGCCATTGTGGATTCGCTGCGGGCGTCACCGGAGAGGGCGACGATAACCACGGCCTTGCGTCCCACCTCGCCCTGAAGGTAGCGGTGCGTGGAGACACGGATAGCGTCATAGAGGTGAGCTTCGCGATTGTCGTTAACGCGCCGCCCGTTGATGCCGACCGTCCCGCCGCCGGGGATCGTCGGGCCCGAATCAGAGCCTTCATTTCCCAATCCAATCGCTGCTCGCCCGCTGCCAATGCTTGCAGTCGCCTCTCTGAGGAGCGCAATGTCCGAGGTCGGCAACTGCACGGCTTCCACGCGCGAAGCGTAGCTGACAACGAAACCGAGGTCCGTGGGCCGAACGACGTGCTTCAGGAACATTCCGGAGGCCTGCGCCTCTTCGCCGAGTATCCAAGACATTCTTGTGCCGGTGTCCAGGAGCACGCCTACGTTAAGGATCACGTCACTGTGGTGGGCAAAGAATCTGATGGCTTGCGGTTGGCCGTCTTCCGTGACGTTGAAACTGTCTTGCGCCAGATCGCTGACCAAGCGTTTCTTGTCGTCGCGCACGGTGAAGTAGACCGAGACCAGATCTACCTGGCTTTGGAACCCGCTTCCCTGGCTGCTTTTTTCCTGTGCGAACGAATAAGGCCACACCATACCGGCCATGGCGAGAACCAGAACTGCCGCGGACGGGCGGACTCGGACAGGCATAAGCAAGCTCCTCGCGCATTGATGCACGCGCACAGTGTGATGCGAACGGGCCGCGGCAGAGTTGTCGCGCGAACGCTCTCGAGTTGAGAGACGTACAGGTGAGCGCGAAAGTTACCGGGGTGGTGGCGTCGCTGGGAAGTTCTTGGGTCAGGCAAGCATTTGGGGAACCCAAGAGCGCTGGCATGAAAGCCAGCACTACATGGAGGGCGAACGAAAACGTTAGCGGCTGGGGTGGGTGCCGGATTGGATGGCGGCGGAGACGGTGTTTTTGTTGGTTGGGCCGTAGAGCTTGCGATACATGTCGGCGTTGCGAAGGACGATCTGGACGTATTCGCGGGTTTCGCTGAAGGGGATGGATTCCACGAATTCGGGAATTTCGTCGTAGGCGCGTTCGGCTTTCCAGAGCGTGAGGCGGTCCTCGCCTGCGTTGTAGGCAGCGGCGGCATATTCGGGAGCGCCGGTGCTGCGCGTGAGTTCGGAAATGTAGAGCATGCCGAGTTCGATGTTGATGTTGGGGTCGAAGAGAGTGGCCTTGGTGTAGCGGACTTTGCGCTCGCGAGCGAGGCGACGGCCTTCCTTCGGCAAAATCTGCATCAAACCGATGGCGTTGGAATGAGAGACGACGTCGGATTGGAAAGTAGATTCCTGGCGAATCAAGCCCGCGGCGAACATGGGATCAAAGTCGTTGCGCTCGGCTTCACGGCGGAGTTGAGATTCGTAGGGCAGCGGGAATAGCACTTTCCAGACATTTGGCGGGACTTCAGCAAACTTGCGCGAGTCAAAGCTGGAGACGGCCTGGCGGCCATAGTTCATGCCCGCCGCGAAGTGGCCCTGATCGAACGCGGCTTGCGCGGCTTCCACCAGGAAACGCGGAGAAGCGGTGGCGGCATAGGCGGATTTGAGTTCGAGTTCGGCGGAAGCGTCGAAAGCGATGGTGCGTAAAGCTTGCGCGCGATTCCAGCGATCGAGAACGCTGGGGGCGATGGGCTCGTCGAACGGGTGCAGCGGCGGGGCCGGCGGAAGCTGCGCCAGGAAATCGGGAGCTTCTTCAGCGCCCGGCCCAAGTTTGTCCAGGTGAACTTGAGCGGCGTCGGCGAAATAGCTGGTGGGAAAACGATCGACAGTTTTTTCAAAATAAGCGCGGGCGTGTGCGGGATTACCGCTGCGCTCGGCGTTGCGGCCCAGCCAGTAGAGAGCATTCACGGCGCCGCCGGACACAGGATATTTGCGGAGGAAAACGCTTATCTTGTCGTCGGCGTATGGCTGACGCTCGAGATACGCAACCCAGGCGATGCGCCATTCGGCGCTGTAGGCGTTCTTGCCGCTCGGGAAATTCTCGAGGACGCGCTCGTAATAATGAGCAGCCTTGGTACGATCGAGCAACACCCAATAATAATTGCCCGCGGCCATCAGGGATTCTTCGGTCCAGTGGCTCTGCGGATATTTTTCGGCCACCTTTTCGATGTTTGTGAGCATCTCCGTTTCTTTTTTCTCGGAGCGGTAGGCCTGGGAAAGGTGAAAGAGGCGCTCGGCATCGGCCTCTGGATCACTGGTGTTCAAATTTGCAAGGAGATAAGGCCTAGCTTTCGGATGCTGGCGGCTTTCGGCGGCCCTTATAAGGGCGCGCTGGCGCGTGGGATTAGCGGGATCCTTGAGCATGGCCGCGAGTTTTTCGTATTCCACGCGCGCTTCTTTCCATTTGTGGGCATCGTAGAAATTTTCAGCGCGCCCGTCCTGAAGATCGGCCGTGGCGTACGGGAATTCTTTGCCGAGTTGCTTGTTGAGGCGCGGAAGGGCGAGCGCGGCATCTTTGGCTTCATCGGACATCGGGAATTTGTAATAGAGCATCTGGTAGTCCTTGACGGCATCTACCAGTTTGCGAGCGGATTCGTGGGCGCGCGCACGATCAAGAATCAGCGCCGGTTTCGAAGAAGTGGCAGCATACGCGGCGAGGGCTTCCAACCCTTCCTGCGGGCGGCCGACATCGATGGTGGTGGGGACGTAGGCTTCAAGCAGCTGTTCCTTTATGACCGTTCCCGGATAATCCTGCAGTAAGGCTGCGAATTCCTGTGCGGCTTCGCCATTCTTGTGCAGAGCACGATCGGTTTGCGCGGTCCAGAAGAGCGTGTACTCGCCGAGGAGCGGATCGGCCTTGGCCTTCTCAAACCATGCGAGCGCTTGCAGGAAGCGCGCCTTGGAGTAATCGTCGTAGCCTAGAGCGAGAGCAGCACGCTGCCCCCAAACGCTGGCGGCATGTTTGTTCGCGAAAGCGGCGAGCTTGTCGTAGTCAGCCGTAGTGCCGTGATGAAGGTTGCGCGCGAGCGGCGCTAATTCCTGTTGAGCAGCGGCGTCCTCAGGCGTGGAAGAATCCAGAGCAGGCGCGGTCGTATCCGGTTTGCATCCGGTCTGGCAGGCGGGCGAGTGCGGGCGAGGCGACTTTTTCTTGTGCGTGGAAGTCTGCGCGTTGGCGGCCAAACCAGCGAGGGATAGCAGTGCGGCGCAAGCGAGGAAGGTCAGAGCGCGAGAAAAAACATTGTGCGAGCTAGTGCGACTTTCCTGCCGCGGCGTAGGGATAATCGCCGAGCGCAGCAGCATCTCCGTCGGCGAGAATTTCCACCGCCCAGCGATAGAAGTAATCCACTGGGTGGTCCATGATGGGTTTAAATCTACGATCGTATTCTCTGTGAGCCTTCTCAATGTCGTCTTTCAATCTGGTGCAGATATCTTTCTGTTCGCGGCCGAGCTTGACCTGCTCCGGCCTTAACATTTTAATATCCTGCATCGAAACTTTGGCCACGCGATTTGCACGACGGTGAAGCTCCTGTTCTTCAGGAGTTAACCGGTTGATGTCAAATTCCGCGTCGGCGGCAAGGGAGATTTCCGCTTGTTCCAATTCTACCGGAATCTTCGGCGACTCCGTGGGCGAAAAGTCCTGGACCGCGGGCTCCACAGGTACCGATGGCGCGGAAGCGAGGGCGGCCGCTTGCGGCACGGGCACATGGGGAACGGGCCGAACCGGAGCGGCGGGGGCTTCGGGCGTCTGGAGGCCGATGGCTTGGGTAATCTTCTCTTCGAGCGGGCTACGCGGTCCGGGCTGCAGAGACAAAGCAACGAAGCGGGAAAGGACATCGAGTGCAGCGGACAGCGAGGCGGCGAAAGTCTGCGCGCGCAATAGCGGCGGCAGGGCGTTCGTGGGCCTGCTGCTGGAGCAAGCCGCGACCACGTCATTGATGGCCTGCTGCAGTTCGACGCCGGAGCGCTGGATACCTTCGAGATTGTCTCGGAGCGCTCGGGCAACCGCTTGTTCAACTGCGTTCGGTTCTGGTGGCATACCTGTTTTAGGGGTCTTTTGCCGCAATTTCCCCTGTTTTGCCATTTTGGGGGGGTGGGGGGTGGGGCGTCAACGGTCTGCGGGTGGCGCTGTGCCCAATCCGTGCTCAGAGGGCACCCTGGAAGGTCGCAAATTGCCCTAAGAGTAGCTAGTAGGGGCGCGGTCGGGGATGGATTCCGTGCAAGGTGCAAACACGATAGGATGAGGCGGTCATGCTAACCATCACCCAGGATATTGTGATTATTGTTACCTGCGTTCTGCTGGCTCTGATTTTCGTCTGGATCCTGCAACGAGTTTGGCCAGCTGCGAACCGTCGACTCCACAACGACATTATCGGCTGGCAGGTCAGCATACTGGGCACGACCTATGCGGTAATCATGGGATTCATGTTGTATGCGGTTTGGACCACGTTCCAGGCAGCCGGAATCAACGCGGACAACGAGGCGAACTGCCTGGTGAACGTATTCCGGTTGGCGGACGGGCTGCCCGTAGCGCAGCAGGAACAGGTTCATCGCCTGGCACGGGAGTACGCAGTGGTGGTCGCCGATCAGGAATGGCCGGCGATGTATCGAGGGGAGATAAGCGAGGCAGGGAATGCAATTGTTGAAAAATTGTGGATTACCGTGGTACAGGCGAAGCCGGTGACCTTTGCGGAACAGACGAGCATGAATCTTACGTTGACGGAAATTTCCCGAATGACGCAGTACCGGCGCCTGCGGCAACTGGAGAGCGAATCGAAGCTACCAGGCATTCTGTGGTTGGTGATGATCCTGGGGGGCGGGATCACGATTTTTTCGGCGTCTTTATTTGGTACTGAAAATTTCAGGCTGCACCTGGTGCAGGTGTTCTTGTTGACGCTCTTGGTCACGCTGACGCTGGTGGCAATTGGGGATATTGCCCGGCCGTTTCAAGGTTCGGTGCACGTGAAGCCCCTTGGATTCGAACGCGCTCGCGATACATTCGCGCACCTTCCGGTTGACGCGCGATAGGGCGCGTTGCGGCGAGAGTTGCCGTTGCCGGATTATGCGCCAGGATTCAGGGGCTTGGTCATGAGATAGCGGTTGTGGTCGACGAAGCCACGGCGGCGGTAGAGTTCGTTGGCGCGATTGCCGTGGTTTACTTCCAGGTGAAGAAATTCAGCGCCGCTTTCGCGCGCGGCGATTTCGGCCAGGTCGAGAAGTTGTGTGCCAATTCCCTGCCCCCGGTGTGACGACTCGACGAAAAGCTCATCGATCCATGCCCCTTTGCCACGATATTCCAGGCTGAAGTCGAAGCAGACAACCAGGTAACCGATAGCGGTTTTCTGATCGCGGGCCAGATAGACGAGGCCGTAGCGGGAATTGTCGAGAAGCTCGACCAGATTCTTGCGGACCGTAGTGAGGTCGAAAGGTTCAGACCACGGATCTTCGGCCTGCATGTGGCTCATTAGAATAAGAAGCGTGTCGAAGTCGTCGGCGGTGGCGCGTTGGAGAAAAATAGACATAGGAGGATTGTATGCCGACATCATAGGAATGGTCGGCCTGTAAAATAGGCACGGTGCAGCTGGTGAGTTTTAAGGGTGCGACTTCTGCGCTGGGGTTTGCTTCTTTGCCTGGCGGGCGGCAGTGGTTACGTCATTCTTGAAATCTTCGAAGAGAATCATTTTGGGCTTGTCGATTCCGTCCTTCAAATCTTTCTGCAAAACCGGAATTAGCTTACGTGGCGGATTCAAGGAGCAAACCTCAAAAATGTCCACATTTGAACCTGCATCCGCTGGGCTGCTGACCTGATTTTGCGCTGGACAGCAATGCGAACAATATCAGGACGAGACCCGGAAACATTAGATAACGGATGTTTCCTCCCTACACAAAGCTCACTGCGTTCCTGGATGCCTTGGCACGACGAAGGGACCGCGTTGAAACCGATGCTGACACTTGAGAGGCGGATGGCGTGGTAAAATAGAAGCTTCAGGGGGCGACACGGTTTCGACGGAAGCTGTCGCGTCCCGGAGGCATGCCGGGGGCCAACCGCCCGTAACTGGTCGGAAACTAGAACTGCCAACAACAACTTGGCACTTGCTGCTTAATTAATTAAGCACACGCTTCCCCGGGCTTTGCTCATGGGCCCGGCAAGAAGCGTCATACAGTGAGCTGGCTTGAGCCTTTCGGTCCGTAAGGCTTGGGCGAGAACCATCGGACTAGCCGGCGGCGTTTCTTGCTCGTTCCAAGCGCGGCTGGCGAAACAAATGAACTGAGATAAGCATGTAGGCTCCGTGGCGTAGCGCTTTTCGGACGGGGGTTCGACTCCCCCCGCCTCCACCAGTGTTTTGCCAGTGTTTATGCGGTATTTGAAGATCAAAAAGAAATTGTAGCAAAATTGTGGGACTGAAAAAGCCTTCCTTCGACTGCGCCGTCGCTGGCGCAACGCAAACGTGCGATAAAATTCCCCGCCGTGAGCGAGTTCCTAACCTTACAACCAGCCGCAGATTTGGCGGGATTGAAGGTGCCACAAATTCGCGCCCGAATAGCGATGGGCGAGTGACACCCACTGCCCTCGGCACGTCCACTACGACGGCACCTGTCGGGCAAGCGATACCACAAGACGTTGAAAACCAGAAACTGGGATACGGCGCAGAAACTGGCACAAGATTTGGAAGCCAGTGGTAAGCCGGAGTCGGCCGCTAAGACGATTGAGGAAGCCACCGACCTTTTTATCCGTGACGCGGAGGCGCGTGGATTGAGAGCGCCCAGCGTGTACAAGTACAAACTTTTGTTCCAGCGGTTGAGGACGTTCGCGACGGAGAACGGACTGCGGTACATAACAGAGTGCGACATAGAGACGTTGCGAGCATTTCGTGACTCATGGCCCAACAAGAATTTCAGTGCGCGGAAGAAATTGGAAGCGTTGAAGACGTTTTTCCGTTTTGTCCACGAGTCTGGGTGGTTGCCGACCAACCCCGCTAGAGTAATCAAGCCGCCCAAAGTGGATGACCCACCCACACTTCCTTACACCAAGGACGAAGTTCAGCGCGTTCTCGACGCCTGTGATGTTTACCCAAACAAAAAGAATGCCGTTCGATTACGTGCGTTGACCTTGTTGTTGCGCTACTCGGGCTTGAGAGCCACAGGCGCCGTCACCCTCTCGAAGCACCGCATCCAGAACGGCGTGCTGGTGCTGGTGCTACGAACCGCTAAGACGGGAACTGACGTACGCATCCCCTTACCGCAAACGGCGCTTGATGCGTTGGCAGAGATCAAAACCGACCACTATTACTTTTGGTCGGGTCGCGGCACGAAGAAATCTTCTTTGGGCGATTACCAACGCGCTTACAAAAAGTTGTACGAACTCGCGAAGGTGGTGAACGGGCACATGCACCGCTGGCGAGATACGTTTGCTGTGGAACTCCTTCTGGCTGGCGTCCCGTTGGAGCAAGTGAGCGTGCTGCTGGGTCATCAATCCACGAAGGTCACTGAAAAACATTATTCCCCGTGGGTGAAGGCGCGACAGGAACAGTTAGAAGCCGCCGTTCGGAAATCTTGGGGTGCTTCTTGGGACGCTACTTCTTAGAACGCAAGTCGTCCCACCATCTGCGGGGCCACGAGAATCGGCACTTAATCCAGCAGGCTCTGGGCATCGTAAAGGGCACGACTACGCCCGTCCGTCGTCTGCACAGTGATCTGCCCGTCACGAATACCGACGACACAGAGAGGAGACGAATCACTCTGCAATAAATCAAGTACTGGGAACCAAGTTACCGGTTAGGCGACAAATCAAGACTTGGCAATAGTTTTGCTCACTGGAATCGGCTGGACCTTAACGTCGCTCGGCAAATCGACCCAAACTATTTGTCCGTCATTTTTCCCCGTCAATTCCAGTCTCCAATGGTCGTTATCGCCATCCGGGTCCTTCCAATTAAAGGACATTGACCTACCCGAAACCTTGATGTTGTTGATGGGAAGACTCTTGGAAAGAGTCGGATCAGTGACGACGTCGACCGTGCCTGTGGTGTCCGTATTCACACTATAGCTGCATACTTGGACGTCGCCGACAAGTTCACCTTTCTCCGAGCGCAAATGCAAAACAATAATCGGAGTTCCGGTATGGACAGCCGTCCATGTTCCTATGAATGGCCGAATCTCAGATTCTGGTGGCCTTGTCTGGGCCAGCGAAGAGCTAACCCGACGTCCGCTGGAAACTAAAGCGGTGAAGGTCAACACGATTACGCTGCCTATGCGCCAGGACGATTTCATACCCATATAACCCTGCCTCGGCTCTCAGATTCAATGTTTCTGGTGCGAGTTGTCCCACGCGTCGCGGGACTGTGAGCCCGATACCTCGATGGATTGTTGGGTTGACATCTTACCTGAAGCGGATAGATACTCGGGTTACATGTCTACCCAAAAGGACAGAGAAAAGCTCGAATTGCTGCAGGGCACGTTGGACCTGCTGATCCTGCGCACATTGATCTTTGGACCGCAGCACGGCCAAGGGATCGCTCGCGCCATCCAGGAGACCTCCGACGAAGAGCTGCTGGTGGAGCATGGCGCTCTCTATCCCGCGCTCCAACGGTTGGAAGAGCGAGGATGGATTTCAGCGAAGTGGGGAACCTCTACCAATAACCGCAAGGCTCGTTTCTACACGCTAACCGCAGCGGGCCACAAACAACTTGGCAAAGAAACCACAAAGTGGAGGAGGCTGGCCAAAGCCATCGGCCGGATCCTCGGGTCAGAACCACTGGGAGGTTAACAGCCATGTGCGGACGAAAACGTAAAGTGGATGACTTTAGCGCGGAGATTGACGCCCACTTACACCTTGAGTTCGAACGCCAGCAAGGACTAGGTCTGAGTGAAGAGGACGCGTGGGCTGCCGCGCGGCGCGTCTTCGGCAATGTCACGCAAGCCAAAGAACGTTTTTACGAATCCGGGCGGTGGCTATGGTGGGACCATTTCCGGCAAGATGTGCGTTACGGCATGCGCATGTTGCGCAAATCGCCAGGATTTGCCGTCATCGCTATCTTGACTCTCGCCATCGGCATTGGCGCCAATACGGCTTTGTTTTCGGTGGTCAATGGCGTGCTTTTGAATCCCTTGCCCTACGCTGAACCGCACCGCTTGGTGGCCTTGTTCGCCAAATCCGCTCAGTTCGACAAATTTTCCATTTCTTATCCCAATTTTCTGGATTGGTCGCGTCAGAACCATTCGTTTTCATCGCTGGCGGCTTTCCGCGGAGAGACCTTCACCATGACCGGCATGGGCGAGCCCGAGCGCGTGGACGCCAACATGGTTTCCGCCACATTTTTCCCGCTGCTCGGCATGAACCCGATGATCGGCCGCAACTTCGAGGAAAAACAAGATCAACTCGGCGCGGGGCGCGTAGCCCTGATCGGCGAAGGTCTATGGAAGCGCAAGTTCGGATCTGCTTTGGACATCGCCGGCAAATCCATCACGCTTGATGGCAATCTGTACACCATCACTGGTGTGATCCCTGCCGCGTTTCACTTTCAAAATGATAACTACCACTCGAAAGCCGAAGTGTACGTCCCCCTCGGACAGTGGAACAACCCGTTGTTCCGCGACCGCCGCACTGGGATGGGCATGGACGCAGTGGGACGGCTAAAACCGGGGGTATCGTTGGCACAAGCTAAATCGGATATGGACGGAGTGGCCAGTCACCTCGCGGAAGTCTATCCCGAGATCGACAAGGGGCAAGGCATCACGCTTATTCCGTTAAAACAAAATTTGGTCGGTGACATCCAGCCATTCTTGCTCATGTTGCTTGCGGCTGTCGGATTTGTGCTTCTCATTGCGTGCGTCAACGTCGCCAATCTGTTGCTGGCTCGTTCCACGGGGCGGAATCGCGAATTTGCCATTCGAAACGCGCTGGGCGCCAGCATTGGCCGCGTTGTTCGACAGCTTCTGACGGAGTGCGTCTTGTTGGCGCTGATGGGCGGCGCCTTGGGTACGCTGATGGCCGCCTGGGGCACAAAAGCTGCGCTGAAATGGTTGCCCGAAGCGCTGCCGCGTTCCGACGAAATTCATCTGGACGCTCGAGTTTTGATGTTGACGTTTGGCGCTTCGGTGCTCGCCGGAATTTTGTTTGGGTTGGTTCCGGCATTCAAGAGCGCGCGTAGCGACATTCAAGGAACTCTACGCGAGAGTGGCCGGGGCCTGAGTGGGGCGCGCCATCGCACACAAAGCACGTTTGTAGCCATGGAGATGGCCCTCGCGGTGGTTTTGCTAGTTGCCGCCGGCTTGATGATTCGCAGCATTGGCAAAATCTGGGGCGTGGATCCCGGCTTCGATCCTAATCACGTAGCCTTCTTCAGTTTCTCTACGGCGCAACCGTTGGGCGCTACTCCCGACACCATTCGTCAATCCTATCGCCAGATACACGACGCCATCGCCGCAGTTCCCGGGGTGGAATCCGTGTCGCTGTCAGGCGGCTCGACTCCCATGTACACCGATTCGGAGCTTCCGTTCTGGTTGGAAGGAGAAGCCAAACCCGCATCGCAAGCGGACATGAAGTTGGCCCTGTTTTTCTCGATTCAGCCGGACTATCTCAAAGTGATGAAAATTCCGCTGAAGCGCGGCCGGTTTCTCACGCAGTCGGACACCTCAGGCGCGCCTTTCGTGATTGTCATCGACGAGCGTTTCGCAAAACAGGTCTTCGGCAATGAGGATCCCATCGGCAAACACATTAATTTCGCGATCCTCAATCAAACCGCCGAAGTTGTCGGAATCGCCGGCCACCAAAACCAGTGGGGCCTGGACTCCGATGCAACCAGCGCGATTCAGGCGCAATGCTATTTCTCGATCGAGCAAATGCCCGATTCCCTGCTCTCCGCCTTCGACCGAGGCGCGAACGGCATGGTTCGAACCAGCTATGCACAAACCGATGTTGCGCCTTCTTTAAGCCGCGCGATGCAAATCGTCAGCAGCGACGCCGTGGTTTACGACGTGGAATCCATGAATGGCATTATCTCCGACTCGTTGGCCACCAAACGTTTTGCCATGTCGTTACTCGCCGTCTTTGCGGTTCTCGCGATTGTGTTGTCCTCCGTCGGGATTTACGGCGTCATTTCTTACATTGTGGGGCAACGGACCCATGAAATCGGGATTCGCATGGCTTTGGGAGCCGAGCGCTCCACAGTTGTCACCATGGTCCTGCGACAAGCCGGCCAGATGGCTGCTTTTGGCGTCGTTGCCGGCCTGCTCGCTGCCGGTCTGCTGGGCCGCCTAATGGCTAGCATGCTCTTTGGGGTGAGCTTTTACGATGCATTGACCTTTAGCACTGTAGCGGCCATTCTGCTAGCCGCCGCGCTAGCGGCTTGTTGGATTCCCGCGCGCCGCGCCTCCCGCGTCGATCCCATGGTCGCGCTGCGTTACGAATAATGTTCAGTTCGCAACGAAGTTAAGCAACCTGAAGCGGACACTCCTGGCAAGGGCCCGGTAAACGTTAGACTCAGATTCTAATGTTCAGTTACGCGAATTTACCGGAATTGACAGGAAGTGACAAGGGTGGAGTAGGATCGGACCAGGGAACAACGGGGTGCGCCATGAAGGCTTTTCGGGTATCGCTCGTCGTAGGGTTGGCAATTGCAACGATTCTTGCCGGGCCGTCGCCTCTTGTCGCCCAGGCCGCGCCGACAGTGCCGCAGACAGCCTCGATCGACGGAACCTGGGAAGGGAAAATGAATGACCTCCCGGCAATCGAACTAAAGATTGACAATTCCAGCGGTAAGGTCAGCGGCACGATGCTTTTCTATTTTCAAGAACGCAGTGACCCCAGTGAGCCCTGGCACGTAAGGGGCGGAAACCCTGCACCGCTGCTGCTCCCACACGTGGAAGGGAACATTCTTACATTTGAACTCCAGCATCACAAATGTCACAACTGCGCGGAACTCGGCCCCAACCAAAAGTTCCGCGTACAGCTTAAGGAGCCAAATGAGGCACGTTTATGGATGTGGGAAAGTCAAGACGCGCCTAAAGACCCGGGCCCCGGCTTGAAACTGGAGCGGAGAGTCGAGCCTGCAGCGCCACCAAAAGCTGCCAAAACACCACCTGACTCGCTAAAATAAAACCAACGTAATGCGCGGACTCATGCCCCTCCATGCCAGCCTGGGTTATTGACCGCCTGCGATCTGGCGTGCTGCCGTATCGATGGGCCGGGAATAGGCGTGTGATCTTGCGCCGCGATCTGGATGCGTTGATGGTGGGTTTGCCTGAAGAGAAAGGACCGTGCGAGCCGCCGGCGTTTGTGAGGAAGACGGGGGTCTGAGGACAGAGGACAAGCGGCGACAGAAATTGTAGCGGAGTTGTAGCGAGTGAAGGCGTTTCGAGCCGTGTCAGCGGCAAGCGCGGTACGCGCAATCAGTAAGTTAAGTTACGTGGTATCAGTACCGTGTTGCTTTCCGACTCCCCCGCCTCCACCATTCTTTCGCCTTGATTTGGAAGGAATTATTTGCGCTGGTTCTCCCGTGTACCCGCCGTGTACCTCTTGTTGCAGTTTCTCCTCCGGCCAGGTGCGACTCACATCGGCTTCCAACTGCTCTTGCCGTGCCTTTCACCCATGGCGCGTAATGCTTCTCCGTAATACGCACGCTCTGATGTCCGAGTAAAATCGATACACGCTCTATCGGTACGCCGGCGAGCAACAGCTCAACGGAAAATGTGTCGCGGAAACGGTGCGCGCGTGCGTCAGGAACGCCACCGAGTTCGAAGAGCCGTTTAAGACTGCTTTGCCAATCGCCCACTGCACTTTTTGGCTTCGAAATTCCTGTCCAAAAATAATACGTGCTGTCGGGAATTGCATTCAGCGCATTCATCACGACAGGTGGCAATGGGCAGTACACCGGTGTGCCTGTTGTCCCCCTGGACTCGATTGCGTGGAACTGTCACCGCGTCCCTGATTCGCAAACCACTATACCGAAGGAAGCACAAGCGCTTTGAGACGAACCGCATTGGCTTTGTCCGGATATACGTCACAAGCTTTAAGAATGTTGTCCACCTGCCCCTTCATGAGAGGTGCAGTGGGAGGTTCGGTGATCTTCGGCGGTTTCAGCCGGCTGGCCGGATTCGTCAGGATCCATCCACTTTCGTGTACGAAGCGGAAGAATGCGCGAAGCGCCTCCAATTTCTTGCGCGCGGCAATATTCTTGTTTGGCCACGAAGCACGGAATCGCCGCACCCAATGCACATCAAAATCCACCATCGATGCGAGGCCGTATACGGAAGAGAAATCCTGGAGCTGACGAAACAGAAGGTGATATTTATACACGGTCGGTTCACGGAGGGCGCGCGCCTCAGCATCAGAAATGAATTTGTCACATGCCTCTATTACAGCGATCGGTATAGGGCGTTGAATCATGCTGGGTCTCCCGACGGAAACTGCTAGAAGAGAAGCGATCATTGCCGTTGTTGCCGCAATTCTCTCCGCTCGTAAGTAAATCGAAGTCAGGCGTCATTTCCCCGCCTACAAAGGGATCATTGTAGTCCAGCGACAGAAGGCAAAAATATTGCGATTGTCCCTCTTGGCATAACATGGGAGAGACATTTCGTGCGTCAGAGCCAATCCGCCCGCGAAATTAGTTCGGAATTCCGACGCCAGTGGGGTGAACCCCCAAGATGGCACAAATTTTTCTCGCGAGCGCACATCCTCGAACCCCGCTTCCCGTTTACCAGACGTACGTTCCCACGGATTCTTCGGGCAGGGTCGTGGTGAATGATCTGCCGTGATATCTCACATCGAAGGTTTTCGAGAAGTTGCCGGTATTCGATACGACCAGCACTATCTTCCCGTCAGGGGTGAGAAAGGCTACATTCGACAGTTGCTCGAGATCATTCGACCCGACCCGCACAGAAGCGGGCCGCACAAATTTCGAAAAGTGCGCGAGCGCGTAGTAAGCCAAATTGCGAGTTGCATTATTGCCGTCGAGAGTGAGCGCACCTTGGCACATCGTGCATCCGCCGTTATCTGTATGCGGCCCATAATTCGGGTCGGCGGCAAGGTTCCAGAGGAGTACGTTGCGGCTCCAGTTCCGGGCCGCGCCGATCAGCACGCTGCTAACAGCCGCAGCAATGCCAAGCGGTCCGCCCGGGCGCCCCCCTACCCACTGCTCGGTCATGTATAAATTCTTGTTCGGATATTCATCATGCACGTTCTTCAAAGTAGAGGTTTCTCCACCATACAAGTGAAAGGCGGTGCCCGCGACATAGTTGCTGGCATCGGGGTCCGCAAGGATCGACAGAGGATACGATGGAACATCGGGATTGTGATCGTACAAGAGTATCTTTGTATGGATTTCAGCCTTCTGAAACGCGGGTCCGAGATACTTTGCGATGAAGGCGTCCTCCTCCGGTGCGAACACCACCATGCTCGGCGTGTTCTTCGGGTTCAAAGGCTCATTCTCGATTGTGATGGCGCCGATCGTGATGCCTTCGGCTTTCATGCCTTCGATATACTTCACCAAATACTTCGCATAAGCGCCGTAATACTCGGGCTTTAGATTGCCTCCTTTCGAGTTGTCGTTCGTTTTCATCCAGGCTGGAGCAGACCAGGGAGAGCCAAGTATCGTGATCCGGGGGTCGATCGCCAGAATCTCTTTCAGGACAGGGATCACGTCAGCGCGATCGGGGGCCAGGTTGAATTTGGCCAGATCCACATCGATCTCTCCTGCCGGCAAATCATCGTAGGAAAACACATGGTCATTCATATCGGAGGCGCCGATACTTACTCTCAGGTAGCTGATGCCAATATCGTCCTCCTGGGTTGCAAAAAGTTCTTTCAGCAAGGATGTCCTCTGAGCAGGTTCCATACGCATAAGAAGTTGCGCGCTCCCGCCTGTTAGAGCAAGACCGAAGCCGTCGATGGGCTGATACTGCTCCATGTCGTTCACGTCGACGACGGGAAACGCATCGCGGGAATCAGAGAACTGCAGGGGGACTGTCTGGAGAGCGAACAATGAAGACCGATCCGCAGTCGTCAACCAGAGCCCGGCGTCCCGCGGTTGCTGGGCGCTCGATGAGATGAACGGGAATATCAAGAGTGCACACAACAAAAAAAAGCCACGTCTACGATTCACAGAAATCTCCTTGCTAACACCTGGATCTCAGTCCAGCGTCCATTCTACTGGCGCTGCAGCGTGTCTACCGAGAGTGGCGCCTGGAAACTCAGCTTTTTCTTCTGGTCTCTGCACGCACGTTCCCATCAATCGCACGGGTCGACTCACGGATCGCGAGTTCAGGTTCCACCAGAATGAGCTTCCGAAAGGGCTCCGACCCGTTGAGCCGGCTAAGGACGCATTGTGCGGCAATCCGACCCATCGTCGAGAGAGGCTGGCGAATGGTTGTCAGTCTTGGGTTACTAAACGCCGCTACATTGATATCGTCGAATCCGATTACAGACACGTCGCCGGGCACGCTCAATCCGAAGTCCTGAAGCGCCCGGATGGCTCCAAGGGCAGACATGTCATTAAATGCAACCAGCGCCGTAAAATTCAGCCCGTTAGAAAGAAGTTGCTGGACGACGGGATAGCCAAGCTCAGGAGAGGAAATGTCGCGATCGAGCTGCGCGACGCGTTCCGGCTGGATGGTTATGCCAATGTTGTTAGCAGCGGCCACGATGCAATTCCATCGCTCGGCGGAGTCCGAACTGAATGGTTGACCTCGTATGAATGCGATGTCCCGGTGTCCCAGCGAATATAGATGCGTCAGTGTTAATTGGGCGGCGAACCGATGGTCCAGCGCAATATTCGTGACTCCAATGATCGCTCGATGTCCGGCGATCGCCGCTACCGGCACAGAAAAGTTGTGCTCTAGGGCCGTGTCAATCGTAATAAGTGCTTCCGCCCCACGCCCGAGAAGCATTTGGCAGTACTCTTCGATCAGATTTTTCCGATGCCGATGATGAGCGGTGAAATAGAAATATCCTGATTCCATGAGGTGGTCGCCGATGCCATTCATAACTCGCGTGTGATACCCGTCTCCCAATTCGGGCACCAAAACACCGATAGTAAACGTTCGGCGATTGCGAAGCGATCGGGCCAGGAGGCTCGGCTGATAGTTGAACTTCTTTGCCGCAGCTTTGATGCGGTCGCGCGTCGCCTGCGGTATCGATCGCCCCGGGACGTCGTTGAGAACGACCGATACAGTCGCGGGGTCCAGACCCAAGTAGGCTGCGAGTTTCTTCAGCCCAATCGGCTCTCTGCTCTTGAGTTTCTTTTGCCGGTGCCTTTTCGTTTTGTCCATGCTCGTCACGTTTTCATCAAACTGCGGAAAGCTCTCCCCGCGTACTGTCAATGACTCGGTGTGGGTTTCCTTGCTCGAGGGCGCAGCAGTGCCATTTGGTTCCTTTGGGTGGTCAGTTGAACTCATCCTAGCTTAAAACCTTTCGTTGTCATAAGCGCCCTCAATCGACTACATTTAGGCCACATTCCGAAAAACGGGTAAGCCGTCTTGCTTGCTTCCCGAGTGAAGAGAAAGAACGCAAAATCCAGTGAATTTGAAACCGACTGCTGGACACGCGGCGGGGGACCGCAGAGACTCCCCAGGTTGTTTTTTGTATCAGCCCTCCGCTTGTTAGTCACTGAAATGAACAGGGTTCAGTTGTCGCGCGCGTACATTTTTCCATGTATAGACAAACGTTTGTTAACAGGCTAATCCCCATTTCACTCGAAATGCAATGGGAAAAGGCCAATCTGGCTCCAATTCTCTGAGATTTCCGCAGCTTGCTAGACAATCGTTTGACTTCATTCAAATAACCACATTTTTTGCTTGACAACCTTTTCGGGAAGGTCTGTAATGCAGCCAATGTAATACATCGATATTAGGACGTTCCAAAACGGTAAATGGTGCTTCGCTCGGCCCTCCGAGCCGGATTGACGGGTGAGCTGGGTCACTGGTGGAGGTTTGTCCTTTGCCGATGGTCGGTGCAAATGCAAATTTCAAGTGGAAAATCTACTGCTAAGTTTCCTTGTCGAGGAAGGGTTTTCATTTGTTGGAGGAATAAATGAGGACAGTACTTCGTCTCGCACTAGCACTTTGCGTTTTGGTCTGCCTAGCCAAACCGGCCCTTTCACAGAACAGAAATTCCGGTGAAATTCGCGGCACGGTGAGGGATCAGTCCGGCGCTGTTGTGGCGGGTGTAACGGTGACGCTGCAAAATATTGATACGGGAGTGGGGACGGTGCTCGTCACCAATGGCGACGGATTCTATGATTCCGTCTCGACGAGTACCGGAACTTACAAAGTCGGCTTCGAGAAGGCGGGCTTCAAGAAATTGGAGATCGGCCCGATCATACTGCAGGTGGATACAATAACCGAGGACGCCACCCTGCAAGTTGGCGCGATATCGGAAGAGGTGACCATCACCGCGGCCGCGCCGCTCCTGGAGACCGAAAGCGGCCAGCAGGCTTCCACTCTTGATTCCAAAAGCCTGATAGAGCTGCCCCAGTTTGGGTCAGGGATCACCGGCGCCGACTGGGCTTCTTTCAACATTTATCTGGCGGGCGCTGGAGGCACGACAAACGGACGGGTCTCGCAGGCCGGCGGCGCTTGGAATGCCGGCGACGCGGTTTCTATCAACGGCAACCTGCCGAACTTCAGCAACTTCCTTCAGGACGGGGCCAGCACGGTATTGCCGGCGAGCTACAACAACGACGATGAGATCTTGGAGACCATCTCGGAGGTTCAGATCAACACCTCTTCCTTCTCGGCGCAATACGGCATGGGCGGCGTCGTATTCAACCAGATCAGCAAGAGTGGAACCAACGATTGGCATGGGTCCGCTTATGAGTATTTCTCGAACAACGCCCTAAACGCCAAGGGCTATTTCAATGGCCAGGCGCCTCCCTTGATTACAAACCCCCTGAACCCGAGCGGGCCGGAAATTAGTAACCCAGCATATCAAGTGCCGTATTTGCGGTACAACCAGTATGGTGGCTCCGTCGGTGGGCCCATTATCAAGAAAAAGCTCTTTTTCTTCTTCGACGTAGACAGGATCGTCAATAACAGCTCGAACAGCGGCTTCGTTACCGTTCCCACGGTCGCCATGGAGCAGGGTAATTTCTCCGGTATGTACCCCATCTATGACCCGCTCACCACAACCGGGTCGGGCGCGACATTGAGCCGGACGCAGTTCCCCGATAACATAATCCCGGCGGACCGGCTCGACCCCGTGTCGGCTAAGATTATAGCTTCTAAATATGGCTGGCCCACCGCACCGCAAGGGGTAGGAACATGCGCGGCCCCTCCGTACCAGAACCAATGTACAAATAACCTCTTCCTCTCGCAGATCACTCCCGCCCCGGTTAACCGATATTTTGGGCGGTTGGACTACAACCAGAGCGACAAGAACCGTATCTTCTTCTCAATTAGCAACAAGAACAACCCCGGGGTCGACAACGGTCTGTTCGCCTGCCCGCTGAATTGCGGTAGCGGGGACGTGGACGGTTACAACACGCAGGTCACCGACACGTGGACGATCAGTCCAACGGTGTTGAACGAATTTAGATTTGGTTATACCAGGCAAGGCAACTGGTTCATTTCCCAGTCCCTCGGGTTGGACCCCGCAGCGGAATTTGGCCTGCAAGGTACCCATTTTAACCAATTCCCCTTCATCGGCAACGCAAGCATTTATGGTCAATTCGGCGGCCCGGACCCGGTAAGCACCTTGTCGCCCGCAACGGACGCCATTTACATCGAGAACTCGTTTGACCCCTCCGATGTGGTGACGCTGATCCGCGGCAAGCACGTTCTGCATTTCGGGTTTGAGTTGTTGATAAGCCAGGGCAACACCACGGCTTGGGGCGCCAACAGCGCCGGCAACTACGGTTTTAGCGGACAATACACCGCGGGCGTAAATGCCAACGGAACGCTGAATACCGGAACCGCGGGCTCGGGCTTCGCGGATTTCCTGCTCGGTAACGTCAATGCCTGGTCCGCGGAGAATCAGACTATAACCGGCATGCGGATGAAGAGCCCGCAAGCCTTCATTCAAGACGACTGGAAACTCAAGCCCAATCTCACCCTGAACCTCGGCTTGCGCTGGACGGGGAACACGGGCATGAGCGAGGAAGCCAATCGCCTTGGCGATTTCGACCAGAAACTCATCAATACCTCCGGCCCCTTCGCGGGCACTGCGGGCTCGATATGGTTTGCCGGTCAGAATAACCGAACGACCTTGCAGAAGCCGGTTTGGGACATCTTCCTACCTCGGGTAGGCTTTGCCTGGTCGGTCAAGAACAACACCGTCATCCGAGGCGGTGTAGGGTTGTTCGCCTATAACTACAGCATGGATCTTTATGGTGGTGAGGGCGGCGGGCAAATGGGCTTCGGCCATGCCTTCCAGGGCAGCAACAGCGACCCCAATGCGGCCGCGGGGGACACGGGCTGGATTGCCGGCACCGGCAACACTACCCCGCTCTATTTAAGCTCGAGCGCTGCGATGATGGCCAACGCCCTGCCTTACATTGAGGGCTCGAGGAACCCGGCGTCCTACGTCACCAATCCCGTCTTTAGTCCACCTTACTTACCGTACGCCACTCGGCCGGGAGAGATCTGGGAATGGACGCTCTCCGTCGAGCACCAGTTCGCGAAGGATTTTATGGCGTCGGTTGCTTACGTCGGCAGTCACGGATTCAATCTGCAATATCTCACCGACCTGAACCAAATCACCAACCCGGCCCTGCTGAACGCGAACGATATATCGGGCTGTAACGGGGCAACACCGGCATCCATCGCTGCGAGCCCCAGCACTTGCGCGCGTCCATATCCGGCGTTTGGAAGCCTTTCTGGCTCAAACTTCAACAGCATCTCGAACTACGATTCGTTGCAAATCTCGGTGCAGAAGCGTTATTCCTACGGGCTGACCTTCAATGGCAACTTTGCCTGGTCGCATATGCTGGATGACCAGGACTCGGCCGGATGGGGCAGCACCGCCGGGCAACAGGTTTGGCAAATCGGAAACAATCCCTCCGCTAACTACGGCAACTCGAACTTCGACATCCCGTGGGCGTTTAAGGGGACCGCGACATACGAACTGCCGTTTGGCATCGGCAAGACCTATATGAACAACAATGCTATCGCTGACGCTGTGCTTGGCGGATGGCGCGTGGCCGGGACGTGGATCTGGCAGAGCGGCACTCCGTTCACGGTGTTGGACAACGGCGTTAACGACTATTCGCAGGCCGGCAACGTGTTTGCCAACCCCATCCCGCATCTGTCCCCCACGGCAGGCACCTGCCCCAATGGCGCGAAGGTAGGAACGGTGAACTGCTGGTTCAACCCTGCCGCCTTTGAGACGCCGGCCGAGCAGGGCAACGGGTCATTCGGGACTTTAGGCAGAAACACGCTCTTCGGGCCACACTTGTCTGATATTAACCTGTCTTTGGCGAAGACTTGGCGTATCAAGGAACGAGTTGGGATCACAATTCGCGGAGACTTCGTTAACGCCATGAACCATCCGAGCTTCTCACTACCGAACAATGACGTGAGTAGTTCGGGCGTGGCCACCATCACGGCCGTCTCGAATGCCGCACGGTTGGCCCAACTGAGCGGCCGGATATCCTTCTAACGGCGTTCAATTAAGCGTGCTGTTCTCGTTCTAGCATAGGCCACACATGCCAACGGAGAGGACGGATCACCCCACCGTCCTCTCTTTTTCTTCTTGCCGGGCGACGCAGACTGCCAAACGCCCCAGCCGTATACTAGCGATATGCAAAGAACACATGCGATTGTCTTGCTGGGTGCCAGCTTTCTGACGGCTCCCACTCTTTGTTGGTGTCAGGCTAGCCCGGCGAGGCAGCAAGAAATCGAATCTCATATGAAACAGGCGCAAACCGATCTGCGAGAGAACCGGCCCGATCTGGCCATCGGTGAATTCAAAGCCGTCGTGGCGCTGGATCCTAAGAATGTCGATGCTCGCGGGAATCTCGGCGTTTTGCTGTTTTTTCAAGGTGCCTACGCCGATTCCATTCCCCATCTCCGCGCGGCGCTGAAGCTGGAGCCAAGTCTCTGGAAAATTCAGGCCCTTCTTGGCATGGCAGAAAAGCGCACCGGCGATGTCACCAATGCACAGGCCGATCTGGAAAAATCCTTTCCCAAACTGAAAGAAGAGAAAATCCGCATCGACACCGGCAAGGAGTTGATCGACCTCTATTCGTCGCAAGGCGACCTGCAGAAAGCCGCAGACACGGTCAGCGTTCTTCGTGATTTGCAGCCGACCAACGTCGAGATTCTCTACACCGCGTATCGCATCTACTCCGACTTGCTCGATGATGCGCGGCTGACGCTCATCCTGGCGGGTCCAAACTCCGCGCGCACACACCAGATGATGGCGCACGAACTCGCGCGGCAGGGACATAGCGACGAAGCCATCGCCAATTACCGCGAGGCTCTCAGAATCGATCCCAACGCCTCCGGCCTGCATTTCGAGCTTGCCGAGATGCTCAACAACTCCGCCACTCCGGGTGGACACCAAGAAGCTGCGAAAGAATATCAAGCCGCGCTCGCTCTCGACCCACACGACGAAAAAGCCCAATGCAAGCTCGGCGACATGGCCGCGCTGCAAGGCGACCAAAAGTCCGCGGCGGAAGACTACCAGCGGGCGCTGCAAATGGCGCCAAACGACCCCGAAGCCATGATCGGTCTGGCCAAGACCTCCATGACCATGAATGAACCCGACAAAGCCCTGCCGCTGCTCGAACAAGCCGTGAAACTGGATCCCACAAGCGCGGTGGCACATTTTCGTTTGAGCACTCTATACCGCAAAATGGGCCGCATCGACGATGCCAATCGGGAACTCGGGGAATATCAGAAATACAAAGCCATGAAGGAAAAGCTTCGAGACACATACCGGCAGATGCGCCTCGAGCCAGGAAAGCAGCAGCAGGAAGAAGACGCGCACAATTAGCGACGCATATATGATGACCACACTTCTTGCTTTGGCGGCACTTCTGTATCCACAAGCAACCCCGGCCTCCGACAACTCTTATTTCATCGAACGCCTAGACGATCCCAGCGCCGTCTATCTCACACCTGACAAATTCCCGGTGCATGCGGATGGCATCGCCGACGATACCGACGCGCTGCAGCAGGCCATCGACAAGGTCCAGGAAACCACCAATCAGGGCATCCTCTTTGTGCCTTCCGGCCGGTATCGAATCACGCGCACGATCTACATCTGGCCGGGAATCCGCATCATTGGCTATGGAAAAACCCGACCCGCCATTCTTTTGGGTGCCGCAACACCGGGTTTCGAGACCGGACCGTCCTACATGATTTTCTTCGCCGGACACCGTTCCACGAGGAACCTCTCGCGCACTCGCTCCGATGGAAAAGCAAATGCTACCCCTCCCGACGCCAACCCCGGCACTTTCTACTCCGCAATCAGCAATGTTGACCTCGAAATCCAGGACGGCAATCCTGGCGCCGTAGGAATCCGCGCGCATTACGCGCAGCACTGCTACCTGGCGCACATGAATTTCCGCCTCGGTTCAGGACTGGCAGGAATCCACGATGGCGGCAATGTCGCCAAAGATTTGCATTTTGTCGGAGGCAAATATGGAATCTGGACCCGCAAGCCCTCACCGGGATGGCAATTCACGATTATTGACAGCACCTTTGAGGGCCAAAGCGAAGCCGCCATTCGCGAGCGCGAAGCCGGTCTGACGCTTATTCGCCCGCAATTCAAAAATGTCCCCACGGCGATTTCCATCGAGCCCGGGTATTTCGACGAACTTTGGGTGAAAGACGCGCGCTTCGAGAACATTAGCGGGCCTGCAGTAATCATCAGCGAAGAAAACAGCCCGCGCACGGAAATCAACATGCAGAACGTGGTTTGCCGCGGCGTACCGATATTTGCGTCCCTGCGCGAAAGCGGCAAACAATTCGCCGCCCCGCAAACCATGTATGAAGTGAAAACCTTCTCGCACGGACTGCATTTCGAAGACCTCGGTGCAACTCCCGCCATTCAAAACATCTTCGACGCCGTCCCGCTGCCCACCCTTCTGCCGCCGGTGAAATCCGACCTGCGCGACCTGCCTCCGATGAACACCTGGGTCAACATCCGGGCCTTAGGCGCCACAGGCGACGGCTCTACAGACGACACCGCAACCTTGCAAAAGGCCATCGCCGAGCACAAAACCATTTATTTTCCCGCAGGCCAGTATCGCATCACCGACACCATCCAACTCAGGCCCGATACCATTCTGATAGGTCTGCATCCCAGTATCACCCGCATCTTGATTGCCGATGAAACTCCCGCCTTCCAGGGTGTCGGAGCACCGAAGCCTCTACTCGAAGCTCCCAAAGGCGGCGACAACATCATCACCGGCGTCGGCCTGTACACCAATGGCATAAACGCGCGCGCCGTGGCCCTCAAATGGATGGCCGGCGCAGACTCCATGGTCGACGACGTCCGTTTCCTCGGCGGCCACGGTACCGTAAATCCAGGCGATACTCCGGAGCAAAACGGAAAAATCTGGCAGCAGATCTACAACAACACGCAAAGCGCCGATTCCAACATTCGTCGCCGCTGGGATGGCCAATACCCGAGCCTCTGGGTCACCGATGGTGGCGGCGGCACCTTCGTGAACATCTGGACACCTAGCACGTTTGCGCAAGCCGGCGTGTACATCTCGAACACCTCCACGAGCGGACGGGTGTACGAATTGTCTAGCGAACATCACGTGCGCAACGAAGTCGTGCTGCACAACGTTTCCAATTGGCAGATCTACGCGTTGCAAACGGAAGAAGAGCGCGGAGAAGGAGGTTTCGCTCTTCCGCTGGAAATCCGCAATTCCGCCAATATCACCATCGCCAACCTGCACATGTATCGCGTCGTTAGCAGCTATCAGCCAATTTCCTACGCTATAAAAGTCACCGATTCGAAAAATATCCGCTTCCGCAACGTGCATTGCTACAGCGACAGCAAAACCTCGTTCGACAACGCGCTGTACGATGAAACTCACAATTTCGAACTCCGCCAGCGCGAATTCGCCTGGCTCACGGTGTCTGGCAATCCGCCGCAACCTCCCGCTGACGAAACCTCGGCTGTGGTGGCGCCCGGCGCCAAAATGCAAAAATTAGTAGGCGGCCTCTTCAATATTTCCGGTGGCGCCGTCGACAGCGCAGGCGACTTTTACTTTGTCGACGCCAAATGGCAGATGATCTACCGCTGGTCTACGACCAGTCAGCAACTTTCTATCGTGCGCGATAATCCTCTGGACCCCGTGCAGCTGGCCTTCGACAAATCCGGCAACCTGCTGGTGATCTCCTACCAGGGGAATGGCACGGTGTATACCTTCAAGCCCGGCACCGATTTCGACCAGCTCACGCTCCTCAAGCCGGAACCGAGCATCCCCCGCCCCGGGATGACTCCGATCTTGCCGGTGGATTACTGGCGCAACGAGAATGACCTTGCGCAATTCCTGACAAAAAGGAGACCGTATCAATTCGTGTCTCTCGATGGCAGCACGTTCATTCCTGCCGGCGAAGATTTCGTCAGCGGCGAACTTTATTATGGTTCTAAAATGCACGATCTGCTTCGTGCCTTCGGCCTCACTCCCGCGCCGATTGGGCAAACCTTTTACGTTTGCGATGAAGAAGAACAGAAAACGTATAAAGGCACGGTCGATGAGAACGGCACGCTCACCAACTTGCAGCTATTTGTAAACATAGGCGGCGAAAGCGTCACCGAAGATACGGAAGGCAACGTCTACATCGCCGCAGGCCAAATCTACGTTCTCAGCCCGGCCGGCAAACTCATTGCCACCATCTATGCTCCGGAGCGCCCCTCGCAGCTATTGTTCGGCGGCCCCGACCGCAAGACCCTCTTCATCGCAGCCCGGAGCTCCTTGTACGCTGTCCAATTACGTTACAGAGGCCGCTAGGAGCAAGCTTGCCACTCGCTATTTTATTTTCTGCCAAGCGGGTTGCCAGTGGGGCTGCCGTCATCCTGGCTCTCGTGATTTGCGGCTCCCTATTTTCTCAATCACAACCAAAACCGGATGAGCAGTCCTACCATTTACCTCAGCTCGTGGACATCACCGCTTCCACCGGCATCCACTTCAAACATCTCTCCAGCCCCGAACAAAAATACATCATGGAATCCATGAGTGGCGGAGTCGCACTCATCGACTACGATCGCGACGGCTGGCCCGACATTTATTTCACCAACGCGCAAAGTGTGGAGATGGCCAAAAATGGCACGAAGGCCCGAAGCGCGCTCTTCCACAACAATCACGACGGTACATTCACCGATGTGACGGAGAAAGCCGGCGTCGGCTATCCCTGTTGGGCCAACGGCGTATCCGTCGGCGATTACAATAACGACGGCTGGCCCGATCTTCTGGTCACCTGCTTCGATGGCGTCGTCCTCTATCGCAACAATGGCGACGGCACCTTCACCGATGTCACCAAGCAAGCAGGTCTGGCAGGCGACAAGGGCTGGGCCACTGGTTCACCCTTCGGCGACTACGACAACGATGGCTGGGCCGACCTCTTCGTCTCCCACTACGTCGCCATCGGCCTCGACAATCTTCCCGTCTTCGGCTCCAGCAAAACCTGTGAGTACCACGGCATCGATGTGCAGTGCGGTCCTCGCGGCCTGAAAGGTCTTCCCGATTCGCTCTACCACAACAACGGAGACGGCACGTTCACCGAAGTTTCCAAATCCGCCGGAGTCTCCGATCCCCAAAAACGTTTCGGCTTAACCGCCGTCTGGACGGATTTCGATCAGGACGGTCATCTCGATCTCTTCGTCACCAACGACGGCCAACCCAACTACCTTTACCAAAACGACGGCACTGGCCATTTCAAAGACATCGCCTACACCGCGGGCGTAGCCGTCAGTCAGGACGGCATCGAGCAAGCCAATATGGGCGTCGCCCTCGGAGATTATCTGCACACCGGACGCTTCAGCATCTTCATCACGCATTTCAGCGACGAATACGCCGTTCTGTATCGCAATGACGTCGACATGAGCTTCGTCGACGAATCGTACGCATCAGGCATCGCCGCGGCCACCACGCCCTACGTAGGCTGGGGCGACGCCTTCCTCGATTGGCAAAATAACGGCTGGCCGGACGTGTTGATGGTCAACGGACATGTGTATCCGCAAGTAGATTCCGCAGAAGTAGGCACTAAGTATCAAGAACCTATGTTGCTGTTCGAGAACCAGCACAACGGCACGTTTAAGAACATCAGCAAGCAAGTCGGCCCCGCCATCCAAATTCCAAGGGTTGGCCGAGGCGTAGCTTGCGGCGATCTATTTAACGACGGCCGCATTGAAATCGTGGTCGAGAACCTGACGGGCGAGCCTGTAATTCTGCAGCCGCAAGGCCTCGCACCGAATCATTGGATCAGCGTCCAACTCGAAGGCACCCAGAGCAACCGCCTCGGGTTGAACGCGCGCGTGAAACTAACAGCCGGCGATCTCGTGCAAACCGATCAAGTGCTGAGCGGCGGAAGCTATCTCTCTCAGCATGACCTTCGCATTCACTTCGGCCTGGCAATGCACGACCACGTGGACAAGGCGGAAATCCTCTGGCCCACCGGAAAAACGGAAATACTCACAAATCTGGTCGCCGACCGTTTCTACAAAGTAAAAGAAGGCCAAGGTATTGTCAGCACCGATGCTCCATCCCACCTCGCTCCCAAGCTCTAACGGAACCAAGACCAAGCTTAAATGCCGCATATTCATCAGTGTTTTCATTCAGAGAGCAATTTGCTGATAAATAGGGTGCTAATCTGCGCTAGCATGTTCATCTCTTCTCACTAGGAAAGCTCCAAGGCTCTCGCGGATCTGCCTCCGTGAATCAGTTCCACGAGCGGGCGGAGTACATCCCACTCTGTTTTTCCGCCAGCGCGCCGCTCGTCCTGGCTCTCGCCCTGGCCCTTAGGAGCCGTACTTCTTCAAACAACATTCGACGTGTTGAGCGTAAATCCCGCTTGTTTCTCTCGATTAATTCCCGCAGACGTTCCTTCCGTTCGATAAGCGGGTGATTTCGCAAGTCTTCCTGATTGAGCCACAGCAAATCGAATGCGTAGAGGACTGGCGTGTCTTGTCGTGAGAAAAGCTGGTTGAATTGGCTGATGCCTTCCCGTCGATACAAATAATTTCGCCATCCAATATCGCGTTTTGAACTCGCAGCTTACCCAATGATTCCTTCAGCGCTTGGAACGATTTCAACAAGTTGCTGTTGCGGCTGACCAGGCGGCACGTTCCCTCTTCGACGTAAGCGAGTGCACGGAACCCGTCGTGTTTGAGTTCGAAGATGTACTCAGGATCGTTGAAGGGCTTGGCGATACGCAAACGCATTGGATGAATGCGGGGAAGCGCGTTCTATTTTATAGCAACCGAAGGGGAAATAGCGGCATCTGTCGTCTTATAATCAAACGATTCGCAAAGACGCTTCCGAGGAGAAGACACCGTGAGCGAAATCAGGCGAACTTTGAAGCAGAGAGTCTTTCACGGAATGAGAGAGTACCTCATAATCTCTCTTTACCTATTTGTTGTGTTCTCCTTGTTTGCGACCTATAAGGCCGTGATTCTCGCCGAGCATCAAATTAAAATCGTGCCACAGGGATTAGCCCTGATCAACGCATTGGCGCTTGGCAAGGTCATACTCGTTGGCCAGGAACTACGTTTGGCCGACCAATTCGGGAACGCTCCGCTCATTTATCCGACCTTACTAAAGTCGTTCGTGTATACCCTTCTGCTTGCTTGTTTCAAAATTTTGGAAGAAGCGGTTGTGGGCATGTATCATGGCGAGACGTTTGGCGAAAGCATCGCTGTTGTCGCTGGAGCATCATCTTGGAAGGAAATTTTGTCGCTAACGGTGTTGTTGTTCGTGGTGCTGATGCCCTTTTTTGGCTTCACAGAGTTGCGGCGGGTCCTCGGCGAAAACAGGTTAGTGGGAGGTTTTTTCCGTGCGCGGCATCTTCTGAATCTGTCACCCTCGGGTTCTTGACTCGTGTTTCCTAATGGCGGCTCACTTTAATTCCCCGCTGCGCGCGTTGTCTTCCGCGCCGTTCGATTCCGCAGGCGCATTCTGCGCAGCCTGTTGGTAATCGGTGTTGCCGGGAATTTTTTCGAGAGTAGAACTATCTTCGGTGTGTGCATCAATTCGTGCCGCGCCCATGCTATAAATTCGAGATGCCCAAACCCGTTGTGCAGTGGTTCCTGTTCAAGTACGACGATGGCGAGATCACTTTCCTGTCGAAGCCATTCAAATCGAAACAGCTCGCGGAGAAAGCGCGCGCGAAATATCCGGAGCGAGAGCGTAAGAAGATTGGGGTTGGTGTGGTTCGGATCACGTGCTAGGTAGGAGGCAAGCTTGGAAAAATACCGGGTCGGCAGTTGAAATAAAAAAAGACTCGTCAGAAGCCGATGCGGATATTGAGATGACCAAGCGTAAAGCATGGTTCTAAAGCGCGGAAGCAGTAGAATTTCTTGGACGATTTGTCGAATTCCAGTCCGGCCGTTCGACTATATAGTGAAGGCAGGGCAACCGGCCCGCCCGAGGACCGTTACAGGAGATTCAGGCGGCACGTTCCTCCTGCCCGGCGCGCGATTGCCCCCTGACGAGGCTAAAAAAAATGGAGTAGCTGTCGATTTTCGGCCTCCCCAGCGACTATCTGATAACAGAACGATGAGCTACAGCTCTCTGAGTCGCAGGAAACAAGGAGGAACGGATGAAATACATCTGTTGGATACTACGAGAAAGCCAAACACGAAGGCATGACCGAGGGCGAGCAACACACGATGTTCGACACATGCTTTGAATAAGACGACCATCTTCGCGCCAACGGGCATTGGGCTGGTGGAGTCGCAACTACGGACGGTCCCTATGCGGAAACCAAGGAGCAACTCGGCGGCATCCTCGTCCTTGAGGCCCGGGGGCCATGAATCATGCGGTACAGCTCATGACGCAGCATCCGGCCTTGAAGTACGGCGGCATTTTCGAGATTCGGCCAGCGGCGGACTTGAACGAAATGATCAAGGCACGTGAGCAGCGACGGCGAAAGGAGACCTCGCGATGGGGGCGGCCACGAGGAAAAGAATGGTTAGTATGAGAATGATCAGGATCATGGCCTTGGTGCTGGTAATCGGCATCTGTTTCCTAGTGCCGAAGGCGGCGGCACAGTCGGATAAATATTCGAAAATGGCACCTGTCGACCAATACTTGATGGAAAGGAATGCTGAGATTCTGCTGGCGCGGAGCGCCGCTCCCGATTCCATATCCAGCGACGCGACGATCCTGGTCTTGGGGCGGCAAGGCTATGAAACGGCTGTCCGAGGAAAGAACGGGTTTGTCTGTATGGTGGAAAGAAGCTGGATGGAGGCGTTTGACTCGCCTGAGTTCTGGAACCCGAAGGTAAAAGGTGCCGAATGCCTGAATCGCCAAGCTGCGCGATCGATGTTGCCGATCGCTGATCTGCGGACGAGGATGGTGATGGCCGGCCACTCTAAGGCGGAGATCGTGTCGGCCATTAAGGCGGCGTTCGACAATAAACAACTGCCAGATCTCGAAAACGGCGCTATGGCGTTCATGATGTCGAAGTCAGCATATCTATTCGACGAAGGGGATCACAACGGAGCACATCTGATGTTCTTCACCGCGCTCAAGGACAGTAAGAATTGGAGGGCTGGTGTATCGGGCTCGCCAGTTGTTTCCGGTCCTTACTGGTTCTTATCGTCGAAGGAACCGTCCCAGGCGAAAGGGCTGCCGCCGATTCTTGTGTTCGCAGTCGAAGTTGCAAAGTGGTCCGACGGAACGGCCGCACCCATGCATCAAGAGTTCATGTCCGGTTTCGCGTGCGGCCAAACAAGCTAATCGGCAGCGGCTTTGGATCTCGCCGGATCGATTTCGATGCGGCCCTTAAAATAGGCGCCGTCTTCGATGCTGATTCGCGCGCAAGCAATGTCACCAGTGATGGAGCCGTCTTTCGTGATTTCGACGCGCCCGCCGGCATGGACATTGCCGACGACCATGCCATAGACAACTACATCGCTGGCGCGAATTTCCGAATTGAGTTGCGCTGTGGAGCCGACGGTAAGCTCATGGCCGCTGAGGGAAATCGGGCCCTCCACGATGCCGTCGATTTGCAAGTCTTCAGAGCCGGTGATCTCTCCTTTAATCTGCAGGCTGGAACCTAGTCGCGCGGAAGAGCGGGACGCAGAAATTGCCGAACCAGCGGGAGCAGTGGAAGGAGACGGTTGTGCGGGGGACGGGGCCGGCGATTCGGTCAGAGTCTGCTTAGACCACATAGTTCCTCCATTACTTCGCAAAAAAGAGATGATTCGGTCCTAGGCTAGGAGACCAAATAGACCTCTACTGTAGATTCAAACGGCAAAGCGAAGCGACCGAAAAATAGTTTGCATTTGCATAGTTCGGAACCTGAACGTGCGAACAGGTGGACTGCTCTTCGCGGTTATGAATGCTTGAAGAATGGCCGTAGAGTTTTGTGTCCTTGTTAGCTTGTGGATTGGGGGGTTGGTGCGCAGTTCGCCTCTTTATCCTTAGCAGAAGAACGCCTCGCCGAGATGCACTCTTCTGAGGGAAGAGACCAGCTTATCCCAGATCAATAATTTCGAAACGAAGGCGGCGGCACCCGCTTTTTCCACTTCGTTCACCATTTCAGGAATGTCGTACTGGCTGAGGCTCAAAATTTTCACTTGTGGCAACGCCTTGCGAAGCAGGCGTGTCGCCTCGATCCCATCCATCCGCGGCATGACGATGTCCATGATTACGACATCGGGTCTCAATTCCAATGATTTGATGAGCGCATCCTTGCCGTCAACAGCCTCGGCACAAACTTCGATGTCTTTCTCGTCGGAAAGGACTGCTCGCAAGCCACGACGAATAAACTCTTGATCATCTGCAATGACGACGCGCATGATACAGCCTCTGCCAAGACTCTAATCGAGTCGAAGACGCGATTAAATACATGATCCGCCTTAGTACAAACCGAACCTCTTGGCGATACGATGGGCACCGAGCAACTGAGATTTTTCTAAGAACACCGATAGCCGAGAACTGGAAAACGACCGCGAAATGGCTCTTGTTCGCGTACATAGGTGGCGACAGTCACTTTCCTGTCGAAGCTATCCAAACGATGTGGGTGAAATACAGAGTTTGCTGTAGAAAGGGAGAACGGGCTTCAGGACCCGTGGTCTTTAGGCTTGGCGCGGTTGATTCGAATCGCTGAAAGGCCGCAGACTTCACCTTTCCAACCACAGGCTCTGCACATGGCTTCAAGTATCTGCGTTCTCACTTCTTCGTCAGACAGAACGATGTGTCGGATGCTAAATTGGCAAAGACCTCGTGTCTGCCGCAGTTCAAACATCGAAACGTTAGAACGTATCCGCGAGTATCCTCGCCCACAAGCGCACCCGAACTTGGCCGATTCCTGTTTTAGTGCAGCGTCGAGATGCTTGCGAAGTTGTCCTTGCCGACCTTCGAGACGAAGCGGCAGAGTTCGCAGGTGTCTTGGTGCTTTTTTAGGCGCGAGTATCCCTTAGCATAAGCCGCCTGCAGGCGTAGGAGTTCATTGGCTTCATCCTTACTCATCGATTCGCGTGTGACGACTTCCTCGCTCCGCTTTCTCCACGTCCCCAACGCCATTTGACACGCAAGGAGAAGATTTTCGTAATCGGTGCAAATTGCAGTCTTGAAGGACAATTCTGTGCTCATGCGCTCCTCCCTCGGATGTCAAGCCTCAGCACTAGCCGCTGCGCCAGACGTAGATTTGAGGATGCTTTTCAAATGGGTCGCCAACTGATCTACGCCTTCCGGCTTTGAAAGCACTATATCGACGCCTACTGCCTTAGCGATTGCGTCGCCGAAGTCATACATCGTGAAAAGTATGATCGGCACACTTGGCATCATTCGTTTTAAAACCGATGCTGCCTCGGCTCCGTTCAAGAGCGGCATGGACAGGTCAAGCAAGATTAGGTCTGGCAGTATTTCCTTAGCGCGTTTAATGGCTTCGACGCCGTTATCGGCTTCGGCAGAGACTTTATACCCATGGCTCTCAACGAACCTTCGAATCAGCGCACGCATACCCGGATTGTCGTCGACGATTAACAGGCCATTTGACACTGCACACCCCCGGCGCCAATCAATCATCGGCTTCGATCCAGTACCAAGACTATAGAGATTTTCATGTACGCGTTACGGTTATTCTCCTAGGGTAATCACTGTATCGACTCGACAGTAACGTCGATCGAACCTCGTTTAGGTTCTGGAGGCTCGGCGATGCGTGAAAAAGTCAACATTCTCACAGTGGATGACCAGCCGGGCAAATTACCCAGCTACGAAGCCATCCTCGCTGAACTCGGTGAGGTTCTTATCAAGGCGACGAGAGATGAACAGCAAGTCTTCGTTTCGGTACGCGACGACGGGACGGGCATCCCAGACCACATCGCAACGTTTCGGCCTGGGAGCGCTGGGGTAGGCATCGCAGGGATGAAGCAACGTCTCGATGCGTTCGATGGAGAGTTGCGGTTGCAAAATACTGACCCGGGAACACTCGTTGAGGTAGTTGTTCCCCTACATACCGCTGACCGCTTGCCGACCTTGGTGAGTACCGGAACGGGCTGACGGCACTCTCGTTCCCGGCCAAGTCACACTTGCCAGTCCACCACCACATTTCGGCCCCATCTTTTTCTTGACACGCACCGAACCGGGAATAGTATTCCACTGCCGGGACCCGTTGAAGTAACCATGCGAGTGGTCTTTGATGGGTTCCCGGCCCAGTCGCCGCCATTTTTCTCAAAAATCTCGGGAACCTTTGTCGGATTTTGCGGAATATATATATGACAACCGTCCGATTAGCTTGCTCAATTTGGGCTAGTCGAGAATAAGGGAGGCAGGAAGACCTGGCCTGCCTCTCTTCCTTTCAAGTCTCCAGCTTGATCCGAACTACCCCAACCCCAATCTTTTTCCGCTCTCGCTCCGGATATTTCGAGGGCGCTTTCTCCGCGAGTTGTTTGGATTATGGCTTCGCACCGAGGGCCGAGTCGATGACAATATCCGAGCGGGTGCTATTGACGATCGCTTTCAGTTCAGCTTGTTCCTCGGCGGGAACCGCGAATCTATCCAGTGTTTGTTGAAAATCGTCCAAGAAGACCTCCCACTCCTTGCTGGTAATCTTCAAATCCTTGTGCGACTCAGCCATCGACTTGCCCGTATACTTCTGCGGGCCGCCTGTAGCCCAGCAGACCATCTCGGTCACAAGGTACTTGAATCCCGCAGGCGGCACGCGATGATGCGCTTCATCAACCAGGGGATTGGAATTTAGTCTCGGGTCGACCATGATCCGGTTAATGAAGTCGTCTACCACAGTAGCGATGCTATAAACGCCGCCAAGTCTATCGTAGAGAGACAGTTTTGCTGCTGGCTGCATGATGATACTCCTTACGGCTTCACACTGTACCAACAGAGCGTTTAGGGCAAGAGAAATTGAGCAGTCTCGCTGTGTTTCTCGGAATCAATGCTTTTGGCAAATTTCCCGACGAGACTTGGAAGGAATCGCCGCCAAGCGCAAGCACGGCATCTACAAAAGCAACAGCATCCTGGCTTAAAATCAAGAATCCGAACTACACGCAAGCGGAAGGGCGGCACGAGTTGATGACAAAGGCCAAGTCAGTTAATGCACGGGTCGCTAGCGAGAACAAATCCAGATAGTGAAGCCCAAAACCATAAATATAACGACGAGCATGATCTTCTCGTAGCGCATGTTTTGGCTTGTTTTGAGTTCGTTCACGCAAATTCCGATCATGCAATTGCGGCTGTCGATTGAGTGAAAGACTTCACGGCCACAGCCTCGTCATTCATGATGTCGAAGACGGTATAAAGTTTTGTAATTTGCATAAGGTCCCTGACCTTGTTCGTGAGGTTGAGGAGCTTGAGTTCTCCCTCTTGCTTCCGCACGGTCGTAAACGCACTGACCAGAGTACCCAAGCCCATGCTGTCGATGTAAAGGAGATCGCCGAGATTGAGCAAAATCTGCTTATGCCCCTTTTTTAGCAAGTCAAGAATCAAATCGCGCAATGCTGCGCTCTCCTTGCCAAGTTCAATCCGTCCGCTGATGTCTACAACCGTAACGCCGTCAACTTGCCGAATACTCGTCGTCATTTTCATTGGCGATCTCCCGTGACAATCCAACGGCCGTACAACTCTCCGTCTGGCAAGAATAAGCAACCGACCGTCACCCGGCTGTTCAATATTGCACATCACGAAAAAACGGCCCTCGAAGAGGTTGCTGCCTCACGACTGCATTTCCTCGTGCCGAACAACGTATACTTGCGACACGCCGACATCGCCTAAGGAGCCGCGAACGTGCGAAACGAAGATTGGATCAAGACACTAGAAGACGGCAGGAAGGTGAAATTCATTTACCAAGAACTGCCGGAGGATGGGGCATTTATCACCGCGCAGATTGAACGGAACGAGGTCGTCTATTCAGTGGTATTGACCAAGGCTGGAAACCCGCTGAGTCATGAAGATGTTGAGAGTCATTTCAAGGGCGAACTTTCAAAGAGGTAGTTCAACCCATTTTGGCAAAGCTAGGCGCTCATGCTGAAATTGTTTTCGAATGAAAGTGCCGAGCTTCTCTCGGCGTTTCTCTGTTTCGACGCATCCGATCCGTATACTCCGCAACCTGATCGTCAATGAGCTTGATTTCTACAGCTAAGTGAATATCCTGAGGAGTCCTCGAAAAGCGCTCAAATAGCGGATTCCTTTCGGCTGTTAATTTCTGGCGTTTCTTATGCTCCTCTGCAATCTTTAACACGCAGATTATTAACTCCTTTAGTTCACTTTTTCTCGATGGCCTCAATAGCGGCAAGCTTCCGGTCTAGATGAGGTTCTGAGCGCTTACCACCTGCATGCAGCACACAAGGCATCCCGACAGCTACTCCACAGGTGGGGCAAGCGACGAGGGATGCTTGTTTGAGCGTGAGTTCGCTCTTCTTCATTCTAAGAGAATACGACTACAGGAGGTCGCGAATCTGTTCACTTTCGGACAATATCCGCGCATCACAAATCTTCTTTGTTGTGCAATATTGAACAGCGCGGAGTTTTGCGTAACCATATCATCCGTCACTGAACGGGCGGGACAGAGCGATATTGGTTCGATTTGGACTGGGCGGGTCGGACGGCATCGGTTATCTCGCCGTTCTTTTCGTTGTGATCGCGCGAATCTCCCATTCACTCCTATAAGTAGCACGTCGCCGTGCCCCACGTTTGTCCAGTTCTAAAGGAAGAGGCCTGCGATGTTGTCAACTGGTCAGATCAAATTGTCGCAGCCATGGGGCGAGGAAAGACTGAACCGAAGTATATCCTTCTGCGAAAATCGTGTCGGTCCACAATTGTACAGATTCCAAGCGTGCGACTTAAAAACGTGCGTCACTCTATTTTCTATCCAATGTCGTCAATCGCGGCCTGGATAAGCGTGATGATAGTTCCAGTAATACCGCTGCACGCTGCGGTGCTGCTTGAGATGTTTCGAGTACATTTTCTACAAAAACTGTCCGAAAAAGGATAGCGCGCGATATGCAAAATCCTTACCATCAGGTGAGGCTCTACAATGTATGTCCTAGCGACATTTGTCGCGTTCGTACTCGGGCTAGCTGTCTTGGCGGTCTTCGCGTTGGCAGTCGCACTAATTCCGTTTAGACGTCCTGGCCACTAAATCGGCGTGCTCTACCTGTGCCCAAAATGGGTCCCGGTACCTGATTTCTATTTGACATGCTAGTGTAGTGTCCAAGAATTAGCTAGACAGTCTCTTCTCTCCTTTTTCTTGTTCGCGGTTTCGTACATCCGGGCTGGATCTGCTCCAGGGTCTGGCGGCAGCGAGAGAGTTTAGCTTGAATGGATTCGACCGTGGCCGTCCAGACGAAGGGTTTCGGATCCTCGTTCCAGACATTCAGAAAATCCCGAATGGCGCTTTGTAAATCGTCGACACTGAAGAACGAACCTCGCCGCACACGTTTGGAAGTCAGCTCTGCGAACCAGCGTTCGATCAGATTCAGCCAACTGGAGCTGGTTGGCACAAAGTGAGAGATAAAGCGAGTGTGTCGTTTTAGCCAGGCCACTGTCCGTGGATGCTTATGCGTACCGTAGTTATCCATCACCAAGTGCAAGGGAACGTCCCCGGGAAACTCCTCTTCGAGTCGGCGGAGAAACTTAAGAAACTCCTGGTGTCGATGCCGCTCATAACACTGCCCAATGACCCGACCCTGTAAAACTTCCAGAGCCGCGAACAGTGTGGTCGTGCCATGGCGCTTATAGTCATGCGTCATCGTGCCGCAACGACCCTTCTTCATCGGTAACCCAGGCTGCGTGCGGTCCAGCGCCTGGATTTGGCTTTTCTCGTCCACGCACAACACCAGTGCCTTTTCTGGCGGATTCAGATACAGCCCGACCACATCGGTCAACTTCTCCAGAAACTGGGGATCGCGCGACAGTTTGAAAGTTTTGACTCGATGCGGTTTCAGATTATGGCTGCGCCAGATATTGCTGACCGTAGACTTGCTCAACCCCTGGTTTTTCGCCATCAATCGACAGCTCCATTGGGTCATTCCTTTGGGCTTGCTCTGTAAGGTGGCCTTCACCACGGCTTGAATTTTCTCCGGCCCATAGGTCGCCTTGCGGCCCCGGCCCGGCGCCACCTCCCACAAACTCTCCTTACCTCCTTGCAGAAAACGTTGCCGCCAGAGAGTGACGGTATGGCGGTTCACCTGTAACTGACAGGCAATGGCGCTGTCAGAACGCCCTTCCGCTGCGGCCAGCACGATGCGGCCCCTCAGCACCACTTGCTGTGGCGTTCCATGGGCCGTCAACCATCCCTGAATCTCTTCCTGATCACCAAGACTCAGACTCACAACAGGAGCGGATCGGGGCATGGACTCACGATACACCAGGCCATTTTGTTTGTCTAGTCATTTGTTGGACATTGCACTAGGTACTTCAGCGTAGTAAAACCGGTTCTTGCCACGTCCTCGGCCTTTCACCATCTCGGAATTCCGATTCACAGCGGGAATCTAGTAGCCCTTCTCGTGCTCGACGGGTTGGTGATCGCAGCCGCGCTATCTGTGTGGAGGCGCAAATTCTGAGCGGCCCAATCACCAGGACGGGTTTTGCGGCAGCATGTTTGATAATTGTTGTGAGGTTAATTGGGTTTGTTGGATCAGACGCGGAGTTGAAATCCACGATTTGACGGGCGATACAAGAATTGAACTAAAACTCGCCTTTGGTGACAGAGATCCGATGGACGATCGTGGCAATAGAATTGTCATCGGCCCTCAGTTTGAGAACGTCGAAGCCCGCATTGAGTCGCGGTCGAACAGCACTTCGTTCGCGACTGACTCTCCGTTCTCGTTGCCTTTGCTTCGACACGAAGGCCCACAATCAGGGTTTGCAGTTGGTCTTGGAGACGATGACGCCCTGAATCTTAGCCTTCTTGCCGTCGCGGAACGCGTCGATCGCCTGTCGACGAAGTACGCTTTGGGCAAGTTCGGTTTGTCCGAGTCAATCGCGTGCACGAGAGGGTCGCGGCGAAGAGAAATGAACGCTTGACTCCTTGGTTGGCGAAAGAGTAGCGTTCAGACACCACGGGCCAGGGCCAACCCACAAGAAAAACTTGAACTATGGAGATAAGCATGGAAAAACAGCTTGCGACCATAGGTTACTGGCTAGGCTTGATCTGCACTGTCCTCGCGTTAATTTTCCGGATGTTCACGGCTCTAAACATAATTCCGCCCCACATGGGTATTCCCGGCGGGACGGCTATTTCCTACTTGAGTTTCTTTCACGGTGCTGCGCTGTTTTTCTTGCTGACGATTGCGAGCTGGTGCCTGAGTCAAAAGTCTTAGGGCGATTCAGCAGATCAGATCGCGGACTGCACTTCGGGGAGTCTCGGCAGATATGTCCACGAAGGTTGCCGTTTTCCTTCTTCCTTGCTGACCTTCGGCTGATCGCTTCGCGTACACTATTGTGACTGCAACATACCCGAGAAATAAAGATTCAGAAGCTGTCCGGCTAGCTCGCGTGCGTCAAGGGTGGCTCACCCGCACGCGCGAAGACCAGCACCGCGACCGGTCTTTTGCTCTTCTTGGCATGGTCGGAGAAATACCACCCGGAGCTGCTGCCAGCTGATAGAGGAGAGTTGAGTTCAGGAATGGTAGCGATGCGGCAAACAATCACCTGCCTCGAGGCCTTTGAGACGTTGCAGACTTTATGACCCTCCGTGAATCAGTTGTTTCAACGCTACCACTTCTGACTTCACATCGCGCTTCCGTTTCTTGTGGGCTGGTCGGCTCTAATGTCCCAAAGATTGGCCATTTGTGGCAAGGATTTAGCCACTTGCCACCCCAGCACCACCTTCAAATCAACCTCCGTTTTTGTATGTACCCCATTTCCAAGGTATTGCCTCGAGCGTGAGCGCTTTCAGCAAAACGGTACAACTCGTGCTCACGTACCGGCGGCGGCACCGCCCCACCATGTAGACTTTAACAAATTAGCCGTAAGGTTCTGAGGGATCAAGATGAAAACTAAAGCTTTGGCACTATTTGCAGCGATGACGTTGTTCTCCGCGCTTAGAATTACGGTTCAATCCCACGCACAGAATAATCGGCAAATTAGTGCGTCCCAGACTGACCCGAAAGCTCAGGCCAAGATTTTCGATCAATACGGCAAGTTGCCTCTAAGCTTCGAGACCAACCAGGGACAGATGAACACCAAGGTGAAGTTCTTTTCGCGAGGGCATGGCTATTCGTTGTTTCTGACGGGTAATGAGGCGGTGATTGTACTGAAGAAGGCGTCGCCGCGGTCGCCGGAAAGGAAGGGGTTGCCCGGTCGCGAGCTTGTCGAAAAGCAGAAGGCGGGAGCGGAGGGAGAGACCGTTCTAAGGATGGAACTGGCGGGAGCAAATGCAGCATCGCGCGTGCTGGGCGTGGAAGAACTGCCCGGCAAGGCCAACTATTTTATTGGCAATGATCCCGCGAAGTGGCGGACGAACGTTCCGACGTACGCCAAGGTGAAATATGAGGGCGTCTATCCCGGAGTGGACCTCGTGTACTACGGTAACCAGGGGCAGCTCGAGTACGACTTTCTGGTTGCACCCGGCGCGGACCCAAACGAGATTCGTCTCAAATTCCGGGGCGCAGGTAAACTGCGAGTGGACGAGAAGGGAGACCTGCTGCTCGGCTCGGGGGGCGAGGAGGTGCAGTTTGAGAAGCCCGTGGTGTATCAGGAGGTACGGGGCGCGAGGAAGCCGGTCGATGGCAGCTATGTACTGGCTTCGTCGAACCGGATTGGTTTCCGGTTTGGAGCCTATGACCACAGCCAGCGGCTGGTGATTGACCCGTTGCTGGTCTACTCGACCTATCTCGGGGGGAGTGGAGGTGATCAAGGCAACAGTATCGCCGTGGATGGTTCAGGGAATGCCTACGTGACGGGTGTTACCGACTCGACCGACTTCCCGACGGTCAACTCCATGCAATCGACCAATGGCGGCGACTACGATGCCTTCGTCACCAAGCTCAATCCGACTGGCTCGGCGCTGATTTACTCGACCTATCTTGGTGGGGATGGCATCGATGATGGTAACGGTATCGCCGTGGATGCTTCCGGGAATGCCTACGTGACGGGACGTACGGACTCGACCAATTTCCCGACTACGGCTAGCGCCTTCCAGCCGACCATTGGCGGGATCTACGGCAATGCCTTCCTCGCCAAGCTTAACGCGACTGGCTCGGCGCTGGTCTACTCGACGTATCTCGGGGGGAGTGGGGATGATAGCGGTAACAGTATCGCCGTGGATACTTCCGGCAATGCCTACGTGACGGGATACACGGACTCAACCAATTTCCCGGCTACGGCTGGCGCCTTCCAGCCGACCATTGGGGGCATGTTCGACAATGGCTTCGTCACCAAGCTTAACCCGACTGGCTCGGCGCTGGTCTACTCGACGTATCTCGGGGGGAGTGGCGATGATAGCGGCCAAGGGATCGCCGTGGAAGCCTCCGGCAATGCCTACGTGACGGGATCCACGGACTCGACCAACTTCCCGGCTACGGCTGGCGCCTTCCAGCCGACCATTGGGGGCATGTTCGACAATGGCTTCGTCACCAAGCTTAACCCGACTGGCTCGGCGCTGGTCTACTCGACGTATCTCGGGGGGAGTGGGAATGATAGCGGTAACAGTATCGCCGTAAATACTTCCGGCAATGCCTACGTGACGGGATACACGGACTCAACCAATTTCCCGGTTACGGCTGGCGCCTTCCAGCCGACCATTGGGGGCATGTTCGACAATGCCTTCGTCACCAAGCTTAACCCGACTGGCTCGGCGCTGGTCTACTCGACGTATCTCGGGGGGAGTGGCGATGACAGCGGCAACAGCATCGCCGTAGATACTTACGGCAATGCCTATCTGACGGGTATTACGTCCTCAACGAATTTCCCGACGGTTAAGCCCCTGCAATCGAGCTATGGTACCGGCCAATCCGATGTTTTTGTCTCCTTGCTCAACCCGAATGGCTCGGCACTGGTCTACTCGACCTACCTCGGGGGGAGTCCCACTGCCGATACTGGCTTAGGCATAACCGTAGATGGCTCCGGGAATGCCTACGTGACGGGATACACGGGATCGACTATTTTTCCGACTACGGCTGGTGCCTTCCAGACGACGTATGCTGGCGAGGGCGACGCCTTCGTAACCAAGATTGCAAGTGAGAATTCGCTTCCGATAACCACTGCAATCCCGTCACCCGGTCCCAATAGCAACGGCTGGAACAACACGAGCGTTACCGTCGCGCTGAACTCCACCGACACCACTGGCGGTTCCGGGGTCGAACAGATCCGGTTTTCTCTCAGCGGGGCCGAGAATATCGGCTTGCAAACTGTTGCGGGAAGTACTGCTTCTGTGACGATCTCAGCCCAAGGAATCACAACACTGACCTACTTTGCCAGGGATAATGCAGGAAACCAGGAGACTCCTCAGACGCTCACCGTTCAGATCGATGAGAAGCCGCCAGTGGTGACGGTGGCGGGCGTAGCGAACGGCGCACTGTATTACTACGGTCACGCACCCGCTCCCGGTTGCAACACGACGGATGCGCTCTCTGGCGTCGCGAGTCCGGCAAGTCTGACGGTGACGGGTGGTAATAAGTTCGGCTACGGCAACTACACGGCAGCATGCTCCGGAGCAACAGACGAAGCGCGCAACTCAGCGGCACCCGTCTCTGTGAGGTATACAGTAAACGGGCCGACTGAACTCGCCGCTCTCGTGGGACTAAAGACAGGTCCGCTAAAAGCCAGAGTTTGGCGGATCATCATCGGGAACAGCGGACCGGGTGGTGCCTACAATGCTCAAATTACAACCCTGTCATTGCGACAGCTGCGGGGAGCAGTATGCACTCCTTCCCTTGTGTCAACATTACCGGTCAACGCAGGCGATATTGGGCCATTGAGTGATGGAACAGTGTCCGTCACGATAAATTTCTCAGGCTGTGCATCGCACGCGTTATTTCGGGTGGATGGCCAAGTATCGGCCAACAACGGAACAGCCGTGGGTCCGATACTTATGTTCGCTGAGCTTCCGTGACAGGCTAGCATCTCCCTCCGACACTCTTTTGGGGAGGGCCGCACGGCCGGGATTTGACGATGCTCCGCTCGGCAACAAATACGGGCAAGGAACCGAAGGAAAGTATTACACCGCCGAGACTCTAGCCCTGAGAAGGAGTGGTCCTATACAGACAGCGGACAAAGGGCTCGGAGGTAGGAGCGCTACCTCACGCAGCTCTTGATTTCAAATGTTCACTAGATAATGTTCGAGGATTCTTGCGGATTGCCGTAGCGCGGCGATGGAAGCGACCATGTTCAGCGGCTGGATCCATGATCACCTGAAAGCCGCGCGCTGCGGAGTTGAAGGTAGCAGCATCCGTTGATGCTGCGAGCGCGGCGGCGAAAAGAAAAATGATCGTAATGACGCCGACAAGATATGTGATTGCTTGTGTTGCGATTTTGCTGCCGGAGTGCTACATGGAGCCGACGGCGATCCGCTCGGATTCCACTAGAGAAAATGAATGTTTGCAACGCGAGCGGCTGCCTGTGCTGTTTCCACCAGCAAGAAGCGCAAAAATGTATCGCCCTGTTTGCTGATATGTCCCACCCGTTGCCGGCCGGCACTGAGTCCCCGCACGGAATGAGACCCACATAGCTGCCGACCTGCTTTCCACAAGGAAACCGATCCGCCGCCCCGATGACCAGAACGTATGCCAGCCCCGTGATGGGTCCCACGCCGGGACGCGTCATCAACAGCAGCACCTCGAACGCCCGGGCTTCGCGAACCTCCCTGCCTCCACCAATTCCGGGTTGTGTTAAGAGACTGGCTCGGATTGTCCAAAGAATGGCAAGAGTTTTCACTTCCCGCGAGGGTTCCCGTAAGACAGTCCGTTAACATTCGCAACTCTTGTATCATCAATAGATAGAGCCTGGATTAGACGGGTCTTGACTGCCGGTTTGGGCCTTCGTTTGCCTAGTCTAGAGCCTACGGGCTGTATGCCCGTCGCGCCAATGTGTCGTCGTAGAGTTCCCCGCCAGGCCGTTTAAGCAGAGAAGGAATGTTGAGGATTGAGTCTAAAGCCCCAAATCGTTGTTGTCCCTGATGCACTGCATGAGAGGTCGCAAGCCCTGGCGGCAGACGCTTCTGCCGGGAATGGAGCGATATCCGAGGAACACCGCGCCGCTGGCGCTTCCCTTTCGGCTCAGCCTGATTTCCCTTCGCATTCGGTGACCCTGGTATTGCCACTCCTTCGCACTCCCAGGCGGCGTGCAGTGCGAGCGCGAAAGGTTTCAGAGTCCAACAAGCCGCTGCAGGTAATGAAGTTTGGCGGCACGTCGGTGGGAGATGCACGCTGCATCGAAAAAACTCTCGAAATTGTCCGGGGATCGTTGGACAAATACCGGGTGCTGGTGGTTGTCTCCGCCATGGCGGGCGTAACTGATCTTCTGCTGGAAGCGGCCATGTGTGGCGCGGCCGGAGATTCCGAAGCAGTCACCCGAATCTTCAAGAGCTTGAAAGAAAGGCACCGGTCCACGGCGAACGCGCTGATTGCCTCTGCCGCAAAGCGAGCGCGGCTCAACAAACAATTGAAGGAATGCTTTATTGACGGTGAGCGCATCTGTCAGGAAATTTTGTTGGCGCGCAACTTGACGGCGGCAGCGCGCGATTTGATTTCCAGCCTCGGTGAAAGGCTGAGCGCTCCGCTGGTTGCGACGGCGTTGACGGAATTTGGCGTGAAAAGCGAGGCGGTCGATGCGCGGGAATGCCTCGTAACCGATTCCCACCATGGAGCCGCGAACCCGTCTTTCGAGTTGACGCACGGGCGCTGCGAGACGCGATTGCGGCCGTTACTGCAAAGAGGGATCGTGCCTGTGGTGACGGGTTTCCTGGGCGCAACCGCGGAGGGAGCGCTTACAACCCTGGGTCGCGGTGGCTCGGATTACTCTGCGTCCATTCTGGGCGCCGTTCTGGATGCACAGGAAGTGATTATCTGGACGGACGTGAACGGTTTTCTTACTTCCGATCCCCGTTTGGTGCCGGAAGCCTCCACGATTCCGCAGATTTCTTACCAGCACGCGGCGGCCCTTGCCTACTTCGGAGCGAAAGTACTGCATCCGAAGACGCTGCAACCTGTGATTCAACGAGGCATTCCTGTGTCGATCCGCAACACATTTGCCCCAGAGCACGCCGGAACGAAAATTACTTTGCACGGTCCTCACAGCGACGTTAGCGTAAAAGCGCTGGCAGCAATGAGTGACATCCAGATGATTGCTGTGACCGTTTCCGGGATGGAAGAGTCTTCGAGCGTGACGCACCGGGCGTTCGCGGCCGTGGCTGCAGCGCGGTCGGACATCCTGATGACTGCGCAGACCCGTTCTACCTGCGAACTGGGCTTCGTAGTTCGGTCTCCGCTTGTGGAACGGACGATGGAAGCCCTGCAGACAGAATTTGGCTTGGACACCGATCGCAGGTACATTCGCGAAATCGGGGTGAAGAATGGCGTGGCGCTGGTCAGCGTGGTCGGTCAGCACTTGCGCGATTTGCCGGGGATTGCCGAGCAGGCGTTCGCGGTACTGTGCCGGGAGAAGCTTCAGGTGATTGCGAGTTCCCAGGGCGCGTCGGACTGCAACCTGTCGTTTGTCGTGGCGGCAGAGGACATGGAAAGAACCCTCGGCGTGCTCCATAAGGAGTTCCAACTGGACGGTGTGAGCAATTTTCGTTAGAAATTCTGCATGCTACGAGCGACGAGCCGGCCCACCTGAACGTTAAACCTACCTGAATTCCCTAGTTTTTTGAGACGATAATGCGCGAAGCCAGTTGCAATGGAGGACGCGATGCCCGAACAGCAAGACTTTCGGCTGCCCGCCAAACTGCCGGTGCCGCTGGATGATGGAGCTGCGCGCCATCTGCGAGGTATCCGCGTGCCGAATATCTTATTGCGCTCCACATCGGGCGGGCTCGTCGATCTCAACAATGCCGGTGCGGTGCGCGCCGCGACGTACTGTTACCCGATAACAGGAGTGCCGGGCAAAGCGCTTTCAGAGGGCTGGGACCTGATTCCCGGCGCGCCTGTGTTTCCGCCGAACGAGAGTGCCGAGCAGGCGTTGGCTTGGCCGAAGAAGCATCCAGCTTGAAATGCGGACATGACGATCACACCATTCCCGTGTACCGGACGTATCGAAATTTATCCGTTCCCCACAGAGACGCTTTCCGATCAGCAATTTCTGTCCGGGAACAAAACCGGCGTCCCAGTGCTGATTGCCGGAGAATTGCGGCAGCCGGCCGGTGATGGGCCTTTCCCCGCTGTTGTGCTCGTGCATGGCTCCGGGGGAGTTGGCGGAAATGTCGATCGTTGGGCCGTGGAACTGAACCACTTCGGTGTGGCCGCGTTTATCCTCGACTGCTTTTCGGGCCGCGGCATCCGCTCGACGATTCCGGACCAGTCGCGACTCGGCAGTCTGGCGATGATTTTTGATACCTACCGGGCGCTGGAATTGCTGTTGGCGCAACCGAGTATTGACGCAAATCATATTGCGCTGATGGGCTTTTCCAAAGGTGGATTTGCGACTTTATACGCCAGCATGAAACGCTTTCAGGGTTATTTCGCACCCGCCGGAGCTGAATTCGCGGCCTACCTTCCGTTCTATCCACGCTGTGACATCGCTTTTTTCCAGGATGAGGATGTCGCAGAGCGGCCCATTCGAATTTTCCATGGCGAGGCCGACGATTGGGTCCCCGTTGAGCCTGTCCGGCGATATGTAGCCCGCCTGCAAGCTGCGGGCAAAGATGTTTCTCTAACGACATACCCCGGCGCGCGCCATGCGTTTGACTCGACGACATATCCGTCGATATTCACGTTCAGCGACGCCGAAATTTCCAGCCATTGCCGGCTGGCGGAGAAAGACGCGCAAATCATCAATCTCGACACCGGCAAGCCTTTTACCAATCAAGACGCGTGCGTGACGCGCGGCGCCTCGGTTGGTTCGGATTCAGGGGCTTACCAAAAAGCGCATGCGGACGTGAAGAAGTTTCTGAGCGGATTATTTCATCTGGCCTGAGCTGGTGAAGATTTGGTCTTCGAAGAAATTAGGCAGGCGGCGGGGCATAGCCGAAGATTGCTTTCAGCTCCAGAAATTCTTCCAGGCCTGATTCGCTCCACTCTCGCCCATTTCCGGATTGCTTGTAGCCGCCAAAACAGCCGGCGAAATCGATGCGCGCGCCATTTAAGCGGACGTTGCCGGAGCGCAGCCGCTTGCCGACTTTGCGCGCATGATCGAGATCTCCCGACGTGACATAGCCAGAGAGGCCGTAGGGCGTATCGTTAGCGATGCGGACGGCGTCTTCTTCATCTTCGTAGGGGATGATGCAGAGCACGGGCCCGAAAATTTCTTCGCGAGCGATAGTCATGTCATTTCGAACGGACGAGAAAATCGTAGGCTTGACGAAATAGCCGCGATCGACGCCATCCGGTCTGCCGAGCCCACCGGCGACCAACTTTGCACCTTCTTCGATGCCTTTCAGAATGAGTTTTTGCACTTTGTCGAACTGTGCCTGGCTGACGAGAGGACCGATACTTCCTTTCGCTGCGGCATCGGCAACAATCGTGGCATCTGCTGCTTCTTTCGCCACGGAGGCGGCCGCGTCCATTTTTGCGCGTGGGACAAGCATGCGAGAGGGCGCATCGCAGGATTGGCCGCTGTTGCGGAAGCAGGTCTGCACTCCGTCCTTCACGGCGCTCGCGAGGTCGGCGTCGTCCAGAATAATGTTGGCGGATTTTCCGCCGAGCTCTTGCGTGACGCGCTTTACGGTCGGTGCCGCCGCCACTGCAACGGCAACGCCGGCTCGCGTCGACCCAGTGAAAGAGATCATATCGATGTATGGATGCGAAGAAAGCGCCGTGCCAACCGTGGCGCCATCGCCGTTCACCAAATTGAACACGCCCGGGGGCGCGTCTGCTTCGTCAAGAATTTTCGCGAACAAATAGGCGGAGAGTGGAGCGATTTCGCTGGGCTTGAGCACCATAGTGCAGCCAGCGGCGAGCGCAGGTGCCACTTTGCAGACGACCTGGTTCATCGGCCAATTCCACGGCGTGATTAAGCCGCAGACACCGATGGCCTCTTTTCGCATTAAGGTCGTGCCCTTGTGTTCTTCAAATTGGAACGTTTTCAGAACTTTAGCGATTTCCATTAAATGCGCGAGACCGGCGGGCGCTTGCGCCAATTTAGCCAGCCACTGCGGAGCTCCCATTTCCAGCGAAATGGTTTCTGCCATTTCCTCCATTTTTGTGCGGTAGATCTCGATGATTTTTTCAAGCAACGCCAACCGCTCAGCCACGGTCGATTCGGAATGAGAGGCAAACGCATTTTTCGCAGCGGCAACGGCATTGTCGACATCAGCGGAGGATCCAAGAGAAATCGTCGCAATGGGCTGTTCCGTGGCCGGGTCGATGACTTCAAAATCGTGCGCCTTGATGGGATTGACCCATTTCCCGTTGATATAATATTGACGGCAATCTTTCATACGCAACTCCTATGATAAGTCTTAGGACTCTACTGCGGATCATGGCCGGCAGACACGTACCAGCGATATGTTTGCTGGAGGCCTTCGCGTAGGGGAATGCTCGCTCGCCAGCCCAAATCTGCTAGACGTGAGACATCCAGCAATTTGCGAGGTGTGCCGTCTGGTTTGGATGTGTCGAAGTTCAGACGGCCGCGATAGCCGGTCACTTCGCCAACTAATTCGGCTAACTCTCGAATCGAAATGTCTTTTCCTACTCCAACGTTGACGATCGGCTCGTCGTCGTAGTTGCACATCAGAAAGAGCGCGGCGTCAGCCAGATCATCCACGTGCAGAAATTCTCTGCGCGGCGTCCCGGTGCCCCAGATCGTCACTTCCGGCGCCCCGCGCTTCACGGCGTCATGAAATTTGTTGATCAATGCCGGAACTACATGCGAAGAGGCTGGATCAAAGTTATCACCTGGGCCGTACAGATTCGTGGGCATTAGGCAGATCGCATGAAAACCATATTGCCGCCGGTATGCCTGGGCCATTTTCAATCCCGCGATTTTCGCCACGGCATAGGCTTCGTTTGTTGGTTCAAGGCTACCGGTAAGCAGCGCGTCTTCGTGGATCGGCTGGGGAGCAAGCTTGGGATAGATGCATGAGGAGCCAAGGAATTGCAGTTTTTGCGCACCATGACGATACGCCGAATCAATCACGTTGGTTTGGATCAAAAGGTTTTCGCGGAGAAATTCGGCTGGATAATTGGCGTTGGCGAGAATTCCACCCACTTTGGCTGCCGCCAGAAAAACATATTTCGGCCGCTCGGACGCAAAAAAGCATTCCACAGCCGCCTGGTTGGATAAATCCAACTCCGAGCGATTTCGCACGATCAGGTTTTTGTAACCCGCGGAACCGAGCTTGCGATGTATCGCTGAACCGACGAGGCCCTTATGTCCAGCTAAAAAAATTCGGCTGTTCTTGTTCATCACGGTTTAACGTTGCGACGAGCCACGCTGTACGACGTGGTGTCCCGCTCTTGCGAGTGTTCTTTCTTGTTCTGCCAGCTCAAGATCGTGTTCTATCATCATCTTCACTAGCTGGGGAAATCCCACCTTGGGAGCCCAACCGAGTTTTTTGCGGGCCTTGGTTGCGTCCCCACACAAACAGTGGACCTCGGTTGGGCGAAGGTAGCGAGGATCTTTCTCGACAAACTTTTTCCAATCGACGTTACAGTAGGATGCAGCCAGATCCAGGAATTCCTGCACGGAGTGCGACTCCCCGGTTGCGACGATGTAATCATCCGGATCAGACTGTTGAAGCATCAACCACATCGCCTCTACATAGTCTCCGGCATAGCCCCAGTCGCGCTTGGCCTCCAAGTTGCCAAGATACAGCTTATTCTGCAGGCCCAGCTTGATACGGGTCAGCCCCCGCGTGATTTTGCGCGTGACGAAGGTCTCTCCCCTGCGCGGCGATTCGTGGTTGAACAAAATGCCATTGGTTACGTGTAGGCCATACGCTTCGCGGTAGTTTGTGGCGTACCAATGCGCCGCTACCTTGCTGACCGCGTACGGACTGCGTGGGTAAAAGGCGGTATGTTCATTTTGCGGAGGCAGCGCGGCCCCAAACATCTCCGAAGATCCGGCCTGGTAAAGATGCACGGTCTTTTTTGTGAGAGCGAATTCGCGCATTGCCTCCAGCAGACGCAGAGTGCCGGTGGCGACCGCGTCAGCGGTGTATTCTGCCTGGTCAAAGCTCACGCGAACGTGGGATTGGGCCGCAAGATTATAAATTTCATCGGGCGCAACTTCCGCGAGGATGCGGTGCAGTCCAGCGCCATCCGTGATATCGCCGTAATGCAAGAATAGCCGCACGCCTTGTCCGTGCGGGTCAACGTAAATGTGGTCCAGGCGCTCGGTGGTAAATGTAGAAGCGCGGCGAACAATCCCGTGAACTTCGTAGCCACGGTTCAACAGGAATTCGGCGAGGAAAGATCCATCCTGGCCAGTGATGCCAGTGATCAGCGCCTTGCGAGGACTCGGTTGGTCTGGACGATTCGTCGTTTCGGTCATAGGAAAATTCTAACGGGCCACCAGCAAAACTCGAGTAAAACTATAACAAAGCAACTTCCCTTCTGTAAGCCATCAAAAACACCCATCTCGGAGTGCCGGGAAATGCGAAGTAACTGGATCTTAATAGTTTGGCCGAGTTCGTTTTGCAATTTCATGTCCCGTGGGTTTGACCTGGCCCCCGAGTGGTTTGTGGGCGGCGTGTTCATCGGAGCTGGTCCGTGGTTTCACGGTCCGGAGAATCTTCACGGCCACGTCGACAGCCACTTCGACAGACAACACGGATACAAAGGCCTAGTGCCAAACCGCGGCGACAAGCCGGAACCGAACAAAGATGCAGAGAAAGAGCAGAACTTCAAAGGTAATGAGATGCTTGACGGGCGCGGTCACGTGGCGGACAACAAGCGGTAAGCGGGCACATGAACGAAATCGGCTGGTCGGTGAATCGTCTTCGCCCGATCAGCCGGTTTTTTTTGTTGAGTCTCGTTGGCCTAGAAGATCACTAGCGGTGGTGGTCCGCGAACTCCGCGGCGGCCTTCAGCTCCTGGTCGGCCGCTTCGATATGCTCCTTGGCTTTCGAAGCATGACCTCCCAGCTCATCCTTGTTTTCGCGCTGCGCTTCGTCCGCCTTTCCCCAAGCTTCCTGCAGGTGTTTCTGCGCTTCGGCAAGATTCGGGTGCCGGTGCGGATCGATATTCATCACCGGTCGTTGCGCGAACAACGCCCCGCCACAAACCAATCCTGCGCAAAATACAGTGCTAAGAACAATGCTCTTTTTTGCTGTCATGAAAAACTCGCTCCGAAAAGGATTTACCCGGCTGGGCAAGTGGGCAGAGGTTATTAGCTTAACCTGATTGCACGGGTCAGAACACCTGTTCCAGCGTCTAGGTAGCAGACCTGGCGTGTTGGACAGCAAGGCGTTGGCGGGCGTATGCCGACCACGGCCCCACTGGATCGAGCCTGATGTAAGCCTGCCAGTGTTCGCGCGCTTCGGCAAAGGCACGCAGTTTTTCGCATACAAACGCCAGATTGTAGTGGGCATCGCAATAATCTGGATCGATCAGCAGGGCCTGCCGTAAATGGCGACGGGATTGTTCTAGTTCCCCCATTTCCTCCAGCACGCTGCCAAGATTAAAATGCGCCAGGGGATTTTGCGGTTGCGCGCCCAGCGCGCGCTGGAAATAATCCGCGGCCTTTTCGAAATTGCCGTCTTCGTAGTACAGCGTCCCGCAGTTCAGCAGTGCGTCGGCATTATGGGGATCGGCATCCACGCACCGGTCGTAGGCATCGAACGCCTGCGCTCGCGTCTCCTTGTCGGCTTCGTAGGTCAAGGCCATGGCCAGCCAATCGCTCGCGCTGCGACGCGCGATAAAGCGAATGCTTTCATCCAATTCGCGTGTCTCAAAATTCAAGACAAATTGGCCAGACAGCGGTTCCAGGCGCGCGCTCCCCTGTTCCACCAGCACGTCTTTGCCATCGGAAAGAATGCGCAGCTGTGAGAGCGGCGTCTTGACCTGGGAGAGTTTTTCGTTCAGAGCTGAAAGCGCCCGCTGCAGACGGTTCGCGGACACGCCTTTTTCCAGCAATTGCTTGATTGTGCGGAGCCCTATCAGATCGCGGAAATCGTAGTAGCGCGCTCCTTGCTCGTTTTGCGGCGATACCAGGCGCAGCTTGTCCCAATAGTCCAACTGCTTGCGGGTCAGACCGACAATCCGTTGCACGTCTTCGGAGCTGAATCTATCCGTGGCACCCATCCGAAATCAGCTGGCCGCTTTCTTCCCCCGTTTTTGCGCTGCGAGCGCCGGCTGAACGGCGCGGGTAGGCGGTTTCTTGCCGGAGGGCACGGCAACCGGTCCCGCTTGTGCTGCCGCGGGAGCTTTCGCCGCGACAGGAGTCGGGGCATGTTTCTCCGCCAAGCTCTTTTTCAGAGCGTCCATCAAGTCGATCACCGGAGCCAGATGCGGCTGCGGTGCTTCGGCGACCTCCTGGCCCTGGAGCTTTGCCGCAATCATGGCGCGAACGTTCTCGCTGTATTCGTCGCGGTACTTGTCCGGCTGAAAAGGCACGGCCAAGCTTTCAATCAACTGCTCGGCCAGCTTTTTCTCCTGATCTTTTACTTCGATCTTGTCTGTGGGCACCGCTTCAGCCGCGCGAATTTCGTTGGAATAAAACATAGTGTGCAGCGTCATGGTCTTGGCGCCAGGACGAATAATCACGATATGTTCGCGCTGGTGCATGGTGATCTTGGCGATCGCGCCATAGCCGGTTTCTTGCATAGCTTTCATCAGCAACATGTACGCTTTCAATCCGGGATCTTCCGGTGTGATGTAATACGAGGCGTCGAAATAAAGCGGATCCATCTCATCGAGTTTCACGAACTCGATAATTTCCATCACGCGCGCCGACGGTGGCTCAATCTTGTCCAGATCTTCTTCGCTAAACAGCACGTACTGGTCTTTGTCGTATTCATAGCCTTTTACGACTTCGGAGCGCTCTACGTTTCGGTTGCAGACCGGACAGAATAGTGGCTGCTTCAGGCGCGAATGGCAAACATTATGAAGTTGGTTGAAGCTGACGCGCTCGCCGCGAGCGGCCGCGAACATGCGCACCGGGATCGAGATCAACCCGAAGGTCAGGTGGCCTTTCCAGACCGTGGTCGCCATGGTGAGTGTCCTCCGTCGAGCGAATGGGCGGCGAACGAGTCTCTAAGATTAGCGAGCAGCCCGCCCGGATGCAAGCTGAAAACCTACGCAAAAGCCCCAAAAAGTACATGTAAAGACTGTAGAAATGCCTGCGATAGAATGCGTCTATGGCGAAACCGCGCAGGCTGGAAGAGTATCGAAAAAAGCGGCAGTTTGACCGCACACCGGAGCCCGCCGGCGTAGAAAGTCCCGGGAAGACCGAGAACACATTTGTCGTACAAAAGCATGCCGCACGCCGCCTCCACTATGACTTTCGCCTGGCCATCGACGGCACGTTGAAATCCTGGGCCGTCCCGAAAGGTCCTTCGCTGAATCCCGATGACAAGCGCCTAGCGGTGCGAACCGAAGACCATCCGCTCGATTACGCCAATTTTGAAGGAAATATTCCCGAAGGCAGCTACGGCGCGGGAACAGTGATGGTGTGGGATCGCGGCACATTTCAGGTGGAAGGCAGGGCAGACGCCGCAACACAAGTCGAGCATGGCGAGATCAAATTTTCGCTGAATGGAGAAAAGCTGCGCGGCAGTTTCGTAATCGTGAAGTTGAAGAACAGCGAAAAGGGCAACGAGTGGCTGATGATCAAACACAAAGACGCCGCCGTGGATCTCAACTGGAACATCGACGAGCACGACGGATCCGTGCTGACCGGGCGCGTTCTCGAGGAAATCAAAGCGCAGCAACCGCCAAAACGCGATGCAAGCCCGCTGCATGCCGCGGATTTGGAAGATGCGCGCAAGGGCCCAATGCCGGCGCGTCTGGCGCCCATGCTGGCGACACTTTCGGAGCGTCCTTTTTCCGATCCCAACTGGCTCTTTGAAATTAAATGGGACGGAGTACGCGCACTCGGATGGATCAAGGAAGGCAAGTTGACGCTGCAAGCGCGGTCGGGCTCGGACATCACAGCGCAATATCCTGAATTGGCCGGCCTTCCCGCTTCCTTCAGTGGACAAAACGCTATCCTCGACGGAGAAATCGCCGTTCTGGATGCGCGCGGTCGCAGCGATTTCGAAAAGCTGCAAGAACGCATGCATGTGCGCGCTCCCGGGCAAAAACTGCTTTCTGAATTCCCCGCCGTTTATTTTGCGTTCGATCTTCCATATTGCGATGGCTACGACCTTCGCGCCGCGCCTCTGCTGCAACGCAAACAACTTTTGCAGCGGCTCCTCCACTCATCCGAGCGAATTCGTTTTTCGGACCATCAGTTGGAAAAAGGCAAGGAATTATTCGAACTGGCAAAACAGAACGAGCTCGAAGGCATCATCGCGAAGCGCATCGACAGCCGCTACGCCAGCGAACGCAGCGCCAACTGGTTGAAACTAAAAACCTCCAGGACGCTCGATGCCGTCATCGGCGGCTGGACCGCTGCTCGCGGCGCAGGAATGCCGTTTGGTTCGCTGCTGCTCGGATTGTACGAAGGCAAGAAACTACGCTTCGTCGGGCACGCGGGAAGCGGATTCGACGCAGAGACGCACAAGGCCGTCGCGGCGAAACTCAAAAAGGTGGAAACCAGCAAATGCCCCTTCGACAGAGTTCCGGAAACGAATGAGAAAGCCACTTGGGTTACTCCCAACCTCGTGGCGCATGTTCGCTTCAGCGGATGGACCCAGGAAAAACGGCTGCGGCATCCGGTATTTCTGGGTCTGCGCGAAGACGCAAAACCGCAAGACTGTCGCCGGGAAAATGAAGTCGCAGCCCCCGAACCGCCTCCGGAAAATCCCCACGTCGTGCACGCTCCGCCCATCGTTGGCAAAGTTTTGAGCACGAAAGCGCAGATTGAAGCAGAACTCTTCAAGGGTCGCGCGGACAACGTCACTTTAGAGGTGGACGGCAAGCGCTTCCGGTTGAGCAATCTGAACAAAGTGTATTTCCCGGAATCGGGCTATACCAAGCGCGACCTGGTCGCTTATTACTGTCGCATGGCGGAGTATGTGCTGCCCTTTTTGAAGGATCGCCCGCTCGTTTTGCGACGTTATCCCGATGGCATCAAGGGCCAGATGTTTTTCCAGAAAGATATGCGCGAAGGCTTGGGCCTCCCCGACTGGTTCGAGACCGTAGCCATCGATTCCGAAACCAGGGGAGAGCAGATTCACTACGCGCTCGCGAATGATCGCGCTTCCCTGCTCTACCTGACCGGCCTCGGGTGCATCGACCACAATCCCTGGAGCAGCCGCGTCGGCGACCTGGAGCATCCGGATTATTTTTTCTTCGATCTGGATCCCTCGGAAGGCACGGAATTTCCTGTGGTAGTGAAAATCGCCAAGGCCCTCCACGAGAAGCTGGAAGAATTAAAACTCAATGTTTTCGTGAAGACTTCTGGCGCCACTGGAATGCATTTATATCTCCCCGTCGAGCCGGTCTACAGCTACGAGCAACTGCGCACGTTTGCGGAAATCGTGGCGCGCGTGGTGACTGCCGAGCACCCTAGCCTGGTGACCAATGAGCGCAGCGTCGCGAAACGACCTGCCGGCCGTGTGCTGATTGATGTTCAGCAAAATGCGCAGGGCCGGCCCCTTGCGGCGGCCTATGTGGTGCGCGCCTTTCCGAAAGCCCCGGTTTCCACTCCGCTACAACCCAGCGAACTGCGCAGCAACCTCAAGCCAGAAAAATTGAATATCAAGTCGCTAACCGAACGCCTGGAAGAAAAGGGTGATTTATGGGCCGACTTCTGGAAACGCAGCCAGAGATTGGAAGACGCCATCCAGCGGTTGAGCGGCGACCTCGAGCCGAAAAACAAAAAGGCGCCGTGAATCGCCGCAATCGCGCTCCTAGATTGACAAAAAAACAATCTGCTTTATAGGCTCTTACCGCGGAATCGCAGCCGCTCGCGTTCGCAGCCAGCCCGCAGGCAACTAAGACCTGGCGCTACCTCCCTATTCATCTCGCCGCTTTATTTTCTTGTTCGCTTTTCGCCGGTCAGAATCGCGTGTTTGCCGATTTCTCGCGTGGTTTGGCCGAATCTCTCTACAGCCTTTTTTTCCATCACGCTACGATTCCTGCAGAAAAGGAGGATCGCATGTCCGCATACGCATCCACAGCTACAAAAGGCTATAAAGGAATGGGAATGGAGGGCGCCGTCGCCAGATGGTATGCCCGCATGACTCAAAAATCTCTGGAGCGATTCAAGGACTTGGCTCGCCGAACCGCCGAACAGGTTCCGCCACCGGCCCGAATCCTCGAAGTCGCACCCGGCCCGGGATATTTCGCCATCGAACTCGCCAAACTCGGCGATTATGAAATTACCGGGCTGGACATCAGCAAGACTTTTATTGAAATCGCAACCGCCAATGCCGCCAAAGCCGGAGTAAGGGTAGACTTTCGCCACGGCAACGCTTCGACTATGCCCTTTGCAGACGACAGCTTCGATTTCCTCGTTTGCAGCGCTGCGTTCAAAAACTTCACCGAACCAAAACGCGCCCTGGAAGAAATGCATCGCGTTCTCCGGCCGGGCGGTCGCGCGCTGATCGTCGACTTGCGCGGCGATGCGCCACAGGGAGCCATCAACCAGGCGGTCGAAAGCATGCATATTGGACCCGTGAACGCGATCATCACCAAGCTCACGTTTCGATTCATGCTGCTCAAACGCGCTTACACCCGCAGCAGCTTCGAACAACTGATTGCAGAAACAAAGTTTAGTGACGCTCAAATTCGAGAGGACCAGATCGCTCTGGAAATCCTGCTCACCAAAAATGGCAAAGGCCCCGGCTTTCTGTATTTTTGATACTTATTTCAGTTAGGATTTGCTGAATTCGTCGAGAGCCGCGAGCACTTCGTCGCTATGCTTCTTGACGTCCACGTCGGTCCAGACTTTCCGCACTTTACCGGTGGGATCGATTAGAAAAGTGTGCCGCGCGGAGAGTTTCGCCACGCCGTAGTTCGTCAAGGAATCATACTTTTCCGAAACGTCGTGATTCGTGTCGGCCAGCAGCTTAAAGTTCAAGCCTTCCTTCGCGCAAAACTCCTGATGCGATTTTTCGTCCTGGACGCTGACGCCGATGATCACCGCGTTCTTCGCCTCATACTGGGCCATGTCCCTTTGAAAATTGTGCGCTTCGATCGTGCATCCGGTGGTCATGTCTTTCGGATAGAAATACAGCACCACCCATTTGCCGCGAAAATCGTGCAGGCTAATCGGCTTGCCATCCTGCGAATTCAGGGTGAAATCCGGCGCTTCCGTGCCTACCGCCGGCGCCTTATCGCCCGCTCGCAGATTTTTCGCCAGCAACGCCAACCCAGCCACCACAACCACCGCCGCGCCTAAAATGAACCACATACGTAGTTTTCCCATACTGCACCCCCGCAGACAATACCAGACTTTGCAGGCTTTTACACTGGTGTTGGATGCGTCGACGGCGGACTAAGGCTATACGCGACTGCCAGGCTGGAGGAACGGTAAGTGGCGCTATTTTTTCACCATCACCGGCTTTGCCAGGTTGTTGCTGATCGAAAAAACGCCTTTCGGGAGTCGCTTACCAGGCGCGCGACAAGAAATCCGGACACATGGCGCATTCGCAGAATCTCGGTGATTGCTTCGAGCCAGGTGGGCGAACAATCCTTTGAGGATGACGATGCTCGCAACGGCTATTTCACGTTTTACCTGATGCAGACGCTGAAAAACGAAGGTCAGGACTCCATCGAAAAAGTATATGCCTACGTTCGCGATCAGGTTTCCAAAAATGTTCACGAAAATCAAAATGCAGCAAAATCCCGTGCTCAGCCAAAGTGAACAAGGCACGGATATCGTGATACACGAACGCAGCCGAATCCGTAAGGCCTTCTGTCAGCGGCAAGTGACGCGCCGTTCCCACGCGAAAGTTGCTCGGAGTCGAGACGCGTCTTACGGCTCGTCGTCTCCGTCGGATGCTCCGCCGAGTTCTTCTCCGAGCGGTTTCTTGGGATCGATGGGGGAAAGCCCGTCTTTCGTCAATCCCTTATTCAAATCGGGTATGTCCTTTTCGCGGACCGCGTTCCAGCGGCGGCGCAAGCCGGTTTCACTCTGCTGCAAATCCTGATAAGCCACCTCAGCCTGAGTGGTCGGCGCCGCATCTGCGCTGTCGGCTACAGCCAGGATCGTCGCGAAGTGCTGATTCAGCGTCGAGAAATTTTCAGGCGTCTTGCCACTGGTTGGCACGCCATAGAAACTATGCTGAGTGCCTCCCTCCAATTCGGCGCACTGGTTGTCCAGCGCCGCAAGCTCCTTGGCCAGCTTTTCCTTGCCGCTCACTTTCTTTGACACTTCCTTGATCTGCTCACGCACCGACTTCACCTGCTCCAACGCGTCGTAGCTGTCGTTCATTCCTTCCACCGCGCCGATCTCCATTTCCTGTTGTTTGTGCAGATCTTCGAGTGGCGTGTGGATACGCGGATCCATTTTCACCGCCAGCGGTTGGGTATAACTCTGCCCGCCCACGGTCAGCTTCACGGTGTACGAACCGGGAAGCGCCCACGCGCCCAGCGGCAGCAGCGGCGTATCGCGCAAAATTGCCGAGATCGGGAATTCCCTCTCGAGAGCGTCCGGCGCCGGATAATGCACGTCCCATACAAAGCGGTGCATGCCCGCCTCCGTCGAAAGGATTTGCGTAGGGCGAACCCAATACATCGGAATGGGATGTTCCGCCGCCAATTTTTCCATCGGCAATGCCTTGTCCGTGCTGCTATAGCGGCGCACCAGCGCTCCGCTGGAGTCCAGAACTTCGAGCGTGACCGGTCCCTCCGCATTTGCCGCCAGATAATAATCAAGGATCGCGCCGTCCGGCGGATTCTTCCCCGCCGGAACTTCGGGCGGCAACGGTGTGTCCGTATTCCGGTTCCAGTGCCACCGCAAAGCCTCTTGCGGGGTAAATAGAACAACGGATTGCTGAGCCACTTTGTCGGTCAACTGCCGCAGCGGCGCGATGTCATCCAGAATCCAAAACGAACGTCCATGCGTGCCGACAATCAGGTCATCGCCATGGATCGTCAGGTCGCGCATGGACGTGTGCGGCAGGTTGAGCTGCAGCGGCTGCCATACATCGCCGTCATTGAAGGAAACGTACACGGCGTTTTCCGTCCCGGCAAAAAGTAGTCCCTTCCGCTCAGGATCTTCCCGCACCACATTGGTCGGAGCCGTAGCCGGCAATCCAGCGACAATTTCCTGCCAACTCGCTCCATAATCGCGCGTGCGGAAAATATGCGGACGCAAATCATCCAGCCGGAAGGTGTTTACGGCGGCATACACGGTGCCCGCGTCGAAATGCGAAGCTTCCAGGATGGATACTTTCGCCCATGGCGTAAGCGCCGGCGGCGTCACGTTCTTCCAGGTTTTGCCGCCATCGCGGGTGATTTGAATCAGGCCGTCATCGGTTCCGGCCCAAATCGTGTCCCCGTCCTTGTGCGAAGGCGCGACAGCATAAATCGTTCCACGATGCTTGCCATTTTCCGGATCGCCCGCGGAGAAGACGCCGAGATTTGCGGGCACCGCATAAGATTCGCGCGTCAGGTCCGGACTGATAACTGACCAGCTGCGCCCCTGGTCCGTGGTTTTAAATAAAACGTTGGCAGCGAAGTACAACACCTTGGGATCGAGCGGCGAAAATATCAGCGGCAGCGTGCGATTGTATCGATACTCGCCGCGGCGAATGGGTTCGGGCGCAACATCAGCCACCTCACCGATATCTTGCTGCGTACGCGTGAGCTTCGCCCCAAAAACAATATTTGGATCCTTGGGGTCGACCGCTACTCTGCCGTATTCGAATACGCCCGGCAGAGTCCAATCGCGAAACGTAATCTCCCCGTAATCGCTGCGGCTTTTCGTGGCTACGCTGCCGGATTCCTGCTGCCCACCATAAACCCAATAGGGGAAACGATTGTCAGTGGTCACGTCATAGAACTGCGCGGTGGGCTGGTTGTACCAACTGCTCCACGTTGTGCCGCCGTTTACGCTGATCGCCGCGCCCTGATCCGCTGAGATTGCGATGATCTGCGGATTCTCCGCGCTGATCCAGATGCGTTGGTAATCGTCTCCGCCCGGCGCTCCCTTCCACCCTGTAAATGTTTTGCCGGCATCGCTGGATTTCCAGGAAGCGGTGTTAGCAACGTAAATCACATCGGGATTATCGGGCGCGACCGCGATGCCCATGGCGCCGGGCCCGCGCCCGCCGATGCGATGATCAGAGTTAACCAGTTGCCACGATTCGCCCGCGTCGTCGGAGCGATAGATTCCACCCTTGTCTTTCTTTGTTTCGACGGTCAGGTACACGCGCTTCGGATTGCTGGGCGAGATGGCGATGCCGATGCGAGAGAGGCGATCTTCGTCCGTCGGCAAGCCTTGTGTGATGGGTCTCCATGTGCTCCCGCCGTCGGTGGACTTGTACAATCCGCTGCCGGGAATGACGAAATATTCGCCGCTGCGCACTTCCCACGGAGCCACGCGCGCAGCCCAGAGAGCTGCGAACAGAACTTGCGGGTCGCTCGGGTCCATCACCACATCCGCGGCGCCGATGTTTTCATCCTTATATAGAACCTTTTCGAACGTTTTCCCCCCATCTATGGAACGAAATACGCCGCGCACCGGATTTGGCCCGTACGGATGGCCCTCCGAGGAAACGAACACGCGATCTGGATCCTTTGGATCCACCACGATCGCTGTAATCTGCTGCGCATCACTCAAATCGAGGCGCGTCCATGTTTTACCTGCGTTCGCCGATTTATAAATTCCGTCACCCACGGAAAGGTCGGGCCGTTGCAGTCCTTCGCCGCTTCCCGCATAAACGATATTCGGATTCGAGGGTGCCACGGCAATGGCTCCCACGGAGCCCGTCGGCTGCTCATCAAAAATGGGTTCCCACGTATTTCCAAAATCGTCCGTCTTCCAGACGCCGCCATTCACCGGAGCCATATAAAAAACGTTGGGTTCGTGGGGCACACCGGTAATCGCCACCGTGCGTCCGCCACGAAACGGCCCGATGCAGCGCCAGCGCATCTCGGAGAAGAGTTTCTGATCGTATTGCTGTGCGCACAGCGTCATGGTCGCCGCCACAACCAGGCTTCCAAACACAATCCAGCGGGCGAGTCTCAACAAACGCATCGGTTTCCTCCATAGACCCAAAGGAGAATAACTCCTGACCTGCGTAAGGGCAAACCAGTAGAAGCATGCCCCGCACAAGATACGCTGCCAGAAACAAGTATCGAGCGAAGCGCATGTGTTATAGGCTTTTTGTTATGCGCTGGCAAACAAATTCATGCGGTCGCAGCGGAAAACCTTGCGCTCCCGACAGATAATTCTCTTCGATGGCCGACGAAAATCAACTACTGCGTTCGAAAGGAGTTGCACCGCGCAACCCACTCGGGCTCGCGTTTCTCTCTCTTCTCGTGGGGGCGGTGGCCGGTCTCGTTGGAGCGTGCTTTCGAATCGGACTCCGTCACCTGGATCTCTGGCGTACGTTGCTCATCGGGAAAGCGCACGCGTTGGGCTGGGGCGGAATTATCGTTGTCGTTTCCGCCACCGCGCTGCTTGCCGCTCTTGCCGCCTGGATGGTTCGCCGAATCGCGCCGGAATCCACGGGAAGCGGGATTCCCTATGTGGAAAAAGCGTTGCGCGAAGGCTGGGCCGGCAATCCACTTCGCATTATCGCTGTCAAATTTGTTGGTGGACTCATGGCCATCGGCGGCGGCTTGGCGTTAGGCCGCGAGGGTCCAACCGTTCAGATCGGCGCCGTCGTCGGCTACTTCCTGGGTGAAACATTTCGTAGAGACAACAACGGCCGCCGCGTTTTGCTGGCGGCAGGCGCCGGCGCAGGCCTGGCCACGGCGTTCAACGCGCCGATTGCAGGCGCCGTTTTTGTGCTGGAAGAATTGGTCGACAAATTCGACGCCACCATTTCGATTGCTACCCTCGGCAGTTCGGCGGGTGCAATCGGTGTCGCGCGATTGCTGTTGGGCCGCGACCCCAATTTTGTCGTTCCGATGCTAGCGCACCTGGATGTCGGTAATCTCTGGTCGCATCTGCTTTTGGGAATCGTTTTAGGAGTTTTGGGCGTCGCCTATTCTCGCGCGATCCTTCGCATGATCGCGGTGCAAACTCGCCTGAACCGAATCGCCGTGGAATGGCGCGCGGCGGCCGTCGGCGCCATTATCGGCTTGTTGGGATGGTTTGCTCCGGACCTGATCGGCGGAGGCGATATCCTCACGCAGCAGGCCCTGAGTGGCAACGCCCTCTTTAGTGCCATCGCCGTTATCTTTCTGATTCGTTTTGTTCTCGGCCCGCTCTCCTATTCGGCACAGACTCCCGGCGGCTTGTTCGCACCGATGCTGACGATCGGCTCGCAAGCGGGCTTGCTAATGGGCTGGCTTTGGATTCGGCTGTTTCACGGCAGCCCGTTTCTGCCGCAGGAGTTTGCCATCGTTGGCATGGCGGCGTTTTTTACTTCGGTCGTGCGCGCACCCGTTACCGGCATCATTCTTGTGATTGAGCTGACGGGAAGTTCCTCCTTGCTCCTCCCGATGCTCGCCGCGGCCTTCACAGCGATGAGCGTGGCTACGTTCCTAAAACAGCCGCCGATCTACAGTTCGTTGCGCGTAGCGCGTTAGCCGAAAATTCCGCGGCGCCAGCGTGCTCGGCTCCACTGCGCAATCGAATCGTGGCTACGACGAGCAAGTAGGAGCACACTGGGGTCCATAGGAAGATCCCATGAGTCTGAAATCCAGAATCATTGTTCAAGGCCTCTTTACCTTCGCCGCCGCTTTCGCACTACTGTTCCTCCCGGCCGGCACGCTGAATTTTTGGGAAGCTTGGGTCTTCCTAGGAATACTTTTTGTTCCAATGGTGATTTCTTCGGTTTATTACTACGAGCATGATCCCGCCCTCGTGCAACGCCGCATGCAGACGCACGAAAAAGTCAAAGAGCAGCAATGGATCATCCGAGCAGCCACGATGCTTTCTGTTTTGGGCTTGCTCATGCCGGGCCTGGATCATCGCTTTGGCTGGACGCGCCGGCTGACGGGCGGCATCCCGTTGTGGGTAGAAATCGTCGCGCAACTCCTGGTGTTGGCCGGATATCTAGGAACGATGTGGGTGGTTCACGTCAATCGCTTCGCGGCGCGCACCATCCAGGTGGAAGAAGGCCAGAAAGTCATTTCCACCGGACCCTACGCCGTAGTCCGCCATCCTATGTATTCCTTCGCCACACTGATGTGGTTGGCCATCGCGCCCTCGCTCGGGTCGTATGTGTCTCTGCCCTTTTTCGGGTTGCTGATTCCAATCTTTGCCGCGCGCTTGTTGAACGAGGAAGAACTGTTGCGGCGGGACTTGCCGGGCTACGCCGAATATTGTCAAGGAACCAGGCACCACCTGATTCCGTATATCTGGTAACGGATCGCCGGACGGTGCCTGGTGCGGGTGTGCTAACCTTCCGGCATTCCGCAAATCGATTGTGATACCGCATGAAGGGAGTTTCCCAATGTCTTTGGCAAGAACGAGAAAGACGATTCTCTTGCTCATCTTGAGCGTGCTTTGCGCCAGCTCGCAGGCATGGTCCCAGTCGAAACCGCCCGATCAGCGGGTACAAATCCAGAAACTGGAGGACATCGCCGTCGATGTGCCGCTTGGTCCGAACGAACCGCCGCTGCAATTGAGCCTGCAAAAGCTAATGGAACTCTACAAAATTCCCGCATTCAGCATCGCGGTGATCGACAACTACCAGATCGCCTGGGCAAAAGCCTACGGAGTGACCGATGCCGGCTCGAACAAGCCGGTCACCACCAGGACGCTGTTCCAGGCAGGCTCCATCAGCAAACCGGTTGCCGCCACGGGCACGTTGTATCTGGTCGAGAAGGGCAAGCTCTCGCTCGATGAAGATGTGAATCAAGAGCTGAAAACCTGGAAGGTACCCGAGAACGAATTCACAAAGACGCAAAAGGTGACACTTCGCCGCCTGATGTCCCACACGGCGGGCCTGACGGTCCATGGCTTCCCTGGCTACGACCTGGATGCGCCCCGGCCAACGCTGATGCAAATCTTCAATGGCGAAAAGCCCGCCAACACTGCGCCTATTTGCGTAGACGCCGTCCCGGGCACGCTGGAACGCTATTCGGGCGGCGGAGTCACCATCGAACAACAGCTCGTGATTGACGTAACCGGCACAGCGTTCCCGGAATTCATGCACGACACCGTGGTCGAAAAAATTGGCATGACCGACAGCAGTTACGCCCAGCCCCTCCCCGCCGACTGGGCGGCGCGCACCGCCGCAGGTACGTACGCCGACGGAAAGCCCGTTCATGGGCGATGGCACATCTATCCCGAAATGGCTGCAGCAGGATTGTGGACGACTCCCACGGATCTGGCGAAGTTTGCGATCGAAATCGCGCTGTCCAAGCAGGGCAAAGCTAATCATGTGCTCTCGGAAAAAATGACCAACGAGATGCTCACTCCGGTAATGGACGAAGCCGGGCTCGGTTTCTTCCTGGACAAAAATAATCCCGGACAGTTTGGACACGACGGTGCCGACGAAGGCTTTCAAGCGCTGCTGACCATGAACGCAAACACTGGAAAAGGTGTCGCCATCATGGCCGATTCCGACCGTGGCATCTTCGCGGGACAACTGGTTATGCTCAGCATAGCCAGAGAATATAGCTGGAATTACAAGGCGGCTCCTGACCCTGTTTCCACTCTTCTGTTGCTGGCGAAGATGAAAGGCCCTACGGCTGCCCTGCAGCGTTACACGGAAATAAAAACTTCAGATGCGAAAGCCGTCAACGAAGAGACCCTTAACAATCTCGGCTATCTCCTGCTGCAGGAAGGCCAAGCGCCCGCCGCCATCACCGTGTTCCAGCAAAACGTCCAGGAATATCCGCAATCCTGGAACGTTTACGACAGCCTCGGCGAGGCCTACATGGACGCGGGCCAAAAATATCTGGCCATCTCCAATTATGAGAAATCGTTGCAACTCAATCCGAAGAACGAGAACGGCATCCAAAAGCTGAAACAATTGAAAGAATCCAAATAGTGGAGTGGGCCATAATTCGCACCGCGGCAATTGGTCCAAGCAAATAAAGGCCGGCCGCGCCCTACTGGCCGGCGGGATGAATGGCGATTAGTGGGACAATGTCGCGCTTATTATTTTTGAAGCCGCTTCCGAGGAAGAAGCCGAAACTATCGTCAATAAGGATCCGGCGGTAACAGCGCATGACTTTCGGACCCAAGTCCGGCCAATGGATGTGCACTGGCTGACCAACAAGTTCCAGCCGGGCGCGGAAACCTGCTGAAGAAACCGCCAATTCCGCCAAATAGTGCGTTCGCGCGGACCCTGTTACAAATGACAATGCCCACCCCTGTCGTTCGAATATAAGCTAGAATTCGTGCGACGCCGAGCGCTCCGCCCACCCCTATGGGCGACACGAACCGATTAGGAGAGTTGCAATGATTCGTCTTTTGAAGTTACTTCTGCCCATTCTGTGTGTGTGCTTTGCCGCCGGACAGGCCGCTGCACAGAACAAGAAGGAAATCCCCGCGGCGGATGTGATCAGCAGATCCATCAAAGCAGTGGGATACGAAGTTGGCGGAGGCGCCACGAAGGTCATCTTTCTCGGCACGAGTGCCGCACCACAGGCCAGCGGTGAAGCCAAGGTCGATGCCAAACGCGGGGGCACGGATATCGATCTGAAAGTGAAAGGAATGCCTCAGCCGACCACACTGGGCGCGGAATTCCTCACCTACGTCCTTTGGACCATCACGCCTGACGGTTCAACCACCAACCTCGGCGAAATTCCCATCGACAAGACGGGCAATGGCAAACTCACCGTTACCGCGCAATCCCAGACTTTCGCCATGATCGTGACAGCCGAACCTTATTTCGCAGTGCAATTGCCCAGCGAAGTCGTCGTGCTCGAAAACGACACCAAGAAAAACACCAAAGGCAAGATTTTCCCGGATAACGACTACAAGCTCATGAAGCGAAGCGAGTACGCCAAGCTCGGCAATCCTCTGGCGCTGACGCCCGACCTCAAGAAAGTGCCGCTGGATATGTACGAGGCCCGCAATGCCGTTGACATCGCCAAATCGCAAAAGGCAGAGCAGTACGCGCCTGAAATTTACTCCAAAGCCACAAGCAGCCTGCAGATGGCAGAGAATGCATTGTCCTCTAACGCCGACAAGTCCCAGATCATCACCATCGCGCGCCAGACCATTCAATTCGCGGAAGATGCCCGCGAACTTTCCTCCGAGCGCCAGGAAGCGCAGCGCATCCAGCAGGAAAAGGATGCCGCCGCAGCTGCAGCAGCAGCCAAAGCCAATGCTGCAGCAGCAGCCGAGGCACAACGTCAAGCCGAACTAACTGCCGCGAAAGAAGCTGAGATGAAGGCCGAAGCCGACGCTCGAGCGGCTCAACAACAGGCCGCGGCTGCCCAGGCTGCACAAGAAGCGGCGGCGCAACAAGCTGCCCTGCAGGCGAAGGAGCAAGCCGCGAGAGACGAGGCTGCGCGCGCACAGGCCGCTACCGCCGCGCTCCGCGCCCAGTTACTCAAGCAGCTCAACGATGTGTTGCAGACGACCGACACGCCCAGAGGCCTGGTTGTGAATATGGCCGATGTGTTGTTTGAAACGAATCGCTATGCCTTAAGCCAGGACGCCCAGCTCAAGCTGGCCAAGCTGTCCGGCATCATTCAAGCGCATCCCGGCTTGAACCTTGCGATTGAAGGCTACACCGACACAACCGGCACACCGGACTACAACCTAAAGCTTTCGCAACAGCGCGCTGACGCCGTCCGTGATTTCCTCGTTTCGCAGGGGCTGTCCGCGGACACGATCACGTCCAAAGGACTAGGCCAGGCGGATCCTGTTGCGGACAACGCCACAGCGGCAGGGCGCAAGATGAACCGCCGCGTGGAAATCATCGTCTCTGGCGAAGTAATCGGCGTAAAAGTGGGACGCTAGAATCGTTAACAGCGTGAGGCCGGCCTCTTTATATCGGCATTTAGCTGGAAGTGTCTGTCTTGATCTCGGCGCTGGCTAATCCGCCGATTTGGGTTGGACCGCGGGTTTCTCCACAGGTCGCGCCGGCGTTCCGTCCACCTTTACGTAATGCGCGTACCAGGCAAGATAGCGCTCGTCTAAATCCTTGATGTGACTCGGCGTCTTGAACTCGTGGTATTCGTCCGGATAAACCACTAGCAACGTGTCGCGCCCCAGCGCCTTCAGCGATTCGTACATCTGCTCACCCCCTAAGACCGGCACGTTCCAATCGATGTTCCCGCCCACGAACATGGTCGGCGTTTGGATGTCCTTCACGTGCCAGAAGGGCGCCACGCGGTCCCACACTTCGCGATGCTCCCATGGCAGCCCGAGTTCAGCCACGTAGTCCCGCACGTACTCGTCATGGCCCCACAAGCTGGTGAACTCCGCCGCCCCCGCCCCGGAAATCGCCGCCTTGAACCGGTTCGTGTGCCCGATGATGAAGTCCGTGGAAATGCCGCCGTAGGACCAGCCGCCGACTCCAAGCTTGTCCGGGTCTGCAATTCCCTGCGCCATCGCATAATCCACAATCGCCATGTCGTCCTGATAGTCCTTGTTGCCCCAGTCCGCAAAGATGGCTTTGCAGTAGTCCTGTCCGTAGCCAGACGAGCCCCGCGGGTTGGGCAGAAGCACCACGTATCCATTTGCGGCCAACAACTGCGCCAGGTCCTGAAATTCCGCGTAATAGGCCCACACGGGTCCGCCGTGCGGCCGCACAATCGTCGGATATTTCATTCCTGCTACGTAACCCAGCGGCTTATACATATAACCGCGAATTACAGTGCCGTCCTTTGACTTGAAGGACACATATTCGCCCGGGGAAAGCTTAAAGGTTGAGAGCCACGTATCGTTGACGTGCGTCAGACGCGTCAGCTTTCCGCCAGGAGCGGTGAACAGCTCAAATGGGCGGTCCATCGTCGAGATGGCGGCGGCAAGGTTGCCGTCTTTCGCCACCGTGTAGCCATCCACGAACATGCGCCCGCCGATCGGCCGTGTGACCGCGCTGTCCGCCACACTCACCTGCGCCACCGTTTGCGTCCCGTCGTCATCAACCAGAAAGAAAATGGACTTGCCGTCGGGGGCAAAGCGCGGAGTAATGCTGTTCCGGTCCAGAGCCAGGGTCAGCACGTTAGCCTGCCCGCCATTCGCTGGAGCCACCGCAATGTGTTTTGTGCCGTATTCGAATAGTTTGGGATCGAGCTGTGTCGAGAACGCGATCCACTTTCCGTCGGGAGACCACGCTGGATCGTGATCGCCGGCCGATCCCGTCGTCACCTTGGTAGCCGTCGCGCCTTTGTCGGTGTTGTCCGCGGCCACCACCCAAATATTCACGCCGTAGGTTGCGTCTGGATCAGGCTTGGAGCGATTGCTGGCGAACGCGAGCACTTTGCCGTCGGGCGACCATGCCGGTTCGCTGTCCTCGTAATCTCCGGACGTAACCTGCTTCATGGACTTGGTCGCGATATCGAACACATAGAGGTGCGTGCGCCGCCGTTCCAGGTAGCCGACGGTGTCCTCCTTGAAATAAAGTCGGTCTATTACCCAGGGTCGCTGCGATTTCGATTTTTTCGGGGCGGCCTTCTGCGCGCCGTCCTCATCCTTGCCTTTCGCGCCGGCAGCCTCGATCTCCTCCGGCGACGGATCGCGAAGAATGAGCACCAGCCGCTTGCCGTCGGGCGACCATGCGAAGTCGTCGACATCCTGGATCGTCTCGGTCAGGCGCAGCGCTTCCCCACCCTGCCTGTTCAACAGGTACACCTGCGTTTTCCCGTCGTCGCCATCCGCGTCCTTACGCGAAGACAAAAACGCCAGAAGTTTCCCATCGGGAGACCATCGCGGATGATCCGAGACCGTATCCTCGGACGTGAGCGGTAGCGCTTCGCCGCCTGCAGCGGGCAGCATCCAGATTTGCGTGCTGTTCTTGTCGTCCTTGAGCGACGTCGAGCTGACGGTATAGGCGATCACTTGCCCGTCCGCCGTAATCTGCGGATCGTGTACCTCGCGCACCCCGAACAAATCGTCGACGCCAACCGGACGTGGCGCCTGAGTCTGCTGTGCGTGGGTAATGGAACTAGTTACGGCAAACGCGAACAGAACGAACACTGGGCGGAGCTTCATGCGGATGATTCCCCCGAAAAATGAAGGATAAATGCGAATGAATCGAGTGTAGCATGGCCCGCCGACGCCGTTCCTGTAGCGCGGGACGAGTCCACGAGTCCGGCGGGCTTTTTCCGCAGCCAATCCGAGACTCAAGCGCCGGCCTCGCCTGTCGATTTTCTTTGCGCAATTCCTCCATGAGCTCCGCTCTGACGCCACATTCCCCTTCGGTCACCAGGAACCCGTCCGCGCGTACAGTTTTCTGCTCCAAACTTTTTTTCATTTTCTTCATTTTTTTCTTGCACGCACGCGCAGAACTTGTATTCTTCAAAAAGTGCGCTTGCTTTGCATAAACGGATAGCGACGCGCACTTTTAGGAGGATGAGAGAAAAAAATTGAGCACTATATCGCTCCCCGCACAAGTTCCCTCCCAAGTATTTCCCACAACAAGAAGGGCAGTCGCAAAACTGACTCTCTGGCCGCTTGTTGCCGCCACGTTCTTTATGGTGTCCGGTGGCACGTACGGAACGGAATCCATCATCGCGGGCGCGGGATATGGTCGTGGCATTCTGGTTTTACTTTTCCTTCCAGTGCTCTGGTGCCTGCCGACAGCTTTCATGATCGGCGAACTCTCTAGCGCCTTGCCTGAAGAAG
>CAWCIG010000010.1:0-522968 GCA_963795535.1 Candidatus Acidiferrales bacterium
AGCGCTGTTTGTGCGTAAAGATTTTAGCGTGACGGTTGCTAGTGGTCTGTCCAACAAATAACTGGACAAGAGAGCCATAGTCTATTATGCTGTGGTGGTGCCGCAACCTGCGCCAGCCCTGTGCCTTCAAGATGCTGACGAACAGCAATTACGACAATGGCTGGCTGCCTTCGGCACGCCGCAGCAGGTGGCCTTACGAAGTCAGATTGTGTTAGCCGCAGCCGAAGGGCAATCCGACAATGCGATCGCTCAAAAGTTGGACGTGAATCGCAAAACGGTCACGCTGTGGCGAGCTCGTTTTGAGCAGGACGGTGTAGAGGGCTTGTGGGAAGTGGCGCCGGGGCGGGGTCGCAAACCGACCTACGGACCGGAGAAGATCCAGTCGATTGTGAATGCCACGCTCCGCGGCAAACCCAAGGGCATGACGCAGTGGAGTTGCCGGCTGATGGCCGCCAGCCAGGGTGTCAGCAAGTCCACGATTAACAATATCTGGCAGAGTCATAATCTGAAACCGCATCGGGTCAAAACGTTCAAGCTTTCACGGGATACCAAGTTTCTCGAGAAGTTGACTGATGTCGTAGGCCTGTACCTGAATCCTCCGCAACAGGCGATCGTGCTCTGCGTGGATGAAAAGAGCCAAATTCAAGCGCTGGATCGCACGCAACCTGGCCTGCCCATGAAAAAGGGCCGTTGCGGAACCATGACCCATGACTATAAACGGAATGGAACGACCTCGTTGTTCGCTGCTCTGGAAGTCCTGCAAGGAAGAGTAATCGGGCAGTGTTACGAACGACATCGACACCAAGAGTTCCTGAAGTTTCTCCACCGCCTCGATCAAGAGTTCCCGGGAGAGATGCGCTTGCATCTGGTCATGGACAACTATGGCACCCACAAGCATCCTCGAGTCCAAGCCTGGATGAAGAGACACCCTCGTTTTATCTCGCACTTTGTGCCTACCAGTTCCAGTTGGCTAAATCTGGTGGAGCGCTGGTTTGGAGAATTAACCAGCAAGCGAATCCGCCGCGGCTCCTTCGGCAGCGTGGAAGATCTCGAGAAGGCGATCAGGGAGTTCCTGGCGGTCTGGAATGAGAACCCAAAACCCTTTGTCTGGACCGCCACAGTGGACTCCATCGTGGCGAAGCTATCGCGATGTCGCCAGACTTTGGAAAAGATTAAGCCGGGTTGCACTCTACCGCGTACGCGAAAAACGAAACACTGAGTTGTCCACTTATTTTTTGGACATTACACTAGGTATATCCCCAGTGGCGCCGCATTCATTCTCGCAGGTACTCTGAACCAAAGATCCTGAGTTCGCCCGGTTTGTTGCTGAGCAATTAGACCGAGCGACTCTGAGTACTTTTGAGAGGCGAATATTGAGTCGCCCCCGCGTTTTATTAGCCGATGATCATGGGGCTCTCCTCGATGCAGAGAGAGCTCTGCTATCTCCCTATTTTGAGGTCATAGGAACAGTAGTGGACGGCGCAGCAATGGTGTCAGCAGCTCGCCTCCTCCTCCCTGACGTCATCGTGACTGATATCAGCATGCCAATATTGAATGGAATTGACGCGGCGCACCAACTCCAGGCATCCGGTTCCACATCAAAGATTGTTTTCCTGACGGTACGCCGAGAAAAAGAGTTCGTCGAGGCCTGCATGCAAGCAGGAGCGTTGGGCTACGTGCAGAAGTTCAAGATGAAGCATCATTTGGTGCCCGCGATAAAATCGGTGCTTGCCGGTCAGTCCTACGTTTCCCAATCCGATCTCGCTCCTTGACAGGCCCTAACTACCCCCATTGGCATCGCTCTTAGCGAGTAGGGCTAATTCTTCTTTGGGAACGGTAAATTCCGCTTTACCGCAATTGAGGCACACCAATAGTCCGGGATACACCAGGACTGGACTCTTTTTTACGTTGCTCAGTCCTGGAAAAGGAATGTCGATCTCGGAAGTAAACTTTCCCTGATTAACTGACCCACATGAATTACAAGCCATGTTTCCCCCGCTGATTTACGAACCGGTGCTCAGGGTGACTGGTCAAATCCGGGTAAGTCGGGAATGGCCGAACTCACGCTTTCTGCCCTCTCCATGACCTATCGCATCTGGTATCGCTCGCAACGTCAGGGTGTCGCTGCAGCAGTGCAGCACGTCCGTCAAAACTCTCGCAGGTGCTCCGCCGAAGCAGCAAAAAGAGGCTCAAGCCCCAGCGACAGTATCCGCGAAAAGCTCCTAGCTCCTAGGAAACGGGGTACTAGCCACCACTTCCGGTTAGTCGCGGTAGAACAGGCAATATCATGTCGCGCGACACGACACCATTCATCCGCATCGGGACTTCCGGTGACAAAACCAGCACCAGCCAGACAAGCTTTTTGTAGCGATCATCTTGCAGAGATCACATCGAACTCCTGCTGATAGTGGCAGGGGCAATGTTCCTCATACAGGGATGAAAAAAGTATCGCGGGCGCAGGTGCGGGAATGAGCAAAAGTCACGAACAGGAACTGAGAGCGAAGTAAGAGAAGATCCCCTTCGCGACTTCTCGCGAAGGGGGAACGCGTACCGGAGGAAAGGTCGGGCTAACGTGGGGAAGACGAACCGGCAATTACCTGTTGACCGGGCCGTGGCAAGTGCCGACGCCCTTGTCGTTGTAAGTCCCTGCAGGAGCTCCAGGAAGTTCCAGTGCCGGCTCGAAATCCCACTTATAGCCGTTCGAATCAAGCGTCAGGGCCATCACACCCCAGTAGTCCCCGGTTGACGCCTCGAGATTCGCTGCGTTGAATTTCGCACCGGCGTCGGCGGTTGAGCTCGTGCTTGCGACGACCGTATCCAGTGTCTCGCCGCCGGTGCCCACGATGAATTCGCGGATGCCCTTGCGCGGACCGTAATTCCCGGGGGGGGCGACGGGCTGCGCCTCCCGCACCCGCAGCAAGGGACCGGGGACCTGGTTGCTGTAGCCGATCGTGCTGAGCACAACCTGAGGTGCCAGCTCGACCGTCATCGGTGCGATCCGCAAGTTGAAATCCGCAGCGCGCCCGGTGGCCTTCGGTTCCAAAGTCGCCATCATCGGATGCGGCGGCCCCGGAACCTGCCGGAGCCCTACCGGCTGTGCGAATGCGGGCCCCAGCTTGCCTGCCCCCGTCGCGATCACGGTGGCCCATCCAAGCCGCATGAAAATCCCTTCGGTTCATGCGATTTTCGTCCCGGGCGCGAATGCTGGTGTCGAGACGACTGCCTCAATGAGCGATGCCGCTATAGAAAACCTTCCCGATCGTTTTCATGCCGTTCCTTCCCTTCGCATTTCTGCCCTTCGGATTTGGGATTGAACGGTTATACAAAAGGGCGATTTTAAATCCTTCAATGTTTCGCTTTTGTTTCTGAGCCGTGACAATTGTATGGCTAGGCAGCCGAAAAGCAAAAAGCAGCGAGAAGCACGGGTGACCTCGTACCTCGTGCAACTTTCGCCCGCAATCCTCACGTGTACTTGTTTGGGATTCGTTTTAGGAGCAATCTTCAAACTTTGAATTGATTTTCTTGTAGGAGTATGGCGACAACTCCTGGTCAACGCTAGTATTGCGTCTATGCCTATGCGCCTTGCGTCAGCCTGGCTGGAACGGTTTGGAATAAGAAAGATAGCGGAGCTGGAAGATGCTACTCAGGAGCCACTCGCAGCGCGCGCTGCCTGTTGGCTGACCATTTGTTCCTTCATCTTCTGCTGCATTTCCTTGGGCGTGGGCTGTGCAATGTGGGTTGCAACCATCCAAGCGTAGCCCTCGGGATCGACTAGGGTTCCACAGCGGTCGCCCCAAAACATATCCATCACAGGTCCCTTGAGCGCGGCACCAGCCTTTACGGCTTTCGCAACCGTCTTGTCTGCGTTCTCCGTCAGCAGATACAAAGTCGTCGGCGAGGCGCCGATTGATTTCGCGGAGCGGGAACCCATCTGCGCCATTTCCGGCCCCAACATTAATGTCGTGCCCCGGAGTGTAAGTTCGGCATGGATCGCTTTGCCGTCCGGACCATTCATGATCCCGCGTTTGGCAAAGCCGAATGCCTTTTGATAAAAAGCGGCTGCCGCTTTCACGTCGGTAACCGTTAGAATTGCCGTTACCGAACCGTACTGCTTCTTATTGAGTGGATCGATTTTTCTGGGCATAACAACCCCTTTCGTGAGGCGAGTATTCGATCTGAATTCCGGCTGAAGTCGCTCATGATGCACCACTCGAACAAGCTCCTGGGCAGCGGAGACTAAGAATACTTCAATGAGAAACGTCTGGTCAACGAATGAGTCGATCGAACGGCACACTACAACCATTCCTCGCCGAGCTCTCCCCGGGCCCAAGGGATGCTGCCGAATATCAGCCATCACCGAAGTCCTGCCCGGGTGGTCAGCTACTCGGAAGTTGGCCTGAGACGGGGTTCTGGGACATGGAACGAGGCCCCGACCGGACCGCGACGACGGTAGACTTCTCCGGAAATGGAGGACTAAGAATTAACCGAATAGTGGCTTTCACTGGCCGCACTTCGGCGTACCCCAATACATCTCTGAACTGTGCCCAAGGAAGTGCCGAATTTCTTGGTTACCGCACGCAAGCTGATTGCTCCATGTGCGTAAGTGTCTGCAATGGTCTTGCGCAACTCCGGGGACAGCGTCGTCTGAGGTGGCCTTCCTACCCGCTGAAGACGTTCTCTGCGCTTGATGCCGGTGGTGAGATTCACATTCTCGCCACTCTAGAACTTTTCGAGCGGACCGGAAAGGTCAGCGTCGAAATAACCTCAGAAGCCCCAGTGAAGCTCTACAAAATCACAATCTGCAAGTGGGAGACTTATCAGTCTGAATACCTGCGACAGAAGTCTTACCAGAAGACGTATAGGGAAAAAAACAAGAATCTATCCCCCGACCTATCAGGGAAAAAACGATCGGTATATCCCCAGAAGGAGAAGTAGAAGGAGAAGTGGATAAAAACCATTGTGCAAACCCTTTGGGTTCGCAAGAGTCTGCTTTTTCGCATTACGGGCGGGCGAGATACTTGGGCTTTCCGTGGAAGATGTTGACCTGCACCGCGGCATTCTGCATGTCAGAAAGACCGCGTGGTACGGTCGGATTCAAACCGCAAAGTCTGTTGGAAGCGAGAGCACGATTCCGATTGCGAAGAATCTAGCGGAGATGTTGGGGAAAGTTATTGGCAACCGACGAGAAGACCTGCTTTTCGTAAACAAGGCAGGCCGGGCGTACAGCTCTTCTGGGAAAGTCGTTCAGGAAAGACTGTGGCCATTGTGCGATGCATTGAAGATACCGCGACCACTACGCACATTTGATTGACAGCTCGCATAGGGAAGCGGTTGACAGAGCGGCCACATTTTTGGACCGAAGTGGACCGAATGTTGAGGGATCGGTGAACTAAACAAAGCGGTTAATTGGTGGAGCCGATGGGATTCTTGACCAACATGCAAAATCATTGGTGTTTTGAAGTGTTTTTGAGGTGTGTTCTTAATGTGTTGCTAGTGTTTTGAGTCCCCCGCTGGCCCCACCTTCTCATCAATCCTCAATCTTCCGCCAAGTTTCTTCCACGTGCCATAGGGCGCGCGACGGGCACGCGGTCCCGCGCCTCGCTGCACCGAACTTGGTGGCAAGTTTGCCACGATGTTATCCACAACCTCAAAAATCTCGCCGTTAACCAGCCAACCACAGCGCGCTAGCCTCGGATTTGTGAGGTCCCATGCCAGCCAACGAACTCGTTGTTGTCCACGCCAATCACGCGATACAGGTTGTGAAGACACCGACAGTCGGTAGGTACTCCCGGACTCACCATAACGGGCAGAGTGTCTGACTCGTCAGGGCGTCCTATACCGGATGCAACAGTGATGGTCTACCACGCGGGAGTCTTGAACGGTTTCAGCACCTTTTGTCCCAGTTGTTACAGAGACTGCGGCAAGCGGGCGAAAACAGATGCCTCCGGGTCTTACATAATTGACAAGTTGGATTCTGGCCTGTGCTTTGACTTGCTCTTTGTGCGTGACGGGTATGCTCCCGAAATTGTTCGGGTGAAGGACGCTTCGGCTGGCACTGCACCTTTAGCTACCTTGAAGGTGCGCCCATCTGCTGCCGACTCTAGCCAAGCGGTGAAAGGCCACGTGGTTGACGTCAAAGGACGCGCAGTCCGGGATGCTGTTGTCACCTCAGTTGGAGTCGAAGTTGAACGCGGCTCGATCATCGGTACGATTCCAGGGCTCGACCCTCTTGCCGTCACAGACCAAAACGGAGATTTCGAGCTTCTTTATGAAAAGCCAGCGAAGAAAATGCTGGTCACGGTTGAGGCCCGCACGCTCGCTCTAAAATTCGTGACGTTAGCGACTGGCCCGCAGAGGCAGACAATCGAGTTGGTGAGGGGCGCTACCGTCAAAGGTCGTTTGGTGCAGGACGGTAAGCCGGTGCCAGATGCCGAAATTGGTTTGGTCGGCCAGAAACAAGGAGGATTCGCGGAAGCGCTCACTGTGGTGGGTGATCCATATCCCGAGATGAGGGTCGGCACACAGCAGGACGGTACCTTTATAGTTAGCGATGTACCTGCAGGAGTTCAGTGGTTTGTCTATCCGAAGATGGAATCGGTCGCCACAAAAGGCGCGTCGGAACCCAAAGCGTGCATAACCACTCGGCCAAGCGAAACGGTTGACGTTGGTGAAATCTCTTTGCGCACTGGCTATCGCCTAGAAGGGCGAGTAGTCCTAACGGAGGCGCATGGGATGGATTCGAGGGAGCACGGCCCCGGAGTTTAGCACCAGGCACGTCCCCGAACCCGTTTCTTTGAACGTGCCGGGCGGGTACTGGTAACCACTTCTCCGCAAGACTAACCAGAAGGCACTTGCAGAAATTTCCCACGAAACCAGTGCGGTAGCACAGCCAAACGTATTTGCACTGGCGTATAATGCGCAAAAAGAAGGCCGGCGACGGAGGCTTTGTGTTGTCCAGTCCTTTATCCAGGAACGACCTTAAGCTCTACTCGCGCTTCGATGTCCGGCCGTATCGGATTTTAGTTGTACTGATTCTGATTTCTTTAAGCTTAGTGGGTGGACCCAGTGGGGGCGCTCAAACTCCTAGAAAGAAAAATATTCTGATTCTGAACGAGGTGGGCCCATCGCACGCTCTGACGAAACTAATGGACCACGAACTTCTCACCGGAGTGCGTGATACACCTGATCGGCACGTTGAATTCTATTCAGAAAACTTCGACATGCTGTCTTATCCACGCAACCTGTCGCCCTCCGACCTGCGCGAGTCGCTCGTTAAGCAATATGGCAATCAAAAGTTTGACGTTGTCGTAGCCGTGGGACCGGACAGTATTGAGTTTCTCAGGAAAGATGGCCAATCGGTGTTTATGGACGTTCCCATTGTCATTTGTGGGAGTTCCTCCGACCAGACTGTCAATCCCAACTTAGACTCCAGGTTCACGGGAACGTGGCAGCAACTTGAGCCAAGGAAGACATTGGAAGTGGCTTTACGCCTTCTTCCTGATACACGACATGTGTTTGTGGTCGGAGGTACCTCGGCTTACGACCGTACTGTCATGAGCTTAACAAAAGATGCCTTGAGTTCTTTTGCCGCGAATGTGGAAATCACGTACCTTACCGACATGAGCATGGGCGGACTGCTTGAAAAATTGCGGAATCTTCCTGAGCGCTCCGTTGTGCTATACCTGTCCTTCTTTCAGGATGCCGGGGGCGATAAGTTCCTCAATGCGACCAAGGCACTCCCGATGGTTGCGGAAGCCGCAAATGCTCCCGCCTTTGGAATGTCAGATACGTATTTGGGTAATGGCATCGTTGGCGGTGACCTAATGAACTTTCAGGAACAAGGAAAAGTTACCGCCCGGATTGTCTCGGAACTCCTTGATGGGAAAAAAGTGGAAGAGATTTCAATCAGAACCCTTTCCAGCCTTTACATGTTCGACTGGAATGAACTGAGACGTTGGCACATACCAGAGAGCAGACTTCCGCCTGGTAGTATTGTGCTTTTTCGGGTAACGGGACTTTGGGAACGCACGAAGTGGATATGGGCCACTGTGCTAGCGATTATCCTTGGCCTTTCCGCTTTGGCTGCCTATTTGCAGCACAGCCGAAAGCAACTAAAGCAGGCCAGAGACAGACAAATGCAGCTCAGCGGCATGCTAATAAACGCAGAGGAGCATGAGCGGAGCCGGATTGCGTCCGAACTTCATGATGACTTTAGCCAAAGGGTGGCGATACTCGCTCTGAATTTAGAGAACGCTGAGGAAGCAACGCCCGCTTCGTTACCAGATCTTCATAAGCAATTGCGCGAAATTATAGATTCCACAAGCGAGCTTGGCGCTGATCTCCACACCTTATCTCATCGCCTGCATTCATCCACCATCGAGAGCCTCGGCCTTGTTCCTGCCATCGCCGCCTTGTGCAAAGAATTTACCACCCAGCAACACCTCCAAGTCGACTTCACAGCCAATGAGATTCCCCGAACGGTCCATCCAGACGCCGCCCTATGTATTTTTCGCATCGTTCAAGAATGCCTTCGAAATCTTAAGAAACACAGTGGCGCACAACAGGCCGTGGTGAGTCTGCGGATGAGTGCCGGAAAAATAAATGTGAGTGTACTCGACAAAGGTTCCGGGTTCGACACGAAAGAGCTGAGCCACAAAGAGGGGCTCGGTGTCCGAGGCATGGAGGAGCGAGTACGCGTACTCGGCGGGGAATTCGTGATTCAATCTGCGCAGGGCAAAGGAACAACAATCAACGCTTGGGTGCCGCTTACACCCAAGGCCTTAGGGGCTCAGGGTTCCAAGTGACTGATAAACGCGCACAGGAATAGCGGTAAGCTGACAGTAGAAGAATTTTCGTTTATTCAGACTGGGGTCTATCTACGAAGTAAGTCTCTCCTCTAAGCAGCGCATCTGTGGCCTCAGTAAGGCTGAGTGTAGATCGAATTTTGATATAAAACCCTGCGCCCCGGCTAATTTTGATTGGCCGACAATCTCTCCGTCGCGCCGCGTCGAAATCAAGAGTATCGGAATGCTCGGTAGAGCATTCTTGATTTCCTCGGCGGCAGCAAAGCCGCCTTTTATGGGCATGATGACATCTAGAATGATTAAATCGGGATTCAAAGACAGAGCTTGCTGAACCGCTTTCTCTCCATTTGAGGCTTCACCGCACACTTTCAAATCGCGGCGACGGTGCAGTTCTGAACGGATGGCACTCCGACCAGCTTCGTGGTCATCTGCAATCAATATTCGAGCCGGAGTAATAAGATTCTCCGTCGTCACCTGGAGTTTCTCCATCGTCGGAGAGATAATAGCACGGCGAACGTTAGTATTTCGTAAGGTGCGTGCAGGTCGGCACTGGACGGACTCAGGCGCATTGGGTGGATGCGCTAGAACCCGCTTCTTCATTCCAGCCACTTCAAATCGCATTCGCGCTAGACTTGACTTGCGAAGCGAGGAACTCTCTTGCAAGGAGGAAGCGATTTGGATACCGGCCTGTTGATAATTTGTGCCCTAACGTTCATCATTCATCTCGTTGGCACGCTTGCGTATTCGGTTCGCATTGCCGGTACGCGGACGCGACGTATTGCGCTGTCTCTCTCGCTATTCAACATCCTAATCCTCATATCTCGAACTTCCAATTCCTTCCAAGCACCATTGCTGGCGAAGCGTGTCGAGGCCCATCTGGCCAAAGGAGCCACCGGCGGTGGCACAGGCGATTTTCGGTGGTTGCTGTTATCGGCAACACTGGCCACAGCCGCTGGTGCCATCCTCATTCCGATGTTTCAGCGGCTTCTATCACGCTGGGTTAACGCGTTGGGTCAGCGGAAGTCTGTGTGGGCGATGATTCGCCGGGCAGCTTCGCCAGCACTACTGGCGCATATCCGAGAGGCGGCGGTTCTGCCACGGTGGCGAAACTTGACACCCACTCCCGCAGCGACACGCGTACCTTGGGGGGTGGTGTTGCTGAATGCCGTGGCGATGGCGATTTGGTCCGTGGGGGTGTTCGCTGCACTGTACGCTGGCTACATTCGACCAGACCTGCGGCTTACTGCAAGTCAGCTGTCTTCGGTCGTGAATGGTATCGCCACCATCCTAATGTTCGTGTTCATCGACCCATATTTGTCACTCATGACCGACGAGGTTATGGAAGGAAAAGTCGAGGAACCCCACTACCAGCCCCAGTCCTCTTGTCCAAGCTCAGACACGTCGCTCCCCCTGTCGATAAGCTTGTCCCTCAACCAAGCCGCTAAGTCTTCGCCGAAGCAATCAGGATTTATGAAGTGTTCTTTAGTAATCGAGACGTTGAAGCGTATCGTACGAAACAGAATGTGTCGGGCGTTCATAGAGTGTCGAATTTATTCTACGATAGAACCGACAGTTGTCTGACGGTAGGCCCTGGTTAACGGCATCGCAGACGTGGGTATGGGACGGACTCAGGCGCATGGGCTGGATGCGGGGGAGCACGGCGGCATTCTAACATCCGTCGTCGCGTGATGGGCCAACGGGTACTAGCCTCCGCTCCGCCGCGATCCGCTTCCAGCCGAGCAGAAACGGAGTATTGCTCACCATTCGCGGATCAAAAATTGACCCCTGAGTGGTTAAGTTTTTACCGATGGTTAAATTTCAACCCCCCACTGAGCTTATTGGCAAGTAGGACGTCGTACTAACCATCTTGTTTTCAATTACAGTGGTACGCTGAGGGCAGCCCTTGAGTGTGGCGTGATTCGTGCTCCAGAACTCAGTGCCTGCGCAGTACAGAAATTTAGCTAGGAGTAGAAAAACAATGGCTATCGAAAAGAAAACTTTAATCGGCACCCTAAAGACTACCAAGAAGGCCAACGTAGCCACTAATAAGGCCACAAACGATGGCTCCTCAACGAGGAAGGCCAGGGTTGGCAAGCGTGCTACATTGGCAAAAAGCAGCTTCCTCCGGGATAAGATGTAGACTTACCAAGTTTCACAGTTCAAAGGGAGGCCGCGTTGCAGCGGCCTCTTTTTATTTTCTCTTCTCTCTCCATCAATCTTATCGCTCGCTGGCACTAGTGAATCCAATCGACCATCTTCATACCTTCTGGTAACCGCCGAAGTGGTGCTGGGACGGACTCAGGCGTATCGGATGGATTCGAGGCAGCACGGCGGGATCCTAACATGCAATTGCCTGTTCACTGCGGATTCAGGTGGTAAATCATTTTGTGGCTGGGCCACAGCGACCCCACTACCGCACCTCCCACGACGCCAATCACAGCGCCAAAAGCAGCTCCGGTTCCCCGTCCGCCGGCATATCCGTGGGGTTCCCACACCGCAGCGCTGATACCGGCCCCCGCTCCCGCGCCCACCCCAGCCCCGATGAGTGTGTTGCGCAAACGATGTTGAGCTTTCATGAGCTTCACGCTGAGAACGTTTTGCCTCTGGATCGTCTGCGGGCCCGCTTCCTCTTGCAGGGAGATCGCCGCATCGGAAACACTCACGAACGTCCCCGAGATTTTCTTCGAGGTCATTTCAACCACTTGAATCTTCTCCCCCGCATGCAGCGTGTTCAAGTTTTCCCAGGACGACGGATTCGTTTGGGCCCACGAAGCGCATGACATTCCCAGAACGCAAATCAGTAATAAGACTTTTCGCATGAGGAGCCTCCTCGTTAGGCTTTCTGTCTCAGAATTCACGTCTCAAATGTTCGCCTCTCTGCTACGGCATCGCGCGAAAGTCTGGAACGAGTAAATTACATGACTGAATAAGCTCAAGGGGTCGGCTCCGGGCCAGTCAGAGGGGTGCAATCGTTCGTTGGCGGCAGCGCCACACCCACCGGCGTGTTCAGTGAAGGCGAGTTCTGAAAGTCAAACATATCTTCGAGTGCAAAGGCATGCTGGTCGCGCTTCGTAAGATACTGGCGTCCTGTAGCATCCTCATTTTCTAGCTCTGCAGTTGGGAGGAACCGCTTCTCGATAAACGCGAGGAGCGAGGTGTGATCACCCACGGTGTGCGAGACGTAATGCTGCTTTGAGAACGGTGAGATAGCTAGGAGCGGGACGCGGAAACCGTACTGGTCGAAGCTGGGGCAGTTCTCGGGATAGGGAGCGGTAGGGTTGGCTGCGAATTCTGGACAGAGCAAGCCGGCATCGATCACACTCGTATCGGTGGCGCTAAAAGGATTCCCTGAACATTCGGCACCTCCGCCGGGCTGCTGGCTCGAAGGAGGATTGGAAAGATCGGCGCACTGACCGGGCGATATGCCGTCTGGAGTGCGAGAAAAACCTTGATGAGCTGGGGGCGGCGCCACGTGATCGTAGTATCCGCCGTGCTCGTCGTAGGTGAGGAAGATAACGGAATCTTGCCAATACGGGCCATTGCGGACCGCGGTCAGCACTTGAGAGATGTAAGCCTGGCCGCGCTGAATGTCAGTTGGAGGATGCTCGTCATTTTCCGACTGGGTGCCAAACAGACCGAAATTCGGATCCACAAACGCGACCTCCGGCAGGGATCCATAGCCTGCCGTTCCCGCTGCCTGTGCAAGAAAGACGGTCAGCGGTAGGAAATGTGGGTCTACTCCGGTCGCGCCAAACAACCGGAAGCTAGCTCCCTGGGGCGCGTCCTGAAAGTAGTCTGCCCAGGAGACATTGTTTTTATCGAGCAAATCAAAAATCGTTCCGGTTATTGGCTTGTAGCCTCCCGGAGGGGGAAAAATCTCGTTTGTCGTCAAGTGGCCAAAGGAAGTTGCGGCCATGAAATAGGAGCGGTTGGGAAACGTGGGTCCGAGGACGGGCGAAAAGTAGCGGTCGTTAATGGCGAAGTTCTGAGCGAGGTTGTAGTAGAGCGGGATGTCGGCCTGCGTAAAAAAGCCCATAGTGTCGTCGAGGTTGTTGAGTTGCTCTGTCGCTTGGTTCACGCGCACGAAGCCGTCGCTGCGAGTGTTAAAAAGCGTGTCCTCCGGGTAAAGGAAGTTGGCTTCCTGGTGTACGGGAAACCACGAGTGGTTGAGATCGGGGATCGTACAACGGCGCGGGTCGTGGAAAGCGAAGACGAGATGGCCGCTGGAATCTAGGTTTGAGTTAAAACAGTGAGGATCGCCAGTTGCGTCAACCAGGCAGCTCAAGCCGTCGATGCAACTATGGTCTTCAGAGAGACAGCCGAAGAATCCTGGGTGGTAGGGGCTGCCCGGCGCATATGCTAGTGCGCCGAAGTAGTTGTCGAAGGAATGGTTTTCCTGCATCAAAATGATGATGTGTTTCACATTCTGCAAATTCCCCTGCGCGGAAGTAGACTTGACCCCGGCCAGGAAAATCACAAGAAGCAATGCCGCGTACCCGATTCGTTTCGACGTATTCATCACAAGCGTCCTGAGGCTTGAACCTATCTGGACAGCCGACAAGCCCAAAACCGTAATTCGCAAACATGGTGATGGCATATATTCCTCAAGTTGCTTTCTCTGCGCAGTGAGACGTCACGACATAAGCCGCCGCATCGCACATACAAGCCGTAAAGGTCTTTCATCTGCTAAAGCGAAATTCCCTGGAGAATTGGTCCAGGAAAAGACGAATTTTTTCGGATCCCACAATCGGCCGGTGAGAAGACCCAGCACTTACCGAATGTAATGCAAGTGTTTTCAATCGGTTGACATTGGTGCCAGCTGCGGCTACCTTGTTGCCTAAGATACGGCGGGTCCGCGTTGGGAGGGCTGGTTGTCGCAACTTCCGCCCAAGACCGTCAGCGAATTACTGGTGAACTGGCACGCTGGCGACCACCAGGCGTTGCGGGCCGCAGTTCCTCTCGTTTATGACGAGCTCCGACGGGTCGCGCATCATTATCTGCAGAAGGAACGACCTGGCCACACCCTGCAAAGCACCGCCTTGGTTCACGACCTATCTGCGCCTCGAGAAACAAGGGACAGCTCAGTTCAAGAACCGTGAGCATTTCTTAGCTATCTGCGCTCAATTGATGCGACAGATTCTTGTCGACTATGCGCGCAACCGCAATGCCGCCAAGCGGGATGGAGGCTACCGATTGACGCTGGATGACAGCTTGGCGTTCAGGACCCGCAGCGTTGACATGGTCGCTCTCGACGACGCTCTGAACGAACTGGCTAAACTTGACCAGCAGCAGAGTCGGATTGTCGAGCTGAGATTTTTCGGTGGCCTTTCCATCGAAGAAACTTCGCGAGCGCTGAATCTCTCACCAACCACGGTTAAGAGACATTGGGCTACGGCCAGGCTTTGGCTGCATCACCAGATGGCCAAGACAGAAGACGCATGACACCGGAGCGCTGGCAACAAGTTCGCGATGTGCTGGAGAAAGCGCTGGAATTGGTGCCAAGTGAGCGTTCCGCCTTTCTGAATAGTGCCTGTTCGTCCGATCAGTCGTTGCGGCAAGAAGTCGAAACCCTGCTCGCCTCCAGCGATGGCGTGCGCACTGGTTTCCTGCAATCTTCCACACTGCGAGTAACGCTCATTTCGGGAGCAAAGTTGGGAGACTATGAGGTCAAGTCGCTGCTTGGATTCGGCGGCATGGGCGAAGTGTATCGCGCCCGCGATTCGCGGCTCGGCCGTGATGTGGCGATCAAAGTCCTGCCGTCTTTCCTCTCCGCCGATTCCGATCGGCTGCGACGTTTCGAGCAGGAGGCACGAGCGGCTGCGACACTGAACCATCCAAACATTCTTGCGGTGCACCAGATGGGCACATACGAAGGTGCACCGTATCTGGTCTCGGAGCTGTTGGAGGGAGAAACGCTGCGCGAGCAACTTAATCGTGGTCGCTTGGCTGTCCGCAAGGCGATTGATTATGGCGTGCAGATCGCCCGTGGGTTGGCCGCAGCCCATGAGAAAGGGATTGTCCATCGTGATTTGAAGCCTGAAAACCTGTTCGTCACCAAGGATGGTCGGGTGAAGATTCTGGATTTCGGACTGGCGAAGCTGACGCAGCCGCAGTCCGGCCCGGAGAACGCTGAACTAACGCTCACCAAGGGAACCGAAGCGGGAATGGTGATGGGCACGGTGGGCTACATGTCGCCGGAACAGGTGCGCGGACAAACAGCCGACCATCGAGCCGATATTTTTGCCTTCGGAGCGATTCTTTACGAAATGCTGGCGGGGAAGCGAGCGTTTCAGAAGCCGACCTCAGCGGAGACAATGACGGCGATTCTGAATGAAGACCAGCCGGGAATTTCGCAGGCCACGGCAAATACTCCGCCAGCACTGCAGCGAGTTGTGCATCGGTGTTTGGAAAAGAACCCGGAGCAACGCTTTCAGTCGGCTTCCGACTTGGCGTTTGCTCTGGATGCGTTGTCGGAAAGCGCTGGCAGCGCAACAGTGTATCCGGGAAAAGATGTCGAAAAATACTCATTCATCACGCAACACAAACTACTGTCGCTCGGAACAAGCCTCGTCCTTGCTGGGTTGGTGCTCGGGACAGTCCTGTACTTAACTCGCGGCATGCGTTCGAGCAATGTTCCCCACGCCAAAATTGCGCACAAGCAATTCACGTTTACCGGTGACGCGTATGCGCCCGCCATTTCGCCGGACGGGTTGTTTGTGGCATACGTTTCAAGGAAATACGGAGAACAGGACAAGCTCGTCGTGCAGGCTTCCAATGGAACGAACGTAGAGCTTGCTCAGGGTCCATACCTAAACTATCTGCACTGGTCGCCGGACGGGTCTGAAGTGCTCTTCCTTAGGAGCGATGCCTCAATGAAAAATTGGGGAATCTTTGTTGTTTCTCGCTTAGGTGGAGTTGCTCGCGGGATGCCAGGAACTACAATGCAGCCGGCCGGGATGCAAGCCTGCTGGCTGAACACTCAGATTGTAACGGCTCATCAAAGGGTATCGGGTTCAGGGGTCAGCTTAGTGAACCAGCTCACTGGCGAGACGAAGCCAGTTTACTTATCTGATTACACATGGCTGGGAGATATCGATTGTTCTGCCCGTGCAGGCTTGATTTTGGCTGTGACAGGGGCCTCCGATGATAAATCTCAGATTCGCACCTTCAAACCGGATGGCAGTGACGAACGGAAGCTGGTGGAGGAGAGCGATGAAATCAACTCGGCTCGCTGGTCTCCGACGGGTGAGTCAATCTATTACTTGCACGGGAAAGGAAGCACAAAACAGCGTTCAAAACTATCTGTCACCCGCAGGGACGCCGAACCTGTCGTGCTGATCGACGGCCTGCAAAGCGGCCGGTATTTGACACTATCCGGAGATGGGTCTCGGCTGGCGTACACCCGAGAGGAGCATAATTCGAACCTGTGGCGGGTTGATCTCCCTACTGCGGAGAAAAGGATAAAGCCGGGAATCAGCCGTCTGACATCCGGCACTTCGTTTTATGGCGATCTGAGTTTCTCTCCAGATGGGCGATGGATAGCGTTTGCACTTGGACCCAACCGCGACGAAACAAACATCTTCAAAAAACCGGTCGACGGTGGCGAACCTGTCCAGCTAACGTTCTTCGAGCATGCCATGACTGCCAGCCCAGCTTGGTCCCCGGATGGCCAGCGCATCGCTTTTATCAGCGATCAAAACGGCACGGCTAAAGTGTGGACGATTGGCATTAATGGCGGCACCGCGCAATCGCTGGAAAACACCAACGCCTCGGACACCAACTACAAACTTGCTTGGTGGCCCAGCAGCGACATTGTCTACCAGCAATCAAGACTGCGGAATTATCTCAGGGTCAACGACAAGACACACGAGGAGAAAACTATTATTCGAGCTGACCCATCAGTAGGCTGGGTTTGGTCCAAACCAGTAATCTCATCCGACGGCAGGAAAATAGCCGTCGGTTGGAATCGAAAAAACGGGGGCCTCTGGATTGTTTCGCTGGAGCCGTATTCCGAAACGTTGTTGCTATCTGGCGACCACTTTGCTCCAGCGGGTTGGTCGCCGGACGGAAAATACGTGTACGCCCTACGCGGCGCAGGATCCTCAAGTCGAGAAATTATCAGGGTTAAGGTCGCCGCTCCGAACGAGGTCACCTCGGTGGCAATCTTGCCCGGGAATATTGACCCCATCTCGAGCGGTGCCAGCGTAAGCCCCGACGGACACGAGATTGTTGTCAGCGTGGTTGAGGAGAAGTCCGACGTGTGGTTGATGGAAAACTTTGATCCATCACCACGATAGTTCAATCCAAGCTGGCAAAAGTTACTTCTCGCACGGGCCGCGCCGCCGTTTATACCCCTTGCGCCCCATCGTCCTCGGATTAGAGACACGCGCCAAAGCTTCCTTCTGATAAGGCTCGGCCCCAGACTCCTGCTGCGCGTTGACTCGTCGGCCTGAAGCGCTGCAACATCCGCTTGACCGGTATCGCCCAGACGCTGGAAGCAGTTACCACCCACGCGCGCTTCCTTGAGGAGGTCCGAAAGGAGGAACGTACAATTATGGAGCGGCGCCACACGACCAAGACGGATGCAGGGGAGCGGGTCATTCCGCCAAATACAGACGCTTGGGCTGCGATTCTGGAATTGCGGAAGCGAGCGAATCTGCTATTCGGAGCCGAGCCACAGTCGGATTGGTACCTTTTCCCGCCGCGGAGGGCATCACCAAGGCTGACCCCACCAAACCGATGAGCGGATGGCGCACGGCGTGGCGCAATCGACATCTGCCATTACGGAGCTTGCCGAGTCGCAGGCCAATGACAGCATCATCCGAGAGATTGCGGGACACGTCTCGCCGCGAATGCTGGCACTCTACTCGCACGTACGGATGGAAACAAAGCGTAAAGCCTTGGATGCACTCTCTGGCGGGCGTTTGAAGGGGGGTTATGGCACAAACAACGACACAAATTCTCTGGCGCAACCAATCACACAGCCGCAAGTAATTGAGAAAAATGGTGGAGCCGATGGGATTCGAACCCACGACCTCCTCGATGCCATCGAGGCGCGCTCCCAACTGCGCCACGGCCCCACCGTCAGCTTTTCAGTCTACCACAATCGCGTACAGCGGCACCTGCGCACAAACTCTCCGCAACAACTTCCTCCTGCTCTCGAACCGCAGTGTCGTCGCCCGACGCGCGAATTTCCTGCCGCGTAAACCCTCCCTCTCCTATGTTACAGCAGTATTAAAATAACGATTTTTCTTCCACAACTGAATGCCTTTTTACACCCAATAACCGCTTCCTTTTTGCGCTATATCATTGACAATAAATGGCTTAACATATTACGCTCACGTGACCCTGATCACTTTCCTTTTCCTCAGCCAGCTGCTATGTTCGGCATGGACAAATCTCCCGGTCATTTGTATTCTCCAGCTTCCTGACTCGGTCGAAACCTGTCTAAGGAGTAGTCTCCATGCCTCTCGAATTGCCATCGCAACAGTTCCGCGGAGTCCACTGCCGCCACTGTGGCAAGCCTGTTCGCGTCCCCAAAATCGTTTTACTTAAGGACAGCGAGAATCACGGCCATCCCCCTATCGATGAGACTCATTTCCAGCTCATCTCTCGCGTCTTTGTTCTTCGCTGCCGTTCCTGTGAAAGGGAATCGATTTACGCCATCGATCAAATTGTGGATTGCACGTTTGCTCCGGCGCCAGACACCGGCCGCATGGCTCATTCCGCCGCTTGATCTGCTTTCATCTCGACAGGCAGTCGCACCACTTCCACCGAGCACTTCGCGTGCAGTGCCACTGTTTCTGACACGCTCCCGAGAACCAACCGGTCGAAGCCTCTGCGTCCGTGCGAACCCATCACGATCAGGTCGGCATTCCATGTCTCAGCCGCGTCCAGGATGGATTGCGCGGGCGTGTCTTTCGGCTGCATCACTTCGCCCGTCACACGCAATCCCGCTTTCTCCAACAATTCCGTTCCGGTCTTAACCGCCGATTTCGCGTGTTCCAGGCTTTGTTTCGTCAGATCCGCCAGCTGTTCCGGCGCATAGTAAGGGTATTCGCCCACCAGCACCGGGTATTCCGGGCTGGTCAGCACTTTAAACTCGCTTCTTGGTGGCCATGGCCGCGCGACGATGCTCCGCAGCGCCGCTTCTGCGTGCGTTGAACCATCCGTTGGCACCAGCACACGCATGCCTACTCCGCTGCGACCTTCTCCGGCAACACGCACAATTTCCACGGAACATTCCGCATGTCGCAGCGCCGCCTGTGCCGTGCTTCCCAGCAGCAGTCTTCCCACCGCGCCGCGCCCGTGCGACCCCATCACAATCAGATCCGCCTTCCACTCGCTTGCGGCCCGCGGTAACGCATGCCGCGGATTATCCAGGATCACGTTGGGAGACACGCCCCATCCGGCGTCCCGCAGCGGCTTCGACAATTCCTCCACTGACCTTCGCGCGCTCTGTTTTGCTTCTTCCATTGGCAACGGCGCCTTCGTGAAAAAAAACGGGTCCACCACCTGCAACACCGCGAATTCCGTTCCCGCCGGCCACGGCTGCCGCGTCACTTCACGGATCACTCCCCCCGAAGAGCCCGATCCATCCACCGCCACCAGGATTTTCATCTCCGCTCTCCTCTCCCGTCGCGCAGAAATCCCATGTCGCAATGCGATTCGCAACGGTTGCACTGACCGCAACTGGACCTACTCTACTACCAGATCACTCTGTTTGGATTCGGAAGGGAGGAGGCGTGGGGTAGCGTGAGTTGGAGTGGGACGAATTTGTGGTGGAGGTTAACACCATGCCGCGCTTGTCCATAGTTGACTGCTGTACCCGATGCGGCAATCCCGCGCTCCCTAACTCTATTGTCCTGAACGCCACTTTTCGTGCGGTGCCTTGCGACGGGGCCATTCTTCCCTGTTATGCGTCTTCTTAGATCATTCGTGCGATTTGCGCGCAGTCTTTCAAGCAAATTCTGTTTCGTTTCACGCGCGCCCGCATCTCCGTTTTCGTCTCGCAACCCGTGTAGAATGCCTTTAGCCCCGGAGGTTCACATAATCTGATGGCCACAACACCTGTTTTGCCGCGCACAAAAGATTTTTCCGCTCGCCGCGTTCTCCTCGGCCTCGTGGCGCTCTTCGTTCTTCTCTATCTCGTGGACCTCACCTGGTATGAACTCCGCGTTATTGTTCCCAAATTGGGACAGAGCACCGGCTCGGTTCATCGCATCCGTCTGCTTGCCATCTCCTCGAGGGGCAACAAAGTGGAATACGAAATCGACGCGGTCCATCCGGAAGAAGACGTCCCCTGCAGCCATTCCATTTTCCCCCACGCTGGCAATCGCCCCTGCTGGTACATGGTCCGCCACGCCAACGACCCTATCCCCATGTAACTCTCCTGGATGCCGCATTTGGCGAAGGATGGGTCTTTGGGGGCCTCTCCGCATAACACAAAAAAATTCACGTCATTCCGAACGGAGTCCACGAAGTGAGGAATCCTCTTCGATCGACGCGACACCAGTACGCCTCTCCTTTACTTCCTGAATCTGCTCTATGCCCTGAACCTCCAAATTCTTCCGAAACCGCCGGCACTTTCGCGCAGGTCTGTGCCGGCGGCCTCGTTTCCTCCGCTGACGGGCTACGGAAGACCTCCCGTGGTCGGCACCGTCACTTTCTCCGACCCGGCTAATGCCGTCGTGAACGAAAACGCTGTTTTACCTGTGCCCGGCGTGATGAATGTCGTCAGCGCCGCAACAGCGGAAGCCGTGCCGTTGTACACCGCCGTCAATCCATCCGTCCGCTCGTAGTTCAAATTGTCGGCAGGGAACAGGTTGATCCCCGAAAACGTGGTGCTGCCCGGCGAAATTCCCGGAATCGCGCGCGCCAGCGTCCGGTGTTCGCTCTCAACTCCCTGAATCGCGGACGCCACCTGCGCAAAATAAGCTAACTCGGAATGTTTGTACGCCTTGCCCGCCGGATCCTTTTGTTCGCGCTCGTATGGTTCAATGCGCGCCGCCATCAAGCTGAACTCGTGCACTGCGGTCAAATACGCTCCGATGAACGCGTCTTCCAGAGCGATTAACACCGGCAGGAAATTTGTCAAATTGTTAAACGTGCCTGTCGGAAAATAAAAGGTCTGTGCCGGATCCTTTGCCGCCGTTGTGCCGCCCGTCAACTCCCGCAAAAGTTTTGCGTGCACGATTTCCGCCGAAAGCGCTCCTTGCAGATAACCCACGTTCGCCAGGCTTGCCGGATTGCTCAACGAACCGCTAGGCCCCGCCAGGTTCGGATCCATCTCCGCGCAGCAACGTTCCTGCGCTCGCGTTCATCCCGGCAGGCAGCCCCAACCCGGTAAATGCCGCGGCCGCCAGTCCCGTTCTCTGCAGGAAAACCCTTCGTCCCAAACCTTTCCCTACTTCAACCCTCGTTCTTACTTTCATTTCTCCCCCCTCTTTCGTAATTTCGAACAGACCAATCCCGTTGAGCCGGATCACCGCTTCCGCGTACGATTTATTTTCGAAAATTTGCGCAGAAGCCGTGGACTACAGGCTCCTTCGCGGGACCAAACGGGGCGGAGCTTCGTCGTTCCAACTCAAGTACGCCCCCGCTCACTTTTTGGATGTAACTATTTTGAACAGTTCGAAGGGATGGAAATTCTGCTGCTCGCTTTAGACGGCTCGCCTCAGGCCGCGCCCAGCAACACTTTCGGCCCGGTCGGCTGCGGCATTCCGCCCACCGGCTCAATCGTCACCGCAAATGCTTTCGGCTGCGTGTTCGGTGGCACATCGCCCGTCCACATGTTGCCCCACGCGTGCCCGCCTGGTCCCAACAATCCCGCGCTGATCGGAGCGCCGTTCGCGGGCACCAGCCACATCTGATAACTCTTACCTGTCGGCAGTTCCGGCAAATCCGCGGCATACAAAACCACACCCGTCTTGGCATTAAACTTCACCAGGCCGCTGGCATTTGCGGCATCGCTCGTACCCGCCAGTTTCACCGTCACCGTGTCTGGCGCCGCCAGCACGCCCACCAGCTTCTCAATCCGCTCGCGGTCGAGGATCAACGCTTCTGCCGCTTGGTGTTCCTTCTGCAGTTCCGTCGCGATTCTCCGGTTTTGCCAAGACAACCCAAAACTCACCAGCGCCAACGTCACCGCCGCGGTTGCCAAAGCCCAGTTCCACCACGAACCCCGCACTTTCGATTCGGGAATGCTCAGCGTCACCGGCGCCTTCTGTGGCCAACTATTTCTTTCCTGCGCCTCGCGATTCGCCCGGATACGCGCCATCAATTCCGCTTTCACCGTTCCCGCGGGCCGCTCCTGCTTCACCGCAAAACTCAGCATCGCCGCATTTCCTCGCGCCTGGGCCAGCTTCCGCGCGCACTCTTCGCAGCCAGACACATGCGCCTCGATCGCCGCCACCTCCTCCGCCGGCAACGCGCCCAGAGCAAGCAGCTCCAGCTCTTCCAATCGAATGTGCTCTGCGTTACTCAACTCAGCACCTTCTTCAACGACTCCATCGCGCTTCGGATCCGCGTCTTGATCGTTCCCAGCGGCTGGCCCGTTTTCTCCGCAATTTCCGAGTGCGACATTCCTTCAAAATAAGCGCATTCCAGCGCTTCCCGCTGGTCCTCCGGCAGGCTTCCCATCACCCTTCTTACTTTATCCAGAAGAAGATTCTGTGCCGCGTGCGATTCCACGTTCGAGCTGAACAACACACCGTTTTCGTTCAATTCTTCGGTTTGCCCGCTCTTCTTCCGCAATTTGGAAATTGCGCGGTTGCGCGCCGCCACCAGTAGCCATCCTGCCAGCGATCCTCGTGCCGGATCAAACCGCTCCGCCGTGCGCCACACCTGGAAAAACAAATCCTGCAAAATTTCTTCCGCCGCGCCCGTATCGCGCAAGATCCGTCTCGCTTCTGAAAACACCAATCCGCTGTACCGGTCATAAAGCGCGGACAGAGCCTCTTCGTCTTTCCGCCCTATACGCGCCAGCAATGACCAATCGGATGTGGTCTCTTCTGTTCCAGGTAGCGGCGTCAATACACCTCAAGTTTCGTCTTCATTGTCATAGTACGTCATTTCCCACGCACTCGGATTGCCTCGGAGACCCGCCGCTTTTACGGTCGCCACCCCACCGAAGAACCCCCAATAGAATCGTGACCGCATTCTCCACCCCTTGACTTGTGCGCTGTCCGGACCGCTGCCAAAATACTTGCATGTCCATCCCTCAATGGCTCGCATGGGCGCGCCGCTTGCAAGCCATCTCTCAATCCGGCCTCACCTATTGCAAAGACAAATTCGACATTCAGCGCTACCACGAAATTCGCAGCATTGCCGCGGAAATGATGGCCGCTGGCTCCGACCATCTCGGTGCGGAACAGGTTGAAAAAATCTTCGCCGAGCAAACCGGTTACGCCACTCCCAAAATCGATGTGCGCATCGCCATCTTCAAGGATGGCGATATCCTGCTCGTCCGTGAGCTCGAAGATGGCTGCTGGACTCTTCCCGGCGGCTGGGCCGATGTCGGCGAACCCCCCTCGCTCGCCGCCGTCCGCGAAGTCCGCGAAGAATCCGGCTACGAAGTTCGCATCACAAAACTCGCTGCGATTTTCGATCGCAATCTACACGAGCATCCGCCATACGCTTTTCACGCCTACAAACTTTTCTTCCTGGCTGACTTAGTCGGCGGCGCCCCCGCAGACAGCCACGAAACCGCCGGCGCCAAGTTTTTCCCCGAAAACAATCTTCCCCCGCTCTCCCTCACTCGTGTCACCCCCACCCAAATCGCCCACCTCTTCCGCCATTTTCGCCACCCCGCACTCCCCACCTCCTTCGATTAGCCGGTACCGCCGCTCCGTCGCTCCCTACAAATAAAGCCATGTCATTTCGAAACGGCGTCTGCGAAGTCCTTCTTCGATCTACACATTACCTGTCCCGCTTGCCTCTCCTTCGCCTCTCCTTCCCCCATTCAACTTCCTTACGCTCTCACTCTGTCTTAAACTGGCCTTCACACACCGTGAGGTCGTTCTGCTCCGTTCCTTCGACGTCCTGATCCTCGGCGCTGGCGCCGCCGGCCTGTTCTGCGCCTCCGAAGCCGGCAAACGCAGCCGCCGCGTCGCCTTACTCGAGCACGCTGACCGCATCGGCAAGAAAATCCTCATTTCCGGCGGTGGTCGCTGCAACTTCACCAATCTCCACACCACTCCCGAAAATTTTCTCTCTGCGAATCCTCACTTCTCCAAATCTGCTCTCGCCCGGTTCACTCCCGCGGATTTCATCGCTCTCCTCAAACAACATCGCATCGCCTACCACGAAAAAACGCACGGCCAACTTTTCTGCGACAATTCCGCCACGGACATCATCAACCTCCTCGAAGCCGAGTGCCGCGCTGCCCGGGTCCAAATCTTCGTTAACACCCGTATCACCGAAGTTCAACGTGCCACGGAATTCGTCCTTCGCTCCGAATCCGCCGAGTTTTGCGCTCCTATCCTGATCATCGCCACTGGCGGGCTCTCCATCCCCAAAATGGGCGCCTCCTCCTTCGGCTACGACCTCGCTCGCCAGTTCCGCCACAAGATTGTTCCCACGCGCCCCGCTCTGGTCCCTCTCGTTTTCAATCCCACCGATCATCATCGCTATTCCCAACTGGCGGGGCTCTCCACCGAAGTCGTCGCCACTGCCGGAAAAAATTCCTTCCGCGAAAAAATGCTCTTCACCCATCGCGGTCTCAGCGGTCCCGCCATCCTGCAAATCTCCTCCTACTGGAACGAATCCCAATCCGTCCATCTCGACCTGGCCCCGGAGCTCGACGCCATTGCTTCCCTCCGCGCCTCCAGCCGTCGCGACCTTCCCGCCACGCGCAAAGCCCTGCAGCAATTTCTTCCCAACCGCCTCGCCGAGCGCTGGCTTGAATTCAACGGACCCTCCAGCTACACCAATCCGGCCCTTGCTGCTTTCGAAAAGCAGCTACACGATTGGTCCTTCACTCCGTCGTCCAGCGAAGGCTACGAAAAGGCCGAAGTTACCGCCGGCGGCGTTGACACTCGCGAACTCTCCAGTAAATCCATGGAATCGCGTCTCGTCCCCGGACTCTTTTTCATAGGCGAAGTCGTCGACGTCACCGGCCACTTGGGCGGCTTCAATTTCCAATGGGCCTGGGCATCTGCCGCCGCTGCCGCCCGCTCTCTCTAGCGCCCGCGCCAATTCTTCATCACGCTTGCCCATCACTTGGGTTATATTTTCTCCCGCTCTATTGCCACAGGAGGACCCATCTATGCGCCGGCAAATCTGCACACAACTCACCCTCGCACTCCTGTTCATTTTTCCTGTGCTGGCTCAGAACGTCCCGCCGCAGCTGCAGCCGCCAGCCGGCGAACAACTCTTCCTGACCGTGCACGCCAAAGGCGATCAGGTCTACACCTGCAAGGAAGGCGTCACACAATTCGACTGGGTCCTGAAAGCTCCCGATGCCCAGCTCTTCGACAAGGATGGCAAACCATTCGGCAAGCATTTCGCTGGACCCACCTGGGAAGCAAACGATGGCAGCCGTGTCACCGGCAAAGCCGTCGCCAATACTCCTGGCGCCGATCCCGACTCTGTCCCATGGCTGCTAGTCCACGTGGTCGGCTACGAAGGCAGCGGTGTTCTCTCTCGCGCCACGAGCATCCAACGCATCAACACCAAAGGCGGCAAACCCCCCGCCTTCGGTTGCGACTCCACCCACACCGGCCGGGAAGTTCGCATCCCCTACTCCGCCGACTACCTCTTCTACGCCCCGCCAAAGTAAACCCCGCAAGCATCAACCTCTTTTCCCGGGTGCCCCACATGCCGCTGCTTGTGGGTTCCCAGGTGTTCCAGCTTTTGTAGGACCGCTTTCCGAAGCGGACCGTTTCCTTCTCTTGCCCCAACAAAATTAAAACCGTCCTTCCGCACGGAGTCCGTGGAGTGAGGACCCCACCTCTTTCCGCGCCTTTTGCGGAAAGAATCCCTTTTTTTCCTCCTCGTACCCCTCGCGGAGTGCCTTCCCAACCCTACCCGCTAACACTCCGCTCATCCTCCGGCGTCCCCTCCCCCAACCGTACCCAAGCGCACAACGCAAACCCTCCCATCACCAAACCGGAAATAACCGCGCACGCCAATGTAATATCGCTCACTCGCCAAGCCGCTCCCGACGCATCCGTCACCACCGGGTGTCGCGGTGTCGGCACCGCAAGCAACAGATTCCCAATCCCCGTTAACGCATAAAAAATCACGGCCGTCCGCCAGTAACTCAGCGGAACACTCTCCGTTCCATTCTGGGAGGCAAACCCCGAGCCTCTCCGACGCAATATCAATATAAACGACTGATAAATAACATAATTCGCCAGCAGCCATCCCACATAATTGCTGGCAGGCACGCCAAAGTATCCTCCTCCCTGTTGCCAGATCCACAATCGTCCCACCGTGGACCAAATCGGATCCATGGCCAAATCCCATGCCGTCATCACTACGCTTGCCAACACCGGCAGCATCGCCACGCGCCATCCCGACAGCTCACCAACCCTCTCTCGCAAGATCGCGCGCGCCACCATCCACGACAAATACCCCATGCCCACATACGCCAGCCCCAACAGTATTGGCACCTGCGATATCTTCGGTCCCATCCGCTCCGTGAAAACGTAATGCCCAAACGGAAATCCTGTGGTGATGCTCAAATTCTCCAGCACATTCCCGACGACCACATACAGACCTGCGAACGCCAGAATCCCCCGCCGCCCATAGATCCTCGCTCCATGAACCAGAGCAAACGTCAGCGGCGGCAAAATGTGCAGTGCCACAGACACCACAATCGGCACGTGTCCCGGGTACAGCCCCGCAAGCAGGAACAACACATCCGCCCCCACGTAAGCGGCGATCAGGCCCCACAGCATCCCTACATTTTCTGCGATCTCCCTTTGCATGCCTTCGCCATACCCCCTAGCTCAGCGCAGTCGATCTCATCTTATGTACGCCGCCACATACATCGCCCTGGTACCTTCGGCTACCGCCAAAGTACCGGAGTTCCATTCCCCTCTCCATGAAAAAATGCGAATATCACTTTTCCTGATCGCAAGCCTAAAGGCAGCAGAGGTCTTCGTTACGCATGGCAAGATTACTGGCCAATCTTCGCTTACAGACCAAGTTCTTGCTCTCGATGGTGATGGTCATCGCTGGACTTACCGGCGTAACACTCCTCGTCGTGCGCCAGACCGTCCAGCAGCAAGCTCGCCAGGAATTGGCCACCAGCGCCCATAACTCCCTTGTTATGTTTGAGGTACTCCAGCACCAGCGCCAGGTCATCATGTCTCGCAAAGCCGACCTGCTGGCTACGTCCGCCTTCCTTTCTGACGGCGATGCCAGCTCCTTCATCGATTCCACCAACAATCCCCTGGATACCTCGAGCTGCGACCTGATGGCTCTGGCCGACTCCGGCGGCAAGGTTGTTGCGCTCCACACCGTTCACCCCGATTTTTCCACCGAATCCGTCGAATCGATGCTGCGTACCTCTCTGGCGCACAAGCGGACCTCGGACTGGTGGTTCGCCCAGGGCCGCCTCTACCAAGTCGAACTCCAGCCCATCGGCCCGCTCCCCCGCGATGCCCACGGACCGTCTTCCACCGTCATAGTCGGTCAGGAACTGGATGAGCGCAGCCTCCGCGACTTAGGCCATCTGCTTTCCAGCGAAGTTGCCCTCCGTTACAGCGGTCGAACCGTAGTCAGCACTCTGGACTCCTACCGTGCTTCCGAGCTCAACTCCCAATTGCGCAGCCGCGGTTCTCCCGATCAGATTATTCTCGGCGACCAGCGTTATTTTGCCAGCTCGGTCGCACTCATTCCCGGCCAGCCCGATGGTGCCAGCCTCATCGTCTTCCGCTCGGATGCGGACACTATGGCCTTCCTCCAGCGCATCAATCATCTTCTCCTGCGCCTCGGAGTGTTTGCAGTCATCGCCGGCGGCCTTCTGGCCTTCCTTATTTCCAGCACGATCACCGAACCACTCGCGTGGCTTGTACAAGGCGTGAAAGCGCTGGAGGAAGGCGACTACGAGTTTCATTTGCATCTGCGCGGCGGCGGCGAGGTGGCTGAGGTCACTCGCGCGTTTGACCGCATGCGCCGCACTTTGCAGCGCAACCAAAGCGAGCGCCATCAACTCGAAGAGCAGCTGCGCCAATCCCAGAAAATGGAAGCATTGGGCCGGCTCGCCGGGGGCGTTGCTCACGACTTCAACAACCTCCTCACCATCATCAAGGGCCACAGCGAACTCCTCCTCGATCGCTTGGGCGTCTCCGATACTTCCTACAAAAGCGGCGAGCAGATTCACAAAGCTGCGGACCGCGCCTCCGCCCTCACGCGCCAGCTGCTTGTCTTCAGCCGGCGCCAGATTCTCCAACCCAAAGTGCTGGATCTGAACCATGTCGTCGGCGAAATGCAGAAGTTGCTGCATCGCCTGATTCGCGAAGATGTTGAATTTGTTTTTCTCCCGGGCGCGGACTTGAAAAACGTGAAAGCCGATCCTGGCCAGCTCGAGCAGGTTTTGATGAATTTGACCGTTAACGCTTCCGATGCGATGCCGCAGGGGGGCAATCTCATCATCGAAACCCGCAACGCGTCTGTCGATTCCGCCCATGCCCAAGTGCGTCCAGGTTTGGTGCCCGGCTCTTACGTTCTGCTTTCCGTGACCGACACCGGGCATGGTATGAACGAAAAAACTCTGGTGCGCATCTTTGAGCCTTTTTTCACAACCAAGGAAGTCGGCAAAGGCACCGGTCTCGGCCTCTCCACGGTTTACGGCATCGTCAAGCAAAGCGGCGGTTTCATCTGGGTGGAATCCGCGCCCGGGAAGGGAAGTTGCTTCGAGGTTTACCTGCCCCAGGTGCAAGAGGGATGCGATCCCGTTGTCGCAAAGTCCGTCGTTCTTGCGCGCTTTGCTGAAGCGCAAACGATCCTGGTTGTAGAAGATGATGCTTCCGTTCGCGAACTCGCCGGGCGCTTTCTCGAGACTGCGGGATACCGCGTGCTCGCTGCGAAAGACGGCGTCGAAGCCTTGCAGTTCGCTACCGAACGCGGTTCCGAAATCGGCGCGCTACTGACGGACATCGTGATGCCACGGATGCGCGGTACGGAACTCTCCGCGCGGCTCAGCACGCTCATCCCCGATCTGAAAGTCATCTTCATGTCCGGATACCTCGAACAGATGGAGGGCCACAAACCAGCCGACAGTTTCTTTCTCGAAAAACCTTTCAATCGGGAAGCCCTCCTCCGCACCGTAAATGAAGCTTTTCGTTCCGCCTACCTGAAGCGCTAGAATTCATCACGCTCCAGCGAGATCCCACTCCATTCTCAGAGTTACTGACAGGCCACGTGTCATCCCGAATCCCCGCGCCTATTGCGGGGTGAGGGATCTGCTTTTCCGCTCACCTCGCGAGCAACAACGTCTCAGAGCGAGAAAAATTAAGAAAATCTTACAGCGAAGCCGGAATTCTCTGAATTTCTCTCGTGGATTTTGTCCGCAAATAGTAGAATGCTGGCCACTAAAAGCTATGACCAATCCCAAAAAGAAACAGCCTTGTAAATGCTCTCATGGTAAATCGATTCACCGCGTCGTCCGCGACTCCAAAGGCAAACTTCGCCACCCCTGCTTTTTTCCCGATTGCAAGTGTCGCGACTACCGCCCCGTGCCCAACTAGCCTTATGTTGTTGTCACTCTAATTAACACATTTGGCGCCCCACGGTTTCGCTCCGCCTTTACGGTCCAAGCGAAGCACGAGTCTCTACCATTTTCACTTCCCAACAGTTTTCGCGGGGGCCCCAATGCGGCCGTTGCATGCGGCTTCTTGGGCTCCCCGCCTTGTAGGGCGCTCCTCCCTACGCAGGCCGTCAGAGCTCCGCAAACTCCCAACAACCCTCCCAATCTCAACAACCTAACGCCAGCCCCTCGGCACCAAACGAAGCACCAACCCACGCCCCGCACCCATTACCTTCCGCCCATTGCATTGCCTAATCCTTGGTGCCACAATCCTTTTTTGGGTCCCACTTCGGGGCCAACCACCGGCGGAAACATTCCGCCTCCTCCGGTGTCTAATACTCTGAGCGGACAGAGGTTGGGATTCACTCCCAACCAGAGCAAGCCGGTTCGCCGCAGCCAGGTGCGGCCGAGGCGAAGAAAGGCACACCGTGTCCGATTGGGCCAGCGCCCTCTCGTGGGGCAGAGATGAAGCCGACCTTGTCACCGAACTGCAGGCTGGTTCGGAAACGGCCTTCGACTGGTTGGTTACTCACTACCACGGTCCCGTTTTCAACCTGATTCTCGGAATGCTCGGCGACACTGCCGATTCCGCCGATGCCGCCCAGGAAGTTTTCTTGAAGGCATTCAAGGGCATTCGGCATTTCCGTCAAGGCAGCTCCTTGAAGACCTGGTTGTACCGCATCGCCATTCGCGAAGCGCTGAATCACCGCCGCTGGTTTAAGCGCCACCTGCAGAAAAATGTCTCGATTGATGCCGAGCCCGAAGAAGGATTTGCCCAGATCGATGTCGAGGATTTGAGCGCCACTCCCTTCGATCAACTCGCAGCGCAGGAAATTCAGGTAGCCGTGCAGGGCGCCCTCCAGCAAGTGCCGGACGTTTTTCGCAGCGCGGTCATCTTGCGTGATCTCGAAGGCTTGAGCTACGAAGAAGTGGCCGAAGTTCTGGAAGTCAGCGTGGGCACCGTGAAGTCCCGAATTCTTCGCGGCCGCCGCGCGCTCAAGGAAATTCTGGAGCCGCTCCTCGGCGAGCGCCGCGCGGCTCACCACGAAGCGACGCCCGCATTGGGGCAACATGCTTCTCCAGCACCTGGATTCGCCGCGCAGATTGGTTTGCGAGCGGCCTATGTACGGGCCTCCAACTGGTCAGGGGCCGATGAAACGATGCGTTCTGAACGGACGCGAGAGGACCTATCATGAGCTGCAAGACGGTACGAACCCGGCTCGCAGGGTATCTCGATGATGCCCTGGTGAACGCTCCGGGACTCGAGGAACGCCGTACGATTGGACAACATTTGGATCTTTGCGAGGGTTGCCGCGAAGAACTGCAACGCTATCGTCGCTTGTCTGTATTGCTCTCGCGCATGCCCCGTGCGGTGCCTCCTTCAGATTTGGCCGTGCGCATTCGCGTGGCTGCGGCGCAAGTACAGGAAACCCAGGGCTGGGAGAAGCGTTGGCAGCGCATCAAGGATCGCTCGGAAATCCTGCTAGACAACGTGTTTCGTCCATTGACCGTGCCCGCAACCGGCGGCCTGTTCTCCGCCTTCATCATTTTTGTTTTCGTCCTGCACATGATCGTTCCCGGCATCACTGTACGCGCCGATCCCAATGACATTCCCACCGGCTTGCTGCAACCCGCCGAACTCATCGCGCTTTCGGATTATCCAGAATCGGTCGTGGCCCAAATGCAGCATCCCGATCTGGAATTACAAAACGATGATCTTCTCGTCGACGTCACTGTGAGCGCCAACGGTCAGATGTCCACTTACGACATCCTCTCCGGCTCCAACACGCCGGATGTCCGCCACCAGCTCGATCAGGTTCTGATCTTCTCGCGCTTCCGTCCGATGCTGAGTTTTGGCCGTCCCACAGCCGGCGGTCACGTCGTCCTCAGCTTTAGCGCCGTCCACGTCCGCGGCTAATCTTGAGTCGAAGCGCTCATTCAGCAAAACAAAAAACATTGTCATCCGGAGGAGCGCCTTTGACGACGAAGGATCTCAACTTCAAATTCTCGCAAAACCCGCCCGTCGCTAGCGGACTGACCCGCAACCATCGCATTCCTGTTCGCGCGGCCAGCTGACTTTCCCACAGCCCTGTGCGAATTTTCGCGCGCCATTTTCCCTTCCCTGGTGTTCAATAAAAGCAGGAGCTTCCCGTGGCTACTGCTTTGCGTAATCTCACAACTGTCGTCGCCATTGTCGTCCTCGCGTTATACTTCACTCCCTCGTTCTACGCTGCGACTCCGCAAACCAGCTCCGCCGACCAAACTTTGCTGAACGCCGCCAATCGCGATCGCGCCGCCGCAGGCCTGCCTGCTCTACGTTGGGATCCCGCGCTAGCCACCGCAGCCCATCAACATGCCTTGCGCATGGCCCAGATGAACCAGCTCTCGCACCAGTTTCCCGGCGAACCTCCCATGCAGGACCGTGCGGTCCAGGCCGGAGCACGCTTCAGCACCATCGCCGAAAATGTCGCACAGGGTCCCACCGTCATAGGCATCCACTCCCAATGGATGAACTCGCCGCCGCACCGCGCCAACCTTCTCGATCCAGACCTTAACGCCATCGGCATCTCCGTAGTACAGTCTGGCAACATGCTTTTCGCCGTCGAGGATTTCTCCACTTCAGTTCCTTCGCTGTCTCTGGACGAACAAGAGCAGCAAGTCGCCTCGCGACTGTCTGGACACGGTCTTCACGTCGCCACCGGCTCCGCCGACGCGCGCAAGACTTGCGAACTTGATCGCGGCTGGGCCGGTCCCAAACCCACCACCGTCCTCCGCTATGAAATGTCCGACATCACCCACCTCCCCGACGAAGTCACACAAAAACTCAACTCCGGAAAATACCATTCCGCCGCCGTAGGCGCCTGCCATTCCGCCGGCTCCTCCGAATTCACGCGCTTCCGCGTAGCCATCCTCCTCTACTAAGCTTCTCAACCCTCCTGACATGTTTTTGTGACTCCTCGACCTAATTCCCCCATTTCCCATTTGCCTTTTTCAGCGAACCCGCTACACTAACGTCCATGAATTTCAGGCCCTACCCGTATTCGTGGCGATTTACGTACCGCACCTACCGGAAGCGAGGGGCCGTCGTCTAGGCAAGTCGAATTCACCGATATTCGGCCCACTCGCAGCGAGTGGGCTTTTTTTTTGGTCTGCGTACTCAGCCGAGGGGAAGAAGGAAAAGGACATGATCATCTCAATGAAGCTCCATGCCACCCGTCAGGAGATCGACGAAGTTTGCGGCATCGTGAAAAACTTTGGCTACAAAGTGCACTCCATCGAAGGCGAAGAGCGTGTCGTCATCGGGGTCGTCGGTGTCGGGGATGTCACTCCGTGCCTCGAATCCGTTGAGGCCATGCCGCAAGTCGAAAATGTCATGCGCATCAGCGCGCCCTACAAATTCGTCAGCAAGGAATTTCGCAAAGGCAAAACGCGCATCAAGGTGAATGGCACCGAAATCGGCGGCGACGAATTTATCGTCATCGCCGGTCCATGCTCGGTCGAAAGCGAAGACCAGATCATGCGCTCCGCCGAAGCCGTCGCCAAAGCGGGAGCCAAGCTTCTGCGCGGCGGCGCATTCAAGCCTCGCACTTCACCGTACGATTTCCAGGGCATGGAAGAAGAAGGCCTGAAGCTGCTGCAAAAGGCCAAACAAGCCACCGGCTTGGCCATCGTCACCGAAGTTATGGGCGATCGCGACGTCGATCTCGTTGCGCACTACGCCGACGTGATGCAAGTCGGCGCGCGCAACATGCAGAATTTCATGCTCCTCAAAGCGCTGGGCAAATGCGGCCGGCCGGTGCTTCTGAAGCGCGGGCTCAGCAGCAGCATCAAGGAACTGCTCATGAGCGCGGAGTACATCACCGCTCACGGCAATCCCGATGTGATCCTCTGCGAGCGGGGCATCCGTACCTTCGAAACTGCCACCCGCAACACCTGCGATATTTCCGCGATCCCGGTCCTCAACGAGTTGACCCACCTCCCGGTCATCCTTGATCCCAGCCACGCTACCGGCAAGCGCAGCCTCGTCCCCGCCGTAGCTCGCGCCGGCGTAGCCATCGGCGCCGACGGCCTAATCATCGAAGCGCACCCCGCGCCCGAAAAAGCCATCAGCGACGGCGCCCAATCCCTCGAGCTAGGCCAATTCGCCCGCATGATGGAAGACCTGCAACCCTACATCAACCTTTGGAAAGCCTCGCGCGCCAAAGAGCTAGCCGCCACTGCCCACTAATTTGAAATGCAGGAGCTCTGCTTCCTTGCATGGACCACCCGAATCTCCGCCAAAGCGGTCCGTGTCACAACTAACCCGTAGGGGCAGGGTACATCGTGCCTGCAGGCTGATTCCCCAAGCGCTGTAGGTGCGCCACGTCCCAACATTCATACATCCGGGCCAATCTACACATCGGCCAGCCTTCCGCGAGCGCCAGGCCATCGGCCCACCGTTACACCTCAGACCAGTAGGCCCCGCCCAACCGTTGCGTTACGCTTTCCAACCTTGGGCGGTGTCGTCACTGCGGATAAGTGAGGTCGCCGTGTATTGCGAGCATTGTGGAATCAAAATCTTTCCCGAGCGCCCCGTGTGCACTCGCTGTGGCCACGCGCCCGCTCGCCACTTCCTTCAACTGTTCAGCCTGGCCGTGCTGCTCCTCGCCGTAATTGGCAATTCCGTCGTCGGCCTGTATCTCCTGCCCAAACTGACCGCAACACACCCATCCGTCTTTTTCTTCCGAGGCTGGCTCTGGGCCGACCGCGAAGGCTCGCTCTACGGCTGGATGCCCCTTGCCGCCGCTCTCCTGCTCTGGGAATTTTTCGTGTGGCGCAAACTCCGCAGCCAGCGCAAAACTCAGCCCGTAACCAAAGTGAAAGGCTGGGTCAGCCGCAAAATTCTTACCTTCGTCCTGGCCGCCGGCTTCGCCCCCATACTCCCCTGGTGGCTCCCTGCCAACCAGCCTTCCGACCGCACCCTGGCCGCCCTGGCCCGCTATCCCGGCCTACCCTGCGCTGTTTCCTGGGGCGGCATCCTCCTGGTCGCCATCGTCCTCTGCCTAAAGACCGACACCCGCGACCGCGTCCTGGGGGAAGGCAAAACCCTCTCCCTAATCAGCCTGTGCACCTTAGCCCTCTTCCTGCTACTAACCCTCTTCGCCTGGCACCTGACCTAACCAAGCCTGTATTCGCCGATCGTGAGGAGTTCTTATAAGTTGAGGTTCGTCAGCTTAGGGGTCCTTTCGGGGTCGGGGTTCCTTAGGGGGTCGGACCTTCCGCTCCGACAATAATGCGCGGCTCCGCACGGTTGCAGCCCCTGAGGAATCCGCACCCGAATCAGTCGGGCAATGCACCGCCTCCACTCCCATGAATTGTGAACTTCGAACTAACAACTAGGATCTCCTCCAGAAAGAGCGAAGCCCGGGATCGCTCCCGGGCTTCGTCTGGTTCAGGGTTCCGAAGGTTGCGCCAGGGATAGCACGCCGCCTCCGGTGGTGGGTGAATTTAGGAAGGACTAACGGGGTCACGAACAGCGTGGTTTACTGCGGGGAATCCGATCGGCGCACGAGCAACAATGCTGCGGCTCAAAAGTTTGCGCAAAAACGCTCGCTGCGAGGGAGGCCGATGCTTCAACTCCGACAAAAGCTGCCGGAAATTCGCGGTCGACAATCCCTGTGCATTGCGCTTCGTGCGAATATCTGGCACCGGCAGGGTCAAGCCGTCCGATCCGCGAAATGTAATCACCTTCGACATCGCTCCTCCCAAAAACCGCAACGGCTGGGCTGTGTTGCGGCGTCTTTCGCAATGAAGATTGCTGAATGACATGCCGCACTTTGCACGAAGCATAAAGAAATGACAATGCACGCCAGGTGAACTATGGATGCACCAAAGGTGAATTCAGGAGATTGCGTAAGCGATTGATCGTAGGTTAATTGAGACGCGAGCCAGGCCGGTCCACGCCCACCCGGCTTTACTCGTACCGCAGTGCGATGATCGGGTCCACGCGAGACGCCCGATGTGCCGGCAGAACCGCCGCCAGCGTCGCAATCGCAACCAGCACCATTGCCGCCACCAGCATCGCCACGGGATCGGCGAACCCGAGTCCAAACACTAGGCTGCGCACCAAATGAGTTCCCAGCAGCGCGATCGGCAATCCAATGCCAATTCCGATACATGCCAGCACGAGAGTTTCAGCCAGCACTTGCCGACCGATATTTCCCGGTTCCGCTCCGAGTGCCATGCGAATGCCAATCTCTCTCGACCGCCGGGCAACCGTGTACGCCATGATGCCGTAAAGTCCCACGCTGGCAAGCAGCATAGCCAGAAGCCCAAACGTCTCCGAAAGCCGTTCAATAAAGCGGTCTGTCTGCAACGATTGATCCACCAAGCCCGACATGGTTTTTATCTCAATCGGTGGAATTGTAGCGCTGGTCGTTTGCACCGCCTGGCGCAGCAAATCGCTCACGCCCGCCGGATCGGCAAACGTGCGCACTTCATATACGGCCGCGGTTTCTTCCCACAGCGGATTAAACAGCGGCGCGTAGATGCGAGGGCGGGTCTTCTCCCGCAGACTGTTGACCTTGATATCAGAAACCACTCCAACGACCTCTACGTCGCCCGGGTTGGCCGGATAAGTATCGCGCACGTGCTTGCCAATCGGATTTGTATTAGGAAAGAAGCGTTTCGCGAACGTCTGATTGATCACTGCAGCGCGGAGACCGCTGCCGCTATCTTGCGGCTCAATTTCGCGCCCCATCAAAAGCGGTATGCCCAGAGTGGAAAAATACCGCGGGCCGATATGATCCATGTTGGAATTCATCGACTCGTTGGACTTCGGCGCGTAGCCTTCCACCGCAATCGGATCGCCGGATTCCGAATCGAAAAACAAGCCGTTGTGGGAAACAGTCGCCCCGCGCAGGCCAGGAACTGCGGAAATGTTTTGCAGTATGTCCTGATACAAGCGTGTCGTCGCGGGCCCTTTGTAGCCCGCGCCCGTGGCGTCCACACGAAAAAGCAGCAAATGTTCGCGGGAGTAGCCGAGGTTCACTTTACTGAGTCGCGCAAGACTGTGCACAAATAGCCCGGCAGCAACCAGCAGGATGAGCGATACGGCAACCTGCGCGACCACAAGCATTCTGCCCACAGGGAAACGGACCGGCAGCGATGCGCTTGCAGTGCAAAGTGTCGTGGACTTGAGCGCAGGCGAAAGATCCAATCGCGTAAGCTGCAACGAAGGCAGCAAGCCAAACAAAATCGCCGTCAAGACAGTCACCGCCAACGTGAAAACGAGCACGCGTGAATCCGGATGAAGCTGCAATTGCACCGACCCTGGAGCGCCACTCCCGGAAACCATGCGCAGCAACAGCGCGTCTGCCCAGTAAGAAAGGAAAATGCCCGCAACCGCGCCGAGCAGCGCCAGCAGCAGGCTTTCCGTCAAAAGCTGCCGGATCAAGCGAGCGCGCCCGGCGCCAATTGCCAATCGCATCGCGAATTCTTTTTGCCGTGCCGCACCGCGTGCCAGCAGCAAGTTGGCCACATTGGCACAGGCAATCAACAGCACCAGACCAACGAGTACCATCAGGATCTCAAATGGCTTGGCGAACGACGAACGCAGAGTCGAAGAACCTCGCGCACCTGGCTGAACGTTTAGGCGCTGATCATAATTTCGCTGTCCGTCGATTGTCGCGGGCTTCGAGCCTGCGGCCAATTCCAGATACCGCTTGAACTGCACATTTGTCTCGGCACTTGCTTGGGAAAGCGTCACCCCTGGCTTCAGCCGGCCCATCACCTGAATCCACATGTGTTGATTCAAGATGCCGTCCGGCGACGCACTCAGGTAATCCTGCCCCGGATACACGGCGTCCTGCATCGTCATCGGGACCCAAATATCCGGGGACTGTCCGACGGTTTCTCCGAAAAATCCTGGCGGCGCAATACCGATAATTTCAAACGCGGTGTCATGAATCTGCAGGGTTTTCCCAAGCATCGTGGGATTCAGCCCGAATTGCTGGTTCCAAAAGGCATAGCTGACCACGGCGACTGCAGCGCCACCACGCGCGCGATCCATCTGTGCCGTGAAGAAAGTTCCCGCGGCGGGATTCACGCCAAGAGTAGAAAAATAATCTCCGCTGACCAACAGGATTCGCGCTTGTTCTTTTTCCCCGCCTCCGCTGGAATCGCTAAGGCGCACTTCCCGGGTTTCCAGGCTGCTGTCGGCCGCAAATAGGCCAGAGAAGACGTGGTTTTGCGCTTGCAGATATTGAAATTCGGAATAGGCCAGCAGAGAACGATCGCCGGTCTGACTTCCGAAGTAGCCGCCATGACTGTCCGGATCGGTGAGGATCACGAGTTGGTCGGGATTTGCAACCGGGAGCGCGCGCAGCAGAAGGGAATCGAGCACGCTGAAGATCGCCGTGTTTGCGCCAATGCCCAGCGCCAAAGTCAGAACCGCAACGGCGGCAAATCCAGGAGCCTTTCGCAACATTCGCAAGCTACAGCGGAGATCCTGCATCAGGCTATCGAGAAACAGCGTACCGCGCGCATCGCGGCACTCTTCCTGAACTTGGCCAAAGCCGCCAAATTCCAGCTGAGCCCGTCGGCGCGCCTCGGCAACAGGCAATCCGACGCGCACGTGGCGCTCGACGAGTTGCTCAAAGTGAAAGCGCAATTCGTCACCGAGTTCGCGCTCGATGGTTTTGCGCCGGAACAACGAACGCATGCGAAGCAATAGATCGTCCAGCATCCTTGGTTCCTTCAACCGCACCGGCAAATGGCAAGTCAGCGCAATATCAAACAGGTCTTCGTTCCCCTTACTCTTCTACAGGAGAATTTATCAGCTCTCCTGTCGAAGTACAAGGGGAATGTCTTCTCTCCCGCCGCTCGTGAAAAGATGATCCACATTGCTGATATACACGACTACAGAACTGCCGGAAACTCTGCTATATTTTCTGGCTCTGGTACAGGGTATGGATTCGCCAGCTAACGCAAGCAGTACGCAGAAGTTTGCCGATTTCGTGGTGGACTCTCGCGCGGGGGAACTGTTCCGCCGCGGCAAAAAAATCACCCTGCAGCACCAGCCGATGCAGGTCCTGGCTGCCTTGCTCGAAAAGCCTGGCCAGATTGTGACCCGTGAAGAATTGCGCCAGAAGATCTGGTCGGCGGATACCTTCGTGGATTTCGAGCACAGCTTGAATACCGCAATCAAGAAACTGCGGATGGCCCTGGGCGACCGCGCCACCAATTCCAAATTTGTGGAGACATTGCCGAGGCGTGGCTATCGCTTTCTGGCCAAAGTGGAGGCGGGCGCGTCCATTCCAGCGGTCCGAAGCGCTGCCAGCCCCATGGAAGGCAAAGTATTCACGCTGGTCGCCGAAGAAGGCACGGAGTGTGTACTCGCTCCCGTCGACGCAAAATCGCTGGAAGAATGGCAACGACTTCTCGCGCTGGATGACGATGTTGGCGTTTCCATGATGATCACAGAGAAACGACTGCTGCTGCTGGAGGCCGGCAAGAGCGTACGATTGCTAGCGTTGGAAGGGAGTGCAGGGTGGTGCGAAGTGCGTGTGCTCGAGGGCGAGCACTACGGCAGAACCGCATTATTGGGCCGCAAATCCCTGAAGCGGGAACGCGGCGCCAAACTCAATCTCTAACGCAAATGCTTCTATTTTCTGGCCGTAGAGGAAGAAGCCTTGCTGGCACTGGCCAGCTTCAACACCAAGACCTGGCCGTTCGAGTGGAAACTTCCTCCAGTCGCCGTCTTGGCTTCCTGCAATGGATTCTTCGGCAAAAAGTGGGTCACTTCGGCGATCAGGCCCGTGCTGGATAGCGTTTTTTCCACATAATCGCGTTCCAGGTCGATGTCCGGATCGATCTTGTGCGTCAACCCGTTGTTGCGCTGATCTTTTTCAAATCCGATATCGTGCGTGGCCGCGCCAACCCACAGCGTTTGTCCATTCACCGTGAACGGCGCTTTCCAGATGCGCAGGTGATTGCGAGACGCAACCACCGTGATTGGCTCCGCATGCGCCCATCCATAATCCTGCTGCCGGTCGAATAGATAGAGTGGGCTCATCGGCATGGTCAGATAAGACTCCTTGGAAAAACTCGCCAGTGCTCCCACGAGCACCGTCGTTTTCACATCCGCATCCACTTTCACCCATCCCGCGGTGATGAAAACCTTCTTCATTTCGCCTTCGTCGCCGATAATCAGGAAGTTCACCATGTCTCCGGGATTGCCTTCCTTGTCACCAATGCGCCGAGGAATTTTCGCGAAGAGTGTGTTGTCGATTCCAGGGATGGATGAGACTTGGCGAGACACCTCGAAGGTCGTGTTGCTGTCGGCGGCATACACGGTTAGTTTTACAGTGTAGGAACCGTCGCCCGTGTCGCTGTTCGCCTGATTGATCCCGATGGAAAGTTTGCCGCTGATGGGCGATGTAACATCTTTGCTCGCTCCAATCAGGAATGGCTGCGCGATATCAGGATCGCCGATCTTGCCGATCACCGCCCCGCGTCCCGCGTCATTAAATGGAAGGATGCGGATTAAATCTTTAAATCCGCGGGTCAACCCTTCCGGGCCGTTATCCGCCTTCGCATCGGAATAGCGCAGCGTCCCTTCCGTCGTGAACACCACGCGTTGCCCAGGCTCGAGCGTGATGCCCGTGTCAGTCCAAACCTTTCCGCCTTCCAGTGTGAAGCTCTTGGACAGGATCTGTTTTGTTGAGGTCGCGGCAGTGGACTGGCCGGCGAGAAGGCCAGGAACGCTCAGCCCGAAAAGGGCAACCAGAAAAAACAACGGGAAAGGGAGGAAGAAGCTGTGGCTACGCTTCATACACAATCGTCCTTGCTGGGCGGCTTAATATTCCTAACAAAATGATTCTGGCCTTGCAAGCACCCACCTATTCCGCGAAGTTGTCGCGAGCAGAGACAACGAATATCTCGCCAGGCTCATCCATCGGATTAGAGTACAGCAGAGCGTTCCAGGTCGCCCAAATCGAATACCGCCCGCCAAAGACGCTTCCTTGACTCATAGAAAGGGCGCCTGTACATTGGCTACTGGACGCGGCAGCGTGATTCCTGAATGTCCGTATCATCCTTTGATACCGCCATCCAAGCCTCATGAACCTGCCCCGGGGCGTGCGAGCTGTTTCAGGGAACGTTCGCGCATATGCAAAGAACAGATGCCAAAGAAAATCAGCGATAAGATTTGTGTGATTCTCCTGGTCGTAGCCTTATCCGTCGGCGTCTGCCGTGCCCAGGCGCCCAGCACAAGACCGAAACCGAAGGCCGCTCCAACGACGGCCGCAACCGTAGACACCAGTGAGGCCATGTTCGCAACCATGTGCGCGCTTTATGCCGCTGGCTTCGAAGGCGACATGAGCCCGGACAACTGGAGCGCCTACCGCTCCCAGATGCGCGAAAAGTTGAGGGCGCAAAAGGGGCCGGCCGTCGATGCGTTGAAAGAATTCTACAAAGGCCATCAATTTCGCGATCCGGCCGCGATGCTGTCCCGCTTCGTGTGGTTCGGACTTGTTTCGGGTGCAGCACCGAAATTCCGGCCCATCCTCCGCCGCGACGAACTTCCCCCTGACGTTCTAGACTTGGAAGGATTCAGCGACATTCTCTCCAATTACTACACGGAGCAAAACATCGCGGAGCTATATCGAAATGTGCAGCCTTTGTATGACCGGGAAATTGAGAGGCTGCACGATCCGATCGCTGAGATCCTGTTCCAGGCCACCACTTATCTTCGCGCCCTTGTCGATCCAGCAATGCCAAAGACGTTCAGTGTGATCGTCGAGCCGCTGGTTGGGCGTATCACCAACGTCAGAAGCTTTACGGACCACTACGCAATTATCTTGAGCGGCAGCGACGAGATCCCGACTGACGTAGTGCGCCACGCATATTTACATTTCCTGCTGGACGGCCTTCCGCTGCAATATCCCCACGTTGTCGCAGTGAAGCGCCCACTCTATGAAGTCGCTGCCAAAGCGCCGCGGCTGGAGTCCGGACTGAAGGACGACTTTCCCTCCTGGTTTGAAGAGTGCACGGTCAGGGCCGTCGAAATTAAGCTCAAGAAAATGTCTCCCAGTGAAAAGGAAGCCGCGCTGCAAAGCAATGATCAGGACGGCTACGTTCTGGTCCGGCCGATTTTTCTGGGTTTGACGGGCTATGAAAAGTCAGAGCCCGCGTTTCGTAATTACTTTCCAGATCTTGTTCGTGGAATTGATCTGAATGCGGAACAAATACGGGTTGCCGCGATTCACTTTGCCCCGGCGCAAGAAGCGGCGCAGGCGAAGGGTTTGAACGGCGAAGACCTTGTTCGCAAACGTGTGCACGTCTCTACGCTGCCTGATGATCCCGAGGCCATTGCGGCCTTGACCGACGGCGAAAAAGAGCTGTCCCAGAAAAATCCGCGCGCCGCGGAAGCTTCTTTCAAGAGCGTTCTCGCGAAGTATCCTGACCAGCCACGCGCCTGGTATGGACTGGGCATGGTTGCCGTGTTGGATCACGATGCAGAGCGGGCCAAAGAGGTGTTTGGCCGGCTGACATCCGGACAAACCGCCGCGAGTCAGGATCCACTGGTGATGGCGTGGTCCCATATTTATCTGGCGCGAATTTTCGAGGATGAAGGGCAGTTGGAACGAGCAAAGTCCGAATACCAAGCGGTGCTGGCAGTCCAGGGAGCCCCGGAGCGCGCGCAGCAAGCGGCGCAAAAAGGATTGGGCGATCTGGATCTGAGAAAGCCGTCAGAACGGCCATGATACGAATGACAAAGGAGAACGGGTTATGAAAGCAAGCAGTACTCAGTTCAGGATGGGTCTGTTCCTGGCGGCAGCGTTGCTCGCCGCTTCGGTGGCGTTTGCACAGACGCCCCCGGCACAAACACCGCCAGCGCAGGCTCCGCAAGGGCAGACGCCTCCGGCCGCGGGCCAGGACAAAGCCGCGCCGCTCACTCTGGAAGGCTCGCCTCCGCCCGTAAATGCGGAAGAGGAAGCAGCCTACAAGGCTTTCTCTGCTATGCCGAATGATGATGCGGCGAAGAAGGAACAGTCGGCGATTGATTTCGTTCAGAAGTACCCGCAGAGCCGCTATCGCGCCGAAGTCTATAACTGGCAGGTGAAGTATTACTTCAGCGTCGGAAAGATTGACCAGATGGAAACAGCGGCCGACAAAGAACTCGAGCTGGTGCCAAACGACGCCCAAACACTGGCGATCGTGGGCTCAGCGCTGCCCCGCGCCATGAATGCGAATACTCCGGAGCCTGCGAAACGGCTGGCCAAGGCGGAACAATATTCCCAGAAGGCGCTGGATTTGCTTCCGACTCTTCCGAAGCCCCCGAACATGCCGGATGACGTATTTGCAAAGGGAAAAGACATGGTTGCGTCGATGGCTTATAGCGGACTCGGATTGGTGGCCTTCCGGAGAGGCAAATTCGCGGACGCCATTCCTAACTTCGAGAAGTCGGTTCAACTCGATCCTCAACCAGATCCGGTCAATTTCTATCTGCTCGGCATCTGCAACGAAAAAACCTCACATTTCGATATGGCAGTAACGGACTTCACCAAGTGCTCGGAACTGCCAGGTGGACTGCAGGCAACATGCAAGACGAATATTGACGAAGCTAAAAAGCTGGGTGCGACACAGCTGAGCGCGCCGAAATAACGCCAGCTGTGCCGCGGTAGTCGTCAGCGGGAGCGGAAACCATGGTCCGCGGTGAAGACGAACATCTGATGCAGCAGCTGGGTTACGAGTTCCGTGACCCAAGCCTGCTGGACCGCGCCTTGACGCACAGTTCGGCGGTGCCGGAATTGCGCGCCGCACGCGGCGAGGATATCGCCTTTACGGGATCGGCCGTTCAGGACAATGAGCGCCTGGAGTTTTTGGGCGATGCCGTGCTGGAACTGCTGACCAGTGAATATCTGTTGTCTCATTTTCCGGAATGGACGGAAGGCCAACTCTCCAAAAGCCGCGCCCGGATCGTAAACGCACATTCCCTGGAAATCGCGGCCCGCGGGCTTGGGCTCGGCGGTTATTTGCGGCTGGGACGCGGAGAAGAAAAAACCGGCGGACGCGACAAGCCTGCGCTTCTTGCCGACGCGTTCGAAGCCGTGATAGCTGCGATTTATCTGGACGGCGGTCTGGTACCCGCGCGAGCCCTGCTGATGAAAACGGTTCTAGTTCAGGCCAGCGAGGATGGCGAGCGCATCTCCGAATCTGACCGCAAGAGCGCGCTGCAGGAATTCTTGCAGGGCCGGGGTGGCCAGCTTGCGGAATATCGTCTTGCCGGCGAGAGCGGCCCGGATCATCAGAAGACATTTCTGGTTCAGGTGTGGGTTAAAGGCGAGTGCATGTCCAGTGCAGAGGGAAGCACAAAGAAAGAAGCGGAGCAGAAAGCGGCGCGGCAGGCGCTGGAAAAGCTGCGGCAAGCGGAAGTGAAGACAAGGGAAGAGGTCGGGCCGAATGCCGGATGAGACGTTGACACCGGAAAGCGTAACGGCCGAAGAGCCTCCCGGCCGGGAACTTCCAGCACCCCTAAAGACGGAGCCGGAGAGCTATACCCACACAAACCAGACGACCCTCTCCGAATATCTGGAATCCTTGCTAGTGACGGTGATTCTCGCGCTCTTTGGCACCAGCTTCGTTGTCCAAGCCTTCAAAATTCCATCCCAATCCATGGAGCGCACGCTGCTCGTGGGCGATCATTTGCTCGTGAACAAGTTCATTTTTGGCGGACGCGGCGCGTGGTACGACCGGTTCCTTCCCTATCGAGAACTGCAGCGGGGCGACATCATCGTCTTCAAGTTTCCCTATCAGGATCATCCGCACTTCGTAAAGCGCGTGATCGGTTTGCCGGGAGACCGTTTGAAAATTGTGGACCAGCAGGTCTATGTAAACGGCAAACCTTTGGGTGAGCCGTATGCGGTGCACGATCCCGCCGCGGGCTACGGGGATCCGCTCAACTACAATTTCCCGCCGGTAGGTACACAGATGTACTTGTCGTCGCTGCAGCCGGAGTGGGCTCATGATATTCGCGAACATATCCAGGGCGACGAACTTGTGGTGCCACCTGGAAAATATTTCGCCATGGGCGACAACCGCGATCACAGCCTGGACAGCCGCTACTGGGGCTTTGTTGACCGAGACGCCATCATGGGCCGGCCATTCCTGATCTATTGGTCGATCAATGCCAGCAGTGCGGATTACGGCAACACTACCTTTGCACAGCGGGTCCTGGGCATCTTCGACACTCTAGTCCATCTTCCCGCACGCACGCGGTGGAACCGCATGCTGCACACCGTTCACTGAGATCGCCTTGGTCCTGCGGTACTACACTTTTCTTGCTAGGTCTGAGAGACTCCCATCACGATGATTCGTTTCCGCAAATATGGTGGAATCGCTGTGCTGCTGATGGCGGTGATACTCGCCGCTCAAGCGGGCGTCTCGCTTCTGGTGCGCACGCATCGCATGCGGGAATACCTGATCGCGCATCTGGAGAGCGCATTTGGCCGCCCAGTGCAGGCCGGCCGATTCTCCGCGCAGATCCTGCCCATCCCGGAGCTCGATGTGGACGCCGTCACCATTGCCGAAGATCCGGCATTTGGGAAGGAATATTTCCTGCGCGCCGACCAGATGACTGCACGTTTTCGCTGGCTGGGACTGCTTCGCGGCCACTTCGAGTTTGGCACCATGTCCTTCACTCGTCCCAGCCTGATCCTGGTCCGAAACGCAGCTGGCCACTGGAATCTGGAAGGCTGGCTGCCCCCGGCTAGAGCTGCCCGCGGACCTTCGGCCGTGACGGCCACGCAGTCCCGCGCGGAGTCCACCTACCACTTACAGGAAGTTGACTTCGACGAGGGCCGAATCAATTTCAAATTCGGCGACGAAAAGCGTCCATTCGCTTTCACGGACGTTTCCGGGAGCGTGGAGCAGGTTTTTCCCGGCCGCTGGCAGTTGCAGTTGGAGGCGCAGCCATGGCGAAGTGGTGTGCCGCTGCAATCCACCGGCACTTTGCAGGTGGCCGGATATGTAGCCGGGACGTCCGCTCGCTTGCAGCCCGCTCAAATTCATTTGCACTGGGGAAAAGTGTCGCTGGCCGATTTGTTCCGCCTGATCACCGGCAACGATTCCGGCGTGCGCGGCGAATTTGCGTTGGATGGAAACGCCAGCATTGGAATGGAGCTGACCGCGGCAACCGCCGTTGCTAGCACTTGGCGCTTTGGATTGCAGGCGCGCGCGACAAATATTCACCGCTGGGATTTAACGGAGCGCGAGGATAACCCGCGCGTAAACGTGAATCTGCGCGGCTTATGGAATCTGGCGGCTGGCGAAGCGCGCGCGGAAGAACTCCTCGTGGAGCTTCCCAGATCGAATCTGATCGGTACGGCAGTTCTAAAAACCGCCGGCCCGGCCGCGTGGAACGCTTACTTTTTGCGCATGGCCGTTCAGGGCGAGGATTTGCTGGCGTGGTACCGCGCCTTTAAGCCCGGAGTTTCCGAGGAAGTAGCGATGAGCGATCTCATCACCGGTTCGGTCAGCGCCAGTGGTTGGCCGTTGCGATGGGATAACGGCGCCATTGAGAGCGACCATGGATCGCTGCATTTACCGGGACAGATCGTGGCGCATCTCGATCCGTTTCACGCCACCGTGCGGAATGGAAAGTTTGACGCGGAGGGATTTCGCCTGAGGCTTCCCGCAGAAGCGGCTGTATCGGCAAACGAGAAAGCGGAAAAAAACGCGGCGAAGCCGCGAGGCAATGCGGTCGCGGAAAATAGTATTGACGCCGCGTTGACACAGGATTCAGTAGCGCATCAGGGTAACCTGCGATTGAACTTGCATCTACCCGAAGCCGCACCTGTGTTCAAACTTACCGCCGCGTTCGGTTATCCCTTGAACAAAGGATGGGAGTACGACGGAGGAGCCTCCGGTTTCCTGGCGTGGAATTGGGGAAGCAGTTTGAAGGGCGCGAGCCGCAGCGGTTCGATCGAATTGGCAAAAGCGCGGTTGCAGGTAGCTGGGCTAAACCAGCCGTTAAGACTGGAAGAGGCGCGCTTGGAATGGAACGATGGAGGCCGCAGCGCCGTGATTGGCAAAGTGGATACGTTCGGAGCGGCGTGGTCAGGAACAATCTCCCAGGCAAATGAGGTCATTGGAACCGACGAGAACACTTGGAATTTTCAGCTTCATGCCGATCATCTGGATGCAACGGAACTGGACCGCTGGGTAGGACCACGCTCGCGCCCAAACTGGCTGCAGCGGCTACTGCCATCGCTTTTAGGCGACACGAACACCGCCCATGCAAGCGAACTGTTACGCCGCGTCTCCGCGGAAGGCGATCTGACCGCCGACACGCTGACCATCGAGAAGATCAAATTGTCCAAGGCTCATGCGCACTTGGCATTGCACTCTCTGCACCTCGAAGTGCGCGATGCGGAAGCGCAATGGGCGGGCGGAACAGTTCGTGGCGCGATGGAGGCACAATTCTCGCCGCTGCCGAAGTATGAGATGGATGCGCTGATTGAAAATGTGAACATGACACAGTTGCCGTGGCCGCCGCGTTGGGGCGAACGTTGGAGTGGCTTGGCCACGGGCAAGATTCACCTCACGACTGCTGGCGTAGGAAAAGAAGATTTGCTGAAACAATTGGCGGGAGGCGGCGACTTGAAACTGGCTAAGGTTGAATTTCGAGGCTGGGACGTGGAGCTGAGCGCGGAATCCGGCGGCCCGTCCGTCGGTGCTTCTCGTTGGACGAGCGGGGAAGGGGATTTTCAGCTGAAAGACCAGAAGCTCCAGCTCGACCGATTCCGCCTGGAAGCTCCGCATCAGAGAACGGAATTGGCTGGGACTATTTCGTTTGGCATGGATGGCAACCTCACGTTTACTCCCAGGCCGCGAACCGCACCCGGATCGCATGCTATTTCCCAGGCTCGCGAACTACGTGTGACTGGACAATTGGAAAACCCAGCGGTCGCCGTGCTTCCCGCAGGAGCAGAACAAGCTCGACCGTAAAAGAAAGAGAAACGAAATATCCAGACCCAGGGGATAACCATGATTCGATTTCGACTGGCGGCAGCGGCGCTCATGCTTTTTTGTACGCAGGGAGTCTCAGCCCAAGGCTCATTCACGCTGGAACAAATCCTGAGCGCGCCATTCAACTCAAACTTAGTGACGGCCAAGAGCGTCAATCGCATCGCCTGGGCGTCTAATCAACAGGGAAAGCGCAACATCTGGGTCGCTGAAGGCCCCAGCTTTGCTGCGCGACAGTTGACTTCGTATCAGCCGGACGATGGCGGCGAACTGTCCGACTTGCGATTTTCCCCGGACGGCAACACCATCGTATATGTCCGCGGGGAAGGGAAAGATTCCGCGGGCGACTATGCGAATCCGACCAGCAATCCATTGGGAGAAGAACAAACGGTGTGGGCGATTTCCTGGAATGGCGGTGTGCCCGTGAAGATCGACGCGGGGACTTCACCGGCTGTTTCGAAACGAGGCCGCGTTGCTTATGGCCGCGGCGGCGAGATGTGGATGTCGTCGCTGAAGGGAGACGACAAGCCCAGACAAGTTGTGGTGCGCGGGAAGAACCATCCTGCGGAATGGTCACAGGACGGCACTCGCCTGCTGTTCGTGACCGATCGCGGTGATCACAGTTTCGTCGGAATTTACGACGTGGATACGCAGGACGTGAAATTTCTGGCGCCTTCGGTGGACTCGGATCGCGACCCGGTGTGGTCTCTCGACGGCAAGCACGTAGCGTTTGTGCGCCAGGCCGCCGTGCCGCGAGACACTCCGGATGGCTATTTCATTGAGCCGGACCGTCCGCATCCCTGGTCCATCTGGGTCGCCGACGTCGAGAACGGCAGTGCGCACGAAGTCTGGCATAGCGGAACGGCGCTGCAGGATTCTTTTCCGTATATGGCGGAAGACACGGGCGGCGGCGTGATCAACTGGGAGGGCGGCGACCGCTTGGTGTTCGCCAGCGAAGCCGACGGGTGGCAGCATCTATATTCGATTTCCATTGACGGCGGCACTGCAAAGCTCCTCACTCCGGGAAATTGCGAAGTGGAGCAGTGGTCATTTTCTCCAAACAACAAGACGGTATTTCTGAACTCAAATTGTGGTGACATAGACCGCCGACATTTGTGGAGTGTCGGAGTAGACGGAAGTGCCTTGGAGCAATGGACCGGAGTAAAAGGCGCCACCGGTGTTGAGTGGAATGCTGTTATGCTCGGTAACGACCGCGACCTTTTTTATCTTGGGTCCGACGGCATGCATCCTGGCCGCGTCTTTCACACAATCCACTCCGGCGACACGTCAACCACGGAAATCTCCTCGATGACTTGGGAACAAACGTTTCCCGCGGACCGTCTAGTCGCGCCGCAGCCAATCACTTTTCATTCCGTCGATGATCTCGAAATTCACGGACAACTGTTTCTGCCAAAAAATCTGAAAGCGGGAGAGAAGCGCGCGGCACTGATTTTTCTTCACGGCGGTCCGATGCGCCAGATGCTGTTGGGCTGGCATTACATGTACTACTACGCGAACGCCTACGCGATGAATCAGTATCTGGCGAACCAAGGGTACGTCGTGCTCGCCATTAATTATCGCAGCGGCATCGGCTATGGACGAGCGTTCCGCGAAGCGCCGGGACGGGCCGGGCGTGGCGCTTCGGAGTATCAGGACATCGTGGCGGCGGGAAAATATCTGCAAGGCCGCGGCGATGTTGATGCCCAGCGCATCGGACTCTGGGGCGGCAGCTATGGCGGATATCTAACGGCGCTGGGCCTGGGCCGAAATTCGGATTTGTTTGCCGCCGGGGTAGATTTCCATGGCGTGCACGATTGGCCGGCCGATAATTGGGAAGGGAAGCACATCCCGGAAGATCTGGTAAAGCTGGCACATGCTTCCTCTCCGGTAGCTTCGGTGAGTACATGGAAATCGCCGGTGCTGTTCATTCACGGCGACGACGACCGCAACGTAATGTTTTCGCAAACCGTCGATCTTGTCGCTCGGCTGCGCACACAAGGGGTTACGATCGAGCAATTAATATTCCCGGACGAGGTGCACGATTTCCTGCTCTATCGAGACTGGCTCAGGGGTTATCAGGCCACCAGCGACTTCTTCGACCGCAAACTGGGACCGCCGCAAAAATGACGCGTGTATTCCGCCAACGCGGAGCCGGTCCACGCGCGGCGCTCTGGCTTGCCGTTTTTGGAATTCTCTTGCTCGCCGTGGCAGCGAAGTGCGACGGCCGCATCCAATTGTTCCCACGTCTTCAGGGGGGCGAAACCTTGCACTATGAAAGCAACGCGCGCCTGAATCGTTACCTGAAAACCAAAAGTAATGTGGCTACGATGTTCGAACCCACTCCCGTACAAGCCGACGTTTCCATGAACCTGCAGCTTTCCGTGCACGATTTTCATGAGATGGATCATCGCCCCAGGATGGCGGCGGAAACGCAATTGCTCCCCGAGGATTCTTCCGCGTCGGCAACAAGCAGCGCCCCGGCCCACCCCACAAAGATTGACTTTACGATCGGCGGGGATGGCAATCTGTCTCGCGCCGACGGGCTGGACGATCTTGAGCCGCAGCAGCGCATGGCATGGCAATTTTGGGTTGCGCAGTTTGCGTTTGGCTGGACGCTTCCTTCTTCCGGCGCAAAGCCCGGAGAAAAATGGAAAACCACCGAAGTGGAAACCGCGCCCACGCCGATCGCAAAGCTTGTCTGGCAGCGTGAAACCACCTACGTCCAGGATGAAAAATGCCCCATCGTCCAAGACCAGCTATGTGCCGTCTTTCTGGTAACCGCGACCCTCAAGCAAAAATCCAATCCTCAGGACACGACTCCGGAAGATTACAAACTGAATCAACTGAAAACCTCGGGAACCGCCAAGGGCACCAATCAAGGCGCGGTCTATATCTCCCGGAAAACCGGCTTGCTGGTGCGCGCCACCGAAGACATTCAGCAATCGCTGGACGTCACTATCGCAAAGTCGGACGGCAGCAATCAGGTCGAGTATCTCGTCGATGTGACCAGCCATTTTGAGACCGTATTTGTTCCACCCGCTCAATCCGCCACCCGCTGAAGCACCGGGGTTCCGCTTCACGCCCAGCCTCCCCCTACGCAAAACCGGGATTTGCCAGCCTGCTATAATGTAAGTTTCGACAGGGGCCGGCGAGGCCGCAGGAGACCTGGCAAATGAATTTTAAGCTGCGCAGCAATTATCAACCTCGCGGCGATCAACCCGCCGCGATCGACCAGCTCACTCGAGGACTGGAAGCGGGAGACAAGAATCAGGTCCTGTTGGGGGTCACCGGTTCGGGCAAGACCTTCACGATGGCCAAGGTCATCGCAGCCGCAAACCGCCCTGCTCTTGTCCTGGCCCACAACAAAACACTGGCCGCGCAGCTCTACCATGAGTTCAAAGGCTTTTTCCCGGACAACGCCGTGGAATATTTCGTCAGCTATTACGATTTTTACCAACCCGAAGCGTACGTACCTTCCGCTGACCTATACATCGACAAGGAAGCAACCATCAACGACGAGCTGGATAAATTGCGGATGAGCGCGACGCGCTCTCTCTTCGAGCGCCGCGACGTGGTGGTGGTTGCCTCAGTTTCCTGCATTTACGGCATCGGTTCGCCCGAAGCGTATTACGGAATGCTGGTGATGGTCGAAAAGGGGCAGCAAACTTCGCGGGAAGCGCTCCTACGCCGGTTCGTCGATGTGCAATACGAGCGCAGCGAAGATCTGAAACGCGGCACATTTCGCGTGCGGGGAGACATCATCGAAATATATCCCACATACGAAGATCAGGGTTACCGCTTCGAAATGTGGGGTGATCAGATCGACATGATCCGCCAGTTCGATCCAGTCACCGGAGAAATTCGTTCCGGCCAGGAAGATCTGACGCGCGTGCCCATCTATCCCAAAACGCACTACGTGATGCCCCAGGACCAACGCGATCGCGCGATCGTCGGCATTCAGGAAGAGTTGGGTTGGTGGAAGAAAGAGCTGGAGAAGCAGGGAAAATACGTGGAAGCGCAGCGCGTCGTGCAACGCACCATGTTTGACATAGAAATGATGCGCACGATCGGCTATTGCCACGGCATTGAGAACTATTCCCGTCATTTGAGCGGACGTTTACCTGGTGAAGCGCCGCCGACGCTGCTTGATTATGTGCCGCAAGACTTTCTCCTCTTTGTGGATGAATCTCACGCCACCATTCCCCAGGTACGCGGCATGTATCACGGAGACCGTTCGCGCAAGCAAACATTGGTCGACTATGGCTTTCGCATGCCGTCCGCGCTAGACAACCGTCCGTTGACGTTCGAAGAATTTGAACACCGCATGAATCAGGTGATCTACGTCTCCGCCACGCCAGGGCCGTACGAACTAACGAAATCGGGTGGCTTGTTCGTGGAACAGGTGATTCGCCCCACCGGACTGATCGATCCAGAAGTCGAAATCCGTTCTGTCAAGGGTCAGGTCGACGATCTGCTTGAAGAAATTCGTATCCGTGCTGAAAAAAACGAACGCGTGCTCGTAACGACGCTGACGAAACGCATGGCGGAAGATTTGACCGAGTATTTCAGTGAAATCGGCGTGCGTTGCCGGTATCTGCATTCGGAAGTCGAGACGCTCGATCGCATCAAGATCCTGCGCGACCTGCGCAAGGGCGAGTTTGACGTATTGATCGGCATCAATCTCCTTCGCGAAGGCCTGGATCTTCCGGAAGTTTCGCTCGTAGCTATTCTGGATGCGGACAAGGAAGGATTCCTGCGGAGTACAACTTCCTTGATCCAAACTATGGGCAGGTGTGCGCGCCATGTGGAGGGCCGCTCGATTCTTTATGCCGATGTGCGGACCAAGTCCATGAATGAGGCTATCAGCGAGACCAACCGCCGGCGCGCCAAGCAAATCGAGTACAACACGGAAAACAATATCACCCCGCAATCGATCATCAAGGGTGTGGATATGGAACTTGCTCACATCGTGGAAGCCGACTATGTGAATATTCCACTGGATACCGCCGTACTGGATGCCGCGGCGGCCTCCATCAAGTCCGAAAAGCAGCTTGCCGAGGTTCTGGCGCAACTGGAAGGTCAGATGCGTGAAGCGGCGAAAAAATTTGAGTTCGAAAAGGCCGCGCAGTACCGCGACCGTATCAAGTCTCTCAAGCAGCAGGATCTTGCCGGGTTGTTTGGAAAAGAGTCTTCAGAAGCGCCGCCCGCCAGCACCTGAAACATATCTCCGGCGGGCTAGACCAGGCCGCGGCGCAATTCATCAAGCGGATAAAAAGTGTCGCGCCAGACGATGCCGCCCTGACGCAGCGTGACGATCGTCGATCGCAAGATCATGTACGAGAAAATTATGGCCCCCAGCGGCAGTGTCACGCAATAGAGCGGCGAAACACGCATCACGACGTCTACGCCGAGATGGAAGCACATGGCGATCAGTACGGAGATCGCCGCAAGCGCGCGCACCCAGCCATGGCCGAAAAATAATCCTGCAAAGGGAAGCACGTTCATCACAATAAGCCCAAAGATCTGCAAGGCCACCACAGAAATGCGAAACTGCGCCCCTGCGAAGAAGTTCTTTTCCACGCCGCGCACGAGATTTCGCAACCCCAGATGCCACGCCACGGAGACATAGTTCTGCGCTATAGCCACACCAGAGCGAAAACCAGCGAGCTTGACAATTTTTCCGAGCTTCATGTCGTCAACCACTTCCATAGCCAATCGCCGGTGTGTGCCGCTTCCTTCATAAGCTTTACGGCTCAGCATTTGAAACGCGCCCACGCCCACATAGGAGCGAGAGCCGGGATTGCTGACGTTGTAAGGATCAGTAGCCAATTGAAAGCCCATGCCAAAAAACGAAATGAGCACGGTGTCCCAAAAACCGCTGCGCTCCACGTCGCCAAGTAACGACACGTGATCCAGCCGGCGCTCGCGAAACAAGGAAACAATACGGCGCAACGAATCAGGCCGGAACTTCACGTCCGCATCCGTGAACACGATCAGTTCGCCGCTCGAAATTTCGTATCCATTTTGCAGTGCATGCGGTTTTCCCAGCCAGCCTTTCGGCAATTCCTGCACATGAACGACTTTCAGTTGCGGGTGGTTGACAGCAAACTCATCCAAGATTTTGCCGGTGGCATCTGTCGAGCGGTCGTCCACCGCGATAATCTCAAAACGGGGATAATCGATGGCAACCAGTGTCGCCAGGGCCGCCGGCAGTTTTTCCTGTTCGTCGCGCGCAGCCAGGATCAGCGAAATCCGGGGACAGGTCGTGTTTTCCGCGGGGGCATAGTGCGCCACCCAAGGCAGCCGCACAGCGCCATATGCCACTTTCAGGCCATAGGTGATCCAGAAAAAAGCGATAAAGCCGAAGAAGAATATCCAGAAGAAATACATGCCGATTGGAGTCGCGAGCCAGCCTCAGGGTATCCTAACATGGATGACAAAGAGCCTCGCCATCGTTGGCCCCGGACGAGTAGGCCGTGCGCTTGGGCGTCGCCTGAAGGAGGCGGGCTGGAAAATTACCGTAGTGGCAGGCAGAACCGAAGCCAGCGCAAAAAAGGGAACGCGATTTATAGGTGCAGGCAGGCCCGCGGCTGGTGTTCCCGCAACGCTTGCTGCCGCATCAATCATTCTTATCGCTGTGCCGGATGATGTGATCGGGTTCGTCGCGGTGGAGCTGTCGCGAGTTGCGGGAGATAGCCTGCGTGGAAAAGTGGCTTTGCACACCAGCGGCGCGGTCGAGACTTCCGTGCTTGAGCCGCTCCAGCTGTGCGGCGCGGCCGTGGGCTCCATGCACCCGCTGCAATCTTTCAATGGTGTGAGCGTGCCTCCGTTGGAGGGAAAGGTTTTTGCGATCGAAGGCGACGAACTGGCAGCGCGCGCCGCACGGAAAATTGCGCGCTCGCTTGGAGGTGTGCCCGTGGGAATTTCGGCGGCGAAAAAGCCACTGTACCACGCAGCCGGTGCGTTCGCCGCAGGATTGAGCCTCGCGCTGGAAGAAGCGGGAGTCCGCATGCTGATGACTACGGGACTGAAACGGCGCGAAGCACAACACGCGCTTTTATCGTTGACGCGCCAGGTGCTGGAGCATTACGAGAAGCTCGGGCCACGGAAAGCGTGGACCGGTCCCCTCTCGCGCGGGGATTTCGGAGTCGTGGCTGCGCACGAGAAAGCGTTGCGAGAACTTCCGGCGGAATATCTGGAGGCCTACCGGGCGGTCAGCCGGTTGGCAGCTCAGGTCCTTTCTCGCGAACCGGCGGCCATGTTGCGGGAGTTGGACGCGATTTCAGGAACTGTGAAGCTTGCTGAAAAAGCCAAAGGGGGCTACGAGTGACGCGACTACAAACTCCAATCCACAGTGATACGTTGAAAAACGGCCTGCGCGTGGTGATCGTGCCGGATGCCACGGCGCCGGTGGTGACCGTGGGCGTTTACTACAAGATCGGTTTTCGCCTGGAGCCGCAGGGCCGCAGCGGCTTTGCGCATTTGTTCGAACACATGATGTTCCAGGGCTCCGAGAACGCTCCAAAAATGCAGCACATCAAGCTGATCAATTCGAGCGGCGGCGTGTTAAATGGTTCGACCATGTATGACGTGACGAATTATTACGAGGCCGTGCCCTCGAACGCGCTCGAACGCGTGCTTTGGCTGGAGGCCGACCGCATGCGGGCTCTTAAAGTGGACGAAGAAAATCTGACCAATCAGCGCGACGTCGTCAAGGAAGAGGTGCGCGTCAACGTGCTGAACCAGCCATATGGCGGATTCCCCTGGCTGGACATGCCGCCAGTAGCATTTCGCAACTGGGCCAACGCGCATAATTTCTATGGTGATTTTGCCGATCTCGATGCCGCCAGTCTGGCCGACGTGCAGAGGTTTTTCCGCACATATTACGTGCCGAATAACGCCGTGCTTCTTTTGCTGGGCGACGTGAATCCGCAGGAAGGGTTGGCGCTCGCAGAAAAATATTTTGGGCCGATTCCGGCGGGCGCCGCACCGCCCTTCGCCGATCCCACGGAGGCCCCGCAGACCGAAGAGCGTCGCGGCCACGTAGAAGAAAAATTCGGCACGCTGCCGGCCATGGCCATCGGCTACGTGATGCCGGCACGCCGCACGCCCGATTGGTATGCCATGGTTTTATTGGACCAGGCATTGCACGGCGGCCGCGCCGGGCGGATTCATCGGGAACTGGTGCTGGAGAAACAAATCGCCGTGGAAGCCGACGGCGGCGTTGATGACGTGTTCGGCTACAACGGCCCTTCGCAGATGTCCACGCGCATTCTGCATAAGCCGGAATATTCCGCCGAGGACACGCTGGCGGCGTTCGATGCCGTCCTTCGTGAAGTGCAGGAGAAGGGGATCTCCTCGGAAGAATTGGACCAGTTGAAGGTGAAATGGCGTTCGGACTATTACTCGACGCTTGAAGGCGGTCGCGGCGGATACATGCCGCGCTACGGGCTGATGCATCTTCTGGCCTGCTTCACGCTTTTTGACAACGATCCGCAATTGGTGAACACGATTCTTGACGGATTCCTGGCGGTGAAGCGCGACGAGATTCAGGCCGTCGCGAAGAAATATCTGCGTCCCGAAAATCGCGCTATCGTTTTCCGGACCCCGATCAATAAAGATGCAAAGGAGGCCGCGTAATGGCGACTCGAGCCCCGGAAGTGACAATCGCTGCTCCGGCCCTCGCGCCCGAGAGGCCGGTGACCTGGCCGAAGCGCACGCGTGGGCGGCTTTCGAACGGTTTGGAAATAGTGCTGGCCGAGGCCCATTCCATTCCCAAATTTCATGGCGAACTTTTCTTTCGCTCGGGCGAAGCGTTGGTATCGGACCGCTCCGTCGGTGTCGCAGAGATGACCGCCACGGTTTTGCGCACGGGCACCGAGAAACGCACCAGCCGCCAAATTGAAGAAGACCTGCGGCGTTTGGGCGCCGACCTGGGCACCACGGCCGGGCAAGACACCAGCGCCATTTCCTTCGCGGGACTCAGCGAATTTGCCGAGCCGCTTTTGCAATTGGTTAATGAATTGTCGCGCGACGCTTCCTTCCAGGAACCCGAATTCGAACGGGAACGCCGCCAGAAGCTGGAAGAAGTAAAACTCGAGCGCACTTCGCCGGGATTCCTGGCGGGCGAGCGATTGCGCAAAGTTCTCTTTGGTACGCATCCCTACGCCCGAATTTCGCCGACGGAAGCTCAGGTCGCCGCTTACGAGCGAGAGGATCTGCGGCAGGTCTATCGCGAAATCTACACTCCGGAAAATGCGTTGTTGGTGCTCGTCGGCGATTTTGATTCGCACGCCATGCTGAAAACCGCGGAAAAGATTTTTGGCAATTGGGAAGGGAAGAAACCGGCCGCGAAGGAAGCTCCTGGCCTGCCGAAACTCGCTGGCCGGCGCGTGTATCTGGTCCACAATCCCGGCTCGGTCCAGACGCAAATCCTGGCAGGCTGCAACGCGATCACACGTAAGCATCCAGACTGGATACGTCTGGGCCTGGCCAACAGCTTGTATGGTGGCGCATTCAATTCCCGGTTGGTGATGAACATTCGTGAAGATAAGGGCTATACCTACAGCCCGCGCAGTGGTGTCACGCCCCTGAAGCAGCATGGCTATTTTTCGGTGTCGGCGGCTGTGCGCAACGATGTGGTAGCCGCATCGCTCACGGAGATCTTCTACGAAGTAGACAAATTGCGTTCTTTGCCAGTGCCATCCGCCGAATTGGCAGACGCGCAGAATTATCTGACAGGTCTATTCTCGATGGGCTTGGCGACGCAGGAAGGCTTGCTATCCCAATTCTCCACGGTCGAGCTCAATCAGTTGCCCGCCGACTACCTGGAAACCTATCGTGACAGAGTGCGCGCCTTAACCTCCGCCGATCTGCTCGCCACAGCCAGAAGATACTTCGATTCTGCCAACATGCAAATCGTAGTCGTGGGCGACCGGGCACAGATCGAAGAACAAGCCGCTCTCTTCGGCGAACCCACCGTTTTCGACGCACAGGGCAATCTCGTGCAGTCGTGACTCGTGTCCCTGGAGCTCTCTCAGCCCGGCTTGGAGATTTGGCTGCGCTTCCGGAGGGAGCGGCGAGGGAATTTCGATCGATCCCTGCGCGCTGGGTGACGCGGGGATTTTGTGCGAAGAAGAAACCGCCATCGCACGCCGTCTACCTCAATACCGCCGGTGCCGACGAACTTCAGTTGGTTCCCGGAATTGGTCGGGCAACGGCCGAAAAAATTATCCAGGCGCGAAAAAAGTACGGCAGATTCAAGAGTGTGAACGACCTGCAAGCAATCCGCAGTATCGGCCCAAAAACTGGAAAAATGCGCAAGTGCCTCACGGTTAGAACCGCGCCACAAAACAAGAGTGCCGCGACCCAAGTTGCCGGCCCGGCGGTGCCTCCTCCGGCGAAAAAATCCCCCGGCAAGACGCCCGCATCCGCAACCTGTCCTCCACCTTCCGCCAGCGAGGAAGAAGAGCCTTAAGGCCATCGATTTTCCGTGAAGAACGGGGTGCTAGTTCAGCTCCACTGATGCGTGGGTTTGGAAGGGTTCAAATCCAGGGGAACCTGGTCGGCGATGCGAATTCCATAGCCTTCCAGAGCCACAACCTTTTTCGGATGATTGGTAACCACGCGAATGTCTTTCAATCCCAGGTCGATCAGTATCTGCGCGCCGGTGCCGCTTTCGTGTTGCACCATGCGCTGCCGAGCCACTTCTCGATCCAGTTGCCCACGGCTATGAAAATGAATCTTGGGCAATGCACCAGGGGTCTCCGGCGTGTCAATCGTGAAGCCACGGCCGGTATGGTGCAAGTACAAAAAGACGCCGCGATTTTCCTTGGCAATCAATTCGAGCGATTTCGCCACAAGTTGGCTGCAGTCGCACGCGACAGAGCCGAACACATCGCCCGTGAGGCAATGCGAATGAACCCGGACCAGCGGCGGAGTCGGCCCTTCCAGGTCGCCTCGTACCAGCGCGATATGTTGGTCGTGGTCTACGTCGCTGGAATACGCGATCATGCGGAAATTGCCATACTGCGTCGGCAGCGTAGCTTCGGCGATGCGCCGCACGTACCGCTCGTGCTGCATGCGATAGCGGATCAGGTCTGCCACCGTCAACATCTTCAGGTTGTGCTCGCGGCAGAATTCAATTAGTTGCGGCACCCGCGCCATGGTGCCATCTTCGTTCATGATTTCGCAGATCACTCCTGAAGCGTTCAGTCCGGCAATGCGCGCCAAGTCCACGGAAGCTTCTGTCTGGCCCGCGCGCACCAGCACACCGCCGTTCCGCGCGCGTAAAGGGAACATGTGGCCCGGCCGAGCCAGGTCCTGCGGACGGGTCTTTGGATCAATCGCGGTCAGAATCGTGATGGCGCGGTCGGAAGCGCTAATCCCGGTGGTGACTCCAAGTTTCGCATCGATAGCTTCGCAAAATGCGGTTCCATGAACCGAAGTATTGATGGGAGACATCAGCGGCAAGTTCAGTTCGTCGCAGCGCTGCTCGGTCAGCGCCAGGCAGATCAGTCCACGCCCGAATTTCGCCATGTAGTTGATGGCTTCGGGCGTGATTTTTTCCGCGGCCAGCGTCAGATCGCCCTCGTTTTCGCGATCTTCATCGTCTACAAGGACAATCGTCCGCCCTTGACGAATTTCTTCGACCGCTTCTTCGACGGTACAAAACGCGTTTGCCGCAGGAAACGTCATTCACACATTATAAGACAATTTGCGACGTCGGGAAGATCCAGCCACCACGTAGGTGCTGCCCGCGTCCGGAGGTGGGCCGTCTCGGTCGTAATCTAGTCGCTAATCCGCGGCCGAATGCTCGGGCGTGTTCGAACCGTCCGCCACAACCTCCGGCGCCGGTCTCGGCGCGCGCTTCACAGGCAGCCCTGCCCATGCGTTAACGATTCCCAAAACCTCGTGGGACACTTGTGTCATGCTTCCCGGATCCCTCCACCACCGGTTCGCCACAAACTCATCGTCGGGAAGCCCATGAACGATGGCCTCGCCGCGCGTTCCAAAATACTTCGCCCATAGTATGTGTACCCGGCGCGTGTGGGCTTTATTCGTGACGATGATTACGCTTTGCCCGCCCCTATTTTTCAGCGTGGCACAGATAATATCCAGCTCTTCTTCGGTGTTCACAATCGGAGTATCCAAGATGGCCTTTGCCGGAACGCCCGCCCTGCGTAGTGCCCGTATGTCGAACGTATCTTCGCTGGGATAGGTGATGCCAAGTTCCTTCAGCGCATCCGCATGTACGTCAGGATGCGTAAGCCAGATTTCCTTGGCGTATCCCTCATGATAGAGGGCTGCCGCTTCCAATGCGCGCGTGGGAATGTTGCCACTCAGCACTGCAATAAGCCGTAGCTTGTTGTAATGGGTCTTCCGGAACGAGCCACTTGCCGACGCCGCACAAAATTACGAGGCCGGTGGTTCCGCTAGCAAAATTAGGGCGCCAAAAATCCCCAGGAAAAAACGTAACCGGTGCGCCGTACTCTTGCCCGAAATGCTTTTGGTAGAATCCATTTGCCCATCATCGAAGTGAGTTGCTCATTTGCCGGTCAGAGGCACGCACAGCAATTCACTGGCCAAACGATTCGTGAGTCCATCCTCTCGTTGTCGCAAGAGACAACTCTATACTGCTCATTTATTCGCCTTCCCAGCGCTCGAATTCTACTTGTCGGCGCGACCGCCCACAGCGTAGTACTATAGCCATGTAAATCCAGCCAACATATAGAAAAAGCGACACCTACGAGCAAATGTGTATATCTATGCGCTTAAGAATTATTTCGAATTTCTAATAGTTACAAAATTGATACATAAACGCCTGGGCCGAATGCACTTCCCCAGGCATCAGATGCTTTGGGAGGGTCTGACCATGGCAAGACTTGCAATTTGGGCAGTGGTCGAAAGCAAACCCGGCAAGGAGCGGGAAGTGGAGGAATTTCTGAAGTCGGCGCAGCCGCTTGCCGAGAAAGAAGAGGGTACACTCACCTGGTACGCGGTGAAAATTGCTCCTTCGAAGTATGCGATCTTCGACACATTTGCTAACGAGAGTGGCCGCGAAGCTCACCTGACCGGCGATATCGCCAAGGCACTAATGGCAAAAGCAAAAGAGCTGTTCGCCAAGGATCCCGAGATTCACAAGATTGAGGTTCTAGCCGCGAAGGCTCATCTGGCGGACGGCCAGAAACAAAGCGCTCATAATTAGGATCGATTTTTCGCGGACGGATTACTTCAATAGCGGCGACAAAATACGGAAGAGCCCCGCGCCAATGATCGCTGCGCCCGGAATGGTTAGCAGCCAAGCCCAAACGATGCGGTGGGTCACGCCCCATCGCACGGCTGTGAGCCTGCGCGATGCCCCGACGCCCACAATCGCGCCAGTAATGGTATGCGTGGTGCTTACCGGAATTCCAAAATGAGCGGTAGCAAGAAGCGTGACAGCGCCTGCCGTTTCCGCCGAGAATCCGCCAAAGGGCGTCAGCTTTGTGATGCGCTGCCCCATCGTCTTGATGATGCGCCAACCGCCTGACATCGTGCCTCCAGCCATCGCCAGATGGCAACAAATGATCACCCAATAATCGACCTGGTAAGTCTTCATCAATCCGCCGGCCACCATTGCGGCCGTGATGATCCCCATACCCTTCTGGGCGTCGTTCGTCCCATGCCCCAGGCTGTACGCCGCTGCGGACAACAACTGCAGCCTGCGGAACCAGCGGTCCACTTTTTGCGGCCGTTGATTTCGCACGATCCAGGTGGTCACGATGCTGACCACAAGCCCTACGAGCATTCCGATCATCGGCGAAAGAAAAATGAACAGAACCGGCTTGGTCCAGCCTCCGGGGACAAGCGTCTTAAACCCAGCGTAGGCCACTGCCGCGCCGCCGTATCCGCCCATCAACGCATGCGACGAACTGGTGGGCAATCCCAGCGTCAGGGTGATGAGATTCCAGATAATGGCGCCAAGCAAGCCGGCAAGCAGCACCTTTTCGTTGACCAATTCCAGGTGCACCATGCCCTTGCCAATCGTCTGCGCTACCGCGGTGCCGAACAGAAAGGCCGCCACAAAATTCCAGAAGGCTGCCCACAGGACGGCGCGAAAGGGAGTCAGCACGCGCGTGGAAACCACCGTCGCGATGGAGTTAGCAGCGTCATGCCAGCCGTTGGAAAACTCGAACGCCAGCGTAAGGAATACGGTGAGTAGCACCAGTTGAAATGTGTTCACAGGGATTAGGCGTTCTTTAAGATGACGCTTTCAATCACGTTTGACACGTCTTCGCACTTGTCGACAGCGGTTTCGATCACTTCAAAAATCTCTTTCCACTTGATGATTTCCACCGGGTTTTTTTCTTCTTCGAACAGCTGCGCGATCAAAGTGCGGCAGATGCGGTCGCTTTCGTTTTCCAGGCGGTTGATTTCGATCACGCGGTGCAACGCCTTGTCCGGCGATTCCATGGCGTGAATTGCTTCCTTGAGCTCCACGGCAGCGGCGGCCAGCACTTTACACAGTTCGAGTGTGCCGTGACGGACTTCCGTGACCCGGTAGAGTACAAAACGACTGGCGGCCGCGTCGATCAGGTCGATCACATCGTCCATGGTGCTGCAAAGTTGGTGGATGTCCTCGCGGTCGAACGGCGTGATGAACGTCTGATTGAGTTTCCTGAAAATCTGGTGCGTAATCTCGTCGCCGTTATGCTCGATGGCTTTGATGCGCTGCACTTGTTCCGGCACGCCCGTGTAGTGTTCGAGCATTTGTACGAACGCGTTCGCTCCCACGACGACGTTCTCCGCCTGCTTCTGAAACAGAACGAAGAAATCCCCATCATGTGGCATAAATCGTTGCAAAAATCCCGGCATGGTACTTTGCTCCCCCTGAGGAGCGAACTGTGGCATTCGAAGTCTAGCGGAGCCTGCAAGGGCAGGCAAGGCAGCGCGTCACGATGGCCATGTCTTTGCCACAGCCTTCGATTGGATGAAGCGAAAAAAGGGCTTGACACCAATATCCGTAAGTATTAACTTACCGTAAGTGAGTACTTACATACAAAGTTGCCTGACAGCTCTTGGCGATTCCACTCGCCTGGCCATCTTTGAAATGATCGGGAGCCATCCGCGCGCGGTCAACGAACTCGCCGCCGCGCTGCCGGTTTCGCGCCCCGCAGTGTCGCAGCATCTGCGCGTTCTAAAGCACGCTCGCCTGGTGCGCGATCGCCGCGCGGGTACGCGGCGCATTTACGAACTGAACCCCGAGGGCATCGCCCTACTGCGCGATCATTTTGCCCATCTTTGGGATGAGGCGTTAGCCGCCTTTCAAAAGTTTGCGGAAGACGAATACAGAAGGGAGAAACAACATGACACCCGAAACGGCTCTAAACTCAGTCGTAAAAAGAACCCTGCACATAAAAGTGCCCATTGAGAAGGCGTTTCAGGTGTTCACGGAACGCATGGGACAGTGGTGGCCGGCGAGTCACCATGTTGGCGAAACTCCGTTCAAGGATATTTTGATCGATCCGCGCGCGGGTGGACGATGGTACGAAATCAACGTCGACGGCGCGGAGTGCATTTGGGGCACGGTGGTGGCCTGGGAGCCACCGAAAAAAGTGGTGCTCTCCTGGCACTTGCAGCCGGATTGGACTTTCAACGCGGACATGGCCCGAGCCAGTGAAATCGTGCTGGAATTTGTGGCCGAAGGGCCGGAAGCCACGCGCGTCGAATTTCAACACCGTCACCTGGAGCGGCACGGATCAGGTTGGGAGAAGATGCGCGAACAGGTTGGGGCCGAAGGCGGGTGGCCGGCGATTTTGGCTCTGTACGTCGCAGCGACCAAGTGAGGAGACCATCATGAGAAAGCTCTCTATCGTGCGCCTTGCTCTTTTATCGTTCCTGGGAGTTGCTGGATTGTGTTCGGCACAACTTCCAGCGGACGATTCACTGGCAGCGTACATCCCCAAGAATATAAAGCCTTATTACCTCGACATCCTGATGTTGAAGGACAAAGCGGATACCACCATGCGGGAGACAGAATGGATGCAGAAGCATCTTGCGTATATTCGTTCTCAAGTAGAGGCGGGGAAATTCGTTCTCGTTGGACCCTTGGCCGAGCAGAACCGTATCCGCGGCATCGCAATCATCAAGGCAGATTCCCTTGAGGAAGCTCAGCGCATTGCCAACGGCGATCCACTGGTGCAATCCGGCTACCTGATCGTTGAAGTCCATCCGATCATGCTGGAAGATTTGTCCAGTGTGAAATTTGATTATCCCGCCGCAAAATAACCGGGCGCGTGCCGGCGATTGATGTCGCCCGCACGCGCTGTCCGTGCGCGGATGGATTAGAGCGAACGCAGGAAATTCAAAAGATCCTGCTGCTGTTGGGGAGACAGGTGGTTGAACAAAGTAACAACGCCGTTTGCCTCCGAACCATTACTAGCGTGTTGTTGAATTGCGTTCATCAGTCCTCCGTTTGCTGGCCCGGAGCGGCCATCATGCAAAAAGAAAATCCGCTGTCCGACGCCCCACAAGGGCGCCGTGCGGAATTCGTCGTTGGCCGCCGACCCTTGAGACACGTTGTCGGCCAGCCCGGAACCCATATGGTGAACCAGCAAGTCAGAGAATAAAGCCGCGGCCTGATTACTAAGGCCGGGGGTCATGGCAGAAGGAGAGGTTTGCAACGAGGTTGTATGGCACATGTTGCAATGAACCTGGTTAAAGACAGCCTGTCCCTCTTGAATCGAGCTGGCTGAAGGATTGCCCGGGATGCCCGTCGTGGCTGGTACAGGCGGTGCAAGGAAACGCATGAAGTTGGAGAAAGCGACGATGTCACTGGAAATCTGAGCGCCGCTCTGCGAAAAATTGGTCTCATCTTCCGGTGTGGGGTTCATGAGGCAAGGTACAGGGGGATCGGCGCGTTCGTTCGGGAACAGTTCGTTGGTCACGCCGATCTCGACGTTGTAGGCTTCCCCCGCAAACATCTCCAGCGATTTGTTCTGAGCCTTCCATCCAAAACGCATGATGGAACCGTCGTTGGGACTGTAATTCGGATGTCCCGTAATCCCCAGTTGTTGTTTCAAGCTGGCATTCGCCTGCATATTTGCCACGATGGTCTCGTCCGAAATGCTTTCGATCAAACCTCCGCCGTAGACCGGCGTCGGAATTCGAAAAATGAGGTTGTTCATCTGCTGCATTTGTTCGAAATTCGGTTGTGCCATGCTGCAGCCTGTGGCGTCTGAACGGCCGGTAATTGTGAATAACGCATGCACGCCGCCATCGGGCGTGTGCGTCAATGCGCCATTTGAAACCACGAAGGGAAAACGGGCTTCGCGAACAGGCCCTTCCGCGGTGATAAAGAACGGAATCGTGTTGGTGGCGCCATTTGTTGTGGCCATTTCCACTTGTGGATTAGGTCCAATGTTGGGATATTGCGATGCCGACGGGCTAGAGCCGCCGACCGAGGGTTGCGCGTGGCAACTACCACAGCTGTTGGAATTGAACGTGGGACCAAGCCCGTTTGCTACTTGATCTACTTGCTGGAACCGGTTTTGCCCATCCTGAAAATATTGCAACTGCGCGCTGGTAAGGCTGGTTAACGGCAGGCCGGCGTTGACTGCGCCTGCCCGCACGCCGGGATCTTTTGCCGCCGTTGAGCTTGCTGCTCCCCCAGAGCCACGACCATTCTGTTGAGCGCGAAAAGGAACAGCGACACAAAGACACAAAAGCGCGGAAACGGTCGAACCTACAACTTTGATTTTCGGTTTCATTCCTACAATCCTCCAGTCAGAGATACAACTGGGGCCAAACACACCCCAAGTTTTGGCTGGACTTGGGTGGATCGGTGGGGGTCTGGGACTGCCGATGGCGTAAATCTGCGAACCGCATTTCGACGATTCACGCAGGGACGGATACATTGCCGCGAATCACTGCGGCGGTAGGTGTTGACCTGGGGCCCGATTCCCTCCTTTTTTCAAACCGCGGCGCTGCCTATGGCCTCTGGCGAGTCAATAGAGAGAATGACCTGGCAAGCGTCGTTAACGCGGAATTAAAACTGTTCTCGCGTTCAACCGCAAACAAAATAGCTGGTGAGAATGACCGAGACTTTATGTCGCCCACCGAAAACGGTCAACCGCGACTTGAGTACAGATTCAGTACAGGTGCAAAAGGGACGCAACGATTGGGCGAAGGATCGCACGACGGAAAACAAAGAAAAAGGGCGGCCGGAAATCGGCCGCCCTTTTGTTGGATTGAGTTTTCTGGGCTAGCTGGACAAACTTAGTACATGCCGCCCATGCCGCCCGGGCCACCAGGACCACCGGCAGCAGCAGCCTTCTTGTCGTCTTCCTTCAGCTCGGCCACGAGCGCTTCGGTGGTGAGCATCAGGCCCGCGATGGACGCCGCGTTCTGCAGCGCCAAACGGGTGACCTTCGCCGGGTCAATGACGCCAGCCTTCACGAGGTCGACGTATTCGCCGGTGTCCGCGTTGAATCCGAAGTTTTCGTCCTTGGACTCGCGGATTTTGCCGATCACCACCGCGCCTTCAAAGCCGGCGTTGTGGGCGATCTGGCGGCACGGCTCTTCGAGCGCGCGCTTCACGATGCCAACTCCGACCGCTTCGTCGTCGTGCAGCTTCAGCTTGTCAATCGCGTTCAAGCAGCGCAGCAGGGCCGCGCCACCGCCAGGAACGATGCCTTCCTCAACGGCCGCACGGGTGGCATGCATGGCGTCCTCAACGCGAGCCTTTTTCTCCTTCAGCTCAGTTTCGGTAGCCGCGCCAACCTTGATGACCGCAACGCCGCCCACGAGCTTCGCCAGGCGTTCCTGGAGCTTCTCGCGGTCGTAGTCGGAGGTGGTGTTCTCGATCTGCTGGCGGATCTGCTTCACACGGCCTTCGATTTCGCTGGCCTTGCCTCCGCCTTCGACAATCGTGGTGTTGTCCTTGTCGATGGTGACCTTCTTGGCTTTGCCCAGGTCCTCGATCTTCACGTTCTCGAGCTTGATGCCGAGGTCTTCGGTTATGGCCTTACCGCCGGTCAACACCGCGATATCCTCCAGCATGGCCTTGCGGCGATCACCAAAGCCAGGGGCCTTGACGGCGCTGCACTGCAGCGTGCCGCGCAGCTTGTTCACCACGAGAGTGGCAAGCGCTTCGCCTTCCACTTCCTCCGCGATGATCAACAGGGGCTTGCTGAGCTTGGCAATCTGCTCCAGCAAAGGGAGAAGATCCTTCATCGAGCTGATCTTCTTCTCATGGATGAGGATCAACGCGTTTTCCAGCACGCATTCCATGCGCTCCGGATCGGTTACGAAGTAGGGCGAGAGGTAGCCGCGGTCGAACTGCATGCCTTCGACCACTTCCAGCGTGGTGTCCATGGTCTTCGATTCTTCCACGGTGATCACGCCGTCCTTACCGACCTTCTTCATCGCCTCGGCAATGATTCCGCCAATTTGCTTATCGTTGTTGGCGGATATAGTGCCGACCTGGGCGATCATGTCGCCCTTCACGTCTTTGTGGAGCTTCTTGATTTCCTCGACGGCCACTTCGACAGCGCGGTCAATGCCGCGCTTGAGAGCCGTGGGGCTCGCGCCGGCCGCGACCGTCTTCACGCCTTCGCGGAAGATGGCCTGGGCCAGAACGGTGGCGGTGGTGGTGCCATCGCCGGCGACGTCGCTGGTCTTGCTGGCGACTTCGCGGACCATCTGAGCGCCCATATTCTCGAGCGGATCGCGCAGTTCGATTTCCTTAGCCACGGTCACGCCGTCCTTGGTGATGATCGGCGCGCCGAACTTCTTCTCAATCACCGCATTGCGGCCCTTGGGGCCGAGGGTGATTTTTACTGCGTCCGCAAGGGCATTCACGCCACGTAGAATCGCCTGGCGGGAATTCTCTCCGGTAACAATCTGCTTCGCCATTTCTTCATTCCTCCTGAATTTTTTCCAACGTCCTCGGCCCGAAGGGTTTGGGCCAGGGTTTCCGGATCCACGCGTAGAAGCCAGCTAGATCCGGAACTTACAATTAACAACTGGGAACTTCTTTACTTCTTGGCCGCTTTCGCCGCTCCACCCAACTTCGCGAGGATTTCCTCTTCGCGCAGAATCAGGAGCTCTTCGCCATCGATCTTGATCTCGCTGCCGCTGTACTTGCCGAACAGCACGCGATCGCCTACGTTGACGTCCAACGGAACCCGCTCGCCCTTCTCTCGCTTGCCCGCGCCGACGGCGATCACTTCGCCCTCCTGCGGTTTTTCTTTTGCGGAGTCGGGGATGATGATCCCGCCCTTAACGGTTTCCTTCTCTTCAATGCGCTTCACGATGACACGGTCGTGCAGCGGTGTCAGATTGACTGCCATCTTCGAAAAACCTCCATTTAGGTGAACTTACGGTGTGACTGGTAACTATGGTGGCGGGGGCTGAAAGGTGTTTAGCACTCCTCGCTACCGAGTGCTAATATATCAGCTTTCTCCCTCCAGTCAAGTCCTTTCCCGACAAATTCCTGCGCAGTCACATAGATTTAATGTGGATGTTTTCCTTGATAAGCCGTTCATTATCAATCGTATGATGCCGCCAGATTTTCCTTGCACTTGGCCATTGCCGTGCCCTTCTTCAGGGCGGTAGACTCGCGCCATCGTTCTCATGCACTGGTTTCCTTACGCCCGCCTGATCACTTTGACCGCTGGTACTCTCCTGCCTTTCTTCTGGATGGTTGTGATTCTCGGCCATCGTCGCCAGCGCAACTTCGAGCGCATATTCTTTTTTCTTTGTCTCGCATTGACGCTGTTTTGCGGCAGCAGTCTTCTCGCACTCAACGCTCAGCTTTATTACCCTGTTCCACCCAACGGTTTGCTCACGTTTGCTGGGACTTTTCTGTGCCTCGGCCTCTGGTTTCTTCCCGCGCTCGTCGTCCATCTCCACGTCGAGTATGCCTCGCTGCAAAATCTGATCGCAGGTTCGGCTGCGAAATGTGCGTGGCTGGCGGCAGGCTACTTTCCTGCCTTCGTTCTTTTGCCCCATCTGCTAAATGCTTTTCAACGCAGGCAAGACTTCGGATTTTCGACGCCTGCGCTCCAGCTGGGTGGTTACTTCCAACTCTGGCTATTCCTTTCGATCGTCGTCGCCGCTTTTTGGCAGTGGCGATTCTTGTCGGCGTCCCCTCACGGCGAACAGAAGAAACTTCATCAGGTACTGTTCTGGAATTTTATCTTGCTGGACGTATTTATTTTGTTTTTCTTTTTTGAAACTCGCAGATACGGATCTGCCGATGCTGGCTCCTCCTTGGACATGATTATTCAATGGGGGGTAATCGCCCCACTGATCCTTCTCATCTGGGATATCCAGAAGGGCAACTTTCTTCAAATTCGCCGCCAGCGCAATCTCATCTATGCAGTCTTTGGCATTTTCCTGGCTCTCCTTTATCTCAGCTTTGTGCGCCGCGCGAGCGTCTGGTTTGAACCATATTTGCCGCCGGAAGCCACCGCGGCGCTTCTTCTTTTCTTGCCTGTAGTCTTTTTCGAGCCACTGCAGCGCCTGATCCGCCGCTTGTTGCGACAGACGGCGCAGACCGAAGTAGACCGCGCGCAAAAACTAATGAGCCCTATTAATGAAGTAGCGCGCCTGGGCCATCTCGACAAGCTCCGTCTCTTCACCGAACGCTGGCTCGCCGAACAACTACATCTCGCTGAGGTTCATCTCTCTCTCGATCTCGATCGCACCGCGCCCCACGGGACGGCAATCCGCCTTAGTCGCATAGAAGAGTCCTTTGTGATTCATCGAGGCAAACAACATCTCGGCTCTCTGCAAGCTCGCCCGCACGGCGCCATGATTTCTGGAGAAACCTTCGCAGCGTTGGAATTTCTTTGTGAACAATTGCCGGCGGCGTTCGATCTCTGCCGCCTGATTGAAGAAAAGCTGCAACTCGAAAGGGAACTGGCTGAGCGCGAACGGCTCGCACTGATAGGCCAGATGGCAGCGAGCATTTCGCACAATCTCAAGAATCCTCTGGGTTCCATCAAGACAATTTTGCAAGTTCAACTGGAAAGCCCTGACCTGCCCACCTCGCTACGCGCAGAGACGCAAATGGTTCTGGACGAAATCAATCGGCTGTCGGCGAAGCTAAATCAGCTATTGCAATTCAGCCGCCCGGGCGCGCGCAGCCAGAAAACGGCTGAGCGCTGCAATCTGGCAAGCGTCGCGGCCATGGTTATCGACATGCTCCGTCACGAAGCCGACCCCGCCGGAATTTCCTTAGAATTTAAGGCCGCCCATTGCACATGCGAGGTGGCCGCCAGCGCGGAAGCGGCCAACGATATCGTTTCCAACGTTTTGTTGAACGCCATCGAAGCGGTTGGCAAGGGCGGTAGCGTGCGTCTTCAATTGCACCCCGACAAGCAGGTCTGCACCCTGGTTGTAGAAGACGATGGGCCCGGAATCCCGTCCGCGCTCAAAGACAAAGTTGTCCAGCCTTTCTTCACTACGAAAGCACGCGGCACCGGCTTGGGCTTGGCCATTGTTGCGCGCCGCCTGGAAGAACTGGGTGGTTCGCTTACTTGGCAAAGCCCTATCACGAACGGTCGTGGCACTCGTTTCCAGTTGAGCTTTCCAACGCACAACGGCGTGGCGCGCGAAACGGAGTCCAAATGAAACCGCACCGAAGGACAAGCCGCGCAGACAGCCTGACCAGCCGCATCGGGCTGGCATGCTGCTATGAACACGCTTCCTCGGAGCTGTCCTTGCAGCCGCAGCTGCGCCTGACGGAAACTGGTGGAAATGACCACCGGCGTGGCGTTCCAGTCGGCATCCCGAGACACCGTTTACGGCGGCCTTTTTCGGCGACAACTATACATCCTGATCTTCCTCGTGGGTTCCGCGCTGCGTTTTGCGTTTGTATTTTGGGCGCGCACATACGTGGGCTCCGCGAGCACGAACCATCCCTTCGGCGCGGAGGTTTGCCGCATTGCTGCGCACATCGCCGCGGGACAAGGGTTCCAATCGCCCTTTCACGACGCCAATACCGGACCCACCGCCTGGGTCGCACCCGTTTACCCCTATCTGGTGGCCGCGGTGTTTCGCCTGTTTGGCAGCTATTCTCAGGCGTCGGCGCTCATCCTTCTCGGTTTGCAGTGCATGATGGGGGCGGCAACGGGTGTCGCTATCTTTGCCCTCGGCCTGCGGAGCCTGGGCGAACGTACTGGATTTTGGGCGGCATGCATTTGGACATTGAGCCCCATTTTCTTCCGGTGGCCGACTTCGCTGATCTGGGATTTTGCTGCCAGTGCCCTGCTTTTGACCGTGGTTTTCGTCATGACGCTCGACACCGGGAAAAAAGGGACGCCAGGGAACTGGCTGTGTCTATCCGTCGTCTGGGGTCTGATCGCACTCACCAATCCTGCATTGCTCAGCCTACTGCCATTCAGCTTCTTTCAAGCCGCCTCGGAAAATCGCAAAGCTGGTATGCCGTATCTTCGTACACTGACGTTCGCGGTGGTGCTATTCTTCGCGATCATCGCGCCATGGCTGGTGCGAACCGCCATGGCCTTCGGGCATCCTGTATTCTTGCGCGACAATTACTGGTTCGAGTTTTCTCTCGGCAACTATCATTACAGCAACGGCATGGGCTGGGCGGGCAAGCATCCCGACGACAATCTGCTCGTCCACGAACAGGTATTGAAGCTGGGCGAACTTCCGTTCATCGAGTTCCACAAGAAAGAAGCCCTCGCCTTTGTGCGCCAATACCCGCGCGAATTTATCAGTCTGACGCTGCACCGGGTTTTATGGTTTTGGGATGGCACTCCGGTCCTCTATCAGGCCAACGAATGGTGGCAGCCTTGGGAATTTTGGCCGCTCTCCGTAGTAGGTTGGCTCGGATTACTTTTCTTGTTCACAAGGAGGCCGCCCGGCTGGCTACTATTCGGCGCCGCGCTGGTAGTCTACCCGGCTCCATATTATCTGGCATATCCTCATGCCAGGTATCGCTACGCCATCGAACCCGAGCTGCTTTTGCTCGGTGTCTATCTTGCTTCCGTTCTGTGGCGAGAAGTTACCAGATATCGCCGTTCTCGACCGGCCAGTTGAAGCCGACCGGGGTTTGCTGCTCGTTATTTCACAGCGGGTATCAACGGCGTATCGGGACATTTTCATGAAAACCATACTCATCGTGGATGACGAACCCGCTTCTCGTTACGCCCTTAAGCGCGCTCTCGAAGGCTGCTACCGCATTGTCGAAGCGGATTCCAGCTCTGCGGCGCGCTCCGCCCTGGCAACGGAGAATCCGGAGTTGCTGTTGCTCGATGTAGTCATGCCAGGCGAAGACGGGTTGGCTTTTCTCAAGTGGCTGCGCGGCGAAGGCAACCAGTTGCCGGTGCTGATGGTTTCGGCCCTGGATACCGCGAAGCCTGCCGTCGAAGCGCTGCAATTCGGCGCAGCGGATTACTTGGTGAAGGGATTCGAGCTCGAGGAGTTGCGAACGCGCGTAGGCAATCTCCTGAAGCTCGCTTCACTGGAACAAGAAAACGACTCCTTGCGCCGCCGCTTGGCCGCTGAAGGCCAATTCGGCCAAATGATCGGCCGTTCCGCGGCAATGCGCCGCGCCTTCGAACTGGCCGACCGCGTCGCCGCCACCGATGCCACGGTGCTGATCCTGGGAGAAAGCGGCACTGGAAAGGATTTGCTGGCGCAGGAAATTCACTCACGCTCTCAACGCAACGGAAAAGCATACGTTGCCGTGAATTGCGCGGCCCTTCCCGAAACGTTGATCGAATCAGAGCTATTCGGTTACGAAAGAGGCGCATTTACTGGCGCGGCGCAACAAAAAAAGGGCCGCTTCGAACAAGCCCACGGCGGCACGCTCTTCCTCGACGAAATCGGCGATATGAATCCGGTCACGCAATCCAAAGTTTTGCGCGCGCTCGAGAATCGCACGATCGAACGACTGGGCGGCACGCAATCCATCCCTGTGGATGTGCGCGTAATCAGCGCCACGCATCGCAATCTTCCCCTGGCGATTCGCGATGGCAAATTCCGCGAAGATCTTTTCTACCGCTTGCACGTCGTTACCATCGAACTGCCGCCGCTGCGGTCTCACAAGGAGGATATCGTCGCGCTTGCGGAAGACTTCCTTCAGACACACGGCGGACGTCTGGGACGCACAGGACGCCTCGCCAAAGACGCCCTGGCGACCCTCGAGCGCTACGACTGGCCCGGCAATGTGCGCGAATTGAAAAATGCCATTGAGCGCGCCATGGTCCTGTACCGCGGCGAAGAAATAGGCGCGCAGGATCTGCCGGAAGAAGTCGCCAAAGGTACACCATTGCTGCCGAAAAGCGGCGGAGACGGCGCGGATCTAGGCTTGCACGAATCCGACTTTCGTGAAGCCAAACGGAAATTTGAGGTTGCCTACCTGCGCCGGCAACTCGCCGCGCATCGGTGGAACATTTCTCGCACGGCCGCTACCATCGGCCTGCATCGCCAGAGTCTGCAGGAGCGCTTGCGTGAACTTGGCATTCGCCGCCCCGGCCAGGAAATTGCCGCGGAGGACGACGAAGCATAATGTTCCACGGCTTCCTTCAAGCAGGCGGCAGCAGCACGCGCTTCGGAACCGACAAAGCGCTCGTGACGCTCGGCGGCAAGAGCATGCTGCAGCGCACCGGCGAGCTTCTCAGTGGCGTATGTGAAGACATGCGCATCGTCGCGTCAGCCGCTAAATATGGCAATGAAGCTTGGCCGGTGATCGCGGATCAATGGCCCGGAGAAGGTCCGTTAGGCGGAATTCTCAGCGCGTTAGCCACAATTCAAGATTCCGCCTCTCCAAAGGATTGGGCGCTGATCGTCAGTTGCGATATGCCATTTCTCACGCAGGGATTTTTAGGTTTTTTGCGGGATTGTGCTTTGCAAAGTTCCGCGCAGGTGGTTGCGCCACGCTCCAGTGTTGGCCTGGAGCCGCTATGTGCGTGTTGGCGAGCGGACGCTGCCGCCGCCATTCGCGCCGCATTCGATGCAGGCACGCGCAAGGTCAGCGAAGCCATGAAACACCTCCCCATGGAAGTGCTTGACGAGCCGGTCTGGAAACGATTTGATACCGATAACTGGCTATTCTGGAACATGAACACTCCCGACGACTATGAGGCCGTGCGCCGCATTCTGGAGACAGAAAACCGATGAATGAACCGTTCCAACAAGCTGGATTGACGTCGGCGCAGTCTGGCGGGAGCGCCTCCGAATACTATTTCGAGTTTCGCGGCGTCAACAAAGCCTTCGACGACCGCGTGGTGCTCAACAATGTCAGTTTCAAGGTCAAGCGCGGAGAAACTTGCGTCATCATGGGGCGCAGCGGTGTGGGCAAATCCGTTTCCTTGAAACACATCATGGGTTTCCTTCGTGCGGACTCTGGACGCGTTTTCATCGACGGTGTGGACGTCACTGATCATACCGAGCACCAGTTTGAGGAAATCCGCCGCAAAGTCACCATGGTTTTTCAGTCCGGCGCGCTTTTTGATTCCCTCACCGTCGCGGAAAATATCGCCTTCCCCCTTGAAGGCCAACCCGGCCTGACCGACGAAGACATCATCGCTTATGTGGCGAAGTTCGCAAAAATGCTGGAAGTGGAAGAAGTGATGGAGAAAGTCCCGAGCGAGCTTTCTACGGGAATGAAACGCGCCGTGGCCATCGCCCGCGCCCTCGCGCAAAATCCGGAAGCGATCCTTTACGATGAACCCACAACGATGGTCGATCCCATCATGGCTGGGCACATGGGCGACCTAATTCTTCGTTTGAAGGAAGCCTTTCACAAAACCTCCATTGTCGTCACTCACGACACCCATCTTGCCAGACGCCTCGCCGACACCATTGTTTTCTTGCAGGATGGCAAAGCGCAGAACTTCGGTTCCTGGAAGGAATTTGAAAGTTCGCAGGATCCCTTTCTCCATGATTTTCTCCTGCAGGATGAGCTCATTCCCGCGCTGGACGTGACCCTGTGACCACAGTCGCTGTTGCGCCAAAGGATCCCAAGGCGCAGCTTCGAAAAAGCATGGGTTTCTGGGACGTGCTGCTCTTTAACATCGCCACTGTCCTCGGCCCGCGCTGGATCGCCGCCGCCGGACACAACGGCACCTCCTCCATCAGCCTCTGGGTCATCGCCGCGCTTTTCTTTTTTGTTCCCGGCGCTTTTGTAATCAATGAATTGTCCTCACGATTTCCGGATGAAGGCGGTTTATATGTCTGGGCCAAGGAAGCCTTTGGAGATTTTCACGGCTTTGTTGCCGGCTGGACCTACTGGATTTACACCGTATTTTATTTTCCCGGCTTGTTGCTGGCCAGCGCTTCCATGAGCGCGTATGTCTTCGGTGAAAAGGGCGCAACGCTTTCGCAGGACCGCACATTCCTGCTGGTCGTTTCCCTAATTCTTCTTTTCGTTGCCGTTTTACTGAACATCATCGGCTTGAATATTGGCAAGTGGCTGCAGAACGCGGGCGGTGTAGGGACGTATTTGCCGCTGCTGATGCTTGCTGGGATTGCCTTGCTGGTTTATTTCAAACATGGCTCGGTGACGCATTTCACCTGGGCCAACATGATGCCCACGTGGAATTGGGACACGGTAAATTTCTGGTCGCAGATAGCTTTCGCCTTCACCGGCCTGGAATTGGTTTCGGCCATGAGCGAAGAAGTGCGCGATCCTCGTCGCACGTTGCCGCGGGCGGTGTTTGGCGCCGGTGCGATGATTGCCTTCATGTATATCGTCGGAACTTTTGCGATTCTGACGCTTGTGCCCGCCGCCGATCTCGATCCAAAGAGCGGCGTGTTCCACGCGATCACCTTGGGCTCCGTCGCACTCAAAGTTGGCTTTCTCGGAATCCTGGCAGCTATGCTGGTTTCTGTGGGGAATGCTGGCGGAGTCGGCAGCACCGTCGCCGGCATAGCACGCGTGCCGTTTGTGGTTGGTATCGATCGCTATCTGCCCGCGGCGTTTGGAAAAATTCATTCCAAGTGGAAGACGCCCTACATTTCGATCCTGGTGCAGGCGGGCATTTCCGGCGCGATTCTCTTGCTCAGCCAAATCCAGAGCGAAACTGTGCAATCCGCGTATCAAATGCTGATCGACGCCGCCATTATTCTTTACTTCATTCCATTCCTGTACATGTTCGCCGCTGTCATCAAACTCTCACGCCGCAAAGACCGCACGGAAAATTCCCACGCCGTGCTGGTTCCCGGAGGCAAAATGGGATTGTGGCTCAGCGGCATCCTGGGTTTCCTGGTGGTTCTGGTCGGTATTTTCGTTTCCCTTGTGCCGCCGGGTGAAAGCGCTAATAAATTAAGTTTTGAGGTACGGCTGGTTGGCGGAACCCTCGCCTCGATTTTCATCGGGCTCATTCTTTACTGGCGCGGCGCACGATCGAAGAAATCCGCTTGAGGCTTCAAAAGCCTTCGCTCACCAATTGTTCGATGCTAAGCCTACTCGACGGCTTCGTTCCGCTTCGGGTTTCCAGGTAGCGCTCCACATATTTTCCCAACACGTCGCCTTCAAGGTTCACAGCGTCCCCGATTTTCCTGTTCTTGATGTTCGTGTGCTCATAAGTAAACGGAATGACCGCGATTTCCGCCACGCGCCCGTTCCATCGCGCCACCGTCAGGCTGACCCCATCAATGGTGATCGAGCCCTGCGGCACGATGTACTTGGCAAACGATTCCGGCGCTTCCACTCCATACCACCAGTTTTCGCCTTCTGGTTCGAGGCGCGTCACTCGTCCCGTCGTATCCACATGGCCAAGCACAAAGTGCCCGCCAAATTCTTTTCCGGTGGTCATGGGCTGTTCCAAATTCACGCGCATCCCGGTTTTCCACTCACCTATGGACGTTTTGCGAATCGTTTCCGCGGAAAGGTCGGCCGAGAATCCCTCACCCTCAAGCGCCACCACCGTCAGGCAACACCCGTCGACTGCGATGCTGTTGGCAACAGTCAGATGTGGCGCGACTGTTGGAGCGTGAATCGTTAGCCTTCCGCCATCGCTGTTCAGCTTAAGTGAATGGATGGTTCCGAGATGCTCGATAATGCCTGTGAACATAAAAACCTCAGGAAGCCTTAACTCCCAACTATAAACTGCACTTGCCTAAAACCTAAAACTGACCACTCGCGGCTTACGACTGGCTTCCCGCCTGCGCAATCTCCCGCAATTTTCGCAGATCCAGTTTCCCCGTCCCCAGATACGGCAATTTTTCAACGTAGATGAATTGGTCCGGCCGCGGCTTCCAGAGCGCCGGCAAATCGCTCTTCGCCAATTTTTCCAGGCACCCTTTCAAAGCATCCTCTTTCAACGTGTGAACCACGACAAGCCGCTCGCCTTTTTTCTCATCGGGAATCGCCGTCACCGCCAGCACTTGCCCTTCAGCTCCAATCAATTCGTGCAGTTTTTCCTCCACGCGAATGTGCGGCACCAGCTCTCCGCCAATTTTGCTGAAGCGGCTCAGGCGATCGGTGATGCGCAGGAATCCATCTTCGTCCACTGTGGCAATGTCGCCCGTGTTGTACCAGCCATCCTGCAGAACTTCCGCGGTTTTTGTCGGCTGGTTCAGGTAGCCCACCATCACGTTTGGACCCTTGACCAGCAGCAATCCGGGCCTGTCTACCGGCAACGAGTCTCCCGTCTCCGGATCGATGATGCGAATCGCGATGCCAGGCAGTGGATGCCCAATCGTCCCGCGCTTTGCGCCGACTTGCCGGAAATACGCCGCGCGAAAATCATACGTATTCACCGCAACTACCGGCGAACACTCCGTGCAGCCGTAGCCTTCGAGCGGCCGAAGGCCGAAATGATCTTCGAATCCCTGCGCAATGCGATCTGGCAGCTTCTCCGCTCCCGCCATCACGATGCGCAAACTTCCAAACGCTTCCGGCGGAATGCGTCGCGCATAAGTATTCAGAAAAGTCGGCGTCGACAACAGCATCGTCACCGAATATTTGGCAACCAGCGCACCAATCGCCTGAGCATCCAGCGGGCTGACGTGGAACACCACGCCCATGCCCGCAAGAGGCGGCAGGCAAAGCGTGCCCGTAAACCCAAACGAATGAAAGAAGGGAAGTATGCCAAGAATGCGGTCGCGCTCATTCAAATGAAAAATCTGCTCGAGTTGTTCCACGTTCGAACCCAGATTGAAATGCGAGAGCACCACGCCTTTCGGTTCTCCCGTGGAACCGCTGGAGAAAATCACCGTTGCCGTGTCATCCAGCGAAGGCGGACGTGATACTCCAAGGAACATTTCCAGAAGCCGTGCAGGAAGCAGTTTGCCTGCAAGCAGGGCCGCGATCTTCTCGCCCAAGCCGGGATTTAGCGCCAGGTCTTCCGCATAAATTAATTCGCCGGGAGGCTGGATCGGCACTTTCTCTAGAAATTGCCGGGAAGTGACTACGGTTTTCAATCCACATTGCTTGGCGCAGGAAGCGATCGATTCATTCGACGAAGTATAATTCAGATTGATCGGCACTTTTCCCGACAGCAACGCCGCCCAATTCACTAGCGCCCCAGGAATGGATGGCGGCAAAAGAATCCCGACCATTTTCTGCTCTCGCCACAGTGGGCGAAGTCGCCTGGCGAGAAAAACCACCTTGACCAGCGAATCGCCAAACGTCAGCTTCGGTGTGCGCCCGTCGGCCATCGCAAAACGCCGGGGATTGCGGCGCGCGGCTTGCATGAACGAACGCGTCAACGGTTTCATGTACCGCCGCCGGCGTTGAAACGCCTCCATGCCAAGTTCTTGCACCGCTTTGCGCACTGCGGGCGCGGTGGATGTCGACGGAAGTGGTTTGCCGAACGTGATCCGCACGGGGTAGGGAATCGTTCGCGGCCATTTCCACAGAAAGTGCCCGCCGGAAAAGCTAAAAATAGATCCCCAAATCCCGTCGATGTTCACGGGAATAATCGGAACGTCGATCCCCTTGATGATGCGCTCGAAGCCGCGCCGGAAGGGCAGCATCTGCCCGATGCGCGTAATCTCTCCTTCCGGGAAAATGCACACTACTTCGCCATTGCGCAAAGCCTCGGAAGCTTCCCGCAGCGAATGAATCATTTCACGCGGTCCCTGGTCGGAAGCGATCGGAATAATTTTCAGCATTTTCGCGAACGGTTTGATCACCGGGTTGTCGTAAACGCCTTTGAACATCAGGAAGCGAATCGGCCGGTCCGTGGCGGCGATCAGTAGCACGGCGTCTACCCAGGAAGCGTGATTCGGCGTAAGCAAAGCGCCACCCCGCGGCGGAATCATCTCCTGCCCCTTCAGATCCAGCCGGTAGATCGTGTGCGCGGCGATCCACAGCAACAGGCGCACCAGAGAATCCGGCAGCAGCCACAGCACATAAGCCAAAGCGCCTAATGTGCCGACCGAGGCCCACAGGAAAATGCCCGCCGGACCTAGGCGCAGAAAATGTTTGCAGATGTAATAGACAACCGACGCGCCCAAAATGCCGACAAACGACAACAGGTTCGCGCTGGCCAGCACGCTCCCTCGATGTTGTCCTTCGGGCCTGTGTTGCAGCAGCGCGCTAATCGGCACGATGAAAAACCCACCAAAGAAGCCGAGCGCAGCCAGCAAAACCAGAACAGTGGTGAACGACAAGCCAGGGAGAGCAAGCAGAAATCCAAAAGCCGTGATTCCCGTAGCGCCCAGCGGAATCAGCCCGTATTCGATTTTGCCGCCCGAAAGATACCCGGCGGCCAAGCTGCCCAGGCCGATACCGATCGCAATAGCTGCCTGCAGCAAACTCCCGCGCGAAGAGGGAACGGCCAACACATCGCGCCCATAAAAGACGATGTCAAACTGCAGCAGCGCTCCAAGAAAGAAAAAGTATGTGTTTCCCGCGACAGCGAGCCACAACACGCGATCTTTCCGGATACGTTCCCCATTCGTCCACAGATCGCCCAGAAAATTGATTTGGAATTTCTTCGAAGGATCGGCCGCGCCGACTTTCGTAATTCCGAGGCTCGTAATGAGTCCCACAACGGAACAGGCCAGGAAAAATACGCCTGAATACGCCTGGTGGTTTCCGAACCAGCCCGGAAGTTGTCCCGCAACCACGGTTCCCACAATCGCCGCGAGAAATGTGCCCAGTTCGATGACGCCATTGCCCCACGACAATCGATTTTCGGGAAGAATATCCGGCAGCAATCCGTATTTGGACGGCCCGAAAAGCGCGCCCTGCGTGCTAGCCAGAAACAACGCCGTTAACGACATCGGCATGCTGTGCAACGCGAATCCCAAAATCGCAAACACCATCACGCCAATTTCGAAAATCTTCGTTCCGATGGTGACTGCTCGCTTGCTGAAGCGGTCCGCCAAGTAGCCGCCGGTCATGGAAAACAGGATGAAGGGCAGGGCAAAAAGTGCGCCGACGAGCAGTACCTTGGTCTCTTCCTCGTCGGGCGTGAGATTTGTTCCGATAATCAGGTAGAGGACGAGGAATTTCAGGCCGTTGTCGTTGAAGGCGCCCTGAAATTGTGTGGCGATTAGGCTCCAGAAACCGAGGTGCCAGGAACGCGGAGCATCAGCCATTCGCGAAGGACCTCCGGCGGAGAGCATTTACGGCCAGCAAAGTGATGCCAAATGGTCGCAGAGTTTCAGGCGATTGAGTACAAAATTCTGGACGGGTGTGATGCGTTTGATCGCTGCGAAGAACTACGTCAGGATTCGCTATGGAAACTGGCCTCAATCGCAAAGTCCGGGCCAAATTGTTGGATGGATTGTATGTCCAGACGAAGCACTAACGGATTTAGGACGTGCAAGAACGGAAAGCACGCGCTCCCCGCCACCTTCGGCGCGTAAAAAAGTATAAGTTTACGCACGATACCCGCCGTAAATGCCGCTCCATTCAGCTTCGGACCAGCTTCGAGCAGCACGCTCAAAATATCCCACTTGCTCAATTCCTTGAGCACCGCCTGCAAATCAATTCTCCCGTCACGCGTCTTCGCAGGGATCAGCATAATTCCGGCATTTTGCAATTTCCGCGCTTTCGATGATTTCAAAGAAGCCGCCGTAAACACCAGCAGATCATCCTCGACAGTTTTCACGATGCGCGCTGTGGGTGGCAACCGTAACTTCGTATCCAGAATTACGCGGAGCAGCCGGCGCCGCCGCGGAAATCCGCTGCGATCCGTCAACAGAGGATCATCAGCCAAAATCGTGCCGATCCCCGTCAGAAGCGCATCCGATGCGTGCCGCATCCGTTGCACTTCCACGCGTGATTCTTCGCTCGTAATCCACGCGCCCTTCTTGCTTCCGCGCACCGGCGGCATAACCAGCTGGCCATCCAACGTCAATGCCGACTTAAGCGTTACAAACGGTTTGTGCGTCGTAATCCAATACGCAAATGCTTCATTCAATTTTTCCGCTTCCGCCTCCAGCACTCCGCTCGCCACGCCAATCCCCGCGGCACTCAGCCTGGCGAAGCCTCTACCATTCGTCTTAGGATTGGGATCCTCCATGGCAGCGACCACGCGAGAAATTCCCGCATTCACGATAGCTTCCGCGCACGGCCCAGTGCGGCCGGTGTGATTGCACGGTTCCAGAGTGACGTACAGAGTCGCCCCGCGCGCCTTTTGCCCAGCCTGCCGGAGCGCCACGATCTCCGCATGATCGCGCGCATCATACTGATGAAAACCCTCACCAACAATCGCGCCGTCCTTAACGATGATGCAGCCAACCGTAGGATTCGGGCTGGCGAGTCCTACGCCTTTGCGGGCCAGATCGAGCGCGTGCTCCATGAAATGCAAGTCGTGACTGTCCACGGTATTTAGTCGAACAGAGAATCCGCGTAAGTTTGTGCATCGAACGGCACAAGGTCATTGATCTTCTCACCGGTGCCGATAAAGCGAATCGGCAATCCCAATTCCCGGGAGATGGCCACTACAATTCCGCCCTTTGCCGTGCCGTCCAGCTTCGTCAGAATGATCCCCGTGACGCCAACCGAAGTCGTAAACTCGCGAGCCTGCGCCAACCCGTTCTGCCCAGTGGTCGCGTCCAGCACCAGCAACACATCATGTGGCGCGCCGGGAATCACCTTCGCGGCTGTTCGCTCCATTTTTTTCAGCTCCGTCATTAAGTTCGATTTCGTGTGCAGCCGCCCCGCGGTATCCACGATCACTGCATCGACGTTCCGCGCCTTCGCCGCAACCATCGCGTCATACACAACCGCAGCGGGATCGGACCCGGATTTTTGCTTGATCACTTCCACGCCATTGCGTTGCGCCCAAATTTCCAGTTGCTCGATAGCCGCCGCGCGGAACGTATCCGCCGCGCACAGCACCACGCTGCGGCCATCCTGCCGCAAGCGACTTGCCAGCTTGCCGATGCTGGTAGTTTTTCCGGCGCCGTTTACGCCTACAATAAAAATCACCCGCGGATCGCTGCCATTCGCAGCCCCAGCCAGCGTTGGCGTGTTGCCATAAACGTTTAGCGCTCGAAACACATGCGCCTTGATCTCTTTCTTCAACTGCGTGCCATCGGACAACGCATTTCGCGCGATCTGTTCCTTCACCGAATCCAGGATTTCCCGCGTCGTTTTCACTCCCAGATCGGCGGAAAGCAGCGCCGTTTCCACTTCCTTCAGCACCGATGGATCGATCTGCCGCCCGCCTTTGGTGACATTGTCGAGGGTATCTGCGAGCGCAGTCTTGGTCTTGCTGACCGATTCCTTCAGGCGCTCCAGCAGTGTTGGTTCGGGTTTTCCAAAGAGGGTAATCATACAGTTTGAAGCGCATCCAGAGGCGCAACGCAAAATTGTAACAGATGGGAGAGAAGGGAAGAGCTAGACGTGAACTTCAACAGCGGACAACCGCAGCTTACCCGCTTTCACCGCGGATTCCAGCGCGTTCACCACTGACTGATCGAACTTCGACCCTGTCAGGGCCTTGATGCGGCCCAGGGCGTATTCCAAATCCATCGCCGACTGGTACGGCCGGTTCGTAGTCATGGCGTCCAGCGTGTCCGCCACCGCGATAATCCGCGCCATCAGCGGGATCTGCGGCCCAGACAACCCGTAAGGATAGCCACGCCCATCCAGATGCTCGTGGTGCAATTCGATGCCGGGCAACATGTCTTTCAACTGCGACACCGGACGCATGATGTTCGCGCCCTTGGTCGTGTGTGTCTTCATGATTTCGAATTCTTCCGGCGTCAGCGACCCCGGCTTCTTCAACACACGATCATCCACGCCAATTTTACCGACGTCATGCAACAAAGCGGAAATTTTCAGTTTGTCCAGGTCCTCCGGCGTCAATTTCAATTCCTGCGCGATCACCGTCGAATACTTGGCCACGCGCCCGGAATGACCACGCGTATACGGATCTTTTTCGTCAATTGCGGCTGCCAGCATGCGGATCGACCCGATAAACAACTCGCGATTTTCTTCCGCCGCTTCTTTCAGCCGCTCGATGTACTCTTCGATATCGCTGGCCATCAGGTTGAAGTTTTCGGCTAGTTCGCTAATCTCAGCGGCTCCGCGCACAGGCGTGCGTTGGTGAAATTCCCCTCGGCTGATGGCGCGCGTGGAGGCAGCCAGGCTGCGGATTGGTCCGCTGATGCCCACCGCAAAAAAGTACCCGAATAGCACCGCGATCAACACTACCACGCTCACGAACGCCAGAGCCTGCCGGTTCAATTCCGTCACGCCCGCGTCGGCGCGCGCTTCTTTCACGCTGCGTTGTGCGATCACCGCCCAGTTCACTTCCGGAAACGTGCTGTACGTCCCCACCATCTCCACATCGTGATTGTTTTCTTTTTCCGTGAAGCGCACTGTCTCGGTAGTGCGCAACTCTCGTGGCAGCTCCTTGATTTGCTGGACCAGGTGTGACTTCTCGCTCAAATCTTCGCCTGGCACGAAGTGTTTCGTCTCCGGATGCGCAACGATGTGTCCGAAGTGGTCCACAACGAAAACGGTTCGACCGCGCACGCTTGCATCCTGCAGCCGGCGCAAGATCGGATCGAGGGAAACCACCGCCGCCAGCATACCCGTAAAATTGTTCTGCCCGTCCGTCAGCGGCACCGCGATCACGAACGCCGGCCGGTTGTCCGGCGCCAATGCCAGAGGATCACTGCGAAATTTAACGGACTGCACCGAACTGACAAACGCGCGCTGTAACGCCTTCGCCACAAATGGATCCTGCTCCGCCCGGAAATTCCCTTGCGAAGCGCTCGTGCCTTTCCCGTCGCGGCCCACAGCCGTTAGGTAAACAAATGTATTGCGGTTGGAGTCCACGAAGTTTTCCAGCAGTCGTGTCACTTTTGGCTCGGCAGCCGGGTCGGTGACGTTATCGATCAGCCCGGTCAAGGCAAGGATCTGCCGCTGGCTGATCAATTGTTGCGTCAAATTGGATTCGAAGAATTGAACTTCCTGCGCCAGCGAACGTGTCAGCTCCGTTTGTTGCACGCGCTCCATGTCCACCAGCTTTTCCTGGCTCAACTCGAGCACCTGGCGATGATACAAGCCGATCGGGAGCGCGCTGACGAGCAGGAGCGCACCGAGCATGAGCCACAAGATGCGCACCCGGCCGGAGCGGAGACGCGTCAAAAGGGATGGGAGTGAGACTGCCATCGCAACATATAGATTTTAAGGGACTAATCTGCTGCTGCAGGGCTGGCCCAAAGGACAGGCGACGCGCAAATGCCACTGGAACTAAGGTACTAACAGGCAAGCACTTAGCTTTCTACTCCCGCTTCAGCGGCCGCTCCATGATGGCGCGAATCGCGTCCCGCGGCGAATTTCCCAAATGCAGGATGCTGTGCACCTGCTCTGTAATCGGCAATTCCACGTTTCGTTCCTTCGCCAACGCCAGTAGGGCCGCCGCCGTTTCGACGCCCTCCGCCACCATGTTCATTTGGCCCAGAATTTCCTGAAGTGATTTCCCTTGGCCCAATTCAAATCCCACGTGACGGTTCCTGCTCAATTCTCCATGGCAGGTCAGCGTCAGGTCGCCGATTCCCGCCAGACCGCTGAGCGATTCCGCTTTGCCTCCGAGCGCCACCGTCAGTCGCGTCATTTCCGCCAGCCCGCGCGTGATCAGCGCCGCCAGGGCATTTGCGCCCAAACCCAACCCTCGGCAGGCTCCTGCGGCAATCGCCATTACGTTCTTCATGGCCCCGGCTAACTCCACTCCCAGCACGTCTTCATTCGTGTACAAGCGAAACGTGGAACCCGCAAATTCTTCTTGGAGAAATGCCGCCAGCGCACGATCGTGCGACGCCAACACCACGGCTGTCGGGTCCCCTCGTGCTGCTTCCAACGCGAACGAAGGTCCAGAGAGCACCGCAGTCCGCGGAATAAATTGCAGCGCGAACACCTGGCCGATTACTTCGCTCATGCGCAGGTGCGTCGACAGTTCGAGTCCCTTCGTTGCGCTCACGATGACCGTCTCCGCAGAGAGATATGGAGCTGCCTTGAGATAAACGCTGCGAGCGTGCGCGGAGGGCACTGCGCCGATCAAGATCTGCGCTTCGCGCAGGACTTCGCCCAAGTCATTCGAGGCTTGAACGCAGGCGGGGATGGGGACGCCCGGCAAATAAACAGGGTTCTTCCGCTCCTTCTGAATCGCCTGAACAAGCGAAGCTTCCCGCACCCAGATTCGGATTTCGTGTTTCCTGCGGCTGTGTGCCAGCACGACGGAAAGCCCTGTTCCCCAGCTTCCTCCGCCCAGAATCGCGATCCGGCTCATGCGTTGTCGCTTTCCGATTCGCCAAACGAAAATTTCGGTTCGGTGCCATCCACCAGTCGTTGCAAGTTGGCGTCGTGCTTGTAGAAGAGCAGAGCAGCAGAAAATAGCGTGCCGAGCGTAATCACCAGTGGCGGCGCGTGACCCGGCGCCCAAAGGAAATAAATCAAAAGTGGCATCGCGGCCGCCGCCGAAAGCGAGCCCAGCGATACATAGCGCCAAAACACCACAACCAGCAGAAACAGAATCAAGCCTGCCGTCATGGCCAGGGGGCACAACGTCATGTATAGGCCCAACGCCGTGGCCACACCTTTACCACCGCGGAACCTCAGCCACACTGGGAAGCAATGGCCCAATAGCGCCGCGATCCCCGCCAGCATCATGGCGCCTGCCGCCTGCTCCGTGAAACGCGCCGCGAAGCAAACCGCGGCCGCACCCTTCGCCGCGTCCAGCAGCAATGTGAGAATCCCTGCGAGCGGTCCCGCTACGCGCGAGACATTCGTCGCCCCGATGTTGCCGCTCCCGTGTTCCCGCACATCTTTCCTGCCGAAAAGTTTCGCCAGAATCAGCCCAAATGGAATGGATCCCAGCAGGTACCCGGCAAGCACAACAATCGCAATTCTCTCGGAAGTTCCAGACATCAGACGCTAGCTCTCCGCCACAAAGGGAAACGACTGAATCGTAGTGTACTCCGCTCCCGTGGATTTCAGTTTGCTTTCGATCAGATCAAATTCACGGGTGATTGCGTCACCAAAATTGTCGGAGGAGTGTCGTTTCACAGCGTCGGCCAGGGCTGGTGAAAGCCCCGGAGGATCAAAACGCCCCAGAGTCAGATGCGGCGTGAATGGCCGTTCTTCAAGTGGAAAACCAATGTGATGCAAACCGCGATCGATACTCTCCGCCAGTGGCCGCAAGTTCGCTGATGCTTCCATTCCGCCCCAGAAAACGCGCGGGCGCTTTTCATTGGGGAAAAATCCAAGTCCACGAAAGTCCAGAGTCACGGGTTGCGAACTCCGAACCGTTTTCAGCGCGCCCGCAATCTGTTCCAGCCTCTGCGGATCGATGTTCCCCAAAAATTTTAGTGTCACGTGAAGATTCTCCACGCGCACCCACTTCGCTTTTGGCGCAATCCCCCGCAAATCCCTCAAAAGCAAGGACAGCGAATCGCGAACTTCGCTTGGAATGGCAATGGCAATGAATAGCCGCAAAGGAAACGTCCCGCTCAGGAGCCTGAGCCGCGGCGCGACGGCGTGTGGCCGTTAAACAGAAAATGCATGCGCACCATGTCCAGTCCAAGCTGCGAAGCGTAGAAACGAATCGCCTCGCGGTCACCGGGCAAATGCGCCAATCTTTCTTTCACTCCCCCCGGCCCTGCCACTGCGATATGCACAGTGCCCACGGGTTTTTCCTCGCTGCCGCCGCCCGGCCCGGCAACTCCCGTAATTCCCACTCCCAGTGTGCTTCCCACGTGACGCCGGATTCCTTCCGCCAGCGCCACCGCCACTTCGCTGCTCACCGCACCCTTTGCCGCGATCATTTCCGCCGGCACGCCCGCCCACGCCGTCTTCATTTCGTTGCTGTAACAGACCACCCCGCCGAGAAAATAATTCGAACTGCCGGGAATGCGTGTCAGCCGCTCCGCCAACAATCCGCCCGTGCAGCTTTCTGCCGCCGCAATGGTGGCCCGATTCTCCATCAGTAAGTGCGCGACAACTTCTTCGAGCGGTGTTCCCGCATGCGCAAAAATCCTGTCTCCCAACGCCAGCTCGAAGCTGCGCACGATTTCATTCAGCGTGGCGTTTGCTTCAACCGCGTCATCGCTCCACCGCCGCAAATGGATCTGCACTTCCCCGGGCGCCGCCAGGATTGTCGTGTTCACGTCCTTATACCGTGTGTAGATCGGCCGAATGCGCTCTTCCACATGCGATTCGCCGAGCCCCGTCACCCGCAGCTCGCGCTGAAACATGCGCACAGCATTGGCATGACGCTGCAAACGCGGCAACACTTGCTCGAGGAACAACGGTTTCAGTTCGCGCGGCGGCCCAGGCAGCAACGCCACCATTCGTCCGTTATCCTCCAGCCACAAACCCGGCGCTGTGCCTCGCGGATTTTCCAGCACCTCCGCCCCTTCCGGCACCATCGCCTGGCGAAGATTCACGGTCGGCATTTCCCGTTTGAAGCTGCGAAAGCGTGCTTCAATCGCACGAACAACCCCATCGTTACGCTGCAGCCTGCGTCCCAGAAGCTCCGCGACCGTTTCCCGCGTCAGATCATCCTCGGTCGGGCCCAGCCCGCCGCTCGCGATCACCACCGGCACGCGTTTGAGAGCGTCGCGAAACGCTTCCGCCAGCAGCTCCCGATTGTCGCCAACAATCGTCTTCCGCAATACCTCAATGCCTAACTTATTCAGCTCTTCGGTAAGAAACAGCGAATTCGTATCAATCCTATCCGGAGTCAACAGCTCCGATCCCACCGCAATGATTTCTGCTTTCATGGACAACATTGTAACGCAGGAAATCAGCCTTCACGTCGAAGCATGAGTTTGTGCGCTAGTCGTCTCTTGGTGAGGCCGCTTGGGCTAGGGCAAGCGAGCGAAGCATGCCGTTCGTTTCGATTCGCCGGCTATTCTCGCGCATCGAACAAACTCCTCGTGGTTCGCGAGAAGAAATACCGAAGCAAAGTGTTGTAGATCGAATTTCAGGCCATCGGCGAGTTGTTCGTCAGCGAAGCCTGGATAGCGATTCCCGCCCTCAGACCCGAGCACGGCCGTCATATAGGACGCGTGTTCCGATGACATGGAAGCGAAATGGTGAGTAAGCAACCCAGCCAAAGTCGGTAATGCGATTCGAGCCGCCGATTGCCCGAAACGTAATTGCCGAAGGCGAACCGGCCTCCGCTGCTTGGCCCAGAGCTTCCCGTTTCAAATTTGAAATTATGAGCGTGTAGGACTGGATCAAGAATCGCGCATTCCGCACGCAAGTATTCTATCGGAGGGTTGCTCATGGCCTACCCGAGAAGAGGCAAGCCGTGTACGTTCCAATCCAGCGTAAACAGCGCACTATTCGCGGCAAGTATCGCACGGCCGCTGGGCAAAAGCGCCATGCCCACAAGCGCTGATCCGCTCAACACGTGCTCCGCGTGGCCCTCAGGCGAAATGCGCACAATCCCGCGCCGCCCGGCAAAAGACGCGGCGATATATAAGTTCAGCTCTCGGTCGAACGCCAACCCTTGCGGCCGGCCTAGTCCCCGGTAGAACACATGCACTTCACCGCCTTGCGTGATCCGGTACACCCGGTCATAACTCGAAGTGGTCGGCCCCGTCACGTACAACTCCCCGCTGGGATGAAATGCCAGATGGTATGCCGCTACGGAAGGTTCCAGCGTGGCGAACACAAAAATTTCCCGCTGCGGGCTTATCTTGAAAATCGTTCCGCTGCGGTCTCCCACAAATAAATTCCCAACCCGGTCAAACGCCAGCCCCGTGGCGATGCCCATTCCTTCGATCCATTCTTCTGCCTGACCATTTGGTGTCACGCGATGAATTGTGCCGTCATGGCGACAGGAAACGAACAGATCGCCGGTCGGTCCGATCGCCAACCCGGTGGGATTGGTCAGCGACGTCACATAAGGTTTCACCGCATAGTTCGGCCCGATCTTGTAAAGCGATACCGGCACACGTTGACCGCGCGGCCCGCTGAACGTCACATACATATTTCCCATGGCGTCCACCGCCGGATTGGCGACAGGATGCAGGTTGTCCGCGATTTGATACGCAAGCGCCACGGGATATGGCTGGCTTTCGTGTTTCGAAGTCACCACTTGAATGGTTCCCGCTGTCACATTCTCCGGCACCCGCGCAATTAAACGGTTTCCGCTGGCCAATGCCAGCGCCGCTTCCGCCTCGCCAAAACGCACCACAGGCCGCGCTCCATGACGAGAGAGGAACCCGCTTCCGTAAATTGTGATTTCACCGCCGGGCAGCGCCGCCGCGGGCGATATGCGGTCAATGTGCGGAATACCGTTCTTTTCGTGCGTGCTTCCGAACCCAAATTTCATAACACATAAAAGTGTAACGCGAGACGCAAGCAAATGGCAGCGTACACACCCGCCATCCAGTCGTCCGCCATAATTCCCCAGCCTCCGGGCAGGTGCTCCAGCCGTCGGCACGGAAAAGGTTTTACAATATCGAAGATCCGGAAAATCACAAACGCGGCAAGAAGATATTTCCAGTTCAGCAGGCTCATGCCCGCATACAGCGCGAACATGCTGGCATCGGATACGTGCATGAACGTGGTGGCCAACGGCGCCAGCCCGAGAATGAGGGCCAGATGCACTCCGGAAACTTCATCGATCACCACATACTGAGGATCGTTCACCCCAGCGAACCTCGCTACTTGGCTGCTGTAGTGAACCCCAAGGTAAGCCATCACCAGCCAGATCGCGATCGATGGCACCAACAACAACAAAGCTCCCATCGGCCCGCTCAGGAGGGGCTCTGAGGTGCCCATGCCAATTTGAATGCCTTTGCCCAGCAACAAAAACCACGTGTAGGGATGCGAAAACACGGCAATAATCAATCCCGCCAGCGAGCCCCACGTCCCCGGCCCCGGTTTCAAATAACCGATGCCCAGCACCGTCGCAACGGCATAGGCCAGCCGCGGTTTTTCGCTGCCGGCCGCGGTAACTTCCTCAGTGGATTGTTTCATCGTTATCTCGTTTGCGATCGTGCAACGCTCGCCGGTCCGTCTCAGGAATTTCTTCCTCGTTGAAGATCGGGTCAGACACTACATACTTTTCCGAAGACCACGCGCCCAGATCGAGCAGCCGGCAGCGCTCCGAGCAGAACGGAAACTCGGCGTCCTTATCCGAATCTGTGGGTTTTTTGCAAATGGGGCAGTTGTATGTCATGGCGAAGGAAGTGTTTTACCACAGAGTGCACGGGCAGCACAGAGCGAAGAATTTCCATCATGCACAAATCAGATCCCGGTGCGGAATTATCCAATCACGCGCAGCGCCGCACCCGTGGAAATGCGGGTCAGTTTTTCCGCAGGCGGCATGGCCGAAGCCACAGCCATCGGCTGGATCTCAGGCCGGGGCAGAATCTCCACCACCCGCCCGATCAAATCGTAGGTGTCGGTCTTCGTAATTTCCACCTTCGCGGCATCACCAGTCGCCGGTGTCTCGCCGTTAGGCAGCTCAAGGTCTGTCAAATACAGCTTTCCGTCGATGTCCGGCGCCATTCCTTCCAGGCGCGCTTCCCACACCATCGGATTGTCCTTAGACGGCCCTTCCATCAGCGCGGTTTGTATTCGCCCTTTGTGCGCGCGCAAATTTTCCCGCGAAATTTTCCGCTGCAACGTCATCAGTCGCGCGCGCCGTTCTGCAATCGTCTCCGCATCCACTTTTCCATCGAGCGAAAAACTGGCCGCATTGTCTACATCAGAATATTCGAACACGCCCATCCAATCGATTTTCGCTGCGGCCACGAATTGATAAAGTTCCTCAAAATCCTCTTTGGTCTCGCCCGGGAAGCCCACGATAAAACTGGTGCGCAACGTCACGCCCGGAATGGTTTTGCGAACGCGCTCCAGCAGCTTCAGAAACGCGTGGCCGTTCGATCCACGCTTCATCCGCGCCAGCACGTTGCGACTCGCATGCTGCAACGGCATATCAAAATATTTTGCCAGTCGTGGATACGCCGCCAGCGTATCCAGCAACTTTTGCGTTACCCGATTCGGATACGCGTACAGAAAACGCACCCACAACAGCTGTTCAATTCCAGCGAGCTTCTCCAATAATTGCGGCAGTCCGTCGCGCAAGCCCAGATCCTCGCCATAAGAAGTCGTGTCTTGCCCGATCAGCGTCACTTCCCGCGTACCCGCCGCGGCCAGGTTTTCCGCTTCGCGTACTACGGATTCAAACCGCCGGCTGCGAAACGCGCCGCGCAATTGCGGAATGATGCAGAACGAACACGGATGATCGCAGCCTTCCGCGATCTTGATGTAAGCCTGATGCTTTGGAGTGGTGATGATGCGCGGCGTCAGATCGTGATACAGGAACGAAGGCGGCTCCGCTGGCAAAACCCTCATTTGCCCTTCCACTGCTTCCAGGATGCGTTCGACCTCGCCCGTTCCGACGACGGCATCCACTTCTGGCACCTGCTCGAGGATCTGGTCGCGGTAGCGTTCCACTAGGCAGCCAGCCACGATCAACTTTTTCGCCGCTCCGAATTTCTTGTGTTCCGCCATCTCCAGGATAGCGTCCACCGATTCCTTTTGTGCGGGTTCAATGAAGCTGCAGGTGTTGACAACGAGAATTTCCGCTTCATCCGCGCGTGACGTCAGTTCGTAGCCTTCGCGTGAAAGTATGCCCATCATCACCTCGCTATCAACGAGGTTCTTCGGGCATCCGAGCGATATGAATCCGACCTTTGGCATGGAGCGGTTATCTACCTTGGCGTAACCTTTCAATTTTAGCATGCGCCGCAGATGTGCCCCTAATCTGCGGCAATTTGCTCAAGGTCGCCGCTCAAGGCGTGTGCGGAAGGTCCAAAACGGGGTTCTCGGGGAAGAAATCAAACGGCCGGATAATGAATTCGTGCCACATCGTGGGCATCACTGGCCAGTCCTCCTCGCGCGGAACATGGTGAAAGCCCATCGTGTACCAGGCCACGATATCGGTATTCTCAATATTGCGATTTTCTTTCGTCCACACCGCCAGGCCGTCCGCACCTTTGCTGGAAACGGGATAGGTTCCTCCCGCGAATCGTTCGTTCGCGTTGTACGGCGTTACCCAAAGTTGATGCGCGGAAAACGCACCGGCCTTTTGCGCCGGATCGTCCGGGTCGAGGAGCGACGCAGCCGTCGGCCCCGCCATGATTTCATATCCGGTCGCATGGCCAAGCGGTCCCTTTACATTCGGATTCACAAAAAGCCACATGGTCGGTTTATCCATCCGAATATCCATCATGGCGTCGCGTTCGTTGGTGGCCATAAAAGGCTCCGGGACCCATATTGTTTTTCGCGCGCTTCCGTCCGGCAATTTTTTCTGCACCAGCCGGTGAACCATGAAACTGTTGTTCTGCCCATCCACGTCCAGATCCAGCCGGTACGAGAAAAAGTGATCGTGATCGACGCCCAGCGTATTTTTTGCTACCAGCTGCCCGTAAGTTTCCATGCTGTCGGCACCGTGAGTCCCGCTCACCATTTCCGCCGCCACGCCTCGCGTCTCTATAATTCCCGTTGCGCCAGCGGCCACGCGGATACTGCCGTCCTGGTCGAAGATCCAATCGAACAAGTAATCATAGTTGCCGATCAGCGCCGCGGAACGCAGCACCAGACTCCGCTTCGGCCGGCCCCACACGCCGGTGTCATCGCCGTGCCTCCACGCCACGTCGCCGTCAAACTTTTCGAACAGGCAAGCCTGCTGCGGGTGCAGCATTGGCGCGCCTTTCTCGTTGCTCGATAATCCGTCGAAGTACACCGCGTTCGAAGGACAATCCAGTCCAGCCCGCATACTCTGCAGGATTCCTCCGGGATAAAACTCCCCGGTATCGATAAAAACCCGCGTCGACCATCCATTCGTCTCATCCATGTACGGAACAAACAGCTCGGACACCATGCCCTCGTAGAGAACCGAGCGCAGCCGCCCGTGATCGTTTACGCGGACCAGATTCAGAATCACGCCATTGCGCGAATCCAGCCGAAACCGGAAACGCCAGTTTTGCCAGGCCACTTCGCCGTCTTTGATTTCGAAGCTGGGCCCCAACGGTTGCGAAATAATCCCCGGTTTCGTTCCCGGCCGCGCCACTTCTGGCGCTTCTTCAAAATTGATGGGCCCATTCGGCACCGGCGCAGCACCCGAATCCATCACCCGCAATATTTTCTTGTCTGTGAAGTCGACCAAAATCTCCAGCCCGCTGACTGTTCGTCCCCAGCTGTGATAAGCGCCGTGCACATAGGTACATTCAGCCATGCCGACGCGATGGCCTTCCTGCTCGGGAAACGCAAAAAATCCGATGGGGACGGACGCGCATTCCACCTGGTTCAAATCTTTGATTCCCCGCTTCGCCAAAGCGTCCTTCACTCGCGCATCGTCCAGCAGCATGTCGGACAAGCCCAGAATCTCGCTCATAAAAAACGGAGCCTGTGCGCCCGGAACTTCCTTCCACGATTCCAGCTTCCGGCCAGCAATGTCCACCCGGGCCTCAATCGTCACCCCTTTTCGCATCAAGGTAACGTCCGCTTCGCGCACCACGTCCTGGCCGGGCTTCCAACTCAACACGACATCCTTCGCTGGCTCGTGTAGCAGAACGCTCGCATAATGTGTATCCGCATCCGTGTGCCCGCTCGACTGCAAAACGTCATACACCGTCCAGTATTCCTCGGTCCGCAGCGCCTCCAGTGGATGCGGCGCGGTTTGCGCGAAGCACGAACCTGCGCAAAACAGAATTCCCGCAAGCTGCGCCAGACAAAATACAAACGACTTGACCAAGGACATGTATAAACTCCGTTCTATTAAATCGGAAAACCACTCCCCGAGTCTTTCCCCGGTCGATACACCTGTACCGATGCCAATCCTAAATCCGCATGCCACAAATTGATCAGGAAAGATCGAAACTCCGCCACAGTCTACACCGGCCCCGCCCAATTTCCATCAGATTCAACGCACCACTCTGGGCGCCTTTCGCGAACGCTGCGTCTTAGGACCTGTAGCGCCGCGCCCTCAGGCCGGCGTCTTGGGTTTTCCGGGGTGCCCCACAAGCCGCTGTTGCATGTGGAATCTTGGGTTTCGATCGTTAGACGCGCCCGCTTCCTGAAGCGAACCGTTGCCGCAAACCTATCGCCAAAAAATCCATCGCCTTACCGCGGCGCCGACCTCACTTGCTCCAACAACGCCCGCAACCGGAACGCGTCGCAAGGCAAACCGCCGAATCGCGACCGCGCATACAAATCCGTGAACTCCTGCACCAGAGAAGCCAATCCCCCCTGCAAGCCAAGCGAAGAGGCAAACTCCAACGGAGTCTCCGTCTCTTTCCTCGTGAATCCGCGCTTCTCGAGCAGGCGCAACAACTCCGAATAAAGACGCGAAGCGATCACAGGATTGTTGCGCAGCGTTTCCGGCATGCGGGCCAGCCAAGCCAGGTTCAACCAACGGACCAACGCCCGCAACCAACCCAGTCTCAGAAGCACAAGCGAAAGCACCAGCAAAACAGGAAACGCGAAGCGCAGCAAATCGTGTGATCGCTGCCACTCGGTCAAACGCTCCATGCTGCGGTCTTGCAACCGCTGGAATTTCTTCCGCAACTGCTCTTTCCAGTCTGCTGAAGCTTGTCCCACATTTCTTGCCAGCGTGATCTGATGCGAGAAATCGTAGTTGATCACCCATTCGTTCCAGGTCAGCTGAAACCAGTCGAGGTACAACGCCAGCCGCGACAGCAGACCGGAAGCCACATCGTTTGAAGGCGGCGTTGGATCAAACGTCACCCACCCGCTGCCCGGAAAATACGCTTCCACCCAGCTGTGCGCATCGCTGGCGCGCACGATATAATCTCCGCCGACGTCATTGTATTCGCCCGGCAAAAACCCGTTTACTTCGCGCGAAGGAATCCCCAGCGTGCGCAGCATCACCGCCATAGCGGTCGCGAAATACTCGCAGTGCCCGGCCTTGGTCTCAAACAGAAAGTGCGCCAGTGGATCCGCACCAGGTTTCCCCGTCAGGTTCAAGGTGTAGGCGAAATTCGTGCGCAGATAACTTTCCATCGCCAGCGACTGGTCGTAGGGATTGTCGGCGTTGCCCACGATTTTTCGCGCAAGTTCCGGTACGCGCGGATCGAGTTTGGCCGGCAATTGCAAATAAGTCTGGCGAATGTCATTTGGGTAGTTCGTTCCCGCAAAGCGAGCCTGGGCCGGGCGGGCAACCGGCAGCAGCGACAGTCCTTCATAACGAACTTGTGAAAAATTGTGGAATGGATTGGAGATCGAGCCGGTGGAATCCACGTTCACAAAGCTGTGCCGCACCGAGCCATAATATGTTCCCGCTTCGCCGGAGAAATTGCCGCGAAGCACCATCACCCGAGCGGGTGCGAACAAGGTGTCGCTCGCCAGCGGCTGCAACAAAATCACGAATTCCACTTGAACCGCCGGCCGCCTTTCCAACTGTGATCGGCTTGCCAGCGAGATCCAGCCGCTTGGTTCGGGCTGCTTTGTTTTCAATTTTGCTTCGGGCGACGACCACCGGCGCCCGTCGAAATTCGTCAGCGCGATCCCCCTCCAGCGCAGCAGCGGATAGTTTACAGGCGCGCCTGTTTGTACGCGCATCACCACGGTGCTATTCTTCTTGATCTCGCCGATCTGTCCCAGTTCAACATCGTCCGTGAAGCCGCTCATCAACGATGGCTGCAGCCCGGTCCGCGCGAAATAGCCCGCGCTGAACCGCGGAAACACGAAAAACAGCACGGTCCCGATCACAACCGCTCCCAGCGACACGCTTAGCGCCGACAGAAAAAGCGCTCGATGAAATTTCCGCTCCCGGCCGGAATCGACGCCCAGCGGCGGAAACACGGCTCCTGCTGCGCCTCGGCGAATTTCCAGGCCTACAAACACCGCCACCGCGAACACTAGGAAAACCACGAAGAACATCAGGAAAGACGTATCCACCGTGAAAATCGCGGACGCCAACACGCTGGCGAACGCCAACATCGAAAGGAACAACGCATCGCGATCGGTGGATGCACTGTACAGCCGCACGATCGTCACAAAGAGCAGGAAGTGCACTACCGCGAGCAGCCCGGCGTAAAGCCCTGGATTTGGTGCGTCCGAAGCCAGCATGCGCGACACGAATAACAGGTCGAGGGGAAAGACGAAAACGTACGCGATACCCAACCGCGTAGCCAACGATTGCTTCAATTCCGGCGGGTGCCCTCGCCACCAACGCACTCCCTTGTACAACACCAGCGCTGGCGCAAGGATTGTGGTAACCAGATCCAGTTTGCCGGTGCCCACCAGCGTCATCACGGAGGTCAGCACGAGAAAAAACAGGGCCGTGCGGTAAAAACGGTCCGCGGGCAGGGCACTGGTCGGTGTGGCGATAGAAGAGGCCATGGTGCGATTTTCAGAATATCACCCTGGCAACGACCCGGGGTCGTGGCCGGCCCAAAGGATAACCGTACAAATGGACTGGTCCCGCTCGAGTTACCCCCGCCGCTCGACGCTCCGAAGCGGCATGTAGGTCTTCGGTCAGTAGTGCAGCGAAATCGACAGCGCGTTTAGGTTTTTCCGAGTACTTTCGTGCGGCGAAAGGGCCGCCCGCGCCACCTTGCGCGTCAAATTTGACACTGGCACCGCCGACAGATCCGACAGCGGTAGCGCCTTGGTTCCCGCCACCACCGGCAATTTCGAAACATCCACGCGAAAGGGCAGCAATGTGATTTGCCGGTAGGTCACCGCGTGACGCACTTTCCGCAGCGCAAGCAACTTAGCTCCCGACGTATGTCCAGATAGCGAAAATCTTCTCACAAAGGCGCGAAGTTCCCGCGCGGCGTCCTGTTTCACCTGAATGGTAGGGAAGTGCCACATCCGCGAAAGCAGAACAGTCACATCCTCTGCTGTCGGCGAATTTCCATCCGTTGAGGGAGGCGGAAGAAGCAGTGTGCGTCCCTGCAGATCGACGGTCACCAGAGCTGCCAGCGTGATTTCGACCGGTGCCCGCTTGCCGCGCTTCTCTGGGATCACGTCCGTCAAACCCAATTTTCGCGCTTCGCAAAATTCAGACACGGGGCAAAGCAGGCACTGCGGCGACCGCGGCGTGCATATCGTGGCACCCAGTTCCATCATCGCCTGGTTCCACTCGCCCGGCGCATCCGGCGCCAGCAATTCATCCGCGCTCTGTTGCAATTGCTGCCAGTGGGAGCTGCTTCGCAAATCGCCGCGAATGGCGGCGAGCCGCGCAATCACCCGCGCGACATTCCCATCAAGCACCGCTAACTTTTTCCCGTACGCGATGCTCAGAATTGCCGCCGCCGTATAGGCGCCGATTCCCGAAAGTGCCAGGGCCTTTTCCGTAGCGTCTGGAAATCTCGAGGCATGTTCCGCCGCGATCTGACGCGCAGCCTTCTGCAGATTCCGCGCGCGAGAGTAATAGCCCAGCCCGGCCCAGTGTCTCAGCACTTCCTCTTCTGGCGCGTCCGCCAAAGCTCCAACGTCGGGAAAGCGTTCCAAAAATCGCTCATAGTAGGGAATTGCCGCCACCACGCGCGTCTGCTGCAGCATAATTTCTGAAAGCCAGATGCGATAGGGGTCTTTCGTGCGCCGCCACGGCAAATCGCGTTGAAATTCAGAAAACCATGCGAGCAGTTTCTTTCGAAAGCGGAAGCGAGCCGGACCAGTCAGCATATCGTCCGCTTAGTTTCGCACAAATGCGAGGGAACCACGCGAACCGTCGAGCCGGTTTTCAACAGGGAAACCTACTCGGCGAATTCCTCCGCGAACACCACATACGAAGAATTCCACACTTCCGCGGGAATCGATCCTCGCGGCTGCGACGTCACGATGATCTTGAACGATTCCGCTTCGGCGGCCAGTTCCGTCAGCCGGTGCTGCTTTGCATCGACAGGAAGCGCTTCAACCACTGCCAGTTGGCGCAACACCGCAAAAATATTCTCCGTGCCGGGAGCCATGGGAACAGTGGCCGACGCACTGCGAAATTCCATCAGCGCGCCGCCTTCGTGGAAGCTCCACGCGATTGCCGCGCACAATTCTACGGTTCGTTCGAATCGTTCCTTTTCGTCGGCACTGGCGCCCGGCCGCGCCGCTTCAGTATGTGGATCGAGCACCAGCACCACACGGGTATCATCCTCACGCGCAAATTCCCGCACCATCAGCGAGCCCAATCGTGCCGAAGCTTTCCAGTGGACATGCCGCGCACTGTCGTTCGGGAGATAATCCCGCAACGCGTACAAATCCTGCCCCCGCCCTTTCGCCAGGCTCTCGATCGCTCCCTGAATGCCCGGCAGTACTTCCAGAAATTCGGGCGTAGCTTCCACGGACGGATACACCAGCGCCTCGGAAGCGCTGTCCAGGCGGCGCGCCTTTTGCAAAAATCCAAAGGGGAAACGCGTGACGATCCGAAATGTCTCTTGCCGGTATAATCCGCGCCGCGCGAATCGCAACGGCACAATCTGCTTTACGGTCTCGCGTCTCGGAACGTACGGAAAATAAACCGGTGTCGCCAGCAGCACCGCCGCCGGCGCATCTTTTTTTTTCGTTCCTTCGACACGCAGTGAAAAAGACGGCAGCGACTCTTTTTCGTTCCGCAGCTCCACCACGCCGCGCACCGTTTGCCGCGCGAAAATATGTTCCGGCAGCTCCACGTGCAATTCCACGCCAACCAGCGTGATCGACGACAGTATCCCGGACATTAGGATGCTCGCGATCAGGCAAGCAAGAATCAAGAACAAAAGATTGTTCCCGGTATTGATGGCCGCCAACGCCACCAACACGATTCCGCCGATATAAATCCAGCCTTCGCGCGGAAGCCGGTACTCCATCCGGTAGCTGATCCAGCGCAGCGGTGTGCGCTTTGCCAGCACTGGCACCAATGTGACCCCAACCCATCCCGCCACCAACAGCGCGGACATGGCCGTCGCGCTGGCCAGCGCCAGATTACCAATGCGCGCCGCGGCTCCCGAATACAGCGCCAGCACGAACGCCACCGCCAGCGCAGTCATCGAAAGAAAAAACGCGCGCACTCCCGGCCGATCGGTTTTTTCCCAGATGTTCGCGAGTGATGCGCGCAGGTTCACAGGGGTACGCGGACGGAATCGACAATCTCGCGGAGCACCGTTTCTGTGGTCTCCGACTTTTTTTGCAACGACGCGTGACGCGTGCTGGCCACAACGCGGTGTGAAAAAACCGCCACCGCCAGCTGCTTGAAGTCATCAGGCAAGCAATATTCCCGGCCTTCCAGAAACGCCCGTGCTTGCGCGGCGCGTTGCAGCATCAGTGTCCCGCGCGGACTCACGCCCAACGCCAGTTGGTCGGATTTGCGCGTGCGATTCACAATTTCCAGCGCGTAATCGTGCAAGCTGCTGTCCACCTTCACGCGCGTCACCGATTCCTGCATCGTCAGCACATCGGAAACATCTGCGATCGGCTCCAGGTCCACGATCGGATTTTCCGTCGTCCGGCTTCGCAAAATCTGCCGTTCCGTCTCGGGCGACGGATAACCCATCTTGATGCGCATCAGAAAGCGATCCAGCTGCGATTCCGGCAAGGGATACGTGCCGTGATGTTCCACGGGATTCTGCGTAGCAATCACCAAGAACGGTTGCGGCAATGCCAGCGTGCGGCCATCCACGGTCACCTGCGCTTCATTCATCGCTTCCAGAAGCGCCGACTGTGTGCGCGGTGTGGTGCGGTTAATCTCATCCGCCAAAACCACGTTTGCGAAAATCGGGCCCGAGCGAAACTCGAAATCGCGAGACTCGGGGTTGTACACGCTCACGCCAAGAACGTCGCTCGGCAATAGATCCGAAGTAAACTGGATGCGCTGAAATGTGCAATGAAACGACTTCGCCAGCGCCTGCGCCAGTGTGGTTTTTCCCACACCCGGAACGTCTTCAATCAACAGATGCCCGCGCGCCAACAGCGTGATCAGCGCCAGTTGAATGACGTCTTCCTTCCCAAAAATCGCGCGCGCGATCGATCTTTGCAGCTGTGTGACCACTTGAGAGGTGACGCTCGGCATCGGTTGAAAACCCTTAGTCTTCCTGTTACAAATAGATGAAGGGTGTTGCATCCGCGTTTCGCGCTAATCGCAACATCCCACCCCGTTTCAGACGGGCGATTAGCTCAGCGGTTAGAGCGCTCGCCTCACACGCGAGAGGTCAAAGGTTCAAATCCTTTATCGCCCACCATTCCTTTGAATTCTCCCACATACTTCAGCACAACTGTGCCACGATCATGCGGCTTTTGTGACCTTTTTGCTATTTGGTCGCTGGGGCAGGCCTCTTGTATAGTGACCGCATGCAGACATTTTTGCGAGGAATTGAGTTCTTAAGTCTCGGCCTGTGGCTCGGCGGAGACGCGTTTTTGAGTTTTGTAGTGGCTCCGGGCGCGTTTTCCAGTTTCGGCAGCCGCGATGCTGCCGGAATGATGGTCGGCTATTGTCTTACCCGTCTTCATTTTGCAGGCATTTTCCTGGGCTTGCTGTTCCTGGTTGCGGAGCTCCTCAGCACCCGCGACTTCGCCGGTTTCGCAAACGCCGCTGCTCTGTGCGTGGTCCTCATGGTTATCTTGACCGCGGCATCCCAGTTCACCGTCAGCAACCGTATGGAGCGCCTGAAAAAACAAATGGTCTCGGTCCAAAACACCCCCGACGACGATCCTCGCCGCGTCGAGTTCAACCGCCTGCACCAGATTTCCGTCGTCTACGAAGGTGCCGTCCTCTTGCTTGGTTTCGCGGGATTATTCTTGCTCGTCAGGGAAACGGTCGCCAGACCTTAGACTCAACTACTTTTGCGCTTCTGGCTCGTCTTAGGTTTCTTGCGCCGCGGTTTTCGCGGGCGGATTTTGTTCGTGAAGGCGTAACCGGCCTTTTCAAATGCGCGCCACATGTACCAGCTCGCCACCGTCCGGAACGGTCGCCAGCGCTCGCCGAATTTCAATAATTCCTTTGGCGTGGGCATGTGCTTCTTCCCATACGCCACGGACCAACCTTTTTTCACGCCCAGGTCGTGAATGGGCAACACATCTGGTCGGCCCAACCGGAAAATCAGGAACATCTCCACGGTCCAGGCTCCGATTCCTCGCACGGACACCAACCGCTCGACCAATTCTTCGTCGGAAAGTTTCATTGCTTCGTCGTGAGTCGGCACAACTCCTGCTAGTGCCTTCTCCGCCAGAGCTTTCATCGATGCAGCCTTTGCGCCAGACAAACCCGCCTTGCGCAGTTTCGCCGTCGGAATCTTCAGCATCTTCTCTGGTGTGGGCGGCCGTCCATTTTCTCCCAGCGCCTTGATCCGTCCATAGATCGTCGCCGCCGCCTTGCCGGAAATCGATTGATAGGCGATCGCTTCCAGAAGCACTTCGTAGGGCGATTGTCCTGCTTCCACGTCGATCTGGAACGCCGCAGTCTCCGCCGCCAGCCGCTTCAGCTGTTCGTCGCGTTCGCACAGATGCCGCAGCGCTTCTTCAAGATCAAAGGCCAGCTTCATGGGTGGAGTGTTTACCGTCATCGGTGGACAAAGCCCAGCGGTTGCTAAAGATAATACATGCCCTTCGATTTGGTAAGCGCCAAAACGGCCCGGCTGTCCGGCACGAACGGCACCGCGAAACCAATATGCTAAAATCAAAGGACTGTTTGATCGAAATTCGCGCACTGTCACCGGTGGTTCTTTTGCTGAACCAGTGTCCTGACAACGCATCACCAGTGAAGGATCCTTAGATTCATGCAAACAGGCATTATTGGATTGCCCCAGGTAGGAAAAACCACTCTGTTCCGTATCTTGACCAAGGCGAATGTCGACGCCAAAGGTGCACAGACAGCCCATGTGGGTGTAGCAAAAGTTCCCGAGCCGCGCCTCTTGGAGCTCGCAAAACTTTATAATCCCAAGAAAATCACCTACGCCTCCGTGCAATACGTCGATCTTCCCGGTGTTCAAAAAGAGCGCATGCGCGAAAGCCTTGCCACCCTCCGTGATGTCGATGCCATTGCCCACGTCATCCGCGTTTTCGATGACCCCAGCGTACCGCACTCAGAGGGCAATATCGATCCGCTCCGCGACGCCACCAACCTGGACCTCGAGCTCATCCTCTCCGACCACGAACAGATCACCAAGCGCCTGGAGCGCCTCGAAAAAGATCTGAAGAAAAAGAGAGATCCTCAGTTTGAACTCGAAAAAGTCGTTCTGGAAAAGTGCAAGGCTCACCTCGAAGCGGAAAAACCCCTTCGCGAGCTCGAACTTACACCCGAAGAGCGCAAGCCCATCGGCGGTTTTCTCTTTTTGTCCCAGCGGCCAATGTTGTACGTGCTGAATCTCGGCGACGACGAAGCCGCCGAAATGGACAAGGCCGTCGAGAAGCACAAACTATCCGCACTGCAAGGCCGTCCCAACACCGCTGTCGTCGCGGTTTGCGGACGCCTTGAAGCCGAACTCGCGGAGATGGACGAAAAAGAGGCGGCCGAATTGCTGTCCTCCTACGGTTTGAAGGAACCCGGGCTCAATCGCATGATCCGCGCGACCTATGATCTGATGGGGCTGTTCCCCTTCTTCACCGCGGGTGAGCCTGAAGTGCGCGCCTGGACCATTCGCAAAGGTTCCCCAGCCGTCAAAGCGGCCGGTGAAATTCACAGCGACATCGAAAAGGGTTTCATCCGCGCCGAAGTCGTTCGTTGCCAGGATCTCCTCGCCGCCGGCAGCATCGCCGCTGCAAAAGAAAAGGCCCAGGTCCGTCTCGAAGGGAAGGATTACATCGTCCAGGAAGGTGATGTTATTCTTTTCCGCCACAGTGGATAAAACAGTTCTAAGTAATGAGTGCGAAGTTTTAGTTCCGAGTGCCGAGGCTCACCTAAGAATTCGAGCGAATAACGAATGACTTTCTTCTGCAGGCCTTACTCAAAACTTATTACTTAGAACAGTGCTGTTCCATTAAAAGTCGAATAGGTTCAATTGGTTGCAGGTTTCGGCATCCATGAACCCATCGTTGAAGTTGGAAAACCCCTCTAAAATTGAGGTTTTTTCGAAAACTGTGACACTGAGAATTTGGAGAATTTTGTACAGACTCAAGTCGAGCCCCAATTGCTTTTTGACAATCGCCACCAACACGTAGATCGACAAGGCCACCCACGCTTGGGTCTTCACCGCATTCTCCGAGGTGCCGTAGAAAGCCTTGATGCGCAGGTGCTGTTTGATCCAGCGAAAAAACAATTCCACTTTCCAACGTGCCCGGTACAACTGGGCGATAGTCAAAGCGGGAAGGAGGAAATTGTTGGTCAGGAAGGTCAGTCGGGAGTCCTTCTCGGCATCGAAATAGTGGATCCGTCGCAAGGGATCGGGATAGCGCTCGGCAGTTCGCATTCCGGTCAGCAGAATGGTTTGATCGCTTCGCAGTCCCGCTGATCGTTCGACGGGACGTGAGTTGCGACGGTAGAACTGCATATTCTTTTTGGCGCGAGTGACGAAGAAGGCACAAGCTTGGGCCAAGACGTACAGGCGAGCGAAGTCCACATAACCGCGATCGAGCAAGTAAAACGCTCCTGCTTCGGGAAGCAGTTGGTCCAGAATGTTCACGTCGTGAACTTGGCCCCCAGTCACATAAACATTGGTCGGAATGCTGCCCCGCAGATCCAGCAGTGTGTGCAGTTTCACCGCGCTCTTGCGGCGGCGGAATTTTCCCCACGGGAAAAGCGCCAGGCACAAATCGATAGTCGTCGAGTCGAGGGCATACACCGTCTCGGACAACTCCACTCCGAAGGGTTCGTCGCGGTAGAGATCGCGAGCGGCGGCAATCAGGACTTGTGCGAAATCGGCGTAGATCCGCCAGTCGCGGTGCTCGTTGGCGTGTGCCAACGTGTTGCGAGAAACTTGTCCCCGGAAGCCCATATGATAGAGCTTGGGTTGCTGGGCACGAAGACAAGCTTCGATATCGCGTAGGCTTTCGCGATAGGTGAGCTGAGCAAAGGCCAAACAGAGGAACTGATCCCAGCAGGAGAAATCTTTCACGTAACGATTGCCCTGGTACCGATCGACGCAAATTTGAAACTGGTAGGTTGGGAGGAAGTCCACGAGTTGAGAGAAAACGGTTCGGCCTTGGTTCATCTACTGCCTCCGGAGCAAGCTGGAAAGCAGTAGGATGGCGCCAAAAGAGAAGCAAAAAATTGAAATCGAAAAAACTCACAGAGACCCCTTACTTTCGTTCAATCAAGCAGTTACGCTGGACTGTTCAGACTTTCTTGGGACAGCACTGTACTTAGAACTAATAACTTTCTTCGTGCCCCATGAACTTACATTTCGAATCGCGCTCGCGGCTCTTCTGGGCTTGATCGCCGCCGCAGGCAACGTGCTCGGCGGCTATTTCGTGGTGCGACGCGAATGGCCCCGCAAGTACCTGCAATATTTTCTCGCTTTGGGCGCGGGCTACATGCTCAGCGTGGCCTTTGTCGAGGTCATTCCAGAATCGGTCCACCTCGCGGGCGAAAATGCCTTACTCTTCGTCCTGATCGGCTACTTCCTCATTCATCTTTTCGAACACACCATCGCGCCTCATTTTCACTTCGGCGAAGAAACGCACACCGAAGAGATGCACGGTCACCATGCGCGCCGCACTGTTCTCCTTGGCATGGCCATTCACACATTCTTTGACGGCGTCGCTATCGCCGCAGGCTTCTTGGTTTCCACTTGGCTGGGGATGGTCATTTTCGTTGCCGTCTTCCTCCACAAATTACCGGAGGGTTTCACCGTCGCTTCCGTCGTCCTCGCCAGCGGCCAAGGCAAACGCAACGCTGTCCGTGCCGCCGGCCTTCTGGGCGCAGCCACGCTGGCTGGCGTGCTCCTCACCAGCCTCCTCCAGAGCCAGTTGAAATATGCCCTCCCGCTTTCCGGCGGTGTTACCGTCTATGTCGCGGCCACGGACCTGCTCCCGGAAGTCAACCGCGAGCCCAATTGGAGGATGGCTTTCCTCGTTTTCATTGGCGTGGCTAGCATGCTGATTTTAAAGCTTTTATTTAACGTTTAAGGGCCCCACACCGCCCGCCCGTACCTTCCTTGCGCCGTGCCCCAAAGCCGCAACTTTCTGAGAACAAATGTGTTTGCTACAGTGTGGGTGCTATGGCCAGGACCGACGTCCAACTAATGCTGGACGTGAAAGCTGGTGATGAAGCTTCTTTTGAGCTTCTATTGCACCGCTATCGCACTCCACTCGTCAACTTTCTGTTCCGCATGGTGCGGAATCGGGAGCAGGCGGAAGATCTCGCCCAAGATGTTTTCCTGCGCGTTTATCGCGCCCGCGAAGATTACGTACCGAGCGCCAAGTTCACCACTTGGCTCTTCCGGATCGCCACTAACCTGGCGCTCAACTCGGTCCGCGATAACCGCTACCAGAAGTTGGAGGTTTCCATCGATGCCCCGGTCACCATGGATGCCGAAGACGGCGACGAACGGCCGCTGGATATTCCTGAAAAGCACCCGAATATCGAGCAGCATCTCGTCGATGACGCGCGAAAGAATATGATTCGTCACGCCATCGACAAGCTGCCGGAAAAGCAGCGCGCTGCAGTCCTGCTCCACAAATATCAGGAGCTGGATTACGCGGAAATTGCCAAGATTCTCAGTTGCTCGGAAAGCGCGCTAAAATCGCTGCTCTTCCGCGCGTATGAGTCGCTTCGAGTGGAACTAGCCCCGCTTGTCGCGCAGCAGGTCAAGAACAATGGGTAGGGAAAGTAGGCTGTTATGAGTTGCGAAAAAATGGAAAACCGGATCCTCAGTTTCATCGATGGCCGGTTAAAGGAAAGCGAGCGGCTGGATGTCGAAAAGCATCTGGCGGCATGTACGACGTGCCAACTGCGCGTGGAAGAATTCCGCGCCGTCTCCGGGCTCTTGGATGAACTGCCTGTGATCGAACCTTCGCCCGCGTTCGATGCGCGCGTCCATGCGCTCGTAGCCGCCGAGCCGGTCAAGCAAGGCTGGTGGGCGTGGTTGAGGATCTCGCCACGCGTGGCCTTTGCCGCTTCCGCGCTTTTGGTTGCCGCTCTCTGGCTGGGTTTCTCGCAACGGCAGCACGCACCCGTGTTGCCTTGGGGAACGAATCAACAAATGGCCGATGAACAGATGATGGAGGATCTACCGGTGCTGGAAGATCATGACGTTATCTCCAATTTTGAGCCGTTGAAGGAATTGCCGGCTCCCGTGCAGGCAGACCAGGCTTCAGACTCGCAGCAGCCGATGTAACGCCGGTCTACGGACCGGAAGGAAACCAGGGAATCAGACGGAGATGCGTACGAGACTCAAATTCGGGATGGTCGTTCTGGCTGTGGCCGCTTGTGCCGCCGTGCCCGGTAACGTGTCTGCGCAGAAGGCCCATCCCGATCGTCCGCCGCAAAGCCATCCTGCGCCCGCGCCTGCTCCCGCGCATCCGCAAAATCAGAATCACAATGCCGACCGGCCGCCCGCAAATCCCAATCATCCGCCGGCAAACCAGAATAACCGCGCCCCGCAATCGCATGTGGCTCCGCAGGCCAATTACAACAAGGCGTACCGGCCAAATGGTGGCGCGAATCTGAATCAACGGCAGCAGCTTGGCGTGGGCTCCGCACGCCCGTGGGTTGATACCATGCGCGAGCTGTCGCCGGCGCAGCGCGAGCGCGTCCTGCAGAACAGCCGCGCCTTCCAGAATCTTTCACCAGATAAGCAGAACAAAATCCGCCAGCAGTTCAATCAGTGGGACCACATGACCCCGCAACAGCGCCAGGATTTGCGATCGAAAGAAGCAATCTGGACCCACTTGACGCCCGAACAGCGCGACCACATCAAGAATGACGTGCTTCCTAAATGGCGCCAGATGCCTTGGGACCGCCAACAGGTCCTGAAGCAGAAACTCGGCGTGCTCCAGAACATGCCGGAATCTGCCCGCAATCAGCGCCTCGACGATCCCAACTTCACTCGTGGCATGAGCGATGACGAAAAATCCATGCTCCGCGATCTAAGCCACACCCACATCGGCGCGCCCGATTCTCCCAACGAGTAAAACCGTATTTAGTTCAGAGTTTTCAGTCACTCTTCGTGGCACAATCCTGCCTGTGTTGTTTGGCTTTCTTACTCCTTCACATCGCCGAAACACCCCTCGGCCGCGACCTTTTAGCGCTAAAATCATCCAAGAAAATGGTGAATGAGATTTTCGACTTGGCCACGCGGTTCCGGGCGCTCAAACATCGGAACTTTCAACTGTTTGTCATCGGGCAACTGATCTCCCTGATCGGCACGTGGATGCAAAACACGGCGCAGCAGTGGCTCGTCTACAAGCTGACTGGCTCCGCCGCGCTCCTCGGCCTCTTCGGATTTGCCAGCCAATTGCCCATGCTCGGACTCGCCTGGATGGGCGGCTACGTCGGCGACCGCTACAACCGCCATCGCGGCGTCATCACCACGCAAACCATTTCCATGATTCTGGCGTTCCTGCTCGCCGGACTCACCTTGACTCACCTCATCAAAACCTGGCACTTGATCCTTATCGCGTTTCTGGTCGGGATCGTTAACGCCTTCGACGTGCCCATTCGCCAGGCCTTCTTCGTTCACATGGTCGGCAAAGAGGATTTGCCCAATGCCATTGCGTTGAATTCCTCCATCTTCAACGGCGCGCGCGTCATTGGTCCTGCCATCGCCGGCTTCACGATTGTGCTGATCGGCGAAGGCTGGTGTTTTTTTCTCAACGCCCTCAGTTTCGTCGCCGTGCTCATCGCCCTGCTGATGATGCGCATTCCGCGCACAGAGTCCAGATCGACGGGCGAGTCCCCAGTGCGCAGCTTCATCGAGGGCTTTCGCTTTGCCATGAGCGACACCCCTATCCGTTCCGCGTTGCTCCTGCTCAGCGCCCTCAGCTTCTTCGGTCTGCAATACTCCGTTTTCCTGCCCATCTACGCAAGCGACATTCTCCACGGCGGCGCAAAAACGCTAGGACTGCTCATGAGCGCCGCAGGCGTCGGCGCGGTGCTCGGCGCGTTGCAGTTTGCCGCTCGTACGGAGTACAAGGGCTTGGCGCGCTGGATCGGAGCCACCTGCACTGCCTGCGCCCTGGGGTTGCTGGTTCTTGCATTTGCCACATCCTTTTGGCTCTGCGCCGCTGTGCTCTTCATCGTCGGCTTCGCCGCAACTTCCCAGATGGCGGCCACCAACACCATCATTCAGCAGCGTGTGCCAGATGAAATGCGGAGCCGCCTCATGGCTGTTTACGCCACGATGTTCATGGGCGTAATGCCAATCGGCGCTCTAATTGCCGGTGTCGTGGCCAAACACATCGGCGCGCCGCGCACGATCTTCCTCTTTGGATTAGCCGTGCTGATCGCTTGCCTGATCTTCTTCGTGCGAGTAGTAATGAAGGTAGAAACCGAGAAAACCGCTCCAGCCTTGACTTAGAAGCAGTTTCATCCACGCCGATTAAGGGATCCAAGCTTCCGCTCCGAGATTTAGAGGCAAGAAAATTCGGGCTTCAGCGCGTGAGGAAACTCAAAACTCAATCGCCCGCTGATCATGCAATAGCGCGAGATAATTCAATAAATCCTGTGTGATCCGCTGCGGTTCCGCCTTGGGGTAGAGTGCATGGAGCTTTTCTGCAATCTGCTGCACCGTATGCTGGCCATCGCAAAGATTCACGATCTCCAGGCTCGGTCCGCTTAGCCGGATCTCTCGTCCTTCGGCCAGGAGTTTCCGCGGCAGCTGGCTCTTGTCATTCAGGCGGACGCCAGCGGCCAGCTTAGGTAGCGCAGTTAGGTCGGGCTTTTCCATCGTTCTCCCTACAAAGTGAATATGCCTGCTCCCGGTCAAGGAACGCAAGCCGGAGCCTGCAACCGGCCCAAAATGGGAAACGCAATCCGCGCAACCGCGCCACAACCTGTTGTGAATCTATTTTTACTCGAGTACTGCCGGTCGTGGCGCAAAAAGCAAATTTTCCGTCACGTTAAAATCAACAAATTATCCACATCAAACGCGAATTTTCCTTGACATGCGCCAGAAACAAGGTACGCTGTGGTGAAAAGTGGGGCGAAGTGGCTTGCAGTGGAGCAAAGTAGATTTTTTTAAGGGGCAGTCGTTCTAGTGGGCAAACTGGTCCTCCAACGAGACGGGATTCATGAAACTCAGGGGAAATTCTCCGGCCAAAGTCGACGAGAAGGGTCGTCTGAAGATCCCCGCCTCCTTTCTAGGCGAATTAACGGAGTATGGCAACCAGTTTTACATCACCAGCCCGACGGGTGAGTCGGCACGCATATACCCGATGAAAGTCTGGAGTGAGATCGAAGACAGGCTGGCGAAGTTGCCCAGCACGAACAGGTCGAAGCGCAAGCTGTTGATGAGAACGAGCTACTTCGGGCAAGTGGCAGAGCTCGATGGGCAGGGAAGAGTGCTCTTGCCGTCGATTTTGCGAGAGAAGGCGCTATTGAAGGGCGATGTAGCGGTCTTGGGCACCCTGGACCATCTGGAAGTGATGAACGACGCTCGAGCGGTGGATCAGATGGAAAAGGAACCGTACACCGAGGAAGACGACAAGGTTTTGGGCGATTTGGGGATTTGACGAGTTTTGCGGCTGCTGGCTGTTTTTTCCTGGGCATCGGGCAAAGATCGGGCGAGTCGGGCAGACAGGCAAACAGAATTGGGCGCATTACACACGCCGGTGATGTTGGAAGAGGTGTTGGAATGGCTGAACGTAAAACCGGACGGGATCTACGTAGACGCCACGCTCGGGGCGGCAGGCCATTCGACAGCCATCGCCGCCCGCTTGTCCTCGGGCCGGTTGATCAGCCTGGACCGGGACGCACTGGCGCTGCAGATCGCGCGGGAGCGACTGAAAGAGTTCTCGAGCAAAGTGAGCTTCGTTCAAACGGCGTTCTCCAGGATTTCGGAGGCCGTGCGCGCGTTGGGGATAGCGACGGTGGACGGGGTCTTGGCCGACTTGGGAGTTTCGAGCATGCAGCTTGATCGCCCGGAGCGCGGTTTTTCATTCCGGGAAGCGGGGCCGTTGGACATGAGAATGAGTAGCGGCGAAGCGGAGGGAGACACGCTGACCGCCGACGAAATTGTGAATCGCTGGCCGGAGAAAGAACTCGCCGACCTGTTCTACCGCGAAGCGGAAGAGCACGATTCGAGAAGGATCGCCAGGGCGATCGTGAAAGCGCGGCCGTTACGGGACACCGCGCACCTGGCAACGGTTGTGGCAGGCGCCCGGAAGCAATGGGGAAGGCAGAAACTGCATCCCGCGACAAAAACGTTTCTGGCGCTGCGGATAGCGGTGAATCGAGAGTTGGAGGAACTCGGGCAGTTTCTTTCCCGGACCCCTGCCACTTTAAATTCTGGCGGCCGTTGGGTGGTGCTCACATACCACTCGCGCGAAGACCGCCCGGTGAAGCACGCGTTCCAGCAAGGCGAGCGCGAGGGAACGCTGAAGGTGCTCACTAAACACGTGATTGTGCCCAGCGAAGACGAGCAGAGAGCGAACCCGAGATCGCGTAGCGCGAAACTCCGCTGCGCAGAGAAGGTGTAAACATGGCGACAGCGTATCAGTGGGGCGGGCCAGGCAACGAACAAATTCTTTCGGCTGGGCAAAGCAGGGAATCCGAGCGGTTGAAACCTAGGCTTGTCTCCCGCGCCAGTCACGAAGCGGGGGCGAAGAATCGCGGAAACCGCCAACCGATCGTGGAATTTTACACCGTAAAGAGAATTGATAACTCACGTCTGGTGCGCCTCGTCGAACCCGTCAAAATGCGCAATCTTTACAAAACCGTGGCCCTCGGCAGCATCATCGCCGCTTTTTGCATGCTGTATGTCTACCAGCACTTCCGCTGCATCGACCTGGGCTTCCAACTCGAAGATCTGAAATCCAAGACGCAGCAGGCCCGGAAATTAAACAGCAAGCTGAAATTGGAGATTGCGTACCTGCGCGACCCTCATCGCATCGACGTGATTGCCCGGCGCGAATTGGGTTTGACGCAGCCCACTGCCAGCCAGGTGCGCGAATACGGGAATCCGGATGGTTCGGAAGTCGCGGCTGTCCAGTACGTGCGGCCGAATCGCGTACCCTAACCTCGGCTGACGATCCGCGAGAGCCGAATAAATAAGAGTTCTGAAGCAACAGCGACATCCGCACGGAGCGCGAGCCGGAAACCAGGAACCATGGAGCAAGAAAAAGTTCACGTTCGTTTGCTGATTCTTGCCGCCTTCGTACTTTTCTGGATGACCGCTGTTTTCGGTCGCGTTGCTTACCTGCAGTTATTTCTTCACGGTGATTACCTTACGCGTGCCGCTCGCCAGCAACGCCACACCATAGACATTTATCCCAAGCGCGGCGTCATCTACGATCGCAACATGCACCCCTTGGCGATGAGCGTCCCGGTGCAATCCGCATTTGCCGTTCCCGCGGAAATCAAGGACCGTGCCATGGTGGCACGGCTGCTTTCGGTCCCGTTGGATATGCCGGCCGAAGAGATTCGCGAGAAATTGGATTCGGGCAGTCCGTTCGTGTGGATCAAACGGAAGCTGACGCCTGCGAAATCGGAAGAGGTGGAGTCTGCCAACCTCAAAGGCATTTACCTTCAGGAAGAAAATCAGCGCTATTACCCCAAGCGGGAGTTAGGCGCGCACGTCCTCGGTTTTGTGGACGTCGATGAAAAGGGATTGGGCGGCATCGAACGTGAATACGACAACTTGATTCGCGGCAAAGAAGAAAAAGTTGTGGTTATGGCCGACGCGCGCCAGCGCTGGTTTGACGGCGGCGAAACGGAACGCGACCGCGGCGTCAACGTCGTTCTCACATTGGATGAAAAAATCCAGTACATCGCCGAGCGGGAATTGGCCGCAGCCATCGAAAGAACCCACGCCCCGGCAGGCACAGTTATCGTGCAGGATCCGAACAGCGGAGCCATTCTTGCGCTCGCGAATTGGCCGAAGTTCAATCCCAACGCGGCGTTCGACGTGTCCGGAGAAAGAAAAGAAGACCGAGCCATCAGCCAGATTTACGAGCCAGGCTCCACGTTCAAGCTGATCACCCTGGCGGCAGCTTTCGATCAAAACTTGATCCATGCCGACGAAGTCTTCGACTGCGAGAATGGTGCGGTAACCGTTGCCGGGCACTTGATCCACGATCACAAGAAGTACGGCATGCTCACAGTCGCTGACATTCTCGCGAACTCCAGCGACGTGGGAGCGATCAAGATTGCGTTACGCTTGGGCTCGCCGAAATTTTACGACTACATTCGCGCTTTCGGCTTTGGCAGCCGGACCGGTGTCGACCTGCCCGACGAAAGCCGCGGATTGGTCAACCGCCTTGAGCACTGGGGCTCCTATTCCATCGCTTCAGTTTCCATGGGGCAAGAAGTGGGCGTCACGCCGCTGCAGATGATCACGGCGGTATCGGCAATTGCCAATGGCGGCTTGCTTTACAAGCCACACATCGTCGACGAAATGAAGCGCGGCGACACGGTCCTCCCCCTCGACGGCCCTTCCGCAATCACCGATTCAAAGCGCATCATTCGCCCGGAAACCGCGGCCACCCTGCGCCGGTTGATGGAAGGCGTGGTTTTGCATGGGACCGGACCGAAGGCCCGGCTGGACGGTTGGTCCATAGCCGGCAAGACCGGCACGGCACAAAAGATTGACCCCAACACCGGAAGATATTCGCCAACAAACGTGATCGCGTCTTTCACTGGGTTCGCGCCGATCAATAATCCGGCCGTCACCATCCTTGTCTCCATCGATTCCCCGGGCGGCTATCCCCACGGCGGAGGAGAAGTAGCTGCGCCCGTGTTCAAAAGAATCGCGGAACAAATTCTGCCTTATCTGGATGTCCCGCAAGACATCCCTGTGAACCCACAGTTGATCCAGACCAGCTACCGAAAAAACAATGTCGAGACCGAAGACGGCTCGCTCGATGATTTGTCTGCGGTCGATTTCAACGCCCAACCCGAAGTCGCCGAAGAATCTGCCAAGCCCGAAGCGCCGAAAATGAATCTGCCGAAATCCCCCGAAGTGCTGATGTCCGCGGATGAAGGCGGCGACATCGCGGTACCGGATTTCTCGGGAAAAACAATGCGAGACGTAACCGAAACCTGCACGCGTCTGGGACTCGACCCGGTTTTGATTGGCACGAATGTTGCAATTCAACAGACACCGGCGGCAGGAGCCAAAGTACGCCGGGGCACGAAAGTGACCGTGGAATTCGGCGACAGTCCGGCGCATTCGCGCAAGTCAAAATAGGAAAAGGGCTTACAAACGCCGATGGCAACGGGAATCAGTGGCACTTTAGAGATGGAGAAACGCGCGGGACAAACGGGAGTGGCTGAACGGGAACACACTGTGACTGAGCGGGAACAGACCGGCGGAATCACCCTGCATGCCTTGCTCGATGGCGTCTCCTTACGTTCGCAATCGCCCCAAGGCGAACTACCCATTCGTCAGGTTGCGAATGATTCGCGAAAAGTCCGCCCCGCAGCGCTGTTCGTGGCGATTCATGGTGTGGCCACCGACGGCAACCTGTTTGCCAAGGATGCCGTCACTCGTGGCGCTGCTGCGATAATGAGCGAAGAGCCGGCACCGCAGGATTGGCCAAGTGAAATTCCGTGGATCCATGTGAGCCAAGGCCGCAAAGCGCTGGCCACCACCGCGGCGAATTTCTACGGACATCCGGCGAACGCGCTGAAGTTGGTTGGCGTCACCGGAACCAACGGAAAAACCACCACCACCTCCCTGGTGGATTCCATCTTGCGCGCGTCGGGTGCCAAAACCGGCTTGTTCGGGACCATCGCCTACCACACGCCTCTCGGCGAAAGCCCGGCACCGAACACCACGCCGGAATCCCTCGACCTCCAGAGTTTTTTTGCGGAGATTCGCGATGAAGGCGGCACCTACGCCACCATGGAAGCAAGTTCCCACGCGCTCGCAATGGATCGCTTGTGGGGTTGCCACTTTGCCGTGGCCGTGTTCACAAATCTCACGCGCGACCACATCGATTATCACAAAACCTTCGAAAATTATTTCGCCGCAAAACGCATGCTTTTCGAAGGCACCGGCTCCGGCGCGCCGGACGTCTCGGTCATCAACACCGATGACGAATGGGGAAAGAAGCTCGCGGGACTCGGGAAAACGACCCTGACCTACGGATTGCAGAACGGCACGGATTTGAAGGCCAGGAAATTCCAATTAAGCTTTAAAGGATTGAGCTTCACCGCACAAACGCCCGCCGGCGCAATCCAGGTCGAATCGTCTCTCGTCGGCCGCATCAATGTGTACAACATCCTTGCCGCCATCGGCACGGGAATCGGCTTGGAACTCCCGACCGAAGTGATCGAAGCCGGCATCCGCAATCTCCGCGCCGTCCGTGGCAGGTTTGAACGCGTGGATTTTGGCCAGCCCTTCCTCGTCATCGTCGACTACGCGCACACTGACGACGCGCTGGAGAACCTGATCCGCACCGCTCGAGAGCTCAATCCGAAGGGAAGAATTATGACTGCGTTCGGTTGCGGCGGGTCGCGCGACCGCACCAAACGTCCCATCATGGGCGAACTCTCCGGCCGTCTCAGCGATCTCTCGATCCTCACCAGTGACAATCCCCGCCAGGAAGATCCGCTGAAAATCATCAGCGATATCGTCGTCGGCATGCAGAAGTCTGGCGGCAAATACATGATCGAACCGGACCGCGCCAAGGCCATCCGTCTGGCCATCGAAGAAGCGCGCGCCGGAGACATCGTCTTGCTCGCAGGCAAGGGCCACGAGGACTACCAGATTTTTGCCGATCACACCATTCACTTTGACGATCGCGAAGTAGCGGGCGCGGCGCTCAACGAACGCGGATACACGGAAACGCCCAGCGAACTCGCAGGGTTTGGCACGTAGCGCTCACGTCTCGTCTGCACGAGAGGCGAGGGCCTGCGAGCCAGAGCAGTGACTCGCAGATAAAGGAGGAGCCCTCAACCGGTGAGAACGGACAGAGCAGTTCCGTTGTACGGACGAGGCCAATACCTCGGCCGAACCAATGAGAAAGCCAACCTTTTGAGGAAATTATGCGGTGGACGGTTGCACAAGTGGCTGATGCGGTGGCGGGCCAATGCGGGCATGGACTCGACCCCATGGCCCGGCTGGCCGGCGTCTCGATTGATTCTCGCACGATACGTGCCGGAGAACTGTTCATCGCCATTCACGGTCCGACTCACGATGGACACGACCACGTGGCCGCAGCCATGGAGAGCGGAGCGCTGGCGTGCGTGGTGGCGGGGCCGCTCGTTTCGCGCTATCCCGGATGGTTGCAGGACCGCTGCATTACCGTTCCGGACACGCTTGAGGCCCTGCACCGGCTGGCCCGCGCCGTACGAAAAGACTGGGGTAAAAAAGTCTGCGGCATCACTGGCTCGGTCGGTAAGACCACAACGAAAGAGATCGTGGCGGCATTGCTTGGTTCGCAGTTACGGGTGCTGAAGAGCGAAGGCAATTTCAACAATGAGTACGGGCTGCCGCTGACCCTGTTTCGCCTGGAAGAAGCGGACGATGTGGCCGTGCTGGAAATGGGCATGTCTTTTCCCGGCGAACTCAAGCGCCTGGCAGCCATAGCTCTTCCCGACGTTGCCATTGAGACCAGGGTCAGCCCCGCCCACCTGCTGAACTTCACATCGGTGGACGACATTGCGGTTGCCAAGCGCGAACTCATCGAAGGCTTGCGCGGCAGCAGCTCTGTAGCCGTGCTGAACGCCGATGACCCGCGTGTTGCCGCTATGGCGGAAGTGGCGCCGGGCCGCGTCATTTTTTACGGCGTGGACAAGCCCGCGGAATTTGCCGCGGAAGAAATCGAAGACCGCGGCGCGCTGGGGAGTTCGTTCACATTGCTCCATCGCGGAAAACGGACGCGCATGGAGTTGCCGCTGCCGGGTCGCCACGTAGTGTGGAATGCGCTTGCGGCTCTTGCCGCGGCCAGCATCTGGAATATCGGTGCGGTCGAAGCGCAGGCGGTGCTGCGCGGTTTGCCGACGCCGGCCATGCGTGGTGAACTGATTCGCTTCACGAATGGATTCGCATTGATCAACGATTCGTACAACTCTAGCCCGGCGGCGCTGCAGGCGATGATCAACCTGCTGAACGCTACTCCTGGTTACACCCGGCGCATTTTGGCAGCCGGCGAAATGCGCGAACTCGGCTCCAGTTCACCGAAATTGCATCGCGAAGCGGGCGAACATGCCGCGAAATCCGGAAAGATCGATTTCGTCATCGGCGTCCAGGGCGATGCGGCGCAAATCGTCGAAGGTGCGGCCGCTTCAGGCCTGCCCCGCGAACACACAAAATTTTTCGCGACACCCACGGAAGCCGCCGACTTTTTAGCTGACTTCGTCAAGTCCGACGACTTGGTGCTGGTGAAAGGTTCGCGAAGCGTCAAGATGGAGAAGATCGTCGAGGCGCTGCTCGGCCGGTTCGCGCCTGTCGACGCGCCTTCGCTCTCCGGAGGAGGCCACTGACATGCTCTACTACCTCCTCTACCACGTTCTCCAAAAATATTTCAGCCCGCTGAACGTATTTCGCTACATCACCGTCCGCACCGTGTACGCGAGCCTCACCGCCATGTTTCTCGCCCTGGTATTTGGGCCGTGGCTGATCCGTAAGCTGCGCGAGCTGCAGATCGGCCAATACATTCGCGAAGAAGGTCCGCAGGAGCATAAGAAGAAGGCCGGCACACCGACGATGGGCGGCGTGCTCATCGTCATTTCCACCGCCGTGCCCGTACTGATGTGGGCGGACCTGTCCAATCCCTACGTGATGCTCGCGCTCTTCGCCTTGCTGGCCTTTGCCGCCATCGGCTTTCTGGACGACTATGCCAAGGTCGCCAAGCGCCGCAATCTGGGCTTAACCGGCAAAAACAAAATCGTGCTGCAGATCGCGGTCAGTTCCTTTGTGGGTTTCGCATTACTTGTGCTGGCGACGCATAGCGCGTACTCTACGCAATTGATTTTTCCTTTCGTGAAACGGTTCCGCCCGGACCTGGTGATTCACAGCCTCTTGCATTCCGGACATTTGTGGCCGCTTGCCTTCCTGCCATTTCTTTTGTTCGTCGCGCTCGTCATCACCGGCAGCTCCAACGCCGTGAATCTCACCGATGGTTTGGACGGGCTAGCGATTGGCTGCACCGTGATTGCGGCCGGCGCGCTGACGGTGCTGACCTACGTCAGCAGCAACTTCCGCTGGGCAACATACCTTGAAATTCAATACATCCCGCGCGTTGGCGAACTCACCGTGTTTTGTGGCGCGTTGGTCGGAGCATCACTCGGCTTTCTCTGGTACAACGCGCATCCCGCGGAAGTGTTCATGGGCGACGTAGGCTCACTGTCTTTGGGCGGAACGCTTGGCACCATCGCCGTGATCATCAAGCAGGAAGTGCTACTGGTCTTCGTTGGCGGAATTTTTGTGGTAGAAGCGCTTTCCGTGATTCTGCAGGTCGGCTCCTTCAAACTGCGCGGAAAGCGTATCTTTCGCATGGCGCCCATTCACCACCATTTTGAATTGCTGGGCTGGAGCGAGAGCAAAGTGATTGTCCGTTTTTGGATTGTAGCGCTCGTGTTTGCGCTGTTTGCGCTTACCACGCTGAAGTTGCGATGAATTTTGCGCATGGGAACGAACGCTGATAAAGATGCCGGGATCGATTGAGTTGCGGACGATGCGCGTGCTGGTCGTGGGGCTGGCGCGGACGGGAGTGGCAACGGCTTTGTTTTGCGCAAAACACAATGCGATCGTGACTGCGACGGACACGCGGCCGGAAAGCGAACTCGGCGACGTGCCCGCGAAATTGCGCAGTGCCGGAATAACTCTCGAACTGGGCGGCCATGTGGAGAAAACCTATGTAGCCCAGGACCTGATTGTTCCCAGTCCGGGCGTACCCGCCGACGATCCGCTCTTGATGAAAGCTCGTTCGAAGGGCATCACCATCTGGAGCGAGATCGAACTGGCCTACCGTTTTCTCGAAGGCGAGATGATCGGCATCACCGGTTCCAACGGAAAAACAACGACGACCACGTTGCTCCAGCACATTCTGAAGACAGCCGGAAAAGAGGCCATCCTCGCTGGAAATGTCGGTACACCACTAATTGCCTGCGTCGATCAGATGAACGCAGAAACGGTCTCGGTCGTGGAACTAAGCAGCTTTCAATTGGAATTGACGGACAGATTTCGGCCGGACATCGCCGTTTTTCTGAATCTTACGCCCGACCACCTCGACCGCCACAAAACCGTCGAAGCTTACGCTGCTGCGAAAGCGCGCATTTTCAGGAAGCAGACCGAACTTGACGCGGCCGTCCTGAATGCCGACGACGCGTCCACGGTGGAATTGGCGCCGCGCAAGCCGCAGTTGTTCTGGTTCAGCCGCAAGCAATGCGTTAACCAAGGCGCCTGTGCCCTCGGCGAAGACGTTGTGATCGTGCACCACGGCAAGGAAGAATTTGTGATGAAGATCGCCGAAATTCCGCTTCCCGGAGCGCACAACCTCGAAAATGTTCTCGCAGCGGCGACCGCCGCACGCCTGGCAGGTGTTGACACGCCATCCATCGCGAAAGCAGTAAGAAGTTTCGCGGGCGTTGAGCATCGTCTGGAATTCGTCGCCGAAATTTCCGAGGTGCGTTACTACAACGACTCCAAAGCGACCAACGTGGACGCCACCTTGAAAGCGCTCGACGCTTTTCCCGGAAGAATCCTGATCATTCTCGGCGGCAAAGACAAAGGCAGCGATTACAGCGTCCTGCAAAAGCCTCTTCGCGATAAAGCCCTTCTCGCCCTGCTGATCGGCGCCGCCGCCGACAAGATCGACAAGCAGATCGCAGGCAGCGTGGCCATCGAACGGGCCGGTACACTTGACAACGCCGTAGCCATCGCCTCCCACGCCGCACAACCAGGCGACATCGTTCTACTTGCCCCAGCCTGCGCCAGTTTCGATCAGTTTCAGAATTACGAGCATCGCGGCCGCGTCTTCAAGGAACTGGTTCGTGCGCTCGCTCAAAATTCAACCGGGCAATCTGCGGGAAAGGGATAATCCACGTGGCCAGACGTTCAGATACCGACCGGTGGTTGTTTGGAGTGACCGTAATGCTTTGCCTGGTGGGCGCGGTGATGATTTTCAGTGCCTCCGCGGTCACGGCGCAACAGCAATTCGGCCATTCCTACCATTTCGTTCTCCGGCAGATCATGTGGCTTGTCGTCGGTCTGCTCGGAATGTTTGCGCTGATGAAACTCGATTACCACATACTGCGCGAGCCGGCGGTGGTGTACTCCGTTCTCTGCGTGGTCGTAATTTTGCTCGTCGGCACGTTTTTTCTGGACAAGTCTCACGCCACCCACCGTTGGATCAAGTTAGGTCCGGCGCAGATTCAGCCATCGGAGCTCGCCAAGCTTGCGGTCATTCTTTACCTGGCATGGTTTCTGGACCTGAAGCGCCGCGCCGCCACCAGCCTGGAATTTCGCAAAGAAGATTTGTTGCACACCATTCTTCCCGCCGTCGCTCCTATTCTGATTTGCGTTGCCTTGATCGTTCTGCAGCCGGATCTCGGTACTTCGGTCGACATCGTTCTGATCATGACCGCGATTTTGTATGTCGCCGGCCTTTCCTGGAAATGGCTCGCCGTTGGAATCGCGGCGGCCACGCCGGTGCTCTTCTTCTTGATTACTCACGTTTCCTACCGCAACGCCAGACTTACCGCATTCCTGCACCCGGAAAGCGATCCACAAGGCGCCGGATTCCAGTTGTTGCAATCCTTGATTGCTGTGGGCTCGGGCGGCTTCACCGGCGTTGGCTTGATGGAAAGCAAACAAAAATTGTTTTACTTGCCGGAGGCGCACACCGATTTTATTTACGCGGTGATTTGCGAAGAATTGGGCTTCATTGGCGCCGCGATCATCATCGCGTTATTTGCCGCTTACGCCTGGCGCGGTCTGCGTGCCTCGTTTAACGCGCCGGATGGATTCGGTCGCATGCTCGCCCTCGGCGCAACCGCCATGGTGCTGTTTCAAGCGCTCATCAATTTCGCCGTGGTGCTCGGCATGATGCCCACAAAAGGCATTCCGCTCCCCTTCGTTAGTTACGGCGGATCGAGTTTGCTGGTCATGCTGCTTGCCACAGGTGTGCTCTTGAATGTGGCGCAGCAGGGCAGCAGCAACGCAGGCCTGCAGGCTTGAGAGGCCGACGGTGAAACTGCTGATCGCAGGAGGCGGCACCGGCGGGCACGTGTTTCCGGCGATCGCCATTGCGCAAGAGTGGCTGTCGCGCGGCAAGGAGCGCGAAGTGGTTTTGGTAGGCACACAGCGCGGGATTGAAATGAAACTGGTGCCCGCGGCGGCCCTGCCGCTGGAAACTATTCGCGTGGCCGGATTGAAAGGAAAAGGCGGCACAACGCTGCTGAAAAATTTGGGAATGCTCGGAACAGGATTCTCGGACGCCATGAACGTGCTCAAGCGCCACAATCCCGCGGCCGCCTTCGGTGTCGGTGGCTACGCCGCTGGGCCGATGCTGCTGGCCACATGGCTTCGCGGAATTCCCAACGTGATTTTTGAACCCAACGCCGAGCCGGGTCTGACCAATAAACTGCTGGCGCGATTGGCAAAACGAATTGCTACGGGCTACGAAGTTTCCGCCCAAGCCTGGGGATCTCGTGCGGTAGTAACGGGATGCCCCGTCCGCCCGGAATTTTTCGAAATCTCGCCGCGAAAGCCGGAGAAGCCCTTCCGCCTGCTCGTAACTGGAGGCAGTCAAGGCGCGCTGCCGATCAATCGCACCTTTATGGAGGCAGCAGAATTTCTGGCGAAACGAAAAGCGGAGATGCAGATTGTGCATCAAACCGGCGAGCGCGATTATAATAATGTGCGGGCTGCGTACGCGCGACACGAAATGCAGGTGGAAGTCGCGCCCTTCCTTTCCAACATGGCGGAACGCTTCGCTTGGGCCGACATGATCGTCGGCCGGGCTGGGGCGATCACCGCTGCGGAAGTGGCAGCGGCGGGCCGCGCAGCGATTTTCATTCCCTTTGGGAAAGCGACGGACAGCCACCAGTTGCGCAACGCGCAGGAAATGGTCAACGCCGGGGCGGGGCGCCTGATTGCCGAGCCGGAATTGAACGCAGAACGCTTGACCGAGGAAATTTTCTCCCTCCTGGACCAGCCCGGAGAGATGGAAAAGCTTGCGGCGAACGCACGCAGCCTTGCTCACCCTAACGCTGTACGCGAAATCGTCGATTTGATCGAAGAGGCCGAGGGGCGGCCAAACCGGAAAGAGTCCAGAGGCACATGATGGTATCGTTTCGCAATTTTCAAAGAATTCACCTGGTGGGAATCGGCGGCATCGGCATGAGCGGAATCGCCGAAGTCCTGCTCACCCTCGGCTATTCCGTCTCTGGCTCGGACACAAAGCCCTCCACAATCACGGAGCGCCTGCAAGATCTGGGCGCCACGATTTACGAAGGCCACAAAGCCGAAAACGTGGAAGGCGCGCACGTCGTCGTTATTTCGTCAGCGGTAAAAGCCGACAATCCGGAAGTGCGCGAAGCGCACAAACGCAAAATCCCCGTGATTCCCCGCGCCGAAATGCTTGCCGAACTGATGCGCCTGAAATACGGCATTGCGGTTGCCGGCGCGCATGGAAAAACCACCACCACCTCCATGGTCGCCTCGATCCTGGCGGCGGCTCACCTCGATCCAACATTCGTCATCGGCGGCCGCGTCAACCAGGCAGGCACCACAGCGCGCGTCGGCAAGGGCGAATATTTCGTCGTGGAAGCCGACGAGAGCGATCGCAGTTTCCTGATGTTCGCGCCGGTAGTGGCCGTCGTAACCACCATCGATCGCGAGCATCTCGATCAATACGCCTCGCTCGAAGACATTCAGAGCGCGTTCCTGCAATTCGTCAACCGGGTTCCCTTTTACGGCGCCGCAGTCCTCTGTCTCGACGAGCCGAACGTCCAGGCCATTATTCCCAACGTCAAGCGGCCTATCATCACCTATGGCACATCCAGCCAGGCCGATCTCGTAATCAGCGATATCAAGAGCAATGGGTTTGGCAGTCAATTCCGCCTCACTTATAAAGGCGAAGACCTCGGCGGGTTTGAACTCCCGCACCCTCCCGGCATCCACAATGTTAGAAATGCCGCTGCCGCCGCGGCTGTCGCGCTCTACCTTAACGTCGCCTCGGATTTAATTCGAGAAGGCTTGGCGAAGTTTGCCGGTGTCGGCAGGCGCTTCGATATTAAAGGCACGGTGAATGGCATCACGGTCGTCGACGATTACGGCCACCACCCCGCGGAAATCCGCGCTACCCTCGAAGCCGCGCGCGGCTGCAAATTCAATCGTCTGCTCGTGCTGTTCCAGCCGCATCGGTACACTCGCACGCAGCATCTGTGGGATGATTTTTCACGCGCCTTTAATCAAGCCGACGTTTTAGCGTTGCTCGATATTTACGCCGCCAGCGAAACTCCTATTCCTGGCATTACCAGCGAAGCGCTGGCCAATAGCATTCGCGAAGCCGGCCACAAAAACGTGCACTACTTCCAGTCCATGCAGAACGCCATCGAGTTTCTGCTGCGCGAGGCTCGGCCCGGCGATGCGATCCTGACCATCGGCGCCGGAAACGTTGGCCGCGCCAGCAATGAACTGGCGGTACTGCTCGGTTCCGAGTTGCGTCTAAGTGATGGGGTAAGAGATGCGGGTTGAGAACGCCAAAATTCTGGAAGCGCTGCCGAAGTTGCAGGTTGATCTTCTGCGCGGCGTATCGCTGGCCGAGTTGACCTCGCTCGGCATCGGCGGCACCACGGATTTGCTGCGCATCAACCGGCACGATTCCATCCCGGATTTGCTGAATCTTCTGGAAGACGCAGCCGTCCCCCACAAATTCCTCGGCGGCGGTTCGAATCTGCTGGTGATGGATGGCGAGCTCTCCTTCGCTGTTCTGCAATTGGGCCAGCCGAATCCAGACGTTGTGATCGACGGCGACGTAGCCAGTGTGGATGCCGCCGCCGATCTGGGCAAAACCGTCACACTTTGCGCCAAAAACAATCTGGGCGGCCTGGAAGGCTTGATCGGTGTGCCTGGTACCGTCGGCGGCGCACTGCGTATGAACGCCGGAGCGTATGGCATACAGATCGGTTCCTACGTCCGCGAAGTAAGGGTCTACAGGGCGGCCGCGCGCAAAATAGAAACTCTCACAGGCGATCAAATTTCCTTCGAATACCGGCATACTTCATTTGCGTCCGATGATATGATGCTGTCAGTGAAGCTCCGACTTCCCTCCAAGCCGTTCGCGGAAATCATTCAAGGCATTCGCATCTGTAACGAAAAGCGGCGCGCCAGCCAGCCCTTGGGCCAAAAGAGCGCTGGCTGCATCTTCAAGAATCCCCCGGGCGCCTCCGCCGGGCGTATGATCGATGAACTCGGTCTGAAAAGTCTCACCTTGGGCGACGCGCGCGTCAGCGACCGCCACGCCAATTTCTTCGTCAATGCAGGCCGTGCCTCCTCCGCAGATATGCTCGGCTTGATCTCCGACGTGCGCGAGCGCGTCCGAAAAGTTTATGGAGTAACTCTCGAAAACGAGGTGGTCGTTTGGAACGCGTAAAGCCCATCCAGCGAAACGCTTCTTCCACGGCGGCCGAACATGAGCCATACCGCCCCGAACTTGTCTCGGAAGACGAGCCGCGCTATCTTCGCCGCCAAAAGCCGGTGGAGATTCGCCGCAAAAAATTCAGCGGCAAGACCGGCACCTACTATCGCCAGGTGTTTGTTTGGACGCTCGTGGGTGCCGCCGCCCTGGGCGCTACCGTGTTTTCGGTACGCTACTTGCTCTACTCTCCGCAGATGTTGCTGGTGAAGCCCGATCAGATTGAGGTGAACGGCAACCGCATCGTCGCGCGTGAAGATGTTCAGAAGCTCTTCTCTCGCGATCGCGGCCTCAGCTTGTTGAAAATCCCGCTGGATAAGCGCCGGATGGAGATCGAAGAACTCCCTTGGGTAGAAGAGGCGAGCGTGCAAAGAATCTTGCCGAACCGCGTGCGCGTTTTCATAACGGAACGCACTCCCATTGCTTTTTTTCGAAATGGCACCGAATTGACTCTAGTTGACGCGCATGGCGTATTGCTCGACCGCCCCGAGGGCGAAGATTTCCATTTCCCCATCGTCACCGGATTGTCTGAAAGCCTCCCTAGGGAAGAGCGGGAAAGGCGCATGCAGACGTACCAGGAATTTATGAAAGATGTCGACCTCGTAAAACCCGGATCATCCGACCAGATCAGCGAATTGGATTTAAGCAATCCGCGCGATCTGCGCGTCGTGATGGCTGGCTTGGGCGGCGACGCGCACGCTGTTACCGTGCACTTTGGCCAAACCGATTTCACCGGTAAATTCCGGATGCTAGTGGAAAATTTTGCGCAATGGCAGGCCAATTCCGGCACAGTGCATTCCATTGATCTTCAATATTCCCGGCAAGTGGTGGTGAACCCCGACACCAGCACAACCGCCGCGAAGAACAGATAACGATTCGGCAGGAGACGATTTTGGCAAAGAAAGACAAATATCTGGTCGGGCTAGACATCGGCAGCACCAAAACCTGCGCGTTGCTTGCTGAGATGGAAGACGAGCAGGTGCGTTTTCTCGCTCTTGGCGCGGCGGAATCCAAAGGGCTGCGCAAAGGGTTGATCGTGAACCTCGATTCCACCGTCAGCTCCATACGACGCGCGGTGGAAGAAGCGGAAAGCGTCGCCAACGTTCCCGTGGAGTCCGCCGTGATTGGGGTTGCCGGCAGCCACGTGCGCGGCGTGAATTGTCAGGGCGGAGCATCCTTAGGTCCCCGGCCCCGCGATATCGAGCGCGAAGACGTGCGTCGCGCCATCGATACCGCGCGAAACATATCTCTGCCTGAAGATCGCGAAGTTCTCCACGTTCTGCCTCATGAATTTCGCGTGGACGCGCAGGATGGCATCCGCGATCCCATCGGCATGGTCGGGCAGCGCCTTCAGGCGAACGTGCACATCGTCACATCGTCCAGTTCCGCCACACAGAATTTGGTGACCGCGGCAAACAAAGCCGGAATTTTGATCAACGACACCGTGCTCGAGCCCCTCGCCTCCGCGGAAGCGTGCCTCACCCAGGATGAGCGCGATTTGGGCTGCTGCCTGCTCGACATCGGCGGCGGCACAACCGAACTCATCGTGTACGGCGGTGGAGTGGTTCGCCACACCGGCGCCGTGGCCATTGGCGGCGATCATTTCACCAACGATTTGGCAGTGGGTCTGCGCACACCAATTCCGGAAGCGGAGCGGATCAAGCGCCATCACGGCTGTGCTGCGGCGGCATTGCTTCGCGACGATGCCTCAATCGAAATTGCCAGCGTGGGCGATCGTCCGCCCCGAACGATTTTTGCGCACATGCTCACGGAGATCATCGAACCGCGTGCCCAGGAATTGCTCGCGCTTCTCGCCGACGACCTCCACCGCGCAGGCTTGATGAAGCAGATCCCCGCGGGATTCGTCCTGGCCGGTGGCGGCGCGCGTTTGAACGGTTTGCAGGATTTGGCCGAACACAGTTTCCATTTGCCGGTTCGCATGGGGCAACCTCGCGGCATCGCCGATCTGCCTGACCAGGTCGCCCAGCCAGAATATGCGACGGTTGTAGGTTTAGTGCTCTGCGCGGCAAAAGCAAAAAAAGCCGGACCGGCTAAGCCGGGCGGTTTGGTGTCCAAATTGCGGGCGATGTTTGCCGGGGCTTGAGGCCTCGCGCGGACAGCGGAAGACTTTTTCCACAGGCTCGGAAAACTGGCTGTGGTAACGCATTTACACGGGATTTATAAAGGACTTTCACCAGCCGGAACGGGGGGAACAGCATGACAGCGAAAGACGCAGGTATCCGGATGAGTTTTAGCGAGGAGTTGCAGCCCGCGAAGCTCAAGGTGATTGGTGTCGGTGGCGGTGGCTGCAACGCGGTGAACCGCATGATCCGCGCCAAGGTGGAAGGCGTTGAGTTCATCACCGCCAACACGGATCTGCAAGCGCTAAAAATGTCGCAGGCGCCCGTGAAATTGCAACTCGGCGCGAAGCTCACGAAAGGCCTGGGCGCGGGCGCGAATCCTGAGGTCGGCCGCAAAGCCGCACTCGAAGACACTGAAAAAATTATCGAAGCGCTGGAAGGTTCGGACATGATTTTCATCACGTCCGGCCTCGGCGGCGGCACCGGCAGCGGTGCGGCCCCGGTAGTGGCTTCGCTTGCCAGCGAGCTGGGCGCGCTAAGCGTCGCCGTCGTGACCAAGCCATTCGCCTTTGAAGGAAAGCGCCGCATGCTGCAAGCCGAGCAAGCGCTGCAGGAACTAGTGGGCGTCGTAGACACCGTGATCGTGATCCCCAACGAGCGCTTGATGGAAACCGTCGAACCCGGCACCAGCTTCTTTGACGCCTTTCGCATCGCCGACGACATTCTCCGCCAGGCTGTGCAGGGCATCTCTGACATCATCACCGTGCCCGGTATCATCAATCGAGACTTTGCCGACGTTCGCACCATCATGCACGGGCAAGGGTACGCCGTAATGGGCACGGCGGTCGCTAGCGGTTCAAACCGCGCGGTGGACGCTGCCAATCGCGCCATTTCCAGTCCATTACTCGAAGACAATTCCATTCAGGGCGCGCAGGGAATCCTCATTAATATTTGCGGCAGCTCTTCGCTCTCCTTGCAAGAGGTCCACGAAGCCTCCAGCGTGATTCAAAAAGCTGCGCATGAAAACGCCAACATCATTTTCGGCGCGGTGATGGACGAAGCCATGAAAGACATGGTGAAAATTACCGTGATTGCCGCTGGCTTTAAGGAAACAGCGAAGAAACAGGTTCCGCAGAAGCAATCGTTTCTGCCCCGCACTTGGAAAGCAGGCCGCGAAGTACCGGAGCAGGCCGAACTCCCGGTCACTCCTCCCAGCGTCGTCAACCAGGTCAAACAAAACGTCCGCGATGTAACTCCCGAAGTAGCCAAAGACGACCTCGACGTCCCAACATTCCTACGCCGCCAAGCCCAAAAGGCCTGACTCACTCATATCAGCGGCATCAGAACGGAAGCTCTCACGCCCTAACTGGAATTTAAGAGCCGAGAGACTTCGGGGTTGAGCTTCTGAGGATTGCGAACCCTGTCAATTTGTCTTCAGAAGTCAAAGCCCTAGCCGACACGCATAATCGATTCCCGGGCGCACGACCTGAGGTCCGCTTCATTGTTAAATGCTCACCTCCCACTCTCGTCGAGGGCCCGCTTCATCGCATGGATCTCCCTCTCAAACCTCTGCAAATTACCGCTGCCATAAGGCAATACACTCCCTAGCCCTGAGTGAAATTCGCGCGCCCGCGTCTGCTCGGCCACATTGCCAATGTTTATAGCGTCCAGCCCGCCGCCAGGCATGATCACAACCCGGTCCCCGGACAATCGCACAAGCTCCTGCAGGGTCTCCACACCCGCCGGGACAGTCGCCGCGCCGCCAGCGGTCAGAATACGTGCAGCGCCCGTTGCAATCACGTCTTCCAGTGCTTGCAGCAAATCCGGCGTCGCATCAAACGCGCGGTGAAACGTCACTTCGAGCGGCCGCGACCATTCCACCAGTTCCGTTGTGCGTTCGATGTCGATCGAACCATCGGCGCGGAGCAGCCCAAAAACCACTCCGTCCATTCCTAAATCGCGAACCACCGAAATATCCCGCTTCATGCCAGCAAATTCCTTGTCCGTGTACACAAAATTGCCCGCGCGTGGACGAATGATCGGAAAAACGGCGATCTCCAGCTCTTCGTGCACAGAGCGCATTGCATCCACCGAAGGAGTCAGCCCGCCGAGAATCAGCTCCGCGCACAATTCAATGCGGTCCGCACCTCCGCGCTCGGCAGCTAAAGCCGTGTCTAGCGATTCCACAGTGATTTCAAGGGTGTGTTCGGATTCGGACACCAGACCGGCCTCTTCGCAAGTAAGTGAACTCGTTCTATATACTCCGCGAAGCGGGCGGCATGCAACTGGAGCATATACCTATCCGCTAAGTGTCAGAAAAACGAAAACGTCGCATCGCCGTCGAGCCGTGCTTGTGTTAGGCTTGCGGCATCTCAACTGGTCTCTTCCCACGAAGTGCCTCAGCGGGGAGCCTCCGAAAAGGAGACCGAAAATGAAACTGAATCGAATTATTTTCCGATGGAGCATCGTTCTCTTGGCGGTTACTGGTGTCGGCTGTGAAAAACCGTACCACGATCCCAACGAACGTTACGTGCTGGTTGCCACCAATATTAATCTGCCGTACTGGCAGGAAGCTGCCGCCGGCCTGACCGACATCGGGAAGAACACCGGCGTAAAAGTGGATCTCGTCGGGCCCACAACGTTTTCTCCAAGCGAGGAGCTAACTGCCTTCCAGCAAATAGTCGCGCAGCATCCTGCGGGCATCATGGTTTCCGTCGCGGATCCGAAGTTGTTCAAGGATCCGATCGATAATGCCATTCTGCAGGGCATTCCCGTTATCTGCATTGACGCCGACGCACCGGAATCGCGGCGCGTTCTTTTTATCGGCACGGATAATTTCCGCGCCGGCCAGGACAGCGGAAATCGCATGGCCACGCTCCTCGGTGGACAAGGCCGCGTGGTGATAGTCACTTTGATCGGGCAACGCAACAGCGAAGAGCGCGTTCGAGGCGTCACCGACGCATTGAAGAAATATCCCGGCGTACAGGTTATTCAAACGATCGACGACAAAGGAGACGCGCGCGTTGCTGAAGATGCCATTGCCGCGCTCCTCACGAAGAAGGAAAAAATCGACGGCATCATCTGCCTGGAAGCTTCCGGAGGAGAAGGTGCGGCCGATGCGCTCCACCGCTTGGACATGACCGAAAAAATCAGGATCGTCGCCTTCGACAAGGATCCGCAGACGCTCGAGGGAATTGAACGGAAGTGGATTACCGCAACCGTCGTTCAGAAGCCCTATGTCATGGCGTATTACGGCGTAAGATTCCTCGACGACCTGCACCATAACGTTGTGCACGAGTTTAAAGACTGGGCCACCGCGCCTGCCGCTCCGCTGCCCACTTTCGTTGACACCGGCACGGCTGTGATCGACTCAAGCAACCTGGCGGCCTTCCAGAAAGCTCTAGCCGAACATCCTAAGTCCGTACTTTAGAGTGAATGAAAGCTAAGCGAGCCCGTACGCCGCGAACGTCACAATAGCTCCCACGCCCAGCGCGGAGCCTAGAACCGCGCCCGCCAGCACGTCGCTGAGGAAATGCATCCCCAGCACAATCCGGGAAAGTCCGATGCTCACGGCCAGGAAATACAGGGGCCATTCCAGTCCCGGATAAAAATAACTCACTACAAGAGCAATCGAAAACGCCGTCATGGTATGGCCCGAAGGAAAGGAAAACTGGTCCGGAGGAAGCACCTTGGACCAGCAATGAGGCTGGAACTGGCAGGGCCTCGGCCGATGACTCAACCTCTTCAAGACTTTGAAAACGAAGATGCCCACAATAGCAGCCGCGCCGGCCGCGCCAAAAGCCGTGTAACCCCGCAAACCGCCAAACGCCAGCAACAGTACGCCCAGGCTATACCACAACCAGCCGTCGCCCATCCGTGTGGCCGTAAGCATCCAGAATCGGATCCACCGCGGCGCGCTCCAGCTGTTCACCCGCCGCATGACGCGGTGGTCGCGGTTCTCGATGAAGCCCCACACCGTTTTGGCTACTGCCATGGCCATCTCTCAGCGGGCCCAGTTGGTCCCTAAGCTCGAATCCACATCCCAAAGCATGCGCGGCCGCGCTTCTCCCAACAGCTGCGCCGCCCACTTCTTGCAAAAACGAATCTCGTTCAGCCAGTGCCCTGCGGTAATCGCAGGCACGAACACTGTGAAGGGAAGAATCGCCGCCGCCAGCGGTTTTTCCTTGATCAAGGAGGTGGCGAAGCCCCACACATCTAAAGTCAGTTTCGTGTAAGCCCCATGTGCGCCGTGGACAACTCCGCGCCCTGCGCGCAAGCCTGTGAAAAATTCGTCCACTGTCCGCGATCCCGGAACCTGTGTAAACGTCATGCCCACTCCGCTCAGCGTGTGGGAATCGCTTCCGGCCACCCCAATCTTGTCCAGCCGTTTCGCAAGCAGCTCCGCGCTCTGATTTGCCTCTCTCCACATTTGCCCGTTGCGTACCTCGAACGCCGGAACATAAGACGCAAACCAGTTGAAGTCTTCCATCTCCCGTTTTCCGGTCAGCCCGGAGAAAACATGGTTCACGCTGAAGAAAAGTTTGCGCTCGGTCAGATACATCAGCAATGCGATAAAATCGCTGCGTCGCCGCTGAATTTCCGAGTGATCTTTCTCGCTGATCCCGTAAACGCCCAAATGCATCTCCGTACCGCTGGGCATCCGCACCGTCACCTCTTCGCTCAGGAAGAAATCGCTGTATTTGCGGAGCGCTTCCGCAGCCTCGATGGAGTCGTGGTCGGTTACCGTCACAATGGACATCCCCCGCTGCTTCGAGCGGTGGTAGACATCCTCCGGCTGGTTATAGGACTCGCGGCAAATGCGTGTGAGACCCGGGGTGTTGCACATCCCAGATCCAGTGGTGTGGACGTGGAGGTCGCATCGCATGTAAAAAGATTAGTCGAAAGATATGAACAAACCATGAAGAGAGGGCGAAATGTGAATGAAAAATCGAGTGCAACTCTTTGAACACAAACGAGTTTAAGAGTTTTCCACATGGCATGGTGAGTGCTCTTGCGCACCCATTCGCCTGTGCGAGAATGGCCTCCATGAATAAAATCCAGATCCTCTTCCACGATGCGGGTGGCGGTCACCGGAACGCCGCCGTTGCCCTGCAAACCGTGATTGCTCAACAAAATCGGGCTTGGCAAGTGGATTTGGTCCAGTTTCAGGATCTGACCGATCATTTGGACGTCCTCCGCAAACTCACGGGTATTCGCATTCAAGAGCAGTACAACGTACTGCTGAGAAACGGCTGGACGCTCGGCGCCACCCAACTTTTGCGTGTATTGCAAACGACCATCCGCATATTTCACGGCCCGATGGTCGATCTTCTGGCCCGCCATTTTCAGAAACAACCCGCGGATCTGATGGTATCCGTCATTCCCCATTTCAACCGGGAGATTGCCGAGGCCTGGAGCCGTTGTTACCCAGGCCGGCCCTTTATCACCATCATCACGGACCTGGCCGATTTTCCTCCGCGCTTTTGGATTGATCCGGGCAACCAGCAATATGTGATATGCGGAACCGAAAAGGCCGTCGAGCAGGCACGGCAATTAGGGAAAGATCCAGCCCACATTTTCCCCACGTCCGGGATGATCCTTCGGCCGGACTTCTACCAAGAGGACTCGGCCGATCCATTCGCGCTCCGCCGCGAACTGAATCTGCGCTCGGACCTGTCCACCGGCATGTTGCTGTTCGGCGGTTTCGGCTCAAAAGTGATGTACGCCATCGTCGAGCGCCTGGAAGCTGCTGCATTGCCGCTCCAGTTGATCGTCATCTGCGGTCGAAACGAAAAGCTCGCCGAAAAATTCCGCGCGCGCGCCTGGAAAATACCTCTACACATCGTCGGCTTCACCAAAGAGGTTCACAGGTTGATGCGAGCTGCGGACTTCCTCATCGGCAAGCCCGGCCCAGGCAGCGTCGCGGAAGCCATGGTGCGCAAACTGCCCGTGATTCTCGAATGCAATGCCTGGACGCTGCCGCAGGAGCGCTACAACACCGAGTGGGTGAAAGAAAAGGGAGTCGGGATCGTGCTGCACAACTTCAGGGAAATCGTCAGCGGCGTGCAACAACTGATGCGGCCAGGGAAGCTCGCCGAATTTCGCTGCAACACCCAGCGCCTCAACAACCGTGCGGTCTTCGAAATCCCCGAAATCTTCGCCAAACTGCTAAACGAGTAGAAAGCTCCCGCCGACCGCTTTTATGAGGCCACGCCACCCACAAAACCGCCATCCCGCAGGGAAGTTTTGTGCTCAGTTGCTGGCGCGTTCCGCGTGCGGCGGATGTGGCAAGTGCGGCTGAGCCTCCGGCGTTTCCATATTCGCCGTGGCGTGTGGCTTTGAACACGTCACCGCCCAGCGCCGCGAAGCAAATTTCGGCAGGTCGCACATCTTCCCGCATCCGGCTGAAGTTTTTGCCATCGCGCATCCGCAGTAGCAACCGCCGACGGGAGGGTGGTGGAGGTGAGACGACGTGTCCGCCCACGCGGCGAACGCCAACAGTCCGCTGGCCAGCAGGAGATCAAATACGAGCCAAAGAGTGAAGCGGCGGAGTCGCAGAAGAAAGGAAACTTTCATACGGCCAAGTTTCATCCCGGAACAACAAAAAACCGATAGCCCTGGCTTACCAATTCTCTTTGTTACCCGGGTTCTGAGGGTACTAGACTGGGTTCGAGCGATAGTGGACCAAGCGCGCCGCCTCGGCATTCCGTGCAAACCATATATTGTCAATAAGTTAGCGCACTGCAACACCATTCAATCGCTCGCGCTGTGCTTGCAGAAAGCGTGGTCGTTGGGCGCGTTTCAGTAGCGAGGGGGAAGGGGCTTGCGGTTTGCAAGACTCGTGACCACCTGCCTCTGAGAAGGAAGCTAGCATCGACAACCCCACCCACGCGCCGGTGTGAAAACGACTTTGGCATGGAGACGCGCCTTCCGGGGGCTCCCACCTTTTTCTGCGTCCTCCTCGCCAAAATTCTTCAACCCACTCCTCGGTTACGCGAAAGTCTACTGCGCCGCCACTCGTTCCTTCACCTGTTTTGACAGCGCTTGCATCTGCTCGTTCGTGATTTTGATTTCTCCATCAAGCAGCACGAGCAAACGCCCGTCAGCGCCATCCTTGAATCGCGCATCCTGGATCTTTGCGTAACCCTGCACCGCGGGCGGCAGCGTCTCGCTGAGGTCTGTTCCTTTTTGCATGGCGGACAGGATCGCGTTACGGATTTTCTCCCGCAACATGTCACCGAACGTCCCAGAGCGCAGCAGCTCCCCCAACGATCCATCCGCCTGAATCGGCCCCACTGCTGGCACCAGTCGAAGTTCCGTGCTGTCTTCCTCCACTGCGGGGGTGAGCGTCATCTGAATCGCAGCGTTTCCGCCAATCACGCGTTTCGCCTGCTCCTTCCCGAACACTTTCGCGCATGTCCAGCGCTCATAGTGAAGTTGCACCACCGCCAGGCTCGCGGGCTCGACGGGAGTCAGCGTAGCGTGCTGAATGGTGATGCGGTCGCCGCAGTGATCGTCTTTATCCAGTTGCGCGCCGAGCAGTTCCGTCATGTTTTGCTGTAGGTCAGACATGTCAGCGGTCAGTTGCAGGTTCAAAATGTTCAGTCCCTGCGCTTTCGAAGTCAAAGTAATCAATCCAGATGCCACCATCGTGACGCGCTGATTTTTCACGTTCACCGGAATCTTCACCGGCGGAATCTTGAACGCGACAGTTTTGTCCGTCCCGCCAGCCGGTAGCGTAGCGAAAATCACCAATGAAGCCAGCCAACTGAATAAACCCCACCGCCGCAAAGCATCTTTTCGCACGTATGCATTTCTCCCAAAACGTCGCATCCATCTTTCTTTCGTCATTGAGTGGATGAGTGCCTTAGAGCAGCGGTTGCCTGTCGCGCGGAGAGCAAGTTAGGTTAGGGGATTACGGGAGTACGAGGAGAAGCGCCGTGAGTACTGGAATTCTATAGCCAGCTTCTCTCTTGCTGTTGGAGACTTTAATTTATCTTGCGCGTCACGGCGATGCCGGCCTGCCCAAGCACATGAGCGACCTGCGTGTCCCGCAAGCGCGACCCGTCATATTCAAACGTGAGCCGGTTCTGGCTGTCGACGCGAAATTTCCGCAAGCCATAGGTATTCGCAAATTCACCGAGCCGGCTTAATTGCGCCATACTCAAGGGCGATTGCAGTTCGTAGGTGATTTCGAGGAGTGTCATAACGATGATTATACCAGTCTTCCGAGTCGCCGCAGTGTGCCCGAACGTAACCGCCAAACATCTAACATAGTAAACTATCCAGGCGAATCATTATGTCGAATTCTCAACTCTCCAGTCTGCCCATTTTGCCCGAAGCGCCGAAAGAAAAAGATCCCGTTTGCGGAATGATGGTCGACGCGCGGAAGTCGGCTGGCAAAGTAGCACACGCAGGCAAAACTTATCATTTCTGCTCGCCACGATGCGCGGAGCGCTTCCGCAACGAACCCGAAGAATTCCTGTCTTCCCCAGGTAGTGCAGCGATGGAACAGTCTACGCACGCGCAACAACCTGCCGCGCCCGCCGCGCCACAACCAAAAAATGTCCGCTATACATGCCCGATGCATCCCGAAATCATTCAGATGGGCCCAGGCTCGTGCCCGATTTGTGGAATGGCTCTGGAGCCTATGGACATCGTCGCCGAAGAGCAGCCCGATCCCGAATACGATTCCATGCGCCAGCGCTTCTGGGTAAGCGTCGGGCTGTCCCTGCCGCTGTTGATCCTGTCCATGCTCGGCGAAGCACCCGGCCTGCGCTGGCAAAGCAGCACCAGGAACGCGGTTGAGTTTTTGCTCGCAACGCCCGTGGTGCTCTGGGGCGGCTGGCCGTTCTTCCAGCGCTTCTGGGCTTCGCTCGTAAATCGCAGCCCGAACATGTTCACGCTGATCGGCCTCGGCACCGGTGCAGCTTATCTTTATAGCGTTGCCGCCACATTGTTCCCGCAATTCTTCCCGGCTTCGTTCCGCGATATGCACGGTGGAGTGGCGGTGTATTTCGAAGCCGCGGCCGTAATCACCACGCTGGTCCTGCTCGGCCAAGTCCTGGAAATACGCGCTCGACAGCGCACCAGCGGAGCCATCCGCGAATTGTTACACCTCACACCACAAACGGCGCACCGTGTATCCTCCGGAAGTAGCGATGCCGAAATTCCGTTCGATCAGGTGCGCCAAGGCGATTTGTTGCGCGTGCGCCCCGGCGAGCGCGTACCGGTCGACGGCACCGTGCAAGAAGGCTTCAGTGCCGTCGATGAATCCGTGATCACGGGCGAGCCGCTACCTGTAGACAAGAGCGCGGGCGACAAAGTCACCGGCGGTACGCTCAACTCCAACGGCAGTTTCGTCATGCTGGCGGAGCGAGTCGGTAGCGACACTCTCCTTGCGCAAATCGTAAAAGTCGTCAGCGAAGCCCAGCGCAGCCGGGCGCCCATGCAGCGCTTGGCCGATCGTGTCGCGGGATACTTTGTCCCCGGCGTGGTCGTCGCGGCGATCCTGGCATTCATCGGCTGGGCCATTTGGGGACCAGAGCCGCGATTCGCGCATGCACTGCTCGCCGCCGTCTCTGTGCTGATCATCGCGTGCCCCTGCGCCCTCGGTCTCGCCACGCCCATGTCGATCATGGTCGCTGTCGGACGTGGTGCCTCCGCCGGAGTGTTGGTGCGAAATGCGGAAGCCCTCGAAACGTTGGCGCGCGTGGATACGCTATTGGTGGACAAGACCGGCACGCTCACCGAAGGCAAGCCCTCTGTTCACGACGTCCAGGGCGCCCGTGGTTCCACACTTCCAGTGAACGCACTTCTGGCCCTCGCCGCAAGCCTCGAGCGTTCCAGTGAGCATCCCCTGGCGCGCGCCATCGTTCACGCCGCGGAAAAACGCGACCTGCGCCTGGACCCTGTCACAAACTTTCAAGCCAGCCCCGGCGGAGGAGTGCGCGGCCAAATCCAAGGCAAACTCGTGATCGCAGGAACAGGGCGTTTCTTGCAGGAGCAGGGAATTGCCTCTAAAGGAGTCCTCGCATTTTCCGCGGATCTGCCGCGCACGCAGATTGTCACCGTAATTTTTGTGGCGATCAACGGTGAACTGGCGGGAGCCATCACGCTCACCGACGAAATAAAACGTTCTACTCCGGAAGCCATTCGTGAACTTCGTTCGCAAGGACTGCGGGTAGTCATGTTGACCGGCGACCGGCGCGAGCCCGCCCAAAAGGTAGCCGCCGAATTAGGAATCGACGAAGTCCAAGCCGAGGTCCTCCCGCAGGAAAAGGGCGAAGTAGTAACAAAGCTGCGAAGCGAAGGCCGCATCGTGGCCATGGCTGGCGATGGCATCAACGACGCGCCCGCGCTTGCCGCCGCTGACGTGGGCATCGCCATGGGCACGGGAACCGACGTGGCCATAGAGAACGCCGGGATCACTCTGGTCAAGGGTGATTTGCGCGGATTGGTCCGTGCCCGGCGCCTCTCGCAAGCGACCGTGGGCAACATTAAACAGAACCTCGCCTTCGCCTTCGTTTACAATCTCCTCGGCATTCCCATTGCTGCGGGTATTTTTTACCCGATTTTCGGCTGGCTCCTCAGCCCCATGATCGCTAGCGCGGCCATGAGCTTCAGTTCAGTTTCAGTGATCGCCAACGCCCTCCGTCTGCGGCGCGCTCCACTGTAAATCTCCCCACATCATTCAACTGACCGTTGACCCCTCCATATCGTCTATTACAGCAGGAGCGGCGGGAACTTTGTTACGACGAGGTTCGTATCAAATGGTGAGTGTGGGAATCTGTGGTTAGCGCGGGGGTCGAGTATGTTCAGTAATGGAAATGGTTTAACAAACGGCAAGGCTAAGAAGCGCCGCCGGAGAATCATCATCGCTTCCGTGGCCGCGGTGATCCTGGTGGGCGGAGGCTATGGCGTCTACGCGGCGCTGCGTCCGAGTCACGACATTGATGCTTCAAAATTGGCTTCCGTGGAACGCGGTGATCTCGCTCGCGTGGTTGTGGCCACGGGAAAAATTCAGCCCAAATCCAAAGTGGAAGTGAAATCCAAGGCCAGCGGCATGGTCAAGAAGCTCTACGTCGATTATGACGACAGGATCAAGCAGGGCCAGACCCTCGCGGAACTCGACAAAGTGCAGTTGGAGGCCGTGGTCCGTGAAGAGCAGGCGAATTATCAGGCCGCGCAAGCCGCGCTTGAATCCGCCAAAGCGCAACTTGAGCGCAACAAGGTAGACGCCGAAGGTCCGGATGTGCCCTTCCTCAAACTCAACATGGAGCGCGCCCAGCAAATGTACACCGACAAGGTCATGTCCAAGAGCTTTGTCGAAGACGCGGAAAAGAATTATCAACTGGCTCTAAATAAACAGGTGAGCGCGCAGCGAAACTTGATCGTAGCCCAGGCGGAGATTGCCAAGGCCAATGCGCAAGTCGCCCAGGCCAAGGCGGCGCTTGATAATGCGGAAGAAGATTTGCGGAATTCCACGATTCTCAGTCCCATCGACGGCCTGGTCCTTTCCCGCGACGTCAGCGTGGGAGACGGTGTTAGCTCGATTCTTATTTTAGGTTCGCAAGCCACGTTGGTTATGACTCTCGGAGACACCAGTGAAGTGTATGTCCAGGGAAAAGTAGACGAGGCGGACATCGGCAAGGTCTATCTCGGCCAGCCCGCGCGAATTGTCGTGGAATCTTTCAAGGACAAGAAGTTTACCGGCAAGGTGACGCGCATTTCGCCCTTTGGCAAGGAAAAGGACAACGTCACCACGTTCGAAGTGCGCGTCTCCATCTCCAATCCCTCTGGCGAACTGAAAGCCAATATGAGCGCGAACGCCGAAATTATTCTCGAGGAAAAGAAGAACGTGTTGATGGTGCCGGAGGCGTCTTTGATCTATGACAAGGATCGCAACGCCTCTGTGGAATTGCCCGATCCCAAGGCGGAGAACGGCCGGAGGAAAATTCCCGTAAAATTGGGAATCTCCAACGGCGTAAAAACCGAAATCGTTTCCGGGCTGAACGAAAAACAGCAGGTCGTCCTCCAATAACGGAGCCTTATGACCTTTCGCGATCTCTTGCGCGATACCATCGCGACGCTCTGGGCGCACAAACGGCGCACCATGCTGACTATGTTCGGTATTGCCTGGGGCATTATCTCGATCACCCTGATGGTGGCTGCCGGCGAGGGCCTCGGCCGGGGCATCCAGAAGCAGCAGGAAAATTTCGGCAAAGACGTCATGATCATTTTTGCCGGCCGCACCAGCATGCAAGCGGGAGGCACCCGCTCCGGTCGTGCCGTGCACTGGATGGAAGATGACTACAAAGAAGTTGCCGAGGAATCGCCGGCTTGCAAATACGTGATGCCGGAATTGGGCAACAACGTGAAGGTTCACAGCGCATTCAACAGCGGCGACCTCGATACCGTCGGCTCTCTGCCGCCGTTCACCGAAATTCGCAGCATCACTGTCGCTCAGGGACGCTTCTACAATTACGAAGACAACGAACAGGGCCGTCGGGTAGCTTTTCTGGGCAGCGACGCGAAAAAACAGCTCTTCGCTGACCGCGAAGCTTTGGGCCAGACCATCGAGCTGAATGGCATTCCCTACACCGTGATCGGCGTCATGAAGACCAAGGACCAGAATTCCAGCTACGACGGCGTCGACATTCGCAAGATTTTCATCCCCTTCAATTCCATGAAGCGCGATTTTCCGAACAAGCCGCCGGCTGTCGAACACTCCGTTGACCGCATCCTCGCCGCGCCTTGGTCGCTCGAAACTCATCCCGATTGCGTGCGCCAGATCCGCCGCACCCTAGGACGCTTGCACAACTTCGATCCCCGCGATGAAGAAGCGGCCAGCATCTGGGACACGGTGAAGAATGCTCAGGCCAACCGCATGATCTTTGTGGGCATGGAAGTGTTCATGGGCGCGGTGGGTGTGGCGACCATTTTTCTCGGTGGACTCGGCGTGATGAACGTAATGCTCGTCAGCGTTCGTGAGCGCACCCGCGAGATTGGCGTGCGTAAGGCATTGGGCGCAACCAGGCAATCCATCCTGCGGCAATTTTTCCTGGAGACGATCTTCGTCGTCTTCATCAGCGGCGGAGTGGGTTTGATCATTTCCTATGGCCTGTGCGGCCTGGTCAACCTGCTGCCCAAAATTCCTTATTTCGACGGCTTGGACGCAAGCTGGAAACTGGCGGCTCTAACGATAAGCCTACTCGGACTCATTGCCGTCCTTTCCGCGCTCTACCCCGCGAACCGCGCCGCCTCCGTCGATCCCATCGAAGCCCTACGCTTCGAGGCAGGTGGCTGATGCTTGGGGAAATCTTCAAAGAAGCTTGGGTCGCACTGGGACGCAATCGCGTTCGCTCCCTGCTAACCATGACTGGAATTTCATGGGGCATTGTTGCGGTCACGCTGCTTCTGAGTTATGGCGCGGGTTTTCGCAGCGTCTTACTTTATACGTTTGAGGTATTTGGCAAAGCTGCGGTGATTTGCTGGCCCGGAACCACCAGCGAACAAGCCGGAGGCGAGCGCGCAGGCAAGGAAGTGCACTTCGAGCAGGAAGACGCCGACTGGGTCAAGGCGCAGTCGCCGCTCGTCAAACGAGTCACGCTAGAAACCGTGCGCTTTGAAGGAATTTCCCATGATGAGCGGCTCTCGGAGTCTGCAACTCGCGGTGTTTTTCCCGAATACGGCGAAATGCGCAACGAGGTCCCGTCCGAGGGGCGGTGGATTTCGCCCGAAGATGTGGAGGAGCGCCGCCGCGTCGTAGTCCTGGGCGCGCGACTGAAGAAAAAACTCTTCAGCGGAGAACCGGCTGTCGACGAAACCGTCCGCATCAACGGCGTCCGTTTCACCGTCATCGGCACCATGGACATGAAGTTCTCCGACAGTTGTTATTTCAACTGTGACGACGAATCCGCCTTCATCCCTTACACTGCGGCTGCGGAAATCTGGGATGCCCGCTACGCCAGCGTGATGGTCTACGAACCGGTGGCGCCACAATTCGAAGCGCAGTCCATGCAGCAATTCCGCACAGCCGTTGCTAACCGCCAACATTTCTCGCCAAACGACAAACGAGCCATCACCATGTTCGGACGCCAGGAATTCAAGCCAATCTACGACGGCATTACCTTGGGAATCGAAGGCTTGCTTTTCATCATCGGCGCCATGACGCTGGGAATCGGCGGCGTTGGCGTAATGAATATCATGCTGGTTTCCGTAGAAGAGCGCGTGCGCGAAATCGGCCTGCGCAGAGCCCTCGGAGCGCGCAAATGGCATATCCGCTGGCAATTTTTGATGGAAGCTCTGGTGCTCACATTGGCTGCTGGCGTAATCGGAATGCTCATTTCCTGGTGCTTGACGTCCGCGATCGGCACGCTGCCCTTCCTCGGCCCTGCCTACGAAGACGACAGCGGCAAAGTCGACATTCACCTCGCGCTCTCCACCACCACGCTTTTCTTGTCGACCTTGATCCTGATCGTCGTTGGCGTAATTAGCGGCTGGCTACCCGCCATGCAAGCCGCGAGACTCGATCCGGTCGAAGCGCTCCGCTACGAGTGAGGCGAGGTCGCGCCGACGGCTAGTTTTTCCTGCGCATCCCCGCAATTTCTGCTTCTTTGCGGCCATCCTGCTATATTTGTAAGAATGCTTCGTAGCGCCGAGCAGAATCCCGTGATCGAGAGGAACAATGAAGCGCAGCAGGCTGACAACTTTTCGCGTTCTTTCGGGCATCGCCGCATTCGGAATGCTCTTTCTCCTTGCTGGAATCATTGAGGGGCACGCGGTCTTGAAGGAATCAAGCCCGGCGGCGAACAGCAAAGTAAAAGGCCCGGATGTGCCAATCATTTTGAAGTACAACGTGCGCATTGACGCCAAGCTGTCCAGAATCCAGTTGCTGAATCCAGACAACTCCGTCAACGATCTAAAGATCGAAGCGCAGAGTTCGCCGGACACTGTGAACGCCACGGCCACGGGCCTGAAACCAGGGGCATACACGATTCGTTGGCAAGTGCTGGCGCCGGACGGACACATTACCCGGGGAGCGGTTCCGTTCACTGTGACAGGTTCTTAAGCGAGACGCATGGTTCAACTGCTAGGCATGTTTGGATTTTTGCTAGTGCTGTTGCGGGCCGCGATCTTGTGCTTTCAGACCGTGGCCATCGGCGGAATTTTATTTTTGACCATCGTTACGCGTACCGCCGAACTGCGCAGCGAAGAACTATTGGGCTCGGCCTGGAAGCTGATTCGTGGCGCCGCGGTGGCGTTGGCCATTGCGCAACTGTTTTTCGTGATCGCCAATTCGCTGGTGCTCACCTCTTCCACGGATATTCCCCTGCAAGCGGTCATCCGCGCGAACTTTGTTTGGGCTGGCGTCGTGGCCATTCTGGCGTCGTTGGCCTTGGTAGTGTGGCCGACAGGGCTGAAGAAGAGTGTTCATCCCCTGGTCATGCTGCCCGCGGCGTTGATCCTGGCTTCCACGGTGATGACCAGCCATTCCGCCTCGCGCATCGACGGCCGCGTGATGCTGGTCAGCCTCACTGCTCTCCATTACCTTGCGACCGCAACCTGGATCGGTGGACTGCCCTACCTTTTGCTATCGGCGAAGCGCTCGATCGATGCCGAAGTCAAAAGTCAGATCATGCGCCACTTTTCGCGTCTGGCGCAGATCAGTATAGCCGTGCTCTTCCTGGCGGGATTTGCGATGGCTTGGGTGTACGTCGGCTCATGGAATGCGATGTATGGCACCGCGTACGGAGTCATGCTCGGTGCAAAGATTGCCTTGTTTCTGGTGCTCCTGCTTTTGGGCGCAGCGAATTATTTCATCGTGCGTGGAATTGAGAATGATCATGGCACGGGCGCACGGAGTTTGTTGCGCTTTGGCGAAGCGGAAATTGGCATTGGTCTCACGGTCATCCTCACCGCCGCCTCGATGACCGCGCAACCTCCAGGTGTGGATCTTCCCGACGACCGCGTAAGTCTCCATGAAATTGCCGAACGCTTTGGGCCGCGCATGCCGCGTTTCTCCAGTCCGCCACTGGCTCAAATTTCCGAGTCAACGGAACAGCTCACGAAGCAAGCTGTTGCGTCGGGACACAAAGTGGCGGCAGCGTTCGTTCCCGGAGATTCCGGGTTCGACACCAACACTCCCGCGGATATTGCCTGGTCCGAATACAACCACAATTGGTCCGGCCTTGTGGTTTTCCTGATGGGAATTTTGGCGCTGCTTTCCCGCAGCCGCTATTTTTCGTGGGCCAAAATCTGGCCGTTATCATTCTTGCTGCTGGCCGTGTTTCTGTTTCTCAGGGCCGATCCTGAAAACTGGCCGCTCGGCCCGAATGGATTCTGGGAGAGCTTCGCACAGACCGACGTGCTGCAGCATCGCCTGGCTGTCATCCTGATCATTGTTTTTGCGGTATTTCAATATCGCGTGGAGACGAAACGCGTAAAGTCCATGGCCGCTGCGCTGGTATTTCCGGCGGTCTGCGCGTTGGGCGGCGTCGTCCTGCTGACGCACACGCACGCGGTCACCAATGTCAAAGAAGAATTGCTTGCGGAATTGAGCCATACGCCGCTAGCCGTATTCGGAATCGTGGCGGGATGGTCACGCTGGCTGGAATTGCGCCTGCCGGAAGAGAATCGCACGCGCAAGTATTTGGCGTGGGTTTGGCCCGTGTGCTTCATCATCATTGGCTTGATTCTGATGGATTACCACGAAAGCTAAACCGACAAAGACACTATGGCGAAAGCGGCGCTGATTGTGGTGGACGTGCAGCGAGACTTCTGCGAAGGCGGAGCGTTGGCTGCCGCGGACACCCTTTCTCTGCTCGCGCCGCTGCAGCAGTGCATCGAAGCGGCACACCGGGCAAATGCTGTCATTGTCTACACGCAAGATTGGCACCCGCAAAATCACAACTCATTCCAGCGCAATGGCGGCCCGTGGCCGGTTCATTGCGTCGCCGGCACTCGCGGTGCTGAACTCATGGCACCGCTCCACGCCGCCGCGGACGAAATCGTGGTGCACAAGGGCGTTCAGCCAGACGGCGCGGGCTATTCGGGCTTCGAGTTGACGGGCCTAGAAAATTGCCTGAGGAAAGTAAACGTAGATCGCGTCGCTGTCAGCGGCATTGCCACCGAATATTGCGTTCGCGCCACGGCGCTCGACGGCCTGCAATCCGGTTTTGACACTGTGGTCTTGACCGATCTGATTCGCGCCGTCCAACCATCGCAAACGCGAACGGTTCTTGAAGAACTGAAGAAGGCGGGAGCGATAACGGTCACATCAGAGGATTGGCTAAAGAGTTTGGAGAAGCCCAACGAACCCGATTAAGTCCGGCCGAGGATCGCGTCAAAATAAGCCAGCAGTTCCGGGGAGTTCCAATCCTGCGGCCCGATAATCTTGCGAACAATCACGCCCTTGCGATCGATGATGTAAGTTTCCGGCCACATCGAAGTGCCGTAATCCGCTGCGATCTTCTTGGATGGATCGAGGTACGTGGGATAATTCAGGTGCTGGTCGCGGATAAATTTTTGGTAGGCCGCTGGATCCTCGTCCACGCTTATGCCGAGAACCACGCCGTTGCGCGAAGCGATGCGCTGCTGCAGGGCGACCAGGCTGGGTGTTTCTTCCACACATGGCCCGCACCAGCTGGCCCAGAAATTCAGCACCACAACTTTATTCCGCAGGTCCGAGAGATGCGCGGGCTTGCCGTCCAGGTCCATCGCGAAGTTTTCGGCTGTCTTTCCGGCGACGGACGATTCGCCCTGCCGGTAGTGGGGAAGTGTGAAGAACGCAAGAACGGCGAAGGCAAAGCCCATGCTTCCCCACGCCATGATTTTCCGCAGGAGGATGCTCATATCTCGCTATAATAACGCAGAGTAGCCACGTCCGAGAAGCCTGAGAAAACTCCCGACAGTCATGAGCGTTTCCCCTCCAAACACGGCCCAGGTGACGGCAATCGTCCCCGCGCGGAACGAAGAAGCCGTAATTGCTGCGTGTGTGAATTCCCTCGCGTCTCAGGCCGAAATAAGCGAAATACTGGTGATCAACGACCAATCCACGGATTCGACCGCTGCTATCGTCAACAATCTCGCACAATCCCTTCCCAAACTACGCCTGCTGGAAACGAAAGAGCTCCCTGCCGGCTGGGTGGGGAAGAATAATGCAGTCTGGCTTGGCGCGCGCGAAGCAAAAAGCGATTGGCTTTTGTTCACCGACGCGGACAGTGTGCACGAGAAAGATTCGGCCGCGCGTGCCCTGGCAATTGCCTCTCAGGGAAATGCCGCGATGGTTTCTTTCTCTCCAGAACAAGTGATGAATACGTGGTACGAAAAATCGCTGATTCCTTATGTATATTGCCGCCTGGCGCACAAATTTTCATTCGACGACGTGAACGATCCTGCAAGACCCGCGGCTGCGGCAAACGGCCAGTTTCTCCTGATCCGCAAAGACGTCTATCAAGCGGTCGGCGGCCACGCCAGTGTCGCAGGCGACGTCCTGGAGGACGTAGCGCTGGCGAGACGCGTAAAAGCTGCGGGCTACCGCATCTGGTTCGGAACCGGGAAGGGAATTGTGGGTGTCCGGATGTATCGCACTTTTAGCGCAATGTGGAAAGGCTGGAAGAAAAATCTGTATCCGCTCATGGGTAGCACCTCCGAGGCCGTTCGGATGGAACTCCTTCGGGCCTTGTTCCCGATTGTGGCGGTCCTTGCGATTGCCATCTCAGTCTGGCGAATCACGGCGTCAGCCTTGCCTGCGCTCATTGTGCTGCTGATCGGCACAGTCATTATTTTGGTTGCGGATGCCTTGGAATTGCTGCGCAATCAGTTTCCATCCAGGCTCACGTTGTATGCAATGGCCGGCCACCTGCTCTTCGCGGGCGTGTTATGGGCCTCGTACCGGAGCCATCGCCGGGGTAAGCTCGAATGGAAGGGCAGGGAGTATCCAGTAGGTACCCCTGATGCATCGAAATAAAGGCAAACGGAACTGATGGTCTATCTGACGCGCAAAATCGAGTTTTCCGCCTCGCACCTGTATCACAATCCGGCGCTCAGCGCCGAAGAGAATCGGCGGATTTTTGGCAAGTGCAACAATCCGCACGGCCATGGGCACAATTACACGCTGGAAGTGACTGTGGCGGGAGAGCCCGATCCAGTAACCGGAATGGTGCTGGATCTGAAAGATCTGAAAGCGATTTTGGAACACGAAATCACCGAACGCATGGATCACCGTTTCCTGAATTACGAAGTGCCGGAACTGCAGGGGCAGATTCCCACGACCGAAAACATTGTCCGCGTGATCTGGAATCTTCTGGAGCCGAAAATCACCCAGGGACACTTGCACAAAGTGCGGCTTTACGAATCGGCGGACATTTTCGCCGAGTGTTATCGCAATGGGGCGATCCAAGCATGACCGATGGGCTCAAAGTCGTGTTCGGGCGCCGCTACCGGTTTGCGGCCGCGCACCGCCTGCATAGTGCGCAGCTTGGCGATGAAGAGAATTGCCGTGTCTACGGGAAATGCAACAATCCTTACGGGCACGGCCACAACTATGTGTTGGAAGTCAGCGTGTCAGGGACGGTGGACCCCGCCACAGGCATGATCGTGAATCTGACGGATCTCGACCGCTTCGTGGAAAGCGAGGTGATCGAAGCTTTCGATCATAAGTCGCTGAATGAAGATGTCGAGGTCTTTCGCGCGAACGTGCCAACTACAGAGAACCTTTGCAAGGAGATTTACCGGCGCCTGAAACACTTCCCGCTAGCCAAACTCGAGCACGTACGGATTGAAGAAACGTCCAACAATGCTTTCGAGTATTCCGGTGAAGAAATCCAGGATCGCGCGGCGGTCCGCTAAGAGGGGAATATGCCAGTGACAAAGCCAACGGAGATACTGCTGCACGAAGCGAACGTGGAAACGCCGAAAGAGAGCATCGCGGATCTGGTGCGCAAGATGATCGTGCTTCTCGGCGAAGATTCGAACCGCGAAGGGTTGCGGAAGACGCCGGAACGTTTCGAGAAAGCCCTGAAGTTCCTGACCAGCGGCTACAACCAGAACCTGGAAACGGTGCTGAATGGCGCCACATTCAGCGTGCATTACGACGAAATGGTCGTCGTGAAAGACATCGAATTCTTCAGCCTGTGCGAGCATCACCTGCTGCCATTTTTCGGGAAGGCGCACGTCGCCTACCTGCCCAGTCAAAAGGTTCTCGGGCTCAGCAAAATCGCGCGGCTCGTCAACATGTTCGCGCGACGCTTGCAGATTCAGGAGCGCATGACCAGCCAGATCGCGGAAGCCATCTCCGGCAAAATCAGTCCGGAGGGCGTGGGCGTTATCATCGAAGCTCGCCACTTGTGCATGCAGATGCGCGGCGTGGAAAAGCAGCATGGCCAGGCGGTCACCAGCGCGATGCTTGGCTCTTTCCGTCACAACAAACAGACGCGCGACGAATTTTTGTCTCTCGTCCGGGCGCAAAGAAGCTAAGCCAGCCCAGAATCGCGGCGCAGCTTGAAAGGTGCCTTCGTGAACAGCAGAAAGCTTGGGGCCACTGGCCCCGTTGTTTCGGAAATAGGGCTCGGCTGTATGGCTATGTCCGGAATTTACGGTTCTCAGGATGATGCGGAGTCTATCTGCACCATTCAGGAAGCCATCGATCAAGGCATCAACCTTCTCGATACCGGCGATTTCTACGGCATGGGCCATAACGAAATGCTGGTCGGCCGCGCGATTCAGGGACGCCGCGATAAAGTTTTTCTCTCCGTCAAATTCGGAGCGATGCGCGCGCCGAAGGGTGCCTTCATCGGATTCGATGGGAGGCCCGCCGCGGTAAAGAATTTTCTTTCCTACAGCCTGCGCCGTCTGGGCGCGGACTACATCGATATTTATCGCCCGGCGCGACTCGATGCGACGGTGCCCATCGAAGACACCGTCGGCGCCATCGCGGAGCTTGTGAAGGACGGCTACGTCCGTCATATCGGTCTTTCCGAAATGTCGGCCGAGACGGTGCGACGGGCCGTTGCGATTCATTCGATTGTGGATTTGCAATTCGAGTATTCGCTGGTGTCGCGGGGAATTGAGCGTCAGATTCTGCCCGTGCTGCGCGAATTTGCAGTCGGAGTCACTGCGTACGGCTTGCTCTCTCGCGGCCTGCTGAGCGGATCGAAACCAGTGTCATCCGGCGATCTGCGCTCGCATTTCCCGCGCTTCATTGGAGAAAACCTCCGGAAAAACGCCAAACTGGTGGAAACTCTCAACCGCATCGCGAAAGAACACAACGTCACCGGAACGCAACTGGCCATCGCCTGGGTTTTACAGCAGGGCGCGGACATCGTGCCTCTACTCGGATCGCGGACGCGCGAGCAACTCCGCGAAGCCATGGGAGCGTTGCATCTGAATTTGTCCCCGGCCGACTTGCAGCGAATCGCGGAAGCTGTTCCCGCCGAAGGCGTCGTGGGCACGCGCTACGACGAACGGCAAATGGCCGTGTTGGACAGCGAGCGCGCCGCGAAAGCCACATCGTAAAGCGCCCGCTATGAAGAAACGATCCCGGATTTTCACCGGCGTAGTCATCCTCTCGCTGATACTGTGTTTAGGTGCCGCGTCCAGCGACGAAATCGCGCGGCTGCGGACTCTGATGGGTTGGAAAGCCGGCCAGACGCTTGCGGATGTCGGCGCCGGTGAAGGAGAGATTGGCATCGCCGCGGTGGCGGTCTTGGGTGAAACTGGGAAAGTTTATTTGACTGAGTTGGATGAAAAGAAACGAAAAGCCCTCGAAGAAGCGGTCGAGAAGCGTGGCCTGAAGAATGTTGTGGTTGTCCAAGCCGCGGAGAAACAGACCAATTTGCCGGACAACTGTTGCGACGAAATTGTTCTCCGTCGCGTCTACCATCACTTCACCGCGCCACAGGAAATGGATGCAAGCCTGCTACGGTCCTTGAAGCCAGGCGGCGAGATTGCCGTCATCGATTTTCCCCCGCGGAAGTGGCTCACCGAAAACGATCCTGTGCCGGGTGTTCCCGCCAATCGCGGAGGTCATGGCATACCGCAGAAAATACTGATCGAAGAAATGAAAGCCGCCGGCTTCACCATTGACAAAATAGTAAACGATTGGCCCGCCGACGATTACTGCGTCTTCTTCCGCAAAAGGAAGAACTAAGAACTTAAAACTATTTTTTGCCCTGAGCACGCGAGCGCCGCACACGGTCACGATTTCCGCATGTCGCGTCGCTGCACCACCGGCGCACATTGCCCTTCGTGCGATCGATGAAGATCCACCGGCAATCGTCATTGGCGCAAATTTTCAGGTGACCCTTCGCTTCGTGGAGCAAAGAATCCGCAAAGCTGCGCACAATGGCTGCCACATCCGATGGCCAGCCGATCTCAGCCGGCTGCAAAGCCAGTGCAAATCCACTTTGCTTCTCCACCAGCTGCGGAATCACTGGCGCCTTGAGCCAGGCGTTCAGCTTCGCAATATCTTCCGCAGCAAGCCGCCCCTTCGCAAAGTCTTTCTCCACTAGGCGACGGAGCAGGGAACGAAGTTCCCGCAGCACTTTCAACGCGGCCGTATCATCCACAGCGATGCGTAGATTCCAGTAGCGGAAAAACGAGCGCCGCCAGCGGGGATCTTCCAGGCATTCGGTGAAATTGCCGAAGCCGTCGTAAAGCTCGCTGTTCACCAGGTCGAGCCACGAAGCCGAGGCGCCAAAGCCGCGAGCCGAAAATGGATCAGGAGTTGTCATGGTAACGAGATAAAATCAGTTGACACGTTACACGGGTTCATGTACGTTTTATGAAACGACATTAGCACACTTAACTCATTACGGGGACTGGTCTTATGAGCGACACCTCGCAGGCCCTGACACAAGCGAGCGCAACCACAATAACATCGCACGCAGCTCACAGATCCCATCGCGTGTGGGTGGTGCTTTGCTTCCTGGCCATCTACGTAGTTTGGGGTTCCACGTATCTTGCTAATCCGCTATGCGTTGGAAACGATTCCGCCTCTCTATACTGCCGGCGTACGGCACCTCTGCGCGGGCTCGATCCTGCTGGCGTGGGCGTCGGCCAAGGGCCTTCGCCCAACCTGGGCGCAGATTCGCGCGAGCGTGGTGATCGGTTTCTTGTTTTTCCTGGTGGGCCACGGCTCATTGCATTGGGCGGAGCGCATTGTGCCCAGCGGACTGGCCTCCTTGCTATTTGCGATTGAGCCCATTTTCGTTTTCCTGCTCTCCTCCGCGGCCGGGCGTAGATGGAAATTGAACGGCATGCTGCAGGCGAGAATTGTAGTGGGATTGGCTGGAGTCGGAATCCTTATGCGCAACACCGCGGGAGCGCCGGAACACGGCTTGACCCTCGGATCCATTATGATTCTGGTGGGGGCATTCGCATGGTCGGTTGGAATTATTTATTCGCGAAGGTCGCATTTATCCGGGAATCCTCTGTTGTTGTCCGCGCTTTCCTTGCTGGCCGGCGCCGTGATGTTGTTGGCCACCGCGACCTTGGTCGGCGAAGTCCATGGATTCTCGTTCTCACAAGTGAGCCGTAAGTCAGCACTCGCGCTGGTGTACCTGATCTTGTTCGGTTCCGTGATTGCGTTCACCGCATACAACTGGTTGCTCGAACATTACTCGTTCACGCTGGTGTCAACGCACACGTACGTCAATCCCGTTGTCGCGGTATTTCTGGGTTGGGTGTTTGGAGGCGCTCACGATCCGAGGGGGCATCGCGGCGGCGCTGGTGATGCTGGCAGTATTGCTGGTCGACCGCGGCATGAATCAGCGTCGCCAACCGGCATAATTCTTCCGCAAATCTCACAAATACTAGACTTTTGCTTGCTACATGGCGATGGGTGTGGTGAACTTCCCTTTACGAATCGCCATGTTAGGGCAGAGACTGGGCCACTACCTAATTGAACAAAAGCTCGGTGAAGGTGGCATGGGCGTCGTGTACCGCGCGCGCGACGAGAAGTTGCAACGCGATGTGGCGCTGAAATTCCTCGAGACGCTGCCCACCGGTAACTCCGCCGGCCACGAACGCGCGCTTCAGGAAGCTCGCGCCATTTCCGCTTTGAATCATCCCAATATCTGCACGGTCTACGAAGTCGGCGAAGTCGAAGGCCGGCCGTACATCGCGATGGAATATGTGGAAGGGCGTCCGCTCAGCATGGAAATTCCCTCCACCGGGCTGGCTCTGGACCAGGTGGAACGCTATGGCTTTCAATTGGCTGATGCTTTGCAGCATGCGCACAGCCGCGGTGTGATTCATCGCGACCTCAAAGCCGCCAACGTCATGGTCACTCCGAGCGGCCGGTTGAAGGTCCTCGATTTTGGCATTTCGCAGCGGTTTGAGCCCGGCCGCATGAGCGATGGAACGACGGTGCTGGATCAGTCCTGGGATTCGCAACACACCTTTACGGGCACGCTGCCTTATATCTCACCGGAAATTCTGAAAGGCGAGGAGGCCGATGTGCGCAGCGACATCTGGTCGCTCGGCGTGCTGCTGTATGAAATGGCGGCGGGGCAACGGCCGTTCCGCGGCAACACTGCGTTTGAACTAAGTGCGGCGATTTTGCGCGAACGCGCGCCGGAAATCTCCCCGCCCCTGCCGCCCGTGCTGAACAGTGTCATTGAAAAATCGCTGGACAAGGATCCGGGGCAAAGATACCAGAGCGCGGGAGAAGTACGCGCGGCCCTGGAAGCGGCCAGCACCGCTTCGCGTACTCATAGTTTCGCAACCGCGCGAATGACGCCGCCGGAGCCTCCTCGGCTTTTGTCGGCCAGGAACATCCTAGTGTTCTGCCTGCTGGCCGCGTTGACGGCCGGAGTCTTGTATTGGCTGAACGGCCGGACCATCAAGAAGAAACCGGGCTTGCCTTTGCCGGGCGCCATTCAATCTATCGCCGTCTTACCCCTGGAAAATCTCTCAGGCGATCCTTCGCAGGACTATTTTGCGGATGGAATGACCGATGCCCTCATCACGGAACTTTCGCAAATCCGCAAATTGCGCGTGATTTCACGAACGTCGGTAATGCAGTACCGGCATACGCAAAAATCGTTAGACAAGATCGCGCAGGAATTGAACGTGGACGCGATTGTCGAAGGCTCGGTGGTGCGCGCCGGAGACCGCGTGAGGATCTCCGCGAAACTTTTCCAGACGAACATCGAAGGAGCGCTTTGGGCCGGAAATTTCGAGCGCAATTTCACGGACGTGCTCGCGCTGCAGAGTGACGTGGCCACGGCGATCGCCCGCGGAATTCAGGTGGAACTTTCCGCTACCGAGCAAAGCCAGTTGGCGCGCAGCCGCAGCGTGGTGCCGGAAGCGTACGAAGCGTATCTGAGAGGGAAGTACGAACTGGAAAAACGCACACCCGAAGCATTCCAGGACGCCGCAAGCTATTTTCAAAAGGCGATCGACAAGGATGGCTCATTTGCCGCGGCCAATGCGGGACTGGCGGACACATACATTCTGATGCTCACGAATGGTTCAATACCCGATCAAACGCTGATTCCCAAGGCGAAAAAAGCCGCCGAACGGGCATTACAACTGGATGACCGGTTGGCGCAGGCGCACACTTCGCTTGCGGCTATTCGTTTTTGGCTTCTCGAAGGCAATGACATTGAGCCGGAATTCCAGAGAGCAATTGCTCTCGATCCCAGCTACGCGCAGGGAATTCACTGGTACGCGTTGTATCTGGCGGCCATCGGACGGCGGGAGGAATCCATCCGGGAAATTAAGCTGGCGCGTGAGATCGATCCAAAATCCCTGATCATCAACGCCAACCTGGGCTTTATCGAATACCTGGCGGGCGACGACAATCGCGCGGAAGAAGCCGAAAAGACCACCATTCAGATGGATCCCAGCTTCGTGCCCGCGCACATCTATCTAGGCCAGATTTTCGTGGAGCAAAAGCGATACAAGGAAGCGATCGACGAATTTCATACGGCGATGGCCCTTTCCCCCGGCGATCCGGAACCGCAGGTGTACCTCGCTTATGCCTATGCCATCTCCGGGAAGAAGAGCGAAGCACACGAAATTTTAGAGGAATTGCAAACGGCACAAAGGAAAAACGGAGTCTCTGCTTACGATTTCGCCGTTGTGTACGCGGGCTTTCACGACACCGACAAAACCCTGGACTGGCTGGAGAAAGCGTATATCGAACGCAGCGGTAGAATCGTAAATCTGGGTGTGCACCCGCAATTTGCGTTTCTACGCAACGAAGCTCGATTCCAGAACATGGTGGACAAAATGCGCGGCGAAAAGTTGATCGGTGTGTCCGTCCCGTAGCCGCAAGGGTCGCACTGCCACGCGTCCAGTGTTGTTCTTTTCTTGACGGTGACGAACGGCTGACATAGACTGCGCACGCCCGGCGGTCTCCGGCAAGACGCGCAATCGGAATATTCGCGTTCGAGGCAAGAGCGCCGCACAGGAGGAAAGCACATGCCGAAGAAAGTCACCATCTCGCTCCACGGGATCGTCAACCAGATTGATGCGGCGACCAAGAAGCTCATGAAAGCCAAGACGGATGCGGTTACGACCGTAGAAAAACAGCAGTTGGGAGTTAAGATTCAGAATCTGAAAAAAATTAAGTCGCTGGTCGTCCTGAATTGCCCCAAAGGAAAGCCGTCGTACGCGATTAAAGCGCTTGTGAAATAGCCAGCTGGGAATACGCTATCCCTTCCGCAATAAAGAAGAGGCTCACCGCACGAACGAAGAATTCCTTGCGCGCCAAGGCCGGAAGCAGCCCGGCGAAGTACCGCCGTAGCACGCCGCTAGTGCTGTATTGGCAAGACGGCGCGCTGATCTTTGAGAATTACGCGCTGCGCACGCGAATCAGCGCAGAGCCTCTGGTTTGCTCCATTCTCGATTATTGCGGCGAGTGGCGATCGTTTCGCCAGATCGCTTCCCGCCTCGGCGATTATGAAGAAACCTCTGTCCGCAGGATTCTCCACAGTCTTTGCGAACATGGCGTGCTGGAGCGCTCTGACCAGCAGTGCGATCCGCGTGTTGCGGCGATGGAAAGTTGGGCCGCTTGGAATCCGGCCGCGGGATTTTTCCATTTTTCCAGCAAGGATACGGAGTTTGCGGATGATCAGCTTGCCGCCTTCGAGGAGCTGAAGCGGCGCGCCAGGCATGATCCGATGCCGCGCCCGTCAAAGAGCTACCACAACGCACCGCGCACGAGGCTACCCCGCGATCCGATCACCGGCGAATTCCCTGAAATTCTGAAGAGCCGCCGTACCTGGAGAAAATTCGGCCGCGCTCCCGTAACGCTGCGCACCTTCGCGCACACGCTGGAACTTACATTTGGCATCCAGCAATGGATCGACGTGCCGGGCTTGGGAAAAGTCGCGATAAAAACGTCGCCCTCAGGCGGGAGCTTGCATCCCATCGAGGCCTACGTTCTGGTGCGGCGCGTGAAGGGTCTAAAAAGGGGAATTTATCATTACAACGCGGCGCGGCACGAGCTGGATTGGCTGCGCGAAGGAATGACAACGCGCTCGCTGGAAAAGAACTTGGCAGGGCAGTGGTGGTTTGCGCGCGGCGCATTTCTGGTAGTCATGACCGCGATCTTCCCACGCACGCAGTGGAAGTATGACTTCCCGCGCACCTACCGGGTAGTGTTGGCAGAAGCTGGCCACCTCTGCCAGACCTTTTGCCTCACAGCAACCTGGCTGGGATTAGCGCCGTTCTGCACCATGGCCTTGCGAGATTCGAAGTGGGAACAGTGGCTAGGGATCGACGGCGTGAGCGAATCGGTCCTCTACGTGGCTGGCGCCGGCACAAGGCCAAGCGCAACCGAAATGCAAGACGCAAACATATTGACGAGCGGGAAGGGCGCTGCCGCAGTGTGACTCGATCTGATCGGATCCTACCGACCGTTTAACGAAGTGCGCTTTTTCGTAAGTGCGCATTCTGAAGGGGTTGCGGGATTTGCAAATTCTGCGTGTCTTGTAAGTCGTTTTTTTTGATATTGTTGCGCAAGAACGCATTCTAAAAGGCTTATTGTGGCGATTTCGCAAGTGCGAAACTGCCCTCAGCGGGCAAAACCGCGCTGAGATCGCGACAGTTGCGACATGGCTCGGCCATGCCCTGACGAAAAACACGAGTTTCGGACCGACTGTCGGAAGGGGGCGCATATATTCAAACAGGGATCCCTCACTCTGAGGACTTCCAGCGGAGTGACGGTCGTCGGTAAAGTGTGTGTTACGGGTTGTTACTTCTTAGCAATAGCTACCGAAGCCCGCGTGGTCTCCCAATCCATATTCAACGTGCCGCCATTCCCGGCCTTTTCGAATGAAATTGTGAAATTTTCAACGAGGGAGGGAAGCGCCGAGACTTTCATGTCGATTCGTGCAAAATCGTTGGACGGCCCGGCATAGTTGGTTCCCCATTCCCCGGTTTTTTTGCTGATGATCAGAGTCCACTTGTCCGGGTTGGGAATCGTGAAGATAGTGTAATTGCCCGCGGGAACGGGAGTGCGGCCAACGGTGATATCGGTGGTAGTAACGAACGTGGTGGCTTCATTCGCGCCCGTACGCCACACTTCGCCATAAGGCGCGAGGTCCTTGCCCAATTTGCGGCCCTTCAGCCGCGGGCTAGAGTAATCGATGGTGACCGATTTGCCACCGCCAAGGTCCAGAGAGGCGCTTGCGGGCGGGCTGGGACGATTTGCCTTATCTTGCCGGGCATGAGAGACAAACACAAACAGGGCCAGAGCGAGACATAACACGGAAACTATCGCGATTACTTTGCGCATGAATTTAATTTCTCCTGTGGATGGCCGGAGCTCGACGGGCGAGAGCGTGCCGGTAAGTCTGAGGGCTTACCGCTAGCATTGAACAAGATTTAGCGCCCTGTTGCAAGGAGTTGCCGCAAAATCAGCGCGGACGAGCGGCCCATGCGAACTCGGCGCGTGTCAACGACTTTGAGACAGGTGGTCATAAAATTTAGTGAGTTTTTCATGCATTGGGTTTTTCACAAAGAAATTTCGCGCCAGGATCGCTTAGGAACGACGATCGCCAACTCGGTTGACCCACAGTATCCCGACTTTGGTTTTCCTCAGACGCATTTCGCTTTTCCAAAGTAGATTGCTGTTGGCAACTGGCCGGCTTGTTAATCCAGACTTCGCTGGGAAGAGCCGGTGGTTTGGGAGTGCTTCGTACGAAGCGCTCCGGGTGACGTTGGTAAGCAACATCGAGCACATCCTGGCGCTGCCGCAAGACGTTTTCCGCTTGGCCATAGTGAACCGTCGCTGGCGTCAACAAGCCTATGCCGGAGTGACGGTGCTCTTGGTTGTACCACCGAAAAAAACTCTGAGAGAAAGCACGACTGTCCTGGAGGCACCCAAAGCGGTCCGGGAACTCCGGCCGATACTTCATGGTTCGGAATTGGCTCTCGGAGTAAGGATTGTCGTCCGAGACGTGTGGCCGACTATGCGTTTTCGTGACCCCCAGATCGGCGAGTAGAAGAGCTACCGGCTTGGACCTCATCGAGGTGCCACGATCCGCATGGAGCGTGAGTTGATCGGGTCGGATGCATTGTTTCTTGCAGCTCTCCTCGATCAATCGCTTGGCCAGCTCGGCGCTTTCGCGATAAGTGACCATCCAACCGGTGACGTAACGGCTGAAAACATCGAGGATCACGTACAAGTAGAAATACGTCCATTTCGCAGGGCCGAGTAGCTTGGTTATATCCCAGCTCCAAAGTTGATTCGGAGCCGTGGCCAGGAGCTCAGGCTTCTGGTAGGGCGGATGCGTCAACTGGTCGCGGCGCTCGCGCACCTCGCCATGCTCGTCGAGCAAGCGATACATGGTGCGAATAGAGCAGTGATACTCGCCTTCATCGAGCAACGTCGCATAAACAGCAGCTGGAGAACGATCCTGGAAACGTTCTTCGTGTAGTCGAGCCAGAACCGCTTCCCGTTCTGCCGGGCGGAGTGCGCGTGCCGGCGAAGGCCGCGACGCGCTCACCCCCGGAAAAGAAGTCTTACGGACATCTCGATAGTAAGATGCGCGAGGCATACACAGAGCTTGGCAAGCAGCGCTGGTGCCGACGTCGTTCGCTAGCTCGGCGACCGCAACCATCAGGATTTCTCCTCCGGGTCCTGCTCCGGAATCGGATGACCCAACAGCGCAGCCACTTTTTTTTGGACGTCGATGATGATGTGCGCCTTACGCAGATCTTCGGTCAAGCGGGCGTTTTGTCGGCGAAGTTTCTGGACTTCTTCTTCCATCGGGTTGCGCTTGGATTTCGGCCCGCGTTTCTGTGGGGTCAGAGCCTCGAGGATTCCCTGGGCCCGCTCTCGTCGCCAGTAGGTCAGCAGAGACGAATACAGACCTTCGCGGCGGAGAAGGGTGCCAAGGCCACCTCGCGTCGTCGCAACGACTTCGGCTTCATGTAAGATGCGTTGTTTGTACTCAGCTGTGTAGGTCCGCCGCTTCGGTTTGGCAACCACTTCGGGATCCGGCCGCAAAGCCGGCCCCAGATCGCCGCCCGCTTTGGCTGCCGCTGCACTCCGCTGCGGCTCGCCAGGAGGCGAGCCTCCGCTCCGTTCCGCGGCAGCCAAACCCCCAGGGGAAAGAGCAACACCAAGAGAATTCCCGATCATCTCTGATCTCTTCTTTCTCGCCCTTCTGCTCATTAATTAAGAGTACTAAACCTGTCTCAGAGATGTTGGCACGGAGGGACTTCAGCCCGTGTTTTACTGCCCTTTACACTTTAAACAAAACTATGCTACTTTTAATGAGTCGAAGAAAAGAGGAAAATTCAAGGGACGACGGTGGGGGGCACTTGAGCGACGCCAAAGTTATGTTGATCGAACAATTCCGCACACACGTGAAAGATACGGGATCGCCCGAAGTGCAAATTGCACTGTTGAGCGAGCGCATCAACTACTTGACGACGCACCTCAAGTCGCACGTAAAAGACCATGCATCGCGCCGGGGCCTAATCATGATGGTAAACAAGCGGCGGCGCTTGCTGGACTATCTCAACCGGCGAGACCCGGATCGGTATCACCAGATTGTTGAACGCCTTAGCCTGCGCAAGTAAGAATCGCAAGGCGGTACGCGATACAACTTGCAATTTCACGAACGCACATATTCCCATCGGAGTCTGTACGCCAACCGGCGGTTGGTTGGACGTGAACAAGCCCAGTCTGTGACGGCAGATTAGACGGCGTTTGTATTGGTGTAGATGCTCGTGGAGCAGTCCCCTCCCCGGCAAATCTTCCTTTTTTTCTTTGAATGACACCTTGAACGGACTCCTCATGAGCAGGAGCCAAAGGAAGAAAACATGTCTGAGAATAATCACATCCCTGCGCCTCACCAGGTATCCATCGAAGTGGGCGGGCGCACCCTGATCCTGGAGACAGGAAAGATCGCCAAGCAAGCAAATGGAGCCGTCACCGCGCGTTATGGTGACACCGTTGTTTTGGTAACTGCCTGCATCGCCCCAAAAGCCAGTGACCGCGACTTTTTGCCCCTGACCGTGGACTACCGCGAAAACACGTATTCGGCCGGAAAGATTCCCGGAGGCTTCTTCAAGAGAGAAGGAAGACCGACGGAGAAGGAAATTCTGGTATCCCGGCAGATCGACCGACCGATGCGGCCGCTGTTCCCCGAATCGCTGAGGAATGAAACACAGATTATTGCCATGGTGCTGTCCGCGGACAGCGCCAACGATCCCGATGTTATCGCCATGACCGCAGCGTCTGCGGCGGCCTACTGTTCTGACCTGCCATTCACGGATCCCATCGCTGCGGTTCGCGTGGGTTTACTGGATGGAAATCTAGTGGCCAATCCGACCGTGGCCGAACAGAAGACCAGCAAGCTGAATATCGTCGTTGCCGCCACGGAAAAGGGCATCGTGATGGTGGAATCCGGGGCCTTCGAAGTTTCCGAGGAAAAAGTTGCGGAAGCCCTGGAGTTTGGCCACGAACAGATCAAGAAGATCGTTGCGGGCATCAAGCAGCTGTACGGACAAATCAAGCCGACCAAGATTGTGATCGAACCATTTCCGTTTGACCAGGCCATTTACGACGGCATCAAGACAAAATATGGTGCGCGCCTGAAGGATGCGCTGAATACCGAGAAGCATCCGAAGAAGGAAAGCTATCACCTGGTGGATGCGTTGCAGGACGAAATCCTGAAGGCCATTCCCGAAGACGACGAAGACAAAATCAAATTGACCAAGCGAGCCCTCGAACGCCTGCGCGAAGATATCTTCCGCGAGGAAGTGTTGAAGGCCAAGCGGCGTCCGGATGGGCGCGCGTTTGACCATGTTCGCCAGATTACTTGCGAAGCCGGGCTGCTGCCACGCGTGCACGGTTCGGCGCTATTCACCCGCGGTGAAACACAGGCGCTGGCCACATTGACGCTCGGCACCAAGGAAGACATGCAGCGGTTGGACCTGCTGTTCGAACAAGACCAGTTCAAGCGCTTCATGCTGCATTATAATTTTCCGCCTTTCAGCGTTGGCGAGGTAAAGCCACTGCGTGGAGCGGGTCGGCGTGAAATCGGACACGGTGCGCTGGCAGAACGCGCGCTGGCTAACCTGCTTCCGCCTGAAGTTGAATTTCCTTACGCCATGCGCGTCGTCAGCGACATCCTGGAATCCAACGGGTCCTCTTCAATGGCCACGGTGTGCGGCGGTTCGCTCGCGTTGATGGATGCGGGCGTGCCCATGAAGGCGCCGTGCGCGGGCATCGCCATGGGCCTGGTGGTAAGCGACGACGGCAAGTACGCGATCCTTACGGACATTGCCGGCGCTGAAGATCACTACGGCGACATGGATTTCAAGGTTGCCGGAACCCGCGAGGGCATCACGGCACTGCAGATGGACATCAAGGTGACCAGCATCAGCATCGCTATGATGCGGGAAGCGCTGGCTCAGGCCAAGAAGGCCCGGCTGGAAATTCTGGACATCATGGAACGGACGCTGAGCAGCCATCGCGAGACCATTTCGGCATACGCTCCGCGGCTCTACAAGTTGAGCATCCCTACGGACAAGATCCGCGACCTCATCGGTCCGGGCGGCAAGAAAATCAAGTCCATTATCGAGCAGACTGGCGTGAAGATTGACGTGCTGGAAGACGGCACCGTGCACATCTTCTCCACCAGCGGCGCCGGCGGCGACCAGGCATTGCAGATGGTTCGCGACGTCACGGCGAGCGCGGAAGTGGGTAAGACCTATCTCGGCAAAGTCGTACGACTGGCGGAATTTGGCGCCTTCGTGGAATTGTTCCCGGGCACCGACGGCTTGCTGCACATCAGCGAAATATCCGAGCATCGCATCCGCGACGTACGCGACGAATTGAAACTTGGTGACCAGGTGTTGGTGAAGGTCCTGGCGATTGAAGGCAACAAAATCCGGCTTTCGCGCAAGGCCCTCATCAAGGAAGCCCGCGAAAAGCAGGCGCTCAAGAGCCAGGGCGGCGCGCCGGGCACTCCCACACCGGCCACAACCGCAACCACCACCGAAGGCAGCTAGTCTTGGAAGAAAACTGACCAGAGAGGCCCCTGATCGCAGGGGCTTTTTCTTATTTTGCAGGCTGAGGCCACCTGGAACATTATCTGGTGTTCTTGTGGCTCTTGCCCTCGCCACGGTTGGCCGCATGGCCTTTGTGGGGCACAGAATTGGGAACTTCCAACAAAAACGGAAAAGCTTTCTCCGCCGCAACGCGCACCAGCGTCCGACACCAACATTCCCATTGCCCGCAGGGCCCGCGCTGCCTACTGCTTCACGTCTTCCTTGACGCGCACATGCACCTTGGTTGTCGCCATCCTGATCTCCCGAGATACATCGTATCTCACTGACATATCGTTTGGCAGTACAAGTCGCGTTTCCTCTGTCCCGCCAACCTCCTAGCGTTATAAGGGAAAATTTCGTAATCGCGGGGAACGTCTTGCAACTTAACCGCCGTACGTTTTAAATGAAGGCACGCTTGGGTACCGAACCGAGAGGACTGTTCATGAATCTGCGACGAATATTTGTGACTATCGGAATCGCATTGTTGGCGGCTATGCCTGCGCGGGCGCAGGCGCAAAAGCAGCGAGTGATTATTGACACGGATCCTGGAACAGACGATGCGTTAGCCATTTTGCTGGCGCTAAATTCGCCGGAGCTACAAGTGGAGGCGCTCACGGTGGTGCCGGGAAACGTGGTTGCTAAACAAGGGCTCGAAAACGCCTTGAAGCTCGTTAGCCTGGCGGGACGCTGCGATATTCCCGTGGCCGGAGGTGCGCACCAGCCGCTGATTCAGAAGACCTACACGGCTTTGTACTGGCACGGCAAGAATGGCTTGGCGGATATCGAGCTGCCGGCGCCGAAGTGCAAGGCTGATCCGCGTTTCGGTCCCGATCTGATTATCGAATTAGTGCACAAATACCCGCACGAAATCACATTGATTCCGGTCGGGCCGCTGACCAACATCGCGTTGGCGGTTTCGAAAGATCCCTCCATCGTCGGCCTGGTGAAAAACGTCGTGATTATGGGCGGTTCGCTGAACGGCGGAAACGTGAACGGCGCCGCCGAAGCGAACATCTTCGGCGATCCAGAAGCCGCGCAGATCGTGTTCAACGCCGGTTGGATGGTGACCATGGTCGGTTCCGATGTAGGCGAGCGCACCTTGATTGAACGCAACCATCTAGCACAATTGGAAGCAGGTCACGGCCCCGAAAACGATGTAGCCTCGAAAATCGTGAGGTTTTACATCGAGCGGTCAGAGAAAAATGGCTGGGACGGCGCGGCCATGTACGATCCGCTGGCGGTGGGCGTGGTGATCGATCTGACGCTGGTGAAGACGAAGGATATGCACGTGGACGTTGAGACCAGGGGCGAATTTACGCGCGGCGAAACCGTTGCGAACCGCATGGGCTCCTACGAAAACAACGTGCTCCATGGCGATCACTACGAAATTGAAGGCGTTGTGCCAGTCCAGAATAACGCGCGTGTGTGTCTAAGCTCGGATGCGGAACGCTTCATCCAATTGTTCATCAGCCGCGTGAAGGATAAGTAGAGTAAAGGGCGAACCTCGATCCCTGCGGCTCTTACCGGTTTCAGGCTATTGCTTGCTGTGCTAGGCGTGGGCGCAGTGCACGGCGTCGAGCGCGCCCCATAGCGCGTCGAGCGCCTCGTTCGTGGTGGCCAGGATTTCCTCCTCATCGCCGTGAGCGTGCTCTTCCAACCAGCCGCGCCACGCTTCGCGATGCGCTTTGTCCGCCTGTTCGTGCACGGTGAAGTACGACAAACCCTTCGGCGATTGCACGCCGTAAAATTTCTGCAAGCCTTCAATCTTCGTCGTGGAAATTTCCGGCACTTGCGCTTCGTAGGCGTAGAGCGCCGCAACCGCTTCCGCCACCGGACGATCGCCCACAATCTCTCGGAACGTTTCAACCACAGCCTGCGTGCCGGGAAGCGCCGGGCAGCAGATGATGTCTTCCTCATTCACGCCAAGGGTGGCGGCGAAATCGCGCCACAGCTTGGGATGCGGGCTCTGCGGGTTCTCTTCCTCCGCCAGATTTTCCAGAACGATGTCGCGAATCGGCCCTTCCGAGCGGGCGGCAAGAACGCGAAGATGTTTCGGGAAGGCTTCCACGTGGCGATAATACTGCGCCGCATAAAGCTGCAGATCCTGGCGGCTCAGCTTGCCCATCTGCCAGTCCTGGTAGAACGGATGCTTCAGCAGGCTCTTTTCGGCGATGGCGGCATCAATCTTTTCGAGAAGTTGGGCGTTTCGCATTTCATCCCTCCCGTGGTATGTGCGCGGCTTGCCGTTAGCCAGCCGCTAATCCGCTTCCGACGCAACTGCGGGATTCTATCAGAGTTTGCGAAATTTTGCCGTGTTACGGGCCGCCCAATGCCCAGGGCCAGCGCGCGTATTGATTCGGCAGGGCTTTTTCAGATTTTACTGCCCTGAACTATGCAGGCGCTCGATGTCCGCGCCCACTGCAGAGAGCTTTTCGACGATGCGTTCGTAGCCGCGATCGATGTGATAGACGCGGTCGATCACTGTTTCGCCGGAAGCGACCAGCGCTGCCAGCACCAGGCCGGCGCTGGCTCGCAAATCGGAGGCTTGCACGATCGTGCCGGAAAGGGACGCGGGGCCGCGGACAACGGCGCGGCGTCCATCAATCGTGATGTGCGCGCCCATGCGAGCCATTTCGCTCGCATGAAGAAACCGGTTTTCGAAAATTGTTTCGGTGATCACGGAAGTGCCTTGGGCCTTCGTCGCCAGCGCCATATATTGCGCCTGCATGTCGGTCGCGAAGCCGGGATACTCTTCGGTGATGACGTCGGCGGCAATCAACTTGTGTCCATCACGCACGCGCAGCGTCGAAGCATCTGAGATTTCGACGTGTACCCCAGCCGATTCCAGCTTCGCGATTACCGCACCAAGATGAGCGGGGTTGCAATTGACGATGGTGAGATCGCCATTCGTGATGGCTCCCGCAATCAGAAAAGTCCCGGCCTCGATCCGGTCAGGAATGACGGAATGCGTTGCGCCATGAAGCTTTTCAACGCCGCTAATCTTCAGCGTGCTGGTGTCGTCGCCCTCAATGTGGGCTCCCATTTTGCGCAGCAGGTGGATCAGGTCCGTGATTTCCGGCTCACAGGCGCAGTTTTCCAATGTCGTTACGCCACGGGCCAGCGCCGCGGCCATCAAAATATTTTCCGTGCCGGTGACGGTGATTTTTTCGAACACGATGTGTGCGCCCGTCAGCCGGCCGCCGTGCGGCACCCGCGCCTGAATGTATCCGTGCTCGGTGGCGATCACTGCGCCCATTTTCTCGAGAGCCGCCAGATGCAAATCCACGGGGCGTGCCCCGATCGCGCATCCTCCAGGCAAAGAAACATGCGCCATGCCGGAGCGCGCTATGGCCGGGCCTAGCGTCAGGATCGACGCGCGCATCGTCTTCACCAGCTCGTACGGGGCAACCGCATCGTTCAGCGATTTGGACTGGATGGTGTACGTGCTCGCCGGAATTTCCGTGGTGGAAACTGTCGCGGACATAAACGCCAGCAGCTTCGCCATGGTCACGATGTCACGCACGATCGGGATATTGTGGAGAGTGACTGGCTCGGCAGTGAGAAGCGCCGCCGCCATTAACGGCAGCGCGGAATTCTTGGCGCCGGCAATTTGCACCGTGCCGTGAAGGGGTTTGCCGCCGCGAATGCGAAATTTGTCCATTTGGGTTGCTAGTTCATTCGCCCAGTGCTCGACGCAGATCCCCATCGGCAGCTTCCAATTCCTTCAGGGCCCGTCCAGCCGAAATGCGGCGTTTCAGGATAATCAGCGCGACGCGCAAATTGTGTTTGCTTTGACGCAGAGCGTGTTCCGCCTCTGACACATTTTTGCCCGTCGCCTCCATCAAGATTCGCTTGGCGCGGTCCCGAAGCTTGTGATTTGTCTTGGTGAGGTCGATCATCAGGTTCTCGTAGGCGTGACCGAGCCGCACCATCGTAGCCGTAGAGAGCATGTTCAGGACCATTTTCTGTGCGGTTCCGGCTTTGAGGCGCGTAGAACCGGTAAGAACTTCGGGACCTACGTCTGGTGTAATGGCGATGTGCGCGGCTTTGGCCAGTGGTGATTTACGATTTGCAGTCACGGCGATGGTCAACGCACCGCGGCGCTTTGCATAAGCAATCGCCGCCAGAACGTAGGGCGTCGTGCCACTGGCCGCAAGCCCCACTAACGAATCGGTCTTCTTCAGCCCCATTTTGTTGAGTTCGCGCCGCGCGTTCGCTCGGCTGTCTTCCGCACCTTCCACGGGATGCGTGATCGCTCTGGCTCCGCCGGCGATCAGTGCGCGCACAAGTTCCGGTGAGACGCCGAACGTCGGAGGGCACTCGGAAGCGTCGAGAACGCCCAGCCGGCCGCTGGTTCCAGCGCCCACATAAAGCAAACGCCCGCCGTTCTGCATGCGCGCGACGATGCCATCCACGGCGCGAGCGATCGCGGGAATTTCTCGCGCGACCGCCGGCGCCACCTTGTGGTCTTCCCTGCTCATCAGCAGCACGATTTCCTTTGACGGCATGTGATCAAGATTCCTGGACGCCTGGTTACGTTGTTCCGTGCGGCGTTGCTCTTTGCGCAATTGCTTTTTACGTTGGGCCTGCTTGTTCGAAAAGGGCATTTTCAAATTATAGCTGTGCCGTGAGGCCGTTAGGAAATGACGGCGAATAGAGCAACTCTGCCGGAATGAGATTCTGGCCTGGGAAACAGCTGTGGTAGAACTGAATCAGGCCCCGACTTGCATAAAACGTAAGAAAGCGCGGAACATTCATGGACGTGCTCGAAAAACTGTTCGAAGAATATTTCCACCAGCCGGTGGAGCGCATCCAGGCGCTGCAAGGGGCGCTTAGCGCTTCTGGCCGCAAAATCCTTCGTCTTTCCGCGGGCAAAACCAGCGCGGTCGGCATTCTCTACGGCGTGCGCGAAGAAAATGTCGCTTTTCTATCGTTTTCGCGACATTTTCGCAAGCACGGATTGCCGGTGCCGGAAATCTACATTGAAGATTTGAGCCAGGGTGCGTATCTCGAGGAGGACCTGGGCGACACCACGCTGTTTGATCTGCTATCTAATCACCGCTCCGGGGAAACTATTGCTTCAGAAGTGAGCGAGGCCTATCGGAAAGCCGTTGCGGTGCTGCCGCGGTTTCAGGTCGAGGGCGCGCGCGATTTGGATTACAGCGTTTGTTATCCGCGCGCAAGCTTCGATCGCCAGTCGATCGCCTGGGATTTGAACTATTTTAAATACTATTTTCTGCGCCTCGCCGCCATTCCGTTCAGCGAGCAGGCGCTGGAAGACGATTTTGGACGCCTGACGGATTTTCTGCTTACCGCGCCTAGTGATTATTTTCTCTACCGCGATTTTCAGTCGCGCAACATCATGCTTCGCGATGGCAAGCCCTGGTTCGTCGACTATCAGGGTGGCCGCAAAGGCGCGCTGCAATATGACATTGCTTCGCTGCTCTATGACGCCAAGGCCGATTTGCCTCCAGCGCTTCGCCAGCAGCTTCTCGAAGATTATCTGGATTCGCTCGAGAGTTTCATCGATCTGGATCGTGAAGCGTTTCATCGTCATTACTATGCATACGTCTATGTGCGAATTCTTCAAGCCCTGGGGGCGTACGGTTTTCGAGGCTTCTACGAACGCAAGGCCCATTTCCTGCAAAGTGTGCCGTACGCGCTGAAAAACTTGCGCTGGCTGCTGCATAATACAAAACTGCCGATCGAATTGCCGACGCTGGCCGATGCGTTCCAGAGCATGCTCGCTTCGGAAAAACTGCTCGGGCTGGCCGCGGAAGCGCAAAATCTCGTCGTGCACGTTTACAGCTTTTCCTTTCACCGTGGGCTACCCAAAGACGAGAGTGGCAATGGTGGTGGATTTGTTTTTGACGGGCGCAGCTTGCCGAATCCAGGGCGCGAAGATCGCTTCAAGGCGCTCACTGGAAAAGACGCGCCGGTGATCGAATATTTGAATCAACAAGAAAGTGTGCATCAATTTCTTGCCAGTGTTTTGTCGTTGGTGGACGCAAGCATCAGTAATTATCAACAGCGCGGATTTAAAAGCTTGATGGTGTCGTTTGGCTGCACCGGCGGGCAACACCGCTCGGTGTACCTGGCCGAGCAATTGGCGAAACGACTGCGCGGACGAAACGGCGTGGAAGTGGAGTTGCGCCATTTGGGGCTGGAGCAACTCGGCCAATGAAGGCTATGGTGCTTGCCGCCGGGCTGGGTACGCGACTGCGCCCGCTGACCGATCACAAGCCGAAAGCACTGGTCGAAATCGGCGGCCAGGCGCTGCTGGAGATCGCCCTCAGGCGGCTGAAATCATTCGGTATCGAAGAAGTGATCGTGAATGTGCATCATTTTGCAGCCGCGATTCTGGATTTCCTGAAAGCCAACAACAATTTTGGAATGAGGATCGAAATTTCCTCGGAAGGCGTGTTGCTCGATACTGGGGGCGGATTGAAGAAGGCCGGCTGGTTTTTTCTGGAAGACGCTGGGAAAAGCGAAGAGCCGTTTTTGCTGCACAACGTGGACGTGATTAGTACCATCGATTTTGCTGAAATGCTAAAGCGGCAGAGCGAGAACAACGCTCTATCCACGCTGGCTGTACAGGAACGGGAAACGTCGCGCTATCTCCTGTTCGACGAACAATCGCAACTGTGCGGCCGGCGAATCGTGGTCGAAAAGAGGGAGGAATTGGTGCGCGCGGTTGAAAAACCGAAGGCATTGGCGTTCACCGGGATTCACATGATCAGTCCCCAGTTGCTGGGAATGATGAAAGAGAACGGCGTGTTTTCCATCATCGACCTGTATTTGCGCTTGGCCGGACAGGGAGAAAAAATTCAAAGCTTTCGCGCAGATAAATATTACTGGCGGGACCTGGGCAAACTCGACCAAGTCCAACAAGCCGACGAGGATTACCGTCAGAAGCTTTTCACGTAAGCCCCGCCTTCCGATGCGTGCCGTTTCCCTACGAAACCCGGCAGCTTAGGGGCTTACTTCACCGCCGAAGCCGAGCGCCTTCATCACCGCATCATGGAACGCCGGGCGCACCTGCGCGATCTTCATGTTCTCGCGCGTAGGATTAACGCGATTCGTCAGCAGCACAACGAATACCTGCCGGTCCGGATCGATCCACAAAGACGTGCCCGTGAAACCAGTGTGTCCGAAACTGTGCGCGGAAAAATAGTGGCCGGCAAATCCGTTTTCGGAGTGAGCCACCCAGCCAATCGTCCGCGTATTTTTTGCCAGCGCCTGCGGCAAAATAAATTCTGCAATGGTCGAGCGCTTGACGATGCGGTTGTGCGCGTATATGCCTCCATTCAGATACATCTGGCAAAACGCCGCCAGATCTGGCGAAGTGCTGAACACTCCCGCGTGTCCGGAAACGCCACCAATTGCATAAGCGTTCTCATCATGCACTTCCCCCTGAATCATCCGGTGGCGAAAACGATCGTCAATCTCGGTGGGCGCAATTTCCGGCCAAAGCTTTTTCGGCGGGTTGTACATCGAATCCTCCATGCCCAGCGGGCCGAAGATATATTCGTTGGCCAGTTGATCGAGGGGCTTGCCGGTCAGGCGCTGGATAATTTCTGCCATCAGGATGATGCCGAGGTCGGAATAAACCACCTTCGTGCCCGGCTCATACTCCAACGGCTCAACAAAAATCCTGCTGAGCGTATCCTGCTTGCCCGTTGACGTACGCCAATATTCCTTAAACGGCGGCAAGCCCGAAGTGTGCGTCATCAGATTCATCACCGTAACTCTGTGCCGCCATTCCGGTTGTGGACCGCTTGCCCACTCCGGAAGGTAGCGCTCGACGGGAGCATTCAGGTCGAGCGGTGAAGCGAGGTCGGCTTCGACCAGCTTTTCCACCAGCGTCGTCGTGACCACCACTTTGGTGAGTGACGCGAGATCGTACATGGTGTCCAGCTTCACTGCAGGCGAGTCCTTGTCGTAGCTCAGCTTGCCGAACGCGTGATAGGAAACTTTGCCGCGATAGCCGATGGCCACTGTAGCGCCCGGAAATGCCTTATCCGCAATGGCGTTTTCAATCACCGTGAACGCGGGTTGCAATTGCGCTTCACCACGCGCATCCATGGGCTGCAACTTCATGGGATTGGCCGGCGACACGATGCCAAAGCCGGCCTTCAAATCGACTCCGGGAATGGTGACGGGCAAGTGGCCGCCAACCGGAATTTCGCCGAATAGCGCGCGCGCCATCGCAATCTGCGCAACATCGCTGATACCAAATGCAGCGAGCCACGTCTGCGCCTGCGGAAAACGCTCGATGAGATAAGGACTCCCGAAGCCGAGCGTCACCACGGGCTTGCCCGATTTATAGATCTGATCGACCAGCGGAACTTGATCGGCCGGAATATCGATGTCACCTTTGCGATCGCTCACCCGCACAAACAGCGCAAGAACTACGAGGTCGTAGGAGTCGGCAGGGGGTAGCTGCAACGTGTCCGCATGAACGAATTTTGTATCCGCGCGCAGCGAGACAAGCGAATCAAACCGCGTTCGGAGTTGAGCCTCAAGATCTTCACCCGGGTACGGCTCCGGGTCGGAATACAGGCTAACCAGCAAACCACGCGTAGGCTTCGTTCCATCGAGCGGAAGAAGATGCTGCTGATCGCGCAAAAGAGTGACCCCGCGATCCGAAATCTCCTGAGCCGTTTCCTGCCACGCCGTCTTGCCGAACTTCTCATTCAACAGAGCAACGTCGACAAAGCGATCCTTATTCAGCCCGAGACGGGCCTTCGCTTGCAGAATGCGCCGAAGTGAAGCATCCAGCCGCTCCTGTGGGATGCGACCGGATTTCACGGCGGCCAGTACTGCTTGGTACGCCGCGTCCGGCACTGGCGGCATCAGCAGCGCATCGGAGCCGGCAAGCAACGCGCGCACGGCAGCTTCGCCCGGGGCATAGCGCACTGTGATTCCGCCCATATCCAGCGCATCGGTGATCACCAGGCCCTGAAAACCAAGCTGTTTGCGTAGTAGGTCCGTTAAAATGTTCGAAGAAAGCGTCGCCGGCGTGTTGGGATCGGGTTCGAACGCAGGAACATTCAGATGCCCGGTCATGATGCTGCCAACTCCGGCGGCAATCGCCGCGCGAAAGGGAACCAGTTCCAGATGCTCCAGGCGGTCGCGGTCGGCTTTAATCGTGGGCAGATCGATGTGCGAGTCGGTCGCCGTGTCGCCATGGCCGGGAAAATGTTTCGCCGTGGCCAGCGCTCCGTTTTCTTCCACGCCCCGGATGAACTCGCTCGCAAACTCGGCAACGCGCGCGGGGTCTTCCCCGAACGAGCGCGTATTGATAATCGGATTGCCGGGATTATTGTTCACGTCACAAACCGGCGCGTAAATCCACTGCACACCGACAGCGCGGGCTTCGAGCGCGGTGATTTTGCCCATGGTGTACGCGTCTTTGGGATTTCCTGCAGCAGCCAGCGCCATTGCGGTGGGAAAGGAAGTGCCTTCATCCTGGCGCATGGCCGTGCCGCGCTCGTAGTCGGCGCCAATCAACAGCGGCAGCTTAGATTTAGCCTGCAGCTGATTCGCCAGCACCGCGGTGGGATACGCCTGATCCTTCACGATGCCAAGCGGCGAACCGTGGGTAATGGTTATGAACCCGCCGACGTGGAGGTCGTTGATGTCGTGCATCATCCGCACGTACGTATCCGAATCGGTCGCTGTGAAGCTGCCGTGATAGGTGGTGAACAGCAGTTGCCCGACTTTTTCCTCCAGGCTCATCTGGTGCAGCGAAACTTCCACCCACTTATTTTGTTCGTGGGTGAGCGGCGTCAGCGGCGAAGTGGATTCCGGGCCCGTTTGCGCGGTGGTCGACGAGTTTGGAGAATGAGTGCGACTGAGAGCCTTGGCTGTCATAATTGATAGGAACAAGATGGGCAAAAGCAAAAGTGCGGCGTAGCGCCTGTTCATTTTTGGATGATTCCCCCGGCCGCTCGCCTGTGCCCTGACTGTATATAGCACGCGCACTCCGCTCTCACAATCAAGGTGCGAACAGCACGTTCCAGAATATCATTGGGAACTATGAAAACATTGTCGAGTTTGGGTAATGATCGAAGAAAAGTTTTGCTGGCGCTTGGGCTACTGATCGGGTGTGGGCTGGTCATGGCTTCTCGCGCCCTCGGCGCACAGAAACAGAAGAGCTCGCCGAAACACTATGCTGGGCGCGTGCAAACTGGCCTGGAGGTGGTGGAGGCCGAAAAATTCGCGCCGTTGCGCGGCAAACGGGTAGGACTGATCACCAATCACACGGGCCAGGATTTTCAGGGCCGTACCACGATCGAACTTCTGGCGCACGCTTCGGGTGTGCAGCTTGTAGCGCTGTTCAGCCCCGAGCACGGTATCGCCGGGCACGCAGACGAAAAGGTCGCTTCGTCCAAGGACGCCTCGACCGGGTTGCCGATTTTCAGCCTGTATGGAGAGCATTTGCGGCCAACCGATGACATGCTCCAGGGCATTGACGCCCTTGTCTTTGATGTCCAGGATGCGGGCGTGCGCTTCTACACATACACTGCGACCATGGGCTACTGCATGGAAGAAGCCGCCAAAAAGGGCATTCCGTTTTATGTGCTCGACCGGCCAAACCCGATCAACGGCGAAATTGTGGAAGGCCCGATGCTGGATCCCGACAAGATCAGCTTCGTCGCCTATTATCCGTTGCCCGTGCGTTACGGGCTGACGATCGGCGAACTGGCGCAATTGTTCAACGCAGAGAACCACATCAATTGCGAGCTCCATGTGGTCGCTATGAAAAACTGGCATCGCAATTATTTTTACGAAAACACCGGCATTCGCTGGCTTCCGCCATCACCCAATCTGCGCACCTTGAAAGGCGCGATTCTCTATCCGGGTTTGGAGATTCTCCAGAACGCAGGAATATCCGTCGGGCGCGGGACCGAAGCGCCCTTCGAAGAGTTTGGCGCGCCGTGGATCAATGGCGACGAAGTGGCGGAGGCTTTGAATGCGCGGAATCTGCCGGGCGTGCGGTTTGCCAACCAGCCGTACATTCCGGTCAGTGGGTTGTACGCGGGACAGCATTGCGGCGGCGTGGGCATTCACGTCACCGATCGCGAAGCGGTTCGCAGCATGCGCGTGGGGCTGGAAATCGCCGCCCTGCTCCAGAAAATGTACCCAGACCATTTCGACGTAAGCAAAACGATCGTCCTGCTGGGGAACGACGCCACCGTCCAACAATTAAAAGCCGGAACACCGCCCGAACAAATCACCGCAACCTGGGCCCCAGCCCTGGAAGCCTTCGACCAAATACGCCGCAAGTATTTCCTCTACAAGTAAGCTGACCCGCAGAGCCAGCGCCACAGGTGCGACCCGAGCAAATCGATCAAACGAGTTCTATTGACATAGGCTCTATTATATAAGACACTTACATATAAGAGGCTGCGCTATGATTCGAACTGAATTGAAAAGGGGAACGGCGGAACTTGCGGTGCTCAGCGTGCTCGAGGGCGGACCGCTGCACGGCTACGAAATCGGGCGGCGCATCGAAGAGCAATCCGGCGGCGCGCTGCGTTACACCCTCGCGGCACTGTATCCGCTGCTCTATCGGATGGAGCGTCGCGGCTGGCTGCGTGGCGAATGGCAAACCGGAGCAAATGGGAAGCGTCGCCGCTGCTACCGGATCCTGTCCCGAGGCCAAAAAATGCTGAAGCCTATGCGGGCCGAATGGGCCGATTTGTTCCGTGCGCTGCGTCGCGTCGCCAAGGTGACTCATGCGTGATTGGCAAAGGTATGTCCTTGAAAATCTCGGTCCGATGCACCTCAACAGCGCAGAGTTCGAAGGAGTCGCGCAAGAGCTGGCCGCTCATTTGGAAGAGACCTATGAGAAGTTGCGTTCGAGCGGACTGTCGGAAGAACAGGCGGATCTGCAGACCCGCGCGCAAGCAGGGAATTGGAAGAAATTGCGCTCAGGAGTCATGTCGGCGAAGAAGGAGGACTCGATGGAAAATCGTGTGAGTCAGCTGTGGGTTCCCGGCATAGTGACATTGTTCGGGTCGGCCGTGTTCTTTGCCGGTCTGGAATATATGGGCGTTCACCCAGTCGTTCTAGGGCCGTCCGCAATCCTTTTGTACGTTCCGTGGTTACTTGGACTACCGGTGTTCGGCGCGCTTGGAGCGTTCCTCGCGCGACGCGCGCACGGCGGCCGCGTAGCGATCCACCTTTCGAGTGCGTTTCCCGCGCTGGTTATGGTAGTGGTGATGCTATCGTTGCTGATCGGCGCGTTGTTTATAAACCACCCGCTCTCCCACCAACTGAAAACGATTGGATTCTGGCCGGCCGTAATCACTTGGGTCGTCTTACCGGGTGCAGCGCTGCATCTGGGCGATATCGCCTTTCAGTGGATCGTGAAGCAGAAAAGCTGAACTGCATACTGCTCTGCGTATCTTCGCAGATCCTAGCTTGCGCCCTGACACACGATTTTGTGTTAGAGTCGCGTGATGCGCATAGTCTCTTTGCTGCCCTCCGCCACGGAAACCCTGTTTGCCCTGGGGTTTGACGAAGAAATCGTGGGCGTCAGCCACGAATGCGATTTTCCTCCGCGCGCCAAAACAAAGACCTGCGTTGTCCACTCGCGCCTGCCCCAAGATGTTAGTCCCGCGGAAACGGATCGTCTGGTGCGCGAACACGTCGAGCGCGGCGAATCGATCTACGGCGTCGACAAGGATATTCTGGAATCGCTCGCACCTGACCTGATCATCACCCAGGAGCTTTGCCACGTTTGCGCCGCCACGCCGGATGAGTTGGCCGCAGCGCTCGCACACCTTTCCAAACGCCCCGAAGTTCTCAGCCTCGACCCTCTGGACCTGGGCGATGTGTGGCGAGATATTTTGTGGATTGGCGAAGCTACAAGCCGGCGGGAGCGCGCGCAGTCGTTCGTGGAAAAAATCGGAGAGCGTCTGGCGCAAATCGATGTGGCCGTGGCGCAGATAACGCACCGTCCGCGTGTGGTGTTGCTGGAATGGCTGGATCCGTTCTACATCGGGGGGCACTGGGTGCCCGAAATGATTTCGCACGCGGGTGGAATTGACGCGCTGGGCAAAGTGAAAGTGCCGTCGCGGCGGGTAACGTTGGAAGAAATTGTGAACGCCGAGCCCGACGTTATTTTTATCGGTCCCTGCGGTTACACAGCGCAGCAAGCCCGCAACGAATATCTATCCATGCAATTCTCGGATACGTGGAAGAGCATTCCGGCGGTCCGCGATGGCCGCATCTTCACGCTGGATGCCAACGGAGTCGTCTCGCGGCCAGCAGGACGGCTCATAACCGGAATCGAAGCGATGGCCAAAGCGATGCACCCCGGCGTGCACGTCCGCAAAAAGGTACAATCCGTCCTGCTGCCAATCAGCGAATTTTCTCCGAACACAAGATCCACAGCCGCCGGCGCCCTAGGCTCCTGAGAAACTTTGCCGCTTCACCATTGTAGTTGAATGCAATTAGGTCACCTCTATGGGGCACATAAGGCCTCCATTCCACATTTGGACGAACACCCTTGTCCTCGCTGCAAATTGCCGGACACATTGATGAAGCAGGAACACGAAACTCGCGGGGCGTCCGAATAGGATAGCGATAGAAGAACAGCGCTACAATCGCAAACCCGATCTAAGTACATACAGCCAGAACCTGTAGTCGGTGGGTGCATCTCTCACTGTGAATTATCGTTGAGCGCAAGTTGATCGGATCCCGGTTCGCCCCTTCTTTGGTTTGTCCAATACCGGTAAAACGGCGACCCCGCGAGGATCAGTACCAATCCGATCGTCGACCTGCCAGGCCGAACCCACCAAAGATTAAGCGTCAGCACCAGCGCTCCCACAAGAAACATTCCCGGAACCCACGGATAGCCCCAGCAACGATAAGGCCGTTCCAGCCCGGGTTCGTATTTGCGCAAGCGAAACAACGCTACCACCGCTAGTCCATAGAAAATCCAACCCGCAAAAATAAAAAGGTTGGTCAGCTCTTCGAATGTTCCAGTGAGCGCCATCACGCTCGTGAGCACGACCTGGAAAATCAGCGCGCGTCCGGGCGTGCGGTACTTGGCATGAATGCCATCGGCAATTTTAAAGAAAATTCCGTCGCGCGCCATCGCATAGGGCACTCGGGCGCCACTGAGGATCGAGGAATTCATCGATCCAAGCGCAGACAGCACCATGGCCAGCGTTATCCACAAAGCCACTCCATGGCCGACAATATGTTCGACAACATCGGACGCAACATGCTGCGAATTTGCCACGGTGCCAAACGGCAAAACTTTCAGGCACGCGACATTGAAGAGCAAATACATCAGCGCGACGAACGAAACTCCTCCAACCAACGCGCGCGGAAAATTGCGTTGTGGATCTTTCACCTCCGATCCAACCAGGTTCAGATCCTCCCAACCGTCGTAAGCCCACAGTGCCGCAGCCAGCGCTGCCAGAAATGCAGTGAGCAACCCGCCACTGCCGGAAACCGGCCATACTGGATCGGCAGGGTGCGGGCCAGGGCTCGGAAGAAGAAACGCAACCCCAATGATCAGCCCAATGCTAAGCACCTTGATACTCGTCAGCAAAACTTGCACTTCGCCGCCCAGGCGGACGCCAAGGTAATTCACGCCAGTCATCGCCAGCAGCCAGAAAACCGCAAACGGCTGCGCCCACGTGAAAACAAAATCGTAGGGATGGATCCAGTTGGTCAGCCCGGGAATCGCGATATGCACGGTGAAAAGCGGAGCGGCCACCGCAGGCAAAAAGAACCCAAGGAAGCGCATCATCCCGGCAGCGATGGACGCAGTGGAGGAAGGCCGTCCCACGATCGAGTGCATCCAGCCAAACATAAAACCCCAGGCAGGGCCGAGTCCGCGCCGCAGATAAGCATATTCGCCGCCAGCTTCAGGAATCGCGGCGCCCAGTTCCGCAAAGGCCAGCGCGCCAAAAAGGGAGAGCAGCCCGCCAATAATCCACGCGGCAAACACGATAGAAACAAAGCGGCCCTCGCGCGCCATCTCGGCGGGCTTCAGGAAGATGCCGGTGCCGACCATCGTGCCCACGACGATGGCCGCCGACGCCCACGGCCCCAGGCCGCGCACAAGTTCCAGACGCTTTGCACTCATGCGGTTCCCTCTCCAGGCAGGTTCATGGCAAATGAGTGTAGACCATCGCGGAATGTATAAGCATCAAGCGTGAGCATGTTGCCCAGGAAAGGCGCGGCTGATCAAGGAGCCCACTGCGAAGGTGACGCACGACCCAATTAAAAAATTCCACGTGTAGGCCACGTTAGTACCAAAATATACTGACAGAACCACCGCGAGACCCGCGAACATTCCGACCAGGCAGCCTTTCGAATTTGCCCGCGAATCGAGCGTGCCGAGAAGGAATAGACCCAACAGGCTGCCAAAGGGCAACGAAGCAATGGCCAAACCGGTTTCGAGCAGTGAGTGTTCCCAACGCACCAGTCCGAAAAATATCAGGATCACGCCCCAAACGAGCGTCATACGCCGGGAAAGTTTCAAGAATCTTGCGGGATCAATCGGACGGCCACGCAAGGCGTTCAAGTCCATCACGCTGGAGGCAGCGAGAGAATTGAGCGAACCGCTGGCGTTGGACATGGCGACGGCGAGAATCGAAGCCAGGAGCAGGCCGGCTAAGCCGCTCGGCATCTCGCGAACCAGGAAGAGCGGCAAAATCCGATCGGTGCGATCACCGGGTGCAAGCAAGGGAGTGTGCTGCGCAAATACAAAAAGCAACACGCCAACGAGGAGAAAGACGGTGAACTGGAAAAGGACGATGAAGCCGCTGGCGATAATAGCCCGACTGCTGTCCCGCTGGTTGCGAGCGGCAAGCAGCCGCTGCACGATGGTCTGGTCTGTGCCGTGCGTAGCCATGGTGAGAAAAGCGCCGCCAATCACGCCGGACCAAAACGTATAGTTGCTGGCCAGGTTCCAACGGAAATCCAAAAGCTGCAATTTGTTCCCGTTAAGCGCGGCAACCTGCGTGACCTCATGCCAGCCTCCCGGGATTCTGTGCAGCAAAAGTCCTAGTGTGACCAGGCTTCCGGCGAGGTAAAGCAAAAATTGTGCTACGTCCGTCCAGATTACCGCCTTCATGCCTCCTTCGAATGTGTACAGAATCGTGAGCGCAATCACGACGAACACCGCCAGCCGTTCGGAAGTTCCGAGCGCCACGCTGATCACCAACGCAATAGCGGAAACACGCACACCTTCCGCCAAAGTACGGGTGACCAGGAACGTCAACGCGGCGACCGCCCGCATTTTCTTGCCAAAGCGCTTTTCGATCAAGGCGTAAGCCGTAAGGTATTCGCCGCGAAAGTATCCAGGAAGGAACAACAGGGAAATCAAAAAGCGCCCAACGATGTAGCCGAATACCAGTTGCAGGAAAGTGAGATTAGTCGCATAAGCAATCGCTGGCGTGCCGATAATGGTCAGCGTGGAAGTTTCCGTGGCCACAATGGAGAGCGCCAGAGCCCACCAGGGAGTGCTGCGGCCTCCCAGAAAATAATCCTTTACGTTGTGCTGTTGCTGGCGGAAGCGAAGGCCCAGAAGTGTGACGCCCAGGAGATAGGCAATGACGATGATCAGGTCGACCGGATGAATGCGCATCAAGCTCCGGCTTCGCAAAGTTGCGAGCTCTCGCAGCGAAGCCAGTCGAGGATAGTGTCGGAAGCAAGGAGCGTCAAGGAGCCACACCCGGCGATGCCGTGAAATCCGAACTGATTCAGCACCTAGGCTTGCGCCATTACGCTACAGCGCCCTAACTCACGTATCCTTTGGGTATGCGATTTGTGCTCGGTTTTGACGGTGGGGGCACCAAGACGGAGTGCGTGTTGATGGATGAGGCGGGCCTGGTGCGTGCTGAAGGGCGCAGCGGTCCTTCGAATCCCATGCGTGTCGGATTTGGCGGCGCGCTGGCAGCGGTTTGCGAAGCAGGCCGCACCGCGATCCAGAACGCCAAGCTCTCGCTTAACGACGTTCAGGCGGTGTGCGCGGGTCTGGCGGGAACGGCACAGCCAGAATCGCAGCGCAAAATGAAGAAGCTGCTGGCGGAAGAATTCCCCTCGCAGGTAGTGCACGTCTGCACGGATCTGGACTTGACGCTCGAAGCTACCGGGGAAGGTCGCGCCATCGTGTTGATTGCGGGCACCGGCTCCGCTGCCGTCGGGCGCGATCTGACCGGCCAGGTGATTCGCGTCGGCGGCCACGGGCCATTGCTTGGCGACGAAGGCAGCGCGTATGACGTTGGGCGCCGCGCCGCGATTGCTGCATTACGCGCGGCAGACCGCGGCATGCCTGATTCGCCTTTAGCGGCGCGCATTTTGCAAGATCTGCGCGCCACGGATTGGGAAGATTTGCAGCTCCGTGTCTACCGTGTGCCCGACGAAGTGTTTCCAAGAATTTTCCCGGTGGTAACCGCCGCCGCCGATGAAGGAGACGGTGAAGCCCGGGCGCTGTTGAAGGACGCCGCCGAGGAGCTTGCCGGGTTGGTGCTGGATTTGAGTGAACGGTTGCAACTGGACGATGAGAGATACCTGCTGGTAAAGAGCGGCGGCATGGTGGGCCGCTCGGCATATTTTGACAAATTGCTGGATGACCGGCTGCGCGCCGCCGCACCCAAAGCGGAGTTTGGCGCGCTGGTGGTGACCGCAGCGCAGGCCGCCGCACGGCTGGCTTTGCGTGTTCTGTTGGCGCCGGCCGAAGAAGGGGCATAAGCGGTGGAGGTAGAAAAGGAAGCAGCGCGTGCGCGGACGGCCACCGGCGAAGATCTCAACGCCTTGATCTATCACCCTGTGCCTGCGGTTCTGATGGCCCTGTTGGATAATCCGGCGTTCGACGAAACCAAGCTGACCCTGCTGCTATCACGCAAAGATCTGCCGACCGAGATTCTGGAAGAAATCGGCAGGCGGAAAGCTTTCTTGAAAAGTTATGCGGTGAAGAAAAGTCTCGTGCTCCATCCGCGCACGCCCAGGCTGGTGGTTCTGCGCCTGTTGAAGGATCTTTATTTGATGGATCTGGTGCAGTTCACGCTTTCTCCGGCGGTATCCGAAGAGCTCAAGCGCTACGCGCAGGAACAGATTGTCGCGCGGCTGCCGCAAATGCCGCTCGGCCAGAAAATCACGCTGGCCAGGCGTGGGCCAAGTCGCGTCGCTGGCGCACTGGTCGCCGACGGCCACGCGCAAGTAATGCCGATCGCGCTCGAAAATCCATATTTGACGGAAGCACAGGTGTTGAAGGCGCTGGCGCGGGAAAAAGTGCCGGTCGCGGTGGTGCAGGCACTGGCGAATCATCGCAAATGGTCGCAGTGTTACAACGTCCGCCTAGCGATCGTGCGGAATTCGTCCACACCGATTTCGATTATTTTGGGGTTTTTGCCGCAGCTTACGGTGAACGATTTGCGCGTGCTCGCGGAGCCGGGAGTAGTCGCCGAAAATCTGCGGAAATATTTGCTGGCAGAGGTGCGGCGCCGCATGTTGGTCTCGCAGAGGCAAGCGCAGCGTTACCTGGCCGATCAGACGCCCGCGCTATCTCCGCAGTCGCAGCACGATGAAAGCTCCGAGAAAGAACAAAACGGCGGAGAACGAGAAAGCCGCACGTACGGAGACGGCGGACCACAAGAACCCGACAACGACGCTTGAAAGAAAATCACCCACGGCATTTACTGCCGCGAGTGTGCCGAATGCCATTCCGTGTTGCTCCTTGGGGATCAATTCCGCCGCCAGAGAATCTTCCAGCGCTTCTTCCGTGCCGACGTACAGTCCGGCAAGTACAAAAATCTCGGCGAGCAGCCACAGCTGATGCGGTGCCGCGGTCAGCAAAATGGCGGTCGCGCCGGCGAGCGCGTAACCGGCCGCGAGCACGAGCTTACGATGTGGCACATGGTCACTGATCCAGCCGCTCAAGTAAGCCGAAGCCGCGTAAAAAACGTTGTGCAACGTGTAGAGCCCCACGGCGATGCTGGCTGCTGCGGCCATGCCTTTTGACGGCGCAAGCATGCGTGTGGCGTAGAGAATCAGCAAGGTGTGCGAAAAATCTCCCGCACCGAACACGCCCACGCCGAGCAGAAACTGGCGAAATGTTTTCGGCAGCGCGCGTAAGCCGGTGAGAAACGACTGCCTCTTTCGCGCCTCGATCGGCCTTTCGCGCACCAGCAGCCAGAAACTCGCCACCGCCACCATTCCAGGAAGCAGCGTCCACAAAAACACCGCGCGATAGTTATGGTGTGTGGCTTGGAGCAGCCAGAGCGCCGTCAGCGGGCCTACGATGGCGCCAATCGTGTCCATCAAACGCTCGAGGCCAAACACGCGTCCATACGCCGATGGCGGAACGTCCGCCGCTAGCAACGCCTTCTTCGCGGGGGAACGCACACCGCGGCCCAGCCACGCAGCGGTCCGGCCAATCAGAATCTGGTAAGCGTGCGTAGCAAAAGCAAACGAAGCCGTAGCCAGTGCCGTAAACGCATAGCCAAATACAGCCAAAGGTTTACGCCTCGTCAGTTGATCCGTGTAATGCCCCGCGCCAAGTTTCGCAAAGCTCGAAAGTCCATCGGCAATACCCTCAATCGCACCAAGCCACCCCGGCCCAGCCCCTATCGCAGCCAAAAACGCCGGCAGCACCGCCGTAGCAATTTCATGGCTCCAATCGCTAAACAAACTAGTCAGTCCAACGCCAAGCACAGTGCGCGTCAGCCAGCTTTTGGATTTGGCGGGTTCAGCCATGGGAAGAGTGTACCGTGTGGCCGGATCTAAGTAGCGAACGGCTTTCTGAAGCGGGCCGTTTTTCACGCATCCAAACTCCCGAAAAAGGCCGCCCGCTCGAACATTATTTCTTGGAGGAGCGGTACAAAATGACGCGCACTTTCTCCAGCGTCACCAGGCCGCCTTCCACCATTTCATCCAGTTGCGGCAGGATTTGATCGATGCGCTCCTGCGCCTCGACCACTTCGACGACAATCGGAAGGTCCTGTGAAAGGCGCAATAATTTATCCGTGTGATAAATGCTGGAACCGCCGTAGCCGCCAACGCCGCGCAATACCGTTGCCCCCGGAAAACCTTCTTTACGCAACATCATCACGATGGCTTCGTGCAGCGGTTTGCCATGCCATTTGTCGGACTCGCCGATGTGGATGCGCATCAGCGTGCGTTCACCTTCGAATTTCTCGTGGGTCATTGCGGCGCTCCTAGAAGCGATTGGCCAGGCGAATCCCGGCCACGGAGAGAAGCAGGCCCAACACTACGCTGGTGGCGACGTAGGTGGAAGCGCGAAGCCATTCGCCGGCTTCAAACATCTTCGCGGTTTCCCAGCCGAAGCTGGAGAAGGTAGTGTAGCCGCCAAAAAATCCCACGGCGATGGCCATGCGCCATTCCGGGGGAACGATGATGCGATTCAAAGTCAGTTGCCCGATGAGTCCCAGAAAAAAGCAGCCAGTTAGATTGATGAGCAAGGTCCCGTACGGAAACGTGCTGGCCATTTTGATTTGAACCAGGCCCTGCAAGCTATACCGCGCTAACGTTCCCACAGCCCCAAACAACGCAATCAGCAAAATACGCAAAGCGTCTCCAATCCGGCTCCGGCGCAGTATAGAAAAAAACTCCTGGTGCCGCGCGGCAGCCAGGAGTAATCAGCCTCGACGCGAAAACCGAGGCGGTTATGGCGAACTCCATCGCCTAATTCGGAATATCTGTTCCAGTCTAATGGACACCGAATCAGCCACGCAACAAAAGAAGCGGCTGCACTTGCGATAATGGCAGTGGCGTCGCAACCCAAACCCGGGCCAGAACTATTTTGGAATTTGCGATGGGTGTTGTTGGAAAGCGACCTCCACGGCTCGATCCATTTGCGCGGACGGCGCCATGAGCGCGGGGCCGTGTCCCACAGCAAAGAGACTTGGTTTCAGCGCCGCGAGTCCGCGATAATCGCGAAGATGTATGGTTTTGCCGTCCTGGTTCAGTAGCGCGTAGTCCGGCACAGTATCTTAATCGGGAATGTGCTGAGACGTTCCGGCCGATGGCTTCCGGTCGCCCTTGCTGACGAGCGCGATTTTCTCCAGCCGGCCTTTACTCTCACTCACGACAAGCTCCGCCGTGATTTTGTCTCCGGGCTGCAGATTCTCAATCTGTTTTGGATCCGCCACCGAGTACTGCATGGTCATCGCCGGCATCAACCCGGGAATTTCTCCATGTTTTACGACAATTAATCCTCGCGGCGCCTCAACCGAAATTACTTCGGCCTGCAACGGATAGCGTTTCGCTGGCGCCGACGAACATCCCGCCAGCGCCATCGCCAGTACAAGCCCAGCGAACTGAGTAATTTCCTTCATTACATCTCCTCAAAAGTGGAAACGGTAACGGAATTCCGCATAAATTTGCCGTGGATCGTTGTAGTGAAATCCCCCGAACGTCAAACTGTTGTCCAGCAACACGCGGCGGTTTGCTACGTTCACCGCATCGACGGAAAGACTATATTTCTCACCGAACGATTTGCCGAGAGCAATGTCAAAGGTTGTGTGCTGCGGCAGATAAGCACCGGGATATTGGGCGTCTGGCATTCCATTCGTGAAACCCGAGCCGTAATAGACATTGAACGACGCGAACGATTGCCACGGAAGGTTGCTGATGAAGCCAAAGTTCAGCGTGTTGCGTTGATCGTGATCGACAGGCGAATATCCGGGCGGAATATCGAGCCCGCAGGTTGGCGACACGGGTGGAGGGCAAATCAATCCCCCCGTAATGGGGGATGTTGCCTTAGCAATCTGGTTGGCGTAGGCGAGGTGAAACTGACCGCGATGCCAAAGGCGAGGCGACCGTAGCGTGAGTTCCCAGCCCTGGATTAGCGCCGAATACCAGGTGATCGGCCAGAAAATGTTGGATTCGCCGATATTGTTATGGTCGAGCCAGTTGGACGCCAGAGTTTGATAATTGTCGGCGTCGAGGGCCCACCCACGAAACGGAATGGTGACGCCAAACTGGTGTTCTTCGTCTCTCTCTCCGTGGAGAGGAGCGAAAGTAAAATTTTGGCCCGCCGCCAACTCCAGAAGTGGCCCGGTAATCGTCAAAAGCGGCGGCGGCTGGTAATATTTCCCGTAGAAGGCGTGAAAGATCCATTTGAGTTTCGGCACCTGGACGGCAACGCCGAAGCGCGGATCCACGGCATTCTCGATAATGTCCGCAGTAAAGTGCGTTTGGCGAAATCCGGCGATCAGAGTAAGCCACGGCGTCACCTTGAATTTATCGCCGACGAATGTCTCTTCAACACCTCCCGTGATCGCAGCAGCGGAAATCGAGGGGTTGTTCGCGGGCGAGCAGGGTAATACGCAAGGTTGAAAAAAGTTATAGAAGTAGTTGCTCTGATTTTGAGCGAAGCCGTACACGCCCCCTTCGATTTCATTTTTCCAGACCATGGCGTTGAAGGAGGCTTGCAGACCGCCGTAATTGGAAGTTTGATTTACATTGCTAACTACGGGAACGTCGTTTGGTGAGGCTTTGTAGTGGGCGTCGGAGTAGTGATAAAAGGGAGAAATCGTAAAATAAAAATTGGAATTGAGAGTATGAACCCAGGAAAACGCCACATAGCCGTCGGTTTCGTGCTCCCCGTCGCGAAGACCGTAACTGGGATAGACCTGGTTTCCCGGTGAGTTGGAATAAGGATCGATCGGAATTTGGTAATAATCCTGGCGCAAAGAAGTGACCAGGCGGAGCTGGTTGTTTGGATTCATGTTGAAAATGAACGAAGCGAATCCGCCGAACCCGTTTTCCGCGTCATGGACCACTTCTCCGATCGGAGTCTGCAGCCCGTAGTTGCTGCGATTGCCGTTCAAGCTGGCATAGTACGCGAAACGGTCCGTGTGGCTTCCGAAATTGATTTGGTCGTTGGTTTGCCACCAATTCCCCAGGCTCAACACCAGTTCCCCATCATTGTTGCTGGCAAAGCCTGTCCGCGGCACCACATTGAACATTCCGTAGGTGCGATCGCCGTAATCCGGCTCGTAACTACCCCTGAGAACTTCCAGATAATCGATGTCTTTCGGATCGATTTGCGGACCAAGGTTCGTAGCGATGTTGGTGTTTGGTATAGGCACACCGTCGATCAGCCAATTCACCTGGTGACCACCACGCATGTGTAACATATCGTGAGTGACATACGTTGCTGGCACGTAATCGGTAATCATGGCCATGCTGTTCGTGCGGTCGGCGCCGGGCGTTTCCGCAATATCCTGGCGATCAACCAGGGTCGTAGGCGTCACGGAATCGATGCCTTCGACCTGTAACGGCGACGCTGCGACGACAGTGGTCGTCTGGTTAACGGTGCCAATACTGAGCTGAAAATGCAGTGTCGGTGAGGAATCTGCGACCACCGTTACGGACTGTTGTTCCTCCGCGAACCCCGCTTTTGTCACGCTGACCGCATAATCTCCGACGGGCAAGGCGTTAAACGAAAACAACCCGTCCTGATCGGATTGCATCGTCTCGTTCCAGTCCGAAGTTGCCGACTTGATCTTTACTGTGGCGTTGGCAACCGGCCGGTGCTGCGGATCATGCACCACTCCGCGCACATTTCCGAAAACCGTAGCAAACGCCGTGCTCACGCAAAGAGCGAAGATTCCTACCACAAGCAAAAACCTTTGAACCACGAAATCCTCCCGAAACTGTGCCGCCAACCGAACCGCGGCGGATGCGATGTCCCCCGAACAGGTGAACCGGTCAGACCAGGAGATGAAAATGAATTCAGGAGGGAATCAGACGCGGGGGGCGATGGGGCGGTGCGACCGAAGAAAGAATTTCGCGCTGGGCGCTGACAGTTACCGGCGCCTCAAAATAAGGCGAGCGCGCCAGAACCGGTGCCGCCGGCAATACGAAAACGATAGACGCCACGAAAACGTGGGATTCCGTTTGGCAGCAGGACATGGCGCACTGGCTCATTCCATCGCCCCGGTGCTCGCAGGTCATCGATCTTTCCGAGGTCAAGGGTGCCGAATGGTGGTGCTGCTTCGCGTGGTCCACCGCCAAACACATTCCACGGTCGCAGCAACCCATCTGCGCCGATTGCCACGCCGCGGCCCACAGTGGAGTCCACAGCAGCACTGCCGCAATTAGGCACATCCACGCGCCCCATTTGCTTCCTGGAGCGATAGGAAATGGACGCAAATTCTTCATTGTAGACCTGGAATCTTACCGCAGTTTCGCCGCCGGAGTGTCTTTTTCATGTCAATTTTGTTTGTGGGCCGGCTACCCGCCAATTTGGCCATATTTGATAGGTGTCCGGTTTCTTGACTTGCCTGCGGCCCGGTCGCACACTGTTTTTATGGCCCACATTTACATGCTGTTTGAGTTTGCCAAGGACGAAGAAAAGGCGCAGCAGGCTCGGCACAAGCTAGAGACCTGGAAGCAGGCATTCCGCCTCGACAAAAAGCTCATTTACAAACTGGAGCGAACTCCTGTAGCCGCGATTACAGTTACTTCGGACGACGAGGACGCAAAACCCGCCAAAGCCAAGGGAAAAGGAAATCCCGCGGCCAAAGCCGGTACAGTAACGGAAACCGAAGCCGCGCCCGCCTCCAACGAAGACATTCGCCTAATCGTTCGCCTCGGTTTTTCCGGCCATGAAAAACTTTCCGAGCAGCGTTGGGTGGATCGCATCCCCACCGAAGAGCCTTTCCGTGAGGCTTCTCCGGTGGTCGTAAAACCGGGGGAAGTAAAATTTGCGGACACGGAAAAGCAGTTCGAAGATTTGGCCTAGTACTCTGGTTTTGCACAAGGCGACAGAGGTTCTGTTGCCTCGCCGGAACCCCCCTCCGGTATAATCCAGGTTCGGCGGCCCGAATCACTCCCATTTCTCCGATGAGGTAAGACCGGATGGCAGTGCAAACGCGCTTGAAGACAGCCAAAGCGGAATCGCAGAAATATCAGGGTCTCGACCGCGAAACCCTGATTCGCATGTACCGCACGATGTTTCTTTCCCGGCGGTTGGACGACCGGGAAATCCAACTCAAGCGGCAAAATAAGATTTATTTTCAGATTTCCAGCGCAGGGCATGAAGCCATCACCGTGGCTGCGGGGTTACTTCTTCGTCCCGGCGTAGATTGGATTTATCCCTACTACCGCGACCGCGCACTGTGCCTGACCCTCGGCGTCACGCCGCTGGAAACGCTCCTGCAAGGCGTGGGAGCCAAAGATGATCCAGCCTCCGGCGGCCGCCAAATGCCGTCGCATTGGGGCCATCCCAAGTGGAATATCGTCAGTAAATCCAGTTGTACCGGCACCCAGTACGTACAAGCGGTCGGCGCCGCGGAAGCCACGCAGTATTATGAGCATCACCCCAAAGCGCTGCAGCAGGCAAAGCGCGCTCCCCTCGGCCAATTCGTAAATCATGAGCCGGAAGAAATCGTGTATGTCTCCTCCGGCGACGGCGCTACCAGCGAAGGCGAATTCTGGGAATCTCTGAACGCCGCATGCGCGAAAAAGCTGCCGCTCTTCTATCTCGTCGAAGACAACGGCTATGCGATTTCTGTTCCAGTCGAAGTACAGACTGCCGGAGGCAGTATTTCGCGTCTGGTGAAAAGCTTCCCGGGCCTGCACGTTGCCGAATGCGATGGCACCGATCCTCTGGAAAGCTATGCCACCTGCAAGGAAGCGGTCCGTTACGTGCGCGAACGCCGCGGGCCTGCCCTTGTTCATGCGCATGTCACGCGCCCTTACTCGCATTCGCTTTCCGACGATGAAAAATTGTACAAGACGCCCGAAGAGCGAGAGGTCGAAGCCCGGCGCGATCCGCTATCAAAATTTTCACTTTTCCTGATCCGTGAAGGCTTGATGGATCAAAAGGAAATTGAATCGTTGGAAGCGGAAGTCGATCGCGAAGTCCGCGAAGCCGCCGATCAAGCACTTGCCGCCGAGCCGCCGGAAGTCTCTTCCATTCTTGTAAACGTATATTCGCCGGACATCGATCCCACATCGCAAGCCTTCGCTGCGCAGCCGCAATCGCACGGCGCTCCAAAGACCATGGTCGAAATGGTGGCCACCACGCTTTTCGATGAAATGGGCCGTGATGATCGCATCACTGTTTTTGGCGAAGACGTAGCCGACGCCAGCCGCGAAGAAAATTTGCGCGAAGTGAAAGGCAAAGGCGGCGTTTTCAAAGCCACCGCGGGACTACAGCGCAAGTACGGAGCCGACCGCGTCTTCAACACGCCTCTTGCGGAGGCCAGCATCGTCGGACGCGCCATCGGGATGGCCACCCGCGGCCTTAAGCCCGTGGCCGAAATTCAGTTCTTCGACTACATCTGGCCGGCCATGATGCAAATTCGCGACGAACTTTGCGTCATGCGTTGGCGCTCCAACGGCGCCTTCAAATCGCCGGCAGTATTGCGCGTGGCCGTCGGCGGCTATCTCACCGGTGGCGCCGTGTATCACAGCCAGAGCGGCGAATCGATCTTTACCCATTGCCCCGGCCTCAGAGTCGTGATGCCGTCAACCGCGCTGGATGTGGCGGGACTGCTGCGCACGTCGATCCGCTGCGACGATCCGGTGATGTTCCTCGAACACAAACATCTCTACCGCCAGCCCTACAATCGCGCGGAATATCCCGGAGCGGATTTCACTATTCCTTTCGGCAAAGCGCGTGTGGTGCGCGAAGGCAGCCAGGTCTCCATCATTACGTATGGCGCCTTGGTGCATCGCGCGGAAGTGGCGGCAGCGGCGCTCGAGCGCGAAGGAATTGCTGTAGAAATTATCGACCTGCGCTCCCTTTCTCCCTACGACTGGGCGGCGATTTCCGCTACAGTTTGCAAGACTCACCGCGTAATCGTGGCTTACGAAGACATGATGAGCTGGGGCTACGGCGCCGAAATCGCCGCGCGCATTGCCGAAGAACTTTTCGACGAACTGGACGCGCCGGTCAAGCGCGTTGCGGCGATGGACACGTTCTGTGCTTATCACCCGAAATTGGAAGACGCCATCCTACCGCAGACGGACGACATCACCGCCGCGGTCCATCAGCTTCTCACATACTGATGCCAGCCTCGCACGCGCAAAGTACATCCTCGCTGACAAAAGGTGCGCCAGATTTCCCTGCGCGAGCCCACGCTGATTTGCCTGGAAACTTTTCGCTTCCCTCCTTCGTACTTCCGTTTAGAATCGCTAGGGGAACCTAATTCTTGGGGGTGCTCTATGCTTTGCCCAACTTGCCAGAAAGAAATCGCTGACGGATCGAATTTCTGTTACAACTGCGGCGCCAAGCTCGGTGCAGGCGCTCCTGCTCCCGCTTCCACATACGCCACGCCGCCAACGCGCCTGATGCGCTCCAGCCGGGACAAAAAGCTTGGTGGCGTTTGCGCTGGCCTAGCGGAATATTTCGACCTCGATCCAACGATCGTGCGCATCGTCTGGTTGCTTGCGATTTTCTTGGGGGGAACAGGGCTGTTGCTATACTTGATCCTGTGGATCGCGCTGCCGCTCGCGCCTTCGACTCCGGTCGTCGTCGTTCCCAGCACGCCCGCGCGCGTCTGACGTCGCTCCCGGGCGCTTACTCTCTGCTGCTCTTCGAAGTTCGGCGCATCTTGCCGTTCTCCCCCAGGAGCACGTGATCCGCGGAAATCAGTCCGGCGCCGACGGTCGCCAACACGAAGCATGCCGCGGCCAGCGCTAGAGGAAATTCGTAGTCTTTCACGGACATGATTCCGTGAACGCTGTGAACTTTCCAGATCGCCACGCTCATCTCAATCATCAGAAGCAGTGCCGCCGGTCGCGTAAACAGGCCCACAAACAGCAGCACGGAGCCAAAGCACTCCAAAACGCCAGCGACCGATACGAAAGACGCAGGCAGGCCGTGAGCGACGAAAAACTCATGCATCGCTTCCGTGGGGTGCGCCAACTTCGGAAATCCGTGAGTCAGAAAAATCAAGCCCAGAACAAAGCGCAATGCCAGGAGTCCCAGTGGCTCCAGGCTCTTCATGAATTTCATTAGCGATCTCCTGTTTGACACCATACGTAAGAATCGGCTCCGGTTCCAGTCGTTCGTCCCGGCCTCGTAACAACCGCGGCAACGTCTCCAAATCGGTTACACTCATTTGCACGGCAATTGGATGCGTTCATTTGGCAAATGCAGCTTGCGTTTTCGAAATAGCAGCTACGATTTGGTAGCAACTCCGAGATTCGCCCGCATGGTGTTCTGGAAAACTGGCAAAATGGAATTTGCATCAGACAACGAAACTCTGGAAACCATGAAGCACATCGATCCCAACGGCGAGACCATCCCTGCGGCGCACGCTGCCTCAGCCACCTTCGGGGACTCTGCATGAAGCGAAAATTGTTGGTGGCTGTGCCGCTGCTTTGTGCGGTGGCGCTGCTGGCCTGGTTTTTCCGCCCCAAACACGAATCCGTCGGCTCCGCCTACATCAGTGAGCGCAGCGTCACGCTGTTCAGCAGCATGGCGCAAGTTCGCGAGCAGGTTGCGGTGCTTTACTACGGCGAGCGCGTGGACGTGTTGGCGCATCGCAATGACTACGCGAAAGTGCGCACCGCCGCCGGCGTGGAAGGATGGGTCGATGGCCGCTACCTGATGGATCCCGGCCTCTGGCAGCGCAGTGAAAAGCTTCTGGATCAGTCGAAGGGAATGCCTGTGCAGGCGCGCGGCCGAACCAAGACCACCACCAATTTGCGCATCGCTCCCGGGCGAACCGAGCCGCGGCTCTACCAGTTTGCTCGCGGCACCGAAGTGGAAATTTTTGGGCGAGCCGTCGCCGACTGGGTACAGGTGACTGACGAAAAGGAAAAGGAAGCCACTGAGGGTGAGCCCAACAAGAAAGAGGATTGGTACTTGGTGCGCGGCATTGCCACGCGTCCTCCCGGCGAGGGCGCCATTCGAAATTCCGCTGTCATGAACACGACTCAGCCTGGCGATCAGACCGTCCCCATTGCGGGTTGGGTGGTGGCACGATTTATTTCACTCGATCTTCCAGATCCCGTGCAAGCGGGCACGAGTTCCGCCAATGTGCGTGCGGTGGCCTGGTTTGAATTGAACCGCGTCACCGACGATTCCGGTGAACATCCGCAATATCTCGTCGCGGGAACCCGCAGTCCGGAAGGCCAGCCTTGCGACTTCACGACGCTGCGTGTTTACACCTGGAATCCCAAGAAATCTCGCTACGAAACCGCCTATATCGAAAATGATCTTTGCGGCGCGCTGCCCGTAAGTGTTGGCAAAGGTCCCAAGGGCGAGCCGGAATTCCGTTTCCATGAGATGCGAGCCGCTAAGGAAGAGCGCGTCTATCATCTGGTGCAAACCGTCATCCGGCGAGTCCGCGAAGAACCTGCCAAAGGCTTTGCGGGCGCAGGGAAGAAAGCCAAAGGAAAGCGCTGAGCTTTCCGCATATGAACCGATTGATTTGCGCCATTGTGCTGTGCATCACCGGGCTCGCGTTGCCGCATAAACAAATCGCGCCTGCCCCCGGCGAGTTCTTTCCTTTTCGCGCTGGCACGTATTGGGTCTACAAAGGCACGGTGGGTTGGTACGACTACGACAACGATAAGCGGGTGATCGAAGATGTCACTTGGAAAATGTCCGTGGAAAAAGTGATTCGCAAGAATGGCGTCGTCGCCGCTGTTGTTAGCGGTTTTCCTTCGGACCTCGACTGGACCGCGGGTACCACCGAGGCCAAGCCCTGGCTGATCCTCGAGAATGACAAGCACGAGGTCTACTATGAGAATCTTGGCCCGGACTTCGATGTTTCGAAATTCAATGGCGACGATCATGTGTTCGACAAATTCATGGTGCAGGACAATTTGTTTCTTCAGTGGCCGCTGCGCCAGGACGCCAAGTTTTGCGGCGAGGAAGCGAAGGGCAGAGACGACGGCATGTATTGCTGGGTCGTGGAACAATCGGCCACTAGAAAACTGGATTCGGTGAAGGGCGCGCCCGCTGGTAAGCAGCCGGTGTTCGCGCTGCATTTCCGAACGCTTCCCGACGACACCACCGCCGAAGTCGTTCCCGGTCTCGGTATTCTCAGTTATCAGTATCATCACCACGGCTCAGTGGCGGATACCGAATTGCAGCTTGTCGAATTTCATCCCTCGCCAGAAAGTTCCGATGTCCCCAGCCACGATGTCCAAGGACCCAAGCCATGACGCTGCACATCAACGAAGCGGAAGTGCGCCAGCTTTTGACCATGCCGATGGCCATTGCGGCTGTCGAGGAAGTCTCTCGCAAGCAAGCCGACGGCAGAGTCACCGTCCACCCGCGCCGCCGCTTCGAACTTCCAGGCCATGGCTTCTTCCACTACATGGCCGCACTTGACACCGCCGCAGGCTTTGTGGCCATGAAGCAGTACACCTACGTGAAAGGTAAGCTGTGTTTTCTCGTGCCGCTGTACTCTACTTCCACTGGCGAACTGCTCGCTCTCATCGAAGCCGACTACATGGGCCAATTGCGCACCGGAGCGGCCTCCGGTGTAGCCACAAAATATCTTGCTCGCAAGCTGGCGAAAGTCGCCGCCATCCTCGGCACAGGCGGTCAGGCGCGCACGCAACTCGAAGCCATTCACAACGTCCGTATGCTTGATTCTGTGTTCGTGTATGGACGCGACGCCGAACGTAGGAACCAGTTCAGCGAGGAAATGTCCGAGCGCCTGGCGATCAACGTTTACCCGGCGGAATCGGCCGGCGCCGCGGTGCGCACGGCAGAAATTATCTGCAGCGCAACTAGTTCTGCCCAACCCGTGCTGCATGGCGAAGATTTGGCTCAAGGCGTCCACATCAACGCCATTGGCGCGAATCATGCCCACAAACAGGAACTGGACGAAGCCGCCGTGGCGAAAGCCAACCTTATCTTCGTGGATTTGCTGGCGCAATCGCAGCAGGAAGCTGGCGATCTCATCATTCCCTTTACCAAGCAGCCGCAGCGCTGGAGCGCCGTCCGCGAATTGTCCGATCTCGTAGCAGGGAAAGCCCCCGGTCGTGCCAATGACGCGCAGATCACCCTCTTCAAGTCCAACGGCATCGCTGCCTGGGACCTCGCCGTGGCTCAGAAGGTGTATGCGCTCGCCTTGGAACAGCACCTTGGCAGGGAATTGCCGCTCTTCACGTAGGCTTGTTTAGTCACTTTTGTGTCTCCCATGATGCCACGCCGCGACGAACCTGCTTGACAGGCATCGAGCAGGAATCTAGAGTATTTGAACGAACGTTCGAAAGATCATGTCTCACTTGTCCCCACTCCCCACTGCTCGCGACTCCGAAGCCAAGCTCCAGCACATCCTTCGGCATTCCGCACAGATCTTCGCGGCGCGCGGCTTTGAGGGTACATCCATACGAGATATTAGCCGGGCCACTGGTGTCTCGCTCTCCGGCCTGTATTATTACTTCGAAAGCAAGCAGAAACTGCTTTATCTCATACAAAATACATCATTTACATTTATTTTAGAGCGTCTGCGATCTCGCCTCAATCAGGTAGATGAACCTGAAGGGCGCCTCAGGACCTTAGTCCAGAACCACATCGAGTACTTCCTCTCGCATCCCAACGAGATGAAGGTTCTGTCGCACGAGGAAGAGGCCCTGGAGCCTCCCTATCGCGAGGAAGTGGCGACTATCAAGCGCTGCTACTACGCGCTTGCCCGCGAGATCTTTGATGGGCTGGACGCCGACGCCCAAGCCCCAGAGCTTAATCCTCGGGTCGCCGTCCTCAGCCTGTTTGGCATGATGAACTGGGTCTACAAATGGCATAACCCGAAGGTCGATCCGAGCGCCGTCGAGTTGACGGACACGATCGTCGGGATTTTTCTTCACGGCGTCCGGAAGGCTCCGGCAGAGGACAACGCGCTATCGCAGGCCGGTTCCCCTGTCGCCAGTTCGGACTGAGCGCCACAGCTCACCAGATTCTGACGGAGAGAAACGAGGAGACAGCTTATGGCCACCAGCAGCGTTGCGACAAAAGAACTCGTGAAGTACCGCGTCGAAGAGGGAGTGGCGATCTTTGAGATGGACGATCCGCCTGCCAACACCTACACCTACGAGATGATGCAGCAGCTCGACACCGCGATTCTCAACGCGCGCATGGACGAATCCGTCCACGTCATTGTGATTCGCGGAGGCGGAGAGAAATTCTTCTCCGCAGGCGCCAGCATTCCGATGCTCGCCAAAGTCGATCCGCAGTTTAAGTATTACTTCTGCCTGCACGCCAACGAGACTCTCTGCCGCCTGGAGCAAACGCCAAAGCTGGTAATCGCCGCTTTGAATGGACACACCGTGGGTGGCGGGCTGGAGATTGCTCTTGCGTGCGACATCCGCATCGCGAAAAAGGAAGGCGGAAAAATTGGCTTGCCCGAGGTAAACCTCGGCGTGCTGCCCGGCACCGGCGGCACGCAGCGCTTTGCTCGCGCCGTTGGCCGCGCCCACGCCATTGAACTGATGGCCACGGGCCGTACCTTCAGCTTCGAAGAGGCTCTGGAGATGGGACTGATCCACTATATCTACGAACAGGAATCGTATTGGGAAGACTTGATGGCTTATGCTCGCCAGTTCTGCCCACCGAACAAGGCATCGCGCGCCGTTGGCCGCATCAAGCGTTCCGTGGTTACCGGCATGGAGATTCCGTTCGCCGAGGCTCTGGGACTCGAGCGCGAATTGCAGCAACTGTTGTTCACGAGCGAGGATGCCAAGGAAGGCCTGGCCGCCTATGTCGAAAAACGCGCTGCAAACTTCAAAGGGAAGTAAACTCTTTGGAGCGGTTCGCCATTAAGATTTTGGTTCGACTGAAGGACGAATGAAAACGCTGCCTGACTACCTCCGAAAAGGAATGAAGCTCGTGATTGTGGGCTGCAATCCCACAGAGTCTTCCGTGCGCGCCGGCCATTACTACGCCGGGCGCAATAATCTGTTTTGGCCCACGCTCTTTGAAAGCGGCGTCGTTCCCGAACCGTTCGATTATCCCGACGACCGGCGCATCATCGAATTTGGCATTGGCCTCACGGACCTGGTGAAGCGTCCAACCAAAGAAGTGGAGGAACTGAAACGCGAGGATTTCGCCGAGGGCCGCATCGTGCTTTCCCAAAAGCTGGAGGAATTTGGCCCCCGTGTGGTGGCCTTCAACGGCAAAATGACTTATGAGCAGTTTGCACAGCGAAAGTGCAAGTTTGGCTTGCAGAAGGAATCGCTCTATGGCGCACGGGTTTACGTGCTGCCCGCCATCAACGCGCAACACGCGCCCAGCAAGTCCGACCGTTTGAAATATTTTCGAGGACTCGCGCGTTTGGTGGAACAAGCGATGAAAGCCAAGGAAGCAGAACGGGTTTGAACGTTTAGACGCAGGGAAACAAAATGAGTCAAGCTAGCCATTCTTCCGCTCCTGCACCGGTTCTTCTGGAATCGCGTGAACACTCCATCGTGACCCTGGCGATGAATCGCCCGAATCGCCTCAACGCCCTGAACGATCATCTCTCGGTCGCTCTCAATGAGGCGCTAACACGCATTTCTTCCGATTCGAGCGTCCACGTTGTGATTCTGACTGGCGTCGGACGTGCCTTCTGCGCTGGCGGCGATCTCGCGGTAATCGGCGAAGGCCGAGCCAAGGGGGACGACACGGAGATTGGCCCCATCCTGCGCGCTGGCATGCAAGCCGTCTTGAAATTGCGCACCATGCCGCAGCCCGTCATCGCCGCCGTGAACGGTCCGGCCGCGGGTGCGGGCATGAATCTTGCACTTGCGGCGGATATACGCGTCGCCGTCGAAGAAGCCGTCCTTGGCCAAAATTTTTCGAAGGTTGGTTTGTTTCCGGATTATGGCGGCACCTACTTCCTTCCGCAATTGATTGGCCCATCGAAAGCTGCCGAACTTTTCTACACCGGCGATATGATCGACTCCAAAACGGCGTTGCAACTCGGCATCGTAAATCAGGTTTTTCCCGTGGACCGGTTTGAAGCGGAAGTACAGAGCCTGGCCGCAAAAATTGCCACTGGTCCGCAACTTTCCATTCGCGCCGTAAAACAAACGATTTTCGCGCGTGATGAACAAGCTCTTCGGGAAGCCCTCGAAAGGGAAGTGGAGCACCAGCTCAAATGCTTCCATTCGCATGACTGCATGGAGGGCATTCGCGCATTCCACGAAAAACGCCCGCCGATTTTTCGCGGACAGTGATGGGGAAGTTCTGTTGACTCGCTGTGCCGCGTAGCAGGTCTGCGCGGCAGAAAAGTTTCGCTCCCAGGAGGTTGAAGTATGCCGGCAACCCGCTTATCTACATTCGATGATTGGGTCGATCTGTTCCGCGTTTGGCAAAAGGATATCGGCGTCGCCTATCCGGAAATCGCCAACTACCAGTTTGAAGCCAAATTTGGTCCCACGCGTTCGAACGAAATCGAATTCGGGGCGTACAAGGGCCGGCCCAAGTGGGAAAAGGTCATGCAGATTCCAGATCAACGCATGCGCGACGCCTTGCTGAATCTGATCGTCTACCAGGGCGATACGGAATTTGCTTCCGTCGAGCAGCAGCGCCGCCTCTTCGAAACTGCTCCCAGCGAACATGATCGTCAGTCCCTCTGCCGCGTAGTCACCGAAGAAATGCGCCATGGCTGGCAGATGTGCTACTTGTTGATGAATCATTTCGGCTACAGCGGCCGCGTCGAAGCACAAAAAATGCTGGAGCGCCGCGCCTTCGATCAGAAGCGCTTGCTCGGCGCTTTCAACCAGGACGTCAACAACTGGCTGGACTTTTTCGTGTACACGGATTTTGTCGATCGCGATGGCAAATACCAGCTCACCATGCTCAGCTTTTCCGGTTTTGCGCCGCTTGCACAATCCATGATTCCCATGCTCAAGGAAGAATCCTTCCATCTGGGCACCGGGCAGGACGGCATCAAGCGCATCGTCAAAGCCGGCGTCGTGCCACAGCAGATCATTCAGAAATACATCAACAAGTGGATTCCTGTGAGCCTCGATCTATTTGGCGTCGATCGCTCCAGCTCCGCACATTGGTTTTATGTGTGGGGCTTGAAGGGCCGCTACGACGAACCCACCGCGCAGGCCGAAGCCAACCTCGAGCGCATGAACGAACACAGCCGCGAGCTCTATCGCCAGGAATGCGTAAAGCTTGTGGACATGATCAACAAAAATGTCCCCGCAGGCCACACCAACCTCTATGTGCCCGACGTGAAATTCAATCGCTATATCGGCGAACACGCGCGTCAACCGTATAGCGTCACGGGCGAATTGCTGAGCGAAGAAGACTATCGCCAGCATCTGCACGAAATGCTGCCGCAGCCCGAGGATCTCGCTATGGTCAACGAAATCCAAGCCATTGAGAAGGAGTGGATTTCGCCCAAGGTTTCGATCCAGTAACCGCTTGCCGGTTGCTCTCATGGCACCGCATCGCGCAGCCAAGGTGATTGGTCTCATCTTCGGGTTCCTGGTTGTGGGCGTAATGCTGTTCATGATGATCGCCGTTTTAAGTGGCATGCTGTCCGGCGACAAGTAAACCGCAGGCTTGTGCAAGATTGATATGTAAACGAAGGAGCGTGAATGAACGATCTGGAAATTCTGCCGAGCGAAGTGAAGCAGCGGCTGGACCGCGGGGAAAAGATGATGCTTATCGATGTGCGCGAGCCGCACGAGTACGCCATTTGCCACATCGAGGGCGCCGATCTCATTCCCATGGGAACGATTCCCGCGAATCTCCAGAAACTCGACAGCGGCGAGGATGTGATTTGCTTCTGCCATCATGGAATGCGCAGCATGGATGTGGCCAACTGGCTGCGCGCCCAGGGCGTCAAGTCCGCCAGATCCATGGCCGGAGGCATCGATCGCTGGTCGCTGGAAATTGATCCCAAAGTCCCCCGCTATTGATTTCATTCCACTGAGAGAAGAATATGGCTGCTTCCAAAATTACGTTCTACCAAAAGCCCTCGTGTACCACCTGCCGCAAAGCAAAAGCCCTGCTGCAGGAATTGAAAATCGATTTCACGGCGCGTGATCTGGACACCGATCGTCTCAGCGAATCCGACCTCGATCAATTGATTGGCGCCCGCGACTATAGAGGTTTTCTCAACACCCGCAATGAGTTATACCGCACGCGCAACATGGCCGAACATACGCCCGCGCGTCCTGAAGCGCTGAAGCTCATGGCCAAAGAGCCCAACCTGATTCGGAGGCCTCTTCTTGTTTCCGGCCCGCAGATCATCGTCGGCTTCGACGAGGCCGCTTACCGTAAATTGCGCAAATAATGAGCCTCCCCTTCAGGAGAATCGCGTGGAAGTGAAAACCATCGCCGTGGTTGGTGCGGGCACGATGGGCCGCGGTATTGCCTATGCTGCCGCGCTCGGAGGATTCCAAACACTCCTTCAAGATGTGAACGAAACCGCGTTGGCCAAAGCAACCGCGTGGATTCGAGACGCGTTGGACGAAGGAGTGAAGCGCGGCAAAGTTGAAGGCTCCGCGCGCGATTCCGCAATCGACCGCATCCACACCTGCTCCGGTGTAGTGGAAGCCGTTCGCGATGCCGAGTTGATCATCGAGGCCGTCCCCGAAGAGTTCGAAATGAAGCTGAAACTGTTCGACCTGCTCGATCGCATCGGCAAGCCCGGCGGTATTTTTGCCAGCAACACTTCCTCGCTCTCCATCAGCGACTTCACCGGTAATTTAAATTCGCGCAATCGCTGCATCGGCATGCACTTCTTCAATCCCGTGCCCAAGATGCGCCTAGTGGAAATTATCCGCACCTCGCACACCTCAGACGAAACCGTAGCCACCACCGTTGGCGTTGCGCATCGCATGCAAAAGGAAACCGTGATCGTGCACGAGTCTCCCGGTTTCATTACCTCGCGCATCAACGCGCTCATCGGCAATGAAGCCTTCGCCATGCTCGAAGCAGGCGTGGCCTCTGCTGCCGACATCGATAAGGCCCTGAAACTTGGCCTGAATCATCCCATGGGCCCATTCGAAATGGTCGATCTGGTCGGCCTCGACGTGCGCCTGAAAATCCTCGAATATCTTCATCAAACGCTTGGCGAAAAATATCGTCCAAGTCGGCTACTCAAGCAATATGTCGCTGAAGGTCGCCTCGGCCGGAAAACGGGACGCGGCGTGTATGATTACACGCAGCACGATCGGCACCATGGCAAATCCTAGAGCGCCCCGGCCAGAAAGCGAAATCATGAAACCCATCAGCGAACGCATCGTCATCCAGCAAGGCGACATCACGGAAATGGAAACCGATGCCATCGTGAACGCCGCCAACAATGACCTGATGCTGGGCGCCGGGGTTGCCGGAGCGATCCTGCGCAAAGGCGGCGATTCGATACAAAAGGAATGCGATGAAATTGGTAGTATCCCTGTCGGCTATGCAGCGATCACCGGTGGAGGCAAACTCAAAACACGCTATGTCATTCACGCCGCCAGCATGGGCCTGGGCGGCGAGCCCACGACCGCCAAATCGTTGCGCACTTCCACGGCGCACTCCCTCCGCCTGGCCGCGGAGCGTAAACTGAAAAGCATCGCGTTTCCCGCCATCGGCACGGGCGTTTCCGGATTTTCCATCGACGAGTGCGCGCAAATCATGCTTGCCGAAGCTGCGAGGCACCTCAAGGGCGACACCTCGCTCGAAACAATTTATTTCGTCCTATTCGACGAACGCTCTTGCGACACCTTTCAGCGCACCTGGGACAAATTGCAAAACGATCTCGCCGCGGGAGCCACTGGCGCGTGACGCCGCTTGCTACGCTGCTTGCCGAGCGCATTCGTCGCTTCGGCCCCATCACCTTTGCGGAATATATGCGCGAGTGTCTCTATCATCCCCTGCAAGGCTACTACAGCCAGCCGGAGGCGCGCCGCTTCGCCGATTACTACACCACCGTCGATGTTCATCCGATTTTCGGCCGCTTGCTCGCGCGTCAATTCGCCGAAATGTGGGAACAACTGGGAGGTCCCACGGAATTTCATCTCGTCGAAGCCGCCGCAGGCACAGGCCGCCTCGCCGAGCACATTCTGGATTTTACCCGGACGAAGCTCCCGGACTTCTACCGAGCGGTTCACTATGCAGCAGTTGAAAGATCGTCGGCTCGTTGCATCCAGCTGGCTGCACGCCTTGCTCCGCACATCGCCCAGGGTCGTTGCCAAACCACCATCGAGATGCCTGCGAAAATTCCGGTTGGCTGCGTTTTTTCGAATGAATTGCTGGACGCGTTCCCGGTTCACCGCGTCATTCAGCTAGACGGCCAGCTTCAGGAAATCTTTGTAGCCAGCGATGGCGCAACATTTTCAGAAGTGCGCTTGCCGCTCTCCACCTGCGCCGTTTCCGAATATTTTGGTGAGCAGGGCATTACATTGATCGATGGCCAGCAAGCCGAAGCCGCCCTGGAAGCTTGCGACTGGATCATGGAGATTGGACGCCGCCTGGAGCGCGGTTTCGTTCTGACCATCGACTACGGCCACGAAGCCTCCGAACTTTTCGATGCGCATCACATGGCCGGTACCGTGCTCGCCTACGCCAATCATAGCGCCAGCGAAGAATACTTCGCCGCGGCGGGAGAGCAGGACCTGACCGCCCACGTAAATTTCACAGCCATGCGCCTCTGGGGAGAGCGCGCAGGCCTCTCCACGCTAGGTTTGGTCTCCCAGACCGCCTTTCTTCTCGCCTTGGGCCAAAAAAACGAATTCGCCGATCTCTACGACGAAGGCGCAAGCGAAACTGAAGGCGTCCGCGCCCGCCTCCAACTAAAGACTCTTATCTTCCCCGAAGGCATGGGCGAACGCTTCCAGGTCCTGATCCAGCAAAAGGGGCAACCTCCGGCCACCCTCACAGGCCTGTCCGGTATCTAGCCTTCCTCTGGACTGCGGCGGCTCGCCGCCGCTTTTACAAACAAAACGCCTTCCCTCAACTGACCCACAAGCAAACTCCCCACGAAATCCTTGCAATTATCATCCCGCCGAGCTTTTTGAGATAATTTCCCCCATGAAAATAACCATGCGATTTTGTGCGCTAGTTTGTCTCGCCATAGTTTCGATCGCTCCTGTCCCGGCGCAAACTCCCGCCGCCAAGCCCGCGCCGCTGCAAGTCCCCGAGCTGAAATTTCAGCGCTATAAGCTCGACAACGGCCTCGAGGTCATTCTTTCCGAAGATCATCGCCTGCCGCTGGTCGCCGTCGATCTGTGGTATCACGTGGGTGCCGCAAACGAGACTGCCAGCCACACCGGCTTCGCTCATCTTTTCGAACACATGATGTTTGAAGGGTCGAAGCACGTCCCCGGCAGTTCGCACGCCCATTATCTCGAAGCTGCGGGGGCTTCCGATTTCAACGGCACTACCAGCTTCGATCGCACCAACTATTACGAAACTCTGCCTTCCAATCAGCTCGAACTCGCGCTGTGGCTCGAATCCGATCGCATGGGTTATCTCCCGGACAAGCTGGACCAGGCCAATCTCTCCAATCAGCAGGACGTGGTTCGCAACGAACGCCGCCAAAGCTACGAAAACGCGCCGTACGGCATCGCCCAGGAAACCGTCTTCCACGAATTATTTCCAAAGGACCATCCGTATTACCCGATGGTAATCGGCTCGCACGCGGATATTCAGGCCGCCAAACTCGAAGACGTGCGCAACTTCTTCAAACTGTACTACGAGCCGAACAATGCCAGCCTCACGATCGTCGGCGATTTCGATCCCGCGAAGGTCCGCCAACTGGTCGAAAAATATTTCGGACCGCTGAACAGCGGCCCGGAGGTGCCTCGCGTAAAAGTGGTCACGCCGCCGATCACCACCGAGCGCCGCACCGTGGTCCAGGACAACGTCCAACTCCCCCGGGTTTATCTCGCCTGGCTCACCTCGCCGATCTTCAAACCCGGTGATGCCGAAGCCGACATCACCGCCGACGCGCTCGGCGGAGGGAAATCCAGTCGCCTCTACAAGAAGCTCGTCTACGAAAAACAACTCGCGCTGGACGTGCAGGCGTACCAGCAGTCTTTGACGCTGAACTCCGTATTCCAGATTCAAGCCACTGCCCGCCCCGGCGTGAAGCCCGAAATCTTGGAAAAAGCCATCAACGATGAGATCGAAGCGTTTCGCGCCTCTGGACCGACCGCGGAAGAAATGGAGCGCGCGCGGAACGGAATTGAGACGCGCGCCATCTCCGGCCTGGAAATGTTGAATGGCGTCGCCGACCTTCTGAGCAGCTACAACCACTATCTCGGCACGCCGGATTTTCTGGCCGCAGATCTAGCGCGCTACGAAAACGCCACGCCGGATGCCGTGCAGTTTTTTGCCAAAACTCAGTTGAATCCGAACCAGCGCGTGGTCGTCTACGCCGTGCCAGGCAAGCAGGATCTTGGCCCCGAAGTGCCGACGCCGCCAGCGGAAGCCAAGGGCAGCGCGCAAGCCGGCGGCGAAGCCGTGAATGCCGATGCCGCCTGGCGCGACAAGCCGCCAGCTCCCGGTCCGGCGGTAGTGCCGCATCTTCCAGTCCCGGAAAAATTCCAGCTTTCGAATGGCCTCACTGTTCTTTATAGCGAGCGACCAGGCCTGCCGCTCGTCGCAGCCAGCCTGGTGTTTCGACGCGGCACCGGGGCCAATCCCATTGATGATCCTGGCCTCGCCAGTTTGACCGCGCGCATGCTGCAGCAGGGCACGGAAACGCGCTCCGCCTTGCAGATCGCCGATCACGCCGCTGATCTTGGCACAACGGTGGACACGCGTGCGTTGATGGATTCCTCTCGGGTGGGATCGGAATCTCTGACGCGAAATTTCCCGGCTCTCCTGGAATTGCTAGCCGACGTTGTTCTTCATCCTACTTTCCCACAGACCGAAATCGAGCGCGTGCGCTCCGAGCGGGAAGCGGCGCTGGTGCAAGAGAAGGACGATCCGTTTTCGGTCGCCACCCGTGTTTACTCAATCGCGTTGTATGGGCCGAAATATACCTACGGCTATCCGGACATCGGCACTGCGGAGTCTCTGAAATCCGTTAAACGTGAAGAATTGGCCGCATTCTGGCGGCAAAATTATCTTCCCGACGACGCGGCGCTCATCGTTACCGGCAATATGAAATTGGCGGAGTTGAAGCCGTTGCTCGAAAAGCAATTCGGCCAGTGGAAGGGAGGCGCCGCGCCCGAACCTAACCGGGGCACGCTGCAAGCCTCTGACGCCAAGCTCATCCTGGTGGATCGCCCCGAAGCGCCGCAGTCCACGCTGATCTTTTTCTCTCTCGGTCCCGCGCGCTCCACTCCGGATTATCCGCAACTCGAAGTGATGAATTCGGCCCTCGGCGGCCTTTTCTCCAGCCGCATCAACATGAACCTGCGCGAAGAACACGGATACACCTATGGCGCCGGTTCTTTCTTCAACTATCACATCGCACCGGGGCCGTTCATCGTTTATTCCGACGTGCGCACCGACGCGACTGCTCTGGCCACCACCGAAGTTTTCAAAGAATTGCGCCGCATGCGCGACACGCCAATGACCCCCGAGGAACTCAAGTCCTCCAAGGACGCCGTGGCGCAATCACTGCCCGGGCGTTTCGAACACGCCGCGGAGACCGTGGGAGTGTTTTCCGAAATCTACGTTTACGACCTGCCACTGGATTATTTCTCGCTGCTACCCGCGCAAATTTATGCTGTCACCGCCGAACAAGCTCAGGCCGCCGCCCAGAAGTACATTCAACCCGGCAAAATCACAGTCCTCGCCGTAGGCGACCGCGCCAAAATCGAGGCCGACATGAAAAAACTAAACCTGGGCAAGACAGAAACCCGCGACGCAGACGGCAAGCTCATCCAAAAATGAGATGCCACTCAGGGGTTCGGAGCTTCAGGGCCGCCAATTAAGACCAGGAGAATCTGGGCTTCAGCCGCCGAGGAAACTCTGCTCTTATTAATAGTGATCGTTTTGAATCCGCAAGGCGAGAAACAACCCCTAATCCACTTCCAGCTTCTTCAACATCCCTGTCGCATTGCCGTTCTTGGGGTTCAGCTCCAGCGATTTCTTGTAATTCTGAATCGCCAACACCTTTTCGCCGTCGCTCATATACGCTTCACCCAAACTGTCATACACATTCCACGACTGCGGATGCAATTCCACATTCAGCTGAAAAATCCGGATTGAGTCCTGCAATTTCTTGGCTGCCAATAATTGATAACCCGTCGAATTGATGGAATTTTCGGAGATATCGCCGCGCATCAGTTCCGGCCGGAACCGGTTGATGGCCTCGGTCGCGCCCTTTTCCCGCGCAGTTTTCGCGAACTGCATCGATGGCGAATCGTACCTGTCGTACTTCACCCAGCCCAGCGCCGGTTGTTGCCCCCCAATTGCGGTTTGCAAGAGGTCCCCGATGATCGACAGCCCATTTTCGCCATCCAGGAACACAACCACACCGATTTTCTGCTTGGGATAAGCCACCACGTAGGCCTTGAACTGCCCGTTGTCGCCCCAATGCCACAGCGATTCTCCCTGCGCCGTTTCCTGAATAGCGATGCCCAGTCCCCAAAACACGCTCTTCGAAAGTTCCTTCGGCGTGGTCTCTGTGCAATTCGTGCATTCCGGATCGACAGCAATCTGCGGCTTTTCCAGATCCCGTAGCGTCTCCGGCTTTAATCCTTTTCCATCCAGCAACGCCTCCACAAATAACGCATAATCCCCGGCCGTGGTCTGCAAGCTGGACGCGGCATTTACGTCTTTCGGTTTGAATTTGTCTCCCACCTGTCCGGCCGCGTCATGAGGCATTGCTGTCACGGCGTCAAACTCCGGGCGCCACACGTAACTGCTGCTGTGCATCCTCAATGGCACGAAAACCGCCTCCGTCATGAACTGGTTCAAAGGTTCGCCGGTGATCTGCTCGACCACTTTCTGCAGGTAGACAAATCCTTCGCCCGAATAGCTGAAGCGCTCCCCAGGAGTAAAGTGAATCGTCAACGCTCCGTCGCTGCGCCAATTGGGAAACCCCGTTCTGTGACTCAGTACATACCGCGCGGTGATCTTGTCCAACCTCGGATCGCCTTCGATGTACGGCTTTGCCAAATATTTGGAGAGCGGCGCGTCCAGGTCCAGCTTCCCCTGATCCACCAGCTTCAGCACTCCGTACGCAAACACAGGCTTGCTCAACGATGCGGCCTCAAAAATCGTTTCCTCCACCACCGGCTGACCGCTCTTCGCATCCCTCACTCCAAAACCATGCACCCAATACGTTTTCCCGCCGCGGATCAACGCCAGCGAAGCCCCTGGCACCGTACCTTCTTTCAAAAGAACTGGTACTTGCTGCTGCAGTTCCGCAATCGTTGCCTTGTCCGGTTTGTGAAGCGCCGCCGCCTTCGCCTTCGACGGTGTGTCCGCCCGTACAACGCACCCAAACAAAATCGCGCTCAGTGAAACAAGCGTCGAACTCCGCAGCCTGTGCCATGAACTCATGATGGATTCACCCCTGGTCGAACAGCCGAGAGCATCTCCGAGCCAGCGGACACACATCTCGGCCTGCTCTCGCACTACCACTACTACGCAGTTCACAGGTGATTTGTTCCTGGGTAGCGAGCGCCGCGTTCCAATTTTTACATTTGTTTTAGGTCAGCCTTGGGGGCTTATTAATTCGACGACGGCTTCTTCAGCACCGGCTTGTCGCCCGAACTGGGCTCAGGAACATCGGATTTGCCACCCTTGGAATCAGCCGGGGTTCCGGTCGCAGGGGCGCTCACTTGTACCTGTGCGCCTTCGGTATACGGCTTCTTGATCAAGGCTTCCACATATTGCTGCGCGCCACCGGTGTTGTCATTGGTCTGGCGCGCTTTGTCGTATTCATGCAACGCGCGTTCCCGCTGCCCCAGCAAGTCGAAAATCTTGCCAAGATAAATGTGGCTCCAAACCTCGGTCCACTTCTCCGACGGCTCCGGCACTGTCTCCAGAGCCGCGCGGAAGGCATTCGCCGACGCCTGGTAATTTTTCTGGTAGAAAAACGCTTCGCCCATGCGGAAATTTGCCAGCGAACGATTCGGCTGGATGCTCAACGCCCGCTGATACTGCTGCACGGCATCGTAATACTTGCCCACTTCGGCCAGTTCTTCACCGCGCGCAATCGCAGCCCGCGCCCGCAGCGCCGGCGTGCTCTTCAGGATCGTATTGTTAGGATCAACGTGAATCCCGCCCGGCTTTGGCCTGCCGAATGTCTCCACCTCGAACGGCGACTCTGTTCCTGCCACTTCGACCGTCTTGGTCTCCGGATTTCCTTCCGTGTCGATTCGGATTTGCATCGGCATGCTGAACGTGTCGATCGGCTGTTTGATTTTGCCGATCACACGGAATCCCTTGCGCGTGCGATAAACCACATAATCCAGCGAGAATTCCGGAATTCCCGTGGAGTTCAGCCATTGCGCAAAAAAGCCCTGCAGATTGGGTGGATCGGCCCCCTGCCGCGTGCTCGCATTGGCCCGCGCAATGACCATGGCTTCAAAGTCCGCGATCGTGGCAGTCTTTCCCTGATACTTCGCATAAAACTGGTGCAACACATCTTTGAACCCGGAATCTCCCATCTGCGCTCGCAGCATGTGGAAGAGCATCGCTCCCTTGTTCATCACTACAGAGCGGTACTCGGGAGAGTAAGGAACCAGCCGCGCCGATTGCGCCACTGGCGCCGAGTTGTCAAACATCAGTGCGCCCACCGCAAATTCGTCAATCGCCCGCAGCCCCGCTTCTTTCCCGATGGCTTGTTCCGCGTAAAGTTCCTCGGAATAGCGCGCCAGCCCGTCGGTGATCCATACATCGGCTGTGCTCGCCGGCAAAACGCCAACTCCCCACCACTGCGCAGCCACCAACTGGCTCAGTATCCGGTCGCTTATTTTTGGATCCCAGATGCGGTGCGACAGCATCACCACTCCGGGGCCGGCAAAGTCCCGTAGGGTTCCGTCCGGCAACTGCACCACGGTCAAATCCTGCTCCGGCAACTCGCCGAACATGTCGGAGAAAATAACTTCCTGGTGCGCCACTTCGTTCGCGAATTCCTGGGCTTTGCCGGATTGCGCCGGCGGCGCATACACGGCCACATTAATATTTTCAGCCTCTTTGGGGTTCAGTTGCAGCGGCCCGATCACGAACGACCCATACGGCTCAGGCTTGTCCCCGTGAAACGTGTACATCAGCCGTTTGCCTTCTGCTGGAGAACGCATCGGCATCAGCTGGGGTGCTTCCGCTTTTCCAGTTCCCGCCACGGCCACGGTATCCGGCACATTCAACTTAAATGTGGCGCTGTAGCGGTTCGACGGAAAATTGGTCAGTGGAAACCAACGTCCCGGCAGCAGCAGATACGACCAGTCCTTGTTGACCGACGCCATCCGTATATTCGGCACCGGGCTGTTTTCTTCATTCGCCAGCAATCCACCATATGTAAACGTCAGCGACACCGTCTGTCCTGCAGGCACGGGCGATGGCAGCGTGACGACCAGATACAACGGATTTTGCGGCTCGCGCTGAAATGGCAGTGTTTTGCCGTCTGCTCCTTTTACGTCTCGCACTTCCAGGTTTTCGTGCAGCTCTACCCTGACGATTTGCGAGACTTCCTGCGCGCGAAATTCCACTTTGGCCACCGCGTTGATCCCTTGCGCCACGGTGTCCAAGTACGCCGTTACTTCGTATTTGTCCGCAAGAAAGCTCGGTACTTGCTGTTGTTGGGGGCCTCGCTGAATTTGCACTGACTGCAGCGGAGCCTGCGCGGCACCGTTCACCACTGTGCACACAGAGAATATGGCGACCGCACACCAAGCCCTTGTCCATCGGCGAAAGGTCATCGACGTCCTTTCAAGTTCACACACGGGGGATCCCTATATAGGATAACAAGGGCTCAAGAAGCGTTGCCAGCGCTCGGCCCCAATAAATCCACAATGGCATCCACCGCCCGGTCCACCGCCCCCGGTGGTCCGAGGCGCGTCCGAATTTCCGCCAGTCCCGCCCTCATCGTCCGGCGCGCGTTGGGGTCCTGCAGAAGCTGTAGGACCTCGCCGGCCACGCGATCCGGCGTGAAGTCGTTTTGCACCAGCTCCGGCACCACCTTTTTCTCCGCAATCAGGTTGACCATCGCAAAATAAGGCGTGCGCACCAGCGGCTTCGCCAGCGTAGCCGTCAGCGGAGACACCCGGTAGACCACTACCATGGGCGCATCCAGCAGTGCCGCCTCCACGGTAGCCGTCCCGCTGGACACGATGGCCGCATCGGCAGCCGCCAGCGCGTTGTAAGTTTCGCCCTCCACCACGCAAGGCTTTAGCCCCTGTGGCCAACCCGTCTTCAACAATGCCGTGTCTCTCGCGTGCGCCGCGGCCACCACAATCTGCACCGGCATTTTGGCGTGAATCCGCGCGCATGCCTCCTGCAGCACCGGTAAATGATGCTCCAGTTCGGCGCTACGGCTGCCCGGCAGCACCGTCACCACCGGTCGCGTGGCCACGAGCGCGTGCGATTCGCAGAATTGCCGGCGGTCCTTCGTTACCTGCACCGCGCCAACCAACGGATGCCCGATAAATTCCGTTCGAATTCCCGCCTTGTTGAAAAACCCCTTCTCAAACGGAAAGATGCACAGCGCTTTTTCGAAGCGCCGCCGGATCAGGTTTGCGCGCCACGGCCGCCACGCCCAAAATTGCGGGCAGATGTAATACACATTGCGAATGCCTTTGGGTTTCAGCTTCCGTGCCAGTCGCAGGTGAAAACCGGGAAAGTCCGTCAGGATGGCCAAGGCAGGCTTGCGCTTCGCAGCTTCTGTGACGATGCGGTCCATCGCATTCAGCAGCGACGGCAGGTGTTTTACGATTTCGGTGATGCCCACAACGGCGACTTCATCATAGTTGGTGACCAGTTCCACGCCGGCCGCCTGCATCTGCGGTCCGCCCATGCCGAAAAACTGCACATCCAGGCGAGACTTCAAGGCGGTCGCCAGCTGGGCGGCGTACATGTCCCCGGAAGCTTCGCCGGCAGAAAGAAGTAAGGGAATGGGCGGCATCGAAAAGGATTCGTTCAGTCGCTAGCCGGCAAAGGAGCCGGCAATGCAGGAGTGCCCGGCGCGGGGTGAACGCCATTGCCGTTGTGCAACTCCTGCTCTTTGTATTGTAACTGGTATAGCCGGTAATAAATGCCACGCTGCGCCAGCAATTCCTGGTGCGCGCCTTCTTCGCGCAAACGCCCTTTGTGGAACACCAGAATGCGGTCGGCGTGTTGGATAGTACTGAGGCGATGCGCGATCACTAGCGCGGTCCGCCCGGACAACAAACGGCCCAGAGCCTCGCGAATCAGCAATTCTGTTTTCGTGTCCACGCTCGAAGTGGCTTCGTCGAGAATCAGGAATCGTGGGTTATGCGCCAGCGCTCGCGCGAAACTGATCAGTTGCCGCTGGCCCACGGAAAGCGTGGAACCGCGCTCGTTCACTTCCGTTAACGCGCCTTGCGGCAGCGATCGTACATAGTCGCCCAACCCAACTTCGTCCAGCGCATGCTCCACGTTTGCCCGCGTAATTCCTGCGGTACCAAGCCGCACGTTGCTCTCGATGGTTCCCGCGAACAGGAACGGATCCTGCAGCACAATTCCGAATTGCCGCCGCAATTCCTGCAGATCGAGCAGGCGAATGTCGACCCCGTCCAGGAGGATTTGCCCGCGCTGAATATCGTAAAAACGCAACAGCAGGGAGATCAGCGTCGTTTTCCCCGCGCCAGTGTGACCGACAATCGCGAAAGTCTGCCCCGGAGAAATGCGGAACGAAACGTCGCGCAGCACCCAATCCTCGTCGGCAAGTTCCTGGCCTTGCTTGTAACTGAACCACACATTCCGAAACTCGATCTCCCCCCGCGGCGAAATCAATTTTTCCGCGTTCGGGTTCGATTCGATGGTGATAGGTTCATCGAGCAGCTTGAAGATGCGCTCAGACGCAGCCATCGCCGACTGCAAAATGTTGAATTTCTCGCTCAAGTCCTGAATCGGCCGGAAAAACCGCTGCGCGTACATGGTAAACGCCGTCAAAATGCCCAATGTCAAAGTGCCGTGCAGGATACGAATTCCACCAGTCCAGTAAATCAAGGCAATCGTGGCGAAGCTGAGGAATTCCACGGCGGGATAAAAAACGGCATAAGCCAGGATGGCGTCGCGCCACGCCAGCATGTTGTCTTTATTCCGTCTGGTAAATTCCTCTCGCGCCTTGCGTTCGCGATTGAACAGTTGCACAACGCTCATTCCGGAAATGTATTCCTGCAGAAACGCGTTGATGCGCGCAATTGCCGTGCGGATTTTGCGGTTCGCGTCGCGCACATATTTCCGGAAGACGATTGTCACCACAAAAATAAACGGCAAAACTGCCAATGCCGCCAATGCGAGCCTGGCATCGATGACGAACAGAACGACAGCCATTACCACGAGCAGGAAGAAATCGTTGATCATGGTCACAACGCCAGCGGCAAACAAATCGTTCAAAGCGTCGACGTCCGTGGTTACGCGTGTCATCAACCGCCCCACCGGGTTACGGTCGAAGTAAGACATCGGCAGCCGCTGCAGCCGTCCGAAAATCTCCGCGCGCATGTCATACATCGTTTGCTGGCCCACGCGCTGCATGATGCGGATCTGGATATACTGCGCCAGAAAATCAAACGCGATCACCAGCAACCAGATCGCGCTGATCAGCACTAGCCCATGCCGCGCGTCATGCAGGCTGACGTGATGTCCCGCACCTGGCACCAGATATTTGTCGATGGCCTTCCCGAAAAGTGCTGGCGGCGCCAACTCGAGCGGCGTAACCACCGCCACCAGCGCCAAGGCGAATATCACCCGCCACTTGTACGGCCGCATATACTCCAGCAACCGCTTCATCAAGTGCGAATCGTAGGCTTTACCGAGCGCCTCTTCTTCGTGAATATTGCTCATGCCCGTTCGAGCTCTTCTTCCAGCAATTGCTTCTGGTACAAATCGGCGTAGTACCCGCCATGCGCCAGTAATTCTTCATGCGTCCCGGATTCGATGATTTCGCCGTCCTTCACCACCACGATCTGGTCCGCATCCCGCACCGTCGACGTGCGATGCGCGATCAGCACCGTGGTCCGTCCGCGCATGATCCCGCGCAGCCGCTCAAGAATTTTTTCTTCCGTTTGCGTGTCCACGGAGGAAAGGGAATCGTCCAGGATCAGGATGCGTGGGTCGCGAATCACTGCGCGCGCAATCGCCGACCGCTGTTTCTGCCCGCCAGACAACGTGATTCCGCGTTCGCCCACCATCGTCTTATAGCCTTCCGCAAACTCCTCCACTTCCGCGTGAAGGCTGGCGATTTGCGCAGCCTGCAGTATCTGCGGCTCCTCGTGTTGGTCCAGTCCAAACGCGATGTTTTCGCCGACCGTCTCACTGAACAGGTACGTATCCTGCGGCACGTAACCAATCGCCCGCCGCAGCGTTTCGAGCGGCCACTCGCGGATCGGCCGGCCGTCGATCAGAATCTGCCCATCCGGAGCTTCCCAAAGCCGTGCAATCAGCGCCGCCAGCGTGGTCTTTCCGCTTCCCGTGGGCCCCACAATGGCCAGCGTCGATCCGGGTGGAATTTTCAGATTGATGTTCCTCAGCACTAGCCGAGATTCCGTCGCGCCACGGCCATTCGAACTAGCACTGTTGTCGCCGTTGCCGGAAATGGTTGTCGGATACGCAAACGTCAAATTACGAAACTCAATTTCGCCTTCGATCCGTGTGCCTTGGGGAACTTTCGCGAACTTGTCATCGATCTGGGGTTTGGCCGTCAAAATATAGTTCAATCGTCCCATCGACGCCGCGCCGCGCTGGAAGATATTCGTCACCCAACCCAGCGCAATCATCGGCCATACCAGAAAACCCAGGTAGGTATTAAACGTAATCAACGACCCCAGCGACATCTGGCCATTCAGAAAGCGATACCCGCCCTGCCACAACACAATCAGGAACGTCACGCCGATCATGGCCTGCAGCGAAGGCATGAACATACTCCACGTGCGGATCAGCTTGACGTTCTTGGCCACGTAATCCCGGTTCGGTTCGTCGAATCCTTTAATTTCCGCTACTTCCTGCGTGTACGCGCGAATCACGCGCACGCCAGACAGGTTTTCCTGCACCTTCGCCGAAAGTGTTGCCAGCGCTGCCTGAATGATCTCGTACAACTCGTGGATGATTTTTCCGAAATACCACACCACCACGGCCACGATCGGCGCGGGCAGCAGCACCCACAGCGTCAGCGATTTCGACAAAATCACCATCACCGAAATCGACACCACCATGGTCACAATCGTCGTGCCGCTGTACATGATTCCCGGCCCCAGCACCATACGCACGGAATTCAGATCGTTGGTCGCGCGAGACATCAGTTCGCCCGTGCGATTGCGCACGTAAAACTCCGGCTCCATCACCAGCAAGCGGTCCAGGAGATCGTTTCGAATGTCGAATTCGATGTCGCGCGAAACTCCGATCAGGATCCACCGCGTGCCGAATGACATCACGCCCTTAATCGCGATGCACCCGACCAGGATCAGCACGTAAATCAAGAGCGTGTGCCGGCTGTGCGGCTGGTAATGAGGCACCAGGTTGCTCAGCCAATTCAACGGAGTAACGTCGTTCGCTCCATGAGTCACAAATTCGAATGGCCGCGAGCTTCCCGCCAGCGTATCCGTAATGATTCCCGTCGTCAGCGGCACGATGCTGCCAATCAGTCCCATCAACAGCAGCGTAAACAGCCCGGATGCAATCGCGCCTTTATACCTTCCCAGATACGGCAACAACCCGCGCAGGTTCTTCGCCGCCGAAGTCTTCGGTGCATTCTTCGCGGTGTTTCCTGCGGACCCGGTTGTGGCCGGCGAACTCATGGTAATGAGGACCTCGGGCTGCCGAGCGATGGCGATTCGCCCAGGAAATGCTGGTAAGTCATATCCATCGATTCGTACCGCTTCGTGGCGGAATTCCAACGCACCGCGATGGGCAGGGTTTTCTCAGCGGCACCTTGTTTGATCGGTGTGAAGTAAAGCGACATACCTTGCTCCGGGCTATTTTCGTATTGCAGTTTCCAGCCCTGTACGGCCTGCAGCGGCGTCAGCGCCAGGTAGCCCTTCTGGTTTTTCAGGTATTCGTCCGCTCGCACCAGTTCCGTCCATTGTCCGTTCACGTTTTCCGCCACCACCACCCTGGTCACAACCGTGCCCGCTACCGTGCTCTTCGGCGTATTAGGTACGACGTTGGCCGCAAGAAATTGTTCTGTTCCGGTCTTCGCCAAATCTCCAAAAAGCAGCACTTGCGCGTCGCTTCCCAGCAGCGCGTGGGCGGCGTCTTGAATGTCTTCGGGAACGGCAGGTTCGGTGGGCTTCTTCGAAGGCTCCTCGGCGGGTTTGGGAGGTGCGCTACTACAGCCAGCGAAAAGGATGGTTACCGCGAGGAATGTGGCGCTACAACATCTGCGCGGCTTACTAGCGTGAAGCGGCACACTTTTCCACGGCTGCAGTGAAGTCATAAGAAAACGAGTCATCCAGGTCCTTTCCAAACAAGACGCGCTGGACTGCGTAACGTGCCACCCACCCGCCACTCGAGCTACTGAACATCACAAACTAGGCGCCGCCAGTGTAATCTCTTCCACACGGCCTGGCTCCCCGTCCTTTTCCCGGGTGCACAGCACCTCCATCACCTGGGGCACGTCCGGTCCCGCCCAGTCAAACGCGTAATACCACAATTCTAACGGCTGCCCGTCTCGCGTGCTAGGGCTCTTCGAATCCGGCTCCCCATACAGTTGCACCACCTTTGTGGCCGGGTCGTACACGCGTAGACCGAGTCCGGTTTTCCAGCGGCTGGGGGGAGACGGTTCACAATCTCCAGTCAAATAACCAGCATGAGTTACACGTATGACTTGGATCGTTCCGTCATTTTCCAGATCGAAAGTTAACGTCAGCTTTCGACAAGAATCTGGAATGGCCGCCTGCGATTTATCTGATGTTCCCTTGCCTGGGTCCAATTTCATGTATTCTCCGAGGAGCTTCTCAGCGCGCTTCGTTGTATCCCGTCCAGGCCGCAATCCGGCCAGCGTGAATTCATTCGCGCGATGCGCTGCCGCTTTCTTGGTCTGAGGCTGCGGCGTCTGCGCGCCGGCAAAGGTAGTGGCTAGCACCACGCCGCCAATCCCCAGCCACAAAAGGCGTCGGCTACCTCGCCAACCCGCCATTTTCCCATCCTCTCTTCTCTGAAGACTTAGAATTGACAAACTACCTTTGCGCCAAAATTGCATCCAGCCGCGCCTCAAAATTCTCCTCGCCCTCGCTCCACAATTCGCTCCGCTCGACCGGCAACGCTGCTTCGACGCTCTCCACCCAGCCGAACAGTTTTTGGATGTTCTCTCGTGTCTTCTGGTGATACTGCTTCAAATTCTCCGGCGTCGACATCCAGCTGCGAAAGGTTTTCTCCAGCCGATGGTCGGAGATTTCGAACGGATTCTTCGCCGCCCCCGGTGCCAGCAATCCCGCGTGTCCCGTGAAAAAGTGTTCAAATCCAAGGTCGGCGTGAAAATGCCCTTCTGTAGTCGCCAGCCCGCCGTCGTACGCTTTCCCCTGGCAAACCAGCACCAGCGGTTGCGGCCCGTAGCTCCACTTTAGGGATTCCATGTCGAAACTCCACAGATCCCACTGGGCTTGCACGATGTATGCTGTGTCTTCGTTAATGTATTGTGCAGCCAGCGCCGCAACTTCCGCCGGACCGAACACGCCTTCCTTCAGGTCCCATTCCTCAACCGGTGTTTCGCTGGTGCCCAGGGGCTGCACGGTAAGTTGCTGAAAGTTTCCCTGGCCCTCGGTGAGTGGAGCCGTAGTGAGGAATCGCGCAAACTCCGCGATCATAGTCTGCTCGGAAAAGTCGCGCGTCCACACGCGCAAATACGCTCGGTTCGCCATAGGTGAACCTTCCGATTATACAGGCCAGCAGCCTCTATCGACTAACGCGAGGACCACGATAGGTCTCAAGTCTCAAATTCGAAGTATTAAGTAAAGGCGAGGCCGGGAGAGTCGTCAGACTTAAATTCCTAGTCCAAGTCTGTCAACCCGAATCCGCGCCCATTTTGCGGGGTGAAGGACTGCTTTTGCCTTCCTGCGGAGTCAAGACCAGGCAGAATCGGTTTTTGCGAAACTTATTACTCACAATATATGACTGACTACTGCTTCGCTTGCGCGGGTTTGTCGAATCCCATCGCAATCTGCTGCAGCCGCTCTCGCAGCGTGTCGCCGAACCGCGCAAACACCTCGCTGGTCGCTTCTCTTAATTGCGCTTCTGCCGTTGATGCAATCTTCGCAATCACGTCTCGCGATTGATGATCGAGTGTCGCCACGGTGGCCACCATCCAGGAGTTCGAGATATTTTCCAAACGTGCGCGGTACTGCTCCGCGCCCTCGTTGCTTAGCTTTCCAAGAGCGCTTTGCATTTCCGCCATGTTCACTTCGTTCATCTTCTTCCACGAATCCCACAAAGACGAAAAGCCGGCTTCCACCTTTTCGCGTGCGTCCACGACGCCACTGCCGATCGCTTCATTCATCTCTGCCTGGAATCGCCGCAGGAATTCTTCCTGTTGAGCGGTCAGCTTGTTGCTGAAATCCGCCCTTGCAGCATCCAGTTGTTTCCGCGACTCTTCCACGGAACGCGTCGTCAGTTGCGTGAATCCTTCCAACTCCTGCCGCGCATTGCGCTGGATTTCGTCCGTGAACGCCGCCGATGTCGTGTCTGCGGCTTCCGCGAACAACATCTGCGCCCGCTTAAACGATTGCTGCACGTCTTCTTCGAGTTGCTGCCGCGTCTGCATCAGGAAGCTTCGGCTCGTGTTGTTCAATTCGTTCGCGAACACACCGGAAACTTCACCCGCTTTCTCTCGCAGTTGCTTTCCGGAATCTTCCACCAATTTTTCTGTCAAGTTCTGCAGCTGTGTCTGCGTTTTCTTTTCATACCACTCGGCCGATTTGTACAATTCCTCCACCGAGTGATGCTTCAGGTCGGCGCCCTTGGTCTCGATGTCTTCCAGGTGTCGAGACGTGATGGTGTGCGCGGATTCGTTCAGTAATTGTTCCACGCTGCCCAGATTCTCCCGGAAGCGTGCCAGCGATTCGGCAAACGCGTCATCCGCGGAACTGCGAATGCGATCCTGCTGCATGGTCATGGCTGCGTCGAGCAACGAGCGTCCACCCGCCAGCCGTTGGATAGCTTCATCGGTTTGTTGAATTTGTGGTGCCACAATGGACTGGATCTGCTGATCGAATTTCTCCAGCGTTTCACTGTTGGCCGCTTCAAAGCTGCTCCGGATCCGCGCATGAATTTCTTCGAACAGCGTTTCCGACCGCCGGTGCAATTCGTTGCGGTGCAGGCTTAGCACGTCGTCCAGTTGCGATTGGAATCCTGACACAGCCTGCTGCTTCACAGTTTCAATGCGCGTCGGCAATTGCTCCAGCCGTTCGGTAGCTTCCTTAGCCTGCGCCAGAGATTGTTCCAGTCGCTGCGATTGGTTTTCCAGAGATTCCCGAAGCGCGCCGCTCTGCTTCGCGCCCTCTTCCTCAACCTGCTTTCGAACTTCCTCGGCGTGCTGTTTCACAGCCTGCGCCGCCTGCTCCTGCGCCGTGCGCAAGCCTTGCTCCATCTGCTCTTGCCAAAGTGATTGCGCTGCTTGCACTTCCTGCGTCAATTGTTCGCGCAACGCGTATTGCGCGGCAGTTTGCGTTTCCGCTGCCTGCTGCTTCATCTCTATGATCGCGGCGGTGAGCGTCTCGCGATACGTTCCCGTCGATTCTTCCCGCAGCCGTGTTGCTTCCAGTGCTTCGTTCACCGCCCCTTGTAACCGCGCGGACACCTGGCTTTCCGCCATTTCTGCCTGCATTCGCAGTTTTGCCGCTGCTTCATCCGCCTGTGCGCACAAGGTCTGCAACACTTCCTGAGCGCCAGACAATTGCTTTTCGTGCTGATCCCGCTGGATCGCGCCTTCTCTCGCCAGTTGCGCGGTCAATTGATGCGTCAGTTGCTCCAGTTGCGGCGCCAGCCAGCGCGGCAATTCGTTCTTCAACGCTTCGGCTGCGGCCGCCTGTGCGGTGCGCGCTCGTGTTTCCGTCTCTTCGTGAATTGTCCCTACGGCATGGGCAGTTTCTCGCGCGACTTCTTCGCGGAACGTCGCAAACTTTTGCTCCCACTGTTCGAAGGCCAAGCGCCGCTCGGCATTCACCGCTTGCGCCGCCGCTTCTCTCGCCGCTGCGTGAATCTGTTGACGCGCTTCCGCCAGCAATCTCGCCACTTGCCGCGCCAGCTGCATCGAAGCATCCGTCGTGCTCACCGGGGCAGGGAACACGCGAATGTTGTCGGGCGTCGCCACGCCGGGTTCCACTTCTTCAATCGGCAGTTGGGTTCCCGTCGGCAATGGTGGCAGAGGCGATCCGGTGGCGTCGGCAGGCGCCAAAGCGTTCGGCAAAAAAGATGTTTCTTCCGGGAACGAAAACCAATCCTCGGGCGGAAATCCAATCCCCCAAACATTTCCAGAAGCTTCCAGTTCCAGCGCTACTTGGAACAATTGCCGCACCGTCCGTGGTCGCTGGATCCACGCCACTTTGCCGCGCACGCGGCGAGGCGCGTGTCCCGGCTCCGAATGCGGCACTTCCAGGTTTACCCACATGTTTTTCAGGACGTAATGTTTGGATTGATAGCGGCAGCCGTGGCAATTAATAATCAAGGTCGACGTGCGCTCGGCGAAGGGTCTGCCCAGCGCGTCCACACCGGTCACCACCAGAGGTACTGCCTGCACGATCCGCGTGCTCCGCCGCTTGCGCAGCTCGGTGCTCGCGTTCACCGCACCTTCGGTTGTTGACATATCGGTACTCTCGTCCGCCAAGTCGGGGCTCTCTTCGTCATTCAGCATCGTCGCCGTACCTTAGCTTTGTCGCCTTCGCCTTCGCGCCTCTACGATTTCTTTAGAGGCATGCCCTCAGAGCTCGCACCGTGATGTGTTCCGGTCAGGAACGACCACAGTTCCTTGGCGACCCACACTGGCCCAACCAGCAAATAAACTGGTCCCTGAAAAAACGCCGGTTTATTTCCTTCGATCCGATGTCCGAGGAACAAGAGCACCCAGCCTCCTACGAAGCAAGCCGCTCCAGCTTTCCAGCGCAGCAGCGCCAGAAGGATGATTCCCGCAAAAATCAGCGGGATTCCGATCCCGTGCAGCAGTTTGTTCCATCCTGAACTGTGTTCGTGGTCGTACTGACTCATGTAGTGCGCTAATCCCGGCAACGCGCACCTCCTATCCAGCTCCTGCGGGAACTGGCGACGATTGGCGGGGACGTCCACCGTGGAACTGGACTGTAACCTGATTCGTAGTTTTTGCCTAGAGAGACAATCATTCTGTACGTACTAGCCCAGTTTACCCACTCCGTATCCGGTACTGTTTTCGCGAAAAAGCCCCGAAAATCCGCTTCGGGGCCAACCTTTCAACAGGTTTTTTGGTACTGTTTGCACCGCCCCGCAGCTTCGCGCCGCCAATCCAATTTCCACTACAAATCCCGCCTTCCCTCCATCGCTTTCAGCATCGTCACTTCGTCCGCATATTCCAAGTCCGCGCCAACGGGAATTCCCACGCCAATTCGGGTGACCCGCACGCCAAGCGGCTTCAGTAATTTCGACATATACACGGCTGTTGCTTCGCCTTCCGCCGTTGGATTCGTGGCAATAATGATTTCTTCCACGCCTCCGCCCTTCAACCGCTCGATCAAACTCTTGATATTCAATTGTTCCGGCCCGCGTCCTTGCAGCGGCGAGAGAGATCCGCCCAGCACGTGATACATCCCGCTGTAGGTGCGAGTTTTTTCGATGGCCAGAATATTGTGAGGCTCTTCCACCACGCAAATCGTCCACTTATTTCGCGTCGGGCCCACACAGTAAAGGCACGGATCGCTATCCGTAATGTTGTGGCAGGTCGTGCAAGTGCGGATTTTTTCCTTCGCGTCGCGTATCGCGTCCGCAAGTCCCAGCGCATCCTCCGCCGGGATCCGCAAAAGGTAAAACGCCAACCTCTGTGCGGTCTTCTGCCCGATTCCTGGCAGGTGTTTCAACTCATCAATCAATCGTTCCACAGGCGCGGCAAAGTCAGGCATGTCCCTTGTGTAGCACAAGCCCACCAACCTAAGCAAACCGCCGCCTTGATCTCCGGCTTCCTGGCGTTGTAGTGCGGCGCCTTCAGGGCGCCATTTTGGGTTTTCCCCGACGCTGCAGCTCTCCGCGCTCCACTTCTCGCATGTACCGGAAGCGCCTTCTGCGACGAAGGGCTTCAACCGACCCGGCACCATAAATTTTGTGAGGGTACTCAACTCGAACCTGGGATCTGTAGGTTGGAGCGAAAAAGAAAATCTAACCGATTCACAACTTAAAACTTAGACAACCCTCAATCATCGGTAAAAATACGGCGCCGGCGGAACCGGCTCGGTGGCATGAAATTCGAAACATTTGGGTCCTCTCGAATGGTTCCAAAAAACAAGGACTCCGTTGAGTCCTTCCTTCGAGCCGTCGGTGACAAACTCAGTGCACAGCGTGTAATCCGCAGCGGACTGTACGGCATACTCCGGCGTTTTCCCGGTCATTGCATCTGCATACCTCGTTTTCTGAAAGTCACTTAGTTTCTCCGGCAGTTGTTTGTCGTGTTGGTAGCGTTGGTTTATCTCGTTTGCCAGTTGGCTCACGTTCTGGATTCTCTTCTCATCTATCCTCACCAGCCGCTGCGTGCTCGGCCCGCGCGTCTTCCAAAACCCCAAGGCTACGACGAGCACGACCGCCGCACTAGCCACGAGAGCCGCGATAGAATCCCGGTTAAAGCGCATTTTTCACTCCCTTGCGCGCGTCCTGCAGCGATCCCAGGTAATACCAGAAGATTCCACCCGAGATGAACAGCGTCACGGCAACCTTGGCAACGAAGCGGGAAGTCAGGTCCCCGCGCAGAAAAAATGCCAGGAAGGTAACCACGTCGCCGATCATCACCGCTGCGGCGACGAGCAGGGCGATGTATGTGAGCCATTTCCGGACGCCAGATTCCAATTTTTCCGGAGCCTGCCTCGTCCCGGAAAGAATCACGCGCATCACGAACAGGTACAGCGGGAAAGTGACCAGGAGGCATGCCAGTTCGGTTGATATTTGATACGAGAGGCTTACGCCGCCATAGTTATCACGTGCCAGAGGATCGCGAATCCAATCGTCAATCAGGGAATAGCAGATGGATCCAAGCGAAATCGTCCACATGGCCAGCGTCGCGAACGACAGCAGATAGAGAAACGCGTCCTTTGCCGGAGTCGTTGTTCTTTTTCCGTGGGGAATCGGAATGCCGGAGAGAGATTCGTAACGTTCGCCCAGCGCTCCTAGAATCTCAGTTCTGGGCCAGCCCGCATTCTCCAGGATGCTGACCAGAGATTCATCGCTGGCTCCATGCTCTTTGGCTGCTGAAATAAATTTGTGCAGTTCTGGAGCGGTGTTCGGTGACATGTTCCTGTTCTCCTGCAATGAGGAAATACAAGACCTGATCCGAAACGATTGAACTTACAAGAAAGGGTAGAAAGCAGAGTGCTCGAATTTCCGTGAAAGCCTAAAACAATCCCGGGATCTTTAGTCCGGACAATCCCGGCAGCCCGCCCGCCAAGCTCTTCATCTGGTTCGCCAGTTCTTCATCCACACGCCGCGACGCTTCGTTCACGGCTGCGCGAAACAAATCCTGCAACATTTCCTGGTCTTTGCTAGCAAACACGTCCGGTTCGATCTTCACATCCAGTACTTGTTTCTGACCATTCATCTTCACGGTGACCATGCCGCCCCCGGCCGACGCTTCCACCGCCACCGAATTCACCTGCCGCTGCAGGTCTTCCTGCACTTGTCGTAGACGCGAGAGCATTTGTTGGAGAGCGCTGACTTCCATGTTCATGTTTCCCTCCCTTTGCTTACTCGCCTGTGCGCCGGCGCACTTCGGAAATTCGACCGCCGAATCTTTGCAACATCGACTTCATCATCGGATCGTTCTCAAACTGCGCTCGCATCTCCTGCGTGCTCGCCGCGCACGAACCATTTCCTTCCTTTGCCGCGACACTTTCAAGCTTAGCACAGACGCGCACCGTGCGCCCCAGTACCTTGCCCGATGCGGCACGGATCTTCTCTAAAGTCTCTCTGCCTTCAATCAATCCCGCGAACGCGCTCTCTTCTGGCAAAAAATAAATCCGCAATTCCGCGCCTTCCAGTTCCCAGCGCGAGGAGTGTTCCAGCAATTCGCCGATGAATTTCTGCTGCGCCTGAATCGCCGCTTTGATTTCCGCAACTTGTTCCGTGCTCAATCCCGCAGCCGCAACCTCCGGCTTAGTCTCGTCCGCCTTCACCGCTTCGCGCGTAACCACAACGCGGTCCGCCACTTCCTTGGCTGGCGCTGCCGCAGCCGCCGAACCTCCTGAACCAAACTCGTTCGCCATAGCCGCAGGAGCAGTCGCGGGCGTGCTGGTAACTGGTGCGCTGGGTGCCGGCGCAGAGGTCTTGTAGGGCCCGCTTTCTCCGTGCCCTGACGAAGTAAGGGCAGCGGGCGATTCCACGCTGCGCACTCTGGAACCTTCCGCACTCTTCATCGGCGCCAGCTCCGCAAAACCCGTGCTGACCGGCGATTGCGCCGACACCGTAGCCGTCCGCGGAGGGAACTGCGGCGTCGCCGAACTCGCCGTAGAACTCCGCGGTGCCGATCCGCCACCCGTTCTTCCGCCCGCCCCGCCGCCAACTTCCGCCAGCAATTCTTCCAACGGAGCCAGCCGAGCCGCATTCACCAGTCGCAGCAATCCCATTTCCAAATGTACGCGCGCATCCATCTCGCGCCGCACTTCGTTATCCGTTTGCAGCAAAATCTGGAAATATCTCGTTAGATCCTCTTCCGTAAAAAGCGCCGCGGCCTTTGCCAGCCCCGGCCGCTGCTCCGGTGTCGCCGCGATCAAATCCGAATCCGCGCCGCACACGCGCGCAATCAGCAAATTCCTCGTATGCCGGATCGCCTCACGGCAGAAGTGCTGCAGGTTCCGCCCTTCTCCCTGGAACCGGTGCACCAACCCCAGCGCGCGTTCCGCCGAACGTTCCGCAATCGCTTCCACCAATTCCTGCAACGCATCCTCCGGCACCACGCCCAGCAGTTCGCGCACTTCCTTATCTTTAATATCGTCGCCGCAATACGCCCGCGCCTGTTCCAGCAGCGAAAGCGCATCGCGCATGCTGCCTTCCGCCATCCGCGCAATTACGCTCAGCGCTCCATCGTCGATCTTCAGCTTTTCTTCCCTGGCGATGTACTTCAACCGGTCGGTGATTTCCAGGAATGTCAGCGCGCGAAAATGAAAATGTTGCGACCGCGAACGGATCGTATCTTCCAGGCTTTCCGGCTCCGTTGTTGCCAGCACGAAAATCACGCGGTCCGGCGGCTCTTCCAACGTCTTCAGCAGCGCGTTCGAAGCTTCGCCCGTCAGCATGTGCGCTTCGTCCAGGATCACCACCTTGTGCCGTGAAGCCGCCGGCGCGTAGCGCACCATTTCCCGCAACTCGCGAATCTGGTCGATGCCGCGATTCGAAGCCGCGTCAATCTCAATCACATCCAGCGAAGTTCCCGCCGCGATTTCCCTGCAAGAGTCGCATTCCCCGCATGGCTCTGGCGTCGGCCCCTTCACGCAATTCAGTGCCTTGGCGAGGATGCGCGCCGCCGTGGTTTTTCCCACGCCGCGCGCGCCGGAGAATATGTATGCGTGCGCCACGCGGTTATTGCGAATCGCGTTCTGCAAAGTTTCTGTAACGTGGGTTTGTCCAACGAGGTCCGCAAACGTCTGCGGCCGCCATTTCCGCGCGATCACTTGGTAGGTCATACGTGTCTTGCATTTTCTGCGTCCGCAAACAAAAAGTCAAAACCTCTCTGGCCGCACCGCTACATCATTTTTCGGCGACATCCAACAACTTCGCAAGAGTATTGGCAAGTGCAGGTTCAAGCTGTTTCAAAATATCGGATTCGCGATGCGCATCACTCCGCATGCGAGTCTTAGATACAGTTCACCAAACGCGAGATGAAACGTAGGATCGTCTGAACTGATCGTGCCCGCCTGAGTTACAGCGTAGGTAGGCTTTTCAACTTGCCCCATTTGCAGGTACGCAAATCCGAGATTAACTAATGCTCCAGGCTCACCGGGCTGCAATTCAAGGGATCTTCGGTAAGCTGCAGCCGCCTGCTCTAATGTATCGGGCTTGTGCCAGGCGCAACCAAGCAAAAAATAGGCGTCCGCATTCTCGGGTTCAAGTCGGATAGCGCTGCGAAAAGACCTCGGCATATTCAGGTCCAAGTGTCAGTGCTCCCGGAAAAGGCTTGACGGCTAATCCCAAAATCCACAAGCTCACGATAAGCCTAGACTGTGAGCTATGCCCACGCGGGACTCGCCCACGTCTATTCCCAACTCGGTCGCTCAGACCGAATGACCCGGCGGGACATCCTGAGTTCGACTAGACAGAAACCAATTCGCGCGAGAATAAACGGGGATTCAGAGCCAACCCTGACTGTGTTTTCGAGGTTCCGGCGAGCTTGGAACGACCAGAATCTTGTCAGTGCCCACAAATGCCATTTTTTCACTTGGGACGGTCGCTCCTAGACAACACAGAGACCACAGAACATTCTTGGTATTGTAACTCGTCGTGCGTGTGGGAAAACCTCTGGGGCTTGCAATTCGACCTGCTTACTTAGGACTGACAACTGAAAATTAACCACTCTCCTCAACACGAGGAACTTCGGAGTCTCCGCGGCACACTTGGCTTACCCGGTACCGTTGCTCCCTTCCGGGCCTGGCGGGGTTCGCGGGACCTCGTTGCACGGAGCCCGAAGTTCCACGTCTCGACAGTCGCACGTCATTCGCGACTGCAGTCAAAAGTCTAACACACCGGCCCGCCCGTAGCGCAGAGCGAGCCCCCAGAGAGCCCCCAGAGTCTCGCATCCTCAACCTTCAAAATCACCGCCGTGCTCAACTGGACACACCCGCTCTTCCTCTTCCCCTTTTCTTTGCGCCCTGTCCTAAACTAATTCCCGGTTGGAGTTCCTCCTCAACCGCCTTGCGCTGTCCGCAAACAGCCGCGAGGTCCGCGCGCCAGCGCTGGTCCCACCGCCGGGACCAACACCCCACGTCACGGGGATTCGCTGCACGACTGTGCAAGCAGGAGGAAGTTCATGAAAGTTGTTCTATCGTCCATTCTCTCGTTGGCCCTGGTGTGCACGGCCGCCCCGCCGACCTTCGCCGCGCCGCGTCAGGTTCTACAAGGCACCGAAATCCATCTCACGCTTCTCACCCCGGTCAGCTCCACGCACTCCAAGGAAGGCGATCCCTTCGTCGCCGTCCTCGCCCAGCCCGTTGCGCTCGACAGCCGCATCATTCTTCCCGCCGGCACGCGCGTCAACGGCGTCGTGGGCACCATCCAGAAAGCCAAAGCCTTTTCGATTTTCCGCGGGCAGGCGTACATGAATCTCACCTTCAAGACCATCGAGCTCGACAGCCGCCTCATCCCCATCCAGATGAGCATTCTCGCCGTCGGCCAGCCGCGCATCGACAACTACAGCAAGCCCCGCAAAGACATGAAGATCACCGAGGGCGAAGTGCTAGAAGAGAAGCACGACTACAAGGGCGACGCGATCGGCATGGCCGTAGGCGGCGGTGGTGGTTCGCTGCTAGGCGTTATTTTCAGCAACGTCGGCCGCGGCGTCGGCCTGGGTTTTGCCGCAGGAGCGATCTACGTAGTTGCTCGCAAAGGCAAAGAGATCGACCTGCCCGCCAACAGCGGCATGCTCACGCGCATGGACAACACCATCGATGTCCCCTTCATAGCGGCGGCGAGCAACCCGCCGGCCGCTGCCGAAACACCCGGCCAGCAATAGCGCGAAACCAATATTCTCCCTTCCGCCGCCCGGTGCTGCCATAGGCCGGACGGTTCGCGTTTGGAGCGCGCCAGCACAGTTCCCGCTTTCCAGCAGCAAACGGGCGCCTCAACCGTAAGAAAACCCCTTGACTCCGAACGGACTCCACGCTGTGAGCTACCCCTCTGCTGTCCGGCACAACTCACACGCAAATATTCGCGAATCAGACCACCCGACGAGGTTCGGGCCCCGCATGTAGCTTGGGGTAGACCTTCAGCGCCCGTGGGGGGCGGGCAGGCTGGTGCAGTAGGGTTCTTCGAGAGTCACTTCCACTCCTATTTCGGGCGCTCTACTACATATGTTGATTTGGCTGGGATTCGGGCTTTGTCCGAGCGCCACATCCTCCATTGCGGGTGACCTGCGATTCCAAATTTGCTGTAAACACAGTTCTTAGGAAAATTCTCACGCTCCGAACCTCAATCACCACGCTCGCGCTGTCCTGTTTCGGCGCAACTCTCCGTTCATCCACTTTTTCTATCCGCTCCATTCGATTTTCCTTTCCGTTTTCCACCGTTTTCCATTTGACCCTTGCCTGACCGCCGCGATACTTTAACTACCGAAAGGTCAGGCATGCCGCTTCCGCACTTGCCACATTCCATTTCCAAAAAATTTTTTCAAGGAGATTCATGTCGACTGATTTGCGTAATTTTCTAGCCCTCCCGTATGACGAGCTTGAAGAGCTCAATCTCAAAGCAAAAGAGCAACGCAAGAAACGCGCCTCCATCCACAAAATCCAGGAAGAACGCATCAAGTATCTTAGCGATGAAAAGCGCATTAAAGCCGTAACCGTCCTGTTCAGCGACCTCGAAGGCCGCCTGCACATGCTCGATTACGATAAAAAATTCCTCATCAAGAGTTGGGACAATCTCACCTTCGACGGCTCATCAATCCGCGGTTTCACCGCGCAGCGCGAAAGCGATCTTCGTCTCGGCATGGATTGGGCCGCATTTTACTGGGCTCCCTCAGACTTCTTCGGCAGCGGCAAAGTGCTCGTCTTCGGTGAAGTCATCGACAAAGACGGTACTTCTTACAGCGGCGACATTCGTGGCGTTTTAAAGACGTTCGCGGAAAGCATGCACAAAAAAGAAGGCTACACACTCAACGCCGCCAATGAAATCGAGGGGTTCCTCTTCAAAGGTCCCGACGCCGAGCGTCACTACCACGAAACGCAAAGGTTCGAGTACGTGAACACCGGCGGGTATTACCACTCGCTCCCCGGCGATCCTCTGCGCACCTTCATCGACACCGCGGCTGAAGTGCAGCGCTGCATGGGATTCCAGAACGAAAAGGATCACCCGGAAGTGGCGCCGTCGCAATTTGAAATCAACTACGGTTATGGCGAAGTCGTCGCCGCCGCCGATCAAATCCAGCTCTACAAGCTGATATGCCGCCAGGTGGCGAACAAGATGGGCCTGACCGCCAGCTTCCTGCCGAAACCCGTCGTCGGCGTCAACGGCAGCGGCATGCACACCAACGTCTCCATCTCCAAGGACGGCAAGAATCTATTCTGGGATCCCAAGGGCGAGGAAAAGCTCAGCAAGCTCGGCTGGTCCTTTGTTGACCGCATCCTCACTCACGGCAACGACATTTGCCTGATTCTGAATCCCAGCGTGAATGCCTATCGCCGCCTCGATCCACATTTTGAAGCGCCCAACCAGATAAAGGCTTCGCCCGTGGATCGCGGTTCGATGATCCGCATTCCCATCGGCAACGAAAAGAGCATGCGTGTCGAAGTTCGCAGCGTCGCGCCGGACGCCAACCCCTACCTAGCGCTGTACTCCATCTTCAAGACCGGCATCGACGGCGACACCGCCAAGATCAAGAATCTGCGCCAGGCGGAACGCTACTTGCCGGACAACATCTATACCGCGCTCGAAAACTTCAATAAGTCGGAATGGACCAGCAAGCTTCTCGGCGCCGACGTCAAAGGCCGCTACGCCGATTTGAAGAAAGCCGCCGCGGACCGCTGTGCTCACGACCTCGGCACCTTCGTGAAAGCCCCGGAAGTGCAGTATCACCACGAGGTGTACAACCAGTTCCTCTGGAACATGTTCTAGATCGCATTCAACATTCTTCCGCGTCACCCTTCCCCACTCTCGCTCTGCCGAGAGTGGGTGTTTTTGCGAGTGCCGAGAGGTTACACGACCTTAGTACTCGCTCTTTACGTAGCCCCGGAAACAACGTTGTCTACCATCATTTGAATCCACGATTCAAAAAAAGTAACAAATTACTCTTGACTACCCGGTACTTGAAGACGTAGATTCCCGCTCACGCACTCGGCGTGGTGGCCGGGTGGTTTTCGTTCGCAGGTTCTATCAAGACAATTCGACCGTACGATCTTGCTCATTTTACGTGTGGGGGGTCACATGTTCACTTCGACAGGATTGCATCGCGTATTTGTATTTCTATCGGCCATGATCGTGGTGGCGGGCCTGGCTGTGTTTGCTACGTCGGCGCACGCACAAGCCACGATCGCCAATGGTTCGATTTCCGGAACGGTAACCGATCAGAGTGGGGCCGCCGTTGCCGGCGCTCAAATCACGATAACCAACAAAGATACCGGTCAGTCCTCGAGCTTCGTTTCTGGTTCCGCTGGCACCTACGGTGCTTCCGGCCTCATCCCAGGCAACTACACCATTCGCGTGGAAGCCAAAGGATTTAAAACCGAAATCATCGATACCACTGTGCAAGTTGGCGTGACCACTTCCGGCAACGTCAAGCTCGAAGTCGGTTCCACTAGTACGGTCGTCGAAGTGACCGGTGAAGCGGTGACGGTAAACACCGAGCAGCCCACCGTTCAGGGCGTGCTGATGGCCGAACAGATCGAGAGCCTGCCCATCGATGGCCGCAATTTCCTCTCTCTCGCGCAACTCGAACCCGGCGTACAAATCCAGGACGGCAGCAACTTTGACCCCACCAAAGTCGGTTACTCCTCCATCTCCTTTGGCGGCCGTTTTGGACGCACCGCTCGTATCGAAGTCGACGGCGTCGACGTCAGTGACGAAACCGTCGGCACCACCACCGAAGACATTCCCGCCAGCGCCATCCAGGAATTTCAGACCGAACAATCTTCTCTCGATTTTTCTACCGAGCTCACTTCCTCCGGCGCCGTCAACGTGGACACCAAGCACGGCACCAGTACCTTCCACGGCGAAGCCTTCGGCCTTTTTCGGGACAATGCCATCTCTGCCGCTCTTCCCGCGCCTCCCGGATTCCCCACAACTTTTCAGCGCCAGAATTACGGCGGCAACCTAGGCGGACCCATCTGGAAAGACAAATTGTTCTTCTTCATCGACGGCGAGTATCTGAAACAATCGCTCTTCTCCGGCGTGCCTGTCGCCGCGCCCTTTTCCAGCTTCAGCGGGAAAGCTCCTCTTCCGTTCGAAGAAGGCCTGACCACCGATCGCCTGGATTTCAACGGCCCGCGCGGCATGCGCTTCTTTTTCCGCTTCAGTTACTTTCAGAACAAGGTCGACTCGGCATTCGGCGCCGTCAGCTACCAGATCTACAAGAACGTCGACCAGACGCGCCAGGACGTCGGCGGCATGGACTGGAGTTCCGGCAATTTTAGCCACAGCTTCCGGTTCAGCTACCTGAAATTTCAGAACAACATCGCCGATGGCAGCCTCGGATCGGGCCTGCCGCTGTCGAATTTCCCCGTCAGCATAAACATTGGATCTCTCTTCACCGGCCCCAACTTGCTCGCTCCGCAGGAAACTCCCCAGAGCGATCATCAGGTGAAGTATGACGGCAGCTGGATTCACGGAACCCACACCATCCGCTATGGTGCCGATTACAACCACATCCAGGGCGGCGGCTATGCGAAATTCTTCTCTCTCACGCCAAACGTTTTCACGGGACTCTCAGCAACGGACGTCAACTTTGCTCTGACCACCACCGCGCAAGGGCTCAACGGGTCTTGCCAATCCGAAATCGTCAATCCCGGCACAGCCAATGCCTATCAACCCGATCCCACCTGCTATCCCATCGGGGATTTCGCGGTCATCGGCAACGGACAGGGTTTCTCCACCGAGCAGAAAGCGTTCGGCCTCCCCGCGGGCGGCCTCGGACCCGACAATCGCTTCGGAACCTATATCGGCGACACCTGGAAAGCCACCAAGACTCTCACGATCACCGCCGGCGCTCGCTACAGTTTCGATACTGGCCGCGTTGATGCGGATCTGCCCGCAATTCAAGCCATCAACGAGCTCCAGCCTGGCTATGTTGGCAACCAAGGTGATCGCGTCAACAATCCTTATAATAACGTCGGACCCATGGCTGGTTTTGCTTGGGACGTTTCCGGCAAAGGCACGACGGTAATCCGCGGAGGCGCCGGTCTGTACTTTGAGAACGTAATCTTTAACAACGTGCTCTTCGATCGCCCACTTCGTCTACCAACCGGCGAGTTTCTGCAATTCCCAACCACCTGCAGCGGCGGGTCCGCTGCGCAGATCCCCTTTGGCCCCGGCGGTGTGTTCGGCGGCCAGACCCTTAACATCGATCAATTTTTTGGCAATACCGGACCGTCCATTTGCAGCGAATCCATCGGACAAGGAGCTCAAGACCTGGCGGCGTTCCAGAAGGCCTATCAAGCGAGCGTGAACGCTCCCGGTCCGAATCCTTCCTACATTCCGTCAATCATCGATTCCGGCGCGGCGATTCCCACAGGTTTGATTTCGCCGCAATACAAAACCCCGCGCTCCGTTCAGATGAATATCGGAGTTCAGCACCAGCTGCGTCCCGGAACCGTCGTGACCATCGACTACGTTCGCAATATCGCCACCCACTATCTGTTGAGCACGGATATTAACCACGCGGGCGACACACGCTTCTTCGACAAGAACGCCGCTCTGGCCGCTATCTCCGCAACCAACGGCGAATTTGGTTGTGGAACCGGAACGAATGCTGCTTCGATCAACTGCGCTCTTCATTCCTCCTTCGTGAGCCCCATCACCGGAGGCCCGGGCGCCACTATGGCGGACTACGCCGCCAACGGGCTCGACTCGCCCACCGATCTGGGCGTCGGTCAGTGCAACAAGGCGATTGGCATCAGTTGCGCCTTCCCGGGAGAAAATCCCAGCGCAGGCGCATTCCCGATTCTCCAGCCGATCGGCCGCTCCGTTTACAACGGCCTGCAGGCGAAACTTGTTACGCAATGGAAGAATCCGATCCGTGGCGTCCACAGCATGAACTTCCAGGTCGCTTACGCATTCTCCCGTTTCATCAGCGCTGGCAGCGCCCTCGGCAGTTCCGGCAACAGCCAGTCGGCCGGCGACCAGGACTTCGTCTTGACCGCCATCGACAATCGCAACCCGCTTGGCTATAGCGGTCCGGCTGCTCTCGATCGCACTCACCAGATTTCCTTCGGTGGCTATTTTGATTTGCCCGGCGGCTTCCAACTGAGCACCGTCGCGCACTTCTACTCTCCGCTGGCTGCCCAGTTGGCCGCTCCTGTCTCCGGCTTGCCCGGTGAAATCTTCCGCACCGATTTTACGGGAGACGGAACCACCGGCGATTTGCTTCCTGGCACGCACGTCGGCAGCTTCGGCCGCCAGATTAACGGCAACAACCTCAACGCCTACATTCAGAATTACAACAACAACTTCGGTAACAATCCGACGCCCGCGGGCCAGGTGCTCATTCAGAACGGGCTTTTCACCGCCGCACAGCTTCAGCTGGCGGGCGGCGTCGCTCCGGAAATTCCGCTCGCTCCGGTCGGCAACCCCAGCTTATCCTGGCTGCGCGCCATGGATGGAAAGCTGGCTTGGCACTATACGTTTTTCGAACGATTGACCGTGGAACCCAGCGTCGGCCTGTACAACATTTTCAACTTTTCCAACTTTGATCCCTCGGTGTCTCCGCTGAGCGGCATCCTGAATGGCGCGGCCTGCTCCATCAACGGCACCGTGCGCCACATCACCAACGCGGCGACGCAAGCCCAGTATGACTGCCCGTCGGACCGCGTCGGCCTCGGAACCGGTGTCTTCGGCCTGGGCTCACCACGCCAGCTCGAATTCAACCTGCGTATCACGTTCTAACCTAAGCGTTACGAACATGAGGGGACGGATTCAGCCGTGCTCTAACCTGCCCAAACCTTCAGCTTCGCGTGCCGCGGTGTCGATGCCGAGCAGATGCGCGATGTTCAGAGCGTTTGAGTGTGCCAGCACGCCCGGGCGCAGCTTATAGTCAAAACGAAGGCTGCCAAACTTACCCGCGTCTTAACACGTTGTGACCCGGCAGACCGTTCGAGAGCAATCTCGGTCAACGCAAGGTCGTGCATGGTGATCGCGCCAATCGTGCCGGGAAGAACGAGCGCCCGAATCACCCATTCGGTGGCAATCCGGCGGTCCTGTGAGTTTGTACTGCTCATAATCTTGCGAAGGCTGCGCAACCGAACACCGCGACAACGATCAAACTGCGTTTCCGAACAGTAGCGCTCCGTACTTCTGTTTGATGCTGCACGCAACTCATCCGAGCGCTTGGCGTAAAAGTCAGGCGCAGGTAGCGGTTCTGCGTTCTCGCTGGAGTCACGTCCGAAAGAGTCCCACTAACTGAATTTGCGCAATTGCTCTTTAAGCGAAACGGAATACTATTCGTAGCGCAGCGCCACCACTGGATCGACACGCGCCGCACGCCGCGCCGGAATCCACGCGGCTACAAACGCTACCGCCAGCAGCATTAACAGCGCCATCGCCAGCAGGAGCGGGTCGTGCGCCCGCACTTCAAACAGCAGCGACTGAAGTAAACGCGTGCAGAACCACGCACCCAGCAGGCCCAGCACCGAGCCAGCCGCCGTCCAGCGCGCCACATTTGACAGCACCATTCCGGAAATGCCACGCGGCGTCGCTCCCAGCGCCATGCGCACCCCGATTTCCTGCGTGCGCTGCGACACGAAAAAGCTCACCACTCCATACAATCCGAGCGCTGCCAGCAATACCGCGATCCCGGCGAACAACGATAGCAACACTGCGTCGAACCGCGGCCGCTCGGTCAGCTTGCCGATTCGCGCGGTCATCGTCCCAAAGTCCACCGGCACCGTCGGATCGAGGCTCGCAATTTCCGTGCGCGCCCACGGCATCACCGTTGCGGAATTCAACGATGTCACAAACGTCACATAAGAATGGAGCACGTACGCCGCCGGATCGTCTTTCCAGGGAATGTAGAACTCGGGATCGGCATCTGCCGTCAGGCCATTGTTCTTCACGTTCGCCGCTATCCCCACAATCGTTCGCCAAGGCGCTTTCTCGGCAGTCGAACTGAAGCGCATCATTTTTCCAATCGGACTTTCGTTTGGAAAAAGTTTCGCCACCAGCGTCTCACTGAGGATCACCGGATTTTCCGCCGGCGGCTGGTCCGCGTCCGTAAACGCGCGCCCGTGAACGATCGGTATTCCGAGCGCCCGAAAATAATTTGGCGTAACCATGCGGTATCCAACCATCCCACCAGTACCCTCCGCCGAACGCGGCCGTCCCGGCACATCGATGGTCGCGAAAAAAGTAGCCTGCATGCTGCCCGAAGGAGGAAGGGAACTGCTAAGCGCCACAAGCTCCACTCCCGGGATGCGCCCGAGCCTGCTTTCTACTTCGCGGTAGAACGCGAGTTGCTGCGCAGCGCCGGGATAACGATGCTCCGCCAGCGATATTTGCGCGGTCACCATATTCTTCGCATCCAGCCCGGTGGGAACGCTCTGAATTTTCCAAAGACTGCGCAGCAGCAATCCCGCGCCGGTCAAAAGGATCAACGACCCCGCGATTTGTGCGGTAACCAACGCATGGCGAAGAAATCCTCGCGCCGTCGTACGCACCGATCTTCCCACCAGCGATTCCGGCACAGGCTTGGCGAGCGCCGGCGCAACGCCGAACAAAATTCCACACAGCACAGAAGCGCCAAGGCAGAAGCCCAGGACCCGCAGATCGAGCGACGCTTGCTGGAGTCGGACAATGCCCCCCGGCGCAATAGAAACAAAAATTCGTAGCAGCACATATGCCAGCGCGCATCCTGCCAGCCCTCCCGCCAAAGCCAGCAATAGGCTTTCCGTGAGCGTCTGCCGGGCCAACCGCGCACGGCCTGCGCCGAGTGCCGCCCGCACCGCAAGTTCACGCTGCCGCCCAGCTGCGCGCACCATTAGCAGATTCGCCACATTGGTGCATGCCAGCAAGAGCACCGCGATCACCGCTCCAAACAGCACCCACGCACCGACGCGTGAATCCTCGATCTGCCGGTCCCGCAGCGAACGCACTTGCAACGAAACCTCCGTCCGAAATTGTGGCGGCACAAATCGCAGCGAATCCTGGAACCATGGTTGCAGCGCGGCCGTTGCTTGCGCGATCGTGACTCCTGGCTTCAATCGTGCGAACGTCCTGAGAATAAGTTGTGGATGCGTTCGATCCTGCGCCGCTTCGTCCAGCGCTTGCGGCAGCAACATGTCCGGTGTCGTCAGACTCGGCATTTCGAAACTTTCCGGCAACACGCCCACGATTTCCGCCGGCTTGGCATCCACCGAAATTATTTTTCCCACGGCCTTCGGGTCCGCTCCGAACCGCGATCTCCACAATCCATACGTAAGTAATGCCACGCGCGGCACATTTGGCAGATCGTCTTCGCGCGTGAAATCGCGGCCGGCAATGGGATGGACCTCGAAAGTTGAAAGGAAGTTTGATTCCACCAGAGCGCAGGAAAGCCGTGCAGGATTCTGCTCCGTGATGTCGCAATCCGCTCCGCCGGGCGTCAACGAAGTCATCGATACAAATGGCGTGGCTTCCTTCCGCAACACAAGATATTCCGGCGCCAGCATGAACTCGATGCCTTCGAACGGCGCTTTCACGCCAAAAGAAACCAGCCGGTCATCTTGCGGATAAGGAAGCCTGCGAAACAGTACGCGGTCCACCACGCTAAACACAGCCGTCGTCGCGCCAATGCCCAAGGCAAGTGTGAGGATCGAGATCGTAGCGAAGCCGGGCCGCATCGCCAGCGTACGCGCCGCATACCGCAAGTCCTGCCCGAGTTCGTCCACAAACGGCAGGCTGCGTTGGTCGCGGCACGCTTCCTTCGTCTGCTCTATGCCTCCCAGTTCCAGCAGTGCCGCACGCCGCGCGTCCTCGGCGGTCATGCCTTTGGCCACGTCTTCTTCCGTCTTGCACACGATGTGATAGCGAAGTTCCTCATCGAGCTCCCGGTCGGCTTGCCGCCGCCGGAACAACGAGCGCAACTTCAATGGCAACGTGTAAATCCAGTTTTCCGCCCGCATCGCTCCCTCCGGCGCTTACGTTTTTCGCAAGCTCACTACGCCGGAAATCGCGGCCGCGAGCCGGCTCCAGTTCTGCGCTTCTTTTTCCAGTTGCTTGCGGCCCAGCGATGTCAGCGCATAAAACTTGGCGCGACGTTTGTTTTCCGTCATTTTCCATTCGGACTTGATCCAGCCTTCCTCTTCCAGCTTGTGCAACGCCGGATACAATGACCCGTCGCTCACCTGAAGAACGTCTCCGGACACTTGCCGCAAGCGTTGACTGATCGAGAAACCGTTCAACGGCTCCAGAGCCAGAATCTTCAGCAGCAGCATGTCCAGGGTGCCTTGCACCAGGTCTGCCGGTTTGCTCATCCGCTTCACCTCGGTAACCGAGCGCAGCCTACCACGCCCTCCCCTCGGTAAGCAAGGGGAACGTGTTCCTTTCACCCCGCAAAACGTATACAGGTATCACCGCATGTGGCATTCACCACAAAATCCTCGCTTCCTATCTGCGCAGACCGCGCCGAATCCAGTGGAGGCCACATTTCCCGGCCCCGGTGATATCAGGAGGCTGAGCCCATGTGAATATCTTCAACAATTCTTCTAGCCCTGTGCGCGGCCTACTCTTGTGCATCTTCAGTCCCGCTGCAAAAGGCGAGCAAGTGGCGCGAAACGTAACATTGTGAAATCCGCTAAACCGAGAGCCAAAAAGTCGTCGCCATCGTTTTGACCGACCCCGTGATTCGCGAACAAGCCACGAACCATACCAAAATCACCTTTGAATCTCGCGGTCCGGCCACGCCGGAAGCAATTGAGGACTGGTTCTATCCGGGACGCTCAGCCGGACATCAATTCATTTATTACTCGCCCACCGAAAATCCCGCCACTTCCATCCGGCAGACAACGACGCCGACAATGGAAACGCCGGGAGCCTGGATCCTCAGGCTTCCGTTCTTTCTCTTTCCAATTCCTCGCGCTCTTTCTCCCCTATGCTATTCAATATTTGCGTCGGGAAGCACCTTTTTCCAACGCGGGTGTACCAGCCTTGGCCCGTGCGTTTCACTTTAAACGCCTGCCCGCCGCTCGAGCCCCTACCACGCCCTCGTGACGCGCGACACACGGCCCGCGTTGACTTTTCGCTACACTACCCATAGCATTTTCTGTTCTACCTGCGGCGCTGTTTCGCTCTATCTGAGGCCGCACACTACACCCCGCACCGGAGGAAGTAATGCCTATCAAGGTTGGAATCAACGGCTTTGGCCGAATCGGTCGCAATATCATGCGCACAGCTCTGGGTGACAAAGACATCCAGTTTGTGGCCGTGAACGACATCACGGACGCCAAGACCCTCGCGCACCTGCTGAAGTATGACTCCGTCCTCGGCAATCTCACGAATAGCATCACGCATACCGACGACACCATCGGCGTGGACGGCAAGAGCTTCAAGGTTTTCAAGACCAAGGATCCCTCCGAAATCGACTGGGCTGGCGTAGGCGCGGACATTGTTGTCGAGTCCACGGGGCTGTTCACCAAGGGCGCCGACGCACGCAAGCACATTCACGGTTCTGTCAAGAAAGTGATTATTTCCGCCCCGGCAACGGATCCGGATACCACGTTTGTGTTGGGCGTAAATGAGAAGACCTACGATCCGGCGAAGCATCATGTGGTTTCGAATGCTTCGTGCACTACGAACTGTCTGGCGCCTGTCGCCAAGGTTCTCCAGGACAATTTCAAGATCGTGGCCGGCACGATGACCACCATCCACTCCTACACGAACGATCAGAAGCTGCTCGATTTGCCGCACAAGGACCTGCGGCGTGCCCGCGCGGCGGCGATCAATATGATTCCCAGCACCACCGGAGCAGCCAAGGCCCTGAAACTCGTCATTCCGGAATTGGATGGCAAGCTGGACGGGTATTCCATGCGCGTACCCACTCCCAATGTCAGCGTCGTGGATGTGACCGTGTTCGTGGAAAAGCCAGCGACGATAGCAAGCGTCAACGCGGCGCTCAAGGCCGCTGCGGAGGGACCGCTGAAGGGAATCCTGGCCTATACCGAAGAAGAACTCGTTTCCTGCGACTTCAAGGGCAATTCGAACTCGTCGATCGTGGATGCGGGTTACACCAAGGTCGTTGGTGACAAGTGCGTCAAGGTTTTATCTTGGTACGACAACGAGTGGGGTTATTCCTGCCGTGTGCGTGACCTGATCAAGCTCCTGGCGTCGAAGTTCTAGCTTTGGAGTGCGGCGGCTCGCCGCCGCTTTTCCAGCCGAAACGCCGGCAATCAAACGCTCCGCGCAAGGGGCTTTGTATCGCCGCCTTCCGAGGCGGGCCCTGCGACTTACGCCGTGAGGACTGATAATCCAAAACCGTCTTAGCAGCAAAACTAAAAACGGAAGAACAAAATGAATAAACTCACGATTCAAGATCTCGATTTGCGTGGCAAGCGCGTTTTCATTCGCGTGGACTTCAATGTTCCATTGAAAGACGGCGTAGTCACTGACGACACCCGCATCCGCGAAACTCTGCCCACGCTGAAGCTGGCCATCGAAAAGGGCGGCCGGCTGGTACTTGCCTCCCATCTCGGCCGGCCCAAAGGCGGCCCGGATCCCAAATACTCCGTGAAACCCGCGGCCAAAAAGCTCGAAGAGCTCCTCGGTAAGCCCGTGGCCTTCGCCGCCGATTGTGTTGGCCCGGAAGCCGAAGACAAGAGCAAAGCGCTGAAGGATGGCGATGTGCTCGTTCTCGAAAACGTGCGCTTCCACCCGGAAGAAGAGAAAAACGATGACGCCTTCTCGAAACAGCTAGCCGCTCTTTGCGACGGCGTGTTTGTATGCGACGCGTTCGGCTCCGCCCATCGCGCGCACGCTTCCGTCGTCGGCATCACCAAATTCGTGAAGCAGTCCGCCACAGGCCTGCTGATGGAAAAAGAACTCGCCTATATCGGCAAAGCCGTGAGCAATCCTACACGGCCGTTCGTGGCCATCCTCGGCGGTGCAAAAGTCAGCGATAAAATTGAAGTGGTCGAAAACCTCATGAAGATCGCCGACGCCATGCTGATCGGTGGCGGAATGGCCTACACCTTCCTGAAAGCTCAGGGTCACAGCATCGGAAAATCTCTCGTTGAAGAAGACAAAATCGATCTGGCGAAAAAAATTCAGGCCGACGCCAAGCAGAAAAACTTCAAATTTCTCCTTCCGCTGGACAACGTAATCGCTCCTGAATTCAAAGCCGATGCTCCTACCAAGATCGTGGACTCCAACTCCATGCCCGCGGACCAGATGGGTTTGGACATCGGACCAAAGAGCGTCGAAGCTTACAAGGCTGAAATTGGCAAGGCCAAGACCATCGTCTGGAACGGTCCAATGGGCGTGTTTGAAATGCCCGCCTTCGCCAAGGGCACACTCGAAATTGCCAAAGCCGTGGCCGCTGCCACGACTGCAGGCGCAATTTCGATTATCGGTGGCGGCGATTCCGTCGCAGCGGTTCATCAATCCGGCATGGCAAAACAGATTTCTCATATTTCAACCGGCGGTGGCGCGTCCCTAGAATTTCTCGGCGGCCGCAAACTCCCCGGCGTGGAGGCACTAACCAACAAATGAGCGAAACCAAACGTCGCCGCGTAATCGCCGGCAATTGGAAGATGTATAAGAATCAGAAGCAGACCCGCGCGTTCTTCCGTGTCTTCAAACCCCTTGTGATCGAAATCACCGATTGCGACATCGTCATCGCTCCGCCTTTCACCGATATACCCGCCGCTGTCAAAGCCGCCAAGGGCACCACCATCGGTATCTCCTCTCAGGACGTTTTTTGGGAGAAGGAAGGCGCGTTCACCGGGCAAATCTCTACCGGCATGCTGGTCGAGGCCGGTTGCGGTTATTGCATCATTGGCCATTCCGAGCGTCGCCAATTCTTCGGCGAAACCAATGAAACCGTCTTCAAAAAGACCAAAGCTGCGCTAGCCGCGGGACTTACGCCAATCGTGTGCATCGGCGAAATGCTCGCCGACCGCGAAGCTGGCAACACCGAAAGGATCATCGAACAGCAATTCCAGGGTAGCGTCGGCTCGTTGACCCCGGAGGAATTCTCTCGTATCCTGGTAGCTTACGAGCCGGTCTGGGCGATTGGCACTGGCCGCACAGCTACACCGGAAATTGCGGCCGCTGCGCACAAGTTTGTTCGTCAGTGTGCAGCTACGAAGTTTTTCCCAAGCCATGCTTCCGCCTTGCGGATTCTCTATGGCGGCAGCGTCAAGCCTGACAACATTCAGGGATTGATGGCGCAGAAAGAGCTGGATGGCGCGCTCGTAGGCGGCGCAAGTCTGGACCCAAAGTCCTTCGCCAGCCTGGTAAAAGATTGGCCCCGGTAACCGCTCGAGGGTATCTCGGCGATTGCCACTCGCGAGTGACGAGAGGCGACGGCTTCAGTTCAGCCTGAGCCGGCCAGCAATCGTACGGACAGGCGGATAAACGGGAGGGCACGGCTCTAGTCGTGCCACAAAATCCGCGTTTTGAGGGCTTTTGCCCCTGCGGTGAGATTTTCGATACGATAGACTCTTTCGTATGAACTTTCAGGATTGAGGTATAGGAAATGCCAGCTTGGATGAAGTGGACAGTCGCGCTGCTCGTCGGCTTCGCGATCATAATCGTCGGGTTCCGTTGGGCACCTTGGCTGCTCACGACGTTTTTCGTCATGAACTGCCTCGTGCTCATCATCGTTGTCCTGCTGCAGAGCGGCAAGGCGGCCGATCTTGCAGGTGCCTTCGGCGGCGCAGGCAGCCAGACGGCTTTCGGCCCGCGCGGGGCTGCCAGCGTCCTATCGCAGGCCACCACTTGGTGCGCGGTAATGTTCATGGTTTGCGCGCTAGCCCTGGTTGTTCGCGTGGACCGTGGCGTCGATTCCGGCGGTTCCATCCTCCAGCAATACTCCAAGCCCGCGCCAGCTAAGTCCGGGCCCGTAACTCCAGTGCCAACGCAGCCCGCGCCACAATCTTCGACACCGCAAACGCCGGCGCCGTCCACGCCGGTTAAAAAGTAACTTTGCGGCACGGGGCAAGCAGCAGTGCGAGTTCTATCGTCGACTCTAGTAGGTCCCGCGCCTTGCCCGTTCGTTGCAGCGCGGCTACAATAACTTACGGTGTTCCTCTGTGCGGTCGTGGCGGAACTGGCAGACGCACCAGCTTGAGGGGCTGGCGGTAGCAATACCGTGGTGGTTCGAATCCACTCGACCGCACCATCTTCTTTTTGAAAGTGTAAAATCGCTTTAGAAATCGTCAATTCGCCAATGTATGTGCGGGTATTCTGAATAGTTGCCGTGGGAACGGTTGGGAGTCGCTGGGAGTCGTTGGGAGTCTAAAATCGGGTATTTTAGGAACACATTAGGAACAATTTTTCTTGTGAGTGTCAGTGCGCCCGTGATATAAAACCGCTCGATGAGACCAAAGGCCGCTTTGTTGGCTCGGGTGAAGGTTGGAAAGCGGTATCTATTCGAAGCTGTCAAGATAAAAAATGGCAAACCTGTCGAGCCAGACGAACCCACATCCTACTACCTGAAGTACAGCCAGAATGGGAAGCAGCGGGTCGAAGCTGTCGGCTCCGACCTATCCCGCGCATTCGTCGCCTTCCAGAACCGTGAATTGAATCAGGCCAGGACGCGGATGGGGCTATCAGCGATCACCGAACTCGGCCCTGCGAGAGACACGTCTGGGCGCATGAGGATCGCCCACGCGGTTGCCGTCTACCTGCAAGACCTCTCCGACACCACGAAGACGGGAGAGAGATCAAAGGGCACCGAACAAGGGTATAAGCACGCCGTGGAGGATTTTCGTGATAATTGCGGAGTGGAGTTTCTGGACGAGATCACTGCGGAAGTTTTGAAACGATACAAACTGCACATGTTCGAGAACATCAAGAAACGTGTTCACGGCACGAAACACAATACCGTTGCAAAGCGGTTCCGCTTCCTGAACACGTTCTTCAACAAGTGGGGCATCAAGATGGTGAAGGACCGTGTGCCCCAAAGGGATGACCACGGATTATTGAATTACACGGACGTTCCACGGGAGCAGAAGAAACCAAACACGGACAAATACAGCGCGGAAGAGATCAAGGCAATGCTGGCGGTAGCCGACGAGAACGAAGCCGATTTGATTCACGTTTTCTTGCGTTCTGGCATGAGGGACGAGGAGGTAGCATTCCTAGAGTGGAAGGATATCGACTTTAGGCGGCAGCAGGTGATGGTCAGAGAGAAGCCAGGAGTTTGGAAGCCGAAGGATAAGGAGAACCGCAACATCCCCGTGGAAGACGGAGTGCTACTGAAACGGTTGGAGGAAAGGCGGGAGCGACAGAAGCCGAAAAGCCATCTCGTGTTTCCCAACACTCTGGGGCGTCCCGATATGCACCTGATACGGCAACTTCACAAAGTGGTCAGCAAGGTCAAAGAAAACGGTGGTGAGATCGAGGGTGTACCAACCCTCCACCGATTCCGTCGCACCTACGCCTCGGTGATGATTTCACATTCGGATTTGCAGACAGTAAGCGCGCTGCTCGGTCATAGCGACATCAGCACGACCAGCCTCTATTTGGCCACGGATGAATCGAAGGCTAGGGCAGGAACCAGAACCGCCTTCAAGGACTGGGACTGATGGAGAAACTTCTATCGGCGCAGCAAGTGGCCGAACATCTCGGCATGCACCCGAAGACTCTGTATAAGGCTCTTCGTGAGGATAGGATCGCGCTGAAGTTCATTCGCGTTAAAGGGCGCAGCATCGCTTTCCGGCCTCGGGATGTGGAGGCGTTTCTGTCGGCGCGGGAAGTCAAACGCACCGGTGGCGGTATCCGTAAACGACGAAAGCTGACCTTCATAGAGCAGATGAAGCGTAAGTATCCCAACCTTAAAATGATAATGACAAAGGAAGAGGCGGACGAATTTTTTCAGGGGGTGAAGACCCATCGCACCGAAGAGGAGTGGTATCAGTTGGCCGCAGAATTAGACCTACCCGAATAGGGGCGGGTGGGAATTGAACCCGTGTCCGAAGCTTGGGAAGATTGATAAAAGCAGTGAAAAACGCACAAATTGGCGGCAATTTGACGTTTTTCGAAATTCTCAAATGGATGATCGATGACATTTCCTCCCGCGTAATCATTTTTGCTTGCCGCCAGCCGCTATCATCAAGGCATCTGGCGGGCTCGGTAAACTGTACGAAGGGGCAGTCTGTACCAAAAAGGGACGGGTCATTCCTTTAACGCTGGAGAAAAGACCGCCCAGCCGATACATTTGAACACCAGGAGGAAATTCCAGAATGGCAAGCTACACGAAGGTCTTGGGCCAGATGGTCAGGAAGGGCGGAAAGATGACAATGGGTTCTAAACATAGCAATCGGCAACCCGCTCGGGCTGGGCTTGACCGTTTCAAACGGCATCCTGAGTGCCAAGCGTTTACTCGATGACGACGACAAAGAATTCTTGCAGACGACAGCCCCGATATCCCACGGTAGCAGCGGTGGACCATTGCTCAATATGCGTGGTCGGGTCATCGGGATCACCTCCATGTTCATCACCGAAGGGGAGAACCTAAACTTTGCTATACCTGTCAATGCCGTCAAGGAATTGCTGCTTCAGGAATCCGTACTGCTGGCACGGCTGCCCAATGAACCGGACCCGGATGTGAAGGTTGGCAAGAAAACTCCTTCACTGCCCCCTCCCCCGCCATCCGCAATGGCACTGGCACAGAAGGAAATGGACTATATGCACGAGAACGGCATTCATCTTTCTGACATCAACAGTGCTGATACGGAAATGTCCTTCTTCTGGGGTAACAACTGGGCGGGCAAAAAATGCGCCGTCAAAGGGTCCAACCGCGTCATGCGCAAATATTTTTTTTTCTGGCTGAGCGACGTGTATAGGCTCAAGGTCGATGGCCATGACCTGGGTATTTATACGCATGGCAATATAGTTGATGCAGAATATCAAAGTAATGGCAGTCTTCTGCGCAAAGCGATGAGTATTGGGACGCTCACGTTCGATTCCCAGGAATCCGCCAAAGCATTCGCGCCGGTGCTTTGGGATGCGGTCCAAGCTTGCGGCGGCGGCGGGCCGCGAATTGGTGACTTCAACTGAAAATGGCACAGAAGCCCTGGAACTTCGCACAGGAGCGGCCTGAGCGGGCCTTTTCAGGCTAGCCTATACTTCCTGTGCCTAGTTTTTCCCCGCCATTTTTCAGGGCTGTGCGAAGGAGTTCGCCGCCAAAAGGCCCGATAATATTGCCTCCGGGCATCCGCACGCGGTATTTTTCAGGCTCGCTGGCCTTTGGCGGCGCGGGCTTCTCAGGGGCTTTTGCCTGCCCCGTTTCTACTTCCGTCGCCAAACCCATTTTTACGTACCAGCGACCGTGTTTGTTTTCTTCCACGCCTGCGGCGCAGATGCTGATATGTTTTATATTTCCGGCGAGCGTTCAAAAAAAATACAGATTCAGATGATCGATGACAGGATTCCAATTGGAGCAGACGAGGAGTCCAATTTCGGTGGCGTTGCAACCGCTTGGAATATTCAATTGATGATTCTGCGATGCAAAACCTCACCTCCAAACTGTCGGTGGCGGTTTGCCGCTCCTGATCTTCCTGTTCGCCGATCATAGTTCTTTGCAGTAAGGCATTCCGTCGTAGTGATAGACGGGAGGGTTATCGGGGTTTGCCTTCAAGGCATCGTATCTCTTGTAGAATTGTTGGTATCCTGAGTACCGCTTGTCGGGGTCTGAGCTATCGAGCGAGTCTACGGCAGATTCTACACACTTCTCATCTTCGCAGAAGTGAGCCCAGAATCCTTTTGTGTTTCGCGCATTATTAAGCCACGCTTCGCGAAATTCCTCTCGAACCTTTTCAACAGAGTCGTAGGCGACAGGGTTGGTCACGCAAGTTTGTCCTGTGCGGTTGTCGAACATCTGCCACGACGGCGCACCTTGAACGTGAATGAATCGCGGTTGAGATGCTCCTGCACTTAGAGCCCACGATTGGTGAAACATCTCTGTTGGCGTCAGCATGAATAATATGACCCCGATGCCAACCGCAACCACAATGATGACGGATTTTAATTCTTTCTGCTCAAAGGAACTACCGGAGTGGTGTGGTGTGAGAACTGAGGCAGGGGACGTAGAAGGAACGGAATCCATCGGCGGCACAGCGGGCAATTTTGGAGGCGGAGCCACTTGTACTTGAGTTTGAACATTTGCAGGTGCTGGTGGGCGGATTTTTCTGGCACGGTAAAACAATACGGCGGCCACAAAGCCAGTGATGACGCCCCTGCCGAGCGCCTGCCCGGCAAGGCGACCCGCGTTTTCTGTCCCGACGCTCAGGAGAAGCAGGAACTGAGCAAGAGAAATACACGAGACCGCTGCCAAGACGTATCGACTTGCGGTGCCAAGCATATTCCAAAACTTCATCGAAGGACCTCCGTTGGCTCTCCTGCAGCAATCTCATCAGTCCAGATCGTCGCGTCCCATTGTTAGATTCCTTTGAACTACTGCACGCAACATCGCTGCTATTGCCGCAAGAAATTGCACATCCCTGCCCTACAGCTTGACCTTTCCAGGCATCACATTTAGACAGAGCTTTACGATGGCGGCTACTAGCATGATCTCCGCCGGCACTGTGAACAAGAATAGGATGGTCGGGAATTGAGGCCAGTGCTCGAAGGTAATCGTATGGAGAGCGATGTGTGCGATAAGAAGTAGGGCGAGTAACGTCCATAGCTTCCCCGATCTTCTTTGGTGCCAGTACATTTTCGAGACGAACAAGAACAGAAAAGCAGTGGCCCAAATGAATATGAACCAGGCATGGCTAACATTCGGCAGAAAAAGGGCTAGGAGCAAGACCACCGTCACCAACCCAATTCCGATAACTATGTAAAAAAGAAAATTGCGTATTCCCGGTCTCAATGACATTCTCCCTTGAGAGCGGCGGCTGCCTCCTTATAGAGACCAAAGGATCCCTGCGCCTCAAGATAGACCGGTGCAAAATACGTTGCGCCCGCCTCGCCTGTTTCGAGGATGCCGCGCACCACTGACGAACGCAGCGGAACAGTTAAGGCACGACTAGCGGCGTAATTGGCCGCGTACGTCGCGGCCGTTCCCTTGATCGCGGTTTCGGCGAAGCCAGGCGAGCCATTCAGGACAGGGCCCAGAACGTCAGCTTGATCTACCCCCTCCAAGAAAGTGTTGAGGCAGCCGCCTTCCCCAAGCTCCTGTTTGTAAAAGGTGGGAGAGACAAGGTTTGAGACGAAGGTCTTGGTGAATGTCCAAGCCCAACTGCTATTGCCGCCTACTGCCGAAATGGCAGGAGGTATCACAGCGTGCCGAGCAGTAACAAGATTAGGACAACGACAAGCAGAATCGCAAGGTTCTGGTTTGGCTTCTGTACTATTGACGTCTCTACATTGCTTGGCCTGACGTTTGGACTCCGGACCGACTGGACGAGCATGGTGAGGCTCACAATAAGAGCGAGAAGTGATAACGCGAGTTTACCGAATTTTATCATCCCGATGTGTTGGCCGAATACAGAGGGTAAGAAATCTTTGACTTGGCCTACTATAAGGCTGACGATAACAAGACCAAAGACCAATCGCTCGCGGAAACACGTAAAGGCCACCAGCCACTTGGTAAGCATTGCCACCACGATTATGGCGAAGAGAAGTTCAACCACGTTGGGGTGTGCAGGAGCGTTGTGCAACCCCTTCCAGCTTAGAAAAGCCGTTAGAGAGAAGAGGGCAACGAGGAATAGCGCACTTTTTGAATTCCTAATAGGGCAGTACAGCGCGTGAAATTCCTGATCCGACAGGTTTTGCCTCATTGGTAGTATCCCCGGCTCGCGACGGCGCACTTCGAGCCGGCGCTAAACGCGGCGATACCTGTCCAGACCACCAATAGGGAACCACCGAGTAATGGCTTCGCAACCGTCAGTGCGACAGTGCCGAACGTAACGAGGGCTTTATCATCATCCCCTACGAGGTTGTCAACTAATTGAGCGCCGTAGCATGGGAGAAATTCATGTGTGAAATTTTGCCAACTCGGTGGTTTAAACTTTAGCGTCGGCGTTGCTCTAACCGTGCTGCCGCCCCCACCGCCACTGCTGCCGATACTACGGCATCCGACACCACTTCCCAGCAACACTTCTTCTATCCCTAGGGCCCTCGCGGAGTTAGACCACGCAGTGCCCCGATGCAGGGCAGTTTTTCTTGTCGCGGACCCCAGACGCGAGTTTTCGCCTATACCCTCGAACGCAGCTAAAGGAAAAAGCACACACGGATCGCTGCACGTCGAGAACATTTCCTCTTTCGCTGCGAGTCGCATTGACGGAGATTGTACGTCAACAGCACGGAAGACCAGAACGGTTTTCTGCGGTTAGAACTGCGTGACGGTTAGGCCGGGGATCAGCCGGAAGTGCCGCACGTTGGCAGTCAGGATGGAGTAGCCGACTTCGAGCGCCGTTGCTCCGATCAACAGATCGCCGAAAGGGATGATGATCCCCTGGCTCTGTTGCTCTCCGTCGATTTTTCCTGCCAGCAGTGCCGTCTCTTTGGTGTAGGGATAGACTTCCACGTCGTTTAGCAGTTCACGGATGAAGGAGTCGCGGCGGCTGCGCGCCTGTGCTGTCTGTGCGCGGTAGATGCCATGCACAAGCTCGGTCAGGCCAACCGAAGAGAGCATCGCGCGCTGGTCGCCGGTTGCAGCGACGATTTGCTTGAGCATCTGCGTTACGTTATCGCCTCGGCGTTCTGCAGCGATGACGACGCTGGAGTCCAGGATTAGTCCCATGCGGGCGGGTTGAGCGGTTCGCGATGGCTATTGATGATCTCTTCGAGGTCGCGTCCGAAGTCTCCGTCGAGCGTCACGGTAGAGCCGTGGGCTTCCGCCAGCGCGATGGATTCCGAGAGCAGACGGCCCGGATGCGGCTCCGCAGAGCGCAACACCGCCACGGGCCGCGCGTCCTTTTCGATGACGACTTCCGCGCCAGCGCGCACGTGGGCTAACAGCGTCGCCACGTTGGTCGTGGCGGCTTCCGCTTCGGAGATGTGGACAACATCCTTCGCCATGATCTGATTATACACCGCTACTCCTCCTCTTCTTCCTGGGCTTCGGCGTCGAGAGTGGCGAACAGTTCCTCGGCCTGTGGAACGATGGCTGGCGCTGGTTCGTGAGGAAGCAGCGGCGCGTTTTTCTTGTCGAGCGACGCTGCCGGATGCGTAGTGCTGTGCACTTGCTTCAGCATGCGGATCGAGACGTGCGTATAGAGCAAATGTGCTGCAGCACATTTCATCTATTATGTGCAGACAGTAGATATGTGCAGTGGGAGTCCTTAGTCTCCGATTGTCAACGCGCGCGCTTGGCTGGACTCAGCATAATATTCTCGGTTGGTTGGCGGAGCTCGGGTCAGTCTTGGCATGCACGCGTGTCCTTGGGGAGAGTTACAAGGAATGAAGCCAGTCAAGAAGGCCCTTGTTATGCTGCCAGCACGGGATCATCTGGACTGACGAAGGCTCACTGATCTTTTCAAGTGCGCGTCGCTTCATCTCCAGATTTGCCCTCGCGTAAATCTGAGTCGTCTTGGCATCCTCGTGACCGAGGAAGTCGCGGATCATGTCGAGCGAGACTCCGCTCTGCAACAGGTGCATACCCTTCGTGTGCCTCAGCGTGTGCGGACTTACGGTTCGGTTTAAACTCGGACACTTGCTTCGTGCCAGGACGACATATTTGTGAAGGATGTAGCGGATTCCTGAACGCGTCAGTCGCTCGTGGCGCGCGTTGTGGAAAAGCGGCTTGTCGAACTGTTCGGGATGATCGAGTTGGTTTTCCTGCATGTGACTGCGTAGAAGCAGAACCGTATTTGCCATCAAAGGCACAGCTCGCATTTTGCGCCCCTTTCCCAGAAGGCGAATCTGAGCGGGTGGATCCAAACGCGCGTCTCCGACGGAAAGATCGACCAGCTCCTGAACACGCGATCCCGTGTCGTAAAGTACGCTCAGCATGACTGCATCTCTTCGACCCTCTGGCGTGTGGAGATCTGGCTGCGCCAGGATCTCAGCCAACTCTTCTTTGGAAAGGTAGCCGACGGTTGGGCGAGCATGTCTGCGCAGCGGGATCGCGAGGATTTTTTGACACTGATGCATACGGGCGGGTTCTTCCGCCTGAACATATCGGTAGAATGCGTGTAAGGCTGCGAGCCGATGATTTCGTGTGCGGGGTGAAGACTTTCTTTCTCGCTCCAGGTAATCCAGGAATGCTTCGACGAACGAAACGTCGATCTGTTCGAGACGTAATCGTTCCGGAGCGATTCCCTGCACATCACGGCAGAATCGGAGAAGGAGAGTGAAAACGTCGCGGTATGCCTTGATGGTGTTTGGGCTGACATTCCGCTGCGCAGCCAGATAATGCGTCAAAAAGCTCGTCACGTGGACGGAGAAATCGGTCGGTTTCATCGCTCGACCCTCCGCGGAATGACGTCACCAAAGGCTGCGTCCGCTCGTGCCGTAATCTCGGGAAAAAGCTCGGCGGTAAGATGAAGATAATGCTGAGTCCCGGAAAGATTCACATGCCCGAGGTAGGTCGCCAGTAGGGGAAGTTTGGCATCCAGATCCTCACCGTCTTGGTACCACCGTCGTAAGGCCTGAACAGCAAATTGGTGACGTGCGTCGTGGATCCTGGGCCCCTTGCCTCGGCCGCCGTGAGAAATTCCACACTGCAACAACAGTTGACGAAACAGCGTGTAAACGGTGCGTAAGCTGAAGGGCCTTCCATTCGGTCCCGGGAAGAAGATTGCATCGGGCGGACGATTTTCAAAATGGGCAGCATATTTTCGCAAGCGGTTTACGATGGACAAGACAGGAGGAACCAAGCGATCTTTGCGGAATTTCCCCTGGCGAACCGTGAGGATGCCTTGATTCAGATCGACGTCTCGAACCCGTAGTTTCAGCACTTCTCCGAGACGAAACCCGCAGCCATATAGGAGCCGAAAAACTTCCGGCATAATGAGATGACGCAAAGGCGAACGCGCCGTAGGCTCGAGCGCGTCCACTGCCTGAAAGAACCTTCGAAGCTCTTCGTCGGTCAGCATTCTGGGTGCAAAACTCGATCGATTTCGAGCCGCCAATGTGGAATCGGGCACATACGCGGAATAGCCGAGCCGCATCAAAAATCTAGAGAACTGCCGAGTGACGGTGATCCGTTGCTGTTGGGTTCCTGCGCTTTCGTGCGCTTTCTTTGCTAACCACTTTCGGGCGATACGGCCAGGTAACTCTTGCGTCGTCAGTCCCTCCTGCACCAAAAAGTCGTCGAGACGCCGCAAGATTCGAGTTGCCTCCTGATAGTCGTATCCACAGGCGTGCTTTTCCTGAAGAAATTTCTCTATGCAACCAGATAGAACGCTTTGGAACCTGTTGGACGGATCAGTTGGCATGATTCAGCTCCTCTGGATCCAATGCGACATCCCGCAAGGCTTCTACATCCGCCTTCGCGTAGATACGTGTTGATTCCAAACTGGTATGACCTAAGATCTCCGCGATGGTCGGAAGCGGCGTACCTTTTTCTAGGAGCCGAGTCGCTAGAGTATGGCGAAGCGAATGGAGGCCTCGCTTCTGTGAACTCCGAAAGGTGATCCCAGCCAGCCGGCGCCAATACGTGACAATGTGGTGCAGATTGTTGTTTTCCTTGAAAGGATCAAACGGCGGGGAGACTTTGAGGAAAACGTCTCTATGTGTCGTTTGGGGGCGGCCCGATTTCAAGTAGTCGATCAGGGCCTCACCGACCTCGCTGGTCAAAGGCAGAGTCAATGGCGTGCTTGTCTTCGCTTGCGTGATTTCTATGGTCGACTCCGCCCAACGAAGGTTGTCCAGTTTCAGCGTGCGAATATCTCCAGCGCGCAATCCCAATCGGCATGCCAGTAAGAGGATGGCGTAATCTCGTTTCCCTTTCGCGGAACTGCGATCAACTGCGCCGAGAAGCCGGACGATGAGTTCCTGATCCCACACCGATGGAATCGTTGCATCCCTAGCAACGCGGATTTTAGGCAGCTCCGCACTGAGATCTTTTTGCAAAATTCCACGCATGGTGAGAAATCGGAGAAAGGAACGCACATCGGATACGATTCGCGCGACCGTCTTCGGCTTTAAGTGCTCCCGACAGGATACGAACTCGGACAGATCTGCCGCCTGAATTTGGTCCAGTGTCCGCGCTTTCTTTGAATGGAGAAAATCCAAAAAGATCGTGAGTTCTGTCGTACGCCGGTGAAGGGTCCAAGGTTGAAGGTGGAGTCGATCTTTGCAGTACTGTTCGTAATCACGAAGTGTGCTCTGCATGGCGGGAAGAAGATGGATCGCCTGGACCTCCGTGAATGCTCTTTCGATGCGCTCGTTCTTAGCGAAATCGGCAAGCACCCTTACGCTGAATACCATATGCCGACGCCAGCCATCGCCCGGCCCATCCACCTGCTTATCCCTGACGCAATACTCCTCTAGAAAGCGCGTCGCCAAATCTGCGGAAAACTCATCTCCCAGTTTTTTCCCGCGGGCAAACGCGATTAGGTGTTCCCAGGTTGCTCGATACCGATTCCGTGATCTCCTGCTGTAGCCTAACCGCTCGATCTCGCCCAGCGCACCAGTGACGAGTCGCCCCAGTTGCAAGTTTTCCGAACAGGTTTGTTCCATGACGAACCTCCTATGAGATGTGGCTCCTTCGATGGCCACGTAGGAATGCATCATGAAATCTTATGTGCTGTGATCCAAGCGGAAGGGACTGACTGCCAAGTACTTACTGCAGCGACTCTACATAACGCTCCGCTGCGCATAATAATTTCCGTCGTGGACAGGCTGGCGTGGCCAAGCATTTGCTGGATGAAGCGGATGTCCGCGCCGCCTTCCAGCATCAGCGTCGCCATGGTGTGGCGGAACAGATGACACGATCCGGTCTTGCCGATCTTGGCGTGGACCACGTACGCGCGCACCGTGGCCGTCAGATGATCGCGGCTGATCTCCTCTCCCGTGCTGGCGAGGAACAGCGTGCCGTGGTCCGGCTCCACCGCGAGTTTCGGACGCGCTTCCCGGATGTACTTCTGCACCCAGGCTGCCGCGCGGTCGCCGATGGGCACGAAACGGTCCTTCTTCCCCTTGCCCTGGCGGATCAGGATGGTTCCGCGTTCCAGGTCCAGATCGAACAGTTTCAGGTGCACGAGTTCCATCCGCCGTATTCCGGTCGAGTACAGCACTTCCAAGATGGCGCGGTCGCGCAGTCCCAGCGGATCGGCGAGGTTGGGCTGCCCAAGCACCTGCTCGGCCTCCTGGATGGTCAGCACGTGTTTCGGAAGACGGTGCCCCAGGCGTGGCAGTTCGATCTCCGACGCCGGGTTGTGCAGGATGCGATTCTGCCGCGTGATCCAGCGGAACCACACGCGCAACCCCACCAGGCGCATGTACTGGCTGCGGAAGCTGAGCGGCTCGCCGTTGCTCTTGCGATGGTGGAACAAGTGCCGCTGGTAGCGTTCCAGCACGGGCCGGGTAATTTCCGTTGGCTCGGTTAGTCCGCGTTCGGCGCACCACTCCAGGAAAACACGGATGTTCATCTTGCGGCTGCGCACCGTGTTTTCGGAGTAGTCCTTCACGCGCAGCGCGTTCAAGTATTCGGCCAGCAACACGGCCAGCGGCGTTATCGCTGGCGGATCGGGTTTGCGCTTTTGGGTGACACGCGCCATCACTGGCCCCCATTGGCTGCCGGTACGACGCGATTCTCCTTAGCCGCCGGTGTAGTGATTTTCCCGAGATTCAGGCCCAGATCGCCGTTTCGCCGCGCCAGTGCTGGCGATTCCTCAGCCGCACCACCCCCGGACACCCCCCAGACTTGGGGCAGACTTGGCCCGGACTTCTCGCCTTCCACCACGGACTTCTTTGCGTCGTAGGTGCACCCGGAGAGCTTTTCCGCCTCGATGAGGCCGGGCAGCACCGGCTTGCCGCTGCTGTCGTCGCGGCGCTCGAACACCAGTTCGTAAACGAAGCTCTGGCCGCGCCCCCCGTGATGCACGAGAAGATATTCGAGTTCTTCAAGGCGATGCAAGTGTCTCTTTAGCTGCGAGTCGCTCCACGCCGTGTACTGCCGCACATCGCGGCGGCTAAAGCGAAAGTCTACTCGTTCCATCTTCTGACGCTCGCACTCGGCGCTCGCCATTCCATCCAGTAACAGCAAGAGTCTGCGCGTCTGCGGCGGAAGTTCGTCGAGCGCGCGGCCCAGCACCTCGTGCGCCAGACGGTTGGCCGTCGAGATGTCGTCCTTCTTGACTTCGATGTACTCCACTTCTTTGCCGCGATGCGTCGCGGTCTTCCGTGGCCGCTGATGTTGGTGCAAGAGCGCGATGGCCCGGATGAGCGTCAGATACTTCATGTGATCCCGCCGCGTGCGCGTCTGGCTGTCCAGGAACGTCAGTTCACGCGCGTAAGGATTGGCCACGAAGAGCGGTTTCAAGAGGCGCTGTGCGTTCTGGTGGACTTTCAAAACGTCTTCGCGTTCCTGCCGGGCGAGCAGTCCTTCGAGGGTCTGCGCCTCGCGCTGCTTCCGGTGGATCGCTTGCGTCTGCGCGCGGTCCTCGTCCACCGTCAACACCAAGCAGCGATTGAGAAGTTCTTCGTCCAGGTCGATGGCCGTCGTCGTGAGAAACAGCATCACCGGGCCTTCGACGCGATACTGGTGCGTGATGAGCCGTCCCGTCGTGGCATCTTTTCCCGTGCTCGCTATCGTCAGCACGCCTTCGCTCTGCAACAGTTTCAGGGCGTAGGCCGCGCGCAACGCGCCTTCCTCTTCCACGATGGCCAGCACTTTGTGCTTGAGGTCGGTCTCGCCCATGTAAAACAACGACTGCCCGGTCATCGCCGAGTACTGCACGCGCTGCTCTTCGGGCAACAGCGCCAGCACCGCTTCCATGAGCGCCGATTTTCCTGCGGCGGAACTGGATTGCACCAGGATGGCCAGCGGCGCTTCCAGCAACCGCGAAGTCACTGCCAGATAGCTCACCAGTTTGTTGGTTTCTTCTCCCACCACGCCGCAGTGCTCGAAGTCAGTGAGGATGCGGTCGAGCAAGTGCGGATTGCGAAGAAGTTCCAGCGCCGCCGCGCGCTCGTCTTCGCCCAGCACGACTTCTTCCTGTTTCGGTTCGAGCGCCTTCTTGATCTGCTGCTCTTGCAGCTCCTCGAGCTTCAACAGCACGTGCCCAAGATCGCGGCGAATGACTTCTTCCTTTACGCCAAGTTCTTCGCTGGCCTGCTTCATGAACACCGTGCGTTGCCGTGCCGAGTACAGGTCGAAGGTGTCCACGTGAAAGCCACTCTCGTTCGTGCTCGATGCCGATTCGCTTGGCTCGCGGTAAACCAGCACGTTTACCTTCAACAGTTCATAACTCATGTTCTTCGCCAGGCCCCGCACACGGTAGCGCCGGTCGCCCTGACGGATCGTGATTTCGTCGCCTTTGACTTCGGCGGGTACCTCGATGGTGGGCGAGAGCGCCGATGGGAGCGCGGTCTCTTGGATCGGTTCGACGGATTCAGCGGCTAAAGGAAGAACCTCCGTCGCTGTGGTGCTTTCTTGCGTCGTGGCCTCGTCGGGTTCGAGGATTTTTTCTTTAGCTGCTGTTTCCGGTTTTTCTTCCTCGACCGCTGGCTCTGGCTTCGGTTCGGTGATTTGCGGCTCGATCACCGCAACCGTTGGCTGCTGGCCCTTGCCGAGCCACGCCGCCTTGTTCAGCACGATGCCCAGGCTCTTCGCGGCGGGCTGCACCTTGAGCGCGTATTCGTTCGCGTCCATGTTCTTCGGGAACTGTACCCGGTAACAGTCGATGCCCATCGCCAGCAGTTCATCCGCGAGCGACTGCGCCGCTCCTTCGCCGGCGTCGTCGCGGTCGTAAGCGATGTAGATTTTCTTCGTGCCGTATTTCTTGAGCGCCGCTCGGTGCTCGTCCGTGAACCCGTTGACGCCGTAGCTCGCCGTCACATGGCGATAGCCCGCGCACCAGAACGTCAGCGCGTCGATCAGCGCCTCGCACAGGATGATTTCTTTTGAGACGGCCAGTGCTTCTTCGTTCCACACGCCTTGGTGCGGGCCCGGCAGATAGAGATGAGCCGGTGTTCCCTCCCGCAGTTTGGTAATGCGCGTGGCCTTGCGCCCGTACATCTGCACGACTTCACCGGCGAGATTGAAGATCGGGATCACCACCGAGCCGTTGAAGTGTTCGTGTCCGCTTTCGCGGTAGATGCCGAGTTTCTGTAAGCGGCTTCGTAGCCCCGCGCCGGTCACGCGGTTGCTCCGTGGCAGCCGATAACCCAGCGTGCGGTTGGCGAAGCCCATGCGGAAGTGATCGATCATCTCGGAGGATTTCAGGCCGCGCTCTTCGAGATATTTCAGAGCGTCCGGGGATTTTTTCAGCGTCTCGCTGTAGTAGCTCACTACTTGCAAGAGCAGCACGCGGTCGTCCGCGTCGCGGCTCACTGGCGCGGACAGTTTCGGCACCGTGGAGATTTTCACCGGACGGGAAGAGGCCGCTAAAGGGAGATGGCCTTCGCGGAGTAACTCGACGGCATGTCGGAAGCTGATGCCTTCGGCGCGCATCACCCAGTCGATGGGCGATCCTGCCGCGCGGCATGCGCCGAGACAGTTCCAGAGATTTTCTTCGGGCTGATAACGAGACACGGTTCGTGGTCTTCGTGGAAGGGGCAGAGGCCGATGAGGTCCGCGCCGTGCCGTCGCAGTTTCACCCCGCGCGCCTCGGCCAGACGTTCGACGGAGACTTCGCGCTTCAGCCGCTCGATCACCGCCTCCGGGATTTGCGCCATCGGTGGACCTCCTTTTCTCGCCGTTCCGGCCTTTTTCCGAGAACCCTGTCAAGAGGATTCTTGCAGCCTGAAAACGTCGTGCAAACAACACGCTGTGTATAATTACGTCAAGTAGGAAAATCGAGACAGCATTAAACTACGCCAATATGTCCAAGAGACCCACTATCAAAAAGCCGCCGCTGGACTTCGGTGGCGAGACCCTGGGCGAGCGGCTGGCTCGCTTTAGGAAACAGCGCGGCCATACCCAAGCGGAGCTAGCAAAAGAAGGTCGGGATCGGTCAGGTTTTGGGTTTGGCCTACGAAAAAATGGATCGGCGGCTGTTCTCGGCGGAGATGGCCGTGCGGTTTGCCCTGGCTCTCGATGTGAGCCTGGATGAGTTCCTGCATCCCAGGGCGAAGAAGGTTTCCACGAAAATGCCCAACCGCAGGGTGCTGCGCCGCATGGAGCGGATTGACAGCCTGCCGCTTCATCAACAGAACCACCTGCTCAAGACCATCGATGGATTCTTAAAGGGTGCAGGTGTTGCCGTCTAAAAACTCTTTCCCTCAGATGCGCTGTTCGTGTGGAAGGGAGTGCGCCTGGCAGGTTCGCGCAGAGAGAGGCGTCAGCCTCTCATAGTTGGAACACTCCCGAAGCGATAGTAGTGGCTCAAGGGCGAACGAAGTGAGCCGCGTCAGCGGGCTTGCCCCTTGACGGCGGCGGGAGCGGAGGGAAGGTTTTCGCGTTGGTGGGGATGGCGAGATGTGCGGCGCGTGCCGTTTTTTTCCTTAAGCCGCCGCGCTTTGTTTTCAACAAGTTCCCGTATAGGAACCGTGCAGCGCTCTGGAGCGCCGCAGATTTTGTAAGTCGCTGATTTGCTTCTGGTTCTGATACAGCAACCAAAGTTGCTGTGCAGCACCCATTCTGGGGTGACGTGTCATACCCCATCCCGGCGCGAATGCGCCGCTCTCCGGCTTGCCCAAGAGAAAGAGAGAAAGTGACTCCCAAAGCGTCTGAGCTTACGAAGCTGGGCCGCCCTACAGGCCCTGGCACCGGTCCACGCTAAGGCGGCGATAGTGTCCAAAGTGGCCGACCACCAGCACTTCGATGGTGACGCTCGGCCAAAGCCAGTTAACGAGAAAGCATGCAGGAGCCGCGATGGCGAGTCGGCGCTAAAGATCGCGCGCATTTAGGCGGTCAAAGTCCTGCACTGCCGCGTTAGAAATCTGATCTGGCTTTACTCCAAGCTTCTCGGCTGTCTGTTTTTTGACCACAAATAATGGTCCAGCGGTCAAACTACCACTGGAGGAGAAAATCCTCAAGAACCGGAAGTGCGAGCCCAACGAGGATGATGGTGGGAACGAAGCCTCTCGCGAAACCGTGGTTTATGAGTGTCCTTAGGGCAAAATACAAACCAATACAACCAGCAAGAGGCGGGCTCCAGACACCTCGACGAGCGTTTCCAATGTCTGGCCAGTACCTCCCGGGCTCTTAATGGTCTCAACAGGAATCCCCTTTTCAGCAGCCATGAATTCCCTAAGCCAATGGATGTTCCGTGCGTTCATCTATTTCACCTGCAACTAACGAGAAATCCGCCTTCGATTCCTACACCGATGGCGGTTAGGACAGACGCAAACTTGCCGAGGAAAATTACGCTCCTCCACCGCTGCAGCGCCAACGTCGGCGGGAACGCTGCCTGCCGCGATCCCTTCGTCGATCGCGTTCGCCGCGATGGAGGGTTTTGGGACGAGTTGGGTCTGGATTACGTCGCCAGAGATTTGCGCGCCCAGATTGTTCACAACCTCACCCTGGATCTTGCCTGCGGCGGCCAAGGTTGTGCCGGGGGATGATGAAAATGCTCGTTACAAGCGAAGCGCCAGTTATGCCTCCAAGCAAACCTTTGCCCGTGTCACCAAGCAATGCTGTCTGCGTACGGTCGACGCAAGCACCGAAACTCTCGCCAGGTAGGCGCAGGCTGCTCGGAAAGAGCTGAAAGTGGTAACCGCTGGTATTGCCGCTACTACGGCATCCGACACGACTTCCGACAAACACACCTTCTATCCCGAGTGCCTCTAATGGAGTTAGACCACGCACTGCCCCGATGCCGTGCCGTTTTTCTTGTCGCGGACCCCAGACGCGAGTTTTCGCCTACACCCTCCAACGCAGCTGAAGGAAAATACAGGGACGGATCGCTGCACGTCGAGAGCATTTCCTCTTTAGCTGCGAGTAGCATGACGGAGATTGGGAACTTTCCAGAAGAGTGAGAGCTACTCTTTTTCTTCCTCTTCTTCCTCGGCTTCGGCGTCGAGAGTGGCGAACAGTTCCTCGGCCTGTGGAACGACGGCTGGCGCTGTTTCGTGAGGAAGAAGCGGCGCGCTTTTCTTGTCGAGCGTCGCTGCCGGATGCGTGTGTGTGCACCTGTTCAGCATGCGGATCGGACGTGCGTGAAAATCTCCGTCGTGGACAGCCCGCGTGGCCGAGCATTTGCTGGATGAAACGCACGTCGGCTCCGCCTTCCAGCATCAGCGTCGCCAGGTGTGGCGAAACAGATGACAGCCTCCGGTTTTGCTGATCTCCTGTTCACCACGTACGCGGAACCGTGGGCGTGAGATCATCGGCGCTGATTTCCTCCCCCCCGGCCCGCCAGGAAAGCGTGCCTTGGTCTGGCTCGACCGCGAGCTGCGGTCGCGCTTCGCGGATAGATTCTTCACCCGGTGCCGCGCGGTCGCCGATCGGCACGAGACGGTCCTTCTTCCCTGCCCTGGCGGACCAGCAGCGTTCCGCGTTCCAGGTCAAGATCGAAAGTTTCAGGTCGACTAGTTCCACCCGCCGGATTCCGGTCGAGTACAGCACTTCCAAGATCGCGCGGTTGCGCAGTCCCAGCGGATCGGCGAGGTTGGGCTGCCCAAGCACTTCTCCGCCTCCGGGATGGTCAGCACACGCTTGGGCAGACGGTGCCCCAGGCGCGGCAGTTCGATCTCCGATGCCGGGTTGTGCAGGAAGCGATTCTGCCGCGTGACCAGCGGAACCATAGCGCAACCCCACCAGGCGCACGTACTGGCTGGGAACTCATCGGCTCGCCGTCGCGCTTGCGGTAGTGAAACAAGTGCCGCTGGAAGCGTTCCAGCACGGGCCGCGTAATTTGGGTTGTTTAGGATAGTCCGCGTTCGGCGCACCACTCCAGGAAAACACGGATGTTCATCTCGCTGGCTGCGCACCGCGTTTTTGGAGTAGTCCTTCACGCGCAGCGCGTTCAAGTATTTCTCGGCGAGTACATGGCCAGTGGTGTTATCGCTGGTGGATCGGGTTTGCGCTTTTGGGTGACACGGCGCCATCACTGGCCCCCATTGGCCGCCCGGCACGACGCCGATTCCCCTGAGCGGCCGGTGTAGTGATTTTCCCGAGATTCAGGCCCAGATCGCCGTTTCGCCGCGCCAGTGCTGGCGATTCCTCAGCCGCACCACCCCCCGACATCCCCCCCGACTTGGGGCCGACTTGACCCCGACCTCTCGCCTTCCCCCACGGACTTCTTTGCGTCGTAGCTGCAGCCGGAGAGCTTTTCGGCCTCGATCAGGCCGGGCAGCATGGGTTTGCCCTGCTGTCGCCGCGGCGCTCGAACACCAGTTCGTAAACGAAGCTCTGGCCGCGCCCCCCGTGATGCACGAGAAGATATTGGAGTTCTTCAAGGCGATGCAGATGCGTCTTTAGTTGCGAGTTGCTCCAGCCGTGTACTGCCGCACGTCGCGGCGGCTAAAGCGAAAGTCTGCGCGTTCCATCTTCTGACGCTCGCTTCCGCGCTCGCCATTCCATCCAGCAAAGCAAGAGCTTGCGCGTCTGCGGCGGAAGTTCGTCGAGCGCGCGGCCCAGCACTTCGTGCGCGAGACGGTTAGCCGTGGCGATATCGTCCAGCTTGACTTCGATGTATTCGAGTTCCTTGCCGGGTGCGTGGCGGTTTTCCGTTCCCGCTGGTGCTGGTGCAACAGCGCGATGGCGCGGATGAGCGCCAGATATTTCATGTGATCCCGCCGCGTGCGCGTCTGGCTGTCCAGGAACGTCAGTTCCCGCGCGTAAGGATTCGCCACGAAAAGCGGTTTCAGGAGGCGCTGCGCGTTCTGGTGGACTCGCAAAATTTCTTCGCGTTCCTGCCGGGCGAGCAGGCCTTCGAGGGTCTGCCCTTCGCGCTGCTTCCGGTGGATCGCCTGCGTCTGCGCGCGGCCTTCGTCTACCGCCAACACGAGACAGCGATTCAGAAGTTCTTCGTCCAGGTCGATCGCCGTCGTCGTGAGAAACAGCATCACCGGGCCTTCGACGCGATACTGGTGCGTGATGAGCCGTCCTGTCGTGGCATCTTTGCCGGTCCTAGCGATCGTCAGCACGCCTTCGCTCTGCAACAGTTTCAGGGCGTAGGCCGCGCGCGACGCGCCTTCTTCTTCCACGATGGCGAGCACTTCGTGTTTCAGGTCGGTCTCGCCCATATAAAACAACGACTGTCCGGTCATCGCCGAGTACTGCACGCGCTGCTGTTCGGGCAACAGCGCCAGCACCGCTTCCATGAGCGCGATTTTCCTGCGGCGGAACTCGATTGCACCAGCATCGCCAGCGGCGCTTCGAGCAGCCGCGAAACCACGGCCAGGTAGCTCACCAGTTCGTTGGTTTCTTCTCCCACCACGCCGCAACGCTCGAAGTCAGCGAGGATGCGGTCGAGCAAGTGCGGATCGCGAAGAATTCCAGCGCCGCCGCGCGTTCTCTCCGCCCATCACGATTTCTTCCTGTTCTGGTTTTAGCGCCTTTTTCATCTGCTGGTCTTGCAGCTCCTCGAGCTTCAACAGCGCGGCCCAAGCTCGCGTCGATGACTTCTTCCTTTACCCCAAGTCCTTCGCTGGCCTGCTTCATGAACATCGTACGTTGCCGTGCGGAGTACAGGTCCAAGGCGTCCACATGAAAGCGCCTCTCTGTCGTGCGCGATGCCGTTCGCTGGCTCGTGGTAAACCATCACGTTCACCCTCAAAACGCCATAACTCAGGTTCTTCGCCAAGCCGAGGACACGGTAGCGCCGCTCGCCCAGATGGATCGTGTTTCGCCGCCTTCGACTCCGGCGGGCACCTCGCTGGTCGGCGAGGGCGCCGACGGGGGCGCGGTCTCTTCGATCGCTTGGACGGATTCCGCGGCTAAAGGAATAACCTCGTCGCTTGGTGCTTTTTGTGTCGTGGCCTCGATGGGCTCGGAGATTTTTTCTTTAGTTGCTGTTTCCCGTTTTTCTTCTTAGACGCTGGTTCTGGTTTCGCTTCGGTGATCTGCGGCTTGCTCACCGCAACTGTTGGCTGCTGGCCCTTGCCGAGCCACGCCGCCTTGCCCAGCACCATTCCCAGACTCTTCGCGGCGGGCGGCACCTTGAGCGCGTATTCGTTCGCGTCCATGTTTTTCGGGAACTGTACCCGGAAAAGTCGATGCCCATCGCCAGGAGTTCTTCCGCGAGCTACTCCGCCGCTCCTTCGCCGGCGTCGTCGCGGTCGTAAGCGATATAGATTTTCTTCGTGCCGTATTTTTTGAGCGCGGCTCGGTGCTCGTCAGTAAAGCCGTTGACGCCGTAGCTCGCCGTCACATGGCGATAGCCCGCGCACCAGAAAGTCAGCGCGTCGATCAGCGCCTCGCACAAGATGATTTCTTTTGAGGCGGCCAGCGCCTCTTCGTTCCACACGCCGTGGTGCGGGCCCGGCAGATACAGGTGCGCCGTGTTCCCTCCCGCAGTTCCGTCATTCGCGTGATTTTGCGCCCGTACATCTGCACGACTTCACCGCCGGATTGAAGATCGGGATCACCACGGAGCCGTTGAAGTGTTCGTGCCCGCTCTCGCGCTAGATGCCCAGTCTCTGTAACCGTCTGCGAAGTTCCGCGCCGGTCACGCGGTCTTTCCGCGGCAGCCGTATCCCAGCGTGCGATTGGCGAAGCCCAGGCGGAAGTGCTCGATCATCTCCGAGGATTTCAGTCCGCGCTCTAGGAGATATTTCTGCGCCTCCGGCGATTTTTTCAGCGTCTCGCGGTAGTAGCGCGCGACCTGCAAGAGCAACGCGCGGGCGTCCACCTCGCGGCTCACCGGCGCGGACAGTTTCGGCACCGTCGAGCGTTTCACCGCACGGGAAGAGGCCGCTAAAGGGAGATGCCTTCGCGGAGTAATCGACGGCGTGACGGAAGCTGATGCCTTCGGCGCGCATCACCCAGTCGATGGGCAGGCTCCCGCCCCGCATGCGCCGAGACAGTTCCAGAGATTTTTCTTCGGGCTGATAACCAGAGACGGCGAGTGGTCTTCGTGGAAGGGGCAGAGGCCAATGAGGTCCGCACCGTGGCGTCGAGTTTCACCCCGCGCGCTTCGGCCAGACGTTCGATGGAGACTTCCCGTTTCAGCCGCTCGATCACCCCCTCCGGGATTCGCGCCATCTGTGACTCCTTTTCTCTGTCCGCCTTTTTCCGGAACCTTGTCAAGAGGATTTCGGGCCTAAAAACGTTGTGTAAAATAATACGCTGCGTATACTTACGTCAAGTAGAAAATCGAGACGGCATTAAACTACGCCACATGTCGAAAAGACCCACTATCAAAAAGCCGCCGCTGGATTTCGGCGGCGAGACCCGGGGTGAACGCCTGGCAGGCCTCAGGAAACAGCGCGGCCAGACGCAAGCGGAGCTAGCAAAGAAGGTCGGGATCGGTCAGGTTTTGGTTTCGGCCTACGAAACGGATCGGCGGCTGTTTCGGCGGAGATGGCCGTGCGGTTTGCCCTGGCTCTCGATGTGAGCCTGGATGAGTTCCTGCATCCCAGGGGGAAGAAGGTTTCCACGAAAATGCCCAACCGCAGGGTGCTGCGCCGCATGGAGCGGATCGACAGCCTGCCGCTTCATCAACAGAACCACCTGCTCAAGACCATCGATGGATTCTTAAAAGGCGCAGGCGTCGCCGTCGAAAAATCTTTCCCTCAGATCCGCTGCGCGAGTGGCAGGGAGTGCGCCTGGCGGGTTCGGGCGAGAGACAGCCGCCGGCGTCAGCCTCGCATAGTTGGAACACTCCCAAAGCCAGGGAAGCGGTCAAGGGCGAACCATCTGAGCCGCGCTAGCGGGCTTGCCCCACCACGGCGGCAGGAGCGGAAGAAAGGTTTTCGCGTCGGTGGGGATGGCGAAGACGTGCGGCGCGGGCTTTTTTTCCTTTAGCCGCCACTCTTTGTTTTCAACAAGTTCCCGTATAGGAACCGTGCAGCGCTCTGGAGCGCCGCAGATTTTGTAAGTCGCTGATTTGCTGCTGGTTCCTATACAGCAACCAAAGTTGCTGTGCAGCACCCATTCTGGGGTGACGTGTCATACCCCATCCCGGCGCGAATGCGCCGCTCTCCGGCTTGCCCAAGAGAAAGAGAGAAAGTGACTCCCAAAGCGTCTGAGCTTACGAAGCTGGGCTGCCTGACAGGCCTGGTACCGGTCCACGCTAAGGCGGCGATAGCGTAATAAGCTGGCCAACACCAGTACTTCGACGGCGACGCTCGGCCAAAGCCAGTGACGGAGAAAGCATGCAGGAGCCGCGATGGCGAGTCGGCGCAAAAGATCGCGCGCATTTCGAGGCGGTCAAAGCCGCACTGCCGCGTCAGTAATCTTATCTGGCTTTACTCCAAGCTTCTCGGCTGCCTGTTTCTTGATGACAAACAACGGTCCAGCGGTCAGACGACCGGAGGAAAAAAACCTGCGTATCTGGAAGTGCGAGCCCAACGAGGACGACGGTGGCAACGAAGCCTCTCGCGAAACCGTGGTTGACGAGTGTCCTTAGGGCAAGATAAACGAATACAACCAGCAAGAGGCCGGCTCCATAGATCGACCAGCGTTTCCAATGTCTGGCCAGTACCTCCCGTGGTCCTCAATGGTCTCAACAGGAATCTCTTTTCCAGCAGCCATGAAATCCCCAAGCCAATGGATGTTCCGTGCGTTCATTGATTTCCACCTGCAACTAACGTAGAAATCCGCCTTCGATTCCTACACCGATGGCGGTTAGGACAGACGCAAACATGCCGAGGCAATTTGCGCCCTTCAGCGCTCCAGGGCCAACTCGGCGTGAACGCTGCCTGCCGCGGTCCCTTCGTTGATCGCGTTCGCCGCGATGGAGGGTTTTGGGACGAGTTGGGTCTGGATTACGTCGCCAGAGATTTGCGCGCCCAGATCGTTCACAACCTCACCCGGCATCTTGCCTGCGGCGGCCAAGGTTGTGCCTGGGGATGATGTGAAAATGCTCGTTACAAGCGAAGCGCCAGTTATGCCTCCAAGCAAACCTTTGCCCGTGTCACCAAGCAATGCTGTCTGCGTACGGTCGACGCAAGCACCTAAACTCTCGCCAGGTAGGCGCAGGCTGCTCGGAAAGAGCTGAAAGTGGTAACCGCCGGGATTGCCGCACCTTTTTTTTTTTTTTTTTTTTTTTTTTTTTTTTTTTTTTTTTTTTTTTTTTTTTTTTTTTTTTTTTTTTTTTTTTTTTTTTTTTTTTTTTTTTTTTTTTTTTTTTTTTTTTTTTTTTTTTTTTTTTTTTTTTTTTTTTTTTTTTTTTTTTTTTTTTTTTTTTTTTTTTTTTTTTTTTTTTTTTTTTTTTTTTTTTTTTTTTTTTTTTTTTTTTTTTTTTTTTTTTTTTTTTTTTTTTTTTTTTTTTTTTTTTTTTTTTTTTTTTTTTTTTTTTTTTTTTTTTTTTTTTTTTTTTTTTTTTTTTTTTTTTTTTTTTTTTTTTTTTTTTTTTTTTTTTTTTTTTTTTTTTTTTTTTTTTTTTTTTTTTTTTTTTTTTTTTTTTTTTTTTTTTTTTTTTTTTTTTTTTTTTTTTTTTTTTTTTTTTTTTTTTTTTTTTTTTTTTTTTTTTTTTTTTTTTTTTTTTTTTTTTTTTTTTTTTTTTTTTTTTTTTTTTTTTTTTTTTTTTTTTTTTTTTTTTTTTTTTTTTTTTTTTTTTTTTTTTTTTTTTTTTTTTTTTTTTTTTTTTTTTTTTTTTTTTTTTTTTTTTTTTTTTTTTTTTTTTTTTTTTTTTTTTTTTTTTTTTTTTTTTTTTTTTTTTTTTTTTTTTTTTTTTTTTTTTTTTTTTTTTTTTTTTTTTTTTTTTTTTTTTTTTTTTTTTTTTTTTTTTTTTTTTTTTTTTTTTTTTTTTTTTTTTTTTTTTTTTTTTTTTTTTTTTTTTTTTTTTTTTTTTTTTTTTTTTTTTTTTTTTTTTTTTTTTTTTTTTTTTTTTTTTTTTTTTTTTTTTTTTTTTTTTTTTTTTTTTTTTTTTTTTTTTTTTTTTTTTTTTTTTTTTTTTTTTTTTTTTTTTTTTTTTTTTTTTTTTTTTTTTTTTTTTTTTTTTTTTTTTTTTTTTTTTTTTTTTTTTTTTTTTTTTTTTTTTTTTTTTTTTTTTTTTTTTTTTTTTTTTTTTTTTTTTTTTTTTTTTTTTTTTTTTTTTTTTTTTTTTTTTTTTTTTTTTTTTTTTTTTTTTTTTTTTTTTTTTTTTTTTTTTTTTTTTTTTTTTTTTTTTTTTTTTTTTAAAAAAAAAAAAAAAAAAAAAAAAAAAAAAAAAAAAAAAAAAAAAAAAAAAAAAAAAAAAAAAAAAAAAAAAAAAAAAAAAAAAAAAAAAAAAAAAAAAAAAAAAAAAAAAAAAAAAAAAAAAAAAAAAAAAAAAAAAAAAAAAAAAAAAAAAAAAAAAAAAAAAAAAAAAAAAAAAAAAAAAAAAAAAAAAAAAAAAAAAAAAAAAAAAAAAAAAAAAAAAAAAAAAAAAAAAAAAAAAAAAAAAAAAAAAAAAAAAAAAAAAAAAAAAAAAAAAAAAAAAAAAAGGGGGGTTGAGGAAGGCTTCCTGACGAATAAGCTTCTTCGCCTCTTGCAGTTTTAATTAAAAAAAAAAAAAAAAAAAAAAAAAAAAAAAAAAAAAAAAAAAAAAAAAAAAAAAAATCCAATCGCAGTCGCCAACGCTGACAATATTCCTGTGCCAATTGGGGGGGGGGGGGGGGGGGGGGGGGGGGGGGGGGGGGGGGGGGGGGGGGGGGGGGGGGGGGGGGGGGGGGGGGGGGGGGGGGAAAAAAAAAAAAAAAAAAAAAAAAAAAAAAAAAAAAAAAAAAAAAAAAAAAAAAAAAAAAAAAAAAAAAAAAAAAAAAAAAAAAAAAAAAAAAAAAAAAAAAAAAAAAAAAAAAAAAAAAAAAAAAAAAAAAAAAAAAAAAAAAAAAAAAAAAAAAAAAAAAAAAAAAAAAAAAAAAAAAAAAAAAGGGGGGCCGCAGCCTCGCGTACCCTACTTTCGAAAAAGAGCCATCTCGAGGTATTGGCTGGGACACAAACCACACCGCTTTTTTTTTTTTTTTTTTTTTTTTTTTTTTTTTTTTTTTTTTTTTTTTTTTTTTTTTTTTTTTTTTTTTTTTTTTTTTTTTTTTTTTTTTTTTTTTTTTTTTTTTTTTTTTTTTTTTTTTTTTTTTTTTTTTTTTTTTTTTTTTTTTTTTTTTTTTTTTTTTTTTTTTTTTTTTTTTTTTTTTTTTTTTTTTTTTTTTTTTTTTTTTTTTTTTTTTTTTTTTTTTTTTTTTTTTTTTTTTTTTTTTTTTTTTTTTTTTTTTTTTTTAAAAAAAAAAAAAAAAAAAAAAGGGGGGGGGGGGGGGGAAAAAAAAAAAAAAAAAAGGGTGCATACAAGGGTGAGCGTTAAACGAACCCCATCTTGTAAAAGGGTCGGGCCCATAGCACTGTTGCGGCATGACCAAGCGCGCAAAGAAGGCGTGGACGAAGTGGCGAAGACTGATCCGAGAACATGCGCGTAGCGGACAGACGGTGACGGCATTCTGCCGTGAGCGCGGGCTGTGCAGGCCGTATTTTTTCACGTGGAAGAAGCGGTTGCAGGAAGATGCGCAAGCGAAGTTTCTGGAAGTGCAGGTAACCGAGGGCGCGCCATCCGGTGACGCGGTTGAAATCCGATTGCAGAATGGACGAAGCCTAATGGTGCGGCCCGGGATTGATGCAGAACATGTGCGGGCGTTGCTGGCGGTGGTGGAGGCAGCGGGGTGATCGGGCTGCCAAGTTTGCAGGCGATGGATCGCGCACAAGGAGCGCGGATCTGGATGAGCAGCGAAGCGACGGATATGCGCTGTGGATTTGATCGGCTGGCGGAACGTGTGCGAGCGGTCATTGGGGAGAACCCGCAAAGCGGCCATCTGTTTGTGTTCCGTTCGCGGCGCGGCGATCGGTTGAAGATTCTAGTGTGGGACCGGGACGGCTTCGTACTGTGGTACAAGCGGCTGGAACTTGGGGTTTTCAAACTGCCGCGAGTCGAGCAGGGGGCGCGATCGGTGGAGTTGCGTGCCAGCGAGCTGGCGATGATTCTGGATGGGATCGATGTTTCGAAGCTGAAGCGCGTGCGACGCTATGAACGCGCCGTGTGAAACAGCGAAGAAAAAAGCTAGCCCAAGAAAAAAATAAAAATAACGCATAAAATAATCGCCGTGTGCGCAACAAAGTTTGCTCTGCTACGTATAGTAGATGTGCCCACCAACGAGAACTTCTTGACCAACTTGCCCGACGATAAAGAAGCACTGAAGGCCATGCTGCATTCGCTGTGGCAGGAACGCGAGCGCCAGGAGAAGCGCGCCGAAAAATATCTTAGGAAAGCCGAAGAGCAGCGCAAGCGTGCCGACGAACTGTATCTGGAGAAGCTGCGACTGCAGATGGAGCTGGAACGCTACAAGAAGGCGACCTACGGGCCGCGGGCGGACCGTCTAAGCATGAATCAGCTGGCCCAGATGCTGCTGGAGTTTGCCGAGACCTTGCAACAAAAGCCCATCCACTTGGAAGATCTTCGGCAAGCAGAACCGGAACCAGAGTTACGGCGGGTGAAGCGTCGCAAGGGGCGGCGGGCCCTGGCGAACTTCGAGAACCTTCCGGTCCAGACACACGTATACGAGCTGAGCGCCGAAGAGCGGCCCTGCCCAAGTTGCGGTGTGGAGCGCAAAGAGATCGGCAGCGAGAAGAGCTGGCAGATCGAATACATTCCGGGACACTTCGAACGCCTCGAACATGTCCGCAAGAAGTATGCGTGCCCCCATTGTGAGCGGAAGGGAGAGAATCCGCAGATCGAGGTGGCTGCCAAAGCGGAGACGGCCATCGAAAAAGGCTTTGCCGGCCCCGGGTTGTTGGCTTTTATCGTGACCATAAGTTCGCCGATTACCTCCCACTCTATCGACTGGAAGATATTTTTGAGCGGCAAGGCTTTGAGATTTCACGAGCCACACAATCGGTGTGGTGCGGAGATGTCGCCGATTGGTCGAGCCGTTGTACCGGCGGATGGCCGAGCGGGTGAGGAAATCGCACGTAGTGGCCACCGACGACACCGTCCTGCCGATGTTGAGCCCGGGCCAAACGCGTCGGCACGCATGTGGGTGTACGTGGGCGACGAGTCAAATCCCTATAACGTCTTTGACTTTACTCTCAACCGCAGTCGAGAAGGCCCGAAGGAATTTCTGAAAGACTACACGCAGGTTTTGCTGGCCGACGCTTATGGGGGTTACAACGGGGTGGTGGCCGGCAACGCCATCACCCGCGCAGGTTGTTGGTCGCACGCCAGACGGAAGTTCGTGGAGGCGGAGAAATCGGCGCCGGAGATGGCGCGCGAGGCGGTCGCTTGGATCGACGCACTCTTCGCGGTGGAGCGACAAGCCAAAGACGTTTCCGTGGCCGAGCGAATGGAGTTGCGGCAAAAACAGGCGGTCCCGCTGCTGGCGGAGCTGCATCGCAAGCTGCTGACCTGGAAAGATCAGTTGCTGCCGAAGCATCCCATGGCCGACGCCGTGAACTATACGCTCGGCCAATGGGATGCGCTAACCGTGTTCACTAGCGATGGCGCCGTGCCCATCGATAATAATGTGAGCGAGCGGGAGATGAAGCGCGTTGTCCTCAATCGCAAAAACTCCCTATTCGTCGGCAACCCCCGCGGCGGAAGGACCGCCGCGATCCTGGCCAGCTTGACCAGCAGCTGCCGCCGGCATGATATGGATCCACATCTCTATTTCATGCAACTGCTGATCAACCTCCCGACCTGGCCAGCCCGTGACCTCGACGCCGGGCTTCCCGATCGTTGGAAACAAGCTCATATCGCCCGGTGCGCTGCTCTAGGTATTCCGATTCCTCCCAATCCATAGCACCTGCACTTCACGTATCGCTCACGATCAGTCACAATGTTTGGTCGCCAAAAATATGGATCATTGTAAGTGGTCGTTGTGGTCTGACCGTTTTCATCGACAGAGGTCAGTTCCACTTGTATGTGCAATTCAATGTCATGGAACTGGAGAGGCCGTTGTAAGGCACACTGATTTCGGTAGGAAAGGAGTTTCCGCAGGAAGTGGTAGCACCGTAGGCATAAGTGTATGGCTCGCCGTTAACATCGGTGAGAATATCAATATTTCCGGTATCAAAGTAAGTCATGGTCTTCGTGAGGTACGCGGAACTTGTAGAGTATTGATTAGTACTGGTCAGATTACCTCTTGAGCTGGTAACAGAAGTGTGTTGCGGAGTTCCGGAAGTAGTCACAACAGCAGTTTGGTCGTAATTATAATTTGTCTGTGTGACAGTAATGCCGCCTCCGTTTGTCGTTGTCACGGTTTGCTGGAACGCTTTGATATTTCCAAGAGAGGCATAGGAAATGACGGTTTTGTCCAGCAAGCTTCCATACGCACCTGAGCCATAATCGTAATCATCTTGCTCTATGACATTTCCGTAGTCATCATATTTCTGGACATGCAGATCAGTCATATTTTTGGACCCTCCCAATTGGTTTGACACGTTGCGTTGTGTGATCGGCAGTGTAATGGCTGTTCCGGTACAAGGTGAGGCTGCGGCGTTATAGCATGTGTTGGTCGTTTGAAGCACGGTACTGGAGCCTGTATTCACCACACGGCTAGTTTCGTATATTCCTTGGAATTGAATGGTCGAGACATTTCCTTGTGGGTCGGTCATGGTGGTTGTTGATGCAGCCCCTGAATTCTTAACTTGGGCAAACTTCCATGTCCCGTCAGGAGTGGTCCGAGTTAAAGTGGCCGCGCTGCCGTCAGGCAGAATGCCGTTATTGCCGCCGTGTAGGAATATGTGATCTGGCCTGCAGTGGGAAGTGTGACCGATACCAGCCTTGAGGTAGTGCAGGTTGTGCCAGCGTATGGAGTACAAGTTCCAGGCGTGGTTTCATAAGTGAAACTGTATTGGGTACCATCCGGCAGCGCGATGCTAGTGACGAGCGGAACGGCTGCGCTCGATTTGTACTCTGCGATTCCGGAGACGCCGAAATTGGTAGCAATCGTGTAGTTCGTATAATTCATTGTATAGGCCACTGCCGTGTTGGACGGTGGCATATAAGTGGAAGGTGGTTGGACTGGTCGGAGTGCCGGACCCTGCTACAGTTAGAGCTGTCGTTCCAAGTGTGTCAGTGAACACGCCACTGCTGTTGACGGAAATAATGTTCCCGTTTCTGTCGGTAGTCGAGGCAGCGCCAGCGCCAACCACCACAGGTGGACTGATGATTTTTCCAATTGTCGTCGTAATCGTGGAGACAGGACCCACCTGGCCTGTCGCGTTCAAGATGAACCCTGAGCCGTCTGTCGCAAGCGAATTCGTTATGCCCTGGCTCGTGCCGACGATGCAGCTTCCTTGGGAGGTACCCTCATAGGCGACGACTTCACCTGCAAATGGATGCGGTACGCCCCAAGGGTCGTGGTAAACCCAGTCAGCATATTGATATTCGGTATACCCAGTATATTCGACGCGGCCGACATAATAGTGACAAATGGTCTCTGCCAAATAGAACGAGAGGTACCCGCTCTGAATCTCCGTAACACCTCGCCACCCGTAATTGTAAACAGGATACCAATACTGACTTCCGGTGCCGCCCAGTACCTGCCAGACGGACGAATCGTAACTAAGATCGTAGGTAAAATTCATACCTCCGCGCCCAGCCTTGTTAACGACGGGGATATCCACGTGAACATTTAAGTTGGCGAGATCAATTGCCTCGGGACCACCAGCGGAGGTGCTAAGACTAAACCGGAGGAGTTCCAGTGGGCACCTGGGCAAAACTCCCACCCGTGAAGAGGGCAAGCGCGAGCGTCAACAGCAAACTGTGTACGAAATGTCTCGTGATGCCTTTGCTCCAAAACGAATTTTTCATGGCGTCACCTGCACAGTGAATTGAGTTGCTGAGAGGCCCGAATTCAAAGTCGCTGACTGCAGCTGCAAGTCGAGCGAAAGGGTACCGTTTACGAACTCCTGAACATGCATCGGCACTTGGACGCCACTGATGGATTGGTAATTGGAAAATTGAATTTGCACCGAGATGTCCACCAACTCGGTGCCGTAAGGATGAGTGCTGAACGACAGCGCGACAGGAAGGAGCGTAGTGGGATCAAAATAAAAATTCATCTGGGTCAGGTGCTGCATAATGGCAGCGTCCGGCGCAGTAGCAACCGTAGGTGTTTGAGAGACTGAAACGTGAAGTACTGATTGTCCGTTGAGAACTTCTTGACCGACGTACTTTCCGACCATTGCTGAATTGCTTGCTATTCGATTCAACGTGAGTCAGGAAAAAACCATGCAGCGTCGGTCAATAGATTATGAAACGAGATCGGGTGCTGAACGCCGTCCTGATCCCGACCAAGCGCCTACCGTATTTCCGTTCGCGTCAAAGGATCGGATTTGGCTACGATTTCCGCCGGACAACGAGAGGTCCATCCTACTCTCCCCGGCAGCCATCGCCGCGAGAGTGACGGTCCCGGATTCATGGTCGGACCCAGCAATGCTTTGGGCATTTCCGGTCAGGGTCACGTCCGACACAGCGACTGAGCCAGTCAACGCTGCTGCTGACTGCGCTAGCAGGGTCGATGCTTGAGGTTGTGGGCGTGGCCGTGATAAGTTTGGGCATTGATTGAGGTGCCCTGCTGGGAGTAGAGGAAAATTGCAAAGAGGATGGCAAAACATCTGGATCGCATGGTTCCTCCCAATACGAATTGGTCCGGGGACACCACTACGTCAATTTGGTCGTGCGTTTGAAATTGCGGTCGAGCTTTTGAAACCGAGGGATGCCCGAGAGTGCTTTCCTCGCGGCAAGGCAACCATCTGAGCACGTGCTTATATTTCTAACTGTCTTGCTTGTCAAGAGTACTCGTCACAGGAATTTTATTTCCTGTGGATATGTCTGGAAAGGTAAGCAAGGGAAGGCCGCGGGAGCGATTTGCTCGCCAATATATCTTTGCTGCGGTGAAAGTCTCTGTAACTTTCTTCGGATTTAGGGAGTCAGACGACATAAGCAATGCATATCCGATTAGCCACCCTCCGTCAGGCTAATCGGCTTCCCCGAAAGGGGAATAAAACGGGAGGCAGGAAACCTGGCCTGCCTCTCCTGCCTTCACTTCTGGGATTTGATCCGAATCGCACCGACCCCATTTTTCTTGCCTCCTTCTCTGGATATTTCGAGCGCGCTTTCTCCGCGAGCTGTTTCGATTTGAATGGCTTCGACAGGAACGTGATCTCGCCATCGATGTACTTGAACAGGAGCCACTGCACAACGGGTTTGGGCATCTGGAATTTATAGCATGAGCGCAGCTAATAATTAAGAATCCGAAGTATTCGCAGGCTGAAGGCAAGCACGACTTGTTTAAGAGAAAAAGTGAGCGAAGCGAAAATGGCGTACTTTCGGTTCTAGGTTCTTTAGTTGCGTCAGACGGAAGGGTGAGCCGAGATTCTCGCGGAGTTCGATCCAGTGTTGCTCGGGAATGGACATGAAAACTTCCACGATTTTGGGGTCGAATTGCGTACCTGCACAGCGCCGTATTTCCTCGCGCACATAATACATAGTAAAGGCCTTGCGATAGGGCCAGTCACTCAGCATGGCATCGAAAGTATTGGCGATGGAGATGATACGCGCCCCAAGAGGAATCTTTTCATCGCGCAAGCCACGTGGATAGCCCGTGCCGTCGAAGAACTCGTGGTGGGCGAGGACGATATCGGCGGCATCGCGAAGGAACGGGATGCGCGTGAGGACGTTATATCCGATCTCGCAATGGGTGCGCATGATTTGCTTTTCGTCAGTATAGAATGGTCCGGGCTTGCGCAGGATAGAATCTGGAATCGCCATTTTGCCGATGTCATGCAGAAATGCCGCGCGTGCCAGAATCGGCAGATAGGCGAGCGGCACCGGAACCGTCTTGGCTATGCAGATCGTAAACGCCGTAACCCGCTGGCAGTGGCCTTGCGTTTCCGCATCCTTTAAGTCCAGCGCGCCGCCCAGCGCTTCCAGCGTGTCGTCGTAAGACTGCTCCAACTCTAAGTGCTTGGCGACCAATTCGGTGTTCATCCCTGCAACCCTAGCACCCATATGCGACGATTCGCAATGGTACCGGGACAGGTAAGGATGGAGGCTTGAATGGATAAACTGGCGAAGATCGGGAAGGAATTGCGGCTGCAGCACTTGATGGATCGCGATGGGTTCGACGCACCCGTGAAAGCGGCCGCCTACGATGGCGCGAGACGTCGGCTCAGTGCATTGCAAGCGCAACAAGAAGGTCATGCGGATACAGAGCTTCGGATACCCTTACAGGCTGCGGCCCCGCTTCATCTCACAACCCCGTCGCTTTGATAGAATCTTTGTAGTCCTTCCTCTACCGGGAGGGACGACAACCATGCAGAGTGTTCGTACCAGCGAGTTCAGCTTAGAAAATCTTCGCAAACGATTACAAGACTTGATGTCAGATGAAGAATTGATCCGCTACGGAAAAGCTGCCGTGATATGTTGACGCCGCAGGCGAATCTGGGCAGACCGCCGCGCGCGGTGTTCGTTATTCAGTTGCAGGAAGCGCGCAAGGAATGGCGAAGACGGCATCCGAAGAACGGCTGATAAATTCAAACTTGGCGGCTTTCTTACCATGAGAAGTGCTATTAAATCGTTACTGATTGTTATGTCTCGCGAACCCGTTAGTTGCTCAGAAAACGACTGACGCCTGCCGAGCAGACATGGAGAATCTAAAGTTGCCTGACCACGCGTTTATTGATGAGGTGTTGGGTCTGAACCAGCCACCCTTGGCGTTTTTGTTTCCCAAGATGGGATTGATGTATATTCCGCCACCGATTTCAAAGCGATGCAACTATTTCAGAGAACTGGAATGTCATTTGCGAATGCCTTCACAGTTATTCTCGTCTATCAGGATCAGCAGATACGACAAAAGAAAGTTGAATCTCTGTTAAAGCAGAATCCCTATGCCCCGTTCGAAGATTTGAAATTCGCGACGTGGCGTTTCGAGTTGACTCCTGTGTGGGCTAACAATGTGCTGGTGAGAAAGTGGCTGGTGGCCGGGATAGCTTATTTCAAGCCGTCGTCTTGCGTGTCCGTGGAATCGAGAATGCCTGCGGTATCGGAAGGCTATCTGGAAGCAACGATACAGGGAAACAATCGGATTGCAGGATGGATGCCTCCAATGGAAATTCCAGAAAGTCAACGCTTGCCTGTCGCCCCCAATTCGGTCCTGAGTAGAACCCTTGAGGTCATGCGGCACCAATTGCAGTCCTACGGACTTCCGAATTAGGTCGCGCGTGGATAAACAATACAAAGTCGGCAACTCAATCACCGTCCGCCTGAATGACGGGCGCATCGTAGAAGCGAAAATTCGGGCTGTGATCGAACAGACGAACGGTCTACACCTGCAAGTGGATTACGGGCGCGATGAGACCGCGCTGGTTCATGAGAAGCAGGTGCGGAAAGAGTAGGCGGGTGCTATTTAAATCGCTCTTTGAGAGATTTGCGGCAATGGTGTCTTTACAGTCCAGAAACTGTGTGTTGAAATCGAAGGCGTGGATACGAACCTAAGTCTAGAGCTTAGTGCAAACCCGTTATGGAACACGTATCGCCACGTCGTAGGCGAGTTCAGCGGGGTTAGTTACGTTCCTGCCGTTTCAGAAATTCAGCTTCAGTACAATATCGAAAAGATGCGCATTGAGCTGTCAGACGAGATGTGGCTGACAGCAACTTTGGACTTTAAAGTCTCTCCGCTGCCTGAGCCGATCTGGTGGGTTAAACCCCTATCCAGCCCCGAAGCTCTGGAAGAACACAAGGACCCCATAGCAGGTTGGATACAGGCGGCATCAGAGGATTGGCTGCATTGGTCACCCGTGAGCGTAATACGTATTCGTCGGTTGCGCGAAGAACTGGAACGACTAAGGTGCTGCCAGAGACTGCTGAATCTGCGTATCCGGCAGTTTCTCAGAGCAGTGCACTTCCGCCGTCGGTTTTCGTGCCAAGTCGCTCGCAACGAGAAGTCTTGGCGATTGCTTCACGGATCACACCCTCCACGAGAGGATGCAATGGCAAGCCTGCCTGCATCCGCCGAGAACTCGGGAGGGTTTCTTGCATGTCAGGTCTGCTAGCCTCTAAGTTCTTCCAACTTTAATCGACACCCTCCCAATTCGAAAATTGTGGAGGCTGTCTATGTGCTTAAGTCCGGATAGTTCGCGACCGCTTTTGGCTCATCATGTCGCAAAGAAGCTCGGCCTGTCGCGACGAATGATACGGCACCTCGCCCAGAGCGGTTCGCTGAAGGCACGAAAGATCGGGAAGAAAATCTGGCAGTTTACAGCCGCTGATGTCGAGCAGTTTCAGGTTAGCCGTGAGTCGCGCTATGTTTGATCCAAAACTCACCAGCCCACATGAAACGCCATTGTTCTATCGCAAAAAGATACTCGCGAGTGGCGAGGGCGACGAGGTGAGTCTAGGATCGTCTGCCGCATCCATCATTCGGTGGATAATTGCCGCGATATTGGTAGTGCTATTCATCATGCTCGGCAAAAGTGATCCATCCTCGGCATTGGGGCTTCTCTTTAAGTCTCTGTGATAGAGGCAAACTAGTCCGATGCGACAGCGTACGCCCGCTCACCTGCCACCCACTCACCATCAACGCGCACCGATATCTGCGACGGTTTAACGAACGCCTCGACCTGAGTATTGTCACCGAACATTCCCACGAGCGTAGGCTCGTCTTCGCTCTCGAAAAGATCGTTGGTAACGTCGAGCAACTTCCCGTCAATATAAAGGCGTGCACCATCTGTCGGTGTCTTCACGACGCGAATTTCGTGGTTGGCGTAAGAGACGGTGAGTTCGTTCGCTGGCATGGGGCCTCCAAATGGAGGCTAACACGGCGTGTTTGGCTGGTTAACCGCGAGAATTTGAGGCTGTGGATATCGCATGGATCGCGGCGGGTTCGACGCGCGACGTGATGAAGTTGGAGGATTGAGCAGGACGCGCGGGAAGTAGGAGCGGGCCTTCAAAACACTAGGAACACACTAGGAACAGGCGCCAAAAATCAGTCAAAACACCAATGATTACGCAGTGTTGTGCCGTTTCCACTCGACCGCACCATCTTCTTTTTGAACTACTGTAAAATCGCAGAAATCATCGAATTCCCAATAAAGCGTAAGCGTTCGGCCAGTACATCTGGACGAAGAGTGGGTCGATGTGGAAGATGGCCCGAAGTGGACACCGACGGAAGTGTCCACTTGGGGAATAAATGGACACTTCGGAGCGGGCAGTTGTTAAGAGAGAACCACAGAGACGACGGTGGCCGGCGGGAGAGAAGTGTCGGATCGTCGAACAGACTTTAAGGCCGGGCGCATCGGTTGCGAGAGTGGCACTGGCGCACGGAGTAAACGCCAACCAGGTATTTACTTGGCGCCGGCAGTATCGCCAGGGTCTACTGAGTGAGAGGAACGCTGAGCCGGTTAAATTGCTGCCAGTGCATGTGAGTGAAGTGCAGGCAAGCAAAGTGAATCGATCGGACCGCCGGCAAGTCGCTGTACCCACAGCGGGCACGATCCAGGTGGAATTTCCCAAGGGACATGTTTGCATCTCAGGCAGCGTAGATGGAGAAGCACTGCGCATGGTGCTGGAGAACTTGCTCCGATGATCGGGCTGACAGCGGGGACGCGGATTTGGATCGTCGCAGGAGTGACGGACATGCGACGGGGATTTGTGGGGTTGAGCGGGATGGTGCAAACGGCGCTGAACGAAAATGCATTTTCGGGCCAAGTGTATATCTTCCGCGGGCGACGCGGTGATTTGATCAAAGTACTGTGGTTCGATGGCGATGGGCTATGCCTTTTTTCAAAAAGACTTGAGCGAGGAAAATTTCTGTGGCCGCAAGCGACGAGTGGGACGGTGTCACTAACGCCGGCACAGCTGTCCATGTTGTTGGAAGGGATCGATTGGCGGAGGCCGGTGCGCACACAGACGCCGCAGCTGGCGGTGTAAATAGCGGCGATGCAGAGTTGATAAAGAATTCATTTGCCAAGAATTTTAGTCGTGGCATACTGCGCGACGATGACACATCGCGCGGCCCTTCCTGATCTCGATTCGCTAAACCCCGAAGCATTGAAGGCGTTGATCGTCGCACAACACGAACAACTTCTTTCCAAAGAAGAGCAACTTGCCTCCCGAGACGAAGAGATCGACCGGCTGAAACTGCTGATCGCCAAGCTGCGGCGCATGAAGTTCGGGTGCAAGTCGGAGAAGCTGGACCGGCAGATTGAGCAGTTGGAGTTGCGGCTGGATGAATTGGAGACCAGTCGCGCGCAGCAGCAGGCTGCTTCGGCAACCCCGCTGGCCGCGTCGGACGTGAATCGAGCGGCGAAACATGCGCGAAAGCCGTTGCCGGCGCACCTGCCGCGAGAGACGCACAAGGTTTTGCCGAAACAGGAAGCTTGCCCCGACTGCGGCGGTGTATTAAAGCCTTTCGGAGAAGATGTTTCCGAGATGCTGGAGTGGGTGCCGGAGCATTTCAAAGTGATCCGGCAGGTTCGGCCGAAACTGAGCTGTGCAGGTTGCGACAAGATGGTACAAGCGGAAGCAGCGAGCCGTCCGATCGTGCGTGGAATGGCGGGCCCAGGACTTCTCGCCCATGTATTGATTTCGAAATATTGTGACCACTTGCCCTTGTACCGACAATCGGAGATTTATGCGAGGGACGGAGTGGAGTTGGATCGCTCGACCATGGCGGAGTGGGTCGGGGGATGCAGCCGGTTGCTGGAACCCTTGGTAGAGGCGTTGCGGCGTCACGTGATGAGTGCCGGGAAGTTGCACGCCGACGATACCCCGGTGCCGGTGCTGGCACCGGGCAAGGGTAAAACAAAAACGGGGCGACTGTGGACCTATGTGCGGGATGACCGGCCCTGGGGAGATCAGAGCCCGCCCGCCGTGTGGTTCGCCTACACGCCGGATCGCAAAGGCGAACATGTGAAAGCTCACTTGCGCGAGTTCACGGGCAAGCTGCAAGCAGATGGTTACGCGGGATACGATGCGGTTTATGAAGATGGCCGAGTGAAAGAAGTCGCATGCATGGCTCATGTTCGTAGGCCGTTCTACGATCTGTACGAGGCGCACAAGTCTGCGGTAGCGAAAGAAGCGCTCGAGCGGATCGCGGCCCTATATGTCATTGAGGAAGAGATCCGGGGCCGTTCCGCTGAGGAACGGCGAGAGGTCCGGAACGCGCGCAGCCGACCGTTGCTGGAATCGCTGAAGCAGTGGTTCGAAGAGACTTTGGGCAAGTTGTCGAGAAAATCCGATACCACCAAGGCCATTCGCTACGCACTGGGTCGGTGGGAGGCGCTAATGCGCTTCTGCGATGACGGCCACCTGGAAATCGACAATAATGCGGCGGAACGCTCGTTACGCACAGTTGTTTTGGGAAGGAAAAACGACTTGTTTCATGGATCGGATGCCGGAGGCGAACGCGCAGCAGCGATCTACGGCTTGGTAGGGACAGCAAAACTCAACGGCTTGAATCCCGAAACGTACTTGCGCGAGGTGCTCTCCCGCATCGCCGATCATCCTATCAACCGCATCGAGGAACTGTTGCCATGGAACCTCGCAGCGGAACTCGCCGGAAACTCAAGCCGCGCTGCATAGTCAACTACCTGACGTCAAGATGTACTGGCCGAGCGCTTACAATAAAACTGCATATTCTGAAGGAACGCTTGGGAGTCGCTGGGAGCCGTTGCGAGTCTAAAATGCCCCGCATGGGCGACACATGGGAGACACCTCTGGCGATAGAAAAATTCGGTCTGTGGCTTTTGCAGACCGGATACGCCGCTTACGCCCTGGCAGTTTTTTGGTGGTGAAAGTGTTTTGGGTCCCCTGTTGAGGAAATTCTGTGGATTTAATTTACTGCTTTCCTAGGATTCCTTCCTCACTTGCTTCTCATGAATCAAAGCAGTCTCGTCGTTCCCATAATCTACCTGTAGGCGGATTCCGTCCGTTGCGCGGACAATGGCTTTGATCTTGCCTTCCACGATCCGTCCGTCATTCAAACGAACAACCACTGAGTTGCCAAGTTTGTATTCTTCAGCCATTCTTCGCGTGCCGCCTTCCCCACTCTTTTCTTACTTCCTGCAACTGGATAACGAACACTTCACGCTGTGGTCCGCCCAGATTCGCTTGCGGCGTCAACAGCTCCGGCAGCCATTTGGGCGTTGCGCTCTGTGAAAGGCACATAAACGTGAATAGTGGTTCCAGCCAGAGGCTTCGAATCAATCATGATCGTCCCGCCGACCAGCCGCACTCGCTCCTGCATACTCGTAAGGCCCAGACCTCCCTTTCGCTTTGCTGCTTTAACGTCGAAACCCCTGCCTGAATCACTGACGATGAGATGAATCTCGTCGGAGTTCTTCGTTAATTGCACTTCAATCCGTTTCACCCCGCTGTACTTGGCGGCGTTATGCAGAGCTTCCTGGAGAACTCTAAAGAGGCATAACGAGGTGTATTGCGGCAGTGTCGGCACATCATCACTCTTGAAGTCGATCTCCAAATTCTGCCTGGCACCGTATTCTTCGCACCAGCTTCTCATACCTGCTACGAGACCCAGATAATCCAGCGTTGCGAAGTGCAACTCATGCGACAAGTTGTGGACACCCGTCGATATCTCTGCGGTCATTTGTTGCAATTTTTCCATATGGTCCCGAACATCGGAGGGCAAATCATTGTTGTCTTGAAGTTGGCTGAGTTCGAGGGCCAGCAGTGCAAGACGCTGGTTGATGTCGTCGTGAAGCTCTCTTGCTATAGTGGCGCGTTCCTGCTCCTGTGCTTCAACCAACTTCAAAGTCATGGCGGACACTGCCTCTTCTGCCTGCTTGCGCTCGGTGACGTCCTATTAAAGGGAATGTCAAGAAAAAAGTCCCCTCCTTCGGCTCAATGCCGATCTTTTTTTCTCGGCATTCAGCCCAACTGATTGGACGTAGGCTTTGCTTCCTTTCTTCAGTGGTGCCCATTTCGCTGTTGTGACGGCGCCCATCTTTTCTGAGACTACAAGCCGGACGATTGTCCACTCGAAGAGTGGCAATGCATGGTCCTATCGGAGGCTCTTGGCCTATGGCTTTCTTCGATTGTCCGAGAGGGCATAGGGTTCGCTCCGGAGACTCGCGTGTTTAAGCACGGGCCTGACTTTACCGGTTGCTACTTCCCCTCGAATCGAGCGTCTCAAGAGTCCAACGGTCACCGTCTGGAAATGATTCCCAGGGATAGAAGGAACTCTCAGCCAGAGGCGCTCAAGCTGCTTGTTGTTTCAAATAATTAGCGTCGAAACGTACCTCCTTCTTCCAGACGATCAAGGTGATCGCGGCAATCTTCCTCGCCAGAGTCAGGCGTGCCATCGTGGGCTTCCTCCCCTTAGTGAGTAAATTCTCGTAGAAATCGTGCAGCGGTCCCGCCGCGGTGCTGGCTCTCATCGCCGCACCCTTGAAAATATCTTTGAGGTCGTGGTTGTGGTCCCGATTTAGGCCACGAACCGTGGCCTGTTTCTTGGCACGTTGCAGCTGCCCTTCGACCGCGCGGTACTCTCCGCTGTCATGCGTTTCCAGCCCCAACCCACTGTAGGTCCACAGCTGTCGCTTGGTGCGGAACCGATGAGGCGTCTGCATTACGGCCATCAGCACGGCCGCGCGAATCGGACCGATCCCTGGAATCTGGCGCAGCAGTTTCCAGGCCTGGTGTTTCTTGACTTCCCGCAACAAATCCCGCCGCACTTCCTGGCGCAGTAATCGCAAGGCATCCAGTTGCTGGTAGTAAAACTCCGCCCGCCGGCGTACGCCCGGTTCGCTGATCTTGCCGAGCCATTCCGCACGGTGACGCGGTGCATACACTTCCTTGCCAGCGCAGGGGATGGCCCAACTGCGATACACCGCCTTAGTCCGATTCATCACCCGAGTGAGATCCTTGCTGATGGTTAGATAACTGCGCGCCAATTCTTTCAAGGTTCGCAGGCCGTGCTCTCCGTGATAGACCGATTTGATGTTGTTCATGTACAGCTGTTCGGACAACTTGTTGGCATCGATTCGATCACTCTTGCTGCCATCTTTGAGCAGTGCATTCTTTCGCGGATTGCAGACCTGGACTCCTGACACGCGCGGCTTCAGCAAGTCGTACAACCAAGCGGCCCAGGTTCCTTCTTCGAAGGTGACCCGCAAATCTCCGCGCAGCCCATCGATGAACTGCAGAATCGTGCTGGCCTTCGTTTCGATGACGCTTTCCATTACTACCTTGCCGACAGAGTTCCTCACACAAATCGAAATGCTTTCCTTGTGTACATCTAGCCCGATATATTTAACGCTGGTCATAAAAGGGTGCTCCTTTCTGGAGAAGTTTGAGCAACGCACTCAAAACGTACTCCAATGGGGCGCCCTTTTATAATGTGTTCTTACCGGTGCCCGGATGCGGGATTCTCCGATTCCCGACGTTTCCTTGACACCTACGTCACTCGGCGCTAGTCTACGCTCATGAAGGTCGGAATTTTCCTACTCACCTTGTTGAAACGCCTTCTCACGAGGGTCAGAGAACTTCTCAATAGACCCACAGACGTACACTACACAAGCGTTCCGCTCTGGAGACCATGGCGGGACTTCTAATCTTGCCCATCGCGGTTACTGGTTCGTCGAAGGCAGGTAAGTTTGACGCGGGGTTATCCGCGTCGCGGCGCGCATTCCATCCCTCTGGCTAACTGCCCGTGCGAAGCTGAAAATTCTCAACAAATGCGTAACCGAGAAGCGCACCTAGGAGCACTAAGCCGGTTACGATCACTGCCAGATTCCAGAACCGCAACGATAGGGAAATGCTTAGAACAGAAGGGGCATCGCTGTGAAAGCCTATTGAGAGAATCGAAAGGACGTTGAGAGCAAACGCGCCGAGCAACGCACCCAGCAAAATCATGGGACTGCCGAGCAACGTGAGCCCCGGTGCGTCTTGTCTGAGAGCTGAGGCACCGATGAAGTAGATCGGGGGGATCAGAAGAGTCAGTCCCAATCGCGCAGCAACGACAGGTTTGATCGACGAAACAGTTCTCATGGGTTGTCTCCATCGCCAAAGAATTCTTCGGGGAACCCGGATAGAAAATTATCATTCTTACTCTGTAATGTAAAGTACTTGGTATAAAAGAGTCCTGATTTAACGGCGTAATCGCCGAAGTGGTGCTGGGACGGACTCAGGCGCATGCGGGGGAGCACCCACTCATCTTAACCTGCAATGTATAATCCCGGCGTCTAGTCGGAAGCGAGGTGCAGTGTGGGCGACCAGCTTGATTTGGCTGCACAAATTAGAAAGCTACGGATGGAAATGTTCTTGACGAGATTGGTCGGCGGTCTCCTGCTAATAATTCTCGCCGTATTTGTTTTGTTGGGCAGAAAGCAGCGTCTAACCACCGTAGAAGCAACTGAATTCGTTCTTAAAGACGATGCTGGGAACGTGTTTGGAAGACTTGCCAAACAGGGTGTCGGAGGAGCGTGTCTCACGTTGATGGCGAAAGGCTCTGAGGCAAGCTCGCGTCTTTGCTCTGAAGATGGTTTAGGAGTGGGCCATAGTTCATATATGATTCTATACGATGGAGACGGTATATCTCGGGTATCTTTATCAACCGGAGATGCCTCTAACTCAAACACGAGAATTGAATCTGGTCTTTATTTGGTAAGCAGTCCGTTGGGCAGGAAATTCATGAATCTGAACTTGGGATTGAACACAGAGTTGACAATTGGAAGAGAACAAATTGCGCGCTTTGTTGAAGGCAGTGAATACGTGCAGCAGTCCTTTGAGCGCACGGCTGTCATTTCTATACCAGAGGAGAAGCCTGCGATTGAATTGTTTGACAAATCGGGTCGGAAAGTTTCGTCAACACAACGAAAATAACGCCACGCAGAAGATTCCAGAAGCTGGATGACGGCATGGGGTGTTTCATCTCGTCCAATGACATTGATCATTGCGAGGAAACTGGATTGGGAGTTGCCGAGATCGCTCGAAGAGTCACCGACCAGCATGTACAAAAAATTTGCAAGGTCACCGATAGACATGCGTGGGAGTTCGGCGGTTTTGCAGCACAGGATGGAAGAGATGCGGCGTTCGAGGTGAAATCTGCCGATGCTGTTGCTTTTATAGATGCTGTGCTTGCGCTTTGCAACGATCCCTTCCCGATCGTTGTTACACACCTCTTCAAACAACAGCTTTACCCTCTCGTTCGACATGTTGAGCGTAAATGATTCGTTCCGGCTTATTTCTCTCGATCAATTCCCGCAAACGTTCTTTTCCAGTCGATGAGCGGGTGATTTCGCAAGTCTTCGTGATTGAGCCATAGCAAATCGAATGCATAGAAAACGGGCGTGCCTTGTCGGGAGAAAAGCTCGTTGAATTGGCTGATGCCGTTTCTGTCGATACAGATAATTTCGCCATCCAAGATCGCGTTTTGAACCCGCAGCTTGCCCAATGATTCCTTCAACGATTGGAACGATTTCAGCAAGTTGCTGTTGCGGCTGACGAGTTTGCACTTTCCCTCTTCGACGTAAGTGAGTGCACGGAAGCCGTCGTGTTTCAAACTCGAAAATGTAGTCTGGATCGTTGAATGGTTTCGCAATGCGAAGACGCATGGGATGGATTCGAGGCAGCACACCCGAGTTTAGCATCCGACTAGCCTTCAGTTTTCCGGCCCCGACTATCAGATGGGAAGGAGAATAGGGGCGGGGAACTAGCCCTTCGCATCTGTCGGAAACGCCATCGGTTTTTCGGCTCTGAGCGAGAATTTGTAGAGGCCCAATAAGAGAGCGGGTTTCCGAGATGGGGCTGTTCGGCTAGACTCGGGGGAATGCGCGACAACGAATTCACGAGAATCCTAGATTGGCCGGGTTACCGAGTCTTTCGGCACGAAATCGATGAAACAGCCAAGACGTTGCGTTTATGGGTGAGGCGAAAACGGGGCAACCGCAAACTGATCTGTTCGGGATGCGGAAGGAAGTTTAGCGACGCCCATGATTATTACCAGCGCGAGGTGCGCGACTTGCCGTGGAGGAAGTATCGGACCACGGTGATCATCGAACTAAACCGGGTGTGCTGTCCCGAGTGCGGGGTGAGGATCGAGAAGGTTCCGCAACTGCCGGGCAAAGCGCCATTCAGCAAAGACTTTGAGGATGCGGTGGGATTGGCGTGTGAAAGCGCATCGGTTCGCCAGGTGGCCAGGCAGTTCGGACTGGTTGCCAGCACGGTGCGAGCGATCGACCTGCGGTATCTGCAGCGATGGAATGCGACGCGTCGCAAGGATCGCTTAGAGCAGATGGGTGTGGATGAGATCTACTTTGGCAAGCAGATGAAGTTCATTACCGTGGTCAGCAACTTGGCGACCGGCGAGCCCTTGTGGTTCGGACAGGATCGCAAGCAGGAAACGCTCGATGAGTTTTTCCGAACCCAACTGGGGGAAATTCAGCGGAAGCGCATCGAGGCGGCTTGCGTAGATATGTGGCGGCCGTTCACTAACAGCATTGAACAATGGGCCCCGAATTGCCGCATCATCTACGACAAGTTCCACATTCTGCAGCATGCCAACAAAGCCATCGATGAAGTGCGCCGAGCGGAGTTCTTCCGCAAAGGCGGGCGCATGCGCGGTGTCGTGAAGGGCAAGCGCTGGCTGCTGCTGACTCGCTGGATGAATCTGGACAGCCAAAAACGACAGCAGTTAAACGAGTTGTTCGCCCTCAATCGGCGGGTGATGAAAGCCTACCTTCTAAAGGAAAGCTTGGAGCGGTTATGGACCTACCGCTATGAGGGAGCCATGCTGCGCTATCTGCAAAGTTGGATCGATCAACTGCGCTGGCAACGGTTGGAACCTTTTCAAAAACTCGCTTTCATGCTGCTGGATCATCTCGACGGCATTCTAAACTACTGCCGCACCAAAGTACCTTTCGGAGTGGTGGAAGCCATCAACGGCAACATCAAAACTCTGCTTAGAAGGGGCCGTGGCTACAAGAATCTCGGCTATCTATTGCTCAAGGCACAACGCATGGCGGTCACCAAGACCGAATTCATCGTTCTTCAGAAAGCAGCCTAAAATGCGGGTCTCTCCGAATTCTCGTTCAGAACCGGTTTTTCAAACGGCTTTATCGAACGCGCGACGAGCGACTCGCCCGGTTGCCGCTGCCACCGAAGAAGCAGGCCAGACCGAACAGGTAGCCGAAGTTGTACCAAGCTCCGTTGTTGTGGACCTCGTACACACTGAGGTTGCTTTTGAACAGCGAGACCACAAACACGAACGGTGCGATAAATCCCTGCCAGAGGCCAAGCCACAAGCCCGCGACCACATCGTGTTCGTTCGTCGTCCCTTTGAACTGGTTCGTTCCCGGGGCACACCCAGCCAGAATGTTCAGCAACATTAGAACGAGCACAAACAAAGCCAAAGAGGATTTCATCGCAATTCCTCCTTATATATGGTTACGAAGCAAAGGATGAAAAGTCTCAAATGACGGACAGATAGCCTCCGTAAGGCTTGGCGATGCGAAGGCGCATTGGGTGGATGCGGGGGAGAACGGCGGCATTCTAGCATCCAAGGTCGACCACTTTCCCGGTTATCCGACGACATTAGTGAAAACCGTAGCGCTATTGTGATGGAGGTCGAGGCGGCAGCGGGGGAGGACCCATATTCTTCGGCGGAGGAGCTGACGGTGGCGTTGACGGTGGAGTTGGCGGCGGTGGCGGCGCGGCTTTCGGTCGGGAGAACTGTGGAGTTTCGCTGTTTGAGGATTCCAACTGAGCGACAACATCGGCAGGAAATCCTTCAATCACTAAGCGGCGCTCGATTTCTTTCCCGTAAGGCGTGCCGTCGAGTTCAGCTCGCGTCATATTGACAGAGGTCAAACTGTCGCGAGGCCCTAGTGTGCCGTCCCGGAAATACGTTCACATAGTCGCTGGACTTTAGCAAAGATCGAATCCGCTGTGGCGGTCCACACGAAAGGCTGCGCGTGAGTGTTGGAAGCTCGCACATATTGATCGATTTTCTCGACCAGTTCCTTGACGCTGCGAAACGTGCCGCGACGAATGGCCTGCTGCGTAATGCGGTTGAACCAAATCTCCACTTGATTCAACCAGGAGGCATAGGTCGGCGTGAAGTGCACGTGAAATCGTGGCCGTGCGGCGAACCAGCGTTTTACGCGCGGATGTTTATGCGTGGCATAGTTGTCCACGATGATGTGCACCTCCAAGCATTCCGGCACGTTTTTCTCGATCTCTCTGAGGAAGTCCAGATATTCCTGATGTCGGTGACGCTGTCGGCATTGCGTCAGCACTTTGCCCTTGGCCGTGTCCAGCGCGGCAAACAGGGTGGTGGTGCCATGCCGTCGGTAGTCGTGGGTCACACCCTCGACATAGCCAAGTCCCATCGGCAAGAGCGGCTGGGTGCGTTCGAGCGCTTGAATCTGACTCTTTTCATCCACACACAAAACTACTGCATTTTCCGGAGGATTCAAGTACAGCCCTACAATATCCCGTACTTTTTCTACAAAAAATGGATCCGTCGAGAGCTTGAAATGTTTCTGACGGTGGGGCTGCAATCCAAAAGCTTGCCAGATACGGTGTACCGTCGATTTCGACAGCCGCGTCTCCGCGGCGATTTGTCGGATGCTCCAGTGCGTACCGCCTTTTGGTTTTGTTTCCAGGGTCTTGCGCACCAGGTGCGCCACGCGCTCGTCGTTAATCGGGCGTGGGCGCCCCGGGCGCAACTCATCATGTAAACCGGCCACATCGTGCTTCAGGAATCGCCGCCGCCATTTGCCGACGGTGGCGTTGGTCAGTCTGAACTGGCGCGCAATGTGCAGGTTCGTCTTGCCGGAAGCACTCAACAAGATAATCTTGGCCCGGGTCACTAATCCCGCCGGAAGGGATCGTGAACTCGCCAAGCTTTCCAGCTGTTCGCGCTGTTCCGGAGTTAAAACCAAGGCCGCTTTCGGTCGTCCCATTGCCATAGACACCCCCCATTCTGCACTGGAGATGCCTAAATTCCCAGCAATACTATTGCCACTTATTTATGGGACAGTACACTAGATACAGGAGCGCGTCTGCGACTTCTCTTAGCTTCACTGGTGGAGGGGGTGAGGCCGCTGAGTTGGGCGCGGAGCTAATCATCCACTGGTACCCTTCCGCCCCTCCTCCAGAAAGAATCGACATCGCGGGCAGTTCGCCGACCCAGTTGCCGGCTAGGGAAACAATGACTGGCACAGGCCAGGAATCGAAGCGGTGATCGAGGTCGTCATAGCCACCGGGAGTATTTGTGCCGACGATAATCAAATAGGTTTTTGCGCCAGCCACCTGTAACTCCTGCTCGATAGAAAACCTTCGGGGGAAAGGAAGAACACGCGCAAAATGACCCCAGCCCATAAATGAGGAAGGCGCGACGGTGCTTGGCCAGCACCTCATCTTTTACCACCTGCGTGAACCACTGGTCCCGATTGGCCAAATACGGCCCAATATCTCCCTTTTCTTTGACTTTCTCCCAGTCAATATAAGGATCGGCGCAGAGGATGCGCATCTGGTGCTTGCCGCTGCGTTTCAGGTTCTCTTCGCGGACTGCCTCATACAGCGACGCAGTTACTGGCGAGGGCGGCCCAACCACGCCGACCGTGTTGAGCCATGCTTTCTGCACCTGCTCCAGCGGAACATCTTCGCCGCTGACATAGCGGTCGACCGATTTCTGGTATAGCGAGTTGCCCATTTCCATGACGATGTCGTCCACGCGGTCAGCGAACTCAGGAGTAGCCACAAGTGAGCGCAACCATGCATATTCCTGTTTGTTCCCGTGGAACTCTCCGAACATCACGATGTCGTGAGTCTCAAAAGCACCCACCACGGCGGCGTTCGCCTTTTCCAGCTTAGGGATACCTTGGGCATCGGAGGGAGAGCCAAAAGCAAGGAAGATGAACACAAAAAGCAGGATGTGGCTGAGTTTCATAGGCAATCTCCAAAGTCCACAGAAGCTAAATCTCGAAAAGACGCTTTCTCATCAATCGATTCGCTGCCCGGCGAATGTCACTTGCTAGTTCCTACTCGTCCCACAGAAGTTGGTGATAAACAGCCCTGCAATCGTTCGCAGTTATGCTTGTTCATGTGCTCGACAACGCGGATGATACCCGTCTGCGGAATCTCGGGCAGAGGGTGAGGCGCTGCGAAGCGCCAAACGGCAAGCATTTCAGGAGGGAACTCGAACTGTTTCTGTTTGCGGGGCATGGGTAGTTCTGAGCGGATACTATCACGATACGTCCACACCTGTGTTATAAGAAAGAAGCATGAAGCGCGCCAATCAATGGTTCGATACGAACCGCCCCCTGCCTTTTGCCTTAGTTGCTCTCGCTCTTGCGTTGGCTAATGCTTACGAGGCGATTCACTCCGACAATCCCAATGGCGTTATGTACGTCGTGAGTTGGCCTTTTGCAGCCGTTGGTGCTGGCGGATTTCTTGTCTTCACAGTGATAGCCGTCTCCGAGTACTTTTCAAAAGACTGACGATTGAAGCGCGATCAGGCTACCCAAGAGTAGCCGAGGGGCTAGGGGGTACGACCGGGGTGTTTTTGCGGCGGGAAAAAGGAGTGTGCTAGGCACACATGGCGCAAAGTAAGAACGGCGGCGGGGTTTGGCGCGGCAAGGGCTGTTTCCAAATCCAGAAATGATATCGTCCCAAAGGATTCATTCATGGAGGCTTCATTTGAACATCATCAAGACCTTACAAACGGCAGAACGGAAGTTGGAAAAGGAAGCGCAAAGGATCGGCAAGGAACTAAACGGATTGCGAAATGCGATTGCGGCATTAGGCCATCGTGCGAAGCCAGCGAAGAAGATTGCAAAGAAGCGGGGAATGTCAGCGGCGACTCGAAAAAAGATTGCGGCGGCACAGAAAGCGAGATGGGCGAAGGTGAGAGCTAAGAAAAAGGTGTCTTAATCGTGCCCTACACAATTGAATTCGATGTGCCATCGCCGAATGTTGCCCAAGTCAGCGAAGTTGTTTCTAAAGCCCTAATATCCGCGTTTGGCGGCTTAAATAATCTGATTGTGACAGCCAATAAGACCTACGTTGCTATATTTCGAGTAGGTCAGCCCATCGTCTGGGAAGAGATGCGTCCGACATGAAAGCAGTTGCCACATGTCGCTAGATGTGGGTTACTGCTGATGAAGAGGCATTAATGACACGCCACGAATTGAATAACGAAACAGATAGATTGTGCGGATTTGGCATGGAACCAGCGGGAATCAAAGTTTGGCGCATCGATAACAGCACTGGAAACAAACGAGAACTCACGTGTCCAGAAGGAAACCTATGGGCGAGCGTGCATCAAACTTTGAAATGAAGTTGGTGGGTAGCTGCCAGATGGAACACAGATAGCGCGGATGGTTCCAACGCGTGTGCTGCAATTCGGGCATTTCAATTTACCCTCGTTTCCGATGCAGCGATTTCCCACGGCTTGACCCATGTTGGGTGGCTCAAGTGAAAGAAGCCGCAACGAGTACAAAATCGCACTTCATCTTCACCATAGATGGTGATGTTCTCAGGTCGAACTTTGAATTCCTCGGCTTGCTCTGCTGATTTAAAGAAGGCTCGAAGGCTTCCGTCGCTACGCTTGCACGGGTTCATTTTTTGCCCCCTGACAGAATTCGCAGCTTCTCAGCCGCCATTGCGCGGTGCAAATGTTCGTGCTTTCGATGTAGCGCGTACGTCATCCGCTGCCCGTCGAAATGGTCCGCAGAGAAGTGCCAATAACGCACAAGCCCACAGTTACAATCGTAAAAATCCCCGATGTAATTGGGCGGGCGATAGCCCGTCTTAGACTTAGGCGCAGCAGCAGCGGGCGCAGACACAGACACAGCAATAGGCGGGAGCAACGCTACCCCCGCCGCGCCGACTGTGAGTTTAAGAAACTCTCGCCGTTTCATTTGCTCTCCTTCTTTTGCAATGCACGAAGACATCGCGCGAACAAATCATCGACGCTCGTTTTCGGCACGACGATGTGGTACACCCCCGCGATGTCGACCGACTGTCGCGGGTGTTGACTGCACGCGGAGCGGTCACGTCGGAATCTGTTTAATCAAGGCGTCGAGGGCGACGGGATCTTCGATGCTGATTTCGTCAGTGGTATCAATAGCGTTGGTGCCGTCGGAAAGGCGGGCGGCAGCGAAGGCGGCTTCGATCCGCTTCTTAGTTTCTGATATGCCCGTACCCGACATGATCACTGCGCCGTTCGGAGATAGTTTGTCGCTCATTAGTTGATGGTCTCCGCCACGGGCTTCTCTTCCGCCTTCGAATCCTCAGGTTCCTCGGGCGCTGGCTCTAACCACGTTTCCTCTTTATCCACCCTTAGGATTCCTTGCGCACCTGCTTCTCATGTATCAGCGCCGTCTCGTCGTGCCGATAATCCACTTGCAGATCTAGGCCGGTAGTCTGTTCGAATCACAGCCCGAACCTTCGCTTCAGAAATTATTTCAGTTCCTTGGGATGGCGCCTAGCTCGGAAGTACCTGATTCTGGTTCGAAAGTACCGTTCTTAATTGCGGTCGTAGCGGGCGACAATAGCTGATGCGCCGCGCTATCCAAATCACCGTGTCTATGGCTTGTCTAGGCGTGATTTTCTTCAGTGCACGATATGCCTTGGGGCGTGAGCGGGTACGCAAAACTGACCTTCTGGGTTTGTATCGGCAAATTAATTTGGAGAGTTTCGAGGGAGCGCTACCTGATGTGGTGGTGGAGTGGGGCAGTCTGAAAGACGCGTACGGCGAAACGCAATTTACAGACGGACCCAGGGTGATTGAGATCGACAGCGCGTCGGTCACCAGCGAAGAGCAGCTTGTGAAGACTATGCAACACGAAGCGTGCCACGTTTACACGCGTACAGTTGTGGAGGAGACGGGGCAAGATGTACATGGGGAAGCGTTTCAAAGTTGTATGGCGAGATTTGAATAAAACGCTGTGAATTTCTGGTGGGCGTTACCCCTGATGTCACGTCTCGCCTGTGATACGATTGCCGCAGACTGATGGCCTTTTGTTTCGTGTACCATCCTCCCCGCAGAGGTTGCCTGAACAATGGGATGTCTGCCAGAGATAAAATTAACTGTCCAACCTCACTACATCCCACTCGCTCACGGTCGCCGTTTGCGAATGTCCGAAGTCGACGATCGGCTTCAACCAATCCGGGTGGTCGAGTACCGCTCTGATCTTGGCCTCGTGTGGCACACTGCGCCGCCGGAGCCGACGATCCTTCGAACGCCGCTGATCTTCACGACTACCGATTGTCCTGCTTTGTATTTTTCACTAATTCTTCGGGGGCCGCCTTCATATTTACATTAACGTCGATGGCCAAATCGTGTTTTCGACCCCATTGCGTCTTGTCATAAACCACATCTTGGGATATTAGCTAGGAGAACTCCAGCTCACTTTCTGCATCACACGAGGAGACACTAATGAAAAAGTTCAAGTATCCCGCGATTGTTGTCACGCTCGGCCTAACCTTGATGGGCATTGCATTCGCCCAGCGGCCAGAAACCGACATTAACCCCAACCATCACCCAAACCTGGCGGAAGCGCAAAACCACGTCGTTCAGGCATATAACAAAATCGTCGAAGCACAGAAAGACAATAAGGACCAATTGGGTGGCCATGCGGAAAAAGCCATCCAACTCCTTGAACAAGCCAACCATGAGTTAAAAGAAGCCGCCGAGTACGCCGACCATCACCACTGATCGAATCTCGGATTCGGAAAGAGCTTGCAGGTCACTCTTCGCGAGTCTTCTTTGGCAAAAGCGCAAGCTCTTTTCCCTAGCTTACACGCGATGCGGACAATGTATACTTCGTTCGCTTGAAATCTGGCTTTTCTCTGAGCGTCCGTCTCACCGACGGAGTGCTATTTCGCCTTCGTCATCATTTCGTGCCGCTGTTCCGCCTGCGAATACTTCGGATTTTTGATTTTTAGCCAGCCGATCGCGTTGCTTTTATAGATGCCGAGTTTCCGCTTCGCCACGATTCCTTCTAAGTCGTTGTTGCAAACTTCTTCAAACGACAGCTTACCTTCTCGTTCGACGTGTTGAGCGTAAATGATTCGTTCCGGCTTGTTTCTCTCGATTAAATTCCCGCAAACGTTCCTTTCATTCGATAAGTGGGAAATTCCGCAAATCTTCGTGATTGAGCCACAGCAAATCGAATGCATAGAACACGGGCGTACCTCGTCGCAGCGGCAAGGGTAAGACTGCGAGCGTCAACCGAGCGGCTGGAGACGAGTTGCCTTAACGAGTTGAAGTTTTGCCTGAAGCCGCTCGTATTGCCTTTGTTGCTCGTTGTTTCGCTGGAAGCCTTCGTAGGCAAGATTCTCCGTCTCGAGAGGATCCTTCAAACGGTCATACATCTCCCATTGACTTGGGAAAACGCCCGCGATGTCGTAGTACTGGGCAAGTTTGTATCGATCCTCGCGGCTGACGACGCGGTTGAGTGGCGTCGTCGGATAAGGACCGGGCGCCGGTTGGCCCGATTGGAAATCGTCGTACGTGAAAACGGTATAGTCCTGCACTGAATTCTCCGACGGCTTGAGAACCAGCTCTGAGTAGTCGATTCCCTGCCAGTCCGCCCGGGCCGATGACGGTGCGTTGAAAAGACTTGCGATCGTGGGCAGAAAATCGACGTGGGAGACCAGCGCGTTCGACTTGAATGATTGCTTGTAGAGGTTCGGGTTGGAGTAAACCAGGGGTACGCGTAGGCTCTCTTCGTAGAAGTTAAAGTTCTTTTGCCGCTGCCCGTTATGCGTTAGACCCATCTCGCCGTGATCCGCGGTCCGGATGATCAGTGTATTGTCGAGCAGACCTGCATCCTCCAAGATATCCAGCATCTGGACGAGATAGTTGTCCGACGCTTTCATCAGGTTCCCGTAGAAGTTGAGGTGGTCTTGCTGATCTTGGGGTGTTTTGAGGGGGCCCAATCCCAGATTCGTTATCGTGAGAAACTGCGACTGTACCGTAGGTTTGGTGGATAGATTCTCAATGATCGTAGCCGGAATGCCGATGTTGCCCACCAGAACAGATTCGTCATAACCAAAGCCTTCGGGATCATCAGCAGGGCTGTAAGGTCGGTTCCAAGTCCTGGGAGAGGCAAGGACGTCGTGCGGGTTCACCAAGGAGACCACTAGGAAGAATGGCTGCTTCAACCCGGGCGAAGTGAGATACTCGACTACACCTTCCTGGCCGGAGGGCGCGCCGACCATGTAGCGCCCATCATTATTCGCCCCACCGCCACCGCCCTGGCTTGGCATTTGGTTGGCGCCACCGTCCGGCGGGTCCCAGCCCTGAAAGCCGTACTTGGCGAGGTCGGCAGGAACGAAGCCGTCGTCGCCCGGGGGCTTGCTGCAGTGCCATTTGCCTTTGTACACGACGTTGAAGCCGGCGGCCGACATAACGGTAGCGATGTTCTTCAGGTCCACCGGAAGCTGAATCTGAAAGGGGCCGCTGATGCTGTCTTCAAGGGTATACTTGACTCCATGCTGGGCGGGGAAGTAGCCAGACATTAGCGTGGAGCGTGCCGGTGAGCACATGCATGCGTTGGTGAAAGCGTTCTCGAAGGACACGCCGTTCTGCTTCAGACGGCTAAGACCTGGAAGATTTTGACTCTCCCAGTCTGCTGGGAAGTGCTGGATTTTACGTTCCTGGTCTGTAAGGAAGAGGATGACGTTCGTCGTGGGGCCAGGCTCGGAAGCGCTAGCCTTTAAGCCCATACCCGCTTTCAAAAGCGGACCCGAGGCTGCCATGTACTTCAACAGTTTTCTGCGGGTCATTCCTTTTTTGGCGTCGGTCTCGGTGCCTTTCTGGCCTGATGATTTCATGATGGGTTCACCTCAACTCGGATTTTCGGTCAAACTCGACCGTCCGTTTCAGCTCGCGACAGCGGGCGATTGATATAGCGCCATGACGCATATTGCAAGGAAAAATAACTTTCATCTCCAGAGCCCACCGAGCAGGTGACAAGGCTGACGAGATCCGCTTCACCTGTTCAGAAGGACACTGATTACTCCACTAAGAATGATTCGCAGTTGAGGAGCTGCGCTGAAACTAGCTACATCGCCAGAGCAGCCATTCAGGCACACCAACATGGAATTAAACCGCCAGAAGGCAGATGCTCTTTACGAAATTCAGTTGCGGGAAGATGAAATGAAACACATGGGGACGACCGTCAAGAGGCCCGGCGTTGCAGGTGTTAGCAACCAATGTTTGGAACGCCACAATCAATTGAAGGAAGAAATTATTAAACTCAAGGTCCAAGTTCACGACTTGGAACTTCAAATTGACGCCTTATCCAAGACGTAATCGTGGAAAAGACGCCCACCCGCGTCACCCGCAAGATGGTCAACGACGCTCTACGTGCTCGTGGGCGCGATGAAACTTTGCGTGAAGGCGACGGCTACTTTTATTTTGGCGGTGGCGAGGCTGTGAACTGGCTTACGTCTTCGGTGATGGTGAAGAAGATTTCCGACCTCAAACTGGAGCAGTGGTCGAAAGAGTTCGATTCGTTGTTAGAACGAGACAAGAAAGTTCGGCGGCAGATGGCGGGAGCGATTCAATCGAAGAAGGAAAAGAAGCGGAAGTGATCTTCCACATATTCTTCACAGGACCCGATAAATACGGGAAACACCTGATGGGAACGCGCTATTTACTGGCCCGCAGCGTGTACCTCTCCTGTGTGAGCCGCCTTCAACCAACATGTGCCAAATAGCCCTCCCGCGCTAGGCTGGACGTCGCGCCAATCCTTATCATGTTTTGACCTGGCAAGTAGTTTCATCAACTCCAGTCCGTCCGGGCCTAAATCAAATTCGAAACGGTACCGGAATGAGTGAATTAGTAGCATCTGAGCGCACAAGTTTTTATTCTCAGCACAATACTTTTTGGATGCCGTGAACTCTCTCGGTAAGAAAAACTCGATGTAGCCCAAATACGAGCACGAACAGATGAAGGATTTGGCTTCACATCCGAAATGACGTTAGCAGGAGGCCCAAGCAAAAACGTTCCAGTTCCTGTGTCTGGATATTCCGCCTGTCTCGGACAGGCTTTGATTACTTGCGATATGGAACGCAACTGCTTGACACCGGCCTTCGTCTGCTCATCCATTTCAGAACTATTTTGTTGAGATTTAGCGTAGATCGGCCACAACATCGTTGCCAATAAGATGAAAACGGCTGCGCGTCTTCTCATTGTCCTAATTCCTGCACGCCCTCAAATACCAAATCACGCGCTCTTCCCACAAAAACTGGCGATAAACCGCAAGGCATCGTTCGCATTTGTCTTTCTTAATGTGTTCGACAACCTTATCGGTACTTGCTCTGTGTTGGGCACAAGGTTCGTTGTGGTGCGCTTCGCCAAACTGCCAACATTTCAGGCGGATATCTCGGTGACCCGAAGATTGCTCTTCCAAAATCCGTCCCCCTGCGATTTGCGGTGACTTCTCATAGCAGTCCCGTTCCAGCCTTGTACATAGATCAAAATACCTACACGAGTAATATTTGCGAAGTGGTTGGCGTAATTCGAAGGAAGAATGGGGCCACACCCGATAAAGGCGGCATGCGTTCCCAGAGGTTTGCGCAACTTATTTGCATAGGTAGTGTTCTTGCATATAATGCGACAAAGAGACATCATGTTTCGCCCCCGAAGGTAGGACAACGGTTGTCGTCAATCCAAATTCTCATAAGTGATGATTTTGCAGACTGGCGACGCCAAGTCCGTTTGTTGCTTCAGGCGCGGCCAGAATGGCAAGTCATTTCTGAGGCGTCGGATGGATTAGAAACGGTTCAGAAAGCTGAAGACCTAAAACCGGAGATAATTCTGCTGGACATCGGTCTCCCCAAGTTGAATGGAATCGAAGCTGCTCGGCGGATTCAACAACTTTCTCCTAGTTCCAAGATTAATCTTTTTAAGTCAGAACAACGACCTCGACATTGTCCGGGCAGCTTTGGGCACGGGCGCATTGGGATACGTCCGTAAGACAGATGCTCGGCGTGAATTGCTGCCTGCCGTGGACGCGGTTCTTCGTGGTGAGCAATTTATCAGCAGCTCAAACTGCTTCAAGTCCACCGCTACCTGAAAAGCCAGTGCTTCTCATCGCAATGCGGCTGGATTCTGTTGCGATGTCGTCAAGGTTCCGTTCCACGTCACCCTGCACGAGCGGAGTCGCTTTGTTCGAGTTGGCGCAGGTCGGCTTCAGGAATTGCAAATTCGGCGAAGGCACAATTGAAGCAGACAACAACTTCGGCAAATACCCACACAACGGGCTTGTCAATATTTTCCAGTCCGAGAAAATGGATGCCCATCTCCGCGCTGAATGTCTTCTGGTTGACCGATCCGCACGCCTTGCAGGGCACAGCGTCTCCCATCGGCTAACGCTGGCTACCACGAGAAGGCACAAGAGGGCTGCTACCCCAGTTCACCCACAGTCCATGCAGCAGTTCTCGGGAGGTTGGGTATACAGTAAGCTTAAAGAAAAACACCAAGCCCTCTCCGCGAAATGTGTTCTTTTGCGAGCTAAAATGCCATAAAGGAGTCGGTGTATATCAGCGGGGGTTGAGGTTTGTTATTCGCAAGGCAGCCCGTTTATTTGTTTATTGGGCTGTTCAAGCGGCGCGAAGTTAGGCGGGGCCCTTTGTGTATTCAAGGTTTGTAGTACGCCGACGTATCTAGCACGTCAAATAGAAATGGGTACTGGGATCGATGCGGTTTCAACGGCAACGGATTTCGTATCTCAGGGGGAGTGCTGAGCGATTAATCCGCCGAACAACCGCCCAGCATAGGGAGTCTGCGTCTACGTCGAGACAAAGTTTCCAATGGGCGCCGCGACATCGGAATACAAAATATCTTGTAATGACAAACCGATGAAATTGTAGGCAAGTAGATGTGGGGCCGCAACCGATAAGGGCGGAGTGCAGCCCCTCGAGAGAGCAATAACAAGTGCCCCTTAGATGAGCTAAATCGCCGCACAGGTCAAATTGGTTTGCGCAAAATTGAACAGATTCGCGACTGCGTGTAATTGCATTCTGTCAGGATGAAGAAGAGCGAACTCACACCGAAGCAACTATCCTCCGTTACCTGTCCGACCTGCGGTGTTACTGCTGGAAAGCGCTGCCGACTGTCCATCGGCGCTCTGCGTTCCCGACCACATGTGAACCGAAAGTTGGCCGCCATCGCAGCAATTGAGAGGAAGTGAATAAACAAGTAAGGGGCCGCAACTCATAAGGGGCTAAAGCCACGGCCCCGCCAGTAGTGGAGTCCCAGCAGATAACGCGGATGCGTCGAACGGATCAAGTTTAATTTATGTCGGAAGGGCGTTCGTAGGGAACCCTACACTAGCAAGTAGCAAAATATGTTATAAGTCCCGCTATGCCCATCAAGGTGCTTGTGGCCGACGACAACGCGGCAGTGCGACGCGCAATTCTCCAACTTTTCCAACAACACCCCGAGATCGAACTGGTAGGTGAGGCGACTGGCTTTGAGGAAATGATTCAGATGATGAACGACTTGAAGCCTCAAGTAGTCGTGATGGACGTTTATATGGACAGGAACAACGCCGACCTCACTGATACCGTGTCGAAATTGAACGCGTGCACGTCGCCAATCGTGGCCATCTCAATCTCGAATGATGAGCAAACCAAGGAACTGGCGAAACGCCTAGGTGCCGTCACGTTGTTAGACAAAATGGATCTTTCTGACTTCCTGATTCCGACAATACAGAAGTTCGCCCTTCCGCCTGCGAAGCTCTAAGACAGCGGCACAAACATAAAGTTCACCAGAGAACTCCCTGCGCCGCTGGCCCTCGTTGCTACAGCATTTCCGTCAACGTCTTTCTCAAATTCAAAGTCAGTTACTCTACGCCTTGGTGCTCAAACTCTAGTTTGGTCCTTGTCCCCCCCAAGGGCATGGCCTGCGCGACTTTCCAGATTTGATCATGGTGTTCGCAAAGCAGCGTCACATCAGTAAGGAGACTCTGACGGAATTCATCAGTGGAGTTCACATACACCTCGCCGGGTTACGGCGCCGTCGAGGAAGAGAGGGGAGCGAAAATGGTCTTCTAAGATGGCAGGAGAACTGGACTGTATGCCTTATTATGGTTGTATGCAACAGCAAAGACCGCCGCGAACTGCAGAACGGAGTTGGAGCCGCTCCTACGTTTCTCGTTACCCTGTTTGCCCTTCCTGCTACTTCGCCCTCGTCACCATTTCGTGATGACTGCGAATCTCTAAGCAAAGAGGCCCTAGTACGATTTATAGAATCTCGACACGCGAGAGGCTGTCCCCGGTTCCCGGCGGAACGGCAACACTACATTACACTTCCTTGGTGAGAGCGTCCAAGCGGCGGGATTTATTCCTTTGTGTCCATAGGACCAACGTGAACGTGGTCGCTTATCATGGCAGTGCCGTCCACTTTAACGAAGCCCAGTTCATGAATCGCGTAGTATTCGGCGTCTGCTTCGCTCTTGGCGACTATCAGTTCAACGGTGTGTCCTTGAACAATCCATCCCATGACTGAGAAGAGCTTATGCTCCTGTTTACTGCCGTGGCCCGAAGGTTGCTCTGCCATAGTCCGTCTTTCCAAAATTAGCGTGGTAACTCCTCCATACCAGTTCCCAACGACCTCGCATATTGGTGAAAGTACCAATACGGGCGAGTTCGAGAAGCAGCGCCACATTGGTTCGGCTAGCTCCACGCGCTAATTGGTAGTTTTGACAATTCCGTCCGGACTGCTCTGCGCACACCATTCCGACATCTTCGCTTGTGGGCCGTTACCGATGCGAGTTTGCAGACAAACTTTACAGCCATGACCGAACGAGTAGACCTTTTCTCCAGAATCAGCCCTGAATTAACCGCAGACAGATATTCCGCGATAAAGGAATCCATCTCTTCGGGAGCCACGTTGAGTGTGCCCTATCTGACGATGAACTTGGCCGGTGCGTTGATTGCAGGTCTCGGTTTGATGGAAAACTCTCCCGCCACAATTATCGGGGCGATGTTGATCGCCATGCTATACAGTCCCATTGTCGGAATCGGTCTCGCATTGGCCGAAGCAGACTTGCAGTTACTTGGCCGTTCTCTCCTAGCGGAAATCGTAGGAGCTGTTTTCGTCTTGGCTGCGGGTTTGTTGATCGGCTCCGCAACCCGTGACCTCACGCTGGGCAGCGAAATTCTCGCCCGCACCTCTCCCAGCTTGGTTGACCTGCTCGTCGCTCTTTTCGCTGGTCTCGCCGGGGGGGGTTACATTTGTATCGACGGGCTTGACCGGGGTCGTTGTCGGCGTGGCCATCGCGATTTCATTGGTGCCGCCATTGACCACCTGCGGCATCCTGCTGGCACGTCAAACGCCGACTTCAGCTGCAGGCGCTTTTTTGTTGTTCCTCGCCAACTTCACGGCCATCGCTTTAGGCGCGATGATCACCTTCCTATTTGCGGGGCATCGTCCGGCTGCGAACAAGACCAAAAAAGTCCTCGCGCCGAGATTGGTTTGCGTGGCTCTGGTTCTGCTTCTCGCTTTTCACCTAAACGGCACACTGCGGCGCACAAACGCACAGTCGACGATGAGAAACACTATCCGAAAAACACTAGCACAGGAGATTGCAAAGATACCCGGAGCGCGTTTAGTTGATATCACCCTGACTCAACGGGATGGCAAAATTTCCGTGTGGGCAGTAACGCGTGCGCCGCAGGCTATATCTCCTGAACAGGTCGCCCGCCTCAACGACGTTGTCAATGCCGTCATGCGGCGTGATACCGCATTAACGGTGCGTTCTGTCATTACCGCCGAAACGACTCGATATGGTGAGGTGTACGAACCCGAGTTGCCGCTGGATTAGGGAAGAGGGGCTTCAACCCCTAGCTTGCTGGTCCCAATGATTTTGCGATACCTGCTTTCCTGTAAATTCTGACTTTTCCCAAAAATACAAAATACTTCTATGAAGCGAGGGCCATGGGACGCACACGTGTGTTTCTGGTGGATGACCGTCAGATACTGTTGGACGCGGAAGCACATTTTGGAGCCGAGTTACGAAGTCGTGGGCACCGTACGCGATGGCCGCGCACTTCTGGAGGCGGCGTACAAACTGCAGCCCGATGTTGTTGTGGTGGACATTGGCATGCCCCAACTGAATGAACTGGACGTCGCGCGACAACTCAAACGCTCCGTGCCCAAAGCAAAACTTGTCTTCATGGCGATGAACGAAGACCCCGACATTGTGGGAGAAGCGTTTCGTGCAGGCGGGTGTCTGTGGACCTGCCAAAGCACCCGTACTGTTAACTGACGAGACGGAGATTGCGATGTCAAACTGGGCGCTTACTATAAGTGCAATACCTGCGGTCAGCCGTTTTAACTTTGCTGAAGTCGAAGACACTTTGGAAAATTTCTTCCTTCCTGCTAGACCGACTATCCCAAAAGAAGGTTTATCGCAAGAGTGTCCTTATTGCTTATCGAAGTTTACGTACCGGTCCGCTGAACTTTTTATCGAGCGTAACGCAGGAACTGCTTCTATGGCCACTCCTCAACGTAATGCCTCTTGGCCATCACGGCTGTGGTGTCTGACACCTTTTCACAGTAGCTGCACCTTATGCGCAATTGTTCTGCATCGACTCCTTCCAAGTTCTTTTCTTTGCTGATGCGGCTGATAGCGACAGGAAGATTGCATTCAGGACAAACAAACAGAAGCATGTGAACGAATCGGGTGGCCATTGGGCCTCCTTGGGACTAGGAGGAAAGTGGCACCAACATACGCTACTTGGCGCGTATCAGCAATTCATTCCGCCCTTTCGCAGAATTGCAGTTGCTCCAGAGCAACGTCTATCACAGCGTTCTTTGGCACAATCAAGGCGTTGGCAAAAAGCCCTGTGGTAGAGAGGCCCGCCCTCAAATACCAAATCACGCGCTCCTCCCACAAAATCTGGCGATTACGGACTCCCAGACAGAGATTGAAGTGCTGCCAACTACGCTAAACAACCAGCATTTCGGAGGGGAATCGGAATTCGCATTCCTTTTTGCGGGGCATCGCTACAAATCCTGAGCGGATACTATCACGATACGTCCACAGGTGTTTTCTGGGTTTTTGGAAGCTAACACGGAAATGGTATCGTCCAAATATCATGGAGGAATTATTTTGAACATCATAAAGCAACTGAAGAAAGCAGAGAAGGCATTAGAGAAGCAGGCACATAGGATCGCTGCGGAATTATCTCAACTGCGAAATGCGATTGCGGCATTAGGCCATCGTGGGAAGCCAGCTAAGAAGATCGCAAAGAAGCGGGGAATGTCGCCGGCTACGAGAAAGAAAATTGCTGCGGCACAGAAGAAACGGTGGGCAGCGGTGAGGGCCGGGAAAAAGAATGGATAGTTCTGACTGAGAGTGGCTTAATTTGATGCAAAATCACTCGCTCACTTTGAGGTACATTATTCGGCAGATTGAAACGTGAATGGAGTCGCTGGTTCAAATTTCGCGAAGAGAAGATACCACAGGGCGACAGGACGAGGCTTGCTTCTTCTCGGCTATTCCGCCGCCACTTCGCGCCAATGTTAGTAATCGGCACCCATGCTTGTTTCCAGCGATCGTACAACCCGTTCCAGCGCGGCTTGGTCGTCCCCGGCGCCTCCCGTCATTTGGAGATGTTTTTTCAATGTTAACAATTCGTGCTGAAATTGATTCTGTTCCCGAGTATCGGAGGGATTACAGGAGTCTTTCGCCTTCACGCATGCTTCCATATCCTCCGTGATCGCCCTCAATAATTTATCCCGGCCGAACATTTGCACACTCCCTCAGAGAAGTGCCATCTGGAGTTCCTTTATTTCCATGGGACTCTACGGGATCGAAGGAGCGTTCCAGGCTGGAATCGTTACTTGCTTGCAATTCCAAGCGCCGCAAAGCCTCCCAACTGTTATCGGACAAACAGCAGGGACTCTTCCTGGCATTTGCTTCCAGACCGGAGCCTCAGGTAGATGGGCCTAGCCCGTCTGGCTTGCAAGCCACTCTGGCAACGCCAATTGCCATTGCAGAGAATGGAGAATCGCATGACGACAGTAGAGGAAGGCTTGGCGCATTTCTCGATCGATGCAACAAAGAGTCTGTTCACGGTGCAGGCGTTTGCGGCGGGCAGGGCGGCGGTCGTCGCCCACAGTCCAAAGTTTGCGATTCGGGATATCGTTGGAAACATAGCCTTCGTCCCGGATACGCTGCAAAACGCGTCGGTACGCGCGACCATCACCATCGGTTCGCTCGATATTATGGACGAAGTGAGCAGCGCGGACCGCCGTGAAATCGAGAGGGTCATGTTTGATGAAGTACTGGAACGCAGCCATTATCAAAAGGCCGACTACATCAGTTCGAATGTCACCGCGTCAAAGATCAGCGAAAATATGTATCGAGTGAAAGTGATCGGCGATTTGACCCTTCACGGAATCACCCGAGGCGTCGCGTTAGATCCGCAGGTCGTCGTGGGCGAAGACACCATCAGGGCCCAAGGCTCTTTTTCCATCACGCAGTCCGATTTTGGCCTGAAAATCGCCTCAGTCGCCGGCGGCACCTTAAAGCTCAAAGACGAACTGAAGTTCGCCTACTTCGTTCTCGCCCGCCGCTCCGGCTAAAACCGCTCTGAGCGTCTTTTGCAAAGGCTGGTCCGTGCCGGTTCAGGCTGTCCCCTCACGCCTATCGTAGGATGCGATTGCGCCTTCGGTTGTGCTGAATATCTCAAACACGGTCAAGAACTTTGTAATCTGAAGCACTTCTCGCGTGTGATCGCCAAGGTTGGCAAGCTTGATCTCACCCCCGACCTTCCGGGCTGCGTCGTACACCGCCACGAGAATACCCACGCTGCCACTATCGAACTGGGTGACATTCCCCAGATCAAGCACGATTTGGCGGGATTCATTCAACAATTCTTTCACGTGAATCAGCAAAGATGCCGATTCTTCGCCAAACGGGATGGCTCCGCAAAGATACACGACAACAACTCCAGCTATCCTGCTGATTGTGATGTTAAGGACCATAAACACCTCTAGTCACAACCAAGTGAAGGCCCCGTAGAGTTAGTGACGAAAGGGGGCAAAGCGTTTCAAGCCCTGTTCAATCACAGCAACTCGTCAGAGACCTCATTTCTATGAAAAAGTTGATGCCGGCTGTGGACGCGGAAAGCAATCCTCTTGAACTAGTTTCTGCGACTGGAAGGGTTAGAGGCGCAAAGCGAGCACGGCAATTCTCCGCCGATGTGCTCCTTCCGTCCCTCCGGAGTCGTCACCCAATGCCTGGAAGTGAACGGTGGATTATGCCGTACGAGTTGGCGATGACCGCATGCCAGGTCCGCGACCCAGTCGAAGCGTTCATCCTGATGGAAACCCACGATTTTACGCGGCATTCCCGGCGATTGTGCTTTCCTGGCTTTCATAACTATCTATATTCATTCTACGCGCACTAAGGCGCTGCTCAAGAACAACTTCACAGTTGAGGTTTGATGGTGTAGTTCCACTCGGGCAAGGTTTCATGGCGCTGCAATCGCAGTGAGGCGAGTTGGTCGGGAGTTGGCTTGAGGCCGCAAGGATAGTTGCGGCGGTCCAGGTAAGCAGTGACGATAAGGCCGGTTTGAGTTTTTGTGGTTCGCGTATAGTTGAGGATCTTCTGGTAGGAGTCGAGTGGTTCACCAGCCCAGTTTCGTGACACCTCGGAAAAAAGACGATGCTCGATGGGGTTCCATTTGGAAGCGCCGGGTGGATAGTGGGCCATGGTGACGGACAGGGCAAAAGAGTTGGCCAGTTGAGACTGGAGCTCGGTTTTCCAGGCATAGCAGCGATAGCCGTTGCTGCCGCCGGTATCGGCCAGAATGAGAATCTGGCGCGAGCCGGAGTAGCGCTGGGAACCTTCCTGGTACCACCAGTGGGCGATGGCGTGAGCGGCGAATGCGGGAGTGTCGTGGGACACGCCCACGACAAAAGTTCCACGGTTTTCGGCGAGGTCATAAATTACATAGGGAATGGCGACCCCGATGGAGTCCGTGCGGAAGTCGTGATCGAAAACACGGCACGGACGGCATTCCCAACGCTGGCCTGGATTTTTGAATTGCCGACCAGTTCGCGTTTCTTGGTATCCACGCTGATGATGGGCAGGTGACGTCGCTGGAAGCGCCCGCGCAACTCGGTGAGATATTCGAACTGCAGGTTGCGATGGGGGCTGGAGCTGGTAGAGATCTGCTTGTGATTGACGCGCAGCGAATAGCCCATCTGCTGGAGCAAGCGCGCGATGGTGTTCGGAGAGACGGAAATACCGAGCGGAATCAGTACCTCGGCGATCCTCGTGGTACTGCGACGGGACCAGCGTAAGCCCGTCATGGGATCGCCGGCGGTATCGTGTTCCAGCAAACGGTGAAGAACATCGATTATCCCTGGCGTTTTTTTTCCGTAGACTGGCGGCCTCCGCCTTTGCGGCGCGTCCCCGAGTTGACCACATCTGGTCGAGCAGTTGCAGGCGGCCACGGGCAACGGTGTGGGCGTCTAAACCGAGGAAATCGCCGAGCAAGGTGTCGCCACCATGACCCACGCGGATGGACTCCAAGCCTGCAAACAAGCGGCGTTGCTGTTCGTCGAGCAGTCCATAGAACAGGACAATGGCAGCCTTGAGTTCGTCGGGGGAGACCTGGAGGGCCACCGAATGAACCGCCAAAGGCACTGCTTGAGCGCTGCGGCGAGCCAAGATTTGGTTGCGACGATCGGTCGGATCGATTGCGGTGTAGAGAAACTGGCCATCGATTTCGGTGCGACTCAAACGCCCTTGCAGCAGGAGATGGCGCAAAGGCTCCTGAACTTCGGCATGCAAGACATCGGCAAGCTCATGGGCATAGTAGCCGTTGGAGGAGCCCAGGACGAAGGTTTCCACGGTGGACAACAGGGTTCCATAGCGTGAGAACCAAACCGCCTCGTGCGACCACAGTCCGCGATCATCAAAGCGGGCGATCTTCGGCAGCGTATAGAAGCGCCCGCGATGCGTATAACTGGCGAGGTAGCCGAGTTGCTTCAGCTTGCGGAATACCGTGACAGCAGTAGCGGTGCCAAGCACGCGTTTGAGTTCCGGCAATTCCGCGATCTTGATGCGGTGAAGATGCTGGCGGAGGACGGAAGAGTCGAATGTGGTGGGTCGCATAATGTCATAGTTCCGACTGCTTGCTCCTTTCAGTAAGAATTATAACATAATCACAGAGAGAGTCCGTTTGGAACAAGCGGCAGTCTCTTAGCCCAATGTTTATTGGATTCCGAGGATCATCGCCCGTCGAGAGCTGACAACTCGAGGCGTCGGAGAAATGTATAAGTTCACGTCAGCAATGGATTATTATTGTTGCGCGGCCCCTAAGCACCGTGGGTGGCCTTAATCGAAACAATCGCGGCCTCCAATCCCTATCGTGTTTGCGCTCCCACACCCGACGTCCCCACCACCAAAAACTCATACTTCTTCCCATTCACCTTGAACTTCATTTTGTCTTTGCTCAACGTGAACTCGATCGGCGTATTTGGCGCCAAAATGTCCTTGTCCGACGGCTTCTCCTGCCGGACCTGGTATTCCGTAGTGGACGTTCGCACCGTGTACTGCTGGCACACCAAGCTCGTCGACTGCTTCTTGCTCTGTTGCTTGGTCCCACACGCCACCGAAGTTTCGGCAATGATTGTTGCGGGCGTCGGAGTTTCACCCGCCATTGCTACCGCTGTCCCGGGAACCAGTCCAGGACCCCACCCAACAGCTACAAACACCATGAATGCCATCATTTTCCGCATCGCAATCTCCTTTGAGGGGCTGGAGCCTAAAGCATGCCATCCTTTTCATTTTTTAAACACAAGATCAGAGTGCCCATCATCCTTTTCACCGTGTCCGCCGAGACCTGAACAAGCCCTGGCCCCCGGCGTCACCGTCGTAGTAGCCAAAGAAGATCTCTGTCGCCTGCAACTCCACTTAGACACCCTCCTTACAGCTTGAATGGCAGGTTGTAACCCTGGGGCACTCGGTATAGCGCGTCTCCGTCCGATCCTGTTGTTTCTGGTTTGAAACGCGGCTCTCGGCGCACTGCTGTTATCATTTCTTCATGACACTGGAACTATGCGCCACTGAAGTACGAGTCCTGGGCGCGCTCGTGGAAAAGGAAACCACCACGCCCGAATATTACCCGCTTTCCGTCAACGTCCTCATTAATGCCTGCAACCAGAAATCGAATCGCGATCCGGTGATGACTCTCGACGAGGAAGCGGTCAGGAAAGCGCTGCGCTCGTTGACAAATCAGGCCATGGCGCGCTCGGCAGGCGGAGATTCCCGCGTGGCGAAATTCGAGCATCGCTTGAACGAGCTGTACAATTTCCATCGCCACGAAATCGCGGTTCTGTGTGTGTTGATGCTGCGTGGTCCGCAAACGCCTGGGGAACTTCGCACACGGTCCGAGCGCATGTACGCCTTCGAAGATCTGGACGCCGTGCATGCCGCGCTCAACCTGCTCCAGCGCCGCGAACCTCCGCTCGTGAAAGTCCTGCCGCGCCAGCCCGGCACGAAGGAGTCACGTTATATGCATCTGCTCTCAGGCGAAGTCGCCCCGCAGGAATCCTTCGCGTCACAAAACGAAGGCGCCGGCGAATCCAGCGGACACACCACCGCAGCGAACGCCGACCGCATTGGCAATCTCGAAGATGAAGTAAATAACCTGCGTCGCGAACTGGAAACCCTACGCGAGCAGTTCGCTACCTTCCAAAAACAGTTTCAGTAACCCTTGGAGTGCGGGAGCCCAACTCGCGCTTCCGCAATCGCTACCTATCACCCAACGATCCGCGGTAGGCCAGCCGCTGCTGATCAAACGCAGCGCCGAAAAACTCCATCCACGACCGCCGCCGCCCCGCTATGCATTGTCCCTTCGCGAATCTGAGCTTCCTTTTCCTCCAGCACAAGCGCCTCGGCCCCGGCAAAATCCTCCCGCAACATCTCTGCCGTATACAGCAATTCCACCCGCTTCGGCCCGCCCGAGGAATATTTCAGTTGCATTGGCGAAAACGCCTCGAGAATCACAAGCCCATCGGGCTTCACGGACCGCAGCATCGCGCCATGAACTTTCACGCGCACTTCCGGCGGCAGATGCAGAAAAATCGCGAACACTCCATCAAACTTCGCCTCCGGCCACTTCCACATTGCAAGATCGGCTTGTTCGATCGTCATCGTCAAGCCCGCAGTCTCGGCCGTCTTGCGCGCACGCGCCACTCCGACCGGCGACAAATCCACGGTGTGAACGGAAAATCCCTGTCGCGCCAGCCAAATCCCGTTGCGTCCGTAACCATCGGCGGGCACCAGCAGTTTCATTCGTGCCTGGAATCGAGACGCTTGCGCCGCAAGAAATGCATTGGGCTGGTTTCCATACACAGGCTCGGCCCGTGAAAACCGCTCATCCCACATTTTTTCCGGATTTGCCCACTTATCTTCCGCCACGTTCCCCCATTCCTCCACAATAAGTCACGAGAAAGGCATTACGGCGCTGGCTTTTATTCCAGTGCCCTCAAACCGCTATTGCATCAGCTGGTAGGAATTTTGCAGATCGTCCTGGATCACGTGCGCCTTCCCGGCGATGTTGAGCACGATCACGTCATCATCCACCTTGCGAACCCGGTACTGCCAGCCCTTCGGCAATTTCAACCGCATCGCCAGCGTCTGAAGCCCGTCTTCGTTCAAAGTTTTATCGATTCCCTGCGAATAGCTCTGCATCACATAGACATGACCATCAGGCGAAACCAGCTCGTATACATTTTTTCCTTTCTCATAAACGTACCGGTTCTGCCGGTCCACCGTGTTTTCCGTATACGGCGTGCGTTTCTGCCTTTCCTTGATCTCCCATTGCGCAAGCAGTCACGCCTGCAATCCATCGAACGTCTCCAGGCCGCCGGGATGCAGGAGCGCGTTGCGGTCCATCAGGAAATAACGCGGGCCATTCAAAATCACCATGGTCGCGTGCAGTTCCTTCTTCAATTTGTTTGCATTGAGTGCGTTCCACTTATCCGCGGGGCAATCGTTCAGCCCAAGCGTGTTGTACACCGCCGCCGTCGCCGAACTTCCATGCTGCTTCGCTACCAGAATCTCGCAATAGCGCACATTGCGAAGATTCGTCCACTCCACCATTCCAGATAATCCACCAGCTGTCTGCGCCCGCGCCGCTGAGGCCCCACACAACAAAATGGCCGTCGCCGGTATAAGGCGGCAATTCACTCTTTCCATCCCGCCTCGCTTTCGCGTATCGCGCACGGAGTATACCCCACCTGTGGCGCATGCGTTCCAGCCAGTGTTCTTGACCCTCAGATCCAAGCCAACCGCCTCCCTTTCCAATTTTCTGGCCAGGCGGTAATATACAAACTGGTTTAGCGCACCGCAGCGAGCGAACTGCTTCGAAAATGGTCACTTACGACGAAGGAGGCAACGCCTCCCCATCCACGCGCTCCGGCCTGCTCCGACGCATTTTCTCCACGCGCCACAAGACCATCGGCTTGCAATACCTATGGCTTTCCCTTGCCAGCGTTCTCGTTGGCATGGTTCTCTCCGCTCTCCTGCGCGTCCATACCTCCTGGCCAAACACCGCGATTCCATTTCTAAACGGTTTCGAAAGCACTCCGGAGCGCTATGCCGCCGTGCGCCTGCTCCACGGCTCGCTGATGGTGTTTTTTGTCCTGACCGCCGCGCCGCAACTCGGCTTCGGCAATTTTCTTTTGCCGTTGCAAATCGGCGCCGAGGAAATGGCGTTCCCCGTATTAAATTGCCTTTCGCTCTGGCTCACCGTTGCGTCTCTTGCGGGCATGACCGCCTCGTTTTTTCGCCCGCTCAGCCAAGGTATCGACCTCTGGCTCATCAGCGCCGCAATTTTCTCGCTAGCCGCCCTCCTCAGCGCCCTGAATTTCAGTGTCACCACAATCTCGCTCCGTACCACGGGCATGAGCTTGCCCCGCATGCCCGTCACCGCATGGGTCTGGTTTGTGAACGCTATCCTCAGCATGCTGATTTTCAGCGTGCTTCTGGCCGGCTGCACCGTAATTGTTTCCGACCGACTGCTCGGTTCTGATTTCTTCAGCTTCGCCGCGTTTCTGGCGCAGCAACCGCAAAATCTCGTGCGCCAGGGCAGCGTCCCGGTGCTCTGGCAGCGCCTGTTCTGGTATTTCGCGCAGGCTGAAGTGTACGTGGCGATGCTCCCGTGCTTCGGAATCATCACCCACTTGGTTGCGACATTTTCGCGCAAGCCTGTCTGGAAAGAGCGCCTCGTTGTTCTCGCGATCTGCGCCGTCGGCGTCGTCGGATTTTGCGTCTGGGGCTATCACATGTTCGCCACCGGCATGAATCCCTACGCGCCTTTGGTGTTTTCCGTGCTTGCTTCCTCTCTCGGGATCCCCGCCGCAATTCTGTTGGCCAGTTGGCTCGGCACGCTTTGGGATGCCCGCATCCAGTTCACCACGTCCGTCCTTTTTGCCATCGGCTTCATTTCGCTCTTCATCGCCGGTGGCCTCTCCGGTATTTTTCTCGCGCGCCATGATCTTTCACGCGCGGCCGTCAGCGAGGATTTCGTCATTGGCCATTTCCACTTGGTCATGGGTGTCGCCGCCACGTTCGCCATTCTTGCCGGACTCTTCTTCTGGTTCCCGAAGCTGTTCGGCTGCCGCTTGAATGAGACCCTCGGCAAAACTCATTTTTGGTTGACCTTCGCAGGTGTCTACTGCATCTTCATGCCTATGCATTGGATGGGTCTGCTGACGCAATCGACCCTGTCGCTGCCTGACGCCCAGCGAGCCGCGCTGGCCTCTGTCGGTGCGTCGATTCGTACCCTGGTCACCGTTGCCACCATCTGGACCGTCGGCGCGCAACTCCTCTTTGTCATTAATTTCTTTGGCAGTTTATTGCGCCGGAAAAAAGCGGAAGCGGATAACCCTTGGCACGCCACGACACTCGAATGGAGTGTCGGCTCACCCGCCCCGGCGCGCAACTTCGATGGCCGCTCGCCCGTTGTCTACCGCGGAGCCTATGAGCTTGCGGGAACGCCGGCAGAGGAGTTCGCACCGCAGCATCTCTCGCCCGAACTGCTGGCACAGAAAGCTCGTTGAGCCGACGAAAGGAACAGAACAGCATGCCGGGCACAATTTCACCTCCAGACATCGAACTCATCATCGAGAAAAAAGGTGGTGGCGGGCGCGGAGATATTCCTCCTGCGGGCGGTAATGGCGGCGGTGGCGACGACGGAAAAAAGCGTCCCAATCGTCCGATCTCCCCGGCCCGTTATTACACGGGAATTGCCATTGGCATCGTTTCTGTTCTGATGTTCTTCATGGCCCTGGCCAGCGCGTTTCTTGTGCGCAAGGGAGGTCCTGATTGGATCCCCGTGCACATTCCCGGGCTGCTGTGGGTCAATACTACGGTGTTGCTGGCCAGCAGCGGCACCCTGGAACTCGCGCGAACCCGCCTTTCGCACTCCGATGTTGCCGGTTTCAAACGCTTCTGGCTCATCACCACAGTATTGGGCATTGTTTTCCTGATTGGCCAGGTGGTGGCGTGGCGCGTTCTGGTGCAGCAGGGAATTTATTTGGCCAGCAATCCCGCCAGCAGCTTCTTCTACATTTTCACCGGCGCCCACGGCGTGCATCTTCTCGGAGGCGTAGCTGCCTTGATCTACGTGGCCCGCCGAAATTACGATTCCGCAAAAATTACCCGCAGCGTCGCCGCCGAAGTGACCTCCTACTACTGGCACTTCATGGACGCCCTCTGGCTCTTCCTTCTAGCCCTGATGTACCTGGGTAAGTAGCCGCAAGGCCCTACACCATCACCGCGACTCTCATCCTGAGGAGCGCCTTTTGCGACGAAGGATCTCAACCTGCATCATGGGACGCAACCCATCCGTCACCGCCCGTTTCCCGCTCAGAAAAGCAGCTTCAAAGCCACCTGCAATTGCCGCGCGCTTGTCGTCCCGTCCGGCCGAGTAATCGTCGACAGCGATTGCCCAAACGTGCTGTCCGAAAGAAAATTGTCTGGCTGCCCGAATTGCGGATGGTTGAACAAGTTGTACGTCTCCAAGCGAAATTGCAATTTCACCCGTTCCGTAATCGACGTATTTTTCAGCACCGCCATATCTACGTTCACCAATCCCGGCCCATAGAATTTATTTTTCGCCACGTTGGGAAGCACATCGAACGGCGTAGTGATAAACGCGCTGGCCCTGGGCCCGGTAAAAGTTTCATCTGTGCCCGGCGGCTGGCCCCATGCCGGGCTGATTTCCGTCAACCGCGCGTATTGCCCGGTGTGATTGCTGTCCTGATAATCGTACATGTCAATTGGATGTCCCGTCTGCGCGGTGATAATACCGGTCAGCGACCATCCTTCCAATATCCGCCCCACGAATCCATTGCTCAGATGGTCGTGCTCGCGACCGATATTCGGCTCGTAAATAAAATTCACGACCCCGCGGTGCCGGATATCGAAGTCTGAATTTCCCCACTCGGCTTGCAGGTCCAGCGAATTGCGAGGCAAGTTACCGTTGCCCGCTGCCGGGGTCAGTGGATCGTTCACGTTGCTGAGCGTGTGCGAGTAAGTGTATGCCGCCTGAAATTGCAGTCCATGGGTGAACTGCTTCTGCAAATTCACCTGCATGCCGTTATAAATGGAGCTGCCGATCGACTTGAATTCATATTCGCCGGTGCCCGTCCCGGTGTTGAAGGCATTGTTGCTTGTCGCGTCGAACGGCAGGAGGCCATTCTCATACCCGGTCCACAAGTTGTTGAATTGTAGAGTAGCGGTCGTACAGTTGTAGGCATTCGGCACCGAGCAGTACGACACCAGTTGTGGCACGAGCGTGTAACTCTGCGGCGGATTTCCATCCACCGTGCGAAAAATATCCGTTCCTTTCACCCCGACATAGTTCACTTCCAGTGTCAGCGTTGGTGTGATCGCGTGCTGAACACCAAAATTCCAGTTCTGGCTGTACGGCGTCTTGAAGTATGGATCGACTGTATTCACGTAATAGTTGTATCCGTTTTGCACCACGTAAGGATCGGGAACGGAAACCTGTGTGGGCGGCGTGACCTGCGAAAGAGGGAGTTCCAGGTCGTTGAAGGCCGTCAACGCAAACGGCGGGTTTGCGCGCGTATTCCCGATCAAATTTCCAAACGCGCGATCGTGAAATATCCCGTAACCACCACGCAGAGAAGTTTTCCCGTCCTTCAATACATCCCACGCGAAGCCCACTCGCGGTTCAAAATTGTCGTACTGATTTTTGTACAGGGTGCGCCCGGTGCCAGGCCCGACCAACTGGAACGTGAACGGCGCGGGTCCGCTGGGATCGGTGAAAATCGTGGAAAGATTATTGTGCGCTTCGAACGGCACGCCATAGTATTCCCAGCGCAATCCATACGTCAGCGTAAAGTTCGACGCCAATTTCCATGTGTCCTGCGCGAAGCCCGCCCACTCCCGTTGCCGAAATCCCCGCAAATCGGTCGACGCCCGGTTCGCCCTCTTGTCGAAATACTGCGACTGCGTTTGTGTATCGACATATCCAAGCAAAGCCTGCACCGCATTTTCCGTGTTCGGATCATTCGCCAGCGGCGACGTGGAAGGAAGCGCTTGTATACCTGAAGTGGTGTAGCCTTCAAAATTCAGGAATGTGCGCACGCCAAAATCATCATACGAATTGGAATATATATCGCGAAACTCTCCGCCCCACTTGAATAAGTGCCGCCCGCGCGAATACGACAAGCTGTCCAGCGTTTGATACGTCCCCGTGAATCGGGCCTGGGAATTCGCATCGCCCAGATAAATGCAGCCGAAGCCGTCATACCCGCTCACATTTTGCTGGCCAAACGGCAGATAGTAATCTGCGCCGACGCCCACCGCGTCGATCTGTCCGAAGCTGTCGAAGAGTTTCGCGCCGTCGCAACCATATTCTTGGTGGGAACGGTTGGCGCCGAATCGGAATTCGTTGATAAGCCGGTCCGTGAAAGTGGAAGTAAGTCCGATGGCAGCATTCTGGTCGCGCAGGTACAAACTCGTGCCGCCCAGATTGTTGGGAAGAAAATCGCTGTGGTTGAAATTGGGATCGTTCTGCTGGTTGAAGGTATATCGCACGCTCAGCAGATGTTGCTTCGTCAGGTTGTAGTCTACCTTGGTCGTAAATGCATCGGATTGTAGCCGCGAAGCGCTCGGATAAAAAAGCGTCCCTGAGAGTCCCGGAATCACCGCAGGCCCGTTTGGATTGGGATAAAGTGCCAAAATCTTCTGCATCGTGGGGTCGAGGGGAAGCCCCAGAACATTGTCAGGGCTATTCGGGGTGCTCACATCCACCGGAACTGGCGCGCCAGTATTGGGATCCGGAGCCGTAAATTGCCCCGTCTTGAACTCCGCCGTCGGCACAACGCTCGTGTTCGTCAGCGTGGTGATGAAGCGCTGCCCTTCGTAATTGACGAACCAGAACGCCTTGTCCTTCACAAAGGGTCCGCCCGCCGACGCGCCGAAATCATTGCGCGTATACGGATTTTGCGGCCCGGTGGAAGCAGGATTGAAAAAATCGCGAGCACCCAAAGCGTTGTAGCGCCCAAACCAATAGGCATCGCCGTGCAGTTCGTTCGAACCGCTACGCGTCAAAATCTGGATCACCGAGCCATTGTTGCGGCCATATTCCGGCGCGTAATTATTGGTGATCACGCGAAATTCCTGCGACGAATCCGGATTCAGCGCGTTCAAGCCTCCCGGACCGCCCGGAACATCCGTATCGTTATTGTCCACTCCATCCAGTAGAAAATTGTTGTTCCGTTCATTCGTGCCATTTATCGAAAACCCGCCCAGCGAACTGTTGCTTTGAATCACTCCGGGGCTCAGCAGCACCAGCGAGTACGGGTCGCGCGTCAGCAGCGGCAGGTCTAGAATGCGTTTCGAATCGACCAGGTTGCTGATCTGCGCGTTATCCAGATCGATCAGCGGCAGCTCTGACGCCTTCACTTCCATCGTTGTCGCCAGCGGGCCTAGCTCTAGATGCGCTTCAAACGTGAAAGACTGGTTGACCGTCAGGGTCAGGTCGGAAATGTGAATCTCCTTGAATCCAGCGCGCTCCACCGTCACCGCATACGCTCCGGGAGCCACATTGGTGAACCAGAAGATGCCTTCCTCATTCGTCGAAACATCGCGGGAAATTCCGGTCTGCGTATTCAGCAATGTGATTTTTGCCCCGCTCACGACTTTTTCGCTCGGATCGCGAATCACTCCCCCGACGCTCGCGGTTTGCGCGTGCGCCAGCGATGGTAGCAGCAAGGTAAAAGAAAAAAGGCATACCAACATGGAGATGAGGTAAACGAAGCGCTTCATCGAGAATCCCCCGAATAGAGTTTTCTGACCTCGCTCAAGGAAACTGCAAAGAGGTCCCAAGGTACTTCAGGAAGGGAACGCCAGCCTCCGCCCTACAGATGGGGCACAGTTTAGCACCAGTGCCGCAATGTGATGCTCTTTCGTTTCAACGGTGTCGCTTATGGGGAAAGGAGAATCTAGCGCAGTCGAGCCGGAGGATCAGCACCCGGTGGAAGCGATCTGACTTGTGCATTCGTCGCGCTGTGGGCTTCCACCTTCACTGGCGCAGGCTGCGCCAACCCTAGGCCCGCGTTCCGCTCCAGGTGTTCCTTCGCGCAGGCGGGGCAATAGCCTTTGCCGCTGTCTTCGTCCCGCTGGCTCGCCAGTTCGTAGCAGCCGCAGACGCAGTCGCAATAGCCGGTTTCAGAAGCCGTCTTGATGGGTATCAAGGCCATCGAAGCTCTCGAACAAACATAGCACGCAGCGAGGGCACGCGCCAAAAATTCGGCGGCTGCTTTACGACTTCAGGTTTTTCAATTGCGTCAAGCGGAACGGCGATCCCAGGTTTTCTCTCAGCTCCAGCCAGTGTTGCTCCGGGATAGACATGAAGACTTCCACGATTTTCGGGTCAAATTGCGTACCCGAACAGCGCCGGATTTCCTCGCGCGAATGCCCCATGGGGAGGGCCTTGCGATAAGGCCTGTCGCTGATCATGGCATCCAACGCGTCTGCTATGGAGAATATTCTAGCTCCCAGAGGGATCTGTTCTCCGCGCAATCCCCGCGGGTAGCCGGAGCCGTCAAAGAATTCCTGGTGCGCGAGCACGATCTCGGCCGCATCCCGCAGAAACGGAATGCGCGTTAACACGTTATAGCCGATCTCGCAATGTGTACGCATGATTTGCTTCTCGTCGTTATCTAGCGGCCCAGGCTTGCGCAGAATCGAATCCGGAATCGCCATTTTCCCGATGTCGTGCAGAAAGGCCGCTCGCGCCAGAATCGGCAGATATGTCATAGGAACAGGAACGCACTTGGCGATGGAAATCGTAAAGGCCGTCACGCGCTGACAGTGGCCCTCGGTCTCCGCGTCCTTCAAGTCCAACGCGCTGCCCAGAGCTTCCAAAGTGTCATCGTAAGACTGCTCCAGCTCCAGATGCTTCGCCATCAGCTCGGCCGTGCGCTGTTCGACCTTGCGCTCCAGATCCGCCTGGTAATTGCGAATCTCCACCACCAGCCGCCGGTGTTGTAAAGCCCGCTCAACGCCGTGATACAGCTGATCCTTCTCAAACGGTTTCAAGATGTAGTCATAAGCCCCGCGGCGAATGGCTTCCAGTGCCGTCGAAATGTCGTGGATCGCCGTCACCATGATCACCGGCACTTCCGGATCGAAACCGTGCAACCAGTCCAGCAACTTGATCCCGTCCATCTCCGGCATGATCATGTCGCTCAGAACCAGGTCGGGAGTTTGCTTTCGAACATAGTCCTGCGCCGATCGCCCATTGCTCACGGCCGTGCAGCGATATCCGCGCGACTCCAGCATCGTCGAAACTACTTCGCGAATCGCCTCTTCGTCATCCACAACCAGGATATGGTCAGCGTCCACAGTGTTCTCCCAAACAGCATTATACGGGACGGCACACCTCCTTTTGGGTACCCTTGCCCAGTCAGAAAATAGCGTGTTAGCGTCAGAAGAACGTGGAGTCCGCCTGTCCTAATGGGCAGGCCCAAGGTTCCGTTCTTTTTTCAACTCGTTCCATCATTTGGGAGGTTCCGCTGTGGTGCCGAACCAAGGCCTCCAGGGTATTGCCTTCTTTGAGGCGACAGTTTGCCTCACCCTGCTGGTTTTGTTCCTGCATCTTCGTCGTGATAATCCCACGATTTTCTATCGCCTTTGGCTCTGCGGCTGGGTCTGTCTCACGCTTTCTTCTTTCGCGGAACTCGCGCTTTTCTATGAGCCGCACCGTTTTCTCCAAGTCGTTTTTTCTGCTGGCGGCGCCGCGGCCTTAGCACTCTTCCTCGCATCCATTCTTCAGTACGCCACCGCCCCCAATCGCCTCTACTGGCCGATGTGGTGGCTTACCGTTTTAATGGCTCTCACGGTTGGCTATTGCCAGCGCAACGTCCCTCGCTGGGGCGAAACTCGCTGGGAAACCGCTATTCTTTATAGCGCTATCTGCATCTGCGCGGGCTGGATCCTTTGGCGCGCCTCCTCTCCCGTGACCGGTCACGGCGGCAAGCTGCTCGCGGGAGCCTTCCTGCTGCTGGGCTTGAACAACATCGATCGGAAAATCTGGACGCAAGAAGACGTTCACCTCTTGCGTTTTGCCTTCGATCATTTTCTTAATGCAGGCTTAGGCATCGGCATGATCGTCATGCTCCTGGAGTCCGCGCGCACGCGCTCTGAGGAAATCAGCGAAAAAATGCGCCAGTTCACCATGCTGACGGCCTCAAGCAGCCAATCCGTCTCCATTCCTGAACTTTTGCAAAAAGTCCTCACGCAAATTATCGGAAGCGTGAATGCCACTCACGGCACCATACGACTCCTCGAAAGAAAAGGCGACACGGGCGAATTTGTCACCTGCGCCTCCATCGGATTTTCGCAAACCTACCTGAAACACCATCCGCGCATTCCCTTAAATCGAGAGTGGGTTCAGGAGCTATTGCAGGGTGAATACCGCATCGCGTGCTTCGAAGATGAAAAGGATGCCAACGTCCGTCGCAGCATGGCGGAAGCGGGCATCACCCAACTCGTCACCGTTCCGCTCTGCGGCAAAGAGGGTCCGGTCGGCATGCTGAATGTCGGCACGCTCCCCGGCAAGCGCCTGCAGGAAGACGAGCTGACCTATCTCGTCAACGTGGCCAATTTTCTGGGTACCACCATCGAAAACGTCAACCTGTTTGAACAGATCAAGTCCGTCCAACAACAGTGGGTCTATACCTTTGATTCCATCGGCGATCCCATCCTGGTTCACGATCGCGAAGGACGCATCCTCCGCTCCAATGCGCGCCTCGCCGATCTCCTCGGCCGCAAGAGCCAATCCATTTTCGGCCGCTCCGTCAGTGAACTCTTCAATGTTCGTGGCGATTCCTTTAAGGTTTGCCCCTATTGCGAAGGCGTTTCCGGCGAAGGCGACGAGCCCGATCCCTGGCTGCAGGGTTATTTTCTCGCGTCGAATTCCCAATTCATCGATCCCGCCGGGCGCCAGCTCGGCACCATTCACGTCCTGAAAGACATCACCGAACGCAAAAGGGCGGAGGAAAAATATCGAACCCTCGTCGCCAGCGTTCAGGAAGGCGTCTTCATCGCTACCGTAAACGGCCGCTTTCTCGATTTCAACGACGCGATGATGCGCATCACTGGTCACGAGAATCGCGACGAGTTATTGGCAGTCGAAGTCGGCCAACAACTTTACGTAAATTCGTCCGAGTACGAACGCTTGCGCAAGCTCTTGCACGAACACGGATCCGTAAACGATTTTGAGTTCGATATCCGCCGCAAAGACGGCGAAATCCGAACCGTCAGCGAATCCTCGACCGCCGTGCGCGATTCCGCGGGTAATGTCATTGCCTACCAGGGCTTTTTGCTGGACGTCAGCGAGCGCCGCCGCGCGGAACAGCAGATTCGCCGCCGCAATCGCGAATTGATGATCCTCAATTCCATCGCCGAAACGCTCTCGTACACACTCGATCTCAGCGAGTCCGTACAGCGCACGCTGCGTCAAATGCTCGAGCTTTTTGATCTCGACGCGGCATCGCTGTATCTTCTCGACAAAGATGACTTCACCGTCCGTCGCGTCGCCGCCGTCGGGCACCGTTCAGAGTTCGGTAAGACTTTTCCCGTGTTCGCTCTCCCCAACGGCTTGATGCAGCAGCTTCGCTCCACTCATGCCACATTCCTGTCCGTCCAGGGACTTCCTCTGCCGCCCATCGTCCGAGAAATGCAGCGGAAAGAAGGCATCAAGTCCGCTTACGTGGTCATGCTCTGGGCCAAGGAAAAAATCATCGGTGGATTAGTTGTGGGCAGCCACGACGTGCGGGAATTTTCCAACGCCGATATCAGCTTGCTCACCGCTGTCGGCAGCCAGGTCGCCAGCGCCGTCGACCACAGCCGCCTCTACGAGGAAACGCGCCAGGCCTATGAGCACTTGCGGCGCACCCAGGAACAATTGGTCCACAGCGAAAAACTTGCCGCCGTCGGCCAGCTCATCTCCGGCGTCGCGCACGAATTGAACAATCCGCTCACCGCGATCCTCGGCTATAGCCAGCTCTTATCCGCCAGCGGAGAAGTAGGTCCGCAGGCGTTGGGATACAGCGAGAAGCTTTATAAGCAGGCCATGCGCACTCACCGCATTGTGCAAAACCTTCTGAGCTTTGCCCGCCAGCACAAGCCTGAGCGCGTCCCCGTCCGCCTGAATTCCATCCTCGAAGACACTCTCGCCCTCCGCGATTACGACTTGCGCATGAGCCAGATTCGAGTCCATCTCGAACTCGCTGCCGAATTGCCAGAGGTTCCCGCCGATCCCCATCAACTCCAGCAGGTCTTTCTCAATCTCATTAATAACGCCATCGACGCCATCCTCGAAGCTGGCGCCGAAGGCGACCTCTGGGTTCGCACTGGCGTCCAGGAAGGCCAGGTTTTCGTGGAACTCATTGACAGTGGGCCCGGCGTCAAGGATTCGTCCCGAGTCTTTGATCCCTTTTACACCACCAAGCCCGTGGGCAAAGGAACTGGCCTCGGTTTGAGCATCTGTTACGGCATCGTCACCGAGCATGGCGGTACCATTCGCGTCAGGAATTTGCCGCAACGCGGTGCGGCTTTCCGCATAGACTTGCCTATGCGTTCAAACCACTCCGCACAAAAGAACACCGAAGTCGAAGCGCCGCGGGCCATGGGCAACGGCCGCATCCTGGTCGTCGATGCGAACGAATCCGTCCTTGAAGCGGTCGCGGAATTGCTCACCGGCATCGAGCACGTGGTGACCACCTCGACTTCAGTCGAAGAAGCGCGTCGTCTGATAAGCGCCAAGGAATTCGATCTGGTGGTCGCGGATTGGCAGCTGCTCTACCACGGCGAATCCAGCCACGCGAAGCCGGAACAATTTCAAGCCGACCACGGCCTGGGGCCGCGCGTGCTCTGGACCAGTTCCGTGTCCGCCATGGAAAAAGTGCCGGCGCGATTCCTTACGCCGGACGCCTCTATTTTGCAAAAGCCGTTTCAGCCGGGGGAGTTGTACGCTGCCGTCCAGGCCAAGCTATTTGGAGTCGCGGCGCCGATTCTCCAGGAATAGCGGAAATTCCGTGGCAATCGCTGCCCGTTCGCCGATGCGTGTAGTCGCGGCCTCCAACTGCAGCGTCATAGCGCCTTCCATATCGGACAAGATTCCAAACACGCTCCACGGTTCCAGCCCAAGCCGTAGCCGCCAGCGCAGATAACGGCACAGCAGCACGAATCTCATGTTCAACCGGAAGTGAGCAAACTCGTTCATCGGGGAAATTTCCGGCGCGATCCTGGACAGGATTCGCGATGCCTCCAGCAGCAAATGGTATTCGTCTTCCAGGTAATTCAAATAACGAAGTGCAATTTGCTTTCGCTCGCGGCGGATGCGCCCTGCAAGGTGATCGTGGCCCCGTGTATATAGAAAATCCGTATCTTCGTGGCGCAGCGATTGCAGGATTTGCGGCAGCCTGGCGTAGTGCCGTTTTTCCGCCAGCGCGTCGAACACATCGTCCACCGACAGCAATGTTTTCTTCGGCGGACGCACTGCCCACGCCAACAGAGCAACCAGAATGACGGCAAGAGCGATGAACAGGATCACGGTCCCACTCATGAGCGGGAGTCCCCGGAATGGAATAGCTTGTCCAAGCGGTTATTGAGCACGTGCAAGCGGGAATTCAACTTCCCGGAGAGCTCCAGGTAATCTTCCGGCGTCAACGGCGACGCGTTTGCGGCAATCGGCGACTCCGAATGCTGCATGACCGCCCCAATCCACAGCAGAAGTGTGGCTAAATATGTCACCGTCTCCAAATAATTCCACAATGGGCCCGCCGTGCGAATCCACGCTTGATAGATCGAATCGTTAATCACGAAAAAGCAGGAATACAAACAGAAACCAATGGCCAGCATGCGGTCCATTTGGCTCATTTGCACGCGATAATATTTCACGAACACAAACATCGCCACGATAAAGCTGGCGATGCACATTTCCACGGCGCGGTCTGCAGTCAACACTGCTAGCGTCCACTTGTCCCGTGAGCCCACAATCGCATAAACCAATACGCCCATGCCCAGCACAAACAAAACCCGGCTCACCATGGCCCAGATTCCGCTGAACTCTCCCAAAGCCTTCTTGGCGATTTCGGTGATGGCCAGCCATCGCGCGCAGATCACCACCACCTGAGATCCCCATCCAATGTTGTAGGATGCCGCACTAGCCGGACCGAAAACCCTGTAGGCTGTGGCCACCACCGCGCTCTGCAGCAGCGCAATCAATATGTACGAGAAAAAGGCGGGATGCGACCTGTGCACTTTTTGGCGTAGCAGAAAGTACAGTAACACCAGTTCTAGCAGCGTGCTGAGCGCCCACGAGATACGCAAGATCAGAGCCGCGGCCATTATCGGCAGAGTATCATCACTTTACTCGCAGGTAAATAAGCGGCTCTCTGATCTGACCCCACCCCTGGGCGCAATTATGGCAGGATTCTTAATTTTTCTGCGCGTTCCTCTGCTTTCTAGCCGGACCTTCTAGTTGGAAAATACGCGAACATCCCACGCCTTTGGTGGTGGAGGCGGCATCGGCCCCGGCGGAGGCAAAGGCACGCCATCTATCGCAACCAATTGCGGCTGGTCCTGCACCTTCGGCGGCGGTGGCGGCACCCCGTCTGCGGCTACCGCCGGGCCCAGCGGAACCGCGGAAAGCGAGGAAGAATTGCTCGGGATTACCAAACAGACTAGGAGTAAACTTACGAAAAGCAGAAACAGCGTCGAGATTCGTTTTTGCATGAACACCCTCCTGCGCTGGAGGGTGTCGCGACTTTTCTCGATTGGTGTTTGGTGCTGGAAAAAGTTCTGACGACGGAACGGCTCTGGTTCGCTACTCTACATGCTCGATCACCTGCGCAAATACCAGCAGATCCTCTTCGACCTGACCGCCAATTACCTGGAGCCGCTCAATGGCGCATATCAGCGATTGGCGTTCCTTTTCAGCTTGCGGGATGCAAGCACCGGAAAATATGTCCATGAAACTTTGGCGAATCTTTACGGCTCGGCGGCTGTGGATCAGGTCATCGCGCAGTGCCACGAGGAAGTCTTCGAACGCCTCCTCGAAATGCCCCTGAATGCACAAAAAGAGGATTTACAGATGTATCTGGCTTCTTTGACCGGCACGCTTGAGGGGAATGTCCTGCGTTGCCGCGAAACTTGTTCGCAGTGGGTGCCGCCTCGGGCTCCCAGCTACCTCACAGAGCTTTACCGTTCCAATCTGGCCGTCCTTCTGGAATTGCTACAGGACGATACGTCCACGGCTCGCCCAAGTAGCTGACCACTCCCACCACTTGCCCCACAACTTCCGCCTCATCCGGCGTCACCCATGCCTCCGGTGCGCACCGCGAAAGCGTATGCGGCTGCATGATCAGCCGCGATTTATCCTTCTGGAACCACCCGCATCGATAGCCGTTCCGTATTTCCACGAAATACATCGGCCGGTCGTATTCATTCGACCAGTCCGCATCCTCAATCCGCCGCAGCGTCGTGTCGATCAGCACCGTGCTGCCCGGGCGAAGCAATGGCATCATCCGCCGGTCAGACAACCCAATGTATCCATATCGATGCTTGCTTAGCGCGCAATTCGCCGGCTCCGCCACAGGAACCACTCCCGCCGGCCTCTTCAACAATAGCTCCGTATTTTCCGGCCGCTCCGGATTTTCCATGGGATCGGTGAACGCAGAGGTAGCCGGCGACGCGCTCAGATGTGTCCGCGGCGGCGGGAAATAAGCACCCTCGCGAAATGTCTGGCTCAGCGGTACGCCGTACCAACTCGAAATCTCCGCAGGATCGAGATGCAAAATGGCCGCCAGCGAATAGAGTTTGTGAAGGCTTGGAACTACTCCGCGATTTTCGATGTCTGCCAATCGGCTGATGTGCAGGATGAAGTCCGGACGGCCACGATTGACGGCAATCTGATAGCTGGCACGCTCGACGTCGCGATAGGTCAGCCCCAGCGCTTCTCTGGCTTGCCGCAGCCGCAGTCCGGGAGGATACATGCGTGCCTCCTTTCGGGGAGTCACCTGTTCTATTCACATTATGAGTCGTTACCATTATGTTACGAACGCGGAACATGGTTTGGACCTGTGGATTCCACGTATTCAGCTAAGGCCCTGGTTCAAATCGGAACTTCCGCTCTTGCGGCCCGTCACACTCGCCTCACCATGCGCTCTTTATCACGCTTTCCGCCCGCTTCGCCAGTCCTAGGACTGGAATCTGTTATCCTGACACCGTATGCACTGGCCAAGTAGATTGCTTCGTTTTTCCTCTTTTCCGGCGTCTTGCCTGTTCACCTTTCTAGCGCTTGCTCCTGCCCAGGCCCAACAGCCCGCTCCGGCACCCTCGGCTTCCGCTACCGCTACGACCACAAACCCGGAGTTCCTCGCTACCGCCGACCAAGTAATGAACGAAATGAGCGAAATTACCGGCTGGAAGCTCAAGTCGCCTCTCAAAAAGTCCATTCGTACCCGCGAACAGATCCACGCGTACATCCTGGCGGAAATGGATGATGAAAAAGACGCGAAAGAACGCTACGCATCGGCTCGCAGCGCGGAAGCCTTCGGTCTCCTCCCCAAAAAATTCAACCTGGATAGCTTCCTGGTGGATCTGTTGACCGAACAAATCGCCGGTCTCTACGATCCCAAACAGCATGAGTTTTACATCGCCGATTGGATTCAGCCCGACGAGCAGCGCATGGTCATGTCTCACGAGCTCACCCACGCTCTGCAGGATCAGTATTTTCACATTGAAGCCTGGTCCCGCGCCGCCAAGCCTAACGATGACGCCGAACTCGCCCGAGAATCTGTTCTCGAAGGCAGCGCCATGGCCGGCATGCTGGAATACACCCTCAAGGATAAAGGTCTGACGTTGCGCGATATCCCCGACGTTGATCCCTCCATCTTCGTCGGCGATCTGAGCGATACTCCCATTCTCAAGAAAGCTCCGCCGTTCATCAAAGACTCGTTGATGTTTCCTTATTTCGACGGACTGCGCTTCTCCATGTCCGTCATACGGACCGGAGGCTGGGGCGGCTTTGACGCTATTTTCGCCCGGCCACCCACTGGAACGCAGCAAATCATGCATCCCGAGTTGTATCGCGCTGCCAAAGTTCCCGCGGTGATAAAAGTGGATTTACCTGACGGCGTGCCTGGCAGCGATTGGAACAAGCTGGAAGAAAACGCCATGGGCGAATTCGGATGGAAGGAAGTTCTCAAGCAATTTCTGGATGATGATGTCGCGAAGAAAGTTGCCGCGGGCTGGGATGGCGACGACTATGCCACCTACGAAAAAAAAGATGATAAGCAGCGCCTGATGCTCTTCACCCGTGTGCGCTTTGACACTCCCGAAAAAGCGTCCGCCTTCTTTGACGCCTACCGCCAGGCCCTGCTGAAAAAATATCCTGACCGCACACCCATCGCCGAGGCAAAAAACGATCTGGAGTTCACCACCCAGTCCGGCGCCGTCTTCTTCCGCTGCCAAGACCAGGATTGCATTACCGCCGAAGGCGCCGACCCAAAGATCTATTCCCAATGGTTCAGAAAACTATCCTGGTAAGCGCCGGGGGGTCGCAGCTTCAGCTCCGACATTAAGATTGGAGAAACGTAGGGCTTTAGCCCCTGAGGAAACTCTTCTCTTCTTGCCTAATGTTCCCGATGCAACACCAACATTGTCAAATCATCCGTCTGCTTTGCTGTCGCCGAAAAGCTGCGTATCTCATCCAAACACGCGCTCAAAATTCCTTGTGGCGTCGTAGCCCCATGCGTTTTCGCCAAAGAATGCACCCGTGCAATCCCGAACTCATCTCCCGCGGCGTTGAACATCTCCGTCAGTCCGTCGGTATAAAGCAGCAGCTTGTCCCCGGGCTCCAGGGTCAGTTCGCATACCGGAAAATTCGTCGTGCAGAACATTCCCAACGGGACGCCCGTAGCCTCTCGCGCGCGCACGCCAGCCGCGGAAATATGAAATAGCGGCAGGTGTCCGGCGCTCACATACGTCACTTTTCCGCTTGGCTTCGCCGAGCCTACAATCATCGTCGCAAATTGTCCTGCCGTGGTGCTTTCAGAGAACAACCGATTCGCATGCTCCACCATGTGCTGCAGCGAAAGGTTCTGCCCGGCCAGCGTCCGGAAAGTGGCGTGCAGATGGCTCATCAGCATGGAAGCCGCCACGCCCTTCCCGGAAACATCGCCCAGTAAAAATAAAAATCCATCCTCATTCTCGATCAGGTCACAATAATCTCCGCTGACTAGATTCGCCGGCTGGTAATGATAGCGCGCGTGCCAACCATCCACCGCCCAATCTTGCGGCGGTAGCAGCGCCTTCTGAATGCCAGCCGCCAGCACCAGGTCCTTCTCGAGCGCCCTCTGCTCCTCCGACGAAAGATGATCCAGGCAAAATCGCAGCAACGGATTGCACAGCAGCCGGTCGGCCTCGATCGTGTCGTGGCATGTTTCGCAGATCCCGAATGTGCCTTGGTGCAAACGCGAAAGCGCCGCGTCCACGCTGGCCAGAAGTTGATGCAGCGTGCCATTGCTGGTTTCCGTCGCCGAAGCGGCCAGCAGCCGTTCGCGCCGCAGTTCCAGTTCCGTTCGCAGATAATTCGTCTCTGTAGTGGCCATAACTCCTCCACCACCAGCTTGCCGAGTTGTTCCTGGGGATTCCATCCGGTTTGTACCTCCAAATTCGATCGGGATTGCAGAGGTTGCGGAAGTTCAACGAGCGCGATGCCCGTCGCTGCCTGCTGCCGTGGTCCGGGCCAACAGCGGGGCTGTATCTGCGCTGTTCATGCGATGCCGCAAACGCTCCAGCCGGCACACGAATTTTTCTTCCATCCGCCGGTGCCGCGTGCTCGCATACGGGTCGCTTGAACTGCCAAATTGGCGCTGCAGCGTCTTCAACCCCAGCTGCGCGAATTCCACCGCGCGCGCAAGATCCCGCGTGTGGCGCTCATAGTGCATCGCCAGCTGCTCGCAGGCAAACACGGTTTCCTCCGGATTGGCCACTAGTTCTTGCAGCAGCGAAGCCGCCCGTTCCCGGTCGCCGCGCCGCTTCGCCATCAACGCCAATTCCCGCGTCGCCTGCGGCCGAAATTCCGCGGGCAACCCCGCATTCAGCGCGTAAGCGCACGCGGAGTGTGCCAGTTCCTTTTCGCCCTTACGATGCAGGAATCGGGACAACCCAAACAGGTCCAGTGAATCCGTCCCGACAAATCCGTCTTCGCGCGATTCCAGCAGGAAATTAATTTTTCCGAAAAGTGCCGCCAGCCCGCGCAGGTCCATCTGGTTGTGTCGCACAACGGCGGCCAGCGGTTGCCCCGTCCCGCCGCGCAAATATTCAAAGTAATATTGAGGAATCAGCGCGGACGCAACATCGTCCTCGCGCCTCCAGCCCAGCCGCTCTGCGTCCAACACGTGCCGCTCCAGTTCCACCAGCCGCACCGATCCCAATCGCAATCTCCACAACGAACGCGCCGGATGCAGCAAGTCCAGATGCGCCGCCAGTTGCGGCACGCGAATCACCCGCGTCATCGTGAAGCGGTTTTCCAACAACGGCCAGTCGAATGTCTTTCCATTAAACGTTACCAGCACCGGCCGTTCCGCAATTCGCTGGGCCAGCTCCTGCAGCAACGAATATTCCTCGTGCAAGTCGCGCAGAAAAAGCTGTTCCACCTGCAGTCCGCTCGCGTCCCACCAGGCTAGCCCTACCAGAAACGCATACGTACCGGTGCCCCCGGCCAGCCCGGTCGTTTCTGTATCCAGGAAAAGCCACTTCTCCGGATCTTCGAGCAGTCCTCGCATCCGCCGTGTTGCGGCAGTATCTTTCACGCGATTCTGGGAACGGCTTCCGTTAGAACCATTCACCTTCGTCAACAGTTCCAACGCAGTCACCGAAGGCTGCACAAACTCTGGCGTAGAAAACCAATTCCGGATCGCCAGATGCTCTCCATACTGGTTGCGCGCAATCCCGCCGCCCAGTAACATGCTGATCGGATCGGTCTCATTCGGCATACGCAACTCCGGCGGACGCGCACGAGTTGCGCGCACCGGCTTCAGCGCCGCCAATCGCGAGAATTTGTCCGTCAGGTTTCCCATGTCAATTTCTTAGGCGCACAGACCATCCAGAATCGCCAGCGCCGCCTCCTTCGCCCGCGGCACCAAATCCCCCGCTGGGCCCACGCACGAAGGGCACCCCGCGTCGCAAGGACACGCCTGGATCAATTCACGCGTCTTGCGAACCAATATTCCGTGCGCCCGGAACAATGCCTCCGAAAATCCGATCCCGCCCGGATACGCGTCGTACAAATACAGATTCGGCTCAAAAAACTCTTTTTGCCCGCTCATCCACGGTTCCACGGCGCTCCTACTTAGGTCCTTGGCGTCGCCTGCAATTACCGCCTCATCCGGATCCATATCCGGCGCAGGCGGCCGCTCCCCGATCGCTGTCCCCAAATCGCGCCCGTCACACATCAGCAGCAGCGTCGCCACCGATTCCATCGCGTGCAGCAGTCCAAACATTCCCGATTGCCGCTCGCTGACCGAATACGGTAGGGATTCCAGCAGAGCGCGTTCCAGCGTCATCCAGTAAGACGTCGTGTGCATCTCGTTTTCCGGAAGTTCCAGCTTCCCCGCGCCAATATTCTCGTTGGTGAAAAATTTGATCTTCTTGAATCCCACAACCTGCGATCGCACCAGGACTTCGCCATGCGAACGCGAAGCCGCAAGTTCGGGCTTGTCCTCATTTGCACGCGCCGTCTCCGCAATTTCCAACACCCGCACCTGTGTGTAGCGGATCGCGTCCGTGTAATAATCCACGTCCACTTCCTTCACGTACGCCTTCCGCTCCTTAAAATCCAGATGCTCCACGTGATATTGCTGGGCCCCGTGCAGGTAAATCGCCTTTTCATGCACAGTCGTCAGCGCGCTCACGAAATCCACTTCGGCAATCACCTCCGGCGCGCCGGTAATATCGATAACGATGAAGTTGTCGCTGGTCACCGACCGCAAGCTGATCGTGTCGGCCGGATACGCCTCATTCGTCCAATGATAATTTTCGCCGGCGCGATGCAGGTAACCCGCGTCCGCCAGCCGCGCGCACAAATCCTGCACGTCCACGCCGCCAAATTTCTCTTCGGGCGCAATCGGCAGCTCAAACGCCGCGCATTTCAAATGATTGATCAGGATTTCCAGGTTGTCCGGCTGGATGAACGCGTGTTCCGGCGTGTTCCCGAAAAAATAATCCGGATGCCGCACAATGTATTGATCCAGCGGCGCCGAAGAAGCCACCAGCACCGCGCAGGAGCTTCCGCTGCGTCGCCCCGCGCGACCCGCCCGCTGCCATGTCGCCGCGATCGTGCCCGGATAGCCGGCCATCACCACCGCGTCCAGCGATCCCACATCGATGCCCAATTCCATCGCAGAAGTTGCCACCACGCCGCGGATGCGCCCATCCCGCAATCCGCGCTCAATCTCTCGCCGCTCCGTCGGCAGATACCCGCCGCGATATCCGCGAATCGTTTCCGGCTTACCCGGAAATTGCGGGTTGGCTTGCTGCAGATACGTCAGGATAAGTTCCGTGTGCAGCCGCGAATTGGCGAATACCATCGTCTGCAAATCGTGCTTCAGGAATTCCTGCGAAACCCGCGAAGCTTCAGTGATGTAACTCCGCCGGATTCCGAGCGCGCGGTTCACCACCGGCGGGTTGTAAAAGATAAAAGTCTTTTCCGCCGCCGGAGCTCCATTCTCCGACTGCACTTCCACCTCATCCTCAATCAGCCGCGAAGCCAGCTCCCCCGGATTCGCGATGGTCGCCGAGCAACAAATAATCTGCGGCGTGCGTCCATAAAATTGCGCAATCCTTCGCAATCGCCGTAGCACGTTACACAAATGACTCCCAAATACCCCGCGATACATGTGCAGCTCATCGATCACGATGTAACGCAAATTCTCAAACAGCCGCGTCCAGCGCGTATGGTGCGGCAAAATCCCCGTATGCAGCATGTCCGGGTTGGTCAGAACAATATGGCTTTTCTCGCGAATCGCCTTCCTTGCATCCGACGGTGTGTCGCCATCGTAAGTGAACACGCCAAATCGGCTTCCCCGGACTCCGCCCGGTAGCGCCATGCCGTCAGGACGACACTCTTCGATTTTCCTCGCCTCCACCCCATCCAACCGCAAATTCAAATCGTACAATTCCGCCAACTGATCTTGCGCCAAAGCCTTGGTCGGAAAAAGGTACAAAGCCCGCGTATCCGCGTCTCCCAGAATCGCGTCTAGTACCGGCAGGTTGTAACACAACGTCTTTCCGCTCGCCGTCGGCGTGACGACCACCACATTCTTCCCCGTGTGCACCGCCTTCGCCGCCGCAGCCTGATGCGAATAAAGCTGCTTGATTCCTTTCGCCTGGTACGCCGCTCGCAAATCCCCGTGCACCCACTCAGGTAACTCCGCCCATTGTGCCGCCCGCGCCGGATAATGCCGCACCGACGTCAGCACCTCCCCGCTGGCGTCCCGCGCCGCAAACGTATCCAGCACCGCCGACACCCGCTCCAGTGAAGTAGAATTCCGCGCACTCTCGATTCGCCCACTCTCGATAGGAGTGACCGAAGCCAGGCGTACGGCAAGAGAATCGGGCATAAGCGCACCTCTAGTTATTCGCCTTTTGTTCGCTCAGACTAGCACGCCGCCCTACCCGCTGCAACCTACAAATTTTGTCTTGTGTGGAAACTCTCCCGATCTGCGATAATCCCCTGCGATCTCTACCTCGATGCAATTGCGGAGAACATCAAATGCCAGAACCGGCGCGCAGCCGCACCGTAACCATCTTCACCGACGTCCATTTCTGGGTCCCCGCAGCCGTGCTCCTCGGCGGACTGTTGCTGCTAAAATTTCTTCATTGAATTTCTTCCGTAGAATCATGCCAGCCGATTCGGCGCCCGCATCCGCAGCTTCAACTCAAGCCCGCCACCGCAGCCTGCAACTCCTCGGCATTTTCTGCGGCTTCACCGCCGGAGCCTGGCTCGGAACCGCCGAAGCGCCCACCAAGCTCGTCACCATCGGCATCTCTCCAATCGTCATTTCGTTGATCATGGTCGTCGGAGTGTTTCTCGCGCGCTGGAGCCTCCCCGCTCTCGTCCTCAGCACCAATTCCGTTCGCGCCGACGTAGCTCGGGTCCCACATTTTATCATCGGGGCGCTGCTCGCCGGCTGCCTCTGAGCCGTCGCCAACACCCTCACCATTTTCGCCATCCGCGACGTGGGCCTCAGCATCGCCTTCCCGCTATGGAATTCCAACAGTCTCCTCGGCATTCTCTGGGGCTTTCTCTTCTTGAACGAACTCCGCCAAGCCGGATGGCACCGTTGGGCCGGGGTTCTCGGCGGAGCGCTGGTCATGTGCAGCGGCGCCGCAATTCTAGCCATCGCTTCGTCGTCGCAATCTTCCTCTGCGCACTCGCTCAATGGAGTCGATTTCTCTGGGGTACCATGCACATTCCCTATCACAAAGCCTATCTCACGGGCATGAACCCGCTTTCATTCGTCACTTTTTTCACAGTCGGCGAACTCGGCATGATGGCTACGCTCGCAGTCACGTATAGAGGTCTCGCTCCTCTATGGCACGAACTCGTCCTTGTGCGCACCGTAATCTTCTGGCTCATGCTAGGCGGATTCATCTGGGTGATTGGTGATCTGTTCCAACAATACGCCGCAAAATACGTCGGCATCGGCCGCGGCATGCCGCTCTCCAATACCAACCAGCTTTGGGGTTTGCTCTGGGGCATTTTCGGTTTCGGCGAGCTGCAGGGCAAGAGTCACGCCACGTACCTCCAAGTGATCGGCGGCTCCTTATTTCCTTATTAATGATGCTGGGCGTTGGCGCCATCGCCCTTTCCTTCGCCACTGGCCAGGAACAAAAACACTGGGGAGAAGCCGCTGGCCGCGAAAGCTCCCGCTACAACGTCGCCGCCGATTACATCGCCGCCCGCTTCGAAGGACGCCAAGCTACAGGCGAAGCCGGACCTCGCCGCACTCCGCTGGATTAGCTATTAGTCGCCACTGCCACCGCGATTCTCGTCGCATTCGCCGTCATCGCGCGCATTCCGCATCTTTCTTTCTGCTGGGGTCCCGCACTAATCCTCACCGCCGCCATTCTCCTCCGCGCGTTCACACAAAGTGGAGTGCTGGCTTTTATGCCAGCGCCTTTTGCGCCACCAACGTTGTCATCCTGAGGAGCGTTTTGTGCGATGAAGGATCTCAACGTAAACTTCATTTACCATGTCCGATTCGCGCACCAGCTCCAACGCAAACCTTGCCCACAGTGTCCGACTGGCACTGCGAATGATCCCGCAACCATCGTCCCGGCACCACCACCAATGACCACTATCCCCAAAGCAGACGTAGTCGGCGTTGGCCTAAACGCTACCGACACCCTCATCCCCGTCCCGCATTTTCCCGAACGCGGCTCAAAAGTAGAAATTCTTTCCGCCAAAGCGCTCCTCGGCGGACAAGTTGCTTCCGCCATGGCCGCCTGCCAGCAATGGGGCCTGCGTACGCGCTACATCGGCAAACTCGGAGAGGATCACGCGGCGTTACTCCACCGCACCGAATTCGAGCGCCTCGGCATGGAAACTCATATCTTCACCGCGCCCAAATGTCACAGCCAGCAAGCCTTCATCCTCGTCGATCCCAGCGGTGAACGCACCGTGCTCTGGAAGCGCGATCCTCGCCTGACGCTTCTCCCTGAGGAACTTCAGCGTGAATGGATCGTCAACGCCCGCCTGCTTCACCTCGACGGCCATGACACCGCCGCCGCCGCGCAAGCCGCGCAGTGGGCACGCGAAGCAAACATCCCCGTCGTCGCCGATCTCGACGATCTTTATCCCGGCTACGAATCCCTTTTACCCAACATCGATTTCCTCATCACCAGCCGTGATATTCCCACGCGCCTTACCGGAAACTCCGACCTTCACCAATCGCTTCCACAAGTCCACCAACGCTACGCTTGCCGCCTCACCGCAGCCACGCTCGGGCAAGATGGCGTCCTAGCCTGGGATAGTCGGCAGTTTCACTATGCCCCCGCCTATCGCGTCGATCCTGTCGACACAACCGGCGCCGGCGACACCTTTCACGCGGGTTTTATTTTCGGGTTCCTACAAGGTTGGCCACTCCAGTGCCAAATCGAATTCGCCTGCGCTGCCGCCGCCCTCAATTGCACTGCCCTAGGAGCCCGCGGCGGCATCCAGCCCGTAGCCCAAATCGAGCACTTCATGGCAACCAACGCAAAACACCCCGCCGCCTTCTAACCTTGGGACCAAATCAAAAAATAACGAATTGTCTTGCCGGAAAAGATCTTCTAGCCTTCAGATAAGGGAAAAGATAAGAAATAAAGAATTGTCATTCCGAGCGCAGGGAGGAACCTGCTTTTTCTCCGACTTCCAACCCTACTGCCCTGCGTTAGCCGCCACCGCTTCAATCACCGCAATATTCGGCACAAGATTAACTGGCACCCCATGCCGTTGCTGCAAGTATCCCGGCGCATTATATGAAATCCAAACTTTACCGCCCTCATCTTCCGCCACCAGAATCTTCAGCGGCAAATCCAGCGCAACGCTCGGCGAAGCCAGCATCAAAGGCGTTCCCCCTTTGGGATTGCCGAAAATGAGCAACTTCGTATTGGGCATGCTCAGCCCGGCTTTTTCCGCTTCGCCGCTATGATCGATGGTCGCGAACAATCTCACGTTCTTCGCCTGCAAAATCGACTCCAGCTTCGCCACCGTATCGGCAACGGAATGCTGGCTAGCGATTTTCACAATGCCATTTTCGGGAGTGGTGGCCATGGAAGTCTCCTTAGCGGGGGAATGATTCTGGATGGGCACATGTCGCGTGGCCAACAAATAATAACTCATCGCCAGGCCCAAAATCGCTAGCAGAATCGCGGTTGCCACCGCCAGAGTCGACGTGTTGCGGAACGATTCGCCTCCCGCCCTCAGCACTTTCACCATATGCACATAGCGAACTAGCGAAAGAAGGGAGATCAGCACGCCAAGCAGAATCAACACGGTTCCAAACCAGATCGAATAACCAAACGACACCGTTTGCACATCCGGCCGCACCACGTTAAATTCCTGCAAAAACAATCCGAATCGCGCCAGCACAAATCCCAGCGCCATCAACGCCAGCCCAGTCCGCACCCACGCAAGAAAAGTCCGCTCCACCGCCAAAAAATCCGATGCCCCCGCCCGATACTTTTCTCCCTGCTCCATCACAATTTTGTCCGTCCTGTTCTCCTATTCTAAAACCCGTCATTCCGAATAGAGTCTGCGGAGTGAGGCATCCCTCTTCGTCCTATACCCATCTTCCAAATCGCGCCTCCGCCACCCCTCACGGCGCAATCCTCACCATCACCACTGCATGCGAACCAACCTTCGCCGAATAACTCCCCGTGAACGACCCCACATCCTTGTGCTCCCAAACGTCCCGCACCTTCGCCGGAAGATGACTCGGATACCCAATCTCTTCCCACATCACGTCGACGTCGCTCTCCGACGCGCCGCGATTAAACAAAATCACCGCGCGGCTCCCATCACTCATTTCCTTAGCCCAAACTTCCACGTCGCCATTTTTCGCCACGCGCCGCCCTTCGCGTCCTAGCTTATCCTGGTTCACCACGATCACTTCCTTGTTCGTCAGAATCTCCTTGATTTCCGGCGTCATCAAGCGCACATCATTTCCCGCAATCAGCGGCGCGGCCAGCAAAGCCCACAAACTGAAATGCGCCCGGTACTCCGTGTTCGTCATCCCTCCATTGCCGACTTCCAGCATGTCCGGATCGTTCCAGTGCCCGGGCCCTGCAAAGGATTCGAGCCCAACCTGCAAATCCACTATGTCCACCATGCCCAGTTGGCAGCAACTCCCATCGGGCCATTTCTTTTTGCTGTTCCATACGTCGCTGATGTCGCCCGTGGTACGCCACAAATTGCCGATGCCTTTTCCCCAGACCCACGGATTCGCTGTGCCCCATTCGCACATGCTGAACACGATCGGCCTGCCGGTCGCCAGCAGCGCATTGCTCATCGTCGAATACGCTTCCTCCGCATTGCGTGTGAATGTGCTGCACCAATCATATTTCAGATAGTCCACGCCCCAACGCGCATACTGCATCGCGTCCTGATACTCATGTCCCTGGCTGCCCACTCGTCCCGCGCACGTCTTCACGCCCGCGTCCGAGTAAAGTCCAAACTTCAATCCTTTCGAGTGCACATAATCGGCCAGTGCTTTTATCCCGGAAGGGAAGTGCTGCGGGTCGGCCACGATAAATCCATTTTCATCCCGGCCCACCTGCCAGCAATCGTCGATCACCACATATTGATAGCCCGCGTCTTTCATTCCGTTCGTGGCCATCGCATCCGCCACGGACTTGATCAGATCCTCGCTCACGTTGCACGCAAATTTGTTCCAGCTGTTCCAGCCCATCGGTGGTGTCTGCGCCAGCGAATTTCGTTCGACCTGTGCGCAAACCATGCTCGCAAGGAAAACGCTCGCCAATACAACCCAGCCCAGTCTTACCCCGGCCTTCCCGTTCCAATTCATGTGTTTTCTCCAACAGACTTTTCCATCAGGTAGAGCGCCAGCGCCTGGGTCCACGCCAGCGGTGTATGGACGTTTGCAATATAGCCGCCGTGCTTCAGGAAATAAAGCTCCGGGCACGTCCCCGCCGGCGTCACCTGCGCCAGCGAGCGATTGAAATAGTGCACCTGCTTTTCAAAGCTTGCCCAGTCTGCTCGATTGGCCAGAAACCTCTGTCCATAAATGATGGAAAGGACCGGATCGAAGATGCACCACTGCGCTTCGCAATTGGGCTGCAGATGCGCGTCGCGAATATCCAGGCGCTCGCTGAAGTCTGCGCTCATCTGTCCCGGCGCGAACCACTCGTCATAGTCCTGGCAGAAATACGAGTCGCCCGCATAGCGCTTGATTCCGACCTCTCCTTTCAATCGTGCTTGTACCAGATTAAGGATGGTGTCTTCCATCACCCGCGTGCGCGCCGCATTCAGCGGATGAATCAGGAACAGCAGCGCGGAGTCCACCAATCGCTCCGGTGGCGATTCAAACGGCAACGTGCGGTCCAAACGATCACGCCCTTTCGCAATCAGTTGCTCCAGGTAGGCCGGATCCGCCGGGCCGCCGGAACCGGCCGCTGCGTGATGCTTCCGCATTTCCTCCAGCCCTGCCACGACCGCGCCCACGCTCGAGTTGTTGATCTTGCGCCCTTCTTCCCACGCCCCGCTGTCCCGGTCCTGCCAATATTCAACGGCCCCAAAATACGGCGGGAAAACTCCATAAATTTCGTAATCGGCCGCGCTGATGAGCAGCGCTCCCGTGTTGGCCAGCACGTAGCGAAACCACAGTGCGTGGCCCAGCGCGTCATTCTGCGCATGCGGCCATTGTTCCGGCAATTCGTCAAGCGTCTGTGCGGTAAATCGAATATGCGGCCGCCGGTTCGCGTCTTCCCGCAACACCCGCACCGGATCATCTATGATTTCGCGAAACCGTGGCATTTGTTTCCGGAAAAACCGCGTCAAACCCTGCGCGCACGCGATCGCTGGAGCCAATTCCCCCCGCCGCCGCAGCGAATCCGCCACCGTCACGTTGTCGCGGACCCATACATTTTGATAACCCGTTGCCGAATCCACCGCCTGGCTCGAACTCGGCCGCAAACAACCCATTCGCCACCGGGAATGCGTCGTGCGTCCCGTATTCCGCCAGCACCCGCTTGATTTGCCCCAGGCTCTCCGGAGTGTAAGAGTTCGCAATCAACTGCCGCAGCAATCCAATTTCCATCGCCAAATTCTATCCCACATCCCCGGTAGCATGAGCTTCAGCCTGTGTTCCTGGGGCATGTGCCCAACTCGCAAATGGCGGGAACAAAACATCCTCTTTCGGTGTCTGAAACATCATAGCTCCTCCCGTCGTATCTTCATGGCAGAGGCACGCTGACTGGGCTCGACCTTTGCGCGCCATTGATCACCCTGAGGGTGCCGCGTCCATGAACATGCGAGAATCGAAAGGAATCAGCTCCGAACGTCGGAGAGCGCCTCGCTACCGCTATCAGGCTGTCGTGGAGATCGAATGGGGTTCTGCTCGTTTGCGGGCCCGCACACGCGATATCAGCGAAGGCGGCATGTTCATTGAGGCCGACGATGTACTTTGGGTCGGCGCAGGCTTTCGAGCGCGCCTCGCCGTTGATCGCCCGGTGTGGCTGGAATGTTCTGTCCGGCGCGTTGAGCCCGGCCTCGGCATGGGCGTTACCGTTGAACTTCGCGAAGATCAAGCCCAGCGTCACTATCGGGATCTGCTTGCGAAACTCGCGGGGAGTTAGTTCGTCCCGCCGTATACTAGATTAGATGACACGTTGCCTGGATTGTGGGTCCCCGCGCGCCAGTGATCAATGTCCCAATTGCGGACTGACCTCAGCTGCTGCTGAGTTGGTTTTCCGTCGCCGCCTGCTTCGGCAGATGGCCATTTTTCTGGCTGGCTCGCTGCTCTTTCCTTATCTCAGCCAGGTTTATCCTCCGCTGGACCTCGACGCCATGCTCGTTTTTTATGGCCTCGTGTTTTTCGCTGCTCTCACCTTGGCGATTTTCCTCGATCGCCAGGCGCGCGCGCGTAAAGACATTGAGATCTTGCGGCACTTGTTTACCGGCCTGCTTCCGATTCCGTTCCTTCTTTCCGCCGCACTCTTTGTCAACGGCAAGTTCGATTCGCCCAGCAAGGTCGACTACCACCAGACCACCGTCGAAGGTCGCTACTTGATGAAGGGAATCGTGCGCGGCACCCGGCGCCTGTTTGTCTATTCCTGGCGCGAAGGGCGAAGGTACGAACGCCTTGCGGTCGATTCCGATGATTACGATCGTTTTCACGAAGGCGACCGCATCAATGTCGGCGTCGAGCCTGGCGCTTTGGGAATTCCGTGGTTCTACGGGGTCTATCGCGTGGGCCAGGCGCACGTGCTTATGCCGCCCGAAACGCATCTGAAGCCGGCCAAGCCCGAAACGCCACCAGAAACGCCGGCGCAAAAATCAGCCCATCCGCCAGATCAGTAAAGCGGCCGCCCGTTCATCCCCAGCGGAATCTGCAATTCCAGGAAGTGGCCGTCTTTCCCTAGCCGGAAGCGGATGCGCTCCATGGATCCCACGTTTCTTTCGAGAAAATCCGGTGTGTCGATAGGCTTTTCCGGCACGTCCGCCATCGACCATTCCGCGCTGTCGCCCGCCACTTTGATTTTTTGCGGATCGATGTCGAATACTTCCTGGTCCTGCACGTTCACCAGCAGGAAGCGCTTCCACAAGCGCACCAGCAGCACGCCTTTTTTCTCCGAATGATAAATGTTCCAGGAATTTGGTGCGTTGTCGTTGAATTTTACGATCGCAAATTCCAGCGTGTGCCACGTAAGCCTCTTGCCGCCCTCCGCCGGAGGCTGGGCCTGTCCGCGCGCGAAGCCTGCAAACGCCAGCAGAAGCAGAACACCCACACCAACGCGAAAGTTCGTCCGGAAACAATTGTTCATTTGCCGAAACCGCAATCGCGCCACAAATTGCCCCACTCGCACAGCCCAAATCCAGTTTGCGTTGGCACCGAGTGGCCCACCAGCCGCGCCAGCATCGTGATTTGCCCTCGATGGTGCGAATCGTGTGCGATCCGATAGCCCACAAATGCCACCACGTCCGGCTTGAAGTGCGGCACTTTACCTGCTGGATCGTCCAGCGCTTTTTCAATCAGCCCGCGGATCGCGTCCGCGCTCGCCTTCAACGACGATTGCACCTGCGCGTGCGTCGCTTTGTCCGGATCGAGTTTTCCCGGATGCTTTCCATTCTTGTCCGCCGCCGAAAGCCACATCAGCCGCACGTGATGAATGTGCGCGGCAATCGCGCCAATCGAACGGCCTTTGCTGGAGGGAGGCGGAGCTTCCCACGCAGCGTCCGGAACGTGGCTCAACAACAGCTGATTCGCCTTTTCATTAATCACAAATGTTTCCACCAACGACTTCTTGAAATCCAAGGCACCGATTTTGTTCTAGCCGCTGCAATGGGCGTCATATTCATCCCTCGCAAGTCCCGCATACCAAAAGTGTACGACAACCCCGCCCTCCCCGGCATGGCCCCACCTATCCCTCCTGCCAATCGCGCGCCCCAATGTACAATCCAGCATGCCCAGCAAAACCGCCCCATATAGCTTCGTCTTCTCCGTTCCCCTTATGAAACCCCATGGCGTTCGCATGTACGTACTCGAAATTCCCCAGCGGTCTCCGCTTCCATCGGGCGTCGCGGCCCCGTTCCCATTGTCGCCGCGCTGAACGGCACCGCGGAAATCCAGGCCAGCCTAGTTCCCTTGGGCGGTGGAAGACACAGGCTGCAGTTGAACCAGCGCACACGCAGAGAGTTGGACATCGCTCCCGGTGAGCGTGTGCGCGTAGCCCTAACGGTGCCGGAAAAGCCGCCGGTCCTTGCCATGCCCAAAGAATTGCGATCTGCTCTAAAAGAAAATGATCTGCAGGAAACTTTCTTACGATTTCCAGCAGGGAAGCAGAACCACATTATCCAATGGATCGAAGAAGCCGCTCATCCGCAAACGACCGAGCGCCGCGTCGCCAAAACCATTGAAGTCACTTTCCGCGCCCGTGAACGTTCCTACGAACGAAAAAAAGCACGACGTGAAAATCGGCACTGATGCAATAGCCGATCCCGCTAGGGGATCGGAGCTCCAGTTCCGACATCCATGAAAGGAAGTTGTGGCCATCAGCTTGTGGGAAAACAGGGAGCACGCGGAAGCTTACGTTCGCGAACTGTATCCCAAAGTCGAAAAGATCGTCCAGAAATACACCGACGGAACGCCCATCGTCAGGAATCTGGACACGGAGTATTCCACCTTCCACGAGGTGGCATTCGCTGCTGGGTCGAGGCAAGAGGGGGTGCAGCTTTGCCGCCCTCAACTTTGAAAGGAGAACTTACGCACCATGGCGGATTACTACAATTTTGGGCAAGTCATCCAGATTTGCGGAGTCCCGAGACCACCCTTTCGGAATTGCAGCGGAACGGATTTCTGGAGCCGACAGTGAGGCGCGGAAGATCATTCCTTTCCTCTCAGCAGGTCTACCGTTTGCGCGTCGCCGTTCGCCTCTCGCGCAAAGACAAAATAGATTTGCAGGACGCGCTGAAAAGAGTGAAAGCTCGATGGCTTGCTCAGACCACCGCGTTCGAGGGTTCGGAACATCATCGGGGCGTTGCATAAACACCCTGGCTGACGAGCATACGAAGCTAAGCGCACAGCATGTCATCCTGAAGAGCGCTTTTTGCAACGAAGGATCTCAACGTAACAAGCAAGCACCTGCCCCAATTCTCCGTCGTTTCAACGGAGCGAGGAACTCTGTGCCTCCGCAAGGTTTTTATGCGATAAATCCTCTTTCCGCCAACACCCATCTCCCACCTACAATCAAGCTCCCCACCACTTCATGTATATTACCAATGCCGTTTTTCACCTTAGGAGCCGCGATGAACTCGATCACCTCAGCTGATGGGCGCCCCCGCGCACCACATCATTTCGCGATTCTCTGCGCCGTCGTATCGCTATCCCTCGTCCCTCCCCTCTGCGCCCAAGAAAAACCGGCCGCCCCCTCGCGCGCCGCAACGCTCCTGGACGCTATGCCCCGCGCCAAACGCATCGGCCCGGCGGCCCTTTCCCCCGACGGCCTGCAAGTCGCCTATTTCGCTGAACGAAAACTCATGGTCACTCCCGTTGCAGGTGGAACTTCCCAACCCATCTCTGTAGAAGGCAATCTTTCTCTCCGCGATGTCGCCTGGTCCGCCGACAGCAAGCGCCTCGCCTTCATCGCCGATCTTCCCGGTGACGTTCCCGCCGCGCAAGTCTGGACCGCCGCGCCCGATGGCACCGCGCTTGCGAAACATGCAGATCTGAAAGGCTACGTCGAAGCCCCGCGCTTTTCTCCAGATGGCTCGAAGCTGGCCATTCTCTTCATCGAGGGAATACCTCGCATCGCCGGACCGCTGGAACCCATGACGCCACTATCCGGTGTCATCGACGAAAAAAACTACGAGCAACGCATCGCCACCCTCGACCTTGCCACCGACCATCTCGCGCAGCTCACGCCCCCCGATGTATATGTCTACGAATATGACTGGACTCCAGACGGCCAAGCCTGGGTCGCCACTGCCGCCCATGGCTCCGGCGATGCCAATTGGTACGTCTCACGCCTCTATCTCGTGCAAGCGCAGACCGGCGAGATGCGCGAGATTTACAGGCCCAAGCTGCAAATGGCCGGCCAGCGCGTCTCCCCCGACGGCAACAACGTCGCCTTCATCGAAGGACTGATGAGCGACGAAGGTTCCACCGGAGGAGACATCTATGTTGTGCCGATCACTGGGGGCGCCGCGCGAAATCTCACTCCCAACATCAAATCGTCCCCATCCGCGCTAGCATGGACCGCGCCCGACCGCATCACCTTCGCGCAAAACCTGGATGGAAACGCCGGCTTCGGCAGCGTCGGTCTGCAAGGCGGCGCGGTCCAATCACTGTGGACGGGCGAAGAAATAGCTTCCCCGTCGGGCCCAAACTGGACTGCCACGAGCTCCTGGTCGAGCGGCCCGCCGATCACCGCCGTCGTGCGCCAATCGGCCAGCACTCCGCCGGAACTTTGGGCTGGGCCGATCGGCGGTTGGAAGCAACTGACGAATCTGAACACCGGTCTGACGCCCGCATGGGGAGAAATGCGCAATGTGCATTGGGCGAATGGCCCCACGCGCGTGCAGGGCTGGTTAATGCTGCCCAAGGATTACGATCCGGCAAAAACTTATCCTCTCATCGTCAGTGTGCATGGCGGCCCGTCCGCCGCGTGCCGGTCCAGTTGGGATGCGCACTTCATGGGCCTCGCGTCGGCGCTCGGTTACTTTGCTCTGTGTCCCAATCCGCGCGGCAGCTACGGCCAGGGCGAACATTTCACGCAAGCAAACGTGAAAGATTTCGGTGGCGGCGATTTCCGAGACATCATGGCCGGCGTCGACGAAATTTCGAAGAAGTATCCGATCGACATGCACCGCCTCGGCATTCGCGGTCACAGTTATGGCGGCTACATGACCATGTGGGCCGAAACGCATTCGCAACGTTTCGCCGCGGCAGTGGCGGGCGCCGGTCTCTCCGACTGGCTCAGCTATTACGGCCTCAACGACATCGACCAGTGGATGATTCCGTTCTTCGGCGCATCCGTCTACGACGATCCCGCCGTCTACGTCAAAAGCGATCCCATGCACTTCGTAAAATCCGTGAAAACCCCCACGCTCATCCTCGTCGGTGACCGCGACGGCGAAGTCCCCATGGAACAATCCGTCGAATGGTGGCACGCCCTCGAGACTTTCCACGTGCCCGTAAAGCTGGTCGTCTATCCCGACGAAGGCCACGCTATCGGTAAATCCGCCGACTCGCGTGACTACACCGTGCGCACCTTCGACTGGTTCGAGGAATGGTTCGCCAAAGGCCCACCACCAAAGCGAGCCGCACCGTAAACGCCTGCCTCACAGGAGGAGTTCACTAGAATCAATCACCAGGAGCCAAATTTTTGACCGACGAATCCGATCCCAACCACGGCAGGGAATTGCAAAACACGCGCGGACCAGCCGACTCTGCAAATCGCCAAAACGCCACAACCTCGCCACCTCCAAGCCGCTGGGGCCGCACCGATCGGCACCGCCTTCTCATCTTCGTCACTATCGGCTTTCTTCTTCCCGGCGTCGGTATCCTCGCGTTGCTGCACGCTATCGGCGGTAACAGCTCCATCTTCACCGTGCAACGTGAACTGCCCACCAAAGCGGTCATGGCCTTCTTCATCGTCCTCGCCACCTGGATCGTTTCCCGCATGGAAAATCGCCCGCTCGACGATTACGGTCTCCCTCCCCGTCAGGCCTTCGGCAAAAGATTTTGGGAAGGCGCTCTCTGGGGTTTTGCGATGCTTTCCCTGATCCTGCTTATCCTTTATCTCTCCCTTCACTTTCGCATCGATTCCATCGCTCTCACCGGCAGCGCGCTTTTTCGGTATGCCTTTGCCTGGGCCGTCACATTTCTTGCCGTTTCCGTGAGCGAAGAACTTGGGTTTCGCGGTTACTGGTTGTTCACATTAAGTCGCCGCATCACTTTCTGGCGCGCAGCTCTCTTCCTCTCTTGCATCTTCGGTGCAGCGCACATCCCAAATCATGGAGAAAACGCTCTCGGCATTCTTCAGGTTGTCGCCACCGGCCTGCTTTTCTGCTTCACCATTCGCCGTACCGGCACGTTATGGTTCGCTCTGGGCTTCCACGCTGCCTGGGATTGGGCAGAAACTTTTTTCTACGGCACGCCCGACAGCGGCTTGCTCGGCGTTGGCCGCTACCTCAACACTTCCGTCCAAGGCCGCAGTTGGCTCACCGGAGGTTCCGCCGGACCCGAAGGCAGCATACTCGCACTGCTCGTCCTGCTGCTCTGCGCCTTACTCATCCACCTCCGTTTCCCCCACGCGATCTACCCCGATCGCCCGGCGTAATCCATACTGTGGGACGGTTCTTAGGTTCTCCTCTTCGTTGTAGGGCCCGGTCTCCGAGGCAGCCCATTCTCCGAACTCCGCCCTCACTCGCGGTCACCCGCCCCTGCCCGTCTCCCCGTCCACTGTCCCCCCGTACCATTGCTACCTCTCACCCCGCTCTTTAATCTCATCCATTCAAATCAAGCAAAAATCCTTCCCAGAGGATTTGGGAGCCGTTATGCGTTCCATCGCGAACCGCGGCGTTTTCTGCCTACTCGCCGCGTTCATGCTCATGCTCTCGCTGGCGCCGCAAACTGCTGCGCAAACTATGCCCACACTCACCGTCGACGCCGACGGCAGCACGCATCCCATCAATCCCGATATTTACGGCCTGGCGAACTACGGTCTCGACGCAACCTATGCCAAGGAAATTCAAGTTCCTAACATTCGCTGGGGCGGCGACGGCACCACTCGTTATAACTGGCAAGTCGACTCCAGCAACTCCGGTTTCGATTGGTATTTCATGGGCGGCAACGGCGAAACCACGGTCACGCCCAGTGCCTCGGCCGACCTGATGATCAACACCTACAAGGCCGCTTCCAACGCCCACACGCTCCTCACTATTCCCATCATTCCTTATGTCAACAAGTCCGCCGCGTGGAGCTGCAGCTTTCCCGTTTCCGTCTACGGCGCGCAGCAATCCACGAATCCCTACGTCCATCCCAACGGCGACGATTGCGGCAACAGCATCGCCGCGAATGGCACGCAACTTCTCGACTCAAACATTTACGCAAACCATATCGACAACACCGTCGCGCTTCAACAAGGCTGGGTACAGCATCTCATCTCTGCCTTCGGCACGGCTGCCAACGGCGGCGTTCCGTACTATCAGCTGGACAACGAACCCGGAGGCTGGAGCAACACGCATCGCGACGTGGAACCCGTTCAGCCCGATTACAACACCGTCATAAGCCTCGGTCAGCAGTATGCCGCGATGATCAAGCAGACCGATCCGTCCGCCAAAGTTTTTGGCCCCGTCGATTTCACGCTAGGCGGCTGGATTGGCACTCCGTCGCAGCAAGGCGGTCTCTACGCCGGACAATATTATTTGCAGCAGATGGCCGCCTACCAACAAACCAATAACCAGCGCATCCTCGATTACTTTGATGAACATTATTATGGCGGCGGCTCCACGGACGCCGCCGAACTCGAATCCACCCGCGCCCTCTGGGATCCCACCTTCAACTCCGGCAGTTGGGTGGAACAATATTATTTCGATGGACCCATGCAGTTGATTCCGCGCTTTCAGGGTTGGATTCAGACCTACTATCCGGGCACCAAGCTTTCCATTTCTGAATATAGTTTCGCCAGCGGCACGAATCCCCTCGTCGACATGCTCACGGAATCCGATGTGCTGGGAATATTCGGCACCCAGGGCCTCGATTTCGCCAACATGTGGAACGTTCCGGCGCCCACCGCTCCCCTGGCCTACAGTTTCCGCATCTATCGTAATTACGACGGTGCGGGCAGTCAGTTCGGCGACACCTCCGTGAATTCCACGAGCACGGATCAGAGCCAGCTTTCCGTCTACGGCGCTTTGCGTTCTTCCGATGGCGCGCTCACCGTAGTCGCCATCAACAAAACCACCGGCGTCATCCAGACTTCCTTGACGCTTACAAACTTCAAGCCCGCTTCGACCGCCGCTGTCTATACCTACAGCAACGCGAACCTCACGCAAATCGTCGCGGGAACGCCCGTCGCGGTGGTTTCGAACGCGGTGAGCTACGCCTTCCCTTCATATTCGGTCACTGTCTTTGTGTTCACTCCCGCGCCCACCACGTCCGGCCCGACCACAACCTCTCTCACCGCATCGGCCACGCAGCTGAATGCGGGACAAAGTGTCACTTTCACATCCACTGTCGCGCCCGCTTCCGGCACCGGCTCTCCCACAGGCTTGGTTACGTTCAGTAGTGGCTCAACCGTTGTCGGCGTCGGCACGCTCAGCTCCCAGGGCGTCGCCACGTGCACGACTTCCTCTCTCGCGGCCGGTTCTTACAACGTCATCGCCACCTATTCGGGTGATTCCAGTTTCGGAGAGTCCACCTCGTCCCCACTGTCGGTCGTCGTCACCGCGCTGCCAAAAGTCGCAACTACCATTTCCGTCACTCCGCCCAGCGCGCAGCTTACCACCGGTCAAACCTTGAACTTGACCATCTTCGTCGTGGCGCAATCGGGCATTGTCACGCCCACAGGCACCGTCACCATTCTCGACGGCCAAACGCAACTGGCCGCCCCGAGGTTGGCTGGCGGCTTCGCGTCCTTTAGCACAAGCACTCTGGCGGTGGGCAGCCACTCGATCACCATCACCTATTCCGGCGATACCAATTTTACTGCCTCCACTTCGGCCGTAATTCCCGTTGTCGTCTCGGTCCCGGGCAAGGTCACTACCAACACATTGCTCTCTGCTTCGGCCACCCAGATGACTTCCGGCACCAGCGTCACGTTCAGCGCCAACGTCGCGCCTACCAGCGGCTCGGCCGCGCCCACGGGAACAGTTTCGTTCCTCGATTCACAATCGTCACTCGGCACCGCAACCCTTAGCGCGGGATCGGCGCAATTTACCGCCGCGAATCTGTCCGGCGGCACGCATTCCATCACCGCCACTTATTCCGGTGACTCGAATTTCCAGTCATCGACTTCCGCCGTCGCCACCATCACCGTCACACCCGCGGCAGCCTCGCCGGACTATTCGCTCTCAGTCAGCAGCCCGTCGCTCACCGTCAAGTCCGGCACGATTGGTACTATGACTCTGACCGTCACGCCTACGAATGGATTCAAGCAGTCCGTCAGCTTTGCCTGCTCTGGCCTTCCCATCGGCGCCTCCTGCGGCTTCAGCCCGCAATCCGTCACACCCGGCGCCGCCCCGGCAACGGCCACACTTTCCATTCAAGCCCCCGCTGCCGCAATGGCAAGCCCAGCTGCATCAACAACCAGCTCCTCCGCAAATTCATTCTCAGCCTTCTGCAACGCGCGAATCTTAACCGCCAGGTTCGCAGCAATCTACCTCGTAGCATTTGCCCTGGTCGCGTTGTTCTTCCAAACAACCAGTAAGCAGCAAGCGCCGGCAAGCCGAAAAGTTCTCCGCACTCTGACGCTCGCAACAGCGCTAGCAATCCCCCTGTTTGTCAACGGCTGTGCCACCTCGAGCTCCTCCGCTCCGCCCGTCCATTCCACCAACTACACCGTCACCGTAACCGCCACCGCCACCAGCGCGCCCTCGCACTCTCAAAACTTAACATTGACAGTTGTCACCCCATAAATCTCCACCACGCGCACTCTGAGAGCAGCCATCCCGACTTTCGCCGAGGCTCTCCCCAGGACGCTGTCCTGATTTTCGGCTTAAACACGATGCCAGTGCCTACAGACCGCTGCATTTGTGTGCGCAAGGCGGGCCCGCGCCGCACGAACCTTCCAGTGAAAGCCTGGTCCCAATCAGTGGAAACGTGGCTGGCGGAATTTTCCAGAGTGATTCGTATGTAAGCTACAAATGCTTGGACAGATAGTCTGACACAAGGCCGTTATTTTTATTTACCTCGTAGCAACGCTATCACGTCGAGCAGCACCAGAATAGCGACAACCACCTCCAGTGCAAACATGCGCCGTTCGTTGAACTGGTCCACCATGAACTCGTAAAGCTCGCCCGCGGTTTTCAATTTCTCGCCGACGAGTGTCCTGTAATCAGTAACGCCGATTTTTCCTGCTCCAATGTTGTAGACACGGGCGTAATACGTGTCGCTGATGAATTTCACGGCGTATTCCGTTCTCTCTGCCAGGTCCATGATGTCCAGGCGGATTCGATTTAAGCGGCCTGCGCGTCGCGACAATCGCCAGCGAGACCAAAAACTTTCGTGGCCTTCTAGCGAGCTGTATACCTGCGACAGCAAGTTGGTCAGCAGATCGTCGTAATACCGGAATTCGAGCAATTGCGTATTTGCGTACTCCAGAATTTCTATGACCGCCGGCGTGGCCTCCGGGTGATCGTAAACAAGGGCCGCCGCCCAGCCGACAACCACCAGATCATTGGGGTAATAAGAAAGCGCGGAACGCACGATCTCGTCACGTTCGGCAGTCGAGAGCGAAACAACTTCTCCCCGGACCAGCCTGCTGATCTGATCGGAGTACGAATCAAGCAGCTCCCCGCCGGTTGCTGGCCGGCCGTCCGGATGTCTCGCTAATTCGATGTCAATGATTAAGTAATCTTCATCGAGCCATTTCGTCGAAGGTCTCACGAGCGCCGGACCGAAACGGTCCAATTGATCGCGCAGCAGTTTTTCCGCAGCTTCCTCGACTTCAGAAGCGTTCATCCAACGAGACGAAAGCCCAGACAAGCCATCAAAGTCGCATTCAAAAACCGTCGTAAGCTCAACTGCTGCGACACCAAACCAATAATATTTAATCCGGGCGTCCAATTTCTCGCCCGTGCGAAGCGTGATCGACCCTACCGATTCAACGATGGGGGCCTGCTGCACTTGAGAATATTCGGGCGTGCGGTGGCGGAATGCAGGTGGGAGAGGAGCCGCCTCCGGTCCGAGTAGTGCGCGCAACTTGTCCAGTTCAATCGCCTCGGCGACATCAAAAAGGTTCAGCACCCGAAAATAGCCTTGTAGCATCATTGGCGAAAGAGCGATCTCAATGCACGGTAGTATTTTACACGGGCCACGCCAAGCGGACCGCAAACTCGTTTTGCAACGCTCCCCGCGGTCCCTGCGAACCATCCTTGGACGCTCATCTGTTACGAGCTTTCCTGGCAACACTTTGCCAAGTCGCGCTCATCAATCAATCATCGAGCTGGCGGCTCGAGTGGAACGGTCGTCCGAATTCAAAACTCATTTGAGGCTGTAACCAGGAAGACAGCTCGAAAAAACGGCATTGTACAATTCTGGTGAATTGGCAGAGGTGCCTATGACATTCTTCCACCGTTTGCTCTGCTTCGGATTTATTTTGGCAGCAACCGTTGCTCCTGGCTTGGCGCAGATAGATCCGGAATCTGACTCATCGACCTCCGAGAAAACCATCCGGGGATGGTTGCAAAGTGGAGAGCCGCGGCTTGCCGCATGGGGCGCTCACGACGTTCTTGGCAAGAGCGACTCAAATTTGATTCCTGACCTTCTGTCGCTCGCCAACCGATGGCAGACCCTCACATCGCAGATCCATTCCGACGAATCGAACTCACTTCGCCTGTCGGCGGAGCGGGAACAGTAACAAGACGCGATGGCAGCCGTTGTCGACACACTCATTCAAATGAGAGTACTCGTGCCCGCTGAAACTTTGCGGAGTCTGGCGCCAGACTTTGGCAACGTCGTAGCTGTTCTTCTTAGCCGGATGCCAATCAGCGAGGCTGTGCCACTTGCGTTCGATTTTTATCGTGCCGAGGAGAATCATACCTATGGTCTTCAATACGTGAGCGCCGCACTCCTGGCACTCGATCCGCCTTCCGGTTTTGCCGTCGACTTGCTCGCAAAAACAAATGTGCACGCCACCGTTTTCGCGATCTCGCCGGGTTCCGGCGGACGTGTAGTGGGTGGTTCAGGCTCGTGCGCCTTCACATCCTATGACTTCCAGGAAGGCTGGCCAAAAACCGGTCAATACATTCTGTCCCAACAGGAGAGCAAAGGTGCGATGCGATGGTGCTAGTAGACGGCATTGATGCCATTTACGCCACGCGGCACGAGACGACACACTATGGCGGTGATCCTTGCCGCTTTGTAGCCTTGGGTCCGAATCAACGTGTCCGTTTAATCGCACAGATGCTGGGCGATCTCCCGGAGGCGATCGATCCCCTTGGAGAACCGCTGTCGTCACCAACATCGAGTTTCGATCCGTGGAACAGTTCGATATCGATCTTCTGGCCTTTGTCGAAAAGCAGCCACGGATGTATCGCTCGACAGCGCAAGCGCTCGAATCTCTGGGGGCTCCTGGAAAAGTGGCAGGTTCAGCAATCGCTTCCCCTGTTGCGGTTGAGTTTAGGTGACACGCGAGGGCAAGCTGCTGAGCCGGTCTCAAAGGGCGATATCCATCTTCCCGATCGAGTGGAATGATCTTTGCAACGCTACTGACGCCAGCCCGAAACCGACGTTTGCACTAATCTTTGGCAAGAATCCCAATTCTTGGAATGTCCGGACGCGCTCGCTGGCGCGGTAACTCGAATCAACCCCTGCTCGTCCTTCGCCCGACACTCCTGCGACAGCGTCCACACCCGCTTGAGCGTTGGCCCCGGGTCGCAGTTCATCTATCGACTAAAGTCAACCACCTACATTACATGTGGTGATAATCGATGTTTTGAATTTCGATCGTAAGCTGCTTGCTGACCCCGTTAATCACCTCCGTGGCAGCGTGGAACGGGCCGCCATTCGGTACGCGGGCGAATTGTACGTTCACATTCACGGCATCACTGGGATCGCTGAGGTAGGTGGAGATGGTCAAGCTGGTGATCGATAGGGTGGGCTTGTCCATCACAATGGTCATATTGTCGCCCTGCTTGATGTAGTTGCTGACCACGACTCGATACTGGTTCGGCTGTCCCGCCATCGGACCGATCATCACGTTGCCCTGCTGGTATGACTGCTGCAGCATATCTTTGTCCGGCGGGACGTACTGCTCGATCAGAGTCTTAATCGATTCGCCATATTCTTTGTACTCGTCGATTTTCCTCTCTTTAATTCGTCCTCGCAGGCCGCGCATCTTCCGGTCGCTGTCGGAAACCGAGTCGGGATCAACCGGGGTCTTCTGAGGCTTCCCATCGGGACCCATCTGAACGTTAAATAGCTCTTCTTTCTTCTGTTCGCCTTTGACGCTTACGATTTGTTGCTCCATCCAGGTGTATTGTGCAAGCACCTGTTTATTGAACGCCAGCGATTGCTTCACTTCGGCCAAACGCTGCTGCATCTCCTGGCTTTCGGCTCGCCGCGGCGCCACCATTAGACCCGCCAGGGCAACCACGCCGATTCCGAGCCATGACCAGACAACGCCGACTTTTCCCCACGATTTCTTTTTGTTCACGGTTAGCCTCATTGCTTCGCCACGACTACATCGAGTTCGCCCCGTCTTATTCCCATCTACTCCCGGACAGGCCATCCTGCATCGAATTTTTCTCGCCTTACATTGTCAAAACTTACAATCCACCCTGACTTCACCGGCCCCAACCACGGCATGCTCACCCACAAATTAGTCCCAGTACCGCATGGAACTCCCCCATTGAACTACTCTGATGGGAATGAACATCGAGCTGGATCACGTCTTCGTTTGCGTGCCCGTTTGGCATCTGCCTGCGCCCTGTCGATCCTCAGAACGAGGAATTGCCCTTTCCCGCGTCGGAATATAGGCCGACATACTAGCCGGATCCCCTCGTGATGCACATCCCCGAAAGCGCATTCGAGGAACTGATGTGGGTCCACGTCCGTTTTTTGCGGCGTGCCGACCGCGAAGAGCACTTCACAGAGCATCCAGCCGGCATTCGTGAAATCACCGGATTGCGTTTGACCACCCTGGTGCCACTTCGTTCTGCCGCGTCCCAAAGAATATTCGCGAGCAAAATGCCCTCAACTCGAACTGGACTGAAGCCGCTTCTCGAAATTGAATTCGACGGCAAGCGGCGAAATCAAGTGGTCGACTTCAGGCCGCATCTTCCAATCGTTTTTCGTTGCATACCTGCACCCCAGCCAGGTTTTGGCCTAGACCTGGTTCTGTCCTAAAGTCCAATCGTATCGCCCAATTGCAAACTTTATCCTTTATCCATACGGAGGTTGCGCGCAATGGCCACAGCCAACAAAGAAAACAAAACCCTAGTGGAATGGGTTCGCGCCGACGAGGAACTCCTCACGGTACTCAGGCCAGGCTTGCCCTTCAATGCGCGCGCGTCGTTCCAGGCCTTCGGTGAACGGCAATTCGGAGGTCGCTTTGCCGGCTTGGCTTGCTGTTGTGAACTCCCGAGCGATGTTCCCCGACGCTGGGAAGCCGCGCTAGAACTGCGCGAGCAATAGCATTAAGCCTGCCGCAACCCTATGCCAGAGACGCCTTTGCTGATTGCGCGCCTGACTGATTCGGAACCACCTGTCGCTTCCGTGTTGCCAGCCATTCCGCGACGATCCACGCGGCTCCTACCGCCGTCAGATTGTACGCGTTTGCTCCCCACGCCACATGGTCGTGAGGAGAAGCGAAAATCAAAGGCAGTAAAGCCAGCGCGTTAAAGCTCAACAACATCAACCCAACCCGCCACGCCGCCAGAACGTCCAGGATTCCCGCGACGATTGCCAACCCCCCAAGCACGAAGGCTATTCCCGTGAACACTGTCCAGAATTTTCCTCCGAGTGGCATCCATTTCGGCACCATCGGCGCCGCAAACTCAACACCAGTCAGATGCACAAGCCCGAACACGACTACACTCCGTCCAAAGGTTCAACGAGCAATAGCAGCCGCTCGTGGCGATAACGAACCGCGCGAACCCATTGACGCGTACACTATCGCCGCGGCCATCGCCAGGATAATTTGCATCCCCACTGTACCCAACACGCCGATATAGACGCTGGCCTTATATCCCAGAAAATGCGGCGCCGTATAGAATCGCGGAAAGCTGCACACGCCGAAGATGCAGCAAAGGATGCCCAGTGCCGCCGCGCCGAACCGCGCCGTCGGCCGCCACAAAATCACCGAGCCTCCGGCGATCAGTAACACGGCGGCGATATAGGCCATTATCTGAACACCAGGAATATGGTCCCCGAACGCCTGAATGGGTTGATGCGCAGACTCAAACTCCCGTCTGCGGTAGTATGATCGACGAGAGAGCAGGCCCAGAAATTTGGCCTGAATCTTACTTCCGGAACGTATGAAACGGCGCGTGCTCATCTACGGTTTGATCGGTGGGATCTTGATTGTCCTGCTGAAGTGGATGGAGTATCGCTTCCTGGTAGTCGAGCATTCGTTCGAAATCTACGGCGGACTGATCGCGGCAACCTTTGCCGTTCTTGGCATCTGGCTCGGCCTCAAACTAACGGCCACGCGCCAGACCATCGTTGTGAAGGAAGTCCGCGTCGCGGCAGGGGCACCATTCGTCCCGGACGACAGAAAACGGGAGGATCTCAGAATCACCCGCCGCGAACTGGAGATCCTGCAACTGATCGCCCAGGGCATGAGCAACCGCGAAATCGCCGAGAAGCTCTATGTCAGCGAAAACACCGTCAAGACCCATTCCAGCCGCGTTTTCGACAAGATAGGCGCCAAGCGACGCACCCAGGCAGTCCAGCTCGGCAAGCATCTCGGCTTGCTTCCTTAAACCAGTCGTGCAAATGCATGATTTTCCTCTCTTCCAGCCAAAATCACCCGAAAGGATGACGACAAATACGCTGCCTGATGCGTTATCGTGTGCCTGCATTCGAGTTCCCACTCATCGGAGACACCCATGAAAAAGACCATACTGACTTTTGGGCTGATATCCGGCGCCATTTCCTCGTTTATGATGGTGGCCACAGTTCCGTTCGCGGACAAAATCGGCTTCGATCACAAGGCCGAGGTCATCGGCTACACCACCATTGTTCTTTCGTTTTTGCTCGTATTCTTCGGCATACGCTCCTACCGCGACAATGCCGGTAACGGCCACATCACCTTCGCCAAGGCCTTTGCCGTCGGCATTTCGATTACCCTGATTTCCTGCCTCTGCTATGTCGTGACTTGGGAAATTCTCTATTTCAACTTTCTTCATGATTTCATGGACAAATACAGCGATCACATGATCGCCAAGCTTCAGGCCTCCGGCGCCAATGCCGCCGCCGTCCAGGCGCAACTTCAGGACCTGAAAAAATATAAAGAAATGTACGAAAATCCGCTCTTCAACTCGCTGATTACGTTCCTCGAGCCCTTTCCCATTGGACTGGTCATCAGCCTACTCTCCTCAGCTGTCCTCCGCAAAACCACCCAATCCCAATCAGTCCAATCACCCCTGCCAGCATCCTGATTTTTCCGCATAGGGCAGCACCCCTGCGCCGCAGGTCCGTGAAAATCGACCGAACCACTCCGTAGTCGATGGGTTGTCATGGACGCCCAATAATCTCGTCAAATCGCAGGCGAATTAGGAATTCGGGGGCGGGAAAAAGAAAGAGGCGCTCGGCAAAACTCACAAGCGCCTCCTCATACTACATCAACGTAAACCGTACCTCACTGGATCACCTCCTTCTCGGCAAATGCGCCGATGGCGACCAGATGTCGCGTGAAAAGAGTATAACCCTGGACGGCACAAAACTTCACATCTATCCCTTGCTTTCACCTTTGCTGCAAACGGGAACGGATTCTACAGTTCCCGGTAGAGACTGTCGGCCACATAATCCTTATGCGTCAGTATTTCTGTCTACAACGCAGGCTCAACCACCGGCGTAGGTTATCTCATCATCGACGCCCAAAAAATTTCCGAAGTCTATGCAAAATTGCTGCGACATTGACAAAGAATGGCCCGGCGACCACAACTAACGATGTGGCAGTCTCAAGAACCTCGCGGCTCCTGCGCCCTTCCTCCAAAACCATTGTTCTGCCACCCATTCTCATTCAGCCAGTTTCAATTCCCGCACCGCATCCCCAGCCCCGCTCAGGTCCACAAGCCGCATCTCCGAGTACTTGCGCGACAACAACACTCCCGGTGCGCCGGCGCGGAAAGCCGCCAGCACCGCTTCCTTTACACTCTGCGGCGTGCACTTACTGTTGCCCGGCTCCGTCGGGATATCGATGTCAATTCCGGGCCAGATCAGCGTTTTCGTGCCCGCCACTCCCGCAAGCGCCCGCTTTGTTTCGCGAAATACGTAATCCGCCGAAAGCCCTGTGTGGGGAATCTGCTCGTAGCTGCCTTCCTTGAAATTCATCACCGCATAATCAAAATCGAGCAGCCCCTGTTTGGGCAAATCTCCATAAAGTGTCGAGCCGATATTGTCTACATAGAACGCCATGCGCTCGCCGCCCACGTTGTTGTACATCACCACCTTGATGAAATCCGAATAGTTGGAAAGCTCATGAAGGTCCTGTTCCGCGCGGTAGATGGGATTGAAGGAATTGTTGTGCCATATGTGCCAACCCACCGGCACGTTCGGCTTCGCTGTCTTCACCGTTTTGTAGATTGCGGCGTACGTCTCGCGCAAACTGTCCGTCCACAGCATTTCCCACGCCGCCAGTTCCGGATATCGCAACAGCAGCCGCCAGAATTCAACATAGTAGCCGTCCACCGGTCGGTTGCCGCTCCGCGAAGCACGAACGTACTTTTCCAACTCCAGAAAACCTTGCCGCGCGCGCTCCACATTGATGCCGCGCTCTTTCGCCTTGCTCTGACAAAACGTACAGAAGCAGGTCACGCGGCCCGGATCGACTGGCGGCACATCATGCGTCGCTCCCAGACTGTCGCAAAGCGCACCCTGCCTCTCGGATCCCCACATAAGTCCGTCGATGTCATAGGAACGCGAGTAATCCTCGACCAGGCCGGTCAGGAAATTTCGATAGTCTGGATTGTTGACGCACAGCGTCTCCGCGTTCCGCCCGTACAAATCTCGTTCCTGCAATTTCTTGATGTTCGGCAAGTCGCCGCGAAACACGTCTTCAAGCCAGCACACCACCTTCATGCCGCGTTTTTTTGCGGCGGGCAGCACTTCGGCGAGGATATCCAGGTCGCCATGGTCGGGCGCGCGCGTATCCTTGAGAACGGTGTTTTGGTAATACTGCGCGTGCGGGGTGGCGAAATTCCCGCCGTGAAAATTCAAGTCGTACTCCTGCTTGCCATGATCCGGCAGCGGCTGTCCCGGAATCTGCCTTCCAGCGATCCCCCGACCGTAGGTGAACACCGCAAGAAAAAGCGTATTCACGCACGCGCGTTCCTGCAGCACATCCAGAACTTTCTCCGTACCTTCATCCACGAACGAAACTGCTCCAACTTGAATGCCGATCATTTTCGGAGACGCTGCAACATATCCCGCAGCCGGCAGCGCAAAAGCAGCCCCGGCCCCAGCAGCAATTTTTAAAAAGTCCCGCCGATTCACATCCGATTTCAACATGGATCACTCCTAACTCTTAGCTTCCGACGACAGACTACCCGCTATTTCCAACTCTCCAACCGAAAAACCGCGATCTCAGGCCGCACATTAAACCGCACCCGCTGCAGGTGACCCACTCCACGGCTGATGTACATTCGACGGCTCCTGCTTAATTCGATTTTGCCAGCCACATACCGCCGGTTCTTCACCGGCAACAGTGGCGGAGGCAAAAACGGGGGTTTGCACTGGCCTCCATGCGTGTGGCCAGCCAAAATCCAACCCTGGTAATTTCCCCAGACTGGCAGATCGGCCGCATCCGGGTTATGACAGAGTACAAGCGTAGAATCATCACCGCTCCTCTCTCGAAGAATCTTTCCCGGACCGAAGCACGGGCTCCACAAGTCATCGATTCCCACGAACTGTATCCCGCCAACAACAGCGGCCTCGTTGCGCAGCAAAGTCACTCCCGCCGTGCTCACAATTTCCGAGACCCGGTCCGCAACATCCAACATCCGCCAGTTGAAACCATAATCGTGATTTCCCAGAATGCCCACAGTTCCCAGCCGGCCGTAGGGCATCTCTAATAAAACGCGCTGCAGTTGACCAAACTGCTTCGGCCCGCGATAGCTGATCCAGTCGCCGGTATAAACAACGAAGTCCGGCCTGATCTCTTTCACTCTGCGAAACGATTCGATGATGTATTCATCGTCAACCTGTGGACCGATATGCAGGTCGCTGATCTGCGCCAGCGTGCATCCCTCAATTTCACTGGGCAGGCCCCGGAACCGCAAAAAGGAGTGAGTGAATTCAAGCCAATGAGGCTCAACCCGCCAAGTATAAAGTCCAACGGCAGTCGCACTGACTGTAGCCGCTGCCAACGCCCTGATCGCCTGCCGTCGAGACAGCACCCCGTCGTATCCCTCGCGATTCTCGTGCAACAAAGGTTTTTATTATACGGTACTCGCCATCGCTCGCCGCCGCTGCGGTTAAGCACCATTACTTTCTCTCCGTGTCTTCTCTCTGTTGACTTGGCTTCTTGCACAACCTAAGATGTGCGCGGCCCGGAGGTTAAACCGCCACAAATGAAAACGCCCGCCCGCGTTACATTTCTTCACATCCTGATGGCAATGGCTGTCTGTTGCATTTGCACCAGCTCATCGCTCGCGCAAGAGTACATGCGAGATTCGGAGCCCCAACTCCTCTCTTATGACGAGTTGGTTCAACTCAGCTTGGACCAGGAGATGAGCTCGGAGTTGACAGAAAAGCTTCGGGTGATCACGACCACTCCCTTCATTAACAATGAGGCTTATTTGAGCGGTGTGCGTGCGCAACCGCTGGAAATTCCCAAACTAGGGCCTTCCCTGCGCGTGGCCTTATGGAACATCGAGCGCGGCCTGGAGCTTGATTACATCGAACTGTTTCTCACCAACAAAGACGCCTTCATGGCCAAGGTGGAAGAGGAGCGCAAAGAGGCGAAAGAGCACAAGAAAAGAGTCCGATCCGTGGATCTGGAAAAAATACCCGAGGAAATCGAAATTCTCAAATCTGCCGACGTGTGGATACTGAACGAGGTCGATTGGGGAGTGAAGCGCACAGAATACCGTGAGGTAGTGCGCGAACTGGCTAGAGCTCTGAACATGAATTGGGCCTATGGAGTGGAGTTTCTGGAGATCGATCCGAAACAACTTGGTACGGACACATTTGACGACGGTGAAACGACGGAGCAACAGCAACAGCTCGAGCAAGTGTTTGCGGTCGACAAAGATCGGCTGAAAGCTTTGCACGGAAATGCGGTCCTCTCGCGCTATCCGATTCGCAGTGCGCGGTTGGTTCCATTTACCGTTGGCTACGACTGGTTCAAAGAGAGCAAGATTCGGCCGCTGGAGAAAGCAAAACGCAAGGCGGCCCTGTTGATTGGCGAAGATCTGCTGCGGGAAGTGCGCCGCGGCCAGCGAACAACGCTGTTCGTCGACCTGGACGTTCCCGACGCGCCAGGTCACAGCGTCACGATTGCGTGCACGCATCTGGAAAACCGTGCCAAGCCGAAAGTCCGTCGCCAACAAATGACGGAACTACTGAACGAAGTGCGCGATAACCCCAACCCCGTCATCGTAGCCGGTGACATGAACACTACTGGATCGGATTCGACCCCAACCAGCGTTGAAAATATGTTGTACAAGCGTTATGGCAGCCTCGATTTCTGGACCACCAAAGGTGTCCAATGGGCCACCGGAGTCGGCCTCATTTACGGCGGAGCTAAAGCGGCAATGAGCCTTTCCGGTATCCAGTACCGCATTGACCCGACTTCCTCAAATATTCCGGGTGCTTCCGCCAATCTGGAGCGTGCTTTTTTTAACTCGTTGGAGAAATTCCGGTTTGCCGATGGTAAAGCCATCGATTTTCGCGGCATTCCCCAGCGCACCGTCAACGGAACTTCTGGCACGCTCGCAGATTCCAATCAGCGGCAAGGTGCGGGATTCAAACCAACTTTCAACGCCGAACTCATCTGGGGGAACGTGAAGCTGGCGAAATTCAAGCTCGATTGGTTCTTTGTGAAGGACGATATCGATTGGCCGCGCGACGCGAAAGGACCGTTCATTTTTGCCCCCCACTTTTCCCGAACCCTCGTTAACCTCAACAATTGTCCGCCGGAACCGATTGCCGATCACAGCCCCATGACAATCGACCTCCCCTTCAGCGAGCCCATGCAGCTGGAAAACAAAGAGACGGCGAAGTGATCGTCCTATTCATGGCTCCCCATGAAGCGCGATAATCCCCAAGAGAGTGTGGAACCGGGCACGAAGTCCACGCTTCTCGGCATCTCCGTAAATCTGGGATTAGGCTTGGCCAAATGCACTGCCGGTCTGCTGGGGAATTCTTTTGCGCTCGTTGCCGACGGCCTCGAATCGATCACGGATATGCTCGGTGGTTTTGTCGTTTACTTTAGCCTGAAAATCGCGGTTAAACCGCCGGACGCGGACCATCCCTATGGTCATGGAAAAGCAGAACCCATTGCTGCGGTAGTTGTCAGTCTCGCCTTGGTGACGGCTGCATTCGCCATCATTTACGAAGGCATTCGCGAAATCCTTTCCCCGCACCCTGCGCCTGCGCCCTACACCCTTGTCGTGCTCGCGGGCGTTCTGATCATCAAGGGATTCTTGTTCCGGCACGTTCAATCCGTCGGCGAATCAATCGGAAGCCTTGCGGTCAAAAGCGACGCCTGGCACCACAAAAGTGATGCCCTCACGTCGGCCTTCGCTTTCATTGGCATTTCCATCGCGATACTTGGCGGTCCCGGTTGGGAAGCGGCCGATGGGTGGGCAGCCCTAGGTGCGGCACTGGTAATTCTCTACAACGCCTGGAAGCAACTGCGGCCTGCGTTCCTTGAACTTGGTGACATCGCTCCAGACAGGACTCTGGAAGTCCAGGTGAGGGAGATAGCCGGGCATGTCTCCGGCGTCCTTGGCTTGGACAAATGCTTCGTTCGTAAAATGGGATTCACCTACTACGTCGATCTTCATATTGTTGTGCAGGGCGCCATCAGCGTCCGCGAAGGACATCGCATATCACACAAGGTCGAAGACGAAGTTCTCAGAGCGTTGCCGCAAGTAGTGCAAGTCCTTGTCCACGTCGAACCGGCAGAAGAGTTAACAAGGCACACCGAATGACCGCAACAAGCCATCAGATTTGCACTCAATGATTGAGTAGGGTGCGCGAATGGCGATTCCCTTGTATCGAGCGCATCGGCAGCGTAGGATGCGCACGAGAAGAAAGTGGAAATCCGAAACTCGAATTAAGCAGGGGGCTTGTTATGGCGGGAGCGGTCAAGCGCATTACCGTGGATCTCAGCGGCTATCCCGATCTGGTGGTGGTCTACCTTGGCATGCGTGTGAATATGCTAAGCGGACTCAGGACGCTGCTCGGCTTCGGACCCAAAATACAGAACGCTGTGAACGCTAAGCCCGAAGGTTTGTTGTTGCATGAATATCTGATCGTTTCGCTCTTTCCTCCGCACGTCGCCATGCGTCAATACTGGAGCGATTTTCAATCCTTGGAAGCTTGGGCGCGTTCAGAGCCTCACCGCGCCTGGTGGAAGCAATTTCTGCGCGACACTGGGGGTACCGGTTTCTGGCACGAAACGTATTTTCTGCGCGGCGGCATCGAGGCGATCTACGACGATGTCCATCAGCCGCTCGGTTTGTCTGCCTTCGCTCCACAGCGCGAAGCGCGAGGCCCCATGTTCAGCTCACGCCAGCGGCTGGGCCTAGCAGGAGACGCGCCGGCCCCACCTCCCGTGGCCGAATCCGATCTCGACGCCCGTTCCTGAACGTCCTTGTGAGATGCATTCCGAAGACACTAAGAAAGCCGTGCCACGACCGTCCTGTGGACAACCCGCCAAGCCTTCGTCCAGCAAATATCTAGTCACGCCCATTCAGCATTTCCATCGCCGTCAGTGCATAAATGGCGGCCGCAGACAGGATTCGCCGCAAGTCCACATATTCATTCGGGCCGTGCGATACCGACAGCAATCCAGGACCATATGCCACGGCCGGTATCTCTTGCTTGGCGTAGAAACGTGTCTCCAACAGTCCGGGGCACATCTCAAATCGCGGCGCTTTCCCGGTTACCAGGCGGACGCTTCTGGACAACGCCTCACCCAGCGACCCATTTTCGTCGCAAGTCGATGATGAACCCTCCTGAAATATTTCCCATTCCAATGGAATGCCATCCTGCTTGCAGCCCTCCAAAATTCCTAGCAATTTGTTTTTTTCCGTGGCCAGGTCTTCTTCAGGATTAAACCGGCGGTCTATCGTGAACCAGCATTCCCCGGGCACAACGTTGAAGTTCGTGCCGCCGCCACTCTCCCCACCTAACAGCAATATCGAATTACGGGCTTGCTCCGAACCAACATTGAATCTCGTGGTTCGCTGTTCCACTTCGCGCTTCAGTTCTTGCAGTTTTCCCACAACCGTGTGCATTCGTTCAAAAGCGTTTTCACCCTGATGCTGCAATCCGACGTGCGCAGGCTTGCCCAATACACGCACGCGCAGCGAAATCGCGCCACGATTGGCGTTCCACACCACGCTGCTCGTAGGTTCCGCCAACAGCATCCCGATACCATCGCGTCCCAGCAATCCTGTTTCCGCCAGCCACGCCGTGCCATCCTTTCCACCCGTTTCTTCATTTGGAACCAGTGTCAGCCCAATTTTTCCTTTTAGTTCCACTCCGGTTTCTCTCAGCGCGCGGATCGCATAGAGCATCCCCACGATTCCTCCCTTCATGTCGGACGACCCGCGCCCAAACAAAAAGTGCTCTTTCCGGTGAGGCTGAAATTGTGCCGGGTTCTGCGCCGGAACAACGTCGTAATGCCCATGAAAATAAATCGTCCGTTCTCCACCACCGTAAGTTGCCTGCAAACTTTCAGGAGAATACTCACCACCATCTTTCGAAACACGCGGCCCGACCCGCTCACAATCCAGGCCAGCTTGTCGCAAGCGCGCCTCGAGCAGGTCCAGGCAAGGTCGATAATGTTTGCCCGGGGGATTTTCCGTTGGAATCGCAACCAGCTCCGCCAACAACGACGCCATCTCCTCTTCGCGTTCCTGCAACCACGCAAAAATCGCATTGCTAGCCGCCAGGTCCTCAGAACGTGTGTCCATAGCCAACGATGCTAAAATCTCCCCGTCCTTTGCCAAGCCCCATATTGGTCCCAAATCAATTCTTCCCGTCCCCGCAATTCCACCACCCCGAAAAAACACAGCATCGATTTCCAGCCGCCAGCACCGGAGGAAAAACGGGGTCATCACCTGGATTGTGCCAAACAAGCCAATACCCGTCTCGTCCACGGTTTAGATGGCCAGCCCAACAAACAAAGGAGGAGCCTCATGTCCCATTACCTCGATTCACCCAATCGATCTCTGCCACTCAATTTTCGGCCCATCCCTGCCTCACCCGGAGGGAATGTACGAATTCAAAATAGATTTGAACGGCGATGCAAGTGAGGATCTTACCTACCGCTTTAAATTCAACGAACGGGACGATCACGGGCGTCAGACCTATTCCGTATCGCGCTTGACAGGCGCGGACGCCGCTGATCCGTCACGCGGCCGGCACTGTGATCGCACAAGGCACAACCGGCGAATTCCTCAACACCGCAACGGGTCTCTGCGTTTGGGCAGGCAAAGCCGGTGACCCCTTCTGGATCGAGCCTAATGTGTTGCACGCCGTCGGCCATGCTTTTCAGGATGGCACCAAAGTCAACCTTTCCGGATGGGATCCAACTCGCGCAAAAGAATTTATTCGCTGGCCACACGGTATATTCCATCGTGCTAGAGGTTCCGGATAAGGAGCTGCTCGCCCAGGCCGGCGGCAATCGTCGAATCGGCGTATGAGCTGTGTCTACTTTAGCGACAGACGCCGGCGGTTGGCACTCGATGCACCGCGTGGGCCTCCCGATGATCCATCCGCTGTTCACTCGGTACAACGAAGATCTCGGCAATCGTCTGAACGCAGGCTCGCCCACCGACGATCTCGCCACTCATGGACCTTCCGTCGCCAAAGCAATTTGCCGTTGTAGTCGCTGCTTATCGAACCGTCGAAGATCCTCGCGCTGACGGCGAAAAAGTCGCACGCCGATTTTGCCCCAACATTCTCCCCTACGAAGTCGGCACACCTCCTGCATTCGGTCTCGCCGAGTGGAACGGTCGCACACTTAGTGAAAACGCTCCCGACGTCATGTTCTCCCTGGCCGCCAACACGCCCATTCGCCTCGGCATCGGCAAAGAGTCCGTGACCTCGAAACCGACAAAAACATTTCCCTACGTTCCCACTGCCGCCAGTGAGGCCCGAGCAGCCGGCGCGTGACTAGGGTCGACTCCGGCCAGCACGATGCTGTACTCTGAATCGAAAACCGGGGCAAATCTGCATCGCCTGACGAGGGGAGTTCACAACATTTGACTGATGCACTTCGGCGGCTCCTCGCGCATTTGGACCGTGAGTCCTCGCTCATCGAGCCGAGTCAACTTCGGCGGCGCCTGAAAGCACTGGACCGCCTTGATGCTTATCTCTCCCACAGCAACGCGCAAGCGCCATTCGCGCCTGACTCGATCGAGCCGGAACTCTATCGCCGCGCCAGAGCAATTTGCGCCAGGCTGGAGGCTGCAAATTGCAAACTCTACGAATCCATTCGCGGGGAAATTCAGCGCGGATCTCGGCCTTATACCTTACTTCGCTGGGTCCATCCATTACCGCATGCCGAAGATGAACACGGCTCTGCGAACGGCATGGGCTACGACTACCTTGATGAGCTGATCTCCGGGGTGTTTCAGTTCGAAGAACCCGCCGCCGCACAGGATTCCGGGGAGTCCGAAAAAGTGTTTTATCAACCCACCCCTACCCGCCACATCATCACTCTGCTCAAAATGACCGCGCTCACCGCAGCCGATGTGCTCGTCGATCTTGGCTCCGGCTTGGGCCACGTTTCCTTGCTCGCCTCTATTTGTAGCCACGCGGGCAGCATTGGTATTGAGTCCGAAGCCGCCTACATCGACTGTGCCCGCCAATGCGCACGGCGGCTGAACCTGCATAATAAGGTGACGTTCATCCACCAGGATGCGCGCCTGGCGGATTTCTCCACCGGCACCGTCTTCTACCTTTACACGCCTTTTACGGGTTCCATCCTACGTGCAGTCCTACACCTTCTAAAGCATGAAGCTGCCGCTCGTCCAATCCGAATCTGCTCTTACGGCCCCTGCACATCCGTAATCGCCAAAGAGCCATGGCTAAAGCCAACCAGAACGCCGGATCCGAATGGCATCTCGCTCTTTCATCCTCACCATTGAAATCGCCGCGGGTGCCGCGCCTTCTCTGCGCCAGCTATGTTAAATCCCACATTCATTCGTCGGCATCAGCCTTTTGCACTGGCCTCCTGCACAGTCGTCTCGAGATTCAGCGAAGCAGCCGCCACACTTTTCCCGCCTCGCCACCGCTCACGAATTGATCGATTCAAAGGCTCTGAATAGAATCTCGCCACCAATTCCCCCAACAGACCGGCGGCAACAATCGTCACGACGAAAAGCGAGGCTACCCCCTTCATCGGTTTCCCATACACCACAAAAAGTTGAAACAGCCCAAACACCACAAACATGTGTGTCAGATAAATCTCATAACTACGTTGACCAAGATTCAGAAGAGGACTCATCGCTCGCGGGCCTTCCCACTTTTTTTGGGCAACAGTCGCAATAACCATGCACGTGCCCACCGCAAGGACCGTCATATCCAGCCCAACGCGGCTCAAGCCCCAGGCTTCAGCCTGCAGTGAAAAACACAAACTGAAAATCAAAAGTACCGTGCCACCGATGCCCAGCGTCCATAAAACGACGCGAGAGAACTGGAATCGCTTCACCAGAAGCGCCGTCAGGCATCCCAATGCAATCGCATCCATGCCTCCCAGGTACGAATATTCCTTCCACACCTCATTACCGTGAGTGAACACCGTGCGTGCAAACGGCCCCACCACAACGAAACCCAGTAAAAGCGCAACGAACAGCCTTCCCCGGCCGAATAAACGCGCCACCAGCGGGAAGAACAGATAAAACATCTCTTCGACGGACAGCGACCACAAAATATCCCAATTCCCGGGCAGGTATCCTCGCCGCGCCTCGAGCACGTTGATGTGAAACGTAAGCGCGGCAAACAGCGCCCGCCCAAGCCCTCCCGCTTTTGCGAGCACGACGAAATGTTGCAGGCCAGCAAAGTGCAGCACGCTCAGCACGCCCAACAGCAACAGAAGCAACGGAGCGATTCGAGCGAAACGCATCACATAAAAACCGCCAAGGCTCACTCGAGGCAGTGAGCCCCAACGCCGAAGGGAGGTGGACGTGATCAAGAATCCCGATACCGCGAAAAAAATCTGCACCCCTCGCTGCCCGTTCCACACCAATGAAGACACAACTTGGTCAGGCAGACCATCTGTGTAAGCCACTTTCGCAATCAACAAACGCATGTTGACGTGGTTCATCAACACAAAAAAGATCGCCAAGCCTCGCAGCAAATCCACTCCATCAAGCCGCTGCCTGCCGCGCCCACTGTTCGCCAAAACCGTTGAGGCCATAATTCATTATGCCGCCTTAACCCGCCTTCAAACGTAAACAGTGCCTACTCAGCCACCATCGTCCATCTCAAATCCTGTCTTCTCCGCGTCCGAACTCGGCGGACGCTTACGGACAAGTGTGCATGGAATCTGTTGCGCGATCCAACCGCAAAATGCAATCTAATCGGCATGCCGGCCGCAAAACTCAGGCAAAAAAATTGAGGGCGCAGGAACCTTGCGGCTCTTGCGCCCTCCTTTGATTGTGCTGGCAAGTTTTTGGCGCTTCCCGGCTCAATCTGTCGGCACTTTATTCTTCCCACTTACCCTTGGCAAGTGGTTTCGCTTCCTTCTCCTGTGCATTTCTGTGCAAACCTGTGCAAACACTCAGCCCTCTACCACTTTGGCGGCGCACCCCGTCTCCGCGCCCTCTGCGTTAAAGCTCTCCAGGTTCACGGGGGCAGCAACACCGTATTTCTAACCACCAACACCGTCGCCCGTTGAGCGAGTAAACACCGAAGCAAAATTCAAAGGCCCGTGCTCAACATCTGGAGAAAGGATCTGGAGCACCCGGAGGCTCCCGCGCAGCAGATACTTGTGTCCACGCGTGTATCAGGGACCGGCCTCGGCGTCAGGTGACAATTGATTCTTATCGCCGGTGGCGTTTTTCGGCGCGCCAATTGTATGTGAGGTTTCCACCGAAAATAAATAATAATTCGTCAGGTAATGTTTGTGATGGTAGCGGTTGCCATGCAATTGCATGAACATTTCCGCGGACCACGGCAACCAGAGTCTTACATTGCCGTTCTCGAAACTTACCGGCCCGTAATCCACGATCAGGTGGTCCAAACTCAGCTCGAGTTCTGGTAAAGGTCTTACCAAATCCGTTTCAATTCGCAGCAAGTCATAATTACTTGCCGTCAGCCAGAAGCGGCCTTTCAAGGGAATATTCACGATCTGCCCCTTCTTCCTCCACTGGCGTGTCGAACTGTTTGCACCTTTCCGTTCCTCAAAGCGAATTTGCCAGGTAGCTTCGCCTCGGAGATTTGTCAGTCCCTCGCATAGATACTCATAATTCTTGGCCGAGGAGGCCCTAAGCACCGAAATCCCCAGCGAATTTAAACCTGTAGTCGCAAGGGGAGTTGGGAAGGCGGAGAGATCGTTTCCTTCCGCGCGGTTTTCCTCAAGATAAAACGTGTCCGGCGGAATTTTGCGAACGAACACAATGTAAGAGAATTCTTTGCTGAATACGGGCCCAGGGACACCATAGCGATCCACCTGTTGATGTTCAATGCGTTCGGTAGCGGTAAATTTTTCAAAATTCATTAATTGGGATTTCAATCGAAGGTCCGCGCGAGCAAGAACTTCGTTGATGTCGCAAGCGGCATCGCTCGCAATCCGGTATTCCTTGGCGTCGATGTCGGGGGGAGCCCAGGGATGTTCCTCGACCGGAATTAGTCCCGCGGGCGTCACCTGAGGTGCTGGCGGTTTTGCAATCGCGTTCGCCGGCCGCTTAGCAACCGATGAAACACCCGCGGTTCCTTCGAGTTTGCCTTTGGTTTCCTGAACGATGGGGTCGTTTGGAAATTCAGCCAGGACTCGTTCCCATGTTTCTTTGGCTTCGGATGTTTTGCCCTCCGCGGACTTAATTTCTCCCAGAAGATACAGAATTGCAGCGCCTTTCTCTTTTGCCAGGGCCGCTCCTCTCGACGCATGCATTTCTGCTTCCGACGGCCGTCCGGCACGGAAATAGGCAGACGCCAGAAGATAATGAATGCGCCAATCCGCGCCATTCAGATCAAACGCCTTTTCCAGGATGAGGATCGCGGAGGAAACGTCGCCAGATTGCAACTCGACATCTCCCAAAGCCAGAAGAGTCCGTTGATTGGAAGGCTCCAATCTCAGCGCATTGTCAAAATCAGATTTGGCGGCGTCTATATTTTTCAATCCGAGTTCGGAGGTCCCCAAAAGATAAAGCACATCCGGGTTAGCTGGCGCCATTTGAGAAGCTTTCAGGAAATGGGTTCGCGCCCCGGCGTAGTCCTTTTTCTGCATCACGCTGAGCCCCTTTTCCACCTCGTACCGCAACTTTGGAGCCATCACCACTTTCTTGCCCGGGACGTTGTTCACCGCGTCACCAGTCTCATTTTGCAGGTACAGATACACAGAAACATCGCCGCCAAAACTGACCACGTTTACGGCTTCAGAGGCGGTCTGGTAGCCCTGAGCGCGAACTTCGACCTCATACTCGCCAGGTGGAACGTTTGGGAAATTTGCGGTGGAGCCCTCGCCTGTCGCGCTTTTCACGTCGAAGCGTGAAACAACGGAATACAGCCTGACAAACGCTGCGAATTCCAGCGGCAGTCCTCTCGAATCCCGAACGCAGATCTTCACCGTGATCGGATTCGTTTGCGGGGTGGGAATGTCAGCAACCGTGCGGCCGCTTGGACGCTGAGCGGATACGGGGAAAGATAAACCGAACAGCAAAACACTTACAGAAGCTACCCTCGCCATGTATTGGGCTGGAGTTAAAGCCATACAAAGTTCCTGGCAGAGACGGAAGCGTAGAGTTCCAGCTGAACAAGCCCCGGGTCTTCCGAGACCCTAAGTTTGCATCAAGACATCTGAACTTTCCTCTACTTCTTGACTACCACCTCTACTTCGCCTGACTCTTCTTTTACCTTCGCCGCCCCGCAGGTCGTCGGCTTCCCGCTCGCGTCGAAACGGCAGCCGAACAGCCCTGCTTTTTTCTCGCCGCATTGCCCCGCCTTCACCGCAACCACGTACCATCCCGACCCCATCGGCCTTCCCGCGCTGTTTCCCTGAGTGTAAATTCCCATCAGCACATCCCCGTTTTGCGAGGTTCCGTTCCCACACTGGTAAGCGTCCCGCTTATACGTGTACAGCATTCCGCGCTGCTTATCGAACAGGAACTGAGTGTCTTCCTCCACTCCGTCGCCGTCGATGTCCACCAGGTCTGTCCAGTATGCCGAGGGTCCGGAGGCTTTCACCGAAGCCGGTCCCACTCCTATCGCCGTTTTTTGACTCTGATTTTTTGCCGCCGGACTCGGCGTGGGATTTGTTGCCTTCTCCGCCGCTGCTGGTCCCACGTTCATCGTTGGCGTTGTCATCGGCCCAGGCGGCAATCCCTGCCCAGACGCCAGTGCCGCCATTCCCACCGCGGTCACCATTCCCGCCCAAATCCATTTTTTCTTCATCTCATTCCTCCGTTCTTTCTACTCTACTCCCGTTTCTGCTCTCCGTTTCTCGTGCCATGCGGGTCTTCGTCAGAAAAACAGCTTTTGCAACCTGTACCTCGCGGACCGAACCGCAGGCGATTTTGAATCTAATCGGGCTCCCATCCAACGGCGAAATCGAAAACACCTCATGGGCGGCTCGAAATCGCCGTCATAGTAGATGGCTAAGGGTCGGCACAAAAAAATTGAGGGCGCAGGAACCTTGCGGCTCTTGCGCCCTCGTTTGATTGTGCTGGCAAGTTTTTAAAGCTTCCCGGCTCAATCTGAAAGCACTCTATTCTCCACGCCCATTCTTGGCAAGTGGTCTCGTTCCCATTCCCTGTGCGTTTCTGTGCAAACCTGTGCAAAAACTAATCTCCGCCACGTCGTCAGTGTGGAGGATGCAGACATCGCCGTGTGCTATGGGCCGGGGCTTCGTTGGGGTGTGATAGGCCCTAGCCTGCAGTGGCATTTGGGCGGCGGGCCTGGGGGAATCCATCACTTTGTGGAGCATTTCATGGATGGTTTCGTGGGCCAAATGAAGAAACTCGAAATGCCCGACGTTACGCCGGCACTGATGCAGACAGTGATCGACGGCGTGCTGAAGGAGGCAAACGGCCAATCGGTCGAGCAGCTTGCTCAGGCAGAGAACCGGGTGGTGTTGGAGCTTCTCGCGCTACGCGCAAAGGCAGCCACAACACTTCCATAAAACATTTATCGGTATCCGCTTCCTGCGTTTGGAGGGCATCATGGCACTTTCCAGGTCCGTCTGTTTCATCTCGCCGCTGGCTTTCGGCGTCGCGATTTGGGGCGTCCTGGCGGAGACGCCGGGACAAAAGATAGCGAGCAAGAATGCAGCCTCCACGCCAGCAACGTTGCAATCCATCCTGGAACAAAGGGAAAGAGCCGTATGGGAGTCGTTCGAGAACAGGGACAAGAAAGCTCTTGTTGATTTGCTAGCCGACGACTACACCAGCGTGTCTGTGGACGGTACGGGAGAGTGCGACAAGCAGTGCGCGGTAGACTCCATGAGCCAGGTCACTCTCCTTGCCTACTCGCGCAGAGAGTTCAAGCTTACTCCGATTGCTGCGAATGCCGCGCTGCTCCGGTATCGCGCGTCGGCAAGTTTCCCCTCGATCAACGGCCGAAGTCCCGTCCTGAAACTCGCGGTCGGGGTGAAGCGCGGGGAGCGTTGGGAGTCGCTGCGTTACCAGGAACCGGAAACAAAATAGTTAGGTGCCGTGAACAACTTCGGGCTATAGGCTTCATCGACTATAACTTGTTATTTGAAAGGAGCTTCCATTTCTGCTTGAATAACGCAACGGGAGTGACCATGAAAATATACAATGTCAGCGGCTATCTGATTATTTTTTTCTACTTGCTGGCTTGCGTGTATTTCGCCCCAGCTCATTTAGGACCTTGGACGGGAATGGTGATGGGCGCCGCTTATTTTGTCTTTTGTTGGTTTCTTGCCGGGTTGTATTTGGCCGATGTCCTTCATATGGGAATCGCTCATCGTGCACTCGACTATAAGGAATGGTTCATAAAAGCCGTGACTGTCGTGAATAATTCCTTCGGGATCTATGTGGATCCCATCGCCTGGGTGAATCGCCATCGATTGCATCATACGCATGCTGACCATCCTGGGGATCCCAATAAGCTTTCAAGCGATGACTTTTGGCGAACCCTATATCTCTGTGTAATGCCGTATCAATGCGTTGAGAATGTGGCTGGCGACAAGATCTTAAAGTCTCCGACTTTTCGGGTCGTTGCGAACCCGTTTTTTGCAATATTTGCACAAGCCTTTAGTTTTTATCTCTTGTGGAAGTTGGTGGGAGATCTGAGGTTTGCGCTCGTGATGTGGGTTGGAATGCGAATTTTTGCGCTGTGGGTCAATATGATTCAAAACTATTGGACCCACACTCGAAAATTTGGATACCGGCGGTATAACGATGAAGAAGACAACGCCATGAATATTGGCGAGTGGCTACCGGTAACGGCAACCTTCAGCGCTTGCTTGCAGAACAACCATCACCACTATCCGGGTCTTCTGCGGCTAAGCCACGACAAATCTGAGTACGACTTTGGATTTGTAACTGTCAAACTTATGAAATATTGTGGCTTGGTGAAAGCAACGGCAAAGGGTGCTGAGGTGCCTGAGGACGTTCCATTAGGAGCACTGAATTTCTAGACGCTCTTCCTCTTCTTTGTAAATGGATCCATCGTTTGCCTGAAAAAGTCAGGTGAAATTTCTTCGCCGTCAAGACCGTAATGTTGCGGCCATTCATCCGGATAGTAATAAGTCCCCAAAAGTCTATCAATCCACGGAAAATGAATCGCAAAGTTCTTGTCGATGCCCTCTTTTTGAGAAGTATGGTGCCAATGATGATATCTGGGCATAACCAAAAACTTTTCCAGCCATTTTGCATTGGGACCGAAGTTGCAATGAGTCCACGTAGCGTGAAGGGTAACAAAGATCAAATACGCCAGGATGATCGATTGCGAAAAGCCAAGCATGAGAGGAACAAGGATAAATCCGCGCACAAGCGTGTCGTCCACAAAGTGGGAGCGTGAGCCCGCGATCCAATCGAGCGCCTTCGAAGAATGGTGAACGGCATGGAAGCGCCATAGAAAAGGCACCTTATGCAAAGCCAAATGAATAAAATATTCAGCAATGTCTGCAACTACAACGGCAAGAAAAAATTGCAACAACCAGGGCATTCGAGCGATAAATTGCTGAAGCGCCGGGACGCCCAGATATTTTGTGGCTTGGGTGGCGGGCAATAAAATCAGAAAAGACAAAATTTGCAGAGGGAGATGGGTGGATATGAAATAAACCACATCCAAAGTCCACTCGTTCCTGAATGTTCCTTGTTGTGGATACTGCGGCCAGATTCTTTCGAGTGGCACGTAGATGAGTGCCATCAAAAATAAATCAAGCAGAAACCAGTCCAGGCCGATTGCCGCCCCATCGTGCAAGGTACCGTTAATCTGTACGCTCGATCCGCCCAAAGCCGTTGCCGCGATGGCAAACAGTATTCCAGTCAATGCCAAAATCTTTTTCTTGCGCTTAATCGAAGAAATGATTCCGAATAAAATTGCCCCCACTATGAGGCATTGGATTAAGACGCGCATGGTTTGCATCGGATAATGGGGACGCAGTTCAGGAGAGCTCAGCAGCTGAGGGAAATGCAGGCACAAAACTCCCCCGAAGGAAAGAAATCCAAAAAAGGCCGACAGTATCCCACTCCACCAGCCCGTTCCAAAGCCAGTAGACTCGGCATCGCCGAAGAATTCATTAATTTTTTGCTCGATCACGATGTCTACCAGTTTACGTTCCTCGACTAGGGCAAGCCATTAGAAAGATACCGCGAGGTTTCTATACCGCGAATCCCAGCTTGTGCACGTCCAATGCCTCATAGGTCGTGCTTTTCAGGGCTTGAGAGCGCTCGTTTAAAGTTGTCTGTTACTTTTGACAATACACATCTTCTAGTGTCCGGATAATGTGTAGTGGGCACACTTTCGAGCGAGCAACGGCAGGGCATGACCAAAGCGTTCACCACTGTGACTACCGCGACGATTGGTTTTGGGTTGAGAACCGCCATTTGTCGTCAAAACGCAGGCTCGCTTTCTGATGAAACTGGTCAGTCTCGCAGAATCCGGGTCCGCGACGACCCTGTAGGTGCTCTCTGTTTTTAGAGCCCTGAGGAGTATAGCGATGAAGAGAATTTTCGACCTTTCCACAAGCGCGCTTCTGGCGATGCTTGTTGTGGTATGCGCGATGAAATGTGAGGCAAAAGAGCCGGCGCATTTCGTTCCGGCAAGCTTGAGCAAAGCTGGGAACATTCCCTACCCCACGAGCAGCCTCGACGCGGGCGTGGTGACGCTTTCGGTAGAGTTGGACAATACAGGTCAAGTGACGGGCGTGGGAATTCTGAGAGACATTTCCTCGGTGTCTGCGCAGGCCGCAGCGGCGGTGCGCTCCTGGATGTATTCGCCGGCTACGCTGGATGGAAAGCCGGTAGCATCCATGCTTACGATCAACATCGTGTACAGTCCTGGTTTTCTTGGAGCGGACAATATTCCGCTGCCGCCGCCAGCGCAGGTTCAGCCCATCTCTAGGAAGGATCCGGCCTTTCTTCCACCGCAGCTGAACACGGCCAATTTTGCGCCGTATCCTGCCAAGGCAAAAACACAGGGAGCGGTGGTCCTGGACGTTCAGCTCGACGCGAATGGCAACGCCGCCAACGTCGCGACTCTTCGTGACGTTGCGCCGCTGACGGCTTCGGCTATCGGCGCTTTGAGGAATTGGAATTTTAGCGCGGCAACATATGACGGAAAGCCGATCCCATCCCATATGGTTGTGGCGTTCGTGTTCCGTTCGCCATCGGCACTGCTTCCCTGAGATTCATTGGATGTTCGTCGGCTCGCTCGCAACCGTGGCTAACTCCTGGCAAGTTTGTGGCACGTACACCTGAGTATAGAACGGCGTGCCGACATTGGGCAGAACGTGACTTCCGCGCGCGATTGAATGTGTGAGCAGGGAACTGCTGAACGAATGTGACGCGATCCTTCTAGCCGCTTATCTGAATCGCTTGCTGGCCATTTCTCGTACCGGAATGGCCGCAATGGCTCCCGCCACAACAAATAGAAACGTGGCCGGCATTCCCGCCATCTCGTTCGGTGGATGGTGGCCTTCTATATTCTGTTTGCCGGTTTCCGACCGTGCGTGACTTGCGGATCGCGCCCACAGTCCCGCTTGAACTGCATACAACAGCAGCGCCACCACAAACACCGCAATCGCATTTCTCTTCCGGTGTCGCATCACATCAATTCTGACGCCAGGTGAGGTAGAGACAATCGGGAGGACGCACGAACCTCGCGGTTCTTGCGCCCTCTAAGGAAGCTTTAGGAACGAGATCTCTTTGCAGTTGCGAGCCGCGATGCTGCGAAAAGCAGTAACTTCCGATTGCTTTCCGTGATGCTCGGCAATATTTGTCGAAACTTTCCGAGAAATCGTGCTTCTTTCCCCGAGCTTCCCCAAAGATCGCTTTTTGGTTCCAGCTCCTTGGGAGGTTCGTCGCCATCGTAAAGCAGCTGATAGAGCTTCATTTCCAGAGCGCCGGCAATTTTCTCCAGCGTTTCGATGGATGGCACGGTGTGTCCATTCTCCACGCGCGAAATGTAACAGCGCAGCAGGCCAGTCCGCTTCTCCAGGTCGCCTTGAGACAGCTTTTTTTCTTCTCGCACAATGCGAATTCGTGATCCGAGGTTCATGTTCTATCTCCGTGCGGGACAAGCTACCTCATTCTGCCCTTTTTATACAACCAGAACTTGAGGGGCTATTCAAGTGCAGACTTCTCTTTGTTCTCATTACTTGGCAGTCACACGAACGTTAAATGGTGTCTGTCGCGGTACTTGACACGACTTGGCTAATCGCGGATAAGCGTATACTGTAGCGCTTCGGGAGAGACGGTGAGTTCTCGCGTAGAGCGGTAGCCGCCGTTTCTTTCAAGCATTCTCCATCTGCAAACAGGAACTCGCAGGTTCTAGCTATGGAGAGGAGACACAATCACACCTTCGCGCCCGGTAATTCCCACCACTTCCCAATCTCTGACCCTGCCACCCGAAGATTGTCATCTTGTGCCAAAATCAGTGCGAAGCTCATCCCGTTCAGGCATAGAAACGGGCAGGAGGAAGTCTCCATGATCTCGACGTCCGGTGGGAAGAGTTTCGTTGCCAGACAAGTTGAGTCCATCCGAAGCGTAACGGCGTCCGCCATCAACCCTCGGAATATTCTGCTTTTTCTTGTCATCACAATCGCCTACTTCGTGTCGGGAAAATTCGGACAGCAGTTGGCTATACCGAACCCCGACGCAACGGCGTTTTGGCCTCCCGCGGGTATCGCGCTGGCGGCGCTCTTTATCAAGGGCAACAAGGCGCTCCTGGGGATCTTCGCTGGAGGGTTTCTGGTCAATCTGACAACGACAGGAATGCCTTTAATCGCATTAGGCATCGCCTTTGGAAATATGTTGGAGGTGATGATCGCCGTATTTTTGGTGAAGAAATTTGCGAATGGGGTGGATGCTTTTTTTACTCCGAAAGGTGTGTTGCGCTTTTTTGTCCTGGCGGGAATCGTGCCGACGACTTTCTGCGCGACCGTGGGCGTCGGCTTACTCTGTTTGGGTGGCATGGCGAAATGGTCTGGGTTCTGGAATGTCTGGTCTGTCTGGTGGGTAGGGGACCTTCTGGGTTCCGTGATATTGGCGCCGTTCCTGGTGCTTTTATTGGTGCATCGCCATCATTCTTTGAGCTGGACAGAATGGTGTGAAGCAACCATCCTGCTTGCGGGGCTCACAGCGATCTGTGTGCTGAATTTCGGCCCCCCCATTGTCTCCTGGGTCCCCAAGCTCTTCTTTAGCGTCCCGTTTCTGTTTTGGGCGGCCATTCGCTTTTGTCCGCTGGAGGTATCCGGAGCGTGCCTCCTGATGAGCGGATTTGCGGTTTGGGGTTCTCTGCGTGGCTACGGGCCTTACGCAAATACCCCGAATGCGCCTTTAATGGTGGCGGGATACATTTTGGCGTACAGCGTAATGGCAATGATTGTGTCAGCGGCAATCTTCCAACAGAGAAAACAAATCGAGAATTTGTACGTGATGTATTACAGGTTGAAGTCTTTGAACATTCCCGACAAGGAAGTCTCTTCCGAGGAAGTGGAAGCGGTGCGTGTCTCCCGTAGCAGACTCGAAGAATAAGCGACTGTGCGGCCGGATACGGGCGAATTCCCACCGGCAGAAAAAAATTGAGGGCACAGGAACCTTGCGGCTCTTGCGCCCTCTTTTGATTGTGCTGGGAAGTTTTTGAGGCTTACCGGCTCAATCTGGCATCACTCTATTCTTCCTATTTTTGGTTGGCAAGTGGTCTCTAACAGTTTTGCTGTGCATTTCTGTGCAAACCTGTGCAAATCCGAAACGGATCAACCAACAGCCGGCCTTGGCCGCCCGTAGACCGGCAGAACCAAGTGCAGAATTACGGCCACAACCACGAGCGACGCCAATAGCCACCAGACCCAGGCATGCGCTGGTAACCATTTCACATGAATGCCTAAACGACCCAAGGTCGTGAGATCTCCGAAGCCTTGCGCCCAACACGCCACAGCGGTTGCCATCCAAAGCCAAACGAACCTGAACCGATAATAGCGCAAGCGACGCGGCGGGTCCTCAGTGGGCCCGTTTCAAAATAGTCCAGAATCGGACCCACAACAATCAGGTGAAGTGCCAACAGGTGGGTTGCAATGACGGGCAGAGTCGGATTGACAGGCGGATACATCGACAAAGTTTTCCCTGGAAGAATGGCACATTCCGGACAGTTTACCTCGCTCAAGCGTTGATTTTGAACAGTCCAGGGGAGCAACCTGAGCCAGATAAAAAAATAGAGGGCGCTCGAATCTTGCGATTTTTGCGCCCTCTTTCAATTGCGCCGCAGAGTTTTTGAGGCTCTTCGGCTCAATCTGGCGTCAGACTATTCCCAGCGCAGGGCGTTGGCAATAGGTATCCACCCTAGTTTCCTGTGCAAATCTGTGTATGGCTGTGGAAATCTGGCGCCTTAGAATAAGAAAGGAAAGAGTGGACGATTAAAAGTGCTCGCGGTAATCTCTGTCCATGACATTGTCTGCGCGGAACCGCCTTGAAGGCAAGATTGTGGAACTCCAATTCGGGGGAGTGATGGCCCATGTGGTCGTGCGCGTGGGCAAGAACCTAATCGAGAGTGTAATTACGAAGCGCAGCGCCGATGAAATGAAACTCAAGGTCGGAGACACTGTCTCTGCGGTGATCAAGTCCACCGAAGTCATGTTGGAAAAGAAGTAGACGCCTGCAGCATCAGCCAAGCATATAGACTATGCGAAAATCACCCGCGTTTAAGAGTGATGCGAGTGATAGGTTCCGTGCTCCTGGGTTCCTGGTGAAATACCGGACTCTGTCTGAGAACCGCTAGTCGCCAAAGCTGTCCTTGACGGAATCCGGGTTCCACGATGTAACGGGGAATAGCCAGGATGACTTCCTATCGTTTCAGGGGAATAATTTCAAAACCCTTGCTCGCGCCGAAATTGTCCGTGACCAAGCCGCTGTTGTGCGGTTGCGTCTGTATGTCGTACCGGAATTCCTGTTCCAACCGCGGCGTTGTCGTGGCCAGCGGAGTCATCCAGTGTGGCTGCTCACTTTGGTCTCTGCCACCATCGAAAAACCAATCGTGAAAGAAGCCGCCCTGAGACGATGAGCCGGATTGTGGAGCGTCAGCCGCTGAGAAGTCTGACGACGAGTCCGGCGACGGGTCGGATACCCAACATTTGGGAATGGAGGCTGCTGGCAAGAGCGTCAGAAAAAGTGCGTGAAGCGCGGATTTCATTGCTCCTCGTCGAGGGAAACTGGGAACGACGGAAGAAAAAGCAACGAACAGAGCTTGCACAGGGTGCAACGACGGGAGGTTAGCTTGTGGAGGGAAGTGCGAAGACAGCTTTACCGGGTTTGCCGGCGGCGACGTAGGAATAGAGTTGTAACGCATCATCGAGCGAGCCGCGTTTGGCGATAGGTGAAGGCTTGAGGAGGCCTGCTTCGAAAAGTGGAGTGAGGGAAGAGAGAAGGCTGGCGCCATTGGTGACGGTGTGAGCGAGGGAGTCGACGCCAAAAAGAGTAAGGCGGCGATGATAAAAATTAACAAGATCGAAGCTGACGCGTGTTGTGCCCACGGAAGTGATGGCGACGTGGCGCCCTAGTTCCCGGAGGGTGGAGAGCACGGGCTCGAACAGTTCGCCGCCAACGCAATCGAAAACGACATTCACCCCTTGACCCTTGGTAAGTTCGTCCACGGCTTCCTTGAGATTGGACTCCGAGGTGTCCACATAACCAATCAAATCGAGCCCGTCGAACTTACCTGTCTGAAGGGGCTTGCGGTCGACGCCGATAAGCTTGGCACTGTGTGTTTGCCCGAGTTGCATGGCCGCGGAGCCGACACCACCTTGCGCGCCATTACGAGTAGAGTTTCACCTTGCTTTAGGTTGGCGCAGCGGAAGAGTCCCTGGTAGGCGGTGAGGAAATTGACGCCGACGCAGGACGCTTGTTCAAAGGAGAGGTTGCGAGGTTTGGGAGAAACGGCTTCGGCGGGAATGACCAGGAATTCAGCGTGGCTGCCGTCGCGAATGAATCCAATATCACCGCCGCTGCCCCAAACCTGGGTATTGAGGAGATTCTCGGGGCCGTCGATGACGATACCGGCGAAGTCGCGTCCGGGCGTGCGCCGAAGCGTAGTGGCGGGAATGTGGCCCTGGGCATTTTTGACGTCGCTGGGATTGACGCAAGCGGCGACGATTTTGATCTTGGCTTCGCCTGGATGGACGGGTAGGTCCGACATCTGCTCGACAGAAAGATTCTGGAGGTTGTCAGCGAACGCGTAAAAACGCAGAGCTTTCATCATGTGACCTCTGGTCCTGAAAAAAAGGGCTGGGCGGCGGTCGGAAGAACAGCCGGTATGGGCGCAAAACGTGAGCTTACCATGCCAGGACACGATATTTCCCGAGCGGGGAATGGGGAAGAATAGAGCGTTCGATCGCGAGGGTACAATACTTCGTGCGGATTTGTGAGCTTGGATCGGAAATGCCGGGAAACGCAGAAGTAGGAAGCAAAGAAGCGGGGCGAATGGCTATAATACGGGCAAGGTAGGGGGCGATTTGACGAATCGATTGTGGCGAATGGTGGGGCGAGTGTATCCGCAGTGCAGCACGATTACGCAGGCGATCGCGTACAACGTGTTTCTGGCATTTTTCCCGACGATGCTGTTGGTGGTGGGATTTGCGTCGACGTGGATCGGGAACAAAAGCGGAACCCTCGAGGCATTCCGGAATTTCACGGACTTTTTGCCGCCCGGCAGCCAGGGAATTGTTGCGGACTTCCTGAACCGTCGCGGGCCGGACGTGTGGAAGTATGCGCTGGCGGGAGCGGCCGGGGCGTTGATCGGCGGAACGCAGGTGATGAAGTTGCTGATGGAGGGAATTCACCGGATATATGGCGATGAAGAACGAATCGGGTTCTTACACCGGCAGTTCCGTGGTTTGCTGTTGCTGCTGATCACCATGGCGCCGATCGTGGCTGCTGGAATTTTGGGAGTATTTGGCAGGCCGTTACGACATTGGTTGACGGGCGAGTTGGGAAGAAACGCGCCCGTGCATGGAATGTGGCTTATATTTTTTCCGTTGGCGGCGATGGTGCTGGCGATGCTCGCGCTGACGGTGATTTACTGGGTGGCGCGGCCACGCGAAAAGCATTTGAGCCAAGTATTGCCGGGAGCGGCGATGGCGACACTGCTGTGGTGGCTGGCGAACGCGCTGTTTGGGGTTTATGTGAGGAAGATGCCGGCCAACGTGGTGTATGGCGGACTGGCGGCAGTGATTGGATTGCTGGTGTGGATGCAACTTTCGGCGGTCATCGTTTTTTTTGGTGCCGCATGGAACGCGGAAAGGGCGGTCGTCAAGAGCAATGGCGGATGATGAGCGGCGAATGCGGAATGTGCCACTCCTCAGCGTCAAGGTGGAGAGCTATTCTGGTTACAAAGCCAACGAACGGCCAACACGGTTGAAACTGGGAGAGCGGACGCTTGAGGTTGAAGAAGTGGAAGACCGCTGGTATGCCCCCGGAGAAACTTATTTCCGTGTGCGCGTCAAAGGCGGCGACCGGTATGAGCTCAGGCATCTCGAAGCGCAAGACGTCTGGGGCTGGAAGGTTTTATAAGCGACGGTTCGTAGTGTGAAGTGGCGATGATTATCGCGCGCTGACCGCTCTGGAACTCTGAGTGGAGAGTCGCATCCGGCTTCCGCAGAAGCCAGTGAGAAAACGCTCCTGCGTTGGTTCCCCAGAAATAGGGCGCGGTTCGTTCGGGATGCTGGTGGCGCTTTCATACCGCCCGCTGGCGGTGGCGCTGCGTCCCGAACCGGTGGTGCCAAAGAGACCTTCGCCTGACAGACCGAGGGGAAACCGATGCACCTTGCAAGGCTGCTCAAGCGCAACTTCGCAACCGCAATTTGGATCCGAACAGGTGTAACGGTCACCGATTTGATGGCTCACCGGAAAATCCTTTCTTGGCGAAACTATAAGACAACGGCAGTGTCCCGTCGCTGATGCGGAATAACAATACGGCGATTCCTGCAGGGATTAACGGGTGCGGAGCCCACCCAAGCGGAGTTTCACGTCAAGGATTCAACTCCTCCACTCCTGCCCAACGCAGCGCTTCCCGCCGATTGGAGAAGGCCCGCATATGGATAGCTTTGCCGTTCTGGAATGTGTAGACATCCGCGAGATACACATCGTGCCACTCGTCGCTGCCTTTAGGTCGAACCCTTGCGTGAACAAACACAACGACGCGGTCGCCGGCCTTAATGAAACGCTCGGGATCGCTCCTGCCCTCGGCCCAAGCGCCTCTGGATTGTGTCAGGTATTGTTTTACGCCTGTGCGACCATGGTAAGTGCCGCCGCCAGGGAATTCCGGCGGTTCGGTCCACTCAATCTGCGGATCGAAGGGTGTCAAGGCGGCGTCAATATCGCCGCGATTGAATGCAGCGTATGCGGCGCGAAGCGCAGCGATCATCGCGTCGAACTGCGAGTCGCTATTCATCTACGCGTGCAGATCTTGCGGCGGGGTGTTTTCCACATTCCGTGAACGTGAAAGGCAACACATCACAAGTTTGCTGATGGTGGCATCCCTGCGCTTTGCGGCAGTTCGTATATTCGTTCGACTTCTTCCGAGGAGCACCGCAGGAAAATCTTTGTTTTGCTTCCGAGGGCAGGAACCGAGCGTTCCAGACACTGCAGTCCAGGCCTGCGAGCCGATTGAGTTGCGAAAAAATCAGCTCTTCGAACCGGACCGCACGAACGAGTATATGCAACATACAACCGCTGACGGAGCGGCGCTCAAAATGCGCACGCATGCGAATGGTTTCCGCATCTCGTTTCGAGCAGCTGATGAGAAGTGCCGCGCGATTCGCCATCCGAGCTGGATATCAAATGATATCCATAATTGCAATGGCACCCGCATCCGAGTATGGTGGGGCTGCGGGGATGTTTCAAATGACAGCTGAATCGGGAGACCGGTTGGTGCTTACGCAATTCGTGCACACGCTGCTGTTCGCTTGTCCCGATTGCCGTTCCCCGATAGTGATCTGTCGCGTCATGTCCGAAAAGAACCAGGAAGAACTAGACGGGGAATCGCTACCCATTTTGTGTGGCCAATGCGGCTGTTCCTCTGAAACCACCGGCATCACCGCGAAAAGGCACTACGTGGAAGAGTGGGACGAGTGACGGGTTTGTCCTGAAGTGAATATCAAGTCCAAGCCAGCTCCTATCCTCATTAATCCAAGCGCCGGAAAAAGTTCGCCTCAGGGAAATTATTCTTTCGCAGGACGCTTAAAAGGATCATAATCCGAGTTACCAGGTAAAGTTATGAGGAACGCGACACTCTCGCTCTTTGTCGCAGGTCTTCTTGTCCCCCAGGTTTGCTGTTTCGCGCAAGGTTCCAAGCCAGCGCAACCCGCAGCGACGCCGACAACCACCGCGAGCGACCCAAGTGAATATTTGGCACGCGATTGGTACAAAGCCTCCGACTTAGGACGCACCGGAGATCGCTTGCTAGGTAACGTGACACTGGCGAGTGGCGCGCTTCCCTGGGACCCGATCGGCGTTAGCGTAACCTGCGACGGAGAAGCTCGTTACACTACGAAAACCGATTCCCGCGGCGTTTTCGTAATCGGTATTCCCCAGGCTATCGGTTCCACAACCTACGTCGGCACAGAGAAGTCACTGCTTACGCGATACGCCGGTTGCAAGGTCTCAGCAGTGTTGCCCGGTTTTGACTCCTCCGAACTCACCATTGTGGATCGCGGAGTGCTGGATCATCCCAACATCGGCACCATCACGCTGAAGCGCGAAGAAGGATCAGCCGGCAGCGCGGTGAGCGTAACCACAGCCTCTGCTCCCAAGGCTGCCATGAGAGCGTTCGAGAAAGCGCGAGAGGCGTGGCTCGAGAATAAGCCTGACCGTGCCGAGCGCGAACTCCAGAAGGCCGTCGACGTCTATCCTCGATTCGCCGAAGCGTGGTACCAGCTCGGAAAGACTCAAGCGAGTTCCAAATCCGAAGCCGCTTTTAGCTCATTCTCGAAGGCCGTGACCGCTGATCCCAAATTCGCACTGCCTTACGAGCAGATGGCCCCGCTTTCTGCGCAGGCCGGCAAATGGACAGAGCTGAACGACGAAATGAACCGCGCTTTGGAACTGAATCCGCGTGGCACACTGGACCTGTGGTATTACAAGGCCCTCGCCAATTACCATCTCAAGAAACTGGACGTCGCTGCGACCAGCGCGGCTAAATCCCTTTCCATGGATCCTCTTCATGTGCAACCCGACACCGAGCAACTTCTGGCGGTAATCCTGGTGGCAAAGCCGGATTTAGCCGGGGCCCTTCTGCATTTGCGCAACTGTCTGACCTATTTCCCGCCGGGCCCGAATTATGAGCTCGTGAAACGTCAGATAGCGCAAATCGAAAAAGTCATGTCAACGTCCGGTAAAGAAAACGCCGTTGCCGGAGATTCCGACAGGCAGAAGTCAGATGAAGTCTTGACCGCACTCAGCGCGTTCCCTTCGCCAGGACATCGCACCTCCGATCCAGGACCTCCGATCGCAATCAGTGCCGGCGCGACACGCGCGCGAGGCGAGCGTTGGTTGCCACCAGACGTCGACGACGTTGCTGCGCCCGTCGAGCCAGGGACGGCCTGCAATCTGGACGAGGTCCTGCCAAAGGTTGGACATAGAATTCAGCAATTTGTGGATGACGTCGAGCACTTTACGTCCACACAGTCGATATCTCAGGAGACGCTTAATAAAGCGGGAGACGTGACCAGTGAGGGTCATTGGACCTATGACTACATCGTGTCCATCAAAGAGAGCCGGCCCGGGATCCTGAACGTGAAAGAATACTTAAACAGTGATCCCACTGCCGCCGATTCTCCTGGCGGGGTCATTTCCAAGGGATTGCCCGCACTATTGCTGATATTCCACCCATACGACAGTAGCGCTTTTTACATGAAATGCGAGGGGATGGTCACGCTGAATGGACATCGCCTGTGGCAGATCTATTTTCGGCAGAGACCGGATAGACCGAACACAACGCTGTCTTACTCCTTCGGACCCAATCACCCGTCGTATCTGGTCGCGCTAAAAGGCCGCGCGTGGTTCACCGCAGATAGCTATCAAATGGTGAGACTGCAGACAGACTTGATCAACCCGGTTCCCGAGATACGGCTGACTGCCGATCATATTGCGGTCGACTATGGCCCCGTGCATTTCCGCCGCAGGGACGAGGAAATGTGGGTTCCCCATACGGCGGAACACTATATTGATTTGAAGGGGATTCGCGTCCACCAAAGAATGAGCTTTGGGAATTACCTGCTATTCGCCGTCGATGAGACAGAAAAAATCTCCGCACCGAAGACCGAGCCGTAGGCCTGTCGGGTTCCGCGTCATGTGCAAAAGGGCAGGTCTTCGTAGCGATTTCGCGCTGCGTTGACATGAAAAATGGCTGAGCCTATAGTCGGGGAGTCCCACCCGCGCGGAGTGACCGGCCTGGCGGAGTGCGAGGTCAGGGGGTTGCGAATGGGGGCAAGGGAGGGGAGTACGCTTGGGCCTGCCTACGAGAAGTGGCGCCACCATCGCATGATGTGGCTGGCTTTGCTTGCGTTCGCGCTGATGGGGACGGCGGTAGCGCGACAGCAAACCGGCGGGGCTCCTACGAACGACCAGCCGAGCGGAACAGCCCCGACCAGCCAGAACCCAGCTTTACCGCAAGGCACACAACCTGCTGCACCACCCGCACCGTCTACCGCACAACCTGGCGCATCACCTGATGCTCAACAACAAAAAGCAGCGGAACCGAAGGCGGAACTTAGCAGCAAGGATACGAGCACAACGTTCAAGTTGCGAGTGAACCTCGTGCAGGTAAAAGTGATTGTGCGCGACAGCAAGGGGGAGTTGGTACGCGACCTGAAGCGTGAGGATTTTCAGGTTTACGACCAGGGAAAGCTGCAAGCGATCAGCACGTTTGACGTGGAAACTGCGGAGACACGCAAGAAACGCATGGAGGAAGCGGCAAAGACGCAGCAGGGCGCAGAGGAACAAACCGAGGGAGATAAAGTAGCGCTGCCGGAGCGATTTGTGGCGTTGGTGTTCGACGATATCCATTTGCAGATGCAGGACGCGGTATTTGCGAGAAACAGCGCAAAAAAGTTGATTGAGAGCATGACGCCTTCGGACCGCATCGGAATCTTTGGCACATCCGAGCAATTGAAACTGGAATACACGAGCGACAAAGAGGCGCTGATAAAAACGCTGGAGCAGGTGCTGCCGCGGCCAAAGATGGGAAAGATCAATTCCGTGACGAATTGCCCGGACGTGACGCACTACATGGCCGATCAGTCCATCAATAAGAGCGATCCGACGGTATTTCCGGTGGTTGCCTCGGAGACGCTGCAATGCATGTTCCAGGGGAACCCGCAAATGGCGCAGGAGGCCCAGACAATCGCGCAATCGTCGCTGCAACAGGCATTGATTGCCGGGGATGAGGACAACGAGTATACCTATCGAGCGCTGGAAGATGTGATACGGCGATTGGGCTCCATGCCGGGAGAACGGGTAATGGTGCTGGCGTCGCCAGGGTTTTTGCTGAGCATGCAGTTTCTGGACGAAATGGGGATTATCGACCGGGCCAACCACGCCAGCATCGTGATCAATACCGTGGATGCGCGGGGATTGTACACCCCGGACATTCTGGGCGACATTTCACAACCCAACGTCGACACGCCGCAGACGGCGAGCATGAAGGCGCAATTCCGGACGCAGGAACAATTCGACGATGCGTTTGTTCTGTCGGATTTTGCGAACGGCACCGGCGGCACGTTTTTTCAAAATTCGAATGATTTGGCAACCGGGCTAAGCCGAGCAGGCGTTGCGCCGGAAGTCTCCTACGTCCTGGGATTTTCCCCGCAGAACCAGAAGATGGATGGCAAATACCACACGATCAAGGTGGCGTTGACGGACAAGCGGAAGTACAGCATACAGGCGCGGCGGGGATATTACGCGCCGAGAAAAGTGAATGACCCGAACGAGCAGGCGAAGGCGGAGATCCAGGAAGCGGTTTTTTCGCAGGACGAGATTCAGGAACTGCCCTTGGATTTTCAGACGCAATACTTCAAGACAGGCGACGCCGGGGCGCACTTGAGCGTCGTTTCCAGAATCGACGTGAAGGGCATCCACTTTCGCAAGGCGGACGGACGAAATTTCGACGATCTGACGGTGGCGACTGTCATCTTCGACGAGAACGGGAATTTTGTGACCGGCGGGGAAAAAATTCTGGAAATGCGGCTGCTCGATAAAACGTTCGACAGGTTGGCACACACGGGACTGGTGATGAAATCGAGCTTTGAACTGAAACCAGGAAAATACATGGTTAGGCAAGTAGTTCGGGATTCGGAAGGGGCGCAGATGGCGGCCAAGAATGGCGCCGTGGTCATACCGTATTGAAAGTTGGATGGGGGGAGAGATGAGAACAGCGAAGATGGGCGGTTTGTCTGGGAAATGTATGACAGCGGTGGCGCTGTCGGCGATGTTGCTCGGAGCACACGGAGCGCGGGCCCAGGCACAGTCCACACCGCCGGCGCAGGATGCATCGAAACCGGCGGCAGGAGCGGCGCCACAAGCGGTGCCGACGAACGAAGTGATCCGCACGGAGTCGAAGCTGGTGCTGGTCGATACGGTGGTGACGGACAAGAAGGGGCACTACGTCACGGACCTGACGCAGAAAGACTTCAAGGTTTTCGAGGACAATAAAGAGCAGACGGTCACGAGCTTTTCGTCTGAGTCCGATCCGGCGCGGCAAACCGCGGGACAAAAGCACTACATGATCCTTTTCTTTGATACGACGACCATGGAGACAGGCGATCAGGCCCAGGCTCGAAATACAGCCGCTAAGTTCGTCGAGAGCAACGCGGGGCCGGACCAGTTGATGGCGATCGTGAATTTTACCGGCAGCCTGGTGATTCAACAGAACTTCACGTCCAACACGAAGCTATTGCAGGCGGCGGTTAGCGGAACTAAAACACCAAACATCGACTCCACAGGGCAGTCTTCTCCGCCAATGCAGGTGGCCATGAACGGCCAACCGACGTTGAGCAATGCAGAAGCGGATTTCGGAGTGCGCACGATGCTGCTGGCCATCCGCAGCCTGGCCAAGAATCTGCGAGGTGTGCCGGGACGAAAGATGCTAATCCTGTTTACGGCAGGGTTTCCGCTAAACACAGAGAATATGACAGAGCTCACGGCAACGATTGACGCCTGCAATAAGGCGAATGTGGCGATTTATCCGCTTGATGTGCGGGGACTGGTTGCGCCCAGCGTCAAGCTCATGACGCCGGCGCAAACAGGAAACAGGAGCGCCGCGAGAACTGGCGAGCCGCGGCTGGTGCTGGCCAGCTATGGCCCGGCATTGATGCCGGACCCTCAACATGCAGGCGGCGGTGGCACGGGCGGTGGCACGGGCGGTGGCACGGGCGGTGGCGGAGGTCACGGCGGAGGTGGGACAGGTACCGGCGGAACGGGAGGCACCGGCGGCGGCACGGGTAGCGGAGGCGGAAAGGGCGGCACGGGAACTGGCACGGGTGGAGGCGGAAAGGCCGGTGGTACATCAGGGACACCGGGAGCTGTGGGTTCGACGAATTCGAATTACTACAACAACCCCATGAACCAGCCGCAAGTGCTGTTGCCTAAGATTCCAAATATGGCGTCCACCAACCAACAAGTCATGCAGATGCTGGCGGAAGGCACCGGCGGATTCGCGATTTACAACACCAACGATCTGTTGGGAGGGTTGCAGCGTATCGCGGCGGAGATGAACCAATTCTACGTGCTGGGTTACGTACCGCACGACACGGAAGAGGGAAGCTGCCACGCGTTAAGAGTGAAGCTAAACAAGGGTGGGATGGAAGTGCGCTCGCGCTCTGGATATTGCAATGTGCGGGCAACGAACCCGTTGGAAGGGAAGCCGGTAGAGAAGCAGATGGAGGCGCAGGCGAGCGGAGCAACGACGGGAACGATCCACGCGAGCATGGAGGCTCCTTACTTCTACGCTGCTCCAAACGTGGCGCGCGTCAACCTGACCATGGAGATACCCGGCGACGCGTTGGTATTTAATAAGGACAAAGGAAAATATCGCGCGAACGTGAATATTTTGGGGATTGCATATAAGCCCGATGGAAGCGTCGGAGCACGGTTCAGCGACACCTTGAGCATGGATATGGAAAAGGACGAGTGGAAGGAGTTCACCAAGGCGCCGTACCGCTATCAGAACCAATTCGATGCCGCACCGGGGACTTACAAGCTGGCGGTGGTGCTGAGTTCGGGCGGAGAAGGATTTGCCAAGATGGAGAAGCCTTTGCAGATCGACGCGTATGACGGAAACAAATTCACGCTGGGCGGCGTGGTGCTGTCGTCGAGCATGCAGCGCGTGGATGAAATCCCCACGGAAGTGGATGCGACGCTGCTGGAAGATCGCAAGCCGTTGATCGTGAAGGGCATGCAAATTACGCCGGCGGCGAGCTACCAGTTCAAGAAGACGGATGCCATTACGCTATACTCGGAATTGTACGAGCCGCTGTTGAAGACGGAACCGACGACGAAAGTTGCGGCCGGTTACCGGATTTTTGACAGCGCGAATAAAGAGGTGCTGTTCACGGGAGGAATTCCGCTGGACGAATTCGTGGAGAAAGGGAATCCGGTCGTGCCTTTTGCGCTGAGGGTGGATGCCAGCAAATTGCCCGCGGGATCGTACCGGCTAGTGCTGCTGGCGGTGGATGGGAAAAATAATCAGGCGCCGCAAAGGCCGGTGGAATTTAGCGTGAGCAATTGAGCCCAGGATGGCTGATTTAGTGCGCCGACTGTCAGCTAAATAAGCCGGAAAACCCAGCTATGCATAGGTAACACCTGCCCTAAGGGCCAGCAACTTTCCGGGGTTAACAGGGTTAGTCTGAGGGATATGCGCAGAGACCTTGTCCTTAAGTCTGTCGAGGGAACCGGTCGCGTCCCAAAGGCGGGTACGCGGTGGATTTCGTACACGCCCCAGTCGCTGCTGGCAATTCTGCTGACCTTATCCTGCCTGTTTACGCTGGTGCTGGATGCGCCGTCGCTGGCTGCCGCTACATCCAAAAATAGCAAGAAAAAGAATCAGGACCCGGTGCTGAAGGGTCTGCCCGTGACGGAACTCAGTACGGATGAGGCGATCGATCACGCGATGAACCGCTTGGCCTACGGCCTGCGGCCGGGAGATGTGGAACGAGTGAAGCAGATGGGTCTGGCGAAATGGATTGACCTGCAACTCAACCCGAAAGAGATCGACGACAAGGCCGTGGAAGCGCGTTTGAACATTTATCCCACGCTGACGATGACGTCGGCGCAGTTGATGGCGGAATACCCGAACCCGAAGCAGGCAGCGAAGCAAGCGGAGCAGGCGAAGCAGCCACCGACGCCAGAGCAAATGGCGCAAAAACAGGCGGACGACGCCATCACAGCGATGGCGCGGGACCTGGACCCAGGCAGCAGCGGAGGAAATGAAGCGGCCGAGAACAATGCAACGATGGCAAGTGCAGCAGCAAGCGCGGATACGCCGTCTCCGATGAAATTGAATCCGGCTACAAGGGGAGCCGGTGGGAAAAAAGATGTGTTGGGCGTGGACCCGAACGCAGTGCCTCGAGCGATTTCTGACGACAGCAAACGGCCGCAACGGGTGGTGGAAGAACTGGCCATGGCCAAAATGACCCGCGCGATTTACAGCGACCGGCAGTTGCAGCAGGTGATGGATGATTTCTGGCTGAACCACTTCAACGTGTTTGCGGGCAAAGGCGAAGTGAAATGGTACCTGACGTCCTACGAGCGCGATGTGATCCAGCCACATGCGCTGGGGAAGTTCAAGGATTTGCTGACGGCGACGGCAAAAAGTCCGGCCATGCTGTTTTATCTGGATAATTTTTTGAGCGCCGACCCCAACGCCGCGCGGCGCCTGGCGATGGAACGCGCGATGCGGCAACAACGGCGCGGTTATCCTGCACGGCCGCAGCAGGCGCAGAAAAAACAGCAGCGCGGCCTGAACGAAAATTACGGGCGCGAATTGATGGAATTGCACACGCTGGGCGTGGATGGCGGTTACACGCAGAAAGATGTGACGGAAGTGGCGCGATGTTTCACCGGCTGGACAATTGAAAAACCGCGGGAAGTGGCGCAATTCAAGTTTGATGAGAAGGTGCACGATCCGGATCCGAAAGTAGTGCTGGGAAAGAAGATTCATGCGGGCGGGATGAAGGACGGCGAAGAAGTCATCGACCTGCTGTCGAAAAATCCAAACACCGCGAAATTTATTTCCACCAAGCTGGCCAGGAGATTCGTTTCCGATTCGCCTCCGCCGGAGCTTGTGGATCGGATGGCAAAGAGTTTTCAGAAGTCTGGCGGGGATATCCGGGAAGTGATGCGGACGATGATTTATTCGCCGGAATTCTGGTCGCGCGACACGTACCGTGCGAAGGTGAAGACGCCATACGAATTGGTAGTGTCGTCGGTGCGTGCGCTGGGCACGGACGTGGATACGCCAATGCCCCTGGTGCAGTGGGTAGGACGAATTGGAGAACCTTTGTACCAGTGCCAGCCGCCGACTGGGTATTCGGATAAAGCGGAAACTTGGGTGAATTCGGGAGCGCTGCTGAACCGGCTGAATTTTTCGCTGGCGCTTGCGGGAAACAAAGTGCGTGGATCGCGAAGCGATGTCGCGGCGCTGCTGGGAAGCGACAGCGAGGGCGATGCCAAGGTCACGTTGGACCGCGCGGTCCAGGTGTTACTGGGTGAAGCAGCGCCGGGAACGGTGGATACGCTGCAGCGGCAATTGGAGAATCCGCAAGTGGTACAAGCGAAATTGGATGATCCGGTGAAGCAAGTGGATTTGGGAGTGGTGACGGGATTGGTGCTGGGCGCGCCTGAATTTCAGAGACGATGAAGCGGTTGAAAGCTGAATTTGGAAGACCGAAATCAGGAAAGATCGTTTATTGAAGTGAGGAACCATGAGTAACCAATGCTGCGAGGGAGCCAGACGCGCGAGATTTTCGCGGCGGTATTTCCTGAAGCAAAGCGGGATTGGGCTGGTGGGATTGAGCACCATGCCCGCGTTTTTGCAGCGTGCGGCTGCGTCGACGACCGGAGCAGGAAAAAAACAGCTTGTCGTGTTGTTTCAGCGCGGAGCGGCGGATGGATTGAACATTGTGGTGCCGTTCGCGGAACCAAATTATTACCGGATGCGCCCGACGATCGCGATTCCTGCGCCAAAGCGCGGAGGCGGAGATGCGGTGCTAGACCTGGACGGGTTCTTTGGACTGCACCCGGGATTAGCAGCCTTGACGCCGCTGTTTCAGAAGAACCAACTGGCAATTGTGCATGCAGCGGGATCGCCCGATCCGACACGGTCGCACTTCGATGCGCAGGATTATATGGAGTCCGGGACTCCCGGCGTCAAAGCTACGGAAGACGGATGGCTGGATCGCGCGATTGGGACGGTGCCGGAAGAAAATGCGTCGCCATTTCGCGCGGTGGCCATGGGACCGAATCTGCCGCGGATGCTGCAGGGAAGTACGGGAGCGATCGCGATTCCGGATTTGCGGCAATTCAAGGTGCAGCCACAATCGGCGGCGATGGCCAACGTGGCGGAGGGCGGATTCGAAGCGATGTACTCGCAGTCGGTGGATCATGCGTTGCATGGCACCGGCGCGGAAACCTTTGAAGCTATCGATATGCTGCGAAAGATCGATACGACAAAATATCCCCCGGACAATGGAGCGGATTATCCGAAAAGCGCGGTGGGCCAGCGGTTGCAGCAGATCGGGGTGATGATCAAAGCGAACATCGGAGTGGAAGTGTTATTCCTCGATTGCGGCGGCTGGGACAACCACGTGAATGAAGGCGGCGCGCAAGGACAGTTGGCGAATTTGCTGAAGGACCTGGGGCAATCGCTGGCGGCTTTTCATCAGGACATGGGCGATCGGATGGCGGACATTGTGGTGGTCACCATGAGCGAATTCGGACGCACAGCGAAAGAGAATGGAAACCGCGGAACCGACCACGGGCACGCGAACTGTATGTTCGTGATGGGCGGCGATGTACAGGGCGGACGAGTATATGGAAAATGGCCGGGGTTGAACGACCATCAACTGAACGAGGGGCGCGATCTAGCACTAACGACGGACTTTCGTTCAGTGGTGGGAGAAATTTTGACGAAGCATTTGGGCGTAACGGATTTGGCGCCGGTATTTCCGGGGTTTGGGAATAGTCCCAGTAAGTTTGTGGGATTGGTGCGGGCATAGAGATGCCTCGAGCTACGCGCAGTTTTGTTTTTAGCTTGGCTTCAAGACCGTAAAGGCGACAGCTAGCCGCAGCACTCCAAATTACAATTCACGAATCCAGATATTGCGGTAGCGCACGGGATTGCCGTGGTCCTGGAGAGCCAGCGGGGCCTTGTCCGGGCCAGGTACGTAGGTGGGGATATCCCCGATGGCGGTGCGGCCCTTGATTTCCACGTTGTCCTGCACGAGGACGCCATTCTGGAAGACGGTGACGCGCGCCGGCTTAAGCAATTTGCCCGGTGCGTCGAAGTGCGGAGCGTGGAAGACGATGTCGTAAGTCTGCCATTGGCCCGGCGGGCGCGATGCGTTCACGAGCGGCGGATATTGGCCATAGACGGCGGCGGCTTGGCCATCAGCGTAAGTTTTGTTCTGGTAAGAATCGAGGACCTGAATTTCGTAAACTCCCATCAGGAACACACCGCTATTGCCTCGTTCCTGGCTTTCCCCTTTTGGCGGAACTGGCTCATAAAACTCGACGTGCAGTTGGCAATCGCCGAATGGCTGCTTTGTGTGGACGTAGCCGGCTTTAGCCACAACTTCAGCGTAGCCGTTTTCTACTTTCCATTTAGCGGGGCCATTATCCTCAGCGAGCCACTGCGAAAGATCTTTGCCGTCGAACAGGATGATAGCGTCGGATGGGGCTTTGCCGGGAGAATCCGGAGTGCTCGATGTTCCGGGCGTGATGACCGTGGGCACGGGGCGATTGACGTCATGGATTGTCCATGTGGTGCCAGTCTGCGCATGAGCGTTGCCAGCGGAAATCATCAGGAGCAGACTGCTTGTGACGGCGAAGAAGATTCTTTTCATGGTGTGCATTCTAGCACTTTGGTGAACTCCAAAAAAAGCAGGCGCCCTGAGTGCGGGCGCCTGTGGGAAGAGATGGTGGTGCGTTTCGTTTGTCGTTATTCCGCTTGGGCGCCTCTGATGCGCATGCCGTAGAAGGAGCGGTACACGAAAATGAACGAGATGACGAAGAAGCCGGCGGCGAGGAGGTGCGAAAGGCCTCCGCCGGTGTCGGAAGTGAGTTTCACCGCGAGCTCCACGGCGAGCAGGCCGAAGAGCGTGGTGAACTTGATGACAGGATTGAGCGCGACGGAGGACGTGTCCTTGAAAGGATCGCCGACGGTGTCGCCTATGACGGTGGCGTCGTGCAGGGGAGTGCCTTTTTGCTTGAGTTCGACTTCGACGATTTTCTTGGCGTTGTCCCATGCGCCGCCGGCATTGGCCATGAAAATGGCTTGATACAGGCCGAAAATGGCGATGGAGAAGAGATAGCCGATGAAGAAGAAGGGCTCTACGAAGGCGAAGGCAAGCGTGGCGAAGAAAACGGCGATAAAAATGTTCAGCATGCCTTTCTGCGCATACTTCGTGCAGATGGCTACGACTTTCTTGGAGTCCGAAACGCTGGCTTTCTCAATGCCTTCCAGCTTAATGTGCGCCTTGATGAATTCGACGGCGCGATAGGCGCCGGTCGTGACTGCCTGTGTGGAAGCGCCGGTGAACCAATAAATCATGGCGCCGCCGGTGATCAGGCCGAGCACGAACGGGGCGTGGAGGAGAGAAAGGTTGTTGACGCCGGAAGTGAGGCCGTTCGTGAGCGCCATGATGATGGAAAAGATCATTGTGGTGGCGCCGACGACGGCAGTGCCGATGAGCACGGGTTTCGCGGTGGCCTTGAACGTGTTGCCAGCACCATCGTTGGCCTCGAGAAGATGCTTGGCGCGTTCGAAGTCCACATCGATTTCATAGTCCCTCTTCAATTCCTGAGCGATATTGGGAATCTGCTCGATCAGCGAGAGTTCGTAAACCGATTGCGCGTTGTCCGTTACCGGGCCGTAAGAATCGACAGCGATCGTGACGGGACCCATGCCCAGGAAACCAAAGGCGACGAGACCGAAGGCAAATACGGGAGCGGCGACCATGAGCTCGCTCAACCCGAGGCGGCTCATCATATATCCGGCGGACATGAGACCAACCATCGCGAGGCCCAGGTAATAAGCCGAGAAGTTCCCTGCAACGAAGCCAGAGAGGATGCCGAGAGACGCGCCACCTTCCTGAGCAGAAGCGACGACTTCCTTGACGTGGCGCGATTCGGTGGAAGTGAAGACCTTAACTAATTCCGGGATGACCGCGCCCGCAAGAGTCCCGCAGGAAATGATCGTGGCAAGTTTCCACCATTGCGTGCTGTCACCACCGAGAACGGGGATGATCAGGATGGAAACAGCATAGGTGAACGCGATGGAAACCAGCGAAGTGATCCAAACCAGCCAAGTGAGCGGGGTCTCGAAGTTCATCTCCTTGGCTGTGCCGAAGCGAGCTTTTTGGATGGCGCTGTTAATGAAGTAGGCGATGGCGCTGGCGACCAGCATGATGATGCGCATCACGAAAATCCAGACGAGCAGTTGAACCTGGACGGTAGGACTCTTGACGGCCAGAAGAATAAATGTGATGAGCGCGACGCCAGTAACACCGTAGGTTTCGAAGCCATCGGCGGTGGGACCAACGGAGTCTCCCGCGTTGTCGCCGGTGCAGTCGGCGATAACGCCCGGGTTACGCGCATCGTCTTCCTTAATTTTGAAAACGATCTTCATCAGGTCGGAGCCGATGTCGGCAATTTTGGTGAAGATACCGCCGGCGATACGGAGCGCGGCAGCGCCGAGAGATTCACCGATCGCGAAGCCGATAAAGCAGGCTCCTGCATAGTCACCCGGGATGAACAGAAGAATGATGAGCATCATCAGGAGCTCGACGCTGATAAGCATCATGCCGACGCTCATGCCCGCTTCCAAGGGAATCTTGTTGATGGGATACGGAATGCCGCGAAGGCCGGCGAAGGCGGTACGGGAATTGGCGAAGGTGTTCACGCGAATCCCGAACCAGGCCACGCTGTAGCTGCCGCCCATGCCGATCAAGCTGAATATCAAGATAACGGGGAGGGTGACGACAACAGACTTGCCAGGAACCGGGGAGAGCACGCCGAAATAGAGAACGATGACGATGGCGATGAAGACCCAAAGGAGGAGAAGAAACTTGCCCTGCGTAACGAGATAGGTCTTGCAGGTCTCATAGATAAGCTCGGAAATCTCTCGCATGGAGCGATGCACGGGCATGTTCTTGAGGCGGGTGAAAATGGTCATGCCGAACAGCAGGCCCAGAATACAGATGCCGATGCCAAACAGCAGAAGCTTATGTCCATCAATGCCGAGGAAGGAGACCGACGAGAGATCGGGCAGCCGAAGGTTTGCTTCACCTCCCACTTCTGGAGCGGAGCCGGCACAGAGCCCTACGGCAGAAAAAAGAGTAAGCGCAAGACCGACAGAAAGGCGGGAAGCCAGGCTTTTGACCTTCTGCCGGGCAGGGACAATCGAGATGAGCATGGAAAATCCTCCAGAACCTTCACCAATCAATTTGTGGGGCAGAGCGTCCGAGCGGATTGCCCGTTGAGGCCCCAAACTACGTTTCGAGCACACACGAATGGCTCAACGGGGAGCGGAGTCCATTGAACCTGCAACATCGTTATCCACAAACAACCGGGAGCGTCTCGCTTGCAGCAAGAGTCCCACAGTTCTGAACGGGACAGGAATCCAACGCATCTCCCGCGATTTTTCCTCTGACCCCTAGGAGGGGGCAAGTCTACTCCGACAATACCCTGTGTCGCAGGGGGAGCGAATGGATAACTGTGATTTATAACATTTCGTTGACGGCGGGGTCAAACCATTTGGACTGCGAAAAGTGGACAAAGCGAGCGTTCCAGAATGAAACGAGAAATTTGAATGAAAAGGCCGCTATGGCTGGGTCGAGTGCGCGAGCGACTCCGGGGAATTAGAGGAAGAACCGTCCTTGGTCGCTGCGAAGGTCTCGCGTGTGAGATGAACGTCGCCGTCGACGAAGGCCGTGAATGTGGAATCCTTGGGAATCTCGGTGTCTTTTCCAGTGTAGAGCGGGACAACGGACTCCGAAGAGTTGTTGGAAGAGCCCTGGAATTGTTGGTAACAGCGCACGGGGGCGACTTCGCCGTTGGCCAGACGGATGGTTGTGATGTTGAAGGCAAGCTTGCCGCCGTGGCCGAAATGCCTTTTAGGTTCGGCGTCGACGATAACACCGGTGACGTTCGAGCCCTTCCTGATGATCGCGACACCTTGAATCAGAATATCATCGAGGGTTTCGAACTCGACGGGGTCGTTGACGTGGGCGGTGTTGGAGGAAATGGATTTCGTCAACTTCAGGTGGATAGTCGTGTCGTTCAAGAGAATGAATGGCGCGACGGTGGGGTTAGCGGCCGTAGTAGCGGGTACTCCGCGAAGAGTTTCGTCGTAGTACATGCGTTCACGGGCGGGCGGCCCGGAGGGCGTCGGTGCGGTGGGCCCGACCTGGTCCGTGAGCACGATGACTTTGCCCAAGGGAACAAAACCGGTTTCACCCTTGGCAGTGCGGACGGCGAAGAAATTGTCAAAGCGGCCGGTGATGGTGACGACTGCGCCACAGTCTAGGGTGGAGCGGATTTCCATGGTTGCGAGGGAACTGTAAAGATAGACGTAATCGGCCCGGTCATTGCGAGGGCAGTCGATACGGCCGGCATTTTGAGCGCATGCGGACAGAGGAAGGAGAAAGCAAACGGCGAAAACGGAAGCCAACGCGAAGCGTTTCATAGACCACCTGAGGGATTAGTTGCGACAACACTTCTTATCCAAACGCAAAGTAGTGCGGGTGACAAGAATCCATGAGTTAGTACTGTATATAAAAAGATACCGCGCCGGCCCAAAGTGCCTTTCCCTATGGGGCGAAGGTCGCGGTTAACCGTTCATTTTGCGGCTCAGTCCCGCCAAAACGCGAAGCTGGCCGAGGAAGAGCATATCGAGGTTCACAAGTTCGTTGTTGCGCACCAAATGAGCGTCCCTGCCGGACTCTGTCAGATAACCTTCGATGCAGAGAATTACCTTCGGCTCATGTTCCTGACGGGCGGTATTCTCGACCATGATTAAACGCCGTGGGGAATCGAAGTGCACGACCATTTGATAGGGTCTGCCGGCGCACCGTATGCGCAGATCGCCGAGGACCGTCTCTTTACATGTTAAAGTCTCTTCCTGGGTGATCGCGTTCCACTCAACGCACTTTGTGATCACGGTGTCCTTGACTCGCTTCCAGACAACCGGGGCAAGCGCAACGGCGGCGTCCCGATTCAGCCGTTGTTCATGGGTCAAGCCATCTTCGGAGAGTCTGGCTGCAAGGTATTCCTGTGCCGCACGTTTGGTGCTCTCGTCAATCATGGTATGGGGCTCCAACACTTATTTTATACAACAAGGGGCAAGAGAGTTAAGGGGCGATTGTCGAATCAGCGCCTAGTTGATTCACGGCCGTCAAACGCTTGAATTCAGGAGGTTAGCGACGCTGCGGCCAACGAGCGGTGAAGAATGGGAAGAAATATGGTGACAGAGATTACAGCAAGCGCCACGAAAAACACGAACGGGACCTATTGCGAGAAATGGTCGGGGGGAAGGGCTAATGATAGTATGAAGGGCTACAGAGTACATGCTTCGAACTGCAGGGCCAGGTGATTACATAAAATGAAGAGGGAAACGGAAGTGCTGGCGCAGACGAACAATACCGGTGCATTACGGTACGACTGGAAGAAGAACGAAGTACAGGCGATTTATGAGACGCCGCTTCCGGAACTGCTCTACCGGGCTCAGACGGTGCATCGGGAGTTCCATAAACCGGATCGCGTGCAGACGTGCCAACTCATTTCCATCAAAACTGGCGGCTGTCCAGAGGACTGCGCCTATTGTCCGCAGAGTGCGCACTATGACGCGGACGTGGAACGGCAAGGGTTGCTCGATCCCGAGCATGTGGTGAGCGTGGCCCGGGAGGCCGTGAGCCGAGGTGTGACACGCATGTGCATGGGCGCGGCGTGGCGCGAGGCTCCCGAAGGCAAGGAATTCGAGAAAGTGCTGGAGATGGTGCGAGGAGTGTCGGCACTGGGCATGGAAGTGTGCTGCACGCTGGGAATGTTGACGGACGCGCAGGCGGTGCGACTGAAGGAAGCGGGATTGACGGCATACAACCACAACCTGGATACGTCGCCGGAATTTTATGGGTCGATTATTACGACGCGAGTGTACGAGGACAGGTTGAGGACATTGGCGTCGGTGCGCCGCGCGGGGATCACGGTGTGCTGCGGGGGAATTCTGGGCATGGGAGAAAAGGCGACCGACCGAGTTGGTTTACTCTGCCAGCTTGCCACGTTGCAGCCACATCCCGAGAGCGTGCCGATCAATATGCTGGTGAGAGTGGAAGGAACGCCACTGGCGTCGATGCCCGCGCTCGATCCGCTGGAAATGGTGCGAGCGATTGCCACGGCGCGCATCCTGATGCCTGGTTCGCGTGTGCGTTTGGCGGCCGGGCGGAAGCAATTGTCGCCAGAGGCAGTGACGCTGTGCTTTCTGGCCGGCGCGAATTCGATCTTTGTGGGCGAAAAATTATTGACGACACCAAATCCAGGCCCCGATGAGGATGAACAGTTGTTGCAGAGCCTGGGGATGAAGCCACTGGAATCTCATGCCGGATGACGTCGTATCTTTGTGGAAGGCAACGCTCGGAGAGGGACTGCGAACGCTGGAGCATCAGCACCAGCGGCGGCATCTTGCGGAAATCCGAGGCGTGGATTTTTGTTCGAATGATTATTTGGGGCTAGCCGAGCATCCGCTGTTGCGGGAAGCGGTGCTGCGAGCCGTCGAAAACTCCACGAGAGTGGGAGGAACAGCGTCGCGATTGCTGTCCGGCCAAACGGAAGATTGGCGGAAACTGGAAGACGAGTTTGCGAAATTTGCGGGGACTGAGGCAGCGTTATTTTTCGGCAGTGGCTATGCGGCAAATATGGGATTGGTGTCGTCGCTGGTAGGCACGGACGACGTGGTGTATTCGGACGTGTTGAATCATGCAAGTCTCATCGACGGAATGCGCTTGTCGGGAGCACGGAAACTCATCTATCCTCACCTCGACCTCACTGCATTGGAAGACGAATTGCGCCGGGAGACCGGCGCGCCATGGCGGAGAATCATCGTAACGGAAAGCGTATTCAGCATGAATGGAGATGTCGCTCCATTGAAGGAGATGGCAGCTCTGGCGGAGAAGTATGGCGCGGCGATGATTGTAGACGAGGCGCACGCAACGGGAGTGCAGGGCAAGGGCGGCCGTGGCGTGGCAGCCGAAGCGGGGATCTTGCCGCAAGTTCTGGCGACAATTCACACTTGCGGGAAGGCGCTGGGTTCGGCGGGAGCATTTGTATGCGGACCGGCGGTGATTAAAGATCACCTGATTAACCACGCGCGCACATTTATTTTCAGCACGGCGCTGCCGCCGTACTTCGCGGAACAAATTGGAGCGGCGTTGACGCTGGCAGTGGAGATGGACGGGGAACGGCACACACTTCTGAAACGGGCCAGTGAATTTAATGCTGCTCTTCGCAAGGCGGGATTCAAAACGGCTGGAAGCGCCAGCCAGATTGTTCCGGTGGTTTTGGGAGGCAATGAAGATACGCTGCAGGCAGCGGAGATGTTGCAGCAAGCGGGATTTGCCGTACGAGCGATTCGGCCACCGACGGTGCCGACAGGGAAGTCGCGGCTGCGGCTTTCACTCACGACGCGAATCGCCGAAGAAGAGCTGAAGCGATTAGTGCAGTGCCTGGTAGATTGGCGCGAAGGGAAAACGACGGGAATGACAGCGAGATACGCATGAGAAGCCATTTCTTTATAACCGGGACGGATACGGGGGTCGGGAAGACGACATTGGCGGCGCTCCTCTGCGCAGCGCTGGATGCGGTGTATTGGAAGCCGATCCAAACGGGGACCCTGGAAGGCTCGGACCGGGTAACGGTGATGCGCCTGGCGGGAATCGGGACGGATCGCACGCTGGAAGAGGTCTACAAATTTGTGCCGCCGGTTTCACCGGATTTGGCGGCGCGGTGGGCGGGTGTGGAAATCGATTTGAACCGCATCAATCCACCTACGAGTCTGTTGAATGACTGGTTGATCGTGGAGGGAGCCGGCGGAGTGCTGGTGCCGATCAATGGGAAGCAGTTTATGTTGGACATGATGGTGAAGTTCAAGCTGCCGGTGATTCTGGCGGCGCGCAGTGGCGTGGGCACGATCAACCACACGCTGTTGACGCTGGCGGCGTTGCACGCGGCGGAGTTGCCCGTGCATGGCGTGGTACTGATCGGCGACCAGAACCGGGAAAACCGCGAGACCATCGAGAAATTCGGACACGTCCGTGTGATCGGCGAAATTCCCAAGCTGCCGAATTTGCACCGCACCGCTTTGATGCAAGTCTTCCTGAACCACTTCGACCGATCCGCTTTTGCACAATGAAGTCCGCGCTGCAGATTTGGCATCCATTTACAAATGGCGCGCTCGATCCCGCGCCCTTGCTCGTGCGCCGGGCCGAGGGCGTGTATCTGCATTTGGCGGACGGACGAAAAATGATTGATGCAATTTCGTCGTGGTGGGTGAATCTGCATGGCCACGCAAATCCGCGCATTACCGCTGCGATCGCAGAGCAGGGAAAAAAACTGGAGCACGTTATCCTGGCCGGATTCACGCACGAAGCCGCGGAGGAATTGGCGGTGCGGCTTAGCAAGTGGCTGCCGAGCGAACTGCGGCACATGTTTTTCTCGGACGATGGGTCGACGGCAGTGGAAGTGGCGCTGAAACTGGCGATTCAGCATTTTGTGAATTTGTCGCGCCCAGAAAAAACGGAAATTGTGGCCCTGGCGCATGGCTATCACGGAGACACAGCGGGGGCAATGTCCGTGAGCGACGAATCGCCGTTCACACGGCCCTTCCAATCGATGCGCTACGCGGCGCATCGCGTCCATTCGGCTTATTGCTATCGATGCCCGGTGGGCCTGAAGCGGGAGAGTTGCCACATCGAGTGCGTGGAGCAAATGGAAAGGTTGCTGGAAGGCCGAAGCGAGCGGATCGCAGCGGTAATTGTGGAACCATTGCTTCAGGGCGCGGGCGGCATGATCGTGCATCCGGTGGAATTTCTGCAGAAGGTGCGGGCGCTTTGCACGAGACATGATGTACTGCTGATTGCGGACGAAGTGCTGACAGGATTCGGGCGCACGGGGAAAATGTTCGCCTGCGATTCGGCAAATGTTGTCCCGGATTTAATGTGCGTGTCGAAGGGAATTACCGGCGGATTTTTGGCGATGGGCGTGACGCTGTGCACGGACCGAGTGGAATCGGCGTTTCGCAGCGAAAACCGGATGCACACGTTTTATCACGGGCACTCGTACACGGGAAACGCGCTGGCTTGCGCGGCGGCGAATGAGAACCTGCGGATTTTTGAGGATGAGCCGGTGTTTGACCGCATCGCCACCATTGCGAAGATTCACGGAGAGCGCTTGGGCGATTTGTGCGGGATGCACCAAGTGGGGGATGTGCGGCAGATTGGCGCGATTGGCGCGATGGAATTTGTCGCGGACGATTCGGGGTATCTTTCAGCGCTGCGGCCAAAATTGTACGGGTTCTTTCTGGAGCGGGGCGTGTTGCTGCGCCCGTTGGGAAACGTGGTGTATGTAATGCCTCCGTATGTGATCGAACCCGATGAATTGCACCGCGTGTACGACGTGATCGTGGAAGCGATCAAGACACTGCTGTAGTTTTGCGGCAAACTGGTCTTGCTTCCCTAAATTCCGAGAAACATGGTTATCATTCGTGGCATACTCGGCAGGTATGCGGCTCAGTACCACGCGCTCCTGGACGGTCCCTGAGATTCCTCATCTCGAGTGTTTCCGCGTTATCCGCTTTGTCCACGAATATCCCCGTCATAGCCATTCCACATGGTCAATCGGCGTCGTCGACGACGGGACTGGCGGCATTTGGTACAAAGGATCGAACGAGCGCGGTGGACCCGGGGAAATCATTGCGATCAACCCAGGTGACGTCCACACGGGATATCCGCTGCAAAAGGGCGGGATCAGTTACTCGATGCTGTATATTGGCGATGAACTGGTGAAGGATATTTTGCCGGGAATAACATCTCCACCGTTATTCCCTGGAGTAGCGATTCGGGACCCCGCCCTTGCTTCCAGTTTGCGCCGGCTTTGCCGTCGCCTCGAATTTGGTTCTCCCTCTCTTGCGACGGAAAGCCAACTCGTCTCTGATCTTGCTTGCCTTTTCCTTCGGCATGCCTGCGCTAAGGCGCACGCGTGGACCGGGCGCGAGCCATCGCATGTTTCCCGGATACAGGCGTATCTTCGCGCCAATCTCCACCGGAATGTGCGCTTGAGCGAGCTTGCCGATTTGACTGGCTTTTCGAAAGCCTACTTGATTCGTTCCTTCCGTCGCCTCGTTGGCATGCCTCCCTATGAATGGCTTCTCCAATTGCGGATCGAAGAGGCCAGAAAACAACTGCAAATGGGCAGACCGATCAGCGAACTGGCCACCGAACTGGGATTTTCGGATCAGAGCCATTTCCATCGGCGCTTTAAGAACATCACCGGCATGACGCCCGCCACTTACGCCGAAGGTCACTATCGTTCAAGACAGGACAATCTCGCGTTGAGAGGATGAGAAGCGTGGCAGCAACAGACGTAGCCCACATAAATCCGGAATTTCACACCTGTATTCAATGGCGCGTTTTGCCGCTGCCGCACTCCGCATCTCGGGAGGTGAGTCATGGGAATTCATATCAACGTGAATGGAGTGAGCCACGAGGTTGACGTCGAGCCAGACGCGCCACTGCTTTGGGTGATTCGCGATGAATTGAATCTGACGGGTACGAAGTTTGGCTGCGGAATCGCCGCTTGCGGCGCCTGCACCGTGCATGTAAACGGGAAAGCGATGAGGAGTTGCAGCGTTCCCGTGGGATCCGTGGCGGATACAGAGATTCGAACCATCGAGGGGCTCGGCGGCGGCTCGCTGAACGTTGTGCAGGAAGCTTGGATCAAACATCAGGTGCCGCAATGCGGCTATTGCCAGTCCGGCATGATTATGGCGGTCAGCGCGTTTCTGGCGACGAATCCAACTCCCACGGATGACGAGCTTGACGTAGCCATTACCAACATTTGTCGTTGCGGCACGCTTCCACGCATTCGCGCCGCGGTCCGCGCCCTGGCTGCGCACCAGGCGGCGGGTGGTTCAAGATGAATCGAAGAAAATTTTTGATCGGCGGAGCAACCGCGGCGGGAGCGTTGATCGTTGGGTATACGCTTTGGCCTAGCGGCCGTCTCGGGCGGGCAAATCTGATGGCGGCTAAGCCCGGCGAGCGCTTTCTGGCCAGCTGGATCAAGATTGCCAATGACAGTACTACCACCGCCGTAATCCCTCATTGTGACATAGGCACCGGAATATTCACCTCGCTTTCGCAGATGGCGGCGGATGAACTCGATGCCGATTGGACCAAGGTGCGGGCGGAAAGTGCGCCTAGCGACCCGCTGTTTGCGAACAGCGCGATGGCGGAAGGATTCGCTCTGGAACAAGAGAACATGGCCGTTGGTTCCATCCCGGACTTTTTGCGTGGATCGGCGATCAACTCCATGCGCGTGATCGCGGAATATATGGACCTGCAGACCACCGGCGGCTCTTGTGCCGTGCGCTTTACGGGTGTGTACGGCATGCGCGTTGCCGGTGCTGCTGTGCGCGAGATGCTGGTGAAGGCAGCAGCGGCGCGGATGAACACGGCGGCCGAGGAGTTTCATACGGAGATGAGCCGAGTCATCCACGTGCCATCAGGCAAAAGTTTCAGTTACGGCGAGCTGGCTGCTGGGGCTGCGGAGTATAGTCCTTCCGCGTATCCGAAATTGAAGGCGAGGAGCGCGTATAAGTTGATTGGCAAGCCCGTAGCGCGCATGGATATTCCGGCCAAGGTGAATGGCGCTACGAAGTATGGCATCGATACGCAACTGCCGGACATGTGGTACGGGTCGATTCGTATATCGCCAGCGTTTGGCGGCAAACTTATTTCGGTGAATGATAGCGCAGTTGCGCAGAATCGCGGCGTCAAGAAAGTGGTAAAGCTGGATGACGCAGTTGTGGTGCTGGCCGATCGTTTCTGGCGCGCGCGCAAGGCGGCCGATGCGCTCGAACCGGTGTTTGATCATGGCGCTAACGGGGATGTTACCTCGAAGACGATTGGCGATTTGCACCTGGAAGCGCTGAAAAATGGAAAAATCAAGAAGGACATCTCCATCGGTTCTGGCTCCGATGCGCTGAATAGTGGAACGCCCATGGAGCGGATGTACAACGTGCCCTATCTTGCGCACGCTCCGATGGAACCGGTGAATGCGACGGCCGTGTATAAGAAGGATGGAACGCTCGAAGTGTGGGCCGGGACGCAAGACGGTTTGGGTTCGCGGGCGTTCTGCGCGAAAACGGCTGGCCTGCCCTTGGATAAGGTTACATTTCACTTGCTCCCGAGCGGGGGCGGGTATGGGCGGCGATTGCCGGACCTGTGGAACTTCCTGACGTATGCGGTGAAAACCGCGATGGCAGCACCTGGCGTGCCCGTAAAGCTTATTTTCACGCGCGAACAGGAAATGCAACACGATTACTACCGTCCGAACGTGACCAGCCGCTTCCGCGCCGCTGTGGACAAGGACGGCCTGCCGATTGCGTGGGTGAATGAGTACACGACCGACGACGATCCGAATGCCGAGGCACACATCGTGTATGGCGTGCCCAATCAATCTTATGGAACAGCGAAGGTGCCGGCACATGTTCCGACCGGCCCATGGCGAAGCGTGGAGGCTTCCTGGCATGGATTTTTTGTGGAGTCGTTTATGGATGAACTGGCGTACCAGGCGAAGCGCGACCCGCTGCAGTACCGGCTTGCACTTTTGAAGGAGAAGCCGCGCTACGCCGCGACGCTGAGTATGGCCGGCGAGAAGGCGGGATGGGGTACGCCGCTCCCTGGGGGCCACGGACGCGGAATCGCGATGGTGGAATGTTTTGGAACCATCGTGGCGCATGTTGCCGAGGTGGAAGTCAGGAATGACGGAGCGGTGAAGGTCCGCCGGGTTACAACAGCGGCGGACTGTGGCATGGCGGTGAATCCGGATGGATTCAAGGCGCAGATGGAGGGCGCGATTATTTTTGGACTGAGCGCAGCTTTGTATGGCGAGATCACCATCGATCGCGGCGCTGTGGTGCAGCAGAATTTCCCGGATTATGACATGGTGCGCCTGGCGGAATGTCCGGCGATTGATGTGTACATTCATGAGAGCGACGCGCCGCTCGGCGGCGCAGGCGAGCCGGGAATACCGCCGGTTGCGCCCGCGGTCACGAATGCAATCTTTGCAGCTACCGGTGTACGTGTTCGGGAATTGCCGATCAAGAATCACGCACTCCGGTAAAGCGAGCGTCGCCTGGGCGGAAGCGCGGTGGTTCCTCTGTTAAACTCCTGAATTGGATTGACGAAGGAATTTTCATTGACAGGACAGTTGAGCGGTTGGCGACAGAAGATTGTGATGTTTGCCGGGGCTCTGGGCGCGCCCGGATTGTTCCTGATTTCATTCCTTGATTCTTCGATATTGTCGTTTCCGGTGATCAACGACCTGCTGTTGATCGAGCTGTGCATACAAAAACCGCTGCGGATGCCGTTGTATGCGGTGATGGCGATGACCGGTTCCGTACTGGGATGTGTGCTGTTGTATTTCATTGCGAAAAAGGGCGGGGAAGCTTTTTTTCATAAGCAGGCGGGTGAGCGCGGGCATGCAATCCGTCATTGGGTGCAGAAGAACGGATTTGGAGGAATGCTGGCTGCGGCGTTGCTGCCTCCGCCGACGCCGTTCAAGATTTTTGTGTTTGCCGCCGGTGTGTTTGAGGTGCCGCTGAGCAGTTTCGCTTCGGCGATCGCGCTGGCACGGGCGATTCGTTATTTCGGAATTGGGTATCTGGCGACGCGCTATGGGGAACAGGCGATGCCGTTTATCGCGCAACATAAGATTCAAGTGGCGGTGGTGGTGGTGGTGTTTGTGGCCGTGAGTTACGGATTGTCGCGATTGATTTTGAGGGCCAAGGCGGCAGCGGGAACAGCGGCGTAGACCTGAGTGCTGGCGCGTAGACCCTCGCCTGCGTTCGGAGCTCGGCTAGCGGATGCGTATTTCGGTCGACCAGACCAGGACCTGGCTGGAAACTGCAAAATTGGAATCGACTTGAACGAGGGCGGCGACGCGGTGGCGGGTCTCGCCTTCGACGAGGTCGCGCATGGAGCGAATGACGACTTCATAGCCGGTCTGCGTTTTGGCGACGACCGCCCGGGGAAACGGAACAGCGCGGATGAATTCTTGCGCTGCATGAGTGTTTTGGGCGGCGGTCAGTTCCGGAGATGATTCTGGTTTATAGAGGCATTCGGCGCTTTCCGGATCAAAGGCCCTGCCGGGACCGACTGGAACTTCCGCCCGGCATAGGAGCGAAGTGGTTTCCACCACGCCATGCCAGGTGAAAAGCAAAAGTGCGTCCGGGAAGGCTCCGACCACGCGAGCGGATTCACCGTGATAGGAGTGGGGTTCGAGCGTGGCGATGCTGCCAGAGTGAAGAAGCCCGCGCGCTCCTAGGTAGGCAGCGACGACAAGCAGCGCGACGATCGCGCCATTGCGTCCGCGAGGTGATTTGTTTTTAGCACCAATTTCGGAAGTGACCAGCCGCAGGATCTCTGGCAATAAAATTCCGGCAATAAGGATAGCGAGAATCCACGGATCGATGGGCGGAAGCCAATCCATGGCATAGCGAGTTGGGCGAAAAGGCCATAGAAGCGCGATGCCTTCGGACTGGAAAAGATCCAGAACCATGTGAACGGCGGCGGCCAAAGCGAGAGGCGCCAGAAGCGAAGTAATTGCTTCCGGTTGTTTTCCGCTGAGATAACTGGCGAGCAAAGCAGACAGGAGAACGATGACGAGCGTGCCGAACAGGGAGTGCGTGTAAGTGCGACGATCTGCGAAATACGCTTCAGGGCCGAAGAATGCGCTGATCAAATCGACATCGGCAATTGTTCCGGCGAAAACGATGCCGGCTAAAACAGGCCAGCGACGACGAGGAAAAAATCCGCGCGCGAGGGCGTAGGACGCAAGGGCGTGTGTGGCGATGTCCACGGATAGAAACTATCTCACAAAATGGTGCGGCTTATGCTTTAACGCCGCCGCTGCCGTTAGACGCCGCGGAATCGCGAGGCACCAGCAGCTTCAACGCACGCGGAACGATTGAGAATTCGACGGGAAGACGCGTAAGTGGCTCGCCATCGACTTGAGCGTAGACGGGGTTGGCATCGAGCGGTTCACAGACGAGGGATTCGGCCTTCCAGAAGTGCACGTCTTCTTCTTTTCGGAGATTGCCCATCCATAACATGGGAATGTAACTGAGATAGCGAAGGCCGCTCTGTGTGGTGAGCGCCATCACTTCGAAACAGTCTTCGAATAAATCGGCCTGGTCGGTAATTTTGAAAGGCCCGCCATAATTTTTTGTGCGGCCCACGATTGCGAGTGTGGCTTCGAGTTGCCGATCCCCTGCGCGCACGCGGAAGCGCGGAAACGCGTAGCGCAAGACTTCGCGCGCGCCTTGCCACCAATAGGCGAGGATGCCAACGCGGGCTTTCAGGCCGAGGTCGACAGAATAAACAATCATGCCGTCCGGGCCGGCGCCAGAAACGGAGAGAAAAAAACGTTTGCGTTCGGGTTGCTCGAGTGGCGTGGCAAGTCCGAGCGCAATTTCGCGAACGTCGCCGTCGACGAGACGGCGGGCGGCGCGGGGAATATCCCAGGGTATATCGAGTTCCTTGGCAAGGATATTGGCGGTGCCGCCGGGGAGAAGTGCGAGGGGAACGCGGTCTCCATTCGAGGATTGCGCCAGGCCGTTCACGACTTCGTTGAGGGTGCCATCGCCGCCGCAAGCGATCACGAGTTGACGGCGATCGCGAACGGCCTGCTGAGCGATTTCGGTGGCGTGACCGGGGCCGGTAGTCTCGGCGAGATCGGCGTGGATTCCGCCGGATGCGAGGATCTGGCGCGCCTGATCGATTAGTTTGCGTCGGCCGTTGCCGCCGTTACCGGCGTTGGGGTTGTGAATGAGCAGAGCGTTTTGGATGAGCGTGTCCATAAATTTTGAGCTGTGGCGAAAGGTTCATTGTAACTGAAAAGGATCCGAGCACGTGAAACGCAAATGAAAGTAAATTGTGCCGGCGTGTTAAGAGGCGGGTAGATGCGAGCGGAAAGCGGGGGGCTATCTCTTGTTTTTCTCAGGCACAGGAGCGACATAGCCGCGGCGAGCCTGAAGGTTGAGACCCGCCTGATTCACTTTCACTTTCAGGCTGTGATAGGCGCCATTGGGTTTCACGTCAGCAGTGGAAAACGCCAGGAGGTAGACATATTCGGGCCCGGAGAAAAGGTTGCTCAATCCGGTTTCAATGTCATTGTTGTGGTGAAAAAAAGTGCCGCCAGTGCCATCCGCCAATTCCGACAAGACGTCTTCACTCGAAATCATAGAGTCCTGAAGGTATTGGTTCTCGAGTCGCGTGGCGAGCGGAGAACCACCTCCGCGTTGCGAGGCGTCCATCATGGTGGTGTAGAGGCCGCGCGCATCGATGGTGTTGATCACCACATTGGCTTGTGCGGCCGAATCCAGGATCTGAGACTTAAGGGTCATCGCATCCGCTGTCGGAGTTAGAAAGCCAGGTGAAATCAGAATGATAACGTGCTGACCCGGCAGAGGGCCCATTTTGCTGACCACTACTTTGATGAAGTCGAGGTTCGTGCGGCAATTCTGGTCGCCGATGGACACGGCACGGTGGGCAGCCTGTTTTGCCAAACGTATGGCGATTTGCATGCTGGCTGGATCGTTAGGTAGGTTCGCGCAGCTCAACGTATCCTGCGCGGCGGCCTGAAGCGCCATGGCATCGTTCTTGTTCACGATGAGGTCGGCCTGGAAGTAATCAACGTTCGGGCACTCGCTCGAGCTATGTTGATAGATAGCCCTGGCTCTTAGAGCCTGAATGGCTTGCTGGAGTTTTACGCGGTCGCGAGTCAAGCCGCTGTTGGTGCCGGAAGTGGAAAGCACGGCAGCCACGTCGGAAGCAGGGAGAGAAGTTTCAAGTAGTTTTGTGGCGGCCTGTTGGGCTTCAGAAAGATCGGTGGTGTTCAAGTCAAAATCGTCGAAAAGGAAAACGACAAAGCGTTGCCCAGGGGGTGCCGGCCGATGGGAAACAGCAGGAGCATTGCGAGTGGGGGCGGTAGCGGCCTCGGTGGAGCGCTTTAGAACTGAGAATCCGGTGATGGCTTGCTGCTTGCCGTTGTCGAAGACCTGAAAATCGTCTTGCTCCAAATTGCCCACGGGCACACCGCGGCCGTCGCGCACTACCACTGGAACCAGCACTTCATTCACGTTGGTTCTGATCACGGGAGAATTAGGCGCGGATGGTTGTGCCGGCTGTTGCGCCGAAAGGTAGCAGGGGAGGAGCAAAGCGAGGCAGGATTGGATCACGGCAGGAACGGCGGTGAAGCCCAAACGTGTGGCCCTTTTCAAATGACTCCTTCCCGCCTGGAAGCATACATTTATATCACGCTTTTCGGAACGTCCGTGGTATGGGGAAAGGTGGCATGCCCACGCGATCCCCGTAGGAACGAAACGATATGTTATGTTAACGATTGCTTTTGAAGCGTGTGGTTAGCGCTTCAGACAGGGGTCATGTCCATCGGCTTGCGTGCGACAACTTCCACGTCGCATCGATTTCTTTCGCTGCCACTGCGGGCAGTTCCATTCCTCATTTTTGTTCTCTTAGCTGCCACTGCGGGATTTGGTCGTTATGCTTCCGCAAATGGAACCGATTTTGCGTTCGGCCAGCAAACTGGGCAGACCCAACAAAAGGCGGAGCCGCAACCGTACCTGGAAGAGCCGCTGAAACTGCTCGTAAAGCAAATTCCTGAGTTGAAGGGGATTCGAGCCGCCGAGGATCGGCCAGACTTAGCAATGATCCTGAAAAAGACGGGCGATGAAGTGGACGAGTTCTTCAATAACGCGATTGATCTGGTGGCGAACGAGGAGATTCAGCAAGAGAGGCTAGGCAGCTTCGGGGTCGCCGTTGCGGGTGAGTCTGTGCGAGACAATTATTTGATTCTCCGCGAAGGCAACGGTGCGCGAGCGGACTTCGACGAATTTCGCACGGACGAAAACGGAAACCGCCTGGAACAGTTGGGAATACACCGGGGGTTTCTGGTGACGTCCGGATTCGCATTGATCTGCGCACACTTGTCCACGGCGTTTCAGCCGGACTCGACGTTCCGGATTCTCGGCGAGGAGAAGGTTGGTGCGCGAGAAACATACGTGGTGGTGTTCGCACAACGTTCCCATAACACGAATTTGGTGGTAACCATGACGGGGCCAAGCGGGGACGTTGTGCACATGCTGACGCAGGGAATTGCCTGGGTGGATAAGGAAAATTTCCATGTTGTCCGGATGCGGACCGATCTGCTGGCGCCACATCCGGAGATCGGGCTGCAAGCGCAGACTACCAAGGTAGATTTCGATGAAGTGCAGTTTGTGGATGTTGCGACGCCCTTATGGCTACCGCGCGATGTGAGTGTGGACGTTAAACTGGGTAAATACGTGGACCGGCCCTTCCCAGTGGAGTTCCGGAACCTACACCACTATACGGATTACCGGCGCTATCGGGTGTCAACGAGGATCGTGGCTCCCCAATAAGCAATCAGCGGAGGCTGCGGAGTGATAAGCCCGCTTAGTCCTGCAGGTCGCCTATAATACCTAGCGGTTTCGACGCTGGCAAAGACGAGGCGCGCATGGCGAAGGCACAAATGGCGAAGGCCAATGGAAAAGTGAAGAAGGAAGCGGAGAAGTTGCGCGAAGAGATCCGGCGGCACGAGTATTTGTATCACGTTATGGATCAGCCAGAGATTTCCGATGCTGCGTTTGACAAGTTGATGAACCGGCTGAAGGAGATAGAGGCGGCGCATGCGGAATGGAAGACGCCAGATTCGCCGACGGTGCGCGTAGGCGGCCCGCCACGCGAGGGATTTACGACCGTGCGGCATGCGCGGCCCATGCTGAGCCTGGACAACGCATTTTCCTTCGAGGCGCTGAAAGATTGGGACCGGCGCGTGAGAGAAGGCACCGGGCGGCTAGTAAACGAATATATCGCCGAGCACAAATTTGACGGACTGAGTATTTCGTTGCAGTACGAAGACGGTTTGTTGGTGCGCGGAGTGACGCGCGGCGACGGAAGCACCGGGGAAGACGTCACGCCGAATGTGAAGACGATCCGGTCCATTCCCCTGCGCGTGGACGCGCCGATACTAAAGAAGGTGAAACTGGCGAAGAGTTTTGAAGTGCGCGGCGAAATCATGATGACGCGGAAGTCGTTCGAGGGGTTGAATCGCCAGCAGGAAGAAATTGGCGGGAAGATTTTCGTGAATCCACGAAATGCGGCGGCGGGAGCGGTGCGCGTGCTGGACCCGGCAATTACGGCGCAGAGGAAGCTGGATTTCTTCGCGTATTACCTGTACGTGGATGGGAAGGTGCCGTTCGCGAAACATTCTGATTCGTTGTTCGCGTTAAAGCAGATGCAATTTCGCGCGTCCGACGACTGGAAACTGTGCGACGGGATTGATGCCGTGATCGCATATTGCGAAAGCTGGGACACGAAACGCGAAAAATTGCCATATCAAATTGACGGCGTGGTGATCAAGCTGAATTCCACGGCGCTGCAGAACGAACTGGGATTCACGGCGAAGGCGCCGCGATGGGCGGTCGCCTACAAGTATCCTGCGCGGCAGGAACAGACCGTGGTGAACGACATTATCGTGCAGGTGGGACGGACGGGAACTCTGACGCCGGTAGCGATGCTGGAGCCGGTGCTGGTGGGCGGGGTGACCGTGAGCCGATCGACGCTGCACAACATGGACGAAATCGATCGGCTGGGGCTGCAAATCGGCGACACCGTGCTGGTGGAACGCGCGGGCGAAGTGATTCCGCACGTGTTGAAAGTGGTGAAAAAAGGCAAGGATCGCCGGCCCTTTCAGATGCCGAAGAAATGCCCGGTGTGCGGGAGCACGATTCATAAAGTTGAAGGTGAGGTGGCGTACCGCTGCGTGAATTCGGCTTGCCCAGCGAAATTGAAGGAATCTGTGCAGCACTTCGCGGGGCGGCATGCGATGAATATCGACGGGTTGGGCGAAAAAATTGTGGACCAGCTGGTGGAAAAGAAAATGGTGAAAGATGTCGCGGACTTATATGTGCTGAAAATGCAGGATGTGGCGGAATTGGAGCGCATGGGGGAAAAGTCCGCGCAGAACCTAGTGGGCGAAATCGAGGCGAGCAAGAATAATCCGCTTTCACGGCTGATTTACGCGATGGGTATCCAGTTTGTGGGCGAGCGCACTGGGCAGTTGCTGGCGGAACATTTTTCATCGCTCGATGATCTGGCGACCGCGAACACGGAGGAGCTGGAAAACGTTTCAGAAGTGGGACCGAAAGTGGCAGCCAGTATCACGGATTTCTTTGCCGAAGCAGCGAATCGAAACGTGATCAAGAAATTGAGTAAGGCAGGCGTGCGGCCGACAGCGGAGAAACGTGAAGTGAAGAGCCAGAAGCTGGCAGGGAAGTCGTTTGTATTTACCGGCGGGCTAGCGAATCGTTCGCGGGAAGAAGCCGGCGAATTGGTGCAGCAGCATGGTGGAAAAGTGGGCGGCTCGGTGAGCAAGAAGACGGGTTACGTTGTGGTGGGGACCGACCCGGGATCGAAGTACGACAAAGCGAGAGAACTGGGCGTGACGATTTTGACGGAACGCGAGTTCGAAAAACTCATTGGGTTATATTAAGTTAGGTCCGAATCTTGGAGCGGCGAGTGGATGAAGAATCTATGCTCGTGATTTCAAACGTCGCGTCTCGAACGGACGAATGCCGGGGGCTTAATATAGCACTTTGGGCTCGTTTGGTGGCGATTCTGGCTTATCGGTACTGGCCATTGACGACAACGGAGAAGCAAGGCCAGACCTTGTTGGCGGCACAGTCACTGGGTTAAAGCTTCTCGTCGGCGCAGTTTCGCGGAGTATAATAAAACTGGCGGGTGAGCTGGATGATCGCTGGCTTGGTTGCGCAAGCGGCTGGGCGGGAGGAAAGTCCGGACACCCCTTTGCGAGAGCAAAGGAAACTTTGGGCTGCAAGGCCTAGGGTGAAGGGCAACGCGCCTGGTAACGCCAGGGGAGCGGTAGCGCAGACTTGAGTTTGTGCGTCTTTCGCGGCTCGTCTTGCGGGCGTGCTGGCGGAAGAAAATCACGGACTGAAGCCTGCGCTACTGTTCACGGAAAGTGCCACAGAGAATATACCGCCAGCGGAGCGTATCCCGGTGACCGACCGAAGGGAAACCTTCTGGAGGTCTTCGAACGGAACGCGAAGCAGGTAAGGGTGAAAAGGTGGGGTAAGAGCCCACCGCTCCGGCAGCAATGACGGAGGCAAGGAAAACCCCGCGTGGTGCAAGACCAAATAGGAGGGGAGAGCTGGCCCGGCTCGCTGAGAGCGTTTGAAAAAACGCTTTCCCTTTCGTGTAGCGCAAGCCGCATGGAGGGATTGAACCCTCGGGTAGGTCGCTGGATCCCGGTCGCGAGGCCGGGGCTAGAGGAATGATCGTCACGGAGCAGGCTCGCGAGAGCCCGCGCCGAACAGAATCCGGCTTACAAAGCTCGCCCGCCAACTATCCTATTTGTCAGTATGTTAGGAATCGTAACCGCAGCGTGGTGTCCACGCACTCTGCAACTGATTCAATATCAATAGCTGGTTGCGGAGAAATAAGGAACCTATAGAAGTAGAATTATAGGTTCTGACAGGAAAAGCTGAGCGGGAATCACTTCTACGGAAAGGCGACTAGAACGAGGCCGCCGGCGCGTCGGACGCTTCGCGTGCTCGACTCCACGAGTCGTGCTTGAACGTGACGATTTGATTCAAGTTTTTCGCTTTCGCCCCACCCTTCGCTTCTTAACTGAGGCAGATTGTGTCGATTACAAGGCGAAAGCCCATTCAATCCCCATAGCACGCATCTGCCGCAACCGCCAGCGGTTTAGTGCAAGCGTGCGTATCGAAAATGCCTCGGATTGGCTCCTCGATAGACACACACGACTTTCTGCCCGAGGCATTTTCGATCAAGCCTAGCGACTTCCAAGATAGCTCGCGATCGGAGCTTATTCGTTACGAATCCATGCTAGAAAAGAATTCCTGCGACCTGCTCGGCGACGAGATTCACCTTCTTGCGACGCATTTCTTGTGTCATAGACGGATCATCCGCCATGCTCGACCTAATACTGACAACGAAGGCTTGATCGCGCACTCTGCCTACGACCCTCTCCATGTATTGGTCTCCCTTGTTCAGAGTGCAAATTACGGCCTCATTGCCGATGGCTGGCAGGGGAGCACTCTTCGGCGGGCATTGCCCCAGGTATTTTGGAAATTGCGCCGGCGTGTCGGTCATGATGTCAACGGAGACGCTCAACCGGAGAGCAGTTTTTCCTAGTGATCGCGAAAATTCGCAGACGCCACCACCCCGATCCACTAGATTCACAGACACAGCGACATCGCCGCCGAGAATCCCGCGTGCCGTCGCTTCATTGATCCACGGACACTTCGTTTGCCCATGGCACGCTGTGGGTACAAGCATCGTCAGACCAAGCAGTAGTGCGGGAGAATTTCGCATCTATTTTCTTAGCGTTTCTTCGAGCCGGCACAACGCACTACGATTTGGTCGCAGGCTTCAACGATTCCGCCTTGAGAATCTTGCCACCCTCCTGGATGACGTAAAGGCGGTTCACGTCGAGACCCTTCAACTGATCAATTTGGCCGCTGAGCCAGCGAATCTCGACCATGTCAACCTTGACTGCTTTGTCCAGCCCAAAATGCATGCGCATGTCATTCTGCGAAAAGTAGCTGCCGCCGCTGCGAAGTTCATCCATTTGGACCAAGGGCTTCTTCGCGTCCGGCACGGTCGTCGCCGTAACGATCACTCGGCTGCCGATTCCACTGCGATTCGATTTCACGCCCACTAGGTTGATCTTGATCCAATTGCGGTCGAGCGTTGTATCGCAACGCAGAAGCTGCGGAATGGAATTGATGCAATTGACCGCGATATCCAGATCGCCATCATTGTCATAGTCGCCGAAGGCGCAACCACGGGCCGGAGCGCTCTCCACGATTCCGGGTCCGCCCTGGTTGGTCACTTCTTCAAAACGGCCGTTGCGCAGATTGCGATAGAGATATTTGTGCTCGGCGTATTTCAAATCAGCTTTGGACTTATCCACCTCGGGATAAACATGGCCGTTGGACATGAGAATGTCGAGCCAGCCGTCATTATCCATATCGAAGAAACCCACGCCCCAGCCGAGCAAGCGTGTGTTCACGCCGAGGCCACTGGGATAAGTGTGGTCTTCGAAGACAGCATCGCCGAGATTCGTGTACAGCGAATCCGTATCGCCCGCGAAGTTGGTCTTGACGATATCGAGATTGCCGTCGCGGTTGTAATCGCCGATAGAAACACCCATCCCCGCTTGCGGCTTCGCTTCGGGAGAAAGCGCGGCGCCATTTTCAATGGCAACATCCTTGAACGTGCCGTCTTTCTGATTTAAATAGAGCGTGGCAGGCGCGGAATCGTTGGCGACATAAATGTCCGGCCAGCCATCGTTATCGAGATCAGACGCCGCAACGCTGAGGCCGTACGTGCCAATCGCGTTCCATATCCCCGCTTTCTGGCTTACATCCGTGAAGCTTCCGCTGCCGTCGTTGTGATAGAGAATATTTTTTGTGCCGGAGAGGCCAGGAGGGCCGCAAGCGACGACGATCCCTTTGTACGTGCACGGTCCTTCTTCAGGCAAGGGAGCGGTCTTGATGTCAAAGTCCACATAGTTAGCGACAAACAGATCCAGATGACCGTCCCGGTCATAATCAACCCAGGTGCATCCTGTATTCCAACGGGTTTTCGGCCCAGGCTGAATCAGCCCGGCGCGTTCCGTCACGTCGGTGAACGTTCCATCGCCATTGTTGTGATAAAGAGCATTTTGACCGTAGTAAGTGACGAAGAGATCGTCATGGCCATCGTTATCGTAGTCACCGACGCAGCAGGCCTGGCCCCAGCCGCTCCGAATCTCCAGTCCAGAACCCTTAGTAACATCGGTAAACGTGCCGTCGCGATTGTTCTTGAACAAACGGCAATGTGGTTCGTGGCCTTTCGAGAATCCTTCCAAACGCCAGCCATTAACGAGAAACACGTCCAGCCAGCCGTCGTTGTCATAATCGTAGAAAGCGAGGCCGCAGCCAGTGGTTTCGAGCAAATATTTGTTTTTACCAACGCCTCCGTAGATGGTTTCCACGTCGAGACCTGATCCCTTAACTACATCCACAAAGCTGACGCCCAACGGCGTGCCTTCTATCGGAGATTTGGGTCCGGGCGGAGGAGGAGCGGGTTTGGCATCGTAACTCCGTTCGATGGGGCCAATCTTCGGTTTGGGCGGCGTTGGTTCCTGCTGCGGAACAGCGAGGGAAAGAATGTCCGTGAACGGAAGAACGAGTGCAGTGCGGCTCAAAGAATGAAGAAACTTGCGGCGATCCGAATGAGACAAAAATCCTCCTCCGTTAATGCTGGCAAAAACCGTTGTTCCTGGCGGTGACATCGGCTACGCCCGGTTGCAAGTCCGTGTGCATGTGCCAGGGCACGCTCTCGGTGGAGATTTCAGGATGCTTGCGCAAATAATCGAGCGAATATGTGGGAGCTCCCGGGTCGACGCTCTTGGTGGCGTATAACGCAGCCTGCGCGGCGGCCTCCGCTTTTCTACCCTTGCGGCGATACAAGATGGCCAGATTATAGTGCGCGGCAAGATCGTCGGGATCAATGGCCTGCAAAGCCTCAAACTGCGCCATGGCGTCATCCGTGCGGTGCTGTTGATAGTAGGCGATGCCGAGCTCGCGGCGCGCATCGCGCGATTGTGGATACTGTTCCACGACCTTTTGCAAATCGGTGACTTCCGCTTCAGGGTGGGCCTCGCGGCGTTCCACCAGCGCGAGATAATACAGCGCGCGAGCGTAATCGGGATGCAACTGCAACGCTTTTTCCAGGGCAGGCCGCGCCAACGAATATTTTTCCCATTCGATATAGGTGAGGCCCACGTTCACGTAGCCGTCGTCGTAATCCGGGCGCAGCTTCAGGACGTGCTCGAACGCGTCAACGGCGTCCGAGTATTGAAGCTGATCCAGGAATCCGATGCCAAGGTTGTTCCAACGCATCCAATCTTCATTGTCGGTGGCCGCGGCTGGTGTAGGCTGATTCGTGCCCAGATTCAACTCGCGAGTACGGGAAACGATCTCGATTACCGGGTAAAGCGGGTGATCGGCGCCGAAGACATTGTTCAAATAACTTTGCCGCAGATGACGATAGTTAACCTGCGCGCTGATTCTGAGCGACCCCTTGGCGTCCCGCGGAATGCGAAATTCATAGCGCACCAGGGCCGAACGCCCCGATTGAATCGAGTTATCGTAGGCCACGGAATGGATGGTCCAGACCTTGTGATTATCCACAAACTCGCCGGAAAGATTTACGGGGCGGTTGGTGAAACTGTGCGCGCGCTTGTCCAGCAAGCCATCCGGCTGCAGGAAGCCACTGTGATAGATGTCGTGTCCCGCGGCATCCTTGACCGTGACCTCAACCCACGCCTCGTAGAGATCGCGAACTTCGGGAATCAGCGAGTGGCCAATGTTCTTGTTCTGGACCACGACGTAAGCGTCCACCACATCATTCGACGCAAGCTGAAAAGGCACTGATCCCAGTGGCGCGATCAGATGATCGTCCCCGCTCCGTTTCAGAGCGAAAATGTCCACGTTGAGGAACTTGCCGGACTGCAAGAACTCGATCGTCTTCTGAAGTTGCTCGTCGAATCCATAGTAAAAAGGGACAGCTGTATTGCCGGCCACCCAGCGGTGCGACGCGAACATGCCATTTTTCGCGCCATAGTCGTGCAACATAGGAGCAGCCCGTGGCATGTGGCAGTTCTGGCATTTGACGAAATCGGATTTGTAAAAAGTTAGCGGATTACGCTGGGAGAATTTGGAGTTCTGCCACTCATCGTAAACGGTGAACGCGCGAATGAATTTGTACTCGTTCAGGGGATTCGGCAAGTTGGCTTTGTGGCAGGCGGCGCAGAATTCCGGCGTACGGTAAAACGACTGCATCACGGCCTTCGAGTGGCGCTCCGGGTGTTCGAGGATTTCTCCGAAAGGCACCTCGCCGGGGATGCGCTTACCGTTTTCATCGACCATTACCGCGGGAACGCCCAGCACGTACCCACCATTGCCGGAAGTCGACTGTAGGTTCTGGATCGAATGGCAAACGGTGCAAGTCAGGCCGTCACCGTCAAACGAACGATCGACGTGCGAGTCCTTCGTTAGCCCACCAGAGACCACGGCGATCGGATTGTGGCAGCTATCGCAATGCCGGGAAAATTCAATGCCTTTCGTGCGAATGAGGATGTTAACGCTGGCCCGATAGAACGGCGTGCGGAAGGAGTTGGAGTGCAATGCCTGGCGCCACTGGCGGTAAGCCTCTTCATGGCAATGACCACAATATTCTGCAGGGGGAAAAGCGCCGGGTTGAATGAACTGATTGTCCTCGGTGGCCGCGTTGCCGGGGAGCGAGAAGTTGTCCTTCTCGAAAAGAAAATTATAGGACTTGCGAATCTCGTCGGAGTAATTCTCGTCATTGCCATCGCCGCCAGACTGAGCTTGGATAGCGACACGCGCAGTTCCGACAAATACCACAATGAAACCCGTTGCAGCCACAATGATTCTGCCGATTCGAGATTTCATCACAACTTACCTACGGCGACCCAGGTCTCTCTTCTCTTCACCGAACGCATTCGCCCCACGGATCCGGGCTACATGGACTACGAATCCAGAAGGTTCTGTTTCCCGCAATCCGCTTCCCCTCGGGCTGCGCTACATGGCCTCCCTGTATAGCGCATCGCAAGTGCTCTGTAAATGGTGGCTTGCGCGAGCATGGTTCTCGGGCAAGTCACCATTATGGCCTAGCTTTTTCCAGTTCGTCCGCCTTTTGCCGTTCAGCGGCAGCCTCCACCGTCTTGCCTTGGCGTTCCAGCGCCTTGGCTAACCCCCGATGCGCCTCGGCATAGCGGGGATCTTCGCCGATCGCCTCGCGGTAGCGCTCGATGGCGTCTGCGACCTGCCCCTTCTGTAGCAGCGCGTTACCCGAATTTGTCGCCACTGTTGCCCTCTGGCGATTCATGGCTATGCGCTCCAGCTCCGCGCCTTTCTGGCGTTCGGCGGCTGCCTCGGCCGCGTCACCCTGCTGCATGAGGACTGTTGCCAGCAGCAAGTGTGGATCCGGTTGGTCGGGCATTTGCCGAATGGCCTCCCTTAGGGCGTCGGCGGCTTCTGGGAGTTTGTCCATCTTTTTATAGAGGCTCCCAAGCGTGGCCCAGCCGTCAGCATTGTCGGGGTGCAGCTTCATGGCGAGCGAGAGTTCGCGAGCCGCCTCGTCGTAGCGGCCGTCTTGCATATAAAGGATGCCAAGTGTGTAGTGCGGTTCATGGGCCGAGGGATTGAGCTTTGCCGCAGTCTCCAGCTCAGGGATTGCGCCGGCATTGTCATCCTTCAACTTGAGCGCGAGTCCGAGATTGTAATGGAGTTGAAAATTCTCGGGATTGCTCGTGAGGCCGGAGCGAAGCACGTGGATTGCCTCATCGAGTTCGTTCATTTGCAAGTACGCGGCAGCCAGATTTTGATGCGCCGTTGCATCGCCAGGCTTTTGTTTGAGTGTGCGCTCGAGAAACGGTATGGCATCCTTTGCGTTTCCTGTAACAAGCAGCGCCAGTCCCAGGCTCGCGCTCGCTTCCGCGTTCTTCGGCTCGGCTTGCACCACCTGACGAAGCAAGGGAACCGACTCAGCTTCGTGGTCACCGCGCTGCAGCGCCAAGGCCAATTGATATTTGGCGTCCACGGACGCGGAATCAAGCTTGATCGCGCTCGTGAATTCCACGATCGCCTTCTCATCTTCATTATTCTCTGCATAGGCCTTTCCCAGCTCCGTGGCGGCGACCGCGCTACCAGGAGCCAACTGAGATGCTACGGCCAGCTCTGCGATTGCCGAGGATACCTGTTGCTGCGCGAGCAACGCTGCCCCCAAATGCAAGTGCGCCGACGCGAACTGCGCATTGAGCTGAATCGCTTTCTGGAATTCGGTAACTGCCAGTGGCCAGTTTCGCTGCTGGGCGTACAGTGAGCCCAGGTCGTCGTGGAACTCGGCACTTTGCGGCGATTCGGCGACGGCGGTCTTCATCTTGGCGATCGCTGCTGCGGGCTGGCCTGTGGCAGACAACGCGCGTGCATACGCGGCCAGCACGGACGGCGTTAGAGCGTGGGAAGCACCGGAAGCAGGGTTGGCGCGTGCCTCGGCTTCAATTTTTTGGAACTCAACGACAGCTTTTTTGTAAGAGGCAGTCTGCTCGTACGCCCAGGCGAGGCTGGTCCGCGCTGATACGTCGCCCGGCTTTAGGGCGAGCGCCTGTTCCAACTCTTTGATGGCTTCTGGAAATTTCCCGAGTCGGATCAGGACCGCACCCAAAGCACTGTGACCTTCTTCGACCTGGGGCGCCAGGCGAACGACCTTCTGCAACTGTTCTTCCGCAGTCTTGAAGTCATTATTAATGGCCGCCGTTGTGCCCGCTCGATAGGCCGCCCGGGCCTCCTCATTGATGTTGGCTTGTAATCCAGGGGATGGGGCTGTCTGCGACGCGCCGCTGAGTTCGCCCGGTAAACCCAGTATCCATGCGACCAGGATGCAGCCAGTCAGTTGAACGGCACGCTGAATGCTGCTCGCCATGTAGATCTCCTCATGTGCATTCAGTTCGTGATGCGGGCAATCCACACGCCGTAGGCCTGGAGTCTGACGTTCTTGAGCGCTCCATCCGGCGCGGTCGCGGCATTGTGCAATAGCGCTTTCGCTTTCGCGGAAGTAAAGCCTTGCTTGGTCAGATCAAAACTCGGATTCTGCGGTGTGGCCGAAAAATTCAGAACCATCAGAACGGTTTCCGCCTCGCTCTTTCGAAGGTAGGAGATCACGTTCGCATCAGACTCATTTAACGGGATATAAGCGCCTTCAAGCAGAGCCGGTTCCGTTTTTCGCAAGTGGATGACTTGTTCGTAGAAGGAAAGCACGGAATGAAGATCCTTGCTTTCTGTCTCCACGTTGTGCGTTTTCGCTGACGGGGGAATCGGGAGCCACGGTTTTCCCGTCGTGAAGCCGGCGTTCGGACCAGCGTTCCACTGCATGGGCGTGCGCTCTCCATCACGGCCTTTTTCGAGCGGCCAACCAAGAACGCCGATTGGATCCTTTACGTCCTCTTTGCGCTTGGGATCATTATTCTCCATGCCGATTTCTTCGCCGTAGTACATGATCGGAGTGCCGCGCAAAGTGAGATAGAGGCCGGCCATCATTTTGGCGATGTCGTCGTTATGGACACCATCGGCGTAGCGCGAATACGAGCGCCGGATGTCGTGGTTGGTGATGACATAGGTCGGCCACCCGCGGGCCGCATCCACGGCGTCAATGTGTGCGCGGAAAGCCTGAGCGGAAAGCGGCAGATTCGTCAGCATCAGATCCATCGGCAACTGCAGCTCATTCCCATTTTCCCCGTAATATTCCTCCAGCTCGTTTACATTTGATGTCCAGGTCTCTCCGATGAGGACCGCTCCATTCTCGTCGGCAACCTTTCGCAGCCCCTGTAGGGCGAGGTGCATTTCCGACAACTTTTTGTTGTACTTCTCCTGCATGTTGGGACGGCCGAATTTGTCCTTGCCCGGCAACACGGGATTATCCGTGAGGTTAGGGTCCTCAAAGAGAGAGTCCACGGCATCCAAGCGGAAGCCAGTCACTCCGCGCTTGTACCAGAATCGAGTTACGTCGAACATGGCGCTCTCTACGGCGGGATTGCGCCAATTGAGATCGGGCTGCTCCGGATAAAAGTAGTGGTAGTAATACTGTTTTGTGGTGGGATCGTAATTCCAGGCGGAAAGGCCAAAGGTGGAAAGCCAATTGTTGGGCGGCTGCCCCGGTCCCTTGCCGTCACGCCAGATGTACCAAGCTCGATGCGCGGAGGTCCGCGAAGATTTTGAGTCGATAAACCAGGGATGCTGATCTGAGGTGTGATTGACAACAAAGTCCAGAATCACATGAATATTCCACTTCTTGGCCTCACTGAGAAGGTGATCAAAGTCCGCAAGCGTCCCGTACATCGGGTCGATATTGACGTAATCTGTGATGTCATAACCAAAGTCGACTTGAGGAGATGGGAAGCAGGGAGTAATCCAGATGGCGTCCACGCCAAGACCTTTCAGATAATCGAGTTTTGAGGTAATTCCGTTCAGGTCCCCGATACCATCCCCATTTGAATCGTCGAAGCTGCGCGGATACACCTCGTAAAAAACGGCGTGCTGCCACCAGTCATGCCCGTAAGCATCCTTGGGAGCCTGTGCGGTTGTAAATCCAGCCCAGGTGAGAGCAAAAGCCATCGCGAGCATCCGGAAGCATGACTGACTTTTCATGTGGAAGCTCCTCACTTGAAGATGTCGCGGGCAGAGCGTTAGTTGTTCTTCCCGGTGGAACGCGATGCGAAACGTAGCATAAGTGGCTGTCGAACGGAACTCGCATCCCCAGGCGGAATGTTCACCAGCACACGCTCTTGCTCTCTCCCCGCCTTCAACAGAGTGCCGCCGTCCACGCTCGCCACTTCTCTCCCTTGGAACAGGGAAAGCTCGTACGATTTTCCCGGAACACCTTCCAGCCGCAGCGTGAGCTGGTCCTTTGCGCGTGACCACTCTTCGGAAAGAATTCGCAAACCTTCACTCCGTGCGCCGGGTAGCGGCAGGTTAGATAGGTACGTAATGGCGAAGTCATGCCGCACCTGAACACGTAGAGTGCTCGGCTCATCGGAAACCGGAAAACGAACCTGCAGGTGCTGGTCAGTATCATTTGGCAGAACTTTGAAGGGGAGCGGCTTGCCGTTCAGGCTGACCGAAACTACTTGCGCGCGCAGGCTCAGCGCCGGCTGAAACTCAACGAAAAGCTCACCTTTGCCCGAACGGCTGACTTCCAGCGTCATCTCCTCTTCTGTTCTCTGAAATTCGATGTCCGCTGCCGTGGAACCCACCCACACATTTTTCAACGAAAATGAATTCCAGTTCGCCGGCAGCGTTGGAGCGAGTCTTAACGTGTGCGCCGCGGCATCCACCCTCAATCCAAACAGTCCTTTCAGCAGTGGGCTTACGACCATCGCCGCGGACCAGATTTGGTGGGGCGAACCCGTCGAGAGCCCCTGGTAGTAATTTCCCGAAAGCACTTCGGTGACGTGTCCAGGTGATCCGTCCAGCGCGAGCAGCGCATTTGCCCGCAAGTTTTCCAACGCGGGTTGAGCCTGGTGATAGTTGTACTCCCCAACTGCGGCCCAACCAGTGAAAAGCGGCCAAACAGAACCGTAATGGTATCCCGCCGCGCTATACACTGGGGACTTGTCCGAAATGATCCTCATCCCCCAATCCGTCGAATGATCCAACGAGGCGATTTTGGTTATGGTCTTCTTGGCGCGCGCAGAATCCAAAAGGTCAAACCACATCGGAACTGTTGACAACACCGTCGCCTCCGGCACCGGTTTGTTTTCCTGGTTCACCGCAAACGCGTAAAACTGCTTGTCCTCCGACCATAAGGCTTCGTTTACTTTGGCCTTTTGCGCAGAAAATTCCCCGGCTAGATTCTTGGCTTCGTCGTCGTGCCCAGTCAATTTGGCGAGCTCGCCCAAACAGCGAATCGCTTCCGCCCCAACGCCGCTCTGATACAGCTCGGATTGCACAGGAAGGAGCGGGCCGCCCTCCACCCATCCGTGGCCCACGCCGAAATTTTTCGGCAATCCCAACGGGCCATACGAGGAGCGCAGAAACTCGTAGGCTCTCTTGACATTCTCCCAGTGCTCCCGCGCAAATGCGACGTCTCCGCTGCAACGCACATAATCTTCTACCGCGATGATGTACAGCGGCGTCGCGTCCGCGGAGGCGAACCCGTAGGGATAGTCCTTGAACCAATCCACCAGATACGCCGTCTGGGCGATTTCATGCGGGATGCGTCCGTCCTGCCGCTGGAACTGTGTCAGAAACTCCAATGCCGTTTTGGCGGAAGAAAAATCACCCGCGCTGTTCAGCGCAAAGGACGTCCACAAAGCATCTCGCCCGAAAAACCACGCGAATCCTGGCCTTTGAGAATCACCCGATGTGCGATAGCCCGCAATCAAGCCGGTGCCGAACTTTGGATTTGTCACCATTCCCTGCAGCACGCTGATGCGCGACCAGTCATATGCGTGCTGCAGTTGTTCGTCCGGCACCTCGACGCTTGTGGTGCGGTCGAGATAATCCTGATAGTAACGGGCGGAGTCCTGTTCGAGTTCTGCGTGTTCTATGCTGAGTTTCTTGTAGGTGGCTTGCGCGTCCGCCAATCTATTCGTGGAAGCGGCGATCAGAATATATTTCGTCTCTTTGCCCTTGGCGGTGCTCCCTAACCGAATCCCGCTCCATGGCGAGGAAAAATAATTCGTTTCGCTTTCCTCTTGCGACACGGTTCCTGTGGGAGAACCGACAAGTGCGGCGAATTTCTTCTGCTCTTCACCAAAAACAAACGCGTGATTCACCGCGTCCCAGGAGGAATATGTCGCACCCAGGCCGGCAGGCCATTCCAGCTGAAAATCTCGTCGAAAAACAGCCTCGATCTCCAACGGATGCTCGGTTTCGACCTCAAGGCGGATAATCACACCCGGTTCGTGCACCGGTGCAAAAAACGTTTCGGTTATCTGATACGAGTCCCCCACGTAGCGGATCGAGGTGGATTCCGGCCGTACGATAATGGTTCTCGCGAGCGCCGCCGCGGGAATCTCCTGTTCATCCGTGTGAAAGATGAGCGAAAAATCGCGGAACAACTTCAGCGGATAGACCCAGGCTTCAACGTTCCCTGATTCGTTGCCAAAAATGGCACTCTTTTGCCCTACCGCGCACAGAAACTCCCAACCGCGCACCGGCCGCGAAAGTTCCAGCGTACGCTGCTTCTGCGTCGGCGCTGCCACCATCAAGCCGCTGTAAAAACAGGCAGCAAGCAGCAGCAGTCCACCTCTAACCCATGCGGGGCCGGTTGCGTTCGCCTCGCTAAGAAGTCTTTGCTGGAGAATGGAATGTCGGGCAGTGGTGTTCGGTAGGTGACGTTCTTTTTGCGGGGTCGCTTGCAAAAGTGAGGTCATGTCACACAATATAAATAACTCGCGCCGAGCTTAGCACAAGCGCAATCGGGGAAGGTACGAGTTTTGCCATCGACACGCCGCAGTTTCTTGCAAACTCTCTGTCGTTCCCCGTTCGTTCTGTCCCTTGAAAGTGTTCTTTCCCTGGCCCTGCCGGGTCGCGGAATCCGTCGCCAACAACCGGATAACACGAAGTCCCCCGTCGAAGGATCGCCTGTCGGAGTGAACTTCATCAATGTAGCGAAGACCTCTGGGCTCAATGCAAAAACCACCTTCGGCGGCGAGCACAAGAACAAGTATCTCCTCGAAACTACAGGCTGCGGTGTCGCGTTCTACGATTACGACAACGATGGTTGGCTGGATATCTTCCTGGTGAATGGAACTCGCCTCGAGGGATTTCCCGCCGGCCAAGAGCCGATCAACCATCTTTTCAAAAACAACCGCGATGGCACTTTTACGGACGTCACCCTGAAAGCCGGGCTCGCTCATTCGGGGTGGGGCCAAGGTGTTTGCATCGGCGATTACGACAATGACGGCTGGGAGGACTTGTTCATCACTTACTTCGGAAAAAACGTTCTCTACCACAACAATGGCGATGGTACGTTCACCGACGTCAGCGAAAAATCCGGTGTTGCCGGCAGCGGAAAGCGCTGGCATACGGGCTGCGCCTTTGTTGATTACGACCGCGACGGCAAGTTAGATCTATTTGTGGCCAACTACATCGATATGGACCTGGCCACCGCGCCGGTACCGGAGTCCGGACCGTGCCTTTACAAGGGCATCATGGTCGCGTGCGGACCTCCTGGGTTGAACGGGGGCAAAAATATTTTGTTTCATAACAACGGTGACGGCACTTTCACGGACGTGTCACAGAATTCTGGCATCTTGCAGGCAAATGGAACCTACGGATTGGGCGTTTTGACCGGGGACTTTGATAACGATGGCTGGCCAGACATTTTTGTCGCCGATGACTCCACCGCGAGCTGCCTCTATCAAAATCAGAAAAACGGGAAGTTTGTCGACATCTCGTTGGACGCAGGGTGCGCCATGAGCGCCGACGGGAAACCGCAAGCAGGTATGGGAGTATCGGCGGGAGACTATGACCTCGATGGGAATCTGGATATTGTCAAAACCAATTTTGCCGGCGACACGCCAACCCTTTACCACAACCTGGGCGGGGCTACGTTTGAAGACGCAACCTTCCCTGCAGGGCTCGGCATGCACACGCAATATCTCGGTTGGGGATGCGGCTTCTTTGACTTCGACAATGATGGCTGGCCGGACATCGTGATCTGCAACGGTCATGTTTATCCGGAAGTGGAACAATTGCGCACGGAAGCGGGCTATCCGCAACGCAAGCTGCTCTACCGCAACCTGCGGAACGGGAGGTTTGAGGACATTTCGTACAACGCGGGGCCGGGCATCTCTGGCCCCAGCGCTTCGCGCGGGTGTGCTTTCGGTGACTTCGACAACGACGGAGACATCGACTTTGTGGTCAATTGTGTCAACGACTTCCCACAATTGGTGCGATGCGACTCTTCACTGGAAAACAATTGGATCAAGATCCGCACGATCGGCACGAAGTCCAACCGCAGTGGAGTCGGCACACGGCTGCGCTGTGTTGTGCACATGCCCGGAACCGCAAAGCCACACCAGCAGATTGACGAAGTTCGCAGCGGTGGCAGTTACTTTTCACAGAATGATCTGCGCATTCATTTCGGCATCGGCAAGGCGCAAAAGGTCGATATCCTCGAACTGCGCTGGCCCAGCGGGCTGATGGAGACACTGAAGGACATCCAGCCCAACCAATTGATTTATGTAAAAGAGGGCGAAGGTATCGTCCGAAATGTTTCCTTAAGCGCCATGAAAAAGAATCAGGGGAAAGCGTAGGCGTTTCATGCGAATTGGCAGGAGCTGCGGACTTCGTCAATCCAACAGCGAGAAAGACGTACAGCTTTGTCTAGCCACTTCGAAGGATTTGATTCATTGGGACCGCAAAGGAATATTGCTCCCGGCATACAAGGGAAACTGGAACGTGGGATGGACAAAATCTGGCGCGATTGTTCCGGAAAAGAGCGGCGGCAAGTACTGGATGTATTGGCTGGGAACTGCGGCGGATCACACGGACCAAATGGGGTTATCCTCGTCCGATGATTTGCTGCATTGGACAGAGGCAACTACGACGCCCGTTCTGCCGAAGCGCCCCGGGAAATTCGATTCGCGAGTTGTTGAGCCGGGACCGCCTCCCTATTCCGCGTATGCCTGCCACCGTGAAAGGGAATTAGCATTTAACGGGTTGTGTCCAACGCAGCTTTGCCCTGGCCTTCGGTGAGCGTCAAGATTTTATCGACGGGAGGATTTTCGAACACTTCTTTTATCCCGCTCGGCCAGCGGATTTCAATCCAGTCAATCTTGCTGACTATTCCCAACCCGAAATGCACGCGGCGGTCGCTGTTCGAGATGTAACTAGAACCGCTCCGGACTTCATCGACCAAAATTCGACTGCTTGCCTTCACACGAATTTTTGCGCCCAGCCCGTCGCGGTTGGACTTCACGCCTTTCGTCTGGACGGTGACCCAGTGATGGTCATAGCGCATCTGATTCACCAGAAGGCTAGGCGTGGCGTTCATATTGCTAACCACGGCGGAGATTCTTCCGTCGTTCCAGAGGTCGCCTACGGCCATGCCTCGTGAAGAACTGTGCGTAGTAATCCCCGGGCCGGAGCTGCTGGAAATATCTTCAAAGGTGGCGTTGCCCTTGTTGTGGTAAAGGATGCGCGGTTCCTGATAATCGCTGCCGAGGTGCGCCTGATCCACTTCCGGGTAGACGTGGCCGTTGACCAGCAAGAGATCCGGCCAGCCGTCATTGTCAAAATCGAAGAACATGGCGCCCCATCCCAAATATTGGGTGTGCAGACCAAGCCCTGCCGCAAACGTAGTGTCGTTAAAAGTCCCGTCGCCACTGTTCCGATATAAGGTGGAGGTATCGTCGGAGAAGTTGGTTTTGAAAATGTCCAGTTTGCCATCCCCGTCGTAGTCGGAGACTGTGGTGCCCATGCCGGCCTGTTCCATGCCGTCTTCGTTGAATGCGGCGCCGGCAAGCACGGCCACATCGGTAAAAGTGCCATCATGATTGTTGCGATAAAGAATGCTGGGAGTGCTGTCACACGCAACGTAAATGTCTGTCCAACCATCGTCGTCGAAATCGAGCGTTGAGACGCTTAAGCCGTAATGGCCATTTGTTTTGTCGATGTGCGCCTTTTTGGTGACATCTTCAAAAGTTCCATCACCGCGATTGTGATAGAGGATATTCGAATTCCAGGGCAGCCCGCGTGGGCCACACATCACAGGAACGCCCTTCCACAGGCAGTCCGGCCGCTCGCCGGGCTTCGGCGCAGTGGCCAAGTCAAAATCCACATAGGTTGCCACCATCAGGTCCAGCTTGCCGTCCCGGTCGTAATCAACGAAAGCGCAACCTGAGCCCCACTCCTTTCCGTTCCCCGCTACCCCGGCTTGGGCGCTGACGTCGGTGAATGTGCCGTTGCCGTTGTTGTGATACAGCACGTTCTTGCCGTAATACGTAACGTACAGATCTTCAAACCCGTCGTTGTCATAATCCCCGACGCACACCCCCTGGCCCCAGCCGGTATGGAGCAAGCCTGCCTTTTCCGTGACATCGGTGAAGGTGCCATCATGATTGTTGTGGTAAAGGTGATTCGTTGGAGCGGCGGTTGAAGTAGAAGGGACGTCGCCCAAGGTGGTGCCGTTCACCAGGAAAATGTCCGGCCAACCATCGTTGTCGTAGTCGAAGATGGCCACGCCGGTGCCTGTCGTTTCAATAATGTACTTTTTGGCGTTGACGCCACCAAAGACATTTTTCATCGTTAGGCCTTCTTTCATGGCTTCGTCCGTGAAATAGGCAATTGGCTTGGCAGCTTTTGGCGGCTGTTGTGATCGGCTCGCGGAGTAGAGCAAAGGGGCGATCAAGAAAACCGTTAGGCCCAGCGCGAAGCGTTCGCGCCGAAACTTCGTAAAGGAATTCACAAGGAATTTATCCTAAGTTGCGCACGCGGAGGGGTCAAGTTTGCTTTGGCGCGCATTTGCGGAGGCTCCGTAGACTGATGCTAGTATCAAGTTCATCTGGAGCAGAACTCTTGCCGCGAGAAATGCCTGAATTGATTCGTGGATTTCGGTTCTTTGGGAGATATGGCGCCCTGCTGGTTGTTCTCCTGAGCCTTATGCCCGCGACCTTTGGCCAAAACGCCGGCGAATCCAACAGAAAGCAGGTGAGTCAGGCGGAGGCGATTTACTCGAAGGGCGTGGAGGCCCTGAAAAATGGGGATCTCAAGTCTGCCGGTGCGGCATTCGAGGAAGTAATCAAAGTGTTGCCGAACAGCCCTGATGCGCGAAATTCGCTTGGATTCGTTCTTATGACGGAGGGAAACTACGACGACGCGATTGAGCAGTTCCGCCAAGCGTTAAAATATCAGCCCAACTTTTTGCAGGCCCGGACCAATCTCGCCAACACGCTCCTGGCCAAAGGAGATTTTGCGGCAGCCATTCGCGAAGCCCACTCTGCCATTGCGCTTGCTCCCAAGGACGCCGAACCGCACCGCATCCTGGCACACGCTCTGGATGCCTCCGGAAAAACTGCCGATGCCACCACGGAATTGAAGCGTGCCATGGAGCTGGACCCTACACGGCCTGAACTATACGACGATTTCGGCTCGTTGCTGATCCGCCAGTCACAGCCACAGGAGGCCGCTGCACAGTTCCAGCAGGCGTTGAAGCTGGCGCCGGATTTTGCGGAAGCGCATTTTCACCTGGGAGTGTTGCGCTATCAAGAGAACGCATTCGAAGAAGCTTCGCAGAATTTGCAAGCCGCGGTGCAGGGAAATCCGTTGAATGCGGGCGCCCACTATTACCTGGCGCTGGTCCTAAGAAACCAGGGCGATCGCGACGCGGCCATTCGCGAACTGCAAATCTGCGTCAAATTAAAGCCCGACTATCCCGATGCGCAGAATACCCTCGGCCTTCTACTGGAGGGGCGCGGCGAACTGGAGCAGGCCGCGATCGCCTTCCGCGAAGCGGTGAAATTCCAGCCGGACAATCCGGACAGGCACAATAATCTTGGGTTGGTGCTCCTGCAAAGCGGGGACGCCCACGGAGCGATTAGTGAGTTTCAGGCTGCTCTTCGCTTGCGCCCAAACGACCCGGGATACCTGGGTAACCTGGGTGCTGCCTATTTGCAGATGTCAGAGTTTGCTTCCGCCTTAACGCAATTCCAGGAGGCGCTGAAGGTCGCGCCCCAGGACGCAACCTTGCACTACAACCTGGGGTTGACGCTCAAACTCCAGGACAAACTGCCGGAAGCGGAAGCGGAACTTCGGAAGGCGTCCGAACTGGATCCCGCGCAGGCCGACGCGCATTACACTCTGGGTGTGACCTTGTGGCAACAAGGCAATCTTGATGACGCCGCGAATGAACTCCGCGCCGCTACGGCGGTCAAGCCCGATTACGCTGAGGCCTTTTATACTCTGGGGACGGTCCTGAAACAGAAAGGCGACCTCGAACGAGCAGCCTCGGCCCTTCGCGAAGCAATTCGCCTGCAACCAGAATTTGCCGGCGCCCACACCAATTTGGCAGCGGTTTTGCGGCAACTCGGGGATAAGGAAGGGGCATCGGCGGAAAGTAAACTTGGCGTTGAAATCGCCAAGCAAAAAACAAGTGAACAAGCCGCGCTCTTCGCCACAAACTCGGGAAAGCGCCTCCTAAAGGCAGGGGACCTCGATGGCGCCATTTCTCAATTCCGCTCGGCAATCACAGCTTCGCCGGACTTTGCATTAGCGCACTTTGAATTGGGGCAAGCGCTGAGTCAAAAAGGAGAAAAGGAAGAAGCGCGAGAGGAGTACAAGAAGGCCGCCGCTCTCGACCCGCAGCTGACCCCGCCGGCGGCCAACTAACTGCTTGGCTTTTCAATTATTGATCTTGTGCAGAGCAACTAACTGCGAGCCGACTGGAACGCCGCGCACTACCTTCGTGTGGATCACCCCTTCGAACGGTTTTAGCTCCGCAGCAGATGAGACCCCCAGCTGACGAAGCAATTCGTTCAACGAGTTCTGATCGCACACGTATTCAGCAGCAGCCTGGGTGCCGATGGTCGTGGTTCCCGCAAGAATCAAGACGGAGTGGGATGTCTTCAATCCTTGCACCAGGGCAATCACAGCATAGTCTTCTGTCAGAGGCTGGTTCGAGGGCGACGCAATGTATTCCTTCTCCTCGCCCTCTGCCGGATTTTTATTAACGATTTTGACTTTCCCCTCTCTGGAGCAGCAATGCATGGTTTCGAAGGAGAAGTCCCTGGTTGTGGGGATTTCCAGGAGTGTGAGGTTTTCGGAAGGGGAACCGAGAAAGATGAGGTAGTTGTTTTTGGCGTCATCCAAAGAGAACAGACTGCCACGCTTGACGCGCAGTTCCCGTTGCAATTGTCGAAAGACTGTGTCGAGGGCGTGCACCGCAAGGACTTCTCCTACCCCGGTGTAGTGATCCAGTGTGGGGACGTTTTCATCTCGCTTGGGATTGTAGTAACGCATGCCAGAGTCCGGGCGACCCACAAAAGAGGCATTGCTAAAAATGACCCACGGAGTTTCATCTCCCGCCAGAAAACCATTCCAGAAAGTGCGAACGGATGCCGTTGCGTCCGGATTCTCCCCCATGGAGTGGGCTTGTGCCACGCGGCGAAGGAGCAGCCGGTCAACGGTGATGGCCAAAGCTGCGGTGAGGGCCATCGAAAGAACGACAAACCCTGCGATCAATCTAAAAGGGGACGAAACTGAGGCCGTGGGGGCAGGTGCGGTCTCTCGAGCAGCATGAGCCTGTTCACTTGCCGCGGCGGAAGGGCGCTCCTGGAAAGTCAGGGCATAGCTGCCTTTGGGCAGGTCGACGATTATTGTGTCGCGCGCTCCCTCGGAGGCATAGTAATCCGCGAGTTTAGAACGTAGTCGGCCAACCTGGACGCGGACCATGGAATCCTGGTGGGGGTCAAAGTCCCCGGGGCGTCCGAATACCTCAGTCGCAATTTGATATTCCTTGGGGGAGCTGCCGGGGTGCTCCTCAGCATAGTGCGCGAGATAACGAAGTAGCTTGCACAGGGAATCGGAACCATGCAAGGCATGACTTACGAGGAGCCTGCCGATCTGCGCCTGAGTTTCCTGTTTGCCAATCAAGGGACACTTGGGATGGGATTGTAACACTAAACTTAACCTTTGGCTGAGATGCATGAAAAATCGTGGCTTACGCGAAGTAACCGTTTCAGAACCCAAAGAAACTATCCAGCCCACAACAAAACTGCTAAAAGCTATCGCAATAATTGTTGAGGTTCTCGTTCTGGCCGAAGTTGCCCCTGCGTAGGGTCGTGAGTGGCAACTGAAGTTTGAAAGCCAGGAATGAATCGGTGCCGGGAACGGCGGGTAAGCGCGAGGAGTTGGGGGACTGTTTGCTGCGGCTGGGCAGCTGGTTGCTTTTCATCATTACGTTCTCAATTTGACGGCGGCTGACGCTGGTGGTGTATCAATTCAGCCCATGAGAAATCTGCATTGCTGATAAAGGCTGCTGCAGCAAACACATCCCTGCATCTCCTGTAGACCCTGTTTGAGCACGGGGTTGGCCTGTTCCAAGCGACGTGAGGGGGTGGAGAAATGAAAAGGCAAACTACGTTGGCCGGAGTTCTTGCGCTGTTCATCCTGTGCGCCTTTTCCGCGAGTGCCGCGCGCGGCCAAGCGGTTTATGGCAGCATGATCGGGACTGTTACTGATCCACAGGGTGCAGCGGTGGTTGGCGCGAAGGTTACGGTGACCTCTGTGACCAAAGCCACCTCGGAAGAGACCGTCACAAATGACAGCGGTTCTTATACGGTCACGCATTTAATCCCAGACGCTTACAAGCTCAAGGTGGAAGCAAAGGGATTCAAGACTTATGACGTAGCGTCTGTGCCGGTTAGCGCGGATACCTCAGCCCACGTAGACGTCCAAATGGAGGTCGGAGAGGTCACTCAGTCGGTTGAGGTGACCGGCGAAGTTCCGCAGCTCACGACCGACCGCGCCGACGTAAGCGTACAGTTCAGCCAGAAATACATCGAAGATCTGCCGGTCCTCAATCGCAACTTCACGAGCTTTGAGTTGCTCTCTCCGGGCACGCAGAAGATGCCTGGCTTCAACCACGCCGCAACCGAAAACCCGCAAGGCAGCGGGCAGATCGCGGTCCAAGGCCAGCACTTTAGCGGAGTCGGTTATGAGTTGGATGGAACCGACAATCAGGATCCGATCCTTGGCATTATCGTGGTGAATCCCAACCTCGAAGCGATTACCGAAACCAAGATCGCGCTGCAGGATTTCGACGCCGAGCAGGGCAAGGCCATCGCTGGTCTGATCACTGTGCAGACCAAGTCTGGCACGAACGAGATTCACGGCTCGGGCTTCTACTTTTACCGCGATAGTGCGCAGCAGGCTCGCGACCCCTTTACGAACAAGCCCGGCGTTCCGCTTCCTAATGCTACCTGGAAACAATTTGGCGGTTCGGTCGGCGGGGCAATCATCAAGGATAAACTCTTCTTCTTTGGCGATTATCAGCAGACCAAGCAGATTCAGGGCATCACAAACCTGTACAGCGTCCCTACGACGCTGGCCGTTAGCAGTTGCAATCCTGCGACAAACACCACTGGTTTCTGCGACCTAAGCCAATATCTGAATGCCTACGGGACAACCAACGGGCTGCCTACCGGCCAAGTCTACAATCCCGCGACCGGCAATCCATTGGACGGTACGGGCCGTACGGCGTTTGCGGGCAATATGATTCCCATCGGGGATATCAACCCAAACATCGGCAAGCTGCTGGCGTTGTTTCCGGCGCCAAACACCGGCCCCGCCGGTGCCGTAAACAACAATTACGTGGCAAACGGTTCCGGGCCGTTCAATCAGTATTCGTGGGACACGCGCGAAGACTGGAGTGCGCCGCATGGCTTTCAGGTTTTCGGGCGTTTTAGCTTTGATTGGTTCAATCTCTCGGGGAAGGGCGGTCTCGGAGAGCTTGGCAGCGCTGGTTTCGGTCCGGGCACTTTGAACGGGAGCTCCGAGAATCACGATTACAGCGTGGCTGCCGGATTCGACAAACCCATCGGTACGAAATGGCTGACCGACTTTCGTTTCGGGTGGTTCCAATACAACCCCCAAACTGCCTACTCGGACGCCGGTACCACTCCCATGACCAACTTCGGGTTCCCAGGCTTAAACATTCCCGGGCATCCGGATACCGACGGCCTCTCTGGATTCCTATTTACCAATAACGGTGCCAATGGATTCAACGGCGCTTTGGGCAACCCTGGTGGCGGCACATACGCCTTCGGGAATGGCTTGGATGCCGCTCGTTGCAACTGCCCATTGACGGAGAAAGAACATCAGCTCCAGTTCGTGAATAACTGGACGCGCCTGCAAGGCAACCACACCATTAAGTTCGGCGCGGATATTCGCTATGCGACAAACTTGCGCGTACCGAGCGACCAGAGCCGCTCCGGTCTGCTCTATTTCGACCAGTTAAATACCGGTAATGGTCCCCTCTACGGATTGGGTATCGCCACTATGCTGCTGGGAGATGTCACTCAGTTCCAGCGCTTCGTCAGCACGACCAGTGATGCGATCGGTCACCAATATCGGACCTTCTTCTACGGTCAAGACTCCTGGCGCGTTAGCCCGAAGTTCACCTTCACTTATGGCCTTCGCTGGGAGATTTACACGCCAGAGTCGGTTAATGGAAAGGGCAACGGCGGCTTTGCGAACTTGTCGAATGGTTCGCTTGGCATCGCCGGTTATGCGCCGATCAATTTGAACGGTAACGTCGAGAATACCTACAAAGCCTTTGCGCCACGCCTGGGTGCTGCATATCAGTTTGATGCCAAAACGGTGCTTCGCCTAGGTTACGGGCGCAGTTTTGACCTCGGCGTCTTCGGCTCTAACTTCGGTCACGCCGTGACGCAGAACCTGCCGGTTCTTGCGGCGCAGGATATCGCGGACTCGAACATCAATTCGGCCGCGACCAACAATCGCACCGCCGTTTTCAATTTGAATCAGGGTCCGCCAGCCTATAACTTCGCGGGAACCCTTGCTGATATTGGGGTTGGTACTCCTCCAGGTACGCTGCCTTTGTTGGGTCCCGACGGCACGGCAGGTACCTACATTCGTCCGACGATTCAGCGGCTGCCGACGGTCGACGAGTGGAACGCAACGCTTCAGCGTCAGCTCACTTCAACACTCAACCTGAGCATCGGTTATGTCGGCAACAAAGGCACGCACGTTTTCGCTGGTACCGGACCTTCGTATAACGTGAACCAACCTGCAGCCGGCGACGGCGCAAATCTCGTTACTTGCACCGTAACGCCCATCCCCGCAGGTGGGTGCCCGACGGCGGATGTGGCGCTAGGCGGATTTACACCGTTTGTTCCGCTAAATAACAGGCGTCCTTACTTCCTGAACGGTGTGCCTGCGTTTACATACCCTGGATCCACCTTCACTACTGCCGGCGGGCAGGTGCTGCCGACGCCCGCGTGTTGCGCGGTCGACCTCGGCAATTACTTCGGCAACGACGCCAGCAACAAATACGATGCACTACAGATCAAGGCGGAGCAGCGCTTAAGCCACGGGCTTCAGTTCTTGGCCCACTACACCTTCTCGCACGCGTACGCCTACAATTCCACTTACTACAACATTGATCCGAAGATCGCTTGGGGTCCCAATCCATACAATCGGAATCAAGTCGTGGTGTGGAGTGTGATCTATGAATTGCCGGTTGGCAGAGGCAAAACATTCCTCGGGAACGCGGGCCGTGTCACCGATCTGCTCCTCGGTGGCTGGCAAGCTTCCAACACCACTACATACGGCACGGGACTGCCCTTTAGTCCCTCCATCAATGAGTGCGGCCTGGTCACAGACACGGGGCCGTGCCAGCCCAATGTCACCGGACAGGTTTCGGTTGGCAAGAAAACCATTACTTCTGGCTGCAGCACGGGAGGCGAGTGCGGTGTCTATTGGTTCACACCGGTTCAGCCGCTCGCTTACCATCTGACTCCGGCCAACGTCGGCCAAGACTCCTGCGCCTTGCCACGGCCGGTCTCCGGACCGCTATCTCTTCCGGCCTGCGGTCAAATCGGCAACATGGGATACAACTCGTATTGGGGCCCACACGCCTTCTACGATGACTTCTCCATGCTGAAGAATTTCAACATCACCGAGCGCGTCAAAGCACAATTCCGCTTCGATGCATATAATCTGTTCAACCATCCGGTCCTCGCCGTACCGGGCAACACCTGTTTGGATTGCTTTGGAGCGGCGAGCGCTGGTCAGATCACCGATATCGAAGCCGATTCCGCTCCCGGCGCTCCCATCGGCATGCGGCAACTGCAGTTCGGCTTCCGCGTGGTTTTCTGACTCGCACCCCAAATAGCCGGACGGGGAGCCTCACAAGGGCTCCCCTTGCCTCCTTCGACTCTCTCGGTCTTCCTCGGCTGTCCGATGGCTTTGCGTAATCCTCTGAACCGCCCGATGCGGACCGGGTCGAGTGGTGTGGCAGGGACAGCGGGCGACCGCTCCCCCTATGCCGATTAAGGGCGAGTTGCGAGGCGTAGCAAAGTCATATGGACAGTGCGCCGGACCGCAAAGTAGAATTCTTGGCCTCAGTCCTTTGGGACGCGTCAATGTTTCGCTCTAGTTTCAAGCCGCTTCCGCTAGCCTTCCTGCTCCTGCTCTTGGATTCACTCCTCGCTGTGGCGCTGCCCTCTTCAATCGCCGCTCAGAAGATGGCTTTGCACCTCGATGGCACTCCAGCGGATCCCTTCCTGGCTGCTCCGGGAAAACCGGTTGTGCTCCTTTTTATTCGCACGGACTGCCCCATTTCCAATCGATATGCCCCGTTGATCAAGAAAATGAGCGCGGAGTATGGCGCGAAAGTGGCCTTCTGGCTTGTCTATCCCAACCGGTCGATTACGGCGGAGAAAATTCGGCAATACGAGCGTGACTTTGGTTATCAGTTGCCGTCCTTGCGCGATCCGCAACACGTGCTCGTCGCACAAGCCCAGGCGCAAGTCACTCCGGAAGCTGCGGTTTTCGACGCCAATCATCATCTCCTCTATCACGGGCGGATCGACGATTTGTACCAGGATTTTGGCCGGGCACGCTCAGCCGCCACCACTCATGAACTCGACGACGCCATCGAAGCTGCCTTGAATGGCAAGAAACCGCCGGCCAACGCCCCGGCGATCGGATGCTACATCGCGGACCTCGAATGACCATTTCGTACCGAACGATCGGTGCATGCATTTTTGCACTGGGCTGTGCCTCGCTTGTGGCTTTCGCGAAGCGTGAGCGCGCGCCTGCTCCTCTCCCAGCGCGCAGCGAAAAGCGCGTCACCTTCAATCGCGACCTCGCTCCTATTTTTTTCCACTACTGCGCGCCGTGCCATCACCCCGACGAAGCTGGCCCCTTTCCATTGCTCACCTACGCCGATGCCAAGTCTCATGCCCGCCAGATCGCGGCATTGACCGCCAAGCGCTTCATGCCACCATGGCTACCCGAACCACAGAAACTGAAATTCGCTGACGAGCTTCGCTTATCCGATGAACAAATCGCTCTCATCCAAAAATGGGTGGACCAGGGAGAGGCCGAAGGCGCGCCAGCCGACCTTCCCCCGACGCCCCAATTTGTGCCTGGCTGGCAAATCGGCCGCCCCGACAAAATCGTCCAAGCCGAAAAACCCTACGTTCTTCCGCCAAGCGGCTCGGACATGTATTGGAACTTCATTTTTCGAGCACCCGTCGACCGCACCCGCTGGCTGAAAGCCATCGAGATCCGCCCAGGCGACAAGCGTGTCGTTCACCACGCCAACATTCTCGTGGATCGTAATCAATCAGCTCGAGCCGAAGAGGCGGTGCCGGGCGCCGGTTTTGCCGGCATGGAACTCAAAATCGAATCGGAGACTTTCGATCCTGACAGCCACTTCCTATTCTGGAAGCCAGGCACAGTCATACAGCCGGAACCGGAGGGCATGGCTTTGCGTCTGGATAAAGATACGGACCTGGTTCTAAATGTGCACTTGCAGCCTTCGGGAAAGCCAGAAAAGATCCAGCCGAGCCTGGGCCTTTACTTCACCGACCATCCTGCGACCCTGTTCCCTTTGCTGCTGCAATTGGAAAACGACCGGCAACTGGACATTCCGCCTGGCGCGAAGCAGTTTCTGGTTACCGACGAATTCACGATTCCGGTCGACGTCGATGTGCTGGCGATTTATCCGCATGCCCACTATCTGGGAAAAGACCTGCAAGCGATTGCCACTTTGCCAGACGGTTCCTCGAAAACCCTGATTCACATACCGCAATGGGATTTGAATTGGCAGGCGGTTTACCGCTATGCGGAGCCGGTGGTGTTGCCCAAAGGCACGACCATCGCCATGCGCTACACCTATGACAACTCCACCGAAAATATCGCCAACCCGAATCATCCTCCGCGCCGCGTTGTGGCTGGCAACCGGTCGACCGATGAAATGGCGCACCTGTGGTTGCAAGTTTTGCCGCATGCCTCTTCGGATCCGAACGTCGATCCGCGCATGTTCATACAGGAAGCCATGGCCCGGCACAACATCCAGAAAAATCCGGACGATTTTGAAGCCCACTATAACCTCGCGGCCATGCTGCAAGCCCGCGGCGCGCGAGACGAAGCCATGCAGCATTTCCAGATCGCCGTGCGCCTTCGTCCGCAAGATCCCACGGCCAACAATGCTTTAGGTGCGTCTCTTCTGGCTGCTGGCCGAGTCGGTGAGGCCATTCCATTCTTACAAGCTGCACTTCGGTTTCAGCCCGACAATTTTGATGCGCACTACAATTTGGCGAACGTTTTTGTCTCGCAGAGCAGATTTTCCGAAGCCGTGGAGCAGTATCGCGCCGCCACGCGTTTGCACCCGGACGACGCCAACGCGGAAGCCAACCTCGGCAGCGCTTTGGCCGTAACTGGCAACATCTCTGAGGCGAAACTGCATTTCGAGCGTGCTCTGCGCCTCGATCCCGAAAATCAGCTTGCTAGAGAGAACCTGCGGCAAATCAGCGGTGATGAGCGTGTACAACCGTAGAGGAAATTTTGAGGTCCAGTGTGCACACACCATGCGCCACCGAACGCCACGACATAACGGAGCGCCCGAGTGATCGCAGGATTGCAGATCCGCCATGAATTGCTCGGCAACAAACTTGGGCGTCCTCGAGGCTAACCAAGGCCGCGCTGCGGATGCCATCAAGCTATGGCAGGCGGCGTTCGGACGCGCCCCGGGAAGGAGCGAAATCGGGATGAATCTGGCCCGCCTGTTCTGTCAGACGGAACAATTTGATGCCGCGCGTGACTCTGTGCTTTGCGTGCTACGCTTTAATCGTGATCTTGGACCTGCTAAAAAGCCTCCCCGGTGTAGCCCATGAATGAATTCTTCTCTACCGCCGCAGCAATCCGGAGGATCCGTTTATGCAACCGCGGTTGACAACAATTGCGGCATTGCTGTTCCTGCTCGCTCCCTGGCCAGCCGTAGCGAAGCTGGCCCAAACCCAACAGCAAGAGGCTATGCCTTCCACCTCACCGTTTGCTGATGTGGACCGATTGTTGCAACTCGGAAAGTTCGCTGAAGCGATTACTCAACTCGAGGCGATGCAGAATCAAACGCCGCCTCCAAAAGGTCTGGCCCGGGAATTGGGAATCGCCTATTACAAAAAGAACGACTTCGCAAACGCTATTCCGAATCTGCAAAAAGCCCTGAAAGAGAATCCAGATGACGGAGAGACCACGCAGTTGACGGGGCTTTCTTTGTATCTAGCGGGGAAGCCCGCTGAAGCGATTCCGTATCTCGAAAAGGTGCAAACCTGGTATCCGCGCGCGAATGTGGACGCCTCCTATATTTTGGGTGTCGCGTACATCCAGACTAAACAATATGCCCAAGCAAGGGCAGCCTTCGCGAAGATGTACGGCGTGCCGGCCGATTCTCCGGCGGCTTATCTATTTTGCGCGCGCATCCTTCTGCGATTGGACTTTGGGCTTGTCGCGGAAGAGTACGCGTTGAAAGCCATCTCTCTAGACCCGAAACTGCCTCTGGCGCACTATCTCCTCGGTGAACTCTATCTATACCAATCAAAAATAGATCTGGCCATCAGCCACCTCGAACAAGAAGTGAACATCAATCCTGGTTATGCCAACGCTTATTACAAACTGGCGGATGCCTACACGCGAGTGCAGAAGTTTGATGATGCGGAAAGGATGCTGGAGCGTTCCATCTGGCTGGATGCAAACTCCAGCGGTCCATATATCTTGATGGGAAAAGTTCTGGAGAAAAAAGGGGAGGCAGAATTAGCGGTTCGCGCGCTGCGGCGTGCCATCACCATGGATCCTGGCAACGCCATGGCCCACCAGCTCCTCGGCCAGGCGTATCGCACGCTCGGACAGACGGCGGATGCCGAACGGGAATTAAAGCAGGCCGACGAACTGACTCGCAATCCCACCAAGCCTTGAGGCGTTTCGGCATAGAAAATCAGTGAATGTTCTGGAGCTCCACGCGCTTCGCTGCGGGAAGCCCTGCCAGAAAGTCCAGGTAAGCCGCATTGGTCCAACCAAAGCCGACAACATTGATCTGGTAACCAACCGTAACGGCCGCGTCGGTCGAGCGCCTTACGGCATCGTACTTTTCCACGATGTACCCTTGCTTCTTATAATTTTGAGCAACCGTGCCGGCGAATTCGAAAGAAACACGATTCGCATCTTCGATAAAGTCATATTCGCGCAGCGCATCCACCAGAATCATTTGCATTGGCGCCCAGGCATAAGGGAGATCCCATTGTGCCCCGGTTTCGTACGGGCTCATGACCGCGCCGCCGGGCTGTTCGAAGACTTTCAAGTTTGCCTCCACCGCGCTGGCTTGCTGCGGCGTGGCCAGCCCAACCCAGAGCGGATAAAAGGTGGTCAGATATTGATAGGTGGAGCGCTTCTTGTTCATGAAATCGTAGTCGAAGAATTCGCCTTTTGCTTGGTCCCAAAGATATGTGTTGATCGCTGTCCGCCGCGCGTCGGCCTGCAGCCGCCAGGATTCCGCGTCGGCCTTGTGTCCCAGAATGTCGCTCATTTTCGCCAGGTCCAGTTCCGTTTTGTATAGCAGGCTATTCAAGCAGACTGCCGCGTAATGATGCGTATCGGCTCCAAATGGTGCGAAGCGGAACGAAATATCAAACCCGGACTCGCGCATGGCCCGATCACCTTTATAAAAATCGCGGCTCAATGACAGTTCGCGTATCCGGACGCACTCTGTATGCCCCATACCTTGCGCCTCATCGCACAGCCGCAGCGTATAAATCATCCCGGGGCCCAGCTCCTTGGTTTGATCGGGTAGCCGCTCGTCCACCCGCCCCACAATCTGGTCCGGGTGATTCAGGAAATATTCCACCACCTGCCGGTAATGATCCACTTCGTCCTTTAAGCTTTCCGGAGCAGGCCCTTCGCCAAAATCGAAATAGCGCGATAGCCCGGTGTCGCCGGCAAGCAACTCCGGCCGCAGCCACATCTGGTGATCACGCCTGGCATACCCATAAGCTCGCTCGAGCCATGCGCGATCCTCGTGGCCTTTTTCTTTCTCTGTGTTATAAACCGCAAAAATCATGGAACTCAGGAACGGCTGCTGGGACCGGCTGAGATAATAAGTGCGGTTGGCGTTCAGTACGCTGCCGTAATGTTCAATTTCGAAGAAGAAGTTTTCAACAATGTCACGAGCGAGATCGAGCCGGCCATCTCGCAGCAAGCCACGAATGATGAAGTAGCTGTCCCACCCGTACATTTCATTGAAGCGGCCGCCGGGAACGACATAACGTTGCGGCAAGTATAACAAACCCTGGGGATGAACGGAATTTGTGTCGATGTCTCCCGCCTTCGTGATCACTTTGGGTAACGCACGGATTTCCACTCCACAGCGTTTTTCAAGCTCGTGCATATCTGCGGTCACGGCAAAATCCGCAGGAATATAAAGGACCGACTTGGAAGTAACTTTCGGATCGACCACGGTGGCGCAGTCGCTCATCGACCGTGTTAAAATGTCCCAGCCCTTGGCAATGTAATCCGTGATTGGCGGTGGAACCGCGCCGGGAGCACTTTGCCCAGCGCTAACACCCGGCGACAAGCACAAAGCTGCCGCGCACAAAAAGAATGCAGCCAGTCGCTTACAAAATAACCGCGGCATGATTGTCTCCGTGGCGAAATCAGGGCGATTGCTGGCGATTCAACCTATTGATTATATATGGTTTATGTCCTGGTTGCACGTTCCGGATTTGCACGCTTGTCGGCAACATTAACGCTCCTCGACAGATCGTCATCGCTGGTTCCAATGATGGTATGGACAAAGTGTTGGAAGCAGCTCGAAAGAGCGGTGCTCGCAAGGCAGCGCGGCTCCATGTGTCCGAACCCTCCCACTGTCCTTTGCTTCAACCCGTGACGGATTCCCTAAAAACGAGCTTGCAGGCGATACATTTACAAGAGCCGAAGATGGTCTATGTTTGCAACGTAACCGGAAGAGCGTTGCGGAGCGCGGAGGCTATCTCGAAGGACTTAGCCACCAACATTGCGCACGGTGTCCGCTGGTACGATGCGACAACTGTTCTGGAGGAATTGGGCTGTCGCCTGTTTCTTGAGATGCCGCCGGGACATGTTCTAAGTGAACTTGGTCGGGAAGCATTCGCCGACGTGAGGACTCTCGCCATCGGTGAAACCTCGCTTACACATGCTGTCCGGCTAGCCAGTCAATTCGATCGGCGCATACCGACGGGTCAAGGAGAAACCGTATTACATCGGCCTGGACGTGCACAAACGGAAGGTCAACTACTGCGTGAAGGACAGCAGTGGCAAGCACGCCGAAGGATGGATTCCCGCTATGCGCAACGATCTGGATCGCTGGATGAAGACGCAGGGAATCATCTTGAGGGGGGCGTTTCCCTTGGAGTGAAACAATCCGCGCCGGCCGAAGCAGCCGCTTACCAAGGGTGAAAATGGGTCATGCCGCGCTTGGGCTTTATTCGGGTGAGGGCCACCGAGATTAGGGCGACCACCGCCAGCGCAGCCAACCCGAAGTAGATGTCTATGTAAGACAGCAGCCTGCTCTGGGTGATCACGTTGGCTTGGAAAAGCTGAAGCGCGCCGAGCGCGGGGTCGCTGCTGGCACCGCCGTTACGGTGGATCAGATTCGCATATTGCGCGAGGGTGGAGCGAGTAGTGGTGTCCAGACGATTGGAGATGTCCAAGAGACGCGAGGAGTGCAGCGTCATGCGGCGATCGAACATCACGGTTGCCGCGGTGACACCAAAGGTGTTTCCGAGTTGGCGGACGAAGAAGTAGGTGGTGGAAACGTCATTGACGTCGGCTACCGGCGCGTTGCTGGTAACAGCGTTTCCGGCCGCAATGAGGAGGGGCGCCACGCAAAAGCCTTGCAGGAAAATCGCGGGAGCTAGGACTAGGGTGGGAGTAGTGGGCGTCCAGATGTAGCAGATCGTGACATACGTCGCGATCAAGAGCAGCAATCCAAGGACGAGTGTGCGCACGGGCCCCAGGCGGGGAACGATCTTGTGCAACGTGAGCTGGAGCCCCAGTCCAAGGCCGAGCGTGTACATCGAAATAAAACCGCCGGCCTGCAGGGCACTGTAATCCTGGACGAAGCGGAGGTATTGCGGAACGACATAGAGCCCGGCGCCGAAGAACGCTCCCACGATCATAATCACGAGGAAGAAGGTGCGCAGGGCTGCTTGGCGAACGATCATGCGCAAATGTAACACCGGCACTGGATTCTCAGGGCGGTAGTCCCACCAGAGAAACGCGATAAAGAAAATGGCGGCCGCAAGCAGCGTTAGAACAATCCAGTTCGACTGGAACCACAGATCGCGCTCGCCGCGACTGGTCGCAGTTTCCAGACAGGCCAGCGAGGCAATCAGCAGGACCGCGCCCCATACGTCAACATGGCTCTCTTTCTTGCGCTCAAACAAAAGACCCGGCGGGATAATTTTCCAGATGAGAAATGCCCCGATGGCCAGAAAGGGAAAATCAACCAGGAAAGCATAATTCCAGTGAAACGTATCAGTGATCCATCCCATGACGACCGGGTACGGGACTTCAAAAGCAGACAGGACGACGTAAAGCCAGGTGACCGCTGCCATCCTGGCTTTTCCGGGAAACAACAACCCGGACAGTATGACAACACGCACCAGAAATGCGCCACCGCCGAATCCCATAATCAAGCGTGAGACGAGCAGCTGCGTCAGACTACCCGTGCTAAGTACGCAACCCATTGATCCCACGGAATAGATCGCGATGCTTAACAGCAAGTGGCGCCTGGTGCCGATGACGCGCGTCATCCAAGCCGCCAGCGCCAAGGAGCAAAGGTAACCGACGTTATAAAGAATGATGACCCAACTGATTTCATCGGAACTGGCGCCTACGTTACCCTGCATGTCCGGGAGGAACACGTTGATCGAGAGACGGTTGGAGATTTCGATGGCGGTAACCATGCCAACGGTGAGGAGGATGGCCAGTCGGCGCCGATTGGACACGCGCGACAAGATACTGTTGAGGAACCGCTCTTCTTCCAGTTCCCAGGCCTCGGGGCGACTTCCAGCCAGATAGCTCATCGAATCTGTCTCCAGTCAGCGAGTATAAAGCAGAAATCTGTTCTGAGGTCGCTGATGGGCGGTGGCTTGATCACATTGACCTTGAAATCCCAATTACGGGGGGCGTCTTCAAGATCAATCTTGCGGAACCTATACTTTCCACCGAGCGGCCAACCGAAATGCGCCTCGATCGGAAGACTTGGGCGCAAAATGGGCGCAAAACCCTGGGGTGAACCAAAATCGGGGTGTGTCAGGCGTCTAAGGGCAGCCGCATCAGCATGATTTGATTGGTAGCTCGAAATATGGCGATGGGCTACATCTCCCGCTCGACAAAATTTTACCTCCAATTGAATTGTTGCATGATGCTCAATTTAACGTGCCAGTGAGTTTGTGGCTGGCCCTTTTCTGTGCGTCGCCAACGACTCGGAGGAGGACACCGCTGAACATCGGTGAATTTTGGGTCGGACAATACTGCGATGGAGTGTTTTTTCCACAGCCACTTCTTCAATTGCATCTTCAATTTCTGCTATGTTTGGGATTCACTACTTCCTGGAGCAGCCAACATGATTGTCGAGGAACAGATCTCCGCCCGGCAACAGCGCGCCCGGAGCGCGATTCAGAACATTCTTACGAAGCCGGCCGGACAGGCTTATGGCGACTATGTGATAAAGTCGGCGAGCGGCCGGGAGTATAGGGTGGCCATGCGCGGTCCCGGCCTGTTTGAAAACTTCTGCTCGTGTGCCGATTTTGCGGTGAATACCCTCGGCACTTGCAAACACATCGAATCCCTGTTGCTTCGTCTCCATCGCCGCTTTGGTCAATCCTTCGATCGTCAGCGGTATCAACGAACAAGAGCCTCGCTTTCTCTCCATTATGGGGACACCCTAAACGTGCGCCTCCGACTTCCGTCAGAGCCGTCGAAGGATCTCCGCAAGATTGTCTCCGAGTACTTCGACTCCCGTGGGTTTCTTCGAGAGGACAGTCTTCGAAAATTCGAGCAAGTCCTTGAGAAGCTGCGGACCGTGGACGAGACCGCCGTTGTGTACACTGACGTGCTGGATTTCATTGACCGCGAAACTGAACTCACTGCGGGTCTTGAAGACGAGCATCGCTATCTCGCGCAGTTGAAGAAAGGCAAACGCCCGCTCGAAGGCCTCCTGAAAGTTCCGCTTTTCCCCTACCAAGTTCGTGGAGCGCTCTTCGCCGCCTGTCGCGGGCGGGTGATCCTTGCCGACGATATGGGTCTTGGTAAGACAATTCAGGCCATCGCTGGGGCGGAGCTGCTGCGGCGCCGTCGCGGTATTGAGAGGGTTCTAATAGTTGCTCCGGCTTCGGTCAAGTACCAATGGAAGACGGAGATCGAGAAGTTCTGCGATCTTTCCGCACAAGTAATTGACGGGCTTATGCCACGTCGCAAGAAGCTCTACGCCAACCCGACCTTCTTCAATCTCACAAGTTACGAGCTCGTCTTGAAGGACATCGAAGACATGCACAACCTCCGTCCGGACTTGATCATCCTTGATGAAGCCCAGCGCATCCGCAATTGGGCGACAGCGACCGCCCGCACCATCAAACAGTTGAAGAGTCGTTATGCCTTCGTATTGACAGGCACGCCTCTCGAAAACAAGCTCGAAGAGCTCTATTCGGTCGTGGAGTTCGTGGACGGTCGCCGTCTGGGGCCGGCCTTCCGTTTTCTCAACGAACACCGGATGCAGAACGAAGAAGGCAAATTACTCGGATATCGCGGACTGGACCAAATTCAAAAACAACTCGAGCCCATCCTACTCCGCCGGACTCGCACAGAGGTGCTCCCTGAACTTCCCAAGCGGACCGATCAAATTTTCCGGGTCCGCATGACGCCCGAACAGGCAGGTCCCTATCGGGACCAGAGTGACATCCTCGCGAGGCTGATGCACAAATGGCAGCGACAAGGTTGGCTCTCAGAGATCGACCTGCGTCGCATCACTTGCTGTATCCAGAACATGCGCATGCTTTGCAACTCCACTTTCTTGTTTGACAAGGCAACAAATTTTTCTCCCAAGCTTGAAGAGTTCCGCGAGATTGTTCACGAGTTGGCGATCGAAGAGAAGCGCAAGGTGGTCGTCTTCAGCGAGTACGAACGCATGACGCACCTGGCAAGTCAGGAACTGACGAAGTTGAAGATCGGCTGGGTCTCATTGCACGGCAACATACCTGCGCGGAAACGTGGCGAGTTGATTGCCCAGTTTGGAAAGGATCCGAACTGTAAGGTATTTCTCTCGACCGATGCTGGCGGAGTGGGTTTGAATTTGCAAGCGGCGTCGGCAGTCGTCATCTTTGAGCCGCCTTGGAACCCTGCCAGATTAGAGCAGCGGATCGCGCGTGTCCATCGCTTCGGCCAGGCGAAGCCCGTGCAAGTCATCCATCTGCTGACCGAAAACAGCATCGAGGAACGCGTTTGGCAGACTCTCACGCTCAAAAAGGCGTTGTTCAAAGGACTATTCGATGAGACGAAGGACGAAATTAGCTTTGAGAAGCTTGGCCGTAAGAGCATGCTGCACGTGATTGAAGATGTCTTTTGCGACCAGCCTGGTAGGCCGAAGCCTGTACTCACTCTGGAGGCGCCTCAACCTGTGGCCGTAATAGAAGCGAAACAAAATGGAAAACCGGCGGCGAGGAACGGCCACACCAAGGGAGGTCCGACAGCGACAAGGCCTCAGCTTCCGGATGGGACCATGTTCGTCGCGCAGAGTGCAACACAAGTTGACGATACACAGTCCGGGTTATTCGTACCGGACGCCGGACAGGCTGTGGCTAAGTTCCTGGAAGCAGGTCTGCTCCTTTTGGAGTCGCTCTGTCCGCCGCGCAGCGCCGACGGAATTGGACCGATCGCACGGGGTCTTTCCACGTTATTGCGTACGGATGCGCAAACCCGACGTTCGACTCTCGAGATCCCCCTGCCCGAGTCCGTTAGCGCCGAACGTCTTGCGGGGGTGATCAGCGGATTTCTCGGCAAGTTGGCCAGACCGTCTTAATTTCGGAGTGCCCGGCAAATAAGTTGGAACATCACCTTTTGTTGCCCGCTCAGCCTGACTCTTACGGCGGCGCCGTAGTGGCTCAAATGTCGTCCTCGCGGTTTCTCAGCCAGCAAGCCGAGCTTTGCTATCGGCTTCGGATGAAAACGTCAGCAGGAAGTTTGAAGCGTGCGCTCAATTTCCGTACCTGCTCCAGTGTGAGCTTCCGTTGCCTCGCCAGGAACATGGAGACGGCGCTCTCCGATCCAAATTCAGGGATCAAGTCACGCTGTGTGAGGTCCTGTTGCTCGAGGAGGAAGCGCACGACGGAAACCGCGTCCGCGGCAGGAATCGGATAGTGCGTTTCTTCGTAGCGTTCGACTAACAACGTCAAAAGTTCAATGGCCTCTACTTCCGAGCGAGACGGGCTCTCCAGAGCTGTCAATTGGAAGAGGGCGTTGGTATAGGCTTCCAGCTCCTCGTCATTATGTATGACGTGGGGAGCACCCTTCGCGATCATTCTTGCTGGGTCTGCGAGAACTGTGTTCATTTTGTACCAAATCTCCTATCCCAATTACCGGGATTGTTGTATTCCTTATGTGTCAAAAAGGACCGAATGTAAACATGCCCTTGGGTTCGCTTTTGATCCGTCGTTTTCGCATAGTGAATGACTGTGACGAGTCTGTAGCGGTTCCGCCGAAAGTCAAATATCACATATCCTTTAACATTGTCTGCATCCTTACAAGTGCTGCGAACCTCCGGAAAATTGTGCCATTGAACCTCTTTGACGATAGCCATCCATGACTTGATCTCGTCCGCCGCATCCGGGTGCTCCTCCATAGCCTCGCTCAAGTGCTTGCGCGTAACGATGTGCACTATCCTACGATACTTCACAATATGTGAAGTTGTCAAGTGGCCAAAACTATCTGCAGCCTGTACCTCAAGAATGGAGACTTTAGCGAAGGCAGAGTGAGTTGCAAATGCGTGCTAAATATCGGCAACGCTAAGTGCTGCCAGATCAATCGTTTTCAGAGCTTTAATTCGAGCTTCCCAAGCTTCGGACATGAGCGTCACTCGGTTTGTCATTGACCTAGGCCAGTGCGAGTTACAGATTCCGGAATGGAGATGACGGAGGCGCTCGAAGTTGAGGTTGCTGCTGATGGAGTGGAGCGCTGGGGGCAGGAATCAGCTTTGCCAGACGAGCACTCCTAGTAACGGCTTGACAATCACCAACATAGACTTGACAAATAAGACGAGTAAACTTGACAAAGGGGAAAGCGGGAGAAAGAAGAATGCTTGACAATTTTCACAATAAACTTGACAATATTACACATAACCTTGACAATGCCTGGTAGTTCCTGTCTGGGGGGGAGAAATAGCGGAGACCAGAGTCTATGAGAACGCCAACTGACACCCGAGGGCAAGAAATTCGCCAGTTTATCTTAGCGCGGGTTGGCGAACATCCTCACGATATTGCCCGATTAACCGCGAAGCAGTTCGATCTGACCCGTCAGGCTGTCAATCTCCATTTACAACGCTTGCTTGCCGATTCAGATTTGGTTCGACAAGGAAAGACTCGGCGAACCCGATTCTTTCTTGCTCTGAAAAAGACCTGGCAAAAGCACTATGCTCGCAAGCAAAGCGAGTCCGATGTTTGGGAGAGTGCTGTGCTCCCGGAGATTTCAGATTTGCCTGACAATGCTTTGGATATTTGGCGGTACTCTTTCACGGAAATGTTCAACAACGCCGTGGACCACTCTTCGGGTACACGTATCACGGTGCAGTTGAAGCGCACCGCCGTTAACGTGGAAATTGCCATCATTGACAACGGCGTCGGCATATTTAAGAAGATTCAACGTGCGATGAAGTTCTCCAACGAGAGGTATTCAGCGCTGGAACTGGCGAAAGGCAAGTTCACAACGGACCCAGCGCACCACACAGGGGAAGGCATCTTCTTCACGTCGAAAATGCTCGACGCCTTCGACATTTCCTCGGGCGGCGTGTACTTCACCTCAGCGTCGCCGTTGAAAAACTCGAAGGGCACGGCTGTCTGGATGAAATTGAAAAACACATCCGACAGGTCCCGCAAGGAGGTTTTTGATGCGTATGCATCGCCGGAAAACGACTATGCATTCAGCAAAACAGTCGTGCCTGTGAAAATGGCGGAGCAAAGCCCGAACGATTTGATTTCGCGTTCGCAGGCAAAGCGCCTTTTGCTGCGCATCGACCGATTCCGGACGGTGGTCCTCGATTTCCAAAATGTCAATCAAATTGGCCAAGCATTTGCGGATGAAATTTTTCGCGTTTTCGCGCGTAGTCATCCCGGTATTGATGTGCAGTTCATGAACACGAATGAGGAAGTGCTCAAGATGATTCGCCGAGCGCAGAACGCTTAGAAAGAAGAGAAGTAAGAAGCGAAAGAGCCTCCGCGCTCTGGTGCGGAACAGCCTGCGGACAAGAGGGCGCAAACCTCAAACCGATTGCAACAAAGAGTCTCGACGCTAAGCCGTGTCGCGAAGCAGAAGCAATATCGGTACTCAAAATTGTGACGCCGGTGTGACGCAAAACCTGCCCACACGCCAAAGCTGACACCATTGAACTGTCCTGCAATGAAGCTGCTAAATGTTGTTCCGGCGCTAATCGTCGATTTTGTTGTGGCGGTCTTGAGTTTAAAAAGATCGATAATCTTAGTCCCATAAGCAGTAGGCACGCCCAACCTGCAGGCGACGCCTTCGCCGTGAGCCACTTCCCAAGCGCGGCAAATTTGAACGTACGAGAACAACACCAGTCCAAATCGGACTGGTCTGCAGAACTTCATCACTGCGTATAGATCAATTTTGCCGTATGACGCGACGGGAGCGAACCCGGCGGCGCGTTTGACGATTGACCTGGCGGCCGGGGATCAGTATCTGGTGGCGCTGGCCGCGACGGCTACGACGAACTGGCTGCAGACGGCGATACCGGTGTTGGATTATGCCAACGCGATGGTGCCGAATAAGCAGCCAAGCGCTTCGAGTGCGGAATCGAACTGGCAGCAGCACATTAGCGGGTACCCGCGGATTACACCGCCTGTGCCACCGTTGGCTCCGGCGAAGATGACGGGAAGCGTATTTCTTGTGACAGGAAAAAATCCGGCGCCGGAGTGCACGACGTTCAGTAGTTCGTTGCAGGATTCGACGGGAACGTTCGTGCAGACGGTGGCTCCCGCGGGAGCAGGGACGACGGACGGAATGCTAGGATATATGTTCTGGTCGGCGGAATGCCAGGGCACGCATACGGTCTGTACCACACCACCAAATACTTGCGAGGGCGGAGTGGGAGTGGGAGCGACAACGTACAGTATTCCGATTCCAATGCCGGCCTTACGGCAGAACTGACCGACATACAGGCACCATTTTAGAGCGTCGAAGTCGCTTTCGGGGGCGGCGAGAAGCGCTGATCGTCAGGCGCGCCGGATCGTCTCGGCATTGCTCGAACAAGGGGTGCTGGTTTCAGAAAGCCCACGCTCGTCGCTGCGGCTGGCATTTCTTCCCGCTGCGCTCGCCTCACGCTGGATGCCTGGTCTCCTTCCGGACAAAGAGGTCTAGCCCCGAAAAGGTCAGCGGCCGACGCAACGGATTCATGCTTTTCGGTGGAGCGATGAGGCGGTCTTTCAGCGAAGTTGAATAGAATTAACGCGACAGTAGTGTCCCAACGTTTCGGCCCTTGCCTTCCGTAAATTATTGATGAGAAATGCATAACCGGCAAATTGGTCTCGATTTGAACTGCGAATGCTGATTCTGCCACCCTGCGAAGCATATCTCCGTGGGGGCATCGATGAACCGAGGCAAGCTGGTGTTTGCGCAGCCGATGCAGCATCTTCCGTTGACCACCTTCCGCCGTTGCGTCACCCGCTATCGGGCACGTTCAAAGTGAAGTCCTTCTCGTGTCTGTATCAATTCCTGTGCAAATGGCCTTCGCTCAGTTGACCTTTCGGGAGAGTCTTCGGGACATTGAAGTATGCCTGCGCGCGCAAAGTTCCAAGCTCTATCATCTCGGGATTCGTTCGGCTGGCTCGCAATACGCTGGCCAATGCCAACGCGGTGCGCGACTGGCGCATCTATGCCGATTTTGCCCAGAGCCTGATCGGCATCGGGCATTTAAGTGACAGGATTTCCGATAGAAATAGCGGACAACAAAGCGGACATAAATTGGGTCATGCAAGGTCGGTAGCGATTCAATAAATCTGTGATATATTATGGCTTGCCATGGCGCGTCATGCGGACAATAAAGCGGACATTTTAGCGGTCTCGGACCGTGGCGAGCCGATCTCTGAGATGGAGCCACTGCTGGTCGGCGAGACCTCGCGGCATCGCGGGAAGCTGGCCGACATGGCGGTCGAACTCGCCCAAAAAGCCGCCGGCTTCCGGCGAAGTCTACCCGAGAGTTTGCTCGCGTCCCTCGCGAACCTCGTGCGTGCAATGAATTGCTATTACAGCAATCTGATTGAAGGCCACTACACGCATCCTGTGGACATCGAACGCGCCCTGAAAAACGACTACAGCAAGGAGTCCCGGAAACGAGACCTGCAGCTCGAGGCCATATCGCACATAGCCGTTCAAGAGTGGATTGACGGAGGCGGACTGCGAGGGCGCGCGGTGACGGAAAGTGGGATTCGTGAAACGCACAAACGGTTTTGCGAGTTATTGCCCGAAGACCTTCTCTGGGTGGAAGACCCCGAAGCGAAGGAGCGCGTGCGGGTTGCGCCGGGCGAACTGCGCGCGCGCGATGTGGTGGTGGGCACCCACGTTGCCGTGAGCGCGGGCGCGGTTCCCCGCTTTCTAACACGTTTCGCGGAAGTCTATGGGACTCTGAACAGGACGGATTCGATCCTCGCAACGGCGACGGCGCACCACCGGTTGCTGTGGGTTCACCCCTTTCTCGACGGCAACGGGCGTGTGGCGCGCCTGATGTCGCACGCGATGCTTCTCGAAGCCCTTGACACCGGTGCTGCGTGGTCGGTCGCTAGGGGACTAGCCCGCAACGTCGAAGCCTACAAGCGGCATCTGCTTGCATGCGACCAACCGCGGCGAAATGATCTCGACGGGCGCGGCCAACTCAGCGAAGAGGCGCTTGCGGCATTTACAGAATTCTTCCTCGGCATTTGCATCGACCAAGTGGATTTCATGGAGGGTTTGGTACAACCGGATCGTCTGCGCACGCGCATTCGTCTGTGGGCGGAAGAGGAGACCGAGCTTGGACACTTGCCCCCGAAGTCGAGCAACATACTCGAAGCGGTGCTATATCGCGGGGAACTTCCGCGTGGAGATGCGGCAGGCGTCGTAAACACGGGCGACCGTCAGGCGCGCCGGATCGTCTCGGCATTGCTCGAACACGGGGTGCTGGTTTCAGAAAGCTCACGCTCGTCGCTGCGGCTGGCATTTCCCGCTGCGCTCGCCTCACGCTGGATGCCTGGTCTCTTTCCGGACAAAGAGGTCTAGCCCAGGAAAGGTCAGCGGCCGACGCAACGGATTCATGCTTTTCGGTGGAGCGATGAGGCGGTCTTTCAGCGAAGTTCAATAGAATTATCGCGACAAGAAACTGTGACATAACTGTGCCATAAAACCTGTTTTGGCTGCCAAAACTGACTTCATTGACAGGATGGGTTGATTCTACGCAACTTATTGAAAACGCAAATGGGCCCAAAGAGTCCGGCTTACTGGTTCATCCGCCATTTTTCGTGACTTGCAAGGAACCTCGTGATTGTCCGATGGTCATATCGGGCGAGGATTCTATCTAACATATACCGAGTGTTTTAACCCTCCCCCACCAGCCAGAATCGGCGGCGAGGAATGCTTGGAAAGGTAAGCAACTCCAAATGCGCCAACCCGATTTGACTCAAAGGTTCATCGGTGCTGGGATAGAGGAAGAAACATCTAATTGTGCTGAAGTAGCAAACATCGAGGGAGAGACGATGAACACATATACTGTGAAATTGCGGTATGAGGATCGTGAAAAGGGAAGTGACGAAAAGACCGTCAAGGTGGATGCGACGACCATCGCTGGGGCGATTGCCAGAGCCGCACGGGAGTTCATCAAGGGCCTAGACCGAAAGCAGCGCTTCGATGCTAATAAAGGACTGCACATTGAGGCGGCGCGCGTTGCCGATAAGGAAGGCGATGCGACGGAAAGCGCCAAAGGCACGACTGCCTAGCTGAATGACTCACAACGATTTGCGTGGCGCTGAGATCCGAATCAGTAGGCCGAGGCTCGTGTAGGTTTGAACGCACAGAGCTTTTTGTGTCAGAACCAGTCGAAGAACTGCGGTGTTTGGTATTCCAAGCAAGAAAACGATTTCCAACTCGAACACGCAGTGCATCCCTTACAGTCTGGCGAATTTGGCACGGGCTCTCGTCGAAAAGCTCGCTTTGTGTTGGGATGAAAGGGGCCAGGTTCATGTCATACAGGAAGCCGTATCCGGCGCCAGGCGATATTCAGAACGGGTTCGGGAACGAATACCTCGCATGGATAACCAGAAGTCTGGAATCGACCACTGCGGAAGAAGACGCGTGTCGTCAGCGCCGTGCCGAGTCCGACTACGTAACAGTTGTAAACCACGATCGAGAGTTCGTTGAGGTTTCGGATAATTTTTGCCAGCTGGTTGGATACGAGCGCGAAGAATTGCTCGGCAAGCAATACGACGAATTGACCGCGCCGAATACCTACGATATCGAGAAGTTTGTTCGGCTGTTCGCCAAACTCGGATATATGCACGGTTTGTGGCTGCTCGTTAGCCGCCGTGGAACGCGTATTTTGATTCGGTACGATGCGTGGGTTCGACCCGACTCTTTGATTGAAACGCACATGGAGTTGGTGGGCGCCGGGTACTAATGCGTTTTCGGTTTTCATCCCTTCCCTTGGCATGCCAGGACTGAACTCAGGCACTTGACCGGGACCGATTGTACCCGCCAAGCAGACATGCGCTTCCGTGACTCACCTCATTGAAGCTGCATCCATTATCCGCCGCACCCGCGCGATATGAGAGTTGCCGGTATCGAAATCCTTGTAACTGTGAACGCGGGGATGACTTGCTACGGGATACAAGATATCTTTGAAAGTGGAGTCGGAAATTTGATTGACCGAGCGTGTTGACGCTTTATGTGAATGGTTTGGAGCACGATAAGTGCTGGGCGGGATCTGCACGTTGATCCTGCGGCCTAACAGGAGAAGGGACTATTGGGGCTGCAAAGGGACAATCTCTGGTATAAAGACGCCGTCATTTATCAGCTCCATGTGCGCACCTTTTGCGACAACAATGGCGACGGCATCGGGGATTTCCTAGGGCTTACGCAACGACTCCCCTATTTACAGGAACTTGGGATTACGGCGATCTGGCTGCTGCCTTTTTATCCGTCGCCACTGCGCGACGATGGCTATGACATCGCGGATTACAGCTCGGTTCACTCTAGTTACGGATCGCTGGAGGATTTCAAGGCGTTCCTGACGGCGGCGCATAGCCGTGGAATTCGCGTGATTATTGAATTGGTAGTGAACCATACTTCGGACCAGCATCCCTGGTTCAAGGAAGCACGCAGTTCCCGGGACAATCCCAAACGAGACTGGTACGTATGGAGCGACACGGACACCCGCTATCAGGGAGTGCCGATCGTTTTTGTGGACACGGAAACTTCCAATTGGGCCTGGGATCCGATTTCCAAATCCTATTACTGGCACCGATTTTTCAGCCACCAACCCGATCTGAATTTCGACAATCCCGAGGTCTTTGAGGCGGTGTGGGAAGTGATGAAGTTCTGGCTGAACCTGGGCGTGGACGGATTCCGTTTGGATGCGGTGGCGTTTTTGGTGGAGCGCGAAGGGACGCTGTGCGAAAACTTGCCCGAAACGCATGCGATCATTCGCGAGATTCGCAAGCGTTTGGACGCAGCTTACCCGGGAACGATGTTGCTTGCGGAGGCGAACCAGTGGCCGGCAGACGTGCGGGCTTACTTTGGGGAATCCAATGAATTCCACGCGGCATTTCATTTTCCGCTGATGCCAAGAATGTTCATGGCGGTGAAACTGGAAGATCGCAAGCCGATCATCGAAATTCTCGAGCAGACGCCGGAAATTCCCGAAAGCTGCCAATGGTTTATTTTCCTGCGCAATCACGACGAATTGACGCTGGAGATGGTGACGGAAGTCGAACGCGACTATATGTACGATGAGTACGCGATGGACAAGACCATGCGAATCAATCGTGGAATCCGGCGCCGGTTGGCTCCGCTGATGAACAACGATCGCCGCCGCGTGGAACTGTTGAACGGATTACTGATGTCCATGCCGGGGACGCCGATTGTTTATTACGGAGACGAGATCGGTATGGGCGACAATATTTATCTTGGCGACCGGAATGGAGTACGGACGCCGATGCAATGGAACGGCACGGTGAACGCAGGTTTCTCAACGGCCGATCCGGAGCGTTTGTACGCGCCCGTGATTTCCAATCCGGTGTATGGCTACCAAGCGGTGAACGTGGATGCGCAAGAACGGTCCGAGCATTCGCTGCTTTTGTGGATGAAGTCCCTGATTGAGGTGCGGAATATGTTCCGCGTATTCAGCCGGGGATCGATGCAGTTTCTGAATCCCTCGAATCACCGTGTTCTGGCATACATAAGGCAATTCGGCGATGACATCGTGCTGGTGGTGAACAACCTTTCCAGTACCGCACAGGCTGTGGAGCTGGATGTGCAACGATATAAGGGGTACGTGCCCATCGAAATGTTTGGAAGAAGCTTGTTTCCGCGATTTGGGAATTTGCCATACTTACTGACGCTGGGACCTTATCAATTTTACTGGTTTCAGCTGCGCCGGATTTGATCGAGAGGCAAGAGTCCGCATCCGCTCTTGTGGCGCCGGCCCGTTTGAAGAACGGTACCTACGATTGATTTGGAATGAAAGTTGAGGCGTCTTGGCAGAAGACACTTTCTTAGCGGATGATTTGCTTCGTCAATTAATGAGCGTTGGTGAAGTGGATCTTCTTGTTGGTATCTCCACGCACAACGCCGCCAATCCCGTCCGTCAGGCTGTGCAGACAATCGAACAGAGTTATCAGCAACACTTCATCCGCCAGCGGGTGGTGATCGTGTTGATGGACGGCGCCGAGGATAAGGACGGAGACGGCCCGTCGGAAGCGGCGCTGGTTGCCACGGGAAAAGGTAATGTCCGTGTGCCCGGGATCACTTCGCTGCGTACGATCCATCGCGTGACGGCCAGCTTTTCCACTCCGCCGCTGCCGGGAGTTGCGCTACGGACGATTCTGGCGGTGGCCGACTTGCTAAGGGCGAGAGCTTGCGCAGTGGTGTCTTCTACCAGCACCAACCTGAGCGCGGATTCAATTGCGAAATTGCTGGGCCCGGTATATCGGGAAAAATTTGATTTTGTGGCGCCGCTGTACACCAGGCACAAATATCAGGGTCTGTTAGTGCGGAATCTTTTGTATCCGATGAGCCGGGCCGTGTTTGGAATTGGAATCCGTGAAATTTTTCCATCGGAATGGGGATTTTCCGGGCGCCTGGCCACGCATTGCCTGAACCAGCGAGTTTGGCAAGAAGAGGCAATCCGGGCCCGACCGGAAGCATGGATGGCAATCTCCGCAATTGGTTCCGATTTTTCCTGCTGCCAAGCGTATCTAGGTGAAAAAACGCCGCCGGCGGCCGCCGCGGGAACGGACATCGTCGAAATCCTTCGGCAGACGGTGGGGGGATTGTTCTGGTGCCTCGAGAACGAACAGGATTTTTGGCTCGATATTGACAAATCGCTGTCTGTGCCGACCTTCGGACCGGCCCCGGAGCTCACATCCGAATCGACGGAGATGGATCGTCACAGAATATTTGAGATGTTCCGGACTGGAGTCAGCGATCTGGAACCAATTTTGAGTTCGATCCTCGACCCGGAAACGCACGCTGAAATCAAGAGCATGGTGGCACAGGAGGAAGGGAAGTTTCGATTCAGATCCGATCTGTGGGTGAGGACGCTATACGACTTTGCGGCGTCGTATCACCACGCGGTGATCAACCGGGATCATCTGGTGCAAGCTCTGGCGCCGCTGTATCGCGGCATGACGCATTCCTTTCTGGTCGAGCATGCCGACTCGTCTCCGTCGGAGATCGAGGCGGCGAATGAGATGCTTTGCTCCGAGTTCGAATTGCAAAAGTCCTACTTGAGGGAGAGATGGAAAGCGAAAATTGAGGTGAAATCATGAGAGAGACCATCCTGCAAGGGCTAGAGCAGGCCTATTGGAATTTTGTCCACATGATTGCCGAGTTTCTTCCGCATTTCGTGGTGATGCTGATCATCATTGCGGTCGGACTTCTTGTGTCGTTCGTGCTCCGGTATTGTTTGCGGGCCCTTCTGAGGGTTACCAGACTTGACCGGGTGTCCGAGGAAGCGGGAGCGTCGCGAGTACTACGCATGGCGCATCTACCGGCGATGTCGGAGTTGCTGAGCCGATCTTTATTTTGGGTGACATGGTTTGGGTTCATTCTGGTGGGGTTGAGCGTGCTAGGAGTGGCGAGCCTCCAGGCGCAGATTTCGCGGTTGCTGCAGTTTCTGCCCGAAGTGTTTATCGCCATCCTGATTTTGTTCTTGGGCGTGGCCATTGCGAATTTTCTTTCGCGGGCAGCGCTGCTTGCCGCCGTCAATGCCGGACTTCCGTCGGCGAGGATCATCAGCTGGGCAATCCGTTTTGTGATCTGGATTCTGGCGATCACCATGACGCTGGAAGAACTGGGATTGGCAAAGCAGACGGTGATCTCGGCGTTTTCAATTGTTTTCGGAGCGACGATGTTGGGTTTGGCGATCGCGTTCGGGTTAGGCGGCCAGGATCTGGCGCGCCGGTTTCTGGAAAGGCATTGGGGAGATACAAAGAAGGGCCGCGACAAAGAACCTCAACCGTTGTGATGAGAAGGCGCCGCTGAGCCTGGCGGAATGCATCGTTACTGCGCGGGAGTCTGCAGCGATTGTGACTCCCCGGCCTGGGCGAGGAGTTTCTTTAGCTTACCCTCAATAGAGGCGTCGCCAATGTGCTCGTCCTGAAGGACGCCATCGGAGTCGATGGTGAAGGTGTGGGGAATGGCGGTAACGGAGAACATCTTTGCAATCGAACCGGTAATGCCGCCGTCGCGGTATTGAGGCCAAGTCATTTCATTTTGTGCGACGATGAAAAGGATGATCCCGCGAAGTTTACGCGCACTTGGTTTGCGTGGGCGAACACGTGGTTTGGGGAATTGATTGTGAAGTTGAACGAAAAGTGGCCGAATTTATCGAACGGCGTTTCAGAGACTGCGGATTAATACGGAGGCGGCGCAATATGTCTGCTGAACTAGCGGCAAAAACGGGTACCGGCGGGAAACTTGTGATTCGCAATATTGGGTTGCTGCTGAGCGGCGATTTGCAGAAGCCGATCCTCGCGGCGGACACGGTGGTGGTGAAGGGCGGGCGGATCAGCGCCATCGGCCAAGAGAAAGAATTGGATTGCGAAAGTGCGACGGGGATTATTGACGCAAATGGAACAGCGCTGTTGCCTGGCTTGATTGACAGCCACGTGCATCCTGTCGCGGGCGATTGGACGCCGCGACAGAATCAGTTGGGATGGATCGATAGCTGTTTACATGGCGGAGTCACCACCATGATTTCGGCAGGAGAAGTACACATGCCGGGCCGGCCGAAAGATGTGGTGGGCTTGAAGGCGCTGGCGATTACCGCGCAACGGACCTTTGCTGCGCTGCGCCCGAGCGGCGTGAAAGTGTTGGCTGGGGCTCCAGTGATTGAACAAGGAATGGAGGAGCAGGACTTTCGATCGTTGGGCGAGGCGGGAGTGAAGTTGCTGGGTGAAGTGGGACTTGGCAGCGTGAAAGACGGGCCGACCGCGCGGCAAATGGTGGGATGGGCGAGAAAACATGGGATGCAGAGCACTATTCATACCGGCGGGCCGTCGATTCCAGGATCGAACTTGATTGATAAGGATGTGGTGCTGGCTGCGGACACGGACGTGATCGGGCATATCAATGGTGGGCACACGGCGTTGCCAGACGCGCAGATCCGGGCATTGTGCGAGGAATCTCCGCGGGCGCTGGAAATTGTACACAACGGGAACGAGCGAGCGGCGTTGTTCACTCTGCGTACCGCAAAGGAGTTGAAGCAATTGCAGCGCATAATTTTAGGGACGGATTCGCCGGCAGGTTCGGGAGTGCAGCCGCTGGGAATTCTTCGCGTGATCGCGGCGCTTTCTTCATTGGGAGACATTCCCGCGGAGGTTGTGTTTTGCTTCGCCACCGGGAATACGGCGCGGATGCGGGCGTTAGACTGCGGATTGATGGAGGTGGGTCGGGCCGCGGATTTTGTGATCATGGATGCGCCGCAGCATTCGGCGGGGAAGAGTTTGCTTGAGAGTGTGCGGCTGGGAGATTTGCCGGGAATTGGGATGACGGTGATTGATGGGGTTGTGAGGAGTGAGAGGAGCCGGAACACGCCGCCAGCTGTGCGGGTGCCGGTGGTCGTGAAGTGAGGGTTCCAGGTGGCGAGGGCGAACTTTTAGCGGCGTTGTTTGGATTATCGATTTGTCTGGGTGTTTTGTTCTTGCTCCGTACGAGTGGCGGCGAGCCGCCGCACTTCGAAATTACCGGAGGCCGTCTTCGCCTTTGATCTGGTCTTTGGTTAGACCACCTATGCGTGGGAGGGGGCGGCCGCTATCGGTTACGGCGATGGCGACCAGGATTTCGTTGGCGCGCGGGGCGTCGCTCACGCGAATTTCCATAGCATCGAAATGGCTGCGGACGAAGGCGGCGTCTTTGTGGCCGAGGGGAATGTCGACTGTGACGCCGAGGCCTCCGCATTTTTTGGACGAGGGAATTAGCGCCGCGCCTTTGCCGAGGACTTTTCGCACGGGTGTGCCGAGTTTGGGATGGAGAATCGCGGCGGCGTGCTCGAGTTCGCCGTTTTCGCCGACGGCCGCCGCTTTTCCGTAGCTTTCGGCGGACGGACCGGGGATGCCGAGAGCGACGACGGCGCGCTCGGTGAGCAGTGCGCCAAGTTCTTCGCCGATTTCCATGAGTTCGGTTAAGTCCTGTACGTATTTTCCAGCGAAAGGATTTTCGATTACGGCTGCAGCGGCGGCGCGTCGAGTGGGCGGTTGGACAGGTTGACCCATTTCGGTGTGGGTTTCTTCCAAGAAGACAATGATTTTGCGAATTTTGGATTTCATCGGAGACCGTCCTCGCCTTTGATTTCGGAAGCTTTTAGGCCGCCTACGCGGGCGTGGATGCGAGGGCCGGTGGTCATAACCAGGGCCAAAAGAATTTCGTCCGCGCGCGGGGCGTCGGCGATGCCTACTTCCATGGAGTCGAAATGGCTGCGCACGTAGGAGGCGTTGATGTGCGTGATGGGAACGTCGAGGCGCGTGCCTGGGCCGCCAACTTTTTTTGTGGAGGCGACGATAGCTTTTGCGCCGCCAAGTATTTCCCGCATGGCGTAGCCACCCGGAACGTGCCAGAGCGCGCCGTGTTCAAGTTCGCCGGCTTGGCCGACAATCGCGCCCTTGCCGTAGCCTTCCACGATCTTGGGATCGCCGCCGAGCGCTGTGACGAGAGAATTGGCCATTTGGAGGCCGAGTGGTTTTAGATCTTCCATGAAACCGGCGATTTCTTCGTTGTATTTGCCGGAGAACGCATTGTGGATTACGGCAAGAGCCGCGGCGCGGCGGAGTGGCGTTGTGGCGAAGGGGCCACCTTCGTGGAAGATCTCTTCGACCGTGACGGCACGCTTGCGGACTTTCACTTCAGGCATTGCTGGTGGCTCCTTGATGAAACTTCGGGGGGTGACTGGGTGTCGAGAATGGCCGGCCTCGGAAGGACGGCCATACAAGTACAAGAGTCGGAGATCGAGAGAACTTGGCTTTGAAGGCAGAGAGCGGCGGCGTGAATCAGGCCTTGCGCGCGAAGTTGTTCGGCCACGGCTTCGCCTGCGTCCAGTGCTTGAGAAATTTCCTGGGGCGAGAGCGGGCCGACATTGCGAGTGACTGGGAGATCGAGGAGGTCCGAGTCTGGCGCAATTTCGCGGGCTGGAATTCGCGTGATGCTGGGGTGATTGGGGAGGTCTATGGCATTGGCGATGACGGTGGCGGCGGCGTCGGCTTGGGCAGCGGTTTCGGCTAAGACGGTGACGGCGTCGGCGATGCCGAGCGAAAAGCTGCGACCGCGCCAGCCGCTGGTGGCGACTCCGCGGATGCGAGTTGCAGCGGAAATTTCTATGGAGCCGAAGAGCGAGGGAGTCTCGGGGCGTTCGACCATGCCGATTTTGTAGCTTTGGTTTTGGGCGAGATGCAGCGCGATGTCACCGCCGTTGTTTACGTAGGCGCCACGGAGTTGCGCGGCGTTGGTCATGGCGGCGAGAACGGCATCAGCGACAGCGCCGGCGACAGCGGCCATGGGAGTGATGAAGCAGCGATGGCGATACGGCAGGATAGCGTCGAACATGCGGCGGGCGATGGGGCCAGTTGGCAATGCGGGGCTCGAGCCCGCCTGGGCTGGCGCCCCAGATTCGGCAAGGATATTCGGCACGACTGAAGTCGTGCTCTTGTGTGTTTCCATCAGAGAGATGCTGGTGCGCAAAAGCGATAGCTCCGCGCAGAGTTCGTCGAGGATGGTGACGAATCGATTTGCGGCGGCTCGGTAGGCGCGGCGAATTTCGACCTGTTCGGCGTCGGCGCCGATAATGAGGTCGATGGGGCCATCATTCAGGTGTAGGCGGCGTCCGTCGGGAAGCATGCGAATTGTGGCGCGCTGCTTCATTTGTGGGAATCGTTTTCGGCCGGCGGCTTGAGTGGCCACGGATTTTCAGGAAGGGAATTGAGTTGGCGCTGGCGCTGTTTCTCGCGCAGGACTTCTTCGAGCGGACGGACATAGTCCATGTGCCCACCTAGCGCGGCGTATTCCGATTTTTTCAGCGTGAACTCGATGGGAGCAACCAGCGCGGGTGTGGGAACGTAGCCGAAAGCATTCTCCGGCATGCGCGAAACGTCGACCATGAAGGTGATGCCACCGCCCGGCCAGACGTAGGCGGGAGCACCGCCGGAGGTGACGCGCGTGAAGCTGTGTTTGACGGAATCGGTCAGCTTGACGGGATTTTCCGTGGCTCCGGCGCGAAGAGAGCCACCTGCTCCGGCCATAAAAAGGACAGTGGTGAGCGCAGGTTCGCAATTTTCCCGGATGCGTGCAACCGATTCCTGCAATTGCGACGGCAATTCCTTTTCGACCGGACGTAAGGTGTTGTCGAGTTCGTAGTAAGCAAAATGCTCGCCGGTTGTGCTGATCATGAGTAGGCGCAGATGCGGCCATGCGAATTTCGTTTTGAATGGTTTGAGAATGGCGAGCGGATCGGAAATATTTGTGCCGCCCCAGCCGGTGCCGGGCTGCGCCACCTGAAAATAGCGGCCGGGAGTGGAACGGCGACCCTGAATGGCGATGCCGGTTTCACGGACGCCAAGCACTTTGCCGGCTTGATGCTCGGAGAGAACGCCGGTGATGTGATCGTCAACTACGACGACTTCGTCCACTTTGCCGAACCACTGCTTCGCAAACATGCCGATCGTGGCGGAACCGCACCCAACGCGCATGCGTTCTTCCCGCGCCCCATTGACGACGGGAGCTTTTCCGGCGGCGACCGTGATGGTGGCACCTTCATCGATGGTGAGCGCGACTTCCTTGCCGTTGCAAAGATCGAGAAGAGTTTCACAAGTGACGCGGCCTTCGCTCTTGGTGCCGCCGGTAAGATGATGTACGCCGCCGATGGAGAGCATTTGCGATCCGTACTCGGCGGTGGTGACATGGCCGACAGGTTCGCCCTGCGCGCGAACGAGATTACGTTCGGGGCCGAGATGGCGGTCGGTATCGATTTTCAGCTTTACGCCACAATAACTGAAAATGCCTTCGGTGACGACGGTGACCATGTCGACGCCATCGACTTCGGAGGAAACAATGAACGGAGCGGGTTTATAGTCGGGGTAAGTTGTGCCGGCACCGATGGCGGTGAGGAACGTGTCTTTGGACTTTGTGAGCTTGCCGTCCCATTCGCCTTCGCGTTCGAGGAACGGGACGAGTGGAGTACCCTGAGATTTCGCGCGATCGAGGAGGATGTGCGGATCGACCCGGACAAGTTGACCGTGGAAATTGCCGTAACGATCGCAGGCGCCGGTTTGCCCGAGTTTGATGTAACACAAGACGGGGCAGGCGTCGCAGCGAATCGTATCTTTGGGCAAGACTTCAGCCATGCGGATTTCCTTGCAGCGAGTTGTTTCTGGCAATGATGGCGGCGCGGACTTTGTCGGGAGTGGCAGGAAGTTTGTATATGCGCACGCCGGCAGCGTCGTAAAGCGCATTGAGAATTGCGGGCGCGGTGGGAATGAGGGCTTGTTCGCCAATGCCTTTTGCACCGAAAGGACCTACGGGCGAATAGTCTTCAATGAGGATGGATTCGATGGGAGGAACATCGCCAATGGTGGGAATCAAGTAATCGTGGAGATTTTCGCATTTGCCGGGGAAAAACTCTTCCATGAGGGCCATGCCGAGGCCTTGCGCAATGCCGCCTTCAATCTGGCCTTCGATCAGAGTGGGATTAATGGCGCGGCCGACGTCATGGGCGGCGGTAATTTTCTCGATGGTGACGGTGCCTAGTTCCAGATCGACTTCGAGTTCGGCGAGATGCGCGCCGAAACCGTAGACGGCGTAGGGAATGCCTTGGCCGTTTTTGTCGAGGGGCTGGGTGGGAGGATCGTAGGTGGCTTCAGCGCTGACGACATAACCGCGCTCGTCGAGAGGTAATTTATCCAGGTGCTCGCATCTGCGCACATTTCCTTTGATTAACAGAACTGCACCGTCCATTAACACGATTCTTGGGCTGTCGGCACATTTGGCTCCAAATATTTGGAGAATTGCGGCGCGCAATTGTTTGCCGGCGAGCATGGCCGCGTTCCCGCTAACGAAGGTTTGGCGGGAAGCGGATGTTTTGCCGCAGTCGGGAGAAACGTCGGTGTCTGCTGGGAGGAGATCGAAGCGATCGATCGGCACCCCGAGAGATTCGGCGCAGATTTGGGTGACGACGGTGAAGGAGCCTTGGCCGATGTCGACCGCGCCCATGTGAATGGCGATGCGGCCGTTGCGTTGCAGGCCGATACGCATCGTGGAGGGATTCGCCAGGGAAGTGTTGCCGCAGCCGTACCACATGCCTGCGATGCCGACGCCGCGCCGCCGCCTGGCACCGTGTTCCTGGTTGAATGCGGCGGCTTGCTGATGCGCAAAATTCCAGCGTGGGCGCAGAGCTTCGAAGCAGACGCGCATACCGACGCCTGCGCCCAAAACCTGGCCGGTGATGGTTGGGCTGTTGTCTTCGAGAGCGTTCAAGATTCGAAACTCGAGTTTGTCTATGCCGAGTTTGTCAGCGAGAGCATCGTAAAGCTGTTCTTGAGCGATTGTGCCCTGCGGCACACCGAACCCACGGAAGGCTCCGGCGGGAACAATGTGGGTGTGAACGGCGCGGGTGTCTGCGCGATAGTGGGGAACTTTGTACGGTCCAGAACCGTGCAGCGGAACGCGCGCGGCGACGGTTGGCCCCCAGGATGCATACGCGCCGGTATTGAATTCGCCTATTAAGTCCATGGCCAGCAATTTTCCGTCGACGGTGGCGCCGGCGCGGCAATAAATTTTTGAGGGATGGCGCTTGGTGGTGCTTCGAATGGATTCAGGGCGGGAATAAACGATTCTTACGGGCTTGCGAAGATGCCACGCGGCAACGGCGAGGAACGGCTGCGTGGAAAGATCAAGCTTGGAGCCGAAACCACCGCCCACTGCAGTGGGAATGATGCGCACGGCGCTTTCGTCGAGGCTAAGAATCGCGGCGATATCCTTGCGTGACATGTAAGGAGATTGCGTGCAGGACTGGATTTCGATTCGATCACCGACGCGACGAGCGAAACCTGCTTCGGGCTCGATGTAAGCGTGTTCGATAAACCCGGTTTCATATTCGGCTTCGACGACAACCGCCGCTTCGTGCAATGCGCTTTCGACATCCCCATGGACGACGTGACCGCGCACAAGAATGTTGTCAGGCCGAAATTCGTGAACGGCCTGCGCGCCGGGAAGCTGCGCTTCGGCGGGTGTCAGTAAGGCCGGGAGTTGATCCCACGTCACAGGGAACGTTGCGGGATTGAAAGTTGCCATCGTTCGAGCATCGCCAACAACGGCTGCAACAGCTTCACCGCGGTAGCGCGCTACGTTCTCGGCAAAAACAGGTTGATCCGCAAAGTCAGGATGCACGCCAAAGCAATTTTTGCCGGGGACATCGCGGGCGGTGAAGACAGCCTGGAGGCCAGGCGTTTCCCGAACAAATTGTTGCAGATCCCCGAAAGAAAATTTCGCGTGGGAGTAGGGAGAGCGGATGACGAACAGGACCAGGGAATCTTCGGGCCACTCGTCCGCGCCGTAAACATCCCGGCCGGTGACTTTGCGATGGCCGTCCAGGCGCACAAGGCGTTGGCCGACTGGACTCGTCAGATCGCCAGCGAATCCAGATACAGGCTCGGTTTTCGCTTCCATCACCGCGCGAATAATTTTGCGGTAGCCGGTGCAGCGACAGAGGACTCCGCCCAGGGCATCTTTGACTTCGGTTTCCGTCGGCGCGGGATTTTCTTCCAGCAACGAAACGGCGGTGACAAGCATGCCAGGAGTGCAGATGCCGCACTGCGCCGCGCCGTGCTGAAGGAAAGACTTCCGGAGGCGGTCGAATTGCGGGGAGGATTCGCGGAGACCTTCGATGGTCTGGATTTCGGCGTCCGGAAGCTGGCCGACGGCGGTGAGGCAGGAGCATACGGCTTTGCCATTGACGAGCACCGTGCACGCGCCGCAATCGCCGGCATCGCAGCCGACCTTGGTCCCGGTGAGGCGAAACTCTTCGCGCAAAACGGTGGAGAGGCGCGTGCGCGGATCGGACTGCACGGGGACGGTCTTGCCGTTCAACGCGATCGACAGTTTGGTGAGGGTGGTCTCCATCGTCAGAGAACCTTGCCAGCGCAAGCGGCCAGCGAGCGGCGGACGAGGGTTTGCGCGGCTTCCTGGCGATAGCTTGCGGTGCCGCGAATATCGTCAATCGGGGAGAGAGCAGAAAAATGTTCGGCGCTGACAATCTGCAGCATCGACGAATCAATGGCCGCGCCGACGAGGGCATTTTCCAGTTCCGTGAGGCGAAGCGCCTTGGCCGAGCACGATCCGACGCAGATGGCCGCTTCACGAACGCGACGATCTTCGTCGATAAATAAATTGGTGGCAACCATGACGATGGAAATCACGAGATAGCGGCGAGCACCGAGCTTCAAGAAACTCGACGCGGCGTCTTGCCAGCGGCGCGGAATGCGGATCGAAGTAAGAATTTCATCAGCCCGGCGGGCGGTTTTGCGATTGCCTTGCACAAATTCGGCGAGGGGAAGGTTACGGGTTCCAGCTTGAGAAGCCAAAGCGATTTCGGCGTCGAGAGCCAGAAGGGCAGCCACGCCATCCGCCGCCGGCGAAGCATTGCAGATATTACCCGCGATGGTGGCCTGATTCTGAATCTGGATTGAACCGATTTCCCGGGCAGTGGCACGAAGACCGTCAAAGCCGCAGGGCAAGGGCGCAGCGAGGAATTCGCTCCAGGTGACGCGGGCGCCGATGTGGAAGAAGTCCTGCGAAGCACGAATTCCTTTGAGTTCGTTGATACCCGAGATGTCGAGGATCGGGCCCTTCAACTGGGCGCCGGTGAAAGCAGGGAACAGATCGGTGCCTCCAGAAAGGATGGTGGCATGGGTGTGGGCCAACGTGTGCAGCGCTTCGTCGAGGGTGGCGGGTCGCAAGAACAACGAAATTGACTCCTGAAATGGCCCACTCAGCGCGGGAAAGAAAAAATGCACGTGAGAGGAGGCTTCTATTCTACTTCTACAACGGTACAGCGAATTTGTGAAGTGGGTGAAGGGAGTTTCAATTGGCGGATGGAAACAATCCAGAGGATATATACGCCGCGCATGGAACGGCGGGCAAGCGGCGAACGACGCTGGAAGAGTGAAATTCTATGGCATTCTAATGAGGGATGGGGACAACCGACCAAGGGCTTACCTCCGGGACGGCGGCTTTCCAGTTTTCCGGTTTCCGGCTCTATCAGATTGCGCGTTTTTGTATTGTGTTCTGCACGGAAATGCAGTCCGTCGCCGTGGGCTGGCAAGTGTATGAAATTACCAAGCGTCCGCTAGATTTAGGACTGACGGGGCTGGTGCAGTTCCTGCCAGGGGTGTTCCTGTTCTTGTTGGCGGGACACGCGGCGGACCGCTTCGACAGGCGGAAGCTGCTTACCGTGTGTTACGCGGGCTACGCACTTTCCTCGGCGCTGCTGCTTGCGGTGACGCTGTGGTTCAGCCTGGTACATCGCCTGGAAACCGTGACGCCGATTTTTGCGATCCTGCTGCTGGTCGGAGTGGTGCGTAGCTTTAGCATGCCGGCAAGCCGCGCGTTATTGCCGCAACTGGTGCCGGAAGAACAGTTCCAGGGCGCGGTGGCGTGGAACTCTGGAATCTTTCAGTGCGCCACAATTTTGGGCCCGGCGCTCGGCGGCTTGCTGTACGCCTTTTCACGTGGGCCTCAGCTGGTTTACGGAGTGGCGTTCTTCGCCGGCTTTTTGTCGGTGCTCACAACGATGAAAATCCGCGTTGAGAGCCGCCCGCGGCCGCGAGAGCCGTTCAAGTTGCAGACGGTGTTGGCAGGCTTCCGTTACATCTGGTCACACAAATTGGTGCTAGGCTCGATTTCGCTGGACCTTTTCGCTGTTTTGTTGGGAGGCGCGGTGGCGCTGCTTCCGGTGTATGCGAAAGAAATTCTGCGCACGGGGCCATGGGGACTGGGGCTGTTGCGCAGCGCTCCCGGAATTGGCGCAGGAGTGATGGCGCTGCTCATTGCGTTTAAGCCGATTCGAAAGCGTGCCGGAGCCACGATGTTGTGGTGTGTGGGAGGATTCGGCATATTCACGATGGTGTTTGGATTTTCGCGAAGCTTGCCACTATCGCTGATTTCTCTGTGTTTTGTGGGTGCGGCGGATATGGTTAGCGTGGTCGTGCGGGGCGTGCTGATTCAGATCGAGACGCCGGACGAGATGAGAGGCCGTGTGAACGCTGTGGATATGATTTTCATCGGGGCTTCGAATGAGCTGGGAGAATTTGAGTCTGGACTGGCGGCGCAATGGCTGGGAGCGGTGCCTGCGGTGGTGCTGGGTGGTGTAGGCACAATTCTGGTGACGGTACTCTGGGCGTGGATGTTTCCGGAGATACGGAGAGCCGACAAGTTGGCGGGGACACGGGGGTGACTGGATTGTGGCTCCGGGTCAACCGAAGAGAGATTCCTTAGTCTTCGGGATGACGGAGTTCGGCTTGTGTGCTAACGGCGGCGGTGAGCCACCGCACCCCAACGGGTCAGTTGTGTGGTGGCGCCGTCGTGCTTTGCGCTGGAAGCGAGGGATTGGGTGCAGTGGATTGCGGCAGTGCGGATGTCGGGGTAGCGATCGAGACCACCGGGTTCGCCAATTCTGCTTTCACCGCGGGAGAGATTTTGTCAGCGTTTTTTACGAGGACGCTGACCTGCCACATCTTGGTCTCACCGAGGTGATCGCTGAAAGCAGGCATACCCGTCATGCGGATGCCGTTCGCAACTTTCCAATACGTTTCCCACGCTTCGTCGTCGGTAACTCCTGTGCCACGAAAGAGTTGGGGCGGGTCTGGAAACATGCCATCGGCGACGGCGGTCTTCGGTTCGCCCGGAAGACCGTGGCAGACAGCGCAGTGCTCTTTATAGACTTTTGCGCCTTCGATGAAATTCTTCTCATCTTCGGGCACCAGAGGTGGGGTATGCGGCAGTTTATCGAGATAGGCGTGCTGGGCGATGTGAGCCAACTTATGTTCGAAGGGCATTTCCGGCGCCTTGGTGGCAACAGGTGCGCGGCCGCTGGAGAAGTAATAATAAACGCCGAAAAAGACCAGCAAAAAGCCAAGCAAGATCCCCAAAACGACGCCCTTCAGCATTGATTCGCTCCTCCCCGGCAATGGGGCACACACGATCGGTTGGTTTCAGCTAAAGCGGCCGATAGTGTACGACGGGTCGGGAAATTCTGCACGATGGAATTGGTAAAGAGTCGTAAAGAGAATTGTAAAAAGGGGTTAGAGAACACTCGAGAAGCGTAACCAATTCATAGGCTGGGGCGTCCATGTATTAAAGAGCCTTTTTCTTTGAATGAGGTACACTTTAAGTGTTTTTCCGCAAGGCTCGCATTCAATTCCGCGCCGTACGCCCGCGGTAGAAGACCAGGACCGGAGAAAAGAGGAGTTCTCGGAATGGCCCGAATCGATGAGGTCAATGCGCCAAGCGCAGACCGAAGTGGTGTGTCTTCAAGAGTTTCCCTGAGCCGCGAAGGCTCTTCCCGCAATCAATGGTGGATTGTGCTCTTGCTCGTGGCGGTTGCCGCAGGCGGCTGGTGGTATCTCCACTCCCGTGGCGCCCAGGCAAATGGTGCGACAGCGAACGGCGGAAACAGTGGCGAAAATGGGGGACAGCCAGCCGGCGCGGCGGTGCCGGTGGTGGTGGCGACGGCGCATCGCGGGGATTTGCCCGTGTATTTCGACGGACTGGGGACGGTAACAGCATTCAACACGGTGACGGTACGAAGCCGCGTAGATGGACAAATCGTAAAGATTAATTTTACCGAAGGCCAGTATGTGAAAGAGGGCGACGCGCTGATTGAAATCGATCCGCGTCCGTATCAGGTGCAACTGGAGCAAGCCGAGGGGCAGCTTGCAAAAGACCAGGCGCAATTGAAGGACATGCAGGTGGATTATGAGCGGTACCAGTTGCTCTTCAAAGAAGGCGTGATTCCGAAACAGCAACTGGATACGCAGCAGGCGCAGGTGGGGACGTATGAAGGCGCCATCAAAGCGGACATGGCCACGATCGACAACGCCAAACTGCAGATCACGTATTCGCACATCACCGCGCCCATCAGCGGCCGGGTGGGCTTGCGGCTGGTGGACATGGGAAACATCGTGCATGCCACGGACACGAACGGCCTGCTGGTGATTACACAGCTACAGCCCATCGCCGTGCTGTTCAGCCTTCCGCAGGATCAACTGCCCGATGTCATTGCCAAGATGCACGGCGCAAGGCAGTTGTCTGTAGAGGCGTATGACCGCGACAACAGTGAAAAGATCACCACCGGGAAACTGTTGACGATTGACAATCAGATCGATACGACGACCGGGACGTACAAGTTGAAGGCCGTCTTCGATAACGCGAAGAACGAGCTGTTTCCGAATCAATTTGTGAACGTTCATCTGCTGGTCGACACGAAAAAGAATGTTGTGCTGGTGCCGACGACGGCGATCTTGCGAGGCCCGAACGGCGCGTATGTGTTTGGCGTAAACGCAAGCAATGCCGTTTCTGTTAAGACGGTGAAGGTGGCGAACACGGCCGGAAATGTGGCGGGGATCGCGACCGGTTTGAACGATGGCGACGTGGTAGTGATCGATGGCCAGGACAAATTGAAAGACGGCATCGTGGTAGATCCGCACACGCAAAGGCCGGGCGGGGGCAGTGCCGCACAAAGTTCGTTTTTGCCGGACGGTTCCACACCAGGCGCTCCAACCGGAGGACCGGTTCGATGAATCCCTCTCGGCCGTTTATTCTGCGGCCGGTTGCCACCACATTGATGATGGTGGGAGTGCTCTTGGTGGGCTACGTGGCTTACCTGCAGCTGCCGGTTTCCGCGCTGCCCCAGGTTGATTACCCCACAATCCAGGTGACCACGTTTTATCCCGGGGGGAGCCCGGACGTAATGGCTTCGTCGGTGACGTCACCGCTGGAGCGAAACTTCGGGGAAATCCCTGGGCTGCAGCAGATGACGTCGACGAGCTCGTTCGGATGCTCGGTGATTACGCTGCAGTTCGTTTTGGATTTGAATATCGACGTGGCGGAACAGGAAGTACAGGCGGAAATCAACAGCGCCTCTCAGCTTCTGCCCAAAGACCTGCCGAATCCTCCTATCTACAGCAAAATCAATCCTGCTGACGCGCCCATTCTGACGCTGGCGCTGACTTCCGATACCTTGCCGTTGGAAAAGGTCGAGGATCTGGCAGATACGACGCTGGCGCAGAAGATTTCGCAACTTTCCGGGGTTGGACTGGTGAGTATCAGCGGCGGGCGGCGGCCCGCTGTGCGGGTGCAGGCGAACCCGACAGCGCTCGCTTCGTATGGACTGAGCCTGGAGGATCTGCGAACCGCGCTCGGGAATGCGAATGTGGACCAGGCGAAGGGCACGTTCGATGGCGTACACCAGGCCTTTACGATTGGCGCCAACGACCAGCTCCTGTCCAGTTCAGGCTACAACCCCATCATCATTGCTTACCGCAACGGCGGACCCGTGCGCGTGTCTGACGTAGCGGTGGCGACCGACGGCGCGGAAAATGTCCGGCAAGCGGCGTGGGCGAACAAGCGGCCAGCGGTTATTTTGAATATTCAGCGGCAACCGGGTGCGAACATCATCAGCGTAGTCGATCGCGTGAAGAAGATTTTGCCGCAACTCCAAGCGGCGCTGCCGGGATCGGTGCGCGTGGAGATTCTGACGGACCGGACCGCGACGATCCGGGCATCCGTGGACGACGTGAAATTCACGCTGCTGCTGACCATCGCGTTGGTCGTGATGGTGATCTTTTTGTTCTTGCGCAGCGTGCGAGCGACCATTATTCCGAGTTTTGCCGTGCCGCTATCGATCGTGGGTACGTTTGGGGTGATGTATCTACTGGGATACTCGTTGAACAATCTTTCGCTGATGGCGCTGACGATTTCCACGGGATTCGTCGTGGACGACGCCATCGTAATGATCGAGAACATCAGCCGCTACATCGAGAAGGGTGATTCACCGCTACAGGCGGCGTTGAAAGGGTCGGAGCAGATCGGGTTCACCATCGTATCGCTGACGGTTTCTTTGATCGCGGTGCTTATTCCGCTGCTGTTCATGGGCGATATTGTAGGCCGGCTGTTCCGGGAATTCGCGGTAACGCTGTCGGTGACGATTCTCGTGTCCGCAGTGGTATCGCTGACGCTGACGCCGATGATGTGCGCGAAACTGCTGAAGCACCAGCCGGAAGCGCAGCAGACCTGGTTCTACCGGAAATCCGAAAAGCTGTTCGAAGACGTGATCGCGTTTTATGGCCGGACGCTGCAGGTAGTGTTGCAGTTCCGAGCGATTACGTTGTTAGTAACGGTCGGGACGCTGGTGGGCACAATCCTACTTTATATTTATGTGCCGAAGGGTTTTTTTCCGGTGCAAGACACGGGAGTGCTTTTGGGCGTCTCGGAAGCGCCGCAAAGCGTTTCGTTCCAGGCCATGTCGACGCGGCAGCAACGGCTGGCAGACGTGATCTTGCGTGATCCGGCGGTGGAGAGCTTGTCCTCGTTCATAGGAATAGATGGAACAAATACGACCATGAACAGCGGGCGCATCCAGATCAATTTGAGACCGCTGGCGGACAGAAAGATGAGCGCATCGGACGTGATTCGGCGGTTGCAACCGCAGCTGGCAAAAGTGAGCGGAATCACTTTGTATCTGCAACCGGTGCAAGACCTGACCGTGGAAGACCGTGTGTCTCGAACGCAATATCAGTATTCGTTGGAAGATGTGGACCCGAGGGAATTGGCTCACTGGGTGCCGATCTTCGTGGCCAAACTCAAAACTTTGCCGCAATTGCGCGAGGTAGCCACAGACCAGCTGAATGACGGTCTGCTGGCGACGCTGACGATCGACCGCGACACGGCTTCTCGACTGGGCATTTTTCCGGCGGACATTGACAATACGCTGTACGACGCATTTGGCCAGCGTCAAGTGTCCACCATTTTCACGCAACTTAATCAATACCACGTGGTAATGGAAGTGGACCCGAGCTTTCAGCAGAATCCGGACGCGTTGAAAAATATCTACGTGCACTCCGCGAACGGACCACAGATTCCCCTGAGCGCTTTCACGCGACTCGAACCCGGAAGCACGCCGCTGGCGATAAACCACCAGGGACAATTTCCGGTGGTGACGATTTCGTTCAATCTTGCGCCGCACGGTTCGCTGGGCGAAGCGACGGACGCGATTGAGAAAGCGCGGCAGGAAGTGGGTTTGCCGGCGAGTATTCAGGCAACGTTCCAAGGAACGGCAGCCGCGTTTTTGCGGTCGATCAGCAACGAGCCGCTTTTGATTTTGGCGGCGCTGGTTACGGTGTACATCGTCCTGGGGATTTTGTACGAGAGCTACATCCACCCGATCACGATTTTGTCAACGTTGCCATCCGCGGGAGTGGGGGCGATTCTGGCGCTACTATTGTGCCGCACGGACTTCAGCATTATTTCGCTGATCGGGATCATCCTGTTGATCGGCATCGTGAAGAAAAACGCCATCATGATGATTGACTTCGCGCTGGAAGCGGAACGGAAAGAAGGGAAGAGCCCGCTGGACGCGATTTATGAGGCCTGCTTGTTGCGATTCCGTCCGATCATGATGACCACGATGGCGGCGCTGTTGGGCGGATTGCCGCTGGCGCTCGGACACGGAGTGGGTTCGGAGTTGCGGCGTCCGCTGGGAATCACCATCGTCGGCGGACTGATTCTCAGCCAATTGCTAACGCTGTACACGACGCCGGTGGTGTATCTGGCATTCGACTGGCTAGCGCGGCGTTTGCACCTTGGAACAACTGATCTTGTTGAGGAACCTGCTACCGGGGATTAGGGATGAATTTTCAATCCAATTTCTCCGCTCCGTTTATCCGAAGGCCGGTGGCGACTTCGCTGGTGACCATAGCGATTTTCCTCTCCGGAGTGATCGCCTTTCGATATTTGCCGGTCGCGCCTCTGCCCCAAGTTGACTTGCCGACTATCGGCGTGGGCGCTTCTTTGCCGGGAGCCAGCCCGGAGACGATGGCATCGGCGGTGGCGACGCCGTTGGAGCGCCAGTTTGGGCGCATCGCCGGGGTCACGCAGATGACCTCGAGCTCAACGCTTGGCAACACGGGAATTGCGCTGCAGTTCGATTTGAATCGAGACATCAATGCGGCTGCGCGAGACGTGGAAGCGGCCATCAACGCAGCGCGCAGCCAATTGCCGGCGGACCTTCCTTCGCAGCCGGATTATCGCAAGGTCAACACGGCGGACTCTCCGGTGCTGTTTCTGTCGCTGACCTCCGATACATTGCCGGTCGGGCAAATCTACGATGCCTCCGATTCGATCCTGGCCCAGAAAATTGCGCAAATTCAGGGCGTGGGCCAGGTGTTTACATGGGGATCGTCCAAGCCCGCCGTGCGCGTTCAGGTGAATCCGCAGCAGCTAAACAGCTATGGGATCAGCCTGGAGACGGTGCGGAAAGCGCTGCAGTCCGCCAATTCGAACCTGGCCAAAGGATCGATTTCGAATGTGGATCGTGCGTGGGCACTTTCCGATACCGATCAACTATTCAAGGCATACGAATACGAGCCACTGATCGTAGCAGGGCACGCCGGCGCGCCGGTGCGGCTGGCGGACATCGCCAAAGTGACCGATTCGGTGGAGGACATTCGCAACCTTGGATTGTTTGGCGGAAAGCGCGGAGTGATCATTGCGATTTTCCGGCAGCCCGGTGCCAACATGATCGATACGGCCGACCGCGTGAAGGCGACATTGCCGTGGCTGCGCGCGTCAATCTCTCCGGCGTTAAATCTGAACGTAATTATGGACCGCACGCTCGTCATACGTTCATCGGTACACGACGTGGAACGCGCCATGGTGATCTCCATCGTTCTGGTGGTGTTGGTGGTTTTCGCGTTCCTGCGGAATTATTGGGCGACAGTGATTCCCAGCGTGGCCGTGCCGCTCTCGCTGGTGGGGACGTTCGGGGTGATGTACCTGTGCGGCTACTCGCTGGATAACCTGTCGCTGATGGCGCTGACGATCTCAACAGGATTTGTCGTGGACGACGCGATTGTGGTGATCGAAAACATCGCGCGGCACATGGAAAACGGGATGCCGGGATATGCGGCAGCGATGAAAGGCGCGAGCGAGATCGGATTTACGGTGCTGTCGATGAGCGCGTCGCTCGTGGCAGTATTTATTCCTATTTTGATGATGAGCGGGCTGGTGGGACGGCTGTTCAGGGAATTCGCGGTGACGCTGAGCGCGGCCATCGTAGTGTCTTTGTTCGTGTCGCTGACGGCGACGCCGATGATGTGTGCGCGATTCCTGAAGCACGATCACAAGAGGAAGCATGGTTTTTTCTACCGGCTATCGGAAGGCGGGTTCAACCATATGCTGCATGGATACGACATCATGCTGCGCTGGGTGTTGCGGCACCAGCTTCTGATTCTGTGCGTGACGATTTTCACGGCGGGGCTCAGCGTCTACATGTTCAAACACGTGAATAAAGGTTTCTTCCCGCAGCAGGATACCGGGCGCATCAATGGATTCATTCAGGCAGATCAGGACACTTCGTTTGAGGAGATGTCCAAAAAGATGCGCGTGTTTACGGATATCGTGAGGGCCGACCCGGCGATCGATACGGTTGCGTCTTTTACGGGGGGCGGAAACGGCACGAGCTCCGCGCGGATGTTCGCGCAATTGAAGCCGCTGGCGCAACGAAAGATGGACGCAGACCACGTGATTGACCGATTGCGCGAAAAGACAGCAAACATTCCGGGAGCGTCTATCTTTTTGCAGGCGGTGCAGGACGTGAGCGTCGGCGGACGATTTGGCGGCGCGCAATACCAATATACGTTGCAGGCCGACAATTTAGCAGACCTGTATCACTGGGCGCCGATTATTATGGAGCGGATGAAGCAGATTCCGGAGCTGCGGGATATCAATTCGGACGAGCAGAACGGCGGCCTGCAAACCTATCTGGCGGTTGACCGCGACACGGCCGGAAGATTAGGCATTTCCCTCCAGGACGTGGACAACGCGCTGGGCGACGCGTTCGGCCAGCGGCAAGTCTCCAATATTTATAAAGGGCTGAATCAATATCACGTGGTGATGGAAGTTGCTCCGGAGTTTCAGGAGAATCCGGAGGGGTTGAAATATATTTACGTGCCTTCGAATGCTGGCAAGCTCGTGCCGTTAAGCGCGTTTTCGCACTACGAGCATTCCAACACCGCTCTCAGCGTGAACCATCAGGGAATTTTTCCGGCGATCACGATCTCATTCAATTTGACCCCGGGAGCGTCGCTAGGCCCGGCGGTGCAGCACGTGGAGGAAGCCCGGTATGCCTTGGGAGTGCCGAACACTGTGCACGCGTCGTTCCAGGGCACGGCCCAAGCGTTCCAAGATTCGCTGTCAAACCAGATCATCCTGATCCTAACGGCGCTGGGCGCGGTCTATATCGTGCTTGGGATTCTGTACGAGAGCTACATTCATCCGATCACGATTTTGTCTACGATTCCGTCGGCGGGCATTGGAGCTTTGCTTGCACTGGATATTTTTAACATGGACTTGAGCATCATCGCGCTCATCGGAATTATCCTGCTGATCGGCATCGTGAAGAAAAATGCGATTCTGATGATCGATTTCGCGGTGCAAACCGAACGCGAAGAAAACAAACCGCCGGAAGAGGCGATTTATAAAGCGTGTCTGCTGCGATTCAGGCCAATTATCATGACGACGATGGCCGCGTTGCTGGGCGCCATGCCGTTGGCGTTAGGCACGGGTGTAGGTTCGGAAATCCGGCGTCCGCTAGGCGTGGCGATCGTTGGCGGATTGATTCTGTGCCAGATGCTGACGCTGTTTACGACACCGGTGGTGTACATCTACATGGACCGGTTGCAGAGTTTCTTGAGGCGAATTTTTCGACGCGGCGCCATACCCAGCCATGCGCCCGCGCATTCCGATTGAATCCCAAAATTTAGAAGTGGCGGAAAGCCCAAGATGGTTGCATGAAGGCCCAGCGCTGCAAAACCTACGTGCTTCGCGGTTGAGTTAGAAGTGGAAGATGACGTCGCTGGCAAACACCAATTGGCTTTTCTTGGTGCCGGCATTGTACGCGGGAGCGTCGTATGAGTGCTCGAAGCGCAATTCCGGGCGGATGAGCACGGTGCTCCCAATCCAGTGGCCCCAGCCGATAAGGTGCTCGGAATATTGCGTCTTGTAGCCGGTGCGTTGCCCCTCGGTATCGTTGAAGTATTCGTTACGGATGGTCAGGTAGTCGTGCGTTGAAAACTCCTTCACTAGATAGTTCACGATGGCCCATTCGGGAGCGTAACAAGTAAGGTCTGAAGGTGAATCGCAAATAGCGCCGTTCGCACCGTTAATCAATAAAGGAGCGGCCGCGGGATTGGTCACGTTGGGAACATTTTTCTCCCACATGTACCAGCTCTCGGTATCGGTGTGCCAGGAACTGTTGATTTTGTGATACCAGGTGACGTAATAGGCTTGAAGATTGTTGTAGGCATATTTGCCGGAATTGGTGGAATTGTCACAGACGTAGAGATTGTCCGCGCCAGTTTTCCAGGTGTATCCCGCACAAACGTTGAAGGTGGGTTTCGCGTTGGGTTCGCCGACCCAGGGGGCGACGTCGTTTCCAGCGGAGAGGCCGACCTGGACCATCCAGTGATTGTCCAGTTTGGTGGTCACGTTGATGCCGGTTTGTGTGTAGGCGTCGAAGGTGTACAGGATGGAATGGCTATAGGTGTAATTGTCCGGGGCGAGTTGGGCTTCGATGTCAGGAAGGGAAATGTAACGGCCGATGCGGATGTTCATGCCCGCAGCAACTTGTCCCCAATATAAATCGACATAAGCCATCACGGGATCATAGCCATACTTGTTGTTATTGGTGAGTAGCTGCTGGCTGAAGTAACCTTTAGCAGTGGTGAAGCGGTAATCGACACCGTAAAGCTGAGTGAGCCGAAATCCCCAATCAAAGTGATCGTCTTGCACGGTGTCTGGCACGCGCTCGATATACAACGCGGCCTGATCCAATTGCACGGAGTTTGGCTGCAGGTAATACGCTGCGGGGAAGTTGCCATGATGCTTGTCGGAAGTGCTGGCATTGAAACCGCCGTTGATCCAGCCGTAAATGCTGATGCGGCTGTCCCGCCAACCCTCGCCTTGTTTCCCCGAATAAATCGCGTTCATCAGCGGGCCGCCGGTCGTGTCTGGCGCGCCGATGACCGGCGAACCGCCGTACGGCCAGTCGGAAAATGGAAAGGGCGGGGAGGAGACTGGAGCGGGGTAGCCGCGCCGCGGCAGATCGGGATCGTCCGAAGGTTTCGTCCAGTCGTCCCAATAGGCCGTGGCGAAACGCTGAAAGAACCCGTCTGAATCCGATGTTTTCTGTACAGGTGGCGTGGCCGCTGTACTGGAATCAGTGTCGAGACTTGGCGGGTCGGTGCTTTGAGCGAGCAGATGTGAAGGAAACAGCAGCAAAAATGGCGTCGATAACAGCAGCCAGAGCAATGCGGATAGCGCTTGGGCTCGTGCTGAGGATACCAAAACAGACCCACCTCGTCTGAAACGACAGTAAGGGAGGAGCCATAAGGTTCTCGTAAGGGAAAGAACCGAAATTTGTATTGCGGTGTATGAATGATTCGAATTGAAACGCCGCGCGGCGGCCGTTTCTGCTCGGAAGCCGATCTCCTTCGTGGCGAACTCGAATCAGGACCGCGATTTCACGGCGGTAACGACAGACACGAGAAGAATTAAGACACAGAACCAGGGAAACCAATTTCCCCAACGTAGATAGAGCGTGGCGTAATGCCGAACAGGGACTTGCGCAACCAAGACCGTGAACGGTTGAGAGTTTGTGTTGCGTTCTGCCAGGACGCGACCACGGTCGTCGGTGACCGTCAGGATGCCGTGGCGAGGCGCGCGGGCGATGCTGAAGCCGTCCTCGACTCCGCGCAGAAAGGACATGCGCCCGTGCCACCAACCATCCGCATCGAAATCCCACGCGGGCACCAGGAGCAACCCTGTGCCGGCGAGTCCGTATTCGCGGCTAAGGCGTGGAAAATCCATATCCTTGCAGATGGCCACGCCCCAGAGTCCGGAAGGCTCTGCGAGAACTTCACGCGTGGTGCCGATGATGAACTTGGATTCAAACGGGGGAAGCATGTGGTGCTTTTCGTATGTGCGCGGGGGCGCGCCGTCGGGGGGGTAGATTCTGGCTTCGTTCCACAGGCCATTCGAATCGCGGCGGACCATGCCGACGATTACGACAGCGCCGGTTCGAGCAGCAGCGTTAGAAAACAGAGAGTCGACTTCGGAAATGTATGCGGGGAGGGCGACGGCAATCTTCTCGGGAATGACTATTGCCTGGACGTGTTGGCCAGAGAGCGCGTCCACTTGTGCGGCGTAGTCGCGGAAAAGGCGAAGGGCATCCTCCTGCTTTGACGGCAATTCGTTTTGCGGAAGATCGGAAGCGATCAGGGCTACGGTTGCCGCAGGTGAAGGCTTTGCGTTGTGAAGACGCCAGGCGCCAAAAGCGAGAGCACTGCCAAGCAGCAGAGCAGCGGTTGCAATGAGCAGTTTCTTCTCCCTAGTGTAACCGGGGGTGGAGAGAATTGCGGCGACGGTGGCCGAGAACAAAAGCACGAAGAAGCTGATTCCCCAGATTCCCGCGACAGAAGCGATTTGCAGGATGGGAAGAAAATTCATCTGCGAATAGGCGAGGTTGCCCGCAGTGCTGTGGACCGAGGTCGCGGCATTGAGGAATTCACTGCAAACCCAGAATGCCGGAAACGCCAGCGCAGCCTGCAAAGGCGCACCGCGGCGGACGAACCAACGGAACAGCAAGACAGCGAGGGCGAAAATAACCGCGGGCAGAAAGAGCGAAATCAAAATTGCGAGAGAGGGAACTCCCAGAACGCGATGGAAATAATGCCAAAGATTCAGCCAACCGGCGAACGAAGCGAGTAGGCAGGCGGCGAAGGCTTGCCAAAGCGGCAGGCGCGGGGCGAGCCAGAGAACGGGAAGCGGGGCAAACCAGGTCAGCCACCAGATGGGATGCAAGCCGGTACCGAAGTAAAACGCCAGTGCTGAGGCGACAGCCAAAGCGAAGGTGATGGCGAGATGGGGACGGTCAAGTTTTAAGGCCATTTAGAAATCTCCGAAGGGAGCGGTGTAACAGCTTTCGAAAATCTTTTTCGGACAGAGAGATGCGGCCGCCGCGATAGAGCAGCACGTACCCGTGGACGTGGGCCCAAAGCGCAAAGGCTACTTCCCAGACATCGTCTTTCTTCAGATTGCCCTTTTCCATTTCTGCCGCGAGCATGTCCGCCACCGGGTTGAGGGTGGGAGACTTGCGCGCGCGGAAATCTTTTGGGAACTGCCGGGCTCCGGGACGCACCCGGGAGAAAACGAAATCGAAGACGCGGGGTTGCACGAAAGCGTAGTCGACATAGCCCTCCATCACGGCGAGGAGACAGTCCTCAACGGAGCCACGCAGCGGATGGGCCTGGATATGCGAAAGAAGTTTGGCGAATTCGCGGTCGGTGATGGCGGTGAGAAGCGCTTCGCGGCTGGGGAAGTGGTGATAGATGGCCATGGGAGTGATGCCGACGGCCCGGGCGACGCGGCGCATGCTGACGGCTTCGGGCCCCTCTTTTTCGAGGATAGAAAGAGCCACTTGGGCGATGCGCTCAGCGGTGCCGTTTGTATTCACCTATACAGTGTATAGTATACAGCGTATATCTGCAACCCTATTTGAAAAGAGACGTGAATGAAGATTAGGAGCTGCCGATGATCCAGCCGGTGAGAAAGACCAGGACGCCGCCGACGATCACCTGGAAAGCAGCTTGAAGGAACGGCGTGTCCATATAGCGGTGGCGGATATAGCTGATAACGCCGAGTTCGACGGCGACGACGATGATGGCAATGCCGGTGGCCAGGCGGAATTGTGGAATGAGGAAGGGAAGCGTGTGCCCAAGGCCGCCGGCTGCGGTCATCATGCCTGTCACAGTGCCACGGATCCACGGCGAGCCGCGGCCTGTCAGCGAGCCGTCATCCGAAAGCGATTCCGCGAAGCCCATGGAAATCCCCGCGCCCAAGCTTGCGGCCATACCGACGAGAAAGGCGTCCCAGCTCTTGTGCGTGGCGAAGGCGGCGGCAAAGAGAGGAGCTAGCGTCGAAACGGATCCATCCATCAGGCCGGCAAGACCAGGCTGAATGAACTGCAGCATGAAAAGCCGCTTGTGCGATTCTTCTTCGTCGGACTTGGCTTTCTCGGTCAGGTGCTTTTCTTCGTACTCGCTGGCGGCGCGCGTGTGCTTTCGTTCTTCATCCGCGAGCATGTTAAGCAATTCGCGCGTCGCAACATCGGAAACACGGCCGGCGGAGCGCATGTAAAAACGGCTAGCTTCCATTTCCATGATTTCGGCCTGACGCCGGGCCACTTTCACACCCAGGGGCCGCATCATCCAGACCGGGCGGCGCTGCAAGAAGCCGCGAACATCCTCGCGGCGAATAGGCGGAATATGATCGCCAAAACGCTGGCGAAACATAGCCAGGAGGCGATCGCGATGGCCACCTTCCTCCACGCGCATTTCTTCGAAAATCTCGGCGGTACTAGGGTAGGAGTCCCGAAGGGCGTCGGCGAACTCGGCATAGATGCGGCCGTCCTCCTCCTCGTTGCTGATCGCCAGCGCTAGGATCTCCCGTTCGGTCAAATCCTTGAATTTCTTGAGCATACTCGGTTTATACGGGCTCTCCCGGGAAGAGAATGGCATAAAAGCACCGGGGAAGTCATCCGGTGAGGCGTTAAATTCCTGGGATTTCCTCAGAACGGAATTGCCGGGATGGTACTTTCGTACTACTATCCTGAGCGGGAAGGCCCAACTCGCGTCCGGGTACGTCCTCTCTATAGGTTTTCTTCCGCAGCCCAACTAACCTTATCCTACAAAGAGTTAGCAGGTTTGGGAGAGGTGAAAGGCAATGTCGTCGGCTCTCGAATTTATGGGTAAACAAAATTCAACGCCCGGGGGAACCCCGGCAAGAACCTCGCACACCGAACGGCGTTCCAGCCGGCGCTGCAAGATCAACCAGCTTATGCGCATCCGTCCATCCGATCCGGAGCGCGATCCCTTCGATGATATTCGTGGCTCGTTGAGTGTTTCGCGCAACGGAGTTTATTTTCAGTCGAGCGAGCCGGCCTACGAAGTGGGGATGCGGCTGTTCGTTTCCATGCCGTACTCAAAAGAGCCGGCCGCGATGACGCGAGAATATTTGGCGGAAGTAGTGCGGCGCGAGAACCTGCCCAATGGATTGTTCGGTGTCGGCTTCAAAATCCTGATGGAGATGGGGATGCAAGGCGGTTATGGCGGGTATAGCCACGGCCAGCGGAAGTAACCTGCCCGATAGAAAAACGAAATTAGGAAAACAAAAAAGGCGGATGGCTGCGAAGCCAACCGCCCTTTTTGCGTTTGGGGGGTGGGGAAAATCGAGCGCTTAAGTACGGCCTAAGGCCTGAAACGCGCGGTGCCGCAGCATGCCGAAATGGCGATTTAGCGGATGCTTCCGCTCGAGGAAAGTAAAGACCGGAGAGCGGCGCGGAGTGAGTTTGGCCATGGCGATGTTCAAGCGGATATCACGGCGGGCGTATTTCATGCCGGCAATCAGCGCCTCGCGCGCATCTTCCTTGCGGCCAGCGGCCATATAAACCTCGGCCAGATTCAAGTAGAGCTGAGCCTGATTACGCTTCATGCGCACGGCGGTGTCACAGAGGCGCTCGGCGTCGGCCCATTTTTGCTGGGTGCGGGCGAGAGCGACTCCGAGATAGGACATGTAGTAAGGGTTGTTCTTTTCCATGTCGGCAGCGCGCTTGATGTGTTCGAAGGCGCGGTTGGCATAATTATCCCGCAGGAAGGTCAAGCCGGTCTTGAACTCACGGAATGCTTCCGTATCCATCATTGATTCCACCTCACTTGGGGTCGAGGACATTACCGGGAAGCTTGGAACTCCTGGGAGTGCGGCGAGTCGCAGCGCAATAGATCAGACGGCGCTGAGAGAAAAGATCACGCGGTGCTGATGCCAGAGTTCGCATTTCTCGGTTAGTGGTTAAGCTACGGGTTCTGTGGCGGAGAATCTACTGACCAGAGGGCCAGTCTTCGGTCAAGGACTCTGCGTTCTAGGGAATTTTTTCATGTTGAGAGTAAAAGTTTCGGGAAATGAGCAGGCTGGATAAAGAATACCCATTTTTGACAGCTATTTCGAAGCGAAACGGCGCTGCGGATTGCGGGGCGCCACACTTTCCAATCATCCGGCGCTTTGTGGAGACCTCTGCAGGGTGCAGGTGGTTAGTCGAAAAAAACGAGTTTGATTAGACGCGCGCGTGGGCCACGGCCGATCGCAGCCGCGATTCGTAGATCGGGAAACGCGCGGCCAAATTGGCGACTTGCTGGCGCACTTTTTGCTCAACCGCAGAATCGCCGACATGGAGGAGCACTTCCGCCACCCAAGCGCCGATCAGTTGCATCTCCGGTTCCTTCATTCCTCGCGTCGTGACCGAAGGGCTACCGAGACGAACCCCGCCCGCTTTCATGGGAGGCAGGGGATCGAACGGGATGGAATTTTTGTTGACGGTGATGCCAGCGCGATCGAGAGCCTTTTCCGCGTCGTTACCGGTGATGCCACGAGAGTGAACTTCGATTAGGAACAAGTGGTTGTCCGTGCCGCCGGTGACGATGCGAAACCCCTGGCCAGCAACGGCAGCGGCCATGGCCTTGGCGTTGGCCGCCACTTGGTTTTGATAGTCCTTGAAGGAAGGCTCCATGGCTTCGTTCAAACAGACCGCTTTCGCCGCGATGGTGTGTACGAGAGGGCCGCCTTGGGTGCCGGGGAATATGAGCTTGTCGAGTTCCTTGGCAAAGGCCGCGCGGCAAAGAACCAAGCCGCCACGAGGACCGCGAAGAGTTTTGTGCGTGGTGGTGGAAACAACATCGGCATGTGGCACAGGGCTCGGATGCACTCCTGCTGCGACGAGGCCTGCGATGTGGGCCATATCCACGAAGAAAAGTGCGTCGACGGATTTGGCGATCTTGCCGATACGTTCGAAATCGATGATGCGGGAATACGCACTGGCACCGGCCACGATCATTTTGGGCTTGTGCTGGTGGGCAAGTTCTTCAATTTCGCTATAGTCGATCTGCTCAGTGTCGCGGCGGACGTGGTATTCGATGAATTTGTACATGCGGCCCGAAAAATTCAGCGGATGGCCATGCGTCAAGTGGCCTCCATGGGCGAGCGCCATGCCCAGAACCGTATCGCCGGGCTGCAACATGGACATGTAAACGGCTACGTTTGCGGAAGTGCCGGAGTGCGCCTGAACGTTGACGTGATCGGCTCCGAACAGTTCCTTGGCGCGATCGATGGCCAGCTGTTCGATTTTGTCGGCGAACGCACAGCCGCCGTAATAGCGCTTGCCAGGATAGCCCTCGGCGTATTTGTTTGTGAAGATTGAGCCCATCGCTTCCAAGACAGCTTCGGAGACAAGGTTTTCCGATGGGATTAATTCCAGGCCGGTGGCTTGCCGGCGAGCTTCTTCGGCCAACAAGGTGTCGATCTGAGGATCAACCATTTCCAGAGGCCGCTTCATGCGTTCGTTTGCTTCTGTCGTCATCGCCGCTCCTGACTGGATCATCAACCCGTCACTTTGCCTCGATCGGCGATTTTAACGGAGTGCGCAACCAACCGCAATCCGGCGTATCGGCTTGCCTATCCGGCGCATAAGGAAAATAAATGCTCGAGGACCGGCTTCGTTGGCGTTGACTGGCGTGTTTTTCGCAAAGGCGTCCTATACTTGGAGTGCTGTCCCGATACAGCAAATCTACTTCACTGAGGTTAAGTTATGGCGAACATCTACGCAGACAATTCGTTAAGCATCGGAAGAACCCCTCTGATCAAACTGAATCGCGTAACCGAAGGTGCGAAGGCCACGGTACTCGCGAAGATCGAGGGGAGAAATCCTGCGTATTCGGTGAAGTGTCGTATCGGGGCTGCGATGATCTGGGACGCGGAGAAACGTGGCGTGCTGAAGCAGGGAATCGAAATTGTGGAGCCGACCAGCGGAAACACCGGAATTGCGCTGGCGTTTGTGGCGGCGGCGCGCGGATATGCAATTACCTTGACCATGCCGGAAACGATGTCTCTGGAAAGGCGCAGGGTGCTGGCAGCGTTTGGAGCAAAGCTGGTGCTGACGCCGGGACCAGAAGGCATGAAAGGCGCCATCAAGAAAGCGACGGAAATCTACGAATCGGACAAGAGCCATTATTTCCTGCCGCAGCAATTTGACAATCCGGCGAACCCGGAGATCCACGAGAAAACGACCGGACCGGAAATCTGGAACGACACGGATGGCAGTGTTGACGTGTTCGTCGGTGGCGTGGGCACGGGTGGAACGATCACCGGCGTTTCGCGCTACATCAAGAACACCAAGGGCAAGAAGATTATTTCGGTGGCCGTGGAACCGAATGTGAGCCCGGTGATCACGCAAACCCTCGCCGGACAGCCCCCGGTACCGGGACCGCACAAGATCCAGGGAATTGGCGCAGGGTTCGTGCCGAAGAACCTGGACCTTAGCTTGGTTGACCGCGTGGAACAGGTGACCAATGAGGAGTCCGTGGAAATGGCGCGGCGATTAACGCGCGAAGAGGGCATTCTCAGCGGCATCTCCTGTGGCGCGGCGGCAGTTGCGGCGGTCCGGCTGGCTAGGCTGCCGGAGTTTGCCGGCAAGACCATCGTGACCGTGCTGCCGGATGGCGGTGAACGCTATCTTTCCACGATCCTGTTCGAAGGGATCGGCTAAAACCACCGACCCACGAAACAGAATGCGATGCGGGGCGGGAACGTGTGCCGCGCCCCTGTCCCGCGTTCGCGCATCCAAAGAATCGTGAATGCCCATGACAACGCCCAAGAATGAATTAGGCTCGCTGGCGAAGGAATTTCGTTGCGCGCTGGAGGCACAGCTTTCTGGCGATACCAATGACCAATACCGTCTGGCTGGCAAAGACGGAGTAAACGAATTTTGCCGTCGTTACCTGGAAGCGCTCTTCCCTTTGTATTACGCGTCGGCTCAAACATTGGAGCCGATGTTGGCGCATTTCGTCGAAGATCTGGAATCCCGGTTACGGGAACAGATCGTGCGCGCGATGCATTTTGACTGCACTTCGCGGGGGAAGAAAGCGCCCGAAAATGTGCAGCAAACCGCAGATGGCGTGGTGAAGGCAATCTGGAACAGGTTGCCGCATTTGGCGCACTTGCTGGCAACGGATCTACAAGCGGCGTTGAAAAATGATCCCGCGGCCAGTGGGCTCGAAGAAATTTTGCTGAGTTACCCGGGAGTGGAAGCGATCACGGTACAGCGGTTCGCCCATGAGTTATACAAGTTGAGGGTGCCGTACCTGCCGCGGATCCTGACGGAACTTGCGCATAGCCGGACCGGGATTGATATTCATCCCGGGGCGACCATTGACGATTCATTTTTCATCGACCACGGCACAGGTGTGGTGATTGGAGAGACGGCCACTATCGGGAAGCACGTCACCCTTTATCATGGTGTCACGCTAGGGGCGTTCAATCCTACGGGACGTCGCGATACGGGCGGTGAACTGGTTCGGGGCTTGGCGAACAAGCGGCATCCCGATATTGAGGATCATGTGACGGTTTACGCCGGCGCGACGATCATCGGCGGCGACACCCGGATTGGTCACCACAGCATCATCGGCGGAAACGTATGGTTGACGCATTCGGTGGCGCCGTACAGCCGGGTGGCTCTGCGCGAGCCAGAGCTGGTAATCCGCACAAACGCCAAAGATTCCGACTGGGAGTGGTTTTTGGGAAGTTCGATCTAGGGCGGATTGCTTCCTACCGCAAGAATTATGCATACAAGAGTCTGGTAGACACGCAAAAAGAAGCCGCCAAGTGCCGAGGCCGTTGCTCGGATGGCAAATCATGGAAAAGATCTCAGCCCATTCTTCACCAACCGACTGCGTATGCTTCATCCGATTCACACTAGCAAAAGCAACGTAACCGCGGGCGATTGCCGCACAGCCCAATATGCGGTGTTGCGTTGACAGTGGGAGAGGGTGTCCGTTACGCTCGAATGCTTGGCTGTTGTTGGGGAAGTGGACAGGGAGACCCATGGCTGACGAGAAGTTGCCGACACGGGCGCAAGATTTTTCGGAGTGGTACAACCAACTGGTTTTGAAAGCGCAACTGGCGGACTACGCGCCCGTACGTGGCTGCATGATCGTCCGCCCCTATGGCTGGGCGCTTTGGGAGAATATTCAAGGTGCGCTGGACCGCCGGTTCAAGGCCACGGGCCACCAGAATGTGGCGTTTCCTTTGTTCATTCCGAAGAGTTTCATTGAAAAAGAGAAGCATCACGTGGAAGGCTTTTCGCCGGAGCTCGCCGTGGTGACGATCGGCGGCGGGGAAGAGCTTGCGGAACCCCTGATCGTGCGGCCTACATCGGAAACCATCATTGGGCATATGTGGTCTAAGTGGATCCAATCGTATCGCGATTTGCCGGTGCTAATGAACCAGTGGAACAGCGTGGTGCGCTGGGAACTGCGCACGAAGCTATTCTTGCGCACCCTGGAATTTTATTGGCAGGAAGGCCACACGGCGCACGCAACGTGCGAGGAGGCCGTCGAAGAAACGCGCCAGATGCTGGATGTGTACACGGATTTTGCCGTGAACGAAGCAGCCATTCCGGTGATTCCCGGGGCGAAATCGGACGCCGAGAAATTCGCCGGCGCCGACGTTACCTATTCGATCGAAGCAATGATGGGCGATGGCAAAGCGCTGCAATCGGGCACGTCGCATTTCCTCGGCCAGAATTTCGCGCAGGCCTTCGATGTGAAATACCTGGACCACACCGGCGCGCAACAGTTCTGCTGGACGACTTCCTGGGGGCTCTCGACGCGATTCATCGGCGCGATCATCATGGTGCACGGCGACGATCAGGGGTTGGTAATGCCGCCGCGGCTGGCGCCCACACAGGTGGTTATCGTGCCCATATTCAAGACGGATGAGGAGAAGGCGAGTGTTCTGAAGACCGCCAAGGAATTGAAGGCGCAACTGCTCAAGGCCAATCTGCGTGTGACCCTGGACGAGCGCGAAGGTTTCAGTCCCGGTTGGAAGTTCAACGATTGGGAGATGCGTGGCGTGCCCGTGCGGGTGGAACTCGGCCCCAAGGACGTGGCCAAACAGGCGGCCATGTTGGCCCGCCGAGACAAGCCCGGCAGGGAAGGAAAAGTCAGCGCACCGCTGGCGGATTTAGCCGGCACCATTGAGAAATTGCTTCTCGATATTCACCAAGCCCTTTACGACAAAGCTCTAGCGTTCCGGCGCGCAAACACCCACGAAGCCAAAACTTACAATGAATTCAAGCAGGCCGTAGAGACGGGGTTTGCTTACGCGCATTGGTGTGGCAGCGGGGAGTGCGAGGGGAAGGTCAAGGAAGAGACTCGCGCGACCATGCGCTGCATTCCTTTGGACCAAGCGGCAGTTTTGGGAAATGGCGGCGGCGCGGGCTCGGGCGTCTGCGTTTATTGCAACAAACCCGCCAAAGAACGTGCCATTTTCGCCCGCGCTTACTGATGACCGCACCCCATTGCGCACTACGAACACCTGTCCACGCCCACACTCGACAGCGGGACCGACGGAGTGCTAGCGTAATTTTATTGGACAAAATTTCTGGCCGATCGGGCGGACGGCGGTCCCAGGCCTACGAGGTATCCTTTGGCGAACCGGAACTGGGAATCTTCTCGTCGAGCAGAGCAAGGCGAAGGCAGGTTGAAGGCGCTGCTTTATCTGGCCTTTCTGATCATTGCGGTCTTCGTGGCGTTTAAGACCGTGCCCACCTATGTCGCCAATTACCAGCTGAAAGACAAAATGACGGAACAAGCCAGATTCGCGATCGTGAATCGTTACACCGAAGATCAGATTAAAGACAATATTTTCCGTACGATCCAGGATTTGGACATTCCCGCAACGCGCGACGACGTCAAGGTGACGAACACCAATCACGGAATCGCGATCACCGTCGACTACTCCGTTCCCGTCGATTTTCTGGTCTACAAGACCGAGCTGAATTTCGATACTTCATCAGAGGGCCGGGACTACATGAAGTAGGCCGATTGGCAACACTCCGAGTAGCGCACGCCTTACGCAAACCTTTGTTTGCCGAACCCGATTTTGTTCCGCTTCGATAGTGCGAGACAATAGGAGCTGGCCAGCTCTGGGGGACTTCTTTGCGATTTCGCCTTCAAAAGGGTTTCTGGACGTCCGCCTTTGGACTGAGCCTGCTCGGGTTCGTAGCCCTCTGCGTCCTAATCTTCGCGACTGTCTTCACGATCTATTACGTCAAGTACTCCCGGATGATCGATGCCCGGTTATCCGGCCATATCCTGCAGAACACCACACAGATTTTCTCCGCTCCGGAGCACATATCGACTGGCCAAGTTTGGGGAACAGAGGATTTGGTGTCCTATCTGCAGCGCTCGGGTTACCGGCCGGAACCCGATGATAATTCGCTGGGAGAATATACCGTCAACGGCAATACGGTCGATATCCGTCCATCGAAGCTCTCCTATTTTGGAGGGACAAACGATCTTACGGTCCAGTTTAACGGGCGAACGATCAAAGCGATCCGGCCGCTGTCGGGTGGGCCAGAAATGGGCACGGCGGAGATTGAGCCGGAACTGATCACAAATCTATTCGACAGTGCGAGAGAGAAACGCAGGGCCGTGCGTTACGACGACCTTCCGCCGGTGCTGGTGCAAGCCATTTTGTCCGCCGAAGACAAACGATTCTTCGAACATCCGGGCTTTGACTTCATCCGCATCTTTGGCGCGGCTTGGGCGGATATTCGCCACAGCCAGCATATGCAGGGCGCCAGTACCATCACCATGCAAGTGGCGCGCACTTATTTTCTTTCCACCGACCGCACCTGGAAGCGGAAAACAGCCGAAGCCATGCTTTCCTTCGAGCTGGAGCAGCGCTTCACCAAGAAGCAGATTTTCGAGATGTACGCGAACGAGGTGTATCTGGGCAATCGCGGCAGCTTCGGGATACGCGGATTTGCCGAAGCTAGTGTGGCGTATTTCGGCAAGGACTTGCGGCAACTGACGCTACCTGAGTGTGCGTTCCTCGCCGGACTTATCCGGGCGCCGAATTATTATTCGGTGGCGGACCGTCATCCGGAACGCGCGGTGCAAGCACGAGATCGCGTACTGGCGCAGATGGTCGAGAACAAGTACGTCACAGAAGCGGATGTGCAGGACGCAAAAAGGACGCCGCTGAAGTTGGCGAGAGCCTCCGTCACCGGCAACGAAGCTCCGTACTTCGTGGACATGGTAAAGGATCACTTGCTCGAGAAATATTCGGAGCAAGAACTGCTGAGCACGAACTACCGGGTATACACCACGCTCGATCCACAGTTGCAACGGGCAGCCGCAGTGGCGATTGAGAGCGGGATGAAGAACGTAGACGCGCTGCTGGCCAAGAAGTACGAGAAGGCGCGCAGGGCGAAGGGCAAGAAGGCGATGGAGGACGAGCCGCCGCCACCGCAAGCACAGGTGGCACTGGTGGCGTTGGATCCGCGCACCGGCGAGATCAAAGCGATGATCGGCGGACGCGATTATGGGCAAAGCCAGTTGAACCACGCGCTTGCCCATCGTCAACCAGGTTCCGTGTTTAAGCCGTTCGTTTATGCCGCTGCATTTAACAATGCGGTCGATGGCGCTCAACCGATCGTTACGCCCGCCACGACCGTTGACGATGAGCCCACAGTGTTTGAATTTGATGGCCAGGAATATACGCCCAATAATTACGGCGAGAGGTTTATGGGGAAAGTTACGGTTCGCCAGGCGCTGACGAACTCCCTGAACGTGGCGACGGTGAAAGTGGCGGAGATGGTGGGATATGGACGCGTTGTGCAGATCGCGCGGCAGATGGGACTTACTCCGAATATCAAGCCGACTCCGGCCGTGGCACTCGGGGCCTATGAACTCACGCCTGTGGATGTAGCCGGCGCATATACGGCGTTCGCGACAATGGGCACACGAGCCGAGCCCATGTATGTCCAGAGTGTGGCCGGAGCGAACGGAAATGTGCTGGAGAAAAATACCCCTGCGAACAAACAGGTTCTCGATCCGCGCGTAGCGTATCTGGTGGACAGTATTTTGGTGGACGTAATCAACAAAGGCACGGGCGCGCAAGTCCGGGCGAAAGGATTCACGCTGCCAGCGGCGGGAAAGACGGGCACGTCGCGAGACGGTTGGTTTGCCGGATTCACGAACAACCTGGTTTGCGTCATATGGATCGGCTTCGACGATAACCATGACCTCGGACTGCAAGGCGGTACGACCGCGGCGCCCATTTGGGCAGACTTCATGATCAAGGCCACATCGTTGCCCGGTTACCGGGATGTAAAGCCGTTTGAAAAACCCGATGGGGTAGATTCCATCCTGATCGATTCGGATACCCTGGAAATCGCCACGCCAGCTTGTCCCGTGACGCGGGAAGAGGTTTATATCGCTGGTTCGCAACCAACGCAGTTGTGCGAGCTCCACGGCGGGCACGGCCCGGGCGGAGGAGTAGGATCCTTTCTTTCGCACATTTTTGGAGGCGGGTCGCCCAAGCCGCCGCAACCCGTAGGAGCCAATAGTGCTCAGGGCCAACAAGGGCAAAACGGGCAAAACGGCAGCGATCCGAACGGTGTCCAACCGGCCACGACGACTGAAAAGAAAAAGGGGCCTTTACAGAAGATTTTTGGTATCTTTGGAGGCAAGAAGAAGAAAGATCCCGACAAGCCTGATCGGGATAAAGGAGACTCGCCATGACGCGAAGCTACTTGGCGATTCCGGCTGGTTCTTTCCTCTTGGCTACGTTGTTGCTGCCCGCCTGTGCTCAGACCAACATAGACAATCCACAAGCTCAAGTTCAGACAGCTGCTGCCGTGGCGACCGACCAGAAGCCGAAATTATCCGACGAAGATCTTGCCCGTCTGTACCTGATCCGAAAACAGTTTCGGGAGGCACAGGACCTGTTTCACAAATTGACGGTGGAACAACCGAAGAACGCGGTTTATTGGAATGAACTTGGAATCAGCCTACACAACCAGGCGGAATTGGACCTGGCGCTGAAGTGCTACCAGAAGTCCGCCAAACTCGATTCGCACTACCCGGATGCCCAGAACAATGTCGGCACCATCTATTACGAGCGCAAGAAATATGCCAAGGCGATCCGCTCCTACAAGAGGGCAATCTTGTTGCGCCAGGATTTTGCGGCGTTCTATCTCAACATGGGATACGCGTACTTTGGCGAGAAGAACTACGAAAACTCCATTGCCGCGTTTCGCAAAGCGTTGCAATTGGATCCGGACACGTTTGAGTCGGCTCGGTCGCGGTCCGGGACAGTGATACAGGATCGGTCCATCGGCGGCGAACGAGCGCAATTTTATTTCCTCCTGGCCAAGTCGTTCGCGGAATCCGGAAATGTGGAGCGTTGCGTTATCTACCTGAAGAAGGCTCGTGACGAAGGCTATCAAGAAATCGATAAGGTGAAATCGGATCCTTCGTTCGCGCTAGTGATCCATGATCCGGCGGTGCAGGACTTTCTCGAAGGCAAGGCACCCGACGTCATCCAGCAGTAGACCCGCGGAAGTGAAATCAGAAACGACACGAAAGGCGGCGCGGCGCTACGGTTGTGGACAGACGAGATACCTGCCCGGTTTCTGCCGAATGGACGGGTCCGGCTCTGCTACAATGGGCGCAGAATGAGAGCGCGCCCCCTCCGCATGCGCAATTTCCGCTCGCTCCTTGTAGCCATTTGTCTTTTGGGAGGGGCGGGAGAGCTTTTTGCCGGACAGTCCGGTAACACGGCTCGCGTCAAGCGTTCCTCACTTCCTCAAGAAGGTATCTTCCTGGTATTTCCCTTTGAAAACGTAGGCGCAAGCGCGCGACTCGATTGGATTGGTGAGGGACTGGAGGAGTTAGCTATCCAACAGCTTTCCGCAGCCGGCCAGCAGGTTTATTCACACGCGGGACGGTTGAGCGAGATGGATCGCTACGGCCTGCCTTCTTCCGGGAAGCTAAGCCGGTCGACGATGCTGCACATTGGGCAGGAGATGGATGTCGACTACATCGTTTTCGGGAACTATACGTCCGACGGAAAAACGATCACGATCAACGCGCGGCTTCTTCGCATCAATCCGGTTGGGCTGCTGCCCGTGATCGAACAGAGCGATGCGTTGACCTCTCTGATGGAGTTACAGACGAAGCTGACGTGGCGGCTTTTGGGAACCTGCAACCATGGGTACCCGCTGAGCTTTTCCGAATTTTCCCGGCTACAGCAATCGCTTAGCCTTGCGGCTTTCGAACAATACATTCGAGGACTGCTGGCGAATGAAGATGAGATGAAGCTGAGAGCCTTGAAAGAAGCGGCGCGTCTCGAACCGGATTGGCCTGAGCCCGCTTATGCGATCGCAGAAGTGTATTTCCAGAAAAATGATTGCAACGTGGCTTTGCCGTGGTACGCGAAAGTTCCCGCGACGCATGCACGTGCGGTGGAAGCCGCGTTTGCCACGGGAGTTTGCCGCCTGCGGTTAGGCCAGCCGGAAAAAGCGGAAGAAGTCTTCAATACGTTGGAGGAAGACCTTCACCGCAACCTGGTCACCGGTGCGGACCTGCCGGAGATTTTGAATAATCTGGCCATTGCGCGGGCGCGTCAGGGTGATCTGCCCCCGGCGCTGACGGCGCTCGGCCGTGCGCGCGATATCGATCCGGATGAAGACGATTACCCTTTTAACCTTGGCCTGTTCGCCCTGCAGCAGAAGGATCTGGCGGCGGGGGAGACGCATTTCAGGGATGCCGTGGAACGAGAACCTGAGAACGCCGAAGATATGGCTTTCCTGATCTACACGCTGGATAAATTGGGAAAGAAACAGGAGGCCGCGGAACAACGGGAAGCTGCTGAAGAAGTGTTTGGCGAGAAAGGCTTGCCGTTGTTGAAGTTTGACGTGAAGAACTCCGATTCGCTGACGAAATACGAAAGGATCAAGCCCGAACTGGACATGACTTCGCTTCGCCTGGAACTGGAAGGTCCGCAGATGCAACAGAGCGCGGGAGGCGATCCGGTTGTCCCTGCGAATGGCGCCGTGGCCCACATCCGGCGCGGCGAGCAAGAAGCGCGAGCAGGTCGCCTGGATGCCGCCGAAACAGAATTTCGCTCGGCACTGGCGGCGGAGCCGAATAACGCGAGCGCGCACCGGGAGTTGGCGGAAATTTACCGGCGCAGGGGTAAACTGGATGAAGCGGCCCATGAACTGCAGTTGTCACTAGAGGCACGCGACTCGGCGGCGGCCCGAACCATGCTTGCGCGTATATACCTCGAACAAAAAAAGAATGACTTGGCGCGCGCCGAGGCCGAGAAAGCCATCAAGCTCGCTCCCAATTATCCCGAAGCAAAGGAATTGCTCGATCACTTGCAAAAGAGCAAGCCCACGGGAGGCACACCATGAGCGCTCCTGAAGATCCACGAAAGTTCCGCTACTTTTCGAAGATTATTTTTATCGCTGTGGTGTTGGCGCTATTTTGGCCGGCGTTGGTTGTGAAGGCAGACTCGAACGCGAATCCTCTTGTGCTCGAATTGAAACTGAATGGAGAAGTCGAGCCTGTTCTTGCGACCTACATCGACGAAGGTTTGGCGGATGCGGCGCAGCGCCGTGCGGCGCTGGTGCTCATCACTATGGACACGCCGGGCGGCCTGAGCGATTCGATGACGGATATCATCCATCACATTCTCGATTCGCCCGTTCCCGTGGCGGTTTATGTAAGTCCGGATGGCGCGCGCGGGGCTTCGGCAGGATTTCTGATCCTGCTTTCAGCGGATATCGCGGCGATGGCTCCGGGGACACGTTCGGGTGCTGCCACGCCGATCTTGATGCCCAGTTGGGTCACCATGCCGATGGACGAAGTGCTGCGAAAGAAAATTAATAACGACGCCACAGCGTTTCTGCGCAGTTTTTCAGAGAAGCGCGGGCGCAACCCGAAACTGGCGGAGACAGCGATCACGGACGCGCGAGCGTTCACGGAGCAAGAGGCGTTGGACGGGCACCTGATTGATTATGTGGCGAGCAATAAAGAGGAATTGTTGGGCGAGTTGAACGGGCGGGAAATCACTCGATTCAACGGAAAAAAAGAAACGTTGTCGCTACAAAATTACAGGATCGTCGACTTTCAACTTTCGGCGCGGCAACGATTTCTGGCGCGCATCGTGGAGCCGGACGTGTTTTTCCTGTTGCTGCTGGTCGGCGCGCTCGGGCTCTATACAGAATTCACGCACCCTGGTGTTGTTGCGCCGGGCGTGGTGGGCGGCATCTGCATGTTGCTGGCGCTGTACGCGATGCAACTTCTGCCCGTGAATCTTGCGGGTGTGTTGCTGATTTTGCTGGGGCTGGCGCTGTTTGTGATGGAAGCGAAATTCACCAGCCATGGAGTCCTGCTGCTTGGGGGCATTGTGTCGATGTTGCTGGGAGCGATGTTTCTGATCCGCTCGCCGCTTACGCCTGGTGGCGTAAGTTTTGGCGTTGCCCTGGCGGCGACCCTACCCTTCGCGTTTCTGACGGTGTTTCTGATGCGTCTGGTGCTGAAATCCCGCCAGTGGAAAACGGCCACGGGCAAGGAAGAACTGCTTGGGGAAGAAGGAGTAGTCACCATCGCGCTCCCCGGCGGCGGAGAAGGCATGATTCGCGTCCACGGTGAATTGTGGCGGGCGCGCTCGAAAGGCGATGTTCCAGTCGGCGCGAAAGTTCGGGTGCTCCAGGTTGAGGGGCTGAAGCTCGACGTTGAGCCTCTGACCGCGGGAACATCCATCGAGAAGTGAATCGAGCGGCAAACAGAGGAGGTCAGAATGCTACAGATTGGCGGGATTGGGATACTCATTATCGGATTCTTTTTTCTGCTTTGGATTTGGAACTCCATCAACATCATTAAGGAATGGGAGCGTGGCGTGGTGCTGCGGCTGGGACGGCTTTTGCCCGAGGCGAAGGGCGCAGGTCTGCGATTGGTTTTCTGGCCGATCGAAACACTATATCGTATCAGCATGCGGCTGGAGACGCTGGATGTGCCGCCGCAGGACATCATCACGCGCGACAACGTTTCGGTGAAGGTAAACGCGGTTTGTTATTTCCGTGTTGTGGACGCCAACCTTGCGCTGTCGCAGGTTCAGAATTATCAGTATGCTACTTCGCAGCTCGCGCAAACCACGCTTCGTAGCGTGGTTGGGCAGTTCGAACTGGACGAGATCTTGTCGCAACGCGATAAGGTGAACGCCAAACTTCAGGTGATTCTCGATCAGGACACCGAGCCTTGGGGCATCAAAGTGAGCAAAGTGGAAGTGAAGCAGGTGGATATTCCTGAGCAGATGCAACGCGCCATTGCGAAGCAGGCGGAAGCCGAACGCGAACGGCGCGCCAAGGTCATTCACGCCCAGGGCGAGTTCGAAGCCTCTCAAAAGCTTGCTGACGCCGCCAAAGTCTTGGAGACGGAGCCCTCTGCAATACAGTTACGGTACCTGCAGACTTTGACAGAGATAGGTGTCGAAAAGAACACAACGATTGTTTTCCCCCTGCCAATCGATATTATTAATAGCTGGGTAAAGTCGATCGGGGGGTCGACAAAATAAGGATGGCTTCTGGGGGAAAACGCGGGGCAAGCGATCGTGTGCTTGAAAGCAAGCACGTCATCGGCCTATTTCTGCTGATGCTATTGTTCTCCGGTGTGTTCTTCACATTGGGGTACGTCATGGGCCGGAATCAATATGATGGCCAGGTGCGCGCGGCGATGAACGCGGCGGGTAAGCCCGAGCCTATTTACATGCCGAAGAACGATCCGCCTCCTCAAAGATCCTCCACGGACGACGCTAATTCCGCGAACGATTCCGATCCTTCGACAAACTCTTCCTCGCCTGCGTGGACTTTCCCGGCGACCCATAGCACGGCGTATGCCGATCCGCACCTCGACACTCCACCCGTTTCCAAGCCGGTAGCGGCTCCCTCGAAGCCGGCCAGCGCGAAGAGCGAACCGAAGACGCAGCCTGTATCGATTCGCGCTTCGTCAAAGACCAACAAGAGCGCGATGAACACTCCGCTGATTCCCAGCGGGGCGTTTGTGATTCAAGTGGCAGCTCTGTTGAAGCAGGATGACGCGCTTGCGATTGCCGGCGGCTTGCAGAAGAAGCATTATGCGGTTTACGTGCAAACGCCGCAAAAAGACAAGTATTACCGAGTGCAGGTTGGCCCGTTCAAGGACCAGAAAAGCGCCGACGCCGCCAAGAAGGGCCTCGAGGGCGAGGGCTTCAAGGCGTTCTACGTAAAACACTGATGGCGTCTCCGGCCTGGCATTCCTGGCTGCGGCCGCATCGCCTGCGGGAGACCCCTGCAATTTTCCGTTTGCTGCTTGCGGCATTGAGCGGAGCGATTCTTTCGCTGTCCTACCACGGTTCGTTTCCGAGCATTTATTCCTGGTTTTGCCTGGCGCTATTGCTCGCGAGCATCCTGGGTTCGCGCGCCCGAGTGGGGTTTTTTTGCGGATTTGTCCATGGGTTGATTTTCGTGGTTACGTGCGTGCCATGGATTGCGGACACTCTTTCAATTCACGGCGGAATGTCCGCGGCAGCGGGTTGGGGCGTGCTGTTGCTAATCGGGTCGGTGTGGGCCGCTGCGATCGGAGTATTTGCCTGGTCGGTGCAGCGCTTGTCCCTGCGCAGCTACACGCTGGCGCTGGCAGGGGCGCCATTTCTATGGATTTCCACGGAAGTGTTTCGCGCTTATTTGCCGGAGATCAGTTTTCCCTGGAGCTTGCTGGGTTACGCGCCGGCGGAGAATCCCGCCTTGTTGCAGTTGGCGACGATTACCGGCGTTTACGGTTTGTCGTTTCTGGCGGTGGCCTTCAACGCGTTGTTACTGTGGACTGATTGTGGGCCGGCGGAACAGACAAAGCGAAGAGTTGGAATTTTTGCCGCCGTTCTGGTGGTGCTGCTGCTGGTAATGGCCATCGGCCCGCGATTTGTTCCGAAAGCGGAAGCGCATCATTGGGCGCGCGTGGTGCAACCCAATTTTCCGGAAAACATGCAATATGTCGGCGATTGGTACGCCGATCACAAGGCTGATTTAGTTGATCTTGAAACGTTCAGTCTGAGGCCGTCGTCGAGTGGGGTAATGCCGGACTTGCTGATCTGGCCCGAAGCGCCCGCGCCATTTTCGTTTCAGGATCCACATTTCGCGCCGTATATTTCGCACCTGGCCACGGAGTTTCATAACCCCGTGATTGTCGGCGTGATTGAGTGGAAGCCAGAAACGGACATTGTGAATGGCGCACCCCGGCGAACCCTGGTGCCTTATAACAGCGCGGCGATGCTCAACGGATTTGGCCAGCGGGCGTTTTCTTACGACAAGATTCACCTTGTGCCGTTTGGCGAATACGAGCCGTTCCCGTTCATACACCAGGTGGTGACGAGCGTGTCCGAGGAAGTGGGCGGTTTTCACAAGGGGAAAGAGCGCAGCGTCGGCCTGTTTGCAAACGGTTACAAGTTTTCGGCTTTCATTTGTTACGAGGCGATTTATCCGGGGGAAGTGCGGGAGTTTACCGATCGGGGCGCGCAACTGCTCGTCAACATTTCGAACGACGGGTGGTTTGGCACTTCGGCCGCCGCCGAGCAGCACTTGCGGATGGCCCGCGTGCGTGCCGTGGAGAACCGGCGCTGGATCCTGCGCGATACAAACAGCGGTATTAGCGCGTCGATCGATCCTTACGGCAACGTGATGCGCGTGCTGCACCGCGACGAGCGTGGTTCCGCGGATTTGCCTTACGATTTTCGCACCGACCGAACGCTCTATGTCACGCTCGACGACTGGTTCGCCTGGATGTGCGTGCTGGTTTCCGCTATTCTTGTGGGTATTACTTTTCGAAAGGACAAGAGACCCCGTTAGTTGATACGGGTAAATGTACGCCACCATGATCCTGGAAGACCTGCAGCATCAATATGACGGATTGAAGCAGCGCATCGAACTTGTGCGGAGTTATCTTTGACGTCGAGCACAATCGCGCGCAAGTAAAGGCGCTCGACCAGCGGACCGCCGATCCTAATTTCTGGAACAATCAGGAACAAGCGCAATTGGTGCTGCGTGACCGTAAGCGCGCGGCGGCCAATCTCGCCGCGGACGAGAAACTTGCCGCCATCTCTGGCGATGTGGAAACGTACATCGAATTGGCCAAGGGCGAAACCAACGCGGCACAAAAGGAAGAGCTGTTAAAGGACCTAACCCGTGAATTGACGTCCGCGGATTCTTATCTTGGCGAACTGGAAACGCAGACGCTGCTTTCCGGCGAGAACGATCACCTCAACGCCATTATGACCATCAAGCCAGGGGCTGGGGGCACGGAATCCCAGGACTGGGCTTCGATTTTGTTGCGCATGTACTTGCGATGGGCGGAGCGCAAAGGTTTTGGCGCGGACGTGCTTGATGAAACTCCCGGCGAAGAAGCCGGAATCAAGAACGCTACGATCCAATTTACCGGCGAGAACGCTTACGGACTGCTCGCGGGAGAAACGGGAGTGCATCGCCTGGTGCGTATCTCGCCCTTCGACCAGGCGGCGCGGAGGCACACTTCGTTCGCGTCCGTTTTCGTGATTCCGGAAGTGGATGACCGAATCGAGGTGAACATTCGCCCGGAGGACATCAAGTTGGATACGTTTCGTTCCGGCGGAAAGGGCGGGCAGAACGTCAACAAAGTGGAAACCGCCGTTCGATTGACGCACATTCCCACGGGCGTGATCGTTGCCTGCCAGATGGGACGCAGCCAGCACAAGAACCGCGAAATGGCGATGAAGATGTTGCGTTCAAAACTGTACGATCTGGAAATGCAGAAGCGCCGCGATGAAACCGATCGCCTGGATGAATCCAAACTGGATATTTCTTTTGGCAGCCAGATTCGTTCCTACATCATGCAACCTTACCGGCTGATCAAGGATCACCGCACGAAATTCTCCGTTGGAGATGTGGACCGCGTTCTCGATGGCGATCTCGATCCATTCATTCGTGCCTACCTGATGGCCAAGAAGACGAAAGGCAAACTGGAGATTCAGGCCGACGACACCGACGACGCCGCGTAGCATCTGCCAAGCCTGAAAATTGCGATAAGCGGTACTTCACATTGGACATAAGAATTACGGATTTGTTCCCGGTTGATCCCATATGCAAAATGGCGGGTATGTCATCTACAGCTAACGTCAACCTGTGGTCGTCGGCCGAACACGCGCTCGATTATCTGGGGCGCGCCGATTCCATCCCGCATCGCGTGGAAGGCGAGGCTACGCTGCTGGAATTTCTGCCGCCCAAACCCGAACGCATTCTGGACCTGGGAAGCGGAGGCGGCAGGCTTCTGGGACTGGTGAAGGCGGCGCGGCCCGACGCAGAGTTTGTGGCGTTGGATTTTTCGCCGACGATGCTGGATGCACTGCGAGTTCGTTTTGCAAAAGACGAGAAGATAAGCGTGGTCGCTCACGATCTATCGGAGCCACTTCCGGATTTGGGGAAGTTTTCCGCGGTTGTCTCTTGCTTTGCGATTCATCATTTGGTCCATGAACGGAAACGGGCGCTGTACTCTGAAATCTTCGAACAGCTGGTTCGAGGTGGGGTGTTTTGCAATCTGGAGCACATTGCCTCTCCGACGCCGCGGCTACACAATCAGTTTTTAGAGAAGCTGGATATCTTGCCAGACAAAGAAGATCCTTCTAATAAGCTTATGGATTTGCATACGCAACTGAATTGGCTGCGGGAGCTCGGGTTTGAGGATGTGGATTGCCATTGGAAATGGCGGGAACTGGCTTTGTTGGTTGGAGTTCGACCATCGAGCTAGACGCTGCGGCCGGAAGGTACTGGACGGAGCGCAGGCGGCGAGGCAGTTCAAACCACGGGAAAAATGTCTTGGAATGCCATTCGGTGCACGAAATGCACCATTTAGTGCAACCCTAACCCGTGTAAAATCAATGCGTTGATTCCCAGTGCTTGGAATGTTAACCTGGAAAAGTTAAACTCTGCCCTCCTTAGAGATGGGCGGGAGATGGGTGTGCTATGGCCCTTCCTCCAATATTGAAAGGTAAGATAGGAGAGATGTTTTGAGCGAAGCAAAGAGGAATTTCCTGTTTACATCCGAATCCGTGACCGAAGGCCACCCAGACAAAATCGCCGACCAGATTTCGGATGCGGTACTTGATGAAGTGATGCGCCAGGATCCCAAGGGGCGCGTGGCTTGTGAAACTTTGGTCACCACCGGATTGGTGGTGGTGGCGGGAGAAATTACGACCAGCGCGCACGTCGACTACGACGAACTGATTCGCAAGACCGTCGATCAGGTCGGCTACAATAACGCACTCTACGGATTCGATTCCAATACTTGCGCGGTCATGTGCACGGTGAAGCGGCAGTCGCCGGACATCGCCATGGGCGTGGACACCGGCGGCGCGGGCGATCAGGGCTTGATGTTCGGCTATGCCTGCGACGAGACCGAAGAATTGATGCCCATGCCGATTCAGTTGGCGCACCGCTTGACGCAACGCCTCTCGGAAGTCCGCAAGAGCAAGAGACTCCCCTTCCTCCGTCCTGATGGAAAATCCCAAGTCACCGTGGAATATCGCGGCGGCAAACCAGCGCGTGTGGAATGCGTGGTGATCTCCACGCAGCACAGCGACGACGTTTCGAATGAGCAATTGCGCAGCGACGTGATGGAGCACGTGATCAAGCCCATCGTGCCTGCCCATATGCTGGATGCGAACACCAAATTCCACATCAACCCCACAGGGCGATTCGTCATCGGTGGCCCGATGGGCGATGCCGGATTGACCGGGCGGAAGATTATCGTCGACACCTACGGTGGTTACAGCCGTCACGGTGGTGGAGCATTCTCGGGCAAGGATCCTTCTAAGGTGGACCGTTCGGCGTGCTACATGGCTCGCTATATCGCCAAAAACATCGTGGCCGCGGGATTGGCATCGCGCGCGGAAGTGCAGTTGGCCTATGCCATCGGTGTGGCCGAGCCCGTTTCGATTATGGTGGATACTTTTGGAACAGGCACGATTCCGGAAGAAAAGATCACGCAGTTGGTGCGCGAGAATTTTTCATTGACGCCAAAAGCTATTATCGAAACGCTGGACCTTCGCCGGCCGGTCTACAAGCCGACAGCAGCCTACGGTCACTTCGGCAGGACCGGACCTGGTTTCACTTGGGAACGCACGGAGCGCGCTGACGCATTGCGCAAGGCCGCAGGCTCGTCAGCGGTCGCGGAAGTCGCAGCTCGCCGCTAAAAGCCGCTAAAGCTATTGCAGGCCGCAGTTCAAAGCGAGGGGCTTTACGGGAGCAAGTGTCCGCGACTTGCTGCAGGTAAATCTGGAAGTCAGAAATGTTCTAAGTCTACGTTTCAGACGAATGAGTGAGGAGAGCAAGAATGGCTACGGCAGAATTGAAAAAGGGTGACGTCAAGGATATCGGACTGGCCGATGCAGGTAAGCGCAAGATCGAGTGGGCGCAGCAGCAGATGCCTGTCCTGGAACAGATCCGGAAGCGTTTTATCAAGGAACAGCCGCTGAAGGGGCTGCGTGTTTCCGCCTGTCTGCACGTGACCAGCGAAACCGCGAACCTGATGATCGCGTTACGCGACGGTGGCGCGGATGCCGTGCTTTGCGCGTCGAACCCCCTCTCTACGCAGGATGAAGTGGCGGCGTCGCTCAACCGTGACTTCAATATTCCGACGTACGCCATAAAGGGCGAGGACAACGACACGTACTACCAGCATATGAAGGCTGCTCTCGAGCACAAGCCGCAATTCACCATGGATGACGGCTGCGATCTCGTCACCATGTTGCTTACCAAGCGCCATGATCTGGTTGCCAACGTCATTGCAGGCACCGAAGAAACAACCACCGGCGTGATCCGTTTGCGGGCCATGGCCAAGGACGGCAGGCTCAAGTATCCGATCATTGCCGTGAACGATGCGATGACCAAGCATTTCTTCGACAATCGTTACGGAACAGGGCAATCCACGCTGGACGGCGTGATTCGCGCTACCAACGTGCTGATCGCCGGATTGAAGGTGGTCATCGCTGGATACGGCTGGTGCGGCCGCGGGGCTGCAATGCGCGCCAAGGGCTTGGGTGCGGACGTAATCGTAACGGAAGTCGACCCGGTGAAGGGCATTGAGGCCGTCATGGATGGCTTCCGTGTGATGCCCATGGCCGACGCCGCTAAGGAAGGCGATATTTTTATTACCGTTACCGGCAACAAGAACGTCGTCCGCCGCGAACATTTCGAAGTGATGAAGAGCGGGGCCATCGTTTGCAATTCCGGCCACTTCAACGTCGAAATCGAAATCCCGGCGCTTCAGGCACTATCTTCGGGCAAGAGGGAAGTTCGGCCGCTGGTGGATGAGTTTATGTTGAAGGATGGACGCAAGGTTTACCTGATCGCCGAGGGGCGCCTGGTGAACCTGGCGACCGCCGAAGGGCATCCCGCCTCGGTGATGGATATGAGCTTCGCAAATCAATCGCTCTCCGCGGAATACCTTGTGAAGCATCACAAAGAACTGAAGCCGCAGGTGTATGTGGTTCCCGAGGATCTGGATCGCGAGATTGCGCGGCTGAAGCTGGAGTCCATGGGCCATCGTCTGGACAAGCTGACCGCCGAGCAGGAACAGTATCTTGCGTCCTGGCAGGAAGGTACGTAAGCGGGCGAAGCAACTTCCAGAGAGCGTGTTATCTTACTTGGGGCGTCTCGAAGCATCGGGGCGCCCCAAACTTTTGGTGGGGCCATGTGGGATTATTGCGGACACTCGCTTGAGGTAGCACGGTTGCGCGGCGCAACGTATGCCGACGTGCGCGTGATGCACCACCGGCAGCGCGACCTGACCACGAAGAGCGGACGAGTCGGCACACTGGGGCAGAGCGAATCGATCGGACTGGGAATACGCGTGGTGGCAAGTGGGGCGTGGGGATTTGCCTCAACCGACCAGTTGACGCGAGACGGCGTGGCTGTGTGTGCGGCGCAGGCAGTAGCCATCGCGCGATCCTCGGCGCTGGCAAAGAAAGAAAACGTGCGGTTGGCACCGGAAGGCACGTACATCGATAGTTGGCAGGGCCCGTGTGGGAAGGATCCCTTCGCGCTTCCCCTGGAAAGCCAGCTTGATCTGTTGCTCGCTGTGGATGCCGCGATGCGCCAGGTGAAGGGCGTCACGCTGTCGGAGACGGACATGCAGTTTCGAAAGATAGACACGTGGTTCGCCTCGAGCGGCGGCTCCCAGATTCATCAGCGACGGGTGATTTCGGGTTGCGGCATTGTGGCTACGGCGTTTCAGGGCGGCGAAATCCAGAAGCGATCGTATCCAAATAGTTTTGGCGGTCAGCACGTTCTTGGCGGCTACGAACTGATCGAAGCGATGGAACTGCTTCGCCATGCTCCGCGAGTTGCAGAAGAGGCGGTCGCGCTTCATTCCGCGCCGCAATGTCCGGAGAAAACCGGGACGTTGATTCTTTGCGGCAGCCAACTGGGATTACAGATTCACGAATCAGTGGGTCATCCTATCGAACTAGACCGCGTGCTCGGCCAGGAAGCCAACTTTGCCGGCACGAGTTTTCTGACTCTCGATAAGCTGCATAATTTGCGCTACGCCTCGCCAATCGTCAACGTAGTGGCTGATGCGCGGATGGCGCATGGCGCCGGCCTTGGTACTTTTGCGTACGATGACGAGGGCGTGCCCGCCCAGTGCATCGACGTGATCAAGGACGGCGAATTCCACGGGTATCTTTCCAGCCGTGAAACCGCGCATCTGATCGGCTTGACGCGTTCGGGCGGCACCATGCGCACCGAAGGATGGAATCGCTTGCCGATGATTCGCATGACGAACATCAGTATTGTTCCCGGACCCTGGACATTTGAGAATTTGGTTGCCGATACCGACGACGGCATCCTGATGGATACAAACCGTTCCTGGTCGATCGACGATCGCCGTTACCAGTTTCAGTTTTCCACGGAAATCGGCTGGGAAGTCAAAGGCGGCAAGAAGGGGCGCATGCTGAAGAATCCCAGTTACAGCGGGATTACTACGGAATTCTGGAATAGCTGTGACGCTGTGACGAATGCGGAGAATTGGGTGCTATGGGGCACTCCGAACTGCGGCAAGGGGCAGCCGATGCAAGTGATGGGCACGGGCCACGGCGCTTCTCCGGCGCGTTTTCGCAACGTGAAAATCGGCACGGCCTTTTCGAACCAATGAGCGCGCTCAAGAAACAATCCGATTCGAAGCGCACGCCAGCGGTGGCATTACGTGCGGAGTCAGAACTACACCAGATTGGCGCCAGGGTTTTGCGATTGGCGGAAGAGCGTGGCGTTCCGGAAACGGAAGTGCACATCGACGAGACCATTCAGGCTCTCACGCGCTTTGCGAACAACACCATTCACCAGAACGTCGCCGAGCAGGGATTGGTGGTCTCCATTCGAACCGCGGCGGAGGGGCGCACCGCCCGCGTCACGACAAACCGGGTTAATGAAGATTCTTTGCGTTTGGCTATCGACAATTGTTTGTCACTGGCTTCGCATCAGCCGAAAGACCCCCGGCTGTTGCCGATGCCGGCGAAACAGAAGTATCGCGCCGTTCGGCACTTTTCTCCGGCCACAGCGGCTCTCACGGCGGACGATCGCGCCCGCGCCGTTAAAAGTGCCTGCCAGTTTGCGGAAAAACGGGGACAGGTTGCCGCAGGAATTTACGCCGGCGGACAGAGCCAAAGCGTCCTTGTGAATTCACGCGGATTGGCGGCCGCCTACCGCCAAACACATGCGACTTTCTCCGTGACCATGCAGCAAGGCTCCGCGGCGAGTTGGGCCAAAGCTAATTGCGGAGACGTTCGCCAGGTAGATCCGTCGGCGCTTGCGAAAATTGCCAGTGAAAAGGCGACTCAGGCGCAGAATCCCGTCGAGTGCGAGCCAGGAAGATACACGGTGGTGCTGGAGCCGGCGGCAGTTCTGGACCTTGTGGGCTTTCTTTTCTACGATTTTGCAGCCACCGCCGTGGCGGACAAGCGCTCATGCCTCTCCGGCCGCGTCGGGAAAGCCATTTTTGGTAAGAACATCACGATCACGGACGATGCACATCATCCGCTGCAACTTGGCGCTCCTTTTGACGGGGAGGGAGTGCCCCGTCAACGAGTTGTACTGGTGGACCGGGGAGTGGTTAAGAATCTGGTGTATTCGCGGCGGTCGGCCAAGCAGGCTGGCAAGAAACCCACCGGACATGGCTTTCCGCTCCCCAACGAATATGGGGAAGCGCCGCTCAATTTGGTGGTGCAGGGCGGGAAAACCTCGCTCGAGGAGATGATTGCCTCGACCGACCGGGGTTTGCTGGTCACGCGGCTGTGGTACATCCGCGAGGTGGATCCTTACGAGAAGATCATGACGGGGATGACCCGCGACGGCCTGTTCCAGATTGAACAGGGCAAAATTTCCCATGCCGTCAGGAATTTCCGATTCAATCAATCGGTCCTGGAAATGCTAAGAAACGTCGAATGTCTGGGGCCGGCGCGGCGGGGGACCGGGGAAGAAGCGTTCGAAATGGTGGTTCCGCCAATGAAAATCCACAATTTTCACTTCAGCGAAGTCACGAAGTTTTAATGTAGTTAGCCCTTTGGCCGCCCCTGCAAAACAGATGCATGGCAGAAAAATTCTGCATTGTACATTCGGCGGTTTGGACACTATTACACTAGTATGTGCAGCTGTCCTGAACGGACATCCAGGCCTCGCCATCCCAACTGGGGACACCCTGATCATGACGCTTGCGGCACTGGTTTTATCGCCCAACTGGGCGGTCCGCCGACCCATGACATCCTGACCTATTCGTTGCAAGCGCTGGAGCGCCTGTCGCATCGGGGAGGAGTTGACGCCGATGGCGCCAGTGGCGACGGCGCAGGGTTGCTGACTAGCCTCCCGGTGGATTTCTTTCGTGCGCGCGCCGCTGAAGACAAGATCTCCCTGGACGAGATTTTTGGGGTTGGAATGCTTTTTGCCCTGCCGACTCGTCTAGCCGATGCCCGTGTCGCCATCGAAGACTCCATCGGCAGAAGCAAGCTGCGGCTGGTCGGATGGCGCCGGGTGCCGACAAACTCAAACTCTCTGGGCCAGCGAGCCTTGGAAACCATGCCAGAGATCTGGCAGTTCTTTATCGAACCGGCGGGCGCGCGCAATTCCGGTCCTAGCTTTGTCCACAAATTCGAGCGCAGCCTTTGGTTGCTGCGGAAGCGTGCGGAACGCGTCCTGCCGGAGCGCTGCTACCTGTGCTCACTTTCTTCACGCACCGTTGTATACAAAGGTTTGCTGACTCCCTGGCAATTTCCGCGTTTTTATGAGGACTTGCGCGGCAGCGACTTTGCGACGCGGTTTGCGGTGTTTCACCAGCGCTATTCGACGAACACCGAGCCTTCCTGGCAACTCGCGCAGCCCTTCCGCTACGTGGCGCACAACGGCGAAATCAACACGGTCATCAGCAATCGCCGGTGGTTACGTGCGCGGGAACGAGAGGTTCGCAAACGCATTGGAGTAGGGAAGTGGTTCCGGTTGCTGGAAGAAAATGTAAGCGATTCCGCCAGCTTTGACAATGCCCTCGAATTGAAGCTGCTCGAAGGGAAAAGCGTGGAAGCGGCGATGCTGGCGCTGGTGCCTCCCGCGTTTTCTCAAGATCCGTTTATTTCCCCGGACGTGCGCGCGGCGCTGGAAGCGCTATCTCGCGAGGGCGAACCGTGGGACGGCCCGGCCGCTTTGGTGTTTAGTGACGGGCTGTCGGTGGGTGTGAAATTGGATCGCAATGGTCTGCGGCCGATGCGGTATACGGTTACCCACGATGGATTGGTCATTGCTGGGTCCGAAACGGGCTTGCTGGATTTGGAGGAATCACGCATCGCGGAACGGCATCGGCTTGGGCCGGGGGAAATTCTACTTGCCGCGCCCCATGCCGGTTCGTTGCTGCGCTGGCGCGAACTCTTAAAGACCGTCACCGCCGAGATTCCGCGCAAGGCTCTGACGCGTTCGAGTGTTTTGCGGTTGGACGATTCTACAGAGCGCCCGACGATTCTTCACCCGAAGCGCGTCGCCTCCGCGGCGGGCTGGTCCGACGATCAATATAAGATTATGTTCCGTCCGCTCTTTGCTGGAAAAGAAGCGGATTGGAGCATGGGCGACGATGCGCCGCCCGCGTTTCTTTCGATGATTCACCGGCCGCTCTGGGATTATTGCAAGCAGCGTTTCGCACAGGTGACGAATCCACCGATCGACCCGCTGCGTGAATCTCACGTGATGTCCTTGGAAGTCCCGCTGGGCCACGGTCACTTCCTGGCCAGTCCGATTCTGAAAGCCGCGGAGTTGGCTTCACTGTGCAGCGAATTGGGGCCCGTCCAAACCATAGACTTTACATTCTCTTCCACCCTGGGAGTCCCGGGTGCGCGCCGCTGTCTTACTCAGTGCAAGACTACCCCTCTGAGTAGCGGCGATCGCCCGGGACTCCTCCTCCTTTCCGATCGCGGCATTGGGCCGGGGCGTGCGGCGTTGCCCGCCTTGCTGGCGGCCGCTAATGCCTGGAAGACTCTGGTAAATCGGGAATTTGCGGACTTGCCCCTGGTGGTCGAGAGCGCTCAGGTTTTTGAGACGCATCACGTTGCCATGCTGCTTGCTGCTGGTGCCAGCGCAGTGGTGCCGTACCTGGCGGAAGAGTTCGCCGAAACAGAAGAAGCAGGCGTGTTCGATAAAGTTCGCAAGGGCATGTTGGCTGGGCTGCGCAAGGTTCTGGCGCGCATGGGCATTTCGACGTTGGCGAGTTACCGCAACAGCCACCTGTTTGAGTTGCTTGGCTTGGATGAAGACATTTGCCGCGAATATTTCGAGGATGCCGCCTGTTATCCCGGCACGAAGACGCTCGATTCGCTGCTGCAGGATTATCTGTACATGCACTCCGCGGGTTACGGCGGAGCAACGGACGATATGGCGGACCATGGACTGTACCGCTTCCGCAAAGGCGCGGAGCTTCATGCCACGTCGCCCGATCTTGTTCGCCGCATGCATGCGCACGTGCGTAAGCCGGACGATGGCCATTACAACGCGTATGAGCAATTGGCGAAGGCCGATGAACCGACATTTCTCCGTGACCTGCTCGAGATGCTGCCCGCGCAGCCGGTTGCGATTGAAGAAGTCGAGCCATTGGAATCGATACTAGCGCGGTTCAGCACGCAAGCGATGTCGCTTGGTTCCCTGAGCCCGGAAGCGCACAAGACACTTGCGATTGCGATGAATCAACTGGGTGGCCGGAGTAATACCGGTGAAGGCGGCGAAGACAGCGATTTGTATCGCACGCCCGGCTCGTCGAATAAGATCAAGCAGGTAGCTTCCGGCCGGTTCGGAGTGACCGCCGAATATCTGGTGCGCGCCGAAGAGCTTGAGATCAAGATGGCACAGGGTTCGAAGCCCGGCGAAGGCGGTCAACTTCCCGCCCGTAAAGTTACGGAATACATTGCGCGAATCCGGCATGCTACGCCGGGGACACCGTTGATTTCGCCGCCTCCGCATCACGACATCTACAGCATCGAAGATCTTGCGCAGCTGATTCATGATTTGCGCGCGGTGAATCCGCAGGCGCGCATCGGCGTGAAGCTGGTTTCCGGCACAGGCGTCGGCGTGATTGCAGCTGGGGTGGCGAAGGCTGGTGCCGACGTAATCACCGTCAGCGGCCACAATGGAGGGACGGGCTCTTCTCCGTTGACCTCGATCAAGAACACCGGCCTTCCTTGGGAAATCGGACTTCGCGAAACGCATGAGACTTTGTTGCGGGCTGGATTGCGCTCTCGCGTGAAACTTCGTGTGGACGGCGGCTTGCGTTTTTCCCGCGATGTGCTTATCGGTGCGACGCTTGGCGCAGACGAATTTGGCTTTGGCACCGCTTCCTTGATTGCCATTGGCTGCGTGATGGCGCGCCAGTGCCATTTGAATACTTGCCCTGTGGGTATCGCGACACAGGATGAAACCCTACGGACGCGTTTCAATGGCAAGCCGGAAATGGTCATCGCTTATTTCCGCGCGCTGGCAGAGGAAATTCGCAAAGGACTCTCGCAACTTGGCGTGCATTCGCTGACAGAACTTCGTGGCTGGTACGATCGGCTGACAACGCAGTCCGGTCTCGATGCGCTGCTGGTTATTCCCGTGTCCAAGCCACGCCGCGTTCTTCCGCAGCAAACATCAGTGCTCGATGGCGGTGTGGAAGAAACGGAATTGTCTTTCGAGCACATGCAGTTGCCCGGTGCAGCTTCATCGGTGATCCACAATTATCATCGCAGCATTGGAGCGCACATCAGCGGCGAGCGCATGAGCCAGCGCCTGCAACAAAAAGAATCTCCCGTCGCCACGCGCGAATTTCGCGGCACCGCCGGACAAAGTTTTGGGGCGTTCCTCACTTCCGGACTTACATTGAAACTTGCGGGAGAGGCCAACGATTACGTCGGTAAGGGGCTTTCCGGAGGCACGATCGTCATTCGAGCCGGCCACAACGCCTCGAAACGAGGAGACGTTCTTGCCGGGAACACCGTGCTGTATGGCGCGACGTCCGGGCAACTCTATGTGGCCGGCCAGGCGGGCGAACGTTTCGGGGTGCGCAATAGCGGCGCCGTTGCGGTCGTTGAAGGACTGGGACAGCACGGCTGCGAATATATGACCGGGGGCGTCGTGACGGTTCTCGGCCCGATCGGGCTGAATTTCGGTTCCGGGATGACCGGAGGGCTTGCCTACATTTTGCGGAGCGAGATGGATCACGTTCTGAATCTGGAATTTGTGCAGGCACACGAACTCGAGGAAGCGGAAGAGAGCAATTTGCGCCGTCTGCTTGAATCGCATGTTGCGTTGACGGATAGCCCGGTCGCTCTGCGGTTGCTGGCGCGAAGGACTTCCTTGCCGTTTGTGCGGGTTCAGCCGATCCATTTCCAGGGGACCTTGCAAGATGCGTGGAAGGCGGTTCCCGGCGCTGTGTTGGAACCCATACCCGTGGAATCAGGGAATTACTTGCGGCTTTCCGAGAGCGCCGCCCCGCACTATGCCTGAGGCCGGCAGGAACACCACTTTTTCCTTATACCGATTCCGTTATACTCTTACGCGTAAGCGAGAGTTGAGGCTATGGACTTCGACCAACTAACTACGTTTGTGCAAGTGGCCAAACTGAAAAGCTTTTCTAAGGCGGGGCAGAAAGTGTTCCGTTCACAGTCCGCCGTGAGCGCGCAGATCCGCCAGTTGGAGCAGGCTTACCATGCCAAGCTGTTGGATCGCTCGGCGAAATCCGTGGAACTGACGCCAGCGGGAGAAGTGTTGTTCGAATTTTCGGAGCGGTTGTTGCGCCTGCGAGACGAATCCATGCAAGTGGTGGCTGATCGCGGCAATGTGGTGCAGGGCCCAGTCACGTTTGGCGCGAACGAAGCTACCTGTCTCTATCTCTTGCCGGATATTCTTTCGGAGTTTCAGCGCCGCTACCCCTTGGTGCATATCAGTATCTACCGCAACTTCAGCCACAAGATTCTCCAGCGGCTGGAGGACGGCTCGTTGGACCTTGGCATTGTGACGCTGCCCCTGAAATCTCCGAACTTGAAGATGCATATTATCAATCGGGACCGGCTGCGTTTTTTTGTGAGCACCAAGAATCCGTTGGCGCAACGCAGCCATGTCACGCTCGACGAAATTGCGGCGGCTCCGCTGATCTTTCCGAAGACGGGTTACACGCGCCAGGTGCTGGATAAGCTATTCCGGCCACACCGCTCGCGCCTGCGCATCACCATGGAATTGCCGAGCATCGGGATGATCAAGACGTTTGTGGCGGCGGATGTGGGCATTTCGATCATCAGTGAGAGCTTCGCGCGGGATCAGGTGAAGACGGGTGACGTGAAGCTGCTGAATGTCGAAGGCGTGGACCTGTATCGTGAGTTAGCGCTCGTATATCGGCGTGACCGCAGCCTGCCGCGCGCGGTTCAGGCGCTGATCGCGATGATTCGTGAAAGCCGCAAGCTGCAAGAATCCGCGGCGAGCTAAGCTCGAACTGCGCTTTCACCCTTTTGATACTTAGCTAAAGTTGCGTTGGAAGGTGTCGCGGACGTGTGTCACTTCACGTTGAAGTCGAGGCTGGCAATCGAGCGCGCAATCACATTCTCCTGAATCTGGATCAGATCCGTATCCGCGAACGTCATTCCCATCACCGTCAGAAATTCCCCACCGTGAGCGACCACGGACAGCGTTCCTGACCAGTCATGCTCATCCGCCATGCCCTGGTAGCGGTATTCGATCGCTGGCTGTCCGCCAATGACTGTTTTTCTTTGCGAGATGAGCCGGTAGTTTTCGTACACATCGTGCAGGCGCTTTTCAACGGTTTGTGCGGTCGGTTCTAATGCGTCTTTGGATTTTTCGTGGCCGATCACCAGCAGCGTGGATTCGTTGGACGTCCCCATCGCGACAATCGCATTTGGCAGCGTCTGTCCGGCGCCATCGATGATCTGCCAACTGGGTGCCTTATACATCCGAAAAGCGAATTGATGGTTGATGTATAGATTTCCCTGAATTTCTTCGTGGTTCTCCAGCGGAGCTTCTTTCGGCGGAGGCGGCGGAGCGGTTGCGGTGACGAGGGTTGCTTTTGGTCCCGCCGGTGTCGTTCTTACGGCCGGCGCTTTTGCCTCTGTCGATACCTTGTTCGCTACGGGCAGTTCCGGCCGGCCGCCTGAATTTGTCAGGATGGCGGCTGCTTTCTCTTTTTGCGTCAGTTCTGGCTGCGTTGCCTTAGCGTCACTCGCTGTGGCCGGTTTCGGAGCCGGTTCGGTTGTTGACGGAGCAGGCTGTCCGGGCGAATCGGGAATGATCGAGGCGATCTTGTCTTTTTCGACGAGGACATAGCCATAGTCGGTTTTGACTTTGAACATGTTGTCTTCGTAGCCGACGATCACGCCGTATAGTTTCTGTCCGTCTTTCAGGCGGATTTCATCGGCCCGGCCAGCACTGGCGCAGAGACCTAGCATGGCCAGGATCGACAGGCCCCGGAATAATCTTTGACGGCTTACGGCACGCATGGGGCCAGTATGCGTCCGAAGGGCGGTGGCCGCAAGATTCAGCGGGGAGGTGGTGTCCGGCCAGCTACCTCTGCGAGCACGGCCGCGATGCGGCGCATTACCTGGTCCAACTCGCCTAATGCCGCGTCCAGCCGGAGGCGAGCCGCCTCGGGCAGACACGCGTGACTTTGCTGCAACGCGAGCGCCGCGGCCAGCATTCGCAGCTCTTTGCGGTGCCGCGGATTTAGCCGTTCCCACAGGCGGCGTTTATCGCTGCGATTGCGCCCCGGCAAGGCCTCGCCGCTTTGCGCCGGCTGGCTCGTTTGCGACTCGTCAGTCGTCTCCGTCTTGTATGTTCGCCGAATCATTACCGTTTTTCCGGCTCCCAACTCCGGACTTTCGACTACTGACTCCCTACTATTTCAATCCCTCAACCTCTCCAAGATTTCTCCGTTAATGTGCTCGCCTTCCTGCACCCTACCGGTGACCCGCATCGCGCGTGTTTCATAAACCAAGCCGCCATATTTGTCGTAGGCATCGGGGAACAGAATAACTTCAAACAGCCCGCGCTGGTCTTCCAGCGTGACAAACATCATGTTGCGATGATTTTTTGTGCCAACCTGGCGATAAGTCACCACCCAGCCGCACAGTGTGACTCGCCGGCCCTGCAACTGCGGCAGTTCGTCGCTCCAGATCTCGCCATTTCGGGGCAAAACGTCCAACGGGTGGCCGCTGACGCAGACCTCCAGGATTTCGCGCTCATATCTCAATTTCTGTTGCGGCGTGTAATCGGCCGTGTCGAATTCCGGCAGCGCCAGCCCGATGGAGTTGTGCTGATCCATCTCGACGAACAGTTTCGCCGGTACGCGGGCCACTGCCGTTGCTGCGCAGGCCGCCCGCACTTCCCGCTGCGTGTGTTGTCTCTTCGCTTGCAGCAGATTCCATTGCCAGAGCATGGCCGGACGCGTGCTATTTCCTACTCCGTCGAATGCGCCACACTTGATCAATGCTTCTACTTCATCGCGCCCTGCTGGTACCCGCTCAAGGAAATCCTGCAGAGAACGAAACGGGCTTTGCGTATTGCGCGAATGCAGTAGCGCCAGAATTGTTTCCACGCGCAATCCTTTCACCTGCATTAACCCCACGCGCAAAGCTTTCTTGCCATCTGCCAACGCTTCGGAGGAATATTCCATCCTGGAACGATTTACGGACGGCAGCCGCACCTCGATCCCCCACCGTTTCGCTTCCTCAACATAGGCCGACACGTGATAAAAGCCGGCTCCGGCGCTGCACATCGCCGCCAGAAATTCTGCAGTGCGGTGCGTCTTCAGGTAGGTCATGCGGTAAGAAATATCCGCGTAGGTTGCTGCGTGAGCTTTGCAGAATCCAAAGCCCGCGAATTTTTCCACCATCATCCAGGTTTCTTCGCACTCGGCGTCCTTCAACCCTATTTGCTCTGCCGCTTTCAGGAATTTGCCGCGCAGGCGCTCGCGTTCGCGCTGGCCGGAGAATTTGGCCGCGGACCTTCGGACGATGTCGGCTTCCGCCAGAGACATGTTGCCCACAGCCTGGGCGATACGCATGACTTGTTCCTGATAGATGCACACACCCAGCGTCTCGCCCAAAATGCCGATCAGCGATTCATGCGCGTACACCACTGGTTCTTTCCCGCGCAGCCGTTTTAGGAACAGCTCCTTGGATCCGTACTCGGAAGCGCCTGGCCGGATCAGCGCGAGCGCCACCGCGATTTCTTCCAGGGTGCGAACCTTCATCATGCGCAGCAATCCGCGCATCCCGGGCGACTCAATCTGAAAAATGCCCATGGTGCGGCCCGCGGCGATCACATCCTGTGTTGCGGGATCGTTTTCGGGGATTGCCGCAAAATCGATCGCTCGCGCCTGCGGGCTGGGCGTTGCACCATCTGCTGCCACGGCGCTGCTCTGCCCTATTTTGTCTTCAATGTTGTCGAAGGCCAGCGACATGGTGGTCAGCCCGCGCTGCCCGAGCAAATCCATCTTGATGAGTCCGAGCGCCTCGATCGCGTTCATGTCGTACTGAGTCACCACGATTCCTTTCGTTGCCCGCTCGAGAGGTACTAGGTGGGCTAGCGGGCGCGCGGAAATCACCGTGCCGCAGGGATGAATGCCCAGGTGCCGCGGTGCGTCATCCAGCCGCGACGCCACCTGGAGAATCGCTTTCCATGGTTCGTCGTGCACCGGCAGGTTGCGACATTGCGGCAAACTCGCAATCGCGCCCAGGATTTCTCGTACGGGGCGATGCGGCAGCCGCTTGGTGAAGGCATCCACTTCGCCGGGCGGAACCCCAAAGACTTTGGCCACTTCGCGTATTGCCAGCCGCGCGTGCATGGTAATGAAGCTGCCGATCATCGCCACATGCTCCGCGCCCCAGCGCTCGTAGACGTAATCGAGCAGTTCGTCCCGGCGCGCCCCGCAAATATCGATGTCGATGTCCGGGCAATCGCCGCGTTGCACGTTCAGGAAGCGTTCGAAATACAAACCCCAGCGCAAAGGACATACGCAGGAAATGCCAAGGACATACGTCACCATGGAGCTGGCGGCCGAGCCGCGTGCCACCGCAGGAATACCGCGCCGCCGCGCTTCTTCCACGATGTCCCACACCAGCAGGAAATAAGGCGCCAGGTTGAGTTTTTCGATCACTTCCAGTTCGTGCGTCAGCCGGGCGAGCACATCGGGGCGCAGCGGGCAGTAGCGTTTTTGCGCGCCCGCGAAACTCAGTTTCCACAAATAGGAGAATGGAGAGTCGCCTTGAGGCACAGGGAATTGCGGAAAAATCAGTTTGCCCAATTGGAGTTTCAGGTTGCAGTGGTCTGCGATTTCCAACGAGTTGCGCAACAATTCCGGGTGATCCGGAAAAAGTTTCTGCATTGCGGCGACCGGTTTGAACCACGCTTCGGCGGTGGTGATCGCTGGCGACACGACGGTGGTCAGCAGGGAATTTGTGCGGATGGCGTTGACGGCGCGATGGTAGAAATGCTCTTCCGGCTTAAGGAAGTGCACATTGTTTGTAGCTACCAGGGGGATGCTTAGATCGCGGCCGAGGCGCTCCGCCTCTCGGAGGGTTCGCCCATCTCCTGATGAGAGGTGTTGCACCTCGAGATACAGCCGGTTAGTGAAGATGTTTTTTAGTCGCGCGGAGATATGGGCATCGCGCTTCGCTAACTGCGCTCGGAATGACAGGGCGGAGGGGTATAGCGCGATCACGCCATCACTGTGGGCCGCCAATTCGTCGATTGTGACTGGGCGGCCCGTGTCTTGCGCAAATGTTTCCTGGGTTGGTCGCAGCTCGCCCAAATGGCGAAGCGTGGTCAACCGGCACAAATTGCTGTAGCCCGACGAGTCCGTTGCCAGTAGCACCAGCGGCACGGTCATGTTTTGTGTTGGATTTTCTGCTGCGAAGGCAACGTCCAGCGTCACACCAACGATGGGCTTGATGCCCGCCGCTTTCGCTTTCTGGTAAAACGGGACCGCGGCATACATTCCGTCGGTGTCCGTCAGGGCCACCGCCGGCATCTGCTGCTGTGCCGCCGCGGCGATGATTTCTTCCGGAGGATTGACGCCTCGCAAAAACGAATAATGGCTGTGACAATGCAAGTGCACGAACATGGCAGAACCTGGCGATCCGCGAACAACGACCAGGCTCGTGCCGATGCGCAGGAGAGCCGGATCGAGACGCGATCCACGAAATTTGGTGTTAATGATGGCGGTGTGAGAAAAGGGAGCGCACCGGTTTCTTGCACCCGCCGAGAGCTACGGATCACGCGTCATTTGTTTTATCGGTCAAGCCCAAAGAAGAATTCAGCGCCAACTTATCTGGATAAGCACGGAGTAGACAGCACCAGCCCGTTCTCCTTCGTCAGATAGTGCTCGCGAAGTTCCAATCCTTTGCCGTAGAACACCGCGTTCCAGCCGTAGCGGCCGCGCACCCGGTCCACTTCGCGATTCAGGAACCAACGGCGGTTCGCGTCCGCATCGAACAGTTCAGTCTGCCGGCGATCGGCATCCAGATTCGTCACGTTTACACCCACCAAGCGAACAGCCACCCGGCGCGCGAACAATTTTGCGAACAGGTCCTTCGCCGCCGCAAGCAACTCACGCTCGTCATTACTGGGTCGTGCCAGGCGCAGCGTCTGGTTCGCTGAATAATGGTCCACATAACGCAGCCGCACTCCGATCGTGCGCGCTTGCTTGCCATGTTCGCGCAGTGCCTTGGCGAGGCGCTCGCTCAAATATTCCAGCAAGCCGCCGAGGAATTCGGTATCGATGGTGCCGCCTTCAATGGTGGTTTCGCGCGAAATTGATTTGGGCGTAGAAGGCAGCAGCACCTCGCGTCCATCCAGCCCACGCGCTCTTTCCCAGATTTGTTTTCCAATGGCCTCGCCGAATGTCGCTTGGAGTACCGGCTTCGGGATCAGGCGCAGTTGAGCGATCGTCGAGACGCCGCGTTCCGCCAAGGCCTCGGCATGGACATGTCCGATACCGTGCAGCTTTTCCGCGGCCAGGGGAGCCAGAAACTCCTCTTCCATGCCCGGGGCGACGATGCGGAATCCACGCGGCCGCTGTAGTCGCGAGGCGATCGAAGCTACAACTTTTGTTGCGCCCGCGCCCACGGACACGCTCAGGCCCGTTCGTCCGAAAATCTCCGCCTGTAACCGGCGCAGGGTCGCCTCGAAGTCTGGATACAGACGCTCGGTCCCTGCAAAGTCCAGATAGAAGTCGTCCAGTGCCGCCGTCTCAACTGCAGGTGTGTAGGTTTCCAGGATGCCCCGCACGCGTTCAGCGAAATCCGCGTAATGCTCGTACTGTCCGGGCACGACAATCGCCTTCGGGCAAATACGCAGGGCGTCCCGAAACGTCATGGCTGTCTTCACGCCACGAAATTTCGCCTCGTAGCTCGCGGAAGCCACCACGCCCCGGCCTACCAGCACAGGTTTGCCACGCAGTTTCGGATTCAGGAGTTGCTCGACCGACGCGAAGAATGCGTCCACATCGACGTGCACGATATGCGGCATTTCTTTCGCCCGACGGGCTTTGCCAAAGCCCAGCCAATTGGTGGAAAACCAGGAGCGCTTTTCCGCGGGTGCAGAGGCTTTCTCGGAGGGCGCGGTCGCCGGCAGGGCCTCGAGCGGCTTCTTGTCGGGCGCCGACATGTTATTTAGGGCCGCTCGAGCGTGTGCAGACTCGCCTTGTGCTGCAGGCGGTGCCGCGGTCACGGGCCCGACGTTTTCGACACAGGCGTTCATGGAAGCTCCTGGCAGGGAATCGAGTGTTGCGGTAGTTCTAACGGGTGGCATCCAGCTCGGGAGAGCCCGAAGGCAATGGAGCCAAAGCCACCCGTTTCCCGTTTCCTCTACCGGGGCAAATATAGGCGAACAAAAAGCGAAAGTCAACAGGGTTTTTTGACTTTCTTCCGGCTTTCCGGCCGTTCTCCCTCATCCCACCAAACTCCAAGGACCTGTCTATAGACGGCCACTACGACTTCAATTTCCTTCGCCAACTGGCCCAACGGTCCATTGCGCAGCACTCAGCCAGCGCTATCCTATGCGATAGGATGAAACACCTGCGCAACGCGCTTCTGGGCGTGCTGGCGGCCGTGCTGGTGCTGTGCTGTCCATTTACGCCGGCCTGGGCTGGCGGACGGCCTACTCCGGCCAGCCCATCAGCGGACTTGTCTTTCGCGATTTGCCCGATTGTTTATCCAGTGGACCAATCGCCTTCCGACCGCGGCTTCCAGTATCTGTTTTACGGCAACGGTTTTTTCATCAACCAGGAAGGATATTTGCTGACTGCCGCCCACGTCCTCAGCCAATTGAGCAACGCGCAGCCGTATATCGTTTTGCGCCTGCCGATGGCACCACCGCGGCTGCTCAAGGCGGAGGTCATCGCCATCGATCGGGACCATGACGTGGCGCTGTTGCGCGCCACACCCAATCCCTTCGCGGGCAGGTATCAAGTGCGATTTCTGGCCCTGGCGGTGGAGCGGCCTGCTCCCGCGCACGACGTGCTCGCGGCGGCGCTGCGTCCCTCGCGATTGAAGGATCCGCACACCTATGACGCGTTTTCGGAAGATCATCCCTCCGGCCAGGTCCTCGAGTATCAATTTTCACAGCTGGACCGGGGAGGCGGCGACACCGAATTGCTTCTGTTCAATCATGACGTCCTGCTCGGCGACAGCGGCGCTCCGGTTGTGTCTGCCGAATCGCACGCCGTGGTGGGACTCGTCGAGGGACGCTGGCTACGCCCGCAGGCAGCGGCGGTCGCTGCGGCCACAGCACAACCCAACAGCGGTGTCGGGGCCGCCGTGCCGATTCACTACGCCATTCCTCTGTTGCAGCGGCATGGGGTTGCGTGGCAGTCCGCTGGCGTAGGAGCGAATAAAGTTGGATCGGAGAATGCCGCGCTGGCGAGCTCGGCTACCCCTGTACCGCTTTCGCTCGTCGCCTCACCTCGTCCTCCCGAAGCGCTCGAGGGCGGAGAAGTGGTGCTTGACGCTGCACTAGATGGCGACCGACAACTGGAAGACATTAAAGTGGTGCAGGGCCAGCAAGCCTTCGTGGATAAAGTGCTGAGCGCAGTGCACACGTGGAGCTTCTTGCCTGCCGCGCACCAAGCGAATGAAGCAAAGCGAATTGGGATCGTGTTTCAATTTGCCTCGCTTACCGCTATGACTGGAAAATCGCCGGTGCGGCGTTACGACCTACCGGCGACAGACAGTGAAGAGCACTCCGCCTTACCGACGGTAACGATCGAGCCGCAATTGAACGTCAGAGCTCTTTCCGCGCCGAATATAATTCTCGGGGCTCACGTCAACGCACACGGAGAGTTGATGTCGATCGACGTTTTGGATGACGAGGAGTCCCTGGCACCGTCAGTGATTCCCGCGATTCGCCAATGGCAATTTGTTCCCGGAAAGTGCGCCGGTGCCGATTGTGATTCCACGGTATTCATCGTGATCATGCCCCGCCATTCGGCCTTGCCGATTCACGGGCGGTCCAACGAATCATCGGGTGAACGCAAGTAATCGGCTTGCACTCGAGCTTTGTTCCAGTTGTTGGGTTTCTGATTAGGGAAACTAGCCTTTGAAGACCAGTGTGCGCAGAGCGTAGAACAGCAAGCCGGAAAGCATCATGGCGACCGGCAAGGTCAAAATCCATGCCAGCGCGAGATTGCGCACCGTGCTCATTTGTAGACCGGAATGGTTTGCCATCATCGTGCCGGCCACGCCGGATGAAAGTACGTGTGTGGTACTGACAGGTAGTCCCAATCCATCCGCCGCCCCAATCGTGGCCATTGCGGTGATTTCCGCTGCAGCTCCTTGGGCATAGGTCAGGTGGCTCTTACCGATTTTTTCGCCGACGGTCACCACGATGCGCTTCCATCCAACCATCGTGCCGAGCCCCAAGGCGAGCGCCACAGCAACCTTCACCCAAAGCGGGATAAAACGCGTGGACCTATCCACGTGGCTCTTGTAGTTCTTCAGCACAGCGACATCCCCCGCGGCTAGAGCAGGCTTGCCGGACTTCTGCATCAAGCGGAGCGCCTCACTGACGAGGTACATATCGTTGCGGAAGTTTCGCACTTGCGTCTGCGGCACCTTCGACAGTTCCTTGAACTCCGCCAATTCCGTGCCGATGTCGTTGATCATGGTACGCAGCGCCAGCATGGTTGCAGGCGTGAATTCCTTCGTGCGTACGTAATCGGTCACTTCCTCACGCGGATCACCGATTACGGCGGAACCTTCCACGTACTTGCCTACCGTATCCGCCGCTTGTCGGGAAACGGCGATGAAATCCTGGGACTGCCGCGCCGTCACTGCATGGTTCAACGCATACGTCGTCGGCACGGTACCGATCAGAATCAGCATGATCAGGCCCATGCCCTTTTGCCCGTCATTTGAGCCGTGGAAGAAGCTCACACCAGTGCACGTCAGAATGAGCATGCCGCGGATCCAGAACGGCGGAGGCTCGGTGCCTTGCGGCGACTCGTACAGCCGCTTGTCCTTTATGACCGCCTTCATGACGATAAACAGCAGGGAGGCAAGCAGGAAACCGAATATGGGCGAGAGCAGCAAAGACTTTCCGATGTTGGCGGCCTGCGCCCAATCGACGCCGCTGGTGCCTGTTCTCGCACTCATCAACTGGTTGGCAATGCCGACGCCGATGATTGAACCGATCAACGTGTGCGAACTCGAAGCGGGCAGACCAAGCCACCAGGTTCCCAGGTTCCACACGATGGCCGCGATCAGCAGCGCGAAGACCATCGCAAAGCCGCCGTTTCCGCCTACCTGCAGGATCAACTCCACTGGCAATAAGGAGACGATGGCAAACGCTACCGCGCCTGTCGACGTCACCACACCGAAGAAATTCCAGAAACCGGACCAGACCACGGCAATGTTGGGATCCAATGAATGTGTATAGATGACGGTTGCCACCGCGTTTGCCGTGTCGTGAAAGCCGTTCACAAACTCGAAACCCAGAGCCACCAGCAACGCAAGACCCAGCAATACATAGGGCCACGCCGATCCCAAAACGACGCCTTTGAGGTCATGGGAGATACTCGTGCCGATGAAGACCAACCCGCCAATCAGCACCAAGCCGAAGACCAGCGTACCGATACGTCCCGGGCCCTTTTTCATTTTTTCAGCAATATGCGACGAAGCAGGCGTGGGGGCTGTGGTGGTGGCAGTAGCCATGATCATCCTTTCAGGAATGGGCCGCGACGGTTCCCCTGAAGCGCGTTTGGAGCCACCGTTATAGTTATAAATTGTTACTCGCGGATGAACGTTTAGAAAACACGCCCTAACTGGAAAAACCATTTGTGATGGCCAGTGTCACCGACGCTCCCGCCAATAAACACTGGGCCGAGGAAAGTGTCGGCGATCATGCCTGCGGCGCCATCTCCGGAAAGCCGGGGAGCCCCGAAAGGATCGCCATACATTTTTCCAACCTCACCGTAGCCGATGATGTAGACGTTTTTTCCTACGAAAGTTGGCAGAGTGGCGATCTGCCGGAGGTAACCTACCCGACCGACGAAATACTGGTTACCGAGAAGTTCATTCAGGCCGTAGGCGGTGAGCCGTCCCACACCGCCAAGGAAGAACTGCGGATCACCGGTGTTGCGATAGCCGAATGTGGAGCCGCCAGAACCAATGACGAAAATGGAATCATCGTGGATCGGCTGGAAGAATTGAAGGGTGGCGGTCATGGAGGGGAAAGCTTCGGTAGCGTCAGGATAAGTGTCGTAATAATAGAAGTTGGACTGAGCATAGTAACCGCGCGTCGGAATAACGGCATCATTGGTGTGATCCAGCACATAGCGCATGTGAAACGCACCGATGCGTCCGTTTACCGATGCGAAATCGGGGGTTCCAAGCCGCAGATATTCGTTGGTATAGCCGATGCCATAGCCGGCACGAATTTCGCTGAAGTGACTGATCGCATAGCCAATATCCGCGCCTCCCAAGACGTTGTCGATGCGGTAGTCCGCACGGGGATTGCTCTTTTTGTAGATCAAGAAAGTGTTTTGGCGAGCGTTTACGAATGGATCGATGAACCATCTGCCCAGGGGCTGAAACGGCCGGTAAAGGTCGGAAGCGATCCCATAGGTTTCCCCGAACTGAAAATCGGTCCGCCACTCGGACCGGTAGCCGGCCACATCGATAAACGTTAACCGGGCGCCGGTGGTAAAGGTCACGTCGTCGGTTTGCGTGCCATCAACCACAATTCCGGGGCGCAGCGTTGGCGGCGCGTAGCTTTTTTCATGCACGTGGATGACAAGCCCTTCCTTGTCGTCTTCATGAATGAGGTCATATGAGACGCTGTCGTAGAGGCCGATGCCCGTCAGGCGCGTCAGCAACTGCTCGAGAGCAGCCTGGTCAACCGGCTTTCCAACGAGGGGAGTCAGGAATTTCTGTATGTTAATCGCCGCTTCGCCGGTGACGCCATCGATCCGCAAGAATTGAGGCACGCCAATTCTTGTGCGGACGCGCGAATCTTTCTGCTTCAGGTAAGCCGCCCAGGCCTGGTCATCGAGCTCATAGGCTTTCAGGATCTGCGCCTTTTCCTCGGCGGCTTCATACCCAACCTTGATCAATTCGTCCGCCTTCCCGTAGTCCATCGTCGAATATTTTTCAACGTCGGCTTTGACGATTAGATCGGCGCCGGCCATTCCGCGAATTTCCGTTTCTGCGATGACCAGCTCGACCGAGCGCCCCAGAATGCTAAACGCGGACTGGATCTCTTTGGCGGCAACCGGTGCGATCTGCAAGTGGACGCCGATAACCACATCGGCGCCCATCTTGCGCACAACATCGGTGGGAAGATTGTCTACTAAACCGCCATCGACGAAAATCTGATTGTCCCGCCGCACCGGAGCGAACACGCCGGGAATGGACATGGTGGCGCGCATCGCTTCGGAAAGCGAGCCTTGCTGGAAAACGTAGGCTTTTCCCGAAACGATCTCCGTGGAAACGCAGCGAAAGGGAATCGGCAAGTCGTCGAAGGTCTGGATTGTGGAATACGGCAAAGTTTCCCGGTCGATCAGGAGAGTCACCTGTTGGCCGCTGTTCAAGGCCGGGGGAAGCGTTGCGCCGTGCTTTAGGCCAACTTGAATGGAATTCGGGATATCGCGCGCGTCTTCCTTGCGCCGGAAGGACAGATCTTGATACGGGGTTTCCCCGCCGAGCAGAAGATTCCAATCTGCTGTTTTGACGATTTCGCGCAGTTGGTCGGAGGATCTTCCCGTGGCGTATAGGCCGCCAACCAATCCGCCCATGCTAGTTCCGGCGAGATAATCGATGGGGATGTGGTGTTCTTCAAACCACTTCAGCACGCCGATGTGCGCTTCACCCAATGCTCCGCCGCCTTCGAGAGCCACTCCGATGGTCGGGCGGGATTTAGGCACAGGTTTGACATTCGGATTCACTGGCGTCGTGGTGAGCGGTTGTTCGGGCTTCTGCTGCGCACGGCACGGCAGAACCACAGACACCACCAGGACGAGTAGAACATATTTGATTGCGCGCATGGGTGTTCCTCGTGAGATTTGGACGGCACGGCGGTTCGATAGCGCAAACAGTTTTACTCAGCTTCGTACTGCTGGCAAGATTGTTCCTCTGGCAAAACTTTGCAGTGCGAGCCACGCCATAGACTGATTCGGTGACCTGGGCAGTGCAGTCGGCATCAAACCAGAAGTGAATTCCTTTTAAAGAAAGTGGGTTGGGCACAATGGCGGAAGCGCAGGCAGCTTCAAAGCTGGATACGTTGCATCACGTTGCAGTGGCCGTCAGTGACGTGAACGAGACCGTGGACTGGTACACGCGGCATTTCGATTGCCGCGTCGCGTATCAAGACGTCACTTGGGCTCTGGTACAGTTCGCGAACGTCAGCCTGGCGTTTGTCGTCCCGGAACAGCATCCGCCACACATCGCGTTCCTCGGCGATCCGGCTGCTTACGGCGACCCGCAAAAGCATCGTGACGGGACAAGATCGGTCTACGTGCAGGATCCCGCCGGAAATAACGTGGAAATCCTCGCGCTGGAATAAAGTTTCGCGCGCTGGCGCGCTAAATATTTGCTTCTTCTTCCGGGTGCCGCTGGCGGTGCGCCAAGCCAACTCCAGAGAGCACCAACACTCCGCCCAGAATTTGCGGCCAGGTCAGCGGCTCGGCGAGAAGAAGCGCGGCCATCACTGCAGTCAACGGACCTTGCGCAAGCAGGCTCACTGAAGTGATGGTCGCAGGCAAATGTCCTAGGGCGTAGGTCAATGCCAGGTAACCGCCAAGTTGTGAGACCAGTCCCAGGCCAAGCACTGCCCACAATGTGCGACCTTGCGGTACACGCAGCGAGATGCCCATCACTAGATTGATCAGGAATAGCGCCACGGTGCTGGAAATCATCGCCAAACGTAAGAATCCCAACGTGCTGGTGGATGTTCTCACTCGCTCCGTGGCTAGCAGATACACCGCAAAACATGCCGCGGCTCCTAGCGCCATCAGGTCGCCCACGCCAAGGCGAGTAAGCTTGCCCAGATCTGCCCACAAAATCACCAGCGTGCCGGCAAGTGCCAATAGCAATCCCAGCCAGAATGCTGCTGAAGGCCGCTTCCGCAAGATCAGCCAACTCAGTAGGCCCACTACAATCGGCGTGTTATTTCCGAGCAGCGTCGCATTGGCTGCGCTCGTTTTCAGGATGGAGGTGTTGTATAGCGCCAGATCCAGCGCGAAGAATAGCCCGCCCAAGGCAATAATCCCCAGCATGTGCCAATTCAATTGGAAGCCGGACCGATCGAACAGAAAGGTTGGTAGCAGGACCACGGCCGGAATCAGCATGCGGTAAAACGCCGACGCCGGTCCCGGAATGTCTGTCCAGCGCACAAAGATTGCCGACCACGCGATGCAGACAATTCCCGCTAGCAGCGCCAGGTACGCCTGCAGCTCCCGGGCTCCGGGTCTGGTCACCGGTGCAAGTTCCGCCTCTGTTTGCACTTGATTCCCCGTTTCCTTGCCGCAAAAATTATCCCACACGCGATACGGCTCTACAGGTGCCGAATTGGCCGCATAGACCATCGGTTCCATTGCCGCAACCTTTTCCGGGGGCTAGGGTTAAGCTAAGCCGAGGGGCCGGCCGAGGTGTGGCCATCCCTTCGCGAGGTAAGACTATGTCCATCGCAAACGTTCCCAACCCGGTTGCGCCCGCGGAAAAACCTGTCAGCGTCTGGGTCTGGGCGTTCCGCTTCCTTCGTTGGTCAACCTATCTTGCCGCCCTCATCACGTTGATCTTATTGCTTCACAAAACTCCACCTCCTGCGGTGCAATCTTCGCCTCAGGCCGAAGCGCGCGCTGAGCAGAAGCTCCAGCAAGTGCAGGACTCTGTCTCTCAAGGTCAGAAAGCCACGCTGCGCTTGGACGAAAGCGAACTTAATTCCTACCTGGCATCGCACCTGGATCTGGCGAAGAACTCACCTGCTCCTTCCTCTTCAGCACCAGACGCATCAGCGCCGAACTCGTCAACAGCCACCGATGGCGGGCCCGACGCGCCTAGCGCCGCAGATATCGAGCAAGCGCGTTCGTCCGTGCGCGACGTAAAAGTTCAAATGGAGGGCGACCAGGTGCACGCCTACGTGGTGTTCGACGTCCACGGCAAAGACATGACCCTGGATCTGGTCGGGAAGCTCGCGTCGCAAGACGGTTATCTGAAGTTTGTGCCGGTCAGCGGTCAGATCGGTTCATTGCCGATCCCCCAGTCCACGCTGGAATCGGCTGTGCAGCGGCTGATGGATTCGCCGGAAAATCGCGAGAAGCTGAAGTTGCCTCCCGATGTTGCGGACATGCACATCGAAAATGGACAGCTGGTCGCGAACTACCATTAAGTTTGCGCGTACCTAGGCGCGCGTGTTTCGCGTAATCGTCGTCGCCCAGAAAATCCAAAGGATGGTACAAATTGCGAGTGAGAGGCGCACGTCCAGAAGCGCAGCCAATGTCGCTAGCAAATACGCCGGCGGCCCGAACATGTAATCATGGCAAGTTTTGTTGATAAATTCTGCTGAAGCGCTGGCGGAAAGTAGCGGTTTGCGGAATGCAGCTCGGATGAGCAGGTAGAAGCACAAAGCCATAAACACAAATGTTCCGGAGTAGAAGGCTGCCGCCATCTTGGCCGCGGGCGTTTGCAAAAAGGTAGCCAGAATGGAAGTAGGGTAGGGAACAAAGGTCACACCAAACAGCAAACACCCGTTCGCAAAATGAAGCCATGCATCGGTTTTGCAGACATTACGCAGGATGGCATGATGGTGCACCCACATGATCAAAACGGTGAAGAAACTCGTTACCAGCCCAATGTAATTTGGCCATTGGTGCAGCAACGCTTTGCCGAGTTGCGCCGCCGAGGCACCTTCGGCCAGTTGCGGGGCCTTCAAGTCTAGAACGAGCAGGGTGACGGCGATTGCGAACACTCCATCGCTGAAGGCTTCCAGCCGTCCCGTTTCCCTGTCTTCATGTGCTGCTACGACTGGTTGTTGCATAGCTCCTACCTGAATGCAGTCCTAAAGAGTAGCAGTCTTGGCTAGGAATTCGAAGGATATGCCGTTCCAAACATGCTGCCGGTCCGGATTTTTCTGTTCACGGAAAGCTTGCTGAAAATGTGTAAGGATGAAGGCGCTGGCAGTATACTACGCTACTTGAGAATCCACGGGGCAGGCGATGGGCAAACGGGAAAAAGATCGGAACTTGGGAATGGATCGAGAAATTTCGCGGCGCGATTTCTTGGATGGCGTCGCGATCGGTGCCGGCGCCAGCTTGCTTACGGGATCTCTCGGAGCTGACCGACTACTGGCAGCGGGCATCCTGGATGAACCGTCGCCGGAAAAAGCGGTGAATTACTACCCTCCCGCGAAACTCGGCATGCGCGGCAATCATGATGGCAGTTTCACAATGGCTCATCGCCTGCGTGACGGCGAAAATGCCGATGCGCTTGGCGAGCCCACGCAAACGGGAGAAGTCTACGACCTCGTCGTCGTCGGTGGCGGCATCAGCGGTCTGGCGGCGGCCTACCGCTTCCGCCAGAAAACCGGCAACAGCGCAAAGATTCTGATTCTGGACAACCATGACGACTTCGGCGGCCACGCCAAGCGCAACGAATTCCAGGCCGGTGGCCGCATGTTGCTCAGTAATGGTGGCACACAGTCGATCGAAAGCCCGGGGAAATACAGCGCGGAAGCCAAAGGCTTGTTGAACGAACTTGGAATCGATACGCAAGAATTCTACAAAGCCTACAACCGGCAACTTTACGTCAAGCTTGGCACCGCAGCCTTTTTCGATAAGGAAACGTTTGGCGAGGACCGGCTTCTCACCGGTATGAACACCACGCCTTGGCACGAATTTTTGGCGAAAAGTCCATTGTCCGATTCTGTGCAGAAAGATATTGCGCGCGTTTATAGCGAAAGAGTGGATTATTTGAAGGGCCTGTCGCAGGAACAGAAGATAGCTCAGCTGAGAAAAATAAGTTACGCCGAGTTTCTGACGAAATACTGCAAGCTTTCGCCTGAAGCGTTGCCCTTTTTTCAAACCCTTACCCACGATCTCTATTGCGTTGGTATCGAGGCAGTACCTGCCTACGAGTGCTACGAAGCCGGAGACGACTACGGTTCATTCACCTACGCGGGCTTCGACGGTCTGGGCTTGCCGGCGCGCGAAAAAGAAGAACCGTACATTTTCCATTTCCCCGACGGAAACGCTTCCATCGCCCGACTCCTGGTGCGCTCCCTGATTCCCACCGCGATTCCCGGTAGCACCATGGAGGACGTGGTGACGGCGCGAGCCGATTACAGCCACCTGGATCGTGCGGAGAATGCTGTACGGCTGCGGCTGAACAGCACGGTGGTGAACGTGAAGCACGGACCGGCAAAGGACGCTACGGCGAAGGAAGTTCAGATCACCTACACCCGTTCTGGCAAACCCTTCGTTGTGAAAGGCAATTACGGCGTGCTCGCCTGCTACAACGTGATGATTCCTTACATCTGCCCGGAATTGCCGGACGCGCAGAAGGAGGCGCTTTCGTACTTGGTGAAGGCCCCGCTGGTCTATACGCACGTGGCCATTCGCAATTGGACATCCTTTTCTAAATTGGGCGTGCATCAAATTGTTTCCCCTGGCAGCTATCATACGTACATCGCTCTCGATTTCCCTGTCAGCATTGGCGCGTACGAATTTCCCAGTAAGCCGGAAGAACCGGCTGTGCTCTTCATGCTGAGAACCCCATGCAAGCCGGGTCTGCCGGTGCGCGATCAGAATCGTGCTGGACGCTTTGAACTTCTCCAAACCCCATTCCCCACGTTCGAACGCAACATCCGTGATCAATTGGGCCGCGTGCTAGGTGGAGCGGGCTTTGATCCTGCCACGGACATCGCAGGCATAACCGTCAATCGGTGGGCTCATGGGTACGCTTACACTCCTTTTGGCCTCGACACACCGGACTGGAAAGCCGGCGAGGAGCCTTGGGTGCGCGGCCGCCAACCATTTGGCCGCATTGCCATCGCTAATTCGGATGCTGGCGCCAGCGCGTACACGGACGTGGCCATCGATCAGGCATATCGTGCCGTGAATGAATTATTGGCTTCCCGCTCGTGAGATTAGACAAAAGTATTTCTTTGGCAACTTTCGATTCTGAATCTGGATTCTTTTTCGGAATTCTCATCCTAAGCTAGTGT